>NZ_CP192074.1:4907017-9814035 GCF_050942345.1 Nocardia pseudovaccinii
TGATCGCGTAATGAGGTGGGTGCCGGATCCGCGGTGGCTCTGAGGTATTCGTCGAGTAGTCGATCGCCTAGCTCGCGGTGGCCGAGGAATTCGAGATCCATTGCCAGAAAGGCGATGTCGTCGAGACAATCGACGTAGCGGAGTTGATCGTCGAAGTCCAGACAGTCGAGTACCCGGAAGCCGTCGGCGAGATCGAAGATATCCTCCGCGAGCAGGTCGCCGTGCCCGTCGACGATGTGGCCATCGGCAATCCGCTGCGCTAGCAATGGCTTTCGGCCCTCGATGTAGCGCATCGCGAGTTCATCGATGCGCGCGAGCCCTGTCGGATTCATGAGGTCGGCTGATTGTTCCGCGAGCGGGTGCAGTAATGCACGCCAGCGCTCGCGCAGTTGCTCCGGCGTTGCGGCCCGATCGATCTCGGGTCCGCGCCGTGCTGTGTGGTGGAACAGGGTGAGCACTTGGACCAGTGCGGACAGCTCCGATCGGCGCACGAGGGGATCGGCGAGCACATTGGACAGGCGCCGGTCTTCGGGCATCCGCCGCATGACGATTACCGGTTCGTCGGGACCGCCGGTCGGATCGGTGAGGTGTGCGACGCCGAGATAGACATCCGGCGCCAGTCGCCGGTTCAACTCGACCTCGCGGGCACAGGCGTGCTCGCGCAGCGGTGCTGTGCTGAAGTCCAGGAAGTCGGTGGCGATCGGCTTCTTGGTTTTGTACGCTCGGTCCCCGCAGAGCACTACCACGCCGGTGTGGGTTTCGCGCAGTTGGGCGGCGGCGGTCATTGCCAAGTTCCGTGCGCCTGCGGGGGTTCGACGAGTGTCATGCCCGCGGTGGCGCCACCGTCGGTGACGAATTCCGAACCGGTCGAGAAGCTGGCCTCGTTCACGATGAAGCCGACCATCGCCGCGACCTCCTCCGGCTCACCGAAACGCGGAAGCGGTTGTCCTGCGGCGATGCTCTCGTCGATGCCGGCGGTCATCGGGGTGTGTATCGGGCCGGGGTGCACCGAGCAGACCCGGACTCCGGCGTCGCCGAGTTCGAGCGCGGCGGCCTTGGTCAGTCCACGCAGACCCCATTTGCTTGCTACATATCCGGCGATCCCGGAATAGCCCACCAGGCCGGCCGTCGAGGAGATGTTGACGATGACGCCGTCGCCATTGGCGCGTAGCCGCGGGGCAGCCAGATGCATGCCGAGCCACGCGCCGTACAGGTTGACGTCCACGACATGACGGAACAACGCAGGGGATTCGGACTCGATACCGCCGAAGTCGACAATCCCCGCATTGTTCACGAGCACGGCGAGTGGCCCGAAATACGCTTCGGCATCGTCGAGCACCTGCCGCCAGCCGCATTCGTCGATGACGTCGAGGTGTCGGAATATCGCTGTCGGGCCGAGGGATTCGGCCGTCGCCGCACCCTCGGCATCGAGGAGATCGGCCACGACCACGCGTAGGCCGGACTTGACCAGGGTTCGCGCGATGGCCGCGCCGATGCCGTGCGCGCCGCCGGTGACGACGGCGCTTCGGCCGTGGAATTCGGACATGGTGTCAACCTCCATCAGGTGAGGCACATAGGGGTTTCTCCCACTGCTGCATTAAGGATTTCGCAATGGGTGGCGCGAGGTGATGGCCGAAGGTCATTGATGTGGCGGGACTTCCGGACCGTCCTCGCATCGTTATCCGAAGTCCCGCCAGAAGGGGTCGTCGTGCTCTTACTGATGGCGGTGCATCAGGGGCAGCGTGGATCGGGGCGAAGAAAGGATGACGACAATGGACCACGGATTGCCCGATGATCACACCGTGGAAGCGGCGCTCGCGCTCGCGGTGCGGGCGCCGTCGGTACACAACACCCAACCGTGGCGGTGGCGGATCGGCGATCGCTCCATCCACCTGCGCCTGGATCCCGAGCGAGCGCTGCCATCGACCGATCCCGATCAACGTGACATGGTGTTGAGCTGCGGCGCGGCACTGCATCATCTGCGGGTCGCTTTCGCCGCGCTCGGCTGGTCGGC
This sequence comes from Nocardia pseudovaccinii, assembly GCF_050942345.1. NCBI lineage: Bacteria > Bacillati > Actinomycetota > Actinomycetes > Mycobacteriales > Nocardiaceae > Nocardia > Nocardia pseudovaccinii. The sequence continues at coordinate 4,909,032 of NZ_CP192074.1, forward strand.
GGTGGTACATCGACTGCCGAACCCCGCCGAACCCGACCACTTGGCAGCGATCGAACTGGTGCGGCATCGGCCGACTCCCCAAGACATCGCGCTGAGTGCGGCGATCCCCCGCAGACGGACCGATCGCCGACATTACAGCTCATGGCCGGTGCCGCCCGGGTACCTGGGACTGGTCACCGAGCGTGCCGCGACGCTGGGGGCCGTTGTGCGGCAGGCCAGTGACCGGTCGCGGGAGCGTTTGGTCGATGCCCTGCGGGTGGCGGCCGAGCGGCATTCGGAGGATCAGGAGTTTCGATTCGAAGTGGCCGAGTGGAGCGGCAGGCACGCGACACCGGATGGTGTGCCCGCAAGGAACACCCCGCGAGTTCGCGCCGACGACGAACTGCCGCCACCGGCATTCGCTGGTCCGGGGTTGGTCGACGAGGCGCACGAACCCGACTTCGCCGAACTGCTGGTGCTCGCCACCACAGGCGACGGTCGAGGCTCGCGACTGAGCGCGGGCGAGGCGTTGAGCGCGGTTTTGCTGACAGCCACCAATGTCGGCCTGGCCACCTGCGTGCTGACCGAACCGCTCGAGATCCCGGCGCTGCGTCATCGGGTGCGGGCCGGGGTCCTCGACGACTACGGCTATCCACAGGCTCTCATCAGGATCGGCTGGCCACCGACGAGTTCCCATGCGCTGCCGATGACGCCGCGTCGAGCTGTCGAGGAAGTGTTGTCGGAGCCCTTCGGCACCAGCGAGGCGACCGCCTGCTGAACGATCGCGGCCTGTTGCGACGAGTACAGTCCGCTCCCGAATCATCGGGCTATCGCGTATCGGGTGCACGCTTTTCGACGATCTCCAGCCGTTTTCCGGCGGTCTCCAAAGCCGCCGCCAAGCGCTCCCTGGCGTCCCGGGCGACCGCGTGCAGTTCGGGTTCGTCGGTGCGGTGCAGCACCGCACCGCGCACCAGCAACTCAGGGTCGGCCGCCTCGACGAGGGTCGTGTCGTCATCCGCGGCGCGCACCACCACATTGCACGGCAGCAGCAAGCCGACCCGAGGATCAGCGGTCAGCGCACGGTGAGCGAGGACCGGGTTGCAGGCACCGAGAATCAGGTACTCGTCCATCTGCACACCGAGCTTCATCCGCATTGTGGCACGCACATCGATCTCGGTTATGATGCCGAATCCCTTTTCGGCCAATGCCTTTCGAAGCTCCAAGACGGCGTCGGCGAACAGCGCGGGCAGGCGGACCGCGAGGGCGGCGGTGACCGGTCTGCGGATCTCGGTCACGAGATCGCTGGGCCGTACCGCTGCGTCCGGCGCCACCAGGTACACCTCGGTGGAGGGTCCGATCGGTTGATAGTTGGAGGAACTGATCCAGTCGTCGAGCGCACGGTAGGCATCGCCGATACAGCGGTAGTCGCCGCGGTGTCTGGTGCTGGCGAATAGGGTCGGCTCGAGATGGCGTAGACCGATGCGTTCGGCGGTGCCGTCGAGGATTGCGTCGGTCACCGGGAGGCCGAAGTCGACCTCTGTGGTCGCGTCCGGTCCGAACATGCCGAGGTACGTCGTCGACGGGGGTCCGGCCGGTGCGAGTCCGGTGCGGGCGGCCAACTCGTAGAGTGCCCGCATGCCCGCGTCGATGTCGTCGCCCGCATGCGCGGCACGCACCGTGCGACGCAGCTCGAGCAGGGTGGTCGGACTCGATTCGGTGACCGCGACCCGATACGACATCGCTGCTGCTCGGCACTCAGGACCGGTGCGCGATGTGGTCGAGCTCGGTGTGGGCGAGGTGATCCGCCCAAGCCCGCGCCCGCTCCAACTCACCCGCGGTGAGCGGGCCGAGCGTGCCGTCGACGCGGAAGTCGGTCGGCGCGTCGATCAGCTCATAGCCCAAGCGCCGCAACCGTTTTCCGGCGCCGCGCGCGGCCGAACCGGGTAGCCAGGAGGGTTTCGCGGCCTTGGTGCAAAATGCCGCGGCCCGGGAGCCCGGCGGCACCGGCAGAGCCGCGTCCAGCCACTCCCGCATGCCGATATCGATCGTGATCGGCGCCTCCGTCCGGCCGGCCGCGTCGCTCCGCGTGCGTGCCCGGCTCATGCCGAAGGCATGCGTGGGAGCGCCGACTACCAGCAGGTCTACCGTCGGCTCGGGGCGTTGGGCAGCTGTCGCCACATCCAACACCTCCACCTCACCGTATTTGCCCAGTGCCGCCGCAATGGTGTTGGCGACGGCGGCGGTATTGCCGAACATCGACTCGTAGACGACTCGGACTCGCATCTCGGTCTCCTCAACCGTGAAACTGCTTCGATTCGACGCTACGACCGCGCAGTGCGCCCGCACAGTGCCGAACCGACCCATGCCCAGGGACTTTCGGCCATCGGCGTCCGATGGCCGAACCGTGCGATGCTGGCCATATGCTGGCGCGTCTACTCCCGGGCCTGCGGCAGTTCGATGGCTACGACCGGACCCGACTGCGCACCGATGTCCTGGCCGGTGTCACGGTCGCCGCCTATCTGGTGCCGCAGGTGATGGCCTATGCGACCGTGGCTGGGCTGGCACCGGTCGTCGGGTTGTGGGCGTCGATCGGGCCGATGGCGGTATACGTTCTGCTCGGCACTTCCCGGCGGCTGTCGGTCGGCCCGGAGTCGACCACGGCGCTGATGACCGCGGTGGCGCTGGCACCGCTGGCGGCCGGTGATCCGGACCGGTACGCGGCATTGGCGGCGATACTCGCCCTATTGGTGGGAGCGCTGTGTCTGGCGGGAGCGGCGGCGCGGCTCGGTGTACTCGCCGATCTGCTGTCGAGACCGGTGCTCGTCGGATATCTGGCGGGTACGGCGGTGATCATGATCGTCGGCCAGCTCGGCCGCGTGACCGGGGTTCCGGTCAAGGGGGAATCCATTCTCGCGCAGTTGCATTCGCTCGCCACGCACGCAGGGCGGTGGCACTGGCAGACACTGGTGCTCGCCGTGTCGGTGCTGAGTGTGCTGCTGTTGCTCGCTTGGCGGGCACCTCGCGTGCCGGGGCCGTTGCTCGCGGTGCTGCTCGCCACCGGTGTGGTGACGGTCTTCTCGATGCGGCGCTACGGCATCGAGGTCGTCGGATCGGTTCCGGCGGGGCTGCCTGCACCAGGCTTCGCCGGGGTTGCGGCCGCCGATATCGCCCAATTGGTTTTGCCCGCGGTCGGCATCGCCGTGGTCGGTTTCTCCGACAATGCCTTGACCGCGCGCGCTTTCGCGGCCCGGCACGGCGGGCACGTCGCCGTGAATACCGAACTCGCCGCACTCGGCGCGACCAATCTCGCATCCGGTGTGCTGCACGGATTTCCGGTGAGCTGCAGTGGTAGCCGCACCACGATCGCGGACGCCATGGGCGCGCGTACACAGCTGTATTCGGTTGTGGCGCTGGGTAGCGTGCTGACAGTACTGCTCGGGGCACGCGGTGTCCTCGCCGGTTTCCCGACGGCAGCGCTCGGCGCGTTGGTCATCTACGCCGCACTGCGCCTGATCGACGTGCCCGAATTCCGGCGAATCGCTCGATTTCGGCGCAGTGAACTCGTTTTGGCGCTCGGCACGGTTGTCGCGGTGCTGGCACTGGGTGTGCTCTACGGAGTGCTGGTGGCGATCGCCCTATCGATCTTCGACCTGTTGCGCCGTGTAGCGCGGGCCCACGATGCCATCCTCGGATTCGTTCCGGGGTTGGCGGGGATGCACGACGTCGATGACTATTCGGACGCGAAACCGGTTCCTGGACTAGTGATCTATCGCTACGACGCGCCGCTGTGCTTCGCCAATGCGGAGGACTTCCGGCAGCGGGCGCTGGCCGCGGTCGACGAGTGGGACGAACGCGGAGCTACGCCGGTGCGCTGGTTCGTGCTCAATGCCGAGGCCAATGTGGAGGTCGATCTCACCGCGCTCGACGCGGTCGAGCAGGTGCGCGCGGAGCTGGCTGCTCGCGGCATCGTCTTCGCCATGGCGCGTGTCAAAGCCGATCTGCGCGACGATCTGGATGCGGCCGGGCTGACCGCGAAGATCGGCGCGCAGCATCTCTACCCGACCTTGCCGACCGCAGTCGAGGCATACCGAAAAGCGAGGTCGGTGGACCCCTGGGAGCGGTGACCTTCGTCTCTGCCCGCGCTCGTGCCCACGCGCGATGCTCGACTCAGTGCAAATGCCACCGGAAGAAGGTGATCGGCGATGTCGCAGGACTCGGCGTTCCCGATCCATGCCGCGTGGTCACTGAGACGACGGCTGTGGTGGCTACGCCCGTGGAGCCCGAATCCCCTGCTTCGGCCGTCGGATCGAATCGAGGCCGCGCTGCGGCTCCTGGTTGCACTCGCGGTAGTCGCCGCGATCCCGATTGCCGGGGCATTGGGAACCACGGCGTATACCGACACCGCAGCCCGAATCCATACCGAGGATGCGGCGAAATCCGCAGTGAGCGCCGTGATCACCGACGAACCCGAGCGGTCGCCGTCGCATCTGCTCGAGGCGCGGGTGCGGTGGACCAACGATGGTCGCCCCGGCACCGCGACGATGCGCGTGCCGATCCATGCGGCACCCGGGGATCACGTGCGGGTGTGGCTGGGATCGGATGGGACTCCGACGGCCGCGCCACGGCGTCCCGGCGCCGCCGTGCTGACCGGGATCGGCGTCGGCGTCGTGGTGCTGAACGGCGCCTGGGTCATCGCGTGGCTGCTGATGCAGGGTGCCGTATGGCTGCTCGGGCGTCGTCATGGGTGGGCTGGGACCGGCAGTGGCGTCAATTCAACGGTCCGATCAAAGAGGACCGGCAATGAGGTTGCCGTAGCACGGTGACCCCGGACAGTGACCGGCGCTGTCGGTCATATCGGAAAGGGAGCGACGATGGGCAACTCCGCAGGTCCACAGATCATCGCGGCAGTAGACGGCTCGGCGAGTTCGTATCAGGCGGTCGCCTGGGCAGCGGTCGATGCCGTGCTGCACCAGTGTCCGCTGCGCATTCTCACCTCTTTGGCGATGCCGGACTTCGGTCCCGACAAGGCCTTGAGCGAAGCGGACGTGGAGTGGTTGCAGCGCGACGGCGAGCGGATCGTCACCGAAGCGGCCCGGGTCGCACATCAGGCCACACCGGGGGAGGAGCTGGACTTGGCGACCGAGGTGATCTTCGCGTCGATCACGCCGACGCTGATCATGCGCTCGGCGCAGGCGAGGATGCTGGTGGTCGGTAGCCGCGGCGTCGGCGCGTTCCAGCGCGGACTGCTCGGGTCCGTCAGCTCCGCGGTCACCCACCACGCGCGCTGTCCGGTCGCGGTGATTCACGGGAATTCGGCGCTGGATCCGGTCTCGGTGAGCAAACCAGTCCTGGTCGGTGTCGATGGTTCGGACAACAGTGTGCCCGCCATCGAGCTGGCGTTCGAGGAGGCGTCACGGCGCAAGGTCGGGCTGACGGCGCTGCACACCTGGAGCGATGCCAGCGGGATCGATCTGCCGCATTCGGGCTGGGAGGCCGCGCGCGAGTCCGAGCAGACACTGCTGGCCGAGAACATGGCCGGCTATCGCGATCGGTACCCGGACGTGCCAGTGATTCGAATCCTGAAGCTGGACCGTCCCGTTCGGGCGCTGCTCGAAGAGTCGTTGAATGCGCAACTGCTCGTGGTCGGCAGCCACGGCCGCGGCGGATTCGCGAGCATGCTGCTCGGTTCCACCAGCAACGCCTTGTTGCATACAGTGGAGTGCCCGATGATCGTGGTGCGCAAGACCTGAGCAGCTTTCATCCGAGGCGCGGGTGTCCGAATCCAGTCCCGCGCCGAAGCTTGCGCGTCGGTGGGTGCGACGCGAATTGGGCAGGGCGCGAGATCGCGATATGCGGCGAAACTGTTGTTGTGCTCACGAAATGGAATCGCGCGGGGTGTACGAGGCGGTCCGGGGAAGCGAGGTGCACTGCGGACGTGCTGTTCTGTGACGCACAGTGGTTGCCCTGGCAGCGAGATGCCAGGGCAACCACTGTGTTGTCAGCGCGGTATCGCCGGACAGGGCTCGCCGAGCGCCCGGTCGAGCAGGAGACGGCGTTCGGCGGCCGCGACCGCGCGGCGGGCGGCCGGTACGGCATCCGGGGTGACAGAGATGGACGTAATGCCCATGCGGACAAGGTGTTCGGCGAATTCGGGGCGGTTGGACGGTGCCTGTCCGCACAGCGACGAGGTAATGCCGAGGCGGCGGGCGGTCGAGACGATGCGGGTGATGGCATCGAGTACCGCGGGATCGGATTCGTCGAACAACTCGGCGCATTGTTCGGAGTCGCGGTCGACACCGAGCATCAGTTGGGTGAGGTCGTTGCTGCCGATGGAGACACCGTCGATGCCGAGGCCGATGTATTCGGGCAGCCAGTGCACCACCGAGGGCACTTCGGCCATGACCCAGCGGTGCAGTCCGCGCTGGCGGCCGAGTGGGCTGGCGTCGATGAGTTCCAGGCAGGCCGCCAGTTCCCAGCGGGTGCGCACGAACGGAATCATCAAGTGCAGGCTGGGGGTTCGTTCGCGGACCCGAGCCAGTGCGGCGAGTTCGAGGTTGAACAGTTCGGGTTCGCGTATGTAGCGGTAGCAGCCACGGTAGCCGATCATCGGATTGTGTTCGATCGGCTCGTATCGGGTTCCGCCGGTCAATGCACGGAATTCGTTGCTGCGCATGTCGATTGCCCGGTAGATGACCGGTCGCGGCGCAAACGCGGCGGTGATGTGGTGCAGTGACTCGGCCATTCGGGTCACGAAGGCCTGTTCCTCGCCGCGGGCGATGAGATCGCGCGGATGTCGTCCGCCGAGCGCCTCGGTGAGCAGTGTCTCCGCGCGCAGCAGGCCGACGCCGTCGACATCGGATGCGGCGACCCGCTCGGCGGCTTCGGGCAGTGCGAGGTTCACGTAGATGCGGGTGGCCGTCGGTTCCGACGACGCGACGGTGGGCGCGGAATCGGTGGCAATCGTGGTTGTGCTCGATTCCGCTTGTCCCGCGCGGACTTCGCCCGTCCGGCCATCCACGGTGACCACTGTTGCGTCGGCCAACGCTGTGGTGGCCGTGCGGGTGCCGACCACGCACGGGACACCGAGCTCGCGCGCAACGATCGCGGCGTGACAGGTCATCCCGCCGCTGTCGGTGACGACCGCCGCGGCGCGGGTGATGGTGGGTAGCCAGTCCGGATTGGTCATCGGCGCCACCAGCACCTCGCCGTCGCGCAGTGCTTGGCCCTGTGCGGGTGAGGTGAGGACGCGGACCGCGCCGCTCGCCTGTCCAGGCGCGGCGGCCAGACCCCGCACCAGTACCCGCTGAGGCATCTGCCCCACCGTGGTCGGACCCGCCGGGTAGTCGGGAAGTGTGGTGATCGGACGTGCCTGCACCAGCCACAGTGTGTCCTCGTCGTAGGCCCACTCGACGTCCTGGGGCGTACCGTGATGTTTCTGCACGGTCAGCGCGAGCCGGGCCACCTCGACGACCTGCTGCTCGTCGAGGACCGGCGCTTCGGCTTCGGCTTCGGTCAATTCGACCTGCCGGTCGCCGTCCGGTCCGGCCACGATGGCGAAGCTCTGGTGCCCGCTGTGGGTTTCGAGCAGAGTGGGTCCGTCCGCGTCGAGGATGTAGCTATCCGGTTCGGTCGCGCCGGAGACGACGACCTCGCCCTGACCGCGGGCCGCGTCGATCACCACTCGGTCGCGTCGTCCGGTCGCCGGATCGGCGGTGAAGGCCACCCCGGACCGTCGTGTGCTCACCATGCGCTGTACCACCACGGCCATCGCCGGTCGCCGGCGCAGTCCGCGCCGTGCTCGATAGGTCACCACGCGCGGGGTGAACAGTGAAGCCCAGCAGTCGATTACGGCCTCGATCACATTCTCGTCGCCGTGCACGTTGGTGCGTGAGAGATTCATTCCGGCGAAGGACGAGGTGGCGCTGTCCTCGCCCACGGCGGACGAACGCACCGCCACCGCGACGTCGTCACCGAGTGCGTGGTATCCGGCCAGGATGATGGTGCGCACCGTGTTGTCGAGCGCGGTGTGATGTACGAGGTCGCGCATCCGGCGGCACAATTCGGCTACCCGAGCACCGTCGGCGCTCGCGTCGAGCGCCTCGGCGTGCAGACGGTCGAGTTCGGCGCCATTCGGCCCGTCGGAGATCACCTGCTCATAGCAGTTGCGCAGGATGACGAATCCGGGCGGCACCGGTAGACCCGCCGCGACCAGTTCGCCCAGGTTGGCGCCCTTGCCCCCGGCCCAGTCCGCGTCGGCGAGCCGAAGCTCGTCGAAGACAGCGACGTAGTCGCCCATGTCGGCTCCCATGTGTTTGCGTTACGGATGGATCGGCGTGGAGTTGGCCTGCGGCAAGCCGAGCGACTGGGCGATACCGGTGGTCCAGGCCAGAATGGCCTCCCAATCGCGCAGATCGCCGTAGCGACCACCACCCATCAGCCGGTATAGCGTGCGCGCTTGCAGCGAGACGCCCGCACGCTCGTAGTGCCCGGCGAAGGCGTGATAGCCGCGCGGTGCGATCGAATCACGCAGCGCCGCGATCTTCTTCGGCACGATGCGGCCTATCCGCCGCCCGATGGGACCGCGCAGCGCCGGACCGAGCCCGATACTGAACAGCCAGACTTTGGCCTGCACCAGTTGGTCATGGTGGGTATTCACATAGGACGTCATCGCCGGGAGCAGTTGCATATTGTGCACCGCACTGCCGAGGATGATGGCATCGAAACCGGACAGTTCCGGCGCATGCTCGATATCGCTCAGCTCGATCGAGGCGCCGCGCGCGGCGAGCGCGTCGGCGATGAATTCGGCGATATCGCGGGTCGATCCTTCTGCGGTCGCGTAGAGGACCGCGATGCGGGTTGTATTCGCTTCCATACCGATAGCGTCGCGCCGGATGGTGCTTGCCGGGCAGAGGCGTGGTGCCCGCAGTGCTGGGACCAATGGCCCATGGCCGGTCACAGTCCGGATGGATACGTCTCGGGTGTGGTGCCCGCGATCCACTCACTGGTCGGCTCCAACGGTTCCAGTGCGGTGGTGTGGTCGATGTGGATGAGCGCGTCGAACTGGTCGGCGAGCCGGGTGTGGAAGTAGTGGCTCTGTCGCTCGGTGCCGGGCCGGTAGACCACGCCGATCGCGCGCTGTAACCGAGGTTGATGCAGTAGCTCTCCGGCCTCGCCCGAAAGGTCCGTGTGGAGTAGGAATTCCGGGTTGCCGGTGTCGTGGAGCAGTTCTTCGATACTGGAAGGCAATGCGGGACGAACGTTTTCGCGGCGGTCCGGTCCGCCCCAATCCTCGGCAGCGGTGACCGTTCCCGAGCACGTACTGAAGCCGATGAGACGACAGGCATCACCGTGGCGTTCGCGCATCAGCTGGCCCAGGGTGAGTTGACCTTCGCTACCCATTTCGGTGGCGCGGGCATCGCCGACATGAGAGTTGTGCGCCCACACCACGATTCGAGCGGTCAAGGGTTCGTCGGACCGGCCGAGGTGGTCGGCGAGTGCGTCGAGGGTGTCGGCCATGTGTTTGTCGCGCAGATTCCAGGAGGACACCCGGTCGCCGAACATGGCCCGGTAGTAGGCCTCGGCATCGCGCACCGACCAGGCATTGCGCAGCGCATCGAAGAGTTCGTCGGCGGCGACGGGTTCGACCTCGCCTCCGGCGATCGCGACGCGCTGCAATTCCAGCAGTTGCCGGATCACTTGGGCCTCACAGGATCTGCCCGCGCCGAACGCGGCGGCGAAACCGTATGCCTGGGCATCGTCACCCGCGACATGGTCGAAGCAGGCGTAGCGAATTCTGGCGCGCTGCGCTGCTTTCGGATCGACGCGGTCGAGGTAGTTCACCACCTCCTGCATCGATCGATGCAGGCTGTAGAGGTCCAGACCGTAGAACCCGGTTTCCAGCTGGTTGTCGTGCTGTTGCCCGGCGTTGTATGCGCGCAGCCAGATGATGAATTCGCGGACCTCGGTATTGCGCCACATCCAGGCCGGGAAGCGCTCGAATCCGCGCAGCGCCTGTTCGGCGGTGGTGTCGGTGCCGCGCCCGTGCACGTACCGGTTCACTCGGTAGGCATCGGGCCAGTCAGCTTCGGCGACGACGGCGGTGAAGCCCTTCTCCTCGATCAGCCAGCGCGTGATCGCCGCCCTGGCTCGGTAGAACTCCTTTGTGCCGTGCGAACTCTCGCCGATCAGCACGAATCGGGCGTCGCCGATCAGTTCTTCGAGCACGTGTGTGGGTGGGATGCCGTCGGGTGCGTCGATGGCTGCGGCTCGGATGGTCGCCGCGGCGTCGATGCGCGGGACGGCGGTGCCGGTGGTCGAGATGGCGAGCAGGGTGCGTACCTGTTCGTCGGTGACCTGGGTGAAGTCCCAGAACCATTCGCCGACCGCGCGGAACGGGGTCGGCATGGTCGCGCAGACCATTTCGTCGATCGATGCGCCGAGTTCTCGGCAGGTCGACTCCGGTGCGGCGGGGACCGCGACCACGATCCGCTTCGGTTCACCCGCGCGGATCGCCTCGATGGCGGCGAACATGCTGGCGCCGGTGGCCAATCCGTCGTCCACCAGGATCACCGTCCGCCCGGCCACCTCGATCGGGCCGCGGTCGGCGCGATAGGCGGTTTCTCGCCGGGCCATCTCCGCAGCCTCGTCGCGGGCGACGCCGCGCACCTGATCCGCGGTCAGCTGCAGCGCGCGCACCATATCGTCGTTGAGCACGATGCGACCGCCGGTGGACAGGGCGCCGATCGCGAATTCCGGATGACCCGGTGCGCCGAGTTTGCGCACGACCAGGGTGTCCATCGGCGCGCCGAGTGCCGCTGCGACCTCCCACGCGACCGGTACCCCGCCGCGCGGCAGTCCGAGCACCAGGACATCAGGATCGCCGCGATAGTCTTCGAGCAGACCGGCCAGCGCTCGGCCTGCCTCGTGCCGATCCCGGAAGATCGGTCGCGGCGGTTCGTGCTGCACTGGTGTATGGCTCATCGCAAGCCTCCCATCAGCTGGCCCTATATGGGCCGAATTGTCCTGTCAGAGTGTGGTATTCGGTGGCTGGTACCGTTCCGGCCGGTGTGCGGGCAGGCCGAGTGCGCTGCGCTGGACGGCCAGCGTCAGATCCGTCGCGGTGACCACGCCGACGAGTCGACCAGGTGGATCGATCACCGCGATGACGTCGAAATCGGGTCGCAGTACGACTTGGGATGCCACGGTGGACAGCAGTTCGTCACCGGATACCCGGGCCTTCGACGGCAACGGGCGTGCGAGGCTGCGCACCGCGGTGGTGTCGCGGGCCGCAGCGGGCAATGCCGCGAGATCGGACCAGGCGAGCTCACCGACCGGCCGCCCCGCCGGGTCGATCACCGGGAACACCCGGTGATCGGAATGCACGATCTGGGAGCGCAGCAGGTCGCCGACAGACCAAGTAGCGGGAACCGACAGCGGGCGTTCGGTCATGACATCGCGTACCCGGACCTCGCCCAGCCGATGTCGCAGCCCGGCGGCGGACAGTTCGACATTGGCGGCCGAGAACAGGAACCAACCGAGCAGCATCAGCCAGAGTCCGCCACCGTTGCCCACCAGTAGCAGCTCCACACCGCCGAGGATCAGCAGCGCCAGCCCGAGAACCCGGCCGTTGCGTGCGGCCACGGTGCTGGCGCGCAACCGATCTCCGGTGTGTCGCCAGATCAGTGCGCGCAGCACACGGCCACCGTCCAGCGGTGCGCCCGGCAGCAGATTGAATACGGCCAGAATGAGATTCATCGCGGCCAGCCAGGCGAGCATCTGCGGCACCGCCCCGCTGAGCACCGCCGCGACCACATCGGCGACCCCGAACAGCGCGACGCCGAGCACGAGACTGGTGAGCGGTCCGGCCACTGCGATCCGCAGATCCGAGCGTGGATCCTTCGGCTCGTCGCCGAGTTCGGATACCCCGCCCAGTAGCCACAACACGACCGCATCGACCCGGGTGCCGCTGCGGCGCGCGATGATCGAATGCGCCAACTCGTGGCTCAGCAGAGAGACGAACAGGCCGACCGCGCCGACCGCGGCGACCAGCCAGACTCCCAGCGAGTTCCCATCGGCGTCGGCGAGCGCGCGGCCGAGCAGATAGGTGAACAGGCCGAGGGTGACCAGCGCCGACCAGTGCGCCCCGATGCGGATGCCCGCCAGCCGCCCCAGCGGAATCGTCGCATGCACCATGTCAGCGCTCCCGCGCGTCGGCGCCGACCAGACCTTCGGCGAGCAGAATGCGGTGGGCCTGCTGGGCCGCCTGGGTCGACCGGTCGTCGCCGGGTTTGTCGGCGGGAAGTCGCTCGAGTCCGCGTGCCAGCACAGCGACGGCATCACCGAGTGCCTGGATACGGTTCCCGAGGTTGGCGACCGGTCCGACCTCGTCGGCCCCGGCGCCTGGTTGCCACTCGATCAGCGACTCGTCGACCGCTGGTCTCGCGCCGCACAGCACGCCGTACAGGTGCATCGGCAGGACAGCGAAGATCCGGTTCAACTGGCCGGGGGAGAACAGCTCCGACAGCGTCGCGGTGACCGCACCGGCGACCGGGCCGACCTCGTCCTCGTCGATGCCTGCCTCGCGGGCGAACTGCCGGATGAATTCGGCGAGGCCATGCCGGACCGGCACGTGGGTGGGCACCCACCCTTCGTAGTACGCCCCGCGCAGTATTTCGGGAAGTTGCGCGGCCAGGTGTGCCGAGCTGCTGACATTGATGCGGTCGCGCACGGTGTGCAGCCAGGCGCGCAGTGCCCGGTAGGCGAAGGCATGGTCGTCGGTATCGAGACCGTCGGCGACGGCGCGCAGCCAATCGTGGGCGGTCTGCACGGCGGGCGCGAGTGGATCGTCGTGGTGTGGCATGGCTGGCCTCCTGGGTTCTTCCCTGGTCTTGTACGCCCCAGCCTGCGACGTGCATTGCCGCTGGCCAAGGGTCGAAGGGTGCTCTCGGGCGTGCCGATGGTCCCGCTTTCGGATCGCCGATTGCCCGATATCGCGGCAGTGTGGTTGCGCTGGCGGGCGAGGGCCGGAAGTCCCCTGCTTGGTGGACGTTTCGCACCAGGTCCGGGTCGGGGGACTCTGCCATGCGGAGTCTGGGACCGCGACGATGGCGATATGACGGATACGGCCCCGGTCGGCGCAACGACGGGCGGCGCGTTCGGCTGGACACCGATCGACAAGCCGCAGGCCGAACAGGCGCGGGCCAACCTCATCGACTACGACCGAACGTGCCGCGAATTCTCCTGGGAGAAGGCGCGATCCGAACTCGCTGGGCTACCGCACGGCGGGCTGAACATCGCCTACGAAGCAGTGGACCGGCATGCCGAGGGTCCGGCTGCGGATAGGCCCGCGTTGCGGTGGTTGCCCGCCACGGGCGGCGAGGTCGTCCTGACCTACGCCGACCTCGCCGTGGCGACCAACCGATTCGCCAACGTGCTGCGCGGAATGGGGATACGTCGCGGCGAACGCGTCTGCGTCCTGCTCGGGCGTACACCCGAGCTGTATATCGCGGTGCTGGGCGCATTGAAGGCCGGGTGCGTGGTTTCCCCGCTGTTCTCGGCCTTCGGTCCGGAACCGGTGCGCCAGCGGTTGGAGATCAGCGCAGCGGCGGCCTTGGTGACCTCGACGGCGCTGTACCGAAAGAAGGTCGCGCCGATACGCGACGCCGTCCCCGCGCTGCGCACCGTGCTGATCACCGACGGCCTCGGCGAAACCGGCGAAATGTTCGCCGACGACCTGGCCGCCGCGATGGCCGTCGCCGACGCCGAGTTCCCAATCGTGCGCACCTACGCCGACGATGCGGCGTTGATGCACTTCACCAGCGGCACGACGGGAAAACCCAAGGGCGCCTTGCATGTGCACGGCGCGGTGCTCGCGCACCGGGTCACCGCGCGCTATGCACTGGATCTGCGTGCTGGAGACATCTTCTGGTGTACCGCCGATCCGGGCTGGGTGACCGGTATGTCCTATGGCGTGATCGCCCCGCTGTGCCTCGGCGCCACCGTGATCAGCGACGAAGCGGAATTCGACGCCCGCCGCTGGTACGACATTCTCACCACTCAGCAGGTTTCGGTGTGGTATACCGCGCCGACCGCGCTGCGCATGCTCATGCGCTACGGGGACCGGCTGCCCGAAGAAACCGATCTGTCGGCGCTGCGATTCATCACCAGCGTGGGGGAGCCACTGAATCCGGAGGTCGTGGTCTGGAGCGAACGGGTACTCGGTCGACCGGTACACGACAACTGGTGGCAGACCGAGACCGGCGCGATCATGATCGCCAATCTGGCCGCCGCGCAGGTGCGTCCGGGGTCCATGGGGCGACCGCTACCCGGTATCGAAGCGACGACGCTGCGGCGCGGACCGGACGGTCGCGCGGCGGTCGTCGACGGCGCGGTAAGACCCGCCGAGCCCGGGGAAGTCGGCGAGCTGGCCCTGCGCCCCGGCTGGCCGTCGATGTTCCGCGCGTATTGGGGCGAATCCGAGCGCTACGCGCGGTGTTTCGCGGGCAGCTGGTATCTCAGCGGTGATCTGGCCCGCCGTGACGCCGATGGCTACTACTGGTTCGTCGGCCGCGCCGACGACGTCATCAAGTCCGCCGGGCACCTGGTCGGTCCGTTCGAGGTGGAAAGCGCGCTGATGCGGCATCCCGCGGTCGCGGAGGCCGGTGTCATCGGCACACCGGACCCGGTCGCGGGGGAGTTGGTGAAGGCATTCGTGCTGCTGCGTCCGGGGTATCAGGCGTCGGAGGAGCTACTTGCCGAGCTGACCGTGTTCGGCCGCAAGGCGCTCGGCGCGGTGGCGCCCAAACAGATCGAATTCACCGAGGGTCTGCCGCACACGCGCAGCGGCAAGGTGATGCGCCGACTGCTGAAGGCTCGCGAACTCGGCCTACCCGAAGGCGACACCTCGACATTGGAGGGCCCGTCATGACTGGATCCACCCTGGACAAGGACGAACGCATCGAGCTGCTGCGGCAGATGGTACGAATCCGCCGCTTCGAAGAGCGCTGTGTCCAGCTCTACAGTGCCGGGTCGATCCGCGGGTTCCTGCACCTGTACATCGGTGAGGAGGCGGTGGCGGCCGGGGTACTCGCCGCGATCGGTCCCGATGACGCGGTGGTATCGACCTATCGCGAACATGGGCACGCCATGGCCCGCGGTCTCCCGATGGACGCGCTGCTGTCCGAAATGTACGGTCGCGCAACGGGTTGCAGCCGTGGGCACGGCGGGTCGATGCACTTGTTCGATGCCGAACGGCGCTTCTACGGCGGCAATGCCATCGTCGGCGGCGGGTTGCCGATCGCGGTCGGGCTGGCCCTGGCCGACGCCATGCGGGAGCGGCCGATCGTGACGGTATGCCTGTTCGGCGATGGCGCGGTGGCCGAGGGCGAATTCCACGAATGCCTGAATCTGGCCGCGCTGTGGCGACTTCCGGTGCTGTTCGCCTGCGAGAACAACCAGTACGCGATGGGGACTGCGCTGGCCCGCGAGCACGCGGCGACCGATCTGGCGCTGCGCGCCTCGTCCTACGGCATGGCCGCCTGGCCGGTCGATGGCATGGACGCGCTCGCCGTTGTCGATGGGGCGCGTCGCGCGGTGGAGTCGATTCGCGGTGGTGGCGGTCCGTGCTTTTTGGAGTTGCGGACCTACCGGTTCCGCGCGCACTCGATGTACGACGCGGACCGCTACCGCGACAAAGCCGAGATCGCGGGGTGGCAGGAACACGACCCGATCCCCCGGCTGTTCGCAGGGCTGCGCGCGTCCGGGGAACTGCCCGAAGACGGACTGGACGTGCTGCGCGCCGACGCCGATGCCGAAGTCGATGCCGCCATCGCCGCTGCCGAGAACGCCCCGTTCGAACCGGTGGGTGAGCTCACCCGCTACGTGTACACGGAGCAGACATGACGACCTATCGGGACGCGATGCGAGAAGCGTTGCGCGAGGCGTTGATTCGCGATGATCGGGTCTTCCTCATGGGTGAGGATGTCGGCGCGTACGGAGGTTGTTTCGGCGTGAGCCGCGGTCTGCTCGACGAATTCGGGCCGGACCGGATCCGTGATACGCCGCTGAGCGAGTCGGCCTTCGTCGGCGCGGGCATCGGCGCCGCGCTCGGCGGGATGCGCCCGATCGTCGAAATCATGACCGTCAACTTCAGTCTGCTCGCGCTGGATCAGATCCTCAACAATGCCGCGACACTGCGGCATATGTCCGGCGGACAGCTATCGGTGCCGCTGGTGATCCGGATGGCCACCGGCGCGGGGCGGCAGCTCGGCGCCCAGCATTCACACAGCTTGGAGGCGTTCTACGCGCATATCCCCGGTCTGCGTGTGCTCTCGGCCGCCACGGTCGAAGACGCCCGCGGCATGCTCTGGCCCGCGCTGCAGGATCCGGATCCGGTGCTGATCTTCGAGCCCTTCGCGCTGTACAACGCCGAATCGGAGCTGCCCGCCGACGCGCACACGATCGATATCGATCACGCGGTGATCCGGCGTGTGGGCACCGACGTGACCCTCGTGGCCTATGGTGGCACGCTGCGAGTGGCGCAGGCGGCCGCGGGCGCGCTGGTCACCGACGGTATCGAGGCCGAGGTCATCGATCTGCGCACACTGCGCCCACTGGATGAGCAGACGCTGCTCGACTCGGTGACGCGCACCCATCGTCTCGTCGTAGTCGACGAGGGCTGGCGCAGCGTGGGTATCGCCGCCGAAATCGCCGCGCGCGCAGCCGAATACGGCTACTACGAGCTCGACGCTCCGATACAGCGGGTATGCACCGCCGAGGTGCCGGTTCCCTACGCCAAACATCTGGAGGAGGCGGCGCTGCCACAGGCCGCCGATGTGGTCGCGGCGGCGCGCCGGGTGGTGAGCTGAATGACCGAATTCCGGATGCCCTCTCTCGGCGCGGATATGGAGGAAGGCACCCTGCTCACCTGGCGGGTGCATCCCGGCGACGTCGTGCACGTCGGCGATATCGTGGCCGAGGTCGATACGGCCAAGGCGGCAATCGAAGTCGAATGCTTCGACGATGGCACGATCGGTAAGCTCCTGGTGCCGGAGGGTGCCACCGTTCCGGTCGGCACCGTGCTTGCCACGATCGAGCCGAACGGCGCCAGCGCGATTGCTTCGGTTGAACCGATGCCGGTCGAATCGATTGCGGCCGAAGCCGGTGCGGCACAACCGTTTGTAGTCGAGTCGAGCGCGGTGGCAGCGGCTGCGGCAGAATCGGCCTCGATCGAGCCGACTGTGATGGAAGCGGCGGCGGCCCAACCGGTTCCGGTCGGGTCGACGGTGGGGGAGGCGGCTGCGGCCCAACCGGTTCCGCTGGAGTCCGGTGCGGTGCAACCGCCGCTGGGTGTCGGCAAACTCCGGTCGCGCGCTCGGTCGAAAACCAAGCGCACTCGGCGCTCGGCGGACAAGTCAGCCAAGACCGGCGGTCGACGCGCGGCCGCATTGGCATCCGCGGGTTCCGACGTGCACGCGACCCCATTGGTTCGGCGCTTGGCCCAGGAAGCCGGTATCGACCTGGCCGCCGTCCAAGGGTCAGGACCCGACGGCCGTATCGTTCGCGCCGACGTGGAGCGCGTTATCGCCGCCCGCCTCGATACCACCCGCGCTGCGGGTACGAAAACCGCTGGCACGCAGCGGAGAACCGTCCCAGACGTCGACGACTCCGCGACGCGATCCGTTGGCGCACGGCCGGCGTCCTCGTCTGACAGCGGTGGTGTGGCCGCGGGAGCCGTCGGCGTGCCGCCGGTATCTCATCCTCACGGTGCGGGTGTGGCGCCGGAAACCGGCGGCGCGCGGCCACCAACCGTATCGAGCATCGAGGACTCTGCGGCGGAAGCCGTTGGCGTGCGGCCGGTATTCCCGCCCGGCAGTGAGCGCGCGGCGGCGGAGACCGGTAGGAGGGTGGCGGAAACCCCTGGCGCGCAATCGACAACCCGCGCCGATGCCGCTGTCGCGCCCGGCCGGGTGCCGGCGTCAGGATATGCCAGAAGGCTGGCCCAGGAGCTCGGCGTGGATCTGTCGGTGGTGCACGGCGGCGGTCCAGGCGGAGCGGTCCGGGCAGCGGATGTCCGGGCGTCGCAAGAACTCGATGTGCACGAGCCCGCCACGAAAATGCCTGGACACGAGCAGGTCCCGCCGGACGGCGCGGTGACCCGACGTGAACCGGCACAGGTTGCCTCGCCACAGCACGATCCGGCGGCGATGCGCCTGGCCATCGCGGCGGCCATGACCCGCTCGAAACAGACCATCCCGCACTACTACTTATCGACCACCATCGACGTCGCCGCCGCCACCGAATGGCTGCGCGAGATCAACAAGGCCGCGCCGGTGCCGGATCGAATCGTGCTCGCGGTCTTGCTCTTACGTGCGGTCGCACTGGCCGCACGCACCGTACCCGCGATGAACGGGCACTGGATCGACGATGGCTTCCGTCCGGCCGACACCGTCGATCTCGGCATGATCGTTTCGCTGCGCGGCGGTGGCATCATCGCGCCCACCCTGGCACACGCGGACACGACGCCCCTACCGGAGTTGATGGTCCGGCTGCGCGAAGCGGTCACCCGGGCCAGGTCCGGTCGGCTGCGCTCCTCGGATACCGCCCCGGCCAGCATTACCGTGACCAATCTCGGTGAGCTCGGCGTGGAATCGGTGTTCGGCGTGATCCCGCCACCGCAGGTGGCGATCGTCGGCTTCGGCGCGGCCATCGAACGCCCCTGCGCGGTCGGCGGATTGCTCGGCGTACGGCCACAGGTGACCACCACGCTGGCGGCCGATCACCGGGCCAGCGACGGCGCGGTCGGCGCGCGATTTCTCAACACCATCGCCGAACTGCTGCAGCATCCGGAACAACTGTGAACCACGAAAGGTCGTGAACGACCATGTCCCACACCCTGTCTCGCGACGACGCGGATACCGTCATCCGAACCGCGCTGCGCGGCTTCGCCTCCGATGCGGAACTTGCGGCGCTGGCGCGCACCGAACCCCTGCGTACCGCACTGGACCTCGACTCCCTCGACTTCCTCAGCTTCGTCGAAAAGCTCAATCGCGCAACCGGAGTACGCATCGATGAATCCGACTACCCACGGCTGGCATCGATCGACTCCTGCGTGGAGTTCCTGACTGCAGCCGATTAGCGCTCAGCAATAGAGGTAAGCCGCACCGACCAGTCGTGCAGCCATCCTGATGATGCCTCACGTGTGGGCCGACCACGACGCGCGATTCGCTACTTCGCGCATCTACACTTCGCGCTCAGCGAGATCAACGGTAAGACTCAACCGGTGCGGAGCTCGAGTACCTCATCGAGCGGACGTCGTGGTGTAGAGGCGGGTTCAGTGTCCTCGGGTGCCACGCCGATACGGATCAGCACTTGCGGCAGGTTAGGATGCGGGATCAGGTCAGCGATAACCGAACGGCTGGTGGCGAGTTCGGTGATGTGGGTCAGCGAGCAGGTGGCCAGGCCGCGTGCGGTGCATTCGAGCAGTACTTCCGACAATGCCTCACCGGTATGCAACCAGTGCGCGGGCGTCTCACCGAGGGTGCTGAGCACTATCAGCCGGGACCGATCCTCGATCGCGGCGCGGCGAACCGAATACGGTGCGGGCGGGAAGCCGCGCCCGACGTCCACCCTGGCCGCCTCGGCATCCGATACCAGCGCGGCAGCAGGGACACCCTGCTCAACATCCGAATGCCCGGTCCACCAATGTAATTCGGTCTGATACGGCATGTCGTACCGGCGCAATGCGGCGGCGTGTTCGGTGGCCGCGGCCAACCGGGGCCGGCTGGTTTCGGCGATCTCATCGACGGAAACATGATGTGGTCTCGCCAGTTCGCGCGCAGCGTCGAATACATCGAACCAACCTTCCGGTGCCAGCATCGGCAATCGGTCGGTGTAGCGGCGGTGGATGGCGCGCACGCGAGCCGCCGTGGTATTCAGCGCGCCGGGCCACGGGCGGAACTCGAGCATGGCCAAGTGATCGAGCACATCGGGGTCGGGGAGCCGGATGACATCGGCGAACCAGCCCATCGACACAAAGGCCAGGCGCGCGTGGTCGAGCACCGCGCCGCAGCTGATCACCAACTGTCTGCCTTGTGGGTCGGCCGAGCGCAACAGTCGGCTGGTGTCGCGGTAGAGATTCAGGCGCGTCCCGTCGTACACCCAGCGCCATGGCTGGGTGTTGTGCACAGATGGGGCTCGGCAGGCGAGCATCAGTGCCATTCGCACGGTCCGCAGATCGGGTGTGCTCCCATGGTCGCTTGCATTCATACCCTGACTCTCACTCCACCGCGACCGTCGGCGCGACAGGCATTGCGCACCGATCCCAGGGCCGATAGTCACCCGCACTCGGTCGGGTGATCACCATGCGCTGACAGCGATGAGCGTCGAGGTCGTTTGTACCTGCTGGAGGGGGCGATCGGCTCTGCTGCTGGTGGCGGGGGTGGGGCACAGTTTGATGTGAGCTGGCGAAATGGTCGGTGGCATCAGTTGTGAGCTGAGGAGATGCCGAGATGATGTACTGGTACGACCACGATCTCGATGGGTGGGGGTATGCGTGGATGAGCATCGGAATGGTGCTGTTCTGGGGGCTGCTCATCGCAGGCTTCGTGATTCTGGTTCGCCTCGCTATGCGACCCGATCCGTCATCGATGAACCGGCGCGAGCTGGTGGCCGAACAGTTACTGGCCGAACGGTTCGCGCGCGGCGAGATCGACGAGAAGGAATACACAGATCGGCTAGCGACGCTGCGTCGCCACCTGACAGCGGGACATTCGTAATGTTGTCCGCAGCGGTGGATTTCGGCAGGTTTGCGGCCCGTCACCCAGTGTGTCCAGGTCGTGGATCCGCCGATATCACCGTCCAGCATCTCGAAGAGGTACTGCGGCGCAGCCAGCGCCGTGGATCCGTTTCGGCGCGGCTGGTGTGATCGGCCTATTCGTGTCGCATCGTCAGGAAGTCGGTCAGCGGGCGGCGCGGTGTCGGTGCGGTTTCGGGTTCATCGTCGGGTACGGTGCCGACCCGGATGATCACCTGAGGGATACCGGGATGGGGGAGCATAGCCGCGATAATCTTTCGGGCCGAAGGCATTTCGGTGATGTGGGTCATCGAGCAACTCGCCAGACCGGCGGTCGTGCACTCCAGGAGCACAGCCGAGAGCGCTTCGCCGGTGTGCAACCACGCCGTGGCGGACTCACGAGGCGAGCTGAGCACCAACAGTCGCGCGCGGTCCTCGAGATCGCCGCGGCGGGCCGAATGCGGCGCCGACGGAAAGGTGCGCCCTACACTGACGCGGGCGAATTCGGCATCCGAGGCCAGGGCCTCACGCGGGACGCCTTCGGGGTCGCCGGAATGCCCCGCCCACCAATGCAATTCGGTCTGGTATTCCATGTCGTAGCGGCGGACCGCAGTGGCGTGGTCGGATGCCGCCGCGAGCTTCGCACGGGCGCTGTCGTCGAGGAGATCGAGCTCGATGTCGTGGGGGGTCACCAGCATTCGCGCGGTGTGCAAGAACTGTGAAAGATCCGTCGGTGCGAACATCGGCAGTCGGTCGGTGCGGCGCCGATCGATGGCGCGAGCCCGGGCCAGCACGCCGGCCGGGGGCTCGGGCCACGGCCGGAACCCGATGACCGCCAGATAGTCGGTGCGATCGGAAACGGGCAACCGGGTGGTATCGGTGTGCCAGCCCATGGCGGCGAATGCGGTGCGCACATGGTGCAGCATCGCGCCACAGCTGATCACCAACTGTCTGCCGAGTGGATCGGCCGAGGCCAGGAGGCGGTCGGCGTCGCGGTACAAATGCAATCCGACCCCGTCGAACACCCAGCGCCACGGCTGGCTGTTGTGCAGCGACGGTGCCCGGGCGGCCAACCGCATGGCCGACAGCACCGTCTGGTGGTCCGGCACCGAAAGTACGGGAGAAGCGCTGGTATCGGTCATACCGTCGAGTGTCGTCCCGCACGCAGCGGCACGATACGGGACTTGCGACCGTTCTCGAAGGTCCATGGTCACCCGCCGACGGGATGATCCGGACGGGCCCTAGTCCCAGACAGAGCAGGCGTGGTGCCTGGACTTGGCTACGAATGCGGTGATCGCCTGGACGACAAGGGAAGATTGACCGTCCAGCAGTTGCGACGGCAGGGCCGCCGCACCGATGACGAGGAGCTGGCCCACATCTCGCCGACACGCAGCGAGAACATCGACGTCTTCGGCGCCAACGAGGTCGACATGAATGCCGAACTCGGCCCCGTTCGGCCTTGTCGGCTACCGGCCGTTACGGGTGCACGACACTCTGTTCTGCCCCGATGGACAACGATATCGTGGTGCGATAGCTGCCTCCGATATCCGGGGAAGGTGTCTGCGGGTGATGCGGGTGAATCGGCGCGAGTTCCTCGGAATGGCCGGCTCGGCGGTGGTTGCCGGTGGTGCGGCTGCCCTGACGGCGGGGTGCGGCCGGTCGCCATCATCCGCGGAAGCCGATTACACACTGCATATCGGGCGGGGGCAAGTGGAGGTGGCGCCGGGGCGGGGGGTGTCGACCAAGCTGTACGACGGGCAGTTCCCGGGCCCGCTGTTGCGGTTTACCGAGGGCACACCGGTGGTAGTGGACGTCCACAACGACACCGGCACACCTGAGCAGTTGCATTGGCACGGGCAGACGGTGCCGGTGGAGGTGGACGGTTCGGCCGAGGAAGGCACCCCGTTCATTCCCGCGCACGGGATGCGGCGATTGTCGTTCACACCGGGCCCATCGGGATTGCGCTTCTATCACACCCATCTAGTCGCCGGCGCGGACTTGAACCTGGGCCAGTACAACGGGCAGGTCGGACCCGTCTACATCGAGCCGAAGCACAATCCCGGCGCCTACGACCAGGAGGTGTTTCTTACCCTCAAGGAGTTCGGGCCGTCGCTGAGCCAGGGTGGGGATATGGATGCCGAATTCTTGGCCGGGGAGCCGGTTGCGGAGTTGCGGGACAACGGTGAGGCGGCGATGGCGGCCTCGCTCGCGTCGGGCAAACCGCACGGCTACGAGGTCGGCTACGACACCTTCACCATCAATGGCCGCATGCTCGGCCACGGCGACCCGATCCGGGTCCGCGAGGGGGAGCGAGTGCTGCTACATGTGGTCAACGGCAGCGCGACCGAGAACCGCAGCCTCGCATTGCCCGGTCACACTTTTACCGTGCTGGCGTTGGACGGCAACCCCGTGCCGAACCCGGCGCGGGTTCCGGTGTTGTGGCTCGGCACCGCCGAGCGGATTTCGGCGGTGGTGGAGATGACCACCCCGGGCGTATGGGTGCTCGGTGACCTCTCCGACGATGATCGCGGCAACGGCATGGGCATCGTCGTCGAATACGCCGGCCGCGCCGGTGACCCGCACTGGGCTCCGCCGCCGCCGTTCACGTGGGACTATCGGCTATTCACCCGATCCGGCGCGACCGCGGCGGCGCCGGACGAACAGATCGAGCTGCTGATCGAGAAACGCAGCGCCGACCGCGACGGGTACAACCTGTGGACCCTCAACGGCACCGCTTTCGACATGAACACCGGCACACCCGCTTTCGACCTGGCTCGGGGCCGCCGGTACCGGTTGCGGTTGCGCAACGCGACCGACGATATTCACCCGATTCATCTGCACCGCAACACCTTCGAGGTCACCCGCATCGCCGGCACACCCGTCGCCGGGTTGCGCAAGGATGTGGTGATGCTGGGTGGCTATCAGGAGATGGACATCGATGTCGTCGCCGATCAGCCCGGATTGTCGCTGCTGCACTGTCATCAGCAGCTGCACATGGACTACGGGTTCATGACATTGCTGCGGACGGCTTGAGCCGTCCTGCCGTGGAGCTGGGCAGGACCGCTGGTCGTCTGGAAGGTGATGCGCGGCAGGAGGTTCCGTCCACCACCTGTCTCGCGCCGTGGTGGGTCTGCCTCCGGTATCACGCCGGGAGCTGTGTCGTTGGTGGGTTCGTTTCGGGTTCGCCGACGCCGAGGCGGGCGTCGACCAGCAGTCCGGTTACTCCGATCGCGGCACAGGCCACGGTGACCGCGATCAAGGCGGGACTGGTGTGCCCGGTAAGGGCGTCAGCTAGCGCGACGACCGCGATCGTGCCGGGCAGGACCTCGGCGATGGTGGCGGCCAGGTAGGGCACGAGCCGGACCGAGGACAGACCAGCGCAGTAGTTGATCAGTGAGAACGGCACCCGGGCCGATCAGGCGCAGCGACCCGACCGCCAGCCAGCCGCGGCGGGCCGTGCGGGATGACTGACGGATTCTGCGGGTGATGGCGATTATCTTGTGGCCCCGCGGTTCGGCTCCCCGGTTCAGCTCCGGCAGACGAGCACCGGGCATGTGGTTCGGTGGAGCAGGTCTCGGCTGGTCGACCCGAACAGCAGCGCTGTGGCGGTGGGGTGACCGTGACTGCCGACGACCAGCAACTGCACATCTCGCGCCATCTCGTTCAACACCGAGCGAGCCGAGCCAGGGACCGGCACCTCGATGACCTCGACATCCGGATACTCCGTGCGCCAGCCTGCCAGTGACTCGGCCAGCAGCGCGCGCTGCTGCTCACCGTGCTCGAGATGGTGGCCCACCGGTTCGATGCGTGAGGGCCAGCAGTGCACGGCGGTCAGGGGCACCTCGAGCGCGGAGGCGATTTCGAAGGCGTGGTCGATGGCCGGAATGCTGAGTTCGGTGCCGTCGATACCGACCGCCACCGGCTTACCGCGCGGAATAGGCTTGCCGTTCGCGCCGCGCCAGACCCCGACCGGGCAGTGCGCGTGCTGTGCGACCTGCATGGTGGTGGGGCCTACCAACCGGTCCCCGTAGGCGGTCCGTGCACCGACCACGACGATGCGGGCGTGCGCGCTCAATGCCACGAGCGCGTCGGCGGGCGGGCCCTCGGGGCGTACCGCATTGACGGTCAGCTCCGGATCGCAGGTGTACACGAGCTGGCGTGCGCGCTCGAGGCTCGCGTGGGCAGCGTCGGCGGACTGTGGCGCATGGATATACTCGGCCAACTGCTGTGCGGACGTGGCTGAACGCTGTTGCGCATAGGTGAGCAACAGCGGTGAGTGCATGGCACCGGCCAGATATGCGGCCCAGCGTGCGGCGTTGAGGGCCGTCGGCGAATCGTCCACGCCGACGACGATCGAGGTGCGATCGGCCCTGGTACTCATCGATCCGCACTCCTTGCCGCGAGATCTTCCGGTTGCGTCACAGCGACTACCAATACATCCCACCCTCGTCCTCGGAGGTCCCTCGCGGTAGGGGCATTGGTGCTCAATGGCGAGGTCATCGGTCAACCGAAGCACGGAGCCGACTACCCCGCCCGGACGGGCGCCCGGGCGGTACCGGCGCTGCCGCAAGCAATCGAGAGGGGTCCAATGCCCCTGAGATGGCGGTCATTTCGGCCCACTGGCGGACTGCCGATTGTCGCGATGCTTAGTGGACGACTGCGTGCGCGTCTTTTGCGATACGCGGATTGCGTTGTGCCCCGGTGAGGAGCCGATCATAAATCCCGAGCATGTCGAACCCGTTTATCCAGTGCGTGTTCGTGGCGATCTCGACGAACCCTTATCGCGCTGGCTGTGGCTGTTGAAATGGATTCTCGCGATACCGCATTACATCGTGCTGTTCTTTTTGTGGATAGCGTTCGTCGTGCTGACCGTGGTCGCCGGGTTCTCCATCCTGTTCACCGGCCGGTTTTCGCGCTCGCTGTTCGACTTCAATGTCGGCGTACTGCGCTGGACGTGGCGCGTACACTTCTACGCCTTCGCGGCACTCGGCACCGATAAATACCCGCCGTTCAGCTTGCAATCCACCGACTATCCCGCGGACCTGCAGATCGACTACCATCGCGCCCCGTTCGTCAGGAGCGCGTCGGCGTAGCAGACGGGAGACGCAGGTAGCGGTCGATTCTCGGCGATTACCGCGTTGTGTCACCGGTGACGCTATTGCGAGCCCTCGGCGGTGGCCGCCGGAAGATGTTGTGCGCATACCGCTTCCACGAATTCACCGACGGTGGACTCGGGAAGACGCCGGGACAGGTCGGCCTCGGTGATGATGCCGACCAGCTTGCCCGCCTCGGTCACCGGAAGTCGTCGGATCTGATGCTGCTCCATCAGAGTAAGCGCGGCGTCGATGTCGGTGCTGGTATCGACGGTGAGCAGGTCGTCGCCCTGGGCCATTTCGCCTGCGGTGGTCTTGCGCGGATTTGCCCCGGCGGCGATGCATTTGACGACGATGTCGCGGTCGGTGACGATGCCGACCGGATGTCCCTCACCGTCGCAGATCGGCAATGCGCCGACATCGAGCTGACGCATTCGCTGCGCCGCGGTCTCCATGGTGTCGCGGACCGTAATGCTCGCGACATCGGGCTGCATGATGGCCTGTGCGGTAGTCATAGCTGGCTCCTTGTCGTATTGGTCGTGCGCTGGTGGCACTCATCATCGACTGGTCGTGACGGGGTAGCGAGGGCCGAAAGTCACTGTGGCCGAGGATTCGACGGTGGTGGCGGCCCGCGCCACGGGTGTGATTGCCCCAACGTCCTCGATTCATGGGACCTTCTGCCCTGTTCGGCGCCGCCGCGTCCGGATCACACTGCCTGGGTTGTGTGTGGCAGGGCTGCGGAGAAGGGGTTGCCGAATGAGTACAACCGAGCTGTGGTCGACCAGGAAATCCGCGGAAGGGGAGTGCACCATCGAAGGTGCGGTAGATCCCGTTCTCATCAACCGTACGATACGGGCGATCGATAGAGCGCTGCGCTGTCAGCATGCCGATGTACCGGCGCGAGTGCGGCTCACCGGCCCGCCGTGCGGGGAAGGGCCGACCCTGGCACAGGCGAATGTAGTGTTCGGGAATGTTCCTGTGCGAGTCCAGGTTCCCGGTCCCGGCGAATTCATCGCCACCTTCCTCGCCGACCGGCTCGACCGCCAGCTCTCGCGGCTCAATGCCGAAGCGGTGCTCAGATATTGGCCCGATCCGGCGCGTCCGCCGTTGGCGGGGCCGACCGACGAAAAGCCGATCGTGCGTCGAAAGCACTGCGCATTGCTGACCGGAACCCCGGACGAGGCGGTACGGGCGATGGATGCGATGGACTATGACGCCTACCTCTACACCGACGCGGAGACCGGCGAGGACGCGATCGTCTACTGGGCTGGCCCGCTGGGGGTTCGCCTGTCCCGACAGCATCGGCAGCAGCCGCCCGAGTCGGCTTCGGCATCGCCGCTCACCATGAATCCGCATCCCACGCCGCGCCTGACCGAGGCTGAGGCCGCGGCCCGGCTGTGCCGGTACGGCCTGCCGTTCCTGTTTTTCACCGATCCGAGCAGTAGACGAGGGCGGTTGCTGTATCGCCGGTACGACGGGGCGTTGGCGATCGTGCTGCCTGCGGCGCAGAGCGCTCGATCGTGACCGGCTTCGCCGTCGACGGCCACTCCGCGCGCGCGATCGTCCAACTCGATCGCGCGGTGGCATTGACCCTGCTCGCGACCGTCCCGATCGGTCGAGTGGTTTTCAGCCGCAACGCATTACCGGCGATCCGCCCGGTCAACCATTTCGTCGAGGAGGACGGCCGCATCATCGTGCGCACGCGCCTCACATCCAGGCTCACCTCTGCGGTGCGCGGCAATTCCGATGTGGTGGTCGCCTACGAGGCCGACGAGATCGACCCGCACCAGCGCACTGGCTGGTCGGTCGTGGTGACCGGGCTCGCGCGCCCGGTCACCGATCCCGAGCGCATCGCCCGTTACGAGAGTTTGCTGCACCCGTGGGTCGACCACGTCATGAATACGGTTATCGAGATCGAGCCGTCGATCGTCACCGGCATCCGGCTCGTCGACAAGGCTGCGTAGTCGCCGCCCTGCCGAACGGTGAAATCCACGGACGGGTGCGCAGTCCGGCTTGGACAACCGCCATCTGACCAGCTTCGGCACCAGGGCATCTCGCTGCGGGTTGAGGCACCCCTGGGATCCAGATGTCACATCATGCCGCCCATCATCGGGCAACCGCCCATCAGAGTGCACATCCAGCGACAGAACATCTGCATGGGGTTCATCTCGTCGATTCCTTTCTGCGGGACCGAGTCCGGTGCGAGCACGGCCAATGGTGTTGTGATGGAGTCGATCCTGCGATACCGGCATCGGCAGCGGTAGGGACCTTCGATGGTCGAGTGCAGGCCCTTCGGAGCCATTTCGTGCGCCCTCCTCCCGTTCCAGCCACTGGTGCGAGAGCGGAGAGTCGAGCTATTCCGAGAGACAGGGCGATCCCCGTGCACAGTCGGCATCTTCGGTGGTACGCACTCGCATTGGCCGTGGTGATCGTCGGCCTCGCCGTGGTCGGAGTTCCGATGGTGGCGTTGGTGCTGCTGTCGTGTCCGCTGGTGGTGATGCTGATGACGGATGGTCAGGATCAGCGTGGCGGCATCAAGCCGCCCGATCCGAGTTCCCGGCACAACCGCGGTTCGATCTGAGCGATGGGTCAAGACCGGCCGCCTGCCGCTGCTGATCTCGGGATCGGTCGGCCTGCTGCTCGGCGGTGCTGTTCGCGGTCGGTGGCCGCTCGGCGGGAGCCTCGGTTTCGCGCTGCCCGCGCTGGTCTCGGCGACGCTGCCCGATGTGACGGCGGCGCTGCCGATCGCCGGTGCCATCGCCGGGACCGTGCTCGGCGGTTTCCAGGCCGTGGCATTGCGCTCGCTGTTGACCAGGCTCGGAATGCGCGGCTGGGTGCTGGCCACCGCCGCTGGCACGGCACTCGCCTGCGTGGCGGTGTCGGTCTCCTGCGCGCCGGCCGCAGCGAGCGCTCGGCGCGAAGACCATCGGGTCCGACAACCTGTGCCGTGGCCGCGGTGGGCTCTCACGGACAACCCAATCCCGGGACCAACGTCCCTGGGATAGGGGGCATCCCGGCTCTGTCGACGACGCTGCCACCCCGGGCACAGTTGGAGTCGGAGCCGGTCACCGATTCCCGGGCAGAAGCGAGGCGGCATGGACGGCCAACCGCGAGATCGGATCACGGCGCGGGCGAGTCCACTCGCCGGTGCCGTGCAGGCGGCGGACGAACCGCGTATGGCGATCGACGACCACGCCGTGATTCGACGGACGGATATGCGCGCCGTCGCCGCTGACACGCACCTGCCCACGGCCACGGTGGCCGGCTCCGCCACGTTCTACGCGGATCCGACACGTCGAGCCACTCCGATTACGAAGGGAACCCTGTGCCAGCGATATTGACCGTCACGCTGAATCCGACCGTAGACCTGGCCTTGGAGGCGGATCGGCTGATCAGCGAGGGCAAGAACCGCGCTCGGCTGTGCTCGGTGCAGGGCGGTGGCGGCGGTATCAATGTGGCGCGGTGTGTCGCCCGACTCGGTGGTACTGCTCTGGCGCTGCACACCTGCGGGCGAGAGGTCGGCGCACGGCTCGATCGGCTGCTCGACGAAGAGGGGATGGCGCACCGGCGCATCGTGGTGGATGCCGAAACCAGGGAGTCCTTCGTGGTCGGCGAGGCACAGACCGGCCACAGCTTCCACATCGTGCCCGCGGGCACCCCCCTGACGGCGGCCGAGACCGGACGCTGCATGGACGCTATTCTCGATGCGGCACAGCACTTTTCATATTTGGCCTTTTCCGGCAGTGTGCCGCCCGGACTGCCCGAGGACTTCTGTGCCGAGGTAGTACGCCGGCTGCGGCCGTACGGCACCCGGATCGTGTTGGATATCGCGGGCGCGCAACTGCAGGCGGTACTGCGAGAACGTGTATTTTTGATCCGGCTGGATCGGCAGGAGGCGGCCGCACTGGTGGGCAGGCCGATCGACGGGTTCCCGGCGGCCCGTGCCGCCAACGATCACCTGCTCGGCCTCGGCGCGGCCGACCACGCCGTCACCACCGTCGGCGCGCTCGGCGCGGTCTATTCCGATCACGAAGCGCACCACCAGCTTTCGGCGCCACCACCACCGCTGCCGCCGCGCAGCGACGCCTGCGCGGGCGACAGCCTGATCGGCGCGCTGACCTATCGGCTAACCGAAGGGGATTCGTGTCTGCGTGCCTGCGAATACGGCGTGGCTGCCGCTGCCGCCACGGTGTTGCTGCCGGGTACCGAGGTGTTCCAGCGCTCGACCGTCGACGCGCTCGTCGCCGAGGTCCGCACCCAGACGGTGATGCGTGAGATCGCCACGCCACCTGTCTTTGCGCCCGGGCAGCGACGACAAACGGCCCGTGCCGATGGGGACCGGGGTCCCTAGTCCGGCGCATCGGGTGGTGGTCGAATCGAAAGTGTCAGTCTCCCAACGAAAATGGAGCTAATCAGGAGTATGCTTCCGGTACATCGCCGCACGCACTCGCTGTTTCCCGAACTGACCGACTGGCTGGCCGGTTTCCCGACCATCGAGAACGTACGCCCGTTCGTGGAGGGCCGTCTGCTGCGCGTCGAGGACGAGATCGCCGACGGCAAATACCTGGTGCGCGCCGAAATGCCGGGCCTGGATCCGGATAAGGACGTCACCGTCACGGTCCGCGACGGCGTACTCACCATCAAGGCCGAGCGCAGTGAACGGCAGGAGACCACGGGACGTTCGGAGTTCAGCTATGGCTCGTTCGTCCGCTCGGTCGCACTCCCCGCGGGTGCCGAGGAAGACGATATCGCCGCGTCCTACGACAAGGGCATACTCACCATTTCGGTGCCCGTCGCCGAGGTCGCGGTGCCCGCCGAAAAACACATAGCGATCAAATCGTCCCAGCGACAACCGGATCCGGGGTGGTCGCTCGACGGCTGCCCCGGATCTGCCCGATCCATCCGCACCGGAGAGGCGCGAAATCCATGCCCAACAGCAACAATCCGAGCACCACCGACCCGCACAGGGTGGCCTCGGCAATGGTGGTCGTCGGCGTCGACGGCACCGAGGGCGCGGACCTCGCGGTGCGCTGGGCCGCCGAAACCGCGGCGCGGCGCGAACGCGGGCAGCGCTGACCGCCGCCAACTCTTTGCCACCCCTGAGCAGAGCGCCCGCGCGCTGGCCGTTCGCCCTCAGCAAAATGGCCGACGGGTGGATCTGCTCCTTCGAGACTCGCAGTGCGGTTGCAGAGGCCCGAAAAGAGTCGACTGGCTCGCAGGTCAGTGGCGCGCGGGCTCGGATTCGACACGGAACACCGGATAGTCCGAGGCAATCCGCTCGTAATCGGCCACCGGCGCGTCCTGGGTGACCGGAATGTGGGGACGGGCCCCGGGTGCGACCCGCAGGTAGTTCCGCAGGATCGGCGCACGCCGATCGGGCTCTACCTCGGTGAGACGCACGAGCTCACGGACTCCGTGGCGCAACTCGGCATGTCCGTCGGCGGCGGTAAGGTTGCGCACCCAGTTCACGTTCTTCCCGAGCATGGACACCACGTAGCGTTCTCCGTCGAAGTCCGTCAGCACAATCGGGAACCAGACCAGCTGCCCGCTGCGCCGCCCACGGATACCGAGTGAGGCAACCCGCCGAGGTGCGATACCTGCCGCGAAAACCCATGCCGACAAACGATTCTGCCATCGAGCGAATAGATTCGGCCGACCCCCGCGATACAGCCACCGCAAATAATTGCCATAACCGCGCATGACGCACTCCTCGGGTGTCGCGATATCGGTACACCCTCAACCTGCCCCATTCGACAAATGCCGTCCAGGGCTGAAAGGCCTTGTCCACGAGGGTCTTCCGGCACCACGACCCGCCACAGTAGTCACTGCCGAACGCGGGGGAATGTCCTCGCGAAAAGCACTTGTAGATTGTGTCAGCCAGCAGGAGCGCAGGGACCGCTAACAGTGTGACGAGCGCGCCGGCGGCGGTCCGGTCGAGAAGGTGGGTGATCGGTGGGCGGTAGAGGAACGCGGCGAGCATGGCGACTTCGGCGAGATGTGGGGCAGGAAGTCCGCCCAGACGTTTCATCGAGCGCCTGGCCGCCCTGCACAGTGCGTGTGGCTGCCGGTGGGCGCAGGAGTGGCTCGCCGAGGATGCGTTGTCGCGGTTGAAGACTCGGTCGGTGCTGCTGCGGTGCCACTCCCGCCTTGTGTGGCTATGCGCCGACGGCAGTGTGGTTGGGTCGGTTCTTGTTTCGCAGCAGCCATCGGCGCAGTTCGTCGGCGCCCCAGACGATGATCGGATAGGGGGCGGTGAAGGCGAGCATGCCGGGGGTGAGGGAGGCGGTACCGAGGGCGGTTTGCAGGAGCGGCAGGTAGATGATGGCGGCGGTAAGGGCGAGTTCGAAAGCGATGCCCCACAGCAGCAGGGGGTTGGAGAGGACGCCGATCGAGCGGAGGGATGCGTGTTCGGTGCGGGCGGCGAAGGCGGTACCGATCTGTCCCATGACCAAACCGAGGAAGGTCATGGTGGTGGCCTGCTGGTAGGCGTGGTGTAGTGGTTGTCCGGAGCCGGTGGCGTCGCCGGGATGCCATCCTGCCCGCATGAGCACGTAGAAGAATCCGGCCATTGCCAGTGCCGCGCAGATGACGCCGAGGAACAGCCAGGCGCGGAGCAGCATGGGGGTGCGGATAACCGGTTCGTTGCGGGATCGAGGTGGTTTGCGCATGATGCCGGGTTCGGCGGGTTCGCGGCCGAGCGCGAGGGCGGGCAGGGTTTCGGTGCCGACGTCGATGGCGAGCAGTTGCAGCACGGTCAGCGGCAGTGGGACGGCGCCGCCGGTGAGCGCGAACACCAGGAACGGCGTGATTTCGGGGGTGGCGTGGGCGAAGATGTAGAAGATGAATTTGCGGATGTTGTCGTAGACGCGGCGCCCGGCCTGCACGGCGGCGGTGATGGTGGCGAAGTTGTCGTCGGTGAGCACCATGGTCGAGGCTTCCCGCGCGACGTCGGTGCCGGAGCGGCCCATGGCGATGCCGATATCGGCGCGTCGCAACGCGGGAGCGTCGTTGACGCCGTCGCCGGTCATCGCCACGACGTGCCCGGTGTCGCGCAGGGCGTCGGCAATGCGGAGTTTCGCTTCTGGTGCGGAGCGGGCGAAGATCAGCTCGGCGTCGCTGTCGAGAAGCTTGTCGAGGTCGAACTCGCTCATCCGGTCCAGCTCTGCACCGGTCACGACGACGGGCTGACCGCGGGTGATGCCGACCTGGGCAGCCACGGCAGCTGCGGTGAGGCCGTGGTCGCCGGTGATGACGATGATGCGGATGCCAGCGGTGTGGCAGGCAGCGACAGCGTCGGCGACCTCCCGCCGCGGCGGGTCGGCCATCGCCACCAGCCCGAGCAGAGTCATGTCCCGCTCGGCCTGCTCGCTGTTCTGCGGTAGCGGTGTGCCTGGTTCGATGCCGAGGTCGGCGACGGCGAGTACACGCAAGCCTCGACGGGCCAGACCATCGACCTGTTGGCCCAGCATGTGCCGACGCGCTGGGGTGAGCGGTTGCTGGTCGGCATACGGCCCGAGTTCAGTGGCACACAGTGGCAGCATCGTTTCCGGGGCGCCTTTGGCGTGAACCCACAGGCGGCCGGTGTCGTCCTGGTCGAGGGTGGACATGCGCTTGCGGCCCGGATCGAAGTGGAACTGCTGACGCCGCTGCCGCTGCCGCACGTCCGGATCCAACTGGGCACCGAGTGCTGCCGCGGCATCGATCAGCGCGATCTCGGTCGGATCACCGGCCGCGGCTTGCCCGGCGGCGGTGCTGTGGGCGTTGTTGCAGGCGGTCATCGCGGCGGCCAAGCGAGCAAGGGTTACGTCCACGGACGGCGGCAGAGTCGCGGTCATATCGTGGGTTCCGGTAGCGGTGCGGACCAGGGTTGCCCGCATCGTGTTCTCGGTGAGCGTGCCGGTCTTGTCGGTGCAGATCACGTCGGTGGAACCGAGGGTTTCCACCGCGCTGAGCCGTTTCACGACCGCGCCGCGACGCGCCAGGTCACGCACCCCGATCGCCAGCGCCAACGTGATCACCGGCAACAATCCCTCGGGTACATTTCCGACCAGCAAGCCGACAGCGAAGACGACCGCGTTGAGGAACGACAGTCCCGCGGCCAGGGTCGCCACCGGGATGAACGCCGCGCCGAGCAGCACCGACACCCCGGCGATCAGCCAGGCCACCCGCCGCACCTGGTGCTCGAGGGGACTCTCCTCACGCTCCACTCGCTCCGACAGTGCCGCGATGCGGCCCAGCTCGGTGTGCATGCCGGTGCCGTAGACGACCGCGCGGGCTTCGCCCTCGGTGCAGGTCGTGCCGCTGAACACCAGATCCCGGGCCTGCAGCAGCGAGACATCGGTGTCGACCAGCTCGGCTGCACGAAATTCCGGCATCGATTCCCCGGTCAGCGCGGACAAATCCACCTCGATACCGCCGTCGAGCAGGCGGGCATCCGCCGAGATCCGGTCGCCTTCGCTGACCACGAGCACGTCGCCGGGCACCAGCTGAGTGGCCGCGATGTCGCCGACGGTCCCGTCCCGCAGCACCGTTGCCCGCATCGGCAAATACGCGGCCAGCGCCTCTACCGCCTTCTCGGCGTGTTGTTCCTGCACGAACGCGAACGCGGCGTTGATCACGATCACCACCACGATCGCGATCGCCACCGGCACGATGCCCACCGCCCACGCCAACCCCGCCGCGGCCCACAGCAACAGCGCCAGCGGATGGGTGAACTGCCGCGCCAGCTCCCGCGGCCATCTCCGGCCACGTCGTCGTTGCAGCAGGTTCGGTCCGACGTGGATCAACCGCCGCTGGGCTTCCCGGGCAGTCAACCCCGACCGGGAACTGCGCAGATCACGCAACAGCAGATCCACCCGCTCGGTCGGATCCAACCGAACACCCGGCTCGACCTCTACACCGCCGCTGGTGGCGCCGTCGTCGTTACCAACATTTTCCGGCACGGCACACCCCACTGTCGTCGCAACCAGCTTCGGCCGTCCTGTCGGAGCGACCCGATGGTCTGTCCGCCGCCGTTTGCCCTCGGATCCGAGGCCCACCGAGATCGTGGTCATACCAGCGCATAACGGCTCCTTCGGTCGATCTCATGTATGGGCGAGCAACTCCCGCAGCGGCTGGTTGTGGTGCATTCGGGCGATCGCGTCGGCCAACAGCGCTGCGACCGAGCGCACTTCGAACGGTGCGGCCGAATCGTGTTGTGCGACAGTGTCGGTGACGATGACGCGGCGCAGCGGTAGTGCGCGTAGCCAGGTCGCGGCCGGGGGCACCAGCGGCACCGCGGTCAATATTTCGACGGGCACTGGCGATATCGCCTCCAACGCCTCGGTATGTGGGTCGACGACGACCAGCCGATCCGCGCCCGCCCGCGCGATGGCTTCCACCACCACTCGCAGGCCGAGCGCCTGACCCGACCGGGTACGCCGATCCTGGCGCGCATAGCCGAAATACGGGGCCACGGCGGTCACCCGTTCGGCGCGTTCCGGCCGACACGCATCGAGTAGCCGCAACAACTCGACGAGGTGGTCGTTGACTGGTGGGGCCGTCGGTTGTCCGACGTGGACATCGCTGCCGCAGACATGGTCGACGACCGGGCAGATCTCACCGTCGGGAAATCGTTCCAGCACACATTCGAGGGAGTCCACGTCCAACCGATCGGCGACCGCGGCGGCCAACTCCGGGTTGGCACTTCCGGACACGATACGCAGTGCGGTCATGTCTTCAGCTTCCGACGCGTGGGTGGGGAATATCAGATCCGGTCGTCGCCTGCTGGAGAGCCGTTGGTCCCCGCATACGACCCGACGCACGTGCTGGGCCACAGTCCCTGGTGTGTTGCATTCGCGAGCAATGATCAGCCACGGGTGGATACATCTCGGTCGCTGCACATCGCAAGCGGGAAGGTTCCGTTCCGGCGCATCGAGTGAGCATGGGCCACCAGCTCGGCAATCCCTTCCCGGATCCCGTCGGCTATCACGTCGATATCGGGTGTGGTGTCGTAGTCGCCGGTGATGCCGAAGGCCAAGTGGTCGCCGTAGCTGAGGATGGCGATAGCGGTGCGCAGCCGCATCGCTATCGGCACGCATGGCAGCAGCTCCAGCACCTTTGCACCGTGCACGGTCAGTTCGCGCCGCGGGCCTGCGACGTTGGTCGCGAGCGCGCCGACGCCGCGCTGCGGGAAATGCGCCGCCAGCCGGACGGTCCACGCGACCGGGGCGAACGGGAGCCGCCCGGCCATCGACAGCAGCGAGTTTTCGGCCTGGGCCGCGCCGCTGGACTTGTGTGTGGTCATCCGGTCATGGATTCGGCCGAGTCGTTCGACCGGGTCGGCGATATCGATCGGCAGGTGCGGCAGCATCGCCGAAACTCGGTTGTCGAGTACGTATTTCGCGTCCGTCGGACGCATCGATACCGGTACCAGTATGCGCAGCTTATCGCCGGTGGGTTCCTCGCCCCGGCGCAAGAGCAGACTGCGGTAGGCCGCGGCGACCGCGGCGAGCACGATGTCGTTGACGGTTACACCGAATGCCGAGCCGACCTCGCGTACGTCGGACAGCGACGTGCGCACGGCGACATAGCGGCGCTGGAGCCCGATGGGGCCGTTGAGCGAGGAACCGGCGGCCGGGGTGATGGTCGCCAGCACGACCGGTGCGAGGCTGCGCAGCGTGCTGACCACGAAGCGCGGCGCCGCCAGCGGCATGCGCAAGCCCTTGACCGCCAACCCGAACCAATCTGCCGCAGTGCGGGTTTCGTGATTCTGCGGTGGCTTGCGGGTCGGTCCGTCCTCGGGGCTCAGATCGCAGAAGCTCTCGAGCAGCGAGATCCCCGAGACGCCGTCGACGAGACTGTGGTGTGCCCGCACAATCAGCGCCCAGCGGTCGTCGGCCAGATGCTCGACCACAGTGCACTGCCACAGCGGGTGGTCCCGGTCGAGCCGCTCCGCGAGTTCGGTCGCGATCAGCTCGAACAACGTCTGCTCATCGCCCGGCTCGGGCAGCGCGGCCCACCGGATATGACGCGCCACCTCGAAATTCGGATCGTCCTCCCACACCGGTGCAACGAGATCCAGCGGCGCGCGCCGGACCCGCTGCCGTAGGCGGGTGTTGTGCGCGAGCCGCTCAGCCAGCGCCTCGGTGAATTCGGCTCGCTTCGGCGCCACACCGGAAATGATCGCGACCGCACCGATGCCGAGACTGATGTGCCGGTCGGAATCCTCTAGTTCGATGAATCCCGAATCCAGTGGACGTAATTCGGTCATGATGGGCACCTATCTCGGTCGTCACGAATCCTGTCCGACCGGGCGGCTCATCCCGCGCCACTCCCGGTCCAGCGCCGCGTAGCGGCCCGCACGCAGCAGCCCGCCGGTCCCGTAGCCCAGGAGCACTGCGCAACTCCAGACGGTGACGAGAATCGTCAGGCCGATGCCGATACCGCTGCTGGCCGCATTGATGGCACGAACTGGTGGTGTGGTGACATTGCCACCGCGGTCGAGCCACACCCGCACCTCATCGCCCGTTGCGGACTTGTCGGGAACCTCGGTGGTCGTCGTCCCGGAGCGGCCGTTCTGATCCCAACGCACGGTCGCGTCGAACCGTTCGGTAGTCGACCCATAGGCGTCCACCGTCACGATCCGCTCCGGTTTCGTCGTGATCGTCGCGGGCACAGCGACTTTCGTGGCATTCTCGACCCGGATCCGGCTCGCGGCCGCGGTGTAACCTGCGGTGCCGGCCGCACCCGCGACCGGCACCGCGACGAGCATGACAATGATCGCGAACAGCCACACCAGCGCCTCCACCCGATCCGATGCCCGCATCAGCGAACTGGTGCGCCACGGCCGCCGCCGCCACAAACGGGTCGACACGGACGGGTACTCCGACATAGCGATCACCTCGTACCCTGCGTCCTGGTGTCCGGCTCGGTTAACGAGCCCGGGTGCGATAACTCATGCGGCAGTGCTGTGAAGCGCGCCGCAGCGCGCAGTTCCTGCTCGCGTAGTTGCGCGCTGCTCAGTACATAGGCGTCGGGCCCCGGGAAGGTCAGCGCGCGATGCCCGGTATCGGACCAATGCACCAGGTACGGTGGCGAGCCATCGGGCGATTGCACCTCCTCGATGAGGCCGCGCCGAGTCGGGCCGTGGTCGCCACCGCCCTCGACGATCAGCCAGTCTCCTGGTTGTGCGTGCATGACCGGACCTCCGAATAGTTCAGGCTGTCGTGCGTGGGGTGCGCAGGATGTGGATGAGGAAGTAGCCGGTGACGGCGGCCATTGTCGCGGCCATCAACAGGCCACCGGCGATGCCGATCAGCACGACGAGCGTCGTGGACTGTCCGGGCCGCCACAGCGGGCTGGTGAACCAGTACCGCCACAATCCCCGCGGTTCCGTGCGCAGTTCCGAGATGGCGCCGACCATCGGCTCGCGCGTACCAGACAACTCGATCACCACGATCGGATCGGTCGTCGATACCTCCGCGCGAGGAAATGCCGCCTGATAGATCGCTGCCGCTTCCTCGCGTTCCAGCGAATCCAGTTGTGTCACATGCCCGGTTCCGCGATACCACTGGCCGTCGAGCCATATCGAAAGCGGCCGAGGTGTGCGGAAGTTGCGCCACCACGTCTTCGACTCGGGGCGACCGACCCGGACGATCACCGTGTGGTCCATGCGGGCATAGGACACGGGTAAGGCGATAGGACGACCCGAACGCCGGGCCTGATATCGCAGCTCGCACAGGTTGTGCCGCAGTCCGTTGACAAGCGGGGAATGCAGTGCCGACAACATCACCGATGCGCCGAATCCCGGTGCCCGGTATCGAGTCGCGCTGGTCGTCATGTGTCAATCGTCACGCCAGCGCGTGGTGCGGCGGCAGGACCGAATGGCACTAACTGCGCAGCCGTTGGCCCCTGAGAATTGCGCCGCCGGTCCCGGAACCGGGACCGCACGATCCGGGGTCTACCAGCGACGGCCCTTGGCCCTTGGTAGTGCGGCTGCTGCGGCACACACCCCTACCCGGCGTCCGGCCGGGTAGGGTGCTTACGCGCTGGAGATATCGCGGCGATCGAAGATCGGCAACGCGACCAGCAGGCACGCGATTCCTCCGAGCGCGAGCCACATGTACGCCGACGGCAGACCGGCGCCGAGCGGGCCGCCCTCGATCGCCTGATGGAACGGTGACCACGGTCCGTACGGTTGTACCGCCGCGACCAGCTTGCTCGTCATGTACAGCACATAGGCCGCGACCGCGAGCACCGCCGCGGCGACCGATGCCATGATCCGCCGACCTGTCGCCGCGCCGACCGCGGCGGCGATCAAACCGAACTCGATGCCGAGCAGCGCCATCGACAGCGCCCCGGTGGCGGCGGCGCCGATCGACACACCGAGACCGAAGATCGCCGAGGACACCACGATCGAACCGAACAGCACGGTGGCGAGCGTTCCCACCGACGCGATCACCACGGCTGCCTGTTCGAGCGCCAACCGAATCGGTGAAACCCCGTTCACCAGAAGCACTTCCAGCGTCCCACGTTCTTCTTCACCGGCGACGCCACGCGCACCGCGCCCGATGGCGAACACCAGGAACAGGATCGGCAGCAGCATGCTGAACAGTTCGCCGTTCAGAAATCCGGCGCCGGTGAAGAATTGGTCGAGGTTGAACAGTTTGCGCATTGGCTCCGGGTAGTTCTTCAAGAACTCCTGCACACCGGACATATTCGAAAACGATGGCCAGATAGCCGATTCCAGTACCACCAGCGCGACGATGCCGATGCTCCAGCCGAGCAGTGCGCGCCGCTGATCGCGCAGGCACTTCGTGAACACCGTACCCAGCATGGTGACTCAATCCTGTCCGTAGTAGGCGAGGAAGACCTCTTCGAGATCAGGTTCGCGACTGATGATGTCGGTGACCTCATACGGTGCGACCGCCTGTAGTAATCGTGCGGTCGACCCTTCGAGTTCGACGTGTACCGCCTTGGTGTTGGCGTGCACCGCCCGCACTCCATCGATGTGGCGCAATACATCCAGATCCGGCGGCGTGCCCGCGAATATGAGATCCAGCCGACGCAGCGGCCGTGCGGTGAGTTCGGCGATCGAGCGCACCTCCACCAGCCGCCCTTGTCGCAGGATGCCGACGGTATCGGCCACTTCCTGGACCTCCGAGAGCATATGCGAGGACAGGAAGACCGTGCGTCCTTCGTCTCTGACCTCGCGCAGCAGCGTATGGAATTCGTGCTGGACCAGCGGATCCAGGCCCGCGGTCGGTTCGTCGAGGACGAGTAGTTCGGGTTCGGCCATGAACGCCTGCACGATCCCGACCTTCTGCCGGTTGCCGTGCGACATCGCACCGATCCGCGTCGAGGTATCCAATCCGAGGCGTTCGGCGAGCCGGACACGCACCTTGAGGTCGACCCCGCCGCGCAGGTTCGCGAGATAGCTCAGATACTGCTCGCCCGTGAGATCCGGGTAGGCGACGAATTCGCCAGGGAGATAGCCGATCCGGCGTTGTGCCGCGGCCCGGTTCCGTGCGGTGTCCGCACCGCAGATCGCGGCCGTTCCACGCGTCGGTCGCAGCAGACCCGCCAATATCCGGATGGTGGTGGTCTTACCCGCGCCGTTGGGTCCCAGGTAGCCGAAGACGACTCCGGCCGGGACTTCGAGGTTCAGGTCCACCAGCGCCGATTTTTTGCCATAGCGCTTGGTCAACCCTGCGGTTCGAATGGTTGGTGGCATTGGTACCTCGTCGATCGGGCCCGCCTACAGCGGGCGCACCACGTCATCGAGTGGGCGTCGCGGGGTGAGTGGTACCTGCGCGGCACTGGTCGAGGCCCAGCCGATTCGAACGATCAACTGTGGGAAACCGCTGTCGGACAGGACATCGGTGCGCACCAGGTCGCGAGTGCCCGGCAGTTCCAGCGGTTCGGTGAGCGGGCAGGTGGCCAAACCGAAGGTGGTGGCGGCCAACAGCACCGCGCTGGTGGCCTCGCCCGCGCGCAACCGGGACAGTGGATCGTCGGCGGTGGTGTGCACCAACAGCAGCACGCCGCGGTCATCGAGATCGTGGGTCACCGCCTCGGTCAGCTCGGGACTGCGGAATTCGCGGGTCAGTGGATCCGTCGCGGCGACAGCGCTGCGGGCGGGTACGCCTTCCGGCGTGACATGGCGCCCGCTCCACAGCGCGAGTTCGGTCTGGTACCTCGCGTCGTCGCGATGCAGGCGAGCGGCCTCGTGGAAGGCCTGCACCAGCCGCGTCCGGGTGCCACCGCCGGCGATCTCATGGACCAGCGCGCCCTCCGCGGCCCCCGCCTCGATGATGTGGCTGGTATGTGTGGGCGGGACCTCCCATGAGGTGACGCGTCGCCGATCGGTACGGCGACGGGTTATTGCCCTGGCCACCGTGATGACGTCGGCGGCGGGGATAGTCGTGGTGAATTCGATGGATGCGAGGTGTTGCGGCTCGGCCGGATTCGGGAACCGATGCACCACGGCGTGCCAACCGAACGAGCGCGCCGCCACCCGGAAGTGATGCAGTGCCGCCCCGCAGCTGAGCAGCAGATCGCGCCGGTCCGGATCGGTCAGTGTCAGCTGTCGACTCTCGTCGGCGTATAGGTGCACCGTGCGGTCGCCGACGCGCCACTGCCACGGCTGGGTGTTGTGTATCGACGGCGCGCGCACGGCCAGCGCTAGCGCGGATCGCACTGTCTCGGGATCGGGATGCGTTTGGGCCATTGCCTTGTCCTTGTTCAGTGGCTATGACTTCTTGGCGGACAGATAGGTGGTCACGATGATCATCAACGCGATGACGATGGCGACAATGACAGTCGCGGTGGGCCAGTCCATGACGGCTCCTTCGATCGGACAGCTTGTGCTCCCACTCTCTGTCGCGTACCTGGTCGCCGAATAGGGGAATTAGGTCCAGCGACCAGGTCTTTCGGCCTCTCCCAGCCAACCCCGGGTCGTAGTGCCCATCGGCCCACCACAGCGGGACCAGTGGCCCTGCCCCCGCCACGATGGAGCAAATACTGTCGGTCGACAAAGTCATCCACGAACGAGTCGGCAAGAGGGTACGAGATGACATCGGTGAGATCGGATAGAGCTACGCCCGACGTCGTTGTCGCCGATGCGATCGAGCACCTCCGACGCGACTTTCCCGCGGTTTCCGCCGACGTTCTGCACGCCGCCGCTGCCCGCGCGCGCCACGATCTCTGCAATGCGCCTGCGAGTTGGTTGCCCGAGCTCGCCGAGCGGTTGGCGTGGTGGCGGCTCGTGACGGCTTCGGGTGCGTTCCGCCGATGGAGTCCGCTCCATTCCGCCGCAACGACTTCCTAATGCCGGTGTCGATCCCTGCAGCCACGGCGTCGATACCAACTCGGATGCTGATCCGGTGTGCAATGCGTTCGACGGGCGTCATCGCTGTCGCGGCTGATGCCGCAATGGCGCCGGGCACGCGCAGCGGCCCGTCCCGGTGGACGAGGAGTGAACTCGCGCAAGAATGCGCCGTCTGCGTGCGGCGCATTCCGGAAACCAGCTGGATGCGGCGGTCGGTTCGGGCATCCGGGCGATGACGGTGCGCCAGCCCGCCGCGATCACAAGCGGTCGCCCGCCGGGACTTCCGGCCCTTGATCAAGGGGACCGATCGCCCCAGTCTGAAGAGGTGAGAGCAAGCGGACAGGCCGCGCCGGTGATCGACATACGCAAGCACGACGCGGTGATCTTCGATATGGACGGGGTAGTCACCGACAGCGCGTCGATGCATGCCGCCGCGTGGACCGAACTGTTCGACGCGTTTCTCGCCGAATTCCCCGCCGGGCCGGGGCAGGACCGATCATCGTTCACCGACGCGGATTACCAGCGTTTCGTGGACGGCAAACCGCGCTACGGCGGGGTGGTGGATTTCCTTGCGTCACGCGGGATTTTGCTGCCCTGGGGTGATCCGTCCGATCCGGAGAATGCCGCCACCATCTGCGGTCTGGGCAGGAGGAAGGATCATTTGTTTCAGGATCGGCTGGCCCGCGACGGAGTCCCGGTTTTCGAGTCCACGGTCGCGCTCGTGCGTGAGTTGCGTGATGCGGGGTTCGGTACGGCGATCTTCTCGGCCAGCTGTCACTGTGCCCAAGTGCTCGAGGCCGCCGGTGTGGGGGATCTGTTCGCGGTGCGCGTCGATGGGATCGTCGCCGAAGAGCTGCGGCTGGCCGGCAAACCCGATCCGGCGATGCTGGTCGAGGCGGCGCGCCGGCTGGGTGCGGATCCGAGCCGGACCGTCGTCGTCGAGGACGCCGAAGCGGGAGTCACCGCCGGTCGCCGCGGCGGGTTCGCCTTGGTGATCGGTATCGACCGGACCGGGCAT
This sequence comes from Nocardia pseudovaccinii, assembly GCF_050942345.1. Lineage (NCBI taxonomy): Bacteria > Bacillati > Actinomycetota > Actinomycetes > Mycobacteriales > Nocardiaceae > Nocardia > Nocardia pseudovaccinii. The sequence goes on from NZ_CP192074.1 coordinate 4,952,222, forward strand.
GCCGATCAGTTGCGTTCTCATGGCGCTGATGTGGTGGTCACCGATCTGGCCGAGGTTCGCGTGCGTGCCGGATTCCGGCGTATGTCGGAGGTGGCGGGTGCGCTGGAGTCCTGGCCCCGGATCTCCGCTCTGCTCGATACCGAGAACGTGGCCGTACTGATGGATTTCGACGGTACGGTCGCCGAGATCGTTCCGGACCCGGATACCGCCGCCCTGGTCGACGGAGCCGCCGCGGCGATCACCGCACTCGCCGGCGTATGCCCGGTGGCGATCGTCAGCGGCCGCGATCTGACTGATATGCGAAAGCGGGTGGGGTTGCCGGGAATCTGGTATGCGGGAAGTCACGGCTTCGAACTGGTCGCTCCCGATGGCAGCTATCACGTACACGATGCAGCCCCGTCCGCGGAAAAGGCGATCGCTGCCGCGGCAACGGAACTCGGCCGCCGGGTCGGCGATGTTCCCGGAGTTCGGGTGGAGCACAAGCGATTCGCCGTCGCGATGCACTATCGCAACGCCGCGCCCGAGGTCGTCGCCCGAGCGATCGGTGCGGTGCACGCGGTCGCGCAGCAGGGCGGGCTGCGAGTGACGAACGGCCGCAAGGTCAGCGAGTTGCGCCCGGATGTGGACTGGGACAAGGGCCGGGCCCTGGACTGGATCCTGGACCATCTGCCGGGCCCGGAACTGCCGATCTACCTCGGCGACGATCTCACCGACGAGGACGGGTTCGATGCCGTCGCCTCGCACGGCATCGCAATCGTGGTGCGTCACAGCGAGGACGGGGACCGACGCACGGCGGCACGATTCGGGGTGGACGGTCCCGGTCGAGTCCGCGAACTCCTCGACCGTATGGCGAGGGCGCTGGGCCGCAAAACCGATTCGGAGGCACCTGATGCCTGGGCACTCGTCTTCGACGGGTACGACCCGCACACCGAGAAATTGCGCGAAGCATTGTGCACGGTGGGCAACGGCTATATCGCCACGCGCGGTGCCGCACCCGAGTCGCGGGCCGGTGAGCACCACTATCCCGGCACTTACGTGGCTGGAATCTACGACCGTCGCAGCGACAAGCTCTCGGGGCGCACGGTCGACAACGAGAGCTTGGTGAACCTGCCGAACTGGCTGCCGGTATCGTTCCGGATCGAGGACGGCGAATGGTTCGACATCGACACCGCCGAATTGCTGTCCTACCGGCAGGAACTCGATCTTCGCCGAGCGGTGCTCACCCGCCGGTTCCGATTCCGCGACACCGCGGACCGGATCACGGAAGTCACCCAGCGGCGGTTCGCCGCAATGCACCGGCCGCACGTATGCGCCTTGGAGACGACGATCGTCGCCGAGAACTGGTCAGGACGGCTGGTGATCCGCTCGGCGCTCGACGGCGCCGTACAGAACTCGTTGGTGGGACGCTATCGGGCCCTGTCCGGTGACCATCTCACTGCGGTGCGGGCTAGGAAACTGTCCACGGATTCGGTGCTGCTCGTCGTGCAGACCAGCCGATCCCGGATTCCGATGGCGATGGCGGCCCGCAACAGAATTCTGCGGGACGGGGAAACGATCACCGGCACAGGACAACTCCTCGACCAGGACGGCATGATCGGACACGATATCGACGTGCAGATGACCGCCGGAGCAGCGGTGATCCTGGAGAAGGTCGTCACCGTCTTCACCGGGCGCGACCACGCAACCTCCACTCCGGAAGAGGAAGCCGCCCGCTGGCTGAGCTGCCAGCCCGGGTTCACGGATCTGCTCCGCAGGCATGCCGCGGCATGGGAACACCTGTGGGACAGGTTGCGTATCGATCTCCAAGACCGCGAGAACGCGATGCGCATACTGCGTCTGCATCTGCTGCATCTGCTGCAGACACTCTCACCCAACACCGCCGACCTCGACGTGGGTGTCCCGGCGCGAGGCCTGCACGGGGAGGCGTATCGCGGACATGTTTTCTGGGATGAGCTGTTCGTATTCCCGGTATTGAATCTGCGCTTTCCTGCCCTGACCCGATCGCTGTTGCGCTACCGCTACCGGCGATTGGCCGAAGCACGCCGCGCCGCGACTGAAAACGGTTGGGCAGGTGCGATGTTCCCGTGGCAGTCCGGCAGCGACGGCCGTGAGGAAAGCCAGCAGCTGCATCTCAACCCCCGGTCCGGACGTTGGAACCCCGACCCAAGCCAACGGGCCCGCCACATCGGCATCGCGATCGCCTACAACGTCTGGCACTACTATCAGGCGACCGGCGACCGCGAATTCCTCACCGAATACGGCACCGAAATGCTGGTGGAGATCGCCCGGTTCTGGGCGAGTATCGCCACCTACGACGCCGAGCGCGACCGCTACCGCATTCGTGGCGTGATCGGCCCGGACGAATTCCACTCCGGCTATCCGGCAACTCCGCACGACGGGATAGACGACAACGCCTACACCAACGTCATGGCGGTATGGGTGATTCTGCGGGCGCTCGACGCATTGGAGCTGCTCGCGCCGCGTGATCGCGCCGAACTGATGGAGACCCTCGGCGTCGCAGCCTCGGAGCCGGCGCACTGGGCCGAGGTCAGCCGCCGCATGTATGTGCCGTTCCACGACGGTGTCATCAGCCAATTCGAAGGCTACGACCAACTGGCCGAACTGGATTGGGACCGCTACCGGGAGCGCTACGGTGACATCCGTCGGCTGGACCGGATCCTCGAGGCCGAGGGCGACGACGTCAACCGGTACCAGGCCGCGAAGCAGGCCGACGTCCTGATGCTGTTCTATCTGCTGTCCTCCGACGAACTCCGGGAACTGCTGCAACGACTCGGATACGACCTGCCCGGGGAGATGATCCCACGCACCATCGACTATTACCTGGCCCGCACCTCACACGGGTCGACCTTGAGCAGCGTCGTGCATACCTGGGTGCTGGCCCGTGCCAACCGTGACCGCGCCATGGAGTTCTTCGTCAGTGTCCTGGAATCCGATATCGGGGACATCCAGGGTGGAACGACCGCCGAAGGTATCCACCTGGGTGCGATGGCGGGCAGTATCGATCTGGTGCAGCGGTGCCTGACCGGGCTGGAAATCCGCAGCGGTCGTTTGATATTCACGCCACACTGGCCGGAATCCCTTGGTTCGCTGGAGTTCCCGATCAGCTACCGTGGCCACCGGCTGACCATCCGGATCAGCGGCGACGGCGTGCAAGTGCGGTCCGAGCCGGGTGAGCTATCGCCGATCGAAATCGAATGCCGAGGCCACATCGAGCAGCTCCCGCCCGGATGGACCTTTCGAGTGGAGCGGAAATCGGCACGGCCCCGCCTCTACGGCAACGACAGTCGGTAGCCCCGAAAGCAGAGAGTCGAAGGTGCTTTGGTTTCTCGTCATCAGCGGAGCTCATTGCCCGAGGAGGCGGGTCAGCGGTTCGGCGAGGTCTATCGGCATGGGGAACACGACAGTGGAGCGGCCCTCGGGGCCGAGTTCGCCGAGGGCTTGGAGGTAGCGGAGTTGCAGGGCGCCGGGGGTGCCCGAGAGGATCTGGGCAGCCTCGCGGGTGTTTTCGGCGGCCTGGACTTCGCCGCGGGAGTGGATGACACGGGCGCGGCGTTCGCGTTCGGCCTCGGCCTGACGGGCGATGGCGCGCTGCATGGCCTCCGGGATCTCGACGTCCTTGATTTCGACGAGGCCGACCTTCACACCCCACGGCTCGGTCTGCTCGTCGATGATCTTCTGCAGGTTGGTGTTGAGCTGATCGCGTTCGGACAGCAGGGTGTCGAGGTCCTCGCGGCCCAGGACCGAACGCAGTGTGGTTTGTGCGATCTGGGATGTGGCGACGGCGTGGTTCTCCACCTCCACGACGCTGCGCACCGGGTCGATCACCCGGAAGTAGGCAACGGCATTCACACGGACGGGCACATTGTCGCGGGTGATCGCTTCCTGCGGCGGGATGGTGAGGGCGACGGTGCGCAGATCCACGCGCACCATGCGGTCGATGAACGGGATCAGTCCCACCAGACCCGGACCGCGCAGCGGGCGCAGGCGGCCGAGCCGAAACACCACGGCGCGTTCGTATTCCCGCAGTATCCGGATCGTCGATGCAGCGATGGCGAGCGCGATGGCGGTACCGGCGACGATGACGGCGGTGGTCACCAAGGACTCCTCTCGATGTCGGCAACCGTTGCTGGGAACTCGGCCGGGGTGTGGCGGAAGTGGCCGGTGAGCACCCAGCCCGCGCCCGCCCACAGCACCGCGACCGGAATCAGCACCGGCAGATCACCGGGATGCCGGACCGCGGCGATCACAACGAACAACGCGGCGAGCACCACAAGGACCAGGGCGATCCCGCGGTGGAACCGTCCGGCCTCCGAATGAGGCCACGGATCAACGGCTTTCGTGATCTCTCGGCCTGATGACGAGGTGGTGCAATCGTATTTCTCGGGGCACGCATTGCACACCGCCGGACGGCCGCGGTAGCGGATCAGCCGGGCCTGGTCGTCGACAGTGTGCGGCCACAGCTGCTGGTTCGCTGGGCACACCCAACAGTCGTGCTCGGGCAGGTACCGGAACCCGGCGGTGCGATGCCGGTCCGCGCGCCGATGGACATGGCGCGCAAGCAGATCCAGTCCGAACGCGCCGACGGTGAGGGCGATCGCGTAACCACCCATCAGGATGGTCTCCACGGCAGGTCCGAGGCTCATTCCCCGCTCACCTCGGCCAGCTCTGCCGCGGGAATCTCCGAGGTCGACGCCGCGACCGCTTCCTCGGCGGGGGCCGTGCCCCCGCGTCCGCGGTATTTGACGGCCAGCCACATGATCCAAACCAAGGGTGCGATGCCGCCGAGGATGAATACGATGTCGCCAGGCATGCGTAACCATTCCAGCACCGAATTGGCGTGGTTTTGCAGATAAGTCAGTTCGCGGGCCTCGAAGTAGCCGCTGTCGACGGCCTTGTACAGCTGCAGGATGCCGATCGGCAGCATGGTCGCGAACACCATCCACGCCAGCCCGATGTTGAGCGACCAGAACGAGATCTTCGCCAGTCGGTCCGGCCATTTGTCCGCCGGGATCATGTACCGCACACAGAACAGCGCGAACGCGCAGGCGAGCATCCCGTACACGCCCATCATCGCGGCGTGTGAGTGATTGGCGGTGAGCGTGGTGCCGATCTCGTAATAGGACACGATCGGCAGGTTGATCAGAAAGCCGAAGACGCCCGCGCCCAGGAAGTTCCAGAAGCCGACGGCGACCAGGAACATCACTGCCCACCGGTGCGGGAATGCGGTGGCCGAGCGTGCCTCTTGCCGGGACCCCAGTTGCAGGAAGCTCCACGCTTCGATGGTGAGGAAGGTCAGCGGCACCACCTCGAGGGCGGAGAAGACCGCGCCGAGTGCCATGTGCTCCACCGGAGTTCCGTTGAAGTACATGTGGTGCATGGTGCCGATCACACCGCCAGCCGAGTACAGGATGATGTCGAGATAGATGACCAGTACGCCGACCCGTTCGCGCACCACCCCGAGCAGCACGAACATGTAGGCGACCATCACCGTGGTGAACAGCTCCAGGAAATCCTCCACCCACAGGTGCACCACCCAGAACCGCCAGAACTCGGTATGGGTGAAGTTGTCACCGGGCCGCGCCAGCAAGCCGACGGCGTAGACCGCCGGAATGGCAAGCGCGGCAAGGAAGAACAACCACGGCATATTGCCCAGGGATTCGTTGACGAGCCGCCCGCGTAACCCACGCCACAGGATCACCACCCACACCGCCAGGCCGACCACGAGCAGTATCTGCCAGAACCGGGCCAGATCCAGGAAGGTGAACTGCTGGCTGGCGAAGAAGTTCCCGAACGACACCTTGCCATGGATGCTCAGCGCCTCACCGATCAGACTGCCGAACACCACGACCGCGACCGCGCCTAGCAGGACGTAGGACAGTTTGCCCTGTCCGCGCGGTTCGCGCCGGGCGATCAACGGCGCCAGGAAGATTCCCGCGGCCAGGAAGGCCGCCACCACCCAGAACAGGGCCAGCTGCAGATGCCAGGTGCGGGTCAGGTTGTAGGGCAGCACTTTCGCGAGATCGAGCCCGAAGAAGTCGGTGACGTTCGCACGGTAATGTTCGGATGCCGCACCCAGCAACGCCTGCGCACCGAACAGCACCACCATCACCGCGAAATACCAACGGGTGGAACGCTGCCCGGGTGTCAGGGCGATCTCGCCTGGCTCATGGAAAGACAGTGTCGCGGCCTCGCGGCCCTTCCAGCCGATCCGGTCACCCCAGCGCCCGAATGCCGCGAACAGTACACCGATGCCACCCAGCAACGCGATCAGCGAAACAACACTCCACACAACCACATTCGCGGTCGGTTGGTTTCCAACTCGCGGTTCGGACGGCCAGGAGTTGGTGTAGGAGTAGTCCACTCCGGGCCGATGTGCCGCCGACATCCAGGCCGTCCAGGAGAAGAACGCGGTCATGTCGTGGATGTGCTTCGGATCGGTCACGACCTCGGGCCGCAGACCGATCTTCGTGTCGGTGCGGCCGAACAGTTCGCCGTAGTGGCCGACCAGCTGATCGAATGCCCGGGTCTGTGCGGCGCTGTACTCCAGCACCCCGGTGGTCTTGTCGTAGCGGTTGGCCTGGAAGTCCGCGATCACTCTCGCATCGTCCTGCGCGCCGAAGGCGCCCTCGCGGGCGATATCGGCGGCGCGACGCAGGTAGTCGGCGGTGTAGTCGGGTCCCAGCCATGCCCCGTGCCCGAGGATCGAGCCGTATTGCATCAGCCCGGCCGCCAGGAAGATCTGCTGGCCGTGCTTGATGTCGTCGGCAGTGAACAACACCTCACCGGTGGGGCTCTGCACCCGCTCCGGGATCGGCGGCCCGCCCTCGTAGGTGCGGAAGGCGAGCAGTCCCATCACGAAGAATCCGAACACCGCGACGAGTGCGCACGCCTGGATCCATCCCTTGCCGACGAGCAGTTGCCGCTCGGATTGTCGGCCCACCCTCGATCCTCCGTCCTCGCATCGAACACGTGTGAATCGCAGAACCCGCCGAACCGGGGCGACCGGGGGAGCCGCTCTTCGGACCGGTCTCCTTTATCGCCACGGCCCATCCTTGTCGGAGCGACGAGGATCGGCGGTTATCGACACGCGGGGAAGGCGGCATTGCGGACAACCGGGCACGCGCTACCGATGCCCCGATGAATCGGGGTGCGTTGCCCGTGAATGTTCGCCGGTCAGGCGGCCGGTTGCGTGGTCCCGACACGGGCGGTCGGAGGACAGTGGATGGTTGTTGTCAGCGCAAATCGAAGGACCGAACGCCGGTTGGAATCCGGACGCGCGACAGTTCCGCCAGCACCGCCTGCACCACGTGCGGGCGTGCGGCCGCGACGGGTTCGGACAGCCCCACGCCGAGGTCGAGGCATGCCGCTTCCACCGCGATCACGACGAGTTCGCGGGGGACTCGTCCGAGTACCTGGCCCAGCGGCAGGGCATCTGGGATGCCGAGGGCGTGGGAACTGGTGGCAGTGGTGACGCCGCGCAGGGCATCGACGGTGGTGCGCCAGACCCGGCCCGGTGTGCAGGGCTCGCACAGCACTGCGTCCACCACGACGGCGAGGTCGGCTCCGGCCCACGCGTCGAGCAGCCCGGTCGGTTCGCCGTCGCATATGGTGACGAGAACCCCTGGCAGCCTGAGCTTTTCGATGTCTCGGGCCACCCAGGGGCCGATGCCATCGTCGCTGCGATACTCGTTGCCGACGCCGATGACGACGGCCTGCGGCATGGTCACCGGCGCACCACGTCGAGTGTGAGGAAGTGTGCCGAGCACGAGATGCATGGGTCGTAGTTTCGGATGGTGCGTTCGCACAGTGCGGTGAGCGCCGCGTCGTCGAGGTCGAGGTGATCTGTGACGACTCGCCGCAGGTCGTCTTCGATGGCGGCCTGGTTCTGCGAGGTGGGCGGAACTATGTCGGCGGAGCCGATGATTCCATCGGCGTCGACGTCGTAGCGGTGATATAGCAGACCCCGTGGTGCTTCACTCACACCGTGGCCGGTACCCGCCCGAGGAGTGACGTGAACCGCTGCGCGCGAGGGTGTTTCGTAGTCTTGGATCAGTCGTAGCGCCTCGTCGATGGCATAGACGACCTCGACGGCGCGAACCAGGATGCTACGGAACGGGTTGCGGCATTCACTGCCCAGTCCGATCTCGGTGGCAACCTGACTGGCCATCGGCGACAGCAGGGTGGAGTTGAGCGTGTACCGGGCCAGCGGTCCGGTGAGGTAGCGGCGGCCATCGAGGGTCGCGTGCAGGGCGGTCGAGTGCGGAACCTGATCTTCGGCGATGTGGTCGGGGAATTCGGCTGTGGAGAATGCCAGTCCGGTACTGCTGTGGATATCTCCGGATTCGATCGCATACCGGTGTGGGTCCGAGACGGCGAGCAGGTCGTGGTTCAGCTCCACGTCCGGAAATTCGAGGCCACCAGCCCAGCGTGCGGTGTGCACGGCGTAATCCAGTGCACGGCGCAACTGTTCGGCCAGTGGCGCGAAGTCGGTGGGGGACGGAACGGAGTAGAAGCCGCCGACTCGCACGTTGATCGGATGGATGGATCGGCCGCCGATCAGTTCGAGCACAGCGTTGCCGGCCTTTTTCACCGCCAGGCCCTGTTCGACGAGCTCACGGTGATCGGCGGCGAGGGTGATGGCATCGGGATAGCCCAGGAAATCGGGTAGGTGCAGCAGGTAGATGTGTAGGGAATGGCTGGAGATCCACTCGCCGCAGTACAGCAGTCGGCGCAGCCGCGCAAGGGGCGGGTCGAGCTCGACGCCGCACAGCTGCTCGATGGCGTTGCAAGCGCTGGTCTGGTAGGCGACCGGGCAGATGCCGCAGATGCGAGCGGTGATGTCGGGCGGTTCGGTGTAGGCGCGACCGCGCAGGAACGCCTCGAAGAAGCGGGGCGGCTCGTAGATGTTCAGTTCGGCCCGCTTGACGGCACCGTCGGAAACAACGATGCGCAGCGCGCCTTCGCCCTCCACGCGGGCGAGCGAGCTGACCCGCAACTGCCTACTGCGATGACTCATCGGGGTTCCTGTCCGCGAAGGCCGGGGCGGCCGCCGCGACAGTGTGGAACACTCGGTCGATATCGTCGGTCGACATGCCATTGACACTGAGAATCGGTAGCAGCGCACGGATATTCGGAGTCGCCATCGGGCCGAAGCAGCCGTAGCAGCCGCGGTGATATGCCGGGCACAGCGCACCACACCCGGCCTGGGTGACCGGGCCGAGGCACGGAATGCCGTGTGCGACGGTCACACATGTGGTGCCGCGGCGCTTGCATTCGGTGCAGACGCTGGTGTTCGGCAGGTCGGGTTTGCGTCCGGCGAGGAAGGCGCACAGCGTGTCCAGCAGTTGGCGACGGTCGATCGGGCAGCCGCGCAGCTCGAAATCCACCGGCACGTGCGCCGAGATCGGTGTCGAGGTGGCGAGTGTCGAAATGTATTGCGGGCTGGCATACACCACGGAGGTGAACTCGGTGACGTCGGCGAAGTTGCGCAGTGCCTGGATGCCGCCGTGTGTTGCGCAGGCACCGATGGTGACGAGAATCCGTGATTGCGCCCGGATCTCGGTGATGCGGCGCTGTTCCTCCGGTGTGGTAATCGATCCTTCGACCAGCGATACGTCGTAGGGTCCGGGTTCGACGGTGCTGGTCGCCTCGGTGAAATGCACGATGCGCAGGCGTCCGGCGAGGCTCAGCAGTTCGTCCTCGCAGTCGAGCAGGGTGAGCTGGCAGCCATCGCAGGAGGTGAATTTCCACACCGCCAAGGTCGGGGTCTTCGTCTGGGAAGTGTTCATCACAGCTCCCGGATGGATAGCAGCGGTTGGGCCGTCGCGTAATCGACGACCGGGCCGTCCCTGCACAGCAGCAGTGGTCCCAGCTGGCAGTGCCCGCAGCGAGCGGTCCCGCACTGCATGTTGCGTTCCAGCGCAACCCGGATATCGGTGGCGGCGAGTCCCTTGCGCAGCAAGGTTTGCGCGCAGAACCGCATCATCGGTTCGGGACCGCACAGAAACGCCGTCGTGCGATCAGGATCCAGCCTCAGTTTGCTCAGCGGTTCGGTGACGAAGCCGACCGGGCCGGTCCAGCCGGGCGCGGGATGATCGACTGTCTGCAGCAGCTCGACGGAACCGGTTGCGGCCCAATGGTCTTGGTCGCCGCGGAACAGGATGTCGGTGGGAGTGCGGGCGCCGGTGATCAACACGACCCGGCGATAGCGGTCGCGGGCGGTGATCGCCGCCAGGACGACCGATCGCAGCGGCGCCAACCCGACACCGCCACCGACGATGACCAGATCGCGCCCGGACGCGGATTCCGGATCCCAGCCTGTGCCGAACGGTCCACGTACGCCGATCAACCCGCCGACCGCAGTGTCGTGCAGGGCCTTGCTGACCGCCCCCACGGCCCGGACCGTGTGCTCGAGAATATCGTCGTCGGCGGCGGGGCTGCCGCTGATCGATATCGCGATCTCGCCGATGCCGAAGCTGTAGAGCATCATGAACTGCCCCGCCCGAAACCGTTGCGCCGCCTGGTGAACCGGTTCGAGCAGGAGAGTCACGGTGTCACGGTTCTGCGGGATACGGTCGAGGACCCGGTAGGGCAGCATGGTGTCGCCCGGTGCCGGTGTACCCCGCGCGATCGTGGCGCTCGTAGCGGCGCCGTGCTGGCTCATCGCCTGCTTCCTCTGTCGCCGGTGCCGCTCAGTGGCCAGGGCGTGGAGGTATCGCCGGGATTGCGGTACAGATCGAGCAGCCGCGCCCGGGTGGCTTGCAGGCGTTCCAGCACAGTCTCGAGCAGCATGCGGTTCAGTGCGCGGCCGAATACCGGGTCCAGGTCGGCGAGTTCGGTCAGTCGAGCGGAATCGAATTCGATCGCGAGTACCGATTCGACTGTGTGTGCGCTGAATTGCCACCGGTATGGCGGCACCAGCCACGACCAGCCCAGCAGGTCTCCACTGCCCAGGGTTTGGACGACGATATCGCCGCGGCCCGGGACATGTGCGTCTAGCCCGACCCGGCCGTGGCGGATCAGCCAGCACCGGTCGGCCGGTTGTCCCTCGGTGATCAGCTGCCGCCCGGCGGGGTAGGTGACGTCGCGACCGGCGGCGGCGAGTACGGCGAGTTCGGTGTCGGTCAGTGACGCCAGCTGTGCGAACTGTGCCAGTTCGTCAACCGTGGTCACTGGCACCCCCTTCGGCGAGCGCCGCCATTTCGGCGGTGATGTCGATCCCGGCCGGGCACCAGGCGATGCAGCGTCCGCAGCCGACGCAGCCGGAGCTGCCGAATTGGTCGTGCCAGGTGCCGAGTTTGTGGGTGAGCCACTGCCGGTATCGGCTCTCGCCGGACTTCCGGACGCTGCCGCCGTGCTGGTAGGAGTAATCCAGTTCGAAGCAGGACACCCAGCGTTCCCAGCGTTCGGCGTGCTCGCCGGTCAGATCGGTGACGTCCTCGGTGGAGGTGCAGAAACAGGTGGGACATACCATCGTGCAGTTGCCACAGGTGAGGCACCGAGATGCCACGTCCTGCCACTGCGGCGACTCGTGGGATTCACGAAGCACGGTGGGCAGGTCGGCGTTCGGCATCGACCGTCCCATCCGTCCGGCAGCGGCGTCGACCGCCGTGCGGGCGGTGGTGACGTCAGTGGTTTCGGCGGGACGCGTGGTGAGGTGTGCGAGCACATCTGCTCCGGCCTCGCTGCCGATGTCGACCAGGAACCGGTGTCCGGCGTCGTCGATCGTTTCGGTGAGCGCGAGATCATATCCTTTGGAGACGCCGGGCCCTGTGCCCATCGAGACGCAGAAGCACACCCCGCCGGGCTCGGTGCAGTTCACCGCGACCACGAATAGGCCCGCGCGGCGACCGGTGTATCCGGTGTCGGGATAGGCTCCACCGCCGAGTACGCGGCTCAGGATCGCGATCGCGGCGAGATCACACCCACGTACGCCGAGGAACGCGAACCGTTGCGCGGAGTCTTCGGCGCGTTGCACATTCAGGTCAGGCCCCGTCTCCCACACCTTGCGGTGTGGCGGATGCAGGAACTGCTTCCACGAGCCGGGCCCGGCCGAATGCGCGAACACAGCCGCATCATCGCGGCGCCGCAGCCGATACCGTCCGGGCTCGGTATCCACGCTCCACCCTGCGGGCAACTGTGCTCCGGACGCAAGATCGTCCAGCACGATCGCACCGTCACGTTCCTGCGGACCGATCACTCGATACCGCGCCTCGTGCAGCACATCCACGAGGCGGTCCAGTCCTGCGCGGTCGATCACCACGGTGTCGCCAGGCTTCATGAGGCCTCCTGCTGATCGCAGTATTCCTACGATGTCGAGTCTTGTAAGCGGATGCCGGTGCGACGAGGGCCGAAGGTCACTACTCGCGCCGCCCTCCGCCGCCCTCGCGGCCGTCCTCGGTCTACAGGCTGCTGCCCGGGGTCGCTGCGCGGTAGGCCGGTGACTCTTCGCACCGCTACGTTATCGGGCCCGGATTTCTTATGCCCCAGGGTCTTTCGTCGGTACCCAGGAGATTCGGTCGGCTGGCTCGGCACGCCGCGTTGTCTGATCCCTCGGGAACCGATCAGACCGATGTCGATCGAGATGCTTCGACGATGGCATCGGCGGCGGTTTGTGGTGCACGCTCGCCGCCGAGGCGGAGCACGGTAGCGAAGCCTTCGGCGAGGCATTCGGTCAGGGTCGCGAGGTCGGGGATCGCGGCGGTGTCCGCGTTGATCGCGACGTAGCAGGTTCCAGTGTGCGAGGTCAATGTCACGTTGACGGCCGTGCCGATGGTGGGGCCGAACGCGTACATACGATCGATGCACGCCCCGGCGATAAAGAGGGGCACCGGGGAACCCGGGACGTTGGAGGCGACAAAGTCGACATGCTTGAGCATCTCGGTGACCACGCCGACCGGCAGCCGATTGAACGCCGCGGCGACAGCACCGGACAGCGGTACGGCCGGCTCACGGCGCCAACCGTCGACCGTGGCGTCCACGGCGCGCATCAAGTCTTCGGTCTCGGCGAGATCGACCGGCAACGCGAAACGAGCGAGTGTGATCCGGTTGCCGCCGAGCGGATCATCAGCCGTCCGAAGACTGATCGGCATGGTCAGCCGCAAATGGTCGACCTTCGCCCCGTGCCGCTCGTGATATTTGCGCAGTCCGATGATCACCGCGGTCAGGAATGCATCGTTCATCGTGCAGCCCACAGCCCGCGCGGCGCCACGCATTTGTTCGACGGGTGCATCCAACACCGCCAGTCGGCGACCGAGACTGCGTTCGATCATCACCGGCGACAGCGTCGCGGTAACAGGCTTGGCCAGGCGGACCAGCGAGGTCGCGAGCGCGGCGCCCTCACGTACCGCCCGCGCGGGATGAGTGGCAGCTCGCCACGCGGTGTGCGGCGTTGCCCGGATACTGCCGCGGAGGAGATCCGAGCCGACCGACCAGTTCCATGCCACGATATCGCGCAGCGCGCCGTTATGGTCGTACAGCGGCTCGGGCGGATGGCCGCGATCGGTGCCCGCACGATCGAGATCGAGCAGCGCGGTGGCGATCTGAATGCCGCCGATACCATCGGTGAGGCTGTGGTGCACTGTCATCACCAGCGCGCATCCTCCATCTGATAAGCCGCTGAGCAACGTCGAGCGCCACAGTGGACGAGCCGGATCGAAGGCGGTCATCGCCTCGGTGCGCGCGAATTCGAGTACCGCGGACATGGTCGCCGGTTCCGGCAGCGCGGCGCGTCGCAAGTGCCAGGACAGGTCGAAGCCCGGATCGAGCGCCCACCTGGGCGGGGCGAGGCCGAACGGCGCGGTGACCAGCCGATGCCGCAACCGCGGCACCAGGCGGGTGCCGCGATCGATGGTCTCCACCAAACGATCCCAGTCCGGATCGGTATCGAGGATCAGAACCGAGACGATGGTCGAACGCAGGGCCGGATCTCGCTCCATGTTCCACGAGAACAGATCCGACTGCGACATGTGGGTTTCGCGTGCGCCCATTACCTGCTGCCGTCTTCGCCGTAGTACGTCATGCCTCTTCTAAGACCTCTATATGCCGAGCAGCCTGCGTTCGATCTCGCGAGCCGGAAGGGCGAAATGCTCGGCGGTATCCGTACCTACTAAGCCTCCTCGGTCCCGGCCGAAGGCAACCGATCACGAAGACCCTTATGGCGAGGCCCTTCGTCCCCATCCTCGGGTGCCAGGCGAGGAATCACCGGCTACAGGAATGCGCTGTTCGGCCGTGCGCCTCGGCCCGTCGCTGGCGGCGATGATCGCCGCCGCCTTCGGGGTGCTCATGCGGTTGCAGGCCCTGCGGATTCATCGTGGCGCCGCACTGCTGGATCGACCCCCTGATCGCTCGCTTCGCGTGGGAGCACGACCGCCTGCAGACCGTACGCGCCTCGGTTCGACAAGAGGCCGATGCGCTGTACCCTAGCCCCGGCCCGAGCACCGATGCGGCAGTCCGCCGCGGACTCGATCTTCTCGTCGAGCACATACTGCCGCACGAATATGCCGAGGAGTCGCAGCTGTATCCGGTGCTGGTCGACTAACTGCGCGACCCAGGAGGCGATGATGACGATGAGCCGCGAGCACACCGAGATCGAACGCCTCGTCGACCGGATCTACCGCCACGTAGACGACGCACCCCACGGGATCCGTGCCGACCGGATCGACGATCCGCGAGCCACCCTCTACGGCTCGACGCGGTCCTCAGCCTGCACTTCACGTTGGAGGCGAGGCGCTATTCACGCTGGCGCGCAACCAGGCCGGCGACCCCGCGACGAGTCTTCGCGCCCATCTTTCTCGTCCGAAAACCCCAGCGATCGACCGGGGGTTCGTAGGATCAAATGATGACGTTCCTCCGGGAATCCGAGGAACCTCCCGATCTCGGCAAGATCGAGCACCGGGCACCCTCGGTTGCCCAGATGCTGGTCGACCGCATCGCCGCGACTCCAGACGCGGAGGCGTTCCGAATCCCTGACGGCGAGGGCTGGACCAGCGTGTCCTGGAAGCAGTTCGGTGATCGCGTCGACATCCTCGCAGCCGGGCTGATAGCACTGGGAATCCAGGCCGAAGACCGGGTCGCGCTCGTGTCGTCGACGCGGTACGAATGGGTGCTCGCCGACTTCGCCGTAATGTGCGCCGGTGCGGCCACCACCACCGTGTACCCCACCACCAACGCCCCCGGCGTCGCGTTCATCATCGCCAACTCGGGCAGCCGCATCGTGGTTGCCGAGAATCAGGACCAGGTCGACAAGTTGATCGAGCATCGCGCCGATTTGCCCGACGTGCAGCAGGTGGTGATCTTCGATGGCCAGGGCGACGGGAACTGGGTGATCGCACTCGACGACCTCGAAGAGCGCGGACGCGGACTGCTCGCCGAATTCCCCGACGCGATCGCCGACCGCGTCCGCGGCATCCGGCCCGAGCATCTAGGCAGCATCATGTACACCTCCGGCACGACCGGCACCCCGAAGGGGGTTCGGCTGCCGCATTCCGCATGGACCTACAGCGCCGCAGCGATCGAAGCCCTGAACGTTCTCAGCCCAGACGACCTGAACTTTCTGTGGCTGCCGCTGTCCCACGCGTTCGGCAAGGTGATGCTGGCATTGTCACCGCTGATCGGCTTTCCCACGGCGATCGACGGCCGGGTGGACAAGATCGTGGACAACATGGCGATACTGCACCCCACCATCGTGGCGGCCGCCCCGCGCATCTTCGAAAAGGCGCATGCCCGTATCGAGGGCATCATGGCCGAAGAAGGCGGGATCAAGAAGAAGCTCTTCGACTGGGCGGTCGGGGTCGGCCTGAAGGTCTCGCGTGCCAGGCAGACCGGCAAGCAACCGTCGTTGCTGGTGTCCTTGCAGCACGAAATCGCCGACAGGCTGGTGCTTTCCAAAGTTCGTGAACGCTTCGGTGGTCGGCTGCGGTACTTCGTTTCGGCAGCGGCCCCCTTAGACCGCGATGTCGCGCAGTGGTTCGACGCGATCGGCATCATCGTGCTCGAAGGCTACGGCCTGACCGAGACCGCCGCCGCCTCGTTCATCAACCGCCCCGGTGCATACCGGTTCGGAACCGTCGGCAAGCCGTTCCCCGGCACCGAGGTCGAGATCGCCGAGGACGGCGAAATCCTGCTCAGAAGTCCGGGCGTGATGAGTGGCTATCACGACCGCCCCGATGCCACCGCCGAGGCTCTGGACGTGGACGGCTGGTTCCGCACCGGCGACATCGGCGAGATCGACCCGGAAGGATTCCTGCACATCACCGACCGCAAGAAGGACTTGTTCAAGACCTCGCAGGGCAAGTACGTCGCGCCCTCCGCGATTGCCGCCACGTTCAAGGGAATATGTCCCTACGCATCGGAATTCATCGTTTACGGCGAGACACGACCCTATTGCGTCGCGCTGGTCGGCCTCGACGCCCAGAGCGTCACCGAATGGGCTGGCAAACACGGTCTGGCAGACAAACCGCTCGCCGAAATCGCGCGGCACGAGAAGACCCACGACGTGATCGCCGCCTACGTCGACCACCTGAACGCCCAACTCAATCGCTGGGAACAGATCAAGAAATTCGACATCATCGACCACGAACTGTCCGTCGAGGCCGGTGATCTCACACCGAGTATGAAACTGCGCCGCAAGATAGTCGTCGAGAACCTCGCCGACAGCATCGACGCCCTCTATCACTGACGTCGACCGCTGCCTACGGCCGCGGGCTTCCGGGATCTCGTGGCCGAGCGGCACTGTGGACCTCGCCGCACGCGATGCGCGACAGCGAGTTGGAACACGAACTCGGGTCGGACAGCCTCGGCATCCCGGAGTCGCTCGACCGTACCGAGGATGCGTTCGGGGTGAGCCTGGAACGCGGCATCTCGGCACCGGGCGCCGGTAAGGGATACCGCGGTGAGCCTCTGGTGGACAGTTGTGATTCTCGCCGCGTACTGGGTATGGGCGCCGACCTGCGGGTGTCGATGCTCTTGTCGACGACAGCGGGCATCGACAATGATCAACGCCAAGCGAAATCCCGTGCCAGAACCGGGGTTATCGCGCTGATCGGAGCCGTCATCGCTGTGCTGTGTTCAGCACTCGGTGCAGCCCACGCCGATCAACCTGATTCCGAGTCCGCACCCTGTGAGGCCACGACATGGCCGCCACCGTTGGGCACGCTGTGTCGGACTGGGCAGCCGACCGGCACTGTCGTAGTTCTGCTCTCCGGTGCGGCAGCCATCGCTCGCTATTGGGATTGGCCGATACAGCCGCAGACCTACACATTCGGCGCGCAGGCACTGATCAGGCTTATCGAGGATGTCACGGTGCCAGCCTCTGGGAATTCAGTGAGCAATCACCGCGAGGCAAACGACTGGCGACATTCGGTGGCACGCTGGTCGGTATGTCGAGTTCCGAGACCGCCGCCCCGCGGGTGCTGCTGGTCGAAGACGACCGCCGACTGGCCGAGATGGTGGCGTCGCTGCTCGTCGAGGAGGGCTATCGGGTGCAGACCGCCGTGGACGGTCAGAGCGGACTGCACTGCGGGCTTACCCAGCAATTCGAGGTGATGATCATCGACCGAGGGCTGCCCGTCGTGGAGGGTTTGGACCTACTGCGGGCACTGCGGGACCGCGCCGTCGTCACGCCCGCATTGGTGCTGACCGCCCGTGGAGCCCTTGCCGACCGGGTCGAGGGTCTCGACGCCGGGGCCGAGGACTACTTGGTCAAGCCGTTCGAAATCCCGGAGTTGCTGGCACGAGTGCGCGCACTGCACCGTCGCCACCGGGCGGCAACGGTGTCGTTGCCGATCGGTGCTCGGACGTTGGATCTTTCGGCGCGCTCGGTGGTGGGTGGGCGCGACGAAGTGGTCCTGTCCGCGCGTGAGTGCGCGCTACTCGCGGTCCTGGCCCGGTCACCGCGGCAGGTGTTCACCCGGTCCCAACTGCTCGAGTTCGTTTTCGACCGCGCCGATACCGTCGGGACGGTGGACACCTACGTGCATTACCTGCGCCGCAAACTCGGCCGCGACGTGATCGACACCGTGCGCGGGATCGGCTATCGGCTCGGGACACAGTGAGGATCCGCCGCCGGGGCCGCCCCGCCGCGATACCCACCGAGTCGACGGTGCTGCGCCGCACCACGCGCACGGCCGCGGTGCAGTGTGCGCTGGCGCTCGGCGTGGTGTTAGCGCTGGTCGGTGTGGTGCTTTACCTCGTCGACCTGAACATTCAGCAAGATCAGATCGACACTCAGCTGGCGCAGGTGGTCGCGCGTGTCGACGACGTCGATGATCCGCCGCCCGGCATGGCCATCGCCATCCGCGACCGCGAGGGTGCGGTCATGGTGAGTGATCACGCGCCCACACCGACCGCGTCCGCTGTGGCGGCTTCCGCCGGATATCGGAATTTGCGTTCTGACGGTGTGGACTATCGGGCGCTGGTGGCCGACAGTTCCGGTCGCAGAATCGCGGTGCTGGTGGATCTGACACCCTGGCAGGAGGGTCGGCTGCGGCTGCTGATGGCGTTGCTGGCCGCCGAGGCGGCCGGTCTGGCCGCTGCGGCCGGAGTGGCCGTGCTGCTCTCGCGGCGTGCAATCCGCCCGCTGGCTGCCGCATTGGGGCTGCAACGCCGTTTCGTCGCCGACGCCTCCCACGAACTACGGGCGCCGTTGACTGTGCTGCACACCCGTGCGCAACTACTCGCTCGGCGGGCCGAGCGCGACCGGGTCGACGAGACGTTGACCGCACAGCTGCGCGCTCTGGTCTCCGATACCCGTGCCCTCGCAGATATCGTCGACGATCTGCTGCTGGCGGCTTCCACGCAGCACGAACCGGGCCGCGCTGAACACATCGACCTGCTGCGGCTGTGTCACGAGGTGCGCGACAGTGTCGGCGACTACGCCGCGGACCGCGATATCGCCGTCGAGGTCACCAGCGGGCCGCCGACGGACAAGCTGATCGTCGAGGGCGCTCGCCCGGCACTGCGGCGCGCGATCCTCGCCTTGGTCGACAATGCGCTCAGCCATGAAAATCCTGGTGGCACAATCACATTGCGCGTCGCTCGAGCTGCCGACCGGATCGACGTCACGGTATCGGACACCGGTGTCGGACTCGATCCGCAGGATGTCGATCGACTGTTCTTGCGGTTCGCCCACGGCGACGGGCACAGCGCGGGCGCCCGCCCACACGGGATCGGTCTGGCGCTGGTCCGTGAGGTCGTCGAGGCACATCATGGGCGCATCTCCGTCGACGGCGCACCCAGCCGCGGTGCGGCCTTCACCCTGCATCTTCCCACCGCGACGAATTGAGATGTCGCGGTGTCTGTTCCAAGAATGCTCCAAGAATCGGTCCATACACTCCGCTCGACCGAGTGCCACTACCGAGGAGTTGAGTCGCCGTGGGGCCGACAACGATCAACGGGCTACCCGCCCACGTTCTGCTCGTTCACATCGTCGTGGTGATGGTGCCGGTGACCGCACTGCTGGTGGTTTCGTGTGTGCTGTGGCCCGCCGCGCGGCGGCGGCTCGGCATCCTCACCCCGTTGACGGCCTTCGTCACATTGGTGTCGGTGCCGCTGACCAGCCATTCGGGGGAGTGGCTGGAGCATCACACCAGCCGCGATCCGCTGGTGCGCATCCATGCTCATTTGGGCGACGAGATGCTGCTGTGGTCACTGGCGGTATTTGTGCTGTCGCTCGTCTGGTGGGCAGTGCACAGCGAGCGCGCCATCGACTGGATGAGGTCGCGGACCCGACGGGCCGACACAGTGGTCGCGAACAAGGTCGTTGCTGCTGCGCTGGCTGTGCTTGCCGTGGTGGTGGCGGGCGGCTCGGTAGTACAGGTCTATCGCATCGGCGACAGCGGCGCGAAAGCGGCCTGGCACGACCGGGTCGGCACAGCCGCCCCCTCGACGCCGGACAAATAGCCCGTTCTCGACCGCCGTACTGATTGCCGCCCCAATTTGCACCATGCTCCTAACCGAGTGGAAGAACCGTCGGCGGGTATTCGGCCAGGAAACGCTGACGGTTTACTGGCTCAACCGGTGCGGATTCGACGTCACTGTTATCGAACGCGCGACGGCGCCGCGCAAGACAGGCGGCCACGCTGTAGATCTTTTCCGACCGGCCACGCAGATCGCGGAGCGCAATGGGGTAGCCGATGAAATCCGAGCGAGGCCACCGGGCATCGGGACGGATGCGCTGGTGATCCATCGGCCTGCCGCGAGTCCGTAACGCTCGGATCCTCTTCGCCGCTGCGGCTGTTCGGTGGAGAAGAAGAAGTCGGCGATGAACACGGCGTGGAAGACGAATACCACAACCCGCTGCGCCGGCTGCCGAGACTGGGCGACGTCATCACCCGGTGACCGAGCCGGGTACGCACGAAGCGGCGGTTTCCTACGGTGCGTAGGCCGTGTGAAGGTTGATCGGCGGGATCAACGCCAGCCGGTGGCGGTCAGGAGTGCGAGACTACTGACCGCCAGTATCACGGCGAGAGTGCCGCCGAACAGTAGTGGTCGTGCGCCGGCGGTGCGGAGCTGTCGCCAGGTGAGGGATGGACCGATCGCGGCGAGGACGGCGGCGACGAGCCAGGCACTGAGCTGCCCGAGTGGTGCGGTCCAGGAGCGAGGCACGATGCCGAGACCGGAGATGACCGATGCGGCGAGGAACAGCACCACAAAGAGCGGGAAGCTCTGCAGGAGTGGGGTTTTCGCGCTGCCTGAGCTGCGGCGGGTGAGATGCAGGCCCAAGCACATCGGGACGATCATGAGACTGCGGACGAGTTTGACGATCACCGCGAAATGCGCTGCCGCTGAGCCGAATATCACGCCTGCCGCCAATACCGACGAGGTGTCGTTGATGGCGGTACCCGCCCAGAGACCGAATGCCTCTTGGGACAATCCGAGCAACCGCCCGAGAGGCGGATACATGAGTACCGCAACGATATTGAAGACGAAGATCGTGCCGAGTGCGTATGCGACCCGCTCTTTGTCCGGCTTGATGACCGCGGTGGCTGCGGCGATCGCGGACGCGCCGCAGATCGTCGTCCCGACTGCGACCAGCGTCGCCGAGTCACGGTCCAGCGCAAGCATTCTGCCGACGACGAGTGCGGCGACTGCTCCGACGATCAGTGTGCCGACCAACACTGTGGCGGTCTGCCGTCCCACGGTGAGCACCGACCCCACGGGCAACCCGAGACCGAGCAGCACGATCGCGATGCCGAGCAATCGTTGACGTATCAGTGCGAGACCGGGCGCGAACATCCCGGTGTCCATCACCGATCGACGTCGGAGGGCACCGATCACGGCTCCGCCGAACAAGGCGATGATCGGCGCGCCCACCATCGGGAACACCCGGCCCGCCCCCGTGGCGGCACCGGCGACCGCGGCGGCGAGCAGGATCCCGGGAAGATTTCGGCGTAACCAGGTCATATTCCTCACCATCACGGCCCGGTTGCCCTGCCGGTAGACCACGATCCGGAAGCAGCTCATCAGCGATGCTGATGGGTCTGGACATGCCGCGACCCGATGATCCGCTCATAATCGGGCAATGACCTTGCCGCCGGGAACGCCCGATCTGGACGTACTCGACCTGCTGGTCTCCGTTGCGGAGCTGGGCAGTCTCGGGGCGGCCGCACGACGCCACGGCATCACCCAACCTGCCGCGAGTATGCGGATCAGCGCGCTGGAACGCCGCGCGCGGGTGCGATTGCTCGACCGCGGTCCGACCGGTTCGGTACCGACCGACGCGGGCCGGGTTGTCATCGGTCACGCCCTGCCGGTGCTTGCTGCCGCCCGGTCCCTGGTCGCGGGTATGGCCGCGTTGCAGGCCATCGATGTTCCGCGGCTGCGCGTCGCGGCTTCGAAGACGATCGCCGATCATCGGATTCCGCAGTGGCTCAATGCGTTGCGTGCCGCGTGTCCGGATGTGCTGGTGGCGCTCGAGGTGGAGAACACCCGGCAGGTCGTGGCACTGGTCCGCGACGGCGAGGCGGACCTCGGCTTCGTGGAGGGGCCGCATCCGCCGCACGGTCTCGGCAGTCGGGTGCTCGGAGCGGATGACTTGGTGGTGGTCGTCGCGCCGAAACATCCGTGGGCGCTGCGCCGCGGACCGGTGACCCTGCGTGAGCTCGCTGGCACGGCGCTGCTGTGGCGTGAACAGGGATCGGGGACCAGGGAGACCGTCTGGGAAATACTCAGCACGGCAGGTCAACCGGCGGCGCCGGCGGCGGAACTCGGCTCCGCGGTGGCGATCACTGCGGCCGCGTGCAGTGGTGTCGCGCCTGCGGTGCTGAGCCGGTTGATCGCCGCGCCCGCCTTGTCGACGGGTGCGCTCGTGGAGGTCCAGCTGGCGCCCCCGGTGATCTTGACCCGCAAGTTTCGCGCCATCTGGCGCCGCCGGACTCCGCCCGCGGGCCCGGCCGAGATTCTGGTCGAATGTGCCGTGCGGATGGGATCGGTCACCTCGACCGGCTGGTGATACACCGCGATCGGCCGGCATTTGCGCAGGTGACACGCTTGCGTCGCGGACGCTAACTGGCGTAACCACCTGGTAATCGCGGGGAGCATCGCGCGTAATCATCCGTTTCCAGCATTTGCGCCATGACAGGCAGAACGTACTCGGGGCATCAGCCCCAGGCGAGCATCCCGCATCGGCGCATCGCCGGCGGTGATTCGTCGGTCACGCGCAACAGCGCCGGTAGGCGTTCGGCACCGGCGCGCCGCATCAGCGACATTCTGCGGGCGCGCATCCGGAGCGGCGTCTACGGCAATCGTCCGTTACCCGCGGAGGCGCAGTTGGCTGCGGACTTCGCCACCAGCCGCAATATCGTGCGCGACGCATTGGCGTTGCTGCGCGATGAGGGTTTGGTCGACCGGGTTCCCGGCGCGGGCACCTTCGTCGTCTCGGATAAGGCGGTGCAGGGGCTGGACCGGTTGCGCGGTCTGGCCGAGACGTTCGAAACCGGCAGCGATCGCGTCGTCAACCGGGTACTGCTCGCCGAGGTCGTGCCCGCGACGCCGATCGTGGCCGAGCGGCTCGAGCTCGAACCGGCGACACCGGTGGTGGCGTTGGAGCGAATTCGCTACCTCGACGGCGCCCCACTATCCCTGGACGCCTCTTACCTGACCGCCGATGTCGGTGCGCCGCTGCTGGATCTGGACCTGACCGGATGTGACGTATTCGGTTTGCTGGAAGCCGAACTCGGTCTGCCGCTCGGCTCCGCGGCGGTCTCTATCGAAGCCGTCGCGGCCGACCCGACCGTCGCCGAACTCCTCGAGGTCCGGCCCGGCTCGCCGCTGCTGTTCCTGGAACGGCTCACCTACACCGACTCCGGTCGGCCCATCGACCTCGAATACGTCCGCTATCGCGGTGACCGCTTCTCGCTGTCGGGCCGACTGCACCGCATCCCGGTCACACCGAATCGCGGTGTGACAGAACCGAACGAAAGGGGTTGATCTCCGATGCCCATGGATATCCCACCTGTCGCGCAGCGCCGGGAGTTGACCTGCGACGTCCTCGTTGTCGGCGGCGGCACCGCAGGCACGATGGCCGCACTCACCGCGGCCAAACAGGGCGTGAATGTCCTGCTGCTGGAGAAGGCGCATGTGCGTCACTCCGGCGCGCTGGCCATGGGGATGGACGGCGTGAACAACGCGGTGGTCCCCGGCAAGGCCAGCCCCGAGGACTATGTCGCCGACATCACGGTTGCGAACGACGGAATTGTCAACCAGCGCACCGTCTATCAGACCGCCACGCGCGGCTTCGCGATGGTGCAGCGGCTGGAGAGCTATGGAGTCAAGTTCGAGAAGGACGAGCACGGTGAATACGCCGTGCGCAAGGTACATCGCTCCGGCAGTTATGTGCTGCCGATGCCGGAGGGGCGCGATGTGAAGAAGGTGCTTTACCGCACGCTGCGCGCCCGCGACGTGCGTGCCAAGGTGACGATCAGCAATCGAGTGATGCCGGTTCGGGTGCTCACGGTCGGTGGGCGCGCGGTCGGTGCGGTCGGATTCGATACGCGCACCGGTGAATTCGTCACGATCTCGGCGGGCTCCGTTGTCCTCGCCACCGGCGCCTGCGGCAGGCTCGGCCTGCCCGCGAGCGGCTATTTATACGGCACCTACGAGAATCCGACCAATGCCGGCGACGGTTACGCGATGGCCTATCACGCGGGTGCGGAACTGTCCGGTATCGAATGCTTCCAGATCAATCCGCTGATCAAGGATTACAACGGCCCGGCCTGCGCGTACGTCGCGAATCCCTTCGGCGGCTATCAGGTCAATGCCGAGGGCAACCGTTTCGTGGATTGCGACTACTGGTCCGGGCAGATGATGTCCGAGGTCAAGCGTGAACTCGACAGTGCGCGCGGGCCCATCTATCTGAAGCTCAGCCATCTGCCGGATGCCACGATCCAGCAGATCGAGGGGATCCTGCACACCACCGAGCGCCCGACCCGAGGCACCTTCCACGCCGGGCGCGGCACCGACTATCGGACCAGCGATATCGAAATGCACATTTCCGAGATCGGTTTGTGCAGTGGACATTCCGCTTCCGGGGTATGGGTGGACGAGTATGCCGCGACGACGGTGCCTGGGCTGTACGCGGCCGGGGATATGGCGCTGGTCCCACACAACTACATGATCGGGGCCTTCGTCTTCGGCGATATCGCGGGTCAGAGTGCGAGCGAATACGCCAGGGGCGCGGTGCGTCCGGAGTTGCCCGAGGATCAGATCGAGGCCGCGCACGCGCTCATCTACCGGCCGCTGAGCAATCCGGACGGGCCGCCGCAACAGCAGGTCGAATACAAGCTCCGCCGCTTCGTGAACGACTATCTGCAACCGCCCAAGGCACAGCGGTATCTGACCCTCGGCCTGGAGTCGTTCGAACGCATGCATGGCGATATCGCGCAGATGGGTGCACACACGCCGCACGAGTTGATGCGCTGTGCGGAGGTGACGTTCATCCGCGATTGCGCCGAGATGGCCGCGCGTGCCTCGCTGCGGCGCACCGAAAGCCGGTGGGGTCTCTACCATCAGCGCGCCGACTGGCCGCAGCGCGATGACGCCGAATGGTTCTGCCATCTCAACTTGTTCCGTGGTGCGTCCGGCGCGATGGAGTTCACCACCCGGCCGGTCGCGCCGTACATCGTGCCGGTGCCGGGTTTCGTCCGCCCGGACGGTGTCGCCGATGTAGCCGCTCCGGTACTGGTCGACGCCTGGGGCGGCAGATGAGTACGCGACTGTTGCGGCTGATGGACATGGCCGACGAGTGGCCCGAACTCGAAGAGCTGCAACCCTTTCTCACCGACCCGGATCCGGAGGTCAGGCGTACCGCACTCTCGGTGCTCAGTGAGACCACCGAGGAGTGGGAGCAGGCCTCGCCGTTGATCGCGGCGGGGTTGTCCGATTCCGACGTGACGGTGCGTCACGCTGCCATCGGCTTGCTGACCGAACTGCTCGAGGTACTCGTTCCCGGCGCGGAATTCGATGCGGCACTGCGTGATTGCGTATTCGCTGCCGAACCCGCGGTGCGGTCGGCGGCGATCGAGGCGCTGTGGCGGCACCGTCGCAGCGACGCGGCCGAACTGTTCGGGTGGTTCGCTGATCCGAATGCCGAAGTGCGTCGGACCGTCGTCGGCGGACTGACCTCGGTGGACGCATTGTGTGAACTCGACGCGGCCGCCGCGGACCCGGCCCAGCTGGTCCGCATCGCAGTCGCCAAAGGTATAGCGGCAGTGGGAGATCCACGAGGCGCCAGCACCCTGATCGGATTGGCCCGCGATACCGACCCATTGGTCCGCGCCGCCGCGCTGACCGGATTGGCGCAAACCGGCTGCGGTGACGAGGCGGCGGCCATCGCCGCCGCTGGCATCGGCGATCCCGCCTGGCAGGTCCGCCAGGGCGCGGCGATCGCACTTGCCGTCGCCGATCCGGAAATCGCCGCACCGCACCTGATCTCGGTGGTTACCGACGACAACCTCGATGTCCGCAAGGCCGCCGTGCGCGCGCTCGCCGAGCGGATCGCCGAACGGCCCGAGGTCGCCACTGCGCTGCGCTCGGCCATGGAAGACCCGGACGCCGATGTCCGCGCCTTCGCCCGCATCGGCATTGCCAACTCTGGAAAGGAAATCTGATGGCCCAGGTCAACACTCGAATCGACGTGCCCGTCACCATCGATCAAGTCAAATGTATCGACGGCTGCACGCTGTGCGTCGATATGTGCCCGCTGGATTCACTCGCGATCCACCCCGACTCCGGCAAGGCGTACATGCACGTCGACGAATGCTGGTACTGCGGCCCGTGTGCGGCGCGCTGCCCGGTCGGGGCCGTGACCGTCAACATCCCCTATTTGCTGCGCTGACCGCGGGCGGAGGACATCACAATGAGGACACCACGCGGGAAGATCCAGCGTTCGGTCGCACTGTTGCTCGGCGTCGCGACCGCCGCGACGGTCATCGCGGGCTGCGGCTCGGCGAATGACGGCAAGACCGTCACGATCAGTATCGGTTACCAGTCCAAGACGATCAATACCGTCACCGCGGGCACGCTGCTGCGCGATCGGGGCACCTTCGAAGCGAAGCTGGCCGAACTCGGGAAGCCGAAAGGGGTGACCTACAAGGTCGAATGGAAGGACTTCGCCGCCGGACCGCCACTGACCGCGCAGATGCTCGCCGGCCAAGTGGATATCGGCTCGATGGGTGATGCACCCATCCTCGTCAACGGATCGAAGACCCGCGGCCACGACGACATCAGGTCCGAGCTGATCGCAGTGACCGGCTATAACCTCCGCGGTTCGCTGAATCAGATTGTCGTGCCAGTGAATTCACCCGCCGCCACCCTGGCTGATCTGCGCGGCAAGGTCGTCTCGACCAGCGTCGGTTCGGCCGCGCACGGCATGCTCGCCACCGGTCTGTCCGGTGCGGGACTGACCTTGGACGATGTGAAGCTGCTCGGCCAGGACCCCGCGGTCGGAGCATCGGCACTGCAGGGCGACCAGGTATCGGCGTTGGCGCAATTCGTGCCCTGGCCGCAGAAGCTCGTCTTCGACGGCAAGGCGCGACTGCTCTATGACGGAGGCAACGCCAATATCCCGACCTTCCACGCGGTGGTCGCGAACAAACGCTTCGATACGGACAATCCGGATATCGTCAACGCCTTCCTGGCGGCCCAGCGCGAAACCTCCGACTATCTCAACCACAATCCGCTGGCCGCCGCGCAGCGCGTCGCCGAGATCACCGGGATACCGGCGGAGGTGGTCTACCTCTACAACGGTCCCAACGGGCTGGTGAGTTTCGACCCCACCATCAAGTCACAAGAGGTCGACGCGCTCGGCACGCTGCTGCCGTTCCTGAAGGGACTCGGCGCCCTTGCTGATCTGGATCTCGGCGAGTTCGTCAACGACACCTATGTGCGGGCGCTGTACGGGGCGGACTATGACACCCAGCGCGCTTCGACGACCGCACCGAGCCCGCTGGTCGGTACCGACACCGTCTGCGGCGGTGCCGTCGACAACCCGGCGACCGCGTCGGAGGTGTGGTTCAGGGGCGAGCACGCCACCGCGGTCGCCAAGACCCCAGCCTGTCTGCTCCGCCTGATCGCCCAGCGTGGCAGCGAAACCCGCGCCGCCTACGTGCCCGACACCGCATCGGGCGTCCGCATCTTCGCGGCCACCGCCACCTGGGTGCGCGATCCGGCGGTCGAGCCCGATGAACGGCTGCGGCCGTTCGCGATCGCGGCCGATGCCAAGTCCTATGCCAACGCCCATCCCGGTAGTGCCGTCATCGACTACCAGGCGGCGTTGCTCGCTCGATAGCAGCGAGCACGAACACGAGACCAGGAGGCTCGACATGACGGTATCCGCGGAACCGATATCCCTCATCCCGACAACACCTTCCGACATCACCAGCGCAGCGCGGTATCGCCGCTGGTACGGCTACGGTCGGCGCCAGGAGCGGCTGCGTACGGCAGCGCTGACCATGGTGCCGCTGGCCGCGCTGGTACTGCTGTGGTATCTGCTCACTGCCAATCACGTGGTTTTCTGGCTACGCTTCGATAAGATCCCCACCCCGGCAGAGGTTTACGACTCCTTCCGGATCCAGCTGGGCACCCGGTCCTACTACAGCAACATCATCTCCAGCATGCGCCGGATCCTGATCGGATTCGGACTCGCGACCGTGGCCGGCGTGCTGATCGGTATGGCGATCGGTCGTTCGCGGTTGGTCAGTGCGTTGATCCGGCCGCTGTTGGAGGTATTCCGGCCGATTCCGGCGATCGCGCTGGTGCCGTTGGCGATTCTGCTGTTTCCGACGGGGGAACAGGGGATCGTGTTCATCACCTTCTTCGCGGCGTTCTTCCCGGTGGCGGTCAGCACGATCCACGCCATGCACGCGCTGCCGAGAGTATGGGAGGAAGCCGCGCATACCCTCGGCGCGGGTCAGTGGGAGATCCTGTTCCGAATCGCCCTACCCGGTGCGCTACCCGGCATCTTCTCCGGTTTGTCGGTGGCGATGGGCGTCGCCTGGATCTGTGTGATCAGCGCCGAGATGATTTCCGGACAGTTCGGTATCGGATACTTCACCTGGCAGTCTTACGGCCTGCTCGACTATCCGGGGGTCGTGGTCGGCATGCTGTCGATCGGACTGCTCGGCTGGGCCACGGCGTGGCTGGTCGAAATGACCGGACGCCGGGTCAACCGTTGGCTGCCCAGGGCGGCGCGATGAACGCGGGCGCGGCGGTGCGCATGCGCGGACTGTGCATCGCCTACGACGAAATACTCACCGCCGAAGTGGATCTCGACATAGACGGCGGCGAAATCGTGGTCCTGCTCGGCCCGTCGGGATGCGGTAAATCCACCATCCTGCGGGCCATGGCCGGATTATTGCAGCCGGTCGGCGGCACCGCGGAGGTGGACGGCGGCAGTGGCGAACGATGCGCGATGGTCTTTCAGGAGGACGCACTGTTGCCGTGGCGTACGGCTCGGAAGAACGTCGAATTCGCCTTGAAGCTGCGCGGGGTGAAGCGCGGCCGACGACGCGCCGAAGCACTCGAATTACTTGACCAGGTGGGGCTCGATGGTTTCGGCGAACACCTGCCCGGCGCGTTATCCGGCGGTATGCGTCAGCGGGTTCAATTGGCCCGCACCCTGGCCACCCAACCACGGGTACTGCTCATGGACGAACCCTTCGGGGCATTGGACGCGCAGACCCGAGCTGATATGCAGCGGCTGCTGATTTCGGTGTGGCAGCGGCACCGCACCACTGTCCTGTTCGTCACCCACGATGTCGACGAGGCATTGCTGCTCGCCGACCGGATCGTGCTGCTGACCCCGCGCCCCGCGCGGATCCAACGGATCGTCACGATCGACAACCCGCGCGCGCCCGGTGCGCGATTCGAACCCGAATTCGCCCGCAGGCGATACGAAATCCTGGCGGCACTCGGCGAATGCGCCGAACTGGCCGCCGCGAATACCGAGGAGGCATCATGACTTTCGTCATCGGCGCGGCCTGCGTCGATGTGATGGATCGGGCGTGCGTGGAGGAATGCCCGGTCGACTGCATCTACACCGGCGGGCGCATGGCCTATATCCAACCCACCGAATGTGTGGATTGCGGTGCGTGCGAACCAGTTTGCCCCGTCGAGGCGATCTATCTCGATGCCGACATACCCGTCGAGCAGCGGCCGTTCATCGACGAGAACGCCAGGTTCTTCGATGAGCCGCT
This sequence comes from Nocardia pseudovaccinii, assembly GCF_050942345.1. NCBI lineage: Bacteria > Bacillati > Actinomycetota > Actinomycetes > Mycobacteriales > Nocardiaceae > Nocardia > Nocardia pseudovaccinii. Next base: position 4,981,933 of record NZ_CP192074.1, read on the forward strand.
GCCGGGCCGTGTCGCCGCGCTGGGATCGCCGGGGAGCGCGGCGAAACTCGGCACGGTGGGCATCGACACGACATTCGTGCAGGCATATCAGCCATGAGCGGTTCGAAACGACCACTGCGCGTGGCGATTGTGGGCGCGGGACCGGCCGGTATCTACGCCGCAGACGCGTTGATGAAGTCGGTGTCGGATACGGACGTCTCGATCGACCTTTTCGAACGCATGCCCGCACCGTTCGGGCTGATCCGCTACGGCGTCGCCCCGGACCACCCCCGGATCAAGGGCATCGTCACCGCTCTGCACCAGGTGCTCGACAAGCCGCAGGTTCGACTGTTCGGCAATGTCGACTACGGCATCGACGTCACCCTCGATGACCTCCGGATCTTCTACGACGCCGTGATCTTCGCGACCGGGGCCGATACCGATCGCGCGCCCGATCTTCCCGGTATCGATCTGAACGGCTCCTATGGTGCGGCGGACTTCGTGTCATGGTACGACGGACATCCGGATGTGCCGCGGGACTGGCCGCTGGAGGCTGAGAAAGTCGCCGTCCTCGGCGTCGGGAATGTGGCGCTGGACGTGGCGCGAATACTCGCCAAGACGGCCGGGGAACTGCTGCCGACCGAAATCCCGCCGAACGTCTACCACGGGTTGAAGGCCAACAAGGCCGTCGAGGTGCACGTCTTCGGACGGCGTGGACCGGCCCAGGCCAAGTTCACCCCCCTGGAACTACGTGAACTCGACCATTCGCCGACCATCGAGGTCATCGTCGATCCCGAGGACATCGACTACGACGCGGGTTCCGAGACCGCCCGGCGACAGTCGAAACAGGTGGACATGGTGGCGAATACGGTGGAGCAGTGGGCGATCCGCGATATCGGCGACCGGCCGCACAAGCTGTTCCTGCATTTCTTCGAATCACCCGCCGAGATCCTCGGGGCGGACGGCAAGGTCGTCGGCCTGCGCACCGAGCGCACCCGGCTCGACGGCACCGGAAATGTCGAAGGCACAGGCGTATTCAAGGAATGGCACGTCCAGGCTGTTTACCGTGCCGTCGGCTACCTCTCGCAGTGCCTCCCCGAGTTGCCGTTCGACGACCGGGCGGGCGTGGTACCGAACGAGGGTGGGCGCGTGCTGATCAACCAGGATGCCGCCGAAACCGCGCGTCATCTGTCCGGAGTGTATGTCACCGGTTGGATCAAACGCGGCCCGATCGGGCTGATCGGGCACACCAAAGGTGACGCCAACGAGACTGTGGCGTGCCTGCTTGATGATCGCGAGAACCTCTCGGGAGCAACCGATCCCGATCCCTCATCGGTCGTCGAGTTCCTCCGGTCCAAGTCGATCAGCTTCACGACATGGCAGGGCTGGTACCGGCTCGACGCGCATGAGCGTGCCCTCGGCGAGCTCGAGGGGCGCGAGCGCGTCAAGGTTGTGGAGCGCGCCGACATGCTCCACGTCGGTCTCGGACGCCGCTGAACCGCTCCAGCGCCGAATTGTCCTGCTGCCGAATTGTGTTCATTATGAAAGCCAGGTCGCGCTATGCCGTCCACATCGATCCAGCCACTGACCACCGAGCGAATCCTGCAGGCGTTGAGCCTGGTCGAGGATCCCGAAATCCACCGTCCCATTACCGAACTCGACATGGTCGGCGATCTCACCATCGACACCGACAACCGGGTGACCGTCGAGATCCGGCTCACTGTCGCGGCCTGCCCACTGCGTGACCGGATATCGCGCGAGGTCCGAGATGCCGTGCTCGACATTCCGGGCGCCGGCGCGGTCACCGTCGAATTCGGTGTCATGACCGACGAGCAGCGAACCATGTTGCGCAAGAAGGTGCGCGGCGACGAACCGACGATTCCCTTTGCTCGGCCCGGTTCGCTCACCCACGTCTATTGCGTCATATCAGGCAAGGGGGGCGTCGGAAAATCCAGTGTCACAGTCAATCTCGCTGTCGCCATGGCCGACCGCGGCCTCCGCGTCGGCGTCCTCGACGCGGATATCCACGGCCACTCCATCCCTGCCATGCTCGGCTTGGCGGCTCGTCCCACCCAGGTGGATCGCATGCTGATGCCACCCATCGCGAATGGGGTGAAGGTGATATCGATCGGTATGTTCGTCGAAGGCAACGAGCCCGTCGTCTGGCGCGGCCCGATGCTGCACCGCGCACTGCAGCAGTTCCTGGCCGACGTCTACTGGGGCGATCTCGACATCCTGCTGGTCGACCTGCCGCCCGGTACGGGCGATATCGCGATCTCGCTCGCACAACTCCTGCCCACCGCGGAACTGGTGGTCGTCACGACACCTCAGCAGACGGCGGCCCGGATCGCCGAACGAGCGGGCGCGGTAGCGGCGCAGACCAGACAACGGGTCGTCGGCGTCGTGGAGAATATGTCCTGGTTCGACGCGCCGGATGGCGCACGCCTGGCGCTCTTCGGCACGGGCGGTGGGGCCATGGTCGCCGAACGGCTCACCGAGATCCTCGGCGCAAGCTGTCCTCTGCTCGGCCAGATCCCGTTCGATCCGGCAGTGTGCACCACCGGCGACCTCGGCACCCCGATCGTGCAAGCCGATCCGAATACCGACGCGGCGAATGCTTTTCGCACGATAGCGATGTCGTTGGCCCACAGACCCCGCGATATTGTCGGTTTACGGCTGGCCATGGCGCCCAGCTGACAACACCGCGTGGCCAGCCGGTGGTCCTCCCGGCGCGCCCGCTATGAGACGCCCGCCAATTCGCGCTCCGGCCCATAGGTAGGGCGCCGCTCGTCGCGCGCCCGGTGTGGCGCGCGTCGCCGTACGCACCCAAGCCCATACGGCGATGTCGATCGGCGGCACGAAACTGCTGGGCAGGATCGTGGGCCTGATCGGGCCCGCGGGCGTGAACGAGATCAGCCTGGCCGCAGGGAGATTGCCCGATCCGGACGAGGTGGTTGTCGAGCATCACGCGGCACAGACATTCGGCCTGCACGCGGGCAGCCAGGTGCGCACCTTCGACGGTACGAGCTGGCATACCGTCACGGTGTCGGGCATCGCCTGGTCATCGGAGCACCTGTGGCCAGCCCGCAGCCGCCAGGAAGTGCTCGGCGACCCGCACGGCTTCGCGGTCGCGTTCTGCGCCCCAGAACGAGGTGACGCGCTTGTCCGGACGTCCCGGCCCCGATCAGACCCTCGTCGAAATGAATTCCGGGGCAACGGCATCCGAGCGTGACCAGGTCACCCGGCTGCTGTGCGACACCGGGGCCCTCGACGTGCAGACCAGGGCCGATCAGCCCTCCAACGCGGCCCTGCACGAGGATCTCAGTGGCTTCTCCGAACTCGCGATCGCCTTCCCCGCGCTGTTCCTCGTGGCCGCGGCTGTCGCGGAATACGTGTTGATCACCAGGCTCGTGCTCGCCGAGCGGCGCCCTGCGCGCGGCGGGCGTGCCCGTGCGCAGGCGACCCGATGGGTGGTCCGAGCACCGATAATCCGCTACCGGGTCGGCCTCGGATTCCTGTTCGGATCGCGGCTGTTGATGTTGGAGCACACAGGACGACGGACCGGCGTTCGCCGATACGTCACCTTGGAGGTGGTCGATCATCCCGAATCCGCTACGTACGTTGTGGTCTCCGGATTCGGCGTCGGCGCCCAGTGGTACCGCAATATCACCGCGAACCCGCATGTGCGGATCTCCATCGGATTCCGCCGCAAGGTGTCCGCGATCGCGACACCGATGACAGCCGATGAATCCGCGCTGGCGCTCGAACGCTACATCGACCATCATCCCAAGGCGTGGACCATGTTGCGCGGCGCTATCGAAGCGGCCACGGGCACACCGGTGAATACCCTCCCGATGGTTCGACTGGTCACCGGATAGCTTGTGCCCCTAGCCACGGCATCGGCGTTCGGTGCATTCGAGATCACCTGCTTCACAATGCGTGACCGAACCGCTCGAGCTTCGCCGCACCAGTGCTGTCGACCATGGCTCCTACCGCGCTGGTGGCGGCGAATCCGAGGATCCCGACCAGCAGTGCCGGTCGTCGTCCGTGGCGATCCGAGAGGCTTCCTGCCGCTGGCACCAATGCGCTGAACGCGAGGTTGTAGCTGTTGCAGTCCAAGGGGTGCCTGCGTGGAGTTCGCCCGCAATGCTGGGGCAGCGCGACATTGACGATCGTGACGTCGAGGTTGATGGCGAGCACCGCGACATAGACCGATACAAGGATCCCTGCCTTGCGGCCCATCAGAGTTGCTTCGACCGCCAGTCGCGGATCGCGGCCGCGAACTTCTCAGGTGCGTCGGACTGTACGAAGTGGCCACCGCCGTCGACGATCACGGTGTGATGATCGGAGAACAGCTGCTCCCATCGCCGACGCTCGTTATCCCCGAACACGACGTCGGCGTTGCCCCAGATGATGAGCGTCGGGAGTGACGCGAGGGTGGGAAGGTTGGCTTCGATATCGGCGAGAAGGGCGCGGCTGGCGGTAATACGCCGAGGCAGCACGGCGGTCGCTTCGCGCCGATCGGGCGTGGCGAGCGCCTTGCGGTAGTGGCCCATCTCCTCGGCGGTCGGCTTCCGCAACCGGTGCCCGATGGGAATCGTCGCATTGACGAACAGGTTGAGTTGCCTGATCAGCAGGCGCCCCACTGGGCCGCCCATCACGTGAGATGCGATGTGCGCCTTCGGATCACCATTCATCGGCCAGCCCCACGTGTTGGTCAGCACCAGACGCTCGAATACGGCGGGCCGCTGCCCGACGGTGGCGAGGCCGATGGGGCCGCCCCAATCGTGAGCCACGAGAGTGACCTCGCTCAATGCCAGGGCATCCACGAAGGAAGTGACGACTTGGATGTGTTCCTCGGGCAGATAGCGATAGTCCGGTCGGGCCGAGGACAGGCCGAAGCCGGGGTAGTCGACTGCGATGCAACGGAATTCGTCTCGCAAGGTGCGAATCACGTCGCGATAGACAAATGACCAGGTCGGGTTGCCGTGCAGGAATAGCAGTGTGGGCCCCGAACCTTCGTCGACGTAGTGGATCGTGTGCCCGTCGATGGTGACGAACCTGCTCTGGAACGGGAACAGCTCATCGTCGACCCATGCCGGTCTTTCCGTTTTGGTCATGACTACACCTCACTTCGCGACTAAACTTGATATAGTCACGTGAACTTTAGAAAGTCAAGTAGGTGGAGATGAGTCGAAGTTACGGCCAGTACTGCGGTCTTGCCCGGGCGCTCGATGTGGTGGGCGACCGGTGGAATCTGCTCATCGTCCGCCAGCTCCTGGTGGCCCCCGCCCGCTACCGCGAACTGCTCGATGGACTCCCTGGCGTGGCCACCAATCTCCTCACCGACCGGCTGCGCGACCTCGAGGCCGCCGACGTCGTCGAACGACGGCTGGCCGAAGAGGGCAACGCTGTGACCTATGCACTCACCGAATGGGGTGCCCAGTTGCGGGAGCCGATCGAAGGGCTCATCCGATGGTCGACACCGCTGATGGTGCGTGGCTCCGTCGGCGACCGCTTCCGCCCCGAGTGGCTCGCCGTGGCTCTGCCCGCGCTGCTGGCCAGCAGGGTGAAGGCAGATCGGTCGTCGACGGTCGGCGTTGCGATCGACGGACAGCTGTTTCAGGTGCGGGCGATCGGGTCGGGCCTGGATGTCAGCCCGCACGATGGTCGAGTTCTCGATGCTGTCGTGCGCGCGGAGGCCGCGATCGTTCTTGGTCTGGCGGCAGGCATGCTCGACCTCGACGACGTCCGTGCGCTCATCGACATCGAAGGTGACGAGACAGCCCTGCGCGCCGTCTTCGGTGCGTGACAATTCGTATCCATCGGCACCGTCGCGGGCTATCCGGTTGCGGCGGTGTGCTTTTCGGCTGTATTGGCGCTGAACTGGTCGGTGAACCAGTCGCCCGCGAGGTCGGCGACCACCGACAGCGCGCCGGGTTCGGGGAACAGGTGCGTGGCTCCGGGCACGACGGCGAACTTCGCCTGGCCAGGCATCGCGGCTTGGGCGCGCCGACTCGATTCCAGACCGACGTGATCGTCTGCGCCCACGATGCACAGGGTCGGCGCGCGAACCGCGCCCAGCGCGATGCTGGCCGAATCGAGTCGATCACCGCAGCGACGACTCGCGCGCTCCCTGCTCACCGAATGAGCCGTGACGAAATCCGCCAACTGGTGGATGCCCTGGGTCGGCTCCTGGCGATTCTGCGGGCCGCCGAGCCCGGCGACAAACTGGAGATTTACCGAGAACTCGGACTGAAACTGACCTACAACCATCACGACCACACAGTTACAGCCGAGACAAACTTACGGCCACACGTTGGCGTACTGTCTGTGTCCAGAGGGGGAGCTGACCCATCTTCCCAACCTGGTGTATTCCTCTGACCTGCAACTTCCTTGACGCCGACAGCACTGTCGGCGTGCGAAGCCGGATTGGCCGCCCCGAGATGTGAGCAGTTCGCGTTCAGGTGGTGTTACGTCGAGTGGTTCGGCAGCGTGGTCGCGAACGACTCGGCGCCGCCGGGGCGGGGAGCAGCCGATCACCCAGCTCCGTCGTGCCAGTGGTTTGCTGCTGACGGCGGCATCGTTGCCACCGCTCGCACAGGCACCGATCCGCCTGTCCGGCGGAGTTCAGAGAATGGCTTGCTCACAGGTGCTGTAGGTGTTTACTGGGAGGAGCGCTTCGGTCCACCCACCCTTCGATGGCGGTTGGAGGTGTGTATGCCGGTATGGCGACTGCGCGAATTTCGCGACGCTGATCTGGATCAGGCGATTCAGATCTGGGAGCAGAGCCGCATGACGACCGTAGATGAGCCGGTGTTCGCGTTGGCGGAGGTGTTGGCGTCGGCGCGGGCGGGGCAGCCCGCGGTGGTGGCCGAGGTGGGCGAGGAGATCGTCGGCATGGCGGTCGCGCAGATCAAGGGCGAGCGTGCGTGGGTTCTGCTGGTGGCGCTGGGGGCGCAGTGGCGGCGGCGAGGTATCGGTAGTGCGTTGCTGACCGAATTGGAGCGGCGGCTGCGCGCGGATGGCGTGCGGCGGATCTGCGCGCTCGTTCCCGAGGGCGCCACCGGGTCGGTAGCGTTCGAGAATTCCGGATACGCACGCAGGACCGGTCTCATCTACTACGAACTGGTCGAACCGCTCGCACCCGCGCAGGCCGGTTTGCTGTCCGAGCTGGGCGGGCGGCTGCTGCCACCCGGATTGTGGCAGTCGATGGCGGGGATGGATCGGGAGAAGGAGATCATAGAACGGCGGATCGTATTGCCGTTGGCGAACCCGGATGTCGCTGAGCGTTATCGGGTTCGGCCGCCCAAGAGCGTGATTCTGTTCGGGCCGCCGGGGACCGGTAAGACCAGCTTTGCGAAAGCGGTCGCCTCACGGCTCGGGTGGCCATTCGTGGAGTTGTTCCCGTCTCGGCTGGCCGCGACGGCGAGTGGTGGGCTCGCGGCGTCACTGCGTGAGGTGTTCGCGGATTTGGGTGAACTCGACGAAGTGCTTTTGTTCATCGATGAGGTGGAGGAGATCGCCGGTACGCGTGCGGGAACGGCGACCAGTCCGGCGCATGGTGTGACGAACGAACTGCTCAAGCTGATTCCGGTTTTCCGGGAGGACTACAGCCGCTTGCTGATCTGCGCCACCAACTCGGTCCGCTCGCTGGATTCGGCGTTCCTGCGGCCGGGCCGCTTCGACTACGTGATACCGGTCGGTCCGCCCGATGAGCCCGCGCGCAAAGCGATCTGGGAGCGCTACCTCGGCCCCGCAGCCGAATCCATCGACCTCGACCACCTGGTGCGCGCCACGGCGCACTTCACCCCCGCGGACATCGAGTACGCCGCCCGTGCCGGGGCCCAGTCGGCGTTCGAACGCGCGATGCGCGAGGAAACGACCGAACCCGCCGACGTCGATGACTATCTGGTCGCCGTCGCCAACACCCGCCAGACGCTGACACCGGAGATTCTGACAGCGTTCGAGCAGGACCAGGCGAACTACACTCGACTGTGAGATCCAGCCCGCCCCGACATTCGCTTCACTGACGATCCATTCAATTTCGCCGCGATGTCGTGCACCCTCCTCAGCGTCGATGCGGCCGGTCAGGACCAGGTCCATCGCCTTGGCCTTGCTGACTACACAGGTGAGTTGCTGTGAGCCGCCCGTGCCTGGGACGACGCCGAGCTTGCTCTCGGGCCAGCAGAACTGTCCGGTTGGCTTCGATCCGGCACCGCAGCGCCGCCCGGGTCAGCGTGAAATACCAGAGCAGCTACCTGCTGCTGCGGGAGCGTGCCGCCGCCCCCGGCGGACTACCGGTGCCTGCGAACTGCCATGGCGCAGTGGGTGATTGATCGTCGGCGCGTGCTGGCGTTCGTGTCCGCTGTCATGACGCTTTCGGGCACTCGCCGCGTGTGTTGGTGCCGACCGGTTCGCCCGCGTGTTTTGATGTCCGAGAGCCCGGTGAAACGGCGTCACCGACTCCGTTCAGCGGCGCCGAATTCGTCTCGGAGCCACCACGCCGATTCAGCCGCGACCCGCAGTGACAGATCAGGCCCGCTGGCCATACGCACCACGACGTAACGCAACTCCCGGGGCGGGTAACCTGCCAGCACTGCTTTCCCAACCATGACGCCGGTAATGCGATCGCGGGAAAGCTCGCCGCAGGATGCGCCCGGCCGCCAGCCCCTTCGGGCCGCGAAGAACAACACCCGCTGGGACGTCACCGCGACAATGAACGCCAGGCGAAGTCGCAGTCCCTGCGATCGACCCGCCGCTCGTGCCCGCTGGCGCCGGTTCAGTACTCGCAACAATGTAACGACAGGCCAGACGATGTAGTAGCCACCCCCGTCACCCCAGTTCGACACCGTTGCCGAGAGCATTGTCAGCAGTTGTTCGCCTGGCTCCAAGGCTGACTCGACGGCGCGCTGAGCGTCCGGCTCATTCCTGCGGGACATGGTGTGATGATCTCAGACGAACCGGGTTCGGTTGCGGGCTTTGGTGATTCCGGCCACGCCCCGCGGCAGCCGAAGCGAGAGCATATCGATGGGTCGGTGCGGCTGGATCGATGATGAGACACCGAATGAGGCGGACACCTCTCGCATACGCGAACACAGCACCGGAAATCGGCTAGTTTCCGGATGTTCTGCGTCGCAGTCCATCTCGGCGGGCAGACCGCTCGCCCAGCGGTAATACAGGATGTTCTCGCTCAGATGAAGGCTGCCTGGTTGTCCTACGAAACCAAAAGCAACCCAAACGATTTGGAGAACACCGACTGCGAATGCTCCGGCCTACGTAAACGGCTACGACTGCATCCCGTAAGCGATCACACGCCGACCGGTTCGGTCAGTGCGATCAGCGGCTATGAGCGTGTATTCGACTTAGGCTTTAGTCAGCGTGCACCGTTCGCCGGCGTCCAGGCGGTTGTGGCCTCGACACAGTCGACCATGTGGCTGATTATCGACCTCGGCCTGCGCCCGGTCCGCATCGGCGGACTCGACCACGCCGGGGACGTCGACCACGTCTTGGCGCTGTGGGCGTCGCTGGCATTGTTCGGGGGAAGTGCCGGGCGAACATCACCTTCACCGTCCTGGAGCGCTAGTACAGTCTGATGTCCATGTCGTCCCTGTGCTCCGAAACGCGCCTTGCCGCATATGGTTCCGTCGCGACGTCCTTGGCTCTGCTCAGCGATCGCGCGCTGCAGCAGGCCCTGGACGCCGCGGAGCCGGTCGGATCGGGCATCGGCGGGAAGTCGGTGTTGTTGGAGGTCGCCGGGGGGCCGGTGTTCGTCAAGCGGGTACCGCTGACAGACTTGGAACTGCGGCCGGAGAACGTCCATTCCACGGCCAATCTCTTCGAGCTGCCGATGTTTTGCCACTACGGTATCGGCGGCCCGGGGTTCGGAGCGTGGCGCGAACTCGCCGCGCATGCCATGACCACCAACTGGGCGCTCGCGGGCGAGTTCGCGGGCTTCCCATTGATGTACCACTGGCGGGTGCTGCCGGATACGACGCCGCTGCCCGAGGAGCTGGCCGATGTCGATCGGGTCGTCGACTACTGGGAAGGCGGGGCGCAGGTCCGGCGGCGCCTCGAGGAGCAGCGCTCGTCCTCGGCGAGCATCGCGCTGTTCCTGGAATACATCCCGCGTAACCTGTTCGGCTGGCTCGGTGAGCAGCTCCGGGCCGGCAGTGAGGCCGCCGACCGCGCGTTGGCAATGGCGGATCGGGACCTGGCGGCAGGTATCGCGTTCATGAACGCCAACGGCCTGCTGCATTTCGACGCCCACTTTCAGAATCTCCTCACCGACGGCGAGCGCCTCTACTTCGCGGACTACGGACTGGCGATCTCCTCCCGGTTCGAACTGGCGAAGGACGAGCTCGCCTTCTTCGAGCGGCACCGGAACTACGACCGCTGCTACGCCGCCATGTACACGGGGCAGTGGCTGGTGACCGAGCTCTTCGGTCCCGGGCGCGATCAGCGCGAGTCCCGCCTGCGTGCGTACGCGTCAGGCCAGGCGCCAACCGGGATCCCGGAGACCGCCGCGGCGATCCTCACCCGCGACGCGCCCGTCGCCGTCGCAATGACGGACTTCTTCAATCTGCTCCGCTACGAGACCAGGCGAGCGCCGTACCCGGCAGGGCTCTGATCCGGTCGGCGGATCGACTCCACCCGGTTCCGGCGAGCCGGGCGGACGGACCTCGAACCGGATGCCCCGGGCTGCATGATCGCCCCCAAGGGCGCTAACCCGGGCGCTGGAGGTCAGACAGATGAAGACGTCACTCACGCGACGCGTGGGTCTCGGGCCAGACATCGACCACCTCTGAATGCGCGGTAATCGATTGCCGACCTGAACCACCATTCAGCGGAATCTCCAACTACCGCTTGATAAAGGGGCAATCCACAGTCCTATTGACAACGATATTTCACAGGTAGGGCCCGATTTGGTTGACGGCTTCCAGTGGGTGTGCGGCTTGGATGGGTTGGCCGAGGGATTGTAGTTTCCAGGTGCCGTGCCCGCGGTGGAGTTCGGCGACGAGCATGCCGGTGTGGGGGCCGCCGCTGCAGAGGTTGGCGCGGGTGAGTTCGGTGTTGGTGGCGCCGTCGACCAGGCGCCAGAAGGCGTTGCGGACTCGTTCGAAGGCGGCCCTCGACGATCTGGCGATCAGCGAAATTCGATCGGCAGGGTTAGATGTTGACGCCGTAGTCGCGGGCGATCCCGGCGAGGCCGGAGGCATAGCCCTGTCCGATGGCCCGGAATTTCCATTCCGTTCCGTGGCGGTAAAGCTCACCGAACACCATGGTGTCGCGCTCACCCACATCCGGATGGGGTTGGGCTGGGACCCGGCGAAGAAGGGCGGACTCTTCGGTCGCCGCGCCATCGAGATCGATCTCGACGCCTGGGTCGCGATGTTCGCCGGAGCCGATCTGACCGACGTCGCCTACTACGGGCAACTCACCTCCAAGGACGGTTCGATCCGCCACCACGGCGACAACCTCACCGGCGCGGGTGAAGGCGACGACGAAACCATCCTCGTCGACCTCACCCGCGTACCAACGCACGTCACCACGCTGTTGTTCGTCGTCACCTCCTACCAAGGGCAAACCTTCGAACAGGTCACCAACGCGTTCTGTCGCTTGGTCGACGACACCACCGGCGCCGAACTCGCCCGCTACCGTCTCACCGGCGCAATGCCGTACACCGCCCTGGCGATGGCGAAAGTCTTTCGCGCAGGAGCGGATTGGAAAATGCAAGCCATCGGTGAAGGCTTCCATGCCAGACACCCCGGCGAGGCGGCACCCCAACTCGGCCGCTTCGTCATCCCTGGCTGACCGAGTTGCGGCGCGAACACCAACCGGAGTGCATCGCAACGTCTTACACTCATCATCATGCTGGATTCGTTGTTCACCGGTATCGGGATCGCGGCGCTGCTGGCAGTCCTCGGTGCCGCATACATGGCGTTCCTTCTCCTACGCGGCCGCAAGAAGTGACAACCCCACGCCACCGAACCAACTAGATGAGCAATCATGTTGGCGCACAATACATTTCGGTAACGGCGGACAGGGGATTACGAGGCATGCCCATCCGACCGGTCAAGTCTGATGTGAATACTCGCCATCAACACTCGATATCGGGCGAGTTGAAACTGCATCCATCTCGCCCGACCCGGATGAACCCGGATGGCGGCTGAATCCCGGTCGGCGGATGATTTCTCCGGATCCGGCCGAATCTTGTTGCGGCCGCTAACCATCGGCAATTTCGCGTAGATAGTCCCGTATCCGCCGTCCCCGGAGGGCAACTGGCGCTGCGCACGAACTGTGGCGTGGACTGAGTGCTGCCGTGGATGTGGGAGTTCGCCGCAGCCGTGGTGCGGGTTTGTCCGGTCTGGGTGATGATGTCGGGGGTGTGCGGCGGTGCCGCCGCTTGGTGGAGGTAATCGGTGGACAAACTGGATCGATCCGGCTCGGGGGAGCAGGGAGGGTCGACAGCCCGGCAGGCGCTGCGACAGTTACAGGAACAGTTGCGTAGAACCGAGCGGCTACTCGATCTCGCCGAGGAGCAGCAACCCTCACCGGTGTTGACGCGGATCGTGCAGTCGAGGTGGCCGGTGGCGGCGGCGGTCGTGGCCGCGGTCGCGCTGCAGGTCTGCCTGCCGAACAGTTTCGCCCCGGGGCATCGGCTGGTGCCCGGTCTCGAACTGGTTCTGCTCGCAGCCCTGGTGGCTGCCCAATATCGACTCCCGCAGCCGCACCGGAGTCGCCGGACACGCTCTGCGATTGGTGGTCGGTGAGGATTTCGCTGATGAGATCCACGACCTACTGCACCACACACCCCGGGGCTTGTGGGGCGCCGGCGAAGCGGTCGGCGAGGAAGTTCATGCCGCCGAAGGCTTCGCCCGCGGCGGCTCCGATGTGCGTCGGGAACAGCGAGTGGATCGCGGTGAGGGTGGCGCCCTGAGCGCAGTAGGTATCGATGAGGGCGGTGTAGCCGGCGACGGGGATCTTCTCGTCGGCGACGCTGTGGTACAGGTACAGCGGGGTGTCGGGGGTGGTACGGCCGAGTTCATTGGGCATGGCGGCGTTGCGGAAAGCGGGCTGCGCCAACAGATTCGGCACGGCGGCCAAGTCGTCGACGTGGATGTCGGAGTATTCCTGAGCCAGATCCGACCCGCAGGAGGAGGTGTCCGCGGCGAGCAGCGCGCGGCGGCCCCGGTCGTTCAGCAAGTCGGCCAACCGGGAGTCGGGTTCATTGCGGGCCAGCCCGAGCAGAATCAGTATCGCCCCCACGGCGCCGTCGGCGCGTTGTGCCACGGCCGGGATATCGGTGGGGATTCCGCCGGCGCTGGTGCCGACGAACCGCACGTCTGGTGCATATTCCTGACGCAACTGCGTGGCCCACAGGGTGGCGAAGGCTCCGGCCGAGTATCCCCAGGCGCCGATCGGGCTCGCAGCATCGATGCCGGCCGGCTGGAAGGACCGTGCGGCCCGGATTCCGTCCAGGACTCCACGCCCGGATGTCACGCCGTCGAAGAGCCGGGACTGCGGCCCTTCGTAATCGCTGACCACGACGGCCCATCCCCGCAGCAGTGCGTCCGCGATGAACGGCGCATCCTGCATGGCGCTCGCCATGTTGCTGTCGCTTCCGCCGCGCAGCGTGGCCGACGGCGCGCACCGGGTGTCCAGACTGTTCTCGGGTACCTGGTACGACAACACCGGCCGCGGCCCGTTCCAGGGCACCGGCGGCACCAGCACCGTGGTCACATCCAGCTGCGGATGCTCTTCGGAATCAGTTGTGCGATAACGCAATTGCCACGCCGCCACAGGTATCGGCAGACCGAGCAGTGGGATCGTCCGGGCCCCGAGCACCGCGCCGTTCGGATGTGACGCGAGATCGGAGGGTGCGGCATAGAAGGGATCGTCACCAGGGGACAGCACCGCGGCTCGCGCGACCGGCATAGACAACGCTGCCGCCAGCATGATCATGGCGAGCGTGAGGGGCGCAAACCATCGCAGACCGATCCGCCACCACATCACTGGTTGCCAGGGCGCGCCGTCGACCGGCAGTCCAGGCACACCGGTAGCTGAACACGTTGTGCGGCAAGCATTTTCCCGATATGTCGACAACAGATGCCCGGATTCCATCACGCCTCCCGCGTCCAACTATCCGACGCGCAGGCACTCTGGGCCCGCACCAACCGGTCACTCCACTGAGAGTTTGGATCACGGTAGCATAACGATTTCATATCTACAGTTATAAAGTTTTCAACAAATGTTGCGGCCGCCCAGAAAGCAGAAAAAAGCTCTCCTGGACCGAGCCGATACGGGTGTTTGCTCGCGATATTGCAGGCAATTTCTTGGCATTCGACGCAATCGCAACCAGTCTGTGATTTGTACACGTCGACTCGCCTCGCAAAACCTGACGTCGGAGGCGCAACACCGATCTGACCGAGGAGAGCGTGGGTGAGGCTCGGGGAAATCACTGCCTCGCCGAGCCGGTTTCAGCAAACGGCAGTATGGTGCTCGTTCGAGACCCCGAAAATGGCTGTGCGGCGGAATCAGGGATGCGTACACGGAGGTCGCGGACAGGAGATGCGATGCCGACAACATGGATTCGATGGCTCGTTGTCGGGGTCATATCGGCAGCTGCATTCGCCACCTTGCCCGTGGGACCGGCGAGCGCCGATCCGGTCGATGACATCCCCGGTGGGCTGGAGTCGTTCTATCACCAGCAGCTGGACTGGAAGCCGTGTAACGACGCGGCGCTCGACGGCGCGGGGGCTCAGTGCGCGGGCGTTGTCGTACCGCTCGACTACAACCGACCGGACTCGCGCACGCTGACCGTAGCGATCTCGCGTATCCCGGCCACCGACCCGGAACTCAGACGCGGGATCATGCTGTCCAACCCCGGCGGTCCCGGCGGTCCGGGCCTGAGCATGATCGCTGACCTGCGGGATCGGCTGACAACGGATGTCCGTGCCCGCTACGACCTGATCGGCATGGACCCGCGTGGTATCGGCCGATCGGACCGAATGAGTTGTGCGCTGCCGCTGCCCACCATGTTGTTCTCGGCTGGCTTCGACTCCTTCGGCTATGCGCGCGACGCCACCCTGGCCGCCGCGCTCGCGGCATCCTGCGTAGTACCCGATCCTGAGAAGGCCCGGTTCATCACCACCCGCAATACCGCACGAGATATGGATGTCATCCGCGGCGCATTCGGTGAACGCGGGCTCAACTACTACGGCGACTCCTACGGCACCTACCTGGGCGCGGTGTACACGCAGATGTTCCCTCAGCACAGTGACCGCATCGTGCTGGACAGCGCCATCGACCCGGACCGCTACTGGATCGGCACCTACCAGGACATGGGCGCCGTCAACGAGGCCGGGCTCGACGACTGGGCGAACTGGGCCGCCCGCCACGACACCGACTACCACTTCGGCAGCAGCGGACCGCAGGTCCGAGCCTTCGTCGAGGACATGATCCGACGTGCCGCCGCCCATCCGGTCATCGGCAACGGCTATCTCATCGACGAACACACCGTGCCGATGATGCTGCTGTCGCTGTTGTCCAATCCGAAGAAGAACACCAACCTCGCCGAGCTCGTGCGGACCGTATCCGACGCAGTGTCCGGGCTGCCCATCGACATGGAGCAGCTGAAAGCGAAGATCAACGGTCCCGTTCCGCTGGATGCCTCGGGCATGGCCGCGGTCCTGTGCGGCGACAAGGCCGCACCCCGAGATCTGGCCTGGTATCGCCGCAATATCGAAAGTGTCCGGGCGACCCAACCGGTGTTCGGTGCGTTCGCCAACAACATCACCGCCTGCGCGTTCTGGCCGGACCCTATCGAGCCACCCACCGCCGTGCACAACCCGACACCAGCCCTGATCCTGCAGGCAACCCGCGACACCCGCACCGCCTACCAGCAAGGCCTTGCACTACACCAGGACCTGACCGCGTCACGAATGGTCACACTGGCAGACACCCGCGTTCACGGCGTCCTCGGCTCCGACATAAGCCACTGCGCCACCGACACCGTCAACACCTACTTCCGGGACGGCACCCTCCCCGATACCGACCTCACCTGCCAACGCGACCGCAACAATCTCCCCGACTAATCGCCCGCAGTGCCCAGCGGCACGATCCACTCGACAAGCGCCGCACTACCACCGCGGCAGACGACTTCACCACAGTTGCGCAGCCTTCGCGAGCGCCGGACCGGTCATACCCAGCTCATCTCGCCGTTCACGGCAGATGGATGGCGACGATCTCCCACTTGGCGGCCACGGACGAGACAGGTGGTGGCATCAGCGACCTTTCTTCCAGCCCGGCGAGCTCACTGCAGGTACAAAGCCGACGTCTACCAGCACCTCAACCTGCAGATGACCTACCACCCCGCCAAACGAACCGTGCGGGTCGAGACATCTCTCGACCCCGCACGGTTGGGGTTATGGATCGTGTCCGGAGGGGGAGCTGACCCATGTCCCCAACCTGGTATATGCCGCTGACCTGCAGCTTTCTTGAATGTCGTGGGTTGTGGGGTCCGGGACAGCGGAACTGATTCGCATCACAACCCGGACGAGATCGTTCAGTTGAGAATAGTGGTCCACGAATGTGGACTTGGTCATCGCCTTGGCTCGCCTGGCTTCACGGACCGCAACACAGCGCCTATCTGCGTGGCCTCTAAGTCAGTTGCAGTTGGACGGTGTCTCCCGGAACCACGCTGTTGGGGACTTTGCCGAAAGGGGTGTGCATCATGCGCGGAGCGCATCAGCGTCAACGTTTGCTGCGCCACGTGCGGTCGGCGACGAACTCTGGGAAACGAATAGGTTGGGGCACTTCACATTTGACGCTGCGGTCGCCGACCCGGCGCAAGCAGCTTCGTTGCACCGCGCCGGATTTCCTCGATCACCGCGTCGAGTGCACGGCCGGTCGATCGGCGGCGGTGACGGACCAGCAGCAATCCGGGTTCGACGATCGCCGGCCCGGCGAAACGAGCCAGCCGCCGCTCGTCGACGGCGAAATCGGGCAGTACGGCCAGTCCGAGTCCGGCGGCGACGCAGGCCCGGGTGGCCTCGATACTGCCCAGCCGAGTCGTGCGAACCACTGCCGCACTGTCCCGCAGGCACCGAGCGACCTCGTCGCTGTAGGTGCAGCCCTCTTCGAGAAGGAACCATCGCTGCTTGGCCAACTCCGCCCACGATCGCGCTGTCACCGATTGACGCTGATCGGTAACGAATGCGAGCTCAAGGGTGCCCAGCTGATCGACAACGAGATCGGGTACCTCGAGCGACGGCTCGAGAATCAACGCAAGCGCATACCGGCCGGCACGCAGCGCGTGGGTCGCGTCGGTCGTGCCCGCCGGGGACAGCGTGACCTCGACTCCAGGATGACGCCGTTGCAACGCCGCGATCACTGCCGGAAGCAGGTGCCCGCACAAGGATTCCGGTGCCACTATGCCGACCGTTCCCTCGATCGGGCCACGCACATCCGGATCGGTGCGCAACGCTGCTTCGGCATCGAGGACCAGAGACGCTTTCTCCAGGGTCCGCCGCCCCGCGTCGGTCAGCGTCGCGCCGACCGGCAACCGATCGAGCAGCCGCAGCCCGAGCTCGGCCTCGAGCGCCTTGATGTGTGCGGTCACCGTCGACTGGGCCAGGTGTAGTTCGACCGCGGTCGCAGTGAAGCTGCCGGTCCTCGCGAGTGCGACGAACGTGGCGAGCACACGAGTGTCCATACTTCCGATGCTATCGAATTTTCCGATGGAGTTAATCAAAATACATCGTTAGACTCGATCGCTGTGCGGTGCGAGCATGGGACATATGAGCACCGAAGTACTGCGCTACACCGCATTCAGTATCGATCCGGCCGGCGGCAACCCCGCCGGGGTCGTCCTCGACGGGACCGGACTCGACGACTCCGAGATGCAGCGAACCGCCGAGAAAGTCGGCTATTCGGAAACGGCCTTCCTGAACCACACACACGACCGGCACTACCGGGTGCGCTATTTCAGCCCACTCGCAGAGGTCGATTTCTGCGGGCATGCCACCGTCGCGACCGCGGTGGCACTCACCGAACGCATCGGCCCCGGCACACTGAATTTCCGAACCAATATCGGCGATATCGTCGTCGAAACCAGTACCGCGGACGATCGCCCGACGGCGACATTGACCAGCGTCGCAACGCATTCCAGGGCGGCGACCGCGACCGAGATCTCCGACACGCTGGCAGCGCTCGGCTGGGACCCAACCGATCTCGATCCGGCCTTTCCACCCCGGGTTGCCTATGCCGGCAACGACCATCTGATGCTGGCCGCCGCATCCCGCGAACGCCTCGCCGCCCTGGACTACGACTTCGACGCCCTCGGTGCAGTCATGCGCGAAGCCGGATGGACGACGGTGCACCTGTTCTGGCACGAGGACGATCGCCACTTCCAGGCCCGCAATCCCTTCCCCATCGGCGGAGTCGTCGAGGACGCCGCAACCGGTGCCGCAGCGGCGGCCTTCGGCGGATACCTCCGCGACATCGGTCACGCCGATTCGGGCCGAATCACCATCACCCAGGGCGTCGATATGGGGCGGCCGAGCCAGCTGCTGGTCGACCTCGATCCAGCCGCAACCGGCATTCGGGTCACCGGAAACGCAGTGCGGATCGAGCGCGGCGGCGGGTCGACCCCGACCTGACCCGCGACGCCTGATCCGCTGGCGCGCGGCCGCGACGCCGAGCGCAGGCATGCCAACGCTGCTCACAATGTCCGGGTATCGCCCTCGGTACGCATAACGCAGTTGGTGGCCCGCACCCCTGGCGCGCGGCTAAGGCACCAGCAGATACCACTCCGCGAACGGGCCCTGGATCGGCCAAGTGTCGGCCATGATCTTGGCCGGACCCATCCCCACCCACAGGTCCACGGTCACGGTGTCGCCCGGCGCCGCATCGGTGCGCACATACACATCTTGCGCCCGCGCACCCGCTGAGCCCACCCATCCCAGCATCACGTGATTGCCGCACGGCCCGCGCTGATAACCCAGTGGTGTCACGTGGGCCAGCACGTGGCCGGGCAGATGCGGTGCGGCCTCCACCGCCACGCCGATCGTCCCAGCACAGAAATTCGCATCCCCGAAGGTGTAGAGCGTGGTGCCGAACGGCGCCCATTGCGGTAGCGGATCCGCCTGCGCCGGCGTCGCCTGTATTCCACACATCAACGCACCGATCCCTGCCGACACCACGACCCCCGCCGCTGCTCGCCGCACTGTCATCAGTCGATGTCCTTCCCACATAACAACACTCGCAGCCGTACTACCCGCTCCAGCAATATAGCCCGGACGGATCCGTATGGCATCGCGGCGTATGGCCGAAAGTCGTTCCGCCAGTGAGGATATCGAACCAGCTCGACCACATGGGAGTTTCAAGCTTTCTCGTAGGCGCGGGGAGCAGGGCATTATCTCGCCGAGATCCCTTGGGCGGTATTAGTTCTGCCCCATTCCGGCGGCGTCGACGGAGAATGGACTCGGCAAATAAGGCCGCCAACCTAGAGGGACTGAGGGGCCGGAGTATTGATTGCCGATTGCGGCGATGAGGTAGACGTCCAGTGTCTCGCTCAGATGACCTCGCCGAGTTGGTAGTCGTCGCCGCGGGTATCGCGGTGTATTCGTTCCGGCCCGCTGGTTGGGCTGTAATCGGCGTTGATTACAACAACTTTCAGCTGCTGGTCGAAAGTGCCGAGGTATCGGCCGTAGTGAGGGAGTGGAATCAGGTATTGGCTGCCGAGTAGCCGACCGGCACCTGGGTTGTCGAAGGAGTCGAGCGCGGCGGCGTAATGGTTGCGGTCCTCGGCGAGGATGGCTTCGACACTGTCGAATAGTTCGTCGAATCTGTCGGCTAGCTGGGCGCGGGAGTCGTCGAACGGGAGTGTGAAGCTGAGGAAGTCGTTGGCGAAGCGGTCACGATGGCGGCGCACCTGGTCTGTCCATTGCTGTCCCCCTTCGGTCTGGTAGAGCTGGTCGAGCCAGTGCCGAGGGTTTGTTCGTCGAGGTGGCGCTGTCGTTCGCGGTGCGGATGCCCATCGTGAGTTCGGTGGGTTCGCGCTCGTAGACACCGTCAGCCCACCCGTCAGCACTTGCACGTCGGCGGCCGTAATGGGGGCGTGGACTACGACGTCGGAGGGTTGACGGGTGTCGGTGCGGTTGATTCGACCGAATCGCTGGATCAATGCTTCCAAAGGTGCCCGGAGGTGTACAGGGCATCGAAGGAGACGTCGAGGGACACCTCGACAACCTACGTCGGACAAGTAATCCCGGCAGATGCGGTTGGCCCGGTGCCGTATTCGGGATTCGATCGCGGCCGTGTCCATCGGCGCGAGGACACCATCACCGCATCGGTTGATCGTTGGCTGGCCACCCTGTTCGATCGCACCCATCCCGATCACACCGTGGCTGCTCTGCTTGGCGCCCAGAACGATGACGACCGCGACACGCAGCGGGCACTGCTTCGGCGGCGTATCGCCGACGCGGAGGCCCGGCTCGGACGTTACCTTGCCGCCATCGAGGCGGGTGTGGACCCGCAGGCCCTGGTCTCGGCGATGAACGCGGCACATACAGACAAAGCGGCAGATCGAGCAGAACTACACAATCTGCCCTACACGCCCCAGTTGACTGAGACAGAGATCCGGAAGCTCATCGACTTACTCGGCGATATTTCAGCCGTCCTCGCCGCAGTGCCCGACCTGACAAGGCAAACCTCTACCAGGCCCTACAACTTCACATACAGTTTCGGCCCCGACAACAGCTTGCTGTTGTCGGGGCCGACCTCGGGTTCAGCACTGGTGTCGGGAGGGGGTATCGACCATTACGCCAACCTGCTGCAACACCGAAATCTGCTGGTCATCGGCAAATAGTGGTGGCGTGACGGTTCCGCCCTTCTCGAAGCCAGCCCAGATGCTCGGTGATCTCCTCGTTCAATGCCGTCTCCAGGACGGTCTTGGTGAACTGTTTCAACAGTCCCTTCTGAGCCCGCGACTGCCACCAATTCTGGGTGCTCGGGCACCGGCGTGGTTGCATGTGGGGGCGTACGAGATGGAGGGCGTATGGGATACGACTGCACGTTGCACCTGGTGGACGAGGACGCGATCAGGGAGCAGTTCGTGCCCCGCTTGCTCGGGAGTTCGACCGAGCCGACCGCATTGGATCGAGTGCATCCGAAAGCAGCGGACATGTGGCGGCAGGTACGCGAGCTGCTGCTCGGGACGGATGGGCACGCGGCGGCGGAGGCCGTGTCGGTGGCAGCGGTCATGTTCAGCGCCTCGATGCTGCCGTACCGCTACGAGCGGGGGCTGGCGCTGAGCCTGGCATTCGAAGCGGGACGGGTGTTTCCGGACGCGGTGTTCGACCCGAAGGTCGAGTACACGCCGGACGCGCTGTTCGCCGATGTGGTTGCGGCGCATCCGCAGGTGCGGGGACGGTTCTCCTCGGGCTGGTTCGGCGGGAACTATACGACGGGGCTATATGTGCCCGCCGAACATGTCGCCGAGGTGCTGGCCTGGGTGCAGGAGCAGCTCGCGCCGTTGCCGAAGGGTACCCAGCGGAACTACCGAGGGATCGTGGCGACGCTGCGCGCGGCGGTGGATCGCAAGCTCGGATACTGGGAGGCAACGGATCTCGCGGTGCCCGCGGCGGGTGAGTTCCCCGGCGATCCGGAACTGATGTGGGCGCAGTACCTCGGCAACGACGGCACGACTGCCGCAGCGGTGGAGACGGCACCCGCATCGCCCATCGCGAGTGTGCTCGACGACATTGTCGACGGCTTCCTGATGTCGCACAGCGACGGCAAGTCACCGCAGGTGGAACTGTGGGATCTCGAGTCGTGGCCGCCGCGATTGGCGTTGCAGCGCAACGAATTCTGGGTCGCGGCCGCACGGGCCTCCGAGGGCGGGTGGCTGGCATACTCCACCGTCGACACCAAGGCACGCCCGCGCGTGTTCGGGCCGATCCTGGTGGACGGCGACACGGATGCACCGCGGGTACTACCGGCCAAGGGACCGGACGGGGCCGACCTGTATTCCCACGAGTGCTACTTCCTCGGCACGCGCCCCGTGGTGTTGCACGAGGTGAAGAGGCACCTGCTGAGATTCGGCGGCATGCAGCTCGGCGACCCGCTGCCCGGCCCGCTGTGGCTCACGGAATCCGGTGCCTGGGAACAGATTCCGGGCATCACACCGGGCACTGTGGTGAAGAGTTCACTCGGCGACGCCGCCCGCCCGGTCACCGGGGCCGCGCGACTGGCTGACGGTAGCACCGTCCTGATCTGGGACGGCAACGGCTACGAACTCGACCCCGCAGGCACCGGCTGCGTGCGCACCTTCGAGATGGCCGCACAACGCTCCTTCGTCGACTTCACCTCGGCGCCCGCGGGCACCGACGGATTCTTCTACCAGTCCGGCCGCGACCTGCACGAGATCCATCGAGGCGGCACGCCAATCCGGCACGCCGAAGCCTGGACCAACGTCATGGACGTCCGCCCGGGCCCGGACGACAGCCTCCTACTCAAATTCGGCGGCAACGACGAAGGCAACGTCGGCGCCCTCTACTTCCCGAACGACCGTACCCATATCCCCCTCCCCCCAGAAATGTTCGACGACAAATCCAGCTACTCGGCCCTTTACTGGAGCCGATCGACCAACCGAATAGTCGCCATCGGCGGCGGTTTCGTCGCCGTTGCGGTAGAAACCGTACTGTCACAACCGAGATCGGCGGTACCCGAACTTCCCGACGAGGACTAGGGCTGTGTCGAAGTGTTCTGGGAAAGCTGTTGTCTGCGTTGGCGTGTCAGGCGTGCAAATTGCGGGAGGTCTCCGGTATTCGGGTCAGCGACCAAGCATGACCTTTGAATGGCGGCGGGTTTCCGGTGTGGCGAGGTAGGCCGCGGCGGGTCGGCTCCGGGTGCGCCGCTGGTAGATCTCGACGGCTTCTCGCAGCTTGGTCACGGCAGTGGCCGTGTCGCTGAGGCCGACTCGGCATCGGGCTCGCCCCTTCTTGCGTGTGAGCCTGTTCGAGTTGGCTGTGGACTCGCATGCGCCACCGGCGAGCGTGTCGGGCACGTGGCCGAGATCTTCATCTGGTCGGTCCTACGACGCCACCTGAACACATCCAGGCGTACGGACGGAAGATGCAGGGCGACTGGTGCCACAGGGCAGCCTTCTATCGGTGCCGTTACCCACAGGAATACGCCATCGCCAACAGCCTCGAACACCCACCAACGTCTTCGTGAAAGAAGACGTGCTCATCGACCCACCGACAACTGGCTCGCAGAGGTATTCGAACCCGACACCGTCGAATACACGCTGACCAAGCTGGAGGCCGCGCAACCCGATATGGCGGCGACATCGGAGCCACTACGCCGATAGATCGCCGAATGCGACCGCAAACTCGCCAGACATCGCGCCGCTCTCGAGGCCGGTGCGGACCCGGCGATGGTCGCCGCGTGGAGCAGCGACGTGCACCGCGAACGGGCGGTCCTGGCCGCTCAACTCACCACAGCCCGCGTCGTCCCTGCGCAACGAATGAGCCGTGACGAAATCCGTCAACTGGTGGATGCACTCGGTGGACTGCTGGCGATTCTGCGACCCGCCGACCCGGCGACAAACTGGAAGTTTACCGAGAACTCGGACTGAAACTCACCTACAACCACCACGACCACACGGTCACGGCCGAGAAGAACCCACGGCCACGGGTTGGCGCACTGTCTGTGTCCGGAGGGGGACTTGAACCCCCACGCCCGATAAAGGGCACTAGCACCTCAAGCTAGCGCGTCTGCCATTCCGCCACCCGGACCGGTGTGCTCAGCAAGGTTATCGGATGTGGCGGCGTTGACCAAATCGCGGGTTTAGCTGGCAATTGTCGGTGTTGCGCGGTCGCTTGCCCGAGCCTGCGACGAGTACCTACTATTTGATCCAGTACTTACCGATGCGTATGTGGGACAGGTAGCGATGGGTGCCAAGAGATCCGGACCGTACTTCTGCGGCATCGACGCGGCGATGGATGTGGTGGGCGGGAAGTGGAAGGCGCTGATCCTGTGGGAGCTGGCGAATCACGGCGTGCGCCGCTTCGGTGAACTGCGCAAGGGTCTGCCCGGCGTCTCGGAGAAGATGCTGATCCAGCAGTTGCGGGAGCTGGAGGAGGACGGCATCGTGGATCGTGAGATCTATCGCGAGGTGCCGCCGAAGGTCGAGTATCGGCTGACCGAATTGGGCATCGCCCTCAATGCGGCGCTGGAACCGCTGGGCGCGTGGGGCCGCGACCGCATCGACCGGATCGGCGCCGGGCGCGTCCACCTGCCCACGTGAGAGCTCATCCCAGGATCGGCAGCGTCCGTTCCTCGGCCAGCCTCGACAATGCCTCCTGCATGATCCCGGTGACGTACTCGTAGCCGCGATCCACATCCAGCTCGGGCCCCAATATCTCGTGCAGGTCGATCGGCGGCAGGAATTCGACGGTCACTTTCGTGGGCAATGGGATATGCCCCGCGAGGTCGCTGATATTCAGCCCCCCGGCAGCGCCAGCGAAATCGGGAACACTTTCAACCGCAGTGTCCGATCCAGCCGTAGCAGCCGCGCTATCCGGTCGCCGCGGGTGAGCATGAGGGCGTTCTGCTGGGCGCCGTAGTTCACGAACGGCACGATCGGCACGTGTTCGTCCCAGGCCAGTCGGAGGAATCCGGTGCGTCCGGCGAAATCGAGCCGGTCCTCCTCCCAGGTCGGGCGGTGCACCTCCCAGTCGCCGCCGGGATAGACCAGCACTGCCGCGCCACTGCGCAGCGCGGCCTTGGCGCTGTCGGGATCGGCTGCCAACGTGCCGAAGCGGGACAGGAACGAGCCGAGGATCGGCACGGCCATCACCAGATTGTGGGCGAGTTGGTAGAAGGGCCGCTCGGGTCCGAAATAGTGCGCGAACGCGAGGGTGGTCACGAGCGCCTCGGGCGAGACATTGCCGCCGGAGTGGTTGCCGACCAACAATATCGGCCCGTCATCGGGTATCTGCTCCATTCCGCGCACGTCAGCGCGGAAGTACGCGCGGGCCAGCTGCCACGACGGTTCGACGGCGCAGGCGATGAAGGCCGGATCCCGGTCGCTCATATCCGCCTTGGGAACCCGCGCTCGCACCTGCCGCGCGACCCAGTCGGTCGCGCTGTCGATGGGCGGTAATGGCAGATTCGGGAACTTCATCGGCAGGGCTTTCCGGTCAAGGCTTCAACCGAGACATACCCCGCAATATCGCGACCACACCGCACCCGCGATTGCGATCAGCGTGAATCGACCCGCGATTGCGCACCTCGCGATCATGGCGGGTACCGCCATGGCACCCTGCGGGCGGTGTCAGGTGGTAGGAAAGGGTACGTGTCTGCAACTGGCGAAGTATCCGGTCCGAACACCACATCTCGTGCCGTGTCCGAGGTGGTCGAATTGGTCAGTACGCTGATCCGGTTCGACACTTCCAACACCGGGGATCTGGCCACCACCAAGGGCGAGCGCGAATGTGCGCAGTGGGTGGCCGATCAATTGCATCAGGCAGGGTACACAACCGAGTACGTGGAGTCGGGCGCGCCGTGTCGCGGAAATGTATTCGCGCGGTTGAAGGGAGCCGATTCGAGCCGCGGCGCGCTGCTGATCCACGGACATCTGGATGTGGTGCCCGCCGAGGCCGCGGACTGGAGTGTGCACCCGTTCTCGGGTGCGGTGCGCGACGGCTATGTGTGGGGGCGCGGCGCGATCGATATGAAAGATATGGTCGGCATGATGCTGGCCATCGCGCGCCAGTTCAAGATCGAGGGGACGGTGCCGCCGCGCGATATCGTCTTCGCCTTCCTCGCCGATGAGGAGAACGGCGGCAAGTGGGGTTCGCAGTGGCTGGTGCAGAATCGGCCCGACCTGTTCGACGGGATCACCGAGGCCGTGGGGGAGGTCGGCGGCTTCTCGCTGACCGTGCCGCGCCCGGACGGCACCGACCGTCGGTTGTACCTGGTGGAGACCGCTGAGAAGGGGCTCGGCTGGATGCGGTTGCGGGCCAAGGCCCGTGCCGGTCACGGTTCGTTCCTGCACGAGGACAATGCCGTCACGATTCTGGCCGCCGCGGTGGCGCGTCTGGGCAAACATACCTTCCCCCTGGTGCTTTCGGATTCGGTCGCCGAATTCCTGGCCGCGGTCGCCGAGGAGACCGGCTTGGAGTTCGATCCGTCGAGTCCTGATATCGAGGGTCAGCTCGCGAAGTTGGGCACGATTTCCCGCATCATCGGCGCGACACTGCGCGATACCGCGAATCCGACCATGCTGCAGGCGGGATACAAGGCGAATGTGATCCCGCAGACCGCGGAGGCGGTCGTCGATTGTCGCGTGGTGCCGGGGCGGCAGGCCGCGTTCGAGCGTGAGGTGGACGAGCTGATCGGCCCGGATGTCGAGCGCGAGTGGATCACCAAACTCGACTCCTACGAAACGACATTCGACGGACATCTCGTCGACGCGATGAACGCCGCCATTCTCGCCCACGACCCGCAGGGCCGGACCGTGCCCTATATGCTCTCCGGCGGCACCGACGCAAAGGCCTTCGCCCGCTTGGGTATTCGCTGCTTCGGATTCGCACCGCTGCAGCTGCCACCGGAATTGGACTTCACGGCACTGTTCCACGGTGTCGACGAGCGGGTTCCGGTGCAGGCACTCGAATTCGGCACCCGGGTGCTGGAACACTTCCTGTTGAACAGCTGACGATCGAAAGGATCCACCGTGCCCGACTACTCTTACAACCCGTACGACGCGCTGCCCGAGGTGCCCAGCTTCACGGTGACCTCGGAGGATGTCGCCGATGGCGAGAGCTTCGGCAACGATCAGGTCAGCGGCGTCTTCGGCGCGGGCGGCAAGGATGTCTCGCCGCAGCTGTCCTGGTCCGGATTCCCTGCGGAGACAAAGAGTTTCGCGGTCACCGTCTACGATCCGGATGCGCCGACCGCCGCCGGTTTCTGGCACTGGGCGGTGGCCAACATTCCGGGGAGCACCACCTCGCTGCCACGCGGAGCCGGTAGTGAGGGCAGTGTCCTGCCCGAGGGTGCGGTCACATTGCGCAATGACGGCGCGTTCCCGGGATACGTCGGTGCGGCGCCACCGGCCGGACACGGGTACCACCGCTACTTCATCGTCGTGCATGCGGTGGATGTGGAGCGGTTGGAGATCGACGAGAACGGCACGCCTGCCTTCCTCGGCTTCAACCTGTTCTCGCACACCGTGGCCCGCGCCACCATCGTCGCAAAGTACGAGGTCGCCTAGCATTTGCCGGGAAAACGACGGTGGCCCTGAGCTTTTGCTCAGGGCCACCGATCGTCAGGAGACGTTCACCACCGATTCGGGCAGCGGCGTGGTGTACAGCGAGGCGATCTCCTCGGCGTACTTCGCCGCGATCGGGCTGCGCTTGAGCTTCATCGTCGGGGTCAGCTCGTCCCCGCCCGGCTCCCACGGCTTGCCGACCACCGTGAACCGTTTGATCTGCTCGACCCGCGACAGCTTGCGGTTGCCCGCGACGACCGCCGCCAGCACCTCGTCCAGGATCTCCTTGCGGGTGGCCAGCGCGACCAGATCGTCGGCGGGAGCGTCGAATTCCTTGGCCCGGATGGCGGCGGTGTCCGGATCGAGCACGATCAGCGCGGAGATGAACGGTTTGGCCTCACCGATCGCTACCACGTGACCGACCAGCGAGGAGGCCGCCTTGACCGCGTTCTCGATATTGGTCGGGGAGATGTTCTTACCCGACTCGTTGATGATCAGTTCCTTCTTGCGATCCACGATGCGCACATAGCCGTCGGCATCGATGGTGGCGACGTCCCCGGTGGCCAGCCAGCCGTCGGCGTCGAGCGCCTCCTTGGTCTTCTCGGGCTGCTTGCGGTAGCCGGGGGTGACGATCGGGCCGCGCACCAGCAGTTCACCGTCCTCGCCGAGCCGCACCTCGAGGCCCTCGACGGCCCGGCCGACCGAACCCGGCCGCGGCTTGGCCAATTCGGTGTAGGTGGCCACGCCGGTGGTCTCCGACATGCCCCACACCTCGCTGACGGTGAACCCGAGTCCGAGGAAGTATTCGAGGGTTTCGGCCGGGATCGCGGCGGCACCTGAGGCGGCGACCTTGAGGTTGTCCAGGCCTAGGGCCGCCCGCAGTTTCGAGAGCACCAGCGCGTCGGCGACCTTGTACTGCACGGCGAGCACCGGGCTGCGGCCCTTACCCGCCAGCTCGGCGCGCGCGGCGGCGATGCCGGTATCGATGGCCCAGTTCGCCAGCGCCTTCTTCACCGGGCTCGCTTCGGTGGCCAGCTTGCCGTCGATACCGGCCTTGATCTTCTGCCACACCCGGGGCACCCCGAAGAAGATCGTGGGGTGTGCGTCGGGCAGCGCCGCGGCGATCTCGCGCGGATCCGGCACGCAGGTGATCAGGATGCCGGTGAGCAAGCTGATGGCATGGCCGGAAATGCGGTCTGCGACGTGCGCGGCGGGCAGATAGGAGATGGCGCGGTCGTCGAAGCCGACCCGCAGTGGGCCGTTGACCAGCGCGATGATCTGGGCCAGCACATTGCGGTGGGTGATCTCCACACCCTTGGACGGGCCGGTGGTGCCCGAGGTGTATATCAGCGTGGCGAGATCGTCGGGGGTGACTGCCTGCCAAGCGGCATCGAAATCGAAGTCGGCGGCCGGATTCGCCTCGAGGTCGGCCAGGCCGACCGTATCGGCGGCCGGACCGTCCACCACCACGATGTGCTCGAGCTCGACGCCCGCGCTCTTGATCACGTCGAGGAAGGCGCGCTCGGTGATCACCACCTTGTTCTCCGCATTGGTGAACAGATGCTTGATCTGCTCGGGAGAGCTGGTGTTGTAGATCGAGAACGGAGTTGCGCCCAAATGCAGTGCGGCCGTATCGATCAGATTGAACTCGGGCCGGTTGGTGAGCATGATGCCGACGCTGTCGCCGTGGCCGACGCCCAGGCCGGACAGCCCCGCCGCGAGCGTGCGCACCCGCTCACCGTATTCGCGCCAGCTGATCTCCGTGGTACCGCCGACCGTCCGCAACGCGACCTGATCCGGTCGTAGCTTCACGGTCTCCTGGAATGCTTCCGGCACCGTGTACACCGTCTTGCCGGACTCGTGCGCGAAACCGATTTCTGTTGTCGTCATCTTCCCGTTTCCCGATATCTGTGGCGTGAACCGCGCCCGGCGCGACCGCATGGTTTCCACGCGGTTCGAGACCCGCTGCTCCTGATAAATTGCAAGCGACTCTATCTCATCGTGTCACGCGGTGGGATAGCACCGTGTGGCGCGGCTCACTCATGGTAGCCACGTCGGGGTAATCGTGTGCGTTACTTCGATACGGACGAATCGGACCCATTGTCACGGCCCCACGGCAGATCCGCGCCCCGCAGCCAGATCCGACGAAGCGTGCCTGGCCGCACTTTGACGCGCACGCGCCGGACCGTGTGGCGCGGGCGCAGTGCAGGTCCGAGCCGCGACCAGATACCCGGAAGGGGCGCCGGTCGCTCGAGCACGGATTCCATGCCCGGCTCGCTCAGCACGCCGTATGGCGGGATCATGTGGCCGCGGCGGCGCCGTTTCGCCTCCAGATACTCCGCTGCCCGTTGGCTCAGCGGTTCGGTATGCAACGGCACCCGGGTGACCGCCAGGCCGGTTGAACGCACCTGCTCGACCTTCGCGGGATTGTTCGTGAGCAGGCGCACCCTGGTGAGCCCGAGATCCCGCAAGCTTTTGGCCGCGTCGAGATAGGTTCGGTTGTCCGCGGGAAGTCCGAGACTTTCGTAGCTTGCGAACGTATCTGTGCCACGACGCTCGCTCTCCCGGTAGCCGAGCGCCTTCGCGATCAGTCCGCTTCCCCGCCCCTCCTGCTCCAGGTAGATCAGAATGCCGCCACCCTCTTCCCACATCCGATCCAACGCCGTGTCGAGCTCGGGCCCACAGTCGCAATCCTGTGAGCCCAGCGATTCGCCGTACAAGCACCGCGAGTGGATCCGGACCAGACATCCGTCGCTTACCTCACCGAATAGGAGCACATGCCCGTACTCGGCACCGCCGGCCACTGCCATCACACGAAGCTGCAGTTCCCGCCCATTGCGGGTGAACCGATGGGCGGTCTCGCCGAGAGTGCTCGAGTTGTCCACCACGGTGACCTCCGATTTCGCGACCCGGATTTGTAGCCTGGTGTCCTTGCCCGATCGCGGCGCCGTGTGCGCGGGAGCTTCGCGCGTCGTTCGCGCTGCACGAGGTCGATCGAGCGACATCGGTACGCTCGCGGCACCGATGCCCGTCCCGTCCGGACGCCGAGATGCTTTGGCTCGCAGACGGAATCGCCAGCCGGTCGGGGCGGTGGTTCGGGATAGGTTGTGCCGCGCTGGTGCGGCGCAAGATCATCGACCGACTGATCTGCATACTACTGCGCCACACCAGATCTCTGCCGTGTGGCCTGAATCACAACTGCGAAGAATTTGCGAATGCGACTGTGCGCCTGGCCTATCGCGCAGACCCGGTGGCGGGAAAGGCCTGCGCGATGCACCGGTCCGCGTGCCGTCCACCCGCGTCTGCGACCCGGTTGCTCGGCAGCTCGGCCAGGGCGGACACCCGGCCACCGCCTACAGTGTGAGAGCCAATGAGCACCACCGCCGAGGCTTTCGATCGAGCAGCCTTGGGGCCGTACTGTTTTCGCGATTACGAGTCGGCGTGGTCGGCACCGGCGTGCGCCATTGTGCGATTGCGTCGACGGCCGGACCGTCGAGGTGTCACTCGGCGCGGTTCTCCCGGTGCGGAGAAGTCGCCGAACGCCTCGACCCGCTCCGCATGGGGATCGACCGCGACCACCGGCCGCCGCGTCGCAGGGCGCATACGTCGAGCAGATCGGTGCAACCCGAGCACGTCGGGCCACATGCACAGCCCCAACACCACCAACCCCGTGGCCGCCGAAATCGCGGCGACACCGAAGTATCCGAGCAGGGCACAGGGCAGTGTCATCACCGGAATCGCCAGCGATGCCACCCGGGCACGGGCCCGTCGCTCCCACTCGACATGCTCAACGGTCGCGACAGCCAGGACCCTGGGAATCTGATGTCCGCGATGACGCCGTTTGGCCTGCAGATACTTTCGCGCTCGCTCGCTGCGCGGCCAGGTGTGCAGTGGCACCCTGGCCACCGTGAGTCCGGCTCGTTCGAGCGGTTCCACCTTCTCCGGATTGTTCGTCAGCAGTCGCACCGAGGTCAGGCCGAGATCGCGCAGGCACCGGGCGGCCGACTCGTAGGATCGCGAATCGGCGCTCAGCTCCAGCCGGGCATAACTGGCGAAGGTGTCGATGTCGAAGCGTTCGCTGGTCTGTAGCCCGCGCGCCTTGTTGATCAGCCCGGCGCCGCGGCCCTCCTGCTCCAGATAGATCAGCACGCCCGCGCCCTCACGCTGGATCATGTCCATGGCCATATCGAGCTCGGGGCCGCAGTCGCAGTCATCGGAACGCAGTGCGTCGCCGTAGAGGCAGCGGGAGTGGATCCGCACCAGACAGCCATCGCTGACTCCCGGGGATCCGTCTGTCGCAGGCCCGAAGACCAGTGCGTGCCCACCGTCGACGCGGTGCGATATCGGCACGATGCCGACCTGTAGTTCGCGACCCCGGCGGGTCAAGCGGTGCCCGGTCTCATCGAGGCTAGACGCCGCTTCGGTCACGCTGGTCCTCCGATTCATGGGATGAACTTGCAGGTGATGTGGCCTCGCCGATCGCCGTATCGTCCGCCCGTGACGGGGTGCGAGTCAATTTACACACCAACCGGGGGGCCGCCTCAGCGGGGCCTCGAGGCATCGTATGCGCTCAGCCCGTCGTCGGCTCGATGGCAGCGATCTTGACGATCCTATCGATATCGCGTTCCCTCGGCATCGCGTCCGGCACATCGCCCAAGGACTGGGTCGCGACCATTGCCGCAGTGGCCCAACGGAATACCCGGTCGTCGACCGGTCCGGCGGCCCCGACGAGTTTGTGCGCCAGCGCGGCCGAGAACGCGGCCGCCGCACCCGGTGAGTCGTCGAGCGCGGCGGGGAAGTCGTCGATGCGGGTGTTGACGGCATCGGATCGCACCGTGCAGTGGAAGCCGTCGATGACACACACCGTCCGTACGCCCAGCGTGCGAAGCCGTTGTGCAATGTTCTCGGCGGAGCCGATATCTTCCCCGGGCAGCATCTTGCCGAGTTCGCCCGTGGTTCCGACCAGATAGTCGACCGTGTCGAGGTAGCCGTACAGGTACTGGGGCTTTTCGATCGCCGGGGTGGCGTTCACCAGCAGCAGCGGACGCGGGTCCAGGCCGCGGATGGCGGCCATGATCCGCTCGACGACTTCGATCGGCTGTTCGAAGGTCAGCAGCACCGCGTTCGAGGCGGCGAGAGCGGCGCGCACTTCCGGATCGCGGGGGTCATGCGTACCCAACCGGATCCGTTCATCCTTGCAGCTGATGTAGCTCGAGGTCCCGGTGCTGGTGATCATCACCGCCGTCACCTGGGTCTGCGCGCCGGCGACCTCTTTGACCAACCCGGTGTCGACGTTCTCGGTTTCCAGATAGTTGCGGATGTATCTGCCCGCGTCGTCGGCACCGACGGCGGAGAGCAGTCGCACCTGAAGTCCCAGCCGTGCTGCTGCTACCGCACGATTGAGCCCCTTGCCGCCCGCGTGCATCTCGAATCCGCCCGGCGTCGACTTGCCCGCCACCGGAATCTGCCCGATGCGATAGATGTGATCGATCACCGAGTCCCCGACGACTGTCACAACACCGCGTTGTGGCTGCGAATCAGGCAGTGTCACAAGCACTTTCGGCTCGGGTATGAACCGGTATCCGGATCTTCCCGCGTAGGTCGAGGCAGCCACGAGTTGCCCCGCCAACGCGGTGAACGCCCGGCGCTCGGGCGTCGCCCGCAGGGAGCGCACACTCGGCGGGGAGGTGATGTCATCCGCCCCGATCGTGCGATGCAACAGTTCCCACTGTGCGGTGAGATATTCACGCCGCTCACCGAGATCGGCCGCGTAGAGCCGGGCCAGATCGATTCCGTGCGGTGGCTTTTCGCGCAGCAGCCCCAGCGACAACTCGGCGTCGGCGATCAGGCGGTGCGTCGGCGCCAATTGCCTGGCGAGGTCACGGATTACCGGCAGGACGGCCTGCTCCACCGAGATGCCCTCGCGGCCCGCTCGCTCCTTGACAACAGGCAGATCGAGCAGGGGAGCAACATCGATTTCCGTGGTACGCAACCGATCCGCACTCAGCCCCGAGCGTTTGCTGAGCCTGGTGAGGATGTTGCGGATGGCAACCGTGCGAGAGTCCTGCTGGACCATAGGCGGGCCTGTCCTCCATGACGTTGCGATCGTTTCCTGTGCCCTACTCACGATATGCCAATCGTCCGGGGTTTAGCCGTCAAGTGAACCGGCAATTACCAACTTACAACGGCAATTGACCTTAGTGAATGGCAAATGCCACACTGAGTTACGGCGACCGAGTGTCGTCCGCCAGATGACTCGGGAGGGCCTGGTGATGAGAGTGATTCTGCTGATACGGCACGCACGGCGGCGCGGGGAGCCAAGAGCCGGTGGTGCCGAAACCGAACTCGTTCCGAACCGCGCCACGGTCTAGGCGAACGAATCACGTTCGCCGGGAGAACATTTCACCCGATCAAGCCGACTTCGTCGCCTGCTCCATCCGACAGCAGCGAGCCCGGCTGACCGCGACGCGGCGGTCCACCGGGGCTCAGTGCGCCCGAAATGCGGTCGGCGACAGCTCTGGCACCCCTGGAGACAGCCGTGACGATCTACGAATGCAGCCGGTCGATGACCAGCAGCGTCACGCCCGACGAATGGGCGTGGCGGGCAGGGCGCGAAGAACCGGCATGGCGATTGAGCTGGATACCCGACCAGCTGACCCGCGAACAGGCCTGGGCCGGAATGCAATTGCAGGAGATTCTGAGCCACCCGGACCCGGCATCGGACCACGACGCGCACGCGCGGGCATTGGCCGATCAACTCGGTATCACCGTGCGGCAGGCACTGCACACGCTGCACCAACGGATGCTCGACAGGAGGCATTCGTGACCATCTACGTAACTCACTGGTCGATGACCAGCGATCTCACTGCGGAGTCGGCCTACCGGCTGGCGGACAAGTGGGCCAAGTCGTGGCGGCTGAGCTGGCTGCCCGAACGGCTGCTGACGCGGGAACAAGCTTTGGCGGGGATGGATCTCGCGGAGATCTTCAGCACCCAGGATTTCCGGCACGACTCGACGGTTCACGCACGGGCCTTCTATTGCGCCGGCCAGATCGGAATACCCCTCGAGCTCATCGGGCTCGAATTGCTACACCGGAGGCACCCATGACCGTCGACACCACCGACTGGACCATGATCAGCGACATCACCCCCGAGTCGGCATACCGCCAGACCGGGTCGGGGGCCGCGGTCTGGCGACTGAGCTGGCTCCCGGATCGGCTGCTGACCCGCGAACAGGCGCTGGCGGGCATGGAACTCGACGAGATCCTCAGCGATCCGGACATCGTGCACGATCGGCATGCGCACGCCGACGCGGCCATTCTGGCCGGGCGGGTCGGCATCATCTGGGAGCAGGCGGTGGTCCTGCTGTCGAAGCGGATGCTGGCTCGGCTACGCCAGCGTCCCAACGGAATTCAGGACAACCCACTGGACTGCGAATCCACCGGGCACTCCCGGATGTCGCTGCACGCCGACAGGGCACCGTGGGTGTTCCGATAGCGTGCGGCGCCGCGGAGGCATCGGCCGCCGGGAGGGGAGGCGGCCGATGTCAGCGCGGCGCGGGATGCCTCGCCACGATCTCATCGATCGTGGCGGCAGTCGGCATACCTTCCGGCACCGGCCCCGCCACCGAGGTGGATGCCATCGCGGCAGTTGCCCAGTAGTAGTCCGGGCCGCTGGCGGGACACTCGGTCAGCAACAGCCGATACGCCAGCGCGGCACCGAATGCAGCACCACCGCCAGGCGAATCTCCGTGTTGCGCTGCTGGATTCGCTGGCAGGTCTAGATTCACCTTGTCGGATCGCACGCGGCACGCGAGGTGCTCGACCGCGCAGACACTACGCACACCGTGCGCACGCAACCACGGCGCAACCGATGAGTCGAAATCCGCATCGCGCATGCCGGCCAGGTCACCGAGTTCCCATGGCGCCCCGATCAAATAGTCGATCGTGTCGAGATGCCGGAGCAGGTCGCCGGGTGCGTCGACCGGCGGCGCGGCGTGCACGATCAGCACGGGTGCGGGCCGCAGGCTCCGGACGGCGACCAGTACCCGCTCGATCACCGAGATCGGCTGTTCGAACGTCAGCAACACCACATGCGCGCCGGCGAGCACATCTCTGATGTGCTCCACATCGGGCACGATGCGATCGTCGCGGCAACCGACCGCGGTGGCCACGCCCGCGCCGGTGACGATGACCGCGGTCACCGCGGTCATCACGCCGCGCACGATGCGCACCTGTCCGGTGTCCACCTGTTCCGCCCGTAGATAGGCGAGAACCCGCCTACCCGCGTCGTCGTCGCCGATCGCCGAAATCAGTCGCGCCCGCAGCCCGAGTCGTGCCGCCGCGACGGCACGGTTGAGTCCTTTGCCGCCGGGATGTTCCACGAAACTACCGCGTGCGGGCGGCCCGGCGGCCGGAACATGATCGACGCGATAGATGTGATCGTTGACTGCGCCTCCGACCACCGTGACCACGCCGCGAGGAGCCTGCGAACGCGGTGGTTCGGCATCCGTTCCCGGGTCGTGCGGGACCATGCGCCGCCCCCTCTGGGTGCTGCATTCGATATGTCTTGCCGCACACCAGCTTAGGCCGCGCACGCGCGAAATGGCATGTCCCGCAACAATACATCGACCGCACGAAACGACCGGTCGGGATCAGGTACGTGCGACGTGATCCGCGCCGACTGCCTCGGCGATGGAGTGGTAACCGGCCTCGCGCAGTCGCTGGGCGATACCGCGGTGGATGTGGCGCATCCAGAACGGTCCGCCGTAGATGAAACCGGTGTAGCCCTGCAGCAGGGTGGCACCGGCGAGGATGCGCTCCCAGGCCTGGTCGGCGGTTTCGATGCCGCCGACCGAGATCAGCACCAGACGGTCGCCGACACGGCGGTAGAGCCGACGCAGCACTTCCAGGGAACGCTCGGCGACCGGGGGACCGGACAGGCCACCCGCGCCCATGGCCGCCACCTCGGCGGCATCGGTGCGCAGACCATCGCGGCGGATGGTGGTGTTGGTGGCGACGATCCCGGCCAGGCCGAGTTCGACCGCGAGATCGGCGACGGCGTCGACATCGTCGTCGGACAGGTCGGGGGCGATTTTCACCAGCACCGGGACCTCGACGCTGTCGAGGACGGCCTGCAGGACCGGGCGCAGGGATTCGACGGCCTGCAGATCCCGCAGGCCTGGGGTGTTGGGCGAGCTGACATTGACGACGACGAAGTCGGCCAGCGGCCCGAGCAGCGACGCGCTCACCGCATAGTCGGCCGCGGCGTCGGCGGGTTCGACGATTTTCGTTTTACCGATATTCGCGCCGATCGGCACCCCGCCGCGGCGGTTGCGCAGATGTTCGGCCGCGGCGGCCGCGCCGTGGTTGTTGAAACCCATCCGGTTGATCAGACCGTGGTCGGCGGGCAGCCGGAACAGCCGCGGCGCGGGATTGCCGGGCTGGGCCTGCGCGGTGACGGTACCGATTTCGGCGAATCCGAACCCCAATGGCGCCCAGGCATTCACACCGTCGGCGTTCTTGTCGAATCCGGCGGCCAGCCCGAGCGGCGCCGGGAAGTCGATGCCGAAGGCATGGTTGCGCAGGATCGGATCGTCGCTGGTCAGCACTCTGGTCATCACCCAGCGCGACGGCGCGAACCGGGCGGCCAGCCGCATGACCGTGAACGCCAGATGGTGGATGCGTTCCGGCGGCAGCAGAAACATCAGGCGCAGCAGCAGTGAATACATGGCCTCACATTCCCGGTTCGGGCTGGGGTAGTAGTGCGGTTTTTCGGCGCCGCAGCAGCACCCGCCTGCTGCCGTCGGTGTAGGCGCGCACCCGCGACAGTTCCCAGCCGCCGAATTCGGCTTGGATGGCCAGCCGCATCGACGCCGTCACCCGGGTCACCTCCGGTGGGAGCCGCAGCGGCACATATTCATAGTCGTCACTGGTGGTTTCCCAGCTCGCCGGTAGCGCTGCGCGTGATTGTGGCGCCATCACTGCCCTTTCTTCCGCTGGTCCGCGCGGATCCGTTGCAGACCGTCTCCGGTCGCGGAACCGACGAACAGGTCACCGGTGCGCTCGTCGATGGTCACCGAGTTCGGCTGTCGAACCGTCGGATAACGGCCCACCTCTTTCGGTATACCCGTCGACAGGTCGAATCCGACGATTTCGTTGCTCTGGGTACACGTCACCCACACGGTGTCGGACCGCTGATCGTAGGCAAGCGCGTAAGGCGACGATCTTACCGGGAATCGCTGCCGCAGCACGAGCGGTCCGGCAGTGTAGACCAGCAGTTCGTCGCCCGCAGTGTCGGTGACGATGATCCGGCCGAACGGGTCGGTGATCAGATTGGTCGCGCCGTCACCCGCGCGCAGCGCCAGGCCGAGGCGGTCTTTGCCGAGGTCGAGCTGGGTGAGCGAGGTCTGACGGCGGTCCAGGACCGAGACATGGTCGCCGGTGATGGCCAGTGCGTCGGCAGAGGCCAGGCCGGAGATGGTTTCGGCGACCTTGCCGTCGGGGGACAGTTCGCGCACCTTGCCGTCTGCGGTGCCGACGAACATCGTGCCGTCGTCGCGATAGCGCACCGATCTGGCATCGCCGTCTACGGGCACCTCGGTGGTGACGCCGGAGGTGATGTCGACGCGCATGATCCGGTGGTCGCCGGGAATCAGCAATTCGCCGGGCTTGCCCTGCGTCAAGCCGACACCATGGGCGGGCAGTAGCAGGGTGCGCATCTTCACGTCCGGCGCGCCGGTGGGATCAACACGGGTGAACGTTGCGGGGTCGACGACGAACAACATCGTGCTGGTGTCGTGGCTGGCTTCGAGCGCAACCAGTTGTCCGGTGCCCGCCTCGGCGAACAGTCCGCCGACCGGGTTGTCGAGCCTCCACACATCCCCGGCGGGTTGCGCGCGCTGCTCGGGGGCGACCGCCGCGGTGGCCGCCGGTCGGGTCTCGAGCTTGTCGCTATCGGAATCGGAGGAACATCCGGCGATCAGCGCCAGCACCACCACACCAGCGAGCGCTGCGGGCAGTGAACCATGTGGGCGCATCCACCGAACTCCTTACTACGACGAATCATCCGCTACCGCACCATCTGACCATGATGGTGCACGTGACCGGCCTACCGGGGTCGTCGCTGACGCAGAATGTCGGCGATGGGGGTTACGGTTGACTCGAAACAATGTCCAATTCAGGGAGATCCGGTTGAAAGCCGACCATCCATCGGGATTTGCCATCGATGACATAACCGTTGGTCCGTTTGCTCACGGATTCGGCACCACGGCCGATGGCAGGCCCTACGCCTTCCGCACCGTGCGCGCCACCGTGGTGCTGGAGATCTACCGCGCCGACCTCGACAGCGATGTACCGGGACCGGAGGATGTGGTCGCCGTCGCGCAGGCCCGCGCCACCGATATCGACCTCGACGACGAACGCAGTGTCGTGGCGCTGGTGCGCGACATGATTCCGGACGCGGAACCGGTCGAGGCGGTCCCGGATCGGGACATGACAACCGTGCGGGCACTGCTGGGCCGGATCAGTTCAGTCATAGATGGTATGTAGATGGTGATGCCAACCACACGATTCGCCCGTTCCGCGCTGACCGCGGCCGCCCTCGTCGCGGTGGCTGCGGCGTGCAGCACCGGACCGGACGAGGCCTCGGTCGATGCCGCGCGCTCCTCGGCCAATGCCTCGCTGTCGTCCTCGATCGCGGCCTCCTCGAGCGCCGCGCACCGGCCGCTGCCGACGGCCGCCGAATTGGACGCGCAGATCAAACGCGCCCTGGATCCGGCGCTGCCCGACTCCGAGCGCACCGACCTCATCGAGGACGGCGAGGCCTTCCGCGACGCCATCCCGGATATGTACCGGGCACTGCAGGACAATCCACGCGCCATCTACGGCGTCACCGACCCGGTCTTCGACAACCGCGACGGCACGCTGACCGCGACCATGCGGCTGGACAAGGACGGCAGCGGCACCGCGGTCCGCACCACCGTCGTGCATTTCGTGCTGCTCGACGGCAAGTGGAAGATCTCGCGCACCGATCTGTGCGGCATTCTGCGCTCGGCCGACTACCGCACCGCGGCCTGCGGCTAGATGATCGAATCCGGCTCGCTGCGGTGGGGACGTCTCATCCACCGCCACCGTTATCTGGTGTTGGGTACAGCCATTGTCGTGGTGCTGCTCTCGGGCTGGTACGGCCGGGATCTGGCGGGCCGGCTGACCCAGGAGGGCTGGTTCGACGAGAGCAGTGAATCGGTGGCGGCCGCCAAGATCGCCGATGCCACCTTCGGTCGCGATACCGACAGCGACATCATCCTGCTGTACACCGCGCCCGCGGGTATGACCGTCGACGACCCGACAGTGCGTGCGGCAGTGACGAATTCACTGAAGCAACTGCTGGCCCGTCACCCCGACCAGGTCCTGAAGATCGATAGCTACTGGGACAGCCCCTTCGCCGCGCAGGCCACCGACGCCTCGCACACCCACGCCTTCGCCAGCGTCGGATTGCGCGGGGAAGGCACCGCGACGGTCGAGAACTACACCGCGATCAAGGGCGAGCTGGGCGCGGGGCGCGCGGGCGGTGGACCCGGCGGCACCACGGTGCAGTTGGCCGGGCTGCAGCCGATTGTCGAGGGCATCAACCAAGGCATGCAGGACGACATTCGCCGCGCCGAGATCATCGCGCTGCCGATCGTGGCGATCCTGTTGTATTTCGTTTTCGGCGGGGTCGTCGGGGCTTTGCTGCCGGTGCTGATCGGCGGGATGACGGTGCTCGGCACCCAGGGCACCATCCGGATGCT
The DNA here is from genome assembly GCF_050942345.1 of Nocardia pseudovaccinii. Classification (NCBI taxonomy): domain Bacteria; kingdom Bacillati; phylum Actinomycetota; class Actinomycetes; order Mycobacteriales; family Nocardiaceae; genus Nocardia; species Nocardia pseudovaccinii. Next base: position 5,021,981 of record NZ_CP192074.1, read on the forward strand.
CACCGATCACATCGACGTGAATGTCTTCGCCAGTGCGGTGGTCACCTTGGTGAGTCTGGGGTTGGCGATCGACTACGGGCTGTTCACGGTGACCCGGTTCCGGGAGGAGTTGGCCGCCGGGCACAGTGTGGAGGACGCGACGGCGCGCACCGTCGCCACGGCCGGGCGCACCGTACTGTTCTCGGCCGCGATCATCGCGATCAGCTTGGCGGCGTTGTTCATCTTCCCGAACGGGGTGTTGCGGTCGGTGCCCTATGGCGGCATCAGTTCGGTGCTGCTCGCCGCGCTGCTGTCGGTGACGGCGCTGCCCGCGGTACTGAGCATTGTCGGGCGGCGGATCGACCTGTGGGGTTGGCATCGGTTCTCGCGCACCAAAACCGAGGCGCAGATCGACGCCGGATTCTTCTCGCGGTTGGCGACGCGGGCGATGCGGCGGCCGTGGACGGTTGTCGTGCCGATCGTGCTCGGGCTGCTCGCACTGATCGTTCCGATTCGCAATATCGAGTTCGGCGGGATCAGTGAACGGTATCTGTCCGCGGACAATCCGGCGCGCGTCGCGCAGGAACGCTTCGACGAGCTGTTCCCGAGTTTTCGCACCGAGCCGATCAAGCTGGTGGTGGTGGGTGCGAATCCGCAGCAGCTCGGCGATATCCGCTACGAAGCCAGCCGGATTCACGGTCTAACCGGTCGTTTCGAGCCGAGCGCGCCGACCAAGGACGGGATCAATGTGCTCAATGCCGGTCTCGCCGACAAGCGCGATGCGGACGCGGTGATCGACGCGCTGCGGGCGATTCCGGAACCTTCCGGGGTGGACATCATGGTGACCGGGGTGCCCGCGCTCGAGCGCGACAGCATCAATGGTTTGCTCGTGCGACTACCGTTGCTGGTCGGTCTCCTGGCGGCCGCGGCGTTGGTGATGCTGTATCTGGCATTTCGTTCGATTGTGCTGGCACTCAAGGCCGTTTCGATGAGCGCATTGAGTCTGGCCTCCACACTGGGCGTGCTCACCTGGGTGTTCGTCGAGGGGCACGGGGCCGGGATCTTCGACTTCACGCCGGGGCCGCTGATGTTCGCGGTGCTGGCGCTGATCGTGACAGTGGTGTTCGGGCTGTCCACCGACTACGAAGTGTTCCTGCTGTCGCGGATGGCCGAGGCACGCGCGGACGGTGCGTCGCCGCCGGAAGCCATCCGTTACGGCATCGCCCACACCGGCGGCGTAATCACTTCTGCCGCAGCGATTCTCATCGTGGTGACCGGCGCGTTCGGCTTCTCCGATCTGGTGTTGATGAAGTACATCGCCTACGGCATGATCGCGGCGCTGGTCCTGGACGCGTCGGTGGTCCGCATGCTGTTGACACCCGCGGTGCTGAAGCTGATCTGGCGTTGAGCGCTCAGCGGGCGAGAGGATCGAGAATGACTGTGCTGAAGGGCGCGAATCTGGCCCTGATGTTTCTGCTGGAATTGGGTGTGCTTGCCGGAGCGGCGATCTGGGGTTTCACCCTCGATGCGAATCTCATCGTGCGCATCATCGCCGGAATCGGCGTCCCCGCGGTATTCGTCGTGGTGTGGGCGCTGTTCGCCGCGGGCGGCGGCAAGAATGCGCGATACCCACTCACCGGGCCGTGGCGGGCCCTGTTGGAGATCGTCTGGTTCGGCGGCGCGGCCGTGCTGATCGGGTTTGCCTGCACAGCCCTTGGCGGAATCGTGTTCTTCGCGCTGTGGGCGATCAACGGTGCACTGCGGTTGCTGTGGCATCAGGCCTGAGGTCGACTCTCCGCAGTCGAACCCGAATCCTCGCTGAACCCGATCGAGTATGTCATCGGCTTCGTGGGCACAACTCCGAATAGTTCGGGCGGGCAACGCCTTGCGTGGCTGGGCTGGTCTCCGATGCGGTGGGTTTCGAGCGGCGAATCGTTCAGCGACGAGCTGGCATGCCGGTTACAGGTCGTCGAGGATTCCGCCCCCGTGTTGGTGGACCGGCCTGTGCCGTTCAACCGTGCTCGAGCCAAGACCGGCCTGCTGCGACGCGCAGACAGCAACTGGGTCAGCGGCGGACGGGAAGGACCAGTTGGGCACCGGTTATCGGATGGTTGAGGACTTCGACGGGGTGTTGGTAGACGCGGGTGAGGAGCTCGGTGGTGAGGACTTTGCGGGGCGGGCCGTCAGCGGCTATGCGGCCGGATTCCAGGACCGCGACTCGGTCGGCGTAGGCGGCGGCGATGCCGAGGTCGTGCAGGACGACGACAACGGCGGCGCCCGCGGCGGCTCGGGCGGTGACCAGGCGCAGCACCGCTTCCTGGTGGCCGAGGTCGAGGGCGGCGGTGGGTTCGTCCAGTAGCAGTGTCCCGGTGTCCTGGGCCAGCACGCGGGCCAGGGCGACGCGGGCGCGTTCACCACCGGAGAGCGTCGGAAATGCCCGGGCGGCAAGGTGTTCCACATCGGCGGCGGTCATGGCGGCGGCGATCCGTTCGTCATCGAAATCGCGCCGCTGGGTACGCACCCACGGCGCACGACCCATGGCGACGACCTCACGAGCGGTGAACGGGAATCCGACGGTATGACTCTGCGGCAATACCGCCCGACGCCGCGCCATATCCAAATGCGACCAGTGGCCCAGTGCGCGCCCGTCGAGTTCGATCGTGCCCTCGCTCGGCTCCAACTCACCCGCGAGCGCCGCCAACAGTGTCGACTTGCCCGCCCCGTTCGGCCCCACCAACGCCACGATCTCGCCAGCGACCACGTCGAAGTCGACGGCTTCGAGAACCCGGCGCGGATGGGCGCCCGAAGCACCACGCCTGTCGATGCTCACTCCGCTGGCCCGAAGCGTCACCGCGCCCCGCTCCGGCGGCACCGGCAGCTCATGCGTCCGTGCGAACACCGAACTCAATCCCTCCAGCACCCCGCTCACACCTCCGCCCCGCCCACGGGCTCCGGCATGTACCCCCGGCCGACGAGCCTGCACGCCCCTTCGCTGATGATCTCGCCTCGCAGCGCCGCCGGGTTCGGCATTCCGGCGTGCACTGCCTGTTGGCCGATCGGCGCGGCCCGCCCGTCGAATCCCGGGCTGCGGCCCAGCACCGACGCGCGACGCCACCAGGAATCCGCGCTCGAGCTGTCTGGTTGACCCGCCATCGAGCTGCATCCCGATGGTCCGCTCGCTGTCCCGTCGAGGCGGCGGCCCTGGTTGGCTCCCACGCCGCCGAAGGATCCACACCACTCATCTGGATCCGCATCTGTTGCCGGTGCCCGCAAATGGTGATGATCCGGGGAAAGAGTGCGAATCCTTCGGGGCAGGGGAGCGCGACGACACGCGCGGACGGCTTGTGGATCGTTTGCGCCCCAGGAGATTTCGTGAATCATGCCCAACCTCCAGCATGAGCACGCGTGCGGCGCAGCAGCCAGAAGAAGAAGGGGCCGCCGATGAGTGAGGTGAGCATGCCGAGGGGGAGATCGGCGTTGTGGACCAGCGAGCGGGCGGCCACGTCGGCGGCGAGGAGCACTACCGCGCCGATGATGGCGCTCAACGGGATGAGGATGCGGTGGGCGGGGCCGACGAGCATGCGGACCACATGCGGCACGATCAGTCCGACGAACAGCACGATGCCGGTGAAGGCGACACCCGCGGTGGCGAGGACGGCGACCACGAGGATGACGTTGCGCCGCAAGCGCTCCACATCGACGCCCAGATGCCGCGCGGCGGATTCACCGAGGGCCAGCAGGTCCAGGCGGGGCGCGATGAGGACCGCGGCGAGAATCCCGACTGCGGCCAGCGGAGCGACGACATGTACCGCATCCCAGGTGGCTCCGTTGAGACTGCCCAACTGCCAGAACACGATCTGATCGCGGGCGGCGGGGGTCGCGATGAACAGCAGGAACGCGATCAGCCCACCGGCGAAGGCATTGATCGCGACACCGGTGAGCACCAGCGTGACCACCTCGGTGCGCCCATTCGATCGCGACAGCAGATACACCAGCAGCGTGGTCAATAGCCCCGCGACGAAAGCGGCCGCGGCCACCGACCACGCTGCCACGAACGCACCACCCACCACGATCACCGTGCCCGCACCGACCGCCGCCCCGGCCGACACTCCGATCACACCGGGTTCGGCGAGCGGATTCGCGAACACTCCCTGCAGCAATGCACCCGCTGTCGCCAATGCGGCCCCGACCAGGATCGCGAGCACCACGCGGGGAAATCGCACTTCCCACAGCGTCACCTCACCGGCCGGATGCGCGGGCATCGGCCCCCAGTCCAACCCGATCCGATGCAGCACACTGCCCGCGACCTCGGCGGGGGTCGTCGGCACCTGCCCGATCGCCGCGGACGCCAACGCCAGCACGACCAGCGCCGCCACCGCCACGGCGAATACGATCGCAGTCCGCGACCAGCCCCGCGACTTCGGCGCGACCGGATGCGGACTGTGCGGCATCGCCGAGTCGGTCGCGGTTGTCCCAGTGGCCCTCTCGTTCACACTCGCACCTGTTCGCAAAGTGCACTCGTGGCCCGCTCGCGCGTCACGGCACCGCCGCGATGTCCGGCCACACACCCGCGAGGTGCCGTCCGCACGTCACCGACGTTCCCGAGCGCGGCCCGATCGCCGCACCGTGACGCGCGGCTCATGCGGGCTCGGTGCCGTACACGGCCTCGCTCAGGGCCGCGATCACGCGGCCGGTGTTCGGGCCGAAACTCAACACCACCGAGTCGGCCATATCGACCACGCGCTTGTTGCGCCCGGCGGGTGTCTGCGCGATGCCGGGCACCTTTTCCAGCCCGTCGACGCCGCCGACCGACTTCAGCCCGTCCGACATCACCAGCAGCACATCCGGTGCGGCCGCGATCATGGCCTCACTGGTGATCGCGACGAACGGTTCGGGCAATCCGGCCTCGGTGCCCGCATCGCGCGCGCCGAGTGCGGCGATGAGGGCATCGGCCCCGGAGCCGGGTCCGGCGAGCATGGTGATGGCGGTGCTGCGCAGGTAGAGGAAGGCGATGGTGAGGGGTTTGTCCTGTTTGGGTACCGCGGCACTGGCGGCGGCGATTTCGCCACGGGTGCGTTGGGCCAGGGCTTGGCCGCGATCGGGTACGCCGAGCGCGGCGGCGACCGCCTCGATCTGCGGCAGCACGCCGTCCATGGTGCGCTGCGGATCGAAATAGACGACCGTCACCCCGGCCGCGCGCAGCTGCTCGCGCACCTGCGGAGCGGCGCTGGTGCTGTCGGTGAGAAAGACCGAAGGGCGCAGTGCCAGAACGGATTCCACGTTCAGCGAACCGCTGCCACCGGTCACGATGGGCAGATTCGCGACCGCGGGAAATCCGGCCGCGGTGCTGCGCCCCACCATTTTGGCGCCCATACCCAACGCCCAGACCGTCTGCGCGAGTGTGCCGAAGCGGTCGGCGGCGATGATGCGGCTGGCATCGGTGACCGTGACTTCGGCCCCGTCGAATGATCGGACGGTCGCGGGCAGCGTGGGTGTGGGTTCGGGCCCGATCGGCACCGGATCGAGGTTCTCCAGTTTCGCGGTGACCGGCCCGCGTCCGCCGCTACCGGTGGCATCGCTGCCGGTTCCGCAGGCCGAACCGACCAGCAGGGCCAATGCCAGCACGGCCAGGAGGGAACGCACCCCGCCGGATCGGACACGGTCGAGAAACCTCATGCAGGTAAGGCTAGCCTCCCTCATCGAATCACCCCGCCGCGCGTGCGCTGACATCGTCGAGCGCGGCCGCGATGGCACGCGGCAGTTCCAATGTCTCGGCGGCCAGCACCCCGGTGAGCTGCCCGATATCGCGCGCGCCGACGATCATGCTCGCGATGCCGGGACGGTCGCGGATCCAGGCGAGGGCTACGGCCAACGGTGAGGTGGCCAGTCCGTCGGCGGCGGTCACCAGCGCCTCGACCACCCGGGTCGCGTGGTCGTCGAGCCGGTGCCGGATCTCGGCGGCGGTCGCCTCGTCCGCACCGCGCGAATCGGCGGGCACCCCGTCACGGTATTTGCCGGTGAGAATGCCCCCGGCCAGCGGTGCGGTCGCGATGAGCCCCACACCGTGATGCTGCGCGGCCGGGATGAAATCGGTTTCGGTGTCACGGACCAACAGCGAGTACGGGGTCTGCGCGACGGTGACGGGCGCGACCGCGGCGAGGCTGGCGACCTGCCAGGCATTGAACCCGCGCGCACCGGCGTAGCGGACGCGTCCGGAGCGCACCGCGAATTCGAGAGTGGCGGCGACCTCGTCGAGCGGGGTCGCCGGGTCCCAGGCGGCGACATGCCAGATATCGAGATAGTCGGTGCCCAGTTCGAGCAGTGTCCGATCGAGCTGGCGCAACAGCGCGCGACGGGAGGTGTCCACGGCCGGTCGCACCGGCTCCGGTTCGGGAACGGTCGGCCCGACGGGTGCGGGCGTGGTCCGCGGCGCGACACCCGCGCAGCCGCTGAGCACCAGATCGTCGCGGGAGACCAGATCACCGAGCAGTTCGGCCAGGATCCGTTGTGCCGCACCGCCCGCATAGGCCGGGGAGGTGTCGACCAGTGTGCCGCCGGCCTCGGCGAACGCCACCAATTGCACCGCCGCATCGTCGGTATCGGTATGCGCCCCCCAGGTGTGGGTGGCAAGTCCTATCCGGGACACCCGTAGGCCGCTGCGGCCGACCGTCCGCTGTTCCATCACCGTGTCCGCGCAATCGTCACGGCGCCAAGCCTAGAGTGTGGATACGCAACTCGACGCCCACCAGCACCGTGGGTCGCACGGTCGAGCCGAGCATGCCGCCGCCATCTCGACACTGTACTGTCGCTGCGAGATTGCGGCGGTGGTCACTGTGATGCGACCGATCGCCGGACCAATTGCCCAGTAGGAACACATATTTCGGGCGGAAGTGGAGGCTGGTTCGTGGTCGGCGAGTCGATGACCTGGGTTCAGGCCTTGGTACTTGGTCTGGTGCAGGGTCTCACGGAGTTTCTGCCGATCTCCTCTTCGGCGCATCTGCGCATCGTCTCGGGGGTGTTCTTCGGCGACGACGCGGGCGCCTCGTTCACTGCGGTCACCCAGTTGGGCACCGAGGCGGCGGTGCTGGTCTTCTTCGCCAAGGACATCTGGCGGATCATCCTCGCGTGGTTCGCCGGGCTGCGCGATCGGCTGACAAAGCGTGGCGAGCCGGAGCTGCCGCTGCACGACCAGCCCACCATGCGCCTTCCGGTCATCACCGCCGATCACAAGCGCGTCCTGGACGAGCAGGCGCAGCGTGAACTCGACTACCGCATCGGCTGGTATGTGATCATCGCGACGATCCCGATCGGGGTGCTCGGGTTCCTGTTCAAGGATCAGATCCGCACCGGCGCCCGCAATTTATGGCTGATCTCGTTCATGCTGGTCGCGTTCGCGCTGGTCATCGCCGCTGGTGAGTACTACGGACGCAGGATCCGCCCGATCGAGCAGCTGACCACCCGTGACGGTTTGATCATGGGCTTCGCGCAATGTCTGGCCCTGGTCCCGGGTGTGTCGCGTTCCGGTGCGACCGCGACGGCGGGTCTGTTCCTCGGACTCGAGCGTGAAGCGGCGGTGCGGTTCTCGTTCCTGCTCGCCATTCCCGCGGTGACCGCGTCTGGCCTGTTCAGCCTGCCCGACGCGTTCGAACCAGCGGGTGAGGGCCTCAATGCCAGCGGACCACAACTGCTGGTCGCGACGATTCTGGCGTTCGTGGTCGGGTATGCGTCGGTGGCATGGCTGTTGAAGTTCGTCGGCAAACATTCCCTTGACTGGTTCGTCGGCTACCGCATCGTGCTCGGGCTGACGGTCATGGGCCTGCTCGCGAGCGGAGTGGTGTCGGCGACATGATCGTTAGGCTGGTGCCATGACGGTGATCCTGCTGCGGCACGGTGTTTCGACCTCGAATACCGCCCGCACCCTGGCCGGGCGCAGTGCGGGCGTCGATCTGACCGAGCACGGCGATACCCAGGCTCGCGCCGTCGCCGAACGGCTCGCCGCGCTGCCGATCGAGCACATCGTGCATTCGCCGCTGCTGCGCTGTCAGCGCACGGTCGCACCGCTTGCGGAAAAGCTCGGTCTGGAACCGGAGTACGACGATCGTTTGATCGAGGTCGACTACGGCGACTGGACCGGCAAGGCGATCGCGGATCTGGTGACCGAACCGCTGTGGAAGGTGGTGCAGCGGCACGCCTCGGGCGCGATCTTTCCCGGCGGCGAAGGTCTGGCGCAGGTGCAGATCCGTGCCGTGGCCGCGGTGCGCGAGCATGATCGACGGCTCGCCGAGAAGGCAGGTCACGACGTGCTGTGGGTGGCGTGCACACACGGTGACGTGATCAAATCCGTGCTCGCCGACGCGCTCGGCCTGCACCTCGACGGTTTCCAGCGCATCGTGGTCGAACCCGCCTCGCTCAGCATCGTGCGCTACACCCCGACCGCGCCGTATGTGGTTCGGCTCAACGACACGGGGGCGGATCTGTCCGGTTTGGCAATCAAACCGCAACGGCCCGCCTCGGATTCCGGGTCGCCCGCGGAGCCCGAAGCCGGTCCGGTTCCCGGTGGCGAGCTTGGTGGTACCCCGAGTGCGGATAATGGGAATGCGGAGCTTCGAGATTCCTTGTAAACGAGTAGGTGGCGTGTTGCGGAGTCCAGCGCCGCGGGTAGTCGATCAGGGTCACGTATCAGGAGGTGCAGATGTCTCGCGCAATCCACGTATTTCGCACCCCCGATCGTTTTGTCGCCGGGACCGTCGGTGAGCCGGGCGATCGCGCGTTCTACCTGCAGGCCGTGCAGGAACCACGGGTGGTCAGCGTGTTGCTGGAGAAGCAACAGGTGAAGGTGCTCGCCGACCGGATGGGTCTGCTGCTCGACGAGGTCGCGCGCCGCTTCGGCGCCGAGGTGCCGCCGCAGGCCGAGGACATCTCCGATAGCGACCCGCTGGTGACCCCGATCGACGCCGAGTTCCGGGTCGGCACCATGGGCCTGGGTTGGGACGCCGATGCGGGCGCGGTGGTGGTGGAACTGTTGGCGATCACCGAAACCGAGGTCGACGAGTCGGTGGTGCTCGATGACACCGAGGAGGGCCCCGACGCGGTGCGGGTGTTCCTGACCCCGATCCAGGCGCGGGAGTTCGCGTTGCGCTCCACCCGGGTGATCGCGGCGGGTCGGCCGCCGTGTCCGCTGTGCGGGGAACCGCTTTCCTCGCGCGGGCATATGTGTGTGCGAACCAACGGATACAAGCGCGGGGATATTTTCGGCGCCGCCGAGCTAGAGGAGTAGTCCGTGGCCGAGCCTCGGTGGCACACCGCGGAATTGACGGTGATCGGTCGGGTGACGACCGCGAGCAATGTCACCCTCGTCTGCGATACGGACGGCGTTCGCGTGGTCTACAAGCCGGTGCGCGGGGAACGGCCACTATGGGATTTCCCGGACGGCACCCTGGCCGGGCGTGAGGTGGCCTCGTATCGGGTCTCGGATGCACTCGGGTGGGGTGTCATTCCGGAGACAATTCTGCGCGATGGACCCTATGGGCCGGGCATGGTCCAGCGGTGGGTGGAGTCGGTGGACAACCACACCGATCAGGGCAACCGGCTCGATCTGGTGGATCTGGTGCCGTTGGGTGCGGTGCCGGAGGGGTTCTGTGAGGTGCTGCGTGCCGAGGATCCGGCGGGTAACGAGGTATCGCTGATCCATGCCGACGATCCGCGACTGCAGCGGATGGCGGTGCTCGACGTGCTGCTCAACAATGCCGACCGCAAGGGCGGGCATGCGCTGGAAGGTGTCGACGGGCAGGTCTACGGCGTCGATCACGGCATCTGCCTGCACAGTGAGCACAAGTTGCGCACGGTGCTGTGGGGCTGGGCGGGTAAACCGATCTCTGACGGGTTGATGACCGATATCGCCGCCTTCGCCGAGGAACTGCCCGCTTCGGTCGCCGATGATCTCGCACCGCATCTCACCGATGCCGAGATCGAGGCCCTCGCCGACCGTACGCAGGAACTGCTGGACAACCCGGTGATGCCGGTGCCGCGCACGTCGCGGCCGATTCCGTGGCCCGCGTTCTGAGCTGAAGTCGGCACAGCCCGGGGATACCGTCGGCGTCCGCTTGCGATGTGCGGGCGGTGCCGTATTGCATCGAGTGTCAGGGCGCATGTGCTGCCTGATGGGATTACGGTTTCCGCTTTCCGACCTGGCGCGGAGGGGCGGGGATTCGTGCGGCGTTCTGCAGATGCCCGAACTCGCGCTGACCGGCCTGGCGCAGGAGTCGGCGGCCGCCCTGGTGGACAGTCGCGGTCCGGATCTTTCACCCGCCATTCGATACCGATTGCTCGCCGAGGCGGGGCAATCCGCTCGCGCCGCTGGAGCCCGACCGCAGCCGGGGGTGGCGCGCTCAGTTGAGCAGCGGGCGGACTTCGGCACCGGCGAAGCGGACGAATTCGATCAGGTTCGGATCGTCATCGGTGGGTTCGAGGACTACGGTGTCGGCGCCTGCGTCGACGTAGCGGCGGACGGCATCCGCGACGGCTTGTGCGTCGCCCGCGACGCCTGCCTCGGGTGGGTGCTCGCTGGAGTTGCGTTGCTGGGCCGCCGTCAAGCGTTCGGCCGCGCCGGGGCCGGTGGCCGTGAGCAGGTTGACGATGACCCGATGCGGTTCGGTGCGTGCGGCTTTCGCGCGGCCTTCCTCGATGCGCGCACGGGCGGCGCGAACACCGTCGGGGGTGGTTCGTCCGGTGAGGATGGTGGCGTCGGCGAGTTCACCGGACAGCCGCAGGGTCTGCGGGCCGGTCGCGGCGGCGGTGATCGGCGGGGACGTGGTCGGCGGCCATTCCAGGGCGACATTGTCGAGGTGCACGTATCGGCCTGCGGCGCTGACCTTTTCACCGTTCAGCAAGCCGCGCAGCGCAACCAGATGTTCTCGTAGCAGCGTCATCGGCGATTCGACCCGCGCGCCGATCTGTCCCATCCAGTCCTGCACACCGTGCCCGAAACCCGGAATCACCCGGCCCGGATACAGCCGCAACAGCGTCGCCACCTCCATGGCGGTGAGCGCCACATTACGCAGCGGCACCGGCATCACCCCGATCCCGACGCGCACCCGCTCGGTCCGCGCCAACACCGTTGCGGCGGTGGTGATTCCACCGGCCCAGAAGCAGTCCTCCCACAACCACAGTTCCTCGAGACCGCTGTCCTCGGCTGCGGCCGCGACCGCGACCAAATGTTCGGGGGAAACTTGGGGCATCGACACCGCACCGAGAACAGTCACTCGTCCAACCTAGCGCGATCGCACTCGGCCGCGGCCGAATTCGGACAGCCCCGTGCACACGGCGAACTCAGCGACAGTGACCTGCGCCACTCACGGCAATTCGATCCGCAGGACGGCAAACATTGACAGCCGACTTTTGCGACATCGGGGCAGGTCAGATCCGGGGTGGTGGGCATACAACCTATCGTTGGGAGCAGGGTGCGGCGCAATGGCCTCCACCACACCTTTACCCTCGAATCATGCAGTCCTGGTCCGATACCGCCCTACCGACAATTCCCGGAGCAGGGCCACCGTTGCGGTTGTACGACACCGCCGACCGGCAGGTTCGCCCGGTGACCCCGGGCCCTACGGCCACCATGTACGTCTGCGGGATCACCCCCTACGACGCCACCCACCTCGGCCACGCCGCCACCTACTTGACGTTCGACCTGGTCAACCGGCTGTGGCGCGACGCGGGCCACGAGGTGCACTACGTGCAGAACGTCACCGACGTCGACGACCCGCTGTTCGAGCGCGCCGCCCGCGACGGTGTGGACTGGCGCGATCTGGGCACCCGCGAGATCAATCTGTTCCGCGAGGACATGTCCGCCCTGCGCATCGTGCCGCCGCGCGACTACATCGGCGCCGTGGAGTCCGTCGACGAGGTCATCGAATTCGTGCAGAAGCTGCTGGCCTCGGGCGCGGCGTACACGGTCGAGGATGCCGAATATCCGGACATCTACTTCCGCGCCGATGCCACCGAGCAGTTCGGCTACGAATCGGGCTACGACCGCGCAACCATGGATCGCCTGTTCGCCGAACGCGGTGGCGATCCCGACCGTCCCGGCAAGCGCGACACCATCGACGCACTGCTGTGGCGCGCGGCGCGTCCCGACGAGCCGTCCTGGCCGGCACCGTTCGGTGCCGGGCGACCGGGTTGGCATATCGAGTGTGCGGCGATCGCGCTCAACCGCGTCGGCCCCGAATTCGATATCCAAGGCGGCGGTAGCGACCTGATCTATCCGCACCACGAGTACTCCGCTGCACACGCCGAGGCATTGATCGCGGGCCGCCGCTTCGCCCGCCACTACGTGCACGCCGGTCTGATCGGCCTGGACGGCGAGAAGATGTCCAAGTCGCGCGGCAACTTGGTGCTCGTCTCCAAGCTGCGCGCCGCGGGCGTCGACCCGGCCGCGATCCGCCTCGGCCTGCTCGCCGGTCACTACCGCCAAGACCGTATGTGGACCGACGCCGTCCTCGCCGCCGCCACCGCCCGCCTGGACCTGTGGCGCCGAGCCACCGCGCTCGCTTCCGGCCCTGCCGCCCAGGACACCGTCGCCCGCCTCCGCCAACACCTCGCTGATGACCTCGACACCCCGAAAGCCCTTGCCGCCGTGGACAACTGGGCCAACCAGGCCCTGAATTACGGAGGTCGAGACAGCGATGCCCCAGCCCTGATCGCAACCGCCGTGGACGGTCTGCTGGGCGTACAGCTGTGATCCGCCCCGCCTGAACAGAGATCAGCGGATGCTGTGGACTGTGGTTGCACTTCACCGTGCCATCTGCGCTCCCCAGCCGTGGATTCGATAGGCGTCACAGTGGTAACCCGCCCCGGACGGAAGCGGCGTCCGCGTCCTGTCCGTCGCCGCGGCGGGCCCCAACTCGGCATGCCACGGCGGCGGACGGTGCCGTGAGATTCGCGCCGCGTCTCGAGATCGCGGCTACCGCTGGATGCGAACTGCAGGGCGTGTACAAGCCGTCCGCTGCATGGACTCGACAGGTCCGTGAGCTCCACTCGTGGATCTCGGGCCATCGAGGTGGTTATCACTTGCGCCGAAACCGCCGCACGACCTGTAACCAATCGCGCCCGAGCGGATTCGATCAGCTCACTTGATCAGCGGCGCGGCGCGCAGACGCGCGCAACTGTCGGCGGCCGCCCAGAGCACTTCGACGCGCTCCTTCACTCGCTTCAGCCTGCGTATCTGGTGGGGGCGAAAGTGCTTGTGTGGTCAGGAATGTCGGCTCGGTGCGGCCGCCGGACAGGGTCTGGGTTGTTCGGGGCGGTGATCCGTGGTGTTGTACACGGGTGTGCGGCATTCATCCTCGGGGCTTGGTGGGGCGGTGGTCGGCGCTCGGTGGTGTGATCGGCGCGGGTACGGCGTTGGCGGCGGGGCGGTTGCAGGCCTCGGCCGCGCAGGCGGATCCGCGGACGGTGGCGGCGCGGGTGCGGTTCTTCGGGACGGACGTGGTGGATCCGGATACGGGTGCGGTGCGTGCGGATCGGGTGGTGTTGTCCTGGGTGGGGTGTACGACCTATGCGTTCGCGCTGGCCGGGTCGGTGTTTCTGCTGGATGCGTGGGTGCCGCGGCTGACGAGCACCGGTTATGTGCCCGCGACGGCGCAGGATCTGGCGGATCTGGCGCCGGAGGCGATATTCATCGGGCACGGGCATTTCGATCATGCCGCTGATGCGGGTCGGATCGCCGAGGCGTCGGGGGCAGTCGTGTATGGAACCGCCGAGCACGGCGTGAATATCCGTGCGCAGGTGGCGGATCCGACATTCCGGACGGTCGCGCTCGGGGACGGTGCGTCGCTGCCGGGGGAGCGGCACGAGTTCACTGTGGGACCGGTGGAGGTCACCGCGGTTCGTCACCTGCACTCCGCGCGCACCGCTCCCGAGCGGCCCGGCGGGTCCGCGCCGTTGTTCCCGCTGCCGGAACTGGGCGCTCTGGTGCGACATCCACCGACGCTGGCCGGTGTCCTGCAGAGTGCGCCGCGCCTCGGCGATCCGGAGGGCGGCACCCTCCTCTACCAATTCCGCGTTCCCGGATTCACGCTGGTCTGGCACGATTCCTCGGGGCCGCTCACCGAGAAGGCCCCGCAGGTCTTCGACGTTTTCGCCGACCTTCCACCCACCGACGTCCAGATCGGCGCGGTCCAGGGCTTCAACCAGATCAGCAATGGTCTTCGCGACCCGCGCCGCTACATCGAGGCCATCCGTCCCGCACTGTTCGTTCCCAGCCACCACGACAACTGGCTTCCCGGCTTGACCGCCTCCGCCGCCACTTACGACATCCCACTGCGTGGCGAACTGTCGCGCATCCCCACGGACCACCGCCCGAACCTGCGCCCCCTGCACGACCCGGTCGACTACGTCAACCCCCGCTGCCTGACCTTCCCGCTGTAACCCCAACTCCCACAGCGTCTTACAGCCACGCACCTCGTCGAGTGTCGCAGTCCCACCGCATGACCACCAGCACAACTCCCAGAGCGGCTTACGGCGAGCACCTCCCGGCTACCTCGGCCGATACTTGTTCCCGCTCGTAACCCACCACGCCTCGGGACTCTGCACTCGATCGGCACAGCGTCGTGTGCGGAAGCCAACGCCAGCCTTGCACAGCCATCGACCTGCGCGAACGCTGCCAGCCATACGGTCGCCGCACTCCGATCGAGGCGATGGACCCGACCAGCTCGCGATGCAATCCGGACCGAAGCGCCGCTCAGGGAACTGGTCTGGGTGGCAGGCGGGCGGCCATGGTGGCCAGGTTGTCGGCGAAGGTGAGGACGAATTCGACGCAGAGGTCGATGAGTTCGTCGCGGGTGACGTCGATGCCGCCGTCGAGCCAGGCCAGGATCAGTTCGGCGGCGCCGCCGGTGATCATCAGCGAGACCGCGCGCACCAGGGTGTCGCTGCCCGGTGGTGGCGCGAGGAGAGCGCGTTCCTGATCGGCGACGACGTCGGCGATGGTGCGCATGGCGGCGGCGCGGCGGCGCATCAGGGTTTCGCTGCCGTGGGCTTCGGCGAAGGCGATGCGGGCGCGGCGCGGGTCGTCGATGACGGAGGTGACGATCCCGGTGACCGCCGCACGCGTTTTGGCCGGAATCCCCTCGGGTGCGGCGGCGAGGGCGTCGAGGGAACTGCGGACGGCGGTGTCGATGATCTCGTCGTGCACGGCGGCGGCCAGGGCGTCGAGGTCCGAGAAGCTCTCGTAGAAGAAGCGCGGGCCGACCTTGGCCTGTTCGCAGACTCCGCGCACCGTGGTGGTCGCCCACCCCTGGGTGCCGATGATCTCCAGGGCCGCATCCATCAGACGACGGCGGCGATCCTCGCGCCGCTGCTCGGCGGAGGTGCCGCGGTAGATCCCGGTCGCTGCCCGTGTCACAGGCTCAGTATGCCGCAGGCAAATCAGGAAACAACCGTTTACGGAAACCATTGATTCCTGTATGGTGTGGATCACACGATTTTCGCAAGGATGCGAGAGGACGACCATGATGTCGACGATGGGCCGACGGGCAAAGTACGCCGCATCCGCGCTGGCCGAGCGTTATCCGTCACGGACCCGAGCCCTCGCCGAACCACCCGCCGGTAGCGAATTGCGGCCGATACTAGGCGATTACGGCTTACCGGTGATCGGGCACGCCCTCCCAGCCATGACGGACAACCTCGATTTCGCGCGGCGGCGCTTCGAGAAATACGGTCCCGTGCAGTGGTCTGGACTGCTCGGGCGGCAGGTCGTGATGGTGGTGAGCCCGGAGGCGATCGAGGAGGTGCTCGCGGACCGGGACAAGGTTTACTCCGCCAAGGGGGGCTACGACTTCTTCATCGGACCGTTCTTCCGCGGCGGCATCCTGCTGCGCGATTTCGAGGAGCACCGATACCACCGGCGCATTCTGCAGCAGGCCTTCACCCGGCCTCGACTGGTCGGCTATCTCGACATCACCACACCGGCGATTGCTCGCGGCATGAGTGACTGGTTGCCCGCCAACGACTTTCAACTTTTCCCGGCAACGAAACATGTGCTGCTGCGCATGGCGTCGGAGGTGTTCATGGGCGCACGCCTCGGTCCAGAGGCGGCGCGGCTCGAGCGTGCGTTCATCGATGCGGTGCGCGGGGGGCAGGCGTTGGTGCGCACCAATCTGCCCGGCGGTGTGTGGGCGAAGGGCTTGCGCGGGCGCAAGGTACTCGAGGACTACTGCCGCCGGGAAATGCCCGCCAGACGTGCGGGCACCGGTGACGACCTGTTCAGCGTGCTGTGCCACACCGCAAGCGATGAGGGCCATACCTTCACCGATCAGGACATCGTCGACCATCTGATCTTCGTGCTGATGGCCGCGCACGACACCAGCACCATCGCGCTGGCGATGATGGGCTATCAACTCGGTTTGCATCCGGAGTGGCAGGACCGGCTGCGCGCCGAATCGCAAGCGCTGGGCAAGGATTCGCTCGATTACGACGATCTCGACCGGCTGCCCGCCCTGGATCTGGTGTTCAAGGAGATCCTGCGGATGTACTCCCCGGTCGGTCAGCAGATCCGGGAGACGGTGCGCGACACCGCGATCCAGGGCCACTTCCTACCCGCGGGCACCATTGTCGTCATCGGCTCGCATTCGGCGATGCGTATCGACCGCTGGTGGCACGACCCCGATGTCTTCGATCCGGAGCGTTTCACCGCCGAACGCCAAGAGGACAAATCCCACCGCTACGTCTGGGCGCCCTTCGGCGGCGGCGCGCACAAGTGCATCGGCCTGTACTTCGGCGGCATGACCGTCAAGGCGATCATGCATCGCATGCTGTTGCACTACCAGTGGTCGGTACCCGCCGGATATGCGCCGCCGATGGGCTGGGCGACCGGCCCCATCCCACTCGACGGCCTCCCGATCCGGCTGCAAGCCGCACGCGTCGAAACCCGGCGTCCCGCATGAGAATCACCGCCGACCGAACCCGCTGCCAAGGCCACGCCATGTGCGAAGCCTTACTCCCGCACATCTTCCAGGTCGACGACTCCGGCACAGTCAGCATCCTCACCGACCCCATCCCTACTCCCGACCACGCCGACGCCCAACTCGCCATCGACACCTGCCCCGTCGACGCCCTGCGCGCCGAGGCGTGAGAAGCGCGGGGTCAGACCTCGGAGGGGATTTGGGTGGCTGGTTCGTGGGTGGTGACGGAGAGGGTTGGGGCGTAGAGGGTTTCGATTTCGGTGGCGTATTTGGTCGCGATGGGCTTGCGGCGCAGTTTCATGGTGAGGGTGATCTCGTCGCCGCCGGGCTCCCAGAAGGTGGGCAGGATGGTGAAGCGTTTGATCTGTTCCACGCGGGACAGTTTCGCATTGCCCGCGGCTATGCCCTGGGCGATTTCGGCGATGACGCCCGGGTCGGCGGCCAAGGCGGGAGCGGAGGCGTCGGGCAGACCGCGTTGAGTCGCATAGGGTGTCGCGGATTCGGCGTCGAGCACGATCAGGGCGGTGTTGTAGGGGCGGGTGTCGCCGATGGTGACGATCGAGCCGACCAGCGGGGTGGCGGCCTTGACGGTGTTCTCGATATTGGCCGGGGACATGTTCTTTCCGGCCGCGTTGATGATGAGTTCCTTCTTGCGGTCGACCACGCGTAGGTAGCCGTCGGTGTCGCGGGTGAGGATATCGCCGGTGTGCAGCCAGCCGTCGGCGTCGATCGCGTCGGCGGTCTTGCCCGGTTCCTTGCGGTAGCGCTTCATGACGAGTGGTCCGCGGACCAGGAATTCGCCGTCGTCGGCGATTTTGGCCTCCGAACCGGGCAGCATGCGACCGACGGTGCCCAGGCGCGCCTCGGCGGGTGGGCTGGCGCTGGCCACACAGGTCAGTTCGGACATACCCCAGATCTCGGAGATGGGGACGCCGAGACCGCAGAAGAAACCGAGGGTCTCCGGCGGGATCGGCGCGGCACCCGACATCGCCCACTTCACCTGGTCCAGGCCGAGTTTGGCGCGCAGCTTCGACAGCACCGACTCGTCGGCCTTTGCCCATTCGGTGGCCAGCTCCGCATCGACGGTTCCACCCTCCAGTAGCACTGCGGCCTTGCGTGCGGCCACGCCGAGTGCCCATCGCAGTGCGGTCCTTGTCGTTTCGTCGGGCTCGTTGGCGACCGAGAACTCGACCGCGGCCTTGAACTTCTCCCACACCCGTGGCACCGCACCCCAAATCGTCGGACGCGCATCCAATAGCGCCGCCGGCAGCTGGTTGCGGTCCGGCACGACGGTGATCTGAATGCCGTAGTACTCCTGCAGGTACAGCGCGGTGAACCGGTCGGCCATATGCGCGGTCGGCAGGTAGGAGGTCTGCCGGTCGCCGAATTCCACCGGGAGTACGGCATTGAAGGCGTGCGCCTCGGCGGTCAGGTTGGCATGGGTGATCTCGACGCCCTTCGGATTTCCGGTAGTACCCGAGGTGTAGACCAGCGTCGCGATATCGTCCGGCCGAACCGAACGCCACGTCGCCTCGAAGTCGAAATCGTTGCGGCCCTTGGCCTTCAGCTCCGCGAGACTGATCGTTCCCGCATGCTCGGCATCCATGCACACGATGGTCTCGATCTGCGCTCCACAGGCGCGGACCCGCTCGACGTACTGTTCCTCGCAGATCACCACCCGATTGCCCGCATTGCCGAACACGTAGTTCAACTGCTCGGGTGCGAGGGTGTTGTACACCGAGAACGAGGTCGCGCCGGTGTGCTGTGCGCCCACCTCGATCGGATAGAACTCGACCCGATTGGCCATCATCAGCGCGACCGTATCCCCGCGCCCGATCCCGAGCGCGTGCAATCCCGCCGCGATATGCCGCACCTGCTCGGCGTACTCGCGCCAGGTCAGGGCATGCCCGCCACCGATGGAGCGCACCGCGATCGCGTCGGGATCGATCGCCGCCACCCGCTGGAAGGCGGCACAGGAGGTATTCGGTTCGGTCATCGCACACCACAATCACTACGGCCACATTTTCTTCCCGACCGTAAGTTGCCACCCAACCCCCGCGTGCCGTTTTCACCCGATTTCGCCCGTGCCTGTCTGCCTTCCGCGCTCGCGGTCACGGCTCGCGAAGGTTCGCGACGCACCCGAGCCACCGGGTCGGGGCGAGTACCCTTTCGGAAGCCGACGGATGAACGCGGCCAGTGCGCTTCGGGTTTCGAAGCGAGTTTCCTGGCGCCACGATGGCGAGTCGAGGACAGATCGCGACTCTCGCTCCCCAGTTCTGCAGGCGGTCGCGGGGTCCACATGCGCCGTCGCGGATGGTTCCGGCGCGATGCGGGTCGAGGATGGACCCCGAAACCGACCGGGGATCAGCCGGTGCCCTTGATGAATTTCGGGTGCTGGCACGGTATCCGGGTGGCCAGGCGCCACAGGGAGGTCACTTCTGCTGCTCGGACTGCGTGGAACGGGTCTGTGGTGTCGCGGGGTCGGGAGTGGTGGGGTCGGGTGTCGATCCGGTCGATGACGCGCAGTCCTGCCGAGTCGATGGCGGTGAGGAGTTCGGTGCGGGTGCGCAGGCCGAGGCGTTCGGCCAGATCGGATAGGACCAGCCAGCCCTCGCCGCCGGGTTCGAGATGAGCGGGGAGGTCGGCCAGGAAGGCGCGCAGCATGGCGCTTTCCTGGTCGTAGACGCCGGTGGAGGTCGGACGGACCGGGAGCCACGGCGGGTTGCAGACGATCAGGTGTGCGCGGCCGTGGGGGTACAGGCCTGGGCCCTGGACATCGATGCGGCTCGTGAGCCCGAGACGGTCGATATTGTCGCGGGCGCAGGCGAGTGCGCGCGGATTGATATCGGTGGCGACGATGTGGCCGACGCCGCGGCGGGCCAGCACCGCCGCGAGCACGCCGGTTCCGGTTCCGAGGTCGAATGCGGTGTGGTGCCGGGCCGGCAACGGTGCCGCGGCGACCAGATCGACGTATTCGCCGCGCACGGGGGAGAACACCCCGTAGTGCGGATGGATCCGCGTTCCGAGAGCCGGTACCACGACACCGTTTTCACGCCACTCGTGCGCTCCGATCGCTCCGAGTAGTTCGGTCAACGCGATCACCATCGGCTCATGCGCGGACCCGTATACCTCGGTGCACGCCTGCCGAACATCGGGGGCACGGCGCAATGCCAGGGAATGGTCCGGCTCCAATTCCACGATCAGCCTGCCCAACACCCGTGCCCGCTGCCCACGAGCGCGCCGATAGAGGTGAAAGGATTCGGCCGGTCCCGCGCCCGCCGGTACGGGTTTGCGATCGATGCGGCGGCTCAGTGCCCGCAACAGCTGACGGGCGTTGTGAAAATCGCCGCGCCACAGCAGCGCCGTCCCCCGGCAGGCCAGGCGATAGGCGGTATCGGCACGCATACGGTCATCGGCGACGGTGATCTGCGCGGGCGCCGCGGCCGCGCTTTCGGAATGCCACTGCGCGCTGTGGACGGTGTCTGCTTCGGTCCAGTGAATGGTCGACATGGGGTGCTCCTCGTGATCGGACGTGCGTTGGCACGGAGAGCGCTTCGACGAGGAGCGGGAGAACGGCCTGAGGCAGCCGGGGCTGTACGGACGGACTAGCGGTCCCGCGTCGAAGCGCGAGCACCGAAGTCGCCGAGGACCATACCGAGCATCATGAGTAGCCCTTTCCCTGAGTCGACACCTCGAGATTCGCACATGAGCTACCACCACCACGCACCGGGTCCGTACAACGGACCCTCACGAGGTGCTCCGCCACCGCAAGCCCCGATCGGTATCGGTGGGATCGATGTGAGGCGGGCCTGCTTCGCAGGGCCGATGTCGTCGACGTGCCGGGAGCCGAATAGTTACCGAATCAACTTCCGCCGCAAGACTTCCCAGCAACTCGACCCGCCTCGGCCTCAGCTCCGCCCGGCTACTGACCGAGCGCGATCTCACGCCGCTGACATCCGCGTTCGCTGGCGGCGATGGCGGGCTGCGGCCAAAATATCGACAGCTGAGCCGATTTCGGCGCAGGCCGCTGCGGCCACACGGAGAGCTGGCGGATCGACGCTCCGGGATCCGTTGCGGCTGTTGCTTCTTCGCACGCTCGCGGATGCCACCGAGCACACGCGCGGTGGTGCACCGAAGTCGAATCTGCTCTCGGGTGCCGGAAACGTCGGACCGCGGTCAGGCGACCCCCATCCACTTGTCGATCCGATCGATCGCCCCGGGTGTGAACGCGCAGGTGACGTGGTCGCACGGCAGCAGGGTCAGTGACACGTCCACCCCAGCGCTCTTCCACTGTTGCTGTAGCGCCTGTGCGCCGGTGACGGGAATCCATTCGTCGAACAGGCCGTGCCACAGGTAGATCGGCATCGTCGGGGTCAGTCCACCGGCCTTGGTTTCGCGGTAGATCCGCTGGACGACTTCGGTCGGGTACGGGTCGACCTTGGTCAGCGTGCGCAGCGCCACCGGTGCGGCGCCGAGCAGGGCGGCATTGGAGCAGAGGTTCTTGTTCTCCTGCGCGGTCCGCACCCCCAGGTCGTTGAGCAGGTCGAAAGCCTCGGGCGTGGCTCGGGCCACCCCGAGCGCCGCCATCAGATACAGCGCCCCGGCGGGCGGTTTCCCGTCCATCGTTTTGCGCAGCAGGCTCAGGTCGGCGGGTGTGCCACCGGCGGCGGCGCCGAGGATCCGCAGTTCGGGGGCATAGGTGGGCTGCAGCTGCGCGGCCCATACGGTGGCGATCGCGCCGCCGCTGTAGCCGATCATCGTGGTGGGGCTGCCCGTGAGTCCGGCCGCCGGAAACTGTAGTGCGGCACGGATTCCGTCGAGCACCTCGCGGGCCTGGGTGGGCCCGTGTGCGTAGGCCATCTTGGGCCCTTGGTAGTCGGTCATCACGACCGCGTAACCGTGCCCGAGCAGCTGGCGGGTGATGTCGGGCGCCTCGATGGAGACCGAATGGGTCAGTTGGTAGGACGGATTGCATTGCAGCCCGACACTGTCGATGGCGTAGTCATTGCTGACGACGCGGCCGTTCCATGTCTTCGGTTTCATGATCGTGGTGAGCGCGGCGATCGAAGTGCCGTCGGCGGCAGTGGATTTGAACCACACCTGCCAGGCGGCGAAGTCGTTGGTGGCGGCCAGCGGCGGCAGAATCTGTACCGATCGCGACGACAGGATCGTGCCGTTGGACAGCCCGTCGGTATTGAAATGCTGATCGAGGTAGGCGTCGCCGGTCGGGTCGGGATCGTATTTCGCGTAGTCACCGCTGTCGGCCGCGACCAGAGGCGAGGCCGCGAATATGGTGAGCGCCAGGGTGGTCGCGACAGAGAGGGCGCGCCACGGCAGCCGAAACATGAACAAGTCGCCTTTCGTTCGACAACGCGCTGACCGGGGACACCGCGTTGGCCGAGGTTAAACCAACCGGGGCCGCGGCACCGCGCATTTCACGATCAACTCCGAAATTCCTCCCGCGCGATAGCGGCTCGCCACGCAATAGCTGTACACGTCTGGGACAGTCCCCTACATTGCTGACATGGACACCATCGAGCTCGACGCACCGGACGGCGCTCTCGAAGCGATCCTGGCCCGCCCGACCGGGGACGGTCCGTGGCCCGGGGTCGTGGTGCTGCACGACGGTGTCGGCTTCGGTCCGGATATCCGTAGCAATGTCGAAATGCTCGCCGACTACGGCTATCTCACGATCGCCCCGAACCTGTTCGCCAATGGCCGGGTGCGCTGCATCCGGGCGGTGATGCGGTCGCTGATCTTCACCGGCGCCAGCCCGGCGATCCGGGAGATCCTCGCCGCCCGCGACCGCCTGGTCGTCGATCGCGACTGCACCGGCAAGACGGCGGTCATCGGCTGCTGCATGGGCGGTGGCTTCGCATTGCTCACCGCGCCAATGGGTTTCGACGCGGCCGCACCGTTCTATCCGGGCCTCTACGGCGACTACCGCGCCCAACTCGAGGGCGCATGCCCGGTGGTGGCCAGCTATGCCCAGCTCGATCCCTCACTTCTGGGCGCGGGCCGCAAACTGGATCGTGTGCTGACCGATCTCGGCGTCGAGCACGACATCAAGACCTACCCGGGCACAATGCACGGCTTCGCCAACGTCTTCGGCATCGACCCGGTGCTGCGGGTCGCCGGTCTCGGCTACGACGCCGAGGCCACTCGCGATGCCTGGCGTCGTATCTTCGCGTTCTTCGACAAGCACCTCACGGATGCGCCGGATACAACTGCGGCGGGCGAATCCGAGTAGCGCGGCCTCGGGGTATGCCGCACCCCGAGGGTCCGACACGACTTCCGCAGCCCTATCGCCCGAGATGACTTACCGCGAAAACCTCCGTCATCATTCCCCGCGCCACCGCGGCGCACGCTTCTCCGCGAACGCGCGCGGCCCTTCCAGCGCATCCTTGCTCGCGAAGATCGGTCCCGCCTCCCGGAAACTCATATCCCACATCGGCGCATCCCAATCGGAGCCGAATTCGTTGCTGCGGTGCATGATTCGCTTGGACACGCGCACCGACAGCGGTGCGTTGGCGGCGATCGTCTCGGCGAGCTCTATCGCGGTGGGTAGCACCTGATCGGCCGGGACGACCCGGTTGACCAACCCCCAGTGCGCGGCGGCCGCGGCATCGATCGGTGCTCCGGTGAGCACCATCTCGTGCGCGATCTTGGGTGGGATCTGGCGCGGCAGCCGCAGCACACCACCCGCGGCGGCGAACAACCCGCGGGTGACCTCGGGCAGTCCGAGTTCGGCATCGGCGCTCATCACCGCGAGATCACACGCCAATACGATTTCGGTGCCACCGCCCAGGGCGAATCCATTGACCGCGGCGATGAGCGGTTTATCGATGAAATGCTGGACCAGCCCGGCGAATCCGTACTCCGGATGCCCCGGGTCGTGAATTCCGTTGCCACGAGCGAGTTCCTTGAGGTCCGCGCCCGCACAGAACGCGCGACCGGCTCCGGTGATCACCGCGGCCCGCAGGTCCCGATCGGCCGCAACCTCCTCGAGTGCCGCACCGACGGCGATCGAGAGCGCGGAGTTCACCGCGTTCATCGCCTCGGGCCGGTTCAGCGTGATGATCGCGATATGGCCCTGGCGTTGCAGGATGGCGGCCTCGGTCATGTCGGGCTCCTCTGTTGATGTGTGCCGAACCTACCGTCTAGTGTCCCGCGCCTGAGATCCGTTGAAGAATGGTAGGTTCGGCCGGTGGCGCGTGTGGGCAGGCCGGTGGCCGAGTTGATTCTGACTGACGATGAGCGCGAGACGCTGCAGCGGTGGGCACGTCGGGCGAAGTCGTCGCAAGCGCTGGCGCAGCGGTGCCGGATCGTATTGGGTTGCGCGGCAGGCAAATCCAATAAGGAAGTGGCCTCGGATCTGGGGATCTGGCCGCAGACGGTGGGCAAGTGGCGTAACCGGTTCGTGGCGCGGCGGCTGGAGGGACTGGTCGATGAGCCTCGCCCGGGTGCACCGCGCACGATCACCGATGAGCAGGTCGAGGCGGTGCTGGTGGCGACGCTGGAGCGGCAGCCGGTCGACGCCACGCACTGGTCGAGGGCGTCGATGTCCGAAGAGGTCGGGTTGAGCAAGTCCACGATCGGGCGGATCTGGAAAGCGTTCGAGCTCAAACCGCATCGGGTCGACGAGTTCAAGATCAGCAATGATCCACAGTTCATCGACAAGGTCCGCGATGTGGTCGGGCTGTATCTGGATCCGCCGGAGAGGGCGCTGGTGTTGTGTGTGGACGAGAAATCCCAGATCCAAGCGTTGGATCGGTCCGCGCCGGTACTGCCGATGATGCCGGGCATGCCCGAGCGGCGCACCCACGACTACATCCGTCACGGGATCACCACCTTGTTCGCCGCGTTGAACGTGGCCACCGGCGAGGTGATCGGGTCGATCCATCGCCGTCACCGCGCCGCCGAGTTCAAGAAGTTCCTCACCAAGCTCGACAAACAAGTCCCAGACGACCTCGACGTGCACCTGATCTGCGATAACTACAGCACTCACAAAGCCCCCATCGTCGCGAAATGGCTTGCCGCGCACCCGCGTTTCCACATGCACTTCACACCCACCTACTCGTCGTGGCTCAACGAGGTCGAACGCTGGTTCGGGCTGCTCACCGACAAGAAACTTCGCCGCAGCTCCCACCGGTCGGTCCAGGCCCTCGAACGCGACATCCGCGACTGGATCGTCCACTGGAACGAGAACCCGAAACCATTCACCTGGACCAAGACCGCCGATGAAATCCTGGATCGACTCGCCTCATATCTTCACCGAATTCCTGGCGCAGGACACTAGGAGCTGGATTCGGTCAGCTTGGCGACGACCGGACCGAACATGGTGTTCTTGATCGCGCCCAGCGTCGCGGGATCTTTACCGCCGAGCGGGGCGAGCATGGCGATGGCGGCGGTGGCGACCGCGGCTTCGCCCGCGGTGGCGTCGACAATATCCAGCGCTGAGGCATCTATTCCGCCGAAGCGGCGACCGGTGGTCATCGAGGCCACCGCGGCCTTGGGGGGCAGCTTGGACTGGATCAGCGCGGCCATGCCCGGGGTGAACGGAATGCGGATATCGACCTCGGGCAGACAGAAGAAGCCGCGGTCGGCGCGCATCACCCGGTAGTCGTGGGCGAGGGCGAGCATGGCGCCGGCGCCGAAGGCGTGCCCGGGCAGTGCGGCAGCGGTGGGTATGGGCAGGGTGAGCACGCGGGCGAACAAGGCCTGCACCCGGCTGATGTACCACTGGGTGCGGTCACCGTTGGCGACCAGCCAGTCCAGGTCGAGGCCGTTGGAGTAGAACTTGCCGCTCGCGGTGGTCACCAGACCGTGAGCCTCCTCGGCGAGTGCGGTGTCGAGGTGAGCGTCGACCGCGTCGAGAAACTCCGGGGTGAAACGATTTTCGTCGTCGCCGAGGTCCAGGACGGCGATTTTTTCGTGGTAGCTCAGTGTGCTCATGTTGTTCCTTACTTCGGGTGTTATTCGGGTGGGCCGACCGCGAGCACCGCGCGCACGGCGGCGCGAAGGTGTTCGCGGGCAATGGGTTCGGCGATCCGGTCGCGGCGCAGCAGGATGCCGGTCGGCAAATCGACGACGCAGGTGGTGATCACATCGACCGCGGCGGCGTCACCGCGGCCCCACAGGGCACGTGCGAGCCGGATGAGCAGTCGCACCAGCGCGTCATCGGTTCCGGCGAGTTCGGCGACGATCTGTTCGGGCAGTTCGTCGCCGAGCAGTTCGTCACGTGAGACGGTCAGCAGCAGTTTCGAGGAATCCGGGTATCGCCGCGCGAATTCCACCGGTGTCTCGGCGGCGGCCACTACCGCCTCGAGCGCGCCCGAGGTGTCGTCATTCGCGGACAGATGCGCCTCGACCGACTCGGTCTGCATCCACAGAAACCGCCCCGCCGCCCGTAACCAGCTGCGTCCGAGCAGTTCCGCGCGCGAGCCGAAGGTGTGATAGATCGCGCCGTTGGACACGCCGGTGGCCGCCGCGACGGCCCGGATGGTGACCGCCGCCGGACCTGAGCGCACCGCCAGCGACTCCGCGGCATCGAGCACGGTGTCGGGGTCATGGGTCCGTGGGCGGGGCATGCCACGACTATAACAGAGCAATTGCTCTGTAATGAAGCGGCAGCGTCCCGGCAAACCCCTCTTCCGCTACGCCACTGCATGTTTCGCCCGGTCACGGGTACTTTCGCGGCGATTACCGCAATGCGCGGACTTCGTTACGTTTCGGCGCGACGGACATACGATGAGGTACTGTCTGGTCCTCCCGCCTTGCCCGCACGAACAGAAACGGCGCCTGCGAATGTCACGAGTGGTCACCAAGGAGCAGTACTTCGACACCGCTCTGGAGGTCTTGGCCGAACTCGGCTTCAAGGGCCTCAATATCGGCGTGCTGTGCCGCCGCCTCGGTGTCACCAGCGGCTCGTTCTACCACCATTTCGGCAGCTGGCAGGGCTTCGTGGACGCACTGCTCGAGCATTGGGAGAACCGCCAGGTCATCATCCTGCGCACGCTGAACTTCAACCAGGGCAATCCCGACGACGACATCCGCGCCATGTCCGACCTCGCCGCGGGCCTGCACCATGCCGCCGAGGCCGCGATCCGGGCCTGGGCCGGCAACGACGAATCGGTGAATCTGGCACTCAAGCGGGTCGACGAATCGCGCCGCCGCACCGTGCACAAGGCGATCAAAGGCGTTGTGGGCGATGAGGAGACCACCGCGGTGGTCACCGCGCTCGGCATGTCGATGCTGATCGGCTACCAGCAGATCGCCGCGGGCGGGGAGGACATTTCACTGGACCAACTGCTGGCCCAGTACGCGCGGTTGATCTACTCCCACGCCCGCCGCTCAGCCGAGTAGCTCGTCCACATAGCACCACCGCCACGCCTCACCGGGCTCCACGCTGCGCATCACCGGATGTCCGGTGCCTGCATAGTGTTTGGTCGCGTGGTTGCCCACCGAGGAGTCACAGCAGGCGATGTGCCCGCAGGACAGGCACATTCGCAGATGCACCCAGGTATACCCCTCGGCGATGCATTCCTTGCACTCGTCGGGTTCGGTGGGCTCACGCACCAGCGGCGCGGACTCGAGATGCGCGCAGCTGTCGGCCGCCGCCGGGGCGGCGAGCGGTTCGACGCGTTCCTCTTCGGTTTCGTCGAAGCGGTCGATCATCGATTCCTCGAGATCGAGCCGCGACAGCACGTACTGCAGGATCTCGTAGTCCGCGCCGCCCGAATCCCGCACGCGCAGTACGGTTTCCCGTTCCGCGCGCAGCATTTCCAGCCGCAGCCGGCGATATTCGGCGGTCGGTGTCGCCAGTTCCGATTCCGGGCGCCCCAGGCGTTCCCAGGCCGCGTTGGTCTTCCAGGTGACCCGATCGCGCAGTGTCTCGACGACACCGGGCGGCGTATCCGGGGTGATGCGCTTTTCCAGCTCGGCCAGTCCGGCCGCGGTCGCCTGCTGCAGCAGATTCGCCTTCTGCAGCGCGTTTTCCGCGCGACTCGGGCCGCGCACATGCAGCCGCCGCACCACCCACGGCAGCGAAGTCCCCTGCAGCAGTAGCGTTCCCGCGACCACGACGAGCGCGAGCAGTTTGAGCACCGGCAACTGCTCGGTGTCGGCGGGCAGCAGCAGCACCGCCGCCAGGGTGACCACACCGCGCATGCCCGCCCACGACACCACCACCGGATGACTCAGTGGCACATCGGCATTCGACAATCCGAGCTTGCGCGAGAGCAGCGCGACCGGGAACACCCACAGCGGCCGCGACAGCATCGCCGCCAACACGACCGCCACCGCCGCCACGATCAGGGTGCGGTGATCGAGGTCGTCGCTGTCCCACGCGCCCTCGATGATGGCACGCATCTGCAGCCCGATCATCAGGAACACGACGCTTTCCAGAATGAATTGGATGGTGCGCCAGTTGGTGCGTTCGGCGATCCGGGAGGCGGCGCTCTGCCACGCCGGCGCACCGTGCCCCAGCACCATGCCGCAGGTCACCACCGCGATCACACCGGAAGCTTCGATCCCCTCGGCGGGCAGATAGGCGACGAACGGCGCAAGGAACGACAGCGTGGTATCCAGCACCGGATCGGTGATCCGCCGCCGCAGCATCGCCAGCAGATAAGCGACCACGATGCCCACCGCCGCACCACCGCCCGCTGCCAGCAGGAAGTCACCACCGGCCTTCCACACCGACACCGTGCCCGCGGCCGCCGCGATCGCGGTGCGCACCGTCACCAGCGCGGTCGCGTCGTTGAACATCGACTCGTCTTCGAGGATGGTGACGATCCGGCGCGGCATCCCGATGCGTCGCGCGATGCCGGTCGCGGCCACCGCATCCGTCGGCGCGACCACCGCACCCAGGGCCACCGCCACCGCGAACGGCACCGGCAGCAGCCACCACACCACCGCCGCGACCGTGAACGTGCTGAACAGCACCAGCCCCACCGACAGCAGCGCGATGGTGCGCGCATTGGCCCGGAAGTCGACCAGGGAGGTGCGAATCGCCGAGGTGTAGAGCAGCGGCGGCAGGAAACCCAGCAGGATGACCTCGGGATCCGGGTGAACCTCGGGAACGTGCGGCAAATACGACGCGACCACCCCGGCCAGCGTCAACACCAGCGGTTCGGATATCCCGAACCGTCGCGCGAGCGCCGCGAGCGACGCCGCCGAGGCGACTAGAACAACGAGGCCGATCGCGACATGCACTGTGGCATTCTCGCAGAGCAAACACCCGGCTCGAAAAGACCATGTGGTACGTGACACGGACAGTGTGGTTCGGTTCCCCCGAATGGCTGTGGCGGTAGCGTTCGCGCGCAATAGTTGTCGGCACGAAGGAGGTAGACATGGAAGAGTTTGCGTCCTGGCGGGCGAGTGGTCGGCGCCACACCCACCGCGGCCATCAGATCTTCTGGCAGGACAGCACCGGCGATGGTGCCGGAAATCTGCTCTGTATCCACGGTTTCCCCACCGCGTCCTGGGACTGGCACGCGGTATGGCCGGGTTTGCGTGAGCGGTTCGCGCGGCTCATTGCCCCGGATATGATCGGCTTCGGCTGGTCGGCCAAACCCCGCAATTACGATTACCGGATCGCCGATCAGGCCGATATCCACGAGAATCTGCTGCGTGAGCAGGGGATTTCCCGGACGCACATCCTGGCCCACGATTACGGCGACACCGTCGCCCAGGAGTTGCTGGCCCGCGACGCGCAGCGCCGCGCCGATGGCGACGATTCCCTGGTGATCGAGTCGGTATGCCTGCTCAACGGCGGACTGTTCCCCGAGACCCACCGTGCGCGACCGGTGCAGAAGTTGCTGGCGAGTCCGCTGGGACCGCTGCTCGGGGTGCTGGGTACCGAGCGTGTGTTCCGTCGCAGCCTCGCCGGGGTCTTCGGTCCCGACACCCGACCCAGTTCCCACGAGCTCGATCAGTACTGGATACTGTGGTGTAGCAAGCACGGGAAGAGCAACGGGCACAAGTTGATTCGCTATATGGGTGAGCGCAAGGCGAACCGGGCGCGCTGGGTGGGCGCGCTGGTCGACACACCGGTTCCGGTCCGGCTGATCGACGGTCTGCTCGATCCGGTATCGGGTGCGCACATGGTGCGCCGCTATCGCGAACTGATCCCGGATCCGGATGTGGTCGAGTTGCCGAAGGTCGGGCACTACCCCCAGTTCGAAGCACCCAGGGAGACCTTGGCCGCGGTGCTGGATTTCCACGCCAGCCGCGTGCGGTAGACGAACACCCCGGCGTTATGGGGTGTCCCATACTATGGCTACATGGCAGCGACACGCCGTACGAATAAGGAGGCTCCGGCGCGCCCACGGCAGCGTGACGCGCGCCGGAGGATGATCGCGGGCACGATCGAATCCCTGCGCATCCATGGCGCGAGCGCCACCAGCGTGGACCGGGTGCTGGCCGATACCGGGGCGCCTCGCGGGTCGGTCTATCACCACTTTCCCGGCGGTCGCGCCCAGCTGATCACCGACGCGCTCAGCGCGGCCGGAGGGTCGATGTCGGAATTCATCGAAACGATCACCCGCGAGAACGATCCGGGGACCGCACTGGATATGTTCGTCGCGCTGTGGCGACGGACTCTCGTCGACAGCGACTACCGCGCGGGCTGCCCGATCTTCGCGGTCGCCGTCGAAACCAACGACGACGCACCGGAATTCGCGGCATCTGCCGCCGCCGTCTTCGCCCGCTGGAATGCCGCGCTCACCGATATGCTCAGCCGTCACGGCCTCGACCCGGTGCGTTCGCGGCGCATGGCCACTCTCACCGTCGCCGCTGTCGAGGGGGCGATCGCGCTGTGTCGCGTCGAGCGTGCCATCACGCCGCTCGAGGACACCGTCCACGAATTGCAAGCTCAGCTGACGAACGCCATCAGCGCTTCCGCGTAGCGCCCGATCGATCCGGGTTTTTTCCGGTGACATTCGGCGGTTCGACCTTGCGGAGAATGCACGCTCGGAGCCGTTTTTCTGGGTTTGCGGCCGAATGTTTCGACAGGGCGTGCCCTTGACATCCTGATTATGGTGAGGACCATAATCAGCGTCGGGTGCAGCTTCCACCGCACCCACCACGAACCCGAGGAGACGCCGATGTCGCGAGCAGCCGAGCTCGACTTGGAGACGATCGACCTGGCCCGGAACGGGAGAGTACTCACCGCGACCATCGTCGCGCCGCCGCTGAACTTCGTCACACCCGCCGTCGTACGGGATCTGGACCTGCTCACCGCGGCGGCCGATACCGACGACACGGTCGGCGCGATCGTGCTCACGGGCGGTCTACCCGGGCGGTTCCTCACCCACGCGGATCCGAGCGCGCTGACCGGCATGCTCGCGATGCCGCATCCGTTCATCCCGGCCCGCGCGGTGGCGCCGCTGATCCCGGTGCTCAATACGAGCCTGCGGGTACCGGGTGCGGCGCATGTGCTGGAGCGTTTCGGTGGTGGTCTCGGTACCGGCATGGCGTGGGGTTACCGCTGGAAGCGAACGACCCTGCGGATGAACCGATCTCGCGTGGTCTACCTGGCCGCCATCAATGGTCCGGCCCTCGGTGGCGGGCACGAGATCGCCCTCGCCTGCGATATCCGGTATGCCGCCGACGCCGAGCACGTCAAACTCGGTCAGATCGAATCGATCGCCAATCTCATTCCGGGCGGCGGCGGAACCCAGCGCCTGCCGCGGCTGATCGGCGCGGCCAAGGCGATCGAGTTGACGCTCGAAGGTGGACCGCTCAGCGCACAGCAGGGCCTGCGCTTGGGCCTGGTGCACCGGCTGACCTCCGAGAACGAGTTGCTCGCCGAAACCGAGGCCACCGCGGCGCGTCTGGCCGCGCGCAATCCGGTCGTCATCAGGGAGCTCAAGCGCGCCATCTATTTCGGCCCGGAGAGGTCGTTGTCGCGCAGTCTGAATCACGAACTCGCCGCATTCCTGTCCACCGGCAGCAGTAAGGCGGCCACTCGCACCCAGGACGCCTTCTTCGACGATCTCGATCGGCTCGGCGACACACCGTTTCTGGCCGAGCCGAAGGCGTGGATCGACGGCACTCGCGTCGACCAGACCAGTTGATCCCGCATCCATATTTCGACCGGCGGTTTCGCTTCCGTCAACGACAACTCAGAGGAGCATCGATGAGTACCGCCGCGCAGCAAGGCAGCCGAGTCGACAACAGCGCGCGACCTGGACGCAATGATGCTGCGGCACAACAGGAATGGCATAAGACCGCATGCATCCTGTGTGAGAACAACTGCGGCCTGCTGATCCAGCTCGACGGCCGCAGCTTCGCCAAGATCCGCGGCGACAAGGACCACGTCGCCTCGGCCGGATACACCTGCAACAAGGCGCTGCGCCTGGACCACTACCAGAACGGCGGCACCCGCCTGACCACTCCGCTGCGCCGCGAAGCCGATGGCAGTTTCACCGAAATCGACTGGGACACCGCGATTTCCGAGGTCGCCGCGCGACTCACCGAGGTCAAGACCACATATGGCGGCGACAAGATCTTCTTCTACGGGGGCGGGGGACAGGGCAACCACCTCGGCGGCGCCTACAGCGGCGCCCTCCGCCGGGCGCTGGGCAGTCGCTATCGCTCGACCGCGCTCGCCCAGGAGAAGACCGGCGAGGGCTGGGTCGACGCGCATTTGACCGGCGGCCACACCACCGGCGATTTCGAACATGCCGAGGTTTCTGTCTTCCTCGGCAAGAACCCCTGGCAGTCGCACGGTGTGCCGCGTGCCCGCACCGTCCTGCAGCAGATCGCCAAGGATCCGGCCCGGACCATGATCGTGCTCGATCCGGTGCGCACCGAAACCGCCGATCTCGCCGATATCCATCTGCAGGTACGCCCCGGCACCGACGCGTGGTGCCTGGCCGCGATGCTCGCTGTGCTGGTGCAAGACGATCTGCTCGATCACGCATTCCTCACCGAACACGCCGACCAGGTCGAGGCCGTCATCGCGGTGCTGCGCGATATCGATATCGCGTCTTATGCCGAAACCTGCGGTGTGCCAGTGGAATCGCTGCGCTCCGCCGCCCACCGGATCGGCACCGCGAGCAGTGTGGCCACCTATGAGGACCTGGGTGTGCAGCAGAGCCCCAACAGCACCCTGATCTCCTATTTGAACAAGCTGCTCTGGCTGCTCACCGGAAACTTCGCCAAACCCGGTGCCATGCAACCACATTCGTGGATGGCGCCGTTGGCGAGCTACAGCCGTGACATCAAACGCAGCCCGGTGACCGGCGCACCGATCCTCGGCGGCATGCTGCCGTGCAATTCGATCGCCGAGGAAATCCGCACCGATCACCCCGACCGGTTCCGGGCGATGATCATCGAATCCGCGAATCCGGCACATTCACTCGCCGATTCGGCCGCCTTCCGCGCCGCACTGGACGCACTGGATCTGGTGGTGGTCATCGATGTCGCGTTCACCGAAACCG
Organism: Nocardia pseudovaccinii; assembly: GCF_050942345.1. NCBI lineage: Bacteria > Bacillati > Actinomycetota > Actinomycetes > Mycobacteriales > Nocardiaceae > Nocardia > Nocardia pseudovaccinii. Next base: position 5,055,369 of record NZ_CP192074.1, read on the forward strand.
CACGCCACGCCGACTATGTGCTGCCCGCGGCCAGCCAGTTCGAGAAGTGGGAGGCCACCTTCTTCAATCTGGAGTTCCCGCACAACACCTTCCATCTGCGCGCGCCGGTACTCGAACCGCTCCCCGGCACATTGCCCGAACGCGAGATCTACGCGCGCCTGCTTCGTGAACTCGGCGTCGTCGGTCGTGCCGAGCTGACGGTGCTGCGGACCGCCGCGAAACTCGGCCGCCGCCCCTACGCATTGGCCTTTGCCGCACTGTTGGCGATGAACAAGAAGATCGGCGGACTCGCCCCCTACCTGCTCTATGAAACCCTCGGCCCGACCCTGCCCGATGGTGCGCGCTCGGCCGCTGTGTTGTGGGCGCTCGTGCAGCGCGTCGCGAAGGTGCATCCCGCCGCAATGCGTCGAGCGGGTCACCTCGATGCCGATGCACTGTTCGACGCCATCCTCGCGGGCCGCTCCGGAGTCACCTTCACCGTCGACGACTATCCGGACGCCTGGGACTATGTGCCGCACCCGCGCATCCCGTTGGCGATCCCGGAATTGCTGCACGCGCTGCGCGAACTCCCGGGCACGCCCGCCACGCACACCAGTCCCGAATTCCCCTTCGTCCTGTCGGCCGGGGAACGGCGATCCTTCACCGCCAACACCATTTTCCGCGACAACAGCTGGCGTCGCCGCGATCCGGAGGGCGCGCTGCGCCTCAGTCCCGACGATGCCACTGCCCTCGGTCTCACCAGCGGTGAGCGCGTCCGCATCACCACCCGGCGTGGTAGCGCCGTGGCCGCGGTCGAGATCAACGACCGCATGCGGCCCGGGCATGCCTCGCTGCCGAACGGGCTTGGCCTCGACCTGCCCGATGGCACCCGCACCGGTGTGGCCGCGAATGAGCTCACCGATGCCGGTTGGCGCGATGCGATCGCCGGAACACCGTGGCACAAGCATGTTCCGGCCCGGATCGAACGGCTGCGCGAGGTGTAGCTTTTCGTGGACGAGCCACGCGGTGATCGCATCATTCCCGCGCGATCGAACAGATTCGCACAGATCGGACAATTACGGCGCACGCGTCGGCGCTGATACCGACCTGCGTGCGGCCGGGTCTGTGAGCAACCGAACTTCGTGACGCTCCAGTGCTTTTCGCGCACATGGCGACACCGTACAGTCGGCCCATGGTTTTCCGGCTCGAGCTGCAACCTGCCCCGCCTCTGCACCTGACACCCAGCTGTGTGGTGCATACCGGGACGGTGCGACTATTCGTCACCGGCACGCTCATCCATACCTCCGGAGCCCCGGCCGAACCGTTCGGCTTCTTCCTTCCGAACACCCGTCCCCTGCCCGAAGACGCGCCCGAACCGTACCTGTGGGCGGAGATGCATCTGATGACCGCCACCGCCACCGCGGCATCCGGAAACTTCCCGTTCGGCATCACCCACACCCAGGCCGCCTACGTCCCGGACCCGCGCGCCGGCCTGCACCGCTGGCTCCACCTCACCGCCGCCGCCCACCCCGCCCGAGAACTCCGCCTCGGCTACCGGGTCACGGTTCAAACACCCAGATCGGTCTCGGCGGCGCGCACCGAGGTGTGACCGCATCCGCCTAGGTCCGCGCGAGGGTCGACTCGCGCGCGAAGTGGCCGTAGACCCACGTGATCGGCAGACTTCCTGGCCGGGACAGCCAGGCAATGGCAGCACCTGCAGCGGTCGCCGCCGCACCAACTCATCGAACTCCGCTGATGCCCGATCATCGCCGATAGACGACCAGAGATTCGTATCCAGCATCACCGCGGAGGTGGTCCGCACCGGCTTCTCCTCTCGATATCGCAGTTCCGAGCAGAGAGAGCGCAGGACGGCAATGTGGCCATTTCTGACGAAATCGCGACTTGGCCGAGTGATCCGACGTCGAGCATGTCGCCGTCACAGCCGGTGGTTTCGGGCAATCCCGAGGTTCCTCATTGTGGCCCTTGTCACTTCCGGGAATCCAACCTACTGTGTGCTCAGTAGGTTTGAACGAAGGAGTTCGGTGTCCGGTCAACAGCCCCTCACCCCACGGCGATACGAGTCGTTGCTCGCCAAGGGGGAGGACCGGAAGGCGCGTATCCTCGCGGTCGCACAACGGCTGCTCGCGCGCAATGGGTGGCGCAACACGTCACTCGCCCAGATCGCCCGGGAAGCCGGGGTCACGACGGCGGGATTGCTGCATCACTTCGAATCCAAGTCGCAGCTGCTGCACGAGGTGCTCGACAGCCGCGACAACGACGACGACCTGCACTGGGATCGCGAGGCCGACCTCATCGAGGTACTCAACGGGGTGGCCGACCGATTCCAACGATCGCCGGAGCTGATCGGCTCGTATACGGTCCTGCTCATCGAGAACCTGGACCCGGGCGCGCCGCTGCATGAACGGTTGCAGAACCGGTACCGCGCGGCGGTCGAATCCCTCACCACGACCATCCGGCTCGGCCAGCGCGCCGGTTGGTACCGCTCCGACCTCGATCCCGCCGTCAAGGCCGTCGAGATCATCGCTTTTCTCAACGGAATGGAAACTACATGGTTGCTCGACCCCTCGATTCCATTAATAGAAGCGTTCCGGGGGTACACACGCTCGCTGGCTCGCGAGCTCGCGCACGTCGCTATCCCATGAGGTACCGGCTGTGCGTCCTCGCGCCCAGCACGGTCGATGTGATCCGCTACGCCGGGGGGTGGCTCTGCGATCGGGTGCTGGCTGGGTGGGAGGTCACGGTGCTGGTGTCCGACTCCGAAGATGTCCGGCCGTTGCGGATTCTGGGGGCCGACGCATTCGACCTCGTGACGGCGTTGTCCGCGCGGGTAGGCAGCCCGGTTCCGCAGGCCGTCGCGGTGGCTGGGGAATTGCTCGAGTCCGATGCCCGCGTGCGTGAGGGGCTGTTCGAGGTGCTGGGCAGGGGGCGTACCGAGATCACGCTGTGGGGGAATTGTCCGGCGGCGATCGACTCGCAGTTGCGCGTGGTCCGCCATGAAGTGAGCAATGCGGCGAGAACTTTCAAAGTCCAGGCGCTGCGCGCCGCCGCGCAGTCGGCCGATCTGGCCGACACCTCTGAGCTATTCCGCAGCACCCTTCGGTCGTCGGTGCGGCCCTGCGATCTGGTTCCGGCGGTCTGAGCGCGCCGGAAGATCGGGTGGCCGGGATCGGGCATCGGTCGCGAGCCCGTTGTGTCCGTGCTCGGGGGCGGCGTCGGCCGCTGATCCCTGCTGCGGCCGTTTCTGCTCGACCGTGGGTCCCTCGGGAAAGGTTGGATCGTAATGGCCGCGCTGGGCGATGGTGCCGATGTGGGCTCGGTCGAATAATCACTTCGCCGACACCGGCCGCGGCTGTGCGCTCTGGGAAGTGTGCACGAGCAGGGCAGGCTTGCTGTGATCACCCGGCTGTTAGGGTCGACGTCCGGGGATCGGGAGGTCGCCCTCGATGTACTGGGCGCGGCCGTCTGCGAAGGACCAGTCGTCGGGGCCGTTTTCGAAGTAGCTGATGAACAGGTCCTTGCCGTTGACGCCGACGCGGGCGAGTTGGTCGGCCAGTGTCCGGTACAGATGTTGTTTGTCGTGCGTGCTGCGGCCGCGCTGGGTGAAGACGTGAACGACGACGGTGCCGGGGGTGCGTTCGAAGCCGAGCCCGGCATCGAGGGCGACGATCTCGTCTGGATCGTGTTGGGTGATGATCTGGAATCGGTCGCGCTCGGGAATCTTCAGAACATCGACGAGAGATTGCTGGATGGTGTCGGCGATGGCCCGGATGTCCTCGGGCCTGCGTCCGCGGATGAGGTCGATGCGTACCAGGGGCACAGGTAGGGCTCCTATCGGGTCGTGGCAACCGTTGTGGCGGCGCGGGTTCGGTCAAGGCACTGGCTGGGTGCAGGTCACCCCATGGTGCGGCTGAAGAATCGTCCGGGTCAGCCGGTCACCGACTGGGCGGCGTCTCGCCAGTAGTTGTTCGCCGCGGCGATGGTCTTGAAGTTGGTGGCCACGACCTGGGAGGTGGCGATGAGGCTTTCCGCGTCCGCGGAGTACACCGGTCGTAGACCACGACGAACTTCGGCATCGGGCTGAGTGAGCCCGATGACTTTGCGGGACAGGGTCATTGCGAGTTGGAACCCTTCCTGGGGTCCAGCGGTGATCAGGGTGGGAAGCCAGGTGTCGGCCATGACGGATGTTCCTTTCGGTTCGATTTTTCGTGGGCGGGAGCGGAGGTCAGGTGGTGTCGTGTGCGGCCGAACCAGAAAGTGGCGGCACAGGGTGGTGGTGATCGACTCCCGGAGGTGCGTGACGACGAGGGCGACACGGTCGGCACCGATGCGGCGGTAGCCGGTACCGGCCCACTGGTTCACCGTGGGTAGCGAGCTGAAGCCCGTTCGAAGGTCACGAGACGATCGTGGCCTGCTCGGGTCCCGGGCGGCACAGCAGTTCGGCCGCCTCCTCCGTGGTACGGCGGACGATATCGCCAGCGGGTGCGATGTCGTGAACCAGTCCAGCGACCTCGCCCACGATCATGGTGGCGACATCGAAACGAGCGCCGGACACCGTATCCATGGGTGCGAGCACGATGGATACTCGAGGTCGAAGGCGCCGGGGAGGCGGGTCTGCAACACAGCGAAGTCTCTTTCGATCGGGTCGTACCCCGCTGGTTACGCCCGGGGGAAGCGGTGCTGGAAGAACCGTAAGGCCGTCGTGATTTCAGATCCAACGATTGTTTGTGATGGGTGCCATCTGGATTAGAGAACTATTGCTGTTCCGCTGAGGTCGCGCCCTCGACAATCCGCAAGTTCGGAGTCTGGCTCGCCGTGCGCAAGTGATCGAGGAAGCGCGAGACCGCGGGCGGGGGAGGAACATCGGCCCGTCGTACGAAGACGGTTCCCGCCCACCGTTCGGCTTCGGGGAGCGGGTGTACGCGAACCAGCTCCCGCGAGGCGCTCTGCTCCACCACTCCCGCGGGCAGCAAGGTGATGCCCATTCCGGCCGCGACGCAGCCGAGAATTCCCTCGAGTGTGCCGAATTCCAGGCAACGCACCCCGACCGCGCCGCGAGCCAGCAAGATATTCTCCAAACGCCTGCGATACGAACAGCCGGCCCGAAAGACCAGGATCTTCGGACTGCGCAACACCGTGTCGAGTTCTGTGACCCGCCCAGCGGTGACGATCACCAACTCCTCGACAAAGACTTCGGTTTCGAGGAGTTCGTCCAGTCGCACCGGGCCGGCCACCAAAGCACCGTCGAGGTGGTAGTCGAGAACCGCGTGGACCAGGTCGTCGGTCGGTCCGGTCGTCAGCGAAAGGTCCACCCGAGGGTGGTTGTCGGCGAAGGCGGACAGTACCGCCGGAAGTCTCAGCCCCGCCGTCGTCTCCATCGCCCCCACTCGCAGCGACCCGCTGGGATCGGCCTCGTCATCTACCGCGCATCGTGCCTCGTCCATGAGCCTGTCGATACGCTCCGCATAGGGAAGCAACCGCTCCCCGGCGTTCGTCAGCGCTACACCCCTGGCGTGCCTGCGGAAGAGAGAAACGCCGAGTTCCTTCTCCAGGGCATTGATCCGGGCGCTGATGTTCGACTGCACCGTGTGCAATTCCTGAGCGGCCCTGGTGATGCCGCTCGTTCGGGACACCGCCAAGAAGATCCGCAGGTCGGAAAGTTCCATGATGATCCCTGCGCTTGATGAGGTCGTACAGAAGGTTACCTCCGCGATATCGGCCTCGAACGGCTGATCCCCCTGCTTGCGACATTGCCGTCGAACATCGGGTGTTCGATGACGACGGGGCCGGTGTCGATCCGCCGGGTCGGCGCGCCGATTCGAAACGCGATGCCCGGCAGTTTCGGTCCGGCCGCCCTTCGGCGTGAGTCCGGCATCAGCGCGGCTTCATCGATGACGATGCTGTCGAGCTCGCCATCGGGGCAGGCGAGCCGTGTGTGGGCGCGGGTGGTGAGCACCCGATAGGCGCATCCGTCGCGCCCGCCGGCATTGCCGTTTCGGCCGCAGGTGCGGCAGGTGCAGTCGGCTCGGGGACCGCCGGAGTCACGGTCACCCACGTGTTGTTGACTGCCGCGTTCCCGGAGAAGGTGTCGGTGAGCGACGGGTCGTGCAGCAGGTTGACGTTCGCGCCCGGGAGAGACGCCGCCACTTGCCAGCCGACGCCGGGTTCGCGGTGCCCCCAGCCGTGCGGGATGGCGATGGTGCCGCGGCGGATATCGTCGCTGACCTCGAGGGTGACCACGATCGAGCCGGTGCGGGAGGTGACCGCGACGGGTGTGCCGTCGGTGAGGGCACGTTCGGCGGCGTCGGCGGGATGTATGAGGGCGGTGCAGCGGTCGCGGCCCTTCACCATGGACGGGACATTGTGCAGCCAGGAATTATTGCTGCGCAGGTGGCGGCGGCCGATGAGTTTGAGGTCGTAGCCGTCGGCGGGCGCGGTCAGCGCATTGCCGCGGCGCGCCTCGTCGAGCAATTCCCGTGCGGCCGCGACGAAATCCTCGGGCGCGAGATGCACTTTGCGATCCTTCGTCGCGATCAACGTGCGCAATCGCGGCTGCAGCGGACCGAGATCGATCCCCCCGGCCGCGGCGCGCACCTTCGCGACAGACAATCCCTTGCGACCGCGCCGCAGCACCCCGTACGGACCTGCGGCCACCCCGAGGGTCGTCAGCCGCATCGGACTGAACTGCGCCAGAAGCGCATTGACCGCCCGTGTGGTGAACCGGCGTGCGGGCAGCGGCACCAGCTCGGTGATCAAGCGCGCCATGATCTGCCAATCCTCGAGTCCGTCGGCCGGAGGTTCGAAAACGCGGGCGTCGTAGCGCAGATTGTTCCGCACACTGAACACCGGGAACAGAATGTTCACATCCTCGCGCTCCAGCGGGGAGATCGGCGGCAGGATGATGTCCGCGTGCCGGGTCGTCTCGGTCACGTACATATCCACGGCGACATAGAAATCCAGCGAGTCCAGTGCGGCGTCGAGTCTGCCGCGCTGCGGTGTCGACAGGACTGGATTACCGGCGTAGGTGATCATCGCGCGGATCTGCCCGGCGCCCTCGGTGCGGATCTCATCGGCCAGCACCGCGACCGGCAGTTCGGAGCGGAACGATTTGTAGGTGCCGGAGCGGTCCGTCCATGCTCCATGGCCCACCGGCAGATATTTCCCGAATCGCGGCGCATCGATCGGCGGCGTCGCGAACATCTGCCCGCCGGGCCGATCCAGATTCCCGGTGACCGCGTTGATGGTGTTGACCAGCCAATGTGTCAGCGTGCCGGTCACCTGGTGGCATATCCCGATCCGGGCGTACAGCAGTGCCGAATCCGCCGCCGCATGCTCGCGCGCCAGCCGCCGGATCGTCTCGGCATCGACACCGGTCAGCGGCGCGGCGAGTTCCGGTGTCACCTCGGCGACCAGCGCGCGCAATTCGTCCCAGCCGGTGCACTGCGCGCGAATCCTGCTTTCGGCACACAGGTTTTCGCTGACCAGCACCTGCAGCATCGCCAGCAGCAGATATACATCACCGCCGGGTGCGATGGCCACATGCTCGTCGGCCAGCCGCGCGGTCTCGGTGCGCCGCGGATCGATCACAACGACCTTGCCGCGCGTGCGCACGTCCCGAATGCGCTGCTTCGCATTGGGCATGGTGGTCACCGAACCGTTCGATACCGCCGGATTGGCGCCCATGATCACGAGTCGATCGGTGCGGTCGATATCGGCCACTGGCATCAATACATTCGATCCGAACATCCGCCATGCCACGAACTCCTGCGGAAACTGGTCGATCGAGGACGCCGAAAAGAAGTTCCGCGTCATCAGCACCGTGCGCAACAGTGCGCCGTAGATCACCGACGAGCTGTGTGCGGCCGGATTTCCCAGGTACATGCCGATCGCGCTGGCCCCGTGTGCGTGGCGCACCTGCCGCAGCCGCCGACCGATCTCGCTGAATGCCTCGTCCCACCCGATCGGCTCGAACCGGTCACCGACTCGGCGCACCGGCGTGCGCAACCGATCCGGATCGTGGTGCAGCCCACCCATTGCCGTCGCCTTCGGGCAGATGTAGCCCTGTGAGAGCACATCATCCGGATTGCCCTCGATCCGGGTGACCTGATCATCCTCGACGGTCACCAGAATCCCGCAGTGCGCCTCACACAACGTGCATTGCCGAGCGACGGTGGTAGCACCCATCCCGTGTTCCTCCACACCATTGAGAGAGTTACCGTCTCATCGTAGCGGCGCCTGCCGTGCCGGGTACACAGTTCCGATCGAGACCGGTTTCGAACGTGCGCGCGGGATCGGTTGCCGTAGCGTTGATCACGGCCCGCTGGTCGGCGACGCCGAACGGGTATCGCTCGAAATCTTCGGAAGTCGTTCTGCGCGAGTAGATTTCGCGCCGAGGCCGGTCTGCGGGCCGAGGCTCCACGGACCAGCGGCGTTGCGACTGCTGACCTTTCGGGTGCGATCGTCGCGCGGACCCGGCGGATGCCCCGGCCCCAGGATCAGGGTCAGCGGTGCATGTATCCGAGTGTGAACGATGCATCGTCGAGTCGTGGGGCGATCGATTCCCCGCCGAGCGCCTGCCGCAATATCGCTTGTTCGTCCTGAATGACGTGCATTACGGCGTTGATCAGGGCGAGGTGGGTGAACGCCTGAGGGAAGTTGCCCCAGTGCCGACCGGTCCGAGGGTCGATCTCCTCGGCGTAGAGGCCCAGCGGGCTGGCGTAGGCGAGCAGTTTCTCGCACAGCTGTTTGGCTCGTGTCTTCTCGCCGATCTCCGACAGCGCCGAGACCAGCCAGAACGAGCAGATCGTGAAGGCGCCTTCTTCCCCCGAGCAGCCATCGTCGGTTTCACCGACGCGGTAGCGCAATACGAGGCCGTCTTCGGTCAGTTCGTCGGCGATGGCCAGCACGGTGTTGCGTACCCGGTCGTCGTCGGGGGGCAGGAAACGAACCAGCGGGATGAGCAGGGTCGAAGCATCCAGCGCCGTGCTGCCGTAGTACTGGGTGAACACCCGCCGGGAATCGAGGCCCTGAGCGCATATGTCGGCCCGGATTTCGTCTGCGGCCTGTTGCCACCGCTGCGCGCGTTCGAGATCCTGGTGGATGCGAGCCAGCCGGGCGCCGCGATCGGCGGCAACCCAGCACATCACCTTGCTCGAGGTGAAATGTTGGGGCTCCCCGCGTACTTCCCAGATGCCATGGTCGGGCTCGCGCCAGTAGGTGAGAGCGCTCTTGACCGCCCGGCTCAGCACCAACCAGGCTCGCGCATCGATTCGGTCCCGGTTGCGCGCGTAGAGATAGACCGCGTCCAGCGCGGCACCCCACACATCGTGCTGGCGTTGCCGGTATGCGCCGTTGCCGATACGCACGGGGCGGGCATTTTCGTAGCCACGCAGGTGGGTGAGAGTCTGCTCGGTGAGGTCGCTCTCGCCACCGATGCCGTAGACGATCTGCATGTCCCGGACATCTTCGGTCAAGCCGATGATGTAGGAGAAGAAGTCGTTGGCCTCCCAGCTGAAGCCCAGCGTGTACAGGCCCCACAGCGCGAAGGCGGAGTCGCGTATCCACGAGTAGCGATAGTCCCAATTGCGTTGTCCGCCTGGCGTTTCGGGCAATGACGTGGTGGCGGCGGCACTGATGGCGCCGGTGGGCGCGAAGGTCAGCCCCTTGAGGGTCAGCGCGCTGCGGGTGAGCTGGGCAGCCCACGGATGGTCCGGGAACCGCCCACCGGCCAGCCAGTGCCGCCAATGATGGATGGTCCGCAGCAGCCGTGCGTCGGCCTCGTCGACGGCGCGGGGCGCGTCACGACTACCCCAGGACAGCGCGCAAAAGCGTGTGTCGCCCGCCTTCAGCAGGGTGCGGGCCAGCGCATGCGTGCCTTCCAGACCCAAGCGCATATCGGTGCTCAGCGTCAGCTGCAGATCGATCCCGTCGGCACCGGCCTGTGCGGTGTAGTAACTGTCGAGGTACTCCCAATGCGCGCGATGCCTGCCGTAGTCGAAGGACGGCTGGCAGTCGAGCACGAACTGGATTTGCCCGGTCTCACAGTGCACCGTCCGCAGCAGAATGTGCTCGGCGTCGTAGTCGGTGGGGGTTCGGCAGTGGGCGCTACGGCCGGGTACCTGATGTCGCCAGGGCCCGACCAGCAGCACATCGCGGACCGTCGCCCACCCTTCGCCACTGCGCCAACTCGTCTCCATCACCATCGTGCCGGGAACGTAGCGGCGATCGGTGGGCACCATGTAGTCGGCGGGGGCGAACCGGAACGAACCGGCGGAACGATCGAGCATGGCCGCGAAGACACTGGGAGAGTCCATGCGGGGCAGACACATCCATTCGACTGCTCCGCTGGGGGCGATGAGTGCGGTGACCTCGCAGTCGGAGATGAAACCGTAGTCGTCGATACGTGGAAACGCCGTCGGCCGCGGCATGGGTTCGCTGTGGTCGTCCATGGGGCGCTCCATCGTCGTCTCGGCGCTGAACTCTGACCTGGCTATTCCCACGCAATTGCCTGGCGAACCACCTTCCTGCTGCACCGGACGGCGAGCGGATCGGGACATGAGTGAGGTGGCGTTTCCAAAAGCGGTTCAGGCTGAGTATGCGCCGCGACGATGGTGCTCGGCGAGGTTATGTCAATGCCCGCTGTCCGGCCCCCAGCGGCGGGATCAGTTTCGTCCAGAATTCGCGGCGGACCGCATCCCACAGCCTCGCCAGTTCCGGAAGCAGTTCTCGCGCTCGCGCGAGATCCGGGTAGCTACTGGGGCAGAAGGATGCCACTGGCGAAGCGTCGGATGCTTTGTGCACAGCGACGATCGCGATCACATGATGCTGAACCATGCGCCACGTCACACACAGTCCGTCGACTTCCGTATGGCAGGTCGGGCTCTCGGACATGGGAAATTCCTGTTTCGATCGTGACGTCGGCGCGTCGAAGTGTCCAGGCGGGGCGGTGCCATTAACCTAAGACATTAGATTTCATAGTTCAAGAGGTTTACATAAAACTTTATAGTTCATATTTCAATTGTTAAATGAGTAGAATCGTGTCAGGTCCCGTCACTCCAGGAGTCGCGTTGTCCCACCAGAAGAGGGCCGGATTGACCGCGCTCGGCGCCGTGCTCTCACCGCTCGAGGGCGGTGGTCCGAAAACCGAGGCCGTAGTGCAGCGGCTGTCTGCCGCGATCAGCCTCGGTGTGATGGCCGATGGCCAGCAATTGCCGAGTGAGACCGACCTCGCCAACCAGTTGGGTGTATCGACGATGACCCTGCGGGAGGCACTGGTTGTACTTCGGCAGCAGGGCATCGTGCACACCAAGCGCGGGCGCGGGGGTGGCAGCTTCATCAGCGCCTCGGCGGAGGTCTTCGAGACCACCTCGCTGGCGCGGCTGCAACAGATGAGCGTTCAGGAGCTGCGCGACCTGGGGGACGAGCACTTCGCCGTCACCGGGGCGGTTGCCGTGTTCGCCGCGCGCCGCAGCTTGCGGGCCGATATAGCCGGACTCCGCGCCCTGGCCGACCGGCTGAAGGACAGCTCCGACCTTGTCTCGGCCCGCCAGGCCGACAGCCGCTTTCACATCGAGATGGCGGTGTGCGCGCAGTCCACCCGGCTGACCCGTGCCGAGGTCGGTCTGCAGGCAGAGCTCTCCGCCTTGCTCTGGCTGCCGGGGCTGAAGCTGGACCCCGCGGTCGAGGCGACCGCCCATCGCGAGGTGGTGGACGCGATCGAACAAGAAGACGATGCCCGGGCCAGAGAACTGGCAGAATCGCATACGGAATCACGCATCCGCCGCCTTGTTGCTTTGCGCTTGGAGCTCAGTGAGGGACACCGATAACTTTCCGGCCCCCGCGACCATCGAGTCGCTCGCTGATTCCGTCACAAAACTGGCTGACGAGGTCTACCGATCGCTGGCAACCATCGGGACCGCGCTGACAACCCTGTGGGATGGGCTCACCGAGAAGTTGCGGTCCGCTCCCCGGGCAACTGATCTGGCACCGCTGCGCGAGACCATCCTCGGCGAACTCGCGTCGCGCGGAAAATTGTTCAACGGCGCAGGCGCAGTGCTGGCCGACAGCGTTCTGGCGGATCACCCCCGGCACCTCGAATGGTGGCTTCCCACCGCGAAACGCCTGGTCCTGGAATTGAATCCCGGTAGCGAATACTTCTACGACTACACCAAAATGGACTGGTTCACCGTTCCACGCGACCAGGGTCGGCGATGGGTACAGGGGCCACACCTCGATTACGCCTGCAGCGATGAATACGTCTGCACATTCTCGATACCGGTCACGATCACATCGGGAACATTCCTGGGAATCGCCGGTGCCGATGTGCCGGTTGCCGCGATCGAGGAGGTCTTGCTCCCGCGCTTCCAAACATTCGGTCAGCGGGTAGTGCTGGTCAACAATGAAGGCCGCGTCATCATGGGAACCGATCCCGAATTCACGACCGGATCCAAGACGACCCGGATGGACAGCTCCGCTGCGACAGTCCCGATCGAGGCGATGCCGTGGTCGTTGCGGCCGCTCGGATCCACGGCATCCCACTGACCCCCGCCGTCAACTCCACAGCGTCACATGCACTTTCGGGCGGAACCGGGTGACGCCGACACCGGACCCGCGGATCATCGCCTGGGTGCATCGCGGGGTGGTGATGAACCGCAGCAGCTCCGACACCGCGGGCTGGCGGGTGTCGGGTGGCAGGGTGGTCGCGCACCACTCATCGGATACCTGAAGGCCGGGTCCCTTGATGTGGCGCAACCGACCGGCCGCGAGGTCGGAGGAGACGGCGAAGCCGATCGTCAGGGTGACGCCCCCGGTGCAGCGGACCTCTTCGAGGGCGGCGGCGTCGCTCTGGAAGATCCGCTGGTGTGATTCGGGAATGGCCAATTCGCGCAGCATCGTCGCGATGTGCCCGCCGACATTGCCTGCGCTGGGGCCCAGCAACCACTGCTGTTCCCGCAGCAGCGCCGGATGCGGTGCGATGTCGGCCAATGGGCTGTCGGGGCGCACGACCGAAATGATCTGATACTTCAGAAACGGCCGGGCGGTGATGGTCGAGTCGGTGCCATCGCGCCCGGGCCCCAGCGCGATATCCACCGCACGGGTCTCGATCAGGCTGCGGAACCGGCTGGTGGGATGCACACTCAGCTCCACCGACAGATCCTTCGCCCGCGCCGCGAACAGGTCGATGAGGCCGGGGGCGGCATGTTCGGCGAACGCGCTCGATGCCGCGATACGCAGCAGCCGCCGACCGTGCGCCGCCTCGCTGACCTCGATGGCGGTCTGGCGCTGCAGTCCGAGAATCTCGATCGCCCGGCTGGCCAAACGCAGCCCGCCGGGGGTGAAGGCCAGACCCGATGCCACGCGGGTGAACAGCGGGTCGTCGAGTTCCTTGCGCAGCTGGGCGATGTGGGTGGAGACACCGGCATCGGACATCCCCAGCTCGCTGGCCGCCGCACGGACGGAGCCGAGCCGCACCACGGTCGAGTAGGCCCGAAGCTGGGCGGGCGTCACAATCCGAGTCTACTTTGGAGGTGTACGCAGCGCCGACGGCTGCATCGCGTCTGGAGGACGCATTATGCAGGACGTGCTCACGGATCTGATGACAACATGGAACGCCGGGGGCACGGCCGGGGTCGCGACGGTCGTGCGGACCTTCCGTTCGTCGCCGCGACCGCCTGGTGCGGCCATGGTCGTCGCCCCGGATGGAACGGTCGGCGGTTCGGTTTCCGGTGGCTGTGTCGAAGGCGCGGTCTACGAACTCGCCACCGACGTCATCCGGACCGGTTCTCCGGTGCTGCAGCGGTACGGCCTCTCCGACGAGGACGCATTCGCTGTCGGTCTCACCTGCGGCGGCATCATCGACATCTTCGTCGAAGCGATCTCGCGGCAGACGTTTCCGGAACTCGGCGAGGTCGCCGCGGACATCGCCGAGCACCGGCCGGTCGCGATCGCGACCGTCATCGAGCACCCCGACACCGCCCAGGTAGGGCGTCGGCTGCTGATCCGGCCGAGCGATGCGCACGGCACGCTGGGGTCGGCGCGCGCAGACGATGCGGTTATCGATGACGCGCGCGGGCTGCTCGCGGCGGGCCGCACCGAAGTGCTGTCCTATGGTCCGGACGGGCAGCGCCGCGGCGAGGGCATGGGTGTTTTCGTCGCCAGTTATGCCCGGAAACCGCGGATGCTGGTGTTCGGGGCGATCGATTTCGCCGCCGCCGTCGCCCAGCAGGGATCATTCCTCGGCTACCGGGTGACGGTATGCGACGCGCGACCGGTCTTCGCCACCTCCGGCCGGTTCCCGACCGCCGACGAGGTCGTCGTCGACTGGCCACACCGCTATCTGGCCGCGCAGATCGCGGCCGGCGCGGTCGACTCGCGAACCGTCGTCTGCGTACTGACCCACGATCCCAAGTTCGACGTTCCGCTGCTCGAGGTGGCACTGCGCGCGCCGCAGATCGGCTATGTCGGTGCCATGGGGTCGCGCCGAACGCACGACGAGCGGCTGGGCCGGTTGCGGCAGGCAGGCCTCACCGACGAACAACTCACCCGCCTCGCCAGCCCGATCGGACTGGATCTGGGCGGGCGGACACCGGAAGAGACGGCGGTATCCATCGCGGCCGAGATCATCGCGCGACGGTGGGGCGGACACGGCGGCGCACTGAGCGGAACCGGCGGCCGGATCCACCACACGACCAGCGCGAACAGCGAATTAAGTGATTCCTTAAATCGGTCTTGACGGCTGCATCAGCGGGGCCGAGGCTTGGCTCATTCCCACTGATGTGAGGTCGATCACATGCAAGTTCCTGGGCCATTCGAATACGAGCGCGCAACGGGCGTGGATCACGCCATCGGACTACTGGACCGGCTCGGCGCGGAGGCGCGCATCGTCGCGGGCGGGCACAGCCTGCTGCCGATGATGAAGCTGCGCCTGGCCAATCCGGAATATCTCATCGACATCAACGACCTGGCCGCCGAACTCGGTTACATCGTCACAGATCCGACCCTGGTGCGCATCGGCGCCATGGTCCGGCATCGACATGTACTGGAATCCGACGACCTCGCCACGGTGTGCCCGATCTTCCGTGACGCCGAGCGCGTGATCGCCGACCCGATCGTACGCAACCGCGGCACGATCGGCGGCTCGCTGTGCCAGGCCGATCCCGCCGAAGATCTGTGCACGGTCTGCACCGTCCTCGGCGCCACCTGCCTGGCGCGCGGACCGTCCGGCGACCGGGAAATCGCGATGGACGACTTCCTGGTCGGCCCGTATGAACCCGCCATGTCGCACAACGAACTGCTGATCGAGATCCGAATCCCGCTGCGACATCGGACATCGAGCGCCTACGCGAAGGTGGCGCGTCGCGTCGGCGACTGGGCGATCGCCGCGGCCGGCGCGACGGTGACCCTGCGCGGCGAGGCGATAGCGGCCGCACGGATCGGTCTGACCGCGGTCGACCCCGATCCGGCGGCGCTGGCCTCCTCGGTGGACGTGCTCATCGGTGAGCCGCCCACCGAGGAGGTCTTCGCCGAGGCGGGCCGCCGGGCGAGCGCGGCGTGCTCACCCGTCTCCGATGCGCGTGGCAGCGCGGACTACAAACGACATCTCGCGTCCGAACTGACGATTCGCGTGCTGCGCACCGCGGTCGAGCGCGTACTGAATCACCCTGCACCGGAAGGGAATTAGCCATGCAGGTAACCATGACCGTCAACGGCGAACCGGTGACCGCGCAGGTCGAGCCACGCACCCTGCTCGTGCATTTCCTGCGAGATCAGTTGCGGCTCACCGGAACCCACTGGGGCTGTGACACCAGCAACTGCGGCGCCTGTGTAGTGGAGGTCGACGGCGAACCGGTGAAGTCGTGCACGATGCTGGCCGTCATGGCCGGTGGTCGTGCGGTGCGCACGGTCGAGGGGCTCGAGGTGGACGGCCGACTCGATCCCGTGCAAGAAGGGTTTATGCAGTGCCACGGGTTGCAGTGCGGATTCTGCACGCCCGCCATGATGATCACCGCCCGCGCACTGCTCGACCGCAACCCGAAGCCCGACGAGCAGACCATCCGCGAGGCGATCTCGGGCCAGATCTGCCGCTGCACCGGATACACCACCATCGTGCGGTCGATCCAGTGGGCCGCGGCCGAACAACGCGGCGAAGCGGTCGAGCCCGAACCCGCCGCCCCGCCGACACCGGTAGGGAGCACGTCATGACCGCCGTCGAGTCCCGGCCCGAAGACCGTGTCGACAACGACCACAAGCCGTGCGGTCACGGCAGGATGCTGCGCAAGGAGGATCCACGGTTCATTCGCGGCCACGGCAATTACGTCGACGACGTCTCACTGCCCGGCATGCTGCATTTGGCGATCCTGCGTTCCCCGTTCGCGCACGCCCGGATCGTGAGCGTCGATGTCTCGGCGGCACAGGCACATCCGAAGGTCAGGGCGGTGGTCACGGGTGCGGATCTGGCGGCGAAGGGACTGGCCTGGATGCCGACGCTGTCCAACGATGTGCAGGCGGTGCTGGCGACCGACAAGGTCCGGTTCCAGGGCCAAGAGGTGGCCTTCGTCGTCGCCGAGGACCGCTACGCCGCCCGTGACGCGTTGGAGCTCATCAACGTCGAGTACGAGATGCTCGATGCGGTGATCGACGCCCGGACCGCGCTGGCGCCCGGGATGCCGGTGATCCGCGACGATCTCGAGGGCAAGCGCGACAACCACTGCTTCGACTGGGAGACCGGCGACGCCGCCGCGACCGAGGCGGTGTTCGCGCGCGCCGACGTCGTCGTAAAACAGGAGATCGTCTATCCGCGCGTGCATCCCGCCCCGATGGAAACCTGCGGCGCCGTCGCGGATCTCGATCCCGTGACGGGCAAGCTCACCCTGTGGTCGACCAGCCAGGCGCCGCATGCCCACCGCACGCTCTACGCGTTGGTGGCCGGGCTGCCCGAGCACAAGATCCGGGTGATCTCACCCGATATCGGCGGCGGGTTCGGCAACAAGGTGCCCATCTATCCGGGATACGTCTGCGCCATCGTCGGGTCGCTGTTGCTGGGCAAACCGGTGAAGTGGATGGAGGATCGCAGCGAGAACCTCACCAGCACCGGATTCGCTCGCGACTACATCATGGTCGGCGAGATCGCCGCCACCGCCGAGGGCAAGATCCTGGCCATCCGGTCGACCGTGCTCGCCGATCACGGCGCCTTCAACGGCACCGCCGCGCCGTTGAAGTATCCGGCCGGTTTCTTCGGCGTCTTCACCGGCAGCTACGACATCGAGGCCGCCTACTGCAAGATGACCGCGGTCTACACGAACAAGGCCCCCGGCGGCGTCGCCTACGCGTGCTCGTTCCGGATCACCGAGGCCGTCTACTTCGTCGAGCGGCTGGTCGATTGCCTCGCCCATGAACTGAAGATGGATCCGGCCGAGCTGCGGCTGCGCAATCTCCTTCGCCCCGAACAGTTTCCGTATACCACCAAGACCGGCTGGGTCTATGACTCCGGCGACTACGAGAAGACCATGCGCCTGGCGATGGAGATGATCGGCTACGACACCTTGCGAAAGGAGCAGCAGGACAAGCGTGCCCGCGGGGAGCTGATGGGCATCGGGATGTCCTTCTTCACCGAGGCCGTCGGCGCGGGTCCGCGCAAGGATATGGACATCCTCGGACTCGGGATGGCCGACGGGTGCGAGCTGCGCATCCACCCCACCGGCAAAGCCGTTGTGCGCATCGCGGTGCAGACCCAGGGGCAGGGCCACGAGACGACCTTCGCCCAGATCGTCGCCGAAGAACTCGGCATCCCGCCCGAGGATATCGACGTGGTGCACGGCGATACCGATCAGACTCCGTTCGGCCTGGGCACCTACGGCAGCCGGTCGACACCGGTCTCCGGCGCCGCCGCCGCACTGGTGGCGCGCAAGGTGCGCGACAAGGCGCGGATCATCGCATCCGGCATGCTCGAGGTCTCCATCGCCGACCTCGAGTGGGAGAAGGGCTCCTTCCACGTCAAGGGCGATCCGTCCGCGGCGGTCACGATCCAGCAGATCGCGATGCGAGCACACGGCGCCGGAGATCTGCCCGAAGGCATCGAGGGCGGACTCGACGCGCAGATCTGCTACAACCCGGAGAATCTCACCTACCCGTATGGTGCGTACTTCTGCGTCGTCGACATCGACCCGGGGACAGCCGTGGTGCAGGTGCGGCGCTTCCTCGCCGTCGACGACTGCGGCACCCGGATCAATCCGATGATCATCGAGGGGCAAGTGCACGGCGGCATCACCGACGGCATCGGCATGGCGCTGATGCAGATCATGGCCTTCGACGAGGACGGCAACTGCCTGAGCGGATCCCTGATGGATTACCTCATCCCGACCGCACTCGAAGTTCCGCATCTGGAGACCGGCTACACCGTCACCCCATCGCCGCATCACCCGATCGGCGCGAAAGGCATCGGCGAATCGGCCACGGTCGGATCGCCCGCAGCGGTGGTCAACGCCGTGGTGGATGCGTTGGCGCCGTTCGGAGTTCGCCACGCCGATATGCCGCTGACGCCGTCGCGGGTGTGGGAAGCGATGCAGGGGCGGGCCACACCGCCGATCTGAGTGGGTGCCGGCGATGGGATCACCGATGAAGATGAGCGAGCGCGCACAGCAGCTGGTCCGCACCCGGACTCCGTTCGTGCACGCGACCGTCGTGCGCGCGCAGCAACCGACCTCGGCGCACGCCGGGGACGAGGCGATCCTGTTGCAGGACGGGACGATCGAAGGGTTCGTCGGCGGCCAGTGCGCCCAGAACTCGGTCCGCAAGGCGGCACTGGGTGCCCTGCAGTCGCACGAGAGTGTGCTGCTGCGCGTACTGCCCGACGGCGATCTGCAGTTTCCCGAAGCGCCCGGCGCGGCGGTCGTGGTGAATCCGTGTCTGTCCGGCGGAGCGTTGGAGATATTCCTCGAGCCGCAGATCCCGGCGCCGTTGGTGCGCATCTGCGGCGCGACACCCATCGCCGACGCGCTGGCCGAGATGTGCGAACTGGTCGGATTCGGGGTGCAGCGCAGTGTCGCCGGAGCCGACTCGCCGGAGTCGCTGGCCGATACGACCGCGATGGTGATCGCCAGTCACGGTGGCCCCGAAGCCGAGCTGATCCGTGCCGCGCTCGATGCCGGTCTGGGCTATGTCGGGTTGGTGGCCAGCAGGATTCGGGGGGCATCGATTCTCGACGAACTCGAATTGACCGACGCCGAGCGAGCGCGCGTGCGCACCCCGGTGGGTTTGCCGATCGGCGCCAAGACCTCCGCGGAAATCGCCGTCTCGATTGTCGCGCAAGTGATCCAGGCGATCCGCAAAGACGGTTTGGCCGTGACACCCCGCACCGTGGATGTCGCGGTCGAAGCGCTCGATCCGGTGTGCGGCATGACCGTGACGGTCGGGCCGGACACACCGCATCTGACCATCGGCGATGTCGAGCACTGGTTCTGCAGCTCCGGCTGCCGCACCTCCTTCGCGAAGACGGGCTCATGACAATCGGGGTCGTCACCGGAGTCGTACTCGCCGCGGGAGCCTCACGGCGCCTCGGCACTGCGAAACAGCTACTGCCGTACCGGAATACGACGGTTCTCGGCGCCACCCTCGACATGGTGCGTTCCTGTGCTTTCGACCAGATCATCGTCACCCTCGGCGGCGCGGCCGCGGCGATCCGGCAGCAGATCGATCTCGCCGGGCTGCAGGTGGTCATGGCCGAGGACTTCGGTTCGGGCTGTTCGTCGTCGTTGCGTTCGGCCCTGCGCGTGGTACACCCCGATGCTGCCGGAATGGTGCTGATGCTCGGGGATCAACCGGGTCTGTCGGCGGCGACCGTCGAGCGACTGGTCGCCGAGGCAACGTCCACGGCGATCACGGTCTGTCGCTACCGCGACGGTGTCGGGCATCCATTCTGGCTGAGTCGCCGCGTATTCGGCGAGTTGGCCCGATTGCACGGCGACAAAGGCGTGTGGAAGATCATCGAGTCGGGGCGCGTCCCGGTGTCTCGACTCGACGTCGACGCGCCGATGCCCTTGGATGTGGACACCTGGGACGACTACGAGCGCCTCCGCGCCGCCACATCGCCATGATGTCGCCGTTCGACGATATCGAGGACGTGGTCCGACGATTCGACGCCGACGACTACCTGCTCGACACCGGGACCGCCGCCGCCTTCTATCTGGCCACCACGTTGGGTCGGCCGCTGCTGCTGGAAGGCGAACCGGGAGTGGGCAAGACGACGGCGGCCAAAACCCTGGCCACCGTGCTCGGTGCACCGCTGATCCGCCTGCAGTGCTACGAGGGACTCACCGTGAGCGAAGCACTGTACGACTGGAACTACCAGCGTCAGCTGCTCAGCATCCGGCTCGCCGAGGCGCGCGGCGCCGACCTCACCGAAGCCGACCTGTTCACCGAGGCATTCCTGGTCGACCGCCCGATCCTGCGCTGTGCCCGATACCGCGGTCCGACGCCCCCGGTGCTGCTGATCGACGAAATCGACCGTGCCGATGACGAATTCGAAGCGCTACTGCTCGAATTCCTCGGTGAGGCCACGGTGACCGTACCCGAACTCGGGACCTTCGTCGCCGAACACCCGCCGCTGGCGGTGCTGACCTCCAACCGCAGTCGCGACCTGCACGACGCGCTGCGGCGGCGCTGCCTCTACCACTGGATCGACTACCCGGAGCCGAGTCGCGCGGTGGCGATCGTGCGACGCACCGTGCCCGGGGCAATCGACGCGCTGATCGAACACGCCACCCGATTCGTGGGCCGCGCCCGCGAACTCGACCTCGACAAGCCGCCCGGCGTCGCCGAAACCATCGACTGGATCGCCGCGCTGGCAACACTCGACGTCGCCGATCTCACCGCACCGGAGGCGGTCGCCGCGCTCAGCGCACTGGCGAAGACACCCGACGACCGCACCACCGTCCACACGGCATTCGTCGAATACACCCGAAGCCTGGCCACCGGATGAGAGGGACACTGCGATGAAGATCGCCAACGAATTCACCGTCAACGCATCCGTCGAGCAGGCATGGCAGGTGCTGACCGACCTCGAACAAGTGGTCCCGCTCATGCCCGGCGCACAAATGGTCGGCTGGCAGGGCGAGGAGTTCCTCGGCAAACTGAAGGTCAAAGTCGGCCCGGTGACCAGCGAATTCACCGGGAAAGCGAACTTCGTCGAGCGCGACGAACACGACCATCGCGCCGTCATCAACGGCAGCGGCCGGGATTCACGCGGATCCGGAAACGCGGCGGCGACCATCACCACGCAACTGCGCGAAGACGGCGACAAGACCCGCGTCACCGTGGACACCGACCTCAAGATCGTCGGCAAGCTCGCCCAACTCGGCAGCGGGGTGCTGCAGCAGGTGTCCGAGAAACTCCTCGGTCAATTCGTGTCATCCCTCGAAGCGAAACTCGCGGCGAGTAATTCGGCCGCCGCGGTAGCTGGGCCGGACAGCGCAGAGATGCGGCCGCAGCCGGTCACACAACCCGAACCGGCACCCCTGGACCTCGTCGATCTCGTCGGGCCCACGATGCTCGAGAAATATGCGCCCGCGATCGTGCTCGGGCTGGCGGCCGTGCTCGCAATCATCCTGGTACGCAGACGGATACGCGGGAAGCGATGACACGAGCGGTCATGCTGCGCGGGGTCGATCTGGCCGCATTCGCCGTCGCGGTGGTCGCCCGGCTGCGGAGTGGTGGCGTCGCGGTCGCACCGAGCGGGCCCGCGCTGTTCGTACAGGCCTTGCGCCGCATGCCGCCGTGGTCGCGCACCGAGCTCTACTGGGCCGCGCGACTCACACTCGTCGATCGCATGCAGGATCTCGCCGCCTTCGACGCGGTCTTCGCCACGGTGTTCGCCGACGCGGTGCTGGGTGTGGACCCGCCGAGCCGAACACACGGATTGCCGACCGAACACGTGTCGGCGCCGGGTACGAGCGGTCGGGGGCAGAGTCGGCAAGGCGGTGCGGTCCCTTGGGCGACGCTGCAATCAGCGACCGGCGCCGACCGATCGACCGACACGGGTGTGACGCTGCCGGACGTACTGCCGAGCAGATTCGCGGCACGAGCACAGGAACCGTTCGACCACTTCGACCCGGACGATCTGCGCACGGTCGGTGCCTGGCTCGAGCAGGCGTCGGCGCACTGGCCGCGGCGCCGCAGCAGGCGGTATGAAAACCATCCACACGGCAAGCGGATCGACTTCCGGGCGACGATGCACAACTCCCGCCGCACCGGCTGGGAGTCGGCGGTCCTGGTCCGCGCCCGTCCCCGTGGCCGCCCACGCCGAATCGTCATGATCTGTGACGTCAGCCGCTCCATGCGACCGTATTCGACGATCTACCTACACCTGATGCGAGCCGCGATGCAGCGCCGCACACCCGATCGACCCGAGGTGTTCGCCTTCTCCACCTCGCTGACCAGGCTGACCTCGGTGCTGGCGCACCGTTCCCCGGAGGTCGCGGTGGCCAGGGCCAACCACAAGGTGGTCGACCGCTACGGCGGCACGCATATCGGACAGTGCCTCGGCACGCTGCTCGCGAATCCGTCCGGCAACGCGGTGCGCGGCGCCGTCGTCGTCATCGCATCGGACGGCTGGGACAGCGACACCCCCGATGTCCTCGCCCGAGCGATGGCCCGGATCCGACGCCGGGCTCGGCGCGTGATCTGGCTCAATCCCCGGGCGGGCGACTCCCGATTCCAGCCGACCACCGGTGCGATGGCAGCGGCCCTGCCCTATTGCGACATCATGATGCCCGCGCACACACTGGCGGGCATGCACGAGTTCCTGCAAGCCCTGGCATCGGCGAATGTCACCTGATGACGACACCGAACCTGTCATTGCTGACAAGATGTAAGTAACAGCGATAGTCTTCCTTCGCGCCGCCGGATCCCGGCTTCAGCCCGGTGCGTGGTGGGCGACCGGCCCAGTCGAGACCTCGGAAGTTGTTATGCACGAACGGATTTCGTAACGATGCAATATCGCCCCTCGGCCGCCGAGCTGCTGGCAGCACTCGCCGAACTCCTCGAAGACACACTGCTGCCCGCCCTCGATCCGGCATTGCGGCACCAGGCGCGAGTCGGCGCCAATATCGCGCGGATCGTGCAACGGGAGCTCGAACTCGGTGATGACGGCGCGCAACAGGAGCGGGATCTGCTCGCAGCGGTACCCCACGGCGACGATGCGGCACTCTGGCAGGCCCTGGTCGAGGTCGTACGGGCGGATCTGCGGATCGCCAAACCCGGATACGACGCTTGGGAGGGCGCGTGACCTCGGATCCGGCGGCGGGGCTCGCCCGCTTCCTGCACACGGAATTCGGCCAACCGGTGCAGGTTTCGAATATCAGCGGGTTATCGACCGGTGCCCGTCGAACCAACGTCGCATTCGATGCCGAAACAAGCACTCGCACCCTGCGTTTGGTCGCCACCTTCGTGCCGAACGCGATCGAACTGGCACCGGTCACCGTCGAGGCCGCGGTGCGCGAACTGGCCCGCGCGCACGGCGTACCGGTACCGCCGGTGGTCGCGGTCTGCACCGACGCCGGATACACCGGCGCACCGTTTCTGGTGTCCGAACGCATCGACGGAGAGACCGTGCCACGCAAGGTCTTACGACTGGTACACGCCGAAGCAATCGGCGACCGGGTAGCCGAACAGGTCGGTGCGGCCATGGCCACCCTGCACACCATCGACCCTCAACTCGCCCCACCCGAGTTGCCCGGCGTGCCGACCGGAAATCCGGCCGAACAGCTGCTCACCGAACTCATCACCGGCGTGCGCACCCTGCTCGGTGACCGCCCCGTATTCACCCTGGCCCTACGCTGGCTGGTCAACCGCCTGCCGTCGACACCCGAACGCCGCAGCCTGCTGCACACCGACCTGCGCAACGGCAACCTCATCATCGGTCCCGACGGCGTGCGCGCCATCCTCGACTGGGAAGGCGCGCACCGCTTCGGCGACCCGATGCGCGATGCCGCTTGGCCGGCGCTGCGCATGTGGCGCTTCCACGAAGACGCCCGCGAAATCGGCGGATTCGCCACCCGCCCCGCCTTCATCGCAGGCTACGAACGCGCGGGCGGCACCTTCGACCCGGACCGGTTCCGTTGGTGGAAGGTGGCCTGCACGCTCTGGTGGGGCATCGGCCTCGCCAGCCAAGCAGCCGCCCACCTCGACGGCACCGTGCGCAGTGTCGTGATGGCCGCCAGCGGCCGCCGCATCTCGGAGATCGAATGGGATCTGCTCATGCAGATCCGCCCACCCGCGCGCATCGGTTAGGAGCCGCAATGGATTTCGAGCTACCGCCCGAACTGGTCGACTACCTCGCCGAACTCGACGCATTCATCGAACGCGAGATCATTCCGCTCGAGCAGGCCGACGACAATGTCCGCTTCTTCGACCACCGCCGCGAACACGCCCGCACCGACTGGGATCGCGGCGGACTCCCACGCGCCGAATGGGAAGAACTACTGGCCGAGGTCCGTCGCCGCGCCGACGCCGCCGGACATCTGCGCTACGCGTTTCCCGCGGCCCACGGCGGCCGCGACGGCACCAACCTCGCCATGGCGGTCATCCGCGAACACCTCGCCCGCCGCGGACTCGGACTGCACTGCGATCTGCAGAACGAGCACGCCATCGTCGGCAACAATGTCGGTCTGCTGCTCGTGCTCGAATACGGTTCCCCCGCACAGCAAGCCGACTGGGTGGACGGCCTCGCCGCGGGCACCCGCTTCTTCGCGTTCGGCATCACCGAACCCGATCACGGCTCCGACGCCACCCACATGGCAACCAGCGCCGTCCGCGACGGCACCGACTGGGTGCTCAACGGCGAAAAGACCTGGAACACCGGCGTACACATCGCCGACGCCGACCTCATCTTCGCCCGCACCGCGGGCAATCCGGGCGACGCCGCGGGTATCACCGCGTTCCTCGTACCAACGAACACACCAGGTTTCCGTGTCGAGGAATACCTGTGGACGTTCAATATGCCCACCGACCACGCACACATCACGCTGACCGACGTGCGAGTACCCGAGACCGCGGTATTCGGCGGCGAAGGTCGCGGACTCGCCGTAGTGCAGCATTTCTTCAACGAGAACCGCATCCGCCAAGCCGCCTCCAGCCTCGGCGCGGCCCAATACTGCATCGACCGCTCCGTCGAATACGCCAAGCAGCGCAAACCCTTCGGCACGTCACTGTCCACCCACCAGGGCATCCAATTCCCACTGGTCGAACTACACACCCAATGCGAAATGCTGCGCGCCCTCATCCACAAAACCGCCTGGTCCATGGATCGCTACGGCACCTTCGCCGTCTCCGAACAAGTCTCCATGTGCAACTACTGGGCCAACCGCCTGTGCTGCGAAGCCGCCGACCGCGCCATGCAGATCCACGGCGGCCTCGGCTACTCCCGCCACACCCCGTTCGAACACATCTACCGCCACCACCGCCGCTACCGCATCACCGAGGGCACCGAAGAAATCCAGATGCGCCGCATCGCGGGCTATCTCTTCGGGTTCATGAGTCAACGCGAACCCAAAGGCGTCAGACCGGAGTGATCGGCAACCGAAGCGCGCCCGGCGCCGACTCCGGCACCACCGGATTCTTCGGCACGATCGCATCGATCCGACGATACGGCGCACCCAACGGCGGACGCTGATCCCGTTCACCCTTGTTCGGCCACAACGACATCACGCGCTCGGCCTGCGCGGTAATGGTCAACGACGGATTCACCCCGAGATTCGCCGAGATCGTCGAACCGTCCACGATGTGCAGCCCCTCGTAGCCGTAGAGCCGCTGATACGGATCGACCACGCCGGTATCGGGGGAGTCGCCGATCGCACAGCCACCGATGAAGTGGCCGGTGATCGGGATATCGGCCATCTCGGTCCAGGAGCCCTGCGGAATGCCGTTGATCTTCTCGGCCACCCGCCGGGTGACCTCGTTGCCCTCCGGAATCCACGCCGGAGGAGCTTGTCCCGCACCGGGTTTGGTGGTCATCCGCTTACCGAACAGACCGCGCTTGTTGTAGGTGATGATCGAATTGTCGACGTTCTGCATGACCAGCAGCCCGATCATCCGCTCGGACCAGTGCGCCGGATTGTGCATGCGCAGCAGATCCCGCCGATACCGCACCATCTCCCGCAGACCGAGCACCCAGCGCCGCTTACCCTCCTGCCCGTCGACCAGCACCGTCGTCAACAGACCCATGAAGTTACTGCCCTTGCCGTAACGCACCGGCTCCACATGGGTGTAGGCGTTGGGATGGATCGAGGAGGTGATAGCGACACCCTTGGTGAAATCCGAATCCTTGTCTCGTGTTCGCGCCGCCAGTACCGCCTCGGAATTCGTGCGCGCCAGATGACCCAGGCGCAGCGAAATATTCGGCAGCACACCGCGATCCCGCAGATTGTGCAGCAGCTGCTGGGTGCCGAGCGCGGCCGCGGAGAACACCACCTGATCTGCGGTGAAGGTCTGCTTCGCCTTACGAACCCAGCGCCCGGTGCGCACGGTATCGACCGCATACCCGCCACCGGACAGTGGCCGCACCGACACCGCGGTGGTCAACGGATGCACGGTCGCGCCCGCCTGCTCCGCCAGATACAGATAGTTCTTCACCAAGGTGTTCTTCGCGCCATGCCGACACCCGGTCATGCACTCACCACAATGCGTACACGAGCGCCGCTCAGGTCCGATACCACCGAAGAACGGATCCGCCACCGCGGCTCCGGGCCGAGTCTCCTTATCCGCGAACAACACGCCGACCGGCGTGCGACGGTAGGTATCGCCGATACCCATATCCTCGGCGACCTCCCGCAGCACCCGATCCGACGGTGTGGTCGCCGGATTCGTCGTCACCCCCAGCATGCGCTTGGCCTGGTCGTAGTGCGGTGCCAGCTCGGACTTCCAATCGGTGATATGCACCCACTGCTTATCGCCGTAGAAGGTATCCGGCGCCTCGTACAGCGTGTTCGCGTACACCAGCGAACCGCCACCGACACCGGAACCGCTCATGATGAAGGTGTCGTTCAGCAGCGTCATCCGCTGAATACCGAAGCAGCCCAATTTCGGCGCCCACAGGTACTCGCGCAGATGCCAGGAGTTCTCGGCGAATTCGTCATCGGCGAAGCGCCGCCCTGTCTCCAGGACACCGACCCGATAGCCCTTCTCGGTCAAACGCAGCGCGCTGACACTGCCACCGAAACCGGAACCGATCACCAGTACGTCATAGTGCGTCATGGGCTTACCTTCCGGTGCGAACGAGCTCGTAGTCGCCGACATCGAAATGCGTCCGCTTGTCGTATTCACTCATCCGGCCCGGCCAGTTCGCCGTCACCCGGCCGCTGGCCTCCCGATACCAGCTGGTGCACTTGGTCCACACCGTATGTTCGAGCCGCCCCTGGATCTCCTCGTCGAACCGCGCCTCCACTTCAGGCTTCACCGATAGATAGCCACCGGCCTCGCGCAGATGCTCGACCGCTTGGCGCAGATAACGCGCCTGCCGCTCATGCATGTAGATGATCGACCCCGCACCGAGGTTGGTATTCGGCCCGTACATGATGAACATATTCGGAAAATGCGGCACGGTGAGGCCCTTGTAGGCCCGCGCACCGCCCGACCACACCTCGCGCAGCTCCTTGCCGCCGATCCCGCGAATCGCCATGGGCGCCAAGAACTCCGTGGCCTTGAATCCGGTGCAGTACACGATCACATCGACCTCGTACAGTGTGCCGTCCTCGGTGCGCATACCGGTCGGCGTGATCTCGGCGATATGCGAGGTCTCGACGTGCACATTCGGCTGCGCCACCGCCGGGTAGTAGTTGCTCGCCATCAGCCCGCGCTTACAGCCCGCCTCGTAATCCGGCGTCATCTTGGCCAGCAGTTCGGGATCGGAGATCTGCGAGGCCCGATGCCGGTCCGCCCACCCCGAGATCACATCGGCGATGCGGCCGTTGCCCTCCAGTCCCGAGGTCACCAACTCGTAGAACGAATACCAGCCGAACCGCTCCGCGCGCTGGATCAGCGGGAACTTCGTCACGATCGACAGCTTGTCCAGCGCATTGAGTTTCGGTGGCGCGTAATAGCTTTCGATCTTCGGAATGATCCACGGCGCCGATCGCTGGAACACCGTCAACTGCCCGACCTTCGGCTGAATCGCCGGAATGATCTGGATCGCGCTCGCACCGGTGCCGATGATCGCGACCCGCTTACCGGACAGCTCGATGTCGTGATCCCAGCGCGCCGAATGGAAGGCATCGCCGGTGAACGAATCCATGCCAGGAATATTCGGCCACACCGGACGCGACAGCTGACCCACCGCAGGCACGAAGACATCCGCCTCGAGCAACTCACCCGCGGTCGTGCGCACCTGCCAGATGCCACGGTCGGCATCGAAGTCCGCCGAGTCGACCTCGACACCGAAACGCATGTGCTTGTCGAGGTCGTAGCGGCGTGCGACCTCGCGCATGTAGGCGAGGATGTCGGGCTGTTCGGCGAAGCGCTTCGGCCAGTGCGCATTGGGGGCGAAGGAGAACGAGTACAGATCCGACGGTGCGTCGCAGGCGGCGCCCGGATAGGTATTGTCCTGCCAGACCCCACCGAGCCCGTCGGCCTTATCGATGATGGTGAACGCGTCATGGCCGCGGCGCTTCAGCTCCAGCGCGGCCGCGAGGCCGCCGAATCCGGCGCCGACGATGAGCACGGACGGAGTGCTAGTCATGTCGACAACTGTATGAACGGTGACACAGTTGCCGAGAGAGCACTGCGGCCAGGAAATCAACATTTTCGGCCATCAAGCGATGGCATCATTCGTCACAGTGACGATTTAGAGCGGGGTGGCCGGAAGGGAGAAGGGGAGTGGTTCGGCGATATCTTCTTACAACCCAGGGCAATTCGAACATTGGCGGCTGAGCCGAAGCGGCAGCGATTCGATTCGGCCGCGATCAAGGCACCGCCGGGACAACATCGGGCTCAGCCTTCCGATCTGCCTGAAATCCCGGCAGATACCGATTCGCGAACGGGATCAAGACCTGAATCAGCGGACCGATTCCGAACGCGTAGACCACCGTGCCGATGCCGACACTACCGCCCAATAGCCAGCCGGTCGTCAAGACCGACACTTCGATCCCGGTGCGCACCAATCGCACCGACCATCCAGTCCGGCGTACCAGACCAGTCATCAGTCCATCTCGCGGCCCAGGACCCATACCAGCGCCGATATACAGCACCGTAGCCACCGCATTCAAAACCACTGCGGCACCCATCGCCCCGACCCGGACTGCCAGCACATCCCAGTCCGGCAACATCCACAACCCGACATCGACCGAAACGCCGATCACCACGACATTGCTCACCGTGCCGAGGCCCGGCCACTGCCGCAACGGAATCCACGCCAACAACACCGCGACTCCGGTCAGCGCCGTCACCGCCCCGAAACTGATCGGCACATGCGCGGCCACCCCTTGATGAAACACATCCCACGGATCCAAGCCGAGCCCGGCCCGAATCATCACCGCCATCGAAAACCCGTACAACCACAACCCGACATAAAGCGCCACCAGCCGCCGAACCAACATCACCCCAGCCTGCCGCCAACTGGACCCGCAAAACAGATCCAATCATCAACCACTGGCCTGATAACCAGAAACCAATTCAACTCGCCATACCCCGCCAGAACCCCTAAATCGTCACTGTGACGATTTAGGGTTCTGGCAGAGATGCAGAGGGGAGCCGGGCTCAACCGGTCGAGATCCGAGAGCCTGAGCGGATCCAATTTTCTTCCGTCAAAACCCAAGATCAATCGGAATATTTACATCAACAAGAACGGGCAACAAGGCATCACGCATCCGCAGCACGCGTTCCGTGCGCAGGTTCGCCGGTAACCGGGCCAGCCGCCCAGCAGGCAGAAATCCCGAAATCCCATACATGCCAACGTCATACAACACGAGCCGCCCACTCCCAGCCCCTCCGTTGTAACGCCGATAATCAACACTATGTCAAGTAATGGCTCTGTCGGTGGCTGCTGACAGAATCCGCGATGACTGCGGATCTTGTGGGTTCATCAGACGCGATCGAGCCCGGAGAGCAGCACGGATTGTGGGATCGTCTCGAGATTTCGGAAAACCCTCCCCGTGAAGACTTGAATGAGTCATACTCTTGAACGTGTCCACGAATTCGGAATTCGAGCGTATGTTGCGCGGGGTGTCGCTGCGCGTTACGGCGCCGCGGGTTGCCGTGCTGACTGCCGTGCACGAGCATCCGCACTCCGATACGGACTCGATCCTCGGTCATGTGCGCGCGACGCTCGGTGCGGTATCCCATCAGGCGGTATACGACGTGTTGCGCGCACTGACGGCCGCCGGTCTGCTGCGGCGCATCCAGCCAATGGGATCCGTCGCGCGCTACGAAACGCGAGTCGGCGATAACCATCACCATGTGGTGTGCCGCTCGTGCGGCGTCATCGCCGACGTCGATTGCGCCGTCGGCGACGCACCCTGCCTGACCGCATCACATGACAACGGATTCGTACTCGATGAGGCCGAGGTCATCTATTGGGGCCTGTGCCCCGACTGCTCGGCAGCGCAAATGTCCGGATCACACCAGTGATCACAGCCCGATTCACTCACTCCCCCGAAAGGAATTGCCGTGCCTGAGGAACATCCGCCCATCGGAGAGGCCAATACGGAACCCGCCGCCGGTGGTTGCCCCGTTACGTCCGGTCGCCTCAAGTCCCCAGCCGAGGGCGGAAGCAGCAACCGTGAATGGTGGCCGAACCAGCTCAACCTCAATATCCTGCAGAAGAACCCGGCCGTGGCCAACCCGATGGACGCGGACTTCGACTACGCCGCGGAATTCAAAACCCTCGATCTGGCTGCGGTGAAGCAGGACATCATCGAGGTCATGACCACCTCGCAGGACTGGTGGCCCGCCGACTTCGGGCACTACGGACCGTTCTTCATCCGGATGGCCTGGCATGCCGCGGGCACCTACCGGATCAGCGACGGCCGCGGCGGAGCCGGTGCCGGTATGCAGCGCTTCGCCCCGCTCAACAGCTGGCCCGACAACGGAAACCTCGACAAGGCCCGACGCCTGCTGTGGCCGGTCAAGAAGAAGTACGGCAAGAAGCTCTCCTGGGCCGACCTCATGGTCTACGCGGGCAATGTCGCACTCGAGGACATGGGCTTCCCGACCTTCGGTTTCGGTGGCGGCCGGGTCGACCAGTGGGAGCCCGAGGAGGACGTGTACTGGGGTCCAGAGCGGACCTGGCTCGGCGACGAGCGCTACACCGGCACCCGGGATCTGGAAAACCCGTTGGCCGCAGTGCAAATGGGTCTGATCTATGTGAATCCGGAAGGCCCCAACGGCAATCCGGATCCACTCGCGGCAGCCGTCGACATCCGCGAGACGTTCCACCGCATGGCCATGAACGATATCGAGACCGCGGCGCTGATCGTGGGTGGCCACACCTTCGGCAAGACCCACGGCGCCGGTGATGCCGAGCTCGTCGGTCCCGAGCCCGAGGCCGCACCGCTCGAGGAGCAGGGCCTGGGTTGGAAGAGCGCCTTCGGCACCGGTGTCGGCAAGGACGCGATCACCTCCGGCCTGGAGGGCACCTGGACGCCCACCCCGACCAAATGGGACAACAGCTTCCTCGAAACCCTGTACGGGTACGAGTGGGAGCTGACCAAGAGCCCCGCAGGTGCGAACCAGTGGATCCCCAAGGACGGCGCGGGCGCGGGCACCGTGGTCGATGCTCACGACCCGTCGAAGTCCCACACCCCGGTCATGCTGACGACGGACCTCTCGATGCGGCTCGACCCGATCTACGAGCAGATCACCCGTCGCTGGCTCGAGCACCCGGAGGAGCTCACCGAGGAGTTCGGCAAGGCCTGGTACAAGCTGACCCACCGCGATATGGGCCCGAAGGTCCTCTACCTCGGGCCGGAGGTGCCGGAACAGACGCTGCTGTGGCAGGACCCCATCCCGGCCGTTGACTACGAACTCGTCGCGGCAGCCGAAATCGCCGCACTCAAGAGCCAGATCCTGGCCTCGGGTCTGACTGTTGCACAGCTCGTTTCGACCACGTGGGCGGCCGCGGCATCGTTCCGCGGCAGTGACAAGCGCGGCGGCGCCAACGGCGGACGCGTCCGCCTGCAGCCGCAGGCCGGCTGGGAGGTCAACGAGCCCGACGAGCTCGCCCAGGTGGTGCGCGTGCTCGAGGGCATCCAGGAGTCCTTCAACTCCGCCCAGACCGGGAACACCCGGGTGTCCTTCGCCGACCTCGTCGTCCTCGGTGGCGCCGCGGCGGTCGAGCAGGCAGCCAAGGCCGCCGGCTACGACGTCGAGGTGCCGTTCACCCCGGGTCGCACCGACGCCACCCAGGAGCAGACCGATGTGGAGTCCTTCTCCGCGCTCGAACCCAGCGCGGACGGATTCCGCAACTACCTCGGCAAGGGCAACCGGGTCCCCGCCGAGTACCTGCTGATCGACCGAGCGAATCTGCTGACCCTCAGCGCTCCCGAGCTGACCGTCCTCATCGGTGGTCTGCGCGTACTCGGCGCGAACCACAAGCAGTCGCAGCTCGGCGTCTTCACCGCGAACCCGGGATCGTTGAGCAACGACTTCTTCGTGAACCTGCTCGATTTGGGCACGAAGTGGGAGCCGTCGGCCGCCGATGACGGAACCTACGAGGGCAAGGACCGCGCCACCGGTGCGGTCAAGTGGACCGGCAGCCGCGCCGACCTGGTCTTCGGGTCGAACTCGCAGCTGCGCGCCCTCGCGGAGGTCTACGCGACCGACGACTCGAAGGAGAAGTTCGTCAACGACTTCATCGCCGCGTGGGTCAAGGTGTCGAACCTGGACCGGTTCGACCTGGTGTGATGAAGGAGGAATGACCGACCGATAAGGACGGTCGTCCTCGTCCGGCACCCCCGCGAACTCCCATAGTTCGCGGGGGTGCCTTCATCCGAAGGTCACTTCCTTCGTCGCCACGACGGCCGCTGTGCGCGACGGCGCCGTCTGATACCGCCAGTACAGATTCGTGTGGTCGATCACCTGCTCCGGCAACGGCGCACCCCATCGGCTCTTGTCGAATGTCGTATGCCCGTCGCTGACCAACGTCACGTCGTAGCCGCGGACGAAAGCACCATGGATGGTGGATCGGATGCAGGCATCGGTCTCCGCACCGGTCACCACGAGATGTCCCACCCTGGCCTTCGCCAGTATCTCCGCCAGCTCGGTGTCCTCGAACGAATCACCGAACTCCTTGTGCACCAACGATTCCGACTCCGCACGCACCAACTCCGGAACGTATTCCCACGCCGCGGTCCCCGGCACGAGTTCCTCGCTCGAGTGCTGCACCCAGACGATCGGAACACCGTCCTCGCGGGCCTTCTCGACGAGCGTGCCGATATTCGCCACGACAGCGTCTCGCTGAAATGCCTCGGCCACAACACCGTTCTGCACGTCGATCACTATCAAGGCGGTGTTGGGTCGATCCGACAGCGTGGTCATGTCTCCTCCTGCTGGTCGAGCTACGCGTACCCCAACTCAACTACGAACCCACCGACCCGGCCAGCCCCACAGGTGGCGAAGATCAGCAGCCGACGACGATAATCGAATATTCTCGGTTCTGTCCGGGACACCAACTTTGATCGAGTGAGCCGACGATGAACTTCCAGCTCGGCGCGGTACCACCGGAGCACGGTGGGGATCGCGCGATGGCTGCTCAGGCCGTATTGGCCAGGGCGGTCGCCGATTTCGCGGGTGAGTGGGAGGCCGCGGGCGAACCACCCGAGCTGACCCCGCATCTGCCCACCGAAACCGCACTGCGGCGCTCGGCGCTGATCGAGCTGATCAAGGTGGATCTGCATCACCGGTCGATCCGCAAGAAATCTGAAAAGCGCCTCGACGAGTACCTGACCGAATTTCCCGAACTCCACACCGCCCCACTGCCTCCGGACCTGATCTACGAGGAGATCACCGCGCGCCGCCAGTTCGATCGGGATCTGGATCTCACCGAATACGAGCAGCGGTATTCGCAGCAGATGGCGCGGATCGCCGACCGCCTCGACGGCGATCACTTCCGCACCACCGTCCTGACCGATCCGGCCGCGCTCGCGACGCTCGACTCGATCAAACCCGGTGCGACCGTGGACGATTTCGATATGTTGATCCTGCTCGGCCAGGGCGCGTTCGGCCGGGTCTTCCTGGCACGGCAGCGCTCGATGCAGCGGCTCGTCGCGGTCAAGATTTCCCATGACCGCGGCAGTGAGGGCCAGACGCTGGCCCGGCTCGATCACGAGAACATCGTGCGGGTCTTCGATCAACGCCAGATCGCCGATCAGCACTTGAAATTGATGTACATGCAGTACGTGCCGGGCGGCACCCTGCTCGGCGTACTGCGGCTGCTACGCCGCACCGGCGTCGAAGGCAAGACCGGTCGACTACTGCTCGACGCCGTCGACCAGGCGGCCGCCAGCGGCGGGGTGCTGGAACCACAACCATCCGCCACCCGCACCGAGGTCGCACGGCTGAGCTGGCCGGAAACCGTTGCGTGGCTGGGCAGTCGACTCGCCTCCGCATTGGACTACGCCAACCACGCCGGGGTGCTGCACCGCGATATCAAACCCGCCAACGTACTGCTCACGGTCGACGGGCAACCCAAACTCGCCGACTTCAATATCAGCTTCAGCCGCCACATCCCCGGCGCCAGTCCCGCCGCCTACTTCGGCGGCTCACTGGCCTACATGTCCCCCGAGCAGCTCGAGGCCTGCCATCCGACCATGTCCACCACCGCCGCCGACCTCGACACGCGCAGCGACCTATACGCACTCGCGGTCGTGCTGTGGGAACTGCTCACCGGCCGACTTCCCTTCGACGACGAACGCAGTGCGGGCGAATCGGATACCTCACTGGAACGGATGATCGAACTGCGTCGCCAGCCGGTTCCCGACCGCTTCGCCGCCGATATCCCGCCGGACTGCCCACCGGTACTCCAGCATGCCCTGCTCGCCTGCCTGTCCCCCGATCCCGCCGACCGCTTCGCCACCGGCGCCGAGCTCGCCAGTCAGCTCGATCTCACCCTGGACCGCACCGCCCGCGATCTCGTCGACCCACCGGCGCGCAGTTTCCGCGCCAAACTGCGGATGCGGCCGATGCCGGTCGTGACACTGGCCAGCATGCTGGGGCAATTCCTCGGCGTGCTCTATCTTTCCGCGCACAACACCCGCCTGCTCGACGCGCAACTCACCGCCGAGGCGAGCGTTCAACTCCAGCGCCTCGCGACGCTGCTCGGTGCGATCGGCTACCCGCTCGGCATTCTCGCGCTGCTGTATTGGTGCCGTCTGGTGTTCCTGGTTCCCGACGGACTGCGGCGCGGCAAGCATTACGACGAACAGACCCTGGCCCAGGCGCGCGCCGACACTCTCGCATGCGGCGACCGCATCGCGGTGGTCGGGTTCGCCGGGTGGGCGCTATCGCTGGTGATCTTCCTGACCCAGCTGCATTACACCGCCGACCTGTCCACCGGATTCACCATCAACCTCATCGCATCCCATCTGGTCGCGGCCGCGGTCGCGGTGGTGTACTCCTACTTCCCCGTCACCTTCTTCGTACTGCGCTGGTACTACCCGGGTTTACTCGGCACCGCACAGACCTCCCCCGACGACGCCATCCGATTACGGCGGCTCGCCCGACGCAGCCGGATCTATCTCGGCATCGCTGCCTCCGTACCCCTCATCGGAGTGGCGGGCGGTCTGGTCTACCTGGACGCGGCACAGCAGCAGACGGTAATCGGCCCCATTGTGATCCTGTGCGTGGTCAGCCTTTTCGCATTCGTCGGCGCACTGCGCGTGTTCTACGCACTGGAATCGGATCTGCACGCACTCGATCGCATTGTGAATCCGCGTTCGCGGCGCTCCGCATAGCTATTTCAAAGGTTTCCCAAAGGACCTCAGCAGATTTCGTGACTACTCTCGAAGCAGTTCGGAATGCCACTGTCCTCGGGGGCGCCATGAAAGAGCAGCGGACACAGGTCTATGGATCGGTCGTGGAGTTCGTCGAGAACTACCTGGCGCAGGTCTATCGGCGCAAAGTGGCCGACAACGGCCTGGCCTGGTGCCCGGAATGGTGGCGGCACACCGAGGCCGTGGCGCGGCTCGAGGCGCTCTGGCAATCCTGGGAACTCTATCGGCTCAACGCCGAATTGGGTCTGTCGCTATGGTTTCTGGACCATGCCGACAGTCATATGAACGTGCTGTTCGACCCCAACGGACCGTTCGCCGGCTGTTCCATGCACAATGGGCACACCGATCGCGTCTGGCCACTTTCGGTGAAATCCCCTCCCCCCGATACGTTTTCACCGGCTGGTTAGTCTCGTTTGTTTGAAATGGGTTGTGGTCAACTAACCTTCATGTAGTGCTAGGACATTCACATGCGACCAGTGGCGCTTTCGCCTGGTCGGTGGCAGCGGCCACACTACCCATCTCGGCGTTGGTCTATCCGGTATTGCCCACCGGCGACGCGCATCTCGGTGCCGTCGAGGTACTGCTTGGTACCTTCCTGACGGCGGGGGCCGCGCTGCTGCCCGATGCGGACCATCCGAACGGCACTATCGCGCATGTGCTCGGCCCCATCTCCTACCACCTGTGCCGCTTGATTTCCTGGATCTCCGGTGGCCATCGGCACGCAACCCACTCGTTCGCCTTCGTGATCGCCGTCGCTTACGGGACCTGGGCGGGTGAGCATTGGCTCGGAAGATATTTCACACTCGGTTTGGTGTTCTTCCTGCTCGCGCTGGCGGTGCGGGCACTGCATCTGTGCCCCTCCGGCGAGGGCATCGAGTCGTGGGGCACGGTCATAATCCTCGCCGCGGCAGGGACGTTCGCGATGGATCACTGGATCACCGATAAACCGGCGTGGTTGCCGTTCGCTGTCGGACTCGGGGCGCTGGCCCACCTCGCCGGTGATTGCCTCACCGATAAGGGATGCCGACTGTTCTGGCCGTTCCCGCTGCGCACCTGCGTGCCGGTGATCGAACGGACCGGGAACAAGGTCGAAACCTGGATTCTGTCACCGTTTTTCACGCTGGCCACGCTTGCTGTGCTCTGGCACGTCTTCTCGGTCAGCCCCTAGGACCAGTCGCTGGGCCCGCCGAAGCACTATCGGCGGCCCAGCGACTAGAGGCTCCCCTGGTCTGTGCGGTCTTTTGACGTTGTTCGGATCAGGTGAGGTGGTAGTTGGAGTTGAATAGTTAAATACGCATATCTACATAGTTCGATGTATTTTCAGGTGCACTGGTGATCGCAGTTCCACCGGATACGTTTCTCGGCAACCGATCTCCGGCCCCGGCGCGACGTCGTCCGGGGCGCTGCTGCAGGTCTGAGCGCTCCCCCATCTGCGGATTCCGGCCCGAACAATCCCGGGCCGGAATCCGCGTACGGATCAGCTCGCCACGCTCTCGAACGTGCCTGGCACGTACGAACCACCCCTGGTCTGCGTAATCACCAGGAGCCGGTTGGCGGCGTTGATCATGGCGACCAGGTAGACCAGTGCGGCGACCTGGTCGTCGTCGTAGTGCTTACGCACCTGCGCCCAGGTCTCGTC
Source organism: Nocardia pseudovaccinii (assembly GCF_050942345.1). NCBI lineage: Bacteria > Bacillati > Actinomycetota > Actinomycetes > Mycobacteriales > Nocardiaceae > Nocardia > Nocardia pseudovaccinii. Next base: position 5,092,974 of record NZ_CP192074.1, read on the forward strand.
GGCGACACCGCGATTCGCGTCGGCAAGTCGGGTGCCCTCCTCCGCGAACGCCAGCGCGGCCTGCTCGGCCTCGCTGAACACGGTGGACTCGCGCCATGCCGCAACGAGGTTGATCCGAACCGCGGGTTCGCCCGCGGCCGCCAGCTCTTTGGTGTGGGCGTCGACGCAGTAACCGCAGCCGTTGATCTGGCTGGCGCGCAACTCCACCAGCTCCACCGTGGACTTCGGCAGCGACGACTGCATGATCGCCAGGCTCGTGTTGGCGAACCGCTTGCCGATCTTGGCGCCGAGCTCGTTGTCGTTCAGGTTGAAACGGGGTTCCATGACTTCGGTCCTAACTTCCGGTGTTGATGTGAACGACCATGAGACGGCGGCACCCCGATTCACATAACAGCGCTTCGATGTGACCCACACCACCACTGCCCCGCTGTTATGAAACAGCAGGATCGGACGTCTGATGGGTGACGCACCCGAGAGCGAACAGGAGCCGCCCATGCCCGGCATGTCGCAGACCACGCCCGCCGACCACGGCGACATCAACAGCGGCCGTCCGGCCCCCGCGACGAAAGCATTCGTCGCGCACCGCAACCTGCTCTTCACCGTCGCCTACGAAATGCTCGGCTCGGCCGCCGACGCCGAAGACGTCCTCCAGGAAACCTGGCTGCGCTGGGCAGGCGTCGATCTCGACACGGTGCAAGATCAACGCGCGTACCTGGTCCGAATCGCCACCCGTCAGTCGCTCGACCGGCTCCGCACGCTCGGGCGCCGCAAAGAGACCTACGTCGGCCCCTGGCTGCCCGAACCGCTGCTGACCGCACCCGACGTCGCCGACGACATCGAGCTTGCCGACAGCGTATCGATGGCGATGCTGTTGGTATTGGAGACCCTCACACCCGTCGAGCGGGCAGTGTTCGTACTGCGCGAAGTATTCGATCTGGAGTACGACGAGATCGCCGAAGCGGTCGACAAGAGTCTGGCCGCAGTCCGCCAGCTCGCCTACCGGGCTCGGTCCCACGTCGCCGCGCGCCGACCACGCGAGATGGTCTCCGCGGCCGAAACCCGAGACGCGCTCGCGGCATTCCAGCGAGCCGTCGAAACCGGCGAATTGCAGAGCCTGCTCGACATTCTCGCGCCGGATGTCGTCTTCCTCGGCGACGGTGGCGGACTCGCACAGGCCGCGCTGGTGCCGATCGTCGGGGCCGATGCAGTGGCCGACCTCCTCTCCGCCGCACTCGGCAACCTCACCACGCGATCGGCCCAGCCTGCCTTCGTCAACGGCCACCCGGCGCTGATCTTGCGACTCGACGGCGAGATCGATGCCGTCGTAGCGGCGCGCATCGACGACGGCCTCATCACCGGGATCTACTCCGTGCGCAATCCCCAGAAACTGTCGCGTTTGCAGCACGAGACCGCCCTGCACCGCTGACACGCCTGGAAGCGCCCACTCCCGAAATCCGGTGTCGAGCACCGGCCTCCCCTCTCCCCCATGCCTGCGACACGACTTGGTATCGCGTATCTCCTTGCCCTCTACTCCGACTCGCCGCCCCTTCGTTACTCGAAGGGAGCCCTCCCCCTGATCCGTGCTGCGTTCGGCGGAGCCGGACGGATTTCGTTGTTCGCTCTCGAATTCAAGGTGTGGCAATCTATGTTTAGATGCGCATATCTACGTATCGATATGTTGTAATTGAGGGCCGGTTCTCGGCAGCTGGTCGTCGGCACCGGGATAGGGTGAGCTATGGTCGCCGGATCGACAATGCAGCCGCAGCGCTGGACACCACCACCTACCCCACCCCGGGCTCGCGAAACACGTAGTGCCACACCACTTCCCCAGATCACGCGATGGGAACTGCCCGGCGCGGCGCCCGAGGATGTGGTGCGCACCGCCGAGGGGCGAATCATTGCGGGAGTCGATGACGGTTCGGTCTACAGCATCGATCCCGCGGACGGCACGGTGAGCCTGCTGGCGAATACCGGCGGCCGTCCGCTCGGTATGCATGCCGATGCCGACGGGTCACTGCTGATCTGCGATTTCCATCGCGGACTGCTGCGGCTGGACAGTGCGGGCGAGATCGAGGTGCTCGTGGACGAGGTCGACGGCGAACCACTCCCCTTCGCCAGCAATGTGGTTCGCGCCGCGGACGGCACCATCTACTTTTCCTCGTCGTCGCGTCGTTATCCGCTGGACGAATGGATGGGCGACCTGCTGGAGCATTCCGGCACCGGCCGCCTGTTCCGCCTCGATCCGTCCGGCAAGCTCGAAACCCTCATCGACGGACTGCAATTCGCCAATGGCGTGGTCCTGTCCCCCGACGGCTCCAGCGTGCTCGTCGCGGAGACCGGCGGCTACCGGGTGACCCGCTACTGGCTCACCGGGCCGAAGGCGGGCACCTACGACCGCCTGATCGAGAACCTGCCCGGCTTCCCGGACAATATGGCTCTCGGCAGCGATGGTCTGGTATGGATCACCCTGCCGTCCCCACGAAATCCATTGCTGGACCGTCTACTTCCCCTGCCCGGTATCCTGCGCCGGATCGTCTGGGCGCTACCGGAATGGGTACAGCCCAAACCGCCGCGCACCGTCTGGGTGATGGCCGTCGACTTCGACGGCAAGGTCGTGCACGACCTACAGGCCGAGGGCACCGACTATGCGATGGTCACCGGGGTCGTCGAACACGACGGCACCCTCTACCTCGGCAGTCTCACCGAAAGGGCGGTCGGAGTCAGCCACATACCGTCTTAGGCCGCCGCTTCGACACGAAAATCTCAGTGAACAGTTGTACACTGAATGAATGAGTGAGCCCGAGCGGCAACGACAGGCGGAGATGCAAGCGCTCGCGCGATTGGCGGGCGATGAACTGGGTGGTGCGATCGAGGGGATCGCCGCGGTGCATCGAGCCATCTCGGACCGGGTGTTCGCGGCGGTGCGACTAGGTGTCGGACCGGCCGCGCAGCCGGTCAAGGTGGTGCACGATGCGATTACCGATGGGGTGTATCGGCTGGTCGGCGGAACCGCGGCAGCTGCGGGAGCCCTGGCGGAGCGCACCGTGGACGTACCCGGCGCCCCGGTGCCCTCACGCACGGTCTACGGGGCCGGATTCCTGGCGGCATTGCAGGGTTTGATCGGCGACAGTCTCGAGGATGAGCTGCCGATTCTGGCCGGGCCGATGACATTTCGGATCAATGGGGAACCGGTCGCGCCGGGGTGGGTCGGCGATGTGGTGTCGAACCCGCGCCCGCGCATCGTGGTTTTCCTGCACGGTCTGGTGGAGACCGAACACGCTTGGCGACTCGGCGGGCGGCCCAGCTATGCCGAGCGGCTCGAAGCCGATCTCGACTGCACGGCGCTGATGGTTCGATACAACAGCGGGCTGCACATCTCGGAGAACGCCCGTCTGCTGAACGGGATGCTGCAGCGGCTGGTCGAGAACTGGCCGGTGCAGGTCGAGCAGATCGCACTCGTCGGACATTCCATGGGCGGCCTGATCGCGCGGGGCGCCTGCTACGACGCCGATCAGGCCGACCTGCCGTGGGTGCGCCGGGTGCGGCAGATCGTCTGTCTCGGATCACCGCATTTGGGTGCACCGTTGGAGCAGCTCGTCCACTATGCCTCGGCCGCATTGGTGAACGTACCGGAGACCCGCCCCTTCGGTCGGCTGTTGCGCCGCCGCAGTGCGGGCATTCGCGACCTGCGCCAGGGGTCGCTCGTCGATAAGGATTGGCATGATATGGACGCGGACGCCTTGCGCCGCAGAGTCATTCGCGAGATACCGCTGCTCGATTGCGCCGACCACTACTTCGTCACCGCCTCGGTGACCCACAGCCCGCGTCATCCGCTCGGCCGGATCATCGGCGACGGCTTGGTCCTGCCCGCCAGCGGCTCCGGCCGAAATCGGGCCCGCCGCATCGGTTTCGATGACGCCAACGGCCTGCATCTCCCCGGAGCCAACCACTTCACCCTGCTCAACCACGACGCCGTTTACGACGCGCTGCTCCGCTGGCTGGGCGCCGATGCGCGTCAGATGTCTGCGCGCTGTGGTTGAGCAGCGGTGCCCGGGTCAGAACAGCTGGTCGGAGTGGGTGTCGGCTTCCCCTCTGACGTCGGCGGCGAATTGGGCTTCGACTTCGGCGTCGTCGCCCGCGGTGTGGGCCGAGTAGAGCAGTAGGCAGCCGCGGATGCCGTCGAGGAGATCTTCGAGGAGGTCGAGGGCAGGGCGGGTGGGGTCGAGGCGGCTGATCCGGAACTCATCGAGGAGGGCGGCGCGGGAGGCGCTGTCGAGATCGAATTTGCGAGCCTGCTCTTCGATTTCGGCGACGCGGGCCACCACCGCCCATGGTGCGGGCACGTGTCCTTCGGAGACGGCCATGGCCTCGGCGATGAGGTCGACGACGATCTCGGTCGGTGTCTCACCGCTGATCAGGCGCTCCAGCACCAGGGTCGGGGTTTCGACCTGCAGTGCCTCGATATCGTCGGCTTCGACGACCACATCGGCGGTGGGCACGCCCGCGAGTTCGCCCGCGACCTCGGCGGCGGCGTAGAGCCAGTGCGCGGCCGCGACGGATGCGGAGGCGGGGTCGAGTTCGGTGAACAGTTCCACGGTGCCGAGGGGATCGGCGCGCAGCAGGTCGTCGGCGGCCTGGACCTGGGCCGGTGAGACATCCGGGCGTGAGAGTTCGACCGCTTGGCGCGCGCGCCCGGACAGGTCGCCGAGCTCGGCGGATTCGATGGCGGCCTGTTCGGTGCGGACCTCGGCCGCGATGGTGTCACGCAGGCCGGAATCGTCGACGGCGTGCAGGGTGCGGCCTACACGGTGCGCGGATTCGACCACACCGCTGTAGGAAACGACGAGGCCGTGGTCGGTCGGCAGGTTGGGGGTGCGGATTCCGGCCTCGACCTCCTTGAAGTTGCGGCGCTCTTCGGCGCGCCGCCAGGCCTCGCTATTGGGAACGTCGGGATCGCCTGCGGCACTTGCCGGATGCGTATAGGTGCGCCACTGGAACCGGGACAGGGTGGTCAGATTCGACGCCAAACTCGTTGCCTGGTCATGGTTTATCGGTGGCAGCTGGGCCACCGTGGTCGAGAGATCGCCGCGTCCGGTCGCCCAGATGGCGACGAGGGCGTTGCGGTCGGCGTCGAATGCGTATCGGGTCACGCACGCCAGTCTTGCCGATCCGCGGCCGTTGCGCGCGCGATCGCCTGGTTCGAGATGCGGTCTTCGGCGTTTCAGTGTGCGATGTCGGCCCTACCGTGGTCCCTGCGAGGATGGACGCTATGACTCTCGATCACGGTGATCCCGGCGACGCGCCTTCGATTCCACAGCCGACCACGCCCGTGGTGAATTCCGCTCGTCCGTCGGCGGCCGAGGAGGCCAGGACTGTTGCGGCGACGACGAATATCGCGACCTTGGCGAGTTTGAGCGAGGACGGCGGCCCGTGGGCGTCGTTCGTCACCTACGGGCTGCTGGATGGTCAGCCGGTGCTGTGCGTATCGCGGATGGCCGAGCACGGGCGCAATCTCGCGGCGGATCCGCGCGCCAGCTTGTCGGTGGTGTCGCCCGATGTTCCGGCCGATCCGCTGGCCGGTACCAGGATCACGCTGGCCGGGGTGGCGGAGCGGCCGGTCGGTGCCGAGGCCGCGGCGGCGCGCGAGGCGCATCTGGCCGCGGTGCCCGCGGCGAAGTACTACGTGGATTACAGCGATTTCTCGCTGTGGGTGTTGCGGGTGCGGCGAGTTCGATGGGTCGGCGGGTACGGGCGGATGGATTCCGCGACGGCGGAGCAGTATCTGGCGGCCGCGCCGGATCCGATTGTTCCGGTGGCTGGGCGGGCGATCACGCACCTCAATGACGATCATGCGGATGCGCTGTTGTCGATGGCGCAGGTATTGGGCGGGTATCCGGATGCGACCGAGGCGAGTTGTGAACGCGCCGATCGCTATGGGCTCGATCTGCGAGTAGTGACGCCGCGCGGAGTGGCGCGGACACGGGTCGGCTATGCGACCCCGATCGATTCGGCAGACGAATTGCGTGCGGCGACAGTCGAATTGACACGGCGGTCGCGCGAGGGCTGACGAATCGAACTCAGTTGAGCATATAACAGTATACTCAATCGGTGTCATCCAATACGGACGGCAACGCCGCGCAGCCGTCGCACCGGCGTATCTCGCGGACACCGATGGGAGCTTCCTATGACCGATCTCGCTGACCACATGTCACAGCCCGGGCCGACCGACGCGGCGACGGCCCGGGCACATGCGGTCAGATCGGCTCGTGCCGCGCGAAGCCGCGAGATAGTCGCAAGCGCCGGTGAGGTTTTCGCGGCCCGCGGCTACCACGGGACCAGCATGGATCAGGTCGCGAGACATTCAGGTATCAGCAAACCCAGTCTGTACCAGTACTTTCCGAGCAAGTTGACGCTGTATCTGACGGTATTGCAACAGCATCTCGACCGACTCGTGTCCACCGTCCACGACGCCCTGCATTCGACCGCCGACAATCATGGGCGGCTATCGGCAGCGGTACAGGCCTATTTCGACTTCGCCGACGATGATCCCGACGGATTCCGGCTGGTCTTCGAGTCCGAGGTGCCCACCGAGCCGTCCGTGCAGTGGCGCATAGGGCAGGCCACCGCGGCCTGTGTCGGTGCGGTACACGATCTACTCGTCCGAGACTCCGGCCTCGGTCCACAGCGCGCGTGGGCATTCGCGGTCGGGCTTGTCGGCGCCAGCCAGTTCACCGCGCGCTACTGGCTGTCCGCGGAGCGGCCCGTACCGAAGGAACAAGCCGTCGAAATCACTGTCGCCCTCTGCTGGGGCGGTCTGTCGCACATACCGCTCCGTGCGGTTTCCACCGCATGGAAAGAGGACAATCAATTCGGTCCGGCCCGTACTACCTTGGGCCGATGTTCAGAGTGAGACTCGGGGTCCGGTCGCGGATTCTGGCGATCGCGCTCATCCCGAGCCTGTCCCTGCTCGTGGTCGGCGCGAGTACCGCGGGATACCTGGTCGCCGAGGGGAATAAGGCTCAGGAGTGGGCCTCGCAGAATCGCAACGTGATTCCGACAGCTCGGGTGTTCGTGGCGGCGGTGCAGGAAGAACGTCAGTTGACGTTGGCGGCTCTCGGTGGTGAAGAGGCGGCCGTACCCGCGCTGGGTACGGCGCGCCTGCAGTTGGATAATGCGTTCAAAAGCCTCATTGCCGGGTCGACCGGAGTGCGCGCGGTGGACGATTCGAAAATCGGTGCGACCGCGGAGAATTTTCTCACCCTCGACGCCCAACTGGCCCGGGCGCGTACTGCTATCGACACGGACCAACTGCCGATTGCCGACGCATATGCTTTCTACAACCGACTCCTCGACGGCATCGTCGAAGGCTCCAGAGTCATCGCACGAACCGCGCCGGACGCGGAAATCGCCGCACAACTCGCCGACGGGGTGCAACTGTTCCGAATAGTCGAAGCGATGTCACGCAGTGATGCTTTGGCAGGCGTGCTGGCCGCCGCGAGCGGGACGACGCTCATTCCGATAGCGGATTTTCTGCGTGAGATCGGCTTCTACCACTCCGAGGTCGTGAGTCTCACCAGCGCACTCGGCCCGGACCAGAAACAGAGCCTGCACACTCTTACCTCGAGCCAAGCGTGGCAGCGACTCACGGCTATGGAAGATGCTCTTGTCCAACGCAATACGGTAGGACCGGGTAACGGATCGTCAGGCACCACCGGCACACCCGGCAGACAATCCTCGCCGCTGCCGTTCAGTACCGAGGACTGGCGCAGTTCGGTCGCCGAGGTGAATCGCGGCCTGGTCGATATCTGGCTCGCGCAGAATGAGCAGGCGCAACAGCTGGCCGAGAGCAAGGCCGCCGACGCCACCACGAAATCCGCGTGGGCGGGCGGCGGTGTGGTCGCGATCAGCCTGGTCGCCTTTCTGATCGCGGTGGTCCTGGCCAATCAATTCATCCGTCGGCTGCGGCGACTGCGCGGGGAAACGCTCGCCCTCGCCGACGAGCGGCTGCCCGATATGATGCGACGGCTGGGTGAGGGTGAAGTGATCGACCCCGCGACCGAATCACCGGATCTGGACTATGGTCACGACGAAATCGGTGAGGTGGCCAAGGCATTCCAGCATGCGCATGCCGCGGCCGTGGCGGGCGCGGTGAACGAAGCCCGTACCCGTGAGGGTGTCAAGGCGGTCTTCTTGAATATCGCTCACCGCAGCCAGATGGTGGTGCACCGACAGCTCGAGATCCTCGACGAAGCCGAAGCGCGTGAAGAGGATCCAGCAATGCTGGACACGCTGTTCAAGCTCGATCATCTCGCGACCCGCGAGCGCCGCAATGCCGAGAACCTCATTGTGCTCGGCGGCGGGCAGCCGGGACGACAGTGGCGCAATCCGGTGCGGCTGATCGACGTGGTGCGCAGCGCCGTCGGTGAAACCCTCGACTACACACATGTCCGCATCGCTCGACTACCCGAGACCCAGGTGTCGGGCGCGGCTGTCGCCGACGTCACACATCTGCTCGCCGAACTCATGGACAATGCGACCTCGTTTTCACCGCCGCAATCGCGAGTCGAGGTGACCGGCGCAGTTGTCGGAAAAGGGGTGGCGGTCGAGATCAACGATCAGGGTATGGGGATACCGCCGTCCGAGACGGCCAGAATCAACGAGATACTTCGTGAGCCACCGCATTTCGGTCTGGCGGCGTTATCGGCGGACTCTCGGCTGGGTTTGTTCGTTGTCGCGAAACTGGCGGCTCGGCAGGGCATTTCGGTGCGGCTGACCGAGTCCGATTACGGCGGGATCCGCGCGATCGTGCTCATCCCCGCGACCGTACTGACCCCTGACACGGCCGCGCCGCCACTAGCTTCGGAGCCGACGATATCGGCTGAGGGAAGCAGGCCGCTGATGCTCGCCACCGACCGTTCGGCCACCACAACGGTCGCCGAAATCCGGACACGCACTGCCCTGGCGGCGGTGGCACCCATGCCACCGCACGCGCAGCCGACGTTCGATGGGCCACCGACGACCGAATTCGATAGTCGGCCCGCCCTGCCCCGCAGGCGCCGACAAGCAAGTATCGCACCGCAACTGGCGAATCCGGTTCCAGCCGAGCAACCGCGACACCGAGCGCGCTCGGCGGAACAGGCCCGAGACCTCATGTCCGCCATCGAAAACGGGACCAGGCAGGGCCGCCATGCCATCCCCGATCAACGCCGGATCGCTACATCCGCCGAAGGGTTCGGCGCATCGATCGGCAACCCCTCGGATGAACAGGAAGGCAACGGTGACTTCTTCCAGCCCCGGTGATCTCAACTGGCTCCTCGACGACCTCGTCGACCGACTGGCCGGTGTCCGGTACGCGGTGGTCCTGTCCACCGACGGCCTGCTCCTCGGCCGCTCCACCACCATGACCCGCGAAGACGCCGAACACTTCGCCGCCATGTCCTCCACCCTCTACGGCCTCGCCCGCAGCGCCGGAAGCCGCTTCGACGGCGGCGGGGTCCGCCAAGCCGTCATCGAACTCGACCGCGCGGTGCTGTTCGTGACCTCCGCGGGCGACAACGCCTGCCTGGCACTACAAGCAGCCGAATCAGCCAACCTCGGCATGGTGGCCTACGAAATGAACGTCACCGTCCAACGTGTCGGCACCTACCTATCCACCCCAGCGCGGCTGCCATGACGACACTGCAGCTGGCGGCTTCGGTCAAAATTCTCATCGCCGGTGGATTCGGCGTCGGCAAAACAACCATGGTCTCCTCGATCAGCGAGGTCGCACCACTACGCACCGAAGAACTGATCACCGAAGTCAGCACCGGAATCGACGACCTATCCGGCGTCGAACAAAAAACCACCACCACAGTCGCACTCGACTTCGGCCGCATCACCATCGACCAAGACCTCGTCCTCTACCTCTTCGGCACACCCGGCCAAGACCGATTCTGGTTCCTCTGGGACGAACTCTCACGCGGCGCACTCGGCGCCATCGTCATCGCCGACACCCGACGACTCGACAACTCCTTCGCCGCCGTCGACTTCTTCGAACGACGCGGACTCCCATTCCTCGTCGCCGTCAACTGCTTCGACGGCGCACCCGTCTACACCATCAACGAAGTCCGCGACGCACTCGACCTCGACAACCACATCCCCGTCATGCTGTGCGACGCCCGCGACCGCACCTCCTGCAAAGACGTACTACTCAACCTGGTCCAGCACCTCATCGAACGAGCCGGGCGGGCTCCCGTCGCCACCTGAGCATCAGCACGATGATGACCACGACCGCGATTCACATACCCGATGTGTAGGCGGGATGGTCGAAGATTCCGTCCGCGAAACGCCATTGGAGGTGCATCGCGGTGAGGTTGACAGCCGAGGCGACGAGCGCGAGCAAATAGATGTACAGCATCGGATTGCTCGCGTCCGGATTCGTTGCGATCTCGGTCACCAGCAGCGCCGACCACAGCGCGGTGAGTGCGATAAACGGGCCACGCAGCCGCATCGGACGCACCGGGGCGTAAACGAGATTCGGCACCCGATGCTGTGGCCCGTCAGGAAGCGCGGCCAGGCTGCGACTTCGCGTCGGAATCACCAACCTGCGCACGAGCCCGGCGATGACTGCGGTCAGCACAATGACGGCGATGAGATGCACAGTATGCGCGTCCTCCCTTATGTGAGACTTCTTCGTTGCAGAAATAGATTCGGTCACGTGTGCAGTTGCCGATAGCCACCCATGGGGTGGACATCGCCCACCCCGACGGGTTTCTCCGAACCGGACCATCTGCATGGTCATAGGGGGCAGCGGGGGCACTGACCCCACCCTTGGGTGCCTTGATGCGGCGCTGCCGGTCGCGGAGTCTATTCATAGCCGGGCTTCCCCGGGCCGCAATCACGAGGAAAGCAATGCCAATTTCTGAACAACCGACCATAGCCGGACGACATTGTGGTGGAACGCTTTACACCGAGCCGGTGCTGATTATCGATCAGAAGCCCAAGCTGATCGAGATGTCTACCGAGTACGCGGTGCTGGACGAGAACGGCCAGCGGCTCGGGTCCGTAGTGGAGGTCGGTCAGAGTCGCCTAAAGAAGGCCACTCGCTTTTTCGGTGAATTCAATAATTTCTTCACCCACCGGCTCGAAATGCGAGATGCCTTGGACAATCCTGCGCTCACGGTGACGCGCCCCCGAAAAGTGTTCAAGTCGAAGGTCATCGTCGACGGGCCCGCGGGAGAGCCGATCGGTCGGATTGTCCAGGAGAACTGGATGGGCAAGAAGCGTTTCGCGCTGCTTGCCGACGGCACCCGGATCGGGACTATCCACGCGGACCGGCTGTTCGAACCGCGAAGGTTCACAATCGTCGATCACACCGACGCGGAAATCGCCCGGATCATCAGAACCACCGCCGGCCTGGGACGGGCGATCGTGTCGGCCGAAACCTACGCGCTGGTGATCGACGAGCCGTTGCGCGAACCGATGGCCGGCCTTGTCCTTGCGTCTGCGGTGGCGATCAACACCGCGATCATGCAGGTGAAATCCACCACCGTGCTGGACCTGATCCCTTAGTCCGAACCGGTCGACACAGGTGTGGACGTGAGAGCGAATCGAGCGATGAACCCCTCGACGAATTCGCGCAGTTGGTCGTGGCCTTGCACCATGCCCACCGCTCCTTCGTTGCAGATGATGCGCGCTGCCCCGGTGAGCAGGATTGCCATCACCACCGGCGGATACACCGACAGGTCGACGCCGTGTGAGCGCAGGACCATGGTGACGGCCGCGGTCTCGATGTCGCGCACCCGTTCGGCATAGGTTTTCAGTTCGGCGCCGATCACCTTGCGGTGGTTGGCCAGCGCCATCCACTCGGTGCTGAGCCGGGTGTAACCGGTGTCGGTGTTGATCAGCCACAACACCCGCAGTGGATCGTCGTCGGTGAGGGCTTGGCGCATCCGCTCCAGCGCCTGATCGCCGGAGTCGCTCAGCACCGCGAGGAACAGATCGTCCATCGTGGGGAAGTAGTAGTAGACCAGTGCCGACTTCACTCCGGCTCGCTCGGCTACCCGCCGTGAGGTCGCCGCGGCATAACCATCCTCACGCATGATTTCCTCGGTTGCCGCCATCAACCGCTGGCGGGTGCCGATGTCGGCCGTTTTCGCGGTGCTGCGCCCCGCCATCAGCCGCACCTTCGCGCCGCGCCGCCGAACCCTGACTGTCCTCGCCGTATCGCGCTACGCATAAGGCACTCTAACATTTGATCGGTCGATAAATTCCGCAGGCAGACCGGATCGGCCCAGGTGAGGCCCCTTCTGTTGCCGGATCCGTCGGCATGCGCCCGACGGATCCGGCGGGCGAGCGCCCCTACTTCAGCGTGCTCCCCGCATCGACGGTCATGGGAAGGCCGGTGATGTAGCGGGCTTCGTCGGAGGCCAGGAACAACACTGCGTTGCTGATGTCCTCCGGCTCGACCCAACCCACCGGCAATACATGCATGAACTCCGCCACCGGCCTGAAGTCCTCGACGCCCGGATTCTCCAGATCCGGACGGAACATCTTCATCGTGCCCTCGTTCATGAACATCGGCGTGTTGACATTGGTCGGGTGCACCGAATTGACCCGGATCGAGTGCTGTCCCAATTCGACCGCGAACGTCCGCATCAGGCCGACCACTCCGTGCTTGGCGGCGATGTAGTGCCCGGTGTTCGGGTAGGCCTTCAGTCCGCCCACCGAACTCGTCAGGATGATCGATCCGCCGTTTCCTCCGGAAAGCAGGTGCGGCACAGCGGCTTTCACGGTCTTCCAGACGCCGGAAAGGTTGATGTCGATCATCACGGTCCAGTCCTGCTCGCTGGTCTGGTCCAGCGTCGCACCACCGTTGCCGATGCCCGCGTTGGCCACGATGATGTCCAGGCGCCCCAACTGCTCCACACCGCTGTCCACGGCGGCCTTCAGCGCCTGGAAATCCCGGACATCGACCTCGGCGGTGACAATGCGTCTGCCCAGCCCCTTCACCAGTTCCGCGGTTTCGGCAAGATCCTCCGGGGTCGACGGCGCGATCTGATCGCTGCCACTGACGGGCTTGCACGCGTCGATGGCGATGATGTCGGCGCCCTCCTGTGCCAGCCGCACCGCGTGACTGCGGCCCTGCCCGCGCGCCGCGCCCGTGATGAAGGCGACCTTGCCTTCGACCCGTCCAACCATGAAGCACCTCGTTCGTTCGCGGATCGAATCCGATCCCATTTCATCAATTTCTGATCGATCGATCAAATTGGACACCTGCGGCGTCGTGATGTCAATGGCTGATCAGCACCCCGGCTGCGAACGACGCGCCGCCGCGCATCTCGCCGACAACACCCGAGCATCACCCAGACTGGAAAGATCCACGGAAAGCACAGGTTACACCTGTTTACCGACATCAGATGCTCGCACGGATCAGCATTCGCGGATCCCCGGCGGTTCTCGCCGCTCTTGACCGTCCAACGCGGCGCGTGCTACTACTTCCCCACTCTAATCTGATCGATCGATCAAACAATGTATTCTTGACCTGAAGAGGGTGGGAGTAATGGCCGACTTGGCTTCCGTCGACTACTTTTCCGATGAATCGGTCGCCCAGAGTCCGTACGAATATCTGGCCTATCTGCGAACTCGGAACCCGGTGTTCCGCGAACCCCACTACGGGGTCATGGTGGTCACCGGCTATCAGGAAGCCAACGAGGTGTTCCGCAACGCCGATGCCTTCTCGGCCTGCGTCGCTATCGGCGGACCTTTCCCACCGTTGCCCTTTGTTCCGGTCGGTGACGACATCAGCACCCAGATCGATGAACACCGGCACCAGTTCCCGATCTTCGAGCACATGGTCACCATGGACCCGCCGCAGCACACGCGCACCCGCACCCTGCTGAGCCGATTGCTGACTCCCAAACGGCTCACCGAGAACCGTGACTACATGTGGCGGCTGGCCGATCGCCAGTTCGACGACATCGTCGCCGGGGGCCGGTGCGAATTCCTCGGCGACTACGCCAAACCCTTCGCCACACTGGCCATCGCTGACCTGCTCGGCGTTCCCGACAGCGACCGCGACGAATTCCGAGCCCGGCTGGGCGGCTACGAAGAGCCGGGTAGTCGAGTGGGAGCGCTCGACCACGAACCGGTGGGCACGAACCCGCTGCAATGGCTGGAGGAGACCTTCGGCGAATACATCAGCAACCGCAGAACCACGCCCCGCGACGACATCCTCGGCATCCTTGCGTCCACGACCTATCCGGACGGATCACTACCCGATCTCATCGATATCGTGCGACCGGCGACCTTCTTGTTCGCGGCAGGGCAGGAGACGGTCACCAAACTGCTGAGCTCGGCCGTGCGGGTGCTCGCCGAACGCCCGCGGTTCCAGCAGCTGCTACGTGAAAACCGCAGCCTGGTCGGTCCTTTCATCGAGGAATCGCTGCGCACCGACAGCCCCACCAAGGTCGACTTCCGGTTGACCCGCAAGACCACACGAGTCGGCGATGTCGAGATCCCCGCAGGTACGGTCGTCATGCTCTGCATCGGCGCGGCCAACCGTGACCCTCGCAAATTCGAGGATCCCGACGAGTTCCGGCTCGATCGCCACAACTCCCGCGAGCACATCGCATTCGGCCGCGGCATCCATACCTGCGCAGGCGCACCGCTCGCCCGGACCGAAGGACAGGTCACCCTGGACCGGATGCTCGACCGTCTCCAGGACATCGATATCGACGAGAGCGCCCACGGCCCCGCCCAGCACCGCACCTATCGATACGAACCGACGTTCCTCCTACGCGGATTGCGCGAACTGCACATCACCTTCACCGAGGCGGACCGGTGATGCGCGACAGCCCTGTCCGGACTTCCGGTGATCCCCGGTGAAGGCCACCGTCGATGCCGACCGTTGCCGCGGGCACGGCGTATGTGTTGCGCTGTGCCCGGCCGTCTTTCGGCTCACCGACAACGGCTATGCCGAAACCATCGATCCGTCGGTTCCCACCCGGTACCAGGAGGCAGTCACCGACGCGGCGAGCGCCTGTCCCGAACACGCCATCGTGACGCAGTGACCGATCCGCTCCGACGGAAGGTTCTCTGCGCTGACGGTTTTCGCGACGGCCGCCGTATCGAGGGGGCTTCTTCGGCGATACGCCGCATTGTGGCCTGCAGGTTCGATACGGTTCATCCTCAGTTTGGTTGCCGCGCAGGGGCGTCGGTGTCACCCTCACTACTGTGTCTACGCCCGAGCGGACGAACCGGGCCGGATACGCCGAGATCACCCCGGCGTACCGACTCCTCGACATAGTGCACGGCACGGCACTCGCCCGTGCCGAGCGGCGGCTGCACCGCGAGTTCACGATCTTGTTCGACGCCAACACGATTCACCATTTCCTGCACGACTCCTACTCGCAGATCACGGCACACGCGCCGGTGAAGCTGTACGTGCCGCTGCTGGCCGAGCGCTTCGCCCGGCAGCAGCTGCACGCACGAGCCAAGGTGGAGGGCCGCGTCGAGCACGCGGTCCCGGTGGTGCTGTTCCTGTGCACATTCAATGCCGGACGTTCGCAGATGGCGCTGGGCTTTTTCGAGCACTACGCACAGGGTCGGGTATTGGCCTGGTCCGGTGGGTCCGAGCCGAGCGGGGCGCTCAACGCGGCAGCGGTCGCGGCCATGGCCGAGGTGGGCATCGACATCTCCCACGAGTTCCCCAAGACCTGGACCGACGAGATCATCCTGGCCGCCGACGTCATCATCACCATGGGCTGCGGCGACGTGTGCCCACTGGTGCCCGGCATCCGGTACGAAGATTGGGGCGTGGACGATCCGGCCGGGCTACCGGTGGCCGACGTGCGCCCGATCCGCGACGATATCCAGCAGCGTGTGATCGATCTGCTGGCCAGCCTCGATCTCCCGATCACCTCCTGACCTAACCGCCCGATGTCGCTTCGCGCACCGGCACAGTGAGCATCGCAACGATCATGTCGATGATCTCGGCGCTGTCGCTGCTGGGGACCGGGGTGCGCACGCCCGCTTCCAGCGCACGTTCGTAGTCGGCGATCAAGGCGAACATGACGGTCGCCATGGTTTCCAGGCGCTGGCGGCGTCGGCGGGGCGGGAGTTGCGGGAGGGCCGCGTCCAGGCGGGTGGCGATGATGCGGACGGCGGCGCGGTCGGCACCGGCGAGACGGCGGGCGTCGGCGATCACGGGATGGGCACGCACCACCTCGAGGAAGCGGCCATAGTGGGTGACCTGTGCCGTGTAGATGAGTTCGAGGATGGGGGCGGCGAGCATCGCGACCAGTGTGCGGATCTCGTGTGCGGTGCCCTCGGCCTCGTACTGGGCGAGCAGTCCCATTCGGCGGTCTTCGAGCCAGTTCATGCGGCGGTCGACGATGGCCTCGAGCAGACCGCTACGGGAGTCGAAGTAGTAGTGCACCGCGGAGTTGTTGCGCTGGCCCGCGGCCGCGGCGATATCGCGGAGCGGGACGTCCACGCCGCGTTCGGCGATGAGTCGTTCACCCGCGTCGAGCAGTGCGGAACGCGGATCCTCGGTGGCCATATCAGCACGATACTAAACCCGAGTGTTGACTACATTAAGCGTAGGTGCTTAATTGGGCGGTACGAAGCAGTCTTTGCACAGCAGAGTCGAGGTGATCCGATGACCATCGCGCGGGGCCCGATCTTCCAGCTGTGCTGGGTGGTGCGCGATATCGAGGCGGCCCAGCGCGAGTTCGCCGAGCGATACGGCGTCGCGAAGTGGTTCACCATCCCGGACGTGCGCTTCGGGCCGCAGTCGTGCGAATTGCGTGGCGCGCCCGCCGATTACACGATCACGGTGGCATTGGGGTATGCGGGCGGGCAGCAGTTGGAGTTGATCGAGCCCAAGTCCGGGACCAGTCTGTATTCCGAACATCTGGACAGAGTCGGGCCCGGACTGCACCACGTCGCGTGGGTGCCCGAGGACTATGACGCGGCGCTGGCCGAGGCGAACGCGAGCGGAGCCGAGATCCTCGCGCGCGGCGCGTTCGAGGGCGTCGGGATGGAGTTCGCCTATCTCGACGGCGGCGCACTCGGCTCCGCCGTCGAGCTCATGCGGCTGTCGCCGGATATGCGGGCGATGTTCGATTACCTGATTCCGGAGGGGTTTTCGAACCCATGGGCGTAGGAACCGAACTCCCCCAGCTCATTACCGAACCGGTCGAGTGGGATGGGACCGCGCAGGTGATCGTGGTCGGATTCGGTATCGCCGGAGCGTGCGCGGCGATCAGCGCCGCCGAAGCGGGGGCGCGGGTGCTGCTACTCGAGCGCACGGGTGCGGCGGGCGGTGCTTCGGCGTTGGCGGCCGGGCATTTCTATCTCGGTGGGGGTACTGCGGTGCAGCAGGCGACCGGGTATGCGGACAGTGTCGAGGCGATGATCGCCTACTTCGAGGCGGTCACTCCCGAGCCCGATGCGGCGAAGATTCGCGCGTACTGCGCCGAGAGTGTGGCGCATTTCGACTGGCTGGAGGCGCACGGGGTCGAGTTCGAGCGGTCGTTCTATCCCGGAAAGGCGGTGGTGCAGCCGGGCACCGAGGGGCTGATGTGGACCGGCAACGAGAAGGTGTGGCCCTACCGTGAACAGGCGCGGCCCGCGCCGCGCGGGCACAAGGTGAATGCGCGCGCCGAGCGTGGTGGGCAGCAGGTGATGACGGTGCTCGCTGAACGGGTGCGCGAGTTGGGGATCGAGGTCAGGTGCGAGACCGAGGTGCGACAGCTCGTCGTCGATGCGGACGGCCGGGTCGCCGGGGCGCGATGGCGTGACGGCGCGGCCGCCGGCGCGGTAGTGCTCGCCGCGGGCGGATACGTGATGAATCAGGAGATGATCGCCGCGTACACGCCGCGGCTGGCCGAACACTTTCTGCCGCTGGGCGTTCCGTCCGATGACGGGCTCGGCATTCGGCTCGGGCAGTCGGCGGGCGGTGATGTGGCGCAGATGGACGGGGCATTCATGACCGCGTCGTTCTATCCTCCGGCCGAGTTGTTGTACGGGGTGATCGTGAACAAGGCGGGGCGGCGGTTCGTGGCGGAGGATTCCTATCACGGTCGAACCGCGGCTGCTGTTGTCGCACAATCGGATTCGACTGCGTACCTGATAGTAGACAACAAGCATATGGTGTGGCCGGAGCTACCGATGGTGAAGTCCGTCGACGGGTGGGATTCGGTAGCGGAGATGGCATCGGCGCTCGGCATGCCGAGCGATGCGCTGCGAAAGACGTTGGAGGACTACAACGCCGCGGCGGCGCAGGGGCGCGATCCGGAGTTCGGTAAGCATCCCGACTGGCTGACACCGTTGGCGGAAGGTCCATGGGGTGCCTTCGATCTCACACCTGGTCGGGCGACGTACGTCGGGTTCACCCTCGGTGGGCTGCGGACCTCGGTCGATGGTGCGGTGCTTCGCGCCGACGGATCGGTGATCTCCGGGCTGTATGCGGCGGGCGCCTGCGCCTCGAATCTGGCGCAGGACAGTTCCGGCTATTCCAGCGGGACGTGTCTGGGCGAGGCGTCGTACTTCGGGCGACGCGCGGGTGCACATGCGGCGGGACTGTCCGCCGCATCGAACAGGGCGCACAGCGCCGAAAGTATGGAAGGCGATTGAGATGCGATTCACCTATGCCGAGACCATGACGGACCCGACCTTCTATGTGCCGCTGGCACAGGCCGCGGAGGCAGCCGGGTACACGTCGATGACGATCGCCGACAGTGTGGCGTATCCGAAGGAATCCGATGCCACCTACCCCTACACGCCCGACGGCAATCGCGAGTTCCTGGAGGACAAACCGTTCATCGAGGCCTTCGTGTTGTCGGCGGCCATCGCGGCGGCCACAACGACACTGCGGCTGACGCCCTTCGTGGTGAAGCTGCCCATCCGGCCACCGGTGCTGGTGGCCAAACAGGCCGCGTCGATCGCCGCATTGAGCGGGAACCGGTTCGGGTTCGGTGTCGGCATCAGCCCGTGGCCGGATGATTTCGAAATCATGGGTGTCCCGTTCGAACGCCGCGGCGCGCGCATGGACGAGTGCATCGACATCGTGCGCGGACTCACCGCGGGCGGCTATTTCGAATACCACGGGGAGTTCTACGATCTGCCGCCCATCAAGATCAGCCCGGTGCCCACCGAGCCGATTCCGATTCTGATCGGCGGACACAGCGGTCCGGCATTGCGGCGCGCGGCCCAGCGCGGCGACGGCTGGATGCATGCCGGGGGCGATCCGGCCGAATTGGACCGGCTGCTCGCCGAACTCGATGTCCTGCGCGCCGAATACGGCACCCGCAAGGATTTCGAGATCCACGTCATCTCGCTGGACGGGTTCACGGTGGACGGTGTGAAGCGGTTGGAGGACAAGGGGGTCACCGACGTGATCGTCGGCTTCCGCTACCCGTACACCACCGAACCGGATACCGAATCGCTGGACACCAAGATCGCGCACCTGTCCCGGTTCGCGGAGAAGGTCATCGCGAAGACGAGCTGAACCGGGGTGCGGCTCGTCACGAACTCCCGGTGTCACAGAATGTGGTGGTCCGGCGTCTGGTGAACGACGCAGTCGAGATCCAACAGACAGGAGCCACCCGTGGCCACACACTTCCGGATGCCGGGGGCGCAGTCGTGAGCGTGGATCCTGCCACCGAAGTCTTTGTCACCCACCGCAACCTGCTCTTCACCGTCGCCTACGAAATGCTCGGCTCGGCCGCCGACGCCGAAGACGTCCTACAGGAAACCTGGCTGCGCTGGGCAGGCGTGGATCTCGACACCGTGCAGGACCACCGCGCCTACCTGGTCCGGATCACCACCCGCCAATCACTCGACAGGCTACGCACACTCGGACGCCGCAAAGAAACCTATATCGGCCCCTGGCTGCCCGAACCACTACTGACCACACCCGACGTCGCCGACGATGTCGAACTCGCCGAGCACGTCTCCATGGCGATGCTGCTGGTACTCGAGACACTCGCCCCGACCGAACGCGCGGTATTCGTACTGCGCGAGGTGTTCGATCTGCCCTACGACGAGATCGCCGAAGCCGTCGACAAAACCCCGGCCGCGGTCCGTCAGATCGCCCACCGGGCCCGAGCACATGTGGCCGCGCGCCGACCTCGCGGGCCGGTTTCGGCGGCCCAAACCCGAGATGTGCTCGCGGCGTTCCAGCGGGCGCTCGAAAACGGCGACATCCAGGGTCTGCTCGATATGCTCGCGCCCGATGTCGTGCTCCTGGGCGATGGCGGCGGAATCAAACAAGCCCTGCCGCGGCCCGTCACCGGAGCCGACAAGGTGGCCCGCCTCCTGGCCGCCTTCCCGGGCAGAATCACTGCTGCGTTGTCGCTGCAACCGGCCCAGGTCAATGGCTACCCGGCGCTGGTCATACGGCTCGACGACGAGCTCGACACGGTCATGGCGGTGCGCATCGACGACGGCCTCATCACCGGCATCTACTCGGTTCGAAACCCCGAAAAACTGTCGCATATGCAACGGGAGAGCACCTTGCGCCGCTGAGTCCGAAGCCTCGGAGCAGACAGGACCGTCCTCGGCGAAGAACCTTCACTCGCCCCTGCGCTCAGGCGCACCACCACTGCGGCAATCCGCGCAACGGCCAGGACCCGGTTTGTGTCGCCGTGCAGCCGCGCCACACAGGCGCGGCCATCTGCATGGTCGATCATTCAGCGCACAACGTCACCAATACGGTGCGCGGCTGAGCGGCAGGCGTGCATTACGGCGAGCACGCCCGGCACGAGGTCGTGCCTGCGTCCTGGCCCGAGTGAGACATGCACTCGCTTTCGGCGCAGATACTCGGCCTCGAGATCGCGCCCGATCTCGGCATTTACGGGTGCGCAGCGGCGAGGGCGGCCGAGGCGGCGGCGAGGGTTCGGGATCGGTAGGAGCCGCCGAAGAGGACGACGTGCACGAGGAGTGGGTGCAGCTGATGCAGGGGGATGCGCTCGCGCCAGCCGTCGGCGAGTGGGTGGGTTTCGTGGTAGGCGGCGCGGATTCGGTCCAGGTGCGGAGCGCCGAAGAGGGCGAGCATGGCGAGGTCGGTTTCGCGATGACCACCGTGGGCGGCGGGGTCGATGACGAGCGCGCGGTCGGCGGTCCACAGCACATTGCCGGACCACAGATCGCCATGGATGCGGCTGGGTGGTTCGGGTGGACCCGCGAGGGTTTCGATGTTCTCGATCACGCGTTCCAGCAAGCGAATTCCGTCGCGACCGAGATCGGCGGCCGCACGCGGTAGGTAGGGTGCGAGGCGGTAGTCGGCGTACCAGCGCGCCCATGAACCGCCGAGCTGGGTGTTGTCCAGCGGCAGATCGGCGATCCAACCCGACCACGGCGCACCGAAGGATCCCGGCGAATCCGCGTGCAGCGCAGCAAGTTCGCGCCCGAAACGCGCCGCGGCCGACGCGGTCGGCGTGGCCGCCGATACCCAGGGCAGCACCAGCATCCCGGCATCGACAGCCAGCACCTCGGGCACCAACTCCGGCACCCCCGCGGCGAGCCACCGCAGCCCCGCCGCCTCTGCCTCGAATACCGACGCCTGGTCGTGCGCGGCCTTCACGAAGACCTCGCGACCATCGCCGAGCACTGCCCGATGCAACGTCCACGAATGCTGTGATCCCAGATCGGTGATCGATTCCACCGTCACGCCGACCAGTGCCGCGAGATTCGCCGCGCCCCTCACCTCGGTCCCCTGCCCACGCTCCCGAACCTACCCGCCCGGCCCCCCACTTCGACGAAGAAGTCCGTCGGCGCGCCATGCCCTCACCGAGTTTTCCCGCGTCCGAAATCACCGCGCTGGGTTGTCACAGGCTCGGTGGACCCGAATGCGCTGCGCCCGTGTGTTGTTCGCAGCAAATAGTCGGGCCTGCTGGCGACGCCGCTTTCGCTCGTGCCGGGAAGTCTCCGGACACAACAGCGCGCATCGCCGCCGTGTGCTCGGTTCAGTGCGGGCGTATCCGGCTCGGCCATGCCGAATGCCGGAGCAATCAGCCTTGTCACTCGCATCGATCACCGATCACGCACGAGGCACGCTCTCTGCGACACCGCTCATCACGATGCAGCGTTGAGGCGCTTCTTCGTCTCGTCATCGGCCGGGAAGAACGATTCGATGGCGAGTTCGGCGACCGTCACGTTCATCGGTGTGCCGAAGACGGTGGTGACGCTGACGAAGGACAGTTCATGGTCTTCGTGACGCAGGCGCAGCGGCACCACGGCCTGGTCCGGTTCGGGAAGGGTGAGATCGACTGTGCCGCCGGGATATTCGCGCAGTTCGTCGCGGAGCTCGATCAGGTCGGGTGAACCGGTGACTTCGATCTGGCGCGACAGGCGTTCGAAAATATGGCCGCGCCATTCAGCGAGATTGACGATGCGGCTCGCCATACCGTCGGGGTGCAGGCTCAGGCGCAGGGCATTGACCGGTGCGGTGAGCAGCTTCGGGTCGATGCCCGTCAACAGCAGTGCCACACCGGAATTGGCGTCGATCATATTCCAGCTCTGGTCGATGGCCAGCGCGGGATAGGGGTCGTGGCCCGCGAGGATTTGGCGCATCGCACCGCGCACCGCATCCATCGCGGGCGTATCGAGGGTTGGTTCGGCGTAGGCGGGTGCGAATCCGGCCGCGAGCAGCAGCCGATTGCGTTCCCGCAACGGAATCTCCAACTGCTCGCACAGGTGCACGAGCATGGTGCGGCTCGGATTCGCGCGACCCGTTTCGATGAAGCTCAGGTGCCGCGCGGAGGTTTCGGCGCGCCCGGCCAATTCCAGCTGGCTGAGCCTGCGCTCGAGCCGCCAGTGGCGCAACAGGTCACCGGCTGTCTGCGTACTCACCCTGCCGATCCTACGAAGCCCACGGCCCCGACACGATTACCCGTCAGGTAATGCACGTGCGGCGAATCAGAACCGCCAGCGGGTCGCGCCGCCGGGTTCCACGGTGGACAGCGCCGTGGCGGTGAGCGCGGTCAGGCGGTACACGTGCCAAGGCGGCGGGCCCGCGGAGGGCGCGCTGTATTCCGCGGTGAGCGCCTCGCCGGTGTCGTCGACGCGACAGGGCCAGCCGCCGTCGGCCCAGCGCCGGGCGATATCGGCGACGGCGGCGGGATCGGCGATCCTGGTCGCGGTACCGTCCACGACCAGATCGAATTCGTGGGTGGCCACGCTCATCGAGCAGCGCGGATCGCGAGCCAGGTTGCGGCCCTTGCGGCTTCGGGCGCCGGTGGTGAACCAGAAGGCGCCGTCCACCCAGAGCGCGCCGAGTGCGGTGACGTGCGGGCTGCCGTCGGGATTGATCGTGGTCAGCCAGCAGGTGTGCCGATCGGGGCCACCGCCGCCGGGGGCTTGTTCGATGCTCGCGTCGAGTCGTTCGCGAATGCTGTCCCAGTCGATCGGCGGCAGCTCGTAGCGGTCGGCGAGGTTGATCGTGTCCATATCAGCTACGACGATCCGTGTCCGGCGAACTCATCGGTATCAGAAGATCTCATCGCCGACGAAGGCCTGGGCCGACTGGCCCGCGGTGAGCTCGGCGCCGATCGCTTCAGTGAATTCGGTGAGGTCGCCGGGACTGCGCGAGGTGATCAGCGGCCAGCCGTTCTCGTCCGAACGCACCACCGCCCGATCGATCCAGCGACCATCGGCATTGACGACATCGGTACGCAGCGAGTGGTAGGACGTCAGGGTCTTGCCTGCGACGACGTCGGCCTCCACGAGCAGCCATGGGCCGTGGCAGATCGCCGCAACGGGCTTGCCCGCCTGCACGAACTGTTGTGCCACTTCCACGGCGCGATCGCAGACGCGCAATTTGTCCACGTTGACAGTTCCGCCCGGCACGACGAGCAGGTCGAAATCCTCGACCTCGAGATCGTTGAGCGCCGCATCCGGCTGCACGACCTCGTCCTTGTCGACATCGTGTCGAAAAGTCTGGACCTCGCCACGTTCGGGGGTCGCGTGCACGGCGACGGCGCCGTGTCCGCGCAACCAGTCCAGCGGCATCAGCAGCTCGTCGTGTTCGACGCCGGTATTCGCGGTGATGACCAATGCGCGCACACCGCGCAATTCCTCGGACATACCGGACCCCTTTCTCGCCGATCCTTCACTACGGTCGGCCTACCCCGGCGGGGGGCACTCAAACGATTCCGGCACCCGTCCGGATCAGCGATTTGCGCAGTAAACTCCAGTAATGGCCGCGGCCCTGCCCACTGTCGGCGTGGAAGAGGAATTCCTCCTGGCGGATCCGATCACGGGTGCGCCGAGTCCGCGGAATGTCGAAGTCGCGTCGGCGGCCGCCGACGTCGGCATCGATCTGCAGCTGGAGTTGACGCGCTGTCAGGTCGAGATCAATACTGGGGTGCACACCCAGACCTCCGAAATACTCGATGACCTGCGCCGACTGCGCCGCAGCGTGGCGAGTTGCGCGGAGAAGAACGGCGCCAGGCTGCTCGCGGTGGCGGTGCCGCCCACGGTGCCGGACGCGTATCCGGTCACCGATACCCCGCGCTATCGACTCATCGAACACCATTTCGGGTTGCTCGCCCATGAGCAGGGTTTGTGCGGCTGCCATGTCCATGTCGGGGTGCCTTCACGTGATATCGCGGTGCTGGTCGGGAATTATTTGCGGCCCTGGTTACCGGTGTTGTTGTCGCTGACGGCCAATTCCGCGGTCTACCGCGCCACCGATACCGGATACGCCAGCTGGCGCAGCATCATGTGGCGGCGGTGGCCGAGTGCCGGTCCCCCACCGTTCTTCGATTCGGTCGCGGATTACGACGATATGGTGCGGATGATGTTCGCCAGCGGAAGCATTCTCGATACGGCGATGGTGTATTGGGATGTGCGGCCCTCGGTCTCGTACCCGACCGTCGAGGTGCGCGTCAGTGACGTACCGGCGACGGTGGAGGAAACGGCGTTGCTGGCCACGCTGATTCGCGCCGCGGTCGTGATGGCGCAGACGGCGATCCACGACGGGCTGCCACCGCCACCGGTGCCCGCGGAGGTTTTGCGAGCCGCGTATTGGAAGGCCGCCCGATCCGGCCTGGACGGAGACGGGCTCGACACGATCAGCGGCCGCGCCCTCCCGGCCCACACCCTGCTGGCCGAGCTCGTGGACTACCTCACCCCCGCGCTCGAGCAGTCGGGTGACCAGCAGTTCGTCGCCGATACCGTCAAAACAGTTCTTGCACGTGGGAACGGCGCCCGGCGACAACGCACCGCTATGCGCGCGCACGACGATGTCAGCGACGTCATCGATGTGGTCGCCGCCGCCACCCTCGAAGGGTGCTACTGAGACAGGCCGAATACCGGACGCAAACCGCCGTCCCGGACGACCTGTACCGCCACGATCGCCAGCAGCGTCGCACCGGTCACCATGTGCTCGATCGCGTCGGTGACATGGCTCGGAAAGCTGAAGATCAGCACGTGGTGCGAGAACAGCGCCCACACCCCGACCGCGAACCCCCCGCCCACTGCGGCGAGCACGCAGTACCAGGCCGACCACGACTTGCGGGTCGCGACGATCAGCGCGGGGCCGAACAGCAGGAGCCCGGCGACCGCGTGCCAGCCGTTGTAGTCCATGCCGAGCACCGGTGTCGCCGGTGCGTGTTCGCCGAGTTCGAAACTGGGCTCGGCGATCCACCCCGCGATCGCCCACACGATGTGGACCACACCGATCACGAAGACGGCCCACTGCAGAAAACTCCACCGCGTCCAGTCGATTCGCCGCTCGACCACCGATTGTTCGCTCATCGCGCCCTCCCTGACCGTATCTACTACACAGCGTAGTTGAAATGGGGGTCATCGGAAAGTGCTTCGATGGAGGTGTGCCCTTACTCGTCGGCACGTCGGGTTGGCAGTACCGGGACTGGCGCGACGTGCTGTATCCGGCGAACGTTCCGCAGCGTGCGTGGCTCGAAACCTACGCCGCGGGCTTCGCGACGGTCGAGAGCAACAATGCCTTCTATCGACTGCCCAGCGGCGAGACCTTCGCGGCATGGCGGGAGCGGACACCGCCGGACTTCTGTTTCGCGGTCAAGGCAAGCCGCTTCCTCACCCACATCAAGCGGCTGCGCGAACCCGAGGAGCCGGTCGGACGCTTGATGGAGCACGCCCGCGCGCTGGGCGACAAGCTCGGACCGGTGCTGTTGCAGCTTCCGCCGACGCTGCAGGTCGATCCGGCACTGCTCGACGCCTGCCTACGCTGTTTTCCGCCCGACGTCCGGATCGCGGTCGAACCCAGGCACGAGTCCTGGTGGATTCCGGAAGTTCGTGCCGTGCTGACGGAATGCGGCGCGACGCTGTGCTGGGCCGACGTCCAGTCCCGTCCCGTCGTGCCGCTGTGGCGCACGACGGACTGGGGTTATCTGCGACTGCATTCCGGACGCGCGGCACCCGCACCGCGCTACGGACGTACGGCACTTTCCAGTTGGGCGCGACGGCTGTCCGACACATGGTCGGATCGCGAGCGGGTGTACGTCTACTTCAACAATGATCCCGGCGGTGCGGCGGTTCGCGACGCGGTCGTCTTCGCGCGCGCCGCCGCCACGGCCGGAGCCACCGTCAGCCGAACACCCGCAACGGCTTTCAGCTCCCCACGACAGCATTCATGATGGTGCCCGCACTGGTCGCGATCACACCACCGACCATCGCGCCGGCGAGCATCTTCGGCGAGTCCAGCGTGCCGCCGCTCCACTTCTCCCAGGCGAACCGGCCGCCCGCGTAGGTGATTCCGGAGACACCCGACAGCAGGACGAACCAGGTCAGGTAGCGAACCATCTGCAGGATCTTCTCCGAATTGGGCGGGGCCTCGGGCGTCGGATTCCCGAGTTGAGCAAGGACGGTCTCGTGCAAGGCAATCAGCATCATGGGCACATACTCATTCCAGTCGAGGTGAGCGATGAGCGGCAGATAACCGAGCGATAACCACATCGATACCCGCACAGTATGAGCGGTGACTGCGATTTTCGGGCCGTCTCCGCGGAACCTGTCTGGAATGTCCGAAGGCGCGGCCCGGCGCGCCGATGCGCGGGTGTAGCATTTCGCCCGAATAACCCCAACGCGGGAGCTCGGGCACGGCCGGGCTGAGAGGGCGGACCCCACGTTTCGCCGACCGCATGAACCTGTCCGGGTAATGCCGGCGTAGGGAGAGCGGTACCGGGATGTCTGCACCCACCCTTGATCGATCCGAGCGGCGCGAAGCACCGTTGACCCTGGACCAGCCTGCACCGAAGGTCCTTTCGTTCTGGGACCAGAGCGCGTTCTGGGCGAACCTCGGGGTCAGCCTGTTCGCATTCTCCGGCGCGTACACGGTGCTCGCGCCGAATTCCGATGGCGGCGCGCAGATCTCCATCGCCGCGGGCATTCTCGCGATGATCATCGGCACGGTGGTCGGCGGGCTCATGCTCGGCCTGGCCGCGGTGCCCGGAGCCAAGACCGGTAAGCCCGCGATGATGTTGCTGCGCGGACTGTTCGGCGCGAAGCTCAGCTACCTGCCGACGGTGCTCAATATCGCCCAGCTGATCGGTTGGGGCACCTTCGAATTGATCGTCATCGGCGATGCGGCCGAAGAGTTGTTCGACGGTGGTCCGCACTGGGTTTACGTGGTCGCCGCGGGTGTGCTGACAACGGTGCTGACGATCTGGCCGCTGGGTTCGGTGCGGATGCTGCGGCGGTTCGTGACCGTCGGCGTGGTGATCGCGTTGATCTGGTTCTATATCCAGTTCGTCCGCGCGGGTCTGCCGGATCTGACCACCAACCCGGGCACCGAGGGCGGCGGACCGTTCGGCGTGGATTGGAATCTCTTCTGGGTCGCCACCGATGCGGCGCTCGCGGTTTCGATCTCGTGGGTGCCGGTGGCGGCCGACTACACCCGGCACTCCCGCAGCACCGGCGCGGCATTCGGCGCGGCCAGTGGGGCGTATGCGTTCACCCAGATCATCGCGTATGTGCTCGGACTGTTCGCGCTGGCGCTCGCATCCGGCGACGGCGGGGTGTATTCGCCGTTCCTGACCGTCACCCTCGGAGCGGTGTTCTTCTTCATCTTCGTATTCCGTGAGGCCGACCAGTCGTTCGCGAATGTGTACTCGACGGCCGTCTCGATCCAGAATCTCGCGCCGCGAGTCGACCGCCGGGTGCTCTCGATCGGTCTCGGCATCCTCATCACGCTGCTCGCGCTGCGGCTGAACATGGCGAACTACTTCGGCTTCCTCGGCCTGATCGGATCGGTCTTCGTGCCGCTGCTGGGCGTGCTCGTCGCGGACTTCTTCCTGCGGGCGCGCGACCAGTGGGACACCTCGGCGGACGCACCGTCACGGTGGGGCATGGTTTTCGCTTGGCTGGTGGGGCTTTCGGTCTACCAGCTGATCAACCCGGGCGATGCCGGAGTGTGGACCGACTTCTGGGTGGACGTGCAGGAGAAGCACTTCACCAAGCAGGCGTGGATGAGCGCGTCGCTGCTGTCGCTCCTGGCCGCCGTGGCAGTCGCCTGGGGCGTGGGGCGGATTTCGTTGCTGCGCAAGTCAGGTTAGACCTCGGAACAACGCGGCGAGGGCCGCCGGTCGCCAACTCGCGCCCTGCCGGGTCGACGGACCCGGCCGCGGCGCATTCACGCCGAATCCAGGACGGCGGCGCTGTCGAATATCTCAGTTGAGCACCCCGCATTAGCCCCAGCCTCTGCCGGAGCTCACCGGATGTGCGAGGACTTCACCGGATTGCATGACGTGATCGACCGACTCGCGAGTACCGACTGATTCTGCAGCGCATGACCAGAGTCGGTAGATGTTCGGCGAGCAATTCGCCGAGACAGGTGGCGGCACTTCTGGTCTCGGATGACAGTGATTGCGGAGATTGCGATCCCTTTGTGGCGCAAAACTTTCTGATCGCGCAATCTTGCGGGGCACGCAAGTTTGCGTATCGTGAAGGGTGTGGCATTCGTACTCGGGTTGCGGGAACGCAAGAAGCTCGCGACTCGGGAGGCGCTCGGATTCGCGGCGCTGCGGCTGGCGGTCGAGCATGGGCTCGACACCGTGCTGGTCGAGGACATCGCTGCGGCGGCGGGTGTTTCGCCACGCACGTTCAACAACTACTTCGCCAGTAAGTACGAGGCCGTGTGCTCGGTGGCGGTCGACCGGGCCCGGCGGATCGCGGACGGACTGCACGCTCGTCCGGCGGCCGAAGCGCTGTGGCCCGCGGTAATCCACGCGGTACTCGCCGAATTCCGCGATGACGAACTTCCCGATCCGGCATGGACCCGCGGCGTCCGGCTGATCACCGCCGAATCCGCGCTGCAGGGTGAATATCTCAAGGCGCAGGCCGTCATCCAGGAGGCCATCGCGACGGCCATCGCCGCACGCACCGGCCGCGACCTGCACACCGATATGTTCCCGCGAATCATGGCGGGCGCGATCGCGACGGCACTGCAGGTCGGCATCGACCGCTGGGTCGATGCCGACCCGCCGATCGCGGCACTGCCCGTCATCCGGGAAGCGCTGCGGCAACTGTCCTATCTACCAGGAGCCTTTCCCATGGACGTCCCCACCAACCACACCCTCGCCGTGCCCGGCGCGACGCTGTACTACGAGATCCGCGGCACCGGACCACTGCTGCTGCTCATCCCTGGCGGCAATGGCGACGCGGGCAGTTTCGACCAGATCGCCGAGCGACTGGCGGATCGCTATACGGTGGTTTCCTACGATCGGCGCGGCTTCTCCCGTAGCCCAGGGCAGGACCACAACGTCCAACTCGACGGCGCCGACGCCGCCGCGCTGCTCACTCACCTCGGCGACCAACCTGCCGCCGTGCTCGGCAGCAGTTCCGGCGCCATCGTCGCGCTCGAATTGCTCACGACGCGACCGGAACTCGTGCACACGCTCATCGCACACGAACCGCCGCTGGCTACCGTACTGCCCGATGCCGACAAATGGCTCACCTTTCTGGACGACGTCTACCGGACCAGCAAGTCCGAGGGCTTCGTCGCCGCCATTTCCCAATTCGCCGAGGGAATCGGGCTGCGCCAGCAACAGCCCGGTGCCCAAGAGCCCACGCCCGAAGCCGCCGCGATCAGTGCGCGCGTCCAGCAGAACATGCTGTTCTGGATGGAGCACGAGATGCGCCAGTACGTCCGATACACACCGGATTTCGACGCCCTGCAACACGTCGCCGAGAAGCTCGTCCTCGTCGTCGGACACGATTCGAAGGACACCTTCCCGGCGCTGCCCAATGCGGTGCTCGGCCAGCGGCTCGGACTCGACATCGTGGAATTCGCAGGTGACCACGTCGGATACCGAAGCGCCACCGAAGAATTCGCGACACAGCTCGACACGTTGCTCGCCAAGCGCGCGTAGGCAGTCCGATTGGGCGCGCTGAGGCCGAATATCCGAATCGAAGGCCTTCCGCAAGGCGGAAATACTGGCCGCGCGGCCGACTGCTGGTCGCGGATCACGGACCTGACCTCCAGCGCGAACGAGTCCAGGCCCGAACTGCCGGGGCGCAGGGCCTTCTCGTCGGCGCGCTCGTGGACGGTGATACCTGGCCGTCCTCGGTCCGCGCGTGGACGGACAGGGCCGGGACCACGCTGTGCAGCGTACGCGCTGGGCCGAGCCACAGGGCATGCCGAATCGGACTGACCTGCAGGGCGTCCAGGACTGAGCCGACCTGCCGCGGCGTCCGCGGCGGGACGGTGCTGAGGCGCGTAGAAGACTCGCCCGACCTACGGCGCGAAAGGGACTGGACCAGGCATGCGAGGCCGGGCCGCACACGCGGATGACCGAGATTGCCGGCAACTATTGTCTACTTCATGGGTCCCCATATACCTCCGCAGGTCGCGGTGTGCGGACCGCGCGATTGCACAACCATCGAGGCCGAATGGGCCGCGGAGGTGGGGCGACTGCTCGCGGCTGCCGGTGCCACTGTGCTGTGCGGCGGTGGTAGCGGCGTTATGGCGGCGGTCGCCGAGGGGGCCTCCGGCGTGGGCGGTCTCGTCATCGGCGTTCGCCCCGATACCGACCGGTCTGCTGCTTGTCGCGGCCTGTCCGCCGTCTTGTACACCGGTATGGGCGAGGCCCGAAACGCGATCCTCATTCACTCCGCTGACGCCGTCATCGTGATCGGTGGTTCCTGGGGCACCCTTTCCGAGCTCGCATTCGCCCGCCACCGCGGCACCATCCCCGTCATCTCGCTCGGCGGTTGGCAAGTCCAGGACGCCACCGGAAATCCCATGCCCACAGCCCAACTCGCCACCGACCCCGCCGACGCCGTCCACCGCGCTCTCACCTAGGCCGGAAACCTTCAGCGCTTCGGCACACCAGCGCCACTCGGCGGCCCTGGCGACATGGGGACCGTTCGCCGGAAGGTCTGACGTGGGCCGCCTTCCGGGCCCGTGGCGGCGATTTCGGCCGAGGTGAAGCCGAGGCTTTCGTAGAACGCGCGGGCGGGGCTGGCGGCGGGATGACCGACGCCGAAAGTGACTACCTCGATGGTGGCGGGAGCTCGGACGAATCTGTGCTGTGCCTCCGCTATCAATGCACGGCCGACACCGCGGCCGCGTGCGTGTTCGGAGACGACCAGCCAGCGAATGTGGTAGATCGGGGCTCCGCGGATACCGAATAACAAGCCGCCGAGGACATTCGGTCCCGAGGATGCGATCAGGGCCGTGCCGCGCCGGATGTTGTTTTCCATGGCCTCGCGGAAGCCGGGGGCATCGACCATCGGGCCGAACCAGTGCTCGACCTGGGCCGCCAGTGACAGAAGGGCTGGGATGTCCTGTTGACGAGCGAGTCCGACGATCACTCGGTCAGTGTCGCAGGGGCGTGATGCGATGTGGTTACCCTGGCGGAATAGTGCTTCGCCTCGGGAACGCCACCCAGGAACCCCAGATCTCGCAGCTGTCCATCGTGATCAACCTGGCCGAGCAGCCCGATGGGCGCTGGCTGGTCGACACGATGGACACACCCGGGCTGCTCGCGCCGCGCTAGCGGATACCGTCGAACTCAGCGCCCACTCCCGCGACGAATCCGCGGGATCAGGACAGAAATGGGCGCTGAGTCCATGGACCCTAACGAGCGTTCGCGCGCGAGAGGTTCCACCCCTGCCACGTATCTTCGTCGAGATCGAAGCGGATCGTCGAGAGCGCTGCGCTGCGCTGCGGTTCGGGAAGCCGCTCGACGGCGGGGACGATATCGGGTGAGAGCCTGCCGAGGTAGAGCGTGTCGAGGTTCTTGCCGTGCTCCCAGCGGTCGATATTCCGTTCCGCGACAAGACCTTCCGGATTGAGCACGGCCAGCGCGAACAGTGTCGACATGGCGGTGCCGATGGCGGCGCGCGGCAGCCAGGTGCCGTCCAAGCGAAGGACGGCGGCGATCATCAACAGGTACACCAGCCCCAGCCAGAGTTCACATACCTCGACCAGCAGGCGCAGGACCGTGAAGCCGTAGGCCTGCTGGTAGGTCCACATGCGGCCGAGGGCGGAGGCCACGATGATCAGCGTCAGCATGCTGATCGCGCACAGCAGGATCCGCAGCCAGGCCCGGTCGGCGGCAGATTCCCTGGCAGCCCAACGCAACACGACGGCGATTACAGCGAGGGTGAGGATGGTGACGATCGAAAGCTGCCAGAATCCGCTGCGCGCGTATTCGGCGTAGGTCAGATTCGCGGTGCGCTGCACGTAGTCGTCACCGCCGAACAGCGCGACGAACTGGGCGGCGACGAAGACCGCGAACAGGATGGTCAACGCGCCCACCGGCAGTGCCCACTCCAACCGTCGCAGGCCTCCGGCGGACGGAGCACCCGTCGCGGCGGCTCGCGGACCCGCAAGCAGATACATGGCCCCGACGCTGCCCAGACCGAGTACCGCGAACAGCACGATCCACTGCACAACCGATGGCGCGTCGATCTCCGGCGTCACCGCGTCGAGCAGTTTCGCGAATGTCGCGTCGGCGCCGCCCAGCAACGGCACGAAAACCGCCAACAACGCCAGCGTCACCGCAACCGACATCCCGGCTCGCCACGACCGGCGCGCCGGACCGTCACCGATCCGCCCGAACGCCGAATACACCCACGGAATGCCCGCGATCGACTCGATCGGCACCGCGATCACGTCGTACCACGCGCCATACACCGACCGCCGCCCGACAACAGCCAGCGACCCGGCCACCCCAGCCCCGACGACACACAGCGCGAACAGCCACCCGGCCGCCCGGACCGCCCCGACTGCCAGCAGCGCCAACGCCAGGGTCGTCCACCACACTCGTCCCCAATTCACAGCGCGGACACCGAATCCTGATCCAGCTGGATCAGCGTCCGCACCACCGTCTTCCACAGTCGTCCGACCGCCGGTACCGACCGGATCCGAGCTCCCCGATCCGCGCTCGGTCGCTTTCGAGATGGGCGATTCCGGCGAGTTCGGTATCGACGCTGCATCGGCCTCCACCGAACCGCCGCTGTTCATGTCAGAGCGATCGGACTGCGCGGCTGCATCTTCGAGTAATGTCCGCCCACCGGGTATCTCGGGGGCGCGCCTCGTCTCCTCGGACGCGGCCGAATGCTGTGCCGAGTCCGCCGCTTCTGCCGTACGACGAGCGCGGTGATCCACTGTGAATACCGCGGCCGCTGCCACCGAACCGGCGAGCACCCAGCCGATTCCGGGGCGGTCCAACGGGATGAACACCGCGCCCGCGAGACCCGCGATGCCCGCTGCGGGCAATACGCCTGGCGGGCAGGCGATCCGCCGCCATCTCGGCACCTGTACAGGCCACGGTCGCGGCACGGGCAACGCGGAGTTCGGCGGCGGAACCGGCGGCATCATGGGCGGCGGTGCACTCGATGGCGGGCTAATCGGCACACTCGACGGGCTCGACCACACACTCGGCGCGGTCGGCGGCGTTGCTGATGGCGTGTCGGCAATACTCGACAGCACTCCCCGATCCGCCGTCGACATGCCAGTAGGTTCGCCCGATTCCGTCCGCACCACAGCCGCGCTCGTCGAATCCGATGCGTCCGACGCCCGTTCAGCGGACGACGCGGACGACGCCACGACAGCCTCCGCAACCGGATTCTCGGTTGAGGTCGGCGCATCACCCACGGATTCGGACGTGGACAGGTTGTCGGGCTCGGACGGTGTCCCCGTGTCGGCCGCGTTCGGTGCGTCGGCTGCCGATTCGGCTCGTACCGTCGGCTCCGATATCGCTGCGGATGGCGACGGTGATTCGGGTTGCGATGGATCGACTTGGTCTGGCATGAATATCCCCTCCTACGGGTGTGCGAGATCGTCCCGGAACCCTCCGAGGTCCGGGTTGCGGAATGTTGAGCGTCAAGGGGCCGGAAGTACCACGCGGATGCGGGAGCCCGGATCGGCGACGGCTATGGTGCCGCCGTGTAGATCGACTATCCAACGCGAGATGGCGAGGCCGAGGCCGGTGCCGCCGCCATCGGTGCGCCCGCCGCGGGTGAAGCGGTCGAAGATGGTGGCGCGCTCGGCGATCGGGATGCCGGGGCCTTGGTCTTGAACGTCGATGACGAGACCGCCCCGGTCGGCGCGGGCCTCGATGCGAACCTCCCCGCCCGCGGGTCCGTGGCGGGCGGCGTTGTCGAGCAGGTTGAGCAGCACCTGATGCAAACGTGCGCGGTCTGCGAAAACGCTTGCACTGCTTGGTTGCACATCGGTGCGGAAACGCACGCCGCGCCCGAGCGCCGCAGCGGCCACCTCGGCCTCGGCGATGACCTCGGCCAATAGCGGTGTGACGCTGAGCTCTTCGCGGTCGAGGGCGCGCGCGCCGGATTCGATGGTGGACAGGTCGAGCAGTTCGGAGACGAGTCGGCCGAGCCGTTCGGTTTGGGCGAGTGCGGTGCGCAGGGTTTTGTCGTCGGGTTCGGATACGCCGTCGACCATGTTCTCCAGCACCGCATTCAGCGCGGTGATCGGGGTGCGCAGTTCGTGGGAGACGTTGGCGATCAGGTCGCGGCGCTGTTGGTCGGCGGCGGCCAAGTCGGCGGCCATCTGATTGAACGCCACCGCCAGTTGGCCGACCTCGTCGCGGGAGCTGGCCCGCACCCGGCGGGTGTAGTCGCCCTGCGCCATCCGCTTGGCCGCCGCGGTCATCTCGCGCAGCGGTCGAGTGGTGCCGTGCGCGAGGATCTGCGAGGTGATCAGCGCGATCACCGTCGCCGCGATCGTCGTCTTCGGCGGCAGCCAGCCGATCCGCAGCCGGAAGAAGCCGAATGCCACCCCGGCCGACCCGAGCATCAGAATCGCGAACTTCAGCTTGATCGATTTCACCGGATCCAACGGTCGCGGCACCACTTCCGCTACCGCGTCCGATATGCCGCGCAGCTTCCGCGAAACAGTTGCGCGCCACTGCACCCCCACGCGCGCGACATCCTCGGTGGCCTGATCGCTCATCGCGCGTCCAACGCGTAGCCGACACCGTGCACCGTGCGGATCACGTCCGCGCCGAGTTTGCGACGCAATGCCTTGATATGGCTGTCGACCGCACGGGTGCCCGCGGCGTCGGCCCAGTCCCACACCTCTTCGAGCAATCGTTCCCGGGCCAGCACCACGCGGGGGCGTCGTGCGAGGCGAGCCAGCAGGTCGAATTCGAGCGGAGTGAGTTGCGCTTCTATATCGGCGCGCCACACACGACGCTGGTCCACATCGATGCGTAGATCGCCGACGATGATGGTGGCGCCGTCACGCTCGGCGACGCGATCCACCCGGCGCAGCAGGGCGTGCACGCGAGCGGTGAGGACACGAAGCGAGAACGGCTTGGTCAAGTAGTCGTCCGCGCCGACACCGAGGCCGATGAGCTGATCGGTTTCATCGGTACGCGCGGTGAGCATGAGAACCGGGATCGGACGCGCGGCCTGGATGCGGCGGCACACCTCGAGACCATCGAAGCCGGGCAGCATCACATCCAGCACGACCAGATCGGGCACCACCGCCTCGGCCGTCGCGACCGCTCCCGGACCGTCATGCGCCAGATCGACGGTGAAACCCTCGGCTCGCAGACGTACCGCCACCGATTCGGCGATGGTCACCTCGTCGTCGACCACCAGAATCCGTCGCGCCGCCTGCCCATTGCCCGCCGCGTGCTGTTCCATGAACCGAAACCCTAGCCACCCGCTGTGGAGAGAACCCGCGTCAATTGTGGAGATTCCGTGTGCACCGCAGGCGCGCTCGAGCAGGACGACACAGCTGGCGACATCAAACTGTTTCCCACCTGCAACGAAAGCGAACACGAGAAGCTGCGACCACGGCGGACAGTTAGCGACATGGTTGCCATCGGCCGGATCGGGATACGCGTGCTGGTGGCCGCGGTCATCGCGGTCATCGCGCCCTCGGGGCTCCCCGGCGACGCGACGGCCGCACAGATGGCGCCCCTGGGCGGCGGCTCGGGCATCCTGATCGAGGGCCGAGCGGTATGCACGCTCACCACGGTCGGCTATGACAGCGCCGACCGGATGGTCGGACTCACCGCCGGACACTGCGCCGACCTCGGTATGTCCGTCCAGGCCGAGACACAGCAGGTGGGCATCATCGGCACCGTCGCCGCGGTCGGGCACAGCAACGACTACGCCGTCATCGAATTCGACCGCACCAAGGTCACGCCGGTTCGCCAGGTGGCGCAGACCTTCATCGGCGGCATCGGTGCACCGCCGCGACCGGGCGATATCGTCTGCAAGAACGGCCGGACCTCCGGCTTCGACTGTGGCGTGGTGTGGGATACGCACGAGTGGTGGTTCCGGAGCCAGCTCTGCTCCAGGCCGGGCGATTCGGGTGGGCCGGTCACCCTCGGCGACCGCCTGGTCGGGATGAATATCGGGCACATCGGGATCGTGGTGGCCGGCGTGACCGTCTTCGACGTCGCCTGCGGCGCCGCGCCGGCGGTGCACGATCCGGCGGTCGCGATCGACATCGGCGTAATCCTCGATGAGATGAATCAGTCGGACGCCGTCGGTGCCGGGTTCCGGCCACTCTGAGTTCATGGGCCCCATTCCGGGCTATCCGTTCGTGCACTCGATGCCGAATGCGCCGACTGTCGAGCGTCACCATCATCGACTTCGAACCCGTCGCCGCCACGACACATCCATGCGTATGACCCGCGGACCGGCTACACCTGAGCGCTCTCGGCCACACGCTGGCCCCTGCCGACGCCGTCGCCCTCGCTGTTCCAGGCTCCGCGCGACCCACTCGCTCGAAGGCGTTATCCGCTCAGCTGGGCGAACAGGAAGTCGCGGGCGACGCTCGACGCTCGTTCGAACTGCTCCTGGTAGACGGCGAAGTGTGGACCCGGGATCAGCGCCAGTTGTTTGGGTTCCAGGGCCTCGGCGTAGCTCTGCAGGGCGATATCGCTGGGCGTCAGAGTGTCTTGATCGGCGATCACCATCAGCAGTGGCGTCGGCGAGACGCGCCGCAGGAAGGCTTCCGGGGCGTAGGACTGGAACTTGTCGACGCTGGACAGGGTGACCTCGTTGCGCCAGGTGGGGATCTGCGGGCCGTTGGCCATCAACCAGTTGTAGACCTCTATACCGGGCATGGCGACGAGTTCGGTGGGATCGTCGGAGGCCGCCTTGATCATCTGATGCGGTTTGCCCGAGGCGCGGGCTTGCCGGTCGGCGGCGATGGCCGCATGGACCGCGGGCAGCATGATGGAGGGGACCAGACTGCGGAAGTTGGCCCAGCCGTTGGTGAGTGGCACCTGCGACACCACCGCGCGCACACGTCGATCGGTCGCCGCGACCACCAACACGTGGCCGCCCGCGAAACTGGTTCCCCAGATGCCGATGCGTTCCGGATCGATGCCCTCCAGGGTTTGCGCGAAGGTGATCGCATCGCGATAGCCCTCGATCTGGGCGACGGGGTCGACCTCGTAGCGCGGTTCGCCATCGGAGGTCCCGAATCCAGGGTGGTCGTACACCAGACAAGCCAGGCCCGCTTTGCTGAACACCTCGGCGAACGGGGCCACCCATTCCTTGACGCCCGCGAAGCCGTGTGTCATCACCACCAGCGGGACGGGGCCCGACGCCGCTTCCGGCCTGAAGAGCCAGCCCCGCAATGCCACTGCGCCGCTGGTGAATTCGATATCGACCCGCATCCGATGTCCTCCATTACTTCCGTCCTGTAACGAAGGTACGACGCGGATGACGCGCTGTCGAAGGCCGTGCGCGCGTGCAGATCAGGTCCACAGCACCGCGATGAATACGTTGACGATCGCCAGACCACCGGACGCGTGCGTCATCCACGGCACCGGCTTCCCCTTCTTGGCATCCGCACGACCGATCTCGGCGAATGCGGCGACCAGCACGGAGATGACCAGCTTGGTACCGATCTTCGCCATATTCGGATCCTTGCCGAGCGAATCGATCGAATCCGCCATCCCCACCAGGATCAGACCGGTGACGAGCTGCGCCCGCGCACCCCACACCATCAGCTCGGATACACCCGGCTGCCCGGCGACATACCCACCGACAACCGCAGCCATACCCAGCAGATGGGCGACGACGACGATGTTGTACACGACCTCCACGTCGCACACTCCCTCAGTCACGGTGACCGTTTCGACCCACGAGTCTTCCAGCATCGTCGCTCGCCGACAGGAGAATCCGAGGCAACGGCGATCTGGCAGAAACCGTGCAAGCAGCTGGCTACCATGACGAGGATGCTCAGCAACGCACACATCGAAGCCCGCATACCCACCCAGGACTTGGCCCGAGCCCGCCGCTGGTACGCCGAAAAACTCGGCCTCGAACCGGTCGAGGAACGCGAGGGCGGCTTGCGCTATGAAGGCGCCACGGGTGTCTTCTGCCTGTTCGCCTCTGCCGGTGCGTCCGACGGCTCGTTCACCCAAATGGGCTTCTACGTCGATGACATCGAGGCAACCGTCGCGGGCCTGCGTGCCCGTGGCGTGGTGTTCGAGGAATACCACGGCACCGTGAACGGGATCATGGACATCGAGGGCAACTATCCGAGCAAGGGACGTGCCGAGCGAGGCGCGTGGTTCCGTGACAGCGAGGGCAATCTGCTCGGCATCGGTCAG
This sequence comes from Nocardia pseudovaccinii, assembly GCF_050942345.1. Classification (NCBI taxonomy): domain Bacteria; kingdom Bacillati; phylum Actinomycetota; class Actinomycetes; order Mycobacteriales; family Nocardiaceae; genus Nocardia; species Nocardia pseudovaccinii. The sequence continues at coordinate 5,131,994 of NZ_CP192074.1, forward strand.
GTCATCCCGTAGCGCACCGACTCTGACAGTATCAGATACTGTATCTCTAACAGTAGGCCGCGGACCGTAAGCGGCCGGAGAAGGCGCGGGTACAACAGTGAGCGATGACGACACCACCGACGGCACGGTGCACAGTCACCGCGACGGCTCCCTGCTGCGCCTGACCCTGGACCGCCCTGCCCGGCGTAATGCACTCAGCTCCACCATGATCGATGATCTGGTCGGCGTGCTCACCGCCGCCGCTACCGACGACACCCTGCGCGTCATCCACATCCAGGGTGCGGGCAATGATTTCTGCTCCGGGGTGGACTGGGTCGCCACCAACAGCAATGGCAAGCGCGCCCGGACCGGTGACCTCGTTCGCCGCATACCGCATACCGCGCACCGCGTCATCGAACTCGTCCACACCATTCAGCTGCCCGTGGTCTGCACTGTCCGCGGCTGGGCGGCGGGTATGGGATGCAACCTCGCGCTCGCGGCCGACTTCACCATCGCCGCCGCCGATGCTGTGTTCTGGGAGCCCTTCCTGGCCCGTGGATTCAGCCCGGACACCGGATCCACCTGGCTTTTGCCCCGCCTCGTCGGCCTCACCCGAGCCAAACGATTACTGCTGCTCGGCGAGAAGGTCGGGGCCACCGACGCGGCCGACTGGGGCCTGATCCATCAGGCCACTGACCCCGCCGAACTCGAACAGCACACCGACGCGCTACTCACCCGCCTGAACGCGGCGGCGACCATCGCCTTCGGACTCACCAAACAGGCCATCCATCACAACCAGCACACCAGCCTGCCCGAAGCACTCAACCACGAACTCTTCGCGCTCGAACTCGCCTGCCGCACCAAGGATTTCAAGGAGGGCCTGACCGCCTTCCAGCAGCGTCGCCCGCCGGATTTCCAGGGGCGATAGCAAGCGGCTCCACCTCGCCAATGTGACAACGACTCCGCTGCTCGCCGAGGCGATGGCCAAGGACCGGAAAATCGGGCGCACCCGATGAGCGGAACTTCGAATACGGTCTGAAATGCATTCTCGATGACGCGAGTCGGCTGATCGAGGCCCCGCGAGAAACGAACGCGCCGGGCCGTCCGTGAGCTGACTCGCTACGGCACGTCGGGTTCCTTGACATGGAAGTGTTCGTCGCGCAGCCGGAATGCCTCCTTGGTCCCGTGCTCCGCACGTGTCTTGACGAAGTTGAATTCACCCGGGGCGAATTGCAGATTGGTGCCGAATGCGTGGAAGAGATAGCTGGCCACTTCCTCGCCTTGATATGCCTGACTCTGTTCGACGAGCCGGAACGCCTCTTTCGCGATGACGACGCCGTCCGCGGGCATCTTCGCGGCCTTCTCGGCCCAATACCGCGCCCGCGCGGTGACCGCGTCCGGCTCGCACGTCTCGGTGAAGACACCGAGCTGTTCGATACCGCCCGCCTCGATGATGTCGCCGGTCAACAGCAGCCGACGCGCGAGCACCGGACCGAGCCGGTGGAAGAACATATGCAGGCTGCCGAGCGCGGGACCGAGGAAGCGGGTCGCGGGCATACCGACTTTCGCATCCCGCGCGATCACCGAAATATCGGTCATCAGCGCCATTTCGAAACCGCCGCCGAGTGCGTAGCCACTGATTTCGCCGACCGTGACCTTCGGAAAGCCGAGGAAATTGTGGTAGAAGTCGAACGATTTGCGGTCTACCGTCAGCCGCCGCCGTTGGCTGGGGCGACTCTTGGTGGGCCGCTTGCCGTTTCCGGCCCCTTCGCCGTACCAGCCGTAGGCATTGTTCATATCGGCGCCGGTGCTGAACACACCGCCCGCCCCGCGCAGCAGCACGACGGTGATGTCGTCGTCCTCGGCGATCTGGTCCAGATATCGGGCCAGACCGTCACGCATGGCCGCATCGTAGGAGTTGCGCCGACTCGGATTGTTCAGCGTGACAGTGGCGATCCTGTTGTCCGGGTCCACGTCGTAGAGCACGCGGCCGTCGGCGGCACTCGAACTGGTCATCTGTGTGTCTCTTCCTTCTCTTTCGGCGATCGCTTTCCGTATCGCGCGCCGGTCAGCCGCTCGGGTGGCAACGCGACCGTCTGGACGACCGCCGTGCACAGCACCTCGTCTTCCAGAATCAGCCGCGCCGCCGATTCGATGCCGGTCTCCCCCACCGACCGGACGATCTCGAATCGCAGCTCGACCAGAATCGGCGTCGGACGGCGATAGGTGACATGCAACGAGCGAGTCTTGCCGGTCAGGCCGACCGCACAACTCTGGTGCTGGACGACGGCATCGAAGAAGACCGCGAGGAACCCACCGTGCACGAGCCCGGGCGGCCCCTCGTGCACCAGCGGAAAGGTGACCCGGCCAACGGCCGCGCCGATGCCGAGATGGTCGAATCGGTATTCCGGGAAACACGGATTGTATGCGCCGATATCCGAGGCATGGTCCAGATAGACCCGCTGCGAAGCACTTTGGGTGGCGCCGACCCGCGGCGCCGGATCCGGCGGGATCGCCAGGACCAGTTCGCGCTCCCATTCGCCGAATTGCCCGAGCATGGCGTCGACGGTCGGATGGGGATGTTCCAACGACAGCAGTAACCCGCTGAGCCTGCGGATGGCGGCGGCCGCGGCCATGGTCTGCGGCAGCGGTTGTTCGCCGAAACGAATCGCCGATCCGGTCGCGGCCGTGGCCGTGGCGCCGTCCGGGGGTGTTTGCCCATGCTCGGCCATCGGACCTCTTTTCGTCGTCGATGCGTATCCGCTACCTTTGCAGAAGGCTAACGGTACTGTCTACTGTATATATATCAGTAGCGTGCGTCAGCAGCCGTGCCGAGGAAGGAATCCCATGCCGTTCGACACCATCGGATACGACGTCGACGGGCATACGGCCACAGTCACACTGAACCGGCCGGACGCCCTCAACGCGCTCAGCCCGCACATGATCACCGAGTTGCGGGCCGCATACGACGAGGCGGAGCACGACGACAAGATCTGGTCGATCATCGTCACCGGCGTCGGGCGGGCCTTCTGCACCGGCGCGGACGTGAAGGCGATCCCCGGCGACGGCAAGGTGATCAACGAGCGACCGTATCTGTCCACCTATGAGCAATGGGAAGCACCGCAGGAGGGCACACCGCCGTTTCGCGCCATGACCAAACCGATCCTGGCCGCGATCAATGGATTGTGTTGCGGCGCAGGGCTCGACTGGGTCACCACCGGGGATATCGTCATCGCCTCGGAGCGCGCGAGCTTCTTCGATCCACACGTCAGCATCGGCCTGGTCGCGGGCCGCGAGGTGGTGCGCCTGGCCAGGGTGCTGCCGCGTTCGGTCGCGCTGCGCATGGCGCTGACGGGTAAGCACGAACGGATGAGCGCGCAGCGCGCCTACGACTTGGGGATGATCACCGAGGTGGTCGAGCACGAGCGGCTCCTCGAGCGCGCACACGAAATCGCCGACATCGTCAATTCCAATGCGCCGCTTGCGGTTCGGGGCACCCGCCTGGCCATCGTCAAGGGCCTGGACGTGCCGCTGCACGAAGCGGAGATGCTGGCCGAATCGTTCCGCGAGCGCGTCACCCGCACCGAGGACGCGCTCGAGGGACCCAAGGCTTTCATCGAGAAGCGGCCCCCGGATTGGCAGTGCCGATGAATACCGAGTTCGAGACCATTCTGCTCCAGGTGGATCAGGTCGACCGGGTCGCCACCATCACCTTGAACCGGCCCGACTGCCTCAACGCCTTCGATCGCACCATGTGCGAGGAAATCGAACGTGCCTGGCATATCGTCAAATTGGACGATGCGGTCCATGCCGTCGTGGTGCGTGCGGCGGGTGATCGGGCATTCAGTGCCGGTTTGGATATCAAGAAGCCCTATGGGCAGCCCGCCAGTGTGTGGCATCACGAGGATCCCGGTGAGGCACTCAGCCCGAAGTGGCAGAAGATGTGGAAGCCGGTGGTGTGCGCCGTGCACGGTCTCTGCACCGCAGGCGCGTTCTATTTCGTCAACGAGGCCGACATCGTGATCTGTTCGACCGAGGCCACCTTTTTCGACTCGCACGTCTCGGCGGGGCTGGTCTCCGCATTGGAACCCGTCGGGCTCATGCGACGCGTCGGTCTCGGCGATACCTTGCGGATGGCGCTGATGGGCAATGACGAACGCGTCGGCGCGGACACCGCGTTGCGCATAGGGTTGGTGACCGAAGTGGTCGAGCGCGATCGACTCTGGGCCCGCGCGCACGAGATCGCGGCCACCGTCGCCGCCAAACCGCCCGCGGCCACGCAGGGCACGGTCAAGGCGATCTGGGAATCACTCGACAAGCCCTATCGAGCCGCGCTGGACCACGGCCTCATCTACACCCGCCTGGGCAATCCGATCGGTACCGCCCAACTCGCTGATGATTCTGCGCCACACCGTGTTTCGACCGAGCCGAGGATCCGGTGATGAACGACTACCCCGGCGCGGACCATCCACTGATCCGACGCATCGCCGATGTGCTCGACCTACGGCCGGACGCGCCCGCGATCGAATACGACGATCGGTGGTTCTCGTGGCGGCTGCTCGGCGATATGGCGCGCCGGATCCGCTCATACACCACCGAGCCCGGGACCGAGCCGCGAAAGGTCGGCATCCTGCTGCGCAACCGGCCCGAGCATGTCGCCGCGTTTCTCGGCGTCCTGCTCGGTGGCGGCAGTGTCGTGGTGATCAATCCGGGACGCGGTGACGACCGGATCCGAGCCGATATCGCCGCACTGCGGCTACCACTGGTCATCGGTCGCGCCAGCGATCTCGCGGCGCTGGTCACGCCCGAATCGGGCACGGCGACGGTGTCGATATCGGAATTGGATGTGGAACCGCACTCGACCGGGCAGCCGCACGATTTCGGCGCGGCCGAGCCGGGGGTGGCGATGCACATGCTGACCAGCGGGACGACCGGGCCCCCGAAGCGCGTCGATATCACCTACGACATGCTCGCGCGCAGTGTACTGGGCCCCGACCCGAGTCGTGCGACGCCGCCCAGCGAACCCCGCCGTGGTGTCGCGATCGTCAATGCGCCGCTGGTCCACATCGGCGGCATATTCCGAATACTGCAGTGTGTCATCGAGGCCCGGCCGTTCGTGTTGTTGCCGCGGTTCGAACTCGGCAGCTGGGCCGAGGCGGTGCGTGCGCATCACCCGGCCGCGGTATCGCTGGTGCCCGCCGCATTGCGCACGGTGTTGCATTCGGATCTGGGCAAGGACGATCTGGCGGGCATCCGCGTCGTCACCTCCGGCACGGCACCGCTATCGGCCGCCGATGCCGATGCCTTCTACGAGAAGTTCGGGATCCCGGTCTTGACGTCTTATGCCGCAACGGAATTCGGTGGCGGCGTCGCGGGCTGGACGCTCGCCGATCACCGGCAATACTGGAATGTCAAGCGCGGCAGCGTGGGTCGCGCGAGCGGCGGTGCTCGGCTGCGGGTCGTCGACGAGGACGGTACGGTCCTCGGGGCCGACCAGCCCGGTCTGCTCGAGGTTGTCCCCGGCCAGCTGGGACCGTCGGCGGACTGGATCCGCACCACCGATATCGCTCGCCTCGATGCCGACGGATTTCTGTGGATCCTGGGGCGGGCCGATCAGGCGATCATCCGGGGCGGGTTCAAGATCATGCCCGACGATGTGCGCAACGCCCTGGAAAGCCATCCCGCTGTGCGGGGGGCGGCGGTGGTGGCCCGGCCCGACCAGCGTCTCGGGGAGACACCGGTGGCCATGGTGGAACTGCGCGACGGCGCGACCGCCGAAACCGACCAGCTGGTCGTGTTCCTCCGAACTCGTTTGGCGGCCTACGAGATTCCCACTCGGATCGTCATCATCGACGCCATTCCACGAACACCGTCCGGAAAAGCGGATCTGAGCGCGGTGCGACGGCACTTCACCGAACCCGCGGCTGCCGCGCGAGGCGACAATGGCCGCTGAGTCCCCCACCGTGGCGCGGCTGCTGCACCGGCATGCCCGAACCCGCCCCGATCATCCGCTGTTGATCTGCGACGACGAACGCCTCAGCTATGGCGAAGCGCAGCGCCGCTCGGCCCGGCTCGCCCGCGGATTGATCGCGCTCGGGGCCGGTAAAGGCACACATATCGGGTTGCTGTATCCCAACAGCGCCGACTTCGTCGTCGGCGCGCTGGCGGCCGCGCGGATCGGCGCCGTGATCGTCCCGTTCTCGACCTTCGCCACCGCCAGGGAAATGCGCGAGCAGTTGGTCGACGGTGATATCCGAATTCTGCTGGCCGCCGACAGCTTTCGCGCCCACGATTACGTCCGACGGCTGACCGAGGTGCTCACCAGCTCGAAATTCGGCTCCGGGGGCAGGTTGTTCTGCAGTATGGTCCCGCAGCTGCGCCACGTCGCGATCAGCTACAGCACGGACCTGTACCGCGTCCGCAGCATCGAGGGTCTCGCCCACTTCGCCGAGTCCGTCGACCAAGCGCTGCTGACCGCGATGGAAAACGATGTCGACGGCTCGGACCCGCTGGCCATCATCTACACCTCCGGATCCACCAGCGCGCCCAAGGGAGTCGTGCACACGCACGCCGCGCTGCTCGACCACCAGCAGAACTTGAACGAGATCCGCGGCCTCACCGGGGCGGACATCCTGTTCTGCAACTCCCCGTTCTTCTGGATCGGCGGATTCACCTTCGGGCTGCTGGCGACCCTGGTCGCCGGATCGACGCTGGTGTGCTCGAACGCCACCGACGCCGGTGCGACCCTCGATCTGCTCGAGGCCGAAAAGCCCACGATGACAAATGGTTTCGCGGCAGCCATCGCCCACCTCGCCAGGCATCCCAGCTACGCCGATCGCGATCTGTCCAGCATGCGCCGCGGCAACCTGTACTCGATCATGGCCGAAGAAGTGCGCCCGCGCGATTCCGAGCTGCGCCACAATATGCTCGGTATGACCGAGGCGGGCGGTGTCGTGCTGCTCAGCGGTGACGAATCCGATCAGCCGGAGCAGCGCCGCGGATCATTCGGCAAGCCCGCTCCCGGGTTCGACATCAGGATCGTCGACCCGGACACCGGTGCCGACGTCGAGACCGGTGAGATCGGCGAGCTGTGCATCCGTGGGCCCTATGTCATGCAGGGCTACTACAAGCGCAGCCGAGAGGAGAGTTTCGACGCCGACGGCTGGTTCCGCACCGGTGACCTGGTGCGCGTCGACGCCGACGGCTTCGTCTACTTCATCGGCAGACACGCTTCGATGATCAAGACCGCGGGCGCGAACGTCTCCCCCGGCGAGGTGGAGAAGGCCATCGCCAAGATCACCGCAGCCACCGCGCATGTGCTCGGCATTCCCGGTCCGGATCGAGGTCAGACGGTCGCGGCGGTGATCGTGACACCGAACGGCGGCGCCATCGACGACATGCGGGAAAGACTGCGATCGGAACTGTCGGCGTACAAGATTCCCCAGCGGTTCGTGTTCGCGCGCGCCGCGGACATACCGATGCTCTCCAGCGGCAAGGTCGATGTCCGACGACTCCGAAAGATGTTCGATGCCTGAGGATGGCGCGGCGAGCGCACGCACCGTCGACGCACTGCTGCGACTGCGCGCCGACCACAATGGAGCCGACGCGGCGGTCATCGATCCGACCACGCGGCTGACCTACGCCGAACTGGACGCGACGACACGCGAGCTGGCCGCGGCATTCGTCGAGGCCGGTGTCGGGAAAGGTACCCGGGTTGGGCTGATCATGCCCAATAGCGTCCGCTGGGTGCAGTTCGCGGTCGCGCTCACGCGTATCGGTGCGGTGCTGGTCCCACTCAGCACCTTGCTGAAGACGCCGGAACTGGTTGTGCAATTACGCGTCGCCGCAGTGGAATTCGTGATCACGGTCGAGGAGTTCCGTGGGCACCGCTACATCGCGGGCCTCAGAACCGAGCTGGGACTACCCGACGACGCGCCGATCCAAAACCCGGCGCTACCCGCGCTACGGCGGGTATGGACGGTCGATCAGGCGATTGGGCTGCCTGTCACCGCGGCGGCCACCGAAGTCGCCGTCGCTCTGGCGCGCACCGTTGCCGCCGCCGATCCGCTCACGATCATGTTCACCTCTGGTAGCCGGAGTCTGCCCAAGGGCGTAATCCACTCGCACGGCAATGCATTCGGGGCCGTGCGCTCCGGACTCGCCAGTCGATGCATCGACCGCGGCACCAGGCTCTACCTGCCGATGCCCTTCTTCTGGGTGGGCGGCTTCGGTGGTGGCATTCTGTCCGCAATGCTGGCGGGAGCCACCTTGATCACCGAGGCGATTCCGCGACCGGAAACCACCTTGCGACTGCTCGAACGCGAGCGGGTCACCCTCTTTCGCGGTTGGCCCGATCAGGCCGAAGCACTTGCGCGCCGAGCGGATACGATCGGCGCCGACCTCTCGGCGCTGCGGCCGGGCAGCCTCGAGGCACTATTGCCGCCCGAGCAGCGCTCGCGACGCGGTGCACGCGCCAACCTGTTCGGCATGACCGAATCCTTCGGCCCCTACTGCGGTTACCGCGCCGACACCGATATGCCCGACACCGCGGCGGGCAGCTGCGGGCGACCGTTCGCCGGTATGCAGGTGCGCATCGTCGATCCGGCGGACGGCCGCCCGGCACCCGCGGGCATAGTCGGTGAGATCCAGCTCCGCGGACCGCATACGCTGCGCGGCATATGCCGACGCAGTCGCGAAGACCTGCTGACCATCGACGGGTTCTACCCCACCGGAGATCTCGGCCATCTCGACGAAGACGGATTCCTGTTCTATCACGGCCGCTCCGACGATATGTTCAAGGTCAGCGGCGCCACCGTCTATCCCAGCGAAGTGGAGCAAGCCCTGCGCGGTATCGGCGGTGTCGAGAACGCGTTTGTCACCAATGTCTTTCAGGGACACGGCGATCAGGTGGCCGCGGCCGTGGTGGGCCGTATCGCCGTCGATCAACTCCGCATCGACGCCCGGCAACGCCTCAGCGCCTTCAAGGTGCCGACGATCTGGTTGCTGCTGGAATCCGATGAGGGCATCCCGCGCGGATCGACGGGCAAGGTCGATATCACGGCACTGCGCGACCTGCTGTCGCGTCTCGGCAGCAACTGAAATACAGCGCGTTCGACGACAAGGTGAGCGAAGACATGACAGCGATGCAAGCGATCAGTGGGCTCCTCGACCACATCGGATTCCGCCGAAACGGCGGCACGGACGCCTCACCCGTTTGGGAGCTTCCGGTCGCGCCACACGTGGTCAACACCTCGGGCGGACTACAGGGCGGGCTCATCGCGACACTGGCCGATATCGCCGCGGGCACAGCGGCATTGGCGACGCGACCCAACGGCGGCGGCGTGGTCACCTCGGATCTGAGTGTCCGCTATTTCCGTCCCATCACCGACGGCGCGGCGCGCGCCGTGACCAAGATCGTGCACGCGGGTAAGCGGTCGGTAGTCGTTCAGGTCGAAGTGCGGGGCGTCCCAGGTGATGAGTTGGCCGCACTCGCGACCGTCAACTTCGCCACGGTCAATTTCAACACCGGTACGTCGGAGCTGTAGCCGTGCGCGGCCGGGTTCACCGGCCGGAACCATAGCCGAGGGCAGCCGCATTCACCAGCCGGAACCGCAGCCGAGCGCGGCCGGACTCGTCGGCCAGAACCGTAGCCGAGCACGGTCAAGTCTGCCGCGATGCGAGCCAGTGCCGCGGGCGAACTCGCCCGCGCAGTCATTCGCGGCCGTACATGGCCGCCACCTCGTCCAGCTTCGCCTTCAATGCCGCATTGCGCGGCAATCGTTCGACCACCGCTATCTCGACCGGCACATGATGGCTCGGGAGTACTTGCCGGACCAGTTCTTTCAGTTCGGACTCAACCGGGACACGCGCGTCGCGCCGCACCTCCACCGCGGCGAAGGGCACCTGACCGAGGCGCGCATCGGGCACACCGACCACGCAGGCGTCGCGGACCGCGGGATGTCCGAGCAGCACCTTGCGTACGGTCTCGGGCAGGATCTTGAATCCACCGCGATTGATCGCGCCGTCACCCCGGCCGTGCACCGTGACGAAACCGTCGGCATCCACCGAAGCGAGATCGGTCGTGCGCACCCAATCCGGGCCCAGCACAGCCACTTCGGCTTCCAGAAAGCCCTGCGCTCCGACCGCCGCTTCGGATCCGGTCACCGCGTCGATCACGCGGACCCGCACACCCGGCAGCGGCCTGCCGACACTGCCCTGCTTGGTGGCACCGAATCGCCGATGCAACTCGGGTGTCCACGCGCAGACCGAGCCTGCGAATTCGGTCGCGCCGTATGCCCATAGCAGCGGAATACCGTAGCGCTGCTCGAATTCCGCGCGCAGTTCCGGTTCCAGCGGCCCGGAACCACCGGGCAGATATTCCAGCGAGGCCAGGTCTTCGCGTGGGACATCGGCCTGCAGAATCATTCGCAGAATGGTCGGCTGCACGCCAGCGCGCCTGATCCGGTAGGTCTTGACCGCGCGAACCCACTCTTCGACGCTGAACTTCTCCAGCAGCACCATGCGCTTGCCGAGAAACGGACCGGCGAGCAACTGGCAGATGCCGACACTGCCGAATGGCCAGTACACCAGTTCCGGCGGATCGTCGGGAGCGGCGGGTTCGCCGCCGGTCATCGTCCGGACCGTATGTTCAAGTGCGGACAGCGGAATCGGCACCCGTTTCGGTGGTCCCGTCGTTCCGCTGGTCAAGATATGCAAGCCGGGTACCTCTGCCACCGGATCCGCACTGCGAGTGCGTGGTAGCACCGTCTCGATCCGCGGCGGATCCGATGAAAGCGCAACTCCGGCACTACCGACTCGTTCGCACGCCGCGAGCACCGGCGCGGTCCAATCCTGGTGGTCGGCGATCACGGCGCTCGGCCGCAGTTGCTCGATATCGCGGGCCATGGACTCGGTGGACTGATAGGAGTTGATCATCGCGATCGGGCGCGACTCGGCGATGCATCCGAGCACCGCCGCCGCATGCGGTACGCGGTTGCGAACAATGATGGCGACCCGCTCGGATGTGGAGACATCGGCGAGCGCGAGTTCGATGGCAACGGTGCAGTCCACGATCTCCTCGCCCGTGTACCACCGCTGCTCGAACTCGATACACGGCCGGTCGCCGTAGTCGGCGAGTCGAGCCGCCAATTGGTCCGCGAATTCGGCAGTGCCGCTGGCATTTTCGTCGCGCTTGTGTTTGGTCATCAGGAATCCGTCGTAGCCTGCGGCCGGTAGAAGATCGCGAGTTGCCCGATGCCGGATGCCGCTCCGAGACCGGCCGCGATCGCGAAACCTACCCAGCCATCGGGTTGATCGGCATCGAAGAGCAGCCGATCGATGCTGATCCGCCCGGGGCCGAGCGTCGCTACGACTATCGCCGCCACCGCGAGCACCATGTTGTACTCCCAGCCATTGCCCACGATGAAGAATCCATTGGACCGATGGACGGTCCACGCCGCCACCAGCATGAGCGCGACGAATCCGGCCGCGGGGACCGGGGTGAGCAGGCCGAGCGCGAGCGCGATACCGAAGCCGACCTCGCAGCCCGCCGCCAGGCGCGCGTGCAGCGCCCCGGGTTTCATCCCGATGCTGTCGAACCAGGCGGCCGTTCCGGCGAGACGTCCGCCGGAAAAGATCTTGCCGTATCCGTTCGAGGCCATGGTCAGACCGAGGCACGCTCGCAGTAGCAATAGACCGACGTCGTATGCATTCATCACAGCACCAATACATGGAGAACGGAGGTCTGGCACCGGTCCGCCGGGGCTGGGCACGAGCGCTACCGTATTCCATACCGCTGGTATTACAGTAATGGTCATACACACTTGCCGGGCGGTCAACCAGGAGGCCATGTCATGACGAGTTCGTCCACCGGCGGCTGTGCGGTCGCACCGGAGGATTTCCGCGAAATCCTGGCTCACACCAGGAAGTTCGTCCGAACCGTCGTCGTCGAGCGGGAGCGCGAGATCGCCGAAGAGAACCGGATGCCCGACGATATCGTCGAACAGGCCAAGGCCATGGGGCTGTTCGGCTACGCGATCCCCCAGGAATGGGGCGGGCTCGGCCTCGATCTCGCACAGGACGTCGAATTGGCAATGGAATTCGGCTACACCACGCTCGCCCTGCGATCGATGTTCGGCACCAATAACGGGATCGCGGGCCAGGTACTGGTCGGATTCGGCACCGAGGAACAGAAGTCTCGGTGGCTCGAGCGCATCGCCTCCGGTGAGGTGGTGGCCTCGTTCGCACTCACCGAATCCGGGGCAGGTTCCAATCCGGCATCGTTGCGAAGTACGGCGGTCAGTTCCGGTGCGGATTGGATCATCAACGGCGAGAAGCGATTCATCACCAATGCTCCCGTGGCGGATCTGTTCGTCGCCTTCGTACGCACCCGTCCGGCCGACGAAAACGGCGCAGGCATCGCGGTATTCCTCGTGCCTGCGGACTCCCCCGGCGTCGAGGTCGGACCCAAGGACCGCAAGATGGGTCAGGAGGGCGCGTGGACGGCGGAGGTGCGATTCCGAGATGTGCGCGTCGGCCCCGAGGCGCTGGTCGGCGGCAGCGAGGATATCGGCTACCGCGCGGCGATGACCTCACTGGCCCGCGGCCGGATCCATATCGCCGCACTCGCGGTCGGCGCCGCACAACGCGCCCTCGACGAGTCGGTGGCCTACGCCGCGACCGCCACTCAGGGTGGCACTGCGATCGGTCAGTTCCAGTTAGTGCAGGCCATGATCGCTGACATGCAGACCGGGGTCATGGCGGGCCGGGCGCTGGTCCGCGATGCGGCGCACAGTTGGGTCGCGGGTGAGGACCGGCGCATCGCGCCATCGGTCGCAAAACTGTACTGCACCGAAATGGCAGGCAAGGTAGCCGATTTGGCGGTACAGGTACACGGCGGCACCGGCTACATGCGTGATGTGGCCGTCGAACGCATCTACCGCGATGTCCGGCTGCTGCGACTCTACGAGGGCACCAGCGAGATCCAGCGCCTGATCATCGGCGGCAGACTCGTCAAGAACGCCCAACGCCGTCAGCAATAGACCCGTATCGACAGCACGAAGGCTTGAAACGGCGATCATGCCAGCACATCATCTAGGCTGCTCGCCGTGAGCACCCGCGCTGCCCACACCTTCAGCTGCTCCAACCCGGCCCCACGAATAGCCCCCTCCGCCGAATCGGGCAGCCGGCCAAACTTCAACGCCAACAGCTCAATCAACATCGCCGCCCGCCCGCGCACTTCACCACGGGCCTCCCCACGCGCTTCGCCCTCTGCACGCAATTTGTCGGCAGTAGTCACGATGACCTCCTTGGCTTCGGTCCCGAGTTGATCGGTCGGCGCTCGCGTCCTCGAGCCGCGCCCTCTCGAGCCAGCACGTCATCAAGACTGCTCGCCGTGAGCACCCGCGCTGCCCACACCTTCAACTGCTCCAACCCACCATCACGAATAGCCTGCTCAACCGAATCGGGCAGCCGACCGAACTTCAACGTCAACTGCTCGATCAACGCCGTCGCGCGCCCCCGCGCCTCACCCCGCGCTTCACCTTCTGCGCGACCTTCTTCACGACCTTCTGCGCGCAACCTGTCAGCGGCAGTCAAAATGACCTCCTCGGCTTCGGGCCGAGTCGATCGATCCGCGCTCGCTCAGGCCAGGACATCATCAAGACTGCTCGCCGTGAGCACCCGCGCGGTCCATACCTTCAGCTGCTCCAACCCACCATCACGGATCACCTGCTCCACCGACGCGGGCAACCGACCGAACTTCAACGTCAACAGCTCAATCAACGCCGCCGCCCGACCACGGGCTTCACCACGGGCTTCACCACGGGCTTCACCACGGGCCTCCCCACGCGCTTCGCCCTCTGCACGCAATTTGTCGGCAGTAGTCACGATGACCTCCTTGGCTTCGGTCCCGAGTTGATCGGTGAGGGGATCGAGGTCGTCGGCGTCTATATCGCCGACGAACAAAATGTACTTCACGATGGCTCTGAAGGCCTGTTTCCCGCCTGGACCTGCGATAATGGCCCGCAGTTCGGGGCGCAGAAGCAGCAGCTGCGTCACCAGGTCGGGGTTGCCCGACACAATCTTCTGCAGGCAGAGCATCACCTTGGCCGCGGGTGTCAGCGGCCGTCGCAGCAGTGCGGGCAGATCGACGGCATTGACGTCGTCGAGTACGTAGCGCAACCGTGGCAGGTACTCTCCGAGCGCCGCTCGGACGTCGGCGTCAGCGTCGATCAGGTCCACCACGTCCATGGGGGCCGTCCATCGGTATCCGTTCGGGCCGACGTGCACGACAACCGGGATGATCGGCGGCAGCAGTCGCGCATCGGGCTGGGAGCGTAGGTAATGGTTCCAGATGTTGACGACGTATTCGAGCATCCGGAACGGCATCAGATTGTCACTGCGGCTCTGATGTTCCAGCAAGATATAGACGAACGCGTCGCGGCCGTCGAGGCGAGTGCGGAACAGTAGGTCACTCTGGCGGGACCGCAACTCATCGGAGACGAAGGTGCCCGACTGCACCTCGAGCGTGGACCAATCCAGGCGCGCCACAATCTCCTTCGGCAATACCAGCCGTAGTTCCGAGGCCGCCTCGGCGGGTCGGCCCAGCACGTTGCGGAAGTAGGCGTCGTGCGGGTTCGACGGGTTCGCGGCCATGTGGCGCACCGTACTACCGCCCACCGACACGGTAGCCGGGCGAGCGACGTTGCACGCCAGGACGATTCACGCGCCGAGCTGCTCGTCCCGGACCGCCCGTAATGACTCGAATTGCTGGACAATTATCAGCGAACCGAGTTGCGGGGGTGCGGTGGGTATCCGCCGGATGTGTCATTGGGACAGCCATTGCTCGATGAGGTCCAGTGACGCTGTCGAATACAGCGCTTCGCCGTCTTCCGCTTCGAGCAGTGTCCAGCGCTGATCGCGCACCAGCAGGTAACCCGCTCGTTCGGCGCGACTGGCGAGCTGCTGCTCTCGGACCGATTCCGGATCGGAAGTCACCGGATACACCTTTCACTAGATGGTTCCCTGTGAATATTCTTGGGGGACAAAGAATTCGAGCCAATATTCATGCCGGATCGCATCCCACAATCGAGAGAGTTCCGGGAATCGCTCGCGCAGGTCGGCCAGATCCGGTGCGGCGGCAGGGGTCGCGGCGGACAGTAGCGGTTGCGCTTCGGATAGGTTGCGGACCAGCATTATTCGGATGCGGTGCCGGTCGATCCGCCAGTCGGCCCGCCAGCCGTCGATCTCGCTGCGACGCTCGCTCATTCCGGCCCCCGTTCGAAGTCAGTCGTTGCCGTGATCGTTCGCGAATGCGCCGGAGATCGGCGATGCCAGCTCGTTGAGCTTGTCCAGCACCTCGTGCAATGTGCGCAAGGGCAGCCCATGGCGGGCGCGCGGCTCGCTGTCCGACGGAGGGAACGCGATCCCCCGGGCGGCGGTCCGCTCGCGCGGGGTCACCGATTGCGGGACGAGCCGTCCGGCATCGACCAGCGTGTAATACGCCGCCGCCTTCCACGCGCACCGATGAATCCGGCAGGTACGGTGCCTGCGCATCAGTTCGTGCGCCAGTTCGATGTCCGCGCACTCGCAGATCTCCGGCAGGGCGAAGGTCAATTCCTGGCTCATCACGCCGCACCCACCGCACAAGGCCCAGGGCCCGCTGCCCGTGCCCAAGTTGTTGCGGGACAGACGGTTTCGAGATCGAAGCCCTCGCATACCCGCGCCGGTTGATCGTCGACGTGAGCCAGGTCGTAGACAACGAGCGCGGCCACATCGAGCCCGGCCGCGATACCGATGGCATATCCGATCGGATCGGGCGTGTCCTGTGGCGGCCGTATCGTGTAAACGTACTGATAGCCCAACGACTCGGCATGCCGTGTCACAACGCTCGCGTGCTGGGGTGCTGCGAGTCCGGACACGTCACCGCGCACGAATCCGACAGCTTTCGGCCGGGCACTTCGGCGTGTATCCAGTTCTGCCACTTCCTTATTCGTTATCATTGCGAACCTCCGGTCGTACCGAGTCTTTGGGCACCCGGCCTCGAATGGGATGGAACCGTCGAGCCAGCGGGCGGGGTCTCGCATCAAAGCCTTCCGCCCAGGCGCCTCCACATCAGATCACTCGACCGCCAAATCGACACTGCCGAATCAGCAACTCTCCGAAAGTGATTCAAAACCGCAGGGCGCCTGCCACTATGGCATTCGACCCCTGTCATTTCTGATAGTGCCAAGGAGCTGCGATGGTCTTTGCGGGACACACTTCACTGCCACGACGCCAGCTGGGGCAGTTCGTCCGCCGACAGCGCGAGGCGAACACGTCCTTCACCCAGGAGGCGGTCGCGAAAGCGATGCAGTGGAGCCACAGTAGGTACGCGCGTTTCGAACGAGGAGAACCCGGCAAGGTGCTGGACCGGGATCTCGTCGAGCTCGGCAAGATCCTCGAAATCCCGGACCATGAAGTCGCGGCCATGATCGAGCTGGCGCGGCAGGTGGCCGAAAAGACTTGGTACAACCCGTACAACGATCTCATTCGAGCCAACCTCGACGTCTACATGCGCTTGGAGACCGACGCGCGGTTGATGGAAATCTGGCGACCTGATCTGGTGCCCGGACTGCTCCAAACGGCCGATTACGCTGGCGCATTGAATCGGATCCACTTCCCGAAGGAATCCGAGGAGGAGCACGATCGCCGGATCGAGTTGAAGATGCAGCGCCAGAAAATCCTCACCCGCAAGAAGTCACCGGTCACCGTCGATCTCGTCCTGCACGAATGTGTTCTGCACACGATCGTCGGAAGCGAGGCGATCACAGCGGCTCAATGCCGACATCTTGCGGATATGAGCACCAACCCGAACATCTCGATCCGCATCCTGCCATTCAAGGCAGGCTTTCCACTTGGCACACCAGTCGGACCGTTCGTAATCCTCGACTTCGAACCCAAACCGAACGGTGTAGCCGAACCGACCGTCGTCTACGTCGAGAACTACTCCGGCGACATGTACCTTGAGGAAGAGACGGACGTCGAGCTGCACCGGCGGGCGTCTGCGACGATCCAGCACACAGCGCTGGATGCGGTGGCCAGCAGGGCACTGCTGCGGCAGGTAGCACGGAAGGACTCGAGACAGTGAGCGATGACCGCCTAGCGGGTGCGAAATGGTTCAAGAGCACCCGCAGCTCCGGAAACCACGAATGTGTGCAGGTGGCATTCCTGGACGGTGGTGGCGTAGGGGTTCGTGACAGCAAGAATCCGACCGGCCCGGCACTGGTATTCACCCCAGGCGAGTGGGACGCCTTCACCGCGGGCGTGCAAGACGGTGAGTTCACCCGCCCCACGGCGTAAACCAGACCTGATCGTAGGCAACGGCCTCAGCCCAACACGTAATGGGCTGGGGCCGTTAATGTTTTCGCGCTAGCCGTATGAGGGCGTGAGGTTGGTGACGCGTGTGTGGAGGCGGGAGGTTGGTTTTCGATGGCGCAGTGGGGTCGATGGTAGTTGGAGCGAACACTCCATACGGCGATTGCGGCACGGCGTTGGTGTTCTGAGGTCCATTCGCGGGCAAGGAGCAGTTCTTCGGACAGAATCCTTTGGTAGCGTTCTACTTTCTCGTTGCGGCGGGGAGTGTAGGTTTGGGGTCTGATGTGGGCTCCCAGTAGCGCTCGCGCGAAATTATGTGCGCGGTAGCAGCTTCCGTCGTCGATGACGATGCGGTGAACGTGGATGATGCCGTGTTCGGCGAAGAAGGCGCGCGCTCGGTGCATGAATCCGATTGCGGTGGCTCCTTTCTCATCGGCCAACGCCTCGGTGTAGGCGAAGCGGGAGAAGCCGTCGACTGCCGAGCGCAGGTAGACATATCCCGCTTTGGTTCCGGCCTTCTTGGCGCGCTCGACCGCACAGCCTGCTCGGAGTTCTTGCCGTGCACTCGCCATCCGCCGCTGTCGGGGATGTGCCCGTCCTTCTTGACGTCCATGTGCACCATGTGGCCCGACCATCGTCCGGTGATCTTGGCTGGGGTGCGGTCGATTTCGCCAGTCGGGTCGATGAAGCGCCGCCGGTTGACGCCAAGCCGGGCCAGGTGCCGGGATCTGGTGCGCACCGCAATTGCCCGGCCCTGGTCACCGAGTTCGAACGCGATGCAACGCGCGGACACTTGTTCGCGCGACGCATCGCCTCGATCGCGGTGATTGTTTCGGCGTCGGTCCCGGTGGGCTGGCGATGTGGCACGCTCGACCGGTCTTCGAGACCGAGGTCACCGAACTGGTGTCGGTTGCCCCACTTCGAGGCACACTGACGCGAGATGCCCACCTCTGCGGCCACGTGCGCGATCGGCCGGGTCTGGCAGCGACGCACTGGGCGGCGACGGCTCTCGACGAATAGCGGAGCATTGCGATGGGCCATGGACGTGTCCTCGTGAGTGCCGGAGGATCTGGATGCGCGACCGTTATTGCGCGAGTCGGCGTTGATAGCCGACGGCCCGTTGGTCGAGTTGCTCTGCTCGTCCGGCTGCGTCGACGCGCGGCATACCGGGGTCCAGCACGCTGGGCAGCGCGGCGCGGTCGATCAGCTCGGGGGCGTCGACGATAGCGCCGGGGTCGGCGGGCGGAGTGGCGAAATCTTCGACGCGCAGCAGGTAGATGCCGTCGGTGAGCCCGTCGGGATCCAGCCAGTTGTAGTAGCCGGGGTCTTCGAGCGACACGACGTACGTGACCGAGCCGTCCGAGTTGGGTTTGATCTGCTGGTTGGTCAGGCTGCTGGTGTGGTTCCAGTAGGGGATGGACCGGAACCACGGGTCGGTCAGTTGGATGCTGACATAGGACGCGGTGTGCGGGTGAATGGTGAACACGAGCGCCTGATCGGGTCCGAGGTGGAACGGCGCCCACGATCCGGCGGTGCCCGGCACGCCGTCTCGAGCCTGGCGGATGTTGGTGCGCGCCGAGTTCACCGGCTGCGCGTTAGCGGCGGCGATGAATCCGGCATCCTGCTCGATGATCCGGACCACTTCCGCGGCGGCCTGGTTCGCCAGATCGGCCGGGGGTGGTGTGGTGGTTGTCGGGTTGGAGTCGGTGCGGGTAACGGTCAGCTGGTTGGGAGTTTGGGTCGACCAGTCGGTAAGGGTGTCGCGCATCACGACGGTCTGCGAACCCGCAGCCAGCGTGAGGTGATTGCGCTGCCCTGGTGCGGTGGGCTGGGCATCGACGGTGACTGTGAAGGTTCCATCGGATGCGATGTCGATGTCGTGGCCGGTCAGTGTGGCCGACGGGTTCGGCCCGATGGTGGCGGTGGAGCGGGCTTCGAAGCTGAAGTCGTCGTTGGACGGGTTCGCGGCCCGGCGCCCGTGGATGACATAGCTCCCCTGCGGTGCGGCGGCGAACGATCGGTAGATCCGGTCGGGGCCGTCACCGGCCCAGCGACTGCCCGGCACCTGCTGGTTGCCCCAGGAGTATCCCGGACCCGAGGTCCAGATGATTGTCGGTGTCGAGGGGACGCGGGCAGCCACCGAACGCACCGCGAGGTATTCCGCCTCGTCGACGGCCCCGTCGAGGGTGGCCTTGCCTGCTTCCAGCTGCGCCTGTGGCAGCGCGGCCAGGATCTTCTTGCCGTCGTCCCGCGCGGCCTTGACGGCGGGATCTTCGAGCAGCTTCAACGCGATCTCGTCGACCTGGTGTTGCTGCGGGGTCAGCAACGACATTCCCGGACCTGCCGCGCCCGAAGCCCGACCGGGAGAGCCGCTATCGCCATCGGAACATGCCGTCGTCGCCGCGATCAGCCCGCCGACGACCAACAGTGCCGGGATGGTCGTGCCCAGCAGTCGCCTGCGTGGGAAATCCATTCGGTATCTCCTTCTCGCTCAGTGGTCCAGTTCCGCTGTGGCGGAACTGGTTTCGAGTAGTCGCAGCGCACCCTGCAGCACTTCGTGCTGCAGGTGCTCAGGGAAGGGATCCGGTCCCGTCGTGATGGCCACCACGACTGCGCCGAGCGCCATCCGTGCGCGCAGCTGGTGTACCGGCGTCCGGGACCGGCCCGCGATGGCCCCGTGGAGGCGCACGTTCTGATCGGTGCGGCTGCGCAGTGCGGGATTGGCGTCGAACTCGGCTGTTCGCAGCATCCGTAGCGCCATATGGCGGCGATAGCGGATCGCCAGGTCCACGAAGCCCGTGACCGCCGCTGCGGCTACTTGGTCGTCGGGCAGCGAATCAAGCCTTGTGAGTAGTTCTTCGACCGCGTCCCAGGTCGGTGCCAGTAACTCGGTGGCGATCGCTTCCTTGCTGGCGAAGTGATAGATCAGCGACGCCTTCGAACATCCCACCTCCGTAGCGATGTCCTGCAGCGACGTTCCGCCGAAGCCGTGCACGGTGAACAGTCGCAACGCCGCGTCCAAGAGCTGGTCGCGCAGAGTGATTCGATGACCTGCCATAACACCGACGATACTGTCCGATCGGACAGATACTGTCCGATCGGACAGTATCTGTGGGTAAGGTCACTCGAACACGGCGGGCTGCCCGTTGCGCGGGAAATCCCCAGGCTTGTTGCCCGCCAGCGACGAATCCGCTGCGATCGGTTGTGGGACATGGGGTTACGGGACGACGTGCTCGGCCGGTTGTCGACGGCCTCGCGTGAGGCAATCGGACGTCGCGATGCCTACCGACGACGTCTCGGTACCGGCTTGTTCGGACCGGTGATCACCCGAGCTCGAACGGCCCGTCGGCGATGACGGTGCCGAGCAGGCCGAGATCGACGCCGAGATCGGCTGTCGCGGCGACACAGGCCGCAACATCCTTGCGCAGGAAAGGCGCCGCCAACTGTTCGAATTTCGGGAATCCTCCGGTGCGCCGAATAGAGCTGGCCGCGAAGCTGTTACCGCTGCACGCCGCCAGCGCATCCAGCAAATCGTTGTCCTCGATGCCCAATCGCCTGCCGACCTCCGCCCCGAGTGCCACTAGTTGCGCATTCGCGGCGAACAGCGCGTTGTTCACCAGTTTCACACCCAATGCGCTGCCGAGCCCACCCGTGGCGACAATTGTTCGGGCATAGGCCTCGAGCACCGGGCGCGCCGCCTCCACCGCCAACGCCGGACCGCCCAGCAGCACCGTCAACTTCCCTGCCGCGATATCTTCGGCCGAACCGCTCACCGGCCCGTCCAACAGCACCGGTCCGTCCGGATGCGTTGCGGCCAACTGCTTTACCGTCGACACCGCGCCCGTCGTATGCGACACCACGACCGTATCCGGGCCCGCCGCCGCCAACACTCCGTCGGGACCGCCCACGACCTCGACCAATTGCGCGTCGGAGAACACACAGACGATCACGATATCGGCCGCGGCCGCCACAGCAACCGAATCCACCACCTCCGCACCGCATTCCCGCAAACGTTTCCGCACCGGTTCACGGCGCGCGTAGACCACCACCCGATAGCCCGCACGCACCAGCCGAACCACCATCGGTTCGCCCATCTGTCCCGCACCGACAAAACCGATGACTCGCGACATCCGCGCACTCCTCACTCGATCCAGGCGGCAACCTCCACAGTGGCTACCGTTGCACTTACGATAGACAATACGATATACATTTCGGCGATCGGCGATACGGTAACGAGAGGCCGGTTCTCCGCTCGCGGATATGATCCATCCGCATACGACGCCGCAGGCAAAGGAGAGCAAGTGACCAGCCGACTCACGGATAAGGTGGCGTTCATAACCGGAGCAGCGCGAGGTCAGGGCCGCGCGCACGCGGTGCGCATGGCGACCGAAGGCGCTGACATCATCGCCGTCGACCTGGCGGGCCCACTCCCACCAGCGGTTCCCTATGATTCAGCGACGCCCGACGATCTCGCCGAGACGGTTCGCCTGGTCGAAGCGACCGGCCGCCGCATACTTGCCTCCACCGTCGACATCCGGGACCTGGACGGATTGAGCAAGGCCGTGAACGAGGGTATCGACACCCTCGGTCGCCTCGACACCATCGTCGCCAACGCCGGAATCTGCATCCCGGAAACCTGGGACGCGATCACCCCCGAATCATTCCGGGATGTCATCGACGTCAATGTCATCGGAACCTGGAATACCGTCGTCGCAGGCGCCCAGCACATTATCGATGGCGGCCGCGGCGGGTCCATCATTCTGATCAGCTCCGCCGCGGGCGTGAAGAGGCAGCCTTTCATGGTGCACTACACGGCCAGCAAGCACGCCATCACCGGAATGGCCCGATCACTGGCGGCCGAACTCGGCAAACACGACATCCGCGTGAACAGCGTGCACCCAGGCGCGGTCAATACGCCCATGGGCAGCGGTGACATGGTCAACGCGCTGGGCCGGGCGTTCGAATCGAATCCGCAACTGGCACATATGACCACGCCGTTCCTCCCGGCGTGGGTCGCCGAGCCGGAGGACGTATCCAATGCCGTGTGCTGGCTGGCCAGCGACGAAGCGCGCTTCATCACCGCAGCCCAGATATCGGTCGACCTAGGTTCCACTCAATACTGAGCTCAGTACTAAGGACATATCCATGTCGCTACTCGAAGGCCGCGTCGCCGTTGTCACCGGCGGCGCCCAGGGCATCGGACTCGCCATCGCCGAAACATTCGTGCAGCACGGGGCACGTGTGGTGGTGGGTGATCTGAATCCCCGTGACACACAACAAATTCTGGGCGCCGATGTCGCGCGTGCGGTGCGCTGCGACGTCACCCGGGCAACCGATATCGCAGCCCTGCTCGATACGGCGCTCACCGAATTCGGCGCGCTCGACATCATGGTGAACAACGCGGGCATCACCCGCGACGCTTCCATGCGCAAGATGTCCGAAGAGGACTTCGACGAGGTGATCGCGGTACATCTCAAAGGCACCTGGCACGGCACCAGGCTGGCCGCGGCGATCATGCGGGAAGCCCGGCGCGGCAGCATCGTGAACATATCCTCGCTCTCGGGCAAGGTCGGGATGGCCGGTCAGACCAACTACTCCGCCGCGAAGGCGGGCATCATCGGATTGACCAAGGCCGCGGCCAAGGAAACGGCCGGACACGGGGTACGGGTCAATGCCATCCAGCCCGGGTTGATTCGTTCGGCGATGACCTTGGCGATGCCCGAACATGTTTGGGCGCAGAAGATGTCCGAGATTCCGATGTCACGCGCCGGTGAGCCGATCGAGGTCGCGAATGTCGCGCTGTTCCTGGCCTCGGACCTGTCCTCCTATATGACGGGCACCACCTTGGAGGTGACCGGTGGGCGGTTCATGTAGCCGCCGCGGGGCGATCCGAGGCGTCGATTTCCCTGCTCCTGGAGACGAATTCCATGCGTGAAGTTGTGATCTGCGAACCCGTCCGCACCCCCATCGGACGCTACGGTGGATCGTTGCGGTCGCTGTCCGCGGCCGACCTCGGCGTCGTCGCATTACAAGGTCTGTTGCGGCGCACCGGAATCGATCCCGAACTGGTCGAGGACGTTGTGCTCGGCCACTGCTATCCGAACAGCGAGGCCCCCGCCATCGGCCGGGTGGTCGCACTCGATGCCGGGTTGCCGGTCACGGTCGGCGGGATGCAGGTCGACCGGCGGTGCGGTTCGGGTCTGCAAGCCGTCATCCAGGCCGTGCTGCAGGTGCAGAGCGGCGCCAACGAGGTGGTCGTCGCGGGTGGCGCCGAGAGTATGAGCAATGTCGCGTTCTATTCGCTCGATATGCGGTGGGGCGGGGCACGCGGGGGTGTCCAGGTGCACGACGGTCTCGCGCGCGGCCGCGAAACGGCGGGGGGACAACATCATCCGGTCCCCGGCGGCATGTTGGAGACCGCGGAGAACCTGCGCAAGACCTACGAGATCAGCCGTGTGGAGCAGGATCGACTCGCCGTGCTGTCGCATCAGCGTGCGGTCGCGGCCCAGCAGAGCGGCGCGAGCGCCGAGCAGATCATCCCGGTCACCGTATCCGCGCGGGGTGCGGAAAGCCGGATCGAGATAGATGAACACCCGCGCGCCGATACCACCGTCGAGGCACTCGCCAAGTTGAAACCCATTCGCGCACAGCGGGATTCGGATGCCACGGTGACGGCGGGCAACTCCAGCGGCCAGAACGACGCCGCTGCCATGTGCCTGGTCACCACGCGTGAGAAAGCCGAACAACTCGGGCTCACCCCACTGGTCACCCTCAAATCGTGGGCGGTGGCGGGAGTGCGACCCGCCATCATGGGCATCGGCCCGGTGCCCGCGACCGAGGCGGCGCTGAGCCGGGCCGGGCTCACCCTGGCCGATATCGACTTGATCGAACTCAACGAGGCCTTCGCCGCCCAGGCCCTCGCCGTACTGCGCGAATGGAAGTTCGGCGAGCAGGATCTCGAACGCACGAATGTGCACGGCTCCGGCATCTCGCTCGGCCACCCGGTGGGGGCCACCGGCGGACGAATGCTCGCGACGCTCGCGCGCGAAATACACCGGCGCGAACTGCGTTACGGGCTGGAAACCATGTGTATCGGTGGCGGACAGGGCCTTGCCGCCGTCTTCGAGAGGGTGGCATGACCAAGCGCGTATTCACCTCGTTGGACCAGCTGCGAAACGCGGTCGGCGAATCCATCGGACCGGGCCCGTGGCTGACTGTCGACCAGGCGCGCATCGATGCCTTCGCCGAAGCCACCGGCGACGACCAGTGGATCCACGTCGACCCCCGGCGCGCCGCGGGCGGACCATACGGTGCGACCACCGCCCACGGCTACCTGACGCTCTCACTGATCCCGCTGCTGGGCCGCGACATCTACGGCCTCGACTTCGGCACGGCCCGAATCAACTACGGCAGCAACACCGTTCGCTTCCCGTCGGCGGTCCGCTCGGGCACCCGAATCCGTGCCAGCGCGACCATCGCGGACCTGCGCGTCGAGCAGTCACGGGCACAGCTGACCGTCCGCTGGACCATCGAGAACGAAGGACAGTCCAAACCCGCATGCGTCGCGGAAACGGTAACGGTGGTGGTGCTGTGAAACTCGCACGAACGCACGGTCTTTCCGAGATCCAGACCGAAATCCTGAATACCGTCCGCGCATTCGTGGACAAGGAGATCATTCCCAGCGCTCAGGAACTCGAACACGCCGACACCTACCCCCAGGCCATCGTCGACCGCATGGCGGAGATGGGGCTGTTCGGCCTCATGATCCCCGAGGAATACGGAGGACTCGGCGAATCGCTGCTCACCTACGCACTCTGCGTCGAAGAACTCGCCCGGGGCTGGATGAGCATTTCCGGGGTGATCAACACCCACTTCATCGTGGCGTATCTGCTTCAGCACCACGGCACCCCCGAGCAGAAGCGGCACTTTCTGCCCCGGATGGCCACGGGCGAGATTCGGGGTGCGTTCTCGATGTCGGAGCCCGAACTCGGCTCGGACGTGGCCGCCATTCGCACGAAAGCGGTCCGCGACGAGGCGGGCGATTACGTCATCGACGGCCGGAAGATGTGGTTGACCAACGGCTCGACGGCGACCGTGGTCGCGGTTCTGGTCCGCACCGACGAAGGGCGCGAACGTCCGCACGACAACCTCACCGCCTTCCTGATCGAAAAGCCCGCCGGATACGGCACCGTGGCAACCGGTTTGACCATTCCCGGCAAGATCCACAAAATGGGCTACAAGGGCATCGACACCACCGAGCTGCTGTTCGACAACTACGTCGCGGCCGCGGCCACGGTGCTCGGCGGCATTCCGGGCGAGGGCTTCAAGCAGATGATGGACGGCATCGAAGTCGGCCGTGTCAATGTCGCCGCGCGCGCCTGTGGCATAGCCATCCGCGCATTCGAACTCGGCGCCCGCTACGCCCAGCAACGCTCGACCTTCGGCAAACCCATCGTCGAGCACCAGGCCATCGGTTTCAGCCTGGCGGAGATGGCGACCAAAGTCGAAGCGGCACATCTGATGATGGTCAATGCCGCCCGGCTCAAGGACTCGGGTGAACGCAACGATGTGGCCGCGGGCATGGCCAAATACCTGGCCAGTGAATTCTGCAACGAAGTCACCCAGGCCAGTTTCCGCATCCATGGCGGCTACGGCTATTCCACCGAGTACGAAATCGAGCGGCTGATGCGCGAGGCGCCGTTCATGCTGATCGGCGAAGGTACGAGTGAGATCCAGAAACGGATTATCAGCAAGGGCGTACTGCGCGACTACCGCCTATAGGCACCGCACCGACCGGCACCGCAAGCGCAGTGCCGGTCGGACTGCTGTCAGACCCGCGCCAGACCGTCGAGATTGCGCACCGTCAGACCCCAGTCGGGGGGTGAACGGCAATAAATCCTTATGCGGCACAACATGATTCACCAGGCCGAACCGAAGTGCGGTGTCGGCGTCGACGAAGGCACCGGTGATCGACATCTGCCGGGCCGCCCGGATGCCGACCGCGCGCGGCAGCAGTGCGCTGAGTCCCCAGGTCGGCACCACGCCGAGCAAGGCGTGTGTGTCGGCGAAGCGAGCACGTTCCGAGGCGATGATGAACGAGCAGCTGAGCGCGATCTCCAGCGCACCGGAGACGCATGCCCCGTTCACCGCACAGATCACCGGCTTACGCGCCGCGCGTGCGGCGGCGGCCGGATTGATCTCGGGCGAGCTGGCCACCGCGGCGAGTTGTTTGTAATCGACCCCGGCACTGAATACCGGATCGACCGCGGTCAGCACCGCGGCGCGCACGGTGTCGTCGCGGGCGGCGTCGGCTATGGTCTCGCACAGGGCATTTCGTAAGGGACCGTGCAGTGCATTTTTCGAATCGGGCCGATCGATGGTCAGAACGCGTACCGCGCCCCGCTGCCGGGAATGAAGATATTCGCTCACGCTCTCGTCTCATCACATTTGTCGACGGTTGCCGGAAGACGCTGCACAGGATAAAACTACAGTGATTTCTTATCAGACTTCACGGGCTGGCCACAAGGGCTCGACCTGCCCGGCCGTGGTCGAAATGATCGAGAGGAACAATTCCGGTGAAAGTGCATTTGCAGGTGGACGGATCACCGACCGAAGTCCGCGACAGCGCCCGTGCGATCGCCGCACTGGGCGCCGATGGAATCTTTTCCTTCGAGGGACAGCACGACGTCTTCTTCCCGCTGGTGCTGGCGGCGGGCGAAACCGATCTGGAACTGATGACCAATGTGGCGATAGCCGGGCCACGCAGTCCGCTGCATCTGGCACACGCCGCATACGACCTGCAGGTATACAGCGGCGGGCGATTTCGGCTCGGCCTGGGGTCACAGGTCCGCGTGCACATCGAAAAGCGTTACGGCAGCCAATGGGGAAAACCGGCGAATCGGATGGCGGAATCGGTCGCCGCGGTCAAGGCGATCTTCGCCGCATGGGAGCGCAAGGCGCCGTTGGACTTTCGCGGCGAGTACTTCA
The DNA here is from genome assembly GCF_050942345.1 of Nocardia pseudovaccinii. Taxonomy (NCBI): domain Bacteria; kingdom Bacillati; phylum Actinomycetota; class Actinomycetes; order Mycobacteriales; family Nocardiaceae; genus Nocardia; species Nocardia pseudovaccinii. Next base: position 5,159,315 of record NZ_CP192074.1, read on the forward strand.
CCCACACGCTGATGCCGCCCAACTTCGATCCTGGTCCCAACCCGTTCGGACCACCGCCGGTACTCATGGGCGCCTTGGGGCCGGTGATGACCCGCAGGGCCGCCGAAGTGGCCGACGGCCTGCTGGTCATGCCGTTCAACAGCACCCGGCATTTCGCCGAGCGCACCGTGCCCGCCATTACCGCGGGATTACGGAAGTCGCGGCGGGGGCTGGACCAGTTCCAGGTCATCGCCCAGGCGATGGTTGCGGTCGGGCGCACCGAGGCTAAACTCGCGACGGCCGTCGATCGGGTGGCCTCGCTCATCGCCTTCTATGGATCGACCCCGCCCTACCGTGCGGTTCTGGAAGTGCACGGGTGGGAGCAATTGCAGCCCGAACTCAACGAGCTGTCGAAACAGGGCAAGTACGCCGAGATGCGGGCCTTGATCACCGAGCCGATGGTGCGTGCCTACGGGATCGTCGGCACTCCGGAGGAATGCGCGGACCAGGTTCGAGAGCGCTACGGCGAGTACGCATCCGATGTCTGCTGCTATTTTCCGGGCTATGCGCCCGACAGCGCCGATATCGCCGATCTGGTCGAAGCCCTGCGGTCCATCGCGGGAAATAGCGTGACAGGCGAGCGCACGTAGAATGCAACGATGGCCAAGCCGCTCATACCCGTCGAGTCGATCTACGATCATGCGCTGGCATTGCTGGATGCCGAGGGTACCGCTGCGCTGAGCACGCGGCGGCTGGCCACCGAACTCCGGATCTCGACGCGCACGCTGTATCAGCAGGTCGGCAATCGGGAACAACTCATCCGCGCCCTGGTGGCCCGGCATTTCTCGCTGTTGCGACTGGACTTTCACGAATACGAGGATTGGGAGTCGACGGCACTGCAGTGGTGCCTGTCCCTGCATGACGCATTGCGGGCACACCCGTACCTCACCGAATTGATGACGATCGACGATCGCAATGCGGTTATGGACTATGTCCACGATTTGGTGGATGCCACTCGGCGCGAAGGCTTTCCATTTCGCCTTGCGGTCGAGTGCTGTCGCGCGCTGGCCAATCTCACGATCAATCACACCATCGTGGAGGTTCGCGGCCTGCGTGAACCGAAGCTTTCCGAGGAATCCGCGGCGCGGGTGGATAAAACCGAGAAGAACTTCGCGATGTCGATTCGCTGGCTGCTCGCGGGCGTCCGAGCCGAAGCGCAGTCGAATAGTTCCGAATCCACCGACACCACGCTGGTGGCGCGGCCACCCAAACGGCGCGACAAAGCCGTACGCTGAGGCCGAAATACAACGATCGCCGTCCCATAATTCGGAACGGCGACCGCGATGTGTTCAGAACCTCGCGAACCGTGCTGGTGATCGGCTCGTCGACAGCGTCACGCGAACGTCCGTTCACCTGCGGCGAGGGATCGAGGTGCCACCTACGCAGCCGCGCCTCCGAGCTGCGCGGTGCACCGGGCCGGGCTCCCCCGCTCCCCCACCCATCAGACCCAACTCACCTCGGCTGGAATCGTTGCGCACCATCGATCCGCACGACCTCGCCGTTGATGTACGGGTTTTCCAGCAGGTGCTGAGCGAGCGAGGCGTACTCGTCCGGCGCGCCGAGCCGCTTCGGGAAGGGCACCGACGCGGCGAATTTCGCCAGCCGCTCCTCGCCGAGGAAGTCCATCAGCGGCGTATGGATGGTGCCCGGTGCGATGCTGTTCAACCGGATGCCCACCGAACTGAGATCCCGTGCGCCCGACAAGGTCAGCGAGATCACCCCGCCCTTGGCCGCCGAGTAGGCGGACTGACCGATCTGTCCCTCGTACCCGGCGATCGAGCTCGTCATCACGATCGCGCCGCGCTCGCCGTTCGGCTTGGGGTCCAGCTTCGCGATCCGGGCGGCGGCCAGGCGCAACACGTTGTAGGTGCCGGTGAGATACAACGCGATGGTATCGGCGAAGCCCTTCAGCGTCGCCGGGCTGCCGTCCCGGTTGATGACGCGCTCCAGCACACCGAAACCACCGTGGGCGATAACCGCGTACCGCAGCACACCCAGCTCATCCGCCTTCGCGAGCGCGGCCTCGATGGTTGTGTCATCGAGCACGTCAGTGCGCACATAGGCGACCTTGTTACCGAGTTCATCGGCCAGCGCCGTCGCCTTCTCATCGTTGACGTCGGCGATGACGACGGCGGCGCCCGCACCGTGCAACCGGCGCACCGTGGCATCGCCCAACCCACCGGCACCGCCGGTCACCAGTACAACTTCACCTTCGAACGACACAGCGTCTCCTTACTTCATGGGTCGATTGTGATGCGGCGCGCGAGCCGAAAGCCCTTACGCACCGGTCCATTTGGGGGCGCGCTTCTCCGCGAAGGCCAGCGCCCCCTCCTGCGCGTCCTTCGACTGGAACACCGGAATGACCAGTTCCAGCTGCTTCTGCCACATCTCGTCGGAGGTCCAGTCGCTGGATTTGACCAGGACCTCTTTGGTTTTCGCGACAGCAAGCGGTCCGTTCGCCGTGATCCGCTCGGCCAGGGCCAGTGCTTCCTCGAGCGCTTTACCGGGCTCGGCGAGCACGTTCACCAGGCCGTAGGCCGCGGCCTCCTCGGCCGTGAAATTGTCACCGGTCAGCGCCAGTTCGACGGCCTTCTGATAAGGGATGCGGCGTTGCAGCCGCAGCAGCGCACCACCCGCGGCGACCAAGCCGCGCTTGACCTCGGGCACACCGAATTTCGCGGTTTTCGACGCGACGATCAGATCGGTCGCCAGCACCACCTCCGTGCCACCCGCCAGCGCGTACCCCTCGACCGCGGCGATGATCGGCTTGACCGGCGGCTTTTCGGTGAAGCCGAGGCCACGCCCCGGTACGATCACGATTTCACCGGCCGAGAATGCCTTCAAATCCATTCCCGCACAGAAATTCCCACCGGCGCCGGTCACCACAGCGACCGATAGTTCGGGGCTTTCGTCGAGCTCGTCGACCGCGTCGGCCAGCCCCTGACTGACCGCGGTATTGATCGCATTGCGCGCATCCGGCCGGTTGATCGTGATCACCAGTGTGCGCCCGCGGCGTTCCCGCAGAACCTCATCCGACACCGATAGCCTCCACTCGTTCCAACAGCTTTAGAAATACTTACTATAAGTCATTCAGTATGAGCACCGCGGCCGGTCTCCGGTCCGCACCGAGCGAACCGGAACCCGGCCGAGGGTGGTCAGACCTCCACGATGAGCGCGCCGCCCTGGCCGCCACCCGCGCACATCGCCGCAACGCCGATGCCGCCGCCGCGCCTGCGCAGTTCGTAGAGCAAAGTGGCTACCATGCGTGCACCGGACGCCGAGATCGGATGTCCCAGACTGCATCCGCTGCCCGAGAAGTTCACCAACTCTTCGTCGATTCCGTGCTCGCGCACCGCGGCGATCGGCACCGACGCGAAGGCCTCGTTGATCTCCCACAGCGCCACGTCGGCGGGCTTCAGACCCCCGCGGTCCAGAATCTTGCCGATCACCTTGCCCGCGGCGAGCCCGTTGTCGGCCGGGGTGACGGCGGCATTGGCCCAGGCCCGCACCGTGCCGAGGACCTCGAGCCCCTCGGCGGCGGCATAGTCGTCGCCGACCAGCGTCACCGCCGCCGCGGCGTCGTTGATCCCGCTGCTGTTACCGGCCGTGATCGAGAAGCCCTCGATCTCCGGATGCAGCACCGGCAGGGCCGCCAGCCGTTCCAAAGTGGTATCGCGGCGCGGGAATTCATCGACCGCGAAGTCGATCACCGAGCCATCGAGCTGCTGGATCTTCATCGGCACGATCTCGTCGACGAACTTTCCGGCATCGATCGCGGCAACCGCGCGCTGATGCGACCGCAGTGCCCATGCATCCATCTCCGCGCGGCTGATGCCTGCCTTCTTGGCCGTATTCCAGCCGACGGTGATCGCCATGTCGAGGGTCGGCGCGTCCGGCGTCTCCGGATGCGACGGCGGCATCCACGGTTCGATGAACTCGAGCTCGACTCGGCCCGGCACCCGCCATTTCATTATCGGCGCGGTCGACAGCGACTGCACACCGCCCGCGACGATCACCCGCTCCATTCCCGAGACGATGTGCGCGGCGCCGTTCCCGATCGCGGTGAGACTGCCCGTGCAGTGCCGATTGACCGCCTGGCCCGGCACGGTCAGCATGCCGCTGGCCACGGCGGCATGGCGCGCCAGATCGCCACCGCCATAATTCAATTCGGCGAGTATGACATCGTCGACGGCGGCCGGGTCGATACCGGCCCGCCGGACCGCCTCGGGCAGGATCGTGGTCGCCAGGGTTTCGGAGGGCACATTCGCCAGCGCCCCTTTGAATGATCGTCCGATCGCAGTCCTGACGGCGCTGACGATGACAGGTTTGGCCATATCTCTCAACCTCTGAGCTATCGAGCCGCACCCGAGGGCGCGGCGTTCTCAATTCCTTTTATACACCTTACAGTTAGCCATACAGTACAAGCCGGCATGTCACTACTCACGCGGCACGGCCACCAGCGGTACACCGAATCATCTTGGTATACCTGCTATCTGGACGGGATCGTCCCGCCCCCGACGCGGGACGCTCATCGCGCGACCTCGACCATTTCGAAGTCGGATTTCTCGGCGCCGCAGTCCGGACACGTCCAGTCGTCCGGAATCTCGTCCCACCTCGTGCCGGGCGCAATGCCGTCATCGGGCCAGCCCAGTTCCTCGTCGTATTCGAATCCGCAGATCAGGCAGCGGAACAGCCGGTAGGTGGTCGCCGTCTCGTTCATCGGCCCTTGCCCCATGGTACGGCTTTGACGAAACCGCCCGCATCCACCCGCAATTGGCTGCCGGTGATGTAGCGCGCGTCGTCACCGGCCAGGAAGACAACGAGATTGGAGACGTCCTGCGGTTCGATATAAGGGATGGGCATCGCCTGCATCGCGGGGAATGCCGCCTCGGCGTCCACGCGAGTCGGCGACTCCTTATCGGGCCGGAAGACCTTGTACATGCCCTCGTTGTGCAGCATATCGGTATTCACATTGGTCGGGTGAACAGCGTTTACCCGGATCGACTGCTTCGCCAACTGGATCGACAGATCGTTGACGTAGTGTGCGACAACCTGTTTCGCGAAGCTGTAGGCCGAACCGCCAGGCCCCTGCTTGGTGGAGCTGCCCAGTTGGGCCGCCAGCGATCCGGTCGCAATGATGGACGCTCCGGCACCGAGGTACGGGATGCTGGCCTGGATTACATTGAACACGCCCACCAGATCGGTATCGACGGTATCCGACCACGACCGCATGGTCTGGCCCTTGCCCATCGCGGAGATACCCGCATTGGCCACCACGATGTCGAGCCGACCCAGCGCCTCGACACCCGCCGCGACGGCACTCCAGACCGCGCTGCGTTCTCGCACGTCCACGACCACGGGATGGACGCGGACACCTTCCTTTTCGACCAGCCGGGCCGTCTCCTCCAGATCCTCCGGACGGGCCAGCGGGTAGGTATTCCCCTCGAGGTCGGCACAGATATCCAGCGCGATGATGCTCGCACCCGCGGCGGCCAGATTGACCGCGTGCGAACGTCCCTGCCCGCGCGCGGCACCCGATATCACCGCGACCTTGTTGTCCAATTTCCCCACGGGTTACACCCTTTCCGTCTTCAGTGGTGGGCCGCGCGCCGCAGTGGCCACGGCGTCGCGAATTGTTCAGTGCCGCCTCGGAATTCGACTGCCGATGGTCTTGGTCTCCAGGTACTGCTGGAAACCCTCCAGGCCGCACTGGCGGCCGACGCCGCTGTTCTTGTAGCCGCCGAAGGGGGCGTCGGCGCCGTAGAACATGCCCCCGTTGACACCGATCGCGCCGGTCCGGATGCGCCGCGCGATACCCATCCCCCGCTCCAGCGACCCCGAGAGCACCGCGCCCGCAAGACCGTAGGCGCTGTTGTTGGCGACGCGTACGGCCTCCTCGTCATCGGAGAACGGCATCAGCACCAGGACCGGGCCGAAGATCTCTTCCTGGGCGATCGGCAGGCTCGGATCGTCGCAGACGAATACCGTCGGTTGGACGAAATAGCCATCGGTCAGCGGGGACGGCAGATTCTGCACCGCCGCACCACCGGTGATCAGGTGCGCGCCGTCGACCGTCGCGCGCGTGCACGCATCCAGAACGCGGCTGCGCTGCGCCGCGCTGATCACCGGCCCCACCAGGGTTTCCGGTAACGCCGGATCACCCACCGGCACCGCATCGAACGCCGCGGCCACGCTCGCGACCATCTCGTCGAACTTCGACCGGTGCACCAGCATCCGGCTGGTCGCGGCGCACGCCTGACCCGCGTGCACGCAGACACCGACCGCGCTGCGCAGCGCCGCCGCCGGGTCGGCGTCGTCCAATACGATCAGCGCCGACTTGCCGCCCAGCTCGAGAAATGTCCGCTTCATGGTGTCCGCGCCCAGCCGCATGAGCGTGCGCCCGACCGCCGTCGACCCGGTGAACGAGATCATGTCCACCCGTGGATCGGTCGCCAGCAATCCGGCGACCTCGTTGGACGGCGTTGGGACGACACTGACGACCCCCGGCGGAAAGTCGGTGGCCTCGGCGATCAGCCGTCCGAGTCGGGTGGCATGCCACGGCGTATTCGGATCGGGCTTGAGCACCACCGTATTTCCCGCCGCCAGCGCGGGACCGAGTTTATTGAGCGCGACCTCGAGTGGGAAATTCGACGGGCAGATCGCCGCGACCACACCCACCGGTTCCTGAATCACAGTGCGCGCGTTGCGATCACCGAACAGACCGCCGCCTTCGAGCACGCGCTCCCAGCCGAACTCGTCGATCAGCCGCGACGGATAGCGCAGGGACTCCGCCAGCGGCCAGTCCAGTTGCGCATTGCGCAGCGTCATCACCGGAGCTCCGGCCTCGGCGACGAGTTCCTCACCCAGCTCATGCTTTTCGGCCTCGAGGGCCTGCTGCAGTTGGTCCAGGCAGCGCTGCCGCAGCGCCCGATTCGTCGACCAGTCGGTTTCATCGAAGGCCCGGCGCGCGGCCGCGATGGCCCGCAGCATATCCGCCGAACCCGCCGCAGCCGTGCTACCGAGCACGTTGCCGGTGGCGGGACTGATGTTGTCGAACGCGGCACCCGAGGCCGCCGCGACCAGCTCGCCGTCGATCAGCATCCGGAATTCGGCTCGCTCGGCGGCGCGGCGACCCAATTCGACGATGGGCGCCGCCGCCTCCCCGACGATCTCGCTCACGACTCCACCTCGCTGACGCTCGGCTCCGCCGTGCGCGAAGGCGCACTGTGCTGATGGTTCACTCGCTGACGCTCGCTCACGACTCCACCTCGCAGGCGCTCGGCTCCGCCGTGCGCCACCGCACGCTGCGCTGGATGGTTCGCTCGCTGCGCTCCCTCACATGTCCTCCTGATCGTCGGGCAGCAGTTACCGAGCGTCATCGCCTCGGCGCGCGGCAGGCGGTGAGCTCCGGGTGCGCGGGAAGCAACGCTGATCCCCTTCGGACGACGTTGTCCGAGACCCGCCCGGGATTGTCCATCCTGGATGCTCAACTGTAAGCATTACCGTATATTACTTCCAGACGGTGAGCAATCGCAGGAAAGGGAGCTGCTATGTCGGGTCTGCTCAATGGCGTCCGAGTAGTCGAACTGGCGTCGTGGACGTATGTGCCCAGCGCCGGTGCCGCACTGGCGGATTGGGGCGCGGATGTGATCAAGATCGAGGACACCAGGGGCGGCGATCCATGTCGTGCCCTGGTCGTCGGCGGTCTGGATCCCGCGCGCTCGCCGGTGCGGGCCAACTACATGATGGAACTCGGCAACCACGGCAAGCGCAGCATCGGCGTGGATATCAAATCCGAGCGCGGACACGAGATCCTCGGCAAGCTGATCGCGAATGCCGATGTGTTCCTGACCAATTGGCTGCCAGGGCCGCTCGAACGCGCCGGTTTGTCCGTCGAACGAATTCGCGAATTCAATCCGAGGATCATCATCGCCCGGGGCAGCGGCCACGGCAGCCGCGGACCCGAACGCGAGCGCGGCGGATTCGACGGTGCCAGCTATCTGGCGCGCGCCGGTGCCGCCTACGCTCTCACCCCGCCCGACGCCGAGTATCCGGTGGCCCAAGGACCAGCCTTCGGCGATCTCCAGGGCGGCATTACCCTGGCGGGCGGCGTCACGGCGGCGCTGTTCCACCGGGAGCGCACCGGACACGCCCCGATCGTCGACAGTTCACTGCTGGCCCAGGGCATGTGGGCCGTGGCCCCGGATATCGCGGCGGCCGATTACTACGATATCGACCGGATTCCGCCGAACCCGGCGGGCACCGCACTCAATCCCGCCGTCAACCGGTACAAGACGCGCGACGGCCGCTGGGTGCAGATGATGCTGCTGCAGGCGGACCGCTATTGGCAGGGATTCTGCGAGCGCATCGGCCGGGCCGATATGGCCACCGACGAACGGTTCGTTCCGCTGGCGAATCTGGTCGTCAACCACGAAGCCGCGACGGTCGAGCTCCGCGAGACTTTCGCCCAACGCGATCTCGCCGAATGGCAGAAGATCCTGGCCGACGAGCCGGGCGTATGGGCCACCATCGCCAGCCCGCAGGAAGTGCTCGCCGACCCCCAGGTGGCCGCCAATGGCTATCTGATGACATTGACCGACAGCGCCGGTAAGTCCTACCGAACCGTCAGCGCCCCAGTGCAATTCGATGAGACACCGGCGCCGCCGAGCCGCTCGCCGGAGTACGGCGAGCACACCGAGACCATCCTGCTCGAACTCGGCATGAATTGGGACGAGATCGTCGCCGCCAAAGATGCGGGCGCGGTCCTCTGAACCGGATCCCGTCGGCGATCCCGCGAGGCCCTGCCATGGGCTATATTGTAAACCATACTGTAATATCCACGAAGGAGTGTGGACATGGACAAGAACGACATGATTCTGATCAGCGTCGATGACCACATCATCGAACCGCCGGACATGTTCGAAAACCACCTGCCGAAGAAGTACGCCGCCGACGCGCCGCGGTTGATACACACCGACGACGGCGCCGACATGTGGAAGTTCCGCGACATCGTGGTTCCCAATGTGGCGCTCAATGCGGTGGCGGGGCGACCGAAGGAAGAGTACGGGCTCGAACCCGAAGGGCTGGACGAGATCCGGCCCGGCTGCTTCGACGTCGATGAGCGCGTCAAGGATATGAACGCGGGCGGCATTCTGGCGTCGATGAACTTCCCGTCGTTCCCGGGCTTCGCGGCGCGGCTGTTCGCCACCGACGATTCGGACTTCTCGCTGGCCCTGGTGCGGGCCTACAACGACTGGCACATCGATGAGTGGTGCGGCGCCTACCCCGGGCGCTTCATTCCCATGGCGCTGCCGGTGATCTGGGATGCCGAACTGTGCGCCGCGGAAGTGCGCCGGTGCGCGGACAAGGGTGTGCATTCGCTGACGTTCACGGAGAACCCGGCGGCATTGGGCTACCCCAGTTTCCACGACCCGTACTGGAATCCGCTGTGGCAGGCCCTGGTCGACACCGATACCGTATGCAGCGTCCACATCGGATCATCGGGACGGCTCTCGATTCCCGCGGTCGACTCGCCGCCGGATGTGATGATCACGCTGCAGCCGATGAATATCGTGCAGGCCGCCGCGGACCTGTTGTGGTCCAGGCCCGTCAAGGACTATCCGGATCTCAAGATCGCACTGTCCGAGGGCGGCACCGGCTGGATTCCGTACTTCCTGGAACGCGTCGACCGCACCTTCGAAATGCATTCGACGTGGACCATGCAGGATTTCGGCGGCAAGCTGCCGTCCGAGGTTTTCCGTGACCACTTCCTGACCTGTTTCATCAGTGATCCGATCGGTGTGCGATTGCGCAACGAGATCGGCATCGACAACATCTCGTGGGAAGCCGATTACCCGCACAGCGACTCGATGTGGCCCGATGCTCCGGAGGCACTGCACGAGGTGCTGCAGCGCGAGCAGGTGCCCGATGACGAGATCGACAAGATGACCCACCTGAACGCCATGCGCTGGTACTCCTTCGACCCGTTCGCCCATGTGCCGAGGGAGAAGGCCACCGTCGGCGCGTTGCGCGCGGCCGCCGGGGACCACGATGTCAGCATTCAGGCTCGCAGCCACAAGTCGACCGCGGCGGAGGAGAAGCTGCGGCAGTTCCAGGCGCAGATCAAAGCCGCGACCGCCCAGAACGCGGGCTGAGGTTTGAGCATCGCGCTATTGCTCGACATGGTCGAGGCCGACGATCCCGATCGCCTCGCGGTGGTATCCGGCGCTGTTCGGGTCACCACCGCGGAACTGGATGCGATGGCCCGCGGCGCGGCGGGACTGATCGGTTCGTCGGGCGTCGGACACGTCGCATACGTCGGCACCGGTGGCGTCATGGTGCCTCTGTTGCTGTTCGGCTCCGCCCGAGCCGGAAGGGCCTTCACTCCGCTGAACTACCGTCTCAGCGCCTCGGCGCTGCGTGAGCTGATCGACCGGTTGCCCGCGCCGCTGGTGGTGGTCGACGCCGAATACGCCGAAGCGGTCGAAGGTTCGGGCAAACAGGTCATCGACACCGATCTGTTCCTCGCCGCCACGCGGGCCGCGGCATCGGACAGCGAGATCGTCGAGGCAGCACCCGAAGACGTCGCGGTCATACTGTTCACCTCCGGCACGACCGCACGTCCCAAGGCGGTAGAGCTGACCCATGCCAACCTGATCAGCTACGTCATGGGCACCGTCGACTTCGGCTCGGCCGAGCCCGGCGACGCCGCGCTGATCTGTGTGCCGCCGTATCACATCGCGGGCGTCGGCGCGGCACTGTCGAATCTCTATGCGGGACGAAAAATGGTGTACCTCAGGCAGTTCGAGCCACGGGAGTGGATCCGGCTGGTCAACGACGAGCAGATCACCAACGCCACCGTGGTGCCGACGATGCTCGATCGGATCGTCAGCACGCTGGAGGGCGCGCCGGTGACACTGCCGACCCTGCGTACCCTCGCCTACGGCGGTTCGAAGGCGCCACTGCCGCTCGTGCGCAAGACCCTCGAGCTGCTGCCCGATGTCGGCTTGGCGAATGCCTACGGCCTGACCGAGACCAGTTCGACCATCGCGGTACTCACCCCCGAAGATCACCAGAACGCTCATCACGCCGACGATCCCGCCGTCGCGAAACGGCTCGGCTCGGTCGGCCGCGCGGTCCCCGGCATCGAACTGCAGATCCGTGCCGAAGACGGCACTATCGCCGCCCCGGGCGCGACCGGCGCGCTGTTCGTCCGCGGCCCGCAGGTGTCAGGCGCCTACACCGATGTCGGCTCGGTGCTCGACGGCGAAGGCTGGTTCCCCACCAACGATCTCGCCACCCTCGATGAAGACGGCTACCTGTTCCTCGGCGGCCGCGGCGACGACACCATCATCCGGGGCGGTGAGAACATCGCACCGGCCGAACTGGAGGATGTGCTCGTCGAACACCCGCACGTCCACGAGACCGCAGTGGTCGGCGTCCCCGACCCGCAATGGGGCCAGATCATCGTCGCGGTGGTCGTCCCGGCACCCAACTGCGACCCGGAACCGGAAGTGCTGCGCGATCACGTCCGCGCCAACCTACGCGGGTCGCGAACACCGGACCGCATCGTATTCCGCGATCAGCTGCCCACCACACCGACCGGAAAAGTGCTGCGGCGCAACCTGATCGAAGAACTCACCCCGACCATCGAGGAAGCATCGTGATCAACAGTGGCGCCCGGCTGGAAAGTCAGGTCTGCGAAACCCAGGTGATCGTCATCAGAGCCACCGACGCTCTCGACGGACTGCGCTGCGGCGGCGCTCCCATGGTGCCGGTCGGAGCCGAGAAGACGACCGCCGATCTCGACCCGCGTTTCGCCGACGGCACCGCGCTCGGAAAACGGTACGTCCACGAGACGGGAGCCGAAATCCTCGTCACCCGACCGGGATCCGGCACGCTCGCGGTGCACGACATCCCCTTGGAGCTCAAGCAGGCCAAAGCTCTGCCGTCCAGCGACTGACGCGCAGGAGCAATCGTGCACCCAAGGATGGCGTGATCGCTGCCGAGGCATCCCGCTACGCTTCATCGGTGACTTTCACTACGAACGAGCAGCAGTTCCTCGCGGAGGCCGGGATCGGTCGGCTCGCCACGGTATCGCCCGACGGCGTTGTGCAGAACAACCCGACCAGCTATCGGGTGAATGCCGACGGCACCATCGACATCGGCGGTATGCGCATGCAGAACAGCCGCAAGTACCGCAACGTCGAGGCGGGCAGTCGGGTGTCGTTCGTCGTCGACCAGCAGGTCTCGTTGGAGCCGTACGTTATTCGCGGCATCGAGGTGCGCGGCACGGCCGAGGCGCTCGACGACCAGGAGCCGCCGTTCCCACCCCAGGAGCGCGCGATCATTCGGATCCATCCCGACCGGATCATCTCCTGGGGCATCGACGGCGGCTCCTTCGATTTCACCAGCCGCACGCCCAACAACTGATTCGAAGGCCGCCAGGCGTCGGCGACTTCGTCGGCGCCTGTGAAGTCGTTGGGCGAGAGAACCTTTCGCCGAACGATGGAGAAGGAGCCTACGACTTGGACGCCGTCACATCGTGCTCGATCGCCTCGAAGACGCCGATATCGGTCTTCTGCTGCCACTCCGGCAGTTGATCCCAAGGCGCGATGTAGCCCGGTTTCGGATCCGGGATACGCGCCAGAATTTGTCCGATCCAGCAGATCGCGACAAATTGCCCTTTCAACTCTGGGTTCAAACGGGTCGCGGCGCCATCGGTGAGCTTGATGAAGTCGACCACTTGACGGTAGACCGCCGCCGCACTGGCACGCTCCCAGTCCGGCGTGTTCTCCCACGGCGTGATGTAGCTGTCCTTCGGCTTACCGGGGTAATGCGTGGTAACGCCAGTGATCCAGGCTTCGCGAAAGACCTTGCCGCCGTGATCGTTGTCGCTGCTCACAGTGCTCCTCATCAGTGTGTGGGTGACGTTGCCAGCCTAGTTATTTCACGCTCCAGGTGGGCCACATGACGATCAGCCTCTAGTTCCGCCAGATGCGGCCGCAACTGCCCGAGCCGACGCCCGAGGTATCCAGACCGGGTGCGACGAGCAATGTCGACACTCGCACTGCCATACGACACCGTTTGCACTGGATCGCCACGGAGCGCCCCGGCCGCGGCCAAGTCGACGAGCACACTGGCCCGGCGTCGTGTAGACAGCGGACGCTCTAGAAGCGGCGTCAGGATCCGTTCGGCCGGTTCCGGTTGGCCAAGCTGAATCAGGCAGCTGGCTTGCTCTTCATCGATGCGTTCGCCCGAGAAGCGCAACCAGCCCAGCGACGGCGTTTCCGCCAAGTCGAGCACACCCCGCGCCGTGTCGAATGCCCGCTGGCACTTGTTGGCCTCACCACGCCCCGCCTGAACCTGGGCACGAACACTCTCGACCCAATAGCGCGTTGGGAGAAGACTGTCGCCCCGACGAGCCACCTCGGCCGCCTCCTCCACCAGCGGCAGAGCATCATCAAATCTGTTGTCGAAAATGCCGATGTAAGCATGGCGCGTCAACGCGCAGGCCCACAGATCGTGGGCGCGAGCGTTGGCCGCGAATGTGCCGGACAAGGCATAGCAGTGGGCAGCTTCCGTCAAGTGGTTGCCGTCGAGCAAAATTTCGCCGGTCAGTTGGAGAGCGTCAGCGATCAGTTCGAGCTGACGACGGCCGAGCTTGGCGCTATGGGGACTGCGGAGCCCGTCAACCAGGACGGTCAGGTGTTCACGAGCAGCACTGAAGATCGCCGCCTTCGTCTCCGCCTCGCCGTAGTTCTTCCAGAGCAACCGATTGAGGCTGGCGTACTGATCGAGGACGCCAGCGTCGACATGGCCCGACGCCACCGTGAACTGCACGCGATCCCAGTCGACAACCACCGGCGTGACAAGCGCGGTTGTGGCGATGCTGAGGAGCCGCAACAGTTCGCGTCGGTTCATGTCCGTAATCTCCGTGGGGTAGTCACCGCCGGGTATGGCGGGGTGGCTGTCCTCCACAGTAGTCGGCACGGTCGTACCAACAAACGGGCTGGTCGGGTTTCGAGGCGGATCGTGGCTGGTCAGCTGATGTTTTGTCGCTTCCTTTCGGCGGAGCGCTTGGTGCCGCTCTCGCCAGGAGGCTTCGCCCTCGACCAAAATTTGCTCGAACCGGGCACGATCGTCAACCGTCGCACGCTGGTCAAGCGTGGTGTCGAGAATCGCCTGAGTGTTTGAACGCGGCTTGACCGCACCCAAACCCGTCCGCCAGTTGATAACCGTGGTGGTCTCGATGCCGAGTAGCACGGCAAAATCGCGGACTGATCGCCGCATAGCTTCCTGCAGCGCCGCCGCCTCGAACCCGGTCCACTCCCGCCCTCTCACCATGGCCCCACCTACGTTACGTCGCCTGACCTGGGCAAACACACACGGTAGCCAAACACTACCCCACCGATACACGATCGCGCCGAAAACGCCCGCACCGCGACCCTTAGGAGGTAACACCGACAGCTCTCGAAGGGGGATTTCCCATGCTTCGCAACATCTTTCGCGTCTGTCTCCTGGCCACAGCTCTGACCGGATCGGTACTCATTGGCATCGGGGACGGATCGGCCACACCAACGCCTGCCCACTGTACTGCCACGGTCGTGGTGCATACCGGTGTGCCGGAATCCGTCAAAAAGTGGTGCGAGCACCAGTATTACGACGAACTCATCCCCGGCTGTCAAGCGCGCTTCAGCACCTCGGATAGGCGGCGAGAGTGCTACGAACTGATAGCCCAGTGGTACGCCGATTGCCTTGCAGGCAAACACAATCCCTTCCGTTGGGCCACACTCACGCTGCCGTATGCCACGCTGCCCCCACAGACGGCATAGGATTGTCAGATGCCGATCAGCTGGGAGTTGGGCGAGCCGATTGCCGTCCGAACACTGCATCGAGGCGACGAACCTGTCACGGTCGAGATCGGTTCGCCGCAGTCGTATCTGGAGAGCGAGGATTATTTCTGCCCTTTCCGGATCAGCGGAAAAGAGCTGCTGGAGGAGGGCTACACGGTCGGGGTCGATTCCGTCCAGGCACTCACGTTGACGCTGGCGCGAATTGGCGATGTGCTGGCCGCCAGCGGTGACGCATTCACCTTCGTCGGCAGTTCGGATCTAGGATTTCCTCGCACTGCGCGGTAGTCCACACCGACGCACAACGCGAGCCCGCCAGCTGTATAGCTGGCGGGCTTTTCCATGTCGCAGGCCGCCTTGCGCCAAATAAGTTGCGTACGTTGGGTAATTCCAATCGTCGACCATAGCGTTGAATTGAGAATTAACCGTCTGAACTGGGAAAATGCGGTCATTACCCCAACGGTACCCCACCGCTATACGATCGCGCCGAAATCAGCCCAACAGGCACGGTTAGACCTGTACCCGGTACCAAGTCGACGCCGTTTTTCCTGAGGCGGCGCACCTTCCCCAGAGAGCTGGGGAAGGTGGCGAAAGCCCTTGGTGCCGGGTGCCTTTGCCCCCGCCGCGTCAGTTGAAAGGCGCATCACCGATGCCATTCAATATCTTCTCTATCCACCAGTGTGCCGCTCAGGCCGAGCAAGTAAGTCATCAGGTACCAGACAGCTTTTGCGTTTCCGAGGTGCAGCGCATGATGCAATTTCATGTCAACTGCCGCGCCAAGCGCTGCCCGAGAAAGGCTGCCGCACTTCGGGCTTTGGTGACAGCCTGCTGCGCCGTTCCCTTCGCAAGCAAACCGCGGTAAGGGACAGTCCACCATGACGGTTGATGTGATGCTCCCCAATGCGGAACAACTGCACAAGGCATTTCGCGGAGAGGGCAACGCAGCGCTGACGAGTGTGATCGACGCAGCCTCGCGGATGATCCCGATCCATCACAAGCGCAAGGAAGCGATCCGACGAATGCAGCAGCCGGACGGCATGTCCGGCAATGAACTTCGCCGAGCTGTCGGCGACTTCACTGCAGCAGAATCTTCCCTCGCCTCTCTCGCCACGGCCATTGACCGCTCAGTCGCCACCGCCCTACAGGGGCGCCAGCATGTATCAGGCGTCTGGCATACCGAGACCGTTGGCCTCGTCATTTCCCGAATGGCCGAACTGTGGTTGAGCTACATCAACAGTCAGGCGCATGAAGACGCCTTCCGGGTCGCGCGGATGAGCGACGCCTACAACTGCCTGATTACGGAGCTTGCCGAGGGCAGACGCCTGCCACCGGATATGTGAGGTTCCCCCACTTTCTTGGAGAGCTCCAAGCTGTGGTCCGATTGGACCGGAAGGAGTTCATCAGTGGCGGCACCGAAGAAGTACCCCGACGAGTTGAAGGCGCGGGCGGTCAGGCTGTATCGGGAGTCGGATCCTAAGCCGACGATTCGGAAGCTGGCGGCGCAGTTGGGGGTGCATCACGAGGCGTTGCGGCACTGGATCCGCCAGGCCGAGGCTGATGTCGGCGAACGGCATGACCGGCCGACGACCGATATGGTCGAAGAGAACAAACAGTTGAAGAAGCGCGTCGCTGAGCTCGAGCGGGTCAACGCGGTATTGCGTTCTGCGAGTGCGTATTTCGCCTCGGAGCTCGACCAGACCCGGAGGTGATCGTGCGGTTCGTGAAAGACCATCCGCAGTTCCCGGTCGAGCTCGTATTACGGGTTCTCGGTATCGCGTCCTCGACGTTCTATGAATGGAGGAAGAGGACGATCACGCCGTCGGCGCGGCAGCTCGCCGACGAGGAGTTGCTGGCTGAGATCGTCGACATTCATACCAGCTCCGGCGGCACCTACGGATCTCCGCGCGTGCACGCGATGCTGGTCCGTCGCGGCATCGGGGTGAGCCGCAAACGAGTCGAGCGGCTGATGCGTTCGGCGGGCCTGCAGGGCGCGTTCGGGCGGCGCAGATGGCGAATTCCCTCGACGCGGCAGAACCCGCGGGCCATACCGGCTCCGGATCTGGTCGAACGGAATTTCACCGCCGATGCACCGAACAAACTATGGGTGGCCGACGCGACGCGGATCCCGGTCGGTGAAGGGGTGTTCTGGCTGGCGGCGGTGCGCGATGCATTCTCCAATCGGATCGTCGGCTGGAAGAGTTCCGATCGCTGCGACACCGACCTGGTGCTGGGTGCGCTCGAATACGGCGTGTGGTCGCGTGATGTCCGCGATGGCGAACTGGTCCATCATTCCGACAGGGGTTCGACTTACACGGCGATCCGGTTCGCTAATCGGTTGGCCGACAACGGGATTGCGCAATCCATGGGCTCGGTCGGTGATTGCCCCTTATCCGGCTAATATCCTCCGATTCCCCTGGTCAAGGGGGGTACGGGGGTGTTCGGCGATTCGTGTGTTCGCGTGTCGGCTGACCTGGAGTAGACCTGTCGGGCATGAGCACGGACAACCGTGATCGACTGCGCCTGGAACACGACGCCGGACGGTGGTATCTGGCCGGACCGGGTGCCGATGGGTTGCGGGTGATCGATGAGTATCTGGGTTATCTGGCTGATCGCAACTATTCACCGAAAACGGTGCGGGCCTATGGATTCGACCTGGTGATGTTCGGCCGATGGCTGCTCGGTGAAGGCCTCGGGGTCGACGATGTGACCACGCCGGTGCTGCTGCGGTATCTGGCGGCGTGCCGGGCGGCGCGGTTGCCGGGACGGCCGGGACCGAACGTGGTGGACCTGGCGGGCCGGCGCCTGGACGGGTACGCGGCGGCGACGGTGAACCGGCGGCTGGTGGCGGTGTCGGGGTTGTTCGCCTTCCGCGCGATGCGCGACCCGGCCTTGCCGAGTCCGGTGCCGAAAGGCCGTGAAGCGCAACGGTTCGTGCCGGGTGAGAAGACCGGACTGCTGGCGCATCTGGTGCGCAAACCGCGACCACGATCGGCACTTCGGCTGCGGGAACCACGACGGCTGCCGAGGCCTTTGGCGGTGTCGGAGGCGGCACGGTTGCTGGCGAGTCTGCGGACCTGGCGCGACCGCGCGATCGCCGGGCTGATGCTGTATTGCGGGTTGCGGTCGTGCGAGGTGCTCGCTCTCGACGTCACCGATGTCGACATCGGTCGCGGCTGGATCCGGGTCTGGGGCAAGGGCGCCACCGAACGCGCCGTCCCGCTCGACGGCGACCTGGCCCGCGTGATCCAGGGCTATCTGCTGGCCGAGCGACCCGAATCGGCTTCAGCGCGTTTGTTTCTGGTCGCCAAGGGCCCGCACCGCGGGCAACCGCTCACCCCGGCCGGGTTGCGGACGATCTTCCGCTATCACCGGCAACTGTCCGGTGTCACGGCCGGGCATCCACACGCGTTGCGGCATTCGTTCGGCACCGCGCTGGCCGAGGCCGGGGTCGATCTGTCGGTGATGCAGGCACTGCTCGGGCACACCCATGTCGACACCACCGCCCGCTACATCCATCTGGCCCCGAAGCGGGTGAAGGAGGAATTCGATGCCGCACGCGCACGTATTCGCCGCCAGGTCTGACGCCGACGACATCTACCACACCTACCTGGCCGAACTGGCGCGCACAGACCGCGGCAGCGCGCCCTACTACAGTTCGGCGCGCACGTTCCTGCAACGTTGGCCCGAACCCGCAAGACTGGGCAGACGAGCCGCTCGAGCTGCGGCTGTCGGCGAATTCCTCGACGCGGCCGTTCATCACGTTCTTGATGCTGCACGACTGGTTGCGGCCCGGCTACGACTATCTGTTGGAACGCAAGATCTCCAGCCTCTGGCGCGAGATCGACGCCTCCCCGATCGGACCCGATCTCGCTCGATACCTCACCGCCGCAAGAGAACTCGGATTCAGTGAACGGGTCCGCACGGCCACCGGCTCACAGGCGCCGGCGCGGCTGCTGATCCAGACCGGCCGCCGCCTGCACCAACTCACCACCGGCGATCTCGACGAGTTCGCCGACGCCTGCCGCGACCGCCAGCACCGCACCGGCAAAGGCTGGCACCACTACAAGGCCGCACTGGCCAACACACATCTGGTGCTGTTCCACCTCGGCATCCTGCCCGAACCGCCCCGCCGCGGCGGCCCCTGGGACTTCGCGGTCCGCCTCGACGGCATCACCCCCGCGATCGCCGAGGCGATGATCGACTACCTGCACGCCAAGCGCGGCACCTGCACCCGCCACACCGTCTCCAGCATGGCCACCCGCCTGACCGGGTTCGGCCGGTTCCTCACCGATCTCGACCCCACCCTGACCCAGCTGTCGCAGCTGGACCGGCGCCGCCACATCGAACCCTGGCTGGCCAGCCTGGCCGACGCGGTCAGCACCAAGACCGGCGAACCTATCGGCGTCGCCGACCACGCCCGCCGCGTCGTCGCGGTCAACACCTTCCTCACCGAAATCACCGAATGGGGATGGAACCACGCACCGAAGCGGAAACTGTTGTTCCGCAACGACATCCCCCGCCTCCCGCGCCCGCTGCCACGCTACATACCCCTCGACGCCGACCGCCGCCTCACCGACGCCCTGCACACCAGCGACCACGAACTCGCCGCCTCCGCATTGCTGCTCGCACGCGCCTGCGGCCTACGGATAGGGGAACTACTCGACCTCGAAATCGACTGCCTCCACGAGATTGCTGGCGAAGGAGCCCGGCTGAAAGTCCCGCTCGGCAAACTCGACACCGAACGCATGGTCCCCCTCGACGAGGAAACCGTCGAACTGATCGACCGGATCATCGAAATCCGTAGTCCCGGAAGACCATTACCGCACCCACGGACCGGGAAACCAGCCCAGTTCCTGTTCACCCACCACGGCGGCCGCCTGGCCCAACAAGCCGTCCGCAACGAACTCGACCGCGCCGCCACAGCCGCCGGAATCGGCCACGTCACCCCACACCAGCTACGCCACACCTACGCCACCGCACTGGTCAACGCTGGTGTCTCCCTGCAATCGCTGATGGCGTTGCTCGGACACGTGTCCGCGCAGATGAGCCTGCGCTACGGAAAACTGTTCGACACCACCGTCCGCACCGAATACGAACGCGCCCTCACCCTCGCCAAAGACCACCTCGCTGCCCTGCCCACCACACCCGCCGGCACCAAAGCCCTACCCTTGGCCGACATCACCGGCGGCAACAACTGGACCGACACCCCGGCACTGAAATCCCGTCTGGCAGGCGGATTCTGCCTGCGCGCACCAGCCCAGGGCGCCTGCCCCTACGCCAACATCTGCGAACACTGCCCGAACTTCCGCACCGACCTCACCTACCTGCCCATCCTCGCCGCCCAACGCGCCGACGCCACCAAACTCGCCGCCGACGCCCAACGCCGCGGCTGGATCACCGAAGCCGACCGACACCACAAACTCATCGCCCGACTCGACGCCGCCATCACCGACATCCAGAAATCAGCCGGATAACCACGAAACCCAACCGGCAGAACAAGATCAGCCCTGATTAGCCGGATAATCCTATAACAACGCGTTGATGGAGAATTTCTTCTCGACCTTGAAGACCGAGCTGGTCTACCGACACTCGTGGCGCACCCGCGACGAAGCCGAGAACGCCCTGTTCGCCTACATCGACGGCTGGTACAACAGCCAGCGCATCCAGAAGAAGCTGGGTTGGCGATCACCGGACGAGTTCGAAGCCAGCTACCATCAACGGGTTCCAGCCGGAACCAGATAATTCGCTCTCCGGCCAGGCGGGGGAACCTCATATGTGAGCGGGTGACGTAATGAGTCACGACGGGATGTCAGATCCCCCGAGCCACAGGACATTTGTGTCAGCAGACGGCAAGGTCGCCGAGTTCATGTGCCAGGTCTCGCTGATGGAGTTGACGGTTGAACGCGCTCGGGAGCTTCGGCAGATCCACCGGTTCCACCACCCGGACGAGTGCATCGTGCACTTGGAGGCGGCGTATCTTTTGCTGCTGGCCGAGGACGACTAGCCAACATGTCGCTGCATCTTGTCCCCACCCTCTGGCCAGCCTCGGTGCTCTTCACGGCAGCATTGAGCTTTCGGATTGGGTTGTGGTGGAGAGTAATTCACGTTCCAGCCGTACCAGAGGTCATGCCCAGTATCCGTCACAGCGAGGATGACGAGCAGTACATGGAGGCGGAAGCGCATTGTGGAGACACCTCTTCGCTACCACCACAACCGACCTCAGCCCCTGAAGTTCCGACGGCTGAGCACGACACGGAGGTATTGCCACGGATACAAGACATCGTGCCGCCGCTGCGGGCGACGCCGATCAGGAAACCGCCTTGGCTGAATCAGTAACATTGCCGGTGCTTGCTCGAGTGGCAGCAGCGACCAAGCGTGCCGGACAGGCCGCTAGAGGTGCCAAGGATCGGAGGGAGCGGCCTCGCCAGAGGACACGACCGACCTCGCGTCGAGTGAGGATCAGTCCCAGAGGCCCACGCAGGCCTTACTCTCGCCAGTGCCCTTTTCGGTCACTGACTCAAGGTAAGGCCGCTACGGTCGGGGATAGAGCGATGTTGTATTTCATTGTGCTGCATGGTTATTCATTCTGCAGCAGCTTGTCGCTGGTGCTAGATGATGTAGTGGCCGAGGATGCTTTGGCGGGGCGAGCGGGTTTCGATGAGGTGTTCGCGGGTAGCGGGGGTGTTCGACCGTGCGGAGCCGCGTCGGTGGGCGCGGTCGTACCTGCACCGCGCCGCCGGCCTCCGTAGTCAGATTGCAAGTGAAAAGTGCAACGGATCACCGCTTTTATCGAACGCTGCAAAGTCAAAGCTAGCTATTGGGGAATCGGATGTGGCCTTGGAATTCGTGACGCTCCAAATCCGGTTCGATCTCGGAGCATGGCCCGGATGGGTGGTAGGCGTGCGAGTCCCGGTAGAGCCGACACATGCGGGTATCCGTGTGACAGTCATCGATGGAAGAGACGGTATGCCCGCCCGAGACACCGACGAAGAAGGATTGGCGTAGACGTTGGCGAGACCTCAGTCCATGAAGGTGCCCCGCTTGCCCCCACTCGGTTCAAATAGCGTCCGCGTCGGCAAGCCTACGGATGTACTGGTCGTTCACGACTATTCATAGCGTGTGCCCCAGATCTCCACGGTGCTTCAACTCGATGACTCGGCCTGCGTCCCGCCCCCTTGGGAACTAATATTTTCGGCAGAAGGCGGCCTTCCGCCGCTGCTGCGTTGAGACCAACGCTCGCGCACTTCTTCCCAGCGTAGAAATCTATCACGCCTTTCTTCGAGACTCTTAAGATGCGCGTCAAATTCGCTACTAATGGTTTCCTTTTCGGCCGCAGGCGTTTCCGCGGTGACTTCATCTGCGCGTCGGACTAGATCCTCAAACCGAATCTTGCTGGCTTGCATCTCAGCCCTTATCGCTGCAAGCTCGGTCAAATATCCAATCTGCTCCCCATTCGGGAGAATCGCGGATAGGATATAGGCAGATTCGAGTTGTTCTTGAGACACAGTGGCACCCGCCAGAATAACTTTCAACAACGTCGCACCGGACAACTCCGCTCCCGTGAGATTGGCATCATTTAGCTCTACGCTAGCTATCATCGCATTCGTCAGATTGACGCCCGACAGATCCGCACCACGAAGATTCAGGCCCAAAAGTGCTGCTTCGGAAAAATTTACACCATGGCGTTCATCCGACATTTCTCTGTCTGGGTCGAAGTTAAATGCATATTCAAATGGTCCCTCTGTACCTAAAAATTGCGCAAGAGCCGGATAAAGTTCCGTCTCCAATTTGTGAGTCGACAGCTCAGCACCACTTAGATTTGCGTGAATCAGAGAGGCTTTATAGAAATTTGCGCTGACAAGTATTGCGCCCGAAAGATCTGCGTCATGCAGTGAACCCTCAACGAACTTGGTTTGCCAACAATTGGCGCCAGTTAGCGTAGCTCCGGTGAGATCCGCCGAGGTAAAGTCCACCAACTCAAGATTTGCGCCAGTTAGATCTGCATCATGAAAATCGCTGCCCTGCAGGTTCGCTCCGGCGAGGTGAAGTTCTTCAATGCCATGCCGCCTCCATTTTGCGCTATTTACGCGGATTAGATCACAAATTGTCGAGCGAACGCCATTTTCATATAGATGCTCATTCGACTGAGTGCTTAAACGGCGCTCACCGCGGAGATACGAACAAAGCAGCTGGACGCATGCCTGCATCTCCGGTAACGTTGAATCATCCGCAGTACTGGATTCTCCAAAGTAATGCCAGTCATCAACCAGTCCAACTAAAGAATGCGCTCCTGCCGCACGGATTTCTGGTTTATCATCCGCAAGCATTTTTGCTGAACCAGAATATCGTTCGTGCAATTCTGAGCGTCGCTCGTCCTGCCTCTCAATGTTCTTTCGCCTGTCATCCTGCTCACGAGTGAGCTGTCCGTTCAAGTAGGCAACCAGAGCTGCGGTCACGGCGCCGAGTGTTGCAACCAAAACTGTTGTTGGCTGAGTCGCAGATTTCCACCACTCGGTGGTGCCCGGAACTGCGATTGCTCGGCCGATCATGAAGCCAATGCCTGCGGACATTCCCAATGAGAATACTGCGACATAAATCTTAAATAAAGTTCTCATTTTTACTACTATGCCCCCAAACGAGCGTGGATAACTAATGCCCTGCGTTCTTGACACCCTACTCACCCAACCACAAATCGCCGAACGCGCAGCTCAAAGCGATACCGAGGGAGGCGCCCCGAAACTTCTCGGGACTTTTCGTCTTAGTGCCATTTCAGACCAACTTCGGGCCTCCGGCGGGTCAGGAGCGAGCGTCGACCGGGGCGGACAGAAGCACCCGCACCGCAGCAGCTTTGCGTCGTTCGCTTAGGCCCCAGGCTCGCAACAGATCTTCCGCGCTACCGCCATCCAGCCTTACAGCAGATCTTCGGTCGTGGTCATTCGAGCGACGGGGCCGGGGGCTGGCTCAGTGCCGAGGCGGGGAAGCCGGATTCTCGGCCCGCGTAACGACTGCGCATTCCTCCACGAACGACAACGTGCCGAGATGGTATGCGGCCGCGCTCAATCCGAGACTCAGGTTGTGTCCGGCTTAGGTTTGCACATTGGTGACGAATCGTGGTGCGGCGCTGAACATCTGCCGGATCTCGGCCATGGCGGCGGCATCCGATCGCCAGACCCGCCGAGGGTCTCGCGATCGGTGCCGTACCGGTGGAAGTGGCGCTGCGCGGTCTGCGCCAGCAGATGCGCCGCCGACACCGCGCCGAACGGCACGAACCAGCCGTCGGCAATCCCGCCGGAAGGCGAAATACGCCCGGCACGAATCAATTCTCCGTAGGTCGACTCCCATACGGTGCGGAAGCACAGCACGTGCCGGGCGAGCCCGCTGGCCACCGCCAGCATCGCGGCGATGACCGAACCACCGGGCCCGAAGGTTTCGGCGCCGCCGTTGTACCAGGTCGGGCGGATACCCAGGGCCGATTCGAGGGCGGTGACACCGCCCTCGCCGAATGGGCCGAAGCCACCGGATCCCGGATAGGTCGACAGCCCGTCGATATCCTCCAGGCGCAGGCCCGCGTCCTCGACCGCCGCCCGGCAGGCGTGCACCGTCAGCGACAGCGGATCGGCCATCAACCGCCGCCCGAGCTCCGACATCCCGATCCCGGTGAGCGCGACCTTGTCCTCGAACTTCTCCGGTGACGCCATCGGCCGGACGTGGCGCGACACCGCGGCAGGCTCGATGTCATCGATTGGCAAGGGAGCCAACGGCTTCTGCTCATCCGCCGGGCGGAACAGTGGCAGCCACACGTCGCCGAGCTGCTCGAACTCCACCTGCATGCGCATACCGAGAGTCAGCTGCCCCGCTTCGCATCCCACCGCATTGGTGGTCAGCCGTACGCGCGGATCCTCTTCCAGGGCAACCTGTGCCACTACGTATGGGGTGGGCAGGCCGGGCACCTGGAAGCGGTGGTTCACGGTGAAACCGATGAGGGTGGCGAAACCGCTCACCACCCGCACGCCCATCCGGTCGCCGCGGCAGTAGCGACAGACCGGTTGCGGCGGATGGATCAACGCGGCACAGGACAGACATTCCCGGATGCGCAGGCGGCCGTCCGCGCCGGAGGTCCAGAAGAATTCGTTGTCGGGTGTGATGGACGGCTGGGGACGCGTCACGCTCACCGGCTGCTCTCGAATACCGGTGGCTGCTGCGCGGCGGGATCGGGATTCGCGATAGGTAGTCCCATGAATCGGCGCGCGTTGTCGCCCATGAAGTCCCACGTGCGGCGCTCGTCCATACCCTCGGCGTATTTCCAATAGCTCTTCGGCTCCGGAAGTCCCTCGGGGTGTGGGTAATCCGAACCGAACATCACTCGGTCCCACCCGACCGTCTCGACGACATCGGCGACCGATCCCTCCCAGAACGGGCTGACCCAGATATTGCGCCGGAAAACTTCCAGGGGGTCTTCGGGGAAGTTCTGCGGCATCTTCTTGGTCAGGTCCGCCAAATCGTGGAAGAGGGGATGAATCCACGAACTGCCGTTCTCCACACTGGCGATGCGCAGCTCGGGGAATCGGGTGAGGGTGCCGTGACAGATCAGGCTGCCGATCATGTCGGAGATCTCCCGATGCCCGAGCGCCAGCCATCGGAATGAACTCATGGCCATGAAGTTCTTGGTGGCGGGCGGTTCCCACTTGTTGATGTACTCATCGAGCGGCGGCTGGCTGGCATGCAGCACGATCGGCAGGCCTACGTTCTCCACGTCACGCCAGAACGGATCGAACTCCGGCAGCGCGGGGGATCGCCATCCGTGCAGTCCCTTTACCGGCGCCGGCTTGATCAAGGCCACCTTCGCCCCGTTGTCGAGGAGATACGCGAGTTCGCGGCGGGCGCCGTCGACTTCGGCGCAGTTGATGATCGGCGTGCTGAAGATCCGATCACGGTAGGCGAAGGTCCAGTGTTCCAGCATCCATTGGTTGAGCGCGTGGATGATGGCCAGGGTCAGTTCGGGATCATCGGCCGCGGAGTGCTCGACGAGGCTCGCCAGTGTCGGGTAGTTGAGCGTTTCGCGGACACCCTGGCGGTCGAGTTCGATGATCCGGTCGTCCGGATTCCGGGTGGCGGCGGGTGCTTCGATTGCGGCGCCCTGCATTTCGCGCAGGGTGAGGCCCTCGGTGTTCGCACCGGCGAAGAACTTCTCGTGTGCGCCCGGCGCGGCGACACGATCGAAGGTCGGGTTCGGGATGAAGTCGGTGATCCGGCCGTTGATGGCGATCCGGGTGTGCCGTCCGATCTGGACATACTGGACGGCCTGCCGGTACTGCTCGGGCAGGTATCGGGTGAGAGCTTCGACGGTCTCGTACATGTGTGAATCGGCATCGAAGATCGGGGCATCAATCGGCTGCGTCATGTCTTGTCTCCTTGGCTATTTGGCGATGAACCTGGTTGCGTCGAGAAGCAGCACGACCCGATCGTTCACGTCGGCGGGCAGGCCCTTCTCGGGTTCGCCGTACAACTCGTTCAACGTCGAATAGAACGAGCCGTCCGCATCCCCTTTCACGGTGACCAGCCATCCTTGCGCCTCCAAGACCCGGGAAGGGGCGTCCGGGTCGGTGATGAGGAAGGAATAGTTCGGGTTGGCCTGCAGGCTCGTGAACTTCCGCCGCGGAATCGTGTGGCTCATGCGTAGATGTGCGCCGTCCCAGGTGAACCGCATAGGCGTCTGATCCGGGGATCCGTGCGGGGTCACGGTCGCGAGCACGCCGACGATCGGACGCCGCAGCAGGTCCTCGAATCCAGCAGGCACTTTCGACATCATCCACCACCGTTCGCCAATAGTATCGAAATGAATACCGTAATGCTCTCTAGAGACCGCCGCAAGCAGCACCGGCGACAGCTCGACCTCGCGATCCGCCGGTTGTGACAGCACTTCCGGTATGGCTTACTGTATAAGTATCCACAAGCTGGAGGAACGAATATGCGCAGAATGATTGCCCCTGAGATCTCCAACTGGCCGGACGAAGAGTTCCGGCTCGTCGGCGGGTCGTGTGGCGAGTGTGGTGCGACCGTCTTCCCCATCCAAGACCTGTGCCCGCGGTGCAGTCGGCAGTCGATCGAATCGATCACACTGCCGCGCAACGGAACCCTGGTGGCCTGGACCACCCAGGGGTTCCTCCCGGGAGCCCCCTACCTCGGCGACGAGACGGCGAAAACCTTCGTTCCCTTCGGGGTCGGTCTGGTGCAGCTCGGCGATGTCATCCGGGTCGAAGCTCGGCTCACCGAAAACGACCCGGACAAGTTGGAATTCGGAATGGAAGTAGCGCTGACGGCAGTGCCGCTCGGCACCGACCCCGAAGGCAACGAGGTGCTGACCTTCGCCTTCCAACCAGCCTGAGGGACAGGATTTTTCACATGACCAACGATGTAGCGATCATCGGCGTGGGTATGCATCCATTCGGCCGCTTCGAAGGCAAGACGGCGATGCAGATGGGGACGGACGCCATTCGCGCCGCGCTCGCCGACGCCGGATTGAAATGGCGAGACATCCAATTCGCCGTCGGCGGCAGTTGGGAGGTCGCCAATCCCGACGCGATCGTGGGCCTGATGGGACTGACCGGGATCCCCTTCACCAATGTCTTCAACGCCTGCGCCACCTCGGCCAGTGCCACCGAAGCCTGCGCCGACGCAATCCGGCTCGGCAAATACGACATCGGCATCGCGATCGGCATGGACAAACATCCACGCGGCGCGTTCACCGTCGACCCCACCCTCGTCGGCATGCCCAAGTGGTACGGCGAGAACGGCCAATACCTCACCACGAAGTTCTTCGGGATGAAGGCCAACCGCTACCTGCACGACCACGGGATCTCCGTGCAGACCCTGGCCAAGGTCGCCGCCAAGAACTACCGCAACGGCGTATCGAATCCGAACGCTTTCCGCCGCAAGGCGGTCTCCGAGGCGGACATCTTGGCCGCGCCGATGCTCAACTACCCGCTGACCCACTACATGTTCTGCGCGCCGGACGAAGGCGCCGCCGCCGTGATCATGTGCCGAGCCGACATCGCCCACCGCTACACCAGCAAGCCGATATACGTGCGGGCTGTCGCGGTGCGCACGCGCAAATACGGTGCGTACGAGGTCAATACGACCTACGCACCGGTGCAGGAAGACGTGTCCCCCTCGGTCTACGCAGCGCGCGCGGCGTTCGAGTCCGCGAGTATC
Source organism: Nocardia pseudovaccinii (assembly GCF_050942345.1). Taxonomy (NCBI): domain Bacteria; kingdom Bacillati; phylum Actinomycetota; class Actinomycetes; order Mycobacteriales; family Nocardiaceae; genus Nocardia; species Nocardia pseudovaccinii. Next base: position 5,187,418 of record NZ_CP192074.1, read on the forward strand.
GCACCGAAGGACATCGACGTCCTCCAACTCCAGGACACCGATGCCGCGGCCGAGGTCATCCACATGGCCGAGGCCGGATTCTGCGCCGACGGAGACCAGGAGAAGCTGATCGCCGACGGTGTCACCGAGATCTCCGGTGCGATGCCGGTGAACACCGACGGCGGACTCATCGCGAACGGCGAACCCATCGGCGCCTCGGGAATGCGCCAACTGCACGAACTCGTGCTGCAACTGCGCGGGACCGCCGGGGATCGTCAGGTATCCGGTGCTCCCAAGGCCGGTTTCGCGCTGCTGTACGGCGCTCCGGGAACGGCCGGGGCAACGATTGTCACCACCTGATCTCCAACGTTCCGGACCGGGCGATGCCGGCGGTGGCGATGGCCGCCGCCAGATGCACCCCGGAAACCATTTCGCACCACCGAAAGCCATGGGCGCGCAGGCAAGGCTGGCCGCATCCGCACACTGCTGGCGCGGATCCGACTGGCCGAGATCGCCGAGTAACCGCCGCGGGACCGATCAGCTGTACGGGTACGGTCAGTCGCTAGCGTCCCCAAGCGTGCAGCAAGTCCGCTGTCGTGGTCACGGTGGCGAGCAGAGACAGCGTGTTCTCGATAACGGCGGTGCCGTACTCGCGCGGCACCCCCGCGACGGCATCGCGGGGCAGCACAACGTGATAGGCGGCATTCACCGCGTCCATGACCAGGTTCGGGATGGCCACATTGAGTGACACCCCGACCGCGACAATGGTCGAGACACCGAGATTGCGCAGCACCGCGTCCAAATCTGTGCCGCCCATGGGCCCGAGGCCGTGTCCCCGGGTGAGCACCAGGTCGCTCGGTTCCGGGCCGAGTTCGGGCAGCAGCGCCGCACCGGCACTGCCGGGAGTGACAGCGACACCGCGGCGGCCGATGGCGAAGAGTTCGGCATTGTGATTGGCTCCTTGGCCGTCGGCCCGCCGCGATACCAGGCAGTGCACCACCCGAACTCCGGCCGCGCGCGCTGCGGGCAGCAGCTTGCCGATATTGGGCAGTGCCTCGCGGCGCGCCTCGTCCGCGAGAGCGGGCAGACCGGCCTCGGGCCCGACGACCGCGCCCTGGCACTCCTGGGTGAGGATGGCTGTGTGCTCGGGTGCGACCAGATCCGGCAGCGGGAGCCGACTCATGCGGTGCCGACCGGCGGAACATCGTAGAACTGGGTTGCCCACTTGCGAAGCGACAGATACGGTTTCGCGTCCTTGGGGGAAAGCGGCGGCCGCTCGACGTACTTCTGATGCCGCCAGATGCTCAGGTCTTCCCACACGGTGACCAGGAACTGCTTCTCGACGCGTTCGCGAACCTCCGGCGGCGGAACGTCGGAATCGTCACCCGGATTGCGCGGCCACCAGATCGAATAGAACAGGTCCGAGCATTCGTCGTCGACCGGCGTCGTGGCGAAAATCAGCCGGTGCTTGGACGATCCGTCGAACGCGCTGATGGAGCCACCCAGACCGAACATCTGCGCGTGGATCTTCAAAGCCATCTTGTCCGGATCGTCACTGCGCGCGTCGGGCCAGCCGGTGAGGAAGTTCCAGGTGTGGTCGACAACGCTGTAGTCCAGCATCCGCGGGGTGACGGTGGCGCCGTGCACATACTCGAAATGCAAACTGTCCGGACCGTTCTCCAGCACGACCTGGGGATGCACCGGCTCGCGTTCGGTCTTGCGGGAGAACTCCGGATACGGCCGATAGAAGTTGTCCGGGTCGGTCTCGAGTTCCGGGAACAGCCGCAGGATATCGGGCATCTCCCACTGTGGTTCCTTGCCGTCGGGCTGATGCCACATGAACACGCAGCCGTTCTGCTCGTTGACCGGGTAGACCCGCAATCGCAGACCGCGGTTGGTCCGGTCCTCGCCGGGAATGCGGCGATTGGTGCCGTCCGGGCCCCAGCGCCAGCCGTGGAACGGGCATTCGACACAGTCGCCGACCACTTTGCCGCCGTAGCCGATATGCGCACCGAGATGGCGGCAGTGCCCGGTCAATATGTGCAGTTCACCGGATTCGTCACGGTAGGCGACGAGATCCTCGCCGAAGTATCGCAGCGGGCGAACCTCACCTTGCGGGAATTCGGCCGACCACCCCACCATGAACCACCCGGTGACCTTCCAGGTGAAGGGGACCTTCACGTGACACCTCCAGTCGTGCCAGGGCGGAAACCGCCGATACTGATAGTGTTACAGTAATATATATGGCATGAGTATCGCGACCCCTGCGGTCATCGTTCGCCGATGACGACCTTCCCGAACGTCCGCACGAAATTCACCGCCGCAGGGCCGCCGGACCATTGCCGCCGATCCAGATCGGCGGATGCGGTCGTTGCGCCGGGGCCTGTAGCCACAATGGCCCCGGTGCCGCGAAATCTCGGCCCTCAACCGGCTTTTCGGGTTCGGTCCAAATCCGCCGCAGCGCGCCCAAAGCCTCGTCGAGCAGTTCGGCGCGGCGTTCGTGACGCACGCCGACGGCGGCGAACTCCGCCCGCAGATAGCCCGCACCCACACCGGCGATCAACCGCCCACCCGAGACGATATCCAGACTGCCGAGCGCCTTCGCGGACAGATAGGGGTTACGGAACGGAAGGACATACAGGTTGGTCAGCAACCGCATTCGCGTGGTGACGCCCGCCATGAAACTCAGCGCCGCGATCGGGTCGAGGGTGTTGTGCCCGCCGCTGCGCCGCCATTTCAGCGACGGGGCCGGATGATCGCTCAATGCCACCGCCGAGAATCCGGACTCCTCGGCCGCCGCGACGACCGCGCGAATCACCTCCGGTCGCAGGAACGCATCCGAGGCGGTCGGCAATTCGCTCGGGTATTCGAGTACGTATTTCATTGCGCTGGTGTCCTTGTCGAGTGCCGCGCTCCCCCCTTCAGCGCGCCTTCGCCTTCACCGGCGCGGCATAGTCGGGACGTCCGAGACCGAGCACGTGCTGCGCGATCAGATTGCGGAAGACCTCCAGGGTGCCGCCGTAGATTCCGCACAGCGGCGCCCAGCGATAGATGTATTCGGCGCCGCCGTCATCGATGGCGCCCTCGGTGTCGATCGGCAACGCCGAGGCGGACCCGAGGATGTCCATCAGATCCGGGGCGATGTCACGCATGGCCTGTGCGATCGCGACCCGGCCGAACATATTCGGCGCCGACAGCGCGGCCTCCATCCTGGCGATGCTGCGGCCGAGTCGATACGCGACCGACCCGTCGTCGAGCAGCCGACGACCGTCCGGACCAGGCCGCGCGGTTATCGCCGCCACCTTGTCGGCCGACGTCGCCATCACCAAGCCCTGATGCACCAGCACCGACACGTCCTGCAGGCCGTCCGCGGCGACGTCGACCACGCCGTGCTCGACACTGAGCGGCTCCATGAGCACGCGCCAGCCGCCGTTCACCTCGCCGAGCCGATATTTGTCGTCGATCCCGACGTCGCTGTAGTAGACGGTATTGGTGCGATCGCCGTCCACCGTCCGGATGCCCTGGACCTCGATGCCCGGGGTATCCAACGGGACCAGGAACATGGTGAGGCTCTTGTGTTTTCGCGCCTCGGGATCGGTATTGGTGATCAGGAAGACGTACTGGCAGTTGTGCGCGCCGGTGGTGAACATCTTGGCGCCGTTGATGATCCACTGGTCCCCGTCGCGGACGGCGCGGGTCTTGCACATCGCGACATCGGAACCGCCCTCGGGCTCGGTGTAGCCCAGGCACAACCGGACCTCGCCGGTGAGTACGCGCGGCAACACCTCCTCGCGCAGCTCGGCCGATCCGAACTGTTCGACGGATTGCGCCACGATGATGGTGGTGCCCCAGGTAACCCAGGGCACGTGCACGCGCCGCTTCTCCAGATCCCAGATCCGCCGCTGTACACGGGTCATGCCGCCGTCGGCGCCGGTATTCATCTCGGCCGTAAGCCACCCTTCGGCGCCCATGGCGAGGTGCACGCCCGCGTCGAAGTTGTCACCGGTTTCGCGATCGCGGCGGCGCACCTCGTCGGTGACGTGGGTGTCGAGAAACGTGCGCACTCGGTCGTGGAAGGCCGCGTCCTCGGCGGAGAGTTCAACGAGAGAAAAGTCCATCGGTAGCTCCGTCCTAGGCTCGCGCGAACAGTTCGGCGACTCGCACGGCGCTGGCGCCCGGATCGCCCGCCGCCAGCGGCCAGCCCCGGGCACGCACCAAATAGGCCGAGGCGGCCGACTCGTTCGTCACACCCAGTCCGCCCTGGACGTGCACGGCCATGGTGGCCGCCTTGGCGGCTTCCTCGGCCATGTACACAAAGGCCGCCGCCGCGAGTCCGGGCTGGACATCGGGTTCGTATTCGAGGAACCAGGCGGCCCGCCGAGCCAGGTTGCGCCCGCTCTGCGCGACGATCGCGATATTGGCCAGCGGATGGGAGATGCCCTGCAGGGTCGAGATCGGAACCCCCATGGTGTAGCGGGTTTTCGCGAATTCGGCCGCGATGCGCATCGTCTCTTCGACGAGTCCGACCAGCGCGGCCGCGGTGAGCACGCGCCATTCGTCAAGGGCGAGCTCGTAGTTCGCGAGCGCCTCACCGCCGCTGGCCAGCACGACCCGCCTGTCGGCGGCCGCCGGATCGACCCATGCCATCGGCAGACGGCCGATATTGTCGACCTTCGCGGGTCGGCTGGCGAAGCTCAGCGCGACGATATCGTCGCCGTCGCGCACGATGATCCGATCGGCAACCGACCCCGACGGGATGAGCCGGATTCCGGCGACGGCATCGAGGCGCGGATCCAGCGCGACCACTTGTCTGCCTCCGACCACATCGGCCGCCTCGGCACCTGATACACCGAGGCACCCGAGCAGACGAGCCGCACAGACGTGATCAATCCACGGCACCGGTGCGATGGCGCGGCCGAGTTCCTCCGCGACCAGCACGAGGTCGACCAGCGTCGCGCCGTCGCCGCCCACGGCTTCGGGCAGCGCCATGGAGGTCGCGCCGGTACCGCACAACTGCTCCCACAGATTCTTGTCGAAACCCGTCGGCTCGGCCGCGCGCACGACCTCCAAGGGGCACCGGCTTTTGAAGAACTTCGCATACGCGGCCTGGAGTTCCGTTTGGTCTTCCGACAGGCTGTAATCCTGCCTGCGCAATTCGTAGCGGTCCATATTTCCCTTGCTCCTCGTTCCGCGCGGCTCAGCCGGCGACCGCTCGGTCACCGAAAAAGAATTCCTGTGCGTTGTTGTAGAGATAGTTGTCCAGCACGTCTTCGGGGAGGTCGAGCGCCAGCGCTTCCGGCACCACCCGGCTCATGCGAAGCACCGGCCAATCAGAGCCGAAGATCACCTTCTGCTTGCCCCGGGTCCGCATGAAATGCACTAAACTTTCCGGCAGCCGTTTGGGCGACCAGGCCGAGGTCATGAGCCGAAGATTCTCGTATTTCATGAGCAGCCGGATCGCGATATCCCACCACGGGTCGGCGCCGTGGATCATGCACAGCCGGAGCTCCGGGAACCGGAAGCACACCCGATCCAGGTAGATGGGATTCTGCACCTCGCCCGGAATCGGCGGTCCCGGTATTCCGGTATTCATGCACAATGGCAGACCCAGCTCGGCGCATTTGTAGTACAGCGGATAGTAGACCGCGTCGGTCGGCGGATATCGACCGTCGCCCCAGAAACTCGGCCCGGCCGTCGTGTAGACCACCGGCAGATCCTTGACCAGTGCATCGAGTTCACGCAGAGACCGAATCGGATGCAGGAGGTCGACCCCGTTGATAGCCAGACCGAATCGGTCCGGGCGCGCTTCGACGAATTTCAGGGCGGTCTTCGACGGTTTCGCCATCGAATACATCAGGACCGCCTTCTCGACGCCCTGCTCATCCATCTCGTCGAGCAATTCGGCGAGATCGACTTGCGTGTACAACGACGCCGGACCCTTGAAATAGTCGTCCCGGACCTTCAGCATCCAATCCGGCTGGTCGCGCTCACCGAAATGCACGTTCACCAGACCATCGATTACTTTGCGCACAGTCATGCCCCAATTTCCTCCGCGACGCCCCGCACCACCCGTTTCGCGGCCCAGCGGTAATCAGGCTTACCGTTGCCGAGGCGTCGGATCTCCGCTACGAAAATGAATTCCTTCGGCACCTTGAATCCGGCAAGCTCGAGTTTGCACACCTGCCGCAGTGCCACATCGGTGACTTCCTCCCCCACCCGACCGCAGATCAGTGCGACGACCTCCTGCCCCCAGCGCTGACTCGGCCGCCCCACCACCAATGCGTCGAATATCCCCGGATGCGCCCGCAGCACCTCCTCGACCTCTTCGACGAAAACCTTCTCGCCGCCGGTATTGACGACCAGCGAATCGCGGCCGAGCAATCGGAGGGTGCCGTCGGCATCGACGCTCGCCCGGTCGCCGGGGATAGCCATGCGCTGACCATCGATCTCCGGAAATGTGCGCTCGGTGGCCGCGCGGTCTTCGAAATAGCCGAGGGGAACCCGGCCGATTCGTGCCGCCCACCCGATCTCGGCGTCCCCGGGTGCGAGAAAACGGGTGCGGTCCGGTGACACCGCGGTCGCGCCGGGGCCTGGATCAAACGTCTCGACCTCGGCGCCGTGCCGACTACGCCCGTAGGCCATACCGCCGGTCTCCGAGGCTCCATAACCCTCGACGAGCATGACGTGCGGCAGCAACTCGAGCAGTTGGCGTTTGTGCAGCGGGTTGGTCGCCGCTCCCCCGGTCCCGAGGACCAGCAAGGACGACAAATCGTAAGGGCGCGTTTGCATTTCGCGTACCAACGGCCCGGCGTAGGCGTCACCGACGATCGTCATCAGCGCGGCGTTCTCACGCTGCGTGGTTTCCAGCGCGATGCGCGGATCGAAGGGATCGCGATCGTCGTACAGGACGATCGTCTGCCCGGCCAGCAGTCCCGCGAGCGCGGTCATGATGCCCGCGGCGTGCGAGAGCGGCGACACCGCGAACCAGACCTGCCCGGTCATCCGTGCGAGATCGCGTAGCGGACCGGCGGAGTCGTGGTCGGCGCCGTTCATCGATGACACATACAGATCGCTCTGCCGCCACAGCACACCCTTGGGCCGTCCGGTCGTGCCGCCGGTGCACAGCATGACCAGATCGTCGGGTGTCGTCGCGATGACCCGGTCCGCGTCCCCGAGGCGCACGGCATCCTCGAATGCCACCGTGCCCGCCGGTTCGGTGGCGTCGCTGCCGTCGTCGACCGATATCAGCAGTTCCACGCCGTCCGGCGCGGTCTCGGCCACGACCGGCCCGAACGACCGGTGGTAGACGATGCCGCGCGGCCGGACATACGCGAGCAGCTCCCGGATCTCGCGCGCGGTGTAGTGGTAGTTGATATTCACCGGGACGACGCGCGCCTGCACACACCCGAGCAGCACATCGAGATACTGGTCGTTGCGCATGAGCAGGGCAATGCGGTCCTGACCGCACTCCCACCGGTTGAGCCGGTGCCGCGGCGTGTGCTCTCCGAAGCCCTGTGCCGCAACGAAATTCGCGAATTGCCGGATGCGTGGCGCCGACTCACCGAAGGTGCTGCGCCGTTCGCCGCAGACGGTCATCGCCCGGTCCGGCACCGCCGCCGAAACAGCGTCGAAGACGGCACCGATACTCCATTCGGTCAACGCGGCCTCGATCTCACGCGGTGGCTGCGACGGGCAGCCCCAGGAATTCGAGAGCGTTGTCGCGCATGATCTTCCGCACGTCGGTCGCGTCGAAGGCAGCCAGCTCGTCGGTGAAGGCCACCGGCTCGGCCAGCCCCTCGCCGTGCGGCCAGTCCGAGCCGAACAGAATGCGCTCGGCACCGATCTTTTCCGCGAGCAGCGGCAGATCGTCCTCGTAGTACGGGGCCACCCACACGTGCTCGCGCAGGGTGTCGACCGGATCGTTCGGGAATGCGCGCGGCGACTGATTGGCCAGCTTCTTCATCCGCTTGGCCAGCCGATGCACGAAGTCCGAGCCGTTCTCGATACTGGCGACCCGCAACTTCGGATGCCGATCGAACACACCGTGGACGATCAGCGAGGCCATGGTGTCGTGGATGGCGCGGTCGTCGACGACGATCTTGTCCAGCGCATCCCCCGGCCCGAACGGCTCGAACGTATCCTTACCGCCCCACATTGCGGCGATCTTCAGATATCCGCTGTCGCCGAGGTGGAATGCGACCGGCACATTCGCCTCCGCCAGTCGCGCCCACACCGGATCGTGCGAGCGATCACCGAGCGAGCGCGGCTTGCCGACACCGGGCACCGGGGCGGGCCGGATATGGACGACGCGCGCACCCCGAGCCAGCACGAATTCAACCTCGGCGACCGCGGCCGCCGGATCGGCCAGCGAGATCATCGGGGCCGACAGGATCCGGTGGTCCGGCCGGTCGAAACCCCAATCCTCGTCCAGCCACAAGTTGAAGGCGTGCAAGGATGCAGCCGTCGCTTCGACATCGTCCCTGAGGGCCTCTTCCACGCCGCAGCCGAAGGTCGGGAACATGAAGATCGTTTCGATGCCCTGCTTGTCGAGCACGGCCACGCGCGCATCCCGATCCTGGTATTCGGGCCGCATTTCCAGGCTCTCGACCTGCATCAGTGTCGCTGGATCCACGCCATCGGGGACCTGACCGCGAAAGATCAGATCCAGGCAGCCGGGCACAATGATCGGGTTGAAGGTCGGGTTGGGAATGAACCGGTTCACCCGGTTGCCGATGATCGCCGTGTGGTACTTGCCATCCTGGACGATCTGCACACCCCGCCGCCGGAACTTCTTGTCCAGGTGCCGAGTGAACGCGTCCAGCGGCTCGTAGTAGTGGTTGTCGACGTCGATCGCCTTGTGGTCGAGCGCAGTCATCAGCGTCCTTTCAATTCGCCGGATGGTCGTTTCGACCTGTCCGGTGGCCCGAGCACCGGCTTCGACGACAGCGGTTTGCGCAGCCTCGTAGCGCGGTCCGAGTTGGCCGAATAGTGCGGTGTGACAGCCCATTCCGGGTGCCACCTGCTGCTGTCGAACAACTTGCCGCAGGTCGAATAGATACGTCTACTGTATACCTATCGGTAGTGCATTGCACAAGGGTTCCAACGAAGGCCGGATCCGGACGTCAGCCGCCGAAAACGCAAAGCGCCCGGGTGCCGGATATTCGTTCCGGCACCCGGGCGCTCCGGGTTCGCGATCGGTCAGCAGGCCGGGGACTGACCGCCCTGGAGTGCCAGCAGGGCGCAGAATGTCGTGGCGGCAACCTTCCATTGCGCGCCATCCTTTACCGCCTGGCCGGTTTGATCCGGCAGCACCGGATTACCGCCCATCAGCAGGGTGTAGGTGACATCGGCATGGGTTGCGTCGACCGGCTTGACCGCGGACACCGTGGCCGAGGTGCCCTGCGCCTGCGGGTTGCCCGCCTGCGCCTGTAGCACCGGCGCGAAGACCTGCCCCTTCTCCACGACCGCGATCCGCTGGTCCGCGGGCGCCCCGCCGTTGAAGAAGGTCACATACGCATCGGTAACGGCCTTAGTGGTCGCCGAATCAACCGAAGCTGCCGCAGTGGCGGCGCTGGACGATGCGGCCGACGTCGATGCCACAGCACTCGAGTCGTCCGAACAACCGGTCAGAACCGCGGCCGCAATGACCGCCGAACCACAGCACGCCACCGCAGCGCGAAGGAGTGAATCACGCATGGAAATCCTCATCTCGAGTGCCAACTTACATACTGTAGTTAATACAGTATGGTTGACTGGCGGATTGCTCGAATTTTGCCCAGGTCCACCCGAAGGCCACCCGAGCCGACGCCGCCGCCAGCACGCACGGAAGTATAACGACGTTTCCGTACTTGAGAATTAGATTTCCCAAAAATAGTGACGACCAACCTTCGTTCCCGACGTATTGCCCGGCCATGGCACCAGCGCCGGTCGGGCCGACCATTGGCAGGTCCACGGCAGGGTGATCCGATTTCGTGCGAATATGACCCAAGCTGGCGCCAAGACGGGCCAACGCACACCACCTACGCAAGAGCGTTACCATCGAAGAGAATCCGATTACCGGGCGCAGGTGCCCGGTCGCACGAATGGAGATAAGCATGATTCGTGACGTGCTGGTGGTGATCGGCGCCGGTGGAATGGGCCGAGCGATCGCACGGCGGCAGGCCGGTGGCAAACAGGTGTTGCTCGCAGATTTCGACGAAACCACACTGCGGACGGCCGCCGACGCCATGGCGGACGACGGTCATACGGTCATCGCCGCGAGCGTCGACGTCTCCGCGCGCGACTCGGTCGCCGAACTGGCAAAGACGGCGGAGTCCCTCGGACCGGTCACCCAGATCGTGCACACCGCCGGACTCTCCCCCGCACAGGCGCCGACGGCGGCGATCCTGCGGGTGGACCTCGTCGGCGTCGGCCTGGTGCTGGAGGAATTCGGTCAGGTCGTCGCGCCCGGCGGAGCCGGTGTGGTCATCGCGAGCATGGGCGGACATATGGGCACCCTGCCCGCGGATCTGGAGGCCGCGCTGGCCACCACGCCGACCGACGAGTTGCTCAATCTGCCTGCCCTCGCGCCGGCGGCGCTGACCGAACCGGGCCTGGCCTACGCAATCGCGAAGCGGGCCAACCATTTACAGGTCCGCGCCGCGAGCGTGCCATGGGGCGAACGTGGCGCCCGGATCAACTCCATCAGTCCCGGCGTCATTTCCACCGCGATGGGGCGTCAGGAATTGTCCTCGGCGGCCACCGGCGACGGGATGCGCGCCATGATCGGCATGTCGGCGGCCAAGCGAGCAGGTACTCCGGACGATATCGCTGCCGCGGCGGCCTTCCTGCTCGGCCCGGACGCGGCCTTCGTCACCGGCACCGACCTGCTGGTCGACGGTGGCGTGGTGGCCGCATTCCTCGGGCGCGCCGCCAGCGCTGCCGCCGAAACACACTGATCCGCAATACCTTTGGCGGACACCGAAAGTCGCCGCCCACCTGTCCGGCGCCCCCGTACCGGCATCGATCAGGGCACGATGACCGTGCGAGAAACCGGCTCGGCGGCGGCCTGCCGAGCATAGATCCCCCGCTGCAGTGACACCAGCAGCGCGTTGCGCGTCTCCTCGGGACGGATGAGCTCGTCGAAGCCCATATGCTCGGCCGAGTGGTACGACGCCTGCAGCTCCATGGCGCGCAGGGAGGCCGAGAGATCTTGCTCGGCATGCGAGGCACTGCTCAGGGCGGCGGCGCTCATCGCGCCCATGGTCGCGCCCGGGTACGCGAAGGTGGCCACCTGGCTGTCGAATCCGATCAGCGACATCACCATGGACCCGAATCCATACGCCTTGCGCAGGGTGAGATGCAGCTTCAGTGTCGTTGCCGCCGTTTGTGCGACGAACATCCGTGCGCCACTACGCAATACGCCGTCCTGCTCGGATTCGCTGCCCGGCAGCATGCCCGGATTGTCGGCGAGGAACACGATCGGCAGGTGGAACGAGTCCGCGACGGTGATGAAATGGGCGGCCTTGTCAGCGGCGGCGGCATCGATCGACCCGGCCAGTACCTGCGGCTGATTCGCTAGGACCGCGACCGGGTGACCGCCGAGGTGACCCAGCGCGCAGATGATCGCCTCGCCGAAGTCGGGCTGCACCTCGAACCAGTCGGGATGATCCAAGACCACATCGAGCACCGCACGCATATCATAAGTACGCCGATTGTCGCGGGAGATGATGTCGAGCAGTTCCGGCGTCGACCGCGGGTCCGCCGATTCGTCAAGTGCCACCGCTGGTGGATAAGACCAGGCGCTCGACGGGAAATACGACAGGTAGCGGCGGATCGCATCGAGCACATCCTCGTCGGTTTCGCCGAGGTTGTGGATCAGACCACTCGGCAGCGCGACATCCGGACCGCCGAGCTCCTCCTTCGAAATATCTTCCCCCGTAGACACTTTCACTACCGGCGGCCCGGCGGTGAAGATCGCGCCCTGGCGGCTCATGATCGCGAAATCGGCCACCGGAGCGATCAGCGCACCGTGTCCGGCCGAGGGGCCGAGCACCCCGGTGACCATCGGCACCCGGCCGGAGCATCGAGCCTGGGCCAGCAAATCGGTCGGTGTCCGACCGTAATGGTCGCCGGTGGGCCGAAATCCCGCACCCTCCAACAGCATTATCAGCGGCACCCTATTGCGCAGCGCGAGTTCGGCCAACCGGTAGCGTTTGGAATTGCTGCCCGGCGCGATACTGCCCGCCAGGGTCGTGAAATCCTCGGCACCCACCATCACGGGCGCGCCGTCGATCAGTCCGGAACCGGTCACGACCGCGTCGGCGGCGACCTCACCACCGACCAGGGTGCCGAATTCGTGGAAGGTGCCGGGATCGAGCAGCCGCTCGATGCGCGCCCTGGCGTCGAGCTTGCCCTTGCCGCGATGTTTGGCGACCCGTTCGGGCCCGCCCATGGCCTGTGCGCGCGCACGGCGGCGCCCGAGGTCTTCGAGGGTTTCGTCCCAGGTCTGGGCATTCGTCATCGCTATGTCCTAATCCGCATTGATCGTTCGTCGATTCGAGTCCGGCGTTCCGGTCACATCAGGGAGTAGCGAATCGGAAGATGTTTGAGCCCGCCCACGAATGTGGTCGCACTGAGTTCGGGCACACCGTTCAGCTCGATCGAGGTCAATCTCGGCAGCAGCTCGGTGAGGAATTTGTTGATCTCCATCCTGGCCAGTCCGGCACCCAGACAGAAATGCACGCCGAACCCGAATGCGACGTGTTTGTTGGGCTCACGCTCGATATCGAAGCGGAACGGGCCATCGAAGGCATCCTCGTCACGATTGGCCGAAACGTAGGACAGCAGTACCGATTCCCCGGCCGCGATGGGCACATCGTGGACCGTGGTGTCCTCGGCAGCGGTCCGCATGAACGCCTTGACCGGCGTGACCCAGCGGATGATCTCCTCGGTCGCCTGCGGCATCAGATCCAGATCCGAACGCAATCGTTCACGCTGATCGGGATGCTCGATCAGCGCGCGCACGCCACCGGAGATGCTGCTGCTGGTGGTGTCGTGTCCGGCCGTGGCGATAATGGCGTAGTAGGACATGGTGTCGACATCCGAGAGCGGTTCGCCGTCGATACGCGCATTGGCGATCGTGGATCCGAGGTCTCCGGTGGGATTCGCCCGCCAGGACGCGGTCAGATGCTGGAAGTACGCGAACATTTCGAGCAGCGAGTTCATCTTCTCGTCCGTCGGTGTGCTGCGCTGCAATTCGGCGTCGTCGTTGCCGACCAATTCCTGCGTGAGCTTCAGCATCCGGGGAAAATCGGCTTCGGGGACGCCGAGCAGCGACATGATCACATACAGCGGGAAATTCACCGCAACCTCTTGAACGAAGTCGCATTCCCCACCGGCATCGCGCATCTTGTCGACGTAGCGTTTGGCCAGTTGGTCGATCCGCTCACCCAGTGCCTTCATGGCTTTCGGGCTGAACCAGTCCGCGGCGATGGCGCGCACGACCCGGTGCTGCGGCTCATCCATATGGATCAGCGTGCGAATTCCGGCCGCCGCCTGCATGTCATCCGATTCGGCTGTCATGAGCACCGGTCGAGGCCAGTTCGTGAACAGCCGGTTGGCCCGCTCGATCGCCATGATGTCGGCATGCTTGGTGATCGCCCAGAACGGCTTGTACGCGGGCACCTCGACCAGCGATACCGGAGCCTTCGCCCGCAGCGCGGTGAGCGCGCCGTGCAATCGTGCCTCGTCGGTATACGCGGTCGGGTCCGCGAGAACATTGGCGGCTTCGTCGACGATCGGCATGCTCATCAGCGGGACTTCCGTTCCATCCGTCTTCACGCGGGTCCGATCCGGCGGGCGCACTGCGTCCCAGATCGTTTGTATCGGCCAACAGCCTGATTTATAGTGACCCTTACTGTCAAGCATTCTATAACGCACATCCGTGCAGCGGAACGGTGGTATTCATGGACTCCGGGCAACGCAAAATCGTGGTGGTAGGCGCCGGATCGGGAATCGGCGCAGCGACCGCCACCCACTTCCACGACAACGGCGACCACGTGCTCGCGGTGGATCTGCGCCCCAACGAAACCCGGGCCGCACAGCACGAACAGTGCGACCTGCGCGACGCCGCCGCGATCACGGCGCTGCTGAACCGGATCGGTCCGCACTGGGATCTACTGGCCTACGTCGCCGGTGTGCCCGGCACGGCACCCGCCGCAGACGTTCTGAAAGTGAACTATCTCGGCATGCGGCTGACGGTCGAGGGGATGCTGCCGCGGCTGCGACAGGGCGGCGCGATCGTCACAGTCGCCTCGGTAGCGGCCCTCGGCTGGCAGCAGCGCACGGACGAACTGGCCGGGCTGCTCGCCGCGACCGACGCCGAGACCGTCGAGCGTTGGCAGCAGAGCCAAGATCCGTCCTATCCGGTGTACAGCACATCGAAGCAGGCCGCGATCATCTACACGAAGCGGCTGGCGCCGACGGCATGGCGGAAGTACGGAATCCGGGTGAACACCGTGAGTCCGGGACCGACCGAGACGCCGATCCTGGCCGACTTCGAGGCGTCGATGGGCAAGGACGTCCTCGACACCGTGAAGGCGACGATCGGCAGGCATGCCACCGTGGACGACATCGTGCCCGTGATCGCCTTCCTCGGCTCACCGCGGGCACGCTGGATCAACGGACAGGACATCCACGTAGACGGCGGATTCGTCGCGCCGCTGGTCGCGGGGGCACCCATTCAGCTATAGCCGACGACCTGTCGCGACAACGATCTCCGCCAGCTCGGCATGCCGTCGATACAGCTATACTGTATATATTACAGTAGCTTGTACCGGCAAGGTGCCGACCGCTGTGACGACGTAGAGGTGAGCTGTGGATATCCCTGTTCGAGACCAATCGGCCGAAGAAGCCCTCGACCTGCGTGACCCCTACCCGTTCTTCGCCGCCAAGCGGCGCGACGGTGGTGTCTTCCACGGAACGGTCATGGACTACTCCCGGACCCCGGAATCGCTGCGCCCATCGGACAGCTATGCCGCCGTCTCCTACCCGGCGGTGAGCACCGCACTACGCAACAGCCGGGTATTCAGTTCCACGCTCTACGATTCCACGATCGGTGTGTTCATGGGCCCGACCATTCTCGCCATGGACGGCAAACATCATCGGGCGCACCGGAATCTGGTGGCCACGGCATTCAAGCCGCAATCACTGCTGCAATGGGAACCGGAAATCGTCCGGCCGATCTGCAACGCGCTCATCGACGAGTTCGCCGAGCGCGGCAGCGCCGACCTCGTCAAGGAATTCACCTTCGAATTCCCCACCCGTGTCATCGCACGCCTGCTCGGACTCCCCGAAGAAGATCTGCCCTTCTTCCGCGCGGCGGCAGTGTCGATCATCAGCTACGCCAACAAGGTTCCGCAGGCGCTGCAGGCTTCCAACGACCTGAAGGAGTACTTTCTCAGGCATATCGAACAGCGGCGGTCCGAACCCACCGACGACATCATCGGCGATCTGGTGACCGCCGAGATCGACGGGGAGAAGCTGACCGAGGAGGCCATCTACTCGTTCCTGCGGCTGCTGCTGCCCGCCGGACTCGAAACCACGTATCGGTCATCCGGAAATCTGCTGTACCTATTGCTCACGCACCCAGAACAATTCGAGGCGGTGCAGCGCAACCACGACCTGATCGCCCAGGCCGTCGAGGAAGGGCTGCGCTACGAAACGCCGCTCACACTGGTACAGCGGTATGTGACCGAGGACGCCGAACTGGAAGGCGTCGCCATTCCGCGGGGCGCGGTGCTCGATCTGTGCCTGGGCTCGGCCAACCGCGACGAAACCCGCTGGGAGCGACCGGAGGAATTCGATATCTTCCGGACCCACATTCCGCACATCAGCTTCACCGCCGGTGCGCACACCTGTCTCGGCCTGCACCTGGCCCGGATGGAGACACGTGTCGCCATGGAGGCCCTGCTGAGTCGGCTGACCGGATTCACCCTGGTAGCCGAGGGCGATCCACATATCTTCGGCCAGCCGTTCCGGTCGCCCAACACACTCCCGGTGACTTTCGATGTCATCGCCTGAGCCGCAACAGAATCGCACCCGATTCGATCTGTCCGGCCGCGCGGCACTGGTCACGGGCGCAGGCAGCGGCATAGGTGCGGCCGTCGCCGCCGCGCTCGCCGATCAGGGCGCGGCGGTGCTGGTCACCGATCTCGACGCGGCGGCAGCCGCGACCACGGCGGAAAAGATCGTTGCCGACGGCGGGCGGGCCGCGAGCACCGCACTGGATGTCCGGGACGCCTGGGCCGCCGACGCCGCCGTCGCCACGGCAGCCGAATTGGCCGGTGGCACTTTGCATATCGTGGTCAACAACGCCGGGGTCACCGCGCCGGCGATGTTCGGCAATACCACCGAGGAGTCGGTGCAGTTGTTGCTCGACATCCACGTGCTGGGTGCGTTCCGTTGCGCGAAGGCGGCGCTGGAATATCTGCCCACCGACGGCACCGGCCGCATCATCAACGTGACCTCGTCGGCAGGTCTGTCCGGGGCGCTCGGGCAGGTCAACTACTCGGCCGCGAAGTCCGCCATCGTCGGGTTGACCAAATCGCTGGCCCGTGAGTTGGCGCGCAAGCAGATCACCGTCAATGCGCTGGCGCCCGCGGCGGCCACCGCCATGACGGCCAAGATCCGCACCGATCCGAAGTTCGCCGAACAGATGCTGAATCGAATTCCGATGCGCCGGTGGGCCGAACCAGACGAGGTCGCGGGGGCCTTCGTATTTCTCGCCTCCGATGCCGCCTCCTATATCACCGGTCAGGTACTGCCGGTGGACGGTGGCCTGGTGATGTGATGGCCGATCCGACCGCGGGTCCACTCGCCGGAGTCACCGTCGTGGCGCTGGAGCAGGCCGTCTCCGCACCCATGTGCACCCGCGCCCTGGCCGATTTCGGTGCCAGGGTGATCAAGATCGAGAATCCGCGCGGCGGCGATTTCGCGCGCGACTACGACGATGTGGTCAACGGCCTCGCCGCGCATTTCGTGTGGGTGAACCGCGGCAAGGAATCGGTGACGCTCGATCTCAAAGATCCGCAGGGACAAGCGGTTCTGCACCGGTTGCTGGAATCCGCCGACGTATTCGTCTCGAATCTGACACCGGGTGCGACGGGCGCACTCGGCCTGGCCGCAGATGATCTGGCGGTGCGGCATCCGGACCTGATCGCCATGGAGATCGACGGCTACGGCCCCGGCGGGCCGCTGTCCGACAAGAGAGCCTATGACCTGCTGATTCAGGCCGAATCGGGGGTCTGCGCGGTCACCGGATTCCCGAATGCCCCCGCCAAACCCGGTCCGCCGATCGCCGATGTGTGCTCGGGCCTGTACGCGGCGTTGACGATCGTGGCGATGATCTGCGGCAGACGAGCGCCGGGCGGGCCCGCGGCGAAACCCACTGCGGCGTCGGTGAGCCTGTTCGATACGGCGGCCGAATTGATGGGGTACGCGCTCAACTACACCCGGCACACCGGAATCGATCAGCAGCCGCTCGGCATGAGTTCCCCGGCGGTTGCCCCCTACGGCGCCTATCCCACCGGCGACGGCCACACCGTGGTGCTCGGCACGACGAACAACCGGGAATGGCAGCGCCTGGCCCGCGACATTCTCGACCGGCCCGATCTCGCCGATGATCCGCGATTCACCACCAATGCCGGACGGGTGCGCCACCGGGGCGAACTCGACGCAACGATCGCGCAGTGGTGCGCGCGGCACGACCTGGCCACCGTCCAGCTGTGCGCCGACGCCGCCGGAATCGGGAACGCCCGCTACAACACCCCCGCCGATGTGATCGACCATCCGCATCTCGCGGCCCGCAGACGTTGGCGGCCGATCGATACGCCCGCCGGTCCGGTACCGGCTCTGCTGCCACCACCCGTCATCGCCGGATACGACCCGCCCATGGGGGCCATTCCCGCATTGGGGCAGCACACCGAAACCGTCCTGGCCGCAGCCGGATTCAGCTCTGACGACATTGCCCGCCTACGTGACCGGGGTGCCATCGGACCCGGTGCCGACCAACCCGTGATCCGGACATGAAAGGACGATGTTGTGACCGATGAACCGGTATTGCTCATCGAGCAAGTGGGTGCAGTGCTGACACTGACGTTGAATCGCCCGCACCGTAAGAATGCGCTCACCCGCGAGGTGTGGGCGGGGCTGCGCGAGCAGTTCCGCCGGGTCGCACACGGTCGTGAGGTTCGCGCCGTGGTCCTGACCGGGTCCGCGGGCACGTTCTGTTCGGGCGCCGACATCTCCGATGCCGCGGGCATGGACGAGTTTCCCGATCCCAGCCGGGAGTTGCGCACCATCAACGAGGTCGTGCAGCAACTGCACGACCTGCCGGTGCCCACCGTCGCGAAGGTACGCGGGGCGGCGGCGGGCGCGGGGTGGAATCTCGCGCTCGGGTGCGATCTGGTGGTGGCCACCCCCGACGCACGGTTCTGCCAGATCTTCTCCCGGCGCGCGCTGTCACTGGATTGCGGAGGCTCCTGGCTGCTACCCAAACTCATCGGCATGCAGCAGGCCAAGCGCCTGGCATTGCTGGCCGACATGATCGGTGCCGAGGAAGCGCACGCCCTCGGACTCGTGACATGGATACAACCCGACGAGGCTGTCGACAAGTTCGTCGACGAGCTGGCGGTGCGGCTGGCGGCGGGACCGCCGTTGGCACTCGCGCAGACCAAGGCGCTGCTGAACGACGGAACGGATCGGACGATGCGCGAGGCGCTCGCCAACGAGGCACGCGCCCAGACCATCAACCTGTCCGGCGCCGATGTGATCGAGGCGTTCGCCGCGTTCGCCGAGAAACGCGAGCCGGTTTTCACCGGGGCATGGGGCACAGGAGGTTAGCAATGGCGAAACGGGTCACCGTCGAGCGGCGGCAGCGACGCGAACGCGGCTCGCTGAATCCGGAGGACATCATCGATGGCGCCTTCGAACTCGCACAACAGGTTTCGATCGACGGTCTGAGCATGCCGCTGCTCGGTAAACATCTCAATGTCGGGGTCACCAGTATCTACTGGTACTTCCGCAAGAAGGACGATCTGCTCAATGCGATGACCGACCGCGCGCTGCGACTGTATGTGTATGCCGTGCCCTATCCGTCCGTCGAAGCGAGCAATTGGCGTGAGACGCTGGGCAATCACGCGCGCACCATGCGGCGCACCTTTTTGGCGAGCCCGATCCTTTGCGATCTGATTCTGGTCAGATCGGCGCTGAGTCAGCACGCCGGGCGGGTGGGCGCCGAGCAGGTGGAACGGACGGTGGCCAGTCTGGTCGAAGCGGGCCTATCTGTCGAGCAGGCCTTCGACATCTACTCGGCGGTCAATCTGCATATTCGCGGATCGGTTGTGCTGCAACGGCTCTACGACAAAAACCAGGAGCTGGAGGCGGAGGGCCGGGCGTACTACGACAGCATTCTGGTCGAACCCGAGACGACACCGCTGCTCGCCGAGGCCATGGCCAAGGGCCTGCGATCGGGTGCACCGGACGACCGCAATTTCGAATACGGTCTGCGCTGCATCCTCGATCACGCGAGCCTGCTGATCCAGCTGAATTCGTCGGCGCACGCGAATACCGGTGACGCCACACCGGCCTCGTAGCACTGTCCGATACGGTTCGTCGTCCCGGCTGGGCACCCGCCTGCCGAGACGACGAATTTTGTATGGCTAGTGGACGATTCCCGCCGTACTCGGCCTGCGTCCGTGGCGCATGATCAGCGATACCAGCGCCAACCCCGACATGACCCAGAAAGTGAGCACATAGCCCTGGTCGGCGAAAACCTGTGGAATCGGTTGTGTCGCACCCCGACCCATCGCGCTGACCTCGGCATTGATCGGATTGGCCGACTGGAAAGCGGCCATGATGGCGGCCCCGACCGCTGATCCGATGCCGATGGTCACACCGAGCATGCCGGATCCGATACCCCGCTGTTCCTCGGGCAGCGCATCGACCATCAGGATGGATGCGGCGGCGAAGAACAATCCGAAACCGATCCCGAACAGTCCGTTGAGTACCCCGAACAGCTGCCAGCTGTAATGCGGTGTGGCCAGCGCGAAGCCGATACCGACGCCGATCATCACCACACAGGCGATGATCGCGGGGATCCGGGCGCCGATCCGGCGCGCGAGCACACCGGCGACCGGGCCGAATATCATGCTCACCACACCGGCCCAGATGGGTTGCGAACGACAGCATTCCGAAGCCGCTGCCGTAGTGGTAGGTGGGATCGGTGCTGTGCGAACCGCAGCATCATCGCCTCGGGCTGCAATTCCTCGAGTTTCGCGCGGGGAAGGCTGCTTTGTTTCGGACTATTTCGCAGCCGAGTAGTTCGGACGTCCCAGCCCGAGAATGTACTGCGCGATCATATTTCGGAAGACATCCAGCGTCCCGCCGTAGATACCGATCAACGGCGCCCACCGGTAGAGGTATTCGGCCGCGCCGTCGGCCACCGCTCCCCCGCCACCCGCGGTCAGCGCCGACCCATCACCGAGGACATCCATGAGATCCGGGGCGATATCCCGCATGGTCTGCGCGATGGCCACGCGCCCGAACAGACTCGGCGCGCTCAGCGCCGCCTCGATCCGGGCGTGGGCTCGGCCGAGCCGATACGCGATCGATCCGTCGTCGAGGCGCCGTCGGCCGTCCGGCGCGGCCTCGGCCGCTACTGCCGTCACGCGGTCGGCGGCCGCGGCCATCGTGGTGCCGAAACCGCTCATGATCGCGATATCGGCCAGCCCGTTCGGATCGGCGCCCCCGGCGCCGTGCTCGGCGGACAGTGGACCGTTGAGCACCCGCCAGCCGTCGTTCACCTCGCCGAGCCGGTACCGGTCCGGAACCCGAACATCCTGGTAGTAGGTGATATTGGTGCGTTCACCGTCCACGGTCCGCAGGCCCTGGATGTCGATGCCGGGTAAGTCCAGCGGCACCAGGAACATGGTCAGATTGCGATGTCTGCGCCCGTCCGGATCGGTATCGGTCAGCAGGAATACGTACCCGCAGTTGTGCGCGCCGGAGGTGAACATCTTCTGCCCGTTGACAATCCAGTCCGCACCCGCGCGCACAGCTCGCGTCGCACAGTTGGCGATATCGGATCCGCCCTCGGGTTCGGTGTAGCCCATGGCGAACCGGACCTCGCCGCGATACACCCCGGGCAGCACCTCCTCGAGCAGCTCCGGTGAGCCGAACTCGCGGACCGCGCGCAGGATCATCATGGTGGCACCCCAAGTCACCAGTGGCACCTCGGCCCGGCGCCGCTCGAGATCCCAGATCCGGCGCTGCACCGGCGTCAGTCCCCCGTCTGCCGCGCTTTTCGCCTCCCGTTCGAGCCACCCCTGTGCCCCCATCGCCAGATGCAGTTCCTCGACGAATCCGTCGCCGGACTCGTGTGCGCGGCGCAGCACGTCCTCGGTCACGGTGGCCGCGAGGAAATCCCGGGCCCGATCGAGGAATTCCTGATCTTCGGCGGTCGGCTCGACCCTGGCAAAGTCCACTTCGGTTCCTTTATCTCTGTCGCGAATCAGCCTGCGGCGATCGCTTGTTCACGCGCCCAGCGGTAGTCGGCCTTGCCCACGGGACTGCGCACGATCTCCGGGCGGAACACCACTGCCTTCGGAAGCTTGTACCGCGCAATGGATTCCGCGGCATGGGCAATCAATTCCTCGGCAGTCGGCTCGGTCCCGTCGACCGGCGCGATGATCGCGACGACCTCCTGACCCCAACGCTGGCTCGGGCGGCCGACCACCACGACGTCGGCGACGGCCGGATGCGACGAGATCGCCAACTCGACCTCCTCCACGAAAATCTTCTCGCCCCCGGAATTGATCGTCACCGCATCGCGTCCCAGCAGTTCGATGGATCCGTCGGCCAGCAGTCGTGCCCGATCGCCCGGCAGCACATACCGCGCACCATCGATGACCGGGAAGGTGATCGCGGTCTTGGCAGCGTCGCCCTTGTACCCGAGCGGTGTGAAGCGGCGTTGCGCGAGCCATCCGATACCGTCGTGGCCCGCTGCCAGCACCGAACCGAAGTCTTCGGCCACCACGCAGGTGTCCGCCCCCGGGATGAATGTGCCGGTCGATACGGATCCAGACGACGAGACGTGATTGAGCTGGGTGCCGCCCTCCGAGGAACCGACGGCGTCCATCACGACCAGACCGGGAACCGCGGCAATCCACCGCTGTTTGACCGACGGGCTCAGCACGGCGCCACCGCTGGCCAATGCCACCAGCGACGATACGTCCGCCGCACTCGACTCGATCGCGGCGAGCAGCGGACGGGCCATCGCGTCGCCGACCACGATCAGAATCGCCACCCGCTCCCGCTCGATGGTGCGCACGATTTCCTCGGCATCGATGCGGTCCACAACCGAGGACAGGAAAACGCTCTGGCCGGTCATCATTGCCGTCAGGACCGCCCACTGCGCCGCACCGTGAATCAGCGGCGGCAGGAGCATGAGCCGGACACCGGGATTCGCGGCCGCCCGAGCGGCGACCTCGTCGTTCGACCCGATGAGCGATCCGCTGAACATATCCCGCCCGCCGCAGGCGGCCATGAAGATGTCGTGCTGGCGCCACAGGACAGCCTTGGGCATACCAGTGGTGCCGCCGGTGTAGAGCACATAGAGATCGTCGGGAGAGGGCTGCACGGGCAGCGGTTCCGGCGCGGTCGAGGCGATGACGGTCTCGTAATCGACCGCGCCGTCCAGCAATTCGTTACCCGACTCGTCGGCGATCTGTATCAGTACGCGCAGTGCCGGCAACTCGGGCAGCACCTCGGCGAGCCGTGGCGCGAACGCGGCGTGATAGATCAGCGCGGTCGCACCGGAATCCGCCAGCAGATGGCGCAGTTCGCTCTCGACATATCGATAGTTGACGTTGAACGGTGCGACCCGCGCCCGGAAGGCGCCCATCATCGCCTCCGCGTACTCGTGTCCGTTGTGGGCGTAGATCCCCAGCAGGTCCTGCCCCACCTCGTGGTCCGCGAGTGCCGAACGTTCGGTGTGGCAGCCCAGTCCCCGGGCGTACAGGTAGGCCGCCAACCGCTTGGAACGCTCAGCGATCTGCGCGAAGGTGTGGCGCCGATCGCCCTGGCAGATCAGTTCCCGGTCCGGAATGGCGGCCGCGGCGGCATCAGCGGCGGCCGCGAGCGTGAATTGCGTCGTCGACAGTTCGGATCTGGTCACGGAACGAGACAACAGTGGCTCCTCGGTCGTGTGCTGCGCAGGCAGTCGGTCGATCTAACTGTAAGTCATACGGTAGCGATTTCTAGAGAAACCGGGAAGGATTCGAGCCCGGGACTCAGCGTCCGGAATCACGAGCCGCAAGACGGCGACGCGTGCGCCGGTGCGCAGTGCGCACCGCGATATCGATGACGCGATGGATGAACCGCGAGAACGGCGGTGCGGCCAGCGCGGTGACCACGAAAGGGAGATCGGTGCCGACCACGGTGCGGTAATGGGTGAACGTGTCGAAGCCCGCCTTCCCGCGATACGCCCCCATACCGCTGGCCCCGACCCCGCCGAAGGGTGCGTTCTCCGGAAACATATTGAGCGCGAAGTCGTTACGGGAGACACCGCCGCTGCGCGTATTCCTGACGAAGGCGCGGAAGTCCCGCCCTCCCGGCCCGTACCAGTAGGCGACCAGCGGCGAGTCCCCTCCACTCAGGTTGTCGACGACATCGGCCAGCTTCACATACGACCGCAGGACGAGAACCGGCCCGAAGACCTCCTCGGTGGCGATCCGCATGTCATCGGTGATGTCGCGGACGACGGTCGGCGGGATCTTCCGAGTGCTCGGATCGGGCAGCGTCTCATCCGGTGGCACGATCTGTTCGACCCGCGCTCCTTGGGCACGCGCCTCGTCGATGAGGGCGCGAACCCGGTCGTAATTCGCTTCGTCGACACAGGCCGTGTAGTCCTCGTTGGCCGCGATGGCCGGGAACATGTCGCGAAAACTCGCGCCGAGCGCGTCAGCGAAGGCATCGACGCGGCCTTCGGGCACGAAGACGTAATCGGGACTCACACAGACTTGCCCACCGTTGATCATCCGCGCGCGAGCGATTCGCGCCGCCGCCCTGGCGATGTCGGCATCCGGTGCCACGACCACCGGATTCTTCCCGCCGAGCTCCAAGGTCACCGGAACCAGATTCGCCGCGGCGGCCCGCTGAACCAGTCGGCCGACCCGGGTAGATCCGGTGAAAAACACATGGTCGAAAGGTAATTCGGCGAAGGCGGCGCCCACCTCGGGACCGCCGGTCACCACCGCGAGCTCGGACGGATCGAAATACTCCGGTACCAGCGATCGGGTCAGCTCCGCGGTGTGCGCGGTGATCTCCGACATCTTGATCATCACCCGATTACCGGCGGCGAAGGCGGCCGCCGCAGGCACGACGACCAGTTGGAGCGGGAAATTCCAGGGTCCGATGATGCCGACCGCACCGAGCGGAGTGGGTTGCACCTGGGCACGGATCCCGTATAGGCGAGCCGTCGGCTTGGGGTTACGGGGACGCATCCATTTGCCGGTATGCGAGCGCGTGTGCTCGATGATGGACAGCATGCCCATGATCTCCGCGAACAGAATCCCGGTTCGGGATCGGGTGCCGAAATCGCGAGCCAGCGCGTCGACATACGAGTCGAGATTGTCCAGAACCATGGCAAGCAACCGGTCGATCCGGTGCCGCCGGACCGCCGCCGAGGGTGGCCCTTCGCGCAGATAGGCCTGCCGCTGCAGTTCCAGGATCGCGGCGGGCGCCAGCACGCTGTCGCTGATCGGCTCCTCGGCGGTTCCAGTGCTCATGTGTGATGTGTTTCCAATCGGAATTCAGCGGAGATCGTGCGGGCGATCGCGCCTCCGCACCGAAGGCCGACCCAGATCCTGTTGTCCGCCGTCGCGTCTTGGCGCGCCGAAGCGAAATAGTGGGCGATACAGTAATATCAACTGTAGCAGCGCACACAACTGCGGGTATGCGGAACGTCCGACTCGAGAACTGGAAACACCACACAGTCGTCAGCGAGACGATCCAGCGAGACGCCCTGAGCGCACTGCTCCCGCAGACGAATTACGTGCGCCGACCAGCACATCGCCGACTACTTGCACCGAGATACTGAATGTCTTACCGTTGACAGCGCAGAGCGGTGGCGCTCGACAAAGAGCCTCGGTGCGCAGTCACGGTCCGGGGCCGTTGCGCTAGGAGAGAATATGAGCGACAACGAGGTCCCCGGTCTCACACCGCGAACCGTCGACGCACTGCTCGGTGCAGGCGAGGCACTGGTCGATCAGGTGCGGACGAAGATCCTGCACAGCCCGCGGCCGGTATTCTTGCACTACATCGAGCAGACCTTCGACGCGCTGCGGACGAAGCTGTCGCGGGGACTCGCCCCGCATCCGGACACCCCGGCACAGCAGCTGTGCTTGTATCTGATGGTCGCGTACGCGGAGCGACGGACCGGATCGCTCGATGCCGATCTCATCCGGATCCACCGTGCGCTGCTGGCCGACGACGACGCTTTGGCCGAAATCTGCCGCGTCGGCGGAATCCCCGGCCCGACCTACGACTTCGTCGCACTCGGCGACGCACTGACCGGACGCGGAATGAGCGCGTTCTTCGCCCCGTTCGAACCGGACGACCTGGTCGCCTGACAGCGCCCGCGAGAGGACGAACCATCGTGGGTTCGGATACCACCTTCCACCCCGAACTCCGCATTGCGCGTTACCTGCCGCGCTCCGTGGTCGGTGCGCGCACCATCGGGCCGGTCCGCAGGCTGACGAAACTCACCGGGCGAGGTCGACCGGCGGGCGGGACGATCGAGGCGGTCGACGCGCACGTCTCGGTGTGCGTATTCCGACCGGCGCGGGCCCCGCGCCAGGCACCGGGCCTGCTGTTCATCCACGGGGGCGGCTACGTCATCGGCACCGCCGCGATGGGAGATAGCTTCTGCCGCCGAGTCGCGGACCGCCTGGGGGTCGTCGCGGCATCGGTGGAATACCGGCTGGCACCCGAGCATCCCTTCCCGACACCGCTCGAGGACTGCTATGCGGCGTTGCGCTGGCTCGCCGACCAACCGGATGTCGATCCGGAACGTATCGCGATCGCCGGGGAGAGCGCGGGCGGTGGCCTGGCCGCCGCGCTTGCGCTGCTGGCCCACGAACGCGGCGAGGTGCACCCGGTACTGCAGGTGCTGTCCTATCCGATGCTGGACGATCGGACCACCGCGCGCACCGATATCGCCCACCGCGGACTACGTCTGTGGAGCCCGCGGAACAACGGCTTCGGATGGCAGTCCTACCTTGGCCCGGCCGCGACCGGCACGGTGCCTGCACTGGCCGCGCCGGCCCGATACGTGGACCTGGCCGGGGTCTGCCCGGCCTGGATCGGCGTCGGCACCAACGATCTGTTCCACGACGAGGACATCGCCTATGCCGAACGCCTGCGCCAGGCCGGTGTCCCATGCACGGTGCACGTGGTGCACGGCGCGTACCACGGCTTCGATCTGATCGAGACCTGGGCGCCGGTCTCACGAGCCTTTCTCAAAGCGCGGCTGACGGCGTTGAACGACGTACTGAACGGCGGTGCACACACTCGCGGCTGATCCATCGGTTTCATTGACGAGATTCAATGACATCTGTCAGTATGTTCTCAGCCGCACTTCGCAGATTGCTTCAGGCATAGCAAATCGTAAGCTGGAGAACACATTTCGGCACCTACCCGAATCGTGCGGATCGTTCTTCATTGACACACGTCAGTGACAGAAGTTAGAAATTGGCGCATGAGCGAAGTTCAGGACAAGCCCCAGGGCCGCGAAGCCCAGCGTCTGCAGACCCGGCAGCGCGTATTCGACGCGGCTATCGCCGAATTCAAGAACGTCGGCATGGCCGATGCCGATATCGGCACGATTGTCGAGGCCGCGGGCGTCGCGCGCGGCACCTTCTATTTCCACTTCCCGAGCAAAGAACACGCGCTGCTGGAACTGGAGGCGCGTGAGGAAGCACGGATCGCCAAGGAACTGACCCGGTTTCTCGCCGCACCGCACGATCTCGAATCGGCGCTGCGGAAAACGATTCAGCTGATAGTCGGCCTGGAACGCCGCCTGGGCAGCCTGCTGTTCAAAGAGCTACTGGCGATTCACTTTTCACCGACCCGGCCACTGGACGACGAGTGGCGCGAGCATCCGGTGATCGTCCTGGTGGTCGAGGAGATCCAGCGCGCCCGCGACAACGGCGAGGCCGAGATCGCCGTCGATCCCTATCACAGCGCGGTGTTCTTTCTGCTCGGGCTCTACGCCCTGCTGACCACTACCTCGGGCTCGAAGGCGTTGCGCGCCAACGCACTCGACAACTACCTGATCACCGTTCTGCGCAGTCTGGAGCCTCGATGAAGCAACCATCGCGGACCACCCATCGAACCACTTCTAACCGACGAATATGGAGATACGGCCATGCTATTGGACCTTGTGCGCATCGCCCTCGCGTGGGGCGCGGTGCTGCTGATCATCGCGTTCTGGTACTGGATCATGAAGAATATCGGCACCTTCTGAGCAGGTCCGGCCCCCGCGGCAGTGGATGTTCGTCATGAACGGTGCGGTGCAAGGGCTCTCGATCGAGCGCAGTTGCGCCGTCACGGCCGTCGCATTCTCCGGACGTCGCCGGGAGGGCGTGCGGCTCGTGACCGGTGAGCGGCGCAGTTTCGGTCTGAACACCACCCGCACCGTCGTGCAGGTCCCGCATCCACCCGTGGCCGCGGATTGGACCAGAGCAACGCTGACATGCGGTGTGGCACTGCAGTGTTCGCCATCGAAAGACCGCATCGCACGGTACCCGTTGCATGAGCTGTCACCCCGGGAACTGGGTGCGCTGTCGATCGTCGAGGGTGGTGTGGCGGCGGGCTGGATCGCCGACCGGCTGCCCGGCCTGCTTCCCGAACTCCGTCGGCTGCTGCCCCACCTCGAGATCGCCGAGCACGACCTAGATGGCGACGAAATATTGGACCGCGCACTGGGTTTGGCGCGATCACGGCAGCAGATTCACGGGCATCCACTGCTCGGCAAGCTCCCGCTGGCCGCTCCCGCACGCGGTGGCCTGGCCGTAGCGGTACGTCGCGCATACGCCCGGATGCCGTGGACGTCGACGCGCAGCGACTCCTATCGCGTCATGTCGATACCGGTCGGCGGTGACGGCGGCAGCCGCAATACCAACCTGCCCCCGCCGAGCCGACCGGAGCACGAAGACGTCGAAATCCGAGCGGATCAACGCGCGGGCCTGCCCTATCCGGAATGGAACGTATGGACGAAAAGCTTTCTGCGCGACCACGTCGCGGTGCTGGAACGCAAACATGCCACCCACCCGCGACCGCTCGCACCGGTCTCCCCCGACGTCCGCCGCTGGTTCGAAGAACACACCCACCGCGCCATGCGCAGCGGCCTCGAGGACGGGTCGGATCTCGATATCGACCGGTATGTCGGCCATTACGTCGACATGCTCTCCGGTGCGACCGCCGAGCCACGGGTGTTCCGCGAGTTGCTGCCCAGTTCCCGTGACGTCGCCACCGCGGTACTCCTGGACGGCAGTTCCTCCCTCGGCGTGCACGGCGGCCGGATCTTCCGGCTCGAATTGGCCTGTGCCGACGCCCTTTCCCGAGCCATGACGCTCGCCCGGGAACGCCACGGCCTGTTCGTCTTCACCGGCAATACCCGCCACCGGGTCGAGGTGCGCTGCCTGAAGGACTTCGACGACGCCTGTTTCGTGGACCCGAGCAGCCTGGGCCTGATCACCGGCGGCTATACCCGCCTCGGCGCGCCGCTTCGGCACCTGACCCGCCGTCTGCTCGAGCAGCCCGCGGAGCGACGCCTGATCATCGTGATCGGCGACGGCCTGATGTCCGACGAAGGCTACGAGGGCCGCTACGCGTGGGCGGATGTCGCGCACGCCATCGAAGAGGCCGACGACGCGGGGGTCACGATCTACTACCTCGCCGTCGGCCCGACCCGCGTGGATCCGCTCCCCGAGGTATTCGGCACGCGGCGGTCACGCCGGATCCTGCGGGCCGAAGAACTGCCTCGCGTACTCGCCCAGATCCACCGCGAGTTGATCGACCGATGATGTCACGAATTCCGGAGTTCCGATGACAACTGATCTCTACTACGCCAGCGGCACCGAGGTGCAGCTGTTCGAATGGGCTTTCCAGCAGCACATGCCGGTCATGCTCACCGGACCGACCGGTTGCGGCAAGACGCGATTCGTCGAGCATATGGGCCACCTGCTCGGCCGCCCGGTGGTCACCATCAGCTGCCACGACGACCTCACCAGCTCCGATCTGGTCGGCCGGTTCCTGGTGTCCGGCGGCGACGTCGCCTGGCGGGACGGCCCACTGACCAAAGCCGTCAAGTCCGGTGCGATCTGCTACCTGGACGAGGTCGTCGAAGCCCGGCACGACTCGCTGGCCATACTGCATTCGCTCACCGACCACCGGCGCACGCTGTTCCTCGATCGTGCCGACGAAGTGGTGTCCGCGCCCGCCTCGTTCATGCTCGTCTGCTCCTACAATCCGGCCTACCGCAGCTCACTGAAGGAGTTGAAGCCCTCGCTGCGACAGCGGTTCGTCACCATCGCCATGGGTTATCTGCCGCCCGAGCGCGAGGCCGAGGTGCTGGTCGCGGAGACCGGTATCGATCTTTCCGTCGCACGGCGACTGGTCAACTGCGCCAACACCATTCGCAATGCTGATGACGTCTTCCATTTCGAATCGCCGTCGACGCGCGTGCTGGTGGCGGCGGCGCGGCTCATCGCCGCGGGCGCGAATGAACTCGAGGCCGCCGACGTATGCGTCCTCGCGCCGCTGAGCAGCGACGGCGCCATCAACGAAGGCCTACGCGAGATCGCGGCGGCCAGCCTGCTCACCGCCGAAGACCCGGCCGTGTAGTCACCCTAGGAGGACCGTTCGATGAACGAACAAGATCGGCAGCGCCGCCGTGCGCTCATCGTTTTCCAGATCGCCGTATACGGATTTCTACTGGTGATGTTCCTGATCCAAATACAGATGTATATGACCAGGGACTGGTAGGGGCGATCATGAATATGCCGACATTCACCCTGCGCCGCGGCACCGGAAAGACAGCGCCGGAAACCTCGGTTACCTACGACGAACACCACGAGGAAAGCCGCCGCGCACAGCGCCGGGCCGACCGGTGGCTCACTGTCGGAACCGCCCTGATGGGCACCTTCATCTTCGGATTCGTCGGATTGCCGATCTTCCTGCGCGGAGTGTGGTTGCAGCGCAAGGCACAACGCGACGGGCTGTCCGTCCGCCCGATCATCGTCACCCTGATCGGCTATCTGGTCATCCTCGACGCCTTCCTCAACAGCATCGGCTGGGTGCTGGACCTATTCGCCAACCACACCGTTGTCACCCGCGTGTTCTTCACCGCGTGGGGCAATTTCGTCGATGCCGGATACTTCTGGCACTACAACGAATTGTGGATCGGCGGCGCGGGCGCGCCCGGCGAAAAAGGCTGGGAAGTCGCGCTCATATTCACCGTATTCCCGATGCGGGTCGCGGCCGCGATCGCATTCCTGCAGATGAAGCGGTGGGGTCACCAGTGGCTGATCGTCACGTGCTGGTTCGGTGTGGTGATCTGGATCGGCTACGTCGTCAATATGACCATATACGCCGATGTGCGCTTCCACGGCGTCGTGCTGCCGGTGACCGGCTGGTGGTTGTACGACATCTTCTACATCACGCCATTCCTCGCGATCCCCTATCTGCACACGGTCAACCGCGAGATCTTCTCCGACTGACCTCGAATCCGGTTCCAGGAGAACACCATGAGCAACAAATCGCCCGCGGCCGAGTCGTCGCCGGAACAAGATCTGCCGCTCGGTACGACGGCACCTTTCGCGCGCATGCACAAGTGGCTCAAGCGCGGCATCCTCGTCTGCCTGATCGCGCTGGTCGTCGAGGGTTCGCTGACCGTGCCCGCCCTCGCCCTCTGGTACGGCTGGCCCACCTTGTCGATCACCGAAATCTGCGACGAGATGATGAAGGTGCGCTACTCCGACGACACGCTCGAATGCAACCAGGGCGCGCTCAACGCGCCACCGCTCGGCGGCAAACCCGAAGCGGCAGGCCAGACCACCGCCGAGGATCAATGGGGAGTGCAGCCGAAACCGCAGTGGAAGCATATCGGTTACCGTGAACTCGTCCGGATCCACAACGAGCGGATCGCCCGCGAACAGGCACAGCAATCGGGCCACCGGTAAGACCTTGCGATCACTCGACACCACCCTCGGCCTCGGCATGGCCGCACGAGAAGCCGTCCGGGCCGGACTCGATCGCACCCTCCCCGGCCCGGCGGCGATCCCACTGCGCATCCACGAGGTGAACGAACACTGGCTCGGCACGGCACTCGGTTTGCGGCCAGGTGCGATCACCTCGGTGCACGTGCTGGACGGGCATTCCGGTACGGCGGCGCGCGCTCGTATCACCGTGAAATCCGACAGCGGCGAGGTGCCCGAGCAGCTGTTCGTGAAATTGCCCCCGCGCAACTATTTACAGCACGTCCTGATGAACGTCTTCCACCTCGGGACCCGCGAGGTCATCGCCTATCGCGCACTGGGCGCGAATCCCCCGGTGCGGGTGCCGAGATGCTATGTCGCGCAATGTGATCGACTCCGGCGCCGCAGCATCCTAGTGCTGGAGGATCTGTCGGGATCCGCGCAGTTCCGTACCGTCGTCGATACGGTCACGCGCGCCGAGGCTGCAGCCGTGATCGACGCCATGGCAGATCTGCACCTCATGTTCTGGGGTAGCAGCCGGTTCGCCGACGACCTGCGGCCGCTCACGGTTCGCACGACGGCCGATCTCCGGCTCGGTGATCTCATCCGCCGCCGGTTCCTTCACGAGATCACCGGGCATACCAAAGATCTGATACCCGAGTCGATGAAGCGTCAGTGCCGGATCTTCTATCAGCGCAGCGCGGATATCGATGCCTTCTGGGCCGCGCAGCCGCAGACTCTGATCCATGGCGACCCGCACCTGGGCAACCTCTTCTTCACCGACACCGGGCCCGGATTCCTCGACTGGCAGATCGCCACGGCCGGGGTCGGAATCCGCGATGTCGCCTACTTCGCGAACGCCTCCGTCGAGCCCGACCTGCTCCGCACGATCGAACGAGAACTCGTGGAGCGGTACGCGGCCCGACTCACCGCCGCCGGGATCGGAGTCGACCTCGAACGCCAGTGGACGCTGTATCGCGCCGGTATCACCGAACTCTTCCTCGCTGCCGTCTGCACCGCCGAGGCCGGAGAACGGATGCAACCGTTCGAGGTGTCGCGGGTCGGCGTCGAACGGGCCGTGGCCGGTGCCGCGGCACATGACAGCTTCGCGGTGCTTGCCTCACTCGTCGACGGTAAGCGAGTCTGACGCGCCGGGCGGCCGTCCGAAGATCGGACTCAGGTGCCCCCAGGATCGGGGTCAGGTGGCCCCAGGATCGGGGTCAGGTGGCCCCCGGGTATCGGGCCTCAGGTGAAATCCGAACCGCCGTCGACATTGACATTCGCGCCGGTCATATACGAATTCCGCCGCGAGGCCAGAAAGGCGACGACCGGACCGATCTCCTCGGGGCGGCCCGCCCGGGGCAGCTGCGCCGGATGTCCGTAATGCTCGGCGATCTCGGCCATCAGCCGATGGGGATCGTCGCTCTCGACGCCGACCGAGTGAGCCCAATCGACCAGCGCCGGGGTCACGAAGGTGCCGGGCGAGACGACATTCACCAGAATCTCGTCCGCGGCAAGCAACAGTGACAGATTCTTGGACGCACTCGTCACCATCGCCTTCGCAGCGGTGTAGGCCGCCAGCGGAATGCTCTGCCGCTGCGTCGAATGCGCCGAAAAGTTCACTATCCGCGCCCATCGGGCCTTGCGCAGCAACGGCAGCGCCGCACGCACGCTGCGCACCATCGACAGCACGCCGTCCTCGACGGCCTCGAACCACTGGTCGTCGGTGAGGATGTCGAATCTGCCTTGCACAGTCGGCCCGACCGTATTGACCAGCACATTGAGTTCGCCATGCCAGCGCTGCCCCAGTTCGGCGAACGCGGCGGCGATCTGATCGGCGTCGCGCACGTCCGCGACCAGCCCGATGGCGTCGGGGCTACCGCGGTGGGTCAGGTCCTTGACCGCGTCATCCAGGTCGGGGCGGGAACGCCCCAGCACCGCCACCCGAGCGCCGTCGTCGGCCAAGCAGCGAGCGGCGGCAAGTCCCATGCCCCGGCTACCGCCCACGACCACCGCTGCCGCGTCGGTCAATCCCAAATCCATTGCGCTACCGCCTCCGTCGCGAGCGTATAGATACGCATACTGTATCTTTATCAGTATTCACTCCGCGATGACCATGCCGATACGCGGGGCCGCGACGCGCCGATAGAAGGCATCGCAGTAGGATTTACGGTTATAGGTACGATGGCTGTTGCTGTCGGTTTCCCGGGACCGGGAAACGATTGCGTCGGAGCGGACTTCACGGAGGTGGGCGCACATATGGCGAAGCGGGCAGCCGCGGAGAAACGGCCGCGGCGTGAGCGCGGATCCCTCAATCCCGGGGACATTCTCGACGGTGCGTTCGAGCTCGCGGATCAGGTGTCGCTGGACAACCTGAGCATGCCGATGCTGGCCAAACATCTCGACGTCGGCGTGACGAGCATCTACTGGTACTTCCGCAAGAAGGACGAACTGCTCAACGCCATGACCGACCGCGCGCTGCGCCAGTACGCCACCTTCGTCACGCCTTTCGTCGTCGCGAGCGACTGGCGCGAATCGCTGCGCAACCACGCCCGCACCATGCGGGAGACGTTCGACGCCAATCCCATTCTCTGCGATCTGATACTGATCAGGTCGGCACTGAGCCCGGAAGCCGCGCAGCTGGGCGCACGGCAGACCGAGGAGGTCATCGCCAATCTGGTCGAGGCCGGACTGTCGCTCGACGACGCCGTCGCGACCTACTCCGCGGTTCAGCTGCATGTGCGCGGATCGGTTGTACTACAACGTCTCTCCGACAAGAACGAGGAATCGGAGTCCGGCGCGGGCGCATACTACGACAGCCTCACCATCTCGCCCGACACCACACCGCTACTGGCGGAGGCGAGTTCGAAGGGCCTGCACACCGGGGCCCCGGACGATCGGAATTTCGAGTACGGCCTCGACTGCATTCTCGAACAGGCGAGCCGGTTGCTCGAATCGGGATCGGGCGCGAAGGCGAAGAAAGCACCCGCCAAGAAGGCACCCGCTAAAAAGGCACCCGCCAAGAAGGCAGCGCCGACGAAGTCATCGGCCACGCGCCGTCCTACCAAGGCCGCCGCGGCGAAGTAGTCACCCGCTATTCGTGCCCGCCGGAACCCGGCGGGTACGGCCGTTTCCGACAACATCCCACACGGCTCGATCGAGCGTGCGGCGATATCTCCAGCTCGCCGCGATCCGTTGTCGCCCTTCATGTCCGGCGACAGCGCGCTTTCGTCTGTCGTAATTGCGCCCGAACAGCTGGACACAATTCATCGCAAACGCCTGGGCAAGCCTCTTGCCGTGATGTATCGTCGGTCACACTGTAAGAGCAATAGTTAGTCATTCGACCAGCCCGGCGACGGCATCGTCCACAGCGCCGAGTGGTCCGCTGGAGGATCGATGGAACTAGAACGGCTGCACGCGCCGGTTCGGGAAGTCGGTCAGTTCTTCGCCATGATCGCCGAGGTCGGACGGGGTTTGGTGCGAACGCGGTTCCGGTTCGCCGAATTCGTCGAGCAGAGCTGGATGCTGGCGCGGGTGTCGCTGCTGCCGACCATTCTGGTGGCGGTGCCGTTCACCGTACTGGTGAGCTTCACCCTCAATATCCTGTTGCGCGAGATCGGCGCGGCCACCATGAGCGGGGCAGGTGCGGCCTTCGGCGCGGTCACCCAGGTCGGGCCGATGGTGACCGTACTGATCGTCGCCGGTGCGGGGGCGACGGCGATGTGCGCGGATCTGGGATCGCGAGTCATCCGCGAGGAAATCGCGGCCATGGAGGTGCTCGGCATCGATCCCATTCAACGGCTGGTCATTCCGCGCGTGGTGGCCTCGACGATGATCGCGGTTCTGCTCAACGGTCTGGTGTGCGCCATCGGCATCACCGGTGGATTCGTGTTCTCGGTATTGCTGCAGGGCGTGAATCCAGGAGCGTTCGCCGCCGGTGTCACATTGCTGACCGGGTCGACCGAGCTCGCCATCTCCGCGGTCAAGGCCATGCTGTTCGGACTGATCGCCGGACTGGTGGCGTGCTATCGCGGCCTGTCGGTATCCGGTGGCCCGAAAAGCGTCGGGCAGGCGGTCAACGAAACCGTGGTCTACGCGTTCATCGCCCTCTTCGTGGTGAACACCGTGGTGACCGCGGCCGGAATCCGATTCTCGGGGAGGTGATTTCGATGGATATCGCCGAAACCGGCAAATTCGTCCGCACCCGGCAGCGGCTGGGCCGCTGGAACCGCGAAATCGACGCCGTCGGTGCGCGAATCATCTTCTACGGCAAGGCAATTCTACAAACTCCCGGCGCGGTGGCCAGACATCCCGGCGAAACCCTGCGCCTGGTGGCCGAAATCAGTATGGGCAGTGGCGCTCTCGCGATGATCGGCGGAACCGCGGCGATCGTCGGATTCATGACGCTGGCGACCGGTAGCACCATCGCCATCCAGGGATTCAGCTCTTTGGGCAATATCGGCATCGAGGCGCTGTCCGGATTCCTGTCGGCCTTCATCAATGTGCGGATCGCGGTGCCGGTGATTTCCGGGATCGCCTTGTCGGCGACGCTCGGGGCCGGGGCGACGGCGCAGATCGGGGCCATGCGGATCGCCGAGGAAATCGACGCACTCGAGTCCATGGCCATCCGGCCGGTGCCCTATGTCGTGAGCACCCGGGTCGCGGCGGGCATGATCACGATCATTCCGCTGTATTCGCTGGCTTTAGCGGCGTCATTCCTGGCGGGACGATTAACCACAGTGGTGATCTTCGGGCAGTCACCGGGGCTGTACGACCACTACTTCTCGACCTTTCTCAACCCGATCGACGTGGCGTGGTCGTTCGTGCAGGCGATCGCGATCGCGGTGCTGGTCATGCTGATTCACACCCATTACGGGTTCACCGCCGCGGGCGGTCCGGCGGGCGTCGGCGCGGCGGTCGGGCGCGCGGTGCGGATGTCGCTGATCATGGTGGTCCTCGTCGTGCTCCTGGTGTCACTCGCGTTGTACGGCGGCACCGGCAATTTCCACCTTTCCGGATAGGACGGATGCAATGGTGCAGCAAGTAATGCTGAAACTCGCGGTGCTCGGGCTGGTGGTCGTGACGGTAGGCGTCGGATGGCTGGTGCTGGGCAGCTACCAGCAGCGCTTCGCCGACTGGGTGACGGTGACGGTGATCGCCGATCGTGCCGGGCTGGTGATGGACCGCGGCGCGAAGGTCACCATGACCGGCGTCGACGTCGGCGAGGTGACCGCGATCGAATACGGCTCCGATCACGCCCGGCTGACGCTGCGCGTGCATCGCTCGGCGCTGGCGTCGATTCCGGCCGATGTCACTGCCGAGATCACCTCCAATACCGTCTTCGGCGCGAAGTTCGTCAGCCTCGACGCACCCGTCCCGGCCGCCGCCGCACGGCTGGCTCCCGGTGCGGAGATCGACATTTCGCGCGTCACCGTCGAAATCAATACCGTCTTCGAGCAACTCACCAACCTGTTGCGTGTAGTCGACCCCGCGCAACTCGAGGCGACCCTCGGCGCGCTGGCCACGGCACTGCAGGGTCGCGGTGATCGGCTCGGCGCGGCAATCGACCAAGCCGCCGATGTGCTCGCGCAGTTGAATGCCGCCGATCCCGGATTCGCCGAGCTGCTGCGCACGGCCGCACCCACCACGCAGCTCTACGCCGACATCGCACCGGATCTGCTGCGCACGCTGGACGCGCTGACCACAACAGGCCACTCGGTGGTCGACGAGCAGCGCCAACTATCGGCGCTGCTCGCCAGCACCACGGCCGTCTCGAATACCGGCTCGGATCTGCTGGCGCACAACGGTTCCGGTCTCGCAGACCTACTGCGGCTGCTGGACCCCACCACCGCACTGCTGGCCTTGTACTCACCCGAGATCCCGTGTGTGTTCAAGGGAATCACCGCGGGCAACGAAGCCAACCCGGCCGCCTACGCCGGGCAACCGGGCATCAAGATGTTCGCCGGACTGATACCGGGTGCGACGCCATACCACTATCCGGAAGATCTGCCCAAGGTCAACGCGACCGGCGGCCCGAACTGTATGGGGCTGCCATACACCGACCCGGTCGTCAACGTGCCGTACATGGTCACCGACACCGGCGCGAATCCGTACGCCCCGCAACGGCAGGCAATCGGGCTGCGGACTCCGGACCTCGTCAGCTACCTGTTGGGTATCGGGGGTGGCCGATGAACCGTTCGCGCGCAGTGAAATTGGGCATCTTCGTAGTCGTCATGCTCCTCGTGAATGGTGCGATGATCCTGGTGTTCACCCAGGTCGACGCCGGGGGCTCGCGGACCTATCACGCGGTGTTCACCGACGCGTCCGGAATGCGTCCCGGTGCGAAGGTCCGCATCGCGGGGGTTCCGGTCGGATCGGTCGGCGCGGTGCGCTACGGCGCGGACCACCGGGCCCACGTCGACTTCTCGATCACCACGAACGACCGGCCGACCACATCCACACGGGCCGCCATCCGATACGAGGACCTCGTCGGCAACCGCTACCTCGAACTGCAGCGCGGCCCGGACACCACGCAACTGCCGGTGGGCGGAACCATCCACCCGCCGAACACCGCGCCCGCACTCGATCTCGACGCCCTGCTCGGCGGTTTCCATCCGCTGCTGCAAGCGCTGGACCCGCGACAGGTCAACGAGCTATCGATGGCGTTGCTGAAGATCTTCCAGGGTCGCGCCGGAACCATCGCGGATGTGCTGACCCGGGTCGGTTCGGTGACCAGCACGCTGGCCGATCGCGATCAGGTCATCGGGCGGGTGATCACCAATCTCGATACGGTTCTCACCGAAATCGCCGCGCGGGGTGACCAATTCAGCAGCACGCTCGACCATCTGCAGCAGTTGGTGTCGGGTCTGGCACAGGACCGGGACATCCTCGGGCACGCGGTCGACAGCCTCGACGCCGCCGCCGACGCCTTCACCGGACTGCTCGCCGACGTGCGCCCAGACCTGTCCGCCACGGTCGGCCAGTTGAATGCTGCGCTCACACCGACCACCAACCACATCGACACCCTCGACGAAGTGCTCAACCGGCTCCCGGACGACTACCGCAAGCTCATCCGGATGGGCACCTACGGGTCCTTCTTCAACTTCTACCTGTGCGGCCTGTCGTTCAAACTGACCGGCGCGGACGGCAGACCGGTGGTCATCGAGATGACCGACCAGCAGACCGGCAGGTGCGCGCGGAAATGAATCGACTCTCCCAGCGCGAAGCCGGTCGCATCGGTCTCATCGGCATCGTCCTGACCGCGGCGATCTGTCTGGTCTCACTGCAATTCGACAAGATACCGCTGCTCAACGGCCAGCCGATGCGGTACGGCGCTTTGTTCGACGATGCGAGTGGTCTGCGCGTCGGCGACGACATCTCGGCCGCGGGAGTGCGGGTCGGCACCGTCACCGACATCACCGTGGACGCTGGTCATGCGCGGGTCACCTTCACCACCGACCCGGATATCGCACTGGGCGACGCGACCACCGCCACCATCAAGACCACGTCGCTATTGGGTCGGCGCGCCGTCGAACTGGCCCCTGCCGGTGTCGGTCGGCTGCGCACCGGCGACACCATCCCACTGGACCGGACCCGCTCCGGCTACACATTGCCGACCATCCTCAA
Organism: Nocardia pseudovaccinii; assembly: GCF_050942345.1. Taxonomy (NCBI): domain Bacteria; kingdom Bacillati; phylum Actinomycetota; class Actinomycetes; order Mycobacteriales; family Nocardiaceae; genus Nocardia; species Nocardia pseudovaccinii. The sequence goes on from NZ_CP192074.1 coordinate 5,226,321, forward strand.
CGAGGCAACCACAACCATCCGCGATATCGACCTCGACCAGTTGACCCGCGCGCTCGACAGCGCCTCCGATGTCCTATCGGCGGCGGCCCCGCAGGTGCGGCCCGCACTGGACGGGATGCGACGCCTCGCCGAATCGGTCAACCAGCGCGATGCCGCGTTGCGTGGCCTGCTCGCGGGCGCCGAACAGGTGACATCGGCATTGGCGAAGCGCGGGCCACAGGTCAATTCCCTACTGCTCGACGGCAATTCGCTGCTCGGAGAACTCCGAGCTCGCAGTGCGGCGCTGGGCGGGCTCATCACCGGAATCGACCAGCTGTCGCGGCAACTGTCCGGTCTGGTGCACGACACCGATGCCGACCTGGCACCGGCCCTGGACAAGCTCGGACAGGTGCTGACGGTGCTGAACAACAACCGCGACAACGTGGCGAAGAGCATCCAGGGCTTGTCCACGTATATCGGCACGCTCGGCGACGCTGTCGCCAGCGGGCCCTATTTCTACGCGTATCTGCAGAACCTCGTACCCGCCGACTACACACAGCCCCTGATCAATACGGTGCTCGGTCTTCCGCCAGCGCCCCTGCCGATCCCACAGGTCCGATGATCGCCCGAATCAGAGCCGGTGCCTTGCGAATTCGAACCGGCCTCCCCCGCCGACGGTGGCTGTTGCGACTCACCGCTGCCGCGCTGGCGTTCGCCGTCGTAGTCGCCGGATACGACATCGTCCAGCGGTCACGCTATTACACCGTCACGGCGCATTTCACTTCCACCAGCGGCCTGTACGTCGGTGATGAGGTCCGCGTGGTGGGAGTGAAGGTCGGCACCATCGAGGCCATCGAACCGCACGGCACCGAACTCACAGTGCGCATGCAGCTACCTCGATCACTGCGGTTACCGGCCGACGTGAAGGCCGTGATCATGGCGCAGAGCCTGGTCGCGGCGCGATTCATCCAACTCACCCCCGCCTGGACCGGCGGCCCCGATGCCGGTCGCGAGGTCGATATTCCGGTCGACCGTACCGCCGTGCCGGTCGAATGGGATCAGGTGGAGGAGCAACTGTCTCGGGTCACCAGTGCACTCGCGCCACGGCCCGACGACCCCACCGGACCCGGCGCACGGTTCCTCGGATCCGCCGCCGCGGCGATGAACGGCAACGGCGACACCCTGCGGGCCAGCCTCGACCAGCTCTCCGCCACCATGGCGACGCTCTCCGCGGGCAGCGCGGACCTGTTCGGCACCGTACGCAACCTGCAGGCGTTCACCACCGCGCTGGCGGCCAGCGAACAGCAGATAGTCGTATTCCAGGGTCGGCTGGCATCGGTCACCGAGGTGCTGGCAGGCAATCGCAGCGATCTGTCGACCGCGCTGACCACGCTGGACACCGCCATCGGCGATATCCAGGCATTCGTCACCGAGCATCGCGACGGGCTCACCACACAGGTGCGCCAACTCGTCGATGCCACCGATGTGATCGTCGCCCAGCGCGATGCGCTGGAAACCGTGCTGCACCGCGCGCCCACGGCACTGTCGAACTACTACAACACCTACAACCCGGGGCAGGGCGCGATGACCGGCGTTCCTGGCCCCCAAAATTTCGGCAATCCCATCAATTTCATCTGCGGCGGCATCGCCGCCCTCGCGAACGCCACCTCCGAGCAAGGAGCCCAGCTGTGCGCGCAATACCTCGGGCCACTACTGAACACACTGCGGATGAACTACCCGCCGGTGAGCATCAATCCGAGCACCGGCACCGGCGTCGGACCCGGCCAACTCGTCTACAGCCCGCCGCAATTGCAACAGCTCCTGCTGCCGGGACAGCCGCGATGAGCACCGCCCGCCGCCCTGTAGCACTGCTGTGCGGAATAGTACTGTGCGCCACAGTATCCGGATGCCAGTGGACCGGATTGAATTCACTGCCGCTGCCCGGGACGCAAGGCCACGGCCCCGGCAGCTACCACGTGGTCATCGAAATGCCGGACGTCACCACCATCACCCCGAACTCACCTGTACTGGTCGACGATGTGGAAGTCGGCACCATCACGACCATCACCACCGAGGACTGGCACGCGCGAGTGACCGTGGCGCTCAACGGTTCCGTCGTACTACCCGCCAATGCCACCGCCAAAATCGGACAGACCAGCCTGCTGGGCTCGACCCACATCGAACTCACCGCCCCGGCAGACCCGCAGGGCTCGCTGGTCGAGGGCAGTGTGATCCCGCTGGCACGAGCGGGCAGCTACCCGACCACGGAACAGACGCTGGCCGCGCTGTCCATGGTGCTCAATGGCGGCGGACTGGGACATTTGCAGGCCATCGTCGCCGAGGCCACCAAGGCGATTGCCGGACATGAGGATTCGATCGGCAATGTGCTCGACGGGATGAATACGCTACTGAGTGAGTTGGATTCGCAGCGGAACGCGATCACCGCCACACTCGACAGTCTCGACCGGTTCGCCGCGCAACTGTCCGGCGACACCGACACCATCGGCCGGGCCGTCGCCGCCATCGACCCCGCACTCGGCGTGCTCGACCAGCAGCGAGGCGACCTCACCAATGCCTTCGCCGCACTGACTCGATTCGGCGACGCCGGAACCGCCCTGGTACGACAGATCCACGGTGACCTGAAGCAGAACCTGGCCGACCTCGCGCCGACCCTGCAGCAGATCGCCGCGACCGGTGACGATCTCGTCGCCAATATCAACCAGCTCGCCACCTTCCCGTTCCCGCCGGTCGCCATCACCAATGGCATCCACGGCGACTACATGAACCTGTGGGCGGAAGCGGATCTCACCCTGCCACGGCTGCAACAGGGCCTGCTGTTCGGCACCCCGTTCGCCGCCGCACCGGCGACCGGAGGAGGCCGATGAGTACAGAATCGACCAGGCGCACTTCCCGGCTCGTCCGCAACCAGCTGATCGTCTTCACGCTCATCGCGCTGGTATCGACGACCTTCACCGGCATCTACTATCTCCGGATCCCCGCGGCACTCGATATCGGCCGCTACCGCGTCACCGTCGAATTGCCAAGGGCCGGTGGGCTTTATCGCAATGCCAATGTCACCTACGACGGGCATACGATCGGCCGCGTCACCTCCGTCGACCTGGCACCCACCGGAGTCACCGCGACGCTGTCGCTCATCGACTCGGTCGCCGTACCCGCCGACCTGACCGCGCGGGTCCGCAGTATGTCGGCGATCGGCGAACAGTACGTCGATCTGCAGCCCGCGGTGGACCACGGACCGTTCCTGCGCGATGGCGATTCGATCGCCGTCGACCGCGTGCGAATCGCCGACCGGATCGGTCCCATCCTCGAGCAGACCCGCGCGATCCTCGCCTCGCTCCCACCCGAGACACTGCGTACCGTGCTCGACGAGTCCGCGCGCGGATTCGGCGGTGCGGGAAAGGATCTGGCGAGCCTGCTGGATTCCACCGTCAACTTCGTCGACGCCATGGCCGCCGATGGCGACGCCCTCACCACCCTCGTCCAGCAACTCACCCCGCTGCTGAACACCCAGGTGGTCAGCAGTGCCGAAATCCGCGATTGGACCGCGAATCTGGCCTATCTCACCGACCAACTCCGCACCGCCGACCGCGCCGTGCGCAATATCCTGGAACGCGGTCCGGCCGCGGCCGACGATGCCAACCAGCTGTTCCAGAACCTGGCACCGACACTGCCGCTGCTGCTGGCCAATTCGACCGCGGTGGGACAGGTCGCCCTGACCTACAACCCAGCCATCGAGCAGATCCTGGTCCTGCTGCCGCCCCTGATCGCAGCCGAGAACACCGCCGGTGCACGCGGTGCCGCCGACGGGGGCGCCAATGTCGTCTTCTCCGTGGAGGTTCAGGATCCCGCCGCCTGCACCAGCGGATATCTCTCTGCCGACGAACGCCGCAGCCCCACCGACACCAGCACGCCCGATACCCCGCCCAATCTGTACTGCAATGTCCCGCAGGATTCGCAGTTCGCCGTGCGCGGCACGCGGAACCTACCCTGCCTGGAAAATCCGGGCGTGCGCGCCGCCACCCCCGAGCAGTGCCGCAACGGGGTGGTACCGCCCTCCGGAAACAACGGGCCGTTCGAGTTGAGTCCCTCGCCCGCTCCTGCCGGAGTCGCCCACTATCTGCCCGGTAGCCCCATGTATCTGACACCGAACGGAAATCCCTACCGCCACATCGACATCAACCGACCAGACTCCCAGGAAGCGTCATGGACCTCACTGTTGACCGCTCCGATTCCCTGACCGCGACCGACGCTGCGACCGCGTTGACGACGGAACCGCCGCGGCGTCGGCGGGCAACCCGCCCGACCGGGCCACCGAGCGAGTCCCCGGATGCAGGGGCGAGCACCGACACAACGCCATCCGCGGTCGAACGACCGTCGGGGCCCAAACAACGCCTGCGACTGCGGCTCGCTCGTCCGAAGCTGGGGCACAAGAGTTTTCGCACCGCTGCGGTAGTGCTCGCCGTCGCCGCGCTGCTCGCTGCGACCACGGTGACGGCACTGGCGCTGCGCGAGCATCGGCGGACCGAGGCCGCCGCGAATCACCAGGCCGCCATCGTCGACACCGCCCGGCGCGGTGTCACCGCCCTGATCAATATTCGCCGCGACAGCGCCGATTCGGACTTCGCCCGCCTCAGCGATATCACCACCGCACCGTTCGCGGACGACCTGCACAGCCAGTCCGCGAACTACCTGCAGGCCATCCGAGATGCCGACGTGCTGTCCACCGGCGAGGTCGTTGCCGCGGCCATCGCCGCCGACGACGGCGCCGAGGCTCCGGAGGACAGCACGGTCACCGTCCTCGTCGCCGCGAACGCACAGGTCACCAATACGCAGACTCGGCAGCAGGAACAGCGCTCCTACCGGTTCAGCGTGAAGATCAAGGAAGTCGACGGCACCCCGAAGGTGTCCAACGTGGAGTTCGTGCCATGACCGATCGATTCATAGTAGCCCTGCGAAACATTCTGCGGCTCAGCATGATTCCGCTGCTGACTGCAGTGATCCTGGCCCTGACCGTCGCCGCGGTGCTGCTCGTGCGAGACAACCGGCACGACGCCGCCACGGCCGCCGCGCGCCGGGATGCCCCGACCGCCGCCCGGGAAACAGTCGCGGCAATGCTCAGTTACACCTCGGCCACAGTCGACAAGGATCTCGCCACCGTGGCGGGACTCACCGGCTCGTTCCAGGACGACTACCGCAATCTGGTGAACAAGACGATCGTGCCGGTAGCCAAGGAGAAAGGCGTGAGCACCAGAGCGCGGGTGGTATCCGCAGGCGTACTGTCGGCGTCCACCGACCGTGTGACGGTGCTGATGTTCATCGACCAGGTGACCATCAGCACCGCCGTGCCCGCACCGACCACCAGTTCCAGCCGGGTGACCGTCACCGTCGAGAAGCACGACGACCACTGGCTCGTCAGTGGTATGACACCGCTGTAGCCGAAAGGATGATGTAGATGCCGAATCCCGCGACCTCCGCGGCGCAGCCGCTGGCCGGTGTGCGCATCGTCGAGATCTCCAGCTTCGTCGCCGCACCGCTGGCGGGTATGACGCTGGCGCAGCTCGGCGCGGAGGTCATCCGCGTGGACCCGATCGGCGGTGCCGCCGATTACCGTCGTTGGCCGCTCACCGACGACGGCGAGAGCATCTATTGGACCGGACTCAACAAGGGAAAGCGCTCCATCACAGCCGATTTGCGCGCACCGGCGGGGCAACTGCTCGTCACCCGCCTGATCACCGGCGGCGGCCCCAGCGGCGGCATCCTGCTCACCAACGCCGCCGGTCGGGATCGGCTCGACTACGAGACGCTCACCGCCACGCGGCCCGACCTGATCCAGCTGGAGATACTCGGCCGCGCCGACGGTTCGGCCGCCGTCGACTACACCGTCAATGCTGCCACGGGTTTTCCGCTCGTCACCGGGCCCGCCGACCACGAAGGCCCGATCAATCATGTACTGCCAGCATGGGATCTGCTATGCGGTGTGTACGCGGCGCTGGCGATCACCGCGGCGGTGCGCCACCGCGACGCGACCGGACAGGGCAGCCGGATCACCCTCCCACTGGAGGACGTCGCGCTGGCCACGGTGGGCAACCTCGGCTTCCTCACCGAGGCAGCGCTGTGCGGGCGGCAGCGCCCGCGTTTGGGCAATGCCATCTACGGCCAGTACGGTCAGCACTTCACCAGCGCCGACGGCGTCTCCTTCATGGTGGTTGCCTTGACCTCCAGGCATTTTCGTGACCTGACCGAGCTGACCGGCAGCACCGCGGCGGTCGACGCGCTGGCCACCGCGCTGGCGGCGGACTTCACCGACGAGGGCACGCGCTACCGTCATCGCGACGTACTGACCGGACTGTTCACCCCGTGGTTCCGTGACCGCCCCGCCGAGGAGATCGGCACCGCCCTGGCGAAAACATCGGTGCTCTGGGAGCGCTATCGCAGTTTCGACGAACTCGCGACCGACCCGCGCATCACGGCGAACCCTTTGTTCACCCTGCTCGATCAACCCGAGATCGGCGAATACCTCGCCCCCGGTTCCCCGATCTCGGTGAACGGTGCACACATTCCCGCCCGCCCCGCACCCCGACTCGGCGAACATACCGAATCCGTGCTGCAGGATCGGCTCGGACTATCCCCCGAATCTATTGCGGCACTACACATGTCGTCGATCGTCGCAAACGAGCCCCCGGAACGAATCGCCCGCCGATCGGTCTGATGTGTCGCGGCCTCAGGACAGCGGGGGAGCCGCGGCTATAGCGACGTGGAATCGGCGCGGACCGGGCCCGCAAGGTGGCGGCGAATCCCGCTCGCGATCGCGCTCAGGATTCCGTTGACCGACTTACTGACCCGCGACACCGACCCCGGCTCGGTATTCCTAGCCGGTACCGAGATCTGCGAGGGCGAGGTCGGCCGGGAGTTGCTGCGGCGGATCAGCAGCGGTAACAGCCTGGAGATCTGGCGGTTGCGGATGCCCGCTCATAGCGATCTGGCGGGTGTGCCACACGCGACCGGCACACGGGCACAAGCCTCGCGGAACCGTCGCCGGTCCCAGCCGCAACCTGCCGCCCAACACTTCCGGCCTGATCGGGCTGAAAGATCCACTACGCCACGTCCCCGGCCTGCCGGGAATGCGAACAACTCGACGGTGCGCATGGTTATGGCAGTCGGCGCGAACCGCTCAGGCTGGTGCCGTTTGCCGCAGTGTGCAGGACGGTGGCCAGTTCGTGGACGAGCGCGGTCGGCCGGCGACGGTGGACCATGCTGATCTCGCGGGCGGGGGCGTGCCCTCGCAGATCGTGGACCGAGACGTGGCTGTGGTCGGCTCCGCCGAGGATGCTCGCGGGGACGAGCGCGATTCCCAGTCCTGCGCCGACCAGCGCCAAGATGACGTGGTAATCGGCGGACTCGTAGGCGACGCGCGGCTCGAAGCCGACTGGGCGTGCGAGAGTTTCCAGGCAGGTCCTGTTCGGTATGCCCGGTGCGCCTGAAATCCAAGTTTCGTTCTCGAGGCCGTCGAGGTCGATGCCACCCCGCGCTGCGCCTTCGGTGAGCCTGTGGCCGATCGGCACCACCAGTCGTAGCGGGTCGTCGAGCAGCGGCTGCCGGTCGAGTCCAGGGTGCGGTACCGGAGCCACGCCGGGGTAGCGGTGGGTGATCAAGACATCGAGATCGCCGGATGTCACCAGTCCGTAGCCCTCGGGCGGTTCGATGGCGACGAGCGATAATTCGGCTCGAGGATGGCGGGCTTGCAGCGCCGCCAGCGCTGTCGGCACCAGCAGTTGAGCAGCGGTGGCGAAGGAGCCCAGCGCAAGACGCTGCGGCTGAGTACCGATCGCGGCGTCAAGTGCTGCGCGCGCTTGCCGTAGCTCACCGATGACGCGCTCCGCGTGATCCACCAGAACCGCGCCGACCGGTGTCGGGGTGACCCCGCCTGGTCGACGTTCCAGCAGCCGGGTACCGAGCTCGGTTTCGAGTTTGGCGATCTGCTGTGACAGTGCCGAGGGGGTGAAAGCAAGTTTGCGCGCCGCCTCGGCGATGGATCTGGCATGTGCCACCTCCATCAGGACCAGCAGGCGGTTGACGTCGAGCTCTCGCACCATACGGCCAGCATAAGCGTTGCTAATGTCCACTTATGAAGCGTTGCTTGCGCTAATTGGCTGGCGCGCGAAGCATGAACTCCATGAAGAGTTCGACTGACCGTCCGGCCCACACGCTTTCGGCCGCCGATGTGTACGCGGCTGCCGACAGAATCCGCCCCTACATCCGTCGCACCCCGTTGCTCGATCTCGAGGTCGACGATCGGCGTGTCCTACTGAAGCTGGAGTACCTGCAGCGCAGTGGCTCGTTCAAGCTGCGGGGCGCGCTCAACGCGATGCTCTCCGGTTCTCTGGATGACCATGTGGTTGTGGCATCGGGTGGTAACCACGGCCTGGCGGTCGCGACCGCGGCATCGCTGCTGGGAGTGTCCGCGACGATCTATGTGCCGCAGACGGCTCCGGCGGCGAAGGCACGCCGCATCGAGGCCGCTGGCGCGCGGCTGGTCCGGCACGGCGCCACCTTCGCCGAGGCTGCCGCGGCGGCATCGGAGGTTGCCGCGCGGCCGGGATATCGGTTCCTGCACCCCTACGACGATCCGGCCGTCATCGCCGGGCAGGGCACCGTTGCGGCTGAGATCGTCGCCGATGCCGCAGATGTCGACACGATCGCGGTGGCCGTCGGTGGCGGAGGGTTGGCGGCAGGTACGGCACTGTCTGTTGGAGACCGCCGTGTCGTCGCGGTGGAACCCGAGCATTGCTGCTGCCTGCGCGAGGCGCTCGCCGCAGGCAGGCCGGTGGACTCGGCGGCGGACTCCGTCGCTGCCTCCGCGACCGGGGCAAGCAGGGTCGGCGAGGCCCCTTTCGCGGTACTGACCGCACACGAGGTGTCATCGGTTCTGGTCAGCGATGAGCAGATCCTGCACGCACGCGACCGACTGTGGGAGGAATGCCGGATCGCGGTCGAACCGGCCGCGGCGATCTCGTTCGCCGCATGGCTCGCCGACCAGGTTCCCGGGGAACTGCCGTGCCTGATCGTCTGCGGCGCGAACGCCGACTGGACCGCCGAGTGAGGGCGCACGCGGCGACGAACTGATCAGCGACACGGATGGATCAGAAATTCAGACGATCACCCGTGCGCGGTCACTCACCGCCTCTCAGGGCTAGCGGCAGCACTCCGGGTCGAGTACGAAACACAAGGCGGACAACGCATCCCGGCGTGCCGCATGCTGCACGGTCATGCCCTGACGCACCGATTCCACCAGACCGGCGGCGCGCAATTGCCCCAGATGATGGCTCACCGTCGACTCCGCCAGTGCTACCGCGGCGGCCAGCTCGCGGGTATTGACCGTGCCGTCCCGCTCGGCCAACAGCAGCGACATCAATTTCACCCGCACCGGATCCGCCAGTGCCTTCAACCGCAACGCCACTTCCAGCGCGACCCGATCGTCGACCGGGGCCGCCGCCACCGGCGCGCAGCAGATCGGCGCGGAAACATCGAGCGCGGGCAGCGTCTTAGGCATCCCTATATCGTGACATGAATCGAAGTGCCCGAGCCGCGCCGCCATAGCGAAAGCATCAGTCCCCCACCGGAAGTACGCCTGCGGCCGCCGCAGTAGCGACGACCGCAGGAATCGCAGATCTCAGATCTCGGCGAGCTTCTTCGCATCCTTGCGGACACCGAACGAGGTGATGATCTCCATGATGCCCAGGACGATCAGCCACCACCCGGCGACCAAGGCCAGCGTCGCCACCGACGCGACCGGCCACACGATCAGCACCACACCACCGATCGCGGTGATGATTCCGAAGAAAGCCTCCCAGCCGCGCCCCGGCAGCGCGGGCTCGGAGATCGCCGCCATCAGCAGCGCGACACCGCGGAACAGCCAGCCGATACCGATCCACAGGCCGAGCAAAAGAATCGATTCCAATTCGTCACGGAAGCAGAAGATACCGATGATGATCGACAACACACCGCTGATGAACGCGAGCACCCGGATTCCGGTGCTGGTGTGCGTGCCGAATGCGGCCACCAACTGCAGGAAGCCACTCACCACCAGATAGATGCCGAAGATGATGCCGGCGGCCACCAGTGTCACATCGGGCCAGGCCAGGATCATCACACCGAGGATCACCGACAGGATGCCGGTGACCAGCACCGTTTGCCACGCACTGCGCGCAAGCCGTTGCAGAGGACCCTCTAGCACGCTATTTGTCGTCATAGCGTGATGCTATGCCTCGCGTCAGCGGTTTTCTGAACATTTGCTCGAACGGGTCGAGCACCGCGACCTAGGCGGGTGTCGCGATATTTACCATCCACGCGATACCGAAGCGATCCAGGCACATGCCGAATTCGTCGCCCCACATCTGCTTCTCCAACGGCACGGTCACGGTGCCACCGGCAGACAGCTTGTCCCAGTAGCCGCGCAGTTCATCGGGGGCGTCACCGCTGAGACTGATCGAAACGCTGCTTCCTGGTTTGTACTCCATACCTGGCGGGGTATCCGAGGCCATCAGCGTGAATCCGCTCGGCGTTTCCAGCATGCCGTGCATGATCAGATCCGCGCCGGGCGCGTCCTTATCCCCCATATCCCCGAAGGTCTGCATGGTCAGCGTGCCGTCGAATACATCTCGATAGAACTCCAACGCGGTGCGCGCCGAGTCGGAAAAACTGATGTAAGGGTTGAGTCGGGAGGTCATACGAACGCTCCTTGGTGGTAGTTGGCCGCCATCGCAGAGGTTAGTCCTCCGACTCGGACAGTGGGCTCGATAACGAGCTAATCGCTCACGTTTATCGCCGAGAGGGCTCGGGTAGTCATCCCTAAGTGGCTCTCGTCGTGTGCATCCATGGGGTGAAGCGGGTGGGTCGGGTTCGCGAGTCTCGGGTGGCTAGGAGAAGAGGGTGGCGGTTGTTCTCGTGCTGCAGGCACGTGGCCTCGGTGATCTGCTCACCGCGGTTCCCGCGTTGCGCGCGCTGCGACGGGCGAAACCGCACGATCAGGTCGTCCTCGCCGCTCCGCACCGCCTGAAGCCGATCGTCGACCTCATCGCCTCCGTCGACTCCATGATCCCCACCTCGGACCTCGGTGACCTGCGCTGGGACGCTCCCGTACCCGCACTGGCGGTGAATCTGCACGGTCCGAGCGCCGAGAGCATCGTCGCACTCACCAAGACCGATCCCGGACGCATCCTCTCCTACCGCAATCCCGCCTTTCCGGAGCTGGAGGGTCCGGAATGGCAGATGGATATGCATCACGTCGAGCGCTGGTGCCATCTGCTCGAATCCGACGGCATCGTGGCCGATCGCCGCAATCTCGGACTCGTCCCGCCGGTCGCGACCACCAGTCGCCGCAATTGCATCGTGGTGCACGTGGGAGCGGGCGCACCGGCCCGCCGTTGGCCGCCGGACCGGTTCGCCGCGGTCGTACGGCATCTGCTGGTGCTCGGTCGTGAGGTGGTGCTCACCGGTGACGAGTCCGAGCGCGATATCGCACTGAGCATCGCCGCCCGCACCGGCCTACCCGGTGGCCGCGTGCTCGCGGGCGAGCAGAACCTCATCGAACTCGCCGCCACCGTCGCCGAGGCGGCGCTCGTGATCTCCGGCGATACCGGCGTCGCGCATCTGGCCACCGCCTTCGGAACCCGCACCGTATTACTGTTCGGACCGACACCGCCGCGCTGGGGCGGGCCGCCACCGCATCTGCTCGGCAGGCATGCGGTGCTGTGGGCCGGTCAGCTCGGCGATCCGATGGCCGATACACCTGACCCCGGTTTGCTGCGGATCGGCGTCACCGAGGTGATCAGCGCGGTCGACAAGCAACTCGCCAAGCGGGCGTGGCCTGCCAACGGCAGCAATCGCGGGCGAACGGCGTATCGCCGCGTGGGTTGACCACGAGCATTCAGCTGTTGCCCTCGGCGCGAGCGTTGCTCAAAGCCGCGGCATAGGCGGCCAGCGCGCTGGGCCAGAACTGCTCCAGATAGTCGCGCGCATCGCCCAGTCCGCGCGGATCCAGGAAGTACAACCGCCGATTGCCGTCCGGACGCATCATCACCAGCCGGGCCTCGCGCAGTACACGTAGAGGCTGGGAGGCCGCCGAGCTGGTTACGCCGACGAGTTTCGCGAGATCGCCGACCGACAGCGGCGCGGTCGGCAATGCCTCGAAAATGGCCCGGCGGGTCGGGTCGGCGAGCGCCTCGATGGCATGAACTCCATTAGTCGCCACTGAAACAGTGTGAGCGACCGGCATCTTGCCGGTCAACTCGGCGCAATACGGCATCACGCCAGGTGGGGAATGCATACACACCGTGTCGTTATCGAGTTGTAACCAGCCAACTGGGCTTTTGCAGACCTGTGACGGTTGGCACAGGATTACGGAAGCCGAATGGCCGTCCCGTACGTTCTAGCCATGCCCGTGACCGTACCGTTACCTTATCGTCTCGGCGCGACCCGCTCACGCCACAACCGCGCCACAACTCGAGTGGTCGCCGCGGCCGCCGTCGTCAGCGCCTCGCTCGGCGTCATGGCCGCCGTGGAACCCGACGCACTTGCCGGGAAGACGGACCAGTCGGCCGAGCAGACCAGTGGCGCCGTCGCCTTCACCCCGCGCGAGGCCCAGATGCCGCAGACCGTGCCCGAAGCCGTGATCTGGGAGCAGACCCGCATCGCCACCGAGGCGGCCCGGCCGCGCACCGTTCGCCCCATCGAGGGCGTGCTGACATCCAACTTCGGCATGCGCTGGGGTGCGCTGCACGCCGGCCTCGATTTCGCCGACGCCATCGGGACCCCGATCGCCGCGGTCACCGACGGCACCGTCATCGAGGCGGGTCCGGCCTCCGGCTTCGGTCTCTGGGTGCGGGTGCAGCAGGATGACGGCACCATCGGCATCTACGGCCATGTGAACGACATTCTCGCCACCGTCGGTCAGCAGGTGCGCGCGGGCGATGTCATCGCCACCGTCGGCAACCGTGGCTTCTCCACCGGCCCGCACCTGCACTACGAAATCCACTCGGGCAACGGCGCACCGATCGATCCGATGCCCTGGCTCGGCGCGCGCGGTATCGCCGTCGGCTTCGCCCCGGAGTAAACGAGCCCGCCGCCGCTCCGCATGAGATTCGGCCACCAGCGCATTCGCGATTCGACGAGGGGATCGCGAGTGCATCCGGTGGTCGATTTCTAGTACCGCGGTACTACCCGTGAATGGCGCTGCAGCGGGACGTGGCCGGGCATTGCCGATTCCTACCGTCGGATCATGCCGACGATCGATACCCTTTCCGCCCCTGGCGATTCCGCGCGCCACCGCCGCCCCGCCGTCACACGGGATCTGCCGGGCGGCAGTCGCCTCCATCGCCCGCTGCTGTGGATGGTGGCCACGATGGGTGCGCTCGTCCTGTTCTCGGCCGGTGGCATGGTGTTCGACGACCGGATGCTGCTCGACGAATCCGTATGGCTCAAACCGTTCAAGTTCGGGCTCGCCTTCGTGCTCTACGGGGTCACCCTGGCATGGCTGCTGTCGTTGCCGCACAAGGGGAGCCGGGTCACCTGGTGGATGGGAACGGTGTTCGCGATCACCGGGTTCGTGGACGTCGGATTCATCGTGGTGCAGGCGGCGCGCGGGACCTACAGCCATTTCAACAGCGAGACCGATGCGGTGAATTCGATCGGTCAGATGGTGTTCGCGTCCGGCGTTCCCGGCTTGTTCTTCGCGAATCTCGTTATCGTGCTGACTCTTTCGTGGCAGCGGCTGGTCGACCGGCCGACCGCGCGGGCCATTCACGCCGGACTCGGTCTGGCCGTCGTCGGGATGGCGCTCGGGTACCTGATGGGGTTCACCGGGAAACAGCTGGTGCGCGACGCCGACGGCAATGTGGTCGAGTTGGTGGCCGGACATACCGTCCTGGACCACCCGTCACTGGCCGCGCGTGACGGTGTCGACGCCATGCCGATCACGCACTGGAGCACCATCGGCGGCGATCTGCGGATCCCGCATTTCCTCGGGCTGCACGCCATCCAGGTCTTGCTGCTCGCGGTTGTCGCACTGGCCTGGCTGGCGCCGCGCTATCCGTGGCTGCGCGGCGAACGCACGCGCGCCGCGTTGATCGGCGTGCTCGCATCGGGCTATGCCGGGCTGCTCGCGATCGTGTTCTGGCAGGCGATGCGGGCCCAGTCGCTGGTACATCCGGACGGTCGGACGCTGTTCGCCTTCGGTGCGTTGATCTGGGTGGTTGCGCTACTGACCCTTGCCGTCTACTGGCAAGCGCGCGCCCACGGCCGCAACACCCCGAGCGCCGTGCGACTGTTCGCCGCGGGCACGCACGCCCGCGGGCAGTAGCGGCGTTCACTAAGCTCCTGCTGCTATGGCCCTGAGCGCAACACTGCACAACTTCGCCGTCCAACTCGCCGATGTAGACCGTGGTGTCTATCAGGAGTTGGAGTTGCGGGTTGCGCGCCACCCGTCCGAAACCGCCGAGTTCATGCTGACACGACTGCTCGCCTACTGCCTCGAGTACGAGGAAGGCATCGCCTTCAGCGACGGCGGCGTGTCGTCCACCGACGAGCCCGCGGTACTGGTGCGCGATCTCACCGGACGGCTCACCGCCTGGATCGAAGTCGGTGCACCCGATGCCGATCGCGTGCACCGCGGCAGCAAATCGGCTGAGCGCGTTGCCATCTACACCCATCGCGACCCGGCCAAGGTGCTCGCACAGCTCACCGGTAAGCGGATCCACCGCGCCGAAGCGATCCCGCTGTACAGCTTCGATCGCGACTTCATCGATTCCGCGGTAGCCGCGATCGAACGCCGCAACACGGTCACGGTGTCGATTACCGAGCGACTGCTGTACCTGGATCTCAACGGCACGAACCTGAGCACGCCGATCGAAGAGCGCAGGCTCGGCTAGCGGTCGACGCTCACCGCAGCCGTTCCGCCTCGCGGGTGAGGGTCAACAGTGTGGCGCTCAACGCCTTCAGCTCTTCGGTGTCGGCGCCTTCACCGATGGCGGTGGCGACATCCTCGGCGGCACAGCGGGCGGCGAACCAGCGGTCGGCCAGATCGGCCGCCTCCTGGGCGCTCAGTACCACCGAATCCGCCGGAATTCCGGTTCCCTTCAAGCTGTTGCGGTGTTCGTAGGCGCGTTGGCGACAGGACTGACGGCAGTACCGGCGACGACGTCCGGCCTCCGATTCGACGATCTCCCGCCCACACCACAGGCAGCAGGACAGCACGCGGCGCGACATGACGCAGAACCCTAATGGTTGTGCCGACCGAATGGGACTCGCGACCCCGGTTTATCGGCGCGGCGTGGGCGTGGCGGAGGGTGGCCGGGACACCGACTACAATGGAACGGTTCGCCAGTACGCCGATGGGGAACTATTGGCGCAGGCACGATCGTTACATCTAAGGTCCAGCGAGCGTCACGCGTTCATCCGGCACTGACCGATGAAGGACGCGGTCGCGGCGCAACAAGACTCGAGCACACAGGGAGAGGCACACCATGGCAGATCGCGTACTCCGGGGCAGTCGGCTCGGAGCGGTGAGCTACGAAACCGATCGCGACCACGACCTGGCCCCGCGACGGATTGCTCGGTACCGGACCGATAACGGCGAGGAGTTCGACGTCCCCTTCGCCGACGACGCCGAGATCCCTCCGACCTGGCTCTGCCGCAACGGCCAGGAGGGCACCCTCATGGAGGGCACCACCCAGGAGACCAAGAAGGTCAAGCCGCCGCGCACCCACTGGGACATGCTGCTGGAGCGTCGCAGCAAGGAAGAGCTGGAGGAGCTGCTGAAGGAGCGGCTCGATCTGCTGAAGACGCGGCGTCGGGTCTAGGTTCCGTCAGACGAAAGAAGGCCGCTTGCACCAGCTGGTGCAAGCGGCCTTTCTCGTATGGCGAACCGCCTGGAAAGCACTACTTACTGGCGACCTTGCGGTACCGCAGCAGAGCCAACGGCACGACCACTACCAGGATGGCCAGGGAACACCCCACCGCGTAGGCGATGCAGTGGTCGGCGGGCCAACCGGTTGGCGTGCCGAAGCTCGGGGGTGCGCCGTTGTCGAAGAGCTTCCGGCCGGCAGCGGAAACGGCGGTGATGGGGTTCCATTCGGCGACGGTGCGCAGTGGACCGGGCAGCGACTCCGCGGAGATGAAGGCCGAGGAGATGAAGGTCAACGGGAACAGCCAGATCAGGCCCGCGCTCTGGGCGACTTCGACGGTGGGTGAAAACAGACCGGTGATAGCCCCGACCCAGGACATGGCGAACGCGAACAGCAGAATTATCGCGAAAGCCAGTACGGCATCGACGATCCCGCCGTTGATCCGCCAGCCGACGATATACCCGCAACCGACCATGACGGCCAGGCTCAGGATATTCACCGCCAGATCCGAGAGTGTGCGCCCCATCAGCACCGCCAGCCGCGACATCGGCAACGTTCGCATGCGGTCGATGATGCCCTTCTCCAGATCGCCCGCCAGGCCGACCGTAGTGAACGCGGCGTTGAAAGCGACTGTCTGGGTGAAGATTCCGGCGAGCAGGAATTCGCGATACTGGCCGCCGCCGAGTGACGCGCCGAAGATGTAGGCGAACAGGAAAACGAACATCAGTGGCTGGATCGTCGCCGTCACCAGCAGGGTCGGGACCCGCAGGATGGTCAGCAGATTCCGGTACGCGACGATGGCGCTGTCCCGGATGACCCGGGCGTGGGGTTGCCGAATCTCCGGTGGGGATTCGGTTTTCGCGGTCGATTCCGCTTCGGCGCGCGCGACTGCGGTGCTCATCAAGACAAGATCTCCTCTTGTACATCGTCGATTTCCGGCTCGAGGTCGTGCGCGGCGGAGCCGGTGAGGGACAGGAATACGTCGTCGAGACTGGGCCGGTGCACGCCCGCGTCGACCACGCACACCCCGGCGTCGTCGAGCCTGCGCAGCGCTTCGACCATGGTGCGGGAGCCATCGGCGACCACGATGGAGACTTCGTCCGCGCCCAGATCGTGGGTCGGCTCACCGATACCGACCTGCGCGAGGATCGTCAGCGCCGGCAGCACGTCCTGGCCGGGGGCCAGCGTGATGGTGAGCCGGTCTCCGCCGATGGAGGTCTTCAGCTCATCGGCCGAACCCTTGGCGATGACCCGCCCGCGATCGATGACCGTGATGCGGTCGGCGAGCTGGTCGGCCTCTTCCAGATACTGGGTGGTGAGCAGCACCGTGGTGCCGTCGTCGACGAGATCGCCGATGACGCGCCACATATCGAGACGGCCACGCGGATCCAGGCCGGTGGTCGGCTCGTCGAGCACTACCACCGCGGGCCGCGCCACCAATGCACCGGCGAGATCGAGCCGCCGCGCCATACCGCCGGAGTAGGTACCCGCGCGACGGTGCGCCGCATGGTCCAGGCCGAAAGTGTTCAGCAACTCTGCCGCGCGAGAGGTCGCCTGCCGCTGCGACATTCCGTACAGCCGCGCCACCATGCGTAGATTCTCGTAGCCGGTCAGGTTGGCATCGACCGCTGCGTACTGACCGGACAGCCCGATGCGCCGACGCGCGGTCGCCGGATCGCGCAAGACGTCGATGCCCGCCACCCGCACCGATCCCGCACAAGGCCGCAGCAGGGTGGTCACGATGCGCACCGTCGTCGTCTTACCCGCGCCGTTGGGCCCGAGTAGTGCCATCACCGTGCCCGCCGGAATCTGTAGGTCGACGTCGTCCAGCACTCGCACCCGGCCGTAAGTCTTGACCAGGCCGCGCACCTCCACCGCCAGACTCACGACACAACCTGCCGAGCCCTGGCCCCCGGCGCCCGCACTCTCGCCGTGCCTGCTACCGATTGCTCACGCGCTGTCGACTCACCGCATTCGCTCACGATTCGCTCCTGTTCCGCCCCTCGGCACCGGCGTCCCGGCCCGCGCGGTCGTCGGCGATATCTCGCGCGAATCCGCCTCGGTAACACCAGGTTTCGTCGATGCGTGCGGGTGCTGTGTCGATGGATTGTTCGAAACGCTCTCTCACGACCGCGCCTCCTGCCCTGTTGCGCCTTCCAGGTGCTCGTTGACCACCGGACCGATGACGGCGAGTGATTCCGGTGTCGTCATGGCCGAGTGTTTGCAGGGCAAGTCGTGGTTGTGAATGGTGCCGGTGACGAAGGGCGCCCACGCCGCGGCGCAGCGGGTCGGGTCGGTGTGGTTGATCTCGTCATCGGCCGCGGTGAAGAAGAGCAGATCACCGTCGAAGGTCCTGGGGCGGAAGCCGTGGGCCAGGACAGTCCCATTGGTGTAGCCCGCGTAGAGGCGTTCCAGGTGTTCGACGGTCAGGGCGGCGAACGGGCCGGGACGCGAGCTGAGCAGTTCGGCGGCATCGCGCAGGGTCATGCGCGGGTCGAGTTCGACGTCATCGGCGTCATTGCCGAATTCGCCGATGATCTCGGCCACCGTGGGGATCGCATGCTCGAGCCATTCGTCGGTGAGCTGGTAGCTGTCCATCATCGACAGCAGTGCGACCTGCTCGCCCGCATCCTGCAACTGGACCGCCACCTCGTGCGCGATCAGGCCGCCCAGCGACCAGCCGAGCAGGTGGTAGGGCCCTTCGGGCTGGATCGACCTGATATGCGCCACATAGTTTTCCGCGGCCTCGCCGATCGAATCGAATCCGTCCGCGCCCGCGACATGCGGTGCCTGCAATCCGTACACCGGGCGGTCGGCAGCCAGATGCGCGAGCAGGCCCGAGTAGCACCAGGACAGTCCGATCGCGGGATGGATGCAGAACAGCGGGGCCCGGCTCGCGGTGGTGCGGGCCCGGATCGGCAGTACCGGCTCCAGTGTCGCGGCGATGGCCGCGCCGGGGTGACCGGCCCCGTCCAGCTGGGCCGCGATGGCGGCCGGGGTGGAGTCGCCGAACATCAGCTGCACCGGGAGATCGATCCCGTTGGCGCGCAACTCTGCCACGACCTTGGTGGCCAGCAGCGAGTTGCCGCCGAGTTCGAAGAATCCGTCGTCGACACCCACCGTTTCGGCACCGAGCACCGTCGCGAAGGCTGCGCACAGCTGCACCTCGGTCGGGGTGGTCGGCGCCCGATAGCCTTCGCTCGCGCTGAAGACCGGTTCCGGCAACGCCTCTCGGTCGAGCTTGCCGACCGGACTGAGCGGGACCTCGTCGATCAGCATGATCGCTTGGGGCACCATGTAATTCGGCACCCGCGCCGCGAGATGTTCGGTGAGCTCGGCCGTGTTCAGCGCAATTCCGTCGCACGGCTTCACATACGACACCAATGCCGTCGCACCTGCGGGAGTCCGATAACCGATGGTCGTCGAGAATTCGACCGCGTCGTGCCGCGCGAGCGCGGCGTCGATCTCGCCGAGTTCGATGCGGAAGCCGCGGATCTTCACCTGATGGTCGGTGCGGCCGAGGTATTCGATTTCGCGGGCCGAGTCGGAGTTGTGCCCGAACCAGCGCACGAGATCGCCGGTGCGGTACATCCTTTCCCCGGGCTTGCCGTAAGGATTCGCGATGAACCGCTGCGCAGTCAGCCCCGGACGGTTGAGATAGCCCCGTGCCAGCGCACTACCCGCCAGATGCAGTTCACCGGTCACCCCGACCGGCGCAGGATGCAGCCGTCCATCGAGGATCGTCGCGTTGACGCCGCGAATCGGCTCGCCGATCGTGATCGGCCGACCCGGGATCATCGGTTGGGAGATCACCGTGACAATGGTGGTCTCCGTCGGGCCGTATGCGTTGTACAGGTTGCGTCCGGGCCCCCAGCGCGCAACCAGCTCCGGCGGCAATGCCTCACCGCCCACCAGCACATGTGCGAATTCGGTGACGCCGGTCGGATCGACCGTGCCCAGTGCCGAAGTGGTGATGAACGCGTGCGTGATCCCCTCATCGACGAACACCCTGCCGAGTTCGGCCCCGCCGACCACTCCCGGCGGCGTGATCACCAGCGTTGCCGCACCACCCAGCGCGAGCAGTATGTCGAGCATGGCGGCGTCGAAGCTCGGCGTCGCGAAATGCAGGACCCGGCTACCGGGACGCACCTCGAACCGCTCGGCGGTCTCCGCGGCGAAGTTGGACAGTCCACCATGGGTGACCACGACACCCTTCGGTGTGCCGGTCGAGCCGGAGGTATAGATGACGTAGGCCGGATTGTCCACCCGCAGCAGGCTGGTCCGCTCGCTCGTCATGATCGGCGCGTCGGAGGTGTCCAGCACCCACTCACGGAATTCGGCATCGTCGAGCACGATCCACTCGGCATCGCCCGGCATCTGGTCGCGGTGCGCGGCCAGCGTAATGCCCAGTGCCGCACCGGAATCGGTGAGCATATGGGAGATCCGCTGCGCCGGATACAGCGGGTCGACCGGCACGAAGGCCGCACCCGCCTTGGCCACCGCGAGCATCGTC
Organism: Nocardia pseudovaccinii; assembly: GCF_050942345.1. NCBI lineage: Bacteria > Bacillati > Actinomycetota > Actinomycetes > Mycobacteriales > Nocardiaceae > Nocardia > Nocardia pseudovaccinii. The sequence continues at coordinate 5,246,733 of NZ_CP192074.1, forward strand.
GCGACCGATTCGACAGAGCGCGGAATCCCCAGGGCCACCAGCGTTTCCGGGCCGACACCGCGTTCGATGAGCACCCGTGCCAGCCGGTTTGTCCACCGGTCGAGCGCGTCGTAGCTCACCTGGGTGTCGCCCGAGCGCAGCGCGGTGGCCTTGCGATCGACATTCGCCGCGTTCTCGAACACCTCGGGGAAGGTGACCGGCCGGTCCGCCTCCGCCCCGCGCACCGGAGCCAGCCCGGACCATTCGGCGGGATCGAGCAGCTCCAGATCGCCCACGGTGGTGGTCGGATTCGCGGCGACGCCGGCGAGCAGCCGGACCAATCGCCTACCGAGCCGCTGTGCGGTCTGCTCGTCGAACAGATCGCTCGCGTAGTTGACCGCCAGGTTGATGCCGCCGGGTTCCCTTGTGCCGGTCTGTGATTCGGTCAGCGTGAACTGCAGATCGAACTTCGCGATACCGGTGTCGACATCCTCCGACTCGATGCGCAGCCCGGGCAGATCGAGCACCCGCACCGGGTGGTTCTGCACCGAGAGCATCACCTGGAACATCGGGTGATGGGCCTGCGAGCGGGCCGGATTCAGCACCTCGACGAGCCGCTCGAACGGCAGGTCCGCATGCGCGAACGCATCCAGATCGATATCGCGCACGGCGTGCAGCAGGTCGGTGAACCTGGCGTCCGGATCGATCCGAGTGCGCAGCACCAACGTGTTGACGAACATGCCGACCATCCGATCCAGCTCGGGGTGGCCGCCACGACCGGCGATCGGCGTACCGACGGTGATGTCGTCGGTCGCGGTCATCCGGTGCAGCAGTACCGCGAGGGCGGCGTGCAGCAACATGAACATACTGACGTTATTGCCGGTGGCGATCGTCCGCAGTTCCCGATGGGTCAATGCGTCGATCGGGCACTCGACAATGCCACCGCGATAGGTCGGCGCGGGCGGGCGCGGCCGGTCCGCGGGCAGGTTCAGCAGCTCCGGGATTCCGTCCAGGGTGTGCCGCCAGTAGTCGAGCTGGCGGTGCACCACCGAATCGGGATCGTCCTCGGTGCCGAGCATGTCCTGTTGCCAGAGGGTGTAATCCGCGTACTGGATCTCCGCTTCCGGCCAGTCCGGCGTCTTCTCCTCGCATGCGGCCGCATAGGCGGCGGCCACATCAGCGGCCAGCGGTGCCAGCGACCAGCCGTCCATCGCAATGTGGTGGACGACCAGCACCAGAACGTGCTCGGCCGACTCCCCCGGCGCCTTTTCGATGGACCCGTCCGGATCCACCGTGATCAGCGCGGCTCGTATCGGCACGGTCGACGCGAGATCGAATCCCGGAATCGCGAAATCCTGTACGGCATCGGGTATTTCCGAGATCGGCATCGTCGCGGCGAACAGCGCGACGGCCGCGTCGGCCGGGTCGAGAATCTGCTGCGTGGGTACCCCATCGATCTCCGGAAACACCGTCCGTAGCGTCTCGTGCCGCTGCTGCACGGCGTGCAATGCCCGCAACAGCGCATCGACATTCAACTCGCCGCGCAACCGCAGCACCACGGGGATGTTGTACGCCCCGGTGGCATGACCCGCGCTGTCGCCGATCTGGTTGAACCGGTTCAGGAACCACAGGCGATACTGCGCCGCCGACAACGGAATCCGCTCGGGCCGATCACGGCGGACCAGCTCCGGCCGGGCGTCGGCGCCGGATCCGGAATCGAGCAGCGTCGCGAGTTCGGCGACCGTCGGCATGGTGAAGACGGTGCGCACCTCGAGCCGGGTACTGGTCGCCGCGGCCAGCCGGGCCACGAGTTGGGTTGCCAGCAGCGAATTTCCGCCGATATCGAAGAAGCTGTCGTCGGCGCTCACGCCCTCGACACCGACCAAATCACCCATCACCTGGGCGACCAGCCGCTCGGCGACGGTCGCGGGTGCGCGCTGTGCCGTACGCACCGTCAGCTGCGGTTCCGGCAGTGCGGCGACGTCCAGCTTGCCGGTCGGGGTCAGCGGGATCCTGTCCAGCACCGTGATACTCGCCGGAACCATATGTGCGGGAAGCTGTTCGGCGACACGTGCGCGCACCGCGTCGAGATCCGGCGTGGTGTCGTCGACGGGCTGGATGAACGAGACGATCCGATCCGCACCCGCGATATGGCGCACCTCGGTGTGTGCGAACCGCACGTGTTCATGTGCGGCGAGCGCATTGGTGATCTCGTTGAGTTCGATGCGGAAGCCGCGCACCTTCACCTGATGGTCGCTGCGACCGAGGTAGACGATATTGCCCGCGGCATTCCACCGCACCACGTCACCGCTGCGGTACATCCGTGACCCCGGCGGTCCGAAGGGGTCGGCGACGAATCGCGTCGCGGTGAGTTCGAACCGGTCGAGATACCCACGTGTGACACCGAATCCGCCAAGGTACAGGTCGCCGGGCACGCCGACCGGCACCGGACGCAGCCGCTCGTCGAGCACCAGCGCCCGCGCACCGCGCACCGGGGTGCCGATGGTGATCGGCCCGCCGACCACCATCGGCTCGGAGATCGTGATGACGACGGTGGTTTCGGTCGGCCCGTATCCGTTGAACATCTGCCGTCCCGGGGCCCAGCGGGCCACCAACTCGGGACCGTAGGCCTCGCCGCCCACCATCATCGCGCGCAGGCTCGGCAATGACCACCGTTCCCGATCAATGGTGGCCAGCGCGGCCGGGGTGATGAACGTGTGGGTGACGCATTCGCGCTCGATCAACGCGGCGAGTTCGTCGCCGCCGTAGATATCCGGCGGGACGATCACCATGGTCGCACCGGATCCGATCGCGAGCAGCAGATCGAAAATGGCCGCGTCGAAGCTCGGGGAGGAGAAATGCAGCGTGCGCGAATCCTTGTCGATCCGCATCCGCTCGCGAACCTCGTCGCCGAAGTTCGACAGACCGCTGTGCGTGACGGCCACACCCTTGGGTTTGCCGGTCGAGCCCGAGGTGTAGATCACGTAGGCCAGATCGGTGATCTCGACGCGACGATGGCGTTCGTAATCGTCGACCATGCAGTCGTCGAATTCGTCCAGTTCCTCGATGAATTCGGGAGCATCGAGCAGCAGCCAGTCGGTGCCCGCGGTCGCGGGCAGCCGATCGGCGTGCTCGGCCAGCGTCACACCCACCGTGCACCCGGAGTCGACCAGCATATGCCGCACCCGGTCGGCCGGATAGTTCGGATCCACCGGCACGAATGCGGCACCGGACTTGGCGACCGCGAGCATGGTGATAACCGAGTCGACCGAGCGGGTCAGGCCGAGTGCCACCCGGTCCCCCGGGCCGAGCCCGCGCTCGATCAATGTGCGCGCCAACCGATTCGAGCGCGCGTCGACCTCGGTGTAGGTCAGCGAGGTGCCGCTCGCGCGAATCGCCGTGCGCTGCGGATACATATGCGCGGTCGCGGTGAAATACGCGGCCAGTGTGCACTGCGGTGTAGTCGCGCCACCGGTGGCCGGGGTGAGCTGGCGTCGCTCGAATTCGGTGCGCACATCGATATCTCGGACCAGCGCCTGCGGTGCGGCGGTAATCGCCGCCAACACCGCCAGGAAGCGGTCGGCCAGTGTCTTGACGGTCGAGGCATCGAAAAGTTCTGCGGCGTAGACGAATTCGAAGCCGCGCCGCGAAGCGCCCGATCCGGCTTCATACGCGCCGGCCTCGACCCGCAGCTCCAGCTCGAATTTGGCCAGCGCGATATCCAGTTCCTCGGCACGCAACGCGAGGTCGGGCAGTTCGAGTGCGGGAACCGGCCCGTCCTGCACCGTCAGCGCCACCTGGAACAGCGGATGGCGGTTGCTGCCGCGCGTATCGCGCCCCAGCTCCTTGACGATGCGCTCGAACGGAATGTCCGCGTGCGCCATCGCAGCCAGCTCGTTGTCCCGATCCGCGCGCAGCAGCGTCGCGAACGGAATATCCGGGTCGACGTCCGAGCGCAGTACCAGCGTATTGACGAACATGCCGACCAACTCGTCGAGCTTGGTATCGGTGCGCCCGGCAACCGGCGTGCCGATCACGACATCCCGACCGCCGGTAATGAACCGCAGCATGACCGCGAGGGCCGAGCGCAGCACCATGAACATGCTGACGCCCTGTTCGCGTGCGAGTTCCGCGAGTGCCCGCTGCACCGGCTCTGGCACGCTGAAGCGCACCGAACCCGCCTCCTGCGTCGGCGCGACCGGCCGCAGCCGATCGTAGGGCAGCGGCAGTTCGTCGGGCAGATCCGCCAGTGCGCTGCGCCAGTACGCGAGTTGCTCGCCCGCGAGACTGTCCGGATCGGCCTCGTCACCGAGGTATTCGCGCTGCCACAGCCCGAAATCGGCGTACTGCACCGGAAGCGGTGTCCAATCGGGTGCGACACCCTCGCGCCGTGCCACGTAGGCAGTGGCCAGATCCCGGGTCAGCGGGCCGAGCGACCAACCGTCGGCGGCGATGTGGTGCACCACGATGCCCAGCAGATGACGCCGAGAGTCGGTGCGCAGCAAGGTGATCCGCAGTGGGATGTCCCTGGTGAGATCGAATCCGGTGCGGGCCATGGCACGCAGTGTCTGCTCGGCGGCGCCCTCGTCGGTCGCCACCGGCTCGACCACCGGCATGGCCTCGGCGGTCGGCAGCACCAACTGCTGGGCACCGAAATTGTCCTCCGGGAACACCGTGCGCAGCACCTCGTGCCGCTCGACCAGATCGGTCAGCGCCGCCCGCAGGGCCGCCGCATCCAGATCACCGTCGATCCGAATGACGAATGCGATGTTGTAAGCGCTCGATTCGGGTGAGAATCGATTGAGGAACCACAGTCGCTGCTGGGGCAGCGACAATGGAATGCGTCCCGGACGTGGGGTATGCACAGCCAGCGCCACCCGTTGCGTCCGGGGCGCTTCCGTTATCCGTTCCGCGACACCGGCCACCGTCGGCGCCTCGAAGATCAGCCGCACCGGCAGGTCGACGCCGAATTCCGCGTGCAGTGCGGCGGCGAGGCGGGTGGCGAGCAGCGAGTTGCCGCCCACCTCGAAGAAGCTGTCCTCCGCGCCCGTCATCGGATGGCCGAGGACTTCACCGAACGCGGCGGCGACGCGCTGCTCCAGCAGCGTGCTCGGCGCGCGCGAGGTGCCCGCGGCCGCGAAAACCGGTGCGGGCAGGGCCTTTCGGTCCAGCTTGCCAGCCTGGGTGACCGGCATCTCGTCGAGTACGGCAATCGAGGCGGGCACCATGTAGCCGGGCAACCGCTGACGCGCGGTCTCGGCGATCGCGGCGGCCTCGATGGGTTCGTTCGCGGTCACATAGGCGACCAGGCGGGGCTGGCCGTGTTCGTCGGTATGCACGACGGTGAGTGCGGCACGCACACCCGGATGGGCGCGCAGCACATGGTCGATTTCGCGCAGTTCGATACGGAAACCGCGGATCTTGATCTGGTCGTCGGCGCGGCCGAGGAAGCGCAGCTGTCCGGCCGGATCCGAGACCACGAGATCGCCGGTGCGGTACATCCTTTCACCGCGCCTGCCGTGCGGGTTGGCCGGAAAGCCCTGTGCGGTAAGGCCGTATCGGCCAAGGTAGCCGCGAGCCAACCCGGGACCGGACAGGTAGAGCTCGCCCGGGGTGCCCGGCGGCACGGGATGCAGTCGACCGTCCAGCACGAACAACCGCATGCCGCGCACCGGCATGCCGAGCGGTACCGGGCGGCCCGCCTGCATCGGACCGCTGGCGGTAGCGGCGACGGTCGCCTCGGAAGGCCCGTACATATTGTGGATGCGGTGCCCGGCCGACCACCGTTCGACCAGTTCCTCCGAGCACGCCTCACCGCCGACGATGACGGCCTCGAGCTCGTCGAACCCCTCCTCCGGGACGGTGGCCAGCGCCGCCGGTGTGATGAAGGCATGGGTGACCCGCTCCGTGCGCAGCAGATCGGCGAGTTCCGTACCGCCGTACATGCCCGCGGGTGCGACGACGATGGTGGCGCCGGCCGCGAACCCGAGCAGGATCTCCAGCACCGACGCGTCGAAGCTGGGCGAGGAGAAGTGCAGCGTGCGTGCCGAATCCGTGACACCGAACAGATGTATCTGCTCCTGTGCCAGTGATGCGATTCCGGCGTGGGTGACGACGACCGCCTTGGGCTTTCCGGTGGAACCCGAGGTGTAGATCAGGTAGGCCGGATACCCGGTGCGCATCGGATAGTGACGGTCCGCATCGGTGACGGGATCGGTTGAGTAGCGGGCGGATTCGGTGGCCAGTTCATCGGAGCCGAGTACCAGCCAGTCGACATAGTGCTTGCGGTGCCTACCGCCCGCGGCGGGCCAGGCGGGCATGGTGGCCAGGGATTCCGGCACGGTCAGCCCGAGCATGGCACCGGAATCGGCGATCATATGCCCGATCCGCTCGGCCGGGTAGCTCGGATCGATCGGCACATAAGCCGCCCCGGTTTTCGCCACGGCCCAGATCGCCGCGATGGAATCGAGGCTGCGCGGCAAGGCGATCGCCACTACGACCTCGGGTCCCGCGCCGTGTTCGATCAGCGTGCGCGCCAAGCGGTTCGACATCTCGTCGAGTTCGCGGTAGCTGGTGTCGACGCCCTCGTAGCGCACCGCGGTCGCATCCGGCAGCCGCTCGGCGATATCGGTGAACAGCTGCGCCAAGGTGATCGATGGCTCGCCCGGAGCACCGGCAATCGGCGCGAGCTTCGCGGCCTCGCGCCGGTCCAGGATATCCAGATCACCGACCGGCCGATTCGGCTCGGCGACGACGGCACCGAGCACGGCGATGAACCGGCGAGCGAACGATTCGACCGTGCGCTTGTCGAAAATATCGGTGGCATAACCGAATTCGGCGTGCAGCGGGCCGTTGGCGATACCGTCGTGCAGTTCCAGCTGCAGATCGAATTTGGCGATATCGGCGGCGATCGGCAGTACCTGCGCCTGCACACCGGGCAGATCGATGCTCAGATCCGGTGCGCGGTCATAGGACAGCATCACCTGGAACAGCGGATGCCTGGCGGCCGAGCGCTCCGGGTTGACGAGTTCGACCAGCCGCTCGAACGGCACATCCGCATTGGCGAAGGCATTGAGATCGGTTTCGCGGACCACATCGAGCATCTGGTCGAATCCGGCGGCCGGATCGACCTCGGTCCGCAGCACCATTGTATTGACGAACATGCCGACCAGATCGTCGAGCGCCGGATCCGAACGGCCGGCGATCGGGGTGCCGATGGCGATATCGGTGCTCGCGCACAGCCGCGCGAGCAGCGTCGCCAGTACGGCGTGCAGCACCATGAACATGCTGACACCCCGGCTGGCCGCGAGTTCGCCTGCGGCGCGGCGGATCTCGGGTGCGATGGTGAACTCCACCCGCCCGCCGTCGGTCGAGCGACGCAGCGGGCGCGGACGATCCAGCGGCAGGTCGAGCTGATCCGGCAGACCGGTGAGGGCCGCGCGCCAGTAGGCGAGCTGACGGCTCAGCGCACTCGCTGGATCGGCTTCGTCGCCGAGCAGTTCACGCTGCCACAGGGAGAAATCGGCGTACTGCACCGGCAGCGGGGTCCACTGCGGTGCGATGCCCTTCGCACGCATGGCGACCGCAGCCATCAGATCCCTGGCCAGCGGTGCGATCGACCAGCCGTCGCCGCAGATGTGATGCAGCACGATAAGGAATACGTGCCGATCCGGTGCGGTAGTCCACAGGGCCACCCGAATCGGGGCCTGACTGCGCAGGTCGAAGCCGTATCCGGCGAACTCCTCGGCAAGTTCCCGCACATCGGCGCCGGTCGCGTCGATCGGGTCCAGGGTGAGCGGAATATCGGTGGCCGGATGCACCAGCTGGTACGGACCTTCCGACGCATCCGGAAAGGTGGTGCGCAGGGATTCGTGCCGTTCGATCACATCGACGAGTCCGGCACGCAGCGCCACGAGATCGATGGGTCCATCGATCTCGACGGCAAGCGGCATGTTGTAGGCGGCGGCATGTTCGGCGAAGCGATTGAGGATCCACAGCCGCTGCTGAGCCAGCGACAGCGGAATCCGCTGCGGCCGTTCGGCCGGTACCAGCTTCGGGGAAGACGCATCCGGGTTGTGGGCGGCGAAGCGCTCGATCAATGCGGCGATCGTCGAGGCCTCGAACAGGTCGCGGATGGTCAGCCCGGTGCCGAGCGCGGCATTGATTCGCGCGACCGCGCGGGCGGCAATCAGCGAATTGCCGCCGAGATCGAAAAAGCCGTCCTCGATGCCGATTCCGTCGATACCGAGAACTTCAGCGAAGATTCCGGCGAGCACCCGCTCCACCTCGGTGCGGGGCTCGGCCGTGAGATGGCCGGATGGGCGGGCGGCGGTGGGTTCCGGCAGTGCCTTGCGGTCGATCTTGCCGTTCGCGCTCAACGGAAGTTCGGCGAGCACCATCAGCACCGAAGGCACCATGTAGCTGGGCAGCGTGCGCCGCACGGCATTCAGCAGCGCGGTGCTGTCCAAGTGGTCCGAAAAGGCCGGGGTGGCAACGACATAGGCGACGAGTTCGTCGCCGGTGCGGCCGCGATGGGCAACGCAGACCGCGCGGGCGACCCGTTCGTCGGCCAGCAGCGCGGCCTCGATCTCGCCGAGTTCGATGCGCAGACCGCGGATCTTCACCTGGAAGTCGCTGCGGCCCAGGTACTCCAGGACACCGCGCACCGAATTACCCTGGTGGCCACCGAGATCCGGATTGCCCTGCCAGCGCGCCAGATCGCCGGTGCGGTACATCCGGGCGCCAGGGGTGAACGGGTTGGCCACGAAACGATCAGCGGTCAACCGAGATTGGCCCAGGTAACCGCGCGCCAGTTGAACGCCCGCGAGATACAGCTCGCCGACAACCCCCGGCGGCACCGGCCGCAGGCGTGCGTCCAGGACGTAGGTCTGGGTGTTCCACACCGGCGAGCCGATCGGCACGGTATCCGGGTCGGCCGGGCACGGCCAGTAGGTGACATCGACGGCGGCCTCGGTCGGCCCGTACAGATTGTGCAGTTCCGGCCCGTGCAGGGCGGCGTGGAAATCACGGACGGTGGCCGCGGGCAACGCTTCACCGCTGCAGAACACCCGGCGCAGCGTGGTGCAGCCGCGCACATCGGTATCGGTGACGAACACCGAAAGCATGGATGGCACGAAATGTGCTACGGTGATGGACTTTTCGGCGATCGTCCGGGCCAGGTAGCCGGGGTCGCGATGTCCGTCGGGCGTCGCGACGACGAGTCGCGCGCCGATCTGCAAGGGCCAGAAGAACTCCCAGACCGAGACGTCGAAGGTCTCCGGGGTCTTCTGCAGCACCGCGTCAGTGCCGTCCAGCGGATATTCGTGCTGCATCCAGCGCAGCCGGTTGACGATCGCGGCGTGAGTTACGCCGACGCCCTTGGGTTTTCCGGTCGATCCCGAGGTGAAGATCACGTACGCGAGATGATCGGCACGCAGCGGGGCGAGACGGTCGGTGTCGGTGATCGGGTGGGCGTCGAAACCCGTGAGGTCGACGGTATCGATCGCGACCGTGTCCGCGCCCGCCGGCAGCGCGAGTTCGTCTCGGGCCGTGGTCAATACGCAGACCGGACCGGCCTGTTCGAGAATCTGTTCGATCCGCTCGACCGGATGATCCGAATCCAGCGGCAGGTACGCCGCGCCCGCCTTGATGATCGCGTAGATACCCACGACGAGTTCGAGGCTACGCCGCAGGCACAGGCCGACGACCTGCTCGGGCCCCGCCCCACGCGCGATAAGCAGTCGGGCCAATTGGTTGGCTCGCTCGTCGAGTTCGCGGTAAGTCAGTGTCTCGTCACCGAATTCGAGCGCGACCGCATCCGGGCAGATCATCGCGCGATCGGCGAACAGGCCGGACAGCGTCCCCTGCTGCGGCGCGGTCTCGGTGGCGTTCCAGGCGTGCAGTACGCGCTCGCGCTCGTCATCAGTGATGGCGATGAGACTCTCGGCGTGCGCATCGGGATCGGCGGCGAGGAATCGGGTCAGGAATTCCAGGAACCGACCGTGGTGCGCGGTGACCTCGGACTCCGCGTAGAGCCGCGGATTGGCCTCGAAGTCGATATGGATGCGACCGCCCTCGCCGTTGTACAGATTGATGGACAGGTCCTCGACCGGGCCGGTGGCCAGCACATGCAGTGAGCCGAGCAGACTGCCGAACTTCAGCTCGTCGTGGAACAGCATGATGTTGACCATCGGGCCGAAGAACCCGCGCGCATCGCGGGAGTAGCCGCAATCGCGGCGGATGTCGTCGTGCCGGTAGCGCTGGTGCCGCAGCGCGCCGGTGATCTGCAATTCTGCGGTGCGCACCACATCGCGGACGGTGGTATCGGCATCGAAGCGCACCCGGATCGGCACCACATTCGAGACGACGCCGGCGGAGCGGCGCAGCGCGACCGTGGTCCGCGCCGACACCGGCAGGCTCAGCACCACATCGGGATTGCCGGTAACCGAGCGCACGTAGGCAGCCAATGCCGCGACGAACATGGTCGAGCTGTGGGTCTCGAGTTCGGCCGTGGCTGCGGTCATGGCTGCCTCGGCGCGTTCGCCGAGGACCGCGCAAGCACGCCGCCGCCCCGCGTCGGGGGCGGCGGTGAGGCCGTTCACGTTGGACAGAGTCATCGGTCCACCCGCACCCGCTAATTGCTCGAGCCAATAGTCTCGGTCGTTGCGGAACCGGCTGGAGTCGCGGTATGTGGATTCGTCCGCATAGATCTTGGCCAGCGGTGTAGCTCGGGATGCCTCCGGTTCGGTGCGGTTCTCCACCGCCGTATAGATCTCCGCGGTGCGGGTGAGTGCGTTCATCGCGCCGTAACCGTCGATCACGATGTGATGGCCGCGTGCGTACCAGATGTAGTCGGATTCGCCGGTCCGTAACACTATGTTCGTAGTGAGTGGATCCCGCTCGAAGTCGATCGGCGAACTGGCGTGCTCATTCATCCAGCGCAGCGCGGCAGCATACGGATCAGGCTCGTCACGCAGATCGATCCGGCCCCAGCCGGGGCGGCGAGCGTGGTCGATCACCTGATGCGGGATACCGTCGATCTCGATCAGACGCACATGTCCGACCTGCGTTTCGACACCGAAGCGTTCGATCGAGTACAGCAGGCGTCCGACATCCAAGTCTCCGTGGATCTCGACATACTGCGCAATGGTCAGCGGGACATCCGGGCGGATTCGTTGGGCGTACCAGAGGGCTGTTTGCGCCGGCGACAGAGCGAATGGTTGTGCCGAGAACTCACCGGAAGAGCATTGGTCGACGCGATCCGTGGCCAATGACTTCATCAATCACTCCTTCTGCCGCTGTTGATGCACAACTCCCCGAGCACCGCCACCGCAGGCGCGCATGCGCCAGCCGTAGGACGTGATCCACGCCCATAGATTCGGAGCATCGAATGCAACGGATGGCCAGCGTTGCGGATTTGTTTCACTTCGAACGACGTTGGCAGTAAGGCACTTTCACAAGCAACCTTTCCGCAAACTCTCCAAATTTGCGGTCTGAGCGGCATGAATACCGGAAAACAACGACTTACGCCAGCCTCATTTAGAAGCTGGCGAACTGCACGCTAACGCCCAGGGCGGACCGAAAGATGGTTTCGAAGCCCCGAAACATACCGATTGTTTGGTTAGGGGAACGCCCTACTCATTGCGCTCAACCGATCTGGCGAGCTCAGCCGACCGGCTGATTCATGGTGGCCTGGTCGTTCACGTGCCTACCGCGGGTCTTTCGCCGCCGGATAACCGCCACCACGACGGCAGCACCCGACAGGATAACCGAGACCAGTTCCGCTTCGGCGCCGAATCGGGTCGCGAGTGTCGTGTCGCTCCGCAACGGCAGTTCGGCGACCAGCGCGGCGGGTACGAACTTGGGTGTCTGCTGCTGGACTGTGCCGTCCGCGGTGATGATGGCGCTGACACCGGAGGTGGCGGCGACCACGAGGGCGCGGCCGTGTTCGACGGCACGGACCCGGGACATGGCCAGCTGCTGATAGGTCATCTCGCTGTCGCCGAAGGTGGCGTTATTGGTGGGCACGGTCAACAATTGCGCGCCCGCGTGCATGGAATCGCGGAAGGCGCGGTCGAAGGCGACCTCGTAGCAGGTCGCGACGCCGATATCGATGCCGCCGTAGCGACTGCTCGCAGCTCGCTCGGAAGGGTCGACGCGGACGGTGCCGTCGCCGTGGCCCGGGACGAAGTATCCGGCGCGGTCGGCGTACTCGGAGAACAGGCGGAAGAAGCTGCGCATCGGCAGGTATTCACCGAACGGCTGGATGATCTTCTTGTCGTGCCGCTCACCCGGACCGGCGGCACCGTTCCAGACGATGACCGAGTTCGTTGTCGTGCGATCGCCGTTCACCAGTACGGCGCCGACGAGTATCGGCGCGCCGATCTGCTCGGACGCCTCGGTGATCTCCGCGGCCGCGTCGGCATTGCGCAGCGGGTCGATATCCGATGAGTTCTCCGGCCAGATCACCACGTCCGGCTGGCGCGCCTGCCCCTGCGCGACTGCTCGGGCCAGTTCCTCGGTGCGCCGGACATGGTTGTCGAGTACGGCGCGCCGCTGGGCATTGAAGTCCAGCCCGAGCCGCGGCACGCTGCCCTGGATGGCGGCGACCGTGATCGTCCGGTCGCCCTCCTCCGGTCCGGGCAGCGCGGTCCGGAGGATCGCTCCGGTGACCGGGATGGTAACCAAAGTCGCCGCCGCGGCGATAATTCCGACGCAGGCCTTGGTGGTACGACCCGATTCGGCGGGCGACTGATCGTGCGTCGGCACGGCCGTCACGCGAGTCCACACGGACACCAGCACTGCCGCCGCCGCGGTTCCGGTGAGCGCCACCGCGAATCCGATGAGCGGCGCGCCACCGACCATGGCCAGCGAGAGGTACCACCCATCGGCCTGGCCGAACGCCAAACGCCCCCACGGGAATCCGCCGAACGGAAAGCTCGATCGCAGCCACTCGGTGGCCGTCCACGTCAACGCCACCCACACCGGCCACCCCGGCAGCGAAAACAACAACCGCGCCAGTAGCCCGAATAGTCCTATATATAAGGAACACACCGTCGACAACGCGAGCCACGGCACCGGCCCGACGTAGATCCCGGTCCACGGCAAAAGCGGCACGAAGAACGCCAGCCCCGCCAGGAGCCCGAACCCGAACCCCCCACGCATCCGCGCGGCGCCACGTATCGTCAGCGTCAGCACCACGATCCCGATAGGCGCGAGAAACCAAAACGGCCGCGGCGGAAAACTCCCGAAAATCAACAACCCCGACACCACCGCCGCGACCGACCGACTCAGCACCGGATACCGACCGAGCGCGACCGCCACGCGGCGCAGAGCCACGCCGGGTGTTTCAGGCTTCATGGATGGTGACTCCGCGGTGGACGGTGCGCAGGCAGGTGGGCAGGGATGCGTCGGGATCGAGCGGGGGTAGGCCGGGGACCCTGGAGCGCGGATCGGTGGACCAGCGTTGGACGGTATCGGCGGCTGCTGCGACAACGAGGTCGGCGGCGTCCCAGATCGCGTAGGAGGCGGGAGCTCCCGGGACCAAGGTGCCCGCGACGCCGTCGCGGATGCCGCCCGCGCGCCAAGCCCCCCGAGTGGCAGCGGCAAAGGCGGCACGAGGTGAGAGAGCGTGGCCGGGGGTGCGGTGGTTGACCGCGGCGCGGACCGCCGACCAGGGATCGAGTGCGGTAACCGGCGCGTCCGAGCCGATGGCGAGGGCGATGCCCGCCGCGGCCATGGCCGCGAAGGGATTCAGGGTGCCGGCGCGTTCGGAGCCGAGGCGGGTGGCGTACATGCCGTCCGGGCCGCCCCAGGTCGCGTCGAAACCCGGTTGGACACTGGCGATTACGCCCCAGGCGGCCAGTTTCGCGATCTGATCGGCATCGATCATCTCCGCATGCTCGACGCGGTGCGCGCGGGACGCGACGGCCGGGCCGCCGAGTTCGTCGACCACCTGTCCGAATCCGGCGACGACAGCGTCCATCGCGGCATCACCGATGACATGGAATCCGGCCTGAACGCCTGCCTCGGTGCAGGCGCGCACATGCGCGGCGATCGTATCGGCGTCGAGGTAGCCGAGACCGGTTCCGGTGTCATCGGCATAGGGCGCACGCAACCGAGCGCTGCGCGAGCCGATGGAACCGTCTACGAACAGATCGCCGCCGAGCGCGTGCACCCCGAGTTCGGCGATCAGCGCCCGCGCCTCGTCCGCGGTGCGCACCGCCTCACCCCAATAGGCCCGGACTTCCACACCGTGGGCGAAGTCGAGCAACTCACGAATATCGGTGCGCCCGGCGATCTCCGGTCCCCCGCATTCGTGCACCGCCACGACACCGCGCGCGGCCGCCGTATCCAGTGCGGCCTTGCGCGCCCGATCCCGTTGTGCGCGATCCAATCCCGAGAGAACCGCGGTGCGCACCAGATGGTGCGCGTCGGCGCGCAGCGGCGCACCGCGCGTGAAACCCGAGGCGGCGGTGACTTCCGCGGTCAACAACCCCGACGACACCACCGCCGAATGCGCGTCCACCCGCGACAGATACACCTGCCGTCGCGGCTGCACTGCCGTGTCGAGTTCCTCGACCGTCGGCGGCCGCCCCTCCGGCCATCCGGTCTCGTCCCAGCCGTCGCCGAGAATCGCGCCGTCGGGATGCGACTTCGCGAACGCGCGCAGCAGTTCCAGGCAGTGTTCGAGTGAACGCGCCACCGACAGATCGAGGCCGGTCAGCTTCAAGCCCAGCGCCGTCACGTGCACGTGCGGATCGACGAATGCCGGTGCCACGAAAGCGCCGTCGAGGTCGATGATCTCCGCATCCGGATGCAGCGCGCGTCCCGGTTGCTCGGCGCCCAGCCACACCACGGTGCCGTCGGTCACGGCCATTGCCGTCGCGTCGGGTGAACTCGAACTGTAGAAACGACCGCCGATCAGCAACTGGGTACTCACGAGAGACCAGTCTGCCGTATCGGTGTTTCAGTCCGTCGAGTCGGACAGCCTCCGCTCCGTAGCGGCTGCTTGCAGGTCGCTCTAGATGGTCGGTGGCGAAACGTCCGCGGGTTGTGCGAGCACCGCCATGACCTCCGCGTATCTCGGCGGCGCGCCGCCGGGTGCGGCGCGCATACCCGCCTCCACCGCGATCAGTTCCAGCCGCAATGCCGCAGCCGTGAATCCGGAAATCGACTGTCCCGCAGCCGCCGCGGCCTGCCGCACCGCCGCTGCCAGCTCCTCACTCACCGTGACGGTGAGCTCTTCGGTCGCCATCCGGCCACCCTAGCCCTTTGATCCGGCTTACGAAATGGGCACCGGGGTGATGGTCGGCACGGTTTAGGTACGAGACGCGGAGTGAACCCGATCACCCGGCTGCCCCTTTCGAGCAACCCGCAAAGTGGTCGCTACGGAAGAGCCGGGCGAGTCGAGGGGCGCGGGTCGTCGTACCACTCGCCGACAACCGCGCCGTCGACCACATCGTCACCGTCGATGATCACGCCGCGATACGGCATCGCCGCGGCCAGGCGGCTGAAGCGGCGCGCGGCGAACGCGGCGACCAGCGGACGGACCAGGAAGCGGGTCGGCGGCAGCAGCAGGAGCAGCCCGAAGAACGAGGTGACCAGGCCTGGGATGAACATCAGGAACCCGCCCGTGGCGACGAGCGCGCCGTCCGCGACCGCAGTGCCCGGGTTGATCTCCCCGCGTCCGGCGCGCCGGAATTGTTCGAAGACGCGTCGGCCTTGGGAGCCGATGAGCAGCATGCCCGCGGCGGAACCGGCGATGAGCAGCAGGATGGTCGGCATCACACCGATGAGCTGGCCGACGCCGATCAGCGCGGCGATCTCGACGATGACGTAGAGCACGAACAGTACGGCGGGCATGGCGATCCTTTCGGACGATCTACCCGGTTCAACGTCGCACGGTCCGATTTTTCTCCCGATCCAGCCTGATAGCTCGCTGAGATCTCACCCGCCGGGTCGCACCAAGCCGGTCTCGTAGGCCAGCACGACTGCTTGAACCCGGTCGCGCAGACCGAGTTTCGTCAGCACCCGCCCGACGTGCGTCTTGACGGTGGCCTCGGACAGGTACAACTGCTCGGCGATCTCGGCATTGGACCGCCCCGCCGCGATCTGCTCGAGCACCTCGCGCTCACGCGCGGTCAGCACCTCGAGTACCGCCGGATCCCGCATGCCGCCCGGGTCGTCGGCGATGAGCCGGTCCAGCAGTCGCTTGGTCACCTTCGGCGACACGACCGCATCACCACCCGCCACACTCCGGATCGCCGAGACCAGATCCTCGGGCGGCGTGTCCTTCAACAGGAATCCGCTCGCACCCGCCCGCAGCGCTCCCAATGCGTGTTCGTCGAGGTCGAAGGTCGTCATCACCAGCACCTTGCAGCCGTCACCGGCCTCGACGATGCGCTGCGTGGCGGATACCCCGTCGACGACCGGCATCCGCACATCCATCAGCACCACATCCGGCCGCAACTCCTTGGCCCGGGATATCGCGGCGGCACCGTTCTCGGCCTCTCCGATCACCTCGATGTCCGGGTGCGCACCGAGCACCATCTTCAACCCCATGCGCATGAGTTCCTGATCGTCGACAACGAGAACGGTGATCGGCACGTCCCTAATCTATCGGCCACGTCCAGCGTGTTTTCCGCACCGTGCCCGCGGCCTCGAAAGAAGCCTGCGGCTAACCGTTTTCGTTGCCGCGCACCAGTGGGATGGTCGCGTATACCCGCCAGGCGCCATCGGAGGTGCGGCCCGCTTCCAGCGTGCCGCTGAGTACGGCGATGCGTTCGCGCATGCCGACCAGTCCCATGCCGCCGCCGACGATCGGGATCGCGGCCTGCTCCCGCACCGGAACTCCGCCGGTATCGGTGACTTCGATGATCACATCGATCTCGCGGCGCTGCACCCGCACCCATGCCTTGGGATGAGAACCCGCGTGCCGGAGCGTGTTGGTCAGTGATTCGGCCACGATGCGGTGCATACCGAGACTCACCTCGGGGGCGATATCGTCCAGTTCACCGGTCATTTCGAGTTCCACCGCGAGTCCGGTATCGCGCATCATCTCGACCACCTTCGCCAGACCCGCGGTTCCGTGCTGCGGCAATTGATCCGGGGCGTGCTCGATACGCAGGAGCGCCACGGTTCGGCGCAATTCCCGCAGGGCCTCGCGACCGGTGCTCGCGATCGTGGTCAATGCCCGCTCGGCCGCGTCCGGATCGCGCCGCAGCGCGTACTTCGCGCCGTCGGCCTGCACGATGATCACGCTCACCGCGTGGGCGACGACGTCGTGTAATTCGCGGGCGATGCGGGTGCGTTCGGCGGAGACGGCATCGTGCGCACGGCGTTCCCGGTCGTAGTCGGCGACCGCGAGCCGCGCCGCCACCTCTTGGTCGTAGGCATGGCGCGCACCGATGAATTCGGCCAGCGTCCAGCACAGCGCATAGAACATCGCGGTGAAGATCAGATCCGAACCGGCCGGCTTGTGCAGCAACAGAAATGAGCTGGTGCAGTCGGCGACAAGGCCGAGCGCGTACCAAACTCCTTCCTTACGACCGACATACGCGACGAGCGTGTACAGCATGATGCCGAGCCCGAGAAGCGCGATATGGTCGCCATTGTCCTCGGACGCGTAGCTCACCAGCGTCGAGGCGATCGAGAGTCCGAGCATCGCGGCTGCCATCGCCCGCGGATAGAGCCGCCGGAACGCGACAGGTACCGGCAACAGCGCACCGATTCCCAGGTATGCCAGCTTGCTATCGGAATTCCCGACCCCGAGAATCTCGAGCAGCAGCAGGGCGGCGGCCAGCATCGAATCCGAGATGAGGGGCTTGCCGCGAAGCCACAGACTGAACCGGCGCACGAATATCAGCCTAGGTGCGGGCGGGTCGGATCCAACCATCTGGTTGGCTGGCCGGGTGGATTTTGCAGACTGGGCGGCCTTGTTAACAGCCGCGACCGCCGCGGGCTGGGTGGATGCGGTGGTCGGCGGCGGCGGATTGATCATCCTGCCGACACTGTTCCTCGTCGCACCGGGCATCACGCCACAAACCGCACTCGGCACCAACAAGCTCGCCGCGGTCGCGGGCACCAGCGCATCGGTCATGACATTCGCGCGCAAAGTTCCCATACAGTGGCGCACGCTACTGCCCGCGGCGGTGATCGCGGCGGTCACCGCGGCGACCGGCGCGGCGGCGGTGTCGCTCATCGATCGCGACCTGTTCATCCCGATCGTGATGGTCGTGCTGGTCGGCGTCGCCGTCTTCGTCACGCTACGCCCATCGATCGGCATCACCCTGGCCACGCACCCGCCGACCCGGCGCAAGTTCGTGCTCGTGATCGCCCTGGCCGCCGGATTGATCGGCTTCTACGACGGACTGCTCGGCCCAGGCACGGGCACCTTCCTGATCATTACCTTCGCCACCCTGCTCGGCACCGAATTCGTGCGTGCGGCCGCAATGGCGAAGGTGATCAACTGCGGATCCAATTTCGGTGCGCTGATCTACTTCGGTGTCACCGGCCACATCATGTTCGCGCTCGGCGCGGCCATGGCGGTCGGCAATGTGGCGGGCGCGATCATCGGCTCGCACATGGCATTACGCAAGGGCGCGGAGTTCGTGCGCGTCGTACTTCTGGTCGTCGTCATCGGCATGGTGATCCGTTTGGGCTGGCAGCAATTCGGCTGAGGCGATCAGTGCAGGGGGCCGACATGCATCTTGGTATTCGAGGCGAGCCAGGGTTGCAGCACCCGTGAGGTCGTTTCGTGGATCTGGCGGTGCAGCCGCTCGCCGTCCACTCCTGCCACCGGACTCTGGAACAGCACCGTCAACGCACCGGATACCGCACCGACCACGGCACCGACCAATGCGGCGGCGCCGACATCGTCCAATTCGGCGGGAAATGCCATATGCAACTGTCGCGCGATCTCGCGCTGCGCGACCAACTGCGCGTGCGCGGCTCGCCCGCTCACCGCGGGCACGGTGCGCGAAACCTGTGCGCGCAGTGCGGCAATGCGCGCATTGAGGTCATCGACGAGGTGTTCGCCCGGATTGTCGCCCGCCGCTCGCAACGCGCGCAGCAGCACTTCCACGGGCCGCTCGCCGGGCCGGCGACTCGCGATGGCAGCCACCGCGGCGCGCACCCGCTCGTCCTGTTCCGGGAAGAGCAACTCTTCCTTGCTGGCAAAGTAGTTGAAGAAGGTCCGGGTGCCGACCTCGGCCGCGGCGGCGATATCGGCCACCGTGGTCTCCTCATAGCCTCTGTTCTCGAAAAGCTCGACGGAAGCCTCGAGGAGGGCACGGCGGGTACGTTCTCGTTTGCGATCGCGGAGGGCGGATGGCGGCACGCGGGCACAGTACGGCATAACCCGACTTGGGTACGGTAACCACGACTTTCGCGCGCGCCATGCGGCCAAACCGTGATCAAATTCCGGTCGCGTGCGATTGCTCCCGGCGGGCCGCGTCGATCACCGAATCCAGCAGACCCGGGAACCGCGCGTCGAGATCGTCACGGCGCAACGACTGTAGCGTTTCCCGTCCCGATGGCCGCTGCCAGATGATCCCCGCATCGCGCAGCACCCGATAGTGGTGCGTCAGATTGGATTTCGGCACACCGTCCACGATCGAACCGCAGGTGTGCTCCGCCCCATCCGCGAGCACGCGAACGATCCGCAGCCGCAATGGATTTCCCAGTGCGGCGAATACATTCGCCAACTCGATCCGATCCCGCTCGGGATGTGCCGTCATCACATCGGCCAGGATAGCTCGTTTGTTGACATACAGTCGAACTGTTCATATGTTCTTGAACTATCCAACCGTACGAGAGGTCGTGCCATGGCGAGCAATTCCCGATTCGACGACAAGATCGCGCTGATCACCGGCGGAACCAGCGGCATGGGGTTGGCCACCGCGCGCAGGTTGCTCGACGAGGGTGGGCGGGTTGTCATCACCGGGCGTGACAAGTCCCGTCTGGACGTCGCGCTCGAAGAGTTGAACGGTGGCGATCGCGTCCTCGGAATTCCGAGCGACGCAGCGAGTCTCGCCGATCTGGAAGCGCTTGCGGCCGCGGTCCGGGACCGTTACGGACACCTCGACATCGTTTTCGCCAATGCGGGCGTCGGCGCGTTCCAGGCCGTCGGCGATGTCACCGAGGCCGAGTTCTACCGGGTGGTCGATATCAACTTCAAGGCCGCGTTCTTCACCATCCAGCACACTCTCCCCCTGCTGGTCGATGGCGGCGTGATCGTGATCAACGCATCATTCGCACTGCACCGGGGTGGGCCCGGCGCGGCACTCTATTCGGCGACCAAGGCGGCGGTGCACAACCTGGCACGGACGCTGGCGGCCGAACTGGCACCCAGGCGAATCCGGGTCAACTCGGTGAGCCCGGGTTACACCGGGACGCCTGCGTTCTATGCCGAAGCGTCACCGGAAGTGCAGGCCGCCGCCGTCGCCACCGTGGCCGCGGGACGTATCGGTACCTCGGAGGACGTTGCCGCCGCGGTCGCTTTTCTTGCCTCCGGCGAGGCGTCCTATATCAACGGCCAGGACCTGCTCATCGACGGCGGTCTCGTCGCCGCGACCCCTGCGGCTATGGTCTAGAACTGCGCCGCTGGGCATTTCGTGCGGCATTGCAGTCGATGCATGTCTACAAGGTCTGCGTCAGCGCAGCGGGAGCGGCGCTCGCCGGCCCGACCGGCTAGGTTGATCAGGTGAGCATCGCGACTTCCAAAGATGTGGACGCCGAGTTCCTTGCGTTACCACTGCACGCGCTCGCCGACGCCGCTCTGTCGGCGGCGCGGGCGGCGGGCGCGCAGCATGCAGATCTGCGGGTGCATCGGTTGGTCACCCAGTCGATCCGGCTGCGCGACGGCCGGGTCGAGGCGATCAGCAATGCCACCGATCTCGGCTTCGCCGTGCGCGTGATCGTCGACGGCACCTGGGGTTTCGCCTCGCATGCCGCGCTCACTCCGGAGACCGCGGCCGAGGTGGCGCGGCGGGCGTTCACGGTGGCGACCACCCTGCGCGCGCTCAATCGTGAGCGCGTCGAACTCGCCGAAGAGCCGCGATACGACAATGTGCACTGGGTTTCGGCCTACGACCTGGACCCGTTCACGGTGCCGACCGCCGACAAGGTCACTGTGCTGCAGGACTATTCGGGCCGCCTGTCCGCCGCCGACGGCGTCGATCACGTCACCGCCTCGGTGCTGCAGGTCAAGGAGCAGACCTTCTACGCCGACACCGCGGGCTCCGCAATCACTCAGCAGCGCGTGCGCCTGCACCCGCAACTGGAGGCGATCACCGTCGACGCGGCGGCGGGTGTCTTCGAGACCATACGTACCCTCGCCGCACCGGCCGGACGCGGCTGGGAGTACGTCACCGGCGCGGACGGAATCTGGGACTGGAGCGAGGAGCTCGCGCAGATCCCGGGCTGGCTGGCCGAAAAGGTCAAGGCGCCCAGCGTCGAGGCAGGCCCCACCGACCTGGTGATCGACCCGACCAACCTGTGGCTGACCATCCACGAATCCATCGGCCACGCCACCGAATACGACCGCGCCATCGGCTACGAATCGGCCTATGCGGGCACCTCGTTCGCAACCCCGGACAAGCTCGGCACGCTGCAGTACGGAACGCCGATCATGCACGTCACCGGCGACCGCACCGAGGTGCACGGTCTGGCCTCGGTCGGCTATGACGACGAGGGCGTCGCCGGACAGCGCTGGGATCTGGTGCGCGACGGCGTTCTGGTCGGCTATCAACTCGACCGCGTCTTCGCCCCGCGCCTGGGCCTGGAACGCTCCAACGGCTGCTCCTACGCGGACTCACCGCACCATGTGCCGATCCAGCGCATGGCCAACGTCTCGCTGCAACCGGACCCCGAGAACGACACCAGTACCGCCGAACTCATCTCCCGGGTCGAGAACGGCATCTACATCGTCGGCGACAAGTCCTGGTCGATCGATATGCAGCGCTACAACTTCCAGTTCACCGGTCAGCGGTTCTTCCGCATACGCGGCGGCAAGCTCGACGGCCAGCTGCGCGATGTCGCCTATCAGGCCACCACCACCGACTTCTGGGGTGCCATGGAGGCCGTCGGCGGACCGTCCACCTGGCGCCTCGGCGGTGCGTTCAACTGCGGTAAGGCGCAACCCGGCCAGGTCGCCGCGGTCAGCCACGGCTGCCCGTCGATCCTGGTGCGCGGCATCAACATTCTCAACACCCGGACGGAGGCAGGTCAGTGATCGAGGTGATGATGCCCGCGGGTGCGGTCGTCGAGCAGGCGCTGGCGCTCTCGCATGCGGACGAGGCGATGGTCATCGTCACAGATGCGCACGAGGCGTCACTGCGCTGGGCGGGCAACTCGATGACCACCAATGGTTCCTCGATTTCCCGGGACTGGGCGGTCATTTCGATCTTCCGCGACGGCCCGAACTCCGCGCGCGTCGGCAGCGTCAGCGCCACCAGCGTCGACCCGGCCGAGATCGAGCAGGTGGTCCGCGCCAGCGAGGCGGCGGCTCGCACCGCAGAACCCGCGAAGGATGCGATGCCGCTGCTGACCCCGGATTCGGATGGTCTGCCGGACTCCGGGAATGACTGGGCGTCCGCACCGGGCAGCACCGGAATCGAGGTCTTTACCGACCTCGCACGCGACTTGGCGGGCGGATTCGACGGCGCCGATCGGCTCTATGGTTTCGCCTACCACCAGATGCATACGACATGGCTCGGCACCTCCACCGGTATTCGCCGCCGCTTCGTGCAGCCCACCGGTTCGGTGGAGATCAACGGAAAGCGGGGCGAGGGTGCGGATCTCGCGAGCGCGTGGGTCGGTGTCGGCACCGCGGACTTCACCGATGTCGACGTGCCCGGACTGCTCACCGAATTGTCGCGGCGGCTGGATTGGTCCGAACGACGGGTTGAGCTGCCCGCAGGTCGCTACGAAACCCTGCTGCCGCCTTCGGCGGTCGCGGACCTGATGATCTACCTGGCCTGGTCCATGGAGGGCCGGGGCGCGCACGAAGGGCACAGCGCCTTCGCAAAGGCGGGCGGCACTCGAATCGGCGAGCGGCTCAGCCACATTCCATTGACGCTCTACTCCGATCCGAGCGCCGGCGGACTCGAATATCGTCCGTTCGTGGTGACTTCGTCGTCCTCGGAATCGCTGTCGGTCTTCGACAACGGTCTCGCGGCCCGGCGCGTGGACTGGCTGCGTAATGGGGTCATCGAATCGCTGGTCTACCCGCGTGCCACCGCCGCCGAATTCGACGCTCCCACTACGGTTCCCGGCGATAACCTGCTGCTGACTGGCGGCTCGGGCGCGAGTATCGACGCGATGATCGCGAATACCGAGCGCGGCCTACTGCTGACCACGCTCTGGTACATCCGCGAGGTCGATCCCGCGACCTTGCTGCTCACCGGCCTCACCCGCGACGGCGTCTACCTGGTCGAAAATGGTGAAGTCACCGCGGCGGTCAACAACTTCCGCTTCAACGAAAGCCCGATCGACCTGCTCCGCCGCACCACCGAAGCCGGTGCCACCGAGACCACCCTCCCCCGTGAATGGAAGGACTGGTTCACCCGAGCCGCCATGCCGCCCTTGCGCATCCCGGACTTCCACATGTCCTCGGTGAGCCAGGCGACCTGACTATGCGGCCGGGGTGATCTCGAGGCCGATGGTGCCGGACTTGCCGCGGCGAATACTGCTCGCGGTGACCAGAATCGGGCCGAGGAGCCAGTACTTCTTCTTGATCAGCTTGCGCACTCGTTCGGTGTCGGCGGCATCGAGCACCCGGCCGGTGCCTTCGATGACATCACCGCGCGGCTTGCCCGACGGATTGCACGGTTGGAGGGTGACGGCGGGATTTTTGCGCAGCCGCTTGACCTTCCAGCTGTTGGTTTCGGTCCACACATACAGCTTCCCGTCGTCCTCGGCGGCCCATACGGCGGTGCCGACCGGTGTGCCGTCCTTGCGGAAGGTCGTCAGCAGCACGTAGTCGGACTTGCCGACCGCACCCAGTGTGTTCGTCATGCGGGAAGCCTATCCGCCATCGGGCCGGCGGGCGCCCCCTGCCATCAGTCCGACATCCGGTATTCACCGGTCTCCAGGCGCTCGAGAACGCCGCCGGTCCAGTTCGACAGGTTGTCGAACACGCCGCTCCACAGCTCGAGCAGATCGGTCGCATGCGGTGGTTCGTACCGGCCCGGGAAGGTCGGGATCATGGCGATCAGATCGTCACGAACCGCCGCGGCATTGCGGCGTTGTTCGCGCAACTTCTCGATGACGTGTGCGCGTGGCAACGCATCCATGAACGCGATACCCGCACCGAGCTCTTCCATATCGACGCTGACCAGCGCCTCGTCCATGAGCTTGCGGAACTCGGCCTCCCCCGCCTCGGTCAGTTCGAACAGCGTCCGCCCCGGCCCCTCGGTACTGCCCTGGGTGCCGAACGCACTCAATTTCCCTTCCTGCGTCAGCTGTTTCAGCGCGTGATAGATCGACCCGGGCTTCACATTGGTCCAGGTTTCGGCACGCCAGGACAGCAGTTCGCGACGCACGGCGTAGCCGTAGGTGGGCTGACGCAACCGCATCACGCCGAGGACGAGCAGGCGCACGGCCGACATCCGGGTTTCCCTTCTCTCGAAACGGCCATACTACTCAAATTTGACTTCCGACATTTCACCGCCCTAACCTCAGGTAGTCAAAATTGATTAGTGCTACCGAGGCAGGGCGATGACAAGCGATACAGCGGTTCCGGTGTTGTGGAGTGGCGATTTGACGGACACCCTCGACTTCTACCGAGCGCTGGGCTACACGGTGACCCATGAGCAGACCAGGCCATACGCTTACGGCGCGATCGAGGCCGATGGCTGTGCGGTCCATTTCGCCGCCGCACCGCCGGGCATCGGACTCCCCACCGAACAGGTCGGCTGCCTGATCATGCTCGACGATGTCGCCGAGCGACACGCCACATTCACCGCGGCGCTGCGCAAGCGCTATGGCAAGGTCCCCGCGAAGGGCTGTCCACGCATCACCCGATTCCGCCCCGGCCAGAGCAGATTCAGCGTGGTCGACCCGGTGGGCAATACCATCATCTACATTCAGCGCGACGAGCCCGAGGACGTCGATTACGGCGGCTCCCGCGAACTCGACGGCCTGGCACGGGTTTTGGACAATGTCCGTATCCTGCGCGATTTCAAGAACGACGATGCGACCGCAGTCCGGGTGCTCGAGGTAGGTCTCCGTCGCTACGGCGCGGAAGCATCTGCCGTCGATAGGGCTCGCGCACTTGCGGCACTGACCGAGTTGGCCGTCGCCACCGGCGATTCCGAGCGGGCCGAGAAGGTGCGCGCCGAACTCGGGGGCATATCGCTTTCGAAAGCCGAACGCGCGAGCGTCGCGGCCGAGTTGCGCGCCGCGACCGATCTCGCGGATTGGCTCTCCGAAACGGATTGAGACAGATTATGCGGCGGTGAGCACCTGGGGTCCGTCAGCGGTGATCGCAACCGTATGTTCGGAGTGCGCGGTCCGGTATTCACCGGCCGCCGAGCTCGAGAACGCCGCCGGTCCAGTTCGACAGGTTGTCGAACACGCCACTCGACAGCTCGAGCAGATCGGTCGCATGCGGCGGTTCGTACCGGCCGGGGCGGGATCAGGGCGATGATCAGTGCCGATGCTGTGCGGGGACGGCTGCCGGAGACAAACATCCGGGCAGACTTCGTGCTCTCGGGACGATGGCACGCCTTGCGCGCCGATCTACTGTTCCAGCGTCGGGTTGCGATGGGCATCGGATCGGCGGGCGGTGTGGGCTCCTTTGCCGACACCGCCCGCTCAGAGTAGCCATGGCGTCGACCTTGCACCCGTCCGGCAACAGGGCACGTTGCCCTCATCGCCTATACCGCCGAATTGGCCCCCTTTTGTCGACAGATTCAGAAAGAGGAATTGATTGTGTGGATTCCGACGGAATCTCCGCCCCAACCATCGGACACACCTGCCAACATCCGCCCGCGCCCGGCAACGAATTTCGCCGAAAGCCGCACCTCGCCGAGTACCCGGTGTGGCAACGACGATATCGCCGCGCTCGGGACACCCGCACTGGTTGTGGGCGTCATACTGCTCGTCGCCGGATTCGCCGCACTGCTGCCGACGCGGACTTGGCCCCGCGACTACGGCGCGCTGTTGGTCATCCTCGTCTACGCCCTCTACCTGAGTCTCGCCGGTTCGTTGACGATGTGGGGCTTCCGCTCGACCCGCAGACCACGCGCCCACCGCAGGCCGCATCGGCCATGAATGTCGGTGCGGGCGTGGCGATCACCGTCGGTGCCGTTTGGTGACCAGGCTTCAGGCGGTCCGCATCGCCGTGCCACCGGGATCCGGCGCGCCTGTTCGTTGCTGGTGCGACGAGAGGCGACCGAGAAGCTGGTGCAGCGGCATCCGCAGATCGGCGGCCAGGACACCCATGATCCGTAGCATGGTCGCGCTGTCGAGATCATGAACGATCAGGATTCGCTCGAGAACCATTGCGCTGAGGACCTGCGTTCGGGTCAGTGCCATTTCGGGCAGCCAACTCAACCGCCACACTCCCCTGCTGGTTCGGTGGGTCATCCTGGCTGCGAACTCGACGGATTGTGGGTTGGCGATGGTCGAGTGCGTGACGTGCAGCGCGTCGACATGTTCGGCGATCAATTCGCCAACCTGCCCACCCGACCAGATCGCGGGTCGAACCACGCGCTCGCGCCCAGTCGCGCCAGCCGAGGTGGTCAACCCTGCCGGTGAACGCGTGGAAACTTCGGCGGCGGCTCGGGTTATGACGGCTTCTTGGTGTATGACCATGTCGAGACTCCTCGAATGCACAAAAGGACCGGTGGAACGAAGTCCAGAATCGTCTCGCCGCATGCCCGTTGTCGTCGACGCTGGCCGCAGTCGAAAGGCCCCACCACCGTGACTGTGCGAATACCTGCTAGCTGCAACTGCGCCCGATCGAGCCCGCTGGGTTCGGTCCCCGGCAGGACGACACCACCCCGAACCCGCACTGGGCGGCGGTTACAAAGGAGGTGTGCTGTCGCCCACCTCTACCGGGATCGTGATGTACAGCGACGTACCGATCCCCGTCGGGCTGGTGACGAATACGTGGCCGCCCAGCGCTTCGATGCGATCTTTCAGACCGATCAGTCCTGACCCTTTCCTCGAGTCGGCGCCGCCGATGCCGTTGTCGCGAATCGACAAGCAGAGACTGTCGCCTTTCACCGCCGCCAGGACCGACACTTCGGAGGCTTGGGCGTACTTGGCGGCGTTCGTCAGCGCTTCGGTCACCGCGTAGTAGGCGCCGATCTCCACCGGATCCGGCAATCGCCGCTCGACGGCGACGTCGAGGTCCACCGGCACCGGGCAACGGCGGGCGAGCGTCTTCAACGCGGGGCCGAGTCCGCCTTTCGACAGGATCGCCGGATGAATTCCGCGCGAGAGTTCCTGGAGATTCTCCGTCGCGGCGGTCAGACCGGATGCGACCCGAGCGATCTGCCCGCTGAGAGCATCGAGTTCGGATGGCACCGAGTCCTGCAAAGAGCGCAATTCCAGCGCGAGCGACACCAGCCGTTGCTGGGCTCCGTCATGCAGATCACGTTCCAGGCGGCGCCGTGCGTCGTCGGCGGCCGCCACAATCCGGGCGCGCGACGCGGTTAGTTCCGCACGCGATTCGGCGTTGGCGATCGCCGTCGCGACGAGGTCGGCGAAGTCGGCGACGCGCGCCTCGGTATCCGGTGGCAGCGGACCAGGTTCGGCATTGCCGACGACAGCGGCGCCCCACACACTGCCCTCGACAACTATCGGCGCACCCACCCCGCTGTGCGGGCCGAGCTCGCGGATGCGCGCGGCGGCCCACCGGGGCGAGTTGTCGGCATCCATCCGGGCTGGGCGGCCGCTGGTGACAATCACACCGACGATGTTGTCGCCCTCCAGCGACCAGCGCGAACCGACCGGCATCGCCGTGGTCTGCAATGGGTCGCCATGAGCCGAGACGAGGGTGGCGGTGCCGTCGGACTCGCAGCGCCACAACGATGCGTTGGCAGTGCCGAGCGCGCGGGCCAACTGCTCGGCCACGGTCGAGAAGACTTCGAAGCTGGGCGCGCCGCGTGCCACCAGGGTGGCCACTCGCCGCAGCGCGGCCTGCTGCTGGGCCAGCACACTGATCCGGTCGCGGCTCTCCTGCAGCCCGGTTTTGGCCTCCTCGGCTTCCCGGCGGCGTTGATCGGCTTCGAACGCCCGCACTCGGGCCAGCCCCGCGATGAAGTTCGTGCACAATGCCGCCACCAGGAATACGACGACGAGCACGCCGTTCTCGGAATCGAACGGCGCGACCTGGCCGCCGGACCTGGCATCGAAAACGGCCAGGGCGATGGCGCTGACCAGTGAGGTGGCTACTGCCAGGCCCAATCCCCACACCATGGAGACAACCAGGATGCCGAGCAGATAGACCGGCTCGAACGTCTCGCCGGGCGACAGATCCTCCAGGAGGACGACCACAAGCGTCTCCAGCGCGATGACGACCGCGGCGACCACGATCCCCAGCGACAGCGGCAGCGTCGCCGGACGCAGCAACACCGACCGAAGACCTGTTCGTACCGATGGGTCATCCTCGGTCGAGCCATCGCGCGGCATCCGCAGCACCGGCCATATCGAGGCCGGTCGCGACCTCCGGCCACGATCGGACGCGCCACCCGTAAACCAACCGCGCATCCGCTTCCGATGAGGAAGCCGCGACCACCTCGGCGGCATGAACTCAGTATCCTCTCGTGCCGCGATCGGACAATCGGGTGGTCGCTCCGGTCGAGAGCAGCTCCGCGGTAGCGGGCAGGCGATCTTTCCGGGTAGCTGGTGCGGTGAATGGGCGTCAGCGGTAGCGACACGAGTGCGTCGAATGGCGAAGCTGATAGCGGACGGGAAACAAGGCACAAGTCGAAGCCACCTGCGCCGCACGACGGCGGCCGAACACCATGAGCCGCCATGCGTTCTTCAGCCGTTCCACTAGCGATTGCCCCCATCGATCGGGGCCCACCACGAAATGGGAGCAACCATGTCGACCACGTCGATCGTCCACACCTCCGCAGTCGCCGCCTCCGGGTTCCGCGCTTCGCCACGGCTGCGCGCGAACCTGCAGCAGGTCCTTGCCGATCTCGTCGCGTTGCATTTGCTGGGCAAGCAAGCGCACTCGAACGTAGTGGGCCACAATTTCCGCGACTTACCTCTTCCGCTCGATGAAGTTGTCGATTTCATCGAGTTGCAGGTGCAAGTCGCGGAGGTCGTCGATACCGCCCGCGAGAGCAGCGACACCATTGCCGAGCGGATGCGAGCATTGGACGCGATGCCCGACGGGCGACCCGAGACCGTTGCCGCGATGACACAGCTGAAGGGATTCCCTCCTGGCGAGCAGAACACCGTCGGAGTGGTCGGGTTGATCTGCGACCAGCTGCGCACTACCGCGGGCACGATGCGCGCCGTTCATGGCGCCGTCGACGCAGAGGACCCGTCGACGGCGGACCTGTTGCACGCCCTCATCGACGACATCGAGAAGCAGCGGTGGATGCTCAGCGCCGAGAAGCGCACCGTCCAGCAGACTCGATGATCGCGGTCCGGCCGTGCGCGCAGGGCGGTAGCCGCCGGTGCGAAGTTCCCGTTAGCGGGGATGCGCGCAAGTAGCGCGCTATCGGACACTCAGGTCATGGAGCCGTCAGCTCAGCGTTTGCGCTGTTTCATCGTCGATGACAGCGTCGGCTTTCTCGACGCCGGACGCGAATTGCTCGAGCGCGAGGGGATCATCGTCGTCGGCGTGGCATCGACCAGCGCCGCAGCGCTGCGGGGGGTCGCGGAACTCAGGCCCGACGTGACGCTTGTCGATATCGAGCTCGGCCCGGAGAACGGCATCGAACTCGCCGAGCGCCTGCACCGCCACGGCGGGCCGGTGATACTGACCTCGGCCCGCGCCGAGCAGGATGTCGCGGATATGGTCGCTGCGAGCCACGCTATGGGCTTCTTGTCCAAGTCCGCGCTGTCGTCGACCGCGATCCGTGAGCTGCTCGCCGCCGAAGACCACCGCGATCCGCTCAGCGAGCCTCGAGAAACGTGACCACCGCGAGAACCCTGCGGTGGTCGTCCCCGGTTTCGGGCAAATCCAGTTTGGTCAAAATGCTGCGCACGTGCTTCTCGACCGTGCCCTCGGTGACCCACAGCCGACGGGCGATGCCAGCGTTGGAGCGCCCCTCCGCCATCAGCGCGAGCACTTCCCGCTCCCGCACACTGAGCACGGCCAGCGGGTCGTCGCGTCGACGGGCCGACACCAGCTCCTGCACCAGAGCGGGGTCGATGACCGATGCGCCCTTGGCAATCCGACGCAGGGTGTCGACGAACTCCTCCACATCGGTGATCCGGCTCTTGAGGAGATAGCCGATCCGCTGACCACCGGCCAGCAGCTCGATCGCGTCCTCGACATCGGCATGCGCCGACAGGACCAGGATGCCCGTCTCCGGGAGTTCGCCCCGGATCACCCGGGCCGCGTCGAGCCCCTCGGTGGTGTGCGTCGGTGGCATCCGGATGTCGACCACCACGAGGTCCGGTGCTTCGTCCCGAACCAGCGCCATGAGTTGCGCGGCGTCTCCGGCCTGCCCCACCACGTCGAATCCGCTGCGTGCGAGCAAGCTCGCGACACCTTCGCGAAGCAGGACGTCGTCTTCGGCCAGAATTACCCGCAACATCCACCTCCGACCTATTGATCCCGAGCATACCGCCAGCAACTGGGCACAAGGCGCGGGCGGACAAGGACTCCCGCGGCTGCCGCAGTAGTCTCCGAGCCGATTACGGCGGCTGAGTTGAGCGGCGGTGACCCGTTATGCGGCGGCGGTCAACACCTGGGGTCCGTCAGCGGTGATCGCGACCGTATGTTCGGAGTGCGCGGTCCGCGAGCCATCCACCGAGCGGATCGTCCAACCATCCGGATCCGTGTAGATCCGGTCGGTCGTGCGCGCGAACCACGGCTCGATCGCAATGGTCAAACCGGGTCGCAGCGGATACCCGCGACCAGCGCGTCCCGCATTCGGCACATGCGGATCCTCGTGCATCGTCCGCCCGAGTCCGTGCCCGCCGAATTCGGTATTCACCGGGTACCCGTTCGCCCGCGCGACCGCCGCGATGGCGGCGGAAATATCGCCGATCCGGTTGCCGGGCAACGCAACCGCGATGGCAGCCGCAAGCGCATCCTCGGTGGCCTTGATCAGCCGCAGATCCTCCGCATCGGCGGTGCCGACGATCATGCTGGTGGCCGAATCGGCGACCCACCCGTCGATGCCCAAAGCCAGATCCATGCTGAGCACATCCCCATCGCACAACGCATAGTCGAACGGAAGTCCATGCAGGACAGCATCATTCACCGATAGGCAGATCGTATTCCGGAAGGGTCCGCGCCCGAACGACGGCGCATAGTCCACGTAGCACGACACCGCGCCGCGCTCCTGAATCCGCTGCCGCACATGCTGTTCCAGCTCCAGCAGATTCACTCCGACCCGGGCCAGCGTACGCAGTTCCGCCAGGATCTCGGCGACGAAGCGCCCCGCCACCCGCATGCGTTCGATCTCTTCCGGCGACTTCAACTCCACCATGCCCAAACCTCCACCTCGGTATTTTAATACCGAGCATAGCGGCGATCGGTATAAAAATACCAATCACCTCGCGTGACCAGGCGATGTGTTATGTTCGCGAGCACGAAAGAGCACTGGTTTGTTTCGTTGTTCGCCGCTCCGAGCGGCATGCGTTCCGCCCGATCGACACCCCGATAGCGAACGTAGAGGAGCAAGCGATGAGCCCGCGCCGCAAGGCACTCGTCGTCGCCGTCGCGCTGGCCGTGGCTCTGGCCATCCCCGCCTGCGGCGGCAATTCGGCGAAGAAGGAGAACCAGTCGGGCACCGCCGCAGGCCCCGCCCGCAATCCCTACCTCGCCGCCGCGACCTACGGGCTGACACATATCGATCCGGGCCAGTCCGACACCTTCCCGTACCAAACGCCGCAGGGCGAATTCCATATCGACCCGAAGCAGCAGCAGCGCATCACCTCGGGACCGGTGAACATCATGACGCTCGCCGCCACCGATCCGGACCACATGTGGGTCTCCTCCACCCAGGGCGTGGTCTATGTCCAGGTGGGCAATGGCATGTTCCACGAGATCGCGCGTGCGGACGCACCGGGCGTGACACCGATACCGTCGCAAGCCTTGGACCATGTGCTCAACCAGAACTTCACCGACCCGGGTCAGGTGGAGGCCGCCGTGCACAACGACTGGGGCGTCGATTGGACGCGCATCGCCAATGGCGTCTACAGCCTGGTGGACAAGGACAATCGGGTCTACTACGTCACGCAGAACGCGCAGATCGTCGTGTTCGGCTTGACGAATGCGAACAATCCAGAAGCGGGCGTACGGGTGCTGCGCACCCTCGACTTCAAACCCTGGCTCGGCAGCGGCCCCGGTCTGGGCGGTCAACCCGAGTCCATCGTCGGTCTGAATATGACCTATGACGGCAAATTGGCCGTGCTCAGCACCCGCGGACTGTCGATCATCGACCGCAGCCTGCAGGGCGAACCGCAGCAGGTCCATTTCGGCGCCGACGAGGTGGTCTCCAATGCGATGGCCGTGGACGACAAGGGCGGGATCTACGCCGCCTCCGACAAGATCATGCGCAAGGTCGTCTGGACCGGATCCAAACTTTCGACCGCCGCCGACGACGGCGCATGGGCATCACCCTACGATTTCGGGCAGCAGCCGCCCGCGGTGAAGTTCGGCATCGGCACCGGCTCGACACCCACGCTGATGGGCTACGGCCAGGACGACCGGCTCGTCGTGCTCACCGACGGCGCCGACCGGATGAAACTGGTCGCATTCTGGCGCGACGGCATTCCCGAAGGATTCCAACCCAAGCCGGGCACCAAATCCAATCGGATCGCCGACCAGATCCAGGCGACGGCCGGTCTGAATCCGCAGCCCGAATTCATCCAGAGCGAGCAGTCGGTCGTGGTGGACGGCTACGGCGCATTCGTGGTCAACAACGCCCGGCCGCAAGGCGCGCCGGACCGGCTCGTCGACGTGCTCGCGGGCGGACCGGTATTCGCGCCGCCGTCGGGTGTCGAGCGGTTCCAATGGGATCCGGCCAACCACAGCTGGTCATCGGTGTGGTCGCGTGCCGATGTGGTCTCGACGAGCATGGTGCCCACCGAGAGCAGCAAATCCGGCGTGGTTTTCGTCAACGGCTACACCAAGGCCGACGGCTGGGAGGTGACCGGTCTGGACTGGAAATCCGGAAAGACGGTGCACCGCACCATCTTCGGGCAGAGCAATCTCGGCAACGGCGCCTACGCGCTGATCCAGTTCTTCCCGAATGGGGATCTGCTGTTCAACAGTGTCGGCGGACCGTTCCGGGTGAAGTACAACGGTTGAAGCTCGCCGTCATCGAACCGGCCTGCGGCAGACCCGAATGCTGTCTGCCGCAGCGGATCTCGTTTCGCACCAGTACACCGCCGCCACGGTGCTGTACGCACCGACGAAGCTCGACACCGTGGCGATCGGCAGCATGGCGAGCAGGACGATCCCAGTCACCGTGCGCTCGCTCGATCTATGTCTTCGACGATGAAGTCCGCGATCAGGGTTGCGAGCTTTTCGGGCTGGTCCAGTGACGACAGAGCATACGAGTCGTCGATCCACTCCAGCCGGGCATTGGGAAAGTCGCGGACCAACCGGACGGCGTGGGCAGGCGGAAAGATCTTGTCCTCGACCGACCAGGCGACCAGCACGGGCTTCTTGAATTCGGAGAAGTGTTTCGCGGCCTCGAGCGAGTAGACGTAGCGCGGATTCGAGACGCGGAACAGGCGGCTCGCGTCGGCACCGACGCCCTTGGTGACCAGTGACGGCCATACGAAAGTGTCGCTGGTGGCGCGGTCGACCGGGTGCTTGATCATCCATCCGAACGCGAACGGAAGGCGCCGCAGCAGCGGAATCCGCAACGAGCCGAACATGATTCGCGTACCGAGCCGACTCACCAGGAAGAACATGAACCGGTACTTCTTGGGTGGGGCGTTGTCGTAGGACGAGCCGGACGCCAGCACGAGGTGCGAGAGGCACTCGGGGCGCTGCGTGGCGACGATCTGGGCAATCGCGGTGCCGCCGCTGTTGCCGACCAGGATCACATCGTGGAGTCCGAGCGCTTCGATCGCGTCGGCGACGATGTGCGCCAGGCCGGGCAGCGTCAGGGTGGCTTTCGGCATCGGGTGTTCATGGGCGCCCAGCGGCAATTCCAGAGTCAGACAACGGAATTTGCCCGACAGCAACGGGACGACCTTGGAGTACTCATTGGCGTTGGTGAAAGGTCCGTGCAGGAACACGATCGGCTGACCGGAACCGGCGTCGTAGCAGTTCACCGTGCCCTGGGGTAGGTCGATCTCTCGTCGCTGGCCGAGATCCGGATGCCGCCACCACGGTCGGCTGCTCTTGTCCATGAGTTTCGTTTCCTCCTGAGTCACGTGAGAGGCGTGGTCCGCGGCTCGTGCACGGTCTTGTCGGCGAATTCGATGATCATGCGTGCCAGCGCATCCGGCTGATCCTCCGGAATCCAGGTATACGAATCCTCGATCAGCCGAACGGTCGAATTAGGCAGCGCGGCATGGAGACGGTGCGCCAGCGATCTGGGGTAGATCTTGTCCTCGGCGGCCCAGATGATCAGCACCGGCTTCTCGAAGCTCGGAAGTCGCTGTGCCACCGCGAGCGTGACGCGTTTGTTCACGCGCAGCACCATGCGTCGGCCATCGTCGCGGATCGCGGCGCTCGCCCGGCACGGGCGCAGGTTGTTGTCCATGACGTCGCGGGGAATCGGCCGCTTCGCCGTGCGGCCGAACACCCAGGGCAGCTGCCGGACGAATCGGGAGCGCGTCGCGAGGCCGAGCAACCGCATCGAGCCGGGGATCCGGCCCGCGAGTGGCAGGTAGGCCAGGGTCGGCGGCGGGAAGTACTCGAAGCAGTCCGGGGCGGCGAGCACCGCGCCGCGGATGCGTTCGGGATGATCGGCCATCAGCAGTTGTGCGACCACTCCGCCGAACTGGTTGCCCACGACGATGACATCGGACAGGTCGAGGCGCTCCAGCAGTTCGGTGACCATTCCCGCGGCGCCGGGTGCACTCAGATCGGCACCCGGAACCGCGATTTCGTGTGCGCCGAACGGCAGATCGGGCGTGATCGCCCGGTAGCCTGCCGCGCTGACACTCGGAACGACATTACGCCACAGGTCACCGGTGACGATGGTGCCGTGCAGGAAGAGGACGACCGGTCCGGTGCCCCGGTCGCGGTAGAGAATCGTGCCGTTCGACAAGGCGATCCGATGGGATTCACCGAGAGATGCGCTCTGGGACATGATTCCTCTCCCCTCACCCGGCCGCGGCGTCCCGGACCGGTCGGCTTGCCCAGTCGAGGTGATCGACGATGTCGCGCATCGATTCGAGGACGCCGGTTTCGGTGTATCCGTAGTTCTTGCTGATGAGGAAGCCGCGGACGATCGGACGTGCGCGCTTGAAGTTGCTGCGCGGCATGGTCGGGAACAGGTGGTGTTCGATCTGGTAGTTGAGTCCGCCGTACAGGAAGTCGGTCGCCCAGTTCGGGCGAACATTGCGGCTGGTGAGCACCTGACGCTCCAGCCAGCCCGCCGGTTCCCCCTGCGTGGTCGGCATGCCTTTGTGGTTGGGCGCGAACGACATTCCCAGATGCAGTCCGACCAGCGCGTGGTACAGCACGATGAACGCGATGGCCTTGCCGACATCCAGCACGGTGAACATCGCACCGAAGAACACGATGCCATGAATCACGAACAGCACCGATTCGAGCACCGGCCGCCGCACTTCGCCGTTCTTGATCGCACCGATCGAGGCGACCCGCAGCCGCAGGGTGTCCAGCGAGGTCAGCGGAAAGTAGATGTGCGCCTGATGTTTGACCACCCACAGCTTCCAGCCCTGCCGCTGATCAGCGTGGGACGGATCGAAGATGGCGATCTTGCGGGTGATGTCGGGATCCAGATCGAGATGGTTGGGATTGCTGTGGTGCTTGCCGTGATGGTTGATCCACCATCCCCAGCTCACCCCGAGCAGCAGGTTGCCGATGGTGTAGCCGATGACCTGGGTCAGCCGCTTGGAGTGCGTGATCTCCTTGTGGCTCGCGTCGTGGAAGATGAACGCGAGCTGGACCGCACACTCCGAAATGAACACGCACAGCAGCAGCTGCCACCACGAGCGGCTCAGCCAACCGAACGCCGCCCAGCCCGCCGCCCATGCCGCGAGCGTGAGCGAGATCTTGGCCGCGTAGTAGCCCGGGCGCATGTCCAGCAGCCCGGCCTGGCGGATCTGGCTGCGCAGCTCGGCGAACAACGTCGTATCGACCGGAGCTTCTGCGATGCGTAATTCGTGTTCCGTCGTTGTCATTGTCTTCTCCTCTGACGGGATGCCGACGCGCGGTGGGCGATTCCGGTCACGGCTGTGACTGGAGCTGCCGAACCTCCTGAGACGCCTCGGACGGTGACGGGGTGTGGGTGGGTGTCAGGGGCGCTCGGCTGCCCGCCGAACGCGGCGTGCGGCGCCGGAAGGAATCGTCGTTCCACGAAATGAACATGTCGCGCATCGCTTCCCAGGTGACGCGACCGCTGCGACGAACCTCCCCTGAGGCGTGCAACCACGCTTCGTGCACACCGATGAGGGCGCCGCCGGTGAAGTAGGTACCGCGCACGTGGCTGGGCGAGCGGTACTTGCCCCACAGAATGGTGCGTAGGTTCGGCAGCAGGGTGAAGGTCTTCGCGGGCGTGTGATCGTTGGGGTCCAGCATGTTCCAGCTGCCCGGGCAGATCTCGCTCTCGCGCAGCAGCCGGTAGATGGTGGCGATGGTGCGGTCGCGCGACATCTCACCCGCCCGGTAGCGGCGCATGGCGGCGACCGCGCCGTTGAGCAGCTCCTCGAACGGCTCGAAATCGATGCCCTGCACGCCCCGGTACGGCGCACGCTCGAGGCGAGCGAAAACGGCCGGATCCTTGGTGCGCTCCCACCCGATGGCGGCTTCCTGAATCGCGTTGGTGCCGTAGCACGTTCCCATCGTCCAGACACGATGGAAGGCATTCCACAGCTCGAAGTCGTCGAACGCGATGTAGCTACTCGACACCAGGTCGTCGTAGTAGCGAAAGGCCCGTTTGGTCCATTCCTCGACATAGAGGAAGTTGGCGGTGTCGAAGTTGTCGGTACGCACCGCATCGATCAACCGGTGCCCGAGCGCGTGCAGCGACATGACCGTGGTGACCAGCCCACCGGAGAACAGCGGATCGATGAAGTCGCTCGCGTGCGGCAACAGGCACCACCGGTCGCCGACGACTCGGCGCGAGGAGAACTGGCTGCGCTCGCCGGCGATGAACGGCTGTACCGGAACCGCCGCCTTCAACTGTTCGGCGACGGAAGGGAATCGGTTGACGTGGTGCCAGAACTCCTCTTCGGCCGTCATGCCCTCAGGCTTGGGGTACCGGTCGATGTCGAGA
This sequence comes from Nocardia pseudovaccinii, assembly GCF_050942345.1. Lineage (NCBI taxonomy): Bacteria > Bacillati > Actinomycetota > Actinomycetes > Mycobacteriales > Nocardiaceae > Nocardia > Nocardia pseudovaccinii. The sequence continues at coordinate 5,284,286 of NZ_CP192074.1, forward strand.
TTCAGGCCGATGCTGCACAGTTCGCTCGGGCTGCTCTCGTGGTTGTTGAACGGGATCACCCACAGCCAGCCGCCTTCGAAAATATGATGCAGTGTGCTCTGGCTCAGCGGGCTCAGCAGCTTGTGTTCCTTGCGCGGCGGGCCGATCGTGTCGTACTGGGGCACGTTCACCATGTGGGTGAAGATCGCGCGGGTTCTGGTGCGATACGGCGGATCCTGCCGCAGTTCCAGCAGCTGCGGCAGCAGCGCGCGCATGCCGCCTGCGTCAACGACGTACTTGGCCCGGAAGCTGCCCTTGTCGCGGGTGACGACATCGACACCGTCGTCGTCGAAATGCAGATTGTCCACCATCGTCTGGGTGTAGGCAGTAGCGCCGTAGGAGACCGCGACGTGGAACAGATACGCGTCGATATCCTGGCGGAAGTAGTGCGAGTCGGGACCCAGAGGCGGTGCCAGGGTGAGGAATTGGTTGCACTCCCGTGGACGTGTCGGCTCGTTCTCGCGGTGGTAGACGAAGCTGAAGCTGCGCTTGATCCCGGTCGACGGGGAGATGTTGCGCCGCGTCAGCGCATGCGCCGACAGGTTTTCCAACTCGGGCACGTCGTAGCGGCGCGCGAGGTTGCGCAGCCCGAACGTCGTCTCGGGAACCGTCGATTCGCCGATCGTGAATCGCGGATGGGCGCTGCCCTCGACGAGCAGGGTACGAATGTTGTGGCGCGCGAGAATGCAGGCGAGCACGCTGCCGCCGATCCCACCGCCGATGATCGCGATATCGAATTGCCTCGAGGTGTCGAGGATGGCGGCTCCCTCGTTCGCGGAGTTCTTGGTGGCGGCTGCACTCGCCGCTGGTTTGCGCTTGTTGCCCACGTGATTGCCCCTTCGTCTCGTGTCTGCGAGCCTGCACCGCAGCGATGAAAAGACACTGAAATCCCCAGCGGGAGAACGGGACAGAATGTCAGAGGGTCGTCGATAGCATCCGCCGTATGGTTGAGATCAATATCGTGAAAGAATGCGCAGCACCGGCCGCGGTGGCCTGGGAGTACGTCGCGGACTACCGCAATCTCGAGAAGTTCCTGCAAGGTCTCGAATCGCTGGTGCCGACCGGAGACAGGACGCGGGGGCTGGGAGCACAGTTCGACGGAACGATGAAGTTCGGGCCGGTGTCCCTGTCCGCGAAGATGGAATACACCGCGTGGGAAGAGGACCGGCTGCTCGCTTCCCGGGGAGTCGAGGGCGTCGACACCACGTTCACCTACCGGTTCGTCGATCTCGACGAAAACCGCTGCCGGGTCGATCTGCTCATCGAGCTGCGCTTGCCCGGGGTGTCCGGCCGGATGACGGCCAAAGCGCTGGAGCCGTTCCTCGGGATCGCCGCCCAGCGCACCGGGGAGAAGCTGAGCCGGCAGATCGCCGACTATCACCGCACCCGGCGTGCGACGGAAGCCGCAGATTGACCCGGCCTGCACTCATTTCCACGTCGAGAATCGCGGACCACCGGGTAATGGGTTACCAGGACGGTCCGCGATCGATTCCTCGCGCAAATGCTCGACCGAGGCGCGCAGACTCGCCCCGGGCCCGATGCCGAGCTCACGGCGGAGAACCTGTACGGCTTGATGGTAGGAATCCATGGCTTCGGCCGATCGTCCCGATCGTTGCAACGCGACGATCAGGTGCTCCCACAGGATTTCGTTGAGCGGATCATCGGCCAGGAACCGCCGAGCGTGGAAGATCACCGTGCCTTCCTGCTCGAGCGCCAGCCATGCTTGCAGCAACGCCTGCCGCGCCGCTGCGCGCAGCTGGCCGAGGTGATCGGCCGCGGTCACCAGGAGCGGCCCCTCGGCGACATCGACGAGCGCCTCGCCGCGCCACAGGCCCAGCGCCTCATCGAGAACGGCCGCGACCACCGCGGGGGTCCTTCCCGCAAGCGGCAGCGCCCGGTCGACCAGATCGGCGAATCGGTGTGCGTCGATGGATGATTCGGGTAGTGCCAGGCGATAACCCGCCGCCGAGGTTTCGAGCAGATCCGCGCCCCCGGAGTTGTGCGCCAGCCACCGTCGCACCCGTGCCATATGGGCGTGCAGCGTATTCTTCGCGTCCTTGGTCGTTCTGACCAGCCCCAATTCCTCGATGAGCTCGTCGCGGTGCACCGTTTCCCCCACGCGCACGGCGAGAACGGCGACAATGCAGCGCAGCTTCCTGCCCGCGAGCCGGACCTCGTGGCCGGCGAACATGGTTTTCAACGGCCCTAGCACAGCGATCTCGATTTCGGGCATGCGCCGACAACCCCCCAGGAAAACAATCAAATCCTTTGCGTTGCAACACACCCCACCCAGCGATGATGTGCAACGCGATCGTCCACTATCGCGGTAGCAGAACAAGAAAATTGACGCGGCGATTGACGCACGTGAAAGAGATTGTGCCGCGAGACGACTCGCTCGTACTGCAACCCTCATCAGGCTGCCGGAGCACAGTCCATCTTGTCAACCTGACAGTCGGTTACATACCGACATCATGTGAAGTAATCACAAGATTCGCCGAAAGCCCTGTTCACATGAACAGACGACGCCCCCCGAGCGCATCGGCCGTTCAGGGCGGTTACGCCGCGAAGACCGGACGGCGCGCTCACTCGCAGATGGGCGAACTCTGCTGCAGGCTCTTCGCCAGACCGCACGCCCACCCCTTGTCGAGCTTCCACACCCCGTCCTCGGCGACCAGCGGCACCTGGGATTGGTTGGTCTGCCCGTAGAACGTGAGCGTCGCGTCCGCGTTGGCGGTCCCGTTGCAGTAGTCGGTGACAGCGGTGATCTGCGAGCTGAATCCCGCCTGGTTGAGGGCGACGCCAACCCGGGTGAACAGATCCGGATCGCCGGAGCTGCCCTGGACGAGCGAAACCTTCTCTGCCGAAGGAACGTTCGGGTCGAGTCCCTTGCGGAGCAACCCGGTGAGCAGATCCACGGTCGGTGACGCCGGGTACTTCCCGTTCGGCTGGCAGTGGCCGGGCTCGTCGGCCTGGATCACCGTGGGTGCTGTCGTCTTGGTGCCGTCGTCGGAACCACACGCCGTCAGCAGGGACGCACACCCGAGAGCTGCACCGGCGGTGGCCGCGACGATGGTGAGGCGAATCTTCAAGGGTCGTTTCCGTTCTCGTGAGTCAGCGATCGTGAACAAGCGGTGCATCCTCGATGTGCGCCGCCGGTGCGGCGGCAACCGCGGGCTCGCTCGGGGTGAAGGTGCTGGTCTCGGTCAGCCCCCAGCGTTCGTGCCAGCGCGCGACCGGGCCCGGCGCCCACCAGTTCAATCTGCCCGCCAGCTTCATGAACGCCGGAACCAGCAGCACGCGCACCAGGAAGGCGTCGACGAGGACAGCGATGGTCAATCCCGTTCCCAGCGCACGCATGAAGGCGATCTGGGCGGTGGCGATGGCCAAGAAGACAATGACCATGATGACGGCCGCGGCCGTCACGATCCGCCCGGTGTGGGCCATCCCGAGGGCGACGGAACGCACATTGGCCGCCACCGTGCGATCGGAGCGCAGCCATTCCTCACGTACCCGCGAGAGCACGAACACCTCGTAGTCCATGGACAGCGCGTAGACGATGCACGCCATCAGCGGCAGGATGAACGCGATGGTGTGATGGGCAGTGCTCGACGTGCCGAGGCCGCCCAGATGGCCGTCCTGGTACAGCCACACGATCGCGCCGAACGCCGCCGTCATCGACAGCACATTCATGATCAGCGCCTTGATCGGCAGCAGCACACTGCCTGTCATCAGGAACATCAGCACCAGCGTGATCAGCGCGATGATCGCGGTGATCAGCGGAACCCGATCCTTGACGCCCGCGACGTTGTCGATGTCGTGCTGGGCCTGCCCGGTGTAGAGCGCCGGAGCCGGGGGCGGCACCCGCTTCACCGCGGCCAACTGCTCTTTGCCGCTGTCCGCGAAGGGATCCCGGACAGTGGACACCGACAGATAAGCGGCATCACCCTTCAGCGCGGCATCGAAGGTTGCCGCGCTGACCGGCCGGCCCGCCACGTACATCCCGTTCGGCCCGGCCACGGTTGTCACATCGGGGACCTTGGACAGTTCCGCCGCGTACGCGCTGACCTCCTTGGGCGAGGTGACCCCGCTGGGAAGCACGATCAAGATCTCGCCCACGGGATTCTGCTGCGGGAACTGCTCGCGCAGAATGTCGCCCGCACGCCGAACCGTCGTGGAAGTGTCGGCATTTCGATCGTCCGGGAAGCCGAGACTGACCCCCAGGAACGGCGTGCCGAGCGCGAGCAGCACAGCGCCGACCACCAGGATCACCGGAATCGCCCGGCGCATGGAGAATTTCGCGACCTTGTACCAGAACTGCTCTTCCGGTGCGCGCGGTCGTCCGACCACGCGGCCCAGCAGTCCGAGCACCGGCTTGCGCACGTCGAAGGCGTTCAACCGGTCCCCCAGGAGCACGATGAGCGCGGGCCCGACTATCAGCGCGGCCAATTGCGAAAGCACCACGGCGGCAACGCCGCCGTAGCCCAGTGATTTCAATAGGGGTGCGGGGAACAGCACCAGTACGGCCATGGTCAGCGCCATCGTCATGCCGGAGTACGAGACGGTGCGCCCGGCGGTGTTCATCGTGACGGTCAGGGCGCGATCCGGTGCACTGCCCGAAGCGATCTCCTCGCGATACCGGTTCAGGATGAACAACGTGTAATCGACCGCCATGGCCAGGCCCAGCGCGGTCGCGATATTGAGGGAGAAGATCGAAACGTAGGTGGCGGAGTGGATGCTCCACAGCAGTGCCGTGGTGCCCGCAACCGCGAAGAGCGCCACCATCAATGGCAGCAACGACGCGATGAGACTGCCGAACACCCACACCAGCACCGGCACCGTCACGGGAATGGCGATGGCCTCCAGGACCAGCAGATCCTGACGTGACGTCACCGTGCCGGTGTAGTAACCCATTGCCAGCCCACCCGCGTTCACCGTCACACCGTCGTGCGTCCCGACGAAAGGCTTCGTCAGGTCGTGGGCGCGCATGGGCGCGGTGGAGTCGTCGCCGACGATGCGCGCGGCCACCAGCCCGGTATGGCGGTCGTTGCTCACCAGCGGGCCGCTCAGCTGCGACGGCGCCGACCAGTACGACACCACCTGCCGGATATAGGGCGACTCGCGCAGGGCGGCCTCGACCTGTTTGCCTCGCGTCACGGCCGCGGCGTCATCGACACCGTTCGGCGAGGTCACGGTGAGCACGACCGACATGCCGCCGCCGGCATTGAACTTCTCGTCGAGAATCTGGTCGGCCCTGACGGATTCGGAGCTCGGGACGTCCTGACCGCCGGCCGGGAGCTTCCACGTCGCCGCCGCGCCGTACACCCCCGCGAGGATCGTCAGCAGCAGCGTCACGCCGACGATGCGGCGCGGATAGCGTCGCGCGAGCAGGGCCAGTCTCGTCATCATTCCGCGTCACGTCCTTCGTTCCCTGTGGCGCCCGTGCTGAGCCCGTACTCCGAGCCCCTGGCTTCGCATACTCACAGTAGGCGACTTCACGAATGTTAGAGTACTCAGAGTATGTCGACTGTCAAGAGTCGGTGACAGCGCGTGACCATCCGCGCCGATCCGAACGCCTCCCCGACCGAATGCGCTTGTAACAGCTGGACATTCGCTGAGCTGGTCCCGCCGCCTGAAACAACCTTCGGTCGCGAATCCCGCTGGTTTCAGCCGAATTTCACATCGCGTCCCGAAGCTTGATCTTGCAAATGAGACCGGTCGAGTCCCGGTGACCGATCGGAAAAGCCGATCGGATCACCGGATTCTGGGGGCTGTAATGACTGCTGGAACCATCCGATCCGCATCGAGTTCCGTCAACGGAGACGGAATCATCACCTACGGCAGTTACGTAGGGGGCAAGGACGTACCGAGTGACCAATGGGTCCATGTGCTGGGAGCCCGTGCGGTACTCGACGATTCGTTCGCCAACCTGGCTCTCAAACGCAAGCTGGACCGCGGTGACACCACGTTGTCGGAGGCGGCCACGAATGCCGTCGTCGGGCGCGTCGCCGTCGCCGACGCCAATACCATTCGCATGGCGATGTACAGCGCCGCCGAGGCCGCGGCCGAATGGCGGACCATGCCACTGTCGGTCCGCGTCGACGGCTATCTGGAGCTCATGCACTCGGCGATCACCGACAACATCCCCACCATCGAGCACATGCTCACGCTCGAAGGGCATCCGCTCGAACTCGCCCGCTGGGAGATTTCGGGCATGCTGGCCGCCTCATCGCGCGAGGCGCGCCAGTTCTACCGCGAACAACTCTGGCGCGAAAGCACCACAGGGGGCCAGCGCCAGATCATTCGCCGACAGCCCGACGGCGTGGTCTGCGTCAATCCCCCGGCCAACGCGCCGATGGTCAGCGCGCTGTTCGCCGCGCTCAGCATCGCCTCGGGAAACGCGATGATCGTGCGCGCACCCCGGTCGGTGCCGCTGGGCATCATGTACGCGATCCACGACCTGCTGGCGCCCGTACTCGACGAAATCGGCGCTCCCGCAGGCACTGTCAACGCCGTGTGCGGGCATCCGGGCCCGTTGTTCGACGCCTGGCTGGAGAGCCCGCTGGTCAACGACATCATGTATTTCGGCAGCTCACGCACCGGCGTGGCCTTCGAACGCCGCTGTGTCACCTTCGGCAAGAAGCCGATCCTCGAATTGGCCGGCAACGACGCGGTGGTCGTCTGGCGCGACGCCAACCTCGACCATGCCGCGCAGGCGGTCACCGAGGGCTTCTTCGGATCCGGCCAGTTGTGCATGATCCCCAATCAGACCGTCGTCCACCCGGCCGTCGCGGACGCGTTCATCGATCGGGTGAGCGCCCGGGCAAGCGCGCTGCGGCCCGGCTATCCCGACGAGGAAGGCGTGCTGCTCTCCCCCGTCCTACGGCACGACGCGTTCCGCACCTGCCTCGACGACGCGCTGTCGAAGGGTGCCGTGCTCGTCAGCGGCGGCTCCGGCATGTCGCTCGACGGCAGCACGGATGGCGCGGGATTCTTCCTGGAGCCGACCGTGATTCGCGTCAACGGATTGCGCCGGGCGCGCGAGATTCTCGCCGTCGAGCACGAAACGTTCTTCCCGCTCATGCCGATCATCGTCCCCGATGCGGACGATGATGACGAACTCCTCACCGAGACAGTGGAATTCGTCAACACCAATCTGTACGGGCTGCGGAACTCCGTGTGGGCCACCGACGATGCCGTGGTCGAGCGCTTTCTCACCGGCATCGTCAACGGCGGATTGCTGAAAATCAACGACTCGCACATTTCGTTCTCGCCGCCGCTGCCCTCCCACGGCGGCACCGGCCTGACCGGCGGCGTCTTCGGCGAAGCGAACTATCCGGTGCTGCGCACGACCCACCTGCAGGGCGTGTCGATTCGAAGCGGCGCGACCGCGCCGCGATACCGGTGAGGGGAGGACATCCGATGCGCATGCTCGACGAAGCCATGGCCGTGTGCGACGGCCACCTCCCCGGCCTGCTCGACGAACTGCGGCACATATCGCTGCACGACATCGAGCAACCCGGAAATCCCGGGCTGGAGCTGTTCCGCAAGTACGGCGGACCTGGACTGGTCATCCCGACAACGTATGGCGGCCTGGGTGTTTCGCCCGTCGACGCGGTCCGGGTGGTGCGGGCCATCGGGGCCCAGGCGCCCTCGCTGGCCGTCGCGACCGCCATGCATCACTTCTCGGTCGCCACCATCTTCACTCTCGCCGACAGCCTGAAGTCCAGCGGCCTGGAATGGGCGCTGCTCGAAGGGATCGCGGACCAGAAGCTGCTGGTGTCCTCGGGATTCGCCGAGGGCAATCCCGGACAGGGCATCCTCACCCCGACGATGACCGCGACCCGGGCCGACAGTGGCATCATCGTCAACGGATCCAAGCGTCCGTGCAGCATGTCGGCCTCGATGGACCTGCTGTCGGCCAGCGTCTCGATCACCGACGACACGGGACGCACCGAGAACGCGCTGCTGCTGGTGCCCAAGGCGGCACCGGGCGTCTCGGTTCATCCGTTCTGGCACAGCAGCGTGCTCACCGGCGCCGAGAGCGACGAGGTCCGGCTCACCGACGTGTTCGTCGATCAGAACCTGGTCGTCCCCGCCGAGACCGGTGCGCAGGGCGAACTCGACGAACTGCAGACCGTCGGGTTCATCTGGTTCGAAATGCTCATCACCTCTTGCTATCTCGGGATGGCCAGTGCGCTCGTCCGACGCGTGTTCGACCTGCGCGCACAGGGCAGAGTGAGCACCGAACGGCTCACCGACATCAGTGTGCGCCTGGAGACAGCGGCACTGCTGCTCGACGACATCGCCCGCATGCTGTCGGCGAAGGAGACCGACAATTCGGCGCTGCTGCGCACCATGATCGCGCGATACGGCGCACAGGACGCGATCCTCGACGCCGCGGCCAAGTCGATCGAGGCCCTGGGCGGCATGTCGTTCATCTCGGCACCGGATGTCGCCTACCTGGCTGCGGCCTGTCACTGCGTCAGCTTCCACCCGCCGACGCGGACGACCGGCCACGACGCGCTCGCCGCGGGGCTGACCGGCGACGTGCTGCGGATCGCTTGAGAGACACCGATAATGACGAATCTCGAGGCCGCCGACACCCGCGCCCACCTCACCAAGATCTACCGCACCAATCTCAGCACCGGTCGCGCCCGGCTGGGCGAAATGCTCGGCGGGCAGTTCGAGGTCGAGTCCTCGGGCGCATGGATCACCACCAACGGCGGTGAGCGCTACCTCAACTTCGGCGGGTACGGCGTATTCCTCACCGGCGCACGGCATCCCGTGGTCATCGAGGAGGTCGCCGAGCAGCTGCGCACTCACCCGATCGGCACCCGCATGTTCCTCGAGCCCGCCGCCGCCCGCGCGGCGGAGATGCTGACCGCGGTCACACCGGCCGGGCTGACCCGCATCCACTTCTCCGGATCCGGCGCCGAGGCGACCGAGGCGGCCATCAAGCTGGCACGGCTCAACGGCCGCAGCCACCTGTACTCGATGGTCGGCGGCTACCACGGCAAAACCATGGGCGCGCTGTCACTCACCGCGCGCACGGTGTTCCAGGATCCGTTCCGGCCGCTGCTGCCCAACATCACGCACATCCCTTACAACGACACCGAAGCGCTGGCGAGCGCGCTTGCCCGGCATCCGGGGCAGGCGTGCGTCATCGTCGAGCCGATCCAGGCCGAGGCCGGTGTGATCGTTCCGGCACCGGACTATCTGCGCGCCGTGCGCGCTGTATGCGCCGAACACGATGCGCTGCTGGTGCTCGACGAGATCCAGACCGGACTCGGACGGCTCGGCACCTGGTGGGGGGCCGACCGGGAGGGCATCCGCCCCGATATTCTGTTGTCCGGTAAGGGACTCGGCGGTGGCGTGCTACCGGTGGCTGCCACCATCGCCTCCGATGCGGTGTTCGCCCGGCTCGATCGTGATCCGCTGCTGCACACTTCGACCTTCTCCGGTGCGCCGATCGCGATGGCGGCCGTTTGCGGTGCGCTGCGCGCCATCCGAGAGGACGGGCTCGTCGACAAGGCTCGTGTGCTCGGCGAACGGCTGCTGCCCGAGATCTCCACGATCGTCGATCGATATCTGCGCTCGCGCGGGTGCACGGTCCGGGGGGCGGGACTGCTCATCGGGATCGATATCGCCGATCCCGGATCCGCCGGCGAGCTGCTGATCAACCTGGTCAAAAACAATGTCATCGCCAATCTTTCGCTCAATTCCGACCACGTTCTCCGGCTGACACCGCCCGCCATTCTCACCGAATGGGAAGTGCAGTTCTTCTTGAAACGGTTCGAACGGGCGGCCTGCGCCACCGCTGCCGCCTGACCACCGACTACGGACAAAGTGAGGATTCATATGCAGACTCTGACTCTGAAGGTCCGAGCAGCGAGCGTCGATGCCGACCTCGCGTTCGAACTGATCGGCCATTTCGAGGAGTATCCCGCGCTGGTCGACGAAGTGCGGTCGGTCGAGGTCGAGTCCCGAGCCGAGGACGGGCCGGTCACCAGCCACTGGGAGGTCTGCTTTCGCAGCGGCCCCTTGCGCTGGTCGGAAGTCGACTACTTTCAACCGGCCCGACGGCGGATCGTCTTCGAGCAGATCGACGGAGATTTCGAGATCTTCCGCGGTCATTGGCAGGTGGATGCGTTGCCCGGAGGCTGCGAAGTCACCTTCGAGGTCACCTTCGATTTCGGAATCCCCAGTCTCACCGGGATTCTCGACCCGATCGCCTGCAAGGTGCTGAAGGAGGGAATTGCCCTCGTCATTCATCGCCTGCTCGGAAAAGGAGAGGTGGTCGACGATCCCGCCGTCTCCGCGGCAGTGGCGCGCAAGCTGGCTCTCATGCCGAGCGAACCGGAGACCCTGGCGGGTTGAACAGCGAGGAATCCGATGGATCACATCAACCGTTTCGCCACCAAGACCACTTTTACCCTGCTCCGCGTCGAGTACGGAATCTTCCTGATCGCGTGCACGACAGCGTTCTTCCTGCACCTCGGTCAAATCCGATGGGTTCCGGCGGTCATCCTGTTCGTCTACATCGACCTCATCGGATACGTGCCCGGATTGATCGCCCATCTGCGGTCCGAAACGGGTGAGGTGAGCCGCTTCTATTACGTGCTGTACAACACGATGCACAGCATGACAACACAATCCGCTGTCGTTGCGCTCTGGGTTCTGGTCAGCGGATGGGAATGGGCTTTGCTCGTCGTGCCGATCCACCTTTTCGGAGATCGCGCGCTGTTCGGAAACTTCGTGAAGTCGTTCGCGGTTCCCTTCGAGCCCAAGGCCGTTCCCGCCTTCACCGAATTCGAACGCCGCGTGCTACGGGGTTCGAGCGGGGCAGAGCCCGGACCGTTCGAAGCCTTGATCGAACAGTTCATGGAGGACCGGCAATCGCTCCGGCAGGACGGCACCGCATGAATACGCACACCCGCGCACCCGCTCCCTTACTGGCCGAGGATGATTCCGGGCTGGACCCAGCCGAATGTGTCCGCCTGTACCGGAAATTGGCCGCGAGCGTGTCGATCGTCTCGGCACTGAGCCGCACCGGGCCGGTCGGACTGACCGCCTCCACCGTCACCTCCCTGTCCCTGCGGCCGCCCCTGCTCCTGGTGTGCTTGGCCGCCGGCTCCTACACCCTGTCCGCGATTCAGGACCGCGGGCGTTTCGGGGTGCAACTGCTGGCCGACCACCAACGGCAGGTCGCCCAGGACTTCGCTTCCGCGACCGGCACCCGATTCACCGACAGCAACCACCGCCGGATACACGATGTGCCGATTCTCGACGCGACCCTCGGATGGTCCGTCTGCCGCCTCACCGACGCCCGGGAGTACGGCGACCACGTCCTGGTCGTCGGGCAGGTGGTCGCCGCCGGAACCGGCCTCGGCCGCCCCCTGATCTGGCACAGCCAGCGCTTCGCCGACATCGCGGACGATGCGCACGACAAGGCGACCCGCGATTGGAACGGTGACCTGTGGAACGGAACCTGAGCCTGGCACAGTCGGCGACCACCGACGCGCCGATCGTCCTCGACAGCCTGCGCGCATTCGCGCAGAGCTCTTCCGCTTTTCTCGGCTTGTCCGACGACAACAGATACTTCACGACTCCGCGCGTGCCCGGCCTGGTCATCTACCGCCCCTTCGGCAAGCGGTACTGGGTGCAATTCACCGGGCCGTGCGCCGCCGCGGGTCGCCAGGCCGAGCTGGAGCAGCAGTTCGCCGCGGCGGCACACCGCGCGCACCGGCGGGTCATCGCGGTACAGCTGCCGCGCACAGACGCCGAGCGAGTGGCGGAAACCGGTTGGGTGGTCAACCAATTCGGCTGTTCGTACAGCATCGACCTGTCCGACTTCACCCTGCGCGGTCAGAAGTTCGTCAAGACGCGCAACATGATCACACGATCACGGCGGGAGGGAACAACCGTTTCCGAGGCCGACGCCGATCGGCTGCGCGACCCGGAGTTCAGCGGCCAGCTCGATGCGATCGACGCGGAATGGTTGCGGGACAAGGGCCGTCACGTCAAGGAGATGCGCTTCCTCATCGGACAGCGCGGCGGTCCGATGCAACAGCACCGCCGCTTGTTCGTCGCGGAGCAGGATGGCCGCGTCGTCGCCTACGTCTCGTATTCTCCGGTCTTCGGCGCACAGCCGGGCTGGCTGTACGACCTGACGCGGCGACGGCCGGATGCCCCTCCCGGCGTCATCGAGCATATTTTCGCCGAGGCCGCCGAACGTCTCCGCGGCGACGGCGCGGCGTGGATGCACCTGGGGCTGACGCCGTTCGTCGGCCTGGAACCCCGGCATGCGATCGAAGGGGCCCACAGCCGAATGCTCGGCCGCACAGCCGAACTGATCCGCGATCGCGGTGCGGCCCTGTATCCGGCCACGCGGCAGCTGGCGTTCAAACAGAAGTGGCGTCCCCACCTGGAGACCCCCGAGTACATCGCTTTCCCGAACCGTATCCGCCTCCGAGACATCTGGTGTCTCGCGCGAATCACCAACGCTCTGTGAGGAGTTGAGCCCATGAACGACCACAGCGACGCCGCGGAGACCGCGCCGATCTGGATGCACTCGGCGACGACGATCCCGCCCGGTCCACGCCTGCACAGTGCACGCCGCGCCGAGCTGGTGGTCGTCGGCGGCGGCATCGCCGGTCTCGCCGCCGCCTACTACGCGGCCCGTGCCCTGCGCGGAGCCACCATCATCCTGCTCGAGGCCGACCGTGTCGGCGGCGGCAGCACCGGCCGCAGCACCGGCATCGTCACACCCGGCATGAAAATTCCTGTCGCGCAATGCCGCTCGAAACATGGCGACGCCGCGGCGATCGCGGCCTACGACGCCTCGCAGCGCGGCGTGGCGCTGTTGCGCGACCTGGTGCGCACCGAGAACATCGACTGTGCGGCACGCGATGAAATCCACACGCGCGTCGCGCTCACCGAAGCGCAGTGCCGACACCAGCACGACCAGGTCACCAACCTCGGCGAGCTCGGTATCGAGCAGCGGCTCATCACGGGTGCGGCACTCGACGAGCAAGCCGGGCAGGGGTACATCTCCGGTATCGAGCACGACGCGCTGCTGGTCGATCCGTACCAGCTGGCGGTCGGGCTCGCCGAGGCGGCGCGGCGGGCCGGAGTGGAGATCTATGAGCGCACCCGGGTTGTCGCGGTCGACACCGGCCGCCCCACCCCGGTCGTGGAGACCGAGGACGGCCGGATCACCACGCCCCGCGTGCTGTTGGCGACCAATGGCTATGGCGAAGTACTGAATCCGCATCCCCGGTCGGTCTTCGCCCTGCGTGGCTACGCGCTCGCGACCGCTCCGCTGACCGACCAGCAGCTCGACGACTTGGGTTGGAACGGCCGCGGCGCGATCATCGACGAACGGAATTTCTTCAACCACTACCGGCTCACCCCCGACCACCGGCTGCTGTTCGGGGGCGGACCCACCACGCTGCCTGGACAGCGCCCGGTCCTGGATCGGTCCGGCGCATCGGCGACATATCAACGGCTGCACCGAGAAATGATCGGCCGGTTCCCCGCACTCACCAATGTGGCCATCGCCGCGCGCTGGTCGGCGCTCGAGGCGGGCACGCTCGACCGGCTACCCGTCGTCGGGCAGGTGCCGCGCCGCGGTGGTCTGTACTACGCGGGCGCGTGGACCGGTCACGGCCTGTCGACCTCGGTCGCGGCCGCGTGGCAGTTCGGTCAGCAGCTCGCGGGCAACCCGGTACCGCCGATCCCGTGGCTGCGAACCGGCGCGCCCACCATCCCGACGACGTTCGCACGCACGAAAGGCCTTGCGGCATATCTGAAATTGCTCGACCGGGCAGATCGCCGTGATCTGCGCAGAAGACCGCCTCGCCACCCGGCCGCCGAGCGGAAGGCCCTCGCACGATGAGCACGAACGGCGGCATACCCGCGATCGGAACGGGCGGCGACCAACCCCTGTGGAAACAGCCATCGCAGTCACGTGGCCGTCTCGACACGCGCCTGCGCTGCCAGGTCGTCGTGATCGGCGGCGGCCTCGCCGGTCTGTCCACCGCACTGCATCTGACCGAACTGGACCCGAACCGCGACATCGTCGTCCTGGAGGCGGATCGAGTGGCGGCCGGGGCGAGCGGACGCGGCACAGGTCTGCTGGGACCCCGGGTCGGACCGCCGATCTCGGTGGCCCGGCGAAGATACGGGGACGAGGACACCCGGGCCCTCTACCAGTCCTCCGAGCACGCGGTCCGGCATGTGATCGACCTGTGCGCGCGGCACAGCATCGCCTGCGACCTGACCCGCGCCACCCAGCTGACCGTCGCCGCCGACGCGGAGTCGGAGCGGGCCATGGAGCTCGAACTCGAAGCGGCCCAGGCACTCCAGCTCAGCATCGAGGAGGTCCCCGCGTCGGCGTTGCCGACCCGCCCCGGCCAGTACCGTGGCGGGCTGCGCTACCCATTTGCCGCGACCCTGGACCCGGCGGCTCTCACCACCGCGCTGGCCCGGCTCGCCGAGCAGCGCGGGGTCCGGATCTTCGAGCGCAGCGCGGTGCGTCGCGTGGAGTACGGCACGCCCACGCGCGCACATACCGAGCACGGCGAGGTCACCGCCGACCGTGTCGTGCTGACGCTCAACGGGTTCGCCGCCGGATTGGGACCCGCCGGGGTGGTGGGGATGCGGGCACAGGCCGCGGCGACCCACCCCCTCACCGATGATGAGCTGGCCCGCGTGGGCTGGCTCGGCAACCATTCACTGATCGAACTCGGGCAGCTCGCCCCCTACTACCGGCTCACCGTCGACGGCCGGGTGATCGTCGGCGGTGGCGCCGTCCGCCGCGGCGTGCACGGGTCGAGCGTGATCGACCGGGGCTATCTCGCCGCCGCGCTCGGCCTGCTGCACCCCAGTCTGGTCGGCCTGCAATTCAGCCACGCGTGGTCTGGTCCCATCGGCATGACGCTCGACAGCGTGCCCGTGATCGGCACGCCCAACGAGCACACCCTCGTCGCCGCCGGATGGTGCGGCCACGGAGTCGCGATGGCAACGTATGCCGGTCTGCTCGTGGCCGAGCGGATCGTCACCGGCGAACCGCACGACGTCGCGCTGTGGTGGCGCAGACGAGCCCGCAGCGTTCCGACGAGCGGTCCAGGCGGTCGCGCACTCGACTGGTATCTCGCCCGGCGCACCGAGGCCCAGGCGAACTCGTTGGGCAACCGCGTTTTTCGGCAATTCGCCGCAACCAAGGCCGCGCGTGCCGCTGGCCGCGTCAATACGAGGAGATGAATCCGTGGGTCCGGCAATGATCCTCGCGAGCAGCCCCATAGCTCCCCCCATACCCGCCCACGCGCTGCTGATTCTACTGGTGCAGCTCGCGGTGTTGTTGGTCTCGGCACGCGCGCTCGGCGCGGTGGTGAGCCGAGTGGGCCTGCCCTCGATCGTCGGCGAACTGGTGGCGGGCGTGCTGCTCGGCCCCTCGCTGCTGGCACACGCCTGGCCAACGGCATCGCACTGGCTGTTCCCGGCCCAAGGTGAACAGGCGCACCTGCTCGACGCGGTGGGCCAAGTCGGGGTTCTGCTGCTGGTCGGATTGGCCGGTATGCAACTCGAACTCGACGGGATCAAGCAGCGCGTGGGCAATGCCGCCGCGGTCAGCATCGCCGGTCTGGTCGTCCCCCTCGCGCTCGGAATCGGTTGTGGCCTACTGGCACCGGTACCGTTGCGCCCGGATCACACCTCGCCCGCCGTGTTCGCGATGTTCATGGGGATCGCGATCTGTGTGTCGGCGATTCCCGTCATCGCCAAGACGTTGATGGAGCTCGATCTCACGCATCGCAATGTCGGACAGCTCATTCTGACCGCCGGCATGATCGACGACGCCGTCGGCTGGTTTCTGCTCTCGGTCGTCTCGGCGATGGCCACCCACGGCCTGCGCACCGGAACCGTGCTGACCTCGCTGGGGTATCTGGCCGGAATCGTCGTGTTCGCGCTGACGCTCGGGCGGCCACTGGCCCAGCTCATCATGCGCCGCGCCACCAGCAGCGGCGATCCCTCCACAGCGATCAGCGCCGTCGTCATCCTGCTGTTCGCCAGTGCCGCGGCGACCCAGTCGCTGGGCCTGGAAGCGATCCTGGGCACCTTCCTGTGCGGCTCGCTGCTCGGTTCGACCCGCGTCGACCTCGCGCCGCTGGCCCCCCTGAACCATGTCGTGATGTCGGTGCTGGCACCGCTGTTCTTCGCCACCGCGGGCCTGCGGATGGACCTGTCCGGACTCACCACCGTGCCCCTACTGCTAGCGGCCCTCGGAATCCTGGTCATGGCCATCATCGGCAAATTCCTGGGCGCGTACCTCGGCGGTACGGTGAGCGGCCTGAGCCGCACCGAGTCGATCGCCCTGGGTGCGGGAATGAACGCACGCGGCGTCATCGAGGTGATCATCGCGATGGTCGGTCTGCGACTCGGCGTACTGAGCATCGAGGCCTACACGATTCTCATCCTGGTCGCGGTGGTGACCTCGCTCATGGCACCACCCATCCTGCGGCGCGCCATGGCCCGCATCGACGTCACCGACGCCGAATCCGCCCGTGCCACACGCACACTGGCGCTCATGAGACCCGCACCGTCGCCACCGCAGACCCAGCGGGAAGCCGGCTGATTTTTCCGCCGTCGAATAATCGGCCGCGTCGATGAAATCGCGCTGAAATTCGGGCCCTGGTCCGTAGCCCAAATTACCTGGAGTTTCTGGCGCTTCCGCAGGCAGAGTATGTAAACGACCGGCGGCCAGAGAGTATTATCGGGTATGTGACTACTGCGAAGATGACTCGGCGAGAGCAATATGCCGCCATGACGCGCGCCGCACTTCTGGAATCGGCACGCAGACTCTTCGTGGAGCAGGGTTTCGACGCCGCCTCGGTCGACGACATCGCCCGAGACTGCGATGTCAGCAAAGGCGCGGTCTACCACCATTTCCGCGACAAGCAGGAACTATTCGTCGAGGTCTACCGAGATTCCGAACGCAAGCTCATGGAAGCGGTCATGCAGGTGCACGGGCAACAACTCGACGCCGACCCGTGGGACCTGATCGTCGCTTGTTCCCAGACGGTGCTGCGCAGGCGAGCGGCCGACGCCGAAGGCTGCGCTCTGCTCAAACAGGCCAGCACGGTACTCGGCGCCGAGCGCAGGCAGCAGCTGGACTCCGAACTGGTCCTGCCGTTGATCAGGGGCCTGGTGCAGCTCGTGCACGACGCCGGCCGACTGCAGCCTGTCGACATCGACGTCGCGGCGCAGCTGGTATTTCACATACTGTCCGAGTCATCGATGCTGATCGCCTTCTCCCCTGACCCGCAGACCTCGGCCGAGAAGGTCGAGGCCGTCATGCTGCGCATGTTCGAAGGTCTGCACACCAAGTCCTGACCAGGGGCATCAACGCGGTGGGTACGTCGAATCCGCGGCCGATGGTGGTCACTCCGTGCCCTGGACGCGTCGGCGACCGGCGTCGGTGACAATGACCGCAACGGCGGAGACCACCGCGAGCGCCGAGAGTACGGCCATCGGCAGGATCAGCTGCGAGGAGAAGCCCGCGGTGGCGGCCTCCTTCAGACTGCTGATCACATAGTCGGTGGGCAGCAACCGGCGTATCGCGCGCCCGCTCGGGTCCTGGTGCGTCCCAGTCGTTCCGATCAGCGCCGCGGCGGCGACGACCGCGGCCATTACCGCGAGCCCCCATCGACCGAACAGTCGCTCCAGCGCCACCGCTGCGCCGACCAGCGCGAACGCGGACAACGCCACGAGCACCGTGAGCAGCACACGATGGGTCGACATCCCGAGAATCGCTGCCGCACCGGCGATCAGGCCGACCGTCGAGAGCACAGTGACCTTCGCCGGCGTGAACCAGCCGACGTGGACACGGTCTTTCAACGCCGAGTAGACGGCGGCGATCAACAGCGCTCCGGTGATCAAGAGCAGGGCGGTTCGGGTCGCGGGGTGTCCGCCGGCGTCGGACCCGAGGCTCGAGGAGTCGGCGACGCTGACGCTGTTGCCGGTCGGTGCGGGGCCCGTTTGCGCGGGGAGCTCCCGCACGCCGCGGTCGAGCGAGTCGACCAGCTGTGCACTGACCTGCTTGAACTGGTCGAGTTGAGACCGCACGGTGGATTGGATCCCCGGCAGTTGCTCTTTCGCCTGATTCAGCTGGGTGGTCACCTGGCTAATCGTGGCATCGCCCTGATTCAACAGTGTTTCGATGGATCCGAGGCGCTCGACCGCCAGGTCCAGGATGTCGGCGACCTGCATCTCCGGCTGCACGGGAGCACCGACCAGCCCGGACAGGTCGGCCAATTGCTCGGCGAGTTGTTCCGATGCCTGGTGCACCGCGTCGACACCGTTGGACACCTGCTGGTCGGAGCTACCGTCGACGGTGGTCAGCACTCGAGCGAGTTGGTCGATCAGCCCCTGGTCGGGCAGGCCGGCCGCGTTCAGCGCATCGAGGATCGGACGGATCATGGCGCTCAACTGGGCGCGGACCGCGGCCGTCTGACGGACGAAATCCGCGGCCGATCGGCTGCTCTGGTCGGCGAGGGCAACCCCGCGCTGGATGTCGGCGAGGGTCAGGTCGACTCCCCGCATGCTGGTCGACAACGTCTCGAGCTGCGCGGCGATGTCGTGGACGACCGCTGTGTTGTCCCGGATTCCGGCCAGCAGTGTCGTCGCGCTGTCGATCAGCGGTTCCGCCTGGGTGATCAGCTGATCCACGGTGCCGAGCGCCTGTGAGAACGTTGTGTCGGCCTGGCTGACGGCGCCTTTGATCCCGGTCGCCGTGAGTGAGGCGAGGTTGAGGTCCTTGCGCGCCTTCGACACCGACGTCGATACCTCGCCCGTGGTCACCGCGGACCCACTCGACGAGACCAGACCGACCAGGCGGGCGATCGCGATCGGATCGGACTCCGTCCGGCTCGCGAGGACCGAAATCTGTTGCGCGGCACCACTCGAGCTGCCGAGGGTGGCAGGAACGACGACCGCGGCGAGCACCGATCCGCTCGTCAGCGCCCGCTGCGCGTCGTCGGTGCTGCGCGACTGCCAGGTGAAATCCGCTGTGGCGGAAAGCATCTCGACGAATTTTGTCGCACCCGCCCCGGGTTTGGGCTGCTGATCGGCTTGACCGATCACGACAGCGACGGTGGGCCGTGACGACGAATCGCGATCCCGGTCCGCGAGCGTGTACGCCGCGCCCGCGAGCAACGGCAGTATCAGCAGCAGGGCCAGTACAACCGGCATCCGGCTGCCGCCCCATCGTCGGTTCCCGGCGACGCGTGCGAGGAATCGACCTCTCCCCGGACCGTGATCTGACATCGGTGGTGTGTCCTTCCGCTGCTCGGACCGGCGATCCATTCCATCGACGTCCGTCGACGCCCGCTGGCCTACTCGCCGTATGTGATAGTACTCAGAGTATGCGAACGGTCAACGTGCCCGCCTCCACGCCCAGGAACGACCCGGCCACCGGGCCCACCCCGACACCGAATCGAACATGTCGGGCACACAAGCCTTCTCGTATCGCGCGAGCGCTGGACAAACTTTGCACACACTCGCATACTTGGGTTCGGTTTAATACGCAGAGTAGGTGATTGTGTGTGAGTACGCAGAACCGAACAGTCGCACCACCGCCGACGGGAGGTAGCGATCCGGCAGCCCGGCCCGCTTTGGTGCGACGGTTCTGGAAGGACCATCCCGGCCAGGCGCTGGACACCTTCGGGCGGCAGATCACCATGGCCGGCGAACTGCTGGTCGGCCTCGCGATCACGTTGGCGCGCGGCCGATTCAACTGGCGCGAGTTCGTGCGGCAGTGCGCGTTCATGTCGAGCGTGTCGGCGATTCCCACCATGATCGTGGCGATCCCGGTCGGTGTCGTCGTGTCGTTGCAGGTGAGCCTGGTCGTCAAGCAAGTCGGCGCGGAATCGTTCGACGGCGCCGCTGTCGGTATCGGCGTGGTCAAACAGGGCGCCCCACTGGTCACTTCGATCATGATCGCGGGCGCGGTCGGCTCGGCCATCTGCGCCGACCTCGGTTCTCGCACGATTCGCGAGGAGATCGATGCCATGCGCACCATGGCCGTTGATCCACTGGTCCGCCTGGTCGGCCCCCGGCTGCTCGCCGCGACGCTGGTCAGCACCATGCTGTGCGGCGTCGTCGTCTTCGTCGGATTCGCCTCCACCTACGGCTTTTTCATCTACGTCGACCACGGTTCTCCGGGATCGTTCGTGGCGGCCTTCATCGGATTCGCCAGTGCGAACGACGTGGCCGTTGCGCTGTTCAAGGCGGCGCTGTTCGGTTTCTTCACCGCAGTCATCGCCGGCTACCACGGACTCAATGCCCGCGGCGGCCCGGCCGGTGTCGCGAATGCGGTCAATGCGGCGGTCGTGCAGTCCGCGCTCGTGCTGTTCGGCGCCAATGTGCTGATCTCGCAGGTCTACAACACCCTCTTCCCCGCCCAACTGGTGTGAGTCATGGCTGCTACCTACATCCCCCCTGCGCTGCGCCCGGCCCGCGTGGTCGCACCCCCGGCGCGTGGCTTGGCCGCGTTCGGTCACCTGCTGTTCTTCCTGGTGCGCTCACTGATGGCGATCCCACTGACACTGCGCCACTACAAGCGCGAGGTGGCACGGCTGATCGTCGATGTCACCTGGGGCAACGGCACTTTGGTCGCCGGCGGTGGGACCGTCGGCGTGATGCTGGCGATGTGCGCCTTCGGCGGCATGACGGTCGGCATCGAGGCATTCACCAACCTGAATCTGCTCGGCCTCGGGCAGGTGACCGGATCGATCACGGCGCTGGGCGGTACCCGTGAGATCGCTCCGCTGCTGGCGTCGCAGGCGTTCATCGTGCAGGCGGGGTGCCGTTTCACCGCCCAGCTGGGTTCGATGCGTATCGCCGAGGAGATCGACGCGCTGGAGTCCATCGCGATCCGTCCGATGCCGTTCCTGGTCTCCACCCGGATCATCGCCGTGGCCGTGGTCGCGGTGCCGTTGTATGTTGCGGCTCTGGCGGTTTCGTATCTGTCCACCGAGCTGACGGTGCTGTTCATCGGCGACGTCAGCGACGGCACCTACATGCACTACTTCAACATCTTCATGACGCCGGTGGACGTGCTCTATTCCATCTTCAAGCTGATCGTGCTGGTGGTGCTGGCGGTCTTCATCCAGTGCTACTACGGCTACTTCGCGACCGGCGGCCCGGAGGGTGTGGGCATCGCCGCCGGCCGCGCGATCCGTATGTCGATCATCGTCACCGTTCTCGCGAATCTGCTGATGTCCCTGACGATCTGGGGTACCGCCGTGGGGACAGCCCGGCTGTCCGGATGAGGAGCAACTCGGTGAACTCCGACGAAATGGCCTCGTGCGCGGAGCTCGCGCAGTGGGTGCAGGCAGAGGTGAACCGCGTGGTCGTCGGCAAGCCGCAACCGGTGCGGATGGTGCTGGCCGCCATCATGGCCGGCGGCCATGTGCTGATCGACGACCTGCCCGGGCTGGGCAAGACCCTGCTCGCCCGCTCGTTCGCGACCGTGCTGGGACTCGAGACGAAACGTGTCCAGTTCACGCCGGACCTGCTGCCCGCGGACCTGATGGGCTCGGCGATCTACAACATGAGCACCGGGGGCTTCGACTACCGGCCGGGACCGATCGTCACAAACCTCCTGATCGCCGACGAGATCAACCGGACGCCCCCCAAGACGCAGTCGGCGTTGCTCGAGGCGATGGCCGAGGGGCAGGTCAGCATCGACGGCACCACCCGGGCGCTGCCCACGCCGTTCATCGTGTTCGCCACCGAGAATCCGATCGAACATGAAGGGACCTATGCGCTACCGGAAGCCCAGCTGGACCGCTTCGCGATCCGCCTCGCGCTGGGCTATCTGAGCGCAGGGGACGAGAAGGCCCTGCTGCGACGACGATTGGACCTGACCGCGCACGAACCGGTGGCGCGCCAGGTGCTCGGTGCCGGGCAGCTGCTGCGACTGCGGCGTGCGGTCCACGCCGTCACCGTCCACGACGACATTCTCGAATACATTGTGGCGCTGGTACGCGCCACGCGAACGCACCTGCAGGTGGAGGTGGGTGCCAGCCCGCGCGGCGAGCTAGATCTGCTCCAGCTCGCCCGGGCACATGCCTTGCTGCAGGCACGCGATTTCGTGATGCCCGAGGATGTGAAGGCACTCGCGGCCGCCGTGCTGGCCCATCGCATCACGCTGCGACCGGAGGTGTGGGTGCGCCGGATCCGCGGGGAGAACATCGTCGCGGATGTGCTCGGCCGAACTCCCGTGCCACGCATCGGCGCGTTCGCTCACAACGGTCGGGAGGTCGGTGAGCTTGCCGGATAGCGATTTCGACGGTGGCGTCGACCGGCGGATCGCGCGGTCGGTGTTCGGGATCGTGGCCGTCGTCGTCACCGTGGTCGCCTTGCACGGCTACCTGCCGGGCGTCGCCGGTCACTCACCGACGAGATCGCCGACGGAACGGCAATCCGTGGTGCCGTTGGTCGCGATTGCTGGCGTCTCGGTGTGCATCGTGGTCGTCTCGGTTCTGTCGTTTCTGCGCCGGTCGGCGGGCGGTGCAGGACAGTCGGCCGAGCGGGTACTCGGCGACCAGCGCCGCCGCCGGGTATCGGGGCGGGAGCTGGTGATCCTCGCCGTCCTGTTCGCGGTCATGGCTGGACCCGCCGTCGCGGTGAGCTGGTTGATTCCGCGGCCGTCGGCGGACCATCCTGCCCGGCCCGCCGACGCGGGTGCACAGCAGGCGACCGCAACGAACCCGGCACAGCCCAGCAGTACGCTGATCCCATTGGACGACAACCAATTCCGCGTCCTCAGCATTGCGGGAGGGGCGGCGATACTGGCGGCGGTGTCCGCCGTCGGTGCGGTCATCGTGCGGGCCGTCCGTCGCCGCGCCGCAGTGGCCGCCCCGGTGCCCGACACGGCTACCGTGCGGACGGCGCTGGCCCGCGCCGTCTCCGCAGCGGTCCACGAAACGGCTGCGCCCCAACGAGATCCGCGCGCCACGATCATCTCGTGTTATCGCGCGATGGAGGCGGAGTTCGCCGCCGTTCCCGGGTTGTCGCCCGCGCTCGCCGACACCCCGTCCGATGTGCTGGGGCGCGCGGTCGAACTCGGCGTCGTCGCGCACCACACCGCTGCCCGCCTGGTCGCCCTGTTCGCCGAGGCCCGCTACAGCGCTCATCCGATGGGTGAGCGGGATCGGATCGAGGCCGCGGCACTGCTGCGCGCCGTGCTGGCCGGACTGAAAGAGGAGTCGGCACAATGACCTTCGATCGCGGCGTCTTCGTCGCAGTGCTCGCTGTCGCCGGTGTCGAACTCGCGGCGGTGGCTGTCGACCGGCGCCTGCTCGCTGTCGTGTCCGGGATCGCGCTCGCGACGATCGTGGTGGCCTTCGCGACACTGTCGGTGCGGGCATCGGGCGACGCGGTGACACCACCGGTGGAATCCCCGGGCGCCGAGACCGTGACGCGCTGGCGCGCACGGACCTCGGTCCTGCTGCAATATGCCGACGGGTCGCGCGGCGAGTGGGACCGGCAGGTCAGACCGCTGCTGGCGCGGGAATTCCTGCTGGCGATCGGATCTTCCGGGACGGGCGGGAACGCCTTCAGCGAGGCCGGACGGGACCTCTTCGGCCCCGAGTTGTGGCGGTGGGTCGACCCGTCCGCGGCCATGGTCACCGCGGACAGCGCCCCCGGCCCGGGGCGCGCGGCGCTCGGTGAAATTCTCGAACGGATGGCTCGGCTGTGACCGCGGTACGAGATCGCAACCTCCCACCCGTGGGGTCGTCCTACCATCCGACCGCGCTCGCCGTCGCGCTGGCAACCTGTTCGGGGCTGGTTCTCGCGCTGGCGGTTTCGCTGACCGAACCGCAGCTGGTGGTCTTCGCGGCGCCGATGCTCGGCATGGTGTCGCTGGGCTGGCGCACGCCAACCGAACGGATCCGGGTCACGGCGGCCGGGGCCGAACCAGGACGCGCCGCGCAGGTGCGCTGCATCGAAACCGACACCGTCGCAGTCCATCTCGTCTTCGCGATCGCGCCACGCGGCGCAGTGCACATGGCACACCCGCCGGATGTCGAGGGACTGGAGATAGAGATCCGAGCACAGACATCCACCTCCCTGACACTGCGGATCACCGCCCGGCGCTGGGGGCGGTATTCGATCCCTGTCGAGTTCTTCGCGGTCGTCGGCGGTGGGCTCATCCGCCTCCGATCCCGGCACCACGTCGCAGAGCTGGTGGTGCACCCGCTGGTAGTCCCGGGCACCGTGCTGGTGTCCGGCACAGCACGCGCCCGGCGAATCGGACGGCACGATTCCCGGTTGCGTGGTTCGGGCCAGGAATTCGCGGGCATTCGCGCCTTCACGCCGGGAGACACACTGCGGGCGGTCAATTGGCCTGCGACCGCACGGCGGGCGAGCCTGCATACCACCGAGCGCTGTCTGCAACTCGCCAATGATGTCGCGGTGCTCTTCGACGAGTCGATGTCCACGACCGGCGCGCACCCCGAAGCCCTGGATCGGGCCGTGCGCGCCACCGCCGAACTCGCCTGGTCCGCCTTGGGCGACGGCGACCGGGTCGGGCTGGTATGCACCGGCGCCGCGGCCCGGTGGGTGCCGACGCGCGGTGGGCGGCGCCAGTTCTACGGCCTCGTCGACGCGCTGCTCGATCCCGACGACGGTCCGGCGATCCGGTTCACCGGCAGCGTGCCACCGCCGGCGGCGGTGCCCGCAGGTACGACGATCGTGGCGTTCTCCACGCTGCTGGAGAGCGGATTCGCCTTGTCGCTCATCGAATTACGCAAGCGCGGGTATCGAGTCGTGGTCGTTGACGTCCTGTCGGCCACCCCGTTCCGTGACGACCCGGATCCGTTGGTGGCGCGCCTGTGGTCGTTCGAGCGCGCGGCCCTGCACCGCGCCATGGGCATCGCCGGTGTCGAGGTCCTCGGCTGGGGCGGATCGGAGCGACTCGCGGAGGTAATCCATGCCCTGCCGCAGCGATCCGAGGCACCGCGGAGGTCACGGTGATCGGCGTCGTGGCGCTCGCCGTGACGGCGGTCCTCACGCTCGCCGGTCTGCGCGATGTCCGCGCCGCGTGCGCCGCGGTAGCGGTTGCGGCCGTCACGCTGGTGCTGCTCGACGCCTCCCCCGCGTCGTTCGCCCTCGCCGGTCTCGGCGCCACGGTGTATCTCGTTGGCACACAGATGAAATGGACTCCCGCGTCGATCCGGGAGATCGGTGCGGGTGCAGCCGGAGCCGCCGCGTTCAGCGCGATCGCCCTGCTGGCCGATGTCGGGGCCGTACACCTGCCGTGGATACCTGTCATCGCGCCCGTGGCCGCCCTCGTCGTGATCGTCGTACCTCTGCACGCCATCCGGTCGGCCACATCTGCGCGCGATCGGTGACACTCCCGTTCCCTCGTCTGCGAGCCGACCGTCCGGATCAGCGTCGATGCCGCGCGCCCACCTGTCTCGACCTCGTTGCCAAGCCGCGCAACACGTGACATACTTTGAGTATGTAGGCGACCTACGGTCGGTCTGTATCGAGCTGGGACGGCTTTCTATCGCGAGAGTGAGGAGCGAATGATGATGGGAACTGTGCTCGTTGTCGGCGCGGACGGAGTACTCGGCTCCACTGTCGCAACGACTTTCGCTCAGCTCGGATGGCAGGTACTGCGCGGCAGCCGACGCCCGGCCGGCGCTCCGGGTACGGTGCGGATCGACCTCACTCGCCCGGAGACGTTGCACGACACCGCATCCCGAGCCGACCTGATCGTCAACACCGTTCCCGACCACGACCTCACGGTCGAACGCTGGGTCCTCGACCACGGCGGCCGAGTCCTCAATCTGGCGACGATCCCCACGAGCGCGGCACGCCGACTGCGCGTGCGCGCGGCCCAGCAACGCGCATACGGCACCGTCGTCCTGAACGCGGGCCTCTCCCCCGGCGTGACGAATCTGGTCATCGCTCACCTGCTCGGCGAGTACCCCGACGCCGACACGATCGAATTCGTCATGTGCTTGCCCGCCACGGGAATGAGCGGCCGCGCCGGGGTCGCGTTCGTGCACGAGAATCTCACCACCATCGGACGGCACGGCGTCTACAACCGCCGCTCGCCCCGGCACGACACCGCGTCGATCGACCTTCCCGAACCCATCGGCCGCAAGCGGTGTTTCGGATTCGCGGAGCGGGAACGGGCGTGGCTGCTGGACACCTCGGCCGGCCGGGTCGTGCGCACGTACGCGTATCTGGACCGGCAGCGCCTGCACAGCACCGTGGTCGCGCTCAATCCGCTGGGCCTGCTGTCCGAGGTTCCGATGGCGCCGTTTCTGATCGGCCGCCGCACCCCGCCCGCCCAGCCGAGTGCCGAACCCATCATGCATTGGATGTCGGTGAAACACCGCGACATTCGGCTCGCCACCAGGACTGTCGAATGCCGCGGCGGCTACGCCCACGCCGCCGCCGCTGCCGCGGTATTCGGCGAAGAACTCCTGCACTGCGTCGAGGGAGCCGGGTCCGCCGGCTGCTTCGGCTTGGAGGAGGTCTTCGCCCTGCGCCAGGTGCAGGGGCTGCTCGAGACGGTGGGAATCCGGGTCGTCGACGAGCGATCTTCCGCAGCGCTGCAACGGGCCTGACCCCTACTGAAACGGCGCTGAAGCGACCGCCCGCCGGTTTACGGCGGCGTCGCTAGACTGGCTCGGTGGCTCGACGCACCTACAACCAATTCTGCGGTCTCGCAAGAGGTCTCGATATCGTCGGGGAACGCTGGACGTTGCTCATCGTGCGCGAGCTGATGGCCGGGCCGAAGCGCTACATCGATCTCTCGGATGCGCTCGACGGGATCGGCTCGAGCTTACTCGCGGCGCGGCTGCGGCAACTGGAAGAGGACGGGGTCGTCCGCCACCGGAAACTGCCGCCACCGGCCGCCGCGGTGGTCTACGAACTGACCGAGTCGGGCAACGAGCTGGCCGAGGCACTGATTCCGTTGGCGCTGTGGGGAATGCGGCGTCTGTTCGCGCCCGGACCCGAGGACGCCTACAAGGCCGAGTGGACGCTGGTCGTCCTTGCCCGGTTCATCGACGCGAGCGCGGTCGACGCGGCCTATACCTACCATTTCCGCCTCGGCGACTCCTCGGCGTTGCTGTCGATCCGGAACGGGAAGGCCGAGGTGACCGCCGGTCCGCTCGGGCCGGTCGATGCGACGCTCATCTCCGATTCGGCTACCATCAGCGACCTGAGCGCTGGGCGCCTCGCCCTCGACGAGGCGATCGCCACCGGACGAATCACCCTCCAGGGCGATGTGGCAGCGCTGGTCGTACTGCGGGGAATACTGCCGCAGCGCATCCCCGACCGAATTCGAATTGTTTCCGATTGATATCCGGACAAGTACGCAGATATGACGAATATCCGCATCGAATTCGCACTTGTCGGACATTTTACCCATCGATTGACACGCACATACCCCGATGATAGCCTGACGATAGTCGACTATAGCGACCCATCGAACACAATCGACGATTATTCGAATCGGCGAAGGCTCGGCAGTAATAGCAATAGTCGATCGATCACAAAGCAGGACCGGGGGGAGAGCAAAGCGTAATATTCTGGCGGCCACGTTCGGGTCGAGAACTATTCTCAGTCTTCGGCATACTCGCCGAAAATCTCACGAACGCCGCGGAATCCGCGCATTGCTCGGGACAGTGTCGTCTACCTGGTGCGGCCCACCGAGACGGAAAGATGAACATATGTCCAGAATAGAGTTTCGGGTTCTCGGCCCGATACGATCGGTCGTCGACGATGTCGAGGCCACGCTCCCCGGCCGGAAGTTGCAGGCCATCCTCGCGGTCCTCGCGCTGCGCGCCGGTGATGAGGTGCGACGCGACGAGCTGATCGAAGAGCTCGATCTGCTGGCCTCCACCGGCAACGCCTCGAACACCCTGCACGCACACATGACGCGCCTGCGACGCTGGCTCAACAGCCAAAGTGCCGGCGCCGCAAGCACAATGCTCGAATCAACCCCGTCGGGATACCGGCTCGGCGTCTCCCCTTCGGCGGTCGACGCGCACCGGTTCCTCACTCAGGTGGAGCACGCGGTGACCCTGGGTCCCGCCGCCCCGTCCAGCACGGTCACAGTACTCGAGGAAGCCCTGGACCTGTGGCACGATCACGACCTGCTCGGTGTGCTGGACGGACCGCTGGCCGCGGCGGCCGCCGATGAACTGCACCGGGCTCGGCGAACCGCCCGTGAATTGCTGCTCGATGCGTGGATCGCGCTCGGCCACGACCACCGGGTGATCGGGAACGCGAAGCGCTTCATCGACGATGACCCGCTCAACGAACAGATGCGACTACAGCTGATCACCGCGCTTCGCCGGGTCGGTCGTCATACCGAGGCCATCGAGGCGTACAAGCTGGCCGAACAGGTACTGCGCGACGAATTGGGTGTCCGGCCGGGCAGCGGACTACGCACGGCGTTCGAGTATGCGCTCGGCGGCCCCGTCCTTGCCCGCGAAGATTTCTACGAGAGTTCGTTGCGCGCATCGGGTTTCTGAACTAGCCGGCCTCGCGTTGGCGCGCCAGATCATCCTCGTGCTCGCCACCACCGGTCACGAGATGCGCGTCGGCGAACGCGGTGAGAATGCGCACGGGGATTCGCCCGCGGGCCGCCACCCGGTACCCCTGCCCGACGGCCCATTCCCGGATGATGTTCAACTCCTCACGAGAGCGCGTCCCGCATTCGACCGACACCCTCCGCAACCGCCGGTCCTGCCCATCGTCCGCCCGCTGCGCGGCATGTATCCACTTTCCGAGGTCGTGGCGCAACTTCTCCGCATTGTCCGGTCGTAGCTCGATCCGATAATTCACGCCATCCAAACCGAATGACACGGACTCGACGTTTCCGTCGGAAACGATTCCGCCGTCGTAATCATCGGTTATCTGGACAACAAGCTTCCGAGCCATTGAACTGCTTCTCCTCCCGGGCACGGTAAGAGCCGTCCAACGATCGTGACATAACTTTCAGAACAATAAAAGACGTATTCTGAAGTTCGGCCGAATCAGGTCACGCCGCACCGGCGACAGCATGTTTTCCCCCGGTCCATATGTACTGGACAGGCGAACGGTCCTGACCTCGATGCCCGGCATCGCAGTCAGGACCGCATCCGACACCCGCTCAGGAAGTCAGCTCCCCCTGCCGGATATCTCCACCGACCGTGCGCCAGTCGCGATTCCGAATGAAGAACAGGTCGCGCGTCGCCTGGTAGACCGTCGATCCACTCTGTTCCAGCTGTCCACGGAAGTAGCCGAGCGACATCTTCGCCACGGCGATGTACCCGCTCGTGAAGTACTGTCCCCGCACGTGGTCGGGACTGAGGTATTTGCCCCAGAACAGGACCTGCGACATCGGCACCAGCGTCAACGACGGTGCCGGGCAACGGGATTCGGGATCGAGCATCTTCCACACCGGCGGGGAGAGCCGACTGTCGCGAATGGCGGCGTAGATCCGCTCGCATGCTTCGTCGACGCCGATTTCCTTGTCGCGGTACTCCTGCATCGCGACCGACGCCGCGCGGAACATCTCCGCGCACGGCGGGTAGTCGATGCCCTGGACTCCTCGATACGGTGCCCGCTCCAGCGCATCGAATGCGGTTGCGCTCCGGTGTTTGTCGAAGGCGAAGATGGACCCCATGAGGCCGTTGATGCCATACGCCGAGGTGATCGCCCAGACCCGGAACCAGGCATTCCACAACTCGAAGCTGTCGAACGACGAGTAGGAGCAGCTGACGAGGTCGTCGTAGAAGGCGAACGACTTCTTGATCCAGGTCTCCAGATACTCGAACGACTCCACGGCGAAGTCGTCGGTGCGGACCGCGCGGATCAGGCGGTGGCCC
Organism: Nocardia pseudovaccinii; assembly: GCF_050942345.1. Taxonomy (NCBI): domain Bacteria; kingdom Bacillati; phylum Actinomycetota; class Actinomycetes; order Mycobacteriales; family Nocardiaceae; genus Nocardia; species Nocardia pseudovaccinii. The sequence continues at coordinate 5,314,228 of NZ_CP192074.1, forward strand.
AGTGCGTTCAACGCCATGAAGGTCACCGAAAGACCGCTCGAGAACAGCGGATCGATGAAATCCGACGCATGCGGCAGCAGGCACCAGCGCTCGCCGACGATCTTCGTCGATTGGAACTGATTCCGCGTCGACGCTGTGTACGGATGCACGGCGGTGGCGTTGCGCATCTGCTCGGCGAAGGTCGGGAATCTGCGCACGTGACGCCAGAATTCCTCCTCCGCCGACTCGTCGCCCTTCGGATACTGGTTCAAGTCCAGGCTGATTCCGACGCTGCACAGCAGGTTGGTCGAGGTCTTGTGATTGTCGAACGGGATGACCCAGGCCCAGCCGCCTTTGAACAGATGATGCAGCGTTCCCTGCGCGAAGGGACTCGGCATCTTGTGCTCACGGGAGGGAACCAACCGATCGAACGGCTCGACGCCGACGAAGTGGTTGAAGATTGTGCGGGTGGCCGTCCGATAGCTCGGTTCTTCCACACGCAGGTTCAATCGCTGCCCGAGGATGCTCTTCATCCCACCGGCATCGACGAGGAAGCGGGCACGGAACTCGCCGCGATCGGCGGTCGACACGGTCACCCCGTCCGCATCGAATTCGACGTCGGTCACATAGGTTCGATTCAGCCCGTCGGCACCGTAGGACAACGCCACCTGATAGGCGTACGCGTCGACGTCCTGGCGGAAGAAGTGCACATCCGGTCCCAGCGGTGCGCCGAAAGTCGGGTTCATCGTGCACTCGGCCGGATTGAACGGCACGCCTTCGGTGTGGTGCGCGAAGCCGAGGTTGCGCTTGACTCCGCACGCTGAGCTCACATGCCTGCGCAACGGGCCGTGCGAGGCCAGGTTGCTCAGCTCGGGCACGTCGTATCGCAGTGCGAGCGCGCGCAGGAAGAGGATGGTCTCGGGAACGGTCGACTCGCCGATGGCGAAACGCGGGTGGCCGCCGCCTTCGAGCATGATGACGCGCACTCCGTGTCGCGCGAGAACAGCCGCCAGGGCGGCTCCGCCGATGCCGCCACCGACGATGGCGACATCGTGGACACGACTGTCGTTGGTACTCATACGGTTAACTCCCTTGCTGCTCCGGTCAACTTCCCCGCGTTGTAGTCGTCGATCAGCGCTCGCACGGTCTCTTGAGCGCAGGTCTTGTTGGTTCCGATGAATCCGGTCGGTCCCCGTTTGATCCAGCCGACGACGTAGGTGCCGGTGACGATGCGACGGTGGGCCGGATCCACCACTCGGCCGTGCTCGTTGGGAACGACACCGGCGGCGTGGTCGAACGGGACTCCCGCGACCGAGCGGCCATGATGGCCGATAGCCGTGAGGATCAGGCCCGCGGAGATCGACTCGACCTGCTCGGCTGCCGTGGGTCCGGTGCGGCGGAACTCGACGTGCGAGATCTGGCCGGTGTGAGTGATACGTGTCGGAGACAGATGGTGGCGCAATACGATTCGGCGCGGCCGGTCACCACGGGATGGCTCACTGCGCGCCGACACCTCACGCAACAGCTCCACACGCGCATCCGGGTGCTGCTCGCGGGCCAGCTCCTCTGCCGCAACGACGAAGTCGACCTCGGAATTCGATTGCAGACCAATGAGTTCCGGCAATGTGTACGCGGCATCGGCCGGTCCGCGCCGCCCGACGACCACCACCTCCTCGACACCGCTGCGCCGTAGCGTGTCCAACGCGTACGGGGAGATCGATGTCGAGGCCAGCCGCTGCGGATCGGTGACCAGGATGCGCGCGACGTCGAGCGCGACATTGCCGTTGCCGATGATGACGACCCGGGGGTGCCACAGGTCGAAGACCCGGTTCTTCAGCGCTGGATGCCCGTTGTACCAGGCCGCGAAATCGGGCGCGGAGGCGACACCGGCCGATGCGCCGCCCGGGATGTCGAGCCGTCGCCCGACCGCGCCGACGGCGTAGACGACCGCGTCGTAGGCCGCGGCCAGATCCGCATAGGTGCGGTCCCGGCCGATCTCGACGCCACACAGCACGCGCACGCGCGGATCGTCGCGGATGCGGTCGAACAGCCGCAGGATCTTCCGCACTTCGCGATGGTCGGGGGCCACGCCGAAACGGGCGAGCCCGTACGGTGCGTCGAGTCGCTCGAACAGATCGACCCGCACATCCGCAACGGTGAGAAGCTCTTCCGCCGTATACATTCCGGCCGGGCCGGACCCGACGATCGCGACACGCAACGGCGCGTGCCGTGTGCTCACGGTCAACGGCGGTACGAAGGGTGCGAGCAGTGGGCGTGAGCGCGGCTTCCGATAGAACTCCGCGTTCACCGAAAGGAACACCTGTTGGCTGTCGTCGAGTTCGGTGTGCGGTTTGATCGCACCGACCGGACACGCCGCGACACAGGCCCCGCAGTCCACGCAGGCCGCCGGGTCGATGTACAGCATCTCGGCCGTGTGGTAGTCGGCTTCGTCCGGAGTGGGATGAATGCAGTTCACCGGGCACGCGTAGACGCACGAAGCATCGTTGCAGCACGACTCCGTCACCACATGAGACATCAGGCCACGCTGCGAGCGACACGGTACGGCTCACCCCGGTAGCGCGCGGCAAACCCGTCGATGCGCAGCAGTTTCCAGACCAGCCGGGTGAACGGGTTCATCAGCCCGAGCCCCTCCACCAGCGTGCGTACATCGTCGAAGTAGCTTCGCATCAGCTCACGGGCGTGCGGACCATGCCAGAACGCTTCCCGCATCACTTCTTTCGGAATACCGAACTGCTTGGCGAACGATCGCGGGGGCGTCATGATCTGCCCCGCCAGCCAGCGCATGAACAGCGGGAACAGCAGCCCGATCCAGGCCCGCCCGAGCGGTCCCTTCTGCGCCAGCTGCACGCGCAGGAACTGATGCGCGAAGGAGATGTGCCGCGCTTCCTCGGCGACGTGAATCTCCATGGTCCTGACCAGTGCCGGGGGTAACCGGCGGTCACGCCCCTCCCGGATCAGCGCCTTCTGTCGCCGATCGTTGGGGTCCTCACCGGCCACGATCCCGATGAACAGCACCGTATGCCAGTACCCGCCGAGCACACCGACGTACGGCGACAGCATCCGAAGCAGCGGCCGCATACCCGGAACGTCGGCGCCGATCCGATTGATCAGCTCCTGAAACATCTGGATGTGGTTGCACTCTTCGGTGAGCTCGTGCAGGCAATACCGGAACTCCGGCGTCTGGTTCGGCAGCTTGATCGCGTACTGCATGAGGCCCCGCACCAGCATGCTCTCGAACGCCAGCCCCACCTTGAGCGTGTTGGCTTCTCGCCACCGTCCGATCTCGATCTGCCGCGCGAGCGGCAGATCCCGGTACCACTGCGTGCCCCCCAACGGGTCCTCCACCGCCGACAACACCCACCGCGGGTCGTCGGGCTCGACCGCGAACTCCGGTGAGTCCCAATCGATATCGAGATATGGATCGAACCTTCGATGCACCGAAGCATTCGACAGGGTCTTCAGCGTGTCCTGATACTCCGCATCGAACACACCGGTATTGATAGAAGTCGGTCGCACCATCGAGATGTCCTCCGTCCCGAACAGTCTGCTGCGAATCCCCGATCGCACGACCGAGGAAACCTTCGCCAAGACTGCCCGCCGACGATGAAATCTCTCTGACGACACCGATGCTGCACCGTCGGCGGATTTCAGGGATGCACAGCGCCGCTCGCGGAGTCGCTCGGCAACCTCGCGCACCCGACCCCGCGGTAGCTTGCGGTATTTAAATACCGTCCATAGTATGGACACATGGTCCGACTTCCGCTGACTCCCGCCCAGGTCGAGGCCGGTCGCCGTCTCGGAGCCCGGCTGCGGGCCGCCCGCGCCGATCGCGATCCGGCTCGGATCGCCCAGGCAGCCGGAATTTCACCGGAGACGCTGCGCAAGATCGAGACCGGGCGGCTGCCGACGCCCGCATTCGGCACGATCGTGTCATTGGCGGCTGCGCTGGAAATTCCGCTGCAGGAACTCGCCGATACCTGGCGCTCGGCGGGCCTCGCGGAATCGGCCTGACCTACGCCGGTGTAATCGCGATCCCGATGGATCCGTCCGCGCCCTTGAACAGCTTGTGCAGACGGATCAGCACGGTGCCGATGATCCCGTATTTGCGCGAGACGAGATCGCGCACTCGCTGCGTTCCCCCGGCATCCAGCAACTCCGCCTTGCCAGCGACCTTCTCCTCGCTCTTCGGGCGGCCACGACCGTCGCATATCTGCAGGGTCACCGCCGGATTGCGGCGAATCCGCTTGACCTTCCAGGTCTTCGAATTGGTCCACACCACGATCCGCTCACCGTCCGGAGCCACCCATACGGGGGCGCCGACCGGCGTGCCGTCCTTCTTGTAAGTGGTCAGCAGCGCGAAACTGCTCGTGCTCACTTCGTTCCAAGTCATACCTGAAGCGGTAGGCCGGGGCGACAGCCGCGACATCCGTATGCGGACAGACTCGCGCGTACGCCTGACGACGTAATGGGGCGAGCCGAAGCCCGCCCCCATTTCACCTGATCAGCCGCGATAGGCGCGGAAGAACGTACGGATATCGTCCACGAGGAGTTGCGGCTGCTCCAGCGCGGCGAAATGACCGCCCTCAGCGTATTCGCTGAAGTGCTCGATATACCCGCCCGGATTCATCACCCGGCGCATCAGTGGATCGGTATTGAATACCGCCCACCCTTGCGGCACACCCGACGGCGCCACCCAGTCCATACCGGAATGTGCTGTCTCCCAGAGGAATTGCGCGGCCGAAGCGCCACTGCGGGTGAACCAGTAGATGCTGATATTGGTCAGCAGCAGGTCGCGGTCCACCGCCTCGCCGGTTGCGCGGGACGGATCGGTCCAGACCTGGAACTTCTCCGCGATCCACGCCAGTTGCGCGATCGGCGAATCGGTCAATGCGGCGGCAATGGCGTTGGGCTGGGTGGACTGCAGGACCAGATAACCCTTCTGCTGATTCCATCTGGCCTGCGCGGCCTGGATGGCGGCCAGTTCGTCCTCGGTCAAACCCTCGGGCATCGGCAGCTGCTCGCCCACCAAACCGAGTGAGCCCCGGTCACTGTTCACATGCGTCGCGATGACCCGCTCCGGATGCGTGGCGGCCAGGCGCCCGGTCACACCCGCACCGATATCACCGCCCTGAGCGACGAACTTCTCGTAGCCGAGCCGAGCCATGAGCTCGGCGAAAGCCTCGGTGGTGCGCGCCAGTTCCCATCCGGTCGATGCGAGCGGCGTGGAGAACCCGAAGCCCGGCAGCGACGGAATCACGACATGGAACGCATCCGCCGGATCCCCACCGTGCGCACGCGGATCGCTCAACGGCCCGATCAGCTCGAGGAACTCCACGACCGAACTCGGGTACCCGTGCGTGATCAGCAGCGGCACCGCGTCCGGCTCGGGCGACCGCACATGGAAGAAATGCACGGTCTGCCCATCGATCTCGGTCGTGAACTGGTCATACGCATTGAGCTTGGCCTCCTGCGCCCGCCAATCGAACCCGTCGCGCCAATACTGGGCCAGCTCCCGCAGATAATCCGGCGCAATGCCACGGCCCCAATCGGATTCGGTGCCTGGCACCGAACGAGGCAACCGCGCGCTCGCGAGCCGCGCGCGCAACTCGTCGAGCTCGGCCTGCGGAATGTCGATCCGGAAGGGGCGAATATCTCCTGTGTTCGTCATGAGAACCACTCTCGACCCCATTGCGGAAGACCTCCTTCCGCAATGGCACGATTCGACTGAAAATCTCCAGTAGCCTTCGCTATCCATCAATTCCGGCCATCCGGACACCGGCAGCCCACAGAGTGCCGCAGCCATCCCTCAGCTGTGCTGTGCGTCGAGGTGGGTCAGCACCGCAAGGACGCGGCGGTGGTTCTCAGGTTCGGGTGCGAGGCCGAGTTTGACGAAGATGGCGCCGACGTGAGTTTCGACGGTGCGTTCGGTAAGGAACAGTCCGGCGGCAATGGCTCGATTGGATCGGCCCTGTGCCATGAGGGCGAGCACTTCACGTTCACGGAGGGTCAATGCGTCGATCGGCTGGCGTACCCGATGCGGTCGCGCGAGAATTCGGTCGATCAGCGTGGGATCGATCGCTGTCCCGCCGCGCGCCACTCGGTGCAAGGCCTCTACGAATTCGCCGATATGGGCGACGCGATCCTTGAGGAGGTAGCCCAGCCCCGCGGCGCCGGACGCTAGCAGGGTGTTGAGGTGTTCGGTTTCGATGTATTGCGAGAGCAGCACGACCGCGGTCGACGGATGCTCGGCGCGGATGGTCGCGGCGGCCTCGATGCCTTCGACGGTGTGAGTGGGCGGCATCCGGATGTCGATGACGGCGACGTCGGGGACGTGGGCCGCGACGATGTGGAGAAGCGTGTCGGGATCGGCGGCTTGACCGACGACATTGATCGCCTCGTCCGTGAGCAACCGGGCGATTCCAGCTCTGAGCAATGGGGAGTCCTCGGCCAGAACGACTTTCAGCGTCACGACCTCTCACCTACCTGCCACGGAAGGGTGACCTCGATGGTGGTCCCCGCATCGGCAGGGCTGTCCAGTTCGAGGTGGCCGTCAAGCGCCGATATCCGGTCGTACAGGCCCGCGAGCCCACCACCCGGTGTGGGCGTCGCGCCGCCTCGGCCGTCGTCCGAGATGATCATTCGGAGCTCGTCGTTGTGTCCGTCGAGACTGATTCGGACGAGCGTGGCGTGGGCGTGCTTCGTCGCGTTGGTGACGGCCTCGGCGGCGGTGTAATACGCGGCCAGTTCGGCTTCGCGGTCGGGCCGACCGTCGAGCGTTCCGGTGATCTCGACCGGGACCTGGGCGCGCTCGGCAAGTGAGGTCAGCGCCGCACCGAGGCCTCGTTCGGACAAGACGGGCGGATAGCAGCCGCGGGCCAGCTCGCGCAATTCCGCGAGGGCGGAGTCGATTTCGTCGGCACATTGTGTGAGCAGGCCGCGGCTGGTCTGCTCGTCGGCGGCACGCTTCGCCCGGCCGAGCATGATCGATGCGGCGACCAGACGCTGCTGCGCCCCGTCGTGTAGGTCGCGCTCGAACCGGCGCCGCTGTTCATCGCCAGCGGTCACGATGCGCTGGCGCGACCTCCTGACTTCGTCGAGCCGGTTGCGCAACTCGTCGTCCATCCGCTGGTGATTCAGCGCGAGCTCGGCGGCGCCGCGCACCGCGGCCAGCAACTCCGACTGTGCCTGCAACGACTCGTCGTGGACGAGAACTCCCGCGGGTGTGCCGTCTCGTTCGAACACCGTGACGGCTCGCCCGACCGCCGTAATCCGCGGATCCCGGCGATTGCCGTCGTGATCGACGTAGCGGCGTTCGTGGTGCGAATAGGTCCACAGTTCAAGGGAAGGGTCGTGCAGTGCCCGCCGCAACGCCGCGACGAACCCCTCGTCGAGCGAAGCGCTGCCGATTTCCACCATCGCATCGGCGAGGGCGACGCGTGCGACGTGATAGCGCGCGACACCGACCGCGATCGCCAACGGCAGGACAGCGGTTGTCGGATAGCGCAGGTCGAGCAGCCATCCGGTCTGCGATCCGGGGAACCGGATCGCGCTGGCGAGAATCGCGATCGTCACCGGCACGGCGACCAGACAAGCAAACCCGAGAGGCGCGAACCCGGCTCGATAGGCGGGCGATCGCGTACGCAACCGGATGAGGACGACGACCACCAGCACGAGTCCGGCCCCACCGGCGAGCGCACCCACCACCATCTGCACGATCTCGGCCAGCGCCGGGTTGTGCCGAATCAGCAGCAGATGCACCGATGTCGACCGCGACTCGAGTGCGACGGCGCGGGGGTCGAAGAAGATCCACTCACCGGCGACGCCGACTGTCGCGAGCACCCAGCAGCTGCCGACAAACCCACGTTCCCACCGATAGCGCAGTCGGCCGGACGGAAATCCCAGCATCAGCTGAATCAGGACCGGCAGATACAGATTCGTGAGAATGATCGCCGCGGTGAAGACGGCCGGTTCACCGGAGCGGCGCAGCCCGCCCGCCAACCAGAGCAATCCCGCAGCGACGACGAGTCGGCCGGTCAAATCGGAAGGTCTTCTGCGCCATGCGATCACACCCGTCCCGACGAACGCTGTGCCCGCGGCGAGAAACAACACCAGTTCAGTGACTTCGAATACCGGAGGATTCGGACCCGCCCCCGCGACAAACGCCTCGCGAGGGCCGAGCAGCAGGGCGCGCGCCGGATCGCGCCGCGCAGGCGTAGACCAGTCGGTCGCCGCCGTTACCGCCCCGATTAACAGCGCCGCCATGCACAGCACCGATATCGAAATCCGACGGTTCATCGAACTGGCCGGACGGCCTGCCATCATCGGCCTCCTCCGCGGTGTGCAGGTATAGCACGAACGAATACGTCCGCACTATTGATATCGGCGCGAAAGCTCGAATCGATGCAGCCACGGGCATAAATTCCGTGCAGCCACGGATCCGAGTTCCCGTGTTCGCACCGACGCGCATCACCACTCGGGCGACATACGGTTTTCCTGTAATCAACCGCAACTTCCGGAGCGGCTCCGGAAGGAGAATTCGAGGAAACAATCCCATGGCGAACGTATATGTGGACGAGATGAAATGTGTCGACGAAACCGGCTCCGGCATCGACGAGTGGGGTTCGGACGACGTGTATCTGCTGTTGTTCCGTGGCCGGATTCCGACCGGGGCTGCCGTGCAGTCGTCGACGGAGTTCACGGTCACCGGTCCCGGAGGATTCTGGGATGTGATGGACGACGGTGACCGGCGCAGCCGTGACGTTTTGGTAGCGACCTTCGACCCCGAGTCGCTCTATGTCGTCCAGCTCATCGAAAAGGACGATGGGCGGGACGTGGCAGGCGATGTGACGGGAGCGTACCGGACCGGATTGAATCTGGCGTGGACCGCCGCCCTCGCTCGCACCATCGGGCAATCGGCCAGTCAGCGCAGACCCGTTCTCGCCCAGGCGATCTCGGACTCGCTGCGTGGACTGAACGAGGTCTTCATGGAATTCCCGAAAGGCAACGACGACGAGATCGGCCGCCCGCAGGCACTGCCGACGAAACAACCGGCCGTACTGGAGTTCAAGGGGGCAAGTGGCCTGTACCGGACCACTTTCAAGGTCGTGTAGTTCCGCTACAGCACCGGCGCAGACCGCGACGGGCACTGCTGCCCCTGCCGCGAAAGTGGCAGGGGCAGCAGCAGGCCTCCGCCTCGCGCGCCGGGTCTGGTCAAGTATGGCCAGGAAAGCGCTCGACGCAGGACGAACGGCCCTGGCCCGACGAGAGAGACCGACGTCCGCCGCAGCTAAGAGCGTGTCTCACGTGGATCTGGGTCTGATCCTGTGATCATGTTGTGGTGGACGAACTTTCGCGGCGCCTGGTGCCGGATGAGTTGTGGGCGTTGACTGAACCGCTGATTCCGCGGTTCGAGGCGCGCCCGCAGGGTGGGGGTACCGCGCCGATGGATGATCGGGCGGTGTTCACCGCGATAGTGTTCGTGCTGACCAGCGGATGCGCTTGGCGGTATCTGCCACCGTCGTTCGGGGTCACGGTGCCCACCGCGCATCGCCGGTTCACGGCGTGGACCGAGGCCGGTCTGTGGCGGCGCCTGCATCGGGCGGTCCTCGACGAACTGGGCAGCCAAGGCTTGATCGACTGGTCACGCGCGGTCCTGGACGGGGCATCGGTCAGGGCGAAAAAAGGGGATCCATGACCGGCCCGAACCCCGTCGACCGGGGCAAGGCCGGCTCGAAGATCCACGTGATGTCCGACCGTGCCGGCCTGCCGCTGTCGGTGGCGATATCGGCCGCCAACACCAACGACGCCGACGCGCTCAAACCTCTCGTCAAAGCCGTCCCCGCGATCAAGTCCCGACGCGGACCGCGGCGACGCAAACCCACCAAACTGCACGCCGACAAGGCATACGACCATGTCGAACTACGAAAATGGGTGCGAGACAGGGGAATTACCGTCCGCATCGCTCGCAAGGGCATCGAATCCAGCAAGAAACTCGGCCGCCACCGTTGGGTCATCGAACGGTCGATCGCCTGGCTGTTCGGCTACCACCGGCTCTCGATCCGATACGACCGCAAGGCCACCCACTACCTCGGCTTCCTCACCCTCGCCGCCACACTGACCTGCTACAAGAAACTCGCGAAAGCCGGGAAAACAGCGACGTGAGACACGCTCTAAGGCGATAGTTATGGGCAATAGGCACTGATGGATTCGCATACGCTGTCTGATTCCACAGCTGGTCACAAGCGCTCATCGAGCCGTGAGTAGAAATTTGTGCCGCATCCGGACACCTCTTGAAAAGGAATTGCTCGCATGGTTTACGTATCGGCCACCTCGGGGGTCTGAACCAATTCTTCCGGAATAGCTGGTCGCGCTGCCGCCCGGCAACAGCGGCGCCAGCCATCTGAGCCTGCTGATCGGTTTGCGCCGATACCAAGCCGTGCCGCCCGAAATGAACAGCGGATCACTGACAATCCGAGCTGTAATTGTGGGTCGAAGTTCATCCTGAACGGTGGCCATGCGGTCCGAACCGCCTCGATCTCCAGTGGTCTGATGCGGCGCATCAGGTCGATTACGCGAACGTTGGCCCGTCGCCCGGATTCAGGATGGCTCCCATCTCATGGTCGACCGCAGATCCGGCGAAATCACGAGTAGCCGAGTACGCGAACATTGCGCAAATTCAGCTCCGCTACTCATATCCGCCTCGCTGACGACAAAGCCGAGTACAGCTCCCCGCCATGGAATGACACCGGCACTATCGCCGTTGCCGCCCTCGGCGACCTGCTCACCGGAGGTACCGATCCGAGATGGTCGTCGTCTCCGCAATCCGTGTTGCGATCGGATTGGTCGTCCTCGTGGTCGACACTCGTCTCGGCCGAGTTCACGGGTCCGAAACTCGCAGGGACGTGGCTGGCGTTGTTCGAGGGCGCGTGTTCTGGGGCGGGCACTGGAATCGGGTCGATGAGATGCGGGTCCGTCGGCGGACCCGATACCTCGACGAACGCGGAAGGCTTTGTTCCGCGATTGCTGGGATCATCGACCCATGTTGGAGACGTCGGCGCGGTTGTTGCGGTTGTTGTCGTTGCTGCAGATGCATCGGGATTGGACCGGGCCTGCGTTGGCTGAGCGGCTCGGGGTTTCGACGCGGACTATTCGTACGGATATCGAGCGGTTGCGCAGGCTCGGGTATCCGGTGGATGCGACGCCGGGGGTCGCGGGCGGGTATCGGCTGGGGGCCGGATCTTCGCTGCCGCCATTGCTTTTGGATGACGAGGAGGCCGTGGCGGTGGCGGTGGGGTTGGCGACGGCGGCCAATGGGGCGGTGACCGGGATCGAGGAGACTTCGGTGCGGGCGCTGGCCAAGCTGGAGCAGATGCTGCCATCGCGGCTGCGGCACCGGGTGCGTGCGCTGACCGCCGCCACCGTGCATGTGCCGCATCCGGGTCGGACGAATGTCGATGCGGGGGTGCTGACCGCCGTCGCCGCCGCGATCCGGGCGAGCGAGCGGCTGCGGTTCGATTACGAAACCCATTCGGACGCAATCGAGCAACGATCGCCGTTGCGGCGTGAGGTGGAACCGCATCGGCTCGCGCACTGGAACGGCCGCTGGTATCTCGTGGCGTGGGATGTCGTGCGCGCGGACTGGCGCACGTTCCGGGTCGACCGGATGACGCCGCGGACACCGAACGGTGCGCGCTTCACCCCGCGCAGCGTTCCGGAAACCGAAGTGGCCGAACGGATACAGCGCGGGGTCGGTGCGGCAACGTGGCGCTACCGGGCCAGGGTGCGGGTCGCGGCTCCGGCTAACGCTGTGCGTACGCGGCTGCCCGCCGCTGTGACTATCGAATCCGATGGCCCGAACCACTGTGTGATCCAGGTCGGTTCGGACACACCCCATTCGTTGACGCTGTATCTCGGACTGCTCGATGTCGATTTCGAAGTCCTGGACGCTCCGGAGCTCGCCGCGCACCTCCGGGCAACTGCCGAACGGTTTCGGAAAGCGGCGGGCGAGAATTGAAATGCGATGTGTCCTGAATTTCGATGAGCGGCAATCCCGGTCGGGCGAATTCTACGGATCACCCGGCCGGGATTACCCATTCGAGACTTATTCGAACAGCTCGAATCAACTCATTACTGATTGGCACCGGCGATGCCGCCGATGATTCCCCCGATGACACATCCGGGCAGGAATCCGACGACAAAGAACAGCAGCCCGATCAGCGCACCGACGGCGCATCCGATCAGCACACCGGCGACCGTGGTGCCCGCATCACCGATGAACTGCAACGGGGCCGATTGCGATGCGGGCGCGTTGACCGGCGTCAGCGTCAATGTCGTTGCCGTGGCGTCGACTTCGGGCGCGACCTGCACCTGCTGGCCCGCCACCGTCTGCAGTGTGGTCGGTACGGTGGCAACCACGGAGCCGTCGGGTGCGAGCACCGTGATGCCCGCATCGGGCGTAACGACGAACTTGCCCGCAGCCAGCGTGATGGTGGCATCGGAGCGGTCCGTTGCCACCGCAGCGGTGTATCGGACACCGTGATCAACGCCGTTGAGAACGGTTTCCGACGATACTTCGGGCGAGCCGTAGGCAGTGGCCGCGGTGATGCCTGTCGCGGCAATGGTCAAAACCGTTGTCGCTACCAACTTTTTGATCTTCATTATGATTTCCAATCATCCAGCCGATTCGATCGATGTTCCCGAGAAACGGACATCGGACATCAATCATCATGCGCCCTCGACACACTCGGCGTCGCGGGAATCAGGAAATCGAATTACGCTGCAAGATCAAATAATTGGAAATACCCAAGGAACTGGGGTATTGCTTTTCCGGCTATTCCAGTTCGCCCTCGGTCTCCAGGTAGATCTGGCGCAACCGGTCCAGTGTTGCCTGCTCCGGATGCTCCCACAACTCCCGTTGCGCCGCCTCCAGCAGCCGCTCGGCAATGCCGTGCAGCGCCCACGGGTTGGACTGTTCCATGAACTTGCGGTTCACGTCATCGAAAACATAACTCTCCGCGAGCTTTTCGTACATCCAGTCGGCCACGACATTGGTGGTGGCGTCGTAGCCGAAGAGGTAGTCGACGGTGGCCGCCATTTCGAATGCACCCTTATAGCCGTGGCGGCGCATCGCTTCGAGCCAGCGCGGGTTCACCACTCGGGCTCGGAAGACGCGTGAGGTCTCCTCCGAGAGCGTGCGGGTGCGCACGGCGTCGGGGCGGGTGCTGTCGCCGATGTAGGCCTCGGGATTCTTGCCGGTCAGCGCACGCACGGTGGCGACCATGCCGCCGTGGTACTGGAAGTAGTCGTCGGAGTCGGCGATATCGTGTTCGCGGGTGTCGGTGTTCTTGGCGGCCACCGTGATCCGGCGGTACGCGGTGCGCATATCGTCGGCGGCGGGTGCGCCGTCGAGGTCGCGACCGTAGGCGAAGCCGCCCCATGCGGTGTACACCTGCGCGAGGTCGTCGTCGGTGCGCCAACTCTTGGAGTCGATCAATTGGAGCAGGCCTGCGCCGTAGGTGCCGGGTTTGGAGCCGAAGATGCGGGTGGTGGCGCGGCGCTTGTCGCCGTGTTCGGCGAGGTCGTTCTGGGCGTGGGCGCGAACGTAATTCGACTCGGCGGGTTCGTCGAGGTCTACGACGAGGCGGACCGCGTCATCGAGCAGCGCGAGTACGTGCGGGAAAGCGTCGCGGAAGAAGCCGCTGATACGGACCGTGACGTCGATGCGTGGGCGTCCCAGTTCCGCGAGCGGTATCACCTCCAAGGTGGTGACGCGGCGGCTCGCCTCGTCCCAGACCGGGCGGACGCCCAGCAGCGCAAGGACTTCCGCGATGTCGTCGCCGGAGGTGCGCATGGCGGAGGTGCCCCACACCGACAGCCCGACCGAGCGCGGATACTCACCGTGATCGGCCTTGTACCGATCGAGCAGCGAATCCGCCATGGCCTGCCCGGTCTCCCAGGCCAGTCGGGACGGAACCGCCTTCGGGTCGACCGAGTAGAAGTTTCGACCGGTCGGCAGGACATTGATCAGGCCGCGCAATGGGGATCCGCTGGGCCCCGCAGGGATGAAACCGCCGTTGAGCGCGTGCAGGATTCGGTCGATTTCGATGCCGGTCTGGCGCAGGCGAGGAACGACCTCGGTCGCGGCGAAGCGCAGCACGGTTCGCACCGCGGCAAATGCCGGGGCGGGTCCGTCCAGTGAGTCGACAATTCCGTCGACGGCGTCTACGGACCACTCGGCAGCTTGCAGTGCGGCGAGCAGCCCACGGGCTCGGGTCTCCACCGCGTCGACTCGTTCGCGCACCTCGCTACCGGATTCGTTCAGCCCCAAGGCTTCCCGCAGACCCGGCACATTCCGCTCGCCGCCCCACAGCTGGCGCGCGCGCAGCATGGCCAGGACCAGATCGAGTTCGGTCTCCCCCGTCGGCGCCTGCCCGAGGACATGCAGACCGTCGCGGATCTGCACATCTTTGATCTCGCACAGCCAGCCGTCGACGTGCAGCAGCATATCGTCGAAGACATCCTCTTCAGGACGCTCGGCGAGGCCCAGGTCGTGGTCCATTTCGGCCGCGCGCATGAGCGTCCAGATCTGCTGACGGATCGCGGGCAGTTTGGCCGGATCGAGGGTGGAGATATTGGCGTGTTCGTCGAGCAGCTGTTCCAAACGCGAGATATCGCCATAGCTTTCGGCGCGGGCCATGGGCGGAATGAGGTGGTCGACGAGGGTCGCGTGGGCGCGGCGCTTGGCCTGGGTCCCCTCGCCCGGGTCGTTGACCAGGAACGGATAGATCAGCGGCAGCTCACCGAGCGCGGCGTCGGTGCCGCAGGAGGCGGACATGCCGAGGGTCTTGCCGGGCAGCCATTCCAGATTGCCGTGCTTGCCGAGGTGCACCATGGCGTCGGCGGCGAAACCGTCCGGCGCGGCGATCCATCGATACGCGGCGAGATAATGGTGGCTGGGCGGCAGGTCCGGGTCGTGGTAGATGGCGACCGGGTTCTCGCCGAACCCGCGCGGCGGCTGGACCATCAACACGATATTGCCGAAACGCAATGCGGCGATGACGATTTCGCCCTTGGGATCGGCGGAGCGGTCGACGTAGAGTTCGCCGGGCGGCGGTCCCCACGCCTCGACCACGGCCTCGCGCAGGTCATCGGGCAGGGTGTCGAACCAACTGGTGTACTGGTCGGCGCTGATGCGGATCGGGTTGCCTTCGAGCTGTTCGGCGGTGAGCCAGTCCGGGTCCTGACCGCCCGCGGCGATCAGTGCGTGGATCAGCGCGTCTCCGTCGCGTTCGGTGAGTCCCGGCACCTCGCTCTCGTCGCCGAGATCGTAACCGGCAGTGCGCATCTCGGTGAGCAGCCGGATCGCGCTGGCGGGGGTGTCCAGGCCGACGGCATTGCCGATGCGCGCATGCTTGGTCGGGTAGGCCGACATCATGATGGCGATGCGTCGCCGTTCGGCCGGGATGTGGCGCAACCGTGCGTGCCGGACCGCGATACCGGCGACCCGGGCCGCACGCTCGGGATCCGGCACATAGGTGGACAGTCCGTCGGCGTCGAATTCCTTGAAGGAGAACGGAACCGTGATGATGCGGCCGTCGAATTCCGGGACGGCCACCTGGGTGGCGACATCCAGCGGAGAGAGTCCGTCGTCGTTGGCCTCCCATTGGGCGCGGCCGCTGGTGAGGCACAGGCCCTGCAGGATGGGCACATCGAGTTCGGCGAGGGCGGCGACATCCCATGCCTCGTCGTCGCCACCGGCCGATGCGTTCGCTGGCTTGGTGCCGCCCGCCGCGAGCACGGTTACCACCAGTGCGTCCGCGATGCGCAAGGTGTCGAGGAGTTCCGGCTCGGCGGTGCGCAGGGACGCGCAGTACAGCGGCAGGGCCTTCGCGCCCGCGTTTTCGATTGCCGTGCAGAGAGCATCGATGTAGGCGGTGTTTCCGGCGAGATGCTGTGCGCGGTAATAGATTACGGCCACAGTCGGCGGGTGCTCGGCAGTTGCGCCCGGATCAGTGCCCGGCGTGCGCTCCAACTCGCCCCAACTCGGCAGTTGCACCGGTGGCTCGAAGCCGTGGCCGGTGAGCAGCACCGTATCCGAGAGGAAGTTGTGCAGCTGACGGAGATTTTCCGCACCGCCGGCGGCGAGGTAGTTGTGCGCGTCGGCGGCCACACCACCCGGCACCGTCGAGCATTCCATCAGCTCGGCATCGGGTGCGATCTCACCGCCGAGCGCCACCATCGGCACCCCGCTCGCGCGCACGGCCGCGAGCCCGTCCTCCCAGGCGCGCTTGCCCCCGAGGATCCGCACGATCACCAGATCCACGCCGTCGAGCAGCGCGGGGAGGTCGTCGACCAACAACCGAGCCGGATTCCCCCACCGATATTCCGCACCGCTCGCACGCGCGCTCAACAGATCGGTGTCGGATGTCGACAGCAGCAAAATCACAGGTGGCAGCCTTCCTCGGGTGACGCGCCCATCGGTTACGGTGCTCGCCGGAGAGGGTCTGGCTTTCGACAGTGGCGCGACCGCACCGGAGTTCCACCGGTTTCCTCATCGCCCGCCGAGCAACCAGATGCTAGCCCGCCGCCTTGCACCGCTTGCCGACAGGTGAGTGCCCGGCGCTCAGGTCAGGTCGGCGTTTCCGTCGATCACCTTCAGGTGGTAGTGGAATTTGTCGACGCGCCAGCCCGCGGCGGTGCGTTCGGCGCCGATGCTGTAGCTGCCGACGAAGGTGCGCGTCTTGCCGTGGGACGCATCGTTCTTCACGTGCACCGCGATGGCGTCGGCGTGCATTTCGGCGTGGTCGCCCTGCAGGTCGACCAGGAAGTTGCCCGCCTGGTGGTGGACGCCGTCGAGGGCTTCGAGGCCCGTGCGCCAATCACCGACGATATCGGCCGCGGGCCGCACCGCCACCTCGCCACCGAAGCCACCGTCGAAGTCGACCTTCGGTGTGAACACCTCCGCGAGAAGGTCATCCCAGCGCTTCTGATCGGTGTAGACGAACATCCTGGTGACAACATCGATGATCGCGAGTCGATCGGCAACAGTGGAGATTTCGCTCATTCCGCCAACCTTAGTGGCGGGCCGGGATCTACGCCGACTGGTCGGTCGCTATTGTCCGGCTGCGCCCGAGCGTTAGTGCGAAGTACCGGAGATCGGCGCCGTCTTGGCTGTGCGTTGCCAGGCTCGGAAGTCTGACAGTGCATGGCCATTTGCCCGCTCACATGATCAAGCCGCGATCCAGCGCTGGACACAGCTCCCAAGTGCGACGGTCACGACCGAGCGGGCGTAGCGCCGATTGCGCGGGATTGGCGACGAGGCGCTCGCGCAGTGAAGCGTCACTGTCGTCGCCGGATTTCGCGACTGGTCCTGTCGGCGGTCACGCGTTGCAGCCGTCGCTTATTGCGCGGCGGCGGGGTCGTAGGCTGGACGGGTCATGACGCGTACGAATCCCGATTCCTGCCCCGGCGTGCTGCGGCTGCATCAGGCGGCCGATGGCCCGTTGGCTCGGATCCGGCTGCCCGGTGGGCGGCTGGAGCCGGGGCAGTTGCAGGTTTTGGCCGAGGCCGCCGCCGAACTCGGCGATGGGAATATCGAGCTGACCTCGCGGGGCAATGTGCAGTTGCGGCAGGTGCCTGATGCGGCCGCGCTGAGTGAGCGGCTGGCGGGTGCCGGGCTGTTGCCGAGCGATACGCACGAGCGGGTGCGCAATATTGTCGCGTCACCGCTGTCGGGTCGGATCGGTGGCTGGGCGGATGTCCATGCGCTCGTTCCGCCCCTCGACACAGGTTTGCGCACCGCTCCGCGGTTGGCCGAGCTGCCCGGCCGCGTGCTGTTCACCCTCGACGACGGTCGCGGCGATATCAGCGGCCTCGGTGGCGATATCGGCGTACACGCGACGGGCGCAGCGGAATTCGCGCTCGTGCTGGCCGGTGGCGACTCCGGCATCCGAGTATCCGCGGCCGACGCGGTCCAGGTGATGCTGGCCGCCGCGCACGCCTTCCTCGATCTCGGCTCGGGTCAGTGGCGGCTGCGCGAAGTCGATGACGGTGTGCCGCGAGTCATCGATGTCCTCGGCCTGTCACCCGGCCCCGAACGCCTGGAATTCGGTGCCGCCCATGACATTCCGATCGGCTGGCTCGAGCAGGACAATGGCCTGGTCAGCCTCGGCGCGGCCGTTCGCCTCGGCTCCATGCCCGCCCGCATCGCCGAATTCATCGCCGCGATCGAACGCCCCATCTTCATCACCCCCTGGCGCAGCCTGGTAATAACCGATCTAGAGGAATGGCCCGCCGAACAGGTCGTCCGTGTATTAGCCCCCATGGGCCTGATCTTCGACGCCAACTCTCCTTGGCTCCAGGTCAGCGCCTGCGCGGGCCGACCCGGCTGCGCGAAGGCGCTCACCGACGTCCGCGCAGACGCCGCAGCCGCCGTCGAATCCGGTCGCGTACTGCCCCCCACCGACCAGCCCGCCGCAGAGAGCAACACCAGCGGCCGCGCAACAGGACCCGGCCCGACCATCGAACTCCGCACAGCCGACGAAGTCGCGGTCGCCGACCGCCAACACTGGTCCGGCTGCGAACGCCGCTGCGGCCGCCCCCGCGGCCAGGTCACCGACATCGTCGCCACCGAAAACGGTTACCGCATCGGCTGACATCTGCCCAGCGAGCCATCGCAGGGAATCCCGACGCACCATAACCGCGCCGCCGTCCGCAGACCGACGATCCGGTGCCGCGGTGGTTTGCTATCTGCCGAATGCGACGGGAAATGACTGTGGCATGTGCGTCGCACATGGCCCAGTTGATCTGGTTCTCGAGCACGGCGCGTGGCACGGTGAGGTCAGCGGTTGACTCGTGGGAGGAGTATTCCTATGACGGTCGGGCGGATCGGTGATGCCGAGATCGACGCGATGTCGGCGCAGGAGCGGCTGGAGTTGATCCGGCGGTTGCAGTTGCCGCCGGAGCGGGTGCTGCCGCGCCCGGAGGTGGTGCGGATTCATCGGCGGGTGCGGTTGACGCTGATGGTGGGCGGGTCGATCGCGCTGATTCCGTGGATCGTGTATCTCGCGGTGTCGCTGCCGCCCGATTATCAAGCCCGTAATTGGACGCTGACCTGGGTCGGATTCGACATACTGCTGGTCATCATGATGGCGACGACCGCCTATCTGGGCTGGCAGCGCAAGCAACTGCTCATGTTGCCCGCATTCGGCACCGGCCTGCTGCTGCTCGTGGACGCCTGGTTCGACATCACGACCGCCAACTCTCGCGACGTCTGGGTCTCCATCGCCGTCGCCTGCGTCGCCGAAATCCCTCTCGCCCTACTACAGATCAGCGGCGCACTCCTGCTGTTCAAGTTCGTTGCCGAAGTCCATCCGTTGGCCGAACCGGGCGTCAGCGGTTTGCGCACCGAACTCCCGTTCTGACAGCGGTGCCCGGGCCTTACGAAGCAACCGCGGTCGGCGCACTCCGCGGATCCTCGTGAATCTCCAAGGTGCAGCACTTCACGCCACCACCGGCCTTCAACAACTCCGACAGATCGATGCCCACCGGGTTGTACCCTTGCGCACGCAACTCCGAAGCCAGGTTGTCGGCGCGACTGCTGATGAAGACATTCAGCCCGTCGGAGACACCGTTCAGCCCCAGAACCACCGCATCGGCATCGGTGGCGAGGATCGCGTCCGGATAGAGCTCAGCCAGTATCGCCTGACTCGCGGCGCTGAAGGCGGGGGCGAAATACGCGACGTTCGAGTCATCGAGGGCCATCAGCGCCGTATCCAGGTGATAGAAACGTGGATCGACCAGTTCGAGCGAGACCACCGGCAGATCGAAGTACCGCTCGACCTCACGGTGCGCGGCAATCGAACTCCGGAATCCGGTCGCGGCCAGCATGCGCTCCCCGACGAGCAGGAAATCGCCTTCGCCCTCATTGGTTTCCTGCGCCCCGACCAACTCCACCAGCCCCAACTGCGCGAACCAGCGGTGATACGCCGGGCCTTCCGCGGCCCGCTCGGCATGGGTGAACCGCGCCGACATCGCGCGATCACCCACGATCAGGCCACTGTTCGCGGCGAAAACCATATCGGGCAGACCCGGCTCCCCCGGCACCACGTCGATGCGATGGCCGTAGTGCTCGAACGTCGCGCGCAGCGTCTCCCACTGCGATAGCGCGAGCGCCCGATCGACGGGTTCCTGTGGATCCATCCACGGATTGATCGAGTAGCAGACGTCGAAGTGATCTGGACAGCACATCACGAACTGACGTGGCAGGCCCTTTCGAGCGACCTGCGAGCAGTCGCTAGCGGACGACTGCCGCGCGGGCTCGATACGGAGGGTGGCTACAGAGGTCAACGTGTCTCCCGGAGGTAGGCGCGGATCATTCCACTGACACGAAGGTAATTCGCCTAGTATTGCGCCAGAAACAACGATTCATTGCGTGTGATCGACTGAATTCAGCGAATCATTGCGCTGATCGAGAGTAGGTGTGGCGTGGACGACATCGACCGGCAGATTCTGGCGCATTTGCTGAAATCGGCGCGCGCCTCGTTCCAGGAAATCGGCGCGCGGGTCGGATTGTCCGCACCCGCGGTCAAGCGCCGCGTCGACAAGATGGTCGCCAGCCGCCAGATCACCGGCTTCACCGCACTGGTCAATCCCGCCGCACTCGGCTGGACCACCGAGGCCTACGTCGAGGTCTACTACCGCGACAACATCACCCCCGCCGAACTGCGCCGCAGCCTCGAACCGATCCCCCAGGTAGTCGGCGTCTGGACCATCGCAGGCGAAGCCGACGCCCTGGTCCACGTCATGGCAACAGACATGGCCGAAATCGAATCCACCGTAGAACGCATCCGCGAAAACACCCGAGTAGGCCGCACCCGCAGCTCCATAGTCATGTCCCGAATCCTCGAACGCCCCCGCACCTGATCCGCTGAGAATGCGTTCAGATAGATGCCCTCTCGATGTTTGCCGCCACCCTCGCATTCTCGACCCGCGGCGGGCGTGCGGGAGGGGGGCTCATATGGTGGTGCGCATGTCCGATGTTCGTGCTGGTTATGTGACTGATGGGGCCGAGATTTATCGGCGGTCGTTCGCGATGATTCGGGCGGAGGCGGATCTGAGTGGGTTTCCGCAGGATGTGGCGCAGGTCGTGGTGCGGATGATCCATGGGTGCGGGCAGGTGGATCTGGCCGGGGACGTGGCGTTTTCGCCCGGTGTGGTGGCGGCGGCGCGGGGCGCGCTGCGGGCGGGGGCTCCTATTCTCTGTGATGCGCAGATGGTCGCGTCCGGCGTGACGCGCAAGCGGTTGCCCGCGGACAATCACGTGATCTGCGCCCTCGCCGATCCAGGGGTGCCGGAACTGGCTGCGGCGATGGGCAATACACGGTCGGCCGCGGCGCTGGAGTTGTGGCGCGATCGCCTCGAGGGCGCGGTGGTCGCCATCGGTAACGCGCCGACCGCACTGTTCCATCTGCTCGACATGATCGATGCGGGTGCGCCGCGGCCCGCCGCCATTCTGGGCATTCCGGTCGGCTTCGTGGGCGCTGCCGAATCCAAGGACGCGCTGATCGAATTCGGCGGGGTCGAATATCTGACGGTGCGTGGGCGGCGCGGTGGCAGCGCCATCACCGCGTCGGCACTGAATGCGATTGCGAGCGAACAGGAATGAGCAACGGCAAGTTGTGGGGTGTCGGACTCGGCCCTGGTGATCCGGAGCTGGTGACGGTGAAGGCGGCGCGGGTGATCGCCGAGGCCGATGTCATCGCCTTCCACAGCGCACGCCACGGCCGCAGCATCTCGCGTGGCATCGCCGCTCCGTACATGCGCGCGGGCCAACTCGAGGAACACCTGATCTATCCGGTGACCACCGAGACGACCGACCACCCCGGCGGCTATCAGGGCGCCATCGACGAGTTCTACGAACAGGCCGCCGAACGCCTGGCAATTCATCTGGCGGCGGGCCGGTCCGTCGCACTGCTCGCCGCGGGCGATCCGCTCTTCTACAGCTCGTACATGCATATGCACCGCCGGTTGGCCGACCGGTTCGAGGCCGAGATCATCCCCGGCATCACCTCCGTGAGCGCGGCCTCGGCCGCCCTCGGCACCCCGCTCGTCGAGGGTGAGCAGGTACTGACCGTCCTGCCCGGCACCATGCCCACCGACGAACTCACCCGCCGCCTCCGCGATACCGACGCCGCCGCCATCATGAAGCTCGGCCGCACCTATCCCGGTGTGCGCCAAGCCCTCTCGGACTCCGGCCGCCTCGCCGACGCCTACTACATCGAACGCGCGAGCAGCACCCGCCAGCGCGTACTCGCCGCCGACGACGTCGACGATGCGGATGTACCGTACTTCGCCATCACCCTCGTTCCGGGCCCGCAGCCGACAACCCCACTGCCACTGACGAATTCGGAGCAGGGGCGGTCGCAGACGATCGGCGCGCAGGGTGCTACCGAGCCCTCCAGGTCAGCGCCCGAGGCTGCGGGCAGCGAATCCCGCACTGCGCAGACAGTTCCTTTCGACAGCTCGCGAGTCGAGGAAACCTCGAGCAATTTCGGTGAAGTCGTGGTGGTCGGGCTCGGCCCGGGCTCACCCGACTGGACCACACCCGAAGTCGAACGCGCACTCGCCGAGGCCACTGATCTGATCGGCTACACGACCTACATCAATCGGGTGCCGTCGCGTCCCGGGCAGCGCAGGCATGCCAGCGATAACCGGGTGGAATCCGAACGTGCCGCCATGGCATTGGATCTCGCGAAACAGGGGGCGAAGGTGGTTGTCGTGTCCTCGGGCGATCCCGGGGTCTTCGCGATGGCGGCTGCGGTACTGGAGGAGTCCGCCGATCCGCAGTGGCAAGGGGTGCCGGTGCGGGTGCTGCCCGGGCTCACCGCGGCCAATGCGGTCGCCAGCCGGGTCGGCGCGCCGCTCGGCCACGACTACGCGATGATTTCGCTCTCGGACCGGCTGAAGCCGTGGGAGATTGTCACGCAACGACTTTCGGCGGTCGCGGCGGCCGATATGGCGATCGCGATCTACAATCCCGCCTCCAGCCGGCGCACCTGGCAGGTCGCGGCGATGCGTGACGTACTGCTCGAGCATCGCAAGCCCGATACCCCGGTGGTGCTCGGTCGCGATGTCGGCGGACCCACCGAATCCGTCCGTGTGGTCACCCTCGCCGAGCTCGAGCCGGCCGAGGTCGATATGCGCACGCTGCTGATCATCGGTGCCTCCACCACCGCCGTAATCGAGTCCGAACAGGGCACCAAGGTTTACACTTCGCGCCGCTACCAGAGTTGATTTTGGAAAGGCAACCCGATGCGCAAGCTCAAACTCCAGGTGCAGACCACCATCGACGGCTACATGTCCGGCCCGAACGGTGAGATGGACTGGATGACATTCCAGTGGTCCGATGACCTCGCCGCCCGCGTCACCGCCATTACCGCCGAATTCGACACCATCGTGCTCGGCCGCAAACTCGCCGAAGGCTTCATTCCGCACTGGGCCGCCAAGCCGGAACACGAGCCCCAGGTGGCCATCGACAAGATGAACAACACCCCCAAGGTCGTGATCTCCAACAGCCTCACCGAATCGCCCTGGGAGAACACCGTCGTATCGGGCGGCGACCTCGCCGAGACCATCAACAACCTCAAGGCCCAGCCTGGGGACGACATCATCGTCTACGGCGGCGGCACCCTCGTCGCGAATCTGATCGCCGAGGACCTCATCGACGACCTGCACCTGTTCGTCAACCCGACCGCGATCGGCGCGGGCTTGCCGGTCTTCCGTGGCACTACCCGGCTCGACCTCGTCGCCGCAACCGGATTCGAGTGCGGGGTGACCGAGCTGCACTACCGGCCGAAGAGCGCCTGACCGCAGCCTCGTGGGGGATGCCGATCGGCATCCCCGACGGCTTTCAGGCGCGGTAATTCACAACGATGAGCGCCAAGCATCCGGCCGCCCCCACTGCGGCGGCCGCGAACATTGTCGGGTATCCGAGGCCGAAAGATTGATGCAGGAATGCCAGCAGCGCGGGGATACCGAAGCCGAGGTAGCTGACGGAGTAGAACACCGCGGTCAGTCCAGCGAGGTCGTCGGGACGAGCAATCCGCTCGATCTCCTGCAGTCCGGCGACCAGCCCGATCCCATATCCGGCACCGAGCACAGCAGCGGTGACGACTGTGAGTCCCACGGCCAATGCGCTGGAAGCCCATGCGGCCGAGGTCATTCCACACACGACCAACGCCAGCGCGACAACTGCGGCACGGGCCGTCCCCGGTCGATCGATCCTTCGCGCCAGCGGTTGGATCGCGAAACCACAGCCCAGCGTGATCACCGTGATCAATGCCGAGAACGCGATCGGTGCACCGTGCACCTTCGGCGCCAGCAGAGTGGGCAGCACCGCATAAGCCGTTGCGGCAGAGGTGAACAACCACAGCGCGACCGGCAGCGCAACGCACCGGAACCTGCGATGCGCCGCGGCCGGAACCTTCGGACCATCGATCAGCCGACCCGAATTCCGCTGCGACGAGAGCGTTTCCGGCGCCCGTGCCACCCACACCGCCGCGATCAGGCACAGCATCACATTGATCAGATACGCCAACGTATTCGGCAGTGGAGCCCACTGCGCGAGCACACCCGCCACACCGGCACCGACGGCGAACCCACCGGTCAGGCTCATCGCCGAGCGTCGCGCCCCGGTCCCCGCGGGCAACTCCGGTCCGAACGGCGGCTGCGAAAGTTCACCGAGCCAACTGCTTCCCACCGCCATGGCCAGCCCGAGCGCCACCCCGCACAACACCCGTCCGGCCGACAACAGCGGCACCGATGCCGACCCGAAGGCCAGCAGCAGTGAACCGGCCGCACCGATCAACGGCGCCGGTCGCAGCAGCGCGCGACGGCCGTAACGGTCCGAGAGCGGTCCGCCGATCAGCAAGGCGGGCACGATGCCGAGCACATAGTCGAACAGCAGCAGGTCCACCGTGGTGACCGGCAGTCCGTTGCCCTTGTACATCACCAAAAGCGGCGTGAATTCGTTTCCGCCCCAGGCGATCGCGAACATCGCGGCCGCGACACCCCACCAATTCCGCATACCCTGCCGTGGTCTTGCCGACCCGATGTCGATGGCGAGCAGCGTTGCCATTACAGGCCTCTCATTTCCAGCTGATGCACGCCGGACATATGGTCCACGAGCGCGGTGGCGAATCCTGCCGCGTCGCCGACTTCGATCAGATGGGCCAGACAGGTGTGCTGCTCGATGATGCGGGCCGTATCGGTCGAACCCCGGTGCAGGGCAGCGCTGTTCATGCGACGCTGCCGCTCCCGCAGCGAGTCGTAGAACCCGGTGAGCAGCGGATTGCCCGCAGCGACCACATAGGTACGGTGAAAGTCGGTGTCCGCCACCGCGAATCGCTCGAAGTCCGCGGCAGCGGCCAACTCGCGCTGCCGGTCCAGCGAGGCATGCAGTTCGGCGATCAGCGCGGCCCGCTCCTGCGCGACCACCGCGCGCACCGCTCCGGCCTCCACGACATAGCGGGCATGTACGACGTGTTCGGCTTCGGCGGGCGGGATCGGCACCACCAGCGCGCCACGCTTGGGGTACAGCCGCATCCACCCCTCCACCTCGAGTCGCAGGAATGCCTCCCGCACCGGGGTCCTCGACATGCCGAGGTCGGTGGCGATCTCGCCCTCGCTGATCAGCTCACCACCCGGTAACACGCCGGTCAGGATGCGTTCCTTGACCTCGCGATAGGCGAGTTCGGCAGATGAATACGTCTTAGACACAAGTTGAATCTTAGCGACACGCCTCAGTAGCCCGACAGTGGCCGTGGACGAGAGTCGTATAACATTCCACTATGGAACGTTGAGAGTGAGAGGAGCAGTACATTGGCGAACACCTCGACACAACGCAAATCACTGAATTCCACGGCGGCCTCGCTGCTCGGATTTCTGCACGACGGTCCGATGTCGGGCTGGGATCTGGTCACCGAGGCCCAGGACCGGATCGGCGATTTCTGGACAATTACCCAAAGCCAGGTCTACCGCGAACTGGCCGCCATGGACGCGGCCGGACTCGTGGAAAAGGGTGAGATCGGGGCGCGCGAACGCACGCCGTATCAGATCACCGGCGCCGGTCGCGAAGCATTCCTCGAATGGATCGCTCGCGACCCCGGCGCGGAGACCATTCGGGTGCCGCTGCTGCTGACCCTGTCCTTCGGCAAGCACGTCGATCCCGATCATCTCGATCGAATCATCGCCGCCAACAAGGAAATTCACCGGCAGCGCCTCGACCGGTACCTCACCGACGACCACACCGATCTGTCCGCGTATCAACGCGCCACCCTCGAATTCGGCATCGGCTACGAGCGCACCGTACTCGCCTGGTTCGACCGCCTACCAGAACTGCTCGGCCGCTGAATCAGCGGGATGCTATCTCCCGCAACCACTTCCACGCCGCGTCGACGGATTCCACGACCACCGCGCCGGGCGGCAGTTCCGGGCGGTCTACGACGACCACGGGAAGGCCCGCCGAGCGAGCGGCATCCAGTTTGGCGGCGGTCTGATCGCCGCCACTGTCCTTGGTGACCAGCGCGTCGATCCGATGTTGCGTCAGCAGACGCCGCTCATCCGCGGGCGAGAAAGGCCCACGCGCGAGCAGCAGCTCGTGATGCGGCGGCAGCGCGCCGGTGGGCGGATCGATAGCACGAATCAAGAACCACTGCTCCGCCATGCCCGCGAAGGCGGCGACACCTTGGCGACCGATGGTCAGGAAGATGCGCTCCCCCAGCTCCGAAATCGCCTGCGCGGCCGCGTCGAGATCCGGCACCCGGATCCACCGATCACCGGGCTGTTCGGACCATCCCGGCCGCCGCACATGCAGTAGCGGCAAACCGAGATCCGTTGCGGCACCGGCCGCATTCGCACTGATCGTGCCCGCGAACGGATGTGTGGCATCGACGACCGCAGCGATTTCGTTGTCCGTCAACCACTTCCGTAGACCTTCGACACCGCCGAAGCCGCCGATCCGCACCGCCCCCTCCGGCAGCAGCGGGTCGCGAACACGACCGGCGAGCGAGGAGACGATATCGAATCCTCGCTCGCCGGAAGCGATGTGGGCGATTTCCCTGGCTTCCCGGGTGCCGCCCAGAATCAGAGTTTTCAGGGCTGCCCGCTGAAGTAGGCAATGCCAGCATTGATCAGGTTCGGACCACCCGCGATGAGCAGACCGATCAACGCACCCACCGGCAGACCGATGCCGAAGAAGAAGAATCCGATGATGCCGCCGATCACGGCACCGAGCGAGGCGCGCTGCAGTTCGCTGAAGAACCACTCCTGCGAGGAGATGGCCTCGGCGCTGATCGCGGCGGTCGGCGTGACATCCGGGGTGAGCGTCAGCTTCTGGCCCGCCGGGTCGATGGTGGCCGCGATCGGGATCAGCTGGTCCCGGACCTGGGCCTGCAGCGGAATCGAGGTGACGACCGCACCCTCGGCGTTCTTCACCGTGACGTACTTCTGATCGGCGTCCAGACTGAACGCGCCGCCGGTGACCGCCGCGACGATCGACTTGTCGACGAGTTGCACCGCGTAGTTCACACCGTGGTCCTCGCCTTGCGCGGCGGGCACGGCCTGGTTCTGCACGGCAGGCGCGGGTGCCGCCGGAGCGGCGCCGGACGTACCCGCCGCGATACCGGTGGCGGCGACGGCCATAATCGCGGTGGCGGCAAACTTCTTGTACTTCATAAATCTCCCCAATAGGACGCGGATCCGGCGATAACGTCCAGATCTCGGGCACCGACCCTACAGTCCGTTTCACCGGTGAAGCGAGGTTTCAGACCTAGCCGTCTTTCACAACTGCCCACTGCGCCACCGGCAATTGCGGCCGCCAGGTCGTGAACTTGCCGAGGGCTTCGGCCCGGTAAATCTGAAACTTCCGCAGTTCACCGCCGTGCGCGGCGGCCCAATTCAGTAGCAGTGCTTCGGATTCCGCCGTCACCGCATTCGCGACCAAGCGGCCACCCTGGCGCAGATGCGACCAGCATGTCTCGAGGACGCCATCTTGAGTGAGCCCGCCACCGATAAATATTGCGTCCGGAGGTGATGATTCGGTAGATTTTCCGACATCGGTGCGTATCTCTCCAAAAACACCGATGTATGGAACACCAAGGGCGGCGGCGTTGTCGGCGATCTGCCGCCGCCGGTGTTCGACTCGCTCGAAGCTGACCGCCCGACAGCTCGGATGCGTGCGGCACCATTCGATCGCGATACTGCCCGAACCCCCGCCGACATCCCACAGCAACTCCCCGGGCGCGGGTGCAAGCGCGGCCAGTGTCAGCGCCCTGACCTCGGATTTGGTGAGCTGACCGTCACCGCCGAAGAGCTCATCCGGCAGTCCGGGCACACGCGTCGCCCGCAGGTGCTTCGGGTCGGCGGCGCAGTCGATCGCGACGATATTGAGCGGGTCGCCCGCCGCGAACTCCCACCCCACCGCGCGATCGCGCACGACTCGTTCGCGCGGGCCGCCCAACTGCTCGAGGACGGTCAACATCGACTCCCCGAAACCGTTGTCCCGCAATAATCCTGCGAGTTGTTCCGATGTGTGCGCGTCCGCGCTCAGCACCAGCACCCGCCGCCCGTCCGCCAACTCGGGCAACACCGTCTCGACCGGCCGCCCCACCGCGCTGACCACCGGAGTTTCCGCCAACGCCCACCCCAGCCGTGCACACGCCAGCGATGCCGATGATGCCTGCGGAAATACCCGCAGGTGATCCGCGCCGAACAGCCGTGCCAACGTCACCCCGATGCCGTAGAACATCGGATCCCCACTGGCCAGCACACATATCTGCCGACCGGTGTGGTCGGCGAACAAACCGGGCAGTGCCGGGACCAACGGCGAAGGCCACTCCCGCCGCGCCACCGCGACGTCCCGCGGAATCAGCTCGAGTTGCCGCGCCGATCCGAAGACCACTTCGGCGGCCGAGACCGCTTCGCGCGCGGCCTCGCCGAGTCCGCTCCACCCGTCGGCGCCGATACCGACCACAGCGATCGGCGGCCCACTCCAGTGCGCACCGCCGTTCACCGCGGCATCCGGCGCCAGATGGGTTGGGGCAGCAGACGGATCGCGAAGATGACCGGACGCAGAATGCCGGGGACCCACACCCGACCGGCACGACGACGCAGGCCGCGCGCGACCGCATCCGCCACCTGGTCGGAAGTGCTGGACATCGGTGCCGGGTCCATGCCCTCGGTCATCCGGCCGATGACGAACCCGCAACGCAGCAGCAGCAGGTGAACACCGCTGCCGTGCAACGCATCCGCGAGCCCGCTGGCGAATCCGTCGAGACCCGCCTTCGCCGAACCGTAGACGTAATTGGCTCGCCGCACCCGCGCCCCCGCGAACGAGCTGAAGACGACGAGATGTCCGCTGCCCTGCGCCCGAAGCAGATTCGCGAGGATGGTGAGCACGCTGATCTGCGCGACGTAATCGGTGTGCACGACCGCGATCGCATGTGCCGGATCCCGTTCGGCCCGCGCCTGATCCCCGAGCACTCCGAATGCGACCACCGCGACCCCGATCCCCCCGTGCTCGGCCGCGATCTTCTCCAGCAGCGCGGGATGACTCGCCGTATCGTCCGCATCGAATTCGACGGTATGCACTGCCGTCGCCCCGGCTGCCGCAATAGCCGCACTCTCCTGGGGCAACTCCGCGCTGCGTCGCGCCGCGAGTATCACCACACGCCCCGGCGCCAGCCGTCGCGCCACCTCGAGCCCGATCTCACTGCGACCCCCGAGTACCAGCACCGGCCCCTCGGCAATTCCACGCGATCCCATGCCGCCAGTCTTTCACCCCACCCCGCTGTGCCGATCCGCCAGGTCAGACGATCTCGAGCTGATAGGAGGCCTCGACCCAGAAGCCGCCCGGCTCGTATTCACCGCCGAAGGTGAGGATGTAGTCGCCGCGGACCAGGTCGTCCAGCCTGCACCAGAGCCCCCATGCCGTCGCCTTGAAACGGCCGGTCACCTGGAACGGGCCGCCCGCTGCCGGGTTGATGGGGAATGCCCTGCGGTTGGTCACTTCCAGCAGCGGTAATGCGACGCCGTTCAGCTCGGCGTGGCCGCTCGCCGTCGGTACCACCGGCGGCCTACTACCGAATTGGAAAAACGACCTTTCGACCTTCTGGAAGATATTGAAGGCGGGAAAGAAGATCGGGCGACCGTAGGGCACGGTGCAGCTTCGGCTGACCTTGCCACCGAACGTTCCGGCGAGGAACCAGACATCGTCGGGCTGAGCTTCGGCCGCGCAGGCTCCGGTCTCGTCGCAGACCGGATTCTTGGCGATCGGAATCGACATGGCCCACTGCCACCATCGAGCGGCCAACTGGACATCCGTGCTCCGCATCCCTGAACCCCTCGATTGTCGATCTCGGCGCTCAGAATATCCGAGCACGCACGAAACACCGAACTGACCAGTCCGTACCGGAAGTGCGTACTCGGTATGTGCCGGTGCCGAGCGGCCCGCATACCGCTACGGTCAGGGGATGCCGACCAGCACCGCACAGCTGTCCACTGCCGCACTCGAATTCGTCGCCGAGCGACACCTCGCGACCCTGACCACCCTGCGCGCTGACGGTACGCCGCACGTGGTCGCGGTGGGTTTCACCTGGGATCCGGAAGCCGGGATCGCGCGAGTGATCACCAACGACGGCTCGGTGAAGGTGCGCAATGTCCGGCGCTCCGGCTACGCGGCAGTGAGCCAGGTGGACGGAATCCGCTGGATCACCCTGGAAGGCCCGGCCACGGTGCTCGACGATCCGGACAACGTCGCCGAAGCTGTCGACCGATACGCGGGCCGCTACCGAGTCCCCCGCGAGAACCCGACCCGCGTGGTCATCGCCATCCAAGTCCAGCGCGTACTCTCCAGCAGCACCCTCGCCCCCGCACCGGCCTGAACCACCGCCGACCTGACCTCGAACCCGAAGTCATTGCATCCCAGGGCATTTCGCCGCGCCGCGGCTTCCCGCGCCGCCTCTCAGCGTGCGCAGAATCATCGAGCCGGGGACGCCATCACTGTACTTGCGCGTTCGCCATGCCGCTCACAGCACAGTCGAATTCACCGCCGGTAGCAATGGCGCACCCAGCAGTCACGGAGACACAGCCCGGCTCAGAGCACGGTCAACCCATGCGGCCGCTGGTTCATCGACTCGCAGCCGTCTTCGGTGACCACGACGATGTCCTCGATGCGTGCGCCCCAATCGCCGCGGAAGTAGATCCCGGGTTCGATGCTGAAGGCCATGCCGGGTTCCAGGACCAGGCTGTTGCCTTCGACGATGTAGGGCTCCTCATGGACCGACAGGCCGATGCCGTGGCCGGTGCGGTGGACGAAGGCGGGGCCGAAACCGGCTTCGGTCAACAGGTTTCGGGCCGCGGCGTCGACGGATTCGGCGGTGACGCCGGGGCGGACAGCGGCGACCGCGGCAGCTTGGGCGCGCTCCAGTTCCTCGAATTGTGTGGCCACAGTGGACTCGGGCGCACCGAGGACGTAGGTGCGAGTCGAGTCCGAGTAGTAGCCGGGGTCGACCGGGCCGCCGATATCGATCACCACCACATCTCCGGCTTCGATGCGACGATCGGAGACGCCGTGGTGCGGGTCGGCGCCATGCGGGCCGCTGCCGACGATGACGAACGCCGCCTCGGTGTGCCCCTCCTCGACGATCGCCGCCGTGATGTCAGCGCCGACCTCGGCCTCGGTGCGCCCGACGCGCAGGAATTCACCCATCCGCGCATGCACCCGGTCGATGGCCGCACCGGCACGCCGCAGAGCCTCGATTTCGGCCTGGTCCTTGATCATTCGCAGTTCCCGCAGCACCGGCGTGGCCGAAGTGGGCAGTCCACTGACGGATTCGGCCAGCGGCAGTAGATGCAGTGCGGGCATGACATCGGTGACCGCGACCCGGGAGCCGACGTGCAGCGACGACTTCACGAGCTGATACGGATCGACGCCGTCGACCCAATCCAGCACCTGCAAACCGAGTTCACCCGCAGCCGAACCCTCCAGCGAAGCCAGTTCGAGCTTCGGAATCACCACCGAGGGGGTGGCGCCGTCGGCCGTGATCACCAGACAAGTCAGTCGCTCGAAGGACTCCGCCGCCGAGCCGATGAGATAGCGCAGATCCGGCCCCGGCGTGATCAATAGCGCGTCCAGATGAGCGGCGCGCATCAACTGCACCGCCCGCTCGAGTCGATCACCGTAGACATCCGCCGCGAATCGGGACTCCGTGTGCGAGCTCATACCGTGCGACGTTACCCGCCCCCGACATCAACCCGAATATGAATACCGATCACCCGAGGTTGTCGTTGCGGACAGGTAGCCTCAGCGGCGTGAACACTGCGACTTCCGGTGGGCCCCTGCTGTTGCTCGATGGCGCGAGCCTGTGGTTCCGCGCGTTCCACGCGATTCCGGAGAAGATCACCGCACCCGACGGCCGATCGGTGAACGCCCTGCGCGGCTTCACCGATATGGTCGCCTCGCTCATCACCAAGCACAAGCCGAGCCGGTTGGTCGTCTGCCTGGACCTGGAATGGCGCCCCGCATTCCGGGTGGCGCTGGTGCCGACCTACAAGACCCACCGTCTCGACACCACCGTCGATGCGGCACCCGGCGCCGAGGAGGTGCCGGACACCTTGACCCCGCAGGTCGAGATGATCCTCGACGTGCTCGCCGCGGCAGGCATCGCCACCGGCGGCGCGATCGGACTCGAGGCCGACGACGTGCTCGGCACCCTGGCCACCCGCGAGCGCACCGATCCGGTGGTGGTCGTCAGTGGCGACCGTGACCTGCTCCAACTCGTCCGCGACGATCCGGCACCGCCGGTGCGCGTGCTCTACGCTGGTCGCGGTCTGGCCAAGGCCGAATTGTTCGGCCCCGCCGAGGTGTCCGCGAAATACGGTGTGCCACTGGAGAATGCGGGCCCGGCCTATGCGGATATGGCGACCCTGCGCGGCGACTCCTCCGACGGCTTGCCCGGCGTCGCAGGTATCGGCGAGAAATCCGCCGCGATGCTCATCTCCCGCTTCGGCTCCCTCGACGCGCTCACCGCGGCCGTGGACGATCCCGCAGCCGATATGGCCCAGGGCATCCGCGCCAAACTCCGCGCCGCCGAGACCTACCTGAAAGCCGCCGCCCCGGTCACCCGCGTGGTCTGCGACGCCGATGTGGAGCTGTCCTGCCCCGACACCCTGCCCACGACCCCCACCGACCCGGACCGCCTCCGCGAACTGGCCACCGCCTACAACGCGGAAAGCCCCATCACCCGCCTGATCGCGGCACTGACCGCGGCGCACTCGGGGTGACCGCACCGATCGTCACGCACAAGCGCGAGGCCTCGCATACCCGGTAACGACCTCGCATAGGTTGCACGGCTTGTGCGAGGCCGTCGCTACCTCTGCGCCACCAGGCGAACAGCTCGGCGGTGCGCCGCCCGACTCAGCAGTTGGACCTACCTGAGGAGTACCTGGTCGCGCCAACGTACCCGTGCTCGCCTACCAGGCCCGCGCAGCGGGGTCGCCCCACCGACGCCCGCTCGCCGACCTGCCGACCGAAGAACCGTCAGTTCGGACGGCCGACCTCGTAGGTTCCGTCGTCCTTGGTGATCTTGACGGAGACCTTCTTCTGCTCGCCGCTGACCTTCAGGTCACAGGTGAAGGTCGCGTCGACCTTGACCTGCTGGCCGGAGGGGCAGGAGACATCGGCGACGTCCTGGATTCCGTAAGAATCCGAGAGCACCTTCTTGACGCCGTCCTGAACGGCGGCCTGGTCGAGCTCGTCCTTGCTGGTCAGGACGAGCACCAGCACCACGATGGCGCCGATGACGGCGAGCGCGAGCACACCAAGGCCGATGAACAGGCCCTTGCTCTTACCGCCGCTGCTCGGCTGCGGGGTCTGCGGCTGCCACGGCTGCTGCTGGCCCTGCTGCCAGGGCTGTTGCTGCCCCTGCTGCGCGGACCAGTCCTGCTGGGTCGGCTGCTGCCCCCACTGCGGCTGACTCGGCTGGCTGGGCTGGGGCTGGCCCCACTGCGGCTGGCTGGGCTGGCTCTGCGGATTCGGCTGACCCCACTGCGGCTGTTGCGCGTTCGGATCGCCCCACTGCTGAGTCGGCTGCGCCTGCGGGGTACCACCCCACTGCTGAGTAGGCCCGGCTGCACCGGGTGCCTGCTGTCCGCCCCACTGCTGGGTGGGATCGTTGCGTCCCTCCCCGGGACCAGGGGCGTCGTTCGGTCCGTACGGGCCGCTCATCTGGTTGCCTCCACTCGCATCGTTATACACACGGTAGCCCCCCGCGTGAGACTCGTCGCACAACAGGACCAATCCGGTATGAGGTGCGATCCTGTCCGACTCCTCCGCCACGGTCGGTACGCGAAAGAAATCAAATCACAATCGAATCGGCTACGCGGCGTCCACGGCTACGACACCCCGTCGGATCGCGCGGACGGCCTTGGCCGCGGTCCCGGCGATCTCCACATCGTCAGCGGTTCCATGGATCTGATCGAGCAGATCGATCACCTGTCGGCACCACCGCACGAAATCGCCCGCGGACAGCGGCGCGTTCTGATCACCGCTGGCCAGCAACGACTCGGCCAACCCATCGCCGCGCGCCCATTTGTAAACACCTGTCACGAAACCGAGATCCGGTTCACGGGTGGGCGGCAGCTTGTGCCGTGCCTCATCGGAGCGCAACTCGCTCCACACCCCGACGGTCGCGCCGATGGCACGGCGAATCGGTTCGGTCGGCCCGCTGGCTCCGAGATAGCCGCCCTCCTGGCGGGATTCGTACACCAGAATAGAGACCACCGCCGCCAATTCGGCCGGACCGAGCCCGCGCCACAGTCCCTGCCGCAGACATTCGGCGACCAGCAGATCGCTTTCGGCGTAGATCCTGGCCAGCCGCCGTCCGTCGGCGGTCACCTCGCCCGCGTCCACGAACCCGCGTTCCTCGAGCAGGCCGAGGATCCGGTCGAAGGTGCGCGCCAGCGAATTGGTGGTCGCGGCAACCTTCTGGCGCATCGTCTCGGTCTCGCGCAGCAGCCGGTTGTAGCGCTCGCCGACCCGGCTCATCTGCTCGCGATCGGGCCGCGTATGCGCCGGATGCGAACGCAGACTGCGCCGCAATGTCGACAGCTCGCGGTCCTCGCCCGCCTGCGAACGGTCACCGCGCCGCGGCCGGCCCGGCGCCGAGATCCCGGTGCTGCGCAACGCCGACGCCAGATCGCGCCGAGTCCGTGCCGTGCGGTGATCGATCTTGCGCGGCAGCCGCATATGCCCCAGTGTCTTCGCGGGCACCGGGAAATCGGCGACCGATACCCGACCCGCCCACTTGTCCTCGGTCAGTACCAGCGGACGCGGATCCCCCGGTGTGGCATCCGGCTCCAGAATCACCGCGAGGCCCGCCCGCCGCCCGGACGGAATGGCCACCACATCG
This sequence comes from Nocardia pseudovaccinii, assembly GCF_050942345.1. Classification (NCBI taxonomy): domain Bacteria; kingdom Bacillati; phylum Actinomycetota; class Actinomycetes; order Mycobacteriales; family Nocardiaceae; genus Nocardia; species Nocardia pseudovaccinii. The sequence continues at coordinate 5,349,693 of NZ_CP192074.1, forward strand.
CCGCGCCGCAGGGATACCAGCGCGTCGACCGCGGCCCCGCGCCGATCGGCCCGACCCTGCTGTGCGATCTGACGTTCACGCTGCTTGATCCGCTCGCGCAGGGAAATGTATTCCAGGAAGCCGCCGTCCTCGCCGCCGAGCTGATCGCGCAATTTGCGTAACTGCCCCTCATTGCGCTCGATCCCGCGCACCAGCCCTACCACCGACCGGTCGGCCTGGAACTGTGCGAAAGACCGCTCGAGCAGTGCCCGCGACTCGTCCGCGCCCATCCGATCGATCAGATTGATCGACATGTTGTAGCCCGGCCGGAACGAACTACGCAGCGGATAGGTCCGGGTGGAGGCGAGCCCGGCGACCGCACTGGTGTCGACCTCGGGCTGCCACAGCACCACCGCATGGCCCTCGACGTCGATCCCGCGCCGCCCGGCCCGACCCGTGAGCTGCGTGTACTCCCCCGGCGTCAGCTCGGCGTGTGACTCGCCGTTGTACTTGACCAGCCGCTCGAGCACCACCGTCCGCGCGGGCATATTGATGCCCAAAGCCAGTGTCTCCGTGGCGAATACGGCCCGCACCAGACCGCGCACGAACAATTCCTCGACGGTATGCCGGAAGGCGGGCAGCATGCCCGCGTGATGCGCGGCCAGGCCGCGATGCAGCGCCTCGCGCCACTCCCAGTAGCCGAGCACCTCCAGATCGCCCTTGGGCAGATCCCCGGTGTGCTTCTCGATGATCGCGTCGATCTCTTCCGTCTCGGCGTCACGGCTGTGTTTACCCACCCCGTCGACTCCGCCGACTGCCGTCCCCCTGAGATCCAGTCGCGAACGCAGGCATTGGGCAAGCGCCCCATCGCATCCGGCTCGACTGAAGATGAAGGTGATCGCGGGCAGCAGCCCTTCCTCATCGAGCTTGGCCAGCACCTCCGGCCGCGGCAACGGCCGGAAGTTGCGGTTGCCACCGCGACCGCGCGGTCCACCCCAGCCGTTCATCCGGTCCGCCGCCTCACGGTGGCGGATATAGCGCACCAGATCCTCGTCGACGAGCACCTTCTGCTCGCTGGAGTCGGTATCGAACAGATCGAACATCCGCCGCCCGACCATGACGTGCTGCCACAGCGGCACCGGACGGGTCTCGTCCACGACCACCGCGGTATCGCCGCGCACGGTTTCCATCCACGCGCCGAATTCCTCGGCATTGCTGACCGTCGCGGACAGGCTGACCAGCCGCACATCCGGCGGCAGGTGCAGGATGACCTCCTCCCAGACCGCGCCGCGGAAGCGGTCGGCGAGGTAGTGCACCTCGTCCATCACCACGTACGACAGCCCGCGCAGCGCGTCCGAGGAGGCGTAGAGCATATTGCGCAGCACCTCGGTGGTCATCACGACCACCGGCGCGTCCGGGTTGATCGACTGGTCACCGGTGAGCAGTCCGACCTGGTCGCGCCCGTGCCGCTCGGTCAGGTCGGCGAACTTCTGGTTCGACAGCGCCTTGATCGGTGTGGTGTAGAAACACTTTCCGCCCGCTGCCAACGCGAGGTGCACCGCGAATTCGCCGACGACGGTCTTACCCGCGCCGGTCGGGGCACAGACCAGCACGCTGTGCCCACCCTCGAGGGCTTTACACGCATTGCGCTGGAAGGGATCCAACCCGAAAGTCAGCTCGGCGGAGAACTTTGCCAGCTCGCCCGCCTGCGACTGGTGATACGTCACGGTCAGAGGGTATCGGAGTAGTCCGACATCGGGGGATGGTCGCCGGCGGAGCCGGCGGGGTGGGTAGGCATAGCTCGCGCCGATTTCTCCGCCGGATCCATGATCGAATCAGCGGGGTTGATCGGCTCGGGACCGGAGATCGTGGAGGCTTCCTCATCCGCCAGCGCCGCCAATTCCTCGGCCTCCCGACGTGCGCGCCGCTTGTCGTTGATCCGGGAGAACTGGATGGCGACCTCGAACAGCACCGTCAGGGCCAGCGCCAAGGCCAGCATGGAGAACGGATCCTGCGGGGTGACGATCGCGGCGAAGACGAAGAGCCCGAAGACGATTCCGCGCCGCCATTTGGCGAGCTTGTCGTAGTGCAGCACCCCGACCAGATTCAATCCGACTACCAGCAGCGGGATTTCGAAGCTGACACCGAAGATGACGAGCAGCTGGATGATGAAGCTGAAGTATTGCGTACCGCTCAGCGCGGTGATCTGCGCGTTGTTGCCGATATTCAGCAGGAAGCTCAACGCGTGCGCGACAACCCAATACGCGAGTACGGCGCCCGTCACGAACAGTGCGCTACCGGAGGTGACGAAGCCGACTGCGTACTTGCGTTCCTTCGCATACAGACCGGGCGTGATGAAGGCCCAGATCTGATACAGCCACACCGGGGCAGCCAGTACCACGCCCGCCGTCATACCGACCTTCAACCGCAGCATGAACTGTTCGAAGGGAGCGGTCGCCAGCAGACGACAGGCGCCGTCCGTGGTGAGCACGGCTCGTGACGAGGCGGGCAGGGAACAGTAGGGTCCGGTCAGCAGCGAACCGAGGCTTTCGATGCCGAAGATCGTGTGCGCGTACCAGAAGAAGCCGAACAGCGTGGTGATGACGACCGCGGCAATCGAGATCAGCAGCCGACGGCGCAGCTCCTGCAGATGCTCGACCAACGACATGGTGCCGTCGGGATTCGTCCTGCGCTTACTGCGCCGGGGATCGAACGGGATTCGCATGGTGGTGTGTTGGCCCCTGGGGTCGACGGTGCCCGCAGCGGTCGGCGGGCAACAGCACTAGGCCCGGAGCGAGTTCGCTACTCACCCCGGCGGCAAGGCTGGGCTCAGAGCGACTTCGGCTGGGCCTGGGGCTCGGCCTGCGGCTGCGCGACCGTCGGCTGGACCGCCGAGGCCTGCGGCAGTTCGGCGGCCGGTTGCTGCACCGGTGCCGCACTTGCCTGTGCGCTGCTGCTCTCGTTCTGCATCTGGCTGACTTCGCTCTTGAAGATGCGCAGCGAGCGGCCCAGGCTGCGGGCGGCATCGGGCATACGCTTCGCGCCGAAGAACATCACGAAGACCGCGGCGATGATCAGCCAGTGCCAGATGCTCAGACTGCCCATAATTAAACCTCCAAAGAATGTGGTAGCTCCGATGCTACCGGACTATGACATGCGAGAACGCCCGCGTCGGTGCGCGTTCGCTGTGCGTTCAACCGCACTTGTACGACACGAAGTCCGCGGCCCGCGGGGTTCAAGATCGCCCTGCGGCCGTTCGCAGTTGCTCCAGCAGTTCCGGTCCGGTCCAGTCGCGGCGGTCGCCGTGTTCGGCGGCCACGATCAGTTCGATGAGACGCTGGTTGACCGGTGTCGGCAGGCCCACCATCGCGCCGAGGCTCACGATCTCCCCGCACAACCAGGAGATTTCGGTCTTGCGACCGAGTTCGAGGTCATCGGCCATGGACGAGCGCGCCTCCGGATCGATGGCCAGTACGGTCGCGGCGACCCGGCGGAAGATCCCGTCCGGAACAGTCAGCAGCCGAGCCATCCACTCCGGCGGCAGCGGCGTCAGCCGGGCGGGGCGAATTCGCGCCCTGTGCATCGCGGCGAGCGCCTCACGCTGGGTGAGGGCCAGGCAGCGCCGGAAGTCGCGGTCGGACAGTTCCTCGCGCAGCGGCCTGCCGGACAGCGCATTGATCGGGTTGTTGAGGTTCAGCAGCAGTTTCGCCCATTGCACCGGCAGCAGGTCCGGATACCGCCGCAGTGCCAGACCGGCCCGCGCGAATACGTCGGTGAACTGTGCGAGCGCCGGATCGTCCTGCACCGCCAGCCCGCCCTCGGTACCGCGATGGAACCGGCCGTCGGGCTGGTGCACGACGTTGAACATCACCATGCCTGCCAGCACCACGCAGGTGGGCAGGATCTCGCGGATCACCGCGTCGTTGCCGATCCCGTTCTGCAGGCTCAGCACCGGGGTGCCGGGGCGGATCTTGCCGTCGAGATCGCGCACCGCCGCCGCGGTCGCGGCCGACTTCACCGTGACCAGCACCAGATCGGCGGACCCGACATCCTCCGGCGCGGTCGATAACCGCACCGCATCCCCCGCCACCGCGACGTCACCGCCGTCGAGGTCGGTGAGCCGCAGCCCGGACGCGCTGATCTCGTCCAGCACCCGCTGGCGGCCGACGAATGTGACATCGGCGCCGGCCGCCGCCAGCTTTCCGCCGACAAAGGAGCCGATACTTCCGGCGCCCAGGACCAGCACCCGAGCGGGTGCTACCACCTCACTCACGCCGTTCCAGCCTCCGTGCGATTCATCTGGTCTCCAGGAAGCCGGCCGCTTCGTACGCGGCCAGCGCGGCGTTCGAGCGTTCGCGCACCGCGGTGATCAATTCGGGCGGGCCGAGCACCGTGACGCCGGAACCGAAGCCCAGCAGCAGCCGCGCCATCCAGTCCATGGTGGCGAAGCGCATGGTCGTCTCGATGCTGCCGTCCGGGTGCACCGCCATCCGGTGCATCGGGTATTGATCGAGCACCCAACCGTAATCGCCGCGAATGCGCAAGCGTGCCAACGGAACCGCGGGATCGTCCTGGAACAGGTCGAGTGCGGCGGCCTCCGCGGTCGCATGGCTCGGCGGCCGGGCGGGCTCGTCGAGTTCGGTGGCCGCCTCGATCCGATCGAAGCGGAACAGTCGCACTCCTTCGGCCTCGCGGCACCAGGCTTGCAGGTAACTGTTGTTGTCCACCAGGACAATCCGAATGGGATCGACGACGCGCTCGGATACGACATCGCGACTCGCCGAGTAGTAGACCAGTCGCAGCGCGCGCTGGCCGGCCAGCGCGGAACGCACCGTCGAGACCGCAGGCGCCTCGGTCGGCAGGTGTTCGCGGGCCTCGTCGACGGTCTTGCCGCCGACGATGGCCGATTCCAGTTTCGCGATCGCCGCATGCGCCGCGGTCGGATCGACCATGCCCGGCATATCCACGATCGAGCGCAGCGCCACCAGCAATGCGGTCGCCTCGGTGGAGGTCAGCCGCAGCGGCCGGTCGATGCCCGCCGAGAAGGTGACCTCGATGCTCTCCTCGGAGAACGACAGGTCGATCAGGTCGCCTGGCCCGTAGCCGGGTAGGCCGCACATCCACAGCTGGTTGAGATCGCTCATCAGCTGTTTGGTTGTCACGCCGAGATCGGCGGCGGCCTCGGCGGCACTGATCCCCGGGTTGGCGATGAAGTACGGAATCATGTTGAGCAACCGTGAGAGCCGAACCGAAAGTCGACTGCGCTCGGCTGTGCCTGTCGTCCGCTCGGCTGCACCTGGCTTTCGCTCGCTCATGCCTGCGCCTCGCTGACGCTCGGCTCCGGCACGAGCGAGTGCTCGACTGTATCTATTGTTCGCTCGCTGCGCTCGCTCATGCGGTGACCTCCGTGTGGTCGAAGACCGAACGCAATCGCGCAACCACGTCCGCGCGCAGTTCCTCCGGTGCGAGCACTACGGCATCTGGACCGAGTCCGGTGATCAAGCGCGCCAACCAATCTCGGGATCGGATGGGCAATTCGACGACCACGCCGTGGCGTTCGCCGATGGTGCGCTCTTCCAGCACGGGCCCGAGTCGACGGATCTCACGGCCGTGGCCGTCTGCCACCCACACCGTCGCGGTGCCGGTCACCGGGGCGCTGCCGGTGACCGTGCCGACGATCTCACGCAGATCCACGCCCTCGGGCTTGCCGACCGCATTGGGCGGGCCGTAGGCGGTCACATCGTCGCCGATGCGCGATAGCCGAAAGCTGCGGACCGCCTCCCGGTTCCGATCGTGCCCGACCAGATACCAGCGGCCGTTGTGGGTGACCACACCCCACGGCTCCACATCACGCATGACATACGGCTCGTTGATCGCACCCCGATGTTCGAACCGCACCGCCTGACCGGCATCGATCGCGGCCAGCAGTTTGCCGAGTACCGCATCCGAGCCACGGGTGCGCGCCGGGACCGCGGGCACAGAGGCCACCGCGGCATCGGTCTCGACGTGGATCCCGGCCGCACGCAACTTCAACAGCGCGCCCTCGGCCGCGGCCGCCAGCTCCGGCGACTCCCACATCTGCACCGCGACCGCGACCGCCGCCGCTTCCTCACTGGTCAGATCGATATCGGGTAGTTCGTAGGCGTCACGGTTGATCCGATAGCCCTCCACCGTCGAAAATCGGCTCACCTGCCCGACCTCCAAGGGAATCCCCAGGTCACGCAGCTCGTTCTTATCGCGTTCGAACATTCGGCTGAACGCCTCGTCGCTGGCCGAATCCTCGTACCCCGCGACGCTGTCCCGAATCCGCTCCGCGGTCAGGAATTGCCGGGTCGACAGCAGCGCGATGACCAGATTCATCAGCCGCTCGACCTTGGATATCGCCACTCGACATAGGGTAATCGGCCGCCCGCCGCGACCGCGCGTCGGCGCGCGATTCACCCCGATCCGGTTCGCGCGCGGCCATTATGGAGCCATGATCATCGCGTTCTCAGTCACACCGCTCGGCGAGGGCGTCGACGTCGGCCGAGCCGTCGCCGAAGCCGTCCGCATCGTGCGAGCCAGCGGTCTGCCCAATCGCACCGACGCCATGTTCACCACGATCGAAGGCGAATGGGACGAGGTCATGGCCGTGGTCAAAGCCGCGACCGACGCCATCCTCGCCGCGGCGCCCCGCTGCAGCCTCGTCCTCAAAGCCGATATCCGCCCGGGCGTCACCGACGCCATGACCTCGAAGGTCGAGACCGTCGAGCGCTACCTCGCCGAGGAGTAGCGCTTACATCGAGGCGATCAGTCGATCCACTCGTTCGTCGACAGAGCGGAACGGGTCCTTGCACAAGACCGTGCGCTGGGCCTGATCGTTGAGCTTGAGGTGCACCCAGTCGACGGTGAAGTCACGGCCCGCTTCCTGGGCGGCGGTGATGAAATCGCCGCGCAGTTTGGCGCGCGTGGTCTGCGGCGGGGTGTCCACGGCGGCGTCGACGGCCTCGTCCTCGGTGACGCGCTTGGCCAGACCCTTGCGCTGCAGCAGGTCGAAGACGCCGCGGCCGCGCTTGATGTCGTGGTAGGCCAGATCGAGCTGGGCGATCTTGGGATCGGAAAGCTCCATGCCGTAGCGGTCCTGATAGCGCTGGAAGAGCTTGCGCTTGATCACCCAGTCGACCTCGGTGTCGACCTTGGCGAAGTCCTGCGCCTCGACCGCGTCCAAGGTGCGGCCCCACAGATCGACGACCTGGTCGATATTGGGGTCGCGGTCGCGGTTGCGCAGGTGCTCGACGGCGCGGGCGTAGTACTCGCGCTGGATGTCGAGCGCACTCGCCTGGCGTCCGCCGGCGAGCCGGACCGGACGACGACCGGTCAGGTCGTGGCTGACCTCGCGGATGGCGCGAATCGGGTTGTCCAGGGCGAAATCGCGGAACGAGACGCCCGCCTCGATCATCTCCAGCACCAGCGCCGCCGTGCCGACCTTCAGCATGGTGGTGGTCTCGGACATATTCGAGTCACCGACGATCACATGCAGACGCCGGTACTTCTCCGCGTCGGCGTGCGGCTCGTCGCGGGTGTTGATGATCGGGCGCGAGCGGGTGGTCGCCGAGGAGACGCCCTCCCAGATGTGCTCGGCCCGCTGGGACAGGCAGAACGTGGCCGCCTTCGGCGTCTGCAGCACCTTGCCCGCACCGCAGATCAGCTGACGTGTGACCAGGAACGGCAGCAGCACATCCGAGATCCGGGAGAACTCGCCGGCCCGCACGACGAGGAAGTTCTCGTGGCAGCCGTAGGAGTTGCCCGCGGAGTCGGTGTTGTTCTTGAACAAGTAGATGTCGCCGCCGATGCCTTCCTCCGCGAGGCGCTGTTCGGCGTCGATCAGCAACTCCTCCAGCACGCGCTCACCGGCCCGGTCGTGAGTGACCAGCTGCGCCAAGTTGTCGCACTCTGCGGTGGCGTACTCCGGATGTGACCCGACATCGAGGTAGAGCCGAGCACCGTTGCGGAGGAACACGTTAGAGCTACGGCCCCAGGAAACTACCCGGCGGAATAGATACCGGGCCACCTCGTCGGGGCTGAGCCGACGGTGTCCGTGGAAGGTGCACGTCACACCGAATTCGGTCTCGATCCCCATGATTCGTCGCTGCACACTATCGACATTACAGCCATGTCATGTGCTCGCGTGGGGCTGCGGACAACCCCGGTGCATACGTCTTCACAACGATTTCGCACGTGAGCGAAATGTTCGGCGGAAAACTACCGGCCGAAACGAAGGCCCTCCCGAAAAATCGGGAGGGCCTTCGTACTCGAACTATGGAGGTGGACTACTCCGATTCGGGAGCGTCCTCGGACTTCGCCTCGGCGGGCGCCGCCTCGGCCTTGTTCGCCGACTTGCCGCCGTTCAGCAACTGGTCCAGGGCCGCGCCCGCGACCCGGCGGAATGCCCGCCGCGGTCGCGCCTGTTCGAGGGTGGCGACCTCGAGCGAACCCACCCCGAGCACCCGCTTGTCCTTGTCGGCGGCACCCTCGGGCACCCCGGCCTTCAGAGCCTTCACAGCCACGCCGACCGCACCGGCCAGATCGAGTCCGGGCTGGTAGGAGGTCTTCAACGCGGTCATGATTGGCTCGGTCGTACCGCCCATCACCACATATTCGCGCTCGTCCACGATCGAGCCGTCGAAGGTGATCCGGTACAGCACCGATTCCGGTGACTGTTCCGGGTAGCCGACCTCGGCCACGCAGATCTCCACCTCATAGGGCTTGAGCTGATCGGTGAAGATCGTGCCGAGGGTCTGCGCGTAGGCATTGGCCAGGCCACGACCGGTGACATCGCGCCGGTCGTACTGGTAGCCCTTCAGGTCGGCCTGCAGGATGCCGCCTCGGCGCAGTGCCTCGAATTCGTTGTACTTGCCGACAGCCGCGAACCCGACGCGGTCGTACAGCTCGCTCACTTTGTGCAGTGTCGCGGAGGGATTCTCCGCGACGAACAGCACACCCTTGTCGTAGGTCAGCACGATCACACTGCGACCGCGAGCGATGCCCTTGCGCGCGAGCTCGGTCTTGTCGCGCATGATCTGTTCGGCCGACGCGTAATACGGCAGTGTCATGCTGAGGCACTCCCCTCTTCCGCGGCCTCGCGATCGGCGACGATCGCCCGCGTGATCTCCTCCAACCGCGATTCGGTCACCTCGTCGGCGCCCTCGTCGTCGATGACGATGGCCGTCGGGTAGATGCCGCGCACCAGATCCGGTCCGCCGGTGGCGGTGTCGTCGTCGGCCGCGTCGAAGAGCGATTCGACGGCGATCCGCAATGCGCGATCCTCATCGATTCCCTTGGCGTACAGCTTTTTCAACGACGACTTCGCGAACATCGAACCCGAACCGACAGCGGTGTAACCGAACCGCTCCTCACTGCGCCCGCCGACCACGTCGTAGGACACGATGCGACCGGCCTTGTCCGGATCGGTGGCGTGCTGGTCGTAGCCGACCAGCACCGGAACCACCGCCAGACCCTGCAGCGCGGCAGGGAGGTTGTCGCGCACCATCTTCGACAGCTTGTTGGCCTTGCCGTCGAAGGTCAGCGAGACACCCTCGATCTTCTCGTAGTACTCCAGCTCGACGGCGAACAATCGCACCATCTCGATGGCCATGCCCGCGGTGCCCGCGATACCGGCCGCCGAATAGGTGTCGGTGATGTACACCTTCTCGATATCCCTGCTGGCCAACAGGTTTCCCTGGGTGGCCCGCCGGTCACCGGCGATCAGCACACCACCGCGGAACGAGACCGCCACGATGGTGGTTCCGTGCGGAGCCAGGTCCTTCGCGGCGGTGCCACCGGAGATTCCGGTGGCACCGTCGATCGCGCCGAATCGGTTGCCAGGCAACAGTTCCGGTGCGTGCATGCGCAGGTGCTCGGTGAATGACGAGAGGGCGTGCCCCGGGTGGAGACGCAAGGGGTCACCTGCTGTCACTGGCCGCCCTTCTGCACATACGCGCGAACGAAGTCTTCCGCGTTCTCCTCGAGCACATCATCGATCTCGTCGAGCAGGTCGTCGGTATCCTCCGCCAGTTTTTCGCGGCGCTCCTGACCGGCGGCGTCAACGCCCTCCGGACCCTCGTCCTCGTCGCCGCCCCCGGCGCGCTTGGTCTGCTCTTGTGCCATGGCAGCCGACCTCCTCTGTCCTCATCATGACCAGGGCTCCATTCTGAGCACGACCCTGATCATGAGCAATGTCCGTGCCCGTACATCAACACTACCCAGCCGCCCTGACAACGTGCTGAGTTATTGGCCGCGCGGGCGCGGCGTGTTCTGTGTCTTTGGCCGCGTGACCGCGACCCGTTCGCGGCCCCCTGGTGTCTCGCGTCCGAGCCGTCGAGACTCGCGCCTGCGGCGCGTGCGCTTCGACGACTCGGACGCGAGACGGGCCGCGAACGGGTCGCTCGTAAGACTCGCTCCGTCGTGGTTGGGATCGCGAAATCGTTGCTACCTGGGCTTATTCGCGCGACTTACTAAGTGGTCAGCTGTTCGACCAACTCGGCGGCGGTATGCACACCGTCGAGCAGCTTGCCGACGTGGGCCCGGGTGCCGCGGCGCGGTTCCAGGGTGGGGATGCGCACGAGCGAGTCGCCGCCCAGGTCGAAGATCACAGAATCCCAGCTGGCCGCTGCGATATCGGCACCGAATCGACGCAGACATTCGCCGCGGAAGTAGGCGCGGGTGTCGGTCGGCGGCTTGGTCATCGCGTCGAGCACCTGCTGCTCGTTGACCAGGCGTTTCATCGAGCCGCGCGCGACCAGGCGGTTGTAGAGGCCCTTGTCCAGGCGGACGTCGGAGTACTGCAGGTCCATCAGGTGCAATTTGGGCGCGGCCCAGCTCAGACCCTCGCGCTTGCGCATCCCCTCGAGCAAGCGCAGCTTGGCGGGCCAGTCGAGCAGATCGGCGCATTCCATCGGATCGCGTTCCAGCAGATCCAGCACATTGGCCCAGTTCTCCAGGATGTCCTTGACCCGCTCGTCGTCGTTGCCGCTGCGGGCCACGAACTTCTCCACCCGGTCCAGGTAGATGCGCTGCAGCGCCAGCCCGGTGAGTTCACGACCATCGGTGAGCGCGACGGTGGCGCGCAGGGTCGGGTCGTGGCTGATCTGGTGGACGGCGGTGACCGGGCGGGCCAGCTGCAGATCCGACAGATCCTCGCCTGCCTCGATCAGATCCAGTACCAGCGCGGTGGTGCCGACCTTGAGGTATGTGGACATTTCGGCGAGGTTGGCGTCGCCGATGATGACGTGCAGGCGGCGGTATTTGTCCGCATCGGCGTGCGGTTCGTCGCGGGTGTTGATGATGCCGCGCTTGAGCGTGGTCTCCAGACCGACCTCGACCTCGATGTAGTCGGCGCGCTGGGACAGCTGGAATCCGGCGTGATCACCGGACTGGCCGATGCCGACCCGGCCGGAACCGCAGATCACCTGGCGCGAGACGAAGAACGGGGTGAGCCCGACGATGATCTGGTTGAACGGGGTGTCGCGGCTCATCAGGTAGTTCTCATGGGTGCCGTAGGAGGCGCCCTTACCGTCGACATTGTTCTTGTACAGCTGCAATCGCGGCGCACCCGGCACACTCGACGCGTGCCGCGCGGCCGCCTCCATGACCCGTTCGCCGGCTTTGTCCCAGATGACCGCATCCAGCGGATCGGTGACCTCGGGTGCGGAGTACTCCGGATGGGCGTGGTCGACGTAGAGCCGGGCGCCGTTGGTGAGGATCATATTGGCCGCGCCGACCTCGTCGGCGTCGATCACGGGGGCCGGACCGTTCATCCGGCTCAGGTCGAAGCCGCGGGCGTCGCGCAGCGGCGATTCCACCTCGTAATCCCAGCGCGTGCGCTTCGCGCGCGGTACCCCCTCCGCGGCGGCATACGCGAGAACCGCTTGGGTGGAGGTGAGAATCGGGTTGGCCGACGGCTCGGTGGGTGTGGAGATGCCGTATTCGACCTCGATACCGATGATGCGCTGCATACCGTCGAGCCTAGGCGACGCGTGCCTGCCGCCGGTCGCGACCGGCGGCATCGGCGATCTCGGGTGACCTCGATGTCATACCGATGGTGGTACTTCCGGAGGATACGGGCAGGCCGCGGCGGCCGGGATATTCGGAATATGACCGATTCGATCGCCGAAATCACGGGGCGCCACCGCAAGTCGGATGAACCGAGCGTCACCCAGCCGAAGAATCCCCCGCGGTTGGTCGCCCTGGACGTATTGCGCGGCATCGCGATCCTCGGCACGCTCGGCACCAATATCTGGATCCTCACCCATCCCGAGGGCATCGTTGGATATATCGACGAATTGGGCAGCCCGGCGACCGGCTGGATGTGGTCGCAGCGAGTACTGCAGCAACTCGCGCAGGGCAAGTTCCTCGGGCTGCTGACCATCATGTTCGGCATCGGCCTGGCCATCCAGCAGGGCTCGGCGGTGCGGGCCGGCCGACGGTGGCCGGGCAGCTATCCGTGGCGGGCCGGGCTGCTGTTCCTCGACGGTGTGCTGAACTTCGTGTTCGTCGCGGAATTCGATGTGCTGACGGGTTATGCGGTGACCGGATCGGTCGTCGCCTTCATTCTCGCGACAAGTGAACGCGCGCAACGTCGTTGGCTGACCATCGCGGCCGGATTCCATATTGCCGTGCTGACACTCATCGGCATCGCGCTGGCCTTTGCGAACCAACAGGATTCGACGCCGCGGGCGCCGCTGGATCCGAATCCCTATGCGGACGGGTCGTTCTGGGATCTGGTGCTGTTCCGACTGCAGAACGCGGGCATGTTCCGGTTCGAACCGATCTTCGTCTTCCCGATGTCGATCGCGCTGTTCCTCGCGGGTGCGCAGTTGTTCCGGGCGGGAGTGTTCCGACCGGAGGGTGCGCGGATACGTAGGCGGCTCATGATCATCGGATTCGCTGTCGCCGCGCCGATCGATCTGGCGGTCGGTGTGCTCGGCGGCGATCTGGTCTTGCTGACCAGGTACGGCACCGCCCCGTTCGTCGCCTTCGGCCTGCTCGCGCTGGTCGCGGAGTTCTACCTGCGTCGTCCGCGGGTCGGATTCGCCGGCAGGCGGCTCACCAAGGTCGGGCGGATGGCCCTGAGCTGCTACATCCTGCAGAATCTGGTCGCTTCCGTGTTGTGCTACGGGTGGGGTTTCGGGCTTGCGGCTCGCGTCTCCCCTGACGCTCGGGTGCCGTTCACCGTGGGTATCTACCTGCTGGTCGCGCTGATCATCGTGACTCTCGCGCACCTGTGGTTGCGCCGGTTCGAGCGCGGTCCGGTCGAGTGGGTGTGGAATCTCAGCTACCGCGCGCTGGCCCGCGAACACTGAGCCACCGCACGTTTGCGCACATCGCCGCAGTTCAAGACCCGAAACCGGTGCGTATGCGACCGGATGCGGCCGAGGAGAACACGAGTAGCGGACTACTCGTGTTCTTTCCGCGTCGGTGCTGGATGCTGACGCGACGTCACCGAACTGCGTCGACGTATCGATTTCAGATGCACAGGAGGTGCGTGGTGTCGGAACCGGCCCGAGCAATGAGTAAGGACCACGCGTTCGCCGAACTCGAACGTCTCGCGAACGATGACCTGATCCGTTTCGACGGGCCCGCGTCACCGGCTCTGGTCGGATTCGCAGGTTTCGACCCACACTCCGGCCGGCCGCTACCGGGCAGTCTCGCCGGGGTGGTCATCCGCCACGGCAACACCCCGCTGGCACCGCAACACCTGGATTCGCGAAATGCGTTGGCACTGGTCCGATTCTGCCGATTCCTCTCGGCGAATTTCGGCGTCACCGAGTTGCACACCCTCGGGGTAGAGGGCCGCGGATCGCATCCCGACGACTGCCACGGCCAGGGCCGCGCCGTGGATTTCGCCGGTGTCACCATGCCGGTCGGGGACGTATCGCGCAAAATCACCGTGGCAGCGCATTGGGGCACCGTCGAGACCGCCGTGACACCCGGCGGAACATGGCCGCGCGGCACCGGATCCCGGGTGCGCTACCGGCTCGACGAACCCGATGCGAGTCCGCTCGGCGATCCCGACGGCGATCTGTTCGTCGCCGACTTCTTCCGCAGCGTCTATGATTTCGCAGCGGGTGAATGGCAGGACTGCTCGGACAGTCCCGATCCCGCGACTGCGATCTCCGGCATCGGCGATCCGAGTTTCATCCTGCACCCCGACCATCCGGACGACCATCCGCTCCCGGCCACGTCCGGTCGCGCGGCCCATATCGATCACGTCCACTTCCAGATCGGCAAGTCCGGGACCGAGTAGGTGGACTAGCGTCGTCGGCGTGACACTCGCCGACCGATATCCATTGCTGCACAAGCCAACCCGCTGGGAATGGGGTGGCCTGGATGTGCGGTTCTCCACCGAATTGCCACCCGACGAACTGGTCACCAATATCCACGTCGTCTGCTTCGTCGGCGCCGATATCGTGCTGTGTCGCGACGATCGCGATATCTGGATCGTGCCCGGCGGCACCAGGGAGGCGGACGAAACTGTCGACGCCTGCGTGCGACGCGAACTCATGGAAGAGGCCGGTGCCCGCCCGGTCGGATCGGTGCGACCGTTCGGCGCTCACCACACGACCACCGATCGCCCCGCACCGCACTATCCTTGGCAGCCGCACCCGCACAAGGCGTGGCTGTGGTGCACGGCGGATGTGGTGCTCGAATCCGCGCCGACCAATCCCGAGGATGCGGAGAACATTCTCGAGGTTCGCGCCTTCGCACCCGAGGAAGCAATGCGCCTGTCACGCACCGACGGTGATTACCTGGCCGAATTACTCGCCCTCGCAATCGAATTCCACCGGAGCTGATCAGCCGAGGGGGGTACGGAATCCGGTGAGCAGTCGCGCGACATCGATCGGCGCCTGCGCCGGTCGCAGCGGTGCGTGTTCGACGAGCAGGCGGTACCAGAACGGTCCGAAGATCAGATCGGTCGCGTACTCGATATCCAGGTCGGCGGCGAGTTCACCGCGCGCCACACCGCGGGTCACTATGCGCGCCACCACATCTCGCCGAGTCCGCACCCAATCGCGGAACGGTCCGGCGAAGTCCGGGTCCAGCTGAGCCTCGGCCATCAATCCGCGTAACGCCTTGACCCGCAACGGATATTCCACGACACCGTAGAGCGCCTCGAGGAAGACGGTCAGGTCCTGTTCGACCGATCCGGTATCCGGATCCGGCATGCGCTGGGTGACCACCATGCCTTGGGCGTCCATGATCAGTACCGCCTTCGATTTCCACCAGCGGTAGATCGTGCTCTTGGCGACGCGCGAGCGCGCCGCGACGCCTTCGATCGTCACCTTGCCGAAGCCCTGCTCCTCCAGCAGTTCGGCCGTCGCACGCAGTACCGCATCGCGTGCGGATTCACTGCGGGTTCGACCGCCGGACCGCGGTGTCGCGGCACTTCCCGTCGCCATGGCGGTCAGTGTATTCGTCTGCTATCGTTTTGCGAAACGCTACGGAGCGTTTCGATTTAGGAGATGAGCGACAGTGAGTGCCATCGTGGTGAACCACGGCCTCGGAGCCCGCGCCGACAGCGTCTGGTTTCCCCATTTCACGGCGGAGCTGACCGCGCTCGGCCATTCCGCGACGATCCCGAACCTGCCCGATCCGGACGCACCCCGGCTGGCCCCGTGGCGCAAAGCCTTCACCGAAGCGGTGGCCGCGGCGGGCCCGGTCGGCGATACCGTGCTGGTCGGCCACAGCATCGGCGGGGTCAATGTGCTGCGCATGCTCGAGCAGCACGATGTCGCCGCGGCCGGGCAATTCGCCGGAGTGCTACTGGTGTCGACCGCAGCACATGAGGTCGGCTATGACCTGTTGGCCGAATTCTTCGCCGCACCGTTCGACTGGGCACGCATTCGTGGTGCGGCGCGCGAGTTCCGGGTGCTGGCAGCCGCCGACGATCCGGTCAACGTGCCCGATCCGGTCGAACACGTCGGACTGCTGGTGCGCGGCCTGGAGGCCACCGCGGTACTCACCGCCACCGGAAGCCACCTGGGCAACTTCCCCGGCGATCACATCGAACTGCCCGAGGCCGTTCGGCTGGTCGATGAAATCCAGGCGGCCACACGGTGACTCAGCAACAGACAGTCGAAAGCCGCAGCCCTGCCGCGCAACCCGCGGCTCCGGTCAAATGGAAGCTGTGGCTGTTGACGGCCATCGGCATCTATCCGCTGCTCACCGTTCTGGTGACGATCTCAGGACCCCTGCTCGAACCACTGGCACCGCCACTGCGGCTGGCGGTTATCGTGCCGCTCGCCGTCGCGGCCATGGTGTGGGTCGTCATGCCATTGCTCACCCGCCGATGTGCGGGGTGGCTGATGCGGTGACAGATTCTATTGGGACCGTACGGGTTCCGCGCGGCTCAGCAGGTCTTTGACAATAGTGTCGCGTTCCAGCGGAACTCCGAGGCTGCGCGCATTGCCTTCGAACAGCGCCAGCACCGATTCGGTCAGGATGCCTTCGACTTGATCGCAGGACAGTGTGGTCCCGGCATCGGAGCGCCAGTTGTTCACGAAACCGTCGACGAAGCCGATGATGCCGAAGGCCGTCGGGCGGGCGCGATTCGGATCGATTCCGAAGCGCGCCAACGATATTGCGAACATGTCGGCGAGCCGACCACCGATGCGATCGCGCGCACCGGCCATCGCCTGTGACGAATCCCCCAGCGGTGCGGCATCGCCCAGGAATCGGTGCAGATTCGGATGACGCCCGACCCAGCCGATATAGGTACCGATCGCACCCCGTACGGCATCGCGCAGGGTGCCGTCGGGCTGCAGGGTCGGCATCAGTGCGGTCAGCAGTGAATTGAGGATCTCTCGACGAATCTGCTCATCGAGATCGGCGCGTCCATCGAAATGCCGGTACACCACCGGACGCGGCAGCTGCAGCCGGTCCGCTATCGCCTGTACGGACACTTCGACACCGCGCTCTTCGATCACCGTGATCGCCGCATCGATGACGTCTGCGCGACGGCGGGCCTTGTGGCCGTGCCATCGGGTACTGCGACCGTCCGACGCGGCGGGATCGCGCTTTCCCGCGGTGCTGCTCACCAGCTCACGATACCTGGAACAGCTATTGACCGTGACAGTCTGTCTCACTAATCTGAGTGTTACAGCTTGTATCAGGTATTCGAGAGTTGGAGCCGACATGGGCAACGAGGCCGCAGTCATCCCACAGGAATCCTTCGCACAGCGCCTGCTGACCGGTTCGGTGAAGAAGTCATACGAACCTGCCATCGACATGGACTGGGACGCGCCGCTCGATCCCGACAAACTGTTCCTGCCGCCGGAGGTGGTTTCGCTCTACGGCACCGCGCTGTGGGAATCGATGACCCCGCAGCAGCGCCGGGAACTGTCGCGCCAAGAGCTGGCCAATGTATTGTCCGTCGGCATTTGGTTCGAGAATCTGCTCAACCGTCTGCTGCTGCGGGAACTGATGCGCGATGATCCGACCACCCGGCATTCGCATTACACCCTGACCGAAATGGGTGACGAGTGCCGGCACATGATGATGTTCGGCAAGCTCATCGACCGGATCGAGGCGCGGCCGTACTGGCCGCGGCTACCAGGCCGGCTCGCCATCGGGGCCCTGCCACTGTTCCTGCGCGGGTCGATGACCTGGGTGGGCGCACTCGTCGGCGAGGAGATCTTCGACGCGCTGCAGCGGCGCACCCTCGACGATCCGGAGTTGCAGCCCTTGGTTTCTCGGGCGATGCGGATCCACGTCACCGAGGAGGCGCGCCATATCGGATTCGCCCGCGACGCACTGGCGCGTCGGGTGCCGACGATGTCGCAGGCTGAATTGGCCTACACCCGTTTATGTGTCGCGGTGGCCGCACCGCTGTTCGTCTACCTGATGACCAACCGGCACATGTACGACCGGGCCGGGCTGGACGGACGCGCGGCACGCCGGATCGCGACGAACAACCCCTATGCCAAGAAGGCGCTCGGTACCGGCGCCGCGAATCTCGGTGCGTTCCTGGACAAGCAGGGCTTGATCGGTCCGATGGGCAAGCGAATCTGGCGCTGGCGAGGGCTCTACGCATGACCGAACCCGAAATCGTCATTGTCGGAACCGGTTTCGGTGGTATCGGCATGGCAATCGAGTTGCGCAGGTCCGGTTTCGACGACTTCGTCGTGCTGGAGAAGGCCGAGCCGGGCATACCGGAGTATCTGCGTCGCGCCGTGGACAAGTTCGATATTCGCAGGCATATTCGGCTTCGATCCGACGTTGTGGCACTCGACTTCGATGACGACGCGGACCGCTGGCACGCGCGGACCGCGGACGGACGGCATTTCCAGCCGCGCGCGGTGGTGCTGGCGCCGGGACCGCCGCACGAACCGAGCGTGCCGGACTTTCCGGGCCGGGATGTGTTCCGGGGATGCAGTTTCCACTCGGCGCAGTGGGATAACGATTTCGAAGCAACCGGCAAGCGGATCGCCGTCATCGGAACCGGTGCCAGCGCAGTGCGATTCGTACCGCAGATCGCCGAGCAGGCCGAACAGGTGACGGTATTCCATCGAACACCACAGTGGATCGTGCCTCGGCCGCTATCGCCGGTGGCGCATCGGATGTTCCGGTATTTGCCAGGGGCGCAACGGCTCTACCGCTGGGCGACCTATCGGGACTACGAGTCGTCGACCACGGCGCTGCAGCGGGAGAATGTCGCGCTGGTGACCTCACCGATCGCCTCGATCACCGAGTCCGGGATCGTCACCGCCGATGGTATCGAGCAGGAATTCGACGCCATCGTGTACGGGGCCGGGCTCGAGATCTCCGACTGGTTCGCCGATCAGCACATCGTCGGCGCGAATGGGCTCACTCTCCAAAAGGCGTGGCGCACTGGGATGGAAGGGTTCCTCGGTGTCGCCGTGCACGGTTTCCCGAACCTGTTCCTCATCATTGGCCCGAATTCCGGTGGCGGAAACCAGTCCATCGTCATCATGATCGAGGCCCAGGCCCGCTATATCCGCCGATGCCTGGAGCTGCTGCGCATGACCGCCAACAGTCGGATCGAGGTTCGTGCCGCGACCCAGCACGAATTCAATCGGCGGGTGCAGTCGAAACCGGCTGGCGTTTCCTACTGGCGCACCATGCGCCGACCCGACCCCGGCCACTACGACCTGACCGTGCCAGCGGATCGTGAACCGGCACACGAGTATTCGGGTCCGGCGCTGCTCGACGCCCCGGGCGTCGAGGTTCCGGTCGAGGTCACCCTCGGCGGGCATCCGGATCCGATCGACGGCCGCTACCACTGGTACGGACGCCTCGCCCCGAGCGACGGCCAAGAGTTACCCGATCCCGGACGCGCCGAGGTACTGCTCACCCTGCCCGGCGGCGTGCCGACCGCTGGTCGCCTCCAGGAGCGCGACCCCTGGGGCAACCTCCGCATCGTCGGCACCGGCACCCCGCCCTATCCGCTGACCGCTGTCTGAGTGGCCGGGCGCAGCAGCCAGGCGCGCAATGCCTCGGTGACCTCGTCGGGCCGTTCTTCCATGATGAAGTGGTTGCCGCCGTCGATGCGGACCAGCGTCGCGTAGGGAATTGCTTCGGCCAGTTCTCGGGCGGTGCGGAACGGGATGGCCGGGTCACGGTCGCCCCAGATGACGGTCGTCGGGCAGCTGATGGCACCCAGTCCGGCAGCCAGTTCCGGGCGAATCCGGACGCGATAGCCGGACCAGAAGTGGGCGTTCCAGCGGCGACCCGCCCCGGTGTCCAAGACGGCAAGGTACCGACGCAACTGTTCGCTGTCGAAGGATCCGTTGCGCACATACGGTGCGAGACCGACTCGATGCACCCATTGGATGGCCCGTGCGGTGACGAGCGGCCGCAGCAGTGCGGTCCGTGCCAGGACCGTCAGCAAGCCGAACAACACGTAGTACGGCAGTGTGAAAATGCCCTGGGCGCGTGAATTCAGGATCGCGAAGCGGCGCACCCGTTCCGGATGACGCTGCAGAAACCCCAGTCCAAGGAACCCGCCGTAGTCGTGACACGCCAGATCGACGCGCTCCAAGCCGAGCGCGTCCAACATGCGCCCGATCCGCTCTACCTCGCTGTCGTAGTCACAACTCGAATTCGTATCCCGATCGGAAGCACCCCAACCGAGCCAGTCCGGTGCGATGACCCGCCGCGATAAAGCGAGCGGCCCGATCTGGTGCCGCCATGCGGCGTGGCTCTCCGGCCAGCCGTGCAACAGCACCAGCGGATCCCCGTGCCCGACATCGACATAACGCAACCGCGCGCCGTCGACCGTCACCTCCCGCAGCTCGAAGGTCGCTTCCGCCTGCCCATCCAGCTTCATCCTGATCTCCCGCCTGTCCTACGACTTTCTGTATCGTCGCGGATATGGCGCGGTCAGCACTTCCAGAAACGTGCGCTCCCGAAACGGCGGTCACCTCCGCCCGGCTCTGGCTGCGACTCGGACACGCGATCTACATCGGGCCCGGGATGGCCCTGGGCGCGCACTCCACCGCGATCGCCGGTCTCGGGGTCGGACTCGACGCCCCGTTCCGGGTCCGGGTCGCGGACGCTCCGGATATCACCGCCCGCAGTTTCCTGTTCCGGGCCCGCGTCACGCACCACATCCTGGACACCGACGTGCCCAAGCTCTTCTGCTTCTTCGACCCGACCTCGGAGAATATGGCCCGCTGCCTCGGCGGTATGCGCCGCACCGTCAGCGGATACAACACCGACCATCGCAACGAGGCCGAACTGATCGAACTGTGCGCCGACCCGGCACCGGATATCGACCGTCTGCTCGAGCTGGCCAGTATCCCGGTCCCCACTATCCGCGATCCCCGCATCGCCGCCGTCGCCACAGCCATTCGCGCCGACCCGACCCAGCAGCAGCGCGCCGCCGAAAAGGCAAGTGCCGCAGGGCTGTCCACCTCATACTTCCTGCGCACCTTCGCCGAACAGACCGGCACCAGTTTCCGCCGTTACGTGCAGTGGGCGCGGATGCTGCGCGTCGGCAGCGCCTATGCCGCAGGCCACGACCTCACCCGCGCCGCCGTCGACGCGGGATTCGCCTCCCCTTCACATTTCAGCGATACCTTCCGCGCCATGTTCGGCCTCACCCCCACCGCCTTCCTCACCATCAATGGCGAGCTGCACATCGGCTGACCTATACGTCGAAATAGAGATCGAATTCGTAAGGGTGCGGGCGGACATTGATTTCGGAGATCTCGGTATCGCGCTTGAGCCGGATCCAGGTTTCGAGCAGGTCGCCGGTGAAGACATTGCCTTCGGTCAGGTAGTCGTTATCGGCTTCCAGTCGGTCGATCACGCTGTCGAGGCTGGGTGGAGTCTGGGTGACCTCGGCGGCCTCCTCCGGGGTGAGCTCGTAGAGGTCCTTGTCGATCGGGACGGGGGGTTCGATCTTGCGGCGGATGCCGTCCAGACCGGCCATCATCATGGCGGCGAAGGCCAGGTACGGATTGCCCGAGGAGTCGGGGCAGCGGAATTCCAGACGCTTGGCCTTCGGATTCGCGCCGGTGACCGGAATGCGCACGGCCGCTGAGCGATTGCGCTGACTGTAGACCAGATTGACCGGTGCCTCGAACCCGGGCACCAGGCGCTTGTACGAGTTCACGGTCGGATTGGTGAATGCCAGCAACGATGACGCGTGCAGTAACAGTCCGCCGATATAGTGCCGGGCCAGATCGGACAGGCCCGCATATCCGGCTTCGTCGTAGAACAGCGGTGTGCCGTTCGCCCACAGGGATTGGTGCACGTGCATTCCGGAACCGTTATCGCCGAACAGTGGCTTGGGCATGAAGGTGACGGTCTTGCCCTCGGCCCATGCGGTGTTCTTGATGATGTACTTGTACAGCTGCAGATCGTCGGCGGCAGCCAGCAACGTATTGAATTTGTAGTTGATCTCGGCCTGGCCCGCCGTACCGACCTCGTGATGTCCCTTCTCCAATTCGAAGCCGGCGTTCTGCAGATTCGTGCACATCCGATCGCGCACATCGACGTCGGCGTCGTACGGGGCCACCGGGAAGTAGCCGCCCTTCGGGCGCACCTTGTACCCTCGGTTGATCGTGCCGTCGGGATTGTATTCGACACCGGTGTTCCAGTCGGCGGAGGACGAATCCACCTCGTAGAAGGCGCCGTTCATCTTGGTGTCGTAGCGCACGGCGTCGAAGATGTAGAACTCCGCCTCCGGCCCGAAGTAGGCGGTATCGGCGATGCCGGTGCTCTTCAGATACTCCTCCGCCTTGCGCGCGACATTGCGCGGATCACGGCTGTAGGCCTCGTGCGTGTGCGGATCGTGCACGAAGCAGTTCAAATTCAGGGTCTTCGCGGCACGGAAGGGGTCCAATTGCGCGGTGCGCAGATCCGGGAGCAGCAACATATCCGATTCGTGGATCGACTGGAAACCGCGCACCGACGAGCCGTCGAAAGCGATCCCGTTGTCGACCAGATCCGCGCCGAATGTGACGGCCGGTATCGAAAAATGTTGCTGCACACCGGGAACGTCACAGAATCGAATATCGACGTATTCGACTTCCGCGGCGCAGATGTATTCCAGAATTCCGTCGGTGGTGGCAGTCAAGGCTGCTCGCTCGTCCAACACGGCTCCTCGCTTTCGCGGCGCAGGTCTATCCGCGGGTGGCGAGGCGACCGTCACTGACGACCGCACCCGTCCATAGGGGCACGGCCGGTCCTGCTCGCCGAGTCTCACGATACGACTTGGACATCAATGACGGACCCGAATCCGGACGATAGCGGACCGATCCGGCGTGTCCGCAGCGCCCCCCGGGGCAGCCGCACAAAGATCACATGCGAGCTTCGGCATTCTGCCGAGTCGAGCCGAACCCGGCCTGTGCGCGCAGCCGCCGCGCCCGGCGGAATGATACGGAGGCAACGCTTTTCAATGATCGCGTTGGGCCACTGGCGGGACTTCGACCCCGGATCGGATCCTTGATTTCGGCGGTGGCCGCCTGGGCAGCGTGGGCCGAAACATCCTGTCCCCCAACGCTGAAGCCACGCTGCCGAATTCCGGCCACCTCCCTGTCGCCGGGCTGCGGCTCAGCGGCGCTATTAGGATGACGTGTCGATTTGTCATAGCTGACGTGATCCAGCACGTCAGCCGTCGCGTTATCGACATGTCGACCCGCGATCTTTGGTCAAATGCACAAGATGAGGCCTTGCAGTCTGCTCGTTTGCCGCTAGTGCGACGGTTCGTCGATGCGTTGTGCTGATAGGTGACGACGAGATTTCCTGCGCTGCGGTGTGATCTCGACACCATTGAGCAGAAGGTTGGGTCTTGGTTTCATCGACAGTCCCGGCGGGCCCAGCCCGTCCGGACACGCTGTGTGCGGCCTTTCAAGCGAATGCCGCGAAGTATCCGGACGTGGTCGCACTGCGCACCATGGGCGGCGCGGTGGCGATCACCTGGCGTGAGTACGCCGACCGGGTACGCGCCATCGCGACCGGCCTGGCCGCCCTGGGTCTGCGCCCCGGCGACACGGTGGCGTTGATGATGACCAACCGACCCGAATTCCACCTCTGCGACACAGCGGTACTGCACGCGGGCGGCACCCCCTTCTCGGTCTACAACACCAACCCCGTCGAGCTGCTCGCCGACCAGTTCGGCAATGCGGGCAACAAGATCGTCATCTGCGAGCGCCGGTTTGCCCCGCAGATCCTCGACGCCATGAAAAAGGCTGCGGCCCAAGGCAGTCACGTCGAGCACGTGATCTGCGCCGATGAGGCACCGGCGGGCACGATCGCGCTGTCGACAGTGGAAGCGGCCGAGGCGAACGGCTTCGACTTCGAAACCACCTGGCGCAGTGTGAAATCCGAGGACCTGCTGACCATTGTCTACACCTCCGGTACCACCGGACCGCCGAAAGGCGTCGAACTCACCCACACCAACTTCATCGAAAACGCCCGCGTCATCCAGACATTCGGCGGTGGCAGCGGCCACGATCAAGTGATTTCGTATCTGCCGGACGCGCACGCCGCCAACCGCTGGTTCGCGCACTATCTCACCACGTTGGAAGGCGGTGAGATCACCACCGTCGCGGACTCGCATCGATTCGCGCCCGGCTCGGCCTGGATCGGGTGCGCGCCGCGGTCACCGGTTCGGTGGCCATCCCGCCCGAGGTGCACGAATTCTTCCTCGGGCCCGGTCTGACGTTGTGCGAGGGGTACGGCATGACCGAATGCACTGCGGGCGCGACGCTCAACGGTCCGGAGCGCGTCAAGATCGGCACCGTCGGCACACCACTACCCGGAGCGGAGGTGAAGCTAGGCGACAACGGCGAAGTGCTGATCCGCGGCAAAATAGTCATGCGCGGCTACCGCAACGATCCGGAGCGGACCGCGGAGACCATCGATGCCGACGGCTGGCTGTACACCGGCGATATCGGGTCGATCGACGCCGACGGCTACCTCTCGATCGTCGACCGCAAGAAGGAACTCATCATCAATGCGGCCGGGAAGAATATGTCCCCGGCCGATATCGAGAACACCATCACCGAGAATTGCCCGCTCGCGGGCACCGTCGTGGTGATCGGTGAGCAGCGGCCGTACAACACCGCGCTGATCTGCCTCGACCCCGACCCGGCGGCGGCTTTCGCCCAGCGCAACCGCCTCACCGCGACCACCGTCGCCGAATTGGCGAAGAATCCGGGGGTCTTGGCCGCAATCGAGCAAGGTGTGGCCGCCGCCAATGGCAAACTCTCCCGGGTGGAGCAGATCAAGAAGTACTTCGTGCTACCCGAGGTGTGGGAGCCAGGAGGCGATGTTCTGACGGCGACCGGCAAACTCGAGCTCACCCCGATCACCACCCGCTACGCCGACACGATCGAGAGCTTGTACTCGTAGTGCGGGACGGAGAAGTTCAATGACGCCAACGTGGACCCGGGTCGTCGACGATCTGCACCGAAGAGCCGCGTCGCTGGTCGACGGGTTCTACGGGAGCCTGCCGCCGTACCCGCGGATACCGCAGTCACTGGTCGAGACCGATTTCGCGCGCGGCACGAAACTCAATGTCGACCTGTTCTTCGAGTATCTGCGCCGCGGTACCGAACCCTCCGAGGAGGACACCAGGGAACTCGTCGAGCTGGCCATGGACCGGCTCCGCGACGGCACGCCACTGACCGAGGTGCTGGACCGATATCGGCTCGGCTCGGCGTTCATCTGGGACCGGCTGCGTGAGGCGGCCACCCCCGTCGAGCAGGAACTGCTGCTCGACGCCTCGCTGGTGCTGCTGAAGTACATCACGCTGGTCATGACGCGCGTCGCGGGCGCGGCCACCCAGCGCTCGCACGATCCGCGCTGGGAACTGCTGGAGCGTCGCCGAGGTATCGCCGACGCCCTGCTCACCGGGCGCGATCCGGTGGAGTGGGCCAATGATCCGGTCATTCCGGTCGCGGACGACTTCCTCGTC
Organism: Nocardia pseudovaccinii; assembly: GCF_050942345.1. Lineage (NCBI taxonomy): Bacteria > Bacillati > Actinomycetota > Actinomycetes > Mycobacteriales > Nocardiaceae > Nocardia > Nocardia pseudovaccinii. Next base: position 5,375,098 of record NZ_CP192074.1, read on the forward strand.
GCGGTATTCCGCCTCTGCGGCACCCGCGGCGGGCACGCTTCGGCGCTGCGGCATCGGGTCGAGGCGATTCCGGGCGTCTTCCTGCGGCTGGACGCGGGCGGGTGGACCGCATTGATCCCGCTGCAACCCGGCGATGACGGTTCAGCCGCGATCACCGGTCTCACTGCGCGACTACCGGCACATCAGCCCGATCGAACGCCGCCCTACTGGGTCGGTATCGGTGCCGCGGCGAGCAGGGCGGAGATACCGACGATCTTTGCCGAAGCGCGGGTGCTGGCCGAACTGGGGCGGTGCCTGACACGTCGCGAAATACTCTGCCGCAGAACGGATCTGCAGTTCGAATACACGGTGGCGGTCAGTGATGCGGCACGGCCAGGGCTGGCGTCGGTACTCGCGCCCCTCGATGCACAGCCCATGCTGGCGGAGACCCTCGAGGTGTTCGTCGACAGCGGTTTCAACCAGTTGGCGACGGCGCGTCAGCTCAGCGTGCATCGGAATACGGTCACCTACCGCCTGTCCCGCGTACACGAACTCACCGGCCTCGACCCGCATCGCCCCGCCGACGCCATGACCCTATCCGCGGCACGACTGGCCCGCCGCCTCGAATCCGCTGCCTTCGCCCCCTGAGTTCCTGACAAACACCGCCCTGCCGCAGCGCGGTCACCACCTATTTCTCGGATCGATGCTGCCGGGCGGTTCGAGCTGCGGTCCCGGCCGCGTAATGCGGCGCAGTTCAGCCGCAGTGTGCCGCTCGGTGGTGTGCAGCTGTGATTCACCTGCGCCGGTGACGGTCTCGCGCTGCGCACCCGATTCCCGGACACCCCGATCGCCCGGCCCTTGATCACCGGGTTCGTCGATCGCGTCGCCGTTACCCTGACAGCGGCCGTGCGGCCGGGATAGTCTCCGTGAGGGATCCGATTCGGGATTCGCAGTCACCCGGGAGCATCCGATGATGAAGGCTCTGGTTACCGACGGGGCATCCACCTCGCCCCGATCCGTGCACTATGTCTCCGGGTCGCCCGGTGAATTGCGTTGGGAGGGTACCGCATTGCTGCGCGCGGGCGTGCTCGCCTTCGGCGGCAGCATCGGCCCCACCGCATTGCACGCCCATCACGCCGTCCAAGTGGTCGCAGCATGTACTCCGGTGGTCGTGGTGGACGCGAGCGGCATTCGGCATCGCGGCACCCATGTCATCGTGCCCGCCGACGCACCGCATCGCATCGCCACCGGAGCCGAGCGCGGCACCGCGATCTATCTCGATCCGGAGTCCGTCGCGGGCGCAGCCGCCGACCGCAGAGCCCACACCTACGGGTGGGCCGATTGTGAACATTCCCTGCCCATCGATCCGGAGCGGGAAACACTCGCCGAACTGGTCGCCGAGGTCGTCGATGATCTCGAACGCGACAATTCGCACAGCATCGAGGACGAGCGCCACGAGGCGGTGACCGAGGTGCTGCGGCTGCTGCCCTCCATCGTCGGCGACGGTCCGATCCGCGGCGCGGATGTCGCGCGCCGGGTCGGCATTTCCGCGACCCGACTCACCCATCTGTTCACCGAACAGGTCGGAATTCCATTGCGACCCTACATTCTCTGGCTCCGACTACATGTGGCGATCACCCGCGTCCGCTCCGGCGACGACCTCACCGCCGCCGCCCACGCCGCCGGTTTCGCCGACAGCTCCCACCTGACCCGTACCTGCCGCCGCACCTTCGGACTACCGCCCTCGGCCCTCAACCGAGGCGTCGATTGGGATCTCGGCGACGCCCCCTAGGTCCAGCCGAATCGTTCAAGTCATTCCGGGCGTGGCCGACCAAGCTTGCCCCCATGACCACCATTACCCGCACGCCCGCACAGCTTCTCGCGCGCTACGGCTATGCGCCCTTCATGCTGATCGGCCTCAACGGCGTCGGTATTGCGCTGAGTTCCGTTGGCGCGCCGAAATACTCGTTATTGCTCGTACTGGCCGTCGCGATCGTCGCGTCGTTTCTGGTGGAGCGGCTGATTCCCTACCAGGCCGACTGGAACCACGATCTCGATGACACCGTGCGCGATCGCATCCATGCCTTCGTCAACGAAATTCTCATCCTGCTCAGCGTCGCGGCCATTCCGCTGCTAGCGGCCATCGTGCCCGCTCCGGACAGCTGGCCGACCTCGTGGCCTTTCCTGTGCCAGGTTCTGCTCGCCATCCTGGTCGCCGATTTCGGCATCACCACGGTGCATCTGGCCAGTCACAAAATCGGACTTCTGTGGCGCTTCCACGCGGTGCACCACAGCGTCAAACGCTTCTACGGCCTCAACGGTTTGATGAAACATCCGCTGCACCAGACCATGGAGATGGCCGCCGGTGTCGCACCGCTCATCCTGATCGGCCTGCCATCGAATGTCGCGGCCGCCCTTGCACTCTCGGTCGCCATCCAGCTGCTGCTGCAACACTCCAATGCCGACTACCGGATCGGGCCCGCCAAATATCTGCTGGCCTCGAGCGAGGGCCATCGCTTCCATCATCTGAAGTCCGCTGGTATCGGCGACGTCAATTTCGGCCTGTTCACCCTGATCTGGGATCACCTTTTCCGCACTTACTCCTACGATCCGGCACGACGCTTCGGCACCGACGATCTGGGTATGGCGGCCAAACCCGACTACCCGACCGGCTATGTCGACCAGTTCGTCTATCCGTTCACACCGGACGGCGGCTGTGCGATGTAGTCGGTAAGCTCTTGGCATGTTCTCGCGGGTACACCTGATGGCGTTTGCGGTCTTCGCACTCGTCGTACCCGCGCTCGCCCTGGCCGCGGCGCCGTCGGCTGAACCGGCGGCACTGGCCGTCTTCGGTGTCATCGCCGCGTCGCTGACCTTGACGCTGCTCGCCCTGCAGAGCACTCGACGTATCCCGATGGCGCTGGCCCACTCGGGTCCGCCGCCCTCGGCTCAGCGTCGCCGACGGGGTTCCTTCCTGCGTCAGAGCAATCCGGACACCGCCGGACGTCCGCGCCCACGAGCACCTGGTTCGGTCACCGCTTAGCGATCACTCGCCGCCTGGTCTCCAGGCGATTCGGCTGACCTTTCCCATCGACGTGCGCATCCGCACGTTCCCACAGTCAGGTGCTCTCATGCTCGACTTCATCTATTACCCGGTGTCCGCCATTCTCTGGGTGTGGCACACCGCCTTCGCCGCCGTCCTGGGTCCCGTAAGCGGACTCGCGTGGGTACTCGCGGTGATATTTCTCGTGCTCACCCTCCGCGCCGCGCTATTCCTGCCATTCCTGAAACAAGCGCGCACCCAGGCGGCCATGCAGCGGCTGCAACCACGCGTCAAAGCCATGCAGCAGAAATACAAAGACGATCCGGTCCGCAGGAATACCGAAATCCAGCAGCTGTACAAGGACAACGGCGTCAATCTCTTCGCGAGCCTGATTCCGATGATCGCCCAGGTCTTCGTGTTCATCGGCCTGTTCCATGTGCTGCGTTCGTTCGATCGCACCGGGACCTTCGATTACCTGCCGTTCGGACGCACCGCGGCAATGACGCCCGAGCAGAACGCCGCGACCGCGAATTATCTCTTCGGCCCGAGTGATGTGCAGTCGTTCCTGCATGCCGATCTGTTCGGCGCACCGCTCTCGGCAACATTCGCCGGTGCAGGCGAACTGGCGTCGACCGTGGCGCTCGTCGCCCTTCCACTCATGCTCATCGCCGCTGTCGCAACGCATTTCACCGCGCGCGCGTCAATGGATCGGCAGACCGGGGCGACGCAGTTGCCCTTCATGCGCACGCTCAGCCTGTGGGTCTTCCCGGCGGCCGCGATTCTCGGCGGCGCATTGCTGCCGGTGGCGATCCTGCTGTACTTCGTCACGAACAATGCCTGGACGCTCGCACAACAGCATTTCGTCTACCGCCGCCTCGATGCCGAAACAGCCGCCGAGGCAAAGCGAGTCGCCGCGACCCGGGCCGACGCCGCCCCCAAACCCGGCGTGAAACCGAAGCGGCGGTAAATCATTCGCGCACCCGTACCGCGAACCCTATGGTTGTTCCAGGTCGAGTCAAGGGGCGCAGCGGAATCTCCGCACTCGCGTTCCCCGTGTCGGGCTCGGTCTCGCACCTGGCGAAGGGCTCCAAGCCTGGATGGGTTCGATTCCCACTGCGATGTCACCCGGTTCCGGTCGGATACGGCAAACGGCTCTGCGGGCTCCGCGGCTACGGCCGCGGGACGCCCCCGCCGCGAACCCGTGACCGGAACCGGGTGACATCCGAAACAACCAGGCAGCCAACGACACACGGTACGGAAGGAGTGAAACATGTACACGACGGTCATGGAGTGGCAGCGAACGCTGCTGTACCGCGACGGCACACTCGAGCGAGTACTCGAGCCGGGACGCCACCGCTACGACGCCAAGCGCTGCACGCTGATCGTCGTCGACATGCGGCCCCGGCTGCTGAATGTCAGCGGCCAGGAACTGCTCACCCGCGACGGACTCTCACTGCGGGTCAGCTACGCACTGAACTGGCAGGTCACCGATCCAGAGGCGTTCACCACCGGTGCGCAGTACCCGGAAAGTGTGCTGTACGCGGCGGTGCAGGATGCCGCCCGCCGGGCCGTGGCAAGCCATTCCCTCGACGAACTCGTCACCGACCGCACGCTGCTCGTCGGGGACATCGCCGAAATCACCACGGCCATAACAGGACTCGGCATGCGCATCGACGCACTCAACGCCCGCGATCTGATGCTGCCCGGCGAACTCCGCAAAGCCGCACTGGAAACCGTGCTCGCCAAGGAACGCGGCCGGGCCGAGCTCGAACGAGCGCGGGCGGAAGCGGCCGCACTACGGTCACTGGCCAATACCGCGCGACTGCTCGAGGAACACCCGACACTGCTGCGACTGCGCACCCTGCAGGTCGCAACCACTCCGGGGACACAGGTCGTGCTCGACCCGCGCGAACGCACCTGAGCTGAAAGCCCTTGTCCACGCGGACAGGGGCTTTCAGCGTTGTGCGACGTCAGGCGCAGTCCGACCACATGTGGAAGGGACCGCGAATTCCGACGGCCGTTTCGGCGAATCGAATTGCCTTGCTTTCGGCCTCGGCGATGGTGTTGCCCCAGTCCGATCCCCAAGCACCTCTCGGGTTGATCCCGAGTGCGATGCACGCATTTCCCACCGCGCGGGGCTCCGGGCAGGAGGGGCCACAGGCTCGCTGAACCTTATCGAGGACATCGGCGAGCCTGATGTTGCTGCGGTCCGAGTAGACATGCCCGTTGTTGTAGGTGGCTCCGATCCAGACGCTGGGCCCCTGAGCCGCAGCAGATCCGCTGCCTGCCACGAGAATCGCACCGAACGAAGCCCTTGATGACGAATCATCAAGCACCCATTTGTGTTCCGATTCGGTCATATCACGCATATGGAGCGCCGGAATGGACAAGCGGGCAGCGGCCTGTTCGCGGCCACCCTACACTCGACGCACATGGATGCTCTCGACGGAGGTGATCGGCGGTTGAACCCCAGGGATCCGCGCGACCAGCACACCGCACATTACGAAGCGGGTTATCAGCCGGGGAACTACCGTGACCCCGCGTACAGCCAGGATCACGGATACAGCCCAGACCACGGATACGGCACGTATCAGCAGTCCGATTATCCGGACCGGCAGTCTCGGCCACAGCAGGGGCCCGACGTCAACATCGGAATGTTCGTCGGTGGTGTGTTCGCGGCGGCGGTCGTGACCGCGCTCGCGGCTTGGCTGTGCGCCTGGATTATCGAGATCATCGCCACCCGGGTGACCGAGACCGGCAGTTTCGGGGTGTGGAACCCGATGTCCCAGGACGCGTACTGGTTCGCGGCGGTGGCCTTCATCTGCACGCTGCTGGCCGGGGTGCTCTGGTATCTGCTGCGCCTGGGCACTCCGTCTCCGGAATTGTTCTTCAACTGGATCGTGGGAATCCTCACCGCCGCGGCGGTGATCATTCCACTCGCGCTGTCGAGCCACCTCTGGGTGGGTATCTCCACGGCGGTCGAACATTTGGTGATCGGGCTCCCCATCCTCAGCATGGTGGGCATGGTCGGGGCCAAGAGCATCGTAAACCAGCGATAACCGGCCCGCTTGAAATGCTGAAATCCCTTGCAGTGCAAGGGATTTCAGCATTTTTATTTACGCCAAAGGGACGCCACAACTGATCGTCTTGCCCGGTCGTCTACCAGCTGTACTGCGCCCCACCTCCGTCAGGCTGCGTCGAGGGCCGCGGTGATCTTGCGGGCCATCACGGCCGCGGCGGGGCTGGTCTCACCCTTGCGAGGCCCGGCGGCGGCTTCGACGGCGACCAGGACCGTGTCGCGGAAATTGTCGGCCTCGCGCGGGTCCTGCTTGCCGAGCAAGCTCGCGGCCGCGGTCAGAGCGGGCAGCACCTGATCGGCGAGTTCGGCGACGGATTTACCTTGCAGGTGGATGTCTTTGGACTTGGCGGCGAGCACGTGCCCGACCAGCCCGGTCGCCGAGGTCAGGGCGATCGAGGCCTGCGTGATGCCCTTGTGCGGCACACCGGAGGCGGCCATCAGCGACACGGCGCCGTAGGCGGCGGTGCGCAGGGTGCTCTTGTCCTGGTCGGTCAGGGTGATGGTGATCGACATGTCGTGTACTCCTCGAAATCGGTTGTGGCGCCGACTGGAACCCTGTCGGTGCCGGTCGTCTTGTTCGATGTGAACACTGTCGCCGGGCTGGCTGACACCGACCTGACACACACCTGACACTCCCGCTGACACCGCGATCGAGCAGTTCCTCATGTTCGGCGCTCAGTCGCCGACCAGCCTGCGGCGATCGTCGTAGGGCCACAGCATCATGCTGGAGGTGCGAACCAGATACATCGCATCGGGGTCGAGGCCGGAAAATCCCTGAGCAAGTTCGGCGCCGACGGTCTGCTGGTAGATGACGGCCCGCGAGACGACCATGGGGTCACTGACTGCGACCTCTTCGTTCTCGGGGAGGTCGAATGGCCACCTGTACGTGAACCAGCCGGGCAGCGGGTCTGGCGGATGTGCTGCGACCGGTTGCGGTCGAGATGACCGCAACCGCCGACGATCTCGCACAGCGCGCGGTCGCACGGATGCGGGCCGAGTGCCCGGAGCGGTACCCGGACGCGCAGACGGTCGAGGAGAATCTGTCCAGCACCGAGGCGAGCATTCGGCAGCTGACCGACATCATGGAACTCGCCAAGGATCCGCGGCGGGTGGAGCTACCGCCGTCGACCCTGGCGATGGCCCGGTCAGGGGTGCAGCGGCAGATCCCGGCCACGAAGCTGATGCGGTTCTACCGGCTGGGCCAGGAGTACGTGTGGCAGTGGGCCCCGGCAATGCTGCCCACACTGCCCGGCCTGACCCGGCCCCGGGCGACCGAACTGTGACAGGCCGCCCGGCGTCCCCCGGCTGGCCAGACCCCCGCGCCCTCTGTCCCAGCAGGAAATCCCTGGTCGGGGCCTCACCACCATGACAGACTGCATCTTGGAGATGCCTTCTGGGAAGGACCGGAGGATCGGAGCGGAGTTGGAACCGACGACGAATGAGTCGGATGCTGTCCACCGAACTCGCACCTTGCTGGCATCGGTCGTCAGGCGGTTCGCCGACACCTGGGATAAGACCGGTGCGCCGCCGGACCTCGCGGAATATCTGCCGGATGCGCCCGGATTGCGGCGGATGTGTCTGATCGAGCTGATCAAGGTCGATCTGGAGTACCGATGGCTGCGCTACGACCATCCGAAGCGGCTCGCCCAGTACTGCGCCGAATACGCCGAACTGAGCACCGGGCCGACGCCACCCGATCTGGCCTACGAGGAATTCCATGTGCGACGCCGGTCCGGACGCGACCAGGATCCCGGCACGCAGCCGACCGAAGTGGACACCACTGCGCCGACCGGGTCCGATATCAACTACCGCAGCACACTGATCGCCCCGCCGCGGTCTCTGGAAGCGCTCAACGAGATCAGTGCCGGTGCGAGTGTGGACGATTTCGACCTGCTCGTCGGACTGGGCAGCGGCGCCTTCGCACGGGTATTCCTGGCGCGGCAACGGTCGATGCAACGGCTGGTCGCGGTGAAGATCTCGTACAACCGCGGCACCGAGCCGGAGACGCTGGCGCAGCTCGATCACGAGTACATCGTGCGGGTCTTCGATCATCGGCTGATCGAGAACGGCGAGCTCAAATTGATGTACATGCAGTACCTTCCGGGCGGCACGCTGCTCGGGGTGCTGAATCTGGTGCGCGCCCGATCACCGCACCTCCGCAGCGGCGCCCTGCTGCTCGACGCCGTCGATCACGCCATTCAGGACCGAGGCGGCATCGTCCCGAGTGAGACCGGTATCCGTGGCGATATCGCCGGATACTCGTGGCCGGAGACGGTGGCGTGGCTCGGCAGCCGGCTCGCCGCTGCGCTCGACTACGCCGCGCGCAGCGGTGTGTTGCATCGCGATATCAAACCCGCCAATGTGCTGCTGACCGCGGAAGGCATTCCGAAGCTCGCCGACTTCAATGTCAGCTTCAGCAACCACGTGGCCGGAACCAATCCGATGGCATACTTCGGTGGGTCGCTGGCCTACATGTCCCCCGAACAACTCGCCGCCTGCCATCCGGAGCTGCCGACCACCGCCGGAGATCTGGATCTGCGCAGCGATATCTACGCGCTCGGCGTCATGCTGTGGGAACTACTTACCGGCCGCAGGCCCTTCGACGACGAACCACTGGCAGGTGAATCCGAGACCTCGCTGGCACGCATGCTGGAGCTGCGGCAGCATGACATCGAACCACGGTATCTGTCCGAGCTGCCGCCGGACTGCCCGCCGACCCTGCGCCGAGTGTTGTTGAAATGCCTTGCGCCACAGCGGGACAACCGCTGGTCGAGCGGCGCCGAGCTGGCACAGCAGCTCGAGCTTTGCCTGGACCGTCGCGCCCGCGATCTCGTGGATCCGCAAGGAAGCAGTCTACGTTCGAAAGTCGGTCCCTGGTCGCTGGGGGCGATCGTCACCCTGGCCAGCGCGACCGGAGGCTTCCTCGGTGTGCTGTACGGCAACGTGCACAACAGAGCCTTGATCGAGGCGTGGATTCCGGACGACCAGCGACAGTCCTTGCGGGCCATCAACCCGGTGCTCGAGCTGATCATCCCCCTGCTGGTCCTCATCGTGACGAACTACCTGTGCCGCAGGGTCTTTCTGGTGGTGTGGCGCGGACTGAGAAAGGGCCGGACGTTCACCCCTGAGATTCTGGCACTGGCACGAAGGGACACCCTGTCGGTCGGTGACCGAGTCGCCTGGGTCGCATTCGCCGGGTGGAGCGTCAGCGCGATCGTGACCACGATGGCACTGCTCAGCGACACCGACCTGTCCCTCGGCCAGGTGGTGCACTTGTCCGCTTCACTACTCGTCTCCGGCGCGATCGCCGTCGCCTACCCGTTCTTTCTCGTCACCCTGTTCGTCGTCCGCGCCATCTACCCCCGTCTTCTCCCATACGGCACCACACCCGAGGACCACGACAACCTCCGCGCCCTCAGCCGCCGCAGCACCCGCTACCTCGCAGTCGCCGCATCTATTCCACTGATCGGCGTCATCCACGGTCTGATGTTCCTGAAACCGGACGAGGTCGCTCTGGTCACCGATTCGATCCGCTGGCTCGCCATCGCAGGCGTCTTCGGCTTCATCGGCAACTATTGGCTGCACCGAAAACTCGAGGATGACCTGCAAGCATTCCAACGCACCCTGTCCGGCAGCGCGCGGCAGAACCAGCGCTGACCGTGCCGATACGCCAGAACAGTGCAGCGACACCGCCAGTCCATAGCACAGCAGGCGAGAAGCGACAGCGGTTTCGGAATGTTTCCCGCCGTCGCGCGGCGCGACACCTCGCCGAGCAACGCCGGATCACCGTGATGCCAGCGGGCCCCGAGCGCGTCGTCGGCTCGAGGTCGCGCTGTGCCGGGATCGAAGGTCCGCTGCGAGATCGGGTCCGCCGCACGCCATTACGCGGCACCCTCGGAGAAATCAACCGAATTTGATCATGGAATTCTCATTCGGAATGAAGATCAAATGTGTTACATCGGTATTATTTACCGTTAGCCGATTATTAACGGTGATTATTCACACAATGAGAGAGGTGGATTTGAAGATTTCTTCTTCATAACATTTGTGGTGCGCGCCGTGATGGCGTCGTTATCCATCTGTGAAAGGAAGCTCCGTAGATGTTCTCTCGCAAGGCCCTGGTCGCCGCCACCACCGTCTCCGCCGCCGCCCTGTTCTTCGGCCCGGTCGCGATGGCCTCCGCCGCTCCCTCCGCCCCCTCTGCCGCCACCGGCTCCGCTGGCACCGGCTCCGGCTCGGGTTCGGCCGACGGCGGCTCATCCTCGGGTTCGGCCGGCTCGTCCTCTGGTTCCGCCCTATTCGACTCCGGCAGCTCCGCCGTCGACCACGGCACCACTGCCATCCTCAACATCATCAATGCGATCACCGGCGCCAGGGACCTGACCCAGCCCAAGCCCGCCTCCTGATTCGGTCTCGGTAGATCACCGCTTCGTCCGTGTCGCCTCTCGGGGCCGGGATTTCTTTTGTGCCGCTACGCTACACATCGCCGTGTACGCGCTATTGCAGTGAATTTGCCGTAATCAAGCCATTCATTCGCCGTGTCAAGTAGCCACGGCTGGATGGACTCTGACGATTCCTTTTGCCTGCCAACGAGATAGCCCCTCCGCGCTGTGCGTGCGGGGCTTCCTTCCACACCGGGTTTCGTGCCGTTCGGAGAACTCGCCGGACGGCACGAAAATTTCTGGGAGAGTTCGAAACGCAACACGTCGTGGAGGATGCGCGACCCTCTCAGCGGCGCCCGCACACCGACCGCCTGCGGGGGTTGACCGCGTCCGGCCAGCGATCGAGTCCTGCCAGACCGGTTCGCAGAGTTCCATGAACGTGAGCGGCCTCCTCCGGCAAGCCGCTCTCGAGGTCCTCATCCAGCCATGCGCCGAGGCCTGAGTTCCCCACTGGGGGGCAACGTCCGTGCGAGCCTGCCGATCTATGGTCCTGACTAGAGCTACATCCGCCGGCGAAGTACGTGGGCCTGCTCGCCTACTGCGCTGCCGTCAATCCGAGTTCCGTACCTGGGTACCCAGGGCGGTTGTGGGGACACCGTAGGGCAGGAACCGCACGCGACGGCGTTCGTCGGTATTGTCGCGATGCGCACGCAAGGCCTCGAGCTCGCTCGGAAAAACCTGCTCGACCCTGGCCTCGCCGACATCATCGATGCTGTAGATGACCCACACTCCACTGCCGGTCTCGCCGGAGGTCTCCCCCTCCGGTTTGGGTGGCCGCGTCGGCTGGACGAACTGTCCCAGCAGCGACGCCAGGGTACTCCCGCTGGTGCGATCGATGTATTCGCCGGCCTTTCCGAGCAGGTCACGGAATTCGACCCCCGCCTCCCGCAACGCACGTTCGAATTCTTCCGGATCGAACCCAAAAGGCCTGTCGGGTGCCATCACATTGCTCCTGGAGTCGACTTCGGCACTACGCCTTCAGTGTCCTCGCGCAATTCCGACTTCGCCACGTCCGGCAATGATCACGGCGCGACGCGGCGACCTCGTCCTACTCGATCGGCTGTGCCCGGCCGCGTGTTCGAGGTTGCACAGTTGGCATCGGCAGGCCCGCGTTGTCGCCCGCGCTCCGTAGACTTCGGCCGTGACCGATATCGCGGACTTCGCCCGGCTGATCGCCGGCGATCATGGCCTCTGTGTCGTCTCGACCTCGCGTGCCGATGGCACTGTCCAGTCCTCGCTCGTCAACGCCGGTGTGCTGGCGCACCCGCAGACCGGCGAGCCCGTGGTGGGCATGGTGATCCGCGGTGGTACGCGCAAACTGGACAATCTCCGTGTTCGGGCGCGGACGACGGTTGTCGTCCGTGTCGGGTGGGCCTGGGCGACCGTCGAGGGACCGGTGTGGATCGCGGGTCCCGACGACCCGGTGCCGGACATCGACGCCGAACGGCTGCGACAGTTGCTGCGGGAGGTTTTCACTGCGGCGGGTGGCACCCACGACGACTGGGACGAATATGACCGGGTCATGGCTGCCGAGCGCCGCGCAGTCGTTCTCGTCGTCCCGGATCGCATCTACGGCAACGGCTGAGGCGCCGAAAGGACGGACGGCTATCCGCTGCCGCCTCGGTAGATAGTCGGCATGGAGCCCAGGTCGGCGAAGTTGAGCTTGTTCTGGCCGTCGGTGCCGAACCAGGCGACGTAGGTGATCCCGTTCACGGTCGCGACCGCGGGTGGCCACGGGCTGGTATCGGCGAATTTCCACCGCTGCGCTTGCCCCTCGTTCAGGTTGTCGATATCGAAGAGCAGGTAGATATTGGTGTTCTTGCCGGTGTAGCCCGCCACGTAGCGGCCGCCGAGGGTGAAAAGGTTCGGGCCGCCGATGAGCCGATCGCTGAAGGTGGCCCGACCGGGCGGGACGTTGACGCCGATGTAGCGCGCGTTCAGATTGTTCGCACTGTCCATACCCGTCCATGCCAGGAGCACCCCTTTGGCGGGATGGATCACCAGGCCCGGAGTATCCACGCTTTGCTCGGCGGGTTCCGGGGTCATCCCGTAATAACTGAACGGTGGATTCTGCGATTTGACCGCGCTGAGTACCAGGTTGTGCTGTGCGGTGTAGCTCAACCACAGTGAGACGTTGTCGGACTGCATTGCAGGCCCGCCGATCGGTGGCTCCAGCCACTCGCGTCGATCCTGGTAGTCGACGCCATTGTTCGACCACGCGAGCCACATCCGACCGTCGGTGCGCGTATAGCCGAGGTAGAGCAGCCCGGTCTGGGCATGCGAAGCCAACGCTGGGCGCTGCAGACTGAAGTCCGACGGCAATGGTTTCGCATTGACCACCCCGTCGGCTTCCATCCCCGACGCCACATACATCGTGCCGCTCTGCGTCGCCCACACCAATACCAACTTGTTGTTGTATACCGTCAACGCGGGTGCGGCGATCGGCTGATCAGACGGCCACAGTGTGCGTCCTGTGAACATGAGTTCCCCCAATATATTTCCGGAGTCCGAACCACTAAACGGGCAGCGTAGGTTCCGCTGCGTGCGAAGTCAGGACTTCGTGTCGGCCAGCGGACCGCATTCATGGAGAGAGCGGTCGACATCGGCAATCCGCACCGTCGGTGCGGTCAGCGAGCAGCAGCGCCGTCGCTCGGACCATTCGGTCACGAGCGCGACCGTGCGGCTCGAGGGTTGACCATGATCGGGTGCGGCCAGTTCGGGCTTTTCCCTGACACAGCAACATTTCAGCATCATCGGTTTACGTGAGTCGTGCGCATGTGGTCGCGTGACACGGCGCGCCCGCACGGAACAAGCCAGCACGACTTCACCGGCATTTCGGGTCACAGATTGGTGTCGACTGTGTACTTCTGCTGAATTGCGTACCCGCACCGCCGGATTCGGAGGCAGCAACCTCGATCCCGTGCGACGCTGTAGGCCCCCGAGGCTCGAGCCGGGGAACTATCGCAGTGTTCGAAAGGGCAGACAATTATGACAACGACCGACGACCGGGCGCACACCACCGACGACGCCGAGGAGGAGACGACAGCTACCGACGGCGAGGTGGCGGTGACCGAGCCGGAAACGGCCACTTCGGCCGAGGTCGAAGTGGCCTCAGCGGGCGAAACCGCGCCCGCTGAGGGTGAAACGGCGGCTGAGAGCGAAGCGGCGGATGCTGAAGCCGAAGCAGCCCAGGAGATCACGGTCTCGGTGGCTGAGCACGATTCGGCAGCCGAGTGGGAGCCCGCAGCTGCGACCGAGGGTACCGAAGCGCCGCAGGCCGAATCCGCATTTGCTGAGAGTGAACCGGCGGAGGGTGAGACCGTCGCCGACGCCGAGGCGGAACCCGTAGCTGAGGCACCCGATGCCAGTGAATCCTCCGCCGAGAGCGATCTGGTTGCCGAGAGTGAGGTGGTCACCGAAACTGCGGCAGCCGAGGGTGAGGCAGCCGCCGAAGACGAGCCCACAGCTGAAGATGAAGTGCCGCAACTTGACTCGACAGACGAGGCCGAAGACGAGGTTACCGACTCGGAAACGGAGGCGACCGCCGACGAAGGGGAAGCCACCGCCGACGCTCAACCTGACGCTGAGGCTGAAGCTGCGGCGCCGGTCGCGGAAGCCGAGGGTGAGGCAGCCGCCGAAGACGAGACCACAGCCGAAGATGAAGTGCCGCAACCTGACTCGACAGACGAGACTGGAGACGAGGCCGCCGACTCGGTCGAGGAAACGGAGGCGCCCGCGGCCGAAGACGAAGCCACCGCCGACGCTCAACCTGAAGCTGAGGCTGAAGCTGCGGCATCGGTGGCGGAAGCCGATGCTGTTGCCGACGAGGCCGAAGCCGGAACAGCAGGCGAAAATGAAGTGCCGCAAATCGAGGGGGCAGTCGAGGTCGCGGATACGGCTGAGGAAACGGCGGGGGTTGATGCCGAGGACGAAGTCGCTGCCGAGAGTGAAGCCGACGAGGCCCAACCTGACGCTGAAGGATCAGCCGAAGGTGCGGAGTCGGTCGCGGAGACAGCTGCCGTTGCTGCGACTGAGGCCGAAGCAGTCGCCGAAGGTGAAGTGCCGGAAGCCGAACCGTCAAACGAGGCCGAAGCCGAAGTCGAGATCACGGGGGACGCCGACAGCGGCGAAGGCGCAGTGACGGTGGCCGACGAGGAGATGGTCAGTGCCCCCGGCGAGGTGGCTGAAAGCGGTGCGGACGTCACGACCGAAACACCAGCCGAGGTGGACGTCGCCGCAGAAGACGGCGATGCGGTAGTCGCCGAAGCGGAACCGACCGTCGCGGAGGAGGCGGAGGCCGAAGAGGAGCAGGTCGCTGCGGCGGAGGTGGTCGCTGAAAGCGAGGCACCCGCACACGGCGAGGAGGCGCCCGAGGCTGAAGCAGTTGTGGGCGCAGCCGACGAAGAACATGCGGCCCCCACCCCCGAGGCGGAAGCGTCCGACGTAACAGAGCTGGCGGACGAGGCAGCCGTGGCGGAGTCACCCGATGCCCAAGCCGCCGGGATCTTCGAAGCGGTTGAACAGGGACAGGAAGCAACCGAGGGTGAGCCACCAGCGGCGGCCGAAGCCGAAGCGGAATCTGTCGCAGTTGGTGTGGAAGCCGACGAGGAATACGCAGCAGGCGATGAAGAGGATGTCGAGACCGAAGCCTCCGCCGAGGCGGTCGCTGCCGAAACCGACGCACCAACCGAGGACGAGACGGTGGCCGAGGTGGGTAGTGACATCGAGGTAGCTGAAGAAGAGAGCGTGACCCAGTCTCCCGAAGTGGAATTCGCCGCCGAAGCACACGCGATAGCCGAGGATGAGCCTGCGGTTGTGGAGACACCAGAGCCGGAAGCCGAACCGGTGGCCGAGGCTGAACCGGTGGCGGAGACCGAATCCGAGGCAGAGGTCGCGGTTGCGGAGGCACCAGAATCAGAGGCCGAACCGGCGGCTGAGGCTGAACCCGAAGCGGAATCTGCCGCAGTGGGCGTGGAAACGGACGACTACGCAGCAGCTGACGATGAGGACACCGAAGCCTCCGACGTGGTCGCTGCCGAAACCGACGCACCAACCGAGGACAACACGGTGGCCGACGTCGATGACATCGAGGTAGCTGAAGAAGAGAGCGCGGCCCAGCCCCCCGAAGTGGAATTCGCCACCGAAGCACACGCGATAGCCGAGGAAGAGCCCGCGGTCGCGGAGACACCAGAACCAGAAGCCGAACCCGTGGCCGAGACCGAACCGGTGACCGAGGAAGAGCCCGCCGTTACGGAGACACCAGAACCAGAGACCGAACCGATGGCTGAGGCTGAACCGGTGACCGAGACCGAGCCCGAGGCAGAGGTCGGGGTTGCGGAACGTGAAGAGGCAGCCGAGGGCGAAACCATTAGTGAGGTCGAGCAAGAAGCTGAGGACGCGGGCAGTCCCACCGAGAGTGACGTAGCCGAAGATGCGATAGCGACCGACGACGAGACAGGCGTCGAGTCCGAAGAGGAAGTGGGATTGGTGGCGGTCGGAACAGAGGATCTGGTGACCTATTCGAGTTCAGTCGCCCTGGCCACCGAGAAACCGGCATCCACCGGTGAGGGGGCAGCGGCGAGAATCAGCGATCATGCGGCGATCATCAGCGATCAGGCGAGGATCATCGCGAAACTTCGGCGAAGGGTGACGGTTCTCGAAACCATGATCAAAGCGCAGGAGGCCCAAGCCCACTCGCTGGTCGGACTCGCGACAACCTACAAGAACGAATTGTCCAGTCTCGCAGCCGATCTCATGGATCTCTGACCTGCCACCACGAAAACGCCGGGAAGCGCCTGCACGCTGTAAAGCCCACGGCGCTTCTCGGCCGATCCGGCGAGGACACGATCTCCGCACACACCACGATCAGGTGCGCGGCCGCCACCGGAGTGACATCGGCGGTGCCGATGACCACGGGATCACGGGCACGAATCGACGCCAGGCCGCGCACCTGGTGGTCGAACCCTTCCGGACACAGTTCGACACGAAAGCCGTTGCACTGCAACGGCTTTTGCTCGCTTTCCGGCCAGGCCCGGCACGATCGGAACCGGTCACCGAATCGGACCCGCCAGCGCGATGATCAGCCCCGGACCGCCCGAACCGGCGTCCCGCATACGACAGCTGCCTCGATTCCCCCTCGTGCGCGGATCAGCCGAGTTCGAACGACCCACTTCCCCTATTAATACGCGTATGCTTACTATATGCACATGCGTACTATTGACATTCCCGAACAGCCATTCGCGGACGGCATCGTGCTCATGCCGTGGAAACCCGGTCCGCGCCAAGACATTTCCGGGCGTGTGTTCGTCAGCGTGACCGACTTCCTGGCCCGGTCCGAGGAGGAAGTCCGCAGCATCTACGAGATCGGGCTCGAGCTGGGGAACACCTGGCCGGTCATGCAGGGCGCGGTGGGCCTGTGGCTGTGGGGCAGGCCCACCGCGCGGCGCGGCGGATCCATCACGGTGTGGGAATCAGAACAGGACATGCGCCGATTCGTACGATGGCCGGTGCATGCCAAGATCGTGCGGGCCTGGCGCGGCAAGGTGGGCATCGGCACCGACTCGTGGCAGGCCGACCAATTCGAACCGCGACAGGTACTGGAACGCGCGCGGAACACACTCGAACGTCCACATCGCGAAGCCGCATAACCCCGATCGAAACAACCGCCGTACCGCAGGCTGGTCAGTCCCTATCAGCTGCGTTCGTAGGTGCCGGTCAGGTCCATCGGCCCGAACGTGAAACCCGAGTCACCGATGACGCAAGGCCTGACCACACGCAAGCCGACGCGTCACAACCCGATCATCCCGAATGGCCCTCGCTACAGGCAACGCCGAGTGCCGACCAGACGTGAGAGCGCTGCGCGCAATCGCAATGCGGCAATGCAGGCACGCAAGGTGGCGCTCGACCCGCGCTACGCCGGACGCGCCTGCAGATAGTCCGTCGCCGACATCACCTTCAGCGCCTGCCGAACGCCGAGTGGCGCCCATGCTGCCGACGCATCGTGCACAACCACCGGATCGATGAGCAGCACGACGGTACCCCTGGCCTCGAGCTCGAAACCGCCTGCGGCCGTGATGTTTTTGACCCAGTCGGTCCCACTCCTGGCGCGAATTCGCCCCCATTTCCGGGTTAGTTCACCACCCTGACACCCGCCTCCACGCCCCGGTCTCCGACCTGCGATTTCACGTGTCAGCGGGGTGTCGCTGTGCGATTCCCCTCATATCGTGGAGGCCGGACCATAGAGGAAAGGCCAGATGGCGGAGAAGAGACGCAAGTTCGATGCGGACTTCCGCGAGGGAGCGGTGCGGATCGTGCGGGAGACGGGTCGCCCGGTCGCGCAGGTCGCCCGTGAGCTGGGGATCAACGAGGGCACGCTGACGACCTGGATGGCGCGGGACCGGCAGCAGCGTGATGGTGCGGCCGGTGACCGGTTGAGTGAGTCCGAGCGTGAAGAGCTGACAAGTGGCACGACCGGGCGCCGACAACGCGGCAACAGCGGCGTGCGCAGCTGACCGAGGCGATCGGCATGATCTTCGAGGGCAAAACCTACGACAGTCCCCGTATCGGCGACGAGCTGCGTGAGGATGGCTGGCAGGTGTCCGACAACACCATCGCGCAGATCATGGCCGAAAGCGGTTGGGTTGCAAGGAAAGTCAAACGTAAACACAGCCTGACCAGGCCGGGGAAACGGCCGGTGGCGCCGGATCTGGTGCGCCGGCAATTCACCGCCGTCGCGCCGAACGTGCTGTGGTGCGGTGATGTGACCGAAATACCGACCGAGGAGGGAAAACTGTATCTGGCGTCGGTGGAAGAACGGTTCTCCGGCCGCCTGCTCGGCTACGCAACCAGCGCCCATCACGATGCCGAATTGACCTGTGCCGCACTGCGAATAGCTGCAACCATCCGCGGCGGGGGCATCGATGGAGTGATCTTCCACTCCGATAGAGGCAGCGAATACACCGCTGCGGCGTTCAACCGGCTCTGCCGCGCCCTGGGCGTCGTGCAATCGATGCGCCGGTTCGGATCAGCCCTGGACAACAGCCCCGCCGAGGCGTTCAACTCCACCCTGAAAGTCGAGTTCGCCCACCGGCACCGGTTTCGCACCCGCGCCGAGGCCCGGTTGAAGATCGTCACCTGGATCACCGGGTTCTACAACCCAGCCCGCCGCCACTCGCTGTGTGGCGGGAGATCACCGATCGACTACGAGACCCACATGGCCACCGTCCGAGCGGAGGCCGCTGCAGCCCTGTCACGAGACGAGGCCGCATAAAGGGACCCTCCACACTTCGAGGGGATTGACAGGTGCCGAGATTGCCTATGTGTCCGTGATCGGCGAGATAGCAATCCCTGATCTTGCGCTGATACTCCGAGGTCAGGCTCTGCTCGAAGCTCGAGATGCGCGCGCTGCGCCCGTGCAGCGGGGCCAGCAGTTCCACGACCGGGCTGGTGGATGGATGCCGTAGATCGGCGGCGGCGACGGCGTTGAAGTCCAACAGCAGCGCGCGCAGCTCCGGTCGCTCGTCGGGCGCGGCCAAGCCGATGCCAAGGTTGTCGGAGACCACCTCGAAGATCTGGTACAGGTTGACCGGCGCGGCGTGCTGCAACAGTACCGGCCATTCATCAGCATCGGATAGGCCCGCCAACAGTTCTGCGGTGAGATTGCCGAGCTGGGTCAATGCGATGATGCGGGCGAATAGGTTGCGATGCCGATTTGCTGTCGACAGCGCCCAGGTGAAGAATTCTCTGTATTCCACTTCGGGTAGAAATCGGTCCAGACATGCGAGCAATGCCTGCCGGGTCACCGCGACCGATTCGCATCGTTGTTCAGAATTTCTGTTCATAATGGAGCCCTGCGATTGCATGTATTGTCGAGAAATGTAGATCGCGAGGACTACCGCGCGGCCGGAAGGTAGGGTCACCGAAAGCGGCGAGCATTGGTCACCTGCGGTTGACACCGGGTCGCCCGCCCAGGACTGTAATGGGGATCAATGCACCTGGCAAGCGGTAACGCGTGCGAGATTAATCCATGCGATGCGGATGCGAATGGATTCGAAGGCCATGCAATATACCTAGGTAGATTCCTGACATGGGTACCCTTAGGTACCCCATAGGTAAATTCGGAAAAATTGCTACCGAGGATGGTTCACGCCATTGACCGGCGTCCACGCGACGGCGTACATTTGCCCGCACTCGGGCGCGGTCAGACGCCCGAAAATACATCGCAAAGATGAGGGTTGCGCGATGGATATCCGAGAAACAAGTGCTGCCGTTAACAACACACGTGGCGTTTCGACCGAAACTGGCCGAATGTATCCCGAAATCGGCGAGATACATTCGGTCGCCGTGATCGGCTGCGGGCTGATCGGAACGTCGGCGGCGTTGGCACTGCGCCGCCGCGGAATGGTGATCTACCTGCACGATACCGATCCCACGGCCGCGTCCGCGGCTGCAGGCCGGGGTGCGGGAATCCTGGGCCTGCCGCCGTCGGCCGTCGATCTCACGGTAGTCGCGGTTCCGCCGCACAGCACTGCGGCAGTACTCGCCGACTGCCAAACCAAAGGACTTTCGCGCGCCTACACCGATGTGGCCAGCGTCAAGTCCGTCCCGGCGCGGGAGGCTGAGCTGTTCGGTTGCGATCTCACCACCTACGTCGGCGGACATCCGATGGCCGGTGGCGAGCGATCGGGTCCGATGGCAGCGTCCGCCGAGCTGTTCGACGACCGAGTCTGGGTGCTCACCCCGGATTCGCGTACGCGACTCGATGTACTGCGCGCGGTCGCCGACCTCGTCACCCGCATAGGCGCCCGCCCGATCGTCATGGCACCCGCCGACCACGATCGCGCGGTCGCGCGCACATCCCATGTCCCACACCTGGTTTCCGCACTGCTCGCCGCCCGCCTCGCCGGTGCGGACGAGGCGGTTCTGCGGCTGTGCGGCGCGGGTATCCGCGACACGACCCGAATCGCCGCTGGCAATGCCAGGCTGTGGACCGAGATTCTGCGAGCCAATGCGGACGAGATCTCGGCGGTATTGGCCGAGGTCGCCACCGACCTGCAGACCGCGGCGCACGCGCTACACGGCGATCCCGCACAATTGACCGCCCTGCTCGGTCGCGGAAACGCGGGGCGAGCCGCGCTGACGACCACAATGTCCGCACCGGGATGGCCGTCGGCGGGCGTCGGCGTATACCGGCAGCTCGACGAATCGGTCTCGCGATGACCATCGGCGGCCGCGGCGCGGCGACCATGTTCGGCAGTCGGATCGCGATGCCGCGCGAGGCGGCGCTGCTGTCCGCTGCCGTCGGGCCGTGCCTGTTCGGAACCGCATTCCTGGCCACCGCCTGTCTGCCCAGCACTCCGGTGTGGAATGCGGTCTATAGGGTGCTGCCCGCCGGTGTCCTGCTGATCGCGCTGTGCCCGGCGCTGCCCCGGGGCGTGTGGTGGATGCGTTCGATCCTGTTGGGGGCCTTGAACTTCGGTGGCTTCTTCGCCCTGCAGGCGCTGGCCGCCCACCGCCTGCCCGGCGCCGTGGTCGCCACGATCTCCGCCGCGCAGTGCCTGGTCGTGCCGATGCTGCTGACCGTGCTCGGGCAGCGTGTCGGCAGCCGGGATTTCTGGGTGCCACCGATCGGGCTGGCGGGGGTCGCACTGCTGGTACTCGAGGGCGAGGCCGCGTTCGACACGCTGGGCGTCGGTGCCTCGGCCTGGCTGGCGATCCTGTCGGCCACCGGGATGGTGCTGACCCGCCGCTGGGGCGCGCCACCCGGGGTGCACCCGCTCGGGGCCACCGCATGGCAGATGATCGCGGGCGGGCTGCTGCTGTTGCCGATCGCCGCAGTGGTCGACGGCGCGCCACCGCGATTGAGCATCGGTCAGCTCAGCGCGACGATCTGGCTGTCGGCCGGAGCCACGGCACTCGCATTCGCGCTGTTCTTCGGCGGACTCTATCGCGGCGTTCCCGCGACGACGGCGTCGCGGCTGATGCTGCTGGCTCCTGTCGTCGCGACCACCCTCGGCTGGACCATCGCCCACCAGAGCCTGCGCCCCGCGCAGCTGGCCGGGATCCTTCTCGTCCTCACCGCACAACTGGTCGGTCTGGCTCGGCCCGGCGAACCGACCCCATCTCCCAGCAACAAGGCAGCCGCCGTCCGGAGATGGATGGCACAGACCCGAGTCCCAGTACCGATGGAATGGAAGGCGCGGCCCCGATGAGCGATATCACAGACCAGTTGACCAGACAGCGCTCCCACCGGACTCCGGCGACCCGCGGCGTGCGGGGCGACGAGCTGAGCAAACCCCATCGGCTGGTGCACCTGTTCCGCGATTCGTATGCGGGTTCGCAAGGCCGCCAATGGTTGCAACCCCACGTGATGTGGTGGATGTTCACATTCCTGCGCGAGGAGGGTGTGCAGGCCGATCTCGACCTGTTCACCACACCGGAGATCGTCGGGCGAGCCGCGACGATGGCCCTTCCGCCCGGTCATCTACGGGTGGAACCCGCGAACCACACGGAGCTGAACTTCCGGCTCTGGTGGTCGATCATGACCGATATCGCCCACGTCGTGTACGTCCCCGAGAGCGGATGCAACCTGCTGCCCGACGCGGCGGAGCTCGAACACAGGGCGCACCGCTTTGGGCTGCGGCCCTGGATGTCGAGCAGCACCTTCGAAGAATTGTCTGGTATCTCCCGCGCGCTCACCATCATCAGCACACACGAACACGCGCAGCTTGCGGGCACCGACGAGATCATGCTCCACGTACTGCTGCCCGAACTGCTCGTTGCCGAAATGCATTGGCTTTATGCAACATCGGGCCGGCCACGAACCGACGGTCGTCCGGCGCGCGATGTCGTGCTGCTGCGTCGCTGTGCCCAGGCCCGCGCCCGGTCAGCCGTCGGCCGCTATCTCGACCCGCTGGATCAGCTGTATCTGCACGCCGATGAACTGCTCGAGCAGCTGACCCACCGCCCCGAGCCCAACCTCGCCACCCGAGAAATCATGTCGCTGTACGCGGAACT
This sequence comes from Nocardia pseudovaccinii, assembly GCF_050942345.1. Classification (NCBI taxonomy): domain Bacteria; kingdom Bacillati; phylum Actinomycetota; class Actinomycetes; order Mycobacteriales; family Nocardiaceae; genus Nocardia; species Nocardia pseudovaccinii. The sequence goes on from NZ_CP192074.1 coordinate 5,397,656, forward strand.
GCGCCGTGCGGAGAACTACGGCGCCGAGACGCAATTGCGCTGCCCGATCCTGGCCGCGGACCCATGACGTCGGCATGACGCCCCGCATTCGGCCCAACGGTATTGAGTGCGAGGTCCTTTCAATGTCATAGCCTCATACATCTAGCAGTCCCGAACCTTTCGGCCTTCTCACCCACCTTTCCCGGCGTCTCCCGGGTCGGACTGCGCGCAGCTGCTACCAGGCTGCTGCGGCCCGGCGAGACGATCTCTCATCTCCCTCGATCCCGATCGCCACACGGCGCAAACGCGAAACGTGCCAGATCCAGTTTTCCGCGCCGTCGGCCTGCGCGGCGCGATCGCGGACGATCAGTAGATAGGCATTCGGAGAGGTACCTATCGCGCACTGATGCGGAGACCGCTGTGTCGCGCTTCGGCCACGACCTCGTCGACGACGCGGTGGGTGAGCTGAACCACTTCGAGGAACGCTTGATCCTCCTTTTCACCCAAGCCGGTATAGCCGATGCAGACGCGCTCGAGGATATTCTGGGGCGTGTAGTCCAGAACCAGGATTGGTCTCATACTTGGCAGCGGTGCCAACCTCGGACGGCGCGCCACGGTGATGGCTTGTCCGGACGACCTGGGAATTGCCAGCAGCGCCGCCCATTGCCGGGCAAGTTCACCCGCCCCCATTCGCACGGTACGACCGAGCCAATCCTGTTCCGGTTCGGGGAAATCGTTCTGTTTGAACAGATGGTTCAAACAGAGATACTTGACCTCGAGATAAGGGTCCCGAGCTCGCTGAAGCACATATGCGGGACCCGACCCACCACACAAATACCGTGTTCCTCCAATGCCGCAATCTTTTCCGGATTATTCGTCATCAATCGGACATCTTCCATACCGAGGTAACGCAGCATAAAGCGCCATGACTGTAGCGGCGGACATCGTAGGAAAGGTTGAGCGCGTCGAACGCCTCCACCGTATTGAGGCCTTCGTCTTCCAGTCGGTACGCCTGGGCCTCGAGGTACAACCCGACGCCACGCCCCTCATAGCCGTCCCATTCCCACCCTCGTCGAAGTAGAGCAGCACTGCCACACCCTCTTGCCTCATCTGCTCGAGCGTGCCGCAAAGCTGTTGATAGCAATCGCATTTGACGGAATGAAATACGTCGCCGTAGAGGCATCGGAAATGAATTCGAACCATTGGTGGCCGGGCATGCAATTGGTCATATGTACCCACTACTGCCGCGACGACCGGTGACTCCTATGGCATCGGCGAACTTTTGTTGTGCCAGTCCGTGCAGCTCTCGGACGGCCCCGAGCCATTCACCGAATATTCGCATCTTGGTGCTGCGATCGGGGTCCGGCATGCGCACGTCGACATCCCCGAAGCGGGCGCAAGCCGCATCCGCCGTGCGTCCCCTGTCTCGGCCGACCCGAAGATCCGGTGAAGGAGTGTCGGCCTCAGCTCGGGGGCAACCGCCCTTTGTCCGCGGACCCGCGATAGCGATCCAGAATCCGACGAGTGTCGTCCCCCGGGTCGACATCATCCACACGTGGTTTCTCGAGTTCGCCGTGCTGGTCGTCGACGCGTTCGATGGCCGCCAGCATTGTGGCCAGCGCTCGAACCGCGCCTTCCTGCAGAAGCTCGACCGAGTCCTCGCGAAGTCCCATCGCCGCCGCCGTCGCGGTGACCGACATCCGCTCCCAGAACCGCAGCACCAGCGCCCTGCGCAGGTCGCGAGGGAGTTCCTGGACGGCCCGCCGCAACTCCGCGTCGGTCGCTCGGGACAGTGCGCGGCTGGCCCGGCCCGGCTGTATCGCCTCGAATGCCGCTCGGACACGCTCACGGAAACGGTCGAATTGACCAGGGCGGCCCTGCGCCGAGCCGGATTTCGGCGGAGCGGGTTGGGTGTTTCGTTCCCCGGTAGGCACCGAGGCACGCGACGAAAACGGGGTTGATCGTGGGACCAGATCTCGCGACTTCGACACTGAGAGATCCGTGTTTGTGTCGGCAGGTGGAGCTGGGTTCCGATCCGAAATGTGGAACCGCTCGGCCGCGCGCTGCGTCACTTCTGCCGAGATATAGCCCTCCTCACGCAGCCTGCGCAATTGAGCGAGGGCGGCCTTCTTTTCCACGGCGGACGCGCCCCGGAAATCCGACAGGCCCATATCATCTCGGAAAGCCGGCGCAGCCGTCCTATGGTAGCAACGGGTTGCCTCCTTCCAGTCGGGTATCGAGTCGAAGTCGCCGGGGTCCGGAGCTGATTCCCCGAACGGATCCATCCGATACGAGAATCCCCAGGCCGCGGCAAAACCGTTCCAATGACCGCCCTGCCACAGCAATCGGTCATACAATCGAAGCGCTCCATCGACGCGGGCCGACGTCGTAAGGGCCGGATTCCAGTTGCCGAACAAACGTTTTATGTCTTTATCGGCGAGCTTGTTCACCCGCTGGAATTCGGCTAGATACTCGACCGGAGATCTGGTGCGGCGCGGATCCGGGAAGAGGAATGTTTCGGCGGAGTAGTCGTTATTGTTCTGCCTTGCGACTCGAGCATCGATGGTCGGAAATGCCTCGATAATCGCACTGCGGAGAGATAGATCGAACTCATCGTCGCCAAGGTATGTGTCCACCATCTCTGTCGACAGTGAAACAAGCCCCTTCTCACGCTTCCCGATCATGACGGCCGTCATACTCATCGCGGTCGCCGCCTGTGACAAGGGAATACCGGCCCGCTCTCGGCGGTATCGGAGGTAACTCCCCGCATGGGGATACCCTTCCGGGAATTGCGCCGTACCGGGAACAATCGAACAGAGATACGTCTCGACGGAATCTTTCGCAGGTTGGATGCGGCCCGCCTCGATATCGGCCAGGGTTTCATCCGCCATTCCCGTCTTGGTCGCGAGGTGCCGACGCGGAAGACCCATTCGCAATCGCAGCACCCGCAGGCAGAAGCCGATGGGGGCACGGCCATCGATAGCGTCCGACAACCGGGCGGCCAGGGCGCGTAGATGCGCCTGCCATCCCTCGCGCGGCAGATGAAGCGCAGTCTCTCGGTTGAAGATCGTCAGGGGGATGACGCCGACTGCTGCCGCGAGTTGTTCTCGGGTTGCATCGGTGTATTCACGAAGGCGTTGGAGGCTGGTGCCGACGTCGGCCGGTCCATCGACCGCCAGCTCCGGGCAGAAGACCTGGGACAGCGGACCGTAGAGGTGGCGAGCATCGGGAACACGGCGCAACAGCGTCCGCATGTGGTCGGCGGCCGGTTGCCGAGGGCCGTCCTCGACGGCCTGCCAGGTCCCAGCGTCCGCATCGGTAAGCACATCCATGTCGCCGGGAGTCAACGCGAGGTATCTGCGAACGGCATGTGCCCAATCATGAGCGTCGCCGAAGGCATGCGGATGCGGCACGAATTCATCGGGCGCACTGTCGGCTTCAGCGCCGATATCCGCGAGCCACCGCCTGATCCGGCGACCGTCCACACCGCGCATCCGCGCGTACTGCCCCAGACTCTGTGTGACGAACCCGGCCTCCTGGTTCCGTGACCGGTCCAAGTACCAGCGCCGGAATCCCTCCAGGTTCGCAGGTTCCACTGTCTGCTGCGCGGCATCGGCCACAGGGTCGGCGGGGGCACCCTCGGGCGTCGGATCCCCGCTGTGTCGAGCATCGCCCTGTTTATCGGCCGCCCCGGCTGCTCGCGACCACGGCGTCGCGGACCGCATTACGGCCGCACCCGCACCCGCACCTGCAGGCTCGGGCTCGGGCTCGGGCTCGGGCTCGGGCTCGGGCTCGGGCTCGGGCTCGGGCTCGGGCTCGGGCTCGGGCTCGGGCTCGGGCTCGGAGGAGGCAACCTCGGGCGTCGGATCGTCAGCCTCGCCAATCCAAAGATCTGGTGGCGGAACAACTTGCGCCCCGGGCAAATGCAACGGATTCCCGCTGGGATCGAAGGCCATGATCAGAGTGTCGAGCAGCTCGCCGGAGGTCGTCGGAGCGATGTACCTACCCCACTGCCCCTTACCGGGATTTTGGAGCTCGAGCCAGTCACCTCGCTCCTCACAGTGGTTCTCCAACCGATACACCCCGAGCTCGCCCGTCGGCGTTATGTCGATGATCACCACCGACAACCCGTCACGCTCCTGCGGATCCACGCTCGCCACCAACTCGCGCACCGACTGCACGATCCGCCGATGTGAACGGTCTGGAGCAACGGCGAATCGCTGTAGACGCCCGCCCAGAGCCCGCACAAAACCCGGCACCGTCCCAACACTTTCCGGCACAAAGGTGCCCGGATTCCGGGTCCGATCCCGATGCAACGCCAGTATCAACCGCGCCCTCTGATTCCCGCCAAGACGATGGGGCCGGACAGCGAACGCACTGTCTTGGGAGGCCGAGCCCTCAGCTGCGATGCCTGCTCCGTCGATAGTCGGCGCGACCTCACCTGCTGACTTCGACTGTGTATCGACTTGTCCGTCGTCACGCTGGGGCGGTCTCGACCACAGGATCCGGCCCCCGCGGCCGACACTCGATTCCGAGCTGGCGAACGCGGCTTGCGACAGCCCGGCGGGGTTGATTTCGGAAGGCGGGCGCCACACCTGCGCGGCCTGCTCATAGTCATGCGCGTAGGCCAGCAGCGACGCCTCCGTATGCGGTTTGCCGACCAGCGTCATGCTCAGCGGCCGACCGGTGCGTGGGTTGTATCCGATCGGCAGGGTGATCGCCGGGTATCTTGCCCGGGCATACACCCTGTGTGCGGTGGCTTGGATGAAAAGCAACACATCCGCCCCACTCGCTTCGAATGCCCGATCGAGTCGCTGCTGCGCATCCGTGGTGATGAGTTCGCGGTGGACGTGGTACCTCGCGCGCACCGCTGGATCGTCCAGGTCGGTGGCGTCGGCGGCGATCAACCTGTCCTGTCCATACAGGATTGCGCCGTCCAAGATGTTCTCTTGCATGAAGCGGGCCAGGTCGTCCATTGATCTGATCGGCGCACTCGCTGGCAGTAGGGCCAAGTACCGATTCAGATCCCGCTTGAATTCGAAGGGAGCGAGCGGGTCGGGTAGGTCGGCCTCGTGCACCTCGACCGGTATCAGTGTTGCGCCCAGCCCGCTGAGTACCGCCTGCGCACCTTCCAGATAATCGGGTGCTCCGATCACCCCGATCCGGGCACCACGCAGGGCACCGACCGACAGCGCAGCGGTGTAGTCTGTGGGCCGGGAATCTGTGATGGCCGCCGTCGCCGGATCCTCGGTGTCAATCCCGACCAGCACATTGAGTATGACCGCAATGTCGTGCACCGTCCGGCCCATCGGACCCACGGTGTCCAGGAAGGACGCAACCGGCATGACCCCGGTCTCGGGGGTGCTGGGCACCAACCCAGGCGTCGGTTTGATCGTGATCACCGAGTTTTCCGCCGCCGGCCAGACCAGCGAACCCGAGGTCTCTGTGCCTAGAGCAGCCGCGGCAAAACCCGCCGCCACGGCAACCGCCGACCCGCTACTGGACCCGCCCGGAGACAAACCTTTGCCATACGGGTTGCTCGTGGTCCCGCCGACGGTGCTGCTGCCGGCAGGCATGCCATCGGCGACGAAATGCGCCAGTTCGGTCAAATTGGTTTTGCCGAAAATTACGGCGCCAGCCGCCTGCAGCCGACTCACCACGACAGCAGCACCGGCAGGATACGAATAACGAAACGCCAGCGCCCCACCCGTCGTAGGCAGACCGCGCACATCGACATTGTCCTTGACCAAAACCAGAATCCCATGCAACGGCCCACGGACATGGCCCCGACGACGCTCGGCATCCAACCGCTCGGCCTCGGCCACCCTATCCGGGTTCAACGCCAGCACCGCATTCAATCGCGGGCCCGCCTGGTCGAACATCGTGATCCGCCGCTCACACGCCTCCACCAGCTGCACCGTGGTCATCGCTCCATCGGTCATCGCGCGCTGTAGCGTGCTGATATCAGCGCGCTCCAAATCGACCGGGAGTGTTGTCCGATCCGGCACACCCACACCGATCCGCAGATTGCGCGGAAACGCACCGGCCTCGGCGCCCCGCAAACGCAATGCATTGCCCGCCTGGTCGAAGGCCATTACCCAGATGCGGGCAGGAGCCGTCGAGTCGTCCCATGGCTCAGAGCGCCCTATGCCCAGATCCTGCATCTGGATCCTGCCGCCCCACCCGCGCTCGTCACAGCGGTACACCAGGCGATACGGATAGCCACCGACGCCGTGCTCATCAACCGCGTGAGTCTCCTCGACCACCACGAGCGAGACACCGTTTCGTTGCTCGGCAGGGATCCGCGACAGCTGAGCGAGCAGCTCTTGCTTGACCGGCCGATACGGATCGTCTGGGTCGACGGGGAGTCGCCCCGGAACTCCGAGGAGGAACCCCGCAAATCGTTCGAACGACAGTCCATCGGGCCCGACATTGCCCGGCACTCCAACGCGCTCGTTGCCGGTCTCGTCCCGATGCACCCACGCGGTCAACAACGCACTTCGACTCATCGCACGACCATCGGGCGGCATATGTGCGGAACTGCCGTCCTCGGACCGGGCGATCAGGTCGTCGACCTCACCCACAGTGTTCTGCACCGAATCCAGCCACTCATCCAGATCCGCGTCGAATTGGGCGACTTGCGCTGTCCGGTCTCTGATCGGTTCGGCATCACGTCGGCGCTGCAGCAGTCGGTCGAGAGCCTCCCCATGCCCGCGCAGGCTGTTGTACCGATAGCGCCACGGTGTCTCGGCATCGAAGGCATCGATCAGCCGACGCAGTCCGAGATAGCGCTCGGCACGGTGTACCTCTTGGTCGTTCTCGGCATTCAGCCGCAATGCGGCGATACGCCGACGCAACTCATCGAGGGTCGACTCCGCCCATCCGTCGCCAGGCAACTCGGCCTCAGCCTCTTGGGCCGCCGCGCGCATCGTCATCGGGTCGGGCTCGAGTTCACCCCGGCTCAATCGACGATCCTGCGGGTATTTGCGCAGGTGGTCCGACTCCAGGCGCGCCCGCACCTCGCGCCCGAGTTTTACACGGTGGTCGGCTTCGTCCATCGCCGCTGCCACCGCATCGATTCGTGTGAGTTGCGTACGCGCGCGGGCGATACCGTGCACGAGGTCGATGGTGGTTTGGAGCCGTTCGGATCTCGTCGACTGCAGGCTCATCAACCGCATCAGGTCCTCCCCACCCGCACCGAGTTCGTCGAGCGCTGGGAGATCTAGTTCGAACTCGCTGCCGAGCCCGTCCAGCAGGGTTACAAACCTACCTTTTCGCTGGCGCGCGACATCATCCCGCACTGCTGCCAGGCATTCGCTCAACTGTGCCGAATCGGACAGTTCATGCAGGAGCGACGAGGATCCGTGCGCTGCCACCGGCACGCCGGACAGCGCCCCTGTCACGTGCTCGATCGCAGCGTCCATATCGGCATTCAGCCGATAGATCGTGTCGTAGAGTTCGGAAACCGCGATCGCTCGCTGCATCAACCGACGCAGATCATCGGTACCGCTCACACCTCCTGAGGCACGGGCAGTCGCCAGGAGGCGCCGCAGGCGAGCGACCAGTAGCAACGCCCCTGGACGTGAGTCCCAGGCCGGCAAGCCGTACTGCCGGGCCGCCGAGAAGACCTGCCGGTACGACCGCTCGGGCGACCGCAGCACCTGCTCGTATTCCTCCACGACTATTCCCAGCGCGTAGAGCGAGTCTGCCTGTCCCGCCAGACGCTTTGTCGCCTCGATCTGATGAGCCACCGCGGCAAGCATCGAGTCGATCAGTCGAACCGGTAAACCGAACGGCCGGAACCCGGCAGCCGCATGCTGCAGGCCGCGCACCCGGGCGATCAGCCGGAATGTTTCGTCGGTGCGCCGCGCCAGCTCCGCTTCCACCGCCTCGACCGTTCGGGCCCACGCGCTCAGGCGACGAATGTCGTCGAGAAGCTTTGCGATCGCGGAGGATTCGACGAATACCTGTCCAGCGGCCATGAGCTCGGGAGTCGGATAACCCCGCTGCTGCCGCTCCGCCAGAACACGTTGTAACCATTCGTCGTCCACCGCCTCGCCGCGATCGATGTCGAGCATTCCGACCAGGTCACCGCGGACCTGGCGATACCTGGTGAACCAGCTCTCCCGGGCGGACGAGCCGGTGCGCAAAAATTCATCCACGTCGACGTTGTGGGGCCGGAGCAGTTCGGCCAGTTCCTGCCGCAGTTGCGCAGCCATGTCGTCGACCCGGCGCGCCACCGCCAGGCGGATATCGGACTCGGCGTCCCCGCTGCCCGACGCGGACTGCACGAAGTCCCCCGTACTCTCGCCGATCCGCAGGTCGGATGGGATTGCGGCGGCTCCCAGTCCTGGCACCCGCAATCGGTTGCCCTCCCGGTCGAAACCCATCACACACATGTAGGCCGGGGCTGCCGAGGTCGTCGCGTCGTTCAGGGGCTGACGCAGCCCCCTGCCCGGATCCTGCTGCTCGAGCCGACCGTTGTTCCCGTGTTGGTCACAGCGGTTTTCCACACGGAAGGTGTGGCCTCCGACGCCGTGCTCGTTCACCTCGTGGGCCATTTCGATCACAACGAGCGATACTCCGTTGCGTTGCTCAGGGAGCAGGCTCGCCAGTAGAGCGTGCATCGCCTGCCTTACTCCTCGATACGGGCGGTCAACGTCTACAGGGACTCGCTGGGGATCTCCGTGCAGGGACTCCACATACTCGTCGACCGCCATACCAGCAAGGCTGACATTGTCGGGTCTGCCGACGTCTTCGTTGCCGGTCCGGGCCTGATGTAAAGCCAATATCAGCGGCCCACACTGACCTTCCGCATGGAAGTCGGGCGGTGTACATGGCGTGCCGTCGTCGGGGGCGATCTCCAGTCCGCCTGTCTTCCCGGCGGTGCGCATCGCTGCGTCCAGCCATTTGTCCAGATCCGCGTCGAATCGGTCGATCTCGGTTGTTTCGTTACCGATCTTGTCGACATCATCGACCATTTTGGTGAGGGAAACGCAATGATCGGCACATGCCCGCACAGCGGCGCCTCGCGGATGCTGGTCCGCCAGCCGGAAGACGTCCCTGAGCGCGGGCTGCACGGAATCCATCAGCAGCTCTTCCACCCGGACCGAGTCCAGTTCGCGCAGCTGTGCCGGAGCGGCGGATCCCAATGCCAGTACCAGCCAACGCAGGTCGCGTTTCACCATGCGGCACAGCGCTTCCCGCACCTGTGCAAGCGTATCCCAGCGGGTCAGGTTCACATCGATCTTCGTGGTGCGTCGCCACAGCCGATACTCGGCCGCTCTGCGTCTCAGGTCGGCGCGCCGCCGGCTCCGTACGAGGTCCCTGAGCTTCGACCCATGCCTGTCGAGCTGGTGGTACCAATTACGCCACGGGGTTTCGTCGTCGAAAGCGTCGATCAGCTGCCGCAGTCCGAGGTAACGCTCAGCAAGGCGCGCCGTGTACGCCGACTCGGCATCCTGCCGTAAAGCCGCCACGCGGCGGCGCACTTCCTCCAGAGGAGTCGACTCGCCCCACTCGCCGGGCAGCTCGGCCGCACAGACGCGGGCCGCCTCACGCATCGTCATCGGATCGGGTTCGAGCGCACCCCGGCTCATCCGACGATCCTTCGGATACTTCCGCAGGTGGTCCCACACCAGACGAGTGAGCCGCTCTAGACCCAGGTTCACGCGGTGGTCGGCTTCGTCCATCGCCGCGGTGATCGTGTCGATTTGCGTGAGTCGCCTACGCGCGCGGCCGAGTTCGTGGATCAGATGGATGGTGGTGTCGACCCGCTCGGACTGCTCCGGCGGCACGCTTGTCAACCGATTCAGATCGTGCATGCCCGCGCCGGGTTCGTCGAGTGCCGGGATTTCGAGCCCGAATTCGCCACTCAGCCCATCCAGCAGGGTGCCGAGGTTACGTCCTCGCCGGTGCGCGATATCGTCACGCACAGCGGCGAGACGCTCGCGGAACGGCGCGAATTCGGGGACTTCGATCAGGCGCCACGAAGTTTCGCCGGCCTCGGCGGGAGCTCCGGCCAGCGCCCGATTCACATGCCCGAGCGCGACGTCCAGATCGGCATTCAGCAAGTGGACCGCGTCGTAGTGGTCGACGGCCGCCTCTGCTTGCGGAATCAAACGATACAACTGCTCGATACGGCTCACCGCCGCCGCATCCTCCGAGTCCTGCTCAGCCACCAGCAGGTGTTGCAGCCGAGCGTGCAGCAGCAACATCCCCCGCCGCGAATCCAAAGACAACGAGCGGTAGCGCCGGGTCGCCGACAGCATCTCCTGTTGCGGGAACCGGAACGATTCCTGCTCGTAACCTTCGAGTGCCGTTCCCAGCGCGAAGAGGTCGCGTGCCTGTCCTTCCAGACGATGCCGCTCCGCGTGCTGCCGCTGCGCCGTAGCGAGGGACGAACCGATTACGCGAACGAGTTCACCGCGCGGGCGGAAGTCGGCAACCGCACGCATCAGGCCGTGCACCTGGGCGATCAGCCCCTGTACTTCCGCGGCCCTACGCGCCAGCTCCGCGTCCACCGCCCTGACCGTGCGCGCCCACGTGCTCAGGCGATGGATATCGTCGACAAGCCTTGCGATCCGTGCGGTTTCGGTGAACGCCGCTCCGACAGCCGTGAGTTCGGGTGTCGTGTAACCCTTTTCGTGCCGCTCGGCCAGCACGTGCTGGATCCATTCGTCGTCGACCGCCTGGCCGCGCTCGATGCCGAGCATGCCGACCAGATCAGCGCGGACCTCCCGATACCTGGCGAACCAGTCCTCCCAGGCGAGCGAGCCCGTCCGCAGCAGTTCGGCGGGATCGACGCCGTGGGGAGCGAGCAGGTCGGTCAATTCCTGCCGCAGCCGAGCGCAGTGCTTGCCGACGCGGCGCGCCACCGCCAGCCGCACACTCGGTTCCGCGCCCCCACCCCCCTGCGTAAACGTGTCGGACCGCTCCGACGGCCGGGCACCGATGAGCGGCCCACCCTCCTCTGTACCATCACCGGCCTGGGTTCCCCGGATCCGATCGCGGAACGCCAGGAGGCTGCCGGTGGTGGCGTCATCGAGTCCCGCCAGGGCGGCCCGCCCCACAATAAGTTCGACGGAAGCAACACGGCTGCCAGCCTCGGCATCTCCAATTGGAGTCCTGTTTACGCCGACCCGCTCGGCGACCTGTGCCCGGCGAGAGCCATCCTGTACACGACCAGACCTCTCATACGGCCTACTGCCAATACGCTCCGGATCACCCCCATCCGCCTCGGAATCACCACTCGCCGACACTGACCGAGTCGGCACCGACGACTGATCCGACGCCGTTGCCCGCCCACTCCACGGCGTCGTCGGCCGCGTCGACGCAGCCTCTTCCTGCCACACCGGATCGACATCGACCCCGCCCCGCATTTCGAACTCGTCGCGCAGGCTGGGCGTGTTGCCCCGGCGTCCTGTCATCGCCTGGGGCTGCACCACTTCGAAGTCCGAACCGTTGTCCGGGCCGCCCTGGGGTCCGGATTCGGTTGCGGTATCCAACTTTCCGACATCGGGTGCCTCGTCCTCGACGAACCGGTCGGCGACCGTTCGCTCTCCCGGCACGGAATCGCTGTTGCCGTTGGCGAATCGCCCGCGTTCGGGGTCGGCGGGTCGTGCGACCACTGCACGGCCGGCTCGACGGCGACCCACCCGAGCAAGGGTATCGCCGTGTCCGGCGGTGAGTTGCGCGGTGTTGACCAGTGCTTCGCTGGGTCGCCCGGTCGCCGGGTCGTGGAGTAAATAGCCCTGATGCACGGCCTCGACGCCGGCGAAGTCTGGTGAGTCGGGGAACTCGGCGCCGATGCGTTCGGCGCCGAATGCCTCGGTCGCGGGGTCCATGCCGAGGCCGAGCCGCTGGTGCAAGCGGCTCCGCGCGCCAGGCTCGTCCGCTCCGAACATGGTTACCGGATCGCGCCACGACGCGAGGACATAGACATTGCCTGGGCCGATGCCGAACTCCGCGGCATGGCGGACCGGCCCCGCTCCCGGCGACCCCGCGAGGGTGATCGAGCCGACCAGCCCGGCGAGCCCGCCGTACCTGCCCGCGTAGGACACCGTGACCGAACCGTAGCTGTGCCCGTAGAGCCGGTTGACAAGCCGGTCGGGTCCGGCGGTTCCGGCGCGACGCCGGGTGGCGTGGAACGCCGTGATGTCGCACTGCAATCGGTCCCCGCCTATCCGCGCGCGGCGTCGGAATGCGGCTTTCACATAGCCGGTGTTCACCGACCCGGTCGGCGCGTCGTAGCCGATCCAGATGATCGATGCCAGCTCGAGCGACGGATCGACGCGCAGCGTCTGCTCATACAGGTTGCGCAGGGGCTTGAACTGGTAGGCCAGCGAGGAAGACGTCGTATTCGTCCCGGGCACGTGCCAGTTCACCATGTGCGCGGTGTCCACATTGCCGAGCGCGGCGACAACCTTGCCTTTGCCGTGGAAGGCCGTGGAGTCGTAGAACAGCAGGTGCACCGGCGGACTGCCCAGCATCTGCGCGGCCTGTCGGTCCAACTCCCGCAAGTGATTTCGGGTGTGGATCAGGTTGCTGAACTGTTTTCTCTCGGCGTCGGTGAGGTCGGTCCGCAACCAGTTGAGCATTGTCCGGTCGGCTGGCTTGCGGGCGATGAACTCGTCCAGATCGCGGCGGATCGACAGCCGGTTGGCGTGGTCGCGGACCGTAGCGGGAAGACCGTCGGCATTGCCGATCTGGTGCGGGTACATCTGGATGAGCGCCCGTTGCGTACTGCTCAGCCCACCGGGTTCGGCGGGGTCGCTCAGCGAGTCCCACCACTCACCGTTCTCGGTTGCACGGCGTTGTGCGGACCCCCCCGACAGGCGATACCCCCAACGCTGCAACATTTCCGCGTTGTCGAAGCCGCCCGCGCGTAGCGCCTCGTCGGCCATCAGCCACTGTTCGTCATCGAAACCGTGATCCACAGGCAACGACCGCCAGCGGTCTGCCAGGGCCACATCCGCCTGCGTCGGGTGCTGCCGGTCCATCCATTCCACGATCGCGTCCAGACATTCGTTCGTCGTATACGTCTGGGCGGCCGCGGAATTCGTGTGCTGCACCGCGGTAAGAAGTTCATTCTCCGCGAGACGTTGTCCGTGCTGGAATTCGCTTCTGTCCGAACCATTTTCGCCGTCGGTGGACGTTCTCACACGGGTTGCGATCCGCGTCGCGACGTGTCGGACGATATCGACTGCGCGCAAGCCGCGCACGGAGTCCTCAGGCTCGAAGGTGGCTGGTGATGTCACCGGTCCGAACCGGTTGATCAGGAGTTGGCGTTCGGCTGAGGTGAGTTCGTCGAGTGCGGTCTGCAGGTCGGTCGGACTCGCCTCGGCCAGCGCGGTGGCCAACACCGCCTGCGACCGGTGGTGTTCGGCCGCAAGCGCACTCACCGATCGACGAGCGGCGAGGAGCGCCATATTGCGAATCACCTGGCTGCGCGCTCCCGCTCGAACTCGGCGTAGCGCTCCCCAATGATCCGAACCGAGCCCTTGCACAGTGCGTTCCAGCGGCTCTGGGCTTGCCTCGGCAATCAGTTGTCGCGGATCCGGCGGGTCGGCGCCTATCAGGGCGGCGTACATGGCCGCTCGGAAACGATCGGATTCGGATGTCATGGACGGGTCTGCAGGACGGCGGCCGGCCGTCACCAGCCGTACCCGCTGATTTCTGAGTTTGCGGCGGACACTGGCCAGGTTCGCCCGCACATCACGCTCGGAAAGATCGAGAATCATAGCAATCGCGTTGTGCGTCATACCCTTTCGCGCCTGAGCGAGAATTTCGGTCTCGCTGGGTGTGAGCGATAGTCCGTCGATCATCTCGCGCGACCAGGGTGTCGTCTCGCCCGGTCGGCTGCCGATACGTGGTCCGTCGGGCTCCCCGGGCGACCACGATGTCCGCGCACCCGTCTCGTGATCGCCGGGTATCCGGCGCCCGGTGCGCGGTTCCCGGTGGCGCGCATCGGTGGCGGATTCGGTTGGCGCGGAATGGGACTGGCTACTCCACGGCGTCCGCTCGGGCCTCGTCGGGGCCTGATCGGCCCCGGTCTCCTCAGCCGTTTCTCCAGCGCGGTGTGCAGCTTGATGGTAGGACCTGCCCGGTTCGAATGGTCTGCTGCCGATGAAGCCCTGATCGCCCGGCCCGGACACCCGCGGAAGAAAATCGAGGCGAAGGTGGTGCCAGACCTGGCCTTTCGGCAGCGGATCGGCAGTTTCGAGATCGATGCGACAGTCCAGCCCGGAAAGAGCTTGGCGTGCATCGGCTTTCGTCATGCCGGGAGCGGGATCGGTGGCCTCCGGTCTGGTGAAGTCCAGCTGGGTCACCAGCCGCGGCCGCCCGGCGGCGTCCTGTGACGAGATGACAACCATCACCGCGTCCCCGGTGCGGGCTCGGGCAATGTCGGCGATATGCGGTATCGCGTCGATGACCGCACCCGACATTGCCGAGGGGGCGGATTCCGGCAGCCGAGCCGCAACGGTATCGGCGAAGGTGTCGGATTCCCACGGCTGCGCGCCCGGCCGGACGACCAGCTGCCAGCGGAAACCGCTGTATTTCTCACTCATTTCGGCCGCGTGTGAATGGGCGTCACGATAGGCGGCCAACGGCGTGTACATCGGGTCACGTGCCAGCCGCTCGACGATCTTCCGCAGCTTCGCGGCGTGGTCGCGGCGCATGTCCCGGTTATCCAGCAGCCACCCGTCCGGGGGCCGGTACCCGCTGTCCGGATGGAGGAACCCGACGCTTCCGCGCAGATGGTTGATGAATGCCTGACGCACGGTGACGTCGGTGCCTTCGGGCATCAGGTGCCCGAACTGGTTCGCGAGCCGCAACGCATCCTCGATGCTGTAGACCCGGGCACCCCATTCGGACAGGACCTGGCCGAAAATCCGTGCCGGGTCGAAGCGGTTCGACATCAGGTCTTCGAACGCCAGCTCGATACTCCGGACGATGGCGTCGGGCTCCGACAACCCCTGTAGATCCGCGGCGGCCACCCACCGGGCAATAGTTGTCGCTCGGCTGAATTCGTCGTCGGAGAGCTGCCAGAACTGCCGCATCTCCTCGGCGACGCTCGGCGACGCGATCATTTGGGTTCCGGCCCGCTCGTCGAAACCGGTGCCGTTCACTGCGAATCCCAGGATCCGGGCAGTGCCGAGGTCACAGCCGTGCGCCAGGGCACGATCGTGTAGCAATCGCGCCGAAAGCAACTCGTCATAGCCCTGCGGGTTGTCCGCGCGCCGCCCGCCGCCGTACACGATGTCGCTCCACGCGTCGGCGACCATCGCCAGCACGATCTCCCGGGCATCCGCCCCCTGCAGCAGGGCGTTGTCCAGAATGTGGCGCAGGTCCGCAGCGACGTCCATGCCGTTGTGGTAGAAGGCCGCCACCCCGAACTCACGCAGTTCGAAGGCGTCGTCGAAGAGGTGATTGGCGCGACCGATGTCCGGATGGCCGTACAGCGTCCGGCTGACGAACAGCCCCTCGGCTGCCAGCCGAATGCCCCGCCGGATCTCCTCGTCGATCTCCGAGCCGAGCTGTTCCTGCGGAAGCCCCGACCGCAGGATCTCGATCACATCGTCGATCTCGCGCCGAATCATGTTCTCCGGCAACGGCGGACACGTCCGGCTCAGCAGATGGTCCTTGATCCAGTCGACCAACTCCAGATCCTGCGGCAGACCCCGCTGCTGCGTCCACGCATAGATATCGGGCAGCCCGGCGAAACGCACCCCGCCCGCCGCCGATTGCCACGCACGACTCAGCAGATCGTCGTGCGAAACCACGCCGTGCCAACCCACCGTCACCCGCAACCGGCCGAGCTCGAGCCAGCGTCCGCCCCGAAGCCCGGGAACAGGCGCCGAAGCCCAACCTTCCGCCCTGAGCTGGTCATACAGCCACTGCGGAACCGACACCTCGACAATGTCCGGCGCACCCGATGGGAGCGAGCCCAGCGCCTGGGCCGCTGCTGCGCGTCCCATCACGACACCGTGCTCGGTCAGTAACCCATCGGTCTCCCCGCCGATCGGCACAGCCGTCCCCGGTGCGCCTTCCACCGCGTCCTCGTCGGCGCGACCGTCGTAGATAAGTTCTGTGAACCCGGCCCAGGGGCGCATGCCGTGGTGCCGGGGTGCGGACTCGTCCGACGGCCGGGCACCGATCAAGCCTTCGGGACCGTCCTGTTGGCGCGTGGTGGGGTAGCCGAAATGCTCCCGGAGCAGAGTCCGCCGCTGTGCGAGCAGGGCATTATGTTGCTGGATGTGCTCTAGCAACTCGGCTTCGCCGAAACCGTGTTCGGCCGACCGGATTTCGGTGAGGAACTGCTGCAGGCGCAGCCACCGCATGCGGTCCTCGTGGCCGTAGGCCAGGTCGTCGCCGAGGCCGAAGGCGATGCTGGAGACACCGGGCGCGTCCGGCAAGCCGGACACGCGCTCGAATCGTTCCGGCCGAAGCCAGTCGTCACGGCCTGGAGACGGCGCATGCGCCAGCCGGTAGGTATCGGTGTCCGAACAGTCCAATAGCAACGGCAGATCGGCGTTCAGCCGATCGTCGTGAAACGGCTCCAGCGTTTCCAAGTCGGTGTGGGTGTCGTGCAGCATGCCTATTTTGTCGACCAGGATGTACTGCTGCCGATCCGCCGCCACCAAGGCGGCGACGGCCACGTTGTGGCGCTCGAAGTCACCGAGATCGACTGCCGTGGAAAGCAATTCGATCGGAACTCCCGATTCCGCGGCGCTGCGCAGGGCACCAGCTTCGCCGTAACGCGCCACCGCGGCGGCGATTCCGTTCGCCAGGTCGTTCAGGTGGTCACGGCGCTGCTGGAGCGCGTTTCTCCGCACGCCGGGCGGGGCGTCGGTGAGTTCCCGGTCGAGTCGTCCGGCCGCCATGCGGTAGCGGACCTCCCACTTCCCGAGCTGAAGCAGCGGATCGGCAGCGAGAACGTCCGGGGTGGCGGAAACCTGGTCGGGGTCGTCGTGCGCCGCCGCGACCGCGGCCTCCTGGGCTGGCGCATCCGCGTCGGCGCGGATCATCTCCTCGAAGATCGGGCGGGCCTGCCCGCTGCCCTCCACCCACAGGGTCGCCGGCGTTTCCCGTGTTCCTTGCAGGGCGTCCAGCCGGCGGACGAGTCGCTGGGCCACCGTAGGCGCCGGAGCATCGTGGTCGGTACCGGTTCGGCGGAAACGGAGGTGGGCCACCAGCGCGACTTGATATGCGCCATACCGGCGCTGTGCCCACGCGAACCGGGCCGCGGCGGCCGCCGCCTGCGCGGCGAACGTCGCCGGATCGTCGGTGACGTCGAACACGTAGGTCAGTACTTTCTCAGCCGGTCGGACTGAGGGAAGAACGCCGACGAGAGCCTCGGGTAGCAACTGCTGTGGGCCGAGGGCGCCGAAGGACAAGGTGACATCGCCGCGGTCCGGATCGGACACGTTGGCCGACAACGTGTCCGGCGGATCGACGTTGGTTTCGTCGGCCCATGCCCTGGCCCGGTCCAGCGCGGCGTGGACCACGGCGGCGGCGCAATCTTCTCCTCCGGAAGCTCTGGCGCGCTGGATCTTCGCCTCGTTGACACCGGCGCGCACATTCGGGGGCATACCGTCGACATCGCCGATCAGGTCGGGAAGCTGGACCCACTCGGACTTCTTCCATGCCTCGGGCCGCAGGTGTGCTGCCACGGCGCTGTTGATCATCCCTCGCTCGCGTGCCTGCGCGCACGATTCCCCCGGCGATTCCATCCGGAACAATGCGGCCGCCGCGCCAGCGGAGAGCCAGTCGACAGCGGGTTCCTCGGACGAGAGGACATGCACGGCCACATCGGGATTCGATGCCGAGATGACGTCGGCCCTCAGGCTCGGGTCGACCATCACCAGGGCGTGCAACCCATCCGCCGCCGACAAACCGGTGCCGTCGGCGGCGAGGCAGCCGGTGCCCGAGGCTACGACGGTGATATCCGCTGCGGCCGGGTTGACCAGGCGACGGTGGTGGTTGTCCGCCATGATCTGCTGACGCAGCAACAGTCCGCGGATCCGCTGGGACTCTGCCGAGTCGTCGGCGGGCCCACGCCGCCAGGCCACGACCGAGACCCGCAGGTTCGGGGTGATCCGCTGGACTTGCTCAGCCAGTTTCGCGGCGATGGCGAAGTACTCCGACACCGGGTCGGCGTCTCGGTCGAGCACAAGGTAGACCACCTTGTCCGCCCACTCCGGATCCTCGCCGAGGACGAATTCGAGCTCGCCAGTAGAGAAGTCGGCGTGGCGCAGTGTCTCCACCGGAGCAGGCAGCCCAGCCTCCAGAGCGGCGGCCGACAATGTGTTGGTCAAGCCACCTGGAGCCGAAATGAACGATTGGGCCGTCCAGGCATTCGCCTGTCGTCGAGCGGCCGTCGGAATGCCGGGTGTCCGACCGAGCAGGCCGCAGTGCTGCCATGCCATCGTGGCCTGCAACCAGGTGTATCCGAGCCGCGAAGCGAGTTCGATCGACTGCGGATCCGGTAGATCCGTCGGCAGCGCATCGTCTTTCAGGCCCGTCCACCACTCGTACGCCTGCTCGACTCGCACTCGGGCGAGGCCCACCGCCTGGTCGGCGTCGATCCCGGCGCGATAGGCGGGCTCGCCCGGCGCAGCCAGCCGCTCGGCTGCCCATTCCTCGCTGCCCGGCGCCGCGTCGCTGTCGGTGGTGCCGGGCAAGCGCCGCAGCGCGTCCGCGGTCACCGCTCGCGGGCTTGGCTCGGTTGCCCGCTCGGTGGCTGCCAGGGCCGCGGTGAGCCAGCGGATGACGTCATCGCTTACGCCCGAATGATATTCGGCTGCCAACCGGTTGATATGCCGCGCCCGTCGATCGAGTTCGCGGAACCGGCGCTGTGCGAGGCGGTGGTCGACAGCCAGGCCGGCGAGCTCCTCGAGACCGTCGGCTCGGTGGCCTTGTGCGGCATCGGCCGCCGTTCGCAGTCGCTCGGGCATACCCGGGCCGGGGGTGAGCAGCTCATGATCGGCCGGGTAGGTGTCGAGATGCGCCGCGGACGTCGCAGCGAATTCCGCCCCGAGTGTCAGTTCGTTATGCCGGGCGTCGGCCAGGTCTCGGTCCAGATGTTCGATGGCGTCCGCCCAGTCGGGGCGGTCCGCTCGCATGTCGGCGTGCAGCTGGGCGGCCTCGCGGCCGACCCGCAGCGGGACATCCGCCACGAGCGAATCGGGTGCCGCGCCGAATGTTTCGGCCAGTTCGCGGTCGACTTGTTCGGTAAGGGCGGCGAGCCGGGTCTCGTTGTTGTGGGCCTCGTCGATGACGCGAGCAATCGTGGTGAGATCGCCGAATGTTGTCGCCCATCTCGCGGTGTCCTCGTCGGGCGACTGCCGGTAGTCGTCCAGCTGTCGTTCGCTCAACTGCGCCGGGTCGCGGCCGGTGATGTCGCGAAGGTGGGCGGTCGCGGTGGCGAGCAAGCTGTCGAGCTGGGTACGGCCGGTCAGACCGGGGCGGATCGCAAACCATACCAATCCGTATCTCCCGCAGACGGTCTGAAGGTCGACGGTGTCGATCGCGTTCAGCGCATCCTCGCGGTCCATCAGCTCGGCGGTCAGCGAGTCCAGCCGGTCCACCAAAGCTCTCCGGCCCCGCACCGCGTCGCGGTCCGGGCCGTCGTATGGACGGACGGCCCGGTCACCATGCGATTGATCGGTGCGGAGCAGGCTCGCCAGCTCGGTCAGGCAACCGAGACGCCAGGCAAGCAGAGCGATGCGGTCGGCGCTGTCCACGATCCGGCGGCTCTCCGTGAATCGCTCTGCGGCAGTGGCCGACTCGCCCGGGCTCCCCAGGTCCGACCCGACGCCGGTCCACGTCAGCCGATCGTCGACATACAAGCCGTCCTCGGTCGGCTGGTACAGCATCCGGTGCTGGTTCAGCTGCGCCCACGGTCGCAGGCGCGGATCGCCGACCAACTCGTCGGGCCGTAGATGCAGCAATTCGGCCAGCCGATCCCGATCGCGGACCTGACGAATCGCCCAGTCCAGCAGCACCGGTGAGCCAGGCCGCAGAATCGTCGCAAGCGGTTCCCCGAGGGCCGCGGTGAGCCGTCTCACCTGGTCGCTGTGGTGCTGCTCGGTCTGCTGCCGGTAGCGCTGATACGCCGACGCCGGATCCGAAGGCCGCGCGCCGATCAGTCCGCCCGGGAAATCCTTACCCCGAACCCCTGCCGACTCGTCGGCGACCGTAGGCCGATCCTCCCCTTGGCCGATCTGCACATCCAGTGGGAATGTGCCCTCCGCGACATCCTGCGCGGGGTGCGTCCGGGCGAATACCGGACTTTCGAGATGAGCGAATCGCGGGTTGTAGACCGGCTCGCCCACCCGCGCCCCGAGCACCCGGCCGTCGGCCGCATACCACACCTCCCGCGGCCACAGGCGGTACACGGTCTCGCCGACAATGCCTCCGGGGGCGAGGATTTCGGCTTCGTTGTGGCTCATATTCATCATCGGGCCAGCGCCGACAATGTCCTGGAACGTGGCGTCCACGTCGATGCCGTACGGGTGGTAGATCTCGAGCATGTTGCGCGTAAGCACATATGTGCCGTCGGGCCTGCGGCGCATCTTGCCCCGAGCCGCCATATCGGCGACCCACTGCGCGTCCGGGATGTGCTGGAGGCCGCGCACGATGACATGCTCCGGACTCCGGGACAGGGAGACGAAGCCATCGGGTTTCGTATCGCCAGTGGAACCTACATGCCCAGCGATGCCGAGATTTTCGATACCTCTTGCGGTGCAACCACTTTCGAAGATCTCCGGACCACGGTCGTCCATCCGGTACAGTGCGTTGCCCGCGTCGAGATAGGCCTCGCCCGCGCTGCAGTCGCGCCATACCGCACGAAGCTCGTCGTCGCGGGTGTTGACGAATACGTGGCCCGGGTCGATCGGTGCCACAGCGTCGGACATCGCAGCGGCTGGAATGTCTCGGGTGAGCTGCCGCGGAAGTGCCCCGCCGGGAATAAAACTCGGCGGCTGGACGCTCGCGTAATGCTGTCCGGACGGTGCCGCGAGTTCGCTGCGGACAACCTCGTCGAGATATCGTCGATCGATCGCGTCCGGCGTGGCGAGGCTGTTCGCGCGGACCCGTTCCACAAGCGTGTCGATGGCGACAACCAGCCGGCCATCGGCTATTCGCTCCAGCACATCGGCGCGGGCCATACCGTGCTCCACCGCATACGTCTCGATCAAGCGCTCCCGATGCGGATCCGCCGCCCGCACACCGACGGGCGCCGGCCGGGTGCGGACTCCCGTCGACCCGAGCTCGAGGATGCCGCTGCCCGCGAATTCCCTCATCTGGGGCAGGCCCAGCATCGGGCGGAAACGATCGATGCCGAGCACCACGCAGATCGCGGTCCCCTGCGCGCGGTACCGGGCGGCCAGCTGTGCGGCGTATTCCTCGCGACGGTCGACGGCGTCCTCGGTCACCCTCGCGACAATGCTGCGTGCCTGACCGACTGCGGGCCGCTCCACCGCCTCTTCCCGCAGCCACTCGGCATCCGACAGATCGAACCCGCGTGGAAATCCCCTGTCCGGGTAAGCAAGTCGCATCAGTCGAGGGAACTGGGTGTGCGCGTCGTCGTCGCCGGACAGGATGAAACCGTAGGTCTCCACGGTCGTATACAGGTGTGCGTCGATATCCGGCTGGGTCGCCGCGGGCAGGCGCAGAACCTCCGCTATCTCGCGCAGGACACAGTGCAGGAAGACCCATTCGGGCTCATGACGTGCGAGCAGACCCTCGAGCTGCGCCGCCAACTCCTCGTCCACGGATTCGATGGAGATGTCGTGGCTGCGCGCCAGGTACGCGAGCACCGCCATTTCGGCGTCCGAACGCCGGAAGCATTCCGCGATCGACGAAACAGGCTGTGCGACAGACCCTTCCGCGAGGATGATACGGTCCTGCCCAGCGGTCTGCACCACCCATTCCTCGAGCAATTCCATGAGCGCCCGCGATTGCGGCCGGTCCGGGGATGGATAGTGCCTGACGCCTGCGAAGAGGTTGTCGCCCGACCACACCGCAAAGTGCGATTCGGCGCCGCCTGCGGCTGTCTCGGTTGCCGGAAGCCCGTCCGGCGCTTGCCATTCGCGCGAACCGTCGCGTGCGGCTGGGTCGATGCCTTCGTGTGGCCCGCCGCCGACGTGACCTTCCGTGGCACCGGCAGCCGAGCCACCCCTGCCCGGCTCGTCGTATGGCGCCGTCGGGGCGGAGTCGCCGTCGCTTCGCTCGTCAGAGTCGTGGTTCAGCCCCGCGATCACGCGGGCCGAGTACCCTGGGGGGAGCAGTTGGGGCGGTGCGTTTCGGTCCGCCGCCCGCCGGGTCGGGAAAGTAGCGTTCGGGACATCCCCGTCGGTCCGCTCGCGGCCGTGAATCGCGGCAGCGATGCCTTCGACACCTGTTTTGTACTCGGTACGATCGATGTTCCTGTCGTCGTGCGGCGTGCTGCCGCGCTGCGAATCGTCGCGATCATCCGAGGGGCGACTGCCCACGCCACTGTCGGGGCCGTCCGGGTCGGTACTGTCGGCCCGGCTGTTGCTGGTGAATCCGCCCGGCTGCCCGCTGGTTTGGGGATCCGTTGCGGCGTCTGCCCGCTGTCGGGTATCCGGCCTTGTCGAGGATGTCTGGGGCTCCTGCCGGGTTTCGGTGGTGGCTGGGTCGGGGTTGTCGCGTGGGCGGTTGCCGGCGAGAGCGTAGACGGTTTCGGGTTCGGCAGGTGTGTCTGTGCCGGCTCGTGGCTGGTCGGGTGTGCCGTCGTCGTTATACGGCCTGCCGGTAAACGCTGACTCGACCGCTTGCTCGAGTTCCGGGCCGACTGGGACGGGCTCGGACATGGTTTCGACGGATGTGTCGCGGCCGTGTCGGTCGTGGACGGGGAAGCCATTGCGGTCGAGGTCGATGGTTGCGAAGTATTGATGCTCGCCGAGCCTATTGAGGAATTTCTGCTGCTGTTCCCGCCAGGTGTCGAATGGGACGGCTTTGTCCAGCAACGTACGACGGTTCCGGAGGTCTTTCGGGGCGTAGTCGGTGCTGGTGTCGCCGTCTCGGGAGGCTGCCATGTCGATCACGACCAGTTTTGGGGCCTCGCCCGGCTCGCTGTCGTTGACCACCAGCACCATGTGGTCGTCGGCGTCGGCGGTGCCCTTGTTCTTGTCGTCGGTGCTGTTTTCGGCTGCGGTGTCTTTCCATTTGTAGACCAGGCCCGCTATGCCTCCGTGGCGTTGTTTCAGCGATTCGGCCACGTGATCCAGCGATTCGGCTTTCACGAGTGGGGCGCCGAACACTCCCTCGAGAGCGTCGCGGCCGTGGCCGGCCAATTCGTAGGACGGCATCTCGACGTTGCGTCCAGTCAGCAACCGCACACCGGTCACAGCGTTGTTGACACAGCTGTTCGGACTG
The DNA here is from genome assembly GCF_050942345.1 of Nocardia pseudovaccinii. Taxonomy (NCBI): domain Bacteria; kingdom Bacillati; phylum Actinomycetota; class Actinomycetes; order Mycobacteriales; family Nocardiaceae; genus Nocardia; species Nocardia pseudovaccinii. The sequence continues at coordinate 5,421,041 of NZ_CP192074.1, forward strand.
CGGCGGTGGATAGCGACGACCAGATCGAGCAGTGCAGCGGTGGCCAAGTAGTGCGACGCTGCAACGATGGCGTCCCCGGCTACCGGGCTTTCGGCTACCGGGTCCACCTGACCGGGGTCCACCGATGTCTGGGCAGCGTCCCGGGCGGTTTCGTCGCGGCCGGTATCGGCCTTGTGGGTGTCGTCGGCGGAAAAGTGGAGGCCGACCGCCTTGCCCAGGATGTCGCGGGCGACAACGGGGGTGCTGTGGGAGGCGGGATAGCCCGTTGGGTTCGCACGCAGCGCGTTCTCGAGGTCGTCTCCGGCTTCGGTTAGCGCGCGGTAGACGCGGCGTATGCCCTCGACACCGTCGATATCTGCGATGTCCGCGACGTTCTGGCCGAAGTGGTCCAGCAACCGTTTCCGGCGCTCTGTCAGCGTCTCGAGTGCTTGTTCGTCGGTGAGGTGGTCGGAGTTGGCGATCAGTGCGGGCGCGGGGGCGTCGAGGTGTTGGGTCAGTGTTTCGACCGCGGCGGATGACAGCCGTGCGCGTACCAGCAACCGGCGCACCGGATCGTCGCCACTGTCGGTGTCGAGAGCGGTCAGTGTGCTGGCGGGCGCGGAGATCCCCAGTAGCCCGGCCAGCTCCGCGAGCCGGTGCTGCTGCCGACGCGGTTGAACGGTGTCCGCACTGACACTGGCCAGGCTCCCCGGTGCAGCCACAGTCGCGGAAGCACTTGCGACGGGCGGTGCGTGGGGCTGGTTGGCTCGCTGCAGCATCCGGTTGAGGTATGCGTTGCCTGCGGCGTCGTTCTGCAACTCCGGAATCAGCCTGCGCATCTCCCGCTCGGCCTCGCCGATCTTGGTATCGGCTGCCTCGATCTTTTCCCGCGCCACTCGCACGGCCCCATCGGCGGACTTCGACGGTCGCACCGCATCCGTTCCACCCGCCCCGCGATCGGCCTCGCCATAATCGGCAACAGCCTCAGCATATTCGGCGACAGCTTTGGCGTGTTCGGCCCGGCCGGCGCGATAGTGGGTGACGGCCACCTGCCAACCCCTGTGATAGGCGTTGCTGGCGATATCGTCGGTCACAGCCACGTTGAAGCAATAGCTGCCATTGCGGCCGTTGCGACCGGGACGCGCCGCGCACTGGTCGTCCACATCCGGGTTGGACGAGCGTCCGAGCATGTGCGCATGCAACCCACCCAACTGGTCCACCGCGTCATCGACGACGGCGTCGAAACCCCGGCCGAGCATTCCCGGGGTGCCGACAGTCACGATTCCCTTCGCGTGTCCGCTATCCGCAGTACCCTGCCCGGCTTCGGTCGTATCGTCCTTTTCATCCGAATACTTACCGGACCGATCTGTCTCGGTCGTGCCCATTTCTTCGACCGTGTGTTGTTCGCCCGCGTGTTTCATGACCGACAACAGTTTCTCCTCGGCGGCGTTGTTGTCACGGAACGCGGAGAACCACTTACCGAGGATGGCGGTGTGTTCGACGTCTGCCTTCTTCAACATCTGCGAGAATTTCCAGCCGACATCGTTGGGAGCGATGACCAGGACCGGCCTGCCCTGGTCCTGCAGCTCACGGACCCGCGTGACCGCGTCTTTCAGCATCTCCGGTTCGGTGAGGAATATCCGATCCGGTTCACCCACCAGTTTCGACGGGCCGAACCTCTCCACCCTCGCCAAACCACCTCCGACCGGGAAATTCTCCTTGATCTCGCCCGCAGTCCGCTCCAACGTGCCCGACATCAGCTGCAAACGCCGGTACTTGCCGGCCACCTCCCGCATTGTGACCTCCTTCGAACCCTTCCCGTCGGAATATATTTCGACGCCGAACCTCTTCTCGAACATCGCCTCCACCATCTTGTGGCGGCCGCCGAACCAGCGGCTGTCGGAATTGACCTTCGGATTGCTGAGCGGTTTCCCGTTCTTGTCCAGGATTTCGATCTTCCGGTCGAAGATCTGGAAATCCCTGTTCAACTTCACCCGGCCCGCCTTCACATCCATGAACGCACGCGCCATCTCGGTTTCCTCGACGGTGAACGAGCGCCCGACATGCTCGCGCCACAACCGGCCCGCCGTGGCCAGGCTTCCCTCCGGGGCGGCACGAAGATCCGCCGACGTCAACACCCGTCCCCTCAACGTATCCAATAGGAAATCCCGCACCAGCCGCACTTCGGCCTTCTCCACCTCCGACGCACGCTCACGCGCCATCTCCGAGAGGTAGTGAACCGTCTCCCCGTGCACGAGCACCTCGTCCGCCTCATCGAGCGTCGCAGTGTCCCCGGGCGGCGGCCGATCGAACAACTCCGCGGTCAACCGCTCCCCAGCAGTCATGAAATACACTGTCGGGTGATCCGGCTCCGGTGGTGGATTCTCCGGATCCCAGCGCACAGCGTCGTAACCGAGAGAACGCAGCATCGGCGCGAATTCGCTAACCCCCTCGTTGGCCAGGACCTCGGTCGTGGTGAGCACGTGATGCACCCGCATCCGCCGCCCACTCGAAAGCTGAACAGGCTCCCCACGCGACAACTGCCGCAATGAGTCCAACCCACCGACGATCGTCTTGCCCTCTGCCGTACCCATCTGCCGTATGAACAACTCGTGCCCACCCAGCAAGAACGCCTTGACCTGAGTCCACCGCGGCGTCTTCCCCGTACCCTCCCGCATCGCATCGATGTATCGCAGCAGCGACTCCACGCGATCACCGTGCTCCATCACGTGTCTGCGCTGCTCCCACGACTCGGCAGCCAACTCCTTCGAGCGGGACCGGTACAGCGCCAGCACATCTTCCGCCGCGGACTTGTACTGCTTCTGCTGCTCCGCCGTGAGATCGGCCTTCACCGCCGGATCCGCTGAAGGCAATTCCGCCAGCTCGCGGCCCAACTCCTCCGCCGACCGAACCGGCCGCTCGAGAGCAGACGGATCAACATCCGCCGACATCCGGTCCCCAGTGTGCTCCGCAGTCGAAGACTCACCGGCCGGTGGTCCGTCGGAATGCTTCGGCGCGGATACCCCGGTAGGCATCTCACCACCCGCACCGGCGACACCCTGGCGAGCGACCGGCTCAGACGTCCCCGCGGGTGTTCCGGCGCTGACCGAACCTACCACCGGCCGGGCCCGTGCCTGCTCATGGCCAACAGTGCTGTCAGCGACCTGCTGAGCCTGCGCCGCCCGGCCGGTGACAGCCACACGCGTCTCGTCCGTCGGCTGCCCGGCCGAGTGCTCCGCAGGCCGTACTGCGTGCGGTTCGGTGTGTTCACCGGCCGCACCGGACACGGACTCCTCGTTACCCCGCGACTGATGCTCGGCAACAGCCACTTCGCGCGCACCGCCGGAAGCGGCGACCCGGTCCACACCGCTCGACGCCTCATGAGGAGGTTCGTCGCCCGCAGCGCTCCGCTTCCCGGCATGCCCGTATTCCTCGTCCACCCGCGACCGGTATTCGCCTGCGGCAGCGAATATTTCGTGACCCGTGTCGGCTGGGTGCTCCGGAGTGCCCGTCGAAACCTTCGGCGGCGCAGACGTTTCCCCACCGGCTTCGACCGGTCGCGGCGCTGCCGCATTCGTGCGGGCCGCGGATTCGCCTCGCTGCGGACGCTCAACCGGCGCAGCCGTCTCCGAGTGGCCTGGCACCCCGGCCGCAGCACCGACCTGACCACGACCAGTCACCTCCACGGGCGACCGTGATTCTGTGGAGTGGACCGACGCGGTGGTCCCGTTCACCACGGCCCCCGGCGTCTCGCTGCGCGCACCCCCGACGACCACCGTATCCGGAGCCGCTGTCCAGGCCGACCTGGCCGCCTCCCACGCCTGTCTCGATTCCGCGGACACCTCGACCGACGGGAGAACCGATTCCGGCAACGCGGTGTCCTCGCTGCGGGAAGCCGGTATCTGTTGACCGGCGTCCCCGCGAGCTGCGGCAGGCAGGTCGGGCCGGGTGAAAGCGCCACTGCCGTCGACAACCGCCCCCGACGACGCACCGAAATCCGGGTGAGCACCCGGACGAGCATTCACAACCCCCGCGAACCCGCCGTTGAGCAGCGGCGCAAGCACCTGATCGAAATGCTCCGGCCAACCCGTGACCAACGCCGCCGCCCCCAAACCCGACACTGCGCCCGCCGTCCCGTGTACCAGCCCCTGCAGCGTCCGACTGCTCTCCATCCGCGGAATGACGCTCGGCGCGAACCGGCCCGCGAGCATGCCACCCACCGCGCCCCCCGCACCAGCCGCACCAGCCGCCTCGATCGACGTCAGATCGATACCCCGTGAGTTCTCACCCTCCGACCCCTTGACAGTCCAATCCCGGTGCCCGTCTATGGCCTGCACCAGTTGCGTACCAGCATCGACCGCAGCGGGCAACGCAGCAGCCGTGCCAACTGTCCTAACCACTCTGAACGGCCCTATCGCCGACAACTTCGCCACCGTCTTCGCCGCACCCGCCTTGTACGCCTGCTCCAGGCCCGCACGCATCAACTGAACCTCACCCCGCCCCTCGGCGAGCATCGTGCCCACAACCGGTGCGGCCGCTGCCTCCCCGCCAGGACCAGCCGCCGCAGCCGCCGACAACACCCGGATGATCCGCCACGCCAGCTCGATACCGAACACGAACATCACACACAGCGTCTTCTCCGCGTCATTCGCCGCCCCATCCGCCTGATCAGCCAGCACATGAGCCTCATCACGCAACCGGACCGCGCTATCCTGCTGCAGGTGCAACGTCTCGCGCAGTCGGTCGCCGAGCGCACCCACCGAATCCTGCTGCGCCAGCATCTCGTTCGCCTCATCCGCGTGAGCGCTCACCGCCACGGCCCGCGCGCGCAACTCCGCTGCCATCCACCGCATGCCGGACACATTCGCGCGCGGCAGGTCACCCCCGAACACCACCATCTCGATCGGACGCCGCACAGCCACCGGCAGACCGTCGAATACCTGCCGGATCTCCTCCACCGGGTTCAACGACCACACACCCACGGCGGTGCCTACCCCGACCGCGTGATCGCGTCGATCAGCACCCCGTGCAACATCCGTGCTTGCACACTCGCCTCGCTGGCGCGCAGCACGACATCGGCGAACGCGGCACCGAGCGCTCGGCTCACGTCGAATCCGTCCGCACCCTCGGAATCCCCGGTCAGCTCGGCACGCCAACGCCGATAACCGCGCACCACCTCTGCGAGCGTGGTGTACTTTCCCGCCATTCGATGCATGTACTCCGCAATCAGCACGTGCTGTGCTGTCCTGCGCGCGACACCGCCACCGGCGAAGTCCAGTGCCCGGCCGAATTCGCACAGGGTCGCCACATAGACGGCCGGAACCTCCGATTCGCCCTCGGATTCCGACGTTTCGACTACGCCGCCCGACTCTCGTGCCGTCTGCTCGTCGAGAGTGATCGATGGCTGGCCCCTGGTCGGGTCACCGCGCGATTCGGAACTCCATCGCACCTGACGTCGGTCCTCGAGGTCCGATATCGCAACGACATCGAGCGAAATCACCGGATAATCGGTCAGCACTCGATCGACGGCCGCAGCGAATGCCCGCACAGCCGGTTCCTGCAGGCCGGGTGTGTCGAACCCGCTGACCTGCACACCGTGTCGCTCAGCCAAACTCCGTGCCAGCCAAGCGAGTACAGCGTTGCCAGCCCGCTCCTCCGGGCGGCTGCGCGCGGGTCCGCGTTGCCGTTCTTCGGTGGGTTTGTTCGTGCGCGGCGGGGAGACGGACCGCGGACTCGACGGGGTGGCCGCAGGCCCGCCGGGTGCGCGGGGCGACCGCCCGGACCACGGGGTTTCTCTGCGTCCCGCGCTGACCGTTGAACCCACGCTTCGGGTGGCCGCAGCGTCCGGCGCATGGGGGACATTCCGCGCGGTGGCCGGAGGCGACACCGGCGAGGATGGAAATCGACGGCCGGGCTGCTCGCCAGGTTTTTCACCGCGGCGTCGGCCCGCCGCGTCGGTTGATGGGTTCAAGCCCTGCGGACCGTCCTGGGCGGCGGACCGGCCGCGCGAACCATCCGGACTCCGCGACCAGCCGGGCGATGCTTGCTCGGCAGGGTGGATCCGATCTCCGGCCCCCGCCGGTGTCGCGACCGGGTCGGGTGCCATGCCGGATTCGGTGCCCGCGGAGGGGCCCGTAACCGTGGACGGACCTGCAACCGCGCCATTGCCCGGCGAATACATGTCTGACCCGCCGCCCGGAGACGGATCGGTCGGTGTCGTACCTATGGGGTCCAGCGGGTCGGCCAAGTCGGCGATTCGACCAGCGCCGATCGCGTCTTGAGCTTCGAAATCGTGTGCGGCGGTGTTGATTCCATTGGCCATGTCGTGCAGGCTTTCCGCCATCGACCGCAGGTTGGCCAGCAACTTGTCGGTGTGCGGCTTGAAATCTTTGGCGAACGCCAGGCCCATGTCGTCGTCACCCCAGCACCCGTCGGCATATGCGAGGGCATCACGCAGCCCGGTGTAGGTCTGGCCCACTTGGTTGCCAAGTTCGGCCAGCCGAGCGCTCTGATTTCGCAGATTGTCTGGATCCACTCGGACTTCAGGGTTCACGTTGCCGCCTCGCTCCCGTCAGACGCGGCCGTCGCTGCGATAGCGGAACCGGCGCTCGAAATCGGCCACAAACACCGACTGCGGCACCGAGGAGGTCGAGCGCTCCACGACACCGTCATCGGCAACGTAGAAAACCGCACGGTCCAAAGCGATTTCACCGGCAGGCACCGGCGAACGCACCATCCACCCCACACCGATACGATCGGCCGTCAACGCCGACAACAGATATCCCGTGGGGTCCAGACCTCGCTGCCGGATATGCTCCCGGACCAGATCGAGCGCCTCCGTCGCACCGATCCCGCCGTTGTCGGGCGCGATCACGCCCGCGATCGCGAACTGGAACAGAGCGCCTGCGATATCGGTCCGCTCGCCGTCACCGAATACGTCCACGATCGCATCGCGAGTCACCGTGCCCGCCTGCCCCGCGACTACCAACCGCTCCACGGCATCCCGCGTTCGGCCCGATCGGTCGGCCAGCAGATCACCGATCACCCCGGCAACCGCCTCGACTGTCCACACCGCAGGCACTGCCGGCGCGCACTCCGACATCGGCGCGGACTCACCCCGATACCACTGCCCTGCCTCCCACCAGTAACAAAACGACAGCAAACCCGTTGCCACCCGCGCATTGAGCACCGGATCCGCCACCCAATCCGGAGCTCCCGCAAAGAATTTCGGCATCCCGGCCCCCACGTTGTGCACGGCGTCCAGCACCGGCGCGTTCCACACCCCGCCCGACAACACCGCCCGATCACCAGGTAACAGGGTCAACGTCGAACCACTGTGTCCCGCGCTTTCGAATATTCCCACCGACGGACACACCCGCGGCCCCAATAGCGAACCAATCGCCACGAACGCCGCCGACAACACCGCCCACCGCGCCCACAACACGGTGAGATCCGGCAACTCACCCGCTACGGCTGCCGCCCGTACCCCCGCCCGCTCATCCGCGCGCGCCGCCTCAGCGGCCTGCCGCGGGGGCCTGGACCGCCACTCGCCCCGCCCGACATACGCTGCCAACCACACCGGCAACCGATCCTGCGGATAGATTTCCAAATCGGCCAGATATGCATCCGTAGTAAACAACTGCTCACCCGGAAACGGCTCCGCACCACGGTCCTCCACAACCTCGGCGCCATCGGCATCGATCCGCACCAGCAATCGCCACCACGGCCCATCACCCGAGGCAGCCGACGCCCGCCGGTGCCGACGCACCACATCCCATATCGCATCCGGTACCAGACACCGCGCCGACCGCACACCGTCGTCGACCATCAACAGCGCCGATTCGGCAGCGACCGTCATCGCGAACCGGGCCTCCAATCGCCGCCACCCGGCCGGCACGAGTCCACGCAGCCCGCTCACGACCTGATCCGCCAAACCGGCAGGGTCGTCCGCTCTCCCCTCCACCACGTCACACTCCGTGCTGCCGGACCTCATTGCAGATCCCCTCGAATGCAGCCTCCCGGTGCCACAGCAATTCCAGATCGACCCACAGCGATCGACTCACACCACACTCCCGATATTGCGCACGGACAAATCGCGATAAGCTTGACCGGATAGGTAGGTCCGAATCATCGGGTGGTTGAGTCCGCCCACATCATGGTGGCCGACCAGACTCCGACGGACGTCCTTGCCATCTCCAGCGGCGCAGTCATTTCCACCACGGATCACCCTTCACCATACGAACCTTGGCGCCGCAGATAACGCTGTTCGAAACCGATCACGTACACCGAGGGCGCGATCGACGACGTCGAATGTTCCACGACACCGTCATCGGCGACATAGAAGATCGCCCGGCCGATCGCGATCTCCCCGCGCGGCACCGGCACGTACACCATCCAGCCGACGTCGACGCGGTCGGCGGTCAGTTCCTCGACAGGATACCTGGTCGTATCCAGACCGCGCTCCAGGATGTACGTACGAACACGATCGATCGCATCCCCGGCCGAAATCGGCTGCGGCAGTTCGCGTGCCGTCACACCCGCGATCGAGAACTGGCGGAGCACGGCCTCGATGTCGAAATCCTCCGCCTCGCCGAAAACGTCCGAGACCATCGCGCGGGTGACGATCCCCACCTGTGCGGCCGACACGAGCGCATCGGCCGCGTCACGTCGCCGGGTATCTTCACGATCGGGCAGTTGACCCGTCACGATATCGACCACGGTGCCGACAGTCCACACACCGGGAACCGCCGAACCGCACCGTTCGGGCGACGGAGATTCCCCCCGCCACCACCGCCCCTCCTCCCACCAGTAGCAGAACGACAGCAGACCGGCCGCGGCCCGCGGATTCAACACCGGATCTGCCACCCAATCCGGCGCTCCGGCATAGTAATTCGGCATCGGTGCGTCCTCGTTGTACACCGCATCCAACTCCGGCGGATTCCAGACCCCGCCCGACAGCACCGCACGCCCACCGGGCAGCACATAGAGGGTCGAGCCAGACCTACGGGAGCTCTCGAACCAACCCAGCGAGGGCAGCATGCGCGGCCCCAACGGCGATCCGACAGCGACGAACGCCGCCGACAGCACGGCCCATCTCGCCCACAGCACCGGCAGATCGGGCAGTTGGTTCTGCAGCGGCACCGGCCGTACCCCGGCGGCCCGGTGGGTGTGCACCGCGGTCACCGCCGACCGCGGGCTGCGTGTCTGCCGCTCGCCGTGGCCGATATAGGCCGCCAGCCACACCGGAAGCCGATCCCGTGGATACGCCGAAAGATCGGAGCGATAGACCTCCGGCGCGAACAGCTGACCGTCCGGAAACGGCTCCTCGCCGTAGTCGTAACCGAATTCGGGCGCGCCGGCCTCCGACGACCACAACAACAGACGCCACCATGGCCCTTGCTCGAGCCGCGCCGACACCTCGCGTAGCCGCCGCACCGACGCGAGCACCGCGTTCGGCGGATCCACTCGGACGGATCGGTCGTCGACGGTGAAGACGACGTCGACAGCCTCCTCAGCAACCGTGAGCGCAAAACTCGCGGCCATCGACTGCCACCCGGGGGGACCTGACTCCGCGATCTCCGCCGCGACCTGTTCCGCCAACCGCGTCATCTCGTCATCGACTGCCTGCGCGGTGGACGGCGACTCCCGATCCGTGTCCGCGCCGTCGGCGTCAGGCTGCTTCATGCCCACCTCTCTTCGAATTCCGCACTGCCGCAGCCGATCACCGCTGCTGCGCACCACCCAGGTTGCATTCGGGCAGATCGCGATAAGCATGACCTCATAGGTGGCTCCGAATCATCGGTAAGCGAATATGCTTGCCCGCACTGGTTGCTCCGGATCGGATTGGAGCCAGGAACAACCGGACACTCCGTGACCAGATCCGTGGTATCGCGGGAAAGAGTGTCGCCCTGCCTGCCTCGACCACTACCGATGCGCTCGGTCTATCTATCCGGAAATCCTGGCTATCGGTCTTACATGGTGAGTCAGAGGCACCGAGCATTCGCGTGATCGGATCAATGGAATGTGCGCAGAAAACCTCTCGGAGGCGTTGTCAGCCATCCGCGACATATTGGTGAAAGATATGAAGGATGTCGCGAAGTTGCGGGCGCAGCCACTGTCCGCTCCCGCGGATGCACTTTCGACAGCGCAGCGTGAGGCAGAGCAGGACCACGAGCCCGCGGATGGATCCGTATCACTTACACGACACCGACATCCATCCCGTCGATATCGGGTGTCCGGGGCCGTGGTCGCCTGGATCGGTTACCCGGCGGCACCTACCACGAGCTACGCTAGGTGCACGAGATCTACATCGATACCCAAATCCCCGTAACCCATTCGGTCACAGCGTTATACCCCAAATCTGCTATCTCCTTCCCAATGGCCTTGCCGCGAAATGCCGACCCTTGGACCGCAATTCATGAACCCGCCCGTACAGTGCAGCGATACGCCCTGGGACAGCAGCAATGTGAGCTATACCGATACGCGCACCAATGCGGTCGCCGCACCGATAATGGCCCGGAAACACGAACATAACGAAGACTATGACCAGCGCGTATGCAGTCCGCCATCGACCGCACGTAGCGCTGATCCACGAGCAACGAAGTTGCCGGATCGCCCCGGTTCACACCGGAAGGGATCCCGGAACTCGAATTTTGCTGAAAACGAAATCCAGCCGCCGGCAGCGGTCGTTTTTTCGAATGTCGTCAACACACGTGGATATCTGCCCGCCCGTAATATGTGCTCGGCGCACGCCGAGCCTCCGACGGCGACTCAAAGTTGGTGTAGCGGTATCAACCTATAGGTAGATATCGCACATAGGCAGGTTGGCGGGTTTAGGGGGATTTCGATGGCAGCGTGTCCGACCGACCGGCTACCCTGCTCGGTGTGTCAGCGCAACGTCCCCTCGGTGGTGGTTCCCTGCCGGCAGCGGCCAGTGATTTCGTCGGACGAGAACGAGAGCTGGAAAAAATTGCAACACTATTCTTGTCTTCGACGCGGCTCATTACCTTGATCGGCTCGGGCGGAATCGGTAAGACGCGACTGGCGACCGAGGCCGCCCATCGCTATTACAAGGCTCGCCGGGTACCGATCCACTGGGTCCGACTGGCCCGACTCCCCGCAGGCTCGGACACAACGGCGGTCGAAGACGAACTCGCACACTCGATCATCGACGTCGACTTCTCCAACCGATCGACCTGGGACGCGCTGATCGATACATTCACCAGAAGCGACGGCGCCAGCCGTAACCTGCAGACGATTCTGGTGATGGACAACTGCGAACACGTCCTGGCCGGCGCCGGCCAGGCAATAGCGGCCTTGCTGGACGCGGTGCCCGGGCTGACGGTGCTGGCTACCAGCCGCGAGGCGATCGGCTGGGTCGACGAGCAATTGGTGCCGGTCCCAGCGCTACCGCGCGAACAGGCACTCGCCTTTTTCCGCGCCCGAGCCGAGTTGAGCGGTCATCCCATTTCCGGTGATGGCGATGCCGCACTGGCCGGCTCGATCTGCTGGCACGTACACAACCACCCCCTCTACATCAGGCTGGCCGCAGCTCGGCTGATACGCCAACCGTTGCCGATGATCCTGCGTGATCTCAGCGGCGCCGACGGCGACCGGCGGCTGCGCTGGTCGCATGGTCCACGGGTCGGCGCCGACCAGAGGCATTGGCGCATCCACGATGTCATCGCCTGGTCGTATGACCTGTGCCAGGACAACGAACGGCTGCTCTTCGAACGAATGTCGGTCTTCGCCGCCGGTTACGACGGCAACCCCGACGACGAACACGGCATGCCGGGGCGCGATGTGGGTGCCGAACTCGAAGCGATCGAGGCAGTGTGCGCCGATGATGACGGCGCCGGTATCGCCCGCGACGAGATCGAGGGTTTGCTGGAACGTCTTGTGGACCAATCGCTCGTCACGGTGCACCGGACACCGAATGCGGTCCGGTATTCATTGCTGGAGAGCCTGCGGGTCTTCGCCCAGCAGCGGGTGAGCGAGCGGTCGGCGGGCGCGGAGTGGGAACGGCTGTCCGGTAGGCACCGCCGCTACTACCGGGACAACGCCGTCCGCGCCGGGGCCGATTGGTTCGGCCCGGCCGAGCAAGACCTGCTGGACTGGGCTCGTGCGGCGTGGGACAACCTGCTCACCGCGATGGACAGCAGCCTCGCCACGCCCGGGGAGTCCGCGATCGGACTCGAGATCGCGACCGGACTGATCGCTCTGCGGCTCCCGTTCTTCATGGGTTCCTTGCGTGAGTCCCGACGCTGGGCTATGCGCACCCTGGAAGCGACTCGCACTCTCGATCCGCAGCCGGTCGAACTGCAAACCTCGTCGATGGCGCTGACCGCGTGGGTCACCTCGTGCCAGGGCGTCCACGACGATGCGGCGCGGATGCTCGACGAATGTGTGGCCGCCTGCATCACCGATGCGGCAGTGAGATCGCACTGGCGAGACGATCCGGTGGCCGATCCCGGTTTGCCCGCCCCCGTCGACTTCGCCTGGGGCACCGAACTGCTCTTCGCGGATGATCCACGCTCGATTGTGGTCCTGGCACGTGCGCGCGAACGGTTCCGCGAATATGGCGATGAGGGCGGTGCCGCCATGAGCGAGCTGTTCCAGGCCCTGGCGGCGGGACTGCTCGGTACGGCGTCGCAGGCATTGCAGATCGCACAGGGTTATCTTGACCGTGCCACCCGATCGGGTGCTGGCTGGGTACAGTCCTGGGGCGAACTCGCGTGGGCTATCGCGCTGACTAAGCATGGTGATCCACACGAGGCATTGGCCGTCGGGCGCACTGCACTGACGAGCCAACTGTCGATGCGCGACCAATGGGGAGCGATCTGGGCGGTCCATATCCGCATGTGGACACTGGCACGGTTGATCGCCGATGCGCGTGTCGAGCACGGCACCCAACCCGATTCGGTGCTTCGCTTGGCGTCGGAGATCGCGAATCTCGCCGGCGGTGCCCGCACGGTGCGACGGCGCCTCGGTGTGAACATCGCCAACCTCGGGCCGTTCGGGACCGAAACCGACAAGGCGATAGCCACTGCACGAGATATGCTCGGACACACGGCTTTCACCGCCGCAGAGCAAGAAGGCTCGATGCTTCGACCCGAGTTCGACGAAGTAGCTCGACTGGCACTGGGCACCTTGTCATTGAACAAGCTGACCCTCGACCACCCGGTCCGCCAACACCGCCCATCCAAATGGAACGAGCTGTCAACCGCCGAACGCGAAGTAGCCGTCTTCGCCGCGGCTGGGTGGACCAATACGGCGATCGCGGCCGCCCGTGGCAGCTCGTTCAAAACAGTCGACGCACAGATTGCCTCGATCTTCAGCAAGCTGATGATCAACTCCCGCACCGACATCATCACTCTCGTCCCCGCCGATGCACGGGAAAAGGTCGCACAAGCGGCCGCCCGCCGACCACAGCAGCGAAGATATCGGTAGCCGAATCGCCTCCGCCCCGAATCGCGCTAGGTTGAACGTGCGGTTGCGTCCGATGGTTCCGCGGCCGCCAGTGCGGACGCGACGAGATGCGGCACATGCGAAATCCGCGCCACGGCCCGAGCATGCTCGGACGGCGTCATCATGACCGGGTGCGCACCGGCCAGGACGACCAACTCGACGACAGCGTCGATCGCGGCCGGACTCGTATTCGCTAGCGGGGTGAGGGCCCACGGTCGATCCCGGAACAGATCGGCCGACGCGGCGAGCGGTCCCGAGCGAGCGCTACCAGCCATGGGATGGCCGCCGACATAGTTCGTCAGGTCACAGCCGATCCTCTCTGCCTCGGCCGTAGGAGCCACTTTGACGCTCCCGACATCGGTATAGAAGTGTGCGAGCGATTTGGCCTGGCATTCGGCGAGGACAGCCACGATATCGCTCGGCGGCACGGCCAACACCGCGATATCGACCGGCGCCGCGGGCAGACCGACGACTCCGCCGCGACGCGCCGCTGCCATGGCGGCCGCATACGGATCCCGATCGCACAAATATGTCAGAATTCCCTGTTTACGCAGGGCTAGAGCGATAGACGTTCCGATCATTCCGGAACCGATTATCGCAACCTCGCGCACGGACCGGTCCGGCAGCTTTGTCACCACACTCGACAGAATTCCGAATTGCGGGCAGCACAAATCTTCATTACTCGACCTCATTGGACTCGTTTTCGAGCGGCACAAATCACCACAGGGCGATCTGGATGGGCAACAATGTACTCGGCGTATACCGAGCGGTTCAATAGGGAATACGCATAGGTAGCCGATTTCCATCGAATACCTATAAGCGACTAATACCTAAAGAAACGACCATTTCGGCACAAAATGAGAAACACACGTTTCCACCGCCACCACCGATGCCGCCGACCTACTTATTCGCCGATTCTGGAGTTCCCTCGGACCTGGAATGAGAGGTGTGACGAGCGTGATGTGCTGTCTGCTGCTCACCGGGCTCATGCTGTTCGGGCAACGCAGTGTGCGCATTTACCACACCCTTCGGGCTCGTCATCAGAACCGACGACCGAATCGTCATCCCCTCGAAGTCGTCGTGTCCGGTCACCTTGTCGAGTCGTCGGCGGCGCGCACACCACAGGAGTCGTCATGAGCACAGCAGCACCGGTTCGGGAATCCGCGTCGAATATTCGCCTGCGCGGACCCGCGACCACCCGATGGTTGCGGCGCACGCTCACGCTCACCGCCCTGGTCTGGGCCACCGCGGCGGCTGTCCCCCAGGCTCTCGGGCTATCCGACGCATGGCGGGCCTTCGGAACGGGACTCATTATTCCGGGCGCCGGCCTGTTGTACGCGATGCCGCCGCTGGACCACACCTTTCCCATCGCGATTGTGATCGGCCACGCCGTGGTGATCTGGACCGAGGTCGCGCTGGCGGGTGCGGCGGCGCGCCGCGGCTGCGGTCTGCTGGTCGCCGGGGTGGTCGCACCGCTATTGGTCGTAGCGATCGTTGCCGTGCCGACGGTCGTGGTGGCGGCCGGTCATATTGCCGCGTTCATCGGTGTCCTGGCCGCCGCGAGTTGGGCATTCGCCTTCCGTTCGATAGCGCGGTCGGATCATGTGACCCTGCCGACGATCGTGCTGGTCGCCGCCGCGCTTTCCGCGGCACTGACGCATGTGCACGACAACATGTCGGGACCGATGACATGGGTGTGGTGGGGGGCTCCCGTTGCCGCGGTGGGGCTTTCGGCATTCGTATTGATTCGTGAGCGCATCCGGCACGGTGCCGCCCGTCGGCTCGGGGTCGAACGAGGAGACTATTTGGCCGAGCGGCGACGTCCGGCACGGACAAATCCGGTGCCACTCGACCATCGGACGGGTACGCCTGAGGTGACCGAGGCCGATGCCGATCAGCTGCGATTGCTGCGATATCTGATGAGCATCGCCGCACAGCCGCTCGCCAGCTGGAACGGTTTCGACGCGGAGGGCGCGGGCCCGTTGCAGCAGTACCGCTATCAGCTCAATGCCCTCGGCTGGGCGCTGTCGATGTACGGGTACGCACATACTCCGGCATGGCGCGGACCGCTGCATCGCGCGCAACTCGATGTCGTCGCGCGAATGCAGGACAAGGCGGTCTGGGGATACTGGTACCACCAGAATCTGTTGGGCAACTGGGATTTTCGCGCGCGACGCGGGGATCCGGTCGACGTGCCGCAGAACATCATGTTCACCGGCTACCTCAACCTGCAGCTCGCCATGTTCCGGCAGGCGACCGGTGACCACCGCTTCGACACACCCGGGTCGCTCACCTTCTCCTGGTCCCCCACCGAGCGATTCGTCTACGACCACCCGACGATCAACGACATTGTGATCCGAAACTTCGGCGGTGAACTCAGCCTATGGCCCTGCGAACCGCTGCCGGTCGGCCGCGGCCGCAGGCACGGCCTGGTCTTCCCGTATTGCAACGCGGTGAGCACGGCGGGCGTCGCGATACTCGACGCACTGACCGGGACCGGCCATGCCGCCGATATCAGCCGCCGCTTCCAAAGCGATCTCGATACCGAATTCACCGCCGCCGACGGCGATATCGTCTCCTTCATAGCCTCCGGACTCGGCTTCACCGCACGCGCATTCCGGGGACCGGCAACCACCGCGTCGGTCGCGGCCTTCGTCGCACCGCTACTGCCTGATCTCGCGTGGCGCGCATGGGAAATCCTGCTGCGCGAATGGTTGACCACCGACCGTTTCCGGCGGCTGGGCACCGGCGGATCCGAATCCCCGATCGTCGCGGACTGGGGCTCACAAGCGGCAACCAACGCCGAATCATTCGCGGCGGCAATGATGCTCGCACAGGAATGCGGGGAATCCGATTGGTGCGCCGAACTCTGGAGAGCGGCCACCGAGCAGCTGGGATTCATCGAAGACGCCCGACAACCAGGCGTGTGGAGTTTCGATACCGCCTCCCTACATGCCAACGGCATGCTGGGACTCGGCCGGCTCGGCCGCCCCCACGCCCTCACCGACATGATGTCGCGCCCACGACCACCGCAATGGAATGCAGGCCCCCGAATCTTCGACCTACCACACCCGAATGTCCTTGTGGCAAAGGCAGTTTCCGATGGCCACGGGCTGGACGCGGTGCTATCCCCCGGCCTCGCGCCGGGCCGCTTCGGACTAATACTGGATCAACTCACGCCGGGTGGCCGGTATCTGATCCACGGGGCGGTGGAACAGGAGGTGACCGCCGACGCGAGCGGACATGCCCGAATCACCGTCGAACTCCGCACCCGCGGCGCCATCGAGGTGCGGCCGATCCCGCACGGATCCGCCATCCGTTGACGAGACTATGTCTCGTGTGGATGGTTCGGCCTTCATGAGTTTCAGCCGATCGAACCCGCGCGGCCCAGTTTCTTCGAGTACCGCGCACTGTAGTCGCCCGCCGGAGACGAGCTTCGGTCCAAGCGCTGAACCGGTGATGGGCCATCGGAACGTCCCGAACTATGGCGGCAGCATCCGCCCGCGCAACCGCTGGTCAACACGAAGACCACCGAAGTCGAGACCACCGCTCGTCGACCGGCGGTCTCGCCCCTGTCAACCGGACTCGAACTTCCGGCACAGAGCTCGACCAGCGCCCATCCGGCACCCGACGCTGCGACAGCACATCGGCCGCGACCAGAAATCATGCGGCACAACCGGTTACGACATACCGCCAGCAACTGCGCAGCCCGAACCAACCATGACGATCCGAGACACGGTCTCGGGCATTGAACTCGGGCAATTCCCGCAGAACTACCGATGCGATACAGCTACCTATGTGGCGAACATTCGTATACATCGCCGCTAATTATGCGTCGAACGTGCGCAGTGATGTCGGCCGGTGAATCCAGCGGAAATGGATGAATGTCGAAGGGCATTCGGCACAAACGGAGGGCGCTATGATGTCTCGATCGAAGGTGGCATTGGTCGCCGGGTTGATGGCGACGGGCGTGCAGGTGAGCGGCATCATCGTGCTCGGACACACAGGCGAGGCGGGTCGGGCGGTGACCGTCATCGCGGGCCGCGCGGACCAAGTGAACGTCACTACCGACGCCGCATCCGACCGCGCAACCCCCTCGGATTTCGTGCCCGTCGGACGCTACCAATCCGCGCCGCCCGTCTGGACGGAACCGACAACTCCTCATGTCCCTAATAAGGCCAGATGATCTGTGTCGGCGAAGCATACTGTCGATGCCATCGTTGTTCCCGCATCCCGTCCCGGCAGATACGTGCAGGCGCACGGCCGGCTGGCGGAGCGTCTCGGTTGCACTCTTGTAGTGTTGTGCAGTCAGGGAATCCGCGCGAAGAAGATCATGGAACTGGTCGACACGCCCCGAACCGAAGTTGTGGCTCTCGACTTCGACCGCGACCACTGTATGCCGATCCGTAATGCCTTCGGTACCTCGGAGTTGTTGCTGCACACACCATTCCACAACGACAGTGAAGCAAGCGCGAAACGCAATACGGCGATTGCGCTGTCCCACCTCACTGGATGGGACAGAGTCTTCTTTCTCGACGACGACGTCGCGATCGACGATCCCGACCATATTCGAAGTGCCGCAGGACTATTGGACAAGTATGCAGTGACCGGGCTGACGGTGCACACATTCCCCGACCTCTCGGTCGCCGCGCACGCATACCGAAGACTCGGCGGGCAGGCCAAACCATTCCTGGCAGGTGGTGTCTTGATGACCGCTCCGCGGCGCCGGAAGTCTTTTTTTCCGGAGATATACAACGATGACGCGTTCTATCTGCTCGATGAGCACTCCTTTCCACCCCTTGCCCTGACAGGGCTGGCGACCCAGGACGAATACGATCCTTTCGATGACCCGGCCAGGGCGATACAGCAGGAGTTCGGTGAGGTAGTCGCGATCGGCCTGCATCACCGAACACGAGACGGTGCCAAGCCACACGAGGCGGACCGCGATTTCTGGCGGGACTACCTCCCGATCAGGCGCCGTTTCCTCGACTATCTCTCGACTGAGTACCACGCTCGGATGGATAACGATCCCGACAGCGCGAAGATCATCGCGGCCATTCAGGCCGCCGAAGACACGCTATCGCTCATTACGCCAGCCTTCTGCACCGCATACGTGGACGCCTGGCTGCGTGACCGCACAGCGTGGATCCGCTATCTGGACAGTGTGGCCGACAAGCGAATGACCACCGTGGACGCGGTAGCAGAACTTGGCCTTCCGGCGCTGGTGCTGTCATGACGAGCGGAGATGCCAACGTCGACTTGAGTTTCCACGAAAAGGACGGACGTCTCGCGAGCCGCATCAGAGCGAATAAGCTGTTCGGTGATTTCGACCTGGACGCCTGGATTGCCGAACATGTCGACGGTTTTCGATGGAACTCGGTCCTCGACATCGGCTGCGGCAATGGCAACCACCTGGGCATCTACCTGAGAAGCAGCCCGTCTACGGGTCGCATCGTCGGCATCGATCGCGATCTTGCGTTACTGACGCAGGCGCGGACCCGCTACGGCGGCGCCCCCCGCCTGGAACTGCTGCAAAACTCCATGGATGAGCCACTTCCCTTCGCCGACAACACATTCGGACTCGTCATATCCGTGTTCGCGATCTACAACGCCCGCAATCCCACCACCACGCTGCACGAAATCCACCGAGTCATGCAGCACGGCGCACACCTGACCCTCATCGGCCCGACCGTCGACAACGGCAAAGAACTCTACGAGTTCAACGAACGCCTCACCGAACAGCGAATCGACGAGCGGACAATGGCACGGTCCAGGCGCCTCACCGACGAATTCCTCCCGATCGTCGATGAAGTCTTCGATAGCTGTGACCATCACACGATCGAAGCGAACCTGATCTTTCCCGACCGACACGAGTTTCTGCGCTACTACACCTCGACGATGCTGTACGAGGAGACCGCCGAGAAGCGCGGTTATTCACTCAGTGCCATGGAGGACGCTTGTTCGTCCACCCATGACCTTCGGCTGTCGAAGGAAACCGTGGTAATTACCGCCCTCAAGGCCTAACGAGAGGTGGGGCTGAAGCGAGCCGATGCGGTGGCACCTGGCCGCCGCGACGCGGTTTCGGTATCGACACGTCGTCGGGAAGGCGAACGAATTGTGCGATCGCGAGTTGCCACACCGAGTACCCCGGGTAGGGGTAGAGCTGCAAAGACGTGCGCGTGTACCCATCACTGTAATCCAGTGCACGCACGGAAATTTCCACGGATCCACCGGAATTCAGCCTGTCGCCGAGGTCGATCAGCCGGGCACGGTCGTTGGGATGGAATACCTCGACCGGCCGGACGAGGTGATCCCACCGTATCCATGGGGCAGGATCGGTGAGCCAATGGGCGAGCTGGTGTATGGGAGTTGGAGACCTAGGAAAAGACGACCGGTAGGGTCGACAAGGCTCGGTGGAAGGGACCGGGTCGCCAGGTCAGCTTCTCGGGGGGAATCGCCAGCTGCATACCGGGCAGGGCGTCGAGGAGTTGGTCGATGGCATCTTGGGCGATCAGGTATGCCGCAGTGCGGGCGGGGCACGCGTGCGGTCCCGCGCTCCACGCCAAATGCGAACGGTTGCCGGTGTGTTCACCGACGCTGATAGTCGGATCGTTGTTGCAGGCGGCCATACTGATGACGACCGGCTGATGCGCCGGAAGCCAGACATCGTCGATCAGAACCGGCTGACGCGGATAAGTGACGCAGAAATTCGCCATCGGCGGATCCGTGAACAGGACCTCGTCGAGCGCATCGCGGGTCGATAGGCTCCCGCTGAGTATGCCCCCGCCGAATCGGTCATCGGTGAGCATCAACAACAAGGTGTTGACGATCAAATTCTGCTGCGGCTCGATCCCCGCGCCGTACAGAACGACGAGTTGGTGGATCAACTCCATATCGTCGAGCTTGCTGGGGTGGTGGAGTAGTCGGGTGGCGATGTCGTCACCCGGTTCGGCTCGTTTGAGCGCGATCAACCGCGCCAGCGCTTCGGCGAGCAGCACATTGCCCTGGTCGGCATCGATACCGTCGAACAGCGCTGCAATACCGGCCGCGACATCCTCCCCGATCTGGGGTGGGCAGCCGATCATGGCGTTGACAACCGCAAAGGCAAGTGGGAATGCGTACTCATCGACCAACTCGACCGTGCCTGCCTCGGGAAAACTGGCGATCAGCGGGGCGGCGAGGCCCTCGACCGTGGCGCGCAGTGCGTGAAGATCAAGCTCGCCGATGCTCGCGGTATTCGCCTGTCGATACCGGGCATGCTCGATTCCGCTGCTGCGCAACGCATTCGGACGCCATTCCAGGACGGGAAGCACCAGGCACTCGGCCGGGACAGTCCTCTGCCAAGCACGTGGATCGGCCGGAAAGTGCTCCGGGTCGTGCAGGATGCGAATCGCGGTGCGATATCCGATCACCAGGGTAGCGGGCACTCCCGGGGCCAGATAGACCGGAACCAGCGCGCCGTAGCGTCGACGCATCTCCCGGTAGAAATGGTGTGGATTCGCAGCGAATTCCGGACTGAACAATGCAACCCGTCGATCGTCGGAATCGACCGGCGATTGGTGGTGTGGAATCGAATTGGTCACCAAGACCTGCTATCCCTCTCGTTGGGGTTCATTTCTGGGTGCTGAGAATGCGTGCGACTTCGGCAGCCGTGGGGCGTCTGCGGGCACCCGGTGGCAAGCACGCTTCCAAGCCGCCCCACAGATCGGCAGATAACGTGGACAGCTCATATGAACTCACCCCGCCCGTCGAGGCGAACGCCGTTGCGGCGGCGAGCCCGAACACATCATCGGCCGGGCCGACAGGGTATCGACGATGGGCTGCTCTCTCCGCCGTGAGTGTTCCGGAATTGGTACCGCTCGGGATGTCAAATAGCGTGGCTCTGACAGGCCCTTCATGTGGCGCCGATCGTGATCATGCGCTATCCGTAATACTGTCCCTAGGCAGCGCGCGGCCTTTTGAACCACCGACCTGCCGAGCCCTGGCACAATAGAACAATGATGGCAAGTGCGGCCAACAATCCGAAAGGCCCCGGAGAATAACGCACGATATACCAGCCCGCGCTGTCGTCGACAGTGACATCGGAATTTGCCCCCATGGATCCCAATGCCACGAATGCTTGCAAGACCGCCAGAATAATTGCAGTGACACGAACACCATTGCCACCGCGCCGGAAGAAGGAAGCGACGACGGCCAAGACCCAGAAGAAGAAGTAGCCCGTCGTGTTTACGCCTGCAATCTCAGCATCGACGAAGGCGACAAGGCTTACGGTCCCCACCACCCCTATAACGGCAAAGATATTGATGATCCACAACGCCGCGCGGACACTCCCCGGCATAGCCAGGGCCACCGCCGCGGCCGGATCAGATTCCGATTGCTGATACATGTGTTGCGTACATTTCACTAGGGTGTACCGGTATGATCGTTTTTCTGTCGTGGCCGCTGTCCATAGACCCGCCGCTCACTTATTGGAAGAGGCAGCAGACATTCCCCCGGCACTCCGGTTGACCTCATCCACTATCGCCGAGTAGGTAGGTGACGAACATCGGTAGCCCCACAAATAAGCCACGGCCGTCATCTTCTGGCTCAACCGGATCATCCGGGAATGGGCGGCCAATACCCGTAGCGTGGTTCCCGACCGGGGGCTTCACTCTGCCTGGCCACGTCTGGTACTGCCCTATCGGTGAGCGAGACGCCTGCACCCGGACAAGTCGAGGACATGGGTCCCGACCTGGCAGTGAACAGGTGCTTCCGGCCCATTTTTTGCCGCACAAACTATCAGCGGAAGTTCGCTCGCCCTCGAACACACGGCAATGACACAGCTGAGACGATCGTGTGCACGAGCGATCCTTCCAGGACTGATAGCAATTGATAGCATCGGTTGCTATCGTGGAGATATGACGAGAACGATCACACAGGCCGAGCTACGCAACGGCAGCGCTGGCGTGATGGACGCACTCGAAGCCGGCGAGGACTTCGTCATCACCCGCAACGGTCGCGCCGTCGGCGAACTGCGGCCCATCGCGCCACGACGGGACATGGCTGTCGCGGACCTCAAGGCCCGGCTTGCCCGCTTCGCCGATATCAGTAGCGGCACGGCCGAGCGCGCTGAAATCGACGCGGCATTCGGAGAGGACCGCCTCGATGACTGAACCGGAATCGGACAAACGAGTTCCGGTGGGACTGCTGGACACTTGCGTCCTCATCGACATCGGCATCATCGACGAGGCCCAACTGCCGGTTCGAGCGAGGATCAGCACAATCACACTCGCCGAACTGGGCTTGGGCATCGCGGTCGCCGCCACACCGGAAGCGCTGGCAGTGCGCACCGAGCGACTGCTGGAGGTCGAGCATGGTTTCGATGCGCTGCCCTTCGCGTCCGCGGCGGCACGGCGGTTTACCTCCATGGCGAAACTGGTGGTCGCAGCGGGACGAAACCCCAAACCACGCAAGATGGACCTGATGATCGCGGCCGTGGCATCGGTGCATGATCTACCGCTGTTCACCCGCAACGCGGATGACTTCAAAGGCCTGGATCCGTTCTTGACCGTGATATCGGTCTAACAACTCGGGCACTCCAACCTGTGACGATTCGCGCGAGTTGATCTCGAGCGCGGGCAATTCCGTGCACGAGGCCGATCGTGGTTTCGAGCCGCTGGGATCTTGTCGATTGCAGACTCGTCAACCGCATCAGTTCTTCCCAGCCCGCACCGAGTTCGTCGAGCGCAGGCAGGTCGAGTTCGAACTCCCTGCCGAGCCCGTCCAGCAGAGCGACGGATTCGGCTCGCCTCCGCCGCGCGACATCGTCTCGCGCCGCGGACAGGACTTCACGTACACGCGTCAAACTTTCGCTCGACCGTGTGGGCGTCGACAAGCGTGGCGAGGGCTCGGGCGTTGCCGCCGACACACCAGACAGCACCGACATCGAATGTTCGATCGCAGCGTCCAAATCGGCGTTCAGGCGAAAACCCGACTCGTAGAGGTCGGCAACCGTCGTCGCTCGATGCAGCAATCCCCGCACTTCCTCGACGGCCACCACATCGTCCGCACCACCGGCAGTGGCCAGCAGGCGCCGCAACCGAGCGACCAGCAGTGCCGCTCCCGCCGGTGCATCCCACGTCGGCCGGCCGTATTGCTGTGCGGCCCAAAAGATATGCCGATACGAAGGCCCGAGCGAGCCAAGCACTCGTTCGTAGTCTTCTACGGCTATGCCCAGTGCGTACAGCGAGTCAGCCTGTGCCTGCAGGCGATGCGCTACTTCGATCCGATCATCAAATCCGGCAAGACGCGCCAACTCCGCCTCCACGGCCTCGACCGCCTCAGCCCACCTGGCCAGACGCCGAATCTCGTCGGCAAGCCGCACGGTCGCGGCAACTTCGGTGAAAGTTTCTCCGGCACTTGTCAACTCGGGTGTGGCATGCCCCCGTTGCTGCTGGTGAAACAACACATGGTGGATCCAATCATCGTCCGCGACATGACCGCACTCGATACTGAGCATCTCAACCAGATCCGCGCGAATCCGCCGATACTTACTGAACCAGGACTCCCAGGTGGGCGAACCGACCCGCAACAGCTCGTCGGCGCTGATGCCGTGTGGCCGCAGTCGATCAGCGAGTTCTTGCCGCAACTCGTCGGCCCGATTCGCGGCCCGACGTGCCACCTCCCGCCGGATAGCCGGCTAAGCGTCTGGGACGACGTGCTCCTCATCGTCTTCGGACGCGACGTGCGACCCTACCTCGGCATCGCGTCCGAGCAGGCCACGGGCCTCGAGAAATGGCTGCAGATCGGTGTCGGGAGTCAGGAAATTCGCGATCACCTCATCGAGCAATAGCTCCTGATGGCGAAATATCTCCGCGGTCAGCCGATCACCGACCGCACGAGTGAAACCGCCCGAATCGGTGATCGACTGCTCGAGCCTTTGTCTGGCGAGCTCGGCCGAGATCTCGTTCCACACATAAGTGAGTAACGTGCTGGCATAGTCATGGACGACAATATGCCCGAAGGTCTGCAGCGGTACGAAGTCCAGCAATGCGGGAAAATCAAGACCAGCGGACGTCAAGACAGCATCCTCGAGCTCCTTGACCGCTGGTCGCAGATCTCCACCCGACGGCGCTTGATCCGGAGTCAGACTATGCCAGAAAAGATCAAGTAATGTGGTTCCCAATTCTCTGGCAAGAGCGAACGCGCGCGGCCCCCGAGCAATGCGGGTGACACTTTCCACCATCTCCGTCGGAATCGGTTCCCTGGTTTCATAATGTAATGCATACTCCGACAGATACAGGGATGCGAATTCACCGGCGAGCAATCCAGGAAACTCGGTCCAGGTGCGCGGTATCCGCCTGTCCGACACCTCTTTGGCGCCTTCTCCCAGAAGATCGTTGAGCGCGTGCCCGAACTCATGAAAAACAGAGACGACCTTCTCCCAAGACAGCAGAGTAAAAGCACCATCCCGCGGCTTCTCGATGCTCGTGAAAACAAGCGATACCGGAAGTTGACCCAATGCCTCAACTTTGTCCAAAACCGGCGTCGTAACCCCACCCCCATGCTTCCCCGGCCTCTGATAAGGATCAAAATATATGAGCCCAGCCGGATTCCCCGCCCGGTCCAACACCTCGAAAACCCGAATATCGGCATGGTGCGCCCGTATATCGTCACATTCCTTGAACTTCAACCCGAACAGCCGCTCGAACAGCCCGAAGACCCCGTTCTTCAGCACCCGGTCCAGCTCCAGATACGGCGCCAACGCCCGACGGTCGATGCCCGAGCTGTTCGCCGCTACAGCTTCCAGCGCATAGGTGACATCCCACGGTTCGAGATGATCACGACCAACCACCTCGGCCGCCTCCCGAAGATCGTCACGGACCGCAGCCGTCAGGTGCGGTGCCAACTTCTTCAGGACTGCCGCGGCCACATCGGGAGTTACCGGCTCCTGATCCGCGATAAGCGCACTATAATTAAGGTAACCCAGCAGCTCAGCACGCTCAGCACGCAACCTGATCAACTCGGCCATCACGTCTGTGTTATCGTATTCCCCACCGCGACACAGCTCCGTCGTAGCCCGATATATTTTCTCCCGCGCAGTTCTACTGTGCAGCCGGGACAGCCACGTCTGAAAATTTCCAGACATACATGTCTCGAGCTGAAGACGATAGGTGTTCGGGCCTGTCTTGGTGACACCCGGGTCATCGATGGACACACCTGCCAGCTCGTGCTCATCGACCTCGACGACTGTCGCGGCGATCGCTGCGTTCTTGTTCTCTTGAAAGCGGACCTTGAGCTCTTCGATCCGTGCATAGATCCACGCGATTCTGGCCCGGCCTTCACTCGAAAGTTCCGAGCCGGCCGCACGGAAATCGTTGTACACCCGCTCCAGCAACGCGCGCTTCCGCGGATCAGCCGTCAAAGCCGCACGATTCCGGTACGAATCCGCAACCCACGCACCAAGCTCCGCATTCAAATGAATCTCATGCCTGGCCGCCGCAACGATCCTCGATACCTCCCCCCACGCCTCCGAAATACCCGGAAAACCATGCGGATCCGACTGCGCGATAGCCCGCACAGGCAATAACACCGGACGAACCTCGGACCCAGCCCTCAAATAACGTTCGAAGATCTCATCGAAACCCCACCGCTCCGGATTCCTGATCATCTCCAAAACCTGAGCAATATCCGCCCGCCACAACTCCACCGCACGATTAGCGGCCGGAACCATATCCGCAACCTCCACCCGATCCAGCCGCACCGAACTGAACGGGCCGGTCCGGTCCAGCAACGGGTTCACCCGCGCAACCGGCGGCAGCGCCGGGACCTCGGGGGGCTCCGGAATGTCGTGTCCCACATTGAATCTGGGCAACGTGGTGGCATCGTCGCCGGGCAACGGGAGCGCCCGACCACGCCGATCGAACGCCATCGCCCAGATCGTATGCAGGTCGGCCAGGTGCGAGGTCGCCCGCCACGGGCCCTGCTGGTGCAGACCGGGATCCTGCAGTTCGATATGACCGTTGCCGCCGTCCGCGTCGCAGCGATACTCCAGCCGATACATGTGCCCGCTCACGCCATGTTCGTCGACGGTGTGTGTCCCGTCGAACACCATGACGGAGACACCGTCACGCGCCGTGGGCGGTGTGACATGGAGCAGGCGGGTAAACGCCCGCATGAGCGGTAGATGCGACCGCCTCGGGTCGACCGCAAACCGTACTGGGCGCTCGCGCGGTGTCAAATGTCGCGGATCCGAATGACCATGCAGGAAAGCCGCGCACAGCATCACCGGCCGTCCGGCCAGGCTGGTCGTTGCGGGCACGATGACATCTGTCCGGCCGGTTCGCTCCTTGTGTAAGCGCATGGTCAACTCGGGGCACTGATTTGCCGGGTGCCCGCTGGGCGTCCGGTGTGCAGTCGAGCCGTCACCCGCGGCACTGCGATCACCGGACGGATCCTGAGGTGTGCGGACCGCGACCGGACTCGTGCGCAGGCGAGCCTTGATTCTCGCCAGCCGTGGAAAGGCGGCCACCACCTCGAGGTACGGCACCGCCCCCGGAAGAACTCGGAGGCATACCGCCACGGACTCCGGGTCGGGGTGGTATTCCCTTGCCTCCCACCCCCTCACCTGGCGCTTGGTGAGGCCGGCGCGGTCGGCGAGTTGCTGTTGGGTCCAGCCTGCGGCTTCGCGCCGATAACGCAAATACTCACTCGGACGGGAATAGCCCTCGGGGTAGCGTGCCGCGCCCGGCGTTACGGCTCGCACGTAGGCGGCGACCAACTCTAGCGCCGGGCGGCCGTGCCCCGCTTCGAGATCCACTATCACCTGCGACGGCACGTGCATCGCGTCGGACAGTTGCTCGACGGTGCAGCTCACCGCTCTACGCAGGAACCGAAGGCTTTCGCCGAAGGTGCCGCTGCCCTGCGTGTAGCGGGCATCGCGCGTGGCCAACGCGCCCAGATACGTTGTCAATTGGTGCACCGACCGAATCGAGTCCGCGCGTTCCCATCTGCGGACCGTGTTCTCCGCAACTCCGGCGGCCGCCGCCAACTCCGGCCGCGACATGCCCGCGGACCGACGCAACCTCCGCAGATACGCGCCGGTGTGCGGCCGATCCGCGAGATCTGGATGGAAGCGGTGCCCGATCTCGGTATACAGCGAGCGCGCATCGGGGACGTTGCGCAAGACGGCTCGGAGGCGATCGGCCGTCAGCTCGATGATTTCCGCTTCGATCGCGCGGTATGTCCCCGGTGTGCCCGCCAACAGGTCGTCCATCTGGTCGAAGGTCAGCGCCAGATAGACCCGGACCGCGCCGAGCCACTGGACGACGGTGTCGAAGGAGCGTGGATGTGGAACGGGCGTATCGGCTTCGGTGACGTACCAGCCCGGGTCGGCGCCGAGGGCGGTCAGCCACCCCTGGACCTGGGCCTTGCCGAGCGAATGCATGCGGGCGTACTGGCCGAGACTCTGCACCGCCGATCCGGCCGCCGATTCGTGCGCGCGTCGCTCGTACCAACGCCGAAAACTGGTCGCTTCCGGCGAACGGCCCTCTGCGGCCGTGGTGACCGCACTTGTCCCGTCCAGTTCGGTTGCCAGCCAACCGATCACCCGCCGGGCGACGCGTAGGTGTGTCGCCACGACACTGGCTGCGGTCATGCCGAGCAGCGCCGCGGTGCGATCGGCGCCCTGGTGCTGCCAGACGCGCAGTTCCAGACACCACCGCTGCTTGTCGGCGAGCCGGTCCAGACAGCGCCGCAACGCCTGCGGATATTCGGTGTGCGCGGCGCGGAGTGCGGCCGACGCATCCGCTGTGGTCAGCGAGCCGCCTCGGGCCAGCAGTTCGGCCGCGTCAGTCGGCCGCTGTGATTCGGTGCGCAGGAGTTCGACCAGCCGTCGGATCGCCCGTCGTTCCACCTCGTAGATCGCATCGTCGGTCTTGCCGAGCGCCGCAGCGATCTCACCCGGTTCGAGACCGCGCTGGAACCGTTGCTCGGCGACCTGCCGCCCCCACTGCGTGCGTAGTTGATCTATGCAGTGCTGCAACAGCTCCGGGTGTACGACCGCGGCGTCCTCGACGAGCATCCGAGCGTCGTCGAGTTCGAGCGGTTCTGTCCTGGCCAGCAGCCTGGCCAACCGGCCCGGCCGATCGAGCTCGGCGGCCAGCATTTCCACCAGCCGCAGCACGGCCCGATGCAACGTCGGCTTGACCGCGTCCGAGGTGCGCCCGAGACGCGTTGCGATCTCGTCGCGACCCAGCCCCTGCTGGAACGTGAGTTCCACACAGGTACGCATCAACTCGGAAACCCTTGCCAGACAACGGGTCACCTCGTCCGGATACAACAGAAACGCATCCTCGACCACCATCGCGGCATCCCGGTAACCGAGCGTACCGGCACGTTGCAGCAACCCGGCCAGCCGCGCGGGTCGGTCGAGCTCGGCCGGCAGCATCTCGGCCAAACGCCGCACCCCGGCCACATGTGTGTTGCTGACGGTTTTCCTAAGCTTGCCGAGTCGCTCCGCGATCTCGGTCACCGAAAGACCCTGCCGGTACCGCAATTCCACACAGATACGTTGCTGTTCACCGAGCCGGGCGAGACAGCGGTCCATTGCCGCGGGATGCACCCGCATAGCGTCGTCGACGACGGTTGCGGCCGCCTCGAAGTCGAGTGACTCAGTGCGCCCTAGCAATTCGGCAAGGCGCGCTGCCCGCATCGCATCCCCGGCCGTCTCACCCGCCACCGGCCACCTCGGCAACCCCGGACGACCAGGAAGCCCCACAACCTCGCCCTCGTGATCGATGACGACACCAACCCACCCCTGGGCCTCGCCCATCAACCGCGTCAACACCTCCGGACGCGCACCCGGCACATACTCCACCTCAACACCACTCACCGAATCGAAAAACACCAGAGCACCAGGATTCGTCGCACTCAACGACAACCCCACCGCATGCGAACCCGGCCCCACATCCGACAACCGCACCACCCTGTCGGCCGCCACCAACTGCGCGAACACCAACGCCGTCGCATCAGGCTCCCCGCTCTCCCGCCGCCGCAACAACTCCCGCTCCACCCACCCCCACGACGCCAACTCCGTGATCACCGCATCCACACCCAAATCCCGCTGCACCCACCACGGCAACACACCCCGCCCAACCAACAGCGGCGCCGAACCCACCGCAGCCCGACCCGACCGCGCCCACACCCAATCCCGACACCGCACATAACAATCCACCGCCCCACCAGACACCGAACCCCCACCAGACAACTCGACCCGCCGCCCCGATTTCCTATTTTTAGCATCGGACGTTGCAGAAGCAGTTGCCCGCGACTCGGGCGAGAGATCCGGCGCTCGTGGCGTATTCCGGTTCTCACCCCTCGGCTCGAAGACCGGTGGTGTAGCCGGCTTCCGATCGTCGGCGATGTCGGCTGCGCGATCGGTCGAGAATTTGCCTGCCGTATGGCCTTCGCGCAGCTTTTCGCTTGCTGTCTCGATAATCTGTTGCGCTTTGCCATATTCGATCCCGAGCCGGTCGGCAGCCTCTTCCAACGGAACGCCGTCGATGAAGTTGAGCGCAACCAACTGGGTCGCGCCGGGCAGATCTGACAGCACGTCGCGGAGAGCAGTTGCGAAAGGATCGTCCGGATCGGAAATATCGAATTCTGGCGCCGCGGAGTCAGGGACGGCGCTAGCGATCTGGATGGGCCTGTCGCCTTCTTTCATCGAGGCCTCGATCGAAATAGTCCTCGTATCTATTACACGTTGCGCATCGCGCGCGTCCTCGAGGGTAATTCCTTTAGCCTCTGCGATTTCTTCGACAATCGGCATGACTCCCTTCTGCTCATAATAGGCGCTCCTATACGAGTAAACGGACATCACCTGAGCCAAATTTTTACGTTCCAGACCGGGATAATCGGCTTCGAATATCAGCAGCCGATATCTGCCGCGGCACGCACCCCACGCATGAGTAGCGAACGACCTTCCCGGGAAGTGCAGCGCAATTGCGCGCAGTATCGCTTCACGGAAACGTTGAGCGACGTCCTCTCGGGGCATCCTCCGCACCCACCACACCCTCGCGGCTGAGCGCGCAATCCAATCATATTCTTCGAATATCTCATTTCTGATCGCCCGCTCTTCCGACGAGCCACGCCTGGTATCTATCAATCGCCAGAACTTCTCATCCTCCGGCAATTCCGCTCGACCCTCCAAGAGAAATCGTCGAACGGCTCGCCTGAAGACACCCGCGTCCATACCGAGCGCATCCCGCCACGAGCGCAGGAAGTCGAGCGTTACGCCGACGCCGCCCTCCACCTTCCCCACCGCGGTCGCCGAGTACCCCATATCTCCCGCGAGAGCTCGCTGCGATACTCCGTGACGGACACGGACGTCTTTGAGCCAGTCGCCGACGACAGCGGCTCCCGGCCACTCCGACTCGTCCACCTGCACTGGGTACTGAATCCCGAACTCTTGGGCGGCGATCTGCAGGCCTTCTTCGGAGATACCGAGCGCGCGACCGAAATGACGCAAATCGTACGGTGTGACAATGTCACTGTTCTCGACCTCGGAAATCTGCCGCAGTGTACGCTTCGTGCGCTTTGCGACTTCCTCCACCGGCAAACCCTGGTGCATTCGATAGGCTTTCAGCCATCCCCCGACACCTCTGTGTCGCAGATTCGCAGCGTCCAGCATCGGTGCCCTGAAGTATTCTGCGATATTCGGCATGAAACGCGCTGCGGCGGAATATTGAAGGTCATCCGGAATGTTACAGACAATACCGAGCAGCTGCAGATACTGGACCGCGATATTGCCGCCGCTCTCCGCCGCTGCGACCTCGCTTTGTTCGCACCCCATACGATCGGCGAGTTCTTGCTGCGTCAACCCGGCATGTAGTCGATTTGCTGCACACCAGTCGGCCATCGTCTGCATCCGCCGATCCGTCGGATCGGGATCCATGAAACGCCGTTCTACCCGCTGTACCAACTCCTCGGGCATGCCAACCGCGCGGCCGAATGATTCGAGATATTCGACTGACGCCTCACCGCGTGCCTCGGCACGCCAGACTGTTCGCTCAGGGCACCCGATAGCACGCGCCAACTGCAGCTGAGTCATCCAGCATTGATGGCGGGCGGCTATGTGCCAGTCCGCTATTGTTCGGAACCGACTATCCCAGGGGTCCGGTGTTGTCTCGGAAAAATAGTCCGCCAAATCAGGATCGTACTTCTGCGTGGCCGAACGCAGCTGTTCGAACGAGCAATTCAATGCCGCACCGAACTCCTCCAGAAAGGATGCGGTTACCCGTCCGCCGGCAGCCACCTGCCGGACGGTCGTCGGGGCGACCTCCATGCGTTCGGCCAACGCCATCTGTGTCAGCCCCGCTTTCCTCCTATGCATTTCACACCAGTCGCCCATCGTCCGAATACGCCGGCTCACCGGATCGGTATCGATGAAACGGTGCTCAACGCGATGCAAGAATCCATCCGACATACCGAGGGCACGACCCAATGCGCGCAAATATCCGAGAGTGGCCTTGCCACCCAACTCCACGCGCTTGACTTTGGCGCGCGAGTATCCCATGCGGTCCGCCAGCTGCTGTCGTGTCAACCAGCTCTGATCGCGCGCCGCCCGCTGCCAATCCGCGAACTCCCGGAATCGGGGGTCCTCGATGTCCGGTTTCGTCGGGGCGAAATAGTCCGCAAGCTGCGGAGCGTGCTCCTGCGCGACCGAATGCAATGTCGCGTATGAGTAGCCCAGAGCCGCGCCGAACGACCGCAAATATGCAGCGGTCATACCGCCGCCTTTCTCCGCCCGCAGCACAGCCTCCCGAGTGACTCCCATAAGCGCAGCGAGTTCTCCCTGTACGAGGCCTGCCCGGTGGCGTGCAGCCCGGTGCCAACCCTCTATCGACCGGATTCGAGGATCCACCGGATCGGGTTTCGCCTCGGCGAAATAATCCCACCACCCTGGTTCGAACTGCTGCACGGCGGAACTCATGACCTGGATAGGTATACCCAAGGCATCGGCCCATGCGCGAAGAAAACGTGGGCCAAGTTGTACTCCATTCTCGGCCATGCTCACAACCGAGTGGTTACAGCCGATACGGCTCGCGACATCCTGTTGCAACAACCCCAAGCGCTTCCTGACCGCCCGCAACCATTCACCAAAACCGCGGTCCGCGAAATCGGCAGGATCTGGGATATCCGTGGGCGCAAGCCTCGTTGCCGCCACCGAGGCGTACCGGTGACGGCTGTCCGACGAGCGGATTACATCGTCGGTGTCCGCGATCGGCAGCGGAGGAAGAACAGCCGGACCAGGCAGATCGACAACATTTCCCGCAGGATCGAACTTGACCACGGCCAAACAATCACCATCCGGCGGCACAGCAACGCCAGGAGGCCGACTTCCGTACGAGTATTCGTGCAGGCTGTCGTCGCGTGTCTGATAGAACTCGAGCGCACCGGGACGATCACCACGCGACAACACAACGGTGTGCGCAGACCGCGTATCCACCAACCCATCCACTCGCACGTCCAGCACCGCAGGTGACCAATGAACCACGAGAAACGTGGTCCCCACCGGATCATTCGCCAGTTGTTGCTCCAACAACCCCCACAAGGCGACCTCACGAAAAATCCCACCCGTCGCCCGCTGTGCAGGGAACGAAAGAATTCCGCGATCAAGAACGTGCACAGCCTCCCACGTCCCCACCCGCGCGCCCGTCACCAAGCGAACCCGCTCCGCACCGCGCTCGAAACACATTCGATAGTCGGCACCGTCCGCCGGTCGTGCCGCCACAGACCTGCGTCCGACGTCCACACCGGGTGACCGCAGCCGTTCCTCCCACAACTCGACGACTTGGTCGATGACTTGGCGCGCCGCCTCCCGCCTGCCAGTCGAACCGGTGTCCGAAGGACCATGCCCCTCATCGTCTTCAGATGCGATGGCGATCATCGCTGCCATATCCGGCGCGCCCGCACTGACTTCCGGCTCATGCGACGGAAGATCGGCTTGCGCGGCGAGTGCACGACCGCCCGTGCCGTCGAGCAGTTCGCGCGACCAGGGCGTCGATCCACCGGATCCGAGTTCCGGGGCTGAGTTCGGCTGAATCGGCGACTCGACGGATAGGGATTTCACCACAACATGGCAGATTTCCGACTCCGGGATCGGCACGATGCGACCGTCCGGCAACGACTCCACCGCAATACGTTCGATGACGCCGTGGCCCCAGTCCTGATATCCCTGTCGGCGGTAGAGCCGCGCGGCGTCGTAGTTGTCGACCCGGACGGCCAGGGCAACCCGGGAATGGCCCCCGCCAGCCGCCAACGCCTCCAACTCGACGAGTATCTCTGTGTCGATGCCGATGTTCCGACGCCGCTCGACAACCTGCAGACCCATCACCAGCGGCACACCCGGCAGACGGTCACGGATCGGTTGTTCCTCCGCGGCTTCCAGCCACAGATAGCCGGTACCGACCAGCTCGGCTCCCTGCCTAGCAACCAGGAGCACTCCGTTCCCAGCCGCTTGACGTGCCAACCGATCACGGAACAACGCTTCGTCACCGAATTCTGAAACCAGCTCGGGGAGATCGGATTCGGCTGCGGTACGGACCGCGGCATGGTGTTCAGCTCCGTGCGGCAGGTCATCGATGTCGGCCGCGCGATCGGCCGAGAATTTGCCTGCAGGCCGAACAACATCCGCGGATTCATAAACAGCGGGGTCGAGACCGGCACCCCGCAGATCGGTAAAGGCGTCACGGAGACGATCGATTGCTTCCGAGGCGAGGCCGCCGGCAGTGTCCGCGGATATAGCCAGCCGGCTGGCTGCTTCGGCGAGAGATATGCCTTCGGCGAAGTGCAGCACCAGAACGCGTTCGGCGGATTCCGGATCGGAGAGATCAGCAAGCCTGGCACGCATGGCGGCGAAGAAACCCGCGTCCATGAATGTCGAAAGGCCCCATGCATCGGCAACATTGTTCCAAGGACCTGCCCGGTGCAGAGCACGATTATAGATCCGCAACAATGTCAACTCGATGCCCCGCAGGTGCGTCCCCCACACTTCCACGTGCCGCCGATACATTCTGGCCGTTATCCCGAATACCGCACACACGTGCGTCTGCGTCAGTCGATTCACACGACCGAAATATTGCAGGTACTCACCGAAGGATTCCGTTTCTCGCACATCGGGAAATTCCAATGTTTCCCGGGGCAAGTATTCGAAATATTCGGCGACATCTTCATACGCGACCTCGAGATGCCCTGGGGCATGCTGGAGATAACCACGAATCGTTGACGGCGTCGGGCGATTAGACAGCCGTTCTACTGCATCGATCATGCTCTTGGACGACAGCCCGGCCGATCTGGCCAGTTTCCGTATCGAAAGTCCGGATTCCGTGCGCAAGAATTTGCAGTATGCGGTGACCTCACCATAGCCCTCAGGGAATGCAGGAGCGCCTGATTTCGTCAGCAGCGCGGGATAGTGAACCGCAGCATCGAGATACAGGTCACGCGCTCCGGGGATCCGGCGCAAGAGCGCGCGAAGGTAGCTGATATCCAGATCCTCGCCCAGTTCGACACGTTCCCACGTACCGGCAGGCGCGCCGAGCAAATGGTCCATTTGCCCAGCTGTCAGCACAAGAAAGCGGCGGACGTCGGTGAGCCATGTCAGCGCGACATCAGCCGCACTCGGCCGGGGCAACAGTGCGGCGAAGTCCAGGGCGCCCAGTTCCGAAGCGTCCAGGTCAGCGTAGTCCAGCCACCGCATGACCTGCTCACGGGACAGCTTGTACATCCGCAGGTACTGCCCGAGTCCAAGATGCGGCTGCCCCGTGGAGATCGCCGAACGATTGCGATACCACTCCAAGAAACGCGCTCGTTCGGGGGATGTCGCAGTGTGTTCGCCGGTGTCCGCGATCGGTCGATCTTCGCCCGTATCCACTACCGAGGTGTCCGAGATGACGCTGGCAAGCGCGCGAATTACATCGTCGGCATCCGCGATCGGTAGCGGGGGAAGAACAGCTGGACCACTTTCCATGGCCACCGCCGCGCGTGGCCGATCCCGTTCGTCTGAATCCACTCGCTCGATACGTTCTTCCTGGTTCGATTCCCGGAAATCGTCAGCGTTGAACAAGTGGCCGAATTCTTTCATTTTGACGCCGAGGTAATCGTCGCGGTTCTCGCCGAAGTAGAACTGCGGAACCCGATCCACCACGCGGATATCGTATTCTTCCAACGCCGCGATCTTTTTCGGATTGTTGGTCATCAAACGGACCTCATCCAATCCGAGGTGACGCAGTATGAGGGCACCGTGGCTGTAGCGGCGAACATCGTACGGTAGGCCGAGCGCGTCGAAGGCTTCCACCGTGTTGTGACCTTCGTCCTCGAGCCGGTATGCCTGGGCCTTGAGATACAAGCCGACGCCGCGACCCTCGTGACCGTTCCCTCTTCTGCCCTCATCGAAATACAGCAGCACGCCGGCGCCTTCTCGCCGCATCGCCTCGAGCGCACCGACCAGCTGTCGGTAACAATCGCATTTGGTGGAATGGAGGACGTCGCCGTAGAGGCAGCGCGAATGCACCCGCACCAACGGCGGCCGAGCCCGCAACTGGTCCGGGCTACCCACCACGATCCCGACGACGGGCCCTTCACCCGGTAGTGGTGAATCGTAGACGCGCAGGCTCACCAAGCCCCATTCCTCGGTGGGCAAGGAATGGACCACCACTGGATCGCCAGGCGGTCGCGCACCCGGCCCGGCGAGGGGATCGACGGCCCTTCGGCGTGCTTGCGCTATGGCGTTCGGCAAGCGGCCGGTGAGCGAACCCCGCAATGTCGAACGTCCCGGCCGGTGCAGTTCGACATGGTCCGGCCGGTAGTACAGGTACGGGTTGTGCTCCTCGAACCGAGCCAGCTGAACAGCGGCCTCCTCTTGGAAGCGGCGGGAGCCGACATCGATCCGCTTCAGGGCGGACGAGTCCGCACCGACGATGTCGACGACCGCCGCGGCCGCGGACTCCAGTGCTCGTTCTCCTCGGGGATCCGCCCAGGTTCCCTCCAGCCGTAGCGAACCGAGAATCGCCGCTTTGACCTTGGGACCGATATCGAACGCACGCACCACGCTCGCATAATGCGCGGGAGGTAGGGACCGGCCGAAATGCGTGACGGCCTCGGCAAGTTCACTTCGCGCATGCTCGGTTATCCGCTCCAGCAACGAATCCCATGGACCGTGCAGTGCCATATCCCACAGTCTGACCGCCGCCAAAACGTTCCGCGGATCGGTTTGCAGGCCCATCAGTGTCGGGAGAGCCAGCCGATACTCGATCCGTGCGACCGGCACGGTGTCCTGGCGCCAACTCGGTGGAAACCCGCTGCCACTCGCCGCCGAACCGGAACGAATCTCGTGCAACCTCTCGAGAATCTCCTCCCGCGCAACAGGTGCCAGATCCCACGAGTCCACTATCGGTGCAAGGTGCTCGCTCGGCACCCCACGGGCTATCGTCTGCAACGCGTCATCGAGCACTGCGGGCAGCACATCCGCATTATCGCGAGAACTCCGCAGATCCAGCCCACGAAATGGCGGATCCAACGCA
Organism: Nocardia pseudovaccinii; assembly: GCF_050942345.1. Lineage (NCBI taxonomy): Bacteria > Bacillati > Actinomycetota > Actinomycetes > Mycobacteriales > Nocardiaceae > Nocardia > Nocardia pseudovaccinii. Next base: position 5,458,045 of record NZ_CP192074.1, read on the forward strand.
CGAAACAGCGACCGCGCCCTGCTCGCGGACCCCGGATAGCGATCCAGAACCCGACGGGTGCCGCTGCCCAGTCGATCGTCCAGTGACCGGGCCGACGGCCGGGGCCGTAACCAGTCGAGAGCCAGCATCCGGACCACGGCATCCGCCAACCCGGGCTGCCAATTCCTCACCGCAACAAAAGCGAGCTCCGGAGAAACACCCAACGCATCGAACACCGCCCATAGAACCTCAGCGCTCGCATGAATACCATGCTCCATCTCCCCCAACAACCCAACATCGACCCCCGCAGCAACCGCCAAATCATCCAAACTCAACCAACGATGCTGCCTAACCGTCCGCAACCACCGCGCCATCGACCCGAATTTCTCATCACCCGGATCAGGCACCTTATCCGAAAAATAATGCGCCAACCCAGGCTGCCACTTCTCCACCGCAACAAAAGCGACCTCCCGAGAAACACCCAACGCATCGAACACCGCCCGCAAAACCTCGGCACTCGCATGAATACCACGCTCTATATCCCCCAACAACCCAACATCCACACCTGCAATTACGGCCAGCTCAGCAACGTCCAATCCACGGTGCACGCGAACCGCGCCGAGCCACCCACCCATGCCGCGGTATTTTTCTTCGTCCGTCGGGTCGGGTGCCTGCCGCGTACTCGAGCCGGACAGGACCAGAGGCAGGCCCCATAAAGCGATCCATCTTTCAACCTGTGCGGGAAGCAGCCCGTGCAAGTCGAGATAGTTGATGAGCGCAAGCCGCTGCGATTCAGGTGGATCGTTGGCCTGCCGCCGATACCACTCCAGGAAGCTCTGTTTTTCCGGAGATATCGCACCGTGTTCGGGTGTGTCGCCGGGCGGGAGATGTTCATCCGTGTCCGCTATCGGCAGCGGGGGTAGCACGGCGGGGCCCGTCGACGGGACCACATTGCCGTCCGGGTCGTATTCGATCACGACCAGGCGATGCCTGTCCGGTGGGAAGGTGCTGGGGCGCCGGCCGATCGAGTATTCGTGGATGGTGTTGTTGCGCGTGTCGTGGAACTCGACGACACCAGGCGCCTGACCGCTGGTCAGCACAGTTGTGTGTGCGGAGCGTGTATCGGTGAAGTCAGCTGGGGACGCATCGATGAGGTCAGGAGACCAATGCACGACCAGGAAAGTCGTGCCAGGAGGCCGCGTCGACAATTTCTGTTCCAGCAGTCCCCACGTGGCGGCCTGCCGGAAGATCCCACCGGTGGCCCGCTGCGCCGCCAGCGACAACACGCCCCGCGGGATGATCTGCGCAGGCTGCAATGAGCCCACCGCCGCCCCGGTCACCGCGTGAACGCGATCGAGTCCACGCTCCATACACATACGCGCATCCCGCAACTCGGCGGTATCGAGCTCCTGGATCAACCACGCGATGAAATCCTGCTGGGTGCGCGAGTACGCTTGGACGTCCACATCGTGGGGCAGCGTCAACGGTTCCCCGAAAAGGAATTCATGGACGATCGTCGTGAATATCCGGATAGTGGCGTCGCTCCCCCGATGGAAGATCGGCGCTTGGAAGAACAAATACACGATGTTGGCGAATCGCCGATAAGTGTCCGAGGAACGCAGCGCTTGTTCTTCGAACAGCACAGCCAGCTCCGCGATAGCGGCGGAGAAGATGCGGCGCTGGTCGTCCGGTTTCGCCGTCACGGTGACGATCTTGTCGGCATTCCGATCGAACGGATCGATCCTGCCCGGCGTGGCCGCTTGTTTGGCGCTGCTCGCCTCCGCCGCCGCCGCGCCGATCATCAGCGTGTTGCCGTTCACCAGGGTTCCGTCGATCAGCTCCACGATGTTCTGCAGCACCTCGGCGTCCGGGGCCTGTGCCGCGAATCGTTCCTTGATCTGCTCGCCGATACGGCGAAACGTTTGGAACGCAAGGGTTTCCGCGCTGCCGTGCCATAGCCCTTCCGCCGGGTCGAACTCGGCGTCCGCGAGCTCACGACCCCGCACCCCGAACATGTCGATGTTCGACTCGCCGTCCACCAGCCGGTGACGGAAGTTGTCTGGGTCGACACCGATGCGATCACGACGAGCTACCGCCGGGTGCATATCGCCGGTCGCCGACCCGTTCTTACGGTCAGACATCCGGACCGCGTGCAGATAGCGCTGCTCCGACACCCACGCATACAGCTCCAACAGCACCCTGCGGCCAGCCGCCGCGGTACCAGCCCGCGGCCATCGACTACGGAGTTTCGCCGACCCACGATCACCGATATGCGCCTGCCACAGCGCATAGATCCCCAGCCCCGCGAGGCGCGCGAGATCGTTACTGTTCATCACCAATTCCGGAGTCTGGAATTGTCCGGCGAGAAATGTGGTGTGGCGCGCCTCGGGACGTTGCGCAACAAGGGCATCACGGCGCGAGACGGGCCCCTCCGCCTCCGTGGCGACGGCCACGACCTGTGGCATGTTGGTGCTCGACGACGGGGGCATGGACGAGGGGGTCCACGGTGTCGGTCGCGGCGTATCCGGGCTCGTCCGAGCGGTGTCTGCCGACGTATCTCGCTGCTCGCTGCGTATCTGTACGTCCGATACGCCGCAACGGTTGATCAACTCGCCGACGATCGGCGCATATCGCTCAACGGACTCCGGATCACTCAGCTCGCCCCTGACCATAGAACGCGCCCGGCGCACTGCCCCGGCTTCGGCACCCACGGTGATAGGTACCGGCACCGGACTCGCAAGACGAGTGGAGACCTCGGGCCGGGCCCGATCAGCGTCGGCGATCGGGCCGGAAAGATCGAGGACGACTCGATGGCGCGAATACGGCTCAGTAACGGAGACCGGGTGCGATTCTTCGATACGGAAACTGCAGTTGGTGCCAGCCATGGCGAGGTTCAACGTCGCTGGACTCGGCGCCGCGCCGCGAGCATTGTAATCCAGTTGGACACGCAGTCGCAGCTGACCATTCACCGCCTCGCGCAGACTCAGGACGATCGCCGCGTCAGATTTCGCAGGTGTCGGAGCAATAATTTCGACTACCCGTATCACTGCGTCGATCACCTCTCGCGCCATATCCGGCCCGACATCCTCCGGCAATCGGCGCACGAGTTCTTCTGCGATGGAATTCAAGCTCCAGGGCGCCGTGCCCAGCCTGATTACCTGCTGTCCGCGGAAACCGGCGTACTTCGTATGCATCTGAAACGCATGATCCTGTGCTTCCTGGCTGGCGGCGGGCAAGGTGTACCGAGGATCGGTTTCCAACCTGTGGGCGATTCTTCGCAACATCTTTGCGTTGTCGCGGCGAATATCCCGACTGTCGCTGTCGAAGAGATCGGGACTGATATCCCACTCGTTGCCGAACACATTGTCTGGGTATGCCAGACTGAAATCCGGGTCCGTGAAGCGCGCAATCGATCGGAGCCTAGCCGCTATCGCCTGTTTTAGGCTGCTGTGGCTCGCCTGCCACTCCGGGCTGTGGACGACAGCCATCCCGGCTTCCGCCAATGGATTGTGGGACGCTCGGGTAAGCGCATCGACTACTGCATACGGCCCAGCGAGAAAACCCAGGTCTGCTCCGGCAACCCACTGCTCGATATCGGATGCGGGCGGCAGCTCGGTCACGGTTCGCCGCTCACGCAATGCCGCCACTCCTCGATTGAAGAGTTCGACACTGCGCGGGTCGATCGGCGGCCGCCGAAAAGTCTCGGGTACCGTGCCGGACGCGCGCAGCCCGCGGACCAGGACATCGGTGAACCACCCGTTGAAGTCCGACTGACTACGCGACTTGGCCTGCGAATCGAGATCGTGCGGCAATCGCACCGGACGATCGAGCGCCATGGTTATCGCGGTGGCAGCGAAAATCCATGTAGTTGCATCGCTGCCTCGAATAATCAACGGCGCTTGAAAGAGTAGGTATACTACGTTGGCGAAACGTCGTATAGTCTGGAGCACTGTATCTGGTGAGCGCTGCGAAATGACAATCGCAACCTCCGGCATCGCCGCATCGAATATCAGCTGCTGATCCTCAGCCGACGCGGTCTTGATAACAAACATGCCGTTCTCTAGCCGGTGCACGCAATTTCCATCGACGCGGGTACCGTCAGGGAGTTCGACTACATTTTGCAGAAAACTGACGTGCGCGCCAACGTCTTCCCCTTCGTTGGCTATCCTATTACGGAGAATGCGTCCGATGGCGGTTGTCGTCCAAAATGCCTGTGTTCCAATGCCACCGCGCCAGTTACCGTTCTCTGTATCACGCTTTACCCCGGCGCGCAACCAGCGCAGGTCGCCGTAGTACTCGGTATCTGCTATGCCGCGAGTGAACCGGGTCCGGTAGTATCCGGGATCCCTTTTTCCATCGATACCCATCGCATTCGGGTCGCGCTCGACCGCCCAGACCTGGTGCAGGTACCGCTCATTCGATATCCAGAAGTACAGCTCCGATACCAGCTGACGCTGCACCTCAGGAGTGTCCGCTGCATTCCACTGCTCGCGGAGCCGGTTCAGTGCCCGGTTGGCCACATCGGCCATCCACAGCGAAGATATCCACAGCGCCGCATTGGTTTCCGGATCGTTGGTTTCCATCCGCCGCCCAGGAGGCGGGAAATGTTCGCTGCGTAACGGGCCGACCCCGGTCCACGTCGCAGACACTCCGATCCGATCGCGGTTCAGAGACCACGGTGTCAGTCCGGCGGTTGTCGTCGACTTCAGGTGCCCCGTGTGGGCAGCCGGATCCGCAGACCCGGCTGCTGTCAGCCGTTCGTGCACTGGAGTCGCCGGATCCGCGACACGTGCTCCAGGCGTCTCGGCGGCCGATTCGATGCGGTCGTGGTAATCGCTGATCAGTCGGTCGAGTTGCACGCATACCGCGACATCGTCTGCCAGCACTGCTGTTTCGAGGTACTCGACGATGCCGGTCACCAGGCGTGCGGTAACGATTCCGGCTACGCCCGCCAATCGCTGCAGTTCGGCAAACGGACCGGCCTCGGACACAGGCGGGCGCTCGTCCCGCTCCGGCGCGCCAGTCCACTCGATGAGCCGGGATTTCTCCGCAGCCTGCCGGGCAGGCAGCGACGCGGCCAACGTCTTGTCCCCCTCGATGGCGCGAGCGAACGCCTCCTGCGCGTCGTTCTCCAAACGCATCGCATCGACGACCCACACCCGCAGGGCCGACGCAGCGATCTCGGCCGCCCGCGCCCAGCCGGCGTCATCGAGCGATCGCAGATGAGCCTGCAATCGCACGACCGACTCCCTCAGGAATCGCCGATCCGCCAACTCCGCCGGATCGACCTCGAGCAACCCGGCCAACGTCTCACGCGCACGCCGCATCCGCTCGCTCGCCGCCTCGAGCGCCGCGACGTCCGGCTCGAACGACGCCATACCCAGCCGAGCCGTCACCGCCCGCAGCCGATCCGCGGCCTCAACCCGCTGTCCCAGGGCCTCATCGAGATTCCGCGCGGGAACCTCGGGCAACAGCTCCCCGCCGTCTTCGGGCGGTCCTCGCTCGGGGGGACGCCCGCGCAGCGGCCGAACAGGGAAATCGCGTCCCCGGCGGCCGGTGGGCTCCTGACCGGGCAGCAGCGGAAGCTCCGGCGTCCCATCGGATTTGAACGCTATGCCGTAGTACGTGGCATCCTTGCCCGCGTTGCGGGTCAGCTCGGCCACCCACGCGTCCACCGCGATCTCACCGCGCACGACCGTTCGCGAGGTGTGTACCACGCCATCGGCATCGAGGCGGGCGACCTGCTCCACAACGACGGTCACACCGCGCTCACGCAGCACGGTGAACGCGTGCGCACCACTGTGCCCGTAATCCACTGCGCCCAGGATGGTTCCGCCGCTTCTCCGCACGTGCGCCACGATCGCGGCAGCGTCCCGGAATCCGTTCCGGCGCCAGTTCGCGTGCGCCCAACGGGAGATCTCATCGCCGTAGAAGCCGGCGGCCGGAACACGACCCACGACGTCGGCGGGAATATCGATCCGAGGCCGGCCGGGCCCCTCCATCGCGGCGAGAGCCGCCACGGGCAGACATGCCTCTGCCATGGTCAACAGCTCGCGCACAGTGGATGTATGCCACGTGTTGTCATCACGCAGGAAATCCCCGAGTCGTTGCACCAGCGCATCGGTGGAGGTGGCGCACAAATTCGGGAAGTGCCGTACCAGCACAGCTCCGATCTCGGAACCGCGGTCCGGTGCGATGCGCCACATCCCATCGACGTGTTCGAGCGGGAGTTCCACCGCCATGCCCTCGCCCAGATCCGCCTGTGTCAGAACGATATCCGGTCGTTGCGGCAGTTCGGGCGCAGGGGCGGGCAAGGGCGGCACTTGCCGAGTCCACAGCCGATGCAACACGTATGCGGGATGTGTCCGGGCGATCGAGGGTTCCGCCCGCACCATCTGGTGGCCCAGCCACGCCAGCCGCTCGAGATCACGGAGCGGATCCTCGATCGCGAGCTGACCGAGCCAGCGGCGGAAGGCGAGCGGGGTGGCACCAGCCGCTCGGAAACTCAGGTAGTGGTCGAACAGGTGCGCCAGGATCTCGGTGCCGGACTGCTGGCGACGGTGCCCCTCGGCCTCGGCAGCCGATACCGTGCGGACCTCGACGCGGCCGTCCGTACCTACGGTCACCTCCAGGTAGTGCTTGCGCAGCCCGTCTCGCCACAGTGCGTCGGCGAATTCGGAGCGCTCGGCGGCCAGCCACAGCAGGCTCGACAGATGGCCGCCCGGCGGCGCGGCTACCAGCAGCAGACCGCCGCCCGCCCGGCCCGGGACATATCCGATCCCTTCGCTCACCGTGTGCCCCGCTCCGCGCTCCCGCAGATCGGCGGCGACGGCCCGACCGGTCAGGAAGCTGTCGCGACGGCGCTGCGTATCGGAGAACTCAACTGCCGCTGCAGCACGCTGGGCGGCCAGGTCGGCATACTCGCGCAGATCGGCTTCGCGGCGCGCGATCTCGTCACGCCGAGCGCGGAAACCCTGGTCCGACAACGGGACCGATGCTATCTCTGCGGGATCGATACCGCGGTCGTCGGCCAGCCTTGCCCGCTCGTCACGCACCCGGTCCCACAACGCCTCGACAGTTTCTTGTTCGGGGGCGTCGTGGTCGGCTAGGCCGAGGCGAACGGCCATCGCCTCGCCGGCCTGGTGCCACACATCCAGCCGGTCCGCGGCAGCGTCGGCGTCCCGGACGAGATCGTCGTATCGGCGCACATCCTCGGGGGACAACGTGAAGTCGAAATCGACGGGTTCGTGCAGCGCTGCATCGCTGATCCCCTCGCGTACCTGTGCTGTCACCCGCCACACCAGCGGCGGCAGGTCGGGTTCGACGATCAGCTCGAACGCACCCTGATGCCCGGGCGGCGCTGTCGACACAGCCGACCAGCCGTCGTCGGCACGACTGAGGTCGACCGTGATCTGTTCGGAAGCTGTTGTTACGGAGAGCTCCCAGAAATGACGCGGCTGGGCCGATGGACTCACCTGCGTCGTATCGGGCACTTCGCCCGCGACCGCCGCCTCCTCGATCCGCCGCAGCAGCCGGTCGGGATCGCGATCCGACATGCCCTGTAGCCATCCGTTCAGGACGTCGCCCGCATCGCCGAGCCCACGTGGTGGCGCCACGCGCCAGAGCAGACCGTCGAGGACGATCTCGACCACCGGTTTCAGCACACCGAGATCGACCTCACCACGGAGGACGACGCGGCCCGCTTCAACGGAGGTCGACTCGGCAGGCAGGGCGATCTGACGGGTGACGGTCCGGATCAGCACTGCCGCCGGATGCGGAAGATCGGTGATCATGCCCGAATTCTTGTCGGCCGCATTCTTTTCGGCCGCGTAGCCGAACGCCTGCAACGTACCGTCTCGCTTGAGTTGGCCGGCGACCACGACGTGTCGGGTAGCGCGCGATCTGCGCGCTTCGGCCTTTCGGTAGAAAACGTCTTTGCCCAGCTGACCGACCCAGTCGCGGAAGGTCTCGGAGATCAAACCGAGCCGACGGAACCGCAGGTACTCGTCGAGCAGGATGCCCTCGACTTCGGCGTCGGTCGGCTCCCGGTATTCACCTTCGGCGATGCGGGCGGAGACCTCGCTCACCTCCAGCCCCTCGGCACCCGGTGTCACCTGCAGGTACTGCCGATCGAACCGTGGATGCCACCGCGCCGCAACGAATCTCGCATCCGCTATCACCACGTCCAGCAGCACCCGGCGGTGCAGGCCCGCCGGCGCGGCGACTACCAGCCGGCCCCCGTCGCCCGATGGCAAGAACGCAACATAGTCGTTGATCGGCTCGCCCACGGTCCCTTCGAGCCGCCAGGCCTCGAGCTGATCTTCGATGGCCGCGTGCGCCGCGGCCCATTCCTCGTCCGTCGCGGTATCCGGCGTCGAATCAGCGGACGTCGGTACAGCAGTCTCGCGGACCGCACCGGCGTCCGGAATATCCTCTGCCACTCCAGGTTCGACGTCCCTCCGAATGTCACGCAGGAAGGCCCGACCCTGCTCGTCGACCGCCACCTCGGTGTAGTGGAAACGCGCTCCCCGCTCCGAAAGCTCGGCGCGAACGTGAGGGGCGACCGCGTCCAGCACACGATCCAGCGCCGCGACCGATCCGGCAGCGTAGACCTCGGGCGGGGCACCGTCCGCCTCGACGACCGCCACCTGAGGCGCCAGCCAACGCCCACCCTTGGCCTCGATCACGTTCTGCGTCAGCAGTTCTCGCGCGACGGCAGTGGCCGCCATGGCGCGCGTGGCGCGCTCCGCGACGAGCCCGTGATCGAACAACTCGAGGTCGCGACGGATGATGTCACCGGCGGCAGCGACACGTTCCGACAGCTCCTGCTCGGGCTCGGCTACCGGCGAATACCGTGTCGCGGCCTGGAAGCCGTGCGCCCACTGGACGAGTTCGTCCACCTCGCGAGCCAGCTCCCGTGGACTCAACCGCTCCGGGTTAGGCACACCCACCCGGCGAGCCCGCCGCACCGCCACCTCGAACAGATATCGGCGTTCGCCGGCCGCTTCCGTGATCCGCTCGCCCCACTCCCGCAACGTGTCCGGCTGCTCCGGCCGGAACTCGCGCGGTTCACCGGCCGGCACCCAGCGGCGTGAATTCTGTTCCATCGGCGCATATTCCGCGCTCAGCGTTTCGCGAATGTTGTGCAACATCCGCAACCGTTCATCGATCGCCGATTCCGATCGCTGGCACACGCCGATGTATTCCACTAGCTCGCCGAGCCTGCGATACCGCGCGGCACGTGTGGGCAGGTCCCGGCCCACAGCCGGAGTGGCGACACTGTCTGCTCCTGGCACATCGTCCCACCGCTCGAAGTTGTAGTCGTATATCACTTTCCGAATTCGGCTGCGGGTGAGGCGGACACCGGACGGGAGCATCCCCGCGTTACGCAGATCCGCAGTGACACCCGTTGTCAGTTCTGCCAATTCGCGTCGCAAGCGAGGCATGGCGAAGCTCGCATCAGCAGGTTCCTCACCGGCAAGTTCCAGCCAACGGTCGCGCAGCCCGCGCACCCTCGCGAGGCGATCCAGGCGGCGCGACAACTTCACGAGCTCGGGCTCGACGGCTTCACCCGCAGCAGTTGGAGCGAGCCTGAGTTCGTTCTCCATCTCGGAGAGGAGAGTGAGCAGTCTCCTTTCTCGGTCCAGAAGCGACGGGATCTCAATCAACCGGGCGAGTTCGAGATAATCGGTCACCAGCTCGATCAGGCGCCCCGGTTCGGACGTTCGACCGATCGCCTCTCCCAGCAGGCTCCACTCCGGCACCACGTCAGCGATCCACTCATGTGCCGGGGCCCGCTCGATGTCGGAATCCGGCACGTCCAGGACACCGGCCAGAGTCACTGCTGTATCCGGGCCGACGATCGACTGCATAAACCACACAGGCAAACGAGACAGCGCACCACCCGCGGCCCCCCGGACGACCCGCTGCCATTGCGCAGGTTCCAGGGCGCGGAGTCCCTGCTGGAAAAAGGTAACGACCCGCAGGACCGACTGCGGCCCACCGTTATGCCGGTTCAGAAACGCGCGGAGCCGCTCGCGGCCGTCGGGCCGATCCCAATCTCCGCGCACTCGTGGCTCAGCAGCACGGCGCCAGGCCGCCAATGTCGCGTCGGCCAGTTCCAGTGCCTTGGTATCGAATGCGCCCAACCATCGCACAAGGTAGCTCGAATCCGCGGTGAGCCGATCGGCCTGCGCTCCCCACCCATCGGCCGCCTGGTCCAGCTCAGCGGACAGCCTCTCGAACCGCTCCTGCGCGGCACGCCGGGCGGTGGCGACGGTGCGCAAGACCGTCATGTCACCATGCCGCACCCGAACCTCGGCCAGACGATCCTGGTACACCGCTGCCGCCAGCAGGTCGCCATCGGTCATGTCCCGCGCCAACCTGGCGACATCGGCAGCCCAGCCGGCCGCCTCGATGTTGCTTTCGGCGTGATCACCCGGCCGGGCTCCGACGCGACCGTCGAGCACGTCCTGTGCGGGGCTGCGGTCCGGTGATCCGAGTAGTCCTCTGGCCTCGAGGAAAGGCCGCAGATCGGTGTCGGGATTCAGGAAGTTCGCGATCACCTGATCAAGCAACAGTTCCTGATGGCGAAATATATTCTCGGTCAGCCACTCACCTACCTCACGAGTAAGACCGCCGTATTCCGCCACCACACGCTCGAGCTCCCTCCCCGCGATCTCAGCCAGGATCTCGTTCCACGCGTACGTGTACATTGCGCCGGGATAGTCCGTGAACAGATGTCCGAAGGTCTGCAGCGGGCAGGAATCGAGCAGCGCCGGGAGATCCAGGCCAGCGGCCGACAGAACAGCATCCTCAAAATTCTTCACTGCAGATAGCAGATCGATACCCGACGGTATCCGGCCCGACGTCAGCTCATGCCATGCCATATCCAAAAGACCACGCACCAGCCATTCCGATTGCACGAACAGCCGGCCTTCGTTATGTGACCCAACGATTCTGTCTACCATCTCAGCCGGGATCGGTTTGCCGGTTTGATAATGGACTGCAAATTCAGACAGGAACAGAGATGCAAATCTCTCGGCAAGCATTCCAGGAAACTCGGTCCAGGTACGCGGTATCCGCCGGCCCGAAACCTCGTTAGCGCCTTCTCCCAGAAGATCGTTGAGCGCGTGACCGAACTCATGAAAAACGGAGACGACCATAGCCCACGGCAGCAGAGTGACAGCATCATCCTGCGGCTTCTCGATGCTCGTGAAAACAAGCGATACCGGGAGCTGACCCAATGCATCAGCTTTATCCAAGACCGGTGTAATAGCTCCACCACCCTCTTTACCCGGCCTCTGATAAGGATCGAAATATATGAGCCCGGCCGGATTGCCCGCCGAGTCCCGCACCTCGAAAACCCGAATATCGGCATGATGAGCCCGTATGTCGTCACGTTCGACGAACTCCAATCCGAACAGCCGCTCAGACAGACCGAAGACACCCTTCTTCAGCACCCGTTCCAGCTCCAGATACGGCGCCAACGCCCGGTGATCGATTCCCGAGCTGTTCACCGCAACAGCTTCCAGCGCATAGGTGACATCCCACGGTTCGAGATGATCACGACCAACCACCTCGGCCGCCTCCCCAAGAGCGTCACGAACCGCAACCGCCAGGTGCGGTGTCAACTTCTTCAGGACTGCTGCGGCCACATCGGGAGTTACCGGTTCCTGATCCGCGATAAACGCACTATAATTCGGGAAACCCAGCAGTTCAGCACGCACGGCACGCAATGCGACCAACTCGAGGGCGGCATCCGTATTGTCATACTCCCCACCACGACACAATTCCGTCGAAGCCCTATAAACACGCTCCCGCGCAGCACTGCTGTCCAACCGCGACAACCATGACTGGCCACTACCGGTCATATTCGTATCGAGCTGAAGACGATAACTGGTCGGGCCCGTTCTGATAACACCGGGATCATCGACGGACAAACCACCCAACTCGCGTTCACTGATCTCGACCACCGTCGCGGCGAGCGCCTCGGTCTTGTTCGCCTGCAAACGAACCTGAAGCTCTTCGATCCTCGAATCAATCGACGCGATCCTCGCTCGGTCCTCGCTCGAAAGTTCCGAGCCAGCCGCACGGAAATCGTTGTACACCCGCTCCAGCAACGCACGCTTCCGGGGATCAACAGTCAAGACCGCACGATTCCGGTACGACTCCGCAACCCACGCACCAAGCTCTCCATTCGACTGAATCTCGAACCTGGCCACCGCAACAATCCTCGACACCTCCTGCCACGCCTCCGAAATACCCGGCAAACCATAGGGATCCGACTGCACGATGGCCCGCACAGGCAACCACACCCGACGAACCTCAGCCCCAGCCCGCAGATAGCTTTCGAAGATCTCATCGAAGCTCCACCGCTCCGGATTCCGGATCATCTCCAAAATCTGAGCAATATCGGCCCGCCACAACTCCACCGCATGGTTGGCCGCCGGAACCATATCCGCGACCTCGACACGATCGAGCCGCGGCGAACCGAACGGACCGGTTCGCACAAGCAACGGATTCACACGGTCGACAGCACCGGTTCGCGACGGATCTTCTTGCTGCCGGTCAGTGTCCGCTCCCCCATGTTCAGTGTCGGACGTAGTAGTAGAGGCAGCTGCCGGCGACTCGGGCGAACCGCCGGCCGCAGGGTCGGCCGACAGTGCTGGGTTTGACGTGCTGTCCTCTCGACGGCTCCACGGTGTCGGTGTGAGCGATGCCCGGCCGGTGCCTTCCCGTGTCGCTTCCACCGCTTTTTTGGTGTCGGACGGCGTGAAACCAGCAACGACAGGTGCGGAATGCGCCAGATGAAGGGCCCGGCGGCGGAGGATTTCGGTGTGATCGGCTATCGCCTCGTCGGCGTTGTGTGGTGTCCATCGTTTGGCGAACAGCTTCTCGCCGATGCGTGCGGACTCCTCGGCGTGCAACGCGCGGACCCGGTCATCACCCAGCGTCCACCCGATCGGATACTGGTATCCCAGGCGCGTGAACTTTGCGTTACCGAGGTAGAAGGTGCCGAGCGCCTGCCCAAGGCTGAACTCGGACCGGGCACCGTCTTCCATGATGGGGTGCAGGTTGCGATGCTCGTGCAGAAAAAGAGACGCATCTTCGAGTGTGACGAGTCTGGCTGATACTTGCCGCAACGCCCGGCTGAGTATCTGCGAGTAGAACCGGGCTGTGCGGCGGGAAGCCATATCTTCGGGAGCCAACGAACGGGCTGCGTCCAGCCCGTCATACTCCGAAAGATGTTGCAGGTCGATACCGCATACTGCTCGCACAATCGGATTCGGATGAAAACGTCCTTTCTGTTCCCCAGTGGCTTGGCTGAACGAGGTATTCACGACTGCCTCGAATAGTATCCGCGCTTCCTCTCGTGCCTCTGGAGCAAGAGCGAGCGCTCGGCGCTCCAGGATTTTGGCGGATACCAGCTCGTCATAGGCTTCTGGGTTATCCGCCATCCGGCCGCCACCGAATTTCAAATCACTGTTGAGATCAGCCGCCACGGCGAGCAGGCGTTCGAGTGCACCCGCTCCGATATTGTCCATGTGACGTCGCAGCCCCCGCAAACCTTCTTCCAGACCGTGCCCATTGTGGTATGAGGCGGGCACCAAGAATTCGGGCTTTTCCAGCTCGCCGACAATCTGCAGTATGACTCCGATATCAGGATCGCCATACATCGCGTTGATGGCATACATGCCGTCAGCGGCAAGCCGCACGGCCACCGGAGCATACGGATGCTCGAGCACCCAGTCCGGCAGGGTCTTCTGAATCTTCCGGATCAGACGCTCGAGCACATGCTCCGGCAGTGGCGGTCGTTGCGGATCGAGTAGCGTCGACCGTATCCAGTCCAGGTCGGTCATGTCCTTCCCCAGTCCCCGTCGCCATTTCGCGGCGGTGACATCGGACAGGCCGGCGACCTGGATGCCGCTGTCCGTTCGCCATCCGCGAGCAGCAAGATCCTCGTGGGAAATACCGGTCCACCCGACGGCGGCCTCGATCTCACCGTTGGTGACAAGGACGAACCCGTCTGAGAATCGCCGTTCGTACCACCCTTGTTCCCTCAGATGGCCCAGCATGCCTTCCGGGACCGAGATATCGGTATCGTGCGGCGGTCGCGCCCTACCGGGGAAAGTGGCGGCCATCGCCGAACTACCCACCACCACAACGTTTCTCACGGCATCTCCGAGGCTCGCGAGTCTTGCTTCGAGCGCCGGATGCGATGACTCTGCTGAACGCCATCCCGCTCCTGCGTGCGGGCGACGACTGATCCCCCCGCCAGGTTCCTCGAGCTCGGTGCCATGCCCGTTGTGGTGTGCCTCCGCGTCGGGTTCGGTCGGCGTGGACCGAGCTCGATCGTTCCACGGTGTCTGTCCAGATGCGGTGGAACCTGACCCGGTCCCCTCCCGCTCGACCAGTTCACCGGTGCGGTGCGGGGCGGTATCGCGAGTGCCAGACTCCGATTCCTCAGGGGACGGCTCGCGGATGATGAATGACATCTCGCGAGCGACATCGACAAGGTGCGACGGCGGTTCGTCCCAGGTGTTGCCTGATTGAGGGTCCCACCACACCGGTCCGTGCGCACCGCGTGGATACACCACCAGCAGCACATGCGTGCCGCTACTTGGGGTGAACTTTATGTGGATCAGTGCCGAGGCGAGTTCGCCCAGGTCATCGATGCGGTCATGGAGCGCGTCGAATTGCGCTTCGATCGTGCGGCCTTTGACCTTGGTGAAGATTTCGCCCAGGAAACGCTGGGCCCGGCCAACACCCTGCAGCTCACCGACGGCTACATCGTCGCCGTCCTCGATGTGCAGGGGCAGCGCAGCTTGCGGGTCGCCGTAGAAGGACGCGATCCCCGCCAGTCCCGCGTCAATGCAGTTGTTCCGGCGGCCGCGCTCGTTCCCGGCGTTGATCAAGGTGCCGTACGCGTTGTCTCGCGGATCCGCGCCGACCAGGAACCGATTACCGTCCCGCAACGAGTCCTCTACCGCGTCCTGGCCGGCCGAATCGGCCGCGGCACGCAATGCGGTGCGACCGAAGCGTCGGGTCCCAGGCAAGCCACGCAATGACGATCCGGTGTTGGCGCGGGCGATGTCGTTGCTGATGCGCCGCAGGTCCGCGGGTTCCAGCGTCGACCCGGTGCCGGGGTCGAGGCCGAGCTGGACGCGCAGCCGCTGCGCCAAGGTCGGCACGGTGTCCTGCGGATGCCACGTATCCGGGTTCGCCGTCTGATCGACGATGATACTCAGCTGGGCTGCGGTGGGATCGTCGGTGGTGACCACATCGACCAGCAGTTGATCACCGCTCAGCAGCTCGTCACCTCGGTTGAGGATCAGGTCCGCGGCGAGGTTCGTGTGGGCGAGAACGAGCTGTCCGGTTCTGGTCGCCGCGCCACCGTCCGCGATATACATACGGATGGTGAGCACGGAGATGGCCTTGCCGGTGGGTGCCGTGAAACGTCGCACTTCGTATCCGGCGGAGCCGTTGTCGTTCTCGGCACCGACGTAGATCACCTCGCCATCAGCAGGGATGCGTTCGCGCAGTGACCTTCTGAGGTCAGCGACCGAGGTCGTGGGTCGAGCCGTCGAGTCCGGCAGCGCTGGTGTGGTGGCACCGGCTTGATCGTCGGGTGGCCGACTGCCGACCCGCGCCGGCATAGCTGTCGACAACACCGCCTCGCCGATCTCGTCGATCTCCTGGATCCGCTCCGCAGACACGTCGGTATGTAGGTCGTGGACGGGGACGAGTTCGCCGTCTCGGTCGAAGTCGATGGACAAGAAGACGCGCTGGGACTCCGGCAGCCCGTCGATGAATTTCTGCTGGCGGCTCTTCCATATGTCGAGTGCGACGGCTTTGTCGAGCAGGGCGCGTCGATCGATAAGGTCGTGTGGGTCGAAGTCGAAGTTACCGTTCACGTCTACCGCGAGGTCTACTACGACCAGGTTCGGTTGTTCACCGGGCTGGCTGTCGTTGACCAACAGAACTAGATGGTCGCCGGCGGCGTCTGCCTCGGTGTGCTTCCAGGTGTAGACCAAGACCTGGATGCCGCCGGAACGCTGCTTCAAGGAGTCGACTGCGTCGTCCAACGAGTCGAATTGCCTTGGCTTTACACCAGCGAACGACCTCCTGATCGCGCCCCTGTCGTGGCCCGCCAGCGGGAGGCCGCCCGGCGGCATCACGAACCGATCCTTGTTCTTCGGGCAGAGCACCCGCATGACGGCGACGCCGTTGTTGACGCAGCTGTTGGGTGTGCGTCGGTGGATCTCGGTGACCAGATCGAGCAGGGCCGCGGTGGCCAGATAGTAGACAGCCATGGCGTCGACCCGCGCGGCCGGACCGGTCGGATCAGCGACGGCCGCGTCGTCAGCGGCGGCCGCGGCGCCCGAGTGGTCGGCGGTGTCGAGACCGGACAGGTGCTCGGCGACTGTTTCAGCGAGAATCCGCTGTGCCACAGCCGGGGTGATCTCCGCGGGCAACACACCGATCGCGTCGGCGAGATCACGCTGGGCACCGGTCAGCGCAATCGCGACATCGCGCATACCTTCGACGCCCTCGATCCGGTCACCACGCCAATCCAGCTGCGCGGCAAGCGCATCACGGCGTGCGACGAGCTGATCGAGTGTCTGCGTCTCCAGGCTGAACGTATATGGCACGGTGCCGAACGTGTAGGGAACGCCGGGCATGGGTGACGAGGCCAGCTGCTGCCACAGCGCTTCCACCGTGGCGGACTCGAACTGCGGGTAGTTCGGCAGTGCATCGTCGGTGCCCGCGATGTGGGTCTCGGCCGAGTCCGGGGCGTCGTGATCGGCCGCTGCGGCCGCAGCGGCACTCGGAGCCGGTTCTTCCAGCATTCCAGCAAGCCGGTCGACGAGCTGATTCGGTTCGCTGATGCCTGCATGGGGTGAGAACGACGGCTGGCGGGCGGCGGCTTGCTCGCCAGCTATCGGAGCGTATCGGCTGATGAACGCGGCGGTGGCCTGCTCATGAGCATGCTGTTGCAGCATCGGCACGAGTGAGACGAGTTTGTCGCTCGACTCGATGACGGCGTCGTGGGTCGCAGTGGTGGGATCGGCACGATGATCGGCAACTGCCTGCTCGTAGCGGACCACCGCCTCGCGAACCCCGTCCAGGTGCATGGCGTTACGGATCAGGCTGTCCTGCGGCGACATCATCGCCTGCGCGGTACCGGGGTCGCCGTTGCGAGCGGTGCGGTTCGTGGATTGCTTATAAATGTAGGCCTGCTCAGGAATCTCGGTCGTCCACACATGCATGCCGCCTTTGGCCCGCACCGCATCAGACACCGAAATATCTACGCCCCGCTGGCCTTGGCGGTTGATCACCAAGATTTTGCCCTGGCCACCGGCGGCGTCGAACACCTTCTGCAGCTCGGCTTCCGGGTCGTCCCACTTCTTCATCCGATCGGCGTCGACCGCCTCGATCGCCTCACGCGGCACCCCTGCCCGCCGCAACGCCAGAACCTGCTTGTCCACCAGATCATTGCGATCACACAGGATCAGCTGGAAACGCCCCTGCCCGTCGGCCCGCATCTCGTGGGCGTATCCGGCGATCGCATTCAGCTTTGCCCGGATATCCACGTGTATGTCGGGCTGGCCCTCCAGCAACCGCGACGGTTTCAACGGATCGATCGCGTGCGGTGCCTCGAGCCCGTACACGCTCTGGAGGACGTCACCGAGGTCGGTCAAGGTGCCCGACGCACCGGTCACATGATCGAAAAACCGGTCAGTACCATAGATCTCGGCTGCGGTGATGGACTTCGCCGAGTCGGGATCGGCACGCACCACGATCCCGTGCGACCCCGCACTCACCCCGATCGACTCCGCTGTCCGGATCTCCCTCGCCTCCACCGCCTGCGCCAGGCTCGCCTTGCCCGGCTCGGCGCTCCACCGTGATTCACTCGAGGTCTTCGGATTACGTTGCAGGCCATGCTCAGCCTGATCGATGATGACAATCTTGCCCTTGTCCATCACATAATGAGTCTTGTTACGGACCGTGAACTCAGCGGCCGCGGCTACCTCGAGCCGGGAGGAACCCATGCCCTCCAACCACCGCGACCCACCCGGCAATGCTTCGACACGCTCGCGGCCTGCAGGGGTCAGTTCGACCCGGCCTTCATACCAATACTCGGTCCCGACCCCGAAAGTTCCGTCGGGCAGTTCCACATCGACCTCTTCAGCCAACCTGGTCAGACCGAAATCCTCATGCGACAGCCCCCTCAATCCATCAGCCGACACGGCCGTCTCGGGTGACGGCGCCAAAGCCTCGGCCAGGAAGTCATGCGCCGCGAACACCTCCCGCGCGGTCGCCTCGGACGCATGCGCGGCCATCTCGGAGCGAATGAAAGTCTTCTCCCCACGGTCGATGATCGCATCCATCTCATCGATCACCACCCGCCTCGGCGGCAGATGACCCGCATTGCACAGATGCCCGACGGTCTCACCGGTGGCCACCACGATCGTGGGACGCCCAGGCGTCACCTGACCGAACCCGGTCTCCGGATCAGCCCGCAACACGTCGATCCCGTAGCCGCTCAACACTTTCCGATATCCGACGAACTCCCGGTATGCCAAACCGTCCGCGGTCGTCACCAGCAACGCCGACCCGTGACGCACCGCCTGCTGCAGCGAATACGACATGAACATCAACGTCTTGCCCTGCCCCGGTTTCAACTCCGCCGGCCGCCGGTCCATCTCGAACCCACCCTCCAGCTGCGGCCCACGCAACACCATCCCACCTGGTGCCGTATCGGCCGTCTGCCGTCTGATGATCTCCATTCCCGCGATCAGCGATTCGTGCGCGTCATCGTGGAACAACCCCGCCTGCAACACCTCGTCCGCAAGATTCGACAACCTCAGCGCCTCCGGGACATGATCGCCCGAGCGCGCATGAAAATCGGCCAGCACGTCCTCAGCACGATCGCGAGAACTGGGAGCATGCACGCCCGCATCATCAGCAGATGCCGCTTCCCGTCCGGCGCCACCTGTCGTTTCGGCACCGATGTCATCAGCGGCAACCCGCTGCGTTGACTCCCCCGCTGTCGTGTCGTGCCCCGCGGCGGAGCCTTGCTCTTCGGCGGCCGGACCTGCGCCGTCCGTACCGACAGTTTCCGGGCCGACTGCGTGCTCGTCGGTGGCCACTGGAACCTTCGGTGGCTCAGCCGTTTCCGCGCCGACCGCCACCCGTGGCGGGCTGTGGTCGGCAACGTTGCCGGACTCGTTACCGCCGGTTTGTTGCCCGGCCACTGTCTGCTGCGTGACCGGAGCGGCAGCCTCGTGCCCGGAAGGTTCGATCGAAATCGATTGCGGCACAGTTGTTTCCATACCGGTGACCGCCCCCGGTGGGACGGCTTCGTTTGCCCGACTCGTCGTGGCGTCTGTCGGATGGTGCGCTGCGGTATCGGCCGTCGGCGGGTGTGGACGCACACCGGCCCCACCTTGCGGCGACCGGGGTGCAGGCGTGTGTTCGGCGGAGTCTCGGCGCTGCGGCGCCTCGATGGGTCCGGCCCCGCTGGTCTCGGTGCCCGATATCGGGTGCGTCGATGCCGGTGCATTCAGCAGCGCGTTGCGCGCATCAAGAACCTTCCCCAAGATGTGGGCCTGTTCGGTGGACATTCCGTGCCCGTCGCCGGTTACCTGCCCGGAAACCGGCTGCGGCGCCGCGGTTTCCGGGCTGGCGACTGCCTGCGTTACCGAGCCGGCAGACACCAGCACAGAGTCCGGGGCCACCTCGACCGGTGGCGTCACGCTATGGGTCGGTGCCGTGTCCGGTGCACCGGTCCATGCCTGTCGCGCGGTCTCCCACGCTTGCCTCGACTCCACGGTGATCTTCACCGGGGGCTTGGCCAGGGGGAGATCAGTCCGGGTGAACGCCGCGTTACCGTCGGGCACAAGGCCCGCATCAGGACCAGGCCTGGAGTGCACGCCGGGTTGGGCATGAACGGTCCCGGCGAATGCGCCGTTGAGTAGCGGCGCCAGGATATGGTCGAAGCCCTGCGGCCAGCCGGTAATCATCGCCGCCGCGCCCAGACCCGCACCCGCACCCGCGATCCCGTGCACCAGTCCGGCCAGCGTTCTACTGGTCTGCATCTGGGGAATCGCCGCCGGTGCGAACCGGGCAGCGAGCGCGCCACCCACTGCACCACCCGCGCCCGACACCCCCGCAACAAGGATCGAGGTCAGGTCCATCCCCATCGGGTTCGCACGATCAGCCCCGATCGGAGACAGATTCCGGTATCCGGCCGCGGCCTGCAGCAATTGCACGCCGCCGTCCACAGCCACGGGCAACAGCGCCGCTCGCCCCGCCGTCATCGCGAACCTTACCGGCCCCAACGCCGACAATCGGGCCATCGTATTCGCCGCGAGCAGACCAAAGGTCTCCTTCAGCCCGGCACGCATGAGCTCGACCTCAGCCCGCCCCTCGGTCAACGCCGCCTGCACCGCCGGCCCCGCCGCCACCTGCGCTGCCGGACCCGCAGCACAAGCAGCCTGCACCATCACGATGACGCGGTAACCCAACTCGATACCGAACGCGAACATCACACACAACGTCTTCTCCGCGTCATTGGCCGCACCACCGATCTGGTCCGCCAACGTCAGAGCCTGCTGGCTCAGTGTGCCCGCGCCGTCTTGGTGCGAGCGCAATGCTGCACGCAATCGGTCGCCGAACACACCGACCGAATCCTGCCGTGTCCCGACGATCCCCACATCCTGGGCGTGCTCAGCCAAAGCCGTGGCTTCCTCCCGCAGTTCTGCGGCGAACTGCCGCATCCGGGAGATATCAGCCCTCGGCAGATCGCCGCCGAACACCACCATCTCGATCGGCCGCCGCACGAACTCGGGCAAGCTCTCGAACGTTTCCCGCACTGCCACAACGGGATTCGACGATTCCAATTCCCTCACTCGCGCCACCTAACCCGACAGGGCTACCGCGTCGACCAGTGCACCGTACAACGCTTTCGCAGGCGCACTCGCCTGCTCACCGAGCAGTACAACTTCAGCGAATGCCGCACCCAACGCACGGCGCATGTCGAAGCCACCGTGCTCGCCGGTGGCGCCGGACAGCTCCGCACGCCAACGCCGATACCCACCCAGTAGCTCGGCCAGTGTTGTGTATTGCCCCGCCACCCGCCGGAAGTACTCGGTGATAAGGGTGCGCTGGGCGGTGGAACGGGCTACATCGTTTCCAGCGTCGTTCAGTGCCAGACCGAGTTCGCGCACCGTCGCCACGTAGACCGTCGGCTCGTCGAAACCGGTTCCGGCTACTGTTGTTTCGGTGCCTCTATCCGGTGTACGGGCGACCCGCTGGTCGAGGGTGATCGACCGAGCGATGGCGGAGTCATGCCGTTCCCGCCGCCACTGGGCGGTGGCGTTGTCGTCCAGCTCGGCCACCGAGACGACCTCGAGTTCGATCATCGGGTAGTCGGTGAGCACTCGATCCACCGCCGCCGCGAACTGGCGTACCGGCGTTTCCTGCAGGTCTGGCAGGTCGAAGCCGACGACTACGACCCCATGCCGGTCGGCCAGCCTCCGAGCCAACCAGACAAGAACCGGCGACGCCCGCCGTTCGCCGGTCGGCCGTTCTTTGTCGTGTCGCTGAGCAGGGTTACGCTGCTGGCCCGCTCGAGGCGAACGAGGCGGGACATCGGATCGAGGGCTCGTCGGAACCTGGTCACTGGACGCGGACCCGCGAGGCACCCGCGCGGGTGGTCCAGCCCACGGCACTCCCCGGTTCGCAACGGTGCCAGATCTCGGATTTCGCGCGGGTGTCGCGCCGGAGCCGACATTGAGCGGGGTACGAGGCACATCCCGTCCAAGGGGCGGCGGCGACACCTCCGCGGGCCGGGACCGGCGATTCGGATCCCAGGCAGGCTTTGTACTACTCGGTCGATTTGTACTACTCGGCCGATCGGGTTGCTGTATCCGACGATCCGCTGTCTGTGGGCCTTCCTGCGCCACAGCCGGTCCAGCGGGCTTCACCGGTAGTGGTTCGGACCTCGACTGTGCAGCTTGATCGGAAACAGATGGTGGCCGCGCTACAACGTCCGCAGCCGCCGGGGCAGAAACGGTTGCAGCAGGCAAGTTCTCATGCTTCCGCTCGAGGTCCGGCTCCATGCTCTGCGCGGATATGGAGCTCGGTTGCATCTGCGCTCCGTTGTCGAAGGTCAATGGTTCGTCGGCCGTCCGGCGGATTCGATCCGCGGCATCGAGATCCTGGGATCGGAAGTCGTGGGCGGCGTTCGCGACTTGCTCGCCCGTCGCGCGCATGTTTTGCTCCATTGCTTGGATACCGGCCAGCAACTGATCGAGATGAGGAGTGAAGTCCCTGGCGAAGGCCACGCCGAGATCGTCATCGCCCCAGCAACCGTCCGCATCGTGCGCGCCATGCCGCAACCGGGTGTAGATACGACTGACTTGGGCGCTCAGTTCGGTCAACTGGGCGCTGTCCTGCCGCAGCATCTCGGGATCCAGCCGAACCTCATCGCTCACACCGACTCCTCCAACGCACAACAAACGTCCCCGGCGGACGAACGCGACAAACTACTTCCTCCATACGTCGAAAGACCTACGACACCGGCGCCGACGGCAGAGGAGATAAGGCGCCAGATCGCGATCTCACACCGCACCACTCGCACAAACGTCATCGTCGGCCTCGAACGCAAGCCTTCGGACATACAGCAGTTGCCAATCGACCCATCGCGATCGACGCACACCCCTTCAGTCCGAATGAATTGCAACAAGCATGCCCGGATAGGTAGTGACAAACCATCGGGTGCCTATACACCCAACTGCGTCAACTCGCTCGGTCTCGTCGATGCCTTCGCTCCGGCCACTAGGGCGTGTTTCGAAGTGGTGGCGGCGGTCGGTTGGCCCGCCACCACTGGTTTTGGAGTCATTGGTTGATATTTCCGCGACGTGGATGGCGGCAGGCAGCATCGGCGCGTTCTCGTTGTACACGGCGTCCAGCTCCGGCGGACTCCATATTCCGCCCGACAGCACCGCACGCGCCCCCGAGAGCACGTACAGCGTCGACCCGGCCCGCCCGGAACTCTCGAACCAGCCCAACGACGGCAGCCTTCGCGGACCCGACCGCAGCGAACGCTGCCGACAACACCGCCCATCTGGCCCACATCACCGGCAGATACGGCAGCTGATTCGACATCTCCTGCGGCCGCACCCATCGGCTCCACCAGCACGCACCGCGGTCACCGCCGACCGCGGACCACGCGTCTGCCGGTCGCCGTGACCGACATATGCGGCAAACCAAACCGGAAGTCGTTGCCGCGGATAGGCTTCCAAGTCCGAACGGTAGATCTCCGGCGCGAACAGCTGGCCGTCCGGGAACGGCTCGTCGCCGTAGTCGTAGCCGAACTCGGTCTCACCGGACTCCGACAACCACAGCAAAAACCGCCACCACGGCCCGTGCTCGAGCCGCGCTGACAATTCCCGCAAACGTCGCAGGCCTGTCTGGACCGCCGCCGGGCTACTTTCCGGCCCGATCACCTGGCGGGATGAGGCCGCGCCTTGGCCCGGCAGCTGGAGGTCGAACGAGCAGTCGTGGCTGATGCGGACTCGGTCGGAGTGTTCATTCAAGATGCCGATGAACGGAACGCCCTCGATGTCGTCCTCTACCGTGGTGGGTGGGCAGATCTCCATGGCGTGCCTCAGCCTACCGCCGACACCGGTTTTCAACTCAGCTGCTGTGCGGACTATTCCATCGAGGTCGTGACTCAGGGCGGCTTAGCAATCTCTTGCCGTCGCCCGTCACCCGTCGCCGTAGGACAGGATGCGGGTTCGGCAGAATCCGTGCAGCCACTCAGTCGCACTCGCCCGTCAGCAACTGCCGCACCACTCCGCATCCTGATCAGGAAAGGTTGCGGCCTATCACCTTTCGCGACTATCGCAAGAACCGGCCCGGTAGTCGCTGGCCGGGCGGTCCTCTGCGTCTGTTCAGCAGCTGCCTCGGTGCGGGTCAGGGGTGCACGCGGTACCGCAGGTGAGTAACGGTGGGGGAAGCGATGACTTCCACCGGCTCGAGTTCGACGCCGTCTACGCCATCGAGGAGCCGCTCACCACCGCCGAGCACGGTGGGCACCAGGTGCAGGACCAGCTCATCGAGTAGTCCAGCTACGAGGTATTGCCGGACGGCTGCGGC
Source organism: Nocardia pseudovaccinii (assembly GCF_050942345.1). NCBI lineage: Bacteria > Bacillati > Actinomycetota > Actinomycetes > Mycobacteriales > Nocardiaceae > Nocardia > Nocardia pseudovaccinii. Next base: position 5,482,195 of record NZ_CP192074.1, read on the forward strand.
TCCACCGGCGATCTCGACATTCTTGCCACCGGCGATGGCTCGTGCCTGTTCGAGCGCAGACTCGATGCCGTCGTCGACGAAGGTGAATGTGGTACCACCCTGCATCGTCAACGAAGCGCGCGGGTAATGCGTGAGCACGAATACCGGTGCGTGGTAAGGCGGCTCAGGACCCCACCATCCCGTCCAGTCCAAGTCCCATTCGCCTCGGCCGGGACCGAACATGTTGCGGCCCATGATGTGCGCACCGGTTCCGGCATGCAGGTCGTTCAGCAGTTTTCCGTCCTGTTCCCGTCCTGGCTGGCCAGTTTCGAACATCCATGCTGTCAAAGCATCTGCGCCCACACCGAACGGATGGTCGGCGTCTTGCCCAGGACCAGCAGTAAAGCCGTCCAGAGAAATTGCCAAATTTGCGGTCACGATACTCATTCCCGAGCCTCCTCTTGTTTCATGCCACGCTGGGACGGCCCAGCACGAGCCCACCGCCGTCCGACGATCCGAATTCATGAATGCCGCTACCGGCAAAACCACTCACCACACTGCGGCCGCGGTGTGCGACTGACGCGATAGCGATAGCGATAGCGTGGACCGGATCCGCTACCTGCGGCGGCCAGCCACTGGGTTTTGTCGCGCAGGCGCGGGCGCTGATGCGCAAACGTGCGTGGATCCGCATGGAATTCCTTTGGATAGACGTTGCTTTCGACTGTTTTGCCGGGCACCACTCCCAGCGAACCGACATTCTGCGGTACAACCCGGGCCTTGCGGCAAGCCCCCCGGTCCGATATAAGTTGAAGAGGGGAGGCACAGTCTTCCCGAAATCGACAGCACCGCGAGTCGGCACAGGCGGGAAGTATCAACGGCGACATGCATCGGCTCCGAACGCCGACATGCCGCGTGGTGTTATGTAAGGTGCTTTCACTCGGCGCGGCCCACGTTCGAGTCCCGGCTTGCGCCAGCAAACTTCGCGCGTCGCTCAACTGCGTCGTGGAGGGTCTCGCGAGAATCCACCTGAGCATCGAGCGGCGACATCAATGGCGGGAAGCGCGCTGGTCGTGGGCTATCACCCGCGATCGAGGGCGGCATCACACTGCCCACCAGCCCCATCGACACGATGTACCTGTCCCGCGTGCCGGGCCCCGGAGGGGGACAACCACAACTGGTACGTCGACCACAACTGGTACGTCGCCTACACCTTCATCGACCCTCGTCTCGACGATCCCGGCGCGAAGGAAAAACCCGGCTGGGTTCCCTACGCCCTGATCGTCGAGGACCATGACGGCTACCCCCAAGTCACCGACCCGCGAGTGCCACACCATGATGGTGGTGAAACACACACTAATCGTAAGAGCAGCACAACAATTCACGCTGAGACCGGGAGCGTAAACATCTAAGGCCATACCGATGTCGCACTGATACCTACCGAACAATACTTTTTCGCGTGCTGATTCGACGATGAGTCAGTGGAGAGGGTGCGCGGGTCGTTGGGTACTGCATTTGATGCTCCTGAGTGATCAGCCCCGGAAAGGCTGATCATATTGAACCAAGCACTGCAAATAGCGGGCGCGCTGCTGCTGCTCGGCGCGTTCATCGCCGCGCAGGTCGGCGCGACCCGCGACACCTCGTTTCGCTACCTGGTCGCAAATACCACCGGTTCCGCCGTGCTCGCCGCGCTCGCATTCCGCGACGGCGGTTGGGGCTTCTTCCTGTTGGAGGGCACCTGGTCGGCGGTTTCGCTCGTCTCGTTGTACAGAGTGAGCCACGGGACACAAGGCGGCGGCCGTCGCACAAAGCCACCAGAGCCTCGTGATGTCCGAATGCGCGGAGACGAATTGACCAGGCCGGACCGGATCATCCACATGTTCCGCGATTCCTACGCGTGTTCGCAGGGGCGGCAGTGGCTGCAGCCGCATGTCCTGTGGTGGATGTTCACCTATCTGCGCGACAACAGAATTCGCATCGATCTCGCCGTGCTCACCGCGCCGGAACTGACCCGACGCGCCGCGGAGATGGCGCTACCCACCGACCACCAGCAGCCGGTAGCGCACACGAACCACGCGAACATGAACCTACGGTTGTGGTGGTCGATCATGGCCGACATCGCCCGCCTGGTTTCCGTGCCCAGGTGGCGCCGCCTCCTCGACGGCACCGCACTGCCGGACGTGCGGGAACTCGAGCAACGGGCCGACGCCCTCGGTCTGCGGCTGTGGATGTCGAGCACCACGGTCGAAGAACTCGCCGGAATCGCACAGTCGCTCGCGGTCGTCGCCGAGCACGAACGCGCCGGGTCGGTCACCGCGGACGAGATCATGGCGCGGGTCCTGCTGCCGGAACTGCTACTCGCCGAAATGTATTGGCTGCACACGCTGCACGGTCAGCCGAGCAGCGGCAATCGCCCGACCAGGGAGATCATGCTGCTGCATCGCTGCGCCGAGGCACGCATCCGGTGGGCCGACGGGCACTATCTCGACCCGCTGGATCAGCTATACCTCTGCGCCGGCGAACTGCTCGACCGCCTCACCCAACTCCCCGACAACGAGCAGGACGCCACCACCCGACGAATCACCTCGCTGTACACGCAATTGCGCGCGGCCGACAACGAAACCTCGGCTACACCATCGGAGTCCGAACACCGTGCCATCACCGACATAGGTTGACGCCTCCGATGACCCGAGTCGTCCTCGCGGTCCCAGTATTACCGGCCGCTGGACACCGAACATTCAGGGCGAGCGTACCGGCGGAATGTTCGAACAACCCGACCTGTCCTGACCGGTCAGCCTAACGATGCACCCAACACGGAAGTAGCCGCATCTGCAATATCAATCGCCAGCGCCTGCTTTCGGACCGAATACAGCCTACGGCACCGGCGTGTCCAGAATCGAGGCCGTCGACATCGCGCATCACCGTTGTCTTTGAGCCCCTGCTCCCCTCTTCAACTTATATCGCACTGGGGGGCTTGCGGCAAGAGCCGGGTGATACCGCAGAATGGCCGTTCGCTGGGCGCCGGTGCCCGGCAAAGGCATCCGATGCCGCCTGATCTGACCACCCGATACCACAACCAAGGAGCATCCGTGACAGATTTGAAGTCCTTCGCAGACCTCGTGCCACTCGAATACGGCCTGTGCGTCGCCGTCACCCTGCGCGCGGACAGCTCACCGCACGCCACCGTCGTCAATGCCGCCGTGCTACCCCATCCGGTCACCGGAACAGACACCGTCGCATTCGTATCGCCCAGTGCCACCGTCAAACTTGCCAACCTGCGGGCGGATCCGACCATTACCCTCACCATCCGAAGCGGCTGGCAGTGGACCACCGTCGAAGGGGCGGCCCAGTTGATCGGCCCCGACGAACCGCATCCTGGCATCGACGCCGAACAACACCGGCTTCTTATCCGCGAAATCTTCGCTCAGGCCGGCGTCGCCCAGGACTGGGAGACCTACGACCAGGCGATGCGAGACAAACGCGGAACCCTCGTTTTCGTCATCCCGAATCGCGTCTACACGAATCACGCCACACCGTAAGCCAGAACTCGAATGCCAGACCTCGCGGACCAGGCTCCCTTCGACCAGCGATATCAGTCGTGCGCGCCGACCCGCTACCTGTCGACGAGGGCTGCTGCGCACGCTCTGTGCCCCGATATCCACCCGCTCTCCCTGAGGGCACCGTCGAACATCATGAGTCGCCCGACCTCGAGTGTCAATAGCGAACGAGCGCCAGCACGCATAAACCGATCAGCCCGGCCGAACTAGACCGCAGTCAGCGGATAACGCCGAGCTGGTCGAAAGAACACCGACCGCCACACACTGCGGATTCGGTATCAATTCATAATGAGCGAAAGACGAGACCTGCAATTATGCGAGAAGCACGACAGCTCACCGCGGAAGGTTATTACACGCTCGAACTGCACGCTTTCAACGGCAACGAACTCCGAGTCTCTTCTCCGGCGCTATGGCAGTGCGGGCAGAGACGAGCACGCGGTGTACCGCGTCTGGGGTGACGCGTTGTCGAACAAGAACTTTCGCCACACGACCGAACCCCCGATGGTGGGCGCGGGTTTCCTCGGCCGTGATACGGAGCTGAACACGGTACTTCTGCTCTTGATGAAGACACGCCAGCTGATCACCTTGTGCGGGCCGGGCGGGATCGGCAAGACCCAACTGGCGGCGGCGGCGATTCGCCGGTACCGCAAGGCCTCTGGCGTGCCGGTGCGGTGGGTTTGGCTCGCATCGTTGCCGAAGGAGGCGAACTCTGCTGCGCTGGAGGAGGAGATCGCCGGCGTAGTGGCCGGGGGTTCGCCCTTCGGTCGATCGGCTTGGGACGTCATTGTCGACGCGCTCACCCATACCCCCCCGACTGCCGGCCGATCGCAGGCACTCCTCGTTCTCGACAATTGTGAACACGTGCACGCAGGAATCGCTCTCGTGGTCGCGCGCATGCTGGCCGAGTTGCCGCGACTGACAGTGCTCGCAACGAGTCGTCAATCGCTTGGAATTGTTGGCGAGCAGGTGGTCCCCGTGATGCCGTTGCGGCGTCGGGATTCTTTGGCGTTGTTCAGACACCGGGCTGAGATCGTCGGCCAGCCGCTAGCCGACGATCAGGTCGAGACAGCGACCGAAGTATGCCGTCACCTGCACGACAATCCCCTATACATACGGTTGGCAGCGGCCCGCCTGGTTCGCCGCCCTATCCGGGTGATCCTCGATGAGCTCAACGGTGAGATCGAGATAGACAGGCGGTTGCGATGGCCGAGCACACCAGTCGTCGGCGCGGAGAAGCGACACCGCGGCATCGGCGATGCGATCGCCTGGTCCTACGACCTGTGCAGCGATGACGAACGCTTGCTGTTCGAGCGTATGGCGGTGTTCGCTGCGGGCAGCGATGTGCACCCCGAGGACGCCTCCGCAGATGTTGGCGTCGGCGTCGGATTGGCTGCGATCGAGGCCGTTTGCTCCGATATGCCCGACCCCCGATCCGAGTCCGCTACCGCTGGCCGGTTGTCACGCAATGACATAGGCCGACTACTCGCCCGATTGGTGGATCGGTCACTGGTGTCTGTGCATCTTTCGCACCAAGAGCCACGCTACGCATTGTCGGAGTGCTCGCAGGTATTTGCGAGCGAACGTCTGCGGGATCGTCCATCCCGGGCAGTTGGCGATCCGGTGCGGAGGCATCTGCACTACTACCGCGACAGGCTCACAGATTTCGCGATCGACTGGTTCGGACCACGGGAAGAGGAGCTGAGGGATTGGCTTCGATCCAATCGCTCGAATGTTCTATTGGCGATAAGAGCGAGTTTCCAATCACCCGCCAAAGCTGCTGCAGGACTGGAGATCTGCGTCGCTCTATTGACCTTGCCTACCGCCTCTAAGCCGTCGCTGAGGCAAACCCGGCACTGGACAGAACATGCCCTGACCGGTACTCGATTGGTGGCTGCTGCAGCACCGACAAAGCTTCAACTACGGGCCGCAACGTTACTGGCATGGCATGCGTTTCAGGAAGGTATGCACGACGAGGCGCAGCGATTGCTGGACCATTGCGTTAGTTCCTGCGACATCGCATCGAGCGATCATCTGCGGTGGCGTGATACCGCAGCTGTTGATATCGGACTGCCGGCAGCGGTGGAGTTGGCTTGGGGGTACGAGCTCTGGATGGTCCACCACGACGTCGACGCTGTCGCAGTGTTGACCCGCGCCCGTGACAAATTCGAGCGCGACGGCCAACCGGGTTTTGCTGCGCGGTGCGACCTCTCAGCGACTTTGGCAGCAATACATCTCGATACCGCCGAGCAAGGCCGTCGATCCATCCAACAGTTCCATGCTCGCGCCACAATGAAGAACTCGCACTGGGCAATGGCGTGGGCAGGTCTGCTCGAGGCCGTCTACCTGATCGAAGACAATCCCGATCGAGTTCTGAACATCATCAATTGGTCGGCACCCTATCTGATAGCGATGGACGACCAGTGGAGCGCGCCTTGGGCGATCATGCTTCGAGCGTGCGTGCTGGCCCGGGAATTCACGAACCGAAGTGATACAGATCCGCGCCGAATCACAGACGCCGCCGAGGTCGCCAGGCTGACCGGTGCACTTGATTCATTGCGGACCTGCTTCGGCGCCGGGGTCTACCCCCTTGTGAAGTTCGCAAGATGCGCCGAGGCCGCACTTTCGCTGGCCCGCGAACTGCTCGGGCATGAGGCCTTCATGTCCGCACGAGACAGTGGAGCACGACTGGTTCTCGATCAGCGTGGGCTGGTACGCGTAGTCGTAGATCCGCTCGATGGGAACAGCCAAGAGCAGACACACCCGTCCTGTACGTCCAGCAATTCGCAATGGCTGGAACTGACGAGCGCGGAGCAACACATTGCAGTCCTGGCCGCAGCGGGCTGGACGAACAAGGCGATCGCCGCCCGCCGCGGGACCTCGATCGGTACCGTTCGCGGCCAGATGGCCGCAGTTCGAACCAAACTGATGGTCTCCTCGCGGCGCGAGATCGTCCATTTCGTTCCCGACGCTGAACGATCGGTGGTCCAGCGAGAAGCTCGCAGTCGGCTGGCCGGCAGCCGACGGCCAGCGGACCCGCGGTGGTCTGTCGGCTACATGCCGCTGCCTGGGACGAGAACTCGAACATGACCATCTCACCCGCTCGCGGGATTGGGCGCCGGACAGATTGCCTTCGCATCGCTCGGTACATCGCAGGGTTCGATGAAGCCATCGCAACCACGATGTCTCGTTGATCACGGGAGTCGGCGTGGGAAGGCCCTGGGTTTCGGACTCTCGAAACCCAGGGCTGGTCCATGCCACGTCGGCTGGCGGGTGGTCCATAGCTGCGGTTGGACACGAGGTGGGGACTGTCGCGGTGCGCCGCTCGTGAAAGCAGGTTGGTCCGGCGTGTCCGCGCCGCTGCGCTTCATGAAGGGCTACCGGGTGAGTTGGTAGCGGATAAGGATGTTAGTGGAGTCCGGGAAGGTGCGAGTTTCGACGGGGCGCAGGCCTTCGACGGATGCGGTAAAGGTTGGGGTGCCGTCAGCGAGCGGGGTGGCACCGATCATGAGGTGGAGTTCGTCGATCAGGCCGGTGGAGATGAGGTTGTTCCACAGGGTCCGGCTGGCGAAAATCACTATGTCGCTGCCGGATTCGGCTTTCAGGACCTCGAGGGCGACGCGGGTCTCGGCGCGGGGAACGATGCGCGTGGTTGTGGCCCACGCGTGATCGGCGGGCGGCGGTGCGGCCTGGTCGGAGATGACGACTTTGTCGATTTCGTTGTAGCGCTTGGCGAAATCCTGGTTGGTGGGTGAGGCAGACGGATCGGTGGCCATATCCGGCCAGAAGCCTTGGAAGAGGGTGTAGGAATTGGCGCCGAGCACGACGGTGTCGGCCGAACTGATGCGTTCGAGGTTGTAGCGGTCGAACGACGCATCCATCGGCAGGGCCATGACGTTGCCGCCAGGGCCCTCGTAGTAGCCATCAATGGACATGATGTTGGTGACGACAATCTTGCGCATCACTTTGTTCCTTTCGATGCTGCGGCCTGAGTGGCGCGCACTGAACCTCTGGCCTCGAGAAATGGCCGTGCATCGGTGCCGGGATTCAGGAGGTTCGCGATCACCTGCTCGAGCAACACTTCTCGATGGCGATGTATATTCTCGGTAGCCAATCACCGACCTGGCAGCGCCGGAAACGTTCCTCGAACTCGGTGACGAAGCCCGCGGGGTTCACCGATGACAGCGCTTTTTCGAGCACGCCGTCGTCGGCGACGTAGAAGATTGTTCGGTCCGTGACGATCAGGCCCGGCGGCACGGCATATACACCATCCAGCCGACACGGAACCGATCGGCCGCCAATTCCGGCAGCGGATACCCGGCGGTGTCGAAGCCGCGACTCACGATGTACTCACGCACTCGAGCGCAGTCCGGTCGCGGCGCGCGCGTTGAGCACCGGATCAGCCACCCAATCCGGTACGCCCGCAAAAAGGTTCGGCGCCTCTGCGCCGGTGTTGTACACAGCGTACCCCCGTCGGCCTTCGCCCCCGGCCGCTGCCTGCCGGGGACAGTCTCGACGGCAACTCGGCACGACCGACATGCGCCGCCAGCCACACCGGAAGCCGTTCGCGGGGATAGGGCTCCAGTATGACGGTCATTGCGAACCATGCCTCCAGTCGCCGCCACCCGGCCGGGACGAATACAGCCATCTCGCTCGGCAACCAACAACTCCAACTCTCCGGGCACCAACGCTCCACTCCAAGGACGATGAATTGCGACAAGCATGGCCGAATAGGTACTGAAGAACCATCGGGTGCGCATATACATATCTGTGCTCAGCCGGACAGAATCAAATTACCGAAGTGTAGTGTGCTGTGTGGAAATTCTCGCCGACCGAACAGTGTTGAGCACTGGTTACCAAGATGGGCGAGTCCGCTTTACCGAGCCACCGGTAGATAGACGCCGGACATAGGTATCGTGGCGTATATACAGGTGATTCGATCGCTGTCACGCCGACCGGCCGGTTAATCTGCCGCTGTGTCAGGGCAACATCCACGCGTCAGAGCTTCTCTTCCAACAGCAACCAGCGATTTCGTTGGTCGCGAACGTGAGCTGGAAAGGATCGCCACGCTATTTCTGTCGTCGACACGGCTGATCACCCTGATCGGGTCTGGCGGAATCGGCAAAACTCGACTGGCGGCCGAAGCTGTCCACCGTTACCGAAAAGCCCGCCCCGTACAGATCCACTGGGTACGCCTCGCCCGGCTTCCCGCTGGCGCGGACGCCACCGCCGTCGAGGACGAACTCGCCCACTCGATCATCGACGTCGACTTCTCCAACCGATCAAGCTGGGATGCGCTGATCGACACCTTCACCAGAACCGATAGCCCGAGCCGGACTCCGCAGACGATCCTCGTCATGGACAACTGCGAGCATGTCCTGCCCGGTGTCGCTCAAGTGATCGCCGACTTGCTGGATGCAGTACCAGCCATGACGGTCCTCGCCACCAGCCGCGAGGCAATCGGCTGGATCGATGAGCAGATGGTGCCCGTACCCGCACTCTCGCCAGAACAAGCTCTCGCCTTGTTCCGGACCCGAGCGACCTTGGCCGGTCACAGCATCGTTAATGATGACGACGCAGCGTTGGCCGAATCCATCTGCCGGCACCTGCACAACCACCCCCTCTATATCCGACTCGCTGCGGCCCGGCTGCTGCGCCAACCGCTGCGGATGATCCTCAGCGATCTCAGCGGCACCGAAGGCGACCGACGTTTGAGCTGGTCGCACGAACCAAGGGTCGGTGCCGACGACAGACACTGGCGGATACACGATGTCATCGCATGGTCGTTCGATCTGTGTCGTCACGACGAACAGTTGCTCTTCGAAAGACTGTCTGTCTTTGCAGCCGGTTACGACAGCAACCACAACAACGAGCCCGGCACATCCGGACGCGATGTAGGCGCCGAACTCGACGCAATCGAGACCATATGCGCGGACGACGACACGGGCATCGCGAGAGAGAAGATCGAGGGACTTCTCGACCGCCTCGCGGACCGATCGCTGGTCACGGTGCATATGACAGCGAGCAAGGTCCGGTATTCACTTCTGGAAACTTTGCGCGTCTTCGCCCAGCATCGATTGCGTGAACGCTCGGCGGGCGCCGAGTGGCAACGGTTGGCCTCGCGGCACCGGCGTTACTACCGAGACAAGGTTGTGCACGCTGGCGCCGAATGGTTCGGTCCAGATGAACAACAGATGCTCGAATGGGCCAGCGCGGCGTTGGACAACCTGCTCATCGCGATGGACAGTAGCCTCACGACGCAGGGGGACGCCGCCATCGGACTCGAGATCGCCACCGGGTTGATCGCGCTCCGGTTGCCGTTCTTCTTGGGGTCCTTGCGCGAAGCTCGCCGTTGGGCGATGCGCGCCCTGGAGGCAACCCGCAGCCTCGACCCGCAGCCGGTCGAACTACAAACCGCCGCGCTAGCGATGACCGCATGGGTCACCATGTGTCAGGGTATGCACGACGACGCCGCACGCATACTCGATGAATGCGTTGCCACCTGCTGCGCGAACGCGAAATACGATGCTGATTGGCGTCACGATCCTTCCGCAGACCTCGGTCTACCCGCACCGGTAGACTTCGCGCGGGGCACCGAACTGCTTTTCGCCAGCGATCCATGCTCGGTACTGGTGCTCGCTCGCGCCCGGAGGCATTTCCTCGGCGTCGGAGACCGTAGTAGTGCGGCGATGAGCGAATTGTTCCAGGCTTTGGCGGCCGGACTGCTCGGCACAGCGGCACAGGCGTTGGAGATCGCCCAGGGCTATCTCGACCGTGCTACCCGATCAGGTGCGAGATGGGCCCAATCGTGGGCCGAGTTGGCCTGGGTCATCGCGCTGACCAAACACGGAGACCCACACCATGCGTTGGCCATCGGACGTGCCACACTGGCGAATCAATTGTCGATGGGCGACCGCTGGGGAGCCGTCTGGGCGGTTCATATCCGCGCGTGGACACTGGCACGGGTGGTCACCGACACTCGCGTCGAGCAGGGCCCCCAACCCGAGTCGGTGCTCAACGCTGCGACGGAGATTGCACATCTCACCGGTGGCGCCGGTACAGTGCGGCAGCAAATGGGAGTGCAGATCGCCAACCTCGGACCATTCTCGACCGAAACCGACAACGCGATCGCTATAGCGCGAGATGTCCTCGGCGATCAGGCTTTCAACGCTGCGGAGCACGACGGCGCACTACTTCGGCCCGAGTTCGATGAAGTGGCCCGACTTGCGCTCGGCACCTTGTCATTGAAGAAGCTGGCCATCGACCACCCGGTACGACAACAACGCCCATCCACGTGGAGTGAGTTGTCGACTGCCGAACGCGAGGTGGCGGTATTCGCGGCTGCAGGCTGGTCCAACGCTGCGATAGCCGCCAGTCGCGGTACTTCCTACAAAACGGTGGACGCCCAGATCGCCTCGATATTCAGCAAGCTGATGATCAACTCTAGGGCCGATATCATCACTCTCGTCCCCGCCGATGCACAGGAATTGGTCACTCGCACGGCGGCACGTCGACCCCGGCCACAAAGACTGCGATAATGTGGAGTCGGCAGCATTCAGCGGCCCTGTCGGTGCCATTGCCGGACAGTTACTTTCATCCCGAATTCCCATCGTCGGCCAGTGCTCGGGTACGGCGGTCAGGCAGGGCTTGGGCCCGGCATCCGGTGGCAACGATACGGCCGATGCTGTCCTGCAAGGGATTACGGCCGGGGCCGGAGCAGCTGCGTTCAGTAAGCTACGGGGACCGGAGGCGACGGCCGCCGCGTTGGTTCGGGAAGCGGTCGCTCCGAACGTAGCGAGCAAGCTCTCGCCGCTTGCCGCGTGGCTCAACAGGTTTCTGACGAACAACCTCAGTAACGCGAACGTCGCGCGAGTCGGACGTTCTCCGGTATCCCGGATTCTCGGGGGTGTTGACCGGTAGCGGCACCCCGGTGGACATCATCCTGAACACCCACGGTGTGCCGCGTCGTATGAACATCGGCCAGATCTTGGAGACCCACCTCGGGTGGATCGGCAAGGCGGGCTGGAATGTCGGTGCCTCGGACGGTTCCCGTCCGGACTGGGCAAGGGCGCTGCCGGAGGAGATGCTGGCGGCCCCGGCCGAGTCCAACATCGCCACCCCGGTGTTCGACGGCGCTCGTGAAGAGGAGCTGACCGGTCTGCTCGCCTCGACCCTGCCGAACCGCGACGGTGAGCGCATGGTCGACGACAACGGCAAGGCGACGCTGTTCGACGGACGTTCCGGTGAGCCGTTCCCGTACCCGGTGGCCGTCGGCTACATGTACATCCTGAAGCTGCACCACCTGGTCGACGACAAGATTCACGCCCGTTCGACCGGTCCGTACTCGATGATCACCCAGCAGCCGCTCGGTGGTAAGGCACAGTTCGGTGGTCAGCGCTTCGGTGAGATGGAGTGCTGGGCCATGCAGGCCTACGGCGCCGCTTACACGCTGCAGGAGCTGCTCACCATCAAGTCCGACGACGTGGTCGGTCGCGTGAAGGTGTACGAGGCGATCGTCAAGGGCGAGAACATTCCGGAGCCGGGCATTCCGGAGTCGTTCAAGGTGCTCCTGAAGGAGCTCCAGTCGCTGTGCCTCAACGTCGAGGTGCTGTCTTCGGACGGCGCGGCGATCGAGATGCGCGACGGCGATGATGAGGATCTGGAGCGCGCGGCCGCGAACCTGGGCATCAACCTGTCCAGGAACGAAGCCGCGACCGTCGACGATCTGGCGAACTGATCACACGATCGCCCCTGGGCCGTCCGACCTTGACAGTCCCGGGGCGCAGTACTGCCAGAGTTGCACCGCGCGGCCACCGGATGTGACGAAGGCACCGATGGCGACGAGCCTGCTTACAACGGCGAACGCATGCCTGTCGATAGACTGCGCGGTTTCCGTCGTCACGGGTGCTGTGATCATGAAATGATCTGCCCACGAATAGATTTCGCCCGTTCGATGCGCGCCGATCGCTTCCGTGGCACCGCACACAGAAGTACCGGATCGGGTCACCGCCAACACCCGCGCACCGAAGACGGTGAGCAGGTCTCCGGAGATGCGGTTCTGCAGGGGACTTCGTCAACACCTTCGGGTATGCCGAGGTCAGTGCGAATTGTCAACTGCCCGTGAGGTTCGAGCATTGCGTCCATCATTCACGGTTCTGCGGCGAAAATGCAGGAACGATCAGATACTGCATTCGTCAAATGCGCTGTCGCACAGTCATTCGCGGATTATAAAAGTCAGATGACCCGGCGGGCACGGCTTTGGCTGCTCACTGGCGATAACAACGTTCCGCATGGCCTCGCCTTCGGGTGGCGAGGCCACGTGTTCATGGCACTGGGCAATCCTGGGCTACTACTGCTCGGCTTGTCAGTCACGGGTGCGTTGGAGGGAGCGGGCTATGCGGCGTTTGAGCGCGGGCATACAATCCACGCCGCGCATCGCGGTACGCATCCCGGCGCTGCCATGGTACGACGAATCGGCTCGAGATCGAGGCCACTGTCGTTCATTCCCTGCAGCGACTCCCGCACCGCAACCGCGCTGTAGCGGAGCATCGTCTGCTCGTACATACCGATGGCCTGGACCAGTTCGATATCCCGGTTTCGGACCGCGACGAGCTTGTCGCGCAACAGTTGTGCGTCGCGCAGGGCGGTGTTGGCACCGGCGCCGCGACCCAAGGCTCGTCCGCGACGCCGACACCCCGGGGTCCGCATGGTCCAGACCTCTGCAGAATGCGTTCCGCATGGCCAAATGCACGATCAGAAACACAGATTTCAGTCGATCAGGTTTTTATTCGTAGGCCCAATAGAACCACTGCACGTTGACCGACGGTGAGAATCAGTAGGCTGCGGCATCGCGGCCGCAGGACGACATTCCCCATATTGCGTTGAATGGCCACCTTGGCACCCACATAGGCATTGGGTCTGCAAAACCCAAACACCATCCCTTGATGGTCGTGGTAATCGAGTTCCACACGCGTATGCTTGAAGCGCATTTGGATGAGAAACTACATGGAACGCGGCTGCCCCGCATTGGTGCGACGCCAGATGAATCGCTCCGCGACGCCCCCCGTTTGATGTGACTCGGTGTCTGCAAACCGTTGGGCTACAGTCGACTCTGCCAGGGCGTGTGTCGAAGTGGGTGAGGGCGGGCCGAGGGCCCGCCCTCATTGGGTTCGGAGCCATTGGTTGATTGCGGCGATGTGGATGGTGGCCAGGTAGCGGACGGGCGAGTTTGTCATATCTGGTGGCGACGGCGCGGTGTTGTTTGAGCTGGGCGATGCCCCGTTCGACCGCGTTGCGGTCGCGGTAGACAACCGGGTCGAATGCGGGTGGTCTGCCCCCGGCGCGGCCACGGTGTCGGCGGTGGGCGGCCTGATCGGCCGGGACGGGAATGGTTGCCTTGATCCGGTGGCGCCGCAGCCATTCCCGGTTGCCGCGGCTGGAATACGCCTTGTCGGCCAGCACCCGATCCGGTCGCACCCGTGGCCGTCCACCGGCGACCTCGACCTCGACCTCGACCTCGTCGAGCACGGCCGTGAACTGCGGGCTGTCACCAGCTTGACCAGTGGTGAGGAGTAATGCCAGGACTCGGCAGCCCTGCTCACACGCCAGATGCAGCTTGCTCGTCCAACCGCCCCGTGACCGTCCCAGACCATGATCGGCAGGCTCGAGCCTCCCGGTGGTTCGGCCTGGCCGGCACCCTCGCGGCGGGCGCCAGCAGCGTGGAGGTGGGCCCGCACGATCGTGGAATCCACACTCACCTGCCACCCGATCGCGCCCACCGCATCGGCGAAGACCTGCAACAACTTCCAGATCACCAGCCACGCACCGGCCCGCTGCCAGCGCCGGAACACCCCGTAGATCGCCGACCAGGACCCGTATTGCGGGGGCACATCACGCCACGGGCACCCGACCCGGGTTCGCCACCGGATCCCGTCGATGAGCTGCCGTTCCGTCCACACGGGCGGGCGGCCCGCTTTCCTGCCGCGGGGCAGCAACGGCTCCAGCCGCGCCCACTGGGCATCGGTCAGATCCGCCCGCCCCGCCACCGCTACGCTGGCCACGAGGTCTCCGGTATTCATGTTCGTTTTGGTCGACAAACCATCTACCGGAGACCTCACCCATATGCCAACGCAGACAACCACTTTCACAAAACAAATGAAGAATGGCACCGCACAGCGGTGCCACCCTTCAACTCACTTCGACACACGCCCAAGTGGTCATGCGCTCGCAGCCCAGCGCGGGCGACCGGCTGATCACGCCTGGAACGCACCGCACGACACCGGTGAGACGTGTACCATCGCGTGTTCGATCACGCTAAGTCCTGCGTCGATTGCTCCGCGTTGGGCGCGGCGGAGTCTCTGGTTGACCAAGCTGCGTCCCATCGCATGGTTGTAGACGACTCCGGTGCTAGCACGACGGCAACGTTTGAGCTGTAGACCGCAGTGGCATTGTGCGCGGGTTGCCCGTGCGTGTGCGGGCTAGTTGCGGACTCGGAACTTCAGGTGAAGTACGCCCTCGCCATGGATGATCACGTGCGGATCTTCCAGTCGGTGTTGACCGTCGATGCTGCCGAAATAGGGTTTGCCGGAACCAAATACGACCGGCACCACGTCCATCGCTACTTCGTCGACGAGGCCGGCGGCGAAGATCTGGCCGCCGACCTCGCCGGCGTTCACGGCGATGGTTCGGTCGCCGGACAGTTCGCATGCCTTGGCTACCGCAGCGGTCACGTCGTCGACGAAATGGTAGGAGGCTTCGGGGTGCCAGCCTTCGGGTTTGGGACGGTGTGAGACGACAACCACGTGATCCCCTGCGGGCGGGCGGCCTTCCCAGCCGTTCACCAGGTCGAAGAGGGTGCGGCCCATGATGATGGTGCCAATCGATTCCCACATGGCGCGAACGTATTCGGCTGAGGCGGCGGAGACCTTGAAGCGGCTGCCGGTTCCGGAATGGTCGAACTTTTCGTCGATGCCGGCCGTGATGGGCGTGTCACCATTGAAGTACCAGTCGTGCAGCGGGCCGACGTCGTCGTTCTTGTCTGCGATGAAACCGTCTACCGAGACGACGTTGTGCATGATTACGGTACCCACTGATGCTCCTCGAGGCTCGTGCGTTGTCCTATCCGATCTTGTCGGGCGCGGCGCGGCGCGGCTTGTAAAAAATCAATCGGCGGGCATCGGGCCGAGATCCGGCGGGAAGCCCCGATCGACAGGGAACCGGCGACGCAGGGCCAAGTATTCGGTCGGGGTACGACCGGTGAAGGCCCTGAACTCACGACTGAAATGCGCCTGGTCGAAGTAGCCCGCCGAGTGCGCCACCTCCGCCCAGTCGACCGGGCGCTCGGCGTCGACGGACACGATGAGCTGCGCGAATCGGTAGATCCGCGCCATAGGCTTCGGGGTGATCCCGACGTGCGATTTGAACTGTTCGGCAAGGTGATTGCCGCTCACGCCCATTGCGTCCGTCAACGCGCCGACCGGCACCGTGCCGTGCGAGGTCGCCAACCGGGTGCCGGTGTGCCGGACCAGGTCGAGGCCCCGCGGCCAGTCCTCGGGCAGCCGCGAACGCAACTCCCGCTCCACCACCCCGAGCATCTCATCGGCAGACGTGCCATCACCGACCTGATTTCGGATTCGCTCCACCGACCGTTGCCAGACAGCATCGACCGGCACCCATCGGTCCCGCAGTTCGGTCGCGGGCATACCGATGAACGGCGAGAGCCCCCAGGGCTTGAAATGCACCCCCACAACCCGCACCCAGTCGGCATACTCGACCACGAACCGCCTGGTCCACACGCCCATGAACCATCCATCGACGAACAGGGCGGGCGCCGCCGAGGAATCCGAATCCCGCAGCCGAATCGGCCCACCCAGATTGAGAAACAAATGCGCCGACGGCATCGGCGGCACGTTCATCCGTCGGTGCCGCGGCATCCCCGTCAGGCAGTAGATATCGTCGATGAACCGATCCAGCGGCGGCGCAGGGACTCGGCCGACGTAGCGCACAGGGCCAGTCTTGTCGAAGTCCACCCACGGCGCCATCCGGCTTATACCAGGTGGGAACCCTTTCGTGTCCGCCATCTTCCACGACTCGCGACCATCGAGTCACCCATTGCCACATCCTCTCCACGACAAACGTTCACGATTGGCGACCAGGCTCAGCACCGGCTGGAAGTCGCTCGCGTTTCCCTATAGACAGCAGGTTAGCTAATTAGCATAATGACTAAGTGATCGAGACCGACGTCATCAAAGCGCTCGCCAACGACAAGCGCCTGCAGGTTCTGGAGTGGTTGCGCGATCCCATGCGGCATTTCCCGCCGCAACGTGACGGGGACCTGGTCGAGGACGGGGTGTGCTCGTTGTTCATCGCCGAGAAGCTCGAGGTGAGTCAGCCGACGTGCGGCGAGCACCTGCGCGTGCTCAGCCAGGCGGGCTTGATCCGCGGCAAGAAGATCAAACAGTGGGTCTTCTACCAGCGTGACGAGGACCGTATCGCGCAGATCAAGGAGATGTTGAGTGGTGAGTGGTGAGCAGGGCGGCGGTCTGTACGCGCGGCTGATAGCCGAATTGGATTCCGGCGGCGCGCGATACCGCGTGCTGGAGCATCCGCCCGAAGGCCGCACCGATCTGGTCAGCGCGTTGCGTGGTCACGATGCGGGCCAGGCGGCCAAGTGTCTGGTGGTGATGGTCAAGGCGGGCAAGAAGAACACCCGCTACGTCCTGGCGGTGGTGCCCGGCGACGCCCAGCTCGACCTAGGGGCGATCAAGGCGCTGCACGACGGCACCTACGCCGGATTCGCGAGCAAGGATCGGGCCGAGGAGCTGGCCGGCTCGGTCAGTGGCACCGTTCTCCCGTTCAGCTATCACCCACACCTACACGTCGTCGCCGACACCGGACTCCTGGCACTTCCCGAGTTGTATTTCAACGCAGCGCGGTTGGACCGTTCGATCGCCCTGGCCACCGACGACTACCTCCGCCTGGCCAACCCCCGGATCGCCGACATCGCCACCGCGAACTGAACAGTCAGGAGTTTCCGTGTCCCAGCCCGGTTTCGGCTACCAAATCAATTATGAGCCAATGTTTTCCGCGTTGCAGACGATGGATGTCCAACAACTCATCAAGCAAGTCGATCATCCCTGGTACAACCAGACGCTGATCCAAATCGGCGATTCCTGCACAACCGCGGCGCGACGATCCGCTGCATCGGCGACCCACACCAGCTCGCGGCAATCGAAGCCGGCGGCGCCGATACCGACATGGACGCCGCAGCACCCGAAGCGACCATGCCCGCACCCACGTCGTACGGTTCGCCTCCAACGCCGAAGCCACCGCCAGTCTGCAACTACGCGAAGGTGACCCAGCTGCACTCGGCTGGTATCTGGACAACGGCCGCGTCCACGCCGGACACTCCGGGGCCACCCACGACGACGCCTACACCGCCTGGATCACCGACCACCTCGCCGGCCGCGATGCCATCATGCTCGCCGCGACCCACGACATCGTCACCGAACTCAATGCCCGCGCCCGCGCCGACCGCATCGCCCGCGACGGCGGTGTCGTGGACGCGGAATGTATTCTCGCCGACGGGCTTCACGCCTCGGTTGGGGACACGATCCGCACCCGCCGCAACAACCGGCACTGCGCCTCGGTGACACCGATCGGGTCCGCAACGGCTACGCCTGGACCGTCACTGCCGTCCACCGTGATGACAGCCTGACCGCCACCCATCTGCGGTCGAACAACACACTCGGTCACAGCGTGCGGCTTCCCGCCGACTACGTCGCCGCGCATGTGCGCCTCGGGTACGCGACAACGATCGATTCCGCGCAAGGAATCACCGCCGACTCGTGCCATGTCGCGCTCACCGGACACGAATCCCTGCAACAGCTTTACGTCGCACTCACCCGCGGTATCCACGCCAACCACGTCTATATACCGACCGCGTTGGATGGCAGTGAGAGCTCGTTTTGGAGTGAACCGGCCGTGTTTCCGCGCACCGCTGTCGAGCTCTTACTGCGCATTTTCGGGCGCGACGGCGCACAAAAATCGGCACGCACCGTGCTGCGCGACGCCCTCGATCCGCACCAGCGAATCGGGCGCGCGCTCGATATCTACCTCGACACCCTCGGTGTCGCCGCCGAAAAGGCCCTCGGCGCCGATGAACTCGAACACCTCGACGCCGCCGCGGAAGCGGTGCATCCCAATCTCACCGACAGCCCCGCCTACCCCGTCCTGCGTCAACACTTGGCAATGATCGCGCTATCCGGGCGGGACCCGATCACCGCCTTACGCACCGCCGCGAACACGCGTGAACTCGACACCGCCGATGATGTTGCCGCCGTGCTGGACTGGCGTCTGGATCCCTCTGGCGCGCACTCCACCACCGACGCATCACTGCCGTGGGTATCCGGGATCCCCCCGCGGGCTGCGCGCGGAACTCGACTCCACCCAACTCGCTGCCCGCGCTCGCATCGTCACCCGACCTCGCCACCCAAATCCGTGACGACGTCCAGACCTGGACACCCGCATCCGCACCGCAGTGGGCACGCCCGTTCGTCGGATCCGACCCACGCCTGCTCGAAGACCTCGCCGTGTGGCGGGCCTCCCTACACATCGACGACCGCGATCCACGCCCGACCGGACCCGCCCGCTACCCCGTGAGCGAACGCAAACACCAACAACTCCTCGACACCCGCGTCACCGACACCCTCGGCGATATACACCTGCCCGCCAACAAGTGGGCGCCGCTGATCACGCGCCTCGATTCCCGCATCCTCACCGACCCGTGGTGGCCGATCCTCGCCGACAAGATCGAGGTCGCCCACCGATCCGGAATCGACATCCACACCCGGTTGACCCACGCCGCCGCGCTACGACCGTTGCCCGACGACATGCCCGCTGCCGCTCTGTGGTCGCGACTCGAGCTCGAACTCCACACCGCCGACCTCACCAGCACCGGCAACCTGAACCCCGACTGGAGCACCGAACTCCACCAGATCATCGGCGAGCACACTGCGCACTGCGTCATCAACGACCCCGCATGGCCGCGCCTGGTCGCCGCGATCGACCGCGCCACCGGCACCGACTGGACACCAGCCGAACTCCTCACCACCGCATACGAACTCATCCTCGCCGCCCAACCCGACGACACCACACCGCTGCGCCCCGACCAACTCACCAACGCCCTCACCTGGCGCATCGACGCACTCCTGCACAAAACCACCCACCCAGACCAACCCGATTCCCACCCCTCCCCGAAGCCCACCATGCACCACCCAGAGCACCACCCCGCCCCCGAACCACACAATCCCCAACACCGCGACACCACCGCACAGCGATCACCACGCCCACCGACCCAGCCACCACACACCACCACCCCCGCCGAAACCCCGCTGCCCGACAGCACCGCAACGATTCCCGCTGCTTGACCCTGACGTGGCGTGAGGGTGCATGGTGAGGGGGTGAATACTTCTGGAGGCTGGACAGTCGGACCGCTTGCCGAGGCGAGTGGTGTGACGGTGCGGACGTTGCATCATTGGGATGCGATCGGTGTCCTGAGTCCGTCACAGCGGACGCCTAGCGGGTATCGGGAGTACACCGACGACGATCTTGTTCGTCTGTATCAGGTTTTGGCGCTGCGTAGTTTGGGGTTGAGCCTGGACACGATCGTTGTCTGCCTGGACGCGGGCGTCGATTCGGCCCGGGTCATCGGTGACCATCTGCGTGGTGTCGAGGCGTCTCTTGCGGCACTGGAGGCGGTGCGGCAGAAACTGGTGCGGCTCGCTGCCGAAATGGTGACCGAACGGGGCGCGACACCCGAGACACTGTTACAGGCCCTCGAGACGATCGGCGGTGCAAGCTCGGCGAGCGAGCAGGTACTGAGCCGGCATCTGGATACCGATCAGAAACGACGACTCGGTGATCGGGCGACGGCGCTCGGCCCCGCGAAACACTATCTGTTGGAGATCGAATGGCCGGAGCTCTATCGCAGGGCCGATCGGCACCGGCGGGAAGGGGTGGATCCCGCCGACGACCGAGTTCGGCGTCTGGCACGCCGCATGGATGAGTTGAGTGCGCTGTTCACCGGTGAGGATGCCGGGGTCTCGGCGGGAGTTCGCGGCGCCTGGTGTGACGACCCGGCTGCCATGTCCCGCGATCCCGCCGCACCCGCCGATGAATGGCGGGCATTGGCGGACTACCTCGACCACGCGCGCCACGATCCCACCCGAGAATAAAACCGCCCCTACTGAAATCCTGTGCCGTGCAAGGGAAGAATTCCATGAATCACTGGGCTCGCCTGTCCGTCGCCGTCGCCTCGACGCTGCCGCTAGGACTGGGTGCCGTCATCTGCTGTCTGCTGGTCGCCGCGGGAGCGGCACCCGCTGGTGTGGTGTCGAGCCTGGCGATCGCAGTCGTAATACAGGGCGTATTCACCTATATCCGGTTACGCCGGACAACGCGCGCCGCTCGCCGCAAGGGAACCAGCGCCGAGAACAGCAATCCGTGAGAAGAACCAAGAAACAGCCCGTTGCGCGAGAGTGCTGCTGATCGAGCGGTGCTCCGATGATCACGAGGTGTAGGCCGCACGAGGTGTTCGATCACCGAGCGCCTGGTGTCGCCGCAATATCGGCCGAATTTCGGGCGGATACGGCACAGCTACTTGTCAGTTCGCGTGCACATGCTGCACTTGTCAACAACTCCCGAATCCTGGAGTTACCGACAGCACTCCGACCGCACCGCCCACGTCAGCGGCTGACGGGCACCGAAACAGTCCGCGGCCAACTTGAACAGCGCCAGCGCGGGAAAGAAACAGCAACAGTCACAACCAGTTCACGATGCCCTGGGACGTACCCCAGGGCGTCGCTGCGTTAACGCCGACCACTACCCCCCCGATCGCCCCTTGACAGCTATGCGATGTCGTCGGGTTCGGTCGGGGCAGTAGTCACCGGGGTCCGCGCTCGATGGTGCGGGCACGGCGATAGTGTCGAACCTGTGCGGCTCCAGGACGCGCACCCGCATATGTGCCTGTTCTGTGAGGGAGGTGAGCGGTCCCCGATGACGAGACCACCTGGTCTTATTCATCGGGGACGGCCCAGAGGCTTTCAAGAGTCGGTGGATTCCGTCCAGGATCACGATTCGGCCGTCGCGACGCAGGTAGGCGTCCACGGGATAGCGCAAGTCGGCGGCGCGGGTGCGCTCCCGGCTGTCCCACCGCTGCACGAAGCTCGTGACCAGCCCCCAGGCAGAAGGCCATTGCCGCTTTCTGCCATATTCCGGTCACACCTCCTTCACGGGACGCAGCAGTATTCGCGCCTCGCACTGTGACAGCCCACCAGCTGCCACACACTGAATTCCAAGATCACCGACATTGATGATGTGATGCGTTCCCGTTCGGGTCGTTGCTCTATCACTGACTGACGCCCTGCTGGGTTGTCCTGACTTTGGTCCGTCGGCTCGGGCGGAAACGCTTCGAGCATGTCGGCCGCGTGGGGATGACCTAATAGGGGCTTGGTTTCGCCTCGTCAATGTCTTGTCTGTCCGCGTGGCCGGTGTGCTGTCACCGTCATCTCGGAAGGCAGGACCAGCAATATGACCGACCCGTGCGAGATCATCGGCGGCGCCGACACCTATATCGACACAATCCATCTCGCTGTAATCTCGGTTACCGGTCAGCCGGTGGCTGATCGGGAGTTCCCGACGACCGAATCGGGCTATCGCTCGGCCGTCGAGTTCCTCAGCCGTCATGGCGTTCCTCGTGTGGTCGGGGTGGAAGGAACCAGCAGCTATGTGTGGACGGTCACGTAATTCCCCCGGCCTGCCGTCACGGAATTCCTCCAGTTGGCGGGCCTCGATGTCAGCGTAGCGAGGCTGCTGGGGCGGGTTAGTTGGTGGGTCGTCCGGGTCGTTTGCGGGGCCGGTAGGAGGGGCCGTCCATCAGTACTTGGTGGCTGGTGTTGATGAGCCGGTCGAGCAGGCTCTCGGCGACGACGGGGTTCGGGAACAGTGGATACCAGTCCTTGGGCGCCCGGTTCGAGGTGAGGATCAGCGGTTTGCCGTTGATGGCGCGGTCGCTGATGAGTTCGTAGAGGTCGTCGGCGTGCATGGCGGTGTGCTCGCGCATGGCGAAATCGTCGACTAATCCCGATCTCGGGATTAGTCGACTTATCCCGAGTCGGGGATTATCCCGATGTCTGGCGGATTGATGTGGGAGTGGTTGTGCGGCGGTGTTTTTCGGATCGGTGGCGTTGTTGGCATCGGAATATTCAGAGGTTCTCCAGGAAGGCGAGTAGGTCGTCGGGTGGCCGGTAGCGGCCGGGCTTCGAGGTGGGTGATGTGGTGCGGGCCAGGGCGCGTTCCTTGATCGCCATGTCGGCGTGCAGGTAGGCGGTGGTGGAACGGGGGTCGGCGTGGCCCAACCAGAGTGCGATGACCGTCGAGTCGACTCCGCTGCGGAGCAGATTCATCGCGCAGGAATGACGGAGGGTGTGTGGTGAGATCTTCTTGCCTTCCAAGGACGAACAGTATTGGCGGGCAATGGTTGTGCAGAGTTTGAGTCGCGCTTCGACGCCGTCGTCGCTGAGGCGGCGGCCTGTGCGGGTGGGGAAGGCGGGCTCGTTGGGGCTGCCGTGCCGTTCTCGAAGCCAGACGCGCAGGACAGCGGTGGTGGCCGGGGTCAGCGGGACGCAGCGTTGTTTGCGGCCTTTCCCGCGGCAGCGCACGTGTGCGCCGGACCCGAGTTCGATGTCGCCGCAGTTGAGTCCGGTCAGCTCCGACAGCCGCAGCCCGGTCTGGACGGCGAGCAGCAGTAGAGCGTGGTCACGGCGCCCTTCCCAGCGGGAGCGGTCGGGCGCGGCAAGTAGAGCGTCGATCTCCTCGGGCTGCAGAAACGACACGACCGTCTTGTCGAAGCGTTTCTGCGGGATAGCGAGCACTTGCTGGATCAACTCGGCATGTTCGGGATGGCGCAGTGCCGCGAACCGGAACAGTGACCGCAGGGCCGCCAGCCGCGTGTTGCGGCTGCGGGCGCTGTTGTGGCGGCCGGTTTCCAGGTGCTGCAGGAACGCCGAAATCACCTCAGCATCAAGGTCTTTCCAGTCCAATGCTGAGGGTGTTTTGCCGGTGCGATCACAGACGAACCGCAGCAGCAGCTGAAAGGTGGTGCGGTAGGAGGTGATCGTGGCCGGGCTGGCTTGGCGCTGGTTGACCAGCCGCTCGAGGAAAAACAACTGCAGAGTCGGGGCCAGGAGAGTCATCGACGGTGTCCTTCTGCATGCTGGTTCTGCAGTCGTTCGGCGGCCAGGGACAGCAATTCCGGTGCGGCGGACAGATACCAGTAGGTGTAGATCGGTGCGCGGTGACCCATGTAGGTCGACAGTCGCGGCAGCAACGCCGTGACGTCGTCGCCGCTGCGATACCAGCGCACGAGTGTGTGCACCGCGAACGAATGACGCAGGTCGTGAATGCGTGGGCGAACCGACGAGCCGGAACCGACACGTGAGGTTTCCACCAGCCGCCGGAACAGCAGGCCGAAGTTGGCGTAGATCATCGCGGTCCCCTTGCCGGAAACAAAGAACGTCCGGCTCACCGGCTGCGGCACCTGCTCGTCGCGAATCGCGGCATAGGCGGCCAACGCGGCCGCCGCGGTGGGGTCGAGTAACACTTCGCGGGTCTTGGTGAATTTCGATGCGCGCACGACCAGCACGCCCTCACCGCAGCCGACATCGTCACGGTCGAGGGCTATCGCTTCTCCCACCCGGATCCCGGTGCAGGCCAGCAGCCCGATCATTGTCTCGACCGTCGCCCTGCGCAGCGGGGATGGCACCACCACCGGCACCGCGCGCAGCAGCGCCTGAATGTCTTCGGAGGAGTAGATGAACGGCGGATTCCAGCGCTGCCGGTGAATCACCAGGCCCAGCGGAGGGATCTCGGTGGCCGGGTCGATGCCCGACATATAGCGGGCGAACCCGCGCACCACCGTCATCCGGCGCGACCAGATCGAGCTGGCCGGGCCGACGTCGCGGCGCCGAACCCAGTCCAGGGCAACAGCAACGGTGATCGTGGTGACTCCGGCCGCATCGAGATGATCGACGAAACGCGGCAGCAGCCGGTGCGCCTCGGCCAGCTCGTGGCCAAGCGCCCGACGCAATTGGAGATAATCGGCGGCGTGAGCGGCGAAGTCGGTGCTCATGATCGCGCCTGCGGCCAGGGTTGCACGACCGCGGCCAACGCGATGCGGTCGATCTTGGCGTAGTCGGAAGTCGTGCCCAGATCCGAGTGCCGCAGCACCTGCGCGATCTCGACCAAACTCACTCCCCGATGCAGCATTTCAGTGGCTAGCCCGTGGCGCAGCCGGTGCCCGCCGACCGGGCTCACCCCGGCGCGGCGACAGGCCCGGTAAACGATCCTGGGGATGCTGCTGGGATGGATCGGCCGTGGCGGCGCATACAAGGTCAAGATCACCTCCGGGCAACTGCAGTGAAGCCGGTCGTGGCGCAGATACTCCGCGACAGCTGCACCCACCTGACTCGGTAACGGAAGTCGATCCACCCGGCGCGCTTTGCCGCGCACCGCGATTTCCCCGTGCCGCCAGTCGATATCACCGAGTTGGAGGGCTGCGACCTCGCCGCTGCGCAATCCCAACCGGGCCAGCAGCGTCAATACCGCGTAGTCGCGGCGCCCGCTGGTCGTCGACCGATCACAGCTGTCGAGCACCGCGTCGACCTCGGCGGCACTCGGGCCGCTGGGCAGCCGGGTGCCCCGCCACGCCGCGACCGGCGGCATCGCCACGCCGAGATCGGCATCGAGCCGGCGCCGCAGATAGAGAAACCGCAGCAACGCGCGCAGGTCGGCGGCTTCTCGTTTCGCCGACTCCACCACCAACCGGGCACCGGCCGCCAGCAGAAAGGCGTTGACTTCCCCGCCGGTCAGGTCCTCGTCGCCGACATCGCAACCCAGTCGCGAAGACCTTTGCGCCAGAAACCGTTTCGCGAACCGCTCGTATCGCAACACCGTGGTCGGCGCCAGACCGCGTTCATCGACCAAATGCTGACGATAGTCGGCCAGCAACCGATCCCGCGCGGTCACCGCCACCGGCACCACGGCTGCGATCACACCCCGGCCCGCCAGAAACGACAGCAGCACCGCCGCAGTCGCCATCGTCGGAACCCGGCGCTGACCCTGACCACGGGCAGCGGCGAAGAACTGCTCGACCACCGCCGGCGTGAGATCCTGCGCAGCCACATCAGCACTGGCCATCCACCGATTCAACTGTCCCATCAGCCTCAAATGCTGGGCAATCGCAGTCGGCTTGTTTCCCCGCTTCTCCAGCTCCCGCTTGAACCCGCCAGCGAACCCCACCAGCGGACCCCCATCGGCTACCCACCTGGTCGTTCCCATTGTTGCTCCTCTCCGACGCGAAGACACCCTGCCTCCGCAACCAAAGAGTGCGACGCCCGAACTTACTCCGAGTGACAAACCACCAACCCGAACCAATCACCCAGTGCTACAACCACTCCCACGTCAATCCCACCAGACATCGGGATAATCCCCGACTCGGGATAAGTCGAGGATCAGCACGTGGGGTTTGGTGTATTCGCGGATTCGTTTGCCCCAGGAACGATCTGCGTGACCGCCGGCCAGATCTGCCAGCACCCGTGAGGTTTTGGCGAAGCGGACGTCGCCGCCGCGTCGGGCGACAGCGTGTCCGAGTGCTTGTGCCACATGGGTTTTCCCGACCCCGACCGTTATCACCGGGAGCTGACCCGTCCTCATCGATGTTCACGACGAACATCTTTGGTGGGCATCGGGTCTCGTTGTTGCCTGCTTATCAGTAGGGCTTCAACAACGTGATGAGGGAATGGCTCTGGTGGCCTATGGGATTGCGGTGCGCCCGTCCGGCGGTGCGCGGACGTGGACGGTGGTCGACGCTTCGTATCGGACGGTCGGCCCGGTCGAGGAGTGGATCGAGGCTCATCGGCACCTGTGGTCGCCGAACACGGTGCGCGGGTATGCGACCGCGCTGGCGCAGTGGTGGACCTTCCTCGAACATCGCGACGAGACCGGCCGGTGGCGAGAGGTCGGTGTCCCGGCGGTGACCGGGTTCCTGTCATGGCTGCGCAACGGCCGCACGGTCGAGTACCGTCTGGTTCCCGCTGAGGAGCAGCCGTCCGCGGCGACGCTGGAAGCTCGTCTGGCCGCGTTGATTTCGTTCTATCGCTGGCAGCAGGAAGTGTTCGGGGTCCCAGTCGCGGGCCGGTTGTTGCGGGGAACGCCGCGGCGGATGCCGGCGCGGGGGCTGCTGGCGCATCTGGATGCCCGTTCGGCACCGGCGCCGTCGTCGCTGGTGCGGGTCCGCCGTCAACGCCACCATGCGCGGCCACCGATCTTGCTGCCGCAGCAGGTCCAGGCCATCCTCGACGGCTGCGCCGTCGCCGACCACGCCACAGGCGATTGGGCCGGGAACCTGCGGGATCGGCTGCTGTTCGCGATTCTCGCCGAGACCGGCGCCCGGCTCGGTGAGGTCTTGGGGCTTGCCATCAGCGATTTCGTGCTCGGTCGGGGCGGCACCGCGTTCGTCGACATCGTGCCGCGCGAGGACAACGCAAACGGGGCGAGGGTGAAGATGATGCGCCCGCGCCGGGTCTATGTCGGCGCCGACCTGGAGCGACTGCTCGCCGACTACCTGACCTATCTGGCTTGCCGCGCAACCGATCTCGGCCTGCTCGTCACGGTCGACTCGCCGCTGCTGGTGAATCTGCACCGGCCGCCGCTGCTGGCGCCTTTGCAGGAAGGGACGGTGCGAGACAAGGTGAATGCGTTGCGGTGCAAAGGAATCGGACCGAAGGGTTGGACGCCGCATTGGTTCCGGCATACCCACGCGTCCGCTCTGCTGCTGGCGGGGACGCCGGATTGGGTGGTGGCCCGTCGGCTTGGTCACGCCCACGTTCAGACCACTCTCGATCTATACGGTTGGGTCTGCGAGGACGAGGCGTTGCGGGCGGCGGCGAACTGGAAGTTCTATGCCGCGGGCTGGCAGGTGAATCAGTGAACGCGACCCGGCCACCGTTCCTGAGTCCGGTCGACGCGGTCGATCCGATCTGGCGGCTCTGGCGTGAGCTCCCACCGGCATGGCAGGGACCGATCATCGGACCCGAGGTCGAGAACTGGGAGGCGTTCACCGAACTCAAAGACCACAACATCATCCTGACAGGACTGCCGGACCGGATGGCTGCCGAACTGGCGTGGATGGCGTATTGGCAGGCGCAGGATGGCACTCGGTCGTCGGTGCTGGCGATCAATCATCTGGCTTGCATCGTTCGCCACGCGATCAAGAAGGACCAACCGTTTCCGGTCTCGATCCGCGAAATGGATTGGGACACAGCATCAACGCTGCAGGGCTGGTATTACGGCAGCCGCTTGGGACGGCTGCCGAACAAGGGTGTCCGCGCCCGGCTGCGCATCCTGTTCCGGTTCGCGCGACTGGCTCTGCTGGCCCGTTGCCACGATGGTCCGTGGTGGGAGCTGGACTACTGGCATCCGCGCTGCGATCCACGGATCCCGCTGTCGCAGCGGGAACCCCTGGCCAATTACGGCACGATCCCCGGCGAGATCACTCAGCCCTGGCTGCGGGCGGCGGTGAAGTGGTATCTAGGAACCGCGCTGGAGGCTGGGACGCTGCGCTGGACCACCGTCAGCCAGGAACGACTCAGATGCTTGCGTCGCTTCGATACTTGGCTCACCGGATGCGTCGATGATCCGACCTCGGTGCTGGGCGACCCGGCCCTCGCGGCGCGCCAGGCAGCGGAGTTCCGGCACTGGGCGGCAGACCCCCGCAACCGGTTGCGTCATCCCGGCAGTCGGCTGGATCTCGGCAAACAGGTGCATCCGCGACTGATCAACGACGACCTGCGGGCAGTAGCAGAGCTGATGGCCTTCATCGCCGCCAACCCCAGTGAAACCCGCGCCATGTTCGGTCCCTCGCCCTGGGACCGGATCACCCCAGCGCATGCCGCCAGCTGGTTCGCCCAGGTCACCCGGATTCCCCACACCCCAGAGTTCAACGACGCCCACTACGTCGACGACCACGCCCTGGCCCAAATCACAGCAGCGTTGCCGGTCATCGGGTTACCACGCGACGAGCAGATGACCATCACCCGTGACGACGGAACACAGGTGTTCGCCCGCGGCCTGAACAACCCGCAGGCCATGCGGATGATCCTGCTGCAGATCCTCACCGGCCGCCGCTCCAGCGAGATCCGCACCTGCGCCTTCGACTGCCTGTCCGCCCCACCGGAATCCACCGTCGCCGACACCGACGGCGAACGAATCGCCCGATTCCATTACGCGCAAACGAAAATCGACGTCGCACCCGACACGATCCTGGTCGGCCAGGAAGTCGTCGAGGTCATCGAGGAACAGCGACGATGGATCCGGGAACAGTTCCCCGACCGGCAGCCACAGTTCCTTTTCATGCAACGCAGCGGCAACCGAACCGGCAACAAACCCTACCCAGCGGGCAGCTATGCCTGGATCCTGCGCGAATTCGACAACCTGGTTCAAATCACCGACGGCCAACACCGCCCGGTCCAGCTCAGCCACACCCACCGCTTCCGCCATACCCGCCTGACCCGGCTGGCCGAGCTCGGCCTGCCGATCCACGTGCTGCAACGCTATGCCGGCCATGCCACCCCGACGATGACCATGCATTACATCGCGGCCCGCGAACAGCACGCCGAGCAGGCGTTCCTGGCCACGGTGAAGCTCAAAGCCGATGGCACCCGCATCCAATTCTCCCGCGACGATCACGACAGCATGCACCTGTTCGACCGCGCGGACCGGTTCCTGCCCAACGGCTGGTGTCTGCTGCCGCCACTTCAAAAGTGTGACAAGGGAAATGCGTGCTTGACGTGTTCGGTCTTCGCAACCGACACCACCCATCGGGCGGCGCTGCAACGCCAACTCGACGACACCACGACTCTGATCGACCGCGCCACAACAGAATTCGCCAACCGGCACGGCAAACCGATGCCTGCCGACAACGTCTGGCTCGCCCAGCGTCACGCCGAGCGGCAGGCTCTGGCCCGGTTGCTGGAAGCCCTGCCCGCCGACCCCGGCCGCGCCGTCCAAGGCGGCGGCTGCCGCGACAGCACCACCGGACCAGTCTCACTCACCCTCGGCCCCATCCCCGGAAGAACTCGACCGTGACCAGCCCATCCGACCGCACCGCGGCCTTGGTCGCCGCCGCGAAAGCCAAGTCCGGCAAGAAGACCGACGATGCCGAGCAAGCCATCCGGCGTCTGCTCAAACGCGGCGAGCCCGTCACCTTCCAGGCCGTCCAGCGCGAAGCAGGCGTCTCCCATGCCTTTCTCTACAACCACCCCGACCTGCGGGCACGCATCGAACGCTTACGCGCCAATGCGAAACCGATCCGAACTGACACGCCCCCAACGGATTCGGAGAACACCCTCGTCCAGACACTCAGCCTGCAGATCACCGAACTGAAGAAACGACACCGCGCCGAAATCCAAGCCCTGCGCGAGGCCCTCGAACAAGCCCACGGCGAAAACCTCGACCTGCGCCGCGAACTCACCCGCCGCGGCAACCCCACCCCACACACCAGAGCCAAAACCATCGGCCCCTGCTGACCATCATCACATCAATCGAAAGAAGGTCACTACCTGCGGAAACAAGCCGAAATCAAAACAAACCGATGATAACGGTCGGCCCGAACAAGATCACCGACTCCCCGGAATCCAGCCACCGCAACGCGGCCAGGTCACGAATCATAGCGGCGGGGAGTTTCGGGTTGGCGGCGAAGTCGAAATCCTCGAAGGTGGCCTGTTCTTCGAACTTGGCTCGCCTGATTCTTCGTGTGAGAGCGTTGGTTTCGCGGCGGGCGATCTCGTCTTCGCAGAGGACCTGCAGGAATTCCAGGTGCCCGAGCTGCCCGTCCCGGGTCTGGGCCAGCCGCGCATCGAGGGTGTCGAGCATGCCGGTGAGTTTCAGCGCGCGTAACACGTTGCGCAGGCCGGGGTCGCTGATGGATGACATGAGGATTCTCCTAAAAGAGTGGAAAGTGTTTGACGGACAGGGGGTGGTTTCAGGCGGCGGGGTGGTCGCCGAACTGGTCGGGGCCGCGCAGGAACGCCGGCACCGAGGCAACGTGGCGGCTGGCGAGGTCGGTGACCGGGTCGTCGGTGTCGGTGCCGGCGGCGAGGATGCCTTTGACAGTGCGATAGGACGGGTCACCGACCTCGATCGCGCGGGCGCAGGCGGCATCGACCCGGTCCAGGCCGTGTTTCTCCCGCAACCGCAGGATGCCCTGCGCTGCGCGCAGGTGATGGATAGCGTTGGGCGACAACAACTCCCCGATCACAAGTTCGCAGGCGGGACCGATCTCGGCGGCGATCTTGCGGCACCAGGTCGGCCCCTGCAGATGGAAGGCAATCTTCTCCGGCGGGTAGTGCTCGAGATTCGTTGCTCGCCCGGACAAGTGCAACACGTGGGTGGCCACCACGTGCTGGTCTCGGAAGATCTGCACGATGTCGCCGCAGGTCCGGGCGTGCAGCCTCTGCCCGATCAACCGCCACGGCACGCTGTAGAGGGCTTTTCCGATCTTGATGTGGGTGTCCAGGCCCACCATGCCAGTCGACCACGCCGAGATCTCGAACGGCGCCACCGGCAACGGCGCCAACGCGGCGGCCTCGACCGCGGCGAACACCCGCGCTGGTTGCCCGCCGTCGAGAGCACGGGATTTCCGCAGTCCGGCGACCTGGCTGCTCCAGCGGACGGCTTCGGCTTGCATATGTATGATGCTGGTGAATTCCCTTCCGCGCCAGAAGGAATCGCGAACATACTGCATCGGGCGTTCCACCCGCGGTTTGGACCGAGTCGTCGAATGCACCCGATGCCCCTGATACGCGACGTGTTGTGCGTGTAACCCATCCCTTCCATCCGTGGTGCGGGCGGGAGTTCGAGTTCGTTGCGCTGCGCAACAACTGGGGCGAGGACCGGGTGTGCTTCCACGACGAGCGCGGCGAGTTGAAGTCCCTGCCCACTGCCTGGACCGACGCGGCCGAGCCGGACCCGTTCGTGATCATGGCGGCGGGCCGCTGCGCGTTCCGGGTCGGCGATCTACTCGCCCTCGCCGTCATGATCTCCCAGCTGCACTCGGCGTGATCGGCCTGTCAATCAGACTACGCCGCGAGTGTCAGGAAGATTATGCCGAGAGGTTGGATAGCGTCCGATACATTCTGAGATGGCAGGCAGTAATTCCTTGATATGACTGGACTTTCGTAGTGCTTCTCGGCTAGCTTCCTTGATCGTGTTGACAGAATCCTATTGACACATGGAAGGGTGGAGGTTGGCGTGGCCAAGCGGCGTGAGGATCAGAAGGCGCGGGCGTTGCGGGAGTCGCGGACGCTGAACCCGCGCCCGGAGGTAGTGTCCGACGAGCGGTTCGCGTCCTCGGAGTTCTTCGACGCGCGGGACATGGTGCAGGTCAAGTACGAGATGGTGCGCCGCGTCGAGGTCGATGGCGTGCCGGTCGCCCGCGCGGCGGCGGCGTTCGGGTTGTCCCGCCAGACCTTCTACCAGGCCGCTGCCGCGCTGGCCGAGGGCGGCCCGGCCGCCTTGGTGCCCGGCAAGCCCGGCCCGAAAGGGCCGCGCAAGCTCACCGCCGAGGTCATCGACCACTTGGAGGAGCTGCTGGCCACCGACCCTGCCAGACGGCCTGGCGAACTGGCCGAGCGGATCGAGCAGCGGTTCGGAATCCGGGTGCACCCGCGGTCGGTCGAGCGGGCGCTCGAGCGCCGCCGCACCGAATTCGAGGAGGGACCCAAAAGCGGCCCCTGAACCCGCGCGGGGCGAGGGCGCCGCGGAACGATACGAGCGGCTGCGGCGGGCCGTGTTGTCCGGTCGGCCCGGTGGGCACCGGCTGGGTTGGGGTGTGCTGGCCGGGCGCGGCATGGCCGCCTGGCTCACCACGCAACAGCAGATCCTCGTTGCCCCGCAACATAATTCGCGAGATATCCCTGTCAGGCAAGCGATCGTGCCATCAGGCCGGACCGATGAGTTGGTTCGGGTGATGGCCGGCATGGCGCTGGCTTGCCTGCGCGCACCACACGATCAAGGAGCAGTTGATGCACACCCTCGCCGCGAACGCGGCAGGCAAGGTCGGCCACGAGCACCTGCGGCGTGACGCCTACCTCTATGTTCGCCAGTCCAGCCTCAAGCAAGTGCTGACCAACACCGAGTCCGCCACCCGGCAATACGCGTTGCGCGGCCGGGCAGTGGCCCTGGGCTGGGCCGAGTCGCAGATCATTGTCATCGACACCGACCAGGGCCAGTCCGGGGCCTCGGCTGCCGACCGGGAAGGCTTCCAGCGCCTCGTCGCCGAGGTCGGTATGGGCAGAGCGGGGATCGTGCTGGGCCTGGAGGTGTCCCGGCTGGCCCGCAACAACACCGACTGGCACCGGTTGCTGGAGATCTGCGCCCTGACCGGCACCCTGATCTGCGACGAGGACGGCCTCTACGACCCCGCCGACTTCAACGACCGGCTGCTGCTCGGCTTGAAAGGCACGATGTCCGAGGCCGAACTGCACTTTCTCAAAGCGCGGCTGCGGGGCGGTCAACTATCCAAGGCCCGACGCGGTGAGCTGGTCATGCCGCTGCCGGTCGGCCTGGTCCGCGACGGCACCGGCACAGTCACCCTCGATCCCGACGCCAGCGTCCAAGGCGCGGTGGCGCGGGTGTTCGACACCTTCGACGCGACCGGGTCCGCCCTGGCCGTGGTCAAGGCATTCGCCGCCGACGAACTGTTGTTCCCCCGCCGCCTGGCCACCGGGCCGCGCAAGGGCGAGCTGTCCTGGGGCGAGCTCGAGCACTCCCGGGTGCTGCAGGTGCTGCACAACCCCCGTTACGCCGGCGCGTTCTTTTACGGCCGCCACGCCCACGCGCGCAAGCCCGGCGGCGGGCAGAGCACCCGCGTGCTCCCACGCGAGGAATGGACCGTGCTGATCACCGACGCCCACGTCGGCTACATCGGCTGGGAACGGTTCGAGGCCAACCAAGCCAGACTGGCCGCCAACGCCACCGCCCACGGCACCGACCGCCGCGCCAGCCCACCCCGCGAGGGCCCCGCCCTGCTGCAAGGACTCGTGATCTGCGGCAAGTGCGGTGGCCGGATGACCGTCCGCTACCACCAGCGCAAAGACCAACTCACGCCCGAATACGTCTGCCAGTCCGAGGGCATCGCGCGGGGCAAGGCGATCTGCCAGCGCGTCCCCGGCGCCTCGATCGACGCCGCCGTCGGCACACTGCTGCTGGACACCCTCACCCCACTGGCCCTGCAGACCGCCCTCGCGGTCTCCGACGAACTGGCCGCCCGCGCCGAGGAAGCCGACCGCATCCGCGCCACCACCGTCCAACGCGCCCAATACCATGCCGACCTCGCCCGCCGCCGCTACCTTGCGGTCGACCCCGCCAACCGCCTGGTCGCCGACCAACTCGAAGCGGCCTGGAACGCTGCCCTGCGCGAACTCAACGACGCCACCGAAACCTACGAACGCGCCCACCACAGCCACAACGGGCCCCTCGACCAAGCCCAACGCGACGCGATCACAGCCCTGGCCGCCGACTTCCCCGCCCTCTGGAACAACCCCAACACCCCGATGCGCGAACGCAAACGCGTTGTCCGCCTGCTGATCGCCGACGCCACGCTCGCCCGCAACGACACCACCATCACCGTCCACATCAGACTCCGCGGCGGCCAGGACCACACACTGACCCTGCCAATCCCGTTGGCCTCCTGGCAGATCCGCCAAACCCCCACCGAAGTCGTCACCGCCGTCGACACACTGCTCGACGAACACACCGACTCCGAGATCGCCGCCATCCTGACCAACCAAGGACTCACCAGCGGCACCGGAGGACCCCTCCACCTCGGCATCATCCGCCACATCCGCCACGCCTACCAGCTACGCAGCCACACCCAACGACTGCGCGACCAGGGACTGCTCACCCTCAACGAGATCGCCCGCCACCTGGCCATCAGCCCCAACACCGTCAAGACCTGGCGCAACAGCGGGCTGCTCACCGGCAAACGCGCCAACGACAAAGGCGAATACCTCTACCAACTCCCCAGCCCCGACCTCGCCCGACCACGACCCGGACGCCCACCCCGCAAACCAACCCCCGCCACCACAACAACCACCGCATCAACCACAAGGAGCGCAGTATGAAGCCAGAGGTTTATCCTTCGGCTTCCCGGCGCGTGCCGGATCCACCAGCGTGGCGTAATGGATCGCGAGCTCGCCGTAGGTGCGGTTGAGCTTCGGATCGTAGAGATCGGGCTTGTCGACACCGGTGCGGAGATTATCGATCACCAGCCGGGCGGGTACCCCGCCGAAGAACTCGAACGCCGCGACATGTGATGCGCACCAGGAGGTTTGGTCCATCTTCAGCACCGGCTGCACGAAGATGTGTCGTGAGCACGACAGCACCATCACGAACGCCCAGACCGCCACTCGCTTGCCGGTGGCCGGATCACACCACATGCCCAGCTTGCCGTAGTCGATCTGCGCCTCGCTGTCCGGCTCCACCGCACCCCGC
Organism: Nocardia pseudovaccinii; assembly: GCF_050942345.1. NCBI lineage: Bacteria > Bacillati > Actinomycetota > Actinomycetes > Mycobacteriales > Nocardiaceae > Nocardia > Nocardia pseudovaccinii. The sequence continues at coordinate 5,517,333 of NZ_CP192074.1, forward strand.
GCCACGGTCACCTTCTCCCGAGCGAGCGCGTCGGCGAAATGCACTGCCACCCAACGCCGCACCGACGATTCCGACGCGGCCAGACCATGCTCGTCACGCAGTCTTTGTGCGATCGTTGCCACCGTCACCTCGGCAGCGAGCCACTGCTCGATCTGGTCCGAGTGTTCTGCGATCACTGGCCAGGTGAGTGCCCGCGCGGCCGGATCATGCAGTGCTGGAAACCATTCCGCCGCTTTGGCCGCCCACTGCTCGGCCGTCAACGGCGGCGTCACGCCCGGGGTGATGCCCTCGGCGATCGCCGGAGCCGTGTATTTGCGGATCGTCTTGCGATCGATATTCAGCGACGCGGCCATCTCACGCTGCCCGCGACCGGCCTGCCAGTGCGTGTAGAGCTCGACAAGATCGAACATAGAGAAACTTCTCCTCGCCATCTCACCGCCTCTTCTCGCCCGGGGGAACAACCGTTCGAGAAGAAGCGAACCTATGTGCGAGGCCCACCCCCAGCAGACACACCGCCAGGGTGGAGGAATTACGTGACGGCCAGTAGCGCCGGTGGAGGAATTACTTGACGGACAACGCCCTCACCTGGGGGAATTACTTGACCGCTGACAGCTATGGCGCTGGATTGACCAGAGCCCTTGCTGCAGAGGGTATTCCGGTTGTCGAGGTCTGCCGTCCGGATCGCGCGGCGCGACGATGCAAAGGTAAGTCCGACACTCCGGACTCCTATGCTGCAGTGCGGGCCGCGTTGTCCGGGCATGGTGGTCAGAGCCCAAGGACGAGCGGACCAGCGTGGTCCGAGCACTGCTCAGTGCGCGGCGCTCGGCGGTCAAGGCCCGCACTGCCTCGATCAACCAGATCAAGGCGGTGCTCGTCAGCGCGCCGGAATCGGTGCGCGCCAGATTCCGCGGACACACCACCAAAGAGCTCATCGCCGAGCTCACCAGCACCCGTCCCAGCGCTCATGCCGAGCAGATGATCTCTGGAATACTCACTGCTGCAAAGGCACTCGCCGATCGAGTCGCTTTCCTCAACGAGCAGGTTGACACCCTCACCGCCGAGCTCAACGAATTGACCGTGGTTCTGTGTCCTGCTCTGCGTTCAGCTCTCGGCGTCGGTCCTGACACCGCTGCCCAGTTGTTCGTCACCGCCGGCGATAACCCGGAAAGGCTGCGGGGTGAGAGTTCATTCGCCGCTCTGTGCGGCGCAGCTCCAATGCCGGCATCCTCCGGAAAGACTACGCGACACCGACTTTCGCGCGGTGGTGATCGTGGAGCCAATAATGCGCTGCACCGTATCGCCCTGGTCCGCATGTCCAAGCATGAGCCGACGAAGTCATATGTAGCCCGGCAGACGCGAGCGGGCCGATCCAAACCGGAGATTCTGCGCCTACTCAAACGCGCGATCGCCCGCGAGATCTATCGGTTGCTGACCCGCGCCATCTCAATCCCGGACTACGCCGACCTGCGTCCCGGACGCCAGAGACTCAACATCACTCTCACCGCTGCCGCAAGGCATCTCGGCGTCTGGCCAGGAACCCTGTCCCGCATCGAACGCGGCCAAGCCCGCAACGACGAACTCGCCAACACCTACCGAGCATGGCTCGCTACCGCATGACAAGAATAGGAGCATCAGAGTCAAAGGCTAGGGTGAAGCGGCGTCATTCCAGATGCGGTTCAAGGGAGAATTGATCAGGAAGAACAACTGGCGCGCGGTCGTCATCGCTGCCGCCGCAATCGCTCTCGCGATCGCTCCGACCTGCTTGCCGGCACAGCGGACGCACGCCCGATCGCAGAGACCGACTTTATCCATGACTTGATCGCAGTGGGTGTGCTCGATCATCCGAACGCCGCCGTCCAGGACGCGGCCGTAGAACTCGGGTACGCGATCTGCGACGAGCGCCGTTCCGGTAAGTCCGCGACGGATATCGTCATAGAGATGCGGGACAACGGGGACACGATGCAGACCGCAGCCAACTGGGTCGTCGCGGCCGAGAACGACCTGTGCCCGAGATTCGCGGAACGCTGACTGTTCGCCCGGTTGTAGGGCAGCCCGGATGTCGTCACCATCCGGGCTGGCTTCGTCCCTCTGAGCTTCACGCGCTTGCAGACCTGGATCGCATTCGGCGCGCCACTTTGGCGTGAGCCTGCAGTATGCGGATCTCGCCACCGGTCCGGGCGCCCTTGTCCGACAGGCACACCGCAGGAGTCCGGCACATTAACGCGTCCCCTACTGCTGGCCGTCGCCAGGGACTGCCCCAGATACAGCAAATCCGTCACCGCTGAGTACGCCCGGGGCGCGGTGTCGGGATTGCTCCCGGTCCGTTCCCGGACCTCTCGCCGAACCCGCCGTGCGCCTCTCGACGCAACGGTCTCTCCACGGTTTCTGTCGTCAGACTGGTTGCAGGGTCATCCACCGGTTGGGAATCCTGTTGGTGCGCCACCGATATCGAGTAACTATCACGGTGGCAATGTTGAACAACTCGGTTCCGTCGACTGCTGTGATCGGTCGCCATCGCCCGGTGAGGGTGACGAACCGGCGGCGGAGGGCTGTCCAACTCCAGTGATGCCGAGTCTGCAGGTTTATGAGTTGAGCAAAGTTAAAAATGCCGGTAGCCTCGATTTTATCTTAGTTCAAACTATTCGGGAGGGTGCCGTGCCTGTTGCCGTGGCGATGGCGTGTCTGTTGCAGCTGGGGTTGGCGGGGTTGTTCGTAGTGATGCTTGGTTCCTACCGGTCGGCCGGGCCGCGGGCTCAGCGCGCGATGGACGCGGAAGTGGTGCGGCGTGGAGTAGCGCCGGAGGTGCTTGCCGAGTACGGGGTCCGGTTGGACGAGGGACGCGGGGCGCTGGTCGCGGGGTATGCGATCGCGGCTGTTTTGGTCGTGCTGGCGGTACTCAATCTGTCCGGGACCGGGATCGGGCGGGTGCTGTCGTGGGGGCGGAGCCACTGGTGCTGCTCGGAGTCGGCTTCATAACCACCATGCAGGTATTCGCGATGCGGATGACGGTGTCCACGTTCGCCGAACTCGACGATCCACGGGTCCGGGAACTCGATATCGGCGCGGTGCTGCAAGCGGGAGTCGATACCCTGCCGTCGTGGTATCGACCAGCGATCGTGGCGCGGTGGCTGCTGGCCACCGCGGGCTCGCTCGCGGTGATCGTGCTGCTCACCCTGCCCTCGGCCAGCCGTTACTTCTCGTGATCCAGCCGAGCCTGCAGACCGTCGAGCACCGTGCGTAACCCGAACTCGAATCCCGTGTCGCCGGGTAGGGTTTCGACGCTGTCCGGCGATGCCTTCAGGCGTGCCAGGAGTCGGGGGAACTGCTGCGCGGTCTCGACGATGGAGGCCACGGTCTCGGCCTGTCGTGCGTCTTCGTCGACTCCGCTGCGGCGCACCCGCGCCTGCCAGGCGCGTTCGGCGGCCGATCCCTGTGCCGCGCCGATGACGAACATCAGCATGGTCGCGGCGGCATGGTCCGCCTCCGCCTCCGCGAACCCGGCGCCCTCGAACACGGCCAGGCAGCAGTCGTCGAACCGGGCCTTACCCGGGCCGTAGATCAAGTGCGTACTCATGGCAGGTAGTAGCCAGAAGTGCCGGGTGATCATCGACTGCAGCTCATGGGCCAGTACGGTGGCAGCACAACGCCACTCGGTCACCGCAGGGTCGGGCAGCTCGAGTTCCTGCCAGACAGAATCGGCAGCGAGAGTGACCAACTCGTCTTTGTTCCTGACGTAGTAGTACATCGCCGTGGCAGCGACACCCAACTGCGTGCCGAGCCGGCGCACGTTCAATCCGGCCACACCCTCGGCATCCAACACTGCCACCGCCGCCGTGACGATCTGGTCTCTGGTCAACGTCTCTCGGGGCACAACCGCAACCGTACCCAGCAGCGACTCCGACACCGTGCACGCGACCCGAGCGGTTCCGTTCACCAACCGGTAAAGGCCCACCCCTTCCACCCCGATTACCCGGCGATAGCAGCAGCGGTTCGAGTATGGCCCACTGCCCATCAGTCGTCGACGACGAACACTCCCCCACACCGATGCCCCGGTGCTTTTTCGCGAGTCGGGCACGACGAACACACGGCAATACTCGATGGTGACAACCGAACTCCTGGTACAGCAATTGATCTCAGCAATCACTGCTCTACCAAGAGTTTACTCAAATCTCGAGCGTCACACACCCGAAACCAGAGGTCTCAGACGCTCACCCAGGCCATGGCCCATGAACCGAACGAGCCTCAGTCCGTCTACGGTGTCAGATAGCCCTGGGAGAACGCGGCGGCCACAGCGGCCGCCCGGTCGTTGGCGCCGACTTTCGCGTAGACGCGCAAAAGGTGCGTCTTGACCGTCGCCTGGCTGATGAACAGCCGTTCGGCTGCTTCGCGATTCGTCGAGCCCGCGGCGACCAGCTCCAAGACCTCGAGCTCACGCTGGGACAGAGGTTCGGACGCGGGTTGCCGTACCTGCCCCATGAGCCGGGTCGCGACGGTGGGGGAAAGCACCGCTTGCCCCTGCGCGGCCGCCTCCACCGCGCGGAACAGTTCTTCGTTCGGCGCTTCTTTCAGCAGGTAGCCGGTGGCGCCGGCCTCGATGGCGGCCAGGACGTCGTCGTCGGTGTCGTAGGTGGTGATCACCAGCACCCGCGCGGAAACTCCACGCTTCGCTAGCTCCTTGATGGCGGTGACACCGTCGGTCCTCGGCATCCGCAGGTCCATCAGGATCACGTCCGGTCGGAGCTGCTCGCCGGCGGCGATCGCCGCGGCGCCATCGCCGACCTCGCCGACCACCTCGAAGCGGGGGTCGGCGCTGAACATCCCGCGCAACCCGTCCCGCACCACCGGATGGTCGTCGACGATCAATAGGGAGATCACGCCGCGCCACCGGCGGGGATGGCCTGGCACGGTCGCCGAAATCGCCGTGCCACGCCCCGGTTCCGATTCGATGTACAGTCGGCCCGCGAGCCGCTGCACGCGCTGCCGCATACCGGCGAGGCCGAAGCCACCGTTCGTGGAACCGTTGGCGCGCTTGGTGTTCGGTTCGAATCCGACCCCGTCGTCCCGCACGTCGAGGGTCACCTGGTCCGCCATGTACGACAAAGTCAGGCCGACCCGGCCGACCCGCGCGTGCTTGGCCACGTTGGCGAGCGCCTCCTGCGCTGTGCGGAGAAGCGCCACCTCGACGTCGGTGTGCATCGTCCGGGCGTCTCCGGTGGTGGTCAGCACCGCGTAGACGTCGTTGACCTCCGACCACCGCCGGGCCACGTCGCCGATCGCGTCCGGGAGCTGAGCCTGGGCGAGCACCGACGGCTCCACCGCTTGGACCGTGCGGCGGGCCTCGATGAGGCTTTCGCGGGTCAGGTTGGTGGCGTTCGCGAGGTGCCGCCGCAACGCCTGAGGGTCGCCCAGCGTCTGCCCAGTGGCCTGGAGTTGTGTCAGGATCCCGGCCAAACCCTGGGCGAGCGTGTCGTGGACTTCCCGGGCCATCCGCTGCCGCTCGTCCAGGACGCCCGCCTCGCGTGCCCGGACGAGCAGCTGCGCCTGCAGCGCGGCGTTCTCGGCCAGGGCGGTCTCCAGCTTGGCGTTGACCTCGTGCAGCTCGAGAAGGGCCTGTTTCTGCATGTCATTTGCGGTGGCTGCTCATCTCCACGAAGTAGAAGAGCGCACCGACGACACCGCGCCAACGGCCAGCCACACCCACCACATGTCGGCGGCGTTGATGGCGGCCGCACCGCCGAGGAACGCTGCCGCGGAAATCATCGCGGTGGCGGCGGCGCCCGCGTACCGCCAGCGTCCCTGGAGGTACTGGAACGCCTCGGGGTAGCCGACGAAGGCGAAGAAGCCGTACCAAGGAGCGATGGCGACGAGACCGGCGACGAGGATCATCAACCCGGAGTAGTACAGGCCCATCAGCGGATAGTTCTGGTGCCATTCGGGGCGAAGCGTCGCAGCATCCAGAGCAAGGCGGCGGCGGAGAGACCCAGAATGGTCGGGAGGCCGTCCGGCACCTTCCAGAACAACTGCACCAGCGTGACAGCGAGGCTGACGGCCAGTACCGTCCAGCCTAGCATCACGCCCAGGTGCAGTAGTTGCGGCCTGTGACCGGCGGTGGCGTCCTGTAGCGCTGGACGCCAGCGCCGAGCGGGGTCAGATCACTGATCGTCAGCAGGACCTTGTTCATGCTGGCGCGCGGCAGCCAGAGTCCCGCGAAGAACACGAGCGGGAAGAACACCAGGGAGCCGATCGCGCTGGCGCTCTTGCTGGACGGCGCGAGCGCGGCGACGAGCAGGCCGATCGCGAACAACGCCAAGGCCAGCAGCAGGAAGCTGATCAGGAACGCGGGCAGGTGCTGCGGGAACTCCACGTCGAACGCGAAGTGGCCGATGGCGACCATGATCAGCATCGTGCTGATGGACAGCACCGTGGCCATCAGCAGCTGCGCGCCGAGCATGACCGACGGCTTGACCGGAGTGGTCCGCATCCGGCGCAGCACACCCTTCTCGCGGTAGTAAGCGAACAGCTGGGACAAGCCGCTGAGCGAGAACAGCGAGATGCCCATTGAGATGACGATCGGCAGGTACAGGGTGATCAGCCGGACACCGCCGAGATCCGCGTTGGATTCCCGCATCGAGGGGATCAGGCCGAGGATAACGAGCAGGATCGGGGAGAAGGCCAGCACGAAGAAGACGACGATCAGTTCGCGGAAGAATAGCTCCGTTTCGGTGGCGGTGAGCCGGAGCAGGGCAGGCATGGGTCGGGTCTCCTCAGGATTCGATGGCGCGGCCGGTGAGCGCGACGAACGCGTCGTTCAACGTCGTCTGCTCGACCCGCAGGTCGGCTACGGTGATCTGGTTGCGGGCGAGCACGGTCGTCACGGCGAGCAACAGGTTGCCGGTGCCAGTCACCACGAGCTGGCTCCCGGCCCGCTCGACGGTGGAAACTTCGGGCAAGGCGGTCAGGACGGAGTGGTCCAGCGGTGCGGACGGCCGGAAGCGGATCCTTTGCTGTCGTCGACCTTCGAGACCAGACCGGCGGGGGTGTCCACGGCGACAACGCGGCCGGAGTCGATCAGGGCCAGCCGATCGCACAGCCGCTCGGCCTCTTCCATAAAGTGGGTAACCAGCAGGATCGTCACTCCCCGGTCTCGAATGTGCTCGATGAGCTCTCACACGTCACGGCGGGCCTGTGGGTCGAGGCCGGTGGTGAGCTCGTCGAGCACCGCCACCTTCGGGTTGCCGAGCAGCGCGAGCGCGATCGACAGCCGCTCTCCGGACAGCCGCCGGAACTGCGTGCCGAGCTTGGCGCCGAGGTTGAGGACGTTGACCAGTTCGCGCCAGTCGGCCGGTTCGCGATAAAAGGAGCTGTAGAGCTCCATCGCCTCGCCGACCTCGAGCTTGTCGGCCGGTTCGCTTTCCTGCAGTTGGGCGCCGAGGATCTGCCGCAGTTCGCCTTCGTCGCGCTGCGGGTCGAGGCCGCAGACGCTGATCGTTCCGCCGTTCGGAGTGCGCAACCCCTCGACGCACTCGACGGTCGTGGTCTTGCCGGCCCCGTTGGGCCCCAGGATGCCGAAGATCTCGCCCTGCTCGACGGCGAAGCTGACCCCGTTCGCCGCGGTGTGGTCGCCGTAGCGTTTGACGAGGCCGTCTACCTCGATGATTGCCATGGGAGAAGTGTGGGTCCCGGAGCGGGCGCGGTGAATCGACTCCGCGGCTAGAAAACGGTAGGGGCCGGGGTGGAGGACGGCATCAGCCGATCGGTTGATGTGGCCGCTTCCACGGGTGGGAAAGGCTCACCAATGGAGGTGCCCGCGATGAGCCCGGCCGCACACATGAACGATCGGTTGACCAGATCTCCCGCGGTCGAGGTCTGATGCTTCGGCCTGGGCCTGCGGTTGCCGGACTCCACCCAGGTCCATGAACCGCTTGTCCGGCAGGACCTCGACAGTGCCGAGCTGTGCTCGGATGGCACGGTACACGATCTCCGGGACCGGAAGGTCGGCGGCGTCGCGGCGCAAAGCCATCCGGGCGCTTTCCTGGGCGGCCAGCAGCTCCGCGTACCGCCGTTCGAGCCGCAAAAGGGACTGCCCCGGCTTCGGTTGACTCTTGACCCGAAGAGACTGTCCGGTCTCTTCCGTGAGAGGGTCGTCCGTCGTGCCCAGGCCCTACCCTTGCTCCGTAGGTGTAATCGAGTTGGGGCTATCTGGCGTGGCGCATGCTGACGCCGTAGCCGTCGAGCAGCCGGTCGACGCCGTGATGGAATCCTCGTTCGGCGCGGTCGGCGGCATGAGGCTCACGCGCGTCTAACCATGCCCGAGTGACCAGTGGAAACCGGCCTGTTTCGATCACTGTTCGCGCGTAGGACTCGTGCGCGTCCATCCAAGCGTCCAGGTCCTGCCCAGAGCGCCGTGTCGCAGCCTGCTCGGCCAGTTCGCGCAGCGCGTAGCCCTGTACGTAGGCGTCCATCGACTCGACGATGATGATCATCTGATCGATCGATAGGCCCCAGCCGTCGACAGCCCGCAACCCCCGCTCCTGGACTCGCAGCCCGTTCGGTCCGACGGCCGGCCGGCCGGACAGTTCGGCCATCCACGGGTGATCGAGCATCAGCTTGCGCTTCCACTGTGCGAGAAACCGTAGGTCCTCGCGCCAATAGCCGGTCGGTGTCGGCAAGGGTTCGGACCCGAGGACCTGGTCGACCATCAAGTCGAAGAGATCATCCTTCGATCTGACATAGCGGTACAGCGATGTTGTTCCGGTGCCCATTTTGCTCGCTACCCGCCGCATCGACACTGCGTCCAGGCCCTCGGCGTCGGCGAGCGATACGCACGCTGCAGCGATCTCGGCGCGACTGTGCGCCGGCTTGGGGCCACGCGTGGCTCGCTCGGACCGTGACCAGACAACATCCACTGCGCACAGTGTAGCCTAGTTGCGACAACTGCGAACACTGTGCCCGGGAGGTCCATCGTGAAGGTCATCGTCGTCGGAGCCGGCCCAGTGGGACTGCTTCTAGCCGCGGAACTGAAACTTGCGGGTGCCGAGCCAGTGGTCATCGAGAAGTTGGACGGCCCCTCCGGCGAGCCGCGAGCCAGAGGCATCGGACCGCTCTCCACCGAGGCGCTCACGCGCCGAGGCCTCGGTCCCGAACTTGCCGTACACGACAAGCAGGGACGCGCGGACAAGCTGCGCGACCACGGCAGCGCGAACGGTCACTTCGCGTCAATCTTCAAGATCGCCCAAGACGTCCAAGAGGAACCGGACCGGCGCGCCAACATGATCTGGCAATCCGAGCTGGAGAAAATCCTGCTCGACTACGCCCGCAGTCTCGATGTGCCGATCCGCTACGGATTCGAGCTGACCTCACTCAAGCAGGACGCTGACGGTGTCACCGCCAACGGGCTACGAGCCGACTATCTAGTCGGCTGCGATGGTGGCCGCAGCACGGTTCGCAAGCTCGCTGGATTCGACTTCCCTGGCACTGCACCATTGATGACAGTACGACGGGTGGCGGCACAGGTCAGCGGGAACTGCCGGACCCGGGTCGGCTCGACCAGGGCACGCTCTACTACGGCCACGGCATGGTCGCCACGTTCGACTTCGACGACCCGCAACGCTACGAAGGACCGATCACCGCTGAGGAGCTGCAGGCCAGCGTCAAACGGGTTACCGGTGTGGATGCGACCGTGACCGATGTAGGAGACGGCATCCGCTTCACCGACCTGGCTCGTCAAGTCACCGACTACCGCAATGCCCGGGTGTTCCTGGCCGGCGACGCAGCTCATGTCCACTCGCCCAGTGGGGGCCAAGGGCTCAACCTCGGCTTGATGGACGCAGTGAATCTCGGCTGGAAGCTGGCTGCTGGCCGAGACATCCTCGACACATACAGCGCCGAACGTCACCCTGTCGGCGCGGCTGTGCTCCACAACACTCGTGCGCAGTCAGCGTTGCTGCGGCCGGGTCCGCATACCGACGCCCTGCGCGATGTGATGTCCGACCTCATGGACTTTCCCGACGTCGTCCGGTACTTCGGCCAATTGATGTCCGGACTCACTATCCGCCACGAACTGCCGTACGAGGTCGACCACAAGCTGGCCGGCACGTATTGCCCTGACCTGCAACTGACATATGCCGACGGCACACATGTCCGACTGTCGGACCTGACTCGGGCAGGCGGCCCGCTCTACATCGGCCCCCCGGACGTGGTCTCGACCGGCCGCGCCGACCTCGAGGCGGCGCTGATACGCCCGGACGGTGTAATCGCATGGGCTGTCGCTCCGGGAGGGTCGTACGAGACGTTGAACGTAGCCAAGCAAACCTGGTTCGGTCCGGCTGCGTAAGTGGGACTGTAAGAACAACGGCTCTGTCCCAAATTCGGGTCTGTCCCAAATTCGGTGGTAGTAGATCGATCCTGTTCTACCCCAATAGGATTCGGTGTCGAAGCAGCGAAAAGCCTGCCCGACCGCACATTTGGCGCTTGATGAGCTTCGTTTTCGTGTTCACGCCTTCGCAGGGGCCGTTGGTGTAGGGCAGGGTCAGGCCGGCGACCACCGCGTTGTGGTCTTGGTCCAGGCCGGTGAGGAACGGGGTGAATTCGGTGAGGCCGGCCTCGCGGACCTGTTTGGCCCAGCTGTCGAGGTCGCTGCCACGCCGCTCGGCCATGAGCTGGGCGAACTCGCGTACCAACTCGGCCGGAGCGGTCATCTCCGGGCACGTGGCGGTGACCTGGTCAAGCTGGGCGCGGCGGGTGTCGGGCAGGTCATCGGGCCGGGTCAGCAGCCATCGGGCCACGCGTTTGGGCGAGATCGAGATCCGGTCGCTGTCCAGGCGACCCTGGTTGATGTAGCGGTAGAGCAGATTCTGTCCGCCGGTATAACCGAGGGCCTTGATCTCGGCAAGCAGTTGCAGGACCGGCACGCCGGGGTCGGCAGCACGACGGGCGCGCAGGTGATCGCGGTATGGATCGACCAGACGCGGCCCGGTACTGCGGCGGGCGCCGCAGCCGCTCCGGTTCCGGCGCGCGAGTGTAGCGTTCGACCGTGTTCAGCGAAACACCAAGCCGCCGTGAGCAATCCAGCAATCCGACACCTTGATCGAGCAGCTCGTGCACCGCCTGCCACCGCTGCAGCGTAGTGAGCCCGCCCTGGACCTGCCGATACCTCGGTGCCGCGGCCGACCAGCAGGCACTGTGAGCGACGACCGTTTTCTCCACCACCTGCGCCAGCCCGTGCCACAAGTGCCAGCGGTCGCTGACCTGCGTTGCGGCCGGCAGTGCCCGGCGCACAGCCCCGGCATAGGTGGTGGATCCGTTACGAACGACGACCCGCACCTCCGGATGACCGGCCAGCCACTCGGCCAAGGTGCCGGCTTTCCGGTCCTCCAGCACGTCGATACGGGCGTGAGTGACCGGATCGATTACCACGGTGCCGTAACGGTCGCGGCGCCGCAACGCGAAATCGTCGACTAATCCCGAGATCGGGATTACTCGACTTATCCCGAGTCGGGGATTATCCCGATGTCTGGTGGGATTGACGTGGGAGTGGTTGTAGCACTGGGTGATTGGTTCGGGTTGGTGGTTTGTCACTCGGAGTAAGTTCGGGCGTCGCACTCTTTGGTTGCGGAGGCAGGGTGTCTTCGCGTCGGAGAGGAGCAACAATGGGAACGACCAGGTGGGTAGCCGATGGGGGTCCGCTGGTGGGGTTCGCTGGCGGGTTCAAGCGGGAGCTGGAGAAGCGGGGAAACAAGCCGACTGCGATTGCCCAGCATTTGAGGCTGATGGGACAGTTGAATCGGTGGATGGCCAGTGCTGATGTGGCTGCGCAGGATCTCACGCCGGCGGTGGTCGAGCAGTTCTTCGCCGCTGCCCGTGGTCAGGGTCAGCGCCGGGTTCCGACGATGGCGACTGCGGCGGTGCTGCTGTCGTTTCTGGCGGGCCGGGGTGTGATCGCAGCCGTGGTGCCGGTGGCGGTGACCGCGCGGGATCGGTTGCTGGCCGACTATCGTCAGCATTTGGTCGATGAACGCGGTCTGGCGCCGACCACGGTGTTGCGATACGAGCGGTTCGCGAAACGGTTTCTGGCGCAAAGGTCTTCGCGACTGGGTTGCGATGTCGGCGACGAGGACCTGACCGGCGGGGAAGTCAACGCCTTTCTGCTGGCGGCCGGTGCCCGGTTGGTGGTGGAGTCGGCGAAACGAGAAGCCGCCGACCTGCGCGCGTTGCTGCGGTTTCTCTATCTGCGGCGCCGGCTCGATGCCGATCTCGGCGTGGCGATGCCGCCGGTCGCGGCGTGGCGGGGCACCCGGCTGCCCAGCGGCCCGAGTGCCGCCGAGGTCGACGCGGTGCTCGACAGCTGTGATCGGTCGACGACCAGCGGGCGCCGCGACTACGCGGTATTGACGCTGCTGGCCCGGTTGGGATTGCGCAGCGGCGAGGTCGCAGCCCTCCAACTCGGTGATATCGACTGGCGGCACGGGGAAATCGCGGTGCGCGGCAAAGCGCGCCGGGTGGATCGACTTCCGTTACCGAGTCAGGTGGGTGCAGCTGTCGCGGAGTATCTGCGCCACGACCGGCTTCACTGCAGTTGCCCGGAGGTGATCTTGACCTTGTATGCGCCGCCACGGCCGATCCATCCCAGCAGCATCCCCAGGATCGTTTACCGGGCCTGTCGCCGCGCCGGGGTGAGCCCGGTCGGCGGGCACCGGCTGCGCCACGGGCTAGCCACTGAAATGCTGCATCGGGGAGTGAGTTTGGTCGAGATCGCGCAGGTGCTGCGGCACTCGGATCTGGGCACGACTTCCGACTACGCCAAGATCGACCGCATCGCGTTGGCCGCGGTCGTGCAACCCTGGCCGCAGGCGCGATCATGAGCACCGACTTCGCCGCTCACGCCGCCGATTATCTCCAATTGCGTCGGGCGCTTGGCCACGAGCTGGCCGAGGCGCACCGGCTGCTGCCGCGTTTCGTCGATCATCTCGATGCGGCCGGAGTCACCACGATCACCGTTGCTGTTGCCCTGGACTGGGTTCGGCGCCGCGACGTCGGCCCGGCCAGCTCGATCTGGTCGCGCCGGATGACGGTGGTGCGCGGGTTCGCCCGCTATATGTCGGGCATCGACCCGGCCACCGAGATCCCTCCGCTGGGCCTGGTGATTCACCGGCAGCGCTGGAATCCGCCGTTCATCTACTCCTCCGAAGACATTCAGGCGCTGCTGCGCGCGGTGCCGGTGGTGGTGCCATCCCCGCTGCGCAGGGCGACGGTCGAGACAATGATCGGGCTGCTGGCCTGCACCGGGATCCGGGTGGGAGAAGCGATAGCCCTCGACCGTGACGATGTCGGCTGCGGTGAGGGCGTGCTGGTCGTGCGCGCATCGAAATTCACCAAGACCCGCGAAGTGTTACTCGACCCCACCGCGGCGGCCGCGTTGGCCGCCTATGCCGCGATTCGCGACGAGCAGGTGCCGCAGCCGGTGAGCCGGACGTTCTTTGTTTCCGGCAAGGGGACCGCGATGATCTACGCCAACTTCGGCCTGCTGTTCCGGCGGCTGGTGGAAACCTCACGTGTCGGTTCCGGCTCGTCGGTTCGCCCACGCATTCACGACCTGCGTCATTCGTTCGCGGTGCACACACTCGTGCGCTGGTATCGCAGCGGCGACGACGTCACGGCGTTGCTGCCGCGACTGTCGACCTACATGGGTCACCGCGCACCGATCTACACCTACTGGTATCTGTCCGCCGCACCGGAATTGCTGTCCCTGGCCGCCGAACGACTGCAGAACCAGCATGCAGAAGGACACCGTCGATGACTCTCCTGGCCCCGACTCTGCAGTTGTTTTTCCTCGAGCGGCTGGTCAACCAGCGCCAAGCCAGCCCGGCCACGATCACCTCCTACCGCACCACCTTTCAGCTGCTGCTGCGGTTCGTCTGTGATCGCACCGGCAAAACACCCTCAGCATTGGACTGGAAAGACCTTGATGCTGAGGTGATTTCGGCGTTCCTGCAGCACCTGGAAACCGGCCGCCACAACAGCGCCCGCAGCCGCAACACGCGGCTGGCGGCCCTGCGGTCACTGTTCCGGTTCGCGGCACTGCGCCATCCCGAACATGCCGAGTTGATCCAGCAAGTGCTCGCTATCCCGCAGAAACGCTTCGACAAGACGGTCGTGTCGTTTCTGCAGCCCGAGGAGATCGACGCTCTACTTGCCGCGCCCGACCGCTCCCGCTGGGAAGGGCGCCGTGACCACGCTCTACTGCTGCTCGCCGTCCAGACCGGGCTGCGGCTGTCGGAGCTGACCGGACTCAACTGCGGCGACATCGAACTCGGGTCCGGCGCACACGTGCGCTGCCGCGGGAAAGGCCGCAAACAACGCTGCGTCCCGCTGACCCCGGCCACCACCGCTGTCCTGCGCGTCTGGCTTCGAGAACGGCACGGCAGCCCCAACGAGCCCGCCTTCCCCACCCGCACAGGCCGCCGCCTCAGCGACGACGGCGTCGAAGCGCGACTCAAACTCTGCACAACCATTGCCCGCCAATACTGTTCGTCCTTGGAAGGCAAGAAGATCTCACCACACACCCTCCGTCATTCCTGCGCGATGAATCTGCTCCGCAGCGGAGTCGACTCGACGGTCATCGCACTCTGGTTGGGCCACGCCGACCCCCGTTCCACCACCGCCTACCTGCACGCCGACATGGCGATCAAGGAACGCGCCCTGGCCCGCACCACATCACCCACCTCGAAGCCCGGCCGCTACCGGCCACCCGACGACCTACTCGCCTTCCTGGAGAACCTCTGAATATTCCGATGCCAACAACGCCACCGATCCGAAAAACACCGCCGCACAACCACTCCCACATCAATCCGCCAGACATCGGGATAATCCCCGACTCGGGATAAGTCCACACTCACCGCCTCCGGCACCGGCCGCTCGGGCAGTGGAATGTCCAGCAGCACCCGTATCGCGGTGTGACGCGACAGGCCCACGGCAAGCGTTACCAGCAGCCGGACCCCGGCCCGCCCGGCCAGCTCCCGCACCACCGACCGGACCTGCCCGGTCAACCGGGCGGTGCGACGCTGATACCGCTCCAGCACACCGGGCACCTGCTCACGAAACGTGCTGCGGCAGCCCACCGTTGGGCACAACAGCCGACGAACCTGCACTCGCACAACCACCGGCCGACCGTCGATCGGCACGTCCGTCACTGTCCGCTGGTGGTATCCGTGCACCCATTGCTCGACAGCAACTGTCGATGACCACGGCCGCCTGTCCGATCGGTCAAGCCTCAAAGCTCTCGAATGGGCAGCAGGGCAGAATGTTTCGTTCGAAGGGGATCATCGGATGGTCGTTGCTCGATGCGTGCGGAACAGCCGTTGGGCTGTAGGAGCAAACGGATATCTACGGCTTCCAGCAGCGTTTCGCCATCAATCCAATCTGAATCCGCACGACCGAGCCTTGGTCGTGGCCGACCAGGCACGGGACATGCTGGTGGTATTTCCGATTCCGGTGGTCGCGGTGGCGTTATGGAATTATCTACCCGGCCTTTGGCCCGGACGCCATGAGCGATGACCTGACCAGTGCGCTTTCGCTGATCGCGACACGGCTGGGCGTCAGTGTCCAACACCTCTCGACCAGTGCCGGCAGCTCGGCCAAGATGCCGACATTCGGCGAGTACATCCCCAAGCTGCGCACCTCGCTGCCCACTACGACGGTCAAGAACTACGCGTCCTACTGGCGTGTCATCGAAACAGCCTGGGGCACAAAACGGCTCGATGAACCCAGCTCGACCGAGATCAGCGAACTCGTGCAACAGCACCGCAGCCGAGCGGTCGTCCGATCCAACTCGCGCGATGGACGCGGCGCGGCAACCCATATGGTGGCGGCGTTTCGATGCATCTACAAGCATGCCGAGGCCGACAGACTGATCAGTCCTTCGGACAACCCCGCACGGAAAGTGGCGAAACCCCGTCGACTGAATGGCTCGCGGCATGCCCTCACCAGAGAACAGGTGATCGAGATCGGGCAGGTGGCGGCGACCACCGGAAACGACACCGAACTGGACTCGCTCATTGTGCGCCTTCACGTCGAAGCGGCCTGTCGACGAGCAGGCGCTCTGAACTTGGAGGTTCCTGACCTCGAGCCGCAAGACTGTCTTATCCGTTTGCGCGAGAAGGGGGAAACCGTTCGCTGCCAACCGATCTCGCCTCTTCTGATGGGCAAGTTGGTCGAGCACGTTGACAGACGTGGAGGCGAGGGAGCTACCTCTCGGGTTCTGCGCTACCGGAACGGGCGCCCGATCACGGCACGACGCTATGACTATCTGAGCGGGCGGATCCGAGCCCATTTGCCTTGGGCAGCGCGCCTGCAGGTATCGGCTCATTGGATCCGTCACACGACGCTCACCTACGTCGAGCGCGAGTTCAACGAAGCCATTGCTCGTGCCTATGCCGGTCACGCGCAGTCCGGAAACGGCGGCGCCACACCGATATACACCCGGGCCAGCATCGTGGAGGTCGCAGAAGCCTTGGTCGCGTTGACCGGACAGCCGCATCCACTCGCACGGACAGTTCGCCATCCGCTTGCTCCGAGAGGGGTCGACGGGTGTAATCTATGACGCTATGAACACGCTGATGTGGCGTGCGAAGATCAGGTTACTCTCGACCGGTGTCGGTGCACCCTCAGTCCGAGATGATCGCGGTCTATGACGCCGCGGGCCGCGAAATCGGCGCGGCCGACCGGGCCACCGTCTATCGCGACGGCATCTGGCATGCCAGTGCGGGTGTGCTCGTTCGCTCCGGCGACGGCGAACGCGTCTATGTGCACCGCCGCACCGATACCAAGATGGTCTTCGCCGGTATGCACGACTGCCTGGCCGGTGGTGTCGTCGATCCCGGCGAGACCCCGGCGCAGACCGCGCTGCGTGAACTCGCCGAGGAACTCGGCATCGTCGTGCCCGTCGAATCACCACCGCTCCCCCTGCGGGCCAGCGCGTCCTGGGACGGCATCTGGCATGGCGCACCGATGCGCTGCCATCTGTTCGCCTACGAATTGCGCTACGACGGGCCCATCCGGCACCAGCCCGAGGAAATCGTGGACGGCTGGTGGTGGACCGATGCCGAACTGCGCGCACATCTGGACGACCCGACCTGGCCGTTCGTCCCGGACACCCGCATCCTCACCGACCGGTTGCTGGCCTGAAACACCATCGGCCCACCAGGTCGAGGACCTGATGGGCCGATGAGCCTGCGTTCTGTCAGGCGGCGCTACCGCTCATAGCACCCATGACCTGGGTGAGGAGGTTGGCGACGACTTCGAGGAGCTCCATGTACATTCCCTTGCTGGACCCGATATGAAAGTTGCATTCTGCATGAGCTAGGTGTCCAGCAGGTAAGAGGGTTGTGAAAACCGGCGACTAACCCGAGGACGCCACCGACCCCGCCCAGGCCGCGAAGGCGCCCGGATTGCGGGTCTGCAGCAACACCCGGCCGGGTCCGGTGAAGTCGAAGACGAAGCCTTCGCCCGACTTCAGCGACTGGATGGAACGCCCGGATACCGCGCGCCGGATGGTGAAGTTCATGGCCAGGTCATAGGCCACCACATGGCCGGTATCGATGGTGATCGGCTCGCCCGGCTGCAGATCGATCACATCGATCGCGCCGAACACGCCGACGACCACCTCACCTTCGCCGTGCGCGCGCAGACCGAAGCCGCCCTCGCCGCCGAACAGATTCGCGAAACCGCCCCATTTGCCCTCGACCTGCACGCCGTGCGAGTTCGCGATCCAACCGCCGCGGCTGATGAAGAACGGCCGATCGGGAGTGATCTGCAGGTTCAGCATGTCGCCTGGCAGTGCGGGCGCCACATCCACCCAGCCGCCCTGCGGCGGTGCGGTGAAGGTCGAGACGAAAAATGATTCGCCCGCCAGCACCGAACGCTTCAGCCCGGCGAGAATGCCGCCTTCGGCCTTGGCCTGCAACGAAACTCCCGCCGAATGCGCGACCATGGCGCCGCTCTCGACCCGCATCGGCTCGCCGCCGGCCAGGAAGCACCGCGCGACCGCGGAGGCCGGACTATGACGCAGTTGTACCTTCATAAATGCCGACCCTACCGGCTATTTCGGCTACGAAGGGTCCAGCGATTCCAAGGTCTGCTCATCGCGCGCGACGACCGCGCCGCCGTCTGGTGTGAGCACGATGGGCCGCTGGATCAGCTGCGGATGCGCCGCCAGCGCCTCGATCCAGCGCTCCCGGTCCGCGGCGGTGTGTCCCCAGCCGGATATGCCCAGATCCTTGGCGATCTGCTCACCGGTGCGAGTGATATCCCACGGCTCGGCGCCCAGCCGCTTCAGCACGGTTCGCAATTCCGCCGCCGTGGGCGGATCGTCGAGGTAGCGCCGGACCGTGTACTCCACGCCCGCCTCGTCCAGGTGTGCGGTGGCATTGCGGCTCTTGCTGCACCGCGGGTTGTGCCAGATCTCGGTTTGCCCAGATGTCATGGTCGCAGCGTACCTACAGGTGCATCCAGGTCGGCCACACCTGCGACCACGGGTGGCGCAGGCCGGTGCATTTCCACACGGTGACGTTCTGGGTGTTGCCCGGATAGCCGATTCGGCTGTCCACCTTGGCAACTGGTTCGACGTGGTCGAAATCCCAGTGCAGGAAGGCGTCGTTCACGCCGACGGCAATGACAGCCGGGGCATTGTCCGGTGGCATGCCGAAGTAGCCGAAACCGCGGCTCGGACTGTAGATCGGTGGAAGGCGATCGCGGTCGAATTGGTCGAGGGCGCTGGCCTGCCAGTAGGTGTCGGTCACGATGACGGCGTCGGCGCGTTCGGCCGCGCTGAGTGATTCATTGGCCTGCCGGACGGCGGAAGTCAGTTCGGGCCAACCGAATTCGCCGTACACGCCGATATTGATGGCGGCCTCGGCTCCATCGGCGGGTGGCTCGACGTGCGCGGCATCGCGCCACGGCGTCGACCACAGCACATAGCCCGTGGCCATGGCGGCAAGCATCACACCGGCCACCGAGACCATGCGTCTCGGTGCGAGATTCAGGCGACCCGCGAATTCGACGAGACCGACCGCACCCGCCGCGAGCACCACACCGAACATTCCGGCGACGTAGTAGATCCGGCCACCGATCACCAGGAACACGGCGACGAGTATCAGCAGAGTCACGCCGAGGAACCGGTACGGCCGCAGCGAGGCATTGTGCAGCAGTGCCCACACGCCACAGACCAACAGCACCGCTCCCAGATACCCCGCCAGCAGCACCGCGAGCGGCACGAACAGCACCCGGCCGCCGAGTATGCCCTGTTCGCCGCTGATCACCTCGCCCATCGACAGCTGCGGCCAATCGTTGCGCGCCTGCCAGATCAGCGACGGTGCGGTCGCCGCGACCACGATGACACCGCCGAACCACAGCAGCGGCCGCCGCATCAGTTCGCGCGGACCGAAGATCAGCGAACTCACCGCGACGCCGATCCAGAAGAACGGAATCAGCCATTTCACCTGCATATCGACCGCGGTCACCAATGCAGCGCACAGCAGCAGGCGATCGCGGCGGGTCCGCACCCAGCGCACCACCAGCCAGGTGATGATCACCCAGAGCACGGTGTCGACCGCGTTGGTGGTCAGCATTTTGCCTTGGAGCAGCAGAAACGGTGAGGTCGCGTAGCCGAGGGCGGCCAGCACCTGGGTCGCCGCCGCGCCGCCGAGTTCGCGCGCGATCACCGCACACAGCACGATGCCGAGGACGGTCAGCGCGACAACGGGCAGCCGCAGCACGAAGAAGTTTCCGGGTGCGATCGTGTCCATCGACCACGCCAGCATCGGCAATACCGGACCTTGATCGGCATAGCCGAACGACGGCCGCCGACCCGCCGCCAGAAAGTAGAGCTCATCGCCGAAGTAGTCATAGCGGCTGGTCGAGAACACCAAGACGGCCGCGGACGCCGCGGCGATGACACCGACGCCCACGGTCGCCAGCGGCGGGCGCGCCTCGGCGGCGGTCAGCTCCTGACGATCGGCGGTGTCGGTCACGTCGGCTCCCGCGGAGTTGCGAGGTGGACCGCAGGCGATTCACCCCACGTATTCGTCGGCGACCTCCAACACCTCGTCGACGATCTCCAAGCCCGTGCGCAGTTCGTCGGCCGAGGTGGTCAGCGGCGGCGCGATCTGGAAGCGGTTGCCCGCATTGAACGGCCACAACCCACGTTCCTTGGCGGCAGCGGTGACCCGGTTCATCGGTTCAGCGCCGGAACCAGCGGCCGCGAACGGGATGAGCGGCTCGCGAGTGTGTGGATCGCGCACCAACTCCAGCGCCCAGAAGAACCCGAGGCCGCGCGCCTCGCCGACGCTCGGATGCCGAGACGCCAACTCCGCCAGGCCCTTTCCGAGGACATCCGCGCCGACCGTGCGCACATGGTCGAGAATGCCGTCGCGTTCGAAGACAGTGATCGAGGCGATGCCCGCGGCACAGGCGAGGGGATGTCCGGCATAGGTGAGTCCGCCTGGATACACCGTATTGTCGTAGCGCTGCGCGATCCGCTCGGCCATCAGCACACCGCCCAGCGGAACATAACCGGAGTTCACGCCCTTGGCGAAGGTGATGATGTCGGGCGCGACATCGAAGGCCTGGACCGCGAACCACTCACCGACCCGGCCGAATCCGACCATCACCTCGTCGGCGATATACACGATGCCGAATTCGTCGCACAGTTCCCGGACACCGGCCAGATAGCCCGGCGGCGGCACGAGCACACCGTTGGTGCCGACCACCGTCTCCAGGATCAGGCCCGCAATGTGTTGCGGCCCTTCCAATTCGATGACCTGGCGCAAGTGGTTCAGCGCCGCCGTCGTCTCTTCCTCTGGAGTGCTCGAGCCCCACGGGGATCGGTAGGGGTAGGGCCCGAAGAAGCGGACCACGTCGACATTGGTCGGCTCGGCACCCCAGCGGCGCGGCTCACCGGTCAGCCCGATCGCGACGCCGGTGCCGCCGTGATAGGAGCGGTAGGCGGCGAGCATTTTGGTACGGCCGGTGTAGCTGCGGGCCAGCCGCACCGCATGTTCGACGGCCTCCGCACCCCCGGTGGTGAACAGGATCCGGTTCAGCTCGCCCGGTGCGCGTTCGACGATCAGCCGGGCCAGTTCGCTGCGCGCCTCGTTGCCTACGGTCGGCGAGATGGTCGCGAGTTTCTGTGCCTGATCGATAATGGCCGCGACGATATCCGGATGTTGGTGGCCGATATTGACATTCACCAGTTGGGAGGAGAAGTCGAGGTAGCGTTTGCCGCTCTCCTCCCAGAACCACGACCCCGACGCGCCGACAATCGGTACCGGATTCAGGGTCGCCTGGGCGCTCCAGGGATAGAAGACATGATCGACCACCTATTTACCGCCTTCGGTCAGTGTCACCTGCTGCGGCGCGAATGCCGTTCCGGTGACGTCGATTCCACCGGATTTCAGTAAGTCCAGTGCCTTGGTGACGTATTCGCCGGTGAACGCGCCCGCATCGGGATCCTGCTTCAGCACCGTGACGCCCTCCTGGTTCTTGGTCTCCTTGGCGATCTTGACGGTGCGGTCCCAAGCGGACTTGTCAATCATGCCGATCCCGTTGGGCGAGGGCCAGATCAGCTTGTTGACCTCGTTGATCTGCCACTGCTGGTGGCTGGCGCCGAGCGTGCTGCCCGCGGCGACGGTGATATCGCGGCATTTGTCGACATTGTCGCGGCAGAACGCCCAGCCCTTCAGCGAGGCCGCGATGAATTTGACGGTCTGGTCCTGGTATTTCGCATCCTTCAGCTTCTCCGAATTCGCCCAGATCGCGTCCTGGAGCATGGCCACGCCCTCGTCGTTCCAGTCGATGGTGGCGAAATCGTCTGCGGTGTAGAGCTTCCCGGTGCCTGGATTCTTCGTCTCCAGCAGCTGGGCGTATTCGTTGTAGGACATGGCCTGGGCGGCAGCGATGTCCCTGGCGAGGAAGGCGTTCATATCGAACTGCTGCTGGACCAGCTTGACATCCTTGGACGGATCGATGCCCGCCTTGGTCATGCCCGCGAACAGCTCGAATTCGTTGCCGTAGCCCCAGTTTCCGACGGTCTTACCGCGCAGCGCGGCCGGGCCCGTGATGTTGTCGGACTTGAACGACACCTGCTTGGTGCCCGAGCGCTGGAAAACCTGCGCCACATCGGTAATACCCGCTCCGGCCTCGCGCGAGGCCAGCGCCTTGGGTACCCAGGCGATCGCGTAATCGGCCTGTCCCTGGGCCAGTACCGTCTGCGGCACGATATCGGTTCCGCCATCGAGGATTTCGACGGACAGGCCCTGCTCCTTGTAGAAGCCTTGATCCACGGCGGCCAGATAACCCGCGAACTGCCCCTGCTTGAACCACTGCAACTGCAGGCGGACCTTGGTCAGGCCGTCTGCGGTGGTTCCCGAGCCATTGTCGGTGGTGCTGCAGCCGGTCAGCGCGGCCGCCGCCAATGCGGCAAGCGCGAGACAAGCGCGTAAACGCCCTGTGGCAGTTCTCATTTCGATCTCCCAAAGATGTCGCGGATCAGGATGGTCCGGGGTCGGCGGGTCAGTTGTTCGAGAATCAGGACGACGGCGAGGAAGAGCAGGCCGACGATCATGGCGCCGACCACATAGGCCCACGCGCGCGGATAGGCGGTATTCGCCGCGGCGGAGGTGATTCGGCTGCCGAGGCCGTTCTGCAGGCCGCCGAAGTATTCGGCGATAATGGCCGCGATCACCGCGCCCGGCGCCGCGATGCGCAGACCGGTGAACAGGTAGGGCAGTGCCGCGGGCAACCGCACCGTGCGGGTGATCTGCCAGCCGCCCGCCGCATACGAGGTCATCAGATCGGCGTGCACCTGCGGCACCTGCCGCAGGCCACGGGCGGTGCTGACGAACATCGGGAAGAACACCACGATGGCCACGACCATGCGGCGCGGGGTATCGGTGGTGGTCGAATACATCGAATTCAGCAGCGGGGCGAGCGCGACGATCGGCACCGCGGCGGCCGCGGCGGCCAGCGGCGTCAACAGCCCCTCGACCAGCCGGAACCGCACCGCGACCATGGCCGCCACGATGCCGAGGACCGTACCGATCAGCAGGCCGATGAGAGCGTTCGTACCGGTCGCGGTCGCGGCATCGACGATGCGGTCGAAGTTCTCGGTGAACTGTTTCGCGATCGCGGTCGGCGCGGGCAGCAGGAAAGGCGGCACACCCGCCACGACGGTCAGCACCTGCCACAGCGCCAATCCGCCGACACCGAATACCACCGGTGGTAGCCACGTCTTCATTGCGGATCCTGTCCCGCCACGATGATGTCGGCGGTCTCGTGTCCGCCGCGCAGTGCGGTGCGGACGACGGCGACGGCCTCGAAAAACGCCTCGCTGGAACGAATATCGTCACCGCTGACACCCGCCTCCCGGCCCCAGCCGCCGGTCGGCACGATCTCGGTGATACGGCCGGGCCGCGGTGACATGACCACCACGCGGTCGGACAGGAACACCGCCTCCGGAATGGAGTGCGTCACGAAAACCACTGCGGCACCGGTCTCTCCGGCGATGCGCAGCAACTCTCCCTGCATGCGTTCACGGGTCATTTCGTCCAGCGCCCCGAATGGTTCGTCCATGAGCAGCAGCGAAGGTTTACGGGCCAACGCCCTGGCGATCGCCACGCGCTGTTGCATACCGCCGGACAGTTCCGCCGGATAGCGGTGTGCGAAATCGGTGAGACCGGCCATCTCGAGGAGCTCCGCACTGCGAGAGCGCCTTTCGGCCTTCGGAACCTTGTGCAACTCGAGTGGTAATTCGACATTGGCCGTGACGGTGCGCCAGTCCAGCAGACCCGCCTGCTGGAAGGCGATGCCGTAATCCTGGTCGATTCTGGCCTGCCGCGCGGACTTGCCGTGCACGGTCACGGTGCCGCTGCTCGGTCGTTCCAGATCGGCGATGATGCGCAGCAGGGTGGATTTGCCGCAGCCCGAAGGACCGATCAGCGAGACGAACTCCCCCGCAAGGACTTTCAGCGAGACACCCGTGAGCGCGGTCACCGAACCCGCGTCGAAGATTTTGCCGACATCGGTGAGATCGACCGCCGCGACGCCTTCGGCCTCCGCCACGACGAAACCCGGATCCGGCGCCTGGATCTGCTCGTCGGCCGCATCGCTACCCGTGGTGGCCGATTCCACTTTCCCGGTCAACGGGTACCTCCTGAAGAACCGCGCGTCCCGGCGGGACGGCTGTAACGACGTAGTGCCACTTCTGCCAAGCCGACGACGGCGGTCACGGCGACACCGAGCAGTGCGGCGGCGAGAACAGCCGCATAGAGCCGGGCCGCGTCGCCGGTGGCCTGCTGGGAGAAGACGATGATCTGGCGGCCGATGCCACCCGCGGTGCCGGTCGAGATCTCCGCGACCACGGCACCGATCACCGATGCCGCGGCGGCCAGGCGCAGGGCGGGCAGAAAATGCGGCACTGCGGCGGGAAACCGCAAGTGCACCAATGTCTCCCACCAATTGGCGGAGTAGCTGTGCAGCAATTCCACCGATGCCTTGGACGGCGCCTGCAATCCGCGCAACATCCCGACCGCCACCGGGAAGAAGGCCAGATACGAGGCGATGACCGCGATACTCATCCATGGCCGCCACGGATCACCGGCAATGACGATCTTCCCGCCCCACCCGGCCACCAGCGGCGCCAGGGCGATCAACGGAACCGTCTGCGAGACAACGATGTAGGGCAGCAATCCGCGCTCGACGAAGGAGAAACGCTGCATCACCACCGCGAGCGCGATACCGACTACCGTGCCGATCGCCAATGCCAGCAGCGCGAGCCCGAAGGTGAATCCCGCTGTGCGCAGCAGTGTTCCGCCGACCGTGCCTGCGCCGTCCTTGTCACCGAGCACGGTGATGACCGACCAGACGTGCGGCAACGCAGCGTCGCTCGTGCGCGGCAGAATCCGGGTGTCGCCGACACTCACCCCGCGCTCGGGCACGAAGTACTTGACGAGTTCCCACACCGCGACCACCAGCACCAGCGCACCGACCGCGTAGCCGACCTGCCGTGCCCGCAAAGCTCCCGCTCTCATCGATCACCCGCCGACACCGGAACCGGCTCCGCGAGACGCCTCTCGACCAGCTCACAGCACCCCGCCGCTGCCGAGGCGATCACTCGACACCCGCCGTCGCCGTGACCGGATGCGCCAGCCTGGGCAGCACCGACTCCCCGTACGCGTCCAATGTGGCGGTCTTGGCATCGTGCTGGAGATAGACCGCGAACTGGTCGACACCCAACTTCTCCAGCTCGTGCAGCCGAGCCAACTGCTCATCGGGCGTGCCGATGACACAGAAGCGGTCCACGATGGCGTCCGGCACGAACTCGGCATGGGTATTGCCCGCACGGCCGTGCTCGTTGTAGTCGTAGCCCTGACGACCCGCGATGTAGTCGGTGAGCGCGTCCGGAATATCGCCGTCGGTACCGTACTTCGCGACGATATCGGCGACGTGATTGCCGACCATGCCGCCGAACCAGCGGCACTGTTCCCGGGCATGCGCCGTCGCGGCATCGGATCCGTCGGTGACGTAGGCCGGTGCCGCCACACAGATTTTCACCGATCCGGGCGCGCGCCCCGCCTTCTCCGCGGCCGCCCGCACCCGGGCGATCGTCCACGCGGCGATATCCGGGTCGGCGAGTTGCAGAATGAATCCGTCGGCGACCTCGCCGGTCAGATCGAGTGCGCGCGGACCGTATCCGGCCACCCACACCTCGAGCCGCGACGCACTCGCCCACGGGAAGCGCACCACGGTGTCGCCGATGCGGGCACTACGACCGTTGCCGAGTTCCCTGATCACCTCGATGGACTCCCGCAATGTCGCCAGCGTGGTCGGTTTGCCGCCGAGGGTGCGCACCGCGGAGTCACCGCGGCCGATACCACACACGGTACGATTGCCGAACATATCGTTGAGCGTCGCGAAGGTCGACGCGGTCACCGTCCAGTCCCTGGTGGCCGGGTTGGTGACCATCGGGCCGACGACCACCTTGCGGGTGACGGCCAGAATCTGGCTGTGGATGACGTAGGGCTCCTGCCACAGCAGGTGCGAATCGAAGGTCCATACATGCGAAAAGCCGTGTGTCTCCGCCTGTCTGGCCAGTTCGACCACCCGCGAGGCGGGCGGTGTGCATTGCAGCACCACACCGATATCCATGCGGCACTCTCCAATCAGGTCAAATCAGGCCAATCGGGTCAGATCAGGTTCTGCGACAGTTCGCGGGCGATGAACCGGCCGTGACCGGCACTGCCCAGATACGAGCCGTCGTCGATGATCACGCGGCCGCGCGAGAGCACCGTGTCGACGTGTCCATCGATCTCGAAGCCCTCCCAGGCCGAATGATCCATATTCATGTGGTGGGTCTTGCCGAACCCGATGCTGGTGTGCCCGTTCGGGTCATAGATGACGATGTCGGCGTCGGCGCCCGGACTGATGACGCCCTTGCGCGGATACATGCCGAACATGCGTGCCGGTGTGGTGCAACAGACCTCGACCCAGCGCTCCAGTGATATCAGCCCGTTCTTGACGCCCTGGAACATCAGATCCATCCGATGTTCGACACCGCCGATCCCGTTGGGAATCTTGCTGAAGTCGCCGAGCCCCAACTCCTTCTGATCCTTCATGCAGAAGGGACAGTGGTCGGTGCTCACCGATGTGACATCACCTGTGCGGATATAGCGCCACAGCTCGTCCTGATGCCCCTCCGCCTTCGATCGCAGCGGCGTCGAGCACACCCACTTCGCACCCTCGAAACCCGGTGCGCCCAAATGCTCTTCGAGTGACAGATACAGATACTGCGGACAGGTCTCACCGAAGACGTTCTGCCCGTTAGCCCGCGCGGCGGCGATCTGCTCCATCGCTTGCTTGGCCGAGACGTGCACGACATACAGCGGCGCATTCGTCAACTGCGCCAACATGATCGCGCGATGGGTGGCCTCCTCCTCCATCTGCCACGGCCGGGAGACACCGTGGTAATAGGGCGAGGTCTCACCGCGGGCCAGTGCCTGCTCGACCAGCACATCGATGGCAATGCCGTTCTCCGCGTGCATCATCAGCAGCGCGCCCAGATCGCCCGCCGATTGCATGGCCCGCAGGATCTGACCGTCATCGGAGTAGAAGACACCCGGATAGGCCATGAACAACTTGAAGCTGGTGACTCCCTCGGCCACCAATTCGCTCATCCCCTTGAGGGATTCGTCGTTCACCTCACCGATGATCTGGTGGAAGCCGTAGTCGATCGCGCAGTTGCCCGCGGCCTTCTCGTGCCACAGGCCGAGGGTGTCCTGCACCCGCTCCCCCGGCTTCTGCACCGCGAAGTCGACAATGGTCGTTGTGCCGCCCCAGGCGGCCGCGCGGGTGCCGGTCTCGAAGGTATCGGAGGCCTCGGTGCCACCGAAGGGCAGCTGCATATGGGTGTGGCCGTCCACACCGCCGGGAATCACATATTTGCCGGTCGCGTCGATGACCGCATCGGCGGACCCGGCGAGATCCGCGCCCAATGCGGTGGCGCCAGGCTGCAGGACCGCGACGATGGTCTCGCCGTCGACGAGCACATCGAGCAATTGCGATCCGGTGGCCGAGACCACCGTGCCGCCGTGAATGAATGTCTTCGTCATATCGATATCACCAGCCTCAGGGAGCCACCATCGGTCCGTAGGCGTCGGGGCGGCGATCGCGATAGAACGCCCAGCGGTCGCGCACCACCTTGATCAGATCCATATCGAGGTCACGGATCACCAGTTCGGGATCGGTGTCCGAGGCGACGTCTCCGACGAATTTACCTTCCGGATCCACGAAATAGCTGGTTCCGTAGAAATCGTCATCGCCGTATTCCTCGATGCCGACCCGGTTGATGGCGCCGATGAAGTATTCGTTGGCGACCGCGGAGGCCGGTTGCTCCAGCTTCCACAGGTAACCGGACAGGCCACGCGAGGTCGCGGAGGGGTTGAAGACGATTTCCGCGCCGGCCAGGCCCAGGGCGCGCCAGCCCTCCGGGAAATGCCGGTCATAACAGATGTAGACGCCGACCTTGCCGACGGCGGTATCGAAGACCGGCCAGCCCACATTTCCGGGCCGGAAGTAGAACTTCTCCCAGAAGCCGTTGACGTGCGGAATATGGTGTTTGCGGTACTTGCCGAGGTAGCTGCCGTCCGCATCGATGACCGCCGCGGTGTTGTAGAGCAGCCCGGGCTGTTCCTGCTCGTATACCGGCAGGATCATTACCAAACCCAATTCCTTTGCCAGGGCGGCGAAGCGCTCCGTCGTCGGCCCCGGCACCGATTCCGCGTAGTCGTAGAACTTCGTGTCCTGCAACTGGCAGAAGTACGGGCCGTAGAACAACTCCTGGAAGCAGATCACCTTGGCGCCCTGTGCGGCGGCCTGGCGTGCGTAGTCCTCGTGCGCCTTGATCATGGACTCTTTATCACCCGTCCAGTTCGTCTGGACGAGCGCCGCTCGAACGATTCCCATGCTTTGTTATACTTCACCGAGATCCAATTCGGTTGTGTTACAAGATTGCGGAAACAGTTTCGTAGCCGTAAACCTTGGGGCCGGTCTTCGTTCCGGCGCTGTGCCCGACGCAGAATGACGCTGTGAACTTCGATCCGACGACCGCGCCGCAGGTGCCCGCAGACGACCTGCGAGACACCGCGCCCGCCACCGGCGCGGCTCGGTCCGGCCTGTTCAACGCGGATCTCGAAGATCGCACCCCCGCCGGAATCGCGGCCGCGGTGAGCCGCCGGATACGTTCCGGAGCAATCGAACCCGGATCGCGGCTGCCGACCGTGCGTGAGGTCGCCCGCGAGTTGCGGGTGTCCCCCGCTACCGTCAACCAGGCTTGGCGCGCGCTGGCCGCCACCGGCGCGATCGTGGCGCGGGGACGTGCCGGAACCTTCGTCGGCGAACGCAGCACCTCCCGCGCGACCCCGCCTACCGGCCGCTATCAGCGCCTGCACCCGCCTTCGGACAGCGCCTTCCGCATCGATCTGTCTCGCGGTACCCCCGATCCGCAGCTCCTACCGGATCTGATCGCCGCGCTGCGCGCGATCACCGAGCATGGACGCGACAATGATCTCGCCGCGGACTATCTCGGCGAGGCCGTGCTGCCGGAACTGGCCGCCAAGGTGCGCACCGATTGGCCCTGCCGCGCCGAACGGCTCGCGGTCGTCGACGGGGCGCTCGATGCCATCGATCGACTGCTCACCACCCATGTGCGGCTCGGTGATGCGGTGGCGGTCGAAGATCCCTGCTTCCCACCTTTTCTCGACCTGCTCGCCCGGATCGGGGCTCGGCCTCTTCCGGTTCGCATGGACGAATCCGGTTTACTGCCAGCGGATCTCGAGCGGGCACGTGGCGCCGCAGCGCTGATCCTGCAGCCGCGCGCACAGAATCCGACGGGCGTCTCGCTCACCGCCGCACGCGCCCGCGAACTGACCGAAATCCTGACCGGTACTGACACTCTCGTCATCGAGGACGACCACTCCGCGGGCATCGCATCCACCACACTGCGCTCCCTCGGCGCGCGACTGCCGAGCCGCACGGTACACATACGCTCCTACTCCAAATCGCACGGCGCGGACCTGCGCCTCGCGGTGGTCGGCGGCCCCGCGGAACTGCTCGATCCGATGATCGAGCGGCGCATGCTCGGCCCCGGCTGGACCAGCCGACTGCTCCAACGCTTGCTGCTCACCATGCTCGAAGACGACACCGCTGTCCGCGCCGTAGCCGCCGCCCGCACCGAATACCGCAGGCGCGCAACTGAACTCCGCCGCGCGCTGGCTCGCAAGGGCGTCGCCGTCGCCCGTGGCGACGGCATCAACCTGTGGCTCCCCGTCACCGACGAGAACGCGGCCATGATCTCCCTGGCCGCCGCGGGCATCAAGGCCGCACCCGGCCGCCCCTTCGAGGTCGAGGATCACCCGCACGGTGACCACCTGCGCATCACCGTCGCCGCGATCACCGACGGCGAGCTGGGCTGGCTCACCGGCGAGCTCGCCGCCGCGACCACCGCGGCCCCCACCTATCGCCGCGTTCGCCGCGCCTAGGATCCGGGCTCGATATCGAAGCTGGTGGCGCCATTGTCACCGGCTGGGATTACCGGCACGAGCACCGATGACGGGTGCTCGGCATCCTTGAAGATCGTCTGCGTCGCGGGCTGCGTGCGGGCGCTGTCGCCGAAGGGTTCGCCGGTATTCGGGTTCGGCGCATATTGCGGGTAGTCACTGCTGCTGATGGCCACCCGGATTCGATCGCCCGCCTTGAATTGGTAGCTGGTCGGCCAGATCTTGATGGTGAACGCATAGGGCTGGCCGGGCACCAGCGGGGTCGGATCCGATAACGAATCCCGGAACGCGGCACGGATGATCCCATTGTTGAGGTTGACGGCCGATCCGTCGGGTGCGACGACCTCCAGCCGCGCGACGAAGTCGGTATCCGGCGCGGTGGACGAGGCCCACAGTTTCACGACAATAGGGCCGGTCACCTCGGTATCGGCGCCGAGCGGGTCGGTGGTGTAGGTGAGCACATCCGAACGCTGCTCGACCGCGGTCTGGTCGAACGGGCCCTGCGGACCCGATCCGACCGAGCAGCACGAATGTCCGCCGATACTCGGTGCGGGCGCGGCCGGGTCGTAGACATACCGGTCGACCGGAGCGGGCCCGCTCGGCGCGTGATCGACGAGTTTGCCGACCCGACCGACAACAGCGTTGGCGCCGCTGTCGGCGAAGAAGTATTCCTTCCATTGTGTTTGCGGTAGCGGCCAACCCGGTGCCGACTTCCATCGATTGGCACCCATGAGGAAATAGTCGACACGAGGCTTGCCCGCCACTGCGTTATCCGTGCCCTTGAGGAAGTGGTCGAACCACGCCAGCATCAACTCGTTGATCGGGCTGTCACCGACCGGTCCGAGCTGCTCGAGCCGGGGTGCGATCATCGAGGTGGGTCGTCCCCAGCCGAGGTGGTCCCAGGGACCGATCACCAATCGCTGGTCCTGCCGTGCCGGGCCGGCGCCGCGCTCGACCATGCCGGTGAAGTTCTCGATGCCGCCCGCGAGGAATGCGTCGTACCAGCCCTCGATATCGAGCACCGGCACCCGCACATTCGGATAGCGGTCGCGGATGCTCCACTGCTTCCAATAGTCGTTGCGCGTAGAGTTCCGGATCCAGTCGAAGTACCACGGAGCGACGGCCGGATTATTCGGCTGCAGCGGCGGAAAGTCTTTGTAAGGACGGTAATTCAGCCACGAGGTGATGTTCCGCAGATCCGTGCGCAGCTGGTCGGCGGTGGCCTTGTCGTCACGTCGGTCGGCGGATTCCGCGCCGATGGTGCCCATGGCCCATGGTTCGACGAAGCCGAGTCGGAAGGCGCCGCCCTCGTAGGTCCAGCCGTCGTAGTAGTCGGAGGCGGTATTCGCGGGCACGATCGTGGTCAGATGCGGCGGCGTCTCGATGGCCGCCAGCCATTGTGTCGCACCGACATATGACGAGCCGTACATGCCGACCTTGCCGTTCGAACCGGGCAGTCGCGCGGCCCATTCCACGGAGTCGTAGCCGTCGTGGGTGTCATTGCCGAATTCGGTGAATGTGCCGTCGGAGCTGCCGATACCGCGGATGTCCTGGATGACCACCAGGTAGCAGTGCGAGGCGAACCAGTCGGGTGTGCGATAGCGCGAGGGCTGGATCTGCGCGGCGGCCTTGCCGTACTGGGTGCGCATCAGGATCACCGGCACCGGATCGCTGGTCTGCGGGCGGTACACATCCGCGCGCAGCACCGTGCCGTCACCCATCGTTGCCGGAACGTCGGCCTGCTTGTCGACCGCACATGTGCCGCGGTCATCGTCGGGTGGCCAGGCACCTGTTTGCGAGGTCGATTTCGTCTCGGTGCTGGCCGTGCATCCACCCACTAGTGCGCCTACACACACCACCGCGGTACACCAGCGAAATACGTATCCGGACAAGCTGATACACCTCCCGTGGAGGCGATGTCATAGCCGGAGTCGATGCGTGCCGAACCAGTTAGCCGATCAGATGCGCCTCCGCAGCCATGCTAACCGACCACCCGCCGCACATCCGCGGATTTCCATTGCCACACAGTCGCAATACGCATCTCGTTCCGCTGGAAGCGTCGAGATGGAATGATCCGCTCAGCATCACCCGATGCGATACACAACAGAAGGAGATCCTGACCGGTGAGCAGCGAAGTGCAGGTGCGGCAATTCGACCACCATCAGCCCATCAGGCAGCATCGCAGAGTCGGGACTGCCCTGCTACGGGGCCTCGGTGTACTCGCCGTCGGCACCACTCTCGCGATCTTCGCGGCGGGCGGGGTCTCGGCGGATCCGGGCGCACCGGTCGCCGGATGCGTAGCCCCCGATTCGGCCAAGCCCGAGAGCAAGCAGTGGGCCAGCGAGCCCGCGATGGCGATCGACACGGGCGCGAAGTACACCGCGCAGCTGGAAACCACCTGCGGCACAGTTGATATCGCCCTGGAGGCCGCTCGCGCACCGCGCACGGTGAACTCCTTCGTTTTCCTGGCCGGGCAGAAATATTTCGACCACACCCAGTGCCACCGCCTGACCACCGCGGGCATCTTCGTCCTGCAGTGCGGTGATCCCACCGCCACCGGAACAGGCGGTCCGGGCTACCAGTTCCCGAACGAGAACCTGGACGGCGCCACCTATCCGGCCGGTACGGTCGCCATGGCCAACGCCGGTCCCGACACCAATGGCAGCCAGTTCTTCCTGGTCTACAAGGATTCGCAGCTGCCGCCGAACTACACTCCGTTCGGCAAGATCACCGGCGGTATGGATGTTCTGGCGCGGGTCGCCAATGCGGGCGCCGTGGGCGGCGAAGACGGTCGCCCGAACGCGGATGTCGTCCTGAATTCGGTGACCACCGCTCAGGGCTGATCGACATGAGCTGGTGGCGGTGTCGTCTCCGGCGACACCGCCACCGCCGCTCAGCCGAGTGTGGCGACGACGTATGCGGCGGCCTCGGCAATCAAAGCCTGGTTGTACTCGGCGTCCCTGCTGGCCTTACTGGACATGATCGCGATAACAAGCGGAGCAGCGTTCGGCGGCCACACGATCGCTATGTCGTTGAGCGTGCCGTAGTCGCCCGTCCCCGTCTTGTCAGCAACGATCCAACCCTGTGGTACCCCGGCTCGAATGCGTTGGGCGCCAGCGCCGGTCGCATTGCGTTCGAGCAGACCACGCAGAAAAACGCGCTTATCCTCCGGTAGGGCGTCGCCGAGCACGATCTTCTGATAGTCGGTGCCGAATGCCCTCGGTGAGCTGGTATCTCGCGGGTCACCCGGGGTAGCTTCGGTGATCGCGGGTTCGATTCGGTCCATTCGGGTGACGGTGTCGCCGAGGCTTTGCGCGTACGCGGTCAGTTCGCCCGGTCCACCGATATCACGGAGCAGAAGATTGCCCGCGGTACCGTCGCTATGCCGGACGGCGGCGTCACACAGCTCGCGGATCGTCATGCCCGATGCCACATGCTGCGGGGTGATGGCGGCATTCTTCAGGAGATCGGCCTCGGTATAGGTGACGACAGTATCCAAGTGCGACAATGGATTACGCTGCAGAACGGCTGCCGCCGCCAAGCCCTTGAAGGTCGAGCAGAATGCAAAACGCTCATCCGCGCGATAGGCGATGGTCCTGCCCGTGCCGGTGGCCAACGCATACACGCCGAGACGTGCGTCGAACTTTCGCTCCAGCTCGGTCAGGTGATCGTGGTGATTCTCGGTGGGCCCGATGGACGCGGGAAGCGAAGCACCCTCGTCAGTCGCGCATCCGGCCAACGGCAGCAACGCCGCCGCCGCGAATAGCGTGCGGCGGCTGATGGTCGGTCGTATCAGCGTCATCGCCTTCCTTCCGCTGCGGCGGGGTCAGCCATCTACGGTGGTCATCCCATCAATACCCGAACTCCTGCGTCGGCAACAATTCCACATTGCCAGACTTGACTTGGAGTGCACTCCAGGTCATAGCGTTGGCAGTGCAAAATCGTCTAGTACCAGGGGATCACTTCATGGAACTCGGTTTTCACCTACCGATCTTCGATATCGACGGCGGCACCACCGCCATTGCCGGTGAGTTGGCCAGGGTCGGCGCCGCGGCGGAGGCATCCGGTGCGACCTGGCTGTCGTTCATGGACCACTACTTCCAGATCGAGCCGACCGGCCTCCCGGCCGAGTCCAATATGTTGGAGGGCTACACCACCCTCGGTTATCTGGCCGCGCACACCTCCCGTATCAACCTCGGCCTGCTCGTCACCGGCGTGACCTACCGGCATCCCGGTCTGCTCGCCAAGATCGTCACCACCCTCGATGTCCTGTCGGGCGGCCGCGCGGTACTCGGCCTCGGCGCCGCCTGGTTCGAGCGCGAGCATCGCGGCCTCGGTGTGCAGTTCCCGCCGATCGCCGAACGGTTCGAGCGCCTCGAGGAGACGCTGCGCATCTGTCAGCAGATGTGGGACCCGCAGAACAACGGACCCTTCGACGGCAAGCACTACCAGCTGGCCGAGACGCTGTGCTCGCCGCAGCCGATCAACCGGCCCAAGGTGCTCATCGGCGGTAGCGGCGAACGCAAAACGCTGCGGTTGGTCGCGCAGTACGGCGACGCCTGCAATCTCTTCGGTTCCGCCCCCGAGGATGTCGGCCACAAACTCGACGTCCTGCGCCGCCATTGCGACGATGTCGGGCGCGATTTCGACGATATCCGCATCACCATCATGGCCAATAATCCGCGTCCGAATCCGGACAATCGCGACGAATTCGTCCGTCAGATGGCCGATTACGCCAAACTCGGCGTGCACACCGTGATCATTATCCCGACCACCGGGTCCCCAGCGGCGTGGATCGAGGACATGGCACCGGCGGTAACCCAACTGGCCGAGCTCGGTTAAGCGCCCTTACGGCACATGCTCTTTCACAATGCGAAAGGGCATGTGCCGTATCCGATCTCGATGCGGGCAAGCGACCCGACTTCGCCTACCGCCGATGGCGGGTTCTCGATAGTCTGCTGACATCCTGTACCGAGCAGAGGAGCAGCTATGCGTGCGAACTGTCGGAACAGCGATCGCATTCCCCTGCGGGCGGGTCTCACAGCGCTGGCAGCCGCGATACTGGCCGTAACGGGCGCGGGTGGCGCACATGCCGCCGATACGGTGGGCGGACTGGTGTCCTCGACCGCACAGCCAGCGGGTTGGGGTGGGTTCGATCGGGTCTCGGTGCTCGAATACGTCACCGAGGGCCCGACCGGCGCAGCCACGACGGCGACCGGACTGCTGCTCACCCCGAACGGGGCACCGCCGCCTGGGGGTTGGCCGGTGATCGCATGGGATCACGGCACCAGCGGCTTGGGCCCGCAGTGCGGAATCACCACCATGAAGGCCCGGCCCGATGCCTCGTATCTGCATCGTCTGCTGGACCGAGGCTATGCGGTGGTCGCACCCGACTATGTCGGCCTGAATGCCGGTGCCGCGACACCGCATCCCTACCTGCAATCCCGCACCGAAGCCACCGCCACCATCGACCTCGTCCGCGCCGCGCGCACCGCCGATACGGACCTGTCGACGCGTTGGGCGGTCGTGGGCGTCTCCCAGGGCGGACACGCCGCCTTGAACACCGGGGCCCTCGCCCCGACCTACGCGCCCGAACTCGACTTCCGTGGCACCGCCGCGCTCGCACCACCCGCCAACGTGGAGCAGGCCATCGCACTCGCCGGTCCCTACATACCCCGCGTCCCCGTCCTCGATGACTTCATCGATAACGTCGCCGCGGTACTCGAGGGCATGCGCATTGCCTACCCTGCTGCCGATATCGAAAGCTACTACACCCCAACGGGTATCGCCGCGATGGAACGCCTGGCCACCTCGTGCGTATCGAATTGGCCCGCCCAGGTCCAGGGCCTGTCCCTTGGTGCGCTGCTGAACAAACCGCTGCTGACCGCCGACTTCACCGCTCTACTCACCCGCTACCTGGCCGTACCGACCTCCGGCTACCGACAGCCGCTGCTCATCACCCAGGGCGAGCAGGACACCACCGTCCCCTTCCCCTCGACCGCCGTCCTCCTGGGCCAGCTGAGCGCCTCCGGAACCCGATACCGGTTCCAGAGCTACCCCACCGACCACCTGGGCATCGTCGAAGCCTCCTGGCCCCAGCTGATCCCGTTTCTCACCGGTCTGTTCACTACCGAATAGCACGGTGGCACAACGGATATCAATCCGAAATACCTTTCACGAAGTACACCGCTTCCCACAGGTGACCGTCGGGGTCGGCGAAGTAGCCCGCGTAGATGCCCCATGGGCGGGTCAGGGGCAGGCGGACGATGGTCCCGCCTGCTTGTTCGGCCTGTTGCAGGATGCGATCGACGTCCGCGCGGGAGTCGGCGAAGAAGCCGAGACTCATCGGCGAGCCGGTGACTCGGTCGAGAGCGACGCCCGCATCCATTGCCAGGTCGGTGCGCGAGTAGAGGGACAGGATCAGGCCGTTGTCGAGGGTGAACATGGCGACCGCCCCACCGGGGTTCCGCTCGTCGCGGACGAACTCGGTGCCGATAATGCCCGGTGAGGAGAGACCGAGGCCGTCACGGTAGAAGCGCAGCGACCGTTCGAGGTCGCTTACCGCCAAGGTGATCGCGCGGACATTCGTTTTCATACCGATCCTCCTGATCCTCGAACCATAGCTCGGCGCGGTTCGGCCCCGGCCATGGTTCAGTCAACGCGGGTGGTGTTCGGATATCTTGAACGAATCGGACAATGCGGCTGGTCAGTCGAGGCGAAGCAGATCGGGCCAGACCTGTGACCAGTGCTGACCTGGGGTGCAGCGCCAGATGGTGACATTGCGGGTGACGTCCGGGTAGCCCAGGCGTGCGTCGACCCGACCGACCGGGGTCAGTTCGCTACAGGTGGCACGCATTTCGTCTTCGGCATTGCCGACCCACAGCACCGTTGTCGCGGAATCCGGTGGGGTGCCGAAGTATCCGAAGCCGCGGTTGGGGCTGTAGACGGCGGGCAGGCCGAAGCGATTCCGGTCGACATCCAAAGCGCTTGCCTGCCAATAGGAATCGGTGACGATCACCGCATTCGCACGCTCGGCCGGTGGGAGAGCCCGGTATGCGTCGGCGGTCGCCTCGCGCAGCTCGGGCCAGCCGAACTTGCCGTACAGGCCGATTTCGATACCGGCATCGGCCTGACTGTCGACCGGATCGATGGACGACTCGGATTGCCACGGCATCGTGAACACCGCGATCGCCACCGAAGTCGCGACCAGCGGCACAGTCGCATAGATTCGCCATCGTCGGGTGTACTCGGTCCAGCGCACCGCGCCCGCCGCCATGATCGCCGCGTAGCAGCCCGCCGCGTAGTAGGGGCGACCGTTGGTCGCGACGAATGCCACGGCCAGCAGCAGTGGCAGCGGCGCGAGGAATCGGTACGGCCGCAACGCCTCCGAGCGAAACAGCGCCCAGATTCCCACGACCAACAGCACACCGCCGAACAGCCCGGCCGCGATCAGCGCCAGTGGCAGCCAGGTGTAGCGGCCACCGATCGTCGCCTGCTCCGCCGCGACCACCGCACCCAATCGCAGCTGCGGCCAGTCGTGCCGGGCCTGCCAGATCAGCGTCGGCACCATGACCAGGACAACGAAAGCCGCGCCCACCCACAGCACCGGCCGCCGCAGCAACTCGCGCGGTCCGTAGATCGCCACTCCGATGGCGACGGCGATCCAGAAGAATGGAATCAGCCACTTCACCTGCATATCCAGCGCCGTGACCAGCGCGGCCCACAGCAACAGACTGTCCTGGCGGGTGCGCACCCACCGGATCAGCAGCCAGCTGATCACCACCCACAATGCGGTATCAATCGTATTGGTGGCCAACTGAGTTCCCTGCACGAGCAGGAACGGCGAGGTCGCATACGCGGTCGCGCTCAATACCTGCGCGGTCCGCGACCCACCGAACTCCCGGGCGATCTGGGCACTGATCAGCACTGCGGCAACGGTGACCAGTGCGGCCGGAATCCGCAGTGCCACCAGTGATCCCGGTGCCAGCACATCCATCAGGCGGGCGATCGCGGGCAGCAGCGGGCCCTGATCGGCATAGCCGAATCCGAGCCGACGCCCGGCCGAGAGGAAATACAGTTCGTCACCGAAGTATCCGTACCGTCCGAGTGATGCGAACAGCATGATCGCCGACAACACGGCGATCGCGCCGACACCGAGCCACGCGAACGGCGGTGTCGCTCCGGCGTTGCCTTCCTGTCGCACTTTACTTTCCACCACGGTGGTCATCACGTCCCCCCTTCCGGGTCGCCAAATCGAATAGTCGGCACACATGCGCCGAGTACGTCGTCATATCGAAGTCTTTCTCCCGAATCGCCCGTCCGGCCGCGCCATCGATGGCATCGCGAATCGACTTGGCCATGACCGCCGGATCGAATTCGCCGAAATCGCCGGTGCGCTGGCCTTCCCGCATGATGTCGATGAGCGGTTGGATGATCTCCTGCTCTCCCTCCGCCGAAGCGAACCGTGGCTTTCCATCCGCATCACGCAGATTGAGCACCACATCGGTCAGCGCCGCGACATACTTCTTGTTCGCATCGATGAAGCCGAGATTCGCCCCGATATAGGCGAGCAGCTGATTGCGGGCCCCGTCCGCCGCCATCACCGCGGGCGCTATGTGCTCGCCACCGGACACATACAGCTGGATCACCAGCTGCTCCATCAGCTCGTCCTTCCCGGCGAAGTGATACGAAATGACACCTTTGGAGATCCCGGCGTGCTTCGCGATCCGCGCCAGCGAAGCCCGCCCGTACCCCACCTCCGAAATCACCTCCACCGCCGAGGCAATGATCTGCCGCCGCCGCGCCTCCTCGATGAACGACCGCTGCCGACCACCCGTCTCATTTTCTGGCCGCATGGCCAAATTTTAACCCGTCCGCCCAAACCCCCACATCAACCCCAAGAATGACCCCCGCCTACCCCGCAGGGATGACTTCGAAATCACCTGGAGTCACCCCAGCATGCTCAGTAGCGCGCCCAGAGGGTGGCCCCACCCCCCTGGTCGATCTACCGCTGACTGGAGGGAGCACACGGTTCCGCGATCGCCGGGCTGCCCGCCATCGACAAAACTAGGCACCGAATTCGACGCCGCGTCGGCACAGAAAGTGCGGGACAGGGCCGCGTGATTCGCGACTACACCGCAGAAGACTGAACCCCGAAACGCCGAAGGGCCGCGCTCCCGAATGGATGCGCGGCCCTCGGTTCGAAACCTACAGGTACTGCCCGGTATTCGACTCGGTATCAATCGAGCGGCTGGCACTGGCGTTCTTGCCGGTGAATCAGACGCAGCCGGATGTAGACGATCCGCTCGCCCGAACCCAATCGAGGGCCGTGCCCCCAACTGGAAGCACAGCCCTCGAAGTCAACCGACCTACAGATACTGCCCGGTATTCGACTCGGTATCAATCGAGCGGCTGGCACTGGCGTTCTTACCGGTGAATCAGACGCAGCCGGATGTAGACGATCCGCTCGCCCGAACCCAATCGAGGGCCGTGCCCCCAACTGGAAGCACAGCCCTCGAAGTCAACCGACCTACAGATACTGCCCGGTATTCGACTCGGTATCAATCGAGCGGCTGGCACTGGCGTTCTTACCGGTGAATCAGACGCAGCCGGATGTAGACGATCCGCTCGCCCGAACCCAATCGAGGGCCGTGCCCCCAACTGGAAGCACAGCCCTCGAAGTCAACCGACCTACAGATACTGCCCGGTATTCGACTCGGTATCAATCGAGCGGCTGGCACTGGCGTTCTTACCGGTGACCAAGGTGCGGATGTAGACGATCCGCTCGCCCTTCTTACCCGAAATGCGGGCCCAGTCATCGGGATTCGTGGTGTTGGGCAGGTCCTCGTTTTCGGAGAACTCGTCCACGATCGAATCGTAGAGATGCTGGATGCGCAGGCCCGGGTTGCCGGTGTCGAGTACGGCCTTGATGGCGTACTTCTTGGAGCGGTCCACGATGTTCTGGATCATGGCGCCGGAGTTGAAGTCCTTGAAGTACAGGACCTCCTTGTCACCGTTGGCGTAGGTGACCTCCAGGAAGCGGTTGTCCTCGCTCTCGGCGTACATCCGGTCGACGACCCGTTCGATCATCGCGCGGATGCACAGACCCTTGTCGCCACCGAACTCTTCGAGATCGTCCGCATGCAACGGCAGGTCCTCGACCAGGTACTTCGAGAAGATATCCTGTGCCGATTCCGCGTCCGGCCGCTCGATCTTGATCTTCACGTCGAGACGGCCCGGCCGCAGGATCGCGGGGTCGATCATGTCCTCGCGGTTGGACGCACCGATCACGATGACATTCTCGAGACCCTCGACACCGTCGATCTCCGAGAGCAGCTGCGGCACGACCGTGGTCTCCACATCGGAGGACACGCCCGAACCACGGGTGCGGAAGATCGAATCCATCTCGTCGAAGAACACGATCACCGGCGTACCTTCGGACGCCTTCTCTCGTGCGCGCTGGAAGATGATCCGGATGTGGCGCTCGGTCTCACCCACGAACTTGTTCAGCAGCTCGGGGCCCTTGATGTTCAGGAAGAACGACTTGGCTTCCTTGGCATCCTCACCGCGCGCCTCGGCGATCTTCTTCGCCAGCGAGTTGGCAACGGCCTTGGCGATCAACGTCTTACCGCAACCGGGCGGACCGTAGAGCAGCACACCCTTTGGCGGGCGCAGCGCGTATTCGCGGAACAGATCCTTGTGCAGGAACGGCAATTCCACCGCATCGCGAATCTGCTCGATCTGCCGACCGAGACCACCGATATCGCTGTAGTCGACATCGGGGACTTCCTCGAGTACCAGGTCCTCGACCTCGGCCTTGGGAATCCGCTCGAAGGCGAAACCGGCCTTGGTGTCGACGAGCAGCGAATCACCCGGCCGCAGCTTGCGGATCGGCGAATCGGGATCGTCGAGATCATCGACCTCGGCGACCTTGGCCAGCGGACC
Organism: Nocardia pseudovaccinii; assembly: GCF_050942345.1. Taxonomy (NCBI): domain Bacteria; kingdom Bacillati; phylum Actinomycetota; class Actinomycetes; order Mycobacteriales; family Nocardiaceae; genus Nocardia; species Nocardia pseudovaccinii. Next base: position 5,558,378 of record NZ_CP192074.1, read on the forward strand.
CGCCAACCACACCACGCGCTCCTCGTCGGCATGCCCGACGACCAGCGCCCGGCGTCCGTCGTCGAGGATCTCGCGCAGGGTCCCGATCTCACCGACAGCGTCGAAGATTCCGGCCTCCACGACCGTGAGCGCCTCGTTGAGACGGACGGTCTGACCGTATTCGAGGGTCGAGGTGTCGATATTGGGTGAACACGTCAAGCGCATCTTGCGGCCCGAAGTGAACACGTCGACCGTCTGATCCTCGTACACACCGATCAGAATTCCGTACCCGCTCGGTGGCTGACCCAGCCGATCGACCTCCTCGCGCAGGGCCACCAGCTGCTGGCGCGCTTCCTTGAGGGTGTCCATCAGCTTGGTGTTGCGAATGGTCAGCGAATCGATGCGGGCTTCCAATTCCCGTGCGCGATCCGGCGAATCGGCGAGTTGCCTTCGAAGAGCAGCCGCTTCGGCGCGTACCGCCTCGAGCTCTCTCCAGGCCGCCGAATCCGAATTCTCGATGGGGCTCATGTGCTGCTCCTCCCAGTCCCGGTCTATTAACGCTACCGGGCGCGAACCGTTCTCGCTTTCCGACATGGTTTCGTCGTGATCACATCTGGGCTGCGGTCGACGGCGGATACACCATGTTAGCCTGCCCTAACCAGTCCACGGCGACGTGCTTCGCCGACCGAACCGAAAGGTTGCTGACGATGCTCCTTCCCGCCAGGACGCTGCGCACGTCCATGGTTATCGCCGCGGCGGCGATGGCCGCTACCGTCTGGCTCACCGGCTGCGGCTCCGACGACAAGTCCGACGCCAAGGCCACGAGTACCACTTCTGCCGCCGCGTCCACCAGCGCCGCAGGTCACGGGGACCACGGCAACGCCGCCGCACCTACCGCCGAAACGCTCACCGCCGTCCTGGATGCCCTTTCCGACCCGGCCAAACCCACCTCCGAGAAGACCAAGCTGATCGTCGACGGCGAAAAGCGCGCCGCCAATATAGACCAGATGAACCAGGCGCTCGGCAGCTACGGCAAGCTCACCTACGCGGTCGCCGACATCACCACCAGCGGCAATTCCGCGACCGCCCAGGTGACCATCACCTCACCGCACGGCACCGCCCCCGCCATGCCCCTGACCTGGGAACATGTCGACGGCGCCTGGAAGCTCTCGGATGCCAGCGGCTGCCTCATGCTCGGCTTCGCGCAGGCGCCCTGCGTGCCTGCCTGATTCAGCCCTTCGACGGGCGACGCTGCGGCTTCGGGGTGACCGTCCCCTCGGCGAGCCGCCGCGCGCTGACCAGGAAGGCGGTGTGGCCCTGCATGCGATGTTCGGGCCGCACCGCCAGACCGACCACATGCCAGCCGCGCACCATCGATTCCCACGAACGCGGCTCGGTCCAGCACTCCTGCTCACGCAGCGCCTCGACCACTTTCGACAATTGTGTGACGGTCGCCACATAGACGATCAGCACACCACCGGGGACCAGCGCTTTGGACACGGCGGGTAGCGCGTCCCACGGGGCGAGCATGTCCAGGACGACGCGATCGACCGGCGGGCCGTCGTAGGCGGCGACATCCGCGACGGTGATCGACCAGTTGTCCGGCCGCTCGCCGAAGAAGGTCTCCACATTGCGGATCGCGTGTTCGGCATGGTCCTCGCGGATCTCGTAGGAGACCACCTGGCCCTGCGGGCCGACCGCGCGCAGCAGCGAGCACGTCAGCGCGCCGGAGCCCGCACCGGCCTCTAGTACGCGCGCACCGGGGAACACATCGCCCTCGTGCACGATCTGGGCGGCGTCCTTGGGGTAGATGACCGCGGCACCGCGCGGCATGGAGAGCACGTAATCGATCAGCAACGGCCGCAACGCCAAATACGGTGTGCCATTGGTGGATTGGACGACACTGCCCTCATCGGCGCCGATCAGGTTGTCGTGTTTGATACCGCCGCGATGCGTGTGGAATTCCTTACCCGGTTCCAGCACCACGGTGTAGAGGCGCCCCTTGGCATCGGTCAGCTGTACCCGGTCCCCGATGGTGAATGGCCCGGTCCGTCTGGCCGTCATGTATCTCCGTTCGCTGGTCGTCGCTGCTGTCCGCACTGAGTGGCACCGGCGTGTCGGTGCGCCCGGATAGCCTGCCAGGTATGCATCCGCCGGTATCCACGCCCCCTGCCGACAACGCGCGGGAGGTCGCACCCGACCGTCCGCGTCCGGCGCTGTCACCTTCGCGGGCAATGGATTTCAAGCAGTGCCCGCTGAAGTACCGGTTCCGGGCGATCGATCGGATTCCGGAGCCGCCCACCCGGATCGCCGTGCGCGGCACGGTGGTGCACGCGGTACTGGAGGATCTGTACGGACTGCCCGCCGGGGAGCGCCGGTTCGAACGGGCTGCTGAGCTCGTCGAGCCCGCATGGGCCCGGGTGCTGGCCGACAGACCGGAGAGCGCCGAAGTGGTCGCAGCAGACGGGCTGGCGGGCTTTCTCGGCGAGGTGCGCGCCTTCGTCGAGACGTACTACCGGCTGGAGGATCCGACCCGGTTCGATCCGGAGTCGTGTGAGTCGCGGGTGGAGGTCGAGCTCGACGACGGTGTGCTGTTGCGCGGGTTCGTCGACCGTATCGATGTCGCGCCGACCGGGGAGCTGCGCGTCGTCGATTACAAGACCGGCCGGGCGCCCGGACTCGCCCAGGAGACCAAGGCGCTGTTCCAGCTGAAGTTCTACGCGCTGGTGGTACTGCGCACCCGCGGCATCCTGCCCACCCAATTGCGGCTGATCTACCTGGCCGACGAACAGATCCTCACCTATGCCCCCGACGAGGACGAACTGCTGCGCTTCGAACGCACTCTCTCGGCCCTGTGGCAGGCCATTCTGGCGGCGGGCCGGACCGGCGAGTTCCTGCCGAGCACCAGCTGGCTGTGCGGACATTGCAGCTACAAGAGTCTGTGCCCCGCATTCGGCGGCACGCCACCGGTCTATCCAGGCTGGCCGGACATTGGCACCGGTGAGTCACCAGACGAATCCTTCGCCGAAGCGGTCGCCGACTGAGCTCAGCCGACGAACAGATTCAGATCGAGGCCGTGCGAGCCGAGCGCGGCGATAACGCCGATGAGCACGAGTACGCCGACGGCATCACCGACCCCGATGAGCACATTGCGAAGCCGCCACCACGACCCGACCGACTCGACACTCGGTTTCACTGGGGCCTCCCCTGTCCGTGCTCGAACGGCATTGCCCGTCCGAGGTGTTCCCTAGTTGTTTCGCCCGACACGCCCCCAGTGTTGACGGCGAAGCATGAAATTTTCGTGAGTTCGGTCTGAACTGAACGCACACAATGTCGCTGCGATGCTCGCCGTGACGACCGGCGAGCACCGAAACGGCAGGTTGCCGGAGCGGATCTACGCGGTGAAGTTGTGGAACAGCAGCACGGACAGGCCCAAGCCGACGGCCAGATTGAAGACGGCCGCGGATCCGAAGACCACGACCGGGCGCCAGCCCGCCTCGCGCAGGCCGCGCAGCGAGAACTCCAGGCCGATGGAGACGAATGCGAAGATCAGGAACCAGGTGCGCAGATCGTTGACGATCGCGATATGCGCCGCGCCGGTCTTCTTGTCCACCGACTGCAGATACAGCGTGCCGATGACGGACGCGGCGACGAAGCCGATCACGAACTTCGGGAACCGCTCCCAGAACTGACGCACCGACGGCCGGGCCGCGCCGGGAATGCGCTCGACCCGGATCGTGAAGTAGGCGGTGAGCGCGATGGCGACAATGCCGATGAGCGCATTCTGGGTGGTCTTCACGATGGTGGCGATCTGCAGCGCCTTCTCCCCCGCGATCGCACCGGAGGCCGCAACCGCCGCGGTCGTATCGATATTGCCGCCGATCCATGCGCCTGCGACCGCGTCGGAAAGATCGAAAACATCGGCGAGCCATGGCAATACGAAGATCGATGGCAATGCGAAGATGATGACCAGGGATGCCGCATACGCGATCTGCTCGCGTTTGGCCTGCACCGCACCCGCGGCCGCGATGGCGGCGCTGACACCGCAGATCGAGACAGCCGAGGACAGCAGGGCGCGCAGCTTGTCGTCGAGGCCGAGTCGACCGCCCAGCCACCACGTGAAACCGAAAACCACGGTGATCAACAGCAGCGCCTGCACGATCGACGGCCCCGCCGCGGTCACCAGGATCTTCAGATTGATCGATGCGCCGAGTAGCACCACACCGGTCTTGATGAAGAATTCGGTGCGGAATCCGGCCGAAAGGCGTTCCCGGAGATCGAGTTTCGCGAGCGCGACATTGCCGATCAGGCCGATGGCAATGGCGTACACCGGAAATTCGATCGACTTGGCGATCCGGTCGAACGGCGTACCGACGGCCCACTGCGGCACGTGTGTATCGAAGTAGCGGGTCAGCGCGCCGAGCAGGATGACGGCTGCGATCCCGGCGCCGATCTGCGCCACCGTGGGGCGTGCAATCGCCTGCAGTGCAGCGGTTTCGGATCGAACCCCGGCCGAGTCGACTGCCTCCGCGCTGGACTCGGCCGATTCGGTTTCCGGGGGCACGGCATCGGCGCGCACTGGCACGGTCTCGGTCCTGGCTTCGTTCTCCGACATCACGGCACCAACCAATCCGGGATTGCGCCGACCAGGACCAGTGCGATGAGAACCAGGCCGACGATGGCGGCCAGCCAGTCCTCATTCCATGCGAATGTGCTGCCCGACGGTTTCGCGGGCGGTGTCTGCGACACGGTGGTACTCCTTGCATCTCCTCATCGAGGCCGCAACGTACCAATCAATCGCAGGTGAGCACACCGATTGCAATCGCAGTGAATCGATCACTCACACAAAACAACTCGGCCCCGCCGAGTGACGGGGCCGAGTGGGCGAAATCGGGTCAGAAGGCGCGGCAGGACCGGATATCGAAGGCCAGGATCGCCTTCGCGCCGAGTTCGGCGAGCTGGTCCATCACCTCATTGCCCTGCTTGCGCGGCACCATGGCGCGGATGGCGACCCAGTTCGAATCGGCGAGCGGGGATACCGTCGGCGACTCGAGGCCGGGCGTGATCTTGACCGCCTCCTCCAGGAGCTCCTTCGGGCAGTCGTAGTCCAACATGATGTACTGCTGACCGAATACGACGCCCTGGATGCGCGCGATGAGCTGATTACGGGCTCGTTCGTTCTGATCGGAGCCGGTGCGCTCGATGAGCACGCCCTCCGAATCGCACAGGGTCTCGCCGAAGGCGACCAGGTTGTGCTGGCGCAGCGTGCGGCCCGAGCCGACCACATCGGCGATGGCATCGGCCACACCGAGCTGGATGGAGATCTCGACGGCGCCGTCGAGGCGGATCACCTCGGCCTCGATGCCGCGCCGCTGCAGATCGCTCAGGACCAGATTCGGGTACGAGGTGGCGATGCGCTTGTCGTAGAGGTCCTCGACCTTCCATTCGCGCCCGGCCGGGGCGGCGTAGCGGAAGGTGGAGCGACCGAAGCCGAGTGCGAGCCGTTCCTGAACCGGCGCACCGGAATCCAGCGCCAGATCGCGGCCGGTGATGCCGAGATCGAGCTCGCCGGAGCCGACGTAGATGGCGATGTCCTTGGGCCGCAGGAAGAAGAACTCGACCTGGTTGGCCGGATCGAGGACGGTCAGGTCGCGGGAATCGGTGCGCTTGCGGTAACCGGCCTCGGCGAGGATCGAGGTGGCCGATTCGGAAAGTGCGCCCTTATTGGGGACTGCGACGCGCAGCATGGATGGGTCCTTTCGGGGAGGAGAACTAGGGATCGACGTGGCGGCGCGAGCGACGGCCCCGGAGGCGGTAGCGGAGCGTGACCACGAAGGGGCCCGCGAGTGCCGCAAATTCAACACCGCCGTCACAGATGTCGGTACACGTCTTCCAGCTTCAGCCCGCGGCCCACCATCAGCACCTGGACCCAGTACAGCAGTTGCGAAATCTCCTCGGCGAGCGCCTCGTCGCCCTCGTGCTCGGCGGCCAACCAGATCTCACCGGCCTCCTCGAGCACCTTCTTACCCTGGAAATGCACGCCCGCGTCCAATGCCGCCACGGTCCCGGACCCCTCGGGGCGGGCAACCGCACGATCTTGCAGCTCGGCGAACAGGGTTTCGAAGTTCTTCACGGTGAGCCATTGTTTCACAGCGCGTCTGAGAAACTCCCCGAGGGAAGTCGTCGACGCCGTCCTTCTCGGACGTCCGGTGCTCATCCCGGTGTTGAGTTACGCCGGTTCCCGCGTCATCCGCGCTGGTTTCACACACCGGGGTGGGTGTGCCAGAGCCGTCCCGTCGGCGGGCGTTGTTATCCGGGGCTCGTGCTTCGGGCTCCCGGACTCGGGCACAGATCCAGTTGCTCGCCCCGAGTAGCGAGGTTCACTGCGGCATTGAGATCGCGATCGAGGCGTGCCCCGCAGCCGCAGGTGAAGATGCGGTCGGCCAGTGTCAACCCGACAGTGCTGGCTCCACAACGTGAACACAACTGGCTCGACGGAAACCACCGATCGACCGTGAGCACATCGCCGCCGCGCCAGCCCTGTTTGTAGCGGAGTTGACGGGCGAACTCGCCCCACCCGGCGTCACCGATCGCACGGGCCAGACACCGGTTGCGTAACATGCCCGCGATATTCAGATCCTCGACAACCAGCCGGTCGTGAGTCTTGATCAGCCGATTCGACACCTGATGCAGAAAATGCGCGCGAATATTGCGGATCCGGTGATGATGCCGCGCCAACCGGACAACGGCCTTACGGCGGTGACGGCTTCCCCTCTGTTTACGGGTGACCGACCGTGCAAGGCGGCGCTGCCGCGCCATCCCGGTTACCAGTGGTTTCGGTTGATGGGCAATCCGGTCGACCTCAGCCCCGTCACTGGTGGCGGCGACCAGGAACGCCGACAATCCCCGATCAACACCCACCCAGCCGCCGTGCTCGCCGCCGTCACGCACCGGATGCCGGTGCGCGGGATGCAAGTCGGTGGCCTCGGTGACGAGGCTGATCATCCAACGACCCGCCCGATACGACACCGTCACCGCCACGATCTTCGCCCGGCCGGCGGCGATCATCCGCCGCAAACGGCGCGTGTCCTCCCGCACCCGCACCGCGCCGATCACCGGCAAAGTCACCGACCGAGGGTGGCCCTCGCCGACTCGGATCATGGGCCGCCCGCGCGGAGAGTGCTTATTCCGCAACCGAAACGATGGGACCGTCGACGATTTCAATTTGAACTTCGGAAACCCCACCCGGCGTCCGGCACGCTTACCGGTCCGTGAATCCCGCCACGCCGCCAACCCTCGTCCGAGGTCCATGGCGGCTTCCTCGAACACCTGCTGGCACACCTGATTTCGCCAACCGAGCCCGACTGAAACCAGCGATGCCGTCCCCGACAAATCGACCGCAAACACCCGCCCGGCCTGCTCGGTCTTCTTCCACGCATTGAACCCGTTGATGTGATCGAAACCGGTCCACGGCACCCGCACATCCTCGTTACGGCGACGACTCCGCAACGCCGCCTTCGTTATCGCAAGACATTGATTGAACGCGAACCGTGCCGCACCGGCATGGCGGACCAGCAGTGATTGCTGCTCGACGGTCGGGTCGAGACAGAACCGGAAACTCGTAAACCCCCCCACCGCAACAGCATCGCACGAGCCACCGACAACAAGCGATCGCTGCCGTTCCCTGCGATGACGACGCCTCTGAAGACCAGAGCAGCACCGCTGAGTTCGCGGATGCCTGTCAGACCCGTGCCCAGTCCTGTTGTCCCGCTCTTAACGCCATGCGTCCCCGTCGCCCCGGTGGGCCGGAGCGGCGGGGACGCAGTGCAGCGGGTCAGGCCTCGGTGAGGAGGGCCTCCAGGTCCGCCGCGGCGGTGCGCAGGTGGTCGGCGAAGGCGTACATCTGGTCGGCGACCGGTTTCGGGGTGGCCAGGTAGATGTTCCAGCGGTCCGGCAGCAGGACGTAGGCGATGCCGATGCACTTCTGGCTGGTGGAGCCGAAACCGAAGTAGCGGATATTGACCGACGGGGCCGAACTGGTGCTCAGGTAGTCGTCGCGCATGATCGTCCAGCCGGGACTGGTGTAGAGCGGGATCGGTTCGGTGACGCCGAGTTCGGCGCCGCGCCGCCGCTGGATCCACTCGAGTTCCCAGAGATGCTGCTCGGGCGCATCACCCGCCTGACACTGCTTGGCCCGTTCGACATGCGCGCTCGCCGCGGTCCGCGCTGCGGCGAGCCGGTCGGCCTGTGCGACAGCCGGATCCTGCACGGCATCGACGAAGGCCACCATCTCCGGTGTCACCACCCGCATGGCCTCGGTGCGACCGTTGCGGTACTGCCTGGTGGCAATGGATTCGTAGGTGGCCCCGGTCAATCCCTTGCTGCGCCGGTGCGCCAGCTGATAGCTCAGTTGTGCGAACGCATCCGGTGAGATGCCGAGTTGCTTGGCGCGGGTGGTGCCGAACTCGAAAGATACTGTCGCGGTGGCGTTCTCGGCCGCATACCGGGAAAACGCCGCTCCAGCCGCCGCGATATCGGCGCGCTGCGCCGGATCGAGCACGAATTCGATCGGTTCGACCGGAGGCAACCCCTGCGGCTGCGCCCCGGCCCGTTCGGCGTGTTCGGCAGCCGGAGCCTGCAGCAGCGTGTCGACGAAGGACAGGATGGTGGTGCCGTCGAGACCGCAGTGCTCGATATTGATGCCGGCCTGACCATCGGCGAAGACGATGAACGATACCGACTTGTCGAACCAGCGGTTGGCGCTGTCACCGTGCAGCAGCTGATCACAGGCATGCAGTTCGTCGCGCGGCGTGAAATCCTCCAGGCACAGGCCGAACAGCGCGGTCTCGATGGTGTCCAAGGCCGCGACATTGGCAGGTTCGGCCAGCAGTCCCTGTCGACTGACGGCCCATTCGGCCCGCGGCTTGGTGGTCAGATGGCTGACGGCGGTATCGGTGCGGGCCGAGCGCGCCCCCGCCTTGAGCACCGCGCGCAGTCCGTCGGCGAGATCCTCCAGCGAGTAGGGCACACCGTCCGGACCGATCACCTCCATCCGGAACATGCTGCCGTGGAAGAACACGACGATATGCCTCGCAGCCGAGGGGCCGGGCCATTCGTCGCTGTAGGGCACCCGCACGGAATCCTGTGTCTCCCCCGGAATCCGGGTCTCGGAGAACAGGTACTTGTTCTGCCACATCGACAGCTGCTGTCCACGCTGGGTCACCGGCGGGATCGCCTCGATATCGAGCGCCAGCTTGTAATCGACCGCGGCCATGATGATTCCGGCCGCCCGCTCCACCTGCGACGCGCCGGTCGAGGCGGCCAGTGCGGTGTCATCGCGGAACAGGAAGAAGAAGTTGGCATTCAATGCGATGCGATCGCGACGGCCCAGGTAGCGCGACGGCCAGAACAGATCCAGCCAGCTCCCGACACCGGGGGTGGCGTCGTATTCGGCCAGTGCCGCGTGCAGCTTTCGGCCCGGACCATCGGGGCGAAGCAGGTCCGCTACCGCGGCTTCGGTGGTGGCGAATTCGTCGGCGGTCAGCAGTGGCGCACACCACTGCAGCAACCGCTCGCCGCTTTCCTCCAGCGTCGGCAGGGGCACCCTTGGCAGGTGGTCGTCGGCGGCGAAGGTGCGTTCGGTCAATGCGGGTCCTCGGGGTCGGCGTGTTTCGGTAGCGGTCGCGAGATGTACAGGTTGGCGAGCAGCCAACCTGCGCTTTCCTGGCCAGCGGTGTCGATTCCGTTGGCGGCCAAGGCATTCAGCACCTGGGTGCGTTCATTATCGGATGCGAACTTGCGTTGTTCGAACACCCCGGGGGCTCGCTCGGTGCGGTAGCCGAGCGCGGCCAGTTCCGCGGCGATCGGTTCGAAACTGAACATGCGTAGTACGAAGTGTGCCATCCACGGCCGACGACGCGGGTGCGCCGTTGCCACCCGCGCCAGCGTCTTCTCGGTGACGTATCCGACGCAGCCGGTCGAGATGACGATATCCGCTGCCGCCAGCGTACGGCGTTGCGCTTCGGTCGGGTCGGTGGCCTCGAGATCCGCGTGCACCGTGTCGTGCAGGAATCCGGCTTCCTGGGCATAGGCCAGCGCTGGCCGGGCGGCATCCATGCCGATGAAGCGGACGCCGGGAAGCTGGTCGCGGGAGTCCAGGCGGGCCCGGTCGCGGGCGATGAGTGCGGCCTGGTCGGCGTCGTCCTCGGCGCCGCCGTAGTGTTCGGCGAGCTCGCTCACGGTGGTGTCGAAGCGCAGCAAGGCCGCGTTGACGCCGTAGGAGCAACCGATATCGAGCACGGTCGGGGTGTCCACGCGCGCGGAGGCACGGTATTCCCGAATCTGCTGCTGGAAGTGCGGCTTCGCCAGTTCCGGTATGCGGTAATCCAATTCGGCCATCCGGGCGTAGTAATCGCGCGGATCGGGACGGTCGTAGATATCGTCGAAGGAAGCTTTTCCGGTCGTATGCAACGGCACTGGCATGTCGTCCCTCTCAGTCGAGCAACCGATCGCCACGGACGGCGTCGGCCGCGGCGGCTAGGTGATCGGGCAGCACCCGCCCGAACAATTGGCGGGTACGTTCCACGGTGCCGATGACACCGGGCCGATCGGTATAGGCGAAAATCGCCGAATGCCGTGCGGTGCCGCCCTCGACCGGTGAAACCCGGTGCAGCGAGAAACGGCCCTGGAACAGTTGCAGATCCCCGGGCCGCAGATCGAGGTGCCGGATCAGCTGCGCACCGGATCCGGTGAGCACATCCCGCACATCGTCGAGGTTCTCGGCGTGGGGTGAGCGAATATTGGGGCAGTACTCGAAGATTCCACCGGTCTCGGCGGGCTGGGTCAACATACTGACGGTGAATTCATTGGTGTCGAAATGCCAGGGATGCGACATTCCGGGCGCCACCACATTCAGGCACAGTCCGGCCAAAGGGTCTGCGAATTCGTGCAATTCGGCCAGTCCGAAGCAGTCCGCGACGAAACGTTGGAACACGGTGCTGGTGTAGAGCCGGTGGATCAGAGCCTCGGCCGGAATGCGGTCGCGCGGGACGAAGGCGTTGCCGCGTTCCAGCACGATTCGGCCCGGATGGCCTTGTGGCAGTTCGGTGTTCAGCGGAATGTTGTAGGCGTTGACGCGCTCGACCTCGTAGTGCGCATCCGGGGCCATCGCCTCGCCCTGTGCGCGCAAGGTGTCGATCAGCTCCGGACGGATGAACTCCCGCAGTACGGTGCAGCCACTTTCGGCAAGCTCCGCCCGCGCCCGCGCCACTGCTTCTCCCCACGCCGCGCCGGTCGGATCCCCCAGCGGATACCGTGCCGTATCGACGATCTCGTCCAGGACATCCGTCGCTGCCATGGCGTCATTTTGGTAGAGCAGTCGGCGACACGCCCGGGATTCGACAAAGTTGCCGGTGACTACGGTCACACCTATCAACTGCACGCACATCCGTTGCGGCACAGTAACTCTCACTATGCCGAGGTCGGGAGTGTCGGCTCACAAACGGCAGGACTCGCGATCATGTTCCGTCCCGAAAGCGCCCCTGCTCGGGTGCGCGGCTCAATCTCTGACGCGTAGCGCGTCTTCGAGATCCTGCAGGGTCAATCCCACCAATGAATTACGGAATACCCGCCCCGGCGTCGCCGAAACCGGTATCTCACACGGGATCACGATGACCGCACAGCCCGCCGCACCCGCCGCGGCGGCACCGGTCGGCGAATCCTCCAGTGCCACACAGTCTCGCGGGTGCACGCCGAGCAGTTCGGCAGCGCGCAGATAGATCTCGGGTTCGGGCTTGCCGTGCGCGACTTCGTCACCGCAGACCGAGACGTCGAAGAAATCGCGGCCGAGCGTATCCAATCCGAATTCCGTAAGCGACCGCTTGGTATTGGTGACCAGCGCGGTCGCGAGGCCCGCGGTGCGGACCAATGAGAGCGCATCCTTCGCGCCGGGCCGCCATGGGATCGGGCCCGCCATCAATTCGGTCACCCGCCGCTCGATGAATTCACCGGCGGCCCGCACCGCCTCGGGCGTCGCCTCGACACCCAAACCATCGAAAATGAGCCGCAAGGCGTTCGGTCCCGACGCACCGATCAATGCGTGCCGCAGTTCATCGGTCATCTCGTGGCCGTGCGCCCGTGCCAGTTCGCGCACGGCGACATCCCACAGCTTCTCCGAATCGAGCAGGGTGCCGTCCATATCCCACAGGACCCCGGCAAGTTGCGCCGTCACCCGATTCGTCTCCTTTTTCTATACACCCGAAGCGGCGATCAGCAGCCGCCCGTTGTCCGACGCGACCTGGATCCATCGGTTCTCCGACGAGGTCGAGCCGTTTTTCAGGTTATAGGTAAGCGAAACGACCGCCCGGTTCTCACCGTTCGGTGTGACGCCGCTCACGCTCACCGAACGAATGGTGGACCAGAACTGTGAGTAGGAGCCGAAGCCACCGGTCTGGGCCTGGTACGACGGCGTCAGCTCAGACCACCCGCCCTGCACATTGCCCGGCAGCATTCCGTAGTAGCCGTAGACGAATTGCGAGATCCGATCCGGGGTGGCCGGACCGAACGGGGTGGTGGTGACGGTCGTCGGTGGTGCGGTAGTCGACGGCTTGGCCGACGGGGTCGGCGTCACCGTGGTGCTCGGCTGGGTGGTCGGCGCCGCCGTGGTCGTCGGCGCCTGTGGCTCGGGCTGACCCGGTTGGATCGCGATCGGTGACTCCGGTCCGGTCGCCGAACTGCTGGTCGCGGGAGTCGGCGTCGTCGAGCCGCCCGCCGTACCGCCCTTGTCGTCGTTGTTCAGTGACGACACGATGACCGCGACCAGCACCAGCACCGCGACCGCGGCAGCCGCGGCCACCGCGATCAGCCGGCCACGACTCTGCTCACCGTCGCCACCACCGCCGGGCAGGGTGCTGCCGGACTTCGGCGGTGCGGGCGGCGGCGGGACGGTGACAGCCGGTGCCCCGAGCGCGACGACCTGCGTAGCGTCTTCCGTGTCACCCGACTTGTTCAGAACGGTGGTCGCATCCGCGCCGGGCGCGGGCAGCACCTTGGTCACCGTCGGGGTGGTCACCAGTGCCGGAGTCCGGCCCGCCGCGACGGCTTCCAGCGCCTCCTTGGCTTCGCGCATATTCGGGCGACCGTCGATCGATGCGGCCAGTAGCCGCATCAGCACCGGCCCGAGTTCCCCGGCGTGCCGCGGCGGCGGAATCTGCGCCCGCGCCGCGGCGTGCAGGACCGCGAGGGCGTTATCACCCTCACCGAACGGCGGACTGCCCTCGACCGCCGCATACAGCGTGGAGCCGAGCGCGAAGACATCCGAAGCCGGTTCCGGATTCTCACCGCGCGCCACCTCCGGCGCGAGGTAGGCGGGGGTGCCCGCGAGGAATCCGGTCGCGGTGACCGTCACGTCGCCGACGGCGCGGGAGATGCCGAAATCGGTGATCTTCACCGTGCCGTCGTCACCGACGAGCAGATTCGCCGGTTTCACATCCCGGTGCATGATCCCGGCATCGTGTGCGGCAGCCAGCGCGCCCGCGGCCTGGGCCCCGATGCGGGCCACCTCCGTCGGTGCGAGGGTCCGGTTGCCCGCCAGTTTCACGGCCAGGCTCGGCGCGTTCATGTACTCCATGACCAGCCACGGCTGGCCGTCCTCCTCGGCGACATCGAAGACGGTGATCGCGTTGGGATGGTGTAGTCGCGCGGCGATGCGGCCCTCCCGCATGGCCCGCAGCTTGGCCTCCAGGGCCTGGGAGCGGGACAGACCGGGCGCGAGCAGCAACTGCTTCACGGCGACAGTGCGGCGCAGCCGCACGTCGGTGGCCCGCCACACCACGCCCATGGCACCGGTGCCGATCGGATCCGTCAGCCGATACCGTCCAGCGATCAACCGGTCCGCCGTCATGGTGTTGTGCCCCTCCTGCTTGCCGCCGAGCCAATTCCGCACTCCGCGCGTAAGCGGAAATCTTCGAAAATGCTACGCGCTGAAGTCCTTTGCACCCGAATTGCCGCAGGACGTTCACATCCGCCGACTGCCCCGGATGCAGTTGCAACAGTTCCGACTTTGTCACACCCGACCGACATCCATCCACCGACGCGCGAACGAGGAGGCGATACCCCAGGTCAGAGGCGCGTGGCCGATCGGATACGCCCGCGCGTCGCAACCCCTCGTGTCGTCCGCGTCGGCATTCGATCCCACATATCACGAGGTAATCAAGGCCGTCACCGCACCGGAAACGCACCGATCGAACCGATTCCGATGGGGCGAGAATCACAACGACCGGACCGATCGGATAACCGATCCCGCCCGGAAACAGACTGGTCGGCGCTTACGCGTTGAAGTACTTGGCCTCCGGATGCAGCAATACGAACGCATCGGTCGACTGTTCCGGATGCAGCTGCAACTCCTCCGACAGGACGACGCCGATGCGGTCGGCCGCGAGCAGGTCGACCAATTTCGCCCGGTCCTCCAGTTCTGGGCAGGCGCCGTAACCGAAGGAGTAGCGGGCGCCGCGGTAGCCGAGTTTGAAGTACTCCTGCACATCCGAGGGGTCGGAGTCGGCGATCGAATGCCCTTCCAGCACCAGCTCTTCGCGGACCCGGCGGTGCCAGTATTCGGCGAGCGCCTCGGTGAGCTGGACGCCGATGCCGTGCACCTCGAGGTAGTCGCGGTAGTTGTCCGCCGCGAACAGTTCGTTGGCGAAGTCGGCGATCGGCTGCCCCATGGTGACCAATTGGAACGGCAGCACATCGACCTGACCGGTTTCGCGGGCGCGTTCGCGCGAGCGGATGAAGTCGGCTATGCACAGGAACCGGTCGCGCTGCTGGCGCGGGAAGGTGAACCGGTAGCGTTGCGGCGCATCGGGATTCGGCTCGGCCAGCACGATGACGTCATCGCCCTCGGAGACCGCGGGGAAGTACCCGTAGACCAGGGCCGCATGTTGCAGTACGCCTTCGGTGGACAGCCGGTCCAGCCAGTACCGCAGGCGCGGCCGACCCTCGGTCTCCACCAACTCCTCGTAGCTCGGGCCCTCACCGCCGCGCTGACCGCGCAGACCCCACTGACCGAGGAATAGCGCGCGCTCATCGAGCAGTCCCGAATACTCGTGCAGCGAAACGCCTTTCACCACGCGGGTGCCCCAGAACGGCGGCACCGCGACCGGCAGATCCGCGGCCACATCGGAGCGCGCGGGCACCTCGATCGGCACCTCGGCCGCCTTGCGCTGTTCGGCGATCCGTTTGGAACGCTCGTGCCGCGCCTTGCGCTCGGCCGCCTTCTCGCGTTCCGCGATCGCCGCCGGGCTGTCCGGATCGATGCCACCGCCGCGCTTGCGGGTCATGATGTCGTCCATCAGCCGCAGGCCTTCGAAGGCGTCGCGGGCGTAGTGCACATCGCCGTGGTAGACCTCGGTGAGATCGTTCTCGACGTAGGCGCGGGTCAGCGCCGCACCGCCGAGCAGCACGGGGAACTGGTCGGCGACGCCCTTGGTGTTGAGCTCCTGCAGATTCTCCTTCATCACCACGGTCGACTTCACCAGCAGACCGGACATGCCGATCACATCGGCCTTCTTGTCGACGGCGGCGTCGAGAATGGTCGCGATCGGCTGCTTGATGCCGAGGTTGACGACCTCGTAGCCGTTATTGGACAGGATGATGTCGACGAGATTCTTGCCGATATCGTGCACATCGCCCTTGACCGTGGCCAGCACGATGCGACCCTTACCGCTGTCGTCGGTGGCTTCCATATGCGGCTCGAGGTAGGCGACCGCTGCCTTCATCACCTCGGCCGATTGCAGCACGAACGGCAGCTGCATCTGGCCGGAGCCGAACAGCTCACCAACCGTCTTCATGCCCGACAGCAGCGTTTCATTGATGATCTGCAGCGGCGGCACCTCGGTCATGGCGGCATCGAGATCGGCCTCCATCCCGGCCTTCTCGCCGTCGACGATCCGGCGTTCGAGCCGCTCGAACAGCGGCAGCGCCGCCAGCTCCTCCGCGCGCGAGGCCCGCGACGACGAGGCCGACACACCCTCGAACAGCAACATGAGCTTCTGCAGCGGATCGTAACCGTCACGACGGCGGTCGTAGACCAGGTCCAGTGCGGTCTCGCGCTGTTCCTCCGGAATGCGGGCGATCGGCAGGATCTTGGAGGCGTGCACAATCGCGGAATCCAGTCCGGCCTGGACGCATTCGTGCATGAAGACCGAATTCAGCACCTGGCGCGCGGCCGGATTGAGGCCGAAGGAGATATTCGACAGACCGAGGGTGGTCTGCACCTCGGGATGCTTCTGCTTGAGCAGCCGGATGGCCTCGATGGTTTCGACACCGTCGCGCCGCGACTCCTCCTGGCCGGTGCCCAGGGTGAAGGTCAGCGTGTCGATGATGATGTCGCTTTCGCGCAGACCCCAGTTGCCGGTGATATCGGCAATGAGCCGCTCGGCGATCTCCACCTTCTTCTCGGCGGTGCGGGCCTGACCCTCCTCGTCGATGGTCAGCGCGACCACCGCGGCGCCGTGTTCGGCGACCAGCTTCATCGTCTGCTGGAACCGGGATTCGGGACCGTCACCGTCCTCGTAGTTCACCGAGTTGACGGCACAGCGACCACCGAGATGTTCCAAACCGGCCTGCAGGACCGGGGTTTCGGTGGAGTCGAGCATGATCGGCAGGGTCGACGCGGTCGCCAGTCGCGACGCCAGCGCCGACATATCCGTGGTGCCGTCGCGTCCGACGTAGTCGACGCACAGGTCGAGCATATGCGCGCCGTCGCGGGTCTGATCCTTGGCGATATCGAGGCATTTCTGCCAGTCCTCGGCCAGCATGGCCTCGCGGAATGCCTTGGAGCCGTTGGCATTCGTGCGCTCGCCGATCATCAGGACGGAGGCATCCTGTTCGAACGGCACCGCGGTGTACATGCTCGATACGCTCGGCTCGTGCACCGGTTCACGGCGCGCCTCCAGCGGCGGCAGCGTCGGTTCCACCTCGCGCACCGCCGCGGTGACCTGACGAATATGTTCCGGAGTCGTACCGCAGCAGCCGCCGACCAGGGCGAGCCCGAATTCGGATACGAAGCCGCGCAACGCGATTGCCAGCTCTTCGGGGGTCAGCGGGTACTCCGCGCCGTTCGCGCCGAGCACCGGCAGACCGGCATTCGGCATGACCGACACCGGAACCGTCGCGTGCCGGGACAGATGGCGCAGGTGCTCGCTCATCTCGGCCGGGCCGGTGGCGCAGTTCAAGCCGATCATGTCGATACCGAGCGGCTCCAGCGCGGTGAGCGCCGCGCCGATCTCACTGCCGACCAGCATGGTGCCGGTGGTCTCCACCGTGACGTGGGTGATGATCGGAATGCGCCGCCCCAGCTGGACCATCGCGCGCTGACTTCCGGTCACCGCGGCTTTGACCTGCAAAAGGTCCTGGCAGGTCTCGATCAGGATGGCGTCCGCGCCGGCCTCGAGCATGCCGAGCGCCGCCTCGGTGTAAGCGTTGCGCAGCGCGGTAAAGGGGGCATGACCCAGTGTCGGCAGCTTGGTGCCCGGTCCCATCGAACCCAGCACGTACCGCGGGGTGCCATCCGCGCTCGGGCCCATCTCGTCGGCGACCTCACGGGCCAGGCGGGTGCCGCGCTCGGACAGATCGCGAATCCGGTCGGCGATGTCGTAGTCGGCGAGGTTCGGCAGATTACAGCCGAAGGTATTGGTCTCGACCGCGTCCGCACCGGCCTCGAAGTACGCGCGATGGATATTGCGCAGGACATCGGGGCGGGTGTCGTTGAGGATTTCGTTGCAGCCCTCCAGACCACGGAAGTCGTCCAGGGTCAGTTCGGCCGCCTGCAACATCGTGCCCATCGCACCGTCGCCGATCACGACACGCCGCCGGAGCGTGTCGAGAAGGGTGGTATCGAAGGCGACTGGGCTGGACTCAGACATGTGATCAAGCGTAGTGGGCCGCTACGACATGCCGAACCACCGTACCGGTGTCGGGCGCCACACCTGCCCAGACAGATGAACCGACGGTGCCGCGCCGACTGTGCAAATTCAACACCGCGTGCTCACACGCCGTAGGCTGACCGGGGTGAACTCCAGTGAATCTCCGGTGTCACCCGAGCCGGAACTGCCGACATTGCGGGAACCTGTGCTGGTCGCCGCCTTCGAAGGCTGGAACGATGCGGGTGATGCGGCAAGTGGTGCCGTCGAGCATCTGGAACTGATCTGGGATGCCGAGCCGCTGGCCGAACTCGACTCCGAGGACTATTACGACTACCAGGTCAATCGGCCGACGGTACGTCAGGTCGACGGTGTGACCAGGGAAATCCAGTGGCCCTCCACCATGCTCTCGGTCTGCTCGCCGCCCGGCAGCGATCGCGATGTGGTTCTGCTGCGCGGTATCGAACCCAATATGCGCTGGCGCAGCTTCTGCGCGGATCTGCTCGAGTTCATCGAACAACTCGGCGTGCAGACCGTCGTCATACTCGGCGCACTGCTCGCCGACACCCCGCACACTCGCCCGGTACCGGTCACCGGATCGGCCTATAGCAAGGAAGCCGCCGAGCGGTTCAGCCTGGAGCAGACCCGCTACGAGGGACCGACCGGTATCACCGGCGTGCTGCAGGATCAGTGCGTGAAGGCGGGCGTGCCCGCCGTCTCGTTCTGGGCGGCCGTGCCCCATTACGTCTCGCAGCCGCCCAATCCGAAGGCGACCATCGCGCTGCTGCACCGCGTCGAGGATGTGCTCGATATCGAGGTGCCGCTCGGCGAGCTGCCCAAACAGGCCGAGGACTGGGAGACCGCCGTCAACGAGATGACCGTCGGCGACGACGAGATCAGCGAGTACGTGCGCTCGCTCGAGGAACGCGGCGACGCGGCCGTCGATCTCAACGACGCGATGGCCAAAATAGATGGCGACGCGATCGCGGCCGAATTCGAAAAGTACCTGCGCAGGCGGGGTCCGGGCAGCTTCGGGCTGTAATCGGTTCACGCCGTTGCGGTCCGGGTTCGGATAATTCACCGAAAGTTCGCCATGGGGCCACGCGTAGGTATGGAAAGGCTTGCCATCTAGACTTCCCGGGTGACTATTCACCGGATCGTCGCGCACCTTCGCAGTTTCGACGACCGGATCGCCGTCCTCTGCTCTCGATCTCCCTCGGCGGCCGTCACAGCAGCGGAATCGGTGCCGGATGGTTTGGAGCGGATCACCTATGCGCAGCTGGCGGCACGTGTCGAGGAGTACGCGCGGCAGCTCGGAGCGACCCGGCGCCTCGTTGCGCTCGCAGCACGCAACGATATCGACTCGCTCGTCGCGTATCTCGGCGCGCTGAGCGCGGGCTGTGTCGTGCTGCTCACCGCGGAGGTCACCAGCGAATTGCTGGATACCTACGATCCCGATGTCGTGATCGATGCGGGCCCGCCCGATATCCGGCGGGCCCGCTCCGCACATCGCCTGCATCCGGAGTTGGCGCTGCTGCTGAGCACTTCCGGCTCGACGGGTTCACCGAAGCTGGTGCGATTGTCCGCGGCCAACCTGGTGTCGAATGCGGAAGCCATTGCCGAATATCTGGCCATCGATGCCGATGATCGCGCCGCGACGACCCTGCCGATGTTCTATTGCTACGGACTGTCGGTGGTACACAGCCATCTGCTGCGCGGCGCGAGCCTGCTGCTCACCGACCGATCGGTCCTCGACGACGAATTCTGGGTCCAGTTCCGTCGCTACGGCGCAACATCTTTCGCGGCGGTGCCGTACACGATCGATCTGCTCGAACGCGTCGGCTTCGCCGAGATGACACTGCCGAGCCTGCGCTACCTCACCCAGGCGGGCGGCCGCCTGGCACCCGAGCGGGTCCGCGACTACTCCCGGCTCGGCAAGCGGGCGGGCTGGGACTTCGTCGTCATGTACGGCCAGACCGAGGCGACCGCGCGAATGGCCTATCTGCCACCGGAACTGGCCGCCGAACATCCGAACTGCATCGGCAAGCCGATTCCCGGCGGCCGATTCACCCTGGAGCCGGTGCCGGATACCGATGACAAGGAGCTGGTCTATCACGGGCCCAACGTGATGCTCGGTTATGCCGACGGCCCACGCGATCTCGCCCTCGGCCGCGCGGTCGAATCGCTGCGCACCGGCGATCTGGCCCGGTGCACACCCGAGGGCCTGTACCAGGTGGTCGGCAGGCGCAGCCGGTTCGCCAAGATCTTCGGCCTGCGCATCGATCTGCAACGGCTCGAATCCGGTTTGGCCGCAGCCGGTTTCACCGCGTGCTGCACCGATGATGACGACCGGTTGGTCGTCGCCGCCGAATCTCCCGCGCACTCGCTTGCCGCGACCGCCGCCGAACTGTCCGGTCTACCGGCCGCTGCGATCCGCGCCTGCGCGGTCGAGGAAATACCGCGCCTGCCCAATGGCAAGCCCGACTATCCGGCGATCCGCCGACTCTCCGCACCCGAACCCGAACTGCCGCCGCGCGATATCCGCGCGCTCTACGCCATCGCCCTCGGCATCGATCCGGCCCGGGTCCGGCCCGACAGCACCTTCGTCGATCTCGGCGGCAATTCGCTGACCTACATCACCACCTCGACCCGCCTCGAGCGCGCACTCGGGCGACTGCCCGCGAACTGGCCGGACCTGACCGTCGCCGAACTCGAGCGAGTTCCGGACGGCCACCGGACATTCGGTCGCACGGTGGACACCCCGACCTTGTTGCGCGCCGCCGGAATCGTGCTGATCGCCAGCGCACATATCGGCATATTCGTGCACTGGGGCGCGGCACATATCTTGCTCGGTGTCGCCGGATTCAACTTCGCCCGCTTCGCGGTCACCATGTCCCCGCGCGCCGAACGGCTGCGGCACGCGCTGCACACAGTGGCGCTCATCGCGATTCCGACCACCGCCTGGGTGGCGCTCACACTGCTGTTCACCGACTATTACAGCTGGCAGAACGTGTTGCTGCTCAACAAGATTCTCGGACCGCGCGACAGTGACACCGCGGGGCACCTGTGGTTCATCGAGGTGCTCGTGCTGTTCATGGTCGTGTCCGCGCTGTTGGTGCGGGTGCCTTTCATCGATGCCGTGCAGCGGCGCGAACCGTTCTGCTTCGCCATGGGGCTGGTCGGCCTCACCATGGTGTTCCGGCTCTGGTCGTTCGGGCTCTACCCGCCCAAGGATGTGCCGTTCTCGCCCCTGGCCTGCTGGTTCTTCGCTCTCGGCTGGGCGGCCGCGAAGGCTACGGCGATCTGGCAGCGGCTGCTCGTGAGCGCCGTACTGCTGATCTCGGTGCACGGCTACTTCGGCATTGCCGATCGGGAGCGGCTGGTGATGTCCGGGCTGCTGTTGTTGATCTGGCTGCCCGCGGTCCGCGTGCCCGCCCTGGTGGCGGGTGTCGCGGCGCTGCTGGCCGACAGCTCGTTGTTCGTCTATCTGCTGCACTGGCAGGTCTATCCGCCATTCGGGCAACACCATGTCGCGGCGCTGCTCGCATCCCTCGCGGCCGGTGCGGTCGCGACCTGGCTGGTGGCGAACCTGCGACGCAGGTCAGTCCTGGTGCACAGCTTCTTCGCCAAGAGCCTCGTCTCGAAGCGCGCAGCTCTCGATGGTCCACACCTGCGCCGCCGCATCCTGGGCCAGCTTCGCGAGCAGAATGTCTCGCGGAATCGTCTGGCCGGCAAAGTGATCGAGTGACGGCACCACCACATGATGCGCGTCCGCCCGCTTCAGCTCCTGGGTCAACTCGGCGAATGCCGTGCCGTCACCGGAAGTGGATTCATGGAATGTCGCGGCGAAGCAGAGCCCTTCCTCGCGAGCGAGGCTGCTCATCGCATCCTCGAGCTCCGCACTGTGGCCATCGGCCAGATCGTCACGCAAGTATCCATAGATCAACGCTTCCACCCGAACCTCCGTTGGATTGGGGATCTCGCTGTTCTCTTATGTGGATCACCCCCGTCGCCGAGGGGCATTGCGCACTTGCAAGAGCAGATGTCCTTACATTTGAAGCGTGGCAAATCTTCCGCGCCCATATCCATCATGTAGGACGCAAAACTGCGACTGCAGGTGTCAACCCAGTGACATCTGTATGCCCTATCCGGGCCACTGAGCGTTAACTGGTGCGATACTACAGATGTGGCCGCTGGAGACGATCGACCCGTCTGGGCTGTCCGAATGCGCTCCGAACGTGACGCGCGGGGGTGGTCACAAGCCGACGCCGTCCGTGTGATGCGCGCGAAGTCTTCGCACAACCTGCCGACGGACAGTACCCTGCTGCGTAATTGGCGACGCTGGGAGTCGGGCGAATCGCGTCCGGACGACTTCTATGCCCCTATCATCGCGGCCGCGTTCGATACGGTGACGGCCGCGTTCTTCCCGAAAAATCGTCCCAATCGCGATGATGAGCTGCTCTCGGCAACCGGGATGGACACCCTCGAATTCATTGGCAGGCTACGGATGTCGGACGTCTCCACGGCCACACTCGATGCCATCCGCATCACCGCGGAGCGGCTGTGCTGCGAATATCCATTCGCCGATCCGCACGATCTGCATACCGAGGGCACATCCTGGTTGCGCCGCATCACCTCGCTGCTGGACGGCCGACTGACCCTGGCACAGCATCGCGAAATTCTCGTACTGGCCGGTTGGGTTGCTCTGCTTGTGGGTTGCGTGGACTACGACCTCGGTCGGCGCACCACCGCGGAAGCCACTCGCCGTGCGGCCTATTCGCTCGGCCAGGAAGCCGAGCATGCCGAGATCACCGGCTGGAGTGCGGAAATGGCGGCCTGGTTCGCGCTGACCCAGGGCAACTATCGGGGTGCGATCGAGGCGGTCGACCCGGCCTTGACAACCAGCGGCAAACTCGGCGCCGGTGTCCAGTTATGCGCACAACGCGCGAAGGCCTGGGCCCGTCTGGGTGATCGGCGCGAGGTGGAGGCATCACTGAACCGGGGCCGAGCTATTCTCGAGCGACTCGACCATCCGACCAATCTGGACAACCATTTCGTGGTCGATCCGCAGAAGTTCGACTTCTACGCCATGGACTGCTGCCGGGTCGCGGGTGAGGATCCGCTCGCGGAATCCTATGCGCGCGAGGTCATCCGCCACTCGACCCGCGCCGACGGCACGATACGCAATCCGATGCGGGTGTCCGAGGCACATCTGACCCTCGCGGTGGTCGCGGTCCGCAACCGCGATCTGGAGCTCGCGCTGGACGAGGGCATGCGGGCCTTCGCGGGCAAGCGCCGGTCACTGCCATCGCTGATGTGGATCGCGGGTGAGGCCGCGCGCGAAATCATCGAGCGCTATCCGGGCGATCCGCGCACCCGGGTGTATCTGGATCAGTTGCGGACCTTGTCCTGCGAGTGATCATTTCGGCGTACGTTTGACTCATCGCCAGCGGTAAGGGGTGGGCGATGAATAGGGTTCGCGTCATTGTGCGTCGCGATGCGAACGAATCGCTACGCACCACAGTCGTCGAGGCGGGTGCGCCCATCGGTGAACGGGTAGCGCCACTGCCTGATCTGGTCGCGTGCGCGTGGGATGCGGTGGGCGGTCAACCGGAAACGGTGCGTCGAACGGTCCTTCAGATCGGTACCGCGCTGCGTGACGCACTGTTCGAGCCACACACGACCCGGCAGCTGACGCGACTCGTCGACGGCTCCGATACCGAGATCGTCTTCGATGTCGACGACGAGACGATGCTGCTCCCCTATGAGATGCTGGTACTCGCCGACGATATGCCCCTGGCCATCCGGCCGACCGTAGCCATCTCCCGCAGGCATCCGGGTAACGGGCAGCCCAGCTCTGTGCCGGCACCGGGGCCGTTGAAAGTCCTCGCCGCGGTCGCCGCGCCGACCGAGACCCGGACGGCCAATATGGCATTGGATGTGGAAGCCGAGATGCAGGCGATCCTCGACGCGGTCGCACAGGTGCCGACCGCTGGCGGCGGTGGCGTGCGCATTCTGGAAGTCGCTTCGCTGCAACAGATCACCGCGGCACTGCGGGCCGAGGAGTTCCACGTGCTGCATCTGAGTGCGCACGGGTCGGCGACGATTCTGGAATTGGAGGATGAGGACGGCGATCCGGATGTGGTCGAGGCCGCGGATCTCATTGCCGCGCTGCGTGCTTCGGAGCGGGCGCTGCCGCTGGTGGTGTTGTCGAGTTGTGGCGGTGTCGACGGTGGGCCTGCCGGGTTGGCGCGCACGCTGATCAGCGGGGGTGTCGAACGGGTGCTGGTCATGCAGACCCGGGTGTCGGACCGGTATGCCACGCTGTTGGCGAAATCGTTCTACGCCATGCTGTCCGCACATCCGGCCGGGTCGGTCGCCTTCGCATTAGGGCAGGCGCGCCAGGCCCTGGAGCAGGAGCGCCTCGCCGATGGCGCATCGGTTCCGCCCGAGTGGTTCGTGCCGACGCTGCTCACCGGCGTCACGGACCGGCCGCTCTGGCATCCGACGGCGCCGCCGCGCCCGCTCGGACGCCGGACGCAAGCGCCGAGCGGTGCGACGGTGCGTGAGTTGCCGGTCGGATATCTGATCGGTCGTCGTGGGCCGGTGCGCGATATCGTCCGGACACTCGATTCCTCACGTGGGCGGCCGGGTGTGGTGATCACCGGTATGGGCGGGCTCGGGAAGACGGCGGTGGCCGGTCGCGTGGCCGCGCGCATGCGCGAGCGCGGCTGGCATATCGCCGAACATGTGGGGCAATGGAATCCGTCCGCATTATGCGACGCGGTCCGCACGGCGATCGAGGACGACCCGGCATTGCGCACGGTGTCCGATGCGCTCGCCCGCGACAACGGGGAGCAGGCGCTGAAGCATGTCCATCGGTTGTTGGCGGGGAGCCGAGTGCTGTTGCTGTTCGATGATTTCGAACAGAATCTGACCCGACCGGGCGGTGCCGAATTCCTCGATCCTGGTTTCGCCGAACAGTTTTCGCAGTTGTGCCGGGTCGCCGGAACAGGCCGATTGCTGGTCACCTGTCGCTATCCGGTTCCCGGCGGTCTCACCGACGTCGCCCTGACTCCGCTGAGCCCGGCGGAGTTGAAGCGAATGTTCCTGCGGCTGCCCCAGATCAGCGGTTTACGCGTGGACGAGCAGCGGCTGGTCGCGCGGACGATCGGTGGACACCCGCGGCTCATCGAATTCGTCGACGCGCTATTGCGCGGTGGCGACGGCACATTGCGGCCGGTCGGTGAACGGCTACACCGATTGGCCGACGAACACGCCGTCGATCTCGGCCGGGACCGGACACTGTCCGAAAGCCTCGATACCGCGGTGGTGCTCGGCACCCGCGATATCCTCGTAGACGCGCTGCTCGACCTGCTCGATGCCGCCGAACGCGAACTGCTGCTACAGATTTCGCTCTCGCGGACGCCGCTGCGCGACCTGGATATCTCCCATGCCCGCTTCGGTGCCGACGCGACCCGAGACCAGCGCCGCGAAGTGATGGCGGCCATCGATACATTGCTCAGGCTGACGCTGTTGACCACCGACGACGACCGATATCTCGTGCACCCGTGGGTCGCCCAAGCCCTCGACGCCCACCAGGGCACTGATCGTATTCGCCGTCACAACCGAGCCCACGGAATGCGGATGGCCCGAATCTCCGCTGGCTTCCGGGACTTCGACGACTACAGCGAGGCTTGCGGACATCTCCTCGCCGCGGGTCGGTTCGCGGAACTCACCGATCTCGCCATCCCGTTCTGCCGCGAGTTGGACCAATTGCAGGTCGCCGCCCTGCTCGGCGAGATCATGCCCACGCTGCCGACCGAAACCCCCGGCTATCTCGAGCTCGGCGAGCGCGAGGTGCGCGCACTGCGCCGGACCGGGAACCTCGGTGCCGCAACCGATCGCCAGTATGCGCTGGTCGAGGTGCTGCGCGCCAGGGTGCAATCGGCCTCGGGCAGTGCCGATGCCCGACGCGCGCTGGTCATCGGCCTGGACACCCTCGGTGAACTCGCGATGCTGGCCGGAAATCTCGGCACGGCGCGCGAGCACTACAGCCGATCCCTGCGCACCGCACGGCATCTCACGAATACCGACCCGCACAACGTCGATATGCAACAGGTGCTCAGCCGCGCACTGGAGAGCCTCGGCGATATCGCCGTGCGCACCGGCGATCTCACGGCCGCCCTCGCCCACCACACCGAGGCACTGGCCATCCGACGCTCGCTCGCCGATAACGACCCCACCCGCGTGGACCTTGGCCGCGACCTCGCCAATGCCTGCACCCGACTCGGCGACCTGGCAGTGCTGACCGCCGATCTCGACGGCGCACATTACCTCTACACCGAATCGCTCACGCTGCACGGCGGTCTCATCGAATCCGGCCCCGACGCCGCCGAATCCCGGCGTGGCCTGGCCATAGCGCACGGCAAACTCGGTGATCTCGCCATGCGCGCGGGGCACGGCGAGACCGCGAGCAGGCATTACTTCGAAAAGCTGCGCATCAGTGCCGAACTTTCGCTGGCCGATCCGGGCGATACCGAGATCACCCGCGATGTCGCCATTGCCATGCAGCAGATCGGTGACACCTCATTGCTCTACGAAACTCCGGAGGATGCGTTCACCTTCTTCACCGAATCCCTCGCCATCCACCGCGAGCTCGCCGAGAAGGATCCCGGCAATGCCGAATACCGACGAGATCTCGCCATCGCACTCAACCGATCCGGCGACGTGGCACTGCGCCTCGGCGAACTCACCACAGCCTCGACCCACTACACCCAAGCCTTGGCCATCCACCGCGGCTTCGCCGACGCCGACCCGGGCAATGCCCGAAATCAGCGCGACCTCAGCATCTCCCATGACAAACTCGGCGACTTGGCCGTCCGCACCGGCGACTATCTGGCCGCTGATCACCACTACACCCAATCCCTCACCCTCGCAAAACAACTCGCGGCGGCCGACCCCACCAATACCGAAATGCAGCGCGACCTGAGCATTTCGCACCACCAACTCGCCATGGTCGCCGCCGCGACCGGCGCCTTCACTCTCGCCTTCCGCCACAACACCGAGGCACTCACCATCGCCCGCCGCTTGGCCACCGCCGACCCGGAGAATCTGCAACTGCACCGCGATGTCGGGCTGATCCTCTGGGCGATCGGGGATGCCGCCGAACGCGAACACGACTATGACACCGCCGTAGCGGTCTATCGCGAGGCCGTCGCGATCGCCCAGGACGTCCTCGACACCGACCCGGCCAGCCCCCGCGCCCTCCGCGATATGGAATTCGCCCTGACCAACCTGGGTCGCGTGGTCGACATCGTCGAACCGGACCCGCTCGGGTCGACCCGCATCGACGCTCTGCTGGAACAGGGGAAGACCTTCCTCCGGCGCCTGCTGCCGCCGACCTGATTCCGCAGGTAACGCCCATCTCTGTACCACTATGTGCGGTATCCGCTGTAAAGTCTGCTGTATGACGGTGCGCCTGAATATCTCGATGGACGACGATCTCGCGGCCCGTCTCCGTGCGGCATCCGCCGATAAGTTGAGCGACTACATCGCCAAGGCCGTGCGCAGGCAGTTGCTCGAGGATGAACTCAGGGCATTGCCGGACAGCACCGGGACCGAATGGGTGAAGGACGCCGAGCAGACCGCCGAACAAGTATTGTTCGGCCGTGCCAGCTGAACCCACGCACCAAGGCCAGATTTGGAATCTCGTGAGCCGGATCTCCGGGCGCCGCGCGACGGTGGTGATCGTGGATTCCGATGTGGTCATTCGGCAGCGGCCGATGTTGGTCGCCGCGCCGGTGCGCGAGGCTCGCGAAGTTCCGTCGCGCCATCAATTGCTCACCGTCGCAATGCCGGAGAGTTCGCAGGTGATCGCGCTGTACGACATCGCCATCGTGCCGAAAAACAGTCTCACCGAGCAAGTCGGTGACCTCACCTCGGAAGTGCTCGAGCAGGTGAAGATCGGGCTGCGGGCCCGATTCGACCTGTGAGTCACCAGGTGGCGAACAGGTGCAAACCGGACGCGGCCACGCCGAATGGGGGTCGGTCTCGACACCCGCGACCGACCCGCTACTACCCTGTTCCCGGTGACCGACTCCGTTGACGGCCTGCCGTATGCCGCGCCCGCGCTATGGGATGAGCGGTTGCGGCTGTTCTCCTTCGCCACGGCCGAGAAGCGGGTGGAGTATCTGTGGGTGCTGCGGGCGTTCGACAATGCGCGCGCGGCCTATGTGGTGTTGCTGCACGCCGACGATGTCGCGACCTGGATCGAACGCAGTGCGCCCGATGCCCCGCAGCTGACCGGCGCGGAGATCGGGCCGCTGTTGGACCAGCTGCATCAGTGGGGTGTGGTCGAGCGCAGCTATGACGGCACGCGCGCCGCGACGCTCGCGGAATATCGGAATCGGCACTACGTCTATCAGCTCACACAGGCCGGATTCAAGGCATATCGGGCGGTCGCGGGTGTACTCGAGGCACGGCTGGACGAAGCCGCGCTGTCGCGACTGGTGCTGCCCGAACTGCTCGCGGATCTCAATACCCTCGCCGAGGCGAATAAGGCCGGTGATGCGGAGCGGGTGTACCGGACGCTGCGCCGCCTGGATGCCGCACTCTCGGATATGGCGGCACGGGCCGCGCATTTCTACCTCTCGCTCGGCGATATGGTGCGCACCACCGAGATCACCCCGGAGTCGTTCCTGGCGCACAAGGACGCACTGCTCGCGCATATGCGCGAATTCAGCATGGATCTGGCTCGTTTCGCGCCGCGCTTGGCCGCGGCGATCGGTGAGATCGAGCAGACCGGCGTCGAGGAACTCATCGAGCGGGCGGCGCGCTGTGACGAACGGGTGCTGCTGAGTCCGGCCGAGCGGCAAGCGGATTGGCGGGCGCGCTGGCAGGGGCTGCGGACCTGGTTCGTCGCGACGGCCTCCGATATTCCCGGCGAATCGTCCTCCACCGAGGCGGATCGGCTGCGGGAGGCGACCATGAGCGCCATTGCCGCGGTGCTGTCGCTGCTGCGGCGGGTCACCGATTCACGTAAGGGCGGGGTGAGTCGCGAATCGGCGCTGAGGCACCTCGCTGGCTGGTTCACCGCCGCACCGACCGCTGACAGCGCACACGCGCTCTTCGATGCCGTCTTCGGTCTCGGTAGGCCGCGTCATATTTCCCTGGAACATCCGGATGCGGACCTGATTCCGGCGATCCGCTCCTGGTGGGAGGCACCACCATTGGAGATCTCGCGCACCCTCGCCGAAACGGGCAGGCCGCCGCAGGCCGGTGCCCCCGCCCGAATTCAACGCAATGACGCGGGAATTCGCCGACTCCGCGAGGCGCAGCTCGACGCGCAGCGCGCCCGCGCCGAGGCCGCCAAATCCCTGGCCGCCGCCTCGGTACACGAGCGCGTCCTCGACGAACGGGAGACCGAGGTGCTGCTGCGCCTGCTCGATGCCGCGTCCACCGCCTGGGTTCCGGTGAGCGGCCGCGTCGACGGCACCACCGGCTCGGATAGCGGTGTCACCCTCACCGTCTCCGAACATCCGGGTTCGACGGTGATCCGCACCGCACGCGGGCTACTGCATTTGAACAACCGCCGCCTAGAGGTGAAGCAGTCGACCCGCGGGCGGCGCGCATGATCAACGCCCGCCGCATCGATTCGCTCGCACTCGACAACTATCAGCGCGCCGCCCGCGTCATCCTCGCCAATCACCTGGTCACCCGGACCTTTCCGGACCGGATCGCGCTGCCGCTGATCCGGCGCTGGGCCACCGAACTCCGCGAGGATCTGGCCGAATTGTTCGGCTACCGACTCGAGGTCACCGAAACGACAGCCCGGGTCTTCCCGGTCATCGATCGACTCGATTCGGGCAAACCGGCCCGCTCCGTCACCGAGCGCGTCTTCGACCGCCGCCGCTACGCCTATCTGGCCTTGGCGCTGGCAGCGCTCGGCCGCGCCGGGGATCAGATCACATTGTCGGAGTTGGCCGATCAGGTCGCCGCCTATACCGGACGGGTCGACGGCCTCGAACTTTCACCCGACCGCGCCGCCGACCGCGATGCCTTCGTCGATGCCGTCGGCTGGCTCGCACATCGGGGTGCGCTCACCCTGGCCGACGGCGATGCGGGTGGCTGGGCCGCCGATCCGGAGGCGGGTGAGGCGCTCTACGACATCGACCGGCCGGTGGTTTTCGCGCTGTTCCGACCGCCGCGCGCGCTGCAGCATCTGCACAGTGTCCGTGGGCTGCTGACCGAGGACGCGCTCGCGCACGGTCCGGCCGCGAATGCGCAGGCCGCCGATGCGGCGCGGCGGGTGCGGCGCAGTCTCGTGGAGCGTCCGGTGGTGTACGCCGAGGATCTGGCCTACGACGAACGACCGCTGTTGTTGCAGGATCGGGTCGTCGCCGATGTCGAACAGTTCACCGGCTTGCGGGCCGAGCGCCGCGCGGAGGGCGTCGCGTTGATCGATGTCTCCGGGCGTCTCTCCGATGTCCGTTTTCCGGGCACCGGCACATTGGCGCAGGTGGCGCTGCTGCTTGCCGGTGAAATCGCCGACCGCGTCCTCGATATCGACAATCCGGTACCGGTACGTCCCGGCGCACCCGATCCCGCCGTCGCCCTTGCCGAGCAGCTCGACGGCGCCATCCCCGAGTCCACCGTATTCGTGCCGCTCGCCGATCTCCCGTCCACCGACCCCGAAGTGGCGGAAGAGGTTTCGGATCCTGATGCGGAGGCGATGGCGTATGTGCGCGCGACGTACCCGTTCGTCGAAGCGAGCTGGGTCGGCGAGACGGTGCAGGCGCTGACCGACCGTTATGGTGTCACCTTCGCCGCGCAGTGGCAGGCGGACGTTCCCGGACTGGCCAGGGAGGTTACCGCCCTGTTGGAGCGGCTGCGGCTGGTCCAGGTGGTCGAGGACGGTTTGATCATTCTGCCCGCACTGGCTCGCTACCGCGGCGCGGTCGTCACCGTCCGCACCAAGCGGGCCGCCGAGTTGTTCGTCACCGCCTCCGACACGCTCGGGGCCGACAGCGTTGGTACGGAAGGGATTTAAACCATGTCGCTCATCCATGGCGGAGTGCGGTTCGTCCCGACCCGCGCCGGCATCATCAACCTGTGGGACTACCGCGACCAGGAGTACTGCTTCGCCGACGGGAGGCTGGTACTGCGCGGACCCAACGGTTCCGGTAAGACCAAGGCGCTCGAAGTGCTGTTCCCGTTCGTGCTCGACGGCAGGATCGAACCGCGCAGGCTCAATCCGTTCGCGGGTGAAGAGCGCACCATGAAGTCGAACCTGTTGTACCGCAAGCAGGACTCCGCGTATTCGTATGTCTGGATGGAGTTCGCGCGCGGTAAATGGGACGACCCCGAGGTCGTCACCATCGGCATCGGTATGCGCGCCACCCGGTCCTCGGACAAGGTGACCCGCTGGTACTTTGTCGCCGACGGCCGTGCGGGCGTCGACTTTTCACTCATCGGCCCCGACGATCGGCCGCTGACCCGCAAGCAGTTGGCCGAGCAGATCGGTACCGACGCCATCGTCGATCGACCGGTCGAATACCGCAATGCGATCGACGCACGCATGTTCGGTCTCGGCACCCAGCGCTACGACCAGCTGATCAATCTCATCCTCACGCTGCGCCGTCCCCAGCTCGCGAAAAACCTTGATCCACGCGGACTTTCGCAGGCACTCACCGATGGTCTGCGCCCGCTCGACGAGCAGCTGATCCTGGACGCGGCGCGTTCGTTCAGCGATATGGAGGAGGTCGGGCGCACCCTGGAGGGTCTGGTCCACGCCGACACCGCCACCAGGTCCTTCGTCGATGTATACCGGAAATACCTTGCGGTACAGGCGAAGACCGATGTCGACCAGGTACGGACCCGACTCGATGCGGTGACCCACGCCAGCACCGCACTGTTCGCCGCCACCGCACTGCGCGAACGTCGCGAGGGCGAACGGACCGCCGCCGAGGCGCGTGCAGACGATGCCGACCGCGCCTACGAACAAGCACTCTCCGACCGGGAAACCCTGCAGCGCTCCAGCGCCTACGAGGGCAAACAGCAACTCGACGATCTCGCCGACGCGGTGCGCCGCCTGGAGACCTCGGCGGGTGTGCACAAGGACAAGGCGCTCAAGGCCCGGCAAACCCTCGATCAGCGCGGTCAGGAGGCCGAACGCGCCAAGGCAGCCGTACAGAACGCGGCCGCCGCGCTGGCCCGCGGCGAGGACGAATTGCGTGCCGCCGCCGAAGAGGCGGGCATCACCTGGGCCGGATCAGCCGACCAGGCCCGTGGCGATCAGCTGACCGCCGCGGTCCGCGGACATGCCGAGGAACGCGACGCCGACGTGCGCGCGGTCCGCAAGGCGCTCGGTCTGATGGATTCCGCTACCGCCGAACGCAATCGGGCCGAACAGCTCGCCGAACGGGCTCGTGCGCTGCGCGAATCGGCCGCCGCCGAGGTCTCGGCTGCCGAGGCAGCCGTTGTGCTGGCGCGCACCGAAGCCGCAGGCGCACTGCGCACTTGGTGGGATGCGCATCGAGACGTGTACTCCCCCATTCAGAAAGGCCTGTTCGAAGCCCTCGACACCGCATTGGCCGATGCGGGCTCCGATGAGGCGGCCGGTGTCGCCGAGGTTCTGGCCGAACGCGCCGAACCGCTGCTCGACGACATCCGCACCCGCCGTCAGGAAGCGCGCGCCACCGCCGCGCTGGCCGGTGACCGGCTGGTCGAACTCGAGGCCGAACGCGATGAGGTCGCGGCCCAACGTGACGAGGCCCCACCGGTTTCGGCGGCTCGTGCGCGGAATGCGGAGGGTCGTCCGGGGGCGCCGCTGTGGCGACTGGTCCGTTTCGCCGATTCCGTGACACCAGCGCAGGCCGCGGGCATCGAGGCCGCCCTGCACGCCGCGGACCTGCTCGATGGTTGGGTCTGCGCGGAATCCGAACGACCGGAGTACACCTCCGACCAGTTCCTGGTTTCCTTGCCTACCCCAGCGCGGCCGTCCGGGCGCACGCTCGCCGACGTCCTTGTCGTGGAGGAAGATTCGGCCGACCTCACGGTGCCGAAGCAGATCGTCGCAGACGTGCTGGCCTCCATCGCCCTGTACGACAAGGACTCCGATCTCGGCACCGAAGTCGGCGTGAGCACCACCGGCGCTTTCCGCCAGGGCGTTCAGGTGGGCCGCCACCACAAACCTGATGCCGAATTCATCGGCGCGACCGCCCGCGCGAAGCGCCGGGAAATCCGGCTCGCCGAGTTGGCCGCGGCAATCCACTCCACCGAGGAGACACAGCGGCAGGCACAGGCCGCCGAGTCGGCAGCGAGCGCCGAACTGGCGCGAATCTCCGCCGCCGCCAAGGCATTGCCGCGTCCCTCGGCCGTCACCGCCGCCCTGCGCGCGGTTTCGGAAGCGGCTGGCATGATGCGCTCGCGCTCCGAGGCCGTCCAACAAGCCGAACGCGACCTCGACCAAGCGGTAGCCGAGGCATCGGCCGTCGAGAAGAAGCTGCGCTCGGTCGCTCAGGCGCACCGCACGCCGCGCGATGCGCGCGAGATCGATGCCCTCGCCGCCGCCATCCGTCACTTCGAGAACACCGGAACGGGCCTGCTGCGCCTGCGCACCGATCACGAACGAGAGCGCGAACGCGAACGCGAGGGTTCGGACCGCTTCGACGAGGCCCGCGATCTGGCCGAGGCCTTCGCCGAAGAGGCCGAGGCCGCCAATGCGGGCTACCAGGAGCAACTGCGCAAACTCGAAACCCTGCGCGAGGCGCTCGGCGCGGGCGCCGCCGATATCGATCGCGAACTCGAACAGGCGCGCGCGAAGATCGAGGCGACCCGGGCCGAGCAGAAAGCCGCTCGCAAGGCCGCAAATGAGGCGATCGAGGCGGTCGGTGATGCGGAGGCGGCCTACCGCACCGCGCACGAGTCGCTCGGTACGGCACTCACCGAGGTCCTGGCCGATGTGAAAGCCCTCGCGCCCTACGCCCAGCCGGATCTGCTCACCCTGCTCGGCGCACCTGCCGACAGCCGCTGGCCGAGCAGCGACGCCGCCTGGTCGACGCCCGAACAACTGCTCTACCGCATTTCGGCGGCTGGGCCTCAGGTCGAACCCCAGGTGCTGCCGGACGAGGTAGCCGAACTCTTCGTCGACCTGACCGCCGCAACGTCTTCCGTGCGCGCGGGCGAGGCGGCACGCAAATCCACGCGCAGTGCGGTGACCTCGGCACTCCAGGAATTCGACGCCGCGCTCGCCGCTTCCGGCCGCGATTACCGGCTGCAATGGGATGCCGCGGACGGCCTGACCGTCGTCCAGGTACAGGACGACAACGGGCTGTCGGCCCTCGCGGATTTCGCCACCCGCATCGACGCCGCCCGCCGCGATCAGGAATTGCTGCTCACCGACGCCGAACGCCGGATCCTCGAGGACGCACTGCTCACCGGCCTGGCACAGCAGATCTACGAACGCACCAGCGACGCGCGCGATCTCATCGCCCGCATGGGTGCGGAAATGAAGCAGCGCCGCATGTCCTCGGGCAATACCATCGGCGTGCACTGGGTGCTGTCCGATTCACTCTCGGATGCGGCCCGGGCCATGTGCAAACTGTTGGATCGCGACGCTTCCTCCCTCGTCGCCGATGATCTGGCGGCCATTCGCGCCCACTTCGCCGCCGAGATCCGGGCCGCCCGCGCCACGCATCCGGAGCGTTCCTATCCCGAAATCCTCGGCGCGACACTGGATTACCGGACCTGGCGGGTGTTCTCCTTCACTCTCATCTCCGCCGACGGCAGCGAGGACAAGCTGACGGTGGCCAGGCACAGTGCGCTCTCCGGCGGTGAACAGTCGGTCTCGCTGCATCTGCCGCTGTTCGCCGCCGCGCACGTCATGCTCGACTCAGCCGATCCGCAGGCGCCGCGGCTGCTCGCGCTGGACGAGGCGTTCGCCGGTGTCGACGACAACGGCCGCAGCGAACTGCTCGGCTTGAGTGTGCAATTCGACCTCGACCTGTTCATGACCGGCTACGACCTGTGGATCACCTACCCGCACGTCCCCGGCTGCGCGCATTACGATCTCGCGCATTCGGCCGCCGAGAACACCGTCAGCGCAACGCTGCTGGTATGGGACAGCGGCGATCTGCTCGCCGAACACGATGGGACCGATCTCACCGCCGCGCTCGGCTCCCCCAACCGCCGCCGCGTCCCGAACTCGATCGAGGGCGGGCTCGCACTGGACAATATGCCGGGCAGCCCGGCGCCCGTCGGCTGAACGTGAATGGATAGCAGTGTCTTCGAGCTCCACCCCGCCCCACCGCAAGGTCGCCATCGCCACGCTGGTCGGCACCACCCTCGAGTGGTACGACTTCATGCTCTACGGCACGGCATCCGCGCTGATCTTCAGTAAACAGTTCTTCCCGACGCTGAGCCCCGCGGCCGGAACGCTGGCGGCATTCAGCACTTTCGCGGTCGGTTTCGGCGCGCGACCGATCGGCGGGCTGGTCTTCGGCCATTTCGGTGATCGGTTCGGTCGCAAGACAACCCTCGTGGTGTCGCTGTTTCTGATGGGCGTGAGCACCATGCTCATCGGGGTGATCCCGAGCTACGAGAGCATCGGATTCTGGGCTCCCGCACTGCTCGTCGCATTGCGACTGCTGCAGGGCGTCGGACTCGGCGGTGAAGGTGCGGGAGCGGTCGTGCTGTCGATGGAGCATGCGCCACCGGGACGACTCAACCGGTATGCCAGCTTCCCGCAGATGGGCACACCGGCCGGGCTGATCTTGGCCAATGCCATCTTCCTCGGCACCAGCGCGCTGCTGCCCGATGCGGCCTTCCTGAGCTGGGGTTGGCGAATTCCGTTCCTGCTCAGCGCGATTCTCATCGTCGTCGGGCTCTGGGTGCGACTGGGGATCACCGAATCCGTCGACTACGCCGAACTCCTCCAACGCGGCGAGGTCGCCTCGTTCCCGCTTCGCGACGCACTTCGGGTAGGACCTGCGCGGCTGGTGCTGATTCTGTTGGCCGCCATCGCGACCTCGGCCGTCGTCTATATCTTCATGGTGTTCACGCTGACCTACGGCACCAAGACGCTGGGGTTCAGCCGAGACTTCCTCCTGCTCGGCGTCATCGTTTCCGCCGTCTTCTGGTGTGCCGCAATGCCCTTCTGGGGCTCGCTCGCCGACCGCTACGGCACGCGCCGGATATTCCTCGCGGGTACCGCCGCGCTGACGGTGTGGTGTGCGGTGTACTTCCCGCTGCTGAACACCGGCAACAAGGCCGTCGTCTTTCTCGCGCTGCTCGGCATGGGCGTCACACTGCCGATCGGCCACAGCGTCGGCGGCATCGTCATCGCCGAACTCTTCCCACCATCGGTCCGCTACTCCGGCACCTCGCTGATCGTGCAGATCTCGGTCGTCCTCGGCGGCGGACTCGCCCCGCTCATCGCGACCGCACTGTGGACCGCAGGCTCGACCTCAGGAGCGGTGACCTGCTATATCGTCGCCATCTGCGCGTTGAGCACGATCAGCACGGCGGTGCTGATCCGGGCAGCCGAGGCGAACGCAGAGATCCCCGTGCCCGTACCGGTCGGCTGACTACAGCCCGAAGGAGCCGCTCGACCACGGCAGGAGGGGGATGGACGGCAATCCCGGGAGGACGGGCGGGATGGGCGACGACGGAGCCGGTGCGGTACCGCCCTCGCTCGCGTCCGCGCGCAACGCCGGGCAGGCCCCGCCCGGGGCGGTGGCGAGTTCGAAATGCCACCATTCGTTCTGATAGATCCGGCACAGGCCCCAGCGATTCCCATTCGCCTCCAACCACTGTGCCCCGGCCTGCGGCCCCACGTCGATCGCCCGGCCCTGCACATGGGTCGACTCGTTGGGCGGCAGCACCCACCGCCGCGCCTCCTCGGGACTGCCGTAGGTCCGCACCCCGTCGTCCCACAGCGCCTGCTGCTCGGCGGGCGTGCGGTAGCCGGAGTTGATGTACAGCCCGACCCCTTCGGCACGCGCCTGGTTCTCGGCCCGCGTGTACGCCGCGGCGAGCCCCGGCTCCAGCCCCTCGGTCCCGCTGGCATTGCCAGCCACCTGCACGATCGGCGCGGCCGTGGCGGCGGGCATGGACAGCCCGGCCGCGACGATCACCGGGAACAGTGCGGCGGATACGCCAAGCATGGTCCGGGTACGAAGCGTGAGCGACATGTCAGCGATAGTAACGGCCCCGCGTCCACTGACCCGCAGCTACTCCCCTACGGCTCACACCCCACCGTCGATCACCGCTAGCAACACACCGGCGAACGCGAGGACACGATGTTGTCCGAACGGACGTCATTCACATAGCTTTCCACATACTCACAGCACAATAAATCACCAATGTCCGAAACATCCTGTGCCACGCCCGATTTGTCGCAGCGGAAATCCCCCTGTCCACAATCTATTCCAGTGTTGTGGATCACGATCAACAATCCCCCAGCAACCCCCGGGAAACCGGAAATTACCGCGCCTTCACGAGTTTCACGACGCCACCGGAATCCCCACCGTCGACGAATTCGACCCACACACGGTCCCCGGTACGCAGTGGCGCATCGGACTCGATCACCGCATCGCGCACCACGAACTCCTCGCACGACTCGGTCGTCACGACCCCGAAGCCGCCGTCCTGATCGGCAACCCAGCGCCCGACGATCGCCCACTTGCGACGCAACCCTATTGCATCGCAAGCCTTTCCGCTGCGGCACCGGCGCTCCGCAGACGCAGAACCGGCGGCTATCGCACACTGAATGAGTGCGATAGCCGCCCGCTATAATGCCGATCGGCTATGAGTCAGGGGCGAACAGAGTTCGAACCGCGGATCGCTTCGGCCGCTTCACGATTGCGGTCGATGCGCTCGATGATCTCCGGGCCGTGCGCCCGCGCATAGGCGATGGCGATCTTGATTCTGCGGGAGTGCAGATCCGATTGCTGGCTCAGGACCGCGATACGGCGTTCCTCCGGACCGTCCAGTTCCTGTAGGCGCGCAACGACTTCCCACACCTCCGGTCCCGCGGCCAATGCCGCGCGGCGGTCGGAGATGGGGCCGCGGAAAACGATTCCGGGATGGTCGAGCTGGTCGAAACCCTCCCGGATCAGGCGGTTGAGTAGTGCGGTCGAACTGGTTCCCTCACGAGCGGCGCGTTCGGCCAACCGACGGCTGGCGGATTCCGAGATACGAAACGACGTACTCATTGCCCTCCTCGACCTCCATCGACACCAGTGCAGCGATGTACCCCTAATCAAGAGTGCATCGCTTCGGCGGGATTGTTACCCCGGCGAACGGGGTGACAATCCGGTGTCCGGACATGTGCCCTGATGGGTGACCGTGTTTCGACTGTTCAGACGCGTTCCTTCGAGCGGGTGCGCACCCGCAACGCGATCGGCTTCTGCGTTTCCGCGAAGAAGTCGTTGCCCTTGTCGTCCACCACGATGAATGCCGGAAAATCTTCGACCTCGATCTTCCAGACCGCCTCCATGCCCAGCTCCGGATACTCCAGTACCTCGACGGATTTGATGCAATCCAGTGCCAGTCGCGCCGCGGGCCCGCCGATGGAACCCAGGTAGAAACCGCCGTGTTCCTTGCACGCCTTGGTCACCTGGGCCGAGCGATTGCCCTTGGCCAGCATGACGAACGACCCGCCCGCAGCCTGGAACTGATCGACGTAGGAGTCCATCCGGCCCGCGGTGGTCGGGCCGAACGAACCGGAGGCGTAGCCCTCGGGCGTCTTCGCCGGGCCCGCGTAGTACACGGCCATCTCGCGCAGATATTCCGGCATCGGCTCGCCCGCGTCGAGGCGCTCCTTGATCTTGGCGTGCGCGATGTCGCGGGCGACGACCAGCGGACCGGTCAGCGAAAGCCGGGTCTTCACCGGGTATTTCGACAGTTCGGCGCGAATCTCCGACATCGGCCGGTTCAGGTCGACCTCGACCACATCGCCGCCGAGGATGGAGTCGGTCTGCTCGGGCAGGTAGTGCGCGGGCTCGCGCTCGAGCTGTTCCAGGAACACACCCTCCGGCGTGATCTTGGCCAGCGCCTGCCGGTCGGCCGAGCAGGACACCGCGATGGCGACCGGGCAGCTCGCGCCGTGCCGGGGCAGGCGCACCACGCGCACGTCGTGGCAGAAGTACTTACCGCCGAACTGCGCGCCGATACCGAAGGACTGGGTGAGCTTGAAGACCTCTTCCTCCAACTCCAGATCACGGAAGGCGTGTGCCGCGAGCGAACCCTCGGTGGGCAGGGTGTCCAAGTAGTGCGCGGAGGCGTATTTGGCTGTCTTCAACGCGAATTCCGCACTGGTGCCGCCGATTACCACCGCGAGGTGATACGGCGGGCAGGCGGCGGTGCCGAGCGAGCGGATCTTCTCGTCCAGGAACTCCAGCATGCGCGTGGGATTCAGCACGGCCTTGGTTTCCTGGTACAGGAACGACTTGTTCGCCGAACCACCGCCCTTGGCCATGAACAGGAACTTGTAGGACGGATGCGCGGGATCGCCCGCCGTGGAGTACAACTCGATCTGCGCGGGCAGGTTGGTGCCGGTGTTCTTCTCGTCCCACATGGTAATGGGGGCGAGCTGCGAGTAGCGCAGGTTCAACTTGGTGTAGGCGTCGAATACGCCGCGGCTGATCCATTCGGCATCGTCGACGCCGGTGAGCACACCCTCGGACTTCTTGCCCATCACGATGGCGGTGCCGGTGTCCTGACACATCGGCAGGATGCCGCCCGCGGAAATGTTGACGTTCTTGAGCAGGTCCAGCGCGACGAAGCGGTCATTACCGCTCGCCTCGGGATCATCGATGATCCGGCGCAGCTGCGAGAGATGCGCGGGCCGCAGGTAGTGGCTGATGTCGTGCATCGCCTCCGCGGTGAGCAGGCGCAATGCCTCGGGTTCGACCTGCAGGAAGGTACGCCCGTTGTGTTCGAAGGTGCTGACGCCCTCGGTGGTGATCAACCGGTACGGGGTGTCGTCGGCGCCGATCGGCAGCAGATCTGAATAGCGGAAATCCGGCGCGGTCACGGACGCACTCCTTATTCGGTCTCAGGGCTGACGCACCGCCGGGGCCTCGAGAAGGGCTTCGGCAGGCTGGTCACGAGCACAAGGAGCGTATCCAGCATTAGGAGGCCGACCGTGCTTAGGCAACCCTCACTCGATGCATCCCGCCAAAAGGTTGCACGTTCAACCCCAGCAGTGCTACCTCTCAGATCTGGCAGTTGTCGCGCGACATCATGCGACGGGACAATTCAATGACATGTCAGAGTTTGGAGCGCTCTCGTGACCGATCCCCACTGGCTCGATGACATCGAAATGCGCGCATGGGTGGGATATGTGCGCACCAGGGACCTCATCGCCGCCGCGGTCGGGCGCGACTCATCCCGCGAGTCGAACCTCACCTACGTCGAATACTCGGTACTGGCCTACCTGGCCGACGCACCGGATCATCGACTCACCTTCGCCGATCTTGCCGCGAAGCTCGAATGGTCGCAGAGCAGGCTGTCGCACCAGATCACCCGCATGGAAAAGCGCGCGCTGGTCGCCAGGGAACCGATTCCGGACGACGCCCGCCGCACCGCCGCGCGGCTCACCCCGCGCGGCGCCGACGTGCTGGCCACGGCCGCGCCCGCACATGTGCAGAGCGTGCGCAAACATATGGTCGACGTACTCGACCGCCAGCAATTGGCCGCCCTCGCCGATATCTACGACACGCTGCTCGCCCATCATCGAAGAGCCGCGGCTACCGAATAATCCGCCAGGTCAAGCCGACTGCACGGCCGGGTCCGGCACTCCCAATGCCCGCTCGAACCCGTCCGGCACCACCAGATCGCCCCGATCGAGATCGCCGATGCTGGTCTTGCGCAGTCCCAGCAGCGCCGAATCGATACCGCCACGCAGAATGTCGAGCACGTTCTCGACACCGGCCTGCCCGTTCGCGGCGAGGCCCCACAGGTAGGCCCGCCCGATCATGACCGCGCGAGCGCCCAGCGCCACCGCCTTCACCACATCGCTACCGCGCCGGATGCCACCGTCGAGCACCACCTCGATCTGCGATCCGACCGCCGCTGCCACCACGGGCAATGCCCGAATCGCGGCGGGTGTGCCGTCCAGATTGTTCCCACCATGATTGGACACCGAGATGGCCGCGACACCGGCGTCGATCGCACGCAGCGCATCGTCGACACGCATCACGCCCTTGAGCATGACCGGCCCGTCCCACTGTTCGCAGATCCACGCCACGTCCGCCCAATCCGGGGCGGGAGTGCCCATCCACTCGCCGTAGGCGCCGAAGAAGCCGGGCGCCGGACCGCCGCCGACAGCCATGTTCGGTGCGGTGAGATCCGGAATACGGCCGGAGCGAACATAAGTCGCGAGCCAGCGCGGCCGCGCCAGGGTCTGCGGCGCGAATGTCAGCATGGTCTTGAAGTCCAGCTTCTCCGGGATCACCGGACTGCCCCAGTCGCGCCCGTGCGAGAAGGACCAGTCCAGAGTCAGGATCAGACCGACCGCGCCCGCCGCCTTGGCGCGCGACATCCGCTGCAGGATCTCATCTTTCGAACCGCACCAGTACAGCTGGAAGAATGTCGCGGGATTCGCCGCGATGACCTCCTCGATGGGCTTGCTCGCGAAGGAACTGAGCCCCATCGCGATCCCGCGTGCCGCCGCCGCACGCGCCACGGCCACTTCACCGTCCGGATGCACCGCCTGCACGCCGGTCGGCGAGATCAGCACCGGCATCGAGAGCTGCTGTCCCAGCACGGTTGTCGACTGGTCGCGATCGCCGATCGGGCCCGCGCAGTGCGGTGCGAAGCCGAGTTCGGTGAAGGCCTGCTGATTTTCGTCGATGGTCTGGCCGCGCTCGGATCCGGCGATCAGTGCGCCGTAGACCGACTTCGGCAGTCGTTTCTTTGCCCGCCGCTGCGCCTCGGCAACGGTTTCGAACCAGGGGTTCACGTGAGAGATCCTTTCGGGGACGCCACCGGCCACCACAGCCGGATCTGTTCATGCAGGTCAGTGGTCAGTCGGGTGAGCAGTGCAGCACCTTCGTCGGCATTGGCGCCCGTCGGGTCGCCGAGCACACCATTGGCGCTCACCGCGCGCACTCCCCCGGCGCGCAGCAGCGGCAAGAGCTCGGCGAGCGGCCTGATATCACCGGCGACGGCGAGTTCGGTCCGCACCGCCTCCGGGCGCAGCGCCAACTGCATCGAGGTCTCGGCGTGGCCCGCGTGCGGATCACCCGGATAGCGCGGCATGAATACCCGCACGTCCCGGGATTCGGTACGCAGCAACGCCTCCGCCTTGCGCAGCGGTTCGAGATTTCCGCCGTGCCCGTTGACGAGCACGATGCGGTCGAAAGTATCGGTGGCCGAACGGCACAACTCGACGATCAGCAACTCCAGCGCGGCCTGCCCGATCGACAGCGTGCCCGCGAAACCCGCGTGCTCACCGCTGGCTCCATACGGGATCGCCGGTGCGACGAGCACATCCGACCGCGACTCGGCCAGCCGCGCGCACAATGCCACCGCGATATCGGTGTCGGTGGACAGCGGCAGATGCGGTCCGTGCTGTTCGGTCGCCCCCACCGGCACGGCGAGGATCGCACCCGCAGCCGCGCGCGACCCGGCCTCCGGCCAGGTCAGTCGCGCGGCCACGGTGTGTTCCGCGACACTTTCCACCATGCCGTGAGATTATCGTCAGTCACTGACATAATCAAGATCCGGCGATCGACGCCCATAATCGACAACCGTGACAGATGCCAAGGTGCGAGGCCGGCCACGCGGCACAACCAAGCGCGAACTCGAACTGATCGCCATGCGACTGTTCACCGAACAGGGCTTCGACGAAACCACCGTCGAGCAGATCGCCGCGGCGGCAGGTATCAGCGGGCGCACCTTCTTCCGTTACTTCCCCACCAAGGCCGAGGTGCTCTGGTATCAGTTCGACGCCGAGGTCGAGGCGCTGCGCGCGGCCTTCGGCACCGTGCCCGACGAGGTGCCGATGATGACGGCCGTACGCCGAGTTGTGGTGAACGCCAACCGATATCGCGCCGAAGACGTGCCGGAACTACGCGTTCGCATGCAGCTCCTCGGCGGCGATCCGGCACTGTCCGCCACCGCGGGCGCGCATTACGACGCATGGGAACGAGCTGTCAGCGCATTCGCCGCACACCGACTCGGCGTACCGCAGGACAACCTGGTCGCGATGGCGGTCGGCCGTACCACCCTGGCCGCCGCGCGCGCCGCCTTCGATGCCTGGCTGACCCGCGCCGATGCCGACCTCACCGTCTATCTCGACGAGGCGCTCGCGGCGCTGGCGCGCGGATTCGCGCCGCCGGACGAGGATCCGGATCTACCATCGAGCTAACGGCAGGTTTCACCGGCGACCGGGATGGGGTATGACTAGGCTCGGTATCGGCGCGCAGCCGAATGCACGACTATCCCGACAATCCCGTCGAAAGGGGCTGGAATTTCCATGTCCGAGGTGTCCATGAGCCTTTCGGCGGATTCCCTGCCCGTAGGACCGGTCGACAACCTGCTTCCGCAGCTGGTCGAACACCTGCGGCAGAACCGAACCGGGCTGCGTGAAGAGTGGGCAAGGCGCATTACCGAGGCCCAGCTGCTGACCGCGATGACCCCGGAGGAAATCTTCTCCGAGGCGACCTCCATGTACGACAACTACGTCGAGGTGCTCGTCACCGGTAGCGTCGAGGCGCTGCAGGCCTACGCGCGCGATCTGTCCGAGCGCATCATTCCGAGAGGCGTCGACACCGACGAGGTCCTCGGCATCGTGCTGCTCCTGCGTGACGTGCTGGCCCGCTCGTTGTTCGAGAAATACCAGGCCGATTTCGAATTACTGAACGCGGTACTAGATGCCTACGAGCCCGCCGCGAACCGCATCGCGAGCACGGTGGCCATCTCGTTCGTGCAGGAGCGCGAGCGTGTCATCCGCCAGCAGCAGGAAGCCATTCGCGAGCTGTCCACCCCGGTGCTGCAGGTGCGTGAACAGTTGCTCATCCTGCCGATCATCGGTGTGCTCGATTCACAGCGTGCCCGGCAGTTGACCGAACAGCTACTGCGCGCCATCCGCGCCAATCGCGCGAAGGTGGTCGTCATCGACATCACCGGTGTGCCCGAGATCGACTCCACGGTGGCCAACCACTTGGTGCAGACCGTCGACGCATCCGGCCTGATGGGCGCCAATGTGATCATCACCGGCCTGTCCTCCGAGATCGCTCTCACCCTGGTGACCATCGGCCTCGATCTGTCCAAGATGAACGCGGTCGGTGACCTCCAGGGAGGTATCGAAGAGGCCGAACGCCTACTCGGCTACGAGGTGACGCGAGTCACGGATCGAATGCTCACCGAGCGCGATGGGCGCTGATCGGGCCCACCTATGCCGGTTCCGATCCTCAAACAAGGCACCTATTTAATCGCGTCGGTCCAGTCAGCCCTGACCGACGCGGATACCGAGCGTCTCCAGGACGACCTGATGAAGCAGGTCAGCAGATACCGAGCGCACGGGATCATCGTGGACGTCACCGCGATCGATGTGATGGATTCGTTCGCGGCGAGATCGCTCCGTACGATCGCGCACATGACCCAGCTCCGCGGTGCCGAAACGGTCATCGTCGGATTACAGCCCGAAGTCGCGTTCGCCATGGTGCAGCTGGGCCTCACCTTCGAGGGCATGCATACCGCCCTCGACCTGGAAGAGGGCTTGGCGTGGCTGAACCGCAAGACTCCGGCCCGCCGCCAACGAGATGGTCGTGACAGTGGCCGCTGAGAACTTGGTGATCGCGATCAAGGTGTCGGGTGACATCGTGATCGCACGTCAAGCCGGACGTGAGCTGGCGGCCAAGCT
Source organism: Nocardia pseudovaccinii (assembly GCF_050942345.1). Lineage (NCBI taxonomy): Bacteria > Bacillati > Actinomycetota > Actinomycetes > Mycobacteriales > Nocardiaceae > Nocardia > Nocardia pseudovaccinii. The sequence goes on from NZ_CP192074.1 coordinate 5,603,150, forward strand.
CGGTTTTTCTCTGACAGATATGACCATGATCTCGACGGCCATCTCCGAGATCGCCCGCAACATAACCAGTTATGCGGGCAGTGGTGAAATACGTTTGCTGGTCGATGACCGGGAGGGCCGACAAGCCTTGGTCGTCCAAGCCTCGGACCGGGGGCCCGGCATCCGTGATATCGCCCGCGCACTCGACGACGGGTACTCCACCGGCCGTGGTCTCGGACTCGGCCTACCCGGCGCGCGCCGGCTGATGGACCGGCTAACCGTCGAATCCCCACCCGGACGCGGCACGTTGGTGGAGATGTGGAAGTGGGTACCCAACGGTGCATGAGGACGGGATCATCGGCCGGATCGAATGGGCGGTGGCCGGCCGTGCCCTGCCCGGTCAGCGAGTCTCCGGCGATCGCGGCGTGGTCCTCGACGCGGGCGGCGGCGCGGTGCTGTTCGCTGTCTTGGACGGACTGGGCCACGGTGCGGCGGCCGCGGACGCCGCCGATCGCGCAGCGCAGGTGCTCTCGGAGAACCGCGCCGAACCGCTGGACGTGCTGATGGTGCTGTGTCATCGGGCCATGGCCGACACCCGAGGTGCGGCAGTGTCTTTGGCGCTGTTCGGCGCATCCGATACCGTGCACTGGCTCGGCGTCGGCAATGTCGATTGCCGGATTCTGACCGCAGGCCCGGTCGGGCTCGCCATGCGCGCGACGGTCCTGATGACCGGTGGCATCGTCGGCTATCGGCTACCCCAGAACCTACAGGTGCAGACCGTTCCGGTGCGTCCGGGCGATCTGCTGTTGATGTCGACCGACGGCATCGTCACCGAATCCGCCGACAGCGGCATCGATCCGTCCAAATCCACCGCCGAGATCACCGCCGAAATCCTGGCCAGGCATGCCAAGGACACCGATGACGCGTTGGTGCTCGCGGCCCGCCACCGGGGCGGCGTACGGGAGGCATCAGCGTGAGCGGCGGAATGCAGCGGAGCGAGCGAACAGAAGGCGTAGCCGCCATTGCGGTCATGGCGGAGCCGAGCGCCGGCGAGGCGGAGACATGAGCGCGGCATTGGCCGCTTTTCTCGACGCCTACTCGGATGCGCTACGGCGGCATCTGAACTCACCGACGCAGGCGAGTCTCGGTGAGGGCTACGAACTGGGCCGCCGCGCCCTCATCGAGGGCATCAGCCTGCTCGATCTCACCGAAAACCATTACCGCGTAGTACAAGCCGCGGAATCGAGCACCGCGGACGCCAAGCACGCCGAGATCGCTCTGGAATTCCTGCTGCAGACTCTCGCCGCCCTGGACATCGCCACCCGCGGGTATATCGACGGCACCCGCCGCGCCGAACAACAGCGTTCGCGCATCGACGATCTCGCCGGGCGCGACGCCTTCCGCACCGCCCTGGTGGAGTCGCTGCAAGACGGATTCTTCGTGGCCGACGCGCGCGGCACCATCATCGAGGTCAACTCCGCCTTCGGTGCGCTGACCGGTTACGGCGCGTCGGAATTGCCGTTCCCGCTGCCGCATCCGTGGTCGACGCCGGAAGGTCCGCGCTATCCCGATCTCGGTAGCGAGGCACAACGTTTTGTGATTCCGGTCAAGCATCGCGACGGGCGCACGGTCTGGCTCGCGGTGAGTACCAGCGCGATGGTCGAACCGGAGAAGTACGAGCAGATCTTCGTCGGCACCATCCGCGATGTCACCGCCGAACACGATGCGCAGGCCCGCGATCAGGCCGCGTCACGACTGGCCACCGCGGTCGGCGCGGCCACCAGTGTGGTCGAGGTGCTCGCCGTCGGACTGGACGAACTGCGACGCACCGTCGGCGCGGAAAACGCGGTGGTGATGGTGTGGCCCAACCGCAATACCGGGCCGGAGACGTACGTCTCGGGGGCCGAGGGTGTTCCGGAGGGCTCGGTGCTCGACGCCCGCGCGCGGGCGCTGCTGGATCGGGCCCGGCGTCGTCCGGCGCGCAGCCTGTTCGCGATTCCGGAGGGCACCGAGAGTTCCGAGGGCATCGTCGCCCCGCTCGGTGAGACCGGTGATGCGGCATTGTGGCTGCGCTTCGCCGCGCCGCGCGCCATCAGCGCCGCCGACTGGACATTGTTCTCGCTGCTCATCGGACATCTGAGTCTGGCGGTGCAGCGGGCGCGCAACTTCGATCAGGCGCGTTCGACCTCGCTGACGCTGCAGCGCGCCATGCTCGGTCCGATCGAACTGCCGCCGCGGTTCTCGGTGCATTACGAGCCCGCGCTGCCGCCGCTGGAGATCGGCGGCGACTGGTACGACGTGGTTCCCTTGCGCGACGGCACCATCGGCGTCGTGGTCGGCGACTGTGTCGGACGTGGTCTGTCCGCGGCCGTCGTGATGGGCCAATTGCGTACGGCCGCACGGGCTCTGCTGCTGCGCGGCGCGGGCCCGGCGCAACTGCTCGCGGAACTCGATACCGTCGCGGGCCGGATTCCCGGCGCGATGTGCACGACGGTCTGCGCCGCCGTCCTCGATCCGGTGCGCGGACTGGTCCGCTACAGCAGCGCCGGACATATGCCACCGATTCTGGCCGATGTCGGTCAGCCGGGCCGACTGCTCGAGGGCGGCCGCGCGGTACCGCTGGCTACTTTCGATACGCCACGGCGTCCCGAGGCCACTACGGCGCTCACACCGGGTTCGACGCTGGTGCTGTTCACGGACGGCTTGGTCGAACAGCGCGGTGTCGATATCGATGACAGTTTCGCGAAGATCTCGGGGGTGCTCGCCGATACCGCTGGCAAGTTGCCGCGTGAAGTCGCCGATGCCGTGCTCTCCAGACTGCGTCCGGCAGCGGGCTACGACGATGACGTCGCCATGGTTGTGTACCGGCAACCCCCGGCACCGTTGCGGCTCGAGCTTCCGGCCAATCCGGATCAGCTCTCGGCCATGCGCAAGCGGCTCAAGGCTTGGCTCGCCGCCGCCGCGGTACCGCACGATCTCGCCTCTGATCTCATCGCCGCGGCCAACGAGGCCTGTAGCAACAGCATCGAACACGCCTACCGCAACGGCGGCGGGCCGGTCATCCGCGCGATCAACTCCACGGCCGAACTGCTCGGCCGTGCCACCAGCGCCGCTGCGGCCACCACCGATCCTGGACTCGTCGAATTGACCGCCGAATGTGATACCCAAAAGGTCGTCATTCTGGTCGCCGACACCGGAACGTGGAAACCACGCTCCGCCGATCCGGGGCCGCGCGGACGCGGCATCGACATGATGCGGGCTCTGACGGAAGAATTGGAGATAGACCACAGCGGGCTGGGCACCCGCGTCCGCATGTCGGTAACGTTGCCCGCGATCAAATCCCCCGTAGCGAACCCACTGCGTGGCACGAACCGCCAGGTTTCTGGCTGAGGAATGCAGCACGAAAGGCGGGTTCATGGCAGATTGTGATGATGTGACAAACAACTCCGGAGACGCGTATCCCCTGGCGGACACGATGACCACCACAGTCGAGGCACACGATGGCGCGACCGTGCTCACGGTTTCCGGCGAGGTCGATCTGGCGACCGCGCCAGCGCTGGAGAACACCATCGAGGCCATCCTCACCGGCAAACCGGCGGTCCTGATCATCGACCTGACCGGTGTCAGCTTCCTCGCCTCGGCGGGTATGGCGACCCTGGTCGCGGCGCATCAGCGGGCAGGCGACACGACGACCATCGTTGTGGTCGCGGACGGTCCGGCCACCAGTAGGCAGCTCAAGATGACGAGTCTGGATCAGGTGTTCGCACTGCACACCACCCTGGCCGAGGCGCTGGCCTCGCTCCGGTAGCGCGCCCCGACTCCAACCGGAACCCTTTTCGATTACCTCACCACAACGGATCGAGTCTTACGAGCGACCGTTCGCGGCCCGTCTCGCGGCCGAGTGGTCGAAGCGCATGCGCCGAAGGCGCGAGTCTCGACCGCTCGGCCGCGAGACACCAGGGGGCCGCGAACACGCAGCGCCGCAGGCGCTGCATCAAACAGAGAGTTCGCGCAGTTGCTCGATCAGCTTGACCCGCTCGGCCGGGGTCGCCGCCATCGGCACCACATTGAGCACCGTGACACCCGCGGCACGGAATGCGGCGATCCGCTCCTTCACGAATCCGGCCGGGCCGACCAGTGAGATATCCCGAACCAGATCGTCCGGGACCACCTTGACGGCCTCTTCCTTCTTGCCCGCCAGATACAGCTCCTGGATCCGGTCGGCCTCGGCGCCGTAGCCGTACTTGGTGGCCAGCGTGTGATAGAAGTTCTTGCCCTTCGCGCCCATGCCGCCGATGTAGAGCGCCAGATGCGGTTTCACGAATTCCAGTAGCGGCGTGACATTCTCGCCGATGGCCAGCGCGGGCCCGGCGTAGACGTCCAGCTCGCCGAGGATCGGATCACGCTTGGCCAGACCGGCATCCAGCGATTCGCCCCAGATCTCCTTGGCCTTCTCCGGTACGAAGAAAATCGGCTGCCAGCCCTCGGCGATCTCCGCGGCCAGCTCCACATTCTTCGGGCCGAGCGCGGCCAGCAGCACCGGAATGCGTTCGCGCACCGGATGATTGATCAGCTTGAGCGGCTTGCCCAGGCCGGTGCCCCGGTCGGCGGGCAGCGGGATCTGGTAGTACTTGCCCTGGTACTCCAATCGCTCGCGACGCCATACCTTGCGGCAGATCTCCACCAGTTCCCTGGTGCGTCCGATGGGCGCGTCATAGGGGACGCCGTGGAAGCCCTCGATCACCTGCGGGCCCGACGCGCCGAGGCCGAGCACATAGCGACCGTCGGAGACGAAGTCCAGGCCGGCGGCGGTCATGGCGGTGAGGCTGGGCGTGCGGGTGTAGATCTGCAGGATGCCCGAGGCCAGCTGCAGCCGCGTGGTCTTGGCCGCCAGATATCCGAGCGCGCTCACCGCGTCGAAAGAGTAGGCCTCCGGCACGAACACGATGTCGAGTCCAGCCTTTTCGAGGTCGGCCACCTCGGCGGCCGCCTCTTTGAAGCCGCCCGAGTAGTTGATGCTCAATCCGATCCGCATAGCACTCAACCTAACCGCAGCTACGCACCGGCCGCGCACCGGCCACCCCGGCGCGAGCGGTAGCGTATTCGCCGTAGTTCTTCACTGTCGTCGCAGGAAAACGAAAGGCCACCCGCCGTGTCGCAGCCCGCCTTCGCTGAGGCCACCCTCGCGCAGTACCTGACCGACCTGGCCGCGAAGGTACCCGCACCAGGTGGCGGCGCCGTCGCGGCGCTGCACGCCGCACAGGGCGCCGCACTGGTCGCGATGGTCGCGCGCTACACCACCCGGGCCAAGGATGCCGAACACCGGCCGGTCATCGATCGGATCATCGAGGCGGCCGATTCGGCTCGCGAACGCGCACTGGCCCTGGCCGACGCCGATGCGGCGGCGTTCACCGCCGTCGGCAACGCCTACAAGTTGCCGAAGGATTCCTCCGCCCAGGCCGCCGCGCGGAGTGATGCCATTACCGCCGCCCTGCTCGAGGCAGCCCGGGTGCCCGCCGCGGTTGTCGACGAGGCCGACGAGGTGCTCTCACTCGCCACCGAACTGCTGCCGATCGGCAATCCCAATGTGGTCACCGATATCGGCGCCGCCGCCGATGCCGCACGGGCCGCGGCCACCAGTTCGCAGCTCAATATCGAGATCAATGTCCGCTCGCTCAGCGCCGATCAGGGCGATAAGTTCGCGACCGTGCTGATCCGCATCGACGAGATCACCGCCCGCGCGGACGCACTGCACGCCGACGTATTGCACGCCGTGCGCGGCTGAATTCGACCGAACGGTCGGATCGTTTGTTCGGTGTTATGCCGGGTATGTCGGCCGTATATATGAAACTGTGGACTCGGACGGCCGTTACAGAACCGGTACGTCGAGTTGATCATGAAGTCCTAGAATGGATTTCTGCGTCCCACACCAGCGTGAAGGGGTGGACCATGCGGAACGCACTCAGATACCTGTTCCTCGCGACCACGGTCGTCGCCTTGGCGGCATTCGGGTCCGGAGCGGCAATCGCCACGACAATTCTGAAACCCGACGTCGACGCGGTCGCGACGATCACCCCGTCGGCAGGCCAGGAAGTCGGTATCGCGGCACCGGTGACGATTCGATTCGCCGATCCGGTCGCCAACCGCGACCGAGCCGAACGACTGGTCGATATCCGAGCCACCGAGCCGCTGCCGGGTGCCTTCTCCTGGGCGAGTGATCGTGAATTGACTTGGACGCCAACGCGTTTCCTGCCCGCCCGGGCGCCGATCTCGGTGCAGGTCGGTAACGCGCGCACGGAGTTCCGCACCAACGCGGGTGTGGTGGCCGACGCCGATATGTCGGCGCATACCTTCACCGTGAGCATCGGCGGGGCGGTCGCGCGGTCGGTGCCCGCATCCATGGGCAAGCCTGGCTACGAGACACCGACAGGCACCTTCCCGATTCTGGAAAAGTTCCGTTCGGTCGTTTTCGACTCGCGCACCATCGGGATCCCGCTGAGCTCGCCCGAGGGCTACGTCATCAATGGCGAGTACGCCGAACGCCTCACGTGGGGTGGCGTTTTCGTGCACTCCGCGCCGTGGTCGGTGGATTCGCAGGGCTATGCCAATGTCAGCCACGGCTGCATCAACCTGGCTCCCGATGATGCCGCCTGGTACTACGAGACCGTCGGCGTCGGCGATCCGGTCACCGTGCACTGGTGAGCCGTAAACAATCCGTTTTCCTTCGCGACACCTCCCCTCAATTTCGTCACGGGCAGCAAACCTGGCAGTATCCTGCCGAGGTTGATACAACTGCGGGACACACGTGATCGTATGACCTGATGAAGGTGGGGCGATGGATCGACCGGATATGACCTCGCGGGCGAATTCCGGCCCGCAGCCGGGCGCTGCGCCACAACAGCCGCTCGGTGCGCCGAGGGCATACCAGCCTCCGACACCGCCGAACCCGTTCCACCGGATCGGCTTCACCGAGGACAACGCGCCGACCGGGCCGATTCCGCGGATCCCGATCGACGGCGCACCCGTCGACACCGGTCCACTACGCCGCGTGCCGATCGACCGCGCCGCAACACAATCCGGACCGCTGCCCCGAGTTCCGGTCGACCGTGTGCCGACGAATACGGACCCGTTCCGGCGCATTCGCGGTCAACAAGTTCCCGGCGGCCAGGCTCCGAATCCCCAGGCTCCGAATCCCCAGGGCCCGAGGCAAACCGGGCCGATACCGCGGATTCCGATCCAGGAAGTTCCCCCGCGTCAGCCCCCGGTTCCGCACGTCTCGATGCACCAGGCGCCGACTGTGCAGGACTTCGAGCAGGGATCGCTGACATTGCCGGAACCGATCCGTCAGGTGCCGGTCAACCGGAACCCGAACCCTCCTGCGCCTGCCGTGCCGCGTCCGTCTGCCTCGCAAGATCCGAATTGGTATGCGCCTGTTGCCCGAGACACGGACCGGCGCGGGCCCGTTCAGCGAGACCCCCTGCGCCAGAACCCGATTCACCCAGGGGCTTTCGACACAGAACACACTCGGCAAGATCCGAACCACTACGCACCGGACCCATACGAGCAGGATCTGGCGCGGCACCACCCGATTCATGCAGCGGATGGCGAATCCGCGCAGTATGAGCTCGAGTATGGGAGCGACTGGTCCGAATGGGTCGAGGAACTTCCCGCGGAGCCGAAACCGACTGCGCCGGACTATTTCCGGCACGAGGAAGCCTTGGCGGCAATGATCGATCGGTCCGGCCGGAATCGGTCGAAGCGCCGGTGGATGCCGGTGCTGGTCGGGTCGGTCGCGGCGGCCGGACTACTCGTGGTGGCATTCGTGCAGATTCGGCCGGAGCCGCAACCTGCGACGGTGGCTTCGTCCACGCCCAGCCAGGTCGCGGTCTCCGGATCCACGTCCGCGGCGCAGTGCCCGGCCGAGCGGGTCGGGGACACCATTACCGGCAATGGCGCGGGCGGGCTGGATACCGGACCGGGTGTCATATTCGCGTTCCAGTACGCCTATTACGTCACCCGATCCGGTGTTGCGACCCGAGAGTTCGTGGCGCCCAACGCATCCGTCTCCCCTGCCGGTACGATTCAACAGGGCATCGATGGCATCCCGGTCGGCACCACCCACTGCATCAGCATCACTCCGGGAGCTTTCGTCGGCCAGTACCTGGTGCAGGTGACCGAGCATCGACCCGATTCGACATCGATCACCTACAAACCCCAGGTCGTCACGACGGCGCGGGTGGGCAACCAGACCCTTATCACCGGAATCGGCGCGGCCTGACCCTCACACCGGCGAATTCCATGGCACCAGCACGATTTTCCCGCGGACGCGCCCGGATTCGCTCAGCTGATGGGCCTTGACCACCTCCGCCATCGGCAGCACCTGATCGATCTCCACGTGCAACCGGCCCGCCTCGAAGAGGGCGGCCAGCTCGCCCAGATCGCGACCGGACGGTTCGACATAGAGCCGCTCGTACCGCGGATCGTCCTCGGCATCATTGCCCTGCGCGTCGAGCAGGCGACCGTTCGCGGCGAGCACCGGCAGCGACCGCGATCCGTAGTCACCGCCGACGAGATCGAAAACGACATCGACATCACCCAGCGCCTCCGCGAAATCTGTTGTCGTGTAATCGATCACCTCATCGGCACCGATCTCCCGCAGAAATTCGTGGTTGGCGGCGCGAGCCGTGCCGATCACATACGCGCCGCGGTCCTTGGCGATCTGCACCGCGAAATGTCCGACACCACCGGCTGCGGCATGTACCAGCACCCGTTGTCCGGCAACGACTTCGGTGAGCCCCTGCCAGGCGGTCAGCACCGCGGTCGGCACGGCGGCCGCGTGGATGTGATCCAGGATCGCCGGTTTGGGTGCGAGGATATCCGCCTGCGCCACAACGTATTCCGCATAGCCGCCGGACCGGCCGAGCGCCATGCCGTAGACCTCGTCGCCGACCCGGAATTGCTCGACCCCGGCGCCGACCTCAGCGACGATCCCGGACACATCGAAGCCCAGGGTGAACGGCGGATCCCCGAGTTTGCGCACCAGCCCGGACCGCAGCTTCCAGTCCGCCGCATTCATACCGGTGGCGGCGACTTGGACCACCACCTCGCCCGGTCCGGCGCTCGGCCGATCGACCTCGACGACTTCCAGGACCTCGGGACCACCGAATGTTTGTTGCGTGATTGCGAGCATGCCACCGATTCTGCGGTCCCTTAGTATCCAAGGGAAAGAAGGCACTTCAATGATCCCGAGGTACCCGATGGATACCATTGTCGACTGGTCCGGCTCCGACAACCTGGTCAAGAGCTATCTGACCAACTGCCCGGCACGCGAAGTGCTGACGGTGCTAGCCGACAAATGGGTGCTGCTGGTCCTCGGCGTGCTGCGCATGGCGGGCGGACCGGTGCGCTTCAACGATCTGCGCCGTCGACTCGACGGCATCACCCAGAAGATGCTCACCCGCACCCTGCGCAACCTCGAGCGCGACGGACTGGTCCGCCGCGCGGTCTACCCGACCGTCCCGCCGCGCGTCGAGTACTCGCTGACCGATCTGGGTACCAGCCTCGGCGAGCTCAGCCACGCGATGGGGGTCTGGTCGGTGCGGCACCACAGTGAAATCCTCACCGCCCGTGACGAATTCGACACGCGCGCGGCAACCGACCCGGAACCCGTCTGAACGCGTCAGGCGGCTTGGAGGAGGTCGCCGCCGGAGGCCAGGGCGGCGTAGCGGCCGTCGGAGTCCATGAGCTCGCGGTGGGTGCCGCGTTCGATGATCTGGCCGCGGTCGAGCACGACGATCTGGTCGGCGTCGCGGATGGTGGAGAGCCGGTGCGCGATGGTGATGGTGGTCCGGCCTTCGGACAGCGCGTCGATGGCGGCCTGCACCTCCTGCTCGGTCCGGTTGTCCAGGGCACTGGTGGCCTCGTCGAGTACCAGGATCGGCGGATTGCGCAGGATCACCCGCGCCACCGCCAAACGCTGCTTCTCCCCGCCGGAGAACCGATAGCCGCGCTCGCCGACCAGCGTGTCGTAACCGTCCGGCAGGCTCGCGATATGGTCGTGGATCTGCGCGGCCCGCGCCGCGGCGTACAACTCCTCGTCGGTCGCATCGGGTTTGGCGAAGCGCAGATTGTCCGCGACCGAGGCGTGGAACAGGTAGGTTTCCTGCGATACCACACCGACGGCGGCGGCGAGATCGGCAAAGGACAAGTCCCGCACATCGATTCCGTCGATCTCGACCCGTCCGGATGTCACATCGTAGAGTCGGGCCACCAGGTAGCCGAGTGTGGTTTTGCCTGATCCGGTTTCGCCGACAATGGCCAGGCCGGACCCGGCGGGCACGGAGATGTCGATGTCCTGCAATACATCCCGCGTACCGGATCCGTACGTGAAGCACACGTGCTCGAAGCGGACCGCGCCCTTGACGCCCGAATTCGGTACCGGCACAGGCGTTATCGGTTCCTCGATATCCGGCTTCAGGTCCAGGTATTCGAAGATCCGACCGAACAGCGACATGGAGCTCTGCACCTCGACACCGGTGTACAGCAGCTGCACCATCGGCCGCAACAGGCTGGTCTGCAGGGTCGTGAAGGCGACAAGGGTGCCGATCGACACCAGCGGATGCCCAGCCGCCACGGTCAATCCTGCCGCCCAGTAGACGATCGCGGGCATGGCCGCCATGACGATCTGAATCGTCGACTGCCGCCACCGTCCGGCCATGCCGGACCGGATCTCCAGGTCCACCAGCCCGCGTGACTCCTGCGCGAAATCGTCGACCAGCGCGGGCGAGCGGCCCATCGTGCGCCCGAGCAGAATGCCGCTCACCGAGAGCGATTCCTCAACGATCGCCGACATGCCCGCCAATTTCTGCTGCCGCTGCGCGGTGATCTTCCTGCGTTCGTCGCCGACGCGCCTGCTGATCCAGACGAAGAACGGCAGCATGATCAGTGAGACCAAGGTGAGCCGCCAGTCGAGGGCGATCATGGCGATCACCGAGGCGGTCACGGTGGTGAAGTTCGAGACCAGCGAGGTCGCGGTCGAGGTGACCGTCGATTGCATGCCGCCGATATCGTTGGCGATCCGCGACTGCACTTCGCCGGTGCGGGTGGTCGTGAAGAACGACAACGGCATTCGCTGCAACTGCGCATACACCGCGGAGCGCAGATCGTGCATGACCTCTTGACCGACCGCGGTGGAAATGTAGGTCTGGAGCACGCCGAAGATGCTCGTGAGTACGGCGACCGCGACCATGCCTGCCGCGAGTGCGGTCAGCAGACCGGTGCGGCCGTGCGGCAGAGCGTCGTCGAGGATGCCGCGCAGCATGAACGGCGATGCCAGCGCGACCAGTGACGACAAACCGACGAGCGCGGCGACCAGCGCCAGGCGCGCGCGATACGGGCGAAACAACCGGACGATCCGGCGAAGTTGATGTGGGGGCTGCATAGGCGCCTCCTTCCGAGGACTATGTCATGAAACTGAGCATGACTCATAATTGTTCCCAAAACAATGAGTTATGCTCAACAAATGGATACCACGCTCGATCCCGACCTCCCCGAGCTGTTCCTGCGCACCGCGAAGCGCATCCGCCGCAACCAGGTCGCGCGACTCGCCCCCCTGGGCATTACCCCAGGTCAGGCCCGTGCCCTCCGCATTTTCGGCCACCACGACGAGCCCCTTAGGATGGCGGCAATCGCCGACCACCTCGGCATCGTGCCGCGATCGGCCACCACCGTCGTCGATGCGCTCGAAACCGCAGGCCTGGTCTCACGCGCGCCGGACCCGACCAACCGCCGCTCGACCCTGGTGACGCTGACCGACTCCGGCCGAGCCGCACTCTCCCAGATGGCCGCTGCCCGTCGTGCGGCCGCCGAGGAGGTCTTCACCGGCCTGAGCGCCGAGCAGCGCACAACTCTTCGTGAATTGCTTGCGGCACTCGATTCGCAGGCGTCGGTCGGCACTTCCACTGGGACGAACATCTCGTTGACTTCCCCGCCGCTCCGAGGCTGAATTGGGCCATGTTGGACGTGCCCGCCGGTCCGATTGCGAAGGTGCAGAACGGCATTGCCGCCGGAGCACGGACCTGCTTCCTGTTGCGCGGGGTGTTCGACGCCCCGGAGTGCGCCGAAATCATCGATACGGCAACGGATTCGGGCTTCGTACCGACCGGCGCGCACTATCCGGCGTCCTATCGCAACAATGACCGGCTGGTCCGTGACGACCCGGTCCGGGCGGATAGGCTTTTCAGCAGGATCGCCGAATTCCTTCCCGCGCGGCTGCATATCGATGGAGCCCACTGGCGGCTGGTCGGGCTCAACGAGCGGTTCCGGTACTGCCGCTACCGCGGCGGTCAATCCTTCGCCATCCACCGCGATGGTGCGCATGCCCGCAGCAGCACCGTCGTCTCCCGGCTGACGTGCATGATCTATCTCAACGACAGCACCGAGTTCGAAGGTGGGCGCACCCGCTTCTATGCCAGCGGCGAACCGGGTGCCGCCGCACTCGGCGTGGTTCGGCCCGAGACCGGAACCATCGTGGTCTTCGATCATGCGCTCTGGCACGACGGCGAACCGGTCACCCACGGCACGAAGTGGGTGATGCGTACCGACGTGCTCTACGAGCGGGAGCAATACGCCGCCTCATCGGACGGGATCCTGCGCGGACACGATGGGTATGTGTGGAGCGTCGCGGCATGCGCTGACGGCACGCTCGCTACCGCTTCTCGCGACCGCACCATCCGGATCTGGGAGCCGACCGGCGATGGCTTCGCCCAGCGGCGCACACTGCGCGGTCACGACAGTTCGGTGACCACCCTGCTCGCGCATCCGGACGGGGAGCTGTGGAGCGGGTCGCGCGACGGCGCCGTCCGTGTCTGGCACTCGTGGGAGCCGCGCACGGTGGGACGTCATGACGGCGCGGCGCTGTGTGCGAGTGCCCTACCCGATGGCCGAGTTGTGACCGGCAGCGCGGACGGGCGAATTCGATGGTGGCGTGCGGACGGGTCGGATGGCGCACTCGAGGTTGGCGGGTGGGTGTGGGCCGTGGTTTCCACTGGCGCGCAATTGGTTACCGGTTCTGAAGACGGCACCATCGGGGTCTGGGATGCGGACGGCGGACTTGTGGGGAGTGCGCGAGCGCCCGCACCCGTCCGCGCGCTGGCCGTCACGTCATCGGGCACCGTGATCGGTGGTGACGCCGAGGGATGGCTGCGCACCTGGAGTCTGCCCGGTTGCACCCGATCCCAGCGGCACACTGACGAAGCGCGGGCCCCGATTGCGCTGAATCCGACTGCGCCACAGGAACAGACAGCCCCCTCCGACGCGACGACACCCGTAGCTCCGCCCGGTCGGACATCACATTCCGAGGCGGCGATACGCGAGCCGACCGCGCGCAAAGCACACACCGGTGCCGTCTGCGCGGTGACACCTCTGTCCGGGAGCCTAATCGCCAGCGGAGGCGAGGACGGTGCCGTACGAATATGGCGCACAGCCGATCTCACCGAACTCGACGTATTCCACCACAATGATTTCGTCCGCAGCCTCGCCACACTCCCGGATGGCCGTTTGGCGAGCGCGTCATACGACGGAACCGTGCGCCTGTGGCGGTTTGACCGATAACTCAGGCGGGGTGGGTGTTTTCGGCCGCGGTTACTACGTGGCGCATGAGGAGGGCGGTGGTTACGGGGCCGATGCCGCCGGGGACGGGGCTGAGGGCGGCGGCTTTGCCGCGGACGGTTTCCGCGGCTACGTCGCCGACGATTTTGCCGTCGGGGGCTTCGTTGGTGCCCACGTCGATGACGGTGGCGCCCTCGCGAATGTGTTTGCCGGTGACCAAGCCGATGCGGCCGGCGGCGGCTACCACGATATCGGCGGCGGAGGTGACGGCGGGGAGGTCGGTGGTGCGGGAATGGCAGATGGTGACGGTGGCGTTTTCGGCGAGCAGGAGTTGAGCGAGGGGCTTGCCGACGATATTGGAGCGGCCGACGACGGCGACATGCCGTCCGGCGAGCGGGATTTCGTGATGCTTCAGTAGTTCGACGACGGCCTCGGAGGTGGCGGGCACGAAGCCGTCCAGGCCGGAGGCGAGCAGGCCGAGTGAGAGCGGGCTGACGCCGTCGACGTCCTTGCTTGCGGCGATGGCGGAGCTGACATCGTCGAGGGTGACACCGGCGGGCAGCGGGGTCTGCAGCATGATCGCGTCGACGGCGGTGTCCGCGCTGCGGGCGGTGAGTTCGCCGCGGATCCGCTCGATGCTCGCGTCGGCGCCGAGTTCGATGGTGTCGCAGGCGATTCCGAGACGTTCGGCGGCCTTGCGCAGCGAATTCACGTACCACGCGCTGGCGGGATCGTCATTGGCCACGATCAGGGCCAGGCGCGGCGCGGTTCCGCTCGCGGTGAGCGCGGCGGCGCGCTGCTTGGTGTCGGCGTTGATGGCGGCGGCGAGTTCCTTGCCGGACAGCGAAACGGTATCCACGTTGTCACACCTTATCGGCTGCACCGCACGGCCGGTCGCGGCGGGCACCCCGCGCGCCTCCCGGTTTACCCGGATGCCGGAAACAACGCCTGGCAATTACCCGATTATGGCCGTTACCAGTCGTATCGTTGTTGTGCTTACCAATGGCTAACTGTCAGCTCACCTACCGGAAGCCCCGTTTCACGCGTGGAAAGGTGTCGACTGTAGTGAAGATCTCGAGGCATTGGAAACTATGGGTCGCGACCGCGTTCGCGGCCGCGACCATCACCGGACTATCCGGCGCACCCGCCGTCGCTGCGCCGGAAAACGACGCCCTCTACAACTCCGCCCAGCGCGCCTTCACCGACGGCGACGACGCCGCAGGCCGCGCCGAACTCCGACAGCTGATCGCCGCCGACCCGGCCGATGCCGAGGCCCTTTCGCTGCAGGCGATCTGGTCGCATTACGCCAATGATTTGCCCGCCATGGCCGATGCACTGGTCCGCCTCAATGCCGTCGACCCGGCAATGGCCCAGGGCACCAATAATGTGCTCGGTGCGATCGGCGCTGCGGTCGCCACCCTGCCGAATCCGCTGCCCGCGATCGTCGGACCGCAGACCGGAATCGTGGTGCTCGGCTACGGCCTGCTCCCGGACGGTTCGCTGCGCCCCGAACTGGTCAACCGGCTGACCGCGGCGTGGTTGCAGGCGGTCGCCTCGCCACTTTCACCGATCGTCGTCACCGGCGGAAACCCGCAGAACGGGATCACCGAGGCCGAGGCCATGCGGGCCTGGCTGGTCGGCAACGGGCTGCCCGCATCGCGGATCAATGTCGAGAGCCGAGCCGGATCGACGGTGCAGAACGCATTGTTCAGCACCGAGATGCTGCGCGATGTCGGCGCGAACAGCGCGGTCGTGGTGACCTCGCCGAACCACATCCGGCGCGCGGTCGCCGATTTCATTGTCGCGGGCACTCGGGTGGTCGGGGCGACCACCTCACTCGAGCAACTGGTATCGCAGTTGCCGCCGCCCAGCAGGCAGGCGCAGCGCGGCATCTACCTGGACGCGACACGGACGTTCCAGCTCGCCACCGCACGCTGAGCGCGACGGGTCTGAGCGTGCTGAAGTGACATAATTCGCGCAATGTGCACGCTCAGACCCACCGCACCCCGTCCACACGGCACGATATCCCGATGACACCAACCGGAGATGTGGTCGCGCAGCTGCGCGCGGCCGGCTGTGTATTCGCCGAGGACGAGGCGCGGTTGCTCATCGCCGCGGCGGCGGAGACCGGTGCCGATCTCAGCGACTTGGTCGCACAACGGGTTTCCGGAACACCGCTGGAATACCTACTGGGCTGGACCGAATTCCATGGCATCCGCGTCGCGGTCGCGCCGGGCGTCTTCGTACCGCGCCAGCGCACCGCCTTCCTCGTCGACGAGGCCGCCGAACTCGCCCGCGCCATGCCCGCGCACCCTGTCGTCGTCGATATATGTTGCGGCTCAGGCGCATTGGGTCTTGCGCTGGCACACACACTTGCCACCGAAGGCCGCCCGATAGAACTCGCCGCCACCGATATCGAACCCGCGGCGGTCGAATGCGCCCGCCGCAACCTCACCCCGATCGGCGCGCCCGTCTACGCAGGCGACCTTTTCGAGCCGCTCCCGCGTGAATTGTGTGGCCGAATCAATATCCTGCTCGCCAACACCCCGTACGTACCATCCGAGATGATCGCCAAGATGCCGCCGGAGGCACGCGATTACGAACCGCGCACCGCCCTCGACGGCGGACCCGATGGCCTGGATATCTTCCGCCGCGTCGTCGCCGCTGCCCGTACCTGGCTCGCGCCGGGTGGCCACCTGCTGGTCGAATCCACCGAAGCCCAGGCGCGGCCCTCGATCACCGTCCTCGCCGCGCACGGCTTCACCGGCCGCGTCGCCGAATCCGGCGAGCTGTACTCCACCGTCGTCATCGGCACAAAACCGGACGCATGATTCAGATCACCACCCGACGCCGATGAAAACGGCATGGCTGCTGTCCGGTCAACCGGATCCGGCGCTGCGCGGCTCACCACGACGTTCTGAGGCCGCTACTTCTTGTGACCGGTGAACTCATCCATCGAGTGGTACACGCCGACCGAATTCAGGAACAGATCGCGCAGTTTGATCGGCAGCAGACCGGAGATCGCCTTGTTGAGCCGGGATGTCCACGGCAGGATCACCAGCGGCGTGCCCGCCTTCATTTCCCGCCATGAGGTATCGACGACATCGTCCTGTTCGAGAATCGGCGTGAACAGGAAACCCTTTGCACCATTGAACATTCCGGTATTGATGTAGGTCGGACAGACGGTGGTGATCCGCACATGGTCGTGGCCCGCCTGTTCCAGTTCGATGCGCACCGAATCCGACCAGCCCAGCGCCGCCCACTTCGAGGCCGCGTACACGCTCATGCGCGGATTGGAAACCAGACCCGCCGAGGACGCGATGGTCATGACCCGCGCCGTACCCGTGCCGCGCACCATCGCGGGCAGGAATTCGAGCGTGATGTACATCGGCGCAAGGGAATTGATCGCCATCGTCTTATCGATGTCGGCGCGATCGGTGGTCTCCCAGAAGTAACTGTTGCCGCGGACGATGCCCGCATTGTTGATCAGGACGTCGATATCGCCGACGTCGGCGCGCACCGCCGCCGCGGCCTCGCCGATGGCGTCCTGTGCGGACACGTCGACCACATAGTGATGGATGGCGACGCCGCGACCGGACAACTCGACCGCGGTCTCCTTCAGCGCGGATTCGTTGATATCCCACAGCACCACCGCGGCCGCGCCCTCACGCACCGCACGCTCGGCGAACAGCTTGCCCAGGCCCATTGCCGCGCCCGTGACCAGGACCTTCTTATCGGCTACCGTGTCCAGTTTCATTCGTCCTCATCTTGATTTCGTCGTGAAATAGCTTTGGCGCAATTACTTTTGGCGCAGCGCCTTCATGACGCCGAAATACAGCGTCATGGTCTTCGCCCACAGTTCCTCGGACATGCCGGGCAGCGGTGCGATCGGGAGCATCCGCTGCACCGCGATCGTCTGGGTGTCGATGTACTTCAACAAGCCCTCTGGACCGTGCCGACGCCCGGTACCCGAAATGCCGAGCCCGCCCGATGGCGCGTCCGCACTGCCCCAGGCCGCGATGAAGCCCTCGTTCACATTCACCGAACCCGCATTGATGCGCGCGGCTACCTGACGACCTCGATCGACATCCTTGGTCCAGACACTCGCATTGAGCCCGTATGCGGTGTCATTGGCCTGTTCGACGGCCTCGTCGTCGCTACCGACCCGATAGATCGACACCACCGGCCCGAAGGTCTCCTCGCGATACACCGTCATCCCGGGCCGCACCCCGGTCAGTACGGTCGGCTCGTAGAAGTAGGGTCCGAGATCGGGACGCGCCTTACCGCCCGCAAGCACCTTCGCACCCTTCGCGACGGCATCGTCGACATGCGCACTGACGGTGTCCAATTGGCGCTGGAACGTCAAAGACCCCATATCACTGGCGTAATCGAGCGCACCGCCCAATTCGATAGCCCGCACATGCTCGATGAATTCGCCGACGAATTGGTCATAGACCTTGTCGTGCACATAGATTCGCTCCATCGACTCGCACAGCTGCCCCGCCGACGCGAAGCAGGCCCGAATCGCGATCTTGGCCGCCCTGGAGATATCCGCATCGGCGAGCACCAGCAGCGGGTTCTTGCCGCCGAGTTCGAGCGAATAGCCGATCAGCCGCTCCCCGGCCTGCTGCGCGATGGTCCGGCCGGTCGCGCTGGACCCGGTGTAGTCGACAAAATCGGCGCGCGCGATCACCTCACCGCCGATCACCGAACCACGGCCGAGCACCGCCTGCCATAGGCCGCGCGGCAGCCCGGCGCGCTCGGCGGCATCGATGGCCCACAGGGCGGTCAGTGCGGTCTGGTTGTCCGGCCGCGCGACCACGGCATTCCCAGCGACCAATGCGGGCAGGGCGTCGGAGACGGCCAGCGCCAGCGGATAGTTCCAGGGCGAGATCACCGCGACCACGCCCTTGGGCCGATGCCGCACATCGACCTGGGTCAATACCGGCAGCACACCACGCGGCTTGCGGGTGGCCAACAGCTTGTTCGCGACCGACGCGTAGTACCTGGCATTGACCGCCACATCCCCGACCTCGTCGAAGGCATGCGCCCGGGACTTGCCGGTCTCGGTCTGCACGATATCGAGGATGGTGTCCTGTTCGGCCAGCACGATGTCGTGGAACTTCCGCAGCACCGCGGCCCGCTCGCGGACCGAGCACCGCGCCCATTCCCGCTGCGCGGTGCGCGCGGTCGCGAAGGCGGTCTCGATATCGCCGGTCGAGGACTGCGGCAGGTCGGCGATCTTGCACCCGGTCGCGGGTGCGAAGACCTCGACCGCGGGGGCACCGCCCGCGACCGCACGATCTAGCAGGGGTCGCACCAGGGCCGCGGGCAGGGCCGTCGGTTCGGTCAGCTGGCGGGCGGTCGTCATTGTCGGCCCTCTCCTGGGTCGGGCGCCTGTGCTGGACGAGGCGGCAAGCCGGTTCGGCTATTTCCTGAACACTAGTGTTAGATTAATGCTCGTGCCGCACCTCGTGTCAAGCTGTCGGGTGTGGCACACAGACGGGCAAGGCTTCGAGTTGTGAGGCATCACCATGTCCACTGACACTTCCCAGACGAATGGCGCGGCCCGCCGGGGCCGACCACCGCAGACCCAGGAGCAGGCCGAGGAGGTCCGCGCCCGCATCGTGCTCGCCACCGCGGCGGTATTTACCCGCGGCGGTTCGCGCGGACTCAACGTCGCCCAGATCATCGAACAGGCCGAACTGGCCCGACCCACCTTCTACCGCTATTTCGGCAATGCCACCGAACCGCTGCACGTCGTACTGGAGGCATCCAACGACGGCCTCGTCGAGGGCATCCGCACGGCACTGACCGGTCCCGACGAGCCCGTCGAACTCGGCATTCGTCTCATCGATGCCTACCTCGGCTGGGCCCGCGGCCACGGTGCGATGCTGCGTCCACTGTTCGCCGAACTGCACGATCCGGCCTCACCGGTATCGGCCTATCGCGAACGGGCATTGGACGATATCCGCGCGCTGGTGCGCGAAACGTTCACCGAATTGGGCCGCCCGGTCCCTTCGCCGCTGGATCTCGATGCGGCCCTGCATGTTTGCGAGTACGTGGTCTATCGCATTTCGGCGGGTACCGCGCCCGGCGCCGAGCCGGACGCGGAAACCGTTGCCGCCGGACGGCTCACCATGATCCGCGTGCTGCTCACCACACTCGGTACCCGCGCCGATCTCGAATACGCCATGACACTGCCGGGTATCTTCCCGGCCGCGGAGTGAATCTACAGATCGAGTTCGAGTTCGCCACCGCGAGAACGCGATACGCAGGTGAGCATCGCACTGTTGCGATCGCCGGGCAGTAGCGCCCGGTCCCGGTGCTCGACCTCACCGGCCAGCACACTCGCCCGGCACGTCCCGCAGAAACCCTGCTGACACGAATACGCGACACCGGGCACCGCCCGCCGGATCGCGCTCAGCGCGGACTCATCGGCAGCGACATCGACCTCGGTTCCACTGCGGCGCAATCGAATACGGAACGGCGCGCCGTCGCTGACCGGTACCGCCGAAAAGCGCTCGGTATGCAGCGAGGCCGTCGGATCGTGCAACAGCAACACCCTGCGCGCGGCTTCCGCCAATGCCGGTGGTCCACAGACGTACACCGCGGCACCGGTCGGCGTCTGTTCGAAGATCATCCGCGGATCCGGCACCCCGAACTCGTCATCGGGTCGGACCACCACATCACCGCCGGTGAAGTGGGCAAGCTCGTACAGGAACGGCATCCGCGCCCGAGAGCGTCCGAAATACATGAGCCGCCACGGTATTCCGGCGCGTTCGGCGGCGGTGACCATCGGCAGAATCGGCGTGATCCCGATACCGCCCGCCACGAAGAAATACTCCGGTGCGTCGATGAGCGGGAACGCATTGCGCGGGCCCCGCACCCACAGTCGGTCGCCGACGCGCAGTTGCTCGTGGATCTCGCGGGAACCACCATCGCCATCGGCGATGTACCGCACCGCGATTCGGTAGCAGCTGCGATCTTCCGGGTCGCTGTTCAGCGAATACTGCCGCTGCCGACCCGAGGGCAGGAATACATCGATATGGGCGCCAGGCGTCCAGGCGGGCAGGTCCGCACCGCCTGGATCGCACAGGGTCAGGCTGACCACCTCGTCGGCCTCGGCCTCGATTCCCAAGATCGCCAGCTCGAAATCGTAGCCGGTGCGCCGCACCGGCTGTGGCCGCGAAAGCAGCTGCGCCGCTTTCCCTTCGGTGAATACCCGTTTGTAGGAGTCCACCGCCGACGCGATCATCCGCAGCCCTGCTCCCGGCCGGAACTGCTCCTCCACGGCAGTCATGCGTTTGCCCGTGCCGCCGGCGACTGCGCGAGGTAGCGCAGTGCGTTATCCATCGGACCGAGTTGGGAGGGATGGAATCCCGGCCGCAGGTACCGCGGAATCTCGGTCAAGAAGGTGGTGAAGTTCGGGACCACACCGCGCAGCGAGGCGCTGGCCATCTGTAGTGGCCACCATCGGCCCTTATTCGGCGATGGGTCCTGCTGGAAGAGGTAGGCACTCGAAATCACGAACAGCGCGAGCAATCCCGAACTCGCGATCAACGCCTGACGCGCTTTGCGGGCATAGCCGCCGTCGAGATGCATGTATGCGTCATAGACCACGCTGCGATGTTCGACCTCCTCGGCGCCGTGCCAGCGGACGAGATCCAGCATTGCCGGATGCATCCCCTTGGCCGCCAATTTGTCATTGGTGAGCAGCCATTCGCCGATGACGGCGGTGTAGTGCTCCATCCCCGCGAACAGGGCCAGCCGCTCGCACAGCCATTCGCGTTTGGCCCGGCCGGACAGCCCGTGGTCGCCGAGCAGCCGATCGATCAGCCAGGCGACGCGATCCACCATCGGCCCGACCTCGAGCCCGAGGCGTTCCAACTGGTGACGGGCCTTTTCGTGGGAACCGGCGTGCATCGTCTCCTGACCGATGAAGCCGCGGACCTCTTCCCGCAATCGCTCATCATCGATCAGCGGTAAGGCCTCGGCCAGCGCCTGCGCCATGGCCCGCTCGCCTTCGGGGAGCACCAGGTGCATCACATTGATGATGTGGGTGGCCATGACTTCGCCGGGGATGTAGTGCATCGGCACCGAATCGAAATCGAAGCTGACGTCCCGCGCGTTGATGGCATGAGCCTGATCGGCGTAAGCAGTGCCCATCTGATGGTCCTCACGTCTGGTCCCTGGACGATCAATGTATTGCCGACATCAAATGCTGTCAACATCACATGATGTCAACTTCCCGACTATGGGAGGATCGGGCCATGAACGACGCCGTTTCCGATGGATCGATACCGGGGATGCGCCGCTGGCGCGGCACGCCCCCGGCCGACCGAATCGCCGCGCGCCGCGAACAGCTCGTCGAGGCCGCCATCGAGTTGATGGCCACGATCGGAGCCTCCGACATCTCCATGCGCGGGGTCTGCAGGCAGGCCGGACTCACCGAGCGCTACTTCTACGAGAGCTTCCCCAATCTGGACAAACTGCTCACCGCGGCATTGGAAGCGGTCGTCCTCGGCGCGCAGGAACGCCTGCTCGCTGCGCTTGCCACCGCCCCACCCGAACCGCAGAAACTATTTCGCCATGCTATTTCGGCATTCACCGATTACCTGGTCGAGGATCGCCGCCGCGGCCAGATCATGTTCGTGGAATCGCAGGCCACCCGGGTACTCGGCGACCGAGGCAATGAGCTCATCGAATTGTTCACCGCGCCGATCGCGCTCACGATCGGATTGGGTGACGACGGACCGCAGACCCCACCGGATCAGTACGAGAACAGCCTCAACTCGAACGCCATTTTCGGCGCCATGGCGTATATGTACCGCCCGTGGCTGGACGGCACCATCGATATTCCACGCGAACGATTCGACGACCACGCGACCAGCGTGTTGCGCAATATCGCGTCCGCGCGGTCGGCCGAGCCGCCGGAGGCGCACTGACCCGCCGTCAGCCCTGTGTGGATACCGGATCCCGGTCCCGCGACCGTTCGAACACCATCGCGCGATCGGTGATCTTGCCGTGGCGCAGCGTGACCAGATCGCGTAGGTAATTCATGCGTAGCCGCCACGGCGCCTTGGTGCCCTGGATCGGGAATTGGCTGGCGGCGCGCTGGACATAACCCGGATTGAAATTCAGGAATAGCGACGCCGCGCCGACGGACGGATCGCGCACAGGTGTGCAGCGATCGTATCCGTTGCGGTACATGTGGCGTAGCAGCCGAACGACATACTCGCACACCAGATCCGCCTTCAGCGTCCAGGAGGCGTTGGTATATCCGATGATGTACGCGAAATTCGGCACATCCGACAGCATCATGGCCTTGTAGGCCATGTGTTCCGCGAGGTGCACCTGCTGTCCGTCGACGGCGAGTTCGATGCCGCCGAAGGCGAGCAGATTCAAACCCGTTGCGGTGATCACGATGTCGGCATCGAGGGTCGCGCCGGAAGCGAGGGCAAGGCCCGTCTCGGTGAATGTCTCGACCTTATCGGTCACGATATCCAATCGACCCTTGCGGATCGCGCGGAAGAAATCACCATTGGGGGCCAAGCACAGTCGCTGATCCCAGGGATTGTAGGTCGGGGTGAAATGGGTATCGATGTCGTAGCCCTCGGGCAGCCAGCGCTGCTGCCAGCCCTTGATCCGCTTGCGCATGTATTGCGGATACCGTTGGCTCAGTTGGTAAATCGCGGTTGCCAGCGCTACATTTTCGGCCCTGGCCACCGCGTAGGCGGCGCGGGTCGGCAGGAATTTGCGCGCCTTGACGGCGAGGTCGTCGCGGGCGGGTGCGGAGATGATGTAACTCGGTGAGCGTTGCAACATCGTCACGTGCGCGCCCTGGTCGGTCAGTGCCGGTCCCAGCGTGACCGCGGTCGCGCCGCTGCCGATCAGCACCACGCGCTTGCCCGCGACATCCAGATCGTGCGGCCAGTGCTGCGGGTGGATGATCGGCCCGGCGAAACGCTCGGTACCCGCGAATTCCGGGGTGTAGCCCTCGTCATAGCGGTAGTAACCGGAGCAGCAGAACAGGAATCCGGCTGTGAGAGTGACGGTTTCGCCGGTATCGGTGCGTTCGGCGCGCACCGTCCACCGGTTTTCCCGCGACGACCATTCAGCGCCGACGACCCGATGGTGGAAGCGGATACGGCGGTCGATCCCGCTCTCGGCGGCCGTGGCGCGCACATAGTCGAGAATGTCCGCGCCATCGGCGATCGAATACTCCCCCAACCACGGACGGAAGCGGTAGCCGAGGGTGTACATATCGGAATCGGAGCGAATTCCCGGATAGCGGAACAGGTCCCAGGTGCCGCCGATCGCGTCGCGGCTCTCCAGAATCGTGAAGCTCTGCTCCGGGAAAGCCCGCCGCAGGTGATACGCCGCGCCTATGCCGGACAGTCCGGCACCGACAATGAGCACATCGACATGCTCACCAGCGATCCTCATCGATCTCGTCCTCCGATATTCGGCGGTGCGATTCGCACCGACTTCACCCTCAGCCTATCCGTTGCGGTTCGGTCGAGGATCGTGACGCCGGAGGCGCCGAAAACTCCCGGTTTCGGGGACCTGTGTTTTCGATGGAACCGTTTGGTCGGCGGGTGCGTCTCTATGATCAGACGGGACTAGTCGAAGGGGCGACCGCTATGGCTGTTGACAGCGCGTTCGGCGGGTATATCGAGGATGCGAAGACCGGGGCGCTGAAGGTGCGGATGGAACCGCAGGCGTTTCTTGATATCGACGCGGCCTGCCAGAACTTGATCATCGACCTGTCGTCGGTCCAGAACGACGCGCGTGCACTCGGCGAGCGGTCGAACTGGGGGCTCGGTGAGAACAACCCGCGCCTGACCTCGGCCATCGAGCTGGTGAAATTGTTCAAGGAGAAGGCATTCGGCGGCCCGAACAACGCTTACGACACAATCGGCGACTACATCGCGGTCGCCACGGAAATCCAGACCCTGTTCAAGACCATCTGCGACGCCTATGAGCGCACCGATGAAGACTTCGCCCGCCGTATACGGCAGATCCGCGTATGAGGATCCGCGCCGAGCGCTCGCCGAAGACGGCGCTGCTGATCACGGCTGCCGCCGTCGTCCTCGCGGCATGCGGCGGCGGAAGCAATTCCACGTCGATCTCGACGTCCGCCGCACCTGCCACGTCCGGTACCTCGGCCATGCCGTCCAGCACATCGAACGCCGCATTCGATCCCTGCACCGCGCTGACGTCCCAGTTCCTCTCCGAACACCAATGGAACGCCCGCACCCCCACACCCAAGCAGGATTCGACGGGCAACTTCCAGTGGAAGGGCTGCCTCTACGTCGCGCAGAGCACATACACATTCCGTGTCCAGACGACCAACGGAACCCTCCCCCAGGTTCGCGAAAAATTCCCCGCCGCAACCGAACTCACCATCGACGGCCGCAAGGCCCTACGCTACGAGGCCCGTCCCGACGTCCCCGGCGGCTGCACCATCAATATCGATATGAAATCCGGCTCCCTCTACATCCTCGTAGACGACCCCCGCGGCCTCCACCCCCCGCAAACTCTCCCCCTGCGATAACGTCACCGAAATCGCCCAAGCCGTCGTCCCGCTCCTCCCCGGAGGCGGCTGACGTCCGGCTACCTGCGGCGCAGCAGAACTCCGCGAATGAAGGCGGCCTGGCCGGCGTGCTGGATATCGTCGTCCACGACGCTGATCAGCCGCACACCCAGGGTGACCGGCGGATCCCAGCGGGTGTCGACGATGCGGGGCAGGTCGGCATCGGTGAGTCCGGTTACGTAGTCGATCGTCTGCGTGTGCACCGCGTCGTAGTAACCCAACAGCAGCTCGGCGGAAATCCCGCCGAGTTCGGCGACCTCCCCGTCGCGGTGCCCGTAGCCGGTCGCCTCATCGGCGAACGGCAGGTCGAACCGTTTGGCCCAGCCCGCCGCCGTCCACACCTGTTCCAGTCCCGCCACGTCCGCGACGTGGTCGTCCTGCACCCGGGTCAGATGCCAGATCAGCCAGGCGATGGAGTTGGCGTCCGGATCGATCTGCGCCGCCAGCTCGTCCTGCCCGAGCCCCTCGACCGCGCCGTGCACATTCTCCCGCACCCGCCCGAAGGCATCGACCAACAACTCAGCGCTCGTCATGACCTCATGCAAGCACAGAGTCGCCGCCGATATTCCCGATCGCGCCGTCATCCGCCCAGCGGCAGCAGGAGGTCGGCCGATTCGAGGTCGAGCAGGGCCCGTTTGGCAGGTAGCCCGCCCGCGTAACCGGTCAGGGATCCATCGGCCCCGAGCACACGGTGGCAGGGGAGCAGGATCAGCAGGCGGTTGCGAGCCAGCGCGCCGCCGATCTTGCGGGCGTCGGCGGGAGTGCGGCCCAATTGCCGGGTCAGGGCACCGTAGGTGGTTGTCCGGCCGTATCCCGTGGTCGCCTCGAGCGTCCGCAAGACCTCTCGATCGAACGCGCTCATATCCGTCAGGTCCATCGAGACTGTGAATTGCTGACGTTCGCCGGTGAGGTATTCGTCGATTTGGTCTGCGGCGGTCTCCAGATGCTCACGCGCCGTGGAATTTTCGCCGGTCGATTCGGTCGGCAGCTCATCGGTGAACGCAACCAGGGTGATACCGGTCTGGTTCGCTTCGATCAGCAGATTGCCCAGTGTCGAGCCGTACACCAGTCGTGCGATGGCGGTATCGGAGATCATGTCGGTCCTCTCTATCGAGCCTTCATCAGGTAGACGCTGCCCGGCGCCGAAACGTGAGATCACCTGCCGGATTCGGCTTTCCATGCCGCGTATGCGGCGGGCAAGCAGACTGCGCACGGTCGATAACCGGCGGCGATGGCGGTTTGTTCGCCGGCGAAGAAGACACGGTGGGCGCGGTAGTGGCCGCGCGCCAAGGCTCGCAAGGCCGACGGGCAGTCCAGGCGGCCGTACAGCTTCCCGCGCCGGTGACCGCCGTACCGGCCCGGGGTGGGGCTGGGATACGGGCGGCCGTCGGCATCGGTCAGGAGGTACATCTCATTCGGCGTCGTGCAGAACCAAGCCCAGGGTGTGTCGGTGACCGCTGCGAATTCGACTGACGCCGTGGCGAATCGGAGCGCGGGACCAACCGCGCGACGATGGGGTCGGCCGATCTCGGGTGGTGAAGACGAGTGCGTTGCCCTGTTCCAAGATGGTGACCGTCGGCTTGGATTGCGCGCGCGGGCGTTGTTCGACCAGGAGGAATTCCCCGCCGGTGTGGTCGATGCCGGGGCGGTCCAGGCCGATCACGACTTGCAGCGGGAAGACGAGCTCGCCGTAGAGATCACGGTGCAGCGCGTTCCAGTCACCTTCGGTGTAGCGCAACAGAATTGGCGTCGGCTTTGTCTGCCCTGCGGCATGGCAGGCGTCGAGCCAATCGTCGAAATCGTCGGGCCATGGCGTAGGGTCGCCGAGTCGGTCGGCCCACGCGCGGGCGATGGGCAGTAATTTGCGGTAGAAAGCCCTGCGCAGCCGCATGATCGGTGCGGGGACCGGATCGGCGAAGTACCGGTAGGTGCCCTGGCCGAATCGATAGCGGGCCATATCGATCGTTGACCGGAAGCGGCCCGGATCCTCCCACATGGCGGCGAATTCGGCGCACTCGTCCGGGCTCAGCAGCGGGCCGGTCTGGGCGCAGCCGTAGGCGTCGATCTCCTCGGTCAGATCGTGCCACTGCTGCGCTTCGACTCGTTCTTCCAGTGCGGCAAGGGTTTTCATTGCGTCTCCTTTCACGCCGCTTCGAGCGTGAGCAGGGTGGTCTTGGCGGTCACGCCGCCGACGTACTGGCCGATCGAACCGTCGCTACGCACCACGCGGTGGCACGGGATGACCACCGGCAGCGGGTTGTGCGCACAGGCCGAGCCGACCGCGCGAACCGCATGCGGATTGCCGACGGCCGCAGCGACATCGGCGTAGCTCTCGCGATGCCCGTAGCCGATATCGCTGAGGTGCTCGATCACCTGGCGGCGGAATCCGGCGGTCAAACGCAGATCGAGTGGCAGATCGAATTGTGTTCGCGCACCGGCGAAGTACTCGTCGATCTCGCGTGCCGCGGTATCCAGACGCGCCGGGGCGGCCAGGACGCGCGGGCTGATGCGCTCGGCGAGTGCGGCGAGCACGGTGTCGTGGTTCTCGTTGGGGTACGCGACCCGCACCAGGCCCGCAGGGGTGGCCGCGAGCAGCAAGATGCCGACGGGGGTGTCCAGCGTGCGGTAGGCGACGTCGAGCAGGCCCGCGGTCTGGGCGTCGGCGGCCAGCCGTCGACGCAATCGGGACAGGATCTCGGCGGAGTTCGGGTTCAGGCCGTCGAAGAGGCCGTCCGGATCCCGGTCGATAGTGGCCATCATGTTCGATCCTTCGGGTAGAGCTTGCGCAATGTTTTGAGTCCGTCGGCGGCGGCGCGACGGGCGGCATCGGTCGAATTGCCCAGCAGCTGAGCGATTTCGGCGTGCGGTAGACCCGCCAGGTAGTGGTAGGCCACCGCTTGGCGCTGCTTGGTCGGCAGCGACGCGAGTGCGTGCCACAGATCGGGGTCGTAATCGGCCGGATCGGCATCGGGTGCCGTGCGTTCGGGCAGCGTTTCGGCGGGAACGGGTGCGCGGGTCAGTGCGCGCCCCACATCGATCGCGCGCCGGTGCGCGATGGTGACCAGCCATGCCTCGATATTCGTCTTCGGGTCGAGGTCCGGATAGGCCCGCAGGGCCGACAGAAAGGTCTCCGACCAGGCATCGGCCGCATCCGTCGGACCGAGCACGGCCCGGCACACGCGCAGCACCATCGGGCCGTATTCGGCCACCACTTCCTCGAACGGAGGCAATCTCACGCTGGGTAGACGTCGGGGACGCGGAAAACGTGAGATTCCCAGGTCAGGCTCACTGCGACTCCGGGGTGCGCGACAGGCCGCTGGCACGCAGGACGCGGCGGTCGATGGCGGCGCGGATCGAGTCGTCGGTACCGATGATGCGCACGTGGCGGCGGGCCCGAGTGATGGCCGTGTACAGCAGTTCCCTGGTGAGCAGGGTGGATTCGGGTTCGGGCAAGACAACCGAGACGGTGTCGTACTGGCTGCCCTGGCTGCGGTGGATGGTCATGGCGAAGACGGTGACCACGGCCGGAAATTGGGTCGGATGCACCAGGTAGGGTTCGCTGCCGCGCTGCAGGGCCGCACGCAATGAACCGTCGGGCATGCGCACGATGACACCGGTATCGCCGTTGTAGACGCGCGCCTCGTGGTCGTTGGCGGTGACAAGCAGGGGTTGGCCCGGGTACCACGGCGCCTGATGCGAGTCCGGCCCCGCGCCGCCCGCCGCAGCCCATTCACCGGCCATCCGGTCCCAGCGTTCGACGCCGAAGGGACCTTGGCGGTGTGCGCACAGCAGGCGGTGGGATTCGAGGGCGGTCAGCGCGGCCGCGGCATCGCCGTCGAGGGCGGACGCGGTGACCTCGCGGGCGGCGCGCACCACGTCGGCGCGGACGGATGCGGTGTCCTCGGGGGTACAGAGCGAGAGTTCTTCGCCGCCCGCCCGCAGCAGTGCGAGTGCGGTCTCGGCGTCACCCGCGCGGACCGCGACGGCGAGTTCGGCGATCTTGCCGCCGAAGCGGCGGCCACGGGTCAGCCGGACGATGCCGCCGCGCAGCCGCGTTCGCTCGAGATCGGTCAGCGCCTCCGGATTGCCCTCGGTCGCAATGGATTCCGCACCGAGGACCTGTTCGAGAACCGGATTCGGTTCGCCGACAACGGGTCCGGCGACGAGATCCGCGAGGACGGCACCCGCGTCGACAGAGGCGAGCTGATCGGGATCGCCGACGAGCACGAGCCGGGTATCCGGGCGCAGCGCGGCCAGCAGGCTGCTCATCATGGTCAGCGACACCATGGAGGTTTCGTCGACCACGATCACGTCGTAGGGCAATCGGTTGAATTCGTGGTACCGGAACCGGGTCGCCCGGCCACGCTGCCAACCGAGCAGACGGTGCAGGGTGGCGGCGGTCAGCTCCGGTAGCGCGAGCGATTCAGCCTGTTCGCGCACGGCTTCCTGCAGTCGCGCGGCCGCCTTGCCGGTGGGCGCGGCCATGGCGATGCGCAGTGTGGGCAACTTCGGATGCGCCTGCTGATGCGCGTCGAGCAGGGCCAGGATGCGGGCGATGGTGTGGGTCTTGCCGGTACCCGGCCCGCCCGCCACCACCGTGGTCCAGTGCGTCGCGGCGAGTGCGGCGGCGATCCGCTGACGGTCCGGGGCCGCACCGACCGGGGCGTCGAAGAGCCGGTCGAGTTCGCGCCGCACGATGGCCGGATCCACCTTCGGATGGTGTCCGGAGCGCTCGGTGAGCACGCGGCGGATCGTCTGTTCCTGCTGGTAATAGCGATCCAGATAGAGCAATGGCCCCGTGACCAGCCGCAACGGCTGTAGCGGACCAGCCGGTCCCCCACACACCAATGGACTGACCCGCAGTGCGGCGACAACCGCGTCGATATCCGGCCACGGCAGCGTCGCCGGATCGATACCCGCACCCGCATCCCAGGTTTCGTCGGCATCGACGCCGATTTCGCGCATCCGCTGAAGTTCCAGACAGACCGAACCCGAACGCACTGCCCGCACCGCGAGCGCAGCCGCGAACAGCACCTCTTCCGAGGTTTCCCGGCCCATCCGGCCCAATCGAAGAGCGACGTGCACGTCGGCGGCGGAGAGCACACCGGCTTCGTTGAACGTGCGCAGCAGCCCGGTTCCTCGCTGCGCCAACTGGATCGACGTCATCGGGCAGCCTCCCCCGCCAGTAGATCGGACAGGGCGACGATCAGCGCGGCCGGTGGATTCCAGTCGAAAACACCACAGCCCGACGGAGTTTCGGAACCGATCATGCCGCGGACGAAAAGGTAGCGGGCACCACCGAGATGGCGCGTCGGATCGTAACCGGGCAGCCGCCACCGCAGATAGCGGTGCAGGGCGACCGCGTAGAGCAGGGCCTGCAGCGGGTAGTGCGAGCGCAGCATTTCGGCGGCCATGCGGTCGTGGGTGTAATGGTCGACAGTGAGATCGCCGGTGCCGAGGCGGTTGGTTTTGTAGTCGACGATGACGAATCGTGGTTGCGTGCCCGTGGTTTCGGTGATGCGCAGCACCGCGTCGATACTGCCGGTGAGGTAGCCTCGCAGCGGGGTGTCGTCCAGGGACGCGAGTTGGTCGGCATAGCTGGACAAGGAATCGTCGGCCGGGAGATGGGTCCGCAGCAGATCGGCGATCCGGCGCAAGGTGACCGTCTGCGCACCCGGAAGGTCACCACCGGCGAGCGGGAGCTCGAAGTCGAGTTCGTTGAGCCGGTCGCGGGTGGAAATGTCGGCGAGACAACCGAATCCGAGCGGGGTGTGCAGCACGGCGAGCAGAGCGTTGCCGAGTACCACCGGATCGGCTTCGGCCATCAGCTCTTCAGTCGCCGCACGGCAGCGGGTATGCACCTCGGTGGGAAGATCCGGTGCGTCGGTATCGATTCGCTCGAGCACACCGTGCACCAGGGTGCCGAATTCGGCGCCGTAGGGCAGCGCGTTCATCAGGGACGGGGCCGCATCGGCGATCGGGGGTTCGGTTTCGGCGAGCAGGGGCGCGCCGGGTTCGTCGGACGGGCCGCGGTCGTCCTCGGGTTCGGCCTCGGGGATGGCGGCATCGTGCGCACCTGCCGTCAGTGCCGAATAGGAAGTGCGACGCCACTGCAGGTCCATGCTGCGGGCGAAGTGCGCAGCGGCGACGGCTCCGGTCGGGAGCTCGCTGCGCACGCGGCGGATCTCGACCGTATCGGTGTGCTCGACGCCTTCCACCGAAATGGCCTCCGGCGCACCGGCGGCCCAGGCCGAAAGCATCGACACCGCAACGGCATCCGCGGGCACCGCCGCTTTACTCGGCACGAGATCTCCGCCATCCGGGCGGCCGAGGACCATCCGATGCAGCGGCGCATTGGCCGTGGTGATCGCGGGTGCCCACCAGGCGACGATCTGACACATCGCGCGGGTGAGTGCGACGTACAGCAGGCGCAGTTCCTCACCCGCCTCCTCGGTTTCACTGCGCAGCTTGCGCTCGCCGTAACCGGACGCGTCCTGGCCGCCGACATCGAGTACACGGGCGCCGTCGTCGGTGTGGAACAGCAGGGTCTGCGGGTACGGGTTCTTCGCGTTGTCCCACGCGAAAGGCAGGTAGACGATGGGAAATTCGAGTCCCTTGCTGGCGTGCACGGTGGCGATCTGCACGGCCGCGGCATCGCGATCGAGGCGACGGCTGCGGTCGGCGACCGATCCGGAGGCGGGATCGCGCACGCGGTCGGCGAGCCAGCGGGTCAGCGCGGTGAGTCCGAGACCTTCGCTCAGCGAGACCTGATCCAGCAGCTGCGCGATATGCCGCAGATCGGTCAGCTCGCGTTCGCCGTTCTCGACCGAGAGCAGTCGCTGAGCCAGATTCGCTTCGGCGGAGATCTTTTCGAAGACCGCGGCGAAACCCGCACGCGCGAACAGCCGGGCCGCCTCCCGCAGTTGAGCAGAGATACGACCGACCAGATCCGCACCGCCGCTGTCGATTTCGACCGCGGTCACGCCGAGCAGTGGTGTGCGGGCGGCAAGGCGGACACGGTCCGAGCGATGGGGCTGTTCGAGCGCGCGCAACAGCCAGAGCCAGTCCGTCGCACTGCTGGTGGCGAAGACGCTGGTGCCACCCGCGAGTACGGAGGCGACCCCGACCCGGTCCAAAGCGGTTCGCACCACGTCGATTTGCGATCGAGTCCGCACCAGTACCGCGATATCGCCGGGACCGATCGGCCGAGGCCCGGTCTTCGCCTCGAACCGCGCACCGGACTCGAGCAGTCGCACGATATCCGCCGCGAGATCATCGGCGACCTTCGCCCGCATGCGCCCGACCGCCGGAAATCCCGATTTGTTCAACGGGCCCGCACCGGTGCGCGGCAGACACCGCATCCGCAGCGGCGTCGTCAGTTCCTCGGGTCCGGACAGTCGCGACCAGCCGCGGGTCGCGGTGACCGGATAGACCGTGATCTCCCGGTGCCCCAATGCCGCACCGCCCTGCAGATGATCCAATGCGGCGAGCAGACCCGCATCACTGCGCCAGTTGTCGGTGAGCTCCTTGCGAGTATCGGCGTGTGCGACGGCATCGATATAGCTGAGCACCTCCGCGCCGCGGAACGCGTAGATGGCCTGCTTCGGATCGCCGACGAGCACCAGGGTCGAATGCCCGTGAAACGCCAGCCGCAAGATGTCCCACTGCAGCGGATCGGTGTCCTGGAATTCGTCGACCAGGGCGACCCGATACCGGTCACGGATACGGCGACAGGCCCGCGGCCCGTGCGCCGGATCGGCGAGCACATCGTGCAGCAGCACCAGCAGATCGTCGAAGTCGCGCAGTCCGGCGAGACGTTTGCGGCGCTCGGTTTCCGCGCGCACCGCGGCGGCGAAGGCGACCCGCTCCCCCGCAAGGCCATCGCCCTTCGGCACCAGTACGGCGTGGCGATCCTGCACCGCCGCCAGCGCGAGTGTATGCGCCTCCTTCAGCGAAAACGGCGGCTCCGCACGGGCATACCGATTCAGGTACAGGTCATCGGCGACCGTGCCGATCAGATCATCGATCGTCTCGACCAAGCGCGACCCGGGATCGTGTTCGCCCGCCAACCCGAGCTCATCGAGCATGCGCTGGCAGAAACTGTGGGTCGTCGCGATGGTCCCGGCATCGAAATCCGAAAGCGCGGTAAGCAATCGACGCCGCCGCAGCAGTACCTCGGCCGAATCCGCCTGCGCCAGTAGCCGAATCAGCTCATCGGCATGGGCCCGAGCGGTCTCCGGATCGGCCAGTGCCGCCGCCACCGCGACGAACCGGTCCCGCGTCCGTTCCCGCAGTTCCTGGGTAGCGGCCCGACTGAACGTCACCAACAGCAGCTGCGAAATATCGATCCCGATCTCGGCGACATACCGCACCGCCAACCCGACGATCGCATGTGTCTTTCCGGTACCGGCGCTCGCCTCGAGCACGGTGGTTGCGGTCGGCAGCGGCCCGCTGGGATCGAATCGGTCGGCGTCCAGCGAGGACGCTGCGAAGGCGGTGTCCTCGATGGTCATCCCCGCCGCCCCTTTCCGTGCCTGGCAAATCCGGTGCTCGCATCCACCGTCCACCCGACGCCCGCCCGTATCCGGGAGGCGCGCCGAACGAGGTGCCGTCCCATTCGACGGGTACGCCGACTCATGGCTGGCCCTGATTCTCGGCGGCCAACAGCGGTGCCCACATGCGACGAGCCAGGGACCCGAAGCGGGTGGTTTCGCCGGGCTCGCCAGCGGGCGCGGGTGCGGCCATGAGGTGTTCCAGGCGAGGGGCAGGCCCCCAGATGTAGCGCAGGTGACGGTCGGTGTGGTCGCCGAACGGCCCGGGACCGTTGGGCCCGCCGTTGAATTCGCGTTCGGCGGCGCTCACCGCTTCGTCGGCGTTCGAGCCGCGGAAGCGACGTTCGGCGTAAACCGCAGTAGCGGACGGGGCGATCGGGAGCGGTTCGGTCAGACCTGCGTCACGCAGCCGCACCAGTTCGCGCAGGATCGCCAGCGCGGCAGGTGGTTCCGGTGCCATGATTTCGGAACGCCATGCGGGACGGCCGAATTGGCCGCGACCAGTGGTGACCGCCCGCCATGAGCGGTCCTCCGTGACAGCCAATGCCAGCAACGAAACCCAAGCGGCAATGCGGTGTTTCGGGGCGAGCCGAGAGAATGTGGTGCGGACCAAGGATTCACCGCGCACCTCGGGCACAGTGCCGGTGAGCCGACGGCCGTTGCCGAGATCCACGGCGATATCGACCGCGCGCGGCGCCCCCTCGTAGTCCGGCAGCGCCGCCCGCACCAGCTTGTCCACCGTCGATTCGACCTCGTCGAGCACCGCACCACCGAAACCGAACGGCGGCAGTGTTCCGCGCCGCCACTCCGCCGCGCGCAGCGTCGATGGATCCGCACCGGTGAGCCGCGCGGACAGCAGTCGTTCGCCCAGCTCCCATTTCGCGAGGCCGTCGAGTTCGATGGGCAGCCGGTCGGCAATGTCGTCGTCGTGTTCGGGAACGCGCAGCCCGAGGCGCTGCCACAGGAATGCCCGCACCGGGTGCTCGACGAACGAAATCAAGTCGGCCAGTGCGACATCCGCGAGTTCGAGTGCTGGCAGCGGTTCGGGCAGGAATACGGGACGCGGCTGCGCGGGTTGTCCGGCGGCCTGCGCTCCGGCGAGGGCGACGGTATCGAAGCTGAACGGGCGCTCGGCCGCGAAATTGCGACGGTCGAAGCCCTGCAACGGATGTCGGGTCACCACCGCGTCCATACCTGCCGCGCCGACGTGCGCGCGCAATGCGTCGAGCAGCTCGGCGACCGGGATGGCGGGCGGGCGATGCGCACCGGTCACCGGGTCGGCGCCGGTGTGGAAGATCAGCAACTGCTCCGTGGCGGCGAGCACCGCATCCAGCAGGAGCTGGCGATCCTCGCTGCGCGCATCCCGTTCGCCCAGTAGCGGATTGCGTGCGAGCACATCGTCGCCGGCCACGCCGCTGGTGCGCGGGAAGATCTCGTCATCGAGACCGAGCAACACCACCACTCGATGCGGCACCGAACGCATCGGCACCATCGTGCACACCGTCAGTTCGCCGGTCCGGAAATTCGCCCTGGTCGGTCGTGCCGCGAGCCGACTCGACAGCAGCACACCGACATCCGCCAACCGCAACGGCACATCACCCGCATGGTCGGTGGCGGCGGCCAGCTCGCGGCGGGCCTCGGTGCGCACCCACGCCTGACTGTCGGGGACATCGGTGAGCAGTTCGAGGCAGCGGCCGAGCACCGCCGCCCACTCGTGCGCCGGACGGGGTCCGCGCAGGTCGCGCAGGCAGACCGCGAGCCGGTCGATGAATTCCGCGAACCGGCCGGCCAGATCCACATCATTGCTGTCCACATCGTCGAGCGGCAGCGCGAGATCCAGCCAGTCCTCAGAAGATTCGTCCGCGGTGACACCGAGCAGGATGCGGTCCACCGCGCTGTTGAGCGTGTTCTGCGCGAAGTCGGCCAGCCCGAATGCCTGTCGCTGGCGCTGCCCGATGCCCCAGCGCGCGCCGGATTCGGCCGCCCATTCGCGCAACCGCTCGATATCGTCGTCGTCGAAACCGCAACGGCGACGGACGGTTTCGGACGCCGCGAGATCCAGGACCTGCGTCACCGTCACCCGTCCGTCGGCGAGCTCGAGCAGTACCTCGATCACCGCGAGCATCGGGTTGGTCACCCCGCGCCCTCGATCGGCGAGCCGCACCCGCAGCAGATGCGCGGGATGCGCCGAATCCCCCACCGACTCGACCGATCCCACCATCTTCTGCCCGAACGCCGCGCGCACCAGCGGTGCGTAGGCCTCCACCTCGGGACACATGATCAACACGTCACGCGGTTCCAGTGTGTGATCGGCCGCGAACAAGCCGAGCAGGCATTCGCGCAACACCTCGACCTGTCGCGCCGGTCCATGACACGAATGCACCTGAACGGTGCGGCCAGGAAAGCCCGCGGGTGCGGGCGGCCACACATCGTCGCGAATCCCGGATTGCAGGGCGCTCAACAGTGTCGGACCCGAAACTTCCTGACGGCCATTCTGATTCGACCCGACAGCCGCATGGTGCCGGTCCACGGCACCGACCAGCCGCTGCTGGAGCTCCCGCACATCCCTGCCGAGCCCCGCCAGCAACGGATGCCGCACCACCGTCGCACTGACATCATCGGCCCGCGCCACCGCCGCGGGCAGGCCACTCAACTCCGTCCACATCGCCGGACTCGGATGCGCGAGCCACAGGTGCACATCCCGCCGCTCCCCCAGCGCGGACAATACCGCCAGCTGATCGCTGGGCAGCCGCGTCACCCCGAACAGCGACAAACGCGCAGGCAGATCTACCAGGTCCGGCTCGTCCCGCAACCGCGCACAGGCCGCGTCCAACCGCTCGGCCGGACTCGGCACCCCGACCTCGGCCCGCAACCGCCGCCACAATTCCGGCTGCCATCGCAGATCATCCGGCACCGCCCGGCCGGTACCGTCGGTATCCGAACCCGCCGCCCACTCCTTTATGAGCCCGGGCCGCTGTGCCGCATAACTGTCGAACAGCGCCGCCAGATGCGCGGCGGTCGCATACCGCCGACCGACCCGATGTCCGGCGGGTTCCCCCACCCCGAGATGTCGCGCGAGTACCGCACTCCACGCTTCGCCCAGCGACGCATCGATCACCCGCAGCAATGTCCACACGACCTGCTCCGACGCCCACGGATCCGCCTCTGCCCGCACGCCACTCGCCGCCGCCGATATTTCGGCGACCAACGCACCGGGAGACGGGAATTCGATATTCGCGGCAACACCGTCGCAGCGACCGGACACGCCGAGCACCGTCGACAGCCGCTGCGTCAACCACCGCTCGACACCCTTCGCGGGCACCGCGACCACCTCGGCCGCGAAGGCATCCGGCAACGGATCCGCAAGCAGCGCGGCCAACGCCTCCGCCAACGCATCGGCGCGCTCGGCACGATGTATGTGCAGCGGCATCTGCGCCCTCTCGTCGGTTGGTCCGGTATGTCCGCACTGCGCGTCAAGTCGCCTATCCGCACGGCTCGGCGCTTCCGCACGTTTATACGCCCAGCGACCAGCACGCAACCTCCCGGCCCCATTCCCGCGGGAGTGAAATAAGCCACACGCGAACGATTTACTTCGTCGTGTCACGTCGGATCGCGGGCGTCGATGTGCAACAGTGCTCAACCGGGGAGGAACGGGATAGCTGCACGAAAGGCTGGTTCGCGTTCATGATGGCGATGGTGATTCCCCTGATGCCGAGAGGCGGGTTCACGGTCCGCCGGGTCGGTGACAGATGGGAGCTGGTCAACTCGCGCTCCTATGGTCGCACCGTTGTCCTACACTCCTGGCCGCGCGATCAGCATGCCGAGGCCTTCGCCCACTGCTACCGCCTCAACGGTCGCACCGTCGAGGAATTGCACGCCGCATTCCACTAGGCGAAAGACGCTGCGGTACAAGCACGCAACGCCACTTACCACAGCGTCGCGCAGAGCTCAAGACGTGCGTCCGGCCCGCCGATGTGCGATCGTGTTGCCTCGTGCGTCACGCCTCCGTCTCTGTCCTCGCCGCTGCGGCGAT
This sequence comes from Nocardia pseudovaccinii, assembly GCF_050942345.1. NCBI lineage: Bacteria > Bacillati > Actinomycetota > Actinomycetes > Mycobacteriales > Nocardiaceae > Nocardia > Nocardia pseudovaccinii. The sequence continues at coordinate 5,640,921 of NZ_CP192074.1, forward strand.
CCTGGTCCCCACTACCACCGCGCTGATTCCGTCGGCCTACGCGGCGCCTCCGGCCCATACACAGGGCTGCATCGCCGGTTTCGATTGCGATATGAGCAGCCGAATCGCCGCTGTCGACGCGTATTTGAAGAATCGGCCCGGCGTGACCGGCTACGTGGTCCGCGACCGAGTCAGCGGCGGGGTGTACGCGAACGAGAATGCGGAGAACTCGGTCTGGACCGCCTCCACCATCAAACTGGCGATCGCCGCCGATCTGCTCAACCGCGCGCGGGCGGGCGTGATCGGTCTCGGTCCCGAGGACCGCGGCCTGATGGAATCGATGCTCGCCACCTCCAATGACCAAGCCGCCGACATCCTCTGGAACAAGTACGCCGGCCTCGATCGGATGGCCTATAACAATGCCTTCCGCGCCAGCGGCATGGTGAACCTGATTCCGCAGCCGACGAATACCGCGATGTTCCCGGACTGGTCGTTCCAGAAGTGCACCCCCGCCGACCTGGATCGGCTGATGGATTCGATCTTCAACAATATGCACCCGGACGACCGGAACTACCTGTTCGACCGTATGCGCGCGGTCGACAGCAACCAGCACTGGGGCGTGTGGGGCGCGGGCGCCGCGATGCGGCCCGGCCTCAAGAACGGCTGGTCCGAGGAGCAGGGCGGCTGGGTGGTGAACTCGGTCGGCTTCGCGGGCCCCGGTGAGCGCTACACCCTGGCCATCATGAGCTCACTCGGCAGCGACGGCGGCTACACCGAAGGCGCCGCGACCGACACCAAGGTCGCCGAACTCCTGTTCAGCGGCCGCTGAGGGGACGCAAAGACACCGGCGCACCATCCCGGGGGAACGGAATCGTCGTGAATCCCCACGGCATTCGGTAATCCGCCGGGAGTTCCCATTCATAATCCCGCACCAGCGCGGCGATGATCGTCTTCACCTCGAATGTGCCGAAGTGCATCCCGATGCATTTGTGCGCACCCGCGCCGAAGGGCACCCAGGCGAGTCGATGCGATTTGTCCTCGCGCCGCGCTTCGCCGAAGCGTTCCGGATCGAACACTTCCGGCCGGGTCCACAGCTCCGGCAGGAAGTGATTGACCGTGTACGCGCAATCGATCGGCGTGCCCGCCGGGATGTAATGCCCGAGAATTTCGGTGTCGCGTACCGCCCGTCGCGGCAGTCCGGGCACCGGCGGCATCAAGCGCAAACTCTCCTTGATCACCAGATCCAGTTCACACATCCGGTCCAGATCGGCGATTGTCGGTGCGGCGCCGCCGATTTCGGCATCGACCGCGTGCACCTCGGCGCGCACCCGCCGCTGCCATTCGGGATGTTTGCCGAGGTAGTAGGCCACGGCGGTGGCGGTGGTCGTCGTGGTGTCGTGCGCGGCCATGATCAGGAAGATCATGTGGTTGACCACATCCGCGTCGCTGAATTCGGCGCCGTCCTCGGTGCGCGAATGACACAGTCCGGAGAAGAAATCCACCGACTCGGTCCGTCGCTTGCTCGGCAGCATGTCGGTGAAATACTGCTCGAGCACCTTGCGCCCGCGCAGCCCGGCGCGCCAATTGCCGCCGGGCACCGGATGTCGAATAACCGATAGCCCGGCATGGGTGCAGTCGATGAACGCAGCTATGAGCTCGCGGCGCTGCATCCCGACATCGACGGCCATGAAAGTCTCGCCCGCGATCTCCAGCGTCAATTCCTTGATCGTCGGATAGAGCCGGACGGTGCCGCCGGCCCGCGGCGCCCACCGATCAATAGCGGCCCGCGCCACCGGCGTCAACGCCGCGAGATGCGCCTCCAGCCGCTCCCTGGTGAAGGCCTGCTGCATGATCCGGCGATGGAACATGTGCTCGTCGAATTCCAGGAGCAGCAGTCCGCGCCGGAAGAACGGGCCGATGAAGTAGTCCCAGCCCTGGCCGAAATCGCGACGCCGCTTACCGAGCACCTCATCGATCGCCTCCGGACCGCAGACCAGCACCCGATCCAAGCCCAGCGACGAATTCAGCGATACCGGGCCGTAGCGGCGATACCGCTGCATCATTTCCGCCGGTCCCCAGCGCAGGTAGTGCAGACCCCGGCCGAAATACGGAAGTCCGGCATCTCCTGTCACCGCGGTCGCGGTGCTGCCGCGCGGCGGTGAGGCCAGCACATGGGGACGCTCGGGAACCCGGCGCAGCAGTCGATCGATCAGGTGGTCGTCCGGGACGTCGATGAGCGACGCATTCTCGGATTCGTGCCGCACGCTGGGCTTTCCATTCCCGCTGCGGATGTGGGCGACACGGCCACCGGCGACCATGACAAACCTCCCTGAACGACAGGATCTATCGTATTCTCTTTTTCACATTCGTTCGCTCGAAAGAATCGGCACATCAACAACCGGGATCTCGCCGCGACGGCCAGCAGAGCGCCGACTACCGTAAGTCGGGTCAACACCGTTCGAGGGGCCGCACCCCAGGTTTGAGGAGCACCGACGATGAGCACTCAGTCTGTCCAGGAGAACCATCGCCACCGGGTGGTGGTGATCGGCTCCGGATTCGGCGGCTTGTTCGGTACCAAGCACCTCAAACATTCCGACGTCGACGTCACTCTGATCTCCAAGACCTCGACTCACCTGTTCCAGCCGCTGCTCTACCAGGTCGCCACCGGCATCCTGTCGGTCGGTGAGATCGCCCCCGCGACCCGGTTGGTGCTGCGCAAGCAGAAGAACGCCCAGGTGCTGCTCGGCGATGTCATCGATATCGACCTCGAGCACAAGACGGTCACCTCGCAGCTGCTCAACCAGAACACCGTCACCCCCTTCGACAGCCTGATCGTGGCGACCGGCGCGCAGCAGTCCTACTTCGGCAACGACCAGTTCGCCACCTACGCCCCCGGCATGAAGACCATCGACGACGCGCTGGAGCTACGCGCGCGCATCCTCGGCTCATTCGAAGGCGCCGAACTGGCCACCACCCAGGAAGTGCGGGACCGACTGCTCACCTTCGTGGTGATCGGCGCCGGACCCACCGGTGTCGAATTGGCCGGTCAGATCGCCGAACTGGCCGATCGCACCCTGGAGGGCACCTTCCACAACATCGATCCGCGCGATGCCAGGGTGATCCTGGTCGAGGGCGCGGGCGCGGTGCTGGGCCCGATGGGTCCGAAGCTGGGCGGTAAGGCCAAGCGGCGGCTGGAGAAGATGGGGGTGGAGATCCAGCTCAACGCCATGGTCACCGATGTCGACGCGCACGGGGTCACCGTGAAGGATGCCGACGGCACGGTGCGCCGGATCGAATCCTCGTGCAAGGTGTGGTCGGCCGGTGTGCAGGCCAGCCCGCTGGGCAAGATGCTCGCCGAACGCTCCGACGGCACCGAGACCGACCGCGCCGGACGCGTGATCGTCGAACCCGATCTGACCATCAAGGGCCACCCGAATGTCTTCGTGGTCGGCGACCTGATGTCGGTTCCGAATGTGCCCGGTCAGGCACAGGGCGCGATCCAGGGCGCGACCTATGCCGCCAAGCAGATCAAGGCCGGACTGAAGGGCGAAGCGCCGCAGGACCGCAAGCCGTTCAAGTACTTCAACAAGGGCAGTATGGCGACGGTGTCGCGGTTCAGCGCCGTCTGCCAGGTCGGCAAGCTGGAGTTCGGCGGATTCATCGCCTGGTTGGCCTGGCTCGCGCTGCACCTGTACTACCTGGTCGGCTACCGCAGCCGGATCATCACCGTCATCCAGTGGTTCGTGACCTTCCTCGGCCGCACCCGCGGGCAGATGGCGGCCACCGAGCAGTGGGTTTTCGCCCGGCTCGCGGTGGAGGCGGTGCAGGCCGATCAGCAGGAGGCCGACGAACTCGCGGCCGCGCTGGGGGCGCCGCCCGCGGAGAACGGGAAGGCCGTGCGCACCGAGAAGGCGGCCGATCGCAAGGTTGGCTAGCCGTCAGCTAATCATTAGCGATATCGCCGCCTCCGCCATTTCGCACCCATCCGAGAGTCCCTCGAATCCGAACGTGGGATGACATTTCTGCGGATGAAAGGCGATGTATGGGGACTGGCAAGCACAGAGCTCCTAACCCGCAGCGACAGAAGATGGGGACGATGGTCGCGGCGGGTGCAGTACCGCTCGTTCTTGCGCTGGTGAGCACCGGCACCGCGAATGCCGATCCCGCACAGTCGAATACAACCACTCAGGAACAGAAGCCGCAGTAGCCCGCAGCCGACGCTCCCAACGCGATGCCGTACGAGGGTCTGCACATCCCGGACGACACCAAGAGCTCGCTGCAGTGGTCGCGTCCCGCGCCGGAAAAGAAATACCTCACGCCCGTCGGTGTGCTGCACGCGCCCGGCCCGGTAGCTCCGGTGCCGCCGATCGCGCCGCCGCCAGGCAAGTTTCGCTTCGGTGACGTCACCATCGACGCACCGGATTGGATCAATCAGGAGCAAGCGATCCAGATCAACGACAACTCCGCAATCCCCGAGGCCGATCTGGCGACATTCCTCGATTCGATCGGCATGGAGCGCAGCCGCTCGGACCGGATCGCCGGACAGACCATCGGCACCGCCGCGATGGGCGCGGTGGCGGGGGCCGGGGCGGCGGTCCCGGTCGCGGCGACCTCCGCGCTGGTCGGCGGTGCACTGGGACTGGTCTGGTGCGCTGGGACTGGTCTTCGGACTCGCGTTCGTGCCGGTGGGCGTGGTCGCGGGTCCGATGCTCGGAGCGGGCTTCGGTGCGGCCGTGATCACGGCCCCCGCCGCTGTGATCGGGGCGGCGGCCGGTGCGGCCGTCGGCGCGGTCAATGCCTTCAACGCGCCCGCACGGGTCGTCGGCGACTGATCGAGCGCCGCACCAGGGTGGGAACCTGACGACGTTGTCGGGTTCCCACCTCTTTTCATTCCCCCGCCCGGCGCATCGCTACACCCTGCCGGTCCGGGCAAAAGCCCCGCTGTGATGGATGACACATTGTGGGGCGAATCGGGAGCTATCGCTTACTTGCGAGTAGCGGTCCCGTTCGGGTGGACAGGGTCCCGCCCAAAGCGAGCGGGAGACGGGCCGCGACCAGGCCGTCGGTTTCCACGGGGCGGTCGTCCGGATAGACGAGTTCGCTGTCCAATGCCCTCGGTGCGGCGAGATTGTCATCGGTGGCACTACCCGCGCCGAGTTCGAGTCGATGCCGCAATAGCGGCAGGGCGCCGATATCGGCGATCAGGTCACCGCGCCAGCCGCCGCCTTCTTCGCCGGTGCGCCCGATCTGTACGCGTTCGCGCAGTCGTAGCCGGGCGTCGGGGGTCAATCGCACCTCGGTCACCGCGTGGTGGTGCGCGCCGCCTGCCACGATCGTCGGCTCCGGATCGAAATCCAGCTCGCCCGCGACGTCGAAATGCCAGTGCGCCAACGACAATGGCGTGCGTGTGCTCGGTAGCGCGATGGTGGCCGCGACCGAGCGCACCACCAGACGTGCGCCCGCGCCGACCACGATCTCGATATCGAGTTCATCGCCACCGAGCGGAGTGGCCGCGGTGCCGATCAGGTGGACGGTGTCCGGACCGGTGCGCCGGGCCGCCAGCCCGCCGCTCGCATGGATCTCGGGCAGCGTGCCGACGGCAGCGACAATGCGAACCTCAGTGCGCAACAGCGGATTCGGTGACGGATTTGTCCTGTTCGGCGATGCTCCGCAACTGCTCGCGCACCCAGGCGAGCACTGCGGTGGCGGCCGGATCCTCGGTCAGCGAGATCATCGCCGTGCGGCGACCCTCGCGCACCTTCGCGGCATCGCGTGCCATGACGTCGAGGTCGGCACCGACCAGCGGGGCCAGATCGGTTTTGTTGATCACCAGCAGATCCGAGAACGTCACGCCGGGACCGCCCTTGCGCGGCACCTTGTCGCCGCCCGCGACATCGATGACGAAGATCTGTACATCGATCAGGCCGGAGGAGAACGTGGCGGTGAGATTGTCGCCGCCGGATTCGACCAGGATCAGGTCCAGGGGCGGGTTGGCCGCGATCAAATCGTCGATGGCATCGAGGTTCGCGGTGATGTCGTCGCGGATGGCGGTATGCGGGCAGCCACCGGTCTGCACGGCGGTGATCCGCTCATCCGGCAGCACCGCGTGCCTGCGCAGGAAGTCGGCGTCCTCGGTGGTGTAGATGTCGTTGGTCAGTACCGCGAGCGAGAGTTCGTCACGCAGCTGTCGGCACAGGGCGGCCACCAGGGCGGTCTTGCCCGAACCGACCGGTCCGCCGATACCGATGCGCAGCGCTTCACCGGGCGTGCGCTCGCGCTTTGGCCGGTCGTGCGAGTGATCGTGCGGTTCGCCGTCGATCAGGTGGGGTGGCATATCGTGCTCCTTTCCGCCTTCATCCTTACCGATTGCGCGCCTAGTAGGACTTTGTTAGGTCAGTCACTATGGAGTGTGTCGGCTCGAGTTCCGGCGTGTTTCTCGAGACCATGGCGGGGTGGATGCGGTAGGTCTGGGCGAGGTCGGTGAACACCTCGATTCCTTTGTGGGCGAGGTGTTCTCGTCGCTGGCGCGTAAGGACCGGGTGGCCACGGCCGGGGTGTATGTGCGTGGGGTGATGCTGGACGGCAAACGCAAGTCGATGCAGCCGATGGCCGAGCGGTTGGGGTGCGATCATCAGCGGTTGCAGCAGTTCGTGACCTCCTCGCCGTGGGATGTGGTGCCGGTGCGGAAGGTGTTGTCGCGCAAGGCGTGTGAGGTGATCACACCGCAGGCGTGGGCGGTCGATGACACCGGGTTCGCCAAGGACGGTGACGCCTCGCCGTGCGTGGCCCGCCAGTATTCGGGCACCCTGGGCAAGGTCGGCAACTGCCAGGTCGCGGTCAGTGTGCATGCGGTGACCGACCACGCCTCCGCACCCCTGAACTGGCGGTTGTTCCTGCCCGCCAGCTGGGACTATCGGGCCGCGGGCGACGCGGAGCAGAAAGCGGCGATCACCGCGCGTCGGGCGAAGGCCGCGATCCCCGGCAACGAGCACCACCGCCGCAAGTGGGAACAAGCCCTGGAGATGATCGATGAACTGCTCGCCTGGGGCCGCACCCTGCCGCCGGTGATCGTCGCCGACGCCGGCTACGGCGACGCCACCGAATTCCGGCAAGGACTCACCGACCGCGGCTTGGCCTACGTCGTCGCCGTCAAAGCCACCACCAGCATCCACCCCGGCGATGCCATACCGGTGACACCACCATGGTGCGGTAACGGGCGCCCGCCGAAATCCCACTACCCCGACCCGCCGACGACATGCAAAGACCTCGTCATGACCGCCGGTCGCCACGCACTGCAGGAGGTGACCTGGCGCCACGGCACCAAAACCGGTCCCGCCAACCCGGCCGCCGCGATGCGCTCGCAGTTCACCGCGGCCCAGGTCCGGCCCGCCAACCGCACCATCGCCCGCGCCGTCGACGGCAGCCTGCCCGAACTCTGGCTTGTCGCCGAATGGCCGTCGGGTGCAACCGAGCCCACCGACTACTGGCTGTCCACCCTGCCCGCCGACACCCCGATCACCGAACTGGTCCGGCTGGCAAAGATCCGCTGGCGCATCGAGCACGACTACCGCGAACTCAAAGACGCCCTCGGCCTCGACCATTTCGAGGGCCGCTCCTGGCTCGGCTGGCACCACCACACCACCCTCGTCACCGCCGCCCACCTGTTCCTCACCACGCTGCGGCTGACCAGCCCAAAAGCATCCGGGCAGGACTGACCCTCTACGGCATCGTCCGCGAAATCCAACGCGCACTTGCCATCTGGATCGGCACCTGCCCGCTCTGCCACCACACCTTCCCGACCTAACAAAGTCCTACTAGGACGCGAACAGGGGCATATCGCGGACGAGGTGTCGCTGTGCGAGTACGTCCTGTAGCGGATCCGAGAGCGCGGCGAGTCCGGTCGCGGCCGCTGCGGCGGTCTCGTCGCAGAGTTCGCCGAGCCGGATCGTGCAGGCGGCGACAGCGGCGGGATCCAGCGCCAGTAACCGCTGTGCCGCGGTCGCCGCGCCGGTCATGGTCGTGTAGACGACGACCGCGGCGGCCTGCTCCGGAGTCGCACCGCAGATCTGCCCGACCACACCGAAGGCCGTCGACAGATGCGGCCGCACACCGAGAACCGTCCAATCCGCCCCCGGCCAAACCTGTTTCGCCAGCCGCACCAAACCACGCCCCTGTGCCCGCGACGCCGCCCGCGCCGCCGGAGCCGGTGTCCGCGCGTCGGCCTCGGCTTCGGCCCGCTCGGCGGTCGACTTCCCCGCACACACCGCCGCCGCCAACGAGGCCGCCACCAGCCCGGACGTCCGGATGCGCCGCCGCAAATACAGCTCGACCGTCGCGACATCCCGCACCACGCCCGACGCCACCGCCTCCTCCACACCGCCGGAATGCACATGTCCCCCGATCGGCAGCCGCGAGTCCGCCAACGCGAACAACGTCGCCAACCCCGCGGTCCCCACATCCGATCCGTGCACCCGTCGATCCTATGCGTGACACGGCCGGGCTCCCTCACCCCGACCGGGCCACACATGATCTTCGGACCGGAGCGGGCTCGGGATGCCTCCTGCCACCGCTGGGGGTCTGGAAATATCGACGCGATGGGGTTCGATGAGAGCATCATGCGCGTCGTCTCGGTCCGGCGCGCCGACGCGGTGACGCAGGTGATCCAGGGCATCGGCAATGCCGGAATGCGCATCGAGGTACTCGAGATCGGCGCGCTGGCCGGGGTATTGGCCGTGGTCGCGACGCGGAGCTGGCGAGTCGGCGGTATCGCGGCGGCGAGTCTGTTGCTGGGCGATTTCATCGCGCATTGGCTGAAGCAGGTGGTCAGGCGGCCGCGGCCGGGTGGAGAACTGACCTTGTGGCCCGAAATCCACAGCTGGGCAATGCCTTCCACGCACGCTGCGGCTACGTCGGCACTGGCGATGGGCATATTCCTGGCGGTCCAGTGGCGCTCGCCCCGTATGCGCCGCGCGGCGGGCACCGCGCTCGTTGTGGCGGTGGTGTTCGTCGGCGGATGCATGGTGTATCTCGGTGCGCACTGGCCGACCGATGTGCTCGCCGGTTGGCTGCTCGGCGCGGGCGTCGGCGCTGCCGTCGCGTGGACGGTCGACAAGTTGCGCTCGAACCGCGAGACCGCCGACCACTCACCGTCCGACACGCCCGGAGTGCGATGAGTTTCGGCGATCGGCGCGGTCTATCTTCCTGAGGCCGTGTCGGTCTCGCGGTTACGAGGAGGGCAGATGTCGGATAAGGAACCAACTGGACAGCGACGATTGGCGGACCATCCGACCGTCAAGCGGATGACCGAAATGGCGCGCACGACACCGGATCCGGTGCTGAATGCGGCGCGGCTGCGCGAGCTCTGCCTCGCGGCCGGAGCCGACGATGTGGGTTTCGTACCGGTCGACGATCCGAGGGTGGCGGTCGAACTCGAGCATGCGCGCGAAATCCTGCCCACCGCACGCACATTCGTCACCTTCTGTGTCCGGATGAACCGGGACAACCTGCGCAGCACCATGCGCAGCCTGGCCAATACCGAGTTCAATCACGCCGACGACGAGACCAACGAGGTGTCGCGCCGCATAACCAGGGCCCTGCAGGATGCCGGGTACCGCGCCGTCTACCCCGCGCCCGGATATCCGATGGAGGTCGACAAGTTCCCGGGTCGGATCTGGGTGATCGCGCACAAGGTGGTGGCCGAGGCGGCCGGATTGGGCGTCATGGGTATCCACCGCAACGTGATCCACCCGAAGTTCGGCAATTTCATCCTGCTCGGCACGGTGGTCACCGATGCGGTGATCGACGAGCCGAGCGCCGCATTGGATTTCAATCCGTGTCTGGAATGCAAGCTGTGCGTATCGGCCTGTCCGGTCGGCGCGATCACCAATGACGGCGGCTTCGATTTCCAGGCCTGCTATACCCACAACTACCGAGAGTTCATGGGCGGCTTCACCGATTGGGCCGAAACCGTCGCCGACAGCGACAGCGCCGCCGATTACCGTGAGCGCGTCACCACCGGCGAATCGTTCTCGATGTGGCAGAGCCTGTCGTTCAAACCCAACTACAAGGCCGGATACTGCATGGCCGTCTGCCCGGCCGGCGAGGATGTGATCGGCGCCTACCTCGACGATCGCAAAACCCACCTCGACGATGTCGTGCGTCCGCTGCAGAACAAGGCCGAACCCGTCTACGTCCTGCCGGGATCGGCCGCCGAGGAGCACGTCACGCGCCGATTCCCGACCAAGACGCCGAAGGCGGTGACCAATGGTTTCCCGGACGAGGTCAATGTCCTGCTCGATCAGATCGGCCCGCGTCCGCGCCGGACACGTGGCGTATAGCGATCAGCGAGGAACGCGTGTTCCATGAAACGCTGCGCCCGTCCTCGGGTCAGATCGGACCACGCCTGGACCCCCGGCGACCACCAGGGCGCGATCTTGCGTGGCTTGGCGGCCACGGCGTGACAGACCAGATCGGAGGCTTCGTCGACGGTAAGCCCGGGAACGCGGCTGAAGTCGGTCGGCGCGCTCATCCTGGTGTGCACGAGCGGCATGTAGATGGAGGTCGTCGTCACCTTGTCGGCGGCGATTTCCGCTGCGGCACTGCGCAACCAGACATCGAAGGCGGATTTGGAAGCACCGTAGGCGGCCCACCGTGGGGCGGGCGGCATGAGCACGCCCCAGGTGGAGATATTGACGATATGGCCCTGTTTGCGGTCGCGCATACTCGGCAGCAAGGTGAGCAGCAGCCGGACCGGACCGAGATAGTTCACATCTATGGTGCGCGTGAAATCGTGGAAGCGGTCGTAGGATTCGTCGATCGAACGGCGAATCGACTTGCCCGCGTTATTGATCAGCACATCGATATGACCGTGCTGGGCGAGCAGGTCGAGCCCGAGTTTTTCGACGGCGTCCATATCGGTCATATCCGTCGGGTACACGTGCGCGGTACCGCCCTCGGCGATGATCTCGGCCGCCACCTGCTCCAGAGCGTCGATGGAGCGCGCAACCAGCAGCACGATCCCACCGGCCGCGGCCAGTTTGCGCGCGCTCGCCTTGCCGATGCCGTGCGACGCGCCCGTTACCAGCACGGTCCGGCCCGCGACCTCCGCGCGCAGGGATTTCTCGCGCGGCCGGGACGTCGGATACAGCAGCCAGGACGCCACTCGCTCGGCGAGCGGGCGGCCATTGCTCGATTCGGGAGTGTCGTTCACCTCTCGACTGTATGCGCCGACCTGCCCTGTTCGCGATCATTTGCCGAGGTGCGCAGAAGCTCGGGCAGATCCTGTCGGGGCAGGTAGGCCGCGATCCGCAGCCCGTCTTCGGCACGGCGCACCAGGAAGTCGCTGTAGACGTCGAGGGACCGTTCGCCGAGCGACAGCGCCCACCGCGCCGAGGTCAGCCAGCAGTGTCCGCCCAGTTCGAAGGTGGTTTGCTCGACCAGACGAGTGCGCGGCTGCGACCCGGCACCGAATTGGTCGGCCCGCGCTTGTGCCGCGGCCACGAATTCCTCCCTGCTCACACAGCGACTCGTTGTCGGGGTGGTCACCAGGATCACCGGCTCGAAAAGGCTTGGCAGTGTGGCGAAATCCGATGCCGCGACGATCTCGTCGTAGCTGCGGACGAAACCCTCGATCGAGGTGATGTCATGCGAAATCATGACACCTGATTATATCGCGAATCGCTGCCGAATCCGGGGAGGCGCGCCGGTCAGCGCCGGGGTGCGAATGCGGCGACCGCCGCCATCACCACCAACAGCAGCGCACCGACCGAAGTCGCGACATGCATTCCGGAGACAAAGGATTCGCGTGCGGAATCGATCAGTGCGGAATTGCCGCCCGCATGCTGGATGGTCTCTCCGAGCGTGTCCGCATAGTCGCCACCGGACCGGAAGACCAGTGCCGCAACCGAACCCAGCAATGCGAGGCCGAGCGCGTTGCCCAATTCGAAACTGGTCTCGGAGATCCCGACCGCGGATCCGGCCCGCTCCGGCGGCACCGAGGACACCGCCACATCCGACACCAGGGTGAACGCCAAGCCGTAACCGATGCCCGCAATCGTGGATCCCGCAAGGTACCAGGCGATTCCGCCGTCCACGCCGACGCCGATCAGCATCAGATTGCCGATGGCCGAAGCCAGCAGCGCCAGTACGAAGGTGGGACGCACCCCGAGCTTGTGTCCGACCCGCGCACCCCCCATCGAGCACACGAACACCGCGATCGCCATCGGAATCCCGAGCAGCGCGGCCGCGAGCGGGTCACGGCCGGTCACCGATTGCAGGTAGACGCTGGTCAGATAACTCATCGCGGCCAGCGACATCATGCCGACCAGGCTGGAGCCGATGGCGACCGAGAACTGCGCCCGCCGGAACAGTCGCAGATCGAGCAGCGGCTCGGCCAGCTGCCGCTGCCGCCGCACGAAGATCGCGAGCAGCACCAGACCAATGAGTCCGATTACCAGCGGCTCGACATCGAACCCTTCCGCAGCGATCTGTTTCACCGCGTACACCACCGGCAGAATGCCGCCGATCGACAGCAGCACGCTCGGAGTATCCAGCGGACCGACCACACCGGCGCGATGTTCGGGCAGCACGAACGGACCGAAGGCGAGCAGGATCAGCAGCACCGGAATATTGATGAGAAATACCGAGCCCCACCAGAAGTGGTGCAGCAGCAGGCCACCGAGGATCGGGCCGACCGCCGATCCGCCCGCAAAGAATGCGGTCCACACACCGATTGCGGCGGCACGCTCACGGGCGTTCGGGAACAGACTGGAGATCAGCGCCAGACTCGACGGCAGCAACGTTGCGCCGCCCATCCCCATCAGCGCTCGCGCGATGATCAACACTGCGGCACTCGGCGCGAAGGCCGCCATGACCGACGCGATACCGAAGATCGACGCACCGACCAGCAGAATATTGCGCCGCCCGATCCGATCGCCGAGATTGCCCATGGTGATCAGCAGGCCCGCGATGAGGAAGCCGTAGATATCGAGAATCCACAGCTGCTGCGCGGCCGAGGGGTCGAGATCGAGGGTGAGCGTCGGCATGGCCAGGAACAGCACCGAAATATCCATCGACACCAGCAGCACGGGCAGCAGCAGTACCGCGAGACCGAGCCGAGCACGCCGCGAACCGGTCGGCGCCGCTTGCGCGATCTCCACCTGTGTCATGTCGATTCCTCTCCGTGTCGCGTACGGCGTACGCATCAATCCGGGTACAGTGTACGCATGCGGTCCCAAAACTGGAAGCGAGTCATGGGATGACCGAGCCGAAGCTCACCCAGGCGGCCATTGTCGACACCGCGATCACCCTCGCCGACGAGGCAGGGCTCGACGGATTGTCCATGCGACATATCGCCGAGCAACTGGGTGTCGGGGCCATGTCGCTGTACCGGCACGTCGCGAACAAGGACGAGCTGCTCGCGCTGATGACCGACGAGATCTCGGCCCGCAACCCATATCCGTCGCCGGAGGGCAAGAACTGGACCTGGCGCGACCGGGTCCGCATTGCCGCCGAAATCGATTGGGCGCTCTACCAGAAGCATCCGTGGGTGCTGCTCACCTTCGCGATGCCCCGCTACAGCTTCGGCCCGCAGGGTCTGGCCTGTTTCGCCTGGCTGGTCGAGGGGCTGCGCGAGCTCGATGTCTCGACCCGCGAGGCGTCCACCATGGCCTTCGCGGTGTGGAACTACATCTCCGGGGCCACGCTGCCACATATCAGCGGTGCGCTGGTCGCGCGCAAGGGCATGAATCCGGAGGGCTCGAACGGACTGCGGGCCTTGCTGGAAGGAACCTCACAACTGCCGATCCCGCCCGCACTCGCCGATCTGAACGGCAGCGGCGTCAGCGACCTGACCTCGGAAGATCTGCTGTATATCGGATTGTCCGCGCTCTGCGACGGATTCGAAGCACGGTGCTCGAGGTCCACCACCGCTTGACCTCAATGGCACTTCAGGTTGCAGGGTGGGGTGGTTCGCCGACGACTAGGAGCCACGTGCACGCCATCCGCCTTCACACCTTCGGACCAGCCGAAAATCTGCGCTACGAAACGGTTCCCGATCCCGTGCCGGGACCAGGTCAGGTGCTCATCCGGGTCGCGGCGGCGGGCGTGCATTTCATCGATACGGCCTTGCGTCGTGGTGCGCCCGGTCCCTATCCGCCGCCCACTTTGCCGACAATCCCGGGGCGGGAAGTCGCCGGGACCGTGGACCAGATCGGACCCGACGTCGATGCGTCCTGGCTCGGAAAGCGGGTCGTCGCGCATCTCGGCCAGGAGCCCGGCGGCTATGCCGAGTTGGCCGTGACGGAAACGGCTCGGCTGCACGAGATTCCGGCCGACCTCGATCCGGCGGAGGCGGTCGCGATCGTCGGCACCGGGCGAACGACCATGGGAATTCTGTTGTTCACCGAACTCGGCCCCGACAGTGTCGTGGTGATAACGGCCGCCGCGGGTGGCATCGGGACACTGCTTGTTCAGCATGCGAAGAATGTCGGCGCGACGGTCGTCGGGTTGGCCGGTGGACCCGCGAAAGTCGAACTGGTGCAACGCAATGGCGCGGATATCGCGATCGACTACCTTCGCTCCGACTGGCCCGAGCAGGTGCGCGCCCAACTCGGCGAACGCAGGGCCACTGTGCTGTTCGACGGTGTCGGCGGCGAAATAAGCCGCACCGCAATCGATCTGCTCGGCAAGGGCGGTCGGCATCTGATCTACGGTGCGGCCGACAGTGCTCCGCTATCGCTTTCGGAGCAGGAGTCGGCCACGCGCGGCATCACCTCCGAGATGGTCGTGGGACCCCGCATGCTCCAGCGCGCCGGCGGCGATCTGCGCCCGCTGGAGGATAAGGCCATGGCCGAGGCCGCAGCCGGCCGGCTGCGGCCCACGGTCCAGCTTTTCGCACTTGCCGATGCGGCCGACGCGCACCGCGCGCTCGAGTCGCGCGGCACTGTCGGGAAGGTGGTGCTTCAGGCGTAGGAGCGGTAGCCCTGGTCGTTCTCCTCGCGGAACCCCTCGACCGTTGCGCGCATCGCCCGGTCGAGGTTGTCCGTGATGACCAGCGCGTCCGCGGGAACGGCGCTGATGGTGCCGCCACTGCGCACCAGATAGCGACCGTCCGGATAGTCCATGACGTGGAAGCCGCGTGAGGGTGCGGGCCGGTTGTCCCAGGCCGCACCCGCATACACCGCGACATGCACGACATTGAGACGCGGCCGTTCGAAGAACTGGGCGGCCTCCTGACGCGGTGAGCGCGAGCCCACGTAGTACGGGCGGTCGTCATCCGCGCCGTCCTCGAGATCGTGGCGCGAAACCTCCAGCCCGGGTCCACTGCCGCGCCGCGCGGGCGGCAACAGATCCGCCACCCGGCGCGAAACAAAGTCGGCATCCATCATCGACATGTGTACCGCCCCACCGCGATCCGGATCATCGGTGGGCTCCTGCCGCAGCCATACCGCGTGCTGATGCCGAACCGCGACATGCACCCGGAGCTTCGTCTTGCCCAGGAATCCGGCGACCTGGATACGTGCCTCGGGCTGCGCGAGAATACCGAGCGCGGAGCGCAGCCAGTCGTCGAGTTGACGGTGCAGGGCGCCCGCCTCGTCCTTCCACGCCTGATCGTATTCGGCCAGGGTCCGTTCGGTGGACCGGTACTGCAGCGGATACGGCAGTACATCGCGTTCCATCGCCCGCCACAGCACCTTGAAGCCGAGCGGAGTAAAAGTCCAGTCCCGCACGGTCATTCGCCGATCACCGGCGGCACCGTCTTCACCCGATGCGCCTCGTCGAGACCGGTGAGCTCCTCACCGTTCTGCTGATTCACCAGGTATTCCTTCGACTTCGACTCTTTTTCGTCATCCTTGCCGCCGCCGCGGGAACCCGGCATACCCATCCCCGACATGCCCGAGCGGCCGGTGCTGCCACTGGAAGCGGACGTGCCGGTAGTGCCGGACGTGGTGACGACCGGCGGGAGGTTGAGGGTTTTACCCGCGGACGGCGTGCCCGTCGACGGGGTGCCCGAGCTGGTGCCGGAGCCGCCGGAGCTGAGGCTCGGGGTAGTCCCGGTGGGAGTCGTCGAAGTCGGAACGGTCGGTGTGTCGGTGGTGGTCGGCGTGGTCGAGGTGTTGGTCGTGCTGGGGCTGGTGCTCGACGTGTCGTCCGTCGTGGACGGGGTGGTGCTCCCCGGGGTTTCGGCACCGGTGTCCGTCTTCTTCGGGTCCGTCCCAGTGGTGGGGCTCTTGGACTGGTCCTTACCCGGCGTTTTACCGCCGGAACCGTCATCCGGCTTTTTCGTCGTGTCGTCGGATTTGTAGACGGGGTTGTATGGCTTGGGCACCAGCGGGACACCGGTATCGGCCTCGCGGACCGACGGGTAGAAGACATTCTTGACCGTGTTCTCGGCGGCCGACTTGTACTGCTCGTCCCGATGGCTGTTGATACTCCACGTCGGACCCGGAATCCAGCTGGCAATGTTGCTGGTGATGGTGTGACCGGGCGCTTCCTGCACATTGGCCGTGGTGAGCTCGATCCCGGAACGGACGAGCTTCACCTTCTCGGCGACCAACTGCACCGACCCGACCAGACCGGCCGACTTGTCGACGTACTCCTTGATACCGTCCGACGCCGACTTGGCCGAGGCGCCGTTCCACTTGCCGTCCATCGCCTTCAGGATTTCCGGCTGAAAATTCTTCAGACCGTCGTCCAGTGCGTTCTTCATGGCATTCCACCGCTGCTCGAGCCCCTTGACATCGGTCACCGACATCGACGAAACCCGACCGTACAGATCGTCCAACTGGTCCGGGTTCACATATGCGGATTCGGGCACCTTCGAAGGCTGCGATTGCAGACCGAGCCCGGCACTCTCGATTTCCTTGATCCGATTCCGCGCCTGCGTCGCATCCGCACTCTCGTCCCGAGAGGACGAACTGGGCGGACCGGATTTACTCCACTCGTACAGCGCGATACCGATTTCCGGAAGAATTGGAAATACCACGGCTGTTCCCCCGTTCTTTTCAGTTTTTGAAGAGCTTCGAGTAGGACTCGTCCTGCGCCTCGAGCTTGTCCACGGACTTTTGGATGGTGTCGCGGATGAGGGTTACTACCTCGATGTGCTCTTTGAGCGCGGTGTCGACGTCGCCGTCGCCGCCGATCGCCTTCGCCCCCAGCATCTCAGCCAGTGCCTCGGAGCAATCGAAACGTCCGAGACCAGTCACGCGGCTCATGATCTTCAGGTCGTTGCGCAGCGTGCTATAGAGGTCGATCTGACGGTTACATGCGTCGCGGCAGCTCTTGGCAACGGAGGGGTCCAGATATAGCCGACCGGCTTCCGCCTCCCCGGACAGGTACTGCCAGCGCGTCTTTTCTTCTTGCATGGACACGGTTACCCCTAATTCAACGCGGAAAGAGCGGAACAAGCGTGCCGGCTGCCGCCATCGCTTGGTCGCATGCCACGACCGGCTTGTTCGGCGAAGCTTTGAATACGGAGATCTGCAGTGCACCCTGTGTGGCTGGGAAAACCAAGTCGCAGTCCTCGTCGTCCTTGTCGTTGGTCGTATGGAAGCGGAAGCCATCACGCCCCTGCACCTTGATGCCAACGAAGTCGACGTTCTCCTTCTTCTTTTTGTACGCATCAACGTTGTGGATCGTGGAATACACCGTAACGGTGTAATCCCACAACGATGGGGCGCTGTTCCAGGCGCACACTTTCCAACCCGGTTCCTCGACGCCCGCCACACCAGACTTCTTCGTGGACGGAACAACCCCGACCTTCTGAAGCGTCTGATCCGAAACCTGCGTGCACGGATCCCACAGTGCCGCAGTCGCGGCCGAGGTACCCGCAGCTCCGGTACTCGGCGTGGCCGTCCCACCCTTCGTCGATCCGCAGCCGGTCGCCACCAACAGCATCCCCACCGCCACCACGGTCATCGTCGTCCGTCGTCCCACCAAGGCCTCCCGTTCCAGCCATCACACGTCGCTCGAAGTCTATGACGCACCCCGCCGCTGTTCGGTTCCATCCAATCACGCCCATCCGCCGCCCCCACGCCCGGATCACCGGCAAAATCGCGCACCGGGGATCCGAGCTGCCGCGCTCAGTCGAGGGCCTCACCGTTGACCACGGCGTAGGCGAAACCGTCCCAGCCCTTGCTGCCGACGGTTTGCACAATGGTGGCGTCGAGGCTCGGCTCGGCGGCGAGCAGGTCCACCAGATCGCGGCTGGCCTGGACCGCCGGATCGTCCGAATGGTCGTCGGCGACAGCGCCATTGCGCACGACGTTGTCGACGATGATCACCGAGCCGGGCCGGGTCAGGCGCAGCGCCCAGAGCACGTAGTTCGAATTGTTGACCTTGTCGGCGTCGATGAACACCAGATCGAACGGCTCCGGATCCTCCTCTGCCAGTACGGGCAGACTGTCCAGAGCAGCACCCACTCGAATCTCGACCCGGTCCCCGACCTCGGCCCGATCCAGATTCTCCCGCGCCACCCGCGCGTGCCGCGGCTCGAATTCCAGGGTGATGACCTGGCCGTCCTTACCCACTGCCCGCGCCAACCAGATCGTGCTGTAACCGCCGAGCGTGCCGATTTCGAGCACCCTCCGCGCCCCGATCGACCGCGCTATCAGATGCAGGAACTTTCCTTGCGCCGGCGATACGTCGATGGCGGGCAATCCGGCCGCCGCATTCGCGGCCAATGCCGTCGCGGTCGAATCCTCGCCTCCCACCAGAGAGTCCACGATGTAGCTGTCCACGTCGGCCCACTCGAACGTCGTCATGCCATGAAGTCTGCCACCGGGTGCCCGGATACCGCCGAAACTGAAGCCGACACCCGTGTTCCCCGGAAACCTTGCGGGCCACACCGCTCACCCAGTAGCGTGCCCAAGAACTGAGACCAATCCGTATCACTTTTACTGCGGACGAGGGAGCGATCATGAAGACCCGCCGAACTGGTTGGCGCGCAGGCTCACTCGCGATCAGCCTGCTAGCCCTCACTTCTGCTTTCCTGGCTGCACCCGCATCATCGGCGCCGGCGGACGGCGGCGCCGCCTACGTCGCCCTCGGCGATTCCGGTGCCGCGACCACCGGTGTCCAGAAATTCGATACCGGGGCACCGCTGCAATGCGCCCGCTCCACTGCCAATACCCCGAAACTGGTCGCCGCCGACCTCGGCCTGGAACTGGACGACCGAACCTGCAGCTCCGCCAAGATTTCGGACCTCACCGCATCCCAAGGCCCTGGCATCCCACCGCAATTCGACGCCCTCGGACCGAAAACCCAACTCGTGACGGTGCATATCGGCGCTAACGACGCCAAAATGACCAAATACATCCTCACCTGTCACCTGGCCGGAGCGAAGCCGTGCGCCGACCCAGCGTGGGACGCCGATATCGACAGCATCGTTGCCGCGTATTCGACTGCCCTGCATCGGATCTCGTCACTGGCCCCGAATGCGACGATCTTCGTCGACGGCTGGCCGACTTACGTCCGCGACGGCGGCTGCCCCGACCTGATCGGCCTGCGCCCCACCGACGCCGCCACCATCCAGGCCGCCTTCGACCGCCTCGACAGCGTCGTCGCCCGCGAAGCCGCCGCCGCGGGTGCGACCTATATCGACACCCGCCCGCAGTCGATCGGGCACGACATGTGCGCGCCCGCTGGAATCCGATGGTTCGACCCCATCATCGCCACCGAAACCCTGGTCCCCTACCACCCCACCCTCGAAGGCATGCGCGGCGTCGCCGACATCATCACCCAGGCCATCCGGTCATCGGGAGCTCCGCGCTGAGTCGATACGAAACTGCTTGGGGCTGTCAGGCTTTCGCCGCCTCGAGCTCGATCTGAGTGACCGCGGTGACAATTTTCATCATTTCACGGAGCAATGCGCCCAGGCTGATCAGCGCGGTAGTCAGTTTGAGCAGCATGCGGGAAACGCTCATGGTCGCCGTCGATATTTCGAATACCGCGCGGGCAATGAGAGCCGGTGATGCCGTTCCGGCGGATGCGATGAGGATGGCGGCGATCTCGACCAGAACGCCGGCCAGGCTGTTCAAGATCTCGGTGACAATGCCGCGAACCCCGTCCACGAGCTCACCCATCTTCTTGTTCACCTTGCTCAGCGAATCGGCGAGCGCGGCCTGGGTGGCGATCGACGCCATGTGTGCGTCCGCCTTCGCCCGATAGGCGTTCGCGGCGGCACCGGTCCACGCCGCGGTGCCCTGCTTCACCTCGGTCGACCAGGTCGCCGCGACCTCCGTCAGTCGCTCCGAAATATTCGCCCAGGAGTCCGAATAGGCCGACACCATATCGGGATTACCGGCCAGCGAGTCCAGCGATTTCCGCATCGGCTCGACATGTTCGAGCATCCACCCCATGAGCAACCCGCCGACGAAGTTGAACGGGTCGAATATCGCGAGAGCTCTGCCGCTGACCAGATCCGAGCCGATACTCGCGAGCTCTTTGACGTCGGCGGCGGCCGCCCACGCCTTCATGGCGCCCTCGTAGAGATTCCGGCCGGTGTCCTCGCCACTGAGCGCCAGTTTGAACTTGTGGCCCGCTTCGAACGCGTCGCCGACCGAAGTGCCGCTGAGAATCCCCGCGTCAGCGTCTTCGCTCTCGCCGTCTTCGCCCTTCTTCGCTCCCTCGGGCAAGCCGAGTTTCCGGAAGACGGTCGCATCCTCCTGGTAGTACTCCTCGCGGTAGTCGACACCGTTTTCGAGCAGTTCGTTGTCCGGGCGCGCGTCGTCGTCGAAATTGTCCAGTTGCCCGGGCAACGGCGGCGCATCTTCGTTGAGGAACTTGCCGACCGAATTCTCGTACGCCATTCGACTACACCTGCTGTTCGAGCTGCTCGCGCTGACGATCTGTGCCGTCGGCTCGACTCTGGTCGACGTTTTCGAAGGAGTCCGCGGCGAAACGAAGTTTGCGTGGCAACGACTCGGTCTCCTCGGTCAACGTGCGCAGGCTCTCGGTGATCCGGTCGTGCAGCGAATTCAGTACCGACTTGGCGTACGGCCCCACCAGCCATCCGTATCCGTCATCCGCCTGAGCCAGATAGTCGGCGGCCTCGCGGGACAACGGCACCCCCTCGATCGCCTGCTCCACCTTCTGCGCATGATCGCGCAGCTGATCCGGGTCGACGTTCACCCCATCCGAATTGCCCATGTCGTCCTTACTCGCCGTACCTCGGATTCGCGCCGTCGAATGACGGCCCTCTGACTAGGACGCTCCCACTGCACATCCGGTTCCATCCGATCCGGACGGAACCATGTCGTTCGGCTCGCGCACCCTATTCCAGCCAGGACTTGCGCTGGTAGTACAGATCCTCTTCGGTCGGTTCGTCGGGCACGACGATGTCATCGCGATTGGGCTTGCGCGATCCCGATGGCGGCGGCTCGGGCTGGAAGCCGGTGGGCGGTGGGCTGTATACCGGCGGCTCGGGTGCCCGGGTGGGAACTGGATCGACAGGATCGACGTCCGGAAAGCGATCGGCATATTGGCCGATGATCGCCGCACCGGCGTCGTCGTCGCCGACCGCATCGTGCACCATGTTCGTGACCTGGTGGCGCAGTTTCGCCTGCGCGCGCCGCATGCAGGACATGATCTCGCCGGAGATGACGGCCGGGTCCATGCCACGTGCCGCCGACGACAGCTTGATGTCGGTGGGTACACCGTTGGCGTCGACAGTTACGGAGATCCGGTTGTCGCTCGACGTTTCGGTCACCGTCACGGTGGCCATGCGGCCGTGCAGGCTCTGATACTGCTGAGCCTTGCGCTCGAGGTCCTCGGCCCACTGGGTGAGTTCGTCTGCTGCCTGCCCTGGGTCACCGCTCAGCAACTTCATCCCCTTCGCATTGTGGCACCTACGGTTGTGCCATGTTCCGGGGTCACGAATGCTCCGCCCCCGACGCCGGGACCGACCCTACGATGTCGAGCCGTCGCCCGGCAAACAGCCCTTCCCCGCACCGGCAATCAGAACAGGAAGTAGCGCTGGGCCATGGGCAATTCGGTGGCGGGCTGCTCGGTCCAGACCTCGCCGTCGATGCGCACGGTGAAGGTGTCCGGATCTACTTCGATCCGGGGCATGGCGTCATTGTTCGGCATATCCGCCTTGGTCACGCGACGAACGTTCTTGACGGGAGCCAGTTTTCGGCGCAGGCCCAAGCGGTCGGCGAGGCCGTTCTCGATGGCTTGTTCGGAGACGAAGTGCAACGAGGTCGCGGCGGCGGCCAGCGGTGCGGCACCGAACATGGGGCGCGGCAACACCGGCTGCGGCGTGGGGATGGAGGCGTTGGCATCGCCCATGGCGGCCCAGGCGATCGCGCCGCCCTTGAGGACGGCATGCGGGCGGACACCGAAGAACGCCGGATCCCACAGCACGAGGTCGGCGAGCTTGCCCACCTCCACCGAACCGATTTCGTGGTCGAGTCCGTGGGCAATGGCCGGGCAGATGGTGTATTTCGCGATGTAGCGCCGCACGCGGGCGTTGTCGGCGGCGCCGTCGCCGGCCAGCGCACCGCGGCGGCGCTTCATGACGTGCGCGGTCTGCCAGGTGCGCATGACGACCTCGCCGATGCGGCCCATGGCCTGGGAGTCGCTGCCGATCATGGAGATCGCGCCGAGATCGTGCAGCAGATCCTCGGCGGCGATGGTGGAGGGGCGAATTCGACTCTCCGCGAAGGCGAGATCCTCCGGGATGGACGCGCTGAGGTGATGGCACACCATGAGCATGTCCAGGTGCTCGTCCAAGGTATTGACGGTATGCGGACGGGTCGGGTTGGTCGAACTGGGCAGCACATTGAGATGTGCAGCGACGGTGATGATGTCGGGTGCGTGCCCGCCACCCGCGCCCTCGGTGTGGTAGGCGTGGATGCCGCGGCCCGCGATGGCGGCGAGCGTGTCCTCTACGAATCCGGCTTCGTTCAAGGTGTCCGAGTGCAGCGCCACTTGTACACCCGCCGCATCGGCGACGGTGAGGCAGGCATCGATGGCGGCCGGAGTGGAACCCCAGTCCTCGTGCAGCTTGAAACCCGCTGCGCCACCGCGCAATTGCTCCCACATGGATTCGGCGCTGACGGTATTGCCCTTGCCCAGCAACACGATATTCATCGGCCAGGCGTCGGTGGCCTCCAACATCCGGGCCAGATGCCAGGATCCGGGGGTCACGGTGGTCGCCTTGCTGCCCTCGGCCGGGCCGGTGCCGCCGCCGATCAATGTGGTGATGCCGCCGCCGAGTGCCTCGTCCATCAGCTGCGGACAGATGAAGTGCACATGACAGTCGATGGCGCCCGCGGTGAGGATCCGGCCGTTGCCCGCGATGATCTCGGTATTCGCGCCGACCACCAGATCCGGATGCACTCCGTTCATGGTGTCCGGATTGCCCGCCTTGCCGACGGCACTGATGCGGCCGTCGCGAATTCCCACGTCGGCCTTGATGATTCCCCAGTGATCGATGATGACCACGCCGGTGATGACGGTGTCGGGGGTGCCGTCGGCGCGGGTCGCGCGGGCTTGGCCCATGGATTCGCGCAGCACCTTGCCGCCGCCGAAGACGGCCTCATCGCCCGCGAGTCCCGGTCCGCCGCTGCGGTCTTCGGTGATCTCGATCAGCAGATCGGTATCCGCCAGGCGAATTCGGTCGCCGGTGGTCGGGCCGAACAGCTCGGCGTAGCGCGCGCGGCTCAGCTCACTCATGACGCACCGTCCAAACGTCCGGGGGGATTCAGGCTGATGCCGTGCACCTCGCGCGCACCGCCCAGCGGAACCAGCGAAACCCGTTGGCCGAGACCGGGTTCGAAGCGCACTGCGGTACCGGCGGGAATATCGAGCCGACGTCCGTGCGCGGCCTCTCGATCGAAACGCAGCACGGCATTGGCCTGCGGGAAATGCACATGGCTGCCGATCTGGACCGGTCGGTCACCGGTATTCACGACATCGAGCTCGATGCGGTCGGCGCCCGCGTTCAGCTCGATCGTGCCCTCGGCGCAGAGATATTCACCCGGAATCATGGTCGCCCTAGCCGATCGGATGGTGGACGGTGACCAGTTTGGTGCCGTCCGGGAAGGTGGCCTCGACCTGCACGTCGTGGATCATCTCCGGCACCCCGTCCATCACATCGGCACGCGTGAGAACCGTTCGCCCCGAAGACATCAGCTCCGCGACCGTGCGCCCGTCGCGCGCACCCTCGAGCACATGATCGGTGATCAGCGCGACCGCCTCCGGATGGTTCAGCTTGAGCCCGCGCGCCTGCCTGCGCCGGGCCAGTTCGGCCGCGTAGCTCAGCAGCAGCCGTTCCTGCTCGTGCGGCGACAGTCGCATCCGGGCTCCTCAACGCTCATGGATCGGGGTGACGGTAATTCTGGCACGCCCGTTCCGGGAGCGCCGATCAATCCCGGGCGGGCAGGTTCTGCAGCCGCACCTGGCCACGCGCCACCGTGCGACCCTCGCCATCGGCGAGTACGACCTGCCACAGCTGCTGCAAGCGGCCGCGGTGCAGCGGCGTCGCCTCGCCGAAGACCTTGCCCTCGCGGACCGAGCGCAGGAAGTCGGTGTTGTTGTTCACCCCGACCACGGTGCCCTTATTGCCCTGGGCGTTGTACCAGACCCCACCCCCGACGCTTGCCAGCGTTTCGACAACCGTGCAGTACACGCCGCCGTTGACAATGCCGGCCAGCTGCAGCAACTGCGGCCCCGCCGTCAACTCTCCGCGCACCCGATCCGGCGTGACCTCGGTGAATTCGAGGCCGATCAGATCGGTGAAGGTGTTCTTGCTGAGCTCGGTCATCAGCTCGGGCGTCACGTCGGCCAGCGACTCGATCTGGGCAACTTCCTGCTGTGTCATGCATTCACCTTGACACAGGGCGTCCCGGCCCTCGCACGACGGCTACTTCCCGGCGTTCGCTCGCCGAGACAGAGCGGCGGGCTCCACACGCACATGGAGCCCGCCGCGGCAGTGGATCGGGGGTTCACGGCAGCCCTCCGGAACACTCGGCCGATCCCAACGCCGAAATTATTATAGGTCAGGCTTACCTAAGTGAGCAACTCCTGTCGGATCGGGCTCCGCACGCGACCAAGACCATGCAGACGGCCAGACACTTTCTGCCATAACCCATTCCACACACGACCAGCGCGCCCGATCGTCGACACGGCCCCGGTGGACCGGCTCGGCACGCAACCGGCAACCATGGCAATTCGTTCGCCGTGCCCACCGAGACGCCGCGGGTAGAGCCGAGCAACCCGCCAAACGATAGGGCCTTATCGAACCAAGCAACCCACAACGCGTCGCACGGGCAAACCGCGCTCTTCCAGCGTCGACAGCAACCCCTCACCCCGGCGCGCACCGACCAGCGAATCCGTCCGCGCCAGATCCGGCACGTAAGTGGCTGCGCCCACGATCGATTCACCGACCAGCGACCAGAACCGACGCTCACCGAGTCCCGCGCAACCCGCCAATGTCCGCTGGATCAACCGCAACGACGGCTCACACCGATGCGCGAGCCAGACGTACATCGCCCGCTCGCACGGCAACGTGACCACACCGGCCTCCCCTGCCAGCCGATCACCGTCGAGCACCCGAATCGTGGTGTCCGCCAAGCCCGCCCAGTCGATGCCGCCGTCATTGTCGGTGTGGAGCCACAGATTCTCGAGACCCGGATCCCAGACCCGCCCCTCGGCCACCAGGAGCGCGACCACCCGGCCGATCACCGCGTGGATCAGCGCGGTCGCCACCACCTCGGCGGCGGTATCGGCGCTGATCATCTCCGCGGCATGCCGCCGATACATCAGCTCGATCCGTCCCTCGCGCAATCCGTCGGCCAGCCGCCACCAGCGCCGTTTGCCCTGTTCGGACATGGCGGCCACCGCATATACCCGCGGATGTTCGGGTTGCAACGAGCGCAACCGGGCACAGGCCCTACCGAATGCCACCTGGGACTGGCGAGGCATGTAGGTGGTGACTGGCTCGGACATCGAACCTCCTCGGGTCGGCTCCGTGATGGGTCGGATTGAAAAGATAGGTTAGGCTTACCAGACCTAACAATCGGATACCAGCTATCTAGTCAGGAGTAGTTCGTCGCCGTGACGGCATCAGGCACCATCGCGCCGGGGGCGCGACGAACGAATACGGCGCGCCGTCGTCGGCTCGGACTCGTCGCATTGACCGCACTGCTCCTCATCGCCACCGTGGCCAGCATCGCCATCGGCACCCGGTCACTGCCCCCCGGCGCCGTCTACGACGCCGTGCACAATGCCCTCAGCTGTCCGGGCCGGCCGTTCACCTGTCCCGCCAGGTCGACGGCGGAGGAGATCGTGCGCGGACTTCGCTTGCCGCGCACCGCACTCGGGCTGATCACCGGGCTCGCGCTCGGCATCGCGGGTGCGCTGATCCAGGGCTATACCCGCAATCCGCTCGCCGACGCGGGCCTGCTCGGCTTGAACGCGGGCGCGGCCTTCCTTGCGGCACTGAGCATTTACCTTTTCGCGCTGACCGCACCCGAGCAGTACATCTGGTTCGCCTTCGCGGGTGCGCTGATCGCCGGGCTGGTGGTGTTCGGCGTGTCCGCGATCGGCGGTGGCAAGGCGAGTCCGCTCAGCCTGGTGCTGGCAGGTGCCGCGGTGACCGCATTCCTGCAGGCGATGACGAATGCCATTGTGCTCATGGACAATGCCGCGCTGGACACCTACCGATTCTGGGTGGTCGGCACGGTGAACGGGCGCGACGCCGAGGTGTTCTGGCAGGTGCTGCCGTTCTTGGCGAGCGGAGTCGTGCTGGCCGTCGCGGCCGCGCCGGGCCTGAATCTGCTGAGCCTCGGTGACGAGGTCGCGCGTGGACTCGGGGTCCATATCGGGCGCAGCCGTGCGCTCGGCCTGGCGGCGATCGTATTGCTGTGCGGCGCAGCGACAGCGGCGGTCGGCCCGATCGCGTTCATCGGATTGATAGTGCCGCATGTCGCAAGGGTTTTCACCGGTCCGGACTATCGCTGGCTGATCCCGTACTCCGGACTGCTCGGTGCACTACTGCTGCTCGTCGCCGATGTGGTCGGGCGAACTGTGGCGCGACCGGGCGAAGTACAGGTCGGCGTGATGATCTCGGCCCTGGGTGCACCGTTTTTCATTCTGCTCGTTCGTCGCAAGAAGTTGGTGAGCCTGTGAGGGAGATGTCACCGCGATCGCCGCGCACGAATTCGCGGGCCACCGGGGAGCATCCATGAGCGAACGAATCATGGACGCAATCTCCCCGGACAGCACCGCGAGCGGGCCTGGCGGCACTCCGTCGGCAACGCCGTTGCGCCGCATCCGCCCCGCCTTGCGCCTCGGTCCGGTGTCGATTGTGTCGCGCCCCACCATGGCGCTCATGGTTCTGGCGCTCGCCGCGATCGTGCTCACACTGTTCTGCCTCGATATCGCCTTCGGCGACACCCACATTCCGATCGGCCGAGTACTCGATGTCCTCGGCGGCGGCGGCACTCGATCCCAGCGCTTCATCGTGCTGGAGTCCCGATTGCCGCGCGCGCTCACCGCCGCGGTCGTCGGTGCGGCGCTCGGCATCGCGGGTGCGATCACCCAATCGATCCTGCACAACCCGCTCGCCGCACCGGATATGCTCGGCATCACCACCGGCTCGAGCCTCGGGGCGGTCGCGGTACTGGTCGGAACCGGCGGCGCGACCACGGGACTCGCAGCGAGCGTCGGCACACCACTGGCAGCGCTGACCGGCGGTCTGCTCACCGCGATCGTGATCTACCTCCTCGCCTGGGGTCGCGGCGTGACCGGCGACCGCGGCGTCACGCCGATGCGACTGGTGCTGATCGGCATCGGTGTGAACGCATTGTTGTTGTCCGGCATCAGCTTTCTGCTCACCCGCGCCAGCCTGCAGGACGCGGCCCGCGCGCAACTCTGGCTCAATGGCTCGCTCAACAGCGCGGACCGCACGAAGCTCGTCCCGGCCGCGCTGGCCCTGGCCATGGTCGTCGTGGTCGCGGTGGGCTCCGCGCGAACCCTTGCCGCACTCCGTCTCGGCACCGACACCACCCGCGTGCTCGGCGTGCGGATCCAGACCCAGCAGACGCTGTTGATCGGCGCGGCCGTCGTGGCCGCGTCCGTCGCCACGGCGGCTGTCGGCCCGGTCACTTTTGTGGCGCTCGCCGCACCGCAGATCGCACGCCGACTGCTGCGAACTCCCGGCGAACCACTCATCGGCTCCGCGCTCATCGGTGCCATCCTGGTAGTCGGCGCGGATGTGGCCTCGCGCACGCTGTTCCCGGTCGATCTGCCGGTCGGTGTCGTGACCGCGGCCTTCGGCGGACCGTTCCTGCTCTACCTGCTCGTGCGTATGAATCGGAAGGCGACCCTGTCATGACCAGCGATACGCGGCTCTCCGCACAGGAAGTCACCCTCGGTTACGGCGACCGCATCATCGTCGACGGCCTCGATATCGATATCGCACCCGGCGTCGTCACCACCGTCATCGGCCCCAACGGCTGCGGCAAGTCGACCATGCTGCGCTCGCTCGGGCGCCTGCTGCGTCCGCGACAGGGGCGAATCCTGTTGGACGGCAAGGCGATTTCGACGATGAAGACCAAGGATGTGGCACGCGTCATCGGCATGCTCCCGCAGTCGCCGGTCGCGCCCGAGGGCCTCACCGTCGCGGATCTCGTTGCGCGCGGCCGTCATCCACATCAGTCCTGGATAAGGCAGTGGTCGGTCACCGACGAGGCCGAGGTCATGTCCGCGCTCGCGGCGACGGGCATCGCCGAGCTGGCCGATCGTTCACTCGACGAGTTGTCCGGCGGTCAGCGCCAGCGCGCCTGGATCTCCATGGCACTGGCCCAGGGCACCGATATCTTGCTGCTCGACGAGCCGACCACCTACCTCGACCTCGCGCATTCGGTCGAGGTACTGGACCTGATCGACCGGCTGCACGACGACCTCGGCCGCACCGTGGTGATGGTGCTGCACGATCTCAACCTGGCCATTCGCTACAGCGACCGACTCATCGTCATGCGCGACGGTCGCATCGTCGCCCAGGGCGCGCCCGCCGATATCATCGATGTCGCCCTGCTGCGCGAGGTCTTCGATCTCGACGCCTCGGTCCTCGAGGATCCGGTCTCCGGCCGTCCGATGATCGTGCCCATCGGAACCCGGCACGTTTTGCCCAGGTATGACAAATGACACACCAGCTATCAGGCAGTTACGACGGGGTGTAGTACGCAATTGTGTCGTTGAGTCCGTAAACTTGTGGAATGGCAGGACTTGGTGAACTCGAGAAGGCGGTCATGGACCAGCTGTGGTCCAGTGACGAGCCGCAGACCGTACGGCAGGTACACGAGGCTTTGGCCGCCCGCCGTGAGCTCGCGTACACCACGGTGATGACGGTGCTGCAACGGCTGGCGAAGAAGAATCTGGTGGTCCAGCGCCGCGACGACCGCGCCCACCGCTACGCCCCGGTGCACACCCGTGACGAACTGGTGGCCAGCTTGATGGTCGACGCATTGCAGCAGGCCGATGTGGCGGGCAGCCGCGCGGCGGCGCTCGTGCATTTCGTCGAACAGGTCGGCAGGGACGATACGGACGCGTTGCGAGAAGCACTCGCTAAGCTCGAGGCATCCGAAGATACTGCGCCGCCGAAGCAGTAGTCTTGGGATCCTGGCCTCACAACGAGGTGAGACCCTGGCCCCACAACGCAGTGAGCTGAGTCGATGAACGCAACCGCGCCGGTCTTCGCCGGTCTCGCTTTGCTTCTCGCGGGGCCTGCCCCAGCGCTGCTGAGCCGCGCGACCTGGCCGTATCGGACTCCGCGCGCCGCGCTCGTGTTATGGCAGGCCATCGCGCTCGCCGCCGTGCTCAGCGCATTCGGCTCGGGCCTGGCCATCGCCGCACAACTACTCGTCCCCGGACCGAACGGTCGCCCGACCACCTCCCCGGCCCGGGAAATCGACGCGCTCGGACTGCCGCTGTGGCTGGCCTACGTCTTCGTCTTCGCGCTGACCCTGCTGGTCGGCGCGCGACTGATGTACGCGATCGTGTGCGTCGGCGTGCACACCCGCAGGCGCCGGGCGCGCCACCGCATGCTGGTCGATCTGCTCGACCAGAGCGGACCGCAGCGCCGCGCCGCCGATATCCGGGTGCTCGCCTCGACCGAGCCGATCGC
Source organism: Nocardia pseudovaccinii (assembly GCF_050942345.1). Lineage (NCBI taxonomy): Bacteria > Bacillati > Actinomycetota > Actinomycetes > Mycobacteriales > Nocardiaceae > Nocardia > Nocardia pseudovaccinii. Next base: position 5,671,030 of record NZ_CP192074.1, read on the forward strand.
CTACTGTCTGCCCGGCCTGCGCCAGCGGGTCGTACTGAGCGAAGGCACGCTGACCAGCCTGCAGGACGCCGAGGTCACCGCCATCGTCAGCCATGAGCGCTCGCACCTGCGCGCGCGGCACGATCTGGTGCTCGAGGCGTTCACGGCGGTGCACGAGGCCTTCCCCCGGGTGGTGCGCAGCAAGGCCGCGCTCGGATCGGTGAAGCTGCTGATCGAACTGCTCGCCGACGATTCGGCGGTGAAGGTGACCGGCCCGAAGCCGCTGGCCCGCGCGCTGGTGGCATGCGCCAAATCCACCGCTCCGCAGGGCGCGCTCGCCGCGGGCGGGCCGACCACCCTGATCCGCATCCAGCGCCTGGGGGGACGAATCGGCGATATTCGGGTGGCCTCGGCGGCGTATCTGGGGTCGGCGGCCATCCTGGTGGTCCCGACCATGGCCGTCGCGGTACCCTGGCTGGTCGAACTGGATCGACTGCTGCGTAACTGATTCCTCCGGTTCTCCCCGACACACCCGGTCCTACCGCATCCCGATGACCGGGCCCAACCATCTCGGCGGCACCACGCGTGCCCGGATCCGCCCGCGCCGAGACATGAAAGGCACACAACCCCGTTGACCTCCTCCACCCCTGCCACCACCTTCGCGGATCTGGGCCTACCCGCCGTGCTCGTCCAGGCGCTGCGCCGCGACGGCATCGAGGCCCCGTTCCCGATCCAGGCCGCGACCGCGACCGATGCGCTGGCGGGTAAGGATGTGCTCGGACGCGGCCCGACCGGCTCCGGCAAGACCCTGGCCTTCGGGCTGCCGATGCTCGCGCTGCTGGCGGGCGCGCAGGCCAAGCCGGGCCGTCCGCGCGGTCTGGTGCTGGTGCCGACCCGGGAACTGGCCGCCCAGATCGAAAAGGCACTGGACAGTGCGGCATTGTCGCTCGGGCTGCGAGTCGCTTCAGTGGTCGGCGGCGCACCGATCAAGCGGCAGGCCGACCGGCTCGCGCGCGGGGTGGACCTGCTGATCGCCACGCCCGGGCGGCTGGAAGATCTGATCAACCAGCGCTCCGCCGACCTGTCCGATGTGCGGATCACCGCACTGGACGAGGCCGACCACATGGCCGATATGGGGTTCCTGCCACAGGTCACCAAACTGCTCGACCGGACGCCGAAAGATGGTCAGCGCCTGCTATTTTCGGCCACCCTCGACGGTGAGGTCGACAAACTGGTCAAGCGTTACCTGCGCTCCCCCGTGACGCATTCCACTGCGCCGCCGTCGGCCTCGGTCGCGACGATGTCGCATCATCTGCTGTACCTGCGCAAGGCCGATAAGCGCGAGATCACCGCGCAGATCGCCGCCCGCGACGGGCTGACCATCATGTTCGTGCGCACCAAACACGGTGCGGACCGGCTCGCCAAGCAGTTGCGCGCAGCCGGAATCGCTGCAGGCGCGCTGCACGGCGGTAAGGCACAGAACAACCGCGTGCGGACGCTGGCCGCATTCGCCGACGGTGCGACACCGGTTCTGGTGACCACCGATGTGGCCGCGCGAGGTATCCATGTAGACGGGATTTCCCTTGTCGTGCACGTGGATCCGCCCGCGGAATCCAAGGCGTACCTGCATCGCGCGGGCCGCACCGCCCGTGCCGGTGAGGACGGCGTCGTCGTCACGCTGGTCACCGAGGAGGAACGCGCCGAGGTCGAGAAGATGACCCGCAAGGCGGGCGTCGATGTCGACGGCGTGCAGGTCCGTCCGGGCGATCGGCGCCTGATCCAGATCACCGGCGCGAAGCAACCGTCGGGCGTACCGATCGTCGCGGCGAACTCCGCGGTCACCGTGGGTGACGAGGGTGACTTGAAGGTCGGTAGGTCGAGCCGCCGGTCCGGCCCGGGTTCCGGTGGTCGTGGTCGCGGCGCACGCTCGGGCGGTGCGGGCTCAGCCGGTGCCGGGCGGCGTAGTGCTGGTTCGAGTGGTCGCGCCGGGGGTGCGAAGAAGTCCTCGGGTGCTTCGTCGAGCTCCACCGCGACTTCGAATCGGCGGAGTGTCGGAACGTCGGGTCGTGGGACGACGGCCGCCCCTGCCACGGGTAGGGCCACCGCAGCGGCGACGGCTGCCCCCGGCCGGAGCGCCGGGTCGGCGAACACAGCTCCGGGGCGGACCGCGAGCACGGCATCGGCCGCGCCGGGTCGGGCTGCCGGGTCCGCCAAGGCGGCCCACGGAACGGGCTCATCCGCGCGCGCTACGTCAACCGGCCATGGCGCAGGGGCCACTTCCGGTCGTGGTGCCGGGTCCGGTCGCACCGCTGCGACCAGCGGCGACACGCCCGGACGTACGCGTCGACGCGCCGGGCGGGCACAGGGGGTGCCGGGCAACCGCAATCACGGGGCAAACTGACCAGGTGGCGAATCATCAGGTGGGCGCGGTCGTCTGTGCGCTGATCGCGGCATTGCTCTTCGCGGTGGCCGCGGTCGCGCAGCAGCATGCGGCGGCCGCGGTGCCCGAGGACGAATCGCTCATGCGTTCACTGCTGCGCAATCCGCGCTGGTGGGGCGGAATCATCGGGGATGCGGGCGGTTACGCCATGCAGGTCGCGGCACTCACTCTGGGTGCGGTGCTGCTCGTCCAGCCGATTCTGGTGAGCATGTTGGTCTTTGCGCTCCCGCTCTCGGCCCGCATCAACCGCCGCCGCATCACCCCGCGCACCTGGGCGACCGCCGTCGCACTCGCGGCGGCCCTTGCCGCCTTCTTGATCATCGGCGATCCGACCGAGGGCAATACCAATGCGCCCCTGCGTGATTGGATCCCGCCGCTCGCCGCTCTGCTCGGTGTGCTGGCAGTGGCCGTCGTCGTCGGCCTCGGGACCTCCGACCCGACCCGCCGCGCACTCCTGTTCGGCACCGCGGGCGGCGCCCTGTTCGGTCTGGCCGCCGCGCTCACCGAGTACGTGACCGAACTCTTCGACGGCGGCCTCATCCACGTGCTGGGCAGCTGGCAAACCTGGGCTCTGGTGGCCTCCGGTTTGACCGGCCTCTATCTCCAGCAACGCGCCTTCCAATCCGGCCCCCTCGTCGCATCGTTGCCCGCCGTCACCATCGCCGAACCCCTGGCCGCCGCCTTCATCGGCATTACCGTCCTCGACGAACGCCTGCGCACCGACCACATCGGATTCGCGGTGATCACCGTCGCCGTAATCATCATGTGCGCGACCACAATCCAACTCTCCCGTGCCCAAGCCGACGCGTGACATACACGGCTCGACATCAGGTGAACATCGGCGCGGAGGGAATGCTGGGTGATTGCACGGAACTCCGGCGCACCGGTTAGAATCGGTTAAGTGCAGTTTCTCCCTGGTCATCAACCGCCGTACGACCTGACCTACGACGACCTCTTCCTCGTCCCGAATCGGACGGATGTCGCATCACGGTTCGACGTGGATCTTTCGACCGCAGACGGGTCCGGCACCACCATTCCCATTGTCGTCGCGAATATGACCGCGGTCGCCGGACGCCGGATGGCCGAGACGGTCGCCCGTCGCGGCGGCGTCGTCGTCCTACCGCAGGATCTTCCGATCGCCGCGGCATCGGAAACCATCGCCTTCGTCAAGAGCCGTTCGCTCACCGCCGATACCCCGGTCACGCTGGATCCGGAGCGTTCGGTCTCCGAAGCCGTCGCCCTGATGCACAAGCGCGCCCATGGTGCCGTGGTCGTCGTCGACGGCGGTAAGCCGGTCGGTGTGGTCACCGAGGCGTCCTGCACCGATGTCGACCGGTTCGCCCGGCTGCGCGATGTCGCGGTCACCGACTTCGTGCAGGCACCGGCCAGCACCTCGCCCCGCGATCTGTTCGACCTGCTCGAGGCCGAGCACGCGCAACTCGCCGTGCTCATCGCCGAGGACGGCGGCCTCGCGGGCGTGATGACTCGCACCGGCGCCATCCGCGCCGGGATCTACCAGCCCAATGTGGACGCCAACAACCAGTTGCGCGTGGCCACCGCGGTCGGCATCAACGGCGACGTGGCGGCAAAGGCCAAGGCGCTCGTGGACGCGGGCGCGGACCTGCTCATCATCGATACCGCCCACGGCCACCAGGCCAAAATGCTCGAAACCCTCAGCGCCATCCGCGATCTCGGCCTCGGCGTGCCGCTGGTAGCGGGCAATGTGGTCTCCGCGCAGGGCACCCGCGATCTGGCTGCGGCGGGCGCGGACATCATCAAGGTCGGTGTCGGCCCCGGCGCCATGTGCACCACCCGCATGATGACCGGCGTCGGCCGTCCGCAGTTCTCCGCGGTGGCCGAATGCGCCACCGCCGCAAAGGAACTCGGTGTGCACATCTGGGCCGACGGCGGGGTCCGGCACCCGCGCGACGTCGCTCTCGCACTGGCCGCGGGCGCGTCGAATGTGATGATCGGCTCCTGGTTCGCCGGCACCTACGAATCCCCCGGTGACCTGCGCGTCGACCGCGACGGCAATGCCTACAAGGAAAGCTTCGGCATGGCCTCCAAGCGCGCTGTCGCCGCCCGCACCGCCACCGACAGCGGCTTCGACCGCGCCCGCAAAGCACTGTTCGAGGAAGGTATCTCCAGCTCGCGTATGCGCCTGGATCCGGAACGCCCCGGTGTCGAGGACCTCATCGACCACATCTGCTCCGGCGTCCGCAGCGCCTGCACCTACGCGGGTGCCCGTAGCCTTGCCGAGTTCCACGACAAGGCCGTGCTCGGTGTCCAATCGGCGGCAGGGTTTGCCGAAGGCCGCCCGCTGCCGAGTGGCTGGTAGACCGCTCAGCGTGGATAGAAGCTGAGCTATCCTGCCCTCAGCCGGCCCCAACGGAGCGAGTCTTACGAGCGACCGTTCGCGGCCCGTCTCGCATCCGAGGGGCCGAAGCGCATGCGCCGAAGGCGCGAGTCTCGGCCCCTCGGATGCGAGACACCAGGGGGCCGCGAACACGCCGCGCCGCAGGCGCGGCAAATTGAACACAGCAATACCGGCCCACGCGGGCACGCGCGTGGGCCGGTAGCATAGTGGTTGCCGGTTTCCGGTTACCCAAACCCATTTGCCGAGAGGAACAAGTTGTCACCCGCGTCCGAGGGCGCCACACAGGAGGGCTCCTCTACCGAGCCGGGTGACAAACCCGGCGCCCTCCTTCCCACAGCCGCCCGATCCGATTCAGCTCATCGCATGTCTCGCAGGTGGTGCTGACGATGTCCGTCGTGCTCACCGTGCTCAGCCTGATCGGGTTCATCGCCCTCACCGTCGGCACCGCGTTGTTCGTTGCCGCCGAATTCTCGCTCACCGCTCTGGAACGCAGCACCGTCGAATCGCATGTGCGTACGGTCGGGGATGCCCGCTCGCGCATGGTGCGGCAGGCGCACACCACCTTGTCGTTCCAGCTCTCCGGAGCCCAGCTCGGTATCACCATCACCACGCTGATCACGGGCTATATCGCCGAACCCGTCCTGGCCCGGCTGCTGTCGCCGCCGTTCACCGCGCTCGGTCTGAGCGAGCGTGCGGCGCATGGCATCTCACTCACGCTGGCGTTGGTGCTCGCCACCTCGCTGTCGATGATCTACGGCGAGCTCGTCCCGAAGAACATCGCGATATCGAAGCCGCTCGGCACCGCCCGGGTGACCGCTGGCCCCATGATCGCGTTCTCGGTGGTGTTCAAGTGGATGATCCACTTCCTCAACGGCACCGCGAACTGGGTGGTCCGCCGCCTCGGCGTGGAACCGGCCGAGGAGCTGCGTTCGGCACGCTCCCCGCAGGAACTCGGCTCGCTGGTGCGCACCTCCGCACTGCGCGGCGCACTGGACCACCGCACCGCGCAGCTGGTCGATCGCTCGCTGCAATTCGGTGAGCGCAGCGCCGAGGAGCTGATGACACCGCGGGTCAAGATCGAATCCCTGGACAAGTCCGACACCATCGCCGATCTGATCGCCGCCGCCAGTCGCACCGGTTACTCCCGCTTCCCGATCATCGACGGCGATCTGGACAACACCCTCGGCGTGGTGCACGTCAAACAGGCGTTCACCCACGCGGCGAATGTCCGCAACACCATCCCGCTGCATCTGCTCGCCCGGCCGGTCCCGATCGTGCCCGCCAGTCTCGACGGCGACGAGGTGCTCGAGCGGGTGCGCGCCGACGGCATGCAGGTCGCGCTGGTGGTCGACGAATACGGCGGCACCGCGGGCATCGTGACCATGGAGGATCTCATCGAGGAAATCCTCGGCGATGTCCGCGACGAGCACGATGAGGAAGAACGCGATGTCCGCCGGGTGGCCGACGGCTGGGACTGCTCGGGGCTGCTTCGCATCGACGAGGTCTCCCGGGCCACCGGCTACGACGCGCCGGAGGGCGAATACGAAACCCTCGGCGGTCTGGTGCTCACCCGGCTCGGCCGTATCCCGGTTACCGGTGATGAGGTGATCCTGCCGAATCCACGGTCCTCGCATCGCTATCCGAACGACGATGACGGCGGCTGGATCGCCAAGGTCGAGCGGATGGATGGGCGGCGTATCGATCGGATCCGGCTGGTTCCGGTCGCGGCCGCCGCACTGAAGGAGAACAGCCATGGGTGATCTCCTCGGTGTTCTGTTGACGGTGGTGCTGCTGGCTTGCAATGCCTTCTTCGTCGCCGCCGAATTCGCGCTCATCTCGGCCCGCCGTGACCGGCTCGAAGCGCTCGCCGCACAGGGGAAGCGCAAGGCGCACACGGTGATCCGGGCCGGTGAGAACCTGTCCATGATGTTGGCCGCCGCGCAGCTCGGCATCACTATCTGCTCGATCCTGCTCGGCCGGGTCGGCGAACCCGCGGTGGCGCATTTGCTGGAGGGGCCGTTCGAGCTGGTCGGCCTGCCCGAACAGCTGCTGCATCCGGTGGCCTTCGCCATCGCGCTGGCGATCGTGGTGATCCTGCACATTCTGTTCGGCGAGATGATTCCGAAGAATATCGCGCTGGCCGGACCGGAACGCAGTGCCCTGCTGCTGGTTCCGGTGCATCTGATGTGGTTGCGCTTGGCGCGTCCGCTCATCGCCCTCTACAACCTGGCGGCGAATCTGTCGCTGCGCATGTTGCGGATCGAGCCGAAGGATGAGCTCGAGGCGACGGTCTCGAGTGTCGAGCTCGCCGAGATGATCGGTGAATCCCGTTCGGAGGGACTGCTCGACGAGGAAGAGCACCGCCGCCTCACCCAGGCGCTCGGCACCTCCGATCGGGTGGTGGGCGATGTGATGGTGCAGCTGGCGACGACCCGCTCGGTTCCGTTGCGCGGCAATGGCACCACGCTCGGCGATATCGAAACCGCGGTCGCCGAAACCGGTTTCTCCCGGTATCCGGTGCGCGCGAGCGACGGCTCGCTGGTCGGGTATCTGCATGTGAAGGACGTGCTCGACAAGGTCGCCGACGAAAGCGCCGGACCGAATACGCCCATCCCGCGCACAGATATCCGTCCACTGCCGACGGTGAGCGCCGGTACGCCCCTCTACGAGGCGCTGGCCCGCTTGCGCCGCACCAACTCCCACCTCGGCCGTGTCGTGGACACCCGTGGAAATACGGTGGGCATCGTGGCGCTGGAGGATCTGGTGGAAGAGTTCGTCGGCACCGTGCGCGACGGGACGCACCGGGTGATCGAATGATCGTGCTGGCCGAGTCCGAGTGGCGGACCAGTGCCGCCGCGCACCGGGCTCGGCTGGACGAGCTCGTCGGACCGTATCTCGAGCGGCGCGCGGCGGGTTCGTCACATCCGGTGATCGACTTCCTGTTCACGTACTACGGACACAAGCCCGCCCAATTGCGGCGCTGGCACCCGGGATTCGGTGTCGCATTGGCGGGCGCGCTGGAGTACGACGGGGCTCGTGGGTATCACCGGCGCGACATACGTTCCGGCGCGGGTGTCTATACCGCCGACCCCGCGTTCATCGGGCGGCGCCGCGACACCGTCGAGTTCATCGCAGAACTGCTGCGCGCCACGGCCTCCCGCCCGGCGCAGCTGTCCTGCTTCGGCCTGCACGAGTGGGCAATGGTGTACAAGACCGACGAGGTCCGCCACCAACAGGTGCCGCTGCGCTTGGGCAGCACCGGCACCGATGCGGTCGTCGAATCGATGTCCTTGCGCTGCACCCACTTCGACGCATTCCGCTTCTTCACCCCGGACGCGGTCGGTCGCAACGCGGAACCGTTGACCCGCGCCGATCAGGTCGTCCGCGAACAGCCCGGCTGCCTGCACGCCAATATGGACCTCTACAAATGGGGTTTCAAACTGACCCCGCTCATCTCCTCCGGCCTGCTGCTCGACTATTTCGAATTCGCCTGCGCCGCACGCGAACTCGATATGCGCGCCAGCCCCTACGACCTCACCGACTACGGCTACGAGCCGATCCGTATCGAAACACCGACGGGGCGTGCCGAATACGTCCGGGCGCAGTCGGCATTGGCCGAGCGGTCGATGGGACTCAGACAGTCTCTGCTCGACGTCTGCACATCGCTGCTGACCGATGAGACCGAGGCACTCACCGCCAGCTGAGGGTCGCGGCGAGACATGTCAATTACCTGGCATTTTCGCCAAAACCCAGCTGTAAGTTACTGCCTGTTACTACCATTCAGTCAGTTCATGCTCCGTCTGAGTCGGCACGGTCTGTGCCCATGATGAGGAAAGTAGGGATGCAATGATGCACCCGAAGCTGAGACTGCGTGGTGCCCGCGCGTTGGCCTTGTTCGCCACCACGATCGTGGCCGCAATGATGTTGCCCAGCAGCGCATCGGCCGATCTGCAATCCGATATCGCCACCGCGGTCCAGGAATTCCTCGATGTCGGCCGAACCTCGGTACCCCGGGCGGACTGTGGACCGGGATCGATGCCGGAAACCGGGCTGCAGGGCGATGTTTCGGCCGCCGACCGCGACAGTCGGCGCAGCACCCAGGGTTACACCTGCAATATGTCGATGGTCGGCAATTACGCCGGACGCGGCGCGGGCATCACCTCCACCAGCTTCGACCACTGCGCCTATATGGGTTCGTTCTTCCCCGGCGACCTGATCAGCGAGGGCCGCGGCGTCCAGGTACTCGACGTCTCTGATCCGGCGCATCCGCGCCCGACGGTCACCCTGACCGAACCCGCGATGCTCGCGGGTACCTGGGAGAGTCTCAAGGTCAACACCGAACGCAAACTGCTGGTCGGGACCGGCGTGCCGGTCGGCGAGGGCGTCGGCTATCTGTCGGTCTACGACGTCTCCGATTGCGCGTATCCGAAGCTGCTCAATCCGGGGCCGGCCACGAATCTGCTGATGCCGCTGCCGATCACCACACACGAGGGCGGCTGGTCGCCCGACGGCCGCACCTACTGGGCCTCGGGCGTCGCGCCCGGTTTCGTCAGCGCGGTCGATCTCACCGATCCGACCGATCCGCACGTCATCTGGCAGGGGCTGACCGGCATCGAGGCGCACGGCTTCGGCATCAGTCCGGACGGCAACCGCATGTACCTTTCCGCGCTCGGCGGATTCACCGTGCTCGATATCAGCGCGGTTCAGCGCCGCGACCCCAACCCGCAGGTCACCCATATCGGCCGTACCTTCTGGACCGACGGCTGGGCCACCCAGCACAGCATCCCGGTGACCTATGACGGCAAGCCCTACCTCTACACCGTCGACGAAGGCGGTTCCGGCGGCGTGAAACTCATCGACATCTCCGACGACACCGCACCGAAGGTGGCCGGGAAGGCGAAGCTGGAGATCAACCTGCTGCAGAACATCGACAGCAATATCGGTAGTTCGATGGGCGGTTCGGCCTTCGCGTACGAATCGCACTACTGTGCCGCCGACCGCCCGGACAACCCCACCGCCCTCGCGTGCGGTTGGATCTCCTCCGGCATCAGGATTTTCGATGTCCGCGATCCGCACGATATCCGCGAGATCGCCTACTTCAATCCACCCGCACGAACCGGCCAGAACCTGAGCCTGTGGAACTCACCGCATGCACTCGCGTCGATCATCGGTGTGCCGTTGATGAGCACACCACCGGCCGCACGCGCGGTGTTGGAGGGGCAATTCGATCCGTTGGACGCGCTCACCCCGCGCACCGGCAACCTCGCCTTCGGCGATGTCTCCACCGACTGGTGTTTCTCGCCGCCGGAGTGGCGCGGCGACCAACTGTATGTCGCCTGCTCCGATAACGGATTCATGGTGCTGCAACTGGAGAACGGCGTATATACGGTGCCCGAGAATCAGCAATCGACCGTCGGGTCGTAGCTGTGTCCCGTTGGTTCCGAGTCGCGGCGCTCGCCTCGGTTGGGTTCGTCCTGGTTGTGCTCGGCGCGGCGCTGCGGCCACTCGTATTGCCCGAACAGCATACGACCGCACCGGTTCTCAACGCGATCGAGATCGGATTCGCGCAGGATATGACCGCGCATCATCAGCAGGCGCTGATCATGGTGCAGCGCTTGGATCGTGACGTGGACCCAACTGTGCTCCGGCTGGCACAACAGCTTTCGGACGCACAGCGCATCGAGATCGGGACCATGCTCGGGTGGTTGCGGCTGGCCGATGCGTCGCCGCTGTCGTCGCATCCGATGGCGTGGATGCACGCCGATGCGGCTGTGTCGCAACATCATCCGGGCACGGTCCAATCGAACGGCGATGCGATGCCTGGTATGGCTACTACCGCCGAACTCGACGCCCTGTCCGCAGCCCGCGGTCACGATGCCGAAATACTGTTCCTGCAATTGATGTTTCGTCATCATCAAGGCGGACTGGTGATGGCTCGTGCCGCCGACGAGCTTCTGAGCTCAGGCCCGGTCAAGGAAACCGCGCGCTCGATGTTCCAGAGCCAGAGTCAGGAGGCCGGTGTGATCAGCGTGCTACTCACCCAACTCGGCAGTCAGGCCACGCAATAGCCGATCCGCCCCTCACCGGATGCGGGTCGGCCACGCGGTGGGCAGCCCGGGGGTTTCACCACGAAGATTCCGATGCGCCCGAATCCGGAGGTACGGTCGATCCAGATCGACGGCACAGAAAGGCGCGCGCGACCCGTGATCCAGACCGAGACAGTCACCGTCCCCGAACACGTGCACGGATATCCCGACGTCGCGTTCGGCGGCTACGTCGCGGGCCTGCTGGCCGGGCCGTGCGAGGCCACCGAGATACGCGTCGACTTCCGTGCCAGGGTGCCGCTGGAGACCCCGATGTCATTGCGCCCCACCAGATCCGGTGGATACACGCTGACCGATGCCCACGGCGCGCTACTCGCCGAATCCACTCCGGCGGTGCTCACCATCGATCCACCGCCCGCCCCGAGCTGGGCCGAGGCGAAGGCCGTCACCGACGCGGCCATGGTGTCGCGCCGCGTCACCGACTGCTATGGCTGCGGCGCCGCCTGCGCACCCGGCCGCGGCCTGCGCCTACTCACCTGGGACACACCGGATCACGACCTCGTCATCGCCGCCTGGACTCCGGATCCCGGCCTGGCCGACGAATCCGGCCGACTCCCGCCGGAAGTCGTCTGGTCCGCTCTCGACTGCCCCGGCGGCTGGACCGCCATGCGAAAACAAGGTATGAGCTTCGGCGGCGTAACCGCGGCCCTCACCGCCACCCAACTCCACCCCCTCTACCCCGGCTCCCCCTATATCTCCTACGCCTGGCCCATCACCCACCAAGGCCGCAAACACACGGTCGGCATCGCCCTCGCCACGCCCACCGGCGATCTCCGCGCCGTAGCCGAAGCCCTCTGGATCGAACCCAAACCCTGAACCAGTGGTCACTTCATGGTGGCAAGGTTGTGCCAGAGGTTGCGGAGGCTGTCGGTCCCGCCGAACAGCGTGGTGAAGTTGGTGGAGTCGATGAGCACGATGTCACCGGCTCGCCTCCCAGCGGGTGGCATCCAGATCAGCGCATTGAACTCCGTATTGCCTGCGGCGGTGAAGGGATGGGGTCGCTGGGGGTCGACGCGCTGGCGGCCCAGGACACGAAGTGAGTCGGATTCCGGCGCGGTGAGTTCGTAGTGCGGTAGATGGGGGTGGAAGTTGAACGTCGTCACGTTGTCCAGCAGCCGGGGCGTGTCCAGATCGCGGAACCCTGTCAAGGGCGAGATCTCATTGGTGCCGTCCACGACCGCGGGGCGCAGGCCCCATTTGTTGTGTACCGGCACATCGAGGGCCCGCATGAGCGAGCGCGTGTACTGGCCGAATCGTTGCTGCCGCGGCACCAATGGATCGCCGTGATGCTGGTATTCCATTTGTCGCTGCGCGTAGTCGTCAGTGCACCCGACGTCGTGGTGCGGCGCCAGCAGCAGGCAGGTGCCTTCGCGTTGCAGCCAGTCGCGGATCGCATCGATCTCGTCCGAGGCGGCTTGCTGCTCGGAAAGAACGTGATCGAGCCCGAACACCATCAGGGTGTCGGTGTCGGCCAGGATCCGCTCGTCGATCGGCAAGGTGTAGCCGGCCTGGTCGATGCGCTGGAACACCGCGACGGGGTGACCGGTGGCCTCTTCGGCCAACTGCTGAAACGCCAGCGTCGAGCGATGGAACAACTCCAGTGTGCCTGCGATGCCCTGCAGGAAGTGCGCGGCGTCGTATTCCGGAGTCTCGTAGCTCGGCCACAGTACGTTGCGCACCTCGGTCATCGTCGAGAAGCGGTTGTACATCTCGGCGGGATCGCGTTGGGCCTCCCATGGATAGCTCCATGTCCAATAGATGCTCATCCGCCGACGCCCGTCGTGTTTGCGCGGAATGTGGTTCTGGTTGTAGGTGCGTGCCGACGGCAGGGTGCTGCTCATGGTGTCACCTCTCGACTGTCGAACGTGGCCAGGTATCGGAGAGAGCTGATGCTCGGGAGGAAGAAGTACGCGCCGCCCCTGAGCGTGGTGAAGGCCGGCAGCCCGAGGAACTTCTTGCGGATGGGCCGCTTAGGAATGGTGAAGTCCAGGGTGCCGTCCTGGGTACCGCAGATGGGGTCGTGTTCGTTGCCGAGTTCGTGGAAGGTCTTGTCGTTGATCCATACGTTCTGGGCGAACTCGAACTGGCGTACCAGGCTGCCGCAGATGATGAACGCGGCGATCCCGCGGTCCACTCCGTCGTCGGGGGCATCCTCGGGCAGCGCGGGCCCGTAGGTCGCGCCGCGGCGAATCATCCTGCGGCGGTTGATGTTCGTCGCGGTGTCGCGGGGGTTGAGTCGGCGGGCATGCGCGCCGAGCGGTATCGCATAGCCGTGCGGATCCATCTCCTTGTAGTTGAAGTCGTTGTTGCGCATGGGATCCGCGCCCAGCGCCGGGTCATCCCGATCCGGGGCGAGCACCAATGGTGCGCCGCTGCGCCAGCGCCCCATGAACTTCGCGGCGAGTAAATCCTGCTTGTCCGGGGTGTCCGCGTGCTCGCGCAGATAGTTCCGAAACACGCCGACGTGTTCTTGCAGCCGCCGGTAGGCCATGTAGCTTCCGTTGCGGAACAACACCTCCGGCTGTGGCAGCGCTTGTGCCGGCCCTTCCTCGTCGGGGTAGCCAAGGATGAATTCACCGGGTTGCAGCGGTGCCCCCGAGCCAGGGGTCGGTGTTTCGCCGGATCCGTCGATCACCGGCTGGGACAACCGATCTCGGTACCCGAAATGATCGTGGGCGTAGTCGAACGGCGGCGTCGCGTTCAGATCCAGGAACGACAACACGCGCACCCCGGGACAGCGGGCCACCAGTTTGTCGTGTTCGGTGGTGCATCGTTGGTGCTCAGCATCGGTGCGGGCGAACAGGATCGCGATGGCGTGCAGGTCGTCACCAGCCAGACCGCCTATCCAGTTGTCGGGATGCGAAGCGCCGGTGTCGCCCAGGATGTCTGCGCGGGCAGCCATGCCTTCGCGGAACTCGTCCGGGAAGGCGGCGAGCGTTTCCTTCGCTACGCCGAGCGCCCGCAGCCCGTGCCAGGTGAAGGCCAGCGTGACCCAGCGGTCGGAGCTGTCCATCGTGGCGCGCACATCCGCAGCCGACTGCACGCGCTCCACCAACGGCGTCAACCAAGCCCGGGCCGCGGCGGGATCGTCGAAGGACAAGAATTCGTAGCGCCCGGTCACCGCCGGGGTCCGGGTCAGCAAGATGTGCTGAATATCGTCGAGTTCCAGCATGGGCCAAGGGATTACTGCATCTGGTCGAGCATATCGGAGAACGCCGCCTTCAGGCGCAGCGCCTTTTTGATCTCGTCGGCGGTGACGTAGGGGTACTCACCATATTCGAGAAAGCTCGGAAACTGGTGCTCCCGAGCAAATTTCGCAAACGCCTCCGGGTTTTCCTTCCAGTCGTCGGGGAATCCCTCGAGATTGGTGAAAACCGTGGTGATACCGGTCTGGGCGAACAAGGTAACGGCATCCTCGGTGTATTTGTCGAAATCGGTGTCGAAAATTCCTTGATATTGGAAGTGCAGCCCCGATCCGACGTCGAACAATACCCACCGCAGATAGTGCAGCCGCAACGGCGCCAGCACATCCGGATCAGCTGCTACAGCTTCCTCGATCTGCTTGCCGTACGCGCGAATAGCCTCCTCGCGACCCGGTTTCACCTTGGCGATGATCGAGAACCCGTAGCTGGCCGGCGTCCTGGGATAGACCGGGCCGTATCTACCCCGCTCCAACTCGAAATAGCCCTCAGGGGGTATGGCCATAGCAGCCGGTTCAGTCCAGTCACGCTCGGTCGTTGTCATATCTTCACCCACCTTCCGCGCCGCAATAAGCCGGACCTTGAATATGCTATGCCTCGGTACACCTCGCCGAAACCCCACACAGCACCGGCAATTAGGCCAGAATCAAGTCGGTGGCGTCGGGGCATTTAAACGTGCACCCAGAGCACAACGGGAATCAACCTGACCGAGAATCCCGCCCGATAGGCGCTCGGATTTGACAGGATGACGTCATGTCGACATCGCCGCAAAACACCGAGCCGACGCCGGCGCCGCGCCAGTTGTCGACACCGCGAGCGGCCGCCCTGGCCGGAGTGGTCTTCGCGGTGTTGTTCGGCACAACGCTGATCTTGATCCGTATCGACATGCCTGACGGCATCGAAGGCTCGACTCGTTGGCTGAACAGTCGGCAGAACGCGATCAGAACAGCGACGGTGCTCATGCCGTTCGCCGGAATCAGCTTCCTATGGTTCATCGGCGTCGTCCGTGACGGGTTCGGGCGCTACGAAGACCGGTTCTTCCTATCGGTATTCCTCGGTAGCGGGCTGCTGTTCCTGGCGATGATGTTCGTCGGCACCGCCGTCGCGGCCGGTCTGGTGTCCAGCAACACCGACGTCACCGACCCGGCCGCCCGCGCCGCGGTGGTCGACTTCGGCAAGATGATCGTGGTTTCGGCATGCCAGACCTACGCGCTGCGGATGGCGGCCGTGTTCATGATCTCGCTCGCGACGATTTGGCTGAAGACCGGGCTGATGCCGCGCTGGCTCGCCGGTGTCAGCTATCTGGCGGCCCTGGCACTCCTGGTGGCCAGCGAAACGAGCAGATGGATGACGCTGGCCTTCCCGGCGTGGGTGCTCCTGGTCAGCATCCTCATCCTGGTTCGCTCCCCATCCCGAACGTGACAAATACCCACCGGGTCTGCGCGACTGTGCGACAGTACCCTTTGTGGACGAGCCAGCTCCCCGCCGTACGGCCGATCTGGAGATGGTCTACCGGACCGTGGCGGACCGACGCCTGCAATACGAGAACCTCCTCTGGCAGGTTCCCGCCCTCAGTCTGACTGCCCAGGCATTCCTGTTCAGTATCTCGATGGGAGCCGACAACGATTCCATCGCGCGCATAGCCTCGTCACTGCTCGCGCTGATCGTGTCGGTCATTTCGATCATGCTCATGGCCAGCCATCGCCTTGCCGAACGCAAGGACGCGCTGTGGCTGGAGCGGTTCGAACAGCAGCAGATCGGCACGAGCACCTGGGGTTCACATGGCGCCGTCTTCGAGACGCAACTGCAGAGCGTCGATCTCGACGTCCCCTGGCTGGACAACCTGATCCCGATGCGGCAGATGTTCACCGTATGGGTCGTCGGACTGGCCTGTTTCGGCGTGGCCGCAATCTTCATGATCATCCGAACACTGGTTGCTGTCGTGCACTGAGCTGTACAGCGATGGCGGGCCTCGGCCGATCCGGTCAGGTGTTTTCGACGAAGCGGTACCAGGGACCGCGGAAGGGTTCGTAGCCGATGCCGCCGGGACCGGCGGGGCCCGTGCTCGGGGCGCTGTCCGGAAAGTAGGCGAAGCCTTCGGAATCGGTGGCTCCGCCACTGACGTAGAACAGACACGCGCCGTCGCGGCGGGTGATGTAGGTGACGGTGTAGACACCAAGGCGGGTGCGATGGCCCGGATTGGCGCAGGCGGTGGCCTGATCTTCGAGAATGGGCCGGGACAGGCGCCAACCGGTGGTCTCGGGCACTTCATACCACACCAGCGCGGCGAGCGCGGCGATCAGTAGCGGTGCGGTAAGGCTCACGAGGACAGCGTGATAGCGGATCAGGCCCAGGATGGCGAAGACGATCGCGACCAGCCCGACCACCGAAAGTCCCACCCACAGCAGCACTTTGGCCGGAAAGCTGCCCTGAGCAGCCAATTCCCAGCACAGCGCGGCACAGAGCAACGCGATGACGGTGGTGATGGCGCCCATCCAGAGCTCGAACCACAACGGTGTCGGTCGGGGGCGGCCGCTGCTCATGCCAAAGAAGATACGTCGATCCGCCCTGTCCCCGAAGGGAATCGGCTCACCGTCTGTGGAGATATCTCACCGGGCAAAGGAAACCCCCGGACTCGGCGTCCCATCGAGGGGCCGGGACCGGGGGTCGTCGTACCAGACGTTCAGCTCGGCTATTACAGCGGCGGGAAACCGGCCGAACCGGTGGCCATCCAGTTCCAGAACATCGCCGCGCGATTCACAACCAGCGCGAATACATCAAGGACAACGCTTCCCATAAAACTTCCTCACATCCGACTGTCTCGTGCAGCGCCCAGGGTAACGGATCGTTATGCGGGTCGAAACCGGTCATCCGCCCCGTCGACGGCCGTCGTGTGGTACAGGAATCCCCCGCCCGGCAAGCGCCCGGACGGGGGGATTCTCGAGTCACTCAGACGCACAACGCCTTAGACGCAAGCCAGCGCCTTGGCCTCCCGGCGACGGCGGTGCAGGATCGGCTCGGTGTAGCCGTTCGGCTGCTTGGTGCCGTCCAGCACCAGTTCCTTCGCGGCCTGGAACGCGATGCTGCCCGCGAAGTCCGCCGCCATCGGACGGTAGTTCGGATCGCCCGCATTCTGCTTGTCGACCACCGGCGCCATCCGCTCCAGACTGGCCACCACCTCATCGGCGGTGACCACGCCGTGACGCAGCCAGTTCGCCATCAGCTGGCTCGAAATGCGCAGGGTCGCACGGTCTTCCATGAGACCGATATCCCGGATGTCGGGCACCTTGGAGCAGCCGACGCCCTGGTCGATCCAGCGCACCACGTAGCCGAGGATGCCCTGGGAGTTGTTGTCCAGCTCCTGGCGCTTCTCCTCGTCGGTCCAGTTCGGATCGGCCGCGAGCGGGATCTCCAGGATCTGATCGACGGTGGCGCGACGGCCACCGGCGGCGATCTCCTGCTGCCGCTCGAACACATCGACCTGGTGGTAGTGCGTCGCATGCAGTGTGGCCGCGGTCGGCGAGGGCACCCAGGCGGTGTTGGCGCCCGCGCGCGGGTGGCCGATCTTCTGCTCGAGCATGTCGTGCATCAGATCCGGCATGGCCCACATGCCCTTGCCGATCTGCGCCTTACCGGGCAGGCCCGCGGCCAGACCGGTATCGACGTTCCAGTCCTCGTAGGACAGGATCCACTGCTGGGTCTTCATCTCGGCCTTGCGGACCATCGGCCCGGCCTCCATGGAGGTGTGGATCTCGTCGCCGGTGCGGTCCAGGAAGCCGGTGTTGATGAACACCACGCGCTCGGCGGCCGCCTGGATACAGGCCTTCAGATTGACCGTGGTGCGGCGCTCCTCGTCCATGATGCCGACCTTGAGGGTGTTGCGGGTCAGGCCGAGGACGTCCTCGATCCGGCCGAACAGCTCGTTGGTGAAGGCGACCTCGTCCGGGCCGTGCATCTTCGGCTTCACGATGTAGACAGAACCGGTGCGGCTGTTCTTCAGCTCGGTTGCGCCGAGCAGGCTGTGCTTGGCGATCAGCGAGGTGATCAGGCCGTCCATGATGCCCTCGGGCACCTCGTTGCCCTCGGCGTCGATGATCGCGTCGGAGGTCATCAGGTGACCGACATTGCGCACGAACAGCAGCGACCGGCCGTGCAGCACCAGCTCACCACCGCCGAGCGCGGTGTAGACGCGGTCCGGGTTCATGGTGCGGGTGAAGGTCTTGTCGCCCTTGGTCACCTTCTCCGCCAGCTCGCCCTTCATCAGGCCGAACCAGTTGTGGTAGCAGAGCACCTTGTCCTCGGCATCCACCGCGGCGACCGAATCCTCGAAGTCCATAATCGTGGTGACCGCGGACTCCAGCACCACATCCTTGACACCCGCCGGATCGGTCTTGCCGATCGGCGAGGCCGGATCGACCTGGATGTCGATGTGCAAACCGTTGTGCTTCAGCAGGATCGAGGTCGGCGAGGCCGGATCGCCCAGGTACCCGACCAGTTCCGCGCCATCGGCGGCCAGCGTGGTGACCTCGTCGTTGCTCAGCGTGACCGCAAGTTTGCCGCCATCGATCGCGTAGTGCGTCGAGGACCGGTGCGAGCCGTTGGCCAGCGGGGCGGCGGTATCGAGGAACTTGCGCGCGAACTCGATCACGCGGCTGCCGCGGACCGGGTTGTAGCCGGTGCCCTTCTCCCCGCCGTCGGCCTCGGAGATGGCGTCGGTGCCGTAAAGGGCGTCGTAGAGCGACCCCCAGCGCGCGTTCGCGGCGTTGATCGCGAAGCGCGCGTTCATCACCGGCACCACCAGCTGCGGGCCCGCGGTGGTGGCGATCTCGTCGTCCACATTCTGGGTGGCGATCTCGAAGTCGGCCGGTTCCGCGCGCAGGTAGCCGATATCGCCGAGGAAGCTCTTGTAGACGGCCTTGTCGTAGTTCGCGCCGGGGTGCTCGGCGTGCCAGGCATCGAGCTTGCCCTGGATCTCGTCGCGTTCGGCCAGCAGGGCGCGGTTGCGCGGAGCGAGGTCGTTGATGACCTGCTCGGCTCCGGCCCAGAACGCGGCGGAATCTACGCCGGTTCCGGGGAGCGCCTCGTTCTCGATGAACTCGTGGAGAACGCTGGCCACCTGGAGCCCGCCGACCTGAATCCGCTCTGTCATCTACTGCCTCACTTTTGAGAAAGCCGGGTGGGAAAAATCGCAACCAATGTTACCCATCGGTAGTGATGTGACGGTGTGTCGGGGCCTTGATTGTATCGTCCGGCGGAATTAATGTACTGATTGGAACATTACCGGCAGCCGGAGCAATGGAGCGCAATGCCAGGACAGTCGTTAGCGGATAAGGTCGCGCTGGTCACGGGCGGTAGCCGCGGGCTCGGCCGGGAGATGGTGCTGGCCTTCGCCGCGGCCGGTGCGGATGTGGTGATCGCAAGTCGCAAACTCGACGGGTGTGTCGAGCTGGCCGATGAGGTGAAGAACACCCATGGACGGCGCGCATTTCCGGTGGCGTGCAATGTCAGCGATTGGGCGCAGTGCGATGCGCTGGTCGAGGCGGCCTACGCGGAGTTCGGCAAGGTCGACGTGCTGGTCAACAATGCCGGGATGTCGCTGCTGTATCCGAGCCTGGATCAGGTGAGCGAGGACATGTTCGACAAGGTGATCGCGGTCAATCTCAAGGGCCCGTTCCGTTTGTCGACCTTGATCGGCACCCGGATGGCCGCCGCCGGTGGCGGTTCGATCATCAATATCTCCTCGATCGAGGCCGAACGACCGGAACCGCTCGCGGTGCCCTATGCGGCCGCCAAGGCCGGATTGGCCAATCTCACCGGCGGACTCGCGCAGAGTTTCGCGCCGACGGTGCGGGTCAACACGATCCAATGCGGTCCGTTCGAGACGGATATTTCCAAGGCGTGGCCCGATGAGTTGCGCACTGAGCTGACTCGGCATATGGCGCTCGGGCGGATCGGTCGCCCGGATGAAATCGTCGGCGCGGCACTGTACTTCGCGACGGATGCTTCGGCGTATTGCACCGGCGCAACTCTGGCACTGGACGGCGGTTGGCGATGAAGGCACTGACTTACCAAGGACCGCAACAGATCTCGTACACCGAGGTGCCCGATCCGATGCTGCCGGGCCGCGACGGCGCAATCGTTCGGGTGACCGCCGCCGGAATCTGCGGCAGTGATCTGCACATCTATGCCGGGCACGGCTTCACCGACGGCACCGGATACAGCGTCGGCCACGAGGCCGTCGGCGAGATCGTCGAATTGGGTTCGGACATACAGGGATTCACGGTCGGTGACCGGGTGTTGGTCTCCGCTTCCGTCGGCTGTAACCGCTGCGCGAAGTGCAAGGCAGGCATCGTGGCGGCCTGTGAACGCCACCCGATGCCCGCCGACGCCTGCTATGGACTCGGCGGATCGCTCGCCGGTGCACAGGCGGAATATCTCGCGGTACCCCACGCCGAGGGGAATCTGGTACGGCTGCCCGATTCGGTCAGCGATGAGGCCGCGATCGTGCTCACCGACAACGCGCCCACCGCCTGGTACGGCGCACGCCGCACCCGCATCGCACCCGGTGAGACCGTGGTGGTGATCGGGCTGGGACCGGTCGGGCTGATGGCCGTGCAGTCGGCGTTCGCGATGGGCGCGGCGCGGGTGCTCGGGGTGGATCTGGTGGCCGACCGGCGCAAGCGCGCCGCCGAATTGAGCGCGGAAATAGTCGAATCCGACGAACCCAAGACCGTCATCCGCGAAATGCTCAGCGGTGGTGCGGATGTCGCGATCGAGGCGGTCGGCGCCGATGCGACCATCAAGCTCGCCATCAGCGCCGTCGGGCATCGTGGCCGGGTCGGCGTGGTCGGCGTCAGTCATAATCGCGCCTTCCCGTTCCATATGCAATTGGCGCAGGTCAAGGAGCTCGAATTCCATATCGGACTCTGCTCGATCCAATACGAACTGCCCGCACTGCTGCGACTCACCGCCGCTGGTCGAATCCGGCCCGAAGCCGTTGTCACACACCGATTCCCGATGTCGGACGGTGCGAATGCCTACCGCATGTTCGCCGACCGTGCCGACGGGGTTTCCAAGGTCGTACTGGATCCGCGCAAATGACCGCAGTATCGCGCAGCGATTCCATGAGGGGTGGTGGCCGGGTGACGGGTGGGCCCGAGTTGGCCTCGCCTCGTCGCCGTGGTCGTCCACCGGCCGCGGAGACCACGGCCGAGGCGACCAGGGCGCGCATCGTGACGGCTGCGGTGGAACTGTTCGCGGAAAAGGGTTTCCACGGCACCGGCGTCGCGGAAATCGGTGATCGAGCGGGGGTTCAGCGGGGTGCGCTGTACTACCACATCGGTTCCAAGGAAGAGCTGCTCTGGCAGATCCTGCGCGATTACATCCAGCTCATGCTCACCGATGCCCAGCGGATCTCCCGCGGCATCGACGACCCGATCGTCAAGTTGCGCAAGCTGATCCACAGCCACGTCGGGCTGATCATCGAGCACCGTCGCGAAGTCGCCATCCAATTGCGCGACGTCACCGCACTGACCGGTGAGCGCGGCGAAGAACTACAGGAAATGCGTGACGAAATACAGGCCTGCTGGCAGCGCGTCATCGACGCGGGTCATGCGGCGGGCCTGCTGCGCACCGACGACCACGTGGTCACCAACAGTGTGCTCGGCATGCTGAACATGGTGACCTTCTGGTACCGCCCATACGGCGGGCGCTCCCCCGGTGAAATCGCCGACATTGTGGCGTCCACCGTTCTCGACGGCATCACCGACACGAAAGGCTGACCATGGCTTGGGATTTCGAAACCGACCCGGAATACCAGCGGAAGCTGGACTGGGCGGCGGAGTTCGTCCGCACCGAGGTGGAGCCCCTCGATCTGCTCTACCCGAATCCCTACGACCGCACCGATACCGAGGCGATGGCGCTGATGCGGCCGCTGAAGGAGAAGGTGAAGGAACACGGGCTGTGGGCCTGCCATCTCGGACCGGAACTGGGCGGCCCCGGCTACGGGCAGCTGAAGCTCGGGCTGCTCAACGAGGTGCTCGGCACTTCGGTGTGGGCACCGTCCGTATTCGGTTGCCAGGCACCGGATTCCGGTAACGCGGAAATCCTCGCGCACTATGGCACCGAGGAACAGAAGGCCAGGTACCTGGAGCCGCTGCTGGCCGGTGAGATCGGTTCCTGCTATGTCATGACCGAACCCACCGGCGGGTCGGATCCGACGCTGTTCAAGACCCGCGCCGTGCGCGACGGCGACTCCTGGGTCATCAACGGCGAGAAGTGGTTCAACTCGAACGCGCAGTTCGCCAGCTTCCATATCGTCATGGTGGTCACCAATCCGGATGTCAGCCCGTACCAGGGCATGTCGATGTTCATCGTGCCCGCCGACACCCCCGGTCTGGAGATCGTCAAGAACTTCCACGTGCACGGTTTCAGCGAGCACGAGGGACATCTGCGCTTCACCGATGTCCGGGTGCCCGCCGACCACCTGCTCGGCCAGGAGGGTATGGGCTTCATCGTGGCACAGACCCGCCTCGGCGGCGGCCGGGTGCACCACGCGATGCGCACAGTCGCGTTGGTGCGCAAGGCCTTCGACATGATGGCCGAACGCGCGGTCTCCCGGCCGATGCGCAAGGGGGCCCTCGCGGGTTTGCAGATGACCCAGGAACGCATCGCCGACAGCTGGATCGAGATGGAGCAGTTCCGCCTGCTCGTCCTGCGCACGGCCTGGCGCATCGATAAGGAACAGGACTATCTGAAGGTCCGCAAGGACATTGCCGCCATCAAGGTGGCGATGCCGAAGGTGATGCACGATATCGCCCAGCGCGCACTGCATCTGCACGGCGCCATCGGCGTCAGCCAGGACCTCCCGTTCGTCGACATGATGAATTACGCCGAGGTCATGGCAATCGCCGACGGCCCCACCGAGGTCCACAAGATCACCCTCGCCAAGGAAGTCCTGAAGGATTACGCCCCGGGCGATCCGGTGTACCCGAGCGGCTACCGCCCCGCCCTGCGCGAGCAGGCCCGTGAACTGGTGGCGCGCCGCCTGGAACACATTGTCGGCAACCTCTGAAATCGCTATTGGGCGGTCAAGGGGTGAACGCTCAGCGTGCAGGTGTCGATGGTGGTGCTGACCGCGTGCGTATCGGTGGTGTTCGGGGCGGTGACCAAAAGCTTCGTATACGTGGGGCACTGGTTGCCTTCCGCATCCACCGCGCCGCCCTCGACCACTGCCTCGGCATTGTGGTCGTGATCCAGGACGACGGTCGGTGGCGTATCGATATCGGCCGGGAGACCGCCCAGATAGCCGCGCAATGTGCGCTCGGCGTGCAGGAGCGGCCCGCCGGGGCCGGTGTCGACGCCAGGGTATCCGGTCAGTGTGCACGCACCGCTGGCGCCGACGACCGAGAAATGCATGCGCACACCGCGGTGGCCCGCGCCGGGCGACATCGGTTCCACGCCGACTATGAGCTGGCTGCCGTCGCATGCCGGTATCGGCGGCAGCGGCGAAGCCGGTTCGCCGGTCGCTCCAGTTGGCTGCTCTGTGGCTGCCGCACTCGGCCCCGGCACGCGGCTACCGGCGGTCGTCGAGATTGCGCTCGTGCCTGCGGCTGCACCGTGGCCGTGATCACCGCCGGCGCAACCGGCCAACGTGAGAACCGCGCAGCAGCCCAGCGGCACCAGATATTTCACCGTCGATGTCGACATGGAACACATCCCTTGCGTATTCGATTCGAACTGGTGCCCCACTGATTCGTTGCGGACGCCACTTCCGGAACTCCCCGTTCGACACGCGGTCCCCCCGAGCGGACGAGCCTGTCGAGCTGTTTATCGGCCGCACCCGTCGAACGTTATCGGTGCACACCCGGATAACCAGGTCTAATCTGGGTGCCCGGAGGTAGGCGAGTGATCGCATACGAGGTGCGGCGGGTGCACAGTTGCGAGTTCTGCGGTACCGACGACCGGGCCCTGGGCACCGACAGCTCGTTGGACCGGGCGAAGTCGATCGCCGAACGCGACGCGGGCCTCGCTCTCGAATGGACATGGTTCATCGCCGACGGCGAGTGGCCGCTGAGCGCCGATCCCGGGGATGGCGTGTACCGCTACTACATCTACGCGCGAGAGCCGACTGCGTAATCGTCACGAGGCGCGTACGACCGGATCCGCATATCCCGCAACGGGACTCAGTTGCAGTACCGACGGCATCCGCCGGGTGAGCGCGGTCGGCCCGGTGAATTCCACTCGGCCGGTTCGCATTGCGTGCGAGAGCGGAATGCGTCCCAGCCAAACCTGGTACAGCGATTCGACATCGGAGCTGATGGTGACGTCGACCGGATAGCCGGGATCGGCATCGCACACCGACAGCACACCCGATTCGACGACGATCCAATAGCGCCGGAAGTCGTCGGTGAACCGCACGCACAACACATGACGCTTACCGGGAAACGTGGATGTATCCAACCGGGAGTGCATCCACCACACCAGCAGCCCGGCATCCAGTTCCTCGGGCCGCGGTTCGCCGAAGGTCCAGCGTGCACCCCATTCGCCGAGCCCGAACAGGATCGGCTCCAATTCCCGACCGGCGGCGGTGAGCAGGTATTCGCTGCCCATTTTCTCGATCAGCGCCGCCCGCTCGAGTTGGCGCAGCCGCTCGGCGAGCAGACTTCGTGACAGTAAACGTTGAGCACATTTGGGTGGATGTCGGTGGTGTGTGTCATTGTCGGTTCGTGACCGATGACGCGACCGTGCTGCAGGCGTACCGGTTCGCGTTGGATCCGACCGAGGCGCAGAAGCAGATGCTGCGATCGCACTGTGGGGCACAGCGCAAGGCGTTCAACTGGGGTCTGGGCGAGGTGAAGGCGAACCTGGATCAGCGGGCCGCGGAACGCTCCTACGGCATCGCCGATGCCGAGTTGACCCCACCGGTTAACTGGTCCGCCTACGGCCTGCGCAAGAGGTGGAATCAGACAAAAGATGTCGTTGCGCCGTGGTGGCGGGAGAACTCGAAAGAGGCGTACTCGTCGGGTCTTGCGAATCTAGCTGCGGGGCTGTCGAATTGGGCGAAGTCTCGATCCGGCGACCGCAGCGGGGCGCGAGTGCGTTTCCCGCGGTTCAAATCCAAGCGCTCGGCGAAGTCGTGCCGGTTCACCACCGGCGCGTTCGGCTTGGCCGACACCGATCGTCGGCATGTGCAGCTGCCCCGGATCGGCGTGGTGCGCACCCACGAGTCGACCCGCAAACTGGCTCGCCATATCGAACGTGGCACCGCCCGGATCCGGTCGGCCACCGTGAGCTTCACGCGGGGTCGCTGGTTCGTGTCATTTTCTGTCGAAGTCGAGCGCACCCACCGTGCCCCGACCCGGCCGGACACGGTCGTCGGTGTCGACCTCGGTATCACGCACCTGGCCGTGCTGTCACAACCGGTCCCCGGCGTCTCCGACTGCCACGGCATGGTCGCCAACCCGCGCCATCTCGAACAGGCGCACCGCGGGCTGCAGCGACTGCAGCGCCAAGCCGCCCGTCGCCGAGGTCCGGACAGGCGCACCGGTACCAAGCCGTCAAAACGCTGGCAGCAATCCAACTCCAAGATCACCAAGCTGCGCGCGAAAGTAGCGAACTGTCGTGCCGACGGCCTGCACAAGCTCACCACCGCGTTGACCGACCGGTTCGGCACCGTCGTGGTCGAGGACCTCAACGTCGCCAGCATGCTCCGCAACCATAGGCTGGCTCGCCGGATCGCCGATGCCGGATGGGGCGAGTTGCGCCGCCAACTCAACTATAAGTCGGGCTGGCGCGGCGGCACACTGACCGTCGCCGACCGCTGGTATCCATCCTCGAAAACCTGCTCCAACCCAGTTTGTGGCGTGGTGAAAACCAAACTGCGCCTTCGTGATCGAGTGTTCTGCTGTGATTCGTGCGGTCATCGCACGGATCGCGACCTCAATGCAGCCCGGAACCTGGCCGCACTCGCGACCCGGATCCACCACGGCACGTCCTCCCCGAGTTCCGGGGCGACGAAAAACGCGCTCGATGGAAACCCCTGTAAGACCAACCTCGTTGGCAGCGGGTACCGCCACGGGAAGCCCCATGAGGGCAACGCCGCGTAGCAATACGCGACTCCGAACAAGCGTGCAACTCAAGCACACTCGTTCGCAACGGTTCAATGGATGGGCACAGCTTGCTTCTTGTGCGACGGGAGGGAGTCATGGTGTCCTGATAACCACCACAACCGTGGACGAGGCGGTGACTGCCCCTCGGACACGATGAAGGAGTCGCGCACCCCCTCGCCCGCGGCTCCTTCATCCCGCCGCGCCGGGCGAATCGTCGGCATTGCGCATTGTGTTAAAAATGTTCAGCGTTTGTCACGGGTTGTTCCCGCATCAACCCCTGGTCAGACCGTACGGTTGTCTCCGACGCGACGGCAGGCAGTCGCGTACGGCCCCCGGCCGCTTCGGACCTAGCAAAACCGAGGTGTGGACCATGTTTATGCGCAAGATGATCGGTGCAGTGGCGGGAACCGTCATGGTAGGTGCGGCGGGCGCCGTCGGCGGTGCCGGCGCGGCGACGGCAGCGCCCGATGGCTGCCCCGACCTGTATGTCGTGGCGGTACCCGGCACCTGGGAGACCTCCGACGCCAATCCCGGCGAGGGCATGCTCGCGAGCGTTACCGATAACCTGCCGCGAAATACCAGGACCGACTACGTGACCTACGCGGCGACCGCTTTCCCGTGGGAGACCGATGTTTACGGCCGGTCCAAGCGGCAGGCCATCGATAATGCCCGCGGCCTGGTCACGGCCATGGCCCAGCAGTGCGCCGAGACAAAGATTGCGCTGATCGGCTACAGCCAGGGCGCGGATGCGGCAGGCGATCTCGCCGCCGAAATCGGCACCGGATCGAGTCCCGTTCGGCCCGAACGCATCGCCGCGGTCGGGCTCATCTCGGATCCGCGCCGCTCGCCGACCGACGCACTCATCGGCCCGCCGGTCGACGGCGCCGGCGCGGGCGGCCCGCGCATCGGCGGCTTCGGCTTCCTCACCCCGAAGACCCGCACCATCTGCGCCGTCGGCGACCTCTACTGCGCCGCACCGCCCACCGACTTCGCGACCCGCGTCGCCGGCTTCCTGGCCCAGGCCTCCGATCCCGACCCGGCTCAGCTGTGGCGCTACCAGCAGGAGGCGTTCGCCATCTTCAACGACCTGATGGCGACCGGGGTGGCCCCGCTCATCCAGAACCAGCTCGCCGATCCGGAGATGAACGAGCGCAAGCGGGAATTCGAACGGTTCTACAACTCGTTCGTACACCAGAACTATCCGACCTACGTTGTGGATTCCAACGGCGCCACCGCCACCTCGTGGCTGCGGCAGTGGCTGGTCGGCCTGGCCTGAAAAACCCTTCGCCAGCGGTGGGCACGCTGTGCCACCATGGATTTCGATGATGATCACCCGATTCCGCGGGTGCTCACGAGCATGAGGAAGGAGGCGGCGGCCGTGACCATTGTCGTATCGAGCTTGCGTCGGTATGACGCGCGCGTCGAGCAGGAACTGCGCCGCCTCCCGGCCGGTAACTGACCGACCCTCGCCTTCCGAATCCGCTCGCTCTCTCGAAACATGGTGACTCCCATGATGTTCCACCGTGCCACCGATCCGGTGGTGGCTACTGTCGACAACTGGATACACACCCGGGTACTGGTATTGAACGCCAGCTACGAGGCGCTCACCGAGATCAGCGCCGACCGGGCCGTGGTGCTGCTCATGGGCGGCGCCGCGGAGTCGATCGCGGATCGGGAGCCGCACCTCCCGATCCGGTCCAAGCACCACGAGCTCGCGCTGCCGGAGACGATCCGGCTGCTGCGGTACGTATACCTCGACCATGTGACGCGAGTACACGACGGCAGTCGCGCGACGCTGGCCGGGGTGCTGCGCCGAGACCACCACCGGTGCGGATACTGCGCGTCCTGGGCACGCACCGTCGACCACATTCGGCCCCGCAGCAGGGGTGGTCCGAACACCTGGGACAACCTGATCGCCGCGTGCGCGTCGTGCAACTCGAGCAAGGCCGACCGGACGCCGGAGGAAGCGGGCATGCGGTTGCTGTGGCAGCCGAAGGCGCCGGACCACCTGGCCAAACGGCAACAGCGGATCTGGAAGCAACTGGCCGCCACCTGAGCCGAGAGAGAAAGGAGAAGGCTCGAAATGACCGTCGAATTGGAGACCAGCGCGGTTGTCGATCTGACCGACCTGCTCCCGCTCTCGGATTCCCGGGAGTGGCATCGGGCGGCCTGCCGCGGTGATCCGAATCACGAGGCGTGGTTCCCGTACCCGTCACAGGACTTCGAGTACGCGCGTGCGGTCTGCGCCGGCTGCCCGATTCGGGACGCCTGCGGTGAATTCGCCGCGCGGACTGGACAGTCCGGAGTTTGGGGCGGACACGAGTTCGACCGCGGACGGATGATCCGCGCCTAGTCGGACGTTCACGCCACGCCGTGCCGGTGCGCCGCACCGGACACACCGGCACGGCAAATCTCGCGTGAACATACACTGAGCATCGTGGGCACACATCGCAGCGGAACCAGGTCCCGGGGCGTCAGCAAAGGTCCGGTTATCGCAGTGGTTGCCGTTTTGCTGTCAGTCGCGGCGGTCTTCGCGTTTTTTCAACTCAGTGATCGCGCCGCGAACCGGGACAAGTCGGCCGCGGCGGAATGTAAGGAGGGGCCGTCGACGCTGTTCGTGACGGTCGATCCGGATATCGCCGATCCGGTGCGGGCCGCGGCGGAGCGCTACAACGCGACCAATCCGAAGGTGCGCGATCATTGCGCGAAGGTAGTGGTGACGGCCCAGCCGTCGACGGCGATCGTCGCCGGGTTCACCGCGGGCACGCCGTGGAACGGTGCGCTCGGTCCACAGCCGGGGCTGTGGATCGCCGATTCGATGCGGTCCATCGAATCCATGCGGGTGCCCGGTCTGATCGAGGGCACACCCGCGCCGGTTGCGATGAGTCCGATCGTGGTCGCCGTTCCCGAGGATCTGCGGGGTGCGCTCGAGCAGGCCAAGATCACCTGGGCGGATTTGCCACGGCTGCAACAGGGTTCGCTGGACGAACTCGGATTGTCCGGGTGGGGTGGGCTGCGGATGGCGCTGCCCACCGGGGACTCGACCTTAGCGGCAGCAGCAGCGGTCGGCTCAGCGGTTTCGGGAACCGATCCGCTCACCGATCAAGTCGCGCGGTCCGGTCAGGTGGTCGCGGCGATCTCCGGGCTCGCCGCGAAAGCACCGCAGGCGGCGGACACCACGGCCGCATTGGCCGCGATCGGTGGGACGAATTCGCCCATTCACGCAGTGGCGGCTACCGAGCAGCAACTGAAAGCTGTTGGTAGTACATCGCAATTTCGGCCAATGGGGACCGCACCTGTTGCCGATCATCCCGCCGCGCTGATGTCCGGGGCGTGGGTGGACAAGACCCAGAATCTGATCGCGTCACTGTTCGCCGACTACCTGCGCGCACCCCAACAGTCCTCGGCCTTCACCGCCGCCGGATTCGCCGCGGCACCGGCCATCGCCGCACCCGCCGCACAGCGGACCGCACTGGACAAGGTGCGTGCCACACTCGCCAATCCTGTTCTCGGCGTGCAGGCTACGGTGCTGCTCGACGTCTCGTCCTCGATGGGCAACAACGACGGATCCGTCACCCGGCTCTCGAATGCACTCGGCGCGCTGCGCTCCACGATGAATGTGATGCCGCCGGACTTCGGACTCGGCGTGTGGACGTTCGGGAAGAACCTCGACGGGACAACGCCGTACAAGATCCAAACGCCCACCGCGCCACTGAACAATCAGCAGCGCACCGCGTTGGATACGGCGCTGGAGGCGGTGAAGCCCACCGAATCCCGTACCGACCAGGCTTATCCGTCACTGATCGCGGCCTACAAGTCGACTGTTCGCGGATACACTCCGGGGCTTACCAATTCGGTTCTGCTCATCACCGACGGCCCGGATGACGACTCCACCACCACCGGAGCCAAATTGCTGACCGAGCTGACCTCGGCCGCCGATCCGGCCCACCCGGTTCGCATCGATGTGATCGTCATCGGGGGCAATGGCACGGAGACCCTCCAAACCGCCGCTCAGCGGACCGGGGGCACGTACACGCGACTGCCGACCTCGGATGACGTCAGCTTCGGGACCGCAGTTATGCATGCGTTGACGACGCCGTGAATGATCGCCTGCGGCAATCTCCTCGCCATGGCGCCGATCTACTACCGCTCGTTCATCGCTCACGAACCGCTGACCACGCAAGACAGCCTCCGCGCGGCCGGTGCCGCACCAGCCGCGGCGCGTGCCGGTGCGATCTGACAGCCGATCGGGGCACAGTGGAGCAGCCCGCAATGCAATGATGACCCGGTGACTTCCTGGCTTCCGCTTCTCAGCTCGCTCATCGTCGCCGCCGCGGCGCTCATCGGCGTCCTGATCAACAACCGGACGAACCGCGACGCGATCACCGCGGCCGACGAGCGCAACCGGACCACACTTGATGCCGCACAGGCCAATATCGAGACAACCCACGCCGCCGCAGAACGCAATATCGACAACGCCAACGCCGCCGCAGAACGCCGCGAACAGGACAAATGGCGACGCGACTCGATTCTGACCGCGATCTCCTCGGTACTGCTCGCCGCCGCCGACGTCCGCCAAACCCTGTGGGACACCCTCGATTGGAAGGCCGAATCCGTCGAGGAGGTGGACAGTTTCGGCAAGGAAGTACAGCAGAGCATCTCCGCATGCAACGGCTACATCACCCGCCTGCGCGTCCTGGCGAACCCCAAGATCCCGGCGCGCTGCGAAGATCTCCTGCGCACCCTCACCGCAGCCCAGAGCATCACCGTGCAACGCCTCAAGGTCGAACTCGACCACGAAGCAACCATGGACGACGTCAACGCGATCCGCGCACTGTGGCACAAGGCAATTGCCAACACCGTCCAAGACGAACGCGCCGTCATCGACGCGACGCGGTCGGAACTGGGCATCGAAGCCCTCAGCGAGATACCGGAAATCGAACCCGAGGCCGCGCCGGACCCGGCGTGACTCGCCGCCCTCGGAACACGTCAGATGGCTACCGAGCCGCACCCGCAACGGGGTCGAGGTGCGGCTCGGTTGCCGTCAGTACGCGTCCAGCGGCGGGCAGGAGCAGACGAGGTTGCGGTCACCGTAGGCACCGTCGATGCGCCGCACCGCGGGCCACACCTTGCCCCGCGCCGGATCCAGACCCTGCGGGTACACCGCGACCTCCCGGCTGTACGAGTGGTCCCATTCCCCGACCAGGCAGGCCGCGGTATGTGGCGCGCCGCGCAGCGGGTTGTCCTCGACCGGCCACACACCCGCGGCTACCTGATCGATCTCGCCCCGGATCGCTGTCATCGCGAGGATGAATTCGTCCAGCTCGGCGAGGTTTTCGCTCTCGGTGGGCTCCACCATCAACGTGCCCGCCACCGGGAAGCTCATGGTCGGCGCGTGGAATCCGTAGTCCGCCAACCGCTTTGCCACATCGTCGACGGTCACGCCGGTCCGCTTGGTGATCTCGCGCAGATCCAGAATGCACTCGTGCGCAACCATCGAGTTCTCACCGGTGTACAGCACCGGGAAGTGCTCGTTCAAGCGGCGCGCGATGTAGTTGGCTGACGCGATCGCGGTCAACGTGGCCTTACGCAGACCGTCCGCACCCATCATCCGGATATAAGCCCAGGTGATCGGCAGGATCGACGCCGAACCGTACTTCGCAGCCGACACCGCGTGCGAACCCGGCTCGAGCGGGTCACCGGGCAGATACGGCGCCAGATGCGAGCGCACCGCCACCGGGCCGACGCCCGGACCGCCGCCCCCGTGCGGAATGCAAAAGGTCTTGTGCAGGTTCAGATGGCTGACATCGCCACCGAACCGGCCCGGACGGGCAAGGCCCACAAGGGCATTCAGATTCGCGCCGTCGACGTACACCTGACCACCCGCATCGTGCACCAGCGCGCACAACTCGGCGACCTCGTGCTCGTACACGCCGTGCGTGGACGGGTAGGTGATCATGATGCAGGCCAGCCGGTCGGCGTGGTCGGCGATCTTGGCGCGCAGATCGTCGAGGTCCACATCGCCGTTCTCCCGGCACTTCACGACCTCGACGCGCAGCCCCACCATGGTGGCCGAGGCCGCATTGGTGCCGTGCGCACTGGACGGAATGAGGCACGTATCCCGATGTGTGTCACCACGATCCAGGTGATAGCGCCGAATAGCCAGCAACCCGGCGTACTCACCCTGGCTACCCGCATTCGGCTGCAGGCTCACCTGGTCGTACCCGGTGATGGCCGAGAGCCAGCCCTCCAGATCGGTGATCACCCGCAGCAGACCGGGCGCATCCTCGACCGGCGCGTACGGATGGACCCGCGCGAAACCGGGCCAGGTGATGGCCTCCATCTCGGCGGTGGCATTGAGCTTCATGGTGCAGGAGCCGAGCGGAATCATGCTGCGGTCCAATGCGATGTCCTTATCGGAGAGCCTGCGCAGATAGCGCAGCATCGCGGTTTCGGTGTGGTAACTGGTGAAGGCCGGATGGGTGAGGAATTCCGAGGTGCGGGTCTCGATCGAACCGCCGGTCACGCTCGGCACACCGCCCGGATCGCCCACGCCCGACGGCAGTCCGGTGCTGAAGGATTCGAGCACCGCGGTGACATGCCCCTCGGTGGTGGCCTCGTCACAGGCGATGCCGACGTGATCGGCATCCACCAGCCGCAGGTTGATCCCGCTCGACTTCGCCTTCGCGACAACGGATTCCGCGCCGCCGGGCACGCGCACCAGCAGGGTGTCGAAGAAGTTTTCGTGCACCACGACACCATCGAGCCCGGCCGCGATGGCTGCCGCGCGCGAATGAACCCGGCGGGCGATCGCCCGCAGTCCGTCGGCACCGTGGTAGCTCGCGTACATCGCGGCCACAATGGCCAGCAGCACCTGTGCGGTACAGATATTCGAGGTCGCCTTCTCCCGGCGAATGTGCTGCTCACGGGTCTGCAGCGCGAGCCGGTATGCTTTATTGCCGTCCGCGTCCACGGAGACGCCGACCAACCGGCCGGGCAGTTGCCGCGCATGCTTGGTGTGCACCGACAGATATCCGGCGTGCGGCCCGCCGAAGCCCATCGGCACCCCGAAACGCTGTGTGGTGCCGAAACATACGTCCGCACCCTGCTCCCCCGGCGGCGTAATCAATGTCAGCGCAAGCAGATCCGCGCCGACCGCCACCAATGCACCACGCTCGTGCGCCGTCTCGATCACCGGCCGCCAGTCCACAATCCGCCCCGACGCACCCGGAACCTGAACCAGCACGCCGAAGAACTCGCCCTCGGGCAACTCGCCACCGGACAGATCCGCCGAGACGATCTCGATGCCCAGCGGCTCGGCCCGGGTGGACAGCACGGTCTTGGTCTGCGGGAACAGATCGTCATCGATGAGCAGGCGTGCGGACTTGGACTTGCCCGCGCGGCGCAGCAGTGTCATCGCCTCGGCGGCGGCGGTGGCCTCATCCAGCATGGACGCATTGGCCACCTCCATCCCGGTCAGATCCGACACCATGGTCTGGAAATTGAGCAGTGCCACGAGCCGCCCCTGGCTGATCTCCGGCTGGTACGGCGTGTAGGCGGTGTACCAGGCCGGATTCTCCAGCAGGCTGCGCACCAGCACCGGCGGAGTCAACGTGTCGTAGTAGCCGAGCCCGATCATCGAGGTGGCGACGGTATTGGTGTGCGCGAGCTCGGCGAGTTCGGTGAGCACCTCGTGCTCGGTGGCCGCGGGCGGCAGCACCTCGAGGCCGGAGCCGTCCAGAATGCTCGCGGGCAGTGCCGCGGTGGCGAGCTCGTCCAGCGAGCCGACGCCTACGACGTCCAGAATCCGGGCGAGTTCGTCCCGGTCGGGTCCGATGTGGCGGTCGGCGAATGATCGAGTCACGGCAGCTCCAAGGTCGGGCGGGGTCGACCAACAGCGGTCGACGGGTACCAGCCCTCCCCCTCTGTCGTGGAGCCTGAGAGATTCGGACGCCGCGACACCCTGCCTCGAACGGACAGGGCTCAAGACCCCTTTCCCCATGGGCGGGCGATCGCCGCGTTGTGCGCCAAACACCACTTTCCAGAGACGTCGAAGCCCGTACGGTCCTTTTGCCTGAGAGATTGACGGGGAGGTGCTGCTCCTTCGGCGCCCGGACTCTTGTGAAGTCCGGAACTCTCCCGCACGGCGGCGACGCATGGCTAGTTTATGCCGCGCGCGCAATAAATGACGCCACCGGACCCCGGATGGGCGTGTAGCGCTCATCACTCCGGCGCCTATGAGAAGTGCCCGCCGCAGCATCGACGGGCACTCGACATGATCTCTAGCCGGTCTTCCGGTTCATCCGAGCCTTACGACGGAAGGACAGTTCGTCCTCCGGGCGTTCGCTCGCACTGCCGCTCACCGCCCGCTCGGCCGGGAAGTTGGCGATGGCTCCGGTCAGTTCCCGCATGGCGCCGCTGACCGCGATTCCGAAGACGCCCTGCCCACCCTGCAGTAAATCGACTACCTCCTCGGGCGAGGTGCATTCGTACACCGAGGTGCCGTCGGAGAACAGCGTGATGCCGGCCAGATCCTGCACGCCGCGGCTGCGCAGATGATCGACCGCGATGCGGATGTTCTGCAGCGAGATGCCCGCGTCCAATAGTCGCTTCACGATTTTCAGGACCAGAATGTCCTTGAACGAATACAGCCGTTGACTGCCCGAGCCCGCTGCACCTCGGATGGACGGCACGACCAGTCCGGTCCGCGCCCAATAGTCGAGCTGCCGATACGTGATCCCGGCCACCTGGCATGCGCTGGGTACGCGGTAGCCGACCAAATCGTCGGGCACCGAATCATCCGGGAACAGGCCTGGCTGTACCACATCCTGCGATTGCTCTGCCACTGACCACTCCCTTGCTTCGCCGACGCCTTGCCTCATCGATGACCCGGCTCCGTAACGACCAACGACCGGCCATAACGGACGTGGCCCAACTATCGAGATTACTCCCCCTGATTGTCCCGGGAGCGGCATCATCCGACCAAACGCGACGCGCGGTAAGAGTCTCGACCTCTACTTTAGGGCCAGCAAAAATATGGGCACGCGGAACCGACAATGCCAGTCCGCCAGGTCATCTCAGCTATCGGTGGCCTTGAAATCGTCCGGCGAAACGGACTCGAGGAACTCCTTGAACTTCTCCACCTCGTCCTCGCGTTCGTCCGGCATGACCAGCCCCGCCTCCTCGAGCACCGGCTCCTCGGCATAGATGGGGCAACCCACCCGCAAGGCGATCGCTACCGAATCCGACGGCCGCGCCGAGATCCGCAGATCGTTCTCGAAGACCAGATCCGCGTAGAAGGTGCCCTCCTGCAGATCCACGATCCGCACTTCCTTGAGGGTGTGCCCGAGGTCGGCGATCAAGATCTTGATCAGATCGTGAGTCAGCGGACGGATCGGGGTCACCCCCTCTTGTTCGAGCACGATCGCGGTCGCCTCGGCCTGCCCGATCCAGATCGGCAGATACCTGTCTCCGGACACCTCGCGGAGCAACAGCACGGGCTGGTTCTGTGGCTGCTCGACACGAATGCCGATTACGCGCATCTCACTCATCGCACTGCCTCCCAATGACTCGCCGGCCGCCCGGCATGACCGCTGCAGAGCTCGCCGTACCACGAGTCTAAGCGAACCTCGAGGCGTGCAGCATTCCCTGTGCACAGCCGAAATCGGCGTGTTGTCCGTCTGGAACGCAAGCGAACTTCGGATACACCCGCCGAACTCAGCCGCCGAGCGAGGACCGCACCGATGCTTTCACCAGGCAGGTATGCAATGTCAGCGACAATGCCGCCAACTCCCGCACCGTCTCCTCCGCACGTGCGCGCGCACCCGCATCGCGACTCTTGGCGATCGGGGCGGCGATCTGCGCGACCAGCGCGGCCTCGCGGTCCGCGGCCAGCTTGAAGGCGCGCAAATGCCGTGCCTCCAAGCCGAATTCGGCCATCGCCTTGGCGGTTTTGGCCAGCGTCACCGCATCCTCGTCGAAGAAACCGGCGGCGCCGGGAGTGATCAGATTCGCCCGGATCAGATCGGCGAGGAATTTCTCATCGATCTCGGCCCTGGCAAGCAGATCCGCCCGGGTGAGCCGGATTTCGTGATCGAATCGCAGCTCATCGGCCGAGATCTCACCGGGCACGACGCCGAGTTTGCGCGGCGCCGCAGTGCGAGCCCCGTGGTGCGGCGCCGGTGTGGCGATGCGCTCGGAGTCGGGCGTGGCAAGCCCCGACTCCGGCGCACCGTTGCGGCCGGAGTGCGCCCGGGCGCGGGCTTCCCGCACACCGAGCGTCGCCGCACCGCTGTCGATCGCTTCGAGCTGCTCCTTGATCACCTTCAAGGGCAGGTACTGATCACGTTGTGCGGTCAGCACGAATCTGAGCCGCTCGCAGTCCGCGATCGAGAACCTGCGATAGCCCGACGGTGTGCGCTCGGGTCGGATCAGCCCCTCTGCCTCGAGGAAACGGATCTTCGAGATGGTGATATCCGGAAAATCCGGTCGCAGCAGGTCCAGCACGGAGCCGATCGACATGCCTCCGCGAGCCCACTGCGCCGCGCCCGTCATAGCACCGAGTCTTTCATGACACAGCGTTCTTCCCTGTCAACACTGCCGACACGCGAAATCCGTGCCGCTGATGTCACAGGCTGCCCGCACCCGCCGACGAATCGCTCTGCTGGACCCGAGGCCCAGTGAGGAAGACGAGACGGAACTTGCCGATCTGAACCTCGTCACCGTTCTGCAACTCCGAGGAGTCCACCGGCTCCCGGTTGACGTAGGTGCCGTTGAGGCTGCCCACATCGACCACCTGGAAGGAATCGTCGTCCTGCCGGAATTCGGCATGCCGACGGCTGACGGTGACGTCATCGAGAAAGATGTCACTGTCGGGATGGCGGCCCGCCGACGTGGTCGGCTGATCGAGCAGGAACCGCGAGCCCGCATTCGGGCCTCGCTTCACGACCAAGAGGGCAGCACCAACCGGCAGACCCTCGACCCCTTGGACCGGCTGTTCGCCGGTCGCCTCAGCGGAGCGCGACGCGTCGACCTCGTTCAGGAAATCCGCGCGGAAGACCGACGTCGTCTCGGCCGCGGTCTCCCCGTAACCCGGGTCTTTGTTCTCGCTCACCGTTTCTCTCCTCCTCGAACCTGATTATCCATGCAAGCAGGTGCTGCCTTCACCGCCACGACCTGGGGATCCTGACGCTAGAACACCGGCTGCCAAGCACCGGCACATCTGTTGGCATTGACCGTACCCTGCCAGGGCGTACCCGTGCAGGTAGAACTGGGAAGGCTGGGTCAGCCCCCGATAACTCCTTGATAACCTGCCGCATCCAGTAGTTCACCGAGCGCGGCATCCACGCCGGCCTCCTCGCTCAATTCGAGCTCGAAGATCCACCCATCGCCGTAGGGATCGGTGTTCAACGTTTCCGGCTCGGTGTCCAGAACATTGTTCACCGCAACGACTTTCGCGGCCAGCGGAGCGTAGATGTCGGACACGCTCTTGGTCGATTCCACCTCGGCGATACTCTCCGCGGCCGCCACATCTTTGTCGACCTCCGGCAACTGCACGAACACAACGTCACCGAGTTGAGACTGGGCGTAGTCGGTGATGCCCACCCGAATCCGGGTCGGGCCGATCCGCCGCACCCATTCGTGCTCTTCGGTGTAGCGCAGATCCTCGGGGGTCTGGGTCACAGGCCGTCCTTTCATCGTGCTGACCTTTTCGAGCGACCAGCAAGCAGTCGCCAGCGGGTTCCACGCAACTCTAATCGCTACTCACTGCGGTGTGGCACAGCCGGTATCGCTCGCGCGACGGCGAAAGCCTTCCAGATGTAGAGCACGCCGGTCCACACATACACCGCCGTGCCCCAGACCAGGAATGCCCCGCCGAAGGCACGACCGAAACCTGCCAGCGCCCAATCCATCTGACCGGCCAGCAACCACGGCAGCGCCGACATCAGCGCGAAGGTCGCGGCTTTACCCAGGTAGATGACCTCGGGTGGATCCAGTTGGCGGCGTTTGTACACCGAAAGAGTCAAGGTCAGGACGGCATCGCGGCCGATCAGGATCACCGCGACCCACCAGGGCAGCAACCCGCGGATCACGAATGCGGCCAGCGTGGTCACCAGGTACAGCCGATCCACGAACGGATCGAGCAGTGCGCCGAGTCGCGACGACTGGTCGAGCAGCCGGGCCAGTTTGCCGTCCAGGAAGTCGGTGACGCCGCTGAGCACCAGCAGCGTAAACGCCCAGCCGTCGGCGCGCACCACCAGCAGCAACCACAGGAAAAGTGGCACACCGGCCAGTCGCAATACGCTCAGGACATTGGGAACGGTGAAGATGCGGTCGGCGAAGACGCCGCCCGCGGCCGGATCGCCCGCTTTTCCCGGGTTGCCCGCGCCGGAGCCGGCGCATTCGCCCGGTTCCGTTTTCCCCGATTCGGTTGTCACAGCCCGTGCATACCGCACCGACCCCGGTTCACGCCATCCGGGCACGCCGGTCGCGCATACTTTCGGTACCTACCCGCTGTGCGATACGCCGCATCGACCCGGGTGACAGAATGAGTGTGGAACCATCTCATACGGTTGTCGCACGGTTCAGAGAGGGAAACCATGCCAGCATTCGACTACGACGTGGTAGTGATCGGCTCCGGATTCGGCGGCAGTGTCAGTGCGCTGCGCCTGACCGAGAAGGGCTACCGGGTCGGCGTGCTCGAGGCCGGACGGCGCTGGCCCGCCGAGGATATTCCGAAGACGAATTGGAATGTGCGCAAATCGATCTGGGCGCCGCGGCTCGGTTTGACCGGACCGCAGCGGATCAGTGTGCTCGGTAAATGCGCGGTCTTTTCCGGCGCGGGCGTCGGCGGTGGTTCGCTCATCTACGGCAACACCCTCTACGAGCCGCTGCCGAACTTCTACACCGATAAGCAGTGGGCCCATATCACCGACTGGAAGGCCGAACTGGCGCCGTACTACGACCAGGCGCAGCGCATGCTCGGCGTGGCCCCGAATCCGCGGATGACACCCGCCGACGAGGTGATCAAGGAGATCGCCGACGATCTGGGCGTCGGCCATACCTTCCACCCGACCAATGTGGGTGTCTTCTTCAACGAGACCGATCCGGGAACCGAGGTCGAAGATCCCTACTTCGGCGGCGCGGGACCGCACCGCCGCGGCTGCGTGCACTGCGCGCAATGTTTCACCGGCTGCCCGAACAACGCCAAGAACACCACCACGACGAATTACCTGTATCTGGCCGAAAAGGCCGGTGCCGAAGTACATCCGCTGACCACCGCGACCGCGGTGCGGCCGCTGTCCGGCGGCGGATATGCGGTCGAGACCGAGCGCTCCGATCGCTGGATCCGCAAGCAGCGCAAGATATTTACCGCCGAGCAGGTGGTATTCGCCGGTGCGGCGCTCGGCACGCAGAAGTTGCTGCACAAGATGCGCGACGAGGCGATACTGCCGGATCTGTCGCCGCGCCTCGGTGAGCTGACCCGCAGCAATTCCGAGGCGATCCTCAATGTGGTGAGCCGCTCGCGCCGCGATTTCGCCGAGGGCATCGCGATCACCTCCTCGATCCATCCGGAGGCCGATACCCACATCGAGGTCTGCCATTACGGCAAGGGGCAGAACGCGCTGTTCCCGATGTCGGTGCCGATCGTGGACGGCGGGGCGTTCCGATTCCTGCGCTTCCTGCTGGCAATCGTGTTGCATCCGTTGGTTTTCCTGCGCAGTCTCAATGCTCGCCATGCCTCGGAGAAATCGGTGATCCTGCTGGTGATGCAGTCACTGGACAATTCGCTGACCTCCTACCGCAAGCGCGGTCAGTTGAAGACCAAACAGGGCACCGGCGAACCGAATCCGACCTGGATTCCGCTGGCGCACGATATCGGCCGCCGGTTCGGTGCCAAGGTGAACGGCGATACCCACGGCCTGATCATGGATGTGCTGAATATCCCGGCCACCGCGCATTACATCGGCGGTTGTGTGATCGGCGAGGGTCCGGAGGCCGGTGTGGTCGACCCGTATCAGCGGGTCTTCGGACATCCCGGGCTGCATGTCGCGGACGGTTCGGCGGTGACGGCGAACCTCGGTGTCAATCCGTCGCTGACGATCACCGCACAGGCCGAGCGCGCAATGGCCTTCTGGCCCAATAGAAACGAGGCCGATCCGCGCCCCGAACTGGGTTCGGCATATCAGCGGATCTCCCCCGTCGCCCCGAACCATCCGACGGTGCCCGCATCCGCCCCCGGCGCATTGCGATTGCCGATCGCACCGGTCGACCCTGTGGTGCCCGCCACCTGAGCAGGCTGGGTACGTTAGGCGCCCCGATACCCATCTCGCTCGACCACCGCGGAGCGAGTCTTACGAGCGACGTTCGCGGCCCGTCTCGCGAATGCGAGGTCACCGCACACCAGGGGGCCGCGAACACGCCGCGCCGCAGGCGCGGCAAAATGAGCACAGTGTTGGACGGTGGTGTTGATCTTCGCTCTTATGTTCCTGCCGAGGACGTCCGCGCCCGCGGGCGGGCGCTGCGGCAGCGGGTTCCGGTCGCTGCCCGGGATCGAGCGGTCACCTGGTCCACGCGACCGGACGTGCTCGACTTCATCGCCGCGAGCAATGCCGGTCGGCTGCCGCATCTGATTCCGTTGCGGGTCGGTCGCATGCTCGCCTCGCCGTTCACCTTCTATCGCGGTGCGGCCGGGTTGATGGCCGCCGATCTCGCGGGCAGTCCGGACACCGGCGTGCCCGCGCAGATCTGCGGTGACGCGCACGCCGCGAATTTCGGTCTGTACGGCACGCCACGCGGCGAAATCGTCATGGACATCAATGATTTCGACGAGACGATCGTCGGCCCGTGGGAGTGGGATCTGGAGCGGCTCGCCGCCAGTCTGGTGCTGGCGGGCCGCGAAGGCGGTGCGGCCGAAGACGATTGCCTGCGGGCCGCGCGGGATGCGGCGCGCAGCTATCGCCTCGCCATCGATCATCTCGCCGAGCAGCCGTTCATGGAATCGTGGAGCGCGCTGCCGGACGAGTCGATCATCAGTAGGGCAAGGGCCGATGATCTGCTCGACGACTTCAAGAAGGCTGCGAAGAAGGCGCGCAAGAACACCAGCGCCAAGGTGGTCGAGAAGTGGACCGAACATCTGGAGGACCACCAGACTACGAGCCGCAAGCATCGGTTTGTCATTGCCCCACCGATTCTCACGACGGTCGACGCCAAGGTCGCCGAGGAGATCATCGACGGGCTGGAGCGCTACGGCGACACCCTGCGCGAGTCCCGGCGCAATCTGCTGGCCCGATTCGCGGTGTCCGACACTGCCTTCCGCATTGTCGGAACCGGAAGCGTCGGACTGCACAGCTATGTTGCACTGTTGCACGGCAATGACGGCGAGGCTCTGGTACTGCAGCTGAAACAGGCCAACCCCTCGGCGCTGGCGCCATTCCTGCCCGCGCCGCCGCCCGCGCACGAGGGTGAGCGAATCGTGCAGGGCGCCAGGCTGGTTCAGTCCGAAACCGATATCCTGCTCGGCTGGACCACACTGCGCTTGGAGACCGGCGAGCTACCGTTCACGGTGCGCCAGTTCCGCAATATGAAGGGCAGTATCGATCCGGCCGAGCTGTCCTCGGACGATCTCGACGATTACGGCAGGCTGGCCGGTGCGCTACTGGCTCGCGCACATTCGCGTTCCCTCGATCCGCGCCTGCTCGCCGGGTATTTCGACGGTGACGAGGCGTTCGAGGATGCCGTCGCGCGCTTCGCGGTTCGCTATGCCGATCGGACCGAGGCCGACCACGCCGAATTGGTCGATGCGGTGCGGGCTGGAAAGATCGCCGCGGAACAACCGCAGTGACACGCCGCGTCTGGTCATAGGCGCGGCGAACCGGGCAGAGTTGTCCGTATCCTTGCCACCATCGAGTGATGACGTGAAGGGCGGTCGCGAATGCTCGTGCGAGTACAGAACCCGGCAGGCACCAATGCCGAGCGGGCGCTGATCGACTGGCTGCGCACCTGGAAGGATCCCGCCAGCCCGCATGGCGTCGCTACGGTGAATTGCAGTCTGTTCCACAACGATCGGCTGCATCAGTTCGACGCGGTGGTCTGGACCCCGACCAGTTGCGTGGTGATCGAGGCCGAGGCGCTGGTCGCGCGTCAGGACGGCGTGCTGGAGGTGCCGCTCAGCGGTCCGTGGACTATCTCCGGCGCACCGATCGCCAGCGAGGCCCGCGATCGCCGCACCCCGCTGGACAGATCGCGCGAACACACACTCGCACTGCAGAATTGGCTGGCCGCGCGCGGTCTCGGTCAACGCGCCGTGCACGGTGTCGCGCTGATCGTGCCGCTGCGCGGCGCCGAGCTGTCGGTCAAACAGGAGTGGAGCGATCCGAGTTTCGATGTGATCCTCGGCAGCGATCCGGAACGGCTGCGGCATTATTTCGAGACGCTGGCCGATGCCGAAAAGAACATCCACCTGTGGACGGCCAACGATGTCGCGGTGGCCTTCCGCAGCCTGGGCATCCTGCCCGCCCTGCCGGCCCCGCAGGATCTGGTCAACGAGGGCTTCCTCGGCCCGATCGATATCACGCTGTGGCACGGCGGCCCGAACCAGGCGCAGGCGGAGGCCTATGCCGAGGAGCTGGCGCGGGCCGAAAAGGATGCCGACGCATCGGCCCTGGTCATCGAGGCGCCCTGGTACAGCCCGTGGAAGCTGTATCCGCGACAGGCCGGTGATATGGACATGGGGCGGGCGTTCATGCGCATCACGCTGGCGACGGGCATGCTCATCGCCTTCGCGTGGGTGATCTGGTTCGTGATCACCGCGGTATTGACCTACGGGCCGGGGTGAGGACGGACGTCGGCTGTTCCGCGGACTGTGTCGCATCCCGAAATCCGGACTCGCCCAGCGCATTCCGGTATTCGGTCAGGCGCTGGTCGCGGGCCGGTCGCGGAATGCCATGTACCGCACGCAGATGCCCGGCGGCGATGGTGAGCGTCGCGGCTCCGGTATCGCAGACGCCCGCGCCGTAGTGGGCCCGAGCGCACTGGATCCAGGCCCAATGGAGTACGGAGGCGGCAGGGGCAGTCATTTGCGCGCGACCGATGGCGCTGTTCGCGGGTGCCTTATCGTCGAGCGGTGATCGTCGAATGGAAGGCTTTGCTCGTCGCGATACGAGCGAACCTCGTCGCGCTGTGCGTGGTGCTCGTCGGCGTCGGCATCGCCGTAACGCTGCCGCTCACCTTTCCCTGCGACGGCGCGGCCACCGATCTGGATCGCGAGCTCGCCGAGCCGATCCACTCGGCGCTGGACGAACATCCCGGCGGCTACGAGGCGATGGTGATCCCGAGCAACGGCTACATCCTGATACCGCTATTGCTCGCGGCCGCCGCCTGGCTCGGCCATCGGGGGCAGTGGCGGCGAGCTGTGGCGATGGTGGCGATACCCGAGGTTGTGGTCGGAATCAACAGTTGGGTGCTCAAACCGCTGTGGGATCGACCGTTGCACGACTATCTCGCGTATCCGAGCGGACATACCGTGCATCTGGTCGCGATCGCCACCACGTTCGTCGTGTTGACCGACTCGACGCGGGCGCGCGTCGGCACCATCGTGATCGCCACCGCCGCACTGGTCTGCGCCGCGGTCGGCATGATCGGCCTCGGCTACCACCTGCCCACCGATATTCTCGGCGGCACGGCGGTGGCGATCGCACTGGTCGTCGTCTGCTGGAAACTTACCGAGCGATTTCTCTCGGAGCAGGCGCGCGT
Source organism: Nocardia pseudovaccinii (assembly GCF_050942345.1). Classification (NCBI taxonomy): domain Bacteria; kingdom Bacillati; phylum Actinomycetota; class Actinomycetes; order Mycobacteriales; family Nocardiaceae; genus Nocardia; species Nocardia pseudovaccinii. Next base: position 5,714,994 of record NZ_CP192074.1, read on the forward strand.
CGACTCCTAGACGAGTAAGTCCGAAGTCCCGGCGTTGCCTGGACATGGACGGAGGGCGCCGAAGACCATTGTGTGACGAACGACCTTGACGCCCTCCTGACCGCACTGTACGTGAAAATCGACGATGAATTGGCGGGTCCACGCTGGACGGGGCGGCCACCGGTGCTGACCGACTCGGAACTGGTGTGCCTGGCGGTGGCCCAGTCGCTGCTCGGATTCACCTCCGAATCGCACTGGCTGCGCTACGCCCGCAAGCATCTGACCGGGATGTTCCCGTACCTGCCGCAGCAGTCCGGGTACAACAAGCGGCTGCGCAACGCGTTGGGACTGGTCAAGCGGGTGATCCGAATGCTGGCTCGCGCCAGCGATTTCTGGCTCGACGACTGCTGGATCGTGGACTCGACTCCGGTGCCGTGTGGCATGTCCCGACCCACGGTGAAGCGGTCGGAGCTGGCCGGGTGGGCCGGCTACGGCTACTGCGCTTCCCACTCCCGCTTCTACTGGGGGCTGAAACTGTATCTGGTGTGTACCCCGGCCGGAATGCCGATCCTGTGGGCCCTAGCAGACCCGAAAATCGGTGAACGCGAGGTGCTTTCGGCCATGCTCGAAGTCGATTCAGCTGTAGCCGCTGAGCACGAGGGCATCCTGTTGATCTGCGATAAGGGCTTCGCGGGCCGTGAGTTCGAAACACTGGTGGGCGAGTACGGGATCACCATGCTTCGCCCGTCCCGCAAGGACGAGAAAACCCGATACGGTGAGCCGTTACTGAAAAAGGTCCGCCAGTTGATCGAGTCGGTCAACGACACTCTCAAAGGCCAGCTCGACCTGGAAGACCACGGCGGACATTCCTACCAGGGCGTGGCGATCCGCGTTGCCCAGCGCATCCTGGCGATGGCCACCGCGATCTGGCACAACACCCTGATCGGCGCACCAATCACCCGGTCGCTGATCGCTTACGATCACTGACCGGCCTTCGGACTTACTCGTCTAGATCCGCTACACAGTCGTACGACTACTGGTCCGATCGAACACGCTCGCATCATCCAGCAGTGCCGCACGCAGCATGCTCTCCGGCACCCCCATCCCCTCGACCAGCGTCAGCGCATCCGGGCGCAGCCGGTCGACCAGTTCATTGACACCGCGACGCACGGCCTTCGCCCGTTCCACCGACATGAACCGGTGCATGATGAACCACGCCTGGTTCTCCTCGAGCATCGAGTAGACGTACAGATCGCAGACGGTCTCGGCGAGTTCGCGCGCCTCCGGATCCGCGATTCCGGCAATACCTTCGATGAACGCCTCGAGAATCAGTCGATCGATATGCGCGGCGCCCGCGGCGAGAATGTGGTCCTGCGCATTGTTGAATGCCTCGAACGGTGCGGTGTCCTTCGCGCGGGCACGCAGCCGGTGTCCGGCGGTGCGCACCAGATAGTCCTCGCGGTCGGCGAACAGCTGCAGCTGCACCGAGCGGCGGGACAGATCGCCGTCGTCGACCGTGTCGTCACTGCGGTCGCGCAGCGTCTGGATCAGTTGGCGCACACCGGAACGCTTGCGGACCACATCACCGGCCATGGTGGCGGCGAAGCGCACCCAGCCGAGCGCGTCCAGATCACGGATCTCATCGGAGTAGGCGGTGAGCAGTTCCTTGGCCACCAACTGGGTGAGTACGACATTGTCGCCCTCGAAGGTGGTGAACACATCGGTATCGGCCTTCAGTGTCACGAGCCGGTTCTCGGTGAGATAGCCTGCGCCGCCGCAGGCTTCGCGACATTCCTGAATGGCACGGGTGGCGAATCCGGTCTGTGCGACCTTGAGTCCGGCGGCCCGCTTCTCCAGGGCGCGCTGTGCGCCGGGATCGAGATCCTGACCGGTCTGCACGAGGTGCATGCGGCGGACCAGATCGTTCTGCGCGAAGGCAAGCGCATACGACCGGGCGATCAAGGGCAGTAGCCGTCGCTGTTGACTGCGGTAGTCGAGCAGCAAGGTCTCCTGGCCGCTGTCCGGATCCGAGAATTGGCGGCGCTTCAGTGCGTATCGCGTGGCGATGCTCAATGCGACCCGCGCACCGGCCGCGGCCGCACCGCCGACGCTGACCCGCCCGCGCACGAGAGTGCCCAGCGTGGTGAAGAATCGGCGGCTCGGGTTCTCGATATCGGAGCTGTAGGTGCCGTCGGGGGCGACATCGGCGTATCGGTTCAGCAGGTTCTCCCGGGGGATGCGTACCTGATCGAAGACGATGCGGCCGTTGTCGACACCGAGCAGGCCGCCCTTGAGACCGTCGTCGTAGGTGGTCACGCCCGGCAGATCGGCGCCGTGCTCATCCCGGATCGGCACCAGGAAGCAGTGCACGCCCTGGCTCGTCCCCTCGGTGATCAACTGCGCGAAAACCGCTGCCATCCCGGCATGTTCGGCCGCGCCGCCGATGTAATCCTTACGAGCCGACGGTGTCGGTGAATGGACGACGAACTCCTGAGTCTGCGGATCGTAGGTCGCGGTCGTCTCCAGATTCGCGACATCGCTGCCGTGCCCGGATTCGGTCATCGCGAAACAGCCGAGCAGATCCAGCGATATCAGCCGCTTGACCACATCGCGATGCCGTTCGGTCCCGAGGTTCTCCACGGCCCCGCCGAACAAGCCCCACTGCACACCCGATTTCACCCACAGCGACAGGTCGGCGTACGCGAGCATCTCCAGCCCTGTCACCGCCTCCCCCGGCTCCCCCGTGCCTCCGTTCTCGCGTCGGAACCCGCGCTCCGCGTAGCCCATCGATGCGATCGCCCGCATCTGCTCGAGCACCCTTGCCCGTGCCGCACGGTAGTCGAGATACGGATCGCCGGTGAACTGGTCTCCGGCCAGTTGCACCCTGGCCTCGGCGCGAACCGCGCGCCATGGACCGTCGAGTGCGTCGCGGAGGTGGTCCGATGTGGAGACGTTCTCGGTGTCAGGCATACCCCGACAGTAGCGTTTCGCTGACGTCCAGCGGCCGGCAAGCGCCGATGAGATGCCGACCTCCACCTCCGTGTCCAAGGCGCTGACCAGCACGTTCTGCCGTCAAAAATATCGTGACACGACATCTTCGCCGAACACTTGCTTACCATTGAACGCGTGTTTAATATACTAAACATGTGTTCAACCAGAGAGCCGTATCGCAAGGACCCGCCGATCTAGGAGGCGCCGCGTGACGTCGACCCCGAATTCGGATCTCACCACTGCCGCCCGCATTCGCGATATCGCGATCGAGGTGTTCGGTGACAGCGGATTCCAGGTCGGAGTGCGGGCGATCGCCGCAGCGGCCGGTGTCTCCCCCGGACTGGTCAACCATCACTTCGGCTCCAAGGACGGCCTGCGGGCCGCCTGCGACGACCGGGTGCTGGAGTTGATCCGGGACCAGAAGTGGAAGACCGCCACCGAGACGAACGTCGCGAAAAGCATGCTCGACGCGATGTCCGAGATCGAGGCTTACGGCCCGCTGGTCGCCTACATGGTGCGCAGCCTGCAGGCGGGCGGACCCTTGGCCGAATCATTGCTCGAACACATGATCTCGGATGCCGAGGACTACATCCAGGCAGGCGTCGAGGCGGGCACCCTCAAGCCGAGCCGTGATCCGGCCGCGCGAGCCAAATATCTGACGATGGTCAATGTCGGCGCGACCGTTCTGTATTTCACCCTGCTGCAGCAACGCGGCGAAAAGCTGGACTACCGCAAGCTCGTTCGCACCTTGACCGAGGAGTTCATGCTGCCCGCCGCGGAGCTCTACGCCCAGGGATTCCTGACCGACCCAACGATTTTGGACACCCTTACCAAGGAGACCTGATGTCCGACATCATCGAAGTTCGCGATCTGCACAAGAACTTCGGCCACTTCGCCGCCCTGACCGGGCTGGATCTCGCGGTCCGCGAGGGCGAAATCCACGGCTTCCTCGGCCCGAACGGCGCGGGTAAGTCGACCACCATCCGTATCCTGCTGGGGATCCTGCGCGCCAGCTCCGGCGAGGCCCGGCTGCTCGGGCGCGACCCCTGGACCGATGCGGTCGAGCTGCACCGCGAAATCGCCTATGTACCAGGCGATGTCACACTATGGCCATCTTTATCCGGCGGGGAGACCATCGACCTATTGGCCAGAATGCGCGGTGAAATCAACCCGCAGCGTCGCACCGAACTCATCGAGCGATTCGACCTGGATCCGCGCAAGAAGGCACGCACCTACTCCAAGGGCAACCGGCAGAAGGTCGCGCTGATCTCCGCGCTTGCCTCCGATGTGCGCCTGCTGCTACTCGACGAACCGACCTCGGGCCTGGATCCATTGATGGAGCAGGTCTTTCGCGAATGCGTCGAAGAGGCCAAACAGCGCGGCACCACGGTCCTGCTCTCCAGCCATATCCTCTCCGAGGTGGAGGTGCTCTGCGACCGGGTGACCATCATCCGGGCCGGGCGCACCGTGGAAAGCGGATCGCTCGCGGATATGCGCCATCTGTCGCGCACCTCCATCACCGCCGAATTGCTCGGCGACCCAGGCGATCTCAGCCGCGTTCCGGGTGTCGAGGACATCGAACGCGACGGTTCGACGCTGCGCTGCCAGGTGGACGGGGAACATCTCGGCGAATTGATCCGGATCCTCGGCGATGCCGGAGTGCGCAGCCTCACCAGTGCGCCGCCGACGCTGGAGGAGCTGTTCATGCGGCATTACCACGTCGACGGTGCGACGTCCGAGCAGGCGCGGGCGACAATGGAGAAGGTGGGATCATGACAACCGCAACCGTGGGCGGCAGGCATTACGCCACGCCCGCCGTGCGCGGGTCGGCCGACTTCGCCGGTACCGCCCAACTGCTGCGACTGTTCCTGCGTCGCGACCGAATTGTTTTGCCGCTGTGGGTATTTGCTTTCGGCCTGCTGCCTGCTGCCTATGTCAGCAGCGCCAAGGCCGTTTACACCACGCAGGCCGACCTCGATCATGCGGCGCGGTCGGTCATGGAAAGCCCGGCGCTCATTGCCATGTACGGGCCGGTCTTCAGCACCGATCTGGGCTCGGTCGGGCTGTGGAAGGCCGGTCCGTTCTACGCGATGATGGCGATCGCGACGATCCTCACCGTCATCCGGCACACCCGGGTCGAGGAGGAGACCGGTCGCGCGGAATTGGTCGGCGCCACGAGTATCGGCCGCTATGCGGGGTTGACCGCCGCCATGATCATGACGGCGACCGGCTGTCTGATCGTCGCCATCCTGAGCGCTCTCGCGCTCTTCGGCAGTGACCTGCCCGCCGCCGGTTCGCTGGCCTACGGCGCGACCCTCGGCAGTTCCGGCCTGGTCTGGGCCGGGGTCGCCGCCATCGCGGCACAGGTGAGCGTGGGTGCGCGGGTCGCGCGCGGGGTGGCGTTCGGCGCACTCGGCACGGCCTTCGCGCTGCGCGCGGTCGGCGACGCCGGAAACGGTGTGCTGTCGTGGTTTTCGCCGCTCGGCTGGTGTATCAATATGCGGCCGTACGCGGATGAGCGCTGGTGGGTGTTGATTCCGCTGCTCACCGTCGCCATCGTGACCACGATCGCCGCGTATATGCTACTGCGGCAACGTGATACCGGATCAGGCCTGCTCGCCGAGCGGCCCGGCGAACCGGTCGCGGCCCCCACGCTGTCTGGTCCATCGGGGCTCGCGTGGCGGCTACAGCGCGGCTCTCTGCTGGCTTGGTCCATCGGCTTCCTGCTCTACGGATCGCTGATGGGTGGCGCTATCAACAGCGTTGGCGACATGCTCGACAACAGCAAGCAGGTCCGCGATGTGATCAACCGGATGGGCGGCACGGATGTGCTGCAGAATTCGTTCATCACCTTCGCCCTCAGCATGCTGGCCATCGCGGCATCGGCCTACTCCATCTCGGCGGTGCTGCGGCTGCACGAGGAGGAGTCGAGCCAGCGCGCCGAGGCAACGCTGGCCGGTTCGGTGAGCCGGGAACGCTACGCGCTCAGCCATATCGGCATCGCGCTGCTCGGACCGGTGGTGCTGCTGTTCCTCGCGGGTGCGGCGGTCGGAGTCATCTACGGCATCTCCGACGGCGATCTGGCGGGCAAGCTCGGTGACTGCCTCGGCGCAGCGGCAGTGCAACTGCCCGCGGTGTGGGTGCTCACCGCGATCACGGCGGCGATCTACGGGCTCGCACCCCGCTACACGCCGGTCGCCTGGGGCGTGCTGAGCACGATGATCATCATCTTCGTCATCGGCGCACTCGACGGACTACCGCAGTGGGTCCGCGATCTCGTCCCCTTCGTGCACCCGCCGAAGCTGCCCGGCTCATCGTTCGAGGCCACACCGATCCTGTGGCTGCTCGGGATCGTGGTCGTTCTGCTCGGGATCGGGATCGCGGGCTTCCGCCGCCGCGATCTGCGCTGAGATTCGGATAGCAGTGCCCCGCAACGAGTTTCATCGCTCGTTGCGGGGCACTGAGTCGTCGAGGAGCCGCCACCCGGTGAGGGCGAGTCCGGCCCGGGTCAGGCCGGTGGGGTCGGTGAGGTCGATGCCCAGCATCTTTCCGATCTGGCCGATTCGACGCGAGACGCTGCTGTGATGCAGATGCAGCAATTTCGCGGCCCGGCTCCGTGAGCCGGTGGCGCAGTAGACCTCCAGCGTCTCCAAATCCTCCGGGTGCCTGCCATTCGTGTGATCGCGATCACATCGGCGTTGTCGCGCATAGCGTTCCAGGGTATGTGCGCGAGCAAGGCCAACGCGCCCAGTTCGTCGTGGTGGACGATCGGGGCACGCGCGGTGGCGATCGCGCGAGCGCCTGATGGCGGACCGGACGGTGGCACTGGTCGCGCATCGGCCCGGACGGTTCAACGCGCCGATCGCATCGTCTTCCTGGACGGCGACCGGATCGCCGAACAGGGCACCCACGATGAACTCCTGCACCGCGCTGGCCGCTACGCCGAGTCCTGGAATGTCGCCGTGACAGCTTGACCAGCCGATACCGACAATCGGTTACGCCAGTACCCGTTTCACCAATGGGAACACCGCCCCGCTATGGGTAACGTCTGCTTCGTTACCAAAGCGAAATAAGCAGACGAGGCATATGTCGAGAATTACCCAGCGCTTTACCCGACTGACCGCGGCCACTGCCGCGGGTTTGATCGGACTCGCCGTCGCGGCACTGCCCGCGCAGGCACAGCAGAGTCCGGACAACCCGCAGTACGCGCCGACCATGCTCATTCTGGACGCGTCCGGCTCCATGCAGCGCCCCGATCCGGCGGGCACGATGATGGATGCCGCCAAAAATGCCGTGCGCAACTTCGTCGGCTCCGCACCCGCGGATTCCCGAGTCGGACTGACCGTTTACGGCACGAACACCGGAAATGCCGAGGCGGAGAAGGCATCCGGGTGCCGTGACGTCCGGGTCCTGCACAAACCCGAAACCCTGGACCGGTCCGCATTGATCAGCGCGGTCGACGGGATCAAGGCCAGTGGCTGGACGCCGATGGGCACTGCACTGCGCCAGGCCGCCGAGACACTGCCCAAATCGGGACCGCGCTCGATCGTCCTGGTCTCCGACGGCGACGACACCTGCTCCCCGCCCGAACCCTGTGAGGTCGCGCGCGAATTGAAAAAGCAGGGGCTCGATCTCATCGTGCACACCATCGGATTCGCCGTCGACGCCAAGGCCCGCGCGCAACTGACCTGCATGGCGCAGGCCACCGGCGGTACCTACAGCGATGCCGCCGACGGTCCCGCGCTCGAACGGACACTGCCGCGCGTCTCTTCGGCCGCCCTGCGCAATTACCAGGCCGTCGGCATACCGATCACCGGCGCACCGACCTACGGCGCGGCACCGGTCGCGACCCCGGGCCAATATCTGGACACCATCGGTCAGCAGGAAAAGCGCTACTGGGCAGTCGATGTCCCGGCGGGTGCGACCGCGTATTTCAGTGGCACCCTTTCCTTTCCGCGATTGCGCGATATCTCCCCGACCGACGATCTGAACACCCTGCAAATGCGGGTCTACGGTGCGGACGGCGAGGATTGCAATGTCTTCGAATCCGAACTTTCCACCAAATCCAGCGACGGCGCCGCGCTCACCGTGGCCAAGGCCTTCGACGGTGCGACCAAGGAACGCAAGGGCAATAGCGGCTCCGACAAATGCAAGGGCGGCGGCCGCTACTACTTCCAATTGACCTGGGAGAAGGTATCCGCCGGTGTGCCGGAACGACTTCCGATCGAACTGATCGTCGGTATCGAGCCCGCGGTGAGCGACACCGGTCCGGTGGCGGTCGCACCGCCGACGAGCTTCGTCGACCCCAGCGGTGCGGGTACGCCGGTATCCGGCGGCTCGTCGTTCACCGTGGCCGCAACGCTGCCGGGCGGCGGTCGCTACACCGATACGCTCCAGCCGGGTGAATTCGTGTTCTATCGTGTCAGATTGGACTGGGGTCAGGGCCTGGCGTATCGAGTTCGGTTCGGAGCCAACGGCGGTCGCGGACTCGACAACCTCTCCAATATTCGGACCAGCCTCTACAGCCCGATCCGCGAGGAGATCGATTCGGACTTCTCGTCCTATACCGGCACCGAGGGGGTACTGCCGACGAACAAGGCGATAGCCACGGTGCCGATTCGGTACAACAACCGCAAGGCCGACCAGTTGGAGTCACGGCGGGAGGCGGTGGCCGGTTGGTATTACATTGCCGTCAAACTCGGCTCGACCTTCGAACAGGGCGAAAACCGCGCGGTGCCGGTGCAATTGGATCTCACCGTTACCGATACCAAGGAGAACGGTCCGACGTACGCGAGCACCATCGGCGAGGGCGTTTTCGGTGAGAATTCGACCGGCGTGAAGACACCGACGAGCCGCACACCCGGTGCGGCCCCCGCGGTCGCGGAATCGAGAGCGTCCGAATCGAATTCGTCGACCGCCTTGATAGCGATCGGCGTGATCGGCGTTGCGATCATCGGCGTGGCCGGTGTGCTGATCGGATTGCTCGTGGCACGCAGGCGACGCCGTTAGTGGAAGGCCCGCTGGCCCCTACGGGTGTCAGCGGGCTCCTTCTAGACCGAGCTTTCCGGCGAGGCGGGTCAGGTATGCGCGTACGTCATCGGCATCGCGGTCCGGCAGGCCGAAGACCGCTTCGGTGATACCCAATTCGGCCCACTGCGCGAGCTGCGCCGCATCGTGACGTCCGGCCAGCGCGATGATCTCCGGGCTGCCCTCGCGCTCGTGTTCGCGCCAAACTCGGTGCAGCAGTTCGATTTTCTCCCCGAGGCCGTCCTCGGTGGGCGTGGTCAGCCAGGCGTCCGCGTTCTTGGCCAGCCAGGTGAACGACTGCTCGGTCCCGGCCGCGCCGAGAATCACCGGGATCCGCTTCTGCACCGGCTTGGGCCAGGACCAGCTCGGCCCGAAATTCACGAACTGTCCCGCGAAGCTGGCCTCCTCCTCCGACCACAATGCGCGCATGGCATCCAGATGTTCACGCAGTACCGTCCTGCGCTTGTTCGCGGGCACCCCGTGATGCGCCATTTCGTCGGTATTCCAACCGAAACCGACGCCGAGGCTGACCCGGCCGCCGGACAGATGATCCAGCGAGGCGAGCGTTTTGGCCAGGGTGATCGGATGGTGTTCGGCAGGCAGGGCGACTGCGGTGGAGAGCGTGATCCGGCTGGTGACCGCCGCCGCGGTGGCCAGCGCGACCCACGGGTCCAGCGTGCGCAGATACCGGTCGTCGGGCAGGCTCGCATCCCCGGTGCGCGGGTGCGCCGCCGCCCGAACCACCGGGATATGGGTGTGTTCGGGCACGTAGAAGGCGTCGAATCCGGCTTGTTCGGCGGCCACGGCCGCATCGGCGGGCGTAATGCCCCGGTCACTGGTGAACAACACAATTCCGTACCGCACCGTGCACGCTCCCATCTGCAAATTAGAACAAGTTCTATCACTTTTCCCGGCTCCGACCAAGTGTCCGGACATCCGTCTAGCCACCGAATGGTCCCTCGGACCACCACGGATGCGAACCACTGCCTCGGTTGACTACGGTCGCGCTCATGGGTCCGGACACATTTCCAGGAGGAGACGACACCGCCCCGGGCGATCAGGCGGCCAGGCGGCCGCGATTGCGCTTCCTCCGCGCACCCCGCGTTCCGGTCGTCAAGCAGGCGGTCGATCTGCTGGTCGCCGACCGTCCGGCCACCGCCGACCACATCGTCGCCGCGCCGACGCCGCTGCAGCCGATCGACCTCACCGACGATGCGCGCGTCGCCGAGGTGCTCGATCTGGCGGTGCGGGTCGGCGAGGTGGTGCTCGCCTCGGGTACGGGCGTCAACGACACGATGACCCAGGTGCGCTTCATCGCCGCCACCTACGGACTGGCCCGCTGCGATATCGACGTCACCTATGACGCGATCAGGATCTGGGCCGACCGCGGTCCCCTGCTGCCGCCCGCCAGCACCATGCGGGTGGTCAAATACCGCTCACTGGACCTCACCCGCCTCGCCGCGGTCGACCGGCTCACCCGCCGCATCCGCAATGAGGTCGTCCCACCCGCCGACGCGCGTGCCCGCCTGGACGCGATCACCTCCGCGCCGCATCCATACCACCGCTGGGTCGCCACCTTCGGCTGGTCGCTGCTCGCCGCATCGATCGCGGCGCTGCTCGGCGGCGGCTGGCTCGTCGCCGCGGTCAGCTTCGGCACCACCCTGGCCATCGACCGCGTCAATCGCGTCCTGAACCGTTACGGTCTGCCGTTCTTCTTCCAGCATGTGGTGGGCGGCGCCGTCGCGGCGACACCGGCGCTGCTGCTGGCCACCCTGGCGGCAACCCTGCATATCGATGTCGACCCGACATTGGTCATCGCCGCCGGAATCACCGTGCTGCTCAGTGGGTTGCAGCTGGTCGGCGCGGTGCAGGACGCGATAACCGGCGCACCGATCACCGCGACCGCCCGCATGCTCGAGGTCATGATGATGACCGGCGGCATTATCGCGGGCATCGCGATGGCACTGCGGGTGGGCGATATCCTCGGCGCCACGATTCCGCCGGTCTATCTGACCTCCAGCCGCGATATCACCGATCTGCCGATCAAGATCGCGGCCGGTGCGGTGGCCGCGCTGGCGTTCGCGCTCGCCTGCTACGCCGAGCGTCGTGCGCTCGCCGCCGCCGCATTCGGCGGTGCCGCGGGCACCATCTGTTTTCTGCTCGTACAGCATCTCGGCTTCGGTCCGGTGATCTCCTCCGCGGTCGCCGCGACGCTGGTCGGTCTGGCCGGTGGCCTGATGGCGCGCCGGGCCCTGACTCCCCCGCTGGTCGTCGCGCTCGCGGGCATCACCCCGCTGCTGCCGGGCCTGAAGGTGTATCGCGGGCTCTATGCCCTGCTCAACGACGAGCTGCTGATCGGAGCCAATCAGGTGCTCGCGGCGGTCGGCGTCGGTTGCGCGCTGGCCGCGGGCGTCACCCTCGGCGAGTGGTTCGACCGCACCGTGCGCAGGCCGCGCATCCTGAGCCGATTCGGCTCGATCCGCCGACCGGTCATCGTGCGCATACGCCGACTCCCGCGCCACCCGGGGCGTCGGGAATCCGGCCGTCGATCATGATGCACAGTTGGCTGCCAGGGTCAGCCGGTATGGTTATTCGAATTAGTTAGGGTGCCCAAAGCCCTCGCTCGTCGGATCCAGTGAGGTGGTTCAGAAATGTCGGATACGGTCCCGTTCTCCACGGCGATCCGCACCGCCACCGCACAGCAGCACGAAGAGGCGGAGAACTCCTCGTTCATCAGTGACATGCTCGGCGGCGAACTCGGCATCGATTCCTACCACCGCTACACCGCCCAACTCTGGTTCATCTACCACGCCTTGGAAGACCGCTGGGACGCCTTGGCCGACGATCCGATCGCGGGTCCGTTCATCCGTACCGAACTGGCCAGGACCGCGGAGCTCGAACGCGACCTCGCGCACCTCATCGGCCCCGACTGGCGCGACGCCCTCGAAGCGCTGCCGGCCACGGCCGCCTACGCCGCCCGCATCGACGAATGCGCCCGCGAGTGGCCCGCCGGGTACATCGCGCACCACTACACCCGCTATCTCGGCGACCTCTCGGGCGGCCAGGTCATCCGGGGGACCGCCGAGAAGTTGTGGAATCTCCCGCATCGCGGCGACGGCGTGCGCTTCTACGTCTTCGACGCGCTCGGCAATCCGGCGGCCTTCAAACGCGAATACCGCGGTCTGCTCGACCAATCGCCGCTCGATGATCTAGAACGCCGCCGGGTGCTCGACGAGGGACAGCGGGCCTTCGCGCTGAATACCGCGGTATTCGCCGAACTCGCCGCCGAATTCCCGGCCCGCCGCCCCAGCTGAACTCAGTACGCCCCCTCCCCGCGCGCGACCGCTCCGATCGTCTTGGCGATCAACAGCAGATCCAGGATCATCGACCAGTTCTCGACATAGGACAGGTCAAGGCGCACCGCATCCTCGAGCGACAGATCCGAGCGTCCGCTCACCTGCCACAGACCGGTGACGCCCGGCTTCACCAGCAGCCTGCGCCGCATATTGCCGTCGTAGGTGTCGACCTCACGCTGCACCTGCGGACGCGGGCCGACCACGCTCATCTCGCCGCGCAGCACATTGAGGAACTGGGGTAGCTCGTCGAGGCTGAATTTGCGAATGATCTTGCCGATCGGGGTGATTCGCGGATCGTCCTTCATCTTGAAGAACACCGGATTGCCGCCGTTGGCCTCGATGAGCGCCGCGGCATTGCGATCCGCGTCGGCGTACATGCTGCGGAACTTGATCATCTGGAAAGGCTTGCCACCACGCCCGATTCGTTCCGAGCGATAGAAGACCGGGCCGGGACTCGTCAGCTTGACCAGCATCGCGATGCCGAGCATCGCGGGCAGGATCGCGAACAGCACCGCACCGGCGAAGCACACATCGAAGACCGCCTTACCGGTCGACTTCGCGCGGTCGTACTGCGGTTTGGCGATGTGCAGCATCGGCATACCCGCGACCTGCCGGTTGGTCAGCCGGGTGCCCGCGATATCGACGACCCCGGGTGCGACGATCAACTCGACGCCGAGCGGATCGAGATCCCATGCCATCCGGCGCAATTCGACGGGTCCGAGGTGATCGGTGGTGGTCACCGCGACCGTATCCGCCCCGCTGCGGCGCACCGCGTCGAGCACAGTGCGATCGTCACCGACCACCGAGAACGACTTTCCGGATGCCCGGATCGCGTAGTCGGTCACGTCGGTGCCGCCATCCGGAATGCATACGCCGACAACCTGATATCCGGAATCCGGATCGCGGGAGAAGGCGGTCGCCATCGCCTGCGCCGCCTCGGGCCAGCCGACCACTAGTACCGAGGTGCGATATTCGCCCTGGCGCCTGCGTCGCTGTCTGGTGCGCAACCGCCAGAGCAACCGGCTGACCATCAGTCCGACCAGACCCAGCGGCAGCGCGATCGCGAGATAGCCTCGTGCGAACTCGATCTGGAAGATCAGCGACATGATCGCCAAGACCCCGAACAGTCGCAATGTGGCCGAAACCAAGCGCCGGTACTCTTCGGACCCGGACCCTACCACCTGTGGCGAACGGGAATTGCATGCCGCGAGGAAAGCGAGCCAGGTGAGCGCGAGCAACACCGAGACAACGGTGTAGCCGACCTCGTAGGGCATCGGCCACGCCAGCGGCGGCGCGGCGGGGCCGCCGAATCGGATCAGTTGTGCAAGGCCGACGGCCGCGGCGATTACCGCGAAATCCGTTGTGGCCAGACGCCGTACATACTCTGCCTGCCAACGTTCGTGCTCGGAGCGCGGCAGGGTCGGTGACGGGCCTGCGAGATCCAGGTCGTCATCGTCGGTGAGCTCGTAGCTCATTGAACAAACACCTCCCCCTGGGAGTTTTTCGTTGCCCCCGATCCCCGTCGACCGGTCCCCTGGACGCAATCCGCCGCCCGGGGTGTTCCTTCAGTCGGCGGTCCGAAGGTGATTGTTACAGAACACAATCCACTCCACACGCTGAACAGAAAGCGCCGCAAAGTATTCCACGGAGTAGCCAACATTCGGACGGTCGGTTTTTTCGAACCTTGACACAAATGCGTCGCCCGGAAAAGTCGGCAGGTGGCGCACCCGCGCCCACACCAGATGGAAGTGACGATGGGGGCTCCGCCACCAAGAGAGCTGTTTGCCCACCAGATGCCACTGGTCGGAGCACTTCGAATATCGTCCGAAACCCGCTACCGCACAATCGATTTCACGAGCCATATGCAAGCGATTCGCTGTAACGTCTCACTTGATCGCGCCGACGTCATGGGCATGCCGGTAATTCGCCGGGGCCGATCCACGCGGCAGGAGGCAGGGGGCCAGGATGCGTTGTCGACTTTGTGATTCCGAGCGTTTGTCGAGTGTGCTCGACCTCGGCGCCACACCGCCGTGCGAGAAATTTCTCGCGGTGGACGAACTCGACCTTCCCGAGCCGACCTATCCCCTACATCTGCGTATCTGCGAGGACTGCCTACTGTTGCAGATCCCCGCATTGATCACGCCGGAGGAAACCTTTACCGAATACGCGTATTTCGCCTCGTATTCCGATAGTTGGGTACGGCATGCCGAAGTCTTCGTTTCCGAAGCTGTCGAAAAGCTTGACCTCGCGACCGATTCATTCGTGGTCGAGGCCGCCAGCAACGACGGGTACCTGCTGCGGCATGTGGTCGCCGCGGGCATCCCGTGCCTGGGCATCGAACCCTCGGTGAATGTCGGTGCGGCCGCGCGCAAACTCGGCGTGCCGACCGAAACCGCCTTCCTCGACGAGGAATTCGCCAAGCGGATCCGCGCCAAGCACGGGCCCGCGGACCTGGTCGTCGCCAACAACGTCTACGCTCACGTGCCCGACCTGCGCGGATTCACCCGCGCACTGCGCGAACTGCTCGCCGATGACGGCTGGCTCTCGATCGAGGTGCATCACGCGCTGAATCTGATGGAGCTCGGCCAGTTCGACACCATCTATCACGAACATTTCCAGTACTACACGGTGCTCTCGGCCCAGCGCGCCCTGGCCACTGCCGGATTGGCCGTGGTGGATGTCGAACTGCTCGCCACCCACGGTGGTTCGATCCGGCTGTGGGCGCGGCCGGAGGCGGTTGCGGACGCACCGAGCAGCCGGGTGCGCGAGGTGCTGCACCGTGAGCAGACCGCGGGCCTGCACCGGCCCGAGGGCTACCGGCACCTGGAGACCAGCGCGCGGCAGGTCCGTCAGGAGCTGCTGCGGTTCCTGCTCGACGCGCGTGCACAGGGCAGGCGGGTGGTCGGCTACGGCGCGCCCGGCAAGGGCAACACTCTGCTCAACTATTGCGGGATCCGACCCGACCTGCTGAGCTACACGGTCGACCGAAATCCCTATAAGCACTGGCGATTCACCCCGGGCACCCGGATCCCGATATACCCGACCGCACGCATCGATCTCGATCGACCCGATGTGGTGCTGGTACTGCCGTGGAATCTCGAGGCCGAGATCACCGCACAACTGAGCCATATCGCCGAGTGGGGCGGCGAACTGGTCTATCCACTACCGACTTTGCACAGCGCCGTGCTCGGGGAAACGAAGAATGCTGAATCGAGGGGAAGGCACGCGCGATGAAGGTTGTGCTGTTCTGCGGCGGGTACGGGATGCGGATGCGCGACGGCTCCGACATGCTGCCCAAGCCGATGCAACTGGTCGGTCCACGGCCGCTGCTGTGGCATGTGATGCGCTATTACGCGCACTTCGGCCACAAGGATTTCATTCTGTGCCTCGGCTACGGGGCCGAGCACATCAAGAACTTCTTCCTCACCTACCAGGAGTCGGTCTCCAACGACTTCGTCATCCGCGACGGTTCGGTGGAGTTGCTGCGCACCGATATCAGCGACTGGTCGATCACCTTCGTCGACACCGGTCTCGACTCGGCCATCGGCGAGCGGCTGCGCCGGGTGCGCCCATATCTCGAGGGTGAGCAGACCTTCCTGGCCAACTACGCCGACGTGCTCACCGACGCACCGCTCGACGAGATGATCGAGCGCTTCGACGCCTCCGGCGCGGCGGCCTCGATGATGGTGGTGCCGCCGCAGCAGTCGTTCCACTGCGTCGATATCAAGCCCAACGGCGAGGTCAAGGAGATCAGGCCGGTTTCGTCGATGCCGCTGTGGGAGAACGGCGGATACTTCGTACTCGGCCACGAGGTACTGGATCTGCTGCCGCCCGGCGGTGATCTGGTGGCCGACGCCTGCGGCAGGCTGGCCGGACAGGGCCGGCTCTACGGCTATCAGCATCTGGGCTTCTGGAAGCCCGCCGACACCTTCAAGGAACGCGCCGAACTCGACGCGGCATACCGATCCGGCATCCGCCCGTGGATGGTCTGGGAGAAACAGTTCGCATGATCGCGCTGACCACCGGGTCACTGACCGAGATCGCGGTGCTCGGCGCGCACTGCGATGACATCGCTATCGGGATGGGCGCGACGCTGCTCACGTTGGCGCACAAGCACTCCGGGCTGCGGGTGCGCGCACTGGTGCTCACCGGTGCGGGCACGGTGCGCGAGGACGAGGAGCGGGCCGCGCTGGCCGCGTTCTGCCCGAACGCGGATCTGCGCGTGACGGTGCTCGACCTGCCCGACGGCCGAGCACCCGCGCACTGGGACCGGATCAAGCAGGCGCTGGCCACCTTCCGCGCGAGCGCCGAACCTGATCTGGTCTTCGCACCGCAGCGCGGCGACGCGCATCAGGACCATCGGCTCCTCGCCGAACTGGTACCCACTGAATTCCGGGACCATCTGGTGCTCGGCTACGAAATTCTGAAGTGGGAGACCGATACGCCGACCCCGACCGTATTCGTGCCGATATCAACGGAATTCGCCGACGAAAAGGCGCGGCTGCTGCAGAAGCACTACCCTTCTCAAGCGGGGCGGGACTGGTTCGATGATCAGTCGTTCACCGGTCTGTCCCGGCTGCGCGGGGTGCAATGCCGGAATCGGCATGCCGAAGCATTCGTTGTCGACAAGGTCGTCGTCGATTTGGGTCTGTCATGACTACTGGAGCTCAATTGACTGCCGAAGACACGGGCATGCGTGTACTGCTGACCGGACATCAGGGTTATCTCGGCACGATCATGGCGCCGGTGCTGCGCGCCGCGGGCCACGAGGTGGTCGGGCTCGATGCCGGATTCTTCGCCGATTGCGTCCTCGGCCGCCTGCCCGGCGATCCGCCCGGTCTCGCGGTCGACCTGCGCGATGTGACCATCGATCAGCTCACCGGATTCGATGCGGTGATCCATCTCGCGGCGTTGTCCAACGATCCGCTCGGCGCACTCGATCCCGAAATCACCTACGCGATCAATCATCACGCGTCGGTGCGGCTGGCCCGGCTCGCGAAAGAGGCTGGGGTGCGGCGGTTTCTATACGCATCAACCTGTTCGGTGTACGGCGCGGCGGGCGAGGATCTGGTCACCGAGGACGCACCGCTGCGTCCGATCACGCCCTATGCCGAGAGCAAGGTGCGAGTCGAGGACGATGTCGCCGCACTGGCGGATGCCGGCTTCACGCCGGTATTCCTGCGCAATGCAACCGCATTCGGCTTCTCGCCGCGCCTGCGCGCGGATATCGTGCTCAACAATCTGGTCGGGTACGCGGTGCTCACCGGCGAGGTCAAGGTGCTCTCGGACGGGACACCGTGGCGGCCGCTGGTGCATGCCGACGATATCGCCAAGGCCTTCGCTACCTGCCTGACCGCGCCGCGCGCGGCGATCGACTGCCGGGCATTCAATATCGGCACCGAGGCGAACAACCTCACGGTGGCCGAAATCGCCGAGGCCGTGGTGAACGCGGTGCCGGGCGCCCGGCTGTCCATCACCGGAGCGAGTGGCGCGGACCCGAGGTCCTACCGCGTCGACTTCTCCGCCGCCCGTTCGGTTCTCGGCTACCGCGCCACCTGGACGGTGGCCGCCGGGGCCGAGCAGCTGTATCGCGAATACACCGCCAGGGGACTGACCAGTGACGATTTCTTCCGCCGGTTCACCCGGTTGCCACATCTGGAGAGATTGCGGGATACCGGGGTGCTGGACGCATCGATGCGCCGGATCACCGCGGCTCGGCAAGTTTCGTGAGCGAGCGTCAGCGAGCGAACCATGGGCACAGCGCGCATGCTGCGCACGACGGAGCCGAGCGTCAGCGAGGCAGAGTCGTGAGCAACTGGCACCAACTACCGGCGGCTCGGTCACGGGCCGAGACCACGGTGACCGGCAGCGGCCAGGCGATGGCCAGTTCCGGATCGTCGTAGGCGACGCCGATGTCCTCGGTCGGATCGTGTGGCCGGTCGATCCGGTAGCAGACATCGGCGGACGCGGTGAGCGCCTGGAAGCCGTGCAGGAAGCCCGGCGGCACGTAGAGTTGCCGGAATTCGGTGTCGTCGAGTCGAAATGCCTGCTGCCGCCCGAAACTCGGCGAATCCGGCCGGATATCGACCAGCACGTCGTACACCGCGCCGTGCGCGCAGCGCACCAGCTTCGCCTCACCGCGCCTGGATCGTCCGTGCATGCCCCGGATGACTCCGCGTGCCGAACGGGATTGCGAATCCTGCACGAATGCGGCCGCCGTACCGGGTGCGCCGAGGTGGGCGTCGAACTCGGTGGCGTCGAAGGTGCGGGTGAACAGGCCGCGGTCGTCCTGGAAGGGTTCGGGCACCAGCACCAGGACATCGGCGAGATCGGTGTGTTCGATGCGCACCAGGCCATCGTGTCATGAACGGCGCGGTCCCGGGTCGCGGTTGCCGCGGCTGCTCGAGTTCCGAACTCACCCCGGTGCTCGATCTCGGCAAAGTTCCTGCCGCCGACCACTTTCCGCTCGCGGGCAGTGCGATCGAAACCACCGAGATCGCGCATCCGCTGCGCATGGATGTCTGCGGTGCCTGCGGGCTGGCGCAATTGGCCGATGACGACACCCGCACCGCGGAGCCGCGCGGTATCGAGCCGCAAGCGCTGCGCGATCAGGCCGCCGACGCAGTGGCACGGGTGGCACGCGCCGGTCTGTTGCGCGGGCGGACCGTACGCGAATTCGGCAGTCCGCACGGCGGTACCTGGCTGCCATTGCTCGCGGGGCGCGGGTTCGAATCCGCCGACGAGGTCGCCGATGTTGTGCTCGACTGCTTCGGCATCATGCACGAGCCGGATCAGCGGGCCGCCTTCGCGCAGCGGGCCGCGGCGACCGCACCGACGGGTCTGCTGCTGCTCCAGTACCACTCGCTGGCCACCATAGTCGCCGGTGGTCAGTGGAATGCATTGCGGCACGGGCATTTCGCGTACTACTCGCTCGGCGCACTGCACCGATTGCTCGAGGCCGCCGGGATGAGTGTGGCGACGGCGTGGGAATTCGATCTGTACGGCGGCACCGTCCTGATCGGCGCGGTGCACGGCACGGTCGAACCGGACGGTTCCGTGCGCGCGATTCGCGCCGCCGAAGCCGAATACACCGATCTCGTTGCGCTACAGGGCCTTCAGCGCACAACCGACGAGCATGCCCGACTCCTGCGCCGCTGGCTCGAGGCGATGACGGCGCGCCGCAGACGGGTGTACGCCTATGGGGCGGCGTCGCGCGCGGTCGCGCTCTTCAGCATTGCCGGAGTGCACCGCGGACTGATCGCCGCGGTCGCCGATGCCGCACCAGCCAAACAGGGCCGCCGGATGCCGGGCACCGACATCCCGATCATCTCCCCTGCCGAACTCGTCTCCGCCCGACCGGATTTCGTGCTGCTGACATTGCGCGATCTGCTCGCGGAGGTCCGTGCCAG
The DNA here is from genome assembly GCF_050942345.1 of Nocardia pseudovaccinii. Taxonomy (NCBI): domain Bacteria; kingdom Bacillati; phylum Actinomycetota; class Actinomycetes; order Mycobacteriales; family Nocardiaceae; genus Nocardia; species Nocardia pseudovaccinii. Next base: position 5,734,756 of record NZ_CP192074.1, read on the forward strand.
GTTTCCCGAACTCGACGGCCGCTGGGTCGTCGACGACCCGGCCGGCCCCTCGGAAGGGCGGTGAACATATGCCGTGAGTTCGCTGCGTCGTAGCGGGATCGGCGTCGGCGTTGCGCGTTTTGCTGTAGAGACATCTGTTATCGGGGAACCTGAGGGGAAATACTGATGAGGGAGAACACACTCCGTAGCCGGAGCCTGCGCGCGTTCATACTGGCCTCGGTTACGGCTTCGGGTCTGGCCTTTACCACCTGCGCCGCATCCGCGGCGATCGATAGCACCAGTCAGATCGTCGATCGGCAGGATCGGACGGTCGAGGCGATTCAATCCGATACCCGGATCGATTTCGTTCCACCGCTGGACGGCAATCCGCTGACCCGCGAGTGGTTCCACAACGGGGAGGCCTCCTACCGCATCTCCGGACCGAACGCCCAGGACTGGTCGGGCCACATCACGGTCGGATATCAGGTCGGATATCCGGCCACGGTAAACGGCCGGATCCGGTTCCAGTGGTACACGCCGGACCTCGGTCTCGATCTCGGTGGCGCCGACGGCTCGGTGCTCAAGCTCAACGGACTCATCCCACGCGCAGGCGTCGAGCTCGAGGTGGGTTTCGGGCCCGGCATCCAAACCTTCGAATGCACGGGCGGCGACGTCTCCGGCGCGGAGGGCTTCATCCGGATGTCCGGCTTCCACGGCACCGTCACCGGCGTGCTCGGTCAGACGACCATTCGCCCGTTCGTGCGGGTGATCAGCGCCAACGGTGATGCGGTGTACACCTACGGCAGGCTCTGGACCATCTGAGTCCGCAGTGCTCAGCAGTGTGGCGTCCGGTCATCTGAGTCCACACTGCTGAGCGGGCACCCTGGGGTGAGAATTGCCCACCCTCGGGTTTGCTGGGCGATCCCTGAGGTCTCTGTCCCACGGGGCGCGGACACCGGAAAGTTATCCGTGGTCCCGTTCCCGATCTCCCGGAGGAATCCCCTCAATGCAGCCGAGCTACGTTCACCACGTCCGTCAGCAGGTATGCGAATACGGGGATACGAGATCGTATACCTATCTGCGTGAGGTCGGACGCGAGCTCGTCGAGGAGATCGCCACCTACCGCGAACTCGATCGCGATGCCAGGGCCGTGGCCGCTTGGTTGACGACCCGGCCGGAAGCCGCGCATCCGGTCCTGCTGCTCTATCAGGACGGCATGGCCTTTCTGCGGGCGTTTCTCGGTTGTTTGTACGCCGGTGTCGTGGCCGTGCCCGCACCGCTGCCGCACTACGAGAGCAGCGCGCAGCGGGTTCGCGGCATAATCGCGGACTCCGGTGCCCAGCTGGTGCTCACCAGCGCCGATGTGCGACCGCTGGTCGCGGCGGCCACCGCCGCGACCGTCGTCGCCACCGACGATCCACTCGGCGACCCGGACGCCTGGCGGATGCCCGAGATCGATTCCGGAACGATCGCCTTCCTGCAATACACATCGGGTTCGACGGGCACACCGAAAGGTGTCATCGTGACGCACGGCAACCTCATGCACAACGAGGCCGCCATTATCGCGATCGGACTGGATGATTCGACGACCGCCGTCTGCTGGATCCCCCAGTTCCACGATATGGGGCTGATCGGCATGCTGCTCGCGGTGCTCTACGGCGGCGGGAATCTCGTATTCATGGCGCCGACGACGTTCCTCAAGCGTCCGGTCCGATGGCTGCAGACCATCGACAAATATCGCGCAAAGGCCACTGCCGCACCGAATTTCGCATACGAACTGATCGTCCGGCGGGTGACCGACGAGCAATTGGCAAACCTCGATCTCAGCACCCTGAAGATAGCCTTGTGCGGGGCGGAGCCGATCCGTGAACGGACCATGACGGCGATGGTCGAGCGGTTCGCGCCAGCCGGTCTGCGGCCCACGGCATTGCTGCCCGCGTACGGCCTTGCCGAAGTGACGTTGCTGGCCAGCGCCGGAGTGGTCGACAGGGCACCGGTCTACTTGGACTCCGAAAACGGCGCACGGCTCGTCGGCTGCGGTTCGCCCGCCCGCGGTCTCGATATCCGCATCGTCGACCCGGACACGCGAGAGCAGTTGCCGGACAACACGGTCGGTGAAATCTGGATCCGTGGTGACAGTGTCGCCGCAGGCTATTGGAACCGTCCCGCCGAAACCGTGGACACCTTCGACGCCCATATCGGCACCGAGGGACCATTCCTGCGCACCGGTGACCTCGGTTTGCTGCGCGATAACGAGTTGTTCGTCACGGGTCGCCGCAAGGACCTGCTGATCATCAACGGCCGCAATGTCTATCCCCAGGATGTCGAAGAAGTGGTGCGAGAGCTGCATCCCGCGCTCGCCGACAGTACCGGTGTAGCCGTCGCCGTGGACGCGGGCGGACGGGAGCGAATGGTCGTGGTGCAGGGCGTGCAGCCCGCACGGCTCGGTGGCTCGACGCTGGCCGAGCTGACCTCCTCGATCAAGGTCGCCGTGGCCCGCAGTTTCGATGTGCCCGCGCCGAATGTCGTTCTGGTAGAGCGCCGAGCGGTACATCGCACCACCAGCGGCAAGGTACAGCGCGGCTCGATGCGCGATGCCTTCCTCCAGCACCGCATCGAGGGCGTACTGCACGAGGATCTCGAACCGGCACTCAACCGAGCACTGACCGTCTGAATAAGGAGTCGAACTTGTTCACCACCAACACCTTTGCCCGCTCGACCACGATCGAGGGCTGGCTCGTGACGCGCATCGCCGACTACACCAACCGCGCCCCGCACCAGGTGGATCCGGCGGTCCCGCTCGCCGAACTCGGCCTCGACTCCGTTTCCGCGGTGAGTCTGTGCGGCGAGATCGAGGACCGCTGGGAGCTCGATCTCGACCCGACCATGGTTTTCGACTACCCCACCATCACCGATATCGCCGAATTCCTGACCATCGAACTCGCCGAAGTCGCATGACGGATATCGCCATCGTCGGCCTGGATTGCCGATTTCCGCAGGCACCGGATCCCCATGCGCTGTGGCAGATGCTGCTCGACGGACGCGAGGCCATCTCAGAGGTGCCCGCGAACCGCTGGCATGCCGACGACTTCCACGACCCCGCCGGTGCACCCGGCACCATCAACACCCGCAGCGGCGGATTCATCGAAGACGCGGACGCATTCGACCACGAATTCTTCGGTATCGCGCCGCGCGAGGCCGAGGCGATGGATCCGCAACAGCGCCTCCTGCTGCAGACCACCTGGCGCGCCTTCGAGGACGCCACACTCGATCCGCGGTCCCAGTCCGGTTCGCGCACAGGGGTTTTCGTCGGCGTGATGGCCAACGAGTGGGCGAACCTGCAAATGAGCGATTACTCCGCGATCACGCCGCAGCACGGTTCGGGCAACGGGTATTTCATGACCGCGAACCGGCTGTCCTATCAACTCGATCTCCGCGGTCCGAGTATCGCGGTCGATACCGCCTGTTCGTCATCGCTGGTCGCGATCCATCTCGCCTGTGGTGCACTGGCTTCCGGCGAATGCGATCAGGCGGTCGCCGGTGGCGTGAACCTTGTTCTCACCCCGGCCGTCGGCGTGTTCTACACCCAGGCGGGCCTGTCCGCACCCGATGCCCGCTGTAAGCCTTTCAGCGGCAACGCCGATGGGATCGTGCGCGGTGAGGGCGTCGCCGTGCTCGTGCTGCGGCGTCTGGCCGATGCGGTGGCCGAGGGGCTGCCGGTCTACGCGGTGATCAAAGGCAGTGCGGTCAACTCCGACGGCCGCAGCAACGGCATCACCGCGCCGAACCGATGGGCACAACAGCAGGTGATCACCGAGGCGTATCAGCGAGCCGAGGTCCAGCCCGAGGACGTGGACTTCATCGAAGCACACGGCACCGGAACGATTCTCGGCGACATGATCGAGGTCAAGGCGCTCGGCGCACTGCACGGGGCGAACCGGGCCGAACCTTGCGGCATCGGTTCCATCAAGGGCAATCTCGGCCATACCGAGGGCGCTGCGGGCGTCGCCGGACTGATCAAGGTCGCGCTCGGTCTGCACCACGGTGTGGTCGCGCCGACGAGATTCGCCGAACAGGAAAACCCTCGGCTGCGGATGAGTCACCATGGTCTGCGCCTGGTCGCGGAACCGATGCCGCTGCACCGACCGGCGCTCGCCGGGGTCAGCAGCTTCGGGATCGGCGGCACGAATGCGCACATCGTGCTGGCGAGCGCACCCGCGAAGCACGCTCCGACGGCGGCCGGTGGTGGCGTGCTCACGCTGTCGTCGAATGATCAGGAAGGACTGCGGCGCAACGCACTTCGACTCGCCGACGCACTGGCGACGGTACCGGAGGATTGGTTCGCGCAACTGTGCTGGACCAGTAACCAGATCAAATCTTCCGGGCGCACTCGAATGGCGATTGTCACGACCGATCGTGGCGACGCCATCGCACGCCTGCGGGGCGAACCCGAAATCGGTGTGGCACAAGCCGTCGGCACCGGTTGGATGTTCACCGGTCAGGGCTCGCAATTCGCCGGTATGGCACGGGCATTGGACGCGGCGAACCCGTCGTTCCAGCACGCCCTGTGGGCGGTCGACGATTGCATGATCGACCACCTTGGTCGCTCGGTGCGCGACCTGCTGCTCGATGAGAACACCGATATCGACCGCACCGACCTCGCACAACCCGCCATCTTCGCGATGGAATACGCACTCGCTCGGACACTCGCCGACGCGGGCGTGCGGCCCGCGTGGCTCATCGGGCACAGCATCGGCGAATTCGCGGCCGCGGCCGTCGCGGGAGTTTTCGACCTCGACGACGCGTGTCGGCTCGTGGTCGCGCGCGGACGGCTGATGCAGCAGTTGCCCACGGACGGCGCGATGCTCGCGGTACGCGCGGCCGAGGACGGAGTGGCCGATCTCCTCGCCGAGGAACCCTTGGTTGCGGTCGCCGCCGTCAATGGTGCGGCAGATCTCGTGCTCTCGGGTCCGGCCGTGGCAATCGAGCGGATCCGCGCGGCACTCGACGCACGTGCGGTGATCACGAAGGCGCTCAATGTTTCCCATGCGTTCCACAGCCCGCTGATGGAGCCGATGCTGGCGGAGTTCGAGGCCATCGCCCGGGACTGCGTCTATCGTGCACCGAATATCCCCGTCTATTCGACCGTGCGCGGCCGCCTGCTCGATGCTTCCGAGCTCATGGACGCCGCTTACTGGACCGAACACGTCTGTGCCACCGTCAGATTCGCCGACACCGTGGCGGCGGCACTAGGCACCGAGCCCAGCCATATCATCGAGGTCGGCCCGCGAAAGGTGCTGGCGGCGCTGGTCGGCCGGATTCGGCCCGAGCTGGCGGCGCGCTGCCTCGCGCCCAGCCCCGGACCGGGTGCGACCGGCGCCGAATTCGCGCAGACCCTTGCCGCGCTGTACCGCGACGGGTTCGCCCCCGATTGGGATCGACTCTACGCATCGGCGCAACGAGTCCGTCGCCGCCTGCCGACCTACGAGTTCTCGACCGAACACCGATTCTGGGTCGAACCCCCCACCCACACAACGACTTCCACAACACCTGAGGCAACAACCACTATGGATCAATTGATCGCACTCTTCCGCGAGCAGGCCGCCGTATTGGCCAGTGTCGCGACGGGATCCACCGACATCCGGACACCGCAGCCGGACACCGAGCGGTCGTCGGTCAGCCCGGAGGCGATCGCCGGCATCGTGCGCGCGGAGGTGGCCCGGGTCAGCGGCTTCCCCGCCGACCTGTTGCGGGACGACCGGACGATTACCGACGGCCTCGGACTCGATTCGATCATGCTCACCGACCTGTTCGGCGGACTCGTCCGCAAACTTCCCGGACTGACCATCGATCCGAGCTGGTTCACGGCGACGACGACCCTGGGTGATGTCATCGGTTATGTCGCGGATCAGGTCACCGGTGCGCCCGCGCCCGCCGCGCCGGAACCCGAGCGCGTGACCGTCGCGCCGGAGTATCGGATCTCCGACTTCGCCGAGGTGCGGGCGATCGCCGATCGGCTCTCCGGCGGTGAGGCGCTCGGGCTGTCGAATCCGTACTTCCTGATCAACGACGGCGTCACCCGGGACACATCGGTGATCGACGGCGCGCCGGTGCTCAACTTCTCCAGCTACAACTACCTGGGCCTGTCCGGTCATCCGGCGGTTGTGACGGCAGTTCAGGATTCGGTCGCGCGCTACGGCAGTTCGTGTTCGGCCAGCCGCGTGCTCTCCGGCGAGAAGCCGGTGCACCGCGAACTGGAGGCCGAACTCGCCGGACTGCTCGGCACCGAGGATGCGATCGCACTCGTCGGCGGCCATTCGACGAACGTCACGATCATCGGGCACATTGTCGGGCCGGAGGATCTGGTGATCCACGACAGCCTCGCGCACGACAGCATCCTGCAGGGCTGCAAACTCTCCGGTGCGACGCGGCGGCCGTTCCCGCACAACGACCATGCGGCACTCGACCAGCTGCTCACCGAAATCCGGCACCAGTATCGCCGTGTGCTGATCCTGATCGAGGGCGTATACAGCCAGGACGGCGATATTCCCGATCTGCCCGCGATCATCGAGGTCAAGCGGAAGCACCAGGCGCTGTTGATGATCGACGAGGCGCACAGCATCGGTGTGCTCGGCGAACACGGCGGCGGGATCGGCGAATACTTCGGCGTCGATCGCGGCGATGTCGAATTGTGGTCGGGCACCATGTCCAAGGCGCTGGCCGGCTGCGGTGGTTACGTGGCGGGCAGCGCCGAGCTGATCCGCTTCCTCAAATACACCACACCCGGATTCGTCTACAGCGTCGGCATGACCCCGATGAACGCGGCCGCATCGGCGGCGGCGATCCGTCAGCTGCGCGCCGACCGCACACCGCTGGATCGCCTGCGGCACAAGGCACAACTGTTCCTGCACCTGGCTCGCGATGCCGGTATCGACACCGGTGACAGCGCGGACACACCGATCATCCCGTGCATCATCGGCGACTCGATGCAGACGCTGACACTGTCGAACGCGCTGCTGCGCCGCGGCATCAACGTCAACCCGATTCTGTATCCGGCAGTCCCGGAAAACCTTGCCCGCCTGCGCTTCTTCGTCACCGCATGCCATACCGAGGACCAGATTCGCGACACAGTGAAGATCCTCGCGGAGGAGTTGGCCCTGCTTCGGTCAGCCCGCTCGGCGGAACTCGCTGCCGATCTCGGCGAATAGCACCGGGGCGTCGGCACCGAAGGTGAGTGCGGCGGTATGCAGTGCGGCTATCGCTGCGGCCAAAGCGTCCGGTTTCGTCGCGTGCTCGATGGCGCTCAATGCGAAGTAGGGGCGATGCACGGGACCGTTATCGAAGGGATTCGCCTGCGAACGCGTCGACTCGACGATCGTTGCGACGAGTTGCCGCGAATTGTTCTCGACGGGTCCGAACTCCTCCTCGTCCAGACGCTCGAAGGCGGACGGCATGTCATCGAACGGTGCGGGTAGCGGTTTCCCATCGCCCAATGCGGTCAACGCCTCTGCCACCCAGGGTTTTTCGGCGATACCGGCCAACTCGCACGCCTTGACCGCGCACCGTCGAGCCAGCCGTCGCAAGCTCGGCTCATCCATGGCGGCGATCGACTCGGCGAGCGGACGGTCGAAGCGAGCCAGCTCCTCCGCCGAAAAGTATTCGCGCAATTCCGGTATCGGATCGCCGCCCCATGCCACGCGCTGGGCCGCCGCGGCCTCCGCCTCGAGGTCAGCGACCTCGACGCGTCGGGCACCGGTGGAGTCCATGACGACAATCCACTGCGGCTCCGTGGATTCCTCCGCCGCGATCCGCTCGGGTATCGGCACGTTTTCCGGGATGCCGTATCCCGGCATATCCCACTGTCGGTGCGGCAGCAGATCGCCACCATCGTCGGGCCACAACCGAATCCGCCAGATATCACCCGGCGTCGTGGTCCCCGGCCATCCGTAGTTCACGAATCCGCGACCGCTGACTTCGATCAGATAGTCGCCGGACGGTATCGGACACGGGTCTGCCCACATATCGATCGACGAAATGCTCAGTGCACCACCGGAATCCACCCGCAGTCGACCTTCGCACACCTGCTGCCAGTCGTCGCGATCGTTCGGCGGCCTGCCATCCCACACCTGCACCGCGATCGACATCTCGAAATTGTTCTGATGCGGGCTCAGCACGAGCAGTGCGGTACCGTCGCCCGCGCACGGCCGCTGCGCCAATGCCCGATCGAGCAGGTCGGGTTCGGTATCCGGATCGCCGAGACCGCCGTCTATGCAGAACTGACCGTAGTCCATCATCAGCTCGACGGTGTGCTCGGCAATTCGATTCGCCCCGTTTGTCATTCGGCCATCCTGGCATCCGTCGGGCGAATAGGTTATCCCGGCAGTCGCTCCGCCGCGATGGCGAGATCCTTATCGCCGCGCCCGGAGAGGCCCAGTACCACGATCGAGTCGGCGGGTAGGTCACCGCGTTCGGCCAGTTCGAGGACATACCCGACGGCGTGGGCGGATTCGAGGGCGGGAATGATGCCTTCGGTGCGCGTCAGCGCGTGTAGACCGCGCAGAGCCACGGCGTCGGTGGCGGTACGGTAGGTGACGCGACCGATGTCCTTGAGGTAGCTGAGTTCCGGGCCGACGCCCGGATAGTCGAGGCCCGCGGCGATGCTGTGAGTCGGCGTGACCTGTCCGTCGTCGTCCTGCAGCAGATAGCTGTAGGCGCCGTCCATTTCGCCGGGACTGCCCGCGCTGAGGGTGGCGGCGTGAACCCCGGTTTCGACACCGAGGCCCGCGGCCTCGACACCGATCAACCGAACGTCCGGTTCATCGACGAAGGGGTGGAACAGGCCGATGGCATTGCTGCCGCCACCGACACACGCCACGAGGTAATCCGGTAGTCGGCCTTCGGATTTCAAGATCTGCAGCCGGGTCTCGCGGCCGATGACGGTTTGCAGATCGCGCACGATCATCGGATACGGTGCGGGCCCGGCCGAGGTGCCGAACAGGTAGTGCGTGGTGTCGAGGTTCGACACCCAATCGCGCACCGATTCGCTGATGGCCTCCTTGAGTCTGCGGCTACCGGTCTCCACCGGACGTACCTCCGCGCCGAGCAACGTCATCCGCATGACATTGGAGGCCTGGCGATGCATATCGTGTGCGCCCATATAGATGACACACGTCATGCCGAGCATCGCGCAGACGGTCGCCACCGCGACTCCGTGCTGACCGGCGCCGGTCTCGGCGATGATCCGGGTCTTGCCCATCCGCTTGGCCAGCAATCCCTGACCCAGTGCGTTATTGATTTTGTGCGCCCCGGTATGGGTCATATCTTCGCGTTTCAGATAGACCCGCACGCCCGGCACCGCGAGCAACTCCGCGAAACGCGGCACCTGATGCAACAGTGTGGGACGGCCGACCCGGGTGCGCAGCAATTCGCGGAGTTCGTCGCGGAATCCGGCGTCGGCCCGCGCCAGCGCATACGTCTGTTCCAATTCCAACAGCGCGGCCATCAGACCTTCGGGAACGTACCTGCCGCCGAACTCACCGAACCGCCCGCGCTCGTCCGGAAGTGTGCTGGATAGCAACGCGCCCCGCGACACATGATCAATAACCATCCACACCAACGCTTCCTGCCGCGAGTCCCCAGCAACCTGTCTACTTCGACTCGCCGCAGGGCGCGCGCCCGCAACGGATTAGTTAACAGTCTCTTTAGTTTGCCGAATCGGGATTCACCACATCGGCAGTCCGGTGAAACTGCCAGTTCATGTGTCAGACCAGCAAATCCGGGCGGTTGCGGACGGTGGCTACGGTACGCACGCGCAGGCGGTGCAATGCGGCCTTGGCCAAGCGGGCATCCCCGGCGAGCACATCGCCACGGTGGACCAGATTCGGGTAATCGTTAGCGATGCGGTGATGGAAGCGATACATATCGGTCAGTTTGCTGACGGTGGAGGTCTGACTGCACAGGTTGAACGACGAATTGCGCCAGGCAGCCAGGATTTCGGTCATGCCGAAGAAGGCGCCGAAGGACGAGACCCGCGCGAACAGGTCGACGTCCATGGGAAAGACCAGGTCACCGCGCAAACCGCCGACGCGGTCGTAGTGCTCGCGGTAGAACATGGCCGCCGCTGTCGGTCCGAAGTCGGCGGGGCCGCGGCGCACGATGGTGCGCGCCAAGGCACGCGGGGTCTGTCTGCCGAGCAGCCCGGCCAATCCGAGTTCGGTCTCCAGCACCTCCCCCGCCTCATCGATCACCTCGAAACGGCTGGAGGAGATGGCGATCGACGGATCGGTCATCACCTCGAGTTGGGTGGTGATCGCACCGGGACGCAGTACATCGTCGGCGCAGACGACCTTGACGAGTTTCCCGGCGCAGGCTCGGATCACCTTGTCCCAGTTGTCGCCGATGGTCAGCACGGTGTCGTTGCGCAGCAACCGGATTCGTGGATCGTCGAACGATTTCGCGACCTCCGACGTATCATCGGTACTCGCATTGTCCAGGACGACCAGTTCGAATTCCGCATCCTGATCGAGGATCGATCGCAGGGTTGTGGCTAGCGTCCGGCCGGAGTTGTAGGCCGGAACGCAGACCGACAGCGTCGTCACCACAGCTATCCCCCTGATCGTGGGACCGGCCGAACCGGTCCGTTTTCCACCAATCCGAATACTCGCGCCAAACCACTCCGGCCCGCATCGATCTGTTCGACGGCCCGCTGTTGCAGAGGATCCCGGAGCGCAGGTGCATCGTCCCACAGCTCATCCAGCGCCATGGTCAATTCCTGTTCCAGTTCGGGATCGTTCAGATGCACCACGCGCAGTCCGGTCCCGAACATCTGCGCCAGCCCATGGAATTTGTCGTCGTAATACTCCGAGGCGGTGATACCGACCGCCGGAATCCCCTGGGACAACGCGAAGACCGCCAGATGATAGGCACTGGTCACCAATACGCGACACCGCCCGACCTGCCGGGCCACATCCGCCGGGGTGCCACCGCGACCGACCGGTGGCAGCGCCTTGTCCGCCCCAGCCAGCAGCGGCAACGTCGAAAGCCGGTCCTCGGAGGCGTATTCGGAGATGATCAGCGGCACCAGCCCGGCATCCAACTCCGCGGCGCGAGTGCGCACCACCTGCCCGACGATCCCCTGGGCTTCGAGGCTGACCTGCGCATAATCCGCGACACGCAGACAGACGCCGATCTCGGTGCCGATCCTGGCATCGCGACTGCGATAGGCGAATTCGACCGCATCGTCACCGGTGACCAGCACCCGACCCGACTCGACGCCGAATTTGCCGAGCAACTCCGGGCCGCGCCGCCCTTCGCGCAGCGCGACGAAATCGACCTTCGGCAGCACCTCCTCGGCTCGGCGGACCAGATATGAGTCACGCATCGGTCCCATGCCCTGACCGATCAGCGCCGACGGGATGCCGCGTGCGGAGGCGTATTCGAGCAGGTTGAGGGTGCGGTGCGCCTGATAGCGGTCGACATCGGTCATATAGCCGCCGCCGATCGCGAGTACCAGCGAGGCCTGTTCGACCGCCGCCGGAATCTCCACCGGGAATTCGAGTTCCGGTGCTACCGGATTCGTCGCGGCATCATCGGACTCGCCGCGACCCCGGGTGCGGATGGCGCGCAGCCGATCCTTCGGTCCATCCGTGGTCGCCCGCCACCACAATGCCGCCGGGCCAACCACTTTCGTGCCCGCGGTGCGCGATAGCACTCCTTGCCAGCCGTCGGATCCCCAGCGCCAATCGGGCCCGCAGATCGGCTCGGCCTCCGGCATCAGCCCCTGTAGTACGCCGGGTTGGTGGGTCAACACACCGATGCGCGCCCGCGGCCAATGCGCGCGGATCCGCTCGACGGTGACCACCATCATCGCGATATCGCCGCGATTGCGCAGCCAGTACTCGCCGTTCTCGACGAGCACCCGGATCTCACGTTCGGCGATATCGATGTGCTCAGCCACAGACCCCTTGGTCCCCACTGTCCTAGTCCCTCCCGCTGGTCCCCCGCGGGTCGGTCCGCGCCCGGCACGAACTCGATGTGAAATCTACCCCACTCGATCGATGTGGGCCAGCTGGCTAATCCGTTGTCCGCTCGGCGATCTGGCCGCTATAGACCGCACGCAAGGAGGCACCGGCGAAGGCCGCGCAATAGTCGATGAGATGGTCCATCGGCACGTCCAACCGACCGCCCTGCTTCTCCACGATCACCCGCTCCAGCATCCCGACCACCGACAGCGCGAAGATATCGATGATCTCCGCGGGCGGCCGCACATCCGGCCGCGCCTCGGTGGCCGTTGCCGCGACCAATCGAGCGAAGCGCCACAGCGCTTCGCGCATCCGACATTCGGCACCGGCCGCGGTGGGTTCGACGAAAACGATGCGCAGTTTGCGCGGATCCTCGGCCAATGCGGTGAGATACGTGCCGATCCCGGCCCGCAGCTTGCGCGTCCCGCGCGGCTTGGTCGCCTCGACCGCCGTGGCCACGGCCGCGAACAACTCGTCGATGACATGGTCGAAGACCGCGGCGAACAGTTCTTTTGTGCCGGTGAAGGATTCGTAGAAGTAACGGTCGGTCAATCCGGCCGCACGACACAGGTCCTTGACGCCGGTCGCCGAATATCCGCGCGTGCCGAACAGCTCCAGCCCGGCTTCCAGAAGTTTGCCGCGCCGCGCCGCGACTCGGTCCTCCGCGCCGATACCGCCATAGGTCCGCACCGGGCGTCGCTGCATCGTCATCTTCGCATTGTCTCCCACGCAGAACCGCGATCTGATAAATATGACGATCGATATAGTCAGATTTAGGGGTCTGCAGTGACAATTCAGCATCGGGACAACCAGATGAGCAGACGCTCGCTGCTGCGCCGCGCGGCGGCGGTGGCGGGTACCGCGGGATTGGCGACGTCGACCGGAATCGCAACGGCCCAGCCGACGCCGCGACGCCGAAACGGCCCGGCACGCAATACCGTCGCGGTGCTCGGCGCGGGCATCGGTGGTCTGACCGCGGCGCATGAACTGGCCGAACGCGGTTTTGCGGTAACGGTTTTCGATCGCAAGGAACTCGGCGGCAAATCCCGCACGATTCCGCTGCCGGGCACCGGGGTCGGCGGCCGCGCGCCGCTACCCGGCGAACACGGCGCGCGGGGTTTCACCTCGTTCTACCACCACGTGCACGACACGATGCGCCGCATTCCGCTGCCAGACACCCGAAAGTCGGTGTACGACAATCTGATTCCGTTCTCGGTGAGCGATCCGCGCTATCCGCGCGCGGGCAATCTGCCCGACGGCTTCCCGCTCATGTTCGGGTTCTATTTCGATCCCGCACAGGCGCTCACACCCGAAGGGCTGCAACGCATCCTGGTCGAGGTGTTCATGAAAAACAATCTCGTTCCGCTACCGGAGGCCATGTATATGGCAGGGCGGGTCGTCACCTATCTGACCTCGAGCGAGGAGCGTCGCTTCGGCCAGTGGGAACATGTCAGCTGGTGGGATTATGTCGGCGCGGCAGGCAGATCCGCACAGTTCCAGGCACTCGCCGCCACCGGTCTGACCCGAGCGCTGGTGGCCGCCAAGGAATATGTGGCCAGCACCAGGACCATGGGCAACATGATGGAGGGCTTCTTCATCGCACTGCTGCAGGAACTGACCGGCGGCCCGAAGGTCTACGAGGTGCTCAACGGACCCACCAACGAGGCCTGGCTCGATCCGTGGATTTCGCTGTTGGAGGGCATGGGAGTGCAATTCCGGCCCGGCCACGCGCTCGAGGAATTCGTGGTGACCGACGGCCGCATCGGCGGTGCGCGCGTTCGGCGCCCGAATGGCGGCACCGAGGTGGTCGACGCGGATTGGTATGTCTGCGCGGTGCCGACAGATCGGGCCCGTCGGCTGTGGTCACCGGAAATCCGCCAATTGGATCCGGCGCTCGGCCGAATGGACGCGCTGACCGTCGACTGGATGAACGGCATGCAGATGTTCGTCACCGAAAAGCTGGACCTCGGTAAGGGATACAACATCTACCTCGACGCCCCCTGGCGGCTGACCTCCTATACCCAGCGCGCTTTCTGGAACGTCGACTACGCCGCGAAATACGGTGACGGATCGATCGTCGACGGCCTCACCATCGATATCGCCGACTGGGATACCCCGGGCATCCTGTTCGGCAAGACCGCGAAAGAATGCACCCGCGACGAGATCTACCAGGAGACCTGGGCGCAAATGACCGCCGCGCTCAACGACGACGGCCGAATCCAACTGAAGGACGGCATCGTCCGCGAGTGGATGCTCGATCCGGGCATCGACTGGGCGGGCGGACAGAATACGAATGACGAACCGCTGCTTGTGAATACGATCGGTTCGTGGGCCGATCGACCGACCGCGCACACACAGATCCCGAACCTGTTCCTGGCCGCCGACTATGTGCGGACCAACTTCGATCTGGCGACCATGGAGGGCGCGAACGAGGCGGGCCGCACCGCCGTGAACGCACTCCTGGACGCATCCGGCTCCCCCGCCCCCCGCGCCCAACTATTCACTCGCGATTCGATTCCCGCTTTCGAACCATTCCGTCAAATGGATGCCGCTCGTTATAAGGCCGGTCAGCCCAATCTGTTCGATCTGGGCTGACCTACAGCGGACTGGTCATTCGCCCTGGTCGGCAGTTGATCTCACCCCCGCCGGAACGAGCGAACTCCCCTAGACTGTTGCGCGGGAAGCGAGTTCAGATAGCGGGCTCGTCCCATCATCGCCAGAAGTAGGGGGCCGCGATGACGGCAGCGACCGGGGCATTGCGCGTGCATATGACGGGTTCCGAATGGTTCTCGGCAGCACCGGGCGGACTCAATCGTTATTTCACCGAACTATTCCACGCACTCGCACGGCAACCGGGCGTACAGGTTTCGGCGTCGGCATTCGGCACGACCGGTGCCGATGATCCGCCCGGCGCTCGGTCGTGGGGACGAACCGGCGGTTCGACCATCACCCGGGCCCGCTCCGCGTTTCTGGAGCGGGCCGAACTGGGCCGCGCGGATATCCTCGACCGGCACTTCGCGCTGTATGGCCCGGCGGCCTTCGGGCGACGCGGGCGGGTGCCGCTGGTCGTGCACTTCCATGGACCGTGGGCAGCCGAGAGCCGCCTCACCGGACAGAGCGAAATCGGTGCACGGGCGAAGTATCTGCTCGAGCGGATCCGCTATGCGGGTGCGGACCGATTCGTGGTGCTGTCCAATCACTTTCGTGAAGTACTCAGCAACGACTATCGGGTCCCGGCCGACCGGATCCGGGTCATCCCGCCCGGTGTAGATCTGACCCGATTCCGAGCCGCACCGATACCGACCGGTACCCACCGAACCGTGCTGTGTGTGCGCAGACTCGAACGCCGGATGGGCATCGACACGCTACTGCGCTGCTGGCCGGGCGTGCTCGCCGAACATCCGGACGCTCGACTCGTCCTCGTCGGAACCGGTACCGCCGAAGGCGAATTGCGTGCCACGGCCGCCGATGCCGGGCTGGACAGTGCGATCACCTTCGCGGGCAGTGTCGACGACCGACAACTCACCGAACTCTATGAACGGGCCGCGCTCACCGTTGTCCCGACCACCGCGCTGGAGGGATTCGGTCTGATCGCCCTGGAATCCCTCGCCGCGGGTCGTGCCCCGATCGTCACCGACTGTGGCGGATTACCGGATTCGGTACGCGGACTGGATTCTTCGCTGATCGTGCCCGCCGGGGAGGCCGAGACACTGGGCGCGCGGATCGTGGCCGCGCTGAACGGTGCACTGCCGACGCCCGAACAATGTCGCGCCCACGCGGAAACTTTCTCGTGGGATGTCACAGCGGAGCGTCATCTCACGATGTATCAGGAATTAAGGCGATGACCCCATCGAGGACGACCAAGGCCCTCTTTCTCGCGCATACCGCGGCGCCGTCGGGCGCGGAACTGGCGACGCTGCGGTTACTTGCCGCGCTGCGTGAGTCGGGGCTCATCCATGTCGCGCAGATCTATACGGAGGACGGCCCGATGGTCGAACGCATGCGGGCGCGCGGAGTCGAGACGCGCGTCGTGCGTGGCGCTTTCGACAGCCGTGCCATGACCATCGGGTCCGGGCCGGTGCGGCTGATCGCCGGATTCATCGCCCTCCTGCGATTGGGCTGGGCACTCGGTGCGACCGCGCGCGAACTGGGTGCCGATGTGTTGATCGCCGAGAGCACCAAGGCTTTGGTGATGGGTGCGATCGCGACGCGACGAGCGCGAATTCCGCTGGTGTGGCAGGTGCACGATCGGATCTCGGTCGATTATTTCGGCCGACTGCCGACGGTCGTCATTCAACTGCTCGGCCGACTCACGGCGCATGGTTATCTTGCCAATAGCCGAACCACCTTGCGCACCTTGCGGATCGGCCGTTGTCCGGCGGTGGTGGCCTATCCGGGTGTGGAACTCGGCGAGGATATCGAGCGCGCCGCGCAGCGTGCGCCCACCGAAACGGTCCTCGTCGCCGTCGGCAGGCTGACGCCGTGGAAGGGCCAGGACGTGCTGCTGCGCGCCATCGCGGCGATGAAAGTGCAACCGCGACAGATCTTTCTGATCGGCGGCACCTTCTTCGACGAGGAGCCCTACCAAGCCGAATTGGCGTGCATGGCAAAGGAATTCGGGCTGCCGGTCACCTTCACCGGACACGTCGACGATCCCGGAGGCTATCTGCGCGACGCCGATATCCTTGTGCACTCCTCGGTACTTCCCGAACCGTTCGGACAGGTCGTGGTCGAGGGTATGCACGCGGGCTGCGCGGTGATCGCTTCCGGACCGGGCGGTCCTGCCGAGATCGTCGAACCCGGTGTCAACGGACTGCTCGTGGACGGCGGCGATCAGCGACAACTCACCACCGCGCTCGACACCCTCATCGCCGATCCGGCGCTGCGCACCCGCCTGGCCACGGCGGCCCGCACCCGCGCCAAGGATTTCGACATCGAAGCTTCGGCGCACACCGTCGCCACCTTCCTGAATTCCATAACCCAACGCAACGGCGCTGTACCCAATCGGCGGCGCTCGCGGGGCCGTACGTGGTTACCCTCCGCTGCCGCCTCCGGGCCCGTCGCTCCCGCCGCGGGGGGCCACCAGAATCCGCGAGAACGGACTCCGCATGTCTGAGCACAAACATGCCGCAGGCCAGCCCACCGAACCACCGACACCGACCGCCACCGGCGGGGCCCATCGCAAGGACGAACGCGGCGCGCCCGGCGGCGGCCTGCACCGATCACACGGCCTCGGCGGGGTGCTGCGCGATATCGGCTACGTCACCTTCGGCAAGTACGGACAGTACGTCATCACGATCGTCACGGTTCCGCTGATCGCGCGGGTGCTCGGCGCACACGGCCTTGGCCTGCTGGCAATCGGTATGTCGTCGTATTTCATCGGCTCGCTGCTGGTTGATCTCGGCATCACCTCGTTCCTGGCCGCGCGGGTGCACGATTCGCGCGAACGCGAGGGCGAGAGCGCGCGGCTGCAGATGATCAATCAGTTGCGCGGCGATTATCTGGCGATCCGCGCGAGCACCCTCGGCGTCATCGGGATCGCCCTGCTGCTTTGTCTGGCGGCGAGTGCGTCGGTGCAGGTGGACATGATCCTGTTGGGCCTGTTCGCGGGCGGATTCTGGTCGGTCTCGGAGGATTGGCTGCTGATCGGGCAGGGCCGGTTCGGAGCGTCTACCGCCTATCAGGCGGTCGGCCGGGTCGGCTATCTGATCCTGCTCGTCGGGCTACTTCCCCGGATGCCGAGCGCGCAGCTCGCACTGCTATGCCTGCTGATATCGTCCGTGCCCACCGTGGCGCTGACCTGGTGGGATTCGCTGCGCACCTTCGGCCCGCCCACGCCGCCTCGGCAATTCAAGAGCGTATTGCGAACGGGCGCACCGGTTCTCACGTCGCGGGTGCTGGTGACGTCCTATGGTCAGGGCGCGGCCGCAGTGTATTCCGCTGTGCTGGACACGGTTTCGCTCGGTCTGTACTCGGCGGGCGATCGGCTCGTGCGCGCGATCCAATCCACCCTGGATCCCATCGGATTCGCGCTACTGCCCCGCATGGCGAGGCGCAGCACCGATCACCGATTCTGGCGGCACGCGCTGCTGGCGCTGGCGGCCTGCATCTGTGTCGCCACCGTCGCGGCCGTGGCCGTCTGGCTGGCCGCGCCGCTGTTGATCCGCCTGGTCTTCGGTGACGAATTCACCGGAGCCGTCGGGCTGTTGCGGGTCGAGATCTTCATGCTGCCCGCTACCACGATCACCTCGTTCGTCACCACGGCGCTGCTGCCGGTGCGACAGGACACCACCGGTGTGCTCATCGGTGCGGTGCTCGGCACCTGTGTCGCAGGCGTCGCACTATTCATTGCTTTTCGGACTCATTCGGTCTGGACACTCGTCTACGGCAGTGTGCTCGTCGAATTCAGCACGGCTATCTGGTACCTCGCGCGGGTCCGCACACTGATCGTGCGCGAACGCACGGCGTCCGTAGCCTCGAGTCCCGCCGTGGTGCTGATGCGCGAGGAGGGCACCGCGTGAAGATCTTGTTCATCGGGGACGACTGGGTCGGCAGCAATGCGCGCTCGCTCGCGGACGGCTTCCGGCAGGCGGGCCACGAGGTGGTGGTCGTCGACTCCACCCCGGTCACCCTGCCGATACGACTGTCACCGCCGTGGGTCTATGCCAAGTTCGCGCGGCGGCGCGCGCCGTGGACCGTCACCGACCTGCACGGCGAAATCGACCGTGCCGCAGCGCAGTTCCAGCCGGACCTGGTCTTCGCGTTCAAAGCCGTGCACCTCGACCAGCACAGGTTGCTGGACATCCCGGCGCGGCTGCATGTGCACTACAGCCCCGACGATGTCGCCAATCCGGAAAACATCAGTCCGGAATACCTTGCGCACGAGTCCGATTGGGACCTGATCGTCACCACCAAGCAGCACAATGTGCCCGAACTCCTCGATCGGGGCGCGAAGGCGGTCGGTTTCGTCCGCAGCGCCTATGACCCGGCGTGGCACTATCCGGCCGCGCGCGGACGGACACCGCGCTACCTGGTCGGGTTCATCGGCGTCTGCCGCCCCGATCGCCGGGCCGATCTGGTCGCGCTGGCCCGCGAACACGGTGACCGGATGCTCGTGCGCGGTCCGGGCTGGCGGCGGGTTCCAGAATTGCGTACCACCCGCGCCACGGTGGGCGGCCCGGTCTACGGTTCGCGCTATTCGGCCGTGGTCGCCGATGTCACCGCGAATCTGGTGCTGCTCAACTCCGACAACCGTGACACCCACACCTGTCGCACCTTCGAAGTGCCCGCCGCGGGTGGGCTTTTCGTCGGCGAACGCACCGACGAACATGCGGAACTCTTGCGCGACACCGTCGAATGCTTCCTGTTCGCCGATCAGGCGGAGCTGCGCGAAATCCTCGATTGGTGCGCACGGCATCCGGAAAAGGCGGATGCGATCGCCGAAGCCGGATACCGGCGGATCGCCGACGGCGGACACCGGTATGTCGATCGGGCACGCGAGATCATGGACGCACTCGAGGCAAGAACATGACCGCCTATACCGAGATCATCGCAATCGCTTGCGCCCTGGCCACTTTGGTGGTCGCCTCGGCATGGGTGCCCAGCGTCGCACGGGTTTTCATCATCGCGCAGGCCGCATTCTGGTCGCTGTCCTACCTCGCCCGGCCGCTGGTACTACTCGCAGTGCAACCCGAACCGCACTACGGCGACAATGTGCCCGATCCGCGACTGGCCGTACTCGGCTACGACCGCGGCATCGCACTGGTGCTGCATCATGTCGTCTTCGGCTTGTGGGTATACGCGATACTCGTTGTCGGATATGCGATCTGGTCGCGACGCCATCCGGTACCCCGCGCGCCCGCGATGACCGGCAATCCGGATTTCGTGCCCGCCCTGGCCACCATCTACGTCATCGGGCTGTTCGGTAGGGGCGCCTCCTACGCCTCCGGATCCACCGGGCACGCCGGTGATGTCGACAGCGCCAATCCGATTCTCGCCTTCGTCAGCATTCTCGCGACCGTCGCGGCGCTCGGATTGATCATTTTCATCCGACCGGCCCAGCCGCGCACCACCGCGGTGTTGATCGGTGCGATGTTGGCCGGGGAACTGATGTGGACCGTGGTCGTCGAATCGAAGACCCCGATCCTCGGTGCCGCGCTGGCCGTGGCGGTCCGGTTCGCGATACTCGGCTGGACCAAGGCCAAGGTCGTCGGTGTGCTGGCCATCGCGGTGCTCGGCATCGGCGGTTTCGGGTGGTTGCAGTCGTTCAAGACCACCGAGGCAGGCAAGGCCGAAGCAGCGATGACCAGTTCGGCATATCCGCCTTCGGTGCGACCGTTCCTGAGTATCCTGCGGCGCTTCGATCTGCTGGAGGCCGCGACCGACGCCTACTATCACGGCACCGGATATTGGCTGACGCCCGCCGAGGAGTTCCGCCACGCCGCGCTGAGCCTGATTCCGACCCAACTGCTCGGTGCCCCGAAATTCCAGTCGGGTACCGCATGGGCCGACGACGTTCGCGGCGCCTCGGTGGATATGACACGGGTCTCGGTGTCACTCGCCGAGGGAAATATCAACGAGGGCTATGTGATCGGCGGCTATACCGGCATCGTGGTGAGCGTCGGCTTCACCTTCGTGCTGCTGCTCGCCTGGGCCAAAGCGCTGTATTCCCAGTACTTCCCGATGGTGGTGCTCGCGCTCGCGCTGACCGGAGCCTCCTCGCTGTTCGAGCGCGGCATCCTCGGCAGCATGGAGGCGCTCGGCAAATTCCTGCAGGCCGCGGTGCTCGCGACGCTGATCTATCTGGCGGTCCAGGAATATCGCCGCCGCGCGAAACCGCGGGTCCTATCGCCGCCACCGCAACAGCCTTTGCTCGTCATCGGGAAAAGAGGTTCCGAACAATGGGGTTGATCGATTACTGGCATATCGCGCGTCGTCGCTGGATGCTGATTCTCGGTGTGCTGGTGCTGTGCCTACTCGCGGCGGTGGGTTACGCACGCAGCCAACCGACGAACTATGTGGCCACGAGCAGCGTCTACGTCTCGATGGCGACCGGAACCTCGGTGAACGATTCATATCAGGGCGGACTGGCCGCCCAGCAGCGCGTGCGGTCGTACCTCGACTTGGCCACCAGCGCCAATGTCGCCAAGCGCACCATCGACGATCTCAGCCTGAAGATGTCGGTCGACGAACTGCGTGCCAAGATCACCGCGGCCTCGCCGCCCGCCACCACTTTGATCGTCTTCTCGATCAAGGACAGCTCACCCGAACGCGCCCGCGATATCGCCAATACCGTTGTCGCACAGTTCCGTCAGCTGATCGGCGAACTCGAATCCATCGAGAAGGACGCCGCACCCGCCGCCCGCGCCGAGGTCGTGGACCGAGCCGAACTGCCATCCGGAGCGAGCGGTCCGCAATCGCCCCGGCTGCTCGCGCTCGGTGTGCTGGCCGGACTCGCGCTGGGCGGGCTGGCCGCCTTCGTCCGCGATCGCACCGACCGCAAGCTGCGCACCTCCAATGATCTGGCGGCGGTGCTGGCGGGCCCGATTCCCGGATCGACGCGCACCAGCGCGCCGGTACCGATCCTCGGCATCATCGATCTCGGTCGTCCGGGTGCGGTCGAGGAAACCCGAAGGCTGCGAACGCGTTTGCAGCGCAACGGTGAGGCGACGACGGTGCTGCTGTCGAGTCTGTCGGCACGGTCGGAGCCGGAAATCGCGATGGCGCTGGCCAAGTCGTTCGCCGATACCGGTCGGCATGTGGTCTATATCGACGCCGACACCTCCGGTCACGGCGGATCACAGCAGATCGTCCTCGGGGCGGTGCCCGGACTGGCCGGTGTCCTGCACGGATCCTTGCCCGTTACCGACGCACTGACCGGCTGGCCGCAGGCGGGGGTGACGGTGCTGCCGCTGGGCGAGCTGGATGGGCACACCTCGGACCTGCTCGCCTCCGACCGGTTCGCGGCCGTGGTCGCCAAACTGCGCACCGATTACGACCATGTGGTGATCCAGGCCGCGCCGGTCGCCCACGCCGCTGATGCTATCGCCCTTGCCCCGCTGTGTGAGCAAACCGTCGCGGTGGTCGAACTCGGCACCAGCACCGCACCGCGAATCCGCGGCGCGCTGGCCACATTCGGGGACAACCTGCTCTCCGGCGCGGTAGCGTACAGCAAGCTCGGCACGGGTATACAGCGGCTGGTGGGGAGGCTGCGCCTTTGAGTTTCGAGGCTGTCCATCGACGACGACTGCTGGCCGCATCCCTCGGCGCCGCCGCCGCGGTACCCCTGGCCGCCTGCTCCTCCTCCGATTCCCCGGGTGTCGAATTCCGGTCGCCGCATGTCACCGACGCACCGGCGGCGCGCAATGTCCGCGACTTCGGTGCGGTCGGGGACGGCGTCGCCGATGACACCGCGGCGATCCGGTCGGCGGCAGCCGTCGGAGACGCGCCGCTCGTGCTGTATCTGCCCGCAGGCCATTACAAAGTGACCTCCTGGCCCGATCTGCCCGACTACGCAACGGTTCTCGGCGACGGCGGCGATGTCACGCTGGTCACTTGCGATGCCGACATCACGCTCATCACACTGCGAAAACGCAACCGGGTGCGGTTCTCCCGCATCGGCTTCTTCCTGACCGGACCGCGCTCGACGGCGGTGGTGCTGTCCGAATCGTTCCGCTGCTCCTTCGACGGAGTGGTGATCCGCGGCAATCACCTCAGCGACAACCATCCGCGCTTCCTGCAGCAGCGCGGTGTGGTCCTCGAAAACAACACCGGTGGAACGGCATTCGTCAACTGCGATATCAATAACTTCGGCTTCGGCATCGTCACCTCCTGCATCCAGAACTACGTGACCTCCTCCAAACTCACCAGCAACTACATCGGGGTGCTCGGCACCGGCAACGACCACAACGCGGGGCTATCGCTCACCAATGTGGAATTCGTCTCCGACGAGGATCCGCGCACCACCGATCGGCATATCAGCATCGACGGTGCGGCCAATGACTGGTGGCTGACCAATGTCTGGTTCGAAGGCGCCGATACCGCGCTGTCGGTGGGCCAGCGCGATCGCGGCGGACCCGCCCAGTTCGGCATGATCAACTGCAAGGTCGCCGCGCGCACGGTCGGGCTCGATCTCGTCTACTGCCGGCAGCCGTATCTGGCCAATGTGCAATTCGACAAGGACTCCGATCGGCCGCCGATCGAGTTGCGCATCGACGCGACGGGCTGTCCGGAGGGCACCGCGGTCAACCTGATCTCCAGTGCCTCCGATGATCTCGCGCCCGGCATGTTTCCGGAGAAGTGGCACGTCATGGGGCGCGACGGTATGCATGCGCCGCAGTACAGCGGCACCATGGTCGGCCGGGCCGGGCAGGTCAATGCGGATATCTACCAGGCGCAGGCCCCCGACGGCACCGTGCGATCGGCCGTATTGTCCAGCGGTGCTTGGCTTTCCGACCGCGCGGAGAGCGGGATCGTGCTCAAGGACGCGGCGGGCGGCTACTGGCGCCTATCGGTCGGCACCGATGGTGCCGTGAAAACAACCTCGCTCGGCCGCCAACGA
This sequence comes from Nocardia pseudovaccinii, assembly GCF_050942345.1. Taxonomy (NCBI): domain Bacteria; kingdom Bacillati; phylum Actinomycetota; class Actinomycetes; order Mycobacteriales; family Nocardiaceae; genus Nocardia; species Nocardia pseudovaccinii. Next base: position 5,758,315 of record NZ_CP192074.1, read on the forward strand.
CCCCGGGAGTGAGCATGTCCAGCAGTTCGTTGTCCGGAATCCGGCTCGGACCCATGACATTGCACGGTGCGACGGTCGTGCTGCGCCCGCCGCGGATCGACGACTACGCGCAATGGCGGCGGATCCGGCTCCGCGATCAACGCAATATCGAACCCTTCTGGTCGAGTTCGCCGCTGGACTGGGATGCGCGACATACCGGAAAGCTCTGGGTCCGTGAATGTCTCAGCGTGCGTGCGGAGGCGCGGGCGGGTCGCCGACTGTCCTTGGTGATCGAGGTCGACGGCAGACTCGCGGGCCAGATCGAACTGGTTTCCATCGAGTCCGCGACCGGCTCCGCCGAAATGGGGCTCTGGGTGGATGCGGAGGTGGCACGGCACGGCATCGGTGGCCTGGCCTCGTCCATGGTGCTGGATTTCGGTTTCGGACCGGCAGGTCTGCAACGCATTACCGCCCCGATCTCCCCGGCGAATCTCGCCACCGCGCGCGGCGCCGCCCTCATCGGTTTCCAGCGCGAAGCGATGATGACCAGGTATTTCGATGTCGGCGGGGCTCGGCGCGACCACGAATTGTGGGCGATCACCAAAGCCGCGATCCCACCGAACGGCTTCGCGCGGCACTGGATCGAGAGCCACTCGACCCAACATCCGCAAACGCCGCAGCCCGCCCGACCGGACGCCGACACCGATACGCCGCTGAACCGGACCACCGTGCTGGCCGCCATTGCCCGCTACTGCGCGGGCCGGGCACTGCACCGATTCGATCCGCTGCGCTCACCGCCCACAACCCGCCTCACCGATCAGGACGATCCGAGGGTGGTGCTGCGCAGTCGGCACCTGCTGGACCGGACAAGGTGGCGGGCCGCGCGAATCCGTAACCGCGCCGCACTCGATCCGGAGCCGAACGCACCGGCCACCGCATGGGAGCGCCGGCACGGACGAATCGCCTGGCTACGCGAATTCTTCTGTGCTCGTGCGGGATTGCGATCCGAACGGGGTCTGGTCCTGGCGGTCGAGGTGAACGGCGATTACGCGGGCGAATGCCGATTGTTCGATCTGGATATGTTCGATCGCAATGCGCGCATGTTCGTGTGGACCGATCCGGCCGTCGGCGGTGAGCAGGTCCGGACAGCGGCCACCCGGCTGCTGCTCGACCACGCCTTCACCACACTCGGCCTGTGCCGGGTGGCGACCGCCATCGAACCCGGCGATGTGCATGCGGCCGAAATCGCCGCGCGTGTCGGCATGGTCCGCGAGGGACGCATGCGCTGCTTCGTCGGCGCCACCGGTCGGCGGGCCGATCACGACCTGTGGGCGGTTACCACCCCTATCGCCCAGGGGTGACGAAGTTGCGCGGACACGGCGTCGCACCGGACGTACAGTGAACCGGAGAACCTATCGCGCGCAAGCCGATTCGTGCCGGGGGCCCTGTGTGCGCGTGCATCATCTCTGCCCAGGAGTTCAGCATGGACCACGTCGACCGCGGCCATACCAACCCCGACAACCCCGCGGCCCGTCGCAACCGTTTCGCGCGCAGCAACGAGCTCCAGGCGCGGCTGCACGATCTGGTACCCGGCGGTGCGCACACCTATGCCCGCGGGCCGGATCAGTATCCGGAGTTCATGGCGCCGATTCTGGTGCGCGGCGAGGGCTGTCGGGTCTGGGATGCCGACGGCAATTGCTACGTCGAATACGGCATGGGCTTGCGTTCGGTCACCCTCGGCCACGCGTATCGCCCGGTGCTCGAGGCCGTGACCAGGGCGATTGCCGACGGTGTCAGCTTCAGTCGACCCACCGAGCTGGAATTGCTTGCGGCACAGGATTTCCTGTCATTGGTGCCGGGCGCCGATATGGTCAAATTCGCCAAGAACGGCTCCGACGCCACCACAGCCGCGGTGCGGCTGGCCAGGGCCGCGACCGGACGCACCGTCATCGCGGTCTGCGATCAACCGTTCTTCTCGGTGGACGACTGGTTCATCGGGACCACCCCGATGGACAGCGGCATACCCACCGAGGCCGTCGCAGGCACGATGAAATTCCAGTACAACGACCTGCCGTCGCTGGCCGCCGTGCTGAATACCGGCGCGGTCGCGGCCGTGGTCATGGAGGCGGCGACCGCACTGAACGAACCAGCACCCGGCTTTCTCGAAGGTGTGCGCGAACTCTGCGATCGGCATCGCACCCTGCTCATCTTCGACGAGATGATCACCGGGTTCCGGTGGTCGGTGGGCGGGGCGCAGGCCATCTACGAGGTGACACCCGATCTGTCGTGCTGGGGCAAGGCGATGGGCAATGGATTTCCGATTTCGGCGCTGGCGGGTAAGCGCGAGTTCATGGAGCTCGGCGGGTTGCGTACCGACCGCGATCGGGTGTTCCTGCTGTCCACCACGCACGGACCGGAATCGGCTTCGCTGGCGGCGTTTCGCGCGGTCGCGCACGAATACACCACCGGCGATCCGATCGCACGGATGGAATACGCCGGTCGGTTGCTCGCCGACGGTGTCAACGCGATCGCCGCCGATCTAGGTATCGCGGACTACCTGCAGGTGCTGGGCCGTCCCTCCTGTCTGATCTTCGTGACCCGCGATCCCGATGGCCGGCCATCCCAGGAGTTCCGCACGCTATTCCTGCAGGAACTGCTGGATCGAGGTGTGCTCGGTCAATCCTTCGTCACCTCGGCCGCGCATACCGAATCCGATATCGACCGGACGATCACGGCGTGCCGTGAGGCGGCGAGCGTGTACCGCAAGGCAATTGAGCAGGGCACGGTCGACGGGTTGTTGGATGGCCGCCCGGTGGCTCCGGCCATTCGACGCAAGGCCGAGCCCCGACGCATCGGCTCGGTGGCCGAATGAACCTGTCGCACAAGGGGACCGGATCGCCGCGAATCGCGATCGTGCACGAGCGGTTCACCGAATTCGGCGGATCCGAGGCGGTGGTCGGCGAATTCGTCGAAACCTGGCCCGACGCACAGGTATTCGCGCCGATTGTCGATCCGGCAGGCATCCGACCGCCGCTGACCGCGGTGCGGAGCACCTGGCTCAGCCGCGCACACGCAACCATCGGTCGTCGCTCGCACGCCCCGCTATTGCCGTTCGTGCCACGCGCCCTTCGAGAGCTGCCCTTGCGCGGACGGTTCGACGCGGTGCTCATCAGTCATCACGCCTTCGCCACGCAGGCCGCATTCGCCACGGACGCACCGACCATCGTGTACGTGCACAGTCCGGCGCGCTGGGCCTGGGATCCGGAATTCCGCGCACAGGAGGCGGGCGGCCGGGCCGGACAGCTCGCACTCACCGCTCTCGGCCAACTGGCCCGTCGCGGCGAACTGCGCGCAGCCCCACATCTCACGCACGTAATCGCCAACTCGCACGCGGTGGCCGATCGCATCCGCGACTGGTGGCGGTTGCCCTCGACCGTGGTCAATCCCCCGGTGCAGGTCGACGATTTCACCCCCGACCCGGCCGTACCCCGCGGGGACTTCTTCCTCGCCGCTGGGCGCCTGGTCCCCTATAAGCGCCCCGACCTGGCCATTCGCGCCGCCCAGCGCGCGGGTGTGCGCCTGGTCGTCCTCGGCGACGGACGCTTCCGCCCCCAACTCGACGCGATCGCGGGCTCCGAAACCACCTTCCTCGGTGCCACACCTTTCCAGACCCTGCTCGACATGTACCGCCGCTGTCGCGCACTGCTCATGCCGGGCATCGAGGATTTCGGCATCGTCCCTGTCGAGGCAATGGCCTGTGGCACACCGGTTCTCGCGGTCGGTCAGGGCGGGTCCCGCGATACCGTGCGCCCCGGAATCACCGGCGAATTCGTCGAACACGGCAGCGACGAGCACGTCATCGCAGGCCTGGCGCAGGCCATGCGCGACTTCGATTCCACCGTCTACGATCCGACGGTAATCCGGGCCCACGCAATGACCTTCTCCCCCAAGTCATTCCGCGCTGGCATCGCCGACATCGTCAGCAACACGATCGGATCCGGATAACCACTCGATCGGTCGCGCGAGGACGCTCCACTTCCGCCTCGAAGGCGTCTCGAGCGAGGCCGGGAATTCGCCGGTCGGCGCCCGCACCGAGGACGGCTGCAGCTCGACGCTGCTGGCGCCGTTGACCATCGGCACGGGCAGTCCCACCCGGCGCTAGTTGAGCGGTTCGGACAGGTCGGTCTTCAGGTGCTCGAGCCCCGCCCGGATCCGGGATTTGACCGTGGGGAGACCGACCCCGAGATGGGCCGCAACCTCGGGATAGCTGAGTCCGGAGTAGTACGCGAGCGCGATGGATTCGTGCTGGAGTGCGGTCAGATGGGTGAGGCTGCGGCGCAGGGCGTCCCTTTCGTCGTGCCGCACCGCCGCCTCGGCCACCACATCGGCCGGGGGCTGATAATCGCGACTGCCCCAGGAGTGATTGTGGTCCATGGTGGCGCGTTCGTGCCGGACCCGGTCCACGGCCTGGCGATGGGCCAGCATACGCAACCAGGTGAGCACGGAACCGCGGCGCTCGTCGAACCCGATCGCACAGCGCCATACCTCGAGGTAGACGTCGTGACAGGTCTCTTCGGCATACCCGCGGTCACGGACGATTGCCAGCACCCGGCGATAGACCAGACCGCGAGTGCGGCGGTAGAACTGGGCGAAGGCCTCTTGATCGCCGTCGCCGATGCGATGTACCAATTCCGCATCGACACCATCGGATTCGATATCAATCCGATTACGAACCGGCCGAGCGACGGACCGCAGCGTAGTTGGAAGTCGTTCGGACCGATGTGAATTGTGTTCGGACCGAGATGAAACGAGCAGGATCACGATTGCCCCCAGACAAACAAGTGATGCGACATGCAGGTTGATTTCGACGTATGAAGCTGCGTCGAAGCAGACCGTCGAGGGCATGGACGGCACTGGCGGAGAACGGAATCGGCCGGGGACTGGGGCCGATAGTCCAACTTTCACATTACCGCGCCGCGCGCAAATGATCATGCACTTTCGCGCAGTAACGGATTTACTCAGACGCGCAGGCCGAGTTCGACGATCCCTTTCGCCACCGCGTGTACGGCGACCCGATTCTTGCGAGCATGTGTGCGGATCAGTTCGAACGCGACCTCCGGCGTGGTCCGCCTGGCATTGGCGATCACACCCTTGGCCTGTTCGATGACGATCCGCGAATCCAGCGCGTGCTGCAACTGCGCGGTCAGACGCTGCTGACGGCGTAGCACGTTGGAATTTTTGATGTGGCCGGTCGCCATACTCGCCAACAGTCCGCCCACCGAGAGATCCTGGTCGGTCCAGGTCCGTGGGCTCGGGCCGTACAGGCCGAGCGCACCGACCGTGGTCCCGCCGACCCGCATCGGGATCTCGGCCAGCGACGACAACCCGTGCCGGACCGCCTCGGCCGCGAACTCCGGCCAGCGCTCGCCGTGTCGACCGATATCGTCGATCGCGATGGGTTTGCCGGACCGGTACGCGTCCACGCTCGGACCGCGTTCGCTGCGATGCTGACAGAGTTCCATGGCCACCAGTTCGTCCGGAGCCGCGGCGGCCATCCGGGAGCGCTCGTCGGGCGTGAGCGTCTCGTCCGGCATCAGCATGACGGTGCAGCCCGCCAGATCGAGCGCGACGATCGCGCTGTTCATCAGCTGGCGCACCATCTCCGCCGTGTCATCGATCGCAGGTAGCAGTTCGGCTAGTCGCGCTGCAGCGGCAACCAGCACCTTGTTGTCAGACACCCGAATCACCCCACACGTGCGAAAGTCGGTCGTCCCCTCAAGTCCCGCGCCGCACTTGCTGACGTTTCCATGGTATGGCCGAGCGAAGTAACACACCACAATTTCGACACCACCACGCTCCTTTGAATTATCCAGCTACTCATCGGATTCCGTTGACCGGTCATCGGATAGTGGTCGACATGGCTACTATCCGAATGCCACGATGAACGACAGGCTCGATCTGACCGTGCCACAACGATGTGCCGAGTGAGGCTTATTTTCGCTGAATTCCCTCCGTTTAAATGTGCCGCATTGCGGCGAGTAGCAATCACCGCGACCGGGAGACTGCAATGGCGCCCCCATTCGACGATCGGCAGCACGACCGATCATCCGAGCCGCTGCCGGATTCGATCCAGTTATTACGGTCACTTGTGCGCGCGGTCGACTCGCTGGCGAGCGATTTCGACGTTGTCGAACTATGTCAGCAGCTACTGGAAGCGTGTACCGAAGTCACCGGCGCAAGCGATGCCGGATTGTTGCTAGCCGACCAACGCGGTGAGCTACAAGTACTTGCCTCTACCAACGAGTCGGCCCGACTGCTCGGTTTGTTACAGCACGAGGGACCGAGCCTGCATGCCTACCGGAACAAGACCGCGACATCGGTCCCCGATCTGCGTGCCGACGCGGATCTGTGGCCGGAGTTCGCACCCGCGGCATCGGCCGCGGGATATCGCTCCGCCTATGCCGTGCCACTGCGGCTGCACCGCGACAGCATCGGCGCGCTCACGATCCTTGCCACCTCGGCCGCCGCGCTCGGACAGTTGGATCTGCGCATCGGGCAGATCCTCGCCGATATCGCGGCCGTCGGCATCGCGCAACACGTGATGCTCGCACAGGGCGCGACGATCCAGGCGCAGTTGCCGACCGCGCTGAACACGCGCGTCGCCATCGAGCAGGCCAAGGGTGTGCTCGCCGAACGCGGCGACCGCGATATGGATCGTGCGTTCCAAATCATGCGCGGACATGCTCGCGCCACCGGACGACGGCTCTCCGATATCGCCGGTGACATTGTCGAGGGGCACATCGATCTGCGTGCGGACGCGGCGGACTGAGTCAGGTATCGAAGCGCAGCCGGTCCGCCACGACCAACGCCGCGACCTCGGCCAGCGACAGCCCGTGCGCGAAGGCATAGGCGCGCAGCCGCGCATAAGCGTCGGGTGCGCGAATGTCCAATTGTGCGAGCACGATTCCGGCTGCCTGGTGGATCGTGCGACTGGTCAGCGGCTGATCCCACCATTGCGCGGCGGCGTGCGCGGATTTCGCCGATCCGGCCACCAGTTGCGCGATGACCAGATCGGCGATGTGCAGCCCCGCCGAAATCACGTACGGTTCCGGTTTGCCCGGTTGGGCCCGATACAGATCGAGCACACCGAAACGCACCACTCCCAGCTGTAACGGCACCGCGACCATCGACCCCGCGACCACCGCCCCGGCCACCTCGACGCGGTTCAATTCATCGGCGAAACCCGGCCACCGCACATCGGTTTCGGCCAGATCCGCCACCAGCACCGGCACACCGGCGACGGCAGCGTCCACGGCCGGCCCCTGCCCCGCGGTGGCCTGCACCGCCTCCACCCGCGCCGCCACCGAATCACTTGTGGCCCACGGCTGCAGCCCGGCATCGCGCTCCTGGATCAGGATCGCGGCACGCTGCACCGGCAGCACCCGCACACAGGCGCCGCACAAGGCGGTCATCCCACCGCCTTCGGCCGACAGTTTTTTCAGAAACTCGAGGGCCGATAAAAATTCATCGGTCAACTGATCGAACTGCCCCACACCATTCCTACGAAATTTCACGACCGTTATCCCTGCGACGAGTTCGACGGTCCCTTGTCCCAGGATTCGTCACCACCCCGGCACTAGACCGCAACTACGCGCAGGAAATACGGCAGGTCGGCACCGCAAGAATACGAAACACCGATCGTCCACACCAGGGCCGAACGTCCCACGCTCGCCGCTGGAGGCGGTTCGCGTCGGGACAATCAGCCCATGATGGGATCTATCACCAATGTAGGCCGGGGATTACCCGGGTGACCCGCGCGGCCGGGCTCGGCAGTGCCATCAGTGGCAGTACCACCGGCGCGAGGTAGGACAGCGCATTGCGACCGGAGTCCTGATCCGCCTCGTCGGTTGCGGCGGGCGCCACCGTCTTCTGCTGCTTCCCCTGCGCCGCATGCGATTCACCGAACCAGCGGAACCCCTGGTGCATGATCGTCCGCTTGACCGACGGCATCAGCAGCTCGACCGCCTGGGCGAAGGTGCCGACCGGGGTATCGATGCGGTGCGGGCGATCCTCGATGGCGCGCACCACGATTTCGGCGGCGCGGTCGGGATCCGGCACCGGCAGCGAGCGATAGATATCGGTCGGCGCGATCATCGGCGTACGCACCAATGGCATGCGCACGGAGGTGAAAGTGATTCCCGCATCCCGATTTTCGACGGCAGCAATCTCGCTGAAGTTGTCCAGCGCGGATTTGCTCGCCACATACGCGGCGAAGCGCGGCACCTTGGTCTGCACGGCGATCGAGGAGATGTTCACGATATGTCCGAAGCGCCGCGCCCGCATCGACGGCAGCAGCGCGAGAATGAGTCGCACCGCACCGAAGTAATTGACCGCCATGGTCCGCTCGAAATCGTGCATGCGATCGGTGGAATTGACCACCGAGCGACGGATCGACCGTCCCGCATTGTTCACCAGATAATCGACATGACCATGATCGGCGAGCACCGCGGCGACCAGGTCGTCCACACCGTCGGAATCGGTGATGTCGCACGGATAGGCATGGGCGACACCACCTTCGGCCCGCACCGACTCCGCCGCGGCGTGCAGATCGTCGACACCGCGGGCCACCATCAGCACGGTCGCACCGCGCTGCGCGACGGCATGGGCGGTGGCCAGTCCGATACCGGAGGACGCCCCGGTGATCAGGACGACGCGACCGTCCAGCGGATCACCGCTGTCGCCGGGCCGGCCCCGGTTCGGGTCCAGGTTCTCGGCCCAGTACTGCCACAGCCGCTCGGCGTAGCTGTCGAACGACGGCACCGCCAACCCGGTCCCGCGCAACTGTGCCCGCGTGGAGTCGGAGACGAATTCCGCCGCGAAGGAGGCGTGCGGTGCGACCTCGGCCGGAATTCCCAACTGCTCCAACAGGAAATCGCGAACCGTCGCGACTCCCGGGATGTGGGCGAGCCCGTTCAGCGCGAGTCCGCTGCCGGGCACTGTACCGATTCCGGTCGGCGCACCCGCCGCGGCCGCGAGCGCACCGTAGATATCGCCGAACGGCTGCGGCTCGGGGTTGACCAGGTGGAATGTACGTCCGTCGAGCCCCTTGCGGCGCACCAGCTCGACCATCGCGCCCGCCACGTAGTCGACCGGCACGATATTGGTCGCACCCAGATCCGGCAGCAGCATCGGCAGTTCGGCAGGTAGTGCGCCGAGGCGCGAGATGGCCGGGAAGAAGTAGTACGGACCGTCGATCTTGTCCATCTCACCGGTGCGCGAATCGCCGACCACGATCGCCGGGCGATACACCCGCCAGCGCACCCCCTCCGATTCGCGGACCAGCTTCTCCGCGGCGAATTTGGTCCGGTGGTACGGCGAGGTCAGCCGCTGGCCGAGGTCGAAATCCTCCTCGAAGAACTTGCCCTTGTGGTCACCGGCCACGGCGACCGAGGAGACGTGATGCAGCACCGCGCCCAATTCGCGGGCCAGCTCCAACACCGAGCGCGTGCCCGCGACATTGGCCGCGTGTGCGGTCTCCTCGTCGGCGGTCATGTCGTAGACCGCACCGAGGTGGATCACATGGTCGGCCTTGGGCGCGTCCTCGATCAAACCGAGACCTTCGGCGGTCAGATCGCCGAGCATCGGAAATGCGCGTTCGCCACCCGCCCAGCCCGCGGTGAGTTCACCGAATTTCGCCACCGACGCGGTGCGAACCAGCACATGCACAATGGCTTCGGAATCGGCCGCCAGCAGTTCTTGAACCACCCGCCGGCCCAAGAATCCGGTTCCGCCCGTCACGATGAAAGTCGTCATCGCATTTCCTCCTGCTGTCGCACTCGAATTGAGTTGTCACACATGCGCGCCCGGCATGCAGCAGTGAATGCGGACATCATTGATTTCGGCTGCCAGCCAACAGTTTGCTGAGCCAATGCAGGAACACCGTTGCCCTACTGGTGGGTAACTTTAATCGGCGCAGCTAGCCTCGAGCAAGCGAACGACGCCCAAGGGCGATGTGTGAATGGTCACCAATAGGCGTCGCTAATATTGTGTGTTACAACAGTTTTCAGATAATGCCCGAACGCGAAACCTTAATCGGGACACCGCGTTTGCCCACCCGCTCAGCGCTTCCCGGCGCGGGCGGGCGGCGATTCCAGCGGGGGGCGGCCATTCAGATAGGTCTCGAAAGCATCAAGATCGATCGGTCCGACGGTCTTGTCGGCGCTCTCGGTGAAGACCGTGAAACCGTCGCCGCCCGAAGCCAGGAAGCTGTTGGTGGTGATGCGGTAGGTGGCGACCGGGTTGAGGGGTTGGCCGCCGATGCGCACGCTGTCTGCGACGACCTTGCTGCCCTTCGGACTCGACTCGACATAGGTGTAGGTGAGCCCGGCGGGCGAGAGCACGGTTGCCTTGCCGTTGCTCCATTGCTGCTCGAGCAGACGCAGGATCTGACTGCCCGTCATGGTGACGGTGACGACCTGATTGCCGAACGGCTGCACGCTGTAGATATCGCCGTAGCTGATCTGACCGGACTTCAGATCGGTGCGTACCCCGCCCGGATTCATGAAGGCCGCGACCGCCGCCGCTGGTGCGGCCGCGGTGACCGAGAGCATCGAGTCGGCGATGACATCGCCGAGCGGCGATTCGCCGGAGCCCGCCGGTTCGTGTGGCAGCGACGCCGCCGCGATGCCGACCGGCCGCTCCGCGCGCGGCTTGGCCTGCTCGGCATAGAAGTCGATCAGCGAGGTGGTGGCCGCGTCCGGAGTGACCTCCCGGGTCACCACCCGGTTGACCGCCGATGCCTGCACACCGTCAGCGCCGAAGCGCAGGGTGACATCGGTGATCAGCCGACCGTAGGAGGCAGCCTGGGTGACCACCTTGCCGTCGATGGTGCAGACATACGGCTGATGCGAGTGTCCGGTGAACAGCACCCGCACCGCGGGATCGACACCGGTTGCCAATGCGGTGACCTCGGGGGAGATATTCGCACAACCGTTGTAGTCGACCGCCGTATTCTGAGCTGTCTTCTGCACACCACCGTCGTGCACCAGGGCGACCACCGTTTGCGCACCGGCCGACTTCACCTCGGGGACATAGCGATTGATCGCCGCGACCTCGTCACCGAAGGTGTAGCCCCGAATGCCTTCCGGCAGCACGATACTCGCCGTCTCGGGCGTCACCGTGCCGATGACACCGATCTTGTGTCCGCCGACCTCGAGCATCGTCCACGGCCGCAGCGTGGGCGGTAGCTTGCCGTCCGCACCGGTGACATTGGCGGCCAGAAAGGGAAACTTCGCTCCGGTGAACGGCGCGCCGGGCGAGCATCCGGCGAGCGCGCACCCGCCCTGCTGCAGTCGCGCCAATTCGACGACGCCGCTGTCGAATTCGTGATTGCCCACCGAGGAGGCGGCCAGTCCGACGGAATTCAGGAAGGTGATGGTCGGCTCGTCGTGGAAAAGTCCGGAGACCAGCGGGCTCGCGCCGATATTGTCCCCCGCCGACACCACGGCACTGGCCGGATACGCCTTCTTCAACCGAGCCAGATGGGTCGCGAGGTAGGCGGCACCGCCCGCGTCGTGTCCGGCGATCTTGCCGGTGGAACCCGTGGGCGGTTGCAGATTGCCGTGGAAATCGTTGAGCCCGAACAGATGTACCTCGTCCGACTGCGCGCCGCGCAGATCGTCGGTCGAGATGAGCGGGATCACCCCCGGTGCCGTCGAGGTGGTCGGGTGACCGCTGTCGGATGCGGTACCGCATCCCGCCACCAGGGCGATGCTCACGAGTCCCGCAATGATCATGCCAATGCGACGGTGCGCTCTCATACTTCTGACTGTCCCACGCCCGGGTGCCATCGGCATGAATCTCGTGCGAACACACCGACGGCGGGGTCGATGCTCGGCCCCGCCGCGCGGATTTCCCGGTTATACCCGGCCCGCCGCGAAGTCCGCGGCCGGCCAGAACGCCCAGCCGTAGTTCGTGTGCTGGCTCGGGTCGAAGCCGCCACCGCAGATCGGATCACCACCGGTGCAGTAGTCGGCGGTCTTCCAGGCGTAGTTGCCGGGGACGCCCCAGCCGATCAGCCGGAGGGGATCACCGAAGAGCAGAACCGCGGAGACCTTCCATTCGAGATCGCCGGGGAGCACGTAGATCCCGGGCAACGCGGTCACGATGCCGGTGCCGACGACACCGTGCACGACGGCCGCGCCCTGCGAGTAGCCGACCAGGATGAACTGCTGATCCGGGCACATTTGCGACTGCCGAATGACATGGTCGGTCATGTCCTGGGTACCGCGGCTCAGCGACGTGGGGTCGAGCAGGTCCGCGGGATAGTCCACCCGGTAAGCGCTGCTGCTCACCGGAAGTGCTTGAAGCAGCGTGTTATACAGCGGGTCGCCGACGACGGAGCCGAGCCACCCGGGTTCCCCCGTGCCTCTGGCGACGACCACATCGACCGCGGCACAGTCCGCCCGTGCCTGCGCGCCGATGCTGGTCACCACCCCCGCCGTCGCGACGAGCAATAGCACAGCGAATACCCGTGCCAGCCGCCACTTCTCGAGGATTCTTATCTTCCGGATTTCCATCGTGATCACCTCTCACGCCGTTGTGAGAAGCTGAGTGACCATTGTCAGCGACAACTGTCACCCGGCTATATCCGTGAAGGTAAGAACGATAGAAAGTTGCGTCAAGCAACCCAGCTGAAGCGAGACCGGTTCAGCGCTGAATCGTGTCCTGGAATCCGTTCCCGCACACGATGATTCGGGCGCCTATGGGATGAGAACCGCTGCGCCGGTGAAACGTCCGTATGCGAGATCCGCGAGGGCTCGATCCGCCGTACCGAGGGAGTACCCCGTTGTGGTCACATGTATACGGTGTTCGCCCGCCAGCGCGAGGAATTCGCGCGCGTCGGCGCGGGTATTGGCAGTCACCGAGCGAATCTCGCGCTCCTGGAACAGATGCCGCTGATAGTTCAGCGCCGGGATATCGCTGAGATGGATGCCCGCGACGGCGAGGATGCCGCCGCGATCGAGCGCTTCCATTGCGGGCAGCACCAGCTCGCCGATCGGCGCGAACAAGATCGCCGAATCCAATTGCACCGGAGGCCGATCCGCCGCACCCTGCACCGAGGCCGCGCCGAGATCGGCGGCCAGCTCGCGCGCGGCCGGATCCCTGGTCATCACATGCACCTCGGCACCGCGCGCCAGCGCGACCTGTGCGGCGATATGCGCGCTGCCGCCGAAGCCATAGATACCGAGCCGTCCACCCCTCGGCAGGTCGGCGCGCTGCAGCGCACGATAGCCGATTATCCCGGCACACAGCAGCGGCGCGGTTTCCATATCACTGTATCCGCCGGGCAGCCGGTGGGCGTAAGCCGCTGGGACAGTGGCATATTCGGCGTAACCGCCGTCCGCGTCCCAGCCCGTGTACTCCGAATTCGGGCAGAGATTCTCCGCGCCGCGCAGACAGTACCGGCAGCTGCCGCAGGTGTGGCGCAACCAGGCAATGCCGACGCGATCACCCACCGCGAATCCGGGAGCCGAGGAGCCGAGTGCCCCAGCGGATCCCGGTCCCTGCGCCACCACCTCCCCCACCACCTCGTGCCCGGGCACCACACCGGGCCGATGCACCGGCAGATCCCCCTCGGCGACATGCAGGTCGGTGCGACAGACCCCGCAGGCCAGTACCCGCACCAGGAGTTCACCGGCCGCGGGCTCGGGCACCGCTTCACGAACGAAGTCGAGCGGTCCGCCATCGATCGGTCCCGGCCATCGCACCCGCCAGCCGGTCATCCCCGTGGTCGCCGCGCTCGCATTCATACCGATCGATCACTCCTCACCGACAGGGAGAACGGTCTCTTCGGATTATCCCTGCCGACCGCGCTGGTTCACCCGTTCCGCCGAAGGCGAGTCGGCCTTCTGATACATTTCTGTATTGAATACATTCCTGTATCGAATGGACCGGATGCCCGAGGAGGTGCACCTTGGCCTCGACCACCGATGCGGAGACCCCGATGCGCCGGGTGACCCGACGGCGCACCGAAACACGTAAACGCCTGCTCACCGCCGCGTATCAGGTCTTCGCCGAGGAGGGCTTCGGCCGGGCCTCGGTGGAGCGCGTCTGTGAACGGGCCGGGTTCACCCGTGGCGCCTTCTACTCCAACTTCACCTCGCTCGACGAGTTGTTCCTGACCATGTGGGAGCAGCGATCGGCCGCCATGATCGCCGGTATCCGCGCGACCCTCGACGGCTTCTCGATCGACGGCGTCGCCGATATCCGCGCCGCGGTCGAACGCTTGGACCGCGCCGTACCGATCGACGAGGACTGGTTCCGCATCACCGCTGAATTCACCTCGCACGCGCTGCGCACACCCGGCCTGCGGCAGGTGATGGCCGGACGCGAGGAGGCGATCGTCGCGGCGCTGATGCCGACGGTCGTCGCCGCACTGGCCCGTGTCGGCCGGACCGTGCCCGATCCCGTCGCGCTCGGACAGGCCTTGGTCGCGGTGCACGACGGCACCGCCGTTCAGGTGCTGATGGAACCCCGCAGCCGCACAGTGCGCATGCGACGCACCGACCTTTTCTGCCACATCGTGCTGGTCTACAGCACCGAAACCGAAGGATGACCATGAGCGACCCGAGTCCCGAATTCACGCAAGAGGCAGATGTCATCGTCGTCGGTGCGGGCCTGGCCGGGCTCGTGGCGACCCACGAACTGGTCAAGGCCGGCCGCAAGGTGCATGTGCTGGACCAGGAGAATCGCAATAACCTCGGCGGCCAGGCCTTCTGGTCGCTCGGCGGATTGTTCTTCGTGGACAGTCCGGAGCAGCGCCGCCTCGGCATCAAGGACTCCTACGAACTGGCACTGCAGGATTGGTTCGGTTCGGCGGGTTTCGATCGCGAGGACCAGGACTACTGGGCCCGCCAGTGGGCGCGGGCCTATGTGCGCTTCGCGGCTACCGAGAAGCGGGACTATCTGCACGAGTTGGGTTTGCGGGTGACGCCGCTGGTCGGTTGGGCCGAGCGCGGTGGCGCCTTCGCCGATGGGCACGGCAATTCGGTGCCGCGCTTCCACCTCACCTGGGGTACCGGCCCCGAGGTGGTGCGGGTATTCCAGGAGCCGGTGCTCGAAGGTGAGCGCCGCGGACTGGTCGGCTTCAGTTTCCGGCATCAGGTCGACGAGTTGATCGTCGAGGACGGTGCGGTGGTCGGCGTGCGCGGCAGCGTGCTCGAGCAGACCGATCTGGAACGCGGGCGGGCTTCGTCACGAAATGTGGTCGACGACTTCGAATTCCGCGCCAAGGCGGTGATCGTGACCTCCGGCGGTATCGGCCACAATCACGAGCTGATCCGCCGCAACTGGCCCACCGAACGGCTCGGTCCGGCGCCGGAGACCATGATCTCCGGTGTGCCCGCACACGTGGACGGGCGGATGCTCGGCATCTCAGAGACCGCGGGCGGCGCCATCGTCAATCGCGATCGCATGTGGCACTACACCGAGGGCATCAACAACTGGAATCCGATCTGGCCCGATCACGCCATCCGGATCATCCCCGGTCCGTCCTCGCTGTGGTTCGACGCCAATGGAAAGCGTTTGCCCGCACCGTGTTTCCCGGGCTTCGACACCAATTCGACGATGAAGGAGATCCTGGCCACCGGTTACGACTACTCCTGGTTCGTGCTCACCCAGGCGATCATCGAGAAAGAGTTCGCGCTATCGGGCTCGGAGCAGAATCCGGATATCACCGGTAAGGATCTCAAACTCACTCTCAAGAGCCGGGTGGCCAAGGGTGCGCCCGGTCCGGTCGAGGCGTTCAAACAGCACGGGGTCGACTTCGTGGTCGCGAATACCTTGCGCGAGTTGGTCGATGGCATGAACAAGATCGCGCGCGGCCCGCAGTTGGACTTCGACGAGCTGGAACAGCAGATCGTCGCCCGCGATCGTGATGTCGCCAATAAGTACTCCAAGGACGCGCAACTGATGGCGATCAACAATGCGCGCCAGTACTTCGGCGACAAGGCGGGCCGCGTGGCCAAACCGCATCGCATCCTCGATCCGGCCAGCGGGCCGCTGATCGCGGTGCGGCTCAATATCTTGACCCGCAAGACCCTCGGCGGACTGCAGACCAATCTGGATTCGCAGGTGATGCGTCCGGACGGCACACCGCTGCCGGGACTGTATGCCGCGGGCGAGGTCGCCGGATTCGGCGGCGGCGGTGTACACGGCTACAACGCACTGGAGGGCACCTTCCTCGGTGGCTGCATTTTCTCCGGCCGTGCCGCCGGACGGGCCTTGGCCGCGAAACCGAGCTAGGCGTCACAGCCTGTCGCGACGACGTGAGACGGCGGCTGCGGTGTCGTGGCCGGGATCTCCGGTGTCGGCACTGGTTCGGGGGCGGGCTCGGTATAGAGGCTCATGCCGGTGTACCGCTGGCCCTGCTCCAGGGAGATCCCGGTGACTTCTGCCTGATGCCCGTGGACATCGGTCACCTGTGCCGAGAACGGTCCCGACCCGGCGCCGCTGATCGTCCAGTAGTTGTCCATGCCGCGATTGAGCTCCTGCCACGGCCCGCCCATCGCGGACCGTAATGCCACCCGCTGGATGGGGTTTCCCGATCCGGTGACCAGCATTGCCAGCCAGGAGGCCGAGGAGTCCGGCTTCAGCTCGTAGATCAGCTCGGGCGCGGGAAGCGGATCGCGGACCACGGAATATCGAATCTGCGCGACGCCGTCGGAGCGATCCGCGATCTGTTCGAAGGCCGCGGTGCTCAAATCCAGTTGTCCCGGAGCACATCCTGGGCACCGGTCGGCGATCAGCACTCGGACGTCACCGCGCGGGCCGTGCACATCGAGATACGCACCGCACAGATCGGCGTGCCCGTACTCCCGAGTGGAGACGCCCACATAGAAGCCGCTCGTCGGCAGTCCGGTGAACGAACACGCGATTCCGGGGCCGAAGACGTAGTACCGTGCCTCGCCCGGGCGTGTGGACGGCGACGCGTCCACCGTATGCCAGTTGGCGACTCCGGTGCTACTGCCCGCCACCATCATTCGCGAGGTATCGGTCCCGGTGTCCGGCACCCGATGTGTCGCCTCGCACGACGACTGCGGCTCGGGTCCGGCGGCCCAGATCGTGACCGCGACCGCGGTCAGTAGCACGCCAGCGGACGACCACAACCACCGGGAGCGGAAATGCTGCTGTTGGATCGGTATTCGGTGCACCGCTGTCCCCGACTTCCGGCTCACCCAACTCGCGGACTCTCCATCCTGACTCCATCAGGAAAGCAGGCCGACCCGCGACGCATGACTCGAACGAAAAATCTCCGTAGTGAAACATGCACATGTCGGCAATCTCACGGCAAATAGCTAGCATTCGGCGACGAAGATCGGAAAAGATTTCGTTGCTACGAGGTGGCCCTTGCCTGTTCGGCGTCCACACCCGAGAGTTGATGGTCCATCCGATCGCGCTTGGCGCGCAGATAGCGGATGTTGTGTTCGGTCGGCGTCGCCTGCAGCGGCAGCCGCCGCACGACCGTGACCCCGTGCTGTTCCAGGCCCGCCTCTTTGGCCGGGTTGTTACTGAGCAGCCGAACCGACCGGATGCCGAGATCGGCGAGCACGTGCGCACCTGCCGCATACCCTCGGGCATCGACCGGCAACCCGAGTGCGAGATTCGCTTCGACGGTATCGGCGCCGCGATCCTGTAATTCGTACGCCCGCAGTTTGTTCAACAATCCGATGCCCCGCCCCTCCTGTCCGCGTAGGTAGACCACCACGCCACTGCCCTCCTCGGCGACCGCACGCAACGCGGCGTCGAGTTGGTCGCCACAGTCGCAGCGCAGCGAGCCGAGAGCGTCACCGGTGAGGCATTCCGAATGCAACCGCGCCAATACGGATTCGCGACTCGGTTCACCGAAAACCAGTGCGAGGGTTTCGGTTCCGGAGATCTCGTCGCAGTAGCCGATGAGGCGGAATTCGCCGTATCGAGTCGGCAAGCGGGTCTCCACGACCCTGGTCAGGGTGGGTTCGGCCCGGTGGCGGTAGGCGATCAGATCGGCGATCGAAATAATCGGCAGTGCATGGGTTTCGGCGAAATCGAGCAGTTGCGGCAGACGGGCCATCGAGCCGTCGTCGTTCACGACTTCGGCAATCACACCTGCGGGTCGCAGTCCGGCCAGCCGGGTCAGGTCGACGGCGGCCTCGGTATGCCCAGCGCGGCCGAGCACACCGCTGGGATGCGCGCGCAACGGGAAGACGTGGCCGGGCCTGGTCAGCTGGTCCGGCGTGGTGCGCGGATCCGCCAGGGTGCGCACCGTGCGGGCGCGGTCGGCGGCCGAAATCCCGGTCGTCACACCGGAAGCCGCATCCACCGACACCGTGTACGCGGTTCCCTTGGGATCCTCGTTGATCGGTGTCATCGGCGGCAGCTGGAGCCGATCCACATCCCCGCCGGGCAACGGTGCGCACAGCACGCCGCTGGTGTGGCGGACCATGAAGGCGATGGCCTCGGGCGTGGCCAGTGCGGCGGCGAGGACCAGATCGCCCTCGTTCTCCCGATCTTCGTCGTCGACGACCACAACCATGCCGCCCGCGGCCAGAGCGGCGAGCGCGGTCTCGATCGTGTCCAGCGAACGCTGCTGTGCGAATTCGATGCGCATATGACTAGTAGAAGTATTTCTATTAGTCATATCAAGCGCCATCCCACTCAGTGAGCGGGATCAGGAAGCGCGGCGCCCCTTCCCCTTCGCGGACTTCTTCGGAGCGGTCTTTGTCGCGAGTTTATCCACGTCGGCGAGCAGCGCCTCGGCGAAATCCCGCTCGGCCTCGTAATGCCGTATGCACCAGCGCAACACCGCGCCGGGGTAGGCCCAATCCGGATTCTCGTCGGCGCCCTCGGCATCGACCTCGGCGAGTTTGCGCATCCGCTCCGCGTATCCGATGTGCTCGGAGAGAATTTCGCGCAACCGGTCCGGTTCGGCGAGATGCCCCAGCCAGGCGCGCAACATGACGCTGTGCTTGAGCACCGGCGCCTCCACCGGTGCGTGGTTCACCCACTGCGCCGCCGCGGCGCGGCCGCTCTCGGTGATGGCGTACATGCGCTTACCGCGCACGCCGTCGTCCTGCAGCACCGTGCGCGAGGTGGCGTAACCGTGTTTCTCGAGGCGTTTGAGCTCGGCGTAGATCTGACTGAACGACGGGCTCCAATAGAAGAATTGCAGGCTCCAGTCGGCCCATTTCTTCAGGTCGTAGCCGGAGAGTTCGTCGGCGTGCGAGAGCATGCCGAGCACGGCCCAACTCGTCGTCGGCAGGTCGGGAACTTCGGCGCTCGCCACAGACTTCGCTTCGGTCACGATAGGACTATACCGCTTAGGCATATTTCGGGTGCAAAGTCCCGCTGAGTGGGACACGCCCCGGTGATCGGGGCGCGAGCGCCGGGAGTAGTCTCGCCGCATGTCGCGTACGCGCATTATTCGGATCGGCACCCGATCCAGCCCGATGGCCCTGGCTCAGGCCGAGCAGGTCGCCGGATTGCTGGCCGGGCTCGGGGTCGAGAGCGAGCTGGTCAAGGTAACCACGGCGGGCGATCGGTGGATGGGCGATCTGTCGAAGCTCGGGGGTAAGGGCGCCTTCGTCAAGGAGATCGATCGAGCCCTGCTCGATGACGAGGCAGATCTGGCGGTGCACTGCCTCAAGGACATTCCCGGTGATATTCCGGTGCCGGAAGGGCTCGCCTTCGCGGGTCATCTGCCGCGCGAGGACGTGCACGATGCGGTGATCACCCGAACCGGCGCGCCGCTGGCCGAACTCCCCGAGGGCACGGTCGTCGGCACCAGTTCCGTGCGCCGGACCGCACAGCTGCGGCTGCACTATCCGCATCTTGCGGTGAAGCCGTTGCGCGGCAACGTCAATACCCGATTGGCGCGCCTCGAAGAGGGCCATGTCGATGTGCTGATCGCGGCTGTATCGGGGCTGCACCGCGTCGAGCAGGCGCACCGGATCACCGAAACCCTCGACCTGGACACCATGTGCCCGCCGATCGGGGCCGGCGTGATCGCACTGCAGTGCCGCGACGACGACGCCCAACTCCTCGATCTCGGTGCGCGCCTGGACGATCCGGCCACCCACCGGCACGCGGATGCCGAACGCGCGATGCTGCACGCACTGCAGGGCCACTGCAACTCCCCGATCGCCGGACACGCCACGACCGACCCCACCGGACGACTCACCTTGCACGGCAAGGTCTTCAACCTCGACGGCAGCCAGTGGCTCGACGCCAAACACTGGGGCGTCCCGGACGACCCGAGCGCCCTCGGCTTCTTCGTCGGCGCGGACCTGCTGCGCCAGGGCGCACGCGCGATCATCGACTCGATCCCGCACTGAACTGGTTCGGGGCGTTCAGTCGGTGAAGCCGTCCATCATGGACAGCACGCGGAGCATGACTTCGTCGGCGCCGCCGCCGATGCTGAGCAGGCGGCTGTCGCGGTAGGCGCGCGAGGTCCAGGTTTCTTCCATGTAGCCCATGCCACCGTGCACCTGTAGGCACCAGTCGGCGACCTGTCGGCCGAGGCGTGCGGCCTCCAGTTTGGAGATCGTGGCCATCCGGGTGACATCGGTGCCTGCCATATAGGACTGGGCGGTGGACTCGGTGTAGACGCGGAGCATGTCGACGCGCGCGGCGAGTTCGGCGTAGGTGTATTGCAGGTATTGGTTCGCGGTGAGCGGGTGGCCGAACAGCTTTCGGGCGCGGGCGTAGTCGCGGGTGGCCTCGAGTTCGATGGCGCAGGTGATGGGGACGCTGTAAGAGGCGAACATGCGCTCCATCACGAACTGCGACATCTGCTGTTGGAAGCCGCGACCGATTTCACCGATGGTGTTGCGCACCGGAACTCGGACATTGTCGAAGGTGAGCAGGCCGGTGTCGGAGGCGCGCATACCGAGCTTGTCGAGCTTGCGGTCGACCCGGAAGCCCGCGGTGCCGGTGGGGACGACGATCTGGCTCATGCCGCGGTAGCCGCCCTCGTCGGAGGTGCGCACCAGGGTGCAGAGCCAGTCGGCCTGAACGGCATTGGTGATGAACATCTTCGAGCCGCTGATCACCCAGTCGTCACCGTCGCGCCGGGCGTGCGTGCGAATCCCCGCCACATCCGAACCCGCCTCCGGTTCGGTAACCGCTACACCACAGACCATTTCGCCGCGCATGGCGGGCGCGAGAAACTCCTGTTTGAGTTCTTCGCTGCCGTGCGCGTGCAGCGACGGCGTCGCCATCGCGACCTGCACCCCGAGCGCCATCGGGAACGAGCCGTGGGCGACCCGCCCGAGTTCCTGGCACAGCACCACCGTGAACAGATGGTCCGCGCCCTGGCCGCCGTAGGCCGGATCGTATTCCAGCCCCAGCATCCCGAGCTTCGCCATATCGGCGAAGACCTCGTGCAGCGGCATCCACTCCGCCCGTTCCCACTCGTCGACCCGCGGATTGATCTTCTGCTCGACATACCGCCGAACCAGCGCCCGGAACTCCTGATGCTCATCGCTGTAGATCACATCGCCCTCCTCAATGAGGTCCCACCCCCGACGCTAGCCGAGCGTCACACCGCCCGCAGGCAGGTCCCGCTCACAATTCGACGCAACCACGGCCGAGACCTCTCGCCCCGACCACAACGCCATGTAACAGACCCGAATCACCGCCACCGAGCGTGGCGCGGAAACAGCGCCCGCCCCGCCTCGTGCGCAACCTCGACCAGCACCCGCGCCAAACGCGCGGTGTCCAACGCCGTTCGATCCCCACCGATTTGACCGGACAGCGAGAGTGCGCCGGTGGCTGCTCCGCGACCGCGAATCGGCACCGCGACGCAGGAGATCCCGGTCACCGACTCCTCGTTGTCCACGGCAATTCCCTGCCGATGCCGGATCCGGGTCAACTCGCGGTGCAGTTCCGCCCGGTCGCAAATGGTGCGCGGCGTCAATTGCGGCAACCGGTCCCGGAAGGAGGTCTCGATAATGCTCGGCTCCAGCGAGGCCAGTATCGCCTTGCCAAGGGCCGTGCTGTGCGCGGGCATCCGGCCGCCCAGGCGGGTCGGGATGCTCGCGGTGTAGCGGCCACCGGCCTTGTCCAGATACAGCACCTCGCGTCCGTCGAGCACGCCGAGGTGGCCCACCATGCCGGTCCGCTGACACAGCTCGTGCAGCAGCGGACTCACCACATCGCGAATCTCATTGTGATCGGCGGCGAGTCCGCCGAGTTCCAGCGGACGCAAGCCGAGGCGGTAGCCGCCGGGCGCGTGCGCCAACCAGCGCAGCCGGATCATCTGGTCCAGGATGCGGTGCACTGTGGACCGCGGCAGGCCGGTTCGCTCGGCCAATCCGAGCAGCGTCAGAGTCGGTGTCGAACCGTCGAAAGCGTCTAGGATCAGCGTCATTCGCTCGATCATGGAAACCGGCGGCTGCGCGGGCCGGGTGGTCGGACGACCCGGACCCGATAACAGCTCGTCGGATCCCGGACCGGTCAGCACCTCGACCGTCATGGCGCACCTCCATTGTGTAGCTCATACAGCTTAGAAGTATTTCGATTAGGCATGTCCGTTTTCGGCACACCTGCTTGTGTCCCCAATCACAGTGCCGTCACGCGGACGACGTCGAATCCCGAAAACTACGGAGATCGCTACGGATCTTCTCGGTAGCCGGAACCGACCATTGACAGCCCACCGCGCGCGCCGCTTACCTTCATGGCGAAACGGAATATTTCTAGTCGAAACTAGGAGCGCTATGGCCGTCGTGCTCGACTTCAAGGCCGTCCTCGGCCGGTTCGCCACCGGAGTCACCGCGATCACCGCCCTGGACGGCGCGCAACCCGTCGGGTTCGCCTGCCAGTCCTTCTCCGCACTATCGCTGGATCCGCCTGCCGTGGCCCTGTTCCCGGCCCGGACCTCCACCACCTGGCCGCGGATCCGCACGGCGAGCAGGTTCTGCGTGAACGTGCTCGCCGCCGATCAGGAGCAGGTGTGCAGACAGCTCGGCCGCAGTGGACCCGACAAATTCGACGGACTCGACTGGACCCGCTCCCCCAACGGTTCGCCGCTGCTCGACGGATCCATCGCGTGGATCGATTGCGAGCTCGGCGGCGAGCTGGACGGCGGCGATCACACCATCGTCATCGGCCATGTCACCGCACTGGGCGCGGGCCGCGAGGCCGATCCGCTGCTGTTCTACCGCTCCGGATTCGAGCGCCTTACCACTGCCTGAGCCGTCTCCCGGCCAGTGAGACCACACCTTTGCGCGTCCATCGGCGCGCCGAACCATCGAAACGACAGCCCGACGAACGTGGAGGAACCATGACCGACGATCAGGTGCGCGTGATCGACACCGGCACCCCGCCCACCCGATATGCCCGGGGTTGGCACTGCGTCGGCCTCGCCGACAGCTTCCGCGACGGCAAACCGCACACCATCGAAATCTTCGGCACCGAACTGGTGGTTTTCGCGAGCGCGGACGGCACCCTCAATGTGCTCGACGCCTATTGCCGACATATGGGCGGCAACCTCGGCGACGGCATTATCAAGGGCGACACCATCGCCTGCCCGTTCCACGATTGGCGCTGGCGCGGCAATGGCCGTTGTGCCGCAATCCCTTACGCGCGCCGCGTACCACCGCTGGCCCGCACCAAATCGTGGATCACCTTGGAGCAGAACCGGCAGCTGTTCGTCTGGAACGATCCCGAAGACAATCCGCCGCCCGCGGATATCACGATCCCCCGCATCGAGGGCGCGTTCAGTGACGAGTGGAGCGACTGGACCTGGAACCAGATCACCATCGAGGGCGCGAACTGCCGCGAAGTCATCGACAACGTGGTGGATATGGCGCATTTCTTCTACGTGCACTTCGCCTTTCCGACCTACTTCAAGAACGTCTTCGAGGGCCACATCGCCAGTCAGTACATGACCTCGATCGGACGCGCGGATGTGCAGGGCGAGTTGGCCAAGGAGGCGGGCGCGGAGAACACGCTGCATTCGGAGGCGCACTATTACGGGCCCTCCTACATGATCGATTACCTGGTCAACGAATCCAGCGGGCAGCGGGTCGAATCCGTCCTCATCAACTGCCACTACCCGGTTTCGCCCACCAAATTCGTGCTGCAGTACGGCGCGATCGTCAAGAAGTTGCCCGGTTTGTCGCCGGAAGATGCCGATGCGATGGCGGTGCGTTTCGCCAATGGACTCGGGCGCGGTTTCGAGCAGGATGTGGCGATCTGGGAACGCAAGACCCGCATCGACAATCCGCTGCTGTGCGAGGAGGACGGGCCGGTCTACCAGCTCCGGCGCTGGTACGAGCAGTTCTACACCGATATCGCCGAGGTGGAGACGAAGATGACCGACCGCTTCGAATTCGAGGTCGACACCACCCGTGCCGTCACGGCGTGGGAGGCCGAGGTCGCCGAGAATCTGGCCGCGCAACGCGCGGACGCCTGAACGGATCGGTAATGGATTGCATCACCTGCCATACCTGCCGGAATCAGGTGTCGGTGGTCAAATTCAGCCCCGCGCACACCAGTGTGCAGTGGAGTTCCATCGCTCGCGCGCACTGCGCCGAGTTCGCTCGGAACGACGGCGGGCCCGTGCGCGGGTGTGCGGCATTGCGCGACAGCATCGAAAAGGCTGTCAGCGCGGGCGAAGTCGGGCTGAGCACCCGTGATGGGGATCTGCTGTGAGTGCGGCGGTAACGTTTCGAGTTGTTCGAGTAACTGCCGAAACCCAGGATGCGGTCTCCCTGGAGCTGGTCGCCGAACCGGAGGGTCACCTTTCCTATCGGCCCGGCCAGTTTCTGACACTGCGGATACCCAGCGAACGAACCGGTTCGGTCGCGCGCTCGTACTCGCTGTCCAGTGCGCCGCACGAGGGCCGACTCACGGTCACCGTGAAGCGGACAGCGGGCGGATACGCTTCGAACTGGCTGTGCGACAACGCTGTTCCCGGCATGACAATCGACAGCTTGCCGCCCGCGGGCATCTTCACACCCGATTCACTCGACTCCGATCTGCTCTTATCGGCTGCGGGCAGCGGGATAACGCCGATGCTGTCCATCCTGAAATCGGTACTGGCGCAGGGCACTGGACGGTGCACGCTCATCTACGCCAACCGCGACGAGGAATCGGTGATCTTCGCCGATGAACTGAGGTCATTGACCGCCGAGCACCCGAACCGGCTCGTTGTGCTGCATTGGCTGGAAGCTGTTCAGGGCTTACCATCGGCGCCCACACTGACCACCTTGATCACACCGTGGACCAGTCGCGAGCTATTCGTCTGTGGCCCAGCACCTTTCATGGATGCTGTCGTCACAGCCGCCGACAACCTGGGCATGGACCGGGTGCACGTCGAGAAATTCGTCTCGATCTCCGGCGATCCCTTCGCCGAAACCGAGGTCGAAGACACCGACGACGCTGCCATCGTCGAGGTCGAACTCGACGGCGCCACCAACGAATTCGCCTGGCCCCGCGATACCGTACTGCTCGATGTGCTGCTCGCGCGTGGTATAGCGGCTCCGTACTCCTGCCGCGAAGGCGCCTGCAGCGCCTGTGTCTGTCGTGTCGTCGACGGCGAAGTGAAGTTGCTGCGTAACGAAGTTCTGGAACGTGCAGATCTGGCCGACGGCTATGTGCTCGCCTGCCAGGCGGTTCCGGTTACCGATGCGGTCCGGGTCACCTATGAATGAGGAGAATATGGCAATTATCAGCTCGCTCGGCTATGTGCGGGTCGCGGTCAGCGATCCCGATGCCTGGCGCACCTTCGCCTTCGATGTGATCGGTTTCGCCGAGGGTACCGGGCCGGATCCGGACGCCATCTATCTGCGCATGGATGAGCACGTCGCACGATTGGTCCTGGTACCAGGCGAAACCGACAAGGTGCTCGCTATCGGCTGGGAGGTCCGCGACCATCGCGCACTCGCCGCGGCACGAGAAGCCGTGGCGAAGGCCGGAATCGAAGTCACCGCGCTCACCGTGGCCGAGGCGGATGCCCGCGGTGTGGAAGAGGCGATCACCTTTCACGATCCCGCGGGCACCACCGTCGAAATCTTCCATGGACCCGTCCTGGACCACAGTCCGGTCGTCGGCAAGTACGGAAACCGTTTCGTCACTCCGGGACTCGGCCTCGGCCACGCGGTGCTGCCGGTGCCCGATCTCGACGGCGCCTTCCACTTCTATACCGACGTCCTCGGGTTCCTGCCGCGCGGCGCGTTCCGGCTGCCCGCACCGCCCGAATACGGTCCGGTGCGCATCCGCTTCCTCGGTGTGAATCAGCGCCACCACAGCTTGGCGCTGATCCCCTCCGGCGGTAAGGAGGGGTCGGGGCTGGTGCACGTCATGGTCGAGGTCGACAGTCTCGACGATGTCGGCCGTGCGCTCGACCGGGTGAACAAGGCCGGATATCACTTGTCCTCGACGTTGGGCCGCCATACCAACGACAAAATGATCTCCTTCTATGTCCGTACTCCGGGCGGCTGGGATCTCGAATTCGGCACCGAGGGCATGCTGGTGGACGAGAACACCTACACCGCGGAGGAAATGACCGCCGATAGCTATTGGGGTCACGACTGGGATCGGGGCTGACAAGATCACGGGCGGCGACCGGCGGCCTGATACCCCTTGACTATCGTCGATAGCGACGGAAGGGGTTTTCCGATGGCACTGCGCACCGAGTTCACCGGCCTGTTCGACATCGAACATCCCATAGTGCTCGCACCGATGGGTGGCGTCGCGGGCGGCGCGCTGGCCGCGGCGGTCTCCGAGGCTGGTGGACTCGGCCTGATCGGTGGCGGCGGCGGTGACGAGCGGTTACTCGATCAGGAATGTGCGTTGCTCGCTGCCCGCACCGAAAAGCCCTGGGGCATCGGCCTGTTGAGCTGGGCCATCGATCTCGATACTGTGCGCAGGACGGTGGCGCGCCGACCGCACGCGATCCTGCTGTCCTTCGGCGACCCCTCCCCGTTTGCCGCCGTGGTCCGGGATTCCGGGATTCCGCTGCTGGTCCAGGTCACCACCACGGACGAGGCGGCCCGTGCCCTGGAGGCCGGAGCCGATGTGCTCATCGCACAGGGTGCGGAGGCGGGCGGGCACGGCGGCGGGCGGGCGACGCTGCCCTTCGTGCCCGCGGTCGTCGATCTGGCGGCGGGTACGCCAGTGCTCGCCGCGGGTGGCATAGCCGATGGACGCGGCCTCGCCGCCGCACTCGTACTCGGTGCGGCGGGCGCGTTGATCGGTACTCGCTTCGAAGCGACACACGAATCGTTGCTCTCGGCCGAGGGGGCCAAGGCCATCATCGACGCACGCGGCGGCGATACCGAACGCAACCGCATCATCGATATCGCCCGCGAATCACCGTGGCCCGCCGAGTACACCGCCCGCACCCTGCGCAACCGATTCCTCGACGAATGGGCCGGACGGGAAACCGAACTCGCGGCCGATCCCCTTGCCCGGCAACGTTATCGGGCTGCTGCCGAGCAAGGTGATCTCGACTGTGCGCCGATTTGGGCGGGCGAGAACGTCGATCTCATCGGCAGCCTCGAATCCGCCGCGGACCTGGTGCGGCGCATCAGCGCCGACGCCGAACAGGTCTTGCGGCGAGCCGCGGCGCGATGCGACTAGTCGGCGTGTTCCTCGGTCAGGGCACGGAGCAGTTCACGGGTGTAGCGCTCGGCGAGTAGCGGCAGGAAGTTGTCGATGGTGGCGTGATCCGCGAGGTAGTCGTAAGCGGAGTACAGCCACCGTTCGATCGCTTCGTCGCGGGTGCTGTCGAATTCGCGCTCCAGACGGCGCGCGGCGGCCTTCAGCGCGCACCGCTGGTCGAGGGATGGTTCGTGAATAGGCGGGTGCGTAACAGGACCTTCGGTCATTGCGGACTCCTGGTCGGGAACTTTCAGCGCAAAGGATGCGGTCGAAACCGTGTCCACTCGATCGAGTACCCGATGGGTCGACGGCGACACCCCGGATACGTCATGGACGCACCCACAATTTCGCACTACCCTTTCGACATATGCCAATAGCCTCACGGAGGTGACCGGAATGAGCGAGCGAACAATAAACACAGCCGAGCACTCGCTCGTGCCGGAGCCGAGCGCCAGCGAGGCGTAGGCATGAGCGCGAACCTGATCTGGGTGCCCGATGCCTGCACATTGCCGACGGCGGAGCAGCCACTGCGCGTGGCCGAATTCACCGATCTCTTTGCGGCCGCGCTGCGTAGGGTCGAACGCATCGCGCCTACCCGTCTACGGCTGGAACTGGCGGCAACGCACGAAGGCACGGCCCGCGACCTCGCCGCCCGCGAGAGCTCCTGCTGCGGATTCTTCGACTTCGATTTCGCCACGGCGGGCCCGGATGCCATCGCGATGGACATCGACGTGCCAGCGAGCCGGGTCGACGTACTCGATGCGTTGGCGAACCACGCGACGGCCGCCCGAAGAAAGTAGAACAGGTTCTTGTCTGAGGCCCCGGCAAATGCCAAGCTGAACGGATGGATCTTGCCGCCATCGAAGCCGTCCGCCAGCTCAAGTACCGCTACTTCCGGACCCTCGATCTCAAACAATGGGACGACTTCGGGGATACCCTCGCCGTCGACGTCGCCGGTCGCTACGGCACCCACGCCCTCGGTGAACCGCTGACCCTGGACGGTCGCGACGCCGTCACCGCATTCATGCGCGAGAACCTCGGCCCTTCCGTGGTCACCACCCATATCGCGAACCATCCGGAGATCACCGTGGACGGCGAAACGGCGACGGGCTCATGGGCTTTCGAAGACACCGTGATCGCCACCGAATACGGCGTCCTCATCCGCGGCGCGGGCTACTACTCCGACACCTACCGACTCGATCCGGACGGCCACTGGCGCATCACCTCGACCAGTTACCAGCGCATCTACGAATCGATGCAGGCCCTCGCCGACACCCCCAGCTACCAACTGCTGACGAACATGTGGGCGACACAGAAGTAGGACAGCGCGCCGGATTTGAGGCCACTATCTTCCCGGTGGCACTCGACCGGAGCCACAGTGGCGGCGGAGGGTGGGAACATGTCCTCCCTTGCGCCCGCTGAATTCACGACCGAGACCGCCTACCTGAACACCGCTTCGCACGGGTTGCCCGCCGCGCGAACATTGGCGGCACTGCAGGAGTTCAACGCGCTCTGGGCGGCGGGCCGTGCCGCACCGACGACGCGGGATCATCTGGTACCCGAATTGCGGGCCGGATTCGCGCGACTGCTGGCGGGCGCTTCGGCCGACGATATCGCGCTGGGCGCCACCGTCGCCGGGTTGATGGCGCCGGTGGTCGCCGCGCTGCCGCCGGGGGCGGAGGTACTGCTCGCGGAAGGCGAATTCTCCTCCGTCTCCATGCCTTTCGTACACCGCGGCGACCTGAATGTCCGGTTCGTGCCGTTGGAGCGCATCGCCGACGAGGTCCGGCCCGAGACCGCGTTGGTCGCGGTCAGCGTCGTCCAGTCGAAGGACGGTCGAACCGTCGATCTGCCGACACTGCGCGCGGCAACTCTGGCGCACAACGCTCGACTGCTCGCCGATGCCACCCAGGCCGCCGGTTGGGTGCCGCTGCGTTTCGTCGATGCCGATTACTGGGTGTGCGCGACCTTCAAGTGGCTGATCGGTGCCCGCAGCGTGGCCTTCTTCGCCGCGCCGCCGGAAGCGGCCGCACAGCTGCGCCCGATCAGCCCCGGCTGGTATGCGGCGGCCGATCGCTGGGCCGAGCTGTACGAACCGATCGCGCTGCCGACCACCGCCCGGCGTTTCGATTCGACACCGGACTGGCTCGGCGTCATCGCCGCACTGTCCGCACTGACCTTGATCGAAGAGCTGACCGTCGACAAGATCGGCGCGCACAACCGCGAACTCGCCACCCGATTCCGAAACGGGTTGGTGGAGTTGGGGTTCCAGTCGGTGCCAGCGGATTCGGCGATCGTCGCCGTGTCGGGCGCGGGCGATGCGGCACCCCGTTTGGAGGAGGCAGGCGTGCTCACCTCCGCCCGGGGCGGCGGCCTTCGATTCTCGTTCCACCTCTACAACAGCGCCGCCGACGTGGACCGAGCGCTCGCAGCCCTTGCCCAGTAGCGACGGCACCCTGTCGAGTTTCGCCCCCTCCCGGGGCGACTGTGCGGAGGTAAGGCGACGCGATTCCCGGGTAGCTACGCCGGGCGAGTAGCGGGTGCGGTGATGAGTGGAAGGTCGAGGGCCGTCAGGATGCCCGGGGGTGCCTGCACCACGGCCGGGACGGCGTTGACGATGCGCATGGCAGTCGCCAGCAGGGTGGCGTGGTTGTGGTCGCCATTGCGGCTCGAGGTGACCAGATCCATGGCGTAACTCGGCTCGCCGGTGATCTCGACGCGATAGGAGCCCTCGCGGTGAGCGGGCTGCGGCCAATCGGGGCACAGATCGGGACGCAGGCGCGTGACGTGCTCCAGAACCGTCACGGGCTCGTCTCCGACCATCCCGCGAACCTCGAAACGCAGTGCCGCGGCCGTACCTTCGGCGATATGGCCGGTGGCGATATCGAAGGATTCGGGAGCGGGGATGCGCTCGTAGGTCTGGGTAACCGCGTCGAGGGTGACACCGATGCCCGCCGCCAGCTGGCGCACGGTGCCGCCCCACGCGAGCGATAACACCCCGGGCTGCAACAACATCGGGATCTCGTCCAGCGGTTTGCCGAACCCCATGATGTCGAACATGACCTCGCGATTGTCGTAACTGGCGTAATCGACGATCTCCAGACACCGCAGTTGGTCGATGCGCAGGCAGGTGCCCGCGAGCGCGAGCGGCAGCAGATCATTGGCGAACCCGGGATCGATGCCGTTCACCCACAGCGACGAATTGCCCTGTGCCGCAGCCTCTTGGATCGGCTTCAGTAATTCGTCGGGGAGCACGCCGTACGGATACTGGAAGAACACCGGCGCGCACGCCACCACATTGATGCCCGCGCTGAGCAATCTGCGCAGATCCTCGACGGCCTCCAGCAGCCGATTGTCGGTCATCGAGCAGTAGACGACACAGTCGGGTTTCGCGGCCAGGATCGCCTCGGTATCCGTCGTCGCGGTCACACCGACCGGATCATCGAGTCCGGCAATGGTTCCCGCATCGAGCCCGTCCTTCTTCGGACCCGACACCCATACCCCGACCAGCTCGAGATCCGGATTCGCGATCACACCCGCCAGCGCATGCGCACCGACATTCCCGGTGCCCCATTGGACTACGCGGTAGCTCATGACACATCCGGAAGCGGGAGGTCGAGATTCGGTGCGATCAGGCCGCCGTCGGGTTCGAGCACCTTGCCCGTGACGTACTTTCCGGCGGGCGACACCAGATACAGTGCGGCGGCGGCGATATCCTCGGGCTCGCCGATGCGGTGCAGCGGCGTCTTGGCCTCCAGCTCGGTGCGCATCGCATCATTGCCCGCCACGATCTCCAGCGCCGAGGTCAGAATCGACCCGGGCGCAATGGCATTCACCCGGATACGCGGATTCAGGTCCATTGCCGCCAACCGGGTGTAATGCGCCAGCGCCGCTTTCGCCGTTCCATAGGAGACGAAGGCGCGGCCGGGCAGGCGGCCCATGGTCGAGGTGATATTGAGAATCGAACCGCCACCAGCGGTTTCGAGGATCTTCGGCACCGCCGAACGGACCAGCGCATGCGCATTGGTGACGTTGAAGTTGAAGGCCTCGACCAGCGCATCCGGTGTCGTATCGAGCAGCGGGCACGGCAGCGCACCGCCGACATTGTTGACAACGATATCCAGCCGCCCGAAGCGTTCGACGGCCGCGGCGGCCAGCCCGGCGGTCGCCTCGATATCGCTGAGATCCGCGGGCACCACGTGGGCCTGACGCCCCGCCGCCGCTACCCGCTCGGCGACCTCGTCCAGCTGACTCTTGGTGCGGGACGCGATGACGACATCCGCGCCCGCCTCCGCGAAGGCCACCGCGATCGCCGCGCCGAGGCCGCGCCCCGCGCCGGTGACGACGGCGACCTGGCCGTCGATTCGGAATCTGTCCAGGATCATGAGAGCTCCCACTGTCGAATATTCGACGCTATACTGTCGTAATATTCGTCATCGTAGAGCTGTCCCACCGAGCCGCACAAGAGGTTGCACATGTCCGACCGGTCCCCGTCCCCGCCGACCCGCCGTGTCATCGACATCGTGTCGCTGCTCGCCGCGACGCCGGAGCCGATCAGCGTCGCGGGCATCGCGGACCGGCTCGATATCGCCCGCGCGACCGCGACGGCGATTCTGGCCGAACTGGAATCGGCGGGCTGGGTGCGCCGCGACGCGAGCCGCGGATACGGTCTCGGTCCGACGCTGGCGAATCCGCACGGTCCCGCACTGCCGCACACACTCGGCGATATCCTCGCCGAACTCACCGTGCGGACCGGCTACGGCGCGACGCTGAGTCGTATCGAGCCCGATCACCTCACCGTGCTCGATGTGCGCCACGGACCCGAGCGCGTCGTCCCCGGCATACCCGTCGGCCATCGCATCCCGATGCAATTTCCGGCGGGGGCGAGCGTGATGCCGTGGCGTTCGGCGGCCGAGCAGAACACCTGGCTGGCCACCGCACCCGACTCGGATCGACGCGTCGCGAGCGGGCTGCTCGCGCTCGTGCGTGATCGCGGCGTTGCCCTGTTCCGCCCACGTACCGACGATGCGGGCACGGTCGAACTCCTCGCCGACCTACTCAGCGCGATGGGGACCGAACTCGTGCAGCCGCACCTGCGCACCCGCGCCCTACGTCGCCTCGCGTTTCTCACCTCGCGGCCGTTCACCAAGGCAGAACTCGACTCCGATGCCGAACTCCCGCTGAGTTACCTCGCCGCACCGGTTTTCGATGCGAAAGGTACTGCCGCGTATGAAGTCCAATCGGGGCCGCTGCGGGCATCGACCACCAAGTCCGAACGCGACGAATTCATCGGCGCCACAGTCGATATCGCTCGGGCATTGACCGAAGCGTTGGCCTCCTGAGCTATTTCGTCAAGGCGTGCGCCGCACCGCGGTGCAGCGGCACCGGTGCGGTAATCGTCGCGGTATCGCGGCTGATCCCCTTCGCGGCCGAATTGGCCTGTTCCAGTTGGGTTTTGCGGTCGAACAGCGTCTTGGTGAGTATGCACGCCAGGTTCGCGTCCAGATCGTCGCGCACCAGCAACAGGTTCGGCACGACGATGGTCTTCACATCGGCGGACAGCCCGTAGACGGTGCCCGGAATGGTGCCTTCCTCGTAGACGGGGTTGACCGCGTGCATACTCCCGGTGAGTTCGGAGATGTCGAGGAAGCGCACCTTGCCCTTGTCGGAGGTCAGCAGATCGGTGATACCGGGTGTCGGCAGGCCGCCGGAGAAGAACATGGCGTCGATGGAACCGTCCTTCATACCGTCCACCGTTTTGGTGAGATCCAGGCGCTGGGCCTCGATATCGTTGTCCGGGTTCAACCCCGCCGCCTGCAGTATCCGCTGGGCGATCACCTCGGTGCCGGACTTCGGCGAGCCGGTGGAGACCCGCTTACCGCGCAGATCGGCGACCGATTCGATATCGGCGCCTGCGCGCACGATCACCTGGGTGTAGTTCGGATAGAGCCGCGAAAGCGCCTGCACCGGTTGCTTTTTGCCGTCGAAACCGGCATTGCCGAGCACCGCGTCGGCGGCGGTATCGGCGAGAGAGAACGCGACCTGATAGGTGCCTGCCACCAATTGCTGGATATTCTGCACCGACGCACCGGTTTCGGCCGCGGTCGCTTTCACCTTGCCGCCGGTGGCCTGCGAAATCTGGTCGGCGTAGGCATTGCCGAGCGCGAAGTACACGCCGGTCGAATTGCCCGTCGCGATGCCGACGCGGGTCTCGCTTTTCACTTCGCAGGTAACCTCGCCGCCGGTATCGGACTGCGGTGTGTCGCGGCGGCCCCCGCATCCGGTCAACAATCCGGCCGATACCACGGCGACAGCGAATCCTATGGCAACTCTTCTCAAGTCGTCCTCCTTCGTGAGAGCAGAGTGACCCCGACGGCCGCGGTCAGCGCGGCCAGACCGACGACGAGCGCGCCGGGTTCCAGGTACAGCAGCGCCAGTCCGGCCACGGCGGCGAGCAGCCGGGACGGGATACCGGCCGGTCCGATGCCGAGGATCCAGCCGCCCGTCGCGGCGGCCAGTGCCGCAACGCCGACACCGGCCACGATCGTGGTCCACAGCACACCGAGCACCGGCCCGTGCCCGAGCAGATATTCGCCGGGTCCGCTGAGCACGAACACGATCGGCACCAGGAAGGCGGGCAGCGCGTACTTCAATGCCTGCCACATCGTCGGCACCGCACGCGCACCGGTGATGGCCGCCGCGCCCACGGCGGCCAGTGCGGTCGGTGGCGTCACCTCGGACAGCACCGAGTAGTAGAAGACGAACATTGCCGAGGCTGGCGGGGATACGTCGAGCGCGAGCAGCGCGGGACCGATGATCGCCCAGCCGATAATGAACGATGCGGTCACCGGAACCGCGAGCCCGAGCAGCGCGAGTGCGATCGCGGCGAGCACCACGGTGCACGCCAACACGACGGTGTGGTTGTCCGACAACGCCTTTCCCGCACTCACCAGCAGCGATGCCAGCTGCGCGCCGAGTCCCGTCTTGGTGGCGATCGCGGTGATCACCCCCGCCGACGTGCACACCGCGACCACCGGCAGCGCCGAACGCACACCGCTGCCGAGCATCTGGAAGATCCGTCGAGGTGAGCGGGCCTGAGCGCGGATGCGCGCATCGAGGAAGGCGAGCCCGAACGCCAGTGCGGTGGCGTACACCACGGCGCGCGCGGCGCTCACGCCGATCAGCAGCAGCACCGCGATCGCGATCAAAGACAGGAAGTGGTAGCCGAATCGGGCCAGCAGTCGCCACACCGAGGTGGTGCTGATCTCGACCGACTCCGCGCCGAGCCGTCGCGCATCGATCTCGACCGCGAGCAGAATTCCCAAGTAGTACAGCAGCGTCGGGATCATCGCCCACCCGAGCACCGTCACATAGGAGACGTCGAGATATTCGGCGACGATGAACGCGGCCACACCCAGCGTCGGCGGTGACAGGATCGCGCCGACACCCGCGGCCGCGAGCACACCCGCCGCCTGTTCCGGCGGATATCCGGCGCGACGCAGGATCGGCCAGGTGACCGCACCGACGGTGACCGCGGTCGCGGTGCCTGATCCGGAGACGGTGCCGAGCAGGAATCCGGATGCGACGGTGGTGCGTCCGGCCGCGCCGCGCGAGCGGCGGAAGGCCGCGACCGACAGATCGACGAAGAACTGTGCCGCGCCGGAGAATTCGAGTACGGCGCCGTAGAGGGTGAACAGCACGATATAGCTGGCCGCGACATCCAGTGGCGTGCCGTAGAACCCGCTGCCGGAGTTGTAGAGCGCATCGATGATCTGCCCGAAGTCGAGTCCGGCGTGCGCGATGGTCCAGTGCTGCGGCAGGTATCCGCCGTAGTAGCCGTAGGCGATGAACACCAGGCACACCGCGGGCAATACCCAGCCCGTGGTGCGCCGACAAGCCTCCAGCACCAATACCAACAGCACCGTGCCCATGGCGATATCGACCGGATCGAACAAACCCTGCCGATCCAGGAATGCGTTGTACCCGCCCCCACCGGACCCGACCGCCATGGGCAGCACCGGATACAGGCACACCACCAGCGCGACCACCGCCGACAACCAGTCGAGTGGCCCAGGACCGTCCCGCCGATCGAACCATCGCAGCCCGGACCGATAGGCCAGGAACACCACCGGCAACGTCCCGGCCAGGAAGACCACCAGGTAGTACTGACTCCCCTGCGCCAACGGCCGGAAGACCTGCCACAGCACCAGCAACGCGACCGCGAACGCGGCCGTCGCCACCACCCACTCGGCCCATCCGCGCAATATCCGCGCGGGCTTCTCCTCGTCGTCGACCTCGACCTTGTCCGGTACTGCCCGCTCCGGATCAACCCCGGGCCGCACGACCTGGCGGTCGGCGGGAGGCTCGGCTTCGAGATGAGCGTCCCGCGTATCCGACATTGCGCGACACTATCAACGCGCGACCGTCCGTATGCGGCTAAGAGCGTATCTGAGAACTCGGGATCGGATTCGCGTGACACCGCCACTCACCGGAGTCGCCCGTTATTGTCGGTGGCTCGTGTCACACTCACCGGTGATGAGCCGCCACACCTCCTTCCGGTATTGCCTCGACCCCACCGTCGAGCAGCAAGCCGTGCTCGCACGCCACGCCGGAGCCGCCCGGTTCGCATTCAACAAATCCCTGGACTTCGTCAAAACCGCTCTCACCCAAAGGAAAACCGATCCCGACCATTCGGTCCCGTGGACCGGATACACGCGGGAACCGACGTTCGCACCTTCGTGGCGTGAACCGACGACGCCCGAGAAGGGCGGTGCCTGCAACACCCGTAAGGGTTTTCAGACACGCTGTAACAAATATGTCGCCGCGAAAAGTGGAAAAGCGGTCGGTTTGTCGCCCTAAGCCGACCTGGTCGCCCGCCCACCCAGCGGCAGCTTGTGCGCGATCACCCGCCGAAACGAGATGCGCCAACCGGTTGCCACACGCACGACCGTATCGTCGTATTCGACGCTGCCGCTGGTCCCATCGGCATAGATCCCGATCGCCTTGGACCGCACCCGAACGGCGCCGTCCACCTCGGCGACGACCACATTCGTTATGTGATGCCCGACCGGATTCCCATTGCCGAGCGCGACCGCGGCCTCCCGCAGGGCCGGAATCCCGTGTAGCTCACCGGCACCGAAATCACTGAGGTCGTAGGTGATTTCCGCGGTGAACAGCTCGTCCATCCGGTCGAGCTCACCCGCGTCCATCAGATGACCGTGCAGCGCGATCAGGTCAGCGATCTCGAACCGATCCTGCGCCGACAATGTCATGAAGCCTCCTGCCGCCCCACTCTCCTGCCGAAGATGAGGCCTGGTCCGGTTATCCGCGACAGTAGCGGACGAGCGACGGCTCACGCCGCTGCTTTATCCGGGGTCCGTGCCGATGGGCGGCGCTTCATGATCGAGCGCAGGAAGTCGACCCATGGCGATGGGCGGGCCGGGGTGACGGGTGGGTGGCCGAGGGAGACCGCGGTTCGGTCGAGCAGCGCCTCGATCATGGCGTCGTGGATCCAGCGGATGGCCAGGGGCCACAGCAGGTGGCCGATGCCGCGCAGGCGGCAGTCGATCTCGTGGCGCAGGATGCTGCTGTCCGGCCACGGGCCGTCCAGCACGTCGAGGCTGTGTGTGCCGACCAGGAAGGATCCGGGTGCGACGGTGAACTCCACGCGGCGGCCCGGCACCCACTCGGTACACCGATACCGGATGACACCGTGTCCGCCGTCGGCCCCGACACCGAGTGGCCGGTCGAGGACCAGCGCGGGCCAGCCGAGCGGCCATACCGGACTGTCCGGCTCGGCGGCCCTGGCGAGCAATGCGCCGAGCTGGTCCGCGGGTACCGGGTACTCCCGCTGGTGGATATTTCGAACCATGACCCAACCCTCCATTCGGTCCCGTATGGAACACTCTCCATACGGTAGCGTATGGAAGGCTGGGCGCGAAGTTATCCGAACCACACCGACCGGTTATCCGGCGGAGGCGGGCTCGTACAGGACTATCGCCCACGGGGATTCGCGGGACGGGCGGACGGAGGTGCGTCGTTCGTGCGGTCCGGTGACCGGATCGTCGGCCGGAAATCCGGCGGCGCGCAAGCGCGCGAGGGCCGCGTCCAAGTCGCCGACCTTGACCGCGAGGGAGGGGATGTCGCGTTCATCGGCACCGGCGAGCATGACCCGGGTCGGTCCGATATCGAACTGCGCCCACCGATCACCGTCGACGAACGTTGCGGTGGTGCCGAGCACCGCGGAGAGCAGATCTATTGCGGCGGTGAGGTTGTCGGCGGGGAAGACGGTGCCGAGACGTTCGATGGTCATGACTTCTCCAGTGCTCGGCGAACGGCCGAAAAGGCTTGGTCGGTGGCGTATTCGGCATCCGGCAGGTTGTCGGCCATGCTGAAGAAGCCGTGGAATTGGCCGTCGTAGCGAATCGTGACTGCCTCGACCTCCGCATCCCGCAGCCGGCGACCGTATGCCTCGCCCTCATCGCGAAGTGGGTCGAATTCGGCGGTGATGATGTAGGCGGGCGGGAGTCCGGACAGATCGGCCGCGCGCGGAGGTGCGGCGTACGGGTTGTCGGCATCGGCGGCCGAAGCGAGGTATTGCTCCCAATACCAGCGCAAATGGTCATCGGTGACGAAGTAGCCGTAGGCATTCTCCCGATAGGAGACGGCGTCACGGGCCGGATCGAGCATCGGGTAGACCAGCAATTGATGGGCGATGGCCGGGCCACTGCGATCCCGGGCCAGCAGCGCCGTGACGGCGGCCAGATTACCGCCGGCGCTGTCACCGGCCACCCCGATCCGGGCTGAATCGCCACCGAAGGAATTCGCCTGTGCCGCAATCCATTTCAAGACCGCGTACGCATCCTCGGCGGCTGCGGGGAACCGATGTTCGGGGGCCTGCCGGTAGTCGACCGACACCACGATCGCACCGACAGCATTGCTCATCGCACGGCACAGCTGATCGTGACTGTCCAGGTCGCAGATCACGAAACCGCCACCGTGGCAGAACATCATGACCGGCAGGTCGGCATCGCACTCGACGGGCCAGTACATGCGAACCCGAACCTCAGGTGCCCCGACAGGTCCGGGCACCGAACGCTGCTCGACCCGCCCGACCGGAATCGGATCGACCCGGACCGCCGGACGCGCGGCGAGTATCCGGCGCGCCACGGCGGCATCGAGCACTTCGGTGCCCAGCGCGGGAAACGCCGCCGACGCGGCATCGACGATCACCTGAGCTTCGGGCTTCAGCGGCATGCTCAGGCCTCGCCCACGGCTCCGACCGGCGGCAGCGCGTCCGGCGGAATGAACTGTCCCGCTGACAATCCGCCGTCGACGGCCAATTCCGCACCGGTGATGAACGCGGCGGCATCGGAGGCGAGGAATGCCACCAAATCCGCTACCTCCGAAGGCAATCCGACACGACCGAGCGGCAGCGAGGGAAAGCTGCCGGGACCGGTGCTCAGCCCGAGGTGCCCGATCATCGGTGTCGCGATCGGCCCCGGATGCACCGAGTTGACCCGGATTCCGAGCGGACCCAACTCGAGCGCGGCCGTCTTCGTCAATCCGCGCAGCGCCCATTTGGACGCACCGTAAGCGGAATGTCCCATCAGCCCCTGCAATCCGGCCTGCGACGAGATATTCACGATCGAACCGCCCGCCGCGCGCATCGGATCCACGACGGCCTGGATGCCGAGGAACGACCCGATCAGATTGATGCGCAGAATGCGTTCGAGTTCCGCGGCGGAGGTATCGACGAGCGGTTTGGCGGTGTAGATCGCCGCATTGTTCACCAGCACATCGATGCTACCGAATTCGGTGACCGCGGTGTCGACGGCGGCAGCCCATTCGGTGGCGCTGCTGACGTCGTGGCGGACGAAACGGGCTGAGTCACCGATGGATTCGGCGACCGCCCTGCCCTCGGATTCGAGTACGTCGGTGAGGACGACGCGTGCGCCCGCGGCGGCGAACAGGCGAGCTTCCTGCTCGCCCTGGCCACGAGCGGCGCCGGTGATGAGGGCGACTTTGCCAGTGAGATCGGTCATCTCAAGCTCCCAGGAATTCGGTTGTCTCGGCACGCTCAGCTGCCCGGCTCTGCCCGATGTTTCCGGCTCGCTGCGCTCCCCGGAAGTGCGGAATAACCTTCTCGCCCCAATGCCGAATGGTCTCCAGGCATGCCTCCTGCGGCACCGTCCCCATCTGGATCAGGCACAGGATCTCGTCGGCACCGGCCGCCTGCAGCCGCTCGACGTACGCGATGGCGTCCTCCGGGCTGCCGTACGCGTGCTCGGCATTGAAAACCGAAGTGGCCCCGGTCTTCACCGGAATCTTCGCCTCGTGCAGATACGCCACATGCTCATCGGCGGCCTCGCGAATCTTGGCCACCTCGTCCACAGTCGGATCGACGGCCTCGTCCGGCACCGGACCCGCGCCGTACCAGTGCTTGATGGACTGCGCGAAGAACCGCTGTCCACGCGCGCCGATCTGCTGCGCCTTCTCCCGGTCGTCGAGCACGATCGTCGGGCACAGTGCCGCGAAGTGATCGTTGACCACCGTGGAGACGAACTTCTCCCCCGTCCGCTCGGCAATGGCCGCGTCATAGGTGCGGCGCAGTTCGGCGATCTCCTCCACACCCGCGAAACCCAGTACCAGCGCGCCGATTCCGTAGTCGGCGGCCAGCTTCAGCGTGTCCTTCTTGGTGCACGCCATGAACAGCGGCGGATGCGGCAGCTGCACCGGACGCGGGAGCATCGGATGCGGATCGATATCGAGCAGCTCACCGTGCCATTCGAATTCGCCCTCCGGATCCTGCCAGGCCTTGCCGATAATGCGCAGCGACTCCTCGACCTCCTGATAGGTGCGGTCGGGATCGACACCGCACATGGAGGTCTCCTGCGGGGTCGCGCCGCGGCCCGCGCCGAGGTTCACCCGCCCGTTGGAGAGCACATCGAGCATGGCCGCGCGTTCGGCGGCGCGCACCGGGTGATTGAAGTTGAACGGCATGCACACCACGCCGTGGCCGATGCGGATCCGTTCGGTGCGCGCGGCCACCCAGGTCAGGAAGATCTCCGGGGCGCTCATATGCGCGTACCACTTCAAGCCGTGATGTTCGACCGCCCAGACGGTGTCGAACCCCATCTCCTCGGCCAGTACCGCCTGCTCGACGCAGTCGCGCAATACCTGCTTTTCGTGATCGGCCGACGGGTCGGTCATCTGTGCCTCGAAGATCATCGAGAACTTCATGCATTGCCTCCATTTCCCAATATGCCTAGTAGAAATATTTCCGATGCTCTTGTTGAGGTCAGGTGCATGTCTCGGTGGATGGGACTATTCCGGCTCGCGCCGCCCGCGCACCCATAGCGTCGATATCGCATACGGCGTTCGAACCGACGCCGGAGAAAGGACGGACCTGACGTGGGTCGACTCGATGACAAGGTCGCGCTGATCACCGGCGCAGCGCGCGGGATGGGCGCCGAACATGTCCGCCGCTTCGTTGCCGAGGGTGCGCGGGTGGTGTTCGGCGATGTGCTCGATGAGCAGGGCGAACAGTTGGCCGCCGAAACCGGCGCACGCTATCTGCACCACGATGTAACCAGCGAGGCCGACTGGGCGGCCGCGGTGCGGACCGCGGTGGACGAGTTCGGCAAGCTCGATGTGCTCGTCAACAATGCCGGCCTGCTGCGGTTCCAGCGCATCGCCGAGATGAGCCTGGCCGATTTCACCACGATCATGACGGTGAACGTCACCGGGACCTGGCTGGGCATCAAATCCGCCGCGCCCGCCATGACCGGCGGCGGCGCGATCGTCAATATCTCCTCGGTCGAGGGATTCGTCGGCGCGGCGGGCCTATCGGCGTACAGCGCAAGCAAATTCGCCATTCGCGGATTGACCAAATCGGCCGCGCGCGAACTCGGCGCCAGCGGAATCCGGGTCAACTCCATCCATCCCGGCGGTATCGCGACGCCGATGACGGCGGCGGCGGGCTCCGGCGTCGACGGCGATACCTTCTTCGCCGGATTGCCGATTCCGCGCTGGGGACAGCCCGGCGAGGTCTCCGAGGCGGCCGTCTTCCTGGCCTCGGACGCCGCGAGCTATTGCACCGGAACCGAGGTCGTCATCGACGGCGGCATGCTCACCGGCGCCGGTTACTAGGGAAAGGGAGCCAGATGTCCGAGGAACACACCTACGACGTCGTGGTCGTCGGCTCGGGTGCGGCGGGTATGACCGCCGCGCTCACCGCCGCCTATCGCGGGCTTTCGGTGGTGCTGATCGAGAAGAGCGGCAGCTTCGGCGGTTCCACCGCCCGCTCCGGCGGCGGCGTATGGATTCCGAACAATCCGGTGCTGGTGCGAGAGGGCGTGCCCGACAGCCCGGATCTGGCTCGGGTCTATTTGAAATCCGTTGTCGGCGACCGCGTTCCGCAGGCCAAGCAGGATGCCTTCCTGGACAACGGCCCGCGCATGATGACCTATCTCGGCGCACGCACCGACCACCTCCAATTCGTCTATGACCGCGGCTATTCCGACTACCATCCGGAACTGCCCGGTG
This sequence comes from Nocardia pseudovaccinii, assembly GCF_050942345.1. Classification (NCBI taxonomy): domain Bacteria; kingdom Bacillati; phylum Actinomycetota; class Actinomycetes; order Mycobacteriales; family Nocardiaceae; genus Nocardia; species Nocardia pseudovaccinii. The sequence continues at coordinate 5,800,486 of NZ_CP192074.1, forward strand.
GCCTCGCGCAGGGCCGCAGCATCGAACCGGCGATTATCGACGGCCGACTGCTCGGCAAGGATCTGGAGCTGATCAACCGGCCGACCATGTCCGGCCCGAAGGGAATCGCGTTCACCGTCAGCGACTTCCACGATCTGAATATGATCGCACGGACCTGGAAGGGGAAGCGCACCGCGATCAAGGTCGGCGCCAAGGCGGTGCTGAACCGGATCCGTGGACGACAGCCGCTGAGCCTGGGTAAGGCGCTGGTGGCCCGGTTGTGGCTGGCGCTGCGCGACGCGGGTGTGCCGGTCTGGCTGAATACTCCGATCACCGAACTGATCACCGCCGACGAAGCGGTGGTCGGGGTGCGCGCCGAGCGCGATGGTGCACCGATCGTCATCCGTGCGCGGCGGGGCGTGGTGCTCGCCGCCGGTGGTTTCGAGCACAACCTGGAAATGCGCAAACAGTTCTTCACCGGGCCGGTCAGCACCGACTGGACCGTCGGCGCGACCGAGAATGTCGGTGACGGGATCCGGGCGGGTGAAAGGCTCGGCGCGGCTTTGGATCTGATGGACGATGCTTGGTGGGGACCGTCGGTGCGGAATCCGGACGGGCCGCCGTTCTTCTGTCTGGCCGAGCGCTCCCAGCCCGGCGCGATCATGGTCAATGACGCGGGCCAGCGGTTCACCAATGAATCGGCCAGCTATGTGGATGTGGTGCACACCATGTACGAGCGGCATGCGACCGGTGTGGGCCATGTGCCTGCGCACTTCATCATGGACCAGCGCTTCCGCGATCGATACCTGTTCCTCGGCACCTTCCCGAAACAGGCCATCCCGCAGAAGTATTTCGATGCCGGAATCATCAAGAAGGCGGACACGCTCGCCGAGCTCGCCACCAAGATCGGTGTTCCGGCCGACTCCTTGATCGCAACGGTGCAGCGGTTCAACGGTTTCGCGCGCGCCGGACGCGACGAGGACTTCCATCGCGGTGAATCCGCCTACGACCGCTACTACGGCGACCCCACCGTGCAACCGAACCCCTGCCTGGCACCTATCGATCAGGGCCCCTTCTACGCGGTCGAGATGGTGCCCGGCGATCTGGGCACCAAGGGCGGCCTGGTCACCGACGAGCACTCCCGGGTGCTGCGTGAAGACGGCGCGCCTATCGCCGGACTGTATGCGGCGGGCAACAATTCGGCCGCCGTCATGGGCAACAGCTACGCGGGTGCGGGCGCGACCATCGGACCCGCCATGGTTTTCGGCTATATCGCGGCCGAGCACATCGCCGATTCAGGAGCGTGACGTGGACAGAGTGAGTGGCAAGACGGTCATCGTGACCGGAGGCGCGCGGGGCATGGGTGCGGCATTCGCCCGTCGACTGGTCGGCGAGGGCGCCTCGGTGGTCGTGGCGGATGTGCTCGTCGAGGAGGGTAAGGCGGTGGCCGCCGAACTCGGCGACCATGCGGTGTTCTGTCCCCTCGATGTCACCGACGAATCCGCCTGGACCGCAGTGGTCGCCGAGGCGGAGCGCACCTTCGGACCGGTCTCCGGGCTGGTCAATAACGCGGGCATCGTGCACGTCGACCCGATCGAGCGGCTCGCCGAGGCGGACTACCGGCGGGTGATCGATGTGAACCAGGTCGGGGTGTTCCTCGGCATGAAAGCCGTTGTGCCGTCGATGCGCCGGGCGGGCGATGGCTCGATCGTCAATATCTCCTCGATCGGCGGCATCATCGCATTCAGCAATATCCTCGGCTACGTCGCCTCCAAATGGGCGGTGCGCGGGATGACCAAGGCCGCCGCCCAGGAGTTCGGCGCGGACGGCATCCGGGTCAACTCGGTGCATCCCGGCGTCGTGGCCACCGAGATGACCTCCGATTCCGATCGCTCGCACTCGATGGTGCACGACCAGCCGCTCCCCCGTGCCGCAGCACCCAGTGAGCTGGCCGATCTCGTGCTGTTCCTCATTTCCGATGAGGCGAGTTTCTGCACGGGCTCCGAATTCGTCGCCGACGGCGGCTACACCACCAAATGACCAAGGACAGCTGCTGTGAAGAACTTTGAGGACAAGGTCGTCGTCATCACCGGCGCGGGCGCGGGCATCGGCCGCGCGCTCGCGCTCGAGCTCGCGGACCACGGCGCGAAGCTGGCGTTGTCCGGGCGAAATCTGGCCAATGTCACCGAAACCGCCGCATTGTGCGAGCAGGCCGGAGCCAAGGCGCGGGCATACGAGCTGGACGTCACCGACCGTGCCGCCGTCTACGCACATGCCGATGAGGTCCGGTCCGACTTCGGCCCGGCCAATGTCGTGGTCAACAATGCGGGCGTCTCGCTCACCGCCAATATCGAAGAGCTGACCTGGGAAGACTTCGAGTGGATCGTCGATATCAACTTCTGGGGCGTCATGTACGGCACGAAAGCCTTTCTGCCGCAGGTGATCGCCTCCGGTGACGGTCATATCGCCAATGTCTCCAGCATGTTCGGCCTTGCCGCCTGCCCGAGCCAAGCCGCCTACAACGCAACCAAATTCGGCATCCGCGGCTTCACCGACGCACTGCGCCAGGAGATGAAGATCGCGGGCCATCCGGTCGGGGTCAGCAGCGTCCATCCCGGCATGATCAAGACCGAAATCGCGTGGAAGGCTCGTGCGGGTGGTGACCGCGACCGTGACGCACTGGCCGCCAACTTCGACAGGCTGGCCAAGACGACACCCGAATCCGCGGCGAAGACCATCCTGCGCGGGATCCGAAAGGATAAGGCGAAGATCCTCATCGGGACCGATGCCCGCGTAATCGATTTGCTGCCAAGGATCTTCGGCTCCGGATACCAGCGGATCATTACCGCCCAGATGCGAAACGAGGTATAGACCGGTCGGCACGTTGTCGACGGTGAACCGGGCTTGACGGACCGGTTCACCGATTTTTTCGGAAATGGTTGCTCTAAAACTGCTGTGCTGTCAGGATATTCCCCACGCGACGACTCCGGACTCGGAGAAAGTCACCGTTCCACCGCGAATCGAGTTGTGTTTCAACCACTTCAAGGGAACTCCTGGTGAAATACCGGCACCAACCGCGGCCCGCGCCGTTCGGGTACGCACCGCAGTTCAGGACCAGATCCACGCGGCAAACCTGCCCATCGTGGGTGCAGATCGCCCTAGCCCTCGGCAGCTTATTCGTACTGGCCGTCATCGTCGCCATGCTCTACGGCACGCCGAGTCCACTGGCCGAAACACCACGCGCTGTCACGGTTGCTACGACCGATTGCGCTGCCGCGCCCGGCTTTTACGCGCTATCTCGCTGATCGCACTCTGCATCATTTCCGCGTTCAACTCGCTCCGGCGGCGCGTAGTAATTTCGCGCCGAGGTCGGCCAGCATTTCCGCCATCTCCGATGGTTTTCTGACCTCGAATTCCAGGCCCGAGTGGGCGATTCGCACGGTGGTCCATTCCAGCGAGTCGGCGGAGGTGCGGAGCAGACAGGTTTTGTCGTCGATGGGCTCGATTTCCTCGGGGCGGACTCGGAAGGTCTCGATCAACTGCGTCGCCGAGGCGTGAACGAGGAAGACGACTCGGCGCAGCGGGCGGGAGTAGGCCACGGATCGGGTGACGAAGGCGGCCGCATGGAGGTACCGGCCCCATCGAGGCGCTCGGCGAGCTCGATGGGACAGCCGCCGTTCCGGTCGCCGATGCCGCCATCGCCCGGTTGCGCCGGATCGAGGAGGTGGGCCTCGGCTATCGGCACGGCGGCGAAATCGTCTTCACCGGAACACCTTCGGCCCGGCTCGACGATCAGCGTTCCATCACAGCCGATTATCTGCGGCGCAGCGTCGCATGACGTGCCGCGCCCCATCGACGCGACCGGCGCACCCACGAACCAGATTTCGATACGACAACCGCATCCAGAGCTTGCCGACACCGTCACCGGACAAGCGCGGCAGCACAACCGAGCGGCCGGTAGTCAGCAACAGCAGGTCGGCGATGCGGCCGCGCACCTCGTCTCCGGTACCCACCACCCAATCGGCGTCCGTGGCGATGAGCCGAAATCCCGTGAGCCGGTGCTTCGCCCAGAACGGCCAACCCATCGTCCACACCCGGGTTGCCGCCGTCGCCGCCGCTTCGATCGGGAGGTCGATCTGCCTGCCGGTCGGGATGGCGATGTCCTGACCGTGCACCATGATGTCGTAGAGGATATTGCGATAGTTGGTGACCACCGGCGATTTTCGCGATGCCGCATGCGCCCGGATCTCGGCGACGAGATCCTGACCAGCGTCGGCATAGCGAACGGACACATCGTGATTCAGCCGATGGAACCGCCCGCGCGCCCGCAGCCCCGCACGAACCATGTCCACCGGACCGGGCGGCTGCGGCGCCAAGGCGATATGCGCGGCCACATCCCGAATCCGCCAGCCCGCACACAGCGACGGCAGCTCCCACTCATGCGGCGCGAGGTCGTCGAGCACGTCGGCGACGGCGCGTCGCTGTTGCTCGATGACCCGCCACTGCGCATCCCGGTCCATATCGGCCTCCGATACAATTTAGTCAGCTTCCCTGACTACTATAGTCAGATAGACTGACCAACTCAAGGCTGTGCCTACAGACAGGGCCGTGCTGAAAGGACCTGCTGCTCAGGTCATTCGGGTGGTGCGGCCGTGTCGACCGGTCCGGTAGCGGCCCGGGGTCGTGCCGATGATGTCGGTGAAGGCGGTGATGAAGCTGCTGGGGTTCGCCCATCCGCAGGCGTGGGCGACGTGGGTCGTGTCGTGGCCGTCGGCGAGCAGGACGAGCGCGTGATAGATGCGTAGTTGGGTGCGCCATTGATAGAACGTCATGCCGAGTTCGTTGTGGAACAGTCGGCTGAGAGTGCGGGCGCTGGCTCCGATCGTCCGCCCTAGGTCGGCGAGTGAGCTGTTGTCCGCGGGCTGCTGGTACAGCACTTGGGCAATGGCTTGTAACCGATCGTCGTGTGGTTCCGGCAGTTGCAAGGGCTGCTCGTGTGCTTCGTGGAGTTCATCGACGAGGACTCGACGGAGCCGCGTGAGCGCGGCGCGGTCGCGCTCGCGTGGGCCCGTGAGGGTGAGCAGGATTTCGCGGGCGAGGTCGGAGACCGTGAACACGGCGGGATGGTCCGGTGCGAGCCGGGCCAGGGATGCCGGTAGGAACAGGATCCGCATATCGGTGTGGCTGTGCGCGCGGTGGTAGTGCGTGAATCCGGCTGGGGTCCATGCGACTCGATTGGCCGGAACGATCGAAGTGCCGCGTTCGGTGTGGACCGATAGGACGCCGTGGGCGGCATAGACGAGGTGTCCACGTGGATGGGAATGCACCGTGCTCGTTCCCCCCGACGGCCACAGATGTACGCCTCCGGATGGCCAGAGACGGGACGTCTGACCGATCCGGTCGAGTTGGCGGCCAACGGGCATAAGTTGGCATTCTATCGGTGGTCGGCCACGCAGCCTCCCGGCGACAGTGAACCCATGCGCGATGATTTTCACTCGGCGGGCACTACGACCTCACGCTGTCGAGGTGGTGTCAGTACGACAATGCGAGCGGCGGTCTGTGTCAGGGCCGGTGATCCGGAGGTACTGGAGATCCGTGAGCTGCCGGTACCAGCGGTTCGAGACGGCTGGAGCCTGGTGCGGGTGCGGGGCGCGGGCTTGAACCGGTCGGAACTGAGGACCCGTCAGGGGCATTCCCCGAACGTGACGTTCCCGCGTGTGCTCGGGATCGAATGTGTGGGGACCGTGGCCGCCTCGACCGATCCGACGTTGCCCGACGGGACGACCGTTGCGGCGGTAATGGGTGAGATGGGCCGGGAGTTCGACGGCGGCTACGCGGAGTACGTGTTGTTGCCGAACTCGCTGCTGATGCCGGTCACCACCACGCTGCCTTGGGACGTCCTGGCCGCGCTACCCGAGACGTACCTGACTGCGCAGGGTTCGCTGGATGCGTCGGGGGTTGTGCCGGGTGGCGCGGGGCGGTTGCTGATCCGTGGCGGGACCTCCTCGGTGGGAATGGCTGCCGCGTCGATCGCGTCCGGCTACGGCATCGAGACCGCGGCCACCACGCGGCGGCAAGGCAAGATCGGCGCACTGACCGCGGCCGGTGTCGACCACGTACTCCTCGACACCGGTGAATCACTGACGGCGAGCGTGCACGCGGTATGGCCCGAGGGCCCGGACTATGTGCTCGATCTCGTCGGAGCGAGCACCGCGGTGGACTCGCTGCATCTCGTCCGTCGAGGCGGGACGGTGTGTGTGGCGGGCTCGCTCAGTGGATGGCTGATCCCGGACTTCGAACCGATAGCCATGATCCCGTCCGGAACCAAGCTCACGGCTTTCCACAGCGACGACTTCAAGGGCAGCGCTGGCACGACCGTGTTACAGCGCGTCATCAACCAGGTCGAAGCGGGCGTCTATCGACCCAACATCGACCGTGTCTTCGGCCTGGACGACATCGTCGCGGCCCACCGCCACATGGAGAACAACCAAGCCACCGGAAAGCTTGTCGTGGTGCCTTAGCCACGGCCATCGCCGGGAAGCGTCGCCGTCGGCGCATCCTGCTGACCGGGACGTACGGTACGCCCGGGCCGAGCGGGGCGGCAGGCTGAAATCGGGCTGCCCGCGGGTGCACGCTGCGGGGTTGCGCCGATGCCAGGGCGTTCGGGCCGGCGGCCCGGTGATCTGCCCTTGTCATGCGCTGAGTGCGCGGTGGCTGTCGATGATCAAAGGAGTGTTATGACGATCGGAGTGGAGCCGGTGGAGCGACCGGGGGCCGCCTTCGGGAGGGCCGGTGTCGATGGTTCGGTCGTTGTGGAACTCGATGGGGCGTGCGGGCATTCGCGGGAGCGGATCGGGGGGAAGGCGTGGAGCGTTGATCATATGCGGGGATTGGGGTTGCCGGTGCCGCCCGCATTCGTGCTGACGACCGAGGCATGGGCAGAATTCGGGGCCAACGGCGGGGTGCTGGGCGCGGAGATCTGGGCGGGGGTGCGAAACGGTATCGCCGCGTTGGAGCGTGGGACGGGGCGGCGCTTCGGGTCCGCCGAGCATCCGTTGCTGGTGTCGGTGCGGTCCGGGGCCGCGGTGAGTATGCCGGGGATGATGGATACCGTGCTGAATCTGGGGATGAACGACTCGGTCGAGCGGGCGCTGACCGCCGAGACCCGAAATCCCGGATACGCCGGTGATACTCGGCGGCGGTTCGTCAGCCAGTATCGGGAGATCGTGCTCGGTGATCCGAATGGCGTGGTGCCGGAGGATCCGTGGGAGCAGTTGCGTGGCGCGGTCACCGCGGTGTTCCGTTCGTGGGATTCCGCGCGGGCCAAGACCTATCGGCGCACCCGGGGTGTTTCCGACTCGCTCGGTACCGCGGTCACGGTGCAGGCCATGGTGTTCGGAAATCTCGACGCGGTCTCGGGGACCGGTGTGCTGTTCAGCCGGAATCCGAATACCGGTGCGCGTGCGGTCTTCGGCGAGTGGCTGGTCGGCGGGCAGGGTGAGGATGTCGTCTCGGGACGCACCACTCCGCGCCCGCTCGACGAGCTCGCGGTGACGCTGCCGGAGGTGCACCGCCAATTGCTCGCCGCCGCCGAGCTGCTCGAGCGTGACGGTCACGATATCCAGGACATCGAGTTCACCGTCGAATCCGGTCGCCTGTGGCTGTTGCAGTCTCGACCGGCGAAACGCTCTGCGCGCGCGGCGGTTCGCGCCGCCGTCGCCATGGTCGACGAGGGGCTCATCGATGCCGATGAGGCATTGCGCCGCGTCGGGGCCGACCAGGTGCGCACCGTCCTGCTACCCGCATCGGGCGACGACACCGGGCTGCGGCCCCTTGCCCAGGGCGAATCCGCGTGTCCGGGACTCGCTACCGGCATTGTGGTCACCGATCCCGATGAGGCCGAAACCCGTTCCGCCGCAGGCGAGCACGTGATCTTGGTGCGCCCCACCACCAGCCCGGACGATCTGCACGGGATGATCGCGGCGCGGGCCATCGTCACCGAACTCGGCGGCGCTACCTCGCATGCCGCGCTGGTCAGCCGGGAGCTGGGCCGTCCGTGCGTAGTCGGCTGCGGCGCCGGGGTTGTCGAGGCATTGGCCGGTCACGTCGTCACCGTCGATGGCGGGGCGGGCACCGTGTGGCCGGGACAAGTGAGCGGAAAGGCGGTGGATGCCTCGGTAATCGAGGATGTCGAACGACTCGCACAATGGGCGCAGGTCGACTCGGCCGAGCTGCCCGAGTTCCTGTCGAAACCGAACGAAGATCGCTCAGCGACAACTGATTCCGATGCGGCGAATTCGCCGGTCCCCCGAGAAATCAACGGCATCGAAGTCTCCGAACTCGCCGTACTGCGCCTGATCGGCATCAAGGGCCGAGTACAACCGGACGCCATCGCCACCAGCCTCACGATCGCCGAGGCCGAAGCAGCCACGCGCACTGCTGATTTCGTGACGCGCGGGCTATGCGCCAGCACACCCGTTGGCATCCGTTTGACCCCGCAGGGACGCGAACAACTGGGCCGACTTCTCGAACACGAGCGCGCCGATCTCGACCGCAGCGACCTCGCCGCGGCCTACGATGAATTCTGCGAGTTCAATGCCGAGCTGAAAGCAGTCATCACGGCCTGGCAGATGAAGGACGCGAGCACAGTGAACGATCATTCCGACAACACCTACGACGCAGCGGTTTTGGCGCGCTTGACCACTCTGCACCACGGCGTCGCGCCCCTCGTCGAACGCATCGGCACCATCGCGCCCCGCCTCGTGCCGTACACCGATCGCTTGGCCCGTGCCGTCGAGCGGATGAACGGCGGCGACCACAACTGGGTGGCTCGGCCGATCATGGACAGCTACCACACGGTGTGGTTCGAATTGCACGAAGACCTCATCGGTCTGTGCGGCCTGAGCCGCGCCGACGAGGCCGCCGCGGGCCGAGCCCACTAGCGCGATGTTCACCGACAGCGCCCAGCGGCGATGGGTAGAGTTCGCCCAAATCGATAACGTCCGCGACCTCGGCGGACTCCCGGTGATCGGCGGCGGCACAACCAGATTCGGCGTCGTCTACCGCTCCAGCACACCCCAGCACCTCACCGAGGACGATCTGGCCGTCCTGACCGGGCCGGTCGGCCTGCGCACGCTGATCGACCTACGCAACCCGGACGAGGTGCTGCGCGAGGGCTACGGCCGACTGACCGGCAGCGCGGCGGTGCGCATGGTCAATCTCCCGGTGCGCAAGGCGACAAACGTCGTCGCCACCCCCGCCGAGTTGGTTCCGGACGGTAGCCAGTACGACCTGGTCGCGCTCTACCGCGAACTCCTCACCGGCAGTGGCGAATCCATCGTGGCGGCGGCCCGGCTCATCGCCGATGCCGAACGTCACTCGGTCGTCTTCCATTGCGCCGCAGGCAAAGACCGCACCGGCATCCTCGCGGCCGTGGTGCTGGATGCGGTGGGCGTCCCGGCCGACGCCATCGCCGCCGATTACGCACTGACCGGCGAACGCCTGGAACGCATCCGCGAACGCCTGGACGCGCTTCCGTCCTATCACGGGCTGCCACCGGTCCGGACCGGCATCCTCGCGGTCGATCCGGATGTGATCATCCGGTTCCTCGAGGAATTGCACACCGCCCAAGGCGGGGCGGCCGAATGGCTGCGCAGCAACGGACTATCCGGCGCAGAACTCGCCCAACTCCGCGCGGTGCTGGTGGACGCCGCGTAGTCCCCGCCGTGGCGACTGTTCATCCGGAATTACCGCCGAAGGTCCAGTATGGTCACCAGCGTGCACGACGACGTCGACTACACGAAGCTGGCCACCCCCGCCGAGAAGAAGAAGTACGCCAAGCAGAACAGCTTGATGTACGGCGGGCTGATCGCCATCGGCGTCGTCATCCTGCAGGGTTTCCTCACGGCCTCGCCGCTGGGCGTCTCCGGGCGGATCTCCATGATCGCCTTCGCGATCTCGCTGCCATTGCTCGCGGTGCTGCTGATGCTGGACGAATGGCAGTCCGGCGAACAGGCGCCGAGCCCGAGCATGACCGACGATGCGGCCAAGGCCATCGCCCTGCTCAGCTCGCTCGTCGGCGTCGTCGCGGCGTTCTGGCATATCGACTGGAGCGCGGGCGTCGCGGTGATCGCTGCCGGGGTGGTCGCGCTCGGGGTCTACGGAACGCATTTCAGCAGTACCAGCTTCAGCCAGGCGGTATTGCGGCGTAACCAGCAGCGGTCCGCCCAGGCCGCACCTGCGACGACAACGCCACAACCGACGGCGCCACAACCGACGGCGCCACAACCGCAAGCTTCGCAACCGCTGGCCCCGCCAGCAGCTCAATCCAGTGCTCCCGGGCCGTCAACGGACCAGCCCGAGGCGCCCCGCCCCGAGCCAACGACATCCGCGCCGACAACTGCCGGACCAGCAACGCCCGAGACAGCAGCTACGGAGCCCGCGACGCCGGAATCCACAGCGCCGGAGTCATCGACACCGCAGACCACACCGCCCGAGCCAACGACACCCGCGTCCGACCCGACATCGCCCTAGCCAACGGGCGGGGTTGAGCCGCGCCTGAGCCGACGACGCCCAGACCAGCGCGCCCAGACAGCGCTACCGGGGCCAACGGCGCCCGAGCCAACAACACTGGAGCCGATCAAGCGCCGGGTCACAGGGCCCCGAGCTAACGACACCGGCCTACACAGCACAGCCTTCGAGCCGGGGCAGGGCATCCTCGAGCAGCTGAAGCCCCGCGATCGACGCCACCATCATCCGACTCCTCCGACGAAACGCCTCGCAGCACGCACCAACCACCTGACCCGCGACATCTCAATGTTTCAGACCTGACCTCGGCGAGGTCCGCGCACGTCATCATGGGCTGTATGGCAACGCGCGAGGTGGTGAGAGCGGGCGCGTTCACGAGGATCTACAACCCCGGCGACGGCGAGTCACAGCCCTGGTACATCAACGACCACACCATCGTCCGCGAGGAATCCGGCCGCTGGCACCTGTTCGGCATCACCCACCCCGAGCCCGCCGACCCGTTCCACGAAACAGAATTCGCCCACGCCACCGCACGCCAACTCCACGGACCGTGGACCAAGCGGCCATCCGCCCTGACCGTCGATCCCGGCTACGGCGAAACACATCTCTGGGCACCGCATGTCATCGGCGTCGACGGCCGCTACTACATGTTCTACGCGGGCGGCGGCACCGACCGCACCACCGCCGCCGTCAACCTCGCCACCTCCACCGACCTGTTCCGCTGGACAAGAAGCCGTGCCGGACCACTGTTCCTCGACGGCTACGACGCCAGGGATCCGATGGTCGTGCGCATCGGCGAGAAATGGGTCATGTACTACTGCGCCACCAGTGCACCGCGCGGCGGACACCACGTCGTCGCCTACCGCACCAGCGGCGATCTCGTGCACTGGGGCGACCGCCATATCGCGTACACCGACCCCACGATCGGCACCGAAGCGGGCAATACCGAATCCCCGTTCGTCGTGCACCACAGCGGCTGGTGGTACCTGTTCATCGGTCCGCGCCCGCACTACGTCGGCACCGACGTATTCCGCAGCGATAACCCCTTCCGGTTCCGCATCGGCGACAAGGTCGGCCATATCGCCGCGCACGCAGCCGAACTCGTGCCCGACGACAGTCGTTGGTGGATCACCAGCGCGGGCTGGGCCCAGGGTGGTGTCCATCTCGCACCACTCACCTTCCCCACCCCGCGCCCCGTTACCGCGGCCGTTCCCCGCTGAGCGATCGAACCATGCCCGCCACGAGCACCCTGATCTGCTCGAATGACGCTTCGGAGACCGCCGGTGCGCCGACCACCGTGCGCAGGACCCCCAAACCGAGCAGCAGCGCGCCGATCAGTTCCGCACGCAAGGCGCCGTCCGCACCGCCCAGGCGTGCGGCCATCTCGCCCAGATAGCCATCGCAGAGTTGCGCGCGCAACTGGTCACGCACGACATCATGACCGGCAGATCGTAGTCCGGCCACCAGTGGATGCTCACCGCCGAATTCGGGCCAGTCCGCGAAGACGACATCGCGCAGCAGCGCATCAGCGATCGATACGACCGGGCGATGTCGATCGGCCGCAACGTTTTTCGGTATCTCGATATGCATCGCCTCGGCATAGAGCTGTTCCTTGGAACCGAAGTACCGGAACACCAGCGCCGGGTCGACGCCGACATCACCAGCGATATCGCGGACGCCGGTCCGGTCGAATCCGGTCGTGGCGAAACGGATCCGGGCGGCGTCCAAGAGAGCGGATCGGGTGGCGGCACGGTCGCGCCGACGGCTCGGCGCTGCGTTTTCGGTCATTTAGTCACCATAAGTCACCGATTGTTGACTTGCGTCCGGTGGCCTTCCTAGCCTCGATGTCATCGGCCGATGACTCATCCGAAAACGATTCGAGGAGAAGCGATTCGATGCGCACCTACGTGATAACCGGCGGCACAGACGGCATGGGCAGGGGGCTCGGCCGCGCCTTCCTCGGCCGCGGCGACCGGGTGCTCGCGGCGGCCAGCGGCGCGGCCAAGGGCCACCGATTCCTGCGCGAGGCGGCCGAACTCGACGCCGCCGACCGGGCGAGCTTCATCCAGGCCGACCTCAGCACGCTCGCGGGAATGCACAAGGTCATCGCGGAAGTCGCGGCGGTCACCGATATCGTCGACGGCGTCGTCTTCGGCGCACAGAACTTCCGGTCCGAACGCCAGGAGACCGCCGACGGCTTCGAATACACCTTCGCCCTGGTCTACCTGAGCCGCTATGTCATCGGGCACGGACTCTTCGACGCATTGGAACGCGCCGAAGCCCCGGTCATCATGAATATCGCGGGCCCGGGCGGACTGCCGGGCACCATCGAATGGGACGATCTGCAGCTTCGGACCGGATTTCGCGGCATGCGCGCGGCCATGCAGTCCTCGCGCTGCATCGACCTGCTCGGCGTCGCATTCGCGCAACGTCATCCGGGAGCCCGCACGCGATATGTGCTCTACAACCCGCTGATGGTGCGCACCGCCATGGCCGACCCGCTGCCGAGGGCGCACCGCATCCTCACCAAGACGTGGCTGCTGCTCGCCGGTCAACCGGTGCGCAAGGCCATCGTCCCCATCGCCGAACTGATCGACCATCCGCCGACCGAACCACTCGCCGCATTCCGACGCCGCACGCGACTCGCCTTGGCGGGCAAGGATTTCGATCCGGAGCGCGCCCGGCGGCTCGATACGATCACGGCCGATTTGGTCGAGAGCCGGGTCACCGGCGGATAACGACATCGAACCCGCTCGCCCGAAGCCGACCACCGGCGGCCCTCTTCGGATAGATAATCCTGGAAGGGGGCCTGCGCGTTGGGAGGCGGTCGGGATGGCGCGGATCGGGGTTATGAGCGTGTCCGACGGGCGTGATTACGTGCACGCCGGGATCGCGGAGTTCATCGAGTCGGCCGAGGATCGGCTGGTCGCCGGGTTGCAGGCGGCCGGGCACGAAGTGATCCGGGGTGCGGCCCAGATCAGTACGAACGCACTGGCCGGCTCGGTGGCACGCGAGGTGGCCGCCGCCGGTGTGGATCTCACGGTGCTGCACTATGCGGTCTGGGCGTTCCCGCACTTCACCATGCTGGCCGCGGGTGCGACACCGGGTCCGCTGCTATTGCTGTCCAATATCGATCCGGTGCAGCCGGGCATGGTGGGCATGCTGGCCGCGGGCGGTGCGCTGGATCAGATCGGCCGCGCGCACACCCGGTTGTGGGGCGATCCGGCCGATACCGAGCTGATCGAGGCGATCGGCAGCCGGGCGAGCGCGGCAGCCGCCGTGTCGAGCTTGCGCGGCAGCACTTTCGGCCGCTTCGGCGGCCGGCCGATGGGGATGAATACCGCCGTCGCCAATACCGATCAGTGGCAGCGCCTGTTCGGCATCGATGTCGAGGAGATCGACCAGTGGGAGATCGTCCGTCGCGCCGAGCAGGCCGATGCCGGTGAGGCGAAAGGGGCGCGAGAGTGGTTGGAGCACAATACCGCCGGTGTGCACTACGACGGCGTGAAGCTCACTCCGGAGTTGCTGGAACGCCAGATTCGCTCGTATCTGGCCGTGCGTGAGCTGATCGACGAGTGGCGGCTGGACTTCTCCGGTATCAAAGGCCAACCGGAGCTCACCCAGTACTTCGCCACCATGGATATCACCGAGGCGTTCCTCAACGACCCCTACGATTGGAACGGTCCCAAACAACCCCACGTGTGTGCGACCGAAGCGGATATGGACGGCGCACTCACGATGCGGCTGCTGCAGCAGATCACGCACACCCCGGTGCTTTTCGCCGATGTCCGGCATTATCACGCCGACCGCGATATCTGGGATCTGTGCAATTCGGGTCAGCACGCCACCTGGTTCGCCGCCCGCAGCGACGAGCCGACCGAGAATCTCGCCAACGTACATCTCTATCCGGAAGTCTTCTTCTTCCCGGCGGGCGGTGCGTCGGTGCACCATCTGGCCGCGCCCGGGCAAATGACTCTGGCCCGCCTGACCCGCAAGGACGGCGACTACCGAATGCAGTTGATGCTGGGCGATTTCGAATCCTATGACCAGGCGACCAATGAATCACTGATGAAACAGTCCACCTGGGAATGGCCGCATGCCTTCGCCCGGTTGGACGCGCAGGCCGATGATTTCCTGTCCCGCTTCGGCGCCAACCATATTCACGCCGTCCCCGGCGACCATCGGGCCACCGTCCGGGCCGCCTGCGATCTCCTCGATATCACCCTCGACGAGTTCACCCGATGACGGGCGCATTCCTCGGCGTCGATATCGGGACCTCCAGTTCCAAGGGCGTCCTGGTCCGGCCGGACGGCACCGTTATCGCCAGAGCCGAACGAACGCACGGCGTTTCGACACCGCGTCCGGGTTGGGTCGAACACGATGCCGAACACATCTGGTGGGCGGAGTTCCGCGCGATCACCCGCGAACTCCTCGACGCGGCCGACGGCACGGCGCTCGACGCCCTCGCCGTCTCCGGCATCGGACCGTGCCTGCTGCCCGCCGACGCCGCCGGACACCCCCTGCGCCCGGCCATCCTCTACGGCGTCGACACCAGGGCAACAGCCGAAATCGCCCAAATGAACTGGGAATTCGGTGCCGCGGCGGTACTCGAGCGCGGCGGTTCACCGTTGACCAGCCAGGCCGTCGGCCCCAAGTTGCGCTGGCTGGCCCGGCACGAGCCGCAGGTCGCGGCGCGTACCGAGATGCTGTTGATGGCGAGTTCATTTCTGGTGCACCGGCTTACCGGACGCTATGTGCTCGATCATCAATCGGCCAGCCAATGCGCCCCGATGTACGACCTGCGCCAGCGATATTGGGCGTACGACTGGGCAGCAACGGTTGCACCCGGTCTGAATCTGCCCGAATTGGCCTGGCCCACTGAGATTATCGGCAAGGTGAGTGCGGCGGCCGCATCGGCGACCGGGCTCCCCGCCGGGCTGCCCGTCACCACCGGAACCATCGACGCCTGGGCCGAGGCCGCCAGTGTCGGTGTCCGGGCACCCGGCGACGCCATGATCATGTACGGCACCACCATGTTCCTCGTGCAGGTGCTCACCGATCCCCGCCCGCATCCCGGCCTCTGGCTCACCTGCGGCGCCTGGCCCGGCACCTACACCTCGGCGGCGGGCATGGCGACCTCCGGCGCGGTCACCGATTGGCTGCGCAAACTCGTCGGCGGCGACTTCGCCGACCTGGTGGCCGAGGCCGCCGAGGTTCCGGCGGGCAGTCGCGGCCTGCTCGCGCTCCCGTACTTCGCGGGCGAGCGCACACCGCTGTTCGACCCGGATGCACGGGGCATTATCGCTGGCCTCACCCTCGGACACGGACGTGCCGAGCTGTATCGGGCGGTGCTCGAGGGTATCGCCTACGGCGTGCGGCACAACCTCGAAGCCATGGCGGGCGGCCAGGCCCCGCGACTGGTCGCGGTCGGCGGCGGGACCAAGGGCGGGCTGTGGACCCGGATCGTCAGCGATGTGACCGGCCTGCCGCAGCAACTACCGGCCGATACCGTGGGCGCCTGCCTCGGTGACGCACTGCTCGCGGCCGAGGCCGTCGGCGTCGATACCGCGGGCTGGAATCCGATCATCGGCATGGTGGAGCCCGATGCGGATAGTGGCGCGACCTATGGGTCGTACTACGGCCGCTACCGCGAGTTGTACGAAGCCACCGCGGATATAGCGCATTTTCTGGCGGCGGAGCAACACCGATCCGCTCACCTCCCGTAAAGCCGCCACCCATGCGAAGATGCAGCGTTGCATACAGGACAGCTATCGCGAGGACCTCGATGCCGACAATGACCGTGACCCGAAACAATTTCGACGCGACCGTCGCGAACAGCCATATCGTGCTGATCGATTGGGGTGCGCAGTGGTGTGCGCCGTCGCGCCGATTCGCCGAGGTCTTCGCGGCATCCGCGGATCTGCATCCCGAAATCGTCTACGGCACAGTCGATATCGATGCCGAGAAACAACTGACCGAAATTGCCGGTATCTCGGCCTACCCGACGCTCATGGCTTTCCGCGAGGGCCTGCTGGTCTATTCGGAGGCTGGTGCCCTGCCCGCGGAAACGATGGAGGAGTTGGTGCAGCAGATCCTCTGGCTGGATATGGACCAATTCCGGCGCGAGCTGGCGCAGCTCTCGGCGAGCGTCTCGGTCGGCGAACCCGAACAGCCGCCGACCACCATCGCCTACCAGAAGCGCGCGGGCCACGCCGCGGTCACCGATCGATACGGCTGGCCGGGGCTGTGACGGCATCGGAGCTCTGGCGGCTCGACGCCGCACGGACCCGCTCGATCAGTGCGGAGAATCCGACCGGCTCCCCCGGCGCCGGGGGACGCGCGACCGAGGGCACCGGAGCACATGCGGCACGGCTACTCGGACCCGGCTGGAAAATCTCCCCCTCCATTCACCTCGATGCTGGCGAAACCATAACGCTCGCAGATATTTCCGGCTCCGGCGTGCTGCGCCACTGCTGGCTCACTACCGACCGCACGGTGCTGCGGCAACTCACCCTGCGCATGTACTGGGACGACGAACCCGAGCCAGCGATCGACCTGCCACTCGGCGATTTCTTCTGCAACGGCTGGGACGAACTGGCACTTGTGCAATCCGAGATGGTGGTGGTTGCGCCCGCCGGTGGTCTGAACAGCTTCTGGCCCATGCCTTTTCGTGAGCATGCCAGGATCACCCTGCACAACGGCAGTGACCGTGCGGTGCCGGTCTACTACCAATTCACCTATACCGAGGAAGATGTCCCCGACTCCGCCGGACATCTGCACGCGCTGCACCGCCACAGCACGCCACTCGGCTCGCCCGCCGTGCACACGATTCTCGACGCGACACCGGGTCCCGGCCGATATGTCGGTACCTACCTCGCGATTCGGCCCGGCGCACCGGGCTGGTGGGGTGAGGGCGAGCTGAAGTTCTACCTCGACGGCGACACCACCCATCCGACCCTCTGCGGCACCGGCACCGAGGATTACTTCGGCGGCGCGTGGAATTTCGATCTCGACGGCGCCTACCACACGTATTCGACGCCCTATCTCGGCCTGCACCAGGTCCTGCCGTCCGATGAGATCTACCAGCCGCATCAGCGATTCGGCATGTACCGCTGGCATATTCGCGATCCGATCTGCTTCCGGCAGGAGTTGCGCGTGACGATTCAGGCGCTCGGCTGGCACGACGACGGCACCTATCTGCCGCTGACGGAAGCCGATATCTCGACAACGGCGCTGTGGTACCAGAGCCGCCTAACCTCGGTCTAGCTCGTCATCATCCGGAACTTCCATGGCGAGCAGCTCGTCCGCGCGGCTCAACGCATCGTCCATCGCCGATTCGATGCCGTCCATGACCGAAAGTCCGTCCAGCAGACCGGACAACTCGCGTCGGGCGGCTTCCAACTCCGCAACCGCCGGATCGAGGCGATACCATCCGACACTCTCACGCCACCAAGCGTTTTCGTCGATCCACGCCCACATGACGTCGCGCACGAATCTGGCGTCAGGGGTGTACATCTGGAAACACTCGTCCGATGCGGCCGCACGGTGCTCGAGTTCGTACACGCCGTCGGGCAGCAGGCGTGCCTGGATGTAGGCGTGCTCGCCGCGTTCGACCACGATCGCCGGATATTCCGGATCGGGTGGTTCGCGCAGCAGATCGTCGAGCAGCGGATCCGTCAGGGCGGGCAGTGTGGTTCCGTCGCCCGTGCGGACGTGCACGTCGGCGTGCTGGTCCGGGTCGTCGTTCACCGCGACAGTCTGCCTCATCCGAAAATCCGCCATGCGAGCGGAGCGAAATGCGACGCAGCGGCGGGGGTCGGGTGCAAGGTAGTGCTATGCGCGCGGTCGTGATCGAGACGCCTGGGAAAATCGCCGTGCAGAACGTGCCGGATCCGACACCGAAGCCCGGCGAGGTCGTCGTGCGGGTGGATGCGGTGGGGATCTGCGGCACCGATGTGCATATCGCCGATGGCGAATTCCCGCCCACACCGTATCCGATCGTGCCGGGTCACGAGTTCGCCGGTGCGGTGGTGGCGCTGGGCTCGGGCGTCGGTGGTGTGCGGATCGGCGACTCCGTCGCGGTGGATCCGTCGTTGTTCTGCGGGGCGTGTCATTACTGCGCGATCGGGCGCGGGAATCTGTGCGAACGGTGGGGCGCGATAGGCGATACCGTCGACGGCGCGATGGCCGAATACGTCGCGGTGCCTGCCGCGAACTGCTATCGGCTGCCCGAGACGCTGTCGACCGCGCACGGTGCGCTCGTCGAGCCGCTGTCGTGTGCGGTACATGCGTTCGACGTGCTGCCGCGTCCGCTGGGCGCGCACTATCTGCTGTACGGCGCGGGCACCATGGGACTGCTGATGTTGCAGCTGGCGCGGGTCGCGGGGGCCGCGTCGGTGTCGGTGGTCGATATCAATGCCGCGCGACTCGCGGTGGCCGTCGACCTCGGCGCGGACGCCACCGCCACAACCGCCGACGAATTCGACCGCCCGCAGGGTTGGGAGGTGGTCATCGACTGTACGGGCGCGATCGCCGCCATCGAGAACGGACTCGGCCGGGTACGCCGGGGCGGGGTGTTCCAGCAGTTCGGAGTGGCGCCGGGCGCGGCGACCGCGGCGATCTCACCGTTCCGGATCTACAACGACGAGATCACCATTGTCGGCTCGATGGCCGTACTGCACAGTTTCGGCCGCGCGGTGGAACTCATGGGCAAGGGTGTGATCGATGCGAACACCATGATCACCCACGGCTTCGGATTGGCCGAATTCCCCGATGCGCTACAGACTTTCCGAGGCGGCACCGGCCGCAAGATCCAGCTCAGGCCGGATGCCTGATGGCCACCGTCGCGGGGGTGGACAGCTCCACCCAGTCCTGCAAGGTCGTGCTGTGCGATGCCGACACGGGCGAGATTCTGGACGAAGCCCGCGCCCCGCACCCGGACGGCACCGCGGTACCCGCCGAATCCTGGTGGCAGGCACTGTGTTCGGCGGGCGACGGGTTGCTGGACCGGGCCGATGCGGTGGCGATCGCGGGCCAGCAGCACGGGTTGGTCGCACTGGACGCCGACGGCCATCCGGTCCGGGATGCGTTGCTGTGGAACGATATCCGATCCGCCGACGCGGCCGAAGAGTTGATCACCGAACTCGGCGGCCCGCAAATGTGGGCCGATGCCGTCGGCAGTGTGCCGCTGGCGGCATTTACCGTCGCCAAGCTGCGGTGGCTGGCCGATCATGAACCCGAACATGCCGACCGCACACACCGGGTGTTGCTTCCGCATGACTATTTGACCTGGCGTTTGCGCGGTGGGCCGTCCGATCCCACCGTCGAACCGACCACTGATCGCGGCGACGCCTCTGGTACCGGCTATTGGTCGCCCGCGACCGGTCTGTACCGCAGAGACTTGCTTGCCCATGCCTTCCGGGATCGAACACCCGAACTCCCCCGTGTCGCCGGTCCCGCCGAAGTGGTCGGACGCACTCCTGCGGGCGCGATCGTCGCGGCGGGCACCGGCGACAATGCTGGTGCCGCACTGGGTTTGGGCATCGCGGACGGTGACGTCGTCATCTCACTCGGCACCAGCGGGACCGCCTACACCCGCGCCGCCGCACCCAGCGCCGACGCCACCGGGGCCATTGCCGGATTCGCCGACGCGACCGGCGCATTCCTGCCGCTGGTTTGCACACTCAATGCCGCCCGCGTATTGGACGCCACGGCCGAGCTGCTCGGCGTCGACCTCGCAGGCCTGGAAACCCTTGCGCGCCAGGCACCGCCGGGATCAGAAGGGGTCGTCATGCTCCCCTACCTCTCCGGCGAACGCACCCCGAATCTGCCGAATGCCACCGGCAGTCTGCATGGTCTGCGACCGGAAACATTGCGCCCCAGCCATATTGCGCGCGCCGCTGTCGAGGGCATGCTCTGTAATGTGGCGGACGCGCTCGACCACCTACGCACCGCTGGAATCCCGATGCAGCGCGTCTTACTGATCGGCGGTGCGGCCCGCTCCGCCCTGGTCGCCGAACTCGCCGCCCAGATCTTCGGACTCACGGTCACGGTTCCGAAGCCGAACGAATACGTCGCCCTCGGAGCCGCCCGACAGGCCGCGTGGGCTCTGGGTGGCGACGCACAGCCGCCGAGTTGGCCCGCACATACCCTTGCCGAGGTCCGCTCGCCCAGCGACGACGGGATCGGCAGGCGGATCCGGACGACGTACGAGAACGCACGACAGGCCCTCTACGCTCGATGAATACGGTGCAGCGGGAAACACCGTTGGACGTATTCGCGATGTTGTAGTAGAAGTACCACCGCAGGCCATCGAATGAGGACCGATGGCGCCGCACCCCGGGGGATCATCATGGAATCCGCGCACGCACAGCGCCGTCGACTGGTCGTCTATGTCGCCGGTCTTTCCGAACCGCCGCATGCGGCGAAGGATCTATTCGACAAATTGCGCCACGAGCCCGGATACGGGCCGGACGAGGCCGTCTACTGGCAATTCCCGGAGCCGGTCACCCGGCTGAGCCGAGGGAGCCTGACCGCGCGCTGCCGCGATCTCGCCGATCGCGTCGACGCCTACTGGACCGGACCGCGCCAGACCGAAGAGATCGTCCTCATCGGACACAGCATCGGCGGCGTCATGCTCCGCTACGCCTTCCTGCAGGCACTGCGCGGTCTCGACGGTCCGCAATTGGCCTGGGCCGACGCCGTCTCCCGCATCGTGCTGCTCGCCGCGCCGAATCGCGGCGTCGATCTGGACCGCGCGCCCTGGCCGTTCCGGATGCTGGCCAAGGTACTGGTGCCGCTGCTGCAGACGTTCACGGTCTTGGAGATGCTCTGCGGTTCACCGTTCATCACCAATTTGCGCATCCAATGGCTGCGCGAAATCGCCGATCTCGGCGATAAGGCACCGACTGTCGTACAGGTGCGCGCACGCAACGACTGGGCGGTGAACAGCGAAGACAGCCGCGATCTGGAAACCCTGCCGACCGGCGTGCAGAAGCTCATGCCCAATGCGACACACGCCGATATCGCCTGCACCAGACGCAAGGTCCGCGAGGATTACACCGGACAGCGCTACGACATTCTGCGCTGGGCCATTACCGAGGACATCGAATCCACCAACCCGAGCCCGCTACCCGAGCACGAGGCGACCATCAAATCGGTGGTCTTCGCCCTGCACGGCATTCGATCGGGCAATGGCGAATGGCCGAACGAACTCGAGCGGAAACTGCACGAGCTCGAATCGGACGTGCTGGTGGTGACACCGTCCTACGGGCGGCTGTCGGCCTACAACTTCGCGCTGCCGTTCACCCGACGCCGCAATCTGCGCTGGTTCGCCGATCAGTACAGCTACCACCTGGCCCGGCATCCCGGCATTCCTTTCCACTTCGTCGGGCACAGCAATGGCACCTACCTGTTCGGGCAATCGCTCAAGCAGATACCGGCCCTGGCATTCCAGAACGTCTTCCTGGCGGGCAGTGTGCTGCCCCGCGAATTCGACTGGGTGGAATGCGCCGACAGCGGGCAGGTCGGCTCGCTGGTGAATGTGTGCGCCAGCGCCGATAAGCCGGTCGCCTGGTTGTGCAGCGCATTGCGCGGACTCGGCATGCGCGATGTCGGGGTCGGCGGTTTCACCGGATTCGATTCGGTTCCGCCAGGCACGCTCCAGGTGCGCTACATCAAGGGCGGGCACGGCGCGGCCCTCGTTGCCAAGCGGCTACCCGGTGTCGTCGGCTATGTCCACGACGGTGAGGCGCCCTGCGAAGCCGACCATGCCACCCCGGGCAAGTTCTTCGAGCTGATGTCGCGTTTCGCGCCGGTCGCGACCTGGTTGGCGGGTGGGGCGCTGATCGGCCTCGGCTGGCTCTCGGTCGCCATGCTCGGCCCGCTGGTCGGCCTCGGCATCATGGCCGGAATGCTGGTGGCGACCTACCTGGCGCTCGAGGTTGCCTGACTTTTTTTCGAGAGGCCGACGCCGACCCGTGCGACGATGTAGGAGATACCGGTAGTACCGGTATCTCCTACATGGATGTGAGGGCTGAGATGGCTCGGTGCGATGTGGTGATTCGCGGCGGATCGGTATTCGACGGGCTCGGCACACCGCCGCGCGTCGCCAATATCGGGATCGCCGACGGCCGGGTCACCGTGATCAGCGCCTCGGCATTGCCCGACGGCGCGCGGAACGTGGATGCGGCGGGCAAATGGGTGATGCCCGGAATGCTCGACGTGCATACGCATTACGACGCGGAGGTGCTCGGCAACCCTGGTCTCGGTGAGTCCGTACGGCACGGCGTCACCACCGTGGTGTTCGGGAACTGTTCGCTGTCGACGGTGTATTCCGAGGCCGAGGACTGTGCCGATATGTTCGCCCGGGTGGAGGCACTGCCGTGGGATGCGGTGCATGCCGCGGTCAAGGAGCACAAGGACTGGGACGGTCCGCATGCCTACGCGCGCGCCCTCGCCGCACGCCCGCTCGGTGCGAATGTGGCTGCGCTACTGGGACATTCGGATATGCGGGTCGCGGTGATGGGGCTGGCTCGGGCCGTGGACGCGGCGGTGCGGCCGACCGAGGCGGAACTGGACCGCATGCGTGAGATGCTGTCCGACGCACTCGATGCCGGTTTCCTCGGACTGTCCACCATCCGCAGTTCGTTCTCCAAATTGGAGGGCGTGCGCTTCCCGACCCGACAGCTGCCGTCGACGTATGCCACTTGGCGCGAATATCGAGCGCTGAACGACATTCTGCGGCAGCGCGATCGGATCCATCAGAGCACACCCAACCTGACGGCCCGCGTCGAGCTGGCGCGCTACTTCGCCGAGAGCGCGGGACGCCCGTTCCGCAAGCCGCTGAAGACCACCCTGATCGCGGGGATGGACGTCAAGGCGGACCGCACCGTCGCGCGGGCCGCCACGACCGCCGCCTGGATCGCGAATACCGTCGGCGGAGCGCAATTCCGTTGGCAGCATCTGCCGGTGCCGTTCGAGGTGTACGCCGATGGCGTCGATCTGGTGGTGTTCGAGGAATTCGGCTCCGGCGTCGCTGCGCTCAATATCCGCGATGTGATGAAGCGCGGTGAACTGCTTGCCGACGAGTCCTACCGTCGGCAGTTCCGCAAGGACCTCGGCAAGAAATACGGTCCCCGCGTATGGCATCGCGACCTCTACGACGCCCAGATCGTCGCCTGCCCGGATCCCGGGGTCATCGGCAAGTCCTTCGGCGAGGTGGCCGACGAGCGCGGCATCCACCCGGCCGATGCCCTGCTCGACCTCACCGTCGAGCACGGTGCCCAATTGCGTTGGCGCACAGTCATCGCCAATGATCGCGACGAGGTGATGGACCAGCTCCAGTGCTCCCCTGTCGTCCAGGTCGGCTTCGCCGATTCCGGTGCCCACCTACGCAATATGGCCTTCTACAACTTCGGCCTGCGCATGCTGGAGCGCGTCCACCGGCGCGCCTTCATGCCGCTCGAGACCGCGATCCACCGCCTGACCGGCGAACTCGCCGACTGGTACGGCCTGGACGCGGGCCGTCTGACCGAAGGCTCCCGCGCCGATATCGCGGTCATCGACCCCGCCGGATTCGACGGCTCCAGCGCCGCCTACGCCGAAGCCCCCGTCCCCGGTATCGATGGCCTGGACCGCATGGTCAACCGCAACGACCGCGCCGTCGCCGCGACCATCGTCGGTGGTCACCTGCTGTACGAATATGGCGACTTCGCACCGGGTTTCGGCACCACGATCCAGGCGGGCACCTTCCTCGAAGCGAGGTGACCTACTCGGCGGCGGGAGTCTCGTGCACCGAACGCCAAAGATAGCCGTGGTCGGCAATGATCAAGATCGCGGTCACCAGGCGGCGGGTCCGTAGCTCGCCCATCTGGTTCTCCGCCGTGAAACGCACGCTGACAACCGTCCCGCCGCGAGCCAGCTCCTCGATATCGGAAACCTCGATCACCAACCCCGGCTGAGTATTCCGAGCCGACCACACCCCAGCCAACAACGTATCGCGATCGACAACCTGCCCGACCGTGGTCACCGCCGAGAACCGCTCATCCAGCGCATTGGCGAACCGATCGAAAACCTTCGGCGGCGCGTCCACCCCCATCCACTCGGCCAAATCCCAGTGCAACCCCGCAACCACACCCACCAAACCTGGATCCACAGCCCTCATCATCTCGGTCTCCACCCCCACCCGCACCCCCAACACACCAAAACTGGACAAACGATCACGTGGAGACTACGGCGGCAAATCGCGAGTAGCCCCCACCACCAGTGCCACCTGATCTTGATTGTGTCAGTGGATGGGTTACCGCGCGGCGGTGGCGCCGGCTTTGCGGCCGAAGAAGGTTGCGTCACCTAGGGAGGTGCCGCTGATGTAGCCCTCGCCGTGGAGGCCGGAGCTGGCGCGGCCGGCTGCGAACAGGCCGGGGATGGGGAGGCCGTCGAGGTCGAGGACTTGGCCGTCGAGGGTGGTGTGCAGGCCGCCGAGAGTGAAAACGGAGGCGCCGGTGCCGCGGCGGTCGCCGGATTCCGAGGGTGGGCGGACGCCTGCTCTCACGTCGATGGCGGCCAGCGGGGGTGTCAGTGGGCGCAGCCAGCGCGGTGCCTTGTGGAAGTCGGGATCGGTTCCGCGCGAGGCGAATTCGTTGTAGCGGCTGATCGTGGCGGTGAGTGCGCCGGGCGGCAGGGCGAGTAGTTCGTCGAGTTCGTCGATGGATTCGGCGACGTGGGTCGGGCGCACACCCCAGCGTTCGCGTTCGGGCACCTCCTCGTAGCCTCGCTCGTCGAGCACCACCCAAACGTTCATATCGTGACCGAAGAGCGCGGCCTGGCCGATGCGGCCCGGATAGGTGTCCTCGTTGACGAAGCGCTGGCCGCGACGGTTGACGATCATGCCGCGTGCGGCGAAGCCCGGAATCAGCGAGGCACCGACCTGACCGGCCGACATATGCCGCACGGCGGCGCCGACGGCCTGTGCGATGCGGATGCCGCTGCCGTCGTCGGTGCCCGCGCTCACCTTGGTGTGGCCGAGCAGACGCGGCGCGTGGGCGGTGAGCATATCGTCGTTGTCGACGAAACCTCCAGTGGTGAGCACACATCCGCGTCGAACCCGAATTGTGAGCTCCTTGCCGAAGTGTCGAGCTACCACGCCGACCACCGAGCCATCTTCGCCCAGGATCAGATTCGTCGCGTAGGTGTCGTATCGCGCTGTCACACCGGCAGATTCGGCTGCCGAAACCAGGCAGTCCAGCAGCAGCGTTCCGCCGAAGTCGTTCGCGGTAGGACGGTGCCCGCGCGGGGCGGGAATAGCGATTTCGGTGAACGGCCAACTGTTTTCGCCGAGCCACATCAGCCCGTCATCGGTCGGCGGCACCCAGGCGGGCGCATCCCAGAGGCTGGGTTTGAACGGCACACCGCGATCGACGAGCCAGTGGAAATGCGCCACGCTGCGCTCGCTGTAGTGCACGATCTTCGCCACATCCGCGCCCGGCCCGAGCGCCGCCACCAGGAATGCCGCCATTTGCTCGGGACTGTCGTCGAACCCGCACGCCCGCTGGATCGGCGTACCGCCGCCCAGGTAGAGCTCGCCGCCTGACAAAGCCGACGCACCACCCGGCCCACCGGCCCGATCCAGCACCACAACCTCGGCACCGGCCGTCGCGGCCTCGAATGCGGCGCAAGCCCCCGCACTGCCGTAGCCGACGACCAGCACGTCGGTCTCGATGTCATAGGACTTCACCTCGGCGGCGGCACGCGGCGCGACCGATCTGCGGACCGTCATGGCATCGAGGCTGCGCGCGTCCACCGGATGACGGAATCGATCATCTCGGTGGTCGAGCCGGGTACTCCCGGTCAGTGGGACTTGCACCGATCGCGGCGGCCCGCACTCGCGATGGTGTGTGAACGGCGTCACGTTCGCGTATCCCGGCGCCAGTGAGGAGAGGAAATCGATGCGGGTCCTGGTCACCGGAATCACCGAGCCGAGCGGTCGCACGGTGGCGCGCATGTTGTTGGCCGCCGGGCACGAAGTGGTCGGGCTGGACCAGCGGCGGCATCGCTACATCGATCCACGGGTGCGGCGCACGACCGACCACACCGACGCTGTCGACGGCTGCGCGAGCGTCGTACATCTGGCGGCGAGCGGGCTCGCCGAAATTGCCGCCGCCGCACGCGAAGCCGGTGCCCGGGTGGTGGTTCCAGTCGGTCCCAGCTCGCCAGGGCTTTCCGACGACAAGGCGCTGGCGGTGCTGCGCGCGTCGGGCGCGGACAGCGTGCTGGTGCGCGCCGCGCCGATTGCCGGGCGCCGCGTCGGGCACGAAACCCGCCGGGCACTCGGACCGATTCTCGGCTCGAAGTCCGACGCCGGATTCCAGCTGCTGCACAGCGACGATTTCGACCGCTTCCTGGTACTGGCCGCCACCGCGCTGCCATCCGGTCATCGCGAAAATGGGCTCGAGATCGTCGAACTCGCGGCTTCCGGCGTGGTGACCACCGACGAGGTGCGCAGCATGATGCGCGAAGCGGGTGTACGGTACTCGGCCCGGGTGCCCGGCCGGTCCGACCGCCACGCTCTCCTGGATGTCACGGTCGCACAGGAGAAGTGGGGCTTCCGCTGCGGCTGGACGGCAGGCGAGGTCATCGCCGATCTGGTGCGCGGGATGATCGGCCGCAAGCCCGGCAACGGTGGCTTCCGCACGCGCAAGGGCGCAATCCCGTTGCCGTCACACGTGATTCCATCCCGCGCCGCCACATCGGACAACCATCCGCTCACCGATGTCGCCCCGGAAGGTCTCGAGGGCGAATTCGACGATCGGGTCGACGAGCGCTACCCGGTGCACACCGCGACCAATACTTCCGAGGCGCTGCCCGGCCCCATGACACCGCTGACCATCGACCTGCAGGCCGGTGCCATTCGCCTCAGCAACGAGGCCATGGGCGAGATGATCGCCCTCGACGGAATCGCCTTGGAACACTGGACGAGTCGGGTCACCACGGTGCTCGGCCACCACATCTACATCAATGCCTCGATCGGCGTACTCGCGGCCGAGAATATGCCGGGCTGGGATGAGGAGAGCATCCGCCGCGACGCCTATGGCAATATCCCGGCCGAAATCGCCCTGCAGCCGCATGGCAAGCCGCCGATGCCGACCGGGCTCGCCAGCACGCTGGCGACGGGGCGCGCGACCTCCCGCGTCATCGCCACCGCCCGCCGTTTTGTCGCGACAGCCGAGCTGATCAATGCCGCATCTCATGCGGAAGCGTTGAGCGCGAACGAGATTCGTGAACTTTCCGATGAGCAGTTGCACGTCCGCGCCCTGCTCTGGCGCGATCGTCTGCTCCAGGCGTGGCAGGCCGCGGCGATCGGTGTGATGATGACCGGCGCCGCCACCGCCATCCACGCACGTGGCAAGGATGCCGGCGAGGTTCCGATCGACCTGACCCGGTTGGAATCGGCGAAACCCATGCTCGCGGTGGAGCGCCTGGCCGAATTCTGTCGCGCCGACACCGATCTCGCCGAGTTGGCGCGCGCCGGTGATATCGATGCGACGCGGGCGAAATCACCTGCTTTCGCCGCCGCGCTCGACGAGGAGCTGGCGAAGGTCGGGCACCGAGGTCCCGGTGAATGCGAACTGATCAACCCGACATTCGGCGACCGCCCCGCTCTCTTGGTGAGCGCCGCCGCACGCGCCGCGCAGATGCCGGCGCCCAAGCGTGCAGCCGTGGATTCGTCGCCGAGTCGCACGGCTCGGATGGCCGCCGGAGCTACCGTTGCGCGGGAACGCGCACGCGACGGCGTCGTCCGGATCACCCACTGCCTGCGACTCGCCGTGCGCGAGCGCGCCGATCGGCTCGTTCGAGCCGGTCGATTGCGCGAGATCGACGACGCCTGCTATCTCACGCTGGACGAAATCTTCTGTCTCCCTGCGGATGCGGCCGGCAAGGTGGCCCGCAGGCGCGCGGAACGCACTCGACTGCAGACCATCAGGATGCCCGATGTCATTGCCGGACAATGGGAACCGGTCCCCGACGCGGCGGCGCTTACTGCCGACGAAAGCCTGACCGGCATCGGCGTCTGCGCCGGTGTGGTGGAGGGCCGGGTGAAGCTGGTGCTGTCGCTGGATGACGATATCGAGCCCGGCGACATCCTGGTCGCCGCGGTGACCGACACCGGCCACACCGCCATGTTCGCCTACGCCGCCGCCGTGATCACCGATATCGGCGGATCCGCATCCCATGCCGCGATCGTCGCCCGCGAATTCGGCATTCCCTGTGTCGTCGACACCAAGACCGCGACCACCAGCCTGGCCGACGGCCAGCGCGTGCGCGTGGACGGCGCGGCCGGGACCGTCACGCTGCTGGCCGACTGAGCGCGGCCCGAACTCGGGTCGCAGACTTTGATGAAAGGAACACCCCTCGTGAAGAATTCGCGCGCTTTCCGCGGCACGATCGCGGCCGCGGCCGCTGTGCTGGTCGGCGCTCTCCCGGCGCTGGCCGGACCGGCATCGGCGGGTCCGGCGCTCTCGGGGCCGGTCGTGCCGGTGCTGCGGTCCCCGGGCCAGGCCGATCGGCCGGTGGGTTTGGCACATGCGCCGAATGCCCGCGACATCGGCGGCTATCCGGCCAAGGGCGGCAGCAAGCTCGCGACCGGTGTCGTGTACCGCTCCGACGCGCTGGCCAAACTCGATGCGAGCGAACAGCAGAAGCTGGTGTCGCTCAACATTACTCAGGTCATCGACTTCCGCAGCCCCACCGAAACCGGTCGCGATCCCGATAAGCTCCCGGCATCGATCCGCCGCACCGAACAGCCGGTCTACGATCCGGCCAACGACTTCTACCTCATGGTGGCGCGACTGATCCAGGCCGGACCGGCCGCCCAGCAGGAGGCGCTCGGCGACGGCAAGGCCGCCAAGATCATGCGCGACTACTACGCGTGGTTCGTTTCGAACCCCACCGCGCGCGCCCAGTTCGCCCAGGCATTCAAGGACATCGCGACCGCGCAAGGTGCGGTGCTGTACCACTGCACGGCGGGTAAGGACCGCACCGGCTGGATGACCGCGATCCTGATGAGCGCGCTGGATGTTCCGAAGGGGCAGATCTACAGCGACTTCCTGGACTCCAACGACAACTTGGCGGCCGGGAACAAGGCGCTGCTGGACGGGCTCGTCGCCCAGGGCTTGGTGACCGATCGTGCGCTCTGGGAGCCGATCCTCGGTGTGCAGCACGAGTTCCTGGACGCGGCGTTCGACCAGGTCCAGGCGTCCTACGGCTCGTTCGACAGCTTCCTCGGCGACGGTCTCGGGATCGACGGCACGACGCTGGCGGCGCTGAAGGCGAAGATGCTGAACTAGCACTGAGCTTGTGCCGGTGTCACCGCGAAGGTGGCACCGGCGCTGTGAATCTCTCGGCCGCATCGCCGCGCACACTTCCCGCGGGCAGCGTCCGGCCGCACAACACCAGCAGCAGATCCTGGGCCGAACCCGCGAGCACCGAACCCGAGCCGTAGGTGAAATCGAGATCATCGGCCCGCAGTTCGATCCCGTCCAGGTCGACGCCGAAGAAGTTGACACTCTTCGGCGAGAGCGCGCCGAGCACCATTCGCATGCGCTCGGCCGGGACGACGCGGTCGAGCCCGAGTGCGACGGTGATATCCAAACCGTGGATGACATCGTGACTCAGCGCACCCGCGTACCCGCCACCCGGCGGCTTCCACGGATGATCCACATTGTCGCGCACCGCGGCGACCAGATCCTCGGCAGTCAGCACCGCCGCAGCCGATCGCGCGCTCCTATCCGCCATCTTGTTGAAATTCCCACGCGCCTCGAGCATTTCGAGTGCGAACCGCGGCATGGACATCCGAAACGGCATGGTGATATGGGCAACCACCTCCCGCACCCGCCATCCGGCACACAATGTCGGCTCATCCCACCGCTCACCCGCCAGCCCGGCCAGCAGTTCCGCCAACTCACCCCGCTCCGCCGCGATCGCCGCCCGCACCTCGATCTCCGTCATCACACCTCCTCCAACCCATAACCACCCCCTCCACAACCTACGACGACCCGCTCCCCCCGAATTCATCGCTCGCCCCGGAATTCAATCAAGATCAGGTGGCACTGGTGGCGGCGGACTACTTGGGCGTTTCGCCGCCATGGTTTCCCCGTGATCACTCGTCCAACCGAGGGCGCGGAGCGGTGTTTCCCAAGGATGGCAAGGGGATAACTTTGCTTGCTCGGGCGGCGGCGGCGACCATGCAAGTTCGCTGCTCTTCGGCGGATCGTGCGGGAAGGTGAGACGGATGCGGCTGATCTTGATCGATGGTGAAGCCGATGGTGGCGACGCCCTGGCGCAGGGGCTCGAACTGCACGGTCATCAGGTGGAGCGCAAGCATCGCGGGGCCGATCTGCTGCTGGCGCACCACGGCTATCACGCCGTTATCCTCGACATGGGGCTGCCGGATATGGACGGGTTGCAGGTGTTGCGCAAACTGCGCGAGGTCAGCTCGGTGCCGGTGGTGATCCTCGGCGAGCACGCCGATGAGCGTTCGATTGTGCTCGGGCTGCACAGCGGCGCCGACGACTATGTCGTCAAACCCGCGCGCATCGGTGAGTTGGCCGCACGGCTGGAGGCCGTCACGCGCCGGGTCGGCGTTGCCAGCGCGGCCCGGGGCAAGACGGTGACCAGCGAAGATGTTCGCGTAGATCTAGCGGCGCGGCGGGTCGAGGTGGCCGGGGAACTGGTCCCGCTCACCCGGCTGGAGTTCGAGTTGCTGCGGGTCCTGGCCGAGCGGCCCGGAATCGCGGTCAGCCGTGAGCAATTGATGGACTGCGTCTGGGGTGACTCGATGCTGGCGGTATCGCGGAAACTGTATGTGCATATGGCCTCGTTGCGCGCGAAGTTGGACCGCCCCGGGCTGATCACGAATATCCGCGGCTACGGCTATCGGTGGGGTCCGGACCCGTATGAGGCAACCGCCGCATCGAATTTGCTGCACGCGGTATAGACACCACCTCCGAGCGTTCCGATCACCGGGACTTCTCCCCGACGCGCCGCCACGGCCGCCATAGCGTCACAACTATGGCGTCGTCCGGCACACCGGTCGCGAGAACATAGGAGGACTCCCGTCATGGCCAATAAGGTGCTCGATCGGGTTCGGGATCTGCTCCCGGCAATCCGGGAGCGAGCCGCGGAGACCGATCTGCAGCGGCGGGTTCCGGTGGCGAGCATCCGGGAACTGACCGAGGCGGGGGTGTTCCGCATGCTGCAGCCATCGCGTTTCGGCGGCGACGAAGCCTCCCCGGTGGCGTTCTACGAGGTCATTCGCACGATCGCGTCGGCCTGCCCGTCCACCGGCTGGGTGTCGTCGGTGCTGGGTGTGCACCCCTGGCAGCTGGCACTTTTCCCACTGCAGGCACAGGAAGAGGTGTGGGGCGAGGATTCCGACACGCTCATCTCCTCCTCGTACGCCCCGACCGGTCGGCTCACGCCGGTCGAGGGCGGTTACGAGGTCAGCGGACGGTGGAGTTTCTCCTCCGGCTGCGACCATGCCCAGTGGGCATTCCTGGGCGCACTGGCCCCGGACGAGCACGGCAATCCCAAGGACTATCTGACAATCCTGGTGCCGCGCAACGACTATCGCATCGATGACGTCTGGCACGTGGTCGGCCTGTCCGGCACCGGCAGCAACGATATCGTCATCGAGAAGGCCTTCGTACCGCACCACCGCGCCTACAGCGCCACCGAGCAATCACAGCTGCGCGGTCCGGGCCAGGAAGCCAATCCCGCTGCGCTGTACAAGATTCCGTTCGCCGGCGTCTTCTCCAACACCATCACCGCGCCCATCATCGGTGCCGCACAGGGCGCGTACGAGGCGCATATCGAGCGGATGCGCGAGCGGGTCCGGCTGTCCTACGGCGGGCAGAAGGTGGCCGAGGACGCATTCGCCCATGTGCGGGTCGCCCGCGCGGGCTCCGAAATCGACGCGGCCATCCTGCAGATGGAACACAACATTTCCGAGCAACTGCGTTACGCCGAAGCGGGCGAGGAGATTCCGTACGAAACCCGGCTGCGCACCCGCCGCGATCAGGTGCGCGGCACCGAGCGCGCGATCCAGGCGATCGAGCTGCTGTTCGACAATTCCGGTGGCCACTCGATCCGCAAACCCAATCCGATCGAACGACATTGGCGCGACGCACACGCGGGCAGTGTGCACGTCATCAATGACGTCGAGCGCGCCCTCGCCATGTTCGGCCGCGGTGAATTCGGGCTGCCGGTCGAAGATCGGATGGTCTGATGGACGCAGCGGATACCAGTCGCCACATCACCGTCGACGGGCTGAAACTTCGCTACCACGAGGCGGGTTCGGGTCCGCCGCTGGTGTTGCTGCACGGTTCCGGCCCTGGGGTGTCCGGCTGGGCCAATTTCGGCGCGAACCTGCCGGTACTCGCCGAACACTTCCGCTGCCTGATCCTGGATCAGCCGGGCTTCGGCGCGAGTGAACGCCCCGAGGTGTACCAGCGCAACTATCTGCGCATCGCCGCCGACGCTGTGCTCGGACTGCTGGATCGACTCGAACTGCCGACGGTGCACCTGCTCGGCAACTCCATGGGTGGTGCGGTGGCGACGCTCGTCGCGCTCGAACACGCCCGGCGCATCGATCGGCTCGTGCTCATGGCGCCGGGCGGTGTCGGCGTCAATGTGCTGGGACCCGAACCGTCCGAAGGGATTCGGCGGCTGCTCGACTTCACCGGCGAGCCGACCCGGGAGCGGGTACTCGCCTGGCTGCGGACCATGGTGTTCGACGAGGCGGTACTCACCGACGAGCTCATCGAGAACCGATGGGCCGCCGCAGCGGATCCGACCGCCATCGCGGCGATCCGCGACGCCTACGCGACCTTCGCGAATCCCGCGTTCGCGGAACCGATTCCGCTGTGGGCGCGGCTGCGCGCGCTGCGCAACGAGGTGCTGCTGCTGTGGGGCCGCGATGATCGGGTCACTCCGGCCGAGGGTGCGCTGCTGCCGTCACGTCAGCTGCCGAATGCCGATCTGCGGCTGTTCGGGCGCTGCGGGCACTGGGTGCAGATCGAGCGCAGGGACGCCTTCGAGCGCGCGGTCGTCGACTTCCTGAACTCCGGCCTGTAGCGCCGATGCCGAGACGACATAGGCATCACTATGTCCGGCCGATGTCGCATTAATTCACGAGATCCTGGCGCGGGTTCGGAGTTACAGTCGGCCGGTGACGTGGACCGCACCCGACATCACCAGAACCAAGCCGCCGCTGGTCGCCGACGAGCGGACCATGCTGCAGACCTGGCTCGACCTGCACCGCCGCACCCTGCTGTGGAAATGCGCCGGGCTCGAGGCCGAGCAGCTGAAGCGGCGCTGCGTCGCACCCTCGACGCTGTCGCTGCTCGGCCTGGTCCGCCATCTCGCCGAATGCGAGCGCGGCTGGTTCCGCATCGCCACCTGCGGCGAACCGCTGGATTACCTGTACTGCAGCGAAGACAACCCGAACGGCGATTTCGACGATATCGCCAATGCCGACGCCGCCGCGGATCTGGCGACGCTGCACGCGGAGATCAAGTCGGCCGACGCCGCCGTCGCGGACCTAACCCTGGACCACGTCTTCACTCACCGCAGTATCGAATTCAGCCTGCGCTGGGTCTATGTGCACATGATCGAGGAATACGCGCGACACAACGGCCACGCGGACTTCCTACGCGAACGCATCGACGGCGCGACCGGCGACTGACGCGTCAGATCTGATTCCGGCTCACCCACGCGGCGATCTGCGTCCGCGAGGTGAAGCCCAATTTGGTGAGAATGTGGTCGACGTGGCTCTCGACGGTCCGAATCGAAATCACCAACTCACTCGCGACGCTCTTATTGCTGTAACCCGCCCCGATCAACCGCGCGACTTCACGTTCGCGGCGGGTAAGCACATCCGCCGCAACGGTTTTCACCGGCGTAGCAGGCAGCGGGGTGCCGAGCGCGAAAGCGACCGCCTCCGCCAACCCCAAGGCCGCGCCCGCATCGAACGCTGTTTGAAACTCCTTCTCGCCCATCGCGTCGCGCACCTGCAGGCGCACCTTGTCCCCGACGAATTCGGTCATCTCATGGGCGAGCCGCTGGGTACTGCCGCGCCGCACCGTCGACGCCGCCCCCATCAGTCGCGCCGCACGGTTCAGATCGCCGTCGGCCGTCGCCACCCATGCGAGTCCGTCGAAACCGGACGCCGTCCACACGCACCGGTCGAACAGACTGAACAGCTCGACCGCCTTGCGTAGCTCCGCAATCGCCGCGTCCTGCTCGCCGTTACGCCAGCGGTCGGTGCCCACCGCCCAATGCCCCAGCCCGCCCAACAGGTGCGAGCCGTAGTCCCTGGTCTTTGCGAGGAAGCGATCCGCGATCGCGCCTGCCCGGTCGTCGTCCAACACCAGCGCACACACATACGCGAAGGCCAGACTCTCCATCTCGACGCCGTGGTGGGCGCAGGCACGCGCACGGTCCGAGGCGGCCTCGGCGATATCGAGTGCCTGTCTCGGCTCGTCGTTGGCGAATGCCAGCAGCGCGGCGAGCAGCGCATGTTCGACGAGCACGTCTTCGGCTTCGAGTTCCGTCGCAATGTAAAGACATTCGTCCGCGAAGCGGGTGGCGGTCTGCGGATCGGAGAGCATGGCGGCGATCACCGAAGCGGCGGCCAGTGCGCGGGCTCGATCCTTCGTGTGGTCGAGATCCTTCTCCAGCGCCTCCAAGAGCCAGCGATAGCCCTCGAGCAGGAAGCGGTAGTGCTCCCAGAACGGTCGCAATTCCGTCGCGATTTCCAGTGCGCGATGGGCGCTTTCCGGATCGGCGAGGGAGAACTGCAGTGCCGCACGCATATTCGGATGTTCGCGGGTCACGTCACGGAACCAGGTGACATCTTCGCTACCCCAGTACGCGGTGCGGCCCTGCGCTGCGATCCCGTGGTAGTAATCGCGATGACGCAGCCGCACCGCCCGCTCACCACCGCGGGCGACCAATCCCGCCAATGCGAACTGACGCAACGGTTCGAGCATGGTGTAGCGCCCGGTACCGTCGCTGTTCTGCCGATAGCCGAGCACCGACTTGTCCACCAACCCGGTCAACGCGTCCAGCAGCACGTCGGGGACCACGCAGACCGCCTCCGCGGCCTCCAGATCGAAACCACCCGCGAAGACCGACAGCTGCTCCCACAGGTGCTGTTCATCCGGCGTGCACAGGTCGTAGCTCCATCGGATCGCGGCCTCCAGGGTCTGCTGCCGCTCCGGCGCGGTGCGCAACCCGGCGGTGAGCAGCCGTATCGCATCGTCCAGGCGTGCGAGCACCTGATTCGGTGTGAACATCCGCAACCGCAATGCCGCCAGCTCGAGTGCCAGCGGTATACCGTCCAGGCGACGACAGATCGCCGCGAGCACCCCGCGATTGGCATCGGTGACCTGGAAATCGGGGTTCGCGGCGACGGCGCGATCGATCAGCAGCCGCAGCGCATCGCTGTCGACGTGCGCTGGACGTGCCTCGTCCTCGTCCACTTCCGGCACCGTGAGCGGCAGCACCGGCATGACCTGTTCCCCGGAGACTCCGAGCGACTCGCGGCTGGTCGCGAGAATTCGCAGGTCGGTGGTCGTCGGAATCAGCCGGTTCACGAGTTCGGCACATGCGCCGATCAAGTGCTCGCAGTTGTCCAGGATCAACAGGAGGGTCTTGTCGGCCAGGAATTCGGTCAGGCCGACGACGGGTGAGGAGGTGTCGTCGCGCAGACCGAGCGCCTGCGCGACGCTCAACGCCACCAGATCCCCGTCGTGCACATGCGCGATCTCGACCAGCCAGACACCGTCGGGAAAGGCGCGACGCACCGTCTCCCCCACCCGGCGGCTGAGCCGGGTCTTCCCGACGCCGCCCGGCCCGGTCAGGGTGAGCAGCCGCGTGTTGGACAGCAG
The DNA here is from genome assembly GCF_050942345.1 of Nocardia pseudovaccinii. Lineage (NCBI taxonomy): Bacteria > Bacillati > Actinomycetota > Actinomycetes > Mycobacteriales > Nocardiaceae > Nocardia > Nocardia pseudovaccinii. The sequence continues at coordinate 5,836,938 of NZ_CP192074.1, forward strand.
CTTGCGCGCCGTGGCGACCTCGGCGTCACGACCTACGAAGCTCGTCACCTCAGCGGGGAGGTTCCCTGTCACGTGCCGCACCACGCTGCATACCTTTTCATGCGCGGCCGCCGTCCCGGGCATTTTGACCGAGATGTCGTATCGGTACCCCTCAGGAGACTATCGCGTTCGCGGCTCGGATGACCGCGGCCAGCGATGCGGTCAGGGCCGAATCGCCGCGTCCGCAGGCCCATCCGGTCCGCGCACCGATGCGATATTCGAGATAGGTGATCGCGCTCCCGTCATCGCCCGCCCCGAGCGATTGCTGGGTCGATCCGAGCACCTCGACCGGATGACCCACCCGGGCCAGTGCCGCGGTGAGCGCCTCGATGGTACCGATGTCGCGATATTCGCTGCGCTCGGCGACACCACCGATGTTCAGCGTGACTTCGGTGTATCCGTCGGTCGTCCGCCATTCGGCCAACTCGACCGACGCCGTCTCGGTGTGCAGATATGTCGCCTCGAACAGCTCGTGCAGTTCGGCGGCGGTGATCTCCAGACCGGTATCATCGGTACGCGCCTGCACGTGTCGCGCGAAATCGATCTGCAGTCGGCGCGGCAGTTCCAGGCCGAATTCGGACTCCAGCAGGTACGCGATCCCGCCCTTGCCGGACTGGGAATTCACCCGGATGACCGCGTCATAGCTGCGCCCGATATCGGCCGGATCGATCGGCAGATACGGGACATGCCAATCGAGTTCGCGTTCATCGATACCGGTCGCGGCCGCCCGGTATCGATGTTCGGCCATCCCCTTCTTGATCGCGTCCTGATGTGTGCCGGAGAACGCGGTGTGCACGAGATCGCCTACATACGGATGCCTTTCGTGGACCGGCATGCGCGTGCAGTATTCGACGGTCCTGCGGATCTCGTCGATATCGGAGAAGTCGATCATCGGATCGATGCCCTGTGCGTGCAGGTTCAGCGCCAGGGTCGCGATATCGACATTGCCGGTGCGTTCGCCATTGCCGAAGACGCAGCCCTCCACGCGTTGCGCTCCGGCGAGTACGGCCAGTTCCGCGCATGCGATACCGGTACCCCGGTCATTGTGCGGGTGCACGGACAGGATGACGCTGTCGCGGCGGGCCAGGTTCTTGTGCATGTATTCGATCTGGTCGGCGTACACATTCGGTGTCGCAACCTCCACCGTGGCAGGCAGATTCAGGATCACCGGCCGCTGCGTGGTGGCGTCCCACAGGGTCGTCATGCGGTCGCAGATATCGAGTACGAAATCCGGTTCGGTCAGGTTGAACACCTCGGGCGAGAATTCGAACCGCACATTCGGCAGCTCACCGGCGAATTCGAGGACGTCGCGGCCACCTGACATGATCAGCTCGCGCAGTTCGTCCGCGTCCTTGCCCAGCACCACATTTCGCCATACCGGAGCGGTCGCGGTGTACATGTGGATGACGACCTCGTTGCGGATACCGCGCACCGATTCCACCGTGCGCTCGATGAGATCGCGCCGGGCCGGGGTGAATACCACGATCGTGACATCCTCCGGCGCAATATCTGTCCGCGCGATCGTCCGGACGAAATCGAAATCGGTCTGCGATGCGGACGGGTAGCCGACCTCGATCTCCTTGTAGCCCATGGCAACCAGCAGTTCGAAGAACCGCTGCTTGCGCATCGGATCCATGGGTTCGGCCAGCGCCTGGTTGCCATCGCGCAGATCGACCGGCACCCACAGCGGCGCGTGGGTGAGCCGGGCATTCGGCCAACTGCGTTCGGCGAGTGGTACTTCCACGCGATCGTAGACACTGCGATAGCGATGCGACGGCATCTGCGAATGCCGCTGCCTGTTCCACGCCGAGACGGCACCGGCGGGCGTGGCAATGGTGGGGAACATGGTCATGATTGCTGCTTCCTGGCCTGCGCGGCCGTCACAGAGAACGGTGACCGGCCACGACGAAGCCCCACGGCGGGCGGCCGGTCGTCAGGCCCCGCCGTGGCGGCTAAGCAGAAGCATGGTGCGCATGATTGCTAGACTACACACAACTCCTCAGACAAGTAGAGAGGTTCGGATGGTCTCGCAGGTACGGCGGCATCCCCTCGCGGCGCAGGCGGCAGAACTGCTGCTCACCCGCATCCGCAACGGGGAATGGCCGCTGGGACATCGCCTTCCGGGTGAAACGACCCTGGCCGCGCAGCTCGGCGTCGGCCGCTCGACGGTGCGCGAGGCGATCCGCGAATTGGCGGGTAAGGGCGTGCTCGACAGCCGTCAGGGCGCGGGTGTCTTCGTGACCGCACTGGATGTCACCGAGGACTGGGATGTGGTGCTGCGCCGCGCCACCGTCGCCGCGGTCATCGAGGCCCGCATCGCGATCGAGGCCGAGGCCGCCGCTCTGGCCGCGCAGCGCCGCACCCCGGCCGACCTGCGCGCGATCCGCCGCGCGCTGGCCGCGCGGGAGGCGCACGGCGAACCGACCGCCGACCATGTCGATGCGGATATGGCATTCCACCGCGCCGTCATCGTCGCCGCCCACAACGACGTGCTCACCCAGCTCTTCGACAGCTTTCTACCCCGGCTACGGGTGGCCATGATCGATATGCTCGAGATCCGCCCGGTCCCCTCCGAGCCCGCCGACCACGACGCGCATATTCGACTCACCGATGCGATCGCACATCGAAATCCCAGTGCCGCAGCGGAATTCAGCCGAATGCAGCTGACCGCTCTGAAAGACGCATTCACGTGATGACCGAATGGAGATCTTCCGTGCCCGAAACCCCGGTGCTGCAACTGAGCGAGGTCACCTTCCGCCGCGAAGGCAAACAGATCATCGATGGCATCTCGCTGACCGTCCACGCGGGCGAACACTGGGCGCTGCTTGGACCCAACGGCGCGGGCAAGAGCACCCTGCTCGGCTTCTGCGCCGCGGTCACCTTCCCGACCACGGGCACCGTCGATATCCTCGGCCGACGGATGGGCCGGGTCGATCTGGCACCACTGCGCCACTCGATCGGACATGTGAATCCGCGCCATCCACTGCGGTATCCGCTGACCATCCGCGAGGTCGTGCTCACCGGCATCACCGCCACCATCGACACCCCGATGCGCTGGACGCCTACACCGGAAGATCTGCGCCGAGCGGACGCCATGATCGACACCGTCGGCCTCAAAGGCAAGGCCGAGGAGATCTGGCCGACGCTGTCGCAGGGCGAACGTGGCCGCACCCTGATCGCACGTGCCCTCATCGCCGAGCCGCGCCTGCTGCTGTTCGACGAGCCGTCGACCGGACTCGATGTGGCGGCCCGCGAACAACTCCTCGAGACCATCGACGCACTCGGCGAAACTCATCCCGAGGTCGCCTCGATCCTGGTCACCCATCATCTGGAGGAGCTGCCGAGCACCACGACCCACGCACTGCTCATCGCCGACGGCCGGACCGTTGCCGCTGGTCCCGCCGCCGAAACGGTCACGACGGATACCGTGAGCGCGGCCTTCGACCATCCGGTGACGGTCCGCTACGACGACGGGCGCTGGACCGCGCGGGCCGCCGTCCGGGCCTGGCCCGCGTAACAAATCCGGGTTTCCGGAAGAATCTTCCGGGAGAATGTCGATTCGAGCCGATGCCGTTCGATGCGTTGAGTGAGGGTCGGACAAGCCGACCACCGAACCGAGGATGGCCAGATGCGACACATGATGCTGATCCGAGTCGATCCGACGAATGCGCCGGTTCCCGACGAGGCGCTGATCGAGCAGGTCAACAAGGTGATCGAGGAGATGACCAAGGCTGGGGTGCTGTTGGATACCGCCGGTCTGCATTCGATCACCGAGGCCACGAAGATCACCCAGACCGGCGGCAAACAGACCGTGCTCGATGGTCCGTTCACCGAGTCGAAGGAGGTCGTCGGCGGGTACTGCCTGCTGCAGACGAAGACGAAGCAGGAGGCGGTCGAATGGACCTCGCGCTTCCTGGGCGTGCACGGGCCGGAGTGGGATATCGAGATCGAGATTCGCCAGGTCGTCGAGGGCTGACCCGATACATGAGCCGGTCGCCCGAGCAGATCCGCGATGCCGTCGAAACCGTGTGGCGAATGGAGTGGCCGCGCCTGATAGCCGGGCTGACCCGGATCGTCGGCGATATCGATGCCGCCGAGGAACTCGCCCAGGACGCGCTGGTCGCCGCGTTGGAGCAGTGGCCGCACGACGGTGTGCCACCGAATCCGGGCGGCTGGCTCATGCTCACCGCGAAACATCGAGCGATCGATCGGGTGCGCCGCAATCAGAACCTCGCGCGGAAGCTGACACTGGTCGGTCATGAACTCCGGACCGGTCCGGAGCCCGAGGCGGCCGAGGCTATCGAAGACGATCTGCTGCGCATGATCTTCACGGCCTGTCATCCGGTGCTGTCGCAACCGGCCCGGGTGGCATTGACGCTGCGGTTGCTCGGCGGATTGACTACCGAGGAGATCGCCCGGGCCTTCGTCGTACCGGAATCGACTGTCGCTCAACGCATTGTGCGAGCCAAACGCACCATTGCCGCCAGGCGCGTGCCCTATGCGGTGCCGCACGGCGACGAGCTGGCCAGGCGGCTGGATTCGGTACTGGAGGTCGTCTACCTGATCTTCAACGAAGGCTATTCGGCGACGGCGGGCGATGATTGGATCCGGGTCGAATTGTGCGAGGACGCCCTGCGCTTGGCGCGGATGCTGGCGAATCTGCTGCCCGACGAACCGGAAACACACGGGCTCGCCGCATTGCTGGAATTGCAGGCATCGCGCTCGGCCGCACGGATGAGCCCCACGAAAACCGTTGTCCTACTGGCGGATCAGGAGCGTTCCCGGTGGGATCAGCTGCTGATCCGACGTGGTTTCGCCGCACTCGGCCGCTCCCATGCGGCCAGCCGCAATCGTGGGATACGGCCGGGCCGCTATGCGCTGCAAGCCGCGATCGCCACACTGCATGCCATGGCGCCGAGCACCGAGGAGACCGACTGGCGGCGCATCGCGGGCCTGTATGCGGTTCTCGCCGAACGCTTTCCGTCCCCGATCGTCGAATTGAATCGAGCCGTCGCGGTCAGCATGGTGCACGGACCCGCCGCGGGTCTCGAACTCGTCGACGCGCTCGTCGCCACCGGCACATTGGACAACTATCACCTGCTTCCGGCTGTCCGCGGCGACCTGCTCGACCGGCTCGGTCGACCCGAGGAAGCGCGTGCCGAATTCGCCCGTGCGGCGGAGCTGACCGGGAACAATGCCGAACAGGCGCTACTACTGGACCGCATGGCCGGATGTGAATAACCGCGTAATCGCCTCGAGCCGGCGTTCACGCGCGGCGGATGGCATCTGCGCCTGGCCCGGCTATCGGGATACCTCGGCCTCGGCCAGTTCCTTCAGCGTCAGCAACTGTTTGCGCATCATGAGCACATCGCCGAGCGCCAGCACGCGGGCGATGAGCCATGGCGCGCCGCAATGCACTCGGACCGTCAGACGGGTGCCGCGTCCTTCGGGTCGTACCGCGTAGGTGACGCAGATCTTGCCGGAGGTCAGGGTGATATGGCGGCACAGCACGAAGGAGACGAGGGTGAACGCGGACATGAACCGCTGTCCCACTTCGAGTTCGGTGAGAGCCGGATCGCGGTGGCGCGGGCTGCGCCTGCCGAAGTTGTCGAGCAGGTCGTAGCTGTACGGCGCGACCCGCAGTTGGCACAGCCAGCCGTACACCACACTGGTCGGCGCGTCGATGCTGATGGCCCGATCCGCCTGCACCCCACCGGGTTGCATCTCGTCACAGGGCAGGGGGAGCTCGCATTCGGCTTCGGTGGCACCCCAGACCAACCCCGGAATCATGCCGCGGCCGCGATTCGGCGAAGCATATCGCGCACCACGATCTTGTGGCAGCCGGTGCCGATGACCAACGCGCGGTAGATCTTTCCGTGCAGACCGGGGAATTCGGCCCAGCTCCGCGCTCGGACCAATGTCCGGCTCGGCCCTTGCTCGTCGAGTTCGAAGACCAGCGCATAACGCGAGAACCAGTGCCGCCCCCGCAGCGCCAGCCGAGCGGGCTCCTCGGCGGTGTCGAGCACGAACCCCGTCGGCGCCTTCGACGGGTCGTTCGGATCCTTGCAGACAACTTTCAGCAAGGCTTTCCACGCCCGATCGCGATTCGCGTCCACCGATCTGGCATGCTCATCTATGTAGGGCAATCGCTCCATATAGAAGGAACGTACTAGTACATGGCGCCTCCCCGCAAGCACGACACCGACGTGATCCTCGACGCAGCGCGCACCCTCGTGCTCACCGACGGTCCGCGCGCCGCCAGCGTCGCGGCGATCGCGGCGGCCAGTGGCGCACCCGTCGGCACGCTCTATCACCGCTTCGGCAACCGCAACGGTGTGCTGACCGCGGCCTGGCTGCGAGCACTCGAACGCTTCCAGGACCGGGTCAAGGCCGCCGCCGACGCGCCGGACCCGGTCGAGGCCGGTGTCGCGATGGCCGTGGCGAGCATTCACTTCGCTCGCGAATTGCCAGACGACGCAAAGCTTTTGCTGAACCTGCGCCCCAGCGATCTGCTCGACGGCGGACCGGACGCGGAATTCCGTGCCCGCCTCGATCGGATGAACGCACCGCTCATCGACCACCTGCGCCGCATCGCCGCCGCCCGCTTCGGCCGCGACGGCGATCGCGAAATCGACGCCGTCAGCCGCGCCGTAGTCGACCTCCCCTACGCCGCCCTACGCCGCCACGCCCAGGCCTCTGCCCTCCCCACCTGGCTCGAAGCCGACCTCACCGCTGCTGCCCGCGCCCTGCTCGAGTCCTACCACCCGTGACATCACGCCTCTTGGCAAAGCCGCTACGGGTCACTCCCCGGCGACGAGTTCGGGGGTGAGTTTGTCGAGGGTGTCGATCACCTCGGCGGCCAGGGCGAGGGCGTCCGGGGCGGGTGGATATTCCGGGCGCGGTGCGGCGATAACGCGCATACCCGCGGCATGTGCCGCCCGCAGTCCGTTGCTCGAATCCTCGACGGCAGCGCATTCGGTGGACTTGTGCCGCATGAAGGCGGCCGTCGCCACGTACACATCGGGTGCGGGCTTGCCCCGATCGACCTCCTCGGTCGAGAAGGTGACACCGAAGAATTCGATCAGCCCGGTGCGGCCGAGCACCACGTCGATCAGGCTTCGCGGCGACGAACTGGCCACCGCGAGCGGCCAGTGTTCACTGATGCGCTGCACCGCCTCGACCGCCCCCGGTAGCAGTGGCACCGATTGCTCGTACTGCTGCGCCATGCGATCGATCACATCGTTGGCCACGGTATCCGGCGGCGCACCGACTCCGAGTTCACCGCTGAGATAGTCCGACCACTCCCCCGTACTCATCCCCATCAGCCGCTGCTGCGTATCAGGTAGCCAGCGCCCGCCCCGCTCCGCCACATACGCGCGGCGCACCTGCTCCCACACCGGCTCCGAGTCGATCAGAACGCCGTCCATATCGAAGACAACAGCAGCAATGTGCATATGAGACAAAGCCTTTCGCCGGGCAACACCATTCGGCGACGACCCGATGGCCGACCCATCGACCCGCCCCGCGGTGCGGGGTTTCGGAAGACCTGATGAGGAACGAGTACCCACACTAGGCGAGCCGACCCTGCCCTCGCATCCCACCACCATATCGCCGCCCCATTCGGCGGCTTCGCCTGATTCCAGCGCATCGCGCGGCCCTCCGAACGAGCATTCGACCGGCAACCGATAACGTGTTCTTATGAACGAAGAGCAGGTCGGCAACTCGCTGCCGAGCGAGGAGCACCACGAGGGCGGGTTCCGGCCGATGTCGGAGCTGATCGCCGCCCAGCTGGACGACCTCGATATTTCGCGCGGTGGCCCGCACTACGGCGCATTCATCGAACAGGTGCGCAGCCTGATGGATCGGGCCCGGCTGGCATGTCCGACCGATGAACTCGCGCTGGAGACGATCGGCGTCCTCAAACAGCTCAACGACAAGCTGGACGCCGCGATCGTCGACGAATGGTCCGCCCCCGCCTGGACCCGGGCCGACCTGCCGGCCCGTGGCAATATCACCCTCCCACCGTTCGTCGTCGACAAGGCGAGCCGGGACGGCGTCGAAGCCCGCATCACCTTCCGCACCTTCCACCTCGGCGGCAATAAGGCCGCCCACGGCGGACAGGTCGCGGTCGCTTTCGACGATCTGCTCGGCATGGCCGCGGCAATGCACGCGGGCGAGGTGACCCGCACCGCATCCCTGACCGTCGACTACCGCTCCATCACCCCGCTCGATACCGAACTGCGGGTGCACGCCTGGACCGAACGGCAGGAGGGCCGCAAGGTCTACGTCCGGGCCACCCTGCATGACGGCGAACGCCTCTGCGCCGAAGCACAGGGGCTGTTCATCGTGCTCAAACCAGGTCAGCAGTGAGACCGAGATCAGGTGATGACACCTGATCTCGGGTGCACCTAGCTCGTCGGGAAGTGTTTGTTGCGGTATTCGGCGAAGCGGTCGTCGACCTGATCCGCAGTGAGGCCGAAGTCCTCGAGCGTGTAGCGATGCACGGGACGGGCCGCGCCCGAGGTGCTGTCCGCATGCAGTGCCGCCATCGCCGCTTCGGCCGCTGAGCTCAGCTCGATATCGAAGTGCCGATAGATCGATCCGACGGTGCCGATCGGGTCGGCGACGAAATCGTCGTAATACACATCGCAGAACTGAGCGGCATTGTGCCGCTTGCGATCCGCGAGGAACTTATCCGCTCCCCTGGCCCACAGATCCAACTGCGCGGCACCGACGACCGGGCCGCGGAACTTCTCCGACCACCCCGCCGAGGCCTGCTCGTTCAGACTGCACACCGAGGCGATGATGGTGCGCGGATCCCGGTGCATCTGGATCACCAGCGCATCCGGGTACACCTCGAAGATCGCATCCAGCGCGAACAGATGGCTCGGGTTCTTCAATACCCACCGCCGGTCGGCATCGGGCATACCGATCAACTGCAGGTTGCGCCGATGCCTGCGATAGGCATCGGTCCAATCCTGTTCGCGCAACCACTCGGAATAGCCGGGCAGATAGCCGAGGCATTCGTAGGACACCGACATCAGCGACTGCCGCAGCAGCTGCCAGCACTCCTCCACCTGGTCCGCCGAAATATGGTGCACGCCCATGAATTCCGGATGCTCCACATGATGCTGCTCGAATGCCGCCTCGATCCGCTGATACACCGGATTGTCCGCCCAGGTCTCGTGCGGCGGCCGGGGCTGCGGCATCTCGGTGAGCCACATTTCCAGGCCCTGATGCGCCGGATCCGCATTGAGCAGCCGGTGCACCGCCGTGGTGCCCGAACGTGGTAGCCCGGTCACGAAGATCGGGCGCTCGATCGCGACCTCGGCATGTTCCGGAAAGCGTTGCCACGCAGCCTCACTCAGCAACCGGGCGATCAGCGCACCGCGCAGGAAGGCCCGATTGACCTTATTGCCGAAGGGCGTCAGCTCGGCTTCCTCGGCATAGGACTCGAGCAGCACTGCCAGCCCCTCGCGGTAGCCGTCGTCGCCGAAATCGGTCAATCCGACGACCTTGGTCGCCGAGGCGTGCAGATCGTCGATCGTGCCGACGTCGTCTCTGCCGATCACAGTCATCTCCTAGTGGTGGTATTCGCCGCCGTTGACATCCAGGCACGCGCCGGTGATCGCCCGCGCCAGATGCGAGGCGAAGAAGACCACGGCGTCGGCGATCTCATCGGGTTCGGGCAGCTTGCGCAGATCGATGGTCTCGGCCGTTTCGGCGTACACCTCTTCGGGGGTGATCCCGCGCTGCTTGGCCTGATAGTTGAAGTACCACTTCAGGTTGTCGGCCCAGATATAGCCGGGCGCAATGGTATTCACCCGGATGCCCTTGGGTCCGAGTTCGGTGGCCAGACTTTGTGCCAGCGCCAGCAGGCTCGCCTTGGCCATCTTGTACGGCCCGAAGGTGCGCCGCGAGTGTCGCAGCACCGCCGAATTGATCATGACCACCGAGCCCTTGGACTCGGTCAACGCGGGCACGAACAGGCGCGTCAACCGCAGTGCGGCAAGCACATTCGTCTCGAACCCGGCGCGCACATCATCGAGATCGACATCGGCCAGATCGGTGATCGGCGGAATCGCGAAGGCATTGTTCACCAGGGTGTCGACATGGCCGAAGGCGCTCTGTGCCGTCTCGACCAGATTCGTCACGGCCGCTTCATCATTGATATCGGTCGGCACTACCACCGCGCGCCTGCCGAGTTCGGCGATCTCCTTGGCCACCTCGGTCAGCCGCGATTCGGTCCGCGAGGCCAGCACCACATCGGCGCCCGCGCACGCACTCTGCACCGCGATGGCCCGGCCGAGCCCCGGACCGACTCCGGAGACGACAACCACCTTGTCCTGCAACAACATCAGCCGAGCATCCTTTCCGCCACGGCAACCTGACGCGCCGCGATCCGCTCCCGCCATTCCTCGGGCGTGACCCGAGCTTCCTGGTAGTACGGCAGCCGCTCGGGCAATTCGGCGACCGATACCACCTCCACCCTCGGCCCGTCCTCGGGCTTCAGATCCCGCGACAGCTGTTGCCAGCGGAACTGCAGGTACCCGCGCGCATGCCCGGTGCGCTCGATCCAGTTGGTCAGTCCGGGGTCGCGCTCGCTGATGACCAGCCGGATCATCCCGTCCGGATCCACGCGCGCCTGATCGGCGGTAAGGCTGGTCTGGTGGTTGATGTAGTCCAGCGACAGGTACCACATGCTGCCGAGTTGGAAACCCTGGTACGGCGCATCCGATTTCGGCACGGTGAGGATCATCGCTTGATCGTCGTCGAGTTCGTAATGGCCGACGGAGGAGAACTGGGTGGTGAGCCCGCCCGGAGTGGAGCGCGGTTCGGTCATCGTGTTGACCGGCAGGTTGAGATAGAACCACTTCGGGAACGCCAGGAAGGTATTCAGCCGCGAGACCAGCATTTTCCCGGCGATGTCGTACCGCTTGCTCATCAGGTCCCTGGTCGGCGGCGGCGGTGCGTCGCCGATCCGGTCCACCCGCTGGATACGGATCGTGCCGGACTTCTCGGTGGCCCAGTCGCTGTGCACCTCACGCACCACGAGCATGGCGGAGTCGGGCGCGAGATGAACATAGCCGCGGCGCGCCTCGCCGGGTCCGAGACGGAGCTCGTAGGACCCGTCGGCCGCGATATCGAGGGCGCGAGCGTCGAAGGCGGTCTCGCTGTCGGGCACATCCACCGGCGAGTAGTTGCCGTTGAGCACCTGGAAGCTGAGGTCACGAGTGGTACCGCGGGTTCCGGTCACCACATACTCGGCGTCGGGGCGCAGATACGAATGGAAGTAGAGGGTGTCCGGGTTGTCCAGACCCATCTTCGTATACGGGCCGGTGGACATGACGAAGAACGGAAAGTCCCGCTCGAAGGCCCACGCCATCTGGATGGAGGCGCGAATACTGCCCGCGAGGTAGTCGTAGCCCTCGACGAGGTCCTGTTCGGTTCGAATATGCGGTGCGCCGGTGATGATTTCCTCGGCGGCGGCGATGGCTTCCGCGAACGGCTGTGTCAGCAAGAGGCTTCTCCGAAGTAGCTGTTCCAAATATGTACCGCTCTGGTACATTTCGATACAAGCAAGATTAGAACCTGTTCTAGGAGTTGTCCATGGTTGCCCGCAGATCCGCCCCGACCGCACGGGTTGTCCAAGTGCTGGATTTCTTCGTCGAGCGGCGCGGCAAACGCTTCGGACTCTCCGAACTGGCCCGCGAGCTCGACCTGGCCAAACCGACCTGCCTGGGCATCCTCACCGAACTGACCGCGGGCGGCTATCTCATGCGCGATCCGAACACCCGCACCTACGGTCTCGGACCTGCGCTGATCGCTGCGGGCCGGGTGGCTCAGGACAGCTTCGCCATCGCCTCCATCGCGCGCGCCGAGCTGGAGAAACTCACCGCGCTGTACCGCACGACCTGTACCGCATCGGCCGTGGTCGGCGAGCAGATCATGGTGCTGGAGAGCACCGGTCCGGGCCTGGTCAAGGTGGGTGCGGCCTACCATTTCGCACCGCCGGTGGGTCTGATGTACGTGCTCTGGGATACCGACGCGGCCTTCGACGCCTGGTTGCGCAAGCCGCCGACGGTGCCGCTGCGCCAGGACGAGGCCCGGCTGCGCCGGATCGTCGCGGAGTGCCGCGAGCGCGGCTACCTGGTCGAAAGCCTGACCGCGGCCGGGCGGCGGCTGTACGCTTTGCTGGCCGGGGTCGCGGCCAGCGACCTGCCCAATGAGGTGCGCGAACTCGTCGGCGAACTGGTGACCAGCCTCGGGGAGCGGGTCTATCTCGGCACCGATCTGCGCCCGCGCAAGGAACATCCGGTCAGCCTGCTCGCGGCGCCCACCTACGGCGGCGACGGCAGGCAGAACATGGTGCTGACCATGTACGTCGGAACCTCCATCACCGGCGCCGAGATCGACCGTCGCGGAACCGCACTCGTGGCGGCCGCGGATCGGGTGACCGCCGAATCCGGGGGTCACAAGCCGGATTCGAACCATTGACCAATGACCGAAACGTGTTCTAGTTTTGGGGCGTGAGCCAGTACGTGAAGTCGACGGCGAGCACCTACGAGCTGCCTCATCTGGACGCGCTCGAGGCCGAGTCGGCACATATATTCCGGGAAGTCGCCGCCACCTTCGAACGGCCGGTGCTGCTGTTCTCCGGCGGCAAGGATTCGGTGGTCATGCTGCACCTCGCGGCCAAGGCCTTCTGGCCGGCACCGCTGCCGTTCCCGGTGCTGCATATCGATACCGGACACAATTTCGACGAGGTCATCGAATACCGCGACCGCACGGTCGAGCGGCTCGGACTGCGACTGGTGGTCGGCAGCGTGCAGGACGACATCGACGCGGGCCGGGTGAAGGAGGAGAGCGGACCACGCGCCTCCCGAAACCGTTTGCAGACAGCCACTTTGCTGCGTTCGATCCGCGAGGGCGGATATGACGCGGTATTCGGCGGCGCGCGCCGCGACGAGGAGAAGGCGCGCGCCAAGGAGCGCGTATTCAGCTTCCGGGACGAATACGGGCAGTGGGATCCGCGCAATCAGCGACCGGAGCTGTGGAATCTCTACAACGGCAGGCACAGCAAGGGCGAACACATCCGGGTGTTCCCGCTGTCCAATTGGACCGAGCTCGATATCTGGCATTACATCGCCGCCGAGGACATCGAACTGCCGCCGCTGTACTACGCGCACCGCAGGAAGGTGGTGCAGCGCGACGGAATGTTGTTGGCGCACACGCGGTTTCTCACCCTGCTCGACGGCGAGCAGCCTTATGACAGTACGGTGCGATTCCGGACGGTGGGCGACGCGACCTGCACAGGATGCGTCGAATCGACCGCGGCGACCCCCGCGGACGTGGTCGCCGAAGTCGCCGCCACCCGCATCACCGAGCGCGGCGCCACCCGCGCCGACGACCGTATTTCCGAGGCAGGCATGGAAGACCGCAAGCGGGAAGGCTACTTCTGATGACGACCACCACCCTGTTGCGCCTGGCCACCGCGGGCAGCGTCGACGACGGTAAGTCGACGCTGATCGGCCGTCTGCTGTTCGACTCCAAGACGATCTTCACCGATCAGCTCGCCGCGGTAGAGCGGACCAGCAAGGCGCGCGGTGACGATTATCCGGATCTGGCACTGCTCACCGACGGCTTGCGCGCCGAACGCGAACAGGGCATCACCATCGATGTGGCGCACCGTTACTTCGCTACCCCCCGGCGCAAATTCATCATCGCCGACACCCCGGGCCATATCCAGTACACCCGCAATATGGTCACCGGCGCCTCCACCGCCGATCTCGCGCTGATCCTGGTGGACGCACGCAAGGGCATCGTGGAACAGACGCGGCGGCATGCCTTCCTGGCCAGCCTGCTCGGCATCCCGCACCTGGTGCTGTGTGTGAACAAGATGGATCTGGCCGGATGGTCGCAGGACCGGTTCGAGGAGATCCGGGAGGAATTCGTCGGCTTCGCCACGAAACTCGATGTCGCCGATCTGTCCTTCATCCCGATGTCGGCGCTGCACGGTGACAATATCGTGCACCGTGGTGCCAGCATGCCGTGGTACGAGGGCTCGCCCCTGCTGCATCACCTCGAGGAGGTGCATATCGCCTCCGACCGCAATCTCATCGATGCGCGATTCCCAGTGCAGTATGTGACTCGCAGGCACGCAGAGGATTTCCGTGGGTATGCGGGAACCATCTCCGGTGGTGTCTTCAAACCGGGCGACGAAGTCGCCGTGCTGCCTTCGGGATTCACCACCACGGTCGAGGCGATCTGGGGTCCGGGCGGGACGCCGATCGCGGAAGCCTTTCCGCCGCAGGCCGTTACCATCCAGCTCGCCGACCAACTCGACGTTTCCCGTGGCGATCTGATCTGCCGCCCCGCGAACCGGCCGCATGTCGGACGCGATCTGGACGCGATGGTGTGCTGGTTCGCCGAGGATTCCGAACTCACCCCCGGCGCCACCTATACCATCCGGCACACCACCCGCACCGCGACCGCCGAGGTGCGCACCCTGGACTACCGGCTCGACGTGAATACCCTGCACCGCGACGAGAGCGCGAATTCGTTGTCGCTCAACGAGATCGGACGCATCCAGCTGCACACCCGCCAGCCCCTGCTGTTCGATCCGTACCGCCGCAACCGCACCACCGGCAGCTTCATCCTCGTCGACGACACCACCAACAACACCGTCGCCGCGGGCATGATCACCGGACCGACCCTGCCCTCCTCTCGTGTCGTCTGGCATTCGACCGCGGTCGGCCGCGACGAGCGCCCGACCGCAGGCATGACCGTCTGGCTGACCGGGCTGTCCGGCTCCGGAAAGTCTTCTGTCGCAGTGGAACTGGAGCGCCGTCTGGTCGCGGTGGACCGCCCGGCCTTCCTGCTCGATGGTGACAATCTGCGCCACGGCCTCAATGCCGACCTCGGGTTCGGCGCCGCCGACCGCGTCGAGAATATCCGCCGCGTGGGCGAAGTCGCGCGGCTGTTCGCCGAAGCCGGTGTGGTCGCGGTGGTTTCCCTGATCAGTCCCTACGCCGCCGATCGCAATAAGGTCCGCGCCGTGCACGAGGCCGCAGGCATCCCCTTCGTCGAAGTCTTCGTGGATACGCCACTCGAGATCTGTGAAGCCCGCGACCCCAAGGGAATGTACGCCAAGGCCCGCGCCGGTGAGATCCGCGGTTTCACCGGCATCGACGATCCCTACGAGGCACCCACCCGAGCCGAACTTGTGCTGCGGCCCGAGGATGGCGATCCGGCGGCCATGGCCGCCGCCATCCTCGCCAAGCTGGCGGATATGGACTGAGACGACCGGTCAGGGAGCCAGTCCGGCAGCGCGACCGTTGAGGCACTCGAGGTCGCGGTGTCGGATGCCTGGGATCAATTCGAGGCGGAGGAATTGGCCCGCAACGCGGCGCCCAACCAGTCGAACACCGGTCCCAGCGTCGGCGGGGCAGGCCAGCCGTTGATGATCGAAAGAAGTTGCCAATAGCGTTCGGCGCGTGGATCTCCCGCGACGTCGAGGCGGATCAGCAGCCAGTTCCGTAGCTCGGCGTCATCGGGTCGGCCGAATGTCGTCGCATATGCGGCGGTGAGCTCGTCGACGATTGGTTGGGCCGCGGCCGACAACGGTGCCGTTCCGGCTGCGAGCGCCTGGCCGACTCGTTCGCGCACGAGTTCGGTCAGCTCGTGGTGCAGGCCGGTGGTATCGCCTTCGGCGCGCTGCGCGGCCTGGTATTCGGCCATGCGACGCACCGATGCGCGGAAATCCGGATCTCGGGTGAGTTCGGCGAGTTCCACCCAGGCCTGCACCTGGGCTGGTTCGGGGTCGTCGGGCAGTTCCGGCATTGCCGAACGGATGAGATCAACGAAGTCCGGGTTCGCATCGGCCCTACCGAAGGTGTCTTCGACGAATTCGGTGATGAGGCGGCGCTTTTCGGCGTCGGAGAGTTCGACGAGTTTGTGCATGAGTTCCATCTCCTCGGGGGTCGAGCCCCGCTCGGCTATCGCTCGTAACACCGTGCGCCGCACCCGCAGTGTGCCGATCTGGAACTCCAGCGCATCGGCATGTGCGGCCGCGACCTCGGGCACCGTCAGTGTGCGGTCGAGCACCTGTCGGATGGCGGGCAGATCGATGCCGAGTTCGCGCAGGGTGCGCACCAGTTGCAGGCGGGCGAGCGCATCGTCGTCGTAGAGCCGGTAACCGGCGGGGCTGTGGGTGGTCGGCGGCACGACACCGGTATCGGCGTAGAACCGGATGGTCTTGACCGAGAGACCGGTCCGTTCGGCCATCATGCCGATCGGATAGAGCGTGTCGCCGTCCATACCCCTACCCTCCTGTCTCCCCTTGGTGGAGACGCAAATCCCCGCGCGATGCTACGGGTCCGGCGGGCTCAGCCGATGGTGCGGAAGAACTCGCGGATATCGCCGATGAGCAGGTCGGGAACCTCGAGCGCCGGGAAATGGCCGCCGGAGTAGAACTCCGACCAGTGCATGATGTTGTGCGCCTTTTCCGCGAAGCGGCGGATCGCGTAGTCCCCGTCCTTGAAGACCGCGACCCCGGTGGGCACGGTGCCCTTCGGCGCGGGCGCGAACATCGCGGCATCGTGGAAGCGCTCGTAGTAGAAGTTGGCCACGCTGCGGGCGGTGTCGGTGAACCAATAGATGCTCACATTCGCCAGCATCCGATCCCGGTCGATGCCCTGTTCCGGCAGGTCGTGCGATTGGTCGATCCACTCCTTGTACTTCTCGACGATCCAGCCGAGCTGACCGGCCGGGGAATCGGCCAGCAACTGCGCGATGGTGTTCGGGCGTGAGCCGTTGAGGTTCATATAGGCCGAGCCGTCCTTCTGGAAGTTCTGCATGCGTGCCAGCCGCTGCTGCTCGGCCTCGGTGAGCGCGGCCATATCGGCCGGGTCACCGGTCGGGAAGGTGACCAGCGCATTGACGTGCACGCCGAGCACATGCGCGCCATCGAGCCGGGCCAGCCGCGGGGCCAGGAACGCGCCGTGGTCACCGCCGTGCACCCCGTACCGGTCGTAGCCGAGGCGAGCCATCAGCTCCGCCAGCACCGCACCGACCCGGCCGTCGTGCCAACCCGCCTCGATGATCGGACCGGAGAAGCCGTGGCCCGGCAGCGACGGAATGACCAGATGGAAGGCGGGCACGTCGGCTTGACCGTGCGCCTTCGGATCGGTCAGCGGGCCGATCAGATCCAGGAAGTCGATCACCGAGCTGGGCCAGCCGTGCAGCAACAGCAGCGGGGTGGCATCGGCTTCGGCGGACCGCACGTGCAGGAAGTGCATATTCTGCCCGTCGATGGTGGTGCTGAACTGTGGGAATTCGTTGAGCTCCGCCTCGACGGCGCGCCAGTCGAACTTCTCGGCCCAGTAACCGGCGAGCGCGCGCAGGTAGGCGGTGGGCACGCCGCGCTCCCAGCCGGTGCCGGGCAGGTCGTCGATCCAGCGGGTGCGGGTCAGCCGCGCGCGCAGGTCGTCGATATCGGCCTGGGGGATCTCGATGCGGAAGGGGCGGATGTCGGTGTTCGTCATGGGATCGACTCTGCTGGTAACAGGGGTGCCGACGAATCACGAGAATTCGTTATCTTCGGGGCCGACGCTCTTTAGCTGGCATCGAACCCCTGATCCAGGGCATGATCGCGTGGTGTCGATCGTTCCCGGGCACGGTGCCTTTGTCGGGCGAGCAGCCGAGGTCTCCGCACTGGAGCGTGCGTATCAGGACGAGTCGGTGCATACGGTGCTGATCGCCGGTGAACCAGGCATCGGGAAATCTCGGCTCGTCGGCGAGTTCACCTCGCGGCTCGGCTCGGATGTGCTGGTACTGACCGGTCGGTGTCCCGAGTTCGGGGCGAGCGGGGTGCCGTTCGCGCCGTTCGTCACGATCATGCGCGCTCTGGTGCGGCGGATCGGCGTCGACGCGCTGACCGCACTACTTCCGGTCGCACGCCCCGCTCTCTCACGCTGGCTGCCCGAGCTGGCGATGCGCACCGGCGCGGCCGAGCCCGAATCGGATCGGATCCGGTTGTTCGGCGAGATCCTCACGGTATTCGAACAATTGGCGATCTCGCATCCGCTGGTGCTCGTCCTCGAGGACCTGCACTGGGCCGATGATTCGAGCCGCGACCTGATGGCCTTCCTCATCGCGAATCTCACCCAGCGCGATCTGCTGCTGATCGGCACCTACCGGCCCACCGATTCGGAGCCGCTGCGTCGACTCGTCACCGGGCTGCGACGCGATCCCGGTGTGCGCGTGCTGAATCCCGAGCCGCTGACCAAACACGAGGTCGGGCGTCAACTCGCCGCGGTGCTCAATCGCGAACCCGAGCCCGGGTTGGCCACCCGGGTCTTCCAGCGCAGCAAGGGGATTCCACTTTTTGTCGAGGCGCTGGGGCGAGCGGTGCAGGAGGATCCCGACCGCGTACCCGCGGACCTGTCCGAGCTGCTGCTCGGCTATCAGGCCGGACTGCCCGAGGATGCCAGGGCGCTACTGCGACTCGCGGCCACCGCGGGTTCGCCGGTGCGGGCCAGGTTACTGGAATCCGCGACGGACCTGCCCGATGATGCGCTGCACCTCGCGCTGCGTCAGCTGACCGACCAGCGGTTGCTGCTCGCCACCGACACCGGCTACGAGTTCCGGCACAGCCTGATTCGCGATGCCGTGTACGACGATATGCTGCCGATCGAGCGCAAACGCTTGCACACCAGGCTTTCTCAGGTGCTGCTCGCCGAGGACGCGCTGCAGGCCGGTGAGCGGATGGGCGAGCTGGCCTACCACGCATACGCCGCAGGCGATCTATCCCGCGCACTCGTGGCTTCCTGGGGTGCCGCCACGGAATCCGAAGGGGCACAGAGCGAACGCGTACGGCAGCTGGATCGCGTGCTGGAACTGTGGGGTCGAGTGCCCGACGCGGCGGCGCTGCTCGAGGCCGATCGGCTCACCGTGCTGGAACGCATTATCGAGGCATGCTTTCACGGCGGCATCGTCGAGCGCGGTGTCACGGCGGCCGACGAGGCGCTGGAATTGCTGGATGCGTCGGCCGCGCCGGAGCGGGCCGCACGCCTGCACTATTACCGGGCAGGTCTGGAGAACCAGAGCAGCGCCGGATCCATCGATGATCTCACCCGTGCCCTGGAGTTATTGCCCGCAGAGCCGCCGAGCGTGCTGCGTGGCGAGGTGCTCGCAGCACTGGCCGCATCCCGTGTCTTCAACGGCGACGCCGACGGGGCCGCGCGCGACGCCCGCGCCGCGGTGGAAGTCGCCGGGCAGACCGGCGCACCAGCGCTCGCCGCGCGCGGCTACGCCTATCAGGGGCTGGCGGCGGTCGCCGGAAACGGTTCCGCCGTCGCATATTTCGAACAGGCGCATGCCGCGGCGAACGATCCGCGGACATTGTTGACCGTGGTGCTGTGGGAGTCGGCGGCGCTGGTCGCGGCGGGCGAATACCAAGCGGCCATCGAGGCCATCCAACAGGGATTGCGGGCCGCCCACGAAACCTTCCGTTTCGCCGATGCCGGACCCATCCTGTTGGTGAAATGGGCCCAGGCATTGGCCGCGCTCGGACGCTGGCCGGAGGCGCTCGGCCTCATCGACGAATCGCTCACCGAACAGCTGCCGCCGCTGAGCAAGGCCGCACTGCTGCTCTGTCACGCGAGAATCGCACTGGCACAGGGCTCTTCGGCCGCGGCGACGAGCAGTGCCGATGCCGCTGCGGAACTATTGCGCGACGGGCCGTGGGCGCGCCAGTACCAGCTCCAATTGCGTACGGTGCGAACCGATATCGCGATCGCGGACGGACAGTCCCGGCGTGCGCGCGAGCTCGTCGCCGAGACGCTCGCGGCCGATGACCTCACCACGCACCACCATGAGGTGTGGCCATTGGTCGCGACCGCCGCCCGGATCGCTGATCTCGCGTCCATCGCCGACCGATTACCGGTGACCACCGCGGTCGACACCGCCTACCGCGCCGTCTTCACCGCCACCAGGGACGGCGATCCGGCCGCCTGGCACAGGGCGGTAGCCGCGTGGCGCGCCATCGATCAACGCTACGACCTGGCTCGCAGCCTGCTCAGCGCCGCCGAAGCCGAACTGGCGGCCGGCAATCGCGCCGCCGCCCGAGAACCCCTGCTCGAAGCCGCCGAACTCGCCGCGGATTCGGGTGCGACACCATTGGCCGATGCGGTCGAGCAGATGGCCGAGCGCGCCGGGGTGGCACTCCGGGCGGCGCGGCCGGAACCGGCGAACGAACCGCCGCGCACCTTCGGTCTGACGCCACGCGAGATCGACGTATTACACCTGGTCGCACAGGGTTTGAGCAATCGCCGGATCGCCGCCGAGCTGTTCATCAGCGGCAATACCGCGGGCGTGCACGTATCGCGCATCCTCACCAAACTCGGTGCCGCGACGCGGACCGAAGCCGCCGCCGTGGCCCGCGAACACGGCCTCGTCTGAAGCGATTTCAGGTGGCCGTGCGGATCAGGCTCAGCAACGCGTCCGCCGTTCGAGCGCAGAAGGTTTCGGCATCGTCCATACCGAAGGTGAGTCCGCGCATCAACGTTCTTGCGATCAAAATCTCGAAAACCAGGTCGGCCGTTGCGGTTCCGTCGCCGTCGGCCGGTATGGCCGAACGGATTCGAGCCGTGAATGCCTGACGGGCGGGGATGTCGGCGCGCTCGTGCAGGGCTCGGTAGCGGTCAGGTTCGCGGTGGTAGGCCGAGATGAGGCCCGGAATCGCGGCGCGTGCGGACGGTTCCGCGATGCGGGCCAGGAAGACGCGCACCCACTCGATCAGGTCGGTGTGTAGATCCTCGGTTTCGGCGGGCAGCCAGAGATTTTCCGAGCCGAAGACCGCGTCCTCGATCAGCGCCTCTTTACCTGGCCAGCGCCGGTAGATGGGCGCGGTCCCGACATTGGCGCGGCGGGCCACCGCGGCGATCGAGGTGTCCTGGTATCCGACCTCGGCGAGCAATGCACGGGTCGCATCGAGTACGGCCCGATCGATCTGCGCGTCACGCGGCCGACCGGCCGACCTCGGGTTCGCGGAATCGGTCGACGTCATATCGCGGAGCGTACCCGGGCGATTTCACCGAAACTATTACGTTGCGGTGTGCAACGTAATATATTCGCCGGTGTACCTGCGAAGGAGCCCGGATGCTTGTACCCGAAGACGAAATGCTGTCCCACCAACTCGCGACGACGTTCGATCACGTCGGCCAGAGTGATCTGCGCTGGACCGAACGCGTGGTGATGTACGGCTTCGACAAATCCGGCGAGATCAGCGTGATGACCGGTCTCGCCCGCTACCCCAACCGCAATGTCATGGACGCGTACGCCATGGTGACCGTCGGCGGCAAGCACGCGAAGGTGGTGCGGCTGTCGACCGAATACAGCCACCGCGCGACGACGCTCGGCGCATGGAACGTCGGCCCGTACACCTACGAGGTGACCGAGCCGCTGCTCGGCACCCGGGCCACGCTGGCGGACAACGAGCACGGCCTGCGCCTGCAACTCGACTTCCACGGCACCTTCCCCGCCTACGAACAGACACCGGCCTTCCACCGTTCCCGCGGCCGGATACGCGAGGACGCGCGCCGCTACTACCAGAACGGCACGGTCACCGGCTGGATCGAGATCGATGGCAGGCGCATCGATATCGACCCCGACCAGTGGTGGTTCGGTCGCGATCACTCGTGGGGCGTGCGGCACGGCCCCGGCGGCGGCAGCCTCGACGAGGGTCCTGGCCTCCAGCCCACCGAGGTGCCCGACGGTGTCCTCTACTACATGGGCATCTTCCAATTCGATGACGAGCTGGTGCATTTCGCGCAGCGCGAGACCAGCACCGGCGCACGCTGGCAATTCGAAGGCGAGGTGCTGTACCCGATCGCCACCGGCCGTGATTCGACGCCGATCATCGATGTCGAACACGAGCTGACCTTCGAACCGGACCTGCGCGTCGCCACCGGCGGCACCTTCACCGTGCACCGCGGCGACCACACCACATCGGTGCTCGAGGTGCGCCCGAACTGCCGCTTCTGGCCCGGATTCGCCGGATACAACGAATACCGCGGCTATGCGTCGGGCATGTGGCGCGGGACGGCGTTCAGCGATGGCTTCACCGTCGATATCACCGATCTCGATCAGGTCCGGCCGATCAGCCTGCTCAGCGAGACGCTGTGCGAAGTGCGAATGGGCGACAAGATCGGGCACGGCCTGCTGGAGATGGTGTGCATGGGCAGCTACCCGCGCTACGGCTACACCGGCTGGTGACAATATGAACGCCACCCGACTCGCCCAGGACGACCTACCCGCCCACGTAGAACCCCTTGTGCGCCAGCATCTTCCGAATGCCGAGCGAGCCACTGTCGCGAACTGGAAGCGTGCCGACCAGGGATTCGCCTCCGACACCTACCTTTTCGATGTCGAAGGGCTGAATGCGGCACACGGACACGCCGGTTTCGTATTCCGGCGACCGCCCGAGATCGCCCTGTTCCCCGACTACGACCTGCGCAGGCAGTTCCTGGTCATGAAACGCCTTGCCGGAACCGATATTCCGGTTCCGACGGTGCGTTGGATCGATATCGGGCCGAATCCGCTGGGCACCCCGTACTACGTCATGGACCGCATCGACGGCGGCCGCACACCCAGCGATATCCCGACCTATCACGAGGCCGGGATGTATTTCGAGGCGACGCCCGAGGAGCGGGCGCGGATCTGGTGGTCCTGTGTGGACACCATGGTTCAGGTCCACCGGCTGGATCCGACCGCGCTGCGCATGGACTTCCTGGGCATGCCTCGTCTCGGCGCCGAACCGCTCGAACAGGCGGTGAATTATCTGGACTGGGCCGTGCACTGGGCGAATCCGACCCCCGAACCCATCTTCGAGCGGTCACTGGACTGGCTGCGTGGGCATCGCTACCGACCCGAGCACGTCACGCTGTGCTGGGGCGACAGCCGCCTGTCGAATGTCCTCTACGCCGACGATCTTTCCGTGCTCGGCGTCCTCGATTGGGAGATCGCCTATCTCGGCGATCACGAGGCCGACCTGGCCTGGCTCCTGCTGACCGACTGGTTGTGCAGCGACTTCCAGGGCCGAGTGCGACTACCCGGCACACCGACACGCGAGGAAACGATCGCCGGATACGCAGCCCGCACCGGCTGGCCGGTCCGCAACCTGCGCTTCAACGAAATCCTCTGCGCGATCCTGCTCTCCGTCCCGCTGCTGCGCATGTCCAGCCACCTCGGCATGGGTGATCTCTCCCAAGTCTGCGCGGCCCGCCTGGACCAACTGCTCACCGAAGGGAGCTGAACCCCGATAATGGTCGGACTATGACCGAATCCCTGCTCCACCAGCGCTTCCCCGAACTGGCCAGCACACTGCCGTTCGCCCGGCTCGGTATCGCGCCGACGCCGGTCCGCCCGCTGGACCTCGGCACCAACAGCACGGTGTGGTGCAAGGACGAAAGCGGATACGGCTCCGGCGGCTGGGGTGGCAATAAGATCCGCAAGCTGGAGTGGCTATTGCCCGAGGCCCGACGGCGCGGTGCCCGCACCATTCTCACCTTTGGCGGCACCGGAACCAACTGGGGTCTGGCCACGGCGCTCTACGCCCGGGAATTCGGTATCGACACCGCGCTGGCGCTGGTCGACCAACCGGTGGACGACCACGTCCGCGCGCAGCTGCGACGACTGGAAAATTCCGGCGCCACCCTACATTTCACGCACAGCAAGTTGCGCACCGTCCTGACCGCACCGTGGCTTCTGCTGCGGCATATGCACGGACGCACCCCACCGTATCTGCTGCCGGTCGGCGGATCATCGCCGATCGGCGCGCTCGGCTATGTCGAGGTCGCATTGGAACTGGCGGCGCAGATCGCGGCGGGCGAACTACCGCAACCGACACATCTGGTGACCGCCGTCGGATCCGGTGGCACGGCAGCGGGTTTGGCCCTCGGCCTACGGCTTGCCGGACTACGCACCCGTGTCGTCGGTGTCGTCGTCAACGACTCGCTCCCCCTCGACGCGCGACACATTGTCGGGCTGGCGAGCCGCGCCGCGATGGTGCTGCGCGCACGCGGCGCGGAATTCACCGCTCCCGAGCTGCGCCCGGACGACGTGACGATGGTGCGCGACTGGCTCGGCCCCGGTTACGGCCATGAAACCCCGGCCGCCATTGCCGCGAAGAAGCTCTCCGCGACCAACGGGCTGGAATTGGAAACCGTCTACACCGCAAAGGCTTTGGCCGGACTCCTGGAGATGGATACCCGCGGCGACTTCGGCGACGGACCCGTTCTTTTCCTCGATACCTACGGGCCGCGCTGATCCGGATCCAGCCCCAGGATTACCGCCAGCACCGCGCGCAACCGCTCCACATCGCCGCGCAGGCCGGTCACCGCATCCTGATAGAGGAAGGCCTCGATGAGCCGGACCAGCGCATAGGCGAAGGTCTGGGTATCGACCCGGTTCTGGTAACCCTCCACCATCGCGGTATCCAGAATCTCGGCGACCACCCCGACCACCTTCGGCTGGACCGGCCCATCGCTGGTGGTGATGATGCGGCCCGCGGTGGCCTGTTCGGTCGCGATGAAATAGCGGTAGGCCTCACTGCGCGTCATCCACTGCGCCACCCGGTCCAGCAGGGCGAGTACCCGCAGCGCGCCGGTGCCGTCGTCGCGCGTCTGCGCCGCGACGACCATCCGCTCGAATTCCGACACCATGACCGCGCCGAGCAGACCGTCGCGCGAACCGAACCAGCGGTAGATGGTCGCGCGCGACAATCCGAGTTCCGCCGCGATCGCCTGCACATCGACCCGCTCGCAGGCCAGGAACTGGGCGCTGGCCGCGGCGAGCACCTGGTCCTGGGAGGCGGCGGCAGGACGGCCGACGGGACGGGCGGCACCGGAGGTAGTGGTCATCCCAGCCCTGGGATCGATTCGCGACACATGCGTAGTAACGTACCAAATCGACCCGAGCGAGTACCGCGCCCGTCTGGGCCAGTGCTCCGTCACCGCGAGAGGATGTGCCCGTGCGCTCGACCCTGATCTCCCGTAGGGACCTGGACTTCCTGCTCTACGAATGGCTGCGGGTCGAGGAGCTCACGGCGCTGCCCCGGTTCACCGAACACTCCCGGGATACCTTCGACGGCTTTCTCGATCTCTGCGAGGATCTGGCCACCCGGCACTTCGCGCCCCACAACAAGCGCAACGACAGCAATGAGCCGACCTTCGACGGCGAGAAGGTCACCATCATCCCGGAGGTGAAGGCCGCGATCGAGGCCTTCACCAAGGCCAATCTCATCGGCGCCGCGATGGACGAGGAGATCGGCGGGCTGCAGCTGCCCGCCACCGTGGAGGCCGCCGGATTCTGCTGGTTCCAGGCCGCCAATGTCGGCACCACCGGCTATCTCTTCCTGACCGTCGGCAATGCCAATCTCCTCGCCGCGCACGGCACCCCGGAGCAGATCGACCGCTTCGTCAAGCCCATGGTCGAGGGCCGATTCACCGGCACGATGTGCCTGTCCGAACCGCAGGCGGGCTCATCGCTGGCCGATATCGTCACCCGCGCCGAACCGCAGGCCGATGGCACCTACCGGCTGTTCGGCTCGAAAATGTGGATCTCCGGCGGTGATCACGAGCTGACCGACAATATCGTGCACCTCGTGCTGGCCAAGATTCCGGGCGGACCAGCCGGAACCAAGGGCATCTCGCTGTTCGTCGTACCGAAATTCCTGGTGGCCGAGGACGGTTCGCTCGGCGCGCGCAACGATGTGGTGCTGGCCGGGTTGAACCACAAGATGGGATATCGGGGCACCACGAATACGGTGCTGAATTTCGGCGAGGGCAAGCACAATCCGGACGGCGCGCCCGGCGCGGTCGGTTACCTCGTCGGCGAACCGCATCG
This sequence comes from Nocardia pseudovaccinii, assembly GCF_050942345.1. NCBI lineage: Bacteria > Bacillati > Actinomycetota > Actinomycetes > Mycobacteriales > Nocardiaceae > Nocardia > Nocardia pseudovaccinii. The sequence goes on from NZ_CP192074.1 coordinate 5,862,885, forward strand.
CGGCCTGTCCTACATGTTCCACATGATGAACGAGGCGCGCCTCGGCGTCGGTCTGGGCGCGACGGCGTTGGGCTACACCGGATATCTGAAATCGCTCGACTACGCCCGGGAGCGCCGCCAGGGACGCGCGGTCACCGCCAAGGATCCGTCCGCACCGCAGGCGCCGATCATCGAGCATGCCGATGTGCGGCGAATGCTGTTGGCGCAGAAGGCTTATGTCGAGGGCGCGCTCGCTCTGCTGCTCTACTGCAACCGCCTGGTCGATCTGGAACGCACCGCCACGGATCCGGCGGCCGAACGCGAGCACACCCTGCTGCTGGAAATCCTCACCGGCGTCGCGAAGAGCTGGCCGTCGCAATGGTGTCTGGAGGCCAACAGCCTCGCCATCCAGGTGCACGGCGGCTACGGCTACACCCGCGAATACGACGTCGAACAGCACTACCGGGACAACCGCCTCAACCCCATCCACGAAGGCACGCACGGCATCCAGGGTCTGGACCTGTTGGGCCGCAAGGTGATCCAGCACGACGGCGCGAGCCTGCGGCTACTGGCCGCACAGATCGAGCGGACCGTACTCGCGGCCACCGAGGCGGGCGGCGAGTGGACCGAGTTCGGTGGCCAGCTCGACGCGGTCTGGCAGCGGCTGCTCACCGTCACCGGCTGGATGTTCGCCTCCGGCGATATCGCCGCCGCCATGGCCAATTCCAGCGTCTATCTGGAGGCCTTCGGGCACGTCGTGGTCGCGTGGATCTGGCTGGAGCAGGCTCTCGCCGCGCACGGCAAGGAAGGCGACTTCTACGACGGCAAGCGCGCGGCGGCCCGTTATTTCTTCCGCTACGAATTGCCCAAGACCACACCGCAATTGGATCTGCTGGAGCTGATGGACCGCACCACGCTGGAAATGCGCGACGCCTGGTTCTGACCCGTCAGACGACCAGTGGTCGCCGCCCCGGGCGGGTGCGGCGCCAGGCCACCGCGAGGAAGACCAGCAGGCCGATCAGCGGCAGCGTGCCGATCGTCCAGCTCAGCGGCAACGGCGGTCCGGGCTGGTCGAGCACGGTGACATCGCCGAGGGTCCCTTCGCCGTGTCCGAGCGGGCCGTCGATCGCGAAGGTGAAGGTGTAGGTGCCGGGTGCGTCGAAGGCCCTGACGTCCAAGCCCCAGGAGTCGCGTTTGCGGGGATGGCGGACCAGGGGCGTGGCGCGGCGACCGGGCCTGATGGCTGGTCCGGTCAAGCGCAGCGTCCCGGATTTGTCGGCGATGCCGCCATCGGGCATGAAGGTGAAGTCCAGCGATTTCATCGCGCGGATGGGCCAGGTGGAGAAGCCGACGGTCACGCCGTACGGCCCCACCTGGACGCGCTCGGTGTGCACGATTTCGACCGGCGCATAGGCGGAGGCAGGGGCGACGGCGACGAGCGACAGGGTGATCACGGCCAGCACGGTCACGGCGAGCCTGCGGAGTACGGACATCACGCATCCTTCGTTGCGGGCAGCATGGTGGTGAACCGGCCGCCGAGGAATCCGGCGAGCAGGCCGAGCGGAATGCCGAGCAGCGTGATCGTCACGATGTCGCCGACCGCGATATGCGAGGTGGCGCGGACGAGGTTCAATTGCAGCGGGAACGTCACGCCGATGATGACGCCGGTTACGGCACCGGCCACCAACACGATCTTGCGCGCATCGAGACCACGGGTACGGGACAGCCAGAACAACCCCTCGACCGCGATCGCCGCGACAATCAGGAACATCGGCATCATGACGGGCAGATCCGGCGGCCGTCCGGTGAGACCGTCACGCAACGGCAGCCCGATCGCCGACGCATAGATTTCCGCGGCCCAGGGCGAGAACCACCAGAGGAACGCCTGCATCGCACCGAGCGAAACCGCGATGGCAATGGCCGCGCCCGCACGAGCCAACAGTGCGGCGCCGAGGATGAGCAGCATCGGCCCGAACACGACGATACCCAGGATGGTCGGGTCCACGGGCAGATGCAGGTTGTTCAACGCATTGGTGGGAATCGGGGCGAAGGTGATCAGGATCGGAATCGCGACGGCGATGCCGATCCGGCCCCAGCGGTGATCGCGGTGGGCGGCGAAAACGATGATGCTGCCGATCATGGTGAGCGCGTTGGACAGGAACAGCGCTACATGCGACGGGGTATTGAGCACCGCGTCGAAGCCGTAGATCGAATGCCACTCCAGATCGAGCAGGCCGTAGAGCAGGAAGAGCGCAGCACCGGCTCCAGCGATCATATAGCCGAGCGGTGCGGTCAGGTTGCTGCCGAAGACTCGAATGGGGGTGCCGCCGAGGCGGGGCACGGGCCTGCCAGCCCGTTGGGCGGAGGTCGCGATGAGAACCATGGCCAGGCTGGCGAATCCGGATATCGCGCTGCCGGAGTACAGGAACAGATGCGGCAGGGTGAAGAAGGTGTCCGGACCGACTTCGTTGTGCCACTGGATATCCCAGCTCAGGCCGACCAATGTCACCGCGGTGCCGAGCAATACGCCCCAGGCGCCGACGCGGGCCGCGATGGTGTCATCGGAGATCCCGGGTCCGGTGTCGGCCTCGACCGGTGCTGTCGTGGTCATGGTGATCATTCCTCCTGATCTGTGCATGTTTTCAACCGCCGACCCAGATCGGCACCGCGAGTTCGTCGAGGCCGTCGTGTTCGTCGATCGATAGTCGGAGTTCCCACTGTCCGGTCATCATCAGTGGTACCGATGCGGCATGGAAGTGGCCCGGTCCGGTGGCCGTCGCCGTGATGGGCTGTCCCGCGTGGCCCATCAGCGGCAGGTTGGCCTGAATACGCACTGCCGCATGGTCTTTCGTCGCGCCCGCACGATCGGTCACGGTGATATCGATAGCGGCGGTGCCGATTCGGAGGCTGTCGATGGAGACCGTTACCAGGTGCTGCGCGGTGCCGGTTTGCAGTACGAGGGGCTCGGATGGGCGCGGCCGGACGAACCAGGCGAGGGCGACGATGACGATCACTGCTCCCCCGGCGAGCAGAACGCTTTTCCGGCGTGCGCTCATGGCCGCGCTCCCGCCGCGACATCGAGAACGACCGGGACAGTGAGCACGGTGTAGCGCCGTTCGACCTGGATCCAGAGGCGATATCGGCCCGCGAGCGGGAAGGTGTAGGTGAACGGCACGTCGGGTCCGTATGCGGCGACCGTCTCGTCAGGAGCGCTTTCGCCGTTGGCGGGTGGCATGAGCATGGTGCCGCGGCTCGCGGCGGGCTCGGTCATATCCATGCCGGGCATATCCATCCCCGGCATATCGGACATCCCCTGCATCGACGTCACACCCATCGAATGGCCGTGACCCCAGATGGGTGAGTTCTGCACGGCCGCAGCGATATCCGGGTCGCTCGGCAGTGGACCCGCCATGATCAGGTGGCCGACCATGCCGAGCCATGGTTGCAGATCGGCGGCATCGCCGAATTCCGCGGTGATGGTGGTCGGTGCCCCTGCTACCGGAGTAGTCGTCCTGACGGTGACCGGGTTACCGTCGATGACAGTCGACGCGGCCTTATCCGTACCCCCGAGATGCACTGTGGTGCTGGAGGATTCCGCTGCGGCAGCACCGGTGACCGTGAAACCGCTCGGCGCGCGTACCATTTGCACACCACCACCGCGCCGCGCCAACTCCGCGGACAGCGCATACCGCCCGGCCTCGGGCGCGGCCAGATGAACCTGAAACCGACCGGGCCCGATCCGGATCGGATGCAGATGCGACAGGCGGCCGGTCGGGCCCACGATCAGCAAATGCATGAACGCGCTGTCGTGCACGACCAGATCGTCGACGGGTGCACCGGTGGCGGCATCGATCAGAACGAGGTCGAGATCGCCTGGCTGACCGGCGTTCACGGGCCCACCCGCGACCGTGAGCAGTACCGGCGGCCGCGAAAAGTCCGAAATCAACGGCTGATGCACAGCATAGGGATCGGTGACATTGTCGAGCGTGGGATCGAGCTGACCACCGGGTTGCGGCGGCAGCGGCAACGATGCCGAAAGCAGTGCGGCGGTCACCGATACCGCCACCCCGGCCACCATCCCGGCGGCCGGAACCAGCGCCCATACGCTGCGTCGAGCACGAATCGCGATCACCACCGCGACGGGCAACAGTACGCCCGCCACCAAGAAACCGCCGTAGACCAGGCGCTCGGGCGGCGAGGTCACCTGCGCGGGCACGATGAACGGAATCCGCGCCACCCGCGTACCGTCGCCGACCGCCAGTTCCCATGGCCCGGCACGGTCCATTCGGACCGTCGCCGAGTACATCCCCGCAGTGGCGCCGAGTTCGACAACCGCCTCGGCGGTGGGCGCGCCCGGTCCGGGCCGCATCGACGTCGTCGACACCCCTGTCGGCGTCGCCGCGAGCGTGAGTTGCCCGGGCGCGGTACCGGCATGGGTGACCACATCCACCCGCAACGGCCCCGGCACGCTGGTCACCCGGCGCAAGATGATCGTGAGCTCCCGATCACCGAGCGACTGCGCGACCGAAATATCCGAACCGGAGGAAGCCGAATCCGCCGATACGGAACCCACCCCGATCGACACCAACAACGCACACACCCCTGCGACCAGCAGAGCGCGACCGACACCGGCGACAACAGCCACGCCCGCCATGGTAGGGATGCAGGCCTGCCAGAACATCACCCCCAGTGGGGATTTCGCCTCCCCCGCGGGAGTGATGCCGCCCCGGACGGGCCTCCGGATTATCCCCCAGCTCACGGCAGCGTGAGCTCGCTCGGTCAGCGCAACCGTCGTGGCCGGATCACCGCGCGGGACCTGGTCTTGCGGGCCCGGCGGAGTGCGACATTGTTCCGAACCACCCACCCGCCCGGCATTCGAATCTGTGTGATCGAAACTGATCGGCCGTGAACAGGGTGGCGCAATGGCCACTCCGAGACCAATCCGCCCAGGTCAGAGCCGGTAAGGGGCGGCGCAATAACATCCGCTGATTTCTGGCGCTCGCTCGCGGGCATTCGAGCGTCTCCGCGGCAACTATCGTCGCTGTCCATGCAGGTCAGCGAGAGAAAGGTGGCGGAGGTGGGAGCCGAGGCGACGCCCGTGCGACGGTTGCGGGCCGACCAGGCGCGCCGGATAGCCGACGTGCTTCGCCATCAGATACATGCGGGCGCGTTCGACGACGTGCTGCCGAGCGAGCAGGAATTGGTCGCGGAATACGACGCGTCGCGCAATACCGTGCGCGACGCACTCGCGCTTCTCAAGGAAGAAGGGCTGATCGATCGGGTGCCGAAGGTGGGCACCCGGGTCGCCCGGCGCAAATACGATCACGGGCTCGACGCGCTGCTCGGGCTGCAGGAAACCCTCAAGGGCCACGGCACGGTGCGCAACGAGGTACGCGCGGCAATGCATATCACCGCACCACCCGCCGTCGCACGCAAGCTCGGGCTGAATCCCGGTGAGCACGTGGTCTATATCGAACGACTGCGCTATCTCGCCGACCTACCGTTGAGCCTGGATCTGACCTATCTCGCACCCGATATCGGCACCGAGGTCCTCGGCCACGATCTCGAGACCAACGACATCTTCGTACTCATCGAACAGATCAGCGGCGGACCGCTCGGCTCGGCCGACCTCGCGCTGGAAGCGATTACCGCCGACGCGCACACCGCCGCCACCCTGGAAGCACCCGAGGGCGCGGCGCTGCTGATGCTCGAACGGCTGACCCGCCTCGATGACGGCCGACCGGTTGATCTGGAGTACATCCGGATGCGCGGAGACCGAATCACCATGCGCGGCAGCCTGATCCGCAGCACATCCGAATGGAAGGTCATCTGATGGCACTTGCGAACCAACGCACCGATATTCCGGTGACCATCGACGAATCACTATGCATCCAGGGTTGCACGCTGTGCGTGGAGATCTGCCCGCTCGACTCGCTGGCCATCAATCCGGAAAACGGCAAGGCCTTCATGCACGTCGACGAGTGCTGGTACTGCGGCCCCTGCGCCGCCCGGTGTCCCACGGGCGCCGTCACCGTCAATATGCCCTATCTGTTGCGCTGAACGATCCGGAAGTCCCATGAAGAAACGCCTCGCTCCCCTGCTCCTCGCCATCGCACTCGCCGCGGCGGGCTGCTCCCTGCAGAGTTCGGACAACACCCCCGAAGGCACCGTCAAGGTCGTCGTCGGCTACCAGTCCAAGACCATCAATACCGTCACCGCGGGCACCCTGCTGCGCGCCCAGGGCTATCTGGAGCAGCGGCTACAGAAGATCACCGACAGCGGCGGCGCCAAGTACCAGGTGGAGTGGCAGGACTATGACACCGGCGCGCCGATCACCGCGCAGATGCTCGCCGAGAAGATCGATATCGGGTCGATGGGCGACTATCCGTTGCTGATCAACGGATCTCGCACCCAGTCCAACGAGCGAGCGAAGACGGCGCTGGTATCGGTGACCGGCTACAACCCCAAGGGTGCGCTCAATATGGTTGTGGTGCCCCAGGATTCGACGGTGACCGGGATCGGTGACCTGGCCGGGCAGAAGATTTCGGCCAGCGTCGGCTCGGCCGGGCACGGCACCCTGGTGCAGGCGCTCTCGCGGGCGGGCGTCGATCCGGCCAAGGGCGTCGAGGTGCTCAACCAGCAGCCGCAGGTCGGGGCAACCGCATTGGAATCGCATCAGGTCGGCGCGCTCGCGCAGTTCGTGGCCTGGCCCGGACTGCTGGTCTTCCAGAACAAGGCGAAATTGCTCTACGACGGTGCGGAATTGGGTGTGCCCACCTTCCACGGCGTGGTCGCGCGACGCTCCTATACCGCCGATCATCCCGAGGTGCTGCAGGCCTTCCTCGCGGCCCAGCTCGATGCCACGAAGTTTCTGAACGAGAAGCCCTTCGAAGCCGCCAAGATCGTCGCCGACGGTTCCGGATTGCCGCAGGAGGTCGTGTACCTCTACAACGGGCCCGGCGGAACGTCTTTCGATACCACGCTCGAGCCCGGACTGATCGACGCGTTCAAAGGCGATGTGCAGTACCTGAAGTCGATCGGCGACTTCGCCGAACTCGATATCGATGAGTTCGTCGATCCCGCCCCGCTGCGCAAGGCCTTCGCCGACAACGGCGTGGGCGACTACGGCCAGGCGGTGGCGGCCACCGTCAACCCCAGCCGTGTCACCGGCACCGACCCGGTCTGCGCGCGTCCCGTGAGCACTGCCGCGCAGGGCGGTGAGCTGTGGCTCGACGGCACGGATCGACCGCAGCCCGCCGCCGATCCGACCTGCCTGTTGCGCGCTGTTCAGGCGGCCAAAGCACAGGGCAAGGTGATCCGCGCCGCGTATGTGCCCGATGCCGAACTCGGTACGCGCTGGTTCGCCGATAAGGCAGTGTGGTTGCGCGAGGGCGACAGCTTCCTGCCGTTCACGACACCCGCGGCCGCGCAGCGCTATCGGCAGGCGCACCCGGGCGCCGCCGCGATCTCCTACGACCAGGCCGTCACGGAAGTCCGACCATGACAGCATCACAGAGCGCTTCGTTGTTGCAGGATGGCCGAGCGACGGGCGAGCCCACCGCGCCCCCGGTCGGCCCGACCGCGGCCGACGGCGATGAAACCGCCGAAGTACGTGGGAGTTCGGCATGGCGCACCCGACTGCTCCAGGTGGCGTCGGTCGCGACCGCGATCGGACTGTGGCAGCTGCTCACCGCCAATAATGTGCGGTGGTGGCTGCGCTTCGACACGCTTCCGACGGTCACCGAGATCATCCATGAATTCGGCAAGCAGCTGCAATCGGACCAGTTCTATGTCGATGTCGCGCAATCGCTGATCCGTATTCTCACCGGATTCGGGCTCGCGGCCGTGGTCGGGGTGGTCGCTGGTATCGGTCTCGGCCGCTCCGGGCTCTTCGCCGCGGTGCTCGGACCGCTCACCGAGTTGGCGCGGCCGATTCCGGCCATCGCGCTGGTGCCGGTGGCGATCCTGCTGTTCCCGAGCGACGAATCGGGCATCGTCTTCATCACCTTCATGGCATCGCTGTTCCCGGTGCTGGTCAGCACCCGGCACGCGGTACGCGCGCTGCCGACCATCTGGGAGGACGCGCTGCGCACCCTTGGCGCATCGCGCGCCGATGTCCTTGTGCGAGTGGTATTTCCGGGCATCCTGCCCGGCGTGTTCAGCGGTCTGTCGGTGGGCATGGGTGTGGCATGGATCTGCCTCATCTCGGCCGAGATGATCTCCGGGCGGCTCGGCATCGGCTACCGGACCTGGCAGGCCTACACCATCGTCGATTACCCGGCGGTATTCGTCGGCATGATCACCATCGGCATCCTCGGCTTCGGCACCTCCGGAATCGTGGAATTGGCCGGACGTCGGATCACCCGCTGGCTGCCGAGGGAGGTCGCCGAATGACCACGACAACCGCAACCGCCACCCCGACCACAACCGGAATGCGGTTGAGCCTGGACGGAATTCGCATCGCCTATGGCGGCAAAACGGTGCTCGAGAACCTGGATCTGGCCATCACGCCCGGCGAAATCCTGGTCGTGGTCGGCAAATCCGGCTGCGGCAAGTCGACGCTGTTACGGGCGATCGCCGGACTGCGCAAGCCGGACCAGGGCGTGATCCGCGCCGACGGCATTGCGGTGACCGGACCATCCGCCGACCGCGCCCTGGTCTTCCAGGACGATGCGCTGCTGCCGTGGCGCACCGTGCGCCAGAACATCGAGCTCGCACTGCAATTGCGCAAAGTGTCACGGGCCGAACGCAAAGCGAGCGCCCGGCATTGGGTGCAGGAGGTCGGACTCACCGGCTACGCCGATTATCTGCCGCGCGATCTCTCCGGCGGCATGCGGCAGCGAGTCCAGTTGGCGCGCAGTCTCGCCGGATCCCCGCGCGCGGTGCTGATGGACGAACCATTCGGCGCACTCGACACCCAGACCCGGACAACCATGCAGCGCTTGCTGATCGACACCTGGCGCGCGCACCCCACCACCGTCGTATTCGTCACCCATGACCTGGACGAGGCGCTGCTGCTCGGCGACCGCATCGCGGTGCTGGGCGGCGGCGTGCTGCACACCCTGGTCGATGTGCCCGAGCCCCGCACACCGGCGGATCGCCGGTCGGTGAAGGCCGAAATCCTGGAGAAGTTGTGAATATTCCCGAGCTATCCGATCGGATCCGGCTCGACTGCGATGTGCTCGTCATCGGCGGCGGCACCGCGGGGACCATGGCCGCACTGACCGCCGCCGAGGCAGGCGCCGATGTGCTGTTGCTGGAGAAGGCGCATGTGCGGCACTCCGGCGCCTTGGCCATGGGCATGGACGGGGTCAACAATGCGGTGATTCCCGGCAAGGCCGAACCCGAGGACTACGTCGCCGAAATCACCAGGGCCAATGACGGAATCGTCAACCAGCGCACCGTCTATCAAACCGCAACCCGCGGCTTCGCCATGGTGCAGCGACTCGAACGCTACGGCGTGAAGTTCGAGAAAGACGAGCACGGCGAGTACGCGGTACGCCGCGTGCACCGGTCCGGGTCGTATGTCCTGCCCATGCCCGAGGGCAAGGACGTCAAGAAGGCGCTGTATCGCATACTGCGCCAACGCAAGATGCGCGAGAAGATCCGCATCGAGAACCGGCTCATGCCGGTGCGGGTACTTACCGATGCGGGGCGCGCGGTGGGTGCCGCCGCATTGAATACGCGCACCGGCGAATTCGTGGCGGTGGGTGCCAAGGCGGTAGTCCTGGCAACCGGTCCGTCCGGCCGCTTGGGGCTGCCGGCATCCGGTTATCTGTATGGCACTTACGAGAATCCGACCAATGCTGGCGACGGGTATTCGATGGCCTATCACGCCGGCGCGGAGCTCAGCGGTATCGAATGCTTCCAGATCAATCCGCTCATCAAAGATTACAACGGTCCGGCCTGCGCCTATGTGGCCAATCCGTTCGGTGGGTACCAGGTGAACGCCAGGGGCGAACGCTTCGTCGACTCCGATTACTGGTCCGGGCAGATGATGTCGGAGGTCAAGCGCGAGATCGAATCCGCGCGCGGGCCCATCTATCTCAAGGTGTCACATCTGCCCGATGAGACCCTCACGACGCTCGAAGGCATTCTGCACACCACCGAACGCCCGACCCGTGGCACCTTCCACGCTAATCGCGGCCATGACTATCGCACCCACGATATCGAGATGCATATCTCCGAAATCGGCTTGTGCGGTGGGCATTCCGCATCCGGCGTATGGGTCGACGAACACGCCCGCACGACCGTGCCCGGACTCTACGCGGCCGGTGATCTCGCGTGCGTGCCGCACAACTACATGATCGGCGCTTTCGTCTTCGGCGATCTGGCTGGAGGTCACGCCGCATCGACACTGCCCGAAGTCGCTGCGCCCGTCGAACTTCCGGAAGACCAGCTGACCGAGGCACATGAACTGATCTACCGGCCGCTGCGGCAGCCGGACGGCCCGCCGCAGCCGCAGGTCGAGTACAAGCTGCGCCGATTCGTGAACGACTATGTGGCGCCGCCGAAGACGGCCGCGAAACTGTCGATCGCGGTCGAGACCTTCGAGCGGATGCGCGGCGAAATCGCCGAAATCGGCGCCCGCACACCACATGAGCTCATGCGCGCGGTCGAGGTCTCCTTCATCCGCGACTGCGCCGAAATGGCGGCGCGCAGTTCACTGACCCGCACCGAATCACGGTGGGGGCTCTATCACGAACGCGCCGATCTGCCGCAGCGCGACGACAACGAGTGGCGCTATCACCTGAACCTGCGCAAGAATCCCGATGGTGCGATGGAATTCCTGAAGCGGCCGGTCGCGCCGTATCTGGTACCCGTGCCCGGTCTGGATGACCTGCCGTCAACCGACTCCACTGTGATCCCGGTCGCGCAGCCGGAACTCGTCGGTGGGCGCGCACCCGCCGATGCACCGCGCACCGTCCGCACATCGACGACCCCGCCGTCACCACGACTGGTCAGCCTGCTTGCCCTGGATTCGCCTACGGTGCAGGACCTTTCGACCTATCTGTCCGATGCCGATGCCGGTGTTCGAGTGGCGGCGCTGTCGGTGCTGACCGAGAACACCCCCGAAGGATTCACATCGGTATTGATCGACGCGCTCGCCGATGACGCGGCATCCGTTCGTGCGGCGGCCGCTGCGAGTTTGCGCGAACTCGTAGAGGTGCTTCCCGATTCGACCGGCCTCGCCGATCGACTGCACTCCCCCGACCCGGTCGTCCGGGCGACCGTCGTGGATCTGCTGCGCGCACTGCGGGCCGGATCAGCGGCGCAATTCGTTGCAGCACTGGCCGATTCGGACCACCGGGTGCGCATCGAAGCGGTACGGGCTCTGGTATCGCTCGACAACTGGCAGGCCGTCTCGTCGGCGGCCACCGATGACAACCGCGAGGTGCGCATTGCCGTCGCGCACGGGTTGTCGGCGATCGGCGGGCAGGGGTCCGAGACCGCGCGCACCCTAGCCGAGGATGCGGATCCGCTCGTGCGTGCCGCCGCCTTGGCCGCCTTCGCGAATCTGGGTGTCACACAAGATGACACCGCTCTGCTCAGCGGGGCGCTCGCACACTCTGCGTGGCAGGTCCGAGTGGGTGCCGCGCGGGGTCTCGCAGGCGCGAACCCCGAACTCGGGGTCACCCCGCTTTCCGACGCCCTGCACGATCCACACCTCGATGTGCGCAAAGCGGCGGTATTGTCGCTGGCCACCTGGCCGCACAGCGGGGCGGCGCACGATGCACTGAAGCTGGCGATCGATGACAGCGATGCGGATGTGCGCGCGTATGCGCGCCGCGCGTTGGACAGCGTGCATTCATAGCCGTACGTTCGGCGATCCGCATCAGAAGCCGCGAAACACTCCATCCGCATCGACACTGTCTGCGAAGTCCTCGAAGTCCATATTCGCCAGCGACAGGTTGTTCTCTACGGCAGGCATTTCGCTCGGCACTACGCGAAAGGTCGGAAAGCCCACCACGTCTTCGTTCTCCCGGCTCGTATCCACAACGAGAATCGGATGTTCGGGATCGGTGAGGGTTCGCTTGTCCACCAGGAACAGATAATAGGGCGGCGGCGCGGGGAGCAGGCTCTCCAACTTCGCCACCGTCAAGGCTTCGAAGCGGAGGTCGTCGACCGGCGTGATACCCGCATACGCGCGTATCCCGTCACCCAGATCCCACGGCTGCAGCGCCGCATCCAGAGTTTCGGCCCACGCGGCGTTGTCGGCGAAATCGGTTCTGATGAACAAGGATTCGCCATCCGGCAGCACCATCACGTTTTCCTCTCGCGCCGAGGTCGGTCTCATATCACCCGAACACATGGCCACCACGATCGCGGCCAGCGCAACCAACCCCGACGGACCGAACTTCACGAGCGGGAAGCCTACCCGCCTCCAGACCCAGGCCATGCGTGCAATCGACCACGGGTCGGAGTTCACCGGCACAATCAGCCCCACCCGACCGAGTTCGGGCCTGGTGCGACCCCGCCTCGAGTCGAAACCGAGTTATGCGCAGCGGAATTGGAAGCCCGCCACCGGTGTCGCGCCGGGTGCCACGTCGACCTGAACGTAGGCGATGCTCGCCAGCTCGCAGCCGGACGGAACGGAGGTGACCTGCGCCTGGTAGCAGCCGTTCGGGAACGTCTGCGCCACGGTTCCATCGCCCCCGGTCGTCAGGGTGGCCAGTACCGGACCGGCGGCGCACGTCGTAATGCCGACTCCGACACCCGTCACCGGCAGTTGATCTGTGCCCGTGGTCGCCTGCACCTTCAGCGGACCATCGCCCGGTGGCTGCGCACCGGCCGCGCCGGCGGGCAGCATCGCCACCAGTGCGGCACCGAGTACGGATGCGACGAGCAGCGTGTTGCGCAAGCGGGTCTCCTTCGGTGGATGTGAGCTGATCCGGGCGATCGCCCCTGCCACCGTATTCCAAACCGACCGGCACGGCCACGACCCGAGGCCGCCAGTCGTCCATCGCGCCGAGAAATCAGGCGGGATCCGCGATAACCACCACACCGCTCGGCGCATCGACCAGCGAAACCGTCCGCGCGGCGGCATCATCCACGTGCACGCGCGGGTGATCGGGCAGCTCGGATTCGTAGTACGTACCCGGACCATAGAATTGGCCGTACTTCACGACCACGCCGCCGATATCGAGCACCGCGGCCTCATGTTCCTGGATGACGGCACCGCGCCCGGCTGGCGGATCCCACGCAATGCTCTGGGCGACAAAGCGTTTCGCTCCCGCGGCCTGCGTGGCGGCGATCAGATTGCGAGTGCCCTCGGAACGGATGCGCGCATTCGCACCGGCGAGTTCCGGGAGCAGCGCGGCATCGTCGGGGAGATCGGTGAGCTGATGCATCACCAGATCGGGCCGGAAGGCGACGACCGCCGCGGTCAGCGCGTCGAGGTCGTACACATCGCAGACCACCGGTTCCGCACCGGCGGACCGCACCTGGTCGACCTTGGCCGCGGACCGGGTCATCCCCGCAACCTCGTGTCCGGCCTCGATCAGCAAGGGCAACAACCGGGTTCCGATAACGCCGGTCGCACCGGCCAGATAGATCCGCACCCGACCCAGCCTAATTCCCGGACAGACAGCGGGGAACGCCGCCGCGTAGCTGGTCGTATGCTCTATGCCCAGCGGCATCGAGGGAGATGGAGGATCCATGGCGGATCGGGAAGTGCTGACCTGGGAACTATTCGGGACGGCGAGCCGCGAGCTCGCCACCGAAATCGCCAAGGACGGGTTCGAACCGGATCTGATCCTCTCGATCGCACGCGGCGGCCTATTCGTCGCGGGGGCGCTCGGTTACGCGCTGGACGTGAAGAACCTGCATGTGATGAATGTCGAGTTCTATACCGGTATCGATCAGCGCCTCGACCTACCCGTCATGCTGCCGCCGGTCCCGCAGGCGGTCGACCTGGCCGGTGCGACAGTCCTGATCGCCGACGATGTGGCCGATACCGGCGCCACCCTCAAACTCGTGCGCGACTTCTGCATCGACCACGTCGCCGAGGTGCGCTGCGCGGTCGTCTACCAGAAACCGCATTCCGAGGTCGATTGCGAATACGTCTGGCGCCGCACCGACCGCTGGATCAACTTCCCCTGGTCCACCGAACCACCCGTCGTCGACCGCCAGACCCGAGTGCTCGACGCCTGAGCCACCCGACTCGGCGGCGGCTTTCGGCGCGTTATCCGCCCGCAAAGTGCTCGTAGATTCGAGCTTTCAGCGTCGCATCGTCCGCTCCCTTGATGAGGTAGGCATTATTGGCCCGCGCCCGGCCGATTCCGGGTGGAATCAGCCGGGTCGGACGCTCCGGTCCGATTGCTCGAGCGTGACCACGGCGTCGACTGACCCGGGGGGCGGTTCCCGATGGGCCCGGATGGGCGATCGCCTTCCTCTGGAGCCGAGTCGCCTGACTGTTCCGGCGTCTCGAATCGGCCGAAGTTCTTGGTGATGTATCCGTCGAGTTCCATCCACGTGGTGGTCAGTTGGATCAGCCGGGCGAACCGCAGATGATCGAGCAGCGCGTTCAGGAGGCGACCAGTGGGGGTTTCTGCCGTCGAGGCGGCGAGGCGTTCGAGTGCCTGCGGTAGATCCAGATCCGCATTCGCCGCTACGCCGACGCTGGTGGCAGAGCGACCGAACATGTCGTCGAGATCTCGTGTGCGCTGTGTGCGTCTTTCGGCATTCGAGTTGTTGAGTGCGTTGTCCGGTGTTCCTTCGAGTGCCAGTGTCGTGGCACGTTGGAGATCGTCTTCCAGCCGGAGGCTGCGACCGATCCACGGACCGAGCGCTGTCGACAACTGCCCGGCACTGCTGAGCAGTCGGTCCCATTCCGGCTGGGTAAGCGCGGCCAACCGCCTGTGCAGCAGGTTGAGCACTTCGCCTATCTGTGTCGTCACCACACTGAGGTTCGTCCCTGTCAGCGTGGCAATGGTCGCGGCCGAAACCTTCTGCGCGTGCCGCCACGCATCGATGGCCGCGGCCTCCGCACCGCGTACGGGTGGCTGTTGGCCGAATTGCCGGACCGCCGCGCGTAACTCCGCTGCGGCGTCCGCGCGGTTGCGCGCCAAATCAGCGAAAAGCCCATCCGCGTCGGCGGACTCGGGAGGCCGACTGCCGATGAACCCGCCGGGCCGGTCCGGGCCGGGCGGCGTGATGGTCTCGTCGAACAGCGTGGGTGGCTCGTAAGCGAGACCCTCGAGGGGACGGGCCCCCAGCATTCGCACCCGCAGCTGCCCATCGTGCACCTCGACCGCCAGCGCGCCGGTGTGCTTCAGACCACCCCAGCGTCGTGATGCCCGCCCGACCGCAGCCGATACCGCCGAACTCACCCGATCCGCATCGAAATCCATTGCCAGCCCGGCCAACTGCGCGGAGTCTACGTGGACGATGCTTTTTCGATCCACCCACAGTCGAACCGACCAAGAATCCGTTTCACCTGCCCGACCCCGCCACTCGAACGTGCCGAACCCCTTACCCAACAACTCCGACTCCAGAGCTCTACGGGCACGAACCACGGTCGATCCGGACAGCGCTCCGAAGACCGTGAAGCCGTTGCCGTTGTCTCTGCTCGACATAGAAACTTCGACGCTGTCGCCACCCGCGGCTGCCATACCGTAGTTCACCAGGCACGCAGCGACATCGAGCAGCCCGGCGGGGAGCTCGACCGGGGCGGTGACCGATCCGAGAGAAGTCAACGGCCCCGCAAGAGAAGCACGTACCTGCGACACGGGTGTATCCGGTGCGAACACCACGGACGAACGCCGGATCGGACCGTTCGAATCGGCGGAATCCGTTGGGCGACTGCCGATGTAGCCATCGAGACGGTCTTGCTCGGAAGCTGATCGTTCGAGGTGTTGTTCGAAGGTTTGAACTACCTGGGCGGTGTCGGGGTGCCATTCGGCACCGTCGGATTCGGCCACCCATCGGTTCATGCGCTGATGGAACTCGGCGAATACGGGGGCGACTCGATCGGGTTCGGGACCTGGGTCGAGGTCACGATATCGGACGATCGTGCGGTCGTCCTGCCGGTATACGGCAACCTCGATATTGCCGGGTTCGTGGCGAAGAGGGCCGAGGATCAGCGGTACTCGCACTTCGTCGGCGCTGCGTGTTGTTCCGCCTCGAACCGGCCTTATCCAGAAACCGTCGTCGTAGACAGCGAACATCGACTCGATGCTTCCGAGGAAGCCGAGCGGCTCCATGGTGAACAGCGCCGACACCGGCGTCGAATCGCGGCGCCACAGTTTGCCCTGGCTTGCGTTGTCGAAGTTGGTGTCATCGAGACGGAGCCCGCCACGTGTCAGCGCGTCACGCAGTTGGGCGGTGCCCATGGGATCGAAGATTTCGTCCACCCGGTAGGGACGTACCGAATCGTCCAGCCGTCCGTCCTGGTCGGTGAACAATGTGCCCCAGCCGGCCAGCTCGTCTCCCATAGCCAATATCAGGTGAAGCAGGGAGTTGTGGTCGATCGCGGCCAGGAATCGGCCCCACTGATCCATCACGAAGGAAACACCATTCGATCCGGTCCG
The DNA here is from genome assembly GCF_050942345.1 of Nocardia pseudovaccinii. Taxonomy (NCBI): domain Bacteria; kingdom Bacillati; phylum Actinomycetota; class Actinomycetes; order Mycobacteriales; family Nocardiaceae; genus Nocardia; species Nocardia pseudovaccinii. The sequence goes on from NZ_CP192074.1 coordinate 5,879,396, forward strand.
CAGTAGCTCTGATGAGGGTCCGGTCGATTTGATGAAATTCCCCTCCTGCACAGCGAAAGCCAGAGCTTCGAGAACGGGGAAAAAGTCCTCGTCGTAGGGCCCGACCAAATCCTCGGACGCAATGGGGTGCGCGGTGTAGGTCGGCCGGATCGGTCTCGGTGTTTCGGAGCCGTTCCGGGCGAGAGCACCGAGGTCGAGCACGATTCGCTCGATCGTCTGCGGTAGCAGCGGATTGTGGTTGAGCCCCTGTATGGCGCTGGATCGCATAGCGGGAGCGATCGCCCCGTCGGCGGTCGCGATCGCCGCGTGGATGTCCAGGCGCAGTTGAAGCAGCGAAAGTCCTGCCTCGGTGGCTGTCCGGGTCGACCCCAGGCGATCTACCGCGGCCGCGACGGCGTGGTCCAGCTCGCGAAGCCGGTCGATCGCCTGGTCGGTGTCGTGGGTGCGGGTCAGGTAGTACATCGCGGCCCGGTAGGCGTTCGGAATGTACCGACCGGCGGCGTCGCCGAAGGTCCGGTCCGAGGCGGTGAACGCCGCAGCGAATTGGGCTGCTTGCGCAGGCAGCGCACCCAGCGACTGGATCAACTCTTGATCCCAGTCGTTGTCGCGTCCCGCGACGAGGTATTCGTCGGCAAGTCTTGCCCAGTCGGAGCCGTCGACGAAGCGCGCCGCGCCGAGTTCGGCGACTGCGCGCAATTGCTCCGGGAATCGGGTCAGTACATCGAGATCGTGGGTGTAGGACACCGACCGCGTGTCGGCCGGGTGGAGCGCTCCGATTACCTCGAATACATTCGTGGCCGCATCGGCCGCGGCGAGCAACGATCCGGAACCACCGGCGGCGCTTCGGTGCAACTGTTCGACCACCAATGCGGTCTGCACTCGCGCCGCGGCGATGGCTGCTTCCAGTGCGGGCGATTGTCCGCGGTGCAGGTCTGCGATATGCGCCGAAGTTTCGGTCTGGGCGCGGGTGAGGAAAGTTCGCAGGCCGTGGTCGAACAGCTGAGTTGCCCACTCGGCGAGTTCTTCTCGCGTCGTGTGGATCGGATCGGGCCCGGTGGGTTCGTCGCGCGTGGTGGAATCTTCGGCGGGTTGCTGGTCACCTGGTTCGGGTGTGAAATCCGGTGGGCGGCTGCCGATATGACCGTCCGGCCGGTTTTGCGCGGTGGGTGCGGAGTGGGCGGTCGGCGTCGAGGGTAAGGACGCCGTGGGTATCGGTAATCCGCTTTCGGCCACCTCCGCGCGCAGGAGCGCGAGAACTTCCGTCCTTCCCGTCCATATCTCGCCGACGTCCATCCTGAGCATTTCGCGCATCCGGACGGAACCGGATACGCCCCAGACCGCGAGACGCATTCCCGCCTCGCCGGTCTGCTGCATGAAATCCTCGGACAGCAGCGGGTACGGGATCGCGACACCGGTCGCCCCCGCGCGGCGCGCATCCTCGATGATGGCTTCGATCTTGTCGCCCCCCGGCCGCAGCGCGCGAGCCATCCAACCGGGGGCGACACGCATCCGCTTGGTGGCTACCGTCAGCGTGTTGACCATCAATACGCGCTGCCAGTCCGGTGCCAGCTCCGCGGCTGCCGTCAATACCCGGAGGTCGAACGCGTGCAGCTCCCCGCGCATGCCGTGCCGCTCCAGCGTGGCTGCGATCTCCGCCACGTTCGTCCGGACGTCCGACTCGGACCAGGCTGGGCCCGCGGGCACCTCCACCGACAGCGCTGCATCCCCGAAGGCCGCCGACCGGCACATCGCGTCGAGGGCAGCCATGTCCCCGGCAGCCCGGCCCACCTCCACGACGATCGCATCCACCCCGATCGTCAGCGCGTCGGCACACGCCCGCCCGGCATCCGCGAGCCCGGCTTTCCCGAGTTGCACTGCGAGCCTCGGTCCCACCCGCGCTACGTCGGACGGACCCGCTGCCGCTTCGGCTGCCTCGATCGGACCCGACGGCGGCTCGCCGGCCCCATCGGTGGCCGCAGGTCCCGGCAGGTCGCGGCGGGACGGGTGATCGCCGGGTGCGGCGAGTGCCGAGTCCAATTGCGGCGCACGGCGATCACGGGCCGCGTCGACCACCGCCGCCCGGATGCGGTGCATCGCCGTCGGATTGTCGACGGTAGGCCGGTGCTGCTCCGTCGGCACCTCATCACCCCGCCCGGCGAGGCACCACGCCGCGTGCCGCAACGACTCCGTGGGCTGTGCGGCACCGACCAACGAATACTCCAGATACTCGCCGTGCCCATCGAAGGGAGCCAGCGAATAGGGGAAACCACGTTCGGCACGCAATCGCGTCGCATTGGTGTCGGTGGCCGGATCGGTGCCCAGCCCGAACGGCCCGTCACCGAGCAAACGGCCACGCGTATCGGGCGCATCCCCGCCGAAACCGGTGACCGGGTCGTCGGACTGGGCGAGCACCCAGGCGTAGCGGCAGCTGGCGTCCGCGGCACCGTCGAACCGCCTACCGCGCCCGGGCGAGCCCATGACCACGCCGTGTTCGAAGATGCCGTCCAATCGGCCGCCGACGCCGCCTTCGGCAACGACCGGGGTCCCATAGCTGTAACCGAGCTTCGAGAATCTCGCGCTGGTCACCGCACGCAACGCCAGCACGTCGCGTGCGAAGAGCCTGCCACCGGCCTCTGCCAGTTCGGGCCTGGAGGCCCACGCTTCTTTGTTGTTGGCGGGCGCTTCGTAGCCGATCCAGCACACCACGGCGACCTTGGCGGAACGATCTGCCCGCACCAACTCCTCGTACAGATTCCGCGCACTCGCCAGGCGGGTCGGCGCCGACTGCAACCTCGTGTTGACGCCGTCCACATACCAGATCACGTGTTCGGCGTCCTCGAGCCGGCAGTTTCCGATGACGAACGTGCCGGATCCGTTGCCGCCGAACGCCTCCGGGTCCAACGCCACCGTGGCGACGACGGGCGGAGGGATGTCGCGGTGCACAGTGACCGAGCGGATAAGTGCCTCGCCAACGGCGTACAGGTTTCTGAAAACCTGACGCTCGGTCCGACTCGCGTTCTTGCTGCCCTTCGCATGGATAGCGGAGGCGGTGGCATATCGCCAATAATCGTTCGCGTAGTTCGCTACCTCGGTAGGAAGTCCGGGGGCGTTGCCCACGATCTCGGGGTGGCACGCCACGATCGCCCGCTGCTCGTCGCGGTGCAGCGAATTCCACCACCGCCTGTTGTCGGCAGCGAGCCGACCGGCCCTCGTGAAGTCGTCGGGCAGACCTCGATGCAGCAGGACTTCGGGCCCTGCGCCGAGGCCGCCGCGCTTCTCGATCGCGCTCCGGGCGAGAGCGGCGTCGCCGCTGGTCTCGCTCAATGTAGGCGTGCCACTGTGCGGGTCACGCGGCAGGATGCCGGAATCGACGGACTCGGTCTGCTCATCGACCGCGCGTCCGATGCATTCGGCGAAGCGGATCCTTCCATCCTGCGCGGGATCATGGCGCGCGACCCGATCCGGGCAACCGGCCAGCATGCGGCCGATATTCTCCAGCGATTCAGTCGGCGCTTTGGTGCGATCGTCGACATATAGAAGGAATTCGTCGTCGATCGGCTTACCCGCCTCGAACGGCTCCTTCTCGTATCTCTGCGCCTTATCGCGGATATCCTTCAGCATCGCATTCGTACGTCCCGCATGGCCGGTAGGAAACCGGCACGCGAATTGCACGCCTGGCAAATCCTCAACTTTTCCGGGGGCACTCGCCCGGGATACGACTCCGTAATACATATCGGTGGACGATGCGATGCCCGCCAGTGCATCACTCATCGTCCTCAGATTCGGTTCGCCACAGACCACGACCGTGTCGACGGTGCGGGTGGCCCACTCATGCGCCAGCGCCTTCTTCGCGGGTCGACCGCCGTTGCCGTGTACAACCAGCTGGCGTTCCGGCCGGACCGCCGGATGCGGCGCTGAGCCGGTGTCCATGTCAGCAGACAGCGCTGCCATATCGCCGGCCAGGCGGTGACCGTCGGTCCCGGACCACACCACGACCCTGACCGGGCGCTCCGGGTTCTCCCGCACCGCGACCTCATAGTGGTTGCACGCCAACTGCATTCGCTGATCGAGGCGGCGCAGATCGCGGTCGGTGCCGTCCACGTGCCATGCCTCCGCGACGGGATTTCCGCTGCCGAACGAGATCATGATCGAGCCGGCACCCGGCTCGTCGGCATCGAACCGCTCGAGCAGCACGGTCGGCACCGGCACTCCAGGTGTCACGACCGTCGCGGCCCGCTGGCTCGCCCGGATCAACAGGTCCTCGACATTCAGCAGATACTCCCGCAGCGCCCGCTCCCGGCCGCTCAGCCGGGTCGCCGCCGCCGCGATCTCGAGTGCGGCCCGCGCCTTCGCGAAAGCCCAGCGATTGGCCTGGTCGCGCACACCGCTCGGGAATCCGCCTGCCTTGCCGACGAATTCGGGCCACACCCGCGCCAGCGCGCGCAGCTCGTCCACGCTCAGATTCCGCATCCGACGTGCGTTCCGGGCCGCGTGCTCCGCGCATTCCTCAGCGGCGACCGCGCGTTTCGCGGTAGATCGCCGCCACCGGTACACCAGATCATCCGGGTTCGACCCGGCACCCCAGTGCTCGCGCAATACCCGATCGGCCCGCATGCGCATCTCGGCATCGGGCGGGGTGTAGGTGGGCAGCCCGGCACGCGCGTCGACCGGCCCGATGAGATCGACGGAGGTATCCGCTCCGGCACGCTCCGCCGACGTGTCATCCCCGGGCCGACTGCCGATCAATCCATCAGGCCCGGTGCTCGGTCGCTCGTCAGCCCGCGTTTCGGCTTCCCAACCGGGATAGAAGCGACTCATGAACGCCGTGGCGATATCGCGCGGGGCATCCAGTCCAACGAGGAGGCGCAACGCGTAATCCGGGCTGATGCCGAATTCGCCCCGGGGATTCTCCGCGCGCTCTTTCTGACTCAAACCTGTCAGGCCGACACCCGCGCACGCGGCGAGCTCCTTGCGTGACAGTCCCTTACCGGTGCGAGCGGCGATGATCCAGTCCTTGGGATGACGGAACCGGTCGGACCGGGGATCGGGTAACTCGCCGTCTTCGTCCGGGAAGTACTCCCGGAGAACTGCCTCGGCAACCTCGTCGGGAGCCCCCAGACCTGCCAGCAGACGTACCGCCATATCCCGCGTGATCGTCACACCACGCTCCAGCGAACCGATATACGTCGCCGAATTCGGCACACCCATGCGCGCCGCCAACCGGGCCTGCGTCAATCCGCGAACCAGGCGCGCAGCCTTCAACCACTCCCAGAACGGTCGAGTGCCATCCCCGGTCGGCCACGCTGCTGCCGACGAAGCCGACCCGTCGGACGGATCAACGGCGAACTCCTCGACCCGCGACCGCTCGGGATCCTCGCCCTGGTTCACCGGCGGCGGCAATGCCAGCGGCTCGGCCCGCAGCGCCGATCTCTGCTGGGCAGCCAAGGCCGCATCGGCCGGGACCATCTCGGCCGCTTCGCCCTGGCCACCGACGTCATCGTGTGCATCACTGCTGGCCGAGAGCCGCGCCCACGGCGTCGTCCCCGGCCTCTGCTCCGATGATGGCCTGCCTGCGGACTCACCCGGTTCGAGTGGTCTGCTCCCGATGAATCCGCCCTGCCCGGTCGTGCCCTCGCCCGGCGCGGAATCGCCGCGCGAAACCGGTGGAATCGGCGGCTGATCCGGCTCCGCCCTCGCTGTGCTCCACGGCGTCGGCCGGTTCTGCTCGCTTGCGGTGACATCGGACGGTTCACGACGGTCGAACGCACGGCGCAGTCGAACGATCGCCTCGGCGCGAACCGCTGCCGCGGCAGCGGTGGGCAGCCCCAGCCGCTCGGCGGCGCCCCGCGAGGCGTCCAACGATTCGGACTGCTCTTCGGGACGGCTGCCGATGAATCCGGCCGTACGGTCCCCCTCGCCTGTCACCCTACGCGCGTCCGCGCGACCCGCAGCATCCGATTCAACGGCCCGCTCCCGCGGTCTGCTGCCGATGAATCCGTAGTTGCCCGTGTCTGGCAGGCTCCCGACGACGGCTACGGGTCCCGGCGCGAGCCGCAGCACAGTGCCGTGCCGGTCGATGGCGAGTACTTCCCGCAGGTTCGGGATAGGGTGCCGACGCAACGCCAGACTCAATTCAACCGGGTCCGCGGCCGAGTCGGCCAGGTTCACCACCACCCGCTCGGCCTGGCGTTTGACGTACACCTTGCGGCGGATTTCGTAGCAGATATTGCTGACCCTGCCGGTCGCCGGTGAGTAGCAGTCGAAGATCCGGCCTTCGATACAAAAGTCGGGCAGACGCGCACCAGATTCGACAGGGTGCTGTTCGACCCGGAAGCCCGCGCGAGCGAGGACAACCGCCGCCTCGTTCTGCCGCTGTAGCCCCCGCTGTGCTTGCAGGAAACCGGGCGGCCTGTGGCCGGGGCCGATGGCCGGGACAACGGCCTCCGATCCGAATGGCACCGCGCCGGGATCGGGATCACCAGACGGCCAGGTGAGGTCGGCGTCGCCCGCCCCCTCCGGGGCCGGTGCGAACACGGCCGATTCACCCCGCGACGGGCCACCGGGTCCCACCACAACGCCGTGCTCGGCCAGCACCCCACCGAGCTCACCGACGTCGATCGGCCTGGCCACTCCCGGTATCCCGGCCTTCGCCGTTTCTCGTTCGGCGCGGCCTGCTGGATCCGACGAAGGCCGGCTGCCGATGAGACCGCCGGGTCCGCGCGGTCGGTCGCGCTGTTTCTGCTGGTCGGGTGTACCACCCGGCTGGACTGGGGACGAAGGTGACCGCAGTGTTGATGTGTGTTCAACCTCGGTGAGCACAAGGTCGGTGAGTCGAAGTTGCGGAAAATCGCGTCCGAGTAGTGGGAGCAGGAGACCGCCGACCATCATGGCGATGTTGGAGCCCGAACTCCCGCGATGCGGTTCGACGTCGAATCCCCCCAGCGACTGCCGGAGTTGTTCAGCGGATGCCTGGGACGCTCCGACCGGTGCGAAATTGACGAAACCCGGACACACTCCCCCACGGTCGCGGATGCGTGCTTGTTTCGATTCTCCGGTGATCGCGATCGACGTGATCTTCTGGTTCGCGGTGTCGAATTCGATAGCGAAGCGTGGTGGGTTGCGAGGTTCGGTGAAGTCACCCAGCGTGGTGAAGGTGACACCGGCCATCACGCTCAGGCGGCTGGCGAATTCCAGGACCCCGTGTTGGATGCTCGCCCACGACCAGCCCGCGATGACGTCCGCGTGCTCGGCGAGGCTCTCGAGAAGTCCGCGCAACACGATCTGGATGCTGCCCATGTTGGTTGCGGCGCTGAGCACCGTCTTGTTTCCTGGTACCGGGAATTCGTCGACGGGATAGGCGGGTAGGTCCAACTCGGCTCGCAGGTGCGGCGGGATCGCATCCAGGATCGGCGCCCGGTCGCGGGAGCGTTCGTCCTTGATATTCGCGAGCTCGTGCCATACGGGCCCGTCCACGAGGTCCCAGACCGCCGTCAGATGCTCGACCGCGGCCTGCATGAACGCGTGTTGGCCACTGTCGCGGCGGTATCCATCCTGGCCGTGCATGACGTAGTCGTCGTCCAGCCAGGACGCGAAGTAACCAGGTACGACTTCCGAATAGCTCGACCGCAGCGCCGCGTTCACCTGCTCCGGATGACTCATCATCTGCTGCAGCGCCGTCTCGGTCAGCTTGTACTGCAGACATCCCGATGCGATCGACCGCTCCAGCGAATACCGCAGATAGGCAAGCTGATCCGGTGGGAACAACTCCGCCATCAGCCGGGTCGAGCCACCGACCTTCAACGGCAGGTCCGTATCCGCGAACCGCTGGCCGATCTCGTCGATGATCGCCCGCGCCCGCGCTGGATCCGCAAGCACTTCCGTCATGCCCTCCCGGGACAACCCACGGATCAACGACACGACCGTACGCGGCACCTCTGCCGACGGTAGCCAATCAGTAGCCACATCCGCTGCGGGTGCCTGCTGTCCAGACATGTCCGGCGTGGATTCGGACGACGAGGGCCGGCTGCCGATGAGACCGCCGGGTCCGCGCGGTCGGGCGCGCTGTTCCTGCTCGACCGGGACGCTAGCCGGCTCGACGAGGTAGGCGTGTCGACTGACATCGGCTCCGTTGAATGTGGTATCGCTCGAATCGACCTGTATCGGAGTCAATTTCCGGCGCTCCTCTTTCAGGAGCCCGAATAACATGGGGCGAGTCGTCCCGGCACCGCCGGAGTGGTCGATGACGATGGCTAGGCGACGACCACGCGCCGCGGCGATTCCCTGCGCCCAGGTGGTGAACTTGCGGTAGAAATCTGCGACGGAAACGTGGTTGATGTAGTTCTCCGACGGGTTGAGACCACGCATGAGGAGAATGGGCTCGCCGGATGCGCTGGTGGTCTCGATGAGCAGGCCCGCCCCGGCCAGCGCAGTGCGGTCAGGGTCGTCGGGATTCCGGACCATGATGACGGCTGTCGTATTCGGCATGGCCGCGGCAATGGAATCATATTTGCTTGCCCAACAGACCCCGGCGATATGTCCGGAAAGTTCGAGCAGCGGACCCCGCGTCGGAACGAACTGTAGCCGAGTGGTATCGCTCGAAACTCCGATGCCCTGGGTGCGAAATATTGCTTTGTCGAGCGCCGCGACACTGGTCATTCGTCGGAAAGTTTTTGCGTCCTTCCGGTTCGAGAAGTACTGCGCGAACACCTCCTGGTTGGTGATGTGCTCCACGAAATCCCGGACGAGACTGATGTCCTCCAGCGTAGGTTCGTTGGACCGAAGGTCTTTCAGTCTGTCCACCCATTCCGGATGTTTGCGCATCGCCCAGGCGAAGCAGATGGTCCGCAGGTCGTCATGCAACTCACCGAAGCGTGCCAGGCGCTGAAAATACTGTTCGAAATCTTCCGGGAAACGCAGCGCCGCAAATTGTGGCGCGCCTGTCGTCTCACGTGCGATAAGTGTCTTCAACTCCTGCGCCTGGACCTCCATATTTCGGCGCGCGATATCGCTCATGGGCGAACCGTCACCAAGTGTCCCCGAGCGGATCGAACGCTCCAACGCCGTGAATTGCTCGGCGATGCCACGGCCGAGCTTGCCGAGCAGATAGTCGAACGGCTGCGGTCCGCCCGTGAGCGCCGCGCGCGCGGCCTGCAGATTATTCGACAGGTTCGCGAAGCGTGTCAGTAGATCTTCGGTCCATTGCGGACCGGACGAGGCATCACGAGTCCGCAGTTTCGCGACCTCGAGCACAGCACTGGGCCGATACTCCTTCGGCATAGGGATGGTGCGCTTTTCGGCCGCCGTCCGGGCGTGATTGTCGATAGCCCTGCGCAGGGACGCGACGCCGTGTCTCCCCCACCGCGAGGTGTCATAGTGAGTGACGTCGATCAGCAACCGTGCGAGGAATTCCGAAGACAGCACGCTCGCGAAGCCCGCCGTCGAGATGGCCGCGCTTTTCACATCGGTAACGAAGGAGTGCGCAATCGCCTTCAATTCCAGGACGCCCGCGTCGCCGGTCTGTCGCAAGCCGAGCACCTGCCGCTCGGCACCATCAGCACCATCTGCCAGCAGGCCACGAACGCATCGGGCGAACTCCGGCGTCACATCGCGGACGAGCTCCATCGCGACGCGTATCGTCGGCGGACGCTGGCTGGACGGCAGCTCACCGACCTTCTCTAAGTACCGGGTGAAATCATCACCGCGCGGACCGTTGAGGTAGATGTCCTCCACCTCACGCAACCGCTGCGCGGTGAAGGTCACCTCCGAACTCATTTGTTCCGCGATATTCGCGATTTGACCCGCCTCGAGGAACACGTCCGCGAAGCGCTGCCGGACCCGATCGCGGGCGTAATCATCAAGAGCGAGCATGAATTCCCAGGCGCGGTCTTCAGCGGTGATCCAATCACCATCGAACGCGCCGCCCGAAATGCGACGGCCGATGTCAGCGGCTTGGAACGGTGCCACATATCGGGCGAACCCAACGAGCAACTGTGAATCCACTGCGCCGACCGGGATCTCCGCAATACGGCGCAGCTCCCAACCGACGCGGTCGAAATCTGTCGAATTCAGTTTCGATATTCTCCTCGCGACATATGGCGCGAAGTGCGAATTATTTTGATATATCTTGCGTAGCGCATCCGTGGCATCGGGCCTGGCCAGGAATTCGAAGGCTAAGACAATGGTGCTCACACTCCAGTGGCCACTGTGTGCCATTTCGAACAACAGGTCTTCCGACATCGGAGCCAAAATTACGTCCACGATATCGGGATGAGCGGCGAGCGCGAGCTGAATCTGCTGCTTTTCCAGACAAGCGTTGAGCCGGTCAGTGTGCCCGTCGTTGGCATAGACCTCGGCCAGCATGTTGTACGTTTCGAAATCCTGGACAAGGTCGCGAAAATAGCCGACGACTTTCTCCTGGTCCTCGGTTGGCCGGCCGGCCAACCGTAGAGTGAGCTGTTCGACGTCATCGAAAGGCAACGAGAGGCGGGATCCGAACCGCGCGACTTCGGCAACGGTGTCCGCCGGCGCGGGCACCTGATCCCACGCCGCCGAAGCGAGGGAAAAGCTCTGCGCCAACCCGCTGTCCGCCTGACGGTTGATCATTCGGACATCCAACTCGCCACGGGTCAGCCACTGGGCCTCGGTGAATTCACTCCCGCCAGTACTGTGCTCCGTCCGCTCGGACACCTCGATCACCGCAACGCTGCTGTCGGTGCTGTTCGACACACTCGTGGCTTGCACATCCAACCGCGCCGCCTCACGCGCGGACGGAAGGCGCCACACGCCCGGACGGTCGTCGTCGGCCAGATCCTTGACGACCAAGAACCGCTCGACACCGACCGCATCGACATGCCTCGCCAGCACACGGGCTTCCGGCGACCGAACACCGGGGTAGCGCTGCCCGACAATCCCACCGACATCCTCGCTGGACCGATCGGCCGGATCCGACGGCCGGTTACCGACGCGGCCTTCCGAGGAATCCCCGTCCGAAGCAAGGCTTTCCGGCTCGACACCATCGGGACGGTTGCCGATGAAGCCCTGCGGGCCGACCGGTCCGTCCTGTTCGGTATCAGGCCTGCTGCCGATGCGCCCCCCGTCGAGGGGGGCGAGCATTTCGATGATCCGGGTCCGCATCGCCTCGGTGTTGCGCAGCTCGACTCGCACGCGTTCGGACAGTTCCCGTACCTGGCGCGGGGCATCCGGTCGTTCGGAAGCGTCGAGCTCTCCGCGGAAGCCGGCGATCCTGGCCTCAACCATGGCAAGGTCTTCCTCGAGTCGCCGCCTTTCTCTCGCGATTGCTTCGGGGTAACCGCTGCGTGCGATGGCGTGGCTGTCGAGGACGCGCCACGGTACGCCTGCGTTTTCGAGCGCGGCGCGCAGCTCAGGGCCGGGTGGTTCGGGAAGGTTGATGTGATCGATGTCGGCGAGGGTGATTCCGCCGTGGATTTGGCATTCGACGAACTGATGCTGGCGGAAGAGTTGGCCGGAGTAGTCGCGATTCGTTCCGCGCAGGGGCTGATCTTCCTCGGTGCCCTTCGCCGACAACGGGGCAATGCCGAAAGATTCCGGCTGCGGGTCGAGCAGCGGCGAGGGTACGGTCCGCGCCGGTTTACCACCCCACACTGAGCCGGAGTAGACGAGCGAATCGCCGACGCAGAACGTGGCCCGTTCGCGGGCATCGTCTTTCAACACCACGTCGATTCGGCCGTACATCGCCAGCTTTTCGGTGTGCAGCCTGATGTCGAGGTCGGACAGCCCGGCCGAGACGCTGGCGTCGGACAGCCCGGCCTGGCGCTCGCCATCGATGAGCACGTGCCCGTAGACCGGGCGCAGCCGCGGATCCATGTCTTCGGGGTTGGCGAACCACCGGTTCTCCATCTTCGCCACATCGCTCCGGTGACCACCGCCCAGCGTGTCCTCGAACTGTGTCTTGAACCGGCCGTCGTCGAGCAGCCCGAACAGGGCCTCTTGTCTCATCCGCAGTGCCAGCGACTTGCCCTCGACCAGATCGCCGAGTTCGCGCGTCATCTGCGCACGGAGTTCGGTGACACTCAGGCCGAGGTCCTCTGCCAGGTCACCGATCTGCTGACGCAGGGCGTGGTGTTGGACCAGGTGGCCGTATACGGCCGGCTCGCGTGCCTGTGGATATCGGGCGAAGAACTCCTCGTTGCGTCGTGCTACCTCGGCCGTGCGTGACGGGTCATCGACAGACGCGCGCCCGAATTCGTACAGCTGTGTGTAGTCGTCGAGCATCGCCCGCTCCGGGGCGCGGAAGGCCAGTCGCAACCCAGCGCGCTCCGGTTCGGCAGGCATCGTCGACGTCGAGTCGGAGGCCGGCGGTGCGGCTGGACCGCCCTGGTCGTCCGTGTCCGGCTCGAACAGACCGAGCGCTCCGGGCAGGTTCCTGGCCAGTGCCGAGTGCAACTCGCCCCTGCGGGCCATCGCGATCAGCTCGTTGCGGCTCACCCAGCGGGCCTCCCCGATTTCTTTGTCGTCCACCACCGGATCGAGCCGCTGCGGCACATCGGCGACGAGGAGGTAGTATTTCCACCCGCGTGGCCCATGGATCACATGTGTCCCCACATGAATCATGCGGGCCAGATATTCCGCGCTCGCGCCGAGTTCCTCACGCATCTCGCGGGCCGCGCCCTGGGGCGGTGTTTCCCGCGAACACAGCGCGCCTCCGGGAAGCTGCCAATTCCCCTGGGAGAACCCGGCTTTCGAGCTGCAAACCAGGAACAGATCCTCGCCGACCTCGTTCACGTGCCGGACCAGCACACCCGCCGCCCCGTAATGACCCCAGTACCCGGGCTCGACTTCACGGTCACCGGACATCCCGGGGTCATCGAGGATCCGGAAGGGACGCTCGGGCTGCTCAGGCTGGTCCGCAGGGATCGTCGACGGCCGACCGAGCGGCCGGTCTCCACCGTTCAGTTGCCCAGCCAGAAGCGGAGATTCGCCGTCCGGCGGACGGCTGCCGATGCGATCGGGAGGATTACCGCGACCGCTGTCCGGCGGCGCGGTCTCCGAGGCGTCACCCGGATAGAACCGCTGCATGAACGCGGCGGTGACTTCCTCGGTGGCCGCCAGTGCTTCGAGCGCGCGCTGCGCCTGCTCGCGAGTGACCTGATGCGCCCTGGTCCTGGGGTTCGAGGCACGTTCTCTCGATGCCCACTGGGTCACACTCAGGCCGACGTGAGCGGCCATCTCCCTTTGTGACATTTTGCTACGCGTGCGCGCGGCCACGATCCAAGCGTTGGGATGCGGGAATTTCGCATCTGCTGGATCGGGCAGGTTTTCGATTTCCGCTGTGGTTATCGCCTGGAGCACCGCCTCGGCTACCTCGGCGGGCGTATCCAAGGCATCGAGGATACGCACAACCATGTCGCGGGTCGCCTTGACACCGCGCTCGAATGAACCGATATACGTGGCCGAACCGGGCACACCCATGCGGGCGGCCAGTTCGCTGCGAGATATGCCCTGGGATTTGCGGGCGGCCTCTAGCCATCGACCGAACGGCTTTACCTCGGCCGGGTCCGGCCACTCGATAGGTTGCGTCCGTTCCGGGGACGGGCTTTGCGGCTGCCGTGACCACGGAGTGCCGACGTTTCCGGCGGGACGATCGTGTGCACCGTTTTCGCCTCGGCCGACATGCTCGGATATGGCTCGGTCCAGATCGACCCGCATGGTGGTCAGCTGTATCAGTCGGGCCGATTGCTGGTGGTCCACGAGAGCGGCCAAGAGCCGGCCGGTGGGGGTGGCGGCATCCGATGCGGCGGCGAGGCGATCGAGCGCGCTCAGTCGGCCTTGGGTGCCGATCTCGACGGCCGCTCCCGGTGCGACAGTAGAGCGACCGAACATGTCGTCGAGCTCTTGCCTGCGCTGGGCACCTCTGTCGGTATTCGATGTGTTGAACGCGGTGTCCGGTGTTCCCTCGATGGCCAGTGTGGTGGCCTGTTGGAGATCGTCTTCCAGTATCAGGCCGCGGCCGATCCAGGAGCCGAGCCCGGTCAACCGCTCCTGCCCAGCGCTGTCGAGCAGCTGGGCCCATTGTGATCGGGTGAGTACTTTCAGCCGCCTGTGCAGCAGGTTGAGCACATCGTTCAGATGGGTTGTCGCCAGAATCGGGTCGGCACCGGTCAACGTTGAAATGGTGGTGACGGCTTCGGCCTGGGCCCGGCGCCAGGCGTTCAGGGCCACCGCCTCCGCGCCGCGAGCCGGCGGATCTTCGCCGCGCCGAGCCGCGACCACCTGCAGTTCCTCGACGATGTCCGCGCGGTTGCGCATCATCTGAGCGGTCCGCTCGTCCGCGGCGCCGGACTCGTGTGGCCTGCTGCCGATGAAACCGGGCCGGTTAGGCCCGGCCGCACTGATGGTGCGATCGAACAGTACGTCGCTGTCGCGAAGCGCGTAATCAGGTAGCACGCTCGCCAGCACACGCACCCGCAGTTCCCCATCGCGCGTCTCGACGGTCAGCGCGCCACCCCGTCGCAAGCCACCCCAGCGCCGCCCCGCCAGCCCGATCGCCTCGGCCAGTATCGAATTCACCTGGCTCGCATCGAAACCTTCTGCAAGCTCGGCCAATTGCGCGACATCCACTTGACCGACACGTTTACGATCTACCCAAAACCGCACCGCCCAAGATGAATTCGCGCCGCCCGCCCGGCCCTGCCACTCGAACGATCCGAAAACCGTGCCGCCCCAGGCGTCCGACAGAATTTCCCGGGACTGCACCACAGTCAGTCCCTCCAGCGATCCACTGACTACGAATCCACCATCACCTGGTGTCCGTGACAACCGAAGCAGAACGCTGTCGCCGGCCGATGCGCCCAGGCCGTAATCCACCAGTTGCGCGGCGACATTCAGCAATTCTGGAGACTGAGTCGCGCCGACGGAATCAGTGTCGAGCAGCCCGGCGACTGCCGCACGAACCTGCTGTCCGGAGGTGCCCGGGGGAATCACCGTCGACGAATGACGAGCCGGATCGCCCGGCTCGGGTATGGAATCCGTTGGGCGGCTACCGATGTGATCGTCGGTCTGGTCCGGTGCCGGGTTCGGTCGATCGAGGTGCTGCTCGAATATGTGGACCACCTCGGCGGTGTTCGGGTGCCATTCGACTCCATCGGAGTCGGCCACCCACCGGGTCATCCGCTGGTGCAACTCGTCGAACACGGGAGCGACCTGATCGGGTTCGACTCCCGGGTCGGGATCGTGATACCGGACGATGGTGCGCTCGCCCTCCCGGTACACGACAACCTCGACATGCCCCGGTTCGCGACGGAGCGGGCCGAGGGTCAGCGGTACTCGTACCTCGTCGGCGTCGCGCGTCATATTCTCGCGAACGGGAGCTACCCAGAAGCGATCGTCGTACACCGAAAATATTGCCTCGATGCTGTCCTGGAGGCCGAATTTTTGCATCGTGAACAGCTCTGACACCGGCAACAAGTCGCCCTGCAAGGGGCCCGCTCGGCGTTCGTTGTTGAAGCCGGCGTCGGTGAGATCGAGTCCGCCTCGGGCTAGCACATCGCGCAGTTGAGCGGTACCCATCGCGTCGGCAAGGCCGCCCAGCGCGTAGGGGTACACCTGCCCGGCCGACCGCCCGTTCTCATCGGGGTACACGACGCCCCAGCCGGCCACCGCATCTCCCATAGCCGACAGCACATGGATTATGTCGGCGTGTTCGCTCTCACCGAGCATTCGCCCCCACTGATCGATGACGAAGGAAATCCCGCGTGGTTCTGCGCCGATCGGGTCGAGGGACGTTGCGTTCGGCGCGACGAACTGTCCGCCGTGCACTCCGAGCACCCGAGGGCGGAAGCGCGCGGGAATGGCTTCTCGATAGTCGTCGTCGGTGAATGGCTCCTCGGACGCAATGGAGTGAGCAGTGTAGGACGGCCGGATGGGTCTCGGCGTTTCGGAGCCGTGGTGAGCGAGGTCGTCGAGGTCGCCTACGATGCGCGAAAGCATCTGCGGCAGAAGGGGGATTTTCTCCAGGCCGCGCAGAGTGCTGGACCGCATTTCGGATGCGCTCGCACCGCTGGCAGTTGCGATCGCCTCGTGGATATCGATGCGCAGCTGAAACAGCGATAAACCTACGGCTTCGGCGGGACGAGTATGACCGAGTCGGTCGACTGCGGCCGCGACCGCGTGGTCCAGCTCGCGAAGCCGGTCGATCGCTCGGTCGGTGTCGTGGGTGCGGGTAAGGAAGTACAGCGCCGCCTGGTAGGCGTTCGGGATATATCGCCGCGCCACCGCGCCGAAGGTCCGATCCGAGCCGACGAGGGCGCCGGCGAATTCGGCTGCTTGCGCCGGTAGCGAGCGCAGCGAGTGGACCAACTCTTGATCCCAGTCGCTGTCGCGCCCCGCGACGAGGTAGTCGTCGGCGAGCCTTGCCCAGCCAGAGCCATCGACGAAGGGCGCTGCGCCGAGTTCGATGGTTGCGACCAGTCGCTCCGGGAATCGGGTCAATACATCGAGATCGTCGGCATAGGGCGCCGACCGCATCCCGGCCCCGTGCAGCGCTCCGATGATCTCGAACACAACGGTGGCGGCATCGGCCACCGCATCTGCCTCGATGGTCGACCGCCGGGCACCGGCGTCGCTGATCCGGCGCCATTGTTCGGCCGCTAACGCGGTTTGCACTCGCGCCGCTCCAATGGCTTCCTCGAGCGCAGGCGGTTGTCCGTGATGCACGGCTGCAAGGTGCGCCGAAGTTTCGGTCCGGGTTTCGGCAAGGAAGATCCGCAGACCGCGATCCGACAGCCGAGATGCCCAGTGGGCGAGCTCTTCTCGCGTGGCATGGATTGGATCCGGTATCACGGGTTCGGTCAGCGCCGCCGGCTCCGCTTTGCCGGAACGCGAATCAGGAGTGTCTTCCGGTGGACGGCTACCGATCGGACCATCGAGTCCGTCCTGCCTCGAGTGCTGTTGCCCAAGGCCGGCCCTGCCGCTATCAGCGGCGCCGCCATTGGCGTTCCCCGGATCCGAGGATGGCCGACTGCCGTAGGAACCATCGGGTCCGCCCGATCCGGCGCGTCGATCGTGTAGAGCCCGCTCGCTGCCCGGCGCGCCTTTGCGGGATCCGGCCGATCCGGCGCTCCTTTCGGGGGAGGAAGTGCTGCGGGGTGTGGTGCGTCTGGTGCGAACCCACACCTCCTTCCACGTCGCCGCGGTCGCTCCTGCTTGATAGAGGTCGGCGAGCCGGTCGGGAAGGCTCGCCTTGTCCTGTTTGGCGCGACGCTGCATATTGACGATGAGCTGGCGGGTGCTTCTGGCGGGATTCGCGCCGCCGGTGTTTCGTCGCTCGTACTCCTCGTAGCACTGCATGACGAAACGTCTGGCGTCACCTGCGATGGCCGGATCACAGTCGACACTCTCGACGATATCGAGGGCCTGCTGGAGTGCCGAAGCGGACCGGCCGGGCCGTTCCGATGGCATGTCGTCGCCGGACGGACGTTGGCCTGCCAGTGCGAACTGCTCCCGTCGCAGTGGTGGGGCACGGCTCGACCACAGCGATGGCGGGGACAAACCAGGGCCATGGGCGGAGACGACCGGACGCTGCGTGGTGGACAAGCGGGCGAGGGGTTCGCCCGTACTGTCGAATTCGATTGCGAAGACGTCCCGGTCCTCCTCGTCGAGCTGGTCGATGAACGGCTGCTGTTCGCGCTGCCACTGCCGGAACGGGACAGCTTTGTTCAGCAGCGCGCGGGATTCGGCCAGATCGGTGGGGGCGATCGGAGCCGCTCCGGGGGCGGCCGCGATGTCCAGGACGACCAGGTTCGGAGCATCTGCCCGGTCACTGTCGTTGACTACCAGCACCAGATGGCTTTCGACTTCCCCCTTGTTCTTCCACTTATAGACCAGCGCCTGGCTACCCCCGGGCCACCCATTCAGCGATTCGGCGGCCGCGTCCAGCGACCTGAATGTCCGGAAGGCACCGCCGAAGGCCCGCTCCGTGTCGTCAGCGTCGTGGCCTCGCAGTGGCATGTCTTTTGGCATGTCGTAGGCGTGCTCGTTATCGGGGTACAGCACCCGCATCATCGTGACGCCGTTATTGACGCAACTCTTCGGGCTGCGCTGGTGGATCGCGACGGTGAGATCGAGCAGGGCGGTGACGGCCAGGTAGGTGGAGGCGGCGAAAACGAGAAGTTCGGTGGCCGGGTCGTCGGCAGTCTCGGCGGTGGCGAGCAGGCGGGCGACCGCGTCGGCGAGACCGTCGCGGGCGGTGGCGGCGTTCACCTCGGTGGCCGGAACGTCCAGCAGGTCCGCCAGCTCTTTGCGGGCTGTGTCGACGGCGGCGCCGACCTGGCGCACGCCCTCCGCGCCGGCGACTTCGGCGGGTTCCCAGCCGAGTTCGGCGGCCAGCCGGTTGCGCTGCGGCGTCAATTGATTCAGCACTTGCTCGTCGGTGAGGGCGTCCGCCCGCATCACCGCCGCAGGCGGGGCGTGGTCGAGGTGCTGGTTCAGCGCTTCCACGGCAGCGGAGGAGACGCCTGCTCGTTCCAGCAGTCGGCTCAACGGATCGTCGTCATCGCCGGTATCGAACATGGCCGCGGCCGCCTGGACCGATGCGGGAATCCCCAGCCACCCCGCCAGCCGGACGAACCGGTCCCCCCGCAGGTGCGATTGGACGACGTCAGGCTCGGCGCGCACGGCCTCCATCGCGGCACGATCGATATCTGCCCCGGCGTGGTCAGTGGCTGCCCCGGCCTGGCCGACACCCACCGCAGCATGGACGGTGCCGAGCCCAGTGTCGAGAAGGCCCGCAGCGATGGTGGTCTGCGCCGAGGTGGCAGCGGGATCTCCTGCGGTCGGCGGCGCGTGGGCTGGATTGGCGCGGCGCATCGCACGTTCCAGATACGCGCGGTCGGCGGCGTCGTTCTGCAGTGGCGAGGTCAGGCTGCGCATCTCCCGCTCGGCAGCGGCGACATCGGCGGCAGCGGCGTCGAGCTTCGTCTGCGCTTTCCGCACCGCCTCCCTCGGTTGCGCCGCCTCCGTATCGCCCGCCTGACGGGCGGCTTCGGTGTATTCGGCGGTTGCCTCGGCGTGCTTGGCCACGGCGGTCCGATAGTGGGTGACCGAGACCTGCGCACCGTGATGCTGCGCCGCACTGTAGAGACGGTCGGATGCGGCGACGTTGAAACAGAAGCTGCCGTTTCGGCCATTGCGGCCCGCGCGTGCCGCCCACTGATGGTCCTCATCCGGATTTGCGGCAGAACGCCCCAGCATGTGCGCGTGCACCCCGCCCAGCTGATCGACCTCGTCGCTGATCGACACATCGAACCCACGGCCCAGCATGCCCGTGCCGACCGTCACCGCACCCCGGACACCCGCGGTGTCCTTGACCGACAACAGGTGTTCCTCGGCGGCATTGTTGTCCCTGTGCTCGGCGAACCACCGGGCGTCGATCGCATTGTGTTCCACACCCGCCTTGGTCAACATCAGCGAGAATTTCCGGGCCAGATCGTTGAACGGACAGATCACCAGCACCGGCCGCCCCTCGGCCTGCAGCTGCCGCACCCGGCCCACCGCGTCCCGCAATTTCTCCGGCTCGGTGAGGTATATCCGATCCTGCTCCCCCACCAATTTCGACCGGCCGAAGTCCTCCACCTTCGCCAAACCGCCCTCGACCGGGAAATTCTCCTTGATCTCCGCCGCGGTCCGCTCCAGCGTGCCCGACATCAGATGCAGGCGTTCGTATCCGCCGAGCACGTCCTCCACGGTGACCTGTTTCGACCCCGTCCCGTCGGAATACACCGGGGCGCCGAACATCGCCTCCACCATTTTGTGGCGGCCGCCGAACCAGCGGCTCTCGGTGCCGATCTTCGGGTCACTCCGCGGTTTCCCGTACTCGTCGAGGATCTGGACCTTCTTGTCGGACTGCTCTCCGAAGATCTGGAAGTCCCGGTTCAGTTTCAACCGGCCCGCTTTCACATCCAGGAACGCACGGGCCATCTCGGTTTCCTCGGCGGTGAACTTCCGCCCGGCATACCGTTCCCACAACCTGGTCACCGTGTCGAGGCACTGTTCGGGTTGTTCGCGCAGCAACCGGGCCGTCAGCGTCCGTGCCGCTCCGATCTCCGTCGCTGTCAGCGTCGGTACCGCCTCGGCCTGCTCGACCGTCAACGGACCATCGTGAAGTGCCTGCTCGAGACGCACCGACAGATCTTTCGCGGCCGTGATTCTGCTGTGCAAGACGGCTTTCAAGAAGTCCCGCACCCGGTACACCTCGGCGGCCTCGGTGGCCGACGCGAGCTCACGCTGACCGTCGGACTGGTAGTGCACCGTCTGGTTGTGCACCAGCACCGCGTCCGCCTCATCGATCGTCGCAGTCTTACCCGGCGGCGGCCGGTCGAACAACTCGGCCGTCGCGCGCTCGTCGTAGGTCATGTAGTAGACGGTCGGGTGTTCCGGCTCGCCCGGCGGATTGTGCGGATCCCAGCGCGCGACCTCGTACCCGAGACTGCGCAGCATGGGCGCGAATTCCCGGACCCCCTCGTTGGCCAGAACCTCGGTCGTGGTGATCACATGATGGACCCGTACCGATTCCCCACTCGCCAGCTCCACCGGCTCCCCCCGCGACAGCTGCCGCAACGTATCCAGCGCACCGACCATGGACTTGCCCTGCCCCGTGCCCATCTGACGCATGAACCCGTGCTCACCGAGCAGGAACGCCTTGATCTGGTTCCACCGTGGCGTCTTCCCCGTCCCCTCGCGCATCGCGTCGATGAACCGCAGCATCGACTCCACCCGATCCCCGTGCTCCATCGCGTGCCTGCGCTGATCCCACGACTCGCCCGCCAACTCCTCGTGCCGCAGCCGATACAGCGCCAGCGCCTTCTTCGCCGCGGCCTTGAACTGCGCCTGCTGCTCGGCCGTGAGGTCCTTCTTCGACACCGGATCCGTCGACGGCAAGCCCAACAGCTGCTGCGCCAGCTCCTGCGCCGGACGGTCGGGTCCGTCGTGCATGGACGGGCTGGCGTCAGCCGGTACCGCATCCCCGGAATGCGCCCCAGACGGCGGCTCGTGCGCCGGCCGCACGTCCGCCTGCTCAGGTACCGTCACCCGGGCCGGACGCTCGACACCCGCACCGTGGCGGCCGGACGCATCGCCCACCACCCCCGGTGGTTCGACCCTGGCCGACCCCGCCCCCGACCGCGCTGCGGTGGGCTCCTGCCCGGCCGCGACGTCGATGACCGGATGCCCCCGGGTGACCCGGCCGACGCCCACCGCATGCGCGTCGTCCTCGCTACGATCTGCCGACTGCAGCGGTTCCGACCCGGGTCGGTCGCCGCCCGCGCCCGACAGGACCGCACCGGAAGCCACACCACTGCCAGCCTGCGCACCACCCCCAGCACCCAGCACACCACCGGCCTGCGCATTGCCACCGCCGCCTGCACCGTGCGCGCCGCCGTCGGCCAGCCCATTGTCAGCTTGCGCACCGCCGCCACCCCAGGCCTGCCCGCCGTCCCCGGTTCGCGCATCGCCGCCAGCCCGCGCACCACCACCATGCGCACCAGCGCTATCTCGCGCATCACCACCGGCGTGCGCAGCGCCACTACCGCCCTGCGTACCCCCACCGCCCTGCGCACCCCCACCGGCCTGCGCACCCCCACCGGCGGTGAGGTCTGCGGGCACCCGATCGCCGGGACGGTCTGCAGATGCCCGGTCGCCTTGCCGCGCAAGCGAATTGGGGTCCCCCGATCGCCCGCCCGCCCCCGCCTGACCGTCCGGGTGTTCGTACGGGGCCGGAGCCCGCTCACCCGATCCCGAATCAGTGAGGCGCCGCGCCAGGTCCCCCGACTGTTCCGGCCCGCCCATCGCTCCGGGCGGACCCGACAGAACCAGGTTCCCGACCGGCTGCGATGCTTCGACGCCCGTAACGTGGCCGGGCCAGTCTGCGGGCAGCGGGGTGGTGCCGCCGTTGCTGTCCACCAGAGCAGGCATCAGCGATTCCGTACCCGGGGGAGCCCCCGCCAGCCGCATCACGGCATCCTTGCTGAGACTTACCGTAGAAGGATCCGGAGGGGCGTAGCCCCCGCTGCCGTCGACCACTTCTCGCATCGGGGAACCGAGATCCGGGTGGGTGCCACCGTGGACATCGACGACTCCGCCGAATCCGCCGTTGAGCAGCGACGCCAGGACGTCTTCGGAGTTTTCCGGCCAGCCCGTGATCAATGCCGCCGCACCCAGACCGGACATCGCGCCCGCGCCCCCTTGCATCAGCCCGAGCGCCGAGCGGTTGATCCCCAGCCGGGGAACGACCTTCGGCGCCAAGATGCCCGCGGCCATGCCACCCAACGCACCCCCGGCGCCCGACACTCCTGCGGCTTCGATCGACGTCAGATCGATGCCGGTCGGGTTCTCCCCGTTCGGGCCCTTGACGGTCAGGTTCCGATCACCGGATCCGGCTTGCATCAGCTGTGCCCCGAGATCCACCCCCATGGGCACCGCGGCCGCCTTGCCGACCGTGAGAGCCAACCGGAGCGGCCCCAACGCCGACAGCCGGGTCGCCGTCTTCGCTGCGCCCACCTTGTAGGCCTGCTCCAGGCCCGCGCGCATCAGCGCGACTTTGCCTCGGCCCTCGACCAGCATCGACTCCACCACGGGAGCCGCCGCAACCTCTCCGGCCGGACCGGCCGCGGCGGCCGCTGACAGCGTCCTGATAATGCGCGCGGCCAGCTCGACGCCGAACGCGAACATCACGCACAGCGTCTTCTCCGCATCGTTGGCGGCCGCGTGCGCTTGATCGGCCAAGGTCAGCGCTTCCTCCCGCAGCCTGGCCGCGCCCTCGTGGTGCTGACGCAATATCTCGCGCACTCGGTCACCCAGCGCGCCGAGCGAATCCTCTTGCGCCAGTAGTTTTTCCGCGTCCTCCGCGTGAGCGTTCATGGCGGCGGCCTTGGCCCGCAGCTCCGCGGCCATCCACCGCATCCCGGACACGTCGGCGCGCGGCAGGTCTCCCCCGAAGACCACCAGTTCGATCGGGCGCCGCACCACGGTGGGCAAACCCTCGAACAATTTACGCAGCTCCACGACCGGATTGAGCGACCAAGAACCGTCCACCCGCGCCGCCTAGCTCCGCCGCGACGTCGCGTCGACCAGCACCGCATGCAGCACTCGTGCCTGGACGCTCGCCTCGTCACCGCGCACCACGACATCGGCGAACGCGGCGCCGAGAGCCCGGCTCACGTCGAACTCGCCCGCGTCCCCGGCCAATTCGGCGCGCCAGCGCCGATAGCCGCTTACCACCTCGGCGAGGGTGCTGTTCCGTCCTGCCTCCAGACGCAGGTACTCCGCGATCAGGACGCGCTGGGCCTGCCTGCGTGCGAGACCACCACCGGCGAAGTCGAGTGCCCGGCCGAATTCGCGGAGCGTCGCCACATAGATTTCCAGCTCCCCCGACTCGGCGGCGGACTCCGCCGTTCCGGTCGCTCGCCTCGGCTCCTGCGCGGTCCGCTGGTCGAGGGTGATCGACCGACCGGCGCCCGTGCCCTGGGAATCGCGTGGTTCGAGACGCCACCGCACCGGTTCCGATTCGGCATCGAGCTCCGCTACCGCGACGACATCGAGGTCGATCATCGGGTAGTCGGTGAGCACCCGGTCTACCGCGGCCACGAATTCCCGCACGACTTGCAGCTGCAAGCCGGGGGTATCGAATCCGGCCACCCGCACGTCGTGGTGTTCGGCCAATGTCCGCGCCAGCCATCCGACCACGGGATCGGAAACCGGTCGCCCGCCGGAACCGCGCCGATCACGCCCGCGCCGCGGTTCATCGGTGGGCTTGTTCGATCGCGGCGGGGAACCGTACCGAGGGCTAGCCGGTCTCGGCTGGGCACCGGCGGGTGGTCCGGCCGTTCTCGGCGGCTGCCCGGACCACGGGGTGTCTCGCCGTCCCGCACCGCCTGGTGGGCTGACCCCGGCTTGCCGCCCGGCTGAGGCACGGGGCGAATCGCGAATGGCCGCCGGGGGGAACACCGCAGAGGCCGGTGACCGGCGACCTGGGTCTCCGGCAGGCTTGCCGGAGTTGCCGCTGCCCGGTCCGCCTACTTCACCGGGCGCCTCTCGGACCGCTGCCCGATCCGAAGGATCCCGCTGCGGACCGCCCTCCGGCGTGGAGCTTCCCGCATGCGCGTCCGGTGTCCGCGACCCGCCGGGGATGGGTCGTCCGGTCGGGTTGGCCCGGTCCGTGGGATTTTCCGCGTTCGTGGGATACGCCGGGGCGACCGCTGCCGGAAAGGTCGCCGCGGGATCGGACGTCACGAGTGGCTGTGCGCCCGCGGGCGAGGGCGCCGGTTCGCCGATCGGATCCGGGTCGTCGGCAGTAGTGCCGACCAGGCTGGCCCCGTACCTGTCCTGCAGTTCGAATTGCCCTGCGGCGTCCACGATTCCGGCGGCCGTGCTGTGCAGGCTCTCCTCCATTGCCCGCAGATTGGCCAGCAATTTGTCGGCGTGCGGCTTGAACTCCCTGGCGAAGGCGACACCCAGATCGTCATCGCCCCAACTGCCTTCGGTGTGCGCCAGGGATTCGCGCAGTCCCGCATAGGTTTGCCCCACGCGGTCACCGAGTTCAGCCAGCCGCGCTCCCTGATTTCGCAGGTTGTCCGGATCCAACCGGACTTCACCATTCACGTCGCGCCCCCCTCCGGTCGGGCTCGGCCGTTGCCGCGCAGGCGGAACCGTCGCTCGAATTCGGTGACGAACACCGACAGCGGCACCGAAGAGGTAGAGCGCTCGACGACGCCATCGTCGGCGACATAGAAAACCGCACGGTCCAACGCCATTTCGCCGTCCGGCACCGGCGAACGCACCAACCAGCCCACGCTGATGCGATCGGCCCGCAACGTCGACAACGGGTATCCCGTTGTGTCATACCCCTGTCGTCGGATGTGATCCCGGACGAGATCGAGCGCATCCGCCTCGCCGATCCCCTCGGCGTGGTTCGCGTCCAGATCCGCAAGCACGAACTGGAACATCGCACCATCGATGTCGGCGCCGCGGCCGAAGACCTGCACGATCGCCTCGCGAGTCACCGCACCGGCCTGCGCAGCCGACACCAACAACTCGGCCGCGTCCGGCGTACCACCCGACCGGTCGTCCAGCAGACTGCCCACGACACCCGCCGCAGTGCCGACCGTCCACACAGCGGGCAGCGCGGGCGCGCACTCCCGTATCGGCACGGACTCACCCCGGTACCACCGACCGGCCTGCCACCAGTAACAAAACGACAGCAAACCGGTTGCCGCCCGCGGATTGAGCACCGGGTCGGCCACCCAATCCGGTGCTCCCGCAAACAATTCCGGCATCGCCGCACCCGCGTTGTACATGGCGTCCAGGATCGGCGCATCCCACACGCCACCCGACAGCACGGCCCGGTCACCGGGCAGTAGCGTCAGCGTCGAACCGCTGCGTCCCGCGCCTTCGAAGATGCCCACGGACGGACCGATCCGCGGCCCCTGCCTCGAGCCGACCGCCACGAAGGCTGCCGCCAGCACCGCCCACCGGGCCCACAACACGGCCAGTTGCGGCAGTTCGTTATCCACGGCCGCCGCCCGCAAACCCGCACGCTGGTCCGCCCGCATCGCGGTGGCAGCCGCGCGCGGCGTCCGTGTCCGATGTTCTCCGCGCCCGAGGTAGGCCGCCAGCCACACCGGCAGCCGGTCCCGCGGATAGCGTTCCAAGTCGGCGAGATATGCCTCCGGTGCAAACAATTGCTCGCCAGGGAACGGCGCCGCACCGTGATCGGCATCGGCCTCGACACCGTCCGCATCGATGCGGACCAGCAACCGCCACCACGGCCCGCCCTCGTCCCCTGCCGATACCTGCCGATGCCGACGCACCGCAACCCACACCGCATCCGATACCGGGCATCGAAAAGACCGGATACCGTCGTCGACCACCAGCAGCGCCGATTCGGCGACCACGGTCATCGCGAACCACGCCTCCAGCCGCTGCCATCCGGGCGGAGCCGTCTCACGCAGCCCATCCGCGATCCGATCGGCCAATCCGGCAACACCCTCATCCCCCGCCTGCGTCACGGCACACTCCGAGTTCCGGGAACGGCAAACGCGCCGAAGCCCTGAGAGGCGCCGATGCGTGACCTCGACCGCGAGCAGTTCCCACAAATCGCCTGGATCGGTTCGTCAGGGCTAAGATTTCGCACTTCGCGTCCCGGCGCAATGCCGGTATTTACCAGCCATGGCAAGGCAATACGTCTGGCGTCGCACCGAGTGCTCGACGCCCGAGCCACACGATCTGTCCCGGCTGCGGCGAGCGGTGCTTACCGGCCGGAACGTTCGGCAACGGCGGCGTCGAGGCGGGCGCCGAGCGCGTTGACCTGGTCACGCAGCCGGATGAGATGCTCGATCGGATAGCCGACCTCCGCCATGACCGCCTCGATCATCTGCCGGGCCTGTGGCTGCAGGGCGCGACCGGCTTCGGTCGCGCGCAGTTCGACGGCACGGCGGTCGCTGGCACTCCGGACGCTCTCGACCAGACCATGTGCCTGGAGTCGCTGGACGAGCGGTGAGACCGTGCCGTAGTCCAGCTGCAGTTGTTCGCCGAGTTCCTTCATGGTCATCGCAGGCCGCCCCCACAACACCAGCAGGGCCAGATACTGCGGATAGGTAACACCCATCCCCTCGAGAAACGGCCGGTATGCCGCAGTCATCGATCGAGATGTGGAGTACAGGGCAAAACACAGCTGTGATGCGAGCGAGAGCAGGTCGGCATCGGTTCCCCCGACGGTTGCGGCAGCACCATCGGACCCCGCGGCCGCTCCGACACGCACCACTGGTGTGGGATGCGCTTCTTCGGGCATCAGGACACTGTATCCCAGCGTATTTGCGGTACTCGCGCAGATATCCAGACCGCCCTGCTACTGCTCCAACGGCTCGCGGTCACCGTCGAATGTCGGCATACGCGAACTCGGAGCACCACGCAGTATTCAGATGGGTTCGGGCTCGTGTGGTCCGTAAACGAGTGGCTCGAATGCCGTGGCCTGCGGATCGGTCGGAGGCGGGGTGCGGCGACGGATCCACAGTCCGGCAAGGAATGCCACAGTGGTGATGATCGCGATGTGCGCCGCCATCAAGACGAGGAAGGGGAGGACGAATCCCTCGTCGGTGACCGCGCCTCGGTCGGTCACACAGTAGAGGGTGTAGTCGACCGACGTGCCCTCGGAGTCGTGGAAGGTGTCGGATACCACCACGGGCTCGCGATAGGGGTCCGAACAGAACAGTGGCGCGGTGAGTTTCGCTTCACCAGGCCAGATCGATACCGGCACCACGGTGCTGAACATGCCGACGCCGACACCGGTCGACAATGCGGTGGTGAGCAGTCTCGCCATGGCCTCACACCTGCCGGATTCGAAGAAAAGCGCCGGCACGGTCGAACTCGGCGACCATATCCGTCCGCGGGGAGCTCACGTTCGCGACGATCCGGATCTCGCGGCCGAACCGGCTCACAACGATCCCGGTCACCTGGCCGTCGGCGAGTTCACTGCGAGCCAGGGTGGTATCGACGATGTCCTCGATATGCGCGAGTCCCGGCACCTCACTGACCATGAAGCCCTCGCTGTCGATGTCGTCGAATGCCGAAACCCGCACCGGCTGTGGCGCACTCAGCGCACCGAGCGTGAACGAGTAGTCGTCGAGCCTGCGGGCACCGGCCGGATCGCGCACCCGCAGTCGCACGGCCGCCTGCCGTGCGGTTGGATCCGGCCACGCGGAGAAGAATCGAGTCACCTGGTCCGGCTGATCGAACAGCACCAGGCGGAACCGCATGGAATCCGGAGCGGTCAGCAGAATGACATTCGCCTGAAAATCGGTGGTTCCCAAGCGCTCTCGCACCGCGGCGACCGCTGAATCCGTCAACCCGTTCACCAGTCCCCCGCCCCGCGCCCGCAAACCCTGTTCGAAGTCGCCGCGCTCGACCGCCCCGAAACAGCCACCGGCGCTCAGTACGACCAGACACAGTGCGGCCCGTAGCCACCTCCGACGGCGCATACCGGAATGCTAAACGTTCACTGGTCGAATGCCACGTCGGTCTCGTTCGTTCAGAGAATCGGGCCAAAGCAGGAGGCGGGCTCTCACGTCACAGCGACAAGTGCTCATGCACTCTGGATGTGGTTGCCGTGCATGGGAATTCGACGGCCCGACGGCTGGGCGAGCGGCGTCCGTCGCGGAGTCAGGAGCCGATGACGTCGCAAGCGCGCCCTACGAGAAGCGGGTCGGCCGGGGTGACGATCTCGGGGTCCTTGTTGTCGTAATCGAACAGGCCGAGGACATGGCGCATCGCGTTGAGGCGGGCGCGTTTCTTGTCGTTGCTCTTGACCACGATCCAGGGGGCGTAGTCGGTATCGGTGTGCTCGAAGTTCTGTTCTTTGGCGGCGGTGTAGTCGTCCCATTTGTCGAGCGAGGCCAGGTCCATCGGGGACAGCTTCCATTGGCGGACCGGGTCGACCTGGCGGATGGCGAAGCGGGTGCGCTGCTCCAGCGGGGATACCGAGAACCAGAATTTGACGAGGTCGATGCCGTCGTCGACGAGCATGCGCTCGAAAAGCGGAACCTGGGCAAGGAATCGCCGATGTTGTTCGGGTGTGCAAAACCCCATGACCCGTTCGACTCCCGCACGGTTGTACCAAGAGCGGTCGAACAATACGATCTCCCCGCCCGCGGGTAGGTGTTCGACATAGCGCTGGAAGTACCACTGCGTCGACTCGCGGGTGGTCGGCTTCTCCAGCGCCACCACGCGTGCGCCGCGGGGGTTGAGGTGCTCCATGAACCGCTTGATGGTTCCGCCCTTGCCCGCGGCGTCGCGGCCCTCGAACACGATCACCAGCCTGCGCCCCTCGGCCTTGACCCAATTCTGCAATTTGAGCAGCTCGATCTGCAGCAGGCGCTTGTCGGCCTCGTAGCTGTCGCGGGCCAGACGCTGCTCGTAGGGGTAGCCCTCACGCCAGGTGTCGACGGCGAAACCGCCCTGGGCGGTGATCAGGACCGGGTCGTCATCGTCGAAATCGTCGACGATGAAACCGGCAGTGTCGGAAAGGTCGACCACTGACCGGAGGTCCCCGATCGCACTGAAGTCGGGCAATGGCTGCCGTGTCGCGAAGTCGGTCATTTCCGGGACACTATCGACGGATTCTGACCGAAAGGTGAACAGCCGAAGCACCTCATCGTGCGCGCATCACCTGCGGCGTGGGCCTTTCCTGGTCATGCGCAGACCCCATACCTCGAGGGTTGTCGCGATCGCCATGTATTGCAGGTAGGCGGCGATGACAAGCTCGGCGCCGTAGTCGTGCAGCCATCCTCGTAATGGCAGCAGCGCCGCCACACCGAGGCAGATCAGCAAGGCACCCAGCACCAGTGCCGGGATCCGCAGTGGCGCTAGCTGCTCATCGAGGAGAACGCGGGCGGGCCGCGCCGAACCTGCGGCGGACCTCGGGCCCGGCTGGGAGGCGGCGGGACTTCCGGTACGGCGTGTCTCGAAGGGGTTGGGTATGGACGCTGGATTAGCCATAGCGTTCTCCGGGCCGACACTGCGATCGACCAAGGTAGCGATTCGATATGGAAATGGCGCAACACGGGTGATCACCGTGATCGGCGACCGATCCGTCCTGTCATGCGGCGCGGTTGCCGCTCCCCGACATTTATGAAGGCTAACTATTAGCCAGCGACAGCGTGACAGTAATTGAACGTCGAAAAAAGACCGGCTGCTCACACAACTTCGCGCGTTCACGCGAGACCGAATCGTGACCTAGCGCGCGGATATGGCCCTGAACTAGGGAAACAACTGCCCAACTGGCGGGATTCGGACCTGCCCGGGAGAGCACGCAGGCTTACCGGCGTTACCGAACCGATATCCACTAGCGAGTTGGCCGAGCGGCCATCTCGGATGATCGAGACCGTCGTGGCACAGCCGAACGATCGACCACATAGTCGCGCAGAGCAGCATGCCGTTGCGGACCGTCAGCACCACCACACCCGACCAGCTCCCGGTGGCTACCCGGTCGTAGACGAAGGGGAATTCCACCTGGCTCATCAACGCGGTCGCCAGCACCAGCAGCAGTACAGGCCGCTGTGTACTGCGCGAGTCGAGCGCGCAGACCGACGCGACCGCCACCGCCCACACCAGGTACTGCGGGCTGAGTACCCGGCTGGTCGCCAGGGCGAGCAGCACTGCGGCCAATACCAGATCCGCCGCTGGAGGCCGCGCACGCCACCAGATGATCAGCAACACCGCGCCGCCCGCGAGCGTGGCCGCCACGCACGCCGACGCCACCGCGGACACAACTGGCCCGGATAACTCGTCGGCCCCATAACGATGCACGATGGTCCAGCGGCCGTTCAGCAGTCGAGCGATCAACAGCGGAGTGGCGGCCACGGATTCGATCTGCAATCCACGCTTCGACTGGAACTCCAGGAACGACCACGCCCCCGGACCCAGCGCCGCCAATCCCGCGATCGCGGCGATACCGACACCGGCCGCGCCCGCACTCATCCGTCGCAGCGTTCGCCAGCGCAAGCCCAGCACAACCAGCACCGGCCAGACTTTCAACAGCACGCCCGCGGCAGCGGCCGCGCCCGCCGCCGCCGGGCGGCGCGTCGCCCACAGCAGTGCCGCGACCACGGTCGCGGCCACGATCAAATCGAATCGGCCGTAGCAGACCCTGCCCAACAGCGCCACGCCCACCGCCCACACCCACGGCCCGGTCTGCGCTGTCTCCCAGCCGTCGCGCCGGGCGGCCCGGATCAACAAGCCGAGCACACTCGCATCCGCGGCGGCGACCAGCGCGAAAAACAACCAGTTGTAGCCTGCCCCGCCGCCGAGCAGCTGGGGCACCACCAGCAGTGCGCCGGCTCCGGGCGGATACTGCCAGCGCTCGTCCGCCAGCGGGAAAATGTTCTGGTACATGATCTGCTCGGCCCATCCGCGATACAGCGTCAAGTCCGCGGCCGAGGCATCCCAGACGCTGTGTGGCAGCAACGTCACCCCGGTCAACACCACCATCAGCGTCCGCGTAACCACCCACACCAACCACAATTTCGACACCGACGACAGCCTGCGCACAAAGCCGCAGCCTAACCATCGCGACCCTCATCGGGCACCGGGCGCGAACATCGTCACGCACAAGCACTGCGCCGGGACCGGTCCGGCGCTACCGCCGATACGCTGCTGCGCGCATGACGAGCACTTGATCGCACGCGTGCCGTTCGATCGAAACCGTCAGGCGCACAACCGGAATCACAACAGTCATCCGAAGACGAGGAGGAGCCGAATGTCTCACCGAGGTGTTCGCCTGGGTCGCATCGCCGCCCCGACTCGTCCTGGCTATCCACCCGCCCACGTTTCGGGCTCTGCCGAGTCGGGCGGTCGGTGTGTATCGGCAGTCCCAGCAGTGGGCGGCAGCGCGGAATCCGACGGGTTACTGTGCGAGGCTGCGTGCGATGACCAGTCGCTGAATCTGGTTGGTGCCCTCGAAGATTTGCGTGATCTTGGCTTCGCGCATATACCGCTCGACCCGGAAGTCACGGGTGTAGCCGTAGCCGCCGAATACCTGAACAGCGTCGGTGGTGACCTTCATGGCCGCGTCGGTGGCGATCAGTTTGGCCACACTCGCCTGGCGTGAGTACGCCAGCCCCGCGTCGCGTCGCCGCGCGGCATCGAGGTAGGTGGCGCGGGCCGAATCGACCGCGGCAGCCATATCGGCCAATAGGAACCCCAAACCCTGATGGTCGATGATCGGCCTGCCGAATGCCGTGCGCTCCTTGGCATAGGCGACGGCTTCGTCGAGCGCGGCCTGGGCCAGTCCCGTCGCGACCGCGGCGATGCCGAGTCGGCCGGAATCCAGTGCGCTCAAAGCGATCTGGAGGCCCTGCCCCTCCGTACCGATCCGTCGCTCGACGGGCAGGAACGCGTCGTCGTAGTGCGCGGTCGTGGTAGGCACCGCGTGCAGCCCCATCTTCTGCTCGGGCTTGCCGAAAGTCAGGCCCTTGGTCTCACGCGGCACCAGAAAGCAGGAGATGCCGCGCGACCCCTCGCCCGTGCGCGCGAAAACGTTGTAGAAGTCGGCAATGCCGCCATGGGTGATCCAGGCCTTGGTGCCGTTGACGAGATACCCGCCGTCGACGGGAGCGGCCTTGCATGCCACCGCGGCGGCATCCGATCCGGCCTGCGGCTCGGACAGGCTGTACGCGCCGATCGTATTGCCGCCCAGCATCTCCGGCAGCCAGCGCTGCTTCTGCTCCTCGGTGCCGAAGGCCAGTAGCGGATGACAGGCCAGGCTGTGCACGCTGACCGCCACCGCGATCGCCGCCCACCGCGCGGCGATCTCCTCGAGGACCTGCAGATACACCTCGTACGGCTGGCCACCGCCGCCCCATTCGACCGGGTACGGCAGGCTCAGCAACCCGGCCTCTCCCAGTGTGGCGAACACACCGCCGGGATAGGTCTCGGCCCGTTCGTGTTCATCGACGATCGGCGTGAGGACTTTATCGGCGATGTCTCGGGTGAGCTGGATCAGTTCCCGGGCTTCGGTGGTGGGCAGCAGACGTTCGACGGCCACAAGACTCCTCGCCTACGAATAACAGTACTGAATTACCGATCACAGTACTGTGTGGACCTCAGTACTGCAAGAGCCTCACCAGTACTATTCGCTGATATGGAGCAGCTCACGCGCGCAGGATTCGCCACCCGGCGGCGTACCGAACTCTTCGATGCGCTGGTCGAGCTGTTCCTGACCGAGGGATTCGCACACCTGACCCTCGACGAGATCGCCGCGCGGCTGCGCTGCTCCAAATCGACCCTCTACACCCTCGCGGGCAGTAAGGAACAGCTGGTCCGGGCCGCGACCGTGCACTTCTTCCGCCGTGCCACCAACGATGTGGAGACCGGCATCGCGCCGATCACCGACGCCCGCGAGCGCATCACCGCCTACCTGTCCGCGGTCGGCACCGCTCTGGCCGCCGCCTCCGATCGATTCATGGCCGACTTGAGCGGCTTCGCGCCCGCGCAGGAGATCTACGAGAAGAACACCAGGATCGCCGCCCGACGGGTCCGCGAACTCATCGACGAAGGCGTCGCGGCGGGCGAATTCCGTGACGTCCACGCCGCCTTCGCCGCCGATATGGCCGCGACCATGATGGTCCGCATCCAGCAGGGTGGGGTGCGCGAGCACACCGGACTCGACGATGCCGATGCCTACCGCGAGTTGGCCGCCATCCTCACCGCGGGCATCAGCACCTAGCCTCACCCAGGGCCGCCACAGCCGCTCCACCGACACCACCACCGGCGCGGTACTCGAATAGCGACGGCGCACAAGGGATGTGGATCTGTGCGACTACGACCCGAACTGTTTGCCGCGCTCGACGAGGTGACCGCCGTCGCAGGTACGGCCGTCGGCATCGACGACCGCGTCGGGGCTCAATGATGAAGCACGATCTCGCACCCGGCCCGGAGCCCGCCTCCGCTGCGATGTGGCGGCCGGGCACGGAATCTGGTGTGATCGGTGCCGGGAGGGATGCGTGATGCCCAGTTCAGCATGTGATCGCCGTCGGCAGATGATCGCGGCACTCGGCGGTCTCGTTGCTATCGTGACGGCGGCCGGATGCACAAGTAACGACCCGGTCCCGTCACCAGCACGGTCGTCGGGCAGCGTCACCACCTCGCCCGTCGCGCCGCCGCCATGGACTCCGGCCGATCTGACCTACCATCCGTGCAGCGTGCTGACTTCGGACGATATCGCCCACTACCTGCTCGCATCCGATGGCAGCGCCGCGACGCCGCCACGGGAGCTGTCCCGCTGCTCCTGGTCCTCCATCCAAACCGCGATCGCCGGAAGTTTCACCGTCTCGTTCGCCCCACACAGCAGCGACCTCAGCGATCTCGAGCAGCGCCAAGTTCGTAATCCACTCGAGCGGACGGCCACCATCGGAGGTCAGCGCGCCGTCGTGCAGCCTGAACTTCGTCCCGACGGCCGCAATGGCAGTTGCTCGGTCTACGTATCGGTCCCGTCCGGCGGATCGTTTTACCTGGGTATCGCCGCCCCGGGCATTGCCACCGGAGTCGACTGGGACGTCTGCGCCAAAACCACCGACATCGCCACCACCATTGCGGCACGCCTGCGCTGACCCGCGCCGTATCGCCCTGTGGGCGACCTGCCGCCGCCAAATCCACGGCCCGATCCGAATCCCGTTCCCCGGCAACCGGATCCGGCATCATCAGCAGTGGAGGCGAACCTCGGTAACGAGCTGGATGGCGCTCGAAGGCTTTCTCCGAGTGTGCATCAGCCGCAGCACGAGTGCGTCAGCCGCGAACGACGGGCACCAGATACCTGCGCGCGAACTCGGCGAGCTCGGCGTCGGACCGTAGCGGCGTTGTGCCGTGCGGGGCGAGGATGAGTGAATGGACCACGCGGCAGACGATTTCGGCGCGGGTCATCAGGTCGTCGGAGTCGGCGAGTAGTCCGCACTGGACCGCGCGTTCGAGCGTGGTGGCGGTTGCGGTGACGCACATGGCGAAGGTGGTGGCACCGTCGACCGTGAGTTTCATGATCACTCGCTCGGGTTCGATCGCCAGCATTCGCTCGACCATGGGATGCGTGCGCCATCGCGTGACGACCGTGACGAATATGTCGGCGACGAGATCGTCGATGCTGTCGTGCCGTTCGGGCATTGCGGCGAGTTCCGTCAGCAGCGTCGCGACCTCGCGGCTGATCACAGCCTGTACGAGATCATCGCGTGAGCCCACCCGCCGGTAGACCGTGACTCGATCCACCCCGGCCTGCCGGGCAACGTCCTCGATCGTCGTCTTCTTGACGCCGACCTTCGCGAACTGCACGAGGGCGGCGTCGAGGATCCGTGTCTCGAGATCGTCCGCATCATCGCGGCTCAGGGCTGCTTTCGACGCCGTCTTCACCTGTTCGACGCTAGCAGACAACACGCGCCGTGCAACAATCCAAGCAAAAATGTGGCTCGCAACATTGCAATGAAATTTGTGGCGCTGTACGGTCGGGGTATGGCTGACACGGCTGGCGCGACGAAGCGCACCTACGGCGACGACGTGCATGCGATCAATGCGCGCGACGTCCATTTCCAGTTCGATTCCGTGCCGATGCACTACATCCCCGGCGAGGTGCTGGCCACCCACATCGTCAACGTCATGCATCTGGTGCTGCCCGAGGGTGAGCGAGCCATGGCGCAGGCGCTGTCCGAGGCACTGCCGCATATCCACGACGAGCGGCTGCGGGAGGAAGTGATCGGGTTCGTCGGACAGGAGACCATGCATGCCAACAGCCATGAGGCCGCGCGCATACATCTGCAGTCCATCGGCCTGGACGTGGACTCTTATGTCCGCAAGGTGGCGTGGCTGGTCGACCGCATTCTCGGTGATCACGGCCTGACCGGGCGAGCGAAGGACGAGTGGCTCAAGGAACGCCTCGGACTGTTCGCGGGGATGGAGCACTACACCGCCGTGCTCGGCGAATGGCTGCTCAACGCGGACATTCTCGAGGAGAAGGGCATGCATCCGGCCATGCTGGATCTGGTCCGCTGGCACGGTGCGGAGGAGGTCGAGCACCGCAGCGTGGTCTACGACGCGTTCATGTACGTCGACGGCAGCTACGCACGCCGGGCGCGGACCGCGATCCTGGCGAGCCTGACCCTGCTGCCCCTGTTCATCGTGTCGACCGCGTACATGTACCGCAAGGACCCGGAGGCCGATAAGGGCAAATTCTGGTTGCGGCAGTTCGCCAGTGCCACCCGCCGCGGCGTGATCCCCAGTTGGACGGTGTTCCTGACCGAGATCCCGCGCTATCTGCGGCCGGGTTTCCATCCCGCACAGCTGGGACCGATGGACAAAGCACTGCGGTATCTCGGGCACTCGCCCGCCGCGCGGGCGGCAGGTCACTGATGGGCGAGCCGACCGATCCCACGCCGGTGAGTCTGCGGATGCTCGGCGGGATCATGGACGCCTACAAGAGCGTCTTCGCGAAAGGCGGCGCCGCGCCGTTGCTGTCACGACCGAAGCCGGTGCGGCGCACGGGATTCGAGCTGGACGTGCGCGTCGAGAGCATCGAACGCCAGACAGACGATGTGGTGAGTCTGACGCTGCGCACGACCGCGGGTGGCCCGCTGCCGACGTGGCGGCCGGGTTCTCATGTGGATGTATTTCTGCCCTCCGGACGGCAGCGGCAATATTCGCTGTGCGGGGACCCGTCGGATCGCTTCCGCTACCGGATCGCGGTGCGCCTCATCCCGGACGGCGACGGGGGCTCCCGAGAGGTGCACCAGACGCTGCGCACCGATGACCGGCTGCGAATTCGCGGCCCCCGCAACGCATTCACCTTCGTCGACGCCCCGTCGTATTTGTTCCTGGCCGGTGGCATCGGCATCACACCGATCCTGCCGATGGTCAAGGCGGCTGGATCCCGTGGTCGGCTGGTGTACCTCGGCCGCTCGCGCGACACCATGCCGTTCCTGCACGAGCTGCCCGGCGCGGATATCCGTCCCGACGACGAATTCGGTGTCACCGACATCGCCGAACTCATTGCTCGCGCCGAACCCGGTGCGGCCGTATACGTCTGCGGACCGCCGCCCATGCTGGCGGCGGCGCAGCGCTGCATGTTCGAGCTGAATCCGACCGGGTCGCTGCACACCGAGCGATTCTCGGCGCTACCGGTCACCGATGGCCGCGCATTCGATATCTCCCTCGCTCGCACCGGCGGCACCGTTCGCGTCGCGGCGGACGAGACCGCGCTGACCGCGCTGCGCCGCCGGCTCCCGGATATCGCCTACTCATGCCAGCAGGGCTTCTGCGGCACCTGCAAGGTCGGCGTCGCCGCCGGATCGGTCGAGCACCGCGACCGCCTGCTCACCGAATCCGAACGAGCCGATCACATGCTGGCCTGCGTATCGCGCGCCGT
Organism: Nocardia pseudovaccinii; assembly: GCF_050942345.1. Classification (NCBI taxonomy): domain Bacteria; kingdom Bacillati; phylum Actinomycetota; class Actinomycetes; order Mycobacteriales; family Nocardiaceae; genus Nocardia; species Nocardia pseudovaccinii. The sequence goes on from NZ_CP192074.1 coordinate 5,916,318, forward strand.
CGGCGACGCGCTCGTACTCGACCTCTGAACGGCCGGAGACCAACTGATGGCTACATCGATGAAAACCCCTGGAGCAGTGACAACCTTCGAGGTGCGCAATCCGGCCACCGGTACGACGGTAGGCCGCTATCCCATCCACCGGCAGACCGAGGTCGACCACGCTGTCGCCACGGCGCACCAAGCGGGAGTCTGGTGGGCAGCACTCGGATTCACCGAGCGCGGTCGACGACTCGACGCCTGGCGTGCCGAAATCGCCAAGGGCCGTGACGAATTGGCCCGGATCGTCCACGAGGAGATGGGCAAGCCGGTCTCGGACGCGAATCTCGAGATCGCCATGGCGCTCGAACATCTGCGATGGGCCGCGCACAACGCCGAGCGTGTACTCGGCCGCCGCGGCGTGCGGTCGAGCCTGCTCACGCTCAACCATGCCGCGGAGGTCGAGTACCGGCCCTTCGGCGTGGTCGGGGTTATCGGCCCGTGGAACTACCCGGTCTTCACACCGCTCGGCTCGGTGTCGTTCGCACTGGCCGCCGGGAACGCCGTGGTGTTCAAACCGAGCGAGTACACCCCCGGTGTGGGTGTGTGGCTCGCCGATGCATTCGCCCGCGCCACTACGGAGCGACCGGTGCTGCAGGTGGTCACCGGTCTCGGTGAGACCGGAAACGCGCTGTGCCGCAGCAGGATCGGCAAGATCGGGTTCACCGGTTCCACGGCCACCGGCAAGAAGGTCATGGCGGCCTGTGCCGAGAATCTGACCCCGGTGCTGATGGAATGCGGCGGCAAGGACGCGCTCGTCGTCGATGCCGATGCCGATCTCGACGCGGCCGCCGAGGCCGCGGTATGGGGCGGGTTGTCCAATGCGGGCCAGACCTGCCTCGCTGTGGAGCGCGTCTACGTGCACGCCGAGGTATACGACGCTTTCGTCGCCGAACTGGTGGCGCTCGCGAGCACGATCGACGCCGGTCGGCCCGAATCCAAGATCGGACCGATCACCATGCCCAAGCAGCTCGACGTCATCCGACACCATCTCGAGGACGCGATCACTCGCGGAGCGCGCCTCCTGCTCGGCGGAATCGACACCGTACCAGGCCAATTCGTACAGCCTACGATCCTGGCCGATGTGCCCGACGACGCCGCGGCCATTACCGAGGAGACCTTCGGCCCGACACTCACGGTCACCCGCGTGCGCGATATGGACGAAGCGATCGAGAAGGTGAACGCGGGCGCCTACGCCTTGGGCGGCACCGTGTTCTCGCGGCGCAACGGCCGCGCCATCGCGGACCGCATTCGCGCAGGCGGCGTTTCGATCAACTCGTTCGTCACCCATGCCACCATCCCGACGCTACCGCTCGGCGGAGTCGGCGACTCCGGGTTCGGCCGGGTACACGGACCCGATGGGCTGAAGGAATTCACCTACGCCAAAGCGACCACCAGGCAGCTGTTTCCATCGCCGCTGCCACTGACCACCTTCCGGCGCACCACCCGGGTAGACGCGGTGGCCGACCGGCTGGTGGCGCTGCTGCATGCAAGGAGCCGATAGATGAACGCGGAACACACCCATATTGCCGTCGTCGGCGCGGGATTCGGCGGCATCGGACTCGCGGTGAAACTGCGGGAGGCCGGATTCGAGGACTTCGTCATCCTGGAACGCGCCGACGATCTGGGCGGAACCTGGCGCGCCAATACCTATCCGGGTTGCGCCTGCGACGTTCCCTCGCAGCTGTACAGCTACTCGTTCGCACCTAATCCGGACTGGTCGCGCACCTACGGGAAGCAGACCGAGATCCTCGATTACCTCCGTTCGGTGGCCGTCGACCACGATGTGGTCCGCTCCATTCGCTTCGGCGCGGAGGTCCTCGACGCCCGCTGGGACGAGACCGCATCGCTGTGGCGCATCGAGACCACGCGGGGTTCGCGTACCGCGAACTTTCTCGTGTCGGCGACGGGTATCTTCGCCGAGGCGAAGTATCCCGACCTACCGGGGCTGGAGACCTTCGCAGGCGCCAGCTTTCATTCACTGCACTGGGACCACGACCACGATCTCACCGGCGAGCGCGTCGCGGTCATCGGCACCGGAGCCTCCGCTGTGCAGTTCGTTCCCGAAATCCAGCCCCGGGTCGGCAAACTGCTGTTGTTCCAGCGGTCCGCGCCATGGATCGTGCCGCGCATGGATCGCAGAACACTGCCCGCCGAGCGGTATCTGCTGCGCAGTGTTCCTTTGGCACAGAAGGCCGTTCGCGGTCTGTGGTACTCGGCCATCGAGGCTTTCGGACTGATCTCACTTGTGGACCAACGCTTCCGGCATCCCTACGAGGGGCTGGCACGGCTGCAGCTGTTGCGGCAAGTGCGAAACCCGCTGTTGCGCAAGATCTTGACGCCAGACTATGTGATCGGCTGCAAGCGCGCGATCTTCTCCGACGCGTATTTGCCCGCGCTCGACCAGCCCAATGTCGAGGTCGTCACGCAGGGTATCGCCGAGGTGCGTCCGCATTCGATCGTGCTGCGCGACGGCACCGAACACGAAGTCGACACCATAATCCACGGCACCGGGTTCACCTCGATTCCCACCGCCTACGAACGGCTCATCGGCCGGGACGGGATCTCGCTCGCCGAGCTCTACCACAAGCAACCGCAGAGCTACCTCGGTGCGGCAGTCGCGGGATTTCCCAATTTCTTCTGCACGCTGGGTCCCTTCGGCGCGGCCGGAAACCAGTCGGCCATATACATGATCGAATCGCAGATCGCCTACATTGTCGATGCTCTGAAATCGGTGCGCCGCAACGGAGTTCGCCGCGTCGAGGTGCGGCCGGAAGCCCAGGAGCAATTTCTCGCCGAGATGGCGCAGCGCAGCTCGACCAGTGTCTGGCTCACCGGCGGCTGCACGAGCTACTACACAACACCCGACGGTCTCAATGCCGGACTGTACCCGAACTGGAGTTTCGAATACCGCCGTCGCACCCGCGCTTTCGACGCCGACTCTTACGAGGTGACCACATGACGATCGGAGCAACGCCGGGCCGCCTCGACGTGGACGGCAAAGTCGCGTTGATCACGGGGGCCGCACAGGGGATCGGCCGTGAACTGGCGGATGTTCTCCACGCCCGCGGCGCTTCGGTCGTGCTGGTCGACATCGACGGCGCGGGCGTCGCCGCGGCCGCGGCTGCCCTCGGCCCGCGCGCCCTGCCGGTCGCTGCCGATGTCGCGAATCGAGAAGCCATGCGCCAGGTGATCACCGACGCGGTCGACTACTTCGGCTCTCTGAACGTGGTCGTCGCCAATGCCGGTGTGGTGCCGCGCCCCGCTACCCTGCGCACCCTCGAAGGGCGGGACTTCGACCGCGTCATCGATATCAACCTGACCGGCGTGTTCAACACTGTGCGCCCGGCACTCGATCACATTGTCGCTGCCCGCGGCCATGTCGTGGTGGTGTCCTCCTGCGCAGCCTTCGCGCCGGGGATGGCGGGTGCGCCGTACATGATCAGCAAGGCGGGCGTGGAGCAACTGGGACGCGCACTGCGCGTGGAACTTTCACCATTCGGCGCGACCGCAGGTATCGCCTATTTCGGCATTGTCGAAACGGCCATGACCCATGACACCCTCGACGGTGACGATCTCGGTCGTGCCCTCGACGATCTGCTTCCGTGGCCACTCAACCGACGGATCACCGCGGCCGAGGCCGCGCGGTCGGTGGCCGACGGTATCGAACGACGTGCCCCGCGCACCATCGCACCCGCGACCGGCTGGGGCGCGTACGCGCTGCTGCGTGGAGCGGTGAACGCGGTGCTCGACACCCGCCTCACCCGCGACGCGCGAGTGCACGACCTGGTTCGCGCGGTGGAAGCGCGGGTTCGGATATGAGCGAGCGCAACGGGCGAACCATCGACGCAGCCGCCACAGGGGTCATGAGCGCCGAAACCGCGTCCCGCCGGGCTCGCGCTCTACGGCAGATCTCGAGTCACACTCTGCGTCCGGTGCTGGCCGCCCTGCCGGTCAACGCGCACACGCTACCGGCGGCGCGGATGGTCGTCGACCAGGTCATGCGTGCGGTCGCGCCGGTGCTGAACGGCACGGCGATCGAGGCCGTCGAGGACGGTCCGGTCCGCGCCGAGTGGGTGCGCGGTCCGCGCGCGACCCGCGACGACGCCGCCATCCTGTATGTGCACGGCGGCGGTTTCATCACCGGATCCGCACGCTCGTATCGGGGTGTCACCTCACGGCTTTCGACCGCGACCCGGCTGCCGGTCCTCACGGTGGACTACCGGCTCGCTCCCGAAAACCCCTACATCGCAGCGGCATCCGATGTCTCGGCGGCCTATCGCCTACTGCGCGAACAGGGATTCGCCCCGGACCGGATAGTTATCGCGGGCGACTCCGCGGGCGGCTACCTGGCCACCGATTTCGTGATCGGCAGCGCCGATCGCGGTCGTAGGTGCGCGGCTGCCCTGCTGTTGTTCTCGCCCATGGCCGACCTCGCACTGGACCTCGCGCGCCGAGGTGGTCGCCGCGATGCCCTGCTCGACCTGGCCACCGCGCGCGCCGCCGTCGCCCACCTCGCCGACGCGCCGCAACAACTGCGTCCCCGTTCGGGAACACCATTGCCGCCCACCCTGATTCACGCCAGCCGAGATGAACTCTTCGCCGCCGACGCGATCGCACTCGCCGACCACTTGAGCGCCGCGGGCGCACGCTGCGATCTGCGCTTGTGGGCCCGGCAAATGCACGTCTTCCACACCCTCGCGGCGCTGGTGCCCGAATCTCGAATGGCATACCGCGCGTCCGGCCGGTTCGTCATCGAGGCACTCGCATCCCCTGCCGCACAGGCAATCTGAAAGAAGTACCGTCATGAGCTCTGATACCCTCTGCGCCGCCTTCCAGCACACCGCCGCCATCGATCCCGATGCTGTCGCGGTGCGCACCGTGGGCGGCACCCAGGAACTCACCTGGGGTGAATACGCCGCCCAAGTGCGCCGCATCGCGGCCGGTTTCGCGGCGCTCGGCATCGGCCGCGGTGACACCGTGGCCCTGATGATGGGCAACCGGGTGGAGTTCTACCCGATCGATGTCGGCGCACTGCACGCCGGGGCCACGTCCTTCTCGGTCTACAACACTCTGCCGCCGGAGGGGATCGCCCATGTGCTGAGCAATGCGGGTGCGTCGGCGGTGGTGTGTGAGGCGCAATACCTCGACCGCATCAGACGCTCCGGCGCGGCCCCCGCGCACATCGTCGTACTGGACGGCGACCCGGCGGAGGGCACAATGACCCTGCAGGAGCTGCAGACGCTCGGCACCAGCGACTTCGATTTCGAGAAGTCCTGGAAAGACACGAAACCCGACGACGTTGCCACCCTCATCTACACCTCCGGCACCACCGGCAACCCCAAGGGTGTCGAAACCACGCACGCCAATCTGCTGTTCGAGGCCTATGCGCTGGCCCAGGTGCTGCCGATCGAATTCGGCGACCGGATCACCTCGTTCATGCCCTCGGCCCATATCGCCGACCGGTTGACCGCGCTCTACTTGCAGATAGTGTTCGGCACGCAGGTGACGGTGGTGGCCGAACCCGCACTCATCGCGGCCGCGCTGCCGGACTGCCGCCCGACCATCTGGGGTGCGGTACCGCGGGTGTGGGAGAAGCTGAAGGCCGCAATAGAACTCGGCGTCGCCAACGAACCCGCTCCCATGCGTGCCGCGGCCATGCGCTGGGCTCTCGACACCGCGCGCAAGCGCATGGACCTGCTGCGCGCCGGAGACCCCGTTCCGCCCGACCTGGCCGCCGAATTCGAGAAGGCCGATGCCGCTGTGCTGTCGGCTCTGCGCGCGAAACTCGGTTTCGACGAACTGAAATGGGCGGTCTCCGGCGCGGCGCCGATTCCCGCCGACACCCTCGCCTTCTTCGCCGCACTCGGACTACCCATCTCCGAAATCTGGGGCATGTCCGAACTCACCTGCATCGCCAGCGTATCCCCGTACGCCCCAACCGAACTCGGCACCGTCGGGCGTCTCGTACCAGGTATGCAGATGCGGCTCGCGGACGACGGTGAGCTGTTCGTGCGCGGCCCGCTGGTCATGAAGGGGTACCGCGGCGAACCGGAGAAGACGGCCGAAGCCATCGACGCCGACGGCTGGCTCGCGACCGGCGATGTGATGACCCGCGACGACAACGGCTGTTTGCGCGTCGTGGACCGCAAGAAGGAACTCATCATCAATGCGTCGGGGAAGAATATGTCTCCCGCCAATATCGAGAACGCGGTACGCGCGGCCTCCGGTCTGATCGGCACCGTCGTCGCCGTCGGCGACGACCGCCCCTACGTCACCGCCCTGCTGACGCTGGATCCTGACACCGCTGCCAGTTTCGCCGCCGAGCACGGATTACCGGTCAGCGCCACCACACTCGTGGAGCATCCGGACATCATCGAACGGGTCCGCGCCGCGATCGATTCCGCCAACCAGGTCCTGTCCCGCGTCGAGCAGGTAAAACGCTTCCGGCTGCTGCCGACCTTCTGGGAACCCGGCGGGATCGAACTCACCCTCACCATGAAGCTGCGGCGCAAGCCCATCACCGAGATGTACGCCGCCGACATCGGCCTGCTCTATGCCGACCCGCAGCCCGCCGACGTCCATACCCCCGCCATGAAGGAGACCGTCTCCCGATGACCCGCTGGTTCCCCCTCGCCGACAGCGACGACACCCTCATCGAGAACAGCCCGATCCGTTTCCGCCACAGCGTGATCGTGCCCGCCGAACCCGAACGCGTCTGGCAACTCCTCACCGCCGACGACGCACTGGTCTCCTGGGCTCGCGGCATCACCGGCGTCGACTGGATCACCCCGCGCCCCTTCGGAGTCGGTACCCGTCGCCAGGTCACCGTCGGCCACGGTGCGGCCGCACTGCGGGAACGCTTCTACCGCTGGGACGAGAACAAACAGCTGACCTTCACCGTCGAGGCCGCCAACCGGCCCGGCTTCCGCCGCTTCGCCGAAGACATCACCCTCGAACCCCACCCCGACGGCACCAACCTGACCTGGACCTTCGCCGCCGAGGCCGAACCCTGGTTCGCCGCACTGCTTTTCCCGGTCCGACCGATCATCAACCGGGTGACACGGTCCTGGACCGAAGGAATCATCGAACAGGTGAAGCGCTAGCCCCGGAGACGGCGAAGTCCTCGATCCCGCGCGGCAAATCGTGCCGCGCCGGGACAGGACTCGGTCCCGAACTGAACAGTCAGCGGCCGATCACTTTGTGCGGGAACCGGTTTGGTAGGACATCGAGCCAGGCACCGGTGCGGCCGCTGTGTTCGAGGGCGAGGCGGGCGTAGCGAGCCTGTTTCTCGAGCAGGAAGATGATCGTGTTGGTGAGCGAACCGGTATTGCGCAGCTCCGGATCTCCGATCTCACGACGGATCTTCCAGCGCAGCCAGGCGTGCATGCCTACCCGCAGCGGATCGAATCCGTTGAAGATAATGGGAACCCGCGACTCGTACCACAGCCATTCCAGATTGTGCTGGGCACGGGCCAAGCCGGGAGGGTGCGCAGGTGGAAGTGCTTGCCCGCGAAGGTTTCCAGCCCATCCAGAGCCGGAATCTTCGGCCGCGACAGTTGCCCGGTTGCGCAGGTCAGCCCGTCGAACCACTGCTTCTCACCATCGGCCAGCTCCACCTGCCAGCGTCCGCTGTCCTCGTCGAAGGTCGCGGCAATAATCTCGGTATTGGTCCGAACCTTCGGCGCCACACCATATTTGACGGCGGTGCGTTCCAAGTAGGCGCGGATCTCGGCCTGGGTGCCGAAGCGCTGGGACCATTCGGTCTCCAGTTCGAACGAGTAGGAGTAGGTCGGCGAAGGCACGTCGCAGGCCGCGCCTGGATAGTAGTTGGCCCGCCACACGCCGCCGACGCCGTCGCCCTTCTCGAAGACGATGTAGTCGCGAATATTGTTGCACTCCAGTTCGATGGCTGCGGCCAGGCCGCCGAATCCCGCACCGAATCGCGACGGATACGGACGAGTTCTCGTCGCTGCTCATGCGAAGTCCAGTTGCTCCAGTTCGCGGCGCAGCACCTTGCCGGTGGCGTTGCGCGGTAGTTCGTCGATGAAGACCACATCGCGCGGCACTTTGTAGCGGGCCAGGTTCTCCTTGACGTGGTCTTTCACCAGTTGCGCGTCCAGTTCGGCTCCGAGCGGCAAGCCAGCGAGATCATGCAGCGCCGCCGCGATCGGCAGGGCATCGCCGCCCGGGTCCGCGCCGCCCTGCTCACCCAAGGCGTCACCGCGAGCCAGGACCAGATCGCCGCCCAATTGCGCCTGAGCGTGCGCACCCTGCGTCGCCGCCTGGACGCCGAGGACACCTCTTTCCGCGAACTCACCACCGAGACGCGCCAACTATTGGCCGAGGAACTGCTCACCATCGGTACCACCGTCGAAGACATCGCCCAGCGCCTCGGCTATGCCGACGCCTCCAGCTTCACGCACGCCTTCACCCGCTGGACCGGAACCACCCCGGGCCGCTTCGCCCGAGCCCGCCATTGACCGAGTCCCGCCCACCGCGATCGTGAGCATGCGCTTTCCGGAGCGTCAGCGCTGGGCGCGCAGCCTGCTGAACCACCGACCTGCGGAGCCCTGGCACAGTAGTACAACGATGACAAGTGCGGCACACAAACCGAAAGGCCCTGGAGAAAATCGCACGATACGGAAGCCGGGACTGTCGTCGTCGGTGACATTGGAATTGGCCCCCATGGAGCCGAGGGCCACGAACGCTTCCAGGATCGCCAGAAAAATTGCTGCGATACGAACACCGTTGCCGCCGCGCCGGAAGAAGGAAGCGACGATGGCCAGGACCCAGAAGAAGAAGTAGCCCACCGTGTTGACGCCTGCGGTCTCAGCGTCTTCGAAGACGACAAGGACTACGGTGCCCATCCCTCCGATAACGGCAAAGATATTGGTGACCCACAACGCTGCGTGGACGCTTCCAGGCATTGTCAGTCGACTCCGAGCCATGCGGCCATCAACAGCGCGATCACACCGACATACGTCAGCACCTTCGCGAGCCCCGCTTGGTCATCAATTCATCCCCTCCGATTCGCGCAGCCGGGTCGAAACCGTCCCCCGCTGACACAGACGGACATGTACCGATCGGCCTCGAGCCGCTCAGTACCAGCGTCGCCGTATAGGTATGCCGATGACATCGGTAGGTCGGGTAGATAAATGGCGTCGAGGATTTCAGCGAGGGGCACACCGGTGTGCCGCAACAGTCCCGCTCGGCCCGGTGAAACTCCAAGGGGGCACTAGCGTTGTGCCTTTCCCTCGTCGTTGTCGCGGGTTTCGATAGCCTTGACGGTCTTGTCGAGGGCCTGTTTCAGGACGCGTTTGCCGACGGTCCCGACCACGACTCCGAGGACCCGGCCCTTGAGGTTCTTGCCCTCGCGCACCACGACCACATCCACATCGGTCTTCCCGTCGGTCCGGCGCGTGAAGGTATAGGTGTGACCCGAGTGGCCGCCCCATACGTTCGAGTCGGTGGTGGTCATGACGACGCGGTCGGGGTTCGACCAGTCGTAGTGCAGGCGTTCCCAGATGCCGCGCGAGCCCTCCGTGACGTCGGCATCACGTCGGCCCCGGTCGTGCACCTCGAGATACGCGTCGGCGCTGTTGCCGAACACCTGCGAGCGGCCCGGCCCGAAATCGGTCAGCGCCGCCACGAACTGCTCCGGTGTCGAGGTCGTGGTCTCTTTGAAGTGGAGGGTAGACATCGTTGCTCCTTTGCTTTGGGGGTGACGGGTCGCGGTTCGATCAGGAGGTGAGAACTATCTGAGCGAGGTCCTCCTCGGGGTATTCGCGCACGCCGTGGAGCACGCTGGCACAAGCCACTAGCACCGTCCGCCGGAGTCGACTCGGCGAATGATCGCCCTCAACGTGCGCGGTGTTCCTATTCATGAAGCATGAGCTTCGGCACATGCTGGCGCAAGGCCGTCCGCGAGGGCATCGAGCCCAGGATGCGACGATGCCACCGTCAGGGGCCGGTCGGCCCGTGGTGCCGGTCAGCGGTCGGCAGTTGTCGCATCGCCTCACGCGGCACGCACTCCGCGGATCGGGGCCGAGGCATCGAAGCTGTATCGGAGGCACGGATCCGAATAGCGGCGGGACGCCGCAGCTACCTCCCTTGCACGGTGGAATCGAAATTTACGAGTGCCACTGTCGTCCGGCACCGCAAGTCCGTGATGGGCCGAAAGCCCCTAGCTCGGGTGACCTCGGGCCACACTCCCCGGCCACCGGACTCAGCGTGACGCGGCAAGCACCGCGTCGGTCGCCGCGGTATCGCCCACCGTAATCCTGATACCCGTGCCGCAATGCTTGACCGCGATGCGGTCCCGCGCGAAAGCCGCACGGAGCCGGTCGATTTCGGCGGCACGGCAGCGACCGAGGTACACGAAGTTCGCCGCACTTGTCGGCACCGAGAAGCCGAGCGCGCGCAACCCCTCGGTGAGCCGACCGCATTCGCTGGTGATCGCGGCGGTGCGCACCGCCAATTCCGCCTCGGCGTCATAACATGCCCGCACACCGGTCTCGGCCAGCGCGGTCACCCCGAACGGCAACTGCCACCGTCGAATTCGCGCGATCATCGGGACCGCCCCGATCGCATACCCGACCCGCGGCGCCGCCAACCCGTGCGCCTTCGAGAAGGTCCGCGTCACAACCAGATTCGGATGCCGCGCCAACAGACCGACCGTGTCCACCCGATCCGCCACGGCGACGAAGTCGATGTACGCCTCGTCGAGCACGACCGTGACCGACGGATCAACCCGATCGAGAAAGGCTTCGAGTTCGGCCTGCGCTATACAGGTGCCGGTCGGATTGTGCGGACTGCACAGCACAACCACCCGGGTGCGCGCATCGACGGCATCACCCATGGCGTCGAGATCCTGATGACCGTCCGCTGTGAGCGGAATCTGCACCGCGCGACCGCCGATGGTCTCGGTCAGCAAAGGAAATCCGTCGAAGGTCGGCGTCGCCATCACGACGCCGTCGCCGGGGGCGACGAACTCCCGCAGGACATAGGTGATGACCCCGGTGGCACCCGCTCCGACTACCACTTGGTCGGGCGGCACGCCGAGCCGCTCGGCGATCATCCCGGGCAGCCTGCGCGGCAGGTATTCCGGATACCGGTTCGCCGCCATCCGTGCGCCACGCAGCGCGGCACGCACGGATGGTAGAGGGCCATAGGGGTTTTCATGGAGCGCGAGCCGATGCTCCAATTCCGAGGTCGGCGACATATCGAATCCCCTCGCTCAGCGTCGATGAATGCGCCCGCACGACTATTCGTGCGGGCGCTCGATTCGAACGGATACTGCGCGGTCGCTAGAGCACGGCATTCATGATCGTGCCCGCACTGGTGGCCACCGCGCCACCGGCCATCGCACTGGCAATCATCTTCGGCGACTGCAGCCCGCCTCCGGACCATTTCTCCCAGGCGAACCGTCCGCCGCCGTAGGTAATAGCGGTAACCCCGGACAACTGAATCAGCCAGGTGAAATACCGGCCCATTTGCATCAGCTTGTCCGCCATCGGCGGCGCCTCCGGTTCCGGATTACTGACCTCGGCTAGCACAGTGTCGTGTAACGCGGCGAGAATCATGCTCACTTCATGCTCCTTGTCGCATGCCGATGCTGGGAGAAGAACAGACTTCGCAATGGACCGCTGCAGCGCGTTGACCTCATGATTCAACCTCATCAAGATCACGTGATGCAGCCGACACACCGAAATCGATCCCCTAATGCAGTCCGAATCCCGGCCTGCCGGATGTTCGCCGCCCCTATCCTGAGCGAGGAAAATTCGACGGAACGGGCCGCCGACCGTGGGCGGCTCGGCGGTCGCGGGCACCCGACGGCCCGCCCCGCCACAGGAGGGAATCGCCATGCCGGAAAGCTGGGCCGAAACCACCACCGGATTGCCGACCAAAATCGACACGAGCGTGGCTCATGAAGCTCGTGTTTACGATTATTGGCTCGGCGGAAAGGACAACTACCCGGCCGACCGAGCACTCGGCGATGCGATAGCCACCCATATTCCGGCAATCCGCAGTATGGCCCGCGCCAACCGGGTCTTCCTCGGTCGCGCGGTGCGCTACGTCGTCGATGCGGGCGTCACTCAGTTCCTCGATATCGGGACCGGTATCCCCACCGCGGGAAATACCCACGAAATCGCCCAGGGCATCGCCTCGGATGCGCGCGTGGTCTATGTGGACAACGACCCCATCGTTCTCGCGCACGCGCGGGCACTCATGTCCAGCACCCGTGAGGGCAAAACAGCCTTCATTCATGCGGATCTGCACGATCCGGCCTCGATACTGCGCGATCCGTCCCTTACCGCGACCCTGGACCTGAACCGTCCGGTCGCCATCATGCTGGTCGCGATCATGATGTATTTCCGCGACAGCGACGATCCGCACACCATCATCGAGAACTTGCTGGAATCGGTTCCCTCCGGCAGCTTTATCGTGATCACCCATCCCACCGCCGATTTCGACGCCCGCGCCATGGCCAGGGTGGTGGCCTCGGCCGAATCCGCAGGCATCACCTTCAATCCGCGCAACCGCGCCGAAACCGAAACTTTGTTCGCCGGAACCGAAATCGTCGAACCGGGCGTCGTCCCCGTCGTCACCTGGCATCCGGAGTTGATCGGCGACCTTTCGGGTCGAATGCAAGCCATTCCGGCCGATCCGGAGTCCGCGTGGTACTGGGCGGGCGTGGGACGCAAGGCCTGACGTTTGGGTCTGCGCCCGTCGGCAACTCCACCCATGAGGTGATCGATCATGGTCAACGGTCTGGAGAAGCGGTGGACGGCGGACGAGCGGACCTTCCGCCGGGTAGCGATCTATGTGGCGACGGTGCTCGCGGTGGCCGCGCTCGTCTTCGTGATCACCGCGATATGGGCGGCCGAGCGGACGGCCTGCGCGGCCGCGGAGACGATGCTCTGTGACACCGCGGCGAAAACGGCGATCCTGACCGGACCGACCGTGGTGCTGATGCTCGGCGGCATCTGCGCCTTTGTGCAGACCTATCGCGTGTGGCGGCGCGGCCGGAGTTGGCCGATCTGGCAGGGCGCGGGCTGGTTCCTGTTCACCATGATGATCGTCTACCTGGGCATCGGCGGCGGCAGCGTCGCAAGCTGAGCCGCAGACGACGATCAGGCGTGACGTGAAGCACAGCCAATTTGGTTGTGCACAATTTAATTGCCCACTACCGTTATGGACATGACCGATCACCTCACCCTCGACGAGCAGTTGTGCTTCCGGCTGTATGCCGCGTCGCGGGCGATGACGGCGGTCTATCGCCCGAAGCTCGAGCGCCTCGGGCTCACCTATCCGCAGTACCTGGTGATGTTGGCATTGTGGGAACGTGACGGTCGCAGCGTCGGCGACCTCTGCGAAGCACTGCTACTCGACTCCGGAACGCTGTCACCACTGCTCAAGCGGCTGGAGGCGGCAGGCCTGGTCGAACGGCGCCGGGCAGCGGCCGACGAACGTCGCGTCGATGTCCAACTCACCGAACGCGGCCGCGAAATGCGGTCCGAAGCCCGTTGTCTACCAACGGAAATGGGCGAGGCCAGCGGCCTGACCCACGACGAATTCGTCGCCCTGCGCGAAACCCTTCGGCGACTTGCCGATTCGCTGATGTCCCACCCCTGATCGAAAGAGAGTCAGACATGACCGTCCTGTACACCGCCGAAGCCCTCGCGACCGGCGACGGACGCAACGGCCACGCCCGCACCTCCGACGGTAAGATCGACGTCGCACTGGACATCCCCAAGGAGATGGGCGGTAGCGGCGTGGGCACCAACCCGGAGCAGCTGTTCGCGGCGGGCTACGCGGCCTGCTTCCACAGCGCGCTGCGCCTGGTCGGCAAGCGCGAAGGCGCGAATGTCGACGATTCCGCGGTCGGCGCGAAGGTGGGCATCGGCCCGAACGACGAGGGCGGCTTCGAGCTGACCGTCACCCTCGAGATCTCACTGCCGCATCTGTCCCCCGCCGAGGCGCAGACCATCGCCGACAAGGCCCACCAGGTGTGCCCGTACTCCAACGCGACCCGCGGCAATATCGACGTCCAGGTCACCCTCGCCGACGACTGAGGAAAGGAATTCACCATGCGTGCCGTAGTCATCGAAAGTTTCGGCGAGCCGAAGGATGTGCTCACCACCGCACAGCAGCCGACGCCCGAACCCGGTGCCGGACAAGTGCGGATCGAGCTGATCCTCGCGCCCATTCACAACCACGACCTGGCGACCATTCGCGGGGTCTATGGCTACAAGCCGTCGCTGCCCGCGATTCCGGGAACCGAGGCCGTAGGCCGGATCGATGCACTGGGATCGGATGTGAGCGGCCTGCAAGTCGGTCAGCGCGTGAGCGTTTCCGGCATCCACAATGTGTGGGCCGAGTATTTCCTGGCCAAGGCGACGCAGGTGGTTCCGCTGCCGGACAGCATTTCCGATGAGACGGCGGCCCAGTTGCTCGCGATGCCGCTCAGCTCCCTGATGCTGCTGGAGGATCTGCGGGTTTCGCCGGGCGACTGGATTGCGATCAATGCCGCCAATGGCGCGGTCGGTCGCCTGGTGAATGTGCTTGCGCGGCAACGCGGTCTCAATGTGCTCAACCTGGTTCGCGGCCAAGCTTCCGTCAAGGCGTTGCAGGAATTGGGTTTCGAACCGGTCTTCGATACCGAATCCGATGGCTGGCTCGATCGAGCCGTCGCGGCCACTGCGGGTGCGCCGATCGTGCGCGCCGTCGACCAGGTCGGTGGGCGAGCTGCGGATGCGCTGCTTTCGCTGCTCGGCCAGGACGGTGAGCTGATCTCCTTCGGTGCGCTGTCCGGTCAGCCGCTGTCCATCAATCCCGGTCCGCTGATCTTCAAACAGGCTGTGGTCAAGGGCTTCTGGGGTTCCAAGCGGGCCGAGCAGACCAGCAGCGAGGAGATGCGGCGCCTGATCGGTGAACTTGTGGGGATGGCGGCGACGGGTGCACTGCGCCTCGATGTCGAGGCCGTATATCCGCTGGAGTCCGCCGCCGATGCCGCCGCCGCGAGCGAAACACCGGGGCGGTCGGCCAAGATCGTGCTGTCGCCGCAGCCGGTGTAATCCGATCCGGGTCCGCTATCCGACCCGCACCACGAGTTTGCCGAAGTTATGGCCCTCGAGCATGCCGATGAACGCCTCGGGTGCGTGCTCGAGGCCGTCGACAATGTCCTCGCGGTAGCGGACCCGGTCCTCGGCGATCCAGCCGGACATCTCGTGCAGGAAGTCCTTGTACATCTCCCGGACGAATTCGGTCTGGATGAATCCGCGCACCGTGAGGCTCTTGGTCAGAATGCGACCGTAGAAGCCGGGCAGGCGATCCGGTCCCTCGGGTGCGCCGGTCGCGTTGTAATTCGCGACGAGTCCGCAAACAGGTACGCGCGCATAGGTATTCAGCAGCGGATACACCGCGTCCGCCACCGCGCCACCGACATTTTCGAAATAGATATCGATGCCGTCGGGCACCGCGGCGCGCAGTTGATCGGCGAAATCCGGTGCGCGATGGTCGATTGCGGCTTCGAAGCCCAATTCTTCACGCACATAGGCGCATTTCTCCGGGCCGCCCGCAATACCGATCGCCCGCACACCCTTGATTCGGGCGATCTGGCCGACGGCGGAACCGACCGGGCCACTGGCCGCGGCGACCACCAGGGTCTCCCCCGCCTTCGGCTGCCCGATTTTCAACAGCCCGGAATACGCCGTGAACCCCGGCATACCGAGCACACCCAGCGCGGTCGATATCGGCGCTTTGTCCGGATCCAGCTTGCGCAGCCCCGTCGCAGACGCGACCTGATGCGTCTGCCAGCCCGAATAGGCCTGCACCACATCACCTTTCGCGATCGACGGAGCCCGGGATTCCAGCACCTCGGCGACGGTGCCGCCGACCATCACATCGCCGACCTCTACCGGCGCCGCATACGACTTGGCAGCACTCATCCGCCCGCGCATATACGGATCGAGCGATAAATACAGGGTGCGCAGCAGCACCTCGCCCTCGCCGGGCTCCGGAAGCGCCGCGGTCTCGATGCGGAAATTCGCCGGAGTGGGTGCGCCCTCCGGCCGGGATGCCAGCACAATCCTCGTCGACTCCACCATATGGCTTACCCTATCGCTGGCCACTCAGCGAAGCACGGAATCGCTAGGTTGGCTAATGGATATCGCGCTGCCACCGATAGAGGACTGTCGACTCCCCTGACGACAGTTCGCGGCTTCACCGACGTTCGTATTCGACTACGACCTGCTCAGGAGTTCAATTGGCGCCGCAATTTCGCACCCAACGCCCCGCGCGGACAGCACTCTCATCGACCACCGCCGCACTGGCCTTGCTGCTGAGCGTCGGCCTCGGCACCGCAACCGCTCGCCCCGTCGGTCCGTTCGACGTCGGCGGCGCCATCGAGGTCGAATACGACCAGGTGGGCGGCCCCGGCGCGCTCGGCGACCCGACCGCGCCGGAAGCCGATGCCGCCAACGGCGGCCGCTATCAGACCTTCGAACGCAATGCCGCGATCTATTGGCATCCCGATACCGGCGCCAATGCGGTCGGCGGCGCGATCCGCGACAAATGGCGTGACCTCGGCTTGGAGGCGGGCGTGCTGCGCTACCCCGTCACCCGTCAGCAATCCACACCGTCGGGATCGGGCGCCTACAACATTTTTCAGGGCGGGTCCATCTATTGGTCACTCGGCACCGCCGCGCACCAGATCGGCGGCGCGATCCGCGATAAGTGGGGGGCCTACGGCTGGGAGAGCGGTGCGCTCGGGTTCCCGCTGACCGACGAGGCGGCCGCGCGCGCGGACAACGGGCGCTACAACCTGTTCCCGGGTGGCGCGATTTATTGGTCCCCGCGCACCAGTGCGCATGTCGTCTGGGGTGCGATCCGCGATCTGTGGGTTTCCAATGGCGCGGAATCCGGGCGGTACGGGTTCCCCACGGGCGAGGAATACGACTACGAGGGCGGGAAGGCGCAGGACTTCCAAGGCGGCCGGATCACCTGGCAGCCCTGATGAAGACAGACCCTAGTCCTCGCCGAGCGCCTGCGTCCGGGCGCTGAGCGAACGGCCCAGCCCGGCCACCTCGGCGTCCATATCCGGCAGCCACTCCGGGGTGGTCTTGCTGCCCGCCCGCTCGGCGGTCGGCGTCTGCAGCAGCGGCCTCAGCCAACGCAGCGCGCCGACCCAGGCGGGCACGTTGATCCGTCTGGCGCGCCGCCCGATTCCCCGCTCGAATCTGGCGGCGCACTTCTGCACCGAGGTCGTCTTGCGGATCGGCCTCGGCAGTGCGGCGAGCGCTCGCCCGACCGCGGGCAAGTCGGCGAAACTTTCCCGCACGAGCGGAGTATCGATCCACGACATGTGCGCGGACCCGACATCGACACCGCGGTGCGCGACCTCGAGCCGCAACGCGTTCGCGAAGTGCTCGACCCCGGCCTTGGAGGCGTCGTAGGCCGTCATGCCCGGCATCGCCAGATAGGCCGCGAGGGAGGAGACGATCAGCACGTACCCGCGCCGCTCGATGACCGATGGCAGGGCGGCGCGGACGGTGTGGAAACAACCGACAAGGTTGACCTCGATGACCCGCCGGAACGCGGCGGGGTCCACCGTCAGGACCGACCCATAGCTGGCGATTCCCGCGTTCGCGACGACGATGTCGATGCCGCCGAACCTCTCGATCCCCTGCGCGACCGCGGTCTGCATCGCGGTGAAGTCGCGCACGTCCGCAGAAACTGCCACGACATGCGCGTCGCCGCCGAGTTCGGCCGCGAGTTCTCGCAGCGGGGGCGAGTCGATATCGATGAGCACGAGGCGCGCGCCTTGCGCACGCAGCCGCCGGGCGACCTCTGCGCCGATGCCGCTCGCGCCGCCGGTAATGAGTACGACCTTGCCGGTGAAGGCGGTCATGGTCCTGAATTCTAAACCGTCCGCTACCTGGCAGCATCCACATCGCAACATCGTCATGGGTTCGCGACCCGGCACCGGGTCGGCCGTATCTGACTACTGCGCCCCCGAGGCTCGGTCAGCCAACAAAACGGTGGGACGCTTGCCTTGCGTCCCACCGCATTTCACTGAATACCCGATCAGGTCAGGTTTCCTTCGTAACACAGACTCGCGGTCCGCGACGACGGTCCCGGGCGCGGGGAATCGGAATCGAAGGTCCAATTCGAAATCGGCCCTGCGGCCTTCCAATAGAGCCCGCCGCTGCCGTCCGCGACCACCCGGTACACATCGTCCGCGCCGTCGACGAGCTGGCTGCCCACGCAGTAGTCGGTGTACTCGGTGCCAGGCTGGTGCGCACCCGCGCTGAACAGCCGGGCCGGGTGCGCGTACGCACCCGGATTCGGCACGGTACTCGGCCGGTTCGTCGCTCCGCCCTTCGACCAGTGCGCCGCACCGCGGCTGTCGGTTTCGCAACGGAAGTCACGGCCACCCGCGACAACGGTCGCTCCCTGAGCGTGCGCAGTGCCCGCCCAGAGACAGGTGACACCGGATCCGGTACTCGCCGATGCGGTCCCGACACCGAATTCCAGGGCGCCCCCGGTGACCGCGGCGGCCGCCAGCAGGGTGAATGGCTTGGCCTTTCGTACAGTCGTGATCATCAGCACGTCCTCGCGGCGGCGCGGCATACGGTCCAGCCGTCGCCGTCCGGACGCGGTACGCGGGTCCATGTCGTCGTGCCGCCGGTGCGGTTGCCGGAGGAATCCGCGCCGGACTCGTTCTGGCTGCGATATTCACGCAGATTGTTCTGTTGTTCGTTGCGCCGCAAGGAATTCTGCGGGGTGTGGTGGTAGCCGAACGGATCGATGTGATGCCAGCCGGTGGTATCGCGACCGCTGGTACTGCCGCGATTGTTCGAATGATCCGAGCGCGCACCCGGATTCGCGAGCGCCTCGCCCGCGCCGACCACCGTGCCCAGGGTGATCGCGCCGACGAGCAGTACGAGGGCTCTGCCTCGTACCGCACCGCGCTCGGTCGTGGTTGTTGTTCGATGCATCATGGCCCCTTTGCCTCGGTGCTCCAACTACTGAGATAGATAGTAGATGAAGAACCTGAGAAGTTTCAGCACCGCATCTAGCAGGAACTTTCAGCATAATTGCGTCGGCTAGCACGTACTTGATCAGTAGACCTCGATGCGGCACACAACGAACCAGACACCCTATGCATGGGCGCCCGGCCAGTAGACGGGGCACCCCCGACAAGGTGATGGCGCAGAAGATCGCGACCGACCCGGTGCCGAAATAATTCCGTGCGGGAATAGCTGCGGCCGCGTTACGTTGCTTCGGGGTGGTTGGTGAATCGAATGAGAGGGGCCGGTCGGTGGCAACCGAGGCAATGGAATCGTCCGTCGGTCTGCGATCCGATCGAGGTGCGATCCTTGCTTCGCTGATGCTCGCGACAGGGCTGGTCGCGCTGGATTCCACCATTATCGCCACCGCGGTGCTGACCATCACCGACAGCCTCGGCGGGTTCTCGCAATTCCCGTGGTTGTTCTCGATTTATCTACTGACACAAGCGGTTACGGTTCCGGTGTACGGCAAGGTTGCCGATACCGTCGGACGCAAGCCGGTGATCCTGTTCGGCATCGCGGTTTTCGCGCTCGGCTCACTGCTGTGCGGTCTGGCGACGAGCATGCTCGCGCTGATCATTTTCCGCGCGGTGCAGGGTATCGGTGCGGGCGCCATCATGCCGATGACCATGACAATCGCCGGTGATCTCTACACCCTGACCGAACGCGCCAAGGTACAGGGCTATCTGGCCAGTGTGTGGGCCATCTCGGCGGTGGTCGGGCCACTGCTGGGCGGATTGTTCGCCGAATACGTCAGCTGGCGCTGGATCTTTCTGATCAATATCCCGCTGTCCGCACTCGCCGCGTGGATGCTGATCCGCAGCTTCCAGGAGAGCACGGTGCGGCGCGAACAGCGCGTCGACTATCTCGGTGCGGCACTGCTTACCATCGGCGCAGGTGCGCTGATTCTCGGCTTGCTCGAGGGTGGACAGGCCTGGGCCTGGTCGTCGCCCACCGGTATCGGCATCTTCGTGGGCAGCGCAATCGTGCTCGTGGTGTTCGCTCTGGTGGAGCGGCGGACCGCGAATCCGATTCTGCCGCTGTGGGTTTTCACGCGACGGGTCATTATCGCCAGCAGTCTGGTCTCGGTGCTGGTCGGCGCGATCCTGCTCGGCATGACCTCGTATGTACCGACTTTCACCCAGGGTGTGCTCGGCACCGGGGCGCTGATCGCCGGTCTCACCGTCGGTGCGCTCACCCTCGGCTGGCCGCTGGCCGCCTCCCAGGCCGGAAAGGTTTACCTGCGCATCGGTTTTCGCGCGACCGCGCTGATCGGCAGCACCCTGGCCACGCTCGGTGCCGCCACCACCCTGTTGATCGATGAGAATTCCACGCTGATCCAGGTCGCCGCTTCGTGTTTCGTGATCGGCACCGGCATGGGCCTGGTCGCCACCCCCACCCTGATCGCGGCGCAGACGACGGCGGAGTGGTCCGAGCGCGGCGTGGTCACCTCGGCGAATATGTTCGCCAGATCGCTGGGAAGTGCGGTCGGTGTCGCGATATTCGGCGCGATCGTGAACTCGCGCGTCGGCGACACCGACCATCCGGCTCCGGCACTGTTGTCCTCGGCGGTGCATCTGGTTTTCCTCGCGGTCGCCGCGATGGCCTTGGTCATGGTGACCGCATCCGCGATGATGCCACGCCGGGGCGCGAACGTCGCCTAGCGCTGTCGCGAACGTTGTGACGCAGACCGCTCGGCGATCTCGGCCAGCGCACGGGCACGCTGTTCGGCGGGTAGTTGTTCGGCGGCGGCGCGGACGGCGTCGACCGCGGATTCGGAGAGGGCGTTCAGCGTGCCGCGATATTCCGACCAGAGGTCGTTTTCGGCGGTGGCACAGAGCATTTCCGTGAGTTTGCCGGGGGACGCGAGGTTGACGAAGCGTTCCAGTTGTGCGGCATCCTCGACGAGGTAGGCCGAGCGGACGAGCGCGATGCCATCGAGTGCGGATTCGGTGGCGCGGGCCGCGGTATCGGGGATCGACGCGACCAACTCGCCGAGTGTGATCCAATCTTCGCGTGCCGCAAGCTCTTTGCCGACGGCGACAATGGTCGCCTCGGGCAGACCACCGATAATGGCCGCGGAATGGCGTGGATCGAGTCGTGCGGCGATTTCGGCGAGGAAGTCGACCGGCAGCCGTTTGGCGACATCCACCGCATGCGATGGATCGAGCACGCCCGACATCCGGGCCGCGAGCAGTGCACCGCGGCTACGCGCCACCATTTTCGCGGTAATCGGCGTCGGAATCACTTTGGACGCCTGGGCGACCCGCCGCAGTCCGGCCGCCTGTCCGGCCACGAACAGATCGGTGACCTGGCGGCGGAATTCACGCAGATCCGCATCGGGTACATCGGCGAGATAAGCCAGCTGCTCGACCGGAACCCCTAGTGTCCGTGCGAGTTTCAGCAACTGCGCCGTCACAGTCCGGCCGCCTTCTTGACCGGGCCACGCAGGAACCGCGGCAGAAAGTCGAGCATGCCGAAGGCCGCGGCCTTCAGCTCGTCCGCCTCCCGCCATCGAGCATCGACGATCGCCTGCGCGAGGTCGGCTTGCCGCTCCGGGCTCAGCGCGGCAATGCCAGGGGGTAGGTCATCGGTTATCAGTTCCGCCAGGGTGTGCTCTGTCATGGTTGCCTCCGTCGGGCGCATCGGGTTCATGATCACGTGGGGCGATTTGCGGCTGGATGCAAGGAAACGGTGCTGTTCGGGGTCGATGACGGGGTCGTGTGCCCTAACGTCGGAGCATACGACCGAGTCGTCCGATCGGTCACGGGTGGATCGGTGGTCGCCATGGGTGTCGAGCGCACGGTGGATATCGCGGTGATCGGCGGTGGACTTGCCGGATTGACGGCGGCCCGCCAGTTGCGTCGCGCCGGATTCGATGCGCTGGTCGTCGAGGCGCGGGATCGAGTCGGTGGTCGCACACTGAACCATCCGATCGGGGACGGCAAGATCGTCGAGGTCGGTGGGCAGTGGGTCGGTCCCGGTCAGGACCGGGTACTGGCTCTGATCGACGAATTGGGGCTGGAGACGTTTCCCACCTACACCACCGGTCGGCATCTGTTCGAACATCGCGGGAAGCTGCGGCGCTATCGCGGTCGGATTCCGTTGATCGCCTCCGCGGCCTTGCTGGATGCCTATATCGGTCTGCAGCGGTTGGATCGGATGTCGCGCGTTGTGCCAGCGGACGCACCGTGGTCGGCGGCACGGGCGGGGCAGTGGGATACCGAGACCGTCGCGTCGTGGATGCGACGCAATCTGCATTCGGAGATCGCGCGCCGGGCCATCACGATGGTCTGCAAGGCGGTATGGGCCGCCGATCCGGCCGACGTGTCACTGCTGCACCTGCTGGCCTATCTCAATGCCGGTGGCGGTGTGGATTCGATGATCGAAACCGACGGTGGCGCACAGCAAACCCGCATCGTGGGTGGTTCACAACGAATCTCGATGGCGCTGGCGGAGCAGTTGGGCGAGCACGTGCTGCTGAATACACCGGTGCGCAAGATCCAGCAGACACAGGGTTCCGTCGTCGTGCACGGCGATGACACCCGGATTCTGGCCCGCCGCGTGATCGTGGCGATGAGCCCCGCCCTGGCAGGTCGGCTGGTGTACTCCCCTGCGCTGCCCGCCGATCGTGACCAGCTCACTCAGCGCATGCCGAACGGCTCGGTCATCAAGACCATGGCCGTATACGACACCCCCTTCTGGCGTGCCGACGGGCTGTCCGGACAGGTCACCGCCGCGACCGGGCCGGTAAAGGTCACCTTCGACAACTCCCCGCCGGACGGGAACCCCGGTGTGCTGCTCGCCTTCCTGGAAGGCGGCGATGCCCGGCGACTCGGCCGCTATCCCGTCGAGGAACGGCGCGATATCGTGATCTCCAGCCTCACAAGGTTTTTCGGCCCGGCAGCGGCCGCCCCCACCGATTACATCGAGAAGGACTGGTCCGCCGACGAGTGGACCCGCGGCTGCTACGGAGCCTTCATGCCGCCCAATACCTGGACCGAATACGGCCCGGCCCTACGCGCACCGATCGGCCGAATCCATTGGGCCGGAGCCGAAACCGCGACAGTGTGGATGGGCTACATGGACGGGGCGATCCGCTCAGGTGAACGTGCCGCCGCCGAGATCACCGCGTTGGTCGGTGGGGACCGGAAGCCCACAACGGTCATTTGACCCTCGGGTGCGGCTCATCCCCCAGCCGATCGGGTGAATTCGGCCCGCCAGCGTTGCGTCTCGTGATTCGCCTCGATATCCATTGCCCGAAGTCCCTCGGCCGCAAACGAATCGATCTCCGACCGGGTCAGCGGCCACGGTGGTCCACTGACCTCCGCACGCTCCGCCCGGATTCCGGCGATCACGATCAACTGACCACCGGGTGCCACGGCCCGCCGGATATTGGCGATCGCGGTTCCGCGCACCGACACCGGCATCGACTGCACCGTAATCGACTCGACGACGAGATCGAACGCATCCCGCCACGCGGCGGGCAGATCCAGCAGATCGGCCACCACATACTCCACGGCCGACTTCGGAAACCGTTGGCGCACTTCGGCAATAGCGGTCGGCGAGATATCGAAGGCAGTAGTCGCGAAGCCGAGCCGCGCGATGTATTCCGCATCCTGTCCGTACCCGCAGCCGATCACCAATGCCCGACGCCCGGCACCGTCCGCCGCGCGCCGCTCGGCCCACTCGACCACCATCGGATTGGGCTGATCGCGATCCCACGGCACAATCGCCGCCCCGGCGGCCGCCTCCGCGTACAGTCGCTCGAACCACCCGGTCGGATCGTCCTGTGCGAGCGACTCCGCGGCCAACCTGCTGGCATCGGCATCTCGATTCAAGGCCATCCAGCCAGTCTCGCACGAGCCGATATCAGAAGCGGCCGCGCCGGAAGGCTTCGGCGACCTCGGCGCGCTCGACGAGGATCTGGCGGCGACGGTTCGCCATGGTCTCGGCTATCGAAGTCTTCGCGACCAGGGCCCGGTACAGAGCCGCGGCGTCTTCGATCGCGTCACGGGCACCGACACCCGCGGCGGGGCTGATGGCGTGATCGGCGTCGCCACAAAGGATTACGTCGTCTCGGGGTGGGCGGGGATGGGTCAGCGGAACATTGCGGGTATTGCTGACGTGCACCGTCTCGGTGATCGAGAGTAGCGAGTCGATCAGTCCCCGTATGGCGGGCAGTGCCGCGCGGATCTGCTCCGCCCACGCCTCGACGGGATGGAAACCGTTGTCCGCCAGCGGGATCGGCTGGCGACGGATTCTGGCGAACCATACCGCCGTCTCGTCGTTCCACAGGTGCCCGAAGACATCGGTGGGCCGTGCGTTGCCGGTGCGATGGAAGTGCAGTACCGATTCTTCGGTGGGCAGGGTGATCGGGGTCGTGGTGACCCCGTAGACGACGACCTGACCCGCGTA
Source organism: Nocardia pseudovaccinii (assembly GCF_050942345.1). Taxonomy (NCBI): domain Bacteria; kingdom Bacillati; phylum Actinomycetota; class Actinomycetes; order Mycobacteriales; family Nocardiaceae; genus Nocardia; species Nocardia pseudovaccinii. The sequence goes on from NZ_CP192074.1 coordinate 5,940,848, forward strand.
GACCGCGGGCCGATCGGGTTCCAGGCGGGCGCGCACGAGCGAGTCGATACCGTCCGCGGCGATCACCGGACCGTCTGAGGTCACTGATTCGCTTGCGAGCCTCAGGGTTCCGCTCTCGATGTCCAGATCGGTCACCGGACGGTCGTAGTGGAACTCCGCGGCCGTGGCATGGGCGAAGGTGGTGAGCACTCGTAGCAGATCCGGGCGGAGGTAGAGCCGCCGACCGTCCCCGGGCTGGGCGCGATACCCGGTGCGGTCATGCAAACCGAGCGCGCGCACCTCACACGATGCGGCGTATAGGTCGTCGCGATCAATCCCGAGTTCGCCCAGCACCGCATGCGCCCGGCTGTCGAGGGCGAGGAACGCACCGGCGTCGACCGTGGACCGCCGCTCGTACACGGTGGCCGGAAGTCCCTCGCGCGCAAGGGCTCCGGCGAGCACAGTGCCCGCGATACCGCCGCCGATGATCGTAACCATGTGCCTCCTCAGGCCGGTGCGGACGGCTGTGCCTACCACCCGCCGGGTACCGTCCCTATGCCACCGGTTCGGTTACCGCGCCGCCCTTGCCGAGCTTGGTCATCGCCAGATAGCCGCCGCAGACCAGCAGACCCCAGACCGCTCCGACGACAATCGCGGTGCGCCCGCTCTCGGTCCAGAACAGCAGGACGACGACCAACCCCAGGAAGGCCAGTGCCAGCCAGGTGGTGATCGGTGCGCCGGGCAGGCGGTAATCGCTGGCGGGCAGTTCACCACGGCCGACCTTGGCGCGATAGATCAAGTGGCACACCAAGATTACGCCCCAAACGAAGATGATGCCGACGGTGCTGACCGAGGTGATGTAGTTGAACGCCTTGTCCGGCGAGATCACATTGACGATCACCCCGATCACCATCGCGGCCGCCGAAGCGGTGATGCCGACATACGGAACCGCGCGCGAACTGAGCTTCTTCAGCCCCGCGGGCGCTTCCCCGTGCAGCGACAGGGTGCGCAACATGCGGCCGGTGGAGTAGATGCCCGAATTGCACGACGACAGCGCCGCGGTGAGCAGCACGAAATTGATGATGCCCGCGGCGCCTGGAATGCCGATCTGCTGGAACACCTCGACGAACGGGCTCTTACCCGCGTGGAAGTTACGCCAACTGGCCACCGACATGATCACCAGGAGCGCGCCCACATAGAACAGGCCGATGCGGAACGGCAGGGTGTTGATCGCCTTGCGCAGCGTCGTGCGCGGATCCCGCGCCTCGCCCGCGGTCACACCGACCAGCTCGACACCGACGTAGGCGAACAGCACGATCTGCAGCACCAGCAGCGACTGTCCGAACCCGTTCGGGAACACTCCGCCATCGGCCCACAGATTCGTGACCGTCGGGTTGGCGGCATGGCCGAAGCCGATCGTCAGCACCCCGATGCCGATGAGGATCATCGCGACGATCGCGGTGACCTTGATGGCGGAGAACCAGAATTCGCCCTCACCGAACAGCCGCACCGAGATCAGGTTGGCGCAGAACATGACCGCCAACACCACCAGCGCGGTCAGCCACGGCGCGATATCGAACCAGTACTGCACATACTTCCCCGCGACGGTGATCTCGGCCATACAGGTCGCCACCCACACCGCCCAGTACGACCACCCGGTGACGAATCCCGCGAAGCGCCCGAGGAATTCGTGCGCGTACTCGGCGAAGCTGCCCGAGATCGGCCGATAGGTCAGCAACTCCCCCAGCGCCCGCATGATCACGAAGATCACCAGACCCGCCGCGAGGTAGGCCAGGATCAGCCCAGGCCCCGCCTGCTCGATCGCACCGCCCGCACCATAGAAAAGACCCGTGCCGATCGCACCACCGATCGCGATCATCTGAATGGTCCGCGGGCTCAGCCCCCGGGAGTACCCCTCTTCACCGGATACGGCCGGGTCGGTGGGCGCCGATTCAGCTTGTAGCTGGCGGTCGGAGGCTGTCATGGATCCTGCGGTCCTTCCCCTGGAGCTCGAGATCGATCAGCCCGTCACGCTACCGGCCGCACCACCGGACCGCCGCGCGACCCGAACCACACCGCGATCAGTGCAGGCGGAAGCCGTGATTCGCCAGCGACTCGCGGAGCCGGTGGCGGCCGTTGAGGCTGGCGGCGGAGGCCAGGCGGGCCAGGACACGCTCGGTCCAGGAGTGCGAAAGCTGCTGTTCGGCGTAGAACTCGGCGATGCGGTCTTCGTATGCCGCCACATGTGGACGTTGGTTGGGCAGGTCGTAGGTTTCGTGGTGGAGGACCGCCGGTTGCGGAAGACGCGGTTTGACCCGGGCGTCCTCACTCGGATCCGCGCGTCCGACAACGAGTCCGAAGACCGCGAAGACCTGCTCGGGCAGATTCAGTTCCGCCGCAACCTGTTCCGGGTTGTTGCGGATCGCGCCGATGTACACGGTGCCGAGGCCGAGGGATTCCGCGGCGACGACCGCGTTCTGCGCGGCCAGGGCGGCATCGATGAAACCGACGTAGCTCGATTCGAGGTAGTCGGCTCCAACCAGGGGCGCTTCGCGGTCGTCGGCCAGTTGGCGCAGCCGGGCGAAATCGGCCGTGAAGACCAGCAGCACCGGCGCCTGTTCGATATGTGCCTGCCCGCCGGCCAGCGCGGCCAAGCGGGCCTTGCGCGCCGGATCGCGCACGGCGATGACGCTCCACACCTGCAGATTGGAGGAGGTCGGGGCGGACTGGGCCGCCGAGATGAGCAAGCGCAGAGTGTCGTCGGAAACCGGATCGCCGAGGTAGCGGCGCACCGAGCGGTGCTCGTGCAGCACCTGCAGCACCGGATTCCACTCGGCGGGCGCGGTCGGATTCGGATCCCGATAGCGTTGCTGTACGGCGTGGGCGGGGCTCGGCACGGTCTGCGTCATGCCGATCATCCTGTGACATCTACGGCGCGCCCGTCTGCGGTAACCCTCAGCATGAACCGAACCGGGTACGGTTGGTAAGGCAAGCCTAATTAGCAATTAGTGGAGGTTACCTTGGCACGACCCCGCACCACCCTGACGGTGCAGCGCACCGAGCGGCTGACCCCGCATCTGATCCGGGTGTATTTCGGTGGCCCCGGATTCGCCGCGTTTCGACCGAGCGAGTTCACCGACTCGTATGTGAAGTTCATCTACCCGCGCGACGGTATCGACGTGCTGCGCACCTACACCGTGCGCTCGGTCGATCCGGATGCCGGTGAGCTGGCCGTGGACTTCGTATACCACGGCGACGAGGGCATTGCCGGTCCGTGGGCCGCTTCGGTGCGGCCGGGCGACACCATCGACTGCTTCGGACCGGGCGGAGCCTATGCGCCGCGTGCCGATGCCGACTGGCACCTGCTGGCGGGCGACGAGGCGGCACTGCCCGCGATCGCGGCCGCGCTGGAGGGGATGTCCGCCGATGCGGTCGGGCAGGCCTTCGTCGAAGTCGCCGGACCCGATGACGAACTGAAACTGGACAAGCCCACCGGCATCGAACTGACCTGGCTGCATCGCGGCTCGCGCGAGCCGGGCGATGTGCTGGCCGAAGCCGTGCGCGCGGCGACATGGCGCGCGGGCCAGGTGCAGGTCTTCATCCACGGCGAGGCCCGCGCCGTCATGCAGGACCTGCGCCGCTACGTCCGTCGTGAACGCGGCGTCTCCGCCGAATGGGCGAACTCGATCTCCGGCTACTGGCGGCGCGGCCGCACCGAGGAGAGCTTCCGCGAATGGAAGGCCGAATTCAAGGCCCAGGACACCGCGGATGCGCCGAACAGGTGAACGGCCGAAATCCCATGACGACCGGATGTTCGCCGGTCGCCATGGGATTTCGTGGTGTCGCTACCGCTGATTCGCGCGCAGCGCCTCCTGCACGAACTGGGTCGTGTAGGTCTTCGACAGATCGATGCGGTCCTTGACGGGCGCCACATTCTTCGAGTATTTACCGAGCACGTTCAGCACATTCTCGGCGCCTTCGGATTTCATCAGGCCGGTGCCGTTGAACATGCCGATCGAGTCGCGGATGGACTGGACGTAGAGGTCCCGGCCCGCGCTCGCGTATTGCGAGGGCATCTTGGCGGCGATCTCCTCGGCGGTGTGCGTCTTTATCCACTGCAGCGTCTGCACGAACGCGGTCGCGATCTTCTGCACGATATCCGGATGCGCGTCGACGGTGTCGCAGCGCATGTAGAGCGACGATGCCGGATACAGCCCGCCCAATGCCGCTCGGGTGCCTTCCTCGGTCCGCATATCCACCAGGATCTTCGCGTCACCGGAGTTCACCATGGTGGCGACCGTCGGGTCTGTTGTCATGCCCGCATCGATGCCATTGTGATTCATGCCTGCGATAAAGGTCTGTCCCGCACCGACTTTCACCCGCGTGTAGTCGGCGGTGGTCATACCCGACTGCCCGGTGAGCGCCTGGGTGAGGAAGTCGGTCGAGGAGCCGAGCGAGGTCACACCGAGGTTCTTACCGCGCAGATCCGCCAGCGAATTGATACCGGCAGCATCCGCCTTGGATACGAGTTCCACTTCGCCTGGCACGTCGGCGAATTGGACCACCGAGGTCAGGCACTGTTCCTTGGCCTGCAAATCGATGGTGTGGTCGTAGAAGCCGACCACGGCCTGCACATCGCCGGTCAGCAGCGCGGTTTCGGCACTCGCGCCGGACTGCTCGCCGAGCAGTTTGACGTCGATATCGTTCTTCTCGAAGTAGCCGAGCTTCTCGGTGAGCATGGCGGGCAGGTAGATCACCTTCTCCAGACCGCCGACCATAATGGTGATCTGGGGTCGGCCGTTGGCCATCGGAATGGTTCGGGAATCCCGGCAACCGGTCGCCAGCAGCAGTGCCGCGATGACTCCGACAATGATCGTCAGATGTTTGACGTACCGCATGATCAGATCCCGTGGCTCGAAGTCGCCTGCGACGGACGCCATTTCAGCAATCGACCCTCCGCCGCACTGATCGCCCATTCGGCCAGCAGCGCGATGACGGTGATGATGATCATGCCCGCGTAGATACCGGCCGAATCGAAGGTGCCCTGGGCGTTGCTGATCAGCAGACCCAAACCCTTACTGGCACCGGCGTATTCACCGACGACCGCACCGATCAACGCGAAACCGAAGGCGGTATGCAGGCTGGACAGGATCCAGGTGGTGGCGCTGGGCAGCACAATCGAGCTCAGCACCTGACGCTTGCTCGCACCGAGGATGCGGGCATTATTGATGACATTGCCGTCGACCTCACGCGCACCGGTGAAGGCGTTGAAGAATACGGCGAAGAACACGAGCACCACGACCGTCGCGACCTTCGAGCTGAGCCCGAGACCGAACCAGATGATGAACAGCGACGCCAGCACGATACGCGGAACGGCGTTGAGCGCCTTGATGAACGGCGCGAGCACCTCGGCCCAGTACCGGCTGCGACCGAGCAGCGTGCCGAGTACGACACCGGCCACCGCGCCGATGACGAAGCCGAGCACCGCTTCCTGCACGGTGGTGTACATCTGCAGCCAGATCGATCCGAATTGCGTTCCTTCGGTGAACCATTCGACCAGCCGGTCCCAGATCAGCGAAGGCTTGGAGTAGAAGAACGGGTCGATCCACAGCGTGGCGGTGAGCTCCCATGCGCCCAGCCACACCGCGATCAGGGCGATCCGCAAGCCCCAGGTCCGCAGCCGGTTGCGCCGGAGGTTGGTCCGCACGCGTGCGAGAATCTGCTCCTCGGTTTCGACTTCGACCTCGGGCGCGGACTTCGCCACATCGTCGAGCACGTTATGCGACACGGGAGGCTCCCTTGCCTCGGGCTGCCTCGACCTGATCGCGCAGCGTTTCCCAAATTTCCTTGTAGATATCCCGGAATTCGTTGGTGAGCCTGACCTCCTCGACATCGCGCGGACGTTCCAGCGAGACCGGGAAGTTGCCGCAGACCGTCGCCGGGCTGGCGGTCATGACGACGACCCGGTCGGCCAGCACGATCGCCTCTTCCAGATCGTGGGTCACGAAGATGACGGCCGCGCCGGTGCCCGCCCACACGCGCAGCAGTTCGTCCTGCATCAGCTGCCTGGTCTGCACGTCCAGCGCGCTGAACGGCTCGTCCATCAGCAGAATCTCGGGATCGTTGACCAGTGTCTGCGCCAGCGCGACGCGCTTGCGCATACCGCCGGAGAGCTGATGCGGGTAGTAGCTCTCGAATCCGGCGAGACCGACCTTGCGCACCCAGGCGCGTGCCTGTTCGCGTGCTTCGGCCTTGGACTTGCCGCGCAGGCGCGGGCCGAGGGCGACGTTATCGATCACGCTCTTCCACGGCAGCACCGCGTCCTGCTGGAACATGTAGCCGATGCCGTCCGGGATGCCGTGGACATCCTCGCCGCGTACCAGCGTCCGCCCGGCCGAGGCCGGCTCCAGCCCGGAGACCAACGACAGCGTCGTCGACTTTCCGCAGCCCGTCGGGCCGACCACGGCGACGAATTCGCCGGGTTGTACCGCGAGATCGAGATTGCGGACGGCAGTGTGGATTCCGCCGCCGGTGCCGGGGAAGCGCTTCGTCGCGCTCCGCAGCTCGATGAGTGGTTCGGTCATTTTTCTTGCTCCTAGCGGATCAGGTAGAGCGAACCTACGTGGGCCGGGTCACACTTCGAGGCTTGTGCGCACAACCGGCGCAAACGACCGATTCGAAGGTTGTGCGCATTCTGCTCACGCCCGTCCGCGTGGTTTATGCTGCGGAAATGGCCAACGACGGCGGAGCACCGCGGCGCGCGACCGGACACTTCCGGTTGCGCACCCAGGTGCTGCTGCTGCAGATCGTGATCGTCTCGGTGACCCTCGCCGCCGCCTTCGCGGTATTCGGCTACGTCAGCAGCCAACGGCTCAACGATCAGTACGGGCAGCGTGCGCTGGCCATCGCGCGCAGCATCGCGGCCGAACCGGTGGTGCGCGAAGAGGTCGCCCGATACGCGCCGGGCACGGTGACGCCCGAGTTGCGGACGCAACTCACCGCGGGACCGCTGGAGCGGATAGCCATCGATACGACGCAGCGCACGGGCGCGCTGTTCGTGGTGATCACCGACGATGCCGGAATCCGGCTGGCGCATCCGGACCAGGCGCGACTGACCGAACATGTGAGCACGGATCCATCGGAGGCGCTGGCGGGCCGGGAGGTGATCGTCAAGGAGCGCGGTACGCTCGGACCTTCCGTGCGTGCGAAAGTGCCTGTGGTGGAGGCTGATTCGAATCGCATTGTCGGTGCGGTGAGCGTCGGTATCTCGACCACCGCGATTCGCGGGCAGTTGCTCTCCGATCTGCGCACCGCGGCGCTGTTCATCGCCGCGGCGCTACTGATCGGCGTCGCGGGTTCGGCTTTACTGGCGTGGCGATGGCGCGGATTGACCCTCGGACTCGAACCCGCCGAACTCGCCGAACTCGTCCAAGGTCAGGCGGCGGTACTGCACGGCATCGGCCGTGGTGTGCTCGCCGTCGATTCCGCTTGGCGCACAACGTTTGTCAATGACGAGGCACGGCGGTTGCTCGGGATCAGCGCCGAGATCGGCAGTCCGGTCGACGAGATCGGTTTGACGCCACGGGTGCTGGAGGTTTTCCGTGCACTCGACGAACAGCCGACACCCGCCACCATCGGCTCGCATATCGTGGTTGTCGCGGCCCGGCCGGTCACCCGCGACGGACGCGATCTCGGTGCCGTGCTCACGGTGCGCGATCGCACCGATGTCGAGGCACTGACCCGCCAACTCGATGCGGTGCAATCGATGAGCACGGTGCTGCGCGCCCAGCGCCACGAGTTCTCCAACAAGATGCACCTGCTCAGCGGACTGCTGCACGGCGGGCGCACCGAGGAGGCGTCACATGTCATCGATGAGTTGATCGGCGCGGGCCCGCTCGGCGCGGCGACGCCGGGCATCGACGCGATCCACGACGCCTATCTGCAGGCCTTCCTCGCGGCCAAGGCCGCGCATTCGCGCGAGAGCGGCGTCGAACTCGTACTCGGCCCGAATACCTGGGTGGACGGCAATCTCGCCGAACCCGTCGATGTCACGACCGTGCTCGGCAATCTGCTCGACAATGCGATCGAGGCGGCACGCGTCGCCGACAATCCGATCAAACAGGTGGAAGTCGAACTGGTGCAGGAGGATTCGACGCTGCACATCGCGGTCGCGGACAGTGGTGACGGTGTCGCACCCGAAATGATCGACACTCTGTTCACCGAGGGCACCTCGACCCGCGAGGATCACGGTGTGCCGGGCGGGCGCGGCGTCGGCCTCGCCCTGATCCGCCAGATCGCCCGCGCGCACGGTGGCGATGTCCGGCTCGCCAGTGCGCGCGGTGGTGCGCCGCCGCTCACCGGCGCCGAATTCATCGCCCGAATCCCCGGAGTACTGGTAGACAGCGAGATGCCATGGCCGCAACAGATCTGACCGTGCTGGTGGTGGACGACGACTTCCGCGTTGCCAATCTGCACGCCGGGATAGTCGAATCCATCGCGGGTTTCACCGTCGCGGGCACCGCCCACACCCTGGCCGCCGCGCGAGAACTCGACGCCGCCAATGCGATCGATTTGGCGCTGGTCGATGTGTACCTGCCCGACGGTTCGGGCATCGACCTGGTGCGCGAATTGCACTGCGACGCCATGATATTGACCGCCGCCACCGAAAGCGCCACCGTGCGAGCCGCATTCACCGCGGGCGCACTCGCATACTTGGTGAAACCCTTTCCGCACACCATGCTCGCGGCCCGCCTGGCCGGATACGCCCGCTACCGCCGCAACCTCGCCGCACCTCAGATCGATAACGCGAGCATCGAAGCCGCACTCCAAGCGCTGCGCCCGACCTCGGCGCCCACCGCGACCACCGTCATCGCCTCCCCCACCAAAGACCTCGTCCTGCACACCATCCTCGAGGCCACCGTACCGCTGTCCGCCGCCGAGGTGGCCACCGCCATCGGCATCTCCCGCGCCACCGCCCAGCGCTATCTCGCCACCCTGGTCGCCGCGGGCACGGTCCAGATGAGACTGCGCTACGGCACTACCGGCCGCCCCGAACAGGAATACACCGCCGTACCACGCCGCCGCTGAATACCCCTGTCGATCTCGACCGAAATCGGAGACACTAGCATTAGGCGTGCCTAACCTTAACCAGGTTGGGTGAGTTGTGTGAGTGAGGATCGAGAATGCAGGGCCGCGACTTGGAGCGGCGCCGATGACGGCGCTGGTGGGCGGGATACATACCGGGCGCGGATTCGCAATCCGGACGGTTGCCACCTGCGCCGCGCTCGCGACGGCGATCTGGCTGTCGACCCAATTGCATTGCACGCCAGCGCTGCACCATGCGGCGTTGCTCATCCATCTGGCATCGCTCGTCCTCGGCTTCGGCGCGGTGCTGGCGGTGGACTATTTCGCCGTGGCCTGGGTCCTGCGCCGCACATCCCTGCGCGAAATGCTGACAGTCGCCGACCGCCTCCAACTGCCCATCTGGCTGGGCGTCATCGGTCTGGTCGCCAGCGGCGCACTCCTGGAACCGGATATCGCCAACCACACCACCCAGACCAAAATGGTGCTGGTCGTCGCCCTTACGCTGAACGGCCTACAAGCATCCGCCTTCACCGACCGGGTCGCGGCCCGCGGCGGGATCCTCGATCGACCACTGATCGCCCGTGGCGCACTAACCCTGCTCATCTCCCAGGCATGCTGGTGGGGTGCGCTGTGGATCGGTTTCTGGAACACCACCAACCACGCATAATCCTCAGTTGGTACCGCTCAGCGCTACGCTCGCACCGACGCCGATGATCATCAATCCGCCGGTGGCGCCGACGGATTCGAGGCGGCGCGGTGAGCGGACGAACCATGATCGCGCGGCACCCGCGATCATCGCCCACGTTCCATCGGAGAGTATCTGGATGCCGAGCCCGACCGAACCGAGTGTCAGCAACTGCAAGGGCAATGCGCCCGTGGCCGGGTCGGCGAACTGCGGTAGGACGGCGGCGAAGAACACGATGGTCTTCGGATTCGTCGCGCCGACGATCACACCTTGCCGGAACATCCGCCGCGGATTCGCATCCGGTGCGTGCGGCTGCAGCGCACCCGCGAGACTCTTCCGCTCCCGGATCGCCATGACGCCCAGGTAGATCAGATAACCCGCGCCCACCACCTTGACGATCGTCAGCAGGATGGCCGACGCCGCGAGCACCACACCCAACCCCAGTGCAACGGCAATCAGCGGAACCGCCGATCCGACCGTCGCCCCCAGCACCGAAAGCAATGCCGTGCGCCGACCGTGCGCCAAGGCCCGTCCGATCGCGAAAAGCACATTCGGGCCGGGAATTACGATGATGATCAGTGCGGCGACGGCGAAAGCGGCCAAGTGAGAGGCGGGCACCATCCGTCGGAGCCTACCGCTCTGCGGCACGGCCGAGTGCAGAGTCGCCGAACCCGACCAGTCGCCGCGCCGGAAGCAGGCTCGACGTCGGCGCGCGCGCTCAACGACGGCACACGCGCACGCCGGGTTCGCAGCGATCTGCACAGTCGGGCGCCCGCCCGATTCGCGTCGGCCCAGGGATCACCCACATCGGTCTGGACGCGAATATTGCGCACGGCGAACATGCTGTCGTCTGCGGCCGGTGTGATCGTCGATCGTGCGATCGGGTGCGGCGATCACCAAGTCGAAAGTCCGATCGGTGGATTGCCGATCCGGCTGGGCTCGTCAGAATGAGCAGTCGGCGGCACGACCCGCCCAGCCTCCCTTCAAGAATTTGATGACGACGCAGAAAATGTCCTCCGACGAGGAACCCACCGGGGTCGCCGCCGACGTTGCTCTAACGTCGGAGTCGTGGAGTTCTCTGAAGGGTGGGATAGCTTCGCAGCTTTGGTCGATGGTTGCTGGGTCGAGCGCCGACCGCGCCGTCCAGAGGTTGCCGGCCAACTCCGACGCGAAACCCAGCTGATGCCTTGGCTGGCGCCGCAACTGCCGCTGCAGGTGCCGATCCCCTGGGTGGTGCGGGAAACGCCGCTCGTCGTGCGTCACGCTCTCGTGCCCGGTCGGGCGATCGTGTCGCCTGATATCGAGCACGGTGTCGCGATTGGAAAGTTTCTCCTCGCACTTCACGGCAGTCCCGCGACCGAGGCGGTCGGACACGGTTTGCCGTCGGCGGCGGAAACCAGGGACAGCCGGGAAATGATGATCAGCCGTTTCCGGGCCGACGTCATGCCGTTGCTCCCATTCTCCCAACGAGATTCGGCGTCCGCGGTCCTCGACGCCGCGCGGGAATTCCCAGCAGATACGGTCGTCCATGGCGACCTCGGACCTGAGCATGTGTTGGTAGCGAAAGGTCGCATTGCCGGGGTGATCGACTTCGGCGACGTTCATCTCGGCGATGCCGCGAACGATCTGGCTTGGCCTTTGCACGGTGCACCGACAGATTTTGCAGACACTGTTGCCGCCGCGTATGGCATCACCGGTGACCTCCGCCGACGCGCACTGGTTTGGCATCAACTCGGGCCGTGGCATGAGGTGACCCACGGCTTGGACATTGGTGACGCTGCCGTTCTGCAAAGCGGTTTGGCAGGTGTGCTCGAACGGCTGAAACTCTCCGCTGGATGAGGCGCGCCTTGCCAGGCGTCAGCCGCCGGGCGTCCGAGCCTGGGACATCGGTGCGGCAAGCTCGGCCAGATTCGACTAAACGGAGATTTCACCTCCGTTTTCGGCTAGAATTGCCTTCGCCGAGATCCCTGCAGTTCATCTATCGAAGCAAGGGGCGAGTCATGAGTGATGCGGTATCGCAGTTCGACCCGGCGGAAATTGATTTCGAACAGGCCTATCGGGACAAAACGGTCGTCGCGGGCATCCCTATGGGGCGGTTGCCGTGGGATATCGGTAGACCGCAGCCAGTATTGGTCGAATTCGAACATGCGCGACGCATCACCGGGCAGGTGCTGGACATCGGCTGCGGGCCGGGCGATAACGCCATCTATCTAGCGAGTCTGGGCTATCAGGTGTCCGGATTGGATGCCGCACCCACCGCGATCGGGGAGGCGCGCACCCGCGCGGCCGCGCGCGGCGTGGCGGTGGCCTTCTCGGTTGCCGACGCCACCGAACTCGACGGCTATGACGATCGGTTCGACACGGTGGTCAGCAGTGCGCTGTTCCATTGTCTCGCCGCGGAGCAGCGTCGTGCTCATGTCGCCGCACTGCATCGGGTTATGCGTCCGGGTGGTCGGCTGATCCAATTCTGTTTTGCCGATAGGGGACACAGCGAAGCGTATGCGCCGTTTCAGATCGGCGAGGAAGAGTTGCGCGCCGCGTTCGCGGCTCCGGATTGGTCGCTGAATACGTTGCGCATCGACCGGATGGTGACGATCATGCCGCCGCAACAGGTGCGCGAGATGTTGGCCGAGCGAGGCGTCGAGCTCGAAACCGATGAGACCGGAGCGCTCCTGCTGCCGATATGGGTGCTGGAGGCCCAGCGAATCTGACGCCGATTACGCGGACCGATCGGATTCGAATGTCGTTCGGTCCGCGAGCAATACGGCGAAGGTGAGCGCCCATGCGCCCACCGCAACCAGAAGCAGCAGGTCGCCGAGCGCGCGTAGTGCAGGCAGGTCGGTGGCCGTACTGGTGGTCAGCGTCGCGACCGCGGTCATACCGAGCGGGAAAACCGTGGCCCAGCGCCGGATGTCGTACTCGGGTCGCGGGCGGATCACCTCGGCGACCATCAGGATCGTGTAGCCGACCAGGTTGAGGCCCAGGACGATCAGCACGACCACCTCGAGCAGCCGATGCGCGGCGCCGGTCCACTGGTGTGCGCCAACGAGTTCGGCGGCAGCCAGCGTCGAAATCGCCAGCGCACCGGTGGCGACCCATTGATCGCCCGCACCGATCCACACCTGCCGAATATCGAAATGAGCGAAGGCCGCGAGATATAGCAGCACACCGATACAGAACAACGCCAACGCCACCCAGGCGAGCCAATCACCGACATCGGCCCGCGCCAATGTCCCCGCCAGCACCGCGAGGCCCTGGGTAGAAACACACACCAGGAATGCCCTGCCCGCCATCCGCCGATTCCAATGCCGCAGCACCGCGACCAATAGTCCGGGCCAGATCGCCGCGGCCAGCACCAATAATGCGCAAGCCACAATCTGCCAGCCCGACAGTGCTAATCGCGTCCCGAGTACCGTTGTCGCCGCGACCCCGGTCAATGCGGGCGGGGTATCCGCCTCGGCCTCCCATTGCGAACGATGCCACAGCAGTCGCGTGCCGAAATCTATCGCGAGCAGCAGCCAGACCGCCGCCGCGAGTGCGAATATCAGCCACGACACGACTTCGAATCCGGTGAGATGCAATCCCACGGACACGATTCCGGTCGCCATGACGAATGACCCCGCCACCGGCGGTAGATCCTGCCACCATCGCTGTGCCACCCGGATATCACATCTCGAAATACGATCTTGGTCAAGCAACTCGATAGCAAGCGATTTCGGCGAGGCGACTGCGGAATCGGCGCGATTGGGTTTCGAGGGAGCCGGATAGTCGTGCACACCGTCCGAAGGCGGGTGGCGGGATCTATGACCGAACCGGATGCGCTGTCGTTGACCCAGGCGATCGATCATCCCTCGGTCGGCGCGGACCGGCCCGAATACGAGCCACACGGTTGCCCGCGCGGTGCCGCTTTCCCCTGCTACTCCTATTCGCCGATCCGAGTCCGCTATCCCTACCCGCGGCGTGCTGCTGCGAATGTATCGGGAAGCCAAGCATCGCACCGGCGATTCGGTCACCGAATGGGCGGAAATCCGGGCCGATCCCACACTGCGCCGGGAGTATCAGCAATCCAAGGGCAAAGGCGGTCTGGTGCGGGCGAATCGAGAGCAGGACTGCCTGGACTATCCGATGCCGAGTTCCAGGAGCGAATTTCGTTGCCGGTCGGCTGCGCCCACGAACCGCACCCGTTTCTCGACCGCGCCAAGGCCATGCCGCCCTCGGAATCGGCCGAACAATACAGAGTCGACGGCTGGCTGTCGTCATATCCCAATACGTTGCGCGGCAATCGATTTGAGGCGATCGCGGAGGGTTTCGCTGTCAGGGCCGAAGAATTGTTCATCGGTGTCTACGACTATGCGGATGGCGCGGCGGGCCAGGGTGCGGCCTTCCGAGGTGACTGCGATGCGGAGGATTCGGGCATCGTCGGGGTCGGGGCGGCGGGTGAGGAGAGTGCGGTCTTCCAGGACGCGGATTACGCGGGAGCCCATCATGCGGTCGGCGCCTGCCATGTCGACTACCTGCTGTTGGGTCGGCGGTTCACCCTGCCTGCCGAGCCAACCGGCCGAGGCGAGCAGGTTGAATTGGGTGAGGGTGAGGCCGAGGGGGCGCAGGTTACGTTCGACGGTGGCACGCCATTCCAGGGCGGCGTGATGCAGCCAGAAGCCCGGACTCATCAGTGGGCCTTGTGGTTCAGCCATGTTCGCCCCCGAGTCGTCGCGCCTCGAGTTCCAGCGCCGCGATGGTCAGCTGCATATCGGTGCGAATGCCGCGCTCCCAGATCAGCCGGAAGATCGGCCGGAACGGGCCGTGCACCTCCATTCGCTTCGCTACGCGCACGGTTCCGTCGTCGAGCGGTTCGTAGGTGTAGTGACCGCGGATCTTGCCGAACGGAATCCCGGCCTCACTTGTCCACGAACGTCCGGAATCAACGGCGGTGATGGTGAACGGACCAGCCGGTGCGCCTTTGGGTTTCACCCAGCCCGTGGTTCCCGGCGCGAACGGCCCATCGATCCGCGCCTTCTCCTCGTGCGGATCCCAGGACGACCAGTTGGCCACGTCGGTAGCGGCCCGCCAGATCTCCTCGATCTCTCCGGAAATAACGGCTTCTTCATGGATCACGTACATCGGAACACTCCCAGGTTCACATTACTTGTTGTTGCGACAACAGTATCTGTTGTCGCAACAACAAGTCAAGGATTCGAAAGTGCCACGGCAGCCGGAACCCCGGTGCACAGGAAGTGTGACGGCGGTCGACGGACTGTAGATGCGACTATGGTTGTTCGATGGGGCAAAATCCTTGGCGTGAGCCTGGATTGGACCAATGTGTCGGTTGCGGCGATATCCGTCGTGGGAACACTCGGCGGTGGCATCGTGACGCAGTTCTATGCAATCCGCGGCAAACGAATCGATGCCCAGCTGCAGCGCGACCATCGCGCGGAGGAGCGTCTGGCGCTCGCACACAAGGAGACCATCGACGAGAAGCGCGCGGCCTACGCGGCGCTCAACGCCTCGGCCCACTACTTCCGCACCACCGCCCGCCGCTACCTTGCCGAGAAGGAC
The DNA here is from genome assembly GCF_050942345.1 of Nocardia pseudovaccinii. Lineage (NCBI taxonomy): Bacteria > Bacillati > Actinomycetota > Actinomycetes > Mycobacteriales > Nocardiaceae > Nocardia > Nocardia pseudovaccinii. The sequence goes on from NZ_CP192074.1 coordinate 5,956,152, forward strand.
AGCGCGAACGCAGCGCCGGAGAAGTTCGCGACAGCGTGGGAAGCCTTGCGCGACAGCTATGCACGCGCGCAGATGGTGCTGTCGGATCGCGCCCTGGATATCGCGTCCGAAGTCAATCGGTGCATCGAGGAGGGCCACCAGGCTGCCCTCGACATCGAAACGAACGAAACGGAACAAGTTGCGGCACTCGATCATTATCTTGACGACACACTAGGATTTGCCGTCCGCCTGCTGCGCCGCGCCCTTCGAGAGGATCTCGGCATCCAGCCACCGTCGGATGTCGATCTCGACGAACGCCTCGAAATGCTCGAGGGCATGCGTCGTCGACAGTTCGGTCGTCGCGGCTACCGTGACACCCAGGAACATCCGTAAGCGTGCGATCGTAGTCCCAGAGCGATCTCAGCCGCTGATGGTGCTTTCAGCCGGACCGGCGCGGCCAGAGAGAGTCACGGTAGCGTCGGAACGATGAGCCTGCAGGTCGCCATCGTCGGGTACGGATTGGCCGGGTCGGTGTTCCATGCGCCGCTGATCGCCGCGCAGCCGCGGATGCGGGTGGCGGCGGTGGTTACGGGGTCATCCGAGCGCGCTGGGCAGGCGCGACGCGAGCATCCCGGGGTGCGGGTGTTGGCGAGCGCGGATGAACTGTTCGCCGATGCCGGGGGCATCGATCTGGTGGTTATCGCGACGCCGAATCGAACGCATGCGCCGCTGGCTCGGCAGGCGCTGGACGCCGGGCTGCCGGTGGTCGTCGACAAGCCGTTCGCGGTGAACGTGGCCGAGGGCGAGGATCTGATCGCGCGGGCCGAGCAAGCCGGTCTGGCGCTATCGATATTCCAGAACCGGCGCTGGGACGGCGACTTCCTGACGGTGCGGCAGCTGATCGAGGACGGGCGGCTCGGCGAAGTACGCCGTTTCGAGTCCCGGTTCGAGCGGTGGCGTCCGGTGCCGAAAGGCGGCTGGCGCGAAGTCGGTTCCGCCGACGACGGCGCCGGACTGCTGTTCGACCTCGGCAGTCATCTGATCGATCAGGCGGTGACACTGTTCGGTCCGGTGCGCTCGGTGTACGGCGAACTGGATCGGCGACGCCCGAATATCCAGACCGATGACGACGCCTTCGTCGCACTCACCCACACCTCGGGTGTGCGATCGCACCTCTGGATGAGCGCGGTAACTCCGCAGCTGGGACCCCGATTCAGGGTGCTCGGTTCCGAGGCCGGTTACCTCACTTACGGATTGGATCCGCAGGAGAACGCATTGCGGTCGGGCCATCGCCCCGGTAACGGTCCTTGGGGCACAGTCGAACCCGGGGGGTGGGGCACCGTGGGCGCGGAACCCGACGTCGAAACCGTCCCCACGCTGGCGGGTGACTACCCCGCGTTCTACGAGGCCATGGCCGCCGCACTCCTCGACGGCGCACCCGTTCCGGTCGACCCACGCGACGCCGTCACCACCTTGCGATTGCTCGACGCCGCCCGCAGGTCGGCGGATCTCGGCGAGTTCGTCACCACCTGACCGGCTCGCGACGACTCAGCGAAGCTCGCCGCGGCCGGATAAGGTGCGGCGGTGCAAACAGCGGAATTCGTCGAGCGCGGCGCCTCCATCGCGGACCGGCTCACCACAACCCAGGCCGCGCCACCGTGGTGGCTGGTCATCGCGACAGCAGTCGCGGCCCTGATTCTGGTCGGATACAGCCCGCTGTGGCGGATCACCCGCAATGTGGTCACCATCGCGCACGAGGGCGGCCATGCACTCACCGCACTGCTCACCGGCCGCAGGCTCAACAGCATCACACTGCACTCCGACACCTCCGGCCTGACCGTATCGAGCGGAAAGCCCTACGGCTTCGGCATGATCATGACCGCGATGGCGGGCTATCCCTCGCCACCGCTGCTCGGTCTCGGCTTCGCCGCACTGCTCGGCGCCAACCGGATCACCCTCATGCTCTGGACCGCGATCGCGTTGCTCGCCGCCGTCCTGATCAAGGTCCGCAACGTCTACGGATTGCTGACGGTATTCGGTTTGGGCGCCATCATCTTCGCGGTGTCCTGGTTCGGAACGGATACGGTCCAGGCCGGTTTCGCATATCTCGGCGCGTGGTTCCTACTGCTCGCGGGCACCCGGCCGGTGATCGAATTGCAGCGCGGACGGGTCCGCCGCTGGAATATGCCGCAGGGCGCGGATTCCGATGCCGATCAGCTCGCGCGGCTCACTCACATTCCCGCGCTGCTGTGGGTGTTCGTCTTCGGTGCGATCGCGGTGGCCGCGCTGGTCGGCGGGGCGCTGCTGCTGTCCGAGGCCGCGGGTGTCTGTATTCCCAATGTCTCCGGCGCAGAGTGCACCACACCGGCCCTGCCGACCAGATAGGCCCGGTACGCCGCCAGACACTGCGCGAGCCACAGCGCGCCGATACACCAGCCGCCGAGCACATCGGTCGGCCAGTGCACGCCCAGATACCAGCGGGAAAGACCAACGGCCACAACGAATACGGCCGCGACGGTCACCGCGATGCGGCGAGCGGCCGGGCGGTGCAGGCGCGAAAGCACCACTGCGGCAAGGAGTCCGATCACCACAATCGATCCGAGACTGTGTCCGGACGGAAATGCCTGATTGGTCTCGGTGACCAGACGATCCGCCTCGGGCGGGCGACTACGGCCGACCAGATGTTTGCCGACCACGACGAGCACGCCCGCGCCCGCGGTCGCGACACCGGCCAGCACCGCCTCCGGCCACCGCCGACGCCAAACCAGCACTAGACACAGGACCACCGCCAGTGCCGTCATCGCCAGTGTGCCGCCCAGGTCGCTGACCCCGATCGCAACCGGCGTGACCAGCCCGGCACGGCGCTGGATCACCCAATCGGTCCCCGGCTGATCTATCGCGGTGATGCCGTCGCGCCCGAGCACGCTGCCGGTAATGGCGAAGACCATCGCGGTCAGCACCGCGATGCTCCGAACCGGTAGCGGGCGATTTGTCACACCTCCACGATGCCAGATTCGCAGCTGTGAGGTTGCTGAGTGTCCGGCCGTGGATCTACCGGATCTACCGATCCGATGTCGTAGGGTATTGGCCGTGAATCGATGGCCGGACCACGCCAGCACCGGACCGGACGAGCACTCGCCAGTGGCAGAGTTGGCTCGCGCCCTGATCGACGCGATATGCGATACCGTCGCGGGCTGGCTGCATCCGCTCGCGGGTGCCGCGACGGTCCCGCTGCTGCTGCTCACCCCACTGCTCGTACTCGGCGTGGCCTGGCTGGCGACCCGGGTCGTGCGGCGACGCACGAACACCTGAGTCAGCTCGACTCCCAGGCGGTTACCGCCTCGCGAACCAGTTCGACGGGATCCGCGGTCGCGTCCACGGTGATGCCGAATTCATCCGGGGCCAATGGCTGCAAGGCGGCGAGCTGTGAGTCGAGCAACGTCGCGGGCATGAAATGGCCACGGCGCGTCTCCATTCGGCGGGCCAGTTCCGCGCGCGATGCGGACAGATGGACGAAGAACGCCTCGGGTGCGGCCGCACGCAATCGATCGCGATAGCCGCGCTTGAGCGCCGAGCAGCTGACCACCCCGCCGCGCTCACGCCGCTCCCCCAGCCACGCCGCCACGATATCGAGCCACGGCGCGCGATCCGCATCCGTCAGCGGCACACCGGCCGCCATCTTCTCGATATTCGAAGCCGGATGGAAATCGTCACCCTCGGCATATTCGACCTGCAGTGTCTCGGCAAGCAGTGCACCGACCGTGGACTTTCCGCATCCGGATACTCCCATCACGACGACAACCGGCCGATATGTCATGCCTGCACTCACCACGCCGACCCTATCGGTAGCCCCGGTACGCGAGCACGAAAGTTCCGGCAACTTTGTCATGCCAACCCTCCCGGGCGCATGATCGAAATACGGCGACACCGCACAGAGCACACCCCAGATAACACATAGGCCGCTCGGAAGCACGAGAGTCGCCCAGCGGATCAAGGCCGCCGCAAAGCCGATACCCTCGCCCGGCGCGTCGGCCGTGTCGATCCGCACGACGCGAATGCCGAATGCCTTCTTCCCGAAGGTCGCGCCCTGGGTCGCGGTCAAGCCGACGTCATAAGCGATGCTTGCGAGCAAGCCGAGTGCAGCGACCAGCAGCGCGGTCCCCATGGCGAATCCGGAATCGGTCTCGGCGGGGAATTCGTTCGACGAGTTCGTGCTCGCGACCACGGCCGCGGCAACAATACCGATCGGTATGCCGATGATCACGATATCGATGAGCCGCGCGCCCAGCCGGGTCCCCATGGCCGCGAGCCGATACCGACCAGAGGGGATTGTGAGGTAGGCGGTACTCGACGTACTCGAGATCCCCTCCGTGTGTGACTGGCCAATGATAAGCGGCGGCGAATCAGACCCGACCGACAAGATCAATCTCGGGCACCATGGTCGGCATGGATCTACGCATCTTCACCGAACCGCAGCAGGGCGCCAGCTACGACACACTGCTCACCGTCGCAAAAGCCAGCGAGGATCTGGGTTTCGACGCGTTCTTCCGCTCCGACCACTATCTGGCCATGGGTGGCATCGACGGCCGGCCCGGCCCGACCGACGCCTGGATCACTCTGGCGGGGCTGGCCAGGGAGACCAAGCGCATCCGGCTCGGCACCCTGGTGACGGCCGCCACCTTCCGGCTACCCGGACCGCTGGCCATCCAGGTCGCCCAGGTGGATCAAATGTCCGGCGGCCGAGTCGAATTCGGACTCGGCAGCGGATGGTTCGCCGAGGAACATGCCGCCTACGGCATCCCTTTCCCGCCGGACAAGTTCACCAGGTTCGAGGAGCAGCTTGCGATCATCACCGGCCTGTGGGCGACCAAGGTCGGCGATAAGTTCACCTTCGAAGGTGCGCATTACGCGATCACAGATTCCCCTGCCCTGCCGAAGCCGGTGCAGGATCCGGTGCCGCTGCTGATCGGCGGGCACGGTGCGACACGCACCCCACGCCTGGCCGCCACCTACGCCGCCGAATTCAATATGCCCTTCGCCTCGCCCGAGGACAGCGCCCGTCAGTTCGACCGCGTGCGCGCCGCCGCCGAGGCTCGCGGCCGCCGCCCCGACGATCTGGTCTACTCCAATGCCCTGGTGGCTTGTGTCGGGGCCTCCGATGCCGAGGTGACGCGCCGGGCGGCCGCCATCGGCCGTGAGGTCGAGGAACTGAAGACCAACGGGCTCGCGGGCTCCCCCGCCGAGGTTGTCGACAAGATCGCCCGCTACGCCGAAATCGGCGCTACCCGTCTCTATCTCCAGATCCTCGACCTCGACGATCTGGCACACCTGGAACTCATTGCGGCCCAGGTGATGTCACAGCTGTAGATCGTCCACGGTGGCGGATTCATTGCGGGACAGGTTGATTCCCAGATTCGCCGCCGTCCGATCGATATCGTCCTCGTCGGTGCCGCCCATTTCGATGGCGGCGCCGTCGGAGGACAGCACCTCGACGTTGAGGCACAGCGACTGGAGCTCCTTCAGGAGCACCTTGAACGACTCCGGAATGCCCGGCTCCGGAATGTTGTCGCCCTTGACGATCGCCTCGTACACCTTGACCCGGCCCGCGATATCGTCGGATTTGATGGTGAGCAACTCCTGCAGCGTGTAAGCGGCGCCGTAGGCCTGCATGGCCCAGCACTCCATCTCACCGAAGCGCTGACCACCGAACTGCGCCTTACCTCCGAGCGGCTGCTGGGTGATCATCGAGTACGGACCGGTCGAACGGGCGTGGATCTTGTCGTCGACCAGGTGGTGCAGCTTCAGGATGTACATGTAGCCGACCGCGACCGGATACGGGAACGGCTCACCGGAACGTCCGTCGAACAATGTCGCTTTACCATCCGCACCGACCATCACCTCACCGTCGCGGTTGGGCAGTGTGCAGCCGAGCAGCCCGCTGAGCTCTTCCTCACGTGCCCCGTCGAAGACCGGCGTGGCGAGATTGCTGTCGGCAGGCGCGGCCCGCATGTCCTCGGGCAGCGAAATCGCCCAGTCGGGTGTGCCCTGAATCTCCCAGCCCGCCTTGCCGATCCACCCGAGGTGGGTCTCCAAGATCTGGCCGATGTTCATACGACGCGGCACACCGTGACTGTTCAGGATGATGTCCACCGGAGTGCCATCAGGCAGGAACGGCATGTCCTCGGTAGGGAGGATCTTGCCGATGACACCCTTGTTGCCGTGACGTCCGGCCAGCTTGTCGCCGTCCTGGATCTTGCGCTGCTGCGCGACATAGACGCGCACCAGTTCATTGACACCGGGCGGCAGATCGTCGTCGTCCTCGCGCGAAAACACCCGAATACCGATAACTTTGCCCGATTGACCATGCGGCACCTTCATCGAGGTGTCGCGCACTTCGCGCGCCTTCTCACCGAAGATCGCGCGCAGCAATCGTTCCTCCGGGGTCAGCTCGGTCTCACCCTTTGGAGTGACCTTGCCGACCAGGATGTCACCGTGACGCACCTCCGCACCGACACGGATGATGCCGCGTTCGTCGAGATCGGCGAGCACTTCGTCGGAGACGTTCGGGATATCGCGGGTGATCTCCTCGGCACCGAGCTTGGTGTCGCGGGCATCGACTTCGTGCTCCTCGATGTGGATCGAGGTGAGCACGTCCTGTTCGACGATGCGCTGCGACAGGATGATCGCGTCCTCGTAGTTGTGGCCTTCCCACGGCATGATCGCCACCAGCAGGTTCTTGCCGAGCGCCATCTCACCGTTCTCGGTGCACGGGCCATCGGCGAGCACCTGACCGGACTCGACGCGCTGGCCCTCGTCCACGATCGGGCGCTGATTGACGCAATTGCCTTGGTTCGAGCGGGCGAACTTGCGTAACCGGTAGCTCTTGCGGGTGCCGTCGTCGGCCATCACGGTGATGAAGTCGCCCGAAACCTCCTCCACCACACCGGCTTTCGTGTTGACGACCACATCGCCCGAATCGAGTGCGGCACGAAACTCCATACCGGTACCGACAATCGGGGATTCGGAACGGATCAGCGGCACGGCCTGGCGCTGCATGTTCGCACCCATGAGGGCACGGTTGGCATCGTCGTGCTCGAGGAACGGAATCATCGCGGTCGCGACCGAAACCATCTGGCGCGGTGAGACATCCATGTAGTCGACCTCGTCGGCGGGAACCGATTCGACCTCCTCGCCGAGGCGCCGGGCCAGGATCTTGTCCTCCACCAGGTATCCGTCCGCGTCGGTCAGCGAATTGGCCTGCGCACGCACATACCGTTCCTCTTCGTCCGCGGTGAGGTATTCGACGTCATCGGTCACCCTGCCGTCGACCACCTTGCGGTACGGCGTCTCGATGAAGCCGAACGGATTGACCCGCGCGTACACCGACAGGTAGCCGATCAGGCCGATATTCGGGCCTTCCGGGGTCTCGATCGGGCACATCCGGCCATAGTGACTGTGGTGCACATCGCGCAGTTCGAGGCTGGCGCGTTCCCGGGACAGACCACCCGGGCCCAGCGCCGAGAGCCGGCGCTTATTGGTCAGACCCGACAGCGGGTTGTTCTGGTCCATGAACACCGACAGCTGCGAAGTCCCGAAGAACTCCCTGATCGACGCGGTGACCGGACGGATATTGATCAGCGTCTGCGGGGTGATGGCTTCGACGTCCTGGGTGGTCATCCGCTCGCGGACCACCCGCTCCATCCGCGACATGCCGACCCGGATCTGGTTCTGGATCAGCTCGCCGACCCTGCGCAGGCGACGGTTGCCGAAATGGTCGATGTCATCGACCTCGACCCGAACCTCGACGCCACCGGGCGCCGTCATAGTCCGTTCGCCCGCGTGCAGCCGGACCAGGTATTCGATGATCGCGATGAGATCCTCCTCGTTCAGCACCTGGTCCGTGGTGGTGCTGATGCCGAGCTTCTTGTTCATTTTGTAGCGACCCACGCGCGCCAGGTCGTAGCGCTTCTCCTTGAAGAACAGGTTCTCCAGGAGCGCTTGCGCGGACTCCTTGGTCGGCGGCTCACCCGGACGCAGCTTGCGATAGATATCGAGCAAGGCGTCGTCGGTGCCGACCGTATGGTCCTTCTCCAGGGTCGACATCATGACCTCGGAAAAGCCGAAACGCTGCGTGATCTGCTCGGAACTCCAGCCGAGCGCCTTGAGGAAGACCGTCACGGGTTGGCGGCGCTTGCGGTCGATGCGCACACCGACGGTGTCGCGCTTGTCGACATCCAACTCCAGCCAAGCGCCACGCGACGGAATGACCCGCACCCCGTGCAGATCCTTCTCCGTACCCTTGTCGACGCTGTGATCGAAATAAACACCCGGCGAACGCACCAGCTGCGAAACAACCACGCGCTCGGTGCCGTTGATGATGAACGTGCCCTTATCGGTCATCATCGGGAAATCACCCATGAAGACCGTCTGGCTCTTGATCTCACCGGTGTTGTTGTTGATGAACTCGGCGGTCACGAACAACGGCGCCGCGTAGGTCATGTCCTTGTCTTTGCACTCGTCGATGGAGGCCTTGACCTCCTCGAAACGAGGATCAGAGAAAGAAAGGGACATCGACCCGGAGAAGTCCTCGATCGGCGAAAGCTCCTCGAGCACCTCCTGCAGTCCGCCTGTCGAACTACCCACGCCGAGCTCGGCGGCGCGGGCTTCCCACTCCGGGCCGCCGATCAGCCAGGCGAACGAATCGGTCTGCACGTCGAGCAGGCCGGGGACCTCCAGTGGCTCCCGTATCCTGGCGAAGGAAATCCGCTTCGGTGCACCGACCGTCCGGCTCGATTCTGACAAGGTGCGTCCTTCCCCTCACGCAATGCGCGAACATCGCTTGTCTACTGACGAATTCCGCCCCGGCCACGCACCCGAACGAAACTCGCGCACCACGAAGGAAACATCACCACAGCGGATGATGTTTACAACGATTGGTTCGTGAGGTGGACAGGAGGCAACCAGCGCAACGTCCAAAATTACACTCGCACTCACTGAATGTCGAGTGCGGAATCAGAATAGAAGTCAATGTTTTTGGGCCACGTCAAACCCACGCTGAATTGCTTCCCGTTTATAGAATAACTTGCGCAACCCGCCTACGTCAAGCTTTTCGACACATTTCAGGCGATGGGCCGGTCCGTTGGCAGATTGACGAAGCTGGGTGCATCCGGATCGAGCTGCAGGTATTGCGTCTTGAGTTCAGTGGCGTTGAGCATCGGCCGAAAAGCCAAGGCCTTCGGCACGTTTCCGGCGAACACATCCACCCGCAGCCGGTGGCCGGGCAACAAGACGGCCTGCGTCGGGATGACCGCGATATCCAGCGTCATCGGCTTTCCTGGCACGACGGGCAGCATGCTCTCCAGGGTGATCGGGTTGTATGGCGCGGTGTAATCGCCGCTCGCCGAGCGCATACTCCGTGCCTCGTCCACCGCGCGCAGTGACGCGGTGAGCTGGCCGGTGGTCAACACGGTCGACGTGCCGTCGGGCGAGACATCGTTGACGGTGACGTCCCAATAGCCGTCCGTCGCATCGTGAACCGCATTGAGGTGCACATTGATCGGTCCGGAGATCACCGTCGGCTCACGTATCTCCGCACTGGTGAAGGTCAGCCCGTTGCCCTCGGCGACGCGAGAGTCCTTGGCGCAGATATCGAATGGCGCGGCTAGACCGGCGGAGCCCTGCGCGGCATCGCGTGAGCACGCCATGGTCACCCCCGGTGACACCTGCAGCGCGATGCGCTCCTTCGGCTTCGTCGAGGACAGCGAGCCGTCGTGTACCGAATGCTCGGCGGTATCGCTCGACACCGAGGACAGGTAGACACGGCGATGCGTGACACCGGATTCCGGGAACTGCCCCAAGGTCTTCCAGCCCGAGCCCTGCTCCCACAGCGTGATCGGCCCGAAGTCGCCGATGCCGTTATCGATGCCCTTGAGCCACTTGTCGAACCACACCCGCTGCAGCACATCCAGCCGCGGCGGCGCGCCGGCCGCACCGGTACCGGCACCCGGATTCGCATGATAGGTATCGCCGATCAGCAACTGCTTCTTCGCCTGCGGCAGTGGGATCACGTTGTAGAGCTTGGCCGCGCTATTGGCGAAGATGTCGTGCCAGCCGCCATACATGAAGGTGGGCACCGTGATTCGGTCGGGATGTCCGAGAATCCCCTGCCGGAATTCACTGTCGTCGTCGAGTGCGGCGGCCAGTGTCGTCGGTACCCGGTCCAGCGACGGGGTCAGCAGCGCCTGGGCCAGCAGGTCGGAATTGGTTGCCGGATCGGCCATCCTGGCCTGGAGCCATTTCCAGTCGAAGGTGCCGTTGAGCATGGACTGCACGTCGGGAATCAACTTCGTCTGGTTCACATTGTTCAACCACAGTGGCAGGAAGGTCGTGCCGATACCGCCGCCCGGCGCGACGACATCGCGCATCAGATCGCTACCCGCCTCCACCGGGAAGATGGCTTTCAGTGCGGCAGGGGCGTTTTCGGCCGCACGCAGTTGATTGATGCCCGCATAGGAGCCGCCGCTCATACCGACGGTGCCGTTGGACCACGGCTGCTTCGCCGCCCAATCGATCACCTCGCGGGTGTCCAATTGTTCACGCTTGCCGAGCGTGTTCCAGTTGCCCTGGGAGAAGCCGGTGCCGCGGACGTCCGTGACGACCAGCGTGTACCCGCTGCGGATGAGATTGCGGTCGATGCCGAGCACGGTCTGGATCATGCCGCCGTCCAATGCTTGCATCAGGTCGCCGAATCCGCTGATCGGTGTGCCGGACAGGTTGAGCCGCCGGACCATATCCATGGTGAACGGCCGCAGTCCGGGCGCGGCGAACGCCGAATCGACCAGATTGCTCATGAGTTTGGTGTACGGCGTGAGATTCACGATCGTCGGCAACGGCTGGCCGACCACCTTGTTCGCCGCATCGACGGGCCGATACACATTGGCCTTGAGTACGACCCCGTCGCTCATGCGAATCGGGACGTCCCAGTCGATATGGACATCGGGATACTGCTGCGGGCCGTCGTGCATAGCGGTCCATCGCTCGCCGAGGGTGTTGTCGATGCTTTGCTCGGCAGTCGCGGAGCCGCCGCCACTCGAAGCCAGTGCCACCACGGCCGCGACCACGGCCGCCAGTCGAATCAAACGCATAAGCGCAGGTGCCACTCCATGCCCCGACAACTCGTGATCCCCTCTCGACTGGTACGCAGCATGCAGATAAGATCGCCCGATTCGACGCGCGACGACCATAGCAACCTATTGGCGAATATTCCGCTAGGTACGGTGCGTTCGGTTCGTCGAATTTCCCCGCAGACTCGCTGGACCCACGACACTGTGTGACCGAACCGTGACCGATCTACGTCGAACGACCGATCCGCGCTCAGCCCCACGAGGACACGCCACCACTTCGAACGCCCGGGCGGCAAGGTCATCTATTTCGGCAGTTCGAGGCGATCCGTGATGCCGTCGAGCAGGCTGGTCAGCGTCCACTCGACGGGGTCTACGCCGCCAGTGGTGGTGCGCGCGGCGAGCCAGCGGGCGAAGGCCGGATAGCGACCGTCGGCGAGGATCGGCGCCAGCATCGGTTGCGCGGCGGCGGCCAACTCGTCGTCGGTGCGCAGTCCGGAACGGGCCCGCATGCGGTTCTCCTCTGCGAGTTGCAGTGCGGCGCCGATGAGATGACCGTCGACGGCGGCGGTGATCAACGTCATATCGTCGGCGGCGATATCGAGGGACTCCATGAGAGCGAAGCGGAAGTCGAAGTAGCGCAGCGCATTCGGTCCGAGGGGCGGGCGCGTGTGCACGAGTTCACCGAACCAGAGGTGGCGCTGGATCACTGACCAGGTAGCCAGCGAAAGCTCTTCGAGCGCGGCGCGCCAATGGCCCGAAGGTGTTGTGGGTAGCGGAATCTCGCCGTAAACGGCGTCGATCATCAGGTCGACCAGCCCGTCCTTGCTGCCGACATAGCGATACAGCGACATCGGCGTGGACGCACCGACCGCCGTGGCGATCCGCCGCATGGTCAGCGCCCGCGCGCCCTCGGCATCGGCCACGGTCAGCGCAGCACGCAGGATGCTCGCCCGGCTCAGCGTCGTAGTCGGTCGGCCCGGCGGTTCGGGTAGCGACCAGATCAACGGTCCGGGCGGCGACGGATTCTCACTCATTTCCACCTCCTTGCCGGGCATTCAACCATTCGTGTACAAAGTACACATGATGTACAACGTACACGAACCTCGTGTTCTCATCGTCGGCGGCGGATTGGTCGGACTGTCGGCCGCGCTGTTCCTGCACCGCCAGGGCGTGGCAACGGTGCTGGTCGAACGCAGGCCGACCACCTCGCCGCAGCCCAAGGCCCGGCGCATCAATATCCGGACCATGGAACTGTTCGGCCAGATCGGCATTGCCGAGGAGGTGCTGGATGCGGCTCGCGACCTCGCGGCGCACCAGCACTTCGCGGCCGGTCCGACGCTCGCGCAGGCCGAACGGATTCCCTTCACGCTGCCCGGTGGGGTGCCGGACTGGTCGACCGTCACCCCGGCCACCGCCTGCCTGTGTGCCCAGGATCTGCTGGAGCCGGTGCTGCGGCGCATCGCCATGGCACGCGGCTGCGATGTGCGGTTCGGCGTCGAGCTCACGGACTTCGTCGACGAGCCCCAGGGCGTCACCGCCACGAGTCGTGCCGCCGACGGCACGGTCGAGCGGTTGTGCGCGGACTATCTGATTGCCGCCGACGGCGCCTCGAGTCCGATCCGCGAGCGGCTCGGTATTCCGCGCGATGGTCGTGGCACGCTCGGCCGAGCCGTCAATGTCTACTTCCGCGCCGAGCTGGCCGAGCTGGTGCGCGGCCGCGAATTCAACCTCTGCCAGATCGAGAATGCCGATGCGCCGGGAGCTTTCGCCTCGATCGACGGCTCACAACGTTGGATATTCACCACCACCGAAGGTGTCGACCGACCCCTTGACGAATGGCCGAGCGTATTGCGAACGGCCATTGGTGTTCCCGAAATTCCCATCCAGCTGCTCAGTGTATTGCCTTGGGAGCCAGGGATGTTCGTCGCCGAGCAATACCGTGCGGGCCGCGTCTTCCTGGCCGGTGACGCCGCTCATGTCATGCCGCCCTTTGCCGCCGCGGGCGCGAATACCGGCATCGAGGACGTACACAACCTCGCCTGGAAGTTGGCGGCCGTCCTGCGTGAGGAGGCCGATCCGGCATTGCTGGACACCTATCACACCGAACGCCGACCGGCAGGCTGGTACATCGCCGACCAGTCGAGCATCCGAACCGCAGACCTGCGCACCATGAATCGCGAAGCCACCGACGCCACACCACTCGCCGATCCGATCGCCCTGATCCTGGGCAATCGCTACCACGTGGGTGCGCTCATCGACGACGGCAGCACGCACACCATGGCGCATCTCGATCTCACCGGCCAACCCGGCACTCGACTGCCGCATCACCGCCTGCCCGACGGTCGCTCCACACTCGACCTCATCGGAACGTCCTGTGCTCTCCTGGTCGGCCCGGCGGGCACCGCATGGAAGAACCGGCTACCGCTGGAAATCCATGAGCTGGACCAGGATTGGCCCGACACCGTCGGCCTCTCCCCCACCGGCGCACTGCTCGTGCGCCCCGATCAGATCATTGCCTGGCGCATGCCGAGCCTGCCGAGCGATCCGGCCGCCGAGCTGCACGCCGCCCTGGATCGCATAATGCGATGACGTTATCTCGGCGGAGTCCCGATCGTCTGGACTTGCTTTCCATCCCAATGGAATTGGACCGGCGTCGGCGTTCCGTCCGGGCAGGCATTGCAGCTGCCGGGCGTCTTGTAGACCACACCGACGGTGTCATCGGTCGTGTGCCCCGGATCCAGCGAAGTGAACCCGAGACTCTCCCGCGTGCCGGTACCGACGAATTCGCCCTTGTGGAACAGCAGCACTTGATTCGGCGAACTACCGGTCGCGCCCTCGACCGTAATGATCACGGCCGACAGCGTGACGCACGGATCGAAGGTGCCCTCGAATCCGGCCGGATCAGTGGACCACGGCACCTTGGTGATCGGATCGACGGGCAGCGTGGCGATGGTGGCACCGATCACCGGCGCGGTCAGGTCGACGCCGCATTTCGCAGTAGGCGCGGCACTCGGCGTAATCGCCGCCGTAGTGGTCGGTCCGTAATCGGTTATCCGGCCGCTGTTATCGCCCGAGCCGCATCCGGTCACACAGGTGAGTCCGATACCGAAGGTGAGCAAAACGAGCCGATAGATCTGCATGACGTCCTCTCCACGGATTGATCCGGGGATTCCAACTGCTAGTACGTGGGTTGGAGCAGTAATTCCTCGCGGTTTCCTGCTGGTTCCTGCTTCACGGACCGACCAGCGTCGAGGTCTCCACAGGCTGTGACCGCAAGCCCTGCGGCCAGGATGTTTCGTGCCGCATTCACGTCCGCGTTCATTGTGTGGCCACAGTGGGTGCACCGAAACCGCGCTTGGCTCTCACGCGATCCCGGGTCCACCGCCGCGCACGCCGAACACGTCTGCGACGTGAACCAGGCTGGCACTTCAACAACTGTTGTCCCCGAATAACGGGCACGGCCCTTCAAGGCGGTCGCGAGCTGCCGCCACCCCTTACCCAGGATGCTCCGGTTCAACCCGGCTTTGGCTTTCACATTCGAGCCGGGCTGCTCCACCGTGCCTTTCGCGCTGCGTGTCATGTTTCGGGTGCGCAGATCCTCGAGCACCACCAGCGCATTCCGCTCCGTGAGCCGGTGCGCGGTCCAAGCGCAGAAGTCCGCGCGCCGGTCTCGCTCTCTGCCACTGATACTGCGCATCGCTGCCAGCGTTTGACGACGGCTGGCCGAGCCCTTCTTCTGGCGAGCGAGTTTCTGCTGCAGTCGCCGGTAGCGCTTGATCTCACCGCGGGTGGTGAACCTGCGGTCACGCATCCAACCGTCCGAACATGCCACTGCAACTACGACACCCCTGTCCACACCCACACCGGAATCGGGCCACGCATGCTCCTTGGGGGTGGTCTTCCCGTCGTCGACGACAAACGACACGTACCAGTGATTGCCGTCGCGCGAGACCGTCGCACTCCGCACGACACCGCCGAGCGGATGCGATATCCGGAAGGTGACCCACCCGAGTTTCGGCAACCGCACCCGACCCCATCGGCGGTTCAGCCGCTCGATGAGCATCTTGTTGCCTTCTGGGAGCCGGAACGACGGCTCCCAGCGCCGTGCAGACCGCCACCTGACCTTCCAAGTCCCATGGGTACGGCATACTTTGTCCAGGTCCACCAGGGTCTGCTGCAGGCAATGCCCAGGTGCAGCATTCAGCCACTCATGCTCGGATTTCGACTCCGCAAGTTCCGCAGCTTGCTGCCGGTAATTGACCCACGCACCCCGACGTCGGTAGGCGCGCCGCTGCTCGAGTCCGGTGTTCCAAACTGCTCGACACACCCGCCCGAACTCCTCACACCGAGCGGCCTGTTCGTCGCTCAGGTTGAGGCGATACCTGCGACCGGTCAACACGACACGATCACCGCTATTCCTGCTGCTCGATATCGTGCTTGATCACCGACAACGAAGCCCTCGCACAATACGGTCGCGACGTGATACGAGTTTGCCCACGGTGACGGCAGCAGCGATGTCAGCTCCACCAGCCACGCCCCCTTCTTCTCGACCGCCTCGGCGATCACCGGCTCGAGCCGCCTGCTGCCCGGAACCCCCGATCGGCTTCCGCTGACACTTCGGACATCGGGTTGGAACGCACAATGAAACGCGTCATCTGAGTTCTTCAGAAACGTAGCACCCACCACCGACAACAGAAGACAACCACAGGTTGCCGAACATCGGAACAACCACCCCGTCCGTGTCTCAGCGGTCAACAACTCGAATTCGACATGCTCAGTCCCACAGCTGAAACCGGGCCCCACCGCACAGCTATCTCCTGATCGCGCTCCGGGCATCAGGCCGAGCATCGCCGCGTCGGGCGATCGCCGGATCGGGCTCCCACGGGTGGGGTCGCCGCCCGGACGGTGAGTCGATAACGTCGACATCCGTCCGAGTCCTGATGAGGAGATCTGAATGGGTTCAACGATTTTCGCCGTGTTCCTACCGCTGGCCCTGGCGCTGGTGATGTTCGGGCTCGGGTTGACCTTGACCGTCGACGATTTCGCCCGGGTGCTGCGGTATCCCAAGGCGGCGGTGGTCGCGCTGGTGTGCCAGATGATCGTGCTGCCCGCGATCTGCCTGGGTCTGGTCTACCTGTTCCGGCTCGAGGGTGCGCTGGCCGTCGGGGTGATGTTGCTCGTCGCCTCGCCGGGCGGCCCGTCGGCGAATCTGTTCAGCCATATCGCCGGTGGCAATGTGGCCCTGAATATCACGCTGACGGCGATCAATTCGATTCTCGCCGTCTTCACCCTGCCGCTGGTGGTCACGCTGTCATTCACGCTGTTCATGGACGACGACGCCGCGATCGGGCTGCGGCCGGATAAGTTCGCCCAGGTGTTCGCGATCGTGCTGGTCCCGGTAGCGGTGGGGATGTGGGTGCATCGCCGGTTCACCGATTGGGCCGAGCGGATGCGCAAGAACGTCAAGATCGTCTCGGCGGTGGTGCTGTTGCTGGTCGTGGTGGCGGCGGTGGGGCGCGAGTTCGACACGCTGACAGAGAACATCGGCAAGCTCGCCACCCTCAGCCTGCTGTTGTCGACGCTGAGCTTCGTCATCGGGTACACCGTGCCGCGCTTGTTCCGGGTGCACACCGATCAGGCGATCGCCTCGGCGATGGAGATCGGCATCCACAACGGCGCGTTGGCCATCGCGGTCGCCTCCAGTGTGCTGCACAATTCGCAGATGGCGGTGCCGCCCGCGGTCTACGGGGTGCTGATGAATGTTCCCGCCGCCATCGCCGCATACTTGTTGGCGCGGCAGCTGCGCCGCGCGGCTCCCACACCGATTCCGGCCGCCACCGGCTAGGGCAACCGAGCGCGGCCTGGGTAGCCTTTGCGTGTTCGACGTCAGGTGAGAGGACCCCAGTTCGCGATGCGACCGCTCGGCACAGACGATCCCACGCGGATCGGGGACTACCGGCTACTCGGCCTGCTTGGTGCGGGCGGTATGGGCCGGGTCTACCTCGGGCGCAGCGCGGGTGGCCGCACCGTCGCGGTGAAGGTGATCCGGCCGGATCTGATCGGCAACGAGTTTCGGGAGCGGTTCCGCCGCGAGGTCACCGCGGCGCGGCGGGTCGGCGGGAAGTTCACCGCGCCGGTGCTAGACGCGGATGTGGATTCGACGCCGCCGTGGCTGGCGACCGGCTATGTGGCCGGATTCTCGTTGACCGATGCGGTCGAGCAGTTCGGCACATTCAGCGAGAACACGCTGCTGGTGCTCGCGCACGGTCTGGCCGAGGCATTGATCGCCGTGCACGGTGCCGGGATCGTGCATCGCGATCTGAAACCGTCCAATGTGCTGCTGGCCGTGGACGGTCCGAAGGTGATCGACTTCGGCATCGCGCGCGGCGCCGAGGACAGCGCATTGACGACCACCGGAAATGTCATCGGCTCACCGGGATTCATGTGTCCGGAGCAGGTGGTCGGACCGACCATGGGACCCGAAGGTGATGTATTCGCACTCGGCGGCGTGCTCGTCTACGCGGCGACCGGGCAGGGGCCGTTCGGCGCCGGTGAGACCGTGCAGATGCTGTATCGGGTGGTGTACGAGGAGCCGCGGCTGACGGCCGTGCCGGACCGGCTGCGGCCGCTCATCGCGGCGTGCCTGAACAAGGATGTGGCGGCGCGCCCGACACCGCAGCAGTTGCTCGATCAGCTTGCCGAACTCGGGGTTCCGGAACGCGGCGGCTGGCTGCCCGCGCCGGTGCTCGAAGAGGTGAGCAGGCGGGCGGTTGCGCTGCTCGATCTGGAATCCGGGCCGGTCGAGGCCGTCGGATCGGATCCGGCGCGTTCGGCGGCGACGATTTCACGGCCGTTGCCGCATGCGAATTCAGGGCCGCACACACCACCCCATACGCTGTCCCGGCCTGCGGCCGATACGGTGGCTTGGCAATCCGGAAATACCGCATGGCAATCCGGACCCCCTGGGCCGCAAGCCAATTCGAGCCGTGTGTACGCGCCGTATCCGCCCGCGCAGGACCAGTCGAAGCAACAACCCGCCTACTATTACCCGCCGCCCGCGCCGAAAAGTCGTTCACGTCGGACCGCATGGATCGTCGCGGCCGTGGTGGCCGGTCTCATCGTCGCGGGCGGCGCATTCCTCATCGGGACGCAGCTGACCGACAAGTCCTCCGATTCCGTCGCGACGGCTAGCACTTCGGCGGTGGTCACCTCCGTCGCTCCCACGACCTCCGCGACGGCGCGGGCCGCCGCGACGAGCACTTCGGCAGCGGCCACGGACTCGGCGGTACCCGAAGCGCTCGTCGGCAAGTGGACCGGCACCGCACGGGATGCGCTCGCCACCTTCGATATCGAGTTGACCATTCACGACGGGAAAGTCGGCGAGGAGATCGCCACCTCGGCCAATACCGGCCAGGCGTCGCGCAGCCGGTGCGAACGCGCCGAACGCCTGACCAATGCCACCGACACCCAGCTCACCTTCGTGGCACGGCTCAGCGGCGGTGCGAGCGGGTGTATGGACGAAGGGTCGACCTCGAAGGTCATCCTGCAACCGGACGGTTCGATCACCTACAGCTTCAGCGGGGGTTTCAGCGGTGTGCTCGGCGATGTCACCGGCAATCTGCACAAGAACTAATGGGAGTGCTTCGTCGGGCGCGCCTTCCGACGCTTCCGATACCGATCGTCCATCCTGTGGACCGACAACGAGCCGTATCCGCGTGGAGGGATCAATCGAATGCGCATAGTAGCCGAGGTGCTGGTCGGCCTGGTGGCGTTGCTGCACATCTACATCCTGGTCATGGAGATGTTCCTGTGGACCACGCCGCGAGTGCGCGCGTCCTTCGGCAGCACCGCCGAATTCGCCGAGCAGACCAAGGTTCTGGCCGCCAACCAGGGCCTCTACAACGGCTTCCTGGCGGCCGGTCTGATCTGGGGAATCATCGCCTCGGACCCGGTCGGATTCGCCGCGATGATCTTCTTCACCGCATGCGTTGTCGTCGCCGGGATCTACGGTGCGGCCACCGCGAACCGTCGGATCCTGTTCGTCCAAGCGCTGCCCGGAGCGATCGCCCTTGTCGCGGTGCTGATCGCGGGCAGCAACTAACGCTTGCCGAACCGTCGACGCGCGCGGGCTCGCTCGATGGCCGCCGCCCAGGACAACTTCGCGATGGCGCTCGCCTCCCGCACCACGGTTCGCGGATCGGCGGTGAGCAGATCGACACCCTCCCGACCGACGAGCCCGGTCACCTTGCGCCGCGTCGCCGAACTCGCCTTGCTCATATGGCCGCTGTCGAAAGGCGGCTGGGGATCGTATTCGATCATCAGCTGGATCGCCTCGGCCTGGTCCTTGCCCGCGATCTCACCGGCCAGCCACAGGCCGAGATCGATTCCAGCGGACACGCCCGCGGCGGTCACGATCTTGCCGTCGCGCACGACGCGCTCCTCGGCGCGTGGTTCGGCACCGAGCGCCTTCAGCATCGGCAGACCGGCCCAATGCGATGTCGCGGGCTTGCCCTGCAGAATCCCGGCGGCGGCGAGGATCACCGATCCGGTGCACACCGAGGTAGTCCAGGTCGAGGTCTCGTGCACCTGACGCAGCCAGGCGAGCAGCTTTTCGTCGGCCGCCGTGGCCGCGGTCGCGGGCCCCGAGCCGCCGATGAGCACAATATCGGGAGATGGCGTCTCGTCGAGTGAGTGCGTCGCGCCGAGTAACAGCACACCGCTGTCGGTGGTGATCGGTCCCGGCTCGTGCCAGACGAAACGCAGCCGTGCACCCGGCAGCATCCGCAGCACCTCGTACGGCCCGATCACATCGAGCGCGGTCATACCCGGATAGACGACGATGGCGATCTGCATTGATCTTCCCTCCCATGGTGGATCCCGCCCTCGACAGTAGCCCGTGACGTAGTGGCGGATGGCGGGCCGACGCAAGAGCGGGCACGATCGAGACAGCACCGCCGAATGATCAATCGGAGGGATACGCATGCGGAGGTTCATCGGGATCGCGATCGCCGTGCTGATGATCGGCACGGTGGCCGGGTGCGGCAGCAATTCCGGCGCCGGGCCGGACATTGTCACGAGGACTGCCCCCAGCACGCCATCGGGTGTGCCGGATCTGGCTGCCGGGGAGGAAATCGTGCACGGTATCAATGTGCCGTGGGGACTGGTCTTCCTACCTGATGGTGGTGCCCTGGTCGCGGAGCGGGATACCGGCCGAATCATGCGGGTGGCGCCTGGACCCGAGCCCGAGCAGGTGTACGAGGTTCCGGGTGTGGTCGCGCGCGGCGAGGGTGGTCTGCTCGGGCTCGCGGTCGCGGCGGATTATGCCGATACACAGTATGTCTATGCGTATTTCACCGCTGCCGACGACAATCGGATCGTGCGGTTCCGGCTCGATGGGCAACCGGAGGTCATCTTCGCCGGTATTGCCAAGGCGGGGAACCACAATGGCGGCCGGATCGCGTTCGGGCCCGACGGCATGCTGTATGTCGGAACCGGAGATGCGGGGCAGGGCGCCAGTTCTCAGGATCCGGCGAGCCCCAACGGCAAGATCCTCCGGCTGACACCCGATGGCGCTCCGGCACCGGGCAATCCGATGTCCGGTTCGCCGGTTTACAGCCTGGGGCACCGCAATGTGCAAGGTCTGGCTTGGGATCGGGCAGGCAGACTCTTCGCGGCCGAGTTCGGCCAGAACGCCTTCGACGAGATCAATCTGATCGAGCCCGGTCGCAACTACGGCTGGCCGATCGTCGAAGGCAAAGGCGGCGCCGATCGGGGATTCACCGACCCCCAAGTCATTTGGAAACCTTCGGAGGCATCGCCGTCCGGCATCGCCATCTCCGGCGACACCCTCTACGCGGCGGCGCTGCGCGGCGAGCGATTGTGGACGGTTCCGCTGCACGACGGCACACTGGGCACGCCGCAGGACCAGGTGACCGACCTGGGCCGCCTGCGCACGGTGGAGATAGCCTCGGACGGCGCACTGTGGCTGACCACCTCCAACACGGACGGCCGCGGTGACGTCCGTGCCGGTGACGATCGGATCATCCGCTTCCCGGCGCGCTGAGTTCCCTTATTTGACAACCTTTCCGACTGAGCGCAGATCGCGGCGCAGCAGTGCGGTCTCCCTCGCGTAGCCACGGCGACCGAACACCCGATACAACAGCCGGACGGGAGCCGGGATGCGCCCGGTGAATTCCGACCACTCGCGCTCATCGGCCTCCTCGGCGATATGACCGAGGAATACCAGGGCCCGCCCCTTCGAAAACGACGCCATACCGCGCTTGCCGAGTTCGGCCCACTCCGACTCGGTCAAGGTCTCGGCCACCATCGGCAGGACCGAATCTTCCTCCAGGCGAAGATGTTCGGTGAGCGCCTCATGTAGTCGACGCAGCCCCTCGACCAGCAGATCCGCCGTTTCCGCACCGCCCTGATGTTCCCACTCGGACAGTTCGGAATCGACGCGGCGCATGAGCGCATCGACCTCTTCGTGCTGGGTCCGCATGAGATCGATCAGCGTCGAATCCAGCTCCGCCCACCGCAGTTTCGGCCAAACCAGCTCGTCCTCATTGCTGTGATGATGATGCAGGGCGGCGAGCATCTCGCGCGCATGTGCGCTCACCCGCGCTACCTGTTCGGCATCCATGGGCGAGGTCGCCTCGACAATGTCTGCCAGCAAACCGAATTCGCGCCGAAACACCCGGTGCACCAGCACCATGTCGTGGGTATCACATCCCGGCGACTCGGCCGCCCGGCGGCTCATAACACCTGCTCCAGCGCAGACAGAAGATCCCCGATAGTCATTTAGTTCCTCCCGATACTAAATGCACTCCTGTGCAATAAGTGCAACTTAGTATAGTTTTGGCCGAGGTAACACTGTCAAGATGTCACTCGGAGGGCACGCAGCGAATGACCGAGCACCGCGCCCGGGTCAGCGAGACCACCCAGGTCGAGGAAACCGCCCAGCTCACTTCGGGACGCGTCGCCCAGCGCCGACGCACCCGCAAAGCCATCGTCGACGCCTCCATGACGCTGCTGAACCGCGGCGTCGAGCCCTCGGTCAACGACATCGCCGCCGCTGCGGACGTGTCCAGACGCACCGTCTACCTGCATTTCCCCACTCTCGACCAGTTGATGCTCGATGCCACCATCGGCCTGCTCAGCGCGAATACCGATGAGGCGCTGACGAATATCCATTCCGCGGACCCGCGCGTGCGTATCACCGAACTCGTGCGTGCGATGGGCGCGGAGATCACCGAGCTGCTGCCGATGGGACGGCGGTTGGTGAAGCTCACTGTCGACCCGCCCGCGGAGGACGCACCACGACGTGGGCATCGCCGGGTGCGTTGGATCGAATGGGCGCTCGAACCATTGCGTGACCGCATGTCCCAGCGGCCGTTCGACGATCTCGTGTCGAGTATCGCGCTCGTGGCGGGCTGGGAGGCGTTCATCGTGCTGATCGATGTGCGCGGGCTCGAGCCCGATGCGGCCGTCGAGGTATGCGCCAGCACCGCAACGACTCTCGTGGATGCCGCGCTACGCTCGCTCGAAAACTCATAGGCCGCACCGGGTCATCCTGCGGCACCCCGCCATTCGGCCATCGGTATGCGTTGGCCCGAACGCCAGACGGCCAGCGTCAGTGGGACGCCCGGCCGGTAGGCAATATGGGTGACCGAGGGGGCGTCGAGCACCTGAAGATCGGCTCGGGCACCGACCTCGATGACCCCGACGTCGTTGCGGCGCAATGCTTTCGCGCCCGCCGCAGTGGCCGCGTACACCGCTTCGGCGATCGAGAGGCCCATCTGGAGTACGGCCGTTGCGACGCAATAGGCCATCGATGTGGTGTATGAACTTCCCGGATTGGCATTGGTGGCCAGGGCGACGGTCGCGCCCGCGTCGAGCAGTACACGGGCGGGAGCGAGGGGTTGGCGGGTGGACAGGTCACAGGCGGGCAGGACGGTGGCGACGGTGTCCGAGGCGGCGAGGGCCTCGATATCGACATCGGTGAGGTAGGTGCAGTGATCCACGCTGGCCGCGCCGTGGCGGACGGCCAGTTGCACGCCGGGGCCGGGGCCCAATTGGTTGCCGTGTACGCGTAGACCGAGGCCGCGCGCGGCGGCGGCGCGCAGGACGCGATCGGACTGATCCTCGTCGAAAGCGCCTGTCTCGCAGAAGACATCGGCCCAGCGCACGTGCGGTGCGACAGCGTCGAGCATATCGCCGCAGACCAGGTCCACGTAGGTTTCGGCATCGGCACCGGGCGGCACCAGGTGTGCGCCGAGGTAGGTCACCTCGTCGGCGATGGCGGCGGCGATGCGCGCAGAGCGTGCCTCGTCGGGCACGCTGAGACCGTATCCGGTTTTGGTCTCCAGGCATGTCGTGCCTTGGCGGTAGGCCTCGGTGACGTGGCGACGCAGGTTGGTCGAAAGCTCTTCGTCCGAAGCGCTTCTGGTGGCGGCGACCGTTGTCGCGATACCACCGGCACGGTAGGGCTGACCGGCCATTCTGGCCTCGAATTCGGCGGTGCGGTCACCGGCGAAGACCAGGTGGGTGTGGCTGTCGACCCATCCGGGCAACGCCGCGCGGCCACCGATATCGACCCGATCATCGGCGGCGGGTGCGGACCTCGCCGGGCCGATCCAGGCGAAGCGCTTATCCTCGAGCACCACTGCGGAATCGTGCAGCGGGCCGTCCGGTGCGTTGGTCGTCAGCTCACCGATTCCTGTGATCAGAGTCGACACGGTGCCCCTTCTGTGGGTGCGGATATGGTCGTCGCGGCAGGCGATCACGGTGGGTACAAGGACCGAATCTCTTCTCGGAGAATAATTTCGGGACTTTCCACCACTACGTGACGGCCTTCGGAGACCACCTGCCGACCGGCGATCAGCACCTCGCGGATATCGGTGGCCGAAGCGGCGAAGAGTGCGGCCGCGGGTTCGGTGCCCGCGGTCCGGATCGAGTCGAGCTCGACGGTGACCAGATCGGCCGCCGCACCCGCTTCGATGCGACCCACTTCCGGCCAGCCGATGGATGCGTGATCTGTTGCCGCACCGAACAACTCAGCAATCTCGAATCGTCCACGCGTGTGGGAGGCGAGACGTTCGTTCAACTCCAGCGCACGCCACTCCTCGAAGCCGTCCACGACCGCGTGACTGTCGGTGCCGAGGCACAGCCGGACTCCGGCGTCGAGAAGTTCGCGGGCGGGACCGATGCCGTCGCCGAGATCGCGTTCGGTGGTCGGGCAGAAGCACGCCCGCGACCTTGCCGCGGCCAGCATCTGAATATCGGCGGTGCTCATATGTGTGGCATGCACGGCCACCGTTTCCGGCCCGAGCAACCCGTTGTCCGCCAACAGCGCGGTCGGCGTAAGCCCGTGTGCGGCAAGGCAATCATGATTCTCGGCAGGTTGTTCGGACAGGTGGACGTGCACCGGCCGACCATCGGCCTGCTGGGCGACCACGGCCAGTGCTCGCGGGGGCACCGCGCGCACCGAATGTGCGGCCACACCGGTGCGCACCAGTTCCGACTCCGGTTTGAACGCGGCCGCGCGCTCGGCCCAGGCAGCCGCATCACCGTCGCTGAAGCGACGCTGGTGTTCGTCGGGCTGCTGACCGAATCCGCCACTGAGGTAACAGGTATCGAGCAGAGTGAGCCGTATTCCAGCGTCCTGTGCCGCCGCGGCCAGAGCCGCGCTCATCGCATTCGGATCGGCGTAGGCCACGCCGCCGGGTGCGTGATGCAGGTAGTGGAATTCACCGACGCTGGTATATCCGGCGAGCACCATCTCCGCGTACACCCCGCGCGCGAGACGGTAATAGGAGTCGGGATCCAGTCGATTTGCGACCGCGTACATCTGTTCGCGCCACGTCCAGAACGAGCCCCGGCCACGGTGGGTGCGTCCACGCAAGGCGCGATGGAAGGCATGTGAGTGCGCGTTCGCGAAACCAGGAATGGTCAAGCCGCGCAATACGCTTCCGTTCGGCGCGGTTCCCCGTGCCACCGAGCCGATCGTCGATCCGGCGACATCGATCGTGACCCGCTCGGCCAATCCGTCTGGTAGCCAGGCATATTCGGCCCAATAGACGCTCATTGAGCCGAACTTTCGCACATCGGATACCGGTCACGCCGATCCGGCATCTGAACCTGCACCGAGTGCTGCGCGCTCATTTCGCCAAGTCCTCGAGCACGCGAGCCAGGCTCTCCGCACCGAAATCCACATCCGCGGGTTCCGAATATTCCTGCGGTGCATGGCTGATACCGGTCGGATTGCGGACATAGAGCATGCCGGACGGCACGTGCGCGGCCAGAATGCCCGCATCGTGCCCCGCGCCGGTCGGTAGGGCGGGCACACCGCCCAGTACCGCGTCCATTCGGCCCCGCAAAGTCTCGTCGAAAACGACGTCGTCCGAATAGGATTCCTCGGCCACGCTGACCTCGCAGCCTTCGGTGGCCGCCGCCTCGCGTGCGAATCCGGCGATATCCTCCACCAATGCGGCGGTGCGTCCGTGTCCGGCGACGCGCGCATCCAGCCACAGATCCACCGTCGAGGCAATGACATTCGTGCCGCCCGGTGTGGGTATCAGCTTGCCGACGGTGGCTCTGGCATCGTCGGTGGCCGCGGCTACCCGGCGGGCAGCCGCGATCACGGCGGCCGCGGGCAGCATCGGATCGTGGCGGTCGGGCATGCGGGTCGCGCCCGCGTGGTTGCCCTGTCCGGTGAAGGAGAACCGGTAGCGGCCGTGCGCGATGATGCTGCTGCCGGTGGCGACCGCGCTGTCCAGGTCGATCAGCCCGCGTCCCTGTTCGACATGCAATTCGACGAAACAGCCGATACTGGCGAGCGCTTCGGGATCAGCGCCGAAGCGCTCCGGGTCCTGCCCCGCTTTGGCCGCGGCCTCGGCGAAGGTGATCCCGGCGGCGTCCCGCAGTCCGCGAGCGCGGTCGGCGTCGATGGCACCGGTGAGCAGTCTGGATCCCAGACACGGCACCCCGAAACGTCCGCCCTCCTCCTCCGCGAACACCAATAGCGCAAGCGGTTTCGCGGGAGTGAAACCCTCGGCGCGCAAGATATCCACCGCGGCGAGTGCGCTCGTCACCCCGAGCGGGCCGTCGAACGCGCCGCCGCCGGGCACCGAGTCCAGATGACTCCCAGTGACCACCGCACCGGAACCGGGCCTGCCCCACCACGCCCAGATGTTCCCGTTGCGGTCGGTCGTCACATCCAGACCGCGCCGGGCCGCCTGCTCGATGAACCAGTCACGCAATTCCAGTTCGGCACGGTCGAAGGCGTGTCGGGAGTATCCGCCGCGCCGCGTATCCCGGCCCACATCGGCGATTTCGGCGAGCAGTCCGTTCGCTGTCACTTGTTCTCCTGCATCGGGATTCGCACGCCACGCTCCTCGGCAACCGCGCCCGCCCGCTCGTACCCGGCATCCACATGCCGGATGACGCCCATACCGGGGTCATTGGTGAGCACGCGCTCGATCTTCTGCCCGGCCAGCGCCGTTCCGTCGGCGACACATACCTGTCCGGCATGGATGGACCGGCCCATGCCGACGCCACCACCGTGATGGATCGACACCCAGCTCGCGCCCGAAGCAGTGTTGACCAGTGCGTTGAGCAGCGGCCAGTCGGCAATGGCATCGGATCCATCGGCCATGGCCTCGGTTTCGCGATACGGCGAGGCGACACTGCCGGAGTCGAGGTGGTCACGGCCGATCACCACCGGGGCCCGCAACTCGCCGTTGGCGACCATCTCGTTGAAGCGGAGTCCGGCCAGGTGCCGTTCACCGTAGCCGAGCCAGCAGATGCGGGACGGAAGTCCCTGGTAGGCAACGCGTTCCCCAGCCATGGTGATCCACCGGCGCAGAGATTCGTGCTCCGGGAACAGTTCCAGCATGGCGCGATCGGTCGCGGCGATATCCGCCGGATCACCGGAGAGCGCGGCCCAACGGAACGGCCCCTTGCCCTCACAGAACAGCGGCCGGATGTAGGCGGGCACGAATCCCGGGAAGTCGAAGGCCCGTTCGCAACCACCGAGCTTCGCCTCGCCGCGCAGTGAATTGCCGTAGTCGAAGACCTCGGCACCGCGGTCGAGAAAGCCGAGCATCGCATCGACGTGTTCGGCCATGGATTCGCGGGAGCGATCGGTGAATTCGTCGGGCTTCTTCGCGGCGTAATCGGCCCAGTCCTCGAGTGCGACACCACGCGGCAGGTACGCGAGCGGGTCGTGCGCCGAGGTCTGGTCGGTGACGATATCGATCTCGACACCCGCCGCCAGCAGCCTCGGCAGCACCTCGGACGCGTTGCCGATCAGCCCGACCGACAATGCCTTTCGCTCCTTGCGCGCCTTCGACACCCGCCGCACCGCATCATCGAAATCGGTGGCGATCTCGTCGAGATAGCGGTCGTGCACCCGCCGCTCGGCACGCGCCGGATCGCATTCGACGACCAGGGCGACACCGCCGTTCATGGTGACGGCCAGCGGCTGCGCGCCGCCCATGCCACCCAAACCCGCTGTGAGCGTGAGGGTTCCGGCAAGTGTGCCGCCGAAACGCTTATCCGCCACGGCGGCGAAGGTCTCGTAAGTGCCCTGCAGAATGCCTTGGGTGCCGATATAGATCCACGAACCCGCGGTCATCTGCCCGTACATGGTGAGGCCGAGCGATTCCAGTCTGCGGAACTCGGGCCAGGTCGCCCAGTCCCCCACCAGATTCGAATTGGCGATCAGCACCCGCGGCGCCCATTCGTGCGTCCGGAATACGCCGACGGGCTTACCCGACTGCACCAGCAGGGTCTCATCCGCCTCGAGTGTGGTCAGCGTGCGGGTGATCGCATCGAAGCTTGCCCAGTTCCGCGCCGCCTTACCGGTACCGCCGTACACGACCAGGTCCTGGGGGCGCTCCGCAACCTCGGGATCGAGATTGTTCTGCAGCATCCGGAGTGCGCCCTCGGTCTGCCAGTTCTTGGCCGTCAGTTGCGTGCCACGTGCCGCGCGCACTGTCCGTGTCATCGGATTGCCTCCATATCGACGAATTTCCCGTCCACCCCGCGGGTCGGTGTCGCATAGCTGCTGGTGACCTCGTATGACCGTGTGCGCGAGCCTGATCCGCTATGCGGGAACAGGGTTGCTTCGGGTGTTGTCAAGGGAGCTCACTTTCCTGAGGTGCCGAGGTGGGGTGTGACCGCGCCCAGCAGTTCGCCGGAGCGGATAAGTTCCATTGCGGCTGCGATTTCCGGGGCGAGGTGCCGGTCCGGTCCCGGGCCGTCGACCTTCGTGCGAAGCAGCGCGAGGGCCGCCGCGGTTGCCGGGCCCGGACGCAGCGGTGCTCGCAAGTCCAATGCCCTTGCGGCCGTGAGATATTCGATGGCGAGCACGGTAGCCAGACCGTCGACCGCCCTGCGCAGTTTGCGCGCGGCCGACCAGCCCATCGACACATGGTCTTCCTGCATCGCGCTGCTCGGAATCGAATCCACCGACGCGGGCATCGCGAGGCGCTTCAGCTCACTGACGACTCCAGCCTGGGTGTACTGCGCGATCATGTGACCGGAATCGACCCCCGGATCTGCCGCGAGGAAGGCCGGAAGACCGTGCGAGCGTGCGACATCCAGCATCCGGTCGGTGCGCCGCTCGGCCATGCTCGCGACATCGGCGACCGGAATGGCAAGGAAGTCCAGGACATACGCCACCGGAGCACCATGGAAGTTGCCGTTGGATTCCAGCCTGCCATCGGCGAGCACGACGGGATTGTCGATCGCCGAGGCCATTTCGCGCTCGGCGACCAGTTCGGCGTGCGCGAGGGTGTCGCGGGCGGCTCCGTGCACCTGCGGTGCGCAACGCAACGAATACGCGTCCTGCACCCGGTTGCAGTCCGGACCCCGGTGGCTGGCAACGATTTCCGATCCCGCGAGCGCGGCCGCCATGCGCCGCGCCGAGAGGGCTTGGCCCGGATGCGGGCGCAGCGCCTGTAGATCATCGGCGAAGACCCGGTCGGTGCCGAGCAATGCCTCCACGCTCATGGCGGCGGTGATATCGGCGACGTCTAGCAGTTGGCGCAGGTCACTGATCGCGAGCGCGAGCATGCCGAGCATGCCGTCGGTGCCGTTGGTGAGCGCGAGCCCTTCCTTCTCGGCAAGGGTCACCGGCTTGATTCCCTTGGCGTGCAGGGCTTCTGCCGCCATGACCACGTTTCCAGCGGAGTCCGTGACCTCGCCCTCCCCCATCAGCGCCAACGCGACCGCGGCCAATGGCGCGAGATCGCCGGAGCAGCCGAGCGATCCGAACTCGTGCACCACCGGCGTAATGCCCGCATTGATCAAGGCAGCCAAGGTGAGCGCTGTCTCCGGTCGCACACCGGTATGTCCGGTGGCCAGCGTGCGCAGCCGCAGCAGCATCATGGCGCGCACCACCTCGGTCTCGACCGCGGCACCCGCTCCCGCGGCATGCGAGCGGATCAGCGACCGCTGCAGCGCCGCCCGGCTCTCCGGCGGAATGTGCCGGGTGGCCAGTGCACCGAAGCCGGTGGAGACGCCGTAGGTCGGGACCGTGCCCGCCGCCAGCGCGTCGACATGCTGGCGCGCGTAGGTCAGCCGCTTCTCGGCGGCCTCGCTGAATCGAACTTCCGCGCCGTCGCGGGCAACGGCGACGATGCGTTCGACGGTCAGCGGCCCGTCCAGCTCCACGGGCGGCAACTGCGTGGTTTCCGGCATAGCCCCATTCCACCGCCACGGGGGCGGGTGGAGAATGAGGCTGGGCCAGGTTCTGTCTGGTATCCGAGACAATCCGAGGAAGTGGCATGGGAACGAGCAGCGACATCCCGGCGCTGCGGCGCGGCCTGGCCGTGCTGCAGCTGATGGCGACCCGGGCCGGACCGGTCTCCGCATCCACGATCGCGCGTGAGCTCGACATCCCCCGCTCGACCACCTATCACCTGCTGGCGGAGTTGGAGCAGGCCCGCTTCGTCACCCGGCTGCCCGCCGAACGGCGCTACGGCCTCGGTATCGCCGCCTTCGAACTCGGCTCGGCCTATCTGCGTCACGATCCACTCGAGCGGGTGGCCGGACCGTTGCTGCGCGAGTTGGCCGGACGGGTCGGGCACAACGCGCACCTCGGGGTCCTGCACGGCAATGAACTGCTGTATCTGATCAAAGAACGCCCGGCACGCCCTGAAACGCTGGTGACCGATGTCGGCGTCCGCCTGCCCGCACAACTGACCGCATCGGGGCGGGCAATCCTGGCGCACCTACCCGCTGCCCATGTGCGTGCGCTGTTCCCGTCGGCGGCAGCCTTCGTACGCCGCACCGATCGCGGGCCGACCAGCCTCGCGGCGCTGCGCACCGTCCTGGCCGCCGAGCGTCGGCGCGGCTGGGCGAGCGAGGACGGACATGTCACCGCCGGATTCGCCTCGGTCGCCTATCCGGCGTTCGATCACGACCATCGGCCGATCGCGGCGATCAGCGTGACGCTGCGGCACCACTGCGAGCAGATCCCCTGTGCCGCCGATTGGTCCGGTCTCGCCGCCCAGGTGCGGTCCACCGCTGACGATCTCACTCGCCGCATCGGCGGACGGGTGAGCTGACGAAGCGAATAGACAGCAATCTCGACGAACTCCCAGGTATTCCGATCGCACTCGCGACACGCCGACGAGCTGCTCAGATTTCAGCAATCAGACAGTTACGCTGACGGATCACCTACCGGGCATTGCCCCACCGGGTGACGCACGACCAACAGTGCCGGATGGGGACAGGAGCACGATGCGAACACCGATGCGCCGCCGCGCCCTGGTCGGGCTCGCGATCATCGCGAGCACGCTACTGCTGCCGAGCCTCGCCATGCCGACCGCGCAGGCCACCATCGCACCGTTCGGCCGGGAATTCCTCTGGGGCGTCGCATCATCGGGCTTCCAATCCGAAGGCCGTGCGCCGGACAGCAATTGGACCCGCTATATCGAAACCGGCGAGGCCGGGGACGACTACGAGAATTCGGTCGACTTCTACAAGCGCTACATCTCCGATATCAACCTCGCCGCACATCTCGGGGTCCGGGTGTATCGGATCGGCATCGAATGGGCGCGGATACAGCCGCAACCGGATACCTGGGACGAGGTGGCATTCGGCTTCTACGACAACGTGATCGCGCGCATCCTCGCCGCCGGTATGCGGCCGATGCTCACCCTGGATCATTGGGTGTATCCCGGCTGGGCCGCCGATCGCGGCGGCTGGCGCAATCCGGGCATGGTCGAGGATTGGCTGGCAAATACGCGAAAGGTGGTGAAGCGCTATGCCTCTCGCAACCCACTGTGGGTCACCTTCAACGAGCCCGCCGCCTACATCGGCACCGAACTACGCATAGGCGCGATCACACCGGACGAGGCGCCCGCGATGCTGGACCGAATCGCCCAAGCGCACAACGCAATCTACGACACCATCCATCAGAACCTGCCCGACGCACAGGTCACCAGCAATCTCGGCTATGTCGCAGGCGCCGAGACCGAGGTGAATCAGCCGCTTGTGGACCGGATCGCCGATAAGCTCGATTTCATCGGCGTCGACTATTATTTCGCGCCCGTGCCGGAAACGAACAAAGCGGTCCAGGGCGGCTCGAACGAGGGTCCGGCGATCTGGGAACTCCCGATTCACACCGAGGGCATCTACTACGCGCTGCGCCATTACGCGCAGTTGTTTCCCGACCGCCCACTGTATGTCGTGGAGAACGGCATGCCCACCGAGGACGGTGAACCGCGCGCCGACGGCTACACCCGCTCCGACCACCTCCGCGACACCGTCTACTGGCTCCAGCGCGCCAAGTCCGACGGCATGAATGTCGTCGGCTACAACTACTGGAGCCTGACCGATAACTACGAATGGGGCAGCTACACACCGCGTTTCGGCCTCTACACCGTCGACGTCCGCACCGACCCCACCCTGACCCGCAAACCCACCGACGCAGTCGACGCCTACCGCGGCATCATCCAATCCGGCGGCGTCCCCACCAGCTACCGCCCGACCCGGCCACCGGCCGAATGCGGTTTGGTCGACCCACCCGGCAGCTGCGACGAAACCGTCGCCGTTCCCTAGACGACATCGGATAGGGGTTCGCCTGAGCCGGATTCGAACGACTGATCAGCCTGCCGTCGCCGAATTCCGCCGTCGACGCGACAGATGGCTATTCGTCCAGCATCGGTTAAGCGTCATCATGCCACGAGCGGGTGTACGCGAGACTCGCCGCCGATGCGATCAGGGCGGCGGGGATGACGAAACCCCAATGGACACTTATGGAATAGAGTGCGACAGCGGCGGCGGCGCCGAGAATGACGGCGGCGATTCGGGCAATGGCCAACGGGTCGACCCGGCGGTTCACGGCGAGGTCGCTGACCAGGCCGGTGAACGTGCTTGTCATGTAGGTGGTCGGCGATCCGCGATCAATAACGAGAACTGCGGCGGACTGGACGCCCATGGCCAGTGCCGCCACGGCCAGCAGGACGATACGGATGGCACCGAGCGCATCGGCGAATACAGCAACAACGGCAACGACGACCACCAACGCCGCCTCACCCGCGAGGCAGTGGCGGACGCGTGCGGTGCGCTGTATCCCCGGTGATATTGCGCGACACCAGCGCGCGGCCACCGCCACACCGATGAGATAGGCAACGAGCACAGTGAGCGGCGGTGTCAGTTCGATGCCGGATAACCCGACGGCGGTGCCCAGCAGCACCAGATTGCCGGTCAGGATGCTGGCGAATACCTTGCCGAGTTCGGTGAAGACCAGCGCGTCGGTTGCGCCCGCACCCGCGGATAGCAACACCAGGACCACCGGCCCGACCGGTAGCCAGCGCAAGTCATGCGTGATCGGCATGACCGCGACGGTATCGGTCGGGCTTCGGCATCCTGCGGTCGGCTACTTCTTGTCGGCGGTCAGCTGTCCGGCCGCGCCCCAGCTGTCGGCGGGGGTCTCGTGGATCCACACCTGTACGGTTTCGGCCGGGATCTGGTAGGCGTCGACGAAGGCGTCGGTGATCCGGCGGACCAGATCCCGCTTGAGTTCGACGGTGCGCGGGCCCTGCTGGACGGTGACGATGGGCATCACTGATCTCCTGAATGAAAAGGGTTGGGACAGGCCATATCCGGGGGGATTCCGGCTTGTTCGGCGGCCTGTTGTCAGTTCACCCGAACGAACAGCATCGACCAAGGGCCAGTTCGTTCGCACAGCGATAACGAATGCTTATTGTTCGCGGTTACTCGCCAGAAGGTCGCGCAACAGCGTCGAGCTCGGCGAATCGGTCCCGGCTCGCAGGGCCACGGCAATCGGCAGGCTCAGGCCGCCATCGGCGAACGGACGGAAGGCCACTCGCGGATTGTGCACCTGGTCGGCATTGGCCGCGTAGATCACCGTCCACATCGCGGCAGCGGTGCCGATCGCGGCCAAATTGTCCTGCAACGTGGTGGCGGTCGGGGCCGGAACAGGCTCGAAACCCGCACGCTGACAAGACATCAGCACCAGATCCACCAGTGCCGGATGATTGCGCCGCTCGGTCATCCGCAGTGGCACCGAGGCCAGATCGGCCAATCGCACCGTCTCGTGCGCGGCCAGCGGATGCCGGGCCGGGAGCACCGCGACCAGCGGGTCGTCCCAGGCGCGCAGATACTCCAGCTCTGGAGTGTCGTCGGCGGCGGGCGCACGCACGAAGGCCGCGTCCAATCGTCCGTCGGCCACCTGCGCCAACCGCTCGCGCACCGGCAGCGTGACCAACTCGATCCGCATCTGCGGAAGACGCTCGGCAAAGGCATCCAGGATGGCATCCAGCCGCGCGCCGAGACCGGTGACCGTGCCGAGCCGGAAGACCTCGGCCCGCGCACCCGCCAGATCGGCCACCGATGCCCGCGCCTGATCGGCCGCGATCAGCACACCGCGTGCCGCGGGCAGAAACCGCTGCCCGGCCTCCGTCAGCCGCACCCGCCGCGGCGACCGATCCAGCAGCTGAATCTTCAATTCCCGCTCGAGCCGCCGCACCTGCTGACTCACCGCTGGTTGCGCGATATGCAGTCGCTCGGCCGCGCGCCCGAAGTGCAGTTCCTCGGCCACGGTGACGAAATAGCGCAATTGGCGCAGCTCCATGGCGCGGGCTCCTCGAGGTAGCGGTTGTTGTCGATCCATGAAACCAGCAACTTCGGAACCGATAGAAAAAATCGGCGGGCGCTCGGTGCGAGCGCCCGCCGATCGGTGTGCCGGGTCTACTTCGGTGCCGTGAAGGACTGGTTGATCGTGGTGAAGTACTGGATCGCCGCACCGATCGCGACCGGCGCGGTCACGAGGATCTGTCCGGCCAGGGTGCCGAGCGCGCCGACGGCGATGATGCCGCCGATGCAGCCGACCGCAGCGGCGGGGATGAAGGGACCGAACAGGCCGACGATGGTCGCCGCAGCGACAGTCGCGCCCGCGATACCGCCGAGAACACAGCCGAGGGCGCCGCCGCCGAGACCGCCGACCAGGGTGCCGATGGTGGCGCCCATGCTGATGGTGCTGGTCAGGCGGTTCCAGGCGGCCTGCTCACGGTCGTAGTCGGACTTCCATGGGGCCTTGTCCTCGAACGGCAGCGCAACCGGCTTGTACGCGGCGTGGGCCATATCGAACTGCGGAGTCAGCGTCGCGGTGTGATCCTGGATATCCGCCGCGATCGGGAAGACGAAATCGTCCACCCGGAAGGACAATTCGGTGCCCGCGAGGGTGGTACCGTCGACGGCTTTGATCTTGAAGACACCGTCTTCGTCGACAAGCGAACCGGCATCGGTCTTGATGATGGTCGAGGACGGAGTCGTGGTGGCCGTGTAGTTCACGGCGCCGTTGTCGGTTTCGGGCGCGGCGTTCACGGTCCCGGCCGTGACACCGATCGCCGCGATCACCAGCGCCGAGGTCGCGGCGAATTTCCTCATCAACATGCTTTGGTTCCTAACGGGGTGGACTGCGGAAGCAGACCCATTAAAACCGCTGCATGCAAGCTATTCGTGACCAAATCGTTAATATTTGCTCATTGATTGCCGTCTGGTCATGCCGAAGTTGATCATGATGTGACTTGCATCACACCGGCTGGATTCATTTATTTCGCCGCCATCCGATGGAAACCTGCGCGGGAAACTCGAACGCCACAATCGAATTCCACCATGAGCAAAACAGAAATCCCCGAGCGAAAACTGTCATGACCCATCAGCGTCGAGCCATCCCGCGCAAGACAGTAATGTAAAATCTACATGACACAATTTCCATTGTGATGCTGCTCACATCGGTGACCCACTCGTGATCAGCGCGTTTCGAGAACCGCCATGGCGGCATTGTGGCCGGGGATACCGCTGACACCGCCGCCGCGAATCGCGCCCGCACCGCAGATGAAGACGTTGGGCACGTCCGTAGCCACACCCCAGCGAGCCGCCGGAGTATCGGCTTCGCCGGAGCGATAGGGGAAGGCCAGGTCTCGGTGGAAGATATGCCCGCCGGGGAGGGCCACCTCACGTTCCAGGTCTACCGGCGACTTGGCCTCGATACAGGGTGCACCATCTTCGTCGAGTGCGAGGCAACCGATAAGCGGTTCGGCGAGTACCGCATCCAGTTGGGCCAGTGCGGCTTTCACGGCCATCGTCTTGGACGCCTCTGGATCTGACTCGAAAAGCCTTGCCGGAGTGTGTAATCCGAATAACGTGAGAGTGTGCAGATCGGAGCCGGGCGCGAGAATCGAGGGATCGGTCAGGGTGTGACAGTAGATCTCCGACGGCGGGGCCGACGGGATCCGTCCGCCGGACGCCTCGCGATATGCCTGCTCCAGTCGCGAATACGATTCGGCGATATGAAATGTCCCGGCGAATGCCTCGCGCGGATCTGTCGAAACGTCGCGCAGCCGAGGTAACCGCCGCAGCACCATATTCACTTTCAATTGGGCGCCTTCGGGTTTCGGCTCCCCCGGTATGCCGAGCAGCTGCGCGAGCTCATGCGGTGCCGCATTGACGAGCACATGCCGCGCGCTGATCACACCGTCCGCGTAGCGCACTTCGGCCGTGAAATCGTCGGATTCGACCTCGGTCACAGCACAGCCGGTGATCAGCTCGGCACCGGCGGCGCGAACCGCGTCGGCGAGTGCGTCGGTGAACGCGCCCATACCGCCGATCGGCACATCCCAGTCGCCGGTGCCGCCACCGATCACGTGGTAGAGGAAGCACCGGTTCTGCCGCAGTTCAGGATCGTGCGCATGGGTGAATGTCCCGATGAGCGCGTCGGTGAGCACGACCCCGCGCACGGTGTCGTCGGCAAAGGTGGACTCGACCGTCTCCCCCAGCGGCCGCTCGAACAGCGCCGACCAGATGGCGGGATCGTCGACAACCCGCTCGAGCTCCGACCGCGTCGGCAACGGTTGCGTCAGCGTCGGAAACACCCGCTGCGCGAGCCGCCCGGTCGCGCCGTAGAACTCCTGCCACGCCCGGAAATCCCGGTCCGATCCGGTGAGCCGCACGAAGCTGTCCCTGGTCCTGGCCTCGGAACCGGTATCGACCAGCAGTCCACCGTCCCCGACCGGCGTATACGACGAGATCCGCCGACGCCGCGTCGCGAACCGCAGCCCGAGTTCCTCGACGATCTGCCGCGGCAGCAGGCTGACCAGATACGAATACCGCGACAATCGCGCATCGACGCCCGGGAACACCCGCGCCGAGACCGCGGCCCCGCCGGTGTGCTCCTGCCGCTCCAGCACCAGCACCGAACGCCCGGCTCGCGCCAGGTATGCGGCGGCCACCAGCCCATTGTGACCACCACCGACCACCACCACGTCATAGGAGGAGCGCATCGGTCGCATCCGTCCTGCCTACCACGGATTCCGCGGATCAATCTCCGAATGTGCGATTGCCGAGAGATTACGGCCCGGTTTCCATATTTCCCTGCGATTGACCAGCACTCACTTCACACTTAGCTTCTGGCAAACGCTGTATGAGGGCGGCGTTTTCACCCGGGAGCGATCATGACCGAAGCCACCACACCATCCGATGACGAACGGCGCCTGGCCGAACTCGGCTACAAACAGGAATTGGCGAGATCCTGGTCCGGGTTCTCCAACTTCGCCATCAGCTTCACCATCGTGTCCATCCTGACCGGCGGACTGGCCAGTTATGGCATCGGTCTGGCCAACGGCGGCCCGATCACCATGGCGTGGGGCTGGCCGCTGGTCTCGGTCATGGTGTTGTTCGTGGGCCTGGCGATGGCCGAATTGGCCTCGGCCTACCCGACTTCCGGCGGTCTGTACTGGTGGGCGTCCGAGTTGGGCGGCCCGGTCTGGGGCTGGTTCACCGGATGGTTCAACCTGATCGGCCAGATCGCGGTGACCGCCGCCATCGACTACGGCGCGGCCATCTTCACCACCGCGGTGCTCAATGTGATCGGCATCGACATCGGAACCGACCGCACCGCAATCTTTTTGGTCTTCACCGCGATCCTGATCCTGCACGCCGTACTGAATGCGATCGGCCCGCATCTGTCCGCGGTCATCAACAACATCTCCGCCTGGTGGCATGTCGGCGGTGTAGCGATCTTCGTCGTGGTACTCGGGTTCGGCGCGAGCCACCATCAGAGCGTCGGCTTCGTCTTCACCGAAACCGTCGACAACAGCGCGGTCGGCTTCGGCGGGGTGGCGTTCAGCTTTCTACTCGGGTTGCTGCACGCGCAGTACACATTCACCGGCTACGACGCATCGGCACACATGTCGGAGGAGACCCACGATGCCGCGCGCACGGCGGCCAAGGGCATCATCAATACCATTGTCGTCTCGGCCGTCGCCGGTTATCTGCTCATCATGGCGGTGACCTTCGCGATTCCGAATCTCGACGATGCGCTCGATCCGACGAAGAACAGCGGCTACCCCGTGATCTACATCCTGGAGAACTCGCTGAATTCGTTCTGGTCCGGGCTGCTGCTGATCATCGCCGCGATCGCACAGCTGTTCTGCGGCTACGCCTCGGTCACCTCGGCCTCACGCATGCTGTTCGCCTTCTCCCGCGACGGCGCGGTGCCGGGATCGGCCTACTGGTCCCGACTATCGGCCCGCAAGGTGCCGGTGCACGCGGTGCTGTTCATCTCGTTCTTCTCGTTCGTGCTGCTGATCCCGTCGATGCTGGTGCCCGCGGAGAACGCGCCGACCGCATACGCGGCGGCGACCTCCGTCGCCACCATCGGTCTATACATCGCCTACGGCATTCCGATCCTGTTGCGCCAACTGCACGGCGGCCGATTCCACACCGGCCCTTGGCAACTCGGCCCCTGGTATCGGCCTGTCGGCATCATCGCCCTGATCTGGATCGTGCTGATCAGCCTGCTGTTCATCCTGCCGACCGATGACCGCGGCTATCCGTGGAACAGCGAATTCACTTGGAACACCGTCAACTACGCACCGATCACCCTGGTCGGCGTGGTGGGCGCGATCGGCATCTGGTGGCTCGCATCGGCCAGACACTGGTTCACCGGCCCCAGGCGAACGGTCGTCGAGACCGGCGAGCCCGAGGCGCCGGTACAGGCCTGACCTGCTCATATCGGTGGCCGCACGGTGGAGATAGAGTCGACGTGTGTCCGTGGAGATCGATTTCCGCGCCGTTTTCGAGTCCGCACCAGGTCTGTACCTGGTACTCGATGCCGACCTGTGCATCGTCGCCGTGACCGACGCATATGCCGCCGCGACGATGACCGAACGACAGAACCTCCTCGGCAAGCACATCTTCAAGGCATTTCCGGACAATCCGGATGATTCGTCGGCAGAAGGTGTCCGTAACCTGCGGGTATCGCTGGAACGGGTGCTGCGTGATCGGGTCACCGATGCGATGCCGGTCCAGCGCTACGACATCCGCAAGCCCGACGGCGCCTTCGAACCGCGATTCTGGAGTCCGACCAACTCCCCGGTCCTCGGTGCCGACGGCGAGCTGCGCTATGTCATCCACCGCGTCGAGGATGTCACCGATTTCGTCCGGCTCGAAGCATCCGACGCGGCGAAACGAGAGGAAACGGCCGCGCTGCGGGCTTCGAGCCAGGAAATGGAACAGGAGGTGTTCGCCCGAGCCCGTGAGGTCGCCGAAACCAGTAGGCAGCTCAAGGAGGCCAATGTCGAGCTGACTCAGTTGTACGCTCGCGCGAAGGAACTTGACGAACTGAAGAGCCAGTTCGTCGCCAATATCAGCCACGAGCTGCGAACCCCGCTCATGTTGATCCTCGCGCCGACCCAGAAGTTGCTCGACCGGTGCGCGCCCGCCGACCGCGACGACCTCGAGCTGATACTGCGCAATGCGCGCATACTGCAGCGTCAGATCGACGATCTGCTCGACGCCTCGAAGCTGGAGTCGGGCGCCATACGACCCGATTATGCCTGGATCGATGTCACCGAGCAGGTGCGGCTCGGTTCGGCCTTCTTCGAGTCCATGGCGGTCGACCGCGGCATCCGCCTGGCCGTCGACGCGCCGCAGCCCGTCCCCGCCGCACTCGATCCCGAACACCTGCAGCGCATTCTGCTGAATCTGCTGTCCAACGCCTTCAAATTCGTCCCCGAAGGCGGCATTATCCGCTGCACCGTACGCCCTGCCGATGACGATGTGATCATCGAGATCGCCGATAGCGGCCCAGGCATACCGGCGTCGTATCGCACCGCGGTCTTAGAGCGGTTCCGTCAGGTCGATGGCGCGGCGACCCGCGCGGTGGGCGGCACGGGTTTGGGCCTCAGCATCGTCCGTGACCTGGTGCGCCTGCAGCGTGGTGACATCACTATCGCCGACGCACCTGAGGGCGGCGCGATGATCGTGATCGAGTTGCCGCGAGCCGCCCCACCGGGCACCCCGGTCCGCCGCTCGGCCACCGAGCCCACACCGATTCGCGCAGGTTACGCCGCCGACGCACTGATTGCCGAGCTGACGCCCGAGAGCCGCGAACACACCACACACGCGGATACCGGATCGGATGAGTCGGAACCGAAACCGTCGGTCATTGTCGTCGAGGACAATGCCGACCTCAACGCCCTGATTCGGGAGGCGCTCGCCGAGTCCTATCGGGTCGCCGCCGCCGACAACGGTGGCACGGGACTGCGGCTGGCCCGAGCACACAAGCCGGATCTGATCGTGTGCGATCTCATGATGCCGGGCATGAGCGGCGACGAACTTCTGCACGAGATCCGCGCCGACCACGAGCTGCGCAACACCCCGGTACTCATCGTCAGCGCACGCGCCGACGAACAGTCGCGGCTGGATCTGCTGCGTGCCGGGGCCAACGACTACCTGCGGAAACCTTTCGAGATCGCCGAACTCCGAGCACGGGTGGACAATCTGATCGACCTCCGGCTGGCCGAGAAACGATTGCGGGCCTTACGGATCATCCACGAACGCGATCGCATCGCCCACGAACTGCACCGCACGGTGATCGATCAACTGTTCGGCATCGGGATGCGATTGAGCGGGATCCGTCCCCTGGCCCATGTGCCGGCCGTCGCCGACCGCATCGACGACGCGGTCCAAGAACTCGACGCCGTCATCGATCACATCCGCGACACCGTCGCGGAACTCGCCTCGGACGTCGAAAACGAGATTCCATTCCGCACGGAGATCATGGAACTCGCCAGCGAGGCCGCCGAGGCGCTCGGCGCACAGTCCCAAGTCGGCTTCGCCGGACCGGTCAACGACCTCGATCCCGCTCTCACATCAGCAGCGCTCGAAGTCGTGGAACGGGTACTGCAGACAATGCGCCAGCGTGCGGTCGCCGAGGATATCCGGGTAAACGTCATCCTCGACGACCGCCAATTCGCCATCATCATGCACGAAATCACTTGGACACCAACCGATCTCGCGATAACGGAGCATGTGCCCGAACCATTGTCGGACACCCTTGTCGGCTATGGCGCAGACCTGACAGTCACTACGCCCATACCCACCGAAACCGCTTGGTCCCTGACTATCCCGCGCACCGGCAGGTGCTGACCGAGTAGCGCGATCAGCGTGCAACGCCCACCGCTGGGGAGTCGAGGCGCAAAAGCGCCGAACCGACTGTGCGAGAATCCCGCGGATGGGCTCCCCGTACGACCCCATCTCCGGTGATCCTTGGGCGGGAGCGCAATACGGACTGCTACCGCCGAAAGGACAGAAGCCGACCGTATCGCCGGTGGTGGCGGACGCACGCGCGCAGATCGACAAGCTCGCCGCGCCGCCGGGTGTTTCGGAGACTGTCCGACGCGCAGTCGAATTCGCTCGAACCGCATTTCGATTGATGGCCGATCAGCTCGGCACCGGAAACCCCTCCGATATTCCCGATCTGACGGCGTTGCTCGATGCGGCGAACCTCTACGACGTCGCCAACAAATCCGTGGTGACCGAGCATTACAACACGAAATCTGCAGAATTGTCAGAGCTGACCGCGGGTTTGAAAAAGCGGGATACCAAGCTCTCCGGCAAAGTTGGGGATGTCGCGGGCGATAACGCGAAGATGGCCAAGGAGATCCGCGACGAGGCGCAAATGCTGGGGCTGGTACTGCAAGCGGCCTCGCTGGCGGTCTCCGCACGATCGGGCAGGTTGACAGCGAGTGAGGAAAAGTCGCTGTTGACCGACATTGTCACGAGAGTCCTGCATGTGGAGAAGGACTTCGTCGACATCATCGGAACCAACTCGGAGCGGGCCGGGCAGATGAGCCCCGTGACCTTGGCACAACTCGAAAAGATCTTCCCCCACACCCCCGAGTCCACGCTGGAAAAGTACCTCCCCTACCTCGATCAGGCGATGCGTGACTACGGGATCGATACGCCCAAACGTGCGGCCGCTTTCCTTGCGCAGGTCGGAGTGGAGACCGACAATCTGAAAACCCTCGAAGAATACGGTGACAAGGCCTACTTCGAGAGGAACTACGGGACACGCAAAGACCTCGGAAACGAGCAGTCGGGTGACGGCGCCAACTTTCACGGCCGCGGCGCGCTGCAACTGACCGGGCGTGCCAACTACCGGAAGGCAAGCGACGCCCTCGAGGTCGATTTCGTCAAAAACCCCGACCTGGCCGAAGACCCGAAGTACGCCTTCGCTACTGCTGGATGGTATTGGGATTCCAAAGATTTGAACGAAGATGCGGATAAATCGGACATCGACGCGATCACGCATACAATCAACGGCGGAAGCAACGGAAGCGCCGAGCGCACCGAGAATTACAGCCGCGCGCGCAAGGTCCTCGACGCGGAATGAACGAAGCGAAGACCATAGTTCCGCAGTTGCGACGCCCGAGTGGCATATGGCCACAGGACCAATATGCCACTCGACGTCTTTCTAATCCTCTTGGGGCAGGAACTGTTTCGCGTACTCGTACCCTTCGGTACCTTCGGCCGCCGCCTTGGCGTACACCAGATGGACGACACCGGTTTCGAAAGTATTGGACGAAAGCAGTTGCAGCGGAAGCGCAGCGTCGGTCTCCTCGAACAATCGCAGGCCCTTGCGCACCGCGATCGGGTGCACCAGCAGGTGCAGTTCGTCCAAGAGCCCGACCTCGAGCAGTTGGCGGACAACCGATACCGATCCGCTGATGCCGATGGGTGCGTCGCCGGGCTCATGCTTCAGCGCTGTGACGGCCTCCGCCAGATCACCTTTCAGCACTTCGGAATTGCGCCAGGTGAAGGTGAGATCCTGATGCGTGACCACGATCTTGCGCGCGTCGCCGAGCTTCTTGGCCATCTCGGCGTCGACATCGCCCGCGGCCTCCCGCTCCGGCCATGCCCCGGCGAAACCCTCGTAGGTCTTGCGGCCCAGCAGCAGCGTATCGGCCGCGCCGAGCTGACTGTCGACGGCCGTGGCCATCTCCTCGTTGAAGTACGGGAAGTGCCAATCCTGGGGGTTCTCGACGACACCGTCGAGTGCGATGAACAGTCCGGCGGTGATTTTCCGCATCGGTATCTCCTTGGTCGGTTATTGATGCCGTGTCACCAGATCAGACGGACGGAAGCCGGAATAATCATCGCTCGCGCGCTCACCTATTCGGGCGCTCGGCGATGCAGGGCGAGTTGGAGTTCGAGCAGCAGGCGATCGGCGGGATCGGTCAGGTCCATCCCGAGGATGTCCTCGACCCGGCGGATCCGGTAACGCAGGGTATTCGGATGCACCTGCAGCGCCGTCGCGGCATTGCGCACATCGCCGTGTTCACGCAGATAGGTCTCGACGCTCTCGCACAGATTCGCGGAATGCTTGCGGTCGTAGTCCAGCAACTTGCGCAGGCGCGGATCGTGCAGTTCCGGCCGTGTGCCGACGAGGTCGAGGATTTCGCCGAGCAGTACCGCGGTGCGCGATTCGGCCAGCGTGGTCACCCGGCTGCGCGGATAGGTCGCGGCCGTGCTGTCGAGGACCCGGTCCACCTCGGAGCGCGCGCCCGCGACATGGGCCAGATCCGGTATGGGACAGGCGATGGCGGCGCGCAATTCGAATTCGGCATCGAGCTGTTCGACCAGCTGACGGGTCCACGCCGTCACGGCTTGCGCCGAACGGTATTGCGGCAGTAGCACATACACCCGATCACCGAGGATGGTCGTCACCGAATCCCCGCGAAATGAGCTGGCGCGCAGGCGAAGCATATTGCCGAAGGCGGCGGGCGACTTCACACCGGGTGCGACCGCGAAGCCGACCACCGCGGCCGGACCGGTCAGCGACAGATTCAACGCACTCGCCACGGCGGGCACATCGGCGGTGCCACCACCCGTTCCGAACAGCCGCTGAATCAGCAGCGCCTCGGTGGACGGCGCGTCCAGACTGCGCGAAATCAGCCGGGCGGCAATGGCCGACGCACCGCGCAGGATTTCCGCGGCATCCGGTTTGAACGGCCGGTCGCCCTGCTGCAACCAGATCGAGCCGAGCACCCGCGGCGCACTCCCCTCGGCCTGCTCGCGAATGCTC
This sequence comes from Nocardia pseudovaccinii, assembly GCF_050942345.1. NCBI lineage: Bacteria > Bacillati > Actinomycetota > Actinomycetes > Mycobacteriales > Nocardiaceae > Nocardia > Nocardia pseudovaccinii. Next base: position 6,000,162 of record NZ_CP192074.1, read on the forward strand.
ACCACGAGGCGGCGCTTGATGTCCAGCTCCTCGTGCGCCGGTATGTCGATGACATCGTCGGTACCGCGCAGCCGATCGAACACTCCCCATTTGCGCAGCACCTGCAGATAATCGCGTGGGCCCTCCCGGCCGAGGATCGAAAGCACCCGCAGCTGGTCGGCCGCCTGATCCGAGGCCGAATACGCGAGCACATGCGATTGCGGGTCCTCGATGGAAACCATCCCGCCCGCATTCTGGGCGACCATCTGCGCCAATCCGAACAGGTCCAGGTCCGCGGCCACCAACTCACCCTCGCTAGCCACGACCACTGCCCACTTTCATACGACTCGCCAATCCGGTCATCCCATCTTTGTCCGCTTGTCCGATTCTGCGGGCTGTTTTGCCGTGTTGACTTCGGCTCACCGTCATATACCAGCGCCGCTAGCGATTGCTTGCAGATCGCTCGAAACAACACAGGAGGACTCATGGACGCCATCGTGTCCACGCCGCGCCCGGCCAACGAGCCGGTCGGCACCTTCGCACCGGGCAGCGCCGAACGCGCACGACTGCGGGCGAAACTGACCGAACTCGCCGCGACGCCGACCGAGATCCACCATGTCATCGGCGGCGAGCACCGGCGCACCTCGGGTAAGAGCATCGACGTCGTGCAGCCGCACAATCATGCCGCCGTACTCGGCACCCTCACCACCGCCGAGCCCGGCGATGTCGCGGATGCGATCGCCGCCGCCTCCGCCGCCGCACCCGGCTGGCGGGCGCTGTCCTTCGAGGATCGCGCCGCGATCTTCCTGCGCGCCGCCGATCTGCTGTCCGGTCCGTGGCGCGAAACCATTGCCGCCGCAACCATGTTGGGGCAATCCAAGACCGCCTACCAGGCCGAGATCGACGCACCGTGCGAACTGGTCGACTTCTGGCGCTTCAATGTCCATTTCGCCCGGCAGATCCTGGCCGACCAGCCGATCTCGACCCCGGGTGTATGGAACAAGGTCGAGTACCGCCCACTCGAAGGCTTCGTCTACGCGATCACCCCGTTCAACTTCACCGCGATCGCGGGCAATCTGCCGACCGCGCCCGCCCTGATGGGCAATACGGTCCTGTGGAAGCCGTCGCCCACCCAGGCGGTGGCCGCGTATTGGACGATGAAACTGCTGGAGGCCGCGGGTCTACCGCCCGGTGTCATCAATATGGTGCACGGCGCGGGTCCGAAGATCTCCGATGTCGCGCTGACCGATCGACGGCTGGCGGGCATCCACTTCACCGGTTCGACCGCGACTTTCCAGCATCTGTGGCGTTCGGTGGCGATGAATATCACCGACTACAACACCTATCCGCGGCTGGTCGGTGAAACCGGCGGTAAGGATTTCGTGCTGGCGCACAGTTCGGCGGATCCGGATGTACTGACCACCGCGCTGATCCGCGGCGCCTTCGACTATCAGGGCCAGAAGTGCTCGGCCGCCTCGCGCGCGTTCGTCCCGAAGTCGGTGTGGGCAAAGATGGGCCGCGATCTCATCGATAAGGTCGGTGCGCTGAGCTACGGCGATGTCACCGATTTCGCGAACTTCGGCGGCGCGGTCATCGACCAGCGTGCCTTCGATCGCAATGCCGATGCCATCGCCCGCGCCAAGGCCACCTCGGGTTTGACCATCGCGGCGGGCGGACATACCGACGACACCGTCGGATATTTCGTCGACCCGACCATCCTGCTCGGCGACGACCCCACCGACGAGGCATTCAGTACCGAATACTTCGGCCCGATTCTCGCGATCCACGTCTACGACGATTCGGTCGCCGGATCCTTCGAGGCGGCACTCGAACTGGTCGACGGCGGTTCGGCCTACGGCCTGACCGGCGCGATCATCGCCGACGACCGCAATGCCGTGGCCGAGGCGACCGAGAGTCTGCGATTCACCGCTGGCAACTTCTACATCAACGACAAGCCCACCGGCGCGGTCGTCGGTCAACAGCCCTTCGGCGGATCTCGCGCGTCGGGCACCAATGACAAGGCAGGCTCGCCGCAGAATCTGTTGCGCTGGACCTCCGCCCGCACCATCAAGGAGACCTTCGTCCCGCCGACCGAGCACACCTATCCGCACCAGGCACCCGAGGAGATCTGATGGCCATTTCCGGTCTGCTTCGCCCCGCCATGCTGGCCGCCTCGCGCTCGCCGCGCATGGAGCGCACCGTCACCCGCATGACGACCACCAAGAAGCTGGTGGATCGCTTCGTCGCCGGTGAATCCGAGCCGAATGCGGTTGCGGCCGTGGAGAATCTGCTGAGTTCGGGTCGCTATATCACCGTCGACTATCTCGGCGAGGACACCACCGATATCGAGCAGGCGCGCAATACAGTGACGCACTATCTGTCGTTGCTGTCGTTACTCACGTTGCTCCGCGATTCCGGAGGCGTTGGGCCGCTGGAGGTTTCGCTCAAGCTCTCAGCGCTGGGCCAATCCCTGCCCGCGGACGGTCACGCGATCGCTCACGAGCACGCGCACCAGATATGCACTGCCGCAGCGGATGCGGGCGTGCTGGTCACCATCGACGCCGAGGATCACACGACCACCGATTCGACTCTGTCGATCGTGCGGGAGTTGCGCGCCGACTTCCCGTCGCTCGGCACCGTCCTGCAGGCCTATCTGCGGCGCACCGAGGCCGACTGCCGAGACTTTTCCGGTCCCAGCTCGCGAATTCGCCTGTGCAAGGGCGCATATCGCGAACCGGCGTCGGTGGCGTATCAGAGCCGGGCCGAGGTCGACCAGTCCTATCTGGACTGTCTGCGGGTGCTGATGAACGGTAACGGCTATCCGATGGTCGCCACCCATGACCCGGCACTCATCGAGGCCGCCGAGGTGTTCGCCACAGCAACCCGCCGCGGCTCCGACGATTTCGAGTTCCAGATGCTCTACGGCATCCGCGACGCCGAACAGCGCCGACTCGTCCGCGAAGAGCGGCACGTTCGGGTCTATGTGCCCTACGGCGATCAGTGGTACGGCTACTTCATGCGCCGACTCGCCGAACGCCCGGCCAATGTGGCGTTCTTCCTGCGCTCGCTGCGACCGGGCAGCCAGCGCTGATCCCCAGCTCGGCGGCCTTGTCTGTGCAGTCGGACAAGGCCGCCGAAGTTTATTTATCCAACTCGCCGATCACAGCGCGTTTGTGGTCCGATTAGCTGAGTGCTGCTCAGAATGTGATCTGCGTTACTGCACTGCCGGGTATCGCAGAGGACGAAAGGAAGACCCATGCCCCTCGCGGAGTTGCGCAGCCAAATGTTGCGCCGCAAACCCCTCGAGCAGATCGAGGAGGAGACCGGGCTCGCGGACGAGCAACTGAAGCGCTCGCTCGGACTGTGGCAGCTCACGGCGATCGGCGTCGGCGGCATTATCGGCGCGGGCATTTTCGCCCTGGCCGGTTCGGTCGCGCATTCCGTCACGGGCCCGGCGGTGCTCATCTCGTTCCTGATCGCCGGTGTCGCCAGCGCCTGCGCGGCACTGTGCTATGCGGAATTCGCCGGGATGGTGCCGAAGGCCGGATCCGCCTACACCTACGGCTATGTCTCCCTCGGCGAGATCGCGGGCTGGTTCATCGGCTGGGATCTGCTGCTGGAGTACATCGCGGTGGCGGCGGTGGTCGCGATCGGCGTCTCCGGATACTTCAAATTCCTACTGGGACAAGTCGATATCACGCTGCCCGATTGGATGATGGGCGCGCACGGCACCGGCGAGGGCCACGTGATCGACGTCTTCGCGGTGCTGTTCTGTCTGGGCACCGCGTGGTTGCTCTCGCGCGGCATCAAGAGCGTCGGCCGCTTCGAGACGGTTGCCGTCGGCATCAAGGTCGCCCTGGTCGTACTGATCATCGTGCTCGGTGTCTTCCACATCGACAGCTCCAACTACACCCCGTACTTCCCGTTCGGTGTTGGCGCGGTGTGGACCGGTGCGGCAACGGTCTTCTTCGCCGTCTTCGGCTACGACGCGATGAGTACCGCCGCCGAGGAATCCGTCGACGGCAAGAAGCATCTGCCCAAGGCGATCATCTACTCGCTGGCCATCGCGATGGTGCTGTACGTGCTGGCAACGCTCGTGCTGACCGGGATGCAGAAATACACCGAAATCAGCCCGACCAGCGGTTTCTCCACCGCTTTCGAATCGGTCGGCATGCCGGGCGTCGCGAATATCATCGCGATCGGCGCCATCGTCGGCATTGTCACCGTCGTACTCACCTTCATGCTCGGGGTGACCCGAGTGTGGTTCGCGATGAGCCGCGACGGGCTGCTGCCGGAGTGGTTCGCCAAGACGCATCCGGTCCGCAAGGTGCCGACCCGAGTGACCTGGATCGTCGGCATCGGATCCGCGACCATGGCCGGACTGCTCGATATCACCGTGGTCGCCGAGCTGACGAATATCGGCATTCTGATGGCCTTCATCGTGGTCTCCGTCGCGGTCATGGTGCTGCGCCGCACCCGACCCGATCAGCCGCGCGCGTTCAAGTTGCCGCTCATGCCGGTGGTGCCGCTGGTCGGCATCGGCTTCTCGATCTACCTGATCTGGTCGCTGCCGTGGGAGACGTGGCTGCGCTTCGCGGTGTGGCTGGTGATCGGCCTCGCGGTGTACTTCGGGTACTCGCGGATGCATTCCAAGCTGGAGCGCGACGGGGACGTCGCGCTGGCGAAGTAGGCGATCGACCGATGCCACTACGGCATCGGTCGATACAGAAATGGTCTTGGACAGGCATCAATCCAGCGCAATACCCTTCTGACACGTTCGAGCGGAAGTGACCTACCCCACACTTCCGCTCGCACACAGGAGGACAAATGTGCGAAACCAGCATTTCTGTCGGCATTTTCGGCTGTACCAGGGGGATGGCAGCCGGCGAAGCCGGCGGGGTGGGTCCATACAGCGAGACCGATGCCGCATGAATGATCACCGAATTCTCATTACCGGCGCGGGTGGCGGTATCGGCACGCTCATACGGCCCCGCCTACGGCGTCCCGATCGCGTTCTGCGGCTATTGGATCTGGCCGGGCTCCCCGCGCCTTTCCCAGGTGAACGGGTCGAACTCGTCACCGGATCGCTCACCGATCCGGCCACCATGGCCGCGGCCTGCCGGGATGTGGATGCGATCATCCATCTCGGCGGGATCAGCCGGGAAGACAGCTGGGACAACGTGCTCGCCGTCAATATCGATGGCACGCATACGGTTTTGGAGGCGGCGCGGCAGGCCGGTGTGTCTCGGGTCGTGCTCGCCTCGAGCAATCATGCCGTGGGATTCCGCGCCGTGGACGATGACCCGATTCCCGGTGACGCCTCACCCCGGCCCGATACCTATTACGGTGTCAGCAAAGTGGCCGTCGAGGCGCTCGGCAGTCTCTACCACTCCCGCTTCGGCATGGATGTGATCTGCATCCGGATCGGCTCGTGTTTCGAGCGCCCCCATGATGCGCGCGGGCTGTCGATGTGGTTGTCCCCCGATGATTGCGCGCGACTCTTCGAGGCCTGCCTCGCCGCCGAGCGTCCCGGCTACCGGGTGATCTGGGGCGTCTCCGGCAATACCCGCGCGGTCGTATCTCTAGCCGAGGCCGCAGAACTCGGCTACCACAGCCTGGATGATGCCGAACAGTTCGCCGCCGATATTGCGGCTGTCGGCGATCCCGGCCCGTGGCTTATCGGTGGTCCGTTCGTGGAAACGCCACTCGGCAAACCGAATCCGCTCTGACCGCCGCCGAAAACGCATCACCCGATACCCAGACGGAATCGTCTTTCTCCGAACTTCGCACCATCGGCATGTGACGCTGATGGCACTTTGCTCCACCGCGAAAGAAGTGCAGCACAATGCAATTCAAAACAATGACGACGGCACCGAAATCGGCGCTCGCGTCCAATGTCAAATTTCTCTATTTCTTCGGCGCTCTCGGCGGCATTCTCTTCGGTTACGACCTCGGGGTCATCTCCGGTGTGCTGTTGTTCATCAAGAAGTCCTGGCATCTGTCATCGGTGACGCAGGGTGTGATCGGTGGCTGTCTGGCCGCCGGTGCGGTGATCGGCGCGGCCATTGCCGGACGGATCACCGATCGGCTGGGACGGCGGCGAACCATCATGTTGGCGGCCGCGGTTTTCGCGGTCGGCGCACTTGGCTGCGCGCTCGCGCCCAATGTGACGGCGCTGGTGATCGCCCGTTTCATTACCGGTATCGCGGTCGGGTGTTCGTCGGCGACGGTGCCCACCTACCTGTCCGAACTGGCCCCGACCAGGGCACGCGGCGCATTGTCGACGTTGAACCAGCTGATGATCGTCTCGGGCATCCTGATCGCCTACATCGTGGACTGGGCACTGTCCGGCAGCGGTAACTGGCGCATGATGTTCGCGGTCGCGGCGATTCCCGCTGTGGCACTGCTGGCGGGCATGTCGGTGCTGCCGGAGACGCCGCGCTGGCTTGTCCATGCCGGACGTGAGGAGGAAGCGCGCGCTGTGCTGGCGGGTACCCATCGCGCCGATGAGATCGAATCCGAGATCAGCAGCATTCGTTCGGTCATCCGATCGGATGAGCAGCAGAAGGGGCGGCTGCGCGATCTGTTGGCACCGTGGGCGCGGCCCGCTTTGGTGGTGGCGCTCATTCTGGCTGTCGGACAACAGTTCTCGGGCGTCAATGCCGTGAATGTGTACGCGCCGACCATGTTCAAGGACCTCGGCTTCGGAAATTCGACATCACTGCTGGCGTCCATTGTGCTCGGTGCGATCAAGGTCGCATTCACGGCCTGGGTGATCTTCGTCGTGGACCGTTGGGGCCGAAAGCCTTTGCTGCTGCTCGGCAATGTGTGTATGGCCTCGTCCCTGTTCTTGCTCGGCGCCATCGTGCTCGGCGTGCACAATCACACCATTACCGGCCTCACCACGCTGATTCTGCTCAATGTCTATCTCGCGGGTTACGAATTGGGATGGGGCGCGGTGGTGTGGGTGATGATGGCGGAGATCTTCCCGCTGCGGGTGCGCGGTGTCGGCATGGGCGTCGGCAGTGTGGTGCTGTGGAGTTCGACCTTCGCCATCACCTTCCTGTTCCCGGTGATGAACGATCATCTCGGACTGGGCTATTCGGCCTGGATCTTCGCCGCGGTCAGCGTGGTGATGTTCATGCTGGTGCAGCGGTTCGTGCCGGAGACCAATGGTCGCAGTCTGGAGCAGATCGAGTTGGAGCTGCGGGCCCGGGTCAGCGGTAAAACCGCATGAGCGTGGTCTATGTCTCGAATGCCGACAGTCGCGAAATCTCGGTGCTGCGACTCGACGACGACGGTGCGCTGACGCTCGTCGAGTCGCAGGCGGTGGACGGTAAGGTGATGCCTTTGGCGATGAGCCCGGACCACCGGTACCTCTACGCATCACTGCGCTCGGCGCCGTTCGCGGTGACGGTATTCGCCAGACATCCGGCAACGGGGCGGTTGACACCACTGTCGTCTGCGCCGTTGCCGGACAATATGGCCTATCTCGCGACGGATCGAAGCGGACGTTATCTGCTGAGCGCTTCGTATTCGGGTGACAAGATCGCCGTCAATCCGATCGCATCCGATGGCGGCGTCGGACCGCCGATCGCGGTGGAATCGACACCGCCGCATGCGCATTCGATACTCACCGATCCGTCGAACCGCTTTCTGCTCGCGGCAGCGCTCGGCGGTGATGTGATTCTGCAGTATCGCTTCGATGCCGAAACCGGGCGGCTCACGCCGAATGAGCCGCCCCAGGTCGAGACAGCCCCCGGCGCTGGTCCACGTCACCTCGTGTTCCATCCGTCCGGCGCGTTCGCCTTCGTGACGAATGAGCTGGACGGCACCGTGAACAGTTACCGCTTCGAATCCTGCACGGGCACATCGACTCTCATCGCGTCGGTGGCGGTGCGGCCGCCGGAGTCCGGAGGGCCGCCCTGGACTTCGGAGCTGCGCGGCACACCCGACGGCCGCTATCTGTATGTGGCCGAACGGACTTCGAGCACAATCACCGGATTTCGCATCGACCCGGCAACCGGGCTGCTCGATCCGGTCGGACACACCCCCACCGAGACCCAGCCGCGCGGATTCGCCATCGATCCGAGCGGGCAGTTCCTCGTGGTCGCGGGGCAGAAATCTGATGCCGTCACCAGCTACGCCATCGATCCCGCGACCGGCTCGCTCACCCCACGACAGCGGCTCGAGGTCGGCCGCGATCCCAACTGGGTCGAGATCATCGCCCTCCAATAAATACCTTCAAGGTATCGGTTGATGCCGAATTGGCGTTGGACGAGTATCAGTAACGAGTCATAGCCTGCGGAGAGCGCAATCTGCGGGCGAGGCGGAATGCACGCCACAACGCAGGAGGAGAACGATGTCGATGCTGTCGCTGGAGCAGGTCCGCGGCTTCGTCACGGTGGCCGAGGAGGGTAATTTCCGGCGGGCGGCCGAACGTCTGCGGATGACGCAGCCGCCGCTCAGCCGCCAGATCCAGAAGCTCGAACGCGATATCGGCGTGGAACTGTTCGACCGCACCCAGCGGCAAGTCCAACTGACCCCGGCCGGGGAGGTCTTCCTGACCGAGGCGCGCCGTCTGCTGGCACTGGCCGGTGCCGCGCCGGGCACCGCCCGGCTCGTCGCCGCGGGCGGAGCGGGCACGGTGCGGATCGGGTTCACCGCGGCGTCGGGTTTCGGGTTCCTCGGGCGGTTCCTCAATCACATCGAGGCCGGACTCGACCAGGTCGATATCGTGCTGCGCGAGATGGTGAGTTCCGACCAGTTCGAGAACCTGCGCAGCGGCAGCCTCGATCTGGCGCTGGCCCGCCCGCCGTTCGACCGCACCGAATTCGATTCGCGGCTGGTGCATTCCGAAGGTTTGATGCTGGCCGTGCCGGAACAGCACAAACTGGCCGGGAACGGTCCGATGGCGATCGAGGAACTGGGCGGCGAAACACTGCTGGTGTATGCGCCGGGCCCGGCTCGCTATTTCGCCGATCTGGTCTCCGGCATCCTCGCCGCCGTGCCATACACCGCCACCCATGAACTCACCCAGGTGCACACCATGCTCGCGCTGGTGGCCGCCGGACGCGGCCTGGCCCTCGTACCGGAAACCTCCACCCATCTGCATCCCGACGGCGTGCGGTTCCGCCCGCTCATCGGCGTCGAGGATCCCGTTGTCCTGCACGCGATCTGGCGACGTGACTGCGCCAATCCGGCGCTGCACCGAGTCATCGAACTGCTCGATTCGCTGCCGCCCGCTCCTTGAAAGGATCCATATGTCCCATCTGTCCGCCGACGAGTTGGGCCCGGCACTGGGCCGCGGGCTACTGTCCTTCCCCGTCACGCATTTCGATGCCGAGTTGGTCTTCGACGAGGCCGCCTATCGAAAGCACATTGCCTGGCTCGCCCAATACGAGGTGGCGGGCCTGTTCGCCGCGGGCGGTACGGGTGAGGGTTTCTCGCTGACGCCACCCGAAATCGATCAGGTGGTGCGCGCCGCGGTCGCCGAAACCGGCGGACGGATCCCAGTTGTCGCACCGGCCACCGCGGGCACTGCCGCGGCGATCGAACAGGCCCGCTCCGCCGAAGCCGCTGGGGCCGAAGGCATTCTGCTCATGCCGCCGTATCTCACCGAGGCCGGACCGGACGGGCTTGTCGAACATGTCGCGGCCATCTGCGCCGCCACCTCGCTCGGCGTCATCTTCTACAGCCGCGCCAACGCCACATGCAATGACGTGACCTTGGCCAGGATGGCCGAGCGCTGCCCGAACCTGATCGGGTTCAAGGACGGTGTCGGCAACATCGAGACTATGACGCGCATCTATGCCAGGCTCGGCGACCGGCTCACCTACATCGGCGGGCTGCCGACCGCGGAGACCTTCGCCCTGCCCTATTCCGAAATGGGTGTCACCACATACTCTTCCGCGATCTTCAACTTCGTGCCGGAGTTCGCGCTCGACTTCTACCGCGCCGTGCGGGCCCGTGACCACGACGAGGTCTACCGGCGGTTGCGCGACTTCGTCATCCCCTATCTCGATATCCGTGACCGCGCTCCCGGTTATGCGGTGTCGATCGTCAAGGCCGGACTGACCGCAATCGGTCACCCGGCCGGGCCGGTGCGGCCGCCCCTGACCGATCTCACCGCGCCCGAGCTCGCCGAACTGACCGCACTGGTCGCCACGATCGCATGAACAGCCACAACCTTCGGGAGGATTTCATGGACACCGACCTCGACGAACTCGAGCGGATCATTGCCGCCGCGACCGATGCCGCAGGCCGCCTCGCCGACACCACACCCACCGAACGCGCGCGGTGGCTCACCCGGATCGCCGACGCCGTCGATGCCCCCGCCGATGAACTCGTACCGCTCGCCGCGGCCGAGACCCATCTGCCCGAAACGCCGCGCCTGCGTGGCGAATTGACCCGCACCACCTTTCAGCTGCGACTGTTCGCCGAAGTGCTCGGCGATGGCGAATTCCTCGCCGCCACCGTGGATCATGCCGATCCGAGCTGGCCGATGGGACCGCGACCCGATATCCGGCGCAGCCTCGTGCCGATCGGCCCGACACTCGTTTTCGCCGCGAGCAACTTCCCGTTCGCGTTCAGCGTCGCGGGCGGCGATACCGCCTCGGCACTGGCCGCGGGCTGTCCCGTTGTCCTCAAAGCACATCCCGGCCACCCACGGCTGTCCGAACGGACCGGCGCGATCGTCCACGAAGCGCTGACAGCGGCCGGGGCACCGGAAGGCACCTTCGCGGTCATCCACGGCGTCGAAGCGGGCACTACCGCTCTGCGCCATCCGGATATCGCCGCCGCATCGTTCACCGGTTCCCTGGCGGGTGGCCGCGCATTGTTCGATATCGCATCGTCACGACCGCGCCCGATCCCGTTCTACGGCGAACTCGGCAGCGTCAATCCGGTAGTGGTACTGCCCGGCGCGATCCGCGCGCGCGGACAACAGATCGTCGAGGGTTTCGTCGGATCGTTCACCCTCGGTGCCGGACAGTTCTGCACCAAACCCGGTGTGCTGCTGTTGCCATCGGAGCACGGACTCACCGACGCGCTGACCACCGCGGTAGCGGCTGTGCCACAAAGGCCGCTACTCAACGAGCACATCGCCAACGGCTTCCGATCGCGCGTCACCACCCTGCGCGAAAATTCCGCAGTCACTGCCCTTTCGGCGCCCGACGATCTGCTCGCGCCGACCTTGCTGAGCGTGCGCGCCACCGATTTCCGGTCAGGCGGTGCGGCCCTGCAGGCGGAATGCTTCGGCCCGGCGGCGCTTGTCGTCGAATATGCGAATCTCATCGAGTTGCAACAGGTTCTGCGCGAACTCGAACCCGGACTCACCGCGACGATCGTTGCGGAGGACTCCGAGATCGACGACGTGCGCCACCTCCTGCCCGCCCTCACCGCTCTCGCGGGCCGACTGCTGTGGAACGACTGGCCCACCGGCGTCACCGTCAGCTGGGCCCAACAGCACGGCGGCCCATATCCGGCCACCACTGCCCCGACAACCACGTCGGTGGGAACCGCCGCCATCGCCCGCTTCCTGCGGCCGATCGCCTGGCAGGGCTTCCCGGACGAACTGCTCCCACCCGCCCTGCGCGAGGCCAACCCGTGGCGGCTGCCGCGCCGCGTCGACGGAAAGCGAGACTGATATGTCCCCCGTTATCACCGATGTCCGACTGACCCCGATCCTCATCGCCGACGCTCCCTTGCTCAATGTCGGTGGCGTGCACCAGCCGTATACGCCGCGCCTGATCGTCGAGATCGAAACCGACAGCGGCGCTTGCGGTCTCGGCGAAACCTATGGCGACCGCGTCTACCTCGATCGCGCGGCCGATCTCGCCCCACAGCTGATCGGCATGCCCGTCGCCGCGGTCAACGCCATCCGCCTGCTCGGCGCGAACACCACCGGGGAGGTGCTGATCGACAACCCGATCGCGGGCGGACTGCGCGGCATCCTCACCACCGACAAGGTCCGGCTCAGCGTGATATCGGCCTTCGAATCCGCCGCACTCGACGCCCACGGTCGCGAACTCGGCCTACCTGTACACGCCTTGCTCGGCGGCAAGGTCCGCGACCGGGTCGACTATTCCGGCTACCTGTTCTACAAGTGGGCCGACCATCCGTTCCCCGGCGCGCCGACCGACGACTGGGGCGAGGTCATCGATCCCGACGGTGTCGTCCGTTTGGCCGAGAAGTTCGCCGCCCATGGCGGATTCCGCTCGTTCAAACTCAAGGGCGGCGTATTCCCGCCCGAGGAGGAAGTCGCCGCGATCGAGGCATTGGCCAAGGCATTTCCGGATCATCCGCTGCGGCTGGATCCCAACGGCGGTTGGTCGCTGAGCAGCGCAACGACTGTCGCCGAACAACTTTCGGGTGTCGTCGAATACCTGGAAGACCCGACCGCCCGCCGCGAGGATATGGCCGAAGTGCACCGCCGCACCGGAATGCCGTTGGCCACCAATATGATCGTCACCTCGATCGAAGAAGTCCGTCCCGCTTTCGATCTCGATGCCGTCCAGATCGTGCTGTCCGACCATCACTTCTGGGGTGGACTGTTCGCCACCCGCGACCTGGCCGCCGTCTGCCACGCGTACGGCAAGGGCGTCTCGATGCACTCCAATACCCACCTCGGAATCAGCCTCGCGGCAATGACCCACGTGGCCGCCACCGTCCCCGAGTTGACCTACGCCTGCGACACCCATTACCCATGGCAGCCCGAGGATGTGATCGCCGAACCGATCGGCTTCGAAGAGGGCGCCGTCACCGTCCCCGACGCACCCGGCCTCGGCGTCCAACTCGATATCGACGCACTCGAGCGCCTCCATCATCGCTGGAAAGCCTTGCCGCAGTGGCACAATCGCGATGACATCGCGGGCATGCGCTTGGTCGATCCGGCGTACCGGCCGCCGACCTCACCCAAATACTGACGAATCGGTCCAGGCGACCGCGCGCAGCGGAAACGAGCCCATCCCACGCACCGGCGCCGGGAGTGCGACCAGCCTGGCACCGGTGCCGGGGACCGCGTCCAGGTTCGTCAGCTGCTCGATGATCGGGATTCCCGCCCCGAGCAGCGTGTGGTGGCACGGCCGCGTCGGCAGGGACGTGTCGTCGATGTCGAGCGAGTCGATGCCGACCAGTGCCACATTGGCGGCGACCAGTGCATCGGCGACCTCGCCGACCAGGAACGGATGACCGGGGCCTCGATATTCGGATGAACCCCATCGCGCCGACCATCCGGTGTGCACGAGCACCGCCTTGCCCCACAGCCGGGCCGGGTCGCCGAGCACATCCGGCCCGACTACGCGGATTCCCATCGCGCGGATCATTACGATCGGCACGTTGAACAGCCGTTCCAGCGGCAGCTCGGCGATATCTGCGCCGTCGGCATGGAAGTGCGAGGGCGCGTCGATATATGTCCCCGCATTGCCGACGGTATCCACGCGCGCGATTTCGTAGGTCATATCGATCAGCGCCGACCGGTCACGTGCGATGTGTGTGGTGACTCGCGGTCCAGGTAGACCGGGATAGGTGAGCATGCCGTCCGAGATCGGATGAGACAGCTCAACTATCGCCTTGCTCATGCTAGAGACCGTACCCGCAGATCACGCGCGCAGCCCACGCTCCAATATCGCCCACGCCTGCCGGGAGGTGGCCTGCCTGGATTTCGGGTCCGTCTTCGCCAGCACGGCGGCCAGCATCGCCACCGCTAATACGACGTCCATTGCCGTGACATCGGCGCGAATATCGCCGCGTTGACGCGGGTCGTCGAGTTTCTGGGCGATGAGGCCGAGGAGCCGCCATGCTGCGCCGAGCAACTGCTCGTCCTCGGTGTTCGACGGATAGATCATGGCGATAAAGGCCGCGGACGCGTTCAGCTGATCGACGATGAGGGCCAGCACGTCCCCGACCGTGGTCGCGGGGTCGGCGGCAAGCACTTCCAACTCGACGATATTCTCCTCGAATACCGCCAGCGCCATGCTCTCCCTGGTCGGAAAATGCCGGTACAGCACACCCTGTCCGACACCTGCGGCGCGCGCGATCAAACTCAGCGGTGCGTCGAAACCGTTCTCCGCGAATACAGTTCGAGCCGCGCGAATCAGAGCCGCCCGGTTTCCAGCCGCTGCTTTGGGTCCCGGGTTCGGTCGGCGCGACGCTGTCATCCACCCAACGCTACCGCTTGACTCGACCGACAGTCTCCAGCAAACTGTCGAGCAAACCGGACAACACAGTCCGGATGTGAGTGAGGACGTGCATGTCGGTGATCACCCGCCGGACCCTGTTGACCGCAACCGCGGCGGCTGGCGTCGCCATACTCGGCTCACGAACCACCAGCCCGACGCAAGGCATCGCCGCACGGGTCAACAGCGTCCCGCTCACCCGCGAGGAACGCCGGGTCGTGGTGGTCGGATCCGGATTCGGCGGCGGCGTGACCGCGCTGCGCTTGGCCCAGGCGGGCGTGCCGGTGCTGCTGCTCGAACGCGGGATGCGCTGGCCGACCGGGCCGAATGCGGAGACCTTCCCGCGCGCATCGGCCCTGGACAAGCGGGTGCTCTGGTACCGGTCCAGCCCGACACTATTCGGTGCACCACTGGTTTTCGAACCGTATACCGGCCTGGTCGAGGCGGTGCCCGGAACGAATATGACCGCCCTGTGCGCCGCGGGCCTCGGCGGCGGCTCGCTGATCTACCAGGGCATGTCGCTACAGCCCACCCAGCCGGTCTTCGACGCGAATCTGCCCGAGGAACTCGACTGGACGACCATGGATCGGGTTCATTACCCGAGGGTGGCGCGCATGCTCGGGCTCGCGGTGGCACCCGACGAGTTGATCGCGGACCGGAACTACACGGCCGCACGCGTATTCGGTGATCATGTGCGCCAGGCCGGACTGCCGCTGTCGAAGATTCCGATGCCCATCGACTGGAACTACGCACTAGCCGAGCTGCGCGGTGAAATGAAGCCGTCGTACACCAACGGCGACGGCGCGATGGGCGTGAACAACGGCGGTAAGCATTCGGTCGATGTCACCTACATCGCCGCGGCCGAGGCGACCGGACGGGTAGAGGTGCAGACGCTGCACCAGGTCACCGACGTCGAACGCGGCCCCGACGGCCGCTGGGTCGTGTACGTCGAGCGGCTCGACACCTCCGGCAATGTCCTGGAAAACAAGATCATCACCGCCAATGCCCTGGTGCTGTCGGCGGGCAGCCTGAACACCACCAAGCTGCTGGTGCGCGCCGGGGCGAAGGGGAAGATTCCGGACCTGCCCGATGGGCTGGGCCAGCAGTGGGGCACCAATGCCGACCGGATCTACGTATGGACCGACCCCATCTCCGATTTCGGTGCGGCACAGGGCGGTCCCGTCGTCTACGGGAGTAAGAACTGGGACGACCCGCAGGCCGCGTTCACCGTCATCCAGGCCTCCATCCCGCCGATGCAGATGGACCCGAAGAGCACCATGCTGGTCGGATACGGCGTCAGCGCGGACCGCGGCCGGTTCGTTTACGATTCGGCGACCGACGACGCGATCCTGCAGTGGCCGAAGAACGGCGACGCGAGCATCCAGAACAATCACATCGATCCGACCGTGCGCCGAATCGCCGGTCCGACAAGCATTTTGGTGGACACCAACGCGCTGTTCCCGTCCACCTGGCATGCCCTCGGTGGCGCGAGCATGGGATCGGTCTGCGATCTCGACGGCCGGGTCCTCGGACAGCGCGGTCTCTATGTGGTCGACGGCGCGCTCCTGCCGGGTAATGCCGCGGCCTGCAATCCGTCGATGACGATCGCCGCCGTCGCGGAGCGAGCCCTCGACCACCTGGTCACCCGGGACATCGGCACCGCGATCTGACGACTACGGGCGCGGCCAGGGACGGCCGAGATAGCGCTCGATATCGATATTGAAACGCTGGAGGTAATCGGCGAAGGCGGCCGCGTCCTGCGGTGACCAGTCCGCGAGGATCGTCGCCAAGGTTTGCAGCGATTCGTCACGTTCGCGGTCGAGTTGCCGTTCGCCTTCGGCGGTAATGCGGAATTTGCGGGCCATGCCGCCATCCGGATCCGGGATGCGTTCCACTACATCGTCGCGCACCATGGCCGCGGTCCGCCGGTTCAACGTCGACACATCCTGACCCACCGCCTCGCTCAGCTGCCCGAGCGTCATCGGGCCTGCCACCCGCAGCCGATTGAGCAACGTATACGTGTTGCGATCGAGCCGACGCCCGCCGAGTTGCCGGGAGGCAAGGCTGTACCGGCCGAACAGCATGGTCTCGAACTCGATCTTGTCGAGGGTTTTGTCCATTTCGGGTCCTTCTGCCGATCCGCGCCGACCTGCGCCTGGATTCCGTAGCACCAGGTATACCACGCGATGTGCGTCACACACATCATGTGCACCTAGCACATTGCATGTATATGACATATCGTATGCATAGCGCACATATCATGCGCTCAACATACTTCCCCTGATTTCGACCGATTCGGAGACGCGCGTGAATACTCCAGCCCCCGCTACCCGGCCAGGCGGCGTCCTCGCTGTGCTGGCCACCGCAGGCATCGTCGCCTCGTTGATGGCGACACTCGTTATGCCGCTGCTCGGTGAGCTGCCGCAGCTGCTGCACACCACCTCGTCCAACGCCACCTGGGTGGTCACCATCACCCTGCTCGTCGGCGCCGTGATCACTCCGGTCGCCGGACGACTCGGCGACCTCTACGGCAAGCGGAAGATCCTGCTCGCCTCGATCGTGCCGCTGGTCGCCGGTTCACTCGTCTGCGCCGTCGCGACCTCGATCGTGCCGATGATCATCGGCCGCGGCCTGCAGGGCGCCGGTGTCGGTATTATTCCGCTGGGCATCAGCGCGCTGCGTGATCTGCTGCCGCCGGAGCGGTTGGGCGCGGCCATCGCACTGATCAGTTCGTCGCTGGGTATCGGCGCCGCCATGGGCCTGCCGCTGTCCGCGGCCGTTGTCGAATACAGCAACTGGCGGGTGCTGTTCTGGGGCTCGGCCGCGCTTGCCGCGCTGGTCGGTGTGCTGATCTTCGCGATCATCCCGGATACCCCGAACAGCGGCGCCGCCGGACGTTTCGACGCACTCGGGGCGATCGGCCTCGGCGGCGCACTCGTATCGCTGCTGCTCGCCATCTCGAAGGGCGCCGCATGGGGCTGGACCAGTGCCGGAATCCTCGGCTTGTTCGTCGCCGCCGTGGTCTTGCTGTTGGTCTGGGGTTGGTGGGAGCTGCGCAATGATGCGCCGCTGGTCGATCTGCGCGTGACCGCACGGCCGCAAGTGCTGCTGACCAATGCCGCCTCGGTTGTCGTCGGCATCGCCATGTACTCCCAGTCGCTGGTCATGCCGCAACTGCTGCAACTGCCCACCGCCACCGGTTACGGCCTCGGCCAGTCGATGATGGCGATGGGTCTGTGGATGGCGCCTGCGGGTGTCGTCATGATGCTGATCTCGCCGGTGGGCGCCAAGCTCTCCGCCGCCCGCGGTCCCAAGTTCACCCTGGTCACCGGATGCCTGATCATCGCGTTCGGCTATGCCGCCTCCGTGGCACTGATGGGTTCCACCTGGGGCATGCTGGCCGTGACCGTGATCATCAGTGCGGGAACCGGTTTCGCCTACGGCGCCATGCCCGCCCTCATCATGGGCGCGGTCCCGGTATCGGAAACCGCCGCCGCCAACAGCTTCAACACCCTGATGCGCTCGGTCGGCACCTCGGCCGCGGCCGCCGTGATCGGCGCGGTACTCGCCCAGATGACCGTCTCGATGGGCGGGCACGCCATTCCGACCGAAAACGGATTCCGGGTCGCTCTGCTGATCGGCTGCGGTGTCGCCGTACTCGGTGCCGCGATCTCCGCAACCATCCCGACCCGCCGGACCCCGGACTTCTCCGAGCCCACCATCACCGCGGAACCTGTCGCAGTCAGGGTGTGACTTCCCGGTCCGCACGGCCCGATCGAATCTCGGCGCGATCGGGTCCCGATGCGGTGCAAGGTGCCCCAGATCCGCAAGGCCGCAAATACCCGGTTATCAACTGCCGCTGTAGGTTCCGCGTGACCGCAGCGATCGTGTTCGAGTTTGGGCGCCGAACGTGCGGGGTAACAAGTCGAACGCTAGCCACGTGAAAGAGGAAAGGGTTCAACCTTGATCAACGCCAAGAAGCCTATCGCCGTGTGTGCGGCCGCAATCGGGATCACTACCGGGATGGCGGTATTCCTCCCGGCCACTGCCTCCGCAGCAACCTATGACGGCCAGTGCGGTGAAGGCTTCAAGGTGATCGACTCGCACGAATTGAAGGGCGGCACAGTCTTTCTCACCTACAACGGTAGGACCAACTGTGTGGTCACCGTGCGGGACAAGCCGGGCGAGCCGATCTCGATGGGCGCAGCCGTGCGGCAGTCGAAGGACCACTCCCAGGTGGTCATAAACGACGACCGCACCTTCACCGACTACGCGTACGCGAAGGTCGAAGCCGAAGGCAAGTGCATCGACTGGGGCGGCCGCATCAAGGACGACCTCTGGGAAGAATTCGGAGTCCACTGCGGATAACGAGCCTCGATCCACCGACGGCCTCACGGCCGTCGGTGCGAACGGGAAAGTCTTCTCCAAAAACTATCGGATGTCCCCGCCAGCCCGACGATCGCTTGCCGCATGTCGTCAACGACATATACAGTTGTCGCCGTGGGTGAACTGTTCACCATTGAGATCGAGCCAGAGGTGCGAGCCTGGCTCCCCAGTCGCTGCCAGCTAAGCACTTCCTCAAAATCGAGGAGTATGTCGGCCTACTCGCCGAGCGCGCAGAGACTCTGGGAGAGCCATTCGCTCGATATCTCGGCGATGGAGTTCGCGAGTTGCGCCCAACGTTGGACAGTGCCGCGATTCGCATCACCTACTGGCTGGCACCGGGACGGCGCGCAGTCCTACTGACAGTGTTCCGCAAAACCAAGATGCGCGAAGACGCCGAGGTTAAACGTGCGAAGCTCGCGCAACAGACCTGCCAGGCCGAACACGAACCCGCCCACGAAGAATTCGTCCGCATGATCGAGAAGGGAGAACTGGACCGATGAGCCACGCACGCTGGAAGACCCTCCGGGAACGCAAACTCGCTGAGGGCGACTCCGAACCCGACGACGTCACCGATGCACGCCGCGAAATCCGGCTCTCCATGGCACTGGCCCAAGCCGTCTACGACCGCCGGACCGAACTCGGACTCACCCAGGCCGACCTCGCCGAACGTGCTGGCCTCACCCAAGCTAAAATCTCGCGGATCGAAGGCTCTGACACCGTGCCGACCCTCCCTCTACTCGCCAAACTCGCCGACGCCCTCGACGCCACACTGAACATCGCTCTCGACGCCGACGACACCCGAGTGAATTTCACCAGCCACCACACTGACGCAGCCTGAAAAGGATCCAGCCGCTTTCGAGCGTCCACCGGCCAGCTACCGCATGGTAGACCAAATGGCGGTGCAGACTCGCTCTTTCTGAAACCCACTCGCTACCAGCCGTAGACCGAAAAGGCCGAACCGTCCGCTATGTGCTTTATGGCCACGCGGCAGTAGTCGATCATGCGGTCCGGCAAGGCATCCAGCGTGAACCACTCCAGTGCGCTGCACTTCTGGAGCTCCAGGTTGACCGGCTCACCCTGCCAATCCGCCACGGTGAAGAAGAAGGCCATCCGGCCACCGGATGACGAGTTGTGCATGATGTGGGCAAACTGGACATCTTCCGGCTCGAGAGTGATCCCGATTTCTTCCTTTGCCTCACGGATGACGGCAGTCACCACCGATTCGTCGGCTTCTAGATGACCGGATGGCAGGTGCCAGGCTCCGTCCTCGAAGCCGGTGTTCTGGCGTTGGCCGAAGAGGACCTCCTTGCCGCAGCGCAGCACGAGGTGAACATCGCCAGTGACTTTGTGTCGCTGGGTATCCGAGTCGTGAGTTTGCATTCAGCCCTCGCCTTTCGTTATGACGTCCTCCGGAACCGGTATCGCCTGATCATTGCCCTGATGCGGTGGGTTCGGGCATGGTCGATCTGTGTATCTGGACAACGGCGGACGGGAATATTCATGGGCGATCGGCGACCCCACATTGTGGTGATGGGCGTGACGGGTTGCGGGAAGTCGACGATCGGGCGGCAGGTTGCCGGGATGGTGGGCAGTGAGTTCCTGGATGCCGATGATCTGCATTCTCCGTCGAATGTCGCGAAGATGGCCGCGGGTATCCCGCTGACGGACGTGGACCGGGCACCATGGCTCGAGGCCGTGCGCGACTGGATGAGCACGCGAAGTGCCGGTGTGGTCGCGTGTTCCGCGCTGCGACGACGGTATCGGGATGTGCTCCGAAGTATCTCTGCGCCAGTCGCTTTCGTGCACCTCGACGGTGCGCCCGCCACGATTCGGTCGCGGATGGTGGCACGGCGCGGGCATTTCATGCGGCCCGTCCTGCTCGATTCGCAACTCGCATTGCTGGAGGCGCTGGAGCCGGATGAGTTCGGGCTCGTACTGGATGCCGGGGCGGGGCCGGAGGAGATCGCGCGGTCGGTGGTCGATTTCGCGCGGGACCGGGCGGTGGCGCGGTGAGCGCGCATCGGAGTTTCGATATCGAGGGCAAGATCGCCCTCGTCACCGGCTCGAGCCGCGGTATCGGATATGCACTGGCAACCGGGCTCGCCGAGGCGGGAGCGACGGTAGTCCTCAACGGCCGTGACGCCGCGGCACTCGCCCGCAGCCGGGACGAGATCGCAGACAAGACCGGCGCACTGGTCCACATCTGTGCGTTCGATGCGACGGACTCCGCGCAGGTGACCGCCGCGGCGCGACAGGTCGAAAACGAGCTCGGCCCGGTCGATATCGTCGTGAACAACACCGGAGTCCAGCATCGCAGCCCGCTGCTCGAATTCTCCGACGCCGATTTCCGTCGCGTGCTCGATACCAATCTGTTCAGCGCCTTCTGTGTGGGGCGCGAATTCGCCCGCGCGATGGTCGAACGCGGACGCGGCAAGATCGTCAATATCTGTTCGGTGCAAAGCGAATTGGGCCGGGCGGGTATCGCACCGTATGCGGCGAGCAAGGGCGGGCTGAAAATGCTCACCCGCGGCATGTGCGCGGATTGGGCTCCACTGGGACTGCAGGTCAATGCGATAGCGCCCGGCTACTTCGATACCGAGTTGACGTCCGCGCTGGTGAACGACGCCGATTTCAGCGCCTGGCTCACCAGGCGCACACCGGCCGGGCGCTGGGGACGTACCGAGGAATTGGTCGGGGCGCTGCTGTTCCTCGCCTCACCCGCGTCGGATTTCGTCAACGGCCAGATCCTGTATGTCGACGGCGGTTTGACCGCCGTCGTCTGATCCACTTCCAGCTCGAAAGGCAACCGTGCCGAATATCAGCCGTCCCCGAATCCACCTCGGTCCCGAGTCCGATCCCGCCCTCGCCAGGGCGATCGAGCGAGGCGGCGGCATTCTCGTTCCACTCGCCGACGCGGACGCGGTGGTGTGGACGCAGGGCCCGGCCGCCTTCCCCGACCGGCTGCCCGACGCAGTGCGCTGGGTGCAGTTGCCCTCCGCCGGCGTCGAACCCTGGATCTCCGCCGGGATCATCGATGAGACTCGCGTCTGGACCTCGGCAGCCGGTGCGTACGCGCGCAACGTCGCCGAGCACGGCGTCCTGCTCCTGCTCGCCGGTGTACGGGTCCTTCCCGAACAGGTACGCGCGACATCCTGGCGCAAGACGGATTTCGACCCGCGGGTCGGGACGCTGTACGGCACAACCGTGGCCATCGTCGGCTGTGGCGGCATCGGCCGCGCCATGATCCCCTTGCTCAGCGCATTCGGTGCACAGGTATTGGCGGTTACCCGGTCGGGCGCTGCGGTGCCCGGCGCCGCCGAGACGGTCGCCGCGGACCGGACGACCGAAATCTGGTCGCGGGCAGATCATTTCGTACTCGCCGCACCGGCGACACCGGACACCGCACACCTCGTGGATGCGGACGCTCTCGCGAGAATGAAATCGACCGCTTGGATCGTGAACGTAGCCCGTGGCTCGCTCATCGACACCGATGCGCTGGTACGCGCACTCGAGGACGGATCGATCGGCGGCGCCGCCCTGGATGTGACCGAGCCCGAACCACTTCCGGCGGGCCATCCACTCTGGGCACTGCCCAATGCCATCGTCACCCCGCATGTCGCCAATCCCGCGACGGGCCTCACCGCGGTGCTCGCCGATCACGTCGCGACGAATGTCGAACGGTTCACCGCCGGACAGCCGCTGCTCGCGACCATCGATATCCGACGGGGCTATTGAGCCGTGCGCCCCGCACTGCTCCTGATGTAGTCGGCTACGACGGCACGCAATATCTCGCGCACGGCTTCCGCCGGTTTGGACAGCGGTTGATTGGTCGGGGTGCCCAACGAGACCTGGACCGTGATCGCCGGTTCGATGCGGCGCAGTTCCAAGTTTTCGACGGTCATGATCCGGCGGGCCACCGACAACGGTAAAACGGTGGCGCCCAAGCCATTTCGCACGGCCTGTGCCATCAGCGCGACCGACTCCACCTCCCCGACGACATGCGCGTGTTCCAGCGCGTGATCGTAGGCCTGCTCCACCACCTTCCGGATCGTGTGCATCGGGCCGGGCAGCAGCAGCGGCAGACCCTTCAGCTGCGCGATCGAGACCGCGGAACCGGTCGTACCGGGCAGCCCGGTCCCCGCCGGAGCGACGACCATCAGTTCCTCGGTGAGTAGCGGCTCGAAGGTCACCCCCTTGATCGGTCCGGTGTCGTACAGCAGCGCCATATCCATCCGGCCGGTCATCATCGCCTCGCTGAGTACACCGCCGAAGTTCTCGTTGATATGCAGCAGGATGCTCGGATACCGCTCGCGCACCGCGGTCAGCAATGGCAGGGCAATCGCGTTGACCGTGCTGTAGGGCGCCAGCCCGACGGAAACACCGCCCGCCAGTTCACGGCCGACCACACTCACCTCGGCCTGTGCGCTCTGCACCTGACGCAGGATGATCTGCGCGTGCCGGTACAGGGCCCGGCCCGCATCGGTGGGTTCGACGCCTTGTTTGTGCCGGATCAGCAGTTGCTGACCGAACTGCGCCTCCAGGGCAGTCATCTGCTGGCTCAGCGCGGGCTGCGCGATGTGCAGGATATCCGCCGCACGGGTGATGCTGCCGGCATCCACGATGCGCACGAACGAAAACAAGCGTCGGGTATCCACGTCGTCGATCCACCTTTCTCGCGGCAACGTCGTCGCACGCGATGATTTCCGTATTGTTCTCCTACGGAAACGCGGCGGTACCGAATTCCCGGCCGCTATTGTGAGCCCGCCGCATAGTCGCTGTTCAGACACCATAGAGGTTCGTTATTGCCTCACCCGAAACCGGTATTACCCGCGCGAGGGCGAACCTGCGTAGCGTCCTTTTACACCGCACGTTCACTCATACGGTGTTCGCAGTTTCCCACCCAGCGGAGGCATCCATGGCATGGCAGATCGATCTCGTCGCCGATATCGGTGAGAGTTTCGGAGCGTGGACGATGGGCGATGACGACGCACTGCTCGACGTCCTCACCTCCGCCAATATCGCCTGCGGCTTCCACGCGGGCGATCCGCAGACCATGGACCGCACGGTCCGTCACTGCGTTGCCCGCGGCATCGGTATCGGCGCGCACCCCAGCTTCCCGGATCTTGTCGGCTTCGGCCGCCGGGCCATGGACCTCTCGGCCGACGAGGTGCGCACCGATGTCCTGTACCAACTCGGCGCGCTGCACGCCTTCGCCGTCGCGCACGGCACCACGGTGTCGCATGTGGCACCACACGGCCGACTGGGCAACCTGGTGGCGACCCGCGCCGACTACGCCGCGGCCGTGGTCGATGCCGTCGTGTCGTTCGATCAGAACCTGATCGTGCTCGCCCAAGACGGCGAACTCGCCGACCACGCTCGCGCACAGGGGATTCGGGTCGGCATCGTCGGCATCGTGGACCGCGCTTATCGCGCCGACGGCACCCTCGTTCCGCGATCCGAGCCGGGTGCGGTCATTCACGACCCTGCGGCCCTCGCCCGGCGCGCGGTGCGCATGGTGACCGAGGAGTTCATCGAATCCGTCGACGGCACAATGCTTTCCGTCCAGCCGCACACGCTGCTTTTGCACGGCGACAACGGAGACGCGGTGCGCAATGCACGGGCGATCCGGACCGCGCTCACTGCCGCAGGTGTGCGGATCGTCCCGCTGCCCGAGATCCTCGCGGCTCGTGCCGGTCAGGAGAACGAACCATGTCCGGCATAGCGGGGGCCGCATTCCAGGTCGCGGACTGCGGTGATTCCGCCGTGCGCGTCACCGCGCAGGGCGCCGACCGAGAAGAATGCTGGCGAGCTGTGCACGCGGTCGCGGCCGCCCTGGACACCGATGCGGACCGCTTCGCGATTACCGGCATCATTGCGACCTACGACGCCGTACTCATCGAATTCGACTGCGCGGCAAGCACTCACGACGATATTCGACTGCTGCTCGCGAATCTCGTACGGGAATCGGTGGCGCCGGAACAACGCCCGGCCCGGCATTTCGATATCCCCGTGGTCTACGGCGGCGAGTACGGTCCGGATCTCGACGATGTTGCCGACCAGTTGGGGCTGTTCCCGGCCGAGGTGATCCGCGTGCACGGATCCGCACCACTCACCATGCGCTGCTTCGGATCTCCGGGCGGCGCGCCGATGCTCGACGGTCCCGCCTTTCCCCGTCCGGTATCCCGGCGCGCCGTCCCGCGCCCGCTTGTACCCGCCGGAGCCGTGGCGGTAGCCGGTCGACAGGCGGTGGTATCGGCACGGCCCGCGCCCGGCGGATGGCCTGTCATAGGTCGAACCCCGCGCACCATGGTCGACCCGACAACCGAACCGCTGTCCGCCTTCCGGCCCGGCGATACGTTTCGGTTCCATGCCATCGCGGCCCACGAATGGTCCCGGTTCGAGGGGGTGCTGCATGGCTGAGACCATCACCGTGACGACCCCTGGGATCACCACCGTCCAGGATCTGGGTCGCCGCCGAGCCGCCCGGATCGGCCAGCTGACCGGCGGCGCCCTCGACCAGTACAGCGCCGAGGTCGCCAACGCTCTGGTAGGCAGTGCGCGCACGGCGCCGCTGCTCGAGCTGGTCGCGCTGGACTTCGGTGCGGTCGCGAGTACCGATCTGCTCGTCGCGATCACCGGTGCACCCGCCGACGTATGCGTCGACGGTGTCACCCGCGCCCAGTGGGAACCGTTCATGTGGGCGGCAGGCACCGAACTCACCGTTCGCGACATCCGCGACGGTCTCCGGGTCTACATCGCGGTGCACGGGACGATTTCCGCGAACTACCTGCTCGACAGCTGCGCTCCGGATCCGGTTCTCGGTTTCGGTCGACAACTGACAGCGGGTGCGAATGTCGACATCGAGGTCGACGGGCCGCTACTCGACCACCCATATTTCCGAATTCCGTTGTTCCACTTCGATATTGCGCGGCCCGCGTGCACCGGAAGTTGGACTGTCGACGTAACCGATGGACCCGATATCGCCGAATTCGGCAGCACCGCCACGCGACTGTTCGAGACCTCGTTCGTCGTCGGCGACAACAGCAATCACATCGGACTCCGGCTGAGTCCCGATGGGGCCGTCCCACAACGAGTGAGCCGGACCGAGGTCTTATCCCGGGGCGTACCGATCGGGGCCGTCGAAGTGCCCGCCGGAAACGAACTGCTCGTCCTGCACCGCGGCCGGGGCGTGACAGCGGGCTATCCGGTGCTCGCGGTCGTCACCGCAACCGGCTTGTCGCGATTGGGCCAAGCCCGGCCCGGTCAGCGAGTCCGATTCCGGCACATCGGCATTCCCGACGCGGTGCGCCGCTACCGCGCGCAACAGACCGCGATCGATCGACTGCGCACCCGTGTGGCGAACGCCTACGACAGCCTCCGAATTCCCGTCCACACCAACACTTGTCACCTGGAGTACCCATGACCGACACGATCTCTCCGGCCCCGGCCGGGTCCGTGCCCACCGACCAAACACATGCGGCGCCGTCCGGCTCGATCCGCAAGGTCGTACTGGCCGGCTGCGTCGGCATCTTCGTCGAACTCTACGACAACGGCATCTTCGCCTTCATGGCAACCGCCCTTGCCATCGTGTTCTTCGATGTCTCCAAGTCGAGTGACGCATTGCTGCTGGTCTTCGCCGGATACGCGATTTCTTTCTTCGTGCGTCCGCTGGGCGCGGTGATCTGCGGCATCCTCGGCGACAAGATCGGCCGCCAGAAGATGCTCGTCTTCGTCATCATGCTGATCAGCGTCGCGACGGCGGGAATCGGCATCTTGCCGACCTACGCGGCGATCGGCGTCGCGGCACCGGTGTTGTTGGTCGCCTTGCGGTTGGCACAGGGATTCTCGGTCGGCGGTGAGGCCGCCGGTGCGATGACCTTCCTCGCCGAACATTCGCCCGAGGGCAAGCGCGGACTGATCACCAGCTACGCCCAGATCGCCTCCTTCCTCGCCCTGCTCACCGGCACCCTCGTCGCCTACACGATGTCCCCGTGGCTGAACGCGAGTGCCATCCACGGCGGCGGATTCGGCAGCTGGGCCTGGCGGATTCCATTCCTCATCGCGATCCCGATGGGTCTGATCGGCTGGTACATCCGCCGTGCCATCAGCGACACCCCGAATTTCGGCAAGCTGAAAGAATCCGGTGGCCTGTCACGCAATCCGCTGAAGGAAGCGTTCGCGACGTCCGAACACCGTAGGGCCATGCTGCTCGCCCTGTTCATCCCGCTGATGAACGGCTCCGGCTACTACGTGCTGTTCTCCTACATGCCGACCTTCCTCAAGGGCGACAAGATCGGATTCTCCACCGGCACAGCACTTATCGTCACCGCCGCCAGTCTGGTCGCGATCAGCATCGCGATTCCGTTCATGGGCGCACTGTCGGACAAGCTGGGCCGCAAAAAGGTGATCGCCAGTGCCGCAATCGCGATGGCCGTCGGCGCCATCCCCTGCTATGCCCTCATCGCGACCGGCAGCTTCGCACTCGCGGTGCTCGGCGCCTGCATCATGGCCGTCATCTTCGCCGGGCACACCGCGGTCATCCACATCCTCATCGTCGAACTGTTCCCGACCCGGGTCCGGTACTCCGCATACGGGCTCGGCTACAACATCTCCTCGGCGCTGTTCGGCGGTACCGCGCCGCTGCTGATGACCTGGCTCATCCCGCATTTCGGCATCTATGTCCCTGCCGTCTATGCCGTCGCCACCGCACTCGGCACACTCGCGGCGGTCAGCACCGTCACCGACCGTGCGCACCTGCCCCTGCGCGACACGCTCTGACCAGAAGCAGACCGGCCTCACCCGAGACAAGGAGTGTCATGCCTTTCGACGACTACCGAACCGCCCTCGTCACCGGAGCCAATACCGGCATGGGTGCCGCGATCACCGAGACGCTCACCAAGCGTGGCCTCACCGTCTACGGCGTCGCCCGCGACGCCGCACGGCTCGACGAAGTGGCCGCACGGACCGGAATGATCCCCCTGGCCGTCGATATCACCGACACCGCCGCACTCACCAGTGCGGTCGGCCACCTCGAAATCGATATCCTGGTCAACAATGCCGGGGTATCGGCCACCGGGAATATCCTCGACGCAGCACCGGAATCGGTCGATGCCATGGTCGATGTCAATCTCCGTGCCGTACTGCATCTGTGTCGGCTGCTGATGCCGGGCATGGTCGAACGAGACCTCGGCCATGTCGTCAATATCAGCTCCATCGCGGGTCTGTACAACTTCTACGGCCACACGGCCTATCACGCGACGAAGGCCGCGATCCACCAGATCTCGCGCCAGCTCCGCAACGATGTCATCGGAAAGCGCATCCGGGTCACCGAGATCTGCCCCGGCCGGGTGGAGACCGAAATCTTCGGACGCAATCTCGGCGGCACACCCGAGGCTATGCGGGCGGCCTGGGAGACCTATTACGAAGGCTACGAATCCATTACGACGAAGGACATCGCCGAAACCATCGAATTCGCGATCGACGCACCGGGGCATGTGAACCTGGGCCTGATCGAGATCACACCCACCTTCCAGGTACCTGGCGGGCTCGAATTCGTCCGGCGACAGGATTGAGAACGCCGATGTCGTCAACCGAATTACCTTCTCGCACAATGGGAGTCGTGGCGTATGCCGCAGGCGATCTCCGCGTCGAAGCCATCGCTCTGGCACCGCCGGGTCCATCCGATACGGTCGTCGAAATCGCGTACGGCGGCATCTGCGGATCCGACCTGCACTACTGGACTCACGGAGCCGCAGGTGAATCCATCCTGAAGGCGCCGATGCTGCTCGGACACGAGGTGGCCGGCACGGTGGTCCAGCAGGCTGCGGATGGTAGCGGGCCCGGGGCGGGCACCCGGGTGGCGGTGCATCCGGCGACACCTGGCGGTGACAGCCCGCGCTATCCCGCCGATCGCCCGAACCTGTCACCCGGGTGCACCTATCTCGGCAGCGCGGCCCAATTCCCCCATACGCAGGGCGCATTCACGCGTTCCGCAGTGATACCGTCCCGGATGCTCCGACCGCTGCCCGATGGTGTTTCACTGCGAACGGCCGCCGTCGCGGAACCGGCTTCGGTTGCCTGGCATGCAGTTTCGCGCGCAGGGGACGTGGCGGGAAAGACCGCACTGGTGATCGGTTGCGGCCCGATCGGCGCGCTGGTGGTATCGGTGCTGCGCCGGGCCGGTGCTGCCACCATCACGGCGGTCGACATCCACGATTATCCATTGGCCATCGCTCGCGAACTCGGCGCGACCACGACAACGAAGGCCGACGACACCGACACGATCGCCGCGGTGGACGCCGACATCGTCATCGAATGCTCCGGCAACCGCTTCGGACTCGAATCCGCCATTCGCGGCGCCACCCGAGGTGGCCGGGTGGTGCTGCTCGGGCTACTGCCCACCGGACTTCAGCCCGCACCGCTGTCGCTGGTCATCACGCGCGAACTCGAGGTCGTCGGATCGTTCCGGTTCAACGACGAGATCGATGCGGTGCTCGACGCCCTCGCCGACGGGAGCCTGGTCGTCGAGCCGGTCATCAGCCACGAGTTCCCCGTTCGAGATGCGCTGGCGGCCTTCGCCGTCGCCAAGGATGCCGCGGCCTCCGCCAAAGTGCTGCTGGCGTTCTGAACCCTATGCCGATCCCAGGAGGAAGCATGTCCCCTGTCGCCCTCGCCGTCCGCGCCCAGAGAATGCGGGAATCACCGAGTTCCGCTGCCGCGCAACGGGTTCGCGAGCTACGCGCGTCGGGTCGGGTGATCCTCGACCTGACCGTCGGCGAACCTGATTTCGACACCCCCGATCATGTGAAAGCCGCGGCGATCACGGCCATGGACTCCGGGCTCACCAAATACACCGCGGTGAACGGCATTCCGGAGCTGCGGCAGGCGATCGCGGCGCGGATACTGGACCGGACCGGAATCACGATCGGCGACAGCGAGATCACCGTCGGCGGCGGGGCCAAGCAGGTCATCTTCATGGCACTGATGGCGACGGTCGAAGAAGGCGACCAAGTCATCGTGCCATCGCCGTACTGGGTGTCCTATCCGGATATGGTCACCCTGCACGGTGGCACGCCCGTTGTCGTGGACTGCCCCGAATCGGACCGATTCCTGCTCACCGCAGCAGGATTGGCGGCGGCGATCACGCCCGCGACGAAATGGGTGATCCTCAACGGGCCGTCCAATCCGACCGGCGCGGTGTACAGCGCGGAGGAACTCTCGGCACTCGCCACTGTGCTGGAGCGGCACCCGCACGTGAGCGTCTTGTGCGACGAGATCTACGACGAGATCGTCTTCACCGATCAGCGCACCCCGAGCCTGCTGTCCGTGGCGCCGCAACTGCGCGATCAGATCTTCGTCGTCAACGGAGTGTCCAAGTCCTATGCGATGACCGGCTGGCGAGTCGGGTACGGAGTAGGGCACCCACAGCTCATCGCGGCGATCAACAAATTGCAGTCGCAGAGCTCGTCCTGCCCGTCCTCGATCAGCCAGGCGGCCGCGGCCGAAGCGATTTCCGGCGACCAGAGCTTCGTCGCCGAGTCGATCGTGAGCTACCGCGCGCGGCGCGACCTCATGTTCGACCTGCTCGCCGACGTGGACGGACTCGCACCGGTGCGGCCGCAGGGAGCGTTCTACCTGTTCATCGGATGCGCCGGACTCCTCGGCAAGCGGACACCGGACGGACGAATGCTGCACGACGACCAGGACATCGTGCTGTATCTGCTCGAGGCCGCGTCGGTCGCGACGATCCAGGGCTCCGCCTACGGCGCGCCGTCATACCTGCGCATCTCCTTCGCCACCTCGGAGGACGTACTGCGCACCGCCGCCGCCGAAATCGCGAAAGCCGTTGCCGCACTGAGCTGACCACATCCCGACCCCATCACGGAGAAACCATGGTTCACGTCACCACCAAGATCGACCGCGCCGACCGCGCACTCATCGACGAACTCGGCGCCTTCTCGGCGGCTACCATCCATGAGGCCCAAGGCCGCAAGGGTGCACTCGACTCCGATATCAAACCCATCGACCGCGACATGTCCTTCTGCGGATCCGCATTCACCGTCGTCTGTCATCCCCGCGACAACATCATGCTGCAGGTCGCGATCAGCTACGCCCAGCCCGGCGACGTGCTCGTCGTGGCATCCGGCGACCAGCCCGCCGGGCAATTCGGCGACGTCCTCGCCAATGCGTGTGCCGCCCGCGGCATTTCCGCCCTCGTCACCGACGGCGGCGTACGCGATACCCGAGAAATCCGCGAACTCGGATTCCCGGTCTTCGCCAAACACGTCTGCATCGAGGGCACCGTCAAGGAAACCCTCGGCCCCGTCAACCAGCCCCTCGTCTTCGGCGGCCAAGTCATCTATCCCGGCGATATCGTCAAGGGCGACTGCGACGGCGTCGTCGTCATCCGACGCGAAGAAATCCGATCCGCAATCGCCGCCTCCCGCGAGCGTGACTCCGCCGAGGCCACCTACATCGAACGCTACAAAACGGGAGAGACCCCCATCCAGGTCTCGAACCTGGCCGCGATCCTGGAAGCCAAAGGCCTCACCGTCGATCAGTAAGCCTCCCGAATTTGTCTGGGCAACAGCACGAACCCTCCACAGGAGTTCTTCGGCGATCGGTGTCATGACTGTGCCCCTGCCTGGGCATCCGCGAGAGCATGCTGAGCCGTTTGGCTGTGGCGGTCGCCGGATCGCCGGATAAGGGTGTGGTAGGGCACGAGGCAGACGCGCAGCCAGCAGCCGCCGAAGACCCACCCGGCGGCGATGTCGGTGGGCCAGTGCACGCCTAGGTACAGCCGTGACAAGCCGATGGCGACGACGACGCAGCTCACGGCACTGACCGCCGCGAGGCGCGCGGGCCGATGCAGGTGTGGCAGGACGATGACGAGCAGGACACCGAGAACGACGGCCGAGCCGAGGCTGTGGCCGGAGGGATAGGACTGGTTGGTCTCCACCACGAGGTGATCGACCGCCGGTGGACGCGCCCGCCCGACCAGTTGCTTGCCGACGATGACCAGCACGGCCGCACCCGCCGAGGAACCCGCGACCAGCAACAGGTTCTGCCACTGCCGCCACCAGGCCAGCACAGCGCAGGTGAGGATGGCGATTCCCGCCATGGAGGCGGTGTCGCCGAAATCGCTGACCGCCACAGCCACCGCGGTGAGTGTGCCGTTGCGGTGGCCGACGATCCAGTGCAACCAGGTGGCGTCCACGCCGGTCGGGCCGCCCTGTTGGACGACGATGATCGTGAGGCCGATCGCCGTTGTCGCCAGCGCGACAGCCGTGACGAGGATCGGCAGCGGTGATCGCCGGTAGGACGCTGATCGAGGGGTGGTCACGGACTCGGGGGGCATGCCACGACGATGGCGCACCCCTGCTGAGAGAACGTTGAGAGCCCGGCGCCGCTACCGCCGGGCGTGGTCGGGTGCGGCATGCTGAGACAGGTGCGGGTGCTGGTGATCGAGGATGAGCCGCTGCTGGCGCAGACGTTGCGCCGCGGTCTCGAGTTGGAGGGATTCGTGGTGCAGGTCGCCGAGACCGGCACCGATGGCCTGTGGTCGGCGGTCGAGGATGGTTTCGACGTGATCGTCCTCGATATCATGCTGCCCGGGCTCAGTGGCTATGAGGTGCTGCGCCGCTTGCGCGCCGAGGACGTCACGACTCCGGTGCTGATGCTGACCGCCAAGGATGGGGACTACGACCAGGTCGACGCGCTCGATCTGGGAGCCGACGACTATCTGACCAAACCGTTCTCCTTCGTCGTGCTCTTCGCCCGGCTGCGGGCGCTGCTACGGCGTCGTGCACCCCAGCAGCCCGCGGTGCTGTCGGCCGGGGATCTGCTGCTCGATCCCGCGCGCCGCGCCGTGCGTCGCGGCGACACCCCCGTGGCGTTGACTCCGCGGGAGTTCGGGCTGCTGGAATTCCTGTTGCGGCACAAGGGAACCGTGCTCACCAAGACCGATATCCTGCGCAACGTCTGGGACGCCCACTACGAGGGCCCGGAGAACGTTGTCGAGGTCTACATCGGCTATCTGCGCCGCAAGATCGACGCACCGTTCGAACGCACCAGCATCGAAACCCTACGCGGAGTCGGGTATCGGCTCATCGATCCCGCCTCGGGGCAGGTCGACGACGAATCGAGCTCCGCCCCAAACTGATTCGCTGACGGTCACCGAACCACCGTGGGCGGCAACAATTTCGGCGACAATAGCCAGCCCGAGACCGGACCCGCCAGTGCACCGCGCCCGGTCGGCGTCGAGCCGCACGAAACGCCCGAACACCCGGTCGCGGTCGGCGGCCGGGATCCCGGGACCGTCGTCGTCGACAACGACGACGGCGCGACCGTCGCGTTCCTCGGTGCAGATCGCGATCCGCGACCGTGCGTGTGCGGCGGCGTTGTCGACGATGTTGCGCAGTGCCCGCTGCAACCGCGCCCGGTCGCCGACGACCCGCACCGCATGGATCCGGGTGCTGACGGTAAGCGTGCCGCGCAATCGCAGCGTTGCCGACAGTTCGGCGGCGAGATCGTCGAGATCGACATCGCTGGTACGCAATTCGAGTCCGTGTTCGTCGGCTGCGGCGAGGGTGAGCAGGTCCTCGATCAGGTGCAGCATCCGCCCGGCCTCCGGTAACAGCGTTACGGTGATGAGCTCGCGGTCGAGCACCTCGGGCCGGTCCCGGGCCAGTTCCAGCGCCGCGGTCACCGTGGCCAGTGGGCTGCGCAGTTCGTGCGAGGCGTCGCCGACGAACCGTTTCTGCGCCAGATGCCCGGCCTCGACGCGGGCCAGCATGTCGTTCATGGTCTCGGCCAGCTGCGCGATTTCGTCGCGCGCTACCGGTACCGGCACCCGCCGTGACAGATCCGTGGACTCGATACCGGCCACCCGGGCCCGGATCTCGTCCACCGACCGCAGCGAGCGGCCCACCAGCAGATACGTCGCGGCCGCAGCTGCGGCTACCACCACGGGCCCGCCCACCGCCAGTAACACCGCCAGCACGGCCACGGTCCGCTCCACCGATTCGGTGTCGGCGGCCACCAGCACCGTGTAGGTTCCGGCGCCGATCGAGACAGTGCCCGCCGCCACCCGCAGATCCTCGTCGTAGCGGCGTGCGGCTCGCAGCCCAGCCGCGCGCGTATCGGCAACGGGCAGCTCGGTCAACGGTGTCGCCAGCTTCCCCGACGAGGCCCGCACCACCCGCCCATGCGGATCGATCACCTGCACCCCGGCCACCCGGCCGTCGGTGTCGAACAACGCATCCGGCAGTTCGCCCACCGGCATCCGCATCAGCTCCGCGGACACCTCACCGACACGAGTCGCCGCGGCGGTATCGAGGTCACCGACCAGCGAACGATGCAACAACCACGCCATCACCGCGGCCGCCACCCCCAGCACCAGGCCCACCATCAACGCCGCCGCGATCGCCGAACGGATCCGCAGCCCCCACCTCGACGGCGCCATCCACCTCGCGAACCGATCCACACCCCCATCATCGACCATCCCACATCGCCGATCCCCATACACGCCATCGCCCCGCAACGGTCTCAGCATGCTCTCAGCGACGACCCGGCACACTCCCTAACCGATCACCCAGGCGCCGCCACCGAGAAAGGGATATTGCGCATGAGTTCGGCCACCACCCACGCCGGCTACAAGCTTCCGCAGATCACCGCCCTGTTCTGGATCCTGAAAATCGCCGCCACCACCCTCGGGGAAACCGGCGGCGATCTGCTCGCGCACACCCTGCACCTCGGCTACGCCGCC
This sequence comes from Nocardia pseudovaccinii, assembly GCF_050942345.1. NCBI lineage: Bacteria > Bacillati > Actinomycetota > Actinomycetes > Mycobacteriales > Nocardiaceae > Nocardia > Nocardia pseudovaccinii. The sequence goes on from NZ_CP192074.1 coordinate 6,034,470, forward strand.
GCCTCGGCGCTGTTCCTGGTGATCTTCGTGGTGAGCCTGCTCACCCAGCTGCGGGCCCGCCGCTTTCATCCCGCCCTGTACTGGACGGTCATCGCCGCCACCAGCACCGCGGGCACCACGATCTCCGATCTCCTCAACCGCGGCCCCGGCTCGGACACCTCCACCGACGGCGGACTCGGCTACGGAACCGGTGCCGCCCTGCTCGTCAGCGGACTGGCAATCGTGTTCGTGATCTGGAAACTCACCGGCCAAAGTTACGACGTCACCGACATCACCTCCGCGCGGGCCGAGGTGCTGTACTGGGCGGCGATCCTGCTGTCCAACACTCTCGGCACCTCACTCGGTGACTACCTGTCCGACAGCTCCGGTCTCGGCTACTGGGGCAGCGCCGCCCTGATCGCCGCGATCATGGCTGCCATCCTGATCGCGCACTACCTGACCGGGATGTCCGGGGTGCTGCTGTTCTGGTCGGCGTTCATCCTCACCCGTCCGCTCGGCGCCACTGTCGGTGACTTGCTGTCCAAATCACACAACAGCGGCGGTCTCGGTTTCGGCACGTGGGGCACCTCCGCGGTCCTGCTCGCCGTGCTCGTCGCCGGAATCGTCTACAGCCACAACCGAACTCGAACCACCATCACCGACGACCGACGCGATCCCGTCCTCGACAACGCCTGAATCAGACGGCCAACGCGACGATGAAACAGTGACGGCGCGGGAGATCTGGCTACAGCAGTTCGGCGTACATGCCGCCCTCGTGGGTGCCGAACTCGATCTGGGTCGGAAACATCGAGCGATTGCCCGCGCTGCGGTGTTGGTGGTTGGCATCGATCAGGGTTGTCGCCCACTCATAAAGCGGATCCGGAACCCGGAACCGGGCCCCGTCGGTGCAGCGGATGTAGACCGGCGCTGTGGGGTCATCGACGCTCAACGCGTCGACATCGAGGATGAGGCCGGTATGGCGGCGGGAAGAGACTACCGGCGGTCGCAGTTCGATCTCGTCCATGCTGCTGGAGGGTAGCCCCAACGCCAACCCGGGCGGCATGGAAACACGCAACTCGACTGCCATTGGTCGGGGGCAGCTGGCTTGGTCACCGCTGCGGTGATCGGTGCGTCCGGCGCCAGCGCGCAGTGCGCCGAGACATCCCAGCCGTCACCGCATCTTCGCGCAGATGCTCAGGCAGTAGATGGGTTACGGGTTCCATGCCTTCAGAACTCGTCGGGGCAGCCGCACGAACCTCTGGTGTGTAGTACCGCTTCGAGATTCACCACTCCGGGACGAGCGGTGTGGTCGTCGAGTTGTTGTAGCAGCAGGTCGATGGCAGTCTCGCCCATGAGACGGGTGGGCTGGACCATGGTGGTCAGGCCTGGGCGGGTGTAGCGGGAGTATTCGATTCCGTCGAAGGCGACCACCGCGAGATCATCGGGTACCTGTAGCCCGGCATCGTAGGCGGCGCGGAGCATACCCATTGCCTGCAGGTCGCTGGTGACGAAAATCGCTGTGGGGCGGGGCGAGTCGGCCATGAGGTCGGTCAGTGCCCGGTAGCCTGCGGCGCCGCCGAAATCCGTTCGCACGATGCGTCTTTCGGCAAGTCCGGCGGCCGCCAATGCATTTCGGTAACCCTGTACGCGGTCTTCGGCCGTGGATACGTGCGGGCCGCTCAGGCAGGCGATTTCGCGGTGGCCGTGGCCGATGAGATGGGCGACGGCCTGTTCCGCGCCCGCGACCGAATCGCACATGACGTGCGCGCAACGCGCCGGATCGATGACGCGGTCCAGCGCCACCAGCACCATGCCCGCCTCCTCGCAGGCGTCGGCGACGCCGGTCTCCCAGGACGACGAAATCGCAAGCAGCCCTTCGACTCTGCGATCGATGAAGGTGCGCACATAAGCGCGTTCGCGTTCGGGGTCACCGGCGGCATTGCCGACGAACAGCGGGTACCCCCGCGCGAAGGCGGCCGCCTCGATGACCGCCGAGAGTTCGGCGAAGAACGGGTTCGCGCCGTCCGGAATCACCATGCCCAGCGCATGTCCGCGGTTCATGCGCAGGCTGCGCGCGGACATATTGGGCCGGTAGCCGAGTTCGGCGATGGCGGCCTCGATGCGGGCCTTGGTCGCGGGCGCGACCTGCCGCGGTCCGCCATTGAGCACATAGCTCACCAGCGCCGGTGACGTGCCGGCCAGCCGCGCCACGTCGGCTCGTGTGACTGCCATCCGAAATCTCTCCTTGCTCCGACCGTCCATCCAAGCACTCCGCACAAGTACTTGACAGCCGGTGACTCGGGTCACACACTACTCATCAACTCGCGTTGATCAACACGAGTTGATACCTGAGATGGATAGGTCGAACTCACGATGAATGCTCGATTCAGGCGTGCAATGGCGCCGCTTGTCCTCATCGGCGCGCTTGCTGCCGCTGCCTGCGGTCGCGGTGGACAGGACGGGAGCGACGGCGACTTCAAGATCGCGATCGTCACCCGGAACTTCACCAACCCCTACTGGGCTGCGTTGCGCGACGGTGCCCTCGCGGAGGGACAGAAGCTCGGGGTGAAGGTCACGGTGCAGGCCGGGCAGTCCGAGACGGACGCCGACGGTGAGAACGCCCAGATCTCCACCCTGGCCGCGCAGGGTTACGACTGCTTCGGCGTGGTGCCGGTCAATGCCACGAATGTGATCACCCCGCTGACGCCGGTGGCGCGCAAGAACATTCCGATCCTCGATCTCGACACCCAGATCGACGCGAAGGCCTCCGCGCAGGCTGGTGTGTCGTATGCGAGCTTCATCGGTTCGGACAATCTCGATGCGGGCCGGATCGCCGGGCAGAAGATGCTCGAGGCGCTCGGCGGCACCGGAAAGGTCGCGATCCTGCAGGGCATCGCGGGCGAGCAGAACGGCATCAACCGTGATCAGGGCTTCACCGAAGCGATCACGGGCAAGCTGGAGATCGTCCAGAAGGCGCCCGCCGACTACGAACAGGACAAGGGGCTGCAGGTCACCGAGGCGATCCTGAAGGCGCATCCGGATATCACCGGCATCTTCGCCGCCAACGACACCATGGGCCTCGGCGCCGCGCAGGCGATCAAGAACGCGGGCCGGACCGGTCAGATCAAGGTGATCTCCGTCGACGGCATCCAGGCCGCCCTCGACGCCGTCAAGGCGGGCACCCTGACCGGCACGGTGACCCAATACCCGTATGCCGAAGGACAACTCGCGGTGCAGAGCTGCCTGGCCCAGCACCAGGGCAAGAAGCTGCCCGAGCGCGTGGTCTCCCCCATCGCCTTCATCGGCAAGGACAATGTCGAGCAGCAGATCGCGGCGTTCCCGCGTCCGATCGTCGCCTTCGACAACCCGGTGGAAGGGCTGCTGAACAAGTGACCGCAGAGGCAACCGAAGAACTCCGCGCGCGTGAGGGGCGCACGGAGATCCTCGCCAAGGTCGCCGAATTCGCGGCACCGCTCGCCCTGGTCGTTTTGTGGGTGGCGTTCTTCATCGCCACCCCGAACTTCCTGACGGCGGACAATATCGGCGATCTGCTGGTCGCCTCGACCATCCTCACCGTGCTCGCGCTCGGTCAGCAGTTCGCGATCACCGTCGGCGGCATCGATCTGTCGGTCGGCGCCAACTTGCCATGGGCGGCAGCCGTTCTCGGCTATCTGGCCAGCCACGGCTACCCGATGGCGGTCGCCATCGGGGCCGCGATCCTCAGTGGACTGGCGGTCGGCGTCGTCAACGGTGTGCTGGTCGGTCGACTGCACATGACCGATTTCGTCGTCACACTCGGCATGCTGAGCGTGCTCAACGGCATCACCCTGCTGCTGACGCACGGCAATACCGAGGCCGTGAGTTCCCGCTTCCTGCAACGGCTCGCACTCGACGGCATCGGACCGGTGCGCTGGTTCTGGCTGCTGGCACTGCTCGCCGCACTGGTCGTAGCGGGCATTATCTTCCGCACCCGGATCGGCACCCACCTGCTCGCCACCGGCGGACGACTCGAGGCCGCGCGCGACACCGGTATCTCGGTGAACCGCATCCGGCTGTTCGCCTATGCCATGTCCGGATTGCTGTGCGGCATTGCCGGTGTCATGCTGGTCGCCCGCAACGGCGGCGCGGATCCGTCGCTGCAGACCACCTACCTGCTGAGCTCGATCGCCGCGGTGGTGCTCGGCGGTTCGTCACTGTCCGGCGGCAAGGCGTCGGTGCTCGGCACCGTCTGCGGTGCGGTGCTGTTCACCTCGCTGATCAACGGGTTCACCATTCTCGGCATCTCGCAGTACTACCAGCCGGTCGCCGTCGGCGCGGTGCTGCTGCTGGCCGCCGGGATCGCCCGCTTCCGAAAGTAGAACCACGACATGACGATTCCATTGCTAGAAGCGCGCGAGCTCACCAAGTCCTTCGACTCGGTGCGGGCGCTGGCCGGGGTCTCGCTCACGATCCCCGAGGGCGAGGTCACCGCGCTGGTCGGCGATAACGGCGCGGGCAAGTCGACATTGGTGCGCTGCCTGACCGGCGTGCAGACACCGGATACCGGGCAGATCCTGTTCAAAGGAGAACCGGTGCGCCTGCGCTCGCCGGAGGACGCGCGCAAGATGGGCATCGAGACCGTGTATCAGGATCTCGCCCTCATCGATGATCTGGCCGTGTGGCAGAACCTGTTTCTCAACCGCGAGTTGGTATATCCGCTCGGCATCGTCAACCGCAGGGCGATGATCGCCCGCAGCGGTGAGATCATGCGCGATCTGGATGTCGATGTGCCCTCGGTGCGCACCACCGTGCGCCGGATGAGCGGCGGTCAACGTCAGAGCATCGCCATCGCCCGCGCGGTGGCCTGGGGCAAATCCATGGTGATCATGGACGAGCCGACCGCCGCACTCGGCGTGCGGGAGACCGCGGCGGTCGAGAAGTTGGTGCGCGGCCTGCGCGAGCGCGGGATCACCGTCTTGATCATCAGCCACGATCTGGCGCAGGTCATGCGGATCTGTGACAACGTGGTGGTGCTGCGGCGCGGCAGATCCGTTGCGGCACATCGGATCGACGAGGTGGACGGTGACCGGCTGGTCGCACTGATCACCGGTGCCGCACCCGGCAATATGGAGGCCACCGCGAACGGAGCCGAGTCGTGACGGTTGTCGTCCTCGGCTCGGTCAACCAGGACATCGTCTGTGAGGTGGAGCAGCTGCCACAGCCCGGCGAAACCGTGCTGGCACTGCGCTCGCGAACCAATCTGGGCGGCAAGGGTTCCAATCAGGCCGTCGCGGCGGCACGAGCGGGCGGACGGGTCGAATTCATCGGCAGAATCGGTCGTGACGCCGATCCCGGATTGCGGAAATCGTTGCGCGAATACGGTGTCGAGCTCACCGCGCTGCGTGAGGTACGGGATGCGCGAACCGGCACGGCCTATATCACCGTCGCCGACGGCGAGAACCAGATCGTGGTCGATCCCGGCGCCAACTTCCGCTGGGAACCCGAACCCGAACTCGACACCATGGCCGAGGCCGACTTGCTGCGGTCGGCCGAAGTCGTTGTCGCACAGTTGGAAGTGCCGCCGAACGTGGTCGAATGGGCCGCGCGGCGGGCGCGCCGGTTCGTCCTCAATGCCGCGCCGGCGACGGCGCTGCCGGATGAACTGCTGCGCCGCTGCCACCCGCTGATCGTCAACGAATCCGAACTGTCGGCACTGACCGGAACCACCGCGCGGACACCCGAACAGGCATTCCACCTGGCCCGTTCTCTATGCCTGCGCGGGGTCGAATCCGTCGTCGCCACCTTGGGCGCCGCCGGGTCGGTCTGGGCGCACCGCTGCGATGTTCCGGCACCGGTCGCGGGTGGATATCAGGCTGCGCCACAGGTGAATTCGGTGGATTCCACGGGCGCGGGCGATGCTTTCGTCGGTGCACTGGCCACCGCGCTCGCCGATGGCATGCCGCTGGGCGGCGCAGTGGCCTACGCCACCGCGGCCGGCGCGCTCGCCGTCCAGACGCCGGGAACCCACGCCTCCTACCCCACCGGGGACCAGATCGTCACGGCGCTCGCGGCCATCCCCGTGGCCCGGTCACTTGTCTGACCCTCTTCGAGAAGGAACCGAACCTTGCGCACCAGCGGACTCATTCACGCCGAATTGCTCGCCGCGCTCACGGCGCTGCGCCATACCGACCTCTTCGCCGTCAGCGACTCCGGTCTGCCGACCCCCGTCGGCGTCCCCGTCATCGACCTGGGCATCAGCTACGGATTCCCCCGGTTCGAGCCGATCCTCGACCTTATCCTCGACGAGGTCACCGTCGAAGCCGCTTGGGGTAGCCGTGACGTCGCGGACCAGAATCCGAAAGCCGCGGCCTTGCTCAGCGGCCGCCTGAACGCGGAGCTGCTCGACCACGACGACTTCAAAGAGCGCATCGGGGCCTGTCGGTTCGTGGTGCGCACCGGTGAGGCCCGGCCGTACGCCAATGTGTTGCTGCGAGCCGGGGTGCCCTGGTTGTAGCGTTCAGAAATATTGTTACTTGCAACATTGAACCCAGCGCTCGTGCGGCCCGTATCGATTGCGGAATGGTCAGTTGACTATCTACTGTCGGGTGCTCGGATCAATGACTGATTCCACAGGTCACGCCAGCTCGGCGAGTGCTCGCAGCTCGCATCGACACGACGTGTGGGTCGGAGGGAGCGGTAGAGATGGATCTTCGCGAGGTCGTGTCCGCGGGTGTGTGGGAGCAGCGACAGCTGCTGGATCAAGGGGTGTTGACAGCCCGTGAACTGATCGAGGCGACCCTCGACGGGATCGACCAGGCGGGCGAGCTCAATGCCTTCACCAGCGTCCAACATGAGCAGGCCGTCGCCGAAGCCGTCGAACGGGATCGACTGGACGTCGCTGAGCGCGGACCGCTGCACGGCGTCCCGATCGCGGTGAAGGACGAGATCGACGTGGCGGGCGTCCCGACCACCTTCGGCACCCGCGCCAACCTCACCCCGGCGGTCACCGACGCCGAGGTGGTGCGGCGGTTGCGTGCGGCGGGTGCGGTCATCGTCGGCAAGACCACCATGCCGGAGTTCGGACAGTGGCCCTACACCGAATCCACCACCTACGGGCTGACCCGCAATCCGTGGGACATGACCCGCTCGGCCGGCGGCTCCAGCGGTGGTTCCGCCGCGGCGGTCGCGGCGGGGCTGGTGCCCGCCGCGCTCGGCGGTGACGGCGGCGGCTCGATCCGGATTCCCGCCGCCTGCTGTGGACTCTTCGGCCTGAAAGCCCAGCGCGGACGGGTGCCGACCGCACCGAACGAACATTTGTGGTGGGCATTGGGCGTCCTCGGCCCGCTCACCCGAAGCGTGCTGGATTCGGCGATCGTCTACGACGTCATCCGCGGCGCCACACCGGCCGACCGTTTCCGCGCCCCCGATCCGGAGCTGTCGTTCGAGGAGGCCGCCCGGCGTACACCGACCAAACTGCGCATCGGCTACACCACGAAATCACAGACGATGCTCGCGAAGGCAGTTCCCGAACATGTGCGCGCGGTGCACGACACCGCCGAACTCCTCGCCCAACTCGGTCATACGGTCACCGAGGTCGATCCGGACTATCCCGATTTCACGTCCGCCTTCTATCCGCAGTTCTACGGGGGCGTGCACGCCGAGATCCCGCTCGTCGATCATCCGGAACGGCTCGAACGCCGCACTCGCCAAAACCTGATGCTCGGTTCCTGGGCTCGCCGACCGGTCGTCGAATGGGCCATACGTCGCGGTGAAGCCTTGGCGCACAAGGCCGATCGCATTTTCGACAGGTGCGACCTGCTGCTGACCCCCAGCATTGCGCACCGTCCGCCGCGGGTCGGCGTCCTCGACAATGCGAACCCGGTCCGCGCACAACTCGCCTCGGTCCCCATGGTCGCCTTCACCGGATTCTGGAATGTGACCGGGCATCCCGCCGCCTCACTTCCCGCGGGCATGGCCAGCGATGGGCTCCCGCTGGCGGTCCAACTGGTGGGACCGGCGAATGGTGAGACCACCATCCTGTCCGTTGCCGCCCAACTCGAACAGATCCGCCCGCACCCCCGTCTCGCATAACTCGAAAGCCCCTGCCTCCGCTGCCATTGTCGATAAAATTCGCACCGGAGGTGATGTGCCGTGACAAGCGTATTGCTGATCACCGGAGACGCGGCCGAAGACCTGGAGGTCATGTACCCCTACCAGCGGCTGCTCGAGGAGGGGTACGAGGTCCAGGTTGCCGCCCCCACCGCCAAGAAGCTGCAGTTCGTCGTGCACGACTTCGTCGACGGTTTCGATACCTATACCGAGAAACCCGGACACACCTGGCCCGCCGATATCGCGCTGGCCGATGTCGATCCGAGTCGGTACGCGGCGCTGGTACTGCCCGGCGGACGAGCGCCGGAGTATTTGCGCGGCGATGCGGAGTGCCGCAGGGTCGTCGAACATTTCGTGGCCGAGGACAAACCGATCGCGGCGCTGTGCCATGGTCCGCTGATTCTCCTTGCCGTCGGCGCGCTGAACGGTCGCTCGTCGAGCGCCTATCCGGCATTGGCGCCGGACCTGAATGCCGTTGGCGCACAATGGGAAGACAGTCCGGCCCATGTCGACGGCAATATCGTGACGGGTCGCGCCTGGCCGGACCATCCGCAGTGGATGCGCGCATTCTTGGAGGTGTTGCGCGCCAAAGCGCCCGCCCCGGGTCAGTAAGGCCTGGCATCCCGCCCCACGGCGTACTACTATCACATGTAGTAGACGAGCGGGAGGGGCATTCATGGAAACCATGACAATCGAGCGCGTCATTGCGGCGCCGATCGACGATGTCTTCGACTGGCTGACCGACGCGAGCAACTACACCAAGGCACGAATTGTGCTGCGCGAGCGCCTGATCCAGCAGGGTGAGACGGCGCCGTACGGGCTCGGCGCCGTCCGAATCCTGACCTGGGGCATCGGCTGGTTCCGCGAACGCATCACCGGCTACGACGCACCGCACGAATTCAGCTACCTCGTCGAGCGCAGTATTCCGGCGTCGCGCCACGAGGGCGGCCGACTGACCTTCACCGAGGTCGACGGCGGCACGCGGGTCAGTTGGACCACCACCGCCGAAGCGCGCCTGCCCTTCGCCGCCGCATGGTTCACCCGTGTACTTGCCGAACCGGTGATCCTCTACTCCTTCGGCCAGGTGCTCGACGCCGCCGAATCCGCACTGGCCCAAGCGAATCGGTAGGCGTCGAGGACCCCGCCGTCAGCGGTCGCGCGCGCCGAGCGTCAGAAACGCGAGCCCGAGTGCCAGCACCGCAAGCCCGCACCACGACGCGATCGGCAACCGCTCACCGACCACGACCACACCGAGTACCGCAGCCACGGCGGGTTCGGCGAGCGTCAATGTCGTCGCCACCTGCGCGGTCGTATGCCGCAGACCGTAACCGAACAGGCGGTAGGCGACGAAGGTGGTGAACACCGCCAGATGCAGCGCCACCGCGATGCCGCGACCGGTGCGCAGCCAGGATGTGTTGGTGCACAACACAACCGGCAGCACCAGCAATCCGCTGATGCCGAACATCGTGCCCATCACCGCATTCGACGAATGGCCGTGCGCGATGAGCCTGCCGCCGATCAGTGAATAGACGGCGTAGGTGAGTCCGCCGAATGCGGCGAGCACGATGCCGAACAGATCGACCGGTGCTGTCCCGCCGGTCATTTCGGGCCCGAGCACGAGGACAGCACAGCCGGCTACCGCCGCCGCGGTGGCACCGGCCCACCGCCGGGTCGGTTTGCCCTGCCCGGCAACCCAGGCCAGTAACCCGGCGAAAACCGGCGCACTACCGAGGGCTATCACGGTGGCGACGGCAACGCCCGTCCGCGCCACGGCCGGATAGAAGGTCACTGGATACCCCGCCACGGCCAACGCCCCGACGACAACCAACCACCACTCGCCGCGCGTGCACCGCAACCGCGTACCGGTGGACAAGAACAACAACAGCCCACCGAGCACCAACCCGGCAGATCCGATCGCCGCCGCGGGCGCACCCGCGGGAGCCAGTGAACTGGTGGTTCCGGTGGTCCCCCACAGCACCGCCGCGGTCAGGATGGGAACCGGACCACTTAACGCCCCGACACCCGAATGTTCAACCGCAACAAAAGATTTGATATCAGACAAGGCCATGCACTTCCGTCATCGAATTCGACAGGGATTCGAAACGGGCGCACGACATCACCTCGAGACTGCCCTCTGGAACAGCCCGGACCGCGAATCAGAAATTCAGCAGGTGCGCCCGATCAGGCGCACGGCGGCGGCGTAACAGCATGCCAATAGATATCCACGCGACGATCCTAACGCAATGACCGGCCCTGGATCGAATGATCTTCGATACAGTTGGCCTGGTGAGGAAGATTGATTCACCGATCGGGCCTGCGGTCGGTGCAGTGCGGACCACGCCTCGTCCGGCGGTGCAGTTGGACGATATCGACCGGATACTGCTCGATCAGCTCGCACGCGACGGGCGCATGACCAACAGCGCGCTCGCCGATGTCGCGGGGATCGCACCGTCGACCTGCCTGGGGCGGGTGCGGTCGCTGGTGGAGCGCGGCGTGATTCGCGGATTCCACGCCGATATCGATCCGGCGGCGCTCGGCCGGAATCTACAGGCCATGATCGCGGTCCGCGTGCATGCCAACGCACGTCCGCACCTCGCCGAGTTCGGGGAGCAATTGGCCGTACTCGACGAAGTGCTGAACGTGTACTTCATCGCGGGTGCCGACGACTATCTGATCCATGTCGCCACGGCCGACAGCGAGGGACTCCGGGTCTTCGTACTGGAACATCTGAGCGCACATCCCGCGGTCGCCTCCACCGAGACGATCCTCATCTTCGAGCACGTGCGCCCACGAACCAGTCCGATGACTTAGCTCACCCGCCCCGCCCGGCGGCCATCCCCTAGGCGGCCAGCCTCTCGGCGGCGTAATCGTGTGCCGCCGCAACGGATTCGGACAGCAGGTGGCCGCGGTGCGTGCTCAGACCGGCGGCCAGGCCCGGATCCGCGGCGCACGCATCGCGCCAGCCGCGCTCGGCGAGCGAAATCGCGTACGGCAGTGTGGCATTGGTGAGTGCGACGGTCGAGGTGTACGGCACCGCGCCGGGCATATTGGCGACGCAGTAGAAGACCGAATTGTGCACCTGATGGGTCGGCTCGGCATGGGTGGTCGGTCGCGAATCCGCGAAGCAACCACCCTGATCGATGGCGATATCGACCAGCACCGAACCCGGCTTCATCTGTGCGACAAGGTCATTGGACACCAGCGTCGGCGCCTTCGCACCGGGCACCAGCACCGCACCGATCACCAGATCCGCCTCCCGGACCAGACTCTCCACCTCGAAGGAGTTGGAGATGATGGTCCGCACCTGACCGCGATACTGCTCGTCCAGCGCACGCAGTCGCGCGATATTCAGATCCAGCACGGTCACGTCCGCGTGCATGCCGACCGCGACGGCGATCGCATTGCTCCCCGAGACACCGCCGCCCAGCACGACCACGTTCGCCGGACGCGCACCCGGCACACCGCCCATCAGCACGCCGCGACCGCCGCCGCTGCGCATCAGGTGATACGCACCGGCCTGCGGCGCGAGCCGTCCCGCGACCTCGCTCATCGGCGCGAGCAACGGCAGCGATCCGTCCGTACCGGTGACGGTCTCATAGGCGATCGAGGTGATTCCCGAGTCGAGCAGTGCGTCGGTACACTCCTTGGATGCCGCCAGATGCAGGTAGGTGAACAGCAGCTGCCCCTCGCGCATGCGCGAATACTCCTCGGCCACCGGCTCTTTCACCTTGAGCACCATTTCCGCGGCGCCCCAGACCTCATCGGCAGTGTTCAGCACCCGCGCCCCGACGGCCGCGTACGCCATATCCTCGAAAGCCGACCCCTGACCGGCACCGGCCTCGATGTACACCTCGTGTCCGCGCGAAACCAGCTCGTGCGCACCGGCGGGTGTGCACGCGACCCGGTACTCGTGGTTTTTGACCTCGCGGGGAATTCCGATCTTCATCAATACTCCTGTACGTCGATCCGGCGGATTGGCGACATGTGATCCGTTCGATCACTTCAGTGTGAGTATGAAGATCATTCAAGATCAGGTCTATATTGGTGAAGATAGTTCTCTGTCTAACGGGCAGGCCATCCTGATATTCATATTCGAGGACCGGCCGGAGTCCCGATTCGAAACATATTCGGCCTAGCGCTCCGGGATCTGACCGATGGCCCACTCGGCCCACTCTTGGCTCATCGCGTGGAACCGCTTGCCGTTGCGTGAATCGCAGCGATTAGCTCACTGAGATTCTTCCTGCTTCATCGACCACAGCCCGCTCCACGAGGGAGACGAGGTCTTACACGGTCTCCGCGAGGCGTTTCACCTCTCCGGGGAACTTCCCGGCGAGGGGTCTTTCAATCTCGGTACTGAGGGCGGCAAGCATCGCGGTAAGTAGGTTCGATGCCGCGTTACAGTCGCGCTCGTGCATGACGCCACAGCTGGGACAAACCCACGTGCGGTCAGCCAGGACCAGATTGCGGTTGATCCGACTGCAAGCCCCGCAAGTCTTCGACGACGGGAACCAGCGGTCGGCCTTCCACAGCATGGTCCCGTACCAGTCGGCCTTGTAGGAGAGCTGACGAACGAACTCACCGAACCCGGCGTCAGTCACCGCGCGCGCCAGCCGCCGATTACGGATCATCCCTTTGACATTCAATGTCTCCACCGCGATGGCCGACTTGGTTCTCGCCAGCCGCGTGGTGGTCTTGTGCAGAAAATCGCGGCGCCGGTGCGCGACCCGCAGATGCAGTCGCGCGACGCGCTCGCGCGCCTTGCCACGGTTCTTCGAATCCTCCAGACAGCGAGACAGTTTTCGGTTGGTGCGCGACAGGGCACGCTGTGCGGCTTTCAACGGCTTGGGTGCGTGGATCTCCTCGGTAGTGCCGTCGTCGTTGATGATGACGGCAAAGGTTGTGAGCCCGAGGTCGATTCCGCATTGGGGTGACTGCTCGGGCGCGCGGCGGCGTGTGTTTATCTCGTCACGGTCCACCTCGAGTTGGAAGGCGATCCACCAACGCCCGCCCTGTTCCCGAACGGTCGCACCGAGGATGCGAGCTGCTCCTGCCGTCAACCGGCCGGTGAGCCAGGACATGTCCTCACGGGTTGCCACATGACCGATGCCCGGCAGCCGCACAGTCCGGGGATCAACAGGCTCGGCACGGTCGGCGTCATAGCGGAAGCGGCTGCCGTGCTTACGTTTCCGCCAGGATGGAAACCCCACGCGGGCGCCCTTGCGCTGTCCCTTCTTAGACTTCAGGTAGTTGGCGAATCCGGCGGCACGGACCCGGCAGGCTTCCTTGGGCACCCGCGAGGACATCTTGTTTTCGGTGAACCACCGATACCGCTCCGGGTGAGCGGCCCGCCATTCCCGCTCCAACGCCGGTGCCGTCCACGGCACTTCGGTCAATTCATCGCCGGTGAGCCCGTACGATTCCTCCGCCTTACGCTGCGCCCACTTTTTCAGCACGATCTCGAGACAGAAGTTCTCCACCACTCGCGACAGGCCGCAATGACTACCCATCGCGGCCACCTGCTCCGCATCGGGCGCGAGTTCGACACGGTATCCCTGCTTATGACTCACACATCCTCCCCCGCCACCGCTAAATCCTTACGCGCCCGGTTCCCGTACCGCATGCCAACCGTAGAGACATGCAGAACGAATCCAGCACGTCGGTCATGTCGTGCACTGGATCATCAGTGATCTCACCGTCGTCCACCACCTCGCACACTACGGCCCTACCCCGACAACAACGCAACCTCGATGTATTCAACCCAGAACCGCGCCAACCGGTAACAATGCCCCACCACCGGCGAACTGCACTTCTTCGGTTACGACTTCACCGCCCCCTATCTGACCTACCACCGCGCGGACGCCACAGGCAATCTACTGGTCAGTCGCCCGATCCAGGTGCCCGCCGCGACCATGCACCACGACTTCAACCTCACCGCCACCCATGTCGTATTCATGGATCTGCCAGTGGTTTTCGATCTCGAGACCGCGAAATCTGGTGGCGGCATGCCGTTCCGGTGGCGCGACGATTACCAGGCCCGGCTCGGGGTGCTGCGTCGTGACGACCCGCACGGCGCGATCCGGTGGTTCCCGATCGATCCGTGCTACGTCTTCCACACCCTCAATGCCCACGATGAGCCCGGCCGGATCGTGCTGCACGTGATCCGCTATCCGAGTCTGTGGCGGCAGGATGCGCACCTTCCGGAGCACGCCTCACTCTGGCGCTGGACCATCGATCTGGCCACCGGCACCGTCGCCGAAGAACAGCTCGACGATCGCGACGCCGAATTCCCGCGCATCGACGACCGGCTCGCCGGTCTGGATTCCCGCTTCGGCCACGCCACCGTCGCCGGGGACAGCGGCGCACTACTGCGCTACGACCTGCACACCGGCACCAGCACGGCACACGAATTCGGTCCGGGCCGTATTCCGGCCGAGGCCGCCTTCGCACCCGCGGACGACCGCCCCGGCGGCGACGGCTATCTCATGACCTACGTCTACAACGCCGACACCGATCGGAGCGATCTCGTCATCGTCGACGCGTCCGAGTTGGCCGCGCCACCAGTGGCGACCATCCATCTACCCGCTCGGGTCCCCTACGGATTCCACGGAAACTGGCTGGCCGACAAATGATTTCAGCCGTTGACCGCAAGCACCAGCTTGCCGGTCGAGGCGCGACTCGCCATCAACCGGTGCGCCTCGGCGACCTCCGACAGCGGGAACTCCGCGGTGATCGGCAACTCCACCTGCCCCGTGGTGACCAACCGGAAGGCCCGATCGGCAATCTCGCGCAATACCTGCGGCGCATCGGCGGTGAGTCCGAGGATCGAGAATCCGGAGATCGACAGACCCCTCGGGTAGAGCTCGGGCTGGCCGATCTGCCAGCCCGGCTCACCACTGGCATTGCCGTAGGAGATCAGCCGACCGAACAGCGCCAGCGATTCGAGACCGCGCCGCAAGGTCTGCCCGCCGACCGGGTCGAGCACGATATCGACTCCGCGCCCACCGGTCGCCTCCCGGACATCGGTCTCGAAGGTCTCGGCGAGGAAGGCGTCGTCATAACCGAGTTTGCGCGCGTATTCCGCCTTGGCTTCGCTGGAGACCACGCCGTATACCGCACCGGCCCCCGCCAGCTTGGCCACCTGCCCCACCACGGTGCCCACCCCGCCCGCCGCGGCCTGCACCAGCACGGTCTCCCCCGGCTGCAGCTTGCCGACGGTGTTGATCAGCGCGTAAGCGGTCGGCAGGACCGTGGGAAGCGTTGCGGCCGTCCGCAAATCGACACCATCGGGCACCGCGAATACCGTCGCGGCAGTCACCACGGCGACCTCGGCGTAGGCGCCGCCATCGGTGATCGCCGCCACCGACTGGCCGACCGTGAACCCGTCGACATCGGTGCCGATCGAGCGCACCCGCCCCGACAGTTCGAGTCCCGGCACGAACGGCAGATCCCGGACCCGATACCCCACCGAACGCGCCTGCAGGTCGGCGAAGTTCACCCCGACATATTCGACATCGATCGCGACCTCACCTGGACCCGGCTTCGGAGCATCGAGCTCCACCTCCTGCAGCACCTCGGGTCCGCCCAGTTCACTGATCTGAATCGCCCGCATAACCCACACTCCCACTAGACACACCGACGAATTAGTTCTAGCAGGAATCGGGGTTACCGGCAGTCCACGACGAGTGCCGTCGCATTATCGGTGCTACCGGCCTGTAATGCGTTGTCCACCAAGGTTTCCGCGGTGTCGGCCGCGGTTTGCCCCGCGACGAGTATCGACTTGATCTCGATCATATCGAGCCGCTTGTGCACGCCGTCGGTGCTCAACAGCAGTCGGCCCCGGCTCGATCCGGTGGCGGCGCGACCGATGACATCCGGACTCGCGGTGCGGGTGGAGGTGGTGACGAGGTGGTCCATGCGGTTCGCCGGGCGCACCCCCCTGGCGCGCATGAACTCCGCGACGGTGTGGTCGGTGGTGATCTGGTGCAGCACCCGGCCGTTCCAGCGGTAGGCGCGACAGTCCCCGACCCAGGCGATATCGCAGGGCCCGTCGGGCTGATCGGCGGCGGGTAGCACCGCGATCACGAGCACGCTGTCGGCCTGCTCTTCCGGGAATTCACGCAGCAACTCCTGCTGGGCCGCGACCACTCCGGCCAGCGCGCCGTTGCCCGCACCGATCCGCGCGGCGACCGAGGCCGCGGTCCGCGCTGCCCTGGCCGCGGGCAGGCTGTCGCCGACCCCGTCGGCGACAACGAACGCGGTACGCCCGACGGCGGGGTCGGTGTAGGTGGCGAAGGCGTCGGCATTGAGCGAGCGCCGCCCACGGGTGCTCACCACACCGGGCGTGATACCGCCGAGCTTTGCCGGATCCGGACGGACGATGGCGATCGAAGCGGTTGTCTGCAAGGTCTGACCTCCTTGGGCTGGACCTGCCCCAACACTGCCGATCCGCACAACTCTGTAACTCCAGTGAACCTCGGTTTTCCGTGTACCGTGCCAAAATTACGTGAGAGAATCCTTTGAATCGTCGGCGGACCCGCCATCGGCATCCGACTGCCGAAATACGATGGCTCGGTGGACAGCGACGACGGCCTCGATCAACTGCTGGCGAACCGCGGTAACTGGGATGCCCGTGCCCCGATTCACGCGGCCAGCGAGTTCTATCGCGATCGCGATTCGTCGTATTGGTTCGCGCCCTTCGAATGGAATGTCCTCGGCGATGTGCGCGACCGCGATGTGCTGCATCTGCAGTGCCATCTCGGTACCGAGACAATCGAATTCGCCAAGCGCGGGGCGACGGCGGTCGGTCTCGACTTCTCCCCCGCCTCCATGAGGCACGCCCGAGAACTCGCCGCCGATGCCGTCGAGTACGTGTGCGCCGATGTCTACGATGCACCGAATGCATTGGAGCACAGGCAATTCGACATCGTCTACACCGGCAAGGGTGCGCTCTGCTATCTGCCCGACCTGCCGCGCTGGGCGGCGGTGCTCGCCGAACTGCTGCGCCCGGGCGGCCTCGTGTACATCGTCGAATTCCACCCGCTGCTGCACTCCCTCGGACCGACGCCACCGGCCGATGGCGATCCGGATTCGCTCGTCCTGCACGATGATTACCTCGAGGGGCGTGGTGCGCAGCGTCGCGACAGCGACCACACCTACACCGACGGCCCGGCACTGACCAGCAACACGACGGTGTACGAGTGGCGCCACGGGCTCGGCGAGGTGATCAATGCCCTGATCGGCGCGGGCCTGAGCATTTCCGATCTCACCGAAACCGAGATGTTGCCGTGGCCGCGGTGGTCGCGCATGATCCGCACCGGCAACGACTGGTTCCGGCTCCCGCCGACGGACCCCACCCTCCCGTTGCTGTACGGATTGGCGGCAACCAAACCGGCCTAGCCGCAGCACATCCCGCAACTTTGCTACACGATAGCCACCGCACTCCTTACACTGCGACAATCCACATCGAGGGAGCGTCGAGTGTCCACTACCGTTCAGGTCTTGTTCGTTGTCGTCGCCGTGCTCGTCGGCATCATCGTCGCGGTGATATCCGGAATTCTCTCCAAGGTCAGCGGCTCGCCCGCGGCCATCGTGATCCGTGACGGCGGCGTCGCCTTCGCGGGCACCGCCGGGCTGACCCTGCTACTACTCAAGGCCATCGGAGTGCTTTGAGGCCGAAGCCCACCCCACGCACTCGGTCAGCGCCGATCGAAGAGCCGATCGCGCGCTACCTCGAGTGCGCGCGATACCGCACCGCTGAGCACTCCGTCGTCGCCGAGTGTGCTGGCGACGATGCGCGGACGCAGCGGCCCGAGTTCGGCCATGCGCCGGGCAATGGAATCGCCGAGCAGGTCGACATTGTGGCCGATGCCCCCGCCCAGGACTACGAGTTCCGGATCCAGAATTGCCGTCACCGCGGCGACGAGGGCGCCGATGCGACGGCCCTCGGCCTCGACGACCGAGCGCGCTCGCGCATCACCGGCCGCGGCCGCGGCGAAGATGTCCTTCGCCGATGCCGGACTCAGCCCAACTTGCCGCGCGCTGCGGGTTACTCCGCCCGCCGCGGCAACGGTCTCGGTCATGCCGCGCTGGCGGGCGTCATCGGGTGCCGCATCGACCTCGGTGGCGGGTAGGAACGAAACCTCACCCGCCGCACCGCTGCTGCCGACGTAGAGTTCACCGTTGATCACAATGCCCATGCCGACGCCGGTGCCGATCGAGACCAGCACGAAGTTGCGCATGCCGACGCCCGCGCCGAAAGTGAGTTCCCCGACGGCGGCCAGATTGATGTCGTTCTCGATCGCAGACTCGACCTCCAGCGCATCACGCAACTGCCCGACGAGTCCGGCGCGACCCCAACCGGGCAGATTGGGGGCGTAGTCGAGCCGACCAGTGGCCGGATTGAGCACACCGGGACTGCCAATTACCGCGTAATGCACCTCCGTCCAATTCATTTCGGCATCGAACGCGACCTGGTGCGCCAGCGTGCGGACCCGGCGCACCAGGTCGACGGCCGACCGGGCCGAATTGCGGATATCCCGACGGGCGATGAATTCACCGCGCAGATCGGCGATCGCGAGCCGGACCCAGTGCCTCCCGATATCGACTCCGGCCACCACACCGGCGCGCACATTCACGTCGTAGATCGCCGTCGTCGGTCCGGGCCGCCCGCTCAGCGAACCGACGAGCTGCACCAATCCGGCCTCCTCCAGACCCGCAAGCGCCGCCGAGACCGTCGGCTTGGACAGGCCGCTGGCCTTGGCCAACTCCCCCCGCGAGGACGGACCGTGCACCCGGAGCCGGTCGAGCAGCAACCGCTCGTTCATCGTCCGCAGCAGTTGGGGATTGCCGACCCTACTCACTGATCCTCCTCCACGTAACCACTGGACACCCCGCTGTTAGTAAACTACCTTTCTTATCAACGCTCAACCGGGCGCACCTCTCAAATCCCTCTCGGCACGGTGATTCTCATGCGTCGAATTCTGCTCATCACCGCGGCGGCAGCCGCATTCGTCCTGGCGGCAGGCTGTAGCTCAGGTTCCGGCGAACCGAAATCGGGTGATGACAACCCGACGATCGCGCTACTGCTGCCGGAGTCCAAGACCACCCGCTACGAGGCATTCGACCGGCCACTGTTCGAAGCGAAGACCAAGCAGCTGTGCGCGAATTGCCGGGTGCTCTACTTCAATGCCGATCAGGATGCAGCCAAACAGCAGAGCCAATTCGAGTCCGCGCTCACCCAAGGCGCCGATGTCATCGTGCTCGACGCGGTCAATGCCGATGCCGTTGCGCCGCAGATCAATCAGGCCAAGCAGAAGAAGATCCCGGTGATCGCCTATGACCGGCTGATATCCGGTATCGGCTACGAGTACTACGTCTCCTTCGACAATGTGAAGGTCGGCAAGGTGCAGGGCGAGGCGCTGCTGGCTGAGCTCACCAAGCGCGGCACCGTCGACAAGGGACAGGTGGTGATGATCAACGGCGCGCCGACCGATCCGAGTGCCGGGGATTACAAGACCGGCGCGCACCAGGCGCTGGACGGAAAGGTCAAGGTCGCCAGGGAATTCGACACCCCCGACTGGTCGCCGGACAAGGCGCAGCAGGAGATGGAGCAGTCGATCACCGCACTCGGCAAGGATTCGATCGTCGGCGTCTACTCGGCCAACGACGGTATGGCCAGCGGAATCATCGCGGCCCTGAAGCGAGCGGGCTATGCCAGCCTGCCGCCGCTGACCGGACAGGACGGCGAGCTCACTGCCGTACAACGAATTCTCACCGGCGAGCAGACCATGACCATCTACCTGAATTATCGAGCCCAGGCCGAGCAGGCAGCCGAACTCGCCGTCGCGCTCGGCAAGGGCGAAAAGCCCCCTGCCCCTGCGACAACCGACAACGGATCGGCGAAAATCCCGTCGTTCCTGCTCGATGCGATCCCGGTGAACAGGGACAACCTGAAGGACACGATCGTCAAAGACGGCCTCTACACCGCCGCCGAAATCTGCACGCCGGATGTCGTGGCGGCATGTCGGACCGCGGGACTCGAATGAGTACCGCGACGGCGGTACTCTCCGCCCGCGGCATCACCAAGCGTTACGGTGCGGTCCAGGCACTGGCCGACGCCGATCTCGAGGTGCGGGCCGGTGAAGTGGTCGCGCTCGTCGGCGATAACGGCGCGGGCAAATCGACGCTGGTGAAGGTGATCTCCGGGGTAATCGGCGCCGATGAGGGGGAGATCACCTTCGCCGGGACGCCGGCGCGGATCGGCCGTCCACAGGACGCGCAGGCGCTCGGAATAACCACGGTATTCCAGGATCTCGCACTGTGCGACAACCTCGATGTCGTCGCCAATCTCCATCTCGGCACGGAGACAAGGAAAATGAGCGTGCTATCCGAGATCGCGATGGAGCGCAGCGCACGGGATCTGCTGCGGTCGCTCGATGTGAAGATCAAGGATGTGCGGGCGCCGGTTTCCTCGCTTTCGGGTGGACAGCGGCAGTCGGTCGCGATCGCCCGGGCGCTGCTGGGGCAGCCGAAGATGGTGATCCTCGACGAACCGACCGCCGCGCTCGGTGTCGAACAGACCGCTCAGGTACTCGCGCTGATCGGTCGCCTGCGCGAGCACGGTCTCGCGGTGCTGTTGATCTCGCACAACCTGGTCGATGTGCGGACGGTCAGCGATCGCGTAGTGGTCCTGCGCCTCGGGCGCAATGCCGGCGAATTCGAGACCGCGCACACCGGTCAGGAGGCCATTGTCGCCGCGATCACGGGAGCCGTGTGATTAGTCATGAGTGATCTCGTTATGAAACAACCTGCACTGCAAGGAAATCCGCTGCGTGGGCGGACCGATGCGGTGGCGGACCGAGTGCGCCGCGGCGATGTCGGCGCCATGCCGGTGGTGGTCGGGCTGGTCGTCATCGCGGTGGTCTTCGATCGACTCAACGAGCATTTTCTATCCGCGGAGAATCTCACCAATCTGGCCCTGCAGATGGCCGCGACCGGGACCATCGCACTCGGCATCGTGCTGGTGCTGCTGCTCGGTGAGATCGACCTGTCAGCCGGATCGGTCAGCGGGCTGACGGCCGTGGTGATGACGCAACTGTATGTGCACCATGGCTGGAATCCGGTGTTCGCGGTGCTCGCCGCGCTCGCCGTCGGCGCGGCGATCGGGCTGCTGCACGGGGCGATGCGAACGAAGCTGAGTATGCCGTCGTTCGTGGTAACACTGGCAGGGTTGATCGGCTGGCAGGGATTGATGCTGTATCTGCTCGGCAAGGAAGGGACGGTCAATCTGCCCTTCGACCGCGGTATCGCCAAGGTCAGCGATACCTGGCTGCTGCCGTGGCTGGCGTGGCTGCTGGTTGCGGTGCTGGCCGGTGGGCATCTGATCACCAGTCTGCTGACTCGGCGGCAGCGGGTTCGCGCCGAACTGGCGGTGTCGGCTCCGGGATGGATCGCGGTGCGTTCCGGCGGGCTCGCGCTGCTGCTGGCCGCCACGGTGCTGGTGCTGAACTCCGATCGCGGGGTGCCGGCGACTCTGGTGATCTTCGGCGGACTCGTCCTTGCCGTCGATCTGATGTTGCGGCGCACCGTCTTCGGGCGACGCATCTACGCCGTGGGCGGCAATGCCGAGGCCGCGCGGCGGGCCGGTATCAATGTCACGTGGGTGCGCATCGCCGCGTTCATCGGATGTTCCGCGCTCGCGACCGTCGGCGGGATACTCGCGGCGTCTCGACTGGTCGCGGTCAACCAGAGTTCCGGTGGCAGCGACATTCTGCTCAATGCCATCGCCGCTGCCGTTATCGGCGGCACCAGCTTGTTCGGCGGACGTGGGCGTGCCTATGCGGCGCTACTAGGAATCCTTGTCATCCAATCGATTACGAATGGCATGCTGCTGTTGAACGTCGATTCATCGGTGCGGTTCATGGTCACCGGCACGGTGCTCGCGGTATCGGTTGCCATCGATTCGGTGGCCAGGCGCGGCGCCGAAGGAGCTCGCTGAGGTCAGCTGCCGAAGACGACGCAGGCGAAGCCGACGTGCACACCTGTGCCGACCCGGACGTCCACCGTTCCGATGGGCGTCACATCCGGGGCCTGTACGGCGCTGAGCGTGTGCGGGCCGGTGGTCTTCGGGATCCAGGTCAGCAGGGCGATACCGCCCAGCGGTCGGACCACTCCGAACAGGACGCCGTTGTCGTAGAAGGAGACCAGTTCGGCGGCATTGTCGACATGGGCCTCGGCGGTGGCCGGGCAGTCGGTGCCGTAGTTGGTCGCCATGCCGTAGTTCGAATCCGGCATCACACCCACCCGGGTCACCGCGGCATTCGCCGTCGGCGCGGTGCAGGCCAGTGCGGCGATCGCGGTGCCGAGCACGGTCGCGGTCGTGATCGTTCGGTAGCTCATGATTCGGTCCTCTTCGTGCGGTGCCGAGTTGCCAAGCGGAGATCATAGATACTCGCCGGGCGTTACATCACGAATCGCCCAGCGTTGCGCCATTATGTACCCGGCGGTTCGTTTTTCGGGTCGATATGAGCGGCCATAACGGCCCGAGCTAGAACGTGTTCTAACGTGTCGGGTATGGACGTGACATACGAAGGCACGAAACGGGAGCTCGCCACCGATCAGGGCGTGCTGCGCTATCACGAGGCGGGCGACGGGCCGCCGCTGTTACTGCTGCACGGCTCCGGGATCGGCGTGAACGGGTGGCGTAACTATCGCGGGAATCTCGCGGTCTTCGCCGAGCACTTCCACTGCTACATCCTCGAATTCCCCGGATTCGGCGTGAGCGACCCGGTGGACGGACACCCCGTGCTGACCGCGGGCGCGGCGGTGCTGCGATTCATGGACGGGCTCGGCATCGAATCCGCTGCCATGGTCGGCAATTCGATGGGTGGTGTGGTCGCGGCGAATCTGGCGATCCAGCATCCGCAGCGGGTGCGCAAGCTGGTCACCATCGGCGGGATCGGTCCGAATATCTTCAGTTCCAGTCCGAGCGAAGGGATTCGGCTGCTGCAGGAATTCGCCGACAAACCCGATCGGGACAAGTTGCTGCGCTGGTTGCGGGCCATGGTCTACGACCCCGCGGTGATCACCGATGAGATCATCGAGGAACGCTGGGCGGCCGCGCAGCATCCGGATACCCAGCAGACCGCCGCCATGATGTACGGCTCGGCCGCCTGGGCCATGCAGCAGAAATTCCTGGCGAATTCGAATACACCGCCCTATTGGTCGATGCTGCACAAAGTGCACTGCCCGACCCTGCTCACCTGGGGTCTGGACGACCGGGTCAGCCCGCCCGATATGGCGCTCGTCCCGATGCGGCAGATTCCCAATGCGGAACTGCACGTGTTCCCGAACAGCGGGCACTGGGTCATGATCGAGGCCAAGGCGGCCTTCGAACGCGCCACCCTGGAATTCCTGCGCCGCTGAGTTCAGGCCTGGTCCGGATAGACCGCGATCTCCACCAGATTGCCATCCAGGTCGCGGCAGTAGTGCGAGATCATGTCGCCGAGCGCGCCGGACTTGGTGACCGGGCCATTGGTGATCTCGATGCCACAGGCCACCAAGTGATCTCGCACTTCCCGGGGCGATGCGTGGGTGACGAAGCACAGATCCTCCGAGCCTGCGGCCTCGGTACGCGCTGTCTCCCAGTCCGGGTCGACCCTGCGGGCACCGATCGGCCGCAGGTTGATCTTCTGATTGCCGAAGCACAATGCGGTGCGGCCCTTCGGTCCGAACGTCTGCACCCGCATGCCGAGGACCTTTTCGTACCATGCGGCGGTCGCCTCGATATCGACGCAATTGATGACGATGTGGTCGAACCGATCGACTGTGAACCCCATGATCGGCACCCTACGCCGGACGGCATGCCTTGGCAGTGACCGGAATCTCCGGATATTCCGGCAAGGATTCGTTCGTCTTCGGCGCCATGATGCGTTCCATACCTGCCATGGACTCCAGCACGGGGAGCCGCGTGACGATATTCCGAATTGCCATGCCCGAGCGAGTTTTCGGCACCATCAGCCGCAGGTTCGGTCCGATCTGCTGTTTGCGGTCGACCAGTGCGCGGTGGCTCTGCTCGTGGCGGCGAAAACCGGTGCGGTAATCGCCGTTCGCGGCGGCGAGTGCACCGGCGAGCCGGTAGGCGCCGACGAGGGCGAGTTCGGCACCGGCCCCGGATGCGGGTGAGGCGCAGTAGGCGGCGTCGCCGACGAGGGCGATGCGGCCGGTCGACCAGGAATCCATGTGGACCTGGCCGAGGGAGTCGAAGTACAAGTCCGGATCGGCGAGTGCGCCGTCGAGCAGTTGTGCCACGTGCCATGCGGATTCGGTGCCGAACCGTTCGGTCAGCAGCGCGCGGGCCGCGGCGCTGTCGCGCGGATCGAGGTCGAGGAGTGGGCTGCGGAATATGAAGTAGGCCTTGGCCTGTGCGTGATTGCCGGAACGGTAGATGCCCGCCATCGCGCCCGGGGTGTTGTAGACGCTGACCCAGCGGTCGGGCCCGAGCGCCGCATCGGCGTCGCCGAAGGCGAAGTAGTGGTCCAGGTGCCGGACGAAATTCGATTCCGGACCGAAGGCCAGGCGCCGCACGGTGGAGTGCAGCCCGTCCGCGCCGATGACCAGGTCGAACCGCTGCTGCGGAGCGCGTTCGAAGGTGACGGTGACGCCGTCGTCATCCTCGTCGAGTGCCCGGATCGAATCGCCGAACAGGTATTCCACATCGCTGTTGCTGTCGTGCAGAATCCGGACGAGATCGCCGCGCATGATCTCCACCTCGGCGCTGGCGTACTTGTCCTTGATCTTCTGCATATCCACCTGGGCGATGGAGTCGCCGGTGGTGTTCACGAACCGCATCCCGGCGACATCGGCGGCCGCCGACCGGATCTGCGACATGATGCCCATGCGCTCGGCGACCTCGATCGCCTGATCCCGCACGTCCACCCCTTGGCCGCCGACTCGCGGACCGGCCGCACGCTCGACGATGGTCGGCTGGAAGCCGTGCCGCACAAGCCAATACGCCAGGGTCTGTCCGGCGATGCTCGCACCGGAGATCAGAATCCGCATTGCCCGCTCCTTGTCTCGAAACCATCTGACCATTGGTCAGTCAGATCACTGTATGACGCTGACCAACGGTCAGTCAAGCGGTAGGATCGGTCACCATGGCCGATGATTCGCGTGCCCGCATCCTGCAGACCGCGCTCGACCTGTTCGCCGAGCGCGGATACCACACGGTTTCCGTGCGCGAGATCGCCGAACGGGTCGGGCTGACGAAAACCGCTGTGCTCTACCACTTCCCGAGCAAGAGCGATATCGTCGCCGCCCTAGTGGAGCCGCTGCTGGTCGACAGCGAAGCGGTGCTCGAGGCGGCGGCGCGCGGGCGGGACGTGCAGGCGCGCTGCTGGTCAGTGGTGGCCGGGTTGCTCGAGGTGTGGCTTGCGCACGGTCAGCTATTGCGGATGCAAATGCAGGACCAGGCGTTATCCGCCGACGAGGCGACCTTCGCGCGATTGCGCACCATCGCACTGTCAGCCCAGGACCTGATCGCCGGGCCCCGCGCCGATTTCACCACCCGAGTGCGTGCCGCGCAGGCCTATGCGGCACTGAGCGATCCGGTGGTCATCTTCGCCGACCGGCCCGCCGACGAGTTACGCGAGGCCGTTCTGGATGGTGCCCGGCGGTTACTCGGCACCGCCGCCGATCCACAGCCTTCGGCTGTCCGAAGCGACCCCGTCCCGCTACCGACCGCCGAGATGCCCACCACCCGCCCGAACCGCCGCGGCCGCCCCGGCGCAATGACCTCGGAGATGATCGAATCCGCCCGCCACATGCGAGATTCCGGCCGCCCCATCGACGAGATCGCCGCCGAGTTCGACATCTCACGCGCGACGTTGTATCGGAACTTGAGCAAATAGCCGAGCGAATTATGAGACTATTTTCGAGACGGAATGTCAGACATTGCCGTAGCGGGCAGGTTTTCCACCGGAGCACTCCGGCGCGCCGCCTGGGCTGTCGCCCGCTGACTGCATCCAGCGCCAGATGAAACAGACCGAGTTCGTCGTCCAGAGTGGTGGCGCATCCGCGCATGGCGCCACCTCGGTCATGCCGTGAATCCGCCGTCGATGGTGATGCTGGTGCCGGTGATGAAGCCGGAGTCGGGACCGGCGAGGTAACAGACCATCGCACCGATTTCATCTGGGGTACCCAAGCGCTGCAAGGCCATATGCTCGGTGAGGCGAATGGCTGCTGGACTGTCGGCAGGCATGCGGTCGTTGGCGGTGGGGCCAGGCTGGATGTTGTTCACCGTGATACCGCGCGGGCCGAGGTCGCGAGCCAGTCCGCGGACCAGTCCCTGCAGCGCGGCCTTGGTCATGGCATACACCGCGCCTCCGGGAAACGGCGTGCGGTCGGCATTGACGCTGCCGATGGTGACAATGCGGCCATCGTCGGGCAGATGGCGCAGCGCCGCACGCAGAGTGTGCAGCACCCCGTGTACGTTCACCCGCAGCATCCGATCGATGTCATCGGATCCGAGCTCATCGAATCGGCCGACGGCAGCGACCCCGGCGTTGGCGACCACCACATCCAGGCGCCCGAACGACGCGACTGTCTGCTCGACCGCGGCGTCGACAGCGTCGGGGTCACTGCTATCGGCGCGGATCGCGACAACGATGTCGGGACCGAATTCGGTGACGACCGCCTCGGCGCGCTCGGGCGTACTCGTGTAGGTCACCGCGACCCGCAGTCCATCAGCCGCGAGACGGCGGGCGATACCAGCTCCGATACCTCGCGAACCTCCGGTGACCAGGGCTACACGACGCTCGCTCATGTTCGGCCTCATTTCGAAATTTGTCGATTACGTCGATAAATTTCGAACAGTACTACGTTCATCGACATGATGCTGAGATGCGACTACGCTGCGGGCATGAGCGGGGTCATCGACGAATCACATCCGGCCGTGGCAGAACTTCGGCTGTCGACTCTGCTGGCGGCGCTCTCGGACCCAGCACGCCTGGCGGCTGTCCGGGCACTGGCAGCCTCCGAGGAGGTGGCGTGCACCGAGCTACAGCAGCGCGCCGGCCTGACCATCAGCCGCTCGACGTTTTCCTACCACCAGCGGGTGCTGCGAGACGCCGGGGTGTTGCAGGCACAGGTGCGCGGGGCCCGCCGGATGCTCAGTCTGCGCCGCGGCGATCTCGACACCCACTTCCCCGGACTACTGGATGTCATCCTCGGCACCGCACCCGAGATGTTGTGATCGACGAGTCGGCAATTACGGTGCGATTACCGAGGCGATCACCTGGATGGCCCGTAGGCTGCCGTCAGCCAGGCCGCGGGTCAGGTTCTCGGCCTTCTGGGCGAAATTCGGGACGAAGGCGTGCAGCCCAACGGGATCGGGGGGCGCGGCCAGCACCGTCCGCATGGTCGCGGCTGCTTGTTCGGTGAGATCGTTCCACTGCTCGATTACGAAACCCGCTGTCTCGATTGTCTCGCGCAACGCATCGGGGGTCACCAGATGGCTCTGGGCCGGTTGCTCGGCCCAGGGCAAGGGGTAGTCGGGGTCGTCGCCCGAACCCGCGGTGATATCCCAGATCGCGAGTAGGCCGCCCAGGACCAGGACCCGGCGGGCTTCTCGGTAGAGCAGGTCCTTGTCGGCGATGTTCATCTGCACGTGCTGGCTGAAGGCGACGTCGAAACTGCCGTCGGCGAATGGTAGCTCCGTGACGTCGGCTCGGTGCACGGCAATCCGATCCTCCAGTCCGACAAGCTCATTGAGCCACTCGGCCGTATCGCAATAGTCGGCGGTCAGATCGACAGCGGTTACCGGGCAACCGCATCGGTCCGCGATGAAACGGGCGGTACCGCCGATCCCGCTACCGGCGTCGAGCACCCGGCTGTGCCGCGTCAGGCCGGTCAGCTCCGCCAGTTGATACGTGGCGATGCGCCCCATGGTGTGAAAGTCCTCGACGAGGGTGAGATCTGCGAGCCGCAGACTGCCGAGATCCCGGCCCGCGGCGATGAGGGCGCGTTCGATGCCGAGCCGGGAGATCCCGGTCGCGTAGGGGATTTCGATCGAAATATCGTTCATTTTCAGCACTTTTCGGTATACGAGAAGGAAGCGGCCAGAAAAGTAACCACTGGTCACATAATCGAGTATGCGGCTATATGTGACCATCGTCAACATGTCGGCCGATGTGCGATCCTGTCGGCATGAGCAAGCCCTACCACCACGGCGCGTTGCGCTCGGCTCTCATCGAGGCGGGCGTGGCATTGGCACGCGACGGCGGACCCGACCGCGTGATCCTGCGTGAAGTTGCCCGCACGGCCGGGGTTTCGCATTCGGCCGCCTACCGCCATTTCGCCGACCGGGAGGCACTGCTCGCCGAGGTGGCGGGCCATGCCCGCGGCGAGCTCGCCGCCGAGATGAGCCGCCGCATCGCCCACACCCGGGATCCACGCCGACAGCTACAAGCCGTCGGCACCGCGTACATCGATTTCGCACTGAACCAACCCGGGCTGTTTCGCACCGCATTCGGTGTACACGCCGTCACCGCCGAATCCGAACCGTACACCGGCAGCACGAACCCCTACGAGATCCTCGGCCACGTGCTCGATCAGGCGCAGTCGGCCGGATTACTGGACCCCGAACGCAGGCCCGGCGCAGAGATTGCCGCCTGGTCGACGGTCCACGGCCTGGCCTGCCTGCTGATCGACGGACCCCTGCCCACCGACCCGGCCGCCATCGAGTTCGCGGTCGGGCGGGTGCACGACCTCATCGCCCGGGGCCTGCTCGATCAGCAGCCGGACACCTAGCGGATGCGCACACACGGCATAGCCGCTGGAAGGCCACGGGCCTCAACCAGAATCGGCAAGGTTGAATGGTGCCGTGAACGAAATGTCGCACCGCCTCCCCGACATCTCGGTCCTTCGCGACCGCTGTCGCGCGCTGGCCATGCTCGACGCCATTGTGAGTCCCGAATGGGCCGACCGCTACTACTCTTTCAATAGCGACTGGGCCGAGGACGAGGAAATGGCCTCGATGCGCAACGGCTCCGGTGACGACTGGTTCATCGTCTTCTCCCCGACCGGTGTCTACGGCCGAGCCTTCGACCATGAGGCGCCGAAAGCGCCGGAGGTGCTCGCGGCCGTACCGGTAGTCTTCGATTCCTACATCCGCGAACCGGCCTTCGCCGATCACAACGGAACTCCGATGGCCACCGCTTGCTTCTGGCGCACACCCGACGACGCCGCCTGGGGAGTCTCGGCCGCCTCCCAATCGGACGCGGGCCTGTTCGACCTACTTGTCGACGGCACACCCGAGGCGTACCAGCACTTCGCCGCAGACTATTACGAGACCGACATCAGCCTGTCTGCGGTGCAGCACGTATACGCACTGCACCCACTGACCGCCACCGTCGTGGCCGAAATCAACCCGGATGTCGAACTCGACGACCTGGACGAAGACATCGACCAAATCGGCTATCCGCGTTGAGGTCCAGTGACCTAGTGCGCGACAACCAGGCGATCGGGCAGGACTCCCGTCTGGCCCCGATTTGCTGCGATCTTGCGGGCGACCGCACCGAACAAAATGGACCTTGCCTGCCCGCTTCCGGGTTCCAGAGCCTGCGTCGCCTTGTCGAGGATGATGATCTCCTCGGGTCCTCCGACACCATTGCTGTACCCGTAGCGAACCTGCTCGGCTGTTTCGTCCAGCTTGCGAACCTCGGCGTATATCGCCATCATCCACCCCTCGCCATAGATCAATCTTGCGCAGGATAGCTGAACCGCCCTGCGCGGCCGAGCGACCTCGGCCGCACGAATCGCGCTCCGGAGCAACCGAATCGCCGCCGATTGCGCATAACCGACAAAAGACTCGGGCAACAGGACTAACCTGCGGCGCATGGCAGTTACCTGGCCGGACGAAATCGACAATGTCTTGCACGGTGATCTCACCGTCGGATTGGCCTATATCACTCCGGCCGGTGGGGCGGTGGTGACGGCGGTATCGCCGATCGGGTTGCGGGATCGGGAGCTGGGAACGGTCGGGTTCACGACCTCGCTCGGCTTCGGTCGCAAGCTGGAGCGGATCAAACGCGAGCCGAAGGTCGCGCTCGCATATCACGCGCGTGAGCACGGTCTCGGCGACCAGCACAATCAGAGCTTCGTACTGGTACAGGGCATCGCCACCTTCGACGCCGAGCCCGACCCCGACACCCTCGACCGCGTCGGCGAGCAGGCGACGCCCTATCTCGGCGCACCACGGCGCGGCCTCTTCTGGGATCGCTGGCTCAGCGCGTATTACACCGATCGGGTGCTGGTGACGGTCGCGGTCACCCGGATCATCGCCTGGCCGAATCTGGATGCGACCGGCGAACCGAAGGTGTTCGGCGAACCGCTGCCCGCCACCGCGGATTCCCAGAAGCCGCCCGCCAGGGGCACCGGCCCCCGGGTGGACAGCGCCAAGGCCGCCGCGCGCGCCACGAAACTGCCGCACTGTCTGCTCGCCTACCGCCAGTCCGACGGCTATCCGGCGGTGGTCCCCGCGCAGGTCATCGGCTCGAGCGAGGCGGGGGTAAACCTCACGGTCCCAGCGGAAATCGCCCAGGGCGGCCGCCGTGCGGGCCTGCTCGCCCACACCTACCGCCCACAGCTCGTCGGCCTCGAATGCCGTCAGCACACCGGCTGGATCGAAATCGACGGCACCGATGCGACCTACGCACCCCACACCGAGTCCGGTTTCATCGCACCCCCGAACAAGACACTGCTGCTGCTGGCCAACGGATTGATGGCCCGCCGCGGACTGGCCCAAGCCCGAAAGCAGGGCCGCATCGACGCCTCGAGCTGACCCCGGAAGACACGAACCCCCTCCCGATCGAAATCGGAAGGGGGCCCGGCTTTTCAGGTGGACTACTCCAGGGTAACCGGCAGCCTGGCATGCCCATTCGAGATGAAACTGACCACCGTCCCCAACTCGGACGGATCCGCCGCCAACCGCATATTCGGAAAGCGCGCGAAGATCGCCGGCAACGACACCAGCGCCTCGAGCCGAGCCAACGGCGCCCCAAGGCAATGGTGCACCCCGTAGCCGAAAGCCAAGTGGTCCTTACTGTCTCGGGCCAGATCGAATTGATCGGCGGTGTCGCCGTGAACATTCGGATCACGGTTGGCGGCCGCGTACGAGGCAAGAATCGGCTCGCCCTTGGCGATATGCACCCCGTCGATCTCGATATCGTCGACCGCGAACCGCAGCGGCAGATGTGCGACCGGCGCCTCGAACCGCAATGCCTCCTCGACCAACTCGGCCCACGTCGCCCGCTCCGCGACCAGTGCGGCGCGCTGCTCCGGATTGGTCAGCAGCGCGAAGATCGCCTGGTCGAGCAGATTGACCGTGGTCTCGTGCCCGGCGCTGATGACAAGCAGCAGCGTATCGATCAATTCCTGCTCGGTGAGCTGGGACCCGTCGTCCTCATCGCGGTGTGAGATCAGCAGACTGGTCATATCGTCGCCGGGATGGTCGCGCCGATACGCCACCAATTCACCGAGGATCCGATACAACTCCATGTAGTTCGCCTGCGACTCCTCCGGACCGAGCGAGGTGTCGAAAATACCGTCGACGCATGTGCGCAAGCCCGGATTGAGTTTCTCGGGCACACCCATCAATTCGGAGATGACCTGAATCGGCAGCGGATACGCGAAACCCTCACGCAGATCGACCGATTCACCTGCGGGCGTCTGCGCGAGTTCGGCGAGCAGTGCCTCGGTGATCCGCTCGATCTGCCCGCGCATCGCCTCGGTGCGCCGATGCGTGAACGCGGGCGCGACCAACTTGCGCAGCCGCTTGTGGTCCGCACCGTAGGCGGTGAACATATTGTTCACCGCGACCCACAGGAAAAGCGGCCAGTCCTGCGGGATCTCGCCGTTGATGAACGCGGGCCAGTGCTGGCTCGCATCCTTGGACACCCGCGCGTCGACGAGCAACTTCTTGAGCAGCCCGGCATCGGTTACCGACCAGGCCCGCACACCGCCGGGCAATTCCACCAGCGCCACCGGCCCACGCTCGCGCAGGCGTGCGGACTCGCCCTGGATATCGGTTCCCGTGAGATCCAGGGTAATAGGTTGTTGCACTACAGAAATCTCCTTACAGCATGGCTAGCGGAGGGGATTTGGGAAAAGTGACCGGGAGGGATACCAGCGCCCGATGGAACGGCCCCGGCCGCCAGGCGAGTTGTTCGGGCGCCGTCCCCAAACGCATTTCGGGAATTGCGTCGAGCAGTTGGTCGATGGCGTCCTGGACAATGAGATAGGCGACCGACCGCGCCGGACACGAATGTGGGCCCACACTCCATGCCAGATGCGAACGGTTGGGCCCGAATTCGCTCACGCCGACGGCGGGATCGTTATTACATCCGGACATGCTGATGACGACCGGTTGGTGAGCGGGCAGCCAAACACCGTCGATGAGGATCGGCTGTCTCGGATAGGAGACGCAGTAGTTCGCCATCGGCGGGTCGGTGAACAGCACTTCGTCGAGTGCGTCACGGGTGGAAAGACTTCCGCCGTGCACGCTGCCCGCGAACCGGTCGTCGGTCATCATCAGCAGCAGTGTGTTGGTGATCAGGTTCTGCTGTGGTTCGATGCCCGCACCGTAAACGGTGACGAGCTGGTGGATCATCTCCTCGTCCGACAGCACGGCCGGATGCGCGATCAGCCGCGAGGTGATGTCGTCGCCGGGAACGCTGCGCTTCAGCGTGACGAGCTCGAACAGCGCGTCGGTGAGCATCGCATTGCCCTTGTCGGCGTTCACGCCTTCGAAGATGGCCGCCATCCCGGTGGCGACCTGCTGGCCGATCTCCGCCGGACAGCCGAGCATCTGGTTCAACACCTGGAAGGTGAGCGGAAACGCGTACTGGCTGATCAGATCGGCCGCACCGTCACCGCAGAAGGCATTGATCAGTGGAATGGCGGCATCTTCGACGACGGCGTGCAGTGCGTGCAGATCGACTTCGGCCAGGCTTGCCGCATTCGCCTGTCGATAGCGCAAATGCTCGTTTCCGGCGCTGCGCAAGGCATTCGGCCGCCATTCCAGCATCGGCAGGACCGGGCATTCACCAGGAATCTTTTGCTGCCAGGTGCGCGGATCCGCCGGAAAGTGGTCGGGATCGTTGAGGATTCGTACGGCGGTGTGATAGCCGATCACCAAAGTGGCTGGTACACCGGGCGATAGGTCGACCGGTACCAGAGATCCGAACTGGCGGCGCATATCGCGGTACGCGCGGTGCGGATCTGCTGCGAACTCCTCTGAGTAGAGCGGTACGCGCGGGCCGTCGGTATCGATCGGCGACCCCAACGCGACAGGGCCGGGCTTTGTTGAATCTGTGTGCAATGCGTCGGTTACTTCCGGGACTCCTGACGAAGGAATAGGAATTCCACGAGCGTGATCAGCGACCGCAGACAGGTGCTGCGCTGACGCGCGTCGAGCGAGGTCAGCGGAGTATCCGGAGCGAGATCCAGTGCGTCCCGGATCTCTTCGAGCGGATAGCGCTGGGCGCCTTCGAACTGGTTGACCGCGACCGAATACTGCACCCCGCGCTCCTCGAGCACGGACAGCACCTCGTCGGCCTTCTCGATGCGCCTGGTGTCCACCAGGACCAGGGCGCCGAGCGCACCGCGCGCCAACTCCTCCCACAGCGGGACGAAACGCCGCTGTCCCGGCGTCCCGAAAAGATAGAGGGCGAGTGTGGGATTCAGCGTGATACGGCCGAAATCCATCGCCACGGTCGTCTGCGATTTGCCCGGTAGCCCGGCCATATCGTCGACGCCGACACTGGCCTCGGTGATCGTCTCCTCCGTGCGCAGCGGCCGGATCTCCGAAACGCTGTTCACGAATGTCGTTTTGCCGACACCGAAATTGCCTGCCACCAAGAGCTTTACCGACCGGGTCACGGTCTCCGGCACATAGTCGACAGTGCGCTCAGGCCGGGAGAGCGCGGAGCCCATTGAGTACCTCCTCGAGCAGGGTGATCTCCGGCATGACTTCGGCCGGGGTCGGAGTGGCCAGATGTTCGCTGTCCAGCAGATCGGCTACGACGATCTTCACTACAGACGGCGGCAGGTCGAGATAGGCGGCGATCTCGGCGATGGACAGGGCACTGCGACGGCTGCACAGGTTCAGCACCTGGCGCGCATCCGGTGTCGCACCAGGTGCCGGATCTTTTGCGGCGACGACCAGGGTGACCAGGTCCAACTCACGACTGGGACGGATTCGCCCCCCGGTGCGCACGTAGGCCCGGACCAAGTCGGGGTCTCGCCGGGACCTCGTCATGACGTCAAGCCGCCCTCAACCCTCCCGCGCGGCTGGGCGCCTAACTCGTGCCCGACCCGCCCGGCGAGTTCGTTCATGCGGTGCGCGACCAGCCCGATATCGGTCTCGGGCGTCGTCGAAACACCGAGCAGCGCACCCTCGCCCGCCGCGGTGATGAGGATCATGCCCTGGTCGTATTCGGTCATGTTCTGGCGCACACCATTGTCGAGGCCACCACAGAATTCGCCGAGCGCTTTACCTAGTGAACGCAGACCCGAGGCGGCCGCGGAGAAACGCTCGGCATCATCCTTATTGACACCGTCGGAGTGCGCGATCCGCAGTCCGTCGTCGGACAGCAGCACCGCGAACCGGACGCCGGGAACGTTGCTGAGATCCTCGAGTAGCCAACCCAGCCTATTGCTGCTGTCGGTCACCGGTGTGCTCATCAGGATGACATCCCTTCCGTGTTATCGGAGGCAGCGGCCTCACGGCCGCTCTTGGAACCCGTCTGCCAGGCGGAGGCGATCTCGGGACGCGCCTGTCCCGCTTCGGATTCGGTGCCGGTCTGCGCGGGCACCGAAGACACCGCCCGACGACGTCGCTTGGGTAGGCCGCCACTGGTGATCTCGTGCACAGCGAACTCCTCGTTCTCGGCGGGTTGTTCGCCCACCCCGGCCAAGACCGGAACCGGGGATAATTCGAAGGGCTTATCCTCGGTGGCAGCGGTCGGCACGGGTTCCGGGGCCGGGGTGACGGCGGGAACGGCCGGTTCGGCGTTGGCCACCGCGGTGACGAGCAGCGCCTCGGGGATGTAGACCATCGCCCGCATACCGCCGTAGACGTTCGGGCCATCGATGTAGACGGTGAAGCCATAGCGTCGGGCCAGTGCCGCGATGCCCGGGAAACCGACGCGCGGGGACGGGCCGAGCTGGTGGATGTCGATCGGGCGCTCGTTGGCGAGCACCTGCCTGGCCTCCTCCATCTGCTCCGCGTTCATCCGCACACCGGCATCATCGATGATGACGGTGACGCCGTGGTGGCCCTCCTGGAAGGTCACATCCACATAAGACGTCGGCGGGGAGTAGCGCAGCGCGTTGTCGAGCAGCGTGGCCAGGGTGTGCACGAGCGGTTCCACCGCGCGGCTGATGACGATGCGGTCGAGCTGGTTGGCCCGCACCCGCAGGTAGTCACGCACACGCCCGATCGCGCCGCCGACCACATCGGTGAGCGACTGCGCGGGCCAGCGCCGACCCGGCAGACCACCACAGACGATCACATACGACTGGGCCTGCCGCAGCATCTGCTGCACGGTGTGGTCGATGCGGGTGAGGGTGGCGTAGACCTCGTCGTCGCGGTGCTCGCGCAGCGCGGAGCTCACCACCTGACTGACATCCGCGCCGAGGCTGACCACGGAGGTGCCGAAAGAACGCACCGCCGCACTGGTCGCGGCCCGCGAAGCGGATTCGATCTCGGCCCGAGTGCCCTCCTCGGTCGCCTTGATCGCCTGCTGCGCCTTTTCCTCGGACTCACGCACGGCCTGCTCGAGCGCCTCCGACTGCACCATGCGCAGGTCGTCGGCATACCGCTCGGAAATCCATTGCAGGCACTGGGTGAACCGGGAGGTCTCCTGCCCCGTCGGCACCTCGATGGCCGAAACCGGTGCCTCGAAGCGGCGCACCGCCTCGGTCATCGCCGGCAATGTCTGGCCGGCGAAGTGCTCGAGGGTTTCCTCCTGCGCCCGATTCGCTCTATTGAGGGCGTCGGCGCGGATCTTCTGTTGTTTCGCGTATTGCGCTACATACAACGCCGCCGCCACGGCAATAATGAGAGCGGGGGCGAGGATCCATGAAAGCACCACGGCGATATCTTGATTCATCAGCTCTCTCGTCGTTGCGACAGCCGGAGTCACTGCGCGTTGTCTCGCCTTCCTCGCGACGCCGACCAGGATCAACATTCGTCGAATGCGGCCATATCGACACCGGCACCAACCCCAGAGTGCCCGCACGGCAAGCGATTCGACGAATCACCAACCGGGCGGATCGAGCCGATTAGTAGCTCGGCACCCGACGACCCGCCCACAGTAGCAGCATCGCCGGGAAGTCTCTCTCGATCCGAGGACCACATTCCGATTCCTCGAACCGCCAGCGCCCCCATTGCATTTCGCGTACCGCCCGATCGGTATGACCGAATGCCATAAATAGCGAACCGCGGGTACCGGATACTATGCGCGAATGGCAAAGCTGAAGGTGTCCGTCGACGTGCCGATTCCCCCGCAGGAGGCCTGGTCGCATACCTCCAACCTCACCGAACTCGACAAATGGCTCCTCATGCACGAGGCGTGGCGCAACGAGGTGCCCGCCGAGCTGACCGTCGGCACCCAACTGGTCGGTGTCGCATCGGTCAAGGGATTGCGCAATCGGGTCACCTGGACGGTCAAGGCCGCTGAACCGCCGCGACGCCTGGCGTTGAGCGGCATGGGCAAGGGCGGTACCAAATTCAAGCTCGAACTGCTCGTCGCCGCGAAGGGTGCGGGCTCGGAGGTCACCGTCGATATCGATCTGGGCGGCGCGCCCCTGTTCGGTCCGATCGGTTCCGGGGTCGCGCGGGCGCTGAAGGGCGATATCGAGCGCTCGTTGGAGCGTTTCGTCGCCCTCTACAGCTGAGGGGAGTCCGAACGTGCCGTATGCCGAAGCCGCGGACGGTGCCCGGATCGCGTATCAGACCGGCGGTGACGGTCCGCCGCTGCTGCTGCTCACCGGACAGGCCAATAACCACCACTGGTGGGATGGAGTCCGCGCCGACTTCGAGACCGCGTATCGCACCGTCTCACTGGACTATCGCGGGACCGGTGACAGCGATAAGCCGGATATCCCGTACAGCACCCTCGGATTCGCCGAGGACGCCATTGCGGTGCTCGATGAACTCGGCATCGAGAAGACCGCGGTGTACGGCACGTCTATGGGTGGCCGGGTCGCGCAGTGGCTGGCCGCGCGGTTTCCGGACCGGGTGCATGCGCTGGTGCTCGGCTGCACGTCACCGGGTGGTCGCCACGCTGTCGAGCGCGACGCCGAGGTACGGAAGTCGCTGGCCCAGCCCGATCCGATGGCGGCACGGCTGGCGCTGCTGGAACTGATGTACACCCCGGGGTATCTGGCGAGCACGTCCGGACCGTTCGACACCCTCGGCGATCCGAGCATGCCCGCCTACGCGAAGCGCAGACATCTCTACGCGAGCAATAAACACGACGCATGGGATGCGCTCGCGGATATCGCGGTTCCGACGCTGATCGTGCACGGGAGCGAGGACCGGTTCAATCCCGCGGCGAACGCACCGTTGCTCGCCGAACGGATTCCCGGTGCGCGGCTGGCGTGGATCCCGGGGGCTCGGCACGCTTATTTCGACGAATTTCGAAACACCGCAAGCCCGCTCGTCCTGGAATTTCTGGACGCCCGCCGGTAGCCCGAGTTCGCCTGGTGCACAGGCGAACTCGGGCCCTTCGGCTAATGCACCAGGGCCGGCGCGTCGGCGACCGCGGGCGTCTGCGGCTTGGTGCGCGGCAGGAACGCCGCGGGTACCAAGGTCAGCACCATGAGCACCAGCGCCACGATGTAGGTGTGGCTGAATGCCGTCGCGGCCTGGCTCAATCCGGTCTCGACCGCACCGGGCGGCAGCTGCGCCGCGATCGAGGGATCGTAGTTCGACGCGATCGCGGGCTTGGCGAACGGATGCCGGTTCAGCAGGCTGCTGAGCACCACCGACATCGTCGCGGTGCCGATGGAGCCTGCGGACTGGTTGATGATGTTCATCAGCGTCGTTCCGCGCGCGACCTGCTGGTGGGTCAGCGTCTGGATCGCCGCGGTCATGGTCGGCATCATGGTGCAGCCCATACCGAGGCCCATCACGAACAGCGCGCCCAACATGAACGGATACGACGTATCGGACTTCAGCTGCACGAAGAACACCGTGCCGAGTGAGATCAGCGAAATACCGGTCAACACGATCTTGCCCGGACCGATCTTGTCGACGAGTCGGCCCGCGATCGGCATCGTCAACATCGCCCCCAGACCCTGCGGCACCATCAGCAGACCGGCCGCCATGGCTGTTTCGCCGCGCACCTGCTGCAAATAGGTCGGCAGCAGCAGGCCCGCTCCGAAGAAGGCGGTCGCGAACAGCACCATGGTCAGCACCGCGAAGGTCAGCGATCGGTTGCGGAACAGATGCAGATCGATCAGCGGATGTTCGGTGCGCAGCGCGTGGAAGACGAACAGCACGATGAGCACCAGACCGATGGCGGCGGGTATGAGCACCTTGGCCGCCATGACCGTGCCCTCACCCGGAATCGAGGAGACGCCGAACAGGAACAGCGCCAGACCCGGCGAGGCCAGCAGCATGCCGAGGAAGTCGAAGGATTCCGACGGCTCCGGGTTGTCCGCGGGGAACACGACGAAGGCGAGAACGAGCGCGATCACCCCGACCGGAGCATTGATCAGGAAGATCCACTTCCAGCCGTAACTGTCGATCAGCCAACCGCCCAGGATCGGGCCGCAGATCGGGCCGAGCAGCATCGGCACCCCGAGCACCGCCATCACCCGCCCGACGCGTTGCGGACCGGCCGCGTGGGTCATGATCGTCATGCCGAGCGGCATCAGCATGCCGCCGCCGAGACCCTGGACAACGCGGAAGGCGATCAGCGTTTCCATGCTCCAGGCCTGGCTGCACAGCACCGATCCGAGCACGAACAGCGTCAGCGCGAGCATGTACAGCCGTTTGGTGCCGAACCTGTCCGCCGCCCATCCGGTCAGCGGGATGACGCTGGCCAGCGCAAGGGTGTAGCCGGTCATCGACCAGGCCGCGATCGCGGTGGTGGTGTGGAACTCGTTCTGGAATTTCGGGATCGCGACGGTTACGACGGTGATGTCCAGGATCGACATGATCGCGCCGAGCACGACCACCCCTGCCACCTTGAAGACCGCGATGTCTAGCTTGTCGGTCGCGGGGTCCGCTGCGACCGACGTGGTATCCGGAGGATGTGTCACCGCTTAAGCCTCGCACCTCGCCGACCAAATGACCAGCAAATTCTGCGACCTTCGCCACACCTCGGGTCCGCCGGTATCGCGCGCCGGATGATGGCGGCGTGACATTGCAGATCTTCGATGCCGAGTTCGCCGCGAATCCATGGCCCACGCTGCGGCGATTGCGCGAGGACGGTGGGGTGCATCGGGTCAGGACACCGGACGGCCCACCCGCCTGGTTGGTAACCCGGTTCGCCGATGTCCGGGCCGGACTGCTCGACACTCGGCTCTCCACCCAACCGCGCTATGCCGGGGAGACGGACTATCGCGGGTTCGTGGTGCCGTCACCCTTGGACCTCGGATTCCTGGAGAGCGAACCGCAGGACCACGTTCGGCTGCGCCGGGCCGTCACCGCCGAGTTGTCGCCGCGACGGCTCGCCGAATGGGCGCGCACGGCACCGGAATTAGTGTCGGCGTGTCTGTCGGAGGTGGACAGCGGCGGCACGATCGATCTCATCGAGCGGTTCGTCGTTGTCCTGCCCGCGGCCGTGCTCGGCGAATTGCTCGGGTTGGCGGCACCGGAGCGCGAGGCGCTGTTGCATTGGGCGCGTTCGACATTGCTGCCGAGCGCCACTCCCCCGCGTGCCCGCGACACGCTCACCACCATGCGCGCCATCGTGATCGCGACGATCGAGGGGGCGCGGGACGACACTGTGCTCGGGCGGCTGGCGCGTTCGAGTGACGAGACCGGCTCGCCGAGTGCGCACGAGCTGGCCTCGATGATCTTCTATCTGCTGTTCGTCTGGTACGAAGTGCTCGTCGACCTGATCGCCGGATCCGCGTTGGCACTGCTCACCCATCCGGATCAGCTGGCGGTGCTGCGCACCATGGCCGATACCCGGCCGGCGGTAGACGAACTGCTGCGCTATCTGTCGCCGCAGGTGGTTTCGGGGCCCAGATTCGCAACCACCGAACTCGAAATCGCGCGGCACACCATCCATTCCGGTGACACCGTGCTGCTCTGTCTGGCATCGGCAAACCATGATTCGGAGATCTTCGAGAATCCGGCCGAGCTCGATCTCGCACGCGCGAATAATCCGCACTTGGGTCTCGGGCACGGCGGCCATGCATGCCTCGGCACCGCGTTGGTCCGGACCATCGCCGGGGCTGTGCTGGAGACCTTGCTGCTGGACGGCCGGACTCCGACGCTCGTCTGCGATCCACGAGAAATTCAGTGGCGCTCCGGTTTTCGGCATCGCGGACCGCTCGAGTTGCCTGTCGTATTGGCGCGGTAGCTCTGCGGTGCTTCTCGGTGCCGGGATGCACGGAATCCGACTTCCTGCGCGCCGATCCGAGTGCCAACTGTCGTGCCGCGCACACCGGCGGCCCCGGAACCTTCAGGGCGGGCACCGATTGGGACAGTTCAGTTCTGCGGCCCCGGCGACTTCCAGGAAGGATCGCGGCCGAACCACCCCGCGAGGCGATCGTATGCGGGAGCGTCGGCGGGCACGGGCACCTCGAGGTCGAAAGCCTTCTCCGGTCCGCGGAATTCCGGGCGCAGCATCTTGTGCGACCAAGCCAGTCCGTACTCCGCGATGTCCGGGTCGAAGTCGATGGGCTGGTCGGTCGCGCGGGCGAGATCCCAGGTGTGCATCGCCAATTCGGTGATCTGCTGGTCGGCTCGGCTGCGCAGCGGCGCTTGTGCGCCGCCGGGTACCGGAACCGGGCGTTCCAGGTCGGCATGGTGCCAGACGTCCAGGACAGGTGCGGCGGCCGCGCGGTACTCCGCCGCCCAGTTCGGACTCAGCTCGGCGGGCGGCGCCGCCCAATCGGCCATCTCGCCACGCGCCGAATCCAGGAAATTCCGCAGGCTCTGCCCGATGACATGTCGCACGAGCGCCTGCACATCCCAACCGGCACAGGGTGTCGGCAGGGTCGCCTGTTCCGGCCGAATCGCCGCGATGACC
Source organism: Nocardia pseudovaccinii (assembly GCF_050942345.1). Taxonomy (NCBI): domain Bacteria; kingdom Bacillati; phylum Actinomycetota; class Actinomycetes; order Mycobacteriales; family Nocardiaceae; genus Nocardia; species Nocardia pseudovaccinii. The sequence continues at coordinate 6,075,809 of NZ_CP192074.1, forward strand.
TCGCCCATCTGGGTCAATGCGCGGTCCACGAGGTCAACGGTGGGGTCAACGGTATCCACGCCTGTCGATTCTGCCTCGCGTCCGCCGCTGCGGACCGCCGAACGCCCAACTCGACTGTCCAACCGCGGTGGGCCATCGTTTCCGCATCCGACGCGTATTGCCCTGCGAACGAACGCGCGCTCCAGGATCAATCGAAGCCGGGCTCCGGGACAACTGATGTGCCCATTCGCTCGGTGCGGATGGCCGCCGCTGACGACGCGCGGCCAGCACCGAGATCAGCGTGGGGTTGGTTCGGCAACCTCCGGCTCAACGGATGCGGTGACGCGCGGCCGGGACCTCGTGATGGCGACACCGGCCAGGCACAAGACACCGCCGAGGATGGTCAGCGCGCCGGGCACCTCATCCAGTGCGATCCACGCCATCAACACGACGAGCGCCGGGACCGCGTAGGTTGTCACGCCCATCTTCCCGGCCGTCGTGCGGGCTAGTGCGTAGGCCCATGTGGTGAAAGCCAAAGCTGTGGGAAAGACGCCCAGGTACACCAGACTCAGCGTCGACGACAGCGGCGCGTCGGCCGCCTCGGTGACCAGTTGCCAGGAGAACGGCAGACACGCGACGGTTCCGATGACCGAGCCGAAGGTGACCACCTGCAATGCGGATGCGCTCGCCAGCGCCGGTTTCTGCGCGATGGTCGATGCCGCCCAGACGATGGCCGCGAGCAGGCACAGCACGACACCGAGCAGCGCCGCGCCGCCGCCATCGGAGGTCGACAGTCCGACAACGACGGTTCCGGCGAACGACACGACCAGCCCGACCATCAGCCGGGCCGGAAACCCTTCCCGCAGGACCAATCCGCCGAGCACCGCGATCAGCACCGGACCGATGCCGACGACCATCGCCGCGGTCCCGGCGTCGACATTCCGCTCACCCCAGTTCAACGCCACCATGTAGACGCCGAACCACAGCACCCCGGAGATGACGATGCCCGGCCACGCGGCCCGCGGCGGCAGGCCCTCACCACGGATGACCAGCACCGTCACCAGCGTGATCGATGCGGCGAGCAATCGCCCGAGTGCCAGCGCACCCGGCGAAAAGTCGTGTCCCGCACTGCGGATGAAGACGAAGGCCGAAGCCCACAAGACCACCGTCACGGCGGCGGCGACAATGGCTTGCCGCTCGACCGGCCCATCCGTACGCATCATGGGCCGAACGTAGATCAGCCGGTCGACAAGTGCCAGCGGTTTTCGGACGCGGGCCGGGCCGGTCGGCCGGACGATCGGTTGGGCTCCGATCGCCCGGCCGACCAGCGACTACAACGCGAGCAGCGCGTCGATCACGGCCGACGGCACCGCGTCGGGGCTCGCGAAGGGCCGTTCCGCGAGCAACTTCCGTGCTTCGTCGCGGGACAACCCGCCATCGGCCGTGAGCACCTGCAGCGCGTGCGTTTCGGGCAGGGCTCCGAGCCAAGCGACGGTATTGCCGACCAAGGTCTCCGGATCGATCTCGCCGTGGACCCGCAACCGGGCCACGCCGCCGTCGGGGTACACATCGAGCCGGACATGGGTGACCGGCGCATCGGCTCCGATCCGGAAGAAGTGACGGGCATCCGGCTGCAGCCGCGTGCGCGGCAGCAATTCGGTCCATGTCGACGGATCATCCAGGTCCGCATCGGAATCGGCATCGGCACCACGCAGCACCGCCCAACCCGGCGCATTGCCGACATAATTCGAGGTGTCGATTTCCACGCGCCGAATCGCCCCGCGCGCACCCAGCCGCACCGTGACGTGATCATTGCCCGCATCGCGGCGACGCGCGCCCTCCCAGCCTTCGTCCATCTGCCGCGACCGGCCGGGTAGCAGGATATTGGTCGGCGCGGAGAAGAACATGTTTGAGCAGTCGACCACATCGCCGCCGTGTTCCAGAGCGGCGAGATCGACTGTGCCACTGAGGAAACGGGGATCCGGCAGCGGTGTCCCATGGACGCGGAAGCGGGCGACGCCACCGTCCGGGTAGATCGAGAGCCGGATGTGGGTAAAGCGGCGCTCATCGGTGACTTCGAAGAAGTTGTCGGTATCGCCCGCGATCTCCGACTTCGCGACCAGTGTCACCCATTCGGCCCGCTGGAGTTCGGCAGGCGAGGGCTGGCCCTCCACACTCGTCGCCTCGACCGAGGCGAAGGGCGGGTAATTGCCGATGAACCATGAGGTGTCGACGACGACACCGTGCACCCGCCCCGGCACACCCAGCCGGACAACCGCATAGTCATTGCCGGTTTCGCGACGGCGCCGCGTTTCCCAGCCGTCGTAGGTCTTGCCCTTGTGGCCGAAGTCCTCGGTGCTGAAAACCGCACGGCCGGGCCGGATCAGATTCTCCCGCTCGGCGAACAACTCGTCATTGGCGTAGACCACACTGCCCGCGAGCGCGCGTGAGGCGAGATCGGGCAGTCGGGTGAAGGCGGGGGCGGATTGATCGGTCATACTTCTCCTCGGGCCAGGAGCCGCCCCTGCGGCTCGTTGTCGATATCGATTCGGTTGCCGCGCAGCCAGGTACCGCGGACCGCACCCGCGAGCGGGCGGGCCGCGTACGGTGTGACGGCATTCTTGTGGTGCAGGCGATGCACGTCGACGACGAAGGCGTCATCGGGTGCGAAGACACAGAAATCCGCGTCATAGCCGACCTCGATGGCGCCCTTGCGCCGCAGGCCCGCGTGTTCGGCGGGCGCGCGGCTCATCCAGCGCGCGACATCCACCAGGCTGAAACCGCGCTGTCGCGCTTCGGTCCAGACAGCCGAAAGTCCCAGTTGCAGTGAGGAAATGCCACCCCAGGCACGGGCGAAGTCGCCGGTGTCGAAGCACTTCAGGTCGGCGGTCGAGGGCGAGTGGTCCGAGACCACCATATCGATGGTGCCATCGCGCAACCCTGCCCAGAGCAATTCGCGATTGCCGCTCTCACGGATCGGCGGACAGCATTTGAATTGCGTTGCGCCGTCCGGAATTTCCTCGGCGGCGAACGCCAGGTAGTGCGGACAGGTTTCGGCGGTGATCCGGACGCCGTCGCGGCGGGCCGAGGCGATCATCGGCAGCGCATCCGAACTCGACACGTGCAGAATGTGCACGCGACAGCCGGTCCACCTGGCCAGTTCGATCACCTGCGCGACGGCCAGGTTCTCCGCACCGCGCGGGCGCGAACGCAGAAAGCCGGAGTACTTGTCCCCCTGCGGAATCGGTGCGTGTTCGATGGCGTGCGCGTCCTCGGCGTGCACGATGAGCAGACCGTCGAACAAGCGGATCTCCCGCATGGCCAGCTCCAGCTGAGTAGCGTCCAGTGCCGGGAATTCGTCGACACCGGAGTGCAGCAGAAAGCATTTGAAGCCGAATACCCCCGCGTCTTGCAGCTGCGGCAGATCCGCCAGATTTCCGGGGATCGCTCCGCCCCAGAATCCGACGTCCACATGCACGCGGTCCTGCGCGGTCTTGCGCTTCACTTCGAGTGCCGCGAGATCACAGGTCGGCGGAATGCTGTTGAGCGGCATATCGATAATGGTGGTGACACCGCCCGCCGCGGCCGCCTTCGTCGCACTCGGGAAGCCCTCCCATTCGGTGCGGCCTGGATCGTTGACGTGCACGTGCGCATCCACAACGCCGGGCAGCAGCACCTCGTCGGCGGCCAGCTCGACGACCGTTTTCGCGGTCAGGATGGAGTCCAGCGGCTCGATCGCCACGATCCGGCCGTCGCGCACGCCGACCGAGCCACCGGTCTCCCCCGCCGTCCCGATGATCCGCTCCGCACGGATCACCAGGTCCAGGTGTGCGGGGACCGGTGAGATCGTCTGGATCTCGGAGTTCTTCCGCATCACACAGCTCCATCGGAAATCATCGGAATCTCCCGTCGAATGTCCTTGCGCCGCTGTCGTTTCGGGAGGCGGCAGCGACGATGTCATCGGCCAGGTCTGCCACGCTGCGCTGTGGAGTGGCCGCACCGGCAGGGTGGCCTGCGGATATCTGGTCCCTGGCAACGATCGGCAGCTGGTGTCCAGCAGGTGACCGGACCGCCGTGGCCGCACCGGCAGGGTGATCTGCGGATCCTTGGCCCGCAGCGGCCTCCGGCGACTGGTGCTCCGCAGATCGCCGCTCCGCCGTGGCCGCCCCAACGGCGTGGTTTGCAGGCACCTGCCCCGTGGCAGCCTCCGGCAGCTGGTGCCCGACAGACGACCGCTCCGCCGTGACCGCCCCGGGGACATGGCCAGCAGAGACATGATCCGCAGCGGCCTCCGGCGACTGGTGCTCCGCAGATGGCCGTTCCGTCGTGGGATCCAACGGCAGGTGTTCCGCGGCAATCTGCGCACCCAGCCGCTCGAGCAGCAGCTCCCCCTCCGCGAAGCAGCGCGCGATATCGGGTTCGATATCGGTCAGGGCGTATGCGGCCGAGAACCCCGCCTCATGCAATCGCTGGAGGGGCAGCGTATTCCGGCCACAAACAGCGATGACCGGCACGCCCGCAAACCCGGCGGCAGTAGCGACACCGGCCGGTGCCTTGCCGTACAGGGTCTGCTCGTCGAGCATACCCTCCCCGGTCACCACCAGATCCGCACCGGCGACCTGTTCCGCGAAACCGACCAGCTCCAAAACCAATTCGATCCCGGGACGCAGCCGAGCACCGAGCACCGCGACGGCCGCGAACCCGACCCCGCCCGCCGCACCGGCACCCGCACGATCACGCATATCGTTCCCGGTGGCGACCGCGACACAAGCCGCCCAATGGGTGAGCGCCGCGTCGAGCACTTCCACTTGGTCGCCATCCGCACCCTTTTGCGGACCATAGATAGCGGCCGCACCGCGCGGACCGGTGAGCGGATTGTCGACATCGCACGCGACGGTGACCTCGACCCCGGCCAGCCGTTCCCGCACCGGCGCAAGGTCGATCGTGTGCAGCCGCGCCAATGCCGCACCGCCGTCACCTATTTCGGCCCCGTCGACATCGAGCAGTCGCGCGCCGAGAGCCACGAGCAGCCCGGCACCGCCATCGGTACCCGCACTGCCCCCGATGCCGAGCACCACCCGACGGCAACCCGCATCGATCGCCGCGGCGATGACCTCGCCGGTGCCCCGGCTGGTGGCCGTCATCGGTGCGAACTTCCCACCCGGTAGCCGTACGAGCCCGGATACGTCCGCCAGTTCCACGACGGCGATATCGTCGCGCCGGGCATACGCCGTGCACACCGGTTCGCCGGTCGGTCCGGACGCGGTCACCAGCACCGCATCGAAACCCGCGGCCGATGCGGCGGCGACGGTGCCGTCCCCGCCGTCCGCGATCGGCACCACCGACACCTCGGCACCGGGCCGGACGCGGTGGATGCCGACCCGGACAGCGGCACCGACCTGCGCAGCAGTCAACGACCCCTTGAACTTGTCGGACGCGATCAGGACTCGAGTCATCGCGGCTCAGTCCAGCTGCGCGGTCGCGGTCGGCACGTCGGCTGCGGACTGCGCCAGTTCTTCGAATTCGACGATATTGTCGATCTCGAGTCCCATCGACACATTCGTCACCCGTTCGAGGATGACCTCGACGATCACCGGCACCCGGAATTCGGTCACCAGCTTCTTCGCCTCATCGAGCGCCGAACCGATCCACGCCGGATCGAATACCCGGATCGCCTTGCAGCCCAGGCCTTCCGCGACCTTGACGTGGTCGACGCCGTACCCGGCGAGCTCTGGGCTGTTGATGTTGTCGAAGGCGAGCTGCACGTAATAGTCCATGTCGAACGCGCGCTGTGCCTGACGGATCAGGCCCAGATACGAATTGTTCACCACGACATGGATGTACGGGATATTGAACTGCGCGCCGACGGCCAATTCCTCGATGAGGAACTGGAAGTCGTAGTCACCCGAGAGCGCAACCACGGTGGCATCGGGATCTGCCGTCGCGACACCGATGGCCGCGGGTACGGTCCAGCCCAGCGGCCCGGCCTGGCCCGCGTTGAACCAGTGCCGCGGCCGGTAGACGTGCAGCAACTGCGCCGCCTGGATCTGTGACAGACCGATGGTGCTGACGTAGCGCACCTCGGGCCCGAATGCCTTGTTCATCTCCTCGTAGACGCGCTGCGGCTTGATCGGCATATCGTCGAAGTGCGTCTTGCGCAGCCCGACTTGTTTCCGGTTGCGGCACTGCTCGGCCCACACGCTGCGATCGGGCAGTTGTCCGGCCGCATACAGTTCGCGCGCGACCTCGACGAACACCCGCAGCGCGGCACCCGCGTCGGAGGTGATGCCGTAATCCGGCGCGAACACCCGACCGATCTGGGTCGGCTCGATATCGATGTGTACGAAGGTGCGGTCCTTGGTGTAGGTGTCCACACCGCCGGTATGCCGGTTGGCCCAGCGGTTTCCGATGCCGAGCACGAAATCGGATTCGAGTAGGGTGGCATTGCCGTACCGATGTGAGGTCTGCAGTCCGACCATGCCCGCGTGCAGCGCGTGATCGTCGGGGATCGTGCCCCAGCCCATGAGCGTCGGCACCACCGGCACACCGGTGACTTCGGCGAATTCGACAAGCAGCGCCGCGGCATCGGCATTCACGATGCCGCCACCCGCGACGATCAGCGGCCGCTGTGCCGCATTCAACATCTCGATGGCCTTGACCGCCTGCGCCCGGGTCGCGGCCGGGCGGTGCACCTCGAGCGGCTCGTAAGTCTCGATGTCGAACTCGATTTCGGCGAGCTGCACATCGATCGGCAGATCGATCAGGACCGGACCCGGACGGCCCTCGCGCATCAACCGGAAGGCCTTCTGGAACGTGCCCGGAACCTGTGCGGGCTCGAGCACTGTCACCGCCCACTTGCTCACCGGTGCGGCGATCGAAGCGATATCGACGGCCTGGAAATCCTCCTTGTGCAGCTTGGCCACCGGAGCCTGACCGGTGATGCACAGGATCGGAATCGAATCCGCGCTGGCGGAATACAGGCCGGTGATCATATCGGTGCCCGCGGGCCCCGACGTGCCGATGCAGACGCCGATATTGCCCGCGGCCGCCCGGGTATACCCCTCGGCCATATGCGAGGCGGCCTCGACGTGGCGGGCCAGCACGTGCTTGATACCGCCGTGCGCGCGCATCGCGCTGTAGAAGGGGTTGATCGCGGCACCTGGCAAGCCGAATGCCTGTGTCGCGCCTTCTTTTTCGAGAATCAGAACCGCGGCATCCACGGTGCGCATGCGTGCCATGGTCAGTGCTCCCGGCCCGACAGCGCCTCGGTCACCTTCAGCAGACCCGAATGGTCCAGTGAACCGTGACCCATCGCGCGCGCGGCCGCGATCAACTGCGCGGTCAGCGCACCCATCGGGATCGGCACCTCGGCGTCGCGGGCGGCCTGCAGGATGATGCCCATATCCTTGTGGTGCAGGTCGATTCGGAAGCCGGGCTTGAAGTCACGCTTCAGCATGGATGCGCGCTTGAGTTCGAGGATCTTGCTGCCCGCGAGCCCGCCCGCCAGCACATCGAGGCCCTTCTCGGCGTCCGCGCCCAGGTTCTCCATCAGCAGAATCGCCTCGGCCACCAGGGCATAGGTGCCGCCGACGACGAGCTGATTGGCGGCCTTGACCACCTGACCGGCACCGTTCGGTCCAACCAGTGCGAAGGTCTTGCCGACCGCCTCGAAAATCGGTGTGGCCGCGGCGAAGTCGGTCTCGTTGCCACCGACCATGATCGACAGCGCGGCATTGATCGCGCCCGGCTCGCCACCGGAGACCGGGGCGTCGAGCACCCGCAGTCCCTTCTCGATGCCCCGCTCGGCGGTCGAGCGCGCGGTCTTGGGCGTGATAGTGGAGAAGTCGATGTACAGCGTGCCGGGCGCGGCGTGCACGAGCACATCGGCGAAGACCGCCTCGACGTGCTCGTCCTGCGGCAGCATCGTGATGACGACGTCCTTGTCCCGCACCGCTTCCGCGACACCGGACGCGGCCGAACCACCCGCGGCCTTCAGCTTCTCCAGACCGGTGGGGCCGATGTCGTAACCGGTCACCTCGTGCCCGACGGCGACGAGGTGACCCGCCATCGGGCTGCCCATGATCCCCAGGCCGACAAAACCGATCCTTTGCCCACCCGTCGCCCGGCCGCCACCCCTCACGGAATCGCTACGCGATGCTGTAGTCATTTGTCCACTTCCAATCCAGCTCGGGGTCTTTGTATTCGAGGCCGATCCAGCCGTCGTAGCCGCTCTCGGCCAGGGTTTCGAAGAGCGCGGCGAAGTCGAGTTCGCCGGTGCCGGGACGGCCGCGCCCCGGACTGTCGGCGATCTGGACGTGGCCGAGATGCGCGGCGTGCGTGCGGATCACCGAGTGCAGGCCCTCACCCATACGGGCCAGGTGGTACAGGTCGCAGAGCAACCGCACGTTGGATTCACCGGTCTGCTCGATGACCCGCACGGCGTGCGCGGCGCTCACGATCGGATAGTTCGGCGACTCGAAGGAATTCAGCGCCTCCAGCAGGACGACGGCGCCGATGGCACCCGCCGCCTGTGCGGCAAGACTCAGGTTCTCCAGCGCGAGTTCGTCCTGCTTGTCCGGACTCTCACCCTCGACACGGTTGCCGTAGAGGGCATTCAGCGCGCGGCAGCCGGTCTCCTCGGCGATACCGACGGCGACATCGATATTGTCGCGGAACCGGGTGACCTCACTCGGAACCGAGACCAGGCCGCGCCCGCCCGCCGGAATCAGGTCGATGAAGTTCAGTCCGGCCAATTCCACACCGGCATCGCGGATCGCGCGTACGAACGCATCGATCTCCTTGTCGCCCGGCGTCGGATCCAAACCGAACGGCCACCAGAATTCGACCGCGTCGAATCCGGCCTGCTTTGCCGCGGCGGGGCGTTCCAGCAGCGGGAGATCGGTGAACAGGATCGAGCAATTGACATCGAATTTCGGGAAGGCGACGCCTCCGGCGTGCTTACTCATTCAGCTCCTTGACGGTATTTCTTCCAGCTGCCGATGGCGGTGATATCGATCAGCTCCGGATACGAGGTCGGCGCGCGGCGCAGCAGCATCGATAGGACCGAACGACCGTCTTCGAGTTCGATCGCACCGAGTTCGAGTTCGGGTGGTTCGGCAGGCAGCAGCCGCTGCCGCAGCACTTCCATGGGGATATCGAACAGTTCACCGGATATCGAGTCGCCGCCATCGGCGACGGGATCCAGACCTGGGAACCGATCGCCGACCGAATAGAAGCGGTAGCGCGGCGCGGTTTTCGCTTCGCCCGCGAAAGGCGCGCCGTCGAGCAGATGATTGAGCGGTTCGCCGCGCATGGCGGAACCGTTCAGAAATATCAACGGCATTCGGTGAATCCTTTGTTCGTGATTTCGTCAATTATGTGGCCCGACCAAACTGTCGGAATAGCCGCTATTAGCCCGAAGCCGATCGGATATCCCGAAGTCGATTTCGTAGGATGCTCCAGCCGCAGCCGCGGCGCCGACACCGCGCGCCCCGCGTACCGGGTGTACGGATGCACGGCGGGGCGCGCGGCTCACCGGACCGGGAGCAGGTCCCGGTGGATCGGTCCGCCGGTGGCGGTCAGCGGTTGGGCCGAGCCGCCGCGGCGCACCGCGACGATCTCGGCGGCGATGGATACCGCCGTCTCCTCCGCGGTCCGCGCGCCGAGATCGAGCCCGATCGGTGAATGCAATTGGGCCAGTTCCGATTCCGTCACACCGGCGGCGCGCAGCCCGGCCATGCGGTCCTCGTGGGTGCGACGGGAACCCATCGCGCCCACGTAGGCCACCGGCAGCCGCAGCGCCACCTCGAGCAGCGGGATATCGAATTTGGCGTCATGAGTGAGCACGCACAGCACGGTGCGCGCATCGACTTGTGTGCGTGCGAGATAGCGGTCCGGCCACTGCACGACGATCTCGTCGGCATCCGGAAAACGTGCCCGCGTGGCGAACACCGGGCGGGCATCGCAGACGGTGACGTGATATCCGAGGAAACGGCCGATCCTGGTGACGGCGGCCGCGAAATCTATTGCGCCGAAGACGATCATGCGCGGCGGTGGTACATACGATTCCACGAATACCATGACTTCACCTGCACCACAGCCGATCTCGCGCACACCGGTCGCGCCGATGTCGAGCATTGCCCTGGCCTCGGCCACGACCACCTCGTCGAAGGCGTCGCCGACCGTCCACCAGGACCCGATCGCCATGGCCGCACCGGTCTGCAGATCCCGTACCAGCGCGACCGCCTCGTCGGTACGCAGGATCGCCTCGATGGCGACCCGCTCGGCCGCGGTGATCCGCTGGACGAATACCTCGAGCTTGCCGCCGCAGGTCAGCCCGACCGCGAAGGCGTCGTCGTCGCTGTATCCGAAGGTTTCGCGCACCGGCTGCCCGGTGCGCAGGACCTCACGGCAGAGTTCGTACACCGCGCCCTCGACACAGCCACCGGAGATGCTTCCGATGACAATGCCGTCGGCGTCGACCGCCAGCGCCGCACCGGGCGGCCGAGGGGCACTTCCGGTGACGCCGATGACGGTGGCCACGGCGTAATCCTTTTCCGCCGCATGCCATTCCCGCAGTTCTGCCGTGAGGTCGCGCATGGTGCTATCCGCCTAGGAGTAGTTCGATGGCCGAGATGCCGAAGTAACCGGCGAAGACGAGGCTCACCACCCCGATCAGCCAATGGATTTCACGGAATTTGCCGCGCGCCAGCTTGATCACCACGTACGCGATCAGGCCCGCACCGACACCGTTGGTGATGGAGTAGGTGAACGGCATCAGCACGATCGTCAGGAAGGCGGGCACCGCCACCTCCAGATCGTTCCAATCGATCTTGCGGGCCTGGGTCATCATCAGCGCACCGACGATCACCAGCGCAGGTGCGGCGGCCTGGATCGGCACCACGGCCGCGAGCGGGGTGAAAAATACTGCGAGGCAGAACAATCCACCGGTCACCAGGCTGGTCAGTCCGGTGCGGGCGCCCTCACCGACACCCGTCGCGGATTCGACGTACACGGTATTTCCGGCGCCGCCGCTGATACCACCGATGACCTGGGAGATACCGTCGATCGTCAGCACCTTGCCGATACCCGGCATGGTGCCCTTCTCATCGAGCAGTCCAGCCTCGTCGCAGACGCCGAAAACCGTTCCCATGGCATCGAAGAACCCGGTCAGCACCAGAGTGAACAGCACGACCCCCGCAACCAGCCCGCCCGCCTCGGCGAAACCGCCGACGAGGTCGATATTGAGCGCCAGCCCGAAATCGGGTGCGGCGAAGAATCCCTTCGGCTTCTCCGGCACCACCGGCCCCCAGGCCTGCGGGTCGATCTTCGCCAGCGCGTTGACGACAATGGCCAGCACCGTCGAGATGGCGATACTGATCAGAATCGCACCGGGCACCTTGCGGATGAACAGTGCCAGCATCACCAGCAGGCCGACCGCGAAAATCACTACGGGCCAACCGGATAGGTGACCACCGGCGCCGAGGGTGACCGGCGGACCGGTCTGCGCGCCGTGTCCGACCACCCCGGCCGAGACCAGTCCGATCATCGCGATGAACATGCCGATCCCGACGCCGATCGCATTCTTGAGACCGAGCGGGATGGCGTTGATGATCATGGTCCGCAGACCGGTCGCGGCCAGGATCACGATGATCACGCCCATCAGGACGACCAGACCCATGGTCTGCGGCCAGGTCATATGCGGCGCCGCCTGGAAGGCGACCACCGGAACCACACCGAGTCCGGCGGCGAGCGCCAAAGGTACATTGCCCGCCACGCCCATCAGGATGGTGCTGAGTCCCGCGGAAAACGCGGTGGCCGTGGTGAGTTGAGCGATGCTCAGCTTGTCACCGTTGACATCCGCGACGCCGCCGAGAATCAGCGGCACCAACAGGATGACGTAGGCCATGGCGACGAAAGTGGTGATGCCGCCACGGATTTCGCGGGAAACGGTGGTTCGGCGTTCGCTCAGCCGGAAGAACCGGTCGAGCGCAGACCTTCCTGCTACCGGCTCTGGCGTGCTGGGCTTGGTCTGAATCTGGGTCATTGGCGTGCCCTCCTCGGGGCGTAGCCGACCTACGGTCCGGCGGCTGTCCTTGTGGACTGGGCCGGACCGCACGGTTCGGGTACTGCTGTTGTGGAGTCTCTCCGGTCCACTGGAACCGGCTGCCCCTGTTGATCAACTGCTCCGGATGATGTCTTCCGGTCGCACCGGCACTCGGTTGATGTGCACGTTTCCACCCCGTGATCGGCAGGCGTCACGGATCGCCGCAGCGATCGCGGGTGTCGAAGAGAGCGTGGGCGGCTCTCCGGCGCCGCGCAGCCCGTAGGGGGCGTGCGGATCGGCATTTTCGAGAATCTCCAGCCGCTGTGACGGCGTATCGAGAATCGTCGGGATCAGGTAGTCGGTGAAGGACGGGTTGCGCACCTTACCGTTTTCGACCTGGATTTCCTCCATGACCGCCAGGCCAAGCCCCTGTACGGAGCCGCCGTGGATCTGCCCTTCCAGCGACAGGCGGTTCATGATCTTGCCCACGTCCTGGACCGCGTCCAGGGAGACGACCTTGACCAGGCCGAGGTCCGTATCCACGTCCACCACCGCACGGTGTACGCAGAGAGCCAGCTGGGTGTGGCTATTCCCCTGTCCCGTAACGGGATCCATGCCGGTCGTCGGTCGGTGGTGGTACTCGCGGGTCTCTTCGATAACCCCCTCATCCAGGACATCGACGATCGCCGCGAGCACCTCCCCCGTGCGCGAAACCACCTTGCCGCCGACCAGTCGCAGTCCCGGCATGGCACCGAACTTTGCCCGGGCCGAGGCGAGCACGCGCTGGCGCACGGCCTCACAAGCCGCCTTCACCGCGCCACCGGTCATATAGGTCTGGCGGGAAGCGGACGACGAACCCGAGTCGCCGACCTGGTTGTCGGCCGGGTGAATGGTGACCCGTTCGATGCCGAGTTCGGTCCGCGCGATCTGGGCCTCGACCGTCACCAGTCCCTGACCGACCTCGGCGGCCGCGGTGTGCACCAGCGCAACCGGTTCTCCCGCAATGACTTCCAGCCGCACCCGAGCGGTCGAGTAGTCGTCGAAGGCCTCGGAGAAGCAGATGTTCTTGATGCCGACGCCGTAGCCGACACCACGCACCACGCCCTCGCCGTGCGTCGTCTGCGATGCGCCGCCGGGCAGGTTCCGGATATCCGAGGCGTCCAGCTCCGGTGGCATCGGCATATCCCGCAGCTGCCCGAGCATTTCGGCCATCGGCGTCGGCGCGTGCAGCACCTGACCGGTCGCCAGCTTGGAGCCCTGCGACACCGCGTTGATCTGGCGCACGTGCACCGGATCCAGTTCCAGCGCCTCGGCGACCTTGTCCATCATCGACTCGTGCGCGAAACAGGCCTGCACCGCGCCGAATCCGCGCATCGCACCGCACGGTGGGTTATTGGTGTAGATGCCGTATGCGTCGATCTCGATATGCGGAATCTCGTACGGCCCCACCGCGAGCGAGGACGCGTTACCGGTGACATTCAGCGTCGCCGAGGTGTACGCGCCACCGTCGAGGACGATGAGAACCTTTGCGTAGGTGAGCTTTCCGGCATCATCGGCACCGTATTCGTAGAGCATCTTCGCCGGGTGCCGGTGCACGTGCCCGAAGAACGACTCCTCGCGGTTGTACATCATCTTGACGGGCTTGCCGGTGTGCATGGCCAGCATGCCCGCGTGGATCTGCATGGACAGGTCCTCGCGGCCACCGAAGGCTCCGCCGACACCTGCCATGGTCATGCGGATCTGGTCGTCGGCCAGGCCGAGACAAGGCCCGATCTGGGACAGATCATTGTGCATCCACTGCGTGGCGACATAGAAGTCGAGCCCGCCGTCCTCGGCCGGAATCACCAGGCCGGATTCGGGGCCGAGGAATGCCTGGTCCTGAATGCCGACCTCGAATTCTTCGGTGATCACCACGGTGGCCAGCGCGCGGCCCACGGTGATATCGCCGACGCGCACCGGCTGATGCCGGGCGATACCGCCGCGTTCCTGCACCGCGAGCCGTTTCGGGGCCGAGAGCACCGCCATCGGGTCGGTAATGGGTTCCAGTACCTCCCAATCGATTTCGATGGCATCGATGGCGCGCCGGGCGATCTCGGGGTGGTCGGCGGCGACCAGTGCGATGGGCTCACCGTGGTGGCGCACCTCGCCGATGGCCAGGACCGGCTGATCCCAGGTGTGGTCGAGGCCGTACATCTTGCGACCGGGCACATCCTCATGGGTGAGTACCGCGTGCACACCGGTCATGGCCAGTGCGGGCGCGATGTCGATACCGCGGATGATCGCGCGCGGATGCGGGCTGCGCAGCGTCGCGCCCCAGAGCATGCCGTCCATCCATAGATCGGAGGCGTAGGCGAACTCGCCTTTGACCTTCAACGTGCCGTCAGGTCGCAGCGGGCTCTCACCGACGCCGCCCCTACCCGGCGCGGCAACCTCTTCAGGGAATCGGGTGGTCCGTGGGACAGTCATCGTGCCTCCTGTCGCATCAGCCGTTTTCGGGCGGCGACACCCGCCCGGCCGACGACATCCTGTGCGACGGTGCGCAATTCGTCGTTCTCCACAACGGTGCGCCCGCCGATGAGCAGCCGGGCCAGTGGCGGTGTCGGTCCGAAAACCAAGGAGCAGACCGGATCCTCGATCGCCGAGCGGAAACCGTCGACCCGCCAGATGGCGAGGTCGGCGAGTTTGCCGGGTTCGATACTGCCGATCTCCCTGTGGCGGCCTAGATTCCGGGCACCTCCGAGGGTGCCGATCTCGAGCGCCTGGCGCGCGGTAAAGGCGGTCGGTCCGTTGACCGCGCGCTGGAACAGCATGGCCTGCCGCATTTCGCCCGCCATGGAGGTCAGTTCACTCGACGCCGCGCCGTCCACTCCCAAGCCGACCGGCGCACCGGCGGCCACCAGATCGCTGACGCGGGCGATACCCGCACCGAGCCGGGCGTTGGAGCTGGGGCAATGTGCCGAGCCGCTGCCGGTTTCGGCGAAACGCCGGATATCGGCATCATGCAGGTGCACCGCGTGCGCGAACCAGACGTCCTCGCCGAGCCAGCCGAGCTTTTCCATGTATTCGACCGGGGTGCAGCCCATCTGCTCGATGCAGTGCTCTTCCTCGTCGAGCGTTTCGGCGAGATGGGTATGCAGCCGAACACCTTTGGCGCGCGCCAGCGTCGCGGAATCGATCATCAGACCCTCACTCACCGAGAACGGCGAGCAAGGCGCGACCGCGACCCGCAGCATCGAATCGAACGACGGATCGTGGTACTTGTCGATGACTTCGGCAGTGTGGGCGAGGATTTCGTCTCGACTCTCGACCACCTCGTCCGGCGGCAGACCGCCGTCCTTCTGTCCTCGGTCCATGGAACCGCGGCACGGGTGGAAGCGCAGGCCGATCTCGCTCGCCGCGCGTACCTCGGCCTCGAACAGGTCGCCGCGCCCCTTCGGGAAAATGTAGTGGTGGTCGCTGCTGGTGGTGCAGCCGGTCAACGCCAGCCAGCCCAGACCGGCAGCGGCCGCACCGTAGACGACGTCGGCGTCCATGCGTGCCCAGGTGCGGTAGAGACCGGTCAGCCATTCGAACAGGGTGGAATCCTGGAACAGGCCCTGGCTCGCCCACTGATAGAGGTGGTGGTGGGTATTGACCAGGCCGGGGGTCACCAAACAGCCTGTGCCGTCGATCTTTTCGGCGCCCGGGACGATCGGTGCCGGTCCCGCGCCGAGGGCTTCGATGCGGCCATCGGCGATGACGACATATCCGGACGCGATCTCGTCACCCACGACCGGCGCGATATAGGCGTTCTCGATGACGGTCCGCCCACCCGTCACCCGGCCACCGCCCCGCACCGAATCGCTTCGCGATGCTGTACGCCCACCCGTCACCCGACCGCCACCCCTCATGGAATCGCTGCGCGATGCTTTCCTCATTTGCCCGCCTTACGTGCCGCAGCCAGTCGCACCGCGTCGAGGATCTTCTCGTATCCCGTGCAGCGGCAGAGGTTTCCGGCGAGCGCCTCGCGGATCTCCACATCGGAGGGATCGGGATTGCGTTCGATGAGATCGTGCGCCTGCACGATGAGACCCGGTGTGCAGAAGCCGCATTGGACCGCACCGGCCTCGACGAACGTCTCCTGCATCGGATCGAGTTTCGCGCCGTCGGCCAGCCCCTCGACGGTGCGCACCGAGCGATCCTGCACCTGGCCCGCGGCCACGAGACAGGAACACACCGGCGTGCCATCCAAATAGACTGTGCACGAACCGCATTCGCCTTGCTCACAGGCGTTCTTGGAGCCGGGCAGGCCCATGCGCTCACGCAGCATATAGAGGAGGCTCTCGCCCTCCCACACATCGTCGACGGTCTCTTGCGAGCCGTTCACGTCGAAGGTCACACGCATCAGGCTGCCCTCCTTCTTTCTGCTAGGTAGTCCGTCCAGGCCCAGGACAGGGTGCGGCGAGCCAGCACCGTCAGGGCATGTCTGCGGTATTCTGCGGTGCCGCGGACGTCATCGATCGGCTTGGCGGCGGCCGAGACCAGCTCACCGAATTCGCGGACGACATCGAACGGCAATGGGGCCGGGTCATCCCAGTCCAGCGCATCGGCGAGGAACCGCTCGGCCGGTGTCGCGCGCAGCGGCGTCGGACCGGCGGATCCGATGCCGGTGCCGACCGTGCGGGTGTCGGGGTGCAACGCGATCGAGAACGCGCAGACCGCGATCACCATGGCATTGCGGGTGCCGACCTTGGAGAAGTACTGCGGTCCGGTGGCGGGCTCGATCCAGATGGCGCGGATCAGCTCGTCGGGCTCCAGGGCGTTCTTCTTCACCCACACGTAGAAGTCATCGATCGGGATCAGGCGGGTGCCGCGTGCGGCCGACTCCACCTCGATCACGGCATTGCCCGCCAGCAGCGCGGGGTGGGCGTCACCGGCCGGGGACGCACCGCCGAGATTGCCGCCGACCGTGCCGCGATTGCGGATCTGCGGCGAACCGACGGTGCGCGAGGCCTGCGCCAGACCGGGCAGCTGGTGGTTGAGCCGGTTGATGATGCGCACATACGGGACGCCCGCACCGATCCGGATCCGGCCGTCGGGCTCGGTCGAGTAGTCGAACAGGTCGCGACAGCGGTTGAGATCGAGCAGTGCCGCCGGACGGCCGTGGTCGAAGTTCATCTCGACCATGACATCGGTGCCGCCCTGGATGGGTTCGGCTTCCGGTTTCGCGGCCTTCAGCTCGAGCGCCTCGGCCCAGGTATCGGGTCGTAGGAAATCCATCGTCACTCCCAAGCCGGTCCGGGCGCGGGGGCGTCCTCGGTGAGTACGGTGCCCTCGATCAGGCCGTAGGGACGGTCGGCGGCGGCGAACACCTCGTTGTCGTTCTCCAGTCCGAAGCCGGACAGATCCACGACGAAGTGGTGCTTATTGGGCAGCGACAGCCGGACCTCGCAGACCTCCGGGACCGCGCCGATCACCCGGTCGCCCATGGCGTAGAGGGTCTGCTGCAGCGAGTAGCTGTAGGTATCGGCGAATGCCTCGAGCAGCGCACCGCGGACCTCGCGGTAGGCCTTGTCCCAGTCGCCCGGTTCGCTCGCGAAACGCCACTCCGCGTTGACCTCGGTGGCCAGTACGCGGTCGTAGGCCTCCTGCAGCGTCGTGTACTTGTCCTTGATATAGCCGTGGAATTCCGAGCCGGTGGAGTTGAGCACCACCAGGCCCGTCAAACCCGAGACCACCCAGGCGTTTTCGCCGTCGTAGTGCACCCGCGAGGTGCGGGTCTCCTGGCCGGAGCGCACGAACGAATACTGCTTGTCACCGGGGCCGACCACGATGCGCTCCCAGGCGTACTCCGCCAGGGAGACCCGCGCGTGGTGGATGGGCGGCTGGGAATCGACGAAATGCCGTGCCAGCAAAAGACCGAACGCTTCCGGGGAGGTGATGCCGTGTTCCTTGGCGAAGGCGAACACGGTGTTCTTCTGGGTGTCGGTCGGCAGGACCGTCGCATTGTCACCGGTCAGGTGGACCTCGTCCATGTCACCGGATAACGCCACACCGACGTTCAGATCCCGGATCTCGTGGACGCCACCGGTTTTCGTCACCCGGACGACCCGGTTTTCCGCTTTGCCGTATCTATTCGGCCCGAGCTTGATCGACATGGTTCAGCTACCTCGGTAGGTCGAGTAGGAATAGGGACTGAGCAGCAGCGGCACGTGGTAGTGCTCGGCTGGGTCGGTGACGCGGAAGTCGATGGTCACCGACGGATAGAACGGACTGAGGTCACCGGTTTCGAAAATCAGCCGGTGGACACCGATTTCGGGCGCGGGCAGATCCTTGACGCGCCCGTCGTCGTCGGTGCGGCGCTCGGCGAGCACGGTGCCGTCGGCCTTTTCCAGCCGCACCGGCAGCCCCGCCGCCGGGCGACCGGATGCCGCGTCGAGCACGTGGGTGGACAGACTCACCTGTCCTCCAACAGCTTTCGGATTCGCAGCCGGGTGATATCGGCGAGTTCGCGTTGGGTCGCGATGCGCTCGCCCTCGGCGGTATTCGCCAGGCGCCTGCGCAGTTCGGCGCGGATCTGCTCGGCGGAGCGACCGGCGGCGCGGATCAGGAAGACGTGTCCGAACCGCTGCTCGTAGGCCAGGTTGCCTGCGGCGATGTCATCGAGTGTCTGCTGGTCGGCGCTCGCCGTGCCGGACTGCTCACCGGCGGACCACTTGGCCTCGCGCTGGTGCGTGCCCGCCTTCGCCCGGTCACCGATGCGCGGATGCGCGGACAGCGCCTCCGCGATATCGGGCCAACTCAGCTCCCGCACCCCGGCGACAGCGGCGGCCAGCAGGCTCGTGCTGTCCACATAGGGCCGGTGCGCTGCCACCTTCTGCGCCCAGACATGTGAGGCGCAGCAGGTCAGCAGTTCCGCCTCGGCCTGGTCCGGAGGCAGCGAGTTGAGCCATCCGATCTCACCGGACATCCGATCTCCCATCGAGCTTGTTCTGGTGCTGGGAGTAAGTACACCCGTCGTTCATCTGCGCTGCCAGGACCCAGAAATCCGAAGTGTGCGCCAGTTCACACGGGCTCGTTTGTGTGAAGATCCAAAGCGTCACCGGGAGGGCGCGAGCCGGGCTGTTAGCCTCGGCAAGTGTGCGACTTAGATCACTTCTGACCATGAACCTCGGTCTCGAGCTCGTCACCGGCGAGGAAGAGCTCGACCGCTTCGTGCGCTGGGTAGTGACCACCGACATGCTCGATCCGAGTCGTTATCTCTCCGGCGGTGAGCTGGTTCTGACCGGGCTGCAATGGCGGCTTTCGCCGGAGGACAGCGAGACCTTCGTGCGCGCACTGGCCCAAGCCGGAGTCGCCGGACTCGCCGCCGGTGACGCCCGCTACGGCGGCGCTCCGCCCGACGTCGTCGAGGCCTGTCAACGACATCGGATACCGCTGTTCCGTGTCCGTGAGGATGTCGCATTCGCCCAGGTCACCGAGACATTGACCCGCAATCTGTCCACCGGGCGCGCCGCCGATCTGACCGCCATTCTCGACCGCCACCGCCAGCTCGTCTCGGGTACCGGGCTGGGCTCGGTGCTCGAACTGATCGAACGCGATCTCGGGATGCGCTGCTGGGTCGTCGCATCCACCGGACGCGTGGTGGCCGGACCCGCGGCAGCACCGCCGGTCGGAGCCACCGCCGCCTTCCTGAACGCCCGCCGTCTCCCCCACGTGTTGGTCCAGGACAAGGCGCGCTACTCGCTGTTCGCGGTCGACGAGCACAGCACCTCCCGCGCCGCCGACTGGTTCCTGGTCTTCGAAGGCGACTTCAAAGACTGGCCGGAAGAACGTCGCGCCCTGACCGGCGAGCTCGCCGCGGTCGTATCGCTCGAACGCGCCCGGCTCGACGACCGTCAGAGCGCCGAGGGCCGCCTAGCCCAGGAACTCATCGAACTGATCGTCTCCGATGCCAAACCCGCCGAAATCATTTCCCGCCTGGAACTGACGGGTCTCGGTCCCGCCGAAACCTATATTGCGGTCGCGGCTGGCGCAGATGCCTTGCGCCCCGGCGAATTACGCGTCCTACTGCGCGAAATCCTCTACGGCAAAAGGCCTGCCGCAGGTGTGGTCGACGGTGAAGCCATCGCCCTCATCCCCGCAGACGGCTCCGTCATCAGCGAAATCCACCGCGCTGTAACCGCTTTGGAGCCCGGACTACAGGGTGCTCACCTCTCGATCGGTGTCAGCGGCATCGTCGACGGCGAAGGTCTGCGCGGCGCGGTAGAAGAAGCCCGCTACGCCCGCCGCCTCGCGGCCGACCGCCCCACCCCCACCACCGTCGTCGGCCACGACGAACTCGCCACCCATATGCTCCTGCTGGCCAGCGTCCCCGACGAGGTCCGGCGCATGTTCCGCCTGCGCCTGCTCGACCCGTTGAGCAGCTACGACCAGGAAAACCGCGCCGACTTGGTGCACACCTTGGAAACCTTCCTCGAGGTGTCCGGCTCGTGGACCAAATGCGCTGAGCTACTTCACGTTCACGTGAATACCCTGCGCTACCGTATCCAACGCATCGAGGAACTGACCGGCCGCGACCTGTCCCGCCTCGAAGACCGCGTCGACTTCTTCCTCGCCCTCGCCCTCCGCTGAAGGAACCCATGGACAGCACGGATCTCTACATCCCGACTCGGCTCGGTACCCTGCACGTCGTCACAACCGGGCACGGCGATCCGCTCGTGATGTGGCCGAGCCTGCTCATGGATGCCGGGCTCTGGGACGCTCAGATCGCTCACTTCGCCGAGAATTATCTGACCATCGCGGTGGACCCGCCCGGCCACGGAAAATCCGGTCCACTCACTCGCGGCTTCACGTTCGACGACTGCGCGGGCTGTGTGGTCGACATCCTCGACCACCTCGAACTCTCGCGGGCCCACTTCATCGGGAACTCCTGGGGCGCCATGATCGGCGGCACCTTGGCCGCCGAATATCCGGACCGCGTGCGATCCGCCATCTTGATGAACGGCACGGCCTCACCAGCCCCGAGTGGTCAGAAATTGCAGTACAGGGCGCTGCTGGTCATCGTCGGTATCCTGCGCGGCATCCGTCCGCCGCTCACTCGATCCGTAGTGAGCGCCTTCCTCGGGCCGACCACCGAAGCCACCCGCCCCGATGTCGTGCGCCGGGTCCTCGACACGGCACGTCGCAATGATCCGAAATCGGTCGCGCATGCCGTCCGATCCGTGGTGATCGAGCGCCCGGACCAACGCGACCGCTTCGCCGCGATCACCTGTCCCACGCTGGTCGTCGGCGGTCGCGAGGATCGCACCTTTCCGGTGCCCGAACTGGAGACCATGGCGCGCAGCATTCCCGGCGCGGAGTTCACGGTCATCGAGAATGCCGCGCACCTCGCCGCCGCCGAAGTGCCCGATGTCGTCAACCAATTGGTCGAAACCTTCCTGACCGACCACGCCGAAGCGCACTGACTCGGGATCGCCCGCGCCGGGCTCGCGTGCTGCCGCGGGCTCAGCCGAAGGTGGATCCCGCGGTCATGCCGCCGTCGATGACGTACTCCGCACCGTTGCAGAAGCTCGACTCGGTACTGGCCAAGAAGACAACCAAACTCGTCACCTCCTCGGGCAGGCCCAGGCGGGCCAGGGTGTTCTCGTTCCGATCGACGTCCACCGCACCCGCCATCGCGCCGATCATCGGGGTGAGAATGCCGCCCGGGTGGACCGAGTTGACACGCACGCCATGCGGAGCCAGTTCCAGCGCAGCCGATTTCGTGAGCCCGCGCAGACCGAACTTCGATGCGGTGTAGGCGTGCATACCGGCCACACCCTGCATTCCGGCGGCCGAGGAGATGTTCACCACCGCCGACGGACGGGCCGCGCCAGCGCGTCACGCGCCGCCGTCAGTCCGAGGAACGGACCGGTGAGATTGATCGCCAGCACCTGCTGCCACTGCTTCTCGGTGTAGGTACCCAGCGGTCCGCCGTCCAGGACACCGGCATTGTTCACCAGCACGTCCAGCTTGCCGAACCGACGTACGGCCTCGGCTACGGCGGCCTCCCAGTCGCCGGACCGGGTGACGTCGAGGTGGACGTAGGCGGCCTGCTCGCCCAGTTCGTCGGCCAGCCGCGCACCGGCCTCGTCCGCGATATCGCCGATCACGACCGATGCGCCTTCGTCGACGAATGCCCGCGCATGGGAGGCGCCCATCCCCGAGGACCCGCCACTGATCAAGGCGACCCGTCCGGCCAACCGTCCCGCCATAATTCGCTTCCGCGATGGTGAATGTGCGCCGCGCTCATCACCACTGACAACGCTCATGGCCGCACCTCCGGCTCGGTGCCGAGAACCGGCACTGTTTCGATGATCACCGGGCCGTCGAGTCGGTACAGGCACTTGGTTCCGGTGTAAATGGTCGGCATGCATTCGTTGCAGTGGATGCACGCGGACCGGGTGGCGGCCTCGGATTCGATACGGTGCAACAGATTCGGTTCACGCAGCAGCGCACGGCCCATGGCGACGAATTCGAAGCCCTCGGTCCTGGCGAGCCGCATGGTGTCCAGATTCGTAATGCCACCCAACAGGATCAGCGGCATCGACAACTCCCGCCGGAAGTGGCGGGCCCGCTCCAAGAGGTAGGCCTCCTGATACGGGTACTCCTTCAGGAATGAGCGGCCGACCATGCGAAAGCCCCAACGTGCCGGTGCCGGAAGCACTTTCGCGAACGACTTGCGCGGCGCGGCACCGTGGAACAGCAGCATCGGATTCAATAGCGAACTGCCCGCGGTCAATTCGAGAGCGTCCAGTGCGCCGTCGGCTTCCAGCCAGGCCGCCACCCGCAGCGACTCCGCGACCGTCAGCCCGCCCCGGACGCCGTCCTCCATATTCAGTTTCGCGGTCACCGCCAGCCGGTCACCCACGGCTTCCTTGACGGCAAGGGCAATTTCGCGCGCCAGCCGCGCCCGGTTCTCGGCCGAACCACCGTAGCGATCGGTGCGCCGGTTCAGCAGTGGGCTGAGGAACGAACTCGTCAAATAGTTGTGCCCGAAGTGGATCTCGACCGCATCGAACCCCGATTCCTCGGCCAGCCGCGCTGCGGTGGCATGAGCCGCGACCAGTTCGCGAATCTCATGCTCTTTGGGCACCTTCATCATTTTCATGCCCAGCGGGCTGAACATACGGCTCGGCGCGAGGGCGGGGTAACCGTTGGAGGCCGCGTTGGCTACCGGACCCGCATGCCCGATCTGCGCGTTGACCGCCGCGCCCTCGGCGTGTACCGCAGCGGTCAGCCGCCGCAAACCCGGGACCGCCTCCTGGCGCATCCAGATCTGATGCCGGTCGGTACGACCGCCGGGCGCCACCGCGCAATAAGCGACGGTCGTCATGCCGACGCCGCCGGCCGCCACTTCGCGGTGGAAGGCGATCAGTTCGTCGGTTACCAGCGCATCCGGGGTGCGTCCCTCGAATGTCGCCGCCTTGATCACGCGATTGCGCAGGGTGATCGGCCCGAGCCGGGCCGGTGTGAATACGTCTGTCATTTCTGTTCTTTCGACGGGGCGGTCAGACCGGCCACCACGAACTCCCGCAATGCGGCGATCGCCGCCTGCGACATCTCCCGCTCCTGCGATCCGGCTCCCCCGAATCGCATGATGATCAGATCGAAGGCCAGAGCCCAGCGCAGACGGCTTTCGGCCTCGGTCAACTCGGGCAGCAATGCCACCCAGGACGCCATGCGGAACCACCGCTGATTCCACAGCACCGGGTGCCCGCCGAGGACGAACTGCGCCAGCAGCCGTAAATGCAACCGGCCCACCGGATCGTCGGCCAATGCGACGAACGGTTCCAGCACCACGTCCACCACCTCGGCCACCGAACCGCGCGCATCCGTCACCATCGACAGCCGGTCGGCCCACAGCGGCCCGAGCCGGTCCTCGAGCAGCGCCGTGACCAGCGCCTCCTTGGATCCGAAGTGATAGTGCACCGCAGCCGGGTTGGCTCCGGCCGCGGCACAGATCGCCCGCACGGAAACCTCGTCATAGCGCTCGGTCAGCAGCAACCGCTCGGCCGCGGCGAGCAGACGGCCCCGCGTGTCCGACGAAAGCTTCTCTGTCATGGGGGTAGCCAACCACGTCCCCATCGGTATTTCAATCATTGATTCAATCAGTGGAACAGGTAAGGTCGGTCTGATTCCGCTCGGCGCGGCGCCTGGTCATTGGAAGACACGCCAGGATCTGGCTGTCGGATACGGCGAGTCGCCACTCTTGCGCTCGCCCACCCGGCGGCGAACGATTAGCTGTGCGGTGGCCGTGTTCGCGGGCCGTGCGGTCCGAGCACCCTCGGTGGACCGCGACGCGTCAGCCTCGCTATAGAGCGGAGTGATCGCTCCGCACTAGGAGGACTCGATGTTCATCCAAGTTATTCAAGGAAAGGTTTCCGACGCCGATCGGCTACGTCGGTGTATGGATCGGTGGAACGAGGAATTGCAGCCGGGAGCCGTCGGC
The DNA here is from genome assembly GCF_050942345.1 of Nocardia pseudovaccinii. Classification (NCBI taxonomy): domain Bacteria; kingdom Bacillati; phylum Actinomycetota; class Actinomycetes; order Mycobacteriales; family Nocardiaceae; genus Nocardia; species Nocardia pseudovaccinii. The sequence goes on from NZ_CP192074.1 coordinate 6,100,306, forward strand.
TATCTCGGGACGACCAGCGGGTTGTGCAATGACGGAACGTTCATCGCATTGGCGAGGTTCGAATCCGAAGAAGCGGCGCGGCGCAATAGCAATCGTCCGGAGCAAGGCGCGTGGTGGGCCGAGACCGAGCAGTGCTTCGACGGGCCGGTGCAGTTCATGGATTGCCCCGAGGTGACGCAGTGGCTGGGCGGTGGCTCCGATGAGGCCGGGTTCGTCCAGGTCATGGAGGGACATACCCGCGATCCGCGCCGCATGCGCGAACTGCTCGCCGAAGGCACCGAGCGCATCCACGAACTGCGCCCCGAAATTCTCGGCGGTACCTTGGCGACATACGGCAGCGACGGGTACGTCGAGGCCGTCTACTTCACCTCCGAGGCCGAGGCCCGCGCCCACGAAAAGCTGGAGATTCCAGACGATCTGCGCACCCTGTTCGAGGAGGAAGGCGAACTCATGGGCGAAGTCGAATACTTCGACCTACACGAACCGATGCTGGTCTCCCGCCGCTGACCCGAGCCGTCGCATGCCCAGTGACACCCGCGTGCGGGCGACCGCACGAGGCGCTCACTGGCTATGCGACACCTTCAACTGATACCCGCGATCCGCCAAGACAATTCGGGCAGGCATTCGATGTCGGTGGTCGGCGCTAGCGTGGCGGCGTGAACCGTACGGATCGGCTGTATGCGATAGTCGAGGAATTGCGGGCGGTGGCGCCGCGGATGCGGACCGCGCGGGAGTTGGCCCAGCGTTATGAGGTGAGCGTTCGGACGATCGAACGTGATATCGCGGCACTACAGCAGGCGAGTATTCCGATCTACGCGGATGTCGGCAGGCGCGGCGGCTACGCGTTGGAGAAGAGCATGTCGCTGCCGCCGCTCAACTTCACGGCGGCGGAAGCGGTCGCACTCGCCGTGGCTTTGGCGCGCAGCGAGGCGACGCCCTTCGACCAGGCGGGGCGCAGCGCGTTGCGCAAAATTCTCGGAGTGATGTCGGAGCGCAATGCGGCCGCGGCGCGCGACCTCGCCGCGCGGGTTCGGTTGCTGGATCCGGTGGATGCGCCGCCCGTCCAGGCCATTCCGTCGGTTATCGCGCAGTCGATCGAAGCGGGACGGGTGCTGCGAATCGGCTATTCGGATCGCTTCGGCGCGGCCAGCGAACGGGAGGTCGAGCCGACGGCCTTCCTCAACGGAGCGCACGGCTGGTATCTCATCGCGTGGTGCCGGTTGCGTGCGGAGTCGCGCTGCTTCCGGCTGGACCGCATCCGCGCGGTGACCATGACAGATACGCCGACCTTGCCGCGCCCGCTCACCCCTTCGGATATTCCGAAGGACCTCGAACTCCGAACCGTCGCGCTGTGAGACGAAATCGGCGGGAAACACCGACAGGGGGTTGTCGCCGCGCCGGGTGATCGTAATCGGGCAAGACACCGATACCCGATCGCGAGGAGACGACACGGTGAGCACTCCCCCTTTCAACACGGTTGCCTGGTTCCAGGTCGGCAGCGATAAGCCGCAGGAGGTCGAGAAGTTCTACGGTGACCTGTTCGGCTGGAGCTTCGCCTCAGACCCGAATGCCGACACCTATGACTTGGTCAGCTACCCCGCGAGCGAGGCACCGAGCGGCGGCATCTCGCGCACCCCCGATGCCTCGGCCAATCACGCGACCTTCTTCGTCCTCGTCCAGGATGTGGCGGCCACGGTCGCCGCCGCCGAAAAGCTGGGCGGAAAGGTGTCGGTCCCACCGATCACCGGCAAGGACGGGCTCGTCTTCGCACACATCCTCGACACCTCCGGAAACGACTTCGGCATCTTCAGCCCACCGCCGCAGTCGTGAACCGACGGGGACCTCGGCCATCGGCCGGGGTCCCCCGGTCGTCTCGAACTTTGTTGCGGGGAGCCAACATAAGGCCACATCTCGAGTCCATCGCAATTCGGCAGCTATCCGATTTATCGAATGGATAGCCGCCGAATGCGCGGGCTAGCCTCGAAGTCCATTGCGCTGCGCAATCGGATGCTGACGACCATCAATCGCGGTTGGACTCGAGAATCGAGGATCCCGATGAGCAATTCCCCGGGCGTCGGACCGCACAGGAGCCGCACACGCTGGTCGGCGGCACTCGGCGCAGTGATTCTCGCGGCGGCACTCAGCGGGTGCGCCTGTTCGTTCGGCGAATATTCGGATGACGCGAGGGTGGCGGTCGAACAGTTCACCGAGCTGCTGAACAAGCGGGATGCGGATAGCGCCGCGAAATTGACCACGCAACCGAGCAATGCCGCCACATCGCTGCGACAGGTGTTCGAGGGATTGGGCCCTGGTGCCCCCGACTTCCGTGTGTCGCAATTCATCGCATTGGATTCCAAGGAGGGAATCTTCGCCCTGCAGGGCGCGTGGGCATTCGGACACGATCGAAACTGGACGTACGACGCGCAGGGCACGATCCGAAAATTGGCGACCGGCTGGCGAATCTCCTGGGACCCCACTATCGCCTTGCCGCAACTGGACAACACCCGCAAAGTCAATCTGGTAAAGGCCTACCCGACGCCGCCGCCCGTGGTGAAGGACAGTCTCGGACAACCGTTGATGACCGAGCAGATCATCGCTGTGGTCCGGCTCGATCCCGCCCGCATCACCGATCCGGTCGCCACCACCGACGCGCTGGCGAAGGCCATCGCACCGGTCGCCCCACTGATCACCGGCGAGTCCTTACGCGCGCAACTCGCCGCCGCCAAAGGCCAACCGGTCGTCGCGGTGAATCTGCGGCAGGACGACTTCGCGGTCCTCGAACCGGACATCACGCCGATTCCCGGGGTGGTGGCACAGCCGCAGCCACGGCTGATCTCGGCCGACCGCCGCATCCAATCTCCCATGCTCGACGCACTGCGCACAGTGTGGCAGGACAACCGGGACCGGACCGCGGGCTGGGCGGTGCAGCTATCGGGACCCGACGGGCTTCCGATCGCCAATATCGCCGGACAGCAGGGCACACCGGCGCCGGATGTGTCCGCGACCCTGGATCCGTACTGGCAGCGCGCCGCCCAGGATGCGGTCAACTACCTCGGGAATCCGGCTGCCGTCGTCGCGATCCGTCCCGCGACCGGAGCCATTGTCGCCGCCGCCGAGAACAATGCGGCCAGCACGAACGAACCAGTGGCCTTCGCCGGGCTCGCCCCGATCGGCGGCACTTCCGAACTACTGCGGACGGCCGCGGCCACCATCACGCACAAACCGCCGCAAAACGTATCCCTCGACGAGATCACCCAGGCCGCCCGCGCACTCGGTCTCGGCGTCGATTTCGAGCTGACGGGTCTGAACAAGGTGAGTTCGCGAATCCCGGCCCCGGGCACCGAAGAGGCCCGACGCGGCGGCCGGGCGAGCGAAATCCAGGCAAGCCCCTACGGTATGGCGATCCTCGCCGCCGCCATTGCCAATGGACGCGTCACTCCGCCCATGATCGAAATCGGCCGCCCGGCAACGACTTCCGCGGAATCTAGTCCACTGCCCGCCGCGGTGGTCGACCAACTCCGGAGCCTGATCGGCGGCGGCGGATATGTCACCACCGCGGGCGGACAGGGCTGGCTGCTCGCCAATACCGGCGAGTTGGCCTTCGCACTCCATGTCGAGGATCCGGACAGCAGCACCACCCTGCGGAACGCGGCCGAACGCATTTTCCATCCGGACCTCGGATAGGTCCACGGCTCACAGCCAACACCCAGCTTGTCCTGAGCTGCGACCTTGCTCGGTCAGTCACGCTGGTGGAATGAGCAGAGCAGAGCCGGAAGCACGCATTCTCGTCATCGACGATGAGCCGATGATCGTCGAGCTCCTTGCGGTGAGTCTGCGATTTCAGGGGTTCGAGGTGGTCACCGCGATCAGCGGGACGGACGGCCTGGACAAGGTGCGCCGGTTCCGGCCGGACGCGCTGATCGTGGACGTGATGATGCCGGGCATGGACGGGTTCGGGCTGTTACGGCGGCTGCGCGCGGACGGGATCGATGCGCCGGTGCTGTTCCTGTCCGCCCGCGACGAGGTCGATGACAAACTCACCGGACTGACCCTCGGCGCGGACGACTACGTCACCAAACCGTTCAGCCTGGAAGAGGTGATCGCCCGGCTGCGGGCCATCCTGCGGCGGTCGGGCAGGGATGCCGTCGCGGACCTGTCCTCCCGCATCGCGGTGGGCGATATCGAACTCGACGAGGACAGTCACGAAGTCTGGAAAGCCGGTGTGCCGGTAGCATTGTCGCCCACCGAGTTCACGCTGCTGCGGTATTTCATGGTGAATTCGGGCAAGGTGCTCAGCAAGGCGAAGATCCTGGATCACGTGTGGCGCTACGACTTCGGCGGCGATGCGGGTGTGGTCGAGTCGTATGTGTCGTATCTGCGGCGCAAGGTCGATACCACCGAACCGAAGCTCATCCACACGCTGCGCAGCGTCGGCTATGTGCTGCGCGCACCGCAGCCGAGCCGGATATGAGACTGCGCGAATCACTCGCCCGGCGAGTGTCGGCCATGCCGCTGCGGGTGGGACTTGTTGTCGCCCTGGTCTTCCTGGCCGCCATGGTGCTGCTCTCCACGGGTTTCGCAGTGACCTCTGCCTTGAGTCGATCGCTGACCGCACGCACCGATGAGCAGCTCTACGACGCCGCTCGCTCGTGGGCCGAACCACGCGAGATGAAGCAGGTCGTCACGAATGATGGTGCGACGGTGTGGGTTCCGGCCGACCTGCCACAGGCGCCGACCCCTCGGCTGTTCACCGATCAACCCCGCCGCTTCTACGAGTTGCACAAAGGCCCTGAGGGACAGACCTATCCGGGCACCTCGGTCACGGTCGCCAGTATCGGCACCACGCCGGATATCGACGGAAATACGGCATCGGTCCCCACGACCGTCGGCTCGACCGACGGATCCGAGGTGCAGTGGCGCGCCCTGACCACCAGCAACCAGTACGGCTCGACCACCATCGCGCTGCCGCTCACCGATAACCAGGAGACGGTATCGCGCTTGATCTACTTCGAACTCGGTACCGGCGCGGCCGCGCTGATCGCGCTCGGTGTGGTCGGGTACTTCGTCGTGCGGCGCAGCCTGCGGCCGCTGCGCAATGTCGAGAAGACCGCGGCGGCGATCGCGGGCGGCGATCTGCACCGGCGCGTTCCGGTGCGCGGTGTCGATACCGAGGTCGACCGGTTGGCTCGGTCGTTGAATGCGATGCTCGCGCAGATCCAGCACGGCGTCGCGGCCACCGAGGCCTCCGAGGAAGACGCCCGGCGCTCGGAACGCCGGATGCGCCAGTTCATCGCCGACGCCAGCCACGAATTGCGCACCCCGCTCACCACGATTCGCGGTTTCGCCGAGCTCTACCGCCAAGGCGCGAGCACGGACGCGTCCATGGTGGTGGGCCGCATCGAGGGCGAGGCCGAGCGCATGGGCCTGCTCGTCGAGGACCTGCTCATGCTCGCGCGGCTGGATGCCAAACGCCCACTCGACCGCCGCCAAGTGGATGTGCTGACGCTCGCCGGCGATGCGGTGCACAATGCGCAGGCCATGGCGGCGCGGCAGCAACCTCGACGCCCGATCACCCTGGAGGTCCGTCCCGGAATCGGCACCATGGACGTGACCGGCGACGAAGCGCGATTGCGGCAGGTGCTGGCCAACCTGCTCGGCAACGCCCTGGCCCACACTCCGGCCACCGCCGCGGTCACCGTGCGGCTCACTCCGTCCACGGATGACGTGCGCATCGATGTCGTCGACACCGGCCCCGGCCTGACGCCGGAGGCCGCCGCCCGCGTCTTCGAACGGTTCTATCGCACCGACGACTCGCGCACCCGGGCCAGTGGCGGAACGGGTTTGGGGCTGTCGATCGTGCAGGCCCTTGTCGCGGCGCACGGCGGTCGGGTGAGCGTGGACAGCGAGCCGGGCAACGGCGCGACCTTCACGGTGATCCTGCCGCGTACGACGGCCGCCTGATAGCTCACTGGGTCGGCACGAGTTGCGCTGGAGTCGGTGCGGGCCTCGGCCTTTCGTAACGCACCGGCGCCATCGCGCCGAAGTTGTTGCGAACCTCGGTGCACACCTGGATGAGTCGATCCACCTGCATATCGGTGAGCCCCGCATGCAGCGAGAAGCGGATGCGCGCACGGTCGGGCGCGGTAGCGGGCCAGCACAGGACCGAGCCGAAAACGCCATGGGTCTCCAGGAAGTCGCGGATCGCGATGGTGCGCTCATCCGAACCGGTCTGCAGCGCGACGATATGGCTGGCCGAACCCTCCAGATCGAATTCCAACGCCATCAGCGCACGCCGCACGACAGCGGAGATCTCGCGCAGCCGGACCCGCCGCCACTCGTCGATGCGAATCACTTCGAGCGTCGCGGCCAGACCGGCGATATCGTGCGGCAGCAGTGTCGCGGAGAAGACCGCAGGATCGGATTCCATCTTGAAGTAATCGACGAAATCGATATTGTTCGCGGCGACGAATCCGGCGCGTCCCGCGAAAGCCGTTGCGAGGCTGGCGGTCCGGAATGGCACCCGGTCGGTGAGACCGAGCGCGACCACCATGCCCGCACCGTACGGCCCGTCGGTGCCGAGCGAATGCGATTCGTCGACCACCAGCACACTGCGGGTTTCGTCGGCGACATCGCAGATCTGGGTCAGCGGACAGCGACTCCCGTTGCCGCTGTATATCGAATCCACCGCGATGATGCCGGGACCGTGCTTGCGGATCTCGTCGCGCAGATGGCCCGGAAAATTGTGCCGGAACGAATATACCGGCGCACCAGCGGTTTTCGCGCCGTGCCACAGCGACATATGGGCAATGTGATCGACATAGACCGGCGTATGCGGGTCGGCGATCGACTGCATCAATCCGGCGTTCGCATCCCAGCCCGACTGACACAGAATTCCGGCGGCCGCCCGCATATGTTCGGCAAGCGTCGTTTCCAGCGCGATCTGCGGATGGTCGGAACCGTGTACGAAGACGCCCGACGGGAGTGCTCCCCCGCTCGCGTACTGCAATGCCGCGCACATCGCGCCGACGATATGCGGCTCGTGCGCAAGCGCGAGATAGTCATTGCTGGTCAGCACGACGTCACCCGGCCTGGGCTTACGGCCGTGCAGAATATGCCGTCCGCCCCATGCGATCGCGACCCGTTCCCTGTGGAATCGGTTGACGCGAAAGAATATGCGGTCGGCAACCGACATTGTCATCTGAACTCCTTTCACTGCTATCAGCTACCTGGATGTTCGTTAGTGCACAGTCGCTTACAGCGGAGGTGAATGCGAGCGTGGCCAGGGCGCCGAGAACCGAGTGTTCCCTGGACCGGACACTAGCGCTGCTCGATGTACTGGCGCAGAATCGTAATCGGTGCGCCGCCATGATGTTATCGTGAAAGTGTGCAGCTTCGATACAGCTACCGCCTCTACCCGACATCGGGTCAGCAGACGAAGTTGGCGAAGGCATTCGGGTGCGCTCGTGTCGTCTTCAACGATGCACTTTCATCACGGCGGCATGCATACGCGGAGGGATTGACGCTCTCGGACGCGGACCTGTCGAAGCGGCTCACCGAGGCGAAGAAGACACCGCAGCGAGGGTGGCTCGGTGAGGTGTCATCGGTGGTATTGCAGCAGGCGCTGGCCGACCTGAACACCGCCTACCGCAACTTCTTCGCCTCGAACTGCGACTGCCAAAGATCGGTGACATCGAGCTTCGCTGGTCGAGGGGCCTGCCGTCGGAACCATCATCGGTCACCGTCACCAAGGATGCGGCAGGCCGGTATTTCGCGTCCTTCGTGGTGTTGGTCGCCGACGAGTCACTGCCCGAACTGGACACCGAGGTCGGTATCGACTTGGGACTCACCACCTTCGCGGTGTTATCGGACGGGAAGGTGATCGAATCCCCGAAGTTTCTGCGCCGAGCCGAACGCAAGCTCCGTAAGGCCCAGCAGGATCTGTCGAAGAAGCAGAAGGGCAGCCGTAACCGCGCGAAGGCCAGAGTCCGGTTAGCGAAAGCTCACGCACGGGTAGCCGATACCCGGCGAGATTGGGCGCACAAACACTCCACGGCGATCATCGGCGACAACCAAGCCGTATACGTCGAGGACCTGTGCGTCCAAGGTCTCGCTCGCACGCGGCTCGCCAAGAGCGTGCATGACACAGGTTGGGGCATGTTCATCCGCATGCTGGCAGAGAAAGCGGCCAGGCACGGCCGCACTTTCGCCAAGGTGGACCGGTTTCTTTCCGTCCAGCCAGTTGTGTTCGGTATGTGGCCGGATCGACGGTAAGAAACCGCTGTCGGTCCGGACGTGGCGGTGTCCATGCGGCGCGGTCCACGACCGGGACATGAACGCGGCAACCAACATCCTCGCGGCTGGGCAGACCGAGAGGTTAAACGCCTGTGAAGGCCAGGTAGAACCAGCCCCCGGGCTGGCACCGGCCGTTGAAGCAGGAACCCACCAAGACAGCTCCACGGCTGTGGTAGGAATCCTCACCTCTGATGGCGGGGCGGATGTCAATACAGAGCACACACCGAGTCGATCGTCGTAAATCACTCCTCGCCACATGTGCCGAAATCGGCGGCTCCCCCCGGGGTCTGTCGCACTAACAGCGCCCTAACAGCGACAACAGGCACGATGGTCGGGTGCGGGTACTGGTGGTCGAGGACGAGCAGTTGCTGGCCGACGCGATAGCCGATGGGCTGCGGCGGCATGCGATGGCGGTCGATGTGGTGTATGACGGCGCGGATGCGCTGGAGCGGGTCGGCGTGAACGACTATGACGTGATCGTGTTGGATCGCGATCTACCGACGGTATCCGGGGATATCGTCTGCACCTCGCTCACCGAGGCAGGCAGCGACGCCAGGATTCTGATGCTGACGGCCGCCGCGGCGGTGGCCGAGCGAGTCGCGGGGCTCGGTCTCGGCGCCGACGACTATCTGACCAAACCGTTCGCATTCGCCGAATTGGTGGCCCGCATTCAGGCGCTGGGGCGGCGCGCACGGCCCGCGACCCCGTTGGTGCTGGAGCGGGCCGGGATTCGGCTCGACCCGCATCGGCTGACGGTCACCCGCGACGGCGAGCCGGTTTCCTTGTCACGCAAGGAGTTCGCGGTACTGGCCGAATTATTGCGTGCCGACGGCGGAGTGGTGTCGGCGGAGCAGTTATTGGAGAAGGCATGGGACGAGAACATCGATCCGTTCACGGGGGTGGTGCGTTACACGATCATGATGGTGCGCCGGAAATTGGGCGATCCGCCGGTGATCGAGACCGAGGCGGGCGTGGGGTACCGCATCCGGTGAGGGGCCGCACCATTCGGCTCCGGCTCACCCTGCTGTACGCGGGCGCGTTCTTCATCGCCGGGGCGATCCTGGTTGCGCTGATGTATTTCTACCTCGATCGGTCGCTGGATCGGCGACACGGGATGGGTGCCCAGATCCTCGTGCGCGAGTACCTGGCCAAGCGGAACCGCCCGATCGTCACCGAGGAGTTGTACACGGCGCTCACCGCGCAGGCCGCCAAGGAGCGCCGCGACACCTTGGAGGCGATGCTCGTCTGGTCGCTGGTCTGCCTGGGTGCGATCGGGATCGTCGCGGGCGGACTGGGTTGGCTGCTGGCCGGGCGGGCCTTGCATCCGCTGCAGCAGATCACCGCGACCGCGCGCCGGGTGGCCGATCGCAGCCTGCACGAACGGATCGCGCTGACCGGACCCGATGACGAAATCAAGGATCTGGCCGACACTTTCGACGCCATGCTGGAACGGTTGGATCGCGCCTTCGACGGTCAGCGGCGCTTCGTCGCCAATGCCTCACATGAACTGCGCACACCGTTGACCATCAATCGCACGTTGATCGAAGTGGCGCTGGACGATCCCGACGCACCCGAATCCACGCGTCGGCTCGGGGCAACGCTTTTGGAGGTCAATAGTCGGCACGAGCGGTTGATCGACGGATTGCTGGTGCTCGCGAGCAGTGAGCAGCGGCTCATCGAGCGCAGTCGGGTCGATCTGGCCGAGGTGGTCCGCCGGGTGGTCGCCGTCGCGGGTGATGCCGCCGACCGGGCCGGTATCGAGATCCGCACCGACATCGAGGCGGCTCCGGTCTCGGGTGATCCGGTATTGCTGGAACGTCTGGCGCAGAACCTGGTGGACAACGCGATTCGCTACAACGTCAGCGAAAAAGGTTGGGTCTCGATCAGATCGGTGAGCACCGGGGGCAATGCCCAGCTCGTTGTCGAGAACACCGGCCCAGTCGTGCCTGCCTTCGAGGTCGACGGACTCTTCGAACCGTTCCGCAGACTGGCATCCGGCGAACGGGTCGCCGAATCGGCGCACGCACCGAACAGCCGGGGCGCGGGGCTGGGTCTGTCGATCGTGCGATCGGTCGCGCACGCACACGGTGGCGAGGTCCGGGCGACCGCGCGGCCCGAGGGCGGTCTCACCGTCACGGTCACCATCGAGAACCGAACGGGCGACGCCGGATAGCGCCGCCCGCGTTCGACTCAGTAGTTGTGGCAGGTGTTCGCGATCTGGCGCAGCTTGTCGATCTTCTGCTGGCCCTCGGGCGAATTGCGCTTCTCCTCGATCTTGGTCCGCGCATTCGGGTGGTTGTCGATCCACTGCTGGGCGCGCTGCTTGCGCTGCTCGACCGGCAGCCCGAGGAATTCCTGCAGCTTCGCCTTGCGATCGGGGTGGCTGTCCAGGCGTTCGGCGAGCTTGGGCGCCTCGGCGTGAATGGCCGCATCCACCTGCGCGAAGCTGCATGTCGTCTCGATCAGTCCGCCGCCGATGCCCGGTTGCGCCGAAGCGGTTCCAGGAACCAGTAGCGCCCCCGCCGCGAGCAGACCGCCGAGTGCAACAGCGGTTCGCACGAATCCGGTACGGGTGTATGTCATGACGAATGACCCTTTCCATTGGCGATCGGATCACGGCAGGCAGTGCCGCGACCCGATGCACAGTCCATCAGGCAGGGTGTTTGTACAGCGCTAGGAACGGCGCACGCGGGCAATCCAAGCAGCCTCGTCGACAATGTGCCCGGGGTAAGGCCGAGTTCTTGTGCCTCGACGACGGCCTCGCTGACGCGTCCGCGATACCGTGCGGGCTTCAGTTCTTCCAAATCCCAGCCCGCGCCGAACGGGTCGGAGATCGCGGAGCGGCTGATGCGCGGACCGAAGCCGGGTTCGGCATCCGAGAGCGCGAGGATGTGGAGGTACCCGCCGGGCTTCAGGACCCGGTGCAGGCTGCGCAGATAATCGGTCGGATCGCCGTTGTCGTGGGCGAAGACATGGAACAGCGCACTGTCGAGAATGGTGTCGTAGCGGGGCTCGTCCCCCAGATTCAGCGCATCGGCCACCTCGAACCGCGCGGCTACACCATGCTCCCGCGCATTGGCCCTGGCATATGCGATCGCACTCGGCGCGAGATCCACCCCGAGCACGTCATGGCCGAGCTCGGTCAGCCGAATCGTGTGCTCACCAGCACCACACCCCACATCGAGCACCGCACCCCGAATCCACCCCTGCTCGATCAGCTCGAGCACCGCGGGCTGCGGCTCCCCGATCACCCACGGAGCGGACCCGTTGTCATAGACGGCATTCCAGAATTCAGGCGGTCGATTCATATCTCCAGCCTTCAACCTCAACCAGGGTTCATGTCAACCCAACCGGGCTACATTGCGTTGATGACCGATTCCCCGCACCTGCGCCCCGCCCGCCCCGAGGACGCCGAATCCATCGCGACCATCTGGTACGAAGGCTGGCGCGACGCCCACCTCGGCAATGTCCCCGACGAACTCGTCGCCGTCCGCCCTCGGGAATCGTTCGGCACGCGCGCCGCGGAGCGCATCGACGACACTGTTGTCGCGATGGTCGCCGACCAGGTAGCCGGTTTCGTCATGACCCTCGATGACGAAGTCGACCAGGTCTACCTATCCCGGCACCACCGCGGCACCGGAGTCGCCGCGTCCCTGCTCGGTGCCGCCGAGCAGCGCATTCATGCTGGCGGTCATTCCCGCGCCTGGTTGGCCGTGGTTGCGGGCAACACCCGTGCCCGCGCCTTCTACGCCCGGCACGGATGGGTCGATGAGGGCCTGTTCAGCCACCAAGCACCTGGACCGGATGGCCCTGTGTCGGTTCCTGCCCATCGCTACGTCAAGCATCTGGGTTTTTCGCCGAAGAACTAGGCGCGCCTATCCGTTGAACGCGGCGCGTTGCGGTTCACCGGTCAAGTCGCGACGCGCGTAACTCTCGGCGTTTACCGATCCTGGGAATCTCGACCAGCCCGTTATTGCGTTGCTCCACGTCGGATCGGCTGCCAACATCCGAGGATGGACACCGAGCACCCCGCCGCGCTTGCGTCCGGAATCGCACCGCCTCGGCGGATCAACCTGGGCGATCTGCTGCTACGCCGTTGGCAGCCCGAGGATCTGATGCCGAGATTCGACGCGGTCACCGCCTCCTTCGACCACCTCCATCCATGGATGGACTGGCTGGCCGAACCCATGACACTCGAGCAGCACCGTGCCTTCGGCGACGCGATGGCAGCGAGTTGGCCGAGCCCCGACGGAAGCTGCAACTACGGCATCTTCGACGTCGACGGGACCCTACTCGGTGCGATCGGAATCCACGACCGCGTCGGCCCGCGCACGCTGGAAATCGGCTACTGGTGCCATGTCGCGCATACCGGGCGCGGAATAATCACCCGCGCCGCCGCCGCGCTGACTCGAATCGCATTAGCCCTACCTGGCATCGACCACGTCGAAATCCACTGCGACGAAGCCAATATCCGCAGCGCCGCGGTCCCCCGCCGACTCGGATACCGGCTCGACCGGATCGCACCACGCGAGGTGCGCGCCCCCGCGGAGTCTGGCCGCGGGATGTTCTGGATCAAAGACGGCCGAGGCCAGAATGTGTGAGCGCCGCATGAGACGTTTCCGCGCGAAGACCGACAGGAGTTGCCTGCGATGGCGGACCGCCACCTGATCGACGTGCACGTGCTGCTCACCGATGGTGACCGGCTGCTGCTGACCCAACGCCGAGGCAATGACGCTTTCGCTGGTCGCTGGCATTTGCCGTCCGGCAAACTCGATGCCGATGAGCCGATAACCGCCCGGCGACCCTGCTCGCACGCCAGATGCAGCTTCGTGGACCTGCCATCCCTCGACCGGCGCAACCCGTGATCAGCCGGTTGTGGCTGCCCCCCACCGCCGGGCGGCTCGGCCTGCCCGCCACTGTCGTGGCGGGCGCCGGCGGCATGGTGATGAGCCCGCAGGACGTTTCGCCACGGGGATCCGACCCGCACACGCTAGCGGATCGCGTCGATGAGCTGTCGTTTCGTACACTTCGGCGGCGTCCTGCATTCTTCGGTCGAGATAGCAACGGCTCCAACCGCGCCCGCTGGGCATCGGTCAGGTCCGCGCGCCCCGCCACCGCTACGCTGGCCGACGAGGGGTCCGGCACTATTCAGGTTTGTTTGGTCGCTAACCCGAAATACCGGAGACCTCACCCACACGCCAACGCGGACAACGTAATCCGCTGGTCCTCGTTGGCGCGGGATAGCTTTCTCGCGTGATGAGGGAGTTGGATCAGGGGTCGAGGAACATCTCATCGGGTGAGTGACGGTCGGTGAGTAAGGATCAACTAGTGAGCGGTGGATTGCTGCCGCTGACACGGTTCTTTTGGACGTCCCGGCAGGGGAGGGCTTGTGTCGATGTGCCCATCCGATGGGTACGGGCGATCAGCGGCAGAGCCATCACCTTAGCGTCGTGGTAAGGGCGGCGGAGGATGGCGGCGCCACGTGTCTCGACGTCGTCGAGGCGCTTGTGGAACATGCCGATCATGAATCTTATGATCGGGCGGTAGTTGGGGGCTGTTTCGCCGACGATCTGTTCACTTTCTATGAGTGAGGCACGCGCGGAACGTGCCGTGGCCGAGATCAGCGCCCTGACACCTGAAGTGTCCAGTCCCTGTTCGAGGTCTGCCCTGGTCACGCTGTAGCGGTCGAGGTCGGACAGCGGCAGGCACAGTCGCCCGTCTTGCAGGTCCTCGAACACGTCGGTGAGGAAGTCTGTCCGCTGTCCCCCGTCGGAGAGCATGCGCGCGAAGGACAGGAATTTTCGGTCCGGGGCTGCACCGGACGCAGCTTCCACGCCGACCATGAAAGACGGCAGCACGACCGTGTCGATGTAGCGTTGGTGGTCGGATTCCTGGGCGAATCCGGGGAAGTCGAGATCGATGCGAGTCCCTGCCATGTACGAGTCGAGCCATGTGCGCGACAGGTTCAGCAGGCCGGCGGAGTGCAAATATGGCCGTAACAGTCGGTACTCCGAACTGCCGGTGTCCAGCGCCGTCCCCACATGGGCTGCCCACTCCTCGAACCGCTGCGTCCGCCCCTCGACAGGGCCACTGTCGCTGAGGTCATCGGTGTAGCGCATAAACGCTGTTATCGCGAGCAGGTGCGGCAGGCCCTCCGGCGGAGCCAGCACCCGCGTCGGTAGCCAGAGGGAGAAATCCCTGCGCCGCACATGCTGTGCTGCAGCCGTGTAGTCGGCGCGCGCCGCGCGGTCCCGTATCCCTGCCGCGTCCAAGCAACGTCGCCATAATTGCATGAGCACTCCACCCAGATCGACTGTTACACAACGGATCCGATCGTATCCTGTCTCGCCCCGGCATATCGGGGGATCATGAGCGTGGGTGGCACCGCCACCCATCACAGACTTCGGTACAGAACCTAGCGGCAGGCCGGTGATTGCTGTCCATCGGCGACGATCTGCATGCACACCCAGCCATCGTCCAGCCGCCACGCGTTGTCTACGGGGACGAGCGGGATGAGCATGGGGGCGTTGCCATCCGGGGAGGTGGTGCTGGTGGTGGCGATAAGGCGATTGCGGCCTATGTCGGTGGTCTTATCGACAGTCACCTCGAAGGCGAAATGGGTGTAGGTCCGGGCCAGTTTCGTGACCAGATCCGGGTCTTTGTCATCACCCTCGATCCGTAAGTGCTTGGCGGAGGCGGGGATCGACGGGTTCAAGGCCTGCGCGAGTTCGGCGGTGAGGTCGGCTGGAGCGGGAATCGGCGGATGAGCGGTCGGCGGGTTGTCGAGGCCTGGAATGGTGCCGGGATAGAGCTGGGCCACCAGGTCGGTCCAGATGTAGGTCGCGTCGATGAGAAGCAGGGAATGGTAGGCGGGGGTGTACTGGTTCACGGCGACAGCGACGCTGACCTTGCGTTCAGGGAGGTACATCGTCATCGAGGTGTAGCCGAGGACCCCGCCGGAGTGGCCGATCCAGGAGCCGCCACTCATCAGGCCGAGGCCGTAACCGTTTGTGAAAGTTGTTCGTGCCGTCGCGGTTCGAGGTTCGAGGAACCGACCCTCGCCCAGTGCGGCGGCGTAGGTGGCGAGGTCGGGCACCGAGGCCACCAGCGAGCCCGCGGCTTCCCACATGGTTGGTGGTGTGCGTGCTGTGACGTCGGTGCGGACGTCTTTGTCGTAGGCGTAGCCGCGGCTATCCGGTGTGGGCAAAGCGGCATCGGAGGGGTATCCGGTGTCGTGCAGCCCGTAGTCGCCGACGAGGTCGTTGACAACGTCGCGCACCGGGCGCCCTGTCACCTTTTCCAGGATCAGGCCGAGTAGGAGGTACTCGGAATTCGAGTACGCGGTACGGGAATTGGGTGGTCCTGCCTTGTCAGGGTTGTCCCTGATGATGCGCAGGGCGTCGCCAGTGGACCACACGCGATCCGGTGTCGCGGTGAGTAATTGGGGTTGAAACTCGGGATTCGCAGCGAAATCGTAGACGCCACCTCGCATACCGAGCAGGTCGCGCACGGTGATGGTGTCGCCATTGGGGATAGCGTCGACGTACTTCCGGAGGGGGTCGTCGAGTGAGAGTTTCTGTGCATCAGCGAGGCGGAGTACGGCGGTCGCGACGAACGTCTTGGTGATGCTGCCGACCCGGTAGTGGTCGCTCACGTCGGCTCGACGACCGGTGGCGATGTCCGCCACCCCGTAGGCCTGGCTGTAGGTGCCGTGTTCGGGGTCGATGATCGATACCGCTGCGCCCGGAATCAGCCCGGCGTCGATATGGGATTTCATGATCTGGTCGATCTGGCCCGCCAGGTCGGCGGGAAACGCCTGTGCCCGATCGGAATCGGTGGTACCGCAGCCGGTGGTGAGCAACACGGCGACCACAGGTAACGCGAGCACCGCTCGGATTCGTCGCGATAGGACATGGTGATGCGACCGAGACATTGCGAAATCCCCTCCCCGCCGGGTCAATACCGGTGCCTGTTGCCGAGATTAGCAGCGCTGATCGCGGAGCGGCGGAGCTCGACGGCACGCGGGATTCGTTGCGGCTCAGAACATCCGCTATTGCCGATGAGTGTGTGTCGGTGAGTTCGACCAATTCAGCGGCGTTTGCGTCGTTCAGATCGGTTCGCGCCCAATCAGTTCGAGGACTTGCTCGTGCGCGCGGCCGTTGGTGAATACGGCAGCGCCGGACGATATGCTGCGCCCTCCCCGCAGGTCACTGAATTGACCGCCTGCCTCCTCCACGATCGGCACGGCGGCGGCAATGTCCCAAGGACCGGCGATCAGGTGGAGAAAGATATCCACTCGGCCCGAGGCCACCAGCATCGCGCCCTGACACGCTCCGGCCCAGTCCGACAGTGGGCCGCCACCGGCACACTCGGCGAGAAGTGCGGTGGCTATGGCCAGACGCCGAGCAGGAACCCAGGCAGCCACCGGCCAGATCACCGCGGTGCTCTCACCCGAGAGTTTCGGTCCTCGTTACCGCCAGTGCGTGGGCCGGGCCCAATTCTCCTGCGGCGCAAGTACTGGTCCATGCGCCTGCCGTGCGTGATGCCCACCAGCGGCGCCGCATTGCCGGCGCCGAGATCCCAGCGGTGAGAACCTCACGATCGCCCTCGACTGCGATCAGGGTGCTCCACTCGGATCGTCCAGCGGCGAAGTTGTCTGTGCCGTCGATCGGGTCGAGCAGCCACCGCCGTGCGGCGCTGCCATGGGCACCGAACTCTTCTCCTACCAAACAATCCTGGGGCCTGTCCTGTGCGAGTCGTGCGCGGATGGCCCGCTCGATGGCGTAATCGGCGACCGTGACGGGGCTGCCGTCGGACTTGGATTGCGTCGCAATGCTTCCGGCCGAGAAGTACCGCATCGAGATGTTGTCGGCGGCATCGGCCAATTGGTGGACCAATGCGAGATCATCCAGCAGCGTCACAGGTACCAGAGCTTAGGAGACAAGCCTTCCACTGCCCGAGTGAGATCGACTATGCCCATGAATCGCCTGGCGCACTGCGAGAAAGCGCACGGAAATGCCGCTGCCCGAACCGGCCATACCGCGGCAGCATGTGACCGAAGCCATGCCCGATTCACGGTTGCTCCCCGGCTCGTCGGTCACCGCCAATGCCCTCGCCGGGCGGCCACCGCACGAGCGGACACTCCCGCTAGGACGTAGCTCGCGCGGTGATCTCCCGTGGCGTGAGCACGCGAGTGTCCGCCCCGGAGGCCGCGACCGCGATCATGGCGCGACCGATCTCCCGATTATCGTTGACCGCGTTCGGCGCCAGCCGCTTGAACAGCGGGATCAACGGCCCCGTCACTTTATACGCGGCGCGATACAGCGGGGTCTTGGAGACCACGCCGTCCATGGGCTGTACGAATCCAGGCCGGAACATGTACGCCTGGAAGGGAAGTGCGAGCAGATCGTTCTCGGTCTTCCCCTTCACCCGCGCCCACATCGACCGCCCCTTCTCCGTGCTGTCGGTGCCCTGGCCGGAGACATAGATGAACGTCAGTGTCGGATTCACGGCGGCCAGTGTGCGACCGACCTGCAAAGCCAGGTCGTAGGTGATCCGGCGGTAGTCCTCCTCTTTCATGCCGACGGAGGAGACGCCGAGGCAGAAGAAGCAGGCGTCGAACTCCGACAGTTCGCCGGCGATCGCGGAGAGATCGGTCGGATCGGGCTGGACCAGCTCGCGCAGCTTGGGGTTCTCGATGCCCAGCGAGCTGCGCCCGAGGGCAAGAACCTGCTCGACCCGCTCGTCCCGGAGGCACTCGTTGAGAACCCCCTGCCCTATCATGCCGGTCGCGCCGAAGAGGATTACCTTCATGCCAGGATCTTGCCCCAGCGATGGCGGCGAAGTGCTGACTGCCGCTCAGCGTCGTCCGACATCGGCACTTGTGTGCTGCTCGGACCGGCCGACGCAGCGACTGGCCATGGACCTTGCCGCAGCCTGTTCGAGTAGAACGGCAAGACAGGCAGCCGTCGTGCGCGATCCACTCGGGCCCGGCCTGCTATGTCGCCGTGGCCCGGCCGGGAAATGTTCATCTGGCGACCGGATGTCGGTTGGTGGTGCGGAGGGGCGCGCCGACGTGGTGCATGTGCCGCAGCGCCTCGCGGTAGGAGGAGATCAGCCCGGTCTCGTGGTACGGCACGCCGATTTCGGCGCAGTAGTCGCGGACGATCACCTGGGCGTGACGCAGGTTCGGCGTCGGCATGCTCGGGAACAAGTGGTGCTCGATCTGATAGTTGAGCCCGCCGAGGGCGAGGTCGGTCAGCACGCCACCTCGCACGTTGCGGGAGGTCAGCACCTGACGGCGTAAGTAGTCGGTGCGGTCGTCGCCGGTCAGGGTTGGCATGCCCTTGTGGTTCGGGGCGAAGACGCAGCCCATGTACAGGCCGAACAGCGCCTGGTGGACAGCGAGGAACGCGAAGGCTTTGTCGGCGGGCAGGACCGCGAACAATGCGGCCAGATAGGCGGCGAAGTGGCCGAAGAGCAGCGCGCCCTCCAATCCGCGGTATTTGATCGATCGATTTCTGAGCGCACGTGCGCCGGCCACATGGAGATTCAGGCCCTCCAGCATCAGTAGGGGGAAGAACAGGAAGGCCTGCACCCTGCCGATGAGACGAGGCAGACCACGGCTGGCCCGCGCCTGCCGTTGTGACCAGACCAGGATGTCGGGCGCGACATCGGGGTCGAGTTCCTCGTGGTTCGGATTGGCGTGATGCCGGGTGTGCTTGTCCTGCCACCAGCCGTAGGCCAGGCCTATGCCGGCGTTGCCGACAAGTCGGCCCACGACCTCCGTCGGCCGCCGCAACCGGAAGACTTGGCGGTGCGCGACATCGTGCATGACGAGTGCGACCTGAGCGCACGTCACGGCCATGAGCGCCGCGACCACGAGCGTCCACCACGAGTCGCCCACGAGGACGAACGCCACCCAGCCGGCCGCGAACGCAATCGCGACGAGGCCGAGCCGGACGGCGTAGTAGACGGGACGCCGGTTCATCAGTCCCGCGTCGGTGATCCTGCGCAGCAGACGGGCGAAATCACCGCCGCCGCGCCGCGATGGCTGTGGACATGACTGTGCAGCAAAGGCCGGTGTCGTCATAGATCTTCCTGAGAGCTGAGTCGGAGATGCCACCTCCGCCCGTCTTCGATGCCGACCGGTCGATGTCGATCGGAGATCTGATCCAGCGGCCACGGCTCGGTGCGTCCGGAGCGGGGTGACGATTTCGATACACCGAAGCTATCGGCCGGATTCTCATCCCATGTAATCCCTTGGTATGACCCGGAATCGGACTGCGGTGTGATATCGGATGTCCACCGCAGACCGAGGATCCGGGATGCAGAACCGGGCGCTCGAGGATTGTCGATGGGCGGGCTGCACAGGCGGCGGGCACCATCAGGCCGGGCGCTCACCATCGGCACGGCGGTGGCACAGTGAACCAGAGGCGGGCCGGAGAGAAGAGGAACAGACCATGAGCGGACGTACCCCCAGCCAGTGGGAAGAGCTCACTGCTGCTGACCCTGCGCATTCGACGTGGTACGTGGAACGGTTCCGCGCATTGGCAGCCGAAGGCACCGATATCGTCGGAGAGGCGCGGCTGGTCGACGCGATGCTCGACCGCAGTAGCCGAGTCCTGGATGCGGGGTGCGGTCCGGGGCGTGTGGGCGCCTACTTGCACCGCGTCGGTCACGTCGTGGTCGGCGTCGACGTCGATCCGGTGTTGATCGCCGCGGCGGAGCAGGACTATCCGGGTCCGACCTGGATTGTCGGTGATCTCGCCGAACTGGATTTGCCGGGCCGCGGGATCGGCGGCGACTTCGATGTCATCGTCTGTGCGGGCAACGTGATGACATTTCTGGCACCGGCCACCCGGGCGGCGGTGCTGGCCGGGTTCGCCCGCCATCTCGCTCCAGCTGGTCGGGTGGTTGTGGGGTTCGGCGCCGATCGTGGTTACGAGTTCCCGCAGTTCCTGGCAGATGCCGAGGACGCCGGACTCACGGTGGATCTGCGGCTATCGACGTGGGATCTGCGTCCTTTTACCGACGATTCCGATTTTCTGGTCGCGGTGTTCTCGCGCGCGGATTGAAGCCGCCCTGCTCCGGTCGCTGATCTTTCGGATTCAGGCGGCCGCATGTGGAACACGTGTCTGCACAGTCTGGATCACGTGAACGCACAGCTCGCCGGACTCGTCCGCGATTTGCACACCCACCACCACCGCATTGCGGCTGACGCGCACCGGCGCGGCGACCGCATGCGCCGCTCCGCGGACCGGACGCAGAAAATGCGTCGTCGAATCGGTCGTCGCGGGCAGCGCCCCCGGAGCGGAATTGAGAACCGCGCAGACCGCGGCAGCCGCATCGGCCAACCCCATCAGAGCACCGCCGTGCAGGCCACCCCCCGTTGTCGACAGCTCGACGGTGTGGGTCAGGCGGGCGGTTACCACGGAGGGTGTGAGTTCGGTGAACTCCACTCCGAGAGTGTGGACGAACGGAGCGAGTCGGTAGACGTCTTCGGCGGTGATGGTCATGGTTGGGCCTCTCATCGTTGTAGAGACTTCACTCTACAACGATGTCTGGAGAGTATTCTCTACAGCGTGGTGAGATTCGTACACGACACCGCGGCGATCCTCGACGCCGCTGCGCGGCTGCTGGCTACACAGGGTCCCGCCGGTGTCACGATGTCCGGGGTGATCCGGGAATCCGGTGCACCGAGCGGATCGGTCTACCATCGCTTCGCCGATCGGCCATCACTGCTGGCCGCCCTGTGGAACAGGGCCGTCGGGCACCTGCACCGGGACGCCTACGTCCTGTTCGGCGAGGACGATCCGGTCGAGGCCGCCGCCGCGATCACAGGCCACATCGTGCAGTGGTGCCGGAGCAACCCGCTCGACGCGCAGGTTCTGCTCGCAGGTGTCCACCAATTCGCTCCCCAGAGCTGGCCCGCCACCGCGTGTGAGGAGCGTGCCGCCGAAACAGCCCGGTGGGATGCCGCCATCCGCGGACTCGTCCACTCGTTGCGCGCCGAAACCGGATTGTCCACGGCAACAATCGTTCTCACCATCGTCGACCTGCCCTACGCCGCGGTGCGGCGATATCTCACAGCCGACCGGCCGATACCCACAGAACTCGACGTCCAGGTACCCACCATGGTGCGCACGCTGCTGAACAGCATGCCTGCCACAGAAGACAGAGCCGCCGTTCGAGGGACGCGCGGTTAAGCTGGACGAGTGAATGCCCTGCGGCGGTTGCTATTCGCCTACGACCCGGCGACGACCGATCCGCGGCAGCCGGAACGGGGCGAAGTGAGACTGCGAACCTCGCAGGCGAAACAACCAGCTCAGCTGATGACACGACCGGCGTGAATATCCTTCCGGCAGAAAACAACTGGAGTTACGGCCGGACAGCACCGGACAAGGCGGGCGGTGCGTTCTGTCGGCGGCTCGGCGCATTGGTTGTCGCGGCTGGACGACGCCGAACTCGACGCCCGGGGGCCGCGGTTGCTGTCGATCCTCGTCGACGGTCTCCGCGCCCACCGCCCCTGAGGCGAATGCGCCGGGGGTGTGCGTCAGCGTCCCGCAGCGGTGAGCTGGTAATCCGCTTCGAGCAGCATCCACCCGCTCAGCTGTACCGAGAGATCGCGGCTCAGGTTCGCCGACGGAGCGGCGGACGAATGCGTAAGCGGGGGAAGGGTTCCCGGAGTCTCCGGCACCGCGACCGCGCGGGCCCAGTCCGGACCGAACAGGGGTAGCCCGTCCACCTCGGCGCGATTTTCCCAGGCCGCCCGCGCGGAAGCGTGCACGATATTCGCGGCGATGGTGTCGTCCAAGGCCAGTGCGGCTTCGGCGAGATATCTGGCGAGGATACCCATGAACAGCCCCGAGTCGTTCCCGGAGGCCGCGGCGATCACCCCGGCGTCCGTGAGCCGGTCCGCGGTCGCGGCAACGAGTGCTGCCACGCGGCTGCGATGGCTCGATTCGCCGGTGCGCACTGCCAACTCGGTTTCCAGCCCGATGGTCACGCCCTGGCTGTAGGTATGGACAGTCCGGTCCACTCGTGCGCCGGGCTCATGGACACCGTCGAGGATCAGGCCGCTGTCGGTGTCGCGCAATCGCGTGTACAGGAAATCGGCAAGTTGCCGGGCGCGGGACAATTCGCCCAACCGCGCCATAGCGATACCGGTCGGACCGATCGCAGGGGTGTTGTAGAAATCGTCGCCGGACCGCCAGGGCACCGCACCGACGATCGGGTTCCAGCCCTCGATCAAGGCGGCCCGCAAGTCCCCGATGGCGGCGCCGAACCGGACACCGAGCAGCCGGTCGGCGCGTTCGAGCGCCAGCACCAGCCACGACATATCGTCGTAGTACCGGTTGGTCCAGCCGGTGAGATTGCGGGTCAGAATACCGCGCGCGAGGGTGACGACCCGGTCGATGCGTTCGGGAGTGCGGGTGCGGTACGCGGCGTCCACCGCACAGTCGAGGAGGTGGGCTTGCCACCAGTAACACCATCGCACGAACGACTGGTCCAGCAAGGACGACGGCCAGACGAGCGCACCCAACCGCATTCCCGACTGCCCCCAGAGCGTGCGCACGTGCCGTTGCACAATCGCCTGTTCCGCGAGCTCAGCCCGCTTCCCGGGCGCCTCGGGGCCGGCTGACACCTTCCGCGTGATCCCCGCCTGCGTCGGCTGCGCCATTGCGGTGAGCGCGATCGAGGCTCCGCCCGCCAACAACACACCGCGTCGGCTGATCACCTTGTTCCGGCGATCCATCCGCTCGGACTCCCTTTACTGAACAACGTTCCCCGCAGCCGGAAACCGCGCAGCTACACCCTATCTCGCAACGACCACCACCGCGCGCCGCCGACCGGCGCCCGCCGGTGCGGGTATCAACCGCCGAGTGTGGCCGCCGCCGTTGCGAGATCGACGAACACCGTTTCGCCGTTGGCCTCGTCGAGGCCGTCATCATCGGCGACCCTGAAATCTCCGATCTCCGAACCGCTTCGGTGGAGCGCGCTATTCCCGGCCGTCGGCAGCGTTCCGATGGGGCTGCCAGTGGGGATCGCGGCCGAGAAGGGCTGCGATGACGTCCAGTACGGGCAGCGGTCGGTCTGGCTCCACCGGGGGCCGATAGACGCCATCCGGGCCGTTGAGCGAACTGCCCGGCGCGGTGATCGACTGAGCAATCGGCAATGCGAGCGCGGTGAGACGGTCGGGGACCGGGCAGGGGCGGCACAGCGCACGGGACAGGTCCCAACGGTGCACGAGCATGTCGACGAAATGGACCGACAGCACTGTGTCCGTTGCCATCGGGCCGCGCTGCGGCAGGTTCACGACATCGCCGGTCTGTTCCATCGCGACCACCCACCGTGCGGCTGTGCGCGCGAAATCGTCGCGGGGATTGTCGGCGTGGTCGTCGATCGGCGCGAAGATGGACGCGATGACAGCCTCGTGGCGTTCGTTCATGTGACTCACAAGGTCCGCGACGGTCCAGCCCGCACACGGTGTCGGCGCGTCCAGGTCCGCATCGGAAACAGTGGCCACATCGTGTGCGATCAGCGCCAGGGCCGTCGCGTCGAGTCGTAGCAGATCACTCATCAGCACACTCTCATTAGCATTCGATCGTTCGCTATAAGCATAGCGAACGATCGGACGCTATGATGGATTGATGTCGCCACGCAGCTCATTCGCCGAAGCGGCCCGCACCCGGGATCGAATCGTGCGGACCGCGGTCGAGGAGGCGTCGTGCATCGGTTTGGAAGGTCTCACGATCGGGTCACTCGCCGACCGGCTCGCCATGAGCAAGGCAGGTGTCATCGGCCCCTTCGGATCTCGCGAAAACCTGCAGAACGCCGCACTCGAACAGGCCGGCCAAATCTTTCGGACAGCGGTACTCACCCCTTCGACGGCGCTGCCTCCCGGCGCGGCCCGCCTGGAACGACTGATCGACGCCTGGATCGATTACCTGGCCGAATGCCCTTTTCCCGGAGGGTGTTTCGTCACCGCGGCGTCGACCGAACTCGATGGGCGGCCCGGAATGTTGCGGGATCGGCTGCGTGGCGTCGTTGCCGACTGGCGCACCTTTCTCACCGCCGAAATCGCTGCGGCACAAGACGAAACGACCGCTTCGCATCGCCGCCCCGACGAGATCGCCACCGTGCTCATCGGCATCTCCATGGCGGTCAATCAGGAAATCCAACTGCTCGACGACGAATCCGCCGCCCAACGTGGCCGCGCGGCCATGCGCACCGCGGCCGGGCTGCCTCCGTCACCATAGCTTCGACCACAATGCCGACTTCAGCTGTGGCGCCGGGCGGTTCGGCGCCGCTCGGCGCGGTGAGCGAGCGCATCGATGATGCGTTGCCATGCCGGTGACGCCTCGGAGATCCGGGAAGAGATCAGTTGCAGGCTCTCTGGTCGGCCGCTGTCTCGTTCGTGTTCGATCTCCCATGCGTCCAGGTCGTCGATGAGCCGGTCCAGGCGTGGATCGTGCGGATCCCAGTCGACTGCTCGATCGCAGGCGAGATACAGGCGCGTGGTCTCGGGGTCGTCGAGGCCCGCGGTCTTGTCCCGTATCCGCTGCGGCATGGCCTGCGGGTCCAGCGCCTGCAGCAGGATCCACGAGTCGCGCTCGAGTCGTACCCTCTGTTCGCTGACGCCGAGACTACGCATCCGGTTCAGGATGGCGACCACGTCGGGGGGCAGAACAAGGCTTTCACCGCTTGCCAAATCGGCGATGCGGCTGCGGTATTCGGTGAGCTGGTCGATCTTGCGCTGCAATTCGACGTCGATGTCCGCGATGGCCGCGGCGAATTCGGTCGGCTGCGCATGGAGCAGTGCATCGATATGGGCCAGCGGGACACCGGCGTCGGCGAGGGTCCTGATCCGGATGAGGTCGACCGCGGCTTGCGCGCTGTAGCGGCGGTAGCCGGAGGCATCGCGCTCGGGCTCGGGCAACAGGCCGACGTGGTGGTAGTGGCGAACGGCGCGCACGGTCACACCTGCGGTCGCCGCCAGCCGGCCGATGGTCAGCACCGTTTCCCTGTCGTCATGGTTGTGCCGAGTCTAGAGGGGCGCCACCCGGTTTACGACGTCGCGGATCGCCTGGACCACGGCGTCGGGGCGGTCGAAGCAGAGCCGGTGGTGGAGGGTGTCGGAGAGGATGCGTTGTTCCCCGTGCGAGACCCCGCTCACCAGGGCCGCGTCCATTCTCGTCTTGGCGTCGTTCATCTCCGGCGAGGTCAGCGCCTGCTGGGTAGGGTCGCTGCCCACGACGGTGAGTGCGACCACCGGGACGTCCGGGATGCTCGGCCCTGCTCGCAGTTCGCTGGCGAGGTCGGTCAAGGTGGCACGCTCGGCGATGCCGACCCGCATCCATTCGTCGCTCACCTTGGCATCGATCAGTGGTTGCCGTATGTGCTCGGGGTAGTCCGCGAGCAACTCGGCGTGTATCTCGCGCAGGGCCGGGCGCATCTTTCGGAGCTGCTCCGGATCAGGTCCCATCTGCTCGATGGCGGCCAGACTCGCTGCGGGAGGCATGAATTCGTCCCAGTCGCGGTGCAGGACGTCCAAGCAGACCAGTCCCGCCACGTCCTGCGGGTACAACTGCGCGAACCGATGCGCGTAGCAGCCGCCGAGGGAGTGTGCCGCGAGAACGTAGGGAGCGGTGACGTTCTGGGCGCGCAGCAGCTCGCGCAGTTCCGTGGCGACCGTGGCGGCAGTGCGCGGCAGGGCCAGGGAATCGCTGTAGCCCGTGCCGCCACGGTCGTAGACCACAGCGGTGGTGAATTGCGAAACCTGTTGCTGGACACCGAAGTAGTCCAGACCGACCCGCGCTCGCGCCGGGCAGAAACACGACGGCCGGTCCGCCGCTGCCCGACCGATGCACGAAAACACGGCGGCCGTCGATTTCCTGAAACCCGCCGATCGGCGGAGCGAGCCGAGTCGCGGAAGTGATGTCATTCGTCATGCGACAAGACTCCAACCCTGACGCAGGGTCAGGGTCGAACCTTCCGCCGCAGTATCCGAAACGTGCTGATCAACGCGCCGCCTGCGACAGATCGGATGGCCTGTGCTCGAAGACGAAGCCGCGCAGTGCCAGAAAGCGCATAACGCCGATCGCCGCCAGGATGGCGATCACGGCGCAGATCTGTGCGATGTCACCGAGGCCGGGTGCCCAGAATTCGAGACCGGCCAGCGCCGCGGTGCTGATCAACAGGCCGATCAGCGCCAGCCCGCCGCCTTCCCACTGTGCGGTGAACCAGCCGACCCGTCCGGCCGCGTGGAAGGTGAGCTGCCGGTGCAGTTCGTTCGCGATCACCGTGCTGACGATCGAGCCGACGATATTGGCGACCAGCGGGCCGATCCCGTTCATGGCCATGAACAGCAGGATGTAGGCAACGTTGCTGGACCCGCCGACCAGGGCGAAGCGGATCAGCTGGGCGAAGGCGTGATCACCGCCCAGATACCGCATCACGCGGGCGAGTCGGTCCAGCCATTCCGTACGCAGTATCGGATAGTGGCCAGCATCGATAGTCAGATCGATGCCATCGAGGATCGTCTTGTCCCCGTATGCCTTCCACAACCCGGAAGCCGCAATTGCTGTGCTGTTCACGTGAACACTGTCGCCAGCCCGGCTGATGCCGACCTGACGCCAACCTGACACGACCACTGATACGCGCCCTGACGAAAAGCGGAGCCACGAGGAATTCCTCGCTGCATTCCGGCAACGCGAGGTCGCCGCCCGAGAAGCCAACGGCAGTGAATGCCACATCCGCACCGCTGGCTTCCGTCACGGAAATCGTTGACGGAGTTCGACTGCGACCATCAACGCGCACTCGTTTCCGGCGAGGAGTGGACCCATCACCACGTATCGGGCGGGTTCGAACTTGCCGACTTCAGCATGCGCCCGCTGGCGGTGTCGCCAGGTGCACAACCCACATCGGCGAATCCGTGACGCCGATAAAGGCGGATTGCGGCCTGGTTGTCAACTTTGACCGACAGGCCGACCTCTCGGCCGTTTGCCCAGTGCAGCACTGCACGGATCGCTGCGTCGCCGACACCTCGGCCGCGGGCGAACGGCGCGACCCACATCGACATGAGTTCCACCGTGCCGGTGTCCACCGTGCCGGCACTGACCATGCCCGCCGCAACGCCGCGCCACCGGATGATGACATTGAACGCAACGTCGGCTAACCGCGCACGCCACCGCGCTTCGTTGTCGCCGGGACCAGTCCAGTCGGCGAGTGTCGAGCCGAACGCCTCCGGTGCGTCCCGCAGAGCCTGTCGGCGGAGCCGACGCCATATCGGCCAGTCGTCGGGTCCGAGTACCTGCACGTCTATCACGTCACCCCCTCGTGTCCGCTTGTGCTGCCGCCAAATGCCGCGGGTCTGCCGCGGCATCACCATCGGCTCGGCACTCGCCGCCGGGCTCGCCGCTGTCGCTGCACCTCGCTCCCGTCGCGCTGGGCGCCGGGACACCGCTGCTCACCGGCGGCGTGCCGCGCATGCTGGCGCAACGCAGCGTGACCCCGACCTCGACGGCGACCCGACTGACCTATGACGTCGTTGTCCGATACCCGATGAATACGCCACGTCATCCGATCCGACAAGATCGGCAGGAGCCTGCGAATTCGGTGCGCGGGAGCGCGTCGGCGAGCAAAATGGCGGGGACGGCACAAGTAGGGAGGTTTCATGGAAACCCGTACCGACGAGATCGCCGAAGATATCTACCGCATCTCTACCTTCATTCCCGAGGTAGGGCCGACGGGCTTCACCTTCAACCAGTTCCTCGTCGATGCCGAGGAACCGTTGCTGTTCCACGCTGGTATGCGTGCGTTGTTTCCGCTGGTGTCCGCGGAAATCGCGCGGATCATGCCGGTGGAACGGTTGCGCTGGATCACCTTCGGTCATGTCGAAGCCGACGAATGCGGAGCGATGAACCTCTTCCTCGCTGCCGCACCGCATGCGCAGGTGGCGCACGGTGAGCTCGGCTGCCTCGTCTCGATCGACGATATGGCGGATCGGCCGCCGCGCAGGTTGGCCGACGGTGAGGTCATCGATCTCGGTGACCGTCGAGTACGGCATCTGGATACTCCGCACGCACCGCACAACTGGGAGGCGCGCGTGCTGTACGAGGAGACCACCGGCGTGCTGTTCTGCGGTGACCTGATGACCCAGCTGGGTAGTGGCCCGGCACTGACCGATTCCGACCTGGTCGAGCAGGCGGCCGTCGCGGAGGACGTGTTCCACGCCACCTCGTTGGGGCCCGCCGTGCCCGCCACTCTGAATCGGCTCGCGGAGCTGGCACCCACCACGCTGGCGATCATGCACGGTTCCAGCTTCGTCGGAGACGGGGCCACCGCGCTGCGCAATCTCGCCACGGTCTACCAGGACCGCTTGGACTCCTGATCGCCCGGAAGCTCACGGCCGCAGATGTTTCCGTGCGGCTCGGCGCATCCGGAAAATGCCGTTGGGCGGACACTGGGCGAGTCCGTTGTCGGATAACAAGTTGTAGGGTTGTGGCCGCAGGGCTACGCCTGCCAATGTGGGGCTTGCGGCCCGATACCCCCAGAACTGACACGCTGGGGAGCACTCGGACAGGACTGAACGGTCACCTCATCAGCCTTGCGA
Organism: Nocardia pseudovaccinii; assembly: GCF_050942345.1. Classification (NCBI taxonomy): domain Bacteria; kingdom Bacillati; phylum Actinomycetota; class Actinomycetes; order Mycobacteriales; family Nocardiaceae; genus Nocardia; species Nocardia pseudovaccinii. Next base: position 6,129,215 of record NZ_CP192074.1, read on the forward strand.
TTGATTGGAGCGCGGTCCCGCTCGCCCAGTACGGCGATCCCGATCACCCGACCGACGGCAGTTGGCCACCGCTTCCCTCCGACGCTTGCGCCAACGTCGACGATCTCAGCACCGCCGCGGTGCGGGCCGCGGGCTGATCCGGACGGACGAGGCCGAGACTGTGCGCTTTGCGCAGTGCCGAGATGCGGTCGCGCACACCGAGTTTGCGGTAGATGTTCTCGGTGTGCTTGGACACGGTCGATGGGGTGATCGTGAGTCTGGTGCCGATGGCGCGCGCGGTCAGCCCATCGCAGAGCAGAGTCAGGACCGCGAGCTCACGTGGAGTGATCTTGTGTTCGGCGGGGTCCCCCGGTCCTGTGCCGGTGATGACCGCTGCCTCGTGGGCTTCGACGGTGTCGAGCAATGATCTGGCGAGCGCGGCGTATTCGAGGTCGCGATCGCTGAATCCGAGGCCGCTACGGCTCATGATGACACTGCGGATTCTGCCCGGCCCCGCGGACAGCGGCAAAGCGAGCTGGCGGTCGATGCCGATCGCGTCCTTACCCGCTCGATACCCCTCCCCTTTCCACCAGCGGTCGTCGGCGACCTCGTCCATGCTCAGTGGTGTCATGTCCCGAGTGTGTGCGTAGTGCCGCAGCAAGGGATGAGATCGCATGTGCGCGTGGATGAGTGCGTCCAGCGGGGCCTCGTACAACCAGTCCGGGGCACCGGTGAGCGCGTGACCGGTGCCTGCGTCCCAGTCCAGGTCGACCAGGACAGCCAGGTCACACGGTAGGTCAGCGGTCAACCTCTGCATCAATAGCGGCCAGACCCGCACCGGCTGCTTCTCGGTGATGATCTCCAGCGCTAGATCGTGGATCTTCTTGGCGTCCCCACCCGGCCGATCGGTCACTCCTGCATTGTGCACCAACGGATCTCGCATATCAGCCGAAAGGCCGGACCGCCATACGCAAGTCTGCGTATGGCCACTGGCGCAACATGGAAACTACCGTTGAAGTGCACGTAATCAGTTGGCCGACAACACTTTCGAGTCAACGCGCTCGGCAGTAGTGGTGTCGGAAGACACGAACAGGGGACAGAAATGATGCGACGGATCATGGTATCGATGGGGTCGGTGTCGGCGGCGCGCGAAAATGCACGTCCCCGTCGTCAGCGCCTCATGATCTCGGCGGCAACCCTATTGGCCGCTGCCGGAATCGCCGGGACCACTCTCGATGCCGCACCCACCGCGCACGCGGACATACCGTCGCTGTACCCGCTTTACACATGGTGGAATCCGGAACGCGGCGACAACTTCACCACCGGCAACCGCAACGACGAAAACAGCGCCACCGCCGCCGCCTACCTGCCCATCCGCAAGGAAGCCTTCGTCTACGAGACCCAGCAGCCGGGAACCGTACCGCTGCACCTGTTCTGGAGCAACAGCCGCCAGGACAACTTCAGCACAGCGACGCAGGTAGGCATCGATTCCGCCTACAGTGCCGGATATACCTACATCGGCATTCAGGGATATATCAACACCAGCCAGGAGCCCGGCACAAGCCCGCTGTACCAGTTCTGGAGCGAAGCGCGCCAGGACAACGTCATCGCAGTCGATCAGACCACCATCGACTCCGCGTACAGCGCAGGTTATGTGCTCATCCGCGTCGAAGGCTACGCGCCGCACTACTGACCCGAGAAGATTCCGGCCATCCGGCGGCGATCGGCGGTATAGAAAGTTCCCATGGCTCGCATCGGCGTCACCGGACATATGAACATCACGGCCGATACGGTCCCGTTCGTGTACGACGGGATCAGGAAAGTCCTTGCCAGACAGGGAGACCCCGACGATCTGGTGGGTGTCAGCTGCATTGCTCGCGGCGCTGACTCGGTATTCGCCCGGGCGGTGCTCGATGCCGGTGGGCGGCTGGAAGTAGTACTGCCGTCCGCGAATTATCGACAGCGGAAGGTGAAACCCGACCACGCGGAGCTGTTCGACGAGCTGATCGCACGCGCCGATACCGTGCGCGTCATGGACTTCGACGACGCCGGGCGGGAAGCCTACGAGGCCGCCAACGAAGCCGTGCTGTCATCCTGCGATCGGCTCGTCGCGGTATGGGATGGCGAGGTCGGCGGCAAAGGCGGGACCGGCACGGTGGTCGCGCTGGCGCGAGCCCGTGACGTGCCGGTGGAGATCGTTTGGCCGGACGGAGCCGAGCGAGAGTGACCTACCGATTGTCTTGCCGAGCTCAGCCGAACAGACCGGCGCGCGCCGCGGTCGAAGCCACTGCCGCGGCCGCGTCGGCGGTGCTGTCGTCCACCGGCTCACGGGTGATCAGCACGCGGAAATAGATCGGCGCCACAAGAGTTTTGATCAGCTCGACGGGGTTTGTGCCAGCGGGGAGTTCACCGCGTTCGACGGCGCGCGTCACGACCGGCAGCGCCTTGCGGATGCGGTCACGGAAAGCATGGCGGGTCGGATCGGGCGGCGCGGCATTGGACAGCATGACAGCGAGGACCGCCCGGCCGGACGGGCTGCTGATCCACGCGACCAGACTGCGCGCCAGCGCGCGCAGGTCGTCCTCGACCGAACCCGTGTCGGGGATGGGGATTTCCGCTTCGACGCTGTCGGCCAGTGCATCGGCGATCAGTTCGTCCCGGTCGGCCCAGCGCCGGTAGACGGTGGTCTTGTGCACACCGACGCGCTGGGCGACGTTCTCGACGGTGAATGCGGCGTAGCCGTGCTCACTCAACTCGTCGACGGTCGCGGCCAGCACGGCGGCGCGAATCTTGGGTCCGCGTCCTAGCGGTGCGGTCATTGCAACTCCTTGTTGCGATATCGGCTTACGGCAGGCATGCTGACGATATCGCAACTTGATGTTGCGATATGAGATGGGAGTTCCGATGTTGTCGAAATCCGTCCGGGCCGCGGCGCTGCTGTTCCCCGGCCTGCTCGCCGGTGCGTTCGGCTACGGCGCGGTGAACGTGCTGTACGCGTTTCGCGAAGTGCCCCTTGATGTTCGGTTCACTTTTCATACCGCGCTCATGCGCGTCAACGGCCCGGTGATGCAGTCACTGATGGGTCTCGCCGTCCTGAGCACATTGATCCTGGCGGTGCGGGCGAAGTCATCGTCGCGGTGGGTCGCGGCGGGCGCCTCGGCGCTGACGTTCATCTCATTCCTGGTGACCCGCTTGGGGAACGTGCCGATCAACCAGCAGATCAAACGCTGGGCGGTAGGCACGCCCCCCAGCGACTACGCCGACATCCTGCGACGTTGGGAACTGTTCCATTTCACCCGAACCGGCTGCGCACTGCTCGCATTCATCCTCGTGATCACCGTCGTCGTCGGATCCACCCCGACCCGCGACGACGCCACGCCGCCCCGCTCCGCCGCCGACGAACCTCCGGCCGAGGTCGCCGCAGCGACCCGGTGACGACACAGGCCGGACCACCGTCGACGGCGGCCCGCGCAGGCTCGCCGGTTCACTCCAGGTCCAGCCCGGTGCGTTGTACTGGCACTTCCCCAATAAGCAGGCGCTGCTCGGCGCGGTCGCCGACCGGATTCTGGCCCGGCATCGCGTCCGGGGCCGCACACGGATCGTTAGGCCAACCCTCGATCACCGGCCTCGGCGAGACCACCGATTTCGGCGAGTCCGGTCAGGGCCTGCGGCAGCGGGCCCTGATGCAGGACACCGAGGCGCTGGGTGGCGCGGGTCAGGGCGACGTAGAGTTCGGCTGCGCCACGTGGCCCCTCGGCGAGGATTCGTTCCGGCTCCACGACCAGGACGGCGTCGAATTCGAGGCCCTTCGTCTCCGAGGCAGGCACCGCGCCCGGCACGCCCGGAGGCCCGATCACGATGCTGGTGCCTTCGCGACCGGCTTCGTCGCGGACGAATTCCGCTATGGCATTGGGCAATTCGTCCTCCGACACCTGCTTGGACCAGGGCTGGACGCCGCACGCGCGGACCGACTCCGGTGGCTGGACTCCCGGCGCGAACTCGGCGAGCACCGCGGCGGCGACGCTCATGATCTCCGCTGGGGTGCGGTAATTCACCGATAGCGACCGATAAACCCAGCGGCTGGGCACGTACGGTTCGAACATCGTGTCCCACGATGTCGCTCCGGCCACCGACCTGCGTTGCGCGAGATCGCCTACCACCGTGAAGGATCGGCCCGGGCAGCGCCGCATCAGGACCCGCCAGTCCATTTCGGACAGCTCCTGGGCTTCGTCGACCACCACGTGTCGATAGGTCCAATCCCGGTCCGCGGCAGCGCGTTCGACGAGTTCACGGGTATCACGCTCGAGGAAGCGCTCGGCGAGGTCCTCGGCGTAGAGCATGTCCTGGGCGAGCAGGCCGATGTCGTCGTTCAGGTCCTCGCGCTCGATGAGAGTGTCGAACACGCCCGCGGCGTACTCGGCCTCGGCTTTGCGTTCCCGCTCGACGACGCGCGCGGCGGCCTCGTCGGCCGCCTTGTCGCGGCCGAGCAGATCGACCAGTTCGTCGAGCAGTGGCACGTCCGACACCGTCCAGGCTTCGCCGTCGGCGCGCCACAGGGACTTGTCGGCACCAGCCGCACGCAGGCGGTCAGCGGACGAATACAGCTGTGCCAGAAATATTTCCGGCGTCATTATCGGCCAGAGTTCGTCGAGCGCGGCGGTGAACTGGTCGTTGTCGGCGAGTTCGGCGAGCAGGTCGGTCCGCAGGTTCTCCCATGCCTCGCGGTCCTTCCTGGTCAGCCAGCCACGACCGATCCGGCCGATCGCCCGTTCGGTGAGCACGTAGGTGACGATCTCGCCGAACACCGCGCGGGCCTCGTTGTGCGGCAGTCCGCTCGCGCGTGCCTCCTCCCTCGCCCACTCCGCGGTCTCGGTGTCGATCCGCACCGTGACGTCTTGCAGTTCGATCGGCACCGGATGCTCCGGCACCCGCTGACGATCGGCGATGGCCGCCGCGAGCACGTCCAGGATCTGCAGCGAGCCCTTGAACCGCGCGGCATCCGGGGTGTCCTCGGCGGTGACGCGCAAACCGGGCAGCAGATCGCCAGTCGTCATGAACACGACATTCGTCTCGCCCAGCGACGGCAGCACGCGGCCGATATGGTTGAGGAACGCCGGATTCGGCCCGACCACGAGCACACCGTTGCGTTCCATCCGCTCCCGCTGGGTATAGAGCAGGTACGCGACGCGGTGCAGCGCCACCACGGTTTTCCCGGTGCCCGGGCCGCCCTCGATCACCAGCACACCCGGGTGATCGAGCCGGATGATCCGGTCTTGTTCGGCCTGGATCGTCGCCACGATGTCGCGCATCCCCGCACCGCGCGGCGCATTGACCGCCGCGAGCAGGGCCGCGTCCCCACGCTCGCCATCACTCGGGCGGCCGAGCACCTCGTCGGTGAAATCGACAACCCGACGCCCGTGCGTGTGGAACTGGCGGCGTCGACGCATGTTCTCGGGGGTCGCGGCAGTGGCGACATAGAACGCCCGCGACGCGGGCGCCCGCCAATCGAGCAACAGCGGCTCGTACTCGTTCTCCTCGTCGAAGATACCGATCCGGCCGATGTAGGAATGTTCGCCCGAAACGGTGTCCAACCTGCCGAAACACAGCCCGTTGTCAGCCACGTCCAGCCGCTTCGCCGCCCTGGCCAGCGTGCGCACCTCGACATCCCGTTCCATGGGTGTCGCACCGGTTCCTCGCAACGCCGCGGTGTACTTTTCCTTCACTCGCGCGCGTTCGGCGTCGAGCCGCGTGTAGAGCCCGGCCACGTAGCCTCGCTCGGACCGCAATTCGTCCTCGTACCCCTGAGTCGTCATATGTCCCTCCCCTTCTCGGCTCGACGGGCTCGACCCATACGTCGACAGCACACGCAATTCGCGACTCCCATTTCCGCAGGTTCTGGCTTCGGCCAGTGATTGTGCGGTACGACCGGGGTCTTGCCGCAAGCCCCCGGGTGCGCTATAGATTGAATACGGAAGGGAGTCCCCTTCGTTCTTCGATCCGCTGTGACGGACAAAATCCTCGGCAACGTACACACGTCGGCGACGACACCACCGCGGTCGTGGTTCCAGCATCACTCCTGCCAAAGCAATAATCGAGCGCTGCGAGGGCGCCCTACTTCATGAGCCTCAGCAGGCCGAGGTTCGGTTCGAGTGCGCCGTCCTGGCCGAGCGCAAAGAAGTCTGCTTCTACGGCCGAGCGGTCGAGTTTCCCAGCGCGCACCGCGCGGTAGCGCACGAACGACCAGAGGAAGACGTCGAGGTTGTCGAAGCGGGTGCCGCCCTCGAGCACCTCCTCCTCGTGGAACCACACGGCCACTTGGCCGTTGGTGAGTACGACATACAGATTGCCGCCGCCGTCCGCACCGATCGAGTAGACATCGTCGTCGGTCAGCGCGGTCGTATAGTCCGAATCGATGATGCCGCAGTCGTTTCCGGCGAAATCGAACCCGTAGGACCAGTCGAAGATGTCCAAGAACTGCGGCAGCACGCCTGACCGGACCCGGCGGTCGAACGCGGCCAGCGCCGCCGCGTCCGTAGGGGCCAGGCGCGTGAGAAACGGTTCCACCGGTCGGATCCGCTCGGGAAGCTGGACGGCTTCGGTAGCGGGGAACCAACGCGCCACGTCGGTGTCGAAGTCGCGATCGGTGTAGCCGACCAGGTCGGCGAGGGTAAGCGTCACGCACGGATTGTAGAAGTGCCTCCGCGCTGTCGATACACGAGAGCCTGTGCGGCACAACAGGCCAACGGTATTACGTCGGAGGTAATCGACGGGGCACATCGGTGCGGGCATGGTGGCAGGTATGAACGATCTCGGGACGATCACCACCCGCACCGTCGTCGAGGAGTTGCTGCGCCGAATCGGTGCGGGCGATCCGGACGCCACCGCCGCGCTCTACGCCCCGATCAGCGACTGGAAGCTGAATTGGCCGGAGAACGAGCACAACCGACCTGCCACCCCATGGATCCGGCACCGCGCCACACGCGCCGACGCGGCCGAGCATTTTCGCGAGATCGCTCGCCACCACGTGCCCGAGCACGTCGGCACCGTGATCGAACGCATCCTGGTCGACGGCCCGGATGCGGTGGTGCTCGGCGAAATTCGCCAGACTGCCCGCCCCACCGGACGCCCCTATCGCTCCCGTTTCGCGCTGCACCTCACCATCGAAGACGGCCTCGTCACCCGCCATCACGTCTACGAGGACAGCCTCGCCGTCGCCCAGGCATTCGACACACAGCTACCCGAGCACGATCGAAGCGGCTCGAACGCACCATAGTTCCGCGCACCGCTCTGCCCGAAGCGGCCACACAAACGCCCGAAGGTCAACGCACCGAGAACATTTCGCCACCATAAGCACGCCTACCAGACATCGAGGATCGCTGTGGCCACCCGAGTGGCCTGGGCCGAGCCGGTCTCGAAACAGGCCGCCCACCGGGTACGGTCGGCGAAGTCGGTGCCCAAGGCTGCGCTGCTGGCCTCATCGGGCACGATGTGCGCCTTGGCATTCGCCACGCTGGTCGGGAAAAGATGACCGAGGGGCTCGATGACTACCAGCGTGTCGGCACCGGTGACGAGGTCGGCGTTGATGCCGTTACGGAATCCCCCGTCCAGATAGTGCCTGCCATTGATCTCGACAGGAGCGGTAAGGCCAGGCACGGCCGAACTCGCCGCCGCAGCCAGATACGGTGCCACCCCGTCGGCCGAGGTGAAGACCACCAGCTGACCTGTCTCGACATCGATGACGGGAATGCGCAGCCCGCCATGCGACCAAGAACTCGCACCGACCAGGTCACGCATCCGGTCGACGTGCACCGATGCCGGACCAGCAGCGGCGGCAATCGCAAGACGGCCGATCTGCCTGCGCACTTCGTCCCGGCGCGTTTCCTCCGGATCATTACCCGCCGCCCGCGCCAACGCCAACGCCTTGCCGACCACCTCCGGATCGCCCACGGACGGTCCGGATTCCGGCTGCGCCGCACGGGTAGCAAGAACGGCGAGATCCCGTCCGGAGGTCAGCACGACCGCCGCGATGGCACCGGCTGAGGTACCGACAATCGTGTCGGCCTCGGCGAGATCGACGCCTGCTCGGCGCAGACCGTGAAGGAACCCGATCAGCCAAGCGGTGCCGACCACACCACCCGGCCCCAGCACGACAGCCCTGCTCTCCTCAGTTCGCATGCGACCACCCTATAAGTCGAACGATCACACCACGAGCGGTGATCTTCCTGAGAAATTATGCAGGCCAAGGTGTTTCGCAGTCAGCAGAGCAGGTGCCGCACAGCTACCCGCCGAACAAACTCTCGCTCGGCACAGCAACGGAATTGTCCCGCCTTATCGGCCTCGCGCTCGGGGGCTGAGCTGCTCGATTAGTCGGCCGTTGGTGGGTCGTTGGTGAGTCCGCACAGAGTTGGTGTCAAGCCGTCGGAAGGCCGACACCGATTCTCACGAAGGACATCACCATGAAAAGCAACCGCGCCAACGCCGTTCGCCGTCTGGTCCCGATCGCCGCGGCCGTGCTGACACTCGGCACAGTCGCGGGTGGCACGATGATCTCGGCCGCCCCGGCATCCGCGTCACCGAGCTACGACTGCCCGGGCGGAATGTTCTGCGGCTGGGACGGCGCCAATGGCACGGGCAGCATGCTCTTTCAGTACGACGCGGGCTGTTTTCTGCACGACATCGGCAACGGCGGTGTCGGCGACCGTTTGACCTCGTACTGGAACCGCACCGGCGTAACCGTGGCGGTGTACAACTGGACGGGCGAGCGCTGGCAGCTGCTCGCCTCCGTCGCGGACAACGCTCGGGGCACCCTGCCATCCAGCGCGGACAACAAGGCCGACGCCGTGGAGATGTGCCGCTGAACCTCGCCTGTATGTGAGTGCGAAGTGCCCCCGGGAACGTCGCACTCACATACCCATTTCACAGGTGGCATCCTCACGAATTCCCATCGGCTGGATAAAGACTCACGATCAACGGGTACGAAGTCATCACGGAGTGTGTTGTAGCGGGATAGCATCAGTCCGATTCCCACGCTGTCGAGGGCCGCGACCGCCGGGACGCACCTGGAACCATGCGACGCCCACAGGACGGCCTCATAGATGCACGAAGATCCCGACCTTGCCCAAGCACAGGTCTTCTTGGAAATACTGACGAATCGGGCCGAGACGCTGACCCGTGAACTCGGACACACCCACCGCCTGCGCCCGGCATCCCGCGAAGAATTAGTGGTTGAACTGCGTGCCATACAGCGATTCATCGACCGGCTGCACCGCAGGTTCCCGGCAACCTGTCCTGGTCGCTACGCCGGTGAATTGCGACGTTGATCGTCGGCGACCTGCCTCGGGGATGCAGCAAGAGATACCGGTGAAAAGCCATGTCGCGAACCGGCTTTTCGAGGAGCTTGTGCTTGGCTGAATTCGTGCGGAAACGGACTTGGCTTTCGGTTACCGGTCTCGTGCTCGTGCTGCTGTGGGGCGAGTGGGAGAACTGGCGCGCTTCGCACCGGCTCGTGGGATCGGTCACGGGCGCCTCCGAGGCCATCGTGGTCCTCGGCTACCGCAACGCGGGCACACGCGCGAACGTCATGAACCGGTGGCGCGTGCGAGCCGGTCTGCGGTCCATCGACCCGACCATGGTCAGCAGTCGCCTCGTGCTCTGTGGAGGGGCTTGCGCGGGTCCGCAATCCGAGGCAGCCCTGATGGCCCGCTACGCCACGGAGACGTGCGGATACAGCGGCGAGCTCGTCCTGGAGGATCAGAGCCGGACCACCTGGGAAAACATCAGTTTCGCGATCCCATATCTGAAGGACAGCGACCGGATCAAGATCGTCTCGATTCCCCTGCACGCCGAGAAGGGGCGACAATACCTCGCCCAGCAACGCCCGGAGCTGGCGTCGCGTCTGGTGCGGGGAGCGGATTATCGGTTCGGTGAGTGGATGGCGGCAAAGCCGGTACTGGCCCTCTACGGCCTGTGGAAAGAGGCTCGCGGCTGACTCTCACAACGGCAGTGGCTTGTATTCGACCACATTCTTCATGACGAGGGTGGAGTTGAGGCGTTGCACGCCGGGCAGGGTCGCAAGTCGGTCGTCGTAGATCTGCTGGAAGGCGGGTAGATCGCGGGCGACGACGTGGAGGAGGTAGTCGGGGTCTCCGAAGAGCCGTTGGGCCCGCAGCACATGTGCGATGTCTGCGACGGCGTTCTCGAAGGCGGCTACGGTCTCGCGGTCGGCGCTGCGCATGGTGACGAATACGAGCGCCTCGAATGTCAAGCCGAGGGCGTTGGCGTCGAGTTGCGCGCGGTAGCCGCTGATCGCGCCGGATTGTTCCAGAGCGCGCAAACGGCGATGGCACGGCGAGAGGCTCAGCCCGACCCGGTTGGCGAGCTCGGTGACGGTCAGCCGCCCATCTTCCTGGACTGCGGCAAGAATCTTTCGGTCAAGGCCATCCATGAGGACAATTCTCCCTCGAACAGGCGTCTTCGAGGCAAAACTTGGAAGCACATTTCGGCTGATCGCGCATAGCCTCCCTCTAGGCACTCGAACTTCGGAGGATTCAGCACATGCAGGTCGGTACGGCTGCGGCGTTCTGGGCGGTGTCGTTCCTGTTCGTCATCACACCGGGGGCGGACTGGGCCTACGCGATCGCGGCCGGGTTGCGTCATCGGACGGTGGCGCCTGCGGTGGGTGGTTTGCTGGCTGGGCACCTGGTGGCGACCGCGGTGGTGGCGGCTGGGGTGGCCGGGGTGGTGGCCCGCTCGCCGATCGTTCTCACAGTGCTCACAGCGGCGGGCGCGGTGTATCTGCTCTGGCTGGGGATCGGCATGCTGACCGGCCCCGCACCGACCCCCGAAGCCGCCGAGGCGGATATCGGTGCGTCGTGGGTGCGGCAGGCCGCAAGCGGACTTGGCATCAGTGGGCTGAATCCCAAGTTGATGCTGCTGTTCCTGGCATTGCTCCCGCAGTTCATCGACTCGGATGCGACCTGGCCCTTGGCCGCTCAGATCGTTGTCCTCGGACTGGTTCACGTCGCGAGTTGCGCGGTCGTCTACACACTGGTGAGCACGGGCGCACGCACTGTGCTCCGGACCCGCCCGGCCGCGGCGCGAGCCGTCACCAGATTGTCCGGAGGGGCGATGGTAGTTCTCGGCGTGGTGCTCGTGGTCGAAGAGTTCAGGAATGGTTTGCCAGCATGGTCGAGCTGAGATCGGAAGTCTGCGCGCCGATCCGTCGACCGAAGCCACGATCACCGGATGGCAGGAAACCGGTTGCAGCACAGTCGATCTACTCGGCCGTGCTCGCCACTGCGACAGGTGCGCGCCGGGTTTGTCCACGACGCGGCCAGCCAGCGTGTGGGCGCCCCCGGGTCAGGGGCAATTTTGCGTACTCTGCTGTCGCAGTACGGCTCTGGCCAGTTGGGCGGGCGTTCCCGTGGTCGTGTCGACAATCGTGTCATAGGCGAAGCCGTGGTCGTGGACCGTGCGGAGGTGGCCCCGCGCCAACCCGATTTCGTTGCCGCGAGCCAGTTCTCGCTGTTCCGCTACGGCCAGCGGACAGGTGACGCAGACCAGCTGGACGTCCAGTCCGGCCAGCGCATCCATCCACATCGGCAGCAGATCCGGGGTCAGCAGCATCTCGTCGATGACCAGATGATCACCGCCATGGGCGAACTCGGCAGCTGCGGCGCATGCGGACCGCAGCATCCGCAGTCCGACATGGCCATAACGGATGACCACCAACGGGTGGTCATCCGTGGCGCAGCCGGTGCGGTCGTACCAGAATCCGTCACGGCTGAGCGGGCCTCCGCGTCCACCGCCCCAATTCGGCGGCACCAAGCCGAACAGTGTGTCGATTCCCCAGTAGACGAACGGGATGTCGCTCTCGTCTTGGACGGCCCGGGCCAAGGTGGTCTTGCCCGCGCTCGATGTTCCGTTGAGGAAGATGACTCGGCTGGGAAGTTCAACGCTGCGCATACCACTCCTTGCATTTACTCGTGGATGTCGCGCCGGGCTCCGCGAACAGAGACCTGGCATCGGGCCTTCCTCATTCGGACCGTGGTGGCAACGGCGACGCCGCTCGCGATCTAATCGGCCGACGGCTCGGATACTGCGCCTGGTGATGAATTGTGAAGTGCCGCATCGCCCCTGCCTCCCTGCCGGTCGCCCGTCGCCGCCGGGTAGTGCGTCGTCCCGATGGTGCGGTCTTCAGCCGCCACGTTACTCACATCGACTTGGTGGCTGTCCGTTCAGGAGATCGGCCGACACGGGCAGACGCTGCCGAACCGCCTCGTGGAAGTCGGCCTTTTGCCCCTTGCCGACAAACCTGTCGGGGCCCATCGTTAACCTGCGGACATGGTCAGACCCGAGTCGGCACTGCGCCGCCTGCTGCGTGAAACAGGAAAACTGTTGCAACCGTATGGGTTTGACGGCTCCGACCCCAGGTGGATACGGGTCGAGCCGGGCGGCGTCGCCTCCGTCGGTCGCACCCGAGTTTCCCGCACGTGGACCAGCGGACAGCAGGTGCTCGGATTCGGCCTGGAGTTGAGCGCCACCCCGACGGCCTGGTGGGAATTCCGCAACTGGCGCAACACACAGCTGGGATTACCGACCACACCACTGGACGAGGCCACCGGCCCCGACCTGATCAATACCCGAACCCTGCCCGACGAACTGACCGCCTTGTGGTCTTTACGGCTCGACCCGGAACAATCCGGCCAGCACGTACTGCAAACCGACATCGACACCATCCGCACCGAACTGCCCCGGCGCGTACACGCCTACGCGCGCCGCGCATTACGACTGGTGGAACCGGACCGCTACCTGGACGAACTGCTCACCCATCCCGATCCGCACAGCGGCACCTGGGAGGCGATCGTCGTCCTGCTCGCCGATCGCGGACCGGGACCACAACTCGACGACGCATTCGACCAGCTCCGAAAGCATTTCGCGGAACGAGATGCATCGGCCTACGCCGAAGATGTCATCGCGTATGCGCGAAACAGAGCCGTCCTGGTTCAATGAAGCCATTCACCAACTGTGGGGGGCGGATTACTTGATCGACCTAATGGAGCAGGCGCAGGCTGCGGTCACGCGGCTACAGGCGGTGGCTGCGGAATCCGATGGGCGGGTCAGGCTGGGCCCCGGCATCGCGGACAAGGTGATGGACAGTTGGCAGCTGCCGGTGCCCCCGGATGTTCGGCTGATTGCCAAGGAGATCGGGACGATCTGGTTCGACGACTACGACGCCATCGAATTCGACCACCCACGCAATGCCCATCCCGAGCCTCGCCCCGCGCAGGCTCCGCAGCGTTACCGGATCCTGCATACGAATTCCGCGGCCGAAACCTATTGCGCCGAAGTCGATCCCGAAACCGGAGCGTGGGGGCGGATCTTCTACTACTGGGAGGATCACAGCATCACCTGGGTTGCCGAGAACCTCGCAGCATGGCTGCTGTTCGTGGCGCACGGACTGAACCTCGCCTTGCGCGTCGACAGCGGCGAAATGGTTCCGGAACTGGCCTCGGCCGGGTACGTGGACGAGCAGGACCTACCGCAGCTCACCTTCGAGAACGTATTCCGTGACTGGTTCGGCAGTTACGGCGAATTCTTCGCGCAACGCGACGATCCGCGCGCGGCGATTCCCTACGTCCTGGACTAACGGGCCGTGCCACCAGCCCGGACGACCTGCGAATTCCCGCTCTCGAAGCTGATCGAGCATGCGCCGGAGACCGCTAAACTGCTGATCGAGTCGGCAGTGGTTCGCGTTGCGTGTTCATCGGCGTCCAGCTCGACCGGCCGCGTGGATTGCTGTCCCGTCGTTGGGAGGTAGTGCGGTGTCTGTTCGTCGAAGCGTGCTGATAGCGACGGTGCTGTGTGCCCTGCCGGTGCTGGGTGCGCCGCAGGTGCAGGCCTACCCGCCGAGTGAGGGCAGCGGCGGTTGCCGCCAGGGCGGTCTGATGACCGGCCGGTTGGTGCCCGGCACAGGTAGCGCGGGGCAGAATATCCGGCGTACGGCCACACTGCGGGAGTGCGTCAGCTCGTTGCTTCCGGGTATCGGCTCCGGACAGTTCGATGTGACCATTCCGTGGAACGCACCCGGTACGCCCAGCTCGGCGCAGTTAACATGGTCGGATGGCAGCACCAGCCCGGCGACCGGGTACGGCAATGGCTTGTGGTTGATCACCGACGGTCCGGCGCGTGGTCATGCGATCCAGATGATTGTCGCCGAAACGTGGAACGGCTGGTACTACAGCATCGCCGATGTGCCCGTCACATCGGCGATCTTCCAATCCTGAAACTCAGTGCGCGCCGAGCACATCGAGGATCATCGGACGCGCCGCCGCGAGCGCTTGCTGCCAATAGGGCCAGGTGTGCGTTCCGTTGATGATGTCGAAACGCGCGGGGATGCCGAGTTCCGACATTCGATCACGCAGCATCTGGGCCGACGTCAACGTCATCGCTTCGAGGGCCATCGCATTCACCGTGTTGCCGAGTCCGTACGGCAGGTCGAGCGGTCCGGGCTGGCCATTGCCGGTGGAGACGTAGACCGGCAGCCCGCGCAGCAATTCCGCCTGGTTGGTGGCATCGTTGCGGCTCCAGGCGGGGTCACCGGCCGGACCCCACATATCGTCCACGTTGAAGTTGCCCTCGTCCCACATGGCAGCGCGCATCGCTTCGTTCCAGAGCGGAAAAGTCGGGTGCACGAAGCCGGAGAATGATCCGGCGAACTTGAATTGGTCGCGATGGTGGCCGGCCAGCGTCAGTGCGGCATTGCCGCCCATAGAGGCACCGACGATCGCGTTGTTGGTCGGCGAAACGCCGAACCGCGCCAGGTATGCGGGCAACTCCTCGGTGAGGAAGGTTTCCCATTTGTACGTCGACTGCTGACCATTGGTACTACTGGGTCGGTACCAGTCGGTGTAGAAGCTCGAGCGACCACCGACCGGGAACACCAAAGTGACGTTGTCGCCTGCGAATTGGCGCAGCGCGTCGGTATCGCTGACCCATTGACTGTGATCGGCGGGCGCGCGGAGACCGTCGAGCACATAGAGGGCCGCGTTCCCGCCCCGGGCCGCCCACTGCACCTGGACCTTGATCGCGCCCATGCTCGACGGCACGAACAGGTCCTGGTAACCCCCCGCGGGGGTGCGCAATCTCGGTGTGGCGGTGGCAACCGCCGCTGCGATCGACGACAGCACAACAGCTGCGGCCAGCACAGCGCCGGCCTTGCGCAGCCAACCCCAATGATTTCCAGACCGTGCTGTACCCACCCGCACACCTCCTACCGATCGGAAAGATCATCATAGTTTGCGCGACAATCGCTCTCGCCTCAGCTGACCGCCTTCTGCACGAGCGCGCCGAGCCGTTCCTCATCGGCGGCCGTCAACTTCGTCAGCGCGAAGGCGGTCGGCCACATGGTGCCTTCATCAAGGGTCGCGATGTCGTTGAAGCCGAACGTCGCGTACCGCGACTTGAATTTCTCGGCGGTTTGGAAGAAGCAGACGACCTTGCCGCCCATGGCATACGCGGGCATACCGTACCAGAGTTTCGGCGTAAGAGCTGGTGCGTTGGCCTTGACGATGGCATGGATCCGTTCGGCCATGATGCGATCCGGTTCTGCCATCTCGGCGATCTTGGCGACCACGTCGGCTTCCCCATCCGCCTTGGTCGCCCGCGAGCCGCGGCGCGCGGCGGTCTTCAACTCCTGGGCGTGCTCCTTCATCGCGGCCCGCTCTTCTTCGGAGAAACCGACGGAGGCCCGACTCTTCGCGGTGGTTGCCTTGGTGGACTTCTGTGCTTGGTTCATTGTCTTTTCCTCCGTGATCGTCTCGCTGGGGACGTTTCCAATGCTATGGAGCCGACCCCACGCCGGGCTTCTTCGAAACTGATCAATCGACGCGATCCGAAGATTCGCGCGGTGGACGGAGTGCGTCGCGGATGGTGTCACGGAGCCAGCGCTGCGCCGGGTCGGCGTCCAGGCGGGCGTGCCAGAGCAATCGCACTTCGACTTCCGGGAGGTGTGCGGGGATCGGAAACCAGCGAAGACCGAGGGACGGGCCGTACTGTTCGGCGAGCCGCTGCGGGACGAGCCCGACGTACTGACTCGACGCGACCAGGAGTGCGGCGACGGCGGAAGTAGGCACGACGGCCGCGACGTGGCGTTGTAAGCCCGCGGCATCGAGTGCGTCGTCGAGTGGCCCGCGAGCACGACCGCGCCGGGAGGCCGAGACGTGGGGATATCGGCACAGTTGCCGCAATGTCGGGCGGCGGCCCAGCGGGCTGTCGGCCCGGACGATGCCCACTATTCGTTCGCGGTACAGCACAGCTGACCGCATATCGGGAGCGACGACGTCGCCCGCGCCGATATCCAGATCGACCGAGCCGTCGCGCAGAGCCTCGATGCTCTCGCTGCCTTCCGCGACGAAGCGCAGCGTCACGCCGGGAGCGACCGCGGCCGTGGCATCGACCGCCACCGCCGCCAGGGTCGAGGCCACACCGTCGTTGATGCGAATTGTGAAGGTGCGCTGCAATTCTGCGACCGTGACCGCGCGATCGGCGCTGATCAGTGCCGACGCTTCGTCCAGCAGGGACCGTACCCGCGGTGCGGTGCGCAGCGCGAACGGTGTCGGAGCCATCCCACGACCGGCACGCACCAGGATCGGATCGCCCATCGCCCGCCGTAACCGGCCCAAGGCGCGGCTGGTGGCCGGGATGGACAGATGCAGGCGCTCGGACGCCGCCGTGACGCTGCCGTCCTGGAGCAGGGCATCGAATACGCGCAGGAGGTTCAGATCGAGCTGCTCTGGCACAATTGCATTGTACGCAATAGTTAGTTATGGAAGTTGCGTGGCACGGAGACTACCCACGTCCATAACGTCGTGACCATGCAATTCAATCTCCTGAATCACGCTCCGGATGTGCCGACCCGTCCGGCCTCGCAGCGCGGCCTGCTCGCGGTCATCTGTGCCTGCGTCGTGCTCGTCGTCGGCATGGTCGCCGCGATCAATCTCGCCGTCCCGTTGCTCGCCGCCAGCGCACTGCGTCCATCCGCATCGGCCCTGGTCTGGATCGTCGACACCTATGTGATCGTCTTCGCCTGTCTGGTGATCCCCGGCGGGGCGGCGGGAGATCGCCTCGGGCGCAAGGGGATTCTGCTATTCGGGCTGGGGCTGTTCGCGGTAGGCGCGCTGATGTCGGCAGCGGCACCGAACGTGGCGTTCCTGCTCGCCGGTCGGGCGGTCACCGGAGTCGGCGCCGCTGCTGTACTGCCCAATACGCTCGCCGTCCTGCTGCACGCTGTTCCCGCTGAGCGCAAGAGCGCGACTATCGCGGTTTGGGCATCGATGACGGGTATCGGTGGAGTCGTCGGCAATGTCGGTGGCGGGGCGATCCTTTCGGGGGGTTCGTGGCGTTGGCTGTTCGCCGGTGTCGTGCCGATCGCGCCGATGCTCGCTGCTCTGGTGGGGCGGATCGCGCCGGTGTCGCCGCGCCATGACCGACGGCTCGACCCGCTCGGCGCGATATTGCTCGTCGGTGCGTCGGTCGCTCTGCTGCTCGGCATAGTCCAAGGGCCAGAGGCGGGCTGGGACAGTGCGATCGTCATGTCCGGATTCACCTGTGCCGCAGTGTTGTTCACCGCATGGACGATTGTCGAGCTGAAAGTCGAACACCCGCTGTTGGATCCGCGGTTGTTCCGCCTCCCGGCCCTGCGCAGTGCCTGCCTCGGCATGACGGCGGTCTTCTTCGGCATGTTCGCGCTGTTCTACGTCAACGCGTCGTTCCTTCAGTACGGCAAGGGATTCGGTGTACTGCAAACCGGTCTCGGGATCATCCCGCTCACCGTCCCGATCATCCTCGGCGCGAAGCATGTCGGACGACTGTCACAGCGGATCGGGCTCGACGCCACCACCGCGCTCGCATTCGTATTCGTCGGCGGCGGACTGCTCGGACTGTCCACGAGCGGCGTGCAGACCCCCTATGTCGAATACGCCGCGTGGCTCGTCGTAATGGGAATCGGTGTGGCGCTGGCCCTTCCGACATTGTCCGGTGCGATCGCCGGAGCGCTGCCGCCGGAGCAGGCCGGGGTCGCGGCCGGATTGCAATCCACCACACGCGAATTCGGCAGCGCCCTCGGCGTCGCGGTGATCGGCACGGTGCTCACCGCACGATTCGTCGCCGCACTACCGTCGGAGATCCGCGCCGACCACGATCCGCACACCGTAGCCCAGGCACTCGCCATCTCCGACCGCACCGATGACGTTGTCGCAGCGTTCATTTCGGGTGCAGACAGCGGATTCCGGGTGATCGGCCTGCTCGTGCTCGTCGCGGGTGGGCTCGTCGTGCTGCAATCGCTACTGTCCCGACGTGGATCCGCTCGACAAGCGCACGTCTCGACGGCGAACGCTACGAAGCCGTCCCTCTCCCCTGCGGATCACACGGCATGATTCCCCGAGACCGCCGATCGCCCTCCGGCGCGGAAACTTCTTGCCACACATGCGACATCATCACCGGAGAGCGCACCGGCCGGAAGTCCGTGAAGGCGATATCACGGACATGACTGAAATCGCCCCACCTTCATAGGCCGAAGGCTAACAGGCGGTGGGGGGTGTCGGGCCGTATGCGGTGCGGCCCTTGCGGGCGATGAGGGCGGAGCGGAGGTACCACAGTCCGCTGGGTTCGGTGGGGTCGAAGCCGGTGAGCTGGGCTATTCGGCGGAGTCGGTAGTCGACGGTGTTCGGGTGGACGCACAGTTTGCGAGCGGCGCGTGTTCGACTCAGGCCGGTATCGATGTAGGTCTGGAGGGTTTCCAACAGGTCCGGGTGTTCGCGCAGTGGGGTGAGCCGGTCGACGAGGGCGTCGCGGCCCAGCCCGGGACGGGTCAGTTGGTATTGCAGCGCCAGTTCGGTGAATCTGTATGCGCCGGGCTCCAATTCGAGCTGTTGCACGGTGTCGAGGAGTTCGTGGGCATGGCGCGCGGCGGTGGGCACCTCGTCGGGGCGGGCGGTGACAACGGCGACGGTGAGCGGCACCTGCGTGGCCGAGGACATCCGTTGCACCAGTTCGTCGAGTTCGGGATCGGTCCGCACGGTGGACGGGACGAGAATCGTTCCGCCGTCGACGGATAACAGCGACAGCGCCGTTCCTCCGAATATGGTCGCGAGTGCGGCTTGGAGGCGGCGGAGCTTACGGCGCGCGACGACTTGCCCGTCGAGTTGCGGATGGCTCTCATCCGGATGTGCCGGAATCGCTACGGCGAGCACCGAGTACTCGTCGGCGATCGGTAAACCGCTTTCCCGCACCGCCGCGGAATCGAGATGACCGGCGAGCAACGCCGAGGTCAGGCTGTGCGCCGCGGTCTGATGCTCGGCGGCAACGGCCTTGTGCTCGAGCACGTAAGCCTTGCTGACGGTGGTGGTGATCAGTTTCGACAGCTCCAGCACCGTGGCGATGCCCCTGACGACGCCGAGGATATCCGCCGGACCCGAACGAGCGAATATCAGATCCATTCCCACTTTGAAGCCCTCGTGAACCGCATGCAGAACGGTATCGACAGGGATCCCTTCGCGGGTACATCCGACGGCCGCGATCGCGAGCCGGTCGGTGCTCGTCGGCAGCGCATGACCGTTCACGCACTGGATCAGCCATCCCAGGCAGATCCGGACCACGGCATTCACATCGCGAACCAGCGTCTGTCCCGGCAGAGCGCCGCACTGTTCATCCGACGCCGCGAGATGTGCCATCACCTCGCGGGTCAACCTGTCGATATCGCGCGCGGACGGCGTAATCGGCCGATCCAGCCCATTGCGTTCGGGCCGGACGAGACTCTCGATCGTCACGTATGACCTCCTACCGGCTGTCTGCTGTGTCAGAAGACGTTAAACCGAGCGGTAGCTCACCTTCTACTCCTCTTTGAACAAGCCGCAACGGCCGCAAACACAGTCGACTACCAGGCATAATGCTGATTTCCGAGCGACGCTGCGGAGCGGTCACCTACCTATAGATGGGGAGGTGCTCACTTTTGAAGCCGCGACCTCAGGCCGTCCTGGCCTTGATTTCGGCCTCGGCCATCGCCGTGATCATCCGCGCGGTCATCTCGATCGCCTCTTTGCGCTCCCGGCTGTCGACGTCGAGCGCCGATGCGCGGAGCACCACGGCAAAACCGGTGTTGATCAGCACGAAGGTCATCACGTCGTACTCGTGATCGTCACCGGGGCCGAGCAACTGGATCAGCAGCAGCTTGACCAGCAGCCGCAGCCGGGGCTCGAATTCGGGAATACCGCTGCTGTAGAACTGCACTCCGCCCACCAGCGCGCGCACCAACCGGGCGTTGGCCACCAGTTCGTCGGTGATGACTTCCAGGATGCCGGTGATCATTTCCAGCATCGGCTTGTCCGACAGCCCGAATACCCGCTCGGTAAAGCGCCTTTCGACGTTTTCGAGCAGCCGTCTGAGCAGTTCTTCGACGATGACCGAGCGGTCGGCGAAGTACCGATAGACGGTGCCGATGCTCACCCCGGCCTCAGCCGCGATCCGGTTCGTCGAGGTGTCGGCGATACCGCGCTCCCCGAAAAGCTCTGCGGCGGTGTCGAGTATGTGTTCTCGGGTCGCCCTGGCGCGTTCCTGCGTCGGGCGACGGCGCTGCCCAACGGCTTTCGGCGGCATCGCACCTCTCCTGCCAAACTTGTCCTGAGAAGATGAGCGTCGCTCAGTTTAATGGCGGCAACAGTTTTCATGCCACAATTCCCGATCCGATGACACCGCGATGAGGTGGAATGTGGTGGAGCGACAAGGCCGATGGAGGTGCGATGGTGGTCGGTCGGGTACCGAGGAGTCGTCTCGCGCGGGGCGGCGAGGTGGGCCGATTGGTTGCGGGACAGGCCATCCGTGAAGTCGGCACCCGCCTGTCGATGATCGGGCGCACGGAACAGGCCCGGCGGCTGCTGGCCGAACGGTCCACGCTGCGCACCGCACAGCAACTGGTCACCGTGCTGGGCGCCATGAAGGGCGCGGCCATGAAACTCGGGCAGATGCTGTCGGTGCTCGATGTCGATCTGCTGCCGGAATCGCATCGCGAGATGTTCCGCGACAAACTCGCCGAGCTCCGCGATCAAGCGCCCGCGTTTCCGTTTCCGGCAATGCGGCAGGTGATCGAGGACGAGCTCGGGCCATTGGCGCGGGCCTTCGCCGACTTCGACGAGTCCGCGATCGCCGCGGCCTCGATCGGCCAGGTATACCGCGCGAAATTGCACGATGGACGCACCGTCGCGGTGAAGGTCAAATATCCGGGTGTGGACGAGGCCGTCGAAGCGGACATGCGCAATCTGGCGATGATCAGCAGACTCTGGAAATCCATTCTGCCGAGTGCCGCGGATACCGATGTGCTCGACGAAATCGCCCGCAATATCGGCAGCGAACTCGATTACCTGCGCGAGGCACAGACACAGCATCGAGTCGCCGCTCGCTACCGGGACCATCCGTTCATCACGGTCCCCGACAGCGTCGAGGAACTCTGCGGACACCACGTTCTGGTGACGGAGTTCGTCGATGGGAAGCCGTTTCCGCAGATCAAGAACCTGCCTGCGGCCGAACGCGACGAGATCGGCGAGCTGATCTATCGCTTTTATGTCAGCTCCCTGTTTTCTGATTTCGAATTCAGTGGTGGCCCGCACCCGGGCAATATCCTGCTCGCCGCGGATGGTCGCGTCGGCTTCGTGGATTTCGGGCTCTACAACAATATGGCTCCGGTGGATGTCGAATTCGAGCGCGCGTGCCTGCGAGCCGCGGGCGAAAATCGGGCCCAGGACCTGCACGACGCGTGGGTCGGCCGTGGCATCATCGACCCGGAATCGGACGTCACGGCGGCGGAATGCCTGGAATATGTGTGGGCCGCGTCGGGCTGGCATCTGACCGATGAGGAAATCACGGTCACACCCGAACTCGCCACCGGCGCAGTGATTCTCGCGGTCGATCCGAGAGCCGCCGAGTTCCGCGGTATGCATCGGCAGCGGCTTCCACCGGAACATGTCTTCTCACGGCGCGCGGAGCTGTTCACCTTAGCTGTATTGGGCCAATTGGAGACCACCAACAACTGGCACCGCATCGCCAGGGAATGGCTCTACCACGAGCCTCCGGCAACCGAGATCGGACGGGCGACAGCGCGGTGGCGCGCCGACCGGTGACACCTTGGTGGTGATCCGGTCCACCTTGGGGGCGCGAGCTCAGCACTCGGGGACCTGATATCGGCAGGCGATGCGGCGGACAGTTAATCAAGTCACCGCAACCGAACCGGAGCCCCCGATGTCGATCACCAGCACCATCGCCACCTCGGCGGAACGTCGTGCCACGGTCTCGACCGCGGACGGCGTCGAACTCGCGGTTCGTGAATACGGCCCACGAGACGCCGACCTCACCGTCGTCCTGCTGCACGGACACTGCCTGCGCACCGCGTCGTGGACCTACGTCCGCCACGCGCTGGTGCGCCAGTACCCCGGCGCCCGGATCGTCTGCTACGACCACCGCGGCCACGGCGATTCCGCCGCGGCCTCCCGGCGGACCTACCACCTCGAGCAACTCGGCAACGACCTGCGCGACGTGATCGACGCCGTCGCCCCCACCGGGCCGGTCGTCCTGGTCGGTCACTCGATGGGCGGCATGACGGTGCTCAGCTACGTCAGCCAGAATCCACACGAGATCGGCACGCGCATCACCGGCGTCGCCCTCATCGCGACCGCCGCGAGTGGCATCGCCGACGCCGGTTTCGGCCGTCTACTGCGCAACCCGGCCGTATCCGCGTTCCAGGCGGCCGTCCGACGCGCTCCGGGCCTGATGCACCACGCGAAGCTCGTGGCGTGCAAGGTCTTCGCCCCGATCATCCACACCGCCGAATTCGGCAATCGCAGGGTGAGCTCGCGGGTGCTAGCCCTCGCCAACGCGATGCACAACGAGACACCGATCGTGACGATGGCGAGCTTCCTGAGCGCCTTCATGGTCTTCGACCAGACCGACGCCCTCGCGGTCCTGTCGAAGGTCCCGACGTTGGTGCTGTGCGGTAGTGCCGACCTGATGACGCCGCCGTCGCATTCCGTCGCGATGGCCGCCGCCGTCGAGTACTCGGATTTCGTCCTGGTCGACGGCGCCGGGCACTCGGTGATCCTGGAGCAGCCGAAGAAGGTCGCCGAGGCCATCGGCCGTCTGATGACGCGCGCCGGAGGGGTCGCGGGAGCGCGTCTCGCCCTCGTCGCGTAGTCCGCTCAGGGCCGCGAGCCGAGATCGATGCACGCTCCGGCCTGCTGCTTCGCGATTCCTGATCGGTCCGAGTCACCGATGGGAAAATGGTTGGGCGCGACGGCATCCGGCTGGTAGCGTGCCGGAGGCCGTGACATCGCGCGAGGAGGTGAGACCCATGAACGCTGTATCCATGTGGGTGCTCCCCTTCGGGTTCACGGTCGGGCGATTGAGGTAGGTGTCGCCGGGAGTGCCGCCATAAGGCAATCCCGAAAGGCAACAACCAATGCATTTCACCTCGCAGACATCGTCGAACGGTGTCATCGAACGCGACTTCATTCTCGGTGAGGTCCGCGGCGTGCTCTGGTCACCCGAGTCCGGGGCGGCGGGTGCACCCTTGATCCTGATGGCGCACGGCGGCGGCCAGCACAAGAGAGCACCCGGAGTCCTGGGCCGTGCCCACCGCTTCGTGACCGCCTGCGGTTTCCATGTCGCCGCCCTCGACGCCCCTGGACACGGCGACCGGCCCCGTACGGCGACCGACGAACGGCAGGTAGCAGCTTTACGGCAGGCGCAGGCGGCGGGCGAACCCATCGGCCCGATCGTCGTCGGGATCCACCTCGACCTGGCGACACGTGCCGTACCGGAATGGCAGGCGACCATCGACGCTCTCCAGAAACTGCCGGACATCGGCACCGAAGCGCCGATCGGCTTCTGGGGCATCATGCAGGGCACCGGGATCGGCGTGCCGTTGACGGCGGTCGAACCCAGGATCAGCGCCGCGGTCTTCGGTTGCCTCGGGCACGAAACCCTGACCGAGGCGGCGGGGCGGATCACCGTCCCGATCGAATTCCTGCTCCAGTGGGACGACGAACTCGTCGATCGCCGATCCGGGCTCACTCTGTTCGACGCCTTCGGTTCGAAGGAAAAGACATTGCACGCCAATGCGGGCGGACACGCCGGGGTACCCCGGTTCGAAGTCGACAGTGCGGTCCGTTTCTTCGCCCGGCATCTCGACCCGGACGGCATATCACCGGCCTGACGTGACGGGTATCGGCGACCGGCGGTGCCGGTCGCCGATACCCGTCGCAGATTTCGTCGTACCGGGTGGGGGCACTAAAGAGGTCGGTCGACCGCGACGACGTTGTATGGCGTGGTCGGTGACCGTGGTGTGGTGAGGCGAGCGTTCGGCAGGTACAGGCGATTACCGAACGCGGCGATGGTTGTCGGTGTGTCGAAGCGCGGATCGGTCAGGCGCCGCTCGACCGTGCCGGTCGCGCCCGCCGCGTCGAGCGCGATCACGGCGATCATGTTGCGCCGGTTCTGGACTACGAACAGGGTGCTGGCGTGCAAGAGCAGACCGTCACTGTCGGGCACAGTCTCGGTGCCGATGTCGATCCTGCGCGTCGTGCCCGTCGCCGGGTCGACACGGAACAGTCGGCCGGTCACCGACTGCACGATGATCAGCCCGGTGCCGTCGGGGGTGCGCACGATTCCGTTGGCGTTGAAAGCTCCTGGCACATAAGCGATGTCGCCGGTCAGCGGGAGACGCACCACTGCTTCGGGCGGTGGCAACGCACCGTCGCGCCCGACCGGCAGGTGATACAGCACCGGCGCGCGAATCGGTGAACCATGCGCCCGTGGAGGTGAGCACCACATCGTTGACGAATGTGTCCGGCGGCGTGCCGAGCCGGTAGCTCGCCGACACGGCACCGGTCCGGGTGTCCACGACACGCGCATCCCCGGCATTGCCACCGGCGACGAACAGCCGACCGCGGTGGTCGAGCTGGAGCCCGAGCGACGGTGTACCCGGGCCAGGGCTCAGGATGGCGCCCTCCCCGGTCATCAGACCGATGCGGTAGATGGAGCCGTCTGCCTGCGAGCCGAGGTAGGCCACCGGCAGCGCCCCGATCGCAATACCCTCCGGCCGGAATCCGGCGGGCAGGTCGATCGCAGTGCGGAATGCACCATCCGCCGCCGCCCGATCCGCGGGCAGCAGCGCGGCGACACCGAGGCAGGCGAGCGTGGCGGCGAGACCGAGGATTCGGCTCATCTCAGTAACCGACGGTGAAATGTTGGTCATCGCATGGGATTTCGAGTTCGTCGAGGATTGCACGGCGAGGTCTTCGGCCGAGATTCGGGAGGCGCCATCGGCATCGGCTCGCGGCTTCGTCTACGACGCGCGAACCGACCATGCCTGCGGCTCCGACGATGGCAATCTTCACCGAGCTGTCCTTTCCAGGGTCGGAACGGGAAGTTGTGCCGCGACTATGGCGGCGAGCGAGAGCCCGAACCCCACGAGTTGGATCGGGCCGAGTGTCTGGCCGAGCAGAATGGCACCGAGCACGGCGGCCACCAGCGGCGAGAGCAAGGAGAGAATCGAGACGGAGTTGACGGGCAATGTGGTGATGCCGCGGAACCACAGGACATAGGCGATCAGGCCGCCGATCAGACCCAGCCAGAGGTAGCCGATGGCGGCGTGCGAGTCGATCGCGGGAGGTCCGCCCTCGAAGACGAAGGTGACGGGCACCAGGAACAGACCACCCGCGGTGAGTTGCCAACCGGCGAATGCGGTGGGACTCACCTCGGCGGGCCGTCCCCAGCGTTTGGTGAGCGTCACGCCGAGCGCCATCGTGGCCGCGCAGGCCAGACCCGCGACGATCCCGATGCCGTCGAGTGCCGCATTCGGCCCGATCACCACCAGGCCGACGCCGACCACCCCTATCGCACCCCAGCCGATCCGCCATGACGATGGGCGCTCGTGTAGAACTGTCACGGCCAGGATCGCCACGATGAGCGGCTGAGCTGCGGCCAAAGTCGCGGCAACGCCGCCGGGCAGGCGTTCGGCCGCGACGAACAGCAGCGGAAAGAACAGCCCGATATTCAGTACACCGAGTACCGCTGCCTTCCCCCACCAGGTCACGCGCGGCACCGTCCGGGTGACCGCCAACGCGATCAGACCGGCGGGCAGCGCACGGAAGAGTCCTGCGAAGAGTGGATGTCCCTGCGGGAGAAGTTCGGTGGTGACGACATAGGTCGTGCCCCACGCCAAAGGCGCGAGCGCCGTCAGTGCGGCGCGAGGCAGGTTTCCCTTCGAAGCACCGGAAACCCGCTGTGCTACTGAACTTTTCACACTCGCAGTCTCACCCGGCCGCGATCAATGAGTCCAACACATGTTTGTCACTGGATCAATCTCGATTCAAGATTGATCCCATGGAGCTCCAGCAGATGCGCTACGTCGTCGCGGTCGCCGAGACGAATAGCTTCACCAGGGCCGCCGAACGATGTCTGGTAGTCCAGTCCGCTCTCAGTCACCAGATCGCGCGCCTGGAACGCGAACTCGGCGCGCGACTTTTCGAGCGCACCAGCCGCCGGGTGCGGCTGACACCGGCCGGTGCGGCGTTCCTCCCCGGCGCCCGTCAGTGTCTCGACGCGGCCGAGCGTGCAGCCGCCGAGGTCGCCGCGGCAATCGGTGAGATACGGGGGCGGCTCGCCGTCGGCCTGATCCCGACCGTCGCCGCGGTCGATATCCCGGGTGCGCTGTGCGATTTCCGTCGGCAGTACCCGCAGGTGCGCATCGACCTGCGGGTGGGCGCGAGCGATGATCTCATCGAACAGGTCAGGGAGGGCGCCATCGACGTAGCCTTCCTCGGCCTGCCGACCACGGCGCGACCCCAGGGCGTCGCCGTTCACGAACTCGCCCGTGATCGACTCGTCGCCGTGGTCGCCCCGGATCATCCCCTCGCCGCCGAAACACTGGTCGACCTGCGCAGACTTTCATCCGAGGTTTTCGTGGACCTCCCAGCCGGGACAGCCGGGCGAATCCAATCCGACCAGGCTTTCGCGGCCGCCGGTCTCGACCGTGACGTCGCCTTCGAAGTGACCAGCGCCGACTACATCGCCCGACTCGTCGGGCCGGGCTTAGCCGTGGCCATGCTCCCCGCCGCCTACGCGCCCCAGCTCACGGGCGTTGTCACCGTCCAGGTCACCGACGCACCGGCCCGTGTCGAGTACGTCATCTGGAGCCGTGCAGGCCGCACGCCCGCGTCGACCGCCTTCCTCACCGTTCTCGGCATCCCGGCGCACACCGGCGACTGAAACATCAGCCGTATGTTGCACAGCTCACATCCTGGGACTGCCCTTGCATTCGGAACAGTTGTGATTACACAATCATTGTGTGAATACAACTGTTGAAGAGCTGACGCCGCGCCGCAAGTTGGTGGTGTTGGCGACGTGTTGCCTGAGTCTGCTGATCGTGTCGATGGATTCGACGATCGTGAATGTCGCAGTGCCTGCGATTCGAGCGGATCTGGATGCGCCGCTGGGTCGGCTGCAGTGGATCATCGATATCTACACGCTCACGCTCGCGAGTCTGCTGATGCTCGCCGGTGCGACTGCGGATCGGTTCGGGCGGCGGCGGGTGTTCCGGATCGGGTTGACGGTCTTCGCACTCGGGTCGCTGGCCTGCAGCCTCGCGCCGAATATCGAAACCCTCATCGGGGCAAGGTTTTTGCAGGCCATCGGCGGGTCGATGCTGAATCCGGTTGCGATGTCGATCATTACGCAGGTCTTCACCGGGAAGGTGGAACGTGCTCGCGCGGTTGGCATTTGGGGTGCGGTCGTCGGCATTTCGATGGCCCTGGGGCCGATGGTCGGCGGCGTGCTGATCGATGCGCTGGGGTGGCAGTCGGTGTTCTGGATCAATCTGCCGATCTGCGCGCTCACGCTGGTCTTGACGACTCTATTTGTGCCGGAATCGAAGTCGGCCACGGTGCGCGGACTCGATCCGATCGGACAATTGCTGGCGATCGCGTTTCTGTTCACGGTGGTATTCGGTTTGATCGAGCGGTTGCCGGTGGTCTTCGTGGTGTCGGCCGTCGCCCTCGCGGCCTTCCTGTGGCAGGAATCGCGGCGCTCGGATCCGTTCATCGATCTGCGCTTCTTCCGCAGTGTGCCGTTCGCGTCGGCGACGGTCACCGCGATCTTCGCCTTCGCGGCGCTCGGCGCATTCCTGTTCACCTGCTCGCTGTATCTGCAAGAGCTGCGCGGTTATTCGGCGGTGCACACCGGGGCGCTATATCTGGCCATGGCGGTCGCGACGCTCATCTTCTCGCCGCTGTCCGGGCGTCTGGTCGGGCGCTACGGAACCAAACCCTCACTGCTCGCGGCGGGTGTCGCGATGACCATCGCCGCCGTGCTGCTCACTCGACTCGATGTGGCAACTCCGGTCTGGCACCTGCTCCTCGTCTTCGCGATCTTCGGAATCGGATTCGGCATGGTCAATGCACCGATCACGACGGCGGCGGTCAGCGGGATGCCACTGGATCGCGCGGGCGCCGCGGCGGCGGTCGCCTCGACCAGCAGGCAAGTGGGCGTGAGCATGGGTGTGGCGCTGTGCGGCGCGCTGACCGGCGCCGGTCTGTGGTGGCTGATTGCGGTTTTCACCGCCGGAATCGCCATACTCGGCATAGTCGCGAACACCCGCTGGGCCGCGCGGTCCCGCGATCGCGTCGCCCCGATATTAGAAGAGAAGGTCCCCGCACATGCCGGATGACGTACCCACCGCCGACGAGGTGTGGGCCCAGCTCACCAACCTGGTGATGGATACCCGTGACTCGTGGAAGCGGGCGGTCACCGAGCGAACCGGCTTGCCGTTCAGTCGAATTCGCATTCTGCGCCGCCTGCGTCCCGGCCCGCTCACGCTCAACCAGATCGCGCAGGCGACCGGCATGGATGCGCCCGCGACCACGGTCGCGGTCAATAATCTCGACGAACTCGGCCTCGTCGTGCGCGAGATCGACCCGACCAACCGCCGCCGCAAACAGGTCTCCATCACCTACGCCGGTCGCGCCGTACTCGCACAGGCCATGGCCACCCCCGACCCCGCTCCGGCCGCCGTCGCCGCCCTCTCCCCCGACGACCTGCGCTCGCTGAATCAGCTCTTACGCAAGCTCGAGCACTGACGCATTTCACCACTTCGGCGCGGCACACTGTGCTTCAATCGTGTGTAGAACGTGTTCCAGCTCTGGGAGGTGGCCATGGCCACGCCGTCGATTCCCGCCGGATTCGATTTCACCGACCCGGACCTGTGGGCGAAACGCAGACCCACCGCGGAATTCGCGGAGCTGCGCCGAACCGCACCGGTCTGGTGGTGCGCCCAGCCCGACCGCTCCAGCGGCTTCGATGACGGCGGCTACTGGGCGGTCACAAAACTCGAACACATCAAAGAGATCTCGAAACATCCGGAGATCTTCTCCTCCACCGCGAACAGCGCGATCATCCGATACCAGTCCACCATCACCCGCGAACAGATCGATATGCAGCGGCTGATTCTGCTCAATATGGACCCGCCCGCCCACACCAAGAATCGGCGCATCGTGTCCAAGGGCTTCACCCCGCGCGCGGTGGAGGGCCTGCGGGCGGCACTCACCGAACGCGCCGCCCGAATAGTGCACGACGCCAAGAAGTCCGGCAGCGGTGATTTCGTGGAGCAGGTCGCCTGCGAATTGCCGCTGCAGGCCATTGCCGAACTGCTCGGGGTGCCGCAGCAGGATCGCAAGAAGCTGTTCCACTGGTCCAATCAGATGATCGGCGCCGACGATCCGGAGTACGCCACCGATGCGCCGACCGCACAGCTGGAATTGACCGGCTATGCCTGGACCATGGCCGAGCAGCGGCGCGCCTGCCCGGCGGACGATATCGTGACGCAGCTGGTCAATGCCGATATCGACGGTGAACATCTGGGTTCGGACGAGTTCGCGTCCTTCATGATCCTGCTGTCGGTGGCGGGCAATGAGACCACCCGCAATTCGATCACCCACGGCATGAAGGCCCTCGTCGACAACCCGGACCAATGGCAGCTCTACAAGGAGCAGCGGCCGCGCACCGCGCCGGATGAGATCGTGCGCTGGGCCACCCCCGTCTCGGTATTCCAGCGCACCGCGACGCGCGATGTAGAGCTCGGCGGGCAGTTGATCCGCAAGGGCCAGCGCGTCGGATTGTTCTACAGCTCGGCCAATTTCGACGAGGACGCCTTCCAGGATCCGTTCAGGTTCGATATCCTGCGCGACCCCAATCCACACGTCGGATTCGGCGGCGCGGGCACGCACTACTGCCTCGGCGCCAACCTGGCCCGGCTCGAGATCGATCTGATGTTCAATGCCATCGCCGACGCCATGCCCAATTTGAGTCAGATCGCCGAACCCGAGCACCTGCGCTCGGGATGGCTCAATGGCATCAAACGGTGGGAAGTACGTTTCGATTGATACACGCGACCTCGGCAAAGCCGTTGCGAGCGCGCATCATGTAACTATGGAACCTGAACCAGTGCGGGTGCGGGTGATCCTGTTGTTCGGCGATCGGGCGCAGGTGCAGACACCATGGCATCCGGCACACTCGCCCATGTGGATACCGGCCGCCGATATCGCCGAACAGGCCGGGCTGCCACAGAACGAATTACCGGGACGGGAGTTCTGGGCCTCCGGTGACGAGCACGAGCTGACCGGTTTTCGGCTGGTCTTCGATCCACGGCTCTGAAACGCGTCCGAGTCTCGCAGTGCGGCACACACATCCGCGTGCCGCGAAAGCGCCCGGAAATCGTGACCTAGTTCGCCACCATGTCGTACTTCAGCAGCGCGAAGCCGGTGGGCACGGTGGCGCTCATCGAGATGCGATCCCCGGACCAGGCACCGACCAGTGCGGCAGCGCCGCCGGCGCAATCCGCGCCTTCCGCGGTGAGCATCGGCAGCGGGTGGATGCGGTGGCGGTCCGCACCGCGCCGGACCGTCGCCTTGTCCACGTAGGTGCGTTTGTCATGATTGAGGATGTAGCGGCCGATGAAGCCGTTCTGCGGCGCGACCAGCGGGGCGACGGAGGCGGCCTTGTCGTAGAGGCTGGTCTGCTTGCCCACCTGAGGTCCGGCCCACACCACCCGCGTCGGCACCGTCAGGAGGCGCTCCACACCCTGGACGAAGTCGTCGCCGATCCAGGCGCGTTTCAGGAATCGGATCTTGGGTTCCAGATACCCGATCAGCTTGTGATCGGCGTCCAGGAAAACGGCTCTGCAGAACTGCCCCACGGGGGTGATTTCCTCTCTGGGATAACGGCTTTCGGATAATCTAGCCTGCGCGCATCGCGATGGCTCGGCGGGTGGTTACAGTCGAGTTACCGGCATGTTCAGGTCTGGCTCGAGCTGACTCCGGACCGCTGCTCCGATGCGCCGGATAGGCTCGGCTGATGCGATACGCCATTTCGGTTCCGCAGCTCATTCCCGACGGATCATTCCAACCGGAAAATCTGCGGGCCTACCTGGATCGAGCCGAGGCGCTCGGCTTCGAGAGCGCATGGACGACCGAGCAGCTGCTCGGATCCGCGCCCAATCTGAGTCCGATCGAGCTGTTGACCTTCGCCGCCGCATGCAATGAGCGGTTGCGCTTCGGATGCGCGGTGTTCGTGACGCCGCTGCACAATCCGGTGCACCTCGCCAAACGCATCAGCACGCTGGACCAGCTCACCCGCGGCCGGCTCGAGATCGGCGTCGGGATCGGCGGACGCAACCGGATGTTCTCCGCCTTCGACGTCGACCCCGCCGACAATCTGGTGACCCGCTTCAACGAGGGCCTGCGCGTCATGAAGGCACTCTGGACCCAGCCGCGTATCGATATCGACGGCGAGTTCTGGCAGCTGACCGGCGCCACCATGGAGCCGAAACCGTTCCAGAAGCCTTATCCGCCACTGTGGTTCGGCGGCAGCACACCCGCGGCACTGCGACGGGCGGTCCGGCACGGCAACGGATTCTTCGGCGCCGGATCGAGCACGACGGCCGAATTCGCCGAACAGGTCCGGTACGTGCGCGAGACGCTGGCCGAAAACTCCGGCGCCCCATCGGATTTCCACATCGCCAAACGCGTCTACATCGCGGTCGACGACAACCCGGCACGGGCCGAACAGCGCATGGCCACCGCCCTGGCCGACTTCTACGGCGAATTCGGAAAAACCCTGCTGCCGGTCGCAGTACACGGCACACCCAAGGACTGCATCCAGGGCCTACGCGAGGTGGCCGACGCGGGGGCCGAAATGATCCTGATCAACCCGCTGTTCGACGAGGTCGCTCAAATGGAGCGCATTGCCGCGGAAGTGTTGCCGCACGTCGACTGAGGGTGCCGTAACGCCAGAGCGACCCCTGGCAATGAACAGAGCAAGGGGGCCGGTCACGCGACGCGGGTTCCGGGGAGGAGGGTCATGTCCACATCGATGACGCGGATGGCGGTGGCAGCACTGATCGCCATCGGAGTCGCGCTGGTGTCGTGCCAGCGGTCCGTCGACGCCAAAGGTGACGACCAGAGCACGCTGAACGACCCGACACCGACCAACGTGGTGCGAACCCTCGCAAAAGGCGCCTTCGCCCCGCAGCAACATGTCACGAGCGGAACAGCCGTTCTCCTCGAGCTATTCGACGGCACAAAACTCCTCCGCCTGGAAAACCTCGACCTCACCAAAGCCCCGAACCTGCACGTCTGGCTCACCGAACAACTCCACCCCTGGCCCGAACTCGACAAGCCCTACTACGCAGATCTCGGAACCCTGAAGTCCGACAAGGGCAACCAGAACTACCCCATCCCCGCCGACACCCACTTCGACCGCTTCAACGGCGTAGACATCCGCGACAACGACTCCCCCGACGCCTTCGCCTACGCATCCATGCGACTCGAGTAGACCGTGGGTATCCGGGCGAACATTTCGAGGCCGTCCACGGGTGGCGCGAAATTCTGAGCTGTGTCAGCGCGGGTCGGGGGCTTCGGCGGGCTCGTAGCCGAGGCGGACGTCGTGGGTTACTTCGCCGCCGGAGACTGTTACCCGGGTGGTGACGGGTGGGTAGCCGCGGGCTATTACGGTGTAGTGGCCTTCGGGGAGGTCGGTTACCAGGTAGCGGCCGTTGGCGTCGGTGCGGGCGGTGGCGGTGAGGTCGCCGGATGCGTCCAGGACGGTGATCTGGATGTCCGAGACGGCTCGGTCGCCGTCGGCCCAGGCGGATCCGGCCAGCACTGCCATCGATGCCATATCTATGTCGTGATGCAGGAGACCGCTGTCGGGGATGGTGAGGGTGGTGGCGCTGGGGCGCATATGTTCGGCGACTGCTACCAAGGTGTAGGTGCCCGAGACGACGCCATGACAGACATACGCGCCGTCGCCCGCGGTGATCGCCGCCCCGACCACCTCACCGTGGATATCGGTCAGTGTCACGGTGGCGCCCGGCAGCGGGGTACCGCGACCGGCCGAACGGACCACGCCGGACAATTCGCCGGAGCCGGTGAGGGTCAGGTCGAGCAGCTGTGCGCGCTGTCCGATGGCCACGCTGACCGCCTCCGGCCGATGTCCGGTCGCCGATGCGATCAACACGTAGTTGCCCGCGGTCGGAGCCTCGATCCGGTAGCGGCCGTCGGCATCCCCGGTCGCGCGCGAAACCTGGTGTCCCCGTTGGTCGATCAGGGTCAGCACGGTGCCGGGCACCGGTCTGCCGTCCTCGCGTCCGATCCGGCCGCCGATCGATGAACCTTCGTATTCGAGGCTCGAATGCGACTGCGGCACAACGGCGGCCACATAGACACCATTGCCGTCGTGCTCCACCGAGACTCGGCTGACCGCACCCGCCAGCACCGGTTCCGGTTCGGAGAGCACCTCGGCGGCACCCTCCCAAACCTGCGCCTCGTCCCAGCTGGATTCGGCCTCCAGAGTCACCTGCTCCACAGCGGGGGCCGGGTTGTCCTGCAGCGGAATCTCTTTCATGAACATCAGCACCAGGCACGCCAGCAGCGCCACCCCCGCCGCGGCATAGAAGACACCATGCATAGCATCGGTGAACCCGATCAGAATCGGCACTCTCAGCTCGTCGGGCAGCGCGGCGATTCCACTGGTATTGCTCTGCATGGTGCTCAACTGCGCGGCATCGAAGCCGGGGGGCAGCGCACCACCGAATGCGTCGATGATCCGGTGCGGCAACAGGTTGAACAGGATGGTCAGGAATACCGCGACACCGAGGGTGCCGCCCATCTGCCGGAAGAAGGTCGCCGAAGCGGTCGAAACACCCATATCCGAACGCGGACCGGCATTCTGCGCCGCGATGATCAGGGTCTGCATGCAGCAACCGAGCCCGAATCCGATGACGCCGCCGTAGACCAGCGGCTGCCATAGCGGACTGTCGTAATGCACGCGGCCGTAGAGCGCCGCGCCGACCGCGATGATGAATGTCCCGATCACCGGCAGGATCTTGTAGCGCCCGGTCAGTTTGGTGGTCAATCCGGCCAGCTGCGAGCCGAACATGATCCCGAGCACCAGCGGGAGCATCAGCAGACCTGATTTGGTCGGCGAATATCCGCGCACCACTTGGAAGTACTGCGGCACCATGACGATCGCGCCGAACATCGCGATACCGACAATGAAGCCGCCCGCGATGGTCACGCTGAAGGTCGAATTCTTGAACAGCCGCAGGGGAATCAGCGCCGCATCCTTCATCAGGAATTCGACGAGCACGAACAGCAGCAGCCCGCCCGCACCGATCCCGTAGCAGATCAGCGACCGCTGCGAACTCCAGCCCCAATCCCGGCCCTGTTCGGCGACGATCAGCAGCGGCACCACGCAGGTCGTCAACGCGACCGCGCCGAACCAGTCGATGCGGTGATCCTGGCGCTGATGCGGAGTATTGAGCACCTTGGCGACCACGCCGAGCGCGAGCACACCGATCGGCACGTTGACCAGGAACACCCAGCGCCAACCCTCGAGACCCCAGAGCTGGTCGTAGTTCGAGAAGAAACCGCCGAGCACCGGCCCGAGCACGGTCGCCGTACCGAAGACCATCATGAAATAGCCCTGGTAGCGCACCCGCTCCCGGGCGGGAACGATATCGCCGATGATCGTGAACGCCAACGACATCAACCCACCCGCACCCAGCCCCTGGAAGGCGCGGAATCCGGCGAGTTCGTACATCGAGGTGGCGAAGGTGCAGGCCACCGAACCGATGACGAACAGTCCGATCGCGGTGAGGTAGAACGGCTTTCGACCGTAGATGTCGGCCAGTTTGCCGTACAGCGGGGTGGTGATCGTCGCGGTGATCAGATATGCCGTGGTCGCCCAGGCCTGTTCGTCGAATCCGTCCAGGCTGTTGGCGATCCGCACGATCGCGACGCTCACGATGTTCTGATCCAGCGCGGCGAGGAACATGCCGAGCAGCAGTCCCGACAGGATGGTCAGGATCTGCCGGTGCGACAGTGACGTACCCTCACCGACATCCAGGTCCGGCGTCTTTGCCGGGGCCTGGGTGGTCGAATTCGTCATAATTTGAGCCCTAGTTCTGATCGGCTATCCGTGGTGGAAGTGTCTCGAAACCTGAGTCGAGCCGGTCGAGCAGTTGGCACACTGCGCCACAAGCGATCTGCCCCCACACGCCGATCACCCGTAACTAGTTGCGCTCGCTAATATACATACGGCCGCTCAGGGCGAAACGGCCTGGTCGGATCATCCCTACATCCAATGCCTCAGCGGCCGAGCGGATCCGGGCGGCACTGCACCGGATCGCTGGCTACGGCTCGGCCGCAGCCGAAAATCATGACCGGCTCGGCGTGATTCGACGGATCCCAGATCTGGTCGACGCTGAGCAGACCGACCCACTTGTCGACGGTCACCCGGCCGGACCGCGCGCCGAGGCTGACCGAGAAGTCGAGTACGCCGCTGCTCGACTCGATCACCGGCTGCCTCGGCAGGTCACGCAGCGCAGCCCACACGGCAGCCGCACTGATCGGAATCTGTTCTGTCCAAATGCCGGCGACCGCCGGAATCAGCGACTGCACCGCCCGCGCGAACAGACCGACCGCGTCGTAACCCAGGATGACCTGTTCACCCAATGGATGCAGCTGGCGGCGCTCGGCCGCGGGTTCGCCGGACTCGGCACAAGCGTCCCAACTCGGAATGTCAGGGTCCTTGGTGACAGCCAAATTGTAGAACTCGACGCGGCTGCGGATGCCCTGGCCTTTGTTCGCGCAGGTCACGAGGCCGGACTTGGCAACGTAGATCAGCGGCCGAGCACTGTTGGCCGCCTTCCGGCGCTCGGCGCTGGCCATGAATCGGTTCGCGGAATCGTCGGCGATCAGCACGACCCGTTGGTCACCACAGGACTTGTTCAGGCTCTGCAGAAAGTCCGGAAATTCCCAATCCCGACCGGCGAAGAACATCACCTCATCGCAGGCGTCCACACCATCGGTCCGGCTAAAGGCATCCTGGCGATCCCAGGACCCATCCCAGACGGGATGTCCGTCCGCACCGAGAACATGCAGATCCGCGGCCATATTCTCGGTGTAGAGATCGGAACTGTCGGGCCGGTGGTAGATCCGCAGACCGCGCCCCGCGAGGCTGGGTACCGACCGCACGTATTGCCGGACCATATCGGCGACCATCTGGTTCGAAGCAGAAATCTGAAAATACAAAGGCGATGAACGCACCATCTCATCCGCCGACAAGCTGGGCGCGACCATCGGTAAACCCAATCCCGTCAACGCATTGACGATGCCGACGGTGGCGGTCCGGCTCTGATCGAATCCGATCACCCCGACGATGGTCGGCTCGGAACGGACCAGTGGGGCGAGCATCTCGACAGTCCGCTTGCTCTGAGCGGTGAGCGGACCGCTATTGGCCAGGACGAAGCGGACGAGCGGAACCGTGTCGGAGGTTACCGGTTCGATCGGTCCCACAGACTTGATGGCGTGGTACTGGGCCAGCGCCAGCCCTTCGAGATCCTCACTCTGCGCGGGGTAATCGGTCGGCAACCCGGTGAGCTGACCGACATAGACCAGGGTGAAGAACGGCCGAGTCGGTTGCTGGGCGGCCAGCCGCTCCGTGATGCGATTCTGCCGATACAGGCGCTTCTGTACCTCTACCAACCGTTGCGCATTGGGCTCATTCTTGGCGAAAAGGTAACCGCGACCACTGCTTTCGGGATCATCGGGGTCATAGGCGCTGTATCCGAGGCACTCGGCTCCATCACCCTTCGCCACCTGCACCCACTTGCTCGGTGCGCCGGAGCCACACGCCTGAGCGGGGGCCCGCCACGGCTGCCAGACCGCCGCGCCGGTCGCGGCGATCGACAATATGACGACGGCGCAAACCGGCAGGGCACGCCTCGCCCACCACGGCGGACGCGGTACCGGGATCCGCTGGAAGCCATCGGCATTGCCGTCATGTTCGGCGCTCGTGGGTACGGCGAAAACCAGGAACCACGCGCGCGGTCGCTGCCGCTGCCGAGCGATCGGCAGCTCTTCTTCCCATTTCCGGTATGCCCGCATCGCCCGGTGCGGCGACCGGACCACGACGCCGTCGGGCACCGGGCGCACGTCGGACACCAGCAGCAGCGGGTCATCGATGCCGGTTTCGTTACGGATTTCGTCGACCAGCCCCAGCAGTCGACGGCCGACTTCGGTGCCACCGTGCTGCAATACGACAACCGGATAGGTTGTCCGCCGGGCGGCGCGGATGCGCCATATTCGACGACCGTAGGCGACCCGCAGGTCCTCCAGGAAGGCATGCAGCAGTAGCTTGTCGAGTTGTTGCCAGTTCTCCTGTCGACGCGCGTTTTCGGTGAGGCGATGTGCGAATCCGACGAATTGGCTGGACTGTTCGGGCGCCAGATAGCGCTGGTTCATGAGCCAGCGGAACTCACGGCCGACTCCAGGAATCCGGCCACCCGTGCGTGCCCGGAATACCGCTTTCGGTAACACCAACCGCACCACACCGAGCAGCAGCCGCTGCAACGGACCCACCATGGACTCCACAGGCGCGAGTAGTTCCTCCCCCCAACGTCCGAAGTCCTTGCGCAGCAGGGTTTCCAGTTCGCGCAGCTCATTGTCGGAGGTCAGCTTCTTGGCCATCAGCCATTCGACGAGCCGGTAGTGCCGGAACGTCAGTGGCCGCATCCGCCCGAAGCGATCCGCCGACAGCCCCCGGCAGAGTGTGTACAGCAAACGCCGCAGCTCCGTCAGGCCCGGTGTGGTGTCCTCGGCGAGCGAGCTACCGGCCGGGAGTTCGGCCGGATCCGCGGCATCGGCCGTCACATACACGGCATCGGCGAGCGCACCGCCGAACATCGTCAAGGTCGCGACGACCTCGGCGGCGGCACCGGATAGCCCGACTATCGGCAACATTCGATCGGCACGTCGCTCACGACGCACCAACCACGGCAACAGATCTTCGAACGCACCCGCGGCCGGAAAGCTCGCGGCCGGATCGTGTGACATGCGGGCTCCCCGGTCTCGTCGGCAATCAGTGGCCGTGAGTCAACCACTGCGCTCCGGGACCGGTCCCGCAAACTCTTGGCATACTTGAATCTATATGTATTTCAATAGGCGTTGAAACGGTCGCGCCAGCGCGGATTCAGTTCGTCGGCAAGAAGTCTGGGGGCCGAGATCTTGTTCGGATTGCCGTCGGAGGTGTATCGCTGGTCCGGATGCTGGTCGAGGCGGTCGAGCCAGTAGGCGGAAGCGAAGTCGACCTCGGCCTTCCCCGACCGGATGCGTGGCACCCCAGCGGGATCGATCTGGCCGAATGGAGAGGGTGCGGGTTCGGCGCCGACCAGCAGCACGGCCTCGAACGCGTAGTGCGTGCCGTCCCAACTTCCCGCGGTGGCGAGTGCGCGATCGACCGGGAAAATGCCGAGCGGCAAGGCCATCGTGCGCACACGATGGCCGGGGGCAGCGGCTGTGATCGCGCGCAGGTTCTCGACCAACTCGCGCTGCACTCCGGTGCTGTCCAGGCGACCTAGATTGGCGTGGCTCGCGGTGTGCGCGCCGATTTCGTATCCGTGAGCGGCCAGCCAAGGCAATGCGCGCGCGTCACCGGCGAACGGCTCGTTGTTGACGTAGAACGTCGCGGTGGGCCGGAAGTCCGGATTGCGCGCGCCGAACTCCTCGAGAATCCCGATCGCGGTGTCCGGGGCCACCTTCGAGTCCTCGGTGAACCGAAGTTGGGTGATGGTGGAGTCGTCGAAGGTGAGCACCACCGGGTGGGTGCTCGCCGGGATGTCGATATGGCCGGAGATGTAATCGGCGACGGTCACCGGTCGATAGTTCTCGCGGTACAACCGCTCGAGTTCGGCGCGGAACTTCTCCGGAGTCTGGTCGTATTCGCCGACCGGAGTCGGTGTCACCTGGTGGTACATCAGGATGGGGACGAGTCCGAGTTCGTTGGCTCCCACCGCAACCGGATCGGGCGTCGATGTGGCCACCGGAACCTTTTCGATGGCCGCCGGTACCGGAGCAGGCACTGCACCACATGCGGTGGCCGTTGCGAATATCAAGGCCGACAGGACAACCCGAGTTCCGATAGCCGAGCACCGCACCACCGATCGAACGGTACGCGGTCGCACGGAATCTCGGTTGCGAATCGGCATAACCACGCCCGACGGAGCTGTCCGAGGTAGATAGTTAGGCAATAGCGACGGATGAAAGTTGGTGTGCGCGTTGGACAAATTGGTCCCGATCACCGGGCGATGGCGGCTCGCGGCAATAGCGGTTATCGGAGTTTTATCAATCCTCATCGCATCCGTGATCATCGGCGCCAATCGGTCCGAGCCCGCAGGTTTGGCGCTGACCGGATTACCGGACGGAGTCGTCGGTGCGGGCACGCTGGCCGGTCTGGTATTGCGTGTGGACGCCCACGGCCACGACGCGAACGATATGCGGCTCGAACTCGACGGCACGGCGGTGAACGGCACGGTCGAAGGCGATTCGGTGGTGTACCGGCCCGGACCGCTCACCGATGGTGACCACAAGTTCACCGCCGAGTTTCCGCGCGGGGGCATACTCGGCCTGTTCAGCGCCGGTCCGGGGGTTACCGCGACCTTCACCGTGGATACCGAGGCGCCGAAACTCGAGGTAATCCAGCCGGGCAGAGCCGGATCGTATCGTCAGCCGATCACGTTGCGCGGCAAGGAATCCGGTGCGGTGCAGGTCTCCGTCGGCACCCAGTCGGTCACACCCGCCGCGGACGGCACCTTCGAGATCACCCTGCCGCGCGCACCGGTCGGCGGTACGGTGACCGCGGTCGATGTGGCGGGAAACAAGGCGACGCAGGCGATTACGACCTCGGTCGATATGCCCCGGGTCAAGGCCGTGCATATCACGGCGTACGGATGGGCATACGAGGGTTTACGCGAGCCCATTCTGGATATGGCCCGTGAGGGGCGCATCGACACCGTTCAGCTCGATATCAAGGATGAGGACGGGGTTATCGGCTACGACTCGCAGGTACCGCTGGCACGGCAGGCGGGTGCGGCCACCAATATCTACGATGTGCGCGCCGCACTGCGGCAATTACACGAGATGAATCTGCGGGTGGTCGGGCGGATCGTGGCATTTCGCGATCCGACCATGGCCGAATGGGCGTGGCACGCAGGACATCCGGACTGGGTCATCCAGAATCCCTCCGGTCAGCCGTATGCCAGCAAGTACGGTGCCATCGCTTTCACCAACTTCGCAAATCCCGAAGTCCGCAAGTACAACATCGATCTCGCGACCGAGGCGGCCGAACTCGGCTTCGACGGAATAATGTACGACTATGTCCGGCGGCCGGACGGTGCGCTGTCGCAGATGCAGTTTCCGGGGCTGACCGTCACGCCCAGTGAATCCGTCGCCGAGTTCCTGCACGAGAGCCGGGATCCGGTACGCGACAAAGGCGCGAATCTCGGTGCCGCCGTGTTCGGCATCGCGGCGACGCGCCCGGATGAGATCGCACAGGACATTCCGGCGATCGCTCGGAATGTCGACTATGTGGCTCCGATGCTCTACCCGTCGCATTGGAATGCCGGTGAATACGGTGTCGCGAACCCCAATGCCCAGCCGTACGACATTATTTTCCGATCGCTGGCCGACTTCTTCGAGCAGACCAAAGGTACCGGCGCGAAAGTCATTCCGTGGCTACAGGATTTCAGCCTCGGGGTGAACTACGGGGATGCCGAAGTCAAGGCGCAGATCGATGCCGCGGCGGCCGCGGGGACGAACAGCTTCATTCTGTGGAATGCGGCGTCGCGGTACCACTCGTGGGCCGTCGTGCCCGGTTGATTCCTACTGGTCCGCGTGGCAGGTGACGTCGGCGGCGGGCAGGGCGCCGTCGGCGTAGTAGGTATTGATCGCCTTGTTGACGCAGGCGCTCAGGTCGGGGCGGAAGGTCATGTGGATACGGACGTCCTGCAATGTGACCATGCGGGATTCGGACAGGTGCTGATGTAGCCGGACACCGTGGGTATACGGGGTTCGAGCGTCACCGGTCGCCTGCAGGATGAGGGCGGGAACCGAATTCCGCACGGTGGTCGAGGGTTCGACAGGCCGGGGCCAGAATGCGCACGGCTGGATATTGTTGGCCAGCGGGCCGAATATCGGCTGCGTGGCACGGCTGGCTTCGATATTGCTCGCGTACCACGCCGGATCTGCCGGTGCGGCGGCATCACCGCAGGCGATCTGCGCCAGGACGGAGTTCTCCTCGGATCGCAAGGCCTGCAAGACGATTTGCAGGCGTGGTGCCCGCGCCGCCACGGGTGGGCCACCCGCAGCGTCGGCGATCTCACGCAACGTTTCGGCCAGCGCTTGGTTGCGCCGGAAATCGGTCACCATGTTGTGCAATAGAAATGGCAGCCAGTGGTCGTCGATCGGGAAGTCGTCGATCACGATCGGTTGCCGTGCCGCTGCGGCGAGCAGCTCGGTCAGCGATGCACGCACTTCGGCCGGGGTCGAACCGAAGTGATACGTATCATCCTGTCCCGCAGCCCAATTCGACCATTCGTCGATCGCCCGTTCGTCCGACGGCCCCCAATCCTGGACGAGACCCGTCCAATACCGATCCGGATCGATGGCGCTGTCGAACACCATCCGGTCGCTGCGTTCCGGAAACATCTGGGTGAATACCGCACCGAGGTAGGTGCCGTAGGAAACGCCGTAATAGCTGAGCTTCGGCTCGCCCAGCGCGACTCGGATGACATCCATATCGCGAGCGGTGTTGCGGGTGGTGAGCTGCCGCACCTTCACCGGATCATCGGCGAGACACCCCTCGGCCATAGCCGCCGACAGCGCGGTTTCTCGCGCGAAACCCTGCGAATCCAGACCCGCGGAATGGATCATTTCGCCGACCGGCCATCCGCAGCGCGGTGTGCGCCCGGAGTCGCCGACACCACGCGGGTCCATACCGATCAGATCGAAACGGGCCCGCACCTGTGGGGTGAGCACGTCACCGAGCAGATCCACGGTGTCCAGACCCGATGCGCCGGGACCACCGGGATTGGCCAGCAGGACACCATGGCGTTGATCCGGATCGGTGGCCCGGACCCGGGATATCGCGATCTTCAGCTTGCGATCGTAGGGCCGCAGATAGTCGAGCGGCACCAGCACATCCGCGCATTCGGCCCCGGCCTTGTCCAAATCCTCGATACCGCAGGCATGCCAGTGCAGCCGCTGGTGATAGAACCGGTATGCCGGATCGACCTGCGCCCCGGGCACGGTTATCAGCGCCGCCCCGGCCGCTACCAGCACCAACCACCGCAAAAGCCTCGCCGACAACCCACTCGCCTCTCACCGCCAAATCCCGCAACTTCGTACCACACCTCGCCGCAGGGCACCCTTGCCACATTTGGTGGTGCCGCCGATACTCCAAGGGGACCGCGCCACCGCCGGTGCCGCATCGAGGGGAGGAATCAATGCTTCGAAATCAATTGAATTCACTACGGACAGTGGAGGATTCGCTCGCCTATGGACAGCCGTACGAAACTGCCGACGGCACCACGATCATCACCGTCACCAGGACGGGCGGGCTGCTGCGCACCGCTCGTCCGGTGGGTGCCTTCGTGGTCCACAACGGCGAGGTCAGCTGGACGCCCGCGGTCGATGCGACCCGGATCGCGCTGATGGGTGAATTGATCGGTCTGCTGGCCGCGGTCATCGCCACGCTCGCGGTGCTGCGCAGGCCGCCGTGGCCGGATCTATCGCGGGTGGTGGCAATCGGACGGGACTCACGACACACTTGATCCCGTGAATCGCATGCCACTCGGACATATCGACCGGGGCGGTCCGCCGTGACCGCACTCGCACGCGGGGAAAATCGCCCCGCGCCCGGCGACCGGATGATCGTGACCGTCACCTGCGCAGCGCCGGTCGATGTGTCGGCGCTGCTACTCGGCGCCGACGGGCGGGTCCGCTCCGACGCCGACTTCGTCTTCTTCAATCAGCCGGTCGGCCCCGGTGTCACCTATCGGCACGGCCGCGGCGCCGGCGATATGGTCGATGTACAGACCTCCGCACTGCCCGCCGATGTCGACAAGGTCGTGGTCACCGCCAGCCTCGACGGCAGCGGGCCGCCGACCTTCGCGGGCGCGAGTTCGCTGACCGCGACGATCGGATCCGATGCCGGAACGCTGACCTTCCCGATGACCGGGCTGAGCACCGAGACCGCCGTGGTGTGCGTGGAGATCTACCGGCGCGGCGGTGCGTGGAAGGTGCGCGCGGTCGGGCAGGGCTATGACAACGGGCTGGCCGGAATCGCGACGGCGTTCGGTGTGAATATCGACGACGAACCCGAAGCGGCGCCCGCATCCGCCGCACAGCAGCACCCAGCCCAACCGCAGTACCAGCCGCCGCCTCCGGTGCCGCCCGCCTATCCCCCGTCCGGCGCCGTACCACCGCCCCCACCGATTGCACCCCAGCAAGGAGCGCTGCCGATGCAGAGCGAACTGTTCAATCCGAGCCATGCCGAGGTCAACGGCATGGGCATCCAGAAGCAGGGCGGCAAGATGATCAAGGTCGCCGTCAATGGCGAGACCATGGCGCGGGCCGGCTCGATGGTCGCCTACCAGGGTGATCTGCACTTCAAGGCGCTCGGTTCGGGCGGTATCGGCCGTGCGATCCAGCAGCGGCTCACCGGCGAGGGGGTGCCGCTGATGCAGGTGTCCGGTCGCGGCGATCTGTTCCTCGCCGATGCCGCCGCCGATGTGCACACCGTCGATCTCGACGGCACCGATGGGCTCACCATCAACGGCTCGAATGTGCTGGCCTTCGATACCTCGCTGTCCTACAACATCCAAAGGGTCCAGGGCGCAGCCGGTTTCGCCAGCAACGCGGGCTTCTTCAACTGCGTG
Organism: Nocardia pseudovaccinii; assembly: GCF_050942345.1. Lineage (NCBI taxonomy): Bacteria > Bacillati > Actinomycetota > Actinomycetes > Mycobacteriales > Nocardiaceae > Nocardia > Nocardia pseudovaccinii. The sequence continues at coordinate 6,173,565 of NZ_CP192074.1, forward strand.
TTCACCGGACGCGGTCGCATCGCCATCACCACCCACGGCTCGCCCGTCGTCCTCAATGTCGATCAGCCCACCTACGCCGACCCACAGGCCGCGGTGGCCTGGTCGTCGAGCCTGTCCACCGGCATCAAGCGCAACGACTCCTTCGGCCTCGGCCGCCTCATCGGCCGCAGCACCGGCGAGGGGCTGACGCTGTCGTTCTCCGGGCGCGGCTTCGTCATCGTGCAGCCGTCGGAACTGCCGCCGGGCGGTTTCATCGGCGGCACCGGTGGTGGTCAGGAGGCCGGACAAAGCGGCGGCGTGCTCGGCGGCTTGTTCGGATAACCGTCCTGTGCTGGAACCGGCTGCGCCACAGCCGGTTCCAGCGCTATCGATCAGTTCAGCAGACCGCGCCGAACCAGGAGCGGTTCGATTTCCGGGGCGCGGCCGCGGAAGGATTCGAAGGCCTCGAGCGGGTCGACCGAGCCACCGCGGGAGAGCAGTTCGCGGCGGAAGGCCTCGCCCTTTTCCCGGATGGAGGCGTCGCCCTCGTCGAACCACTCGACGGTGTCGGCGTCCAGCACCTCGCTCCAGATGTAGGAGTAGTAGCCCGCCGCGTAGCCGCCCGAGAAGATATGGGCGAAGTAGCCGGTCCGGTAGCGCGGCGGAATCGCGTCGATGGCCAGACCCGCCTTGCGCAACGCTTCCTCCTCGAACGCCTCCGCATCGGTGCCGGCCAGCGCCTCGGGTGCTGGCACGCGATGCCACGCCCAGTCCAGCAGTGTCGCGCCGAGGTATTCGACGGTTTTGAAGCCCGTACCGAAACGTGCGGATTCGGCCATCCGCTCGACCAGTTCGGTGGGCATCGGCTCACCGGTCTCGAAATGCCTTGCGTAGTTGGCGAGTACCTCCGGTCGCGACATCCACATCTCGTTCACCTGGGACGGGAATTCGACGAAATCTCGCGGTACTTCGGTGCCGGAGAAGAAGGGGTACATCACATCCGAGAACAGTCCGTGCAGTGCGTGCCCGAACTCGTGGAAGAGCGTGCGCACATTGTCCCAGGTGAGCAGGGCGGGTTCGCCGACGGACGGCTTCACGATATTGAGGTTGTTCACCACCACCGGCCGCTTCCCCAAAAGCCGTGACTGGCTGACCAATGCGTTCATCCACGCCCCGCCACGCTTCGACGGTCGCGCGAAGAAGTCACCGAGGAACAGTCCGAGCGCACTGCCGTCCGCATCGAAGACTTCGAAGATCCGCACCTCCGGGTGATATCCGACCAGATCCTTGCGCTCCTGGAAGGTGATCCCGTACACCTGCTCGGCGGCGAAGAACACGCCGTCGCGCAACACCCGTTCGAGCTCGAAATAGGGACGCAACGCCTCCGCATCCAGCGAAAACCGTTCGGCTCGAACCTTTTCCGACCAGAACTGCCAATCCCACGAGCGCAGCTCCTGACCACCCATGGCCTGTGCCAACTCGGCCGCCTCGCGCTCCGCATTGGCCACCGCGGGCGCAACCAAACGCCCCAGCATTTCCTCCACCGCCGCAGGGGTTTTCGCGGTCTGATCCTCGACCACATACGCCGCATGATCCGAATAGCCGAGCAGCGAGGCACGTTCCGCTCGCAATGCTGCGATACGCACGGCGAGCACGCCGTTGTCACCCAACCCGCGCCCCAGTGAAGCCGTCATCACGCGCTGCCGCACGTCTCGGTCGGCCAGTTCCGCCAGCACGGGCTGGTTCGAAACGTTCTGCAGCCGAAGCGCCCATGCGCCCTCGCGCCCCAACTCGCGAGCGTTCTCCGCGGCGGCTGCCACGGCGGCGTGCCCCAGCCCCGCCAATTCCGCCGCCGACTCGACGACCACGGTCGCACCATTGGTCGCCGCCAAAATGTTCTGCCCGAATTCCGTTGCCGCCGCGGCGAGTTCGGCATTCAACTCACGCAACCGCGCCTGCCCGGCCGCGTCCAGCCGGGCCCCCGCCCGCACGAACCGAATGTGATATCGCTCCAACAGCCGCGCTTGCTCGGGATCCGATCCCAATTCCTCCCGGCGGCCGTAGAGCGCCTCGACTCGCGCGAATAGCTGGGGATCCAAATAAATCGCGTCCCGATGCACAGCCAGCTTCGGCGATACTTCGGCTTCGATCGCATCGGTGGTCTCGCTGGAATCGGAGCTCGTGATATTGAAGAACACCTTCGCGACCCGAGTCAGCATCGCTCCCGAACGCTCCAACGCCGCAATGGTATTCGCGAAACTCGGCTCCGACCCGCTCGACGTGATGGCGGCAACCTCTGCCAGTTGCTCCGCCATCCCTCGCTCGAACGCGGGCAAATAGTGCTCCGTACCGATCTCGGCGAACGGAGGAAGCTCATACGGCAGCGCACTTGGCTCGAAGAACGGGTTGCTCGTCATAGGTGAACCCTATGCTCCGATCGCGCTCCCCTGGCAGCGAAATCGTTGGCGAGCAAGATCCACAGCGCTGACGACGGCGGTAACACGCCGTCCACCGCGATCGGTAATGTCGAGCGGGTGAGTAGCTGGGTGCGGCGAAAGTTCCACAGAGTCGGGCGATTCGATCGGGCGGTCGGCAGCGCGGTCGCCGAGTTACCGGCCTCCATGGTCGACACCGGCATGCTGCGGCTCACCCAGAGTGCCGACTTCAGCGCGCTGTGGCTGGTCGTTGCGGCGCTGCTCGCCACCCGCGCGGGAACATCGCGGCGGGCCGCGCTGCGCGGTGTCGTATCGGTCGGAAGCGCGAGCCTGGCCGTCAATGCCGGTCTCAAGACCCTCGTTGCGCGGCGCCGACCGGCCGCCGAACTATTGCCCGCATACCGGCGGCTGTCACCGGCCCCGAGATCGTCCTCCTTCCCGTCCGGACACAGCGCCTGCGCGGCGGCATTCGCCACCGCGGTCGCACTCGAAAGTCCGCGCACCGCACTGGTTGTCGCCCCGCTGGCCGCCGGAGTCGCCTACTCGCGGGTACACACCGGCGTGCACTGGAGCTCCGATGTGCTCGTCGGGGCCGCGGTCGGTTCCGGTATCGCTCTGGCCACCCGGCGCTGGTGGCCGGTGCGGGAATCGGACGAGGCACAGGCCAGACTGGTCCGCGAAGCGCCCGCACTGGTGGCGGGCGAAGGGCTGCTGGTGCTGGTCAATCCGGTTTCCGGCGATCCGAACTACGATCCCACCGCCGATGTCATCGCGGCCCTGCCCGCCGCCACCGTTCTGCGCACCGAACCCGACCTGGATGCCGCCGAACAATTCGAGCGGGCGCTCGCCGAAAACGCCGAGCCGGTGCTGGCGTTGGGCATCGCCGGTGGCGACGGCACCGTGGCGGCCGCGGCCGCGGTGGCGCTGCGGCACGAGTTGCCGCTGGCCGTCATCCCCACCGGCACGCTCAACCATTTCGCGCGTGATCTCGGCGTCTACGATTTGCGCGAGGTCATCGATGCGACCGGTACCGGCGAGGCGGTCGCGGTCGATATCGCGCGCGTCGAATACGGTGACGAAACCGGTTCGCGCACCAGGCATTTGATCAATACCGCCAGCATCGGCGCCTATCCGGACCTGGTGCGGCTGCGCGAGCAGTGGCAAGCGCGCTGGGGCAAGTGGCCCGCCTTCGCGGCCGCGCTGGTGGTCACCCTGCGCCGGGCCGAACCGATCGAGATCTATCTCGACGATCGCTGGCAGCGAGTGTGGTTCCTCTTCATCGGCAACGGCCCCTACCACCCGCACGGCGCCGTACCCGCATTCCGCGACCGGCTCGACGCCGGACTGCTCGACGTCCGCTGGCTGCGCGCCGATCTGCGCTGGTCGCGCACTCGCGCATTGGTGGCTCTGCTGCTGGCCGCGATCGGCCACAGCAAGGTCTACGGCGAGCGCCGCCTACCCGAACTGTACGTGCAATTGCCCAAGCCGGAGGCGCTGGCCACCGATGGCGAGGTGATCGGCAAGGCCACCCGCCTGCACTTCGCGATGGCGGGCCAGCTCGCTGCCTACCGCCGCGACGAATCGAACCCCCGCTGGGCCGACCGGTTCCGCCCGCACCACCGCCGGGCCCCCTGGCTCCGCGATGCCTTCCGCACGAACCGATGAATTTTCGACGGCAGCGACGTCGATACCGGTATGACGACACACACGCTGGAAACCGCCGGAGCCGACATCGTGTACGACGTGCGCGGGCCGCTGCCGCACCGACCCGGGTCTTGATACCTCCTCCCCCTGAAGTGAAGGGTGGGATTCCTGGCTCATGCTGCCTGATCGCTCGGCGAGCGCTCGGGTCTTGCGCAATCAACACCAGCAGGGGCGAAACCAGCCCTGTTCAACATCACATGTGCGGAGTTCTTGTCCCTGGGGGACGCGTGTCCACAGTCCTCGCACCGGTAGGTGCGTTCGGACAGCAGAAGGCGGTGTTTGGCTCTGACACCACACATCCTGCAATCCATCGTCGAGTACGCGGGATGTACAAGCCGTACCTCCCGGCCGTGCTTGCGGCCCATCTCGATCAGCGCCGTCTTCGTCGCGCCGATAGCGGCGTCGGCTGCCTTGCGTGCCATCGTGGAATTGGCCAGGAACCTCGGTTTGAAGTCCTCGACCGCTAGTTGGTCGAAATCGGTCACGACCGCTTTGGCCCATTTGCGGGCGGTATCCTGCCGCTGCCTGGCGACCTTCTTGTGCAGCTTCGCGGCCCGTTGTTTCACAGACCGATAGCTGGTGGAACGCGGCTGTCCGCGTTGCGGTTTGCGGCGGGCCATCATCCGCTGATAGCGGGCCAGTTTCGCCGCCGCCTTCTTCCCATGATCGGGGTGTGGCAGGTCGTGGGCGTCGCTGGTGGTCGTCGCGATCTCCTTAACACCCCAGTCGATCCCGATCCCCCGGCCCGTCGCTGGGAGCGTCTGTTCGATGACTGCGACCACGAACGAGGCATACCAGTGACCGATGCTGTCGCAGAAGACCCGGACACTCGACGGCGCCGTTGGCAACTCTCGCGACCACACCACCCCTGCCACCACCCCACCCGCCAGATGCAGGCGGCCATCCTTCAACCGGAATCCACGCAGTGTGTAGTTCAGAGTCGGGTTGGCGAGTTCTTTCTTCTTGAAGCGTGGCATCCCAGCACGACGCCCTTGCGGCACACGGTCTTTGATGTCCTTCAACGCCTTCGCGCGGGAACGGCCGAAGTCACGGATGATCTGCTGTTGCGGCACCGACGCCCCGACCGAGAGCCAATCATGCTCGCTGCGCCATCCGGTCAGTTTCTTGTCGAGGGCAGCCGGGCCGATCTTCTCGCCATCGGCGTTGGCTTGCCGAGATTCGGCGACGCATTGGTTCCACACCCACCGGCACCGATCCCACTCGGCCAGCAACGCACGCCGCGCGGTAGCGGACAGCCGCAGCCGGTAGGTGTACCGCACGGCAGCCGCCCCTTCGCTCATATGTTCGATACTACATGTTATATGTAGACCATGAGCAGTTTCTGCGCAGGTCGGCACGTTGTACGCGATGTATTTTGTCTTCGTGACGAAGTACCGGCGTTCGGTGTTCACCGCCGCGGCTGCTCCGGGCAGGTAATCAACGCGTTTCCACACGGTGACGCGCTGCCCGGCGGGGACTTTCCGGATCGGACCGCGGGTTGTACGTGAGGCCGATATGAGGAGGTCAGGTGGCACAGGAATACAACCGGAACCCCGCCGCGGTGGACGCGCTGTCGCCCGAGCAGTACCACGTCACCCAGCAGAACGGGACCGAGCGGGCGTTCACGGGCGAGTACTGGGACAATCACGAGCCGGGTATCTACGTGGATGTGGTCTCCGGTGAACCGTTGTTCGCCTCGGTCGACAAATTCGACAGCGGTTCGGGATGGCCGAGTTTCACCAAACCGATCGATAGCGAGAACGTCGTCGAGAAGCGGGATTTCAGTCATCTGATGATCCGCACCGAGGTGCGATCCACGCACGGTGACAGCCATCTCGGGCATGTGTTCACCGACGGACCGCGCGCGGCCGGCGGCCTGCGGTATTGCATCAACTCGGCGGCCCTGCGGTTCATCCACCTCGATGAGCTCGAGGCGGAAGGCTACGGTCGGTATAGGACACTCTTTACGAAGGAGGACGCGTGAGCGACACGCGAAAGGCGATTCTGGCCGGTGGATGCTTCTGGGGCATGCAGGACTTGATTCGTAAGCAGCCGGGGGTGATTTCGACGCGAGTCGGCTACTCCGGCGGGCAAAACGATCACCCCACCTACCGCAATCACCCGGGCCATGCCGAGGCCGTCGAGATCATCTACGACCCGGCGCAGACCGACTACCGGGCGCTGCTGGAGTTCTTCTTTCAGATCCACGATCCGACGACGAAGGACCGCCAGGGCAACGACATCGGCTCCAGCTACCGTTCGGCGATCTTCTATTTCGACGACGAGCAGAAGCGCGTCGCGCAGGAAACCATCGTCGATGTCGATGACTCGGGCCTGTGGCCGGGCAAGGTGGTCACCGAGGTGACCGCGGCGAGTGCGTTCTGGGACGCCGAGCCCGAGCACCAGGACTACCTGCTGCGCTACCCGGACGGCTACACCTGCCACTTCCCGCGACCGGGCTGGAAGCTGCCGAAGCGGCAGACCGCACAGTAGGTTGCGTGCCGCAATTGATTGCGGCACAACGTATTCGACGCGCCGGGCACCCCTTGACACCATGGGGTGCCCGGCGGACGACCGGCGAAATGACCGACAGCCATCAGCGTTTCTTCGATCAGCTCGAAGAACTCCACTCGGAGTTGGATCAGGTCGCGTGACTAGAAGAATTGCGCGGCGGCGAATCCTGTCAGCAGGACGCAGAATCCACCGATTTCACCGACGATCAGCGCGACCAGCACCCAGCGCATGGCGGGCGGCGGGTTGTGCATCTGGTTGTCGGTGTCGCGGCGGATGCCGTGGTTGATGTAGTTGGCGATAGTGATGACGAACATCAGGACCAGCACGGTTGCGGCAGTCGCGTTGACCGCGGTGGGCCAGCCGGACAGTTCGACGAAGATCGCGATCATCGCGGTCGCGAACGAATAGAGCAGGGCCGAGCGGTGGGCGATATCGACGTACGGGTGCGCCCGTCCATCGGGTGCGCCGACCATCGCTGTCCATTTCCACACCCCGAGGCCGAGGGCCGCCAGGAAGAGCAGGCCGGCAGCCAGCAATACCAGTGCGGTCAGCGTGCCGATGATCATGCCCGGACACCTTTCACCGACGTTGTCATGTCAAGCGTCGAGTATGTCTGGACGAGCGACCATCTGCCACCGGTGGGAACGATCATGAACTCCCGGTGAGGGATTCGAGTTCATTGCGCAACTCCGCGACCTCGGCGGCCAGCTCGTCTCGCAGCTGTTCGCGTTCCCGGAGACCGGCGCGCAGGTTGTCCACCGTGTCGTTCATCGCCGCCAATTTCCGGTCGGCGCCGGCCAGCCGCCACTCGACGACCGCGCGGCGGTCGATCTCCGCGCTGGCATACATCACCCAGCCCACCACGTAATCCAGCCACTCCGGCTGTTTGGGCATGCGCTGATCCGCATCCCACCCGCGCCGCACCGACGGCTTCGAGGACAGCACCCGATCCGCGCTCGGTCCCGTCAACTGCACGAGGTCGAACTTTCCGGCACTCGTCACCACCGCGGTGAGGCGGAAGCGCCCGGCGAGATGCATCCGCAACTCCGCAGCACCCCGGCCATCGGTATCCATCGCACCGAGCCACGGCCCCTCCGCCACATCGATGATCGACCCGAGCACCCCGAGTTGCCCGGCACTTCGACGCCCCCGCATCACCCGCTCGCGGAGGTCATCGGGCGTTGCGGACATCTGATCCCAGTGCATGGCGCCTCCCTGTCTCGCGTTCTGACCATCGACAGTTTCACCGCTCGGCCGCGGGTGTGAGGGCGCGGCGCGCCAGAGTCAGCCATCAGAGTTGTCCGGCCCCAGGCACATGTACCACTGACAGCAGATGACTGTCGCGACAATTACTGTCTAAGCAATTAGATTGGTGGCATGGAACTTCTTACCGTTCTGCGGACCGCTTCCCTGCTACACGACTCCGCTCGCGAGCTGACGACTTTGCTGGATCGCCATCTGGCCCAATACGACGTCACAACGCAGCAAGCAGCACTGCTGGTCAACCTGGCCGCCGGCGAGACGAGCCCCAACCGCCTGGCGACCGCGCTGGGAACCGATACCGCGGGCATGACCAGGCTGCTCGACCGACTTGAAATCAAGCAGCTTGTTCACCGTCGCCGCAGCGACACCGACCGCCGGGCGATCGTCGTCGAGTTCACCGAGGCAGGGCGGCGGCTGACTCCCCAGCTTGTCCCGACTTTCGGATATGCCGCCGACGAGATGTTCACCGGCATCGCCGAATCCGATATTCAGCATGTTGGTGATGTGCTCACACGCGCTATCGCGAATCTGCGCCCAATCAATTCCGGCCCTGCAAGTGCGACACGATTCACCGGCCCTGCCACCGATAGTGACGCAGCGCTGCCGGACGAGGCTTAGCGATACAAGGCTCTGAACCATCGCCAGATATGGAACGGGACCGGATGCGCGATCCGGTCCCGTCAACACCCCGATCAGCCCAGCTGATAGCCTTCCCGCGCGAGCGAGAACCAGTGGCCGGTACGGGTATTCGCACACTTCATACCGGAAGTCTCACTCTCGCAGAACACTTCGCCGGACCGAAACGACCGACCGTAGTCGAGGATCGGCAGACTGCTGTCCCGGATCGTGTCACCGTGGCAGGTGAACCGCGCCGGATCCCCCTGGAACAGCACGATGCGGTCGCCATACGCCTGATAGCAGTTGCTCGGCTTGGCCGGCGCCGCATACGAATGGTCGCCGATCTCGCAGACCGCGCCCTTGTCGGCAACCACGCAGGTCATATTTCCGGACGGCGACCGAAACCCGTTCGACAGATCCGGCTGCTGCGCCCCCGCCACCCCGAAAGCCAACATCGACCCGGACACCGCCGCCAATGCCGCAATACCCACCCGATTCATCATCCGAACTACCCCCAATTCAGGATCCGATGCGGCAGGCCACGCCCGCCGATCGACACCGGACCACACAGAGAAGTTCGCGGATCGACCGAGAAGCGCATCGGTGGCGCATGCCACCAGTTCCGCTGGCAGCGGGGTTGCCCAGCTCAGCTGGTGCCCCACCGCACCGCCCTGGCCCATCGAGGTCGCCGACACGCCAGAGCCGTACGGGGCTCAAAAGCGCGGTCGCCCCATCCGGCTATTCGCATGGGTTTCCCCCTCGACCGGATCACCGGGACAACTGCGGTGCGAGCTGGGCTGTATCGACGGTCATGGGAAGCCGCCAAGGATGGTGCGCTCATCGAGCGCGGAATCCAGGGTGCGCAGACTGGATTCCACAAGGCACAAGCGGTAACGCGGACGGCCGAACAGGAAGTGGCAAGGCTCGCCGAGAATGATCGCATTCGACAGTTGCGCGAATCGGAGCAGGTCAAACAACTGCGCGAGTTGGGCAACGATGCCGGACGTCGGACTGTGGATGCCGCTCGCAGGCCATCGCGTCAGAGCCGGGACAGCAGGCGCGGCGGATGGCCGACCGCATGGGTGCGGGGCTGAAGGACGCGTACATCAGGCGTCGGGGCCAGCAGTCATAGCTGGCTGACCTTTTGCTTCGCCGAGGACTGCCGATATGCCGGAGCCGGGCCGCTACATCGGTGTCTCGGCCGGTGTCGGCGGTCTCGTTCGTCGGGACTGGTGATTGACAGCTAATGGTCGAGCTGTCAACGTATCGGAGCACATCGGGGTCCGTGACTCGGCTTGGTGCTCCGGTGTCGGCGAATCGGAGAGTGCTTGATGGGGTTTCTCGAACCCGACCTGCCTGTGGTCGATATGGCGGAGTGGAGCAAGGGCACTCGCAGTGAGCGGATCCGGCCGATGGCGCGGCACTGGGCCGAGGTGGGATTCGGGACGCCGGTCGCACTGCATTTGTTCTATGTCGGCAAGGTCTGTCTTTATATTCTCGGTGGCTGGCTGATCGCGTTGGCCACCAAGGGGATCGATGGATTCGCGAATGTCGATGGAATGGAACGTCTTCTTGGCTTTCTCCCCGCGACTAGAGGTGGGGGATTCCCACCTTCACAGGTCGTGTTTCCTGCTTCACCGGCGACTGCCGCACCGACGACTGTCGGGGTGGTCTTACACCGCCTCCACAGGCAGACACCGCCAGCCCGGCGGCCAAAATATTCCTCGCAGCGTTGACGTCACGATCATGGGTCACACCGCAACGGCACACCCATTCCCGCACATCCAACGCCATATCATCGTTCACCGACCCACACGCCGAGCAGGTCTTGCTCGACGGGAACCATCGGTCCACGGCGATCACCTCACGCCCGTACCAGGCGGCCTTGTATTCCAACATGGAACGCAACTGCGACCACGAGGCATCGGAGATCGCACGCGCCAGACGGTGATTGCGAAGCATCCCGGCCACGTGTAGGTCCTCGATCACGATCGTTTGGTTCTCACGAACGAGCCGAGTACTCAGTTTGTGCAGATGGTCTGTGCGGCGGTCGGTGATACGAGCGTGGAGACGCGCCACCTTCCGGCGAGCCTTATCCCGGTTGACCGACCCCTTGGTCTTGCGAGCAAGGGCGCGTTGAGCTTTCACCAGCCGCGCCTGCTCCCGCCGCTGATGCCTGGGATTGGTGACCTTCTCACCGGTCGACAACGCCAACAGCGAAGTGATCCCGGCATCCACACCAACAACGCTCTCGGTCGGCGAGTGGTGAGTTACCACGGTCTCGGTGAGCAGCGACACGAACCAGCGGCCCGCGCTGTCACACGACACGGTGACCGTGGACGGTTGCGCACCTTCAGGCAACGGCCGAGACCACACGATATTCAGCGGATCGGCCATCTTCGCGAGGGTGAGTTCCCCGTCACGGAATGTGAACGCCGACCGCGTGTACTCCGCCGACGAGCGAGACTTCCTCCTCGACTTGAAGCGTGGGTAGCGCGCCCGCATGTCGAAGAAGCTGGCGAACGCGCCCTGCAAATGCCGCAACGCCTGCTGCAACGGCACGCACGACACCTCACCCAAGAACTTCAGGTCATCGGTTTTCTTCCACGCGGTGAGCATCGCGGAGGTTTCGTTGTAGTTGATGCGCCGCTGCTCGGTGGACCACGCGGTTGTCCTGGCCTCCAGTGCCTTGTTGTAGACGAAGCGGACACATCCGAACGTACGCACAAGCTCCCGCTCCTGCTGCCCGGTCGGATAGAAACGGTACTTATACGCCCGCTTCACCAACGTCTCCCCCATGCCTTACATATTAACAGTTGGGTTGTTAAGTAGTGAAATCATCTGCGTCAGAATTATTTTCGGCACCGGACACGCCGGGCATGAACTCGACCCACTTCCTCATCGCAGCTGAAGTCAGACGTCTTCGCGCTACGGACATTGGACGATTTTCGGTGTGCTCGTATCGTTCGTCGCATCCGTGATCGCCGGAAACTGTTGCCCGTATAAGATTTCGTTGCCCTCCGGAATACGCTACTGCCTGGTCGACGCCGCCACCGGCGAATTCGAACGCGGCACAGTAAATGTCGCCGACATGGTGACCCGGCAACCCTGGGCCGACGACGTCCCCGTCCACGTCACCCACTCCAACCGCGAATGATCGGATGGTCGCAGCGCCTGCGGATCGTCACTCGAGCTCGTTGAACGGGCGCACGCCCTCACCCGTAGTACCTCATCCAGGAATGTTGGTGGGGTAACTGGATGTTGGTGACTGAAGCCACATCCCAACTACGGAACCGACCAACACCCCCTCGCGTCTAACCTGTGCACTAACGTTCGAGGAGGTTGCATGACAGGCCAATCCGGCTCGACCCCTAACGATTTCGTGCTGGTCCCCGACGAAGTCGCCGACGCCGGGCGGTACGTACAGCAGGTCGCCGAATCGCTCGTCAACGGCCTGAACTCGATCGATGCGGACATCACAGCACTGCTGTCCAATTGGCGCGGCACCTCCGCGGATTCGTTCAGCGCGGGGTGGACAGAAACCAAGCAGGGCGCCGACACCATCCTCGACGCGTTGGCCGATATGGCCGAACTGCTCGGTGTCGTGAGCCGGACCCTGGACGATCAGGACAGGGCACGGGCAGATACCACTCTCGCGTTCACCGGGTCGCTGGACCTTCCGGAGTTGTGATGGTCGAGAACGCACAGCCTTTCCGTGTCGATCTCGACGAGCTCGAGCAAATGGTAGCCCGGGTCTCGGGATTCATCGGTTTCCTCAACGACAGTCTCGACGGGTTGCACCAGCGCATCTCGACGGTGCAGCAGAACTGGAACGGTGCCGCCGCGGATGCGCAGGCCGAGGCTTTTCGCGAGTGGCACACCGGGGCGACCGATGTTTCCGAGGGTATCGACACGATGCGCCAAGCCGTACGGGATGCGCACGATCGGTACACGGCCGCCATCGCCGCGAATCTTGCGATGCTGGGCAGGTCGTAGGACCCGATGACGACGTTGGTAGTCGATCCCGCGGTGTATTCCTCGGCTGGCAAGACGCTGTATTCGTATGCCACCGCGTGCCAGCGGATCTTCTCCACACAGATCGGCGCGCTGAGCGAAACCGCCAATATGGGCGGCAATGTGGGCGAATCCAAAGCCTGGGCCACGTCCTACGATGCGACTGTCACCACGGCGAGGAGTATGACCGAGCTACTCGTCACCGCGATGGGCAACTACGCCGGGATACTGAACCAGCTCGGCTACAACCACGCTCTCGCGGATTATGTTGCGGGAACCGGCCGACCGGAACCGACGAAACCAGCGGATTTGTTGCCGGCATGGTCGGTATGCGTGACGCCGCCGCCTTCGGCGGGCGGGCCCGGTAGTGGCCTGTTCGACGATGTCGGGTTCGCGGTGTCGGCGCTCGAGGATTTCGGCGTGTCGATGCCCGACGGGGAACCCCACCACTTGCAGACCGCCGCCGATGCCTGGGACAAACTCGCCTCCTCCGAATCGGGGGTGGGCAACCTGCCGACGCTGCTGGACCAGCTGGCGAAGACATTCGAGAGCGAAACCGCTCCCGATGCCTCCCATGTCGATGAGGATATTCGGGAGCTGAAGGCCTCCAGCGAGGGTGTGCTCACCCTCTACAAGGACCTCGCCAAATCCTGCCGCGACCATCGCTCCGCGATTCTGGAGTTCCGGACGCAATTGGGCCAGCTGCTGGTCGATCTCGCCAAGGATCTCGCGCAGGAGGTCGCCGAGACGGTCGTCCTCAGTGTGGTAGCGGGTGCATTGACGGCCGGGTTCGGTGCGGCGGCGATCGCCGCCGCCAAAGCGGGCAAGCTCGCGCTGAAGATGAAGAAGTATGTCGACCGGGTGCTTGCCGCCAAACGTCTAGCGAAATTCGTCGACAAGGTCACCGAAACCGGCGAGGATCTCGCCGCGAGACGGGCGGCGCTCCAGCGCATCGCCGACCTCATGGCGCAGCGCACCGCCGATATCGCCAGGATCGCGCGCGACAAGTTGAAGAGTTCGCTGGATTACGCGCTCGACAAAGAGGCGATGGGGCACGTCTTCGTGCCGAAACACAAACTGGACGCGCTGGTGCAGTCGCTGGGCGGCGAGGAGGCGACTATGAAGAAGATCATCGAGAGCGTTCAGGGTGTGCCGGACGGTGTGTACAACGGGTCGAATCCTCTGGTGCGCACGATCAACGGCCAGACTGTCCATATTCGCGGGGCCATGATCGATGGCGTCTTCAAAATCGGCACCGCGTACATTCCGTGATGTAGCGCGAGAACCGAGGAGAGCCGATGAGTATCACACCGATTCAGCCGCGGGCGCTCAATGAGCTCGAGTCCGGCGTCGTGACCAAGCTGCTGTCGTCCGGTGCCGCCGGTGCGGGCGAGTTCCTGTCGCAGATCCCGTTCGCGCAGGTCGTCGCGACCTGGGGTGTCGGTTCGCCGAGCGTTGACCTAGCGGTGCTGCCCGGTGCGGCGCAGGCGTCCGGATCGACGGACGGGATCTTTGCCAGCGGAGCGGTCACGGACCGGAACGGGGCACCTGTCGGTGAGGTCATCCTGTGGGTCGAGAACGGCAGGCTCAGCGGAATCGAGTACGCCTGGTATACGGATGTGCGCCCACGAGCGCTGCCCGAGCCTGCTCGGATCGAGGTTCTGTAGAGCTGTCCTCAATTCGGGCAGAACCTAGTTGCCGCGTCATGCAAGGTAGGGAATCTGGCGCAGGTTTCACGACTGATGTCAGCAATTGTGTCGGCGCGCAGCACATTACACAGTTTCGACAGGCTCCGTGTTGAGAAAGGCCCCGCCCAGGTCCCAGGGTGTCCTGCGCGGTCCACAACTGCTGGAACAGCTTGGCGGATTTCGCTCGCAAAGGGAATTCTGCAGAGCAGTTCGGCGCACGCAGGCCCGTTGAGGTAGACCTGTACCGAAGCGACATCGACGAGGAGACAGGCCATGAACGTCAATGCGGGACGCGTCCGATGAGCGGTGAGCCGCTTGTGCTGTTGCATGGTGTGGCGATGTCGGCGCGGGTGTGGGATCCGTTGATTCCGCAGCTGTCTGCCCAGTACCAGGTGCTCGCGCCGACGGCGCTGGGGCATCGGGGCGGAGCGGCGGTGTCGCGGCGGCCCGCGCGGATTGCCGATTTTGTCGACGAGGTAGAACGGCTGCTCGACGAAAAAGGTTGGGCAACAGCGCATCTGGTCGGCAACTCACTCGGCGGGTGGACTGCCGTCGAGTTGGCGCGCCGGGGTCGTGCACGCACGGTCTGTGCGCTATCACCGGCCGGATTCTGGGATGCGGGCGGCACCGGGCACGCCGATTCCTCCGCGACCATCGCGCGCAACGTCGCCTTCGCGCGCCTGACCCGGCCGCTCGCACCGCTGACGCTGCGGTCATCGCTGGTGCGACGCTCGGCCTTGCGGGTCATCGCCGAACACGGCGATCGCCTCGAAGCGTCGGCGGCCGCGGGCATCGTCGCCGATCTGCTCGGCTGTACGGTCACCGATGATCTACTGAACACCCGAGATGCGATCGCGGATTTCGAGCAACTACCTTGTCCGATCACCGTGGCTTGGTCGCAGGCCGACCGCATCTTTCCGGTGGCGGTCAATGGCACGATCGCCCAGCAGCGCCTGCCCGGTGTCACGTTCGAGGTTCTGCCCGGCGTCGGGCACGTTCCGATGATCGACGACCCCGAGCTGGTCTTGCGCACGATCCTGACCTGCACCGCAACCGGTGAGAATCCATCCTCGGAAACTTCCTGACTCGGGCGCCGCACGAATCGCCTACGCCCGCAATCAGAATCGGCACGGCCGAGGCGCCCGCCGTTGACGGCCGAGGCTATCGTCGTTAGTTTTGTGTCGTGTCTGATACCCCGCGCTTTCCGGGACTGAGGTCGGCCGATGCGGATTGGTTGGTGCAAACCGCGCTTGCGGTCGGTGCGGAACGAGGGTTCCCGCCGCTGGCGGTAGCAGTTGTCGACCTCGCGGGTGAGGTGTTCGCGCTGCGGCGCGGCGACGGCGGTATGCCCATGACCAGCCGAATCGCGGTGGCCAAGGCGCGCACCGCGCTGCTTGCACTGCGGCCCTCCGGCCAGATCGAACTGCCCGGCGGGATCGTAGACAGCATCCAACACCTCTACGGCGGCGACTTCGTCCCGTGGGCAGGCGGTGTTCTGATCACCGACGGTGACTTGATCCTCGGCGCCGCAGGCGCATCCGGAGCCCACGCCCTCGAAGACGAAGCAGCCGTGCAAACAGCGGTGCAGCGGTGGCAGGACAACCGTTCCGCTGAATAGCCGGAAGGTGTCAGCCGATCCAGTCGGTAGCAGCTGATTGCTTCAGATTCCCAGAGTTGCCAGCATCCAGTCCTCGGCCGCTTTGAGATCGTTGCCCGGAATGGCTCGAGTGGCGTAATGCGGCTTGCTGACCCAGCGGCGCGAGCCGGGGCCGGTCATCGGCCGCACCACCCAGCGACCGAACTCGCGGCGCACGCCCTGGTACCCGCCACCGGTGTCCTGCGGATGCAGCCTCCGCCGATGCGGCAGTGCCAGCGCCACGGCATGCACTACGCCGGTCAGCCGGTCGCGCATGCTGACCGGGCCGATGTAGTCGGCGTAACGTTGTCCAATCGGCAATCCCATGTCTCCCCTTCTATCCGCATTCGGCGGCTGTGACGACCCGCGTTGTGTTACATGGATTTTCACCTCTATCATTAATCCCTTTATCGCGAACGCTGGTCGGCTGAATCGTGATTGCGTCGGCTTTGTCGAGTTCGACGTCCGAGTCCGATACCCAGCCGTCGACAACTCGGCTCAGGGAACCGTCTGCGCCCTCGTAGATCGGTGCGCTATCGGTCGGAGCAAGGTCGAGTTTGTCTTGGGTGTCTGCGTTGAAGGCGGCGAGAAGCGCCCGTACAGATGGCGCGATTTCTTGCGGACAGGACAGAACGAGATCGGACAACATCGCTACGCCTCCAAAGGATTTGGAATGTCGGCTGTACAAAGAAGCGCAGACCAGTAGTCATCGCGAAGGGCGTCCCACAGGTCTTCGTGCTGAGGAAGTAACTCGCGAGCAGTAACCAGATCCGGATACGGCTCGAACACGATCGTTCCGGGTTGTGCTTCCGGAACTAGCGTGTGTAAGGGCAGGCGATATGCGGTGAACGATTCGGAGCTGAATTGTGCGCGCAGGATGCGCGGAGCACGATCCGCCAATTGCCACACCGCAGTCTTGCGGTTGTCCTGGGTTCGCGTGGTACGCAACCTATCTCGACGCATCATTCTCTCTCGTAGTTGGTGCGCCCGATGCCGGGGGACGCGACACCCCGGCACCGGGACGACTGCAGGGCTGGTCCGCCCATTCGCGGACCGCACATGCGAACCGTCCGATCACATCGGCCGGGGCTCCGGTGTAGCCTGCTGGCGGTCCGACGAACGGATCACGTTGCGGCATTTTCGAATTGGTCATGGTTTCGCCCGTCGTGGTGTGGCCGAGACACCCGGTGTCGGGATGCATACAAACCATCTCTCCAGTTCCCGGGAGATTGAAGCCACACGACCGCTACGGAACCTCTACGCTGCGACTACGGACCGGACGATTACGGGTGAGCGAATCGCGATGATCGTGACCAGATGGACAGGGGTCGAGGTTAAAGTCATGCGCCTGGCGGCCCTGCGTATGACGCAAAAGGAGTTCGCCGAGAAAATCGGGTGCACCGAAGCGGTCATACGCAAATGGGAAAGCCGGGGTGCCACCGCAACTCTGGCCGGAGAGTATGCGGCAGCGATGGATACGCTCTTGGGGCGCCTCGATGAACACCAGCGTCAGCGGTTCGAGGCGAGCATGACGGATATCCCCGGAAAGCCGGTGGCTCTCCCAACCCCACTTCGATCAGTCGACGCCGACGGCTTCGAGACCGGCCTCGAGATTGCCGCACGAATACAGCGACTCGGGGACCTCCACGCCGATGACGACATAGCTGCGGTTTTGGCGCTCACCGTCGATGATCTGGTCGACCGTTACGAGCTCGAAGGCCCGCGTGTTCTCGCGCCGGAGGCGGTCGCGGCGCGCCGCCGAGTTGAGGAGTTGCTGCAGCAGCGGCGCCATCCGGCGCAGATCGCGCACCTCTACCGGCTTGCGGGACAGTTGTCCGGTGTCCTCGGATATATGGCGGTCAACCGAGGGATGTTCGGCCGCGCCAAGATGTATTGCCGGGAGGCATCTGCCATCGCGACACGTACGGAGGACCGCGATCTGCAAGCTTGGGTGCTGGGCACCGAGAGCTTCTGCGCCTATTACGAAGGACGCTTCATGGACTCGGTTGCGCTTGCGCGCGAAGGGATCCGCCTGTCGGGCCAGAGTCCTCAATCAATTCGTCTGTTCTCGAATGGTCTTGCCCGTGCGCTCGGCAAGCTGGGTGACGCGGCTGGAGTCGCGGAGGCGATCGACCGCGCGACCGAGATAGCGACCCGGCACAAAACCGGGCTGGGGCTGACACCAGCCCTGACGTTTGCCCCATACGGCGAGGCTCGACTCATGGCCAACGCGGCGACTGCCTATCTGTCGGCTGGCGACTACGAGCAGGCGTTGCAGTTCGGTCAATATGTCGAAGATCGCGTCGACGAATCCGACTCGGTCTGGAGTCGGTCACTGGTCCGTCTGGATCTTGCGACGGCGCTCATTCAGCGACAGTCTGTAGAGGTCGAGCAGGCTGTGCGGTTAGGGCTGGAAGCGCTGGCTGCATCGACTGACCGGCCGATCCGGTCGGTGTGGCAGCGTGCGCACGAATTGGGCGACGTAATCGGGGCGATATCGACTTCGGCGTCGCGGGACTACTTGCGAGCCCTGCACGATTGGTCGTCGTCGGCGCGATCTTTCGCGGCGCCAGCGGGTGGCTAGCGCGCGAACGGGATGATCGCGTGGTCGCGCCAGACGTACTGTCTGCCTTCGCGTCGCAGTTCGACAAGGTGCACATCCTCGACCCGGACCGTCACCGGTGCGAGGTCCCGCAACTGTTCGACTGCGTCGACGAGACCGTTGGCCGCCTGTTGTTCGTTGATGTAAGCGATTCCGAGATGTGGTCGGAATTCTGATGTTTCAGTCAATTGACTGCTCGGACGAACCGCGGCGGTGCATTCCCTGAGCGACTGGTGGAGCTCGAGCAAAGGATCCCATGGTGCAGCCGAAAACCTGATGGCACTGCGAGATCCGGCGAGAGGCCCGACGGTCAGGTCGAATGAGTCGACCCCGGCAAGCCGCTGACGAGCGAGTTCGGTCAATCGCGTGAGCTCGGTATCGGATACCTGATCGGTGTTGCCGATGCTCAGCACGGTGACGTGCAAGCTGTCCAGGGGCACGTGGTCGAGGGTGTCGGTTCCGAGTTGAACCTGGCACTTCGAGGCCAGCTCGGCCAGTGTCGGATCACTGAACGTCAGGTACCAGTAGAAGCCGGATCGGCCAGGTGCCCACCCTTTCAACGTCCAGTGGTCATGGAGTTCGGTCAGCTGACGGAACGCCGTCCAGTCGTTGCTCCGGATGACGCCGGGCTCTGATATCGACGTCGGACGTAACGGGGGAAACGGGAGTTTCGACGTGCTGGTCATGGCATGTCAGCCGATCCAGTCGGCAAGCAGCTGACTACTTCTGCCGGTGCGGATTTCGGATTCGAGCCAGGTGTTGACGACGGTGTTGAAGAGGGTGTCGCCCTTGGGCAGGAGGTAGGCCTTGGGGGCGGAGTCGAAGGGGGTGTCGGGGTGGAGGACCTGGAGGGTGGGGTGGGTGCGTTGGCGGTAGCGGCCCTCGACCGAGTCGGTGACGAAGACATCGGCGTTGTGTTGTTCGAGCTGGTCGTAGATGGTGAGGTTATCGGGCCAGATGGTGAGTTGGGCTTCGGGGAAGTTGGTGCGGGCGAAGGCTTCGTTGGTGCCGCCGCGGTTGACGATTACGCGGACCTCGGGGCGGTTGATCTGGTCGACGGTGGCGTAGTCGGCGGCGTCGGTGCGGCGAACGACGGGGGTCTTGCCGTCGATGGAGGTGGGGATGGAGAAATCGGCGACGACACGGCGGGCGGGGGTGTCGGAGATGCCGCCGACGGCGATATCGCAGCGTGCGAGGAAGTCGTCGGTCAGGGTGGACCAGGTGGTCGGAATCCATTGCGGGACAACATGCAAGGTCGCGGCGAGGTCGGTGGCGAGGGTGATGTCGACGCCGCGGTAGGTGCCGTCGTCTTCGCGCAGGGTGTAGGGCGGGTAGTCGCCGGTGGTGCAGACGCGCAGCACACCCGACTGCTGCACGGTGATCAGGTGCGATGCCTCCTGGGCGGTCGCGACCGGCCCGGTGGCGAGCAGCCAGGTCAGGGTCGACAGGACGGCCAGCGGCAGATATCGGCGCATCGGGACAGGCTAACCGACCTGATAGTCGGCTGAGAACCCGGCGAATGGGACACTTCCCAGCCGGTGCCGACCGTTGATACTGGTAGACACCACGAAGGAGTGCGACATGACCCTTATCGGCACCTTGCTCGGGTTAGCCCTGACGGTATTCATCCTGCTGCTACTCGCGCGGCTGGTACTCGATTGGGTGGGCGTGCTTGCCGATGGCAGGCATCCCCAGTGGGTGAATCGCGCCCGCGACCTGAGCCACAGCGCGACCGAACCGGTGATCGCCCCGGTGCGTCGATACCTGCAGCCGGTTCGACTGGGCGGCCTCTCCATCGACCTGGCGTTCACCGTCGTGTTCATCGTCGCCTTGGTCCTGCGTTCGATCTTCTTCAGCCTGTAGCGATGGAATCCGTCGCCTACGGCCCGCACCGCGACCAGGTGGCCGACCTGTACCTGCCCGCAGCGGACGGTCCGGCACCGCTCGTCGTGGTGCTGCACGGCGGATTCTGGCGAGCGCAATTCGATCGCGAGCATGCCCGGCCGGAGGCGCAGGCCTTGGCCGCCCTGGGCTATGCGGTTGCGAACCTCGAGTATCGCCGGGTCGGTGACGGCGGCGGTTGGCCAACAACCTTCGACGATGTCGCGCGAGCACTCGATGTTCTGCCCGGATTGATCGAAGATGCACGGCCGGACCGCATCGACCGGAACCGCATCCTCTACATCGGACATTCCGCAGGCGGACATCTGGCGTTGTGGGCGGCACTACGGCATCGGCTGCCGAGCGAAAGTGCTTGGCGCACTGCGGTTGCACCGCGAGTGGCCGGTGTCGTGGCCTTGGCGCCGGCGGCGAATCTGGCCGATGCCTATCACCGCGGCAATGGCCAGGGCGCGGTCGCCGAATTGCTCGGCGGCGGGCCACCAGACTTTCCCGAGCGCTACGCCACCACCGACCCATCGGTGCTCGGCACCGCCGACATCCCCATCGTTGTCGTACACGGCGATCGGGACCAACGCCTGCCGATCGAAATGGCGCGCGAGTACTGCGCGAAATCCGGCGCCGAACTCGTCGAACTGCCGGGCATCGGACATTTCGAACTCATCGATCCCGATTCCACCGCATGGCCTTTCGTCGTGCAGGCGCTGCATCGGTGCCTGCACTGACAAGGTGCGCGCCGTCAAGCGTGCCCGGGTAGTGCGCGGCAGTAGAGGTCAGATCTTGCGGGCCACACCGCCGTAAGCACCGGATTCCTCGGGCACGGTACCGATATCGTCCGGATTGTCGGGCCGCCACAGCGGCAGATGCACCAGTCCGGGTTCGACCAGCGACCACCCGTCGAAGTATGTGGCGATCTCGTCCTTGGACCGCAGCATGATCTCGGTCGAGGTGCGGCCGGATAGCTTCTGCGCCTCCAGCACTTCGGTCGGCTGCCCATCGGAGGTGGCATGGGTGATCGCGAGGAAACTGCCGCGACCAACCGAATCTCGCAGGGCGGCAACGCATCCGATCGGATCGGCAGCGTCGGCGACGAAATGCAGCACCCCGAGCAGCAGCACCGCGACCGGCTGGTCCATATCGATCAGCTTCGCGACCTGAGGGTCCGCCAGAATCACATCCGGTTGGCTGATATCGGCTTGGACGACCGCCGTGCGCGGATCGTCGTCGAGGATGGCGCGACTGTGTGCGACCGCGACCGGATCGATATCGACATAGACCACCCGCGCCGACGGATCACGCCCCTGAGCGACCTCGTGCACATTGCCGACCGTCGGAATCCCGGACCCGATATCGAGGAACTGATTCACCCCCGCATCCACGAGGAAACGCACGCACCGCCGCAACAGATCCCGATTCGCCCGCATGGTCTCGGCGATATTCGGCGTGAACGCCTCGATCTGTCGCGCCAACTGCCGATCGATCTCGAAATTGTGCATGCCGCCGACGAAATAGTCGTACACCCTGGACGCACTCGGCCGGTCCAGATCGATACCCTCGGGAGCCCAACTCGGTCTGGTCATGAAAACCTCTCGTACCGCGCATATTTCGATCGCCCCCACACCGGCGAAACCGCCGCCATCGTATACCGGACGTCCCCACCACGCGCGCCGCCGAAGGTACCGGATCTGCCGCCGCACCCCTGGGTCAGAACTCCGGGAACGGCGGTGTCTCCCAACGTCATCGGTCGGGAGAGCGCTGTAAGATCAGGTCTCATGGGTTGGGAAGCCGGGCCCGGTTCAGGAGACGGCTCGCGCGGCGACCTGACCGGACGCTGGACTGCCGCGCTGACAGGTGGGGCGCGTGATCATGTGGTACCGATGAGTGCGAATGAGGCGCGCATGCTGCTGACGCGGCTGGCTATGGAGTTCGAAACAGCAACGCAGACAACCGAATCCGCCGATCGGGTGGCCGAGTTGGGTGCGGAGCTGGCGCGGTCGCATTTCGTCGGCGACGAGGTGCTCGGACGCAGCATCGCGGCGCTCAGCGCGCATTTCACCGAAGCGGGCACCATCGCGGCGGATCGGCTGCCCGAATTGCTGGCCGCCTTCACAAACGGGTATATCCGCGCATTCCGGGCGTGGCTGCTGGCCGAGCAGGAGAGTGTCCGCGCCGCGGAAATCGCCGCCCGCCGCGCCGTCGCCGAACAGTTGCGCGCGAGTGAGGCGCGGCTGCGATACCGCGCCCACCACGATCATCTGACCGGCCTGCCGAATCGGACGAAATTCATCGACACGCTCGCCGCCGCCTTCGCCGATCCGAGCGCCGACTTCGGCCTCTGCTATATCGACCTCGACCATTTCAAACTCGTCAACGACACCTTCGGGCACGCATTCGGCGACCAACTGCTCATCCAGGCCGCCACCCGACTGCGCGCCTGCGCCCGACCCGGCCAATTGGTGGCGCGCATGGGCGGCGACGAATTCGTCGTCCTGGTCCCGCAATCCCGGGAAACCGCGGCCGCGGCCGCGAAGCAAATGCTCGACGCGTTCACCACACCCTTCGACATCGACGGCCACCACCTCACCGTCACCGCGAGCATCGGCGTCATGGAGGGACGCACCGAACACACCACCGCCGATGAACTCCTGCAGGCCGCCGACACCACCATGTACTGGGCCAAGGCCGCGGGTCGCGGCCGCTACGCGGTCTTCGACGCCGATCGCGGTCGCCGCGAACACACCCGCGCCGAACTCTCGGCGGCCATGCCCGCCGCCCTGCTCCGCGACGAACTGTTCCTGGACTACCAGCCCATCGTCGCTCTCACCGACCAGCGGATCGTCGCGGTGGAGGCGCTCGTGCGCTGGCGGCATCCGCACCTCGGCGTACTCGCCCCGGCGCAATTCGTGGATCTCGCGGAGGACAACGGCCATATCGGCGCATTGGGCGCGCAGGTGCTCGAACGGGCGTGTCGCGACAGCCGGGACTGGCACGACCAATTTCCGGGCCGGACGCCGATCGTGAGCGTCAATGTTTCCGCCGCCGAGGTCGCCGACCCGACCTGGCTGGATCGGGTTCAGGACGTCATCGCCGAGACCGGCATCCCACCGGACCGGCTACAACTCGAACTGACCGAGCGGGCCTTCATGCACACCACCGGTCGCCCGCTCCAGGCCTTGCGCACGTTGTCCGCGGCGGGGGTCCACATCGCCATCGACGATTTCGGCACCGGATACTCCAATCTCGCCTACCTGGGCCAGTTGCCGCTCGATGTCGTCAAACTCGCGGGACCGTTCATCCGCTGCATCCGCACCCCGGAATCCCCCGGTGCCACCGATCTGCTGGTGCTCGAATCCATTATCGAACTCACCCATGCCCTCGGCTTCACCCTCACCGCCGAATGCGTCGAAACGCAATATCAGGCCGATCGACTGGAATCGCTCGGCTGCGACAGCGCGCAGGGCTGGCTTTTCCACCGGCCCATGCCCGTCGAGCAGATCACCGAACTACTCGCCAGGTGATGGCATCAGATTCTTTGTGTCGCATGAGCATTGACCAATGTGAGCAGGAATTCCGTTGGCACGTCGGGCCATTCGGGACGCCAGCGTCCGGCGAGCTGATCTTCGTGCACGGCCGCGAGGGTGGCGACGACGTGTGGTCCCCCGTCCAGCAGATAGCGAACCGAACCGAGTTCGGCGCACTGGGCGGTTACCGTGGCCAGCAGAGTCTTTGCCGCATCGGTGCGGCCCGCGGCGGCGAGGCAGGCGATCAACATTCGGCGTGCTTTGAGCAATTCCCTAGGGCGCTCGACGGATTCGAGCAGATCCACCCATTCCTGGGCCCATACGCAGGCGAGTTCGGTCTTCTCCGGTACTTCCGCGGCGAGCAGCAGCCGGATCGCGGTGAATTCCTCGTACAGAACGGTGAATTCATCGATCGCGTCGATCGGCTCGCGGCGGTTTCCGTAGTCGACAACGGGCAGCGGACCGAATTCCGGATGCGGCGGCAATCCCAATCGCAGCCGCTCGTTCTCGACCTCGGCGCTCAGCCGCGGCAATGACATCGAACGCGCGACGCGCGCACCCTCGTTCAATCGGCGAATAGCGGCCGCTCGATCGCCGCGCAAGGCTTTGACACGGGCCCCGACGACATAGCGCGCCAATTTGAAATCGACGACACCCGCCTCGGGCCCCAGCTTGTAGCCCTCGTCGAGCAGTCGCTCCGCATCCGCGACTTCCCCACGCTCGTAAAGCAATTCGCCGAGCAGGGATCCGGCCAGCCGCGCGCCGTAGGAATGGCTGCCACCGGACTGCTTGGCCACCTTCATCGCCTTGCGGAAATACTGCTCGGCACTGGCGATATCGAGTTGCAGGCTCGCCGCCAGCCCGAGAAAGCACAGGCCGTGAATGTTGTTGTAGAAGCCCTTGTTCTGGCGCATGTACGGTGCGGACCACTCCTGGATGCGCAGCGCCTCGTCGAAGTCGTAGCGATAACCCGCGGTGAAGGTGGCGACATTCGCACCGATCGCCACCACATACGGTGACAGTTCCTCGGCCCGGAAGAAGCAGGGCGCGAGCATGTCGTCGACTCCGGCCAGCGCATCCGCGCGCACCGCGACCACCGCACGCACCACACCGGCTTCGGCCCGCAGTCGCGCGGTGCCGCCTTCGTCGAGTCCACCGTGATCCAGCGTCGATTCCGCAAGGCGCAGTGCGCGTTCGGCCGGTCCGGCCCGGTGCAGCAGGATATTCGCCCAGGCCAGATCCAGTTGCAGCCGTGGATGCGTTTCGATGATGGTCGCGGGCAACTTGTTGACCAGACCGATGAGACTGGCGAACTGCCCGTATTCCAGCAACGACATCCCGTCCCGCTCGACGATCTCGATGGCCCGCTGCCCATCCCCCGCCAACAGTGCGTGATCGACCGCCTCGCTCACATGCCGATGCTCGGCCAGCCACCGGGAAGCCACCCGGTGCAATTCGGTGATCCGTTCGGGCCGATCGCGTTCCAGCCGCTGCTGCAGGAAATCCTGGAACAGGTGGTGATAGCGGAACCAATTGCCGTCATCGAGCTTGCGCAGGAACAGATCCTGCAGTTCGATCTGCTCCAGCATCGCCTGCCCGTCCGGTACGCCGGTGAGCGCGGAGGCGAGTTCACCGCAGATCCGCGGCGTGATCGAGGTCGCCACCATGAAGTCGAGCGTTCCGGGTTCGAGGGTATCCAGGACGTTCTCGACCAGGAACTCGCTGATGGCGTGGTGGCGACCGGTCAGATGGCTGATCAGCTCGCCGGGGTCGTCGCTGCCGCGCAATGACAGTGCCGCCAGTTGCAGTGCCGCGACCCAGCCTTCGGTGGATTCGGTGAGATCCTCGATATCGGCGCGATCCAGATCCAGTCCGCCCAGCTCGACCAGGAACGTATACGCCTCCGCGATGTCGAAACGCAATGCGGTGGGACCGATTTCGACCAGTTCGTCGCGGGCCCGCATCGAACTCATCGGCAGCCCGGTCTGACTGCGGCTGGTGACCACCAGATGCAGTGCGGGACTGCAGCCTTCGAGCAGGTACCGCAGTGCGCGGGTGGTGGCTGGATCGGTGGCGCAGTGCCAGTCGTCGATGACGACCACGAGTTCCTCACCGCGCCGGTCGATATCGTTGATCAGCGAGGTCAGCACATAGCGTTCGGATTCGTCGCCGTGCTCCTCGAGCAGTTCGCCGAGTTCGCGGGCCAGCGAGGGCCTAGCGGCGCGAATGGCTTCGATCAGATGCGAGAGGAACCAGACGACATTGTTGTCGTCGTGATCGACGGTCAGCCAGGCCACCGCAACGCCATCAGCGGTCAGTGCCTCGCACCATTGGGCAGCGAGGGTGGTTTTGCCGAATCCGGTGGGGCCGTGGATAACCGCGAGCCTGCGATTGCGTCCGTGGCGCAGCAGTGCGATCAGGCGCTGGCGATCGACCAGCGGACGGTTGGCCACCGGCGGCCGCAAGCGGGTGGCGGGTACGGGTGGGGTGATGGTCGATGACGTCGCCGAGGTGCGGCGGCGGCCGGAGGTCGGTGTCGGCGACGGCCGGTGTCCCGCGGGTTCGGCGGCGGGCAGCGGGACCGGCATATCGTCGGGCGGCAGGCCGTGCCGCTCCTGGATCTCGCGCAGTTGTGCACCGAATTCGGCTGCGCTGGAAGGTCGTTCCGCGCGCTCGCGGGACATCGCGCCTTCGATCGCGGCGGTCACGTCCGGGGGCAGGCCCGCCTCACCGAGATCGGGTATCGGCTGTTTGGTGATGCGCAGGAACTGGGCGACCAACTGCTCGCCGTTGCGTCGCTCGAAGACCGCGTGACCGGTGCTGGCGCAGAACAGAGTCGAGGCCAGGCTGTAGATATCGGAGGTCACGTCCGGAACATGGCCCTGCAGCACCTCGGGTGCGGTGAAGGCGGGTGAACCGGTGATCGTGCCCGCGGTCGTCTCGAAGCCGCCGACCAGCCGGGCGATGCCGAAATCGGCCAGCTGCGGTTCACCGTATTCGGTGAGCAGGATATTGCCGGGTTTCACATCGCGGTGCAGCAGGCCGCGTCGGTGCGCGGTCTCCAGCGCGCCCGCGATTTTCACCCCGATATGCAGGGCGTCCTGCCAGCCGATCGGACCGTGCTCCTGAATGCGGGTGTCCAGTGAGCCGTGCGGGTGGTACGGCATCACGATGTAGGGCCGTCCGGTCGCGGTGGAGCCCACCTCGAAAACGCTGACGATATTCGGATGACCCGACAGCTTGCCCATGGCGAGCTGTTCACGGACAAAACGTTCGAGATTCTCCGATTCCAGATCGGCGGTGAGCACCTTGATCGCCACCATGCGCTCGAGGGCGGGCTGGGCACACCGATAGACAACACCGAATCCGCCACGTCCGATCTCGGCGGCATCGGTGAACCCGGCGGCGGCCAGCTCTGCCGCGAACCCTGAGGTGAGGTCGCGTTGCGTGGAAAGCGGATCGATATGCGACACGACGACCCCGATTACAACTACCAGCTAGCTACTTCGAGCATATTCCCGTCGCGACGATTCCGCGCGCGCTCGGTAGGATGCCGCCGCAATTGCCTGCGGTGCAGGCGATCCTGATCGGCGAGTGTCCGGCCACCGAAACTATTCCCGGTCCGCACACCGGAAGGCTACCGGTTGGCGAACTGTGTCACGCCTCTTGGTAGCCGCCGACGTGGCGCAGCAGCTGTGCGAGATTCATCCTGGGCAGTCCGGCGCTGGCAGCGTCGGATCGGCGCTCTCGACGAGCGATGCGAGCGTGCGAGTCTGCCCTGGGATTTCGGCACACAGCCGAGCGAAGTTCAGCAAACGCCTACTCTTCGGCGATGGCCGCGAGTCGGTCGATGGACGCTCGGAGTTTGTCGGAGGTGGTGGCACGGGCGCGCGGGAGCCGGTTCTCGTCTGTCAATCGCGACCAGTCGTAGGTATGTGTGACCCGAGTGTGCGCCGCGTCCACCGGCTCGAGCTCCCAGCGCCACAGGTGGCCCGGCGGTTCGCTCGCCGGTTCCGCAGGCAGCCAGGCGATCCGGCGCCCCTCTTCGAATTCCACGATGTGGTTCTCGCGGATATGGCCCTTGGTGGTGGTCATGGCGAAGACCTCGCCGACTTCCTTGACACGTTGGCCCGCCGGGGCTTCGGCCAGGTTGTCGTTGCCGTCCCACCGCGGCTGTTGGGCGGGATCGGCGATCAATTCGAAGATTTCGTCCGCACCGGCCGCGATCTCCCGGCTCGCGGAAACAATGCGTGGCACCTCGTCGTCGGTCATACCCTGATCGAAGCATCCGAGCCCGACTCCCGCCAGGTCTCGTGTTGCGATTTCCAACCGGGGCAATCAATTCGGGTCTTTCAAACCGCAGATCCACCTACACTCGCGCCGTGAGCATCCCCACCGAGCCGATCGGCAGCATTCCTCGTTCCTCCGACCTGCTGGCCGCCATGGCGGCCCACGACTCCGGCGAACTCGACGCGCCCGCGCTCGCCGAGCTTCAGGCCCGCGCGGTCGCCGAAACCATCGACGAACTGGCTGCCCTCGGCTCACCGGTCGTCACCGACGGTGAGCAGGCCAAACCGAGTTTCGCCACCTATCCCATCACCGGATTGGCCGGACTGGCACCCGACGGCGCGGTGATCCCCTTCGCCGACGGACATCAGCGACAGTTGCCGAGGCTCACCGCGGGGCCGTTCCGCTACCAGACCTTTGCGGAACAGTATCTGCGTGCGGCGCAACAACATTCGCGGCTTCCCGTGAAGCAGGCGGTGATCGCGCCGTCCGCGCTGAGTCTGCTCTATCCGGCCGACGGCATCGAGGGCTACGACCGCGAAACATTCCTGGCCGACCTGGCCGACGAAGCCGAAAAAGATATCCGCGGCTGCCTCGACGCGGGCGCACACTCGGTCCAGTTGGATTTCACCGAGGGCCGGCTCTCGCTCGAGCTGGATCCGAGCGGCGGCGTTCTCGACAGTTTCATCGAACTGAACAACTCGGTGCTGGAACGCTTTTCGGATGCCGAACGCGCACGAATCGGCGTACACACCTGCCCCGGCGGCGATCAGGACTCCACGCACAGTCTCGATGTCGAGTACACCGCACTGCTGCCGAAACTGTTGCAGCTCAGGGTCGGTGCGTTCTACGTACAGTTGGCGAGCGAGCCGGATCCCGACAAGATCCTGGCCGTCATCGCCGAACTCCTGCCCGCCGACGCCCGCATCTTCATCGGCGTCACCGACCCCATCGACCCGCAGGTCGAAACTCCGGAGCAGGTCCGTGACCGCGTCCTCGACGCTGCCCGCTACCTGCCTGTCGACCGCCTCGGCACCTGCGACGACTGCGGTTTTTCGCCGTTCGCCGACGACACCTCCACCTCCCGCGAGATCGCCTTCGCCAAGGTCCGTGCCCGCATCGAAGGGACCACTCTGGCGGCCGCGGAACTGGGCGTCTGATCGCCGGAATCAGACCTGCGGCGTAGTGGGCTCCGCGTCGATCCGAGGGAAGGGGTTCTCCGCTTCCAGCAGGTACCCGATCTCCAGCAAGGTGCGCTCGTCGCCGTAGGCCGCGCTGCACATGACGCCGATCGGGACACCGCTGGACCCGATGCGCGTCGGCATCGATAGGGAAGGCGCCCCGGTCACATTAGCGATCGGGGTGTAGCCCACATACTGCCGCAGCCGCTCGATCAGCTCTTCGGACGGCACCTTCGGATCGAGATAACCCAGCGGCGGCACCACATGGGTGACCACCGGCGAAAGTACGAGCTCGTACCGCGTGAATACCTCGGCATAGATCCGGTACGCCCGGCGTAGCCGGTGGAGCGCGGCCGGTGTGCGGAGGATGCGCTCGCGGTGATAGCGGCCCAGACCGCGCGTGAGATCGTCGAGCGCATGGCGATCGAATGACCTGCCGTGCAGGACCTTGCCACCGATGGCCGATATATCGGCAAGGAATGCCCAGTACAGCAGGAAGTCGTCGGCGAGGTGCGGCGGGAAGGGGACCGCCATCGGCTCGACCTGATGGCCGAAGCGTTCGAGCAGCTTGGCCGCGAATTCGACCGCGCCGCGTGTTTCGGCATCGGGTTCGGCGCCGGTTCCGGCGGTGGTCAGCAATCCGATGCGCAGGCGGCGGTCGGCCGGGCCGTGCACTTCGCCGATCGGCACGAGCTCGGGATTTCGCCAATACCGTTCGGCGGCAGCGGTATACGCGGCGGTATCGCGCACCGTCCTGGTCAACACGCCCTCGGAGATGAGCCTTATCGGCAGATGCTTGTCGAGAACGTTGTCCAGGTGCCGATACCGACTCGGCTTCAGTGCGACCAGTCCCGCGCATGCGGCCGGGATCCGCAACGACCCTCCGCCGTCATTGCCATGGGCGACCGGCACGACACCGGCCGCGACCATGGCGGCCGAACCGCCGGAGGATCCCCCGACCGAATACTCCGGATTCCACGGATTCCTGGTCGGCTCGGCGGCTTGGAATTCGGTCGTCGGGTTCAGACCGAATTCCGGCATCCGCGATTTGCCGAGCACCGTCACCCCGGTGCTCAGAAACTGCGCGGTGTAGGCGTCATCGCGAGCGGCCGGACGGGCCACGAACGCGGCGCTGCCCTGGTTGGTCGGCATGCCCGCGACATCGGCATTGTCCTTGACGAACGTCGGAACGCCATACCAGGCACCGGCACGCCCCGACGCGTATCGCGGCTGCTCGACACTCGCGTACGCGATGGCATTGAGCTGCGGCTCCACCAGCGCCGCGCGGTCGATCGCCGCTCGGGCCAGTTCCTTCGGACTCACCGCCCCCGACCGAACCATGGCCGCCAAGGCGACGGCATCGTGGTCGGCCAGGACGTCATCGGCGAATGCATGTATTCGATCGGCCATAACACTGCCCACAGCTGCGAATCACGGGTCCGGGCGCGTCGAACCCTGTGTAGTAGACGTTCGTCCAGCTAGGGAAATTGTACGCGCCCGGCCTCGGCGAATCGGGAGTATCGACCTCTTCGTCTCCGCGCACGGATGCTATTCCGTTGCGGCTGCATCGGCGGTTTCCCGCTCCACCACGCAGCTACGACACCCGAGGGTGCGTCAGAAGACTTGCAGCGGAGGGGATTTGGGGAATGTGACGGGGAGGGCGACCACGGCACGGTGGAACGGCCCCGGTCGCCATTCCAGTTCTTCGACGGGGATGGCCATTTTCATTTCCGGTAGGGCGTCCAGCAGTTGATCAATCGCGTCCTGTGCGATCAGGGTCGCGATCGAGCGGGCGGGGCAGGCGTGCGGGCCGATACTCCACGCCAGATGGGAGCTGTTGTCGGTGTACGCGCCGGTGGTGATCGCGGGATCGTTATTACAGCCGGTCATGCTGATGACGACCGGTTGGTGCGCGGGCAGCCACGAGCCCTCGATCAAAACCGGCTGCTTCGGGAAGGTGATGCAGTAGTTCGATAGCGGCGGATCAGTGAACAGCACCTCGTCCAACGCATCGCGCGTGGATAGCGTGCCGCCGAGAATGCCGCCACCGAACCGATTGTCGGTCAGCATCAGTCGCAGCGTATTGACGATCAGATTCTGCGTCGGTTCCATACCGGCGCCGTACAGGAGCAGAACCTGCTGGATCATCTCGGCGTCATCGAAATTCGCCGGATGGGCGAGCAGCACTGACACGACATCGTCGGCCGGTTGGTCACGCCTGAGGCAGACCAGTTCGAACATGGCATCGGCGAGAATCTTGCCGCCCTCGACGGCTGCATCCGCACCCTCCATCATGCGGGCCAGACCGGCTGCGGCACGCTGGCTGATCTCCTGCGGACAACCGAGAATCGCGTTGATCACCGCGAAGGCCAGCGGCAATGCGTACTGCCCGACCAGATCCGCCGCACCGTCCTGACAGAAGGTGTTGATCAGCGGAATGGCGATCTGCTCCACTGTGGAATGCAAAGCGAACAGGTCGACGACACCGAGGCCGGCGACGGTCGCCTCCCGGTAGCGGGTGTGCTCGGCGCCGGCGGAGCGAACCGCCGCCGGGCGCCATTCGAGCATCGGCCGTACCGGGCAGTCCTCGGGCACGCCCCGCTGCCAAGTTCGTGAATCGTGCGGAAAATGGTCGGGATCGTTGAGGATCTGCAGCGCGGTGTGGTAGCCGATCACCAGGGTCGCGGGTACTCCGGCAGCCAACTCCACCGGCACCAGCGAACCGTATCTCTCGCGCATTTCGCGGTACGCGTCGTGCGGATTCGCGGCGAATTCCGCTGTGAATAACGAGATTCGGGGGCCGTCGGTATCGATCGGCGATCCGTGCGCGACCGGGAACGGGCGGGTGGTGGTTGCCGACTCTGGCGTGGTCAAGAGACGTGACTCCAGTCGTTGTGCAGAAGCGATGAGCATGGTGCGCGACCGCAGGCGCATCCGTGTCGCCTGCGCAGAGCAGAGTCAGCCTACGTCGACGGCCCGGTCCGCGCGTACCGAGCGCCCCACCGTTGGCTATACAACATGTGACCGGCATTACAGTAGGTAGGGACGACACGAAGGACGGCGATTGAGCACAGCAGCGCACGGCAACCCCTGGGTGGCCGTTCGACCGGAGGACGACCTCGCGCAATTGGCGCGCCAGGTGTCCTGTGCACATCGCTGCTTCATCGAAGGCGACGAGCGGCTGCCGATCGATCCGGTGCGCCCGGTGGTCCTGGATTCCTGGCGGCGCAGCCGCAGCAACGGCGTCGATCCGGACCGTTTCGGCGCTGGCCTCGACCTCGATGGCCTTGAACTGCAACGGTATCGGGCCACGCATCCGACCGCGCTGATCCGACCGGTCGTGCGCAAACTGCTCGTCGAGGATGCCGCCGAGGCAGGCTTGCTCGTCGCGATCAGTGATGCCGAGGGCCGGTTGCTGTGGGTGGAGGGCGATTCGAAGGTCAAGGACCGGGCGCTGGCCATGAATTTCGTCGAGGGCGCGGACTGGAGTGAGGACCGGGTCGGCACCAACGCACCCGGCACCGCACTCGCCCTCGATCACCATGTGCAGATCTTCGGGGCCGAACACTTCAGTCGCGTGGTGCACGAATGGAGTTGTTCGGCGGCGCCCGTACATGATCCGCGCAGCGGCCGGATCATCGGCGCCATCGATATCACCGGCGGCCCCCGCGTGGCGGCGCCGGAGGTGTTGTCACTGATCCGCGCGACGGTATCGGCCGCGGAATCCGAACTGCGGCTGCTCATGCTGGACGCGCCGAAACCGCTCGCGTCGACGACGGCACGCCTCGAGGCGCTCGGCCCGGCCCGGCCGACGCTGATCCGCGACGGTGAGCGCATCCGTCTATCGCAGCGCCATGCCGAAATCCTGTTGCTGCTGGCCAATTACCAGGAGGGACTGAGCGCCGACCATCTGGCCATGCTGCTCGACGAATCCGAGCTGGATCCGGTCACGGTACGCGCGGAGATGTCGCGGGTGCGAAAGATGTTGGGCGCCAATGGTCTCGGCTCCCGCCCCTATCGACTGCTGATGGATCTGGATACCGATGTCGACGAGGTTCGGCGTGCGCTCGCGCGCGGCGATACGTCGGCGGCGTTGCGCGCCTATCCCGGCCCGATCCTGCCCCGCTCGCTCGCACCGGGTATCGCTGAGTTGCGCGTCGAATTGCGCGGACGCCTGCGCGCGGCCCTGTTGACGGCCGGTGATCGCCGCCTGCTCGCCCGCTGGACCGGTTCGGCCGACGGGCGCGAGGACGTTGCGGCGTGGACCGCCTACCTCTCCTCGCTGGACCGTCAGTCCTCGCTGTATGCCCAGGTGAAGACACAATTACGACTGCTCGACCGCAAATTGGGCATCTGACCAGTCTCTTGCAACTGTCGTGCAACATGGGCGCTTCTAGTGTTCCGGATCACACCTGACGTGAAAAGTCAGCAGATCGAGGAGCATTCGATGACCGTCTTCGCCCGCCCAGGCACACCCGGCGCCGCCATGTCGTTCCAGACCCGATATGACAACTGGATCGGCGGCGAATGGGTCGCGCCCGTCAAGGGGCAGTACTTCGAAAACCCAACTCCCGTAACGGGTCAGCCGTTCTGCGAGGTCGCGCGCGGCACCGCCGAAGACATCGAACTCGCCCTCGATGCCGCGCACGCCGCCGCACCCGCCTGGGGCAAGACCTCGGTCGCCGAGCGCGCCCTCATCCTCAACAGGATCGCCGACCGCATCGAGGAGAACCTGGACGCGCTCGCCCTCGCGGAGGCCTGGGACAACGGCAAACCGATCCGGGAAACGCTGGCCGCCGATATCCCGCTCGCCATCGACCACTTCCGCTACTTCGCCGGAGCCGTTCGCGCACAAGAGGGTTCGCTGTCGCAGATCGACGCCGACACCGTCGCCTACCACTTCCACGAGCCGCTCGGTGTGGTCGGCCAGATCATTCCGTGGAACTTCCCGATCCTGATGGCCACCTGGAAGCTCGCGCCCGCGCTCGCCGCCGGTAATGCGGTCGTGCTCAAGCCCGCCGAGCAGACCCCGGCCTCGATCATGTTCCTGATCGGTCTCATCGGTGATCTGCTGCCGCCCGGTGTGGTCAACATCGTCAACGGTTTCGGTGTCGAGGCGGGCAAGCCGCTGGCCTCCAGCCCGCGGATCAAGAAGATCGCCTTCACCGGTGAGACCACCACCGGCCGCCTGATCATGCAGTACGCGTCGCAGAACCTGATCCCGGTCACGCTGGAACTCGGTGGTAAGAGCCCGAATATCTTCTTCAGCGATGTCCTCGCCGCCAATGACGACTTCCAGGACAAGGCGCTCGAGGGCTTCACCATGTTCGCGCTGAACCAGGGTGAGGTCTGCACCTGCCCGTCGCGCGCGCTCATCCAGGCCGATATCTACGACGAATTCCTGGCCGCGGCCGTGGTGCGCACCAAGGCGGTGCGGCAGGGCGATCCGCTCGATACCGAGACCATGATCGGCGCGCAGGCCAGCAACGATCAGCTCGAAAAGATCCTGTCCTACCTCGAAATCGGCAAGGGCGAGGGCGCGACGCTGCTGACCGGCGGCGAGCGCGCCGACCTCGGCGGCGATCTGTCCGGCGGATACTACGTGCAGCCAACGGTTTTCGCGGGCAGCAATTCGATGCGGATCTTCCAGGAGGAGATCTTCGGCCCCGTCGTCTCGGTGACCTCGTTCGCGGACTACGACGAAGCCATCAAGATCGCCAACGACACCCTCTACGGACTCGGTGCGGGCGTATGGTCGCGCGACGGTGCGGTGGCCTACCGGGCCGGACGCGATATCCAGGCCGGACGGGTGTGGACCAACACTTACCACCAGTACCCGGCACATGCGGCCTTCGGCGGCTACAAGCAGTCCGGCATCGGCCGCGAGAACCACCGCATGATGCTCGACCACTATCAGCAGACGAAGAACCTGCTGGTCGGCTACGCGTCGAAGGCGCAAGGCTTCTTCTGATGGCCGCAGTCCCCCGGCGCGTGCGCGCCACCGCGGCGGCGATGGACCTGCTCCGTCGCCTCCGCGGGCTGCACGGCCCGCTGATGCTGCACCAGTCCGGTGGTTGCTGCGACGGATCGGCCCCGATGTGTTACCCCGCAGGCGAATTCATAGTCGGCGACCACGATGTGCTGCTCGGATTGCTCGATCTGCGTTTGCGGGTCGACGAGTTGCCGGTTACTGCGCCGGAGCCCGACGATATCGCGCCGGTGTGGATCTCGGGGCCGCAGTTCGCTGCCTGGCAGCACACCCAGCTCGTCCTCGATGTCGTGCCGGGTCGCGGGTCGGGATTCAGTCTGGAGTCGCCCGAAGGGTTTCGATTCCTCAGTCGCGGAAGGGTTTTCGATGACAGTGAGCTCGCTGTTCTGGCTGCGGCCGAACCGGTGACGGGCGCGGGCTGGGAGCGAGGGGAACGCCCTGCGATCTCGAGCGAACCACAGGTTGTCGCCGCGGCAGCCGATGCCTGCCCGGTCCCCGGTAGCGGAACACGGCCGTCGCCTTGACAGCTAACTTTACTGGGGCCCTGCTGATTCCAGCTCAGACTCCGGTTCGCGGCTCGATCGCGACCAGGTCGAGCACCAGGTCCTGGAGCACCCGGCGCGTGGTGTGCGCCTGCGCGATCAACGGTTCGGATGATTCCGTCTCGGCTAGCTCTACCAGCTTGTTGACTACGTGGCAGACCGCAACGAGTCGTCGGATCGCTTGACGTCGCTCGGCGAGATTCATGGTGTCGGTGGCCATATTCACCAGATCGCCGCAACACCCCCCACCGTTTCGCTCGAGTTTGCTGGGACACCACGTGGCACCACTGGCAATCGTCACGCAATCACCGATCATCCGGCGGACCGGAGGGCGTCCCGAGCAGCGGTGCGGGCGCTGTCCGGGTCGGAGGTCGACAGGACGGCTGCCGCGGCGCGGTGGCAGTCGTCGAGGGTGACCGCGGAGAGCGCGGCTCCGACGGCGGCTACCGCGACACCGGCGGCAGAGAGGGAACTGATGCCGAATCCGGTTAGGACACAGGCCAACAGGGGGTCGGCGGCGGCTTCACCGCAGACACCGACAGGTTTGTGCGCGGTCGCACCCGCGGCCGCGGTGCGGGCGACCAGCGCCAGGACGGCGGGTTGCCAGGGGTCGGTGAGTGCGGCGAGGTCGGCGGACATGCGGTCGGCGGCCATGGTGTATTGAGCGAGGTCGTTGGTGCCGATCGAGAGGAAGTCGACGTGTTCCAGAATGGCCTCGGCCAGGAGGGCGGCCGCGGGGACCTCGATCATGACACCGGGGACCAGTCCGCGCGCTCGCACCTTGGCGGCGAACGATTTCGCTTCGGCCGCAGTGGAAATCATCGGCGCCATGACCCACGGTGTGGGGGTGCGGTCGGTGGCGGCCTGAGCGATCGCGTCGAGCTGGCGGTCCAGGATTCCGCTGTCGCGGGCAGCGATGCGGATGCCGCGCACACCGAGAGCGGGGTTCGCCTCGTCGGCATGGTCGGCGAAACGCAGTGGCTTATCCGAACCGGCGTCGAGAGTGCGGATCACCACCTTCGACCCGACATAGGCGTCGAAGACCTCGCGATAGATGTCCGCCTGTTCAGCGATGCCGGGCTCGGATTCGCGATCCAGGAAACATAATTCGGTGCGGAACAAGCCGATGCCCTCGGCCGGTTGTAAGAGTGTCGCGCGGGCTCCGGCCGCGTCTTGGACGTTGGCGAGAATCTCGACGCGATGCCCGTCCGCGGTCGCGCCCGGACCGGTCCAGGCCGCCGTGCGCGATTCCTGCGCGCGGTATTCGGCCACGGCGCGGGCGGCGGTTTCCGGGTCCGGGCCGATGGCGACCTGTCCGGCCGCCCCATCGATCAGCACGTGGATTCCGGCGGGCACATCGTCGAGTCCGGCGATCGCGACCACGCATGGGATGCCGAGCTGGCGGGCGATGATCGCGGTGTGGCTGGTCGGACCGCCGCGCGAAGTCGCAAGGCCGACAATGAGATTCGGATCCAGTCCGGCGGTATCGGCCGGAGCCAGGTCGTCGGCGAGCAGGATCGATGGCCGGGCGGGCGTGGGAATGCCCGGCTCTGGCACACCGGCCAGCTCGGCGACCACCCGGTCGCAGACATCGCGAAGATCGGTGACGCGTTCGGCCATCAGCCCACCGAGTTTGGTGAACACCTCGGCGAACTGATCGGTGGCCGCGGTGGCCGCGACGGCGGCGGGACTGCCCGCGGCGATGAGTTTCTCGGCGGCAGCGAGCCAGCCACGATCGGCCGCCATCGCGGCATTCGCGACGAGCACCTCCGCGGCCGCGCCGCTCGCATGGTTGGCGCGCTCGCGCAAGCGCCGCGCAACCACCGATGTCGCGGCAAGGAAGGCTTCGTGTTGTGATGCCCGATCGGACTCGGCGACCGGTTCGGCACGAAGGTCCACGCGAATCCGCGGCGCCGGACGCACGGTCGGCGCGGCGGCGATTCCGGGCACCGCCGGGGTGCCGCGCAATGTCATGGCGCTGCGCGCAACCTTCACGGCGCCTGTGGCCTGCGGTGATCCGGACATTAGATTCCTCCTCCACGCCGATGTCGAGTGAGTGCGACCGATTACTCAGCTCGGCTCGTTGTGATCCAGACTACTCAAATCTCTTGACAAAGCAACACAGACGGGCATAAAACAACATAAACACACATTGCCAATCGGAGGACCGGATGTACGCAGAGGAGCGCCAGCAGGCCATCGCCGCCCTGGTCGGGCAACGCGGGCGCGTATCGGTCGCCGAGCTGTCCGAGCAGTACGGGGTCACCACCGAAACCGTGCGCCGAGATCTGGCGGTCCTCGATCGGATGGGGCTGATCCGCAGGGTGCACGGGGGTGCGGTGCCCGCTGCGGCGCTCACCGCGATCGAACTCGGCACCACCGAGCGCGAACACTCCCACGCCGCCGAGAAGGACCGAATCGCCAAGGCGGCGTTGGATTATCTGCCACCGACCGGCGGCAGCGTGCTGTTCGATGCCGGGACCACCACCGCGCGGGTGGCCGCCGCCCTGCCCGCCGATCGGGAGCTCGTCGCCGTGACGAACTCGGTGCCCATCGCGGCTCGGCTCAGTGGATTCGCCGGAGTGCGGCTGCATCTGATCGGCGGCCGAGTGCGGGGTGTCACGCAGGCCGCGGTCGGCGCGGAGGCCTTGCGAGTGCTCGGCGAGTTGCGGGTCGATGTGGCGTTCATCGGCACCAATGCCCTGACCATCGGCCACGGACTGTCCACCCCCGATCCCGACGAGGCGGCGGTGAAGCGCGCCATGATCGCCAGCGCCCACCGAGTAGTAGTGGTCGCCGATGCGACGAAGGTCGGGCGCGAGGATCTGCTGAGCTTCGGTTCGGTCGAGGAATTCGATGTGCTGGTCACCGATACCGGGCTGCTGCCTTCGGTGCACAACGAACTCACCGAGTACGGCATCGAGGTGGTCACCGCATGATCGTCACGCTCACCGCGAACCCCAGCATCGACCGCACCGTCAACCTGCGGGAACCATTGCGGCGCGGTGCCGTACTCCGGGCCGAGACCGCGCTGTCGCAGCCCGGCGGTAAGGGGGTCAACGTATCCCGGGTGATCGCCGCCGCCGGGTGCGAGACCGTTGCAGTGCTGCCCGGCAATGCCGGCGATCCGTTGCTGCGCATGCTCACCGATGCCGATATCGACCATCGCGCGGTGCCGTGCGCCACCCCGGCGCGCACCAATCTCACCGTCGCCGAACGCGACGGGACCACCACGAAGATCAATGAACCCGGATCATCGCTGTCCGCCGAATGCCTTGCCGCACTGGCGAATCAGCTCGATGCACTCGCGGATACGGCGAGCTGGGTCGTGCTGTCCGGATCCCTCCCACCCGCCGTTCCCACGGACTGGTACGCGTATCTGCTGCACCGGCTGCGCGGCGTCCGGATCGCGGTCGATACCTCCGACGCTCCCCTGCTCGCACTGGCCGCCGAACTGGAATCGGCTGCGCCGCGACTACTCAAGCCGAATGCCGAGGAGCTCGCCCAGCTCACCCACGGCGACCCCGCCGAGTTGGAGGATCCGGTCGCCGCCGCGCGCGCGGCGAGCACACTGGTCGCTCGCGGCGTCGGTGCCGTCCTCGCGACGCTCGGCGCGTCCGGAGCCGTACTCGTCACCGCGGACGGTGCGTGGCATGCCGCCGCACCCGCCATTACCCCGCGCAGCACCGTGGGGGCAGGCGATTCCGCGCTGGCCGGATACCTGCTCGCCGATCTCGACGGGCTGGACGCACCGGATCGGCTGCGCCGCGCCGTCGCCTACGGCAGCGCCGCCGCCGCGCTGCCGGGGACCGGGCTGCCCGGACCACACCACACCGACCCCCGCGCCGTGGCCGTCACGACGTTGGAATCCCTGCACAGTCGCTGAAGGACACTGCGATGGCCCACTCCCCTGATTCGATCATCACCACCGAGCTGATCAGCCTCGATACCGACCTCGGCACCGCCAAGGAGACGGTGATCGCGACACTCGCCCAGCGGCTCACCGACCATGGGCGGGCTACCTCCGCCGAGGCGCTACGTGATGCGACGCTCGCGCGCGAATCACAGTCCGCGACAGGGCTTCCCGGTGGCATTGCGATCCCGCACTGCCGGAATGCGGCGGTGACCAATGCGTCGCTCGGGTTCGCTCGGTTGGCGCCCGCGGTGGATTTCGGTGCTGCTGACGGGCCAGCGGATCTGGTATTCCTCATTGCCGCGCCGGAAGGTGCCGGTGCGGAGCATATGAAGTTGCTGTCGAGTCTGGCTCGGGCGCTCGTTCGGCCGGAGTTCGTGCGGTCGTTGCGGGAGGCCGCAAACGCAGATGAGGTAGTTGCGCTGGTGACAGATGTGCTTGCGCAAAAGCCTGCGATGACGCCTGAAAAGGCTGCGGCCGAGTCTGTTTCGAGTGACTCGGCTCCTTCTCGAGCTGCCTCGAGCGGTACAACTGCGACCGCGTCCGGCGGCACACCCGCGTCCCAGGCGGCTTCGAACGGTGCCGCTGCGCCCGGAGGCGTATCTGCGGCTTCGAACGGTACAACTGTGACTGCTCGCGGCGACGTACCCACGACCCGAGCGGCTTCAGCTGCGGCCGGAGGCGTAGCTGCGGCGCAGGCAGCGTCGAACGGTGCAGCCGCACCCGCTGCGACCGGAGGCGTATCAGGATCCCGGGCTTCGAACGCCACTTCCGCCGCAGCGGCCGCTTCGATCGGCGCAACCACTCCGGCCGGAGTCAGCGCATCGCAGAGCACGACCGATAGCGTTTCGGCTGACGAGACAACCGAGGTTGCCGGGCAAACGATCGTCGCCGTCACGGCTTGCCCGACCGGCATCGCCCACACGTATATGGCCGCCGACTCGCTCGTCGCCGCCGGTGACCGCGCGGGCGTCACGGTGCACGTCGAGACCCAGGGATCCAGCGGCAGCACCCCGCTGAGCGCCGAAACCATCGCGGCCGCGAGCGCGGTCATCTTCGCCACCGATGTCGGGGTGCGCGGCCGGGAACGGTTCGCGGGCAAGCCGGTTGTCGAGTCCGGGGTCAAGCGCGCGATCAACGAGCCCGACACCATGGTCGCCGACGCACTGCGCGCCGCCCTCGCCCCCAATGCCGCAACGGTCGCTGGATCCGCACGCCCGGAAGGTGCTTCGGCACCGGCAGCACTCGGCTGGGGTACCCGGCTGCGCCAGATCCTGCTCACCGGCGTCAGCTACATGATCCCGTTCGTCGCCGCGGGTGGCCTGCTCATCGCGCTCG
This sequence comes from Nocardia pseudovaccinii, assembly GCF_050942345.1. NCBI lineage: Bacteria > Bacillati > Actinomycetota > Actinomycetes > Mycobacteriales > Nocardiaceae > Nocardia > Nocardia pseudovaccinii. The sequence goes on from NZ_CP192074.1 coordinate 6,214,688, forward strand.
GATTCCTGTTCGGCGGCTACGAAATCGCCGACCATGCCAAGAAGATCGTGCTCGACAACTCGCTGACCGCACTGCCCGACGGCGGCCTGCCGACCTATCTCGGCGCGGTGCTGTTCCAACTGGGTTCGCTCGCATTCAGCTTCCTGGTACCGGCCCTCGCCGGATATATCGCCTTCGCCATTGCCGACCGGCCGGGTCTCGCACCAGGATTCACCGCCGGTGCGGTGGCGGTGTTCGTCGGCGCGGGATTCCTCGGCGGCCTCGTCGGTGGTCTGATCGCCGGATTCGCGGCCCTGTGGGTGACGAAACTGCCTGCCCCGCAGTGGGCGCGCGGACTCATGCCAGTCGTGGTCATCCCGCTGTTCGCGTCACTGATAGTCGGCGCGTTGATGTTCATCTTCCTCGGCAAACCACTCGCCGCGATCACCAGCGGACTCACCAACTGGCTCAACAGCCTCACCGGCACCTCCGCACTCGCCCTCGGCGCCATCCTCGGCCTGATGATGTGCTTCGACCTCGGCGGCCCGGTCAACAAGGCCGCGTATTCCTTTGCTGTAGCCGGACTTTCGGTCACCGATCCGGCCTCGCTGCGCATCATGGCCGCCGTCATGGCCGCGGGCATGGTCCCGCCGCTGGCCATGGCATTGACCACTGCCCTTCGCCCCCGCCTGTTCACCACGGCCGAACGCGAAAATGGTAAGGCCGCATGGCTTCTCGGCGCATCCTTCATCTCCGAAGGCGCGATCCCCTTCGCCGCCGCCGACCCGCTGCGTGTGATCCCGTCGATGATGGCCGGTGGCGTGGTCACCGGTGCGCTGATCATGGCCACCGGAACCACCCTCAGCGCTCCGCACGGCGGCATCTTCGTCTTCTTCGCCGTCGGTCACATCGTCTGGTTCCTCGCCGCCCTCGTCGCGGGCACCGCGGTCGCCGCCCTCTGCGTCACCGCCGCCAAGGAATTCATCAAGCCACGCACCCCCGCCCTCGCCATTGCCTGAAATACCCTCTCACCCAAGGAGAATCACCCCATGGCCAGCACCACCGTCACCGTCGCCTCCACCATCGGCCTGCACGCCCGCCCCGCCAACATCATCGCCGAAACCGTCACCGACTCCGGCGCCGAAGTCACTCTGGCCCTGGTCGGTGGCGAGCCGGTCGACGCAGGCTCAGCCCTCATGATCATGACCCTCGGCGCCGCCTACGGCACCGATGTCATCGTCACCAGCGACGACCCCAACGCCCTCGAACTCGTCGCGAAACTCGTCGCCACCGACCTGGACGCCTGATCGGTCCAACCTGTTCATGCCGATTCCCTTGTCCCAATGCTGCTCAGCGAACCTCCGCATCCACCGCGACGCAGCCGAAAGCGAGGTCATCGGATATGCGACAGCTCCAGCAGTGCAACTACGCGTGATCGGGACGGGGCGGGTCCACCTCGCGGGAACGCGGGGGCGGCAATCGGAAGAGCCCCTTCAGCCTGCGCAAGGCCTCGCTGTCGCCCGACGCCGACGCGGCACCGGTCTCGATCGCATCGGCGAAGGTCAACCCATGACTGGTCACGTCGAGGAACGCTTCCTCGCTGATCGTGATGGTCGCGTCAGGGTGCTGGGCAGGTCCGTGCATTGCCTCGATCGTCCCGTCGTCGATCCGGGCGTGTAAGACCTCGTCATCGATCCGGAACTCGTACACCGCGCGCAGACCGGCGGCGACCTCGGCATCGAAGCAGGCCCGTAGGCCGAGCACCGCCCACCCCGGATGAAACGACTCGGACTCACGCCGTTCGCCCATCGCCCACTTCAGACCCCATCGGGCCAGTCCCAGAATCGGCACTCCGAGTTCCGCACCGGCCTCGGTGAGGGCGTACGCGGGGGTACGGGCGGGCGGCGGGAGCATGACCTTGTGCGCGAGACCCTCCCGTTCCAGGTGCTTCAGACGAGCAGCCAGCAGACCGGTGCCGAGGCCGCGCAGACTGGCCTGGAGGTCGCCGAACCGTTTGGGCCCGGTCAGTAGTTCGCGGATCAACAGCAGCGTCCAGCGCTCGCCGACAAGGTCGAGGGTGCGCGCGGTCGCGCAGTACTGGTTGTAACTTCGCTGGTCCACTTCCTCACTCTAGACTCCGCACTTCCCGATTTTGAACTGCCCATTGACTTCCTATTTTGAAAGTGCCAAGTTCATATACCGGTAGCCAATGAAGGGAGTTCATGATGACCGAGGCGCTCTACACGGCGGAGGCGCACGTCACCGGGGGAAGAAACGGCCGAGGAAGGACCTCCGACGGACGGCTGGATCTAGACCTGCGACAGCCCAAAGAGCTGGGCGGGAACGGCGAGGGAACCAACCCCGAACAACTCTTCGCAATCGGCTACGCCGCCTGCTTCGGCACGACGCTCGCCCTGCTCGGACGGCGCGGAAACCTCGAGGCCAACGACGCGGAGATCGACTCGTCGGTCTCCCTGATCCCGATCGACGGCGGCCGCTTCAAGCTCGGCGTCGAACTGCGGATCTCGCTGCCGTCGCTCACCGGCGATCAGGCAATCGAACTTGCCGAGACGGCACACCAGGTTTGCCCATACTCCAACGCCACCCGCAGCAACATCGATGTCGCCCTAGTGGTCAACGGCACTCGGCTGTGAACTGCGGTCCGTGAATGAGCCGATCAGCCCATTCGAATCGAGTCGTCCCGGTCCCGGGGGTATCGAGTCCCCGGCATCGGGCGCACCAACCATGAGGAGGCTTGAAGCGCCGAGATCAGTTGCGATGTGAAGGATCTGCCGAACCCAATGGGGCCATAGGTTATGCACGAGGTAGTTCCGCCCCATCGGAATGAAATCGCGCTGTCCGTGCAGGCATTGCTCGAAGATGGCGGCGGCGAGAGGGCTGAGGAGCCTATTTCCGTCCGTTCCCAGGTGTAGTCGGCGGGTGTTGCCAGGTCTTCTTGGCGGCTACCTACATGATCCGCGTCGACCAATCCCGGACGCGCGATATGCGGCTAGCAGAGTGCATTGGCGGTCGCCCGGTCGGTCGTAGGTAGCGACTGGCGGAAGGATGGTGAGACTGCTATCTTCGCTCGCGACCGTGACACCATGCGAGGAGGTGAGACCCATGAACGCTGTATCTCTGTGGGTGCTCCCTCGGCTCGTCATGGTCGGCGATTGACATAGGTGTCGCCGGGAGCGCCTGAGTATCAAGGCAATTCCGAAAGGCAACATCATGCGCTTCACTTCCGAAACATCTTCGAGCGGTGTCGTCGAACGCAGCTTCACTCTGGATAAGGTCACCGGCGTGCTCTGGTCGCCCGCATCCGGCTCCGATGGCGCACCCCTGGTCTCGAGTGGTCACACTGGCGGCCTGCACAAGAAAGCACCGGGGTTGGTGGCCAATGCACTCCACCTCGTGACAAATCGGCACCGACGCGCCGATCGGCTACGGCGGTTCGACATTAGGCGTGGCGATCGGGCTGATGTTGGCGGCGGTCGAGCCCCGGATCGCCGCCGCCTCCTTCGGAGGGGTTTTCGTGTACGACGCCCTGGTCGAGGCAGCCGAACAAATCACCATTCCGGTGAACTTCCTGCTTCCGCGGGACGATGAGGGAATCGACCGTCAACCCGGTCTCGACTTGTTCGACGCCTGCGCCTCAAAGGAAAAAACCTTGCAGGTCCATCCGGGTCGCGATAACCAAGTACCCGAGTTCGTGGGCGCGACCTCGGCCCGTTTCCTTGCCCGCCACCTCGGCCCCGCCGTCACATCACCGGCCTGACTCGACTGGTATCGGCGGCCGATTCGGCGGGCCGCCGATACCGCTGCCGCGTCACATCTTCCACTGGGCAAGGTGAGCACGCTCATCGGCGCAGGACGTTCCGCGCGGACGCCAACGGCCCGAGATAGCCTCGGGCCGTTGATCTTCGGACTGTCGCAGCTGCCCGCCGGTAGGTGTGCCGACAGCATCGGCGATGACGAAATCTGGTTGAGGACTTCGACTATGCCGCTACTTGACCGAGTTGGCCAACTGATCGGCATACGGTGCAGTGAATTTTCCGACAAGGGGAAGCTCTGCGCGGACACCGCCGGTGTTGTTCGCCTGGACCATGGCCATGATCCAGACGACGACCGCGAAGACCGCGACTGCGAGTCCGGCGAGGCTGAAGATGACCCCCAGGACTCCCAGGAACGCCCCGACGATGCTCAGCACAATATTGACCACCGAGACCGCCCCGAAGAAGACGATCGATTGCGAGGCATGGAATTTCACATCGGGATCATTCTTTCCCACGAAGAGGAAGATGATCCCGGTGAGCCACCCCAGTGCGTAGGACAGGATCGCGCTGGTCTTTTTGTCCAAGCCAGCAGGCTGCGGTTGGTTCGCGGGAGATTGAGAAGATGTCATGGGGTAAGTAGACGCCGCGCCCGCCACCTACCGATCCCAGGTTTCAGAACGAACCCACAGATTGCGGGCCAGCCGACGACCGGAATCCCGGACGTGGTCCTCTCGACGAGATAACTGCCAACGACCCCGAAACAACTGGGTGATGACTCATTACACAATCGAACACCGAAAAAGCCGCAGAGTCTGCGACCTTGGCCGACTCCGCTGGTCGGGTCGAAGGGTCGTCGAGGTGGCCGATGGCGGCGCAGCCGCGGCAGGTTTTGCGGCCAGGATGCTCGACGACCGCGCCCGCGGGGAGTTGCTCGGCGGCCAGTAGTCGCTCGACGAGGGTGCTCGGGTCTTCCACCTCGTAGTCCAGGGCTGCGGCCCGAAGTCGGCGAGAGCGGGGCCGTTTGTGGTGTCGATTACCAGTTTCCAGTTCAAAGCCACAGGCGGACCTACCGCAGCAGAGGGCGCGCATCAGGGTCGCGTGACCGCCAAGCTCCGGTGAGACGCCATTGAAATCGTCGTGAAACGCCCGAGGGAAAGGATTCTCTCTGCCGCCGCCGGTAACGCATAGATCAGGAGACACAGATGAAACGTTCCAGCACAACGGTTTCCGCGGTCAGGATGGCCGCAGTGGCCTTGGCCGCATCGGCAGTCACCAGCCTGGTCGGCGCCGCTGGGACCGCGCACGCGGAGTTCGCCTACTGGCTGATGTACAACCGGGGCACCGGCATGTGCGCGACGACCCAGGACGACCCCGCCAACGGAATCACCGGCACCGCCCGGTTCGCCCCCTGCGACGCCAATGATCGGCGCCAGTGGTGGCTGCGCGCGACCACCGGGTCGGACACGGTCGCCTTCAGCACCTACGAGGTGAACTCGAGAGGCCAACATCGGTGCATCGAAAATGCCTCGGGTGGTTGGGGTTTAGCCTTCCTCGGTATCTGCGATCAACAGAACTACAAACAAAACTTCACCGTCGAATACGTCCTCTTTCCGGACCACACCGGCACCGAGATCTACAAGGCACAGTTCGATGACCGTAAACTGAGCGTTCCCTATGCCGCAGGCACGTCCTATGTCACCATCCGCAACGACTTCCCCAATGAAGACCCGCGCATGCAATGGGACAGGCTGTCCACTCCATGAATCCGGCCGCGAGATCATGCGAAGTGCTGCGGTCGGGCGGGCGTTTCCGGGACGATGAACGTCATGAGCGCAAGGACACTCGATCGACTCCGGAAGGATCTGCGAGAGTATGCGCGCCTGGCCGAGGTTCGCTACGACCCCGCGACCGCGGATCCGGTGCTGGAAACCCTCGCTGAGCTGTGGACCAGCTCCGTCGTCGGCGTGCGCACCACCACGCATCCGGTGCGTGAGCGCGAGGTCAACGCCCGGGTGATGCACCGGGGCGGGCCGACCGAGATCATCGAGAAGCTCTGTGCCGCAGGACTTCTCACCTATACCGGACATCCGATGGAGCAGTTGCTCGCCGAGATCGCGGCCGAGGTGCCGGTCCATTCGGGTGTCGATCTAGCCCTGGCCGGTGGGGTGCAGAAGATCTGGTTGGTCTTTCCCGAATTGCTCAGCGTGGAGCGGGTTCTCGGCTTCGCCGGAATTCCGGAGTCGGCACCTGCGCACGCCGACCACCTGTCCCGATATGGCGGCCGAATCGGGATTCTCGCAGTAGATTTCGACGCCCGCACGATGAACCTCTACTCGAACGTCTTCGAGCCCGGCCATCTCGCGCCCGCGGATATCACCGGGATCCTGGCCGAACTCGACTTCACCGCACCGACCGACACCGAACTCGCCCTACTCGCCCGCACCTTCAACCTCTACCGCACCTTCTCCTGGACCTCATCGCACATGGAGCGCATCTGCTTCCCGGTGCGCTGCGAACCATCGAGCTTCCCAACCCATCTCGACCCGGTCCTGGCCCGTTTCGTCGCCGAAGCACCCTTCGCCGACCCCGAAACCCGCGGCTTCGTCTTCTACGCCGCCTACGGCCCCACCAACCGCTACTACAAAGTCCAGGCCGAATACGCGGGCGTCCGCGTCGCCACCTTCCCAGGCGGAACCGCACCCCACCCGACCTGACGAATCCGAGGCGGGCGGACCGGTCGGACGGCAGCCCGTCTTGCTCTGTTAACCCGATTCCGCTACGGTCCCGCGCTCGTGGGAGCAAGCGCGGTAACCGATTCACGAAGAGACAGATTTATTTGGGGGGCGGTGACCGCGATCGGGGTGATCGCCGGATATCTGGCGGTATTGCTGGCGAACGCCAGGCATTACTACACCGACGACACCGAAGCGCAGTACGCGCCCATGTGGGTCGAGCTCGGCACGCGGCTGCGGGAGGGACGTTTTCCCGCGCTCGTGCCGACGGAATGGATGTCGGGCAACTACTCCCTCGAAGAGGCCGGGCTGTACAACCCGCCCCAGTTGCTGATCTATCTGCTCGCCCCATCGATGGACAACCTCGCGGTGTACGCAACGGCGGTCAAGCTGGTCTTCTCGATAATCGCGGCCCTCGGCGTATTCCGGATCTGTCGGGCCTACGGCGCGCGGTCGCAGTGGGCGGCGGTCGCCGGTGTCGCGTTTCCATTGAGCGGTTGGTTCCTGTTCTTCGACCAAGCCAGCTGGATGACCTCGCACACCGGCACCGCATGGCTGGTGCACGCGTGGGCATCGGCAGTGCACTACGCGCGCGGCCGCAGCGGACCGATACCGGTGTTCGTTTTCCTGTACCTGGCACTCACCATCCAATATGCCTTTCCCGCAGTCGAATCCGGATTGATGATCGCGATGGTCGCGATCGGCGAGATCATCTATCAACGACGCTGGGCGCCCTCGGCGCGACTCGCACTGGCGGCCGGTTGTGCCGTGCTCGCCGCCGCGGCGGCCAACCTGCCCGGAATTCTGTCCTCGCAGGCGACCTGGCGTGGCAGCGCACACATCCACAATGATCCGTTCCTGACGGTCCCGTGGTCGGAGTCGTTGAACGCCAGCCTGCCAAGCACCACACCGGCATTCACCGCGTGGTGGGGACACGTCCAGCCGTTGCCGATGGTTTACATCGCATGGTTCCTGATCCCGGCGCTGGCCTTCATCGACTGGAAGGCGGCCGCGCAGGCGGCACGCGAACTCAGCGGCGTCGCGTTGTTCGCGACCGCGGTGCTGATGTGGACCGCGGGACCCGGCGCGATCGGCCCGCTGCGCTGGCCCGCCAGAGTGCTGCCGATGCTCGCCATCGCGCTGCTCGTACTGGTCTGTGTATTGCTCAGTCGCTATGGCAGTTTCGCGTCATGGCAGCGCCGCGGCACCGCCGCCGCCGTCTTGCTCGGGCTGCTGTTCGCGCGGTCCGTCTCGGCCGCGCCCGCGCTGGTGGTGCGCCATCTGCTCGCCGTCGTAGTAGTCGCCGCGATCGGCGCGGTGGTGGTGTGGCTCGCCTACACCAGGCGCACCGCGCTCGCCTGCGGGCTGTCCATCGCGGCGATGTTCCCGATCGCTTACGCCCAGGTGCGTGGCGCCCCTCCGACTCCCATGTCCTACGAATTCCCGGAGCGGCGTTCGGCGATGGCCGCCGCCTTCCCCGACTTCGATGGCGTCACACTGCAACTCGCCGATCGGGTGCTGGTGCACCCGGATGACCGGAGTCTGTCCGGCGCGTACGGATCGCTGGCCATCGGCAGCTACGCCAAGAATGTCGGCCTCGACTACGTCACCGGCTACACCCCCATCGGCCACGCCGCGTTCAGCGCGCTGCTGTGCCTCGCCTGGGACGGCAGCACCTGCCCGGACGCCTACCGACGCGCCTTCGCCACCGAACCGTCAACGGGCAGAACGATTGTCGACCTGATGAAGGTGGATCGGGTTGTGCTGCAACGCGCTCAGTATCCCGACGAGCGCGACCGGCCCGCACCGCCCGGCTGGAAGTGGGTCGACTACCCGGGCCACGAACGCTTCATCTGGGTGCTCGAGCGGGAAAACGGTCTGCTGTCCACGCGCAACGGCGTGGTCGCCGACGCCAGGGGCGTGTTCGCCTCGTCCGCAACGAGCGACGATCTGACAAACCATATCCGGGTCACCTCGGTCGCGGGCGGCCGAGTCGTCTTCGCCCGCCTCGCCTGGCCCGGTTATCGAATCACGCTGAACGGCAGCGAAATACCGACGCGCGAGGTCGCGGGCAGCTTCCTTGCCGCCGACATCCCAGCGGGCACCATAGCCGCCGACCTCACCGTCAGCTGGCGCCCGCCGGGTTGGGAAATCAGCACCGCGACCACGGCGGGCGGCCTCGCCGGAATCGGTCTGCTCCAGTTGACCCATCAGCGCCTGCGCCGCCGCGACGCGATCACCACGACCGACCGGTCCGCAGCGGAAGACCGGCAACTGGTCACGGCCAGCGTGTGAGGTTGTCGGTCGCAGCCCTCAACTCGCGATCTCGGTGATCTCCCGGTGCGGGTGCAGGCTGCGGAACTTGCTGCCGTGGAAGATCAGTGGTTCGGCGTCGGCGCGGGCGGCGAGGCGGTTGATCCGCAGGATGACCACCATATGGTCACCCGCGGGGATGCGGGCTTCGACTGCGCCCTCGATCCACGCCGTCGCACCGTCGATGAAGATCGCATCAGCCGCGCCGCGGTGCACATCCACATTGTGGAAGCGGTTGCCGTTGCGGTTGCTCAGTGCCCGAGCCGCGTGCTCCTGGTCGGTGCCGAGCAGGCTCAGGCCGAGGTGCGTGGCGGTATCCAGCTTCGGCCAGGTCGCCGAGCTGTTCTGCACACAGAACGACACCAGCGGCGGGTCCAGCGAGACCGGAACGAAGGTGCTCACCGCCAAACCGTATGGCGTACCTTCGATTTCGGCGCATACCGCGACGACACCGCTGGGAAAGCTGGCGAAGACACGACGTAGGCCGGAGCCGTCGGACGGAAATTCGAAGAGATCATGCATGATCGGCCACTTTCGAGGCGAGAGCCGCCGCGACCGGGCGCCAGCGTTCGGTGTAGCGCTCGATGGCGCCGTCTTCGGAAAATGTGCTGTCCGACAGGTAGAGGCCGGGCAGCGCCGCCGTCGCGCCGAGTTCGACCAGCACCGGCTTGAGCAGCAGATCCGGGGCGAGTGCGTGCGCCGGGCCCGCGCCGAGCATGAGCGGGACCGCCACTACATCGGCCAGTCCGGTGCCGCCGTCGAACTGTTCGAGGAACAGCTTCAACAGACCGGTGTAGGTGGCCTTGAAGGTGGGACTTGCGAAGACCACCAGCTCCGAATCAGCCACTGTGCGAACGGCGGCCGCGACCTCGGGATCACCCCAGGACAGCAGGCTCGCACCGAAGGAGACCAGATCGATCACCTCCGGTTCTACGTCCGGACGTAACCCCGCGGCGACCAGCGTCGCCGCGGTCAGAGTACGAGAGGCGGGCTTCGGATTCCCGACGACGACCGTCACTGTCACTTCCGTATCCTCTTCTCGCTCGATCAGATCACGCCGTGCAACGGTGGCGCGGTGTCGTGCAGTAACGCCCGGCCGATGTGCTGATATTTCCACCGGACCGGGTCGTGCAACGTGTGGGTTCGGGCATTGCGCCAGAAGTGATGCAGGTTCAGATCAGCTGCGGCACTGCGCGTTCCACCGACCTCGAACAAGGCCGCCGATACCTCGTTGGCCGCGCGATCGGCGGCCACCTTGGCCGTTGCCACGGCAAGCGATGCGGGAGCGACGGATTCGACGTCACGAATCGCGGCGTCGACGGCCACACCGGCAGCGGTGAGCGTGGCCTCGGCGGAAGTCACGGCTACCGACAGCTCACCGAAACGCTGGATCAGCAGCGGGTCATCGATAGCCCTTTCGGCACCGGATTCGAACCACGGCCGACTCGAGGTGCGCACGAATTCCGTTGCGGCACCGAGTGCACCACGGGCGATGCCGGTGTCGATCGCGGCATGCAGCAGTTGGGCATAGGCACCGTATCCGGTGGGCACGTGCACCGCCGCCGAGCGAGCGATCAATTGATCTCGTTCGACGAGCGCCTCAGCGAATTCGATAGTCCCGCTGCCGGTGGTGCGCTGGCCGATGCCGTTCCAGTCGTCGATGATTCGCACGCCCGGAGTATCAGCCGGTAGATACGCGATGTACTCCCCCGCAGGCAGTCCGCTGTGCCCCTGCGGATCGTCCAACCGGGTGAGCACCGCGAGCAGATCCGCGAAAAGTGAACCCGTACAGTAGAACTTGACGCCATCGATGCGGAATCGATCGCCCTCCGGCCGCACCGTCGTCGCGATATCGGCGACAGTCGCGGTGCCACGTTCGGACTGCGCATTGGCAATCCGAGCACCCGCCAGCACCCGCCCGAAGTAGCGCGTCTGCTGATCAGCGGCACCCGCCAGCCGCAACAAATTCAGGTATACGAAGTGGCTGTGTGGAATCTGCGCGATATTCGGATCGGCGGCCGCCAGAATCCGCACCACCTCCGCCACCGCACTCGGCGCCAGATCCGCGCCCCCGAAGTCCGCGGGCACGGTGATCGCGAGCAACCCACTCGCCGCGAGTCGATCCACCTCGGCGAAGGGCAGCTCGCGGCCGAGATCACGGGCCGCCGCGCCGACGGCGAACTCCGAAGCAAGCTGTGCCGCAACCGAATACGCGTGTGCTGCGGACTCGATCCGGTCGGCGGCGACGGCGGTCATCAGTGCCCCACAGCGGCGGGTGTGCGTGCGGCCTCCAGTTCACGGACCAGCGGGAGCACCTTCGCGCCGAAGTACTCGACCTCCTCCTGGAAGTGCAGGAAACCGGCCAGAACCAGGTCGACACCGAGTTCCTTGTAGGCGACGATGCGCTCGGCGACCTGTTCGGGCGTGCCGATCAGCTTCGTGCGGAATCCGTCGTTGTACTGCACGAGATCTTCGAACGTCGAATCCGCCCACATCCCCTTGCGGTCCTTCGTGGACGCACCGGCCTGCTGCACCGCGTCCCGGAAGCCTTCCACCGCGGGCTTGTTCGCCTTCTCGATGATTTCGCGCAGGGTATCGCGCGCTTCCTTCTCGGTGTCGCGGGCGATGATGAAGCCGTTCAGACCGAATTTCACCTCGCGCTGGTTCGCTCGGGCGATGGTGCGCAGTTCATCCAATTGTTCGGTGACACCGTCGAAATCCTTGCCGTTGGAGAAGTACCAGTCGGCGTGGCGACCACCATTGCGGCGCGCCGCTGTCGAGTTCCCACCCTGGAACAGTTCGGGGTTCGGACGTTCGGGGGTGTTCAGCGGCTTCGGCTTCAGCGTGAAATCGCGGATGCGGTAGAAATCGCCGCCGTAGTTGACATCATCCTCTGTCCAGATCTTGCGGATCACCTCGAGGAATTCGGCGCTGCGCCGGTACCGTTCGTCGTGCTCGAGCCACGGCTCGCCGAGTGCGGTGAATTCCCCTGCGAACCAACCGGATACGACGTTGATGGCGAAGCGGCCATTGGAGAGGTGATCGGCGGTGGCGCCGAATTTGGCCAGCACGGCCGGATGCCAGAGTCCGGGATGGATCGCGGCGATGACCTTCAGCCGCTCGGTGGCACCGAGCAGCGCGAGGCTGAACGAAGTCGATTCGTGCTGGTATTCCGCACCGTAGGAGGCGGTGTAGCGGACCTGGGACAGCGCGTAATCGAAACCGTTGTGCTCCGCGGTTTGCGCCAACTTCTTGTTGTATTCGAAGTCCCAGCTGGTGCGCTGTTCGATATCGCTGGTGACCAGCCCCCCGCTGACATTCGGCACCCAGTAGGCGAACCGGATCTGATCGGCGATGTGCTCTGTGGTCATGCTTACTCCATTGGTGTCGGGGAACCGTCTATCGCCAGGAAGGGGCGCACCATGCGCCCCTTCCACTCCAGCACCGCAAGCCCACCGGCAGGAGGGTTTGAATCTGTGCGATCGGATGGGTGTAGCGATCAGGCGTTGGCGAGGCTGTATCCGGATCGACTGAACTGACCGGCCGGAGTGAACCGTCCGAGCAGTGCGGCCGCATCCTCGCCGGTGACCCGAGTGATGAATTCGGCGGCCGCGTCGAGCGAATCGACACCGAGCAACGGCTGCGGGCGGTGCAGCAGCCCGACGAGCGCACTCGCGAAGCGCGGTTCGACCGCGGCCGCGGCGAAGAGCTGATTGCCGATATCCGCCAATACCGGATCGCCGAGGAATAATCGGGTGACCTTATTCGCCGCATCTCCGCGCGCGGCCAGGAATGCCGCGTATTGCGCGCTGATCCAGTCCTCGTCGAACGGACCCTCGTGCACGGCGGCCGCCGCGGCCAGTCGCTGCGCCTGGATCAGCCCGCTCTGCGCACCCTGCCCCGCGATCGGGTCGTAGGCAGCCGAGGTGTCGCCGAGCGAGGCCACCACATGGCCACCGGCAGTGCGCCCGACTCCGGACCGGACCACCGGCCGGACCGCACCTTTGAGCCAGGAATGCGGATCCTCTGTGATCACCCGGGTTTCGAGCACCTCGGGCAGATCCCAATCGATGAAATCGCGGTACAGTTCCTGCACGATCCGATGCGCCGATTCGGCTGAATCCGCTGCGGCGAACCGACTTTCCCATTCGCTGCCCGGCCGCGCCCAGCCGAGGAACGCCCAACTCGGGCCCACGTCCTTGTGTAGATACGGCCCCCACCAGCCCTCGCCTTGCTCGGCGAAGATGGAGAAGCCGCTGTGCGCGCCACCGGCTCGGCTGCGGTGCGCGAAAACGCTTTCGTCGTGGCCGATTCCGGTCACGGTGACGGTGAGCAGCGACCGTTGCGGTGCGTCGTACGGTGTGCGTGTCTGGTCGATCGCGAAAAGGTCGGACAGGCCGCCGCGTCCGGTGGCGACCAGCGTGAGATCGGCGATCGCGGCAATGGCGTCGAGTTTGTCCGGGGTTACCTGCTCGACGACGAAACGTCCGCCGCGTTCCAGGAATGCGGTCAGCCGTTCGTCGGCCTTCAAACGGGTATCGACCGCAACCCCGACGTATCCGTCGAAATGACCGTCGAATTGGATCAATTCCTCGCGCTCGGGTCCGGCGATGCGGACACTGAGCCCGGTATGCCGGGGTGCGCGGCCGGTGTAGGTATCCAGACCGAGTGCGGATTCGGCTTGTTGGTCTCCCCGAATTCGAGTGCGGTACCGGTGGCCGGTACATCGTCGCGCAACGAACGCTGATCGCGGTCGCTGTAGAGCGTGACGTCGAATCCGGCGTCGAGTAATCCTAGTGCCGCAGTGACGCCGGTTTGACCGGCACCGATTACCGCGGCCGAACGTGTGGAGCGGGAATTCTGCGATGTCATGCCAATCATGGTCCGTCCAGGGCCGCGTAGATTGCAGTGTTGCGATCATCGAGAATCAATGGGGTGACCTGGAATTCGCGATCGCGGTGCGCGCCACCAGTCGTGGCCGTTCTAGGATTCAGCCATGTCGTTCACTGTTTCCGAACTGTCCGGTGACCGGTCCGAACAGTACCGTCAACTCGAGGCGCAGGCCGAGGCGCTGGTCGCGGGCGAGACCGACCGGATCGCGAATGCCGCGAATCTCGCCGCGCTCGTCTTCCATGCGCTCACCGGGGTGAATTGGGTCGGATTCTATTTCTACGACGGACAGGAATTGGTCGTGGGACCGTTCCAGGGCAAACCGGCCTGCGTGCGCATCGCCATCGGCAAGGGTGTCTGCGGTACCGCCGCCGAGACCCGGGAAACGCAACTGGTGCCCGACGTGCACGCATTCCCAGGCCATATCGCCTGCGATGCCGACACCCGCTCGGAAATCGTGGTTCCGCTGGTGCGTGACGATATCCTCGTCGGCGTCTTCGATCTCGACAGTCCGCAACTCAACCGCTTCGACGATACAGACAGGAAAGGCCTGGAATCCATCGCCCAGGCCTTCCTGAATTCGCTCGATTAAGTGACCGTGACGGTGGCACCCGGCCGCGATACAGCATCGGGCAGCGCGGTCGACAATGACCCGCCGACGCGATACCGCGCACCGCGGTGCTCTTGCGGCAACCGATCTCCTCTGTCGAACAAGGCGTTTCGCAGAGTGCCCGGTGTGTATTCCGCGGCGTAGGCGCCGCGTTCGGTGAGCACCGGAACCACATGGTGCACAATATCTTCGAAACTGCCCGGGGTGATGGCGTAGGCCAGGTTGAAGCCGTCCAGGTCGGTTCCGGCGACCCAGTCCTGCAGTTGGTCGGCAACCGTGACACCCGAGCCGACGAAAACCGGTCCCATACCGCCGATCCCGGCCCAGCGGCCGATATCGCGGACGGTCCATTCCCGGCCGTCGTCGTCGAATTCCTGGAAGGCGGCCACAGCGGACTGAATGGCATTGCTCTGCACTTGGCCGATGGGATCGTCCAGCTCGTAGCTCGACAGATCGATGCCCATCCAGCCGGACATGAAGACCAGCCCGCCCTCGACGCTGGCGTAGGACAGGTATTCCTCGCGTTTGGCGTGCGCCGCCTCGTCGGTGGTGTCGGTGATGATCGTGGCCAGTGCGTAGATGCGGGCCGAATACCGATCCCGGCCCGCCGCCTCGAGTGCATCACGAATGCGGGAAACAGTCTGTGCCAGAATCCGTTTCGAAGGCCCCGCGACGAATATCGCCTCCGCGTTCTCGGCGGCGAAGCGCACACCGCGCGGTGATGCGCCGGCCTGGTAGATCACCGGCGTCCGCTGCGGCGACGGCTCCGAGAGATGGATGCCCGGCACCTGATAGTGCGTACCCCGATGGCCGATGTGATGCACCTTCGCCGGGTCGACGTAGATGCCTTGCGCGGCATCGCGAACCACCGCGTCGTCCTCCCAGGAGCCCTCCCACAGCTTGTACAGGACCTCCAGGTATTCGTCGGCCTGGTTGTAGCGCTCATCGTGGTCCAGCTGGTCGTCGGCCCCGAAATTTCGTGCGGCCGACGGCAAATAGCCGGTCACCACATTCCAGCCGATGCGCCCGTCGGTGAGGTGATCGAGGGTGGAGAGCCGACGCGCGAACGGATAGGGGTGCTCGAAGCCGGTTCCGGTGGTGATACCGAACCCGAGATGTTCGGTCACCGCCGCCATTGCCGAGACCAGCAGCAGCGGATCGCCCACCGGAATCTGGGCGCCCTGACGCAGCGCGGCAATATCGTTGCCGCCGTATACGTCATAGGTGCCGAGCACGTCGGCGATGAAGATGCCGTCGAAACGCCCCTGCTCCAACAGCTTTGCCAACTCGGTCCAGTAGCTCAGTTCCTTGTACCGATGCGATTGATCGTCGGGATGTCGCCACAGACCGGGTGATTGGTGGGCGACGCAGTTCATATCGAATGCGTTGAAGCGAATGCGGCGCGTCACTGCTGCTCTCCCGTCGCGGGTTTGCGCTCACCCGCGCTCCACGCGAACGGCAGCTGGGTGCCGTTCAGCAGATAATCGCCGATCGCCCTCGCCTTTTGGATGGCCGGATTGTGCACCGAGATGGTGCGGGCATTGCGCCAGTGCCGGTCCAGGCGTAGCTGCTCGGAGACGACCGATGCGCCACCTACCTCGAACAGCAGTGTGGTGGCAGGCAATACGAGATCGATGACAGCTAGCTGTGCCTGTGCGGCGGCGAGTTCCGCTGCCACGATGGACTCTTCGTCCTGCGCACCGCCCGCGAGCACCTTGTCGAGCACATCGGCGACGGCGAGCACGTTGGCTTCGGCGGCAAATGCGGCGGCGGAGAGTCGTCCGATCACCTGCTGCACCAATGGATCCTGGCGTGGCAGATCGGCGGCCGAATGGGTGTAGCCGCGGGTGCGTGCCGCCACCCATTCGCGGGCATCGCGCTCGGCTCGCTTCGCGATTCCGGCAAGCACCGACAGCTGGACCAGCTGTAGGTAAGAGGTCGCGTAAGTCGGTCCCGGCGCGCCGTAGCCGGGTCCGAGAATGCGCTCCGGATCGACCGCGACATCAGCGAATTCCGTTGTACCGCTTGCGGTCAGCCGCTGGCCGAAGCCGTCCCAGTCGTCGTGCTGGCGGACGCCGTCGGCATTCGCGTCGACGAGTATGCCGACCCGCTCACCGTCACGATCGGCCGCCGCGAGGATGTAGTCCGCGTAGAGCGAGCCGGTGCTGTAGTACTTGGTGCCGTTGAGCAGCCACCGATCACCGTCCTTGGTCAGCCGCGTGCGGTAGTGGTCGACCGCGCCGACGCCCGGTTCGGTGATCGCATTGCCGACGAGCGTGCCCCCGGCCGCGGCGCGCAGCCAATGCGCACGGTGCTCCCCCGGTTCGGCGAGCAACTGGTCCTCGACGAAGGAGAAGTGCACCCGCAACGCCTGCGGCAGATTCGATTCGGCGGCGGCCAATTCGATGAGCAACCGGAACAGCTGTCGCACCGTGACGCCGTAGCCGCCGAATTCGACCGGGACCCGCAGCGCACCGAATTTGGCCTCGCGCAGCCAGCCCACCTCCTCGAAGGGCAGCCGACGATCGATCTCGCGCTCGACCGCGCCCTGCGCGATGCGGTCGAAGATCGGTCCGAAGATCGCATCCAGGTCGGAGTCTGTGGTGGATTTCGCGTCGATGGATGTCATCACCCCACGATCGCGCGGACCCGATGTCAGCTCACCAGTTATCCGCACTGCGATCGAAACACGCTGGTAGGGGTAAGAACCACGCAGATTTCAACCGGTGACTCCACTCGGCGACGCTGGCAGCATCGCGGTTGTCCGTACCTGAAAACGGCATCCGAACCGGCGAGGAGCAGTTGTCGATGTCACTGTCGTTCCATTGGTTTCTGCCCACCTACGGCGATTCGCGTGGCCTGATCGCCGGTGGTCACGGCACTTCGATGTCCGGTGACCGGCCGGCCTCGCTGCGCTACCTCAACCAAATCGGCGCGGCAGCCGAGGACAACGGTTTCGAGGCGGTCCTCACCCCGACCGGCGCGTGGTGCGAGGATGCCTGGCTGACCACCGCCATGCTCGTCGAAACCACCGAAACGCTGAAGTTCCTGGTGGCGTTTCGCCCCGGATTGGTCAGCCCGACGCTGGCCGCGCAGATGGCCGGGACCTACCAGCGTCACTCCCGCGGCCGCCTGCTGCTGAATGTGGTGACCGGCGGCGAACCGCACGAACAACAGGCCTACGGCGATTTCCTCGATAAGGAACAGCGCTACGCCCGCACCGCCGAATTCCTGCACGTGGTGCGCGCACTGTGGGAGTCCCGCGAGCCGATCAGCTTCGAGGGCACCCACATTCAGATCCGCGATGCTCTGCTCAACAACCATCCGGACCCGATCCCACCGATCTTCTTCGGCGGCTCCTCCGGACCAGCCGGACCGGTCGCGGCCCGCTATGCCGACACCTACCTCACCTGGGGCGAACCACCCGCCGCGGTGGGCAAGAAACTCGACTGGATCCGCGCACTCGCCGCCGCCGAAGGCCGAGAACTCAGCTACGGCCTGCGCATTCATGTCATCAGCCGAGACACCTCCGAAGAGGCCTGGTCCGTCGCCGATCGACTGCTGTCCGGCCTCGACCCGGCCGAAATCGCCCGCGTGCAAACCAGTCTCGCGCGCAGCGAATCCGAAGGCCAGCGCCGAATGCTGGATCTGCACGGCGGCCGCACCGATCGTCTGGAGATTGCGCCGAACCTGTGGGCGGGCGTCGGTCTGGTCCGCGGCGGGGCGGGCACCGCACTGGTCGGCTCACACGAAGAGGTCGCCGACCGCCTGATCGAGTACGCCGACCTCGGCATCACCCATTTCATCCTCTCCGGCTACCCACATATCGAAGAGGCCTACTGGTTCGGCGAGGGTGTCCTGCCCATCCTGGAACGTCGCGGCCGGTGGACGCACCCCCACCGCACCGAATCCGCCCCAGTAGCAACGCCTTTCGCGACCGCGACGCACTAGTCTCCCATTTCGCGATGCGTCCCTGGACTATTCGGGAAAGGTCGCGCGGGTAATTGTGGTGAGGGCTTCTTGCAGGGCCGCGTTGCGTGGGCGGTCGGACCAGTGGGCGGCGATGTAGCCGTCGGGGCGTACGAGTAGGGCTCCGTTCGGGCCGAGGTCGTAGAGCTGGTCGCCGGGAAGAGGTTCGACGTGGACGGGCCATGGGACGGGTTGTGCCCAGGAGGCTGGGTCGGGCGTGAGGAGGGTGAACCATTCGCCGAGAGTGTCGAGGGTGGAGCGGGTGGGGGTCAGCCAGAGGTGCGGGAGCCGGTGTCCCGCTTTCGGGACAGGGACGTAATCCGTGCCGGTGTTCGGTGGCGTGCTGCCGTCGGTGATTACCGCGGCGGAGCGGTAGGCAACGCCCAGGACGAGGCCCAGTTGGGCGAAGAATTGGTCCGACCAGGGCAGGTCCACATCGGACTCGGGTGCGCCGTTTCGGCGCTGCGAACGGCGTCGGTTCTGGGCCTGCCCCGCGATTCGGGCGTTGGTCACCGCTTGCTGGAGAGTCAGCTGAGCGACCGGAAGTCGTTCCGCCTCATAGGTTTCCAGCAGGTTCGCGGCTGCCCACCCGCGGAGCACACCCGCGAGTTTCCAGCACAGGTTGTGCACGTCCGCGATGCCCGTATTCATGCCGAGTCCGCCGAGGATGGGGATCGCGTGCACGGCGTCACCGGCCAGCAGGATCCGGCCGCGGCCGAAGCGTTCGGCAACGAATGCGTTCATCACCCAGTGCTGAACGCGCAAGACCTCGGTGGGCACGGCGCGGTCGGAGCCGATTGTGCGCGAAACGAGGTCGGACCAGTCGGTGCGCTCGGGGTCTTCGGGTGTCGGCCCGAACCAGGCCCAGCCACCCTCTGGATAGAGCGGGACGAATGATCCGTGTGCGGTGAAGTAGACCCCGGCGGGCTGGTCGGCGCACCAGCGGTCGAGGTCGGCATCGAATACGACCGTGGTGACAGCACCCAATGCGCCGGGCCCGGCGGTGTCGATGCCCAGCCGCCGCCGGACGGTGGAGTTCGCGCCGTCGGCGGCGAGCACATAGCGGGCGCGGACGCGGGTCTCGACACCGTGGTCGACGAGTACTGCCACGACGCTTTCGGGCTCCTCGACCAAGTCGATCAGCTCTACTCCGAACCGAACCGGCGCGTCCGACGCGGCCAGCAGCGTGGGTTCCAACCGATCCTGCGAGGTGATCGCGCCGATGGCGGGACTTTCGGGTATCGGCGCATTGATTCCGATCATCGCCGCGGTGGCGAAGTCGCGATCCTGCAGGGTGTCGCGGAAGCGGATGCGACCGTAGTCGGCCGCGAACGCGCGAGCGGTGATCGTGTCGGCAAGCCCGAGCTGACGAAAGATCTCCATCGAGCGCACATTGACCAGCCGAGAACGCGGAAACGGTGACAGCTCGCCGTACTTCTCGACCACCATGACCCGTACGCCCCAGCGGTCCAGTAGCGCCCGCGCGGTGAGTCCGACCGGCCCACCTCCGACGATCAATACCTCCACCTCGACGTCTGCTGCGGACATATCGAGTTCCTCCTGTGGGGCTGGATTCTCCGCACAAGTCTGCGAGATGGTCATCTCACCGGAATTTCAGCGGCGTCTCAGCACTGATCCGAACTCACCGGCGCGCAGGGCATTCGCTCGGGGCGGGCTCGCCGCGCAAACGTCCATCGATCCAGCCGATCTCCCCGGGAAAGCCGGTGACCAGGGCGATGACGTGCTCGCCGGGTTCGGTGCGGTGCACCGCCGGGACGCCGCGCGCGCATTGGGCGCGGTAGAGATCGTCGCCGTTTTGCTGCGGGATCCAGATGTCGGCGGCGGCGTGATAGATGTAGAGCGGCGCGCCCGACCTACGGTCGGACAGGCTGAGCCGCCCGAAGATCCGATCAGCGATATCGCTGGTCAGCGGATTGCTGATATTGGCAGCGGCATCGATGGGAACGCCGACCACGCCGAGCGGGCCATTGCTGTCGCCGCAGGTGTCCTTGATGGGTGAGGTCGCCAACCACTGCGCCAGATGATTCATATAGCCGAGAATCGCCGGATGCTCCCGGCCCATCGCCAGCGCGACTATCAGCAGAATGCCGGATGCGGAGTTGCCGTTGAAGCGGCCGGCGACCATGCGATAGTCGGTCACGAGTCCACCCATGGCCGCCCCGACCACCGCACCGGACAGTTCCGGGGCGTACTCGTCGAGCAGCATCGCGGCCCCATACGATGCGATCGCGCCACCGGAATACCCGGTGATCGCGAAACGGCTGCCCGTGAACTCTGTCGGCACCACATTGCGCACCGCGCGAATGGAATCCAGCACCAGGTGCCCGGCGACCTTCGGTTCGGCGTAGGCCATCCATGGCCCCTCGTGATCGGGAATCAGCACCGCATAGCCGCGGCTGAGGCCCCAGGCTGTGTTCGGCGGAAACAGATCCCCCGCATTGAACTTGCTGTGCAATCCGTGCGCCATCGCGTAGCTCGGCGTGCAGCTGAGCCCGAGCGAATTGATCGGCACCGCGTTCACCAACACCGGCCGATCCCCCGGACCCGTCCATGCGGCGGCGGGAATCACCAAGGTCGCGGTGCCGAAGGATGGCACGCCGGAGGCGTCCGTGGTGCGGAACTTCAGCAGGATCGCACGCTGAATCGGCACGATCGCCAGCAGCGCAGAGGTCGCAGTCACATCTCGCGCCTCGACGATATCGCCGGGAGCGAGACGATCGAGCCCATCCGGCCACTCGTCGAACATCCGATCCCCCGACGGCGCGGACCGTACCGCTTGCCACAGCGCCGCCAAGTCCGCGGGCAGCACACCCGACGGCGGTGACGCGGCGGGCGGGAACGATGGCGCGGGGATATGGGCATCGATCCACCGCTGCAGGTCGGACGGGCCGGGCGACACCGGCGCGACCGGGGTTTCGGTCGGATCGGCATGCGCGGGCACCGGCCCCATGAGCAGCGAGCAACCCACCATGCTGGCGATGACGACAGCTCGGAGACTCGACATCTGCCACCTCCCGAATTCGACACCGCCAGACGAAGGCCAGACTATGTCGCGGCGGAACAACACCTCGGATCTGTTCGGACTTGTCACGACTGCGCCCGCCCGACACGCTGGCGACACCCAAATTTCCGAAAATCATTGGTGCACAAGCAACCTCGAACGAACAACGGCCGTGCCGCCGCATCCGGCCCCGGCCGTTCTCACAGACGCGGGTCAGCCGCGTATCGTTCTTGGTGCAGTGGTCCGCGATGACCTATGCCCCGGCACTAGGAAGCTCATGGACATCGTAAGAGCGCCGCAGCCGCAATACCGGCAGGCACGCTTCGCCGATATCGAAGATATCGCGGCCATCGAGGCCGAGGTATTCGCCGAGCCATATCTGTATCTGATGCTGCGACAGCTGTACGACCTGCACGGATCCGACTGGCTGGTCGCCGAGCTGGACGGCAGGGTGATCGGCTACGCGCTGACACTGCACAAAGCGGGCCGGGCCCTCCTGTTCACGTTCGCGGTGCTCCGGCAACACCAGGGCAAAGGCTACGGTCGCGCCCTGCTCGACCACATGCTGCAGCAGTGCCGGGCGGATGGGGCCGACGTGGTCTATCTGACGGTACGCCCCGACAACCAGCCCGCAGCGGCCTTGTTCAAGCAGGCCGGGTTCGAATTCGTCGAACATGACGACCAGTATTTCGGGCCGGGTGAACCACGAGGCATATTCGAGTACCGATTGCGGAGCCGACACCTGGACTCCTGAGCCGCGGAATCAGCTGTCGAGCCATTGTTCGGCGGCACTTCCGATGCCATCGATGCCGTGCTCGAACTTCATTGCACCCCAATGCCATTGAGCCATCAATACTTCGGCGGAAGCACTCCGTCCAGGTTTGACACATCAACATCGGAATTTGCTCAAATCTCAACTAGAACCTGTTACAGTCTGCCGACTCGAGGCACTCTCCTACGCCTCACATCGGAAGGTTTTCGCTCATGTACGACCGACGCCCCTCGGCCAACACCGGCGTTCGCCAAGGGATGAATCGCCGGAAATTCTTGGCGGGCACTGCAATTGCGGCCGGGGCGATGGCGCTCAGCCCGGCCGCGTGGACCGCCAAGGCGTCGGCCGCACCCATCGGCAACGGGGATCACGTGCCGAATCTGATCATCGGCAGCGGCTACGGCGGCGCGGTCGCCGCGCTGCGCTTGTGTCAGGCGGGCAAGCAGGTCGCGATGATCGAGATGGGCCAGAACTGGACCACACCCGGTTCGGACGGAAAAGTCTTCTGCACCATGCTCGATCCGGACGAGCGCTCGTATTGGTTCCGGACCAGGACCGAGCAGCCGGTCAACCATTTCGTCGGAGCGGATATCAACCGAGACATCAGCCCGAGCGACGCCGGCGTGCTCGATTCGGAGCATTTCGCGGCGACGCGGGTGTACCAGGGCCGCGGGGTGGGCGGCGGCTCGCTGGTCAACGGCGGTATGGCTCCACTGCCGAAACAGGACTACTTCCAACAGATTCTGCCATCGGTCGACGCGACGACGATGTACTCCACCTACTTTCCCAGGGCGCAGGCCGCGCTCGGGGTCAACAATGTCGACTCGGCCTGGTTCGAATCCGCGGAATGCTACAAATACGCGCGGGTCAGTCGCACAACGGCCAATAACGCAGGCTACACAACGACATTCGTGCCCAATGTCTACGACTTCAGCTATATGCAGAAGGAGCAGGCGAATACCGTCACTCGCTCGGCGTTGGGCGGTGAGGTGATCTATGGCAACAACTACGGAAAGCGCTCACTCGACAAGACCTATCTGGCGGTGGCCGCCGCAACCGGCAACCTGAGCATCTCGCCACTGCACAAGGTCACCAGCGTGACACCGGCCGCGAGCGGCTACACGGTGGTCATCACGCAGATCGACGTGCTCGGCAATACGGTGGCGACCAAGACGGTTACCGCGGACAAGGTCTTCTTCGCGGCGGGCAGCGTCGGCACGAGCAAGCTGCTCGTCACCATGAAGGCGCTGGGCAAGCTGCCCAACCTGGCCGATTCGGTCGGTGCGGGCTGGGGCAATAACGGCAATGTGATGGTCGGCCGGGCCGGACTGGATTTGACCGGCGCGCTCCAATCCGCGATTCCCTGCATGGGCATCGACAACTGGGCCGATGCGAATGGTCCGGTATTCGCCGAAATCGCCCCGTTCCCAACGAGTACCGAGAACGGCGTGAACCTCTATCTGGCGATCACCAAGAACCCCAACCGCGCCGAGTTCACCTACAACTCGTCCACCGGCGGGGTGGATCTATCCTGGCAGGCGTCGTACACCCAACCCTCGATCGATGCGGCGAAACGCGTCTTCGATGCCATCAATTCCAAGGCGGGCACGATTTACCGGACCGATCTGTTCGGCGTCTACAAGGTCTGGGGCGACGACTTCGTCTACCACCCCCTCGGCGGCTGCGTGCTGGGACAGGCCACCGACAACTACGGCCGCCTGAACGGATACTCCGGGCTCTACGTCATCGACGGATCGCTGATTCCGGGCAACACCGGCGTCAATCCCTTCCTGACGATTACCGGCCTCGCGGAACGCAATATCGAAAAGATCATCGCCACCGACCTGGCATGACACTCGACCGGTTCGTGCGGGGTCGTCAGCCTTCTTCCCCGTGCGGATCGGGCCATGCGTCATCGATGGGCCAGCCCGCGGCCTGCAAATGCGCTCGGACGCGGGCGATATCGGATTCGAGTGGCATCTCATTGGTCAGTTTGGTGATGAGCACGCCGACATCGACCCGATCGGCCGGTATGGCGCCCTGCTCGATCAGCGCGTCCGCGACCTGCCGCACATCCGCTTCGGGCAGTCGCCGCGAGAGCAGGGCCAGCAACGGCACATAGTCCGGATCCGGTACGCCGTGCGGATATCCGGCACGCAGCCACGCGACGATTCTGGTGAGGAGATCGGAGAGAGCCATAGGAGGTATCAGGCGTCGGAGGGGTGTGCCAGCGGCCACCCCACGGCGGCGAGCCGGGCCGCGACCCGATTCACATCATCCTCGCCCGGCTTCTCGTGCGCGAGTTTGCCGATGGCGTCCTGGACCTGCCCGCGGTCGATCACGCCATCGGTATCCGCCGCGATCAACTGTTCGACAACCTCACCGACCTCGTCCTCGGTCAGCTTGCGGTGCAGCACGGCGAACAATGCGACGTAGTCCTCGGGTGGGACACCGTGCGGATACCCGGCACGCAGCCAGTTCAGAACCGATCCGAGGATGGATGCTTTGGATGTCATGAGTTCATTTCTTGGGAGGTTTGGCGCCGAACAGCTGGATGTCGAAGGTGTGGCTGATGAAATCCCGTGCGATATACAGGATTCCGAGGACCACCGCGACGATGACAATCGCGAAGCAGAGATACGCGACGACTTGCGCGACTTGGTTGCGCGCACCGGCGCCACCAGCGGTGGCGGGCTCCATCGACCAGAGCCGAATCCCGGTCGCGAAGATCACCGGCAATCCGGTCCCCAGCAGAACGGCGATCAGAGTCACCTCGCCCAGCGACTTGGCGATAGCGGTGAACGTATCCATGAATCCAACCTCCTCAGACCGACGCGCCGGCCTTGGTCTCGACGTTGGACGCAGGCGTGAGCCCACCTTCCCATTCGTCATTGACATTGCTGGTGTCGACCGGATCGCGCCGCGACCGCAGGTACATATAGGCCGACATCGCGATCAGAATCGCGAAGTCGATGAGCACACCGCCCAGGCCGCCGACCAGATCGGCGATCCACCAGCACACCGCGCCGACCAGGCCCGCGAGCGGGAGCGTGAACAGCCACGCGACAACCATCCGGCCCATTACACCCCAGCGCACCTCCGCGCCCGGCTTGCCGAGCCCGGTGCCGAGGATCGAACCGGTCGCGGTCTGCGTCGTCGAGAGCGGGAGTCCGAACTGCGCGGACGTGAGAATAATTGCGGCCGAGGATGATTCGGCCGCGAACCCCTGCGGCGGATCCAGCTCGACCAACCCCTTGCCGAGGGTGCGGATAATGCGCCAGCCGCCGAGGTAGGTGCCCGCGGCGATCGCCACCGCACAACAGATCTTGACCCACAGTGGAATCGAGTCGCTATTGGTGAACGTGCCGTGCGCGACGAGCGCCATGAAGATGACCCCCATCGTCTTCTGCGCATCATTCGTACCGTGCGCGAGCGAGACGAGCGCGGCGGATCCGATCTGCCCCCAACGGAACCCGTCGTCGACCTTCTTCTCGACCGATCGACGCGTCAGCCGATAGACCAGGAATGTGCCGAGCCCGGCCACGAGTGCGGCAACGAACGGCGCCAACAGCGCGGGCACCAGGATCTTGCTGATCAGACCCGTCTTCTCATTCCCGGTCCAGATCACGCCGCTGGTGCCGAGTGCAGCCACCGCCGCACCGATGAGACCGCCGAACAGCGCATGCGAGGAACTCGACGGAATACCGAACAGCCAGGTGAACAGATTCCAGAGAATCCCACCGACGAGGCCGGCGAACACAATGTGCAGCAACTCCATGTGGTGCACATTGCCGATATTCAGCAGCCCACCCGACACCGTCTTGGCAACCTCGACCGACAGGAAGGCTCCGACCAGGTTGAGTACGGCCGACATACCAACCGCTACCCGCGGGCTGAGCGCACCGGTAGCGATCGAAGTCGCCATAGCATTGGCGGTATCGTGAAACCCGTTGGTGAAATCGAAGGCCAACGCGGTCACTATCACGATCAGAAGCACGATCAGTTCAGCGCTCACCCAGCCATTTTCATGCGCGCGCAGCCCGTCTGCTACAGCGGGGCGATCTGTTCACCCATTATTTAGCCGACCACAAGAAGCCGGACAGGTGCCACCACCGATCGGGCCGTCGGCGGGTGCGCGATCACGACGACGGGTCCACCTGGCAGCGGCAGGGTTTCGATGGTCACCGTGGTGTTGGTGAGCTGTTTGCCCACCACCGAGCTGGTCAGGGTCATCTGCTGGCAGCGGTGGGCGACCGTGCACCACAGGTGTGTCTTGATCATGACTACGAGCTCCCTCAGCGGTTCGGGTCGAATGGTTCGGTACCGAGCACGAGCACGAGTCCGGCAATGCCGGAATGTGTTCGGGCGTAAGTGAGTTCGTGGTTGATATCGCCGATGTTGTTGACGATGGGCAACGCGAAGCCCAGCGTCGACAGGGTGCCGAGGGCGCGGCCCGCACGATCGAGGAAGGCACTGCCGCTGTCGCCGGGAATCCCGGGAGTCGGGGAATTCAGTGCGTGGCTCCAGCCACCGTCGGCCGGATCGGCGGCCCGGCTGATGCCGGTCTGCGGGGACAGTCCGGCCAGTCCGCCACGCAGGCTCGAGTTGCCGTAGCTGTAGACGCGGTCCCCGGTGTTCGCGCCGGTGGTGTTGATATCGACGGGGCCACCCCAGTACGGCAGGCTCGGGTTGACCTCGGCCACATCCCCGGGAGCGAGCTTCACCAACGCGAAGTCGTTGTAGGCGCAGGTATTTCGGTCCTTTTCGCCTTCCGCCCGCATCGTCAGCCAACTGCTGTAGACGAGTTCACCGGTGGCGATCACCTCCCCCTTGGACATCGGTGTCCCGGCACGGTTGATGGTCACCGGTGTGCCCAGCGGCAGGCTGGCGGCGCTGCAGCCGTTTGTCTCGTTGCTTTCCCGGGTACTCGCGCAATGCGCGGCCTGGCCGAGATAGACATTGCCGGAATCGTCGACGAATACGTAGTTCGCGGTGCACTGCCCGGAGCCCTGCGTGTAGGTCTGCACCCCGGGCTTGATCGCGGCCGACGTGGCCGACGCCCATGGGTGCCCCGCCTGGTCAGCGGCGACGGTCATCCCCGCGGCACCGCCAACGGACGGCTGCGTCGACACCGGCGATGCGTTGTCATCCCCGGATCCGCTGTCACATCCGGCGACCAGAAATGCGCCGGTGGCGATCAGGGCGACAGATGCGGGAATCGCGAATGCACGGCGAATACTGAACGGTTGCATAGGGATACGGCTCCTTTGTGTGGTGGGGTTACTGCGCGGGTGTCCGGTTGTGTGGCGCGTGCAGTAAGGCGCCGAGGGCAGCGACGGCAACGATGACCGCGACCGCGATCAGCGAGGCGGACAGACCGTCGATGAACGCCGACCGAACCGCCCCCGCCAGCGCCTCCCCCTGCGGACCGAGACGGGTCGCCACCTGCAACCCCGCGGCCGCGGACGATTCGACCGCATGCGCGGCCTCGGGCGGAACCTGGTCGAGCGGTGGCAGCGACGATTTGTAGTGGCTGCTGAACACCGAACCCATCAAGGCGATCCCGACCGCTGCACCGACTTCGCGCGTGGCGTCGTTCATCGCCGAGGCGACTCCCTGCTGGTCCGCGCGCAACGACCCGACGATGACCGCGGTGCCCGCCGCACTCGTCGAACCGATGCCCAAACCCGCGACGACGAGGCCGCCGAGGAAGGGCAAGTACCCGGAGTCGGTGTGCAGGAACGACAGTGCGAAAAGCCCGCCCGCGAGCAGCAAGAGCCCGACGCTCAGCACGGCCTTGACGCCGACGCTCTTGGTCAGCCGCGGCGTGAGAGCACTGACCGGCATGACCACAACGGCGATCGGGATCAGCGCCACCGCACTCTTCAGAGCGTTGTAACCGAGGATCAACTGCAGGTATTGCAAGCCGACGAAGAAGAACCCGAAGACCGCCATGAACTGGACCAGGATGGTGACCGCACCGGCACGGAAGCCGCGGATACCGAACAGTCGCGGGTCCAGCAGCGCATGGTGGTTGCGGAATCCGAGGAATGCGTAGATGGCCAAGGCGACGGCGGAAACGACGAAGCTGCCGATCACCTTGCCGCTGGTCCAACCGGCCTCGCTGCCCTCGATGATCCCGTATACCAGCGCGCCGATCGCGACCGCACTGGTCCACGCACCCGGATGGTCGAGTGGGCGGCGTTCTTCGTCACGCGTGTTCGGCGCCAACGCGATTGCCAGCAGACCGCCGATCACCGCGACAGCAGCGCTGGCGACGAAAATCGAACGCCAACTCCATATTTCGAGCAGTCCACCGGCCGCGAGGAGCCCGATAATGGCACCGGCGGCGGCGAAACCGGACCACACCGCAACCCCACGGTCGCGCTGGGTGGGCGGAAAAGCCGCGGTGATCGTCGACAGCGTGCCGGGCATGATCATCGCCGCGCCTATGCCCATGACGATGCGCCAGGCGATGAGCGTGCTGGTCGTATCGGTGAATGCCGCGGCAGCCGAGCCGAGGGCGAAGACAACGGCGCCTGCGATCAGGACATTGCGGCGGCCGAGCCGATCGCCGAGCGCACCGATCGGCAGCACCAACGCGGCCAGCGCGACGGTGTAGGCGTCGGCGATCCACGTCAGCGCGGTCGTCGAGGCCGACAGGTCCACCGCCAAATCCGGCATCGCCAGGTTGACCGCCGAGACCGACGCGACCACGAGCACCAGGCACGTGCACATCGCCACGAGAATCCCACCGGTTCCGGCGCGCCCGGCCGCGACGGCGGCCGATTCGCTGTCCAATGCTGATCCACTCATCGTTACTCCTGGTAAACCGACCTTTCGGGCCGGTAATCGAGGTCGGTCGAAGCTTTGACTCCGCGTTGGCGCAGTGCCGCGGTTACCGCTTTAAGGTGTGCCGCACCACGTCTATTGACGATATCGTCAGTCATGAGCACACTATCAGTCAAGGTTGATGACGAAAACGTCATCAATGACCGTCACCACACTGGAGTCCCGAATGTTCCGTCGACGATCGACAGAAATCACCGAATCCGATCGGCCGACCGCGCCACGCTCGCGGAAGCTACGAACCGTCCTCGTGAGCCTCGGCGTCGTCACCGCGCTCACCGCGGCAGGCGTCGGGCCGGCCGAGATCTACTACCGGCACGAAACGCAACGCTGCGTCGCCGCACAGGTGGAAAACGACCTGGGCTCCGACGGCACCGTGCATTTCGGTCCGAAACCACTGCTGATCACCCGTTTAGACAACCGGATCCGCTACGTCATCGTCGACAGCGACGACGCCCGCTTCGGCCCCGCCGTCGACATGCGGGTGCACGCACGACTGAACGACATCGAACTCAGCGACGGCGCCCGCAGCGCCACCGTCGGCAACAGCACCGCCGATGCCACCTGGAGCAACGACGGCATCGCGAAAACGTTGCGCGGCTTGGTATCCGGAATCACCTCGGACCCGAGCACCGGCACCATCGACGTCACCGCGCTCGGCGGCCTGGCCCACCTCCAGCTACGTCCATACGTCGTCGACCACAAGATCCACATCGATACCGTCTCCACCCGCGGCATTCCAACCGACCTGACCGGAAACGTCATCGACATCATCACCGAAAGCCTGCAGAGCTACCCGCTGAATCTGCAGGCCGACGAACTGAAAGTCACCGGAACCGGCATCACAGTCCACCTCACCGGCGGCCACACCACCTTGGAAGCAAGCTCGGGCAGCTGCTGATCATGCCCCGGAATAGTCGCCGCCAGGGTGACAGCCCACTTCGGGTGAGGCCGAACGGAATGCACACACGTGGCTATCGTGTGACGTCGCCCCAGATCAGTTTGGCGAGTTGGTCGCGGTCGGCGGCGTCGAGTTTGGTGCAGGCCCGGTAGATGTGGCCTTCGACGGTGCGTACCGAGACGAACAGCCGCTCGGCGATCTGGCGGTTGGACAGCCCGCGCGCGATGAGGGCGGTGATCTCACGTTCACGGTCGGTGATCGGCAAGGGGTGGGCAGCGGATGCGATGGCGGGGGTGGTCGCTCCGTCGCACCGGGCGGCGAGGTCGAGGGCGCGGGCCGCGGCCTGGGCGCTGAGCCGGCGTTGGCCCGCGTGGTCATGGATCGGTACCGCTTGCGCGGCGGCGTCGGCGGCTGCCAGTAGCAGTCCGGCGCTTTCGAATTCGACACTGACCGCGGAAAGCGCACGCGTGTCGGAGTTTTCGAAGGCGGCGGCGTGGCGGGCGTAGATCGCCACTACCGGTCCCTGCACGCGGTCGGCCAGTGCGGCCAGCCGTGCGGCGAGGGTTCGGTCGCCGAATCGGGTGGCGTGGTGCAGGGCTTCGGCTTCCAATGCGTACTGGCCCGCGGTGTGAGCGATGGCTGCTGCCTGACGGGCGAGTTCGACCGCGGAATGCTGACTGCCGGAGCCCGCCGCCAGCCATGCGCGGGCGATCATGCGTTGCGGTTCGTGCAGGGCCAGGTGCGGTCCGGTGTATTCCTCGGCCTCGCCGAGGACCCGTTCGGCTTGCTGGGAGTCGCCCAGCGCCGCATAGGCGCGGGCCAGAATCAGCTGCGCAGGCAGTTTCCAGGGTAGTGAGGTTTCGGCGTTGAGTGCGGCGAGGGCTTGTTCGAACGAGGTGATCGCCTCGCGGAAGCGGCCACGGTAGGTGGCTACGACACCGCCCGCGATTTTGGCGATTGCCCAGCCGAGAAACTGTGCGGAGGAGGAGAACTCGCTGTATTCCGTGGCCCGCTGCTCGGCGAGGTCGAGTTCGCCGATGATCGTCAGTGACAGCACGTCGCCGTAGCGCACCATGACCCGGATCATGCCGTCGGTGTTTTTCTGCTGCGCCCGGCTGCGGGCCGCGATCGGTGCGAAGTCGGCGCCACGCCCGGCGACCGGCATCGCCAGGCCGAGGGCGAACGCGGCCCAGTCGACAGCTTGTTTCGGGGAGTTCGCGTCGGCGAGAACAGCTTCGGCGCCCTCGATGCCGACCGCGATTTTGTTCTCGTGTATCGCCATGGTGGCGTTCACGGCATCGATGATGAGGCGCAGCGCGGGATGCTCGACGTGGTCGCCGAGCAGATCCATTATTTCATGGCCGCGTTCGACATCGCCCACACACCAGAACAGCAGGCTGGCTCGCGGAACACCCCATTGGACGAGTTGAAGTTGATCGAGGCGGTCGGGATCGAAGTCGGCGAGGATCTTGTCCGCTTCCTGTGGTCGGCCCTGCCACAGCAGGGCGCGGGAGAGTACCTCGGCTGCGGGCAGCCCGCCGTCGCGCTCGCATGCGGCACGCGCGAGGCGTTCGCCCAGCGGCAGATTGGACAGGGCGACAGCGTCTTTGGCGGCGGTGATCAACAGGTCGTTGTCGATGGGCTGGGCGCTGTCGATGCACAGTTGTGCCAGTCTGATGCGATGGGCAGCGGTACTCAGATCCTGCTCGCGCAGCCGCTCGACGATGCGGCCCCGCCGCTTGCGTGCAGCGGCCGTGCCGATTCGGCGGCGCACCACGTCAC
This sequence comes from Nocardia pseudovaccinii, assembly GCF_050942345.1. NCBI lineage: Bacteria > Bacillati > Actinomycetota > Actinomycetes > Mycobacteriales > Nocardiaceae > Nocardia > Nocardia pseudovaccinii. Next base: position 6,246,283 of record NZ_CP192074.1, read on the forward strand.
CGAGCAGCGGGTGGCTGAAGCAGGCGCTCACAGACCGGCCGTCGCGGCTGGTGCGTATCAGGCCGGAGATCTCGGCGGCGTCCACGGCATCCTCGCCGACGAGGTCGGTGAGGACGTCGATGTCGAGTGGCTCATAGAGGGCCAGCATCTTCAAGGTCTCCAGGACCGGCTCGCCCACCCGGGCGAGCCTGCCGTCGAGCAGAGCCACCAGCCCGGCGGGCACCGCGGCGGGTCCGCGTAGTTGCCAGACCCCGTTGACTTCGGTCAAGGTGCCCGCCTCGACCGCACCTTCGACCATATTGCGCAGGAAGAGGGGGTTTCCGCCCGATGACTCCCACATGACGTCGGCGCTGAGGCCTTCCAGGGTGCCGCTCAGGACGGTCTCGACCAGAGCGACGCACTGCCGTTTGGTCAGTGGTTCCAGTTCGACGCGTTCGAGGTAGCCGTCCTTCCACAGCGAAGTGACCGCATCGGGGACGGGTTCACCGGAGCGGACGGTGGCCACGATAGGAGCTGCGCGGTCGACGGCGATCTGGTGCAGCAGGGTCGCCGAGAGCTGGTCGAGCAGGTACGCGTCGTCGACGCCGATCACGGTGTTTTGTTGGACGAGTAGGTTTTCCCTGGCCGAGCAGAGCAGTGCGATGGGATCGCGAGACGCGGTCGGGGCGACCCACGGCGCGAATACACCCAGCGGAATAGCCTGGGACGACTCGGTACAAGCCGCCCACCGGACGGGGGTGCCCAGTGCCGAGGTCACGAGTCGGGCGAGGGTGGTCTTGCCGACCCCGGCGGCACCGACGAGCACGACACCGCCGACATCGCCGCTCGTCAACGCCGTGCGAACGGCCTCGTATTCGACGGGACGATCGAGCAGTTGCCAGCGCTCCCCCATGAGCAACAATTCTAGATCTTGCCCGCCGGTGCTGCGACGGGTTTTCGCTGGCGAGCGCACTGCCTCGGTACCGGACCGGACTCCTGCCACCGATGGCGCGGGCGGCGCGGTGGTCATTGTGGAAGTTGGTCGGGGGTGGGTTCGAGTCGGGGGGCGTTGTTGACGTTGTGACGGTAGTTGCTGGAAGCTTCGTACACGCGCTGCTTGAGCCGGTTGATCGACCCCAATGGCCGGTGGGCCTGCAGACCGCGCCAGGAATTGAACGACAACACGTCGTCACCGAAGGCGCGCCGTTGCGGGGTGTAGGGGTCCTGGCGGTCGAAGCGGACGGTCGCGACCGTCCGGTGTGGTGAGTCGGCTTCGGGCCATTCGACGGTGGCATCCTCGATCGGCATGGTGTCGAGGTCGGTGCACAGCTGCACGCGCAGCTCGTATTCGGCGCTGTGGCAGGCGAAGAAGTCGACGATCATGTCCTGGTGCGCGTTGATGCCCGCGTCGTGGTCCACCGGTTGACCCGTCAGGGCGCTGACTTCCGGTGAAACCGGGGTGTAGAGGATCTTCGCGATGTAGTCGCCGTAGCGCAGAGGTGCCGAGGAATAGAACGTCTCGCCCAGGATGTGGGTGTTGGGCCGTACGAACACGCCCAGGTTGGGTGGCAGAGGAAGTCCGATACGCCGCAACACGTGCGCGTCGAGCGCGGAAAGGACGGTACTGCCCGTGTGCAGGGCGGGATCCGGCAACCGGGCCAGCACCCACGCGGTGGGCATGCCCCGGGTGTAGTAGGCGTGGGCGTCGGCGAACAGGAATTCACGGTGGGTGACCATGATGAAGTCCTGGGTGGTGGCCTCGTCGCCGGGCAGTGCGCGCGGCCCGTCCACGCCGAGCACCTTGATTCCCAGCCCGCGCACGCCGCGCAGCTGGTCGCTGCGGATTACACCGGAGGTGCTCGACAGCCGGGCGACGACCGGATAGGTAGCCGGGGTGGCGAACAAGCCCTGGGCCAGTTCGGGTGGCAGGCCGGGGTGAACGGTGAGTTCACCGCGCAGGATGCCGTGACTCTTGGCGTGTGCGTCACGCAGTCCGTGCTTGTGCTTGCGATAGGCGCGTTCGTTGTTGCTGCGCAGCACCGCGATGATCCTGTCGATGTCGCGGTCTTCGTCGGGCCGGGGCCGTTCGAGGTCGTCGCGGTAGCGAAGATAGGAGCGGGTGATCGTGCGCGGTGCGGTCAGGTCGGTCATCGCGGGCGTTTCCTTTCCTGCTCACGCAGCGGGCCGACGCTGCGCCACGGAGCGAACGGGTTGGCGACACCGTCGAGCGCGGGCGCCAAAGTGGGAAAGTGACGCAGCAGGACGCTGCGCATGGTGTTGTCGCGGACCCATGCCATACCGGCCTCGGTGTAGATCTCGGGACGGAAGTCGGTGGTGAAGAACCGGTCACCCGACAACCGCCGCGAGGCCATCAGCACGAACACGCGGAATGCGGTATCGCTGAAACCGAATCCGGGCGGTTTGGGCTCGGCGAGGAGACCGATCATGAGATCGACATCTTCCACATCGCCGTAGACCCGCTCGAGTTCACGCGCCCACACCGCGTTGTCGGTCAACTCGTCGAACGAGGTGGCGGGTGGCAGCCGCAGTTGGCGGCGGAACTCGTTGTAGCGCGGTACTCCTCGTTCACGGACCCGTAGGATGTCCACCGTCGCGAGATCCATCAGCGGGTGGCCGGGGCGGGCGAGTTTCTGCAGGTGCACCGGATAGTTGTGCAGGGTCAGCGCACCGGGGTTGGCACGGCCGAACGAGTAGAACAACGCATCCATCGGCGTCTCGGCCAGACGCTCGCGGATGTGGGCGACCCCCAGATCGGGTAACTCGTGCTCGGCGACGACACTGTCGTCGGCCAGGCTGCGGACCACGAAGTCGTCGGGGATGAGGGGATGCATCCGGTACACGGCGACGAATTCCTCGGTCAGCGAATACGGGACGCCGTGGTCATCGGTGGCGGATCCGGGTATGCCGCACAACACTTCGTTGCCGCTGAGGCGACCGAACCGGCGAGCGATTCGCTCCCCGAGGATGCCGAACCAGTTGGCGCGCATGGCGGCGACGGTGGTGGGATGGGCGATGATGGCCGGTGTCCAGTCGATGGTGTGGATCTTGGCGATCAATGCCGAGTTGACCAGACGGGCGGTGTTGTAGAGCTGCTCGTCGCTCATATCGGGGTAGCGGCGGGCCAGGCGCTCGCAGATCGCATTGTGTTCGCGCATGAACAGCGAATGCAACAGAGCGAGTCCGACCCAGGCATTGGCCGCCGTGCCGGACAGGTCGAGCAGACCTTCCACGTCCAGCGGCGGTAGTCCCACTTCGTCGACCTGGAGTCGCCCTTTCTCCCTGGTCCGCAGCGCTGCGGCGAATTTTGGTGTGCTGCCGTAGATCTGGGAGGCATCCCACCAATGGGATTCCTGGGTCGTGTAAGTCGGGGGGTCCTCGGGTTCGGGGCTGGGGACCGTGGGGGTGCGCGGGACCGTCATGGGCGGCACCGGCCACGGATCCAGATCGGTCAACGGAATCGTCCATGGCTCGGTATCGCTGTCACCGTGGCTGAGCCAATCGTGGACCTCGAACTGAATCCAGGCCGCCGCCAGCAGATTCAACGTGGTCGCAGGCTGAAATCGGTCGCGGGTCAACAGATCCCGGCTGATGAGCCGCGGATTGGGTTCCATTATCCGGTCGGAATCTTCCGGGTAGGTGTACTCCAGCGGGATGTTGCGACCGAACCGGCAGCCGACCGAGCCCGTGCGGGGCTCGGCGAGAGTGTTGTAGGTCCCGTCGACGGTTCGTGCGTGCAGATGCTCGCCGACAGCAGACCCGTCGGCGGGCAACGGTCCGTCCGGATGAGGACCGGTGTCGAAGAGATTCTCGGCGCGCAGGCGGCTGCGCAAGCCGACCAGGACGGCCAACCCCAGCGGCGTGGGCAACCTGAACCAGCCGACACCGCGATCGAGCGCCTCGGCGACCGCGACCAACAGCCGGGTGACGGGCGGCAGGCGACGCGACGACGGTGGATCGGTCACCGGTGGTGGAATTGTCGACTTTTCGCTGACCATGACGAACCTCCGCGTGGCTGGCGCGAGCTGCGACGCGCCAAGATCGAATTCGAATGCCAGTCTCCGGGGCGACCGGACACCAGTCGCGAGTAGTCGACTACGCCAAACCCGATCGCCGCAGCAGAAGTGCCGATCCTTCACGACCGCGACACTTTCCTGTAGCTGCGCCTACCGCCGGGCGAGCCGTTCGGTTCCGAGCAATCCGGGCTCTTACTCCCTGTACGCCGCCGACGTCGCACGGCAGACGCACGCAATCGGGTAGCGCGGTACGCGCGCCGACCCGCCCCGGTTGGACCACGCTGTCTTCGATGGTGCTGCCGGACAGCGGGAGGATCCGCGGCAACTGCGAGAAAGGGGCGCTCGGGTGATCACTCCGATTGAGATCAAGATCAACCTCGACGGCGACGTCGCGGAGGCACTGACCCGGCTGGAGTGCACGAGCCGACCTGCCATCGAACGTCGCATCTGGTTCGCCGAGCCCCGTCCCAACGGCCTCTACACAGCGCCGACACTGCTTTCGAGCCGAATCGTCATCCGGTTACGCAGCGGCGAGACCGACGACCTGACCGTCAAACTGCGCCCCTGCCTGCCATCGCAACTGGTCGGCAGATGGACCGCCTCCTTCACCGACGACGCACTGCGATACCGCATCGAAGAAGACTGGAACGCGGAACGCCGCGTCCTGTCCGCCTCGGCAGTCAGTGACCGACCGGCCGGATCCCTGCGCGACGCGACAGTGCTCGGCGCCGACGTCACCACCGTCCTGGACACCGCCCAGCGCCAACTCCTGGTGAGCTGCACCCCTCCGGGGGTAGCAGTCGATCGCCTCCTGGCCATGGGCCCCATCGCGTCGACGAAGTGGACGAAGGTGCACGTGGGCGGTCTGCACGTCGATGCCGAACGCTGGACCATCGCCGACCTCGACCTACTCGAGCTTTCCCTGAGAGTCACTCCCGAACACGGTGAGTCACACCACGAGGTACGAAACCGCGCCCTCCATCGGCAGCGTAAATTCGAGGCCGCGGTTCGTCGACGTGGTCTGCACATCGCGACCGGCGATACCAAGACCCAGCAGGTGCTCGCCGCGTTGACAGCGCGAACAATCCGGTAGTCCAGCCGGACGCTGCTGAATCCACCGCGCGAGTTGGACAAAATCGCGGGGATGGAGTAGCTGAATACGCTAGCTCGACATTGCTACCCAGCGGACGATGGCTTTGCGCAGGAACAGAATTCACACCTTCATAAGGAAGCCCGACGGCGACACTTTCCGGGAATTCGATGTGGCATTCCCATAAGGTTCGGTGGCCACGACAACGACGACGTGGCCGCACCGCACCGCCCAACACCCGCTTACGCCAAGAGTCCACACGACCGCGGATCGCGCACGGCCGGACCGCCCCACGTCGACGATTGCGCCTGGTATCAACGAGCGCAATTGTCGATATGTTTCACCAGAGCGCTTTCGGCCTCTGCATGAACGCATCAGAGGCTCAACTGGGTCGAGTCAATTTCCGTTCCGCGAACTGGAATAGGGGCGGTCCGTCGAGTATCGCGCTGTTCCGGGTGCCGATCCGTCAGCAGGTGGTGGGTGCGGGCTCGCCGAGAATCCGGGCGTTCAGCCAGGTCAGCACCTCGGGGGCACCGATCACCGCAGCCGACAGATGCTCGAATGCGGGCACTTGCAGCGTCTGCACCTGCACCCCGGCCGCACACCAGCGGCTATCGACATGGTCGATCGCTTCGATCGGAATCAGGGGGTCGGTCGGCGAATGCCATTCGAACACCGGTATTTCCGGCACCCCATCGTAGAATTCCAGACTGTTCTCCCTCAATACCACCCGAGCTTCAGGGAGGGCAGCAGTCGGGGTGCTGGCGAGGTATTCGCGGGCGCTGCCGCCGACACCGGTAACGAGGATCTGGTTGGTGCAACTGTTGGCCATGGCGTCTCGGACCGCCAAGCCGCGCTTGTTGAGATACCTGCTGACCGGCATCCGCTGCGGGTACTCCCGCTCCAGGCCGATCGCCGCCGCCATGGCCAGCCCGAAGGCCGGATGCGTCTCCATGCCCACCGCCTCCGCCATTATCTCCATGTTCATCGGAGCACCGCCGATGGCCGCACCCGCAAGCTCCAGTTCCGGTGCGTACGACGGCTGCAGCGCAGCTGCCCATCCGGTGGCCATGCCCCCGCCGGAGTAACCGGCCAGCACCACCCGGCTGTGCTGCACGGCGAGTTCGGGCAGCCGTTTCACCGCGCGGACACCGTCCAATACGATCTGGCCGCCCAAACGCGCAGCGCCGAAAGCGAAGTTCGGGCCGAGATGATCCGGCAGCGCGACACTCCAGCCCTGCGCCAGCGCCGCGTTCAAAATCGACGCCGTCGCCACCAGATTCGGATCGCCGCTGTACAGCTGGTGTGATACCGCGCAGGCGGTGCCGAGCGCATTGATGAAGTGCTGATACGACAGCAGCGGCCCGTCGGGCTGATGGCCGAAGGGGGTAAGGATCGTGGTGGTCGCCGCGATCGGCGCGCCCTGAGAGTTGGTGGAGCGGAATGAGACCAGCGTTACGGTGGCGCCGGGAAAGAGGATCACGGGAGGCAACGCCCGCACGTCGAGCACATCACCAGGCCGGTGCGCCGCCAGATCCGCCGGTGCGGCGAAGAACGGGTCCGGATCGGGCTGCGGATACAACGGTTCTGCGGTTGCCGTCGTCGCCAGCAGCAGCCCGAGTGCCACGCTACCGAGCGCACTCAGGATTCGTAGCGAACCACTGCGCCTGCTGCGGAGAAAGCGAAGAAACCGACGAGTCACGACCATGACCTCCATGGGTAGTTCACGGCATTCGTTTGACCAGCAAGTCCGAGCTCACGTGCGACCTTATCGGCAAACTTCCAGCGATATGCTGAAAATAGCCGATGCGCTGGGAAAATAGCATTGGGCACTCGATTGTGGCAAACCTCGGCGTCGGTGCGGCGGGGTCGGGATCGTGTACCCGCGACAGCCATTCGGACAGCCGGGACCTTTGCGATCGGCCATCGCCGCTGGCACACGCCAGAAGCCGGGGCATCGCCGGCTGAATCGGCGACCGTCAGCCGAGGTAACCACCGAGTTGACAGGTGCCTATTGCACCTTGTAGCTCTGGCCGGTGTCACTACCGACTAGTCAGCGGAGCTGCGGCGGGATAACGCAGAACACAAGCGCGCCAACACAATTCTGCGCCGTGCTCGCCGAACTCGGTTGCCGGATCGCGCTCACCATCGGTGGGAAGGGTCAGGCGATGGTCCTGGACGAGTATTGGATTAATACCTCACCAAGAAACTAGCTGCCGGAATTTGCGTGAAACCGATGATCTGGCATCCCGTACCAGGGGCGACCATGCTCACAAATACCCGCACATCCCCAGGAGACGCAACGAGAGCCGGAGCATCCTACGAGCCGGACGTGCACCTCCGAATCAACCTGCGCGGAGTGATCTTGGACTTCATTGCCCGGGCCAGCGCAGCCGCACAGTTCATCGAGGACCACAAGACCCACCATTATGTCGACGCTGTTTCGGTAATCCCGGGCGACGTGCGCGGCCTCCCGCGGCTGCCCAACGAGGAGCTATATGTCGGGCCGTAGAACTCTGTGGGCCGCAGGCCTGCGTTCGGTATGGTTGCCGGACCGACCTGATCGATCGCACGTCGGCCCCGGGGGTCAGCAAGGAGTTCGCCGTGGTTACGCCACATCAACCCGAATCGTTTCCGCCGCAAGGGAATTACCCCAATCCGCAAGGGTACCCGTATCCGCAGCAGCGTCCGGAATATCCGCCGCCCGGGTTCGGTGCACCGCCGAGAACGGGCGCCTCACCGCTGGACTGGGGCACCGCGGGACTTCTCGTACTGTCCGCGATTCTCATGGGAATCTGGCGATTCACCAACGACTACCTCGATTTCGGTGACCACATCCCGTTCCTGCTCACAGCCGCGATCGCCGTGGTGGCGGCCATCATCCTGATGACCGGCGCCGGCGCCAGGAACGGCGCTTTTCGTGCCCTCGCCGCCGTGGCCGCGGGGGCGCTCTTCGCCCCGGGTCTCTCGTTCGTGGTCAGCATGGCGCAGCACTCGGAATTCGCCGAGGCCAAAGATTTCGCCCTCGCCATTCCCGCCGCGCTACTCGCCCTGGGCGCGTCGGTGACGGCAATCATCGCCTCGGCCCGATCGTCCGCGCCGCGCACCCCGGCCCCGCCGCGGTGGCAACAACCACCCGCCCAACAACCACCCGGCCAATACCCGCAGCACCAGTACCCACCGCACTCCTCCTGGCCGCCGAGATAGTCCTTCCCAGAAGCCGACCTGGTCGGCCATTGACTCCGGTGTCGCCTCGGCCGCACCGGCGTCGGCACCTTGCCGATCTGGGTGGGTGATGACCGCGAGCTTGCCCGCCTGCGGATCCAGTACGTCGCGGGCGCGCGTACTGCATCCGTAGTACGCGCAACGGCCTTCACTCGCACGATGCCGACTACGGAGCCGCCGAACGACCATGGGGCATGGCGAAATTCCTGTACCGGCTCGGTCGGTTCGCGTTCGAGAAGCGGCGGCTGGTTGTCGTGCTGTGGTTGGGGGTTATGGCCGCGCTCGTGGCCGGGGCGGTCAATGCGCCGACGGCCCCGCCGGATACGTTCTCGATCCCGGGCACTGAATCCCAGCGGGCTTTCGATCTGCTCGGCGAGCGCTTTCCCGGCACCAAATCCGATGGCGCACAAGCGCGAATCGTGTTCGTAGCACCCGACGGCCAGCAGATCAGCTCCGAACCGAACAAGGCGGCGGTCGAGAAGATCGTCTCGGACGTGGCGGGCGGTGCGCAGGTGACGGGCGTACTCGACCCGTTCCAGACCGGTGCGATCAGCGAGAACGGCACGACCGCCTACGCGACCGTGAGCTACGGCGCGAGCAGCGACAATCTCACCGACGCTACCAAGGCGGCGCTCACCGCCGCGGCCGACACCGGCAAGACCGCCGGGGTCACGGTGGAGATCGGCGGGTCGGCGCTGCAGGCCAAGCCTGAAATGGGTGGCGCCACCGAAGCCGTCGGCATAGCCATCGCGGCCGTCGTACTGATGATCACCTTCGGCGCGTTCGCGGCCGCCGGCCTACCCCTGCTCACCGCGCTGGTCGGGATCGGCGTCGGTATCGCCGCGATCGTGGCGCTCGGCATGTCCACCACGACCACCACGCTCGCCATGATGATCGGGCTCGCGGTCGGTATCGACTACGCACTGTTCATCGTCTCCCGGTATCGGACCGAACGAGCCGAGGGATACAGCGCCGAAGAAGCGGCTGGCCGAGCCGTCGGGACCGCCGGATCGGCGGTGGTTTTCGCCGGACTCACCGTGGTCATCGCACTGGCCGGACTGGCCGTCGTCGGTATCCCCGTCCTCACCAAGATGGGGCTGGCCGCGGCGGGCACCGTCGCCGTCGCCGTCGCGATTGCCCTGACGCTGCTGCCCGCGCTGCTCGGATTCTTTCAGCGGGCGGTCATGCCGCGGGCATTCCGCAAAGCGCAAACCACTGATACGCGGACACCGGTCGATGGAAATACGCTGGCGGACAACCCGATTCAAACGGAAAAGCACAGTATGGGCACGCGCTGGGCCACGTTCGTCGTGCGCCGCCCGGTGGCAGTGCTGCTGATCGGCCTCCTCGGCATGGGCGCGCTGGCCTTGCCGGTGCGCAGCCTCGAACTCGGCATGCCCGGCGACGAATCGCAGCCGACCTCGACGACCCAGCGCCGCGCCTACGATGCGCTGGCCGCGGGGTTCGGTCCCGGATTCAACGGGCCGCTCACCATTGCCGTGGACGTGCAGGGCGTCGGCGATCCGAAGGCCGCGCTGGAGCAGGCATCCAGGACGCTGGCAAGGACCGATGGCGTCGTCTCGGTGTCGCCCGCGATGTTCAATCAGGCCGGTGACGCCGCCATGCTCACCGTCGTGCCCGCGACGGGTCCATCGTCCACGCAGACCAAGGATCTCGTGCACGCGCTACGCGATGAGGCAGGCGATCTGAAGGCAGCTACCGGTGCGACCATACTGGTCACCGGCGCGACCGCAATGAATATCGACGTCTCACAGAAGATGGCCGATGCACTGCTGCCCTACCTCGCGGTGGTGGTCGGGCTGGCGATTCTGTTGCTGATGATCGTGTTCCGCTCGATTGCGGTGCCGATCAAGGCGGCGCTGGGCTTTCTGCTGTCGGTCGGTGCGGCATTCGGTGTGATCGTCGCGGTGTTCCAGTGGGGTTGGCTGGCGAACCTGATCGGAGTTCAGCAGACCGGCCCCGTGATGAGCATGATGCCGATCTTCCTGATCGGCGTGGTGTTCGGACTCGCGATGGACTACGAGGTCTTCCTCGTCACTCGAATGCGTGAGGCTTTCGCCCACGGCGAGAGTGCGGACAACGCCATTGTCACCGGATTCCGGCACAGCGGCCGGGTGGTGGTGGCCGCGGCGGCCATCATGATCGCGGTGTTCGCCGGATTCATCGGCGGCGGCGAACCGATGATCAAGATGATGGGGCTCGGGCTCGCGGCGGCGGTCTTCTTCGACGCCTTCATCGTCCGGATGACCCTGGTCCCGGCGGTGCTCGCACTGCTCGGCGACAAGGCCTGGTGGCTGCCGCGGTGGCTGGCCAAGATCCTACCGAACGTGGATGTGGAGGGCGAGAGCCTGAACCGGATCCAGGCCGTCGAGCCGGTCCGGGAACTCGAGTCCGCCAACGCCTGAATGGAAACGCACTGGTAGGCCGTCCCTGGTGGGCGGCCTACCGGTCACTTGGGAGCCCCTGCCGATTAGGGTTTTCAACGACAGGGAGGTACACGCATGACCGCCGAATGGTCGCAATGGCCGCGCCGGCACAGTCGTGCCGTCGATGTGGTCATCGCCATTCTGCTGTGCGCTCTGGCCACTTACGCGAGCCGGCTGGCCGATGAGGGCCACGGGCAGGGTCCGGTGGTGGTCCGTCCGGCGTCGCTCGCGGTGTTCGGATTGTCGGCGATCGCGTCGCTCGCGTTGCTGTGGCGGCGACGGTTTCCGTGTGCGGTGCTGGTGGTCACCACCGCCTGCGGTATCGCGATCGGCGCATTGGGTTTCGAGGTCTCTATCCTCACTGCGGGCGCGGCCTTCGTCGCGGCGTACTCGCTCGGGCTGTGGTCATCGGATCTGCGCACGGCCAAGATCGCACCGGTGGTCTCGGGCGCGGCCTTGTTGCTCACCTCCCTTGTCCACAATTTGACGCCGGTGCTGACCGGCGGACGCATCTCGCTGATCGCCGGAGTGCTGGTGGCGGGCGCGTTCGCCGAAGCCGGGCGCAGCAGGCGCAACTACCTGGCGGCCCTGCACGCGCGAGCAGAACTCGCCGAACGAACCCGCGAAGAGGAGGCCCGGCAACGAGTCGGCGAGGAACGGCTCCGGATCGCGCGCGAACTGCACGATATCGTCGCCCACCACATGGCCCTCGCACACGCCCAAGCCTCCACTGCCGCATACCTTTTGGGTAGCCAACCGGATCAGGCGCAGGAGATGCTCGATCAACTGGCCGGCACTACCTCCGCGGCGCTGCGGGAACTCAAGGCCACCGTGGGATTGCTGCGAGAGGACGACTCCGACGCCCCGCTGGAACCAACTCCCGGCCTGGCTCAATTGCCGGAACTGCTCACCTCTTTCGAGCGGACCGGCCTGACCCTGTCGCTGTCGATCACCGGGGTGCCGCGCCCGCTGTCCCCCGGCGCGGACTTGACGGCGTACCGGATCATCCAGGAAGCACTCACCAATGTCACCAAGCACGCTGGCAGCGCCGCGGCGACGGTGCGGCTCGACTACTCCCGGCTCTTGCTGACGATCAGTATCGCCGATGACGGCGGCACACTATCCGAACCCGACCACGGCGAACAGGATTCCGACAGCCAGGGCTACGGTCTGATCGGCATGAACGAGCGAGCCGTCTCCGTCGGCGGCCACCTGCACGCCGGGCGCAGACCCGACGGCGGCTTCGAAGTCACCACCGAACTTCCCCTCGAGCCACCCATACCCCCTGACCACGAGGACAAGACACCATGACCATCCGGGTACTGCTGGCCGACGATCAAGCCCTGCTGGCCGGTACCTTCCGGCTGCTGATCGATTCGGCCGAGGACATGGAGGTCGTCGGCATCGCCGGAAATGGCCGTGCGGCAGTCGAACTGGCCCGAGCGGCCAAACCAGATGTGGTGGTCATGGACATCCGCATGCCCGGCGTCGACGGCCTTACCGCGACCCAGCAGATCTGTGACGACCCGGCCCTGCGCGAGACCCGCGTCCTGATCCTCACCACATTCGAACTCGACGAGTATGTGGCACAGGCCCTTCGCGCCGGGGCCAGCGGATTCCTCGGCAAAGACGTAGGCCCCGAAGAACTGTTGCGATCCATCCGCGCCGTCGCAGCGGGTGATGCCCTGCTCTCCCCGACCGCGACCCGCACCCTGATCGCCCGCTACCTCGCCCGCCCCGAAAGCCGCATCAGCGCAGCCGAATCCCTCGAGGTGCTCACCACCCGCGAACGCGAAGTCCTCGCCATGGTCGCCCAGGGCCTGTCCAATGAGGAGATCGCCGAGAAGATGTACGTGAGCCCGCTGACTGTCCGCACCCACGTCCAGCGCGCCATGTCGAAACTGGGCGTCCAGAACCGCGCCCAACTCGTAGTAATCGCCTTCCAGTCGGGGCTGGTACGCGTCGAGCCGCCACGGCAGGACGATACCCGCCACCCATGAAAGCCATCCGGCAATGCAGCGCGATCAGGACCAGAAATGTATGAGCTGCCGTGACAGGAGCTCGCCTGCATGCAGCAAGGCGGGAGCTCCTGTCGCCCTTGACAATTCGGGAGCGATGCGAATGTCATCGCCGGGCGCGTGCGTGCCCGGGACGGTCCGATCACCGACGACGAGCCCTAACAGGCACGCCCACAACCAAGTTCGACGCTGGACTGTCCAGCCGGCGGCACGCTACCGCGACCGCTCATACGACCGATCGAACCGGTTGCCCAACACCGTGTAAGCCGCCAACCACCCACTGCTGGCCGCGATCTCACACAGCGGGCCGGTCGCGACGAACAGAAACCTCAGATCGGGCAGTCGACTCGTGTCACCTCGCCGAATCCGCTCGGAAATGGTCGGTGAGATCGCCCACGAGCTCCGCCACATCCGCATACCGAGATTGCCAGCTCATATCCTGCGGCCCGGACTGCACGATCGCCATCACCTGATCGAGGATGTCGAGTATCTCCGGCGCCGCCGACTTCACCCCACCAGCATGGCACGCCGGAATCCTCGGGAACCGATCCTGCCTTCGGTGTGCATCAGGAATTCGGCGAGGTAGCTGTCGTGCCGGGGCGCAGCCAGGTGGTCGGGTTGTCTCCGAGGAAACAGCTCGGCATCGTGAATCTCGAGTACGCTCGACGGGGACGGCGATGTCTATGAACAGGTTTCGCGGTAAGGCTGGTTGACCACGAACGTTGTCCAGGCTTCCCGTTCCAGCCCGCCACCGGATAGTGCGCACGCCATTCGAGTCGGGTCGGCGAGCAGATCGATCAGTCGGCTGATCTCCCAACTACGCAACATTCCGTCGTGACCGGTGGTGAACACAGTACGGTTGTCGGCGCTGAAGGCGATTCTGGTCACTTCGCCGGTGTGGGCCTGTATCAGTCCACCCAACCGGAACGGCCCGCTGTCGCTGATCAACCACGCGGTCAGAGTTCCGTCGTAACCGGCGCTCATGGCGAGCTGTCCATCGGCGGTGAACGCGATCGCCGATACCGCCGATGCGTGCGCGGACACGGGCAGACTACGGCGATGGGCGTAATCGGCGAGGGGATCCCACAAGGTCAGGCTGCCGTCCAACCCACCTACGGCCAAAACTGTTCCCGCCCGGTCGAATACGACTTTCGAACCAGTGGAGCCGGGTCCCGGGAGCTCGTAGGCACCGCTACCTCCGACCGGCCCGACCGTGCCAACCGGCCACAGCTCCACCTGCCCTCCGATCGGCGTCTCCCCCGCGAGAACCGTCGCCTTGATACGAGCCATCGTATGCTTGGACAGACTCACCGCCAGCGGCCGATGGTAGTACGGCCACGGGTTGCCCATGGTCTTCGTCAAACCCGTTGCGCCGATGTCCAACTGGACAATGTATTCGGCATCTGATACGGCTAGACGATCACCGTCGTCGGTGAACACCAGACCGGTGACCGTCCGCAAGGTCCCACCGCTCGGGGTTGCCTTCCGAGTTGCGGGGGCGCATCGTCCACAGCGACGAGCGCATCGCACTCTCCGTGACCAGCAGCCACTGCGCATCCGGTGCGAAGAGCAGTTCGTTGGCTGTACCGCTCAAAACCAAGCCCGAGTGGACCGATCGCTGGCTCGACCTCGTCGCTCCGTTCACCGCCGCCACCCGCGCCGAGCCGGGCAACCTCTGGTTCGACTGGTCCCAACTTCACGACGATGAAGATCATTGCGCTTCTCCTCGGTGAGTCGGGCTGCCGCGACCTCGCCAACCCCGCACGGGTTCGGGTGCGCGTTGCGAACTACCCGTTCTCGGACGACTGGTGCTGTTGCAGGGCCGAACCAGGCAAGTAATCGGCACCGTCGAGTACAACTGACCGGTGCGCGCCCCCAACTGCCCTCGGTCACAGCGGTGCCCAGCCACCGGCAGCGGCGGAAGTCCTGGGCCGCAGTCGATCTCGCCTGCGGCCCCCGCGATAAGCGGCACTGTGTGCACTCGCGCCGACTGTAGCCGGTTTCGCGGGCAGGTGGCCGTGAATCATCTTCGTGCACACCGGGATCCGCGAGCAACCTACCGCATTCCGCGCTAACCGATCGGTAGCGCGGTCAGGATCGGGTCGTAGGCCCAGTTCAGCATGCGCTCGGCGTCGTTCTTCGCGACGACGCCGCTGCCGGGCGAACCGTGCAGGACCACACCGATCAGCGGTATTCCCGCCCGCACCGACTCGAACAGCAGGCAGGCACCCGCGGCGTCGGTGGATCCGGTTTTGATGCCGATAGTGCCCGGATAGTCGCGCAGCAGCAGGTTCGTGGTCTGCCAGAAGTGATCGCGATTGTCCGGGCCGGCGGGCAGGTGATAGCTGCGCGCCCCGGCCACCTCGCGGAACACCGGCAGGCTCATCGCGCGCAGACCGAGGACCACCAGGTCCGCAGGCGTGGAGTAGGTGGAGTCGTCGGTGGGGGTGGGCAGCCCGCTGGGGTCGGTGAATTGCGTGCCCGCCAAGCCCATTTGACGCGCGGTGTCGTTCATTTTGGCGATGAAGCCTTCTTGGCCGGGCCCGTAGGCCTCGGCAAGGGTATAGGCGGCGTCACAGCCTGACGGAAGCATCATCGCGTACAGGAGCTGTCGCGTGGCGAGCACCTCGCCGGGGACCAGGCCTGCGTTGCTTCCGTCGTACCTGGTGCAGTAGGCGATGCTTTCTTGCGGCACGGTAGTGGTCCGGTCGAGGTCACCGGCATTGATCACGACCAGTGCCGTCATCACCTTCGCGATGCTGGCTATCGGGACCGGTGTGTTCGGCTGTCGCGACCACAGCATCGTGCCAGTGATTCCGTCTGCCAGCGCTGCCCCCGTCGCCTGCACTCCATCCGGCTCGGAAGTCAGCCAGGGCAACTGAATATGGGCTTCGCTCGCCGCGGGGGCGGCCGCGACGCCATGACCGGCTGCCACGACCAGCGCCACGGCGACGACATTCTGCAACAATCGGGCAAATGTCCGCATGGCCACATTCTGCCGTTCGATCCAGCCGAACAGCGGGATTTCACCCGACCGGATACCGCGCGTCTCTGGCGACAGCATGCAACCGGCTAATCCAGGATGCTCTGACCCCGACGCTTCTCGCGTGCGACCGCTCGCTCGGCGGCATGGCCGTGCCGCTCCGCGGACAAGACGAATTCTTCTGCGCTGCAGCACGGTCTTTCGTGTCAGGCCGTGCCGGGTGCCTGCGGTAGGGCTGGAATGGGTGCAACGTCGGCCGCAGGTCCGCGGACCAGACCTACCGTGCACACGGCGTCGTCTTCCGCGCTGATCCAGTACCGCTCGATTGCGTTCAATACCGCGAAAGCTTGTGCTGGATGCCAGGATTCGCAGAGTTCGGCGAGAGCGGCGAAGTCCACGCCCCACCGCTCGCCGTGGTGGGGATCTTCCTCGGCCCGAGCCCGGATCTGGTCCGCCATCGGGCGTTCGAGCAGCCACGACGCATCGGCGTAAGCGAGGTGACCTTCGAAGATGTCGCAGAGGGCCAGTGCCTGTGTCTCGGTCAGCGTGATGGTGGCCAGTTGGCGGGCGAAGAACGCTACAGCGTGAGCGTCGAGTACGGGATGCGGGACCGGACGGAAGATGGCGGTCATGATCGTTCCTAGGCGGGGATGGGCAGCGGCGGGGATTTGGGGAAAGTGACGGGAAGCTCGGCCAGAGCCCGATGGAAAGGCCCGGGCCGCCAGACCAGTTGCTCCTTGGACCGTGCGAGCGTCAGTTCGGGCAATGCGTCGAACAGGTAACCGATGGCAGTACAGGCGATTTGGATTACCGCAATGCGTGCGGATATCGGGCAGGCGTGCTTGCCGGTACTGAAGGCCAGCCCCCAATCCGCGTGGAGGAATTCGCCGTTGTTCACTGCGGGGTCGTTGTTGCAGGCGGCCATGCTGATCACGACCGGCTTGTTCGCAGGCAGCCACACCCCGCCTTTGTTGATCGGCTGCGGCGGGAAGGACAAGCAGTAGTTGGCCATCGGGGGGTCGTAGACCAAGATGTCGTTGACCGCGTCGATGGTCGGTGCACCGAATCCCGCTGCACCGCACACGAATCGGTCGTCGGTCAGCATCATCAGCAACGTGTTGGCGATCAGGTTCACCGTCGGCTCGATGCCCGCGCCGTAGAGGGTGATCACCTGGTTGACCAATTCCTCGTCCGACAGCGGAGGGCGATGGGTGAGCAGCCTCGTGGTGATGTCGTTGCCAGGCTGGGCACGCTTCATGGCGATGAGTTGGCCCAGTGCCCGGCCGAGTATTTCGTTGACGTGGGCGGTGTCGGTGGATTCGAACATCGCTGCCATCGCCACTCGGACCTGCTCGCCGATATCGTCGGGACAGCCCAGCATCTTGTTCACGAGCGAAAAGACCAGCGGCAGTAAGTAGTCGCTGATCACGTCGGCCGTCCCGATGCCGCAGAAGGTGTTGATCAGCGGTTCGGCGGTCTGGATTACCTGGTCACGCAGGCCCAGCTGGTCGATGCCGTCGAGGGCGGCCTGATTGGCCGCGCGGTAGAAGGAGTGGGTTTCGCCGGTGCTGCGCAGCGCGTTGGGCCGCCACCCCACCATCGGCAAGATCGGGCAGTTCGCAGGCACGGTGCGTTCCCAGGTGCGCGGGTCCGCGGGGAAATGCTCGTGATCACCGAGGATGTCCACGGCGAGCTGGTAGCCGATCACCAGCGTCGCTTCCACACCCGGCGCGAGCCAAACCGGTACCAGCGACCCGTAGGTCTTGCGCATATGTCGGTAGGCCTGGTGCGGATCCCGCGCGAACTCCGAGGTGTGGAGTGCGTAGCGATCGCCGGGACCGACGTTTTCGATCGGGACCGGAAGGGCTGGAGAGAGGTTCTGCGGCACGGCCGGGTTCTCCTCGAGCTCGGGAGTGGGAGCGGTGGCGTCCTCGGCCTTGCGGTCGTCGGTGATTCCGCTTTCGCTCTCTGGGTCGGTGAGGCAGCCGACGAGGCTGATCAGCACCGGTTGATGTTTCTCCAGCCGGGTGTCGGCGACGAGCTGCATTTGCGTCGGGAATCGCCCGCACGCATTCGCCAATGGTGGATCGTCGAACAACACCTCGTCGATCCCGTCCCCGGCGCACCGCTGTTGTACTGCCCACGGCGGGACAGCGCTGCGGACGAGGCGATCGGAGTATGGCCGCCAGCAGCCACAGCAATGCTTCGAACAGCCGAAGAGCCCGCTCGCGACGAGGCGGTTTACCGCACATGGCGACCAGTCAGCAGCGATCGCCGCATGGCGCCCCTGCGCCTATGCTGAAAGTTGGGGCCGCCGGGTTCGGCGGTGGTACCAACCAGCCAGTGGAGGTTGCGCCATGCCCATCTCACCGACCGTGCACACGTGCCTGAGCGATGCGGGCGTCGAGTATGAACTCGTGCGGCATCCGCACAGCCACAGCAGCACCGAGACCGCCCAAATTGCGGCTATCCCGGGCGACCGACTCGCCAAGACGATTCTGCTCGAAGACGAACACGGCTACATCGGTGCCGTGCTGCCGTCCACTCATCACCTACGGTTGCCGAAACTGTGGGACCAAACCGGACGGCGCCTGTCATTCGCCGACGAGTCGGACATCCGCCAGGTCTTCAAAGACTGCGAACTCGGCGCCATCCCTCCCGTATGCACCGCTTACGGCATGAAGACACTGATGGACGAAAGCCTGAGCACACAGCCCGACATCTACTTCGAGGCCGGAGACCACGAGACGCTCATCCACATGCGTACCGAGCAGTTCATGCGCTTGATGGAACACGCAGAAAAAGGACACTTCTCCAAGTAGGACTGCGTTGCGAGGTGTTCTCGTCGCCGCTGGATGGCACCTGAGGTCGATGCGGCCGATAGCGGAGCGGCGGCGGACCGATCATCGTGGCTGCAGAAGTTCGTGACGACCTCGCTGTGAAATGGCGTTCCGGTTCGGAAGACGCTGTCACGCAAGGCATGTGCGCTTGTCGGCGCTGACTGTGGACGATCGATGACACCCGGTTCGCCTAGGACGGGTAGCGCATCGCCGTGGAACGGACCGCGAGCATCGGATTGATGGCCAGCGCGTAGCACGGCCTGTTCTATTGCGGACCGTCAGCGCGCCGCCGGAACCGACGTTCCCAGCTGGAACCCGGCGAGTTGGCGCGCCTGCGCAACGCGGTGAAATTCGCCGAAGCCATGGCGCCGACACGTCCGCACCCCGGCGTCGAGTCCGCGAGCGGGAATCTGCTCGTCGGGCCATTCGCGGCCATGATGGACCGCGCCAAAGACGCCATCAGCAAACCCCGCAAAAAACGATCACCGCCCCAGCGCTGTGAAACCCGTTGTGCCAGGCGACTTTCCGAAACAGTCACGCTCTGCGGAGTCGGTTGACCGGCATCCGTGTGACGCTCTGGCTGCGGTCGAGGCGCTCGAGCTGAGTCCGGACGCTGAGGGCGGGGTCTACTGTGGGCAGGTATGGCGACCAAGGAGGTCACCGTAACGGTGACCGTGGACGACACCGAGTGGGCCCAGCTGTGTGATGCGGCCGAGTGCGCGGGCATGAGCGTCCCCGACTACCTGGCCCGCAGCGCACGATTGGTCGCGCTTCAGCCCCGCATGGCGCGGTCGCGAGTACCTCGTGATCTTCCGCGGCACGGCGCATCGCACGACGACGACAGTGAAACGGCGGCTTGGACCGAGAGCTTCTCTCAGCGTCTGCACCATAGGGCTGACTTGTTCCGCAACGACTAGACCGACACGAGCCGGACGCAGTCTGTCCGGGGCTGCCGCTTCGCGCTGCGGTATGCGATGGGGCTTCGAATCGGGTATCCGGACTCACTGCTACGAGAACCTGCGCCAGCAGTTCTGCCGATCGAAGCAATCCGCATCGTCGATCCGACACAATCCGAATCTGATCTCCATCTCACCTTGGTCGCGATCCAGCCATAGCCGAGCTTCACTTCCCGGCTCGATGCGGTATACGCGACGTCGACGGGTTGCTGTCCAGTAACGTGAGCGCCATTGTCAAGGGCGAAGACGGTAAGAATTCGGATCTGAAGTCGCTCTATACCCGCCGCACGAGGGTAAACTCCCGATTTGCTCATTGGTGTCCATAAGCTGAACGCGACGGAGTGGTGATGAACATTTCCGATGGCGTGGTGGACGTGATCACGCGGACGGCCGATGCAACGACGGCAGCGGCCGGGGCCGTGGGCGGCGCTGCTGTCGAGGGCGTGGTCGGCGGTATCCGAGGTGCGGCGGCCGGTGTGAAGCACGGCTTGGGCAGCGGTAGCCACTCGGCACCGGCGGCGGTTTTGACATTGGCGGCGATCGGCGCCACGGGTCTGGTGGACTGGCCGGTGCTGCTGGGCATCGGCGGCGCTGCCCTGGTAGTCCAGCGTCTCGGGCAGCGATCGGGTCGAGTGGCGGCACCCGCCGTCGGCGATCGCGCCGGACAGACCCCTACCCGCACGCCGAAGGCGACCGAACGGCCCGCCACCGCGACGAAGGCGGCCTCCGCGCCCAAGAGCACGACTCGGGCACGACGTTCGCCGAGTAAGCGTTAGTCGTCGACGTGGACCTGGGCCTACTGCTACGGACCGCGTCGTCCCTGCCCTCGCGCGTCGTCGGCGCGGGTGTGCGTTCGGCCGCGGGCGCTGCCGCCGCGGGTGTGGAGCTGGTCACCTCGCCGGTGCGCACGGTGCTCGATCGCCGAGTGGTCGAGGCGGTCACCGAGGCCGCATCGGAACTGCTCGGTGGTGCGCCGGTCCGGCGACGTTGGTGCGGTCAGCGCCGCTGCTGGATCGAAGTGCGTGGCCTGGGCGAGCCGCGCGACGAGCTGGGTCCCGCGGTGCTCGCCGCCGTGCGTTCGCATCGGGGCGTGACCTCGGCGGCGCTCAACTATCCGCTGTCGCGGGTCATCGCCGAGGTGGACGACCCGACGGTCGTCGACGAGCTGTGCGCGGTGGTAGCGGCTGCCGAACGGCCGCATCGGTCCGATTCGGGTCTCCGGCCGGTCGACCTGCCCGCCGACGGCATCGTGCTGGCCGGCAACGTGGTTTCGGCGGCGGCGAACGCCGTGGGTCTGGGTGTCGCGTTGGCCGGCCGGGTGGGCGGTTGGCGGCGGCTGCCAGCAGGCCTCAACGCTGTTGTCGCACTCGTCGATTACCAGCCGCGGCTGCGTCGCGCGGTCGAACAGCGCCTCGGCACCGGCGCCGCTGACTCCGCGATCGCGCTCGCCGCAGCCGCCGCTTACACCGTCACCCAGCAACCGGCATCGCTGGGCGTCGAGATGTTCATCCATATCGCGAAAGCCGCCGAGACCCGCGCCGCGGCCACACTCTGGCAATGCCGCGAACCCCGTCTGGCGGCGCATGCGAGATGTGTCGACGGTGTCCGCGCCGGCGACCGGCCGACATCGCTGCCGCCGGGACCGGTCGAGCGCCACGGAGACCGCAGCGCGGTAGCGCAAGCCGCCACCGCACCAGCGATCGGCATTCTCACCGCCGACCTCGACGCCGCCGCCAGCACCGTCACCGTTGTCGCGCCGAGAGCCGCCCGCACCAGCCGGGAGTCGTTCGCGGCGACACTGTCCCGCGGCCTGGCCGACCGGCACGGTGTGCTGCCGTTGCGGCCCCGGATGTTCCGACGCCTGGACCGCGTCGATGCCGTAGTGGTCGATCCTCGGGTGTTGTGCGGCGAGGAACTGCGCGTCGCGCGCATCCGCGATGTGCCCGAGCACGAGCGGGCGGCGGCATGGCAGTGGGCACAGGAACAATCGGACCGCGGCGCATGGCAGCCCGGATGGCACCCGGTCCCACGGCAACTGTCCGGCAACGGCGGGGGCGGTGCGGTGCTCACGCGGTTCGCGCATCATCCGCTGGCGTCGGCGGTGCTGCGCGAAGCGCGCCGCGGCGGTGCGGAGGCAGTCTCGGTCGACGTCGACATGCTCGATGACCTGCGCTCGTCGTTCGACGAGCTCGATCCGGTACCCGGGTCCCTCGATGAAGCGCTCACCGACGCGGTACACCGGTTGCAGCGGGAGGGCCGCACAGTGACGGTGGTGTCGAGTGCCGCGGCACAGGCACTGGCCGACGCCGACGTCGCAATCGGTATCACCGCGGGCGGACCGCCGCCATGGCACGCCGATGTACTCGTCGACAACCTGCAGGACGTGTGGCGGATCCTGCACGCGCTGCCAGCCGCCCGTCAAGCCAGCGAGCGCGGCGTCGAAATCGCCGCCGGCGCTTCCCTTTTGGGCGCTTTGCTGATGATTCCCGGGGTCCGGGGCCGCGGCACGGGCCCGGTCAACGTCGGCGCCGCCGCCGGCGCCTGGACGGGATACCGGCTTGCCCGTGCAGCGCTTGCAAGCCCACCGCCACCAACCGCGAGCGTGCACGAATGGCACGCCATGTCCGTCGAACACGTGCGTCGGGTGCTCGCACCGCAAGCGGACAAGCGAACGGAGTCGGCGCTCGCGGCCCATCCCGCGCAGTGGATCGTGGCGCCGGTGCGCCGAGCGCTCGGTGATTTCGCCGGGGCGATGCGCGCGGAACTGGCCGACCCGTTGGTCCCGGTGCTGGCGGTGGGATCCGCGGCCAGCGCGGTGCTGGGCTCACCCGTCGACGCGATCCTGGTCGGGTCGGTGCTCGCCGGAAACGCGACCCTGGCCGCGACCCAGCGGATCCGGGCCGAACGGCTGCTGCGGCGACTGCTCGCCGCCCAAGCCCCACCAGCTCGCCAGCTCGTCGACGCCGATCGCTACGCGATGGTCGATGCCACCGACTTGCGCCCCGGTGACATCATCGAGGTACGGCCCGGTGAAGTCGTGCCCGCCGACGCCCGGCTTACCCACGCCCTCGACGTGGAAGTCGACGAGTCGTCGTTGACCGGGGAATCGCTGCCGGTGCCCAAACAGATCGACGCCACTCCGGCCGCGCCCGTCGCCGAACGAGCCTGCATGCTCTACGCCACCACCACGGTGGTCGCGGGCACCGCGGTCGCGATCGTCACCGACATCGGCGAGCAGACCCAAGCACGTCACGCCGCCGCCGCCGGACACGAAGACAGCCCCGCGGTCGGCCTGCAGACGCAACTGAAAGATCTTACGAACAAGACGTGGCCGTTCAGCCTCGTCGGCGGCGGATTGGTCACCGCGCTCGGGCTATTGCGGCGCACGAGTCTGCGCCAGGCGGTCAGCAGCGGTGTCGCCGTCGGCGTCGCCGCGGTCCCGGAGGGGTTGCCGCTGGTCGCGACGCTGGCGCAGCAGGCATCAGCGCGGCGACTGACCCACGCGGGCGCACTGGTGCGCAGCCCGCGCTCGGTAGAGGCCCTCGGCCGTGTCGACGTGGTGTGCTTCGACAAGACCGGGACGCTCAGCGAGAACCGACTCCGAGTGACCAGGGTGCGTGCCGCTTCCGGTTTATCCGCCGACGATGTACTCATCCACGCCCTGCGGGCCACCCCACTCGCCAACGGTGAGCCGCACGAACACGCCACCGACCGCGCGGTCGTCGACGCCGGGCGACACCTGTACCACGGCGAGCCGGCGGCGCATCTGCCGTTCCGGTCCGATCGCGCGTTCTCGGTGTCCGTGCACGACACACAGTTGTCGATCAAAGGAGCACCGGAGGTGGTGCTCGCCGCATGCGTCGATGTCGACGAGGCAACACAGCAGCAGGTGCGCGAGATGGCCGCCGAGGGGCTGCGGGTGATCGCCGTCGCCACCCGGCAGCTTTCGCCGACGCAGGCCCAATCGGTTCGTGACGACACCGACGCCTTAGCCGAATTATGCGGCGACGAACTGAGATTCGCCGGATTGCTCGGCATATCGGACACGCCGCGCGCGGACTCGCCCGAGGTGCTTGCCGAGCTAGCCGCCCGCGGCATCGGGGTGCGACTGATCACCGGTGACCACCCCGTGACGGCCACCGCTATGGCCGCCGAAGTGGGCATGCCCATCGACGATGATCAGGTGATCAGCGGGCCCGAATGGGAGGCGCTGTCCCGGCACGAACAACAGCAGGCGGTGCAGAATCGGCGAGTCTTCGCGCGGATGTCACCCGAGCACAAGGTACAGATCGTCGAGACGATCCAGCGGCTCGGTCACGTGTGCGCCATGGTCGGCGACGGCTCCAACGACGCAGCGGCCATCCGCACCGCAACCGTCGGCATCGGCGTGGCCGCACGCGGCAGCGACCCCGCCCGCACCGCGGCGGACGTCATGCTGCTCGACGGGCGAATCCGTGCACTGCTGGACGCCCTCGACGAAGGCCGGCAACTGTGGCGGCGCGTGCAGTCGGCGGTGTCTGTACTACTCGGCGGCAACGCCGGCGAGGTGGCTTTCGCAATCGCCGGCACTGCCCTCACCGGCCGGGCACCGCTGAACACCCGCCAACTGCTGCTGGTCAACATCCTCACCGACGCGCTGCCCGCCGCAGCACTCGCGGTCAGCCCGCCGAACGCCGAATCGCGGTACACCGGCCGCGGACCCGACCGAGCCGCATTGTGGCGGACGGTAGCAGTGCGGGGCGCGACGACCGCATGCGCCGCCATGGTCGCGTGGGTGCGGGCGAAATTCACCGGCCGCCGACAGCGCGCCTCGACGGTCGCGTTGGTGGCACTGGTCGCCACACAGCTGGGACAGACGCTCATCGACTCCCACAGCCCGCTGGTCGTCGCCACCGCGGCCGGCTCACTGCTGGTCCTCGCCGCCCTGATCAGCACCCCAGGAATCAGCCAACTACTCGGCAGCACACCCCTGGGCCCGATCGGCTGGTGGCAGGCCCTGTCGACCGCCGCCGTCGCCACCGCCGTCGCCGCTATCGCTCCCCGACTGTTCGCCGCGGGCGGTCGCCAGCGGGATCGTCAGTCGAGGATCTCGATGACCCCGAGCCGCCACAGCACCGCGTACACCTCGCGCAACGGCACGGTCAGCACGTGCGTCAATGCGCCCGTCAAAGAATCAGAGCCAACGCCCGCGCCACTACTCATCACACTGGACACCATGCGGATGCCAGGAGTCGAATACTCGAACACACCATGACCGGGAGGCAACATATGGCCGAAAAATCGTCAACCGGCCACCGAAACGCCGTCGACCGGGTGCTGGCCGCCCAAGGTTTCGCGGTGGATCTGCCGGTCCTCGGCCGTGTCCGCATCCCCCGGCCCGAACAGTTGGCGTACTACGGCGCCCTCGGCGCCCTGGCCGCCGCGGAGATCATCGAATGGCCCGTGGCGGTCGTCCTCGCGACCGGTCACTGGCTGGTGCAGAATCAGCACAACCGCGTCGCCCACGAGATCGGCGAAGCCCTCGAAGACGCGTAGATCAGCACATCAGCGAGATCCCTAACCGCGCAGACCCTGCTGCGGCACCGATAGCTGGACGAATAGCAGAATGCTGGATTTCAATCGTTCCACTGGTGCAGTCGCGCGGTTGCCGGGCGTTCCGGCACCTGCCACGCTGCGCAGAGCCGCTCGAACGGGCGCGCAAGGCGGCGTCCGGCCCCAGGCCGCGAATCGGGGCAGCGAGCTCGGCCGGTCGACCGTGCAGCTGGCTTGCGCCCCAACCGAATTCCCAGACCAACACGGAGAGCTGGGCTTGCACTCGTCGGCCCATGCGTAGACGGCGTGCGTGCCCGAGGGCGCGTCCCCAGGTTATGCGGTCGTAGACCGGGCCGTGTCCGACGTGGCGGGACGGAGTTGGACGCAGCATTCACCGGCTTTCGGTGCCAGCTCCGCGGTGACCGTGTCGGCCTGCAGGCCGGTGAGCACGCCAACGAGATAGGCGTGGTTGAGTCCACACACCAGTTCGGGAGCGTGGGCGGCCAACGGATGGAACGGGCAGTTGCGCAGGCGGATACAGTCCGGCGTGGCGCGGGCGGGTTCGAATCCGTGCTCGGCGAGCATCGTGTGGAGCAGTGTGAGGGCGCGTTCGGCACCGAGCCGCCCGGGCCGCAAGCGCTCACGCATGGCCGCTCCGATGCCCGCACCACGCTCGGCTGCCACCCGTTGCGCCGCGGCGCGAGCGGTCTCGTCGGTGCTCTCGGTGAGTACCGCGCCGATCAGGATGTCGGCCAGCACCTCGTGACGGCGCTCGGGGATATTCACCCGGACTTCGGTATCGCTGGGCTCGTACACCTTCGGCGCCCGCCCGACCCGCCGGATCCCGCCGACCTGTTCATAACGAGCCTGCAGCAGTCCGGCGTCGACAAGCTTATCGAGGTGGAATGCGGCCAGCTTCCGTGAGATTCCGACTTCCTCGGCGGCTTCGTCGCGGGTGACCGGCCGCCCAGCAGCGCGGATGAACCAGTACATGCCGCGACGCAGCTCGTCCTCCAGCGCGGCCACCGCGCCGATCGCCGATTCACTGGTCACACGACCACAATAACGCCGACTGTGTTTGTTGAAACGCGATGGGTACCCGCCCAGCGAGGTGACTTGACCGAGCCAAGCAATAACACCAATAATCTTTGGTGTAACTATTGGGAGGATGTCGTGACCAGTGACATGCAGCAGGCCAAACAGCCAGTCAGTGCCGCGCTGGCCGGGCCGTACGGACATCCGTTCCACCCGATCCTCGTTACCGTGCCGATCGGTGCTTGGGTGGCAAGCCTCGTATTCGATATCGCCTCTCAGTTCGTCGACGACCCGGCCTTTCCTGCCCACGCGGCGGAATGGCTGATCGCTATCGGTGTCCTCGGGGCGCTGGCCGCCGCCATGGTCGGCTTCCTGGACCTGTTCGCCATCCCGACCGGCACCCCGGCATTCCGGACTGGACTGGTGCACATGAGCCTCAACCTGGCCGTCACCAGCGCCTACGCACTCAACTTCTGGTGGCGCAGCTCCGGCGACGGCCCGCGCGGTGTCGTACCCACCGGGCCTTTAGCGCTGTCGATCCTGGCCTTGGCCGCACTGGCGGTGTCGGGCTACCTCGGCGGCAAACTCGCCTACCACTACGGCGTGCGGGTCGCCGACGAAAAGACCCAGGCCACCGGCTATCGACGCTGAACCTTTTATCACCCGTCAGGAGACATCATGGGTATCGCAGCATTGATCCTCTGGCTGCTCACCGCCGTGGGCGGGTTCGTCCTGCTCGGCACCTGGATCGCCAAAGGCGGTACACGCCAACCAGGTGCGAGTCATTTGCCCGTACCGGTGCTATTCGGACATTTCGCGCTCGCCGTCGCCGGGCTGGTCGTGTGGATCGTCTACCTCGCCCTCGACAACGACGCCCTTGCCTGGATCGCATTCGCACTACTGATCCCGGTGGCACTGCTCGGATTCGTCATGCTGCTGCGTTGGCTGCCCGTCTACCGAGCACGCACCCAAACCGCAGTTACCACAAACCCCGAACCGGCGGAGAAACACTTCCCGTTGGCCGTCGTCGGTGGCCACGGCGTCCTCGCCGTCACCACCGTGGTCCTCGTATTGCTGACCGCCCTCGGTGTCGGCGGGAACTGATCATCGTGTCCCACCCGCGCCACAAGTCGTCCACGACCGAGCCAACACCATCGATCTGGCCGCCGCCGAGCTCGCAGCCCGGAACTTCCTGACCCGCGCTCGGCGTCGGCCTCGACGACGAACACCTGCACGCCACTCCCGGTCGGATGGCCCACGCCTACGCCGAACTGTTCACCCCACGCCCGTTCGATCTGACCACCTTCCCCAACGACCAAGGCTATGACGAACTGGTACTCGCCCGCCGCATCCCGCTGCGGTCTGCGAACACCACCTGTTGCCCTTCCGCCGTGTACCGAGTCGATGGTCCGGTCAACACGTAGACTTCCCGCACTAACCGAACTATCCGGCCCGGGCCACAGCGCGGCAGGCTACCGCAACACAATTGGTGCGCTTTCTTATCACAGGAGCTGGGATGGGACTGCGGATTCTTCTGCTGTGCAGCGCGGACAACGGGCTGTGCCGTCGTGCGCGGCTCGTCCTGCAACGCAGCGGGAACACGGTGCGCACGGCGACGGTCGCTGACAGCGACGACATCGGAAAAGTCGTCGCGAGAACCGACTTCGACCTCATCATCTGCCCGTACCTGACCGCACGCATCCCCGAGTGGGTAACTCGCCGCTGGTGGCCGAACGTGGTCGTCATCCATCCGGGACCGGTCGGCGACCGAGGCCCCAGCAGCCTGGACTGGGCCATCACCGACCAGGAACCCATGTGGGGCGTGATCGCGGTGACAGCCACCGATGTCATGGACGCTGGGCCACTCTGGGCCACCCGAACTGTCGCGCTCCCACAAGGCCAGAGAAAGTCCGACATCTATGGCTCGATCATCTCGGATGCCGCTGTTCAATGCATCGTGGAGGTCGCCGACAAAGCCGCCGACCCCACGTACCGGCCCATCGACCAAGCTGACGCGCATCGCCCGATCACGCACGCACGAACCCGGCCGAGGATGCGTCAGTCCGACCGGGCGTTCGATTGGCGAGACGATTCCGAGCTGATTCGGCGACGCATCCTCGCCGCCGATGGATCTCCCGGAGTGCGTTCACACATCGCTGACCGCTCGGTATATCTCTACGATGCCCATCCAGGCCGCGGAGGCGTCCTCGCATCAGCGGGAACGGTGGTCGGACGACGGCATCACGCGCTGGAAATCGCGTGCGGCGACGGCAAGAGTATCTGGATAGGACACCTGCGAGTCGACCTCGGCGACCGCTGGTCGTGTAAAGCACCCGCTGTCTCGGTCCTGGACCGAGCCGGGGTCCCGGCCCGCTCACTTTCGCCCATTGCGGGACAGGCTCCGGCGTCAGCCACACCAGAAGTATTCGAAGACATCGCCTACCGATCGATCGGCGAACAGGTCGGTGAGCTCACCTTCCGCACTTACAACGGCGCAATGTCCACCGATCTGTGTCGACGGCTAGCGCGCGCGATCCGCGCCGTGTCGCTGCGCGACAGTCGCGTACTGGTGGTGCGCGGTGAGACCGGGAAGACGTTCGGCAACGGAATGCACCTCGGCGCCATCGAGTGCGCCGATGACCCCGCCAATGCGGCTTGGCGAAACATCGTCGCCCTCAACGAAGTGTGCAAGGAACTTCTGCTGTGCCCCAAGCTGACCCTCGTCGCAATCACCGGATCCTGCGGTGCGGGCGGTGCGGTGATGACGCAAGCCGGCGACGTCGTGGTCGCGATCGGTCGTGCCGTCCTCGACGTGCATTACGCCACAATGGGATTGCGTGGTTCCGAACTGCACTCACTCACGTTGCCACGACGTGTGGGAGCGGCCACAGCACACCGCCTGCTCACCGAATGCGAGCCCGTTGACACAACACAGGCGCTGGATATCGGTCTGGTCGACCACGTTGGCCCCGATATCGAGTTCGACCTCTGGCTGAACGAGCTAGCCCACGAATACGCGCTGCCGGAACTCTGGGAGAAGACCATCCGCCGCAAGCACGAACACCTTGCCCGCGATCTCGGACACCGACCACTGGAGGTCTACGAGTGTCGGGAACTGGCGGAGATGGCGGCAAACCTGTTCGACGACTCGCTCGGCTTCGCTGCGAAGAGGCGGGCATTCATGCAGAAAGCCTCTCCGCGACCCTCGACAGGGCAAGGCGCGCTCGGCATGACCTCATGAACTCCCTTCGCCACTGCCATCGTTGATCCACCGCCCGGCGGTCCAACGGTGGCGGTGGCGCGATGCTGGTGTTTCACCGTGGTCCGCGATAGGCGGGGACGGGTGCTGACGGCGATGGTCGCGGGTCCCCGAACCAGCGTCCGGGGATTTTATAGGACTAGACTTGAAGAAAAGTTCGGTCGTTCCTGGGAGCTCGATATGGGAACACACGGATACGTCGGCCCCATCCTGGCCGCTACCTTGATTGCCTTGGGACCGAACGCAGTTGCGCCCAGCAGTGCCGCAGCCGACGGTCCGCAACCGGAGGCGACCTTCGCGGAGATGATCGCCCGCGAAGCCTGGTTCGTGGCCTCCGGGCAGGACCCCGCGCAATCACCGCCCGGGGTGAACGTGCCGTGCACACCATCGGCAGCCCATCCGCAGCCGGTAGTGCTCGTGCACGGCTTCCCCGCCAATCAATACAACGGGTTCGCCCACATCGGGCCGAAACTAGCGAACAGCGGCTACTGCGTGTACTCCCTGAATTACGGCGGGACCAACGCCTTCGACGGCGGCATCGCCAGGGTGTCGGCGTCCGTGCCGCAGGTATCGGCCTTCATCGACAAGGTGCGTGCCGGAACCGGCGCCGCCGAGGTCGACCTCGTCGGGCATTCCGGCGGCGCATTCGTCTCGCTCTACCTCGCCAAGACCGACCCCGCAGCCACTGAGAAGATCGGCGCAGTCGTCGGCCTGGCACCACCCACGCACGGAATCACCGGAGGACTGGTCGCCGACGCGACACGGCTCGGACTACGCGGACTGGTCGCAGGCATCTGCGGGATCTGCGAGGACGTCTCACCCGGCTCGACCGCGATGGCCCGGCTGCACGACGGCCCGATCGCCCGGACCGGCATCCGCTACACCACCATCGTCTCGACACACGACTCGATGGTGTCCCCGCCCTCCACCGCGGCCATAGACGAGCCTGGCGTCACCGACATCGTCGTCCAAGACCAGTGCCCGGACGACCCGGTCGGGCACAGCGGCCTGGCGTACGACCCGAGCGTGGACTCGATGATCCTGAACGCGCTCGATCCCGGGCAACCGGTGCCGGTGGAGTGTGGGAGCGGGCCGCAGTTCTAACCGACGGATGTTCGTCATCCAATTCGGAGGGATTCGGCGGCCAGCTCGCGACCCTGGTCTGGAAGCCCCACGGTCGCGGCCGGTCCCGCAGAGGCGCCGTTCGACGGCACGCTGGGGCAGTTCTCTCAGCGCTTCGGCGCCCCAGAAGCTTCTCGTCAAGTACTACAGCGACCCCGACACAGTGCTGCCGCGCCTGAGGTTACGCAATGCCGACGTCGACTACATCAGCTTCGACCACCTCCACGTCCAGGACGTGCGCATGATGATGGGTAGCACCGAGACCATCGACGGCGAAACCGCGCCCCGGCAACCGTTGTTCCCCAAGGTTTCTCGTGGTTCCCGCAGCCGGTTGGTGTAGCTGCCACTCATCAGCGCAAAGGTCTCGTGTGGCGGCGCTCAGCGGATGGCGGCGATCACGGCGTCGGTGACCGATCGCCAAACGACACCGGCTTCGAGGAATCCGGCTTCGCGTAGCCGGGTCAGATGCCAGTCGGCAGGGTGCTCCTGTCCGATGTCGTGTCTACTCAGGATTTCACGGCTGGCCGCGACGTCCTCGGCGAGCTGCGGATCAGCGGCCGCGGCCGCCCACCAGCGGTCCCAGTCCAGGGCGCCGGCCTTTCCCGCCTGTTTTCGGTGGGCTTTCTGCACCGTCTCGTCGAGGGCATTGAGCAGTGGATTGGCAGGTTCGGGCATGTGATCGGCGTTGAGGAAGATCCCGCCGGGGCGCAGCAGTTTAACGATGTCGCCGTAGAGACGGGCCAGTGGTGTCGCCGTCATCCAGTGCGTCGCGGTCGCGGTGAGGACCGCGTCGAATGGTTCGTCGAGAAGGGCCGCGATCCAGTCGGGAGTGTCGAGATCAGCTGTGACGAAGCTGGCGCGCGTATCACCCTCGAACGATCTCTCGGCGATTCTGAGCAGCGCCGGGTCCCGATCGATACCGACCGATGTCGCATCAGGCAGCCGAGCGAACAATCGCAGACTGATGGTGGCGGTACCGCATGCCAGATCGAGTACGCGAGGCGCTCGACCGGCGGCCGCTTCCACCAGGTCCAGCATCACCCGGAACCGCTCCTCGCGGTCGGGCATGTAGAACTCCTGCTGCCGGTCCCAACTGCGCTGCCACTGCTCCCAATTCATCACGCCTCCGAATAGTGTTAGGGACTGTCATGCGCGGAGCGTCTGTTCGCCTAGTGAGAGTGGGAGTGCTCGTCGAGCAGATCCGACTGGTGTGTGTGCCAGTGCGAGTGCACGGTCCCGTCGGCGTGGGTGTGGGTATGGGTGTGACTGACGTGGTCGTGGATGTGGGTGGTGTGCGAATGCGAGTGCGTCAACTCGCCGTGGCTGTGCTCGTGGTCGTGTGGATGGTCGTGGGCGTGCTGATCTGACACCTCTGTCAACGTCGTCTCCTCGGTCGAACCTCGGCCAACACTGCACGGTCGCGACGCCATCGAGCAGCCCAGCCGAATCCAGCGTCGAACGGCCGTCCTCGGTGGTGGCTCGCGGCGGCGATGATCGCGGCACAGCCTACTTCGCTCGATACGCTTGTGCTATCACCCAGCTACCGCCAGGTCGGGAGTGTCGGCGTCTTCGTGGGCCAGACGATGGCTCCGCCCGTCAAGCACGGAGGAAGGGCGCGGCCCGGCGGTAGCACATGTACTCAGTGACGAGTTCGCTGACAGTCGGGGCATACGCCGTGCGAGGTGAGGCCGGCGATGTCGGGTAGCGCGAACTGGCTGTGGCGGCGGGCTTCGGCGAGGGCTGCGCCGAGTTGGACGGACGGGACCTCGTCGATAGCGCCGCATTGCAAAGTATCGAAAATTGTTACAGCTCAATAGAATACAAACATTGCCATATTATCGACAAACCTATGCCATGCTCCAGCGAATCCAAACAGCCTCCACTTGAATTTGAGAGCTGTCTCCACCCTCGCGTATCGCAATGCCGAATTATCGATTTCGGAGGCAGGTGGTTACTTACATTGCGGGTAACTGGTCGCCTTGTACGACTTCGATGTCGAGGTCGAGTTTGACGGTGGTGCCGATGGCGGCCACTCCCGCGCGCACGACGGCGTTGTAGTCGATTGCGAAATCGTTGCGGTGCAAGAGTGTTTCGGCGTGGAATGCGGCACGCACGCCACCCCACGGATCGGCTCCGAACCCACCGTAGGTCACGTCGAGATCGACCGGGCGACGCTGCCCGTGCAGGGTCAGCTCGCCCGGCATCACCCAGGTGTCACCACCGGTGCGACGCAACCCGCTGCCGGTGAAAGTTATCAGCGGATAGGTGTCGACATCCAAGAAATCCGGGGAACGCAGGTGATTGTCGCGCATCGAGGTACCGGTATCGATGCTCGCGGCCTTGATCTCCGCGTGCCCGGTGGACCGCTCGAACGGCTCGGCGATATCGAGGCGCCCACTGATCTCCGCGAATCGGGCCTTGATACTCGCAATACCCAGATGACGTGCGGTTGCGATCACCGTCGAATGCACCGGATCGATCGTCCACGGTCCCGGCGGCGGTGCCGCCATGGCCCCCGCGACCGGCACCAACACCACCTCGCCGAGCACACCCGTCCCCGCCGGAGAGATCGGTACGGTCCGCGCCACCGGTTCGAACCCGACAGCGGTGAGCACCGCGGTATGAACACCCGCCGGCAACAGCTCGGTGCTCACCGCCCCGGTCGCGTCGACGACCGCACGGGTGATCTGGCGCCCCCGCATATCGGTCACCGTCAAGATCGCATCCGGTACCGGCCATCCCTGTGCGGTGCACACACGACCGGTCAACCCACTCATCAGCGATCCTCGGGCTCGTAGCCGAGCCGCACGTCGTAGGCGATCTCGCCACCGGAGACAGTGACCTGCCCGGTCACCGGCGGATAGCCACGCGCAACCACGGTGTACTGGCCTTCGAGCAGATCGGTCACAACATAGCGGCCGTTCTCGTCGGTGCGTGTCGTCGCGGTTACCTCTCCCGCCGCGTCGAGCACACTGACCAGCACATCGGGCACCGCCCGGCCGCCGTCGGCCCGCGCGGATCCGGCGAGCACCGCCATCGCGGCCAGCTCGATGTCATGACGCAGCACACCGCTGTCCGGCACCGTCAACGTGGTGGCACTGGGACGCATATGCTCGGCGACCGCGACCAAGGTATAGACACCTGACACCACACCGTGACACACGTAGCTGCCGTCGCCGCCCGTGACAGCCGCTCCGACCACCTCACCACGCAGATCGGTCAACGTGATGGTCGCACCCGCCAGCGGCACACCGTTGCCGACGGAACGGACCACACCCGACAACTCACCCGAACCCACCAGGGTCACATCCAGGCGCTGGGATCGCTGACCGACCGACACATTGACCGCGGTCGGCTGGTGCCCGATCGCCGACACAATCAACACGTAGCCACCGGTCTCCGGTGCGGTGATCGCATAGCCACCATCAGCGGCACTACTCGCCCGCGCGACCTGACGGCCACCGTGATCGATCAACGTCAATACCGCACCCGGCACCGGACGACCGTCCTCGCGATGGACACGACCGCCCAACGCCCCACCGGCCAAGTCCGACCCGGACCCGTCGGTCGACAGACCGGTCTGTGACGACGCAACGACCCGGTACACACGACCGTTCTGTTCTACCGGCGCATGCCCCGTGACCGACGCGGCCGACACCGGTTCGGGCTCGGACAACACCCGCTCGGCGTCTTCCCAGGGGTGGGTTTCGTTCCAGCTCGACTCCGCGAATGCGGCCAGTTCGGCATCCAGTGCCGCCATGTCGTCCGCGATGGTTGGATCGTCTTGCGACGCAGACTTTTTCGTGGTCGGGTCGAGGGTCGGATCGATATCGATCGTGCGGCGCAGCGGACGGTTCGGAAGCAGGATGGTCGCGATGAGGGCGACGGCCGTCGCAGCCGCGGCGATGAGGAAGATCCGCCCGGTCGCATCACCGTAGGAAACGCGCACAATCGTGGCTATCGGTGCTGGCAAGGCATCGAGATTCAGGTTGCTGCCGCCGGAGGACCCAGTCTTCACCCCGAGCCTGGCGAACCCCTCCGCCGACAGCTCACTCACTCGGGTAGCCAGCACCGAGCCCAGGACCGAGACGCCGATCGCGCCGCCGAAGGTGCGGAAGAAGGCGACGCTGCTCGATGCCGCGCCGATATTGTGCACGCTCACGGTGTTCTGCACGGCCAGCACCAGGTTCTGCATCATCATGCCGACACCGAGCCCGACAACGGCGATGTAGACCCCGACCAGCCACAGGTTGGTCGCGTGGTCGATCGTGGACAGCAACCCGAAACCGACCACCAGCAGCGCACCGCCGCTGACGACGAAGCTCTTCCACTTGCCGAACCGGGTGATCAGCTGGCCGGAGCCGACCGAAGCGGTCAGCATGCCCGCCACCAGCGGGATGGTCAGCACACCCGCAACGGTCGGCGAGTAGCCGCGCGCGGTCTGGAAGTACTGACCGAGGAAAGTAGTCGCACCGAACATGCCGACACCGACCGCGATCGAGGCGATGATCGCCAGACCCGTGGTGCGTTCGGTGACGATGGGCAGCGGGATGATCGGCGACTTCGCGCGGGACTCGACCCACACGGTCGCGATCAGCAGCAGCACACCCGCACCGACGTAGAGCGCCGACTCCGTAGAGATCCAGGCGTAGTAGTTCGCCTTCCCGGCGAACGACACCCAGATCAGCAGCACCGAAACACCGGCGGTCAGCAGGCCCGCACCGAGCCAGTCGATCGACACATCCGCCTTGCGCTCGGTGGGCAGCCGCAGCGTCCGCTGCAGCAGCGCCAGCGCGATCACCGCGATGGGCACACACACGAAGAAGCACCAACGCCAGCCGAGCGGGCTGTCGACGATGACGCCACCGAGGATCGGCCCACCCGACATCGACACCGCCATCACCGCACCCATATAGCCCGAGTACCGACCGCGTTCGCGAGGCGCGACGATCGAACCGATGATCGCCACGACCAGGGCGGTCAACCCGCCCATGCCGATGCCCTGGATAACGCGCGCGACCAACAGCACCGGCACGTTGTGGGCGAGTCCGGCGATGATCGACCCGGCGACGAAGATGACGATGGCCGATTGGACCAGCAGCTTCTTATTGAACAGATCGGCGAACTTGCCCCAGATCGGGGTGGATGCGGCGTTGGCCAGCAGCGCCGTGGTGATGACCCAGGCGTATGCGGTCTGCGATCCCTGCAGATCACCGATGATCGTCGGCAGCGCGGTCGAGACGATCGTGGTGCTGAGCAACGCCGTGAACAACGCGGCCAGCAAGCCGGTCAAGGCTTCCAGGATTTGACGATGGGTCATCGCGTCCGGATCGCGGCGCGTCTGCGCATCGACTGAATTAGACATCCACTTCCTGACTCTCCGTCGAAACCGGCTCGCGCTCGCCCATCACGGTGTGGTGCGCAATCGCGGCCAGTGAATTTCTGAGCTTCTGAACAACATTGGCGGCCTGCTCGGCCTCGTCCTCGCTCCAATCGGCCAGAGCAGCCTGCAACCCCCGTGCCCGCGACACTCGGACCCGCCGCAGCAGATCGCGTCCCTGGTCGGTGATTTGGATGAGAGTGGCCCGGCCGTCGCTGGGATCGGCATGGCGGGCAATGTCGCCGGAGCTCACCAGCTCGGCGACATGCCTGCTCAGCGTCGATGGGGTGATGCACAAGTCCACGG
Source organism: Nocardia pseudovaccinii (assembly GCF_050942345.1). Lineage (NCBI taxonomy): Bacteria > Bacillati > Actinomycetota > Actinomycetes > Mycobacteriales > Nocardiaceae > Nocardia > Nocardia pseudovaccinii. Next base: position 6,282,489 of record NZ_CP192074.1, read on the forward strand.
CCAGATCCACCTGGCGGCACGCCCCCTTGGCCTCGAGGGAACCCAGCACGCCCACTCCCCCTGGCAGCAGGTGCCCTTCTTCGGGGTGCGAGAGGGCGGCGCGGATCGCCCGGCCCATGAAGTAGAGCTCCTTTATCAGGCTCTGAGCCGTATCGGGCGACACTGCCATGCCCACTCCCCACACGAGATTAGTTGCTTGTGCTACGCAACTATACACAGTTTACTTGCGCTAAGCAATTAGCTAGGAGCGGCGCCTCAGCCGGCAAGGCGACACGCCCGGACTGACCGCACGAAGGAAGACACCGCAACCGCTCCCCCATCTCACGAGAAGGCCCTCGCGATCATCGACTCCCCCAGCGAACTCCATCGAGCGGCCATACGCCTTGTGGGCGACCAGATTTGACGCCTGAGGTCAGCAGATCGCGACCGCGCCCTGCACCTGGTGCCGCAGTTGCCGCATTCGACAAGACAGCAGAAAGACCCGCTCATCGGGGCGATAGCCACGGAAACGCTGGTCTTGGATTGTCGGAAGCCAGGGTGGTGCGCGGTGTTGCCGGGTGCCGCGGCAGCACTGTCTCAGTCGACGAGGACCTCCGCAATACTGTTCGCAAACCTGGCAGTCCACCACGAGGACCGCCGGGCAATGGCTCGTCGCAGGCTCGGCCTGCGAACTTTCGACGCCGCATGCCGCGACGGTGCAGCGCTGGATCTAGACGCTGCGACCGGATTCGCCTTAGGAGAACGGCTCGCGGCTAATGCGCCCAAGCCGCGCGCACCTGCGGAGCTGACCGCGCGGGAGCGAGAGGTGGCCGACCTTCTCGCCGACGGCCGAGGTTCTAGTTTTCTGGATGGGTCTCAATATTGCACGCCACGCATCTGGGCCGGGCGATACCGCCGGAGCTGATCGCGTCGGCGGTCGACATAATCGTGGACGGGCATCGCGCAGTCATGATGTGACGCTTCGGTTTACGCCGTGGGGGCGACGCCGTGCTGTGCGGAATGGCCGCGAAGCGGCTTCCTAGCGGGCAACGAGCGACAGCCGCCCACCGGAGATCCGCACCCGTAGGCCCGCGGATCGGGCGAGAACGAGACCGACCAGTGCCGCCGCTGCTGCGGATACCGCCCCACAGGCGAAAAATCCGAACCGGGGGCCGTACCGTTCGGTGAGCCAGCCCACGATCGGGCCGCCGATCGGGGTGCCTCCGGTGAACACCATCATGTACAGCGACATCACCCGGCCCCGCATAGCCGGGTCGGTCTCGAGCTGCACCATCGAGTTGCCCGAAGTGTTGAAGGTGAGGCCGAGCAGACCGACCACCGTGAGCATGGCCGTGAAAAGCCAGAAGCCCGGGGCGAATGCGGTGACCGCCTCCAGCACTCCGAAGCCGATCGCGGTGGCGACCAGCATCCGCATCCGCACCCGGGCGCGGCGGCCCGCCAGGAGCGCGCCGACGAGCGATCCCGCGGCCAGTGCGGTGTTGAGCAGGCCGTATTTTCCGGCGTCGACATCGAAGACGTGGTATGCGTAACCCGACAGCACGGTCGGGAAGTTGTAGCCGAAGGTTCCGATGAAGCCCACCATCACGATCGGCCAGAGCAGTTGCGGATGCGCGCGCACGTAGCGAAGGCCTTCGCGCAGCTGGCCTTTCCGTCTCGGCAAGCGCGGCACCGGCGTCAACTCTGTTCGTCGCATCGCCAGCAGGCCGCCGATGACGGCCGCGAAGGAGCAGGCGTTGATCACGAAGGCCCAGCCGGATCCGACCGCGGCGATCACGGCTCCGGCGACCGCCGGCCCGACCAGCCGAGCGGCCTGGAAGTTGGCGGAGTTCAGGCTGACGGCGTTGCGCAGCCGCTGGCGGCCGACGATTTCCGGGACGAACGACTGCCGCGTCGGGTTGTCGACCACGGTCACCATGCCGAGAAGCAGCGCCAGCAGGTATACGTGCCAGACCTCGACCGTGCCGGTCAGCGTCAGGACGGCGAGTACCGCGGCGAGCAGCCCCATGATGGCTTGAGTGATGACCAGCAGGCCCCGCTTGGGGAAGCGGTCGGCGATGACGCCGCCGTAGAGACCGAACAGCAGCATCGGCAGAAACTGCATGGCAGTGGTGATGCCGACGGCGAACGAGCTGCCGGTGAGACCGAGCACCAGCCAATCCTGGGCGATCCGCTGCATCCAGGTACCGGTATTCGAAACCACTTGGCCAGCAAAATAATAGCGGTAATTGGGGACGGTGAGGGAGGCGAACATCCCACCCGTGCGAGATGACAGATCCGGCAGATCGGACCGGACTGAATCGGTGACGGTGGTGTTCTCGTAGTCGTCGGGGCGGGTCGTGGTCAAGACTGCCTTTCCTGCTGTTCAGCTCCTTGTTCGGTGGAGAAGCAACGCTCGGTTGCCACAGATGGGCCTGGGGAGCAGATGTGGTGCGGCACGGGTGCAAACGACAGCGCGCGGCGGCCCGGCGACGAACTTTTGTAGTAATCACACGGCCTGCGGGTTTCCGGTCTGCCGCGCCACACTGCTTAGCCTATCTAATTAATAATAGGCGCTGGGCCCAGCGAACTCGGTGATCTTGCCGACTGGTTGATCAGCGACCGGGCATGCCTGAAGGTCTCCGAGATAGGGCGGGTGCTATCGAGTCACAGGGGTCAGCTCATGACGGCGCCGTTGGAAGGCAAAGGCGCACATGAAGTCGATCATGTTCGAACTCGACGCCGAAATCCGCCCCGAAGCTGTCGTTGTCACTGCCCGCGCACCCGCAGCACTCAGCGCGCAATCCGACCATCAACCACCTCGAGGCGATGTCACCGACCGAAGCCCTCGCTCGCCCAAGGGAACTCACTTCAGCTGATCAGACCTCACAGTGCCCGCCCGCCCGAGGGTGGGTGCGCGCGGTCTAGCAGGATGTCTGCGAGTAAACCGAGTACTGAGGAGAAAACGAAAGTGGAACGCATCGGCGTAATCGGCGGCGGCACCATGGGTGCCGGTATCGCCGAGGTAGCCGCCCGCGCGGGCGGATCGGTCCTGATTCTCGAACGCGACACCGAGGCGGCCGGAGCGGCCGCCGGGCGTATCGAGAAGTCCCTGGCCCGCGCGGTGAAGTCGGGCCGCCTCGAACAGGCCGCCGCCGACGCGGCCCGCGCCCACATCACGCTCACCACCTCGATCGACGATTTCGCCGACCGCGAGCTGGTCATCGAGGCCGCGCCGGAGATCGAATCGCTCAAGGCCGACTTCTTCACCAAGCTCGATGCCATCGTCTCCCCCGAGACCATCCTTGCCACCAATACCTCCTCGATCCCGGTCATCCGGCTGGCCAACGCCACCGCCAACCCGGGCCGGGTGGTGGGTGTGCACTTCTTCAACCCGGTCCCGGTACTGCCGCTGGTCGAGATCGTCGTAACGCTCAAGACCGAGCGCGCAGTCGTCGACAAGGTGAGCGCCTACGCCCGCGACGTGCTGGGCAAGCGCACCATCGAATCCAAGGACCAGGCAGGCTTCATCGTCAACGCCCTGCTGATCCCCTACCTGTGCAACGCGATCCGCATGTTCGAGACCGGATTCGCCAGCGCCGAGGACATCGACGAAGGCATGGTCAGCGGCTGCGCCCACCCGATGGGTCCGCTGCGCCTGACCGACACCGTCGGCCTGGATGTCACCCTCGCCGTCGCCGAGTCCCTCCACGCCGAGTTCGGCGAACCCCAGTACGCACCCCCAGTGCTGCTGCGCCGCATGGTCGACGCCGGATACCTGGGCCGCAAAACCGGCCGCGGTTTCTACACCTACTGATCGGTCATGGAACCGGCCGCCCGCGACGAATTGCGGGCGGCCACCACCGACGCATCTGCTGCTCGATGGCGAGAAGTCGACGGCGGTCACCGATTTCGACACCTACGAGACTCGGTGACCCGCCTGCGACATCGTCCTCGTTTGCACGATGCTCTCCGGACAAAGCCGCGAAGCCTTCAACCATCCGACATCACATTTGCCCGCAGCACCGCGGCCGGTTCGGTCAGCGCGTGTGCGGAACTCACGGTCAACCGTGTGCCGCGCCGCCATGCCGGGATGCGACACCGTCGCCCCGTGAGGTCCCCGCGTCGAGCCCCATATCTGCACGATCGTTCTGACCCACCCTCCAGCCGGATCGGCGGTCTCCAACTCCGCTTCGCTTGCACCACGTCACCAGAGGATTTCGACAAACTGATCGCACCCCTCGGTAACCGGGCGATACCCAAACACTGGCATCGCCGCGGGTTTCCGTCGCGATCGGCGAACCCGCGCGCTTTCGGCTCCTACACGACGTGTGCCGACTCAGGCCATTTCCCGCAGCACCAGCCGTGCCGCACACGCACACATCATGCGGCTGAACCGCAGTCCGGCCGGGTGAAGCGAGCGACTTGACCGGAGACGGCGCGATCGCCTGGTCAAGTGAGCTGCACCCATGCGGTCGCCACTTGAATGTCCCCACCGTGGCGGGCGATCTCAGACCATTCGGTACGGTCCCCGAAATCGCCCAGGCAAAGAGGGACTTGGCAGTCGTGGAGAACGCCAGAATCATCAAAGTGGATGTCGAAGGCGCCGATAGTCCTCACCCAGCTCGCCGTGAATCCGGTAGGCGATTCATCCGGACCGTCGGGTCCTCGACCTCGCGGCGGACCAGCGGGATCGGCCGCCGCAGGTCCACCAGTGTCGCCACGGGCAGCTTGTACTCGCGACGAAGGAGATTGCCCACCTGCGCGGCAGCGACGCTCGCGGATGCGGTGCAGTCGCCGGGCCCCAACGCGACCAGCAGACCACCGCGGACGGTCGCGGTCAGCGGTCGCAGTAGCAGCGCGATACGCAGTTCCAAGTCCAGTTCGCCGACCGGGTTGCCGTCGACGGTGATCTCGAGGTGCGGACTGTAGGTCTGGGTGACCTCGTGTTCGAGGAGTTCGACCTGTTCGGTGCCGCCCGAACGGGTGCGGATCGCCGCGCCGTGCAGCCGGTCGTAGCGACGCCAGCCCTCGACCATCAGCCCGCCGAGATCGACTTGGAGCAGCCGGTCGAGCGCTGCGGTGACCTCGCGCAGCGCCGTCGATCGCAGGACGGCCGTGACGATCGGCGCTCGACGCAGCACGAACTGTTCCACATCGCGTTCGTGCAGGCATCGGGCGAGGTCGTCCATTCTTGCGGCGTGGGCGGCGGCCGGGAAGAGGAGAGATTCGGCGGTGATCGGCGGAGCTGTCATTGTGGTATCTCCCTGATCTGCAGCAGTGGGTTCTCGCCGAACAGTCGAACCCGCACAGTCGGCGTCGCACCGATTCGGTGGACGTGGATCGTCGGGGCCGCGCCCTCGACCACGCGCACCCGCAGCTGTGGCTCGGCCGGGTGGTGCGCACGCTTGCGGAGCCGGTTCAGCACGAAGGTCGCCACGGCTATCGCGAGCATGAGCGCGCCCAGCGCGAGAGCGTCGTCGAGGCGGTCGGTCGGGTGGGATCCGGTCGGTGGAGCGGGCGGAGGTAGGGCGAACTGTGAGTCGGACGGTTGTGCCCCGACTCCGGAGTCGGGTTCGCCCGCCGAGGATGTCGTCGTCGTGGTGGTGGTGCCGGTCGGCGGGCGAGCGATCTGGATGGTCACCGTCCGGGTGAGCTGCTCCGAGCGGTCACAGGTGGCGATGATCGAAAAGGAGCCGAATTCGGCATCCGGTGGCACGGTGATCGATTTCGCGAACGAACGTCGACTCGTCCCCACGGTGACCGTTTTCGACCGCTGAGGTCTGATGATCACCTCGCCGCATGGCCAGTTGGAGCCGCGTACGGTGACCTCCGCTCCGCGTTCGACATTTGATGGAGCAGCCTCGAGGCTCGCATCGGGCAACGATGGTTCGGCCGTAGTCGTGGTTGTGGTCGTGGGGGTCGTGGTTGTGGTCGTGGGGGTCGTGGTTGTGGTCGTGGGGGTCGTGGTTGTGGTCGTGGTGGTTGTTGTGGTTGTGGTGGTTGTTGTGGTTGTTGTGGTTGTGGTTGTGGGGGTCGTGGGACCGGTACAGCAGGGTGGTTCGGTGGTCGGCGTGGTCGGCCACGTCGGTTCAGCCGACTCCGCCGTCGCATTCGGCGCTTCCGTCGCCGGCGCCGCTCCCGCGATCGGCGTTGACACACCGAGCACTCCCGCCGCGACTACCGCAAGCAGTGCCATTCGTGCGTCACAGTCCATCCCGATCTCCAGTACGGATTTCTGGAAATTTCGTGCGCCCAGTCTGTTCCCGACCTTTGTGATTGCGCACGAGTAACTAGCTACCTGTGTCCACATCATGCGGGTCCTACATGACCGGCACGGTGGCCTCATCCAGCAATGACCGGGAGACCGAATAGCGGTGCAGACCGCTGCCGCCGCCGACCTCCACGGCGTTGTGGGCAAACCCCTCGTAGTAGCGTCCCATCTCAACGCCAGATCGGCCGCGGCGGTGATCGCGTGATCCCACGCCGGGCTCAGCAGGGTCGCCAGCAGTTCTTCGTGCAGGGTCCATGACGTCGTTCTGCCCGTCGGGACGGTCTCACACACGGGTGAGCGTGCGGTCGTGTCGCCTTCACTCACGGCCAACGGCGCGGGGCGCACGGGGTGGGTTTCCGGAAACGCGATCGCCGAGGTGACGGGGATTCCCGAGGCGCGGTCTGGGCATGTCCCCCTCCCGATATCGCGACGCCGATCATCGGCTGTTCGTTGGCCATCATCGCGCCCTGCGCCACCAGCCCCACTGATCGAACCGACGGCCCAACCGTAGCGAGGTCGGGACGGCTATCCAGCGGACACCAGTCGGCGCCGTTCGGGCAGCCTCAGTCGCCGACCCAGAAGTCCATTTCGCGTAGCTTGGTGTCCTTGATGGCTTGGGATTTCTCGCCTTTCCACAACCACGGCTGCCAGAACTCGTTGTCTTTCAGGCCGTCCCAGCTCGTGGACGACACCTTGTTGATGCGGTTGAAGCGCCACCGGTACTGGTTGTACACGGCCATGATGTTGGTCGCATAGGCAGAGGCCAACCCCGGGGCGTCTCGGACGATCAGGAAGTTCTCGTCGTTGGTGCCGCTGGCCTTGGTGCCCAGGTTGTGCGACCCGGTCATCACCACGGGGCTGGCACCGAAGGGGTCGATCAGCACCACCTTGCTGTGCACCATCGCCCTCGCCGTGGGCAGCTTCTTCAATTCCTCGACGAACCAGCTGGTCGGTTTGTCGATGGCGGCGGGCAGCACCACGTCGAAATCGGCGTTGACGATGTTGTCCTGAGCGAAGACAGGCACCGTGACGTTCTGCACGCTCGGGTCCTGGTTGATGGCGCCCTTGATGTAGAGACGTTGCGCTGTCTGCGGCTTGCGTGCGACATCGATGATGTGGTTGAGCAGCGTGTCACGCGGGCCGGGATTGAACATCAAGAACAGGATGGCTCGTTCGGCCTTGTCGATGGCTGCGCGGGCCTCGGCCAGGTCGACCTGGCCGATTGTCGGGGTGAACCACAGCGTGACTTCGGCCGGTGCGATCGTGCGCTTGCGGGGCTCGCTGTTGGACTTTTCGAGTGTGTCAGGGGTGGCCGCTTCGGCGTCTTCGAGCCGGTCCCATTGCTTGCGGTACTCACCGGCAAGGCGGGCGTCGTCGATGAGTACCGAATTGTTGGCCTGGGTGCACAGCCCGGTCTTGGTCCAGTTCTGGCTACCGGTCCATGTCCAGCGAGGCTGGTTGTTCTCATCGCACAGGACAAGGAACTTGTTGTGGCCCAGGGCACGTGGGGACACCATGCGATCGTGCAGATCGACGATGTCCTTCAGCCGCTCCCGCGCCGCAGCGTTCTGGTCCTCCCCCTTCTTTTTCACGCTGCCGTTGGCGAGCACGATATGGGAGTTCTTACCGAGCTTCTCCAGCGCAGACTCGAGTTGTTCGTCATCGAGCTCATACAGTGCGGCGAAAACCTCGCGGCCGTCGTCGGCCGCCGCGGCGAGAAGCTCGAACAGCCGAGCGCCCAGCGGGCCGGTCAGGTAGTTGCGGAACGGGTCGTCGGGGGTGTCGATGACCGTCTCCAGCTCCTTGGTCGCCGCGCTCTTCGTTCGCGGATCATCGTCGGTGAGGTGCAGCCGCCGTGAAACCCACTGTGCGGCAACGATTCCGCGGTTGAAGTACGCATCGATGTGCGGTGAGACCTGGTGATCGAGAGTGAATTCATCGGTCCACTCGCTGGCCAGGTCCTCGGCCGGCGAGAGGTGGTCCTTGTCAGGTCCGACCATCGGCACCACCTGGTACGCCACCCGGTCACCGGGATCGGCCATGTAGTCGGTCCACTGAAAGCGCTGAATCGGCCACTGCGTGGAGTCACGCCGCTCACCCTCTTTGTGCTTCTGGCCGGCGAAACCGACCCACGTTTTGACGACTTCACCGGCGCCGTTGCGCCGGCGTCGCAACGCGAAACCGCGGCAGTCATCGATCGGCCCGGGCGGTTTCCAGGAAACGAAAACGTCATCCCCGTTGTGGCACACACTGACCTTCATCGAGGCCCTCCTATCTCCGGGGCGGCCTGCGATGGGCACCGATGCGAACCGCGTCGCCGCCGTGTCCTCACTCAACGGTCGCCGACGCCGCCGCTCGGTGTCGCGAGTAACCCGGCACTCGAATTGCCTGGCGGGACACGCGAGCGACTTCCGCCGCGACGGCTGAGCAGCCGACACATCGGGCCCCGGCATGCCTCCACGATTCGAGTAGGCGTCACTCGCGACAGACCAGCACCACAACGTGATGCTGAGGTTGCGACATCGGCATCGCATCACTCACATGCCTACGACCCGCAAAGAAAGAAGACCAATGGGCACAATGACCATCACCATCAAGACACCTGCAATCGGACAACTCGAAGAAGGATCCGGCGACGGATCACCTCTCAGCGATGAACAAATGCGCGAGGAGAAAGCGGCTCGGGACAAGGTTCTCCAGTCCCTGGTGCCGTTCCTCCAATCGCTGCCGCACCGGCCACCCCGGCGGGCCGGAAACGTGTTCGGGTTCGAACTACTCGGCGCCAGCACGTGGTCGAACCTCAACCACTACCTGCTCCTACTCGACGTCGACATCGTTGGCGGACGTTTGGTCGATGAGCTCGCGAAAGTGCTCCCCAGCGGATCATCGGTATCGGTGGTAGGCGATTTCGAACCTCTGGAGACATCGCAACCATCGCAGGTATGAATGCACAGCCTGGGCAAACCAGATAGTTGCATGTCAAGGCGAATCATCTGCTCACTTGCCCGAAGCCCACATCGGCCACGACGCAATCGACGTCGGCAACGCCGCAGCACCCGACCACACCTGGCTTGGACTGAAGAAGAAAGTGAGGTCGGGAGGTGTGCAACACCTGCACTCCGGAACGGCCGGACGTGTGGAGAATTTTCAGCTCGGGGTGTTCCTCGCCTATGCCAGGCGCTCGGGTCGGGAGGTGATCGATAGAGAGCTCTACCTCCGCCGGGCCGTGGATCGGTAACCGCTGCGCCGAAGCAGGAATTCCTGAAAGCCGTTGCAGCTCAGGCCTTCTGACGAAGCCCCAGACTTGCCGAGATGATGATCGCCCGGACCCCGGATGCCGGAGTAGCCGCCGGGTGGGTGGCCGCGACGGCCGGTTCCGGGCATTCTGCTAAGCCCGTCGCCTGTCCTACGTTCCGAGGACGGCCGCCGCCGTGTCGACATCCTCGTCGCTCGAGCGTCCGCACAAGCTTGGCACCGGGTCTCGGCCGGGCTGGGTGAGCGCGGCGAACGTGAATACGACTGGGCCTGGTGCCCATTTCGGTGCCCCCGCCTGATACACAAGAACCCTGCTGGCCCGCCGATCCCTCGATAACCCCGCCGATATCGCCTACTACCTGTACTTTCACCCCGCCACGATCGCGCGGGAACAGGTCGTGGCCGTCGCCGGGGCCCGGTGGGCGGTCGAGGAATCCTTCCACGCCGCCAAAGACCAATGCGGCCTCGACCACTACCAACTCCGCGACGTTCCCACCACCCGAGGCGCCGGTGTGGTCCTCCTTATTCCGGGTATCAGGCCGTGATTCGGGTTCCGTTCCCGGGATGGAACAGATGTACTGCGGCGGGGTCGTTGACCTGGAGTGTTACCGTTTCGGCGAGTTCGGCCGGTGCGCGGCTCGCCGAGCGCGCGACGAAGGTGAACGGCTCGCCGTCGAGGCCGGTGATCGGCGCACCCGGCATGCGCGCGTACACATACGATTCACTGCCGAGTTCCTCGACGAGTTCCACGGTGACCGCGAAACCCGTTCCGTCGCGGCGGAGTTCGAGCTGTTCGGGCCGGATGCCGATGGTCACCTCGCCCAGGCCCGCCTCGGCGAGGCTGGTCATCTGCTCGCGCGGCAATTCCATTGTGGTGCCTGCAATGTCGACGCCACCGGAGGTGAGGGGCACCCGGAACAGGTTCATCGACGGTGATCCGATGAATCCGGCGACGAATGCGTTCGCGGGCCGGTCATAGAGCTCGGCGGGAGTGCTGAACTGCTGCAACCGGCCGTCGCGCAGTACCGCCACCCGGTCCCCCATGGTCATGGCCTCGACCTGGTCGTGGGTGACGTAGACGGTCGTGGTGCCCAGCCGTCGCTGTAGCGCGGCGATCTGGGTACGGGTCTGCACGCGCAATTTGGCGTCGAGGTTGCTCAGCGGCTCGTCCATGCAGAACACTCGCGGCTCACGCACGATCGCGCGCCCCATCGCCACGCGCTGCCGTTGTCCGCCAGAGAGTTTCGCCGGTTTGCGGTCCAGATACGGGGTGAGACCGAGCAGTTCGGCCGCCTCGGCCACGCGACGTTTACGCTCGGCCACCGGCACTTTCATCATCTTGAGCGCGAAACCCATATTCTCCCCGACGGTTTTGTTCGGGTACAGCGCGTAATTCTGGAACACCATGGCGATATCGCGATCTTTGGACGACACACCGACCATGTCCTGACCGTCGATGCGGATGGAGCCGCCATCGATCTCCTCGAGGCCCGCGAGCATACGCAATGCGGTGGATTTACCCGAGCCCGACGGCCCGACCAAGACTATGAACTCACCATCGGCGATATCGAGGTCGAGCGAGTCGACCGCGAGCGTCTCCGCGCCCGGATAGACACACGATGCGGAGTCGTAATGGATTGTGGCCATGAGTTTTCCTTACTTGATGGCGCCGAAGGACAGGCCGCGCACCAGCTTGTTCTGTGCGAGCCAGCCGGCGAGGACAACGGGCAGGGCGCTGAGCACCGCGGCCGCGGACAACCGCGCCCAGTACAGGCCCTCGCCGGTGATGAAGCCGACCAGGAACACCGGAATCGTCTGCGCCTGTACAGCGGTCAGGTTCACCGCGAAGAAGAATTCGTTCCAGGAGAAGATGACGCAGATCAGTGCGGTGGCGGCGATGCCGGGCGAGACCAGCGGCAGGATCACCTCGCGCACCGCGGTCCCCAGACTCGCGCCGTCCATGCTCGCGGCCTCGAGCAGCTCGCCGGGTACCTCCAGGAAGAACGAGCGCATCATCCACACCGCGATCGGCAGATTCATCGCGGTATAGAGGATGACCAGCGCCCAAATGTTGTCCAGCAGACCGGTATTGCCGACGATCACATACAGCGGCACGATCGCCGCCACGATCGGCAGCATCTTGGTGCCGATGAAGAACATCAGCGCGTCGCGGGTGTTGCGCACCGGGCGCAGCGACAGCGCGAATGCCGCCGGAATTCCCAGGGCCAGAACGAGAATCGTCGACATCCCGGTGGCGAAGGTGGAGTTCAATAGCGTGGTGCCGATACCGCTGTCGAGAACCGCGGAGAACTGGTCCAGGGTCGGGGTGAAGAACAGCTTCGGCGGATCGGTGTAGGCGTCGCCCTCTTGTTTGAACGCCGTCAGCACCATCCACAGCACAGGGAAGAACATTCCGATGCCGATCACCCAAGCCAGCACACCCCACAGCATCCCGGACCGGTTGCGCCGACGACGTATCGGAACCTGCTGTGCCGCAGTGGGTTTGTCGGCAAGCGCATGCGCGTTCATGCGGCTTCCTCTTTTCCGGTGAAGGACTTGAACAGCAGTCGCAGCGCGAACGTCGCGACAATGGTGGTTGCGATGACGGTGACGACCCCCATCGCCGCGGCCTGACCGATATCGAAACCGAGGAAAGCGCGCTGATAGATATAGAAGGGCAGATTGGAGCTGGCGATGCCCGGTCCACCCGAGGTCATCATGTACACCGCGTCGAAGGTGTTGACCAGGTAGATCGCCCCCAGCACGGCTCCCAGTTCGATGAACCGGCGCAGATGCGGGAGGGTGAGTTCACGGAAAACTTGCAGTGAGTTCGCGCCGTCGACGCGGGCAGCCTCGACGATATCGCGTGGCATCGATTGCAGCCCGGCCAGAATCAGTAGCATCATGAACGGCGTCCACTGCCATACCAGATCCGCCATCACCGCGGGCAGCGGATACTTGCTCACCCAGTCGATCTGGCCGGCGCCGAACGGTTTCAGCACGAAATTCACCAACCCGAACACCGGATCCAGCATGGTGGTCTTCCAGATCAGTGCCGCCGCGACGGGAGTCACCAGAAACGGCGTGATCAGCAGGGTGCGCACGATGCCGCGGCCGAAGAACGCGCGGTCGAGCAGCAGTGCCAGCAGCAGTCCGAGGATCACCGAGATGATGACGGTCCCGACGATCATGATGACGGTGTTGAGCGTCACCTGCCGGAACTGGCTGTCGCGGAAGACATCCGCGTAGTTCTGCAATCCGATGAAGTGGCGGGATCCCGGCCGGACCAGGTTCCACGATTGCGTCGAGTAGTACAGCGTGAAGACGAAAGGCACCTGGGTGACCACGACCATGAAGATCAGTGCGGGCAGCAGCGGACCGCGCCTGCGCCAGCCTTCGGCCCGTGCGAGCCGGTCGCGCCGCGCGAGGATCGGTCGTGGTGTGTCTTCCGTGAGCGACTCGGAAACCGCTGGCGCTGTCGTTGTTTCAGACATGACTACTGGTTTCCTCGATACGACCGGCCGACCGCGTCGGCATATTGCTGGGCTTGGTCGAGTGCGTCATGGACGCTGATCCGACCCGCGACGGCGGCGCTGACCTGCTGGCTCACTCTGGTTCCGAGGTCCTGGAACTCCGGGATGGCGAGGAACTGGATTCCGGTATAGGGCACCGGCGCCACGGTGGGATGTTCCGGATCGGCCCCCTGCATCGACGAGAGCGTCAACGGTCCGTATGCCTGCGACGCCGCGGCGTATTCGGGAATCTGATAGGTCGACATCCGGCTGCCCGGCGGCACATGTGACCACCCGAGCTTCTCGCCGACCATTTTGATGTAGGGCTTACCGGTCATCCATGAGATGAATTTCCAGGCCGCATCGGGCTTTTCACTGGACTTGGGAATCCCCAGCGACCAGGTGTACAGCCAGCCCGAGTTCGGCTTCAGCATCACCGGCGCCGACGCGTACCCGATCTTGCCGACCACCTTGCTGGATGCGGGATCTTCCAGCACCGAGACCGCCGAGGTCGCGTCGTACCACATGGCGGTGTTGCCCTGGGAGAGCTGCGTGGCGCATTCGCTGAATCCGCTGGCGGCCGCACCGGGTTCACCATGTTCGCGCACCAGGTCGATGTAGAACTCGACGGCACGAACCACTTCGGGACTGTTGAGCTGGGCGTGCCAGTTCTCATCGAACCAGCGGCCACCGAAGGTGTTGATCACGGTATTCAACGGTGCGAGCGATTCACCCCAGCCGGGCTTGCCGCGCAGGCAGATACCGGAGCGACCACCGGCGGGATCGTCGAGTTTCGCGGCGGCCTGGGCGATTTGATCCCAGGTGGGCGCGGCGGGCATGGTCAGCCCCGCCTGTTCGAACAGATCCTTGCGGTACATCAGGAACGAGGATTCGCCGTAGAACGGCACGGAGTACATAGCCCCCTGGTAGGACAGGGATTTCTGCAGGGACGGGATGAAATCTTGAGAGTCGTAGCCGGACGTCTCGCGCTGGTAATTCGACAGATCTACCAGCCAGCCGTTCTTGGCCCACTGCGGTGTTTCGTAGTTGCTGATCATCACCACATCGAATTCACCACCGTGGGTGGCGACCGAGGCGGTGATCTTGGCGCGAGCCTGATTCTCCGACAGCGAGACGAATTTGAGTTCGATCCCGGGATTTTCGCGCTCGAACTCACCGGACAGGGCGATGGCGTCCTGCATCTGTGAGTTCGAAACCATCGCGATGGTCACGGTGTCGTCGCTCGAGGTGAACGATCCGGCGCCCGCGCAGCCGCCCACCCCCATCACGGCCGCGACAGCCAGTGCCGCTGCGGCCTTCGCATGGTGTCTGTTCATCGGCCAGAACTCTCCTTCTTTTCCAGCAGCCACTGCGCGCACTCGATATCGGTGACGAGAATGGTGGCCAGTCCGCCCCGCAGCGCACCGAGGACGGCTTCGTGCTTGGACTCTCCGCCGGAAATCAGCAGCGAGGTCGGACAGGCCCGAATGGCGTCGAGTCCGACCGAAACCGTGCGTGCGGCAAGGGATCCCGCGACATCGCTGCCGTCGGCACGGAAGAATCGACCGCCGATTTCACCGACCGCGCCCAGTTCGCCCAGTTCGTCGAGGATCGCGGAGTCGAGATAGCTGCCCTCGAACAAAGTGGTAGCGGTGGAGACCGGTCCGACACCGAACATCATGACGTCGGCATCTCGCCCCAACGACATGGCGCGTCCGAGTAGTGAATCCTGTTCCAGCGCGGTCACGGTCGCCGGATCCGCGTAGAGCGGTGCGTGCAACCGGACGGGGGTGGCCTGCAGTTGAGCGGCGCAGCGGCCGAGTGTGTAGTCGACGCCGGTCTGGTAATCACCCGAGGTCATCGAACCGTCCAACTGCACAACGGTCGCGCACCGTGCCGACTTCGTCCACAGTTCATGCGCGACCGCGATGGTGTCCGGGCCCCAGGTGAATCCGAGGGTGTCCGCGGGCCGTAGTCGACGGTTCAGGACGCCGACCGCGGCGCGGCCGAACGGGAGCAGGCTCGCCTGGGATCGATCGGGCACCTCACCGAGCACCACCGCTTCGGTGAGCCCGAACCTCGCCTCGAGTTCACTCTCGACATCGGCATGCACGGCCGAGCGCAGTTCGTCCGGGACATTGATCTCGATGCGCACCAGCCCCTGCGCCCGGGCACGGGCGATGAGCCGCCCCGCGGTTGGACGAGAAACACCCAGCTTGACGGCGATTTCCGCCTGGGTGGCGCCGTCGAGGTGATAGAGCTGCGCAGCCCGCAATGCCAACCGGACATCGTCCGGATTGCCCGGTCGGGACGCTTCGGTAGCCACTGCGCTCCTCATCGATGCCTGATCATCTGCTCAATAGGTGAGCTATTGTTCAAGAGGCTACCATCGGAGTGTGACGTACACAACAGTCGAAGGGTCGTTATGAGCGGGGCCACAAGCACGGCGTTACGTGCCGACAGGATCGACGAGCTCACCCCCGAAGTTTCGGTGCCGACCTACGACCGCACCCGGATCCGCACCGGCATAGTCCATTTCGGCGTCGGCGGGTTCCATCGCGCCCATCAGGCGATGTATATCGACCGACTACTGGAGCAGGGCGGCGCGACCGACTGGGGTATTTGCGGAGTCGGAGTGCTGCCCGCCGATCGGCGGATGCGCGATGCGCTGGCGGCGCAGGATGGCCTGTACACCCTGACGGTCATCGAGCCGGACGGCACCTGGCGGACCCGAGTGATCGGCTCGATCATCGAATACCTTTATGCGCCAGACGATCCGGAAGCGGTGCTGGAGAAGCTGTCCGATCCGGCAGTCCGGATCGTCTCACTCACCATCACCGAGGGCGGATACAACTTCTCCGCGACCACCGGCGAATTCGACACCGCCGATCCGGCGATTCGGGCCGATCTCGCGCCGGACGGTCTGCCCCGCACCGTATTCGGACTCGTTACCGAGGCGCTGGTGCGCCGGCGGGCGCGGGGCATCGCGCCCTTCACCGTCATGTCGTGCGACAACATCGAGGGCAACGGGCATATCGCGCAGGCCACCTTCAGCGCGTTCGCGCGGCTGCGTGATCGTGAGCTCGGTGACTGGGTCGAGCGTGCGGTGCGCTTCCCCAACTCGATGGTCGACCGCATCACGCCGGTGACACCCGCCGAGGCGTCCGCCGAGCTCTTGCGCCGCTATGGCCTGGAGGATCAGTGGCCGGTGGTGACCGAGCCGTACACCCAATGGGTGCTGGAGGATTCGTTCACCCTCGGCCGTCCCGACTTCGATGACGTCGGGGTGCAGCTCGTCGCCGACGTCGCACCGTATGAGCTGATGAAACTGCGCTTGCTGAACGCGAGCCACCAGGGGATCGCCTATCTGGGATATCTCAGCGGCTACCGCCTCGTGCACGAAGCGGCCCAGGATCCGGACTTCCGCCGATTCCTGTTGCGCTACATGGACCGTGAGGCAACGCCCACCCTGCGCCCGGTGCCCGGCGTCGACCTGGACCGCTACAAACACACCCTCATCGAACGGTTCTCCAACCCCGCGATCGGCGACACCATCGCCAGACTGTGCGCCGAATCGTCGGACCGCATCCCGAAATGGCTGCTGCCGGTCATCCGGCAGCAGCTCGACACCCGCGACGGATCCGGCGAGATCGACTGTGCCGCAGCAATCGTCGCCGGTTGGGCGCGCTATGCCGAGGGCGTCGACGAGCACGGCGAGCCGATCGAGATCATCGACCGGCTCCGCGAACAGCTGACACCGCTGGCCCACCGCCAGCGCGACGACCCCACCGCATTCCTCAGCGAAAGAACAGTATTCGGCGATCTGATCGACCAACCCCGATTCCTCGACGCCTACGTCACGGCACTGCGCGCACTGCATGCTCGTGGCGCCCAGGCGATGGTGGCCGAGTTGGCACGCGACGAAAGGCGATGACACTATGCGCTCAGCGGTTCTGGAAGCCGTCGGAAAGATCGCGGTCGAAGAACGCGCCGTGCCCGAACCGGGTCCGGCCGAAGTGCTCATCGAGATCAGCGCGGTGGGCGTATGCGGCTCCGACGTGCACTACTTCGAGCACGGTCGGATCGGCCACCACATTGTCGATCAACCGATGGTGCTCGGCCACGAAGCCTGCGGTGTAGTGGTCGGATTCGGCCCCGGTGCGCGACACCATCACCTCGGCCAACGAGTTTCGCTCGAACCCGGGATACCGGACTTCACCTGCCGCCGATGCCGAGCAGGCCGCTACAACCTGTGCTCGGACATGCGGTTCTTCGGCACACCTCCGATCGACGGCGCATTCTGCGAATACGTGGTGCTGCACCGGGAATTCGCCCATCCGGTACCGGATGCGCTGACCGACGAGGCGGCCGCCCTGCTCGAACCACTATCGGTCGGCGTATGGGCATGCCGTAAAGGACGGGTGAGTGCGGGCGATCGTGTGCTGGTCAACGGCGCGGGCCCGGTCGGACTCGTCACCGCACAGACCGCGCTGGCTTTCGGCGCATCCGAGGTAGTGATCACCGATGTGAACCCGCAGCGGCTGGCACTGGCCATCGAATTGGGCTGCACACAAGCGGTCGACGTCGGCGGTACCGCACTGCGCGACATCGGATTCGAACCGAGTGTCCTCCTGGAATGCTCCGGACATCCCCGGGCGATCAACGACGCGATACGCACTGTGGCCAGCGCCGGACGGGTGGTGCTGGTCGGCATGGGCGGCGACGATATTCCACTCCCCCTGCCCTACCTTCAGGAACACGAACTCGAGCTGACCGGAACGTTCCGCTACGCGAACACCTGGCCAACCGCGATCGACCTCGCCGCCACCGGACGAGTCGATCTCGACCGCCTGGTCACCGGCCACTTCGGCCTCGACCAAGTGGCCGCGGCATTGACCAGCGGCCGCCACGATCACAGCTCGATCAAACCTATTGTGCTACCGGGCAGATAACCTGCCACCAGATCGAGCACGCAGGGTTCTCGCCGACGAACTCGACGACCGTCCCCGCAGATCCCTCGCCTAGCACACCTCTACAGAACGGATGGCTGCTCGACTGGAAGCCTCGTAGTCCGCAACGTTGCGGCGACTACTGGAATCCGAGCATCAACTGATCCACCTGTCGCTGCTGCGCCCGATGACCAGGCGTTCGACGGCTCCAAGCTATCCGACGTTCATGGTGGCGGCAGCACCTCGCGCCGATTCGCTTGCCCCATGGCCCAATTCGCCGACGTCGACATAGGCCGGATATTTCGGTTCCATGCAGTCGCCGGAGGAGGTGCCGGTGATCCGACGGAGTACCCAGGGGGCGAGGAAATCCTTGGTCCAGCGGAGATCGGCGGTGCGGCGTTCGCTGTCGGTGAGCGATTCGGCCGGGGGCAACGGGGGGAGTCGCAGCGTGTGTTCGAGTCCGAGCACACGGAGGACTTCGAATGCCATCAGTTCGTGGCCTGCGGGGCTGAGATGTAGGCGGTCCCAGGACCACAGGCGCGGGTCGGCGAAGTGGTCCATGCGCCAGAAGTCGACGAGTTCTACGCCGAGATCGTCGGCGAATTCACGGATCAGCTCGTTGTAGATGGCCATACGGCCGCGCAACATGCGGTAGATCGGATTCCAGGTGCCGTCGAACGCGGTGAAAACCAGAACTCGTGCACCGTTGTCGCGCAGGGCCGCGACCATATCGGCGTAGCGGGCGACGATGTCGTCGAGATCCACCGACGGGCGCAGGATGTCGTTGCCGCCCGCGGAGATGGTGACCAGGTCCGGTCGCAGCGACAGCGCCCGCGGCAGCTGCTCGTCGACGACACCGCCCATGAGGCGTCCGCGGATGGCGAGGTTTGCGTATCCGATGTCGGCATCGATCGCGGCCAGGGCCGACGCCACACGGTCGGCCCAGCCGCGTACGCCGTTCGGACGGGTGGGGTCGTCGTCTCCGACCCCTTCGGTGAACGAATCCCCGAGCGCGACATACCGGTTGATCCGCGGGGTTCCTGCGGGTGTGGCGTTCATGGTCAGAACGCCTGCTCGTCGACGCTCATCAGGCCGGTGTCGAGTGCGTCGATGATCGCCCGTGAGGCGGTGAGTTCGGGCAGCAGCTGCGTGGCGAAGAACCGTGCTGCCGCGATCTTTCCTTCGTAGAAGGCCTTTTCGGCGGCCGGTGCACCGGATTCGAGCGCGGTGACAGCGGTGTCGGCGCCGACGAGCAGTCGCCACCCGATCAGCAGATCTCCGACGGCCAGCAGGAACCGCACCGAGCCGAGGCCGATTGCGTACAGCTCACTCGGCTGCTGGCCGGCGGCGAGAAGATGGCCGGTCAGGATACCGGCCATGGCCTGCACGTCGTCCAGCGCGGTCGCGAGGAGCATCCGCTCACTTTTCAGCGGGCCGCCGGTCAGTTCCGAACCGAT
This sequence comes from Nocardia pseudovaccinii, assembly GCF_050942345.1. Taxonomy (NCBI): domain Bacteria; kingdom Bacillati; phylum Actinomycetota; class Actinomycetes; order Mycobacteriales; family Nocardiaceae; genus Nocardia; species Nocardia pseudovaccinii. The sequence goes on from NZ_CP192074.1 coordinate 6,301,912, forward strand.
CGTGGCGCGGATCGCGTCGCCGATGTGTGCGAGCGCGACACCACGGTCGCGGGCAATCTTGCGGAAGAAGAAGTCCTGTGCCTGGATCGCGGTGGTGCCCTCGTACAGACTGTCGATCTTGGAGTCGCGGATGTACTGCTCGAGCGGGTAGTCCTGCAGGAACCCTGAGCCGCCCAGAGTCTGCAGCGAATCGGTCAGGCACTGGTACGCCCGCTCGGAGCCGACGCCTTTGACGATCGGCAGCAGGAAGTCGTTGACCCGCGCGGCCATTCCGGGGTCCACGCCGGAAACATGTTGTGCCACAACATCGTCCTGATGTGCTGCGGCGTAGAGGTATACGGCGCGCATGCCTTCGGCGTATGCCTTCTGCAACATCAGGCTGCGACGCACATCGGGGTGGTGGGTGATGACGACCCTGGGTGCCGTCTTGTCGGTCATCCGGGACAGGTCGGCGCCCTGCACCCGAGTCTTGGCGTATTCCAGGGCGTTCAGGTAGCCGGTGGACAGCGTGGCAATCGCCTTGGTGCCCACCATCATCCGGGCTTCCTCGATCACCTCGAACATCTGCGCGATGCCGTTGTGCACATCGCCGACCAGGTATCCGACTGCGGGCTCGCCGCCGCCGAATGTCACCTCACAGGTCGCCGACGCCTTCAAACCCATCTTGTGCTCCAGGCCGGTGACGAACACGCCGTTGCGCTTCCCCGGCTCGCCGGTCACGGGGTCGAACATGTATTTCGGCACCAGGAACAGCGATAAGCCCTTGGTGCCGGGCGCCGCGCCCTCCGGCCGGGCGAGTACCTGGTGCACGATGTTTTCGAAGAGGTCGTCGGAATCGGCCGAAGTGATGAACCTTTTGACGCCCTCGATGTGCCAGGTTCCGTCGGGCTGCTGGATGGCCCTGGTGCGCCCGGCGCCGACGTCGGAACCGGCATCGGGTTCGGTGAGCACCATGGTGGCGCCCCAGTTTCGCTCCACCGCGAGCTTGGCCCAGTGCCGCTGCTGCTCGGTGCCTATCCCATACACGATTTCGGCCATGGTCGGTCCGGACAGGTACATGTACGCGGACGGCTGTGCGCCCAAAATGAATTCGCTGATCGCCCACGCCAGCGCCTTCGGCGCCGGTACGCCCCCGACGGCCTCGCGCTTCCCGACGCGGAACCATTCACCGGCCTGCCAGGCTCGCACCGACCGCTTGTACGACTCGGGCAGCGTCACCGAGTGCGTCTCCGGATCGAAAGTGGGTGGGTTGCGGTCGGTTTCGGCGAAGGAGTCCGCCAGTGCGCCCTCGGCCTGGCGCGCCGCCTCGGCCAGCATCGTGCGTGCGGTGTCGGCGTCGAGATCGCCGAATGTCCCATCCGCCAGTACGGCGTCCAGATCGAGCACCTCGAACAGGTTGAACTCCAGATCGCGCACGTTGCTCTTGTAGTGACCCACCGGCCGTCCCCTTCGGACATCGTGAAGCTCCACCGGGCGAATCGCCGCCCGTCCGGGGATACCTTTCCGCACCGATCAGCGACTACGCAACCGTAAGTTACTCATGGCTAAGGTGAATCTGCTCATATGTCAACCACTGTTCGTCATCAGTGCGTTGAAAGTTAACAGCGACTAAGCTGTCGTCGAATGGCGATCGATGTCGGGCGCCGCGAAGACAACACGATCGCCGAGCTCGGCCAAGCGCGTGACCAGATCGGGTCGCCAGGTCAGGCGCGGGTTGCGAACCGCGTCGATGATCATGCTGGTCATAGCCTGAATCTGCGCACGTGCCACATCCAGCGGCAGGTCCGGGCGGACCACCTGAAGCATCCGAGCCCAGCGGACGATGCCGTCGCGGTGCGCGCGCAGATACCGGCGCGCCTGTTCGGGTGGCAGATGTTCGGCCTCGCTGAAAGTCGTACCCAGCACATCAGGTTCCGCGACCGCGAACTGCGCGAAATACCGCATCAAACGCTGCAGCGCGTCACGCGGAGAATCCGCCTCGGCCACCGCTCGCGAGGTGTAGAGCTTGATCCACTGATCGTTGCGGTGGACGATCTCGTTCAGCACGTCCGCTTTGCCAGAGAAATGGTGATACAGCGCGGGCCCGCTCACGCCGACAGCCGCACCGATGTCCTCGATGCCCACCGCGGCGTATCCGTACGTGTTGAACAGTCGCGCCGCGGCCCGCACGATCCGTTCCGGGCGCACCACACGATCGAGCTCTTCGACCTCGGCACCGGCGGTCCGCGCGCCACGTTGCGCGACCGATCTGCGCGCCGTCGACGCCAACTCGGCCTCGACCACCCGCTGGATCAGTGTTTCGAGTAGCTCGGCAAAGACCGCCTCGCTCAACCGGATTCGATGGTACGACGGGCTGGTCGCGATCGAGAACACGCACCACGCCAAAAACTCCACCTCGGGCGGATTCAGGTCGGGCCGGCGCGCAGCGACGGCTCGCCGCAGTGGCCCACTCAACCGCACCGCCCGCACCAAGACCGCGCTCCGGTCGGCGGCGGTCAAGCTGCGCACCTCCAACTGCCACAATCGTGGCAGTCCACGCAACTCCAAGCAGGCACTCACCATTTCCGCGAACACCGGATCACCCGCATCGCCGACCTGGGCCGCCGTCTCCACACGCAGCAGCACCGCATCGAGCCCGGCCAGCAAGCACCTGCCGAGCAGATCCTGTTTACTCCTGAAATGCCGATAGAGCGCAGTCGAGGAAATCCCCACCTCGCCCGCTATGTCGGCCATCGACGTCCCGTGATACCCGTTGCGCACGAATGCCTCGGTCGCGACCCGCAGAATCGTCGCACGCCGATCCCGCGGCCGCCGACGCCCCGCGTCCGGCCGTCGACCCGAATGTCCACCTGTAGCCATCGTGAACAGTCTCGCGCATCGCTGGACATCCATTCGGAAGCCACCACCGTCCGCGCCGACTTCATCACGGTCGCCCCACGGCGGGCATCGTCTGGGTGACAACACATCCGGCGTGGCTTGCGGTGACTGCCTCGGGGGCATTCGCGTCATGGCACGGGATTGATCACGGCTCTCCCAAGGTCGGCAGCACTCCCAACTGCTGCAACAGCGCGAGCACATCCTTGTCGGACCATTTCTCGGCGATCTTTCCGTCCTGGATCCGGTGGATCGTGGTGCCGGTCATCGTCAATTCGTGTCCGGTTGCCGGAATCCCCGGTAGGTCGCCAACCTGGCGACCGTAGGCGGTGATCCGGGTAACGACGCGGTCGCCCTCCGCGATCTGATCCTCGATCTCGTGCCGCCCCGGAGTAGCATCCCAGAACATACGAAACGCCTGCTTAAGCCCCTCCCGACCCGGACCTATGCCGGGAAAGGGGGGAGGCGAGTGGTCGAGGTAGTTTTCGGCGACCAGCTCGTCCATGGCCTCGATATTTCCCGCGTCGATCTCGTGATAGAACCGGCGGATCAGGGCCTTGTTGGCTTCTTGTGACACGATCGACCTCCTCCTCGGTTGCGGGCGTGACAACGGTGGCGGTTCACTCGGCCGTCGCCTACTCGTGCTCACCACGGCACGTCAACAGTCGTATCAGCGGCTGCAGGGTCGGTGTCTCGTCCGAGTTCCTCATCGAAACCAGTATTGCGAGGGGGATAAGCCTAATCCGACCATGAATCGGCGCGTTGCCCATGTCGAGCACAGCGAAGCACGGGTGCGGTGTCGAATGCGGAGCAGCGGCGCGGACCCATACTCGTAGTCGGCGGCTCGCCCTCGTTTCCGGCGATATCGAGACCGATCCGAACAACACCATCCAGACCCGGTTCGATCTCGTTCCGCACGGACCCGGCCACCGACATCGCGCTCCTGGTCGCACCACCACACGAGCCCGCATACCGCGTGAATCAGCCGACGAGCGGCCCGACGAGATCGACAACGGCAATCCGAGCGAATCGATCGACGTGACCGTCACGCTGCGACAAGTGGACCTCACCGCCCGATTCCCGAATTCCGCAGCAGTCATAGTTCTTTCGCAGAAATCCGAGACCACGCAGCGGATCCCTCGAGCACCCGATCGCGGTAGCTGACGCCGGGGAAGACCGGGCAGGTGTCGCCGCAGCCCAGGGCGTTGAGGCGTTGGCGGGCGAAGCGTTCGGCCAGCAGCGGGAGGACGTCGACGACTGTTGCGCGACCGGCGAATTGGTCGTAGGAGGAGTGCACGAATCGTTCGATGGTGTCGATTCCGAAGGAGCCATCGAACTCACGTTGCAGGCGGGTCCCCACAGTGTTGAGCGCGAGCGGTTCGGCAGAAAAGTCGAGGCCGGGCCAAGGTCCAGCTAATGTAACGTGTTGATGGACAACAGGCCTCAGTGATCCAGCTCGGTTGTCAGCTATTCGTGCAGGAGTCCCTGTACGGACGATCGGAGAAGTCCGGAACCGCGGCAGGTTTGTCGAGAGTTGCGAGGAGATCGTTGCCCGACACACTGATCCAGGAGTTGGCTATGACTGACCTAGTCGGAAGGACCGCTTCTCGTAGCCGGGGCGTCCAGCGGCATCGGCCGGGTGATCACTCAGCGTCGTGCCGCCGACGGGGTAGTGAGTACCCGGCAACGGCTGTGACGTGGCGGTGAGGGAGACGGTTGTCGTGATAGAACAACCAGGAGTACAAGCCTTTTCGGCACGAGCCGACCCCACCACAGTCGACGGTGTGGACCGGTTTTTCAGCGACCTCGCCGACGGGCATCGGGGAAGAAGTGGGATCGCTGCTGTCTTGGTTGTGATCCGATCACCCGAAGTCTCTGGCCTCGAACCTGCCGAGAGAAAGGCAACACGCAGTGGATCTTCGTGACGTCCCGTGCGGGCCCGGACGTTTGCCGGTTCTCGGACACGGTTGGAAAATGTGGCGTGATCCAGTCCAGTTCATGGTGGATCTGGCCAGCGTCGGGAAAATAGCGCGTGTCGATATCGGCAATCTCGTTGTCTATGTCATTACCGATTTCGAACTACTCCACAGGGTGTTGGTAGAGAACTCCGATGCGTACGAGCGAGGGCTCCTCTTCGAACGCATCCGTCTCATATTCGGGGAATCGCTGATCGTCGCGGATGGTCAGCAACACAGGGATCTTCGTCGTCTGCTGCAACCAGCGTTCCATCGAACACAGTTGGAAAGCCACGCGCACATCATAAAGCGTAACGCGGATGCGTTGGCGAGTTCATGGCGGCCGGGCCAGATTGTCGAGATCCGTTCCGCATTGCTGGGGTTGGTGATCGCCAACCTGCTCGAGTCCATGTTCTCGCACGAACCCGATACCGAGGAAATACAACTCATCTCGGGTCTGATCGCGGACATAGGCGCAGGAGCCATAGTAGGCAGTGTGCTGCCCAAGAAGCTGGCGAGCCTGCCATTGCCGGTGAACCGCAAATTCCTGTCGGCTGGAACGCAACTGCGGGACTACTGCCGGGAGCTGCTCGTCGCGCGCCGGGTCAGCGGTGACCGCCGGAACGACCTGATCGATATCCTGCTGAATTCGTCAGATGACGAACACCGTAGTGACAAGTTCCTGGCAGAGCAGGCCGTGACCATTCTTTTCGGCGGGATCGACGCCTCGACCGCCACGCTGACCTGGGCTCTGCACGAATTGTCACAGCGTCCGGAGGTAGCTTCGAAACTGAAGCACGAGATCTCCGCCGCAGAAGAACTCAACCCCCGAAGCCTCGACCAACTCGACTACCTGAACCGGTTCCTGAACGAGGTCACGCGGACCCATTCGCCACTACTGCAGACCAGACGCAGCGTTACCACAGTCGAACTCGACGGTTTCACACTTCCCGCTGGGACCAATATCGGCTACAGCATTGCAGCTATTCACCGCAACCCGCACATTTTTGCCGAGCCGAACACTTTCGACCCCGATCGGTGGTCGCCTTCGAACTCTGGGTCGAAATGCAGGAGCTTCGTTCCGTTCAGCATGGGCAATCAGATGTGCATCGGTAACAATTTTGCCTGGGTGACACTGCAAACGACTCTCCACAGTCTGCTGTCGAAGTGGGAGTTCCAGCCGGTCACCACCAAGAAGCTCCCGCGAGTTCTCGGTCCGATCCCTGGGATGAGAAGGCTTCCGCTCGAGGTTCATCCAGTCTCCGAGTAATCGCGCGGCCGAAAGCTGTAACGCCCCCGCAGTGGATTTCCGGACTTCGGTGCCATCAGAGGCTCGTTCATCACCGCGCTGCGCGCCCTCGGTCGAACAATCGGCACCGTAGCCACCGGGCTCGTGGGACTTGGCTCAGGTTGTGCCTGATTTGGTGAGCGTCGTTCTGCGATGTCCGGACATCCGGCGAATGAGGATCGGTAGGACGGCTGTGGTGACGAAGAGGGTGACGGCGACGAGGATGAAGTAGAGCAGAGATCCGGTGCGGCCGAAGCGAGGGAGGAAGGCGACTTCCTGGCCGGTCGCGGCGACGGCGTTGAGGAACGGGGCGTAGGCCTGCAGGGTGTATCCATGGGGCAGCAGATTGATGGAGTTCTCGGCTACATAGACCCAGAACAGGAGGACCGCGACGGCGGCGGACGGAGTGCGGATCAGTGACCCGACCGCGACACCCACTCCGCATGCGGCGAACGCGTAGCTCGGGACGGTCCAGAGGAACCGGATACCGGCGGAATCGGTGATGTCCACCGCCCCATAGATTTTGGGGAACTGGTGTGGAAGCGCGACCATGACGACGACGAGTAGAACAGTTATCGATATCGCCGTGATGGCGCCGTAGTAGATCCACCGCGCCAACGCGACCGTCCAAGACCGGGGAAACAGGAAGGCATTGAGATCGCTTGTCTGACCGCGCCATTGGGTGGCGTGGGCGTAGGCGGTGGTGACCATCATGACCGACACGGACAAGGTGATCACCCAGTACACGGAGTTGGTGGTGGAGACCGTGGCTACGTAACTCTGTCCGGGGAGGTCGGCGAGTCGTTCTGCGACGGCGGCGATTGCGAAGGTGACGACCAGCGGCAGCACGAAGGTGAGGGGGACAGCGACGGTCCACAGGAAGCTGCGTCCGGCGGTGCGGGTCCATTCGGCGGCGACGCCGCGGCGGATGAGGGTGGCTGGACCGGGACTGTTCATCGGGCCACACCGGACGTGAGATGGGTTGGCAGGCCGGCGATTCGCAGGTAGGCGTCTTCCAGGCTGGTCTCGCCAGGACCCAGGGTGTTCATGAGGTGGGCGAACGGCTGGTCGGCCAGAATGCGCCGGTCCCCGAGGATGACGATGTGGTCGGCGTTGCGTTCGACCTCATCGAGCAGGTGCGTGGCAACCAGGACACAGGTCCCGGCATCGGCGAGCTGACGCAGCAGTTCGCGTATCCAGCGGATGCCCGCGATGTCGAGGCCGTTGAGCGGTTCGTCGAGCAGCAGGGTTCGCGGCTCGGAGAGCAATGCGGCGGCGATGCCGACACGTTGGAGCATGCCGAGCGAATAGTGCCCCAGCCGGCGATCGGCGACCCGGACGAGGTCGACGATCTCGAGGACGTCGCCGACCCGGCCGGTGGGTAGTCCACGGGCGCGGGCGATCCAGCGTAGGTGCCGACGTGCGGAGTGGCGGGGGTCGAAAGCTCGGTAGTTCAGGTGCATTCCGAGAGTTGCCGGTGTGGTGTGATGGGCACGGATGAGGGTGCCGTCGACCCGGACGGTGCCGATGGCAGGCGCGATGACGCCACAGATACACCGCAGCAGCGTGGTCTTGCCGGTCCCGTTGAGACCGATCAGGTAGGTGAGTGCCCCGTCTGCCACGGTCAGTTCGGGGACTTCGAGGACGGTGACGCCTGGGTAGCTCAGGGCGAGGTCACGGATGTCGATCACGGCGCTCGGAGCCGGTCAGAAGTCGCAGGCCATCGCCAGCCCAACGGCCTTGACGCCCTCGCACACGGAGCTGTTGGACAGCTTCCAGACACCATCGATACGCTTCCAGACCACGCGCGCAACCAGATCCGGTTGTCCCGCTGACTTGCTGCGCAGCATAGCGGTGTGCACGTTGCCGTTGTGGGTTTCGGGACCGGTGACCTCATTCGACCCGCGCGGAGCTCGGTACCAGCCGATGTTGTAGAGGGTGCGCGCAACCACGACCGCCCTCATGCCGCCTTCCATATTGGCCGCCTTGGCCTCGTCGGAGGCGGGTGTTTCGATCAGGAACGCGACCTGGGCGTCGAGATCGTCCAGGGTGGGGACCTCCCGGGTGATGAGGAACTCGCCGGGATCGGCGGAGGCGACAGGGGCATTGGCAACCGAGGCGCCGGTCGTGGCCACGGCGACCGTTATGATCGCCGACACGACACCAGCGACATTTTTGAGGGTCTTCATTATTTCATCCTCTGATCGACTGGGACAGCACCTGCTGCACGCTCAAATGTGCAGGCGGCCAACAATAAATTGGCGAGTTCGAGATTACTCGTGTTCATGTCGGATCCTCAGGGTTTGCGGCCGATGGCACCGAGCATGACCATTCGAGTGTCCGGCAAGTCGGGGCGGAGCCACTGTTGTACCGGCACCACACCAGGTTCGAGCAACTCGAAGCCGGCGAAGAATGCCTCCGTCTGTGCTGTGGACCGAAAGGCGACTTGGGCTGAGGTGTTGTTGGTTCCGGTGAGCACCTGGAGTATCTCTGGGGCGGAATCAACGGAGCCATGACTGATCGCCAGGTAACTGCCTGGGGCCAACTGATCGCGGAAGGCGGCGATGATCTCGGCGGGGTGTTCGTCGTCCATCACGTAATGCAGCACACTGATGAGCGTGATAGCCACTGGCTCGTTGAAATCGATCAAGGCGTGGTTCTTCAGCTGATCGAGGATGTCGTGGGGACGACGAACGTCGCCCAGAAGTGCTGTGACACCACGTGGTTTGGCCAGCAGCGCGTCGCAATGGGCGTGCACGACCGGGTCGTAGTCGACATACACCACCCGCGCCGACGGCTCGATCTCCCGAGCCACCTCGTGCACGTTGGGCGAGCTCGGGATACCCGAACCGAGATCGAGGAACTGACGGATACCGGCTTCCGCGGCCATCTCGACCGCTTTGAGCATGAAACTCCGGGTGAACCAGGCCAAGGTCTTGATTTCGGGTGCGCGAGAGAGCATTTGATCGGCCATGTCCTGGTCGATCTCGCGATTGTCCTTTCCGCCCAACAGGTAGTCATACACCCGGGCCGAGTTCACCAGACCGGGGTTGAACGGTTGAGGCGTTCGGTTGTTCTCCGACGCAGGCCCTTCAGTTCCTTCGACCACAGGTGTAACCGTAGCGTGTAACCGTAGCCGATCGGTACCCCTCAGACGGGTGCTCCTCCAGAGATCTGTCGCCCGGATGTGGTGGAAGTATGCGTTGCCCGAACGAGGCGCTGCTCCGCCCGACCGAGCCGCCCCCGATCCGAGCCATCGACGAACCATGCTCCGACACAACACAATCCAACACTCCACGACATCTACCCAGCACTTACTCCCAACCGCCGTCGCTGGTGGGGCTTGGACGTGTACGCGGCACCGTCGAAGAGTTCGTCGCCACCGGTGTTCGTGCCACTGTCGGCGTGTACTGCCAGTACCAGTACCGGGGCCTTTACTGCGGAGGCCGAGGGCATCCGCGATCTTGCCCGGCGCACCGTCGGCTCCGAGACCGCTCAGACCCACGACGACGGTCGCCGCCGTGACCACTGGGTGAGCCCAAATACCCTACGGCTCACACTGTTTCGAGTCCGGCCGGTTGTTCTGCAACTCCTTCCGGGTAGCGGTGTCACCGGACCAACAATGCGCTTCAACACGGACGTGATGACGGAAGTCGACGGGGCGTCTGTCTGGCTCCATGTTCAGCAGTTGCGTGACGAGGTCCGCGAGTTCGCCCGCAGGGCGGGCGGGTCGGCGTGGAGCACCGCCAGGGAGTTGCGTGTGGTTTCTGACGGAAGAATGGGGACAAACCTTCGGTTGCAGCACAATTCACGGCTCGTTCCGGCCGTTTCACAGATCTGTTCCAGCCAAGGCGACTGCGTGTTCTACCGCGGACCGCGCCCGTTCGACGGTCGAATAGCGGCCCAGACCGCATGGGGCCGCGACGTCCAACAGGCCGCCGTAGGCCGACTCCGCCGCCGCCAACCCCTGTCGTGCTTGCGCGAGCGGCTGCGTCGGATGCGCGAGCCCGGCGATAACACGCGTAGTGGCAGGCAATTCGAGGCCTGCCAGGGGCGCGTAGTACCGCGCTCGGACCGGCGCCTGTCTGCCGTCGCCGATGGGCAGGTGGACGAAATCGAGACGCCTCCCCGCAGGCCAGTATCGCGCTATCGCGTTGGCCAGCGCGACGACCGGGGCCGTCGATCTCGGCGCCACGACCGGCTTGTCGTCGAGGCTCCCGTAGCACAAGTGCACACCGAAACGGGAATCATGGGGCGCCCGTGCGACGAGGCGTGCGATCGCTCGACCCGCCACGGCGGCCGGGCCCTGCCGCAGGCCCGCAGGTGTCCCCGCGCAGATGAGCGTCTCCGCTGGCAGTTCGAGTTGGAATACGACGTTGTCCCGCAACGCCGCATGGATACGGATGATCTCCCTGACAGTGGCGTCGACAATCGGGCGGTAATAGGGGAAGCCTCGATCATCACGGCCAGCCGAGCCTCGACGCCACATGAGCATCCGCGCCTCGAAGGCGATGAAACCGATGACAAAGGGCGTCGGTATGCCTACCTGCAAACGAAGTCCGGGATCGGTTCGGCGCATATCGACCAACGCGTCCATGGCACGCCCGGCCTCCTCCGCATAGCCGAGCGCGGCGTCGATATCGGCTTCGCCCAGCGATCGGCCTGCCCGAAGCCGAAAGGTGTCGCGGGAACGCAGCGTCGACCAATCACCGCGGCGCACAGGCGCCAGCGCCGGGAACTTGCCGAGCCGGTCGATGATGGGCCTGACGTACCACTGGGCGCGATATGGATCCGCTTCACCGCCCGGAACCATGCCGTCCAGGAATTCACCGGCTGTGTCGACGGCGAACGCCATTGCCTTCTCTGGACTGTCCAACTGTGCGGGCAAGCTGCCCACGAAGTGAATCCTACGCTTGGGCTGCACAGCGTCAGTGTCGCATATCAGCCGTCCCCCGAGACGTGGGCGTTCCCCACGCTATTCCGGCGGCCACCGGAACGACGCAGCATCACGCCGGGCCATCGCCATGGATTGGGAACCTTCGGACCTGCGGAGGACCCGCCGAAAAGATCTTCGGCACCCGGCAGGCATCGAAAAAGCGACGGCCCCAACCCTTCTCGGGCTGGCCGAGCTCCGTCGTATTCAGATAGCGGTAGCCGATGCTCACTCGCGGGAACCCCCGCGGCCACGGGCAGGGCCAGATCGAAATTCGCGGGGTAGAACAACAAGCCGGTTTGGGGCTCGGGCGGATAGATGTCGGTCCAGCCGCCGCTCCATTCGCCGCTGGTGCCGGTGGGCGTATCGGCGAGCTGAGTGCGGGTCTGGATCAGCTGGGTCGTTCCGAGGGGTATGGCCACAGGGAAATCCAGCTGATCAGGTTGTGGGCCTGTAGTTTTCGGTCTCGCCCTAGGCGGACGGCGGGTCGTCGTCCTGCTTGGGCTGGTAGTAGTCGGTCTGCTTGTAGAGCGGAACGTTCCCACTGCCAACCGCCTCGACATGAAAGTCGCCCTGTCGCTGAGCACACTCGGTGCACAAACTGACAAGTAGGGTCACCTCGGGGAAATCCTCAGCGGCTCGCCCGTAGTTGCGGACCGGGCGCAGTGCCTGGGGTGGTTCGCCCTCGAATTCCGCGGATCCATTGAGGTACCCAGCAATGAGGTCCGCAGCGGAGTGGTCTTCGACGTCGGTGAAGCCGAGCGCGCGCAACTGTGCGGCGATGTCGTCAGGAGTGAAGTAGCTGAACCAGGGTTCGCCGACAGCTGCCGCTCGATGTGCGCGCGCCTGCAGCTGCGCACGATCCTCGTCGGTGTCTGCCGACTGCAGGTAGTCGAAGATCACCTCGACCGGCTCGGATTGACGAGCAATGTCCAGCGAAGTACGCCCCGAGTGGGGCGACCCGCATCGCGGCCCCGTTTCCCATGATCCGCGTCCGCCGAAAGCAGCGCCTGCTGCTTCGTTCCAGGGGCGTCCGTCGCGGATCTCGTGCAGCACAACGACTGTGCCGCCGCCGTAGCCGCGATAGGGTTCGCAGCGATCGGCGAAGGTGGCTGCGAGGGCGTCTCGATCGATACGGGCGCGGCCGCGGACTTGGGTGTATACCGAACAGGCGACCTGCCCCGAGCCGCAGCGCAGGCCGCGTTGTCCGCCGAGGTCACCCATCGGCACCCGGAAGCGATCGTCGGTGCCATGGCGGTCGCCGCCGCAGCGAGCCACGCCGCGGCGACTCACGGAAAAGGCTGCACACCAACTGAATTGCTGCACTGGAATACGAGCCGGACCCGATCATCGATCCAACGCTCGGCTACGACGACTTCGGGCTGTGAAACAGAAGACACCGACGACATCGAATGCGACGGCCCACAGCACATTAGCCACCGAGGGACCTCGGGCATAGGCGGTCGTTGACCAGCTTCCGGGAGTGGCGGTGTTAGTCGTGCCGCTGATGCGGGCCGCGGGCTGCCTGCTACAAGCCTTGGTTGGTAGGTGATAGCGTCCGACCCCGCATCCGATCCGGCGACGACACATTGGGGGTCGCCCGTAGCTCGGCATCGAGACTGCCGCGCGGACCGAAGATGATGTGGTAGGGGCCGGTCGACCACATCGTGGCCCCCAGCCCCGCGCCGACGACAAGGACTAACGCGACGGCAAACCCGATCAGGTGCAGCGGCAGCAGGACCTCGCGCAACGAGTGTGGAGACCGGGTCGGGCCCGGTGCACCGAGCGCGAACGCCGATCGGCGGCCGGGCGACCACCGCCGCCTCGAGTCGGTCCGCGCGCCTGGCCCAGGTGAGCAAAGACGATACGGTATTGGTCCTCGGCGCGGCGTCGTCGGGCAATGCGCGATCGCAATACCGTCGACCACCAGAACTCGCGCGGCAACTGGACAGCTCGGTCAACCAACAGCTGCCGGTCAGATAATCGGCCGAACATTTCGCTCAACCTACTGACGAGTCATGGCAGCAGGGCAAGACCTTCACCGCATGACCGACCTCGGCCAGCACCGGCTGTTCATGGTGTCGCCGCGCCGCCGTAGACTTCCAGCCACGTGCGCGAGCAGGTCGGCGAACCACCGGTGCGGCGGCGGCGAGCGCGATTGAATCGAACGGCTCGAGGCGCGGTCGTGAACGGGAGGACAGATTGGAGGGCGCCGCCATCGATACCCCGCATGATCGGCACGATGCCTTGGGCGCGAAGCCGTTTGCTCACGTGAATGCGGCAAACGTCGTTGTGTATCGCGGGATCATGGGCGCGTTCGCGGTGGCCAAGCGGCGGTTCACCGTGCATCTGCGACCGGAGGACGTTCTGGCGCACCTGCGGCTTCCCGGCGGGCATCCGCCCGACCAAGGCGCCGTTGTCGATGCCCTGGGTCAGTTGTGTGAGTGGGGGAACCTTCGTGCGGACCCGGACACCAGCCGGGTCACCACCGTCGAGGAGTTTCACCGCGCCAGATTCCTCTATCAGCTCACACCGGAGGGTGAAGCCGCCGAGGAGGCGTTGGCCGCCTATGACGCGGCGTTGGGGCGTCGCGGCGCGCTGCAATCGGTCGCGTTGGCCGACATCGTCATGCACCTGCGCGCGTTACTGGAGCCCGCTGTCGACCCGGATCCGGATCGGGTGCGAATTCACCTGTCGCTCAACGCGCTTGCCGGACGGTTCCAGGATCTGGCCGACAATGCGGCGGCCTTCATGGGTTCGCTGCAGCGCACGATCGAGCTGCAGGACGCACGGGTCGAGGCGTTCCTCGCCTACAAGGATCGCCTGATCGAATATCTCGAGCGCTTCATCAAGGACTTGGTCGCCACCGGGGCGGAGATCTCGCAACTGGTGCTGGAGCTGGAACGTCGCGGAGTGCCGACGCTGCTCGACATCGCCGCCGAACGTGAATCGTCCGACGCGGCCCCGGACGGTACCGATGATTTCCGGGAGCGGGAGTTCCAGCGTCGCCGCGCGTTGTGGGCCGAACGCTGGGACGGTTTCCATGCCTGGTTCATCAGCGCGCCAGGGAATGCGAGCCAGGCCGCGATTCTGCGTGGGCAGGCCAGATCGGCGGTACCACGGATGCTCGCCGTTGTCGCGGCGCTCAATGATCGTCGCGCCGGGCGCTCGGACCGTTCGGCAGATTTCCACACCCTGGCCCGGTGGTTCGCGCAGGCGCCGGACGACGCGGCGATGCATCGGCTGTGGCGGGCCGCGTTCGGCCTGCATTCTTCTCGGCATCTGACCGTCGACGCCGAGACCCTCGAGGCGCGGTCGCAGCGTCCGGTGCCCGCCGCGACGCCGTGGGCGGCGGCACCGCCGATCATGATCAGTCCACGGCTGCGCAGGACCGGGCAGTACGAGCGACGCGGACGCCCGAATCGGGTGATCGATCGCAGTGCGGAGCGCCGGTATCTGGCCGAACTCGCGGCCAGGGAGGCGCAGGAGACGGCCGCCGCGCGGACCGCGCTGCTCGCGAAGGTCGGTGCGCCCACCCGACTCTCGGATGTCGGGCAACTCGAACCGGGGGCGTTCCGGTTGTTCCTCGGTCTGCTCGGTGATGTGCTGGCCGGGAAGACTCCCGGCCGCGCCGAGGTGCGGACGGTGACCTCCGATGGCAGTATCGAGGTCCGGTTGGTCGAGCTGCCCGATGCCGGTATCGCCGAAATCCAGACCGAGGCCGGCATCTTCCGCGGTCCGGATCATCTGCTCGAGATCGAGGATCTGACCGGCGCCTATACGCGCGAGGCGGCATCGTGACGAGCGCGCTCACCGACGCCGTCGCGGCCACCCGCGCCGCCGAACAGCGTAAGGCCGCCCGTGCCCTGCTGCGACGTCCGCTGTTGCGCGCCGACGGCCGGGACGCGGAGATGTTCGTGTTGGTCGCCAGGCACGCGCGGGAATTGCGCGAATGGTTCGACCGCGAGACCGGGTGGCGGCTGTCGATCACCAGCGAAGTGGCGCGCCTGGCCAAGACCGTCCCGGATCACACCGACCCCACCCACCCCGCTACCGACATCGCCCGCAAGATCCCATTCGGGCGGCGGCGCTACGTGCTGGTTTGTCTCGCGCTCGCGGTGCTCGAACGATCCGACAATCAGATCACTCTCGGCCGACTCGCCGAGCAGGTGATGCTGGCCGCGGCCGATCCGGAACTGAGGGACGCCGGCATCGTGTTCACCCTGGACCGCCGCGACGAGCGCGGCGACCTGGTGGCGGTGGTACGACTGTTGCTCGATCTCGGGGTGCTGGTTCGCGTTGCGGGAGAAGAACAGTCGTTCGTCGACCATTCCGGCGATGTGCTCTACGACGTGCGCCGCCGGGTCACCTCGGCCCTGCTGACCAGCGTGCGCGGCCCGTCGGTGGTGCAGAAGCACACCTTCGCCGATCGCCTCACCGAGCTGAATCACGAATTGCCCGCCACCACCGACGACTTGCGCAACCGGCGCACCCGCCAGCACCTCACCCGCATTCTGCTCGACGAGCCGGTGCTCTATTACGACCGCCTCGCCACCGACGAACAGGCGTATCTGACCGGTCAGCGCGCGGCGATCTGCGGGCGGATCACCGCCTTCACCGGATTGGTCCCGGAGGTGCGGGCCGAAGGGATCGCCATGGTCGATCCGCACGACGAGCTCACCGATATCCGGATGCCCGAGGTCGGCACCGATGGTCATGTCACGTTGCTGATCGCCGGACGGTTGGCGGAATCGGTCGGCGCCGAGGTGCCAGTGTCCCAGTTGCACGCCTTGGTGCGGGATCTCGCGAAGGAGTACGTGCGACAACGCGTGTGGCGCGCGGGCTCGGCCGAGCCCGGCGCCGAGGTCGGGCTGGTCGAGACCGCTGTGGACAAGCTGGCGGCGTTGCGGCTGCTGGAGCGGGCACCGCGCGGGGCCGACCCGGCATGGGTGCGCCCGCTGGCCGCCATCGCCCGGTATGGACTCGACACCCCCACCGTCGCCGAACCGACCCCCCGAAGAGAAAGTCGTCGATGAAACAGCCAATGCCGCAACCGCATTCGACGCGTTGGCAGCCGCTGCGGGCCGGACTGGTCGACCTGTTCTACTACGATCTGCAGGAGTTCTGGTTCCGCGACGGGCGCCTGCTGTTGCGCGGCAACAACGGCACCGGCAAGTCGAAGGTGCTGGCGCTGCTGCTGCCGTTCCTACTCGACGGCGACCTGTCCGCACATCGCGTCGAGCCCGACGCCGATCCGAAGAAGCGGATGGAGTGGAACCTGCTGCTCGGCGGTGCGCATCAGCATCCCGAGCGGATCGGCTACTCCTGGCTGGAATTCGGCCGCGTCGACGACGCGGGCGAGCAACACTTCCGCACCATCGGGTGCGGTATGAAGGCCGTCGCCGGGCGCGGGATCGCGGGCCACTGGTATTTTCTCACCTCGGCCCGGATGGGCGCGGATCTGCGGCTGGTCGATGGTCAAGGCTTCCCGCTCACCCGCGATCGGCTCACCGAGGCCCTCGGCGAGACCGGCGAGCGCTACGACAAAGCCCGCGACTATCGCCGTGCGGTGGACGAAACCATGTTCGGACTCGGTGAACAACGTTACGGCGCGCTGGTCGATCTGCTGATCCAGCTGCGCCAGCCGCAATTGTCCAAGCGTCCCAGCGAAAAAGTGCTCTCCCAGGCGCTGACCGAATCGCTGCCGCCGCTGGACCAGGCCATCCTGGCCGATGTCGCGGAGGCGTTCCGCAGCTTGCAGGAGGATCGCGACGAGCTGAGCGAAATGCGTGACGCGCTGGCAGGCACGCGTGGCTTCCTCGGCCACTATCGCGGTTACGCACGCATCGCCAGTCGCCGCAAGGCCACCGTGCTGCGGCAGGCCCACTCCCGTTATGAAAAGGTGGGGCGCGATCTCGGTGATGCCAAGGCGGCGCTCGCCGCCGCCGAGGAACGCGAAGGCGAACTGCGGGCGGACTTGGTCGAGACCGACGAGGAACACACTCGGCTGACCGAACGCCGTCAGGCCTTGCGCGACAGCGAGGCCATGGAGGCCACACACCAATTGGAGGCCGCGCGCACCCTCGCTCAGAGCGCGGAAAAGTCGGCACGACAGCGTGATTCGGAACGCAAGGACGCGGAAACGGCCGCCGGGGAACGCACGCGCAAGCATGCCGACGCCACTGCGGCGGCCGAGTTGGCGCGCGGCACGCTGACCGCCCGCCGGGCCGCCGCCGATAACGCGGCGGAACGGGCCGCGATCGGCCGCACACACGGCGCCGAGATCGTGGCGCGGCTCGACGACATCGCGCCGATCGAGGTATTGCGCCGCGCGGCGGCCGGACTGGTGACCGCACAACAGGCAGCGGTGAAACATCTGCGGGCCCGTATCGAGCGCACCGAGGCCACTGCACGGGAGCTGCGCACGCTGCGCGGCCGGATCGACGAAATAGACAGTCGCGCCGCCGAACTGGTCGATCGGTACGATGCCGCCCGGCAGCGGGTCACAACCGAGGCCGACGGCCTGGCCGAGGCGACCGGCCTATATTTGCGGGCCGCCACCGAACTCACCGTCGACGATATCGACACACTGCTGGGACAGTTGTCACAGTGGGCACTCGTGCTCGCGGGCGACAACCCCGCCGTGGCCGCCGCCCGGGCCCGCGCCGATCTGGTTGCCGGGCAGCTCAGCCGAGCCGACGCTGCCGCCGAGGCCGACCAGTCGCGCCTACAGGCCGAACTCGACGAATCGAGCGCCGAACGGGATCGGCTGGAACAGGGCGGAATCGACACGCCGCCAACGCCTTACACCCGCGACGCCGAAAGCCGGTCCGGCCGCGACGGCGCGCCGCTGTGGCAGCTCGTCGACTTCGCCGACACCGTCGGCGCGACCGAACGGGCCGGTATCGAGGCCGCACTGGAGGCCGCCGGAATCCTGGACGCGTGGGTGACCCCGGATGGCACGCTGCACACCAGCTCGGGCGATGCGGTGCTGACCGGGAACGATCCGGCACCGGGCGCCAGCCTTACCGACCTCATGGTCGCCGCTATCAACGAAGCGGATCCGCATGCGGGCGCCGTGGGCACGGAGACGGTCGCCAAGGTGTTGCGCGCCATCGGCTCAGGCGCCGACTCCACCCACCACACCTGGGTCGACCCCAGCGGCCGATTCCAGATCGGTGTGCTCGACGGCACCTGGCACAAACCGGCCGCACAGTACCTGGGCGCCGGTGCGCGCGAACACGCGCGTCAGCGACGCCTCACCGAATTGCGCGCGGCGATCACTGCGGTCACCGATCAATTGGCAGAGGTCACCGAGCAGCGCAGAGTGCTTTCGGCACGGCAGCAGACCCTGCGTGCGGAACTCGCGGAACTGCCCGGTGACACCGATGTGCGTGCGGCACATCAGGATCTGGCCGTGGTGATCCGTCAACAGCAGCAACTGACCGAGCAACGGGCCGTCGCGGTGACCGCCGCCGATCGCGCCGAGGCCGATCATGCGACCGCGGTCGCCGAACGTGATCACGACGCCGCCGACTGCGCTCTGCCCGGTGACCGCGCAGACCTCGAGCAGGTGGCCGAGGCACTGACGGACTATCGCGTCGCGGTCGAAGAACTCTGGTCGGCGGTCACGACGGCCCGCGACACCGCGCGGCGGGCCCAGGAAACCGAAGGCGAACTGCACGACGCGATCGAGCGACACCAACGGGCCGCGGACTTGGCAGCAGCCCAACGCCTCGAGGCAATCGGAGCGCGGCAACGATTCGACACTCTCGAGGAAAATGTCGGCGCCGCCGTCGCCGAACTCGCGGCCAAACTCGCGACGGTGGCCGAGGAACTGCACGCCAACCGTCAGAGGCACACCGAGCTGACGACGAATCTCGAGCAGACGCTGCGCAAATCGGGTGAGGCCCGCGGCGAACTCAACAAATTGACCGATCTACTCGAGCAGGAACGCCAGGAGCGCGACAGCGCCGTGGCGGGGTTGCATCGATTCGCCGAGACCGGGCTGTTCGATATCGCTCTAGCGGAGACGGTCGTCCCGGACCTCACCGAACCATGGGCGCCCAATCCCGCGGTCACCTTCGCTCGCGCTCTCGACAGCGAGCTCACCGAGGTCGCCGAGGACGACAAGACCCTCGACCGCGCCCAGCGCCGTGTCACCGAGGAACACAAGAGTCTCGGCGATCTGTTGAGCCGACAGGGCAATTCGACCTCGGCGTCGCTGCGGGCGGAGGGCATCGTGGTCGATGTCGTGTTCCGGGGCAAACCCACCACGGTGGACGCGCTGGCCGCCACCCTCGATGCCGAAGTCGCCGACCGCAGTCGGCTGCTCACCGAACGTGAACGCGAGATCTTGGAGAACCACCTGGTCAGCGAGGTGGCATCCGCGTTGCAGGAACTCATCCTGACCGCCGAACAGCAAGTGGCACAGATGAATTCCGAACTGGCCGCCCGGCCGACCAGCACCGGAATGAAGCTGCGGATGGAATGGGTGCCCGGCGACGACGCCCCCGCGGGTGCGGGTGCGGCGCTGCGGCAGCTGCGCCGGACCGCGGATGTGTGGAACGAGACCGACCGCGCGGCGGTCGGCGAATTCCTACAGCACGAGATCGAGCGGGTCCGCTCGGCGGATGTCGCGGGCACCTGGCTAGAGCATCTGACCAAGGCGCTCGATTATCGGCAGTGGAACAAATTCGTCATCGAGCGGCATCAGCACGGCAAATGGATGTCGGCGACCGGACCCGCTTCCGGCGGAGAACGCGTCCTCGCGGCCAGCGTGCCACTTTTCGCGGCCGCCTCCGCGCACTATGCCTCGGCGGGCAATCCGCATGCTCCGCGGCTGGTAATGCTCGACGAGGCGTTCGCCGGTGTCGACGACAACGCCCGCGCCAAGTATCTCGGCCTGCTGGCCGCGTTCGACCTGGATGTCGTGATGACCAGCGAACGCGAATGGGGTTGCTACCCAGAGGTTCCCGGACTCGCCATCGCGCATCTGGCTCGCACCGACGACGTGGCCGCGGTATTGGTCACCAACTGGGAATGGGACGGCCGCGAGCGCAGCCGAGTGCAACGCCCCGCCCCCCTGGTGTCGGTATCCGCCGACCACGACTCGGCCGGCGGCGCCGATCAGGGTGGCCTGTGGGAATGACGGACGATCCGGTGCGGCTGGCGAAGGTGCTCGGCGGCGCCGATACCGCGTGGCTGGTGGCCCGGGTGCGCGAGCGCATGGCGCGCGGGCTTTCGCTCACCGAATCGGTCAGCTTGCGCGATCCGACCGCCGCCGAACGCGCCGCCGTCGACCGGCTACTCGGCCGACGCCCGAGCAGCGGGGCGACCGTCAGTGTGCCGCTGGCGAAACTCGACGCGGTACTGCGGGAATCCGGAATCCATTCGGATGGGTTGGCGGCGGCGGCGATCGCGCTCGGCGGACCGGTTGCCAATCGCGCCGAAGCTGAAGCTCGAGTCGAACAGGCCTGGTCCGACGCGCTGGAACCCATGTGGACATACGCGAACGAGCGGCCCGAACTGCTCGACTGGTGGGGCGAAACCGTCCGGACGGGGCTGGTCCGACGACTCACGAGCACACCGGATATCGCCGGACCACTCGTGCGGCAATTACGGTCGGTCCTCGCCGCTCTGCCCGCCGAACGGAAATTGTTGGGACAGCTGGCCGCACAAGTGCTCGATAGCGCCCACGCCCTCGATGCGGGCACGCCGCTGTCCACACTCGCCACAGGCGCGGCACGCACACTCGGTGGAATTCCCGAGGGCGCCGACCGCCGCACCGTCTGGGCCGCGGTGGGCGTCGTGGTCGACGAGTTGAGCAGCACCGTCCTGACCGTCGGATTCCCGGGCGATGCGCGGACTTCCACCGGCCGGGCGCTACAGGCATGGCGTGCGGCCGGGCAACCCGTAGTGCTCACTCTGCGCCAGCTCATGCTCGATCCACCGGTTCTTTACTCCGACGAGCCAATCTCGATCTGCGAAAACCCCGCCGTGGTGGCGGCCGCGGCGGGGCGGCACGGCCCCGACTGCCTGCCGCTGGTGTGCACGGGCGGCCAACCGGGCGGCGCCGTACTCACCCTGCTGGAACTCGCGGTCGCGGCCGACGCGCGACTGCGCTATCACGGCGACTTCGACTGGTACGGCATCGGCATCGCGAACTTCCTGCACCGCAGATTCGTTTGGACACCATGGCGATTCGGTGCAGCCGAGTACGCCCGCGCTGCCGCCGTGGCCAGCACCCGCCCACTGACCGGCAAACCGACGGCGGCACGCTGGGACGCCGAACTCTGCGATACAATGCGCCACTACGACCGGCAGGTCGAGGAGGAACTGGTGATCGACGACCTCCTCGCCGACCTCCGCCGATAGGTGAAAGGCTTTGCCATCGTGGCGATGCGGCACTCGGGACGAGTCGAGCAGCGCCCGCGCCCGATCGCCGCATAGTGACACTCTCAACAGTCATTGCGTCGGCCACGACCGCGACAGCACCGAACGAATCGGCGTGCACCCGCGTCCGACGCGGCACCACCGCAGTCTCGATTGCCCGCACACCTCCCCCGCCGACAACCTCGCAATGGCGGTTCACCATTCGAAGCAAACGACCGCGACCTACGCCATCCAGACATCCGGAACTCCCCACCCTCAGCGCCTTCGACTTCCCGAAACCTGATTATGCCGCGCCCACAACAGCAGTCACGAGTAGTCGGCTACCTACCTCCAGCGTCGATCGCGACATCCGTCGACGACCCGGCCTCGGGCTCTGCTGACCCATAGCACCGGATGTGGATAAGCCGATAGTCAGTCGAAACCTGCCGTCTACTGCTGGCCTGCGTGGGCCTCTACTGCACCGGCGCGTACACGGTGTTCAGATCGATCAGCATCGGGTCGTCTACATTGCCTGTTCGCTGCCCAGGTGCTGTGCCGACGGCACGCAGGTTCTCGTCGAATCCCGCCCCGCTGTAGCAAGCCAGGACGGTCTGGCTGGTGTCGTACCCCTTGTCCGACAACAACTCCCGGGCTCGACGCAGTCGGTTCAGGTGACCGATCGTCATGGTGCGGTCCCACTTCACCTCACCCAGCGACAGAATGCGCCGCGGCTGTCCGGTGTCCTCAGGCGCAAGGACCACCACATCGATCTGAACCTGCCGCTTGTCCCGCGGATCGTTTACCGCGGCGGCAGCCACCTGCCCCGGGAGATCACCGAACACCTCGGGCCCCACCGACATCGCCCAGTCCCGGCAGATCCCCTCGAAATGCGGACCGACCACCTGCGACAAGAACGTGGCGCGCGAATTACGCCATGCCGCTTCGGGATTCCCGCGCTCCAACCGAGTCCACTCACGGCGCATGATCGCCTCGTAGAACACGATCAGCGGCTCGACGACCCGATAGGTCGACTTGCCCTGATTGAACGGGTCAGATTCACGAGTGATCAGCTGCGCGTCCCCCAGCACCGACAGCGGATGCACGATATCAGTGGAACTACGCCCGATCATGTTCGCGATCCCCCCTCGCGTCGTGTGCCCACCGGAGATAGCTCCGAGCACCGCGTGATACAAGGCCACGTCACGTATCTCGGTTTCCTCGGCCAGCAAATATCGCGCCTCCCGAAACAGCGGCACCTGCGGATTGAGCACCGTCCGCAACACCCAGGAGTCGAAATCCGCCAGTGACTCGGGCGCATCACCCGCGACGAACTCCCGCCGATACACGGGCGTGCCACCGACGATCGAGTGCACGAGCACCGCCAGCCGCGGATCGTCGATCCCCCAGAACCGCGCCGACTCCCGATAATCGAGCGGTTTGACGATCAACTCAAAGCTCGCGCGACCGTGCAAAGGCGCACTGCCGACCAGCAACCGCCCCATCAGCGACATAGCCGACCCACACAACAACAATCGTGAACCCGCCCGCCGCGCGTAGCCACGCGGATCCAGCGCACGCTGCAACACCGACGGCAACGACGGACTCGCCTTACTCAAATACGGAAACTCGTCGATGACAACCAGCCCATCCCCCACCACAGCGAATAGCCGCTCGAGGGCCTCATCCCAGTCCCGGAACGTATACCGGCCACCCCCTGCATACGCGGCAACCGCGGACCCGAAACCCTCCAGCGCCTCGACCTCCGTCGCATCGGTCGCGGTGAAAAAGAAACCCCCCATTACATCGGCCAACGCGTCCAGCAAAAAGGTCTTACCCTGCCGCCGCCCACTGACGATCCCCAACCGCACATCCGGACTCGGCGAGGTCGCGAACCGCACCAGCCCCGACCACTCACGGTCCCGATCGAACACCCGATCCGGCTTAACCAAGTCTGAATCGCCCCGGGTTTGGTGCTCATCTTCTTTGCTGAGAAGGATGGGCAGACCCTGCCATCGAAGTACGACGAAGCGACCAAGGCCAAGGCTGTGCGGCTGGTGGTCTGGTGGTCGATCACTGCGACGACTACGACAGCGAGTGGGCCGCGATCAAGGCCGTCTCGGCCCGGCTGGGCATGACCGCGCAGACCCTGCACAAATGGATCCGTCAGAGTGCGGTCGACGCAGGTGAGACTGAGGGCGTCTCGACTGAATCGGCGCGGGCGATCAGGGAGCAGGAACGTAAGATCGCCGAACTGGAACAGACGAAATCCTCGAGGCTGCAACGAGTTTCTTCGTGCGGGACGACGACCCGCGACAGCGGTGATCGAGACCGCACCCGAGTTGTTCGCACACATGCGTCAGCGCGGCAAGGTGCCGTTCAAGGTCACGACAGACCAAAGCGCGAATCTCGCCTTCCGAAGAATCAGCCGTCCTTCAAAACTTCTCGGCAGACCTCCGGTGCATTCGGCCATATGTGAAACAGTTGCCGCTCTGAATCTGACTGCGACGTAGAAGAAACAGGACTAGAAGTTGCAAGACCTCTCGCTCATCACCCGTGCAGGTTTGGTCAAAGCTGCCGGAATTGCAGTTTTGACCTTATCGGCGGCAATATCGATCGTGCCGACCGCCAAGGCCGAGCCGGGGATCGGACTGCCAGGTGCACCCGCTAGGTCGAAGATGGCGCCGGATGGTTCTCTGTCACCACACGGATGCCACGCAATGACTTGCCGTCGAAGGACACCACTCGGCGGCCCGGCCTCCCCGCCGTTCGCCGCCACATCCATTCCCCGATCGCCTTGTCCAACGCGTCAGCGTCCAGGGCTTGCAGGAACCGGCGGATCGTCGATTCTCCGTCGGCACCGATCCCTCGAAACCCAACTGCGTCAGCACCGTCGCCGACGCCTCACCGACCCATTGGCCGATCGCGGTCAGCGACCGCGCACCAGCCACCACCGCCGCCAACGCGGCCGCCAGAATCGCTCGCGCCGAATACCGCACACCCCAACGAGCCCGCGGATCAGCCACCTCTCCCAGCAAATCCAGCAAACTCACAACACCAGGAAAAGCAGCCGATGCACCACCCTCCCAACACATCTCGACGCCACGGGCAGGAATGGGAGATGATGACACGGGCACGGCAGACTCCGGATATGACGCACTTGTGGAAGAGGCGATCATCTCGAGCCCTGCCGTGCCCGCCCCTCATTTCTTTCCTGGCGTGTCGGACAAATCGGACATAAAACCGCAGGTCAGGCCTCGTGCGCGGACTTTGCCGGAACCCAGTCCGGCCTGCAGGGGTGACTACCGTCAGCGTGTCGATTTTCCGACACACCGAGCAAAGTTAGCGCCAGTGAATATTTAGCAAACGCCTCGAACCGATCAAGGTGCCCGTCCATTTTTGCTGTCCTGGCTCAAGGTATCTGGCGGAGACTCAAGGTATTTGGCGAGTCAGTTCGATTATCTGGCGAATGGCTCAATATATCTGGCGAATCTGGCAGGATCCCTGGCCATCGGCATGGCATGAACGGGCGAGGATGGCTGCCACAAGGACAGGGCTGCAGGGTTTCGAGGTGGTGTTCGCCGACGCGGATGGCGGCACCGCGCGGGGTCCGTTGTCGGAGGCGTCCGGTGTGGCGTTCGAGGCGGTGGCGCCGGTTCGGTCGATTCCGTCGTTTCGGGGGCAGCGGAACAATCCGGGGTTGTATTACTCGGCGACGACCGGGGCGCATGTGGGATTCGAGTCGTGGCTCGAGCGTGACGAGGCGATGGCGCTGGACTTCGATCCGGATGTGGTTGGGTTTGCGGCGCAACCGTTTTGGCTGTCATGGCCGGATGGTGTGCGCACGCGGTCGCATGCGCCGGACTTCTTTGCCCGCCGCTGCGACGGGGTGGGTGTGGTGATCGACTGTCGCCCTTCGGATCGGATCAAACCGAAGGACGCGGCGGTGTTCGCGGTGACCGAGCGTGCTTGCTCGGAGTTGGGCTGGTCGTATCGGTTGGTCACCGGGCACGACCCGGTGTGGTTGGCGAATGTGCGCTGGCTTGGCGGGTATCGACATCTGCGCTATCGGGTCGAGCCTGCGGCGTCGGCACTGTCGAGGGCGTTCGCGCGACCGCGGCCCTTGATCGAGGGCGCTTGTTCGGTGGGTGATCCGATAGCAGTTCTGCCGGTTCTCTACCACCTGTTGTGGTCGAGAGAGCTGGTCGCCGATCTTGCTGTCCGCCTGGAGGGTTGGTCGATGGTGACCAGGACGGTCCGATGACTAATGCGCTCGCGGTCGGAGACCGGGTGATGTTCGATGATGTCGAGCATGAGGTGGTCGCGGTGTCGGCGACGATGGTGCGGCTGGTGAATCCGGACGGCGAGCCGATGGCGGTGTCACCGATGCATTTGGTCGCCTCCGACGGCTTCCGCATCATCAGCGCAGGTGCTGGCCAGGTGCGGCGATCGCGCGGGCTGGCCGGGCAGAGTCTCGATGATCTGCCTGAGGAACAGGCTGAACTGGCCCGGTTCTGGGAGCGTCACCTCATCGAGTTGGACACCGGTCTGCCGCCGGGGAGTTCGCCGGATGCGCGGGCGCGGCCGGAATACGATCCGGGGCTGCCCTTGCGTGAGCGAGAGGCCAGCAAAGCCGCGGAACTCACTGCTGCCGGGATCTGCACCAGTGTTCGGACTGTTCAGCGGATGCGGGCGCGTTATCGGTCCGGTGGAGTGCGGGCGCTGGTCGACGGCCGTTCGGAGCGTCGGACCTCGACCTATGCGCGCACCGATGAGCGGGTGGCCGAAGCGATCCGGGAGATCCTGGATGGGGAGACGACGCGGTCGACGGGCACGAGGGATCGGCTGCGGCGGCGGGTGGAAGCGGTCCTGGTCGAACGTTACGGCGAGGGCGTTGTGGAGTTGCCGTCGAAGGCGACGTTCAACCGGCTCGTCGCGGGCTTGTCGACGGGCCGGCACACCTTCGGCTCGGCGAAGACGCGGCGTTCGGCGGCCAACCGTCCCGCTGGGCCGTTCACTGCGACCTGGGCGTCTCGGCCGGGCCAGCATGTTCAGATCGACACGACCCCTTTGGATGTGTTGGCGGTGTTCGACGACGGGATCGCCCGCCGGGTCGAGTTGACCGCGGTGATCGATGTCGCGACCCGCACGATCGGGGCCGGGGTGCTTCGGCCGATGGGAACCAAGGCGGTGGACGCGTCGCTGCTGTTGGCGCGGATGCTGGTGCCCGAGCTGATGCGGCCGGGTTGGCCGCAGGCGCTGGCGATGTCGGTCTCGCGGCTGCCTCATCGCAGTCTGGCCGATATCGACGACCGCATGGAGCAGGCGGCGGGCAAGCCGGTGATCGTGCCGGAAGTGATCGGCTGCGACCGCGGCAAGGTCTACCTATCGGAGACGTTCATACGGTCCTGCGAGACGCTCGGGATCTCGCTGCAGCCCTCGCACCCGCGCACCCCGACCGACAAACCTCTGGCTTCATACTGCGCTCCTTGTGGTTGATGCGGTGGTTGTTGTGGTGGCGGGGGTTGGTTTGCGGGGTGGGCGTCCGGGTCGTGGTCGGGCGAGGTCGGGGCTGGGGAGTTGGTAGAGGTATTCGCCTTTGTCGTTGGCGCGTTTGCCGGTGAGCAGCCCGCTGTTGCGCCAGGTCTTGACGGTGTTGGGGCTGATGGCCAGGTGGCGGGCGATCTCGTTGAGGGTGAGCAGTCCCTGGTCGCGCAGTCGTTGGGTGTGGCTGCGTAGCTGGTAGGCGTGGCGGATGTGGCGGATGATGCCGAGGTGGAGGGGTCCTCCGGTGCCGCTGGTGAGTCCTTGGTTGGTCAGGATGGCGGCGATCTCGGAGTCGGTGTGTTCGTCGAGCAGTGTGTCGACGGCGGTGACGACTTCGGTGGGGGTTTGGCGGATCTGCCAGGAGGCCAACGGGATTGGCAGGGTCAGTGTGTGGTCCTGGCCGCCGCGGAGTCTGATGTGGACGGTGATGGTGGTGTCGTTGCGGGCGAGCGTGGCGTCGGCGATCAGCAGGCGGACAACGCGTTTGCGTTCGCGCATCGGGGTGTTGGGGTTGTTCCAGAGGGCGGGGAAGTCGGCGGCCAGGGCTGTGATCGCGTCGCGTTGGGCTTGGTCGAGGGGCCCGTTGTGGCTGTGGTGGGCGCGTTCGTAGGTTTCGGTGGCGTCGTTGAGTTCGCGCAGGGCAGCGTTCCAGGCCGCTTCGAGTTGGTCGGCGACCAGGCGGTTGGCGGGGTCGACCGCAAGGTAGCGGCGGCGGGCGAGGTCGGCATGGTATTGGGCGCGTTGGACGGTGGTGGCGCGGATGCGGTCGGCTTCCTCGGCGCGGGCGGCCAGTTCGTCGGAGACCGCGAGGGCGGTCTGCAGGGCCAGTGGGGTGAGGGTGTCCAGCAGCAGTGTGCCGACGGCGGCGTCGATCGAGGCGCCGGGGACGCGCTGGCAGATCGCCTTGCCCCGCGCGATGCCCTCGGACTGGCAGACGTATTCGGGCGTGAGTTGGTCTTTGCGCTGGTGGTAGCGGACGGTCATCCGGCCACCGCACTTGCCGCAGATCACGAGTCCTTGCAGCAGGGCGGGGCCCTCGCGGGGTGGGCTGGCGCGGCGGTCGGTGCCGTGGGCGGTGGCGTTGGCGGCCAGTCTGGCTTGGTTGGCCTCGAACCGTTCCCAGCCGATGTAGCCGACGTGGGCGTCGGTGATCAGCACGGTCCATTCCTCGCGTGGGAGCACGCGGGTGCTCTGCCCGCCGCCGGGCTTGCGCGCGTGGGCGTGGCGGCCGTAAAAGAACGCGCCGGCGTAACGGGGGTTGTGCAGCACCTGCAGCACCCGGGAGTGCTCGAGCTCGCCCCAGGACAGCTCGCCCTTGCGCGGCCCGGTGGCCAGGCGGCGGGGGAACAACAGTTCGTCGGCGGCGAATGCCTTGACCACGGCCAGGGCGGACCCGGTCGCGTCGAAGGTGTCGAACACCCGCGCCACCGCGCCTTGGACGCTGGCGTCGGGATCGAGGGTGACTGTGCCGGTGCCGTCGCGGACCAGGCCGACCGGCAGCGGCATGACCAGCTCACCGCGTCGGGCCTTGGATAGTTGACCGCCCCGCAGCCGCGCTTTGAGAAAGTGCAGTTCGGCCTCGGACATCGTGCCTTTCAAGCCGAGCAGCAGCCGGTCGTTGAAGTCGGCGGGGTCGTAGAGGCCGTCCTCGTCGCAGATCAGGGTGCCGGTCAGGGCGCAGATCTCCAGCAACCGGTGCCAGTCGGTGTTGTTGCGGGCCAGCCGGGACACCTCCAGGCCCAGCACGATCCCCGCTCTGCCCATACCGACCTCGGCGACGAGGCGCTGGAAGCCTTCCCGGTCGGCAGCCGAGGCCCCGGACTGGCCCTGGTCGGTGTCGATGACAATGATCTGCGACTCGGCCCAGCCCAGGGCCACTGCCCGGCCGCGCAACGCGTATTGCCGGGTGGCGGACTCGGTGTTGGTCAGCACTTGCTTGAGGCTGGACTGGCGAACATAGAGGTAGGCGTCACGCCGCAGGTGCTCGTGGCCGACCTTGCCTGCCGCGTTCGCGGCGAGGGTGTGCATCAACTGCTCCTTGATCGTGTGGTGCGCGCAGGCAAGCCAGCGCCATGCCGGCCATCACCCGAACCAACTCATCGGTCCGGCCTGATGGCACGATCGCTTGCCTGACAGGGATATCTCGCGAATTATGTTGCGGGGCAACGAGGATCTGCTGTTGCGTGGTGAGCCAGGCGGCCATGCCGCGCCCGGCCAGCACACCCCAACCCAGCCGGTGCCCACCGGGCCGACCGGACAACACGGCCCGCCGCAGCCGCTCGTATCGTTCCGCGGCGCCCTCGCCCCGCGCGGGTTCAGGGGCCGCTTTTGGGTCCCTCCTCGAATTCGGTGCGGCGGCGCTCGAGCGCCCGCTCGACCGACCGCGGGTGCACCCGGATTCCGAACCGCTGCTCGATCCGCTCGGCCAGTTCGCCAGGCCGTCTGGCAGGGTCGGTGGCCAGCAGCTCCTCCAAGTGGTCGATGACCTCGGCGGTGAGCTTGCGCGGCCCTTTCGGGCCGGGCTTGCCGGGCACCAAGGCGGCCGGGCCGCCCTCGGCCAGCGCGGCAGCGGCCTGGTAGAAGGTCTGGCGGGACAACCCGAACGCCGCCGCCGCGCGGGCGACCGGCACGCCATCGACCTCGACGCGGCGCACCATCTCGTACTTGACCTGCACCATGTCCCGCGCGTCGAAGAACTCCGAGGACGCGAACCGCTCGTCGGACACTACCTCCGGGCGCGGGTTCAGCGTCCGCG
This sequence comes from Nocardia pseudovaccinii, assembly GCF_050942345.1. Lineage (NCBI taxonomy): Bacteria > Bacillati > Actinomycetota > Actinomycetes > Mycobacteriales > Nocardiaceae > Nocardia > Nocardia pseudovaccinii. Next base: position 6,331,635 of record NZ_CP192074.1, read on the forward strand.
ACTCCCGCAACGCCCGCGCCTTCTGATCCTCACGCCGCTTGGCCACGCCAACCTCCACCCTTCCATGTGTCAATAGGATTCTGTCAACACGATCAAGGAAGCTAGCCGAGAAGCACTACGAAAGTCCAGTCATATCAAGGAATTACTGCCTGCCATCTCAGAATGTATCGGACGCTATCCAACCTCTCGGCATAATCTTCCTGACACTCGCGGCGTAGTCTGATTGACAGGCCGATCACGCCGAGTGCAGCTGGGAGATCATGACGGCGAGGGCGAGTAGATCGCCGACCCGGAACGCGCAGCGGCCCGCCGCCATGATCACGAACGGGTCCGGCTCGGCCGCGTCGGTCCAGGCAGTGGGCAGGGACTTCAACTCGCCGCGCTCGTCGTGGAAGCACACCCGGTCCTCGCCCCAGTTGTTGCGCAGCGCAACGAACTCGAACTCCCGCCCGCACCACGGATGGAAGGGATGGGTTACACGCACAACACGTCGCGTATCAGGGGCATCGGGTGCATTCGACGACTCGGTCCAACAGCGTGATCGAACGGACCTTCCAGTCCATCAATACCCTGTTCTGCCAATACATTTGCGGCTACGTCGGCCGCGACGTCACCCGCCGCGGCGCAACCGTCGAATCCGAGGCGGTGTGGTCGCTGGCGCAGCTGCAGGAGCTGTTCGACGAGTGGGTGATTCACTGGCAGCGCCGCCCCCACGAGGGCCTGCCAAGCCCCGACAGCGGTCGGGCGGTGTCACCGAACGAGATGTATTCGCTGCTGGTCAGCGCCGCCGGATATCTGCCGCTGATGCTCACCGGCGAGGATTATCTGGAACTGCTGCCCTGCCAATGGCGCACCATCAACGACTACGGCATCCGCCTGGACCGACGCACCTACGACGACCGCGCCCTGAACCCCTACCGCCGCCTACATTCCGGGGTGAACACCCGCAACGGCGCCTGGGAGATCCGCTACGACCCCTACGACTTGACCCAAGTATTCGTCCGAAACCACCACCACGGCGGCTGGATCCGCGCGGCCTGGACACACCTGCCGATGGTGACCGCGCCGTTCGCGGACTTCACCTGGCGCCACGCCCGCCGCCTCGCCGCCGCCTCGCCCAGCACCGAACCCGCCGAGACCGCGACCGCGCGGGCATTGGCCGACCTGCTCGACCGCGCCGGCACCGGGCCCGTCGCGGCGACACCGAACGCCATCGACGGCAAGGTCGCTGCCCGCACCCGCGCGGCCATCGCGCACCCACCGGTCGATACAGCTGCGGTGACCGAGCCCGACACCGACGACGACTTCGACGACGGCAGCGACGATTCCGGCGACCTCGCCACGGTGATCCCGTTCGGCGTCTTCGATGCCGCCGCCGAAGCCGAGAGATGGCCGTGACCGACACCGCCGAACCGCCACCGGACGAACCGCTCACTACCAAGGAAGGCTGGTCGGACTGGGTCGCGCGCAACCGCAGCGCACCCGAATTACGCGAGGACTGGCCGGATCTGGACCTATCGCAGCGAGCCACCTATGACGATGCCCGGCTGGACTATCACAGCGACCTGATCGTGGTGAACACCCCGACGATCCAGGAAGTCGTCAAAACCGTTCGGCGACTACTGATCCTGAACCGCCGCCAGATCTCCGCCCGCCGCGGGTTGATCGTCACCGGCGCCGCCGGCACCGGCAAGACCACCGCGATCACCCAACTCGGCCGCACCCACGAACTCGGTGTCCGCCTGCGCAATCCAGTGCCCGGTTCACGCATCCCGGTCCTCTACATCACCCTCCCGCCCGCGGCGACCCCGCGCATGGTCGCTGTCGAGTTCGCCCGGTTCCTCGGCCTGCCCATCACCAGCCGCGCCAACCTCACCGACGTCACCGACGCGGTCTGCGGGGTGCTCTGCGACGTCGGCTGCGACCTGGTTATCGTCGACGAAATCCACAATATCTCTCTCCAAACCCGCTCCGGCGCAGAGGTTTCCGATCAACTGAAATACTTCTCCGAACGCATCCGGGCGACATTCGTCTACGCGGGTATCGACCTCGAACACGCCGGCCTGTTCTCCGGTGTCCGCGGCAGCCAGATCGCCAGCCGCTTCACCAGCATCACCACATACCCCTTCGCCTATGGCACCACCAGCCAACGCGAACAATGGAGGGCCGTGGTCGCTACCCTCGAACAAGCGCTGCGCCTGCACCGGCACAAACCCGGAACCCTTGCCCGACACGGTGAATACCTCTACCAGCGCACCGGCGGGATGCTCGGCAGCCTGTCCCACCTAATCCGCGGGGCCGCCGTCGACGCCATCCTCGACGGCACCGAGAAAATCACCAAAGCCCACCTCGACGCCATCGCGCTCGACCGCGCAGCCCAACACCGAACCCGACCGGCCGATCGAAAAGACGCCAAGCACCATCGCGGCATCGCATGACACCACGGCCCCGGCTACTCCCGATCCCCATTCCTCCCGCGCTCCACGAAACCCTCGAGTCCTACCTGCGGCGGCTGAGCGCCACCAATCGCGTCCACCCCGAGGACCTCAAACACCACCTCGACTTCGACCCCACCCTGCCGATCGACACCATTAGCCCGAACAACCTCAACGGGCTCTCCATCGTCACCGGCTACCCGCCAACCGAATTGGCTCGCGCGCTACCCGAACTCGACCACCGGCACACGACCGCGACCCTGTTCCGCCGCCAGCCGATGCCCGCCTGCCCCCGCTGCACCAGCCGCCACCGCGGCGGACCGGTCACCCGCTACTACCCCCACCACGTCCGCACCTGCCCGAAACATCTCCTCTGGATCGGCCACCAACCCGCCCGCCACCACCAGCCCCGCACATTCGTCGACATCAGTGCGGCGGCCAACGTGATCGCCGCCCAGACCCGGCACCGACGTCTCGCCCGACGGCGGGGGACATCGATCACCGCGCACGCTTTCACCTACGCGCGCCGGATCTGGACCCGCACCCCACAACTTTCCGACACCGTCGGCGCAACCCTCGACCCCAGCCACCTGGGCAAAACCGGCTCACCCGAGGACCCGAAATACCAGGCAGCCATCTACCCGCGGCTCGTCACGATCACCACCCTGCTCACCTCCCCCTACTGGCGCGACGTCGCCCTCGACCATCGACTCGGCGGCGCCTTCTTCGCCGAGGCCGGCCGAATCCTGCTCAGCGACCGCCACTACCAGCCACCGCCCGGCCACCCCCTCCGCACCTGGCTCGATGACCTCGCCACCCTCCAAGCCGAACCAGCCAGCCTCATTTCCGCACTCGCCAGATTCACTGAGCCATAAGCCAATACGACAGACTCATCCAAACTGGCGAACCCCAGGTCACCGAACTACTCGTTCGCCACATCCCCTGAGCTGGGACACAAGCATCATGAGAGCCGCCGCCTGCCCGTCCACAGAGTCCGAATGAGCCCCGGACCGGTCTGCGACGGTTCGGGGCTCATTCAGGGGTATTCGCGCCTACCAACCGATCGTTCAGTGATTGACGGATACCAACGTATCCGGCGCCCGGCGGGTCTGCGAAATTCGCTGTACACGGCGAGGGGAATCGAGCCGCCCTTCAAAACATTTTCACGCCGCTCCCGCCGAACAACCTTAGCGATCTCCCCATTTCAGCGGCCCATACCACCAGGTTCGGTCGTCACCGGTCTTCAGGGGATGCGCTGACGCGCGGGCCTCGACGGTACTGAGCGGGTCGGTGACCCATTCCGTCCGCTGCAACCGACTCGGATCGGCAGGCACGTGGTGGGTATCCTCGGCGTGCTCGGTCTGTGAGGTGCGTGCCGTGTGATCGGGTTGGTCTAGAACTTCTCCCCATCCCGTGAACCGCGCCACCAGCCTTGCGCAGGGACAGTGAGGGCACAGCGGCGGACCCGGAGCCCCGTATCGAGTCGATGATCGGGCTCCGAATCCAGGATTACTGCACCGGCTGGGACACAGTTGGTCGTCTTTACTGGGGATGGCGACTACTTCCGCGGGCGCTCCAGCGCGTCCTCGACCGCCGCGAGGGCATCGACCGGAGTGCGGTTCGCGCCGTGCGCGTCCCGCCCCAACTGCGGCCAGCCTTTACCCTCCGGTCCACGCAGCTGGATCCAGATCTCCCGGGTCTTCTCCAGCAGTTCGCGCTGTTCGGCCTCGGTCAATGCGGACATGAATTCCTCCTCTATTCCCACGCCGCACGCCGCGGCGAAATCCTGCGGCGACATGCCGTTGGCGGCGTTCATGTCGCAATCCCCGAACGGTGGGCAGCCCTCGGGCAGGCCACCGCCGAAGCCCTGGCCGTCGGTGTATTGATGGGCGATCTGACCGGGCAGATTCGGGTTGCGGCCGTAACCCGCGCCGATCACCCGCAACCCGTCGGGACGGTCGGGCCACATGCCGTGGAAATCTCCGTGGTTGGCGTAGCCGACGACCCGGCGCGTATCCCCCAGCCAGTCGGCGATATTCCAGTACGCGCGGTTGATGCCGTCGGATTGATCGCCGCCGGGATTGCCACCGGATTCGACGTCGATCATCGTGATCATCCGCCGATGCGGACCACCGGCCTGCTCGATCATCTCCCGGTGCGTGCACACCGTGTCGAGCCAGTTCGGCCGCCAGTAGAAGTACACGACGAAACACGCCAAACGACCGGATTCGACCGCCCGGCAAGCCCATTCGTAGTTCGCGGCGAAGTTCGGATCACGGAACGTGCCGTCGTTCGACCGGAAGCTCAGGATTGCGTATGGATAGGAATCATCCACCGGCGCCTGAAAATATGACACATCAGCAAAAAGGCTGTCGACCATCTGATCTCCCTCGATTTCGTTGCCGAAACTTCCCCCGAGCCGTCGCACCGCCGGTCACCCCGCTTCGGCGCCGTGAGACGTCGATGAAGCGCGGGCGAGACGCGAGAGCCGGAGACTTCTCGCTTGTAAGAGCAACCCCCGGCGCCAGTTCGGCGCGATGGATCAATGGTGGAGCCGATCCGCCGCCCCGCAGTAGTCACCGGTCGGATGAGCGAACCGGGCGTTCCATTCGCCGGACCACGAGCGATAAGACGCATGGTGCTCGGTTCGTTGCGTTATCTGCACGGGAGGACAGACAGTGAACGAAGCGACGATCGACAAGACGGCCTTGGGGGGCCGCGGCGTCCTCGAGGGGGCCTTCGCCCTGCTCGAGGTCCTCGCGCGCGGCGATGAGATGGGTTTGACCCAACTGTCGTCGGCCGCGGGACTACCCAAGGCAACGGCCTACCGGCTGCTCGACCAGTTGGTCGCGGAAGGGGCCGTACAGCGGCTCAGCGGCCGCTATCAGATCGGCCCCCGAGTCTTCCGGCTCGGGCAAACTTGGCAACCCGCGCGGCTGCTGCGGGCGGCATCGGCACATCCGCTCGGCCAACTGACGACGGCGTCCGATCGTGGTGGCTTCAGCCTCGCGGTGACCGACCGAGGACACACCATGCTCATCGGCGGCATCGGGCGCGAAATCGATGAAATCTTTCCACTACGTGCCGGGGTACTGCTGCCACCGGGCACCGCCGCCGAACAGGTCTTGGCCATCGGCCACCCGAACCCGACACCACCGGATGGCATTTCGCCGCACGAGTGGAATCGCCGACTCGCCGTGACCAAAGAAAAGAACCTCGCCTACGACACCGATCTGAGCCGTTTCGGACTCGCCTGCGTCGCCGCACCGGTGCGCGGCCCCGCGGGCGAGATCGTCGCGGCGCTGGCGGCGACTGTGACCGAACTCCAGCGGATCCCGGTTATGGCCGAAGCAGTACTGCGGGCGGCGGGCCTGGTGAGTACCAACCTCACCAGGCTGCTCAGATCGCGAGGAGTCATATCGCTCTGACTGTGCTGGGGGCAGGCATCCAGGTGAATCTTGGGTGCCCGCCCCTTTGGATATGCAGATGTGATGGTCGGGCAGGCGCGACCACCACATTCCACTGGCAATTTCGCCGGCAGCCCGCGCAGTGTTGGTGGCATTGCGGGCGCGGTGACGTCAGGACCACCAGGCCCGTACCAACTCGCCTCGGTCGGTCCGCACCAGCACCTCCAGCTGCCTGCGCACCCGCTGCACCAGCAGTGGGGTGCCTGGTGCGGCGCGAAAACGCAACGCGTCCTGAGGGATCGGGGTCCAGCCCGACCAGCCGGTCGGAGCCTTCCACACGGCGGTGACCACCTCACCGTCGGCCGTGACGGCGATCAGATCGATGCGCCCCTCCTCGGTCGCCGCGCAGGCGACGCCCGTGCCCGTAGGCAGCGTCTTACCGCCGGGCGGGGTGAGGATGGTCCAGTCCATGACCTTGTCCCCGTTCACGGTGGCATCCAACACCTGCCCGTCCACCGAGGTCGCCACGATCCGGGTGTTGTCCCCGTCGGTGGTTACGGTGTAGGTCTGGATCTGTTGGCCCTCGGTGAGTTTCGTCCAGTTCGGGCTCGGCGGAAGCAGGGTGGAGCGCAGCATCGGTGAGGTCCACAGCCCGCCCGCGGTGTCCAAGGCGAACAGTCGGTCCGCGGTGAGCACGATGTCGCCGTCCGCGCGCAGCGTGAACTTGTCGACGATCAGTTTGGCCCATCCGAGCAAACCCGACCCGCTCGGGACGGTGAACGACGGTGTGAGGTGGCGATCGAAGTGCGCGTAGAGATGTCCGTCCGCACCGGGGACCACCAGTTCGATGCCGTCGAACGACGCATAGGACGGGCCGGCGAAAAACGTTGCGGCCGTGGCCAAGGGGATCTCGCCACCGAAATCGGGCCGCTCCTGCGCCCAGTGCGTCCAGGTGCCGTTCCGGTCGAGGGCACTGAGGTAGAACCGGCCGGCATCGAGCGCGCCCGCGACGAGATGGCCCGGATAACGGGATACCGCGCGGACCGCGCACTCCGCCGTGAACGCGGGCCCACCGGGTATGTCCAGCACCGGCGATTCAGTGGCCGAGCACGGGTCGAGTCGGCGATGCCGCACCTGTTGCGGTGTGGTGATCAGCAATTCACTGTGGTCGTAGTACCGCTGATCAGTCGAGGCCTGGATGGCCAGCACGGTTTGTCCGAGAATCCCGCTGTGCGGCACCGCTTCCCAGGGCCGCCAACGGTCGGTGCGGATCGCGAACGGAAGCGGGCCGGTGCTGCGCCTGTCCTCATCGAAGTCCGAGGAGTCCCAGTTCAGAGTGCAGTCGCACAGCGTGAAATCGCCCATCAGCGCCTGTAGCCGGAAGCCCATGTTCCAGTCGGCCTCGTTGTCACCGTCGCTGAATGCCTTGTGCCGCACGTCGATTGTCATATCTGGTGCCGCCACGGCGCGGGTGTCGAAGAATATCCACTCGGTATCGTGTGTGGTGTCGTCATCGACTGGGCCGACGGCGATGATCTGATCGTCGGCTACCGTCGTGCAGCCGATCCGCACCGTCGCGGTGCCCAGCGTCTTCTCGTCCATATCCTCGTCCTTGGTGCGGATGAAGATCACCAGGCCGAGCACCGCGTCGGGGTCGCCGACCGAGAACTTCTCGGCGCGTTCGGGAATGCGGAAGTCGCGCAGGTCGTGCAGCAGCGATTTGCCGTTGTATTCGATCACGTAGGACCGCTGGCCCCACTCCACCCGGCCGCCACGCACGAACGGGTTCTCGAAGCGCGGATAGTGGTCGGTCTGCAACGGCTCATCGGCCCAATGGAATTCGCCGCCGTCACCGTATTTCAAGGCAAGCACTCGACTGCCGCCGCCGGGCAGCGGAACGTGGTAGTTGCATTCCATGTCGCCGGAGTCGTCCAGATGCACGCGCGCGCTGCTGACCCGCTGTTTGAACGTCTCGTAGTCACCGTATTCGGCCTTGTTACCCACCTGGATGATCCAGATGTTCTTGCCGTCGTGGTGCCAATCGCGATCGGCGAAGTAGTCCTGCGGCAACGGGTCCGGCCAGAGCCGCTGCAGATCCGCCAGCGCCTTGGCCAGTTCGGTCCGCTTGGTCGCGTCCTTCTCTTGCGCGATCTGCAGCACGAGCGCGCCGATCTTGTCCTTGCCCTCCTTCGCCACCGCCTTGTTGTAGACGTCGACCTCGTCCTCCTGCAGGCTCAGCCAGGTCGGGTGCTGATTGGAGAACACACCGATGTATGCCTCGCCCCGATCGGCAACCGGCACACCGGGATCCGCGTGCGTGTATTTGCCGAACACCCAGAAACCCTTCGGTCCGTAATGGAATACGTCGAAGTTTTCGAACAGTGCGGAGTTGGCGTCGTCGTAGGCCGAGCTGCGCAGCTCATCGGTGCGGTCGAAGCCGCTCTTGGGGAAGAAGACATGTGATCCGCAGTCGGCGAGATCGTTCTGCACGGCATGGAAGTCGTAGGCGATGATCGCGGCCGGGCCGTATTGCGCGACCATGGGCAGCGCGAAATACCCTGTCCACCAATCCAACCCGTCCGCGCCACTACCGAACGGGCTGGTCCCGGTGACCGCCTGTTCGTTCCCGACGATCGCGGCGATACCGCCGATCACCGCTCCAGGGGGACCCGCGAGCGCGTTGCCGAGGAAGGCGCCCGTCAGCCCCGCGAGCACGGGCGAGACATCCAGGTTCACCAGCCCGGATGTGGTGAAGACGTTGAGCGCGCCGTTCACCGTCGCCTGGTTGACATTCGATTGGATGTTCATCTGCCCGACTCGGAAGTTCTGGATGCTCGCCAGCATGATGTCGGGATTGCGATAGGTGAGGATATTGGCGCGGGTGCGCGTCGAGCCCTCGACGAAGATGGACAGATCGTCGGCGATGTCCTCCGCATCCGAGATGTCGAGAACGGTGCCGAGCACCGCACCGGCGATGGCCCCATAGACGCCGCCGACAATGCCGCCGACCACGCCGAGCAGCCCGGCCCCCTTGACCTTCGGCAGTGTGGTGCCGACCAGTGTAGCGAGCTTCTTGAACACCTCGCAGTCGTGCAGGCCGAACTTGTCGACCCGCTCCAAGGTCCCCGTCACCACCTGCTTGTTGAGGAAACCCGATGCGCTCCACCAGAACACGACACTGTCGTCGTGGGCGGTATAAGCAACCGTGTCGTCGCGGGTGTGGGTGCGTTCGATGTCCCGATACATCTCACCGAGAAACGCTGCGTGTCGGGCCAGTTTTGGCGCGTATCCCGCACGGTAGGAATCGATCTCGTCGGACTGCTGGGAGAACCACAGACCGTACCTGTGTGCCTCGGCAAAGGTGATCGACACCCGCGAGCGGTCGATGAATCCCGCTTTCGGTGGATGCGCGGCAATTTCGAGCAGTACGTCGGGTACCTGGTAGGTCGAAGTGGCCAGCGCAGCTCCGATCTCGGAATCGGAATCGTCGAACAATCCGCGCTCGCCGAACAGGATCTCACTGGCGTCGCCGAGCGCATTGTCGAATCCGGAGGCCTTCGACTTGAACTGGCTGCGTCCGCCCGGCGCTCCCATCGACCCGCGGTGCGAGAAACGCACGACGTCGAACAGCAGCAGATCGACGGCCATCGTCGCCTTCATCCGCACATCGGAGTCCAAGGCGAAGTCCACCAGGTTCAGCAGTGACCACAGATGCTCGCGGTAGTAGCCCGAGGAGTTGAATTCGGTCCAGCCGAACAGGAGTCGGTGGTTGAGCCAGCGCAGCACCCTGGCCTTGCCGCGTTCCCTGCGCTGTGTGCCGGTCAGCAGGCCGAACTCGGTGTCCGGAAACGAGGTGTAGAGCGCACCGGGCTGGAAGTCGTCGTCCTCCCACAACTGTCCGGCCAGATACTCCGACGAGGCGAACATGATGTAGTGGTTCTCCGACCAGTACTCCATTTCGGCGGTGCTGTCGTAGCCCAGGTCGCCGCGAACCTTCTGAAAGGCCTGGTTCTCGGTCGCCCGCAGCGGCTCGTCGAGCCAGAACTTGTAGCCGTGGACGGCTTTTCGCAGCGCCTCCTGGGCGATGGGAGAGAAGGTGACCGCCGCGCTGCCCAGATCGGCGGCGCTCTCCTCGAGGATGATGCGAAGCTTCTGCTGGGCGGCATTGAGCCGTGTCGTCAGGTCGGGGCTCTTCTGGAAGTCCTCCTCGGCGCGACGGTTGGCGAAGAATGTGTCGAAGGTCGAGTCCGGTTTCACTCGCTGCCGCCACCGCCGCAGCTCGTCGGCCGAGGCCACCTTGTTCGGGATGGTCCCGAACAGATACACGGTCCGCATGAGGTGCACAAGACCCATATCCGAGTCCGGTTTGCTGGCGATCACCTCCTTCACTGGATGCGCGAAGCAGCGCAGCCAGTACTTCGTCATCTCCGAATACGGGAACTTCTCGACGCTATCGAGCTCGAATCCCGTTGTGCCGATCTGGATTCCATACAGATAGCGCGGCCGCGGGACGCGCTTGTCGTCCAAGACGGTGTAGCTGTGCAGGAATCGGGCCTGCACAGCGTTCGCGGCATCGCCCGCCGTCGAGCGGCGCAACCCGTCCTGGATCAGCTGCCGGTACAGGCTGTAGCCGACGGGAGTGTCGGGCGGAAACAGGGTCGGCGCGGCGCTTTCGCCGTTAACCAGCCGCAGCTCGGTCTCGAAGTCGCTGAGGAACTTCTCCAGATCGGCGAGCCACTCGGCGCCCTTCGAGTTGTCATGGTTCGCCGGGTCACGATGGGCCGGGTGGTACAGCTCGGGGATCAACCACGGCTTGGCCTGCGCGAGGAACGCACGGCTCATCGCCTGCCCGCGGCCATCGGTGAAGAAGTCCTCCACCTCCTTGGGTAGTGGATCGTTCTTCAACGGATCCACCGGTTCGGGCACCGCCGCCGGCGGCTCGGGCGTCAGAGTGGCCGGTTTGCGCCGGTACTCGGCCAGCGCGTCCTTCTCCCGGGTCGAGGCGAACACGTCCGGTTCAGAAACCGTTACGAGCCCGGCGATTCGCTCCTTCAAGCGGTGCGGATCCCGGTAACCGAGCCAGTCGACGTTCTTGCCGATCAGCACGCCCGCGAACGCGTTGCGCCGCATCAGCTCGTCGTCGTCCCAGACCGGCCGCTCGCTGTCCAGATAGACGCGCCCGCGCGGATGTGGTTGCGCACCCGGTCGATTGGGCACGGATACGGGCAACGGCGACGCGGTGAACAGATTCAGCAGCGCAAGGTCCTCCGGACCGGTCTTGTTACTGGTGATCCCACGGAAGGTCTGGAGGTTGAGCCTGCGCAGCTGGGTTTCGAAGAACCAGCGGCGCCGCTTCTCCAGTTCGGCACGCAGATCTTTCTTTTCGTCGGCCATTGCCCCCGGTCCCCCGTTCTCAGTTGTTGCTGTCGCCGGGCAGGCACGCAGCGGGCGACCACTGCGGCAGTTGCGCGTCTTCCTTCAACATGACCAGCGTCGTCGGCAGGCGGACCTCCCATTCGGCGACGCACACCTCGGCATCCGCGGCGGCGTTGCGAGCCTTGATCTCCGCGATGATGGAGACGTACCGGTCGCTGAACATGTCCGGGATCTCCTCACCCATCCACACGTCGCCGGTTTCGTGGAAGTGTGCGAGCGCCGCCTCGAAACCGGGCCGCACCGGCAGCACCACGCGCGCGGCGCCCGCCTTCAGGAAGGCCTCGAACTGCGGATCGATGTCCTGGATCAACACCAGCTCGGACCACTGATCCCGCCGGCCCCAGAAGTACGGGTAGAAGATGTACATGAGGTGCTCCCATTCGAAGGCCCGCTCGAAGAAGGCGACCACCGCACCCCACTGCTTGACATATCGCGGATCCGGCGGGAACTGCCCGGGATCAGGTGCGGGGTAGTACACATCGCCGAAGTGCTCGCTCATCAGCAAGTGGATGAAAGCCTTCTTCAACTCCTGACGCTCGGTCGTCGAATCGTGCGCGAACGCGGTCGCAAGGCTCATCTGGGTGCGCACGGCGGTCTGGTACTTGCCGAGCTGATCCAGGTACTCGGTGTACTGTCGCTGGTATCCCGCAACGATTTTCGCGTGCGTATCCAGCTGCCACTTCTCCAGCAGCTTGTCGGTGCGCCTGCAGTTGACGCCGATGGCGAAGTTGAACTGGAGCACCCGCGGATAGGTGTTCATCGTGACCGGAAGGTCACCGGTCTCCCCCTTCAACGAAAACGACTGGTTGATCGGCGAGCCCTTGCGGAATTGAACGAAAGTGTCCTCTCCGATATAGAACTCGAAGTACGGGTAATCGGTCTCGGGGAGCGCGAAGTGGTGGTTCGTATGTTGTACGTAACCACTGATTGCCGTGTAGTTCTCGGGCACCCGGATTTTGAAAGCCGTGTAGTACTGGGCGAAATCGGGACTGCCGGTGCCGTAGTGACCGTCCATCGCCTTGCCTGGCTCGGCGGTTTGGGTCTCCGCGACGGTCTGCACGAATTCCGCCGGCGGTGGCGTCACCGCCCCGGTCACCCCGTACCGGGTGGCCCACTCCAGATAGTTCCCCGCATTCAGCTCGCCGGGTGTGATGGTCGGCACGGCCGGCCGAGTCAGCTGGAAGTTCTCCGGCTGCGCGGCCGACTCGAGCGACTGGATCAGAAAAGCAGCGGGCTCGGGGACAACTACGTCGTACAGCAGCCGCTTGCCGTAGTTGAACACCTTGGTCTTGTACTTCTTGTCGACCCACTGGTAAATGCCGCGCAGCGGGCTGATGCCGTGGCTGTTGTCCAGCTGGTGCACCGTCTCCTCGGTGTACACCTTCTTTTCCCGCTGCACCCGTTGCTGTTTCACCGACTGAGTGAGTTTGTTGACGGCCCGGTCGGTGACACTGCGCGCGTAATCGGTCTTGCTGTTCTCGACCAGCCTGCCGTAGTTGCTCGTGGAGGTCTGATCCTGCGTGGTCGAGCTCTGCTGGCCCGCCTCCTGCTGCGCCTCGGTCGCCAGCTCGTTGCGGTCTGTGGTCTGACCGTCGCGCTCGTTGCTCTGCACCGTCTCGGTTTCCGAGGTGAGAGTCAGCTCCGAGGTCTCCTCGCGCTTGGTCGTCTTGCGCAGCAGCTCACCGGGCAGCACGTTCTCGATGTGCGAAATGTCCGCGGGCACATAGCCGATGAGCTCCTGGCGGACAACCTGCAGATCACCGACACCGACCGGACGGGTGATCGCATGACTGAAATCCGGCGGCGGATCGGTGGCTGCGGTTCCCGAGCCGAGCTCTTCGATCACGGACAGGTTCGGGCTGGTATCTTCGATCGCGAATAGATTCGCGCCGAGCCGGTAGACCCGCGCGGGCTTGGGCACCCTGCTCGGTTCCACTTCGCGCGCGAGGGTCAGCCAGCGGCGCTTCACGACGTCGAGAATGTCCTGTACCGAAGCGGTCGCGGCATCGCCCAGTTCCACCCGAAGATGTTCCTGGACAACCGAATTCATAGACTCGATAGTCTCCGGAGCGACGCCGAGGACACTGGGCACCGCGCTTGCGCGGGCGAACGCCTGCTCCTGGTCCTGCGTCGCGTGCACGACAGGGTCCTCGACCACCAACGGTCGATGAATGGCCAGCTGGCTCGGCCGTGCCGCCATCAAAGTGTCGTAAGCCTGCTGGAAGGCCGCCTGCTCGGTCGCCAGTGCCGCGCGGCGGATCACCTGAGAATCGGGCGCGGGTGCCGCGGCCAGCTGTGGATCCGGGGCCTTGCGCGGAAAGAACTCCTCGGGAATCCGCACCGGTCGCTCCAACAGCGCGCGAATCCTGTCGACGCTCAGCGGATCAGCCCGACCGGCCACGAAATCGGCGATGAATGCCACCACCTGGCGCATCGCGGTGATCGCCGGCGCATCCACTCGGTCGAACCGGGTGGTGATCTTCACGGCCACCAGTACGTCGCTCGACACCGCCAACTCGTCCTTGAACTTCTGCGAGGCGACGAGATCGGCGGGCTCCTGGGCGAACACATCCTTGATCGCCTTGCTCACCCGGGTGGACAGGGTGGGTGGCGGCGTACCGGTCAACCCCTGCGCCGAGGCGGGTAGCGCGAGCAATTTCACCCGCAGGTCGGTGTATTTGGCCAGGCGGGCCAGCCCCGGGTCGACGAGGGTCGCGGTCGATCCCGCCACCACACCGTCAATGTACTTCTCAGCCTCGACGCGAACCGCGCTGTACGGTCCGGTCTTGATCAGGTCACGCAGCTTGATCTGGAACGCCGACTTCGTTGTCAGATCCACCGCGTCGCCGCCGTCTGGAACGACGAACTCCTGCTGAATAAAACGAAAAAGCTCAACCATCGGATCTCCCCGGTCTCGGTGTTGATTCCCCCGATCACTGCCGACCCGACAACAACCCCCGGCGTCGGCACGGATCGACGGACCCATAGTGACCCGAGCCGCCCTCCCCGGACAGGGTGTGTTCGAACCAGCGGACCCTGTGGTCCGGCTACCGAACCGACTCCAGGACTTGGCTACTCAGTCTCGCGTGACGGCTCACGAGACCGGTCTGCTATGGACATTCTCGTCGTGGGTTCACCGGCAGTTGGTGTGGAGGTAGGCGGTGCCGTTCGTGAAGTTGTAGATCGTGACCGTCTGGGTGTCCTCCCAAGAATCTGCCGGGAGCATTCGCAACGAAACGTCGTCCGGTGCACGAGGACCCGGTCGTCACCAACTACATCCGCACCCGCTTCCTCCCAGGAACCGACCGCCCCTACGAGCCCTCAGCACAGGGATCGGCACTACGCTAGGTCGCCGAGCGATCCGCGCCCAACGCGACAGTGCCGGTGAACGGACCCGCGACGACTTCGACGCCGACATGATCGTCCGCACCCGAACCAGGCCGACATCCGCGACGACGACTGCCCGCCTTCCTCGCCAACGGCGTGGACTACGACCACACCCCTGCCACCGCCGCAAGGCTGGGTGAGTGTCCACTGCTTCCGCGGACGCGCCTGCAGCGACCACTGCCGTGCCGCCGCCTGACCCCAGACCGTCTCCACCACGCGCGTCCACAACGGATCTCGTATTCCTGGTCCGCCGCGGCGTTCGCCCGCCTGCGGCGGACATCGGTAAACTCCCGACGTCGTCGGTCGGCGGACTACGACGCCGACTGTCGCGGCCGAGATCCATTTGTATCGGCGAAAAGTCACGTCGAGGACCAGTGTGTCGCAGTGGGCGAGCCGCGTCAGGTAAACGTATTCTAAGTAGCCGATGTGTGCGCCACCGATCGCCCACACGCACCCGGGGGCGACGACACGCAAGACTCCATCGGCAAAGCAGACACGCCGCTGCAGCGCGTAACAGCGGGCCCCGCGGGAACGGTGTGCACAACGTGAAGCTCGTACGCGGCGGAAACGCTCCAGTTACCGCGTCGACCGTGACCGTGACACTCGAATGGGGTCCCAGTGCGAGGTCGACCCCCAAGCGCTGCTGCTGACCGAACCCGGAAAGATTCGGACGAACGACGACTTCGTGTTCTACAACGCTGCGAAACATCCGACTGGTGCCGCATCGCTTGACGATTCGGCGGTGGGGCGCGCGAAAATCACTGTCGCCCTGACTAATGTCGAAGGCATCATTTCCCGAATCGTCATTTTCTGGATCGGTCGACCGGGGATCGTTCCGAGATGTCTCCGATCTCACGCTGCTGTCCAGGACACGAACAGCACACCGATCTTGTTCGAGGTCGACCAGCCCGATGCTGTGACAGCGATAATGCGGCGAATTCTACCGATGAAACAGGGCATGGAAATTCCGGGCGGTCGGCCAGGGATGGGCAGGCGGGCTACGTGGACTAGCTGAGGAGTTCGGCGTCGAGATCGACGACCCACCCGCCACGACCTCCGGTGGGACCATCCGCTCGAGCCCAACTACGCTGCGCTGCAGGAATACCCACCGCGTATCATCTGCCGCTGGTGGAATGGTGATCCACCATTGCGAGCGGGTTCCCTACGCCGCGAATGCATCAGGCACGCCGGTGGCTACCGTCATCCGCTCCAGCACTGCTTTTCCGCCGAACCCGCGCAAATGTAGTTCAGCGATCCATTCGACGAGCCTGCGGTCGTGGCCGTGTGGATCGAGCACGACCACGGGCTTGTCATGCACGCCGAGATCAACGCTGGTCCAGATCTCGAGGAACTCCTCGAGAGTGCCATGCGGCCGGGGAGGGTCAGGAAGGCGTCGGCGCGATCGGCCATGATCTGCTTGCCTTCTCGCATGGTTTGTGTGACGAGTGTTTCATGAGCGTGGATGTCGGCGACCTCACGGTGCACCAAGTGTCTCGGGCTTACACCAACGTGTGTGTACCGCCAGCTCGCTCCGCGGTTGCGATAGCGCCCATCATGGCGACGCGACCGCCGCCAGAGACCAATTGCCAACTCCGGTCCGCGATTTCGGTGCCCTCCTGGGCCAAGGCCAGGTGTACGGGATCGAATGTGCTCACCGAGCAACACCCGAATACCGAATATCGGCGCGCGGTCCCGCGCACCGTTTTCCCTCCATTCCACGGCGATGGCTATCGTCCGCGTCAGTTCGCACGTAGCTGACAGCGAATGTGTGCGGGTCATAGACATGGTGCGAACCCGCATGATCCAGTGGCCGATCGGGATGGTCTGCACGCCGTGGATTCGATGCAGTAGCAACACCGGCACCGATCGGCCGCCCGGCCGCGCCTGTTCGATATGAACGAGATTTCCAGCCCACTCCGCGATTTCGGTGCAGCTGGTACCGGTCCAACGGACGGCTTCGACTCCTATCCGCCGAAGACGGAACGAGAAGGGGCCGCCCTCTTCGATGTCGGTGTAGGCCGCGAGTTTCAGATTTGTGCGAATCACTCCAGATATGGAACGGCGGCGGGAATCCTCAGCCGAACAGGTGGGCGAATACCGCGTACTGTTCGTGGCCGTGCTCGGCGTGGACTTGGGCTATGCGTTCAGCGAGTTCGACCGCCATGGGTTCATCGGGGGTGATGCCCACCAGATCCCGCGGGTCCGTCTCGGTCTGCTCGCACCATTGCACAAGCGCCTCGAATCCGTTGATGGAGGCGACGAATCGCCGGTGCCCAGTGTGCTGCCAGGCCGCGGCGAACTCCTCCAACATTCCATTGCCGAGCATCCGCAGCGCCCGGTCGCGGAGGCGATCGAGGTAGGTCGATTCATCGCGCAGGTCAAGAACGCGTGCGGCGAACCGGAACGCGAACTGGTCTCTGTGCCGCGCGAAACTACGCAGCACCGAGATCGAGCCGCCCTCGATGACAATGCGCTGGTGGTGTCGGGTCAGTGTCTGCACGTGGTTCCACAGCGATTAGGCGGCCTCGGCAGCCGGTAGTCACCGTCCGGGACAACTCGGTCACTCAGGTGAAATCTGTTCGCCGCGTCGGCGAATCGCGTGCTGGTCGATGACAGATCCACATAGCATTGGATGCGATCGGCGACCACGACCGGCGCCTGCATCGCATCGGCCAGCTCCATGGCTACTTCGGTCTTCCCCGATCCGGTGGGTCCGGCGATCAACAACACATCCGCCGTCTCCGGGAAAATGCCGCTCTCCATGGATGTCTCACCTCGGCCGGGTAACGATGCCGAGACCTCGACGACCGATGTCGTCGCAATTCGACTTGATACGTGGTCAGATTGATTATGCTCGAACATAATTCACCGATTCAGTAGTTCGGGTGCGAAGGTTTGCGCGACGAGTGGGCAGCACTGTCCACCCGCCCTCGGTATAGGGAAGACCGTGGCCGACTCAGGTGAGCACGGCCGCCAAGACTGCGCAGGTGTACTCGGTTTGCGCCTGGGTCCCGATCGTGACGCGGATCCATCCGGGTAACTCGAACCCGGCGAGATCACGAACGTAGATCCGGTGTTCGTCGGCCAGTCGAGCGGTGACCGCTGCACTGTTTCGATCACCGGTGGAAACCATAACAAAGTTGGTCACCGACGGCAGATAACGCACTCGCGCCTCGTGCAGCCGAGAGAACATCAGTCCCCGCGCGCGAGCGGTCTGCCGCCGGACTGTGTCGATGAACTTCTCATCTCGCACCGCGATCGGAACTGCTCGCTGCGCCATCGGGTTCACGCTGAACGGCAACGGACGCCGCGCTTGCCACAACTTGTCGATGAGTCGCGTCGGCCCGACCGCGTAACCAATTCGCAGTGCCGCCATGGACCATGCCTTGGAAAAGGTGCGCAAGACGATCACCTGCCGACCTGCCCGTACCGCGTCGATCGCGGACTGGTTTGCAACGAAATCCATGTAGGCCTCGTCGACGACGAGAACGGCACCGGTCGCCTCGGCCGCGTCGATGAGGTCACGGATCTGGTCCGGCGTGAGGAGAGTTCCGGTCGGATTGTGCGGGTTGCAAACGAAGGCCAGATCGGTTCCCGCGCTGATGGCCTCGACCATGGCCGACGCAGCAACGCGATAGTTCTCCAACTGGACGATGCGGGTCTTGGCGCCGACCAATGCCGAGCACGCGGCGTAGCCCGGAAAGGTGCAATCGGTCAGCACGACGTTGCCGCCGTGCCCCGCGTAGGCGTGTACGGCGAGCAATATCAGCTCATCGAGCCCATTGCCCACCGCGACCATGTCATCGGGCAGGTCCACGTGGCGGGCGATGGCTGCACGAAGATCCCGACACTCGCTATCGGGATACCGGTGGCAGTTCGCCATGACCTCGTCGGATACCGCCTCCCACACGCCATCGGGTGGACCGTATGGCGACTCGTTCGTGTGCAGATACAGCGGTAAGGTCGGAATTTCCGTCATCGCTGTGCACCTTCTCCAGCACCACGATGTAGTGCGTGCGCTATCGACTGCGACGCGGGATTCAAGTATTCCGGGGTCACCGCGACATCGATGACGACTACTCCCGACGAGTGACCGAGCGCGGAACGCAGCCTGAGCAAATCGTTCGGGCCAGCGACCCGGACGGACCGGGCTCCGAAAGCCGCAGCAAGAGAGCAGAAGTCGGGCGATTCGTAATCGGCGTAGTCGAGCGGCAGCTCTGCGCGCCGAAGATTGTGCCGTTCCTGCGCGAAACCACCGTCGTTGAGGATGACGACGGTCAGCGACAACCGCTGGCGCACTGCCGAATCAAGTTCGGCCAAGCTCATCATCAGTTCGCCATCTCCGGTGATATGGAAGACACGCAGCTCGGGCCGGGCCACGCAGGCTCCGATCGCTACCGGAAGGGCTTGCCCGATCGCACCGAAATCGGTAGAGACGCAACCCCATTCCCGGGCTCCTGTCGGTGGTATGAGCTGAGCTGCCGTGACCGCGGCGTGTCCACCACCGATCACCACCGCACGTTTGTGGGGTAGCTGCCCGAGCACGGCCTCCAACGCACACCGCGGATCGAGAGTGCTCTCGGTGTTGTGCCACGGCCGATCGTCGATGGGGCGCCGGTCCGCGACTATGTCGACAACGGCAGCACACGGTGTGCGGGCCGGAGTACCGTCGAGGAGGGCGAGCACAGCGGCGACGCCGGTGGCGGCCGTCGCATGAAGAGCGATCTCCGTGTCGCGAACCTCGGCGACGACGGATCGATCACTATCGATGCGCACCACCCGCGTGGAGTCAGCGAACCCGGATATCGCCATGGGGTGCAAACTCGTTCCGACGGCGAGCACGACGTCGCACTCGCCCAAGGCACGCAACGCCCGACCGTCGCCCATGCCCCCGCATACTCCGGCATCGAGGCGATGCCCGGCGAACAGTCCGGCCGCTGGCAGGGTAGTGGTCAAAACGGCGCCGAATCGATCTGCGAAGCAACGTAATTCGTGCGCGGCCGCGCGGGCTCCGGAGCCGGCGACTACGCCGATCTGTTCGGCGTCGGCCAACACCGCCGCTGCGGCAACGGCTTCCGACGGCAACGTATCCGGCTCTGCGCGCGTTGGTGGAGTCGCGGTCGCGGGAATCGGCGACTCCTGCACGTCCACCGGCACGCTCAATACATACGGGCGGCCGGATCGCAGCATCGTGACCGCACGCTCCCATTCAGCGCGCCACTGCGCCGCGTCGGATATCCGGCCCGAGCCGCCGGCAACGAGGTGGCCGAACCGTAACTGGTCCAACTGTTGTGGATTGCGCTTGTCTCCCCTGGCGACCTCTCCCGCCAACACCAGCACAGGCGACCTGTGCCCACGCGCAACGGCGAGCGCCGTCCCCGTGTTGGTCAGCCCAGGACCTGCCGTCACCGTCGCGACCCCGAACCGGCCACTGAAGCGAGCGAACCCGTCGGCCATACTCGCCACGGCACTCTCATGTCGACCACGCACGATTCGCATACGGTGTCGGAAACCCAGGTCGCACATCAAATTCTGATTAGCGCTGCCCATCAGTCCGAATATGACATCGACACCCGCATCGCGGACGGCGTCGGCTAAACCTTCACGCACACGCACACTGACCTCTGAAAATAGCAGGAGAATTGCTGGAAACTTTTCCGCCACACCGAATCTGAAACGACTCAGATACCGAACCTATGCCGGGCATTCAAACCTGCGCAATGCTCACAATAGTTAGATCCGAGGCAGCGAATTGCGCAATGTGTCAATAAGCATAATGCCCGACGGCGCTTCGAAAAATACGACCGGTTGGTATGTAATCAACAATACATTGAACATGGGTCCGCTTACGGAAATAATTGAACCAGTGTGGTGGTTGCTCCTGTGGACCGACATAGATTCTCGGTCCTGGATCCACAGGTACATCGCAACCGGCTGACCCGCTGAGGAAACAGCCTGAAAGATATGGGTTTTTTGTATGGCGGATCGAATCACGACCGACAACGAGACCGATCGGCTCGTCGAGTTCCTGACATCACATCTCTCGAATATCGGCGACGTGACGATGACCGCGAACGATCACACCATCGCTGCACATAACGAGCTCTCTGCTCGACAGCGCCTGCATTTCAAGCAACTGATGCATCGACTCGGCTCGAGTATTGTTGAAGAGTTCCGGCTGAGCAGGAGCTTCGATCGAGTGGATACCGAACCGGTACGTGAAATGGCAAGTATCTATGCGGATTCGGGCCTCGCCGAGCACGAATTGTGCTTATCCACGACCGTCGCCATAAAGACCACGATGCGATATGTCTTCGAACACGGAGCAGAAAACATGGTGTCCGGGCTGATGGAGTACGCATCATACAACCGCCCCGCAGCGACGGTATTCAACCAGGTCAAGATAACGGAATTTCGAACCCGCCTGCTCGAACTGGGCAGAGATCATCCTGTACGGATGCTGACCGGAAATGCCTTGTTACGCGGCGATACGACCGACCCCACACTCACGGAGTCAGATCTCGAAGCCTCGTATTCAATCCTGCGAATCACGACGCGGACCGAAGAAGACCGAACCGAGTACATCCGAAGTATCTGGCTCCGCGTCGCCGATGACCTGAAGGAATCCGACGTCTACTGGTCATTGGCCGACAACGACCTCGTACTGATCTACCCGCATTCGCTGGACGCCCGATCGGCGGAAATTGCGCGAGACATGGCGGCACAGCGAATGAATAAACCATGCTGGGCGGCCGTCTCCCCCCCGGTGCCCGCATCTGATATCCCGAAAGCCACTGCCGAATGCAAGGAAAGCATCCGCTGCATTCATCGTCTAGGATATCCGCCCAGAGTTTACGAATCGAGGTTGATTCTCTTCGAAAGAATCATCCTCAGCGCGGATCCAACGCTCCTACGCAAGGCACAAGCACTCTTACTGGACGTACAGAACCAGCCCAAACTGGCCGAAACCCTGTACGCCTGGATCGCACTCAACGCTCGGCGCGGGACAACCGCTCGATATCTCGGGATACATCCGCGAACCCTGGACTACCGGCTGCGGCGCATCCGCGCAGTCATCGAATTGGACCCCGCCGACTATTCCACCTTCCCGCTGCTGCGCATCGCGGCAATAGCGTGGTCCGCCGACCGATGAGCGGCCCGGTATCGCACTGCTTGCCAACGGGGATTCGTCATCGACTTGTTCGCTGCAGTCGGAGAGCACGATACAGATGGCGATCTTGTGGTTCGGTGCGAGCTGTCAATCAAGGCGGAGAAGTGCTGGCCCACGCCCCTCCGCCGATCACGAAGCTACGCATCGAGGCCTAGCTACATACGCGGAAACGCGGTTCGGAAGAAATTGTCTTTGCAAGCCCTATGGGGCAGCGGCCACGCGCCCGCAGAGCGGCTTGCTACACAAGGCGATCACGGTTGCGAGCCGGTCTCGGGATCGGGCGCATGGACAGCGGTAAGAACACCGAGTACCGCTGGCGTCGGCGGGTCCGACAGCAGCACCGTGGCTCCCACCGGCACTCTGGTGATCAGAAAGTCATAGCGCACCGAAGTGCGCCCAATATCGCCGAAGGACATTCGACAGAGACAGTCTCACCGAACCAGAGCCTATCGAGGTAGTCGACTTCGTATCGGACCGTGGAATCCGGCCGAACAACCACTGCAACCCGAGGCGTCCCAGTAGGACGGGTCTCAGCTGCCTCCACCTGATGACAGTGCTGCGGTGGTATTGCCCGGCTGCGTCGGTGTCCTGCCAGTCGACCACCCTTGTGATAATGACGCTACTCACTGCGCTGCCCGCACGCCTCGGCTCGGAGTTGTGGTGATCCCCGCACAAGGAATCCGCGTGCAATGGAAGGCAGCGCGTCGAATTCTGATCCTCTCGGAAGACACAACGTCGTGTGACCTCGGTCATTCGATCACGGCCACAGCCTGGATCTCCACCAACGTCCCACCAACCGGGCGGTGAGCCCTGGTGACGGGGGCAAGGTATAAAGTCTGGTCCGCGCGCCGGTAAGTAACGGTGCCGAACGATCGAACGTAAGCAATGGCCATCCCTCAACCGGGGCTATCCTGAGGGGACACATCATCGAGAGGTGAGCAGTGGTGTTTCGCCATGGTCTTTGAATCGGTGCAGGAGTAAATGACCGATATCGATCCCTTCGCAACGCAACGCGACATGTCCGGTTCGGTCGTGGCGGAACTGGCAGCCGCCGGGTTCGATGAGGCTGAAGAGATCGGCCGCGGGGGGTTCGGCACTGTCTACCGTTGCAAACAGGGTTCGCTCGACCGCGTTGTGGCGGTCAAGGTCCTCACCGCCGATCTCGATGAGGACAATCGGGCGCGGTTCTACCGCGAGCAGCAGGCAGCGGGCAGGTTGACCGGACACCCCAACATCGTGAGTGTCCTTCATGCCGGTGCCACCGACAACGGTCGTCCCTATATCGTCATGCCGTACTATCCACAGGGCTCCCTCGACGCACGGATCCGCAGCAACGGGCCGCTGGAACTACTGGAAGGGCTGCGGCTCGGGGTAAAGATGGCAGGGGCTCTCGAGACGGCACATCGCTACGGGGTTCTCCATCGCGACGTCAAACCCGCGAACATACTTTTCACCGACTATGACGAGCCGACGCTGGCGGATTTCGGAATCGCCCATGTCGCGGGAGGGTTTGTTACTGGCACCGGTATTGTGACAGGTACACCGGCTTTCACTGCTCCGGAGGTGGTCGCCGGCGAGCCACCGAGTCCTGCTGCGGATGTCTACAGCTTGGGCGCGACGTTGTTCGCTGCGATCACCGGTCATGCCGCTTTTGAACGTCGTAGCGGTGAACAGTTGGTGGCCCAATTCCTCAGGATCACCTCCGAGCCGGTCCCGGACCTGCGGCGGCCGGGCATTCCCGAGGACGTCAGCACCATGATCGAACGCGCCATGTCCAGCGCCCCGGGCAGCCGCCCGTCCGCAGCAGAACTGGGTGAACAACTCCAGGCATCCCAACTCCACCATGGCTTCTCCGTCGATGAGTTGGTTCTGTACCCTCCATCTGCAGCCGCGCACGGGGCCACTTCATCCGGGCCCGAGAAGTCCGTCCCGGCCGGATCGCCTGACCTTCGACCGTCGGATACTTCATCGGGTTCAGCCCGGCCAGGGCGAATTCCACTGGAACTGACCAGTTTCGTCAACCGGCGCACGGAACTGACCGCAGCAACGAACTCGTTGTCGACTTCGCGAATAGTGACCTTGACCGGGATCGGCGGCGTCGGCAAGACGCGGCTGGCGGTGCGGGTCGCCACCGGCGTGCGGCGTGACTTCGCCGACGGTGTGGCTTTTGTGGTGCTGGGCGAACTGCGTGACGAGTCGCTGCTGCTGGGTATCGTTGCGGGCGCGCTGGGATTGCAGGACCGGTCGGAGCGCCCCTTGCACGAGGTCCTCGTCGAATTCCTCGCCGATCGGGAACTACTGCTGGTGCTGGACAATTGCGAGCACATGGTGGCCGCAGTCGCCGAGCTCGCCGATTCGCTGCTTCGCTCGTGTCCCGGGTTGCGGATTCTCGCGACAAGCCGCGAACCGATCGGGGTCGCTGGGGAGGCTGTATTGCCGATTCATCCGTTTGCTGTCCCCGATCCCGATCGACCGAGGAACCTGACCCATAACGACGCGATGAGATTGTTCGCCGAAAGAGCTGCCACGGCTGTCGTGGGGTTCGAGCTCACCGAAGACAACAAAGTCACCATCGCCCAGATTTGTCGGCGGCTGGATGGGTTGCCATTGCCGATCGAGCTGGCCACGGCTTGGTTGCGGGTAATGTCGCCCGAGCAGATACTGCAGCGGTTGACCGATCGGTTCGCATTACTGACGCGGGGCAGTAGGAGCGCCCCGCCACGGCAACAGACACTGCGCATATGTATCGACTGGAGCTACGACCTTTGCGAACCGACGGGCCAACAAGTGTGGGCCCAGCTGTCGGTCTTCACCGGCAGCTTCGAACTCGAGGCCGCCCAATACGTGTGTGGCGATGATCTTGCAGCAGAGGAGTTCCTGAACACGGTAACCGACCTGGTCGACAAATCTATCCTGGCACGGGAGGAGTCGGGTACCGTAGTGCGGTTCAGAATGCTCGACACCGTGCGCGACTACGGCAAGGAAAAGGCACAGCAGGCCGGTGAATACCTCGAGCTTTGCCGCCGCCACCGCGACTGGTATGAACGACTGGCGATCGATGCCGTCGCCGACTGGATAAGTCCCCGGGAGCTCGAATGGATCGCCAGGTTTCGCCGGGAGCTACCAAACCTGCGGCAAGCGCTGGAATTCTGCGCGTCCGGCAGCCCTGAAACCGGAATCCGGATCGCCGTCGCATTGTTTCCGTTCTGGGTAACCCAAGGTTGGCTCAGCGAGGGGCGACGCTGGATGGACCGCCTCCTGACACGCCGAACCGGGCAAGCCACTGTCGAATATGCCGCAGCGCTCTTCGCCGCCTGTCAAATGGCAGGGCTGCAGGGCGACCTTCCCGCCGTGGCCGTTCTCGTGGGCGACGGGCGTGCGCTCGTCGAGCAGACAACCGACCCTCTAGCCCACGCACACATCGATTTCGCCGACGGAGCCCACGCATTGTTCAGCGGGAATTTCTCCGATGCAGCCCAGTATTTCGAAGGGGCTGCCCATGTGTACGCTCAAAGCGGCGACCTCCTCTTCCAGGTCTTGGCTGTCACCGCCTTAGGGCTCACGTATGAACTGCGCCATGACAGCGAAAGGGCGATCAAATACTATGAGCGCGCGCTCGCGATCACCGAGGAACACGGAGAGTTGTTATATCGGTCGTACGTACTGTACTGGCTAGCTACTGCGTTGTGGCTGCAGGGCGATCCCGCGCAGGCGACTCGATTACTTGCACAGGCTTTGCAGGTAAGCCGGACTGCAAAAGACCGCATGAACACGAGCCTGTGCCTACAAGCACTGGCGTGGATTGCCGCCGAGGCAGAAAATGCCGAGCGTGCGGTCGTGTTGACAGCCGCTGCTGAGCAGATCGGCCAGTCAGTGGGGACCCCGCCCGCAATGTTTTCAGACCTGCAGGTCCACCAAGAAGCGTGCGAGCGCCGAGCCCGACGGGCAATGAGCAGCCAGACCTACGCCGCAGCCCAGCGGGAAGGCGCCGCGCTCGGTTTCGACGCCGCGATCGCGTACGCGCTTGGTGAACACTTCTCACCTGCGTCAGCAGACGCTGGCGGCGGCAAACTCACCAAACGCGAGAGGCAAGTCGCCGAACTGGTAGCCGAAGGGCTGACGAACAGGGAGATCGCCGCCCGCCTGGTGATCTCGCCGCGCACTGCAGAGAGACACGTCGAGAATCTGCTGACCAAGCTAGAGTTCACATCGCGGGCACAGATCGCCGCTTGGATCGCGGCATCGCAAAAGCAACCTTCAGAACCACGACCGAATGCCACCGACGCCTGACTACGACCGCCGACCACGATCCAGCGAGGCTCGTGCCCCAACGTGATCGAATACGTTCCGGTGCTTGATAGTTGAAGATGAGCGGGCGCTCTGCCATAGACCGGTCCTGTCCCTGCATCTAGCGGCTCTGGTGATCAGCGGGCGCATGCGACCGGTGCTGTGGATCGAAGCGAGTAGCAGCGACGAGCATGATGTCCGGCGAGAGCTATGCCGACTGCTGCGGCCTGCTCGGACGTCACATTCGGTTGACCAGGTGGAGAACCTTCCGCTTCGGCGTCTTCGCTCAATCGACCGGTACCGCAATATCGACTGGATCGCACCGCGCCCCGCTGTTCATAATCGCTGGCACCATCGCAGATGCACGCCACTTCAGCGAAGATGCCGTCGCCAGGACCGGGGGACCACCGAGCTCTTCAACATCGACGGCGCGACCCACATGGACTTGTATCACCACGAAGAGTCCTCCGCCGGTCCCGCTGGCTCATCGACTGCCTGCCTTGCCTGGACAGCAGTGTCAGCGCGGCGGTTGCGACTTCGTTCAGCGGCGGCCCGATTTCGAGGGCGACGACGTCGTCTTCGGCGACCGGGGCCTCGAGAGCGTCGAGCTGGGAGTCGAGCAAACCCGGTGGCATGAAATGGTCCATGCGGGCGGTGAGGCGGCATTGCAGTTGTTCGCGGTTGCCGCTGAGGTGGATGAACGTCAGGAGCGCCTCGGGATGGCTGGTCATGGTGTGGCGCAGGACATCTCGGTACGAGCGCTTGAGTGCCGAGCAGGTGACGATGGCGGATCGGCCGTCGTGGATGTGATCTGACATCCAGTGTGCGATGGCTTGCAACCAGGGCAGGCGGTCGGCGTCGGTGAGGGCTTGGCCACTGGTCATTTTCGCGATATTGGCCGGAGGGTGCAGGTCGTCGCCTTCGAGTAGATCCCAGCCGAGGCTGGTGGCGAGAATGCCCGCGATCGTGTACTTTCCGGAGCCGGAAACGCCCATGACGATCACGATGTGCGGATGCAAGGTGGGGGTGGACGTCATGGGCGCCGCTCAGATGATCGCGCTGAGGGCGAGTACGCCCGCCAGGCCGGTGAGCGAGATGAGACATTCCATCACGGTCCAGGATTTCAAGATCTGCACGACATCGATGCGCAGGTATTCCTTGACCAGCCAGAATCCGGCGTCGTTCACATGCGACAGGAACAGCGAGCCCGCGCCGATGGCGAGAACCATGAGGGAGACATGGGTATTGGTCAGTTCGGCGGCCACCGGGGCGAGGATGCCGGACGCGGTCACGGTCGCGACTGTCGCCGAGCCCGTGGCGATGCGGATGAGTAAGGCCACGAACCAGGCCAGCAGCAGAACCGGCAGACTGCTGTCGCGAATGGCGTCGGCGATCGAGTTGGCGATGCCGGTGTCCACGAGCACCTGCTTGAAACCACCGCCTGCGCCCACGATCAGGAGGATCCCCGTGATCGGTGGCAGGGCACTGTTCATAGTGTCGGACAAAGCGTCTCGGCTCATCCGGCCGCCCGGCCGAGCACGATCATGCCGACGATGAGCGCGATCCCCAGGGCCACGACCGGCGTGCCGAGCACGTCCACGACCTTCTTGGCGGTCGCTCCGGATTTCGGTGACACTACGTCGAATACGGCGCTACCCAGCATCAGGAAGACGTATGTTCCGCCGCCGCCGACGACGTGCACCGAGCCATGATCTCCCCGTGGCCTGTCACCGCCTAGCTTGGCAGACCGGCGGCGATTCTCCCGGCGCCGGCGAGCAGATCCAGCCACACCCACCGCATGGTTGCGGCATAACCAGAGTCTGTGCGCCGCGTCCGGCTCGCAGGCGATAGGCGCGCATCCCACACCTCGTGTCGGTGGTGGTCTTCATACGGCCAGGACCCGTACGGCTGGTCCTCTTACTTCCCGACGCGAACGACCGAAAGTGCCCGCGCGAACTCGACAAGTCGGCGGCCCTGGTAGTGGGCGCATGCCAACACTGTCTCGTCGGGCATCGCAGAGGGGAATCCCGCGGGCCAGGACGTTCCGTAGGGGTTGCCACCCGCCGCGTAGACGATGTCGTCGGTGTAGCCGAGGGGAAGTATGAGGCAGCCCCAATGATAGAAGACGTTGTTGAGCGACAAGATGGTCGCTTCTTGTCCGCCGTGCTTTTCGGCTGAGGAAACGAACGCCGTCACGGGCTTGTCGGCGAGCTTTCCTTCCTGCCACAAACTGCCGGCGGTATCAAGAAACTGTTTGAGCTGGGCTGCCGGAGCTCCATATCGAGTCGGCGTGCCGAAGGCGTATCCGTCGGCCCATTCGAGATCGTCGAGGCTGACGGTCGGGACCTCGAGCTCGATCTCTCCATGATGCTTCGCCCAATCCGGGTTCGACTCGATCGCTTCCGGCGGTGCCAACTCGGCGGCCCTGCGCAGTCGTACTTCGGCTCCGGCTGATTCGGCACCATCTTTTACCGCCTGCGCGAGTCGGTAAACGGATCCGGTTGCGCTGTAGTAAGCGACCAATATGCGAGGTGACATCTGTTGCCTTTTCCATGCTCGAAGCGGTCATCCGGCGGGAGTGACCACATATGACTAAGTACGATTAACGTACTCAATATCCTATAATCGAACTTACCGGCCGGGCTGCGGCCCGTCAACGGGTAGCTCTTCGCAGGCGCCGACCCGGCTGCGAAAATCAATCGTCACCTCGTTGGCGACTCACTACAGGAAGCGGGCATGGGCGAAACACGGGAAACAGGGGGTGCGGCGAGGTCAGGAGGGGGCGAGATCTCGCAGACTCTCGATCGAGGATTGACGGTGCTGTCTCTACTCGCCGCATCCAGCGATGGCCTGACTGTTGCCGAGCTGTCCGATGAACTGTCCACCGCTCGGGCAGTGGTTTACCGGTTACTTCGGACTCTCGAAGCCCATCGGCTGATCGGTCGAATCGAGTCCCGATACGTCTTGGGAATCGGGGTGGCCGAGCTGGCCAGCCGACTACGACCACAACTGCAGGCCACCGTACTGCCGATCCTGCGGCGGCTGAGCGCCAAGACCGGCAGTACCGCGTTGCTCAGCGTCGCCGACGGAGACCAGGCTCTCATCCTGCTGACGGAGGAGCCTGCGGATACCACCTTCCATCTCGCGGTGCGGCAGGGTGCCCGTCATCCGTTGGATCGCGGTGCGGACGGTATTGCGATTCTCGCCGGCCGCCCCCGGTCTTCCGACGACAGCGATGAGGTCATTCGCGCCCGCGAACTCGGATATGCCGTAACGATCGGAGCGTTGCAAGCAGGTGCCATTGGCGTCGCGGCGCCGATCGTGACATCGGACTGGGCGACCTCGAGCATCGGCATCGTGCAACTGGGGGGCGAATGCGATCCCAAGGTCTCCGAAGTGGTGATCGCCGCAGCCGCGGAAGCAGCCAAGAGGCTGGTGGGAGATTACGGTGACGCCCGATAGGGCCACGCCGAATTCATCTGCTACGTAGGCGAATTCGTCTGCTACGTAAAAGCCCCGCCGTTTGGCGCAGAGGGCCGCACCAGCGGGGCTGTCACGAGAATTCGATCAGTCGGCTTCCGCGGCCAAGGCATCAGGTGCACTCGACAACTCCGCACTCCCGCGGGCTCGCCTTGCGACATACCAAGACCAGATCGCCCCGATAGCGATCCAAATTCCCAGAGCCCACGGCAGTGTGTCCAACGGACTCGAGGCCTGATAAAAAGCACCGAACACGGCACCCGCGGCCACGAGAATTCCGGCGGCGGCTGCGATGGTCAGCTTCGCTCTGTTCACGACATTCCACAGTCCTCGGGCACCGGCAGCGCTGACAACGAGGTACATCATGGCGAGCCCGGTTCCGGCGAATCCCGCCATCCACCCGAACATGGGGGTCCACTGCGGCTGGAGCACATCGGGTTGTTCGGTCGCCCGGGAAAAGAATCCATCGGTGAGGGTGACCAGCAGGATGAACACGACGGCGACCGCTCCTACTACTGCGGCGCCGACGACCGGCGTACCGAAGCGGGGGTGCAGGGCGGCCAATGGTGCGGGCAGACGGCCTGCCCGCGCCATCGCGAGCATGCCTCGGGTAGCCGCTACGCCCACGCCGATGGTCACGGCGAGCACATCGAGAATGATCAGCACTGATATCAGGTTGCCGAATCCCACCGAGCCGAAGTCGGTCCCGGATGCCAAGCTCTGCAATGGGAACACGCTGTTCTTCCAGGCATCGGCGTCGAGCCCGAAACCGACAGCTTGCGCGTATGCGCTGATGATGAAGTACACGCCGACGATCGTGAGCGACCACAACACGGCGCGAGGGATGTGGCGCTTCGGATCATCGGTCTCCTCGGCGAGGTTGGCGGCGGATTCGTAGCCGATGAACATGTTGATTCCGTAGAGCACGCCGTACAGCAGATCGACCCGCGGCACCGCGAACGGATTGATCGGTTGCGCCGACAGACTGTGGCCACCGAGCCCGCCGCGGGCGATGATGTACAGCGAAAATCCGAGGACAGCGGCCGAGGAAATCAAGGCCAGTGCCAACTGTGCGCGTACCGAGACCTGCACCCCGACGATCACGATGGCGACGACGATCGCCACGAAGATCAATGCGATAGGCCACCATGGGATGTCGATTTCGAATGCGCTGAACAAAAAGCTCGAGGTCAGCCCCCCGAGTGCGAGGAATGTAGCGGCGGCGAGCACGAGCATCGCTCCGTAATACAACCAGCCCGCGACAATGCCGATGCGCGGACCGAAGGCATCACAGATGTATTCGTACAACGACCCGCACAGGTGAATTCGCTTGGCATATTGCGCGATGACCCAACCTGCGCCGAACATTCCCAGCCCGGCGATAAGAATCGCGACGGGAGTCGCGATGCCGGCACCTCGGCCGGTTGCCGATAGCCCGATGATCAGCGGTAGCAACGTCGCCACCGAGAACACCGGTCCCATAAAGCCCACCGACTGGGCCAGGACGCCTGTCATCGAGATCTTGGCGCGCCCCAACGTGCCGTTCGTCGATTGACTCATTTGTGACTCCTAGAAGGCGACCCGATAAAGAGCCACCGAGTATTGTCCGATAATCGGACAAGGTGTTCGTTTAATGAACAAATGGTGATCCTCCGGCGATGGAATGTCAATGCCGAATCTCATTATTTGCGTTTACGCCAGTGAATTGCCGAGAACGCCCGCAAGTCGGAAACAATCCGGACATACGCCAGAAACCAGGGCAGCGCGATCGTTGTAAATCAAATTGATGAATCGAATGCGCAAGCCAGCAGTGGACCGCGAATCTGGCAACTTCCGGGCCGGAACGCGGGCCGAATCACCTGGGTGCGTCGGGCCGGCGCCGGCATGTGCTTGCGGTAATCACGCCGGATCTGCGCGAGGCAGTGATACCGGCGTGAGCAATCGGTTACGTTGGGACACCATCAGTTCCCGCACCGCGGCGCGGAAAGCTGCAAACTCCGTGTCGGCCAGCAGAGCATCACGGCGCACCACGCGCTCGGTCGGCGAATCGAAGCGCCACAGGAATGTGATGGTGTTGAGCTCGCCGACATCGCAGGTGTATACCCCGAGCGGGATACCGAGGTGGCGGATCTGGGCCGAGCGGCCGCGCTCGTGCCAGATCTCGAGGTATCGAGCGGTGGCACCTGGTCGGAGGGTGTAGACCCGTTCCTCGACAATCACGAGACTCTCCCTTCGGGGGGATGCAGAGTATGTGCGCGGGTGACGTCGAGAGCGGCAAGCAATGCGTCGACGGTCGTGGACAGTGCCGCCTGGGTGGCGGCAGCGGCGACGTAGCGGTCCGGCCGCAGGATGACAACGTCGATGTGACGGTCGTTGAACCAGGGGCGCAGCACTCCGTCGATGTCCTCGAGCACCAACGTTTCCGCGAAGGATGTGGCCCGCCGCGGGCCGGCCTCGCAGGATTCCACGAGCTTGAAGAAGGTGCCGCCCATGGCGAGAAAATCGGCGACCTGGCCCTCGGTCAGATGCTCGGCGGGGTCGCAGTCCCAGCCGACCATGGCCAGCCAATCGCCTAGCGCGTCATCCAATTTCACCGTGGAACCATCGTCGACCCGCACCGAAGGCTGCACCATCATCCGGCCGACGACGGCTGCCGACGAGCCCTCGGTTCCGGCCACGAGAGCACCCCGGCGATAATGCGGGATCGGCTTGAATTTCATTTCCAGGACCCATCGGCGCACGCTCGGCACCAGGCCCAATGCGCGTAACACCGCGTCACGCAGCGCGGCTTGCACACGATTGGTCGGGCACAGTAGGCGGCCGAGGGTGGCTGACATCGAGACCATTGCGGCGGCGTGTGGTTTCCGCTCGGTTTCATAGGAGTCCAGCAACCGCGTGCCGAAGCGGCCTTGGACGGCGCCTGCCAATTTCCAGCCCAGGTTGGTGACGTCTCGGATGCCGGTGTTGAGGCCCTGACCAGCCCACGGTGGCATCAGATGCGCGGCATCACCTACGAGGAAGACCCGTCCGATGCCGAATTGTCGAGCGACACGGGCATGGTGGGTGTACACGCGAGCCCGGACGATGTTCAGTGCCGAGGGGTCGGCGACGTGGCGGGCGAGCAGTGCCCGGATGGAGTCGTCACCGAGCATCGTGTCGTCGTGCTCTCCTGGGAACAGCATGAATTCCCAGCGCCGATAGCCGTGCGGGAGGTGCACGCATACATAGGGCCGGTCGGATTCACCATGCAGCTCCGTGCTCGCGGAGTCGACCGGGTCGTTGTCGCAGTCGATGACGACCCATTTGCGGGGTTCGGTCCGTCCTTCCAAGGGGATCTGCAGGAATTCACGGACGCTGCTGCGGCCGCCGTCGGCGCCGACGATGTAGTCGGCCGTGACCGTGACCGACTGCTGGTCCGGACCGCGCAGTCGCACAGTGCAAGATGTCTCTGTCTGTGTCAGTGCGACGGCCTCGTGACCGAGCAGCGGACGTGCGACCGGAAATCGAATCAACCCGCGTCGCAATACTTTTTCGAGATTCTGTTGGAGGAAGATATTGCGTCTCGCCCAGCCGAACTCGCGGGTCGTCGGGCGGATATCGGCCAGGCAGCGGCCGGTGCGATCGAAGAACTGCAGCGGAACATTCTGGATGGTGTCCGCGAGTTGGTCTTCTGCGAGATCGATCGACTGCAGGGACCGCAACGATTCATCGTCCATGCCTACCGCGCGTGGATATTCCACGATTTCGGTCTCACGGTCGATGACAACCGTCTCGACGCCGTAGTTACCCAGAATGTTGGCCAGCAGCACGCCGGACGGGCCAGCTCCGATGATCGCGACCTGGGTACGGATCAGCGCGCCGGTGTCCATTACCGCTCCTGGTGTCTGGTGAGGAACGCCCGCACTTGCTCGCTGAAACGCTCGGGCTGGTCGTCGTGGACGTAGTGTCCGGCATCGCCTATCGTGACGATTTCCAACAGTGGCTGGCGTTTTCGCATCTGCTCGGCGAGTTCGGCCGTGCAGTAATCTGATCGGCCGCCGCGGACGAGGAGGGTTGGGCAGGCCAGCAGTTCCAGCGAGGGCCACAGATTCACCGGCGGATAGGTCCGACGAGCATCGGATATGCCCGCGTGGTCCCATCGCCACCGGTATCGGCCATCGGGCAGTTGCTTCAGGGTATGGCGTACCCGGCTATCCAGCGCGGTATCGCTGATATTCGGCCGGATGGAACGCCAATAGGCGCGGGCACCATCGAGTGAGTCGAATTGCGTTGGTGTGGAGGCAAGTTCGGCCGCGATACGTTCGGCACCGGCACCGGCTGCGGCCGCGCCCGGTCCGGAGTCTTCGATGATCAACGACGCGACCCGATCGGAGTGCTTGCCGGCGTACATCAGCGCGACCGCACCGCCGAGGGAGTGTCCGAGTAGCGTGAACCGCCGCAATTGCAGTCCGTCGACCCATTGCGCCAGGTCATGCAGATATGCCGAGTGATGGTAGCGCCGGTCTGGATCCCAGGCCGAGTCGCCGCGACCACGCAGGTCCAGCGCGAGCACCCGATGATCACGCGCAAGATCGGCCGCCAATTCTTCCCAGGTGTAGGCGTAGCTACGCAACCCGTGGATCATGACCACTGCTGGAGCATCTACCGGTCCCCACTCCAGGTAGCTGCAGGACAGACCGCCGAGAATGGTCTGGTGGTGACGGGGCTGCAGTCGCGGGTGCGGCAATTGACTCATCGCAGGCCGTCGCTTCCTTCGACATCGGCTGCCGCGAGTCCTCCCAACCTGGCATGCAGTCGCCCACGTGTGGCGAATGCGAAAAGAACCGCCACCTCATCCGGTCCGGGTGCGTCGTCGAGCATCACACTGACGGTGTCGTAGTGCGAGCGCACATACAGAGCGTCCTTGTGCGCCAACGGGATATCTATCACCGTTCCGGGGCCGCCACGTTTGCCGGTGGACGGTACCCAGGACAGTCCGCCACCGATGGCTTCCCGCACCGGGTCGGCGAAGACCTGGGTCAGGAAGGCGTTACCGTGCTCGTAGTCGCCGTTGACTCCGACCAAACATGCCTTGCCGTAGCTGCTGATCGGTGTGCCGTTCGCGGCCGCGACAGCGCGGCGACCGAATTCGTGGCCGAGTACGTCGGAACCTTCGACGATGACCGACAGGTCCTCGACGAATCTTCCGGCGCACGGGTTGGCGACCACAGCGGCGATCACGATCTTGCGGACCGAGTCGCCGTCCGCGGGCCGGCCGGACTCGGTGGTGAGAATCTCTTGCTCGAAGGTGTACCAGCGGCGGATGTGGTACTTGCCGAAATCTTTGGTGCTCAATGCTTTACGCCAATCAGGAGAACAGTGGGTCGATGGTGGTGGGGTCGCTGGGAGCATGGTGGGCCGCCAGCACGCGTTTGCCTTCTTCGTCGTCGTGGACGGTTTCGCAGAAGAACTCGAATCGGTTGCCGTCGGGATCGTTGAAGTAGAGGCCGAAGCCGACTTTGTGGTCGGTGGTCTTGACGACTTCGACGCCTTTGGCCAGCAGCATTCCGTGTAATCGGCGCAGGTTGTCGATATCGCCGGCGATCTCTAGTCCGTAGTGTTGCAACCCGATTCCACCGACCTCGGCGCCTTCGTCGGCGCGGATCAATGCAATGTCGTGATGCTTGACGCCGAACGACAGAAATACCCAGCGTGGACCGCGCGCGGTGATCTCCATGCCCAAGATGTCGACATACCAGGCCGCGGAGGCCTCGGGGTCCTTGACGAACAACGACAGGTGAGTACGTAGTACCTGCGGCTTGAGATCGACAACAGGTGGATTGCCGGGTGTGGGTGAGGGAACCATGGTCTTCGTCCTCCGGAGGTCAGTGGCTGGCATTGTCTTTCGCGCGGGCCGGAGTCCAGGCCACGTCGGTGATCTCTGGGAATTCACGCCATTCCTTGACCCAGTTGTCGCCGCTATCGGTGGATCGGAACAGATGTCCGTATTTCGTACCCGCGAAAATCAGGTCCGGGTCCGCGGTGTGCGTGGCGAAGGCCCAGGTGGTCGAGTTCGCGGGCGTGTCCAGGCTGGTGGGAGTCCACGTATGGCCCAGGTCGGTCGATTTGAGGATTTTCGTTTCGGTGCCCGGTGTTCCGTCTCCGATGCCCAGCAGCAGATCGTCGGTTTCCGGGATCGTCGTGAACAGACGCGTGTAGTAAATGCCCCAGGTGTCGCGCGTATCGGTGCGCTGCCAGGTTGCGCCGTCGTCATGGCTGACGAAGAACGCGTTGACAACGGCGACAACAATGGTCTTCGGCGGGCCGGACAACACGACGATGCTGTGCACATCACTGTGAGTAACGCCGTCGGGCAACAGATCTGGGTCGCCATCGATGCGTTGCCAGGTGTCGCCGCGGTCGCGGCTGCGCCACAATCCGCCTTCTTCGATCCCGAAGTACACGCTCTTGCCGTCTACGTGATCCCACACGCTGGTGAGGATTCGCGGTCGGTCCACCCCGGCACAGAATTCGGGGATCTCCGGCGACAGTCGTTCCCACTGTCGACCGCCGTCGATACTGCGGAACACCGCGGCGCGGCTGGGAGCCCCGGTGCCTGCCAGCAGGGTCTGCGGTTCGTTCGGGTCGACCGACAACGTCCAGATGTGCATGTCGTTCATCGGTGAGTCGATGCGACTCCAGGTAGCGCCGGCATCGTCGCTGCGACACAACCCGAGCTCGGTACCGGCGAAAACCACATTGGGATCCACCGGATGCACCAACAGGCTGCGCACAACCGAGTCGAATTTCAGGTCCTGTCCGATGCTGAGCCGGGACCATTTCTTGCCATCGTTGGACGTACGCAGGATGCCCTGCCCTGCGGTTGCTACCAGAACTGTTCCGATCATGGGCGCAACTCCTTCCCGTCTTGAATTCAGCGGCACGGTCAAATGAAGATGCCGCGGGTGAGGCCCCCGTCGATTCCGATGGACTCCCCAGTGATAGCGCCCGCGAGCGGGGAGGCCAGAAAGCAGACGAGCTGCGCGATCTCATCGGCGGCCAGGACACGGCGGATGGGCGTGCGGTCGATGAAGCCCTGCTCGATCTCGGCCGACGTGAGGTTCTGGCGCGCTGCTTCTTTTTCGTAGAGCTCGTGGATGTGCTCGGTCTCGACCACGCCGGGATGGATGGTGTTCACGGTGATCCCGGCTGGTCCGAGCTGGTCGGACAAAGCTTTGGTCATGTGAACCACAGCGAGATTGCGCATTCCGGACAGGGCATGGCTGGACCGGCCGGTGAGTCCGCCGATGTTGATGATGCGGCCATAGCCGCCGGCCCGAAAGAACGGCTCTGCCGCCTGAGCGCACCGCAGGTAGCCCACGACCTTGGTGTTGAGGTCGGCCAACAGCAGCTCCGGGTCGGCTTCGGCGAGAGTGTTACGTACCAGGCCGGAAGGGGCGGCCGCGCCGTTGATCAGGATGTCCAGGCGTCCGAACCGGTCGGCGGCCGCCGCGACCATGGCGCGCACCGACTCGGTGGAGGTTGTGTCAGCCGCGATAGCTGCCACTTCGCCCCCGGTCTCGGCGTGCAGTTCCCGCGCTGCCGCCTCGAGCCGGGCAACCGTGCGCGCCGCGATGACGACTCTCGCGCCCTCGCCGAGTAGTTCGCGGGCAACGGCCTTGCCGATGCCCATGCCGCCGCCCGTGACGACCGCGACCCTGTCCTTCAATTGCAAGTCCATGTGATCCTCCGGTTGGAGGCCGATCAGCGCGTGCTGGATCAGCCGAGGTTGACCCAGACGCTCTTGGTCTCGGTGTACAGATCGAGTGCGGCTCTGCCCATTTCGCGGCCCCAGCCCGATTCCTTGTAGCCGCCGAACGGCGAGGCCGGATCGGTGAGGTTGTAGCAGTTGATCCAGATCGTTCCCGCGCGAATCGCGCGAGCGAGGGTGTGGGCGCTGGTGAGGTCGCGGGTCCAGATACCGGCCGCGAGCCCATACGGACTGGCATTGGCCCGGCGGATCAGATCATCGGTCTCATGCCAGCGAAGCACCGTGAGGACAGGACCGAAGATCTCTTCCTGAACCACGGTGAGCCCGTCGTCCGGCGCCTCGATGACCGTCGGCTCCACGAAGAACCCACCTGCATACTCCGAAGCGAGCGTCGCTGGGCGACCGCCCCCAGCGGCGACGCGGCCGCCTTCGGCGCGACCGGACTCGACATACCCGCATACCGTCTTGTGCTGCTTGGCCGATACCAGCGGACCCATCTCCGTGGCCGGGTCTGTCCCAGGCCCCACGACGATGCGCCGAGCCCGGTCGACAACGCCGGAGAGCACCTCGTCGTAAAGATCGGCGTGAACGTACAGCCGAGAGCCTGCCGTGCACGTCTGCCCCTGATTGAAGAAGATCGCCTCGGCCGCCGCGGCCGCGACCGTGTCCGGATCGGCGTCGGGCAACACGATGTTGGGGCTTTTGCCGCCCAGTTCCAGCGATACCTTCTTCAGGTTGCCCGTCGCGGCGATCGCGACCGCACGCCCGACAGCTGTGGAGCCGGTGAAGGCGACCTTCCCGATCCCGGGGTGCGCGGCGATCGCGGCGCCGACCGTGGCACCGGGCCCGGTCACCACATTGACGACACCGGGCGGGAACCCTGCCTCGTGAATCAACTCGACCAGGCGCAGCGTGGACAGCGAGGTTTCCTCGGCCGGCTTGAGCACGACGGTGTTACCGGTCGCCAGTGCCGGTGCGAGCTTCCAGACCGCCATCGACATCGGGAAGTTCCAGGGCACGATCGCGCCGACCACACCGATGGGCTCATGCGTGGTGTAGTTGAGCACATCCAAGCCGCCGCGCGGGGATACCGGGATGGTGGCTCCCTCGTATTTGCTGGGCCACCCGGCGAAGTAGCGGAACAACTTCGCCGAGGTGCCGACGTCGACCGCTCGGGCTACCGAGAGCGGTTTTCCGTTGTCGTAGGACTCGAGCAGGGCCAGTTCATCGGCGTGCTCCTCGATCAGATCGGCGAGTCGATGCAGTAGCCGCCCGCGGTCCAGCGGCGCGAGTCGCTGCCACGAGGGATCGTCGAACGCGGCATGCGCCGCGGTCACCGCTCGGTCGACATCGGCCGGATCGCCCAGCGCGACGCTGGTCAGGCGGGATCCGGTCGCCGGATCGATGCTGTCGAACCAGTTACCGGATGTGGCCTCGACCCGTCTGCCGCCGATCAGCATGCCAACAGGTGTGGACAGAAACCGCTGCACCGTGGCGTGGGTGGACTGGCTGACTGTGTCGGTGGTCATCGTAATTCTCCTCTCACAGGACCATCTCGATCAAATGCGGCCCACCCGCCCGCAGCGTGTCCGTCAGCGCTGCCGCGAGCTGGGCCGTGGTGTGCACACGCACACCGTCGACGCCGTAGCCGCGCGCCAACGCCAGCCAGTCGATGCGGGGGTTTCCGAGATCGGTGAGAGCCTGTGCGGCGGGACCCGGATCGGTGGTGCCGTGCCGGTCGAGTTCGGTCCGCAGCACGTTGTAGCTGTGATTGGCGGCAATGAGCACGGTGATATCGCAACGCTCACGCGCGATCGTCCACAGCGACTGCAGCGTGTACTGGGCGCTACCGTCCGACTGCAGTGCCAGCACCGGCCGGTGCGGAGCGGCGATCGCAGCGCCCAAAGCAGCGGGAATACCTTGCCCGATAGCGCCGCCGGTATTGGTGAGCACCGTGTGCGGAGCAGCAGCGGCCGAAGCGGTGAAGAACGGATAACCGCAGGTCCCGCCTTCGATACTGACGATCGCACCCTCGGGTACCAGCGCCGCGATCACCCGGCCGGCGTTGGCTCCGCTCAGCGGTTCGTCGGCGGGCATCGTCAAATGTGGCCGGGCAGGCAGTGCGGCGGGCCCGGCTCCGAGTAGATCGGCCAGCGCGACCAGCGCAGCCGAGGCGTCCTCGGTCGGCCCGGCTAGCGGCACCACGCTGCCCGGTGGGGCCAGCAAGCTCGGCACCCCCTCATAACCGAAGTACGCCACAGGTTCCTTCGCTCCGGCCAACAGCACCACCTCAGCGTCGGCGAGCGCCGCGATCGCGGTCTCCGGGAAGTAGGGCAGCCGATCCAGTTCCGGCAGCGTCGAGCCGCGTTCGACGACCGCCGGGAAGGTCTCGCAGTACAGCGTCGCCCCGAATGCCACCGACAGCCGCCACGCCGCATCCTGCCCCTTGGCATCGAGTGCGGTTGCGCCGAGCAGGATCACGATCGGCTTGCGTGCCTGCCGGATCGCAGCGGCCGCCGCCGCGACGCTGACATCGGACGCGGCCGCACGCCCGCGCACAGACCAACCACCGGCCGGGCGCACTTCCGGCGCTGCGGCGCGGTCGAGTGGGCTCGACTGCAAATCCGCCGGAATGATCAGCGTGGCCGGCCCGCGACCGGCGATCGCAGCCCAATGCGCCGCGACCAGATCGTCGCCGAGCCCCGACGCGGTCTTCGCACTGCGCACCCAGCGGGACACCGGCCGGGCCAATGATCCGATATCGGAGGTCAATGCGGCATCGAAGCCAACGTGCCAACTGGCGTGATCGCCGACAAGGTTGACGATCGGCGTGTACGCCCGATGTGCGTTGTGCAGGTTGGCAACCGCATTGCCCAAGCCCGGCCCCAGATGCAGCAGCGTCATCGCGGGCCGACCCGCGATCCGGCCGTATCCATCGGCGGCACCGGCGCAGACCCCTTCGAAAAGGCCCAGCACCGGCCGGACCCCCGGCACCGCATCCAGCGCCGCGACCAGCGGCATCTCGGTGGTTCCTGGATTGGCGAAGCAGATGTCCAGGCCGAGATCGACGGCAGTGGCGACAAGCAACTCCGCGCCGTTCGTCTGCGCGAAGGACTTTCCGGGAGTGGAGGGATTCGAACTCACAAGCAATCCGTTCGTTTATCGCACATCACTAGTGCGCTTATCGCAAATCATGATGCATCGGGTGACGCGGGGTGTCAATCAGTTCCGCACGAAGCCGTCAGCCGACAACGGGAGCGTTCGCAGAGCGCACACGAAAACGCCCCGGACTGCGCGTGCACAGTCCGGGGCGTCGCCGAGAGGTGAAGTTGTCGATGCGTTGCAGGTCAAGCCATAGGAGACCGGCCCCGAATGAAGGCGCCCACGAGGCGGCCATCGTCCAGCAGGTCCGCAACGGCAGCCTGAACCCGCTGTTGGTCGTAGGAAACAACCATGATGCAGCAATCAGGCCCGCTGCCGCCGCCGGGAATCGGCACCGCCGCCGCGTGTGCGTGCGGCACGATGTGACCACTGGTGGCCGCCCAGCCCCGGCGCCGCGCCTCGATGACCCCCGCTGGATCGTCGTCGCTCGGCGGCTTGGTCGCGAGGATCGCATATCCCGCCGACCCTCGGTCGCGTGGATGATGACTGCCCGGACGGTAGGCGAGATACACATCCGAGGTCGCCGGTACCGC
Organism: Nocardia pseudovaccinii; assembly: GCF_050942345.1. Classification (NCBI taxonomy): domain Bacteria; kingdom Bacillati; phylum Actinomycetota; class Actinomycetes; order Mycobacteriales; family Nocardiaceae; genus Nocardia; species Nocardia pseudovaccinii. Next base: position 6,372,683 of record NZ_CP192074.1, read on the forward strand.
CACCGCTGCGGCGACTACAGAATCGACATCGTCGAAATACAGCACGGCAGTGCAGGCGTGCCGATCCGCCAGTCGCTGCAGCAGAGGCCGCGAGAAGTCGATGACAGCGGGACGCCCCACCCCGACCAGGGTCTGCAATTCCAGGCCGGGTACGTAAAGACCCTCGTCGGTTCGCTCTACGAAACCCTCGGAAACCAGAGTCTGAATCAGCCTGTGCACGACCGTGCGATTGAGGTCGGTGGCGACTGCCAGCTCAGTGGCACTGAGCCCCTGCGGGTTTCGCGCCACCGCCCGCAAAACCGCCACCCCCCGCGAGAGCGTCTGAGAGTTGGGATGGCTGACCCGGTCCTGGGAATTGACGTCCACTGCCTCACCTTTACCACACTCGCGTGCGCTCTGCGCTCGCCGCACGTCGATCCGGCCCGCCCCGGTGCGCGCGGGGCGGTTTACGCAAAGTTTGCGACGACGCCTTGACTCCGATGCCGTCGACAGCCACGATAGTTCACATTAACGCACCGATAGCGTGCGATTATCGCACGGATAGTTTGGAGGACTGGATGGCACCCCCAGCCTCACCGGACAGGGCTCGACCGCCGATGACGCGGGCCGCCCGCCACCGATGCGGCACGAGATCAGCGACCGCCGTCGCGCGATCCAGTGCCGACGATCTCCTGGTGTACATCACCCGCATTGCCACGTCCTACCGCGGCGATAGGCCCCATGTACTCGAGTCCGACGACGAGGATGCGGCGACTTACTAGACCGTGACGCTTTCAGCGTCCCCGTGTCTACTCGCTGACCAGCAACGCGGCTTCCCGCGACGCACCCATCGGTGGGCCGGCGTGCCGGCGCCGATTCCCGCCGAAGCCACATTCTCATCAGACAGATCGGAAATGCATCCGTGAATCACATACCGTCCCCCGATCAGCGTCATGCCATCACCCCCCTGACCGAGGACGAAATCAAACAGGTCCGGGAACTGGTGGCCGCCAGTGGATTACTCACCGAATCCACGCGATTCGCCTACCTCGGACTCGACGACTGGCATCCAGAGGCGCGCACCCGGCGGGTATGCCGAGTCATGCTCCAGGATGTCAACAGCGGCAAGGCCATTGATGTATGGCTCGCTCTGACCGACGAAACCATCCTCACCACTCGCCATTTGGATCCCGCCATCGACGGCCAACTGCCCGTTCTGCTGAGCGAATTCGGTGTCGTGGAGGAAATTCTGGCAGCCGACGACCGGTGGCTGGCCGCGCTGGCAGCCCGTGGCGCGTCCGTCGAAAACGTGCGCGTAGCACCGCTATCCGCGGGTGTATTCGACTATCCCGACGAACACGGGCGCAGGATCCTGCGGGGCCTTGCCTTCCGCCAGGACTTCCCCGAAGACCACGTGTGGGCGCACCCGATCGACGGGTTGGTCGGCTTCGTCGATGTCACCCGCCGCGAAGTAATGGCCGTCATCGACAGCGGTCCCGTGGCGATCCCGGCACCGTCAGCGAACTACGACGACCCGGCATTCACCGGCCCGCCGCGCACCAGCCAACGCCCGATCCACATCACTCAGCCGGAAGGTCCCAGCTTCACCCTCGACGGAAACCACCTCGAATGGGAGAACTGGTCACTCGATGTCGGATTCGACCAGCGTGAGGGGCTGGTCCTGCACGCCATCGGGTTCCGCGACGGCGACCGAGTCCGTCCGATCATCGATCGGGCATCCATTTCCGAGATGGTCGTCAATTACGCCGACCCCTCCCCTATTCGCTCCTGGCAGAACTACTTCGATACCGGCGAATACCTGTTGGGTCGATCCGCCACATCGCTGGCGCTGGGATGCGACTGTCTGGGCGACATCACATACCTGGATGCCGTCCTGGCCGACGAGCACGGCGCGCCCACGGTCATCTCCAATGCGATCTGCATGCACGAAGAGGATCACGGCGTCTTGTGGAAACACACCGACCTGTGGACCGGATCCCGCGAAACCCGCCGCGATCGCCGCATGGTCATCTCGTTCTTCACCACCATCGGCAACTACGACTATGGCTTCTACTGGTACCTGTACCTCGACGGAGCCATCGAACTCGAAGTCAAGGCGACCGGCATCGTATTCCCCTCCGCCTACCCCGGCGGCGACTATCCCTACGCCACCGAAATGGCACCCGGCATCGGCGGCCCACTGCACCAGCACCTGTTCTGCGCACGCCTGGACATGGCGATCGACGGCCACACCAACACCGTGCTCGAACGCGAGGTCCAGCGAGTGCCCATGGGACCGGACAATCCACACGGCAACGCGTTCACCTACCGCACCACCGCACTGCGCACCGAAACAACCGCCCGCCGCAATGCGGACACCGGTGCCGGCCGCGTCTGGGATATCACCAACCCGAACTCCGCGAACCGACTCGGCCGTCCGGTGACGTATACGCTGCAGCCACAAGGCGGCCCGGCGTTGCTCTCCGATGACAAGTCCTCGATTCAACGGCGCGCCGAGTTCGCCACGAAGCACCTGTGGGTGACCCGCTATGACCCCGAACAGCGCTACGCCGCCGGCGACTATGTCAATCAGCATCCCGGCGGCGCAGGGCTGCCCGCCTTCGTCGCTGAGGACCGTGAACTGGAGTCCCAGCGGCTGGTCGTGTGGCACACCTTCGGCCTCACCCACGCCCCTCGAGTAGAGGATTGGCCGATCATGCCCGTCGACCGCGCCGGATTCCGCCTGATTCCCAATGGCTTCTTCGACCGCAACCCGACCCTCGACGTACCCCCGCCCGCCCCAGGACACTGCCATGTTCCCCCGGCAAGCTGCCATGAGTAGCACCGCTTTGCGCGACGAGCGTCTCGCGCGGACGCGGCACGCTGCCCCCACCTGGCTGCGTGGGGTGACCTCGTCGACCGCTCAGGGGGTGATGATCGCGGCGATGGTCGTGATGGCTTGTGACAACTCACCTTTGGTGATGCTGATGGTGTCGTTGACCAGTTTGACGACTCTGTTCTGGCTGACCACCGAACACAGACACGCCCGGCAGTCTCGCCTGTGTCTGTTCGATTTGGTGATGATGGTGATCCTGCCGCTCCTGACACTGCCGGCGCATCTCACAGCGGAGGCGGCACCGGCGCTCGAGGAGATCCCGGGTGGCCACCAGCACCACCATACGGTTGTCGCCTCCGGCTCGATGGCCGCTGTTGTGGCACTGGCGATCTGGGCAATCGGCCACGTCGTGATCGTGCGCCGCACCCGAATCAACCGGCTGGACCGATCGGTCAGCCTGGTGATGATCGGAGCTTCCGCCGCGATGCTCGCCGGCCTGTTCTGAGCCAGGACACCCGAACTCATAACCCGCACCCAGCTATCCAGGAGCCGACACATGGTCTCTTCCGCACCCACCGAATTCACCACCCAGCTCTACATCGACGGCAAATGGTCCGACGCGCAAAGGAATCTCGTCGACATCAATCCCGCAACCGGACAACAGATCACCGAGTTCGGAGCCGCCGACGCCGGCGATGTGCACAGCGCGGTCCAAGCCGCCCGCACCGCATTCGACAACCACTGGTCGCGATCCAAGCCGAGTGTGCGCGTGGACCTGTTGAACCGAATCGCCGATCTCTGTACCCGCGACGCCGGTGTGCTCGCCGGATTGGAAGCCCTCGATATCGGCAAACCCCTCGCACAGGCCGCAGGTCTCGACGTACCGATGGCGATCGCGACGTTCCGGCACTTCGCCGGATGGGCCGACAAGATCACAGGAAAGACGATCCCAACCGACGGGTACTTCGGCGCCGATACACTGTCATACACTGTCCGCCACCCGATCGGCGTGCTAGGCATCATCGTCCCCTGGAACAGCCCGCTGATGATCGCTGCCTGGAAAATCGCGCCCGCACTGGCCGCGGGTAACACCATCGTCGTCAAACCACCAGAAGACGCCCCCTTGTCTCTGCTGCACCTCGCTCGCCTGATAGACGAAGCGGGAGTCCCGCCCGGCGTGGTCAATGTCGTTGCCGGCCGCGGCGATATCGCCGGGGCCGCCCTCGTTGCTCACCCCGAAGTCGACAAGATCAGCTTTACCGGCAGCACGGCCGTCGGCACCACCATCCACCGCGAGGTCTCCGGCAGCATGAAACGCCTGACCCTCGAACTCGGCGGGAAAAGTCCGCAAATCGTGCTGCCCGATGCCGATCTCGACCGCGCATTGGCCGGTCTCAGCCTGGGACTGTTCGCCAACCAGGGCCAGGTTTGCGCAGCCGGCTCGCGCATCCTCGCCCACCGCAGCGTATACGCCGAGGTCGTCGATGGCCTCGAAGCTGCCGGACGGGCTCAGATCCTAGGCGACCCGTTCGACGACGCCACAACGATGGGGCCGCTGATCAACGAGCGCCAACGAAAGTCGGTGCTACGTCATGTCTCCGGTGCGGTGACCGAGGGCGCGCGTCTCGTCGTCGGCGGCACGACTCCAACGCTGCCTGGTTATTACGTGGAGCCGACGATTATCGCCGACGCGGTGAACACAATGGCCATCGCTCGCGAGGAAGTCTTCGGACCCGTCGGCTGCGTGATCGCCTTCGATACCGAGGAAGAGGCCATCGCGATAGCCAACGACACCGAATACGGTCTGGCCGCGACCATTTGGACCCAGAATCTGAGTACCGCCCATCGTGTCGCCGACGGTGTCAGAGCGGGGTCGGTCGCGGTGAACGGCTGGTCTCCCCTGGACCCTGCGCTACCTTGGGGCGGCGTCAAAGCCAGCGGCATCGGACGCGAACTCGGCCTGGCCGGTCTGCACGCCTGCACTGAGGAGAAAGTGGTCACCGTCGTGCTGTAAGGGCGCCGATCACCGCGAAGGGACATGAGGAGTCACGCGAACTCTGCGCTGAAACCTTTGCGCTCCAACCCAGCGTAGCTTGTGCCAGCCGCGGCGCTGAACCTGCGGATGCATGGGCTCGCCGCCCAGACCGGCCTGATCGGCGAAATGCGCGGGCGATCACGATGCTCGCTATCGAGATCGCCCGTGCAGCCGAGAACCCAACGCCGATCTCACCAAAGCTGTTGCGGCCGAACCGTTCAGCATTGAAGCCGCGCGACTCACTTACAGCACAGGCGGGAACGTGATGCGACTGATGATCAGCAATGAACTGCTCGCCGACGGCATCGACGAGCTGAGCGATGTGATCCGCAAGCTGCGGGTGCGCGGTGCCCACCGGCGTCGCTCCATCAGCGATGGTTCGAAACACCAATTACTGAACATATCGAGCAAGGACGATAGATGACGGTCGACGTGGCAGCACTGTTGAACCGAGGGCCAACGGGCCTGTTGATCGGTGGCACACAGGTGCCAGCCGAGGGAGGGCGCACTTTCCCGGTATACGATCCGGCCACCGGTTCGCTGCTGACAGAAGTCGCCGATGCGAGCGCAGCGGACGGTGCCCGGGCACTTGATGCCGCGGCGCGAGCCCAGGCCGCCTGGGCGGCGACGCCAGCCCGGCAGCGAGCGGAGATCCTGCGCCGGGCATGGGAATTGGTGACCGACCGGCGCGACGATTTCGCGCTGCTGATGACCCTGGAGATGGGTAAGCCGTTGGTGGAGGCGAGGAGCGAGGTCGACTACGGCGCCGAATTCCTGCGCTGGTTCAGTGAAGAGGCAGTGCGGGTCAACGGCCGTTATATGCCCTCGCCATCGGGGAACGGCCGGATTCTGGTCACCAAGCAGGCGGTCGGTCCGACGCTGGCGATTACCCCGTGGAACTTTCCACTGGCCATGGGAACTCGCAAGATCGCGCCCGCCTTCGCCGCCGGATGCACCATGGTCGTGAAACCTGCCGCCGAGACGCCGCTGACGATGCTGCTACTCGGACAGGCATTCGCCGACGCCGGCCTACCGCGGGGCGTGCTGTCGATCCTGCCGACCTCGGATGCGACCACACTCACCGACCCGATGTTCGCCGACGACCGGCTCCGCAAGATCACCTTCACCGGTTCGACCACGGTCGGAAAACTGTTGCTGGCCAAGGCCGCGAGGCGCGTGCTGCGCTCGTCGATGGAGCTCGGCGGCAACGCGCCGTTCGTGGTATTCGCCGACGCAGATCTCGATGCCGCGCTCGACGGGGCGATGGCGGCCAAGATGCGCAATGTCGGCGAGGCATGTACCGCCGCCAACCGCTTCCACGTAGACAACGCGGTGCGCCCGGAATTCACAGACCAACTCACCGAACGTATGCGAGCACTGCGAATCGGCGCAGGTTACCTCGATGGTTCCCAGGTCGGCCCGCTGATCAGTCAGAGGCAGCGAGCGATCGTAATGGAGTTGGTCGCCGATGCGGTCGCCAAAGGTGCCCGGATCACCACCGGTGGCACAGCGATCGAGGGATCCGGCTACTTCTACCCGCCGACCGTGCTCGCCGACGTGCCCGCCGACGCACGCATCCTGCGCGAGGAAGTCTTCGGTCCCGTGGCCGCGATTACCGGATTCGACGGCGAGGCCGAGGGCATCGCCGCCGCAAACGACACCGAGTATGGTTTGGCCGCCTACATTTACACCCGCGACCTCGATCGGGCGCTGCGTGTCGGGGATGCCCTGCAAGCCGGCATGGTCGGCATGAATCGTGGAATCATCTCCGATGTCGCAGCCCCATTCGGTGGGATAAAGCAGTCCGGTATCGGCAGGGAAGCCGGCAGCGAAGGCATCGACGAATATCTCGAGGTCAAGTACCTTGCCCTGCCATAGACGCTTGCGGAAAACTCTCCGGCAAGCGGTATCGCGTTCTGTCGCGCTGGCCGCAGACCGACCCGAGAGCGGCCCCCGCGTCACCATCAACGGTTTCGTACGTCGATGACCGAGCGCGTTCACGGTTGGCCGGTGGATTCACGGCTCTGGTCGAGGGTGGCGGCCCAGGTGGCGAGGAGTTTGAGGGCGTCGGCGGTGGGGGTGTTCGGGGGTGCGGTGTAGACGAGCATGGTGAGGCCGGGGTGGGCGGGGAATTCCATGGCCTCGAATTCCAGGTCGAGCCGTCCGACGACGGGGTGGTGGAGTTTCTTGTGTCCGGTGCGGTGGAAGCGCACGTTGTGGGCGGCCCAGCGCGTGCGGAATTCGTCACTGCGCGTTGATAGTTCACCGATCAGCTCGATGAGTTGACGGTCGTTCGGGTTGCGGCCCGCCTCGGAGCGCAGCATGGCGGCGATATCGTCGGCGGCGCGTTCCCAGTCGAGGAAGAAGTCGCGGGAAGCGGGGTCGAGGTAGGTGAAGCGGGCGGTGTTGGCGGGGCGGTGGGGGTCGGCGAGCAGCGGGGCGTAGAGGGCGCGGGCCAGGGCGTTGGTGGCCAGGTGGTCGTGGCGGGCATTGCGGATCCAGGCGGGTGCGTCGGTGATCGCGTCGAGCATGTGCTGGATGGCCGCGGTGACGCCGGTGCTCGTCTTGGAGCGGCGTTGCCGCGCGGGCGCGGGGACGGCGGCGCGGGCAAGGTCGAACAGATGGGCGCGCTCGGCTTCGTCGAGTTGGAGTGCGCGGGCGAGGTTGTCCAGAACGCTGTCGGAGGCGCCTGCGAGGTTGCCGCGCTCGAGGCGCACGTAGTAGTCGATGCTCATTCCGGCCAGGAGCGCAACTTCCTCGCGACGCAGTCCCTTGACGCGCCGGTTGCCGCCGAAAGCGGGCAGACCGGCCTGCTCAGGGGTCAGGCGAGAGCGACGCGAGGTGAGAAACTCCCGAACCTGAGCACGGTGGTCATCCATATCGTCAACGGTAGACGGATCGTGGCCGCTCGAGGGAGGTACTGCGATTACCTGGAACAGCGGTGACTCCCGTGGAGATTCCGGAGAGCGTGTACTGGGATCAGCCAGCCGACGACGCACCCGCCAAGACGATCGGCAAGCTGATAGCAATCTCGATCGAGCAGAGGAGCACGGTATGGAGCAGTTGATCAAGCAGGCGTCAGGAAGGGGTCCGGCCGAATGGTTCAGCGGTGACGTCTGGTTCGATCAGATCTACCGGGGCGAGGAACCCGCACGGGCGCGGGTCAACGCGGTGCATTTCGCGCCGTGCGCCCACACCGCGTGGCACACCCACACACTCGGGCAGACCCTGCACGTCACCGAGGGCATCGGACTGGTCGCCACCCGCGATGGGCAGGTCATCGTGATGCGACCGGGCGACACCGTCTACACCCCGCCCGGCGAATGGCATTGGCACGGAGCCACATCCGAGCACTTCATGACCCACCTGGCCATTTGGGACGGCACCGGCGATCCCGACCTCCCCGAAACCACCTGGGGCGAGCACGTCACCGACGACGAATACGCCCGCGCCCAACAACACCTCACCCGGCACTGACCCCGACACGATCCGGAGGATTCCCATGCGAGCCACCTACATGTACGGCGCCGGTGACGTCCGCGTCATCATCGTCCCCGACCCCGCCATCGAGCACCCCAACGACGCCGTGGTCCGCGTGGTGCGCAGCTGCATCTGCGGCTCGGACCTGCACCCGTACCACAACATGCCCACGACGCCCGAGGGCAAATCCATGGGCCACGAATTCGTCGGCATCGTCGAAGACATCGGCAGTGAGGTCCGAACAGTAAAGAAGGGCGACTTCGTCATCGCCCCGTTCGCCTGGTCGGACGGCACCTGCGACTTCTGCCGTGAAGGGCTGCAAACCTCCTGCCGCCACGGCGGGTTCTGGAACGCGGGCGATGTCCGCGGCGGCCAAGCCGAGGCCGTGCGGGTGCCGCTGGCCGACGGCACGCTCGTCCCGGTGCCGGTCGAGGAGAATTCGCCGCTGATTCCGTCGCTGCTGACCCTTTCCGATGTGTACGGAACCGGCTACTACGCGGCGGTTAAGGGCCGCGTCGGCGCGGACACCACCGTCACCGTCATCGGCGACGGCGCGGTCGGGCTAATGGCCGTGCTGTCCGCCAAACAGCTTGGTGCGCAACGGATCATCCTCATGGGGCGGCACAAGGACCGCACCGACCTCGGGCGTGAGTTCGGTGCCACCGACGTCGTCGCCGAACGCGACGCGGAAGGCATCGCCGCCGTGCGCGAACTGACCCGCGGCGACGGCACACACGTCGTCATCGAGGCCGTCGGGCATGTGCCCGCCTATGAGCAGGCCATCGGCGTCGTGCGCCCCGGCGGCGTGATCAGCCGGGTCGGCGTGCCCCAATACGAATCCGCCCCGGTCGGTTTCGGCAGCCTGTTCGGCGCCAACATCACTCTCACGGGCGGTCCCGCACCCGCGCGCGCCTACATCGACACGCTACTGCCAGGTGTCCTCGACGGCACCGTCGAGCCGGGCAAGGTGTTCGACCGAGAGATCGGCCTGGACGCCGTCCCCAACGGCTATCACGCCATGGACAACCGCGAAGCGCTCAAGATTCTCGTCCACCCCTGACCCCATCGACCGAATGAACCGCTCACCATCGAACGACATTGCCGAGACAGTCGGCATGAGCGCCCGCACGCTCCAGGACGGCTTCCGCCGCTACTACAACACGAAACCGATGGCATACCTGCGTGATGTACGACTGGTCTGTGCGGATCGATCTGCTGCAGGCCGATCCGACAACCGCCAGGGCAACCGATATCGCGATACGGTGCGGTTCCTACATCCGGGACATGTCTCGATTCTGTCCGCGATCCCCACGGCGAATCACCGTCGCAGAAGCTTCGGCTGAATGTGACCGCGCCGTCCTGAAAGATCCCACACCACAATGCAAATCCCCCGCCCGGAACCGGCCGGGGGCGACAAACGGATTCGGCGCGAGTACTCAGCGATTTACTACGTGACGTGGCTGCCACCGTCGCCGGTAGGACGTGGATCCTTCGACCGCGCGGATCAATTGAAGACGTGGGGGTGGGCCGTCGGTGCGACCGGTCGGTGGTTTGCGACTACCGGCGCGAAAGGGTGCAGGCCATTCCGCGGCCTCGCCGAGGTACCCCTGGTCGACCGCCGCATGCAGGGTCCATTGCGGATCCCACAGGTGAGCGCGGCCGATCGCCACAAGGTCGGCACGCCCGGCAACCAATACAGAGTTGACGTCGTCGTAGGTGGAGATGGCCCCGACCGCTACTACCGCGACGCCGTAGGGGACACCGATCTCCTGGCGGATCCGGTCGGCGAACGGTGTTTGATAGCTGCGTCCAAACGCGGGCTTCTCGTGTTTGACCACCTGGCCGGAGGACACGTGCAGCACGTCGGCACCGTGGTCGGCGAAGGCACGAGCGATTTCGACCGCGTCGTCGACCGTGTTGCCCCCCTCGGCCCAGTCGGTGGCCGAAATCCGTACCGACAGCGGCCGATCCGCCGGCCACACCGCTCGGATCGCATCGAAGACACGCAGCGGGAAGCGCAAACGGTTCTCGAGTGAGCCGCCGAATTCATCGGTGCGCTGGTTGGCCAGTGGTGAGAGGAACGACGAAAGTAGATACCCGTGAGCGCAGTGCAGTTCGACCAGGTCGAACCCGGCGCGGGCGGCGGCCTGAGCGGAATCGGCGAACTGTTCGGTGATCTCGTCCATCTCCCCGCGCGTGATCTCGCGTGGGCTGCGACTATCGGGTCCGTATGGGATGGCCGACGGGGCAATGGTGTCCCAGCCGCCGACCTCCAGCGGGTCGTCGATGCCGTCCCACATGACCTTGGTGGCGCCCTTTCGGCCGGAATGCCCCAGTTGCACACCGATCTTCGAGCGAGAATTGGCGTGCACGAAATCCACGATCCGAGCCCAGGCCCGCTCTTGTTCGGTGGTATAAAGCCCCGCGCAACCGGGGGTGATCCGCCCCTCCGGCGACACACACACCATCTCGGTCATCACCAGCCCGGCACCGCCGAGCGCCTTGCTGCCCAGGTGCACAAGGTGGAAGTCGGTGGGCACACCGTCGACGGCGGAGTACATGTCCATCGGCGAGACGAGGATCCGGTTGGGCAGTTCGATTCCCTTGAGCCGCAACGGATAGAACATCGGCGGACGGGTTTCGTCTCCGATAACTACCGCGTTTTCCGACGTATCATCCTGGATCGAGAGGTACCACCCGTCGATCCGGTTCACGAATCCGTTGTCACGCAGCCGCAGGTTGTCGTAGGTGATGCGGCGGCTGCGCGTGAGCAGATTGAAAGCGAACTGATCCGGCGCTTGATCGGTGTAGTGGCCGATAGCTTCGAACCACTCCAGGCTGGCCTGAGCCGCCCGCTGAGTGGACTCCACGACAGGTCTCCGCTCCTGCTCGTATGCTTCCAGTCCGGTTGCGACGGAGTCCTTTTCGTGCAAGCAGGCGGCGAGCGCGAGCGCATCTTCCATGGCCAGTTTCGTGCCCGAGCCGATCGAGAAGTGCGCGGTGTGCGCGGCATCGCCCATCAGCACGACATTGCCGTGCCGCCACGTCTGGTTGCGGACGGTGGTGAAGTCGATCCACCGCGAGTTGTTGGCCTGCAGACCGTGGCCGTCCAACTCGTCGGCGAAGATCTCCGCCAGCAGCGCGATGGACTTCTCGTCGCTCTCACCGGGCAGAAACGCACGGTCGCCGAAGGCGTCGAAACCGGCCTTCCGCCATACGGATTCGTGCATCTCGACGATGAAGGTGCTCTGCTCAGCACTGAATGGATAGCCGTGTACCTGCATGACCCCGTACGGGGTGTGCTTGATGAAGAACTCGAACGCCTCGAACACCCGGTCGGTGCCCAGCCACATGTACTTGTTGTGCCGCCGATCCAGATTCGGACCGAACACCTCCGCGAACCGGGTCCGCACCACGGAGTTGAGACCATCGGCCGCCAGCACCAGATCATGGGTGGCGGACAGCTCCTCCACTTCGGGTGCGAGCGTGCGGAAATGGATGGTGACGCCGAGATCGGCGCAACGCCGCTGGAGAATGCGCAGCAGCTCCTTGCGGCTCATCGCCGCGAAACCCTGGCCACCGGAGGTGCGGACCTCACCCTGGTAGTGAATATCGATGTCGCTCCAGCGTGCGAACTGCTCGCTCATCGCACCGTAGAACTGCTCGTCGGCGTGCTCGATGCCACCGAGGGTCTCATCGGAGAACACCACACCGAACCCGAAGGTGTCGTCGGGAGCATTGCGCTCCCAGATGGTGATGTCGTGGGTGGGATCTAGTTGTTTCATCAAGGCAGAAAAGTACAGCCCCGCGGGCCCTCCGCCGATCACTGCAATACGCATGAAAGCCTCACACTTCTGGGGTCGAAGTCGGTTCGAATTCAGTGAGCTGCCCGGTGGACTCGGCCAGGCCGAATTCGGGCAGCAGCCCGCCGCGTAAAACGGCGGCGATGTTGTCAGGCCACGGCAGCGAACCCCCGTCTTCCCCGGACACGTGGGCGATTGTCAGGAGGCCGCGTGCGGCGATCGTCGATGGTTCCGGCGGTGACGACCGCCTCACCGCGGGAATCCTGCTGATGACGAAGCCGTAGCGCAGCGAGGATCGGCCGACATGGTCCACCGACAGGTCGATGGAGGCGGTATCGCCGAACCAGAGGCGCTCGAGATAGTCGACTTCGTAACGCACTCGCGGAATCCGACCGAACAGCCAGCGCAGTCCGACTCGGTCGAGCAATGCGGCTTCGGCCGCCTCAACCCAGCGGACGACCGTGCTGTGGTGGTAGTGCCCGGCCGCATCGGTGTCCTGCCAGTCCACGACACGCTCGATCACAATGCCGGTCATCGCGCCCCCCAGTTCTCCCGCACCTTGAACCGCTGTAGCTCGCCGCTGGGATTGCGGGGCAGATCGAAGAGCAGATCGGGCCAGTCGGCTTCGGGCGGGAGATTGTCCTGGCAGAAGGTGCCTATATGAGCGGAGGGTGTGAGCATCAGGCTCGGCCCTTTCGAACTGGTGAGGCCATACGAACCTCATTGCTTCTATTTTATCGCCGTCGATGCCGCGCTAGGTTCTCAGGCCGCACCGAGCCGACGTCGTCAGGCCTGCTCGGAACCCAGCGCGGCCACGGCTTGAATCTCCACCAGCGCCCCGGGTTGCCAGAGCGCGGTGACACCGATTCCGGCCATCGCCGGATACACCTCGCCAACCAACTCGCGCCATAGCCGACCAATTTCCTTGGCGTGGCCCTGATAACCGGGAATGTCCAGAAGATAGATGGTCACCGACAGCAGATTCTGCGGCTTTCCACCCGCAGCCTCGAGCGCCGCGATCACATTGGCCAGCGCCTGCCTGAACTGGGCGACAATCCCGCCCTCGACGATCGTCCCCTCCGGCGTCAAGGCCGTCTGGCCTGCAAGATGAACGATGTCGCGGTACTGGGTTGCGTGGGCGAACCCAGAGGGTTTGGCCAACTTGGGCGGATTGATGTGGTCGACGAGCATGATCACCTCTTTCTCACAGAGACCCACCGGGCGGCGTGCCAATTCGAATCGATCCACGCAATAATATGCTGTTTGTTTGATTTCCGTCAAGAGAACGCTATATACATGTCCTCTGCGCCGGCGTTCGAAACCGCTGCCGAGCAACCCGGCCGAATCCTGGAGTCCGGGGATGCGCTTGCGACAGTTCTCTGCGACAACCACAGCAGTCACGCCGAAGTCAACCTCGACCGGCAGTGGTACGCGACGAACGCCGCCGACATCGGCGTCCTGCCGTCGAGTCCGGACTGGCGCTCGGTCCGACCACTGCCCGGCGAACAGCCGCCACCGGGCCGGCGGCACCAGGTAGTGACAGCACCGTCCAGGACCGCGCGCCATGGCCACAACAACCGCACCCCCATCGCCAAAGGTGGATCGATCCGCACCCGAATTCCCACGCTCATCACGAAATCCGCCGACACCCTCACTGCCCGGGACGCCGACATCGCTTTACCTGGCCCTGCCGAAACCGTGCTGTGCGACTGGATGCCGAACTCGCGATCGTCGTGGGCACCATCGTGCGCCGGGCCGATCGCGACACGGCGCGGGAGGCCATCGCGGGCCACACCGTCGCGAACGACTTCTCGGTACGCGGCTGGCAGCGAAAACCCCACAATGGTTGCAAGGCAAGCTATCGACGCCACTACTCCACTTGGTCCCGAGCTCGTAACGCCTGATGAAGTAGATCCGCGCGACGGCCCCCGCAGCGTCTGCCGAATCAACGGCACCAACGAGCAGACCAGATCCACCGACGACCTCGTCTTCGACGCGGCGGCGCCACTCTCCTGCATTTCGGCGTTCACCATGCTGCGCCCCCGAGACGTTGTTTTGACCGGCACAGCGGGGGTGTCGGCATCGCTGCGGCCCGCCGCACTACCTGCGCGCCAGCGACGTCGTCGAAACCGAAATCGAGGGCATCGGCAAGCTACACAACCGAATCACCCCGTCCTAAATGAGATCGAACCCGCTCGAGCGGGACGGAAAGGCGAACACGACAGCTGTGTCGGATGCGGAGTGTGCGACGCCAACGCGCATGCGGCCGTATCGCGTCCTTCTACACGTCGACGTCAGGCTCGAATCGCCACCTCGGCTTCGACCTCCACAGGATATCGAAAGGCAACTCTGCCACCGCGATGCCGCAGCGGGAGTGGGCTACCGCGCAGGGCCTCCACGACTGCACAATCAATCCACGCGAGTGAAACCAGGCGCTACGTCGGCGATGTCGAAGGCCCGTAGCCATCCACGGACCGGTCCAGATCCAACGGCAGGTGGCATATCGGCCGCAGCGCTGCGGTGGCGCGGGCCCTGGCTCGCGCGGTCGAAGCGTACGTCACCAGGAAGGCCGTCCTCAGTAGCAGGTATGCCCCGCGACTCCCGATGGGCGAGCGCTGGATTCTGAGAAAGGCGCCCATCACGTATTTCAGTCGCGGGAGGCAACATTGGTCCGGTTGGCCGGAATGATGCGCGCGGCCACAAAAGCGGCGACGAGCAGAAGCGCCACAGCTGTCGCAGTGGTGTATTGCATGGCCGTGGTGAACGAATGTCGTGCAGTTTCGAGAACCAGCCGACCCACATCCGTGGCAACATTGGTGGCCCGTGCAGCATTCGCGAGGGAATCTTCGGCAGCTCGGCGCATTGCATCAGGTGTCGCCGCCGGCAGATTTAATTGATGCCGGTACAGCGCGGTCTGCAGCGATCCCAAAACAGCGACACCCAGAGCCACGCCGAGTTCGTATGCGGTTTCCGATACTGACGAGGCTGCCCCAGCACGTGCTTTCGGGACCGCAGTGACCACGGCGTCGACCGATAGGGTCATCGTCAGACCTATGCCAACCCCGGCGACAACTAGCGACGTCATAATCATGGTGAACCCGGGCTGCCCCGCGACGAGTGCGAGCATGCCGAGGCCAGCCGCGGCGACGGCCAGGCCGAGACCGATTGCAGGCCCCGTGCCGACTCTCGCAACTACCGGTCCTGCAACGGCAATAACGCCGATGGAAGCGACGACCGACGGGAGCTCGACCAAGCCTGCCTGCAGCGGACTGAGCCCCCGGACAAGCTGCAGAAACTGTGAGAAAAAGTACAGTAGCCCGGTGAAAGCGAAGATCGCCAGTGTGTTGGTTATGACGGCGCCCGAGAAGGCCGGGACACGAAACAGACTTACATCTACCAGTGGACTGGTGAGGCGCCGCTGGCGATGAACGAACGCGAGGCCGGCCACCACGCCGAAGGACGCGCTCACAACGACTGTCGGATCGATGCCCACGTTTACCGCGTGTTTGAGCGCATAGACGATGGGGGTGATCGCCAAAAAGGACAACGCTGCCGACAGGAGGTCCACGCGCGGATTGTCAGAATTTTTCGATTCGGGCAGCAAGATCGCCCCACCGATCACAACCAATGCGACGATCGGGACGTTTATCAGGAATACAGAACCCCACCAGAAGTGCTCGAGCAGTAGCCCACCCACCAACGGACCAAGTGCAGCACCGCCCGTGATGCCCGCTGACCATATCGCGATGGCGCGAGTACGTTGCGCAGGCACATCGAAGAGGTTACGAATGATCGACAAGGTCGACGGCATGATTGTGGCGCCGCTGATACCTAGCAGTACGCGGGCCGCAATCAAGACCTCCGCCGACCCGGCAAAAGCAGCGATAGCAGAGGCCGCAGCAAAGCCCACGCTTCCCAACAGTAGAAGCCGCCGGCGACCTATCCGGTCAGCCAGGTTACCCATGGTGACCAAAAGACCCGCAAGCGTGAACGAGTAGATGTCGCCAATCCACAGCAACTGCGATGATGTGACGCTCAAATCAGCGGTTAACGACGGTATCGCCAAGATCAAAACTGTGGCATCCACCGCGAGCAGTGACACCGCCAGAATTAGAACCGCGAGGGCAGCCCACTCGCGCCTGCCCGCACCGCGCACTTCTTCGACCATGCGGGCTACTGTACCGACCGTATGGTCGGCAGTACAATCTGCTCGGGAGGTAACATGGATCGCGCAGAGATTTCTAATTTTCCGACATCACTCGAGGCCTCTCATCGGAGGAACACTGAGCGGACTCGACGGGCAGTGCTCGACGCCGCGACAAGGGCAATGATCGAGCAGGGCGCTGGCGTTTCGATTGCAAAGATCGCCGAGGCCGCTGGTGTGTCGAAGAGCGGCCTTCTGCATCATTTCTCCAGCAGAGAAGCCCTGGTCGTCGCTGTAGTCGAGGACGCCAACGAACAGTTCCGAACCAGGGCGATCTCCAACCTCGACCTCAGCGAAAACCATCCTGGAAAGATGCTGCGGGCTTACATCCGGACTGTATGTAGTCCAGAGCACTCCGCCGAGTACATGGCAAGTATGGCATTGTGGGCGGGAATCGGATCGGTGCCCGCTGCTGTCAAAGCAGTGCGCGATGATGCCGCATGGTGGGGCCAGCAGTTCATTCTCGACGGCCTCAACGGTGAACTCGCCCATATAGTCCAGCGAGCAGCGGAGGGCCTCGCCACTGCCTACGCCTACGGCGATGAGACCGATGACAGCTTGACCCATGCCCGTGGCTACCTCCTCACGATGACACAGCCAGAAACCGGCAATGCCACAAAACAGTAGCGCTCCCACGCGCTGGCGCTCGGCGTCGCCGTTTGCGACCGAGCAGCGCAAGTACGCAAATACGAACACCCGCTCAAGCGGATCAGCTGAAATGCCGCCGTACAGATGCGCAGCGCTGGGCGTAGGTCGGTTCCCCGAGTGGAGGAGCACAAACCGGCCAAGTGCTCAACATCTCCGCCGCGGCACAGGCGATCGGCATGGAGAACCGAGCGCCGATAACTACCTGCGGCGACCGGAGTCCGTCTTCCCCGTCTACCAACTGCCAGTCCGGTGAACAACTCTCGGATCCAGAGTGGCACGCCAGCCGAAACTCATCTGGTCGACTCAGGCGTCGCCGCATATGGCGCACGGGACTGGCCCCCGAATGATCGCGCTAGCCAATCTCGCGGCGCTTTCTGAGTACGGCCACCTCATCGAGACTTTCGCCGTCGGGGGAGATCCTAGACCGCCCGGAATCCGCTCGACGACCAGCAGGCCCTGCTCGGACCGGCGCTGCCGGGCGATCGCCGCTACCTCGCGCTGCTGGTCGAGGTGAGCTTGTTGGGGGTCCGGGAGCATCCGCGAGAAAAGTCACGCTAAGGAGTTACCGCAGATAGTGGCATACTATGTGCGCTGGCCCGTATTTCATCCGATGAATGATTGTGCGGGCCAATGGGTTTGGGTTATGAGCTGCGAGGATTCGGCGATTGCAGCCTTGCGGTGGTGGTCGGACTTGTGATGTAGCCAGGGCTGTGATCAGCCCCTTTCTGGTGGACCTATCATCTGATGAAACGAATCCTTCGGCAGATGTTGGGGTGTTGGGTGGCAGGATCGCGGAGGTTGGAGGTCGCTGGGGCGGCCCATCGGGTTGTGGCGCCTGGGGTGCCATTGCTGCGTCCGGACGTGCAGGTGTTCGAGGCGATGCTGAGGGGTGGCGGCAGCAGCAGCTGAGCCGGAACCTGGCCTTCGGCACGGTCGATTCCCGGTTGGACCTGCTACGGAGGTTCCAGGAGCACTCCGGCGAATTCCCGTGGCAGTGGGCACCACAGCATCTCGAGGAGTGGTCGGCCGATCTTCGCGCGGTGCGCGGGCTCGCGTTGTCGACGGTGAGGGCCTACCAGCTGGCGATTCGCTCGTTCCTCGCCTACGTCTGCGAGCCGCTCTATGGGTGGGATGTCGAGTGCGAGAAGCGATTTGGGACTCATCCCATCCAGATCAGTCACGATTGGAACAGTGCCAAGCACATCCAGGATGTCGAGGGGCGCCCGCAGCGCCGGGCATTGACCCGGGTCGAGTTGCAGCTGCTGTTCGACGCGGCTGACGAGATGGTCGAGGAGATCCGCCGGCACGGCCGCAAGGGTGCGGTGGCGGCGTTCCGCGACGCGGCATTGTTGAAGACTGCCTACGCTTTCGGGCTTCGCCGCCAGGAAGTGGTGCGGTTGGAGGTCCACGATTTCGGCCGCAACCCCAAGGCTACGGAGTTCGGCGACTTCGGTGTTTGTTATGTCCGTTTCGGTAAGGGCAGCTACGGCAGCTCGGCCGGATCGACGCGGCCGAGGACCGCCAGGCGCTGGCCACCTACATCAAATGGCACCACCGCCACCGGATCCTCCGGCAACTCGACAACGGCAACCTACGTCCCTTTGCCTGGAGCACTGCCCGAAATCAGGCGAAGGCAGCACGGGATTTCCTCGGATGGCTGCGGTCGCGAGGACAGCCCCTGGCCGAATGCACTCAGCGCGACATCGACGACTGGTTCGCTTCCGGTCCGAAGACGCGCCTGCTGGCCCGCATCTTCATGACGTTCGCGATCCGGCGAAGGCTCTGCCCGAAGCTGCACGTTCCGAACCCGCCGAGATCGGTCACGCCGGACGCGCAACCACAACCTGAGCGGATCGCCCTGGTCCGGCGACTGTTCACCGACGAAACCCTGCCGCCGATCGATCGCGTCGTGGGCGTGCTGGTCCTGCTTTACGCCCAGCCCGCCACACGGATCACACAGATCCGGCTGGACGACGTGACCACCCGTGACGATCAGGTCTTCCTGCGGATCGCCGCAGAAGAGCTGCCGATGCCCGAGCCGTTGGGCGATCTCATCACCGAACTGATCAACCAGCGCCGCAACATGGGAACCGCGGCCAATCCCGCATCGCCCTGGTTGCTCCCGGGGCAGCGGCCGGACCGTCCGATAACTGCTTCTCGGCTCCGGCAGCGGATGCGCCAGCTGGGCATCACCAGCGCCGGCCGGGTCGCGGCCTTCAACGAGTTGCTGCGCGAGATCCCCGCACCGGTCCTGTCCGATCTCGTCGGTTGCAACCCGAAATTCGCGGCCGAACGCGCATCGCTCCTCGCGACCGACTGGGCCAACTACGCCGCCATCCGAACCCGCCGGACACCTGAATATTAGGGGCATACGAGCACGTCAAATATGGGATGGCACCGACAGTAACTGGTGAGTCGTCCTGGCGTTATGAGCGTTGTGCGCTACCGCGGTCGGCCAGTGGTGTGCGGTTGGCGGATGCGGCGCGGATCTATCTGGCGACGATCACGGTGCGCAACACGCGTGCGACGTATGCGGCGGCGCTGGATCGCCTGGTGGCCGACTTCGGGGCGGACACGGATGTGTCGCTGCTGGATCGGGAACCGGATCGGGTGAGTGGGTGGTCACCTTCGTGTGGGGTGGCCGCTCGGCCAAGACATTCAACATCCGGTTGACCGCGCTGGCCTCGGCGTGTGGGTACTGGCGTGAGCAGGGTTGGCTGACCGGTGATCCGCTGGTGCGGTTGCGGGCGAGGCCCGCGCCGCCGGATACCAGCAAGGCATTGAGCCGGGACCGTGTCGCGGAGATTCTGGGTTCGGATGCGCCGCTGCGGGAGCGGCTGTTGTGGCACATGCTCTATGAATCCTCGGCCCGGGCCGAGGAAGTGTTGATGCTGGACGTGCCGGACCTGGACACGGGTAACCGGTGCGCGGTGGTGACCCGCAAAGGCGGTGCGCGGGAGGTCATCGCGTGGCAGACCGGTACCGCCCGGTTGCTGCCGCGGCTGCTGGCCGGCCGCCGGACCGGCCCGGTGTTCCTCACCGATCGCAAGGCGCGGCCTTCGGTGGCGGCAGGCGATATCGATCCGTCGACGGGGCGGGCCAGGTTGTCGTATCGGCGCGCTGCAGAGCTGTTCGAGGAGCACACCGCAGTGTTCGGTGGCGGCCCGTACACGTTGCATCAATTGCGGCATTCCCGGCTTACGCATGCTGCGGAGGAAGGCGCGTCGACGCCGGTGCTGAGGAAGCTGTCCGGGCACACCTCGGTGCGCAGTCTGGCGAAGTACGCGCGGGTATCGGACGAGGGGTTGCGCCGGTTCCAGGCCGACACCGATCCTGCTGCCCGGCGGCAGGCCGGTCGCTGACGGCGCGAACGACCGGCCTGCTCCGTGGCGCTGTGGGGATGTGGTCTCGCGGGGGGCGGGGTCAGAGGTCCCAGACCCCGGTCGCTGCGGCGTCGCGGGCGTACTCGGCGAAGCTTTTCGGTGGTCGGCCCAGGGCTTGCTGCACACCGTGGGCCAGGATGCGATGCGGTGCGGTGGGTTCGGAGTCGAACGCGGCGCTGAAGTCGGGTTCGTCGGCGGGGACGGCCTCCGGCGGGATCGGGGTGTAGGTGATGGTGCGGCCGGTGGCGGTCGACAGTGCTGCGGCGACGTCGGCGAAGCTGAGCAGCCGCGGGCCGGACAGGACATAGGTTTTGCCGTGGTGGCCATCGCCGGTCAGGGCAGCGACCGCGACGTCGGCGATATCGTCGGCGTCGACGAAGCCTTCGGTGAAGTCTCCGGCGGGCAGGCGGATGTCGCCGGCGCGGACCGCGTCGGTGAAGAAGGATTCGCTGAAGTTCTGGTTGAACCAGCTCGCACGGAGCACAGTCCATTGCGCGCCGGTGGTTTTCACCGCTTCCTCGCTGGCTGCCGAGACCTCGTCCCCGCGGCCGGACAGCAGCACCAGCCGACCGGCTCCGGCGTCGGCCGCGGCGTGGGCGAGGGCGCCGATCTGTTCGGTGTAGTCGGGATGGAACGGGTTGGGGTGAACGATGTAGACAGCGTCGACCCCGTCCAGGACCGGCTTCCAGGTGTCGCGGTCATCCCATTCGAACGGTGGGGTGCCGGTACGGGAGCCGACGCGCACCGCATGCCCCATGGCGGTGAGCCGGTCGACGACACGTCGGCCGGTGGTGCCGGTGCCACCGAGGACGAGAGCCAGCGGCGGGGATGTGGACATGGTTGCCTCCTGAACATCATGGGTCGGACGCACCGCAAAAGGGGGCCCGAGAACTTCCAGAAAAGCGTAGGACCCTACGCTTATGGCCACCGTACACTAAGCGTAGGAACCTACGTTTATCCCTGATCGGATGGGAACAGGAGGGCGCGATGACATCGGAGGCCGGCGCAGCGAAGCCGCCGCGTGCGTTGCGCGCCGACGCGCAACGCAACTACGACAGCCTGTTGCGTGCAGCGGTGCAGGAGCTCGAAGAACTCACCGCTCCGGGAGGGCAGATGGCCCTGGAAGCCGTCGCGCGGCGGGCCGGGGTCAGCATCGCCACCCTCTACCGGCATTTCCCGACCCGCGAAGCGCTGTTCCTCGCCGTCTACCGCCGGGAGATGCAGGAGTTCGGACAGTGGGCCGACCAACTGCTCACCCAGCTCCCGCCCGAGCAGGCGCTGGCGCGATGGCTGCGCAAGATCGGCCGTTACGGTGGCACCCGCCCCGGCATGGCCGACGCCTTCCGCGCGGCGGCCGCCGCCGGAGAAGAACAGATGCACGACGCCTACGGCGAGACCATCGGCGGCCTCAAACGCCTACTCCGGCACGGCGTCGCGACCGCGGCGATCCGCGGCGATATCCACGCCGACGACGTGATGCTTGCCCTGTGCGGAGTGTGGGAACTGCCCGACACCCCCGACGCGCACCGCCAGTCCGACCGCGTGGTCAACCTCATCCTCGACGGACTCAGACAACCCTCCCGCGATTCCGAGCCCCACCCCACATAGTGAAAGGAACACCGTGACCAGCACCGAAACCCCTGCCGCGATGAAAGCACCATGGAGCCGAGTGGTCGACACCGCTCCGGAGTTCGCCACCCGAGTCGAAGCACTCTTTCGCGCTTTCCCGAACAAAACTCTCGCGACACTGCGCAAGGACGGAACTCCGAGACTGTCCGCAGTCGAGGTGTGGCTGACCCGGGAGCATGCCGTGCTGATCCTGATGCCGCAGAGCATGAAGGCACGCGACGTGCGCCGTGACCCACGGGTCGCCGTGCTCTCGGGATCCTCGGGCGCATCCGATTCCCCGGTCTGGCCCAACGCCCGGCTCACCGGCACAGCGGTCCCGGTCACCGATCCCGCCCAGGAAGCGGCCATACTCGCCGACGCGGGCGTCCCCACTGAAATGGGAGCCAGCGGGGTCTACCTGCTCGACCTCGACGAGGTCACAGACACCCGATTCAGCACCGAAGCCATGGAAACCAACGTCTGGAAAGACGGGCAACTGCGGTCCATCACCGCAACCAGCTGACCACACGACAGACAGGGGCGGGGCAGAATCCCGCCTCATTCCTCATCTGGGGCGTCGGGATCGCGCAGCGGCCGATGGGTCCCACCGAGATCGGGCAGATAAAAGCTGTAGTGGCCGTCGATGCCGATGTGGGCTCGGATGAACGGCGAGAGCCGGGCCACGTCGGCATCGGCGACCGGGTAGTCCTGGGCCCGCAACTCGGCCAGCGCGCGGTCCATGTAGACGGTGTTCCACATTTTCTGAACTATGAGATCGCCCGATTCCTGGCGCTGGCAAGCTGATTCGAGTTCATCGTTCTGGGAGTGCGTGCTCGGCGATCTGCCGGTAGTAGTGGGCGGTGAAGCAGAGGTTGTCGACGAGATTGCAGGCATGGAAGCCGGGGTTCTTGCTGCCTCGGGCGGCGTAGAAGTCGGTCAGCAGTTGAACGACGGATAGGTCTCGGCTTCGGAGGAATTCATCGAGGGTGGTGAGCAACTCGGCGAGGCCGCCGTTTTTATCGGCGATGGGTTCCTGGGTTTCGGGCATCCGTCACTTCCTGCGCGTGGCTGTGGATTCGGCGAATGCGATTGTGCTGCTGGCGATTTCGGGGAATTCGGAGATGTTGAGGAAGATGGTCGCGGCTCGGCGCGTTCGCTGATCGAGTTGGGTCAGCTTGTCCTTGGCTGCGGCCAGGCTGACCCGAAGTCCTTCGGCTTCACCGAGCCAGCCTTCGTTTTCGGTTCGGTGATGCGCAGGGTGAGGTTGTCGCGGATCTGCTCGAGCCGGCCGCGTTGGGCTGGGTCGACCCGCAGGACTGGGCATCGTAAACAGCTGTGCTCATGCTGGCAGTTGGTGCCGTAGGCGCGTCCGCATTCACCGAGGGCGACCTTGCGTCGTTCGAAGTGGCCGAGGAACTCATCCCATTCGGCGTCTGTTGGGGTGCGGTATTCTTCGCTCGGGCGCAGGGTCCGGCGGCGCGCGATGAACGCGCGGTGACCGTTGATGGCTTCTTCGGGGTAGACGGCCTTGTAGCCCATTGTTGTGGTTATGTCCTTGTGCCCCAATAGCATTTGAGCGATATGCGGGGGCATGCCGTTGAGGATCGCTTCGGTGGTGAAGATTCTTCGCAGGTCGTGGGGCCGGAAATAGAGGGGTTGTCCGTCGGCGTCGGCCGGACCGGCGGAGTCGAGGATCTCGCGGATGGCCCGGCGGATGGTGGTGGTCGATATGGCCATGTCGTGGCCGGCGAGGTTCCACTGGAACAGCAACGGTGTGGGAGTTTCCCAGACTCGTTCGTGGCGGTCGTAGAAGGGAACCAGTGGGATGCGGCCGTCGCTGGTGCGGACTCTGGTCACGATCGTGGACAGCACGTCGGCCAGCTCGGGGCTGATGACCAGCAGGCGCTCCTCATCGGTTTTCGAGGGAGCGATATGCAGCAGAGGGATGACCTCGCCAGTGTTGGGCAGCCGGTATTGGGTGATGCTGTGGTGGCTTATTTCGAGCATTTCCTCGATCCGGACTCCGGTGTGCCGGAGGAATTCCACTGCCGCCCAGCTCCAGAAGGCGCGGTTCTCGGCTTCGCGCAGTCGTCGGCGGCGGCCGGTGGAGTCGATGACGATCGTGGTCTGGCGCCGCTCGCTCTGGCGTGTCCAGAGCACGGCTTTGGTGAAGGTTTCGCCGAGGACGGTGAACTGTTCGCCCTCGTTCGCGGCAAGGGCGGCGTCGAGCCGGATGCGGGCCTCTCGGGCTTTCTGCTCGGCGGCTTGGACGAGCGCGGGCAGCAAGGGAAGCTGGTCGCGGGTGCGTTGGTCCATGCGCGCTTTGCGCCTGGACTTCAGCTTTCTGAAGCCGATGTCAGAGACGCTGACCGGGCTCGGTGCCGCCCACTGGGCCCAGCGGCTCGGATCTTCAGCGGCCCATTGAGCCAGGTCCAGGTAGAAGGCTCGGACCTGGGTGATGATCGATGTGTAAGAGGCTCGGGGACTGGTGATTTCGACCGAGCTGCCGTCGGGTAGTCGCTTGCGGGTGGTCTTCGTGCGCAGCCGCTCCTTCCACGCGGCCGCGACCTCGCGGTCCAGGTGCAGAGAGGCGATGCCCGGGTGGTGGGTCTCGAGGTTCTTCCAGAAGTAGAGTCCGAGCGTGCGCGAGACGTGCTCCAAACTGGTGAAGTCGAGTGCGGGTTGACGTTCGGCGAGGTAGTCGACCAACAGGTTTCGCACGGGCCTGCTGGTCAGCTGGTATCGGTCGATGAGTTCCTCGACGCTGTGCTGGCCGCTGTATTTGGTGATCATTCGCAGGGACGCTGGCGCGCCAGGCGGGAAGACGCTCGCCGAGCTGAGCAGGGCGTAGAACAGGTAGCGGCGTGAGCCGTTGACTTTCATAGTCAATTCGAGCTGCCGCAGTTCGACGCAGTCACCGACGGTGATGTCATGGATGCGTCCTCCCTTGGCCAGGATCAAGACTGCGATCTGCCACCGGGCCTGATTGCCCGCGCTCGATGACCAGATGGAGGGTGCGGTCACCGACTCCAGTTGTGCGAAACCGGCGGGATCGCGGTGTGTGGCAACGGCTTCGGTCCAGAACCGTGTCCGCTTCAGCGTCGACATGAACGACAGGTCCAAGCGGATTACGTCTGCGACCACCAAGATCAGCAACCCCGTCTGCAGATCGCCGCGTCGTTGTTTCTCCCCGCAGGCGCTGAGCCAATCCAAGGGTGCCCGGGTCCAGTCCTCACCGTGATCGGCGGCATGGCTTGCGTCCCAGCGCTGCTGCCAGGTCTCGCCGGGGAAATTCTGCAACCAGCGCAGCAGCTTGCGCGCTCCCTGGCGGCGACCGGCGTTCGTCGGTTCATACTGGGATCGGAACTGCGCCAACCCGATCCGAGCAATCGCCTCTTCGATGGTCCCTGTGACAGCCTTCCAGGGCGGAGAGACCGGCCGTGCGGGAAACCGCTGCACGATCTGCTCGGCCAGCACCCCGGTTCGCGGCTTCAGCGACGCGATAGTCGAGGCTCCGATGCCCGCAGTCGCGGCCGGTGGGCCGGTGTTCGTTGTCGGTGTCATCGGCCTGGTCCGCCGAACAGGATCTCGAGAGACTGCGGGTTGTAGCCCGGTGCGGGTGCCGCGGGTTGTGCGATCACGCCGTTCTTCCGGCGTGCATGGTGGGCCAGCACGCCGGTGATTACCTCGTCCTGGGTCGGGGTGGTGTAGAGCTGGGTCGTTGTCAGGTAGGCGTGGCCGAGGACCCACTGAACATCGGTGATGTCCATCTCGGGATCGTTGCTCATGCGATAGGCCGCGGTATGTCGAAAATCGTGGATCGACCAATTCGACCCCAGCAGCTGCTGGGCGCGGATGAACATCGCTCGCGCGGCCGGATACGACAGCTGCCGCCATGGCCGTCGCAGAGTGAACCACAACGGCCGCCCGCGGCCCCGTGGCGCACCCTTTCCCCAGAGCTCCTCCTGATAGAGCCGCAACCACACGAACGAATCCGGAGACGCCGGCAGCTGCTGAACCTCACGAGATCCCTTGCGTGTCACCGCAATAAGCTGCTGTCCAGGGTCGTCGTCGCCCTGCAACGCGGACAGCAACTCCTCCGCACGAGCACCGGTGGAGACCCAGAACGCCAACAGCGCTCGATCCCGATTCGACTTCAGCCCAGCGAACAACAGGTTGAACTGCTCGTCGGGGATCCTCTTCGGAATCCGCTTCACCGTTCGTGGCCGATAGCGGCCCACACGTTCGTTGCGGAATTGATCCAACGGATTGTGGTGAGCGTGCACCCGCCCCGCCCGCCGTGACCGATCGAGTGGAAACGGGTTAACCAGCGGACCCATGCCAATTTCGAGCTGGAAGCTATAGAAGGCCCGCAGCACGGTCTCCGCATGCGCCCGTGTCGAGGCTGAATACTTCGGGCCCCTGGTCGGCTTTCCGGTGACCGCATTGACCGCAGACTCGGGTGAGGACCCCCGCCGCTTCGTCGTGGCATCCGCGGAACCAATTCCGACACGATGTCGCCAATGAACACGAACCGGCTTGTCCGCCAACCGCATCCACCGCGCGAAATCTCGCCCCTCCGACGGCGCCGCCCTGTCCCACGCCACATCGATCGCGGCCAGAAACCGCCACCACCGCAACAGATCATGCCCGTAGGAACGAATCGTGCGCGGTCGCCGATCCGTCGCCTGCAACTCAGCGAAGAACTCCGCTGCCGGGGCGATCACCGCACCATTGGCGTCCAACAGCCGGTACGGAACCCAGACATCGCCAGTCTCCTCGAGCCGACCGACCTCCGGCACAACGAGACTGGACAGATCCCGCTGACGATCCTCATCACGCATGCCGCGGAAAGCTATCAGAAACCCTATCTGACCTGCAATGATCCCCAAGTTAGTTCAGTTAATACGCCGCACCACACAGTTCAGTACCAGGCCGAGCGCGGAGAGCTGGTCTTCCATACCCTCGTAGTAGACGCGGGTCATTTCGCCTTTGCGGCCGTGGAAGATCCGCCGCGCCAGGTCGTGGCGGCCCTCGGTGAGGTTGGACTGGGCTTTGATCTCGCGCCGGTAGGGCTCGTCGTCGGCCAGCCGCAAGATGTGTTCTGTTGACTGCACCAGTTCCTTGATCGCTACGAAGGAGTTGGTGTGCATAATGACCTCCGAACGTCTGTGATGAACGGGTTGGTGGAGCCTCCTCGGATCGGTGCCGTCGTGGCCGGGCCGGGGAAACTCCCGCCGTTTCTGGTTGTCGGTGAGGACCGGATACCGGTGGAACCGGCGGTGGGGTACCTGCGGGATCTGGCGTTGAGCGATGTCAGCCCGCTCACGTGCCGCAGTTACGGCTACGACCTGCTGCGCTGGTTCCGGCTGCTGTGGCTGCTGGATATTGGGTGGGACATGGCCACGGAGTCCGAGGTGAGGGTGCTGGTCGGCTGGCTGCGCACAGCACCCAACTACCAGCGGCAACGTCGCCAGCCCGGCGCGCCGAAGCCGGGAGAGGTGAACATCCGCACGGGCAAACAGTCTTTGAAGGCCAGCTACGCGCCCCGAACGATCAACCACTGCCTATCACGGTGTTGTGGGGCTTCTATGACTTCCACGCCGGCTTCGGCCGCGGCCCGGTCCTCAACCCGGTGCCAGAGTCGGCGACCAGACGGCAAGCCCTGGCTCACCGCAGCCCACTGGAGCCGAAACCTGTTGTCCGGCGGGCACGTTTGCGGCAACGAGTCCCCAAAGCGCAACCGAGGTCGATACCCGACCGAATGTGGGACGAGCTGTTCGACGTGATGGGATGCGACCGCGACCGAGCGCTGCTGCTGTTCTACGTTTCCAGCGGGGCTCGAGCCAGTGAACTGCTCGGCTTGCTGCTCGACGATGTCGATTGGGGTGGTCTGCGAATCTGGGTGATCTCCAAGGGATCCCGAGCTCGCGAAGACATTCCCGCCGATCGCAGGGCGTTTCTTTATCTCGCCCGCTATCTGGAGCAGGCGGGCCTGCCCGCGCCCGGTCAGTCGGTATTTCGGACTATTCGGGGAGAGTCGCGTCCGCTCACCTATTGGGCGATGAGGCGAATCCTGCAGCGGGCCAATACCAAGCTGGGCACGAACTGGACTCTGTTGAGTCGGCCCGGGGCGCGGTTCCGGTGTTGCCACCGGCCCGTTTCCCCGGACCGCTCGCCGCACCCGGCGTGCGTGTCTCCACGCACCGGGCGCTCCACGGTTCCTGCCGTCAGGCGGGGTTGGGGATCGGCCAGGGGGTGGGAATCTTGTTGCCCCGGTAGACGTAACGGGAAACCGTCACCTCCTCGATCCGGAAGAACGTGACCCCGTCCGCCGCGATCTGCCACCGTCCTGGGGCGGCGGTCAGGTGACGGCGGACCTGTCCCCAATTCCAGCGGTGACGCGCCCGCAGCATGTGGACGAGTCTCCAGAACGTGAAGCTGTCCAGTTTGCCGAAGGTGTGCTTGGCCACCGCGTGTTTGAAATAGTTGGCCCAGCCTCGCATGATCTGGCCCAGCCGGGTCAGCACCGACGCGAGGTCCCACTGCGATGTCTTGTGTGTCAGGGCACGGATCTTCGCCTTCAACGTCCGGACGGGCCGGTCGCCGATGAAGGTGTAGACGTACCACTTGTTCGTGCCCCTCTTGCGTTTCCACCGGATGCGGAAGCCGAGAAAGCAGAACCCGTCGCTCATGTGCACCACCCGGGTCTTGGCCGGTGACAGCCGTAATCCCATGGGCGCCAGTGCGTGTGCGACGTCTTCGCGTAACGCTTCGGTGTCCTCACGCGAGCCGTGCACCAAGATCACGAAATCATCCGCGTAGCGGATGATCCGCCATGTCGGACGCCCCTTGGAGCGACGGTAGTTGCGTTTGCCGGAGGTCGACATCGCCCCGCCGGGCTTCCACGGCTCCATCACATGCTCATCGAGCGCGGACAGGGCGACGTTGAAGATCAACGGAGATAGGATGCCGCCTTGCGGTGTGCCGGTGAGGGTTTCGCGGTGTTCACCGAGTTCGGTGAGCGCCCCGGCCTTGAGGAACGCCTTGACCAGCGCCAGCACGCGCTTGTCCTTGACGCGCGTCCGCACTCGATCCATAGCGAAGGAGTGTGAGAGGTTGTCGAAGGCCGCCTCGATGTCCGCGTCCAGCACCCAGCGGTAGCCGCGGGTGCCGAAGTGGTGGATCTCGGCGATGGCGTCGCGCGCCCGGCGTTTGGGTCGGAACCCGTAGGAGACCGGCTCGAAGTCGGCCTCGAAAATGGGTTCCAGCACCAGTTTCAGCGCCGCCTGAACGACCCGGTCCGCGATACCAGGAATGCCTAGCTTGCGGACCTTTCCCGCACCGCCCGGTTTGGGGATCTTGCGTTCCCGCACCGGAAGCGGCCGAAACGACCCCTCCTTCAAGGTGGTTCGCAGGTCGTCCAGAAACCCGGGAACCCCGATCCGCTCCTCGACACCAGCGGCCGTCAAGCCGTCGACGCCGGGAGTGTTGGCTCCCTTGTTTCCCGCAACCCGGTCGAACGCCACGAGCAGCGTCGCCGGGTCGTACACGAAGTTGAACAAGTCATCGAACCGGCGGCCGGGATCGGCCACCGCCCAACGGTGAAGCTTGGCCTGCATCTCCGATACCCTGGTCCGTGACCCGGCAGGTCCCGACTCAGGAGCATCACCATTCGGTGACGCGTCTTCCGGCATTGCAGTCTCCTTCCCTACTCGAAACCGCTGCCGCCCTTCCCCATGCGCGCGGGCTTTCCCCGGCTCGGAGTGTCGGGTCGGGGGAGGCTGCAGACATTCGTCCGCTACCTCCGCCCGCCCTGCCGAACCACTCGTGCAGTTTTCCCGCAAGCGGCTCTCAATGGATATATCCCTTCTGGCGATAGTAGTCACGCATGCTGGGAATCAGTTGCAAGAGATTGACCAGGCCATACTCACCATAAAGGCGTGTCTCCGGAAGCGTTCGCCATCCCGCGTTCCGCCACCGTTTGAACCGCCAACCCCAGATTCGCCGCACAATCCACAAATTGAGCCGATTGAACAACCGCCGAACATTCGCGCGACGATAGTACATACCCCATCCCCGGATCACCGGATTCAGAGCACGGATCAATTCTTCCAGAGGCACCGCAAGGCGACGGCGCGTCAGCGCCCGCACCTTATCCTTGAACCGATCGATCGAACGCTGACGAGGAATCGCATACAAGCCGGAACTACCGTGCTTGAAACGCAACCCCTTACCTTTTCCGACCTTATAGCCCAAGAACTCGAACCCCTGCGTGACGTGCACGATTCTGGTTTTCTCCGGATGAATACGAAGACCCAAGTCCTCCAGCACCGCACGGGCACTCGCCAGCGCCCGTTCCGCTTCCTCACGAGTCCGGCATACTGCCACCCAATCGTCGGCATACCTGGTAACCTGGAATCCAGCCCGCTCCATCCACACGTCGAAAACGTGCAGATAAATATTACTAAGCAATGGGCTGATAACTCCACCTTGTGGCGTGCCTGCGACCGTGCTTTCATAAACACCGTCCCGCAGTACTCCGGCCGTGAGTATCTGACGAATCAGTCTCAGCACCTTGCCGTCGGCGACTCGTTCCGCCACCAGGGCGACGAGCCGGTCATGCGAGATCGTCCCGAAGAAATCGGCGATATCCGCGTCAACGATCCATCTCCCACCGTCCTGCAACTGGCCCCAGATCTGGCGCATAGCCATATGCGCCGACCGCTCCGGGCGGAACCCGAAACTGTTCTCCGAGAACATCGGCTCGAAAATCGGCTCCAGAACCTGACGCAACGCCTGTTGACACACCCTGTCCACGACAGTGGGAATGCCGAGCGGACGCTTCGCCGTCGATCCCGGTTTATCGATCTCGACCCGGCGCACCGGCATCGGGCGATAATTACCGTCAGCCAACCGATTTTGCAATACAGTGAGATACTGATCCACATCGGATTCGAATCGGTCGATACTGACCCGATCCACACCACCGGCACCCCGGTTTTCCCGCACACGCTCCCATCCCCGTTCCAAATTCTGCGGGTCATAGACTTGCCCAATCAGCGAGTGCGCCTTCCGCACTTGCACACGTTTTCTTGCTACCTGACTCACCAAAGCACCATTCCGAGTATCCTCGGCCGGTGTCGCCTCGGTCATTGCCTCAGCAACCATCAGTCCGACACCTCCTACTCACTCGGAGTCGCTCCCCGATTCGCCATTTCCACCGTGATCCCTTCCCCAGGTCGATGCCTTTTGAGTCATCGCCTGCCGCCACACGACAATGGCGGTCCCAAGGCTTGTGTTGTTCCTTGGTTCATCAGTACCGCGGATCACTCCGACTTCTCGCACGACATCACCAGCGATTTCACCTCGCGGCTTATACGCCCAGCTACCCAGCCCCGTCGGACGGGACCGTACGAGATCTCCCGGGGTAACACAGAGAACTTTCCCACCGCGCCGCCCGCACACACCTTGTTGTGTCCAGATGCCCCAAGTATTTCCTTCGCCCCCATAGTGCAGGCTCGGCATCATCTGGATCGGGCCGACCGGTTCGCCTATTTCGGCTACGGCTCGGTGTTTCGCCTCAAACCCTTCAGACCCCACCTGACGGTGGGCGCCCTGTCCTGCGCCTCCGGACAGCACGACACGACGCCCGTCAACCACGGTCACCGCGCCCTCCTTCCATCGACGCCCAGCGAGGCATTACCCCCGCCTTCGGCTACGGACCCCGCTTGGGGCCGGTCCGACTGGACTTTCACCAGCAAGCTCTCTGCGCCGCCCGGCGCACACTACGGGGCCTCCGCCCCATCCGAAACCTTCGGCCGACGACGGGCCTATCCCGCAATCGCGGATGGATTCCGCACTGCGGGAACGGTTTCGGATGGTTCCCGTGTTCACTAAGGATCGATCGATCGGCTTGGCACCCAGCTTTGCTCCGGCAGCATCGTCACAGTTACGCCGCAGGCTTTCACCGTGACCTCCTCACCGGCACGCTTAGCCGGCTACGGAGTCGACCACCACAAGGGTTGTCGTGCACTGCATCCCGGCCCATATCCACCAGATTTGAGCCGGTGCCTCGCTTACGAAGCTTTACCACTGGTTTCTCTCGTATACCGTCCGATCTTGCTTGCCGAACCCGGTCCGTCTGGCAGTGCCGAACCGTCCCGGCTTTGTCAGCGCTGCTTCCCGCCCTCACCGGCGTCTCCCGGGTCGGACTGCGCTCCGCTTCTACCGGGCTGCTGCGACAACCCAGCGAGAAGGTCTTCCACCTCCTTCGATCCCTAGCGCCTCACGGCGCACCAGCGCCTCACGGCGCACGCACGACTTGCGGCACACGGCAGCGGTTCGGCTGGTCAGTGATGCGACGATCCCTATTGCCGAGGTCCAGGCGATCCTGCGGCACGCGCATATCACCACAACGAGCATCTACACGCATGTCCGTGTCGAGGACATGTTTGATCGGATCCAAGAGCACTATGCCCGGCCGAGACCTGCGACGACCTATCCCACCGGCTACAGCGCCCACGATGTCGCGGCGGTGTTCGGTGCCTAGATTTGCGACCACGCCCACGTCATTCATGACCCGCCCCTACCGTCGTCCTGCGGTTCCACGCAGGCCCGGCGAGGAGCACGCGGATCGCTTCGTCCTCGACATCGAGCCCGCCTCTGCCCCGGCGAAACCGCCGAAGCTGTTCGGGGATCTCACGCGAGCAGACCCGGTGGAGATCCGCGCCATCGCGAGGACGCTTTGGCCCCACCTGGGGAAATGTCAGCGTCGGCGACGTGACGTTGGCTTGCGGGATCTGTTCGACCACCTGGCCGAGTTCCCTGGTGACACCTGGCAGCGCCGCTGGGAAGCGTCCGGCATCGACAACGCGCGCACGAACCTGCCCGGCAGGCTGTTCCCCGACGATCCGACACGCAGGTTCCATCTCATCGCGGGAATCCGCACGGCATTCTGCATGCGGATCGTTCAGCCGTCGGTGCTGGGATTCCGGGTCCACCGATTCGGGAAACACCCGGAAGCGTTCCGCTCTCTGCAAGGTGATCCTCTGCTGGACAGCTACTTTCGCGAAGTCGAGGCGCGCACCCACATTCATCGGACACACAAACTCACCGCATTGTTCGATGTCTGCTGCGCGCTCACCTGCCAGGGCATCGAACTCGTCGATCTGACGCCGTCGGCACTGCTGCACTACGCCACGGAATCGGCGAGGCTGGGCCTCACTATCAATGCGACGGGAACCACCACCCGTTTCGCTGGACGGCTGGCCTGGGAAATCCTGCCGGAGATGGGCCATTTCCCACCCTCGACCCCGCCGAGCCTGCGGGCATTCCTCTACGGCCGGCCAGCCTCCAGCGAAGAACTCATCGACTGCTACGAGAATCGCAACCAGGACGTCAAAGACCTCCTCGTCGCCTATCTGGACCACCGCCGGACCGACGCGGACTACAAGTCCCTCGAGGGCCTGGCACGAATGCTCGCCGGGAACTTCTGGTCCGCCGTCGAAAGGATCAACCCCGCCCAGTCCACGCTCCGGCTGGACCAGGCCACCTACGACCAATGGCGCGAGAGCATCAACTGGCTCAACACCAAGCCGGGCAGGCCACCCAAGCCGCGTAAAGACCCGCACGGCATCCTCATAGCCGTCCGGGCACTCTATGCCGACATCCAAACCTGGGCCGTCGAAGACCCGGCGACCTGGGCTCAATGGGCTACGCCCTGCCCCATCCCGCGAGGCGACCTTCGCGGCCACAACCAGCGACGACGCCGAATCAAGGAGCGCATCGACAACCGGATCCGCATCCGACAGCCGTTGCTTCCCGCGCTCACCACCTACGTCGAAACCGAATACGAACTGGCGCGGGAGCTGCTTGCCCGCGGCGGCGCTATCCAGTTCGGTGACACCTTCGCCTTCCACGGCAGCGACTACAACCGCGTCACCATCAGACAAGACGTCTACGACCCCGAGCGGATTCTCGTCAGGCTCCGCGTCGTCGCGACCGGAGAATTGCTGAACGTCGACGCGCACGAGGAGACGTGCTTCTGGCGCTGGGCGGCCGTTGAAGTTCTTCGGCTGTCGGGCATACGCATCGAAGAACTCTGCGAACTGAGCCACCTCAGCATCCGGCAATATCAGCGTCCGAACGGCGAAGTGATCGCGCTGCTGGTCATCGCGCCGTCCAAGACCGATCGCGAACGCGTGATCCCCATGTCGGCCGAGCTGTTTCACGTTGTCGCGCAAATCATTCGACGACTCACCCCCGGAGGGAATCCAGTTCCGCTGCTGCACCGCTACGACCCGCTCGAACACCGATGGACCGAGCCCATGCCGTTCCTGTTCCAGCGCCAAATCGGGAGCATTCGCAACGTCGTCAGCCGCGCCACAGTCCTCGATTGGCTCAAGGACATCTGCGATGCGCTCGGTGAAGTGAAGCCCTATTGACTGAACTAACCCCATGGTTGCGGCAGGTCCGAGCCACTGCGGTCCGGCTCGGTCGGTAGCTTGCCCGCGTGATCGAATCCGAGGAGAACACCCGCGATCTCGCGGGTCTGGTGGTGCCCCGGTCGGGTCGGTTGATAGCCACCGGCGAGGAAACCGAGCCGTATCGGCTGCTGGACAGCGGCGGGGTGGTGGTCGCCCCGGCGGCGGTGTTTCTGCGGGAGCTGCTGGCGGCGGGGGGGTCGGTGCCGACGCTGCGCTCATATGGCATGGATCTGTTGCGGTGGTGGCGGTTTCTGCAGGCCGTCGATGTTGGCTGGGACCGCGCGACTCGGGTAGAGGCCCGCGATTTCAGCTGCTGGATCCAGCTGACGGTGAAGCAACGCCGTCGGGTCGATCGTTTCGACGGGGCTGGTTGGGCAAAGCATGGGGCAGGAGAGCCCAATTCAGTCACTGGCAAGCCCGCTCCAGGAGACGGATACGCCCCGGCGACCGTGGCGCATTCGGAGACTGTGCTGCGGACTTTCTACGATTTTCACCGCGATGCCGGAAGCGGGCCGATTCTGAATCCGTTCCCGCTGGATCCGTCGCGGCGGTCCCGTCGGGCGCATGCGCATCGCAATCCGATGGATGGGTGGGTGCGCGAGCGAGTGGGGCGTTATCGGCCAACGGTTCGGCATCGGATTCCTCGCGCGATTCCTGATCACCGGTTCGACGAGTTGTTCGCTGCTCTGGGGTCGCATCGGGACCGCGCGTTGGTGGCGTTCTGGATCTCGACGGGGGTACGAGCGTCGGAGCTGCTGGGGCTTCGGCATTGCGATGTCGACCCGGGCCAGCAACTGATCACCGTAGTGCGCAAGGGAACTCGCGCTTCCCAGCAGGTGCCGGCGTCGGCGGATGCGTTCGTCTGGCTGCGGTTGTATCAGGAACAACTGCACGGCCAGGTCCCCCAAGGCCGGATCCAGCCGGTGTGGTGGACGCTTCGGCGGCCGCGGCGGCCGTTAAATTATCACGCGGCGCACCGGATGTTCGAGCGCGCCAACGCAGTCCTCGGCTCGGACTGGACCCTGCACGACCTCAGGCATTCGGCCGCGGCCAGAATGGCCCGCGACCCGCAGCTGACGTTGAGCGACGTGCAGCTGGTCTTGGGACATGCGCACCTGTCCACCACCGAAATCTATCTGACCCCGAACAGCGACGAGGTGATCGCCGGAGTGCTGGCCCATCATGCCCGCACCGCCGAAGAGCGCGACAAACCGGTGCCGCCACCGCCGGCGCCCGGTTACGACCCGCAGACGCTGAGCGTGTTGTTCGGAAGGAACCTGTGACCTCCATCGTCAAGCACAGCACCCGCAAACCCCTGACCGCCGCTGCGTCGGTCGCCGCCGAGCAGCGGCTGCGCAATGGTCAGCTGCGCACCGAATTTCCGCCACGATCCGTCGAGGGATGGTGGCCGCACACGGCAGCCACGGCCGAGCAGGTACAGCAGCGGTTGACCGCCCCACCGTTCGTCCCGTCGGCGAACGGCACCCGGGCCGGGCGACGACGCGGAGTGACCAAGATACTGCGCTGGCTGTCGTCGTTCCCAGGTGGCACCTGGCAGGATCGCTGGCAGGTGAGCGGCGCCGAGGAATACCCGGGAGCGGAATGGATCGAGCTGCCGACGGCATGGCTGGCAGCACACGGCGGAACCACCTCCTACGACTCGACCGATCTGCCGTCCGGGCTGCTGATGCTGATCTGCGGCGACGTGCTCCGACCCGGCATGGATTGGATGCTGACCCGCACTCACCGGCATCTCGCGACAGCGATGGCACAGGTCAGAGATCCGAACGGGTTCGCGCGACTGGCCGAACTGGCCGCCGCTGAACCGGCCAGCTCCCGGGCTGACGCGAAGATCGCGACGACCCGCATCGCCGTGATCCTGGCCTGCAAGGGCGGCACCATCGCCGACATTGTCGTGGGTGACTGCGCAGAACTGGTCGACACCATGCGCCGAGTCCAGACTCGCGGCGGACAGAAGAAAGTCGACTTCTATCTCCGATTGCGCGCCATGGGCATCTTCGGCGAACACTCGCCGCACAGTATTCGGGCGTTCGGATTGGCCGGTGGACGGCTGACGATCGAGCAGCTGGTCGACCGCTACCGCATCCAGTGCCGACCGATCAGAGACCTGCTCGTCGACTACCTGCGTGAACGCCAGCCGTCCCTGGACTTCGCCAGCGTCGACGCGGTCTCGAGGACGCTGGCCGGCCTGTTCTGGGCCCGCATCGAGACACTGTCTCCCGGCATCGACACCCTGCGGATCCCTTCGGAGGTGATGCGTTCCTGGAAGGACGCCCTCGGCACCATCGAACGCACCACGATCAGCAGCGACGGCGAGCGGATCAAGGTGCCGGCGCCGCGGCTGAACCTGAAAGACGAACTGATGCGAGTGCGGGCCCTCTACCTCGACATCGCACACTGGGCTGTCGAGGACCCAGCTCGTTGGGGACCCTGGGTCGCGCCCTGCCCAATCACCCACACCGAAATTCAGAAGGCCAAGGAACGCAAGCACCGCAAGGCACGCATGGACCAGCGCACCCGCGAACGGCTGCCCGTCCTGCCCGTCCTCGTGCGCACCGTCAACGACCGGCGTCTCGCTTCAGCCCGATTACTGGCCGCAGCCCAAGCGGCAGAACCTGGGTCGATCGTCGACGGCACCGACGGAAAGCTGCGAAAAGCTGTTGTTCCCCATGCGATCGGGCGATTCGTCTGGGCCGAGGACGTCGCTACTGGCAAACGCCGCAACCTGTCCTACGAGGAAGAGGAAGCGTTCTGGGCGTTCGCGACCATCGAGGTCTTGCGCCTGACCGGCATCCGCTGCGAGGAACTACTCGAACTGACCCACCACAGCATCACCGAATACCGGCTGCCCAGCACCGGCGAACTCGTCCCGCTGCTGCAGATCGCACCGTCCAAGACCGACACCGAGCGCCTACTCCTGGTCAGCCCCGAGCTGGCCGACATTCTCAGCACCATCGTCCAGCGCTTACGCAACCCGGACGGCTCCATCCCGCTAATCGTTTCCTACGACGTCAGGGAGAGAATTTGGAACCCGCCCATGCCGGTGCTGTTCCAGCGCGGCATCGGCAACGAACGCCGCGCTTACACCCCGACCGCGATCCGCAAGCTGCTCATCAACGCCCTCGCCGCGACCTGGCTCACCGACCCGAACGGCGACCCACTGATTTTCAGCCCCCACGACTTCCGCAGGATCTTCGTCACCGACGCCATCATGAACGGCCTGCCACCCCACATCGCACAGGTCATTTGCGGGCACAAGAGCATCGACACGACCATGGGCTACAAGGCCGTCTACCCTGCAGAAACCATTGAGGCGCACCGGGCGTTCATCGCGCGCCGTCGGTCCGTTCGGCCCGGCGAGGAATACCGCACTCCGACCGACGAAGAATGGGACGCATTTCTGTCCCACTTCGAGAAGCGGAAAGTGTCGGTCGGGACATGCGGGCGGGCATTTTCGACGCCGTGTATTCATGAGCACGCATGTGTCCGGTGCTCACTCCTGAGACCGGACCCGGCCCAACGAGCCAGGCTCGAGGAGATCCGTGACAACCTCGAGGCCCGCATCATCGAGGCCAAACGCGAAGGCTGGCTCGGCGAAGTCGAGGGCCTGCAGGTCAGCTACAGCGGCGTCAACGACAAACTCGCCCAGATCGACGCCACGCTCCAGCGAACCACAGCAGCGACCGAACTCGGCATCCCCGGATTCGGTGCCATTTCCGGAAGGACTGCTGTCCCATAGGAATTAGCTCAGATGCTCCTTAATCCGGCCGCCGCAGCGTCGGTCAATGGCGATTGATGGTTACGGACTATCCTGCCGGTGATGAGCGCAGACGACTGGTTGACCGATACCCGAATCTCCTACGACACTGTCGCGCTGAGCTATGCCGACCAGGTGCGCGATGCCCTGGCTGGACACCCATACCTCCGTGCAGCTCTGGCATTGTTCGCGGACAGCGTGCGGACCGCTGGCGGCGGGCTCGTAGCCGATGTCGGGTGCGGTCCCGGACACGTTACCGCCCACTTACACGAGCTGGGTGTTGATGCCTTCGGTGTCGATCTCTCCCCTGGGATGATCGAGTTAGCTCGGCGTGACCACCCTGGACTGCGGTTCGAGGTGGGTTCTATGACGGAGCTGGACTTCCCGGCAGCCTCGATGGCCGGCATGCTGGTTTGGCAGTCGTTGATCCACGTTCCCGACGACGAGGTCCCGGCCGTGCTGAGGCACTTTCATCGAGTATTGCGTCCCGGCGGACCACTGCAATTACTGTTCCACGTCGGCACCGAGTCGCAGTTGAAGACCCAAGGCTACGGCGGTCACCCGATGAATGTCCATGTCCACCGTCGGCAGCCGGACCTCATGACGACCTGGCTGCGTGATGCCGGATTCAAGGTCGAGGCTCACATGCTGCTCGCCCCGGAAGAGAAAGCTTCGCAAGCAATACTTTTCGCACGTCACCAGCCCTACCAGTAGTTCAGAGAAGCCTGCGTCCGTTGCCCGATGCTCAACATCAACCCCAAGATGCTGCCCCGACTCGACGAACTCGAGCAGGACCTCGTCAACCGTCGTCATCGAGCGGAGACCGAGAAATGGATCGGCGAGATCGAAGGCATCGACCTCACGCTGACCTTCCTCCGCCAGAAGCGAGACCAGACCAAACGGCTCGCCCACATCACCGACGGCCCAACCGCTTTGACCCTGCAACCGCTGCCGCAGCAGCGAGACGGCTAGCACGGCGAGCCTTCTTGAAAAGTTCAGAGAAGCAAGGTCTTGAAGATCCGCCCGAAATGCGCGACCGCATGCCCAAGCGACGTTGGCTGCCCGTCGCGGGAGATCATGCGAGTGACCTCGTGCGCGGACACTTCACCGGTGTGGACCGAGACCGCGATCCGGCACATGTCCTCCCAATGCCGCCCGATCCGGTCGACATCGATCCGGCCGCGAGCAGCCTTGTCCAGGGGCCCGTAGTCGGCGGAAGGGTCGATACGCCACAACCTCTGGTCGGGCAGGTTCGCCAACTGTGGCCGGTATTGGCGGCCGAGCAGGTGCAGCAGCCCGAACACGATATCGCTGTAGGAGCCGATATCGGTGATGATCGCCTCCGGCACCGTCCCACCCTGCTGGCGCAGCACCACATCCACAGTGTGCGCGAATCCCTCGGGGTCCCCGACAGCACCTGGGCGGCAAGACCGGCCGCTTGATCGTTGATCATGTTCAGCCAGGTGATCCCGCGTTTGCGACCAAAGTACTTCGCGTTGGGACGGGCGTGGATGGTGCGCACCGGCACGACGAACCGCAACCCGTCCACGCTGGCGACCAACCCACCGCCCCATGCCCTCGCCAGCGGGATCCGGGCCTGCGCCTCGACCAGCGCGGTGTTGGCGGCCGCGAGGGTGTCGAACCGGAGATAGGACTGATCGACATGGTGGAGCCGGTCGCGGGTCAACGCCTCCACCCCGGGGCTGGTCACCGGCCCGAACCCGACATTCATCGCGTGCGAACACAGCACTGCCGCGACCGACAACCCGAGATCAGCGACCCGGGCCGGGTTTCCGGAGGCGTGGGTGAAGGCCTCGGTGAACCCGGGATGCCACGACATAACCTCCAGCACCAGCTCCGGCAGATCGATACGCGGCAGCATCGCCTCCACCCGCCGCCGCAGATCGATGAAAAGCCAACCTTGGACACCGCCAAAGACGATCTAGACAGCAGGGACCATCTAGCAGCAGAGTTCCAGCGATGCTCCCGGTCGATGCGTCGTGTATTTGCCGGCCACCGGTTGAAACGACAGTGGGTACGCTTCGCTGTGCCGCTCACCTTTCCGTCGCATGCGTTGGCCGTACTCCCGTTGGAAATCCGGTGGTCTTGTCACACGGATGGTGTCGCGTCGGTGGTCGGCCAAGCCGTTCCCGATGCCGCCTATCCGGTGAAAGGGTTCTTTCGGTCAGAAGTCATGGGGGCGTGCATGAGGCCGAACAAAATCGCCCATACCGACGTAACGAACAGCTTGGTAACAAGTCTTTGGCTTACGCAGGTGTGACCTCGGCGGCGAGTGCCGCGACGAGCATCACCTGGAACTCGTAGTCTGACGGGTCAATTGCTACCAATGTGCCGCAGCCGACCGTCTTTCCACAGGACAGTCTCCATCGTGTTGTCTCCGATCCGGGTGATCACGACCTCGTCGATATCTATCAGGAAGACGCTGCCGGCCCCGAATTCGGCGGGCACACCCGCTGCCTCGAGCAGGCTCGCCTCCAAGGCGGCCTCCGCGACCGGTGCAACTCGCCCGCTAATCCGGGCAGTGGGCCAGACCGGGACGTCGGATGCGCCCGAAGAGCCGGACAGAACAGATATCCGGGGGTCGCGGCGGATATCACGGGCTTTCGCGGACTGTGCCATCAGGATGACCACCGCGTGCTCTTCCGTCATCCACAGCTCGATAGCGGCGAGCCTAGGCGAGCCGTCCTTGCGCAACGTGGCGAGAGTCTTGTTGGGGAAGGCGCGGAACAGCGCCGCGGTTTCGGCAGCGAACTCCGGGGCTGTCTCGGCGACCCGGCTCCAGGGAGACTTCAGCGCAGAGGCTGCATCGGTGCTGGTCATGGTGTTCCTTTCCAGAACAAGGCTCGGCGTTGGTCATAAACGTAGGTTCCTACGCTTATGTGGCCACGATACACAAGCGTAGGGTCCTTCGTTTGGAGGGTGCTTCAGGGAGAGGAGCGCATGGACAGCCAGGCCCGAACCAGGAGACGAGGCTCGTTGCGGGCCGACGCGCAACGCAACCGCGACAGCCCTGTTGTCGGCGGCAGTGGTGGAACTGGCGGTACCAGGTCGGCAGCTATCGCTGGAGGCGGTGGCGAGACGCGCGGGTGTCAGTATCGCCACCCCTTCCCACATTTCCCGACACGGGAGGCGCTGCTGCTGGCGGTGTACCGACGCGAGATGGAAGAACTGGGACTGCTGGCCGACGAAATAGCGGGCCGGCTGCCGACGATCGAAGCTCTGCGGCAGTGGCTGGTCAAGGTCGGTCTTTACGCCACTACTCAACTCGGGATCGGGGAAGCGTTCCAGGCTGCCCTGGCGATGGGCGAGGGCGACTCCATCGATAACGGCTACCGCCAGCTCGCCGCCGCACTGAACCGGCTGCTCCAGCGAGCGATCTCCGAGGGCATCATCCGCCGCGACATCCGCGCCGACGACTTACTGCTGGCTCTGTGCGGCATCTGGGGTCTACCTGACACCGCGGAAACGCGCGAGCAAGCCGACCGCGTGGTCGGCCTGCTGATCGACGGACTGACGCTTCACCCGTAAGTGACGCGGCAGGGGCGTAGTCAGCCGTGATTATGTGGTCTGGTGCGCAATGTCGCGGTGCACGGACACCGCGCACCTCAGTGCCCGTAGGTGAGAATGCAGCAAACGCACCACACCTCGAAGAGCGTCAAGCATCAACTGACGACATTAGGTAAAGCCTCACCGAGCCCACCATTTACAGCTGCTCACCACTCCAAAGCGGTAAGAAGCCCATGCCTGCACACATCAGGCAGCGTCGTTCTGAAATCCCAGCGCTGTCAACGGTCATCGGGAACGGGGTCCGCTGGCAAGCGCAACTGCCTGCAGAAAGTGGATTATAGGGCCGCCAGGC
Organism: Nocardia pseudovaccinii; assembly: GCF_050942345.1. Classification (NCBI taxonomy): domain Bacteria; kingdom Bacillati; phylum Actinomycetota; class Actinomycetes; order Mycobacteriales; family Nocardiaceae; genus Nocardia; species Nocardia pseudovaccinii. Next base: position 6,414,805 of record NZ_CP192074.1, read on the forward strand.
CGACCCACCGTTGCAGCGGTAAGCCGAGACGACAGCGGGATGGAGGCAGCGGCGGAGCCAACAAATTAGGACCTTCGGCGACCTGCGCGGCTTCTGCTGCCAAACGTGAACAGCAGTTGCACGATGTCGGCCGAGCGGGCAAGAATGCCCGGGCATCTGCGCGGCGTTTCGGCTGGTCGCATCGGATGTGCCGTCACCGCGCAGCACGGGTGGAGGTTGTGCGCGGTGACGGCACTGCGCGTCACCTAGCGGGTGGTTGGTGACGCGGGCTTCTTCGGATCGGTCTTACAGTGCTTTCAGTTCCTCGGTGACCGCACCGACGGACTTCTTCGCATCGCCGAACAGCATCGAGGTGTGGTCGGCGTAGAACAGGGGGTTATCGATACCGGCGAAACCACTGTTCATGGACCGCTTCAACACGATCACGCTCTTGGCCTGGTCGACATTCAACACCGGCATGCCATAGATCGGGGACGAGGAGTCCTCACGGGCGGCGGGGTTGGTGACGTCGTTGGCGCCGATCACCAAAGCCACATCGGTGCGCGAGAATTCACCGTTGATGTCGTCCATTTCCTTGAGCGCGTCATAGGAGACCTCGGCCTCGGCCAGCAGCACGTTCATGTGCCCGGGCATACGACCGGCGACCGGGTGAATGGCGTATTTGACCTCCACCCCCTTGGCCTCCAACAACGACGCCATTTCCTTGACCGCATGCTGGGCCTGCGCGACGGCCATACCGTAACCGGGCACCACGATCACCTGGTTGGCATAGGCCATCTGGATCGCGGCGTCCGCCGCGGAAGTGGCCTTGGCCTGCTTCTGCTCCCCACCCGAGGCACCCGGTGCGGTTCCGCCGCCACCGAACCCACCCGCGACGATCGCCGGGATGGAACGGTTCATCGCCTTGGCCATCAAATTGGTCAGGATGGTGCCCGACGCGCCGACGATCATGCCCGCCACGATCATCGCGGTGTTGTTCAACGCGAGACCCGCGGCCGCCGCGGACAAACCGGTCAACGCGTTCAACAACGAGATGACCACCGGCATGTCCGCGCCACCGATGGGCAGCACCACCATCAACCCGAGCACACCGGCGAGTACCAGTACCGCGATCATCCAGTACTGGGGCACACCGTCATTGGTAGCGCCGATACCGATCACCACCGCGGCGGCGATCGCACCCACCAGCAGCAGCAGGTTCAGCGGCTGCTGGAGCTTGCCGACCCCGATCGGACGCCCGGGCAAGATTTCCTGCAGTTTGCCGAACGCGATCAACGAGCCCCAGAACGACACCGAACCGATGATCGCCGCGAACAGCGAACCGATCACGATGTGCACGGTGGGTTCTTCATCGAAATGCGAAAAGCCTTGCGAGTTGATGAATTCCGACCACGCGATCAACGCGACCGTGCCACCACCGACACCGTTGAACGCGGCCACCAACTGCGGCATCGCGGTCATCTTGGTGAACTTGGCGGGCGGCACACCCAACACCACACCGACCACGAGTCCGGCCACGATCAGGATCCAGTTGGAGGTGTGGCGGATCGAGATCAGGGTCGCCACCACCGCGATCACCATGCCCGCCGCGGCGATCAGGTTGCCGCGCACCGCGGTCTTCGGGCCGGTCAACCCCATCAGACCGTAGATGAACATGCCGAAGGCGATGATGTAGAGCCCGTTGACCAGATAGGTCACATTGTCGAAGGTATGCATCACGCAGCTCCCTCTGAACGCTGCGCTGTGGCAGCCTTCACCGGTGCGGCCTTCTTACCCTTGAACATCCCCAGCATCCGGTCGGTCACGACGAAACCACCGATGACGTTCAGGGTTCCGAACACGACCGCGACGAACAGAATGATCTGGGTCAGGATCGACGGATCCTTGACGTTGCCGAGAGTGACCAGCGCACCCAGCACGACGATGCCGTGAATGGCGTTGGTACCCGACATCAACGGCGTGTGCAGGGTATTGGGGACCTTGGAGATGACCGCGAACCCGACGAACCCGGACAACACCAGGATCGCGATATTCGCTAGTAGTTCGGTGTACATCAGGCATCCACCTCACGAGTAACACAGGAATCGGCGAGTACCTGATCGTTGAAGTCGGGGGCGAGTTTCCCGTCGACCAACATCAGCTCCAACAGCGCCGCGATATTTTTCGAGTACAACTCCGAGGCATGCTCGGGCATCGTCGCGGGCAGGTTCAACGGCGAGGCGATCGTCACCTCATGCTTGACCACGACCTCACCCGGCTCGGTCAACTCGCAGTTGCCGCCGGTCTCACCGGCCAGATCCACGATCACACTGCCCGGCTTCATACCCTCCACCGCCGCGGCGGTGACCAAGCGCGGCGCGGGACGCCCGGGCACGAGCGCGGTGGTGATCACCACGTCGAAGCCCTTGATCGCATCCTCCAATGCCTGCTGCTGCTTCGCCTTTTCCTCATCGGTGAGCTCACGGGCATAACCACCCTCACCGGCCGCATCGATCCCCAGATCCAGCCACTGCGCACCCACCGACCGCACCTGATCGGCGACCTCGGGGCGCACGTCGTAGCCGGTGGTCCGGCCACCCAGACGCTTCGCCGTCGCCAGCGCCTGCAGACCCGCGACACCCACACCGAGCACCAGCACCGTCGCGGGCTTCACAGTGCCCGCCGCGGTGGTCAGCATCGGGAAGAACCGCGTCGATTCCGACGCCGCCAGCAGCACAGCCTTGTACCCGGAGACATTGGCCTGCGAGGACAGCGCATCCATCACCTGAGCCCGGGAAATACGCGGAATCGCCTCCACGGCGAAGGCCTGCACCCCGGCCGATTTCAGCGCGGGAATCTGGTTGTCGGCATTGCGCGGGGCGAGGAAGCCGATCAGGGTCTGCCCGCTGTGCAGCTTCGCCACCTCGGCGTCACTGGGCGCAGCGACCTTCACGACCACATCGGCCGACCACGGATCACCGATGGTCGCGCCCGCATCCACATAGGCCGCGTCCGGAATGAGCGCACCGATCCCGGCGCCCGCCTCGACCACCACCTCCACGCCCTGCTTCAGCAGGCTCGGGATGATCTTGGGCACCAAAGCGACACGCCGCTCGCCCGCGTTTGACTCACCGGCTACGCCTACCCGAGTCACCGGGCCGGTGTTATGTGTTGTCTCCAATGATCTGCGATTCCTCACTCGTTGACGATGCCAACGGCTCTTCGAGGTAGCCGATGCCCGGCGTGCTCGATTCTCTTCAAGTACGTAGTTAGGAGCGTCCTCGTATCGGCTGAGCGGAAATGACACCCTGATCGGCCATCCGGATCGGCCGATAGCAGCCCCTCACGGCGAAGCGCGTGTCGCGCACATGAACCACCAAACGTCCGCACCCGAGCACGACGCCATCTCACGGGCTCTCCTGGTTTCGTCGGAGCTTTCGTCGTGACGGATGAGCCATTCGGGGCGCAAGCGTCGCGAGCACCAGCACACCGCTGGCCACCGAGAGCGGCTCACCTTTCACGGTCATCCCTTCTACTACAGCTCTCCAGCCAGGGAGATTGATAGATTGACATCATAGTTTATATCTTTAAACCAACGTGTCAAGCGAGATTCAGGCAGGCGATCGCCCCAACATTGACAAAGGCAACTACATCGCCGAACGCGCCGTCGCGGCCGAGCCGAGGCACGACCGGCGCCTCGTTCCCGCGGCACCGGCACGGAACCCAGGAGAAGTGCAAAAGATGGTGAAATACTCCCGCAACTACATTACTCTAAAAATAGATTTTATTTCTAAAACCCCCGTTGGGTCCGCACGTAAGGATTGCGCGTATGCGATCAGGCGAGCACACGCTGGGCGATCACGTCAGCCGACGAGCCCGAACACCCGAGGAGAACCGGCCACATAGACCCGCCGTGCAGTCCGACATGTTCATCGACGCGGTCGAGGACCTAGCCGGACAGTTCAGCCTGCGGCCGCTGCTGCTGCGGATCCTTCGCCGAGCCATCGAAATGGTGGGCGGTGGAGCTGGAGCAATCTCAACCGTTGACGAGGGAGCTGGAACATACCGCAAAGAAGCCGACGTCGGTGTTCGCTGCCAGGAAGGCCAGGTATTCTCGCTGCGCGAAGGCGCAACCGGTGCGGTTGTGACCAAACGAGGCCCCGTCGTCTTCGACAGCTATTCCCAAGTCCGCTCTGGACATCTTTCCCCGGCCGATCGAGACAGGCTGCATGCGACGATCGCCGTCCCTATCGAGTGGGGGGGCGAAATCATCGGAGCCTGTGTGGTTTTCAGTACCGACCCGGATACTCGTTTTCACGACGAGGACATCATCCTCATGGACCTGTTCGCCCGGCATGCCGCGCTAGCGATTACCAACGCGCGCCGGTACGCCCAGGCTGAGGAGCGCTCGCGGCAGCTAGCTATCGTGGCCGAGCGCGAGCGGGTGGTCCGTGACGTACACGACACCGTAGCCCGCGCATTGGGCTCGATCATGCTGCACTTGGACGCCATGGATGCCACAGTCATAGGCGGCCGCACCGCGCGTTCCGCGTCCGAGGCAACGCCTGCTGCGCTCGCGGCACACATCGACGCCGCACGTGAGGCCGCCGAAGCTGCGCTCGCCGACACCCGGCGGACGGTGCTGGGCCTTGGACCGGCCGTGCTCGACGCCGCTCCTCTCGAAGATGCGATCGCGCTCGAACTGGCATGGGTCCGCTCGACCAGCGGCCTGCGCACCGACTTCGTCGTCAGCGGCAAGCCGCCGGAAAGTGTCGAATCGCATCTCCGGCAGCAGGCGCTGCGAATCGCCCAGGAAGCGCTTACGAACGTCGTCACCCACGCACGAGCGGTATCGGTCCGAGTCGGCGTTATGTACGGACCGCTGGAAATTTCGATCATCGTCGAGGATGACGGAGTCGGCTTCGACGCTGGGAGTGGCGGCCGGAATCGACGCCCGGGCTTGGGACTGCAAGGAATCGTCGCGCGCGCGCACGGGATAGGCGCGCAAGTCGAAATAGAATCAACGCCAAGTTGGGGCACTCGGTTGCGCGCCCGTATCCCCTACGAGCTGAACAACCGAGGCGATGAGTCTCGAAGTGACGCACCGTGGCGTGTGCTAGTCGTCGATCCTCGGCCGGTAGTAAGAGGCGGCCTGACCAGACTACTGGGCTGCGCCGAACCCGATATTCAGATTGTCGGAGAGATCGCTGACGCACGCGAGGTCGTGGATGCGGTCCGCATCCTCGACCCCCACGTCGTAATCGTCCAATTGCGGATGCCAGGTCTCGACGGCGCCCGGCTGACGTCGTACATCCGAGCTGCAAGCCCAGAAATCTCGGTGCTGGTCAACGTCGACGACTACTCCGACGACCTGTTGCGTGAAGCGGTACAGGCCGGTGCCCGCGGCTGCATTGACGCCGACCTCGACGGACCAGCGCTCGCTCGAGCCGTGGTCGCGGCAGCACACGGCGACGTGCTGCTCAGTGCGTCGCTCGCCACGCCACGCCACACTCAGGACCAGACCCCCGAGCCGCTAACCGAGCGTGAACGGGAAGTACGCGCACTCGTCGAACTCGGGTTGCGTGACAAGCAGATCGCCGACAGACTCAGCATTTCCGCCAGGACCGTCGAAAAGCATGTCGGCGCCCTGCTGCGCAAGACCGGCGCCCCGAACCGCACCGCACTCGCTCGTGTCGTGCCTCAGCAACCACATAGGTAGGCTTCCCAGCCGCAAAATGGGAGCTTTCCGATAGCCTTCAACACACCGACTGGCGCTTCAATGCCGGTGGCAATCGAGTCCAAGCCGTTCGTAGCCACACACCGCGCTGCCTGAACCAGCACAGACCTCGGAAGATAAACGGGGCCAAGGTATCTGGTGCCGTGGCCGGGCAAGTGATCATAGGCGGCGGCCACGTCGAGGATCCAGGTGACCCCGTAGCGATCGGTCAGCATTCCGAAGCTTGGTGCCCAGGGTGGCAGGCCGAATTCTTCGATGATGTACGCCGCGTCGGACAACTCGGCCCACAGCGCCGCGACTCCTCGATGCTGTTGCCAAGCACCGAGACGAAGACGGTGCGGGTGTCGTGTCGCAGGCTGGGTCGGTGCTGTTGATCCGCACGGCCGAAAAGGTGGGGGTGATCCGAGGGCTGTCGGAGGCGTTGGCGCCGTGGCGCAGACCACTGTCCATCCACGATCCAGGCAAGGTTGTGCTGGATCTGGCGGTCTCGCTCGCGATCGGCGCCGACTGTGTCTCGGACCTGATACTGCTGCGGGCCGAACCGGGCATGTTCGGTGTGGTGGCGTCGGATCCGACGGTGTCGAGGCTGGTTGAACGTTCTGGCGGCCGATGCGCCGAAAGCGTTGGCGGCCATCGCTTCCGCGCGCGCTGACGCACGAGCGCGGGCATGGACGCTGGCCGGGAAACATGCCCCCGATCACGGGATCGACGCCGAGCATCCGCTGCTGACCGATCTCGATGCCACCTTGACCGACGCGCACCCGGAGAAGGAAAGGGCGACACCGACGTTCAAGCGTGGCTTCGGTTTCCACCCATTGTGGGCGTTCATCGACCACGGTGAGACCGGCACCGGCACCCTCGCCGCTGGCGAAGTGGTCGAGGTCGAACGGACCGTAGATGTCAACAGCGCAGTCGATCTCGCCAAACGACGACTCAAGATCGGCATCGAGCTCGCCGGCCGGAAAGTAACTCTGCGTCTGGACGGACACCTCGTCCATGTCGTCGACAACGGCGTCCTCGCCAAAACGCTGCCCTCACCGATCCCCGCCGGCGAGCGCACCAAGATCCGCGGCGCGTGTCTCGCCGCGACGCAGCTTCCGCCGCCGGCGCCGGGACCCATCAGCGTCGAACGGATGGTTCCCGCCGACGGGGTGGTCATGGTCGCCCGTCAACGACTGCGCATCGGCCGCACCTACGCCGGCCAGACGGCCACCATCCATGTCGAAGACACCCATTTCCGGATCACCTGCGCCGACGCCGAAGTGGCGCTGCACCCACGCACCACCGACTACCCAGTCAGACGCTGGAAAGCCAAAATCCACTCCCCCCGAATCTAATTCGCAAGTCCACTATGTCCTGAGACCTTCAACCAGGTCCTGAGCGTCGTTTATCACCGAGGTCCTGAGCCCTCACACGACAGCTGCCCGACTTGGAACTACGGCACCGTCAGCGGGCCCGCTGCGAGGACCGCATCCGCGCTGCGAAGGACACCGGCTTGCGGAATCTGCCGTTCCACGGCTTCGACGCCAACCGCATCTGGCTCGCACTCGTCGCGCTCGCGCTGGATCTGACAGCCTGGATGTAGACTCTCGCCTTCGCGGACAGCCACAAGGCACGCCGCTGGGAGGTGAAAACCCTACTGCTGCGGCTGTTCTCGATCCCCGCCCGCCTCGCACACCACGCCCGCCGAACCCACCTGCGCCTGTCAGCCCACAACCCTTGGACCGACCTGGCCGTCACCGCGCTGACCCGCCTACAACCCGGCTGACCAGCACTCACCCGCTCAAACGAGACGAAAGACCAACCACACCGGGCCCATGGAACCAGGCAGCCACCCGCTGAACGGGACCCCAGCCCTACCGTCATACAGCCAGAACGGTCGCAAAACGGCAATCCGAACCCGATCAGGCCAGCACATCACCCATGTGGAGGGTCGAGAACTGGCGCGGTGGCCTGGACGGCGGTAGGTGATGAAGCCATTGTGGCCAGGTGGTTTCCCACCGGGCTGTTCTTCTTCCTCACCGTGACTGTCCACGGTTCCGTTTCCAGTTCCCGCCCGTCAATCCGTGCATGCGGTTCTCCCGCACACGGCTTACCGACGCCGTTCACCACCGGCATTCGGCGCCACCCGCCAGGCCCGAAAGGGCCTGGGCGCGACCACGATTCCTTCAAGACGGATCAGCCCGAGCTCATTGTCGCTGGCAAACGAGATCACCGACAACCCGAAGCCTCGGCTGCGCTGATGCTTCTTGGCGATGAACCTCGCGATTCGCATCAGCGCGTAGCTTCTGATCTTGCCGAAGCGCTGGGACGAGTTCTCGTACCGGAAAATATCCCGCCCAACCGCGCAGGAAGCGGTTGACTTCCTCCACGATGTGCTCCACCCGCAGCAGTGTCCGCCGCCGGACGGTCATGTCCCGAATCCGGTTGCGGGCGTGCTGCATCGCCTTGTCCGCAGGCCAGCGGGCGAGGAAAGCAACCCCCTTGCCGCCGGTGCGTCCTTCCGCGCACACCCACCGATGATGGAAACCCAGAAAGTCCAGGCCCTCACCCCCCTTGCGCAGATGCACGATCCGGGTCTTGGCCGGTTTCGCCTCCAAACCCAGCTCAGCCAACAGGACCGTGAGCCGCGCCAGGACGGCTTCGGCCTGCTGCCGCGAACGGCACATCACCACGGCATCATCGGCGAACCGGACCAGCACCCCTGTTCGCGCACATCCCATGCCCGGTCGACCCGGTGCAGGTAGATGTTGCATCCACTGCCGCAGTAGATTCCACCAATCAGCACCGCTCAGTCGCCCTTACTTTTTCAGGGGCAAGTAGCTAGCCGACTGCGGAGCGATGAAAATCGATAAATGAGCCAACAGGGCATGACCCTCACATGTTCGATCTGTTAGCGCAATGTCGCGCGAGTCGGCAAACTCCCCTCCAGCGCAAACCAGAGTGTGTGGCTTTCTGTCCCGTGACGGAGCCGAGGAACGACCTCGTGGGCGACCAGCGCGATCGAATTCGGGTCAGGCGAGTTGATCAACAGGCCATCCGCAATCCCCAGAGCGCGGATATCGCGTATGAGCCCGCAAAGTCCTTCGGGTGTGCCGACGTACGATACCGACTTACCTTCTTCAGGATAGTCCAGACGCCGAGAGCTCTCCCTCGCGTCTGATGACCTGTGTGCGATCACCGTGTCGACCGAGACAATGACCAGTAGATCGTCATACGGAGGCCCGAGAGTCGATCGCATGCGGCGGATTTCCCGGGATCGCGCCTGCGCTCGTCGGAGGTCATCAGCCTCTATCAGAGAGTACTGAGCATCCTCGGCCGCCAGTCCACGAGGAGTCCCGACAACGAGAATCGAATCAGGCCCTCCCCGAAACGCTTCGAGCCCCGTGACCGTGAAATCGTTTCTCATCAACATCGTTACTCACCAGAACCTCATATCGCTGTGTCAATCGAATCGCGCCGCGGATATCTTGAAATGGCGACCACGTGGCAGTCAGTCCCGAACAGGCACGTCGCCCTGAACTCTCGGCGGTGGAGCGTAAAAATCGACATGCCTGCCCGGCCGATATGGCTCTCCCGTTTACGATCATGCGGCCACCGCCATCAGCAGCAGAATGGACTCGACAGCCCGCTCGCGCGGCAGCACCTCTCGTCACCCGCTGCATGCCCGTTTTCCCTATCTATGTCGTGGAACTGGAACTTGTCGTGGCGCTTCTCGGCGCGCCATAGCGAATCGCGGTCGTCATGTCACGTCTCCTGAGGAGCTCGAGGTTGGCCTTGATACATCGAAGGCCCGTCGATGACTGGGCTGGTCAGGGTGGAGCGCCCGATCGAATTGGTCGACAGCTCGCCGCCGACTCGGAAGTAGCGCGGTTGCGGAACCTCTGCAGCCGACGCCCGCTGGGTTGGCCGGTCGCGATGATGGCGCCGGCGCAAGCGCGGTCCACGCACCGATGTGGGCGATCAGCGATGGAATGTCGAAGCGCAGACCTGCCAGGCGTCCGCGTTCGTCGACGCAACGACGCGCGACAAGTTCCAGTTCGGCCAGATCGGGTACACCACAGCGGAACTCACGGGCGCACATCCGTTATCGCGCCTGTACTGCCATCCGGTGTCACGTGCACGAAGCGCCACACTCTATCGAGCTGTTCTTGCGTGGACATCGATGGGTGGAGCAGCGCGCCGTTGACTCGCATTGTGGGCAGGCCGACAGCGTAGATCGCGTTTACGGCAGCGAGACTTGCTCTCGCTGCATCCCAGTACTGCTCAGCGGTCTCGACGCTGTCGAATGTTACGAGATTTACGATGACTGCCGCAGCCGAGAGACGCAGACGCGGAAGGTAATGATATGTACGCGAAGCGACTGCGTCAGTCAGCGCCACGGTAGGGTCGTCACCGCTCCCTCGACATGCCACGCTCTGGACATTAACGAGGATGTCGACCGGCGAGAGCGGGTCCTGCACTGGGATCGAAAAATCCGCACTGCTGCCATCAGCCGTTGCCATTCGTCTGACCGATGCAGTGCACGACGCCTCGTGTGAGTCGTCGTCGAGCAAGAGTCCATCGGCGCGGGCTCTTGTCCTCAGCTGCGCGATAAAAGTTGCTCCCGCTGGCTGAGTGTCGGCTGCATTCACACTGTTCATCCTCGCACCGCAACCGGTACTGCGGTAGAGCATGGCCGGGCCGCGGAGATGGAGTTCGCCACGGCCTGCCATCAACATCGCACAGCTAGCCGCTGACATTGAACATCTCTTTTGCGTACGGAGCGACGTTGAACTCGGCGAAGCCGAGGTGCGAGCCAGCCATTTCACTGTCGCGCCAAATGCGCTGGAGCGGATTGGAATCGAAGAAACTCGACGACATCAGCGCGCGAGTCACGTTCCGTACTGCCTCGACGGAGTAGCGGGCAGCGGCGACGCAGTCAGACAAGGCGCGCTGCGTTTCGAAGGCTGTGAAGGTTCGATCCTCGGCGGTGGCACGATCGGTTTCGTCGGCCATGCGCAACAAGTGCATCTCGGCAGAGTCGGCAGCAATCGCTGCGTTGGCGATCAGAATCTGAATGCTCTGGTCGTCCGACTGGAGGATACCGGAGTATGGGATGCGACGCGTAGGGGCAACCTCGGTCGCGATGGCAAGCGCAGCACGGGCCAAGCCCACCGGCGAAGCTGCCAGACACGAATAGAAGACCGGAAAGAACGGGGCACGGTAGATGGTGCCGGGTTCGTTGGCATAGGGCCCTCGCGTCTCACCGGCGATCGCGGCGTTGAGCGAAGACTGGCGATGGGCTGGCACGAATACTCGATTGGCGACAATTGTGTCGGATGCTGTTCCGCGCATGCCGGCGACGTGCCAATTGTTCTCGATCTCGACCTCGCTCATTGGCACCAGCGCGAGTCCGACATCGGGGTTGCCCTCGGCGTCAGAGGCGGGAACGCCTACGACGATCCACTGTGCGTGTCTGGAACCGGACGCGTAGCGCCACCGTCCGGAGATGACCCAGCCTTCCTCAGTGACTTCATCCAGCTTGCCTTCCGCGGGTGAGTTGGCCACCGAGATACGCGCATCAGGATCGGTCCCCCATACGTCGTCTTGGGCTTCCTGACTGAATTGAGCGACCAGATAGGAACTCACACTCCCGAGTCCGACGACCCAGGAGGTGGACCCGCACCCTTCCGCAAGAATCGCCTGCAACTTCAGCGATGTGCTCAGTCCGACCTCCACTCCCCCGTATCGGCGGGGACGAAGGACGGCCAGGAGGTTTGCGTCGCGAAGCGCATTCAGGTTCTCGTCCGGGATCCTTGCCTCCGCGTCGACGCGCGGCGCGTTCTCACGCAGCAAGGGGACGATATCGCGCGCTGCCTGGAGCAGCGTTTCCTTCTGGATCTTTGCCGGGGGGATGTCAAGTGCAGTCATTCCAGTCTCCTTTGTTTGGTGAGCGTCGTGGGAATTCTTGTGACGGTCGTTGTTTGGCATCGTGCCGATGTGGCCGCGGGGCACGCTGGTTGGTCGGCGTCAGGCGCCGTCGACTCGCTCAGCGGCGGCCTGGAGTCGGGCAGCAAGATCGGGAGCCGTCCCATCCGCGAGTGCACGCCGTAAGTGGTCGTGGTAATCACGTGAGCGGACTATCAACCCGTCGCGTACTTCGACGACAACGATGTTGCCGTTCTCTATCAGCTGACCGTTGATTTGAGACACATAGGTCCACTCGGCGATCACGACCGCCGGATCATCAGTGCGATACACAACGAGATCGCGGACCTCGAGATCGCTGTAGAGGCGGGGAGGCGTGGTACTCCAGCCTTCCGTTCCCGTTACCACCACACGCTCGGGAAACGCAAATTCCACGGAGATCTCCGCAGCCGGAGCGTAAAGCTCGTAAGCCTCGGCAAAGCGACTGGTGGCGAACCGGGCGATCAGTTCACGGACGACCTGTTCGGCGTTCATTTGCGATCACTCCTTGCGCTGCCCCCGCTGACGTAGCTCACCGCGCCGCTACCGTCGTGGGCTCGGCGTTGGGTACCGTCGGCACGACGTAGGGGGTCGGGTCGAAGTTGGTGAGCTGCTCCTCCAGCTCATGCCAGCCGCCGGGCCAGTCGGCCGAGTTGTGCCCAGTCTCGTCGAGTATGTAGCTAACGCAGTCGCCCGAGACCGCAGGTCCCTTTGCTAGGGCCTCATCAGCCCTGGCCTTCCAGGCGTCCTGTGCTTCCTCCAGTACTTCCAGTGCGCGAACCCCCGCTTTGTCCATGTACTTGACGGCTTCGGAAACGTAGATCCCGGCGCGCTCACCGGGGACCAGCCCAAGAAAGTAACGACCGTTGGGGGCCGCGCCACCAACGAGATACAGGTTGGGTGCGCCCGATACCGAGATAGAGCGGTAAGCACGCGGGTGCCCCTGCTGCGCCTCACGCACGGTGAGCCCGTCGCGCCGGTGAATCCGGCCGAGGATGTGGGTTCCCCAGAAGAACCCGGTGGCGAGTACGAGCGTGTCGACCTCGACCCGCGTACCCCCCACCGAGGTGATCCCGGTAGCGTCGATGTGCGCTGCGGCTTCGGCAATGAGCTCAACATTGGGTTGAGAAAGTGCGTCATAATAATCGTCGCTAGCGCCGGGACGCTTGCAGGCGTACCTGTGGCTCGGGGTAAGTTTTTCGCGCAGCGCGGGGTCGCTGACACGGTCGTGCAGGTAGGCCAGTGCTCCAGCCTGTACCTCCGCAGCAGCGTCTGGACGATCGCCGCGGAACACATCGGCGAAATGCTGGTCGCCCGCCAGGAGCGCCTCTTCACGAAGGACACGGACCGCTTCCACGTCCCCGCGGTAGAGAGTGCGCTCCTCGTCGGTGAGCGGGCGATCGTCCTTCGGGAGAATCCAGGTTGGGGTTCTCTGAAAGACAGTGAGGGCCGCGGCGGTGCGCTGGAGGGAAGCGACAATCTGGAGTGCCGACGAGCCGGTCCCGATGACTGCGACACGGTGATCTTCGCCGACGTACCCCTCCGGCCACGACGACGAGTGGAAAACGTTGCCCTTGAAGTCGGACAGACCTGGAATATCGGGGACATTGGGCTCGTCGAGGAATCCTGTGGCGAGGACGAGGTGCTGCGTCCGATATACACCGCGGTCGGTTTCAACCTCCCACTCCTGATCTTCCTCGATCCACCGGGAGCGCGTCATCTCGGTGTCGAAGTCGATGACGTCGTAGAGCCCGTAGTGGCGAGCGACTTCCTGAAAGTACGCGAGGAGTTCCGGCTGAGTCGCGAACAGCCGAGACCAATCACCGCTCGGGTAGTAGCTGAGCTGGTAGAGGGTCACCGGCCCGTCCACGCCGCAGCCAGGGTACGTGTTTTGGTGCCATACACCCCCGAAGTCGCTGTGCTTACTGATCATCCATACATCGCCGATCCCCGCCTCACGGACTTTGATCGCGACCGACATGGCATTGCCCCCCGATCCGATGACCAGGACCTTGCTACGCCGCACTATTGCACTCATTCACTGTTCTCCAGGCTCTAACTTCTGGCTCACTTTCGTGACGCTCGTACGATATTAGAGATTGACGGACACCTCTGCCAGAGCTTTGACCAAACTTGTTGCCGGGATTTAGCAGCCCGCCGCGTAGCAACTTGAACTTCGACCAGTTGTTCACCCCCTGTTACCTGGTCAACATGCAAGGATTTTGGTCGCGCACGTGCGCCCTGAGCTGGCCATACGGACAGCCGCAGCTTAACGAAACGCGCGTACGAGATGGATGCGAAAGCCAAGCTGGTCGTCGCGATGCACGCCAACTATCTGACGCTCGTCTCATTTGTGAATCTCAATGCTGGCCAGAAGGAGATGCCACGCGACGCGGTGGCGCGGCCTGAGAGGGTGACGAGAGTGGAGTAGGTCAACGCCGCAAGTACTACGGTGGCGTTGGTCGGGAACAGACGCGAATGGGCGGCTACCGGCTAGCTTGACTCTGTCGGTGATCTTGTGAGTTGCGAGATCAGCCGCTGACCGCCTGCCAGGACCGTAGTCGGGGAATTCCCTTGTGGTCCAGGTAGTTTTGGAAGGCTGTTGGCGGGCGCGGCGGGGATGGTTCGTCTGGTAGCGGTCCTGCGCTGAGGCGTTCGATGTTCACGGCGATGGCGGTGAACACGTGCTGCAGGTGGGTTTTGGTCTGGCCGCGGTAGCGGCATCTTCTCATGCCGTGGCCGTGAGCGAATTCGCAGATGGTGCCCTCGATGCCGGAGCGGACCGCATACCGTGTGCGCCAGGCCGGGCTCTGTTGCTCGGTGCGGGCCCGCACCTGCAGGTCGAGGAGCTCTTGCGGGGGAAAGCCCACGTTGCGGGCGCTGTCGCTGGAGGTGGTGCACTGGCTGCGGACCGGGCATGGCTGGCACTGGCCCTTGGTGAACCGAGCCACGATCAGCGGAGCCGCGGTCGGAGACGACGTCGGGTAGGGGCCGTGCCATCCCTTGCTGACCTGGCCTTGGGGACAGGTCACCTGCCGGCGGTCGAAGTCGATGCGGAAGTCGTCGCGGCCGAAGCCCTCGTTCTCGCGGTGCTGGCGGGTGGGGTTACCCGGCAGCGGCCCGGTGAGGGTGACCTGATGTTCGCGGGCGGCCTGCGCGACCTGGACCAGGGAGGTGTAGCCGCCGTCGACCAGGTGCTCGGCAGGAAGCAGCCCGCGACGCTGCAAGCGGGTATGGATTCCGGGAAGCACGTGGGCATCGTGTGTGGTGGCCGGGGTGGTGACCACGTCGGTGATTACGTTGGTGCCCTCGGGTGCACAGGTTTCGGTCAGATGGACCAAGAACCCCTTCCACCTGGTGACTTGTCCCCGGCGCGCGTAGCGGGCCTGGATGTCGTAGGGAGAAACGATAGCCACCGCCGAGGGTGGCAGACCGCCGTCAGTGTCGGTGCGCCAGCGCAGGCGGTCCTTGTCATCGCGGTAGTAGTTCTGCAGGACGATCTGTCGCAGAGCCTGGGCCTGAAGGCCCGACAGGTAGTCCGGCCCCTGCTGTTGCAGATGCTCCAGCAGTCGGCAGGCGTCCTCGCTGGCGGCGAGGATCCTGGTCTTGGGTCGGGTGGGGTTCTTGCCCAGGCGCATCTGGCAGCCGTAGCGACGTCCCCATTCCTCGTCGACCAGGCCGGTCAGCAGGTGCGGAGCAGCGCGGGCAAGTTCTTCGAGTGCGGCGCGGACGGCCTCGGTGACCGGCTCGAGCCGGGTCAGGTCGCGCACCGCGGCCAACACGTGGGTGGAGTCGGTGCGCTGGGTGGTGTGCGCTCACGCACCAGTCCGGCGTCGGTGAGCCGGGCCAGGGCGAGATCGAGCAGCCGGTCGGCGCGGTCTCCTTCGGCGAGCCGGTCGCGGAAATCGCTCAGCACGCTGTGGTGGAAGCCGGGGTCGTCCAACTCCAGGGCCAGCGCGTACTTGAAGTCGATACGACAGCGCACGGCCTCGGCCACCTGCCGATCGGACAGGTCCAGCACATACTGCAGCACGCAGACGGTGGCCAGCTGGGCCGGAGACAGACCCGGCCGCCCGTCACGCGGATACCAGTCGGCGAAATCCTCATTGCTCCATAGGCTTTCGAGCCGATCACGTATCCACATCGCTGTGGTGCCGCGAGGATTGCTGGCACGGGCTATCCGCGCCGTCAGCGGCGGGACCATCTTGGCCGGACCGGGTCCGAGTGACATTCACCTGTTCCTTCAGGGACGCAACAGTATTCGCGCCCCGCAGTGTGTGTCGTGACACAGTGTGACAGCCCATCAGCCACGACACACCGAATTTCAAGATCACCGACAGAGTCAAGCTAAACAGCCACGTTCGGCCAGTACCCGGCGGCGTATGCGAGAGCGCGACCCTCGAGAGTCGCGACGAAATCGTCGAACACTGCGACGGCCTCCTCCGCCGCCCACTCCGTGCCGAGCAACTCCCGAGGCAGCCCTGGGTCGCGAAGGGGTAGCCCACGCCAGTCATCGATGAGCGTCATGTAGGCGGCAAACGCGGCGCGCCCGTCGATCATTTCTCTGGAACGCAAAACCTCAGCGGGCGGTCGGTGCAGGTGAACGAAGGAACGATACCGCTCGTTGATCGCCGGAAGGTCCCAGCATCGACCCACCACGCGTTCCAGATCATGGCCGGGAATGTGCGCCCCGACGAAAATAACGGACTGCTCGTGGAGTCGCAATTCTGTCAGGGTGCTTCGCGCAACTTGTTCCATGCGCGCCGGGGCGACCCACAGACCCGACCCGAGGTTGCCGAACCCGACCGAACTCAAACGCGAGCGCAACTGATGACGCACTGAACGCTGCCGTTCGGGAATCGAGGTGTGCACGAGGCACCAGCCGTCCTGCAGCACAGCAGGCTGGCGCATCGTCGTGATGACGACGTCTACCTCGGAAAGCGCCTCTAGTGCAATGTCAGTGAGTGCGTACCCTCGGACCCGGTCGCGAGTCTCTGCCCGCAACCAAGATGTCTTGCGAAGGCGGAACACCGCTGTCCGGACGCTCGATTCCTCCAGCCCGAGCTGTGACATAAGTTCGACGGCAGCGGATGCGGGAACCCAGTTGCCCATGCGACGCACCACCGTGGCGAGGAATGCGACCAAAATCGGTCGGGCGGCCCGTGTCCGGAGTACATCGGAGAAATCGAAACCCAGCGTCACGAGATCCATCCTCCATGTGAGGTCACATGACAGCGTGGACTGGGTCCGGTAGGCCAACCCATATGCACAGCCTTCGATGGGGAGATCCGGGGAGCACGCGAATGGCAGCGGCGTCGGTCACCATGCCCTTATCACCTCGTCCTTGTGTCAGACGACGACGCGACCCGACGCGCTCGGACGATCAAGCCCAGCGGTAGGCAGAATAATCGGGGTGGAACTCATCGAAGAGTCGCGCAGCTCGCATCGATCACGCACGGTAACGGTAGGGTTCGTGGGGTCCGTCGTCCGGCGTATGGGGAATTGGATGCCGATCACGGCAACCGTTGCTTTGCTCGGGGAGTGTGGTGTGGACGAGTCCAGCGCTCGAACGGCGGTATTCCGGTTGAAAAAGCGTGGCTGGCTGACGCCCGAAACTCGCGGCAGGGTTCGTGGATACGCACTCACGTCGGTCGCTCTGGATGCGCTCGCATCCGGTGACGCCATCATTTGGCATCCACGACCGGCAGCGTCGCTGGACGACGGCTGGTGCATCGTGTCGTTTTCGATCCCGGAGGCGGTACGCGCACGCCGTCACCAGCTCCGTACACATCTGGCAGCGCTGGGTTTCGGTAATGCGGATTCCGCGCTGTGGATAGCCCCAGCGCGTGCTACAGATTCGGCGCTGCAAGCGATCGCCGAACTCGAACTGACTGAGCACTGCATCGTATTCGTCGGCCCGTACCGAGGCGGACAAGATCTAGTGAGCCTCGTCGGGCGGGCCTGGGACCTCGATGGGATCGCCCAAAGGTACCGTGAGTTCATTTTGCTGCAGCGAGCGCAGCTGGACCGATTAGCCTCTTCCCCTGCGGTCGACGGACACGAGGCGTTTGCTGCGTACTTGAACGCGATCGAACATTGGCGCAAATTGCCGTTCCGTGATCCGGGGCTACCTACGTCACTACTCGGTGACGACTGGCCCGCCATCGAGGCGGGAAAACTATTCGAAACGATCGTCGCTCAGTGGGAAGGCCGAGCACTCGCCCATGCGGCCGGATACTGGCCGAAGCCATAGGCGCCCCATGCCGCACGTCTGACTAGGCATCGGTAGCTACCGAGAGCATTGTCAGCTTCGTCGAGGCGAATCGATGCTGTCGAGCGGGGCGTCACTGTGCGGCAGGAATGCGCGGTGTTCGACCAGCTCGACGCCCACAGCTGCTGACCAGCGCAATCCCGCTCTCGATCGGGTCCTGGGCCCGCGCGTCGCCCATCCGGCGGTCCCGGAAATCCTATCCCGCTGCGACGTCCTCTACGCCATGCTGGGAACCAAACAGCCTACCGAGGTCCCGCAGCCGCCTGGGCTGCCACCGGCCCGATCAGCCATCCGGATCCTCAGCCGGGTGTGGAGTCTATCTGCGCCGCGCTGTGGGAGCTCGGCGTAAACTTCGCCCCCTCAACATATTACGAGTATCGCAAGCGAGTCCCACGAAGCGGGAGGAACGCGACGAGGGGCCGAAGGTGTCGTGCCAGCTCAACCTGGGGATTTCCGTGAACGCCGACACTGAAGGTGGAGATTGTCAGAGTCCACCGTGAGAACTTCAGTGCGTACGGCGCCCGGAAGATGTGGTTGCAGCTGAACCGGGAAGGCAACGGGTGGCTCGCTGCACCGTCGAGCGGTTGATGCGCGAACTCGGCCTGCGCGGGGCGTCGCGGGGACGGGCCAAGCGCACCACCGTCCCGGATCCTGCCGCCGAGCGGCCCGCGGACCTGGTGCAACGGAAGTTCGCGCCGCTGGCACCGAACCGTCTATGGGTGGCCGATATGACTGTGTGTCCACGTGGTCGGGCTGGGTTTACGTGGCGTTCGTCATCGACGCCGCTGACGAGGCTGCTGCGCGATCAGGTAACAGTGCGACCTGCTTCAGCGGGTTGGGCTCCAGGCCCGGTAGCCGACGGCGGGGATCGGCGTCTGATCGGACAGCGCGCGGCGACTGGCGGCGGCCGCCATACGCCATGCGGCGAACCGCTGGTTCAGAGACCACGAACGCCATCCACAGTCGCAGATCTCATTCCCACTCACCTCGATCGATCCGCGCCGAGATCCTCGACGTCCGCGACAGCACCGCTCTGCACGCTGCCGACGACCGTGCAGTCGACGCCTTCGCTCGCATCGACATCGGTGTCGGTAACGCCGGGAGCGGACCTGTTCGGCGTTGCCGAGATCCTCGGCAACGCCGATCGAGGCGCCCGCACGCAGGCGACCACCTTCAGCGCACTCACAGCCGAGTTCCAAGGCCAGCGCGAACTGGCGGCAGCGAAGAGAACAAGGGCCGGCCATGTCCTCCTGCACTTATGGCACCGCCGCCGTGCGCGCCAGGACACGTCCGAGCGCGAGCGCGGCGGTCCGAACTGCCGGCGCGAGCAGTTCGGGATGAAATTGATCGCTCGGGACAGACACCGACAGGGACGCGGTCGGGCGCGCCGCGAGGGAGACCGGTGACGCGAGGCAGCATCCGCCCAACGCGGCTTCCTCGCGTTCTATGGCTATTCCGGTGCGTCGCACTGCATCGAGTTCGCGGGCCAGCCTGGCGGGGTCGGTGATCGAGTTCACGGTGAAGCTCCTCAAAGGCCTGGCGAGCACTTCGGCTTGGACGGCAGAGTTCTCCGTTGCCAGCAGTGCCTTCCCCACGGCGGTGCAGGTGAGCGGCAGTCTGCCGCCGGTCTGCGACGGCAGCGGCAGTATCGAGTGTCCGTGGATTTTCTCCAGATAGACCGCATCATGGCCATCCCGCACGGCCAAATGCACAGTCTGCCCGGTGACAGCGTAAAGATCCTGCATGAATGGCAGAGCTGCCGCTCGCAGCCGATGTTTGAGCGCGACGCGCTCGCCGAGCTCGAACAAGGTCAGCCCTAGTTCGAACTTGTTGCCGTTACGCGTCAGCCACCCTAGTTCGACCAGCGCAACCAGGACGCGGTGGGTGGTCGAGCGGGGCAGCCCGGTGCGGGCACACACTTCGGCCAGCGAGAGCGAAGTGCCGCCGGGAAAACTGTCCAGCACCACGGCGGACCGCTGCAGCAAAGAGAGATTGTCCCGCTTCATGGGACAAATCCTATCTGCGCCCTCGATGTCGTCGTACTGCCCACGGCATAACTACCGTAGATGCTCGCCCATGGACGAGACCCCGATCCCGCGGCCGGGCGGCCAAAGGGTTCGGTTCTACACACCGGCGGCCCGCCCGACCGGCCGCAAGATCGGTGCCCCTCGCAAGTTATTCGACGCAGGGACGGCGTTCTACACATCGACAGCGTGATCTCGAATACGCACAGCCAAATCGACACTGCCGTCGGCAATCATCCGCTGCCCTGCACCTCCAGTGCGGCATATTCCCATGCACGGGCCCCGCCGCGCATCGCGCTCTCGTGAATGTCTGTGACTGCCGTCACCGAATGGAACACTCATCGGAACGTGGGCTCAGGACGCATCCCTGTCGGCGCCGCGCTCATGGCTCTCCTGTGGACGCCTGACCGGAAGGCCGAATCCCGCGAACAGCGGTCGCGGACAAACCGTGCATGCTACGCAAGAACGCGATTCACCAGCCGAAGCGCATCACATCGCCGAACGCCTCCGCAACCACTCCACCGAACGACTGCCCCGAGTTCACCCGGCCGACACCGCGGAACTCACGACCATCCTGGTCCGATGGGCATACGTCACAGCCGGACTGGATGAAGCTAGAGATGGAAATGGCAGAGCGGAACGAATGGGAGCGGATTCGGTTCTGGCTCCACATCATCCGGCTGCGCGATGCATTGGCCGAACTCCTGGCCACGACCATACGGCTCAAAATCGGAATCCGACTCCGCGGGACCGCCGAGACCAAAGGTCACAAAGTGACACGGCACATCACTGGCCGACACGGCGGTACTGGCCCGCAGTTCAACCCTTGTCAATCCTGGCCCAAAGTTCCGCAGGATTTCGCAATCGCCCCCGAGGGCGCTGGTTACTGCTTGACCCCACAGGATCTGAGGGCACTTCGCCCGTCGCTCAATCCATCCGATTGATGCGGCAGCAGTAGACAGGGATCGGCGAAGTTTGACGGTTCCACGGTTCCGAACTCGTGCCTGCTCCTCGCTCCGGGAAGTAGAGCTGAGCGGCAGAGGGACCTCCCTTTTCCGGGCGCTGATCATACGATTCACTGCGGGCGCACTCTCACAGGCAGACGCGAAACTCCTGACGCTGACCGACAAGGCGGCGCCGGAGTTGGCCGCTGCCCTTCACTGCACCGAGTGCATTCACCGCACCGCCGGCGACTTCCCGGACCTCTCAACAGACCGACATCTTGCCATCCACCGCGCCGGTCATTTTGTCAGGCATCGGTGCGCGCGCATCCGATTTCGGACTTCGGTCTGCGCTGCGATCGGACGGAAGGAACAATGCCACGATGGCTGCGAGACAGACTGCCACACTCAGCATGAGAAAGCCTCTGGCGTAGCCTGATTCTTTCGGGAATCCGCCCAGAGTCGGCGAACCTGAAGTGACAATGCTTGCCATCAGGGCCGTCCCCAGCGAGCCACCGATTGTCCGGACATTGGCATTCATTCCGCTTGCAACGCCGGTCTGGCCGGGATCCACTGCCGCAACGATGAGGGTAGACATCGCCGAAAACGCCAGTCCGAAGCCGATTCCCAGAATGGACACTGTGACATAGACGACCATCTCGCTGGAATGAATGATTGCCATTGCGAGGAGGGTGACTGCACTGATCACGGCACCCCCGATTAGAAGATTCCGGCTGCCAAAGCGCGATGTGAGGCCACCCGCCGCTAATCCCACCAAGAACATTCCGATGGTCATTGGCAGCAGTATCAACCTGCACCAGTGACCGATGTCCCGAATCCGTATCCGACTGTGGTCGGCGTTTGCAAGAACTGTGGAAGAAATGCGAATGCTGCATACATACCGACCCCCATCATCATCGAGGACAGGTTGGATGCCCACACAGTCCGCTGCCGCATCAGTTTCATATCGATCATCGGCGCTGAAACTCGTGACTCGACCACCACCCACAACAGCGCACCGACGACAGCGCAGCCCAGCAGTCCGAGGAATTTCCCGGATGTCCAGCCCCACGCCGGAGCCTGGCTCACCGAAAGCAAGAGGGCAGCCAACCACACCGACAGCGTCAGAGCACTTAGTCCGTTGAGCTTTCCTGTCGCTCGGACCCGCGACTCGGGAATGACCCAGTACGCCGCAACTGCGGCGAGGGTGGTCATGATCAGCGGAATCCAGAAGGACCACCGAAAGTCGAGCACGGCGACGATCGGACCGGCGAGCACCGCGCCGAGCCCCGATCCCGCGGCTGCCAGCGCCGCGAGCACGCCGATGGCGCCGCTCACTCGCTCGGGAGGAAACACATCACGGATCATCCCGAATGCCAACGGAAGGACCCCACCCCCACACCCTGCACCAGCCGCCCCAGGATCAAGATTGGCAACGATGTCGCGAGCACGGAGATCAGCGACCCCATCGACAACGCGGCGAGCGCGACAACGAATACTCGCCTTTTTCCGTAGAGGTCGCCGAGCCGCCCCATTATCGGGGTGAAGATCGACGCCGAAAGCAGGTAAGAGGTCAGGACCCAAGTGACACCACTCTGGCTCGCGGACAAGGCGTCCTTGACCGTCGGCAGGATCGGGATGAGCAACGACTGCAGGAGACCGAACGCTCCGACTCCCACAGTGATGATCGCGAAGGTCACACGGTAATTCACGCCTAGTTTCCGATCTTGTTCGTGCTCATACCTGCTCGGACTCGAACCTGACGACACGAGCCACCGGTTCACCGATCACGCGGCTTCGACGGTGTGACCGGCGAACATGTCGATCCCTGCACGCACTCCCGCATGCGCGATACCCGAGGCCCGCACAGCCTTTCGTCCAGATCGCGACGCTGCGGACGCCTCATTGCGCGGCGCTCAGGTTCAGGGCTATGTCGGTGATCATGTCTTCTTGGCCCCCGACGAGACCTCGCCGCCCGACTTCGATGAGGATGGTCCGCACATCGAGGTCGTATCGCCGCGCGGCCGCTTCAGCGTGCCGGAGAAACGAACCGTAGACACCTGCGAAGCCGAGCGTCAATGTCTCGCGATCCACCCGGACAGGGCGGTCCTGCAGTGGCCGCACCAATTCCTCGGCCGCATCTTGCAGGGCGAATAGGTCACAGCCATGTTTCCAGCCCTGAAGATCCGCCACCGCGATGAAGGGTTCGATCGGGCAGTTGCCCGCGCCCGCGCCCTGACCGGCCAGGGACGCGTCGACTCGCGTGACTCCTTCTTCGGCGGCGACCACTGAGTTCGCGACTGCCAGTGACAAGTTCTCGTGGGCATGGATGCCGATCTCCGTCGTCGGATCGAGAACGTCACGGTAGGCGCGAATGCGGTCTCGTACGTCGGACATCAGAAGTCGGCCACCCGAGTCGGTGACGTACACACAGTGCGCACCATACGATTCCATCAGCGCCGCCTGCGCTGCAAGGACGGTCGCGTCGGCCATGTGGCTCATCATCAGGAAGCCTGAAACGTCCATGCCGAGTTCACGCGCGACCGCGATGTGCTGGGCGGCGACATCGGCTTCGGTGCAGTGGGTGGCGACGCGGATCGAACGGACACCGAGGTCGTAAGCCCGACGCAGATCACCGATGGTGCCGATGCCCGGCAGTAGGAGAGTGGTCAGCCGTGCATTGACGCAGTGCTCTGCCGCAACCTCGATCCATTGCCAATCGGTATGGGAGCCGGGGCCGTAGTTGAGCGAACCACCTGCGAGCCCGTCGCCATGAGCGACTTCGATCCCGTCGACGCCTGCAGCATCGAGCGCGGAGACGATGGCCCCTAATTGTCGTGGCTCGAGACGGTGACGAATGGCGTGCATGCCGTCGCGGAGCGTGACATCTTGGATGAACAGCCGTTCGACGGCACCGACGGTGGAACTCATGAGAGGTGTCCTCTGGTCTGAGCGGAGCTTTGGGCGATGGCCTCTGCCATGCGGATCGCCGCACTGGTCATAATGTCGAGATTGCCTGCGTACGCGGGCAGGTAGTGAGCTGCGCCCTCGACCTCGAGGAAGACCGACACCTGGTGAGTGACCGGTGCAGAGGTCAGGGTCCGTATCGGTTGGTCCGACTGCACCGGGTAGATCTGAACCTGCTGCTTGAGCTGATAGCCGGGCACATAGGTGGCAACCTCTTCGACCATGGCGCGCACACTGTCGCGTATCCTGTCGTGGTCGGCAGGGTCCGCGGCGTTCACCAAGGCAAGGACGGTGTCGCGCATGATCAGAGGTGGTTCGGCCGGATTCAGAACGATGATGGCTTTACCGCGCACGGCTCCACCGACCACTTCGATCGCATGACTGGTGGTCTCGGTGAATTCATCGATGTTCGCGCGCGTTCCTGGCCCCGCGCTGCGTGAGGCGATGGAGGCCACAATCTCCGCGTATGGAACAGGCACCACTCGACTGATCGCGGCGACGATCGGAATGGTGGCCTGGCCTCCGCAGGTCACCATGTTGACGTTGTTTTCGTGGACATGTGCGTCGAGATTGACTGCGGGGATGACCATCGGACCGACTGCTGCCGGAGTGAGATCGACCAGCTTCTTCCAGTACGGCGCCAAAGCCCGCTGATTGATCAGGTGCGCCTTCGCGGAAGTGGCGTCGAAGACGATATCAATCTCGTCGAAATTGTCGAGGCCGATCAGCCCCGCTACGCCCTCAGCGGTCGTCGGGACACCGAGCCGCCGGGCACGGGCGAGCCCGTCCGATGCCGGATCGATTCCTACCATCGCCCCCATCTCGAGAACCTCGGACAGTCGCAGCACCTTGATCATCAGATCGGTGCCGATATTGCCCGAACCGATCACCGCAACTTGTGTTCGCTTCATGATCTTCGCTTTCTCAGTGGTCGAATTGCATCGAGGTCAGGGCGCGAACGAAGTTTCGACCGCTCCGATTCCGGAGATCGATGCTGTGTAGGTGGTTCCGGCGACCACTGGAACCATCGGGCCGAGTGCACCGGACAGCACGATTTCGCCCTCACGAAGTGGGGAGCCGTAAGCGATGCTGGTGTTCGCCAGCCACACGAGCGCCTCCCACGGACTGCCGAGGCAGTCGACTCCCCGACCGGACGAGACTTCTATCCCGTCAGCCGACATCGTCATGGTCACCGAGGCCAGCTCCGGCGCGACCGCACGGGGCAACGAGTCTCCAAGGACGAACAGCCCTGAAGAGGCGTTGTCCGCGACAGTGTCCGCCAGGCTGATATCCCAGTGTGCGATGCGACTGTCCACAATTTCGAAAGCGGCGAGGATTCGATCGACGACATCGGGAGCCTGGGCAGCGGTGAGCGGCTCGCTGACATCCGTCGAGAGAACGAACGCGATCTCGGCCTCGATACGTGGCTGCAGGAGACGGGCCGGATCGACCCGCGCGTCATTCGTGCAGTCCATGTCATCGAGCAAGAAACCGAAATCAGGTTGATCGACGCCCAGTTGCCGCTGTACCGCAGGCGACGTCAGACCTACTTTGCGGCCAATAACCGTACGGCCCGAGGCCAAGGAGGCCGACAGATTGCGCGACTGCACGCGGTAGGCGGCCGCGATGTCATCGCGGCCGATCAGATCGCGGACCGGTGCGCAGGGGATGCGCGATACAGAGGCATTCGCGAGTCGATCGGCTGCGGCGCTGATCGCAGGGTATTCCACCATCGTCATATCGGGGACCCTAGTGACCCCTCTCCTACCTAGATAGGATCCATCCCATTTTTCGGGACACTATGCGGTGGCAGCATCTAACTCCTCGGGACAGGTAGCCTACTTTCGAAGAGCGCCTGACACGCGGACACCGCTTCATCGCGCACGGCGCGACCAGACAGCCGTGTGAGCCGACTCTGATCGCAATCGTGGAGCTGATGAAGGGCCCAGGATCTTCGCCAGGATAGAAGGCGATGTCCCAGTACTCTCTGGTCGGCGGATACCCGCAAGGTTTGTCCCCGGCAGGAATGCCGACGTGTTCCGGCTCTTCACGATATGACCGCTCGGCCGTAGTTCCGCACAGCGCGCCGGCGGGGTGGGCCTTCTTCGCGACCATTGTCGATTCATCAACTCTTCTTTGAGGCCCGTCCGAGGAAATGGGTGCGACTGCGAAGTCGGCGGATAAACCACCGCCCGTCACCACACCCATTTCCTCATCGTCCGACCATGTTGAGAAATATCCCTTCCCGACGTTCTCCTACACGTGGATCAGTCGTGGTCAAGACACGATGGAAACCGAGTTCTTCTGAATCCACGCCATGATGAGGTCGGCGATCTGATCACTGTTCTTATCGTTCATGATCATGTGACTGTTTCCGAAGATGCCAAGATCCGGCGGGAACAGTATTTCCGCATTTCCACCCAAGGCGTTGATGCGCTCGACGAATTGCTGCGCTTTGGCGAAGCCGACCCGCCAGTCGCCGCCAGGAATGAACAGCTCCGCATCGAGATGGTCACCATAAACGAAGAGAATCGGCACTTCCCCCAGTATGGCGAGCTGTTCATCTGTGAAGATGGTGACATCGGGATTCTCGGCCTCGATCACCACGGCCGCCTTCACCGCGCTCGGATTCAGCACCGCCGCCTCGATCGGATACATCGCGGACTCGGAATGCCCCAGCAGTACTGCGCCCTCCAACTCGGTGGCCAACTGAATCAGCTGGCGAGATGTCTGGTTGGGGTCGAGGTAATCGAATGGACATGGAACCGTCCGCATCAGAAAGTCTTCGATGTGATCGACGGGGAACTGGCTGTCGACGAAAGGCACGCCGGGCTCAGTACCGATCCGGAACTCCACCCAGACGAAGTTGCTACCCGAACGAACGAATGGCGGCTGCGAGTCCGGCGGAGCGATGCCCGCACGCACATTGTTGTAGACAGCCTGATTGAAGCCCGATCTTCCCCGAGTTACCTGATCAACGACATACGCCGGATACCCGTTTCGAACAAAATATTCGGCCCAGCCCATTCGTCCGTCAGGCTGCGATTCGTAGCACTTGCCGCTGACGGTCAAGCCGTGCACCATAACCACCGGAAACTGCTCGGCATCCGGCGGCTCCATATAGTTCACATACAGCTGGTTTATCGGTAGCGTGTCGCTCTCCATTATGCCCAAATCGGCGAGCCCCATCTCCACGGCGGTCTGCTCGACCATTTCCCCGTCTATACAGAAGCTTCCGAAACCGGCGAGAACCAGAGGGTCCTGTCCCAGCCTACGGTATGGCTTCTTTCGTCGATCAATACTCATTCGGTTTCCTGGTGTCGTGCTGTGATGGGTTCGTGATGATGTCTGGCAAGAGCTTCGCCGACTTCGGGGTGGAGCGGACGGTCGCAAACCGTCGCTTGCGCATGTCGTCCGTGGTCCATTCGCCTCCGCCGAGCCGCTCATTGTGATCGGATGAGGGGAGCGACCGGTCGTACGCGCGTACGAGCAGGCGCCTGCCGATCGGTGTTCTTGGGGTCACCGGGGCTAGATCGGAGCAGATAGCACGCTGACCTCCTCTACTGAAAGTCCGATGGACCATCTACTGGCGACCGATCCGGGCGTACACAGCGGGCCGGAATCTGCGATAAGCGAGGCCGAGCACTACTCCCAGTGCTGCCACGGTCCAGATCGCCGCGACGAGTGTGTAACCGAGAGCCTTCGAACCGGAGACGAGAACCTCGAAGTTCATCGTCGCCAGGACGATTATTGTCAGATAGCCCGCCGACGCGATGACAACCGCCACCACATGCTTGGCCACCGCCGTGAACGGCTCAGGGGTAGTGAGGAGAAATCGGACCGCCCCGATTGCGGCGGCACACATCAGGATAAGAAAGATATAGCTGGCAATACCCGAGAGGCGGGCGTACAGCGTTGCCGAATCCGAGACACCGATCGCGATCGCGGTCAGGCTTGCCAGACAAATGCAGGATATGGCGATGGACGCGCGGTGCGGCGATTCCAGGCGATGGTGGCGTACACCGAACCAGGCGGGGAAGATGCGGTCAGCGCTGAGATTGAACAGATAGCGCGACGAAATTGTGTGCGCAGCGAGGAGCGCCGCGAAGGTGCTGGTGCAGAGTAGCAGGGTCGTGATCTCGACCATCGTCTTACCCAAATAATGTTCCACGCTGCCGAGGAACGTCCCTGTCGGGTCCACTGAGACCTGTTCGACCACGGTGTCGGCTCCGACACCCTGGATGAACACCCACGAGCCGAACGCGTACATCACGGCGACGAAGGCGAGGAAGCCATGGGTCGCGCGCGGGATCGCGGTGTCGGGGTCACGAGCCTCATCACGGAAAATGACGGTCGCCTCGTATCCAGTGAAGAGAAGAATCCCGAAAAGCAGCGTGATTCCGACGGATCCAGAGGTCGCGGCCTCGAGAGTGAACGACGAGGTATCGAAACCATCGGCACCGCCTGTGGCCAGCACCGCGATGTTATACGCCATCACCAGGACAATCTCGGCGCAGAGTATGACCATCAGTACCCGAGCCGACAGATCCAGCCGAAAGTAGCCGATAACGGCAGCCACGAGTAGCAGCATGCCCGACAGCAGCCACCAGTCGATACGCGGACCACCGAAGGTGTTACTGATCAGGGACTGCACCGAGATGCCGACGTATGTAACGCCGCCCAATGTAGCCAGCAAATAGGCGACGAACGCAAGCAGGCCCGCCGCCAGGCCGATCGGACGACTCAAGCTGGCGGTGATATAGGCATAGAAGCCGCCGGGCCGGGGGATGCGGCGCGCCATTGCCACGAATCCGTTGGCGAACAATGCCGTGAGAACCCCTACTGCCAGCACTGCGACAGGTGCTCCGAGCCCGTTTCCAAATGCGATCAGGGCCGGGATGAAGCCTGCCGAAATCGCCAATGGAGCATTGTAGGAAAGGGTAGTGAAGAATATCTGAAGAGTGCCTACATTGCCTCGTAGCCTGCTTCTGTCCTCGACTGTTCGTTCCGCGCTTTCGGTCGCGGCAGGTTCAAGCATCTGATGATCTCCTCGTTCATGTGGAGCCGGCTCTCCAGGTATTGATAGATGTCGTCGCGCGACATCTGCCGGTCTGCGCGACACCCCTGGCGGGTGTTTCCCCCCGCGGGCACGCACGTGTGCCCCAGTAGAAGTCGCTATTGATAGTCGACGAGCCGCTACCTCGTACTCCGATACGCTCTGGAGAGCTATGCATACGCCCAGCAATGGAACGAAATCAGCCGCCCATCTCGTGGAGGCAGTCAGCGAACGGCGCAGCAGCAGCGACGACCACCGCGCCCGCGGGGCTCAGCGATACCCGCACGCGGGCGGCCGACTCCGTCACCTGAGGCTGGATCTCAGATGTGCCCCTGGTCATGCAGGGTGTTGTACATCTGCGCGGCGCTGGCGATGCCGACAGGAATGCCGACCATCGCACCGCCGATCATGGCACCAACACCGCCGACCGCTCCGGCGCCCAGCAGACAGCCACCGATCATCCCGAGCGGGGTGCCGATGACGGTGACCGAGGTGAGCGCACCGCCTGTGACGATTCCGAGCGGGCAGCCGATGGCCATCCCGACGAGTCCGCCAGCCATGCTGCCGACACCGGCGGCCAGACCGAAGTTGCCGCCCGCGACGGCGAGGGCCGCTTCGAAATCGGCCAGCGGGTCGGTCGCCTCTGGCGTCGCCGAGGCAGCGACGCGACCAAGAATTGGCGAATCGCCCGGGATCGTATCGCCCTCGACCGGCCCGTCCGACAGACTCGACGAGGTGGCGGGCGCAGGAATCACGGTGCGCGACTGCGGAGCAACGGCCATACTCGGCTCGCCGAAGACCGTCCCCCCATCGACACCCGCGACCTGAAGCTGCCCACCAATCGTGGTCAATGTGCCGAACGGGGTGCTGATCGCCGTGGTGTTGTCGTGGACATTGCCCGTGTACTGCACTCCGGGCACGAGTTCCACGCTGACGACATCCGGATCACTACCGGAGGACACCTGCCCACCAGGAGCAGCACCGGCAGCACCGGCCCCGAACGTGGCCGAACCAGCGATCGCCAGTGAGACTGCAAGCGTCAAATTCTTCATAGGAATCCCATCGGATTTCGGAGGACGCTCCGCATGCCCTCATTGGGTGGAGGGCACGAGTTCGAGCGGACTCTGCAGAGCGGTGCATGCCGGTATGTGATGACCGGCATAAGTGGGGTTGATCACGATTGATCGAACAGAATCCTAGTTCAGAAAGATGTAACATGCTAGATGTGTCTCGTTGGATGAGACCAGAGCTGTCGGTAGTCAGCGATGTCGTGTCAGCGCACGTGGTCAGGCCGAGGTTTGCCGATCCGGTCGCTACCGGGGATGAGCAGCGAGCGCACGCGACAGCGCCATCCCGACGGTGCGCACCATCGGAGCGAATCCCGCCGCGCTGAACTGCTGTGCGGGACAGGTCAGCGACAGCGCGGCGACGACCCGGCCCTCGACAAGCACCGGCGAGGCTACGCAGGTAGCGCCCAGTGCGGCTTCTTCATAGTCATAGGCGACTCCGGCGGCCCGTACTTCGGCCAGTTCGGCCGCGAGCTTCGCCGGGTCGCCGAGCGAATTCGCAGTCAGGCGACGTAGGGGCTTACGTAACACCGACTCGACGACCTCGGCAGGCGCGAACGCCAGCAATGCCTTGCCGAGGCTCGTACTGGACATAGGTAACCGACCACCTACCCGCGAGGGGACTTCGACGCTGCGGTGACCGTGGATCTTCTCGGCGTAGACGACGTCGAGACCATCGCGGACACCCAGATGGACGGTGTGATGGGTGCGCTCATAGAGATCCTGCATGAAGGGGAGCGCGACTTCGCGTATTTCCACCTTGGCCGACACCAACTCCCCCAATTCGAACAAGGCCATACCGGGGCGATAGCCCACCGGTTGGCGCTCCAGCAGTCCCAACTCGACCAACGCCTCCACCAAACGATGCACCGTCGGCTTCGGCAAGCCCGTACGTTCCACCAGCAGCGGGAGCGTCATAGTGCCGCCTTGGGGACGGAATGCCTGGAGAATGCTGATACCTCGCTCCAACATCGTGGAGCGAGCGGGGTGTTGCCTCATAGCACCAGTGTGTCGCCTCGGCAGGCCGCTACACAGGCGAATTGGCATGAAACATGTAATTGCAGGAAATGTTGCGCAGCGCTACAAACCGATCTCAGGATCGCGCACCTGTTGGCATCGCAACCGTTCGAAATCGTATTCGCCGGTACAAAGGTCATCAGCGACGCCCGCTGGTCGCAACTGCTGGGCAGCCTCGACAACATGGTTGAGACCGCCCGCATGTCCTTCGGACAGGAGCCCACCGTGGGTGTTGATCGGTGTCTTACCATCCAAGGTGTTGTTGCCTTCTCTCCCCCAGCCACTGAACGCTCCTACTGGGGAGAGACCGAAGCCTTCGATGTGGATCATGCATGCGCCGGTGAACGGGTCGTACAGCTCTGCGAAATCGACGTCCGCGGTGGTGATCCCGATCTGACCGCATAGGGACGATAGGGACGACGCCACATCGTGGGCGTTCATCTGCCACAGAGACCACTGGTACACGCAATCGGTGTCCGGCATGCCGCGCTGGCCGAAGGCACGGGCCTCGTCGTGCAGCCTGCTGATAAACCGATCCTGCGCCGCGCTAACTCATCGTCCCGGCGGTCGGCACGGTGGAAACTGGACTGGTAGTGAGGTCAGCGCCCGGTGGAACGGACCGGGACGCCAGACAAGATCCGTCGACGCGACTGCGAGGCGGACCTCCGGCAGAGCATCGAGGAGTTGATTTATCGCATCCTGAGCAATGAGATAAGCCATCGATGTCGCCGGACAGGCGTGGGGGCCCACACCCCATGCCAGATGAGAACGGTTGCCGCCGTTTTCGCCGCGTCCCAAGCTTGGATCGTTGTTGCACGCAGCCATGCTGATCAATACCGGTTGATGCGCTGGCAGCCACGTATCCTCGATCAGGATCGGCTGCCGCGGGTAGCTCATGCAGAAGTTTGCCACCGGCGGATCGGCAAACAGTACTTCGTCAAGCGCATCACGCGTTGACAGGCTGCCACCAAGAATTCCTCCAGCGAATCTCTCGTCCGTCAGCATCAGCAACAATGTGTTCGCCACGAGGTTCTGCTGCGGTTCGATGCCTGCTCCATAGAGCATCAGCACATTCTCGACCACCTCCTGCTCGTCGAGGCAGGCCGAATGTCGAAGCAGCCTTGTCGTCACGTCATCCCCGGGAAGCTCCTGTTTCAGGGCCAGCAGTTCGGTCAGCGCTTCATAGACTTCAGCATTCCCTCGGCTGGCGCCGTCGACGGTCTCGAGCATGGCCGCCAGCCCCACAGCGACGCGCCTGCCTATTTCAGTGGGCACACCAAGTATCGAATTTATCACCGTAAAGGCAACCGGTAGCGCGTACTGGGCGATCAGATCGGCCTCACCGTCCTCACGGAAGGCCTCGATCAGCGGTTCGGCGATCCGCTCCACCGTCGCATCCAGGGAATGCAGGTCGATCGCAGCCACGGCATCAGTGACAGCGCGCCGGTAACGGGCGTGCGCGACTCCGCTGTTACGCATCACCCCCGGGCGCCAGCCCATCGCCGGCAACACCGGGCATGCCGGTGAAACCGTCGCCTGCCAGCCCCGGGGGTCTGCGGGAAAATGCTGCGGATCGTGCAGGATACGAACCGCCGTGCGATACCCGATCACGAGAGTCGCTGGCGTGTCCGGGGCCAGATCGACAGGCACCAAAGATCCGTACCGACTTCGCATCTCCTTGTAAACACTCTGTGGATCGACCGCGAACTCCGCCGCGTAGAGCGCAACCCGAGGACCGTCGGAGACGATTGGCGAACCCTCTGTAAACGCATGAGTGGGGGGCTGGAATGCAATCAAAGGTGACTCCGGACGTGGAAAACAGCCATGCGACCAAGCAGTGCGACGAGAAGCTAGGAAATTTGCCGACCAGCTTGCCATACAAGAGTCGTAGAACGACCGTTTTCCGTAGACAGACCGGGCTCACACTGACTGCCCCGATTTCCCTGCCGATTCCTTCCTGGGAAGGACGTCGGCCATGGCCCATGCAGCATCCGATCGAGCCGTGTCAGCGTGCGGTGAAGACGGTGCTGGACCGACTCGACGGATATCCGTCGATGTATGCCGCCTGCCAAGTGCTCGCCGCGAAACTTGGAGCCCATACCGAAACGCTGCGGGTGTCGCCGACTGGCAGGGACTGGCCGAAAATCGGGCGGATATGGCGTACCTGGCTGGTAGAGAGGGGTTTTCGTGTTCAAGGTGCGGGCTGGGTGGTTCGTGCTTGGCTTGGCTGCCGATTAGGGTTGATCGGCATGCTGGAGGTTGGGGTTCCTGGCGGCGCGGGTGTTCGCGGACGAGGAGTTGGAGCTTCTGCGGCGGTTCCCGGAGATCAGCCGGGAGGAGCTGTTTCGGTACTTCACGCTGACCCCGGCTGATCTGGCGTTCGTGGATCCGGGACGTGGCCGGGTCCGGCGGATCGGTTGGCCTGGCGATCGCCTTGTACACGCTGCCGTGGCTGGGGTTCGTGCCGGACCGGCTGACGACGGCGCCGCCGGTCGCGATGGCCCGTCCCGCGGAACAGCTTCGGGGTGGACCCGGTGGCGATCGGCTATGTGTCTCACTCACCCCTAACAACTCGTATCTGATGCGATCTGGTTTCCGTAGAAACTCTGCCTGCATCGGGTCGAGGACCAGGGTGAGGTACAGCTGTTCGCCTTCGACTGACACCTCGTAGCATGCGCCGAGTCGCTCGTAGACGCCCTCGTACCTGGACACGTCGAGGTTCAGCGTCTTGTCCGGTGCGGGCAGGTCCGGATGGCGACCGTGCCGAGGCCGGTCAGGATCTCGTTGAACACCTTGCGGTAGAAGCTTTCTTGCGGGCCGTCAACATGACGATGGCGGTGTTCGAGTCCGGCAGGAGCCGGAGCCCTGCGTTCTGATCGATCATGCTGCCGTCGATGGCGTAGAACGATTTCGCCGTGCCAGTCACACACGATAAGCCCGAACGCCCCTTCCGGCCCGAACATGCCCTGGGAGATCCGGTAGGGCGTGGTTTTCAAACGACTCCTACCAGCAGCCGATATGTGAACCGAACCGCATCGAACCCGTCAGGTCGGTCGCTAAGGGTCTGCGGATCAATAACACGTAATCTTCAGCTCTTGGGGATGGATTCGGTTGCGCGGGAGATGAATTCGTGTATTTGTGCGGCGGTGGTGAGTGTGGTCGGGGTCGGTTCGGGTAGGTGTCCGGTGTCGTCGAGGAGCGCGTGGGTGCGTTTGATTGCTTTGGCGATGGCGGTAGGGCTGATGCCGATGAGTTCGGCGAGGACGGTCAGGGGTGTGGAGAAGCGTTGTTTCTGCAGGGTGATGGCGACGCGGTCGGCGAGGGAGGTGGCGGGGTGGCGGCCGTTCGTCCGGGTGCGGCGGTCGGCTTGGTCGGTGGGGGTGAGCGCTGTGATGAGCTGGTCGAATCGGGCGGGTGGGAGGCCGGTCAGTTCGGGGGCGTGGAGCCAGAGGAGGTCGTCGCGTTGCCGCCCGGTCGTGGTGATGGTGGCGTTTTCGCTGGTGCCCGATTCTGGTGTGGGGGTGAGAGGTTCGGGGCTGATGGTGTAGTTCCATTCGCCGTGCCAGTCATGGTGGGTGATCGGCACGGCGGCGAGTTGTTCGTCGCTGATGGTGATTCCGGTCGGGTAGAGGTTGCGATCGAGTTCGGCTGCCACCGTCAGCCCGGTGCGAGTCCTCGTCGCGGCGATGGTGTTGATGACGACGTCGTGGCTGGTCAAGGGCCATCCACGCCAGTTGCTGGAGATGTGGGAGAACAGGCGATGCTCGATGGCGTTCCATTTCGATGTGCCTGGCGGAAAATGGCAGACCGTGATCTGCAGGCCGACCTCGGCGGCGAGCGCGGCCAGTTCGGTTTTCCAGGCTCTGGTGCGGTAGCTGTTGGAACCACCGGCATCGGCGGTGATCAGCAGGTGCGTCGCATCGGGGTAGCCGACCGACCCGACGCTGCTCCACCAGCGGCGCAGCGACGCCACGGCGAACGTGGCGGTGTCGTGGTCGGTACCGACGTTGACCCACCCGGTGTTGCCGGTCGGGTCGTAGATCCCGTAGGGCACCGCCTTGCCCACCGCCGAGCTGGGGAAATCATGGGTGTTGACCTGCACCGGATCGCCTTTGGGACGCCACTCGCGCCCGGAGTTGGCGAACTGGCCGATGAGTTCTTTCTTCTTGGTATCGACGCTGATCACCGGTTCACCGGCGGCCTGGTGAGACTTGACGCGGTCGTTGATATACCGGAATTGAGCGTCGCGGTCCGGATTCTGCTTGCCCTCCAGGGTTTTCGCGTTGGACTGCAAACTGAACCCCTGCTCGCGCAGCAGGTCGGCGACCACATCCGCGGAAACCTGGTGACCCAGAGCACACAACGCGGCGGCCAGGTTGCGGGTCGAGCGTGTCGTCCACCGCAGCGGCGACATCGGATCACCCCGCTCGTCGGGTTCGACCAGCGCCAGCAACGCCGGCACCAGCCCGGGATCTATCTCGGCCACCCGTTTACGGCCACCACCGGGCAGACGGACCCGCCCCAGCGGCGCCGCACCCGATTCCAGCTCGCTCACTCCGCGAGACACCGTCGCCTCACGCACACCTGCCGCCCGAGCCACGACCCGACCACCACCGCGGCCGAGCATCCGCGCCTGAGCCCCCAACACAAGCCGACGCTGCCGCTCATCCAAATGCGGCAGCACCACCGAGAACATCGCCGCAAGCTCCGCCTCGGTCACCACGAAATCGCCCATACCACACTATGTTTCAAAATCACGGGACGTTACGTCTTGTTCCCCGGCAGACCCTAAGCTGCCACATCAGCGAGTGTGCTCGACGCGAACCGGGTCGACCTCAACTGTGACTGTCAGTGCCTTCCACACTATGCGCGGTACCCACTATCGAATCCGCCAAGGACACACGAGCGAGGGTGCACCATTGGTGCTCTTCACCCCGACGGCACAGACGAATCCGATCAATCCCTCAACCGGTGTCGACCGCCGATCGGTAACTTCAATGACGCCCCGGCCGCCGTGGTCGGCGTCCCCCGCGACGCTCAATAACCGGGTTCATGGACCAGCGACTGATGGCGTCAGGGGCGGACAGTCGCTCACCGGGTGCGAAGGGACTCGGGCGTGTCGCCCAGCTCCCGCAAGTGATGGAACTTGCCGGTGAACATCAGCAGCGGGTGATGCTTGGCCCAGCCATCGGCGCACATCTCACGCACGTGTCCGATGACGATGAGGTGGTCACCAGCCTCGTGCTCTGCCCAGATATCACAGTCAAGCCACATCTCGGTGTTGGCGATGACCGGGTTGCCGGTGCAGGTCGGCGCCCAGTCAACCCCCGCCCACTTATCGGTCCCAGATCGAGCAAACTGTAGAGCGAGGTCCTGCTGGTCATGGGCGAGCACATTGACGGCGAACCGTCCGCTGTCGCGGATGCGCGGGTAGCTGGTCGACGTAGTCATCACGCTGAATGACACCAGCGGCGGCTGCAATGAGACGCTGTAGAACGACTGGCAAGTGAACCCGATCGGCTCGCCAGTATCGACGCCGGTTATCACGGCGATCCCCGATGCGAAATGCGAAAGCGTGTTGCGGAATGCACGCTGGTCGACATCAATTCCGACGATTGGTTCCATCTCGGACTCCGTATCTCTTTTCTCTACTCCCCGCGTGTGCCCGCTCGTCTCTAACAGCGGTCATACGTTTCGCCCACCTTGGTGGCGTGTTATGGCGACAGCGACGCAGTAGTCGTGTGTGACTCCGTGCGTGTCTCAGGCTGGTGAGGCACTTGGCTCGACCTCGAAACGGGAAACCGCAGTGTTGTCGGCGAGCCCCCTTCGGGCTCTGATCCAGCCGCACCCGCACGCCCGCGCAGCAGCAGATTCACCGGCGGTTGTGCGCAACAATTCACAGGCCGATGGTTCGATCTTCGATTCCAGGACCCAGACACGTCATCCTCCTCTCGATAAAGGCTTGGCTCCAGCCTGTAGCATAATATTGACGATCGTAACGAAAAAGCAACTATCAAACCGAGGCATTGCACGGGGAATCATCGGATGAAAGGGCGATCCAGCTGATTGCCGAAGGATGCACCTTTACCGCGAACGTCACAAATTCGCACTAGCCCGGATATTTCGCGCGGTTGATGTGCTGGCCTGTGCGGTTCGGATTGGTGTTTTGCGGCCGGTTTCGGGCTGCTGGGCGTGGTGGGGTGGCCCGGTCAGCGGGTGGCTGCCGGGTTCCACGGGCCCGGGGATGTGGTCCTTCCCTTGTTGTGGGGCTGATTCGTGCTGGTCAGTCGGGTTGCAGGCGGGCCAGTGCGGTGGTGATCAGCCCGGTATGGGGCCAGTGCCCGGAGAACCGGAGATGGGTGCGGCGGGCGTGTCGGGCCAGCCGGGCTGCGGTCGAGAACAGGCGCAGGCGTAGGCGTTTGGGTTCCCAGCGGCGGGCGGGATGGTCGGTGAAGGCGATCATCTGCATCCAGGCGGTGAGTTCGGTTGCCAGGCAGATAATTTCGCACCAGATTTGGTTTTGGTCGAACCCGTGGAGCGGGAGGTTGGTCAGGCAGGTGTCTTTGGCGTTTCTGATGCGGTCCTCGCAGCGGGCCCGCTGGCGGTGGCGTAGTTCCAGATCCGGGAGCTGGCCTGTGCGGGTGTTGGTGGCGAACGCGGTCAACCGCAGGCCATCACGGTCGGTGAACCGCAGCTGCGCGCCGGGATGCGGTCGTTCCTTGCGCACGATGACCCGCATCCCGGGCGGCCATTCGGTGAGGTCGATCAACCCGGTCAGCTCGGCGACCCATGCTCCGTCGCGGGCTTGCCCGTCGGCGTTGTAGGCGGGTGTCCACGCGTGGTCGGGGATGAGATCGACTGCGGCGGCGGTGGTTTCGGTGAATCCGAACCCGACCGAGTATTGCAGGTGTCGGCGGGTGAGGTAGTCGAGGAATTCGTGGGTGCCGCCACCGGAATCGGTGCGCACCAGCACCTTTCGCCCGACCCGGTAGCCTGGCCGCCACGGCAGCTGAGCGAGCGCGGCGGCCAGGACCTGCTTGTGGTCGGCGGCGGTATTACTTCCGGCGTTACCGGCGCGCAGCATGATGACCAGCGGTTCGCCGGTGCCCTCGGGTCCATGGTCGACCCAGGAACCCAGCGGGTGGTGGCCGAAGGTCTTCTTGAACGTCGGTGCCGCCAGTTCCTTGTCCGAATGCGCGATCGTCAGGGTCGCATCCAAGTCGATGATCAGCGGATGCTCGGCGTCGATGTCGCGATCGGGCGCATGCTCACCGGCGGCCTCCCACGCCACGGACCGGGTTCTGGCCCGTGCCGATCGTATGGCGGACAAGACTTTCCGCGCATCCCTGGCCAGCACCGTCAGCAGCCGTGACACGGTCGGATCCGATGCCACCGACCCGAACACTGCGGGCTCGGCACGCAGCATGGCGATATCGGCCAGGCAGTCCCCGCCGAGCGCGACCGCGACCGCCAGATCGGCCACGATCTTGCCCGGATCATGCGTCGCGGCTGGTTTCCGCCACGGCGCCAACGCATCCGACAACGCCGTGGTCAGCCCCACCTTTTCCGCTGCCCGCAGCAGCAACACCGCCCCCGCCTGCGACACGACACCCGAACCGGACCCATCCGCAGCCAACCGCGGATACGACCAACTACACTTACCCACCTGAATGGTGCTCCTGAAACTGCAACCAATACGACCTTAGACAAGCCGTATTATCGCAGTTCAGAGCACCATTCTTCGTTAACGGCGCACCCCAAAAACCTCACCGCCGTGAAAGCCCCGGGCTAGCTTCGACTTGCGCCGGAAGCCAGCAGCGTGTGCTGCCGGACTCCGCGTCGGCACCTATTTCGTGTCTCAGGCCCTAGACGAGTAAGTCCGAAGGCCGGTCAGTGATCGTAAGCGATCAGCGACCGGGTGATTGGTGCGCCGATCAGGGTGTTGTGCCAGATCGCGGTGGCCATCGCCAGGATGCGCTGGGCAACGCGGATCGCCACGCCCTGGTAGGAATGTCCGCCGTGGTCTTCCAGGTCGAGCTGGCCTTTGAGAGTGTCGTTGACCGACTCGATCAACTGGCGGACCTTTTTCAGTAACGGCTCACCGTATCGGGTTTTCTCGTCCTTGCGGGACGGGCGAAGCATGGTGATCCCGTACTCGCCCACCAGTGTTTCGAACTCACGGCCCGCGAAGCCCTTATCGCAGATCAACAGGATGCCCTCGTGCTCAGCGGCTACAGCTGAATCGACTTCGAGCATGGCCGAAAGCACCTCGCGTTCACCGATTTTCGGGTCTGCTAGGGCCCACAGGATCGGCATTCCGGCCGGGGTACACACCAGATACAGTTTCAGCCCCCAGTAGAAGCGGGAGTGGGAAGCGCAGTAGCCGTAGCCGGCCCACCCGGCCAGCTCCGACCGCTTCACCGTGGGTCGGGACATGCCACACGGCACCGGAGTCGAGTCCACGATCCAGCAGTCGTCGAGCCAGAAATCGCTGGCGCGAGCCAGCATTCGGATCACCCGCTTGACCAGTCCCAACGCGTTGCGCAGCCGCTTGTTGTACCCGGACTGCTGCGGCAGGTACGGGAACATCCCGGTCAGATGCTTGCGGGCGTAGCGCAGCCAGTGCGATTCGGAGGTGAATCCGAGCAGCGACTGGGCCACCGCCAGGCACACCAGTTCCGAGTCGGTCAGCACCGGTGGCCGCCCCGTCCAGCGTGGACCCGCCAATTCATCGTCGATTTTCACGTACAGTGCGGTCAGGAGGGCGTCAAGGTCGTTCGTCACACAATGGTCTTCGGCGCCCTCCGTCCATGTCCAGGCAACGCCGGGACTTCGGACTTACTCGTCTAGTCGTGGCGACCGTAGTGTCGCTGGACGAAACCCGTGAAGGGCTGGGGCTGCGGGGGCTGCGCAGTCACTCCCAGCTAGACTCTGGCACCTACCGGATCGGGATCGCCACCAGCCGCGACTACCCGCCCTCGCTGAACCTGCGAGCTGGCCGCTTCCCGAAACGCGGGCCGCGCCAATTTCGAGCGACCCACCACCGCACCCACGGCGTGGGCCATAAATGTCAATCGGCGCGCTGGCGCCGCCTACAGCCACCAGATCGGCCTGTACGCGTTCGCACAGCAGCAGATACTCCAAGCCCGGAGGAGTTCTCGGAACAACCGTCTCAGCCGCAGCCAGATACCACCTCCGGTCCGCGACGGCGGTATCGGACGATCGCCGCGGGTAGCGGCGATGAAATCTGTGCGGCAGCACTCAACAGTCTGGACAGACCGCTGTCCTGTCGCGGAAGTGTTCGAGACGAAGCGGTCGCGTGTGAAGCCCGTTTCGGGCCATGCCATCGCGCTACTACGGCATCCAGATGCGACAACAACGCCACAGGCGACCCAAGATCAAGACACCGACGATGTGATGCAGCATCGACGGCCAACTCAAGTCAATCACACAGTAGCGTTGCCTGATCCAGTGTCGCCTGGAGTCGGCAAACAGGACCGCCATTGGCCCGCGCTCAGAGCATCGAATCAGTCAATCATCAAGTGCTGGTCAGTATTCCGCGCGTGCCGACCAATCGGGCAAGGTCAGAGTCAGCGAAACCCGAAATTCACACAGGCACGAATCACGCAGGGAAACAATCGGATTCGCAACCTACGCCCCAATTTCATGCCAGTTATGCGCTCCGGCCGTCCTTCAGGATGCCAGCGAACGACACAGAGCCTTACGAAACCCCTTGCCCGACAACGCAATGAACGTCCTCCACCGCGCAGGACTCGCTGATGAATTGTGTAATATCGACAACTACGGACCTGCCCGCAGCCCTCTCGAGATGACATAACCGAGCGGGGTCGCTGGTGCCCCTGAGCGCAGGCTCTGTTCGTGGCCGCCGCCAGCGCGGCGAGCTCAGTAGTTCGCACTTGCACGCCGCATGCGTCCCCAATATTTACTGCGCTGATCGCACCCATGCGACACCGATGACGAGCAAGGTCTTGCGGCACAGTCGCAGCATCACAGGTTGACCCCTGTTGATTATATAGCAACGGTCATGGCAGCGATGCTAACACCATGAAACTGGCGGAGCTCGCGATAACGCTGTGGTGACTCGAAATTTCTCATCCGAAACGGGACGAGGAAGCAGTGTGATCGCCTACAGCCTGAAGGTATGCATCAGCAAGGATCGGAAGGCGCCAATCGCAACCAACCGTCCACGCAGTCCTTCCCGCTGCACTATCGGCCAGAAGAGGCGATTGCTTATATTGGATCTAGTGCGGTCGTCACAAAGTGTGCATAATAGCCCTCACGCTTGCTTGCCCCGCTCGAAAGGCCGACGATGACTGTGCCGCAGCCTGCACGTGTCGATAACGTCCCGTGGAACAACGCGCCGCCGGACGAGAACCCACCAGAGAAGCTTCGAGGAAACATGGGCGTGACCCGCCTCGTGTGCAGCGCTCTGGCCTTCAACGCACCGCTCGCGATCATGGTCGGCGTGGTCCCGCTGGTCATCGCTTTGGGCGGCGGCGTCGGTACACCACTCATCTTCATCGGGTTAGGCCTAGTTATGAGCCTTTTCGCGGTCGGCTACACCGCCATGTCGCGAATGATTCCGAGGTCCGGCGCTTTCTATGTCATGGTCACCGCAGGTCTCGGTCGGCCTGCCGGCCTGGCGGCGTCATTCCTGGCGCTTTTCACATACGCTTCCGGTCTCGCATACGCCTTGCCGTTCGTCAGCGTAAATATGAGTGCGTTCATCGCCCGATTTGACGGACCAGAGATCAGCTGGTGGGTTTGGGCATTAGTGTTCAGCACCCTCGTCGCCATCCTTGGCTACGTTAACGTCGACTTTTCTGCTCGCGTGCAGCTTATTCTGGTCGCTTGCGAGGTAGTCCTGGTCGTTGTTTACGACACGATCGTGTTCGCAACGGGAGGAGAAGCCAAACACATATCCTTCGGTTCGTTCGCTCCGTCCTCACTCGAAGCTACCGGGGTTGTTGTCGGCGTCGTATTCGCTATCAGCTGCTTTGCCGGATTCGAGTCGCTCGCGGTTTATCGCGACGAGACCCGCAATCCTGAACGCACCGTACCACGAGCAACCTACATCACGGTCGGCCTCATAACGGCGTTCTACGCCGTCGGATCCTGGGCACTTATCCAGGCTTACGATCCGGACAAGGCCGTCGACGCAATTGGCGTGGATCCCGTGGGGGCATATCTAACGAGTATCGGTGACTATGTGGGAGTCGTGGCCCGTGATATCGGCACCGGATTGGTCATAACCAGTACATTTGCCGGACTCATGGCAATGCACAACATCGTGGCACGGTACCTGTTCAATCTCGGATCCGATGGCGCCCTACCGATCACACTGGGTCGACCGCATAAGCGCTTCGGATCACCTCATCGAGCCAGTGTCACCATGACCATCGCGACGTTCATTTTTATCGCTATCGCAGCGTCCTCCGGAATAGAAGCACTGAAGCTCTACACCACCATGGCCGGACTTACCGGGTATTCATTGGTGTTCCTGATGTTCCTTGCCGCCGTAGGCATCGCATCGTATCTGCTGCGCAAAGGCCCGGCCGAACTCGCAGTATGGCAGCGGACAATAGCACCGATACTGTCGGCCGTGGCGATGACGGGCATTATTGTTCTGGTGACCATCAAGATCGACCTGCTCACGGGGTCGCGAGGATTGTCCGCGGCAGTCTTGATCTTTGTTGCCTGCATAATTGCATTCTCTGTGTCGATCGCACTCTGGCTCCGCCGTTTCCACCCTTCAAACTATCAGAATATCGGTACGCGAATTTAATCCCGTATCCGGCACCGGCTCGCCTCCGCCCGCACGGAGGCGAGCCCCGGCGACTACGCTTAAGGTTGATGATGGTACGGGCACTATCGGTATGGAGCGTTGGAGTATTCGCATACGGTGTGGCTGTACTACAACGCACTTCATTCGGGGTATCAGGAATTCAGGCAGCCGATCGATTCGATGTGAGCGCCTCGGTCTTGTCCGGATTCGTAGTTCTGCAGGTCGCAATATACGCGGCGATGCAGATTCCAGCCGGAATTCTATTGGACCGATTCGGATCCCGAGCCACGCTTGCTTCCGGCGCCCTCATCCTTGCGCTCGGTCAGATTTCATTGGCGCTCACGGACGACCTCTCGCTGGCCATCGCGGCCCGAGCAGTAGTAGGCGCTGGCGACGCGTTCACGTTTATATCTGTATTGCGACTTCTTCCTCGCTGGTTCTCCGAGGCTCGCGTACCGTTGTTCTCACAGTTAACGAGTATGCTTGGTCAGGCTGGCCAACTATTGTCAGCTGTCCCTTTTACGACAGTATTGATCACGTCGGGCTGGACTTCAGCGTACCTCTCCGCGGCTTCGCTGGCGGTGATCGGTTGCGTGCTTACACTCGCAATCGTTCGAAACAGCCCTTCCGGAGTCGATGTCGAGGTTACGTCCGCTAGTTTTGCCGATCTACCTCGGCAGGTGCGTGCAGTGTGGCGCACCAACGGAACCCGGCTGGGCTTCTTAACTCATATGGGCACATCTTTCCCGATGACAGTATTTGCGCTCATGTGGGGAGTGCCGTTTCTCACTTACGCTGAAGGTCTTTCTCAGAGCGAAGCGGGCGGAATGCTGACGATATCGGTGGTCACTACGACTGCTGTCGGCCCTGTGCTAGGAATGCTCAGCGGCAAGTACCCGAACCTCCGAGGCGCGCTGGTGATCGGCGTGATCGCAAGCAATATCGTAGTCTGGACATCGATCTTGCTCCTACCGCACCCGGCGCCCGGATGGCTACTCATCCTACTGGTCGCTGTAATGGCCCTCGGTAGTTCGACCGGAATGATCGGTTTCGATTTTGCACGAGCGAGCAACATGCGTCAGACCATGGGAACTGCGCAGGGGATAGTGAATGCCGGAGGGTTCTCCGCAGCACTGTTGGTGATTATGGGTATGGGTCTTGTGCTCGACTACGCGGGTGGCTACACGTTGGCAGCTTTCCGAATCGCATGGTTACTGGTGTACGGAGTCTCGTTGCCAGCCGCGGTCGGCGTGTTCTTTCTCATGCGACAGGTACGCGCGAACGACAGGCTCGACCAATCGCGGTCGGCAGAGGTCGGCTCGATCAATTGATGCACACGAGCTTGCGCTCCGTAAGACCAAGCTGACCGAAAGGCCAATTTTATCTGCATCAGTGGGCGCTTTCGAGATTCGGTACGATTAGGCGCGCAATAAACTGCAGCGATCCCGGCGATCTTGACGGACAAGCGTCTCCTTCAGAACAACGCCAACGATCGTAATCGCTGCAATCCCGATTCGCGATTACAGCGCATATATCGTTCCGCGCCCAGCCAGCCCCGCGCACCTGAGACAGCAGGAAGAATGCCAAGCCGGACGCGTCGAGGCTGGACGGTCGGGAAGCCGGACGAATCCTTCGATGGCATTTCATCCCGCTCCTCCCGATAGCCTCGACAACAAGTGCGGTAGCCATATAGAGGGCGGGGTTCGACGAACTTGACGTCGATCTGCACGCGATGGCCCGGCCGCCG
This sequence comes from Nocardia pseudovaccinii, assembly GCF_050942345.1. NCBI lineage: Bacteria > Bacillati > Actinomycetota > Actinomycetes > Mycobacteriales > Nocardiaceae > Nocardia > Nocardia pseudovaccinii. The sequence continues at coordinate 6,459,366 of NZ_CP192074.1, forward strand.
CTTTTCGTAGCGTTTCCAGCGGCGGTCGTGGCGCTTGTAGCGCGGTGAGGCTGGAAGCCTGCCCATGTCGAGGCGTTTGAGGATGCGCCACACCCCGGACTTGCTGATCTCGATGTCGTGGTAGCGCTGCAGATACATCCGGATCTTGTCTGGCCCGAAGTGGTAGTTCTGCCGCAAGTGGATGATCTTCTCGACCACCTCGGCCCGGGTGGCGTTCGGGCTGGACCGCGGCCGCCGGGACCGATCGCGCAGTCCATCCACACCCTCGGTTTCGTAGCCGCGCAACCACGTGTAGTAGGTGGGACGGCTGATACCGAAGTAGCAGCAGGTCATCGCCACATTGCCGCTGACTTCCTCGACGTGGCGAAGGACCGCCAGGCGCCGACGCACCTCGCGGTCCATTACAGGCTCACTCACCCGAATCTCCCTAGGGCTCAAGGGATCCGAGTGTCAAGCATCTCCGTCAGTTTTATACCGACAAGCATTTCCGCCAGAACCGTTGAAAGCATGTCGGCCTTTACTACGCGAGACCGACGCCCCGCACTCGCTCGCCGTGCCGAACGGCTACGTAGGTAAGTAGGGGTTTTCCCCAGCCGAAAGATGGGGAGATTCACGACTGCCTTCGGCACTCCGCATCCATATCCTGAACGCCATGCCCGTCGTTCCTCTAACCGACATCCTTTCCGACGCTTTCGACAAGCGGTATGGCGTACCCGCAATCAACGTCTTCAACGACTTGACATTGGAGGCCGTGCTCGCCGCCGCCGCCGAGCGACGTTCACCGCTGGTGGTGCAGACGTCGGTGAAGACGGTCCGGTCGATCGGCCTCGATGTGTTGTGGTCCATGTGGACCTCCATGACCACCGGCATCGAGGTACCAGTCGCGCTGCACCTGGACCATTGCCCAGACCGCACAGTGATCACCGCCTGCCTCGAACGTGGTTGGAACTCCGTCTTGTTCGATGCTTCGCATCTGTCAGTGGAGGAGAACACCCGCCAGACAATAGAAGTCGTCGCCGAGGCGAGACGCCACGGTGCGCACGTCGAGGGCGAGATCGAGTCCATCACCGGAGTCGAGGACGGAATCGGATCGGACGCCGAAGCCGTACGCCAGCCTCTGCAGGTGGCGTTGGACTTCCTGAAGACTACCGGCGTCGATGTATTCGCTCCCTCGATCGGCAACGCGCACGGAACCTACAGGGCCGCCCCCGAGCTGGATGTGCAGCGGGTGTCGGACATTGTCGCAGCCTATCCGGTGCCGATCGCATTGCACGGTGGTAGCGGGCTGGATGATGCGCAAGTCAAGGACCTCGTTGCGCGTGGTTGCGCAAAGGTCAATATCTCCACCGCCCTGAAAGAGACGTTCATGCAGGGCAGCCTGAGGTACTTGCGCGATACCGAGACACACGGCAAGTGGGATCCACCGTCATTGTTCAGGGCTGTTCGGCAGGATTGCATCGATCTGACGCAAGGGCTGATGGATTTGCTCGGCAGTAGTGGTCGGGTGATCTAGACGTGCCTGCACTTATCTACGACTGCGACGGCGTCCTCGCCGACACCGAGCGCTATGGACACCTGCCAGCGTTCAATAAGACTTTCGAGGAATTCGGGCTGCCCGTCCGCTGGAGCGAGGAAGACTACGCTGAGAAACTGCTCATCGGCGGAGGCAAGGAGCGCATGTCGACGATGCTGACTCCCGAGTTCATAGCCGCGGCCGGGCTGCCAGCAAATCTCGATGAGCTCGCAGCCCACGTCGCGGAGTGGCACCGACGGAAGACCGAAATCTATACCGAGATCATCGCAAGCGGCACCATACCACCACGCCCTGGGGTGCGTCGGCTGACCGAAGAGGCAGCCGACGCCGGATGGTCGCTGGCCGTCGCATCGACATCCGCGGAGGCATCGGTGCGCAGTGTGCTGCGCCATACGGTCGGCGAGAAGCTGGCCTCGCGATTCGAAGTCTTCGCGGGAGACGTAGTCGCGAAAAAGAAGCCCGCACCTGATATCTATCGTCTGGCAGTCGACACACTGCAGATACCGGCAAGTTCCGTCATTGTCGTTGAAGACAGCCGAAACGGCTGGCTGGCGGCACTCGCAGCAGGCCTGACCTGCGTTGTGACCACCAGCAGCTATACGATCGACGAAGACTTCACAGGTGCCGGGCTGGTGGTGTCTTCGCTTGGGGACGTGACCGAACCGCTTCAAGTGAATGCCGACCCATTCGGCCTCGACCCGACACCATGTGTCCGTCTCGACCACCTCACCAGCCTTCTGACCGGTGCCGCGCAGTGCCCGGCCCAACCTTCCATCTAGGGGTAGCTATGCAATCAGCTTCGGCAGCGAACCTGCAATTCGTTGTCCGGACGATCGCTCAGGTGGCGGTCGATAACGAGACACAGTTCTGCGATCTCGATGCAGTAGTCGGTGACGGCGACTTCGGATATTCGCTTGCACGTGGATTCGAGATAATCATCGCCGACTGGGACACCATCGACCGGACGTCACCATCGGCATTTCTGCAACAAGTTGCTATCACGATTTCCAAGCGAGTCGGCGGCACTTCCGGTCCGATATGGGGGACTGCGTTCCTGCGGGCGGCCATCGCGGTCCGGGACAAGCAGGATCTGACGAGCGACGACGTAGTGGCTATCTTGCGCAGTGCCGCCGAAGGAATAAAAAAGCGCGGCAATTCCGACGTCGGCGACAAAACATTGCTCGACGCGCTGGTCCCCATGACCGACGCGATTGCCATGCATTTAACAGCCGATCCGACCGCGGCTGCGGCAGAGATCGCAGAGGTCGCCTCGAAGGCGGCCCGTGCGGCAGCCGATGCGACGTCCGCGATGCGAGCCACACGTGGGCGTGCCAGCTACACCGGCGACCGCAGTATCGGCTCACCCGACGCCGGCGCTATCGCAGTCGCGGTGATGGCCGAGGCGGTCGCCAGGAATTGGCCCCCAAGAGCATCCCTCTGACCTCCCCTCTCCCTGGACCACGACCCGCAGTCGTCCGCTGTGGGCTTCTCGAACGACAAGACAGCTGGAGAATCGCATGAAGAAATTCGTCAACGACCCGAAGAACTTCGTCCCCGAGATGTTGGAAGGTCTCGCGCTCGCCAACCCGGACACCCTTCGCTACGTTCCGGAGTACAACTTGATCATGCGAGCCGACGGTCCGCGCGCCGACAAGGTCTCGATCATCCAAGGCTCCGGTTCGGGACACGAGCCGGCGCACGTCATGACGGTCGGCAAGGGAATGCTGGATGCAGCCTGCCCAGGTGATGTTTTCGCCGCGCCGCCAACCGACTACGTCTACGAGACGATCAAGCTACTGGCCTCGCCCAAAGGTGTGCTCTTGCTGGTCAATAACTACACCGGCGACCGCATGACATTCGAGATGGCCCAAGAACTCGCCGAGGCAGAAGGCATCATCGTCAAAACCCTGTTCATCGACGACGACGTATCCGTCCAAGACTCGACTTACACCGTCGGCCGGCGCGGCGTCGCAGGTAACTTCTTCGTCATGAAGGCGGTCGGCGCTGCCGCCGAGCGTGGTGCCGACCTCGACGAGCTCGTACGCATCGGCGAGAAGGTCAACTCGGTCACGCGTTCGATGGGCATGGCGCTCACAGCCTGCACTCCTCCGGCAAAGGGTTCGCCGCTGTTCGACCTCCCCCCTGACGAGATCGAGATCGGCGTGGGCATCCACGGCGAGCCGGGCCGTCGCCGCGAGAAGCTCATGTCGGCCGACACGATCGTCGACGAACTGCTGGATGCCGTCCTCGAGGACCTACCGTTTTCCTCGGGCGACCGCGTAGCGTTGATGGTCAACGGCCTCGGCGGTACGCCCATCGGCGAGTTGTACGTGGTCTACCGGCGGGCGCACCTGCGCCTCGCCGAAGCGGGAATCACTCTCGGCCGCAACTATGTTGGCGAATACTGCACTGCACTTGACATGGCCGGGGCATCGATCACCTTGGTACGGTTGGACGACGAAATCGAGTCCCTGCTCGCCGACCCGGCACAGATCCCGATTCGGGTCTTCTAGCCATATATTGCGTCGTCGGGGGCAGTGGTAGGTGCACGAAATAATCGCCATCATCGCCGGCGCGACAGCCGACGCACGCCGAGGCTGAACATCGGCGGCGCGGCCACCACTGTGGATGCAAATGAATATTTGCACGTTCTCTTGAACGAAATCAGTATCCAAGGAGAAATGGTTTTCGTGATTCTCGATCACTAGCACGGCAACCAACGAGCGCGCGGTTGGGGCTGGTTGACTCCCGCCCCAACCGGTAACTCAGTATCCTGGGCGCGTCCATCGATGTCGGTGGAGATCGGAAAATTTCCATGGGCTGCGTCAGCCAAGTTGGCGCCCAACGCTGACGCTCATTCAATTACTGGTTCTATTCAGAAACAGGACGATCGATCGGCTCGCTGCCGAATAAATATTCGATGGAGAAAATAATGCTGACTGTCAACCACCGCATTGACGGTGAAGGGGAAATCGCCATACATACCACCATGGGAAGCCTCGACCTGCCGGCCGCCCGCGGGCACGATGACGTGCTGATGCGAGTTAAAAACCTAAAGCTCAGCAGAGCTGATTCTACATTCCTTCGGCAATCCGGACTCGCCGTCGCCGGGACTGAGCGGTTCCATGATGTCATTCGAACTTTTGCAGTGCCGGAGGGGCACACGCCGCCAGGATTTCGGGTCGACGCGACACTTAAAGGCGGCGGACTGGTCGAGGTGGATCTGATCCGTGACATCGGGTACGACTGGGACAGTATGCGTCGTCCAACAGGTGTGATCTACTCAGCTGATTCGGCGAATCCATACGAGGTGGCCCCCATCGCAGGGCTGCTGGGAAATTTGACCTGCAACCCAGGGATTGTGTACGATTTGTTCCTCAATAATCCTGAGGCGAATATCGGAAATCACTTCACAAGCCTGACCGAGGTAATGACCGAGCTAGGAAGCACTCTCGGACCGGGGGTGGACGTCAGCGTGGAGCTGGAAAATCCATTCGAGCCCGACTTCGAAAAGATCCTCGCAGAGATCGAGCCTTACAAGAAAATCCTGTCGCCCTACCGGCTCGTTGTGAAGGTGCCCCATACCGGGCCGGTTAACGCGGAAAATGTTAATAGACTTCTTTCTGGCGACAAGCGGCTACCCGAATGGTACGCCGCTCCTCGTACGGAAGATGCATTCAGATCACACAACTTGGCTCTTCGCCTTCGCGAGAAGGGGTACCGGGTCAACTATACGCTGATGTTCGAACCGTACCAGGCTGCACTCGCGCTTCAGGCGAAGCCGTATTTCATAAATGCCTTTGTACGACATCGCCTCCTTCAGTCCAAGAGAATCCTTGCTCTGGTTCGTTCGTACCACGACAGCCGAGATAAGAAACACCTGATGGAACTCCGTGACTACTTGGCCAGTGTCGACCACATAGTCAATGGCAATGAATTCGAGGATCTCGTCGACATCCTTCACTACGCAGAAAATATACTAGCTTATCGAAAAATCGACAGCAGCGAAGGAGCGGACGGATTGGATAACCTGCGCCATATTCTTCGATTGCTCAAACAGACCAATCTGACGGATACGCGAGTAATTGCATGTTCGATGGAAGGAACTGAAAACTACCCCGACATCGATAAACTTATGGTGGAACCAGAATTCTCCGATGTTATCAACCGCCTAGTCATTACGGCCGAGCCGAGCTATTTGGCCCGTTTCACCTCGGCCAGCCAGGTCGTTTCTTACCAACGTCGGTTCATGAGCGCCGCCGCTAGCCACTGATGTCACGTACTGCGAATGGCGAACTCAGGGTGCGGACGTACTGCATCTGCAGTATTCGCAAGATCCTCTACAGGAACGATGCCGACTACCGAGCCGTCGATCCACAATAGCGAGCATGTCGAAATTCCTGTACCGGCTCGGCCGGTTTGCATTCGAGAAGCGGCGGCTGGTCTTGATGCTGTGGCTTGGGACACTGGCCGCGCTGATGGTGGGGGCTGCAAAGGCACCGCCGCCGCCGCCGGATACTTTCTCGATTCCGGGTACCGAGTCCCAGCAGGCATTCGACCTGATCGGTGAGCGTTTCCCGGGGTCGAAATCCGATGGGGCGGAGGCGCGGATCGTTTTCGTGGCGCCCGAAGGCCAGCAGATCACGTCCGAGACGAACAAGGCCACAGTCGAGAAGATCGTGGCAAGTGTGGCGAGCAGTGCACAGGTGAAAAGCGCGCTCGACCCCTTCCAGACCGGCGCGGTCAGTGAGAACGGCACAACTGCCTACGCAACCGTGAGCTACGGGGCGACCCCCGACGACCTCACAGAAGCAAGCAAGACGGCGCTCAGCGATGCGATCAGCACTGGCAAGGCTGCAGGTGTCACCGTGGAGATCGGCGGGTCCGCGCTTCTCGTCCAACCCCAGATGGGCGGCGCTACAGAGGCAGTCGCCATCGCCTTGGCGGCCGTCGTGCTGATGGTCACCTTCGGTGCGCTGGCGGCCGCGGGCCTGCCACTGATCACCGCCCTGCTCGGAGTTGGCGTCGGTATCGCGGCGATCCTGGCGATCGGGATGTCCACCACGACCACCACCCTCGCCTTGATGCTCGGGCTCGCGGTCGGTATCGACTACGCGCTATTCATCGTTTCCCGCTACCGGACTGAACGCGCCCAGGGGTACAGCGCCGAGGAGGCGGCAGGCCGTGCCGTCGGAACCGCTGGATCAGCCGTGGTTTTCGCGGGTCTCACCGTGGTCATCGCACTCGCAGGACTAGCCGTCGTTGATATTCCGGCCCTTACCGAAATGGGTCTGGCCGCAGCGGGCACCGTCGCCGTCGCCGTCACCATCGCCTTGACCCTACTTCCCGCGCTGCTCGGGTTCTTCCAGCGGGCGGTCATGCCGCGCGCCTTCCGCAAGGCGCTGGCTGTGAACGGCGACCAGGCACGCGCAGCAGCGGCTGCTGCGGAGGCACAGCAGATTCGGCCTGAGAAGCTCGGGGTCGGCACTCGCTGGGCGCGGTTCGTCGTGCATCGGCGGGTGGCCGTGTTCCTGACCGGTCTCGTGGGTATGGGTGTCCTCGCCTTGCCGGTCACGAGTCTCGAACTCGGAATGCCGGGGGACGAATCCCAGCCGACCTCCACGACACAGCGCCGCGCCTACGATGCGCTCGCCGCGGGATTCGGGCCCGGATTCAACGGGCCACTCACCATCGCCGTGGACGTCCGGGGCGTCAACGATCAGAAGGCCGCGCTGGACGAGGTATCCAAGACCATGGCGGCGTCGACCGGCGTAGTTTCGGTGTCGTCGGCGATGTTCAACCAGGCTGGTGACGCGGCCATGCTCAGTGTGGTACCCACCACCGGTCCGTCGACCACCCAGACTGCGGATCTCGTGCACACACTGCGCGACCAGGCCGACATGCTGAGGTCGGCGACCGGCGCGACGGTGCTGGTCACTGGAGCGACCGCGATGAATATCGACGTCTCGCAGAAGATGGCCGATGCCCTGCTGCCTTACCTGGTGGTGGTGGTCGGACTGGCGATCCTGTTGCTGATAATCGTGTTCCGATCGATCGCGGTACCGATCAAGGCTGCGCTCGGCTTCCTGCTCTCCGTCGGTGCGGCGTTCGGTGTGATCGTCGCGGTCTTCCAATGGGGCTGGCTGGCGAATCTGCTTGGTGTGCATCAGACCGGACCGGTGATGAGCATGATGCCGATCTTCCTGATCGGCGTGGTATTCGGCCTCGCGATGGACTACGAGGTTTTCCTGGTCACCCGGATGCGTGAAGCCGTCGCACACGGCGCGCAAGCGAATGACGCGATCGTCACCGGTTTCCGACACAGTGCCCGTGTCGTGGTGGCCGCAGCAGCCATTATGATCGCGGTGTTCGCCGGATTCATCGGTGGTGACCAGCCGATGATCAAGATGATGGGCTTGGGGCTGGCTGCGGCTGTCTTCTTCGACGCCTTCGTCGTCCGTATGACCCTGGTCCCGGCAGTGCTTGCCATGCTCGGTGAGAAGGCTTGGTGGTTGCCACGGTGGCTGGCAAGAATCCTGCCGCAAGTGGATGTGGAGGGCGGGAACCTGAGCGCCGTCAAGACGGTCGAACCGGAACTCGAATCTGCCCGCGTCTGAATCGAAATGGCTGGTAGGTCGTACCGTTGGACGGCCTACCAGCCATTTCTGGACCGACGGATCGGGCGCACGATGACGAGGAGAATCGCATATGACCGCCGAATGGTCGCAGTGGTCGAAGCGGCACGGACAGACCGTCGACGTAATTGTGGCCATTCTGCTGTGCGCGATGGCCACCTATGCGAGCCGGTTGGCGATTGACGTCCCCGGTCGGGGGCCAGTGGTAGTCCGGCCGGCGTCACTTGCGGTGTTCGACCTGTCGGCGCTGGCCTCGATAACGCTACTGTGGCGGCGGCGGTTTCCAATTGCTGTGCTGGCGATCACCACCGCCTGCGGCGTCGCGATTGGCGCCATAGGTTTCGACGTTTCGGTCCTCACCGCGGGCGCGGCTTTCGTCGCGGCGTACTCGCTCGGCTTGTGGTCCTCCGATCTGCGCACGGCGAAGATCGTGCCGGTGGTCTCAGGCGCCGCGTTGTTGATCACCTCGCTCCTCGAGCAATTCGATCCGGTCGTGACCGGGGGACGGATCACGCTGGTCGCCGGCGTCCTGGTAGCGGGTGCGTTCGCCGAGGCCGGACGCAGCCGGCGCAATTACCTGGCGGCACTGCACGCGAGAGCCGAACTGGCCGAACGGACTCGTGAAGAGGAGGCGCGGCAGCGGGTCGCCGAGGAACGGCTGCGGATCGCGAGAGAACTACACGACATCGTTGCACACCACATGGTCCTGGCACACGCCCAAGCTTCTACTGCCGCATACCTTTCGCGTAGCCAGCCGGATCAGGCACAGGAGATTCTCGATCAACTTGCTGGCACAACTTCAGCAGCACTGCGGGAACTCCGGGCCACCGTGGGGCTGCTGCGCGACGACGACGACTCGGACGTCCCACTGGAACCGACGCCAGGTCTAGCTCAATTACCAGAACTGCTGGCCACTTTCGAACAGGCCGGCCTAACTGTCTCGATGTCGGCCATCGGAGCGCGGCGGCCGCTCTCACCCGTCGCTGATTTGACGGCGTATCGGACGATCCAGGAGGCACTCACCAACGTCACCAAACACGCGGGCACCGCGTCGGCAGCCGTCGCGCTGGTCTACTCCGAGCTACTGCTGACAATCAGCGTGACCGACGATGGTGGCAAGCCATCCGACCATACTCGCGGCGAACAGCGTTCGGAGAGTGCCGGCTACGGTCTGATCGGAATGAAAGAGCGAGCCGCCTCCGTCGGAGGCTACCTGCACGCCGGCCGACGACCGGATGCCGGCTTCGAAGTCACCATCGAGCTTCCCCTCGAAACATCGAAAGAGTCTGACGACTAGGACCAGATATGAGCATCCGAGTATTGTTGGCCGACGATCAAGCACTGCTGGCAGGAACATTCCGGCTCCTGATCGATTCGGCCGAGGATATGGAAGTCGTCGGCATCGCTGGAAACGGCCGTGAAGCAGTCGAAGTGGCCCGGGAATCCGCGCCGGATGTGGTGGTGATGGACATTCGTATGCCCGGTGTCGACGGAATCACTGCTACTCGGGAGATCTGCGCGGACCCGACGCTGCGCGCTACCCGTGTTCTGATCCTAACCACTTTCGAACTCGACGAGTACGTGGCACAGGCTCTTCGCGCCGGAGCCAGCGGATTCCTGGGAAAGGACGTCGGCCCCGACGAGCTCCTGCGCTCCATCCGCGCCGTCGCCGCGGGCGACGCCCTGCTCTCCCCCACCGCGACCCGCGCGCTGATCGCCCGATTCCTCGCCCGTCCCGAAAACCACCTGCACCCGGCCGAATCCCTGCAGGTCCTCACCGCCCGCGAACGCGAAGTCGTCGCCATGGTTGCGGAGGGCCTGTCCAACGAGGAGATCGCCGAGAAGATGTCCGTCAGCCCCCTGACTGTGCGGACCCACGTGCAGCGCGCCATGTCGAAAGTCGGGGTCCAGAACCGCGCGCAACTGGTGGTGATCGCCTTCCAGTCGGGGCTGGTTCGGCCCGAGCCACCACGGCGGCGTGACCGCCATCCTTGAACGCTCGGGTGTCGCGTACCGCAGCGGCAGCGCTGGCGGGCACTGCTCGGCTGCCATATCGGAGTCGGCTGGTCAGGCCCACATCCGACCGGCTGACTTGGTCATTCGAAATGGGCAGCTGTACCGCTCCTGGCAACACTGCACGGTCTAGAACAGAAAGTGGAAGACGTCCTTGTCATGCGTATCACCCTGCCCTTCCATTCCGCTGCCTAGCGCACCCTCATAGAAGCCGGTGCCGCCGACGACCACAAAGGGACAGCGCCGTCGTCGACTCGCCAGCTCGATGTAATTGCGATGGCTCCATCCGTGAGCCTGAAGGTCCCGTTGCAAATGAAGAGGGCACGCTCAAAGGAATCACCGCCCTCCGCGGCAATGCACGTTGTGCGAAACCGACCGACGCGCTTCGTTTCGATTCGTCGAGGAGCGTCGTCGCCACCGTGGCGGTGTTGCCCGGCGCGATGCTCCCACGCCGGGCGCTCAGCGAATCGCCATCTGTCATCGGAGTCGTGGACTCGTTCACCTCGTAGAGCGTCACGGTATTCGTTCCGCACTTTTGCGCGCAGTCGGATGTATGAGCAATCCCACCAGTATGGGTACGGCGAGGTCAGCGGTGACCGAGGCTCGGTTCCTCCTGTTTGCGAACGGCACAGCGAGCTGCGGCCTAGCGACGGGTGTGTAGCCGCTGAACTACGCCTGCTCGGCGAATCTGCGAATCACCCGAAACCAGAGCGGTCGTCAGCGCATGGATACACAACTTGCCCAGGCGCATATGACTGCAGCACTGGTCCCTTCGTCCGGACACAGCAAGCGCCGACATACGCCGACCGATCAACCCTGCCGGATCAAGCAGTACCGCCGCGCCGACCGCGTGCCGCAGTCAGGCGCGCCGATAGCCGATGAGGATGGAATCGTCCACTTCGGGGAGATTGACGACGATGTTGTCCGGCGTGCGGCACGTCAGCCAAACCAATTTCTCGGTGGTGCTCATATTCACCTCGACGTGCGGCATGAACGGGGGGACGAACACGAAGTCACCCTCACTCATATCGACGTATTCCTGGTAGTTCTCACCGAAGTAGATTCGTGCCACTCCGGTTAAAACATATCCACCAGTTTCAGCCTCGCCATGGTGATGAGGCAGCGATCGGTAGCCTGGCTCATTGGTCACCTTGCCATACCAGATTTTGGTGGCGGGTGTGTGCTGAGGACTGACACCCGATACCCGCACGGCACCGCCCGACTGAGCAGTTTCGCCGTACTCTTCCCCGGCGCGCGTGACGATCGGAGCAACTCTGGTGCCGGTGTTCTCACTGGTCATTACGATTCCTTTCCTTACCATCCGTAAGCAGACCGTGACGGTTCGTGTTCGGTAATTCGGTTGCGTAGCAATCCGATTCCTTCGATCTCGGTCTCGACGACGTCGCCGGCCCTGAGGAATCGGGGCGGCTCTGCGGCGATACCGACGCCCCCTGGTGTTCCGGTCAGCACGACATCTCCCGGCCGAAGCGTGGTGAACTCCGAGATGTAGGTCAAAAGCGTGGCCGGATCGAAGACCAGATCGTCGGTCGAACCGGTTTGCTCCTCGATCCCATTGACACGGCACGTGATCCGCAGGCCGTCGGCGGGGTCGATTTCGTCGGCTGTGACAAGTTCCGGCCCCAGCGGAGTGGTGGCGTCGAAGGCCTTGCCCTGCAGCCACTGCGGAGTCCGGCGCTGCCAGGAACGCACAGAGAAATCGTTCGCCACAGCGTATCCGGCTATCCCCGCACGTGCGGTTTCGCGATCGGCATGTCGGAGTACTGCACCGACCACGATCGCGAGTTCGGCCTCCCAGTCCAGCATTACGCTCTCGGCCGGGCCTGGTAGAACCATATCGGCATTCCATGCTGTGAGCGTGTCGGCGAACTTCGCGAAGAGGGTGGGGAATTCCGGCTCCGGTCGGCCCATCTCGACGATATGGGCGCGGTAGTTGTGGCCGCAACAGATGATTTTCCTGGGCGTCGTCACCACCGGAGCCGATCCGACGGCTGCGGTGGGCTCGGGGATCGGCTTCGTGAAGCTTGCCGCCGAACGCCAGCCTGGCCCGGCCACCAATGCTCCGACATCATCGGCGGTCGTCGCGTACCACTCGCCGCCTAGACGGACTTCGGCGCGGGTTGCACCGTCATCGGTTCGAACTGTACGAAAGCGCATCGCTGAATACTCCACGGACTCGGCCGCCCCTGTGAGGAACCAGAGCGACGGTAACAAGCAATATATTGCGTACTATTGACGGTGGCAAGGATATCAGCATATTTTGTGTTAGACCATAGCTAACCGAGGCTCGCAAAGCACTGCGAGTCCGCATCGAAAGGGCCGCCATGTCAGTTGCGCGCATCAACCCGCCGGAACTCTCCAAGCCCTCCGGTTTCGCGCATGCCACGCGCCACCGCGACATCGTGCACCTGGCCGGACAGACAGCGCTCACGCCGGACGGCACGATCATCGAGGGCGGCATCGTCGCACAGTTCCGGCAAGCCTTGTCCAACGTCCTAACCGCTCTGAACGCCGCCGGCGGCCGACCCGGCAACTTACTGAGCGTCACGATCTATCTGCTGGATATCCCCGATTACCAAGCGAACGGCAAGGAGATCGGGCGCATTTGGCGCGAACTGGTCGGCTCCGACTATCCAGCAATGGCAGGCATCGGAGTGACTTCACTGTGGCAACCCGAGGCGCTGGTGGAGATCCAAGCCGTCGCGGCGCTCGGCGAAGACTAACCCTGCCCCAAGGATCCGGCGAATCGGCTCGCAGCCACTACCGTCCGTAAAATCAGAGAAACATATTTTAGATGTTATAATGCGCGATTGACGGCCGTCTCTACAACGCACTATTTCTGCCGGGTTTGTTAGATCCCAGTCCTTCGAAAGGGCCGATTCCCGATGCTCTCTCCCTCAGCACATACGGACACCTTCTGCAGGGACAACCTTCCACCTGCACAGCAGTGGCCGGAGTTCATCTTCGACCTTCCCGGTCTCGAATATCCCGATCGGCTCAACTGCGCGACGGCGCTCCTCGATGCGGCGGTGGCGACGCATGGCCGAGCGCGTCCCTGCATCCGTACCAGTGAGGCGACCTGGACCTACGGGGACCTGCTCGACCGGGCAAACCAAATCGCTAACGTGCTCACCGAGTCGTATGGGCTGGTACCCGGCAATCGTGTGCTTCTGCGAGGCCCCAACAGTCCGTGGCTGGTTGCTTGCTGGTTCGGCGTTGTCAAAGCCGGCGGCGTGGTGGTTACGACGATGCCCATGCTGCGCGCCCCTGAGCTGTCGAAGCTGATCGCCTTGACCCGCCCGGCCCTGGCGTTGTGCGACAGTCGTCTGCTCGACGACTTGTCCGCGGCCGACCCTTCGCTCTTGATCGTCCCGGTCGGCGGCACCACTCGCGATGACCTCGCGACACTTGCGCCGTCGAAGTCAACGGTCTTCGACGATGTCGAAACGGCCGCCGACGACGTGGTACTTCTCGCTCCGACATCCGGCACGACCGGTACGCCGAAGGCGACGATGCACTTCCACCGCGACGTACTCGCCAATGCGGACACCTTTTCTGCCCATCTGCTGCGACCGAGTCCTGACGACGTATTCACCGGCACTCCCCCGCTGGCTTTCACTTTCGGTCTCGGTGCGCTAGTAATTTTCCCGATTCGAGTGGGCGCCTCGGTGGTCCTGCTCGAAAAGGCCGATCCGGCGTACCTCGTCGATGTGATCGAAAAACACTCGGTAACAGTGCTGTTCACCGCTCCGACCGCCTACAAGGCACTGCTCAAACGAGACGATCTGCACCGCGTGCAGACGCTGCGCCGTTGTGTGTCGGCCGGCGAAAACCTCCCCCTCGCGACGTACAACGGGTTCTACGAGCGAACCGGTTTGCAGCTGATCAATGGCATCGGCGCCACCGAGCTCCTGCACATCTTCATATCCGCTGCCGACGACGATATCCGCCCCGGCGCCACCGGGCGCCCCGTCCCCGGATATCGAGCCGAAGTCCAGGACGAGCATGGGGACCCGGTGCCCGACGGGACTGCTGGACGGCTTGCGGTCAAGGGCCCCACGGGTTGTCGTTATCTGGGCGATCCACGCCAGCGTGATTATGTGCGAAACGGCTGGAATCTGACCGGAGACACCTACACCCGAGATGCCGACGGATACTTCTGGTATCACGCTCGCAGCGACGACATGATCGTATCGTCCGGGTACAACATCGGCGGACCAGATGTCGAGGCCGTCATCGACCAGCACCCAGATGTCGTCGAGAGTGCGGTGATCGGAATTCCGGACGAAGACAGGGGCATGATCGTGCACGCCGCGATCGTTCTGCAGCCGGGCGTATCAGGCGACGCGGACAAAGTCAGCGACATACAGGATTTTGTCAAACACACCGCCGCGCCCTACAAGTATCCCCGCAGCATCGAATTCGTCGAGACCTTGCCTCGCAATCCATCCGGCAAAATCCAGCGGTTCAAAATCCGTGAGCGCTGGGGTTCGAGCCGGTGAAGAGCGTAACTATCTCCCCGAACGCTCCAGAGCGACTCGGCAACCGACCGCTGCCCAACGACGGATCCTCGACGGATCCTGACTCGAGAATCGTGAGGCATTCATGCGTATTGCAGTGATCGGCGCAGGCCCCGCAGGTCTGTATTTCTCTGCTCTGATGAAGCAACTCGACCCGGCTCATGAGGTCACGATTTGGGAGCGCAATGCTCCGGACGACACATTCGGCTTCGGCGTAGTGTTTTCCGACGAGACGCTGGGCGGCATCGAGCACGCCGACGAGATCGTCTATCGCATGATGAGCGAGAGATTCGCCCGCTGGAGCGACATCGACATCACCTATCGCGACGAAGTCCGCACCTCCGGCGGTCAAGGATTCGCCGCGATGAGCCGCAAAGAACTACTGCACATCCTGCAGCAGCGCTGCGCCGATCTGGGTGTCACCATTCACTTCCGGACGGAGGCCCCGGACGTCGAGGAGCTGGCCGCCACCCATGATCTGGTACTCGCGGCCGACGGACTCAACTCCGTGGTTCGCACCCGGTTTGCCGACATTTTCGGCCAGACCCTCGACCGTCGGCACAACAAGTACATGTGGCTGGGCACCGACCTCGTTCTCGAGGCGTTCGAGTTCTTCGTCAAGCACACACCGCACGGGATCATGCAGGCCCATGCGTATCCTTTCAGTGCCGAGCAGAGCACATTCATCGTCGAGATGCACGAATCGGTATGGCAAAATGCGGGTTTCAACGACTTCGCCAACCGCGAATTCGTGCCGGGTGAAAGCGACGAGAAGTCGATCGCACTCCTTTCCGAGATATTCGCCGACGAACTGGGCGATCACACTCTGCACGCCAACAACTCCCGCTGGATCAACTTCACCACGGTGCGCAACACCTCATGGCGTCACGGAAATATCGTCCTCATCGGCGACGCCGCTCATACCGCGCATTTCTCCATCGGATCGGGCACCAAACTGGCGATGGAGGACGCCCTCGCGCTCGCCGCATGCCTGCATGAAAATGATTCTGTGACAACAGGACTCGAAGCATACGAGCTAGAGCGGCGACCGGTCGTGGAATCGGTGCAGCGCGCGGCACAGGCCAGCCTCGAATGGTTCGAATCGATCGGTCGCTACACAGACCAGCACCCTGACCAGTTCGCGTTCAACCTTCTCACCCGCAGCCGCCGTATTACCTATGACAACTTGCGCCTGCGCGACGACGGCTTTGTCGACACGATCGACGGTTGGTACCTGTCTACGCAGACAGAGCCTGCCAATGAGACCGAAGGCACCCGGCCACCGATGTTCTATCCCCTGCGGATCAAGGACGTCGAGTTGCCCAACCGAATCCTCGTCTCCCCAATGGACATGTACTCCGCCGTGGACGGTGTGCCGACCGACTTCCATCTGGTCCATCTCGGCAGCAAGGCGCTCGGTGGGGCCGGATTGGTCATGACCGAGATGGTGTGTGTGTCTCCCGAAGGCCGCATCACACCTGGTTGCGCCGGCCTGTACACCGAGGCACAGGAGCGGGCGTGGGCCCGCATCGTAGATTTCGTGCATTCGACTACTTGCTCGAAGATCGGTGTCCAACTGGGACACTCGGGTCGCAAAGGCTCCACCAAAGTGATGTGGGAGGGAATCGACGACCCGCTAGAGTCCGGTGGCTGGCAGACGGTCGGTCCCTCGGCCATCCCCTATGGACCTGGCAGTCTCATTCCAAAGGAGATTCCCCACTCCGAACTCGATCGTGTCGTCGCAGAATTCGCCGACGCCGCGCGGGCTGCCGCACGGGCTGGCTTCGACCTGCTCGAACTGCACTGCGCGCACGGCTATCTGCTGTCGTCCTTCTTGTCGCCGCTCGCAAATCAGCGCACCGACGAATACGGCGGTTCCCTCGAGAACAGGCTGCGCTTCCCGCTGCGCGTCTTCGATGCGATCAAGGATGCTTGGCCTGCGGAACGTCCTCTGTCGGTACGCATCTCAGCCACCGATTGGGCCGACGGCGGCAACACCGTCGACGACGCTGTCGAGATCACGCGTGCCTTCGCCGAACACGGCGTGGATGTGCTGCACGTTTCGTCCGGACAGGTGGTCAAACATGAGAAGCCCTTGTTCGGACGCAGTTACCAGACACCATTCGCCGACCGGATCCGTCAGGAAATCGGTGTGCC
This sequence comes from Nocardia pseudovaccinii, assembly GCF_050942345.1. NCBI lineage: Bacteria > Bacillati > Actinomycetota > Actinomycetes > Mycobacteriales > Nocardiaceae > Nocardia > Nocardia pseudovaccinii. The sequence goes on from NZ_CP192074.1 coordinate 6,476,243, forward strand.
CAAAGGCATTGCGGTCGTCGCCGTCGGTGCGATCTCGTCGTACGACGATGTCAACTCTGTCCTGCTGGCAGGCCGCGCCGATCTGGTCGCGATCGGACGGGCGCACCTGTGGGATCCGCAGTGGACACTCCATGCTGCCGTAGAGCAAAGCTATTCGGGTCCGGCTGCGGAATGGCCCGCTCCCTTCCGCGCGGGTAATCGCAAGCCACCTACCAGCCGGACGGACGGACCGCCGCCGCGCTTGCAGTTGGTGCGCGATGCCGGTTCGGCACCACTCAGCCGCCGTTGGCGGCCGCAGCGGACCACGGTCGGTCGTTGACCCACCTCCGGTCATGACGAGCCGCTGCGGATCGCCAATTCCACTACTGCTTGCGCCGATTGGCGCACCCGATGGTCGTTAACTACAGGATTGGATGGACCGATGACGACAAGAACAGCACCGACATCCGCTATCTTCTCGGCGGCGGTCACGCTCGAACCGGCCGAAGCCGAACGATTCGATTTGGCATTCGAGGCGAAGACCCAGCCGTGTCCTTGGCCGAAGGCCTATGGCGGCGATCTCGTCGCGCAGGCCGCGACCGCGGCGATGCGGTCGGTCACCGATGGCAAAACGCTGCACTCGATGCACAGCTACTTCCTACGCCCTGCTGACATCGGAGCCACCGTGCGCTATGAGGTCGAGGCGCTGCGCGACGGCCGCGGCTACAGTACTCGACAAGTTCGCGCATATCAGAATGGCAAGCCCATCTACGTATGTCTCGCCAACTTCGCGGCAGGTGAATCGGGGGGCACTTTTATGGCCGAGCTCGCCCAGACCGTCGCCGATCCGGACCAGCTGCAAAATTCCGCGGAGTACCTGGCCGACCGAAGCGGCGGGTCGATGACCGAGGAGTCCAAGGCCTACTGGTCCGGAGGTCGCAGCTTCGATATGCGGCACGTGCCGGGCCCGGTGTATCTCGAGGTGGAAGGTGAGCGCACGCCGCACCAGGCCGTGTGGGTGAAGCCGTTCGATACATTGCGAGCGGTGAAGGGACTGACCGATGCGCAACGAGACATCGCCGCTCTGGCCTATGTCTGCGATTACACGATTCTGGAGCCTGTCCTCCGGGTCCTCGACCGGCCATGGGCCGATCCGAGTCTCGTCACCGCCAGTCTCGACCACGCTATGTGGTTTCATCGGCCGATCGTGTTCGACGACTGGCTCCTCTACGCACAAGAGGCGGTGGCTGCCGACGCCGGGCGCGGTTTGGCAGTCGGCCGATTCTTCACACGCGACGGCCGGCACCTCGCGACCGTCCTACAGGAGGGCATGATTCGCACCGCGCAAGGCGAATAACCTGGAGTTTCGGTACTTCGACCGGAGCCACGTATGGTGTAAATATGACGGCAGAGACCAATTCGATACCCGCTGCCACTGGTGTCGGCCGGGAAGCCCGCCTCGCACAGTTGATCATCACGATCTTCGGCCTGTGCGCACGGGCCGAGGGCAACTGGCTGTCGACCGCCTCGGTGGTGGCGCTCCTCACAGATCTCGGCGCGGAACCGCAGGCCGCGCGTTCCTCCATCTCTCGCCTGAAACGCCGCGGCGTGCTGCTCAGCGCACGTAACGGGAATGTCGGCTACTCGCTCTCCGAATCTACTCTCGAAGTGCTCGCTGAGGGCGACGTGCGAATCTTCAAGCACGACAGGGCATCCGAAGACGATGGATGGGTTTTGGCGGTATTCTCCATACCCGAATCCGAGCGCGACAAGCGGTACACACTACGGTCGGCGCTCACCCGACTGGGCTTCGGCAACGCATCGCCGGGGGTGTGGATAGCACCGGCCACACTAGCTCGTGAGACCAAGAAAACCCTGGAACGCCGCGGGCTCTCCGAATATGTGGACATGTTCACCGGTCAGCACTATGCGTTCGACGATCTCCGATCGAAGATCCCCGTCTGGTGGGATCTCGATGAGCTGGCACGCTTGTACACCGACTTTCTGCAGCAGTATCGTCCCATCCTCTATCGCACTACGGTCACTCCACCGACTCCGCATGAAGCATTCCAGATCTACGTGCCGATGCTTACCGAATGGCGCCGACTCCCCTACCGCGATCCTGGACTTCCACTGTCGCTCTTGCCCCCGGCATGGAACGGCGAGTCGGCCGGTGCATTGTTCCATGAACTAAACGAGATGCTGTTTCCACTTGCGCAGAAGCACGCACTGGCAGTAATCCACGGTCAACGCGAAAAGCGTGAGGCTTCGAAGCCTGCACGCCCCAAGCGGGTCCGAGAACTCTGAAAACTCCCGGTTATCGGCCGCCCAGCACTCGCCCGGACAACGAATGTGGCCCCGGTCGCCGGCGCGGCCACCCTGGGGTTCGCGTCCCGCGGACAAATGAGTAACTGCTGTCAACGATACTGCCCGCAATGTTGGCGTCACGGAAATCCCCAGGTTGAACTGGTTTCATATTATCCAATGAGCCGAACCGATCAACGATCTCCTGAGACCGCACTCGACAGCTGAGCGGGCCGCATGTCGATGACACCGCACGCTTCGACTTCCCGCCCTCCCAGGAGCGGATGGGGACCAGCCCAGGGCCGATCGATACAGCGACGGGTCACCGTGATGGCGAAGGCACACCAGGATCCCGATTCACTCACGATGCGCGCGTGCACCAATCCTGTTGGGTCGCACAACAAGCCGGACGTCTTGGCCGACGGCTGGCCGCCTCGGATTGGTCACCACCGCATGCGCATTGGCCCGGTTCTACCACGATCTCGTGGCGGTGCCCCCGGAGTTCCTACCGACGTGGCTTCGTGAACCCGTGCGGGACCTGACTCGGTGCGGTTGCTCGAAAGCGCCTTCGGCCTCGGCTACATGCTGCCGTGCCAGAACCTCATCCTGTCCGAAGCCACGATCGACGGCCTTCGGACATCCTGGCGCAGGCGGCTCGATCGAATTGGGGGACATTGACAATCAGGTCGCGATCGCGTTCGTTCCGAACCTGCACCGCGACTGGCTATCCGGCGGCCGCCGTGCCTACAACCTCGCCGCAGCAACCTACGATGCGCTATGCGGCATTCACCCGGCCACAGCCGCCCTCGAGCTGTAGGTACCACGTGGTGGTCACACGACGGCGGCAAACGACACATGAGCCTCGATACCCCAGATCACGCCCCCTTGTACAAGTTTCGACGGCGCCTGAGTAGATCCCGGATCAACCCGACAGACTTGCCGAACTCCATGGCGGCACATTCGGGCGCGGTGAATTTCGGCCACTCCTGCCCGAGCGGACGCCCGGGGTTACCTGTGGTGGCAAACGAGATCCACGCGTCTTGGACATGGGTCGACAGTGCTTCGAATTCACCACGATCGACACCGGCCAAGATCGCTCCCCCTGACCACTCCTCGAAGTTCTTGAACACGAACGGTAAGTCGACCGTATGAGCTGCGCCGAGTCTGCCATCCGCGGCCGGTGAAGGCCACGAGAACCACAGGAAATAGGCACCTCGCCCCTTATCGGAACAACGCTCGGCTAGCCTCAGCTGCGGCAGGATGTACTCGTCATCGGCCAATGCACTCAACGCGGCGGCAGGTGATGCTGTCGTATTCAGACCGGCGTATGCACTATATAGCTGTGCCCGGTCCGCGTCGGCGGCTTCCATCAGCTTGCCGGTGATGGTCCCTTCGTCCTGCTGCCAGAACTCGGCGTCGTAGGCCGACCAGAACCGCGTTTCCTGAGCGGTGTGGGCGATCAGAAGCTCCACATCGTCCATAGAACCGCTTAACGCGGCCTCGGCGAAATCCGACGTGATCACGAGCCCGTCGAGCACCGGCTCGAAGGGGCTATAAGGCTCACCTGTCGCACGCGCATTCCATAGCCTCATCGTTTCCGCTTGTGCCGCGAGGATCCGAGCCACCGGAAATTCGAGCAGCTTGTCCGGATCGCGCCATTCGATGCCCACCGCGTTGAGAAAGATCTCCGTGATACCGGCCGCAACCTCTCCCGGGACTGCACTCTCCGAAAGCGTGATGCTATCCACGATGGCCCGACGAAATGAACCCGCTGCCTTGGTTGCTTGTAGCGCGACGATCGATTGTCCTCCCGCCGACTCACCCGAAACAGTGATGTTGTCCGGGTCTCCGCCGAACGCGGCGATGTTGTCGTGCAACCACTCCAAGGCGGCAATCTTGTCGAGAAGTCCGAGGTTCGCAACCGGCCCTTTGCCGCCGACTCCGTTCGGGAGGTAGAGCCATCCGAGCGCGCCAAGCCGATAATTCACGGTCACGACCACGATCTGACCGCGCCGTGACATCACCGACCCGTCATACCAGGAGGCCGAACCGGCGCCGGTTTTCCAGGCCCCCCCATGAAAAAAGACCAGGACCGGCAGTCTCGCGTCGGGTCCTGGCGAAGGTGTCCAGATGTTGAGGGTAAGACTGTCCTCGCTGAATCCAGGCACCGGAAGCGGCCCCATGATCACTTCTGGGGTCGATAGCGCCGAACCCGTGGTCACGGAATCCGCAGGACGCGGCGGATTCCCCGCCAACTGCGGCGGCGCCGCCGCCTGCCGCTCGGCGGATCGCGTACCATTCCACGCTTCCACCGATCGTGGAGGCGCAAACCGCCCCGAACCAACCGGGCCCTGCGCGAAAGGCACACCACGGAATGCAAATACGCCGTCCCTAGCGGATCCTTGCAACGCGCCGGACGCCGTCCTGACCGTCGCACCGTATTCTCGTGTGGTCAAACTCAGCGACCTCCCACAGCATGTACCGTCACGGCGTACGGGCTGGATTCGTACTTCACGGGTTTATGTTTCATGATCGAACCCACAATCACAGGTTGCCTCGAAATATCATTGTCACGACACCCCGCACAGAAATCTAGCTCGCAACATCCGCAGGCGTCGGCGACTCTCCAACTCGGTGCCGCAGTCTCGCTTCGCAAACGGATCGGATCTTCGCTCGATCGGTCTCAGTCAATTCGAATCGCGCATCTGGCGGGTTCACCAACCGCAGAAGCCGCCGAAAATACTCACCCTCGTCAATTCCGAACTCTATGAATATTCGTCCCGGATGACCACCACCATACGGGTGCCAGCGCACACCGAAATCGAGGATCGCGCGGTCCCAATAATCGAACTCTGCCACCGCCGACGCGGTTTGCACCGCTCCTCGGGATCGGCGAGTCTTCCGCAGCTCTTCCACCTGCGAGGGGTCGGTTCTCTCGAGGAAGGTCATCGAAACTCCTGCTGACGGTTTGCCTATCCTGCCGGATCGCCGGGCGGAGATCCGGCAGGATTGCAATCTGATCTCGATCAGTTGACCGGAGCCGCGGCCGGGGCAGCCGGAGCCGGAGCCGGAGCGAAGATCGTCTGGAAGAATTGCAGCGCCGCGCCGATACCCACCGGCACACCGACCACCGCACCACCGATCACCGCAAGCAGCCCCGCGCCAATGGCTGCCCCGCTGATACAGCCGCCGAGTGCACCAGCGAAGAAGACGGGCGCGGTGAGTATGCCGACCGTCAAGGCGCCGAGAATGCACCCGCCAACCAGGCCGATGATCCCCCCGACCAACGTGCCCACACCGACGCCCAGACCGAATTTCCCGCCGGCATTACCGAGCGCCTGGTCCACGGTGGCGTCGGCCTGTGCATCCACCTGTTTGATCGGCATTTCCGCGGGGCGCGCGGTCGCCGAATCCGTGCTCGGTGTGAGCGTTGCCGTGTTGCCATCGATCCGCGACGCAATCGGAAACTGCTTCCCGTCCATGAAGTAGGACAGCGGTAGACCGTCCACGACAGCGCCGTTGTTGTCGAGAACCTGGAATACGCCGTCGCGAGTGGTGAGCGAGCCAGAATCCGTCTGGACGACGATCGTTTTGTCAACGACCTTGGCCGTCCAGTGGACGATGGGCGCGGCGGCGGGTTCGGCGTGGGCAACACCGGACGTGATGCCAACTGCGGCGGTCAGCGTCGCTGCGGCAATCGTGAGTGCCTTCATTTTCATTTCTTTGATTGCTTTCTCAATTACACGCGGCGGTAGGCCCGCCGCGCAGTCTCGAATCTCGAACTGAAGAATGCTCGCTACCCCGGCCGGGGCATCTGGAGCGATCTGCGATACGCACGAGGAGTAGATGATTTCGAATACGATCTGCAACACAGACGTGCCGCGTCGGACTACGGCCGATCCCGCAGCCGGAAGCTCGAATCCGGCTTTGATGCCTCAAAAGTGATCCGTCCAGGCCCATGCGGCGGCCCACGCGACCGGACCGTCCTGGCACGATCGATCGGCCAGCCAGCCGACCCACGGGCAGTCCGGACTCGACCAACAAGACCGTCGCGACAATCAGTCAGTCCCGGCGACCAGCGGACCACGTCGTCGCGCGCAGCCGCCACGCCAGCGGCCCCGACTCCTGTGTCGTCCATTTGCCCATCTCCAGTTCCCGAATGCTGCCATCCCGTCACGGACGGCAGCGTAAGAGAAAAGATCTAAACTCATATTCTAGTTCTCGACGAGTTCGCTAAACAGTAACCCCGGACACCTTTGACGTCAAGCAATTCAGCGAATTTAAAACCCATATCCGTTCGGGCACACCGCCCGCGCAGCGAAAGCACTGCCGAACCCGGCTCAGACATGCCATCATCGCGAACCATTATTGTTTCAGATAATTTTCAAACCGAGAACTAGACAGCAATCGAGCGGCACACGCTCTTTTCGGCCGCACACCTTAACAGGCGAACAGTTCGGCGCAGATATGCCGCCGATCGCCTTATTCTCTAGCTTGATCCACCAAGAATTTCCAACACGCCGACTTCGTGCGCACCAGAAGAAAAAACAGACTCGACCGCGGCCTGCGCGATGTGGATACAGTGATCCGACGGACGCCACCGCGACCCCAAAAAAGACAAAACCGGACCCCGACCGCAGGCGCGGTCAGGGTCCGGTGGCGATCAAGGCTTGGTGCGTACTGCAATCGACTTGATCTGGGTGTACTCGATCAAAGCCTCGGTCCCCTTCTCCCGGCCGTATCCAGATAGCTTGTAGCCGCCGAAGGGCAGTTCGACAGCGCCGCCACCGTAGGTATTCAGAAATACCTGACCGGATTTGAGCTGATGCGCGAGCCAGTGCGCCTTGGAGCCATCCTTGGTCCAAATCCCTGCTGCGAGTCCGTATCTCGTGCCGTCGGCCAGTTCGCGGGCTTCATCCAGTTCACTGAATGGAGTCACCGCGAGAACCGGCCCGAACACTTCTTCCTGCGCGATCTGCGTTTCGATACCCACATGATCGAAAATGGTGGGCGCAAAGAAGTAGCCGCCGTCGAGACCTTCTCCGGTGAGAGCACTTCCACCCACAACGAGTTCGGCCTCTTGCTTACCCGCCTCGACCAACTCTCGCACACGCACCAACTGCCTCTGCGAAATCAGCGGTCCCAAATCAGGGTCATCCATGCCAGGACCGATGCGCACGCTCTCGAACCGCTCATGCAATGCCTCGACCACCCGCCGGTGAATGCTGTCTTCCACGATGAGCCGGGTGCCGGCGGAGCACGTCTGCCCGGCATTTTGAATGATCGTGTTCACGACCGCGTCCACCGCGGCGGGAAGATCGGCGTCGGCGAAGACTATGTTCGGCGACTTCCCACCCAGTTCCAGCATGACAGGTATGCAGTTCTCCGCAGCCGCCTTGGCAACGGCTCTGCCGGTGCCCACGGAACCGGTAAAACTGAGGAGCGCGATCCCAGTGTGCTGCGCCAGAGCCGCACCGGCAGTCGCGCCCACACCCGTGATCACATTCAAAGTTCCGGGTGGAAGCCCGGCCTCCAAAGCCAGCTCAGCGAGACGTAGCACCGCTAACGATGCGTCCTCGGCTGGCTTGACCACCGAGCAGTTGCCGACAGCCAGCGCGGGAGCGATGGTCCGCGCCGCAATGCCCAGCGGATAGTTCCACGGCACGATGTGTCCGACCACGCCATATGGCTCGTGGACGGTATATCCGAACACGTCTTTGGATACCGGGATCGAATGACCAAGCAAGGTCGTGGCCGCATCCGCGTAGTAGTCGAAGATACGCGCAGCAAGCGCCACTTCCGACCGCGACTGCTGTAGCGGCTTGCCTACGTCGCGGGTGTTCAGCTCGGCCAATTCGTCCGTGTGCGCTCGAAGAACCTCCGCGAGGCGGCGGAGATGAGAACTGCGTTCCGTTTGACCGAGTCCCGCCCACGGCCCGAAGGCCGTGGCGGCAGCACGGACGGCCGCATCGACTTCGGACGGCCCACAGTCGGCGATCTCCGCGAACGCCGTTCCGGTCGCTGGATCGACGACCGCAATGTTTCCGTCCCCCATTGACCGCCTGTCGCCGATAACGGCAGCATACGAACGTAGCTTCTCCAACTCCGGCACGGATTTCGATCCGGTCACCACTACCTCACCACCTCGATAGTCCGGGCAAGCCCGAGGTTGCCGACATGTTTCCTCGTCACAGGCAATGGAAGTCCTCACGGCCGCAGAGGCAGTTCGCCTCGCTTATAAACACTAATACTATATCTTAAATTACATACTGCGCCAAGTTCGCATAACTGGACCGCACACGCAGTAGCCGGTGCGTACTGCTCGAGCAGAGAACACCGGCTACTGTCGATTCGAGCGAAAGAGCTCAGGTCTTGTCACCACCACGCGACAGAAGACGACCGACAGCGTCAGGCCGCGGGCGGATCGTTCGGGTCAGTGTTGGCGGTGATCGGCGCGCCGTGGGCGACCCAGGCTTCGACCTTCTTCTGCATGGCGTCGGTGAACAGACCCTCATGCTCCATGAACCCGACCATTCGCGTCCAAGCGATCGCAACTTCGGGATCCTGCGTAGTGAGACGCTCGAGGTGTTCGAAGTACTCCCCACCCTCGGCCTCGGGGAGCGTAAAGTCTTCGATCTCGACTCCGGGATACAGCACGTCCGCACTCGCCGCCTGCGCGAAAGCGCCCTCATAGGTCGGCGCCACCGCCTGGTGGTATCGCTGCGCAAAGCCGACAAGGTTATCCCCCTCGCTGGCGCGCAACTCGTCACGCAGGGCGGTTGCCGCGAAGATCGCAATGGTCATACCCTGGGCGTAGATCGGGTTGAACGACGCCACGGCGTCGCCAATGGCGATGAAACCCTCCGGCCGGCGGTCGAGGGATTCCCAATGACGCAGCTGGTTTCCTGGCATGCGATAGGTCGTCACATCGCCCTCCGGCTCACACTTCACGGCCAGCTCAGCCAGTAACGGAGTGGAAGTCCCTCGGAGGAATTCGAGGACGCCCTCACGGTTGGCGGGAGGGTAGTCCTTCGCCATTCCGACCGCGACCATCATGTGCTTGCCGCCCTCGATTGGCCAGATCATGCCACCACGGATGTTGTTCACCGAAGGGTGCGCCGCAATACCGCACAGTCCATTGGGAAGCAGACCATCGGGGACACGGACGGGCTGTCCCGCATACCCGGCGTAAGCGCGCACTTGCTGCTCGGCGGGAGCTTCATAACCGATCTCCTCGAACCACCGCGGCGCCTTCGATCCCCTACCACTCGCATCGATGACCAGTTCCGCCGACAGGATCTCCTGATCCTGACCATTGAGACGAACACCGATTACGCGGCTACCATCTTCGGACGCGACGAGCCCCGCGACCGACCCCTGCCGGATCTCGACGTTCGGAAGGGCCGCGACGTGCCGCCGCACCACCCACTCGAACAACGGCCGGCTGAAACAAGTCAACGGCACATCAGCGGCAACACGCTGCTGCCAGCCCACGCCGCTGATGTAAAATGCGGGATCGCCACCGAGATCAATGGTGGGTGCCCCCTCGGCCTCGAGCATGCTGTCGAGACCAGGGATCAGTTCGTTGGCCTGACGCAGCCCCACCGGCAGTGTCACGTGGATCTGGCGCCCCTGAGGAACACCCTTGTGCGCCTCCGGGCCGACGGCCAATTCATCGCGCTCGACGAGGGTCACCTTGTCGACGAGCCCGGTCAGCGCCGCCGCGGCGAATAGACCCGCCACGCTACCGCCGACAATGACCACCTCTGACGCCTTGGTACTCATCAACAAACCTCCGATGTCTCGATAACAAAATCACTGGGTGACCGATGCGCCGATCGGGAGCAAGCAGGTCACAGAAGCCGCCCTGTACATGAACCGCCGTACCGGCGGCGTCCCGATGCAAGACCCAGGTCTATATACTTCTAAACGTGTATTTTAATTCATTTACTGTGATTGGGGCAACAACTCTGAGGAGGAAAATCGATCAGATTTGCGATCCAATCCGGTCGTAGACATCGGGTCGGGTGCGCCGCAGGACCAAGGCCACCACGACTCCCAGTAACACGATGCCCGCGACTCCGAGTATCAGCGCGCCGGTCAACGATTTCGAACCGGTCAGCAGGTCGATATGGAACGTCACGAGTATTACAGCGGCTGTCATGGCGATCGCGGCAGCAACCGGAGCGACAGTCCGCTTCCAGAAGCTGACGCCGGCCGGCCGGGTTCGCAGCAAATAGGCCGCGACAGCGAGAGCCGCAAGAAAGAACAACACGATCAGGGCATAGCCATCCATTCCCGCCAATGTCCCGTACAGCGTCATCACATCGTCCACACCGAAGATCACGAACAAGACGAAAGCGAAGGTGGCAGCGGAGACCCACAAGCTAGCCCGATGCGGCGAGCCGTGGCGGTGATGGGGTGTACTCAGCGCGCGGGGGAGCACGCCGTCGGAGCTCAGATTGAACAGGTAGCGGGCGACAACATTGTGCATGGCCGTCACCGAGGCAAGGCCGCTGGTCACCAACAGGACGGAGCTGATGTCGTAGACCACCGTACCGAGGTAACTCTGGATACTGGTGAGGAATGCTGTCGCCGGCGCAGCACCGATCGTCGCGGCGGCCTGGTCCTCTCCGAACGCCAGGATGATCGCCCAGGACCCGATCGTGTAGAAGACGGTGATCGCGGCGACAGTGATGTAGGTTGCGCGGGGCACCGAGCGTTCCGGGTCACGGGCTTCGTCACGATAGACCACAACCGATTCGAATCCCAGGAACAGACTCAGCGCGAGCACCAACCCGATCAAAGTCCCACCGGAACCGAGGGTGGCGGGGTTGAAGGATCCGAAGGTGACATGGTGTGCCTGCCCGCCATTTCCGAAGACCACCGTGTCATAGCCGACAACGACGATGATCTCGATAACGACGAGCACGAGCAGCACACGCGTCGAAACATCGATATTGATATAGCCGAGAGTACCTACGATCGCGGTGATGATCAGCGCCCACACCCACCAGCTGATGTCAGGACCGCCTGACGTAATCACGAAACCATTGAGCGTGACACCGAACAGAATCAACGGATACGAAAGGCCCGCGATGTATGCCAGTACCGCGAGGAATGAGGCGCCTAGGCCGAGGGGCCGGCCCATTCCCGCGGTGACGAAGGTGTAGTAGGCGCCGGCTTTCGGGATCAATCGCGCCATCAGGGTGTAGCCGACTGAGAACAGGAGCATCAGCACGCCGAGACCGGCGAACAGCAGGGGGGTGCCGACGCCGCCACCCAGACCGATCACCAATGGAACACCACCGATCATCAGCCCTAATGGCGCGTTGAAAGCCAAGGCGTTGAAGACCAGCTGCGGCGTCCTCATATTTCCACGCAGCCGATGCGCCGGCCCCTTCGAGGCCGCGCGGACGGGCGCATCGGGGGATGCGGCGCGGGGCATTTGGTCTGCCATGCTAACTTTCCTTTTCCTGATATGGTGCGGTCGGCATGCCGACCGCACCACGGTCGACCACCATTCCCGGTTCTTGCGATTGGCAAGTGGATTTCTGGGTAGCCCAGGCGATATAGCTGTTAAGCGGGCGTTACGATTCGCTCACCTGTCGAAGTGCTTGCTTATAAAGCTAGTCAAGCTTTGCTATCTTCTCGAAGGCTTGACGGTGCCAGTCCGAATCGACATTGCCACCACGAAATCGGCGGCCCGGGTGGGCCTGCAGCATGAATTTCGCGGATTCAGCCCTGCGTCACCGGAATTTACTACACCTTGGGCGCGGTGGCGACCTCAGCAGTCCATCTGCAATTAAGTCGGCAATGAAATCCGGACCCATGGCCGGTCTCTTCGCCGGTACGGCTCCCTTTCGGCCGCCAACGTGCAAATTCTCTCGACAGTCATCCGCCCGGTTCATCGAGCACTCCTACGGACTGGGTAACTGCAGCTGAACGTGACCGCAGTAACAAAACATCTAAGACCTGATCGTTGATCATATGGGCTACGTTGTCAAGCGGTACCGGGAAAGTCCTCGTACGATACGGATGCCCGCGACTCCGGAAATGCCCTCCAACCGTCTGCCGGCCGAGCAGGTTGACGACGAGATCCATTGGCAGTCAACGGAATCGATTCGGACCGACGACGGTTGACCGTATGCGGATCCCGGACGCATCCTTGCGCCGCCCGTCAAGTGCCGTGCGATGTTCGCAAGGAAAGAAGAGCCCTCGTCAAGACCGCCGGGCCGATCGCGGCTCTAGCGGTCGCTCGCCTTCTGACGCCATTGAGCCCAATCGGCCCCTACACGGAACACTATAGAGCTCCGTCCTTGCCGACACGATCCCTGCCGGAAGTATTCATCTGACCCCTAATTCCATATGTTTATTTTGGCCTTGACATCAGCAACGGTCCTTCTGACAATCGAAGCGCCGAACCACGACGCAACTTGGACTGCTGACGATGTCGTGGAGGTCGCGGCTACGGAGCGGACATTCGCGCCGCCGGAGCCATAAACCGACGATGGTGCGTAGGCTTGCGCGGCTGCCGCATCGGCGAACGAGAGGTGGACAGTGAAGATCGGCGTCTACGCGGGCAACATGGGTGAATTGGCTGACGTCAGGGTTCTCGCGGACCTTGCTGCCGAGATGGAGGCGGTCGGCTACGACGGTTTCTTCCTCTCGGACGTGGTCAGTTATGCGGGCTTCTGGGACGATCACTATGCGGGTCATCCGCACCGCCTGGTCGACCCTCAGGTAGCCGTCACCGCAATCGGTCTAGCAACACAGCGCATCAATTTCGGTTTGCTGGTCAGCCCGCTCCCCCGTCGCCACCCGGTCAAGTTCGCCCGTGAGGCAATGACCTTGGATCAGCTATCGAATGGCCGCTTCGTGGTAGCCGTGGGAAGCGGGTATGCGGCGAGAGAGTTCAAAGACCTCGGCCTGAATTCGGATGCGAAAGCGCGCGCCGACCGGCTGGACGAGTCGATGGCCGTCGTGGACAGCCTGCTGCGCGGGCAGCCGACTTCGTTCAAGGGCAAATACATCAGCGTTCCCGAAGCGCACTTCACTGAACGGCCAGGGCGCGTCCCCCGAGCCCCGATCTGGTGCGCAGCGCTGGTCGGGAAGAAGCGATCGCTGCGACGAGCTGCCCAGTGGGATGGCATGGTGCTGCTCCGGTCGGACGACCGGCCACTGAGCATCGACGAAGTCAAGGAGTCCATAGCGTACGCGCGTGAACATCGGGCAGTCGATGGCCCGTTCGACCTCGTCGTATGCCCGATGGACCCCACCATCGAACCCACCGACGCGGAGTTTCGAGAATTGACGGAGGCCGGCGTGACCTGGTGGGTACACCTGGTCAAGACGCACGACGACGTACGTGCGCTTCTCGAGACCACATCGGCGCTTCGGAGAGCCTGACGCACGAATCGCCAAGGTTGTGTTAGCCGCCAGTGAACTGCTGATTTCAAGCGTTTCGGTGTCGGCCGCGATTCGGCAGTACGTGCTCGAATTCTGCCAGCACTTGCACAAGGAAGGGCCGGACGAGGTGGCGGTGCGGTGTCATCGCCCCATAGAGCGTTTCGATCACAGGCTGCAACCGCGGTCCGGTATCAACAACCAGGCGCACAAGCCCTTGCTCGGCGCAGCGCGTCAGGGTCGGCTCCAGTTGGTATGCCGCCTGCGTAATCCGGCCCCCGCCGACAAGCTGCACCCGTGCAAGAGTTCGGCGATGATGAGCGCGTGCGGACGGTTCTGACCACCGACGATGCGAACCAACCGCTCGGAACGCTGACATGCCTGCGCACCCGCTGCCTCGGTCCCGTTGGGCAAGCAGCAGCCGAATCGCGGAATCCTGGGAGATTTCAGCGGTGACCGCCGACGGAAGGTCCGCGTGCGGGACACAGGGCGGCAGCCTTTCGACGGCGCGGTGGTCAGCGCCACTGATCGGCAGTCCCAAGCGGATTCGCTCATTCACGATCCGGGCCGCCAGGCGGGGCAGCGCGAGATTTGTGGCGATCTTGGCGCCTTCGTCCAATCGCTCCTGCACGGTGTCGAGGTCACCGCGTACAGCGGCCAGCCGCGCGCCTGTTCCGTAACTGGCCATCAAGAACTCGGCCGCTCCGCTTTCGAGGCCCAGCTCGGCCGCCAGCAGCTCTTCGGCTTCGATGAATTGTCCTTTCTCATAAAGCAATTCGCCGAGCAATGCGCTGGCGAGCCGAGTGGCCTGTGAGCGACTGTCGGTCTGCAATGCCAGGCGCAGCACGGTGCGGAAAAACGACTCGGCGGCGCCGATATCGAGCTGTTCGTAGGCGGCACTTCCGGCGATGCAGTCGCAGTACATCACTCCGAACGGACCGCGCGCCCGGTCCCGCAGCGATTCGGTCCATCGGTGCCATCGGTGCACCTCGGCGAAGTCGAAGTGATATAGCGTAGATACCATCGCCACCGACGCGATCGCATTGGCTAGGAACGGGCGTGCGGAATCCCGCGCCTTTGCGAACTGTGGTTCGAGCACCGTCGGCTGGTCCGTGATCAAGGCGGTGGCGGCACGCGCCAAGTTCACTTCGAACTTCAATCCCGCGGAATCGTTGTCGTCGCGCGGTGCCGCCCCGAGAGCCGAGTCGGCACCGTTCAAAGCGGTGATGGCAGCGGCCGGACGTTGCACAGATATGTTGGCCCAGGCGATCTCCACCTGCAGTCGCGGGTTCGACGCTGTGATCGACGCGGGCAATTTGGCCGCGAGCCCGAGGAAGGTCGCCGTGCGTGACTGTTCCATCAATTGTTCGGCATGGTCCGCCACCACATCCGATGCGTGTTGGGGTTCGCCCGCCGCGAGCGCGTGATCCACAGCCTCGGGGAACATGGCGCGGGCCGCGAACCACTCCGAGGCCGTCATATGCAACTCTTCCAGCAACCCAGGATGCAACCGAATCAGACGATCGCGGAGAAAGCCGGCAAACAACCCGTGGTAGCGGAACCATCTCAGATCGTCGTCGATGCTGCGCAGGAACAAGTCGCGTTGTCGCACCTGTTCGAGCATGTCCTGCCCACGACCGACGCCTGTCAGCGCGTCGGCGAGGTCACCGTTGATACGCTCCGGGACCGAGGTCCGCATCACGAATTCGAGCAGGTCGGCGTCAAGTGCGTTGACGACGTTCTCCATCAGGTACTCCCCGATGGCGTAGTGCCGCGCAGAGATCTGATCGATGTACGCACCCGGATCGTCCCTGTCGCGCAGCGACATCGATGCCAATTGCAGTGCGGCCGCCCACCCTTCGGTCGATTCGCATAGCTTCTTGGCTTCAGCCTCCCCCAGCGACAATCCATTGATATTTGTGGGGAACTTGGCGGTTTCCGTATCGTCGAACCGCAAAGCCGACTCATCGATCTCGATGAGCTCGTCGCGAACCCGCATGCGCCCCAATGGCAGTCCGGTGCGGCTGCGGCTGGTGACGATCACCCGAAGGTGGTGACAGCCGTGGTCGAGCAGAAACTCCATCGCAGCCACAGTGGCCGAGCTGGTCACTCGATGCCAATCATCGATCACGAGGGCCACCGTCTCGCCGCTGCTGTGGATCTCGTCGATGACGGTGGTCATAACATGTCGCGCGGCATCGCCGGCGTACTCTTCGAGAAGCCGCTCCAAATTTGCGGCCACGCCAGGGTGCACGTAGCGAATTGCCTCTGTCACGTGCGAAAGGAACCATACGAGGTTGTCGTCATCGTGATCGACGCTTAGCCAGGCGACTCGAATGCCCTCAGCGGCAAGTATATTCGCCCATTCGGCAGCGAGGGTGCTCTTGCCGAACCCGGCAGGTCCGTGAATCAGTACCAGCCGTCGAGCCTGACCTTCCCGCAAACGTGCGAGCAAACGACCACGTGGTACCGGCTGGCGCAGCGAACTAGGCGGCCGATACCGCGTCGACGGTGTCGGCGCCATCGCTCGGCCGGAACGTGGAACTGGAGCCGATGCGGTGGCCATCGCTACCCCACTCGGTCCGCCCTCAGCGGGCAGAGCCATCGTGTCGACCGCGAGCCCACGCGAGAACTGGATGTTGCGCAGCCGATCCCCGAATTCTCGGGCGCTGGTCGGCCGGTCCGAAATGTCCTGCGCCATAGCAGATTCCAGCGCCGAACACAAAGGCGCCGGGATATCGCTGCTCCGCAAATCAGGCACAGGGTCAGACGTGATCCGTACGAACTGCGCAACCACCGACTCGCCCTCACGGCGCTCGAAAGCAGCATGACCGGTAAGCAGACAAAACATTGCCGCACCGAGGCCGTAGACATCGGCGGCCACGGTCGGTTCTGCTCCGCGGAGCACCTCGGGCACGGTGAACGCCGGAGTCCCGGCGACGAGCCCGGCCGCAGTGTCGAAAGCGGCAGTCGTCCGGGCAATCCCGAAATCGCTCAGCTGCGGCTCACCGTAGTCGGACAGCAGGATATTGGACGGATTGACGTCGCGATGCACGATACCGTACGCATGCGCGGCCGCCAGCGCACCGGCGATCTTGACTCCGACCGACAGCACCTCCTGCCACGGCATCGGCCCGTGGGCGCGAACCCGTGCACGCAGCGAACCAAGGGCACAGAACGGCATTACCAAGTACGGCCTGCCAGTGGCCGTGATGTCCGCTGAAAGCACCTGAACGATGTGAGGATGACCGCCGAACCGCCCCAGCGCCCATTGTTCGCGGAGGAAACGCACCCGCTCGTCGTCGCCGGATTCGCCGTCGAGGACCTTCACCGCAACCGGACGATCCAACGTGTGCTCGATACACGACACCGAAACCACCGCAGCCGATCTCTTCCGCGTTGTCGAATCCCACCTCCGCAAGCTCCGCGGCGATTCCTGTCCTCAGATCGCGCTGCGTGCCGTCACCATCCGCAACAACCATGACGGAATCACATATCCCCGGGGATACACCGGTCGCACTTCACGCGGTGCCATCCCGCCGCGAGCATGTTGGATCGTCCCTGATCGCAGCCACTCATTCGGCTCACCTCCCGATATGGGAATCGGCCCAGCCCCCTGATCGTAACCACCGGCTCCACCTCTGGGATCACCGGATCAGACCGTATTAGTGGTAGGGCACGCAGGTACATCGCTTCACAGATCGAGGACGAGCAGCGGCCCCCTTGCCCGGGACACGCAGAGCATCATGCAGTCATTGGCGGACTGCTCTTCGGCACTGAGCACGGAGTCCCTGTGGTCGGGCTCTCCATGCAGTACCCGCGTCTCGCACGTGCCACAGACGCCCTCCTGACATCCGGACGTCACGAAGATCCCCGCGTTCTCCAGTGCAACGAGAACCGACGAGCCCGAAGGCACGGCGATCCGCTGCCCGCTGCTGGCGATCTCGACCTCGAAGTCGGTGTCGACCTGGTCCGATGCAGGCGCCTTGGCGGCGAATCGCTCCAGGTGCAGAGCTCCGGGAGGCCAGCCAGCGGCGCAGGTGGACTCCACCGCCTCCAACAATGGTTCAGGCCCGCACGCATAGACAGCTGTCGTTTTGCTCGGCTGCGACAGCACGGCCGCCAGATCGATGATGCCGCGCTCGTCCTGCGGCCAGAATTCGACGCGCGAGCCACCGAGTTCGGCGAGCTCGCTCCGCAAAGCCATCGACGAAAAGGTCCGGCCGCCATAGACCAGACGCCATTCGCTGCCTTGTGCCTCCACCTGCCGGATCATCGGCGCGATCGGCGTGATGCCGATTCCACCCGCGATGAACAGATAGGATTCGGCGGCGACCAGTTCGAAGTGGTTGCGCGGCCCGCGTACCCGGACTTCGTCCCCGACGCGAAGCACGTCGTGAATGTAGCTCGAACCACCGCGGCTATCGGAAACCCGTAGCACGCCGACGGTGTAGGACCTGCGATCCGCAGGGTCACCAAATAGCGAATATTGGCGCGTCAGCCCATTGTCCAGGCATATGTCGAGGTGAGCACCAGGCGCCCAGCCGGGTAGATCGCTACCGTCCCGGGAACCGAGGACCAGCGCGACAACTCCTTCGGCGACGAGCCGTTTGCCGATGACAGCTAGCGGAAAGCAGTCTTCGGCGTTGCCAGCGTCGTTCGGCGGCGATGTTGCGGTCATAGGTTCGACGGTCATCGAGTCTCTCTCCGTGATGAGGTCCAAATCCAGTCGGTGGACGTCGCGCCGGTCCAGCGTCGGCGCGGACGTTCAGGGGTGCCGCGGACAAGTACCCGTGGCACCCCTGTGTTCCCCGGTCAGTCTTCGGACATGAGGTCCAGATAGGCGCCCAGGATCGAACGCACGTGGGGTTCCGCAGCGGCGCTGAGCGGTCCCGGTGCGTAGGCCTTCGACCGCATGCCCTCGTAACTCCATTCACAGAGATCGACGTCCTGGCTGTAGGTCGCATCCCATACGCCGGTGAGAGCCTCGTGGTTGTAGTCGACGTCCTTCTCGGCGTCTTCGTGAACAAAGAAGCGATTAACAAGCAGCGTTCGATCGACCGACAGCGGGATGATCTCCCCCACGGTGCCGTGGTCGGCGAAGAAGAGGATCTGCGTCACAGCGGGCTGCACGATCGCACCCATGCTCCACCCGACGGGAGGGGTGGTGCCCTCACCGAAATCGCCAAGCAACTTGGTGCTACTGTAGTTGCCGTCGTGGGTCAGTGACTGCGCGCCATCTCGCAACTTCTGGTTGATCTTGCCGTACTTGAAAGTCGGGAAATGGAACGCGTCCGGCCCGAGATCGTCTCCGGGCCGAACGATCTGCGCGCGCGGGTCGATCACCCGGCTAAGCTCCGGATGAGTTGCTAGGCAGTGATAGCACTCCACGTAATTCTCGATGACGACCTTCCAGTTCGCCTTGATCTCGTACGTGTCGACGTGCACCTGCTTGAGCCGCTCGGCCTGTAGCGGCTTGAACTCGTCCTCACAGTCCGCAAAAAGCGTCGACAGCGGTTCGAGCGGTTCACTGCCAAGGCCGATGAAGACGAACCCGTGCCAGACATCGACCTGGAGCTGATGCAGACCCCACTGTGAGTAGTCGATACTTTCGTTGTTCGGGATCGTTGGGGCGTTCACCAGCTTTCCGTCGAGACCATACGTCCACTGGTGATACGGGCACACGATCCGCTTGGCCTCACCGGTGCCCGGAGGACAAAGGCGCGCACCGCGGTGCCGACAGAAGTTCCGCATCGCCGAGAGCTTTCCCTCGGACGTGCGAGTCACGATCACGTTCTCGCCACCCCGCTCCCGGGCGACGTAACTTCCCGGCTTGGCGAGTTCGGACACATGGCAGAAGTACAACCACTGCCGCTCGAAGATACGCGCAACCTCCCGGTCATAGACCTCCTGCGAGAAATAGTAATCACGCGGAAGGGTCGTGAAGTAAGTGCTGTGATCGATCGCCGTCGTCATCAAGCCATCTCCTCAAAGAAGCGCCTCACCACCTCGACTTTGCCGCCGGGCAGTCTGAAGTCACCAGTAGAATAGATTTAAGATTATAGGTTAGGAAGTTCACTCGGTGTCAAGGGATACAGAGCCTCCGGTTGCGGCAAACGCGCCGGTCGACGGGTTGCGCCTCAGCCTGCGCGGTTGCGATAAATTCATCTAATAGTATACTTTAGACCATATTAGACTTGGACGTCCGCGACGCGGGATCACGCGCTGCGGGTAACTGACACTCGGTCGGCGTGCATCCGGCCAAGCGGCAGGGGAACCAGAGGGAACCGCATGAGAAAACTCGAGGAGCGGTCCGAACGTCTTCGGGCCCTGGAACTGGCATACGGCGCGCGCAACTACGATCCGCTTCCCGTCGTTCTGACACACGGACAGGGCGTCTGGGTTGAGGACCTTGACGGCAATCGCTATTTCGATGCGCTCGCCGGTGCGTCCGCACTCAACTTCGGCCACCGCCACCCCCGCCTGGTCGAGGCCGCACATCGCCAGCTCGATCGGCTCACCCTCACTACACGACATTTTCACAACGATCAGTTCCCCGAACTATGTGCCGAGCTCGCCGAGTTTGCCGGCAAGCAGCGGGTACTTCCCATGAACACCGGCGTCGAAGCGGTGGAAACCGGCATCAAGATCGCACGCAAGTGGGGCTATGAATACAAGGGTATCGCGCCCGACAAGGCGCGCATCATTGTCTGCGAGGGCAACTTCCACGGGCGTACCCTTACGGCCATTTCCCCATCCAGCGACGCTCGAGGGCGCGCTGGATTCGGACCGTTCACACCGGGATTCGTAACGGTCCCGTTCGGTGACGCCGCCGCACTCCGAGCTGCCGTGGATGACAACACCGTTGCGATACTTGTGGAGCCGGTCCAGTACCAACGGGGTCCTCGCATACCCCCGGCCGATTACCTGGCCCATGTCGCGCAGATTTGTTCGGTTCACGACATCCTGCTCGTCGCGGACGAAGTGTGGACAGGGCTCGGCCGCACCGGACGGCATTTCGCCTGCGAACACGGGAACGTCGAGCCCGACATCTACCTGCTCGGCAAATCGCTCGGCGGTGGGATCGCCCCCATATCGGCAGTCGTCGGCAACGAGAACGTCATGGACGTCATGGGCCCCGGAATCCATGGCAGCACCTATTCCGGTAATCCATTGGGATCCGCGGTGGCCCGAGCTGCACTCGCTGAGCTCCGGGAGAGCGATCTTGCCGAACGTTCCGGCGCCTTGGGTGCACGCGCAGCAGCAAGGCTGGCCGCCGAAGCGGGCCCAGCCGTGCAACAGATCCGGCAATGCGGACTCTGGTTGGCCTTGGACATCGACCCCGCAGCTGGTACCGCACGAGACGTCTGCGAGCGACTTCTCGACTCAGGAATCCTCACCACCCCCGCCAGCGCCCAAGCCATACGGATCGTGCCACCGCTCGTCACAACGACCGAGGAGCTCGACTGGATGCTCGATCGAATGCTCATCGTCCTCGACGAGGCCGCTCGGCACATGCGTGAAGCCGCCGATCCGGCGATGTGAGCAGTTCGAAACCAAATTGAAAATATACTTTAAACCTAAAGTTAATCTTCTAAAGCCAGTGTGGAGGCCATAGTGTCAGGCGTAGACGCAGCGGATATTGCCGCCCCAGCCGAGCAGCACGTAGCGACCGGCTCGGAAGAGACCGCCTTCGTGGAGGGACCGCTATCCGGCATACGCGTTCTCGATCTCACGCGGATGGTGATGGGGCCCTACGCGACCCAGATCCTCGCCGATCAGGGTGCCGATGTCGTCCTTATCGAAGCAGCCGGAGGTGACACCAACCGCGTCATAGGCCCCGGTCCCCACCCGGAGTTCTCCGGTCCGGCATTCAATTTGATGCGCAACAAGCGCTCCGTGCAGCTCGACCTCAAGACGTCAGATGCGAAAGAGAAGGTCACGACACTGCTGCGCTGGGCGGACGTTGTCGTCACGACAATGCGGCCCCAAGCCCTCGAGCGCCTCGGTCTGGACTATGCCTCCGTCCAGAAGATTGTCCCCGAGATCGTGTACTGCCAGGCGCAGGGCTGGCCGCTGGACTCCGACCGAGCCAATGATCCGGCCTACGATGACATCATCCAGGCCGCGAGCGGTGTGGCGGACGCCGTTGAAAGGGCATCCGGGAGCCCCGCACTGCTTCCCACCATTCTCGCCGACAAGATGTGCGGCCTCGTCATGGCACAGGCAATCGCGGCCGCGCTGGTTTCGCGCGACCGCACAGGCATGGGGCAGCACGTCGAAGTTCCTATGATCCAGGCAATGCGGTCCTTCATGCTGCTCGAGCACGGGAGCGGAGCCATCTCTGATCCCCCACTCCACGCACCGGGACTTCCCCCCGCTGGCTACCCCCGCGTCCTGTCGAGTGAGCGGAGGCCTTACCGGACTAAAGACGGCCAAGTTTATATTTTTCCGTACCTGCCGCACCATTGGAGTCAGCTCTTCGAAGCGGCAGGACTCCCGGGAGCCGCAGACGATCCTCGATATGCGGATCGCCGCTCCGCGAATCGGAACGCGGACTCGCTGTACCGGGATATTCGCACGATCGCGACACAGCGGACCACCGAGGAATGGATGGCCTTCTGTCGGTCAGCAGGTATTCCGGCGACGCGCGTCGCATCGCTACAAGACATGGTCGACGAGCTTCCGCTAGTTGAACACCCCGTTGCCGGTCGGTACCGGGTAATACCGCAGATAGCGAACTTCAAGTCCACTCCGGGCGGCCTGCGCCGCCACGCACCGCTCATCGGAGAGCAGACGGACGAGGTTTTGGCGGCACTCGAATCGGGCGGTTTTCCGCCTCGGAGCCTGGGCGGATCGACCGGTACGAACGTGGGCCAGGTGGCCGCAAATGAGTGACTTGAGCATCGAGCACGACGGGCACGTGGCCATCGTCGAACTGCGACGACCGCCCCACAACTTCTTCCACACCGAACTGATCGCGACAATCGCCGATGCGGCCGAAGCATTTCAGGCAGACCGGTCGACCCGATGCATCGTGCTGGCCTCCGAAGGCAAAAACTTCTGCGCTGGCGCCGATCTCTCTACCAGGCCTACCGGAACCAACCAACGTGCACGCTCCGCCGAAACATATCGGCATGTCGGCAGGCTCTTCGGAATCGAACTGCCGATCATCGCCGCGGTTCAGGGCGCCGCAGTAGGTGGAGGACTGGGGCTGGCCTGCGTCGCGGACTTTCGTGTGGCCTCACCGGAGTCCAGATTCCAAGCGAATTTCGCGCGGCTCGGATTTCACCACGGATTCGCTCTATCCAGCAGCCTCCCCCGCATTGTCGGTCTCCAGGCCACGAAGGACCTCCTGTACAGCGGGCGCAACATCAGAGGTGAGGAAGCCCATCGCCTCGGACTCGTCGACCGCCTCGTGGCGGCCGCGCAAATCCGCGAAGAGGCGATCGGTTGGGCTACTGAACTCGCGAAATCCGCTCCGCTGGCAGTGCGAGCAATAAAGGCTACATTGCAGGCAGCGCAGCGCGCCGAGATCGCAGGAGTCCTCGAGCACGAGCTCGACCAGCAGACGGCGCAATGGGATACGAAGGATTTCGCACGTGGTGTCGAGGCCAGTGCTAAACGAGACCAACCGGTATTTTTTGGGGATTGAAGCACCCGCCCTGGGCTCGTCCTGACCGATAACGGAAGAAGCGAGATGACCGAACTCGAGGCGGCCGGTAACACCGGATCGAACAACACGCGGAAAGCCGCTGTTCTGCAGATCGAACACCACGGACAGGTGGTGGTTCTCACGATGAACCGGCCGGAACAGCGGAATGCACTCAACCGTGAACTCCGCACGGCATTGCGTCAGGCATTCGATTCCTTCGAAGAAGATCCGGCGCTGCGATGTGCGGTGCTGACCGGCAATGGCCCGGCTTTTTGCGCTGGCGCGGACCTCAAAGAGATGGCTGCCATCGGGACAAGCGAGCCCGGGCGAGAAGCGATCGTCACTTTGGGTAGCAACGGAAAGCTATCGAAGCCAGTCATTGCCGCGGTCAACGGCTACGCCATGGCCGCCGGTTTCCGGCTCGCTCAAGATTGCGACCTCGCCATTGCGGCCGACACCGCACAATTCGCCGTGAGTGAAGTCAAGAGGGGACGAGGATCCCCCTGGGCCGTGCCATTGATCTCCATGTTGCCCAAGCGAATCATGATGGAACTGCTGATTACCGGAGAAACGATCGACGCCGGACGGGCCTACGAGGTCGGCCTCGTCAATCAAGTGGTACCCGCTGAGGGATTGTTGGATTCGGCCCTGCGGGTAGCGGAAATCATCGCACACAACGCTCCGTTGAGCGTCTGGGCGGCCAAGCAGATGGTCGAGATGGCCGCCGAGCACGGGCAGGACGCGGCATCGCGCGCCGCACACCACATCTATCACAGGGTTTACGCCAGCCAAGATGCGGCCGAAGGGCCTCGTGCGTTCGCTGAAAAGCGCCGGCCCATTTGGTCCGGGCGCTGAAAGACATCCATTTGCTTGATCAAGGTGTTCGTCGCCACTGTCGTGCACCCAGCAGTGACAGGCCAACAGGATGCGCCAGGCCGGACCAGCCGCCAGGGCGGCGCAGCCCTGCTACAGACAGTAATGCGGTGAACCACACTGGTGCCGGCAACGAGTCGAACTCTCGAATCGTCCACCGGCACCGCGTGATTCCTACGCCCGCGCCTTCTTCATCGCCGGTCTGGCTACCACTCCGGACTCGGCGAGATCGGCGATCCTGGTGTCCGAGTAGCCGATTTCGGTCAGTAGCTCGGCGGTCTGCTCCCCCAGCTGCGGCGCAGGACCGGCCTCGGCAATCGGACTGTCGCTGAAGGTGAGGGGCGTCCTGGACGCGAAATAGGCCCCCTCGGTGGGATGATCACGACGCTCGAACAACAGCGGCCGGGAGCGAACATAGTCGTCCTCTTGCACCTTCGACAGGTCGAGAAGTGGCGAAGCCGGAATATCATGCGCCGCACAGATATCCATCCACTCTGCGGTAGTACGGGTCGGCGTGACCGTATCGACGAGCGTGAGCAGGGTGCCCATGTGCCTGTGCCGAGCGTCGACAGTGGCGAATCGGGGATCATCAGCGAGGTCGGGACGACCTGCGATCTGGAAGAAGTCGCGCCAGTTGCGGTGTGAATACGGCATGAGACATATCCAACCGTCCGCCGTGCGGTGCGGTTTTCGTTCCGGAACGAGCACCCGGTGCCAGCCGAAGCTTCCGGCCGGCGGGTCGAAGGTGTGGCCTGCGAGGTGCTCGACCAGATTGAACGCGATCATCGTGTCGACCATCGGCACGTCGACATGCTGTCCGCGGCCCGTGCGTTCCCGGTTCTGCAGGGCGGCAAGGATGCCTATGACAATGTGTAAGCCGCTCACCTTATCGGCGATCACCGACGGTGTATAGGCAGGCCGCCCGTCGACCAGGCCGCCGATCATCGCGAAACCCGAAGCCGCCTGGACGATGTCGTCATACGCGGGTTCATCCCGCCGATCGGTTTCGGAACCGTATGCCTGCGCCGTGCAGATCACCAGCCGCGGATTGGCGACCAGCAGCTTCTCCGGGTCCAGACCCAGCTTGGAACGAGATCTCGGCCGCAGGTTGGTGACAACCACGTCGGCGGATCGGATCAGGTCACCCAGTACGGCCGCGCCCTCCTCGGACGCGACGTCCAGCGCGATACTGCGCTTATTCCGCTGAAGACTCAGCGTCATCGCCGTCATACCCGGATGACGTGCGGCGCCCACACCACGAGTCATATCTCCGGTCAAAGGTTCGACCTTGACCACATCCGCGCCGAAATCCGCGAGCATCGCGGTCGCATAAGGCCCCATGATGACCGTCGTCATATCGATAATACGGACACCTGCCAGGGCGCCGGCGCTCATCGACCCACGAACGACGGAGTCCGCCGTTCCCTGCTTGCGGCGATGCCTTCGGCACTGTCAACGGTCGCCCACAGGTGGGTCTGTTCGACGAGCTCGCGTTCGAGGGCTACTCGGACTCGCTCGGAAAGGTCGCCCCGCAACGTCTCACGCATCGACATGACCGCGAGTGGCGCCGCAGCCGCGATCTCCTTCGCCCAGCCGAGTGCGACCTCGCGTTGGCATCCCGGTTCGGACAGTCTCCCCACCAGACCGAGCGCCAACGCCTCCTCCCCCGTGACGGTTGCACCGCGGTAGAGCAAATCCGCGGCGTTCTGCGCGCCGACGATAGCCGGAAGCGTCACGCTGAGCCCAAACCCATGGTGGAAGCCCAGCATCGAGAAGTTCGCGACGAACCGCGTGGCGGAGTCGGCCACGCGGAAATCCGCTGCGCACGCTAGGCCGAGGCCACCCCCGACCGCCGCACCCTGGACAGCCGCGATGATCGGTTTGCGGCTGTCGAACAGCGCCGCGGCACGCCGGTACAGTTTTCCCGCCAACGCTGCCCGATCGGTAGCGTACGCGCCACCGAAATCCGCGCCCGCGCAGAAGTGCTTGCCCTGTGAACACAGGACCAGCGCGCGGCAATCCCGATCATCGTCGAGTGCACGCACTGCATCGACCAAGGCACCGATGAGCTCTTCATCGAAGTAGTTGGCCGGCGGGCGCCGGATCTCGAGCACCGCGACGTGGTCCTCGACGGTCACCTGCAGTTGGGGCGAAGACGCCGTACCGCCACGGTCGTCTGGTGCGCTGGCATCGTTCAATATTTCGGACACGAGCTGCCTTTCGGTTGTTCTGCGAGAGTCGAGAGGGCTGGTGATCACCGGATCAACGCCGGCCACCACGCTTCGGCGGTCAGCACTAAGTCGGCAAGTACGTCCTGCCATGCCGACTCATCTCCGAACTCGTCGCGCCAGGACCACAACCGCGTGGTCGCCTTTCCGAGCCGGTGTTCCCTCGAGAATCCGAGAGCACCGTGAATTTGGTGCCCCAGTGCCGCAACAACGGAGGCGGAAGCGGAGTTCGTCGCCTTCGCTGCAGCCACCGCGAGAGTCGCGCCTTCAGCGCTCTCTTGTACCGCACGTACCGCGGCGCTCGCCGACACATGCATCCTCGTTGCCTCGGCTGCCAGCGTTGCCAATCCCTGCTGGATCGCCTGGAACTTGGTGAGTGGCCGCCCGAACTGCACGCGCTCGCCCGCATGCTGGAGGGACATAGCAAGTACAGCGTGCGCGGCACCCGCGAGCTGCACGGTTCTTGCCAACGCGCCCCGAGCCAGGATCGCTGCCTGCGTACATCCAGCGACGGCTGTCGCCTGCGGGAGGGGGTAGCTGTCGAATATTACGGTGTCCCGGGGCTCGCCTGCCAAGTTCGCCCCCGGCGTTATGGACGGATCTCCCGGCTCACCGAGGGGGATCACCGCGATCAGGAGCTCACCAGCCCGATCGACCGGAAGAACAAGATGTCTGGCATATCGCGCCCACCCCGCAGTAACCGTGCCCGAGACCGACGAGCCGTCGGGATCTGCGGTTAGAACCTGGGACGTCGTGGTGAGCGGTGCACTACCGGGCACGGTCAGTCCGGCGCCGCTCAGCAGCCACCCCGCAAGGAATGCAGTCTCGGTCAGTGGAACGGGTGCGGTATGCCGAGCAACGGTCTCGACCACAACCGCCAGATCGTCGAGTTCGCCGCCACTTCCGCCGAACTGTTCGGGCACGCCGAGCAGTGTGAAACCCGTTCCCGAGAGCTCGGTCCACAACAGCTCGTCGAACGTCTCACTCGAATCCGCGGAATCCATCGCCCTATCAGCCGCCGCTGAGCACATCGCGTCGACCGTGCGCCTTATCTCGGCGTGGATATCGTCACTCATCGCGCCCCCAGCCCGCGGGCTACGACAGAGCGCAGAATCTCGTTCGTACCACCGCGCAGCGTGAATACCGGACTATGCAGGACCCCGTCCATAAGGAGGCGCGCGAACTCCGGATCAATCGCTGCCTCGAGCGACGAGCTGCGGCGGACAGCCTGCACCACTTCCTGTTCGAACTGCGAGCCCAGGTCCTTCACCAAGGCCGCCTCCACATCGGGGGACCGGCCTTCGGCCAGCGCGCTGGCTACTGCGGCCGACATCTGCCGCAACGACCACGCGGCGGCGGTGACTCGACCTATCTCGCGTCGCACGACCGGATCGGCACCGTTGTTGCGCGCGCGTGTCACCCACGCCTCCCCCAACGGAACCGTGCTCATCAGGCGCTCGGGCCCGGAACGCTCATGCGCGAGTTCTGCAGTCACCTGCTGCCATCCTCGCCCCCGTTCACCCAGCAAACTGGAAGCTGGGACAACGGCTTCGTCGAACACCACTTCGTTGAAGTGGTGCTGGCCATCGATCGTCAGAATCGGACGAACGGTGATACGCGAATGGGGCAGGTCGACGAGGAACTGGGACAGGCCGGCATGGCGAATGCCTTCCCCGGGGTCCGTTCGGGCCAACAGGACCAGCGCATGGGCAAAATGAGCTCCCGTCGTCCATACTTTGGTGCCGGTTAGTTCCCAACCGCCTTCGACCTGCCTGGCCCTGGTCCGCACCGACGCGAGATCCGACCCCGAGTCCGGCTCCGACATTCCGATCGAGATGAAGCATTCTCCACGCGCTATCGCGGGAAGGTACCGGCGCTTCTGCTCCTCGGTGCCGTTGCGCACGATGCTCGGCGCCATCTGCCGATCCGCGATCCAATGCGCCGCAACCGGAGCTCCGGCAGCGAGGAGCTCCTCGGACACCGCGAATCGCTCGAGCGGAGTACGTCCATGCCCACCGTAGGCCTTCGGGATCGTCATCCCGACCCAGCCCAGCTGAGCCAGTTTGCGAGTGAATGCCGGGTCCGGAGCTGCCATCCAGCTGTCACACCGAGGAGTGAACGTCCCTGCGGCCCGTTCCGCCTCGAGAAAGCTCCGCACCTGCAGCCGCAGGTCCGTTAGTCGCGAATCGGTGCGCTCAGGCGCGAGCTCCACTGTCGTTGCCATGACCATCCTCTCCAAATGAGCTCAATATACATTATTGGATCCTAAATTGAATACTATCCTCGATGCGCGGACGGATCGGGCCGACCGTGCCGGATTCCGAGCAACTGCGACACCCTGCGATCACTTCACCTACGCAATCCCGGATCAGTGCCGCTTTGTGTTAATCTAAGATCAAGTGACAGAGGTTTCGCGCCACCTGGACTCCGTCCGGCGGCAAGTTGAATAGTGTGCAAGCCCCATTGACAGGGAGGGTCAAGGCCCGGTCACATGAGCGTGGATGTCGAGTCACACGAAAGCCTCTCCAATAACGCCACGAAGTTACGGTCGAGGCGACCGGCACCAGGAGGCCCCTTGGACGTTTCACCGGACCTACGCGCTGTCGTTTTCAGTCCAATCGCCAGCGTCGGCCTCACTCCGCAAGCGGTGGGCCGATTGGCGGAAGCCATTCGCGTCGGGCTACTTGTCGAGGGTGAGCGGCTGCCGCCGGAAGCAGAGCTGTCCGAGCAATTCGGAATCTCACCGATGACACTGAGGGAAGCGCTCGCCGAACTCCGAGCTGCAGGCTATCTGGAAACACGGCGGGGACGAAGCGGCGGAACGTTTGTCATGCACCCGCCGGAGTCCACAGAGCCCGGTCGAGCCAGTCTTCCGGGCGCCGTCGACGCGGCGTATTTCGTTGATCTCATCGACTATCGACGAGCAGTTACCTCCTACGCTTCCGGACTCGCGGCGCGCCGAGCGACTCCGTTAGATCTCAGCCGGATCGAGCGCCAGGTCGATGCCTGCCACAATGCGGCCAACCGGCGCGAGTACCTGCGACGAGATTCCCTTCTACATATCGGTATCGCCGCAGCTACTGGGTCCGAGCGAATTCTGCAGGAGCAGACTGCGTTGGAGATGGAAGCCAATGGCGCGTTGGCGTCCACTTCCGCTCTGCATAGCAGGCGAGAGGTGAAGGTCTTACTCGACGATCACGTTGCCTTGCTCGATGCAATCCGAGAGCACGACAGCCGACGTGCCGGAAAGATAACAAGCACCCACCTGAACCGCATACGCGATATTCTGTGCGATTCCGATCTGGCGGCCAACACCGTCACTACTTCCGATGCCGGGGAAGGCTGGGCACAATCATGGCCTGCCGAGCCGACACGCGGGAGCGGTCTGATAGGACCGGATGACGATATCGCGGATTGGCCCGCTATCCGTCAGGTAATTTTCGCCCCTATCGGCGGCGAAGGACTTGCCCAACAGACCGTCCGGCGCCTGGCGGATGGCATCAAGATCGGGCTGTTGAAGCCCGGCGAAAGGCTCCCCCGAGAATCCGAGCTGTCCAAGATGCTCGACATCTCCGCTCTGACGCTCCGCGAGGCGCTCGCTACCCTTCGCCAGTCTGGTCTGATCGAGACACGGCGCGGAAGGGGAGGCGGAACGTTTGTCCAAACCACTCGGCCGTGGCCGTCGGTAACAGAGGCGCGCAAGGCGCTCAAGTCGCTAACGCCGGAGTTCATCGCCGACTTCACTGATCTGCGCAACGCCATCAGCGGCGAAGCATGTGCGCTGGCCGCTCTCCGGGCCACACCCGAAGAGTTGGTACACATCGAAGGACTCGCGGCCAGCATGAGCGAAAAACAACAGCTGCCGTTCTATCGACAGCTGGATGCCGCGTTCCACGTCCAAATCGCAATCGCTTCCCGGTCGGCGAGAATCGCCGCGGCGGAGGCCAAACTGCAGATCGAGTTCGGCGAAATCGTTCATGCTCTCTCGCTCATCTTCCCAAAAGACAGACGACCGATGCTCTCGGAGTCGAACAATGAGCACAAGATGATCACCGATGCCCTCTCACGACGCGACGCGGAAGGCGCACGAGCCGCAGCAGTCGCACACGGATCACACACCTGCGACCTCTTCACATCCTCCTTCTACACCTGAAGCAGATGTGCGCCTCGGTCGATGCCGACCCAAGCGCGGTGCTCCGCAATCGCTCAAAGTCACGACAAGCAGTCAGTGTTGCACTTCCGGATCCGCCGGGCCCACATGGTCTTCGCAACATCCTAATTTGCCCGATGTGGGCCGGGACGGCGTGCTCACGCCGACAACGAGCGTGGCCTGGTTGTACACACACCTTGCGGCGCGGTCAACCTGAACATGAGGACCTGGCTCGCTCTCGGCGGGCTATCTGGGCATACCTCGAGTCTCGAAATCACGATTTCGAGACTCGAGCTAGTGCGCCCGCCTGCCGCGTCCGTTCTTCGGCGAAAAGCCCAATGACCTGACGGAGCTGTACCAGTTCTTCCCGAAAGCGCTTGTGCATGCTCGTCGTCCCGTTGCGCAGATGTCCTTGGATCTCCAGAGTCACCGCCCCGCGCAGGGTCGTGACCCAGATTCGCTGGGCGAGCGTGAGGCCAACCGGCACAACGCCGGGATGGTGAGGGACGGGCTTCGTTGGAGAGGGCAGGTCAAGTCAGACAAGCCGAAGTCGCTATTCGCGTAGAGATATTCGGCGTGCGGCCGCCCGCTCGATCAGGCTTCTGCAAAACCATAGCTCGGCTTCGGGCGTCGCACCACCCGGCGGAGGGACGAATCCAGGCACGGCGTCGCCGTAGAGGAGACTCAGCCCCCGGTGTTGGCGAACACCCAGCTCCGATAGGCATGACCCCACGCCCGGATCCAGCCACGGGGACCTGTGACGGAAACACCGGCTGTCAACAGCGTCACATTTTCTATTCGCCATATCTTAACTTCACGGCGTATAGTCTCTTTATGCCATCCAGTTGGATGGCGTTGATCCATACATCAGTGCAGCCGTAAGGAGAAGATTCATGGCCACACCCCCTACTCCCCGCGCCTCCGCGCTCGTGATCGGCGGCACCGGCAAGACCGGCCGCCGCGTCGTTGAAAGGCTTACGTCGCGGGGCCACCCAGTGCGTGTCGGCGCCCTTGATAGCGACCCCGCGTTCCTCTGGGAGGACGCCGATACCTGGCAGGCTGCGCTCGACGGCATCGACCGGGTGTACATCACTCACCCCAACATCACCTTGCCCGGCGCCGCCAAGCAGGTCGAGGCCTTCGCCCGAGCGGCAGTGGCCGGCGGCGCGCGCCGACTCGTCCTGCTCTCGGGCCGCGGCGCTGCGATTGCCGAGGCTCTAGAGGAGGGCGTGAAGAACTCCGGTGCCGACTGGACGATCGTCCGGCCGAGCTGGTTCAGCCAGAACTTCAGCGAGGGCTTCTTCCTCCAGGCCGTGCTGGCCGGCGAGATCGCCCTGCCCCTGCCCGATGCCCGCGAGGCATTCATCGATGTCGGCGATATCGCCGACGTCGTCGTCGCCGCTCTCATCGACGACCGGCACGTCGGCCGAACTTACGAACTGTCGGGCCCCCGTCTCCTCAGCTTCGCCGACGTGGCCGCGGAACTCTCCATGGCGACCGGCCGCGAGATCACATACACCCCGCTGGCGGTCGAGCAGTTCCGTGGGACGCTGCGCAAGAGCGGCTTCCCGGACGACTTCGCCGAAGCGTTCGCTGAGGGCTTCGTCGACAGCATGGACGGCCACAACGCCCACTTGGCCCACGGTGTTGAGGAAGCACTGGGCCGCATGCCGACAGACTTCGCCGATTACGCACGAGAGGCCGCCGCCACCGGCGTCTGGAACGCCTGACGGCTCCGTGCCTCTTTCCCACTCACCCAATAGAAAACACCATAGGAGGATGACCATGACTGGCCTGCAGGGCAAGGTAGTGATCGTAACGGGCGGTGCCCGCGGGATCGGCGCGGCCACGGCCGCCCGCATGGCCCGAGACGGTGCCAAGGTAGTGATCACCGACTTGCTCGATGACGAAGGTACGAAGACCGCTATCCAGATCGGAGGCGACTTCCTCCACCACGACGTAACCAGCGAAGACGACTGGCAGCGCGTCGTCGACACGACCGTCGAGCGCTATGGCCGCCTGGACGGCCTGGTCAACAATGCCGGCATCGCCACCGGAGCACCGGGAACGCCGATCGAGAACGAGACTCTGGACTCGTTCGAACGGTCGCTCAAGGTCAACCTGAGCGGTGTGTTCCTCGGATTGCGGACGGTCGTCGGACCGATGAAGGCGACAGGCGGCGGCTCGATCGTCAATGTCGCCTCCGTCACCGGTCTCAGCGGCTTCCCCGGCGTCTCCGGATACGGCGCGTCCAAATGGGGTGTCCGCGGACTCACCAAGATTGCGGCCACGGAATTCGGCCCCCACCGGATCCGGGTCAACGCAGTCAACCCCGGCGCGACCCTCACCCCGATGAACGAGGGCCATGTCCAGCTCGGAGAAGGAAACTTCCCCCCGGCTCCGCTCGGCCGGATCGCCGTCCCCGAGGAGATCGCGGAAGCTGTGTCTTTCCTTATCTCCGACGCGGCCTCGTACACGACCGGCGTGGACATCACAGTCGATGGCGGGTGGACCGCCCGACCGAACGGGTGACCGCCTTAGCGACCTGAATAGGGCTGCCAGGCAAGTCGGTTCCCCACTCACGCGAGAGGGGCACACCCACGCTGGCTGCCAGGGTGCGAGCGTAGGTCCGAACGGCCCGACGAGTCGGATGCAGCTGCTGTTGCATGTCGCCGGTCTCCTCGGAACCGTCCGGATCCCGCAGCGCACTGCCGGCGTTGCTTGTAGAAGCGCCTCGACTGGTCGGGCGTGGAAAACCTGGTGCGTCGCGTCCGCGGTCAGTGTGGTGGAGTTCGCGACCCGCTTCCGGCACCGCTGGGCACTCGAAGTGCCTCGTCGCGCCACGGGCGTTGGATCTCCTTTTGGTCGCCCTCAGCGCAGGGGTCCTGTAGGCACGGCGGAATCCGGCCGCTGGACGGAGCCTCGTCCAGTTCGGAGCCAAGCCCCCAGTGCTGCAACAGGTTCTGCGGTTTGCACGAACCCGCCTCGGCGTTGGGTCCTTCGGTCCTACTCGGATGCCCAGTCGTCGGCCGACCTCGCGCAGGTTGGGCACGGGTGTTCAGAGGAGTGAACGTCCGGTGTCGCCGTGGTCTTCGAGCGTCCTGCCCGCTTACGTGGCCGCAGTGAGGGTCTCACACTCCCAGAACGGGATCGCACGGAGAGACCTCTCAAACAACCATCGCCCCCAGAGCAGTCAATTGCCCGAATCGACAATACTGCTCCGAAACACGCTTACACGTTCGCCTGCTGCGAGTGCCGGAAGGCCGAAACTCGCAGCAGGCGTATGAGCCACTCGGGCAACGAGGACTGAGCAGGACCGCGTTTCAGTCCCGAACCCAGTGTCGCTTCGGATCTCCGTGCAGCAACACAATCGATTCGAAATCGATCAGGCCGAAGAACTTCTGACACTCGGGCGACTGCTGCACGTCGATGCCTGCCTGCTCAGCGAGCTCGTGACTCTTCCACCAGACGAGCTCGATCCACTGCTGTTCCTCGCCTGTCGCCTTGATCAGTCGGCGGGAGACGAAGCCCGGCTGGCGCTGCAGAAACTTGATCGAGTTATCGCCCTCGGCGAGGAACTCCTCGGTTGTCACGCCTGGCTGCAGTCGGTACGTCACCGCCTCCAGAATGTTGTCCTCACTGCTCTTTTCGACGGGGAAAACATCCTCGCGCCGCACAAGTGGAGTGACGGCTTCGACGTACGCCGCCTTGAGCTTCGTCTTGTCGATCAGGTCGTCGGTGATCTTACCGGCAGCATCGTTCTTGAGGATCTGCTCCTTCAGCACATCCAGGCTCTCGACCTCGATGTCATACATGACGACGAAGCTTGCGGGGAAGTCCCCGTAGGCCAGATCGGTAACTTTGAAAAGCTGGGCAGTCTGGAAGCCTTCGAGCGCAAAAGCACTCGGGAAGTGGCTCGTCTGGTACCACTCGGGGTACTGATCCTCTGCCCCCTCGATCGGAGTCGAAAGGATCACTGCTTTGTACTTTGCCATTGTCTTCTCCTTCGTCGATTTGACTATAAACCGGCCGATAATGAGCATACTTCCGCCGAGCGATCGACGATTCCGCACAGTATTCGGCAAAGCCTCTATTTACAAAGACCAAGCACTCCCGATGATCAGATCAGGAAAGCTGCTCAGTACGGGTGCACCACGCTCATGGTGCGGCGGATCGACGAAACAGTCAAGACCAGTTTCGTTCCGGATTATCGACGGCACTATTGATTGGGTCGATTACCTTCCATCTGACAGGCTTCACCTCTTCGAAGATATTCCACTCACCCGCGCCTACTAAGCCGTGACCAAGCCTCGATATCCAGCGCCATCGTCTCGGTCCTACAGTTTGCCGAACTCGGCGTCGGGTTCGTCACGCTTCGGCGAGCAGACCGCGGAATACCAGGGAACGCCGTGATCATGAATCCTTCAGGGGATGAAAGCCCGTCAACATCGAACTCCGGCGACCCATCGTGGGTATATACGTCGGGCGCCATTCTCCGCTACCGCCTAAATCAACGGCCAGATCCCAATCAAGATCAGGGACTTCCCGAGTGCGTCATCAGAATCTCGATCGACTTCAAGTCAGCATATCGAACCATCCTTGATCTTGATATCTATCCGCCCTGCGGAAGCGTGTACTACCCGAGGTTCCTCTGCAGTGTTGCGACAGAGCTGTTCGAGAAATCCGACCTGCCGCCCCAGAGCGCTCGCGCCAAAAACATACATCCTCATATCTTTGAGCACAAGGGCTCAACACCCCCTGCTTCAAACGGGACTACTACCGCAGGCCACCCGAGCCACCTGCGCCATAACGGGTCCAACCCACGACCCGCGCCGCGGAGCGCGGGATGGACGTAACCCCCGCAGCACTCGGTGGCGCGGGCGTGACATGTGATCCAGGCCGACACCTTCGGTGCACCTGAGTACGGCCCGCGCCGAGTACGACCTGGCGGACAGCGCCGATATCAACCGCACAGCGGAGATAGCCGTGGGGACCCTACGTGAAGTTCACACAACCACTCGGTTCCGGGCGATTCGCCGACTCGATCACCCGACGCAGCTCGCGGGTGGCCCGCTCTACACTGCCCATGAAAGATACGTGTACCCACGAATCAGTTCGAAACCTTCACCACCTATTGACTGCTAGGCAGACCACAGTTAGAGTTCATAATTAGGTATTAGAGGTTTTCTGTGGTTGCATCGGGACCACAGTCGTACACGTCGCAGGAACTCCATGAGCCAGACGAATCACCGTTGGTTCGGTCACGACAAGCGTGACAGGTCGCTCGAAATCACGAGCAAACAGCGTGTATCGCTACACAGGCAGGCGTCGGCGCCGATTCGGAAACAGAACATTTCCAGGATTCGATTACGTATCCCCTGGCCCGGAACGCGAAAAGCTACACGATCAGGAATGACAATTGTGCCGTACATCAGATAAGGCCAGGTAACGCCACGATCGTTGTCAGCGAAAACGAGACAACCGCAAAAGCATCGATGTCATCATCGTAATTGATCCCGAATCCAGCCGGGGATCATCAGACATTACTATCAGAGCACGCCTTCGACCAGGGCGCGCTGCGATAGCCCATATTTGCGCGCCAGATTCCCGATCGACCAATTCATTAGCGCGCAAAATACTGCAGCTGAATCAGCAGAACTCACATTTGCAACCTCGACGTTTCGCCATGCGCCGCGGTTCCAATCGCCGAACAATCGAACCGACCTCGTAGGTAAGAATCAGGAGAATTCTATGTCAGACAAGGCTAACACATCGGCTTCAGCCGATGTAGCGACCGGTTCCCACCCCAAAGGCCCGGCGCACCGCCTGCGCGGCAATATGAGGACGCCGCAACTGGTCTTCAATGCCCTCGCGTTCAACGCACCGTTGGCTGCCCTGATCGGTGGTGTTCCGTTGGTGATCGGCTTGGGGGGCAGCATCGGTGCTCCCTTGCTATTTGCCGGTCTCGGGGCGCTGATGCTCCTGTTCTCAGTCGGCTACACCCTGATGGCGCGATTGATCCCGAAAGCCGGCGCCTACTACACCTTCGTCACCGCGGGAATGGGCCGGCCCCTCGGCCTAGGCGCCTCATTCCTCGCGATAACCGCCTATTTCGCGGGCCTTTCGTACCCCTTGATCATCCTCGGAATAACCCTGAACAAGCTGGTCCAAGACCACGGTGGACCCAATATCAGCTGGTGGGTGTGGACGCTGATCGTCGCTGGAGTCGTCGGCATCCTAGGGTACGTGAACATCGACGTTTCGACGCGAGTGCTGCTCATACTCGTCGTCATCGAGGTCATTGTCGTCGTTGCCTACGACCTGGTGGTCTTCGGAACCGGCGGACAGGCACACCATGTCACCTTCGGATCCTTCAACCCCGCCACTCTGGGCTCCGGCGGCGCCTTGATCGGTTTGGTGCTGGCCATGAGCATGTTCCTTGGATTCGAGTCGGTCGTCGTCTATCGTGACGAAGCCCGTGACCCGGAACGCTCGGTGCCCCGCGCCACCTACATCACCGTCGCCGCGATCACCATCTTCTACACGATCGGGTCCTGGGCGATCATCCTGGCGTTCGGAGAGGACCAGGCCGCCGCGACGATCGGTGCCGACCCGGCCACCGCATTCCTCACCAGTATCCAGAGTTACCTCGGCATGGTGATCTACGACATCAGCTCCCTCTTGTTCGTCACCAGCGTGCTTGCGTCCGTGACGGCCATGCACAACGTTGTCGCCCGCTACCTGTTCAACCTGAGCTCCGACGCAGTATTGCCACGCTCGCTGAGTACGCCGCACCACCGCCATGGCTCTCCGCACCGCGCCAGCATGCTGATCTCGGCGGTGACCTTGGCGTTCATCGTCATCATCACCGTCTCGGGAAGCGACATCGTGACCGTCTATGGAACGCTCGCCGGCATGACCAGCTATGCCCTGATTGTGCTGTTTTTCCTGGCCAGCATCGCCGTTGCGGCCTACCTGCTGCGAACCCGGCCTGCGGGCATCACCTT
The DNA here is from genome assembly GCF_050942345.1 of Nocardia pseudovaccinii. Lineage (NCBI taxonomy): Bacteria > Bacillati > Actinomycetota > Actinomycetes > Mycobacteriales > Nocardiaceae > Nocardia > Nocardia pseudovaccinii. The sequence goes on from NZ_CP192074.1 coordinate 6,513,845, forward strand.
CTGGAAGCGAACCATCGCCCCGGTGGCCGCCGCCCTGGCCATGACTGTTGCCCTAATACTCGTGACCACCCATATAGAGCTGCTGACCGGTTCGGAATCGTTGACCGGAGTCCTCATATTCGGAGTCGCCGGAGTCATTCTGCTGGGGATTGTGCTGGCCCTGGTCCTGCGCCGGAACCGACCCGAGGTCTATCAACAAATCGGCTCACAGATCTGACCGAGGTCAACAGACAACGCCTACCTACGACGTGAACGCAAAACGGTTGGAACGTCAACGGTCAGTCAGGAACCCACACGTCAATACGCCAACGATCTAGTCCACGCGAGCCATATGCACCGGACCGGCCATCCTCGGATATCCCCAGGACATCGCCGACCCGGTGCATATTTCTCCGACTGCCGTAGCTTCCGCTCGATGAGGTGGGTGTGGGGATGACCGGGGTATTCCGGCGAAGCCTCGCTGCGCGATACGTTGAAATCCATCAACTGCCATCAGGGCGAGGCCGGTAACGAACCTGCTCGATCGCGACTTCACCGCTAGCGCACCGAACCAGAAGTGGGTCACCGACGTGACCGATTCTTCGGTGACGGGCACAGAACGATCGTGCACTCGGACCAAGATTTTCAACACCAGCACGTGTCATGGCGGAGCATGATCGCCGATGCCAGTGCGACCCAGTCGATGTCACGCAAGGGCAACTGCCCTTTATCCGGCTAACTGGACCAGTATTGGCAGGTCAAGATGGTTCGGGGGCTGACGGCGTTTCGAGTGCAGGCGTGTTGGCGGGGCCGGCGAGTTTATCGAACACCGCCCGCAACCGGGACTCGTCGTTGGCAACGGCTTGTCGAACAACCGCTTCCCGGTCGCGTCGAGACCGACCGCATAGTGTTCGCCCTTACCCACATCGACACCACAGAACACGCTGTACGCCTGGGACACTCACCCGATCCTTCGCCTCGCACCAAAACGGCCGCTGGTCGATCTTGGCGTCGGTGTCCGGCACCCACGTTACGAAGAGACCTTTTCCTGGTCTTGCCCCTATCAGCGGTCCATCGACGCCACCAGGACCCGGCGACACCACCCCGTTATCTTCTTCCCAGCCCTTGCTCGAGGGCTACGGTCGCCAGGCCCGGTATGACTTCTTTCCCCTGTCTTTCGCATGATCCGGGGGGTGGTGTCGCCGGGCGCTGGTGGCGTCGACGGACCGCTGATGGGGACAGGGCCGAGGGTAAGTCTCTTCATAACGTGGGTGCCGGGCGTTGACGCTGGATCGGCGGCCGTTCCGGGTTTCGACGCGTAGAGGAACTGCGAAGTGGCACAGGCGTATGCCGTGTTCTGCGGAGTTGACGTTGGCAAGGGCGAACACCATGCAGTCGGTCTGACGGCTGACGGAAAGCGGTTGTTCGACAAGGCATTACCCAACGACGAGACCCGGCTACGCACCGTTTTCGACCAACTCGCCGCCCGTGGGCCGCTGCTGATCGTGGTCGATCAGCCCAACACCATCGGCGCCCTGCCGGTGACCGTGGCCCGTGCCTGCGGCCACGACGTGGCCTACCTGCCCGGTCTGTCCATGCGGCGCATCGCCGATCTCTACCCCGGACAAGCCAAAACCGACGCGCGCGACGCCTACATCATCGCCGACGCGGCCCGGACCATGCCGCACACGCTGCGCCGCGTCGACACCGGAGACGAAGCCCTCACCGAGCTCGGTGTCCTCGTCGGCTTCGATGACGACCTGGCCGGAGAGGCAACCCGCACCAGCAACCGCATCCGCGGCCTGCTCACCAGCATCCACCCAGCCCTCGAACGTGTTCTGGGGCCGCGGATTTCACACCCGGCGGTTCTGGAGATCCTGTCACGTTGCGGTGGGCCCGAAGGCATCCGGGCGGCGGGAAGACGCAAGCTCACCGCGATCGCGACCAAGCACGCACCCCGCATGGGTGCGCGCCTGGTCGATGAGATTTTGGCCGCGCTGCCAGCGCAGACGGTGACAGTGCCCGGCACCAGAGCCGCCGAGGTCGTACTGCCCAAGCTCGCCGATTCACTGAAAGCCATCCTGCTGCAACGGCGAACCATGGCCGCCGATATCGAGAGGATGCTCGAAGACCACCCTCTTTCCAAGGTCCTGACCTCGATGCCCGGCGTCGGCGTCAGGACCGGAGCCCGCATCCTGCTCGAAGTCGGTGACGGCTCCGCCTTCGCCTCGGCCGGCCACCTCGCCGCCTACGCCGGAATCGCACCGGTCACCCACCGCTCCGGCACCTCCATTCGCGGTGAACACCCCGCCCGATCAGGCAACCACAAGCTCAAACGAGCCTTGTTCCTGTCTGCGTTCGCCGCTCTACACGACCCCGCCAGCCGCGCCTACTACACACGGAAACGAGATGAGGGCAAGAAACACAACGCCGCGCTCATCTGCCTGGCCCGCCGCCGCTGCGACGTCCTCTACGCCATGCTCAAGAGCAAGGAGCCCTACCGAATCCCGGAGCCCGCCACGGCTTAACCGGTATCAAGCGACAGCGAAGCCGTCCTCCAGATAGGCCAGCGCGTCCGCGCTCCGAGCGCGGCGCGCTGCTGCCACGCGCCGAGCCAGCAGACCCGGCAGCCGCTTCGAGGCCTCGGCATCATTGCACCACGCCCAACTGCGAAGCTCTTCCGCCTGAAGGGTTATCGCCGCTGTCTGCTCGACACTCAACACCCCGCCGTCATAGACCAGCATCAACCCGTCGGTGGGGTAGAGACCGGGCGGAACCCAATCCACCACCAGCAACCGGCCCATCGGCACGGTCAGGCCGAGTTCCTCACCGACTTCCCGGACAGCCGCGGCACGAGGCGACTCGTTTGCTTCGACGACACCACCTGGCAGTTCCCAATAGTCCTTATACGTCGGCTCGACCAGCAACACCCGGTCCAACTCATCGACGAACAACGCACCCGCCTCCATCCGCTTACGAGGCAGCCTGGCAATGTCTTCAACGCGTTCAGACTCCATGGGGCACAACACTATCCGCCGCCCACCGCCTCACCCTCGACGGCGATAACTCCCGCCTATGGACCAGTGATCCCGCACCGGAACCAGTTGACAAAAACCATAGGGACACCCCCCGGATCATGCGGGAAACAGGGGAAAGAAGTCATACCGGGCCTGGCGACCGTAGCCCTTGTTCAGGGCCACGAAAAAGGTAGCGGGAAGTAGACCTGCGCGGCATGGAATTGAACGGCGCCGGGCAGCTTCGGCTCGAGCATGAGGGCGACCGCTGGGTGTCTGGCGGGTGAGGGGGCGCACCGGCTGCGGGGGTGAGGAGTATCTGAGCTATCTGGCTGATTTCAATTACTCGCCGAAGACGTTGCGTGCCTATGGTTTCGATCTTGTCGTGTTCGGCAGGTGGCTACTCGGTGAGGATCTTGATCTCGATTTCGACAACGCCGTGATCGAGAACTTTCTTCGGCCACCTCAAAGAAGAGTTCTTCCACTACGTCCAATACCTCAGCATCGACGCGCTCGCTACCGTGTTGCACAAGTACGTCCATTGGTACTGACCGAACACATCTCCACAAAGCTCGAAGACCCGAGTCCGGTGCAATACCGGACCCGGGCCCTCGCCACCTGGACTCCTACTTGGCCAGTCCAACAATCGGGGACCAGTTCACTGTGCCCCACCCCTCCGTGAACTCATGCAGCGGGCGATTGCCATCCCGTCAGCAGGTTCCCGACGCGAATTCGTTGCGGATGGTCACCTACTGGGATCGAGGTGATTTTGTTTCCGGTGGCAAAGTCGATCGCGGTCACTTGATCGGCGGCGCTTTCGGAGATCACGCATGCTTTCCCGTCACCGCTGACCGTTGCCCAGTAAGGCTTGGCCGCGGTTACCAGCGGTCCCTCTTGCAGGGTCGCTCGGTCGACAATAGTGGCGTAGTCGTCCATCGTTCCAGCGACGCACAACTTGGCGCCCGACGGGTCCATCGAAAGCCCGTGATGGCGCGAGTCGTTGACCCAGTCCTTCCGGTCGGTGCTGGTCTTCGGGTTCTTCGGCAGCTCTTTGATCCGCAGGATCTTGTCGGAGGCCACGTCGTATTCGACGAAGCCGTTGAAGAACGACACTTGGAAATACAGCTTCGTTTGGTCGGGAGTGAAGGCCACCGGACGCACGGCGTCCGAGAGATCGGATCGGCCGAACGCATCCAGCCGGTCGCGCATGTCGATCGTCCTCACCACCTTGAAGGTGTTGGCGTCCGCGATGGTGATCTTACGGTCGCCCTTAGTGAAGTCCAGTTCCGGATCATCGAGGTCGGTGTTCACATCCCCGATCGCCATGTTCCAGATCTTGCCATCGGCGGTGAAGACGTTCTCGTGTGGCTTGTCTCCAGTGGAGAATTTGCCTAGTTCCTTACCGGTGTTGATGTCGAGCACGTGGACGGTGTTGCTGGTCGATGCGGAGACGGCGACCCGGGTGCCGTCCGGCGATACCGCCATGTGATCGGATCGGTTGCCCGAGACTGGGAATCGCCATTTCATTCTGCCGGTAGCACTGTCGACGGACACGACGTCGGCGAAGCTGGGTCGCGAGACGACGATAGCCGAACCGTCGGGCGTGGTGTACATGTCGTCGATGTACTGGTCGTGCCCCTCGCCGACCGTCTCTCGGATGCCGAGGAAGTACGCGAGTTTGACCGGGTTGAGGTAGATCTCGGCTAGCCGTTTGTCCTTGTCGGGGATGAGATTGATGCGGCCGATCTTGGCGAAGTCTCCGGTGGACTTGATGATGTCGGCGACCCCTTCCCAGTTGTTGCCGACAAGCATTACCTGCCGCAAACCGGGTTCGCCGGCGGCCGAACCGATCTCGTTGGTAAACACGCCAGCCATCAGGATCGCCGCCATGGCCACTGCCGCGCTGCGCCGCACTCGTCTGCGTTGACGAGTCGCTGCTGAAACGCGCATAGAATTCCTCCAGGAAAGTACTGCGGCTGTGGGGCTGGGGTAGGAGCCGCGCCCCGCAACGCTGTGGCCGCCCCGGCAAGGGTGACCACAGCATCCGCAACGATGAACAACAGGGCCCGGCCGGGCGCTAGTGCAGAGCCTTGTGGGCGTCGCGACCCAAGTTTGAATATTTATTTATTCAGACTTGATTGACTGCAGACTAGTCAATCGTGTCGTGGACCACAACCCCTGAGTGCTGGTACCGCTGGGCCCGCAGAAAGGGGAAGACGTGGCCAGGATCGCTTCTGCGACAGGCCGTTACGGTGGCCGACCGGCATCGGAGCGACACGCCGAGCGTCGCGTGCGTCTGCGCGAGGCCGGGCTGGACCTGTTCGGCGCGGGGCCGGGGTATCGCAACAGTCGTTTGGTGGATGTGTGCAAGCGCGCGGGATTGTCCACCCGGCAGTTCTACGAGGAGTACAACACCCTCGAGGACCTGCTGGCCGATCTACATTTGTATGTCAACGACCTGGTCGAACAGCGCTTCATAGACGAGATCGGGCGCGTAGAAGACCTGCCCATCCGCGAACGCGTAGCCCGGATGGTTCACATCTACATCGGCGCTGCCACTGCCGACCGACGTCATACCCGCATCTTGTTCGTCGAAATCGTCGGTGTGAGCGAACGGCTCAACCAGCAACGCCTCGAGCGGCGATCGCGCTGGATCGAGCTAATGGTCGAACTGTACGAGGAAGCACTCCGCCGTGGCAGCAGTGCGCCATTCGATCCTCGGCTCACCGCCGCGGCGTTCGTGGGATCGGTCAATGGTCTTATGCACGACTGGACCGTCGGCTGGGTTGCCGCCACCAGTGATCAGGTCGCCGACGAACTGCAGCGCATGCTGACGGGGAGGCTGGAGTACGGCCACGCCGAGGACCGGTCCTGACTCCATTGATCGCGTTGGTGATGATACCGAATACCTGCCTTCACCGGTGTTCTTGCGAACGACAGCATCCGCAAGCACATACATACCGACCACGCGTTCCTAGGCGCGCCGGACTTAGAGGTCGCACGGATAGGTCACGGTGTGGTGGCGCTGATGTGATGGGCGCGGGTCTTGGCTGATCGAACCGTTGTGGGACCAGTTCGCCGCGCTGCTGCCCGACCGGCCGGTCTTTATAACGGGGCGCATCCGGTGTCACCGCCGCCGGATAGCCGATCGGATCGTCTTCGACCAGATGCTTCCTGACGATGTGTAGTGGCTCATCATGGTGGGATGCCGAATGCTGAAACCCTTGTGCTGTCGCTGACCGGGCCTGGGAGCCACACCGTCGAAGTCCCGGCCGGGCAGGGCAGCCTCAGCATCGGGCCGGTCGTGCCCGGCGAATCCAAGCCGGACGTGGTCGTCGGTCCCGACGATGTGCTCGACTGGTCTACTTTTGATGGGTTCACTGTGCCCGCTGGTTACCCATGGCCGCGGGTCCTGGGCTACCGCGGCAGCGATCTCGGTTTCCTCGCCTGGTCTCGCCAGCGTGCGATCGAGCAGTTCGCGTGGACACCGACGGTCCCGATGACCGTCGACGCCAGCGCGGCCGACATCTGGCGTCTCACCGTCAATCTGCGAGACGCGTTACTGGCCATCGCGCTACCGTCGACGACCGTTGCCTTCACCGCGTGCGGTGAGCTGGCGTTGCTGCATGCAGAATGGACAGCCGTCGGCGCATGCCCAGATCTGTATTTCTACCCCGCCACCCGCGCATCCCGTGACGCCGAGCCGTTGAAGCTGCCGCCGCTGCCGTCCCTAGCCGAGGCCACCTCGATCTACGTTGGCGCCAAACCGCTGCGACAGGCCTTCGACTGCGCGAGCCTGCTGCAGTTCCCGCACCTGACCGAGGTACGGCTATCGGGTCAACTCACCAACCTCGACGCACTCGCCGAACTGTCCCACGTGCAGCGGCTGCAGCTGGGCGACTGCCCTGACCTGACCGGCCTGCCCCGATTGCTCACATGGCCGGGCCTACACGACTTCGACGCTTCAAACATCGCCCAGGAGGCTGGTGGGGACCTGCGGCAGCAGCTCAAGGGCGTCCGCTTGCCGCACGCGTCAGTGACCCGGCTCCGAACCGCTGAGTGGTTTGAGCGGGACTACGGTCTGCCGTTCAGCGGATGGCCGACCGCGACCGCCCGACGCGCGACCAAGGCGTTTCGCGCCGCTGAGGCCGCCGACGACCCCGAGACGGGTATCCGCGCATTCATCCGCGCGATCAACGACCTGCCTGGCATCGAGACGATCGAACGCGAGGACGTGGCCGAGGCAGTCGTCCTGCTGGCAGCCCGCGCAAAGATCGCTGAAGACGTGGCACTGACCTGGTTCGATGCGGACCGCGACTTCTGACTTCAGAAACCCGCGGATTGGAGAGGTGATCACGGACATCGGGGTGGACGGGTGTCCCAGCGGTAGAGGGTCCACGCTTTGCGGATCAGGCTGCGCACGGTGATGATTGCGTCGGCGAGATCGAAGAAGGCGTTGATGACGATCTCGCGCCGCTCGTAGCATCGTTGGAGGCGTTGAACGCGTTGTGCCAGGAGTTCGTGCGCTCAACATGCCAGCGTCGGCTGGCTTGGATGGGTGCTTTCTCGCCCTTGTGGGCGATCTGCCCGTGCAGACCGCGCTCGACGAGTTCGGTACGGGTCTTGCCCGAGTCGTAGCCGGAGTCCAGATGCACAGTGACCTCGACGGGCAGGGGACCCAGATCGTCGAGGGTGTCCAAGGTGGGGCCAGCAGTGGCGAGTCGTGCCGGTTGGCGCCGGACAGTACACGACCTAAGGGGATGCCATAGCCCTCGACGATCAGAGACCGTTTCATACCCTGTTTGCGGCGATCAACCGGGGACGGGCCTGCGCACTCGCCCCCGCCGGGGCCTTGGTGATGCAACCATCCACTGCGATGTCTTCGAGCAGCAGCCCCACGATGCGGTTGTAGGCGTCCAAGGCGATCGTCTTCAGCTGGGCGAAGATACCCAGTTCGATCCATTCGTCGCGGCGGTTGCGGATCGTGATGGCTGAGCAGGTGGTGTCGGCGATGCCCTGGTAGGAGCAGCCGAACCACAGCACCTGCAGCAATTTGTCGAATACGATCCGATCCGGGATGCGACGGCAATGACAACTCAGCGGATGGGTCGGATCGAACTTGGGACGGTCGGGCAGCAGCGCGGCAAACTGGTCCCACAACGGGCTGGTCAGCCATGATGGCAGAGCAGGCACAGGCACTCCTGACGATCACGACGCGTAGACAGCTCCATGATCATCAAAGCCCGTGCCTGCCTTGCCAATACGGTCACAGCACAGCGCCTATCTGCGCGACCTCTTAGTCGTGGGACACATGGCCGCGCGCGGACCTCGAGTGGTGCGGATCGGCGCGTGGATCCGGCTGGACGAGCCCGGTTTCCGGCCGATCTTGACGAATTCTCGGACGCTGTGGGCCCCGGCGATGGTGCCACACCCTATTGGGCACAGCCGGGCAACTGACTCGTTTATCGACGCGGCGACACGACGGACTGACGCCGATCGCCGAGTCCCTGTTCACTGCGCCCGAACTTGCCCCTGGTTTCGGAGACCGGTGACCACACGACCGTAGCCGCGGGCGCGGTCCGTACTCGGCCGGATCTGGTCCGCAGCTCCACGAGCGGATCCCCCTGGGGGCCATATCGGTATCAATGCTTCTGCTCAGAGAGGAGCTTCAGGATACCGACCTTCCATCCGCGCCGCCCGGCACGGCCCCACCGGCTCCTTCGGAATCCGACATCAGGTCCCGAAGTGTCTGTGCCGCAAGGCATCCTCGTTTGGAGTCCGAGGCCCTATTCTCAGCCCTCGGAGGAGCCTGGCCGATCACGTCTGGTCTGCCGTATTCCAACGGTGCTCCGGCGAGCTGACGTTCACCGACCACCGATTGCCGACTCCATTTCTGCCGCCTTGAACATCGCGAAGACGCTCTCATCATGGTGGCCAGCGGCCGAGGCGCGCTCCAAGGCCTGCACTGCAGCACCAATAATTGTTCCGCGGTGATTGACGGCATGCATGGATTCCTGGCACGTCCGAGCACCGTCGAGATAGACCGCAAGCGTTGCCTGGTCGGTAGAATAGTCACCTTTGCGAATAGCATCGACGGACTGATGCAGAGTCTGACCTAGAAGCGCTGTCCAATAGTCGATTGTGGCCTCGACGGCATCGAACTCGATTCCGCGTGATCGCGCGAATGCAAAGGCCTCCATAAAGGCAGCGACCGCCACTATAAAGTACCCGCCGGCGGATACCGCGAAAACGTTCGCAAGTTGCGGTTCATGGCCGAGATAGGAGCATTGTCCAGCGAGACTGCGAAGCAGAGCGTTGTACTCGGCCCAAACCTGGGGATCACCCGAGAGGTTGATGATAGCCTCCACGCTGCCGATAGCTTCGGGATACGCCTCGATCGCGCCGTCGACGTACCTCGCGCCCGCCGCTGAAATGAATTCGCTCAGGGTTCTAGCTTCCTCTGGTGAACCAGAAACCAGATTGACGACGTCGCGGCCTTTCAAAACGCCCACCAATGGCGTAAGCAACGAATGGACGACTGAATAGTCCGACACAGCCAGAACAATCAGCTGCCCGGCAGCTATCGCCTTACCGAGATCGGCTTCGACAGCGACACCGGTTAGAGCTCGAGCTTTGGCGATATCCCGATTCCACGCGACAACCTGATGGTCTGCGTTAGCCAGCGTCCGCGCCAGCGCAGATCCCATCAAGCCGGTTCCGATGACAGTGACAGCCGACATGAGCCATTCCTTCGTGATGTTCGCGCACGAGCGTTGCTATTGGTATTCGGGAAGGTCGGTCGGCAGCATCCCGGGAGGGCCCAAAATAATGATCCCGCGCTTCGCGGCAGCTTCCGTGACTGCGTCCAGATCCGGCGACGGCTGCTCGTCCTCCGTCGGGAGTCGCAGGCCCTCGGCTGGCTTGCCCACGTCATGAACAAACTCATCGAACGGCCCCGTGATCCACCCGAGAATTCGGCTCGGCCGCCCGTCCGGCGAAGAAACCCGGAATGTGTGCGGGATTGCGCGTGGAGCCAACGCGAACTGGCCAGGTCCGAGGTCGATCACGTCGCGGCCCACGTACAACCGCATCCCGCCTTCGAGGACATAGAAGCCCTCATCCTGCTCAGGATGAACATGCAGCGGCGGCATACTTCCATCTGGCGACAGACTTTCGCCGAACGCCAGATGTCCGCCCGTTTCCGCGAAGGACGCGTGCGTCACTTCCAGCGCATCGAAGAACCACCACGCCCGTCCCTCTTCCAGGGCCGTCGACCCGCTCGCATCTGACGTTGCCTGCACCGCTACCTCCTGCATGTTTCGCCGGGCCCCGACATCGAACCCGAAAGAATACCTATAAAAGTAGAATATAATGTATGAAGGGTGGTCAATGGAACACCTTTGCCCACCCAGCTGGCCGAGCAACTCCAGCATTGCCGTGCGCTAGAAGCGCAAGTCAGCTGGCGACCTCGAACTCAGTAACATAGCTCCACACCGAATCGTCCGCCAGAGCCTGCGACCCGATCAGCTCATACCATTGGTTCTCGTCTCCGAACTGGTCTCGCCACGCCGCCAACTGGGCAGTTACGAAATGCAGCGGATACTCGCGTGTGGTGCCGATCGCGCCGTGCACCTGATGGGTGCGTCGGCTCACCTCCAAGCTTGCTTCGCTGGCCATGCCTTTAGCCATCGCCACGGCCGCCGTCGCCGCAGAAGCATTTCCCACACCTCCGGCACGGTTCACCGCAGCAATAGCAAGCCGAACTGCCGCGCGGGCAAGAGCGACCTCTCGCGCGGCAACGGTCAAATGATCACGTACGGCCTGGAAACTGCGGATCGCACGACCGAACTGCTCCCGTTCGCCGGAATACTCGACCGCGAGATCGACCGCCCGCTCCATTGCCCCGACCATCTGTACCGCCCGCGCGAGCGCACCCGAGCACCACAGGGTCTGCGCCGTATTGGCATCCACGGTCGCCCGGGAAGTGAATGTCGCGCCCGTCAGGTCCACATCCTCGCCCCAAACCGACCAGATGGGATCAGCCTTGGCGATCGTGCACGCCGACGTCGGCACGATGCCGACCGACATGCCCGCGGCATCATGTGCCAACACCACCAGATGTTCGGACGCGGATGCGTATGGAACCCCGGCGGCGACGCCGCTCAATGTTCCGTCCGCCCGCACTCGCAGGTGCTCCCCGGCACGTACCGGCGCAACTGTCAGAATGCCATCGGGGACCTCGAGCCCGGCATGACCGAGCAGACTCGGGGCGAGGAAAGCCGACTCGGCAAGCGGAACCGGTGCCGCGTGGTAGCCGATTAGGCGCAGGACTTCGCACACATCGATCGTGGACAGCTCCGGGTCCGCGATGCCTTCCACGAATCCCAGTTCCGCTAAGTGAACCCAGAGATCAGCCGCCCATGTCTGCTTGTCCCAGTGACGCAGCGAATCGAGCGTGACATTTGCCTTCAGCAACTCCTCGACCGCGGGGCCGAGCAATGTCTCGTCCGGCCGGAAGACCGGCGCCCGCAGTTGCTTGCCGATTACGCTGCGCAGGATCTCGCTGGTTCCACCTCGAACGGTGATCATGGGCGACACCGCGAAGCCACGCCGCAAGGTATCCCGCAGCGCTCCGGGACGATGCCGACGCCCCGCATGGTCAGCGCCACGTATCCGTTCGAGCAATGACTGCTCGTATGTCGTGCCTGCGTCCTTCGCCAGCGCTGCCGTCGATGACGCGCTGCTTCCGGCGGCGGCAAGTTCAACCGCGTTCCATGACAGACCGCGGATCGAGGCCAATCTCGTGATCAGTGATCCCAGCGCACCCGTAGCTGCAGTGTCCGGATCATCAACGAGGCTTTCCCGGAATGCCTCCACGACGCTGAGAGTAGAGAGATAGCGGTCGGGCCAGGCACGTTCGTAGCTCAGCTCGGCAGTGATCTGCTTCCAGCCTGATCCCGCTTCACCGACGAGGTTCTCGTCTGGCACGAGCACATCGTCGAAGAACACCTCGCAATATTCATCCATCCCGTCACTGGATGGAATGCGGCGAATTTCCACCCCGGGTGACCCGAGGTCGACCACGAATTGGCTCAGTGCCTCGCCTTTGTCCGCAGCGGGATCGGTACGGCATAGCACCAGCGAATAATCCGCCTGGTGGGCGCGTGTGGTCCACACCTTCTGACCGGAGATTCGCCAGCCTCCCTCGGCCCGCGAGGCGCGGGTGCGAATGGACGCCAGGTCGGAACCGCTGCCCGGCTCGCTCATCCCGAGCGCGAAGGTGAGTTCTCCCCGTGCCATCGCCGGCAGAAATCGCTCCTGCAGCGACCTGCTCGCGAAGGTGAGGAAGTTGCGGCCGACCTGCCGATCGCAGATCCAATGACCGCCGAGCGGAACGCCGCCAGCGAGCAGTTCCTCGGCGATCACCCATTGCTCCTGTACGGAACGAGGGCGACCACCGAACTCCGCCGGTATCGCCGTTCCCGCCCAACCACGATCCGCGAGCCGCCTGCTCATCTCCCCCGACACAGCCGTGTGCGAGTTCGGCATTGCTACGAATTCGCCGTGAATTTTCGCTTGATGAACAAACGCGCGGACCTCCGCCCGCAAGTCAGCGAGTGCGCAGGCGGTGTTCTCCGCTGACGCATCGTGTCCACAAATATTGAACTCCAATTTCACGCACTCCCAGTGAACCAATTGAGTCTGACGGGCCTCAACGACGCCCACGGTGCTGTCTCAGGAAACCGGCCCGCCCACCTTCCAGCCGAAGGCGTCCAGGCCAGCCGGTCGGGCGAGATCACATCGGAAACTCCAGCTCCTCCAGCGCATCACGCAGAATCACAGCGATCGTCGAGATCTCCTCGGGGCCCGCGATCAGCGGTGGCGCCAGGACGATGCACGGATAGCCCGCCCGGTTGTCGACGCGACAGAACAGTCCTCGGCCAGCGATCGCCGGTCCCAGCGTGGCCACCACCGATGTCGCCTCGGCCAGGGACAGTGATCGTCGCGCTGGGTGGCCGAGTTCGATCGAATAGAAGTACCCTTCGCCCCGAATCGCGACCACCGTCGGCAGATCCCGTAGGCCCTCCAAAGCAGCGCGGAACGAGGGCGCGGTCTGCTGAACGTGCTCGATGACGCGTTCGTTCTCGAGTGCGTTGAGATTGGCCATCGCTACCGCGCACGACAGTGGATGCCCGCCAAAGGTAAAGCCGTGCGTAAAGATATTCGCTTCCCGCATGAACGGATCCGCGATGTGATCGGCGGCGATCACCGCCCCCATCGGGGCATAACCACTGGTCAATCCCTTTGCGGTGGTGATGATGTCGGGTTGGAAATCGTAGGCTTGTGCTCCCAACCATGTTCCGAGGCGGCCCCAGGCGCAGACCGTTTCGTCGGAGATCAGGAGGACGCTGTACCGGTCGCAGATCTCTCGCAGCCGGCTGTAGTAGCCGTCCGGCGGGGTCAACCCACCCCCTGCCGACTGCACCGGTTCCAGGATCACTGCCGCGACGCTGTCCGGCCCCTCGGCCTCTATCCGTTCGGCGAATACATCAGCGAAAGTGGCCGGAGCCCGACCCGTTGCCTCCAACTGACGGACATTCGGCACATGGCAGCCACCGGGCATGACCGGTTCGAAAGGCTCTTTGAACTGTGAGATGCCCGTGGCGGCCAATGCCCCCAGAGTCGTGCCGTGGTAGGCATTGTGCCGTGCAATAATCTTGTATTTGCCCGGATTACCGGTGAGCTTGTGATATTGCCGGGCAAGCTTGATCGCGGAGTCGACCGACTCGCTGCCACCACTCGTGAAGAAAGTGCGGTTCATATTCGGGGGCGCGAGCGACGCAATCCGTGCCGCGAGTTCAATCGCGTTCGGATGCGCCGCCGACCAGTTCGGAAAATAGCCGAGTTGGCGGACATGCGCGAGCCCCTCCTCGACGAGATCCGTCCGGCCATGTCCTATATTCACGCAAAAGAGCGATGAGAGCCCGTCGAGCATTCGCCGACCATCCGTGGTCCAGACATGACATCCCTCGCCACGCTCCACAATCATGAACTTGTTTTTGCCACCGGTCCCCTGGCGAGTCATATTCATCCACAGATGAGCACTCGCCAACTGCTCGAGCTGCGCCGTGGAGCGGTGTTCACTCATAGGCCCTCTCATCTCATCATCTCCGGGGCCTGGGCGTAGTTGTGATGTCATCCGCCAGCCGAATTGCCCGCGCTGGACAGGCATCGACCGCAGCCACCACATCTTCGCGGTAAGTTTCCTCGAACTCGCCGACATCCTCAGGCTTGGCGTCCTCCCCAAGCCTGAAGACCCCTGGCGCCATAATCTCGCACTGCCCGTGAGATTGGCAGACACCACGATCGACGACCACCTTCATGTCCACTCTCCTCGTTGCCCTCCAGCATGTCCGGACAGGTTTTCGGCCCCGCAGCCACATGCCCACCGTCGGGCCAGAAATTATAAATTAATATAGTATTAGATGTTACACGAAGTAGAGGCGGGCCTGTCAACCCTCGAGACCGCCGCTGCAGCAGCCCAGATTTCATATCCAATATCGGATACAATTCAGTAGGACATAGGCTCGAGTAGACGGCGGAAGCCTTGGCTCAGACGGCGTGCCTGCCTGCGTCTACGCGCAGCAACAGCCCCAATTGCTCCTCCGAGCCCTGCCTGTGCTCATCCATCAAGGACAGGAGCACTTCGTTTCGGCCTTCACGCAACGCCACGATCATCGCCCGGTGTTCTGCGACGATGCGTGCCCGCGCCGCGGCGTCCTGGAGTGAAACCGCGTGATAGGGCATGGCCCACGCCCAGATTCGCTCGATCTCGGCGACCACCAGGGTCAAAGGACTCAGTCGAAATATCGCAAAATGAAAATCCCTGTTCAACGCTCGCGCGGTACCCAAGTCCAGCGCCTCACCAGCCACTTCGATGTTGTCGTTCAACTCCTCCAGATACGCGAGCAGTGAATCGTCCGCCGGAACCGCCGACGCCAACACCTCCGACTCCAGGAGCCGCCGCATCAGATAGATCTGACTGAATTCGCTCTGGCTGAGACGAGTCACGGCGAAGCCCACATTGTGTTCATGCGATACCAGCCCGTCGGCCATCAGTTGGCGAAGCCCTTCACGGACGGGTAAGCGGCTCACCCCCAGCCGGGTTGCCATCTGTTCCTGCCTGATCTGCTGACCGGGCAATAGCTCGCCGTCGAGGATCATCCCTCTGATCGCTTCCGTCACTCGGCTGACTGCCTGCTCCCCCGCCCCCGGCCGCTTCGCGCTCACCCGAACTCCCTTCCACCTGCGCCCAACCATTACAGACGAGCAGCTTGCCAGCAGGCCAATCCCTACCGCTCCCACGGTCGCACCAATCTCCTTCTGCCTCTGGAGCCGACAGGAAACGCTTCTTGTCGTCGACGGTCATCAGAACAGAACCGTCAGGCCTTCCCCACGATATCCAGAAATCGGCCGCAGATTTGCGCTCCGAGACGGGCCTGGCGCTCTCGAACACGCGGATGCTTCGCGAGTTCGGCGGCATATTGCTCAGAAGTGAGTTCGCCACGGGCCAGCAATCGGTCGAGCCACGTCACCATGAGTTCAGCCGAAACCTCCGGATGGAATTGCGTCCCCCAAACGGGGGCATCATCGAGGCGGAAAGCTTGCAACGACACCTCGTTCCACGCCAGAGCACTCGCGCCCGGCGGAAGCTCGAAGGCGTAGCTGTGTACCAGCACCGTGTCGACCGCGCCGCCCGTTCCCCCGAACAGCGGGTCATCCGCCGCGGCCGCGCCGAATCTCACCTCGCCCCAGCCTGCAGTCGCCACCCGTGCAGGCCCGACGTGTGCTCCGCACGCCTCGGCTATCAGCTGACCGCCGAGACAGACCCCGAGCAGTGGCAGGCGCTTGTTCAGCGCCCGCTCGATGTCCCGCTTCTCCTGACGAAGCCACGGATAGCGGGCCTCCTGGTCGACCTGTGGCCGACCTCCCATCACGATTGCGCCGGCGTATTCGTCGATCGGACGCCGGGGCAAGTCCCCGTCGGCGTACACAACTGTCTCGTAGCAGAGACCGGACTTCTGCAGGATAGGTCCGAATGCGCCGAGCCCACTGCCTGAGGAGCTGTGCAAAACCACGAGCACGGGCGGCTCGGAAATCTCTTCGATTCCCGTCTCAACGTTCTTCACGATGGCCGAGCCGCTCGGAGCCGGCCGTGTCATTTCGGCGGAAAAGTCGCCCGCACAATCTGCGCGATCTCGGGAACTCCCCGGTCGGGATGCGGCTCGGGTGTTGTGAAGGTATATCCCGGAATATTTTCCTTCCAGATTGCTTCGAGACGCCCCGACGCGATGAGGTCCGCGATCGCACCATCGAATCGCTCGCGCAGCGGGGACCCCTTCTTGACCGCGATGGCGTATTGGTTCTCGGTAGCAACGGCGAACGCCGTACGGAAACCGCGCGTTGCATACGCGTCCAGGAAGATCTCATCGTCCACGAGCGAGGCGATCGCCCCGTCGCGCAGGTCATCCAGCATCTTATCGAAGGTGAGGTACTCGACGACCTCGACACCGTCGAGAGCAAGTGCGAGCTTCATGTTCGTCGTGTTCATCAACGCCCCCACGCGCTTCCCGCGCAGATCTTCGGGATGGCGGACGGCACTGTCGTCGCACACGAGCAGGGCTTCGTTGAACAAGCCGTACGGGCGCGTGAAATCCACCACCGAACGACGCTCGGGCAGAACCGCCTGATGGTAGAACACCGCATCGACCTTGCCCGCATTGACCGTTGGATACAGGTCCTTCCAAGGCATAGCCTGCCACTTCAGCGTCAAACCGAGCGATTCAGCGATCGCCTCCGCGATCATCGGCTCCAAACCGACATGCCGGCCATCGGCCTCGATGGCGTGAGTCGGAGGGCTCGAATGTCCTCCGGAGGCGAGCAGGAGTACGCCGGGCTCGATGAGCTCGGTTGAAGGAACTGGTTCAGTCATGTCTTTCCTCAAATCATGAAAACGAGCCGTCTCCGCCGGATAGGCAGGGGCGAAATCCTCCGGCCCCGGCGAGGCTGAGCACGAAGTAAACATGCGCGGCCTCGCCGTCCCCGGATGGCCGAGGAACTAGCTCAGGGCAGATAATTCAGATAGTTCGCGAGATCCCAGTCGGTGATCGCCGCACAGTAGCGATTCCATTCGTCGGTCTTGCAATCGACGAAAACCTGCCGCAGTTCCTGGGGAAGGGCGCCACTGATGACCTCATCGGCCTGGAACACTGACAGTGCATCACCGAGCGTGCGCGGCAGCGCTCCGAACACCGGACGCTCCGCGTCCGATACAGGCTGCAGACCTGTCTGCGGCGGACCCGGATCAGCCTTGGTTGCCCAGCCGGTCACTACCGCCTGAAGCAGGCCCAGATGTGACAAATACGGATTCGCCACAGCGTCGGGCAGACGGACCTCAAGTCGGCCCGGCAATACTCGGATAGCGCACCGCCGATTGTCGTAGCCCCAGTTCGCGGTATCAGGCGACCACGCCGCGTTGGCGTAGCGTTTGTATGAGTTCACCGTTGGTGCGAACAAAGCCATCAGCGCAGGCGCATGTGTGAGGAGCCCGCCCACCGCGGCGAGGCCTTCGGGAGTCAAGTTCTCACGACCCGACACTGCGGGGTCGATGAGGATGTTCTGCCCGTCCCGCCAGAAACTGACGTTGTGATGACAACCGTTGCCCAGGATCCCGGCAGCCGGCTTCGGCATAAACGTCGCGATATACCCGAGTTCACGAGCGACTTGCACACAGATCTGCCGGTATGTTACAAGCCGATCTGCCGTCAGAAGGAAATCGTCATGCTGAAAGTTGCACTCCAATTGGCCGAAATCCTCATAGGCGGCCTGAATCATCTCCAGGCCCATCGCGGTGGCGTATTCGGTCACCTTCTTGAGCACCGGCCGCATATCCTCGGTATGGCCGAAATGATAGGCCGGATTCACATTCTCGGGAAGCAACGCCGAGCGCGAACCCAACTCTTTGATATCCCGAAACCAGCTCATCTCCGGTTCACAACCGCTGACCGCTTTGATCCCCGTTTGCCTCTCCAGTCGACTGAGCGCCAAGGCAAGCAAATGCCTTGTGTCGGTCAGCACCGGCTCACCAGCGCGATCGGCATCCTCGAGAAGCCGGTAGTGCCAGCAGCGCACTCGCGCGAACTCCGGATCCCATGGGAGGACGGCCAGAGTGCTCAGGTCCGGGACCATCACCCCTTCGACGCCGGTCTCGCCACCTTCGCCGAAGACCTGTCCATTCAGTCCGGAAGCAAATCCGCCAGCAACGTTGTAGCCGAGCCGAAGGCCCTTGTGGGCGGCTTCGGGCCACAAGTGCGTCGGAATCACCTTGCTCAGGACTCGCCCTTGCAGGGTGACATATTCGAAGTGGATGTGCTTGATCCCACGGGCTTCCAGATCACGGTGCATTGCCGAGATCTCCGCAACGCGGCCGAAATCGTCGTAAAGCTGCCGCAGGTTCGGCAGTTCGCCGAATCCGATCACATCGGTGACTTCCTTGTCGATGGCCTCAGTCATAGTACGACCAGATCCGCTTGAACTGCGAGAACTCGTCCAGTGCGCGACCCGAACCCTCTTTACCGTAACCCGACTGTTTGAATCCACCATTCGGGGTGTCGATGGTCGTAGCGAGATGCTCGTTTACCCAGACTGTGCCGAATTCCAAGTTGCGGGCCATGCGCATAGCTCGTGACGCATCCGCGGTCCATACCGACGCCCCGAGACCATATTCGACGTCGTTCGCCCAGGCCGTCACCTGCTCTTCGTCCGAGAATCGCTGCAGCGTCATCACCGGGCCGAAAATCTCGTCCCTGACGATCTCATCGTTCTGATTCACATCCGCTAGGACGGTCGGCTGTACGAAGAATCCCTTGTCACCATACGCCTTGCCACCTTGCAGGACAGTGGCGTGCGAGGCGCGGTCGAGCATTCCGAGGACGCGGTCTCGGTGGCGCTGAGAGATGAGCGGCCCCATGCCGGTTGCCGGGTCACGCGGATCACCCACGCGCACCGCACCGATCGCGGCCGCAACGCGCGAGGCGAGCTCATCGTAGATACGATCAGCAACGAGCACACGCGTCGACGACAAGCACACCTGTCCCGCATTCTTGACCGCGGCACGGACGGCACGGTCGACGAATCGATCCAGGTCCGCATCCTCGAAGACCACCACTGGGGAATTGCCGCCGAGTTCCAGCACCATGCGCTTGAGGCTGTCGGAGGCCTTGCGAGCAAGCACCTTGCCGGTCGCGATGCCACCGGTCAACGACAGGAGCCGCACCGCAGGATGCTCCATCAGGAGGCCGCCGGTCTCCGGGCCGTCACCGGTCACCACGTTGACCACGCCTGGAGGGAAGATCTCCTGGGCGAGCGCGCCGAGCATGAGTGTGGTGAACGGAGTCATCTCCGAAGGCTTGAGCACCACGCAGTTGCCGGCAGCGAGCGCGGCACCGAGCTTGTTCGCGCCATTCATCAGCGGGAAGTTCCAGGCCGGAAACAACCCCACGACACCGATAGGCTCACGCCGTACGATGGTCGCCGCGCCACCCCGGTGCTCACCGTATGAGCCTTCCGCACACCGCGCGGCTCCCGCATAGAATCGCAGGTCGTCGACGGCCTCCTCGATCTCGAAGGGGACTTCGCTGAGGGGTTTGCCATTGTTGAGCGACTCGATCTGAACAAAGTCGTCCTTGCGACTCTCCAGCAGGTCCGCGAACTTCAATAACAGCCCCGACCGCTCGATCGCAGTGCGCTTCTTCCAATCCTTGAATGCTTCACTGGCGGCATCAACAGCCGCGTCGATGACCGAGGCCTCGGCTGCGCCGAGCTCGCCGACTTTTTCACCGGTGGCGGGATCGTAGGCAACCTGAGCGGTTCCCTGACCGTCTAGCCATTTGCCGCCGATCAATTGGCCCGCCGGGACCAATTCGTTGAGTTTGGAAATCGTGGTAGTCACTGCTATGTCTTTCCTCTCCTAGTCGCTTTTTGCAGCCGACATGCCATCAGGCCGCGGGCGCGGCATCGAATGCGATCGGCAGTTCGATCGGCCCTCCGACACCGCTCCACGGCCGGAAGATTGCCGGGCCATCGGCACGCAGGTTTCGCAAACGTTGCGCCAAGACTGGGAGCGCCGCACCGATATCCGTCCTGGCGAGAAGGTGGCCCACACAATGGTGCGGCCCCGCACCGAAGGTCAGATGCTGCGGATTCTCCGCGGAGATATCGAAGGGGCCATCGGCACCGACGCGCGGGTCGGTGTTCGCCGGCTGGGTCATGAGATGGACCGTGGTGCCTTCGGGGACTTCGAGGCCACCGATGACCATGTCCTCGGTCACGTGCCGGGTGATCCACAGTACGGTCGGCCTGATCCGCAATACCTCCTCGGTGGCCCGCGGCGCCAATTCCGGGCGCTCGGCCAGCAGATCCCATTGATCGGGGTGTTCCAGGAACACGCTCAGCGCGATTCCCAGCTGATTCTTTGTCGTATCCAACCCACCGAAGATCAGATCAACGATGAAGATGCGCAGTTCCTTCTCGCTCAGTTCGCCGTTGTCATGCGCAGCAACGAGCGACGCAATGGCGGTCTCCTGCGCATTGCGGCGCGTGGCATCGACCAGGTTGTCGGCGAATTCGTACAGCTCCGCAAGGGCTGCCTCGACGCGCGGTAGCTCCGCGGCGACCTGTACCCCGAGCGACAGCGCGAAGTCACCCGCCATCCGCTGGAGGTCGCGCCAGATTTCGTGGTTCTCCACACCGAGCAGCTGCAGGAGTATCCGTGCAGAGAACTCCTCGCAGAAGTCGCCGATGAACTCACAGCGGCCGCGCGCGGCGATGCGGTCGATCAGCTCATTGGTGAGGGAACGAAATCCCGGCTTGAGCGACTCGATCGTCGCTGGCGCGAAGATCGGATTCGCCAGTCGGCGCAGTCGTGCGTGCGCCTCACCGGATTTGGCAACAAAGCCGCTGGCCCAGAAGTCCACCACGGGACTGTCAGCGGGGACACCATTCTCCAACGGCCACGTGGACAGTCCCTGACGCATCCGCCGGTCGCGCAGAAGGCTCCGGACTTCTTCATAACGCAGGGCCGCGATGCCGTAGTTGGTCTGCGCGTACCAGTTCTGCTCGCGACCGGAGCGAACTTGCTCGGACAGCACAGAAAACGACGGATCCGACATCTCGAAGTAGGCGGCGTCGCCCTCAGTCCTGATTTCTGCCGACACAAGTTCCTCCATCACGCTCTCAGAATACATCTAACTACAGATGTATCGTGATTTTGTGCGCATGTCAAGGGAGCGCCGACGCCAACGACCTCGACACACTTCAGACAAGAAAACGGCGCCCGCCGCCGGAGCAGCCCAGGACACCCGGCACGGCGGGCAAAACCTCGAATTTGTCCGGCATCCTTCACGGGAGGGCGCCGCGGCGGCACCCACAGTCGTCATCCGACAATCGGGCTGCGATCGCCGCACGGTGGGCGACGCCGGTCGTACCGTCACTTCGACTATCGAGCCCTCGAGACTCGCCCCTCCAAACCCCGACGCCACGCAACGCCGGGCATGCCCCTGGCGTGTTAACCTTAAGTAAAAGAGTTTTAGGTCATTGTGTGCACAGCAAGAATGGGCGGGGGTAAAGGTGATGAGGCCCCTGCGACAAAGATGGTTGAGGCCCCGGTCATATGAGCGTTGATGTCGAATCTGACGGAAGGCGTGCCAACGGATCCGCCGCCGCGTCCGCCGAGGAAACCCTCACGGTGGGCTCATCGAACGGTACGACCGCCCTCAGCGCAGTAGTCTTCAGTCCCATCGCAAGTGTTGGCCTCACTCCGCAAGCTGTTCACCGGTTATCGGAGGCAATACGGGCAGGCCTGCTCGCCGAAGGTGAGCGTCTACCACCCGAAGCCGAGCTGTCCGAGCAATTCGGGATCTCGGCAATGACCCTTCGAGAGGCATTGGCAGAGCTCCGCGAACTAGGCTACTTGGAGACTCGGCGCGGCCGAAACGGCGGTACATTCGTAAAGCACCCACCTGAGCCATCCGAGCTGGACAGGAAAGAACTCTCGGGTGCTTTCGAGGCCAAGTACTTCCTCGATCTCGCCGACTACCGTAGGGCAGTCACCTCCTACGCGTCCGGGCTGGCAGCGGAACGCGCGACACCCCAGGACGTCGACAGAATTTCGCGCAGCGTCGATGCCTGTGAGCAGGCCATTAGCCGTCGGGAGTACCTGCGGCAAGCTTCGCTGTTGCACATCACCATTGCCGCGGCGACCAGATCCGACCGGATTCTGCGAGAGCAGACCGCGGTGGAAATGGAGGCGAACGGGGCTCTCCTGGCGACAGCGGCTGTCCAGCACCGGCGTGATGTCGAAGTCCTGTTCGACGACCATACTGCTCTGCTCACAGCGATCCGTGAGCAGAATCGCCGCCGTGCACGATTGATCGCAAGCAGTCACATCGATCGGACGAGCAAGATCTTCAGCGATCCCGGAGCTGCTGCGAAGAGGACTGGTTCCGACTCCGACGACGGTTGGGCAATGCTGGCCGCCGCTCCCGCGACGGAAGGCAGCGGACTGATCGCGTCGGATGGCGACGACGTCGACATCGCAGGCTGGCCCGTGATCCGTGAGGTCATCTTCGCACCGATCGGTGGAGAAGGGCTCGCACATCAGACCGTCCGGCGTCTGGCAGACGGGATCAAGATCGGATTGCTGAAGCCCGGAGAGCGGCTTCCCCGCGAGTCCCAGCTATCCGAGATGCTCGGCATCTCGCCACTGACCCTTCGTGAAGCTCTCGCAACCCTCCGTCAGTCAGGGCTCCTCGAGACCCGGCGCGGAAGGGGCGGTGGAACGTTCGTCAAGCAAACCCGCGCCTGGCCCTCCGTCGGGGAAGCACGGAAGCGATTGAAGTCGCTGACACCGAGGTTCCTCATCGACTACACCGACTTCCGCAATGCGATCGCCGGTGAGGCGACCGCATTGGCCGCCGAACGCGCATCCACCGAGGAGCTTCTTCAGATCGAGAAACTGGCGGCGACTATGAGCGAATCGCAGGCGTTGCCGTCCTATCGCCAGTTGGACGCCGCATTCCATGTCCAGATCGCGACCGCGTCCCGATCGAGCAGGCTCGCGGCCTCGGAGGCGAAGCTGCAGATCGAGTTCGGGGAAATAGTCCACGCGCTCTCGCTGCTCTTCCCGAAGGACAGACGTCCGCTGCTCGCGGCCTCGAACAATGAACACCAGATGATCACGGACGCTATTCGCCGGCGCGATCCCGAGGGGGCCCGGGCCGCAGCGGTTGCCCACGGGTCACGCACCTGTGAACTGCTCATCTCGTTCTACACATAACCACACCGCCACCGACCACGCCCGGTCAGCGCATCCACAAGTGGCGTCACTGGATCCCGTTCCATTGAGATGAGATCGGTTCATGCCGGACTTTGTGCGTGCTATCCGTCGGTCTTCGCGCGGTTGACCACTCGAAGCATCTCGTCAATTGTCACAAGTTTGATCCTCGGACGCCCGAGGGCCTTGGCCGAGGCACGCTCATGACGATCGATCGCCTCCCAGCCGGCATAGTCGATCGCTTCCGGCTGACGCCCCGAGATGAGCGCGCGGAGGTCATCAGCGCCGCCGGCCGGCGCGGCCAAACGGCCCTGCACGTAATCCTCGAGCAATGCCTGAACGGTTTCCTCTGCGCACTTCTTGTTTGTGCCGACGACGCCGGACGGGCCACGCTTGATCCAACCCGATGTATACACGCCGACGAGCGGCTCCCCGCTGGGCTGCATTACTCGCCCTCGATCGTTGGGCAGGGTGCCGCGGGCTTCGTCGAACGGTATGCCTGGCAGCGGCTCTCCCCGGAATCCGATCGACCGCAGCACCAACCCGCAGTCGATGGATTCGGCCGTACCGGTCGCGCGTGCCACCAGCGTCCCGTCATCGGCCGCTACTACCTCATTGCGTGCGAGGCGAATTCCATGCACCCGTTCGTCACCCAGGATCTCGACCGGCGATGTCGAAAACCGCAGTACGACGCGCCTATCCGCACCGGTCGACGGCCTGGTTGCGAGCTCCCGCACAACGTCGACCTTGAGCCCGGTCATCGCATGTGGATTCGCTCGCAGCACCGCATCGGTACGGGGATCCGGCTCAACCTCCTCCGCTTCCACGAGGACGTCAAAACCCGAAGCATCGATGAGTCCGAGCAGTTCAGGTGTGGTGAACGCCGCCTGCGCAGGTCCGCGCCTGCCCAGGACGACCACCTCTTCGATCTTGCTGGCGGCGAGCGCTTCCAACGCATGGTCCGCAATGTCGGTCCGGGCCAGATCGTCGACATTGCTGACAAGGATGCGGGCAACGTCGAGCGCGACATTGCCGTTTCCGACGATCACCGCGCGCTTCACGTCCAGATCGAAGGTTCGATCGGCGAAGTCTGGGTGGCCGTTGTACCAGGCGACGAAGTCGGTCGCGGAATGACTTCCGGGCAGATCTTCACCGGGTACTCCGAGCTTTCTGTCGCTCAACGCGCCTACCGCATAGATCACCGCGTGGTGGTGGGTGAGCAGTTCCTCGTGGGTGATGTGCTTTCCCACCTCGACATTCAGATGGATATCCAGTCCACGGCGCGTCGCCGTGCGCGCGAACAACTGCGTCACCGCCTTCGTACCCTGATGATCGGGGGCGATCCCGAAGCGCGCCAGCCCCCACGGAACAGGTAGCCGCTCGAACATATGGACTTCGGCGTCCACATCCTTGCGCAGCAGAAGCGCTTCCGCCGCATAGAACGCCGATGGGCCGGATCCGACTATCGCCACCCGAAGCGGGCCGGGGCGAGGCGGCACTTCGAGCAGCGTATTCGTCGATTGGCCGAACCTGGAGGTTCCCTGATTCGCGGGGTCGGCGTAGTACCGAGCGTTGATCTCCAGATAGCGTTCAGTCTTTTCGGTGACCTCGTAGTCGGCGACGACGGCGTCCACCGGGCATGCTGCAACGCAAGACCCACAATCGATGCAGCTGTCGGGATCGATGTAAAGCATCTCGGCTGATGCGTAGCCCGGTTCATCGGGAGTCGGATGGATGCAGTTGACCGGGCATACGGCAACACAAGAAGCGTCATTGCAGCACGGCTGAGTGATCACGTAGGCCATTCAGCGCCTCCTCGCACAGTCGGATCGACAACCGTCGAGTCCGGGAACAACAGGTGGTGGCATCGGCAGAGGCAGACCTCCTCACCGGTCCGGCCTTGCGCGTGCACAGCATCCTGAACGTACCATTGGTTATAAATCTAATGTAATAGTTTATATCACTTATTTGCGACGCTGAAAACCATGCTGAACAGCATCGTTATCTGCGCACACGGTTGCGGGAATCTTGCTGACGGCCCATTCCGCGAACCCGCCCCAACCCCATCGCCACCGCCCGGTGGCGATCGAGCAGCGGATGCTCGGATCATGGAAGGTGCCGAGTCGGCAGGCCGCATCTGCCGTGGCCTGCACGGCCGCGCCGAGGTGCTCGCGCATAGGTTTGGAATGCACCGATAGCCGACCGAATTGCTCGCTCGCGCCAGTGAAAGCTCGCGAATCTCAGCAATTCGAGCCTTCGGGCGATCTCAGACCAGATGAGCGTCCAGCCGCATGACCGAGCGAGCACTTCCTCTGCAATCACCCTCTACGCCCGTATGGGGCTGTCACGGCCGCCTGTAGACAACGGTCGCCGAAATTCCTCGGGAAGCGTGGTTCCTGCCTGACCGGCATGCAGTCGGGTCGGCCCCCGATCGGGATCGACTCATCGCACCATCACTCGGCCACCACCGGGCGCAAAGGTCTGGCCGGTCAGGAAGTTCGCCTCGCTCGATGCAAGGAAGGCATAGACGGAGGCGATCTCCTCCGGCTCCGCCCAACGTTTGAGGAGGAATTCGTCGAGATATTTGTCCTTGAAACGCGGATCGGTCCGAATCGTTTCGGTCATCGCCGTCGCCGCCGATGGCGCCACGGCATTCACCACGATGTCATACGGCGCGAGTTCACGTGCCGCAGCGCGCGTCATTCCCAGCAAACCGGCCTTCGCCGCCGCGTAGTTGATTTGACCGACGGTACCGACGATGCCCGCATCCGAGGTCGTGAAGATGATGTTCCCGTGACGGTTCTCCCGCATCTGCGCCGAGACCGCCTGGAGCCAATAGAAACTCCCCGTGAGATGGACACGCAAAACCGTATCCCACTGCTCGTCGGTCATCTTCCACAACAACGCTGGCCGCGTAACGCCAGCGTTGCTCACGAGGATGCTGATCGGGCCCAATTCCGCACCCGCGCGTCGAGCCGCCGCGAAAACCTCTTCACGGTTTCCTACGTCGCACGCCACCGCGATGGCCGTACCACCCGCATCGTCGATCTCGCGAGCCACCGATTCGGACGTAGCGGCATTGAGGTCGACGACGGCGACTTTTGCTCCCTCAGCGGCGTAGCGCAGAGCAACGGCACGGCCGATACCCTGGCCAGCGCCGGTTACCACCGCCGTGCGTCCTTCGAGACGTCGTGTTGTCAATTCGAACTCCTTTGCTTCTCGCTTCCGCCCTCAGAGGGTCGATTCATCTCCGAGCACCGCACTGACCTGGGACGAAAGAGTGCCGCCATTCCCGTGCACCAGTGCGGTGCGGCAGTTGGGCACCTGACGTTCACCGCACTCGCCGCGAATCTGCCGGACAGCTTCGACGATCAGGAAGACGCCGTACATACCCGGATGGCAGTAGGACAGTCCACCGCCATTGGTGTTGACGGGCAGCCGGCCGCCGGGTGCGATTCCACCGCCTTCGATAAAGCGTCCGCCTTCGCCCTTCTCGCAGAACCCCAGATCCTCGAGGAACACCAGGGTGTTGATCGTGAAGGCGTCATATACTTCGACGACATCTATCTCGCTGGGCCTGATGCCGGCGACTTCGTATGCCCGCGAGCCGGATTCGATCGCGGCGGTCCTGGTGAGATCGGGCATTTGGAAGATATCCTTATGCCAATGCGCTTCACCCGAACCCAGCAGATACACCGGAGGTTTGCGAAGCGACTTCGCCCGCGCAGCAGACGTCACGATGACCGCGCCGCCACCGTCCGTGACCAGACAGCAGTCTCTGATCGTGAGCGGACTCGAGACCATCCGAGAGCCGAGTACGTCCTCGATCGTCAGCTCGTCCCGGGCGAAAGCGACCGGGTTGAGCCTCGCCCATTCGCGCGCAGCCACCGCCACTTCCGCAAGCTGTTCACGGGTCGTGCCGAACTCGTGCATATGGCGGGCCGCGGCCAATGCATACGCGGTGGCGGGCAGCCGCGGGCGAAACGCCGCCTCGTACGACTTTTCCAGCGCCGCACCCGAAGTGATCAAACCGCCGTGAGAGCGCTGGATGCTGCCGTAAGTGATCAGCGCTACCTCGCACATACCGGCCGCGATGGCAGCGGTCGCATGCCGCAGGTAGGCGACGAAGGAGCTGCCTCCCACAGCGGTTGAGTCCGAGTACCGGGGCCTGATCCCGAGGTATTCAGCGGTGGCCACAACGGGCATCTGCACGAACGCAGAGTGGCAGAACAGACCATCGATATCGCTCAGGGCGAGACCCGCGTCCGCCAATGCCCGGGTCGTCGCCTGACCAACGAGATCGAGCGACGAAACCCCCGGCCCGACCTCACCCAGGTCCGATTCGGCGACGCCGACCACGGCGGTCGAACCACGTAGAACCGCCTCTTCCCGCATGCTTATCACCGCCGCTCCTGCCTGAACATCGGAACCATCTCGTCGCCGGCCTCGGCGATCACGACACGAACGCGATCTCCGATCTCGACGCCACTCGGGCTGACTCCAACCACATTGCTCATCAGGCGCGGGCCCTCATCAAGATCGATGAGGGCCACGCAGTAGGACTCCCCCTCTCGCGGGACCAGAACCGACGCCGAGTAGACGGTGCCCAAGCCGCTCAACTGCCGCCAGCTCAGCGCAGTGGCGCCGCAGTATGGGCAGAGGACCCGAGGCGGGTAGTGAACCCGCTCACAGTCACCGCATGCGGGCAGGGCGAACTCACCTCGGGCCAGCCGATGGCGGTACTCCGCCCCTGGAGTCGGGAAAGGATTGGGGCCTCCCCCTTCCGGCTCGGCGCCATGCAACTCTGTCACGTCGAACGTCCTTCGCGCACCCTTGTGCAAATTCACACATTGCACAATAACATCATATTTCAGATCATTGTATCCATGGGGGTCAGCACACCCGGGATACTTCCTGGTCAGACGCGATCCGTTGGAATTGAGGCAGGAGCGATGAGGGTATTCCGTTCAGCAACAGAGGTTTTGGTAGCGGTCGGCACCGAGCTGGGCCACAGCGAGTGGCTGACGATAACGCAGGATCGAGTGAATCGGTTCGCCGAGGCCACTGGTGACCGTCAATGGATCCATGTCGATGTCGAACGAGCGACCACGCAGAGCCCATTCGGCGGCCCGATTGCACACGGCTTTCTGACCTTGTCGCTGATTCCGACGCTGAGCGCCCAGATCTATCGCTTCGACGGCGTAAGGTTGGCGGTCAACTACGGCAGCGACAAGATTCGGTATCCCTCACCGGTGCCGGTCGGTTCGAAAGTGCAACTGACCTCGACACTTTCTGACGCATCCGAGCTGCCGGACGGTGCACTCCAACTATCGTTCACTCACACGGTCAGCATCGTCGGCCGTCAGAAGCCCGCCGTTGTTGCGGAAATGATCGTCCGAGTGATGTATTGATGCGGCCACCACCCTGACCCGTCGGTTCAGTTTGTGGGACACGAACGCTCAATTTCCGTACACCAACGGCGGCCTCTCACATATCCACATCACTTGGCTAAGAGCGTGTCTCACGTGGATCTTGGGCTGATCCTGTGATCATGTTGCGGTGGACGAACTGTCGCGGTGTCTGGTGCCGGATGAGTTGTGGGCGTTGGCCGAACCGCTGATCCCGCGGTTCGAGGCGCGCCCGCAAGGTGGGGGCACTGCGCCGGTAGATGATCGGGCGGCGTTCACCGCGATCGTGTTCGTGCTGACCGGCGGATGCGCTTGGCGGTATCTGCCACCGTCGTTCGGGGTCACGGTGCCCACCGCGCATCGCCGGTTCACGGCGTGGACCGAGGCCGGGCTGTGGCGGCGCCTGCACCGGGCGGTCCTCGACGAACTCTGCAGTCAAGGCATGATCGACTGGTCACGCGCGGTCTGCGATGGGGCATCGATCAGGGCGAAAAAAGGGGATCCATGACTGGCCCGAACCCCGTCGACCGGGGCAAAGCCGGCTCGAAGATCCACGTGATGTCCGACCGTGCCGGCCTGCCGCTGTCGGTGGCGATATCGGCCGCCAACACCAACGACGCCGACGCGCTCAAACCCCTCGTCAAAGCCGTCCCCGCGATCAAGTCCCGAGCGGACCGCGACGGCGCAAACCCGCCAAACTGCACGCCGACAAGGCATACGACGTACTGCCGGGCCACGCACGGCGAAGCGTCGCCTTCCTTGGCCTGCCCGGTGTCGTCAACGCCCCGAGCCTGGGCACCGGCTATCTCACATGCTTTGCGGGACAAGATCTTCCGCACCCGCAGCACGTCCGCGAGGTGCTGACGAACTGCTGCAGCCGCTGGTGACCGGTCCGCAACCACTGAGCCATCGGTTGCATCGACTTACGCTGACCGTCCAGCCTCAGCCCGCGCACATACATCCCTGCCGTCGCCACACGATCCTTCCGTGCGAGCGAGGAAAACGCCTCGTCCAGAAACGACGCAGCGACTGGTCCAAAACGCGCCATCCAGCCGGCATGGTCTCGAGATCAGCGGTGAAACTCAGGTCGGCACGCCGACCTGACAAATTATTCTACTATAGAACGATTTCCGAGCGAGCCTTCAGGCTATCCACTCGACTACGGATCGCAGTTCGCGTTCTCTATTAATCTGCCGACCAGGCGATGGAAGCGCAGCGAAGCAGAGGCACGGTCGATGGGTCGGTGGGATCAAGTTCGGCAAGAGTACGAATTTTACCGATTCGGTAGTCCAATGTGCGCGGATGAATATTCAGCGTTCCAGCCGTCCTCGCCCGGTGCCCATTGTGCGCAATCCATGCAGACAATGTATCAGCTAGGCTCGCGTCAGAGACGACAGCTTGCAACATCCTCCTCGCTTTCACAAGGATAGTCGGATCAGCGCTCAAGACAATCCTTTCGAGCATGAGCCTCCGAGAATCATAGCAACCCCCAGGATATTTCATCCTTCGAATTACCTCAATACATTCCACGCCATCCTCCAAAGCTTCTGGAATCCGATTGATGGAGGCTTCATAAACGACTACAGATACAATCTGTATACCCATTGACTCGCAAATACGGCGATGCAACCGTCTTGCCATACCATTGTTATCGATATCCGTCAGAATCAACACGATCCCATCCTCAATAAACGTCCAATGAATATCCGGCCGCTCCAATCCCTCGCCAACTCTACGCCACAGCCGTCTAATATGGAGGCCTTTTTCGGAACGAATCGAAGAAAGCACTACTACGGTACAGGAAACGAAATTCGGTAGGTTGAGCTCAGCCAGTAAGAAATCAGCAGGGTAACCTTGAACAAGAGCTCGGCCCACTACTTCATTCGCAGATGAAATCCTCCCCTTCTCTAGCAGAGTATCCCGATAATTAGAAATGAGAGAGTACTCTAGAACCTGAACAGCATTCCGTGAGTATGAAACAAAGTCAATAACGTCGCCGACCATTTCTGCCGAACTCCGACCTAGCATGTAGGCCATAGCGGATCTCACTATCAAACCGGCGATCTTCAGTATGTCGCAGTCGGAGAATCCGGCGTCGGCGTATATTCTCGCGACTTCGCTCACGGGCCGCAGATCCATATCTTCGACTTTCCTGTCGCACTGAAATTTCGCAATAGCGTCAAGGATCAGAATATGAAGGTTCTGCCGACAGGTCGAACGCGCCGCCGGCGACAACTCGGCATGCTTCCCTATCTCATCATCCGCCGCAGCCAATGACTTCTCGACTGCCGCCTCGCTATGGCTGGTCAGAAAATCTACAACTCGTTCGCGTACAAGGTTGTTCATTCTTCATTCCAATGTCGGGCAGAATCTCCTGGCTCATCGACCTCGGCAAATTCAATAGTCATCAGAAGACCAGCTCGAATTGCTGCAGCCGAGCGCGACATAGAGAAATCTGGAACTAGAATAGGTATGGCGAACGCCCCCTGCCATCAGCGGCGTTTTAACAAAAATTGGAGCGCATATTATCTATTTCCCATGAAAATTGCAGGCAACCCAGAGCGCATGCCTACTACGCCGAAGGATTACAATCCTTTCCGTGTAATCACAGACTTGGGCTTTTCGCGGCGAATCAACCGTCAGCGCACCAGCCCACATCAGCTTGGCGGTGCCGCCAATACTGGTATTCAGACAGGTCGGTCAGAATCATTCCGGGGGCCGACGACAATGACTCCTTGCTTGGCAGCCGCCTTGGTCACGGTATCCAAGTCGCGTGTAATGTGCTCCTCCTCCGTCGGAAGCCGAGCCCTTCTGCAGGCTTTCCAACATCGTGTACAGAATCATCTAACGGACCGGTGATCCAAACCAGAATCCGACTCGCCCGGCCATCCGGCGATGGCACCTGGAACGTATGAGGTCCACCTCGCGGAGCCGAAGCAAAATGCCGGACCAAAATTGGTCACCTCACGGCCTACATGCAAGAGCATTCCACTCTTGAAGACGTAAAAACCCTCATCCTGATTCAGGGTGGACATGTCGTAGCGGCATACTTCCGTCTGGCGACACGCTCTCACCGAACGTTAGCTGCGCACTGGTTTCCGCGACGGACACATGCGTCACTTCAAGTGCATCGAAGAACCACCACGCGCGGCCGTCCCCGAGAGACGCCGCCGCACTCGCATCCGATGTCGACTGCACCGCTACCTCCTACTTGTTCATCGGAGTCTTCCTCAACGCCAACAATACATTTAAAAGTAAATCATAATGTATGAAACGCTGTCGGTCGACTGGATTGACTACGTCTTTTCACATGGAACCGATCGCACCGTGCACTTGGTGAGTACGACGACTACCTCCAGGGTCGCCCCCGCCATGCTCATGGCGACCGCCGCAGCTGCCGTCCCCGCCAGAGCCTTCCCCACCTCCGGTGCTCCGTGAACAGACTGTCAGCGAGCAAGTCGTCGACCTCTGCGGTCTCCTGGGCCTCGGAGACTATCTCTAGCTGCAACAGGCACCAACCACCGCCCGGCTGCCGTAAGCCGAGTCTCCGCGAACCAGGATCTCACCGCTGGCTCGGGCCGCGCGGGCGGTGGCGACGGCTTGGGCGACCATCCGCGCCGCACCCTTGGCCGAGCCCGCTCTCCCGGCACACAGCCTCATCCCGGCGATCACCGGCGCGGCCAGGTCGGTGCTGATAGTGGTTGCCAGCGGCGAAAGCCCTTTGCGCAGAACCTGTTTACCCGCAATCTTGGTGAACCCGTAGGACGCGCCCTGCTTGGCATACCCATACACCGGCCGCAACAGCGAGTCGATATCCACGAACGCCAGCACGCCAGCACCGGGCAACAGCCCGACCCGTTCAGACAACCGCGACAGATGCGCACCCAACACCGATTCCAGCTGCCGGGCATGCCCGAAACTGAACTCCCGCAACAGAGTTCCGATCGTCGACGGCGCATACACCTGGTCGAACACCACGCTCATGCCACCGCTGCGCAGCACATCGACATCGTCGATACTGTCCGCGCCCGCGCACATCTCCGCGATCAGTGTCGCCAGCTTCGGGCCCGGATTCGCCGCCCCGGACTTGATCCGCGGCGAGGCGATCGACACCTTCTCCGCCAGCAGCTCACCCAACCCGGTCTGCTCGGCAAGGCGCATCACCGGCACCAGCCCGGCCAGCGACACCAGATTCTGATCATCGAACACCGCTGCCCCCGCGGCGAACCTATGCGAAACTTGCACCCGAAGTGTCTTTCTGAACCGGACCGATCATTGCCTAGACAACAGTGATCATCCCAGTTCGAAGGGCACTTTTCTCATTCAACGAACACCAACGGACACAAGCCCGTCGGTGGACCGAGGCTTAGGGCTCACGTATGAGCTGCGCCATGACAGTGAGAGGGCGATCGAATACTATGAGCGCGCGCTCGCGATCACCGAGGAACACGGAGAGTTGTTATATCGGTCGTACGTGCTGTGCTGGCTAGCTACTGCATTGTGGCGGCACCGCGACCCCGCACGGGCGAATCGGTTACTTGCACAGGCTTTGAGGGTCAGCAGGACAGCAAAAAGACCGCATGAACACGAGTATGTGCCTACAAACACTGGCGTGGATTGCCGCGGAAGCAGAAAATGCCGAGCGTGCGGTCGTGTTTACAGCCGCTGGTGAGCAGATCGGCCGGTCTGTCGGGACCGCGCCCGCAATGTTTCAGACCTGCAGGTCCACCAAGAAGCGTGCGAGCGCCGAGCCCAGCGGGCAATGAGCAAGCAGACCTATGCCGCCGCCCAGCGGGAAGGCGCCGCGCTCGGTTTCGACGCCGCAATCGCTTACGCGCTTGGGGAACACTTCTCACCTGCGCCGATAGAAGCTGGCGGCGGCAAACTGACGAAACGTGAGCGGCAAGTCGCCGAGTTGGTGGCCGAAGGGCTGACGAACAGGGAGATCGCCGCTCGCCTGGTGATCTCGCCGCGCACCGCAGAGAGACACGTCGAGCACTTGCTGACCAAGTTGGGGTTCACCTCGCGGGCACAGATTGCCGCCTGGATCGCGGCATCGCAAAGCGACCTTCAGAAGAACGGGCGAATGCTGTCAATATAAAACTGACGGAGATGCTTGACACTCGGATCCCTTGAGCCCTAGGGAGATTCGGGTGAGTGAGCCTGTAATGGACTGCGAGGTGCGTCGGCGCCTGGCGGTCCTTCGTCATGTCGAGGAAGTCACTGGCAATGTCGCGATGACCTGCCGGTACTTCGGTACCAGTCGGCAGATCTACTACACGTGGCTGCGCCGCTACGAAACCGAAGGCGTCGACGGGCTGCGAGACCGGTCCCGGCGGCCGCGGACCAGCCCGAACACCACGCGCGCGGCAGTGATCGAGAAGATCATCCATCTGCGCCAGAACTACCACTTCGGGCCGGAGAAGATCCGCATGTATCTGCAGCGCTACCGCGACATCCAGATCAGCAAGTCCGGGGTGTGGCGCATCCTCAAACGCCTCGACATGGGGCGGCTGCCCGCTTCACAGCGCTACAAGCGCCACGATCGCCGCTGGAAACGCTGCGAAAAGCAGCGTCCGGGCCATCACGTGCAGATCAACGTCAAGTTCGTCGAACCCCTGCCCGGCAAGGCCGGGACCACCGGATCGGCGGCGAAACCTGTCGGGCGGCGCGGGAAGTTCTACCAGTTCACCGCGATCGATGACTGCACCCGGCTGCGGATCCTGAAGATCTATCCGCGCAACAACCAGAAGACCGCGATCCAGTTCCTCGACTACGTGCTCTCACAGCTGCCGTTCGCGGTCGAGACCATCCAGACCGACAACGGCGCGGAGTTCCAGTCCGGTTTCCACTGGCACGTGCTGGACAAGGGCATCAAGCACGTCTACATCAAGCCCCGCACCCCGCGGTTGAACGGGAAGGTGGAGCGCTCCCACCGCATCGATGCCGAGGAGTTCTACCGGCTGCTCGATGGTGTCGTCGTCGACGACGTGAACGTCTTCAACGCGAAACTCAAAGAGTGGCAAGACTATTACAACTACCACCGACCTCACGGCGGGCTCGACGGTCAGACCCCGTATGAGAGACTTCAGCAGAAGACACAAACCGGGAGCCGGGTGTAGTCGATCTTCATCAGTCGCACAGTCGACAAATGCCATCCACTTCCTGATTACGACCGCCGACCACGATCAACCCGGGCTGGTGCCCCGACCTGATGCGGCTTCGGAGTTTGCTTTCCTTTCTCGGACTCGAGGCGGACCGGAGTTGCTCACTCGCGCAGCCCGCGGGCAGCTGGCAGCACCTCCTTTCCGAACAATTCGAGGCTCTGTTCGGCCTCCTCGCAGGGCATCCCGCCGTACGACGGGGTCACCGACAGACCGAATCCGCCCAAGGCCCGATCCAGCTGGATGATCCGCGCCAGCACCTCGTCGGGGTCTCCCACCAGGGAGGCCGCCAGGTAGCGATCGACCTGGGCGTCGACGCCGCCGCGCAGCGTCTCGGCGGCGGCCTCGGCGTAGCGTTCGTATCCGGCGGTCCCAGCGAAATGGTCGCCTGTCATCTCGTAATGCCGCACATGTGCCCGGAACTGCCGATCGAGGTGGTCCCGGGCGCGCTCACGGGCTAGGCGCCCGTCGGCCGCGCAGTAGAGATTGATCATGCACATGATCGGCGGCGCCTCTACCCCGTGCCGGGCCCTGAATTCGTCTCGGTAGGTGTTGAATACGTCCATGTGCTCGGTGATGGGTTTGATCACGACGCTGAGCAGCCGGGCGCCGAGATTGGCCGCGACAATCGCCGAGTCTGGCGATCCGGCAACGCAGTAGAGCCGATCGGTGAACGGGCCGCGAGGCTGCGGGCGCAGCTGGGTACGCGGTTGCGGGTAGAAGGGACCGTGTCCCTCGATGAATCCGGTCTTCAATGCGTCGGCAACCATGCGAGCCGCCTCGTCGAACCGGTCCCGGGACTCGCCCATCGGGATCCGGAACGCCTCGTACTCGGTGCGGGCGAGCCCGCGGCCCACGCCCAGCAGTGCCCTGCCGCCGGACAGGATGTCCAGCATGATCATCCGTTCGGCGACGCGAAGCGGATCGTGCCAGGGCAGAATGACCGCGCCGGTGCCGAGCCGGATCCGCTCGGTCAGGCCTGCCACGTGCGCCAGAAATAGAATGTTGTCCGGGCACATCGAGTATTCCGAGAAGTGGTGCTCCACTGCCCAGACGCTGTCGAAACCGAGCCGTTCAGCGAGTGTGGCCAGCCGGACTTCACCGGTATACACGCGATGGTCGGGCAGATCCTGGTGCAGGTTCCCGAAGCCGAGATCGATCCCGATGTGCACTGTATTCCTCCGTATCTCGCGTCAGCGATGTCGTGGTGGCCAGCGGGTGCGTGTGCGGCCAGCTGTCCCGGCGTGATCACTCCACTCACGTCTGGGCCGGGACCAGGGAGATGGTGGGCAGCTCGAGCTGCCTGCCTGTGGCATGGGAGATGACGTTGCGGATGCGGTCGACGAGAACCCCGGCATCGTGCCGGTTGAGACTGTCGAGGCGGTGGCACAGCCGCGCCGACAGTCCCGCACTGCCGTGGCGAACCTGCATATGGAGGCCGAAGATCTGGCTCTGGCGGCCGAACGAGTCGGGGAAATCGACGCGGCCGATTCTGGTGTGCTGGTCACCTCGCCACGCAGGGTCGGCGAAGTACTGGTAGAAGACCCACCTCCCACCGGCAGGATGCAGCAGCTCACGCATCAGCCATGGTGTCCGCGTGAGCAGCACATGGAACGGCAGTGCGCCATCGATCGCCCGCAGGATCTGCCGCTGGATGTCGGCGAGCGAGATGGCGAACTCCCGCGCGCCAGACGCCCGGCGGTCGATCGGCCACAGGTCCGAAAACGGGCCCAGGGTGTGAGCGAAGCGATAGGGGCTGCGTACGGTCTTCTCGCCGATCAGGACGCCGAGTCCCAGATCGGGACGGGCCGACAGCGCGGTGCACAGCGCAGCCAGTATGAGGGCGTTCGTGGTCGCCCCATGTTCACGGCAGTATTCGGTGAGCACTGTCGAGTCCCGCCGCGTGAAGCGCAGCTCGATCTCTTCCTGGATCGGGTCGGTGTGCAATACCGGTCCGCGAGCCTCGGCGCCGTGCACGGCTCCCAGTGCCGCGACCGCTGCCTCGTGATCCCGCCAGGCCTGGGCGTCGTCCGGATTCCTTATGTAGCGGGCAAGTTCGGCACGCTGCCAGCGGGCGAACTCACCGTACTGATGCGGCGCCGGTTCCCGCGAGGGTGCGTTGCCAGCGTGTTCGTAGTGCGCCGACAGTTCCTCCGCCAGCATGACCTCCGATTCCCGGTCGGAGATGAGGTGATTCACGGTGAGGACGAGCCGGACCGAACCGCCGGGCAGGGGGATCGCAACATTGCGGAACAGCGGGCCGCCCCGCAGATCGAAGGGCGCGGCCAGCTCTTGTGCCGCGATCACCGCCGGGTCGCCGGGACCGACGAGCCGATGCGGCAAGGCCTCGCCAGGTGGCGCTACGACCTGGCAGTGCCGGCCGTGGCGGACATCTATTCGGCTGCGCAGAATCTCATGCCGAAGCCACAGTGCCCGCAGCGTGTCGAGCAGATGCGCGTCCTCGTAGTCGATCACGTCCATGAGAATCTGGTGGTTCCAGGTCGCGGGACTGAACCCGTCCTCGGCGCCGAATCCGAGCATCAGCTCCTGGCTGCACGACAGCGGACGAACCTCCACGTTTTTCCTCTCCGGTTCCGATGGCGCCAAGGTGGTCAGCACCAGGGATCGGCCGTCGGTGAGCGGCGCGCCCGGGCGGCGATTCGG
Source organism: Nocardia pseudovaccinii (assembly GCF_050942345.1). Classification (NCBI taxonomy): domain Bacteria; kingdom Bacillati; phylum Actinomycetota; class Actinomycetes; order Mycobacteriales; family Nocardiaceae; genus Nocardia; species Nocardia pseudovaccinii. The sequence goes on from NZ_CP192074.1 coordinate 6,551,466, forward strand.
CGTACACTGCGGTCTGCGAACGCCTCGGCGAACTCGATATGCACGCCGTGGCGCAGCTCGAGTTCGCTGATCAGGCGCATGATGAACAGGGAATCGCCGCCCAGGTCGAGGAAATCATCCTCAACACCGACCGTGGGGGTCCTGAGCAGCTCGGCCGCCAGCGCGCAAAGCTCCCGCTCCAGCGGATCGGTCGGTGCCGTGTGATTCACCGGGGCCCTGTCATTCATCGGGGACGGTCGCGGCGGCGGCAAGGCCGTACGATCAATCTTGCCGTGGGCGGTGACAGGGAACTCGTCCACCACCACGAACATCGAGGGGACCAAGTGCGTGGGCAGCCGTGATGCGGCGAACTCGCGCAGGCCGGACTGGTTCAGTGCGCCAGGGTCGGCGCTCACATAACCGACCAGGCGGCGCTCTCCGGTTGGGTCCTGCCAGGGCACCACCAGTGCCTGACGCACCAGCGGATGTTCATCCAGGGCGGCCTCGACCTCAGCCGGCTCGACGCGGTATCCGCGCACCTTGACCTGCTGGTCGGCCCGGTCGACGAACTGTAGCCGCCCGTCTGGGAGCCGGCGGGCGAGATCGCCAGTGCGGTACAAGATCGCCCCCAGGACGCCGGAGAACGGATCCGGCACGAACCTCTCCGCAGTTGCAGCAGGCCGACACAGATAACCACGGGCGAGTGCATCCCCGCCGATCAGCAGCTCCCCCACCACACCGGGCGGAGCCAGCCGCAATTCAGGATCCACGACATACACGCGAACCCCTGGGATCGGGTCACCGAGCGAGAGCATCCCATCCGCTGGCATCCTGCCCGGTGGGACGGTCCAATACGTCGCCGTGGCGGTCGACTCGGTGGGACCGTAAACATGCACGAGTGTTGCGCCCAACCGGTCCCACAGCCGCGCGGCCTGTGCCTGCGCGCGGTCGCCGCCCACCACGACCATACGCAGCGACGGCGGCAGCACGTCTCCTGTCTCGGTCACGTGTGACACGAGCAGATGCCACTGGTGTGGTTGCAGCTCCAGCAACGTGATCGACTCGGACGTGACGAATCGCAGCAGAGCGCGTACGGACGACAACGCCATCCGGTCTGGCGGGAAAACACAGGTCACACCGTGCAGGAGTGGGGGGAAAAGTTCCTCCAGGGAACCCGAGAAGGCCGACGAGGCGAGCATGAGGAAGCGGTCCCCAGGGCCGAGGCCGAACTCCGCGTTGGCGGCGAAAACCAGGTTGGACAGCGCCCGATGGGTGATCATCACACCCTTCGGCTGCCCGGTCGACCCGGACGTGTAGATCACGCAGGCCAGGTTGTCCGGATAGATCCTAGCCGGTCGCAGGCACCCTTGCGCCGAACCGCCGTCCGGCCGGATCGCTCGCACGTCGAGACCCTGCGGCATCCGATCTTGATCGGTGATCAGCAGTTTCAGGCCGGCATCCACGGTGACGTAGGAAATACGTGCTGCTGGATACGCCGGGTCGACGGGGACGTACACCGCGCCGATCCGTATGACGGCCAGCGCCGCGACCAGCAGAGCGCCCCGACGGTCGAGGATCACCCCGACCGGATCGCCCGGTTGTACCCCGGCCGACACGAGCCGGTTGGCCAAGTGGTCGACGCGCCCGGCGAGTTCAGCCCAGGTGAGGGTGCCAGTGACGTCCTCGACCGCGATTACGTTAGGTGCGGTCGCTGCGATCCGGTCGAGCAACTGCGGCACCAGGGTCGTTCGGGATAAGCTAGTCGCCGCCGACTTGGCGAAATCCGCGTGTACTGCCCTCCTCATCGGCGTGCCCAGTCCGTGGCGCCGCAAAAACCGGTCAACCGCTTCATCGCGTCGGCAACGGTCGCGGTGTCGCGGGCCAGAGCGAGCCGCACCAGAGTCGCGCCCTCTTGCGGGCGGGCCCAGTGGAACTGTTGGCATGGCAGAACGTGGACCCCGAGTTCCTGCAATCCCAGGCGGGCGGCTTCCGCTTGTCGCGGCGTGTCGAACCTCAGCCTGCTGACGCTCACCCGTCCGGCGCCGTCAGCGAGGCGGATCCCTGGCAGACCCGCCACCGCCTGCGCTACCACCTGGCGGTTGGCCGCGATCAACGTGTGCAGTTCGTCGAGCCCCTTGTCCCGGCCTTCTGCCGACAATGCTTCGATGATCTTGAGCAGGAACGGCGAAACCGTCAGCAGGACATCGCTGAGAACATGTTCGACTGCCGGACGCAGGTCCTCGCTCACCACGAGAAAGCCGAGCTTGAGCTCGGCGACCGGCCACAGCTTGCCGGTATCCTCGATGAGGATGTACGAGACGCCGGTCCGGTGCAGGATCTCGTAATGATCGAACTGGGCACGTGTATCGAACCCGCGGAAGGACGAGTCGACACACAGCACCATGCCCGTCTCGGCGCACTCCGCGGCCAGCCGCTGAAAGCCGTCGCGGTCCAGAAACCAGCCTGTTGGGTTATTCGGAGTGGTGACGAACAGACAACGTGCGCCCATCCGCCGGGGTGCGCGGAGGTCCGCAGCTGTGCACTCCGCCTCGGATACCGGGACCAGACGGGTGGCCCGCACCAGCAGATCGTGGATGTTGTCGAAGGTCGGATGCAGCAAGGCCACGGTGTCGCCACGATCGGCCAGCACCGCCCCGACCACCATCGTGGCGACCGAGGAGGAATAGACACTGAACACGCGCCCGGCATCGACTGGGGCCGAAGGCTGGCCGAGCATTCGGAGAAACTCGACGTGCGCGGCGCGTTCCACGTCCGCGAAGGGTTCCTCGCGAGCGGCCTCGAAGATCTCCGGGAAGCGCAGCACGAGCTTGCGCTGCTCCCCGGTCAGCTCCTGCCGCGGGTGGCCGTCGGATAGGTTGATGGGCGCATCGATCGCCCGTTGCTCGAGTTCGGTCAGATTGACCATCACTGCCCTCCTAAGTACCGGCTCGAGGCGCATGTGCGTGCCGGTTGTGGAAATACCAGTAGGGTTTTGCCAGTGCCACGAGGTGCTCGCTCACGAGACATCTCCGGACAAGTAGTCGTCGGCCTCCGTAAGTCCGACCGTGAAGCGCGGCACGTGGTAGATGCGGACGTCATCAGCCCACAGCCAGCCCTCGGCCACCACCCACGGACCGGCGTCGTCGGCGGTGATCTCGACTATCTCGACCTCGAGCGTCACCGTCCGGGTGAGCGGCGTGACCTGGCCGCGGTATTTCCAGATCAGCGGCTGTCCGCGCACCGCGAGCCGGAACCGCGGCCGACGCAACCCGGCTGACAGGCCCGCCTCGACGACATAGAACTGAATCAGCTGGCACAACGCCTGCACCCCGAGCGAGCCTGGCTGAACCGGGTCCTGGAAGAAATGTGCCTTGAAGAACCACTCACCGGGGTCGACATCCTTCACCGCGCGCAGCCGTCCGAGCCCGGCCGCGCCGCCATCGGGCCAGTAGCCGGTGATCCTGTCGATCATGGTCAACATGGGACCGGGTAGGCGGGGAGCGGACCCGAACCAGCGGTCCGGTCGGGAGGTAAGGTCGGCGGCAAATGCCGAGTCCAGGGTGCGCCACCGGCTCTCCTCGGGGGTCGCAGGGATCCCGACCTGGTCCGTGAAAGCGTCTGCTGGGAAGAACCCGAAGGTAGTGGTGAGAGTGACCACGCGGACTCCGTCGATCAGGCATTCGGTGGCAAAGTCCTCAATAATGGTCCGGCCGTCATCGACCACGTTGGTCAGCCGAGTCCGGGTGACGACCAAGTCGCCAGGATGAATCTCGGCGTCGATCATCGCTGTGCCGCCGAGATTGCGGAAGTGTAGGTCGGTTTCGCTGTTCAAGGCGCTGCCCACGTAGGCGGCCAACCAGCCACTGGCTTGCAGCGCCACCTCCATGACGACGGCCAGGGGAGTAACCGGATAGTCGTTCTGCTCGAAGTACCAAACCTCGGCGGGCACGTCGTATTCGACCACCGCGCCGGAACCCGGTCGCAGTTCCCACGCCTGCCCTTCCAGCTCAGTCACCCGGCTCATGAAATGGAACGGTGGCGCTGGTAGGCGTGCTATGTGCCGGTGGCTGTCGAATGCCGCGTACGGCGGGCCGAACGCCTCGCTGGGCTTGCCCCAAGCGCAGCCGAGCAGGGCTTTGTAATCGAAGGCGAAGTTCCCGGCTCGGGCGGCCAGGGTGGCATCGGTGTGGCCGGACAGCCCCGCGAGACGCTCTAGTGCAACCGGAGCGCCGGTTCGCTGTAGGTCGGGTGGGGTCAGCTGCTGCCAGTGGATGAGCGGCCAGTCGGGCACTAGGCGCAGGCCGAGCCTGCGGCCGTGACAGGCCTTGATCCCATCCACCGTGCACAAAACATCGGCGATCAGCGTGGGCTGCGGCCCCGCGATCAACTCCACCACGAAGACCTCATAGATCATCCCGGAACTGGTCGGGAGCACCTGGCCCCGGTACTGCATCGGGAACGGTGTGCCGGTCACTGGCTCGAAGCGCCAGCCGTCCCGGCCGACCGTGAATCCGGCGGCAGCCAGGTAGAACGCCATTGCCTGGAAGCACCCCTCGGACATCAGGGTGCCGGGCATGCACGGATCTCCGGGAAAATGCGCCGCGAAGAACCAGTCCTGCGCGGTGACAAACAGCTCGCCGCGGAGATAACCGCGGCCCCACGGCCCGCCCTCGGGATCGAACACCGGGACCTCGTGCAGGAGGCCGCCCCGGCCTGCCGCGATCCGCGGCGTCCGGACATGGCTGCGGGTCAGTTCCCACCCGGTCCCGAAGCAGTCGGCGGGGCGGCCGTCGGCGAATGCCGCCACCTCCTCAGCGGTGAACGCACGCCGACCGCACGTGATGGCGGGTGGATCGACCACTCCGCCCGGGGACGGCGCTACCTCGTCCGGTCGCCAGGACAGACCTCGCCCATCGGCCAACTCCGCGTCGGTGAACAAGCCAGCCCGACCCTGAGTGATGGTCAGTCGCAGTTCGTCTCCGACGAAGCACTCGCTGTGAAAGCGAAACAGTGGGATGGCGCCGAAGGGCTCCCGGCCATCGATGTGGATTTGGTAGCGCAACGTCTCCCCTGGTCGCGGCAACTCCCCATGGAAGGTCACCTCACAGCCGAGCAGGCGGTACACCCGCGCTCCCTGAGCGAGGTGGTCAGCGCCGAGCCAGGTCAGCAGCAGTAGGCTGGCCTGACCGGCCTCCGCGGCGATCCCGGCGGGCATCCGGCCCGCCGGATCCAGGTACCAGACGTCGAGCGGGACATCTGTCTCGGTCCAGATCACACCGCTGTCCAACCCCCCTGGGACGGCGTCGATCCCGGTGACCCTGTCCGCCAGCAGCAGTGGCGGGCTCGGCATGCGGATGACCCGCGGATAGTCGTCCAATCCCACGTAGTCGGCGCCGAGTACGGCCGCGATCGAACTGGAGGCCAATGCTTCCAGCTGCGCCCGGTCGAAGGCTGGACCGCAGGGCGTAGATCTGGTCGGAAGGAGCATGCCCACCGGGCTCGAGCCGGGGCGCTCCGTTACCGCCCTGGTGACTGGTAGCTCGTGCCGGATCGAGCTGGACATTTGCCGAGGATGGCCTTCCGTCTCTGTAACGGGTAGCCGGGCCGTGGCCGATCCCACATTCTCGTCGTCTCCGCGATTTACCTCTGCCTGCACTGCCCCCATAAGCAGCTCAGCGCCCCGGCGACGGGTGTCTAGAAACTCCTGGTATGTCTCCATGAACTGGACGAGCCATGACCGGTGTGCCTCGCCAGCCAACCGGACTTGCTCGGCGATCAGGCCCCCAAGCGCGTCGGAACGTGTCCTGTGGTGGTCCGCTATGGTGGTCATAGCGGGACCAGCGCCGATGGCTGATGGGGAGGACTCGTGCTGTAGTCGGCGTTGCAGGGGCTCCGGACTCGTCGATTCGTGCCAGTGCTCCGCTGCGGCAGCACCGTCCCGGCACGCCGCGCGTGCGGGCGCATCCGCCCGGACCGGTGCCGGTTCCATCACCTGCAAGTCTCCAAGGGCACTGGCCGCAGATCGATCAGCAATCCGCACCGAGGTGGTCGAGTCTCCAAGGACGACTTCGCCGGGTGCGGATGTGGCCGGGCCCCATGAAGATGCTGCTACGGAACTCGCGCCGACCGGCGACGCGGTGGTACTTGGACCGGGCGCTGCAGTGGTGGTCCGGACCTGTACTTTGGGGCAACGAGCGGGAAAGTTCAGATACTGCCCCACCTCCGGGCGGTTGGTGGGGGCCGAAGTCTGCATCCGGATCGCCAACGCGTCGATGTCGAGGGGCACGCCGGCGGCCAGTAGCTCGGCGGCAGCGCGCTGCAGGGCGTCCACGTCCCGCCCGTCGGGCGCGTCGAGAGTGACCACCATGTGCTCTCGCGAACCCAGGGTGCGCCTGATCCATGCCGAGCAAAGCCCGCGGGGGCCGTGCTCGATGAAAATCCGGACACCGTCGGCCCATGCTCGCTCGATCGTGGCGGCGAAGTCGATCGGCCCGAGTTGCTGCCGGGTCACCGCGTCGGCCACCGTGTCCACCGACAACTCGAACGGCAGCGAAGTCGAGCAGGTGTAGTGGCGCACGCCGGTGTGCGCGTTCGTCGGCAGCCTGTAGAGCTGCTTCCATTCTGGACGGGCGGCGGCGAGTTCGGGTACGTGAGCGGGTATGTCGTATGGAATCGGCAGGTGCGGCACTCCGTCGAGTCGCGCCAGCACCCGTGCGCAGGCACTGGCTTCGCCGCCGATCACGCACGAGTCGGGCGCGTTGATCACCATGAGGTGCACCGCGGGTTCGCCCACCAGCGCCGCTCGAATTCGGTCGGCGGAGGCGTCGACGAGGTGGGTCTGCCAGGCGCCGCCCTCGATCCCGGCCTCGCGCCAGGCGGCCTGGACGATCGCGAGCTCGTCGGCCACAGCCCGACCGAACGCGTCCGGATCGGCATCGGATAACGCGGTCAACCCGGTGATATCGGGCCAGGCGCCGAGTGCCGCCAGGGCGCTCAGCTCGCCCGAGGAATACCCGATGGCCGCATCCGGGCGCAGGCCGAGGACGGTTGTCGTGATCTCGGCGTGCAGTTGCGCTAGGACGGCAGCGCCCCATACCTGGTGGAGGGCGTTTCGCGGCCGCGGATCCCGCGGATCATGTGCCCATCCGACGAGCCCGGCCAGGGGGCCGCAGCGTCCGCGGATGGTGTCCAGTAGGTCGGGGAAGGCGAGCATGAGTTCCCGTCCCATCCCGGGGTAGGCCATCGACCCGCCGGAAAAGACGAACGCCATGTCCCCGGTGATCGGTCGCTCGCGCAGCACCACTCCGTCGGGTCTCCTGCCGCCCGATTCGAGCCAGCGGCTGGCCGCCGCTTCCCGGACCGTGCGTTCTTCGGCGTCCGCGGCGAGCACGACCAAACGGGCCGGGCCATCGGCCGAGGTTCGACCCGCGGCGAGTGCGTCCGCCACCTCCGCCCGATCCCGGCCGGAATACATAGTGGCCGTTCGAACCGGTGAAGTGAGGAAAGCAACCGGGTCTGCGGCGCGTAGCCGCACCCGGGCCGGTGTCCCGCCCAGAGTGAGGACTCCGGCCTCGACTACCGGTGGATCAGGCAGCGGCACGGCTGGACTCCCGGACTGCGGTGCAGCATGGTGTGCCGCCGCCAATGTCGCCACCGCGAACGCCAGCAGACCGCTGGCGGCGTGCGCACGGCCGAACAATGCACTCGGGTCCAGATGTACAGTCCCCGCTGTGACTGCGGTGGCATCCCCCACAGTGAGATCCGGCAGTACAGCATCGACGGGCGGGGCGGCCATGACATCCACGGCGTCGTCGAGGATCGCGAGCACTCGCCTGCCAGCGGCGCGGGCGTTGGCCAGACGCTCGAGGACGACTACGACCGCGGCGTCTCCGGGGGTGTCCGACAGGCCGAGTTCGGCGAGTGCGGCCTGGTGGACCTTTTCCCGGCTCAGATCGACCGCTCCTACGACGGCGGCGTCGCTCTCCCCGGCGCGCAGGGAGCGGACGGCGAGCTGCAGAGCCACCAGGCCCGATCCTTCTTCTGCACTGATCGTGAAGCCAGGGCCGGTGAGGCCGAGCTGTGCATTGATTCGGTTCGCCACCAGATTGGGCATGCTGCCGACGACACTCGCTGGGGTGTGCACCATACCGGTCCGGTCGCCGCTGGGCTCCGCCGTGTCGTCGCGAAGGTCCGGGTACGCGGCGATCCTTCTGTGCAGCACCGGGCGGGCCACCTCGGGGTCGCAGCCCATCCCGATCAGCACGGTAGTCCGGTCGGCAGACAGCTCGATCCCGGCGACGGCGTCACGTGCGGTCTGCAAGACGAGCAGCTGCTGCGCATGCGCTTGCGCCAGGTCGATGGGAGGGAAACAGAGTCCATCATTGTCCACAGCGATCGTCGACCGGGCGGCGATCCGGCTGGTGCCACTCATGACCGTCCGCCACAGGTCATCGCCGGCCAGGTCATCGGCGGCGGCGACCTGTACCGCGACGACCGCGATCGGCGTGGGGGCAGCCGCACTTGCCGGTTCCGCGCGGGGCCGGGGCGGAGGGGCAACTGCGCTCGCGTCGTCGCCGGTCCAGGCATCGATCACGAGATGAGCGTTCGCGCCGCCGAAGCCGAACGCACTCACCGCGGCCCGGCGTGGTCCCGCCCAGTCCGCGGGTTCCGTGAGCAGCCGCAGTGGCGAACCGATCAGCTCGGGAAGCGGGTCATCGACGCTGGGCGACGCAGGCCGCACGCCGGCCCGCAGGGCACCCAAAACCTTCAGCAGGCCGGCTCCGCCGGCTGCGGTCAGCAGGTGGCCGACGTTCGCCTTCACAGACCCGACTGCAAGATCTTGGGCACCCGCGAAGATTCGGCTGGAGCTGCGCACCTCAGTCAGGTCACCGAGCGGGGTTCCGGTCGCATGACATTCGAGCAGACCAACAGTCTCCGGCGGCACCCCGGCGGCCGCGTATGCCGCCCGCATCGCCCGTGCCTGTCCGTCCTTGGACGGCGCAAGCAGACCGCTGTCGCGCCCGTCGTTGGACAGCCCGACCGCGCGGATTACCCCCAGGATTGGCGCATCTGCAGCGATGGCGTCGGCAAGGCGCATCAGGGCCACGAACGTCGCGCCCTCACCCGGCACCAGCCCGTCGGCCTGCCGATGGAAAGGCATGCTGCGCCCGCTGCGGCTCCTCGCCGACAGGGCATCGAAGGCGTCACGCAGGAACAACTCGTCGGCCCGGTTGGCCCCGCCCGCAAGCATCAGGTCGGCACGCCGGTCTATCAGCGCATCGCAGGCCAGCTTAATCGCGTACAAGGACGAGGCGCAGGCGGCGTCCAGAGCGAACCCTCCGAGCCCGAGCCTCAGAATTCGCGCGGCCAGGTGGGCCGGCAGGCCGGACATGAACCTGTCGGCCGCGCCTGCCCGCTGCCCGCCAGACGACCGGCCGAGCCGGTCGCGCACCCCGCGGTCCTGGTCCGCCAGCCAAATCTGCTCGGCGAAGGAGGCCAGTCCGGTCGACGGGTACGAAAGATTACCGAGGACGAGTCCGGCTCGTGTCCGCGACCGCGACCGGCCGGACTCGCGCAATGCGGCCGCAGCGGCGTAGACGATCCACCGAAACAGGGGATCGAGGGCATCTAGTCCTGCTCCGCCAAGGCTAGCGCGGGGCACAGCAGTAGGATCGATGATCTCCCGGAACGCCTGCTCCGTGAGAGCCGACCGATAGGCGGAGTCGAACCCTTCGACGTACCCGCCGATGTCGGATCCATCGGCATCGGGGCTACAGGCAGGGCTGGACGACGGTAGTCGCCGGCGGCCAGGCGCGACGTGGGTCAGGTTGATCTGGCCCGCGGACACATTGTCCCAGAAGAGGTCCGGGTCGAAAGCGCCGGGCAGCACACAGCCCCGGCCGACGACGGCGATCGGTTCAGGACGCATCGTCGACTCCAGCAGTGCGGACCATGGGCTCGAAGCTCAGGCTCAGTGGTTGTTCGTCGGGCCGACGGACCAGGCGCACTCCGACCATTTCAACCACCGCCGCGCCGGCGGCGTCGACCAGGGTGACGTCGCAGCAGGCCGCCAAGGCATCGAATTCCGTACCATGTACAACACATCGCGTACCTGGGCGGATAGGGCCGGGAATGTGGAACCGTGCTTCGATGATCCCCATCGGGAGGTAGGCGAATCCGCCCTCGGTTGCATTCGTCGCCCGGCCGCGCTCGTCCGCCCAGAGCAGGGCCAGCTGCAGGCCCGCATCCACCGCTGCGGGATCGCTGTGCCACGGCTCATCCGGCCAGCGCAACTCCCGCACCCCGATTATTTCGGCGCGTGCCTCGCGGGCCGAGAGCGATTCGACGGCCACGATCGCCCGGAACGCGGGGCCGTGGAACAGTACCGGATGCCGATAGATCGCGCTCTGATCGACAACTCGACCTGGCTCCGCCGTGGGTGTGATGGCTGGAGCCCGATCTGCGGCTCGGGTCGACACAGTCGCCCGTACGTGGACGACACTCTCCGTACTGACCGCGTCCGTGCTTATCAGATCCAGGCCCAGTTCGCCCTGCGCTGTTGCGCGCTCGTGGATGTGCAATAGCTCACCACCACGACCGAAGCGGTCCAGCTTCGCGCGACGCACGATCTCCAGGTCGCGCAGCACAACGGGACCCGGCCGCGGGTCCCGAATATTCGCAGCCCGCAGAAACCACTCGGCCACCAACGCAAGCGGAACGACCGGCTGGTCCGCTGGCGTGTGATCGGCCAGGTGCGGATGGGACTCCCGGCTCACCGAGACGGTCCCGGACACACTGCTGCCCGCGTTGCTGAGAAACGGGTCGGGCCACTGTCCCGCGGTCAGTGTGACCCGCACCGAGCCGTCGCCACCCCGGATCTCGCGCACGAACGCCGCCGCACCCGCCGCCGGTGAGATCAGGGCGGTGCCGCCGACGAGGAAGTGGTCGCGGAGCGCGGGCGAGACCATCCCGCCGTCCCAGGGACCCCAGGCCAGCGACCGCACGACACATTCTGGTCTGTCCGCCCGGACGGTAGAGGCAACCTGGGCGATCACCTCGTTGGCCAGCGCGTAATCGCCCTGTCCGGCGTTACCGAAGCGCCCGGCTGCCGAGGAGAAAACGCATACGAAATTCAGCGGATCGTCTGCGGTCGCGTCGAGGAGTGCGCGCAGGGCTGTCACCTTGGTGTCGAAGACGGCCGCGAACTGTGTATCCGTCTTGTCAGCCAGGTAGCCGTCCGCCAGCACACCGGCTGCGTGGACAAGTCCCGTAATCGGGCCGAATTCAGCGCGGAGATCGGCCAGCGCCGTTCGCAGCCCAGTCGAGTCGCGTACGTCGACGGGCAGATATCGGGCCACGGTGCCGCCGCGTTCGAGGTCCGCGAGGGTCGCGTGGACCTCTCGGGCGGCGATGATCCGGTCGGCCTGCATGGCGATCTCGGCCGGGTCGACCGATGTCCCGTGCGCGCGGGCCCGGGTAACCAGTCGTGCGCGGAGTTCTTTCTCGTTCCTGGCGTCGGCGAGGCCAGCTGGCTCTGGCTCCAGTGTCGTGCGGCCGAGCAGGGCGATGACCGGTGCAGCAGCGGATGCGTCGGCCAGTGCCCGCAGCGCGTGCGGAGTCACGCCGCGGGCTCCACCCGTAGCGACGATCAGCTCAGGCCCAGCCGCGGGCAGCGGGAACCCTGCGGCGGCGGGGCTGGGTTGCTCCGCCAAGACGTAGCGGCAACCGTCGGCGGCCAGTGCCACATCTTGCTGTGATCCTCCGCGCAGCAACTCGTCGGCCAGGACCCTCGCCAGGGTTTCAATATCACGCGATCCGCAGGCGCAGTCCACGGCCTTGGCGTGCGCCCCGGACCACTCTTTGCGCACACTGCGTGTCAGTCCGGCGAGGCCGCCCAGCCAGGCTCGAGCGCCCTGGCGGCCGCTCAACCCGAAGTCGCCGCCCGTGTCCTGAACGGTCACCAGCACACCGCCCGCTTTGCCGATCTGATCGGCGAAAGCGCGTGCGATGCGGAACGTCTCCCAGTTCACTTCCAGTGCGTCGTCGATCGATGCGACTCGTCGCAGCCCGGCCAGCACCACCGCGCTGTGCACTTCCTGATCGATCAGTTCGGCGATCTCGCCGCAATCGCCCGTGGCCGGCGGTGTCCAGACTCGGGCGGCAATCCCGTGATTCCGCAGCAATTCGGCCAGCCGGGCCGCGACGCCGGTTCCGTCGTCAGTAACGAGTACACCGCCCGACCGCAGCCCGGGCAACTCGAGACCCGGAAGAGCCGCGGGGACCAGAACGGACACCGACCGCGCGAGCACGTTCGTCTCCGCGAGGTCGGTGCCGGATTCCCGGGACGCAAGCAGGTCGCCAGGCGACGCCAGCGGAGCGTCATGGCCGGTGACGGCCGCGCTGAACGTAGAGGCGATCTGATCCACCGTCCGCAACGACCCCAGTGTCGCGGCATCGATATCCACCCCGGCCAGCTCAGGGACCCTGCTTCGTAGCGCGGAGAAGATCTCCACACGTTTGATCGAGTCGATCCCGAGGTCGGCTTCCAGTTCCAAGTGTGGATCGATCACGTCGGTCGGGAATCCGGTCTTCTCCACCACGACCTCCACCAGGATCTTGACGAGGTCAACGGGGGTTACCCCGACAGGCAAGGGAGTGCGCGGTGACGTGGGTAGTCGGGGGTCGTCACTTGTGGCCGTCGCACTGAAGACGGCGGCGATCTGGTCCACCGTCCGCAACGTCCCCAGAGTCGCTACGTCAATGTCGGTACCGGCCAGTTCCGGTATTCGGCTTCGTAGCGCGGAGAAGATCTCCACACGTTTGATCGAGTCGATCCCGAGGTCGGCTTCCAGTTCCAAGTGTGGGTCGATCACGTCGGTCGGGAATCCGGTCTTCTCCGCCACGACCTCCACCAGGATCTTGGCGACATCCGTCGTTCGGACGGAATCGGCCTCGGACAGACTGGGCCGCGCAATGGCCGAGTGACCGACCGCCGGACCGACGTTGGCGTCGTTTCCGGGGGCAAAGGTCCCGGCGGTTGCATGGTTGGCCAGTGCGCCGTCTCGCGGGGCAGCAGCCGCGGAATGATCTCGGGGCAGGTGGGGTGGCTCATGCGGTGCGGTGCGGGCGGGGTCGGGTCCGTCAACGGCAGTTCGCTGGACGGGCGTGCCCGTGGTCTCCACGGCGGACATGCCCGCGAGGGCAGAAACAGCTCTTTCCATGGACGTCAGGAAGGCGCGGTGACCCTCTGCGATCGTCTGCTGGAACTTCGCATGCAGCTCTGCTGTCTGATTCTGCGCCTCACGGAATACCGTGATCCACTGTTCTTCTGCTGCCAGACCGACAGGTACAGCCTCACTCGACATCGGGACATTCGATATCGCAGGACCCCGGTTTGTGACGTCGGGCCGCGCGGCGACCGGTACGGGAACGCTCCATGCCGTTCCGTCCAGATCGGTCGACGGTAGAGCCGGTCCGTCGGTTCTCGGCCCGACTGGGGCGGGTGACCAGTCGCGAGCCGGGTTGGGAGGAGGTAGCGCGGCGCTGCCGCCCGCGGGCGGGTAGGGGCTGCCGTAGTTGGCGCCGTTGATCCGCATCGAAATCCGGCCCTTCGATGGCGTCGCGCTGCCTGGCTCCTGGAACGGCGCCCACAGCACGTCGAGATCCGTGGGGATGCCTGCCACTGCGAGCGCGCCGAGTCCCTCCTGGAGCGTGGTCAGGCCATGCCGGTTGCGGCGGTCCAGGCTCACCGCGAGATGTGGGCGGTCACCGAGGACCTGGTCGACCAAGCCAGTCAATACCGATCCAGCCCCGAACTCGACGAATGTTCGCACCCCTGACCGGTACATCGCCTCGATCTCGGCAGCGAAGAGTACGGGCTTCACCAGATGTTCGGCGAGCCGCTTACGGATCCGGTCGGGCTCGGCGGGATACAGCTTGGCGTCGGAGTTGCCATATACCTCGAGCAGCGGGGCGGCGACATCGAGCCCGTTCAGGAATTCATGGAATGGCGCGTGGGCCTGCGCGATGAGCGGGGTGTGGAAGGCCGCCGCGGTCGGTAGTCTGCGGGCCGTGAGACCAGCCGCGGCGGCTCGCAGCTCCAGGTCCGCGACAGCGGCCCGGTGGCCGGAGACTACCGTCTGCCGCGGGCCGTTCTCGCTGGCGATCCACACGGCGTAATCCGTGTCGGCCGAACGGTCGGCCAGGAGAGATTCGATCTCGGCAAGGGTAGCGTCGAGTGCGAGCATGGCACCAGGATCGTCGCTACCCGCGGAGTCGCGCATCAGTTCTCCCCGCCTGCGGGCGGCCCTTACGAGACCGGTCTCGTCCAGCACACCGGCCACATGCAGAGCGACCAGCTCGCCGAAGCTGTGCCCGCCGACACAGTCCGGTGCCGTACCAGCGGCGTGCAGCACGGCCAGCTGCGCCATCATCTGCGCGGCCAGTGCCGGTTGCGCCCACTCGGTCGCAGTGAGCAAATCCTGCTGTTCCGCTTGCGCTTTCTCGTCGAACCCCGGGATCGGGAAGACGACGTCGTGCAGCGGCCTGTCGTCTACCCACCTCGACCAGATCTCCGCGACCCGGTCCCAGGCAGCTCGGGCCAACGGCAGCGATATCGCCAGGTCAGCGCCCATACCCACGTACTGGCTGCCCTGGCCGGAGAAGAGCCAGGCCACGCGACCTGGGTCGGGTGTACCGTCCTGATAGACCACCCCAGGAAGGCTGTGACGGCCGGCCGGGTTCTCTGCCACGGGACCGGCGATGCGACCGATCAGGTCTGCGAGATGAGAGAAGTCACGCGCGACCACCGCCAAGCGAGCGGGGGCGGTCGGATCGAACTCCCGCTGTGACCGCCGGGCAGTCGCGGCAAATTCCTCGTCGTCCTGGGCGATGAGTGCGCGTGCCCGACCGAGGAGCTTCTCCGCCGATTCGGCACCGACCAGAATCAGCTCGGTCGGTGCGCATCGAGCGAGGGAGACAGATCGATCTGGGACGCCCTCCACGGGTACGTACTCCTCGAGCGTGAGATGAAAGTTGGTACCGCCGAACCCGAAGCTGGACACCGCCGCACGCCGCGGACGGCCTGCGGGCGAGATCCACGGGCGGGCGACCGTGTTCAGATAGAACGGACTCGCTGGCAGATCCAGCTCAGGGTTGGGGCGATCCACCTTGATCGTCGGCGGTAGGACCTTGTGCTGAACAGCCAGCACTGCTTTGAGCAGTCCGACCGAACCCGCGGCCGACTTGGTGTGACCGAATTGCGATTTCGCGGACCCCAGTGCGCACCATTGGCGGTCGGGACGGCCGGTGGCGTCGAATACGTCGCGCAGCGCAGCAAATTCGGCGGCGTCACCGGCCCGGGTGCCGGTGCCGTGCGCTTCGACGAGCCCGACGGTGTCCGGACCGTACCCGGCGGCCCGGTAGGCACGCTCGAGCGCTCGGGCCTGACCTGCTGGTACCGGGGCGTAGATCGCGCTGCCTTTGCCGTCGGAGGAGCTGCCGATGCCGCGGATGACCGCGTAGACCTGGTCTCCGTCCTGCTCGGCGTCGGCCAACCGCCGCAGCGCGAACATCACTACGGCCTCACCGAGCATGGTCCCGTCGGCCCTGTCGGAGAACGGGCGGCAATCGCCGGTCGGCGATAGCGCCGGTGTTTTGCTGAAGCACATATAGGTCGAAATGTCATTGAGGGTGTCCACCCCACCAGTGATCACGGTGTCCGCGGTGCCCAGCGCGAGTTCCTGCATCGCACCGGCGACTGCGGCCAGCGAACTCGCGCACGCCGCGTCGACGGTCACGTTTGTGCCGTGCAGGTCGAACCGATTGGCGATCCGGCCCGAGACCACGTTGCCGAGGACGCCCGGGAATGTGGCCTCCTGCCAAGGCACATAATGCGCGGCGATGCGGTCACAGATGACGTGCGCGTCCGCCTCGGCAACCCCGGACTCGCGCAGCGCCTTGAGCCACACCGGTCGTTGCATCCGATTGCTCATGGTGCGCAGCAAATTCAGCGCACCGGTCCCGAGGATGACGCTGACCCGTTCCCGGTCGATCTTGCGGGCACTGTTGCGGCTCAGGTCGGCGAGCACGCGGTCGGCGACTACCAAAGCCAGCAGCTGGGCCGTATCGGTGGCCGGTACGGCGTTGGGTGTGATCCCGTAGGCGGTCGGATCGAAGTCGATCTCGGACAGAAACGCCCCGCGCCGACAATAGGTGCGATCCGCTGCGGCCGGATCCGGGTCGAAGTAGTCGTCGATGAGCCAGTGCGTCGGCGGCACGTCGGTGAGCTGATCTCGCCCCTCCAGCACGGTGTGCCAAAACGCGTCGGTATCGCACGCGCCCGGGGTCAGTGATGCGATACCTACGACAGCGATCGGAATCTGCTGCGCCGCATGCTGATCGGACACATTAACCTCCTGGGTACAACGTCACTCTGGTCTGCATCGGCGTCGTGTCACGCCATCGGACGGGGCTGGAAAGCGAGGGCTGCCGAGGGAACCGGCACGCCGAGACTGCGCAACTGATGTCGGCGGGCGACGACCGCCGCTCCCTCCATCAGATTGAGCCCGATCTGCACAACCGACCGCTGCTCGGGGACAGCCAAAAAGCTGCCCCGAATCCATCGGTTGAACGCGCCTAGAGCGGGCCCACACCAGATCTGGTAATCGGTCCGCCGGTCGGCGTCGCCGGAAACCGCCCAGCGGCTGGTCATGCCCAGGTAGCTACGGAAGGTCAAGGCCATCCGATGCCGAGGATCCTGCGCGGCGCGCTCCAGCACCGTGGGATCGTGCTCGCGCCAATAGTCAACAGCCTGTGCCCACAGCGCGCCGAAACTATCGTGCAACACCGTGCGTTCCAGTCGGCTTCGCTCTTCGTAGGGCACCGACTCCAGGGAGTCGTAGGCCCGGTACACCTCATATAGCCGTGCGGCACGCTGGGCGTACAGTGTGCCGCGGCGGAGCACCTGGACCCTCCCACCCTGTTCGAACAGATCCGCCGACGGCGCCATCACCGAATCCGCGACGTCGGCATCAACCAGCAGCGCTTTGGCATCCTCGGACAAACCGGACTCGACCGCGACCTGGTTGACTGAACCGGTCACGACGTACGCCGCCCCGAGCGCGAATGCGGCGGCAACGGACTCCGGTGTGCCCAGTCCCCCCGCCGCCCCGACCCTCACCGGATCTATATAGCCGAACCGGGCCGCCAGCTCGTCCCGCACCGCCAGCACCACCGGCAACACGACCGCCAGCGGCCGATTATCTGTATGCCCGCCACTGTCCGCCTCGACCGTCAGGTCCTCCGCCACGGGGATCCGTCGGGCCAGATCGGCCTCTTCAGAAGTGATCAGCTGCCCGGCCACGAGATCGTCGAGAATCCGCTGGGGTGCCGGAGAGAGGAATCGCTCGGCCACGTCGGGATGGGAAACCTTGGCGATGATTCTGGTCCGGCGCACGAGCTGGCCGGCGCGGTCGATAGCGAGACCGGTGGCAGCGCAGCGGACGACCGCCGGGGTGGGAGCGGTAAACCCGGATACCGAGACGATCGGAACGCCGCGTGCCAGCAGCAGCGTGGCCAGGTCCTCCTCTCGCCGCGGCTGAACCGGCGTGTGGATCAGATTGACACCCCAGTTGCGGCTTTCTCCCAGCGCCGCAGACAGTTCGGTCACCGCGGCGTCGACGCGTCCCGCGTCCAGCCTGGCCGCCCCGAAAAAGGCGAGCATGCCGGCCTGCGCCATCGCCGAAACCATCCCGGTCGTCGTGATGCCGCCGGCCATCTCACCAACGACGTAAGGGAAGCGGACAGCGTGCCGTGCACAGAAGGATCGGTCACCCAGCCACTCCGGATACAGGCCGGGCACAGTACCTAATAGATCGAACGGCTCCTCGGCGAGGACCCGAGAACACTCCTCTGTCCCGAGGACGGCAAGCCCGGCTCGATTCGACGACCGCTCGACGATGACCTGAACGGGTGTCCTCGGCTGTGCTGTGATAAGCAGGAGAGCCTCCGGCGAAAAGACCGGCCACCATTTCCGGTGACGGGCTCGGCCTGCCCCCGATTCGACCGGGTCGGCCGATGTCCGCAATTTTGACAGTGAACCTGCTCTGGCAATCATCTCGACTCCCGGGTATTAACAATATCGACCGACCCCTGACACAATCTGCTCGGACAATATGCATTTCCTTCTGAATTTCCTTCGAGAAATATCAAGAAAGGTCTAGATATAGAGCGATTCGCGCCGTTCGATAATGATATAAACAACGAGTGTTGGCCGGATTCGCACAATAATTCGGGTCTAATGTAAATCTTTGTGATGAGGATAGGAAATTTTGAATCTAATTCATCTCGGCAATGTTTCTCCAAGACTAGAAGGCCGTGACCGGACGCACAATACTCATCTTTTGAAAACGAATCGGATCGTTTTCTCTAAATGATAATTCCGGCGATCCGGGTTGCAAGGTCGCGTGCGCCATGAGCACGTGCCCGCTGCTCCGCAGGAAGGTCGTCACCGGACTCGCCTGTGCGGATAACAGCGGCTCGAACCAACGATGCGCGGGCAGCCTACATCCTCGGCGGCGGCTGACTGGTGGCCGGAAAGGCACACTCTGTTAGACCAGCCAACAGATGCACACTGTCGATCAGTGGGCATGCCGTCGTCGCGATTGCGAGATTCAGACTTCGATGAAATGGGGCTCCGCGCCGTATCAAGGCGCGCACAATCCGGACCAATGAACCCTCGACCCGGCTCGCGACACAACTAGCCTTCAGCCACGACACTGATCGGACCTGACAGAGATGCCGCCCTTCGCGAAACACGGCCCAGCATCGTCACTGTGACGGCTGCTGGGCACGAACCGATGATGGCCAAGAGCGCCAAGCATGCTCGCTGCTCACGGATAAATTCGAGGCTATTTCAGATCGGAACTCGGCTCGGTTGCAGCAACGGCTGAATGCCCTCGCGGATACCGTTCGACCCCACGCACGGGTACCGGAAGTGCGCGAGTTCCTGGGGTTGATGGCCGCACGCTGAGGCGACGAACTGCTGGGGTTACCGCCTGCGCTCAGCTGCCGCCGCAATTACCGCTCGGGCCCCGTCGCCGTAAGCAGGTTGCTCTGCCAGTGTGGCAAACGTCTTTTCGTGCAAAGCGATCTCTGACGGCCGTGTGATCGTCAGTTCTGCGCTGACGGTTTCGGCGAGTACCTGAGTGCGGTCGTAGATGACGAAGTTCGTTGCGGGCAAGCGGTATTCTGCGGTCAGTGGCAGGATGCCGAACCGGATACGCGGGTGGTTGGTGGCCTCGCTCAAGCGGTCAAGCTGCCCGAGCATGACGGTGTTGTCGCCGACGGTGCGGTAGAGCGCCCATTCGCCGATGACCATGTGGAAGCGGTGGTTGCCGTGCTGCAGAACCCGCTGGCGCTGCATACGGGCCGCGAGCGCTTCTTCGAGGTCATCCCGGCCGCCGGTGACGGCGATGCAGGCGGTAAGGACTGCGCGGGCATACGGTTCAGTTTGGAGCAGGCCGGGGATGACGTCGGGCACCCACCAACGGATGAGTCTGGTTTGCCCTTCGAGCTTGATGGATTGGCGTTGCCGGTGCGCGTGTCCAGCGGCAACGGTGCGTTGCCATTCGAGATACATCGCGCGCAGATTTCGAAGCGACGCCACCAGATCATCCAGCACCGCGGGGTTGGCGACCGCTTCGCACCACTGGGCAAGGTCATCCTCGGTCGGGCTCTGTTTGCCGTGCTCGATGCGGGAAACCTTGGACGAGTGCCACCCGCACGTGGCGGCAAGGTCGATTCCAGACAAACGAGCATCTCGGCGCAACTCCCGGAGGCGTGCGCCGAGTGCCGCTCGTGCCTGATCGACATTCGTCACGTTCGGACGTGCTCACTCGACACGTAGGCGGCATGGTCAATGCCGGACGGCCACAAGGTATCTCGTGCTTCCACCGCCCACGCCACAAGACACGGGTCGGTGCTGATCGACAACCCCATAAACGAACCATCCTCGGCGAACGTGGTGTAGGCGACCTTGGCCCGATCGAACAGCCAGTAGTCGTCGGCAGGGACTTGGGCTGGCTCGGCGAGATGCCTCGGCAGCCAGCGCACTGCTTCGCCGGTTTCGACGTTGTCGTCGGTGTTTTCGAGCAGCCACCGCACATAGTCGGAATGCGGCACCGTGACGACGCGCAGCCGTTCGAGCGTGATGCCCCGCCCGGCGGTTTCGATCATCAGCTCATCCCACGCCTGCCAGGAGTCGGGCTGCTCGTCGCGTTCGTAGGATTCTCCAGCTGCCCACCGGCGCAGAGCTTCGGCCTCGTCCGCGACGGCGTAGCTGTCGCGCACTTCGAGATGGAAAGCGCTGAATACGGTTTCATGAAACAGCGGTGCCCATATGTCGTCTCCAGTGACATGGAGCATCAGCGCACCTCTACAGCGGTTTCGTGGTCGTCGAGCGTCAGCTGCCCCGGTACTTCGTCGGCGACGGGGGTACCGGGCACCAGAATCATGCCAGGGTATCGGTGGCTTCGACAGGCAGCTTGATGCCTGGTTCGAGCCAATCGAGGAGCTGATGTGGGACAGCCACGGCATGTCCGGCAGGGATGCGGTCGCCTTGAACGACGAGGCCGAACTCAGCGGCATAAACAGCCGGGCAAGCACCATTGTCGGAACCGGATCCAACGAGGCGAAGTGTCGTCATGAGAGGACTTCCTTTGCAGTAATCGGAAGAATCTGACCTGCAAATCGTCACGCACACCGACAAACTCGGTCAAGGTGACTCGCAAATGCCTGCAAATCTGTAGAACAGCGGCAGTGTCCGCTCGTAGCGTCTGCGCCAAGGCACCCGAAACCCCGTGCCCCTCAACCTCAGTCGGCCCGCCGACCACTCGGTGAGAGGGCCGGTGATCGGCGGGAGGGGCAGCGCTGGATTCGGGTTGCCGTGCCCGAAGCGACTGAGGGAGCCAGCATGACCGCCACGCCACGAATCCGGCTGATGAACAGCACGATCAGCACCTTTCGAACGTCCCCAGGGCCGGGGTGTCTCCTCCCCCGGCCCTGGGGATCACTACGAATTGGTGGCACTCGTCGAGGGAATGAGCAGTGATGCGCCAGTACCTCGTGAAAGTCCACTGCTGCGGCAGCCGCTGGCTGATCCATGTGCCGGCCATCGAACGATGGACGCCGGTCGATGACAAGAAAGCCATCACCCACACCGCCAAGACGATGATCGCCGACATCACCGGCGTTGACATCGACAGCTTCGGTGTCGATCTCATCGAAGACCGGGTGGTTACCAGCAACGAGGAGTATGCCGTCGGGGCGACACAACTGCGACGCTGGGATGCAGCCACCGTGATGACAGGCCCAAACGCCGCTGCCGCCCTTCTGAGCGAGTGAAAGCCGTTCGCCCACAACCGAATAGATCCAACCCGCCGCTCGCCTGAACGGGCGGTGCTTCACCAAGGGACTCTCAATGACCGTGTCAAGCCGTAGCAGTGGCGGGAGTCGGTGTGTCGAGGCTGAATTCGCGGCCGTCTCGCAGCAGTGCCCACAGCACGTCGACCAGGCGCCGGGCCAGAGCGAGGAGGGCTTGGGTGTGCAGGAGTCGTTCACCGCGTTTTCGGTCGTAAAACCGGCGCGAGGGCCCGTTTTCGTAGCGCAGGCTCGACAGGGCGGCCATGTAGAACACGCGGCGCATGCGCCGGTTGTAGCGTTTCGGGCGGTGCAGGTTGCCGCTGACCCGGCCCGAGTCCCGGGGAACCGGGACGAGACCGGCGTAGGAGGCCAAACGGCCCGCGCTGGCGAAATTGGCCAGGTCACCGCCGGTGCCGACGAGGAACTCCGCCCCCAGTCCGGGACCCATACCGGGCAGGGACTCGATGATGCGGGCCCATGGGTGTTCCCGGAATCGGGTGGTGATGAGTTTGTCGGTGTCCTTGATCTCGCGGTCCAGATCGAGCAGTTTGGTAGCGATGCGTTTGACCAGCATCGCGGTGTCGGCCTCGCCGGGCAGGGCCAGGCTTTGGCGTCCGGCGGCATCGACCGCAGACGCGGCGGTCTTGCCGATCCCCGGTTTCCAGGCACCGTGCTCGGTGAGATGTGTTGTGACACCGTCGATTCCGGCCGCCCTGATCTCGGATGGAGTGCACATCCCGGCGACCAGGATCAGCGGGGTCCGATTCGCGAAGTCGAACGCGGCTTCCAACGCGGGGAAGATCGACCCGAGCAGCCCGCGCAACCGGTTGATCCCGGCTACCCAATCCGCCATCAGGTCGGTGCGGTAGCTGGTCAGCTGGGTCAGCCCGACCACGAGTTCGTCGGGCATCACGACCTGGTTCAGGTCCTCACGCAGACGGGCGCTCTGCGCGATCACCCGCGCGTCCTTGGCGTCGGTCTTGGCTTCGCCGCGGAAGCTGCCGGTCATCGAGTTCACCACCCGGCCAGGCACATACGTCACCGTCTGATCGGCGGCCAGCAGCACGGTGATCAGCAGCAACGCCATCGGGCTGGTCAGATCGATCGCCCAGCGCACCCGGTCGGCGGCCTGGCCGGCACGCGCGATCAACGCCTCGATCGCGGCCTGGTCGTTGCCGAATTTCTGGCTGAACACTGTTTTTCCGGTGTCGTCGACCCCGCACGCGTGATGGGCGTGCTTGCCGACGTCGATCCCGACCCAGATCTGAGGGCGAGTTGCCACCCACGTGCTCCCGACTGTCGAAGTTGTTGCGCCCATGGACAACCCCGCCGTCAGATCCCTAACCAGCGACGACCGCAACAAGCTCTCAATCAGCAGCCGGAGCGTCCAGCACGGTGGAGCAGCCAGTCCTTTGAAGCCTCGAACAAGGCAAAAACCAATCAGCTACACCCCACCGCCCTGGGCATCCAGGGCACCAACCCCAGACACCTACAAACTTAGGGGGAATACCAATGCGCACCATTACTTTTCGGCTCAGCTTCATAGCCGTTGCCATTCTGACCGCCATGGTTCTGGCGATCGGTCAGGCTGGGGCTGTCACGATCGAGCAGTGCACCAGCGGTGGCGGCATTGTCATTCGCTGCGCCGTGCCGACCGCCGGGACGATGAGCCAGTGCGGCGCAGGATCGCGGGCAGCTTGATCATCTTCGGGTGGTTTGAGCGGCAACGGACTCGGCGTTGTGGTCGTGGCGGAGATGCAGCAGGATCGCCAACTCGGACCGCGTACGATAATCGACGGTGGGCCGCGTGGGTCCGGACTAGCACTGATCGGAGTGGACCGCAGTGCGAGCGATCGCTGAGTGGCCGGGTCCTGCATCTGCAAGGATTGTATTGACCTACACCATCTCTCACCAGCACACGGGCAAGGATTTGGGGCCCCGGACCAAAAGCCCTGTCTTCCAGGCGATCTTCTCGGTGGGCACCGCCAAGCGTAGCGACGGGAACCGACGCAGCAGTGAACCCAATGCTACTTGCAGTTCGGTTCGCGCCAGCCGCGCACCGGGGCAGTGGTGTACGCCGTGCCCGAACGCCAGGTGCGGGTTGGACCGTCGTGTGAGATCCAGCTCCTCGGGATCGGCGAAGATCGCCTCGTCACGATTGGCGGACTGAATGTTGACGATTACCGACTCTCCCGCTCGCACCGTTACACCGCTCAACTCGACGTCCTCGGTGGCAAGCCGTGTGAAGGCTCCCGCGGAGCCCATAGGAGTATGACGCAACAGCTCCTCGACCGCGCCGGGGATCAGTTCTGGTCGGGTGCGCAGCAACTTCCACTGTTCGGAGTTGGTCAGCAGCACGTAGATGAAGTTGGCGATCTGGTTGGCGGTAGTCTCGTGACCGGCGACCAGCAACGTAATACCGAGTTCGACCAGTTCCCGTTCGCTGAGCCTGTCCTCGTCGTCGTGAGCGGTCACCAGCGCGCCCAGCAGATCGTCGGACGGGGTCCGTCGACGCTCGGCGATTAATTCGGCGAGGTAGGACTCCAGTGCCGCACCGGCAGACATTATTTGTTCCAGGGAATACGCGGTGGTAGACAGCACCGCATCAGTGAAATCACGGAACCTGGGCTGTTGCTCCGGTGGAACACCGAGCATTTCACAGATGACGGTGACCGGCAGTGGCAGCGCAAAGTCCTGTACGAGGTCCGCAGGGGCGCCGGATCGTTCGATAGCGTCCAAGTGCTCGTCCACGATCTGCTGCATGCGCGGATGCCACTGTTCGACGCGGCGGCTGGTGAACGCTTTGGCGACCAACTTGCGGACCCGGCTGTGCTGGGGTGGGTCCATGGTCAGCAGAGTGTCGGGAAGGTATGGTTCCGGTGTGAGTCGCGGAATATCCGTGCGGCCCACCGTCGCCGCCCGGCTGAAACGCAGGTCTGCGAATACCGTCTTGGCGTCCTCATGGCGGGTGACAAGCCAGCCCTGCCCCCCGTATGGCAACTCGACGCGCGAAACCGGTTCCTCCCTACGGAGTTCGGCGATCAGCGGATGCACATCGAGACGGACGGGCTCGCCGAACGGGAATCGACGCACCTGTGTGGTCATGTGGTCCTCATCTTTCGTTACTGGTTGCCGAGCCGATGGGCATGTGGCACAAGGAAACTGTCATCACGGGCCAGCTCGTTCATTCCCCGAATCGGCGGGCGTCACGCAGTACTTTACTTTCTTGCCAGACAGTTCGGCACTGCGTTCGGCTTCCTCGTGGGGCATGCCACCGAATGACGAGGTGCCTAAAAGACCGAATCCGCTGAGGATTGAGCCCATCTCGATCTGCGCCAGGATCTCGTCGCGGTCTCGCGCAAGTGCCGCCGCGGTAGCTATCTAACTCGGCGTACGTGCCGATTTCACGCAGTGCCTGTGCCCGCTCGGCGTAGCGTTCGTAACCTCTGGTCCCATTGCAAACCCGCCGCCTCGGCAACGGCCGATACGACCCCTGGACCGCCTCCGACTCCCTTCCGGCAGGAACCCGTTTCCCGAGGTCATCGGTTATCGGGCACCACCCTCCGGTGACGCGTTTCCGCAGGTCACCGGGCCGGGGAGGGCCTCTCCAGTTCCCGCCGCCACTATCGATACGTTCCACGCCCCATACGCCGGAGAGTTCCTCGGCACCTGCATCTCCGGGTCTTCGGTGCCTTCCATGGCCTTCACCGTGATTTCGGCGGCTCAGCACTCTCTTCACCCGCCCCTCACGAGACGGACCTCTAACGACGCCGCAGGCTTCGCTTCATGCTGCGGACCGCATCTTCGCTCCCCCACAAGGGCTTTCGACACTGGGCTCCGACCCCACCAGTTACCCGATGAAGCCGCCAGTCTGCTACCGGGCCACCTGGCAGCCACCCGGACCGGACTTCCACCAGCAAGCGACGACAAGCTTACAAACCATCAATCACCTACCAGAGGCGACCTCTTGTTTTCCTGGACGCACGATTGGCCGAGGTTAGCGCGCGTGTCCCCCTCCCGACATGAACCTCCACAGAAGTCCGGATTCGGTCTCGCCCGGCCCCGCCACTACATTCGTGGAGTGCACTGGCAGACATGGCGATTAGGCTTCGGGACGGCCGCCCACCGATCTCGCACGGCGACCTCGCCGTTCCAATCCGAGCCGCGCGTTCTTCCGACAGACCGTGGGCGCAGTCCGGGTGCTGGTGGCCGGAACCGGTTAGCACGGTACGTCTTCCGCGGTCCGGACACCCGTCAACGCTTGGGATAGATCGGGTTCGAGCCCGCCTCCACGATCGGGCGCCTCACCTTCCGCGAGCCTTCGAGGTCTGCGACAGATCCACGGGCTGTTGTACCCGCTCGGCCCACCACCAGATTCCGCCACTAACTGCCTCGATGGCTCTACCGTTCGATCGCGGGCTGGCCCAGTCTGTCGAACAGGTGCTCGAGTGTCTCGAGGGCGGTCTCGATATCGAGGCAGTATCGCAGCTCCCGCATGATGCGTCCGCGAAACGGTGCCAGCTGTTGTGTTTCGACCGCCCGGACGTGGTCGAGGTTCCATACTTGGCGACCACTTGCTGTGATCTCGGTGCGGGGACCGAAAAGCGACTCCAATTCTTGCTTGCGGTAGCCCAGCAGTCGTAGGTCCACCTCGGAGATCATGCCCGCCTCCGCCAGGTCCCCGTCGTCGCTGACGTGTTCGGCGCTACCGCGATATTCCGCCATGATCCGTTCATCCTCGAGATCGGAACCACGGACGTCGAAATTGCTGGACATAACCAAACCCCCATGAGGTTCGGCCCCGGGCCTTTCTCATGTCCGCCTCGCCTGCCTCAGCGTTCTCCGACGAGCTGCGGATCCGCGTCTTCTTCCATGACGGCCTCGCCGCGGGCGACCATGCCCGCTTCATCGGAGAGCTTCATATGGGGAATGAACAGCGCGAGCACGAAGGCGATTACCGCGCCCGGGATCAGGTACCAGAAGCCGGGGACCAAGGCGTCCACGTAGGCGCCGACGATGGCGTCGTGCAGGCCGTCGGGTAGATGCTTGACCACCGAGGGCACCAACGCGCCCGGATCCAGCTTCGCCGCCGCGGCTTCGGGCCCGTGGGAGACGAAGACATCGGTGAGGCCCTCGGTCAAACGGTTGGTGAAGATGGAGCCGAAAATCGCCACGCCCAGTGCGCCGCCCATTTCGCGGAAATAGTTGTTGGCGCTGGTAGCAGTGCCGATTTGGTCGGGGGCCACGGCGTTCTGGACGACCAAGACGATGATCTGCATGATCAGACCGAGGCCCGCCCCCATGACGAACAGCATGGCGGAGACGACCCACATCGGGGTATCCGCGTCCAGGCGGGTCAACCAGAGCATGTCCGCGAACATCAAAACCGCGCCCAGGGGCGGATAGAGCTTGTACCGGCCGGTTTTGGTGATCATCGTCATCGAGGCGATCAATGCGATCATCAGACCGACCATCATCGGAATCAGCAACAGACCGGAGACCGAAGCCGAAGCGCCCGTTGCCATTTGGAGATAGGTCGGGATGAAGGCGAGGGCAGCGAACATCACCAGGCCGACCACGAAGCCGATCGCGGAAGTCAGCACGAAGGTGCGATTGCGGAACAACCACAGCGGCAGCATCGGCTCCTCCGCACGCGCCTCCACGAGCACGAAGGCAGCGACCACCACGACGAACGCCGCGATCATGCTGACCATAACCGCCCCGCCCCAAGCGTATTGCTTGCCGCCCCAGTCAGTGATCAGGATCAGCAGCGTGGTCGCGGCCGACATCAACACCACACCGAGATAGTCGGGCCGGGTCTTGGGCCGGTGGCTTGGGATGCTCAGGTAGCGGAAGGCGATGAACAGTGCGGCGATTCCGATCGGCACATTGATCCAGAAGCACCAGCGCCAGCCGAGATGGTCGGCGAAGAAACCGCCGAGCAGCGGACCCGCGACCGAGGTGATGCCGAAGACCGCGCCCATCGGAGCCATATATTTGCCGCGATCCTTGGCGGGCACCACATCGGCGATGATGGCCTGCGCCAGAATCATCAGACCACCACCGCCGACGCCCTGCAGACCGCGGAAGGTGATGAACTCCCAGAAGCTCGTCGACGCGGCGGCCCCGATGGAGGCCACGGTGAAAATCGTGATGGCGAACAGGAACGGCCAGCGCCGCCCGAACAGATCGCCGAATTTGCCGTAGATCGGCATCATGATGGTGGTCGCGAGCAGATAGGACGTTGCGGTCCAAGCCATATGGGAGATGCCGCCCAGATCGCCGACAATGGTCGGCATCGCGGTGCCGACGATGGTCTGGTCCAGGCTGGCCAGGAACATCCCCGCGATCAGTGCGCCGAAGATGAGCCAGATCCGCTTCTGGGTCAGGATAATCGGCTCCGGCGGCGATTCAGCCGTGATGGTCATCTCTTCCGTCTCTCCTTCCACAACACAGCACTTGCCCCCTCGTACCCGGATCGTGCACATACGAGATCCACGTCGACCTATCGCCAGAGCAGTGACGATGCCGCCCGACCCGGAAACTCTGGATCGAAGCCGTTGAGATCAGCCCCCGTCATGCGCCGATGATATGCACCCTTCCTCTAGGCAGAAGGGTGCATATCCCGGGGTTACCCGCCCAGTCGTTGAACTCTGATCACCCAGCCACAACCGCTTTCGGTAAGGACGCCGTTACGCGTCCCAGACCCCGGTTGCGGCAGTTTCGCGGGCGTACTCGGAAAAGTCCTTCGGCTTGCGCCCCAAGGCTTCTTCGACACCGTTGACCACATGGGAGTCGGATCCATCCAGGCCGCCAGCGAACATATCGGCGTACTCCACGGGCAGGCCTCGCTTCCGAACCACCTCACGGTATTGCTCGATGGTCAGCGGGGTGTACACAATCTCGCGCCCGGTGGCCGCGGACAGTTCAGCGGCCACCTCGGCGAAGCTGAGCATGGCCGGACCTGATAGTTCGTAGGTCTTTCCAACATGCCGGTCGTCCGTGAGGGCGGCAACCACGACTGCGGCGATGTCATCGGCGTCGACGAACGCCTCGGCGGCATCACCGAAAGGCAGGGCGATCTCTCCGGCCTTGACGAGCTCGGCGAAACCGAGAATAGAGGCCTCACTGAAGTTCTGATTGAACCAGCCAGGACGGACGATCGTCCACTCGGCTCCCGCACTCTTCACGCCCTCCTCAACGGCCTGGACTTCGCTACTGCCCCGACCCGAGAGCATTACCAGTCGACGGATACCCCGGGCCACGGCGGCACGGGCGAAAGCCTCAATCTGCTCGCCGGCTTCCGGAGTGCCGAGTACGGGGTGGATGATGTAGACCCGGTCCACCCCGTCGAGAACGGCTGTCCAGGTCTCCGGATCCTCCCAGACGAACGGCGGCTGGGCACTGCGCGAACCGATGCGTACCGGGCGGCCCTGGGACTCGAGGCGCGCGACGACGCGGCTGCCAGTGGTGCCGGTGCCGCCGATGACAAGCACGGTGGGATTGGTCTGTTCGGGCGTAGGCATGGTTTCTCCTCCATAGGATGCACTAATACTTGACACACCGTATCCTTACATTACCCCATATCCAAGCTATACTTGTTATGGAATATGAACAGTGTATAGTAAGCGCGTGGCAGCCGGACCGTAGCGACAACGCTGCACAAGTGGCGCTGGCCGCCCGCAGAAATGGACATAGCGTTGGCACGGGCGTTCCGAAGCCACCCGGAGCAGGTCACTAGATCCGTCAATTCCCAACCGGCGGTTCCGCATCAAGCAGGGCTGGCGATGCGCCCGCCCGAAATGGCGTCACACGAGGAGATCACGATGAAGAATCGCCTGAACTGCCCATGTGGTGAGTACATTCGCGGCATGGACGAAGTTGACCTTGTTGACAGGACTCGAGCCCATCTGGACGAGAAGCACCCGGGCAGCAAATACACACGCGAAGAAATTCTTTTCATCGCATACTGACTGCGCCGATTCGAAAGCGATCTATTCTCCGACAGCAAGTAGGATCACACTCCGTTGCGGTCGGAATGTTCGCCCTGTACAGCGTCGGCCTCGCTATATCCGCGAGTTGATGCGAAAGGGCGAAGAATACGGCACCCCGTGCTCACCGGGTCGGACTTACCGCAGCGACGATTGCCTATGGTCGGGGGAGGCTTGTGAGCCACGGCTCACAAGCCTCCCCTGGCCAGATCAGTCACGAGACCATCTCCCTGGCTGACTATGCCTCGAAACGACGGCGTCGCCACCCGGCTTGTCCAGGACGTCCCACTCCATGCCCTACCCGGGGGGTCATGCCTTCAGGAAGGCTTCGGCCAGTTCGATCGGGCGCGTGAACAGAGCCTCATGGCTGCCAGGCACTGCAACCGGCGTAGCGCCAACGCGCGAGGCGTACATCAGCCAAGCTTCGCGGGGCAGCGCGATGTCCTCCTCCCCATACAGGTAGGTCACTGGCTTGCTGAACTTCTCGACGTCGAGCGGCTCGACGCTATAGTCGAAGTACTGCTTAGGATGCGGACTGAGAAGCTGATGCGTGAGCAGTTGAACCTCAGGGGTTCCGTCATTGATGAACGCGCTGGACCACACGTCGAACGGCATGCCGACCGTATTATTCCCCGACTCTGCCGCCAGCTTGGCCAGAAATTCCTGGTACTCGGGCGGCGTTTCGGCGAAGATAGGCGCCCCGCCGGGCGTGAAGGCACTCCAGAAGATGGCCTTGGCGATTCGCTCGGGGATAGCGGATGCGAGCGCGGCTCCGACGGAGCCGCCCCAGCTATGCGCAACCAGGGTCACATCCTTCAAATCGCGTTGACTGATGAGACTCTTCAGACTCTCGATGATGTCCGGAAAGGAGTACTTCGTCGGATCCTCGTCAGGGTGCAGACCCGGAAGAGTCGGAGTCAAGACCGTGTGCCCATCGGCCCTCAGCCGATCCGCAACGGGTCGCCACGCCCACCCACCGTGGTATGCACCGGTGATAAGCAGGTAAGTCTTACTGGCCGTCATCATATATCCTTCCAGGGACCTTGGACCCGATATTAGTCCAAGATATATTTTTAAATGTATTATCTTAGCCACTGTGCGTCAACCAGCAATTTCGCGAAGCCGGTGCACGAAGGCGGTCCGGGGGACGAACCGAGCGCCCGGCTCGGGCAGCCGCGTCAGCTGGTCCGACTTCCGAATCGGCTACCACCAGGGCCCACTGCAGCAGACATGCACGCTGGTCCGAAGCGGCCTGATCGTCACAGCAACCAAGAACCGCCGCACCTCGTAGAGCACCTACTGCAACGGCACGCAGATGAAGGAGCGTCTCGGTTCGCGGCGTCCGGTCACAGCGCTCCTCACGCTCTTCGCCGCAGGGTTGCTGCACGAATCCGAGGTACCCATAAACCGCCAAGCCACTAATACCAAGAAGCATCAGGTGGGACTGCCGCACGATCGGGCTGGGCCACGCAGCCTGACCGGCCGGCGGCGTCACGATGGTCTTATCGGATTGAGGTCAAACGGCCAAGGGCGGTTCGACGGTGGTGATGGTAGATCTGCTCGATCCAGGCGACGATCGTGATGCGCAATTACTCACATCCGCCCCAGGACGGGGGTGAGGACATTCTTCTGCAGCAGCGCGAAGACACTCTCCACAGGGGCCTCGACAACCACATGTTTCCAGCGCTCTTCGCTGCTCACGTCGTGACCGAGAAATATGCCACCGATCCATGCAGCGGGCTTCGCGCCTCCCTCTTCCAACCGGTCGGTCATCGTTACCTTTGGCCCTGCTCTGGGCGCCGTCGGTCACGATCATTACGTGGTCGCGCAGACCAGACATGGCTGCCCTTACGATTGGGTGAGATCCGAAGCTACCATTCGCCGCGACACATTTGCTATACACTGTGCAGATAAATTACGGCGACCATCAACTTAATGATGTAGAGTAAGGGTATGGCAAGTAGCGGGGCAACCACACGTCGTGAACGACTACGGACCGAGACAACGGCCGAAATCAAGAAGGTGGCGTTGGATTTGATGGCCGAAGGCGGCCCTGGGGCAATCACCCTACGCGCGATTGCCCGGCAAATGGGCATGACCCCGAATGCCATCTACGGCTACTTCGCAACCCGCGACAACCTTATCACCGCTCTGGTCAACGACGTCTACTCCGCACTGGCAGACGCCGTCGAGGCAGCTGTCGACGCTGTCCCTCCCACGCTCCCCGGACGCCGAATCCAAGCTTGGGGCCTTGCCTACCGCGCTTGGGTACTCGGCAATACCGAAGGATTCCGGCTAATCTACAGTGATGCTGTCCCTGGTTACGTCTCCCCGTCCGATGGCGCTGCACCGGAGGCCGAACTCCGATTTTGTAGGAGCCTGACCGAGCTGACGGCCGCTGCCTGGCCATACGCCGAGGAGCTCTACAAAGACAGCGACTTCGAGTGGTCCGACTTCGACGCCGCCCTCCTGGATGAGGTGCGCCCGCACCTCCCTGGACTCCCCCCGGCCGCCGTTGCGCTGGCCCTGCGCATCTGGAGCCATTTGCACGGACTTGTCACACTGGAGCTCCATGGCCATCTACGCGGCGGAACGAAGAGCATGGCCAAGCTTTTCCGGGAAGAACTCGTCCACCTCGTCAGGTCATTGCGCATCCCGCCGGAGAACTGACGACCGGCGCCGATCACTGCGTGGTTCTGCGCCATCGAGATCCTGTGATCGGTCTGGATGGCGGACGCACGCGCACAAGTCACTGCTCCAGCCGGTACACCACCACAGCGTCTACAGTTCTAGCATCGAGTTTGGTAACGGACGTCGAGTGACCGTCGCCAGATCAGAGAAGACGGAACCATGGAGCACGGCACGCCGACTTCGTCGGCGGGGGTCAGGTGGTCTCAATGCGGCCGCGCTCGACCACCCAGGCCGCGATCTGTGCCCGCGAGGTGAACCCGAACTTAGTCAGGTGTTCCACGTGACCTTGCGCGGTGCGCAACGAGATCACCAGCCGGGCAGCGATCTCTTTATTGGATCGGCCTTCGGCGATCAGGTCGGTGACCTGCCGCTCACGGTTGGTCAGCTGCGCCGACAGTTCATCGGGCGGTGAGGTCGAGCGGTCGCTCGCCGAGGGCGAAGCTGATCGCGGCGCCAATACTCATATCCCCACCTTCCCGCCGTGCTGCGGCATATGCCCGTGCGCCGAGCGCATGGCGCGTACGACGCTCGCACTCTTTATGATCGACTAGCAGATCGGGAAACGGCAGCGTCGTGGAAGTGATTCCCACCATCTTGCCCAGCGCATCGGCGGCGCCCATCAGCACGGCAGCCCGTCGGGCATCGCGCTGCTCGGCCGCGATCCACGCCAGCCCTTCCAAACAGGTCGCAGCGGTAAACGGATCATCCACCAGTCGCGCGAGCCGGATCCGCGCGTCCAGGGAACCCTGCTGGTGATACGGCATCACCAAATACAGCCGACCGCTTCGGGTTTCGCCGACCTGCAGCACGCTGACAATGTTCGGATGCCCTGTCAGCCGCCCCATCGCTCGCTGCTCGCGAACGAACCGCTCCCGGTTCTCCATCAGGTCACCGGTCAGCACCTTCACCGCGACCGTACGATCCAGACCGACCTGGGTGCACGAGTACACGACCCCGAAACCACCGCGACCGATCTCCTCGGCATCCTCGAATCCGACAGCACTCAACTCCGTGATGACATCAGTGCCGACATCACGCTGCGTATTCAAAGGATCGCTCTCGGCCGCCGACCGCTTGCGATCCGCCGGTCGGGGCATACCATTCAGAGTATCGCTGTCGGCGCTGAGCGCGAGCAGGTCAGCGGCGGTGATCATGTCCCTTTCGTTCTTCGGGGATCCCAGGTCGCTATGTCGAGTCCCCAGATGAGCTCCACGACCGGCTCTCCGTGCTGCTTGTCTGACTATCGACGTCACTCTGCCGGCCACCCCCGTCCAAGATCGCGAGCTGACCATACGCGCCGCCTCACGGCGACCAAACCACAGAATGTGGTTCGCAGGCTGTCGCGATGGATGATTCGGACGCCGGACCGAACAAGCGAAGCTGATGTCGCCGTTCGAGGGTGCACACCTACGGCCACGTGGCGGCGCAATGCAGGCGACGTCCGCAGTGCTGGCTCCAGAAAGACTGTCACCGAGCAGGTTCCATAACCGGCCGCCCGGTACAGTCGGCGGGCGCAACTGCCACAGCGAGTGTTGTGCGCGGTCACGATCGGTAACCGCGCCGGGACCAGGCTGACCGAATACCTGGCGACGAGAGTGAGCCAGATGACTTCGGCTGCGGTAGATCCGTTCGCTGCCTGATTCGGTGCCGGTGACGCGCAGCGCTCTAGGCCATCGACGACTTCGCCCTGTGCTGGCGGACATTGCAACGGACAGATCCTATCGGCATGCGGTCCCGCCGCCCATCAACGTACTCACCGACGGCACAACCGAATGCCGCGTGCTCGTCCTGGACGAGTCCGACGATGAACTCGGGGCCTGAGACAGGAACAGCGGCGCCCGCGCGCCCGGCTGCTCTTGGACCGATGAATCGGATACCGCGACAGCAACACCCGGTGGATGCCGAATATGGGATCACCTGCTCGAGCCGGTTCTCTGTGTTCCCTTCAGTCGCGCCCGGAGGCGTGGAGCGTTCGCTCCGCCCGATCCTCCGAAGGATGTACATCCGATCCGCCGACTGGCGGAAGAAAACGGCCAATCGGGGGATAGCGGGGGTGCGGCACCGCGACCAGACTCGTCGGCACAGTGGGTTGATCCATTCCATGGACGAGCGTGGTGCAAACGCCGATTCGTGGAGGTTCACGTAATAATGATGAGGGCGAATGATCATTGAACACGCAAACCTGCGACGACTAGCAGTCGTCGGAGCCGCCGTGGCCGTTACTGCGGCCTTCGGGGCTGCCGGGATGGCGAATGCCGACACCTTCGTGCCGTTGCCGGACGGCCAGAAGGCTGGTCCTGGCGTCACTATTTCCCGCAACGGTGAGCACGCGTTGGTTTCGCCATCGCTGGCCGCGAATGGCGCCGGTCGCGTCGTGTGGGTATCAGGCAATGCTGTCGCCGACGTTACAGCCACCCCGGAAGGTATGCCGGGCCCGAGCAACGGACCCGCTGGTGCGCCTGGCACCAACAACTCCTCGACCCATGGCACGTCGCAGCTGAGCACCGGCTATGTCGTCGGTTGCCAGGTCAGCATCTCCGACTCGGCTATTTCGGCGGGCGTGTCCGGTGCCGTCAAACTCGATGGCGCCAGCGGCGGTCTCTCGCTCGGGTTGAAGCTGGGGCCGGGTGAGGTCAAGTTCGTACAGATCGACTACAAGGACATCCGTAAGCCGGGTGTCTATTCGGTCGAGTATCAGGATGCGGAGATCCAGATCCAAGGGTGCGCCGGGTACGCCCAGGCGCGGGCGTACAGCGTTGTCGAGATAGTCGGCGACAGCTACTCGAAAACCACCCTCTACGGGGCGCCGTTCAGCATTGGCTGACATCGATTGAATCTTCCAAATCCCTTCTCGGCGAGACGAACTTGAATAACAAGGAGTAGTAAGGCATGAGCAATCGCAAGATACGTGCAGTCGGGGCGTGCGCGGCCGCGACGATAGCCGCCGCACTGTGCTCCACCGGTGCGGCCAGCGCCGACACCGTGATCGCACTGCCAGGCGGCGAAATCGTCAAGTCACTGTCCGACGGCACGGTGGTAACGATCCGTCTGGTCGGCGAATCCGCGAGTATCAACCCGTCGATGGGAGCCACACCGGTGCACCGCAACGCATGGGTTTCCGGCAGCGCTCAGGTCGAGTTGTCCAGTGGCATCGGCGGCAGTATCTTCCCGGGCTATACCGTCGCCTGCCAAGTGAACATCGCGGGTGGGGGAGTCACCGGCGGCGTGGACGGCTCATTGGATTGGAGTAATGGCAAAAATGT
This sequence comes from Nocardia pseudovaccinii, assembly GCF_050942345.1. Lineage (NCBI taxonomy): Bacteria > Bacillati > Actinomycetota > Actinomycetes > Mycobacteriales > Nocardiaceae > Nocardia > Nocardia pseudovaccinii. The sequence continues at coordinate 6,586,810 of NZ_CP192074.1, forward strand.
GAAACCTAGCGTCGGCGCCAAGAGCGGCGGCAATTTATCGCTCGGGCCTGGTCAGGCAGAGTCCTTTTATGTGCTGGATCTCGAACAAGCCGACGACTTCGGAAACGAAAGCCACAAGAAACGCAATAAATTCAAGGCTACCAGTGGTTCGGTCACCTGGGCGGACGAAACCATCGGCCTAAACGGCTGCGGCGGTTATGCGCAAGCACGTGCATTCGTCAGTGTCGAGGTCGAGACGGCCAACGTTGTCAGCTGGGTCACGCTTTGGGGACAGCCGTTCAGCCTCGGGTAGCGGCCGACTGATCAACTAGCCGCGCCGCGTGCGCGGTAGGTCCTGCGATATGTCTCCGCAATGGCATATCGCCGGGCAGGCAGGCGTGCCTGCAGGATTCGCCGACCCGACTGTCCCGAGGTACTCCCCTCGCCTCCAGGCGCGGGCTGGCGAATCTTCCCCGACTGGCTTCATGTTACTGCACCTGCACCTGTCAAAATTCGTTGCAGCAGAATGATTACCGGCATCGGCACGCCGATGATCAGCTTGGTCCACAGGATTTCGGCGTGCGATGTGTATGGCCGCCATCGGTGCCGGTACCCGCGGTCGCGAGCCAGGCCATCGAAATAAAAAGACTCCCCATCCGTCTCGAAGCGTAAGTGCCCGCCGAGTCGGACGTGCACCTGAATCTGCGCAACTACAGCTGGCCCCAAGGCGCCAGTGGCCGCAAATAGCTTGCGCGACATCCTTGTTCTCACCTGCATCTGTCCGGAGCCTTGGGCAGGACAGCTCGGCACGTCAACCCTCAATATGCTTGCCCCATGGGACCGCTTACGGCACTTGCTCAGCTATCCCCAGCCCGGAGGGGTTTTGTCATGACACCCCTTGTGTCAACCCCAAGATCAAAGTCAGGCTGCGGCCTGCTGTTCGGTGTACTTGCGGGCACCGCCGTGCAGGACCGGATCGTAGGTCGTGCCGTACTCCCAGCAACGCCGCATCGCTCGGATCCAGGCTCTGGCCAGGATGCGGGTGGCAGGGGATGATCTTTGCCCGAGGCGCGAGCCCGGTTATTGATGTCGGCGGCCCTCGGGCTGGAGAAGCGGCTGTTCGCGGCGAAGGTGGTGATCGCGAGGCGCAGGCGTTTGTTGCAGGCCCAGCGGAACGACACTCCGCGTTGGTTTCCCCGACGCATTGGTGACCGGGTTGTTCCGGCCAGTGCGGCGATCGCGTCGGGGTAGTCGAATACCTCGCGGGCGTCGCCCCATTCGGCCAGGATCTGTGCGGCGTTGATCGTGTCGGCGCGAGGGAAGGACCAGAACACCTCGCCGTCGGGGTGAGTGTCCATCCTCTCGGTGAGGGAGCGTTCCCGCGTCTTGATCGCCGTGTTGAGCGCACTGAGCACGTTGACTTGGGTCAGCACTGCGTTGCGCACGCCGTGGGTGAGAGCGGGGTCGCGCTGGTGCCGGTCGGGGCCAGACGCAGCCGGGCCAGCACAGTGGCGGGTTTCTTGCCCGAGTAGCCTCGTTCGGCGCAGAATGCGGCGATCCGCTTCTCGATCAGCGATGCGGCGGACGCGGCGGTCGGGTATCTGGTCAGGACTGCCAGGGCCATGGCGGATTCGATGTTGGCGAGTATGGCTTTGGCGGCGGGCCCCTGCGCGTCGAGCAGCGCGGCGAGTTGGTTGCTCGCGGTCACCCGAGCCTCGACCAGGTCGCCGCGGGGTGCGGGTCATGGTGCGAATTACCTTGGTGTGACCCGACATTGGTGCTGCGAGGCGCAGCCGGTGGATACACACTCGCAGGGAGTCGGCGATCACCTCGGCATCGCCGGGGTCGGATTTGGCGCCGGAGAGGACCTCGGACTCGCGCCAAGTCTTGATCGCGGTCGGCTTGACTGGCAGCACTGGGTGGCCGGCCGCGAGCACGGGCGTCTACCAGCCGCCTGTCGGGGCGTTCGATCGCCACTGCACCCGCTCGGGATCGCCAAGCTTGTCGAGCTGGGCGGCGAGCCGGTGAGCCCGGCCTTGGTGTGCTCGATGGTGAACGCAGCGACTTTGCGTCCGGTCTGGTCGAGCACACACATGGCGTGTTCGGTTGCAGCCCAGTCGATTCTGATGAAGAACAACGGCCGTCATGCTGCGGCAACTATGTCGCCTTCCTATTCGTGTCACGAGGCAGCGGCCAGGCGGAGGCAAGGAAACCGACAGCGCAGTAGGCATTAACCGACGCTCTACGGCGCGTCCCCGTGTCATCGCTTGACGGTTTCAGGGAAGCCGGGGCGGCAATGTCATGCAAGCCCTCGAGGGGGCGACCGCCACGGGCCGTCACCCGGCTTCCGCCTGTTCTTACCGCACACGCCGCGTTGGCGTCTGCCAGAAAGAGGGTCCACTAGTGACCACCGTAGCGGACCATCAAGCGGCTGGCTTTTTCCTCCACTTGGTGGAATAAATTCTACGATCGACCGATGTGCCCCCGCACTGGAAGTGCCACGCTGTCCGCGTGACTTTTGCGATCAGATCTGCACAGTACATCGGCGCTACAGCAGAGGAGCTGGATACAGTACAACGCGTCGGAATCTTTAATAGGAGGGCGATATTCCGCCGACATGGGCTCTGCCAGTTGAATCCGAATGAAATTGTGCTTCATAAGTGGTTCGACACCGACGAGCTCAGGCTTACTGCACCGGACATTGATACCTTTCAACTCTCTCCTCCGTCGCGCCTTCGTAGATTCTTTGTTGGCACTTCGGACGCCAGGACGCACATAATTCTGTACACGACGAGCTTCGGCAGAATCCACCTCCTCCTCGAAAGGGGTGTGACATCGGAGCATGCTCGCGATCAAACCTGGGCAGAGGCAATTGGTGAATGGCTACGCACGTAATAATGGCCGCAAGCGCGTTGCCGCCGCTTCCGTTGCCGCGGTGACAGCATCGCTCATATTGTCAGCGGCAACCGCAGCGCCAGCAGCGTTTCCGTTGCGGAAATGGACAACGGTAGGTTGTGTTGCACTGTTCTGTTACGCGCTGCGAATATCGCTGACGCATTGCTTCCGATCCGCCGGTAGCTGTACTGGCATCAGCACTGCACCTTTCGCGTAGAATCACAACCCACACGCGATGTCCAGCTTTGTTGACGTCATTATGGCGGTGGCTTCGATCGCCGTGACAACATTGACGTTCACGTTCGCCTCATACCGGCACGATCGCTGGACAGTCCTGCGAAAAGCGGGGCTAGTTTGCCTGTGCGTCGGATCCATGGTGACGGATGTGGATGATGGTTGCGGACATACTGCTGTCAACAACTGCCAGGGATAATCTGCCATCCGCTCCTGGGGATGACGATGTGCCGGTTGCGGCCCCCTGGCGCTTTCGCAGCCATCATCGAGACCGGCACCAGCGACTCTTGGTTCCGATGTCCAACGTCTCGCTCACTGTATCCAGGAAGGTGCCGTTATGATTTGGCTGCCGCGCTAGCATTCACAGCTCGCCACGTGCAGGGCGGAGTCAGCAGGCTTCAACCAATGGGCGACGCAGGTCGGGATCTCAGCGGGGTAGGAGTAGTTCAACAACGTATCCACCTTCGGAGGTGGGTGCGGAAGCGAAACTGCCGTTCAGCAACTCGGCCCGTTCGGCCAACCCAAGCAATCCGTGATGGGCACCGGGAAGAGGTAGGGCTGGGCGGGTGGGTGGGGTGTTGGTGATGGTGACACCGTAGTTCGTGCTGTCGTGCCACACGTGGACGGTGGCGGTGGCACCAGGGGCGTGCTTGCGGATATTGGTGAGCGCTTCTTGGACGGTGCGGTAGATCGCGCGTTGAGTCGGTGCATCGGTGTCGATAGAAAGACTGCCGGTGAGCGCGACGGGTATTCCACTGGTGTCGAGAAGCGCGCGTAGGTCGGCAAGGGTGGGCTGTGGTGTGATGTCGGTGCTACGACCACCGGCGACGCGCAATAGGGTGACCATGTGGCGTAGCTCGTCAAGCGTTGCGACACTCAGGCGACGGATTGTGCGGGCGGCTTCTTCGGTATCCGGATCTTTTGCTACGACCTGGAGCGCACCGGCGCGCACCGCGATCAAGCTCACCTGGTGGGATACGACATCGTGCATCTCGCGACCGATCTGGGCGCGTTCTCGGGCAAGAACTGCCTGGGCATGAAGTTGGCGCTCATGGGTGCGGGCCTGCTCGATCTCTTCCAGGCGCAACGAAAGGTCGCGCTTCGTCTGTACAAGCTGGCCCAATAACACTGGTGCGAGAGCAAAAGCGAGCAGATATACGAAGATGATCAGTGTGTCGGCGTGATCGGTGATGTCGTTCAGCGGCTGCGGTGCGGCCGCGGCCAGCGCGGTTGCCACGACACATGCACCGAGCGACCAACGGGTGCGGGTCTGTTCGGCCAGCGTATACAGCGCGACGGCCGGGGCGGCGACCATGGGCATTATCCAGGACCCCGGCAAGGTGAGCAGGTAGGTCACCAAGGGCCAGCGCCGGCGCAGCACAAGGCCCAAACACGCTGTCATTGCCAGAACTACCTCGACCGGAGTCAGGCCTTCGATGCCGAGTGCGACATCGGCCGCTGCAATGACGATCGCGAGCAGATCGATCGACCACACCCGCATGGCGCCCTTGTTCATCGAGGCTCGTGTTTGTGCCGGGACAGCAGCCCGCCACGCTGAGCAAGCAGCGCCGCAGTGACTCTGTTGGTCACACGTAGTTTGGTGAATATCGCGCTAATGGTGTCCTTGACGGTGCCGACACTCAGATGGACCCGATGGCCGATTTCTGCATTAGACAGTCCCTCGGCCAGCAGCGTCAGTACCTTGCGTTCACGGTCGGTCAGCAGGTCGATGCGGGCGACTTCGGCGGTGTCTATCAATTCGGTTCCCGATAGCAGCGCGGCAGAGGCCTTTGGTGACAGCACTACTCCGCCAGCGGCCAGGGTGCGGACCAGCCGGGCTAGCAGTTCGGGCTCGGTGTCCTTGAGCACGAACCCGGCGGCGCCCGATCGTAGCGCCGACACGATGTATTCGTCGCTGTCGAATGTAGTCAGCATGGCCACTACCGGTGGGTCCGTGAGATCGCGAACAGCATCCAGCACAGCCAATCCGTCCATGTCGGGCATGCGGATGTCGAGTAACACCACGTGCGGGTGTTCGCGCTCGATAGTGGCCACCGCCTGTGCCCCGGTAGCACTCGCGACGACCTCGATATCGACGGCGGCGTTCAGGATCATCTCGAACCCTGAGCGCACCAGCGCTTCGTCGTCGACGATCACCACCCGGATCACTGAATGCCTCCTATTGGTCAGGGTGCCCACTGCCAGCCAGCTCCGATCGTCTAGTTTCGCCGACAAATGAAATCCAAGCCCGGCAGGCTGGCTCCGCCCCGACGTTCACCGCGAAGATAAACTGGTTGCTCGATTTCGCGCACCCGAACATCCAGTGCCGCAGGAAGTTTGAGCTTGATGCTGAATACCACCGTGGGTTCCGCAACCGGCATCGGACCGCTGACGACGGCGCGATCCACATAGCGGCGGGCTTGCCGCAATGAACACCCGAACCGATCCGCCAACCCACGCGCAGCATCGGCCACCGGCACACCGCATCCACCAACTCCGCAGCCGCGTTGACACGACGTGCGAATTCAGCAGCATCGCAACGATTTCCAGCCACGGCACAAGCCTACTACCGGACAGGTCACACCACCCTCGGAACACGACGCGGCCGTTCCAACCGCCAATAGCGCGGCGTGACATCGAAACAGAAGTTGCCAACTGCGTTGGAGGCGTGCTCATACCGCCCTGCGCGGTGCCGGTCATCGTGTCCTGATGCTCGCCGAGCTCGGTGAGGATCCCGGCTTTCAGAAACGCCCTGACCAGCATCAGGACGCGTTTATCCTTGACCCGCAACCGAACTCGGTCCATCAGGGCCGTGTGGTCGATCCGGTCGAACGAAGCCTCGTCTTACTACCGGTCTCGAGGACTTCCCATCGGCGGTGACGATCACCGCTGGCTCGGCGACGGATTCACCGCCGGCGAACAACTCACCCCCGGCGCCCCCTGGCGCATCCGCCTCGCCAACGAGGTCCGCTCCCTGTTCGTCGACGACGCACCCGAGGAATGGCTGGCCATGCTCGAAGCCACCCTCGCCTACAGCGTCTCCCGCCAAACCATCATGCACCGTGTCAAGACCGGCGAACTCCAAGCCGTCCACGTCCGCACCGGACGCCGAAAAGTCCTGCGTATCCAGCCACCACCCACCCAGAAAGGACTGTTCTAACCATGATAATCAGCGAAAGGAGCAGTGTGACAACGCATCCATTGATGTGTTCACTCACTACGTGCGACCTCGTGTCGCACCGGCGGCTCCGCCCCACCCGGCCCGTTCGACGGTCGATGCCTCTATCCCGAGCGGCGCAACCGGATCGTCGCGCCACCGGGAGTCTGACCGGGTGGTTCCCGTGTTCACTGTGATTCGCTCGACGAAGGAGGAGCCCAACTGTGTCCCTGCGGCATCGCCGTGGTTATCTTGAGCCCAGTCAGCGGCGTCTTTCATGTCTGCCAAGGGATTTCGGGGAGCTTCGATTCCCGTGGTGGACGTGGCTATCTCCGGCATGTCCATGAAGTTGGTCATGTTGGAGGAATCAGTGCAGGTGCAGCGCGTGGTGATGCCCGGGTCGGGAGTCTCGTCCTGGACGGTGTTGGGTGACGACGACGCCCCGGTAGGGCCGATCGAGAAGTATCTGACGTATCTGACCGATATCGACCGGTCGCCGAACACCGTCAAGGCGTATGCGCACGACCTGAAGGACTACTGGGTGTTCCTGCAGCACCGGGGCTTGGACTGGCGCGAAGTACGACTGGAGGACATCGGTGAGTACGTCGCCTGGCTGAGCCTGCCGCCACCCGGGCGGGCCGGCCAGGTCGCTGTGCTGCCGTCGATCCAGCCGCACGTGGCGGCGTCGACCGTGAATCGAAAACTCTCGGCACTGTCGGCGTTTTATGCCCATCATGCGCGGCATGGTGTCGATGTCGGTGAGCTGCTGACCACCTGGCAGGTCCCCGGCCACCGGGGCGGCTGGAAGCCGTTCCTGCACCACATCAGCAAGGGCAAACCCCAACCGCGGCGGGCGGTTTCGCTGAAGGCGCGGAAGAAGCTTCCCCGCGTGCTGACGGTCACGGAAATGCAGCGACTGATGGATGCCCGCGATCGGCTGCGCGACCGATTTCTGCTTGCATTGCTTTGGGAGAGCGGCGTAAGGATCGGTCAGGCGTTAGGTCTGCGGCACTGCGACATCGCCGCCGCAGAGCGTGAGATCACTATCGTTCCCCGCAACAACGAAAACGGCGCACGAGCGAAATCCCATGAGCAGCACACGATTTCGGTGTCGGCCGAGCTGATCCGGTTATGGGGTGACTATTTGCATTGCGAGTACGGCGATCTGGACTCGGACTACGTGTTCGTGAACCTGTTCGCCGAGCCACAAGGACGGGCGCTGTCCTATCCTGCCGTCTACGACCTTGTCTTGCGGTTGCGGCGGCGCACAGGACTCGACTTCGATCCGCATTGGTGCCGGCATTCGGCGGCGACCAGGATGCTGCGCGACGGAGTCCCGATCGAAATCGTATCCAAGCTGCTCGGACATTCCTCGGTGACAACAACTTTGTCCGTCTACGACCACCTCACGGCGGAGGACGCCCGGCGGGAATTGCAGAAGGCGGGTTGGTTTACCGGCAGGGAGGTGAGCTGGTGACCAGCACGGTCGATGCTGCGGCGGAGAACCCGAAACATGTTGGGCTGCTGGAGAAATTACTTGGGTCAGTCCGGCCGCAGTTCCGGACTGAGGTGCTGGCTTTCGGTCCAGACGATCCCGTTCTGGGCGGAACACGATGTCGTGTCGCCGGATGCGAGCGCACCGGACGCATCCATGGGTTGTGCTTCGGCCACGACAGCCGATGGCGGCGCGAGGGTAAACCGGATATCGACCAGTTCATCGAGACCACCAATCCACGGATGAAAGGCCATCAACCGCTGGCGTCTTGCCGAGTTCCCGACTGCCGTCGCGGCCGCAAGGAGCGAGGATTGTGCACGCGGCACCTGCATGCCTGGCAGCGGTCAGCACAGCCTGATCCGGACCGATGGGTGGCAGGACAGCCAGTGGTGGTCGAGCCCGATCCACCAGCGACTTGTCGAATCTTGTACTGCGGCTTGTGGGTTCATGCGGATCTGCCGTTCTGCCTCGGGCACGGCGTCCGCTGGAAGGAACAAGGTCGCCCGGACATCGACGACTATGCCTCCAGCTACGAGGACGACTCGACACCGGGGCATGAGCGGGTCGATCTGCGCGCGATGGCGTCTCATCTGCGGTTGGAGATCCAGTATGCGCTGCAGTGCCGTCACGACGATGCCGCCATCCGGATCTCACCGGCCGTGGTGCAGGTGGTGGTCAACTTTCTTGTTGCCTCGCAGACGGCTTCGCTGCTCGATCGTGACGAGGATGCCTGGTTGCATTCATGGCGCCAGCGATTCTCTGCACGAGCGCAGTGGTCCAACGGCGACTCCGGGCGGGCGTTGCTGATCTACGCGCACCGCAAGATCGAACACCTGCACCTCGGACGAGGCTGGGACGTCGAATACCCCCGCGACGTTTGGCGGTTGCGGAATCTCGGCGTCGCCGAGGGGCCGGGCCGAATACGGTTCGATCAGATTCACCAGCCGTGGCTCAAGCAGCTGGCCAAACGATGGATCCGGTTGCGGCTCAGCACCGGCCTCGGCGCTGGCTCGGCGACGAAAGCCGCGCTGGCGATCACCCGCTTCAGTCAGTTCCTCGCCTCACCCGCGGTTGCCGTCGACCGGCTCGACCAAGTCGACCGCGTGTTGCTCGAACGCTACCTGGCTGACCTGCACACCGAGCTCGCGGGCCGAAAAGTCCACGCGGACCGCGTCAGTCAACTGCACCTGTTCCTGCAGACCATCAGACGGCACGGATGGGACGATTCGCTGCCGGTCAACGCGATGATTCACAACGAGGACTTCCCCAAGCGAGGGCAGCTGTTGCCACGGGCACTGGCCGAGCAGGTCATGACCCAACTGGAGGACCCCAGCAACCTCGATCAGTGGCACGATCCGGCACGCAGGCTGATCACACTGATCCTGATCCGCTGCGGCCTGCGGCTCGGCGACACCCTGCGGCTGCCGACCGACTGCATCGTCCACGACGCCGACAACGCCCCCTACCTGCGCTACACCAACCACAAGATGAAACGCGAGGCCCTGGTCCCCATCGACGACGAACTCGAAGCCCAGATCATCGAACAGCGGCAGCGAGTCCAGGACAGCTGGCCCGACGGAGCGCCGGTGCTGTTCCCCAGATCGCGGGCCAACCCCGGCGGCAGCCGACGCGCCAGCCACTCCGGCTACCAGCACGCGCTCGCAGATTGGTTGCATCGCTGCGACATTCGCGACGCACACGGCCGACCGGTCCATGTCACACCCCACCAATATCGTCATTCCCTGGGCACCAGACTGATCAACCTAGACGTCCCACAGGAAGTCGTCCGGCGCATCCTCGACCACGACTCTCACGCCATGACCGCCCACTACGCCCGGCTTGCCGACACGACGATTCGCAAGCACTGGGAGAAGGCCCGCAAGGTCAACGCCTCCGGTCAGACCGTCACCCTCGACCCCGACGGCCCGCTCGCCGAGGCTGCCTGGGCCAAACAGCGCATCAGCCGCGCCACCCAAGCCCTGCCGAACGGCTACTGCTCGTTACCGCTGGTCAAAACCTGTCCGCATGCCAACTCGTGTCTCACCTGCCCGATGTTCGTGACGACCGCGGAGTTCCTGCCGCAACACCGCCACCACCGCCAGGAACTGCTGCAGATCATCTCCGCCGCCGAAGCCCGCGGACATGCCCGGCAAGCGGAAATGAACCGCCAGGTCGCCGACAACCTGGACAAGATCATCATCACACTCGAAAACGACAGTGACACTGAGGATTCCGCGAATGCGTGCTGACAACAGCGCAGCGATCGTCATCGCCGCCCACCGACGCCGCGAACTCACACGAGCCAAGGCAATCCAGGCACTGCGCGAACTCGAACGCACCGGGGCACCGGTGACATTCCAATCCGTCGCCACTGCCGCTGCGGTCTCGCGGTCCTGGCTCTACAACCAGCCCGACATACGCATCGAAATCGAACGCCTGCGCCCCCTCACAAGCCGGACCACCAGCGCTGAAATCCCTGCGAGTCAACGCATTTCAGAATCCTCGATCCTGACCAGGCTCAACGCAGCGCTGCAGCGCAACCGAGAACTCGCCGAAGAGAACCAGCGGCTACGCCGCCAACTCGCCCACGCCCTCGGCGACCAACGCCACACACCGAATCCCGAAGACCAACCGCGGCGAGCCACGAACCGCAGCCGTCACTCTTCGATAACGATCGGACCCTGCTGACCGCACCGGAACAAGCCCCGTCTGCCGCGTCGCGGACACCATCCACGACGCGGCACCGCAGGTCACGGCCACAATCGACCGAAAAGCTCAAGATAATCGTGGCTACACCGCAGTTCTTCATCGTGGCCTCCCCACCGGCACGCTTAGCCGGCTTCGGAGTCGACTACCTGAATCAGGTTGCCGTGCACTGCATCCCGGCCCATATCCGCCAGATTTGAGCCGGTGCCTCGCTTACGAAGCTTTACCACTGGTTCCTGTCGTATGCCGTCCGATCTCGCTCGCCGGACCCGGCCCGTCTGGCAGTTCCGAACCGTTCCGGCTACAGCAGCGCTGCTTCCCGCCCTCCCAGCGTCTCCCGAGTCGGACTGCGCTTCGCTCCTACCGGGCTGCTGCGACAGCCCGGCGAGAAGGTCTCTCACCTCCCTCGATTCCTGGCGCCTCACGGCGCAAACGCAATCTGCGTCAGAACCCATCACCCTGGCAGCCGACACGTTGACGTTGACGGTCCGGGTGATTGCTCTGCCTTGGCTTCCGCCTCACACCCCAGCTCATTCAGCCGCACCGATGGCCGGGTCGACAATCGAGGCCACGATGCCGATAGCGAGCGAAGCAGGCCGATCGTGGCCCGACGTTCATTGGATTTCACTCAGTCCGCGAGGGGCTCTTTTCAGTCGATAGCGCCAAACCTCCCCAGCGACAAGCCCTGCCGCGACAACGCACGCGAAAGCAACGAGCGTTACAGTGGACAGCCTGCTCGACCCTGTCATCGAGTCCAGGTTGGTGGTGACCAACACGGCAATGACCCCGACCAGCAGCAGCGAGGTGATCGGTGCAACCGACCACCGCCAGACTGAGAAGTGTTGCCTGCCGCGCCGGACGAGGTAGGCGGAAATACCGACAGCGGCGAGCAGAAGAAGAAGAACGAAACCGAAACCGCTCATGCCGGCGAACACTGTGTACACCCGTTGCGGGTCGGCTCCCGCGGCAGCTGTAATCACCACGAACACCATTAGGACTGCGGTCAGCATCGTGCTCGTGCGGTAGGGCGAACCGAACTGGGGATGGGGTCGCCCGAAAAAGCGTGGCAACACCCCGTCGACCCCTAGGTTGAACAGGTAACGAGAGACAACGTTGTGCAGCGCGAGAATCGAGGCGAAGGCGCTGGTAACCAACATCGCTGTGATGATGTCGACCAAAAATGGGCCCAAGTATGTGCGTACACTCACCAAGAATGCTCCGGCAGGATTATCCGCAATCGCTTCGCCAGCCTTCGCCGGACCCCACGCCTGGATTATCAGCCATGACGTTACTGCATAGAACACCGCGATGATGCCGACCGCCAGGTATGTTGCGCGGGGGATCGTGCGCGCAGGATCGCGCACCTCATCGCGATACAGAGCCGTCGACTCGAATCCTGAAAAGCAACTGAAGGCGAACAAAATGCCCACTCCGACCCCGGAAAAGGTAAAAGTCCTGATATCAAACGACTCTGTAGACAATTGCCGATCAGCGCCGCCGTGTACGGCAACCACGATATCGTAGATAACCAAAGCCAGGATCTCGAGGACGACAACCACGCCCAGCACGCGCGCCGAGAAGTCCACGCGCAAGTAGCCAAGGCATCCCACGACACCAGCCAAGAGCACCGCCGCCAGCCACCACGGCACGCCTTTCGCCCCATGTGAGCGCAACAGGCTGTCGAATGCGAGGCCGAAGAACGGGAGTGTACCCAGGAGGGCGAGCGCGTAGGTGACCACTGCAACGAATGATGCGACAAGGCCGAGGTGGCGACCAAGACCGGCAGTAACGAAGGTGTAGAAGGCGCCGGCTCGCGGCAGAATCTTCGCCATAGTGTTGTAGCCGACTGCGAAAACCGACATGACCACACCGAGGCCAATGAACAGCAGTGGTGCTTGCACGCCATTTCCGAACCCGATTGCCAGATGCACCGTGGACGCCACTATGGTCAGCGGCGCATTGAACGCTGCCACTATGAATATCAATTTCGCTAAGCCCATGTTACCTCGCAGACGATGGGCTTCGTCGACGATATCTTCTGATCCGTTTTCCAGCGCTTCCGCACGACCGCTTTGGTTATCCATCATGCCGATACTCCTTGCTTACGGAAGGCCGTGCATACACTTTCCGGCGATGCTGGCATCGCCAGCTCGTACCCAGTTGACAGGAAATGACCGAATATCATCGAATCAAGAGTTCCACGGCCCAATGGAATACGTTGGATCGATGCACCGACTCGACTAATCCCCAGTTCACCTGAACGAGTGAGGCGACGAAAGACGAGGGCCCGGGGTGAGTAGAGCGCGCATACTGCGGCTCGCCGAAAAGGGGTCGGTAACGGACCCGCTCCACGGCCAGAGTGCGACACCACCACCGTCGATGCGCTGGTAGCCCAGGATGTTCTCAGAGGACCGGCAACCGCCTGGCTGGAGGCTGGATCAGTCATAAAGATGCCCTACTTTACTCTCGTAAACTCTTGAAGTGCTGCAATGCTAACATGTAAGCTCGCTTGCGTGACAAAATTCTTGAAGCCCCACATTGCGATGCACTCCGTCGAAGGTGCTGCCATATCTGCACTTTGGACCGCTCTGCCTGCGGTGACAACATCGGCAAGCGCACAATTCTGGCATGTTAGTGGTTCGCGAGCTGTCGCGCGCGGAAACATTTTGTCCCCACGGAACCGGTGACGAGTCGAGCAGTGGATACCGAGTTACTGCCAAGGGTCCCGACTCAACAGCCCTCCACTTCCGCGCACATTGCCAGAGGGTGCCGATGATCCGGTCACCCGGCTACGGCGTCCCCGCCCCAACAGCCCTGGTGCCGGTCATGCTCGGGATTTTGTCGATGCTGGGTTCATTCACGATCGACACTCCGTTTCCCGCGTTTCCGGCGATGGCGCACAGCCTCGGTGTCGGGACGGCAGACTTGCAATTGCTGGTCAGTGTCTACCTCATCGCATACGCCGCCATGGGGCTGTTCCACGGACCCCTGTCCGACGCAGTCGGGCGCCGACCGGTCATGTTGGCGGGACTGCTGGTCTACGCCGTCGCATCCATAGGTTGCGCAGTTTCAACAAGTTTGGCAGCGCTGCTCACCTTCCGGACCGTGCAAGGCCTCAGCGTCGGCGGTGCCACTATCGTCAGCACGACTGTCGTCCGGGATCTGTACGAAGGTGAGACTGCGCAGCGTTTGATGAGCCGCATCGCGGTCATCTTCGGAATCGCGCCCGCCTTCGGTCCGATTGCCGGCGGATGGCTGCTGATGCTGGGTGACTGGCGACTGATCTTCTTTGCTCAAGCAATCCTCGGCGGCGGCCTCGCCATACTGCTACTCCTGCTACCGGAGAGCCATCCGGTCGAACGACGAACTCCGCTCCAGATCAGTGAACTGGTTGGTGGCCTTCTCGATGTCGCCCGCGATGCGACATTTCTGCGACTGACGTTTGCCAATGCCTTGCTCTTTGGTGGGCAGTTTCTCTACATCGGAGGGTCGGCTGTTTTCGTGGTCGATGTACTCGGGCAGAGCAAACTCGACTACTGGAAGCTGTTCGTGCCAATGATCGGTTCGATGACCCTCGGGGCATGGATATGTGGCAGGGCTACCGGCCATGCGACCGCTCGGCAGTTGGCGACGTTCGGGTCGGTCGTAGCGATAATCGGCGGCGCGATCGGCGCCGTGGTGGCACAGACATCTCTGTCGATCGACATTCCTTGGGCTATCGTTGGCTTGTCCATCATCTCTCTCGGTGTCGGAATGACCTTCCCGAGCATCCAGCTAACCCTGCTCGATGCATTTCCATTACGTCGTGGCGCAGCCGTGTCACTGTTCCTGTCGACTGTCTTGCTCATCAACTCCGCGACGACCGCCCTCTTGATCCCGCGGGTTGGAGACTCGGCCTCCGGATTCGCGAACTGTGCCCTGGTCGGTGTTGTCTTCGGCGGGTTCGTTTGGGTTTGGCAGTGGGTCACCACGCGGCGAAGCCGTGCGATGACCCTGCCACCGGACCAGGCTGCCGCAGGTGACCGCGAAGCGTAGGGACGTTGCCCCGTTCCCGCAGCTCTGCAGCGATCCGGCGACCGTAGAAGTCGTCAGGCCAGTCAGAGCTTGACACATGTCATGTGCGTTCCTGCTCGGAATTTCCGAAAGTCTCGGACTGGTCGAGGCGACGAACCGCGCGTAAATATTCGACCATGCTCGCGGTACGCTCCACAGATTGGTGGATGGGGTGCTGCAGAGACAGCCCATCCACCACGGCGATGATCGGCATTGCGAGCCTGTCGTCATCGGGGAGGCCGATGGCTCGCAAGGACGACTGAACCTCCTCGACCGAGAAATCAATGAGCTCCCGCCAGTTCGGCCGGTTGCTGTCCCCGAGTCGCGCTCCACCGCATAGCAACGCTCCGCCGCGCGCCGATAAGGAATATTCCGGCAATAACGCGTCGCCGCCCCGGAAAGCGTGCTCCTCACTGCCCACTCGGGACCCAGGAGCCGACCCGAAGGAAGCATTCGCAGTGCTACATCCGGCGGGATGAACCGGTAGCCTTCCAGCGGTCCGTCAGGCGGCAGCAGCCTTTTCCTGTACTCGAGCACAGTCTCGCGCGCCGACTCAGTCACCTCATGGGTGGACCGCCCCGGCTTTGGATGAGACCGAACTACCGATTCCAGTGCCTCATGCTGCCGTTAGCCCGGATATTTCGCGCGGCTGATGTGCTGGCTTGAGCGGGTTCGGATTGGTGTTTTGCGGCCGGTTTCGGGCTGCTGGGCGTCGTGGGGTGGCCCGGTCAGCGGGTGGCTGCCGGGTTCCACGGGCCCGGGGATGTGGTCCTTCCCTTGTCGGAGGGCTGATTCGTGCTGGTCAGCCGGGTTGCAGGCGGGCCAGTGCGGTGGTGATCAGCCCGGTATGGGGCCAGTGAGCGGAGAACCGGAGATGGGTGCGGCGGGCGTGTCGGGCCAGCCGGGCTGCGGTCGAGAACAAGCGCAGGCGTTTGGGTTCCCAGCGGCGGGCGGGATGGCAGGTGAAGGCGAGCATCTGCATCCAGGCGGTCAGTTCTGTTGCCAGAGACACGATTTCGCACCAGATCTGGTTCTGGTCGAACCCGTGGAGCGGGAGGTTGGTCAGGCCGGTGTCCTTGGCGTTGCGTATGCGGTCCTCGCAGCGGGCCCGTTGGCGGTGCCGTAGTTCGAGGTCGGGGAGCTGGCCTGTGCGGGTGTTGGTGGCGAACGCGGTCAATCGCAGGCCGTCTCGGTCAGTGAATCGCAGCTGCGCGCCTGGGTGGGGTCGTTCTTTGCGGACGATGACCCGCATCCCGGGCGGCCATTCGGTGAGGTCGATCAGGCCGGTCAGCTCGGCCACCCATGCCCCGTCGCGGGCTTGGCCGTCGGCGTTGTAGGCGGGTGTCCATGCATGGTCGGGGATGAGATCGACTGCGGTGGCTGTGGTTTCGGTGAACCCGAAACCGACCGAATACTGCAGATGGCGAGCGTGGCAGTAGTTCAGGAATTCGTGGGTTCCGCCACCGGAATCGGTGCGTATGAGCACCTTTCGGCCGACTCGGTAGCCTGGCTGCCACGGCAGTTGGGCGAGCGCACCGGCCAGCACCTGCTTGTGGTCGGCGGCGGTATTACTTCCAGCATTACCGGCGCGCAGCATGATGACCAGCGGTTCACCGGTGCCCTTGGGTCCGTGGTCGACCCAGGAACCCAACGGATGGTGTCCAAAGGTTTTCTTGAATGTCGGTGCCGCGCGTTCCTTGTCCGAATGTGCGATCGTCAAGGTCGCATCCAAGTCGATGATCAACGGATGCTCGGTGTCGATGCCGTGATCAGGAGCTTGCTCACCGGCGGCTTCCCAGGCCATGGACCGGGCCTCGGCCCGTGCGGATCGTATGGCGGACAAGACTTTCCGCGCATCCGCGGCCAGCACCGTCAGCAGCCGTGACACGGTCGGATCCGATGCCACCGACCCGAAGACGCCGGGCTCGGCACGCAGCATGGCGATATCGGCCAGGCAGTCCCCACCGAGCGCGACCGCGACCGCCAGATCGGCCACGATCTTGCCCGGATCATGCGTCGCGGCCGGTTTCCGCCACGGCGCCAACGCATCCGACAACGCCGTGGTCAGCCCCACCTTTTCCGCTGCCCGCAGCAGCAACACCGCCCCCGCCTGCGACACGACACCCGAACCCGCCCCACCCGCAGCCAACCGCGGATACGACCAACTACACTTACCCACCTGAATGGTGCTCCTGAAACTGCAACCAATACGACCTTAGACAAGCCGTATTATCGCAGCTCAGAGCACCATTCTCCGTTAACGGCACACCCCAAAAACCTCACCGCCGTGAAAGCCCCGGGTTAGTTGCTGACCGCGGCCTTCCCAGAAGACCCGCTCGAACTCCGCCGGCGGACGATAACCACACCACGAATGCAACCGCTGATTGTTATACCACGAAACCCATTCCGCCGTCTCCCGATTCACCTCACTCGTATCCGACCACACGTACTTGTCGATCAATTCCTTCTTGAACAGCGAATTCACCGATTCCGAGAGGGCGTTATCGTACGATTATCCGGCTAATCGGGGCTGATCTTGTTCGGCCGGTTGGGATTTCGCGGTTATCCGGCTGATTTCTGGATGTCGGTGATGGCGGCGTCGAGTCGGGCGATGAGTTTGTGGTGTCGGTCGGCTTCGGTGATCCAGCCGCGGCGTTGGGCGTCGGCGGCGAGTTTCTGGGCGTCGGCGCGTTGGGCGGCGAGGATGGGCAGGTAGGTGAGGTCGGTGCGGAAGTTCGGGCAGTGTTCGCAGATGTTGGCGTAGGGGCAGGCGCCCTGGGCTGGTGCGCGCAGGCAGAATCCGCCTGCCAGACGGGATTTCAGTGCTGGTGTGTCGGTCCAGTTGTTGCCGCCGGTGATGTCGGCCAAGGGTAGGGCTTTGGTGCCGGCGGGTGTGGTGGGCAGGGCAGCGAGGTGGTCTTTGGCGAGGGTGAGGGCGCGTTCGTATTCGGTGCGGACGGTGGTGTCGAACAGTTTTCCGTAGCGCAGGCTCATCTGCGCGGACACGTGTCCGAGCAACGCCATCAGCGATTGCAGGGAGACACCAGCGTTGACCAGTGCGGTGGCGTAGGTGTGGCGTAGCTGGTGTGGGGTGACGTGGCCGATTCCGGCGGCTGTGGCGGCGCGGTCGAGTTCGTTGCGGACGGCTTGTTGGGCCAGGCGGCCGCCGTGGTGGGTGAACAGGAACTGGGCTGGTTTCCCGGTCCGTGGGTGCGGTAATGGTCTTCCGGGACTACGGATTTCGATGATCCGGTCGATCAGTTCGACGGTTTCCTCGTCGAGGGGGACCATGCGTTCGGTGTCGAGTTTGCCGAGCGGGACTTTCAGCCGGGCTCCTTCGCCAGCAATCTCGTGGAGGCAGTCGATTTCGAGGTCGAGTAGTTCCCCTATCCGTAGGCCGCAGGCGCGTGCGAGCAGCAATGCGGAGGCGGCGAGTTCGTGGTCGCTGGTGTGCAGGGCGTCGGTGAGGCGGCGGTCGGCGTCGAGGGGTATGTAGCGTGGCAGCGGGCGCGGGAGGCGGGGGATGTCGTTGCGGAACAACAGTTTCCGCTTCGGTGCGTGGTTCCATCCCCATTCGGTGATTTCGGTGAGGAAGGTGTTGACCGCGACGACGCGGCGGGCGTGGTCGGCGACGCCGATAGGTTCGCCGGTCTTGGTGCTGACCGCGTCGGCCAGGCTGGCCAGCCAGGGTTCGATGTGGCGGCGCCGGTCCAGCTGCGACAGCTGGGTCAGGGTGGGGTCGAGATCGGTGAGGAACCGGCCGAACCCGGTCAGGCGGGTGGCCATGCTGGAGACGGTGTGGCGGGTGCAGGTGCCGCGCTTGGCGTGCAGGTAGTCGATCATCGCCTCGGCGATCGCGGGGGTGATGCCGTCGAGGCGGACCGCGAAGTCCCAGGGGCCGCCGCGGCGGGGCGGTTCGGGCAGGATGCCGAGGTGGAACAGCACCAGATGTGTGTTGGCCAGTGCGGCCTTGTAGTGGTGCCAGCCTTTGCCGGTGCGGTGCTGGCGGTCGCGGCAGGCGTCGGCGAACTCGTCGAGATCGCCGGTGGTGAGTTGGTGCAGGCGGCGGCCGGTCTGGATCAGCAGCCGCGCCGGCGCCTGTGAGCCGGTGGCCGTGCGGACCCGTTCACTGAATCCGAGTTCTCTTGCGGCGGTGAGGTATCGAGCGAGATCGGGTCCGATCGGGGAGGCGTCGATCTCGCGCCAGAGGCTGGAGATCTTGCGTTCCAACAGATAGTCGTAGCCGGGCCGCAACCAGTCGTGCAGCATCAAGAACGTGATGAACGGCCGCGTCGAGGAATTCGCCGACAGCCGCAGCTCGAGCGGCTCGTCTGCCCAGTCTTGCGGGTTCGGGCCAACGTTGCAGGAACGTGCGCGCCGAACTGTAGTAGGGCGCGCTGCCGCGGTCTGTGCGCGCCAGTTCGGCCAGGTAGGTGTGGTAGATGTCGTCGGCGTCAGACCTGGCGGCGAATACGTGCGCGTGCGGCATCGAATTCCTCCTTCACCCGCTTCGGGGCCAGATGGATGTAGCGGGCGGTGGTGTCGACATGGGTGTGCCCGAGCAGTGCCTGCATCACCGACAGATCGACCCCGGCCTCGGCCAGCGCGGTGCCGAACGAATGCCGCAACGCGTGTGGATGCCCGGCCGTGACACCGGACAGTTGCCGGTGATAGCGGAAGATCGTCCGCAACCCGGCCGGGGTGAGCGGTTGCCCGCGGTGCGGGCCCTTGGCGACCAGAAACAAACGCGCTGAAGCCGATTCGGGTCGCTCGGCCAGCAGATAGCCCTGGATCACGCGGGCCAGGTCGCCGTCGAGCGGGACGGCGCGTTCGGTGGCGCCCTTGCCCCAGACCCGGATCCAGCCGCGACCGATGTCGACATCGGTGACGTCGAGAGCGAGCACCTCGCACGACCGCAACCCGCAATACAGCATCAGCCCGGCGATCGCGCGGTCGCGCCAGGTCCGCAGACTCGCCAGCAACCGTGCCGCCTCCGACACCGCCAAAGGCCTCGGCAGCCGTCGTGGTTCCCGCAGCCGAAGTGCCGATCGTGGTCGCGGTTTGCGCACCAGATGCGCCAGCAGTCCGGTCTTCTCACCCGGCACGAACCGTTGCGCTTCACGGCCTTTCGGCACCGGACTCGGCAAGGCCGGGTCGCGCATCGCGCGGAACGCGAACAACCCCGACACCGCCACCAGCCGCCGGTTCACCGTCGCCGCCGCGTACCCGTCCAGGCGCCGGCCCGCCAGGTCCACCACGTTCGGTCCCGGCCGTCCCGGCAACCGCGCCGCCCGGCACGCCGCCAGATACCGCAGCAGCACCGGCGTGGTCACATCGTCGACCCCGAGGCCTTCACCGAGCAGCCATCGGCCGAACATCACCAGGTCGAATCCATAGGCCCGCACCGTTTTCGGTGAATAGTTGCGATCAGCCAGATAACCCAGATACTCATCGATCACCCGCAACCCATCGGCACCCGGTCCGGCCAGATACCACCGTCCGGCGTCGTGTTCCAGGCGCAGTCGATCACGGTTGTCCGTGCTCATGCCCGACAGGTCTACTCCAGGTCAGCCGACACGCGAACACACGAATCGCCGAACACCCCCGTACCCCCCTTGACCAGGGGAATCGGAGGATATTAGCCGGATAAGGGGCAATCACCGGTACTGCCAACAGATTGCGCGATACCTGCCTCGGTAAGACGCTCACCGTAACGCAGAGCCATATACTGCACGCCACGATCACCGTGATGAACCAGCGCTCTACTCAACCGATCCCGCCGGTTCCACAACGCCATCTCCAACGCATCGAGAGCCAGTTCAGTTTTCAGCGAATCCGACACCTGCCAGCCAACAATCGCCCGCGAAAACACGTCGGTCACGAACGCCACGTAACAGAATCCGCGCCCGGCGAGCTCCACATACGTTATATCCGCAACCCACAGCTGGTTCGGCGCAGGAGCACGAAAGTCCCGGTCCACCAAGTCTTTCGGGCGTCTGTCATCATTGCCCGGCACCGTCGTGCGAGGCTTCCGCCGCGTCGGCACCAGGCCCGCGAGACCATTGGCGCGCATCAACCGCTCCACCCGGCCACGGCCCACCTCGACACCAGCGCGAACCAGCTCCCGCCACATCTTCCTGGCACCGTAATCCCGCCGGCGTCCACGATCGGCCTCTCGCAAACGGTGAATCTCCGCCAGAATCTCAGCATCACGCACGGTCCGCCGCGACGGCTCCCGTTCCCGCTTCTTCGCGGCGAAATACGTCTGCTGCCGGAATTCCAGCACATCACAGATCTCGGTCACCGTGAACCGATCATCAGCTCGCCACTCATCGATAAACCTCACCACTTCGGCGGTGGCGGGTCCATCTCCCGAGCGAAAAAAGCCGACGCCGCCTTCAGAATCTGATTCGCCCGCTCCAACTCCCGGTTACGGGCCTCCAATTCCCGGATCCGGGCATCTTTGGCCTCCGACGACTCCGGAACCGGCACAACCTCACCAGCCGCGGCTTGCGACACCTTCGCCTGTTTCACCCAGTGCCGCAACGCTTCCTTGTGGACGCCCAGATCACGCGCGACACGAGCCATCGCGCCCCGCGGCTCGCCCTGCTCACGCTCGTACTGCAACACCAGCGCTACAGCGCGTTCCCGCAGCTCCCGCGGGTATCTCCGATTCCCAGCCATACCGTTGATCCTCTCCAGATCCAGTCTCCCTCAAACCCGGGGCGGTTCACGGCCCCACCCCCGGAGCACTTCGGCCACTGAAGCCATCCGTATGTCGACGCGAGCTTCGAACAGATATTCATGCAATTGTCTAGCAGTATGCATGGTGAACCCCACGTATCTACGTGGACGACGCAGGCGTCGACCGCGTCCATTGTGGACGGTGTTCGGTAAGGAAGTCTTCGAGGGAACGCGGAGGATGCCCGGTGACGGCTTCGATAGCTACACTGATCGTACTGTGCCCCCCTGAACGGGTCCGGTCCATCCCATAGAATGCTCGCTCGCGCCGCCATTCCGGCAGCTCCCGAAAGGACTCACGAGCTTCTTCGACGGGAGTGTCGATGTACCGAATTTTCCTGCCCAAAAGCCGGGTCAGCTCATTCGCCACATCGCCCAGCGACGAGGCACTGGGGCCGGTCAGACTGTATACACGACTTTCGTGACCATCGTCGACCAGCGCTCGAACGACAACCTCCGCAATATCGCGGACATCAACGAAAGCGATCGCACCGTCGCCGAAATTTGCCATAATGACGTCGTCGGTACGAATTGTTTTTCCGAAGTAGCGCCTGTCGGTAAAAACCTGCATGAAGGGATCCGGCCTGACAATCGTCCATCGGACGACCGAATTCGTCACTGCCGCCTCGACTCTCGCCGTCCAGAAAGAACTGGGCACCATATCGGCATCGCGCCCCGATAGCAATACGACGTGCGGACTGCCGGACAATTGTGCAAGAAACTCCGACATCAACGCCGGAGCAAACTCGATTTCGGGCCGTACCAGGTAGACACCGTCGGGTTTCGTATCGATGACCGACTGCCAGGTCGCGCGGTTCTCCCAAGAGAACTCGAGTGGTATCAGCCCATCCGGCAGATTCTGTGTTTCAACCTCGAGCGCCGCCCCCCGGATGACAATATCGGGATTTTCCGCCAATTGATTCGCGACTTCACAACCGGTCTGCCCCGTTACGCCGAGAATAAGCACAGTCTTCATTGATTTTCAACTCCAAACAAGAAAGTTAAACAAACTACCACTCTACTGGGCATATTTTGCGAGCCTGCGAGCACTCCGACGCCCCTACGCATCGAGCCCCTTCGCGGACAGCCACCTGATCAGCAGATCCGCGACCTCCAGATTGTTAAGGTCGGAGAATGGGAAATGGGTGTTCCCCCGCAGGCCATGCTCGACCAATTCCAACAGCTCGGCGTCACCTCCACGGGCACGAAGTACATCGATGAATTGACGCGCGCGAGCATGGTACGGCCGATACTCCGGGTGAATGTCTACGTTGTCTCCGAACACCACCTGCACCGGAATCTTCGTCAGCCGATCGAACAGCGGATCCGGGCGAAGATCGGGCGCGACCCAATCAGCGAGCTCGGGAATATCGAACGGCACCGATTCCGGAGGATCGGACTCCGGGAAGGCGAACGGGGAGGTCTCGTAGCCGACCACCCCCTTTACCGAGGTGGATTTCATCGCCACGCGCCAACCGAACGGGCCGCAAGTCGAATGTGTGAGAAGGACACAGGGCCCGATCTCATCGAGCAAAGTTGCGACGGCACCACTGAACAGTTCCTTCACTTCCTCATCAAACAGGTCCGGTCCGGTGCTCATCGCCACTTGGCGGAGATATTGATTGAGCGTATGTTCACCCCGATCGAACGAAACACCAGAGGCAAACTTGGGCGCTGCATCGGACGCCCAGGTTCCAAGGCGAAATGCCTCGAACACAAACTGATCAGTGATGAAGAAGTCAGGGTCCGACGCTCCGGGCAAGGTTACCCCGACACTCGACGAACCCGCCCTGCCACGACGCGGCTGGTCGATGATATACACCGGAAATCCGTGTCTGACAAAAATGCTCTGAAAGCCCTCGCGTCCGTCTGGAGTAGTTTCCCACGTCCGACCGGTCTGTCCCCATCCGTGCCACATGACAATCGCATGATCTTTGGCGTCGACCGGGATCTGATACTGAACATATCCGTGGTCGACATGCACGGTCTGTCCGTCCGGCCGACGTATGACACTGCCACCGAAGGCAAAGCTACCCTGCTCCTGAAGGAGAATCGGCTCCTGCCGATGCTGCGTCGCGGGTGCTCGAAACCGTCGTTTGATGTTGTTCATTGCATCTCCATATTCTACGACTCCGAGATTTTCAGTCGCAGTCATAATGCGCCCGGCCACTCCTCAGCGCCGACCTTTTTTGTAATCGATGGTCGCATCCGTGATGCGATCCATCGAATTTTTGGTCCGCTCAGCAGACCCGAATTCCGGCTCTGTTCCGACAAGCTCGTCACATAGACGGGAACCCGCAGCCTCGAAGCTCACCCAAGACAGGCGGCCACATTTCACAATTGTGCAGCGACGGAAGGATCTCTCTTCCAATCGACGATTGTCGCAGCACGGGCTCCTCGACACCTCGCGCTATGGCCGAGGTGGTCCACTTCATAGAGGGAGGAATTTGTGCAGGTTCATTACGCTGGCTTGCCGAGTAACACTGATCGCGGCTAGGACCTGATTGCCAGAAGTGACCACAGGTACTGCCGCACTGCAATGTCCCGGGGTATTCTCCTCGAGATCCACCGCGAAGCCCACACGGCGGACCCGGCTGCACTCATTCACCAGCTTATCGACCGAACGCAGACTGCGGGGCGTTGGACGAGCCAACGTACAGCCTGCGTAGCGGCGGGTGATCTCGTCGTCCGTGCAACACCACGCAAGGAGCAATTTACCGCTCGCCGTGCAGGTGACAGGCAGACGACGGCCCCCATCCGTGGCTTCGTTGCGATCTGCCGCTCCGGCAATCTTGTCGACGAACAGGACCTCATCGCCGTCCATCATGACAGGGTGGGTAGTAGTCCGAGTCTCTGCGAACAAGTCCGCGAGATGCGGTCGCGCCACGTTTCGGAGAGCTCTTCCGTCGATCGTCTTCTGCCCCAGTTCGAAGATTCTCGCTCCGAGCCGATACCACTCGTCCTGCTGCTCGAGCAAGCCCCGGTGCACCAATTCCCGAGCAAGGCGATGCGTTGTGGGCTTGGGCAGTCCCGACCGCAAGCTCAACTCGCTCAGTTTGACGCGAAGTCGATCATTGTCGAACACTCCGAGTATCAAATTCTCCTTACCGAGCACGGACTTCGGGTAACGAATGGTGCCAACGTAATCGGCGAACTCGATCGGTGCATCGATTTCCGCAGTCATCCCAGGCCTCCGTGTCTAAAGGATCGGTCCAGCGGTACAGCAACTGTCCAAGTGGATAATAGCTCACCAGCGGCCGATCAGGAGGCCCAACTGTTCTGATTGTGTAAAAATTCCGCACACCTCGGAACGCAGCGCTCGCCGCACAGATTTTCTGAATCAGCGGGTCCGATCACCGGACCGCAGATTCGACACACGATGATCAGTGTGGTTCCGTAATGACGACATCACGACGGCATTCGCCGCATAACCGTCGAAATCCGCGGAAAGAAGTGCCGCGCAATCGCCGAGAGGAAGAAATGAACGACTATTTGAACGACTTCCGAGACTTCCTGCAGCACATCAGAGACGCTGAAGCCGACACCCTTCAGCAGAAGCGCAGGATGATTCTCGCCAATTTTCTGCGGCGCACCAGCTTGGAGTTCTCCGGCCAGGCCGACCTGGTTTTCAGCCCCGCGCTCACCTCACCCGAAATCAGGTATAATGTGAGCTTCGGCAACAAAACGACATCCTACATCGGCGGCGAAGCAGTAAGGGCTTACTTCGACAAGACCCACCAGGGTTCGACTGCCGCAATCGCGATCGATCAGCATCTGGCTGTCGCAGACTGGGGATTGACATCGCATTCGGTAGATGTCCGATTCGTCACCGGTGCCCAACTTGCCGACGAGGGTCGGAACATCAGTCCCTCAAATGACATATTCTATGCAGAACATACACCTATGGTTCTGGTCTGGTACTACGACGACAATGGTGCACTGCGCGAAGAAAACAATATGCTCAGCTCCTCCACACTGAAGAAGATCGAGCCGGAAGCAGTGCCTACTCCCTACGACATCGCTGCCGTAGCCCGATCGTTCTTGTGACTCCCTTCAACACTACCTCAACAGAACAAACGAGCTGACCGACAAGGTTAGTCAAAGGATAATAATGCGTACAACTTTTGGTTGGCAGACCACGAACGGGTTGAGTGGGCTGTCATGTGGTCCTCTCGAGCGGCGAGACCTGCGGTCCGACGACATAGCGATACGTGTCGACTTCTGCGGTATCTGTCATGCCGACCTCTACTGGATCAATGCATCATCCGACGGGATCCTGGTACCCGGACACGAATTCACCGGCACAATCATTGCGACCGGTCCGCAGGCAACGCGGTTCTCCGTCGGAGATCGGGTCGCCGTGGGAATTTACGTCGATTCGTGCGGTCAGTGCACAATGTGCCGAGCGGGCGAGGAGAACTATTGCCGGGATTTCCCGGTCAAGACTTATGGTGGCGTCGACCGAGTCGATCAATCAGTAACTCTCGGCGGCTGCGCCCGTGAGTATGTTATGCGAGAGGATTATGCTTATGCGCTGCCCGCCGGTCTCGACCCAGCCGCCTCGGCAGCCCTCATGTGTGCCGGCGCGACCGTATGGGAACCACTCCGATCGGCGAAAATCGGTCCGGGTCACCGCGTGGCGGTGGCGGGACTCGGCGGACTCGGCCACATCGCGGTGAAGCTGGCCGCCGCGCTCGGTGCCGAAGTCACGGTGCTGAGTCGGAACCTCGACAAAGCGGCGGATGCCCTTGACCTCGGTGCGGTAGAGCTGCTGCCGACCACCGATGAGAATAAGCTTGCCAGCGCGGCCGACCGCTTCGATCTGATCATCGACACGATCTCCGAACGCCACGATGTCACCGCAATGATCCGAATGGTCGCACTCGACGGCACACTCGCCCTGATTGGCTGGTTCGGCTCGGTCGAACTCGACGTGACGGCATTGGCTTTCGGCCGCAAGAAGCTGACGTCGTCCGCTACTGCCGGCCGCCGCCGTACCTCGGAACTGCTCGAGTTCTGCGCTGAGCAGGGTATCGCGCCCACTGTGGAAGTACTGCCGTCCGCCCAGATCTCGCATGCACTTGCCCGACTGGGTTCCGGCGACGTTCATTATCGCTTCGTGCTCGATCTCAGTGATCTCGATCGGCCCTGACATCATACCCCCACCATGAATCCAAGCCCTGTCTCCTCCGGTCCAGGTGGGGTGGGATCGGAAAGATCTCACCCCACCTGACCATGCCCGCTCACGCAGATGGCCGGCCCACATTCTTCTGTATCCACTCGATGATCAGGTCAGCAATTTGATCGCTGTTCTTATCATTCATGATCATGTGACTGTTTCCGTAGATACCGAGATCGGGGGGGTACAGCATCTTCGCATTTCCACCGGCGTCATTTACTTTCGCAATGAACTTCTGAGCGTTTGCGAAGCTGGTGCGCCAATCGGACCCAGGGATCAGAAGCTCAGTGTCGAGGTGGTCACCGAACACAAAGAGAATCGGAATACTTGCCAACGTGGCGATCTGGTCATCCGTGTATGCACTGACATCGGCAGCTTCGGCCTCAATAACCACAAGTCCCTTGGTGCCGGCCGGGTTGCTCAACGCCGCATCGATCGGGAACATCGCGGATTCAGAATGCCCTATGAGAACAGCTCCGTCCAGCTCGGCGGCCAGCTCGCCGAGCTGGCGTGGCGTCTCGTTCGGAACAAGGAAATCGTACGGACTAGGAATCGTCTGCAT
Source organism: Nocardia pseudovaccinii (assembly GCF_050942345.1). Lineage (NCBI taxonomy): Bacteria > Bacillati > Actinomycetota > Actinomycetes > Mycobacteriales > Nocardiaceae > Nocardia > Nocardia pseudovaccinii. Next base: position 6,613,811 of record NZ_CP192074.1, read on the forward strand.
CAAGAAATCATCGATAAATTCGATCGGGAACTGAGTATCGGCAAACGGTACACCCGGCTCCGGTCCGAGGCGGAATTCAACCCAGACAAACTTATTGCCGACTCGAATGATGGGAGGCTGCGATTCGGGTGAAACGAGGCCGGCTCGAACCATGTTGTACGCAGCCTGATTGAACCCCGATCGGCCGCGGGAAACCTGATCGACTAGATAGACCGGAAAGCTCTGGCGCAAAAAATATTCGCTCCAGCCCATTCTCCCGTCGGGCTTGGTCTCGTAGCCCTTTCCGCTGATGGTCAGACCGTGGACCATCACGACCGGATAGTTCATTGCATGCTGCGGAACCATGAATTGCACATACAGCTGGTTGACGGGCAGCCTGTCGCCCTCGATGATACCGAAGTCGGACAGCCCCATCTCCACGGCCGTATGCTCCACCAGGTCACCGGTCATATAAAAGCTACCAATATCGTCGAGAACCAGCGGCCGCTGCCCCTCCGGGCGGTGTGACCTTTTAATTCGATCAGTGTTCACTTCGCAATTTCCTAGCTGTGCGGTGATTCGAAACTTCGATAGTCATCGACTTTTACCGACTGCAATAAGCCGGATCTGCCGGATCAAGGTCTCGATGACAACGAGACGGCTACTGACGTCCGATACGCAGGTACACCTCTGGCCTGAACTTCCTATAGATGACTCCGAGCAATACTCCACAGAGCGCCACACCCCAGATGGCGAGGACAACGACGTAGGACAGAGCCTTGGAAGAATTGAGCAGTAGATCGAAATTCATCGTGGCAAACACAACACACGCGATGTACCCCACTGCGGCGATCACGATAGCGACGATATGCTTCATCTTCACACCGAGCGGTTCGGGATAAGCAATCAAGAACCTGGCGGCTCCGATAGCCGCAGCGCCCATCAAGAGCAGAAATACGTAGCTGGCTCCACCTGCGAGACGAGCATACAAGGTTGCCGAATCCGATACACTGATTGCAATGACAAACAATCCGAGAAAGGAAATCGCCGTGATCGCGAGGGAAGCCCGGTGCGGAGACTGAAGTCGCGAATGCGCAACACCGAACCAGCGCGGGAAGATACGGTCAGCACTCAGATTGAAGAGATAGCGAGAAGAAACATTATGTGCTGCGAGCACCGCCGCAAAAATACTTGTGCAGAGCAGCAATGTAGTGAGGTCTAGCGCCGTCTTTCCAAGGTACTGGCCGATACTTCCAAGGAATGTACCAGTCGGGTCAGAGGCCGTTTCTTCGACAACGTTATCGGCTCCGACTCCCTGAATAAATACCCACGCCCCAATGGCGTACAGGACGGTAACAAAAAATATGAATCCGTATGTCGCCCTGGGGATTGTAACCTTAGGGTTGCGTGCCTCATCGCGGAATATTACTGTCGCCTCATATCCGGTGAACAGCAGAATACCGTACAAAAGTGTCAGTCCCAATGACCCCGAGGTCACTGCGTGGAGAGTAAAGGAAGACGCTTCCAGGCCATGCGCGCCACCCTTCACAATAACAGCGACGTTGTACGCCATAACCAAGATGATTTCGAGAGACAGCAGAACCGTAAGAACCTTGGCGGAGATATCGAGCTTGAAGTATCCGACCACACCCACGGCCAAGGCCAGGATTCCCGATAATACCCACCAATCAATTTTCGGCCCCCCGAACGTATCATGCATAAGGGCCCGAACTGAAATGCCACCGAAGGTGAGCGAACTCACCGCTGCCATCAGGTAACCGACAAATGCCAGGAAACCGGCAGAAAGCCCGATGGGTCGGCCCAAGCTTGCGGTGATGTACGCATAAAATCCGCCTGGACGCGGTATCCGTTGCGCCATCGCAACAAATCCGTTGGCGAAGAGTGCGGTCAGGATTCCGACGACAAGCACCGTGACCGGGGCTCCGACGCCGTTGCCAAAGGCGATTACTGCAGGAATGAATCCTACGGAGATCGCCAGCGGCGCGTTATAGGAAAGCGTCGTGAAAAATAGGTGGAAAGTCCCGACGTTGCCACGCAACCCACTGCTTTCCTCTATTACAAGCTCACCGCTCTCGGTGACGACAGGGTCAATCATTGGGATCTCCTCATCAGGTGGGGCCGGGTCCCTCATCAATCAATGTCCCAGTGAGGACAACCCCGGATCATGCTGGCTGTTCCCACCCCGCTGGCGGGACGCTCTCGAATGTGCGATCGCGCGATGGCGCCGACAGGATCTTTCGGTTTCCCATAATCGGTCTGCTGCCGCCTCGCATGATGTCGCGCGTGCACAAAACTATGCTTATTCCGCTCCTACATGTCAATGGATACTTTTGCATCGAATCGCACATTGCCCAGGCCATACCTGCTTCATCCGAAATTTCTGAGGTAGAATCGGACATAATGCGCGATTCGCTCAAGGGATTCAATGACCGCTGGGGCGATCGTAAGAGCGGCCGTAGCAATTCGTCGAACTTCCCGGTTTCGAAATACCGACCGCCGATATCAAACCTCCACCTGCTAGAGCTCACGTCCAATTACACGGGCCTGCAGCGGTGTTATTTTCATGCGATCAGAATTTACTCACATCTCCTATTCAGGAGAGCGAATGCCGTCTCTGCGGTCGCCGCGGCCGCGGGGAGCACATCGACCTCGCCGAGCGGGTAGCGGAGGTGCCAAATCCGACAGTATTCGCACTCTCCGGGCCGGGGTCGAAACCCCGCCCCTCAGAGGCCTTTATATATCACCCTGCGCATGAAGTGTGTTGTACATCTGCACAGCACTGGCGATACCGACCGGAACTCCCAGCGCGGCTCCGCCGAGAATGGCACCTACTCCGCCCACGGCGCCGGCGCCGAGAATGCAACCCCCGATGATGCCGAGGGGCGTGCCGATGACGGTGGGAGCAGTCAATATGCCGCCGGTCACGATGCCTAGCGGACAACCGACGGCAGCGCCCATGAGGCCGCCTGCCATGCTGCCCACACCGGTGGCGAGTCCGAAGTTGCCCCCAGCGACAGCGAGCGCCGCTTCGAAATCTGCCATCGGATCCTTCGGAGACACGGGAGCGGCGTCGTCGATTTGACGCGGACCGGCGACCGGCACGGACACCGCAGGCGCGGGCGCCGACTCCCCCGCCACCGTATCCGGTACAGTCGCGGCCGTCTCGGGGGTCATCGCGAAGCCCTGCTGCCCCGACAGCGTTCGGCCCGCCGCGTCGGCAATGCTCATCTTCCCGCCCACGCTCGTCACCGTACCGAAGGGGGTACTGATCACCGCAGAGCTGTCATCCACGTTGCTGGAGTACTGCACCCCAGGAAAGATCTGCACGCTCACGCTACGGGTATCGTCGACCGACATCGGCTGACTTCCGGGTGTGGCGCTGGCGGTTCCCGTCCCGAGTGCAGCTGTACCGGCAATTGCCAAGGACACCACACAGGTCATTTTCTTCATATCAATTCCCATCGAATTCGGAGGCAGCTCCGGCGTTTTCGGATCCGACATGGACTGGCCGGCCCGCCGGAGGCGTATGGCCGGTCTCGCATGGCTGGCCATATGTGGGGTTGATCACGATTGATCCCGGGGAGTGTAACCCTCCGAACATGTAACATGCTAGACGCGGTCTCGCGGCATGAGACCGAAGAGCGGCCGGACCAGTTCCACACGACGACCAAGTTTTGTGAGGTGGTGTGCGACATCGTCGCGTACCAGATGGTTGCTGCAGATCTGTCACCAGAGCTGCTTCAGAACGCGGGAACGCCAGCAGATCCACGCGGCGGCGTCGAAGTGCTCGGCGACCTTCCGAGACCCTGGCCTCGATCACTCGATCGTTTTGGGCGTGCACCGAATCAGCTTCGACCTGGTTATAGACCGAAGGCAACAATGTCTTCACCCAGGGCCACGACGAGTTCGACTCACCGCCATGATGTCGGTCGCGTAGTTGCTTGGCATCTCTGCCGGGAGGCGCGGGGCAGGGTCGCGCTGATCGCCGCCATGAGGCCAGCGTGAGCATCAGAGGTCACAGTTTCGCCCCGGTCCGGCCACGGGCGACCACCCTGCGGAAGAAGGTCAGCCAGCAGTCAGCAACCGCAGCCGCGCTGAACCACGTCCCGCCGGTCCGTCCCCTACGGGTGCCGGCGGACGGAGGGGGCCGAGACGGACAACGTGGAGATCGTTTACACGCTCCCGACGAACAGTTTTTGGTCGGACCGGATCGAGGCGAAGTTTGCCGCGTGGGGTACTTCGCGCTCGACGGCACCGACCACGGCTGCCACCGAGAACAGGCGGCGATGATTCGCCGCTACTCATGTGGCGCAACAAGCGCACCGCGGTCGGCGGCTACGCAAGATCGTCGACAGGGCAAACGTGGCCTGATGTGGCGCTAGCAATGAACAGCTGACAATCAGAACGACTCAAGTGAGTCGACAGTAAACCCTCGCATCGTGATGTCGTCGGCCAACGTCGAAACCACCGAATCACGCTGCGACTCGTCCTCGAATGTGATCAATGCTCCGTCGGCAATCGACAGCAGAGCCGCGTCGACCAACAGGCTACCGAGCGATCGAGCCGTCCCAATAGCCGCTATCCCTCGCTTCTCAAGGGCTGGCGGCACGGACTTCGGACGAGATGCATGGACACGCATGAGCAGTCGAACACCCTCAACGCGCGCGCGCCTCAAAGCCGTCGATTCCCGCTGAGCGTCCTGCAGCGTAATGCTGCTGAGGATGACTTCCTCCAAACGTCCGCCGCCGGACTCGTGCCCCAGCCTTACCCCTCGCCGCGGCCCTAGGACCACGCGCAGGCTCGGAGCGGCGATTTCAGTCTTTGGAGAGGCTTCCCAGTCCTGCGCAATGCTCATCGCTTTCCTCCTGAACGTCCGCGCATGGGGATTTAGCTCGCATCTGCCCCTCCGGCACGCGAGGCGGGACCATCCCGGCAAAGGAATACCCCATAACACACACCATATTGCCCCAGTACTGTCAATTTGTCACGCATAGTCCCCGAAAATTCGTTCATTCCACACTCGAATGACGCCTATTTCGTTACACTGAAGCAATGACTCGAACTGTAATGATCGTCGGCGCTGGGCCGGGCGTCAGCGGGGCCCTCGCCCAGATTTACGGGCAGGAAGGTGCGCGGATCGCCCTCCTGGGCATTGATCAAGGTGCACTCGATGAAGTGTCCCAGCGGGTTAGCGCCGCAGGAGGAACAGCGGTCAGCCAGTTGGTCGACATCACGGATGCCGACGGCGCCAAAGCCTCGATCGCAGCACTCGCCGCGAAGTTGACACCCGTCGATGTGCTCCATTTCAACCCGTCGACATTGCGAGAAGCCGACCCGCTGACGCTCACATCGGACCAGTTGCTGGCTGATGTGCGGCTGGGTGTCGGATCCCTTCTGACGGTGCTTCAGGCCGTACATCCGGCACTGCAGCGCGGAAGCCGAATCACCGTCACAGGCAGCGTCGCGGCCGACAAGCCATGGTTCGGGGCCGCGTCGCTCGGAGTCCAGAAGGCCGGGGTTCGCAACCTGGTTCACAGCATTGATGCTCGCCTCAAGGACGACGGCATCCGCGCCGCGTCCGTGACCGTGCACGGACTTCTGTCTTCGGAAGGCTCGTTCACTCCCGCGAAGGTCGCTCAGCAGCTTCGCGCAGCGATAGATCAGGACGAGTCGGACTGGCGGACCGAGATCGATTACCTCGGCTGAAACGACGTTGTCGGTCGCAAGGCGTCAGTCAGTGATCGTGGCCCAGCGCCGGGCATAGAGCCAGTTGCCGCCGACCTTGGCGAAGTCCGCGGTGAACCGCCCGGCATGGGCAATCGCATGACTCGAGTCGAGCCAGATCCAATCGGCGTCGACCGACGCCGAGTCACCATCAATCGACATCTCGGTGTTGAAGTACTGGTGCTTACCCCCGCGCGGCAGATCTGCGGCCATCATCGCGATGACCTCATCACGCCCCTCCACGAGGTAGCCACCACCCTCGAACCTGAAGTCCTCGCGCAGGATCGACCGCAGCAGATCCATGTCGATGTCGTCGAGGGCGCGGCTGTAGCGCGACATCAGATTGGTGATCTCTCGTTCGTCGGACAGCATGCTGCTTCCTTCCTATCGGGCCATTCTGAAACAAAATAGACACACATCGAGCAAATCTCGAACTACTCGTGCGTTCAGATCATAGTTTGGCGTTTCATTCTTTTCATCAAGCGCCTATGCTTGAGTCCAGCGTGATCCCACGCCTGCGCCACGCATCAGGGACGGCATCAAAGGAGGTATCGATGACCGATACATCGCGAGAATCGGGCGAGAAGCCCTCGGTCGCCGATCTGATCCACCGCCACGCCGGTTCGATGGATGCCAGGGCCTGGGATGTTCTCAACCGAGTCTTCCCGGACAGTCCGAACACGATCGACGACAAGGAGACTTCAGTGATCGACGTACCGACAACGGTGAGCGACAGGTTCGCAATCACCGACGTGGTCAACCGCTACGCAGAACTCATGGACGCCAAAGCCTGGGATGACTTCGCCGAAGTCTTCGCAGCCGATACGGTCGCACGTCGCGGCCCGGCGATCATGGAGGGCGCCGCGACGATCGTCGCGGCAATGCGACAGCACGTCGGCTCGCCGGAGATCAAAACGCAGCACTTCGTCGGCAACTTCACGCCCCGGATCGACGGCGACGGCGCCACGGCATCGGTTCCGGTGCGGGCCATGCACGCCGGCACGGGGCGACGCGCGGGCCTCCACTACGAGGTGCAGGGCAACCAATTCACGACCTTCCGCCGAACCGCAGATGGCTGGCGTATCACCGAGTACACCTGGGATCTGGTCGTGGCGCTCGGAGACGCCTCCGCCCTCTTCGCAGAGCGGGAGGGCGAGGAGTGACCTCCGTTCTCATCCTCGGCGCAGGAGGCCAGACCGGCCGAGAGGTCGCCCGGCAGATCACACAGCACCGACAGGGCGTCGAGATTCTCGGCACGTCCCGCGATCCCGCCACCATCCAGAATCCCAATATCGTTGTGCTGGCTTTCGACTGGGAGGATCGCGACACTTGGCCCGCCGTCGCGGCGACGAACCCTGACGCTGTGTACCTGGTGCGGCCGGATCAACTGCATGATGCACCGGAGCGGATTTCGGCGTTTCTGGAGCAGCTGGGCGAGGTCAGCCGGGTGGTACTCCTCTCCGGTCACGACAATCACGAAGTCCCCGAGGACTCGTGGGGCGCCCGCGTCGAGCGCGCGGTCCAGGACGGACCCTCGCCCTGGACCGTCGTCCGCCCCGGGCCGTTCATGGATCTGCTCGTCGACGAGAGCTACCTCCTGCCGGCGATTCGTGAGCGTAGCGCGATCGAATTGCCGATGGGGCCAGCCGGAATGGGCCTCATCGACGTCCGCGATATCGCCGAGGTCATCGTCGCCGCGCTACTCGGCGACGGCCATACCGGTCAGCTCTACCATCTGACCGGACAGGAGGCGCCCACCCTGAACGAAGTGGCCGCGCGGATGTCCACCGCGCTCGGACGGACGATCGAATACGTCGATCCGGGCAGTGAGGCGACAATCGCCTCCTGGGGCTCCAGAATCGCGCCGTGGCGCGCCGAACGCCTGGCCGAGGTCATGGAGTGGGCGCGTGAAGGCTCGCACGCCACTGTTACCAACGATGTCGAGAAGGTGACCGGGCACCCACCGCGTTCCCTCGATGCCTTCATCGAAGAGAACCTCGACCGCTGGCGGCCCTGAGCCGACACGACTGGTCCACCAGATGCAATCGCCCCGTACCGAGGAGAATTTGCCTTGACGAAGAACGACATTCGGTTCTCCGAAGCCACCCAAGAACAACAGGCCCAGTGGTGGCGCGACGTACACGGGGAGTACCCGACCGGAGTCGCCATTATCTCGGCACTCGACGCCGACGGCGAGCCCCAGGGCACCGTGGTCGGAACCTTCGCGTCCGTCTCGTTGGATCCTCCGCTGGTCTCTTTCATGCCCATGCGGTCCTCTCGGTCGTATTCCGCGATCCGAGACACCGAGTACTTCCGGGTCAGCGTCCTCGGATCCGGTCACGAGGACCTGTGCCGAGCGTTCGCAACCGCTCCACCCGAGTCGCGGTTCGCGGTCGGCGAATGGGAGTCGGACGAGCGGGGCATCCCACACCTGGTGGACTCCGTGGTCTGGTTCTCGTGCAAACGTTCTCAGACGATCGAAGCTGGCGATCACGACATCGTCCTCGGCGAGGTGCTCGACTTGGGGTTCGGTGACGGCCGCGCCGGCATGCCCCTGGTCTTCCTGAAAGGCGGATATGGCTCCTTTTCCATTCCTCGGCTCGACTTCCAGCCGCAGAGCTTCGGAACCCACCTTCGGCTGGCCGATGAGGTCAAAAGCCTGGTTCAGCAGCTCGCCGAGCAACTGGGAACTCGCGTCACCCTCGGTACGGTGGTCAAGGACAGTGTCGTCATCCTGAGCGCGGCCAATCTTCAGGCCCAGAAGTCGATGGTGGGCGAGAACTTTCCGTTCGCAGCCCCGCTGTCGCCCGCAATGGCCGCATGGAGCAGTCCTGCTCGGGAGAAGGCTTGGCGTGCCGCAGGCAAGAGCATCGGTTTCGACCGCAACGACCTATTGGACGCAATTCTCGCCCAGGTGCGTGAACGCGGCTACGCGGTCAGCATCGGCGCGACCGTCGCGCACCGCTTCGACAAGATCCTTCGCAAGCCGAACCGGGATTCATCCGAACTCGGCAAGCTGTGGGCGAACATGGCCGAGGAGCACGCCGCCTCGGCCAGCGATCCGAACTGGGCAGGCCAGGTCACATCGGTCCAGCTGCCGATCTTCGACGCCGACGGACGCGCGGATCTCACCCTGGCCGTCAGCGGACTGCAGCTGGGCATGAGCACCGACAAGCTCGACTCCATCGTCGTGCAGGCTCGATCTGTCGCAGGGAAGATCTCGAAGCTCCTCTGAGAGCGCACATGACGTCGGCCCGTCGCGCCGCGAAGCCCGCAGATGCTTCAGCGCTCGAGCGACCGGCGTCTGTATGCGGATCTCCGCTCGGCTCCATCCATCCGGCCGTCACCGCGACAGCCACGGCGCCGCCGATCAGGTCGGTCGGGCGTTTCACCGCAGGGGCGAGTGTCACTGGTTCAGTCCGCAGAACACGATCATTGTGTCTCACGTCTCCTTCTCGCTGGGTTGCCGATGGCGGACCTTCATGTCTGACCGAATCCACGGCCGAAAAAGCAGAGAGACGACGAAATGCCTTCGGGTACACGGGATCCGAAGACTGCAGCATGGATGGAGGAGTACAGGGCTGCACTCTCGACCGGCAACAGCAAGGCGATGGGCCTCCTGTCTGCCGAGGTGCCTGCCGAGGACTGGGTGATGATCGACGACGCGCTGCCACTCTAGGATGAGCCGCTGCGCGGCATGGCTGCCGTCGAGGCGCTCTACGAGGAAGTCGTGAAGAACTGGACCATCCGGTCTGGGAGTCCGGGATCGATCGGTTTCCATTTGACGTCGCAGGCCACGAGGTTTGACATCGCAGGCCACAAGGTGCGAGTGCCGCTGCCGGTGGTCGCTTTTGCAATCTCCGATCATGACTCGGGCCTCGATCACGGGCCAGTGGTTCGATTGAGACATTCATCCTGCAACCGCCGGTTGAACGACTCGCTACGGAGGTGATCTGTGGGTTCATCGGCGACGATCAGGCTCGGTTGGGGCCGTTCCGATCCGCCGCGCCCTGCGAGGCGCCACGGTGACCGAGGTCCGGGCCGACCACTACGAGCCCGATGACAACCCAATCGTGCGCCGGAGTCGTTGCGTGGGGCAGCCGAGATGTGGGCTCGCCTACAACCCCATCGCGCGGTACCCGGTGGACGGCTGTCAGTGCCGACGGCTGGAAAGGAAAGAGTCGTGCGCCGTAAGAAGATATACACCACCGAGCCGGACCGGGCTGGTTCAGACGAGGCCGTCCCGAGCGACGGATCAGAACGGCCGTCGAGATACTGAATGTTCACATTCGACGATCCGGAATCAGCGCTAGCGCGCACGGCTCTTCCCGGACGATGCTCCCCGGATCAGCGATGGCCCCGTGCGTCTGGTCTGCAGGCCTTCGGATCAGTGCTGTTCAGCGCTTGCCGACATGCTTTTGGATCCAGAACATGATGAGGTCCGCGATCTGGTCACTGTTCTTGTCGATCATCGGCATGTGACTGTTTCCGTGGATGCCCAGCTCCGGCGGGTGAATCAACGATGCGTTGCCGCCGGCTGCATTGATCCGCTCGATGAGCACCTTGGCCATCCCGAAGCCGTTCAGCCATGTGGTATCGGGAATCATCATCTCTGCGTCGAGGTGATCCCCGTACAGGAACGTGATCGGGATCTCCGCGAGCTTCGCGATGTCCTCGTCCGTGAACTGGTCGGGATCGGGGTTCTCGGCCTCGATGATCACCAATCCCTTGACGCGGCTCGGGTTCGCCAAGGCGGCCTCGACGGGGTACATCGCCGACTCGGAGTGGCCGACAAGGACAGCGCCCTCCAACTGCTCGGCGAGTTCCGCCAACCGCTGCGGCGTCTCGTTCGGAGTGGCGTAGTCGAACGGGGAAGGAGCGGTCTGCTTGAGGAATTCGTCGATGTGGTCGACCGGGAATTGCGTGTCCTCGAACGTGCTCCCATCCTTGGTCCCGTACCGCCACTCGACTCGCGCGAAGTTGACGCCTACGCGGACGAGAGGGGCCTGAGTAGCGGCGTCGATGACACCGGCACGTGCGTTGTTGAACTCGGCCTGATTGAAGCCGGAGCGTCCACGGGTGACTTGGTCCGGCATGTAGACGGGGTAGCCGTTGCGCACGAAATACTCGTTCCAGCCCATTCGTCCGTCAGGCTGGGTCTCGTAACACTTGCCGCTGACAGTGAGCCCGTGGACCAGCACCACCGGATGCTCGATCGCGTCGACCGGCTCGAGGTAGCTGACATACATCTGTTCGACGGGGACCAGATCGCTGCTGGTAATACCGAGATCGCTGAGGCCGCACTCGATCGGGGTCTGTTCGACCATCCGTCCCCCGACGAAGAAACTTCCCATTCGTCCGAGCACCAGCAGACCAGTCAGATTGCCGCTACCCTGGACTGCTTTCTGATTTGTGCTCACTTGGCACACTCCTACATTCATCCGTCCATGCGGACGACGCCTCGCTGATCTCGGCGCCGACGTGCAGGTCCTTCTATTACCTACATCTCGAACCGGGATGGATCTATACAACAAACGGCGGCGTTCTACTTGCCCTCACGACGTTCGGAGTGGCGCGCGCAACTCGTTTCATCAACTATCTGGTTCAGATCGACAACTGTCAAGCATTTTTTCGAACATTATTCACTCGAAATAAGTCTTCAGCGTTCCATCCCATGCTCACACCCCAGCGGAATCGCCACATTCGGGCGCTACCCCCACAGTAGCCGTGAATAAGCAGGCCCGCACGCTTCTGCTCGCCGGCCTCAACCCCGCCGGATCGAACAGGACCTGGCCCCGCGGGTCGTCGTCATCCGATGACATCCGCGTAGAAGTCTGCAAGGGGTGCCTCTCCAACGACGCAGGCGAGAAGTAGCCCAGAACGTTGATATCGCCATCAAACTCCTGCAGCCGACTGCACGAACTTTGCATTTGAACCATCGAGTCCTGCTCCCATCCGCTCCCCAGCCGAATCACGTCCGAAGGAGCTCCCGCAGCGTCGAATGCCTCCTTCGCAGCCGCCGGAATGATGTCGTACAGCAGTGGCGACCCGAACGGAGTGCAACGTCCCGTTCTCCACATTCTTCAGATGCGCGATCCCTGATGCAGGGAAGTCGGCTGCGCCGTCAATCTCGCCGCCCATTAGCCCAGTTCCACGGCTGGATCCGCATTGCCTCGGAAGCTCCCCAGCCACATCCTCGGCCGTGAGCAGACTTCCGTCCCAGTGTCGGCGTTCACGGAAAACCCCAGGTTAATCTGGTTTTCGGTCAGGTAATTCCCCAGATCTACTGAGCCGAACCGATCAACGATCTCCTGAGACCGCACACGACAGTCCCAGCACTTCACTTTCTCGCGGATGGTGTAACGAGAATGGTGCGATCGCCCTCTCCGTTCTGGCATCCGCACCAACCGCACCTGATTATCTGGCCAGCGCAACCTCGATCATATTCGAAGTTCAAGCGGGGAATGGTCACGCTCCGCGACGTCTGCAATCCGCTCCGAATCATCGACGCTTACGACGGAGACGGTATAAATGCCTCTGCGGCAGAACAGATCTGCTGCGGCCCGCATCAGTTCGGCATTCCGAACCGGTGCGGGCCGTGGCTTGCCAAAACAGCCGCTACCGTCAGATCAACTCGATGTTGCTGCTTTGTCCTTCTCCAGGTACTCGTGAACGAGTCGTCCGGCGCGCAAACCGGATTCGATGGCGCCGTCGATGAAGCCGGGCCACAGCCGAGCGATCTCCGCGCTCGCGAAGAAGACACGGCCCTCCGGCTGCTGGAAGCGTTCGTGAGGCAGGAATCGACTGGTGAAGCCACGCAGCAGCAAGGTGTACCCACCGCGGGCGAGTTCGTCTTCGTGGTAGAAAGTGCCACTCACGAACTCGACGAGCTCGGCATCCGGTAGTACGTCCCTGATCGCAGCTTCCATCTGCGCTCTGTCGGTCGCGTCCTCCATGTAATGGCTGCCGAAGACGTACGCAAGCTGCTCGTCCTCACCGGTCTTCTGGAGCGTCCACGCCACATTGATCGGGTGACCGGGTGCAGGTTTGATGTAGAAACGACGCTTCTCGCCTCGCAACCGGACCACGGACTTCGAAGCGTGCGGCGCCTGTACATCCGCGAAGGCGATCCGATCCTCGTCGAGCGCGGGCTCGACATTGAGATGCGGCCACACACCTGGCGAGGTCGCGATCACCACAGCGCGCGCCCGCAGCACATTCCCATCTCGCGTGGTCAATTCCACGCCGCCAGCGCTGTGCGCGATCCTGTCGACGACGTTTCCCAATCGGATCTCGGCACCGCCGTCCGTAGCGATTGCCTCGACCAGCGAGCGAGTCCCCCGCTTGAGCTTGTGGCCCTGCATCGCCTCATCGTAGGCATCGTAGGTGTGGCCGGCCGCCGCCCACCAGCGCAATAGGCTGAGATAGGACTGCGGGTCGTCATCCGGTCCGAGGTCCGGCTCCACTTCGAGCAGAACCCTTAGCAGATTCGCATCCTCCTCGGACAGGCCGAGTTCCTCGATCCGCTGCCGGACCGTCATCTGATCGATCTCGGCGACCTCGACGACTGCCAACGGCGTGTCCGGCCGCGGAAGCAAGCGAAGGGAATCCGCGAAGAACTGCTCGTATAGCCTGCGTTGCTGCGGCCCGTGCTCCTCCATCGACCGCCAGGACATTTCGCCCGCGACGTTGGGCGTCAGCACCCATTCCGACGGCTCGTTGCTGCGCGCCACATCGTTCTCGAGGCCGTATCGAGAGATCTCCGCCCAAGTGTGCTGGTGCGACCAGCCGAGATGCGAACCACCGAGTTCGGCGACATGCCCGTCCGAGAGCTCCGAAGTGAAGGTGCGGCCACCGAGCCGATCTCTCCCCTCGAGTAGTAGTGCACGTTCACCGCGCAGTGCACACTCGCGCACTGCGGTAGCTCCTGCGAAACCGCCACCCACCACGATGACGTCATAGTCGAAGTCCATGCTGCTGTATCCTTTTCAGGGTCTGTCGAGTATTGCGGTGTCTCAGGCGTCGGGGAGCGCAGACAGCACTTCTTTGGTGTTGGCGATGGTCGCCAGACCGCTGAGTCCGTAATTCAGCGACACATTCTGCCACTCGTCGTTGAGTGTGGCCGTACCGTCGGAAACGACGACGACGCGATACCCTGCATCAGCCCCGTGGCGCGCTGTGTGCTCAACAACGTAGTTGGTCCACGCGCCGCAGATCACAATCGTCTCGACCTCTAGTCCACGCAGCAGAATATCCAGCCGGCTCTCATAGAAGGCGTTGACGCGCATCTTCTCGACGACGTGATCTCCAGGCTTCGGCTCGAGCCCGTCGACCGCCGAAACCCCCCACGTACCGAGGTTTTCCTCGTAAGCTCGCGCGCCGAAATTCGCGTAGACGGGGCTGTTTCCCTTCATGCCACGCATCGGCACAGCGTGGCTGTGAATGACCGGCATTCCGATGGCCCGCGCCCTCTCGAGCAACTGCTTGACGTTCTCTACCAAGTTCTGCTTCTTGGCGTGCTCGGCAGGCCCCACACCGGAATCGCGCCCTCCTTCGCCGATTCCGTCATTCTGAAGATCCAGTAGGAGGAGTGCGGTGTGCTTGGGATCGAGGGCGAGGGATTCGAACATCGGGTGTTCCTTACTTCCAATTGTGCTGCTTTGCTGAATGTCTGGTGCGGGGCTGTGAACGGGATATGCGTCGGGCCCTGCCCGCGGGCAGGGCCCGACGCATCAGAGCGGACTCACTTGCCGAGGATCGGAATCTCGGCGGGAGTGAACTGGAAGACCCGCTCGGCATTGCCGCGCAGCACCTTGTACTTCTCCTGATCGCTCAGGTCGGTCAGTTCGAGTTGCTTCTGCGCGAACGAGATCGAGTCGGGCCAGGTGGAGTCGGCGTGCGGGTAGTCCATCTCGGCCATCACGTTGTCAACACCGATCGACCGGATGTTCTTCGCGCCGTGCTCGTCGTTGATGTAGCAACCGTAGACGTGCTTGCGGAAGGTTTCCCGTACGTCGAAGTCCATCAGATCGGGAACTCCGGCGTGCTCGGAGGCGTCCAGTGTGGTGCCCTTCATCATCCAGGAACGATGCTGCGCAACCGTGTACTCACAACGTTCGAGGAAGTACGGCATCCACCCGATGCCACCCTCGGCCAGAGCGATCTTGAGGTTCGGGAACTTCTGGAAGGGCGGCCCGAAGATCCATTCGGTCATCGCACCGGAGATCGCGGTCGGAGGTGCCGTGATGTAACGGACGATGCCTGGCGACAAGTCCGAGGGCGCCCACATCGTGCTCGAGGAACCGATGTGCATGCACACGACCATGCCGGTCTCGTTGCACGCCTCCCACAGCGGATCCCAGTAGTTCGACGTGTCGTAGATCGACGGAAGACCGAGCTTGGTCGGGTTCTCCGAGAACGCAAGTGCTCGCGCACCGGCTGCAAAGCTTCGCCGAACTTCTGCGGCAGCAAGGACCGGGTCCCAGAGCGGAAGAATGATGATGGGGATGAACCGCCCCGGAGCAGAGCCCGCCCACTCCTCGATCTGGAAGTTGTTGTAAGCCTCTACACACGCCAGGCCCAACTCCTTGTCGTCGCCCTCCCAGAAGACCTGGCCGCAGAATCGGGGGAACGAGGGGAAGCAGATGGACGCAAGTACGCCGGCCTCATCCATGTCCTTCGCGCGGGCGACCGGGTCGTAGCAACCCCTGCGCATCTCGCTGTACCGGATCGACTCGTCGGTCCAGTCCTCGCGGTCTTTACCGGCAACCGCTGCGAGCGACTCGGTCGCGATCTTCTTGCCGTCGTACGCCCAGAACTCTTCGCCATCCTCCTCGATGATGTGGGGTCCCTGACTCTTGTACTTCTCAGGCAGCCAGCGCTGCCAAAGGTCGGGCGGCTCCAGGACGTGATCGTCTACCGAGATCATCCAGTCGAGATTCACTTGGGGCATTGCTACTACTCCTTGCGGGTGTGGGTCGAACACGTCGGGACGGCTCTGCCGCTCCGACACACAGACGGGGGACGACTATCAGGTCTTCGAGGACGCTCGTGCAGTCACAGGGGACCATCCGGGGTGTCCCGCGTCACTGAACTCATCTCTCCCAGACTATCGTTTCACACATCGAACATGTCAAGTCCCGATGTCGCTTCATTTCGTACATGCCAAAGCATTCATATCGATGACTTTTATCTTGATTCGATCGACAATGAAGCAAAAACAGCGCTGCCGTGGCGTGCAGCCGCCCTAGCGGCTCGCCCGATGACCTTTTCATCTGCTGACATGGGCAGCGGGGACAGCGGACCACCCACTACCACCGCACTAGCCCTCCGCGCAGTGCGCGTCGATCAGCCCAGAATGTCGCCGGGATCGACGGCGTCGATCCCCACAGCCGCACCGACCGGCCGGTTGGTGAGCACGCCGTCGTGAGTGTTCAGGCCGAGTGCCAGACTGCGATCAGCAATGCACGCCTCGCGCCACCCCTTGCCCGCGAGCGCCACCACGTAGGGCAGTGTGGCGTTTGTGAGCGCATAGGTGGAGGTGTTGGGCACCGCGCCGGGCATGTTAGCGACGCAGTAAAAGGTCGATCCGTGAACCTGGTAGGTGGGATCGGCGTGCGTCGTGGCTCGACTGTCCTCGAAGCAGCCGCCCTGGTCGATTGCGATGTCGACGAGTACGGACCCCGGCTTCATCTGAGCAACGAGCTCGTTGCTCACCAGCTTCGGTGCGGCGGCACCGGGAATCAGTACCGCACCGATCACCAAATCCGCGCTGCGAACCTTCTCCTCGATGATGAGGCGCGAGGACGCCAACCCGTGGACCTGATTGTCGTAGCGCCAGAAGGACATCCGCAGCTTGTCGAGGTCGGTGTCCAGCAGCGTAACGTTCGCCCCCATGCCCAGCGCGATATTCGCCGCATTCTGGCCGGAAACTCCGGCGCCGATAATGACGACGTTCGCGTTGGCCACACCGCCGACCCCGCCGAGGAGGACACCGCGGCCACCCTCCGCCTTCATCAACGCGTGCGCTCCGACCTGAGGGGCCAAACACCCGGCCACCTCCGACATCGGGTACAGCAACGGCAGAGCGCCTGACGGTAGTTGGACGGTTTCGTACGCGATCGCCGTGGCGCGTCGGTCCAGAAGTTCGTTGGTGAGGGGCTTGTCGGCAGCGAGGTGCAGGTAGGTGAAGAGAAGCTGCCCTTCCCGGATCCGGCTGTACTCCTCTGCGATCGGCTCCTTGACCTTCAGGATCATTTCCGCGCTGGCCCAGACCTCGTCCGCGGCGGGCAGGAGCTTGGCCCCTGCCGCCACGAATTCGGCATCCGTGATGGAGGAGCCGACTCCGGCGCCCGCTTCGATGACGACGTCGTGTCCCCGCGTCACCAGTTCGTGGACCCCGACGGGGGTGATGGCTACGCGGTACTCGTGGTTCTTGATTTCCTTTGGCACACCGATGCGCATGACACTGTCCTGTTCGTTGTTCGATCTGGTACGACAACAGACTTCCTCATGTCGCAATAGTGCGCCATAGCGGCATAACTATGGCTGTTCAATACCCATTTTCGTC
Organism: Nocardia pseudovaccinii; assembly: GCF_050942345.1. Classification (NCBI taxonomy): domain Bacteria; kingdom Bacillati; phylum Actinomycetota; class Actinomycetes; order Mycobacteriales; family Nocardiaceae; genus Nocardia; species Nocardia pseudovaccinii. The sequence goes on from NZ_CP192074.1 coordinate 6,631,104, forward strand.
GAATAATGTTTTTCATGAGGTTGCACATCGAGGCAGTGGCCGAACGATGTCACGCCGAGGTGGACCGCCGACGTGCGCCAGACGTGAATTCGTGCCAGCCTCCCGCAGGCAATGCGCGCCACGGGGGTGCATGTTTGAAATGAACCGATCCGAGGCTATATCTGACATAAATGATGCATAGTGGGTGCAAATTTGTGTATATTGCATCGGACGGTGGCACGGCCTGCCCAAACCACACCCGCGAACCGAAGGAAGCCACATGCATCGCACCATCGAGATGGTCCAGCAGCCTGTGACGTCAGCTTTGGACAGCGTTGACGCGCAGATCCTGGCGATTCTCGCGACCGATGGCAGGATCGCCAACAACGCCCTCGCAAGCCGAGTGGGCATCGCACCCTCAACCTGTCTGCAACGAATCAGGGGTCTGCGCCAGCGGGGAGTTCTCCGAGGATTCGCCGCCGACATCGATCCGACTGCACTCGGCCATCCCGTGCAGGCCATGGTTTCCGTCCGAATGCAAAGTCACGCCCGCGCGAAACTCACCGAGTTCATGGATGCGGCGATCGAAATGCCCGGCGTACTCAACGCCTATCTCCTGGGCGGATCGTCGGATTTTCTCCTGCATGTGGCCTCGAGTTCGGTCGATCGCCTGCATGAGTTCGTGATCGAACAACTCAGCGGCAACCCCGACGTGGCGGCGACGGAAACGAACCTCATCTTCAAGTACGCGAGGACGAGGGTGCCGGTGATTTCGCCGGCACAGACCCCCAGACCACAGCAATCTGCACCGCGCTCGGCCTAGAAAGAACTACATCGGTACAAATTCCAGCGGCTGCGGTGTAGGTGCTTCATCGGCGTGCCTGCCTTCTCTTGGAATGCCCCCTCCCCAGGGAACTGTCCGTGGTGTTCGGCTCGGAGGCATGGACCGCTGGCCAGCCGCGCGCCAGCGAATCGAGCAGACACCTCCGGCGGGGACCGGCAGTACTTTCGCGGTAAGCGCGCCTGCCCAGGCGACGTCCTCGATCGCCGCCTGAGCAATCCGCCCGCGGTGTTCAATTTCCCTCAGATCATTCTGCACGGCGTCTGAGGCCACAGTCGCTCGAGAAATCGCCTCGAGAACGATGCCGAGAGAGAACCCTCGTCGGGGCCGGCCCATCGACCGTCGTCCCCCGCGTTGGAGAGCACAACGGCCGACGAGCGTCGGCGTTTACCGCACGGACGGCGTGGAGACGAACTTCAGCTCGGTGTAGTCCTCGATGCCCTCGGCGCCGCCCTCTCGCCCCAGCCCGGATTGCTTGACACCACCGAACGGCACGGAAGCATCGGAGATCGCACCCTGGTTCACTCCGACCATGCCTGCGTCCAGGGCGGCGGCGACACGTCGGGCGCGGTCGCCGTTTTCCGTGAACAGATATGCCGCCAAACCGAACGGGGTCGCGTTCGCATGAAGGATCGCCTCTCCCTCGTCCTGGAAGCGCACGATCGGTGCGACGGGCCCGAAGATCTCCTCCCCGAGGAGTCGCGAACCGGGAGCTACGTGATCGAGGACCGTGGCTGGGTAGAAGTAGCCCGGGCCGTCGGGAACAACCCCGCCGGCGAGCACTTTCGCCCCACGCGCGACCGCATCGGTGACCAGCCCGGCCACCTTGTCGACGGCTCGCCCGTCGATGAGCGGACCCAGGTCCGTCGCCGCGTCCATGCCGTTGCCGAACGCGACCCGTGCGACCCGAGCTGCGAAAGCCTCGACGAAGGCGTCGGCGACCTTTTCATGGACATACATGCGATTGGCTGCCACACAGGACTGGCCACCGTTCCGCAGTTTCGCGACGAACGCGCCCTCCACCGCGCGATCGACGTCGGCGTCCTCGAGGACCAGCAACGGCGCGTTTCCGCCGAGCTCCATCGACGACTTCAACACCCCCTCCGACGCCTGGGCCAGCAGCCGCCGGCCCACTGGCGTGGACCCGGTGAAAGACACCTTGCGCAGTCGCGGGTCGGCCATCACCGTTGCCGAGAAAGAAGCAGCATCGGTGGTGGTGACGACGTTGACAACGCCCTCCGGCACTCCGGCTTCCAGCATGAGGGACGCTGCGCGCAGGGCGGTAAGCGGCGTCAAGTCGGCCGGCTTCCACACCACCGTGCATCCGGCTGCGAGAGCAGGAGCGACCTTGCGCAACCCCATCGCCAGCGGAAAATTCCACGGTGTGATCAGCAAGCACGGACCAACCGGACCGCGGTAGGTAACGACCTCGGACCGGCCGTTCGGCGTAGTCAGAGAGCGCCCGTCCAGTCGCACGGCCTCCTCGGCATACCAGCGTACGTAATCCGCCGCGTAGTCGACCTCACCGCGTGCCTCGGCGAGCGGCTTGCCCATCTCCGTGGTGATCAGGAGGGCGAGTTCCTCACGCGACTCGATCACAGCGGCATAGAGATGGTGCAGAACATCGGCGCGGTAACGTGCCGTCGTCGCCGCCCAGCCCCTCTGCGCGCGAACGGCCGCATCCAGCGCCTCAACTCCGTCGTCGGCGGTTCCGTCGGCAACTTCGGCGATGACCTTGCCCGTCGCCGGGTTTTCCACCGGCAACTTCTCGAGCACTGTGCGCCAGCCGCCGATCAGAAGCCCTGTCTGCACATTGGCGAGGGCATCGGACTGCTCCGCACCGAGTGCCATACGGTTCGTCGCGGTCATACCGAGACCGCCATTTCGTCGAGAACTGTTGCGAACACCTTGACCATGTCGGCGATTTCCTTCGGTTCGATGACGAAGGGTGGGCAGATCTGCAGCACGTTGTCCACCAGCACGCGGGTGATCACGCCACGGTCGAGAATTCGGTCGGCAACCTTGGCGCCAGGGACCTCGGGGTTCAGGCGAATTCCAGCCATGAAGCCTGCGCCGCAACGCACCTCGGCGACCAACGGACTGTGGGCGAGTGTCGCGACCTCGGTGCGCAGCACCGCTTCCAGCGACGCAACCCGATCCACCAGGTTCTCGCGCTCGAGGATGTCCAGGTTCGCCATCGCAACGGCGCAGGCTGTGGCATGACCCGAGTACGTGATGCCGTGGCGGAACATCGGTGCGTCGTCACCCTCGAAGAATCGGCGCCACACCCGCGGCGCGACCAGCACGCCACCGAGCGGCGCATAGCCGGACGTGATGCCCTTCGCCATGAGGACGAGATCCGGCTCGAGCTGGAACCGCTCACTGGCGAACAGCGTTCCGACCCGACCGAATCCGGTGATGACCTCGTCGACTACGAACAGGATGTCGTGCTGACGGCAGAGTCGCTGCAGGCCGGCGAGATATCCAACGGGGGGCGTGATCACTCCGCCGGTTCCGATGATGGGCTCGGCAAAGATCGCCGCAACACGGTCCGGACCGATCCGGTCGATCTCCGCCTCGACGGCCGCCAGGTCGCTGTGAGCAACCCGAAGTGTCTCCGGAACAAGCGAATCAGTGCCGTAGTCAGCACGGTTGGGCGGAATCCCGGCGATACTGGTACCGAACCCGTGGAGGCCGTGATAGGCGTTGTGGCGGCTCACGATCGTGAGCTTGTCCTTGCGCCCCTCGAGCTGCCAGTGCAGACGGGAGAGCTTCGAGGCAAGTTCGACCGAGTCGGAACCACCGCTGGTCCAAAAGACCTTCGCGTTCTCGATCGGGCCCAGCGCAGTGACGCGGTCCGCCAGTTCCAAGGCGGGACGGTTCGCAAATCGCCCGAAGAGATGGTAGGTCTCCAGCTTCTTCATCTGGGCTGCGGCGGCATCGGCAACTTCCTCGCGGCCATGGCCGATGTTGACATGCCACAGACCTGCTGTCGCATCGAGGAGTCGCTGCCCTTGCTCGGTCTCGACGTAAGCGCCTTCTCCTCGGGCGATCACCAGGGGATCGGCAGCAGTGGTGGGCATATGAGCCTGGGGATGCCAAAGCGATGACGTGTTCACGAACCGAACTGTAGTACAATCAGAGCTAACATGCTAACGGGTAACAGGTCAGTAGCGCGCGGCGGCCTTCTTCCATCCTCCGCACAACTGTCGACGCGAGAACCCGACCGAATCCGAGGAGGGTCGTGCCAAGTCCAGGGGAATCCCCCGAGCCGTTGGGTGCCTCGACGCTAGTGGCCGAGCGACTCAGGGACCGGATCTTCGCAGGCGCGCTCATTCCGGGGCGACCACTGAAAGAGGCCCAGGTCGCCGGAGAACTGGGCGTTTCCCGAACGACGGTGCGAGAGGCGATTCGACGACTCGAACTCGAGGGCCTCGTTCGGCACGAACGCAACCGTGGAGGCGTGGTTCGGGCCCCTTCCGCCAGCGATGTCCTCGACCTGTATGCGGCGCGTCATGTCATCGAAGTCGGCGCGGCTTTCAGCGGAGCCCCCGGACAGGCCGCCAGCTCGATCCGCACGGCATACGATGACCTCGTCGTAGCACTCGACAGTGGCGATTCGGCATCCGTGATAGTCGCCGACCTCGCGTTTCACAAAGCTGTCGTTCATTCTGCCGGGAGCGACCGCCTCAACAGTGCATTCGACTCCCTCGCCAACGAACTCCGACTGTATCTGACAATCCTGTCGAACGCCGCCGACGAGTACCAGGACGCTCCCAGCATCGCTACCGAACACGAGGTCATCGTCGAGGCCTTCGAGGACCTGGACCACTATCGGGCTGCTCAGTTGCTGTCAGGTCACATCCGCAGCGACGCCGAACGACTCGCAGTCATTGTCAGCGAATGAGCGATGCGCTGGCGGCGATCACTCCGCGGTCAGCACGACACGAGAGGAACTGCCCATGAACACCACTGCACCTCCGGAGCCCAAACCGGTTCCGGTGACGGATCACACCAGCCGGCCGTTCTGGGACGCCTGCCGAGAACACCGGCTCGTCGTCCAACGCTGCAACAATTGCCGGCGATGGCGGTGGACACCCAGCCCGGTCTGCCCAGGTTGTCAGTCTTGGTCCGCGGAGTGGGAGCAAGTCCCCGGCACCGGGCGGGTGGCTTCATTCGTGGTCCTGCATCGAGCATTCCATGCCGCTTTCACCGGCGACGTTCCCTATGTAGTGGCGCACGTTCGCCTGGACGGGTGCGATAACCGCGCGGTGATGATCAGCAACCTCGTTGACTGTCCGGTCGAGGTGGTCAGCGTCGATATGGAGGTGGAGGTCTTGTTCGAGGATCGAGACGAAGTCACGGTGCCATTGTTCCGCCCGTCGCGAACGGGACAGTCACACCGTGGGGAGGGACCCCAGTGATCGAGGGAAAGACCGCCATCGCCGGCGTCGGCTCAACGGAATTCTCCAAGGCGGCGGGTCGCACCCGACTGGAACTCGCGTGCCAGGCCGGCCTCGCCGCGCTCGAGGACGCGGGTCTGAGCGTCGATGACATCGACGGCGTCGCCACGATGAACTGGGGTCCGATCCAAGACACGGTCATCCCGAGCGAGGTCGCCCGCGCCCTCGGCATCGAGAACATGCGTTACCAGTCGTATGACGGCGTCGGTGGATTCAACGTTTGCGGAGTTGTCGCCAATGCAGCGATGGCGGTTCATGCCGGAATCTGCAAGGCAGTTCTCGTGTATCGCGCAGTCAACGGGCGTAGCGAACGCCCCGCGCCCGCGACCGAGGTCTCCGGTGGATCGATCGATCAGTGGCGCCTGCCCTTCGGGCATTTTCATGCCGGCACACTGTTCGGACCACGGATGACCGCGCACATGGCGCGATACGGCACCACTAGTGTCGACCTCGCCCGGATTGCTGTTACTCAGCGAGACAACGCAGCGGTCAACACCAAGGCCCAAATGCGCAACCGGATCACTATCGACGATCATCAGTCCTCCCCGATCATCGTCGATCCCTACCACCTGCTCGACTGTTGCCTTCAAAGCGACATCGGACAGGCGATCATCGTCACGAGCGCCGAACGCGCACGAGATCTCCGTCAGGGCGCAGTAGTCATCGAAGCGATCGGGGGTGGCCTGCGGCCGAGCGACACACCGTTCTGGTCGATGAACCGTCCAGAGGTGGTGACAGATCTGTACGCCCGGGCGGGTATCAGCGCTGCGGACCTCGACTTCGCTCAACTGTACGATCCGTTTACCGGCTCGTGTCTACTGCACATCGAGGGATTCGGGCTGTCGCCCGAGGGTGAGTTCGGCGCCTGGGCCGCAGCCGGGAACCACACCCTGGACGGGGCCACGCCCGTCAACACCTCGGGTGGATTGCTGTCCGAAGGACATGCCGGCGGCCTTAACCATGTTGTGGAGGCCGTCCAGCAGCTGCGTCCGAACGGTGTTGCGGACGATCTGTGCGACGGTGGACACGACTTCGACCGCTCTCGTTGCCGACAGGTTCGTGACGCTGAGATCGGCTTGGTATCAGCAGAGGACGGAGAGTCGTCCCTCATCCTGCGGCGCGGCTGACTCCGACACGTCGGAACGTGTGATGCCGATGCCTTTACGGTCCGAGGGCATCGGCATCATCGATTCGTCACCAATAGCGATAGGCGTCGGCGTAGTCCTCGGGTACCGCCCCTTCTGGCACGCCCTCCTCCTCGATCGCAGCGCGTACCCTAGCCCACGATGCCTCGAAACGCGTCACCAGTGCCTCCGCGTCCACCGCTCGGTTATCGAGGGCCGCCCAGGTCGCGGTCACACCGAGGTTCTCTTCGAGGGCGTCGCGTGTGTAGTCGACGACATGCATGGTGCGCTGGAAAGTGCGAACAGACAACGCTGACGAGCGGTCCGCCCATCCACCGGCCGGCACGACCGTGCCAGGGCCGCTGCGGTAGTGCGCAGTGCCGACCGGGGAGAACGGACCGACATACACCGCACCGGCGTTGCGAATCCGGTCAGCGTACGACCACGCGTACACCGAGTGGATCTCGAGGAACTGCGGACTGTAATGGTTGACCACCTCAATCCCGTCCTCCATATCGTCCACCAGCACGATCGCCGAGTTCGGAGAGGCGAGCACAGCGCGCAGCGACTCGCGCGCGCCGGTGCGGTCCAAGTGGCGCTCGATCTGCTTCTCGACGTCGTCGGCGAACCAGTCGGTGGGTGTGACCAGCACCAGCGACCCGTGAGGGTCCCGCGCTGCTCGGCTGACCAGGTCGGCCGCGATGAAGTTGGCGTCGGACCACCGGTCGGCGAGAACGAGTAACTCGCCGTGTCCGCCCTCGGGATCGACAGCCACCTCTAGGGCAGCAACCCACTTGGCGGCGGTGGTGCGTTCGTTTCCACGACCGGCGATCACCTTTGCAGGCCGACACGATTCCGTGCCGTGAGTAAACATCGGAATCGCCGCGGACCCCCCCACTGCATAGACCTCGTCCACACCGAGAAACCCGCATGCGGCCAAGACTCGGCGGTGCGGTAATCCGGACGACGCCTCCGGTGGGGCGGCGAGAGCGATCGACGGTACGCCCGCCACCTGTGCCGGAACCACGGAAGCGAGGACGCTGAGCAGGGCCGAAGACGACGAGCGACGAATGTAGATGCCAGCCCGATCGATTGGGACGTTGCGTTGGACAACCCGGGCTCCGTGCCCCATCTCCGTCGATGTGCGACGCCGGAGTTCGGACTGACTTGCCCGGCGGAGCCGCTTCTCTGCTTCCTCGAGAACCGACAGTTCCTCCGGACTCGCAGAAGCGAGTGCGCTCTCGAACGCGTCGGCAGGGACGCGCAGTGGAGTGGAGTCCACATCGTCGTACCGGCGCCGGGCGTCTCGGACGGCTGCGTCGCCACGTTCCCGAACAGCCTCGCTCAACTGGCTGGCGGCGGGAAGTACAGAACGGACGTCGAAGGTGGGCCGTGGCACGTCAAGCGCCGACGGCCAGGGGCGCTCCTTGTCGGGCCGGTTACGCAAGTCAATGCGTCGCATTGCTAACATGCCAGTAGGGTACCTGCCCCACCTCCGACGTGCCCAGGGCCGTTCACCTTCGGGCGGCGCTGGCTATCCCGGCAAAAGTCACAAGGTCTCAACACTGTTCGCACAGCCGCTCCAGCAGAGGCGAGTGCGCCATCCGAAGAGAACCGCCTGGTGGTACTCCTACATCAACTGCCTAGCGTTCTCATCAGGCTCGACAACCTTGCCCAGGCCGTCAGCACAGGTCCACGCCTGGGCAATCTGTGTGGACGTTTGCCGCTCGGAAAGCGAGCGCCGCGACGCTCTCCCTCCATCTCACCGAATATGGTGACTCAGTTCGGGAACTCGGGGTTCCACAATCGGCCCTCTCTAGCTAACATGTTACATGTGACTGCTCTACGAAATGTCATCATCGTGGGTGCCTCGCTTGCGGGCTTGCGGGGCGCCGAGGAACTGCGTCGCGCCGGGCATACCGGAGCGCTGACGCTGGTTGGAGCGGAAACGCACTTTCCGCCCTTCGACCGTCCTCCGCTGTCGAAGGAAGTTCTGTCCGGAAAGTGGACCGAGGAGGAGGCACGCCTTCGCCCGTTCGAGGAGATTGACGCCGAATTGGTCCTCGGCACTGCCGCCATAGGTCTCGACCTCGATTCCAACACCCTCACGCTCTCCAACGGTGAGAAGCGCAACTTCGACGACCTGATGATCGCGACAGGAACGTCCGTCCGCCCGCTCCCCTGCCCAGGGGGCGACCTTCCGGGTGTTGTCACCATCCGCAGTATCGAGGACTGCCGGGCTCTCGAGAAACTCCTCGAAAGCAAGCCGCGGGTTGCCGCCATCGGCGCCGGCTTCATCGGAAGTGAGATCGCTGCTGTCTGCCGACAGCGGGACCTCGATGTCACACTTGCCGACTTCGCTGAAGTCCCGTTGAGCCGCCAACTCGGAGGCGATATCGCCTCGCGCATCATGCAGCGTCATCGAGACGAAGGTGTCGACCTCGTCCTCGGCGTCGGCGTCGAGGCAGTACTCGGAACCGACCGCGTAGAGGCGGTGAAGTTCACCGACGGCCGTGAGATCCCGGCCGAGGTAGTGGTGGCCGGAGTCGGCGTTCTTCCCGCCACCGGTTGGCTCGAAGGCAGCGGCATCGACATCGATGGCGGCGTGATGTGCGACGCCTTCGGTCGAGTCGGAGGACGGCCTCATGTGGTCGCGGCAGGCGACGTGTCCCGCTGGTTCAATCCCGCGTATGGTCGCGCCCTACGTGTAGAACATTGGACCAATGCTGTGGAGCAGGCTGAGCACGCAGCACGGACGCTGATGGGGCAGAACGAACAGCCGTACACGGCTGCGCCGTACTTCTGGTCCGATCAATACGACATGCACCTGCAATTCGCTGGTGTAGCCGGTTCAGAACAGGTACTGGTCGAGGGCTCGTTCGACGAAGGCCGCTGGGTGGTCGAGTGCCGCCAGGACGACCGCATTGTCGGTGTCGTCGCCAATAACTGGGTAGCGCGTTTCATGAAGCGGCGGCGAATGATCAACGAGCAGAATCGCGCAGCTCTCACCCTGTGAGACGACGTCAGAAACCTGATCCATCCAACGAACGAAAGTGAATCGATGCGCGAAGTCATTGCTTGCGGATACCTCGGACTGGCAACCGACGACATGGACGGCTGGCGGACCTTCGCACACGCCGCCGGCATCCAGATCAACCCGAAGTCGACCGACGAACGACTTCTGCTGCGGATCGACGACCGCGCGTTCCGAGTTGTGGTGGAGCACGGATACAACGCCGTGAATTTCGTCGGCTGGGAAGTCAAGGACGTCCCCGCGCTAGATCGCCTCATCGCGCGAGTCAAGGAGGCGGGGGTTGACATCACGGAGGAGCCGACGCTCGCTGTGGAACGCGGAGTCGAGAAGCTGGCGCGCTGTCACGACCCTGCAGGCAATCTCCTGGAGTTTTACGCGGGCGCGCGAATTCCGTCTGATCCGTTCGTTTCTCCCACCGGTATCCGATTCGTCACCAGCAACAAATCACCCGGCGACCTCGGCTTCTCCCACATGGTGGTGACGTTCGACGACTTCGACGCGGCGTGGGCGTTCTACATCGACCTCCTAGGATTCGAGATCAGCGATCTGTGCGAGATCGGTGATCTCTGGGCATTCGCCCATGTCAATCCGCGTCACCATTCACTCGCCTTCGGCCGTGTTGCCGGCCCCTCGAGCTACCACCATTTCATGCTGCAGGTCGAGAACAGCGACATGGTCGGTCTCACCATGGACCGCCTCGCCGCGGCCGGCGTCGAATTCACTTCTTCACTCGGCCGTCACACCAATGACCGGATGCTCTCGTTCTACGTACGTACGCCCAGCGGAATCGAGCTGGAGTACGGCTGCGAAGGAATCCTCATCGACGACGACACCTGGATCGTCACGACCCACGACACCGCGACGGTGTGGGGTCATCACTCCATCAAGTCCTGAACAGGACACATCGAAAGGAAAGAACAATGAAGATCTCCCTCGACTTGAACCGATGCGCCGGATACGGGAACTGCGTGGATGCCTCGCCTGAAGTGTTCGAGATGAGCGATGTCGAGGACGTCGCCGAGATTCTCATCAGCGAACCCCGACCGGAACTGCACGAGTCCGTGCGCAAAGCTGCTCGTGTGTGCCCGGCCGACGCGATCATCATCAAAGAAGCCTGATCGAATCCGACTCGCCGTCATGTGGACCACAGAACAACTACCGGCACTCCCAGATGAAGTGGAGACCGGTAGGTATACCGGCGCGCTCGGAAGCACATTGCACTACCACGACATCGGATCCGGCGATCCGATTCTGTTCCTGCACTCCTGGGGGGTCGGTACGACGGCGTGGATCACATGGCACAAAGTCCTTCCTGCACTTGCCGAACAGTTCCGCTGCATCGCGCTCGACCTTCCCAACTTCACGAAATCCGGACCATTCGATGCTTCGGACACGATTCACACGCTGCAGAGGAAAGCGGCTGTCGCGCTACTGGATGAGCTCGGCATCGACCGAGCGCACATCGTCGCAAATTCCCAGGGAGCACAAAGCGCGCTGGGCATCGCGGCTAGGTCTCCCGAACGTATCGACCGCCTGGTCGTCGGAGGATTCCATCTCTCGGTGCGTGGACCCCAGTACTCCATCAGCCCGCGCGACGAGGAGGGGGTACGCCTGGGTATGGCCGCCGAGGCCGATCCCACTCCGGCTACCGTCAGAGCGTATCTACTGTCACACCTTGCCGATCCGGGCCTCGTCACCGACGATCTGATCACCTACCTACTGGCGCATCACACCGCCAGGCCCGACATCGCAGCTGCAAGGGCGACCATGCGCTACGGCGGCGGTTACGACTACACGGATGAGCTCATGGCGTTCGACCGCCCGGCCCTGCTGCTCTGGGGCCGCGACGACCGGACCTGCCACGCCGAAATTGGACTGCGCGCACTGAATCTGCTTCCCCGGAGCCGACTCACCGTGCTGCGCGATACAGGGCACTGGCCACCGTACGAGCGGCCGGCGGAGTACCTCGACCACGTCCGAACGTTCCTGACAGCGGACTGGTGATAAGGTCCCCCAGCCCTCAGGAATGCGAGTTCCGTCGTGGTCGCATCGGACGGTAGAGGAGTGGGGCGATGTGAAGGAAGGCTTCGCAGCGCTCCACGCCTTTCGTCAGCTGGATCTGGTTATCGAGCACGGCATCCAATTCATCGATGTCGACGCACACCAGCTCACAGAACATGTCGTACCGACCGATACACACTGCGATGTAAGCGATCGCAGGGATCGCAGCCAGTGCGTCAGCGACATCGGAGACCCGATGACCGGCGGAAACCTTCACGCCCAGGCGAGCGATCGTTCGGTAGCCTGCAGTGACAGGATTGACAACACCGACCACTCGTATGGCATGGGCATCCGTCAGGCGCTTGAGACGGCGCCGGATCTGGGTCTCCGACGTTGCGACCTTGTCCGCAATCTCACTCAGCGGGATCCGACCATCAGCACTCAACTCCGTGATGATCTTCTCGTCCAAACCGTCGATCGTCAGATCACCACTCGCCTTCTCCTGACTCACCAATGCACTAGGACGGTCACTCAACGCCTCGTAGAAGTGGAGGTATCGATAGGGAAACAGTTCACTGTTCACCACACCGTCGATCAGCAGTATCTCCGACTCGAGTTGTCGGCGTAATCCCTCCAAATCCCGCGCGACAAGCTGTGCGAAGATATCGAACCTTCCCGAGGTCACATTGACATAGTCGACCGACGCGACCTCGGCAACCTCCAACGCCACATCGGGCAGGGGACGGCGGCCGTCAGTCTTCAACGCGACGATCGCCGTCGCCCGATAGCCAAGGACCGACGGATTGCCGACCACTGTGATGGCGACGATGCCCGCATCGAGAAGCTCCGTGACTCGATGCCGAATCTGGCGCTGCGCAATACCCAACTCGTGGGCGAGCGAACGGAAAGATCGGCGTCCGTCTATCCGGAGCGCCTGAATGATCCGCTTGTCCAGCGGCGACATGTCCTCGTTGGACAGAATATATGGGCGAGTGTCCACGGAGCGTGACACTATCGCACCCCATTCTGTAGGAACTGACAGCGGGTCCGACGCGCATACTGCTCGATCCCCGACTTGTCCGATCACCTTTTCAGTCAAGGAAGCGGTCGGCAATCGGCTCGGCGCCGGGGCGGGAGTAAACCAGGCGGCCCCCGGCAAAAACGTGATCGACCCGAATGTCCTTCACATTGTCCGGGGTGGTTCCCACCGTGATATCTCGGTCGAGCACGATGAAGTCCGCCAGCTTGCCCGGCTCGAGAGAACCCCGGGTGGACTCTTCTCCCAACAGGCGAACACCGTTGATAGTGTGCATACGTAGTGAGCTCTCCAGATCGAGGCTCTCCTCCGGGTCGATGACCACCCCATCCCAGCCGGCACGCTTCATGGTGCACCACATACTGAAGAAGGGGTTGGTGACAGCTTCCTCGAAGCACCACAACCAATCCGAACCGCTTGGAAGGTCCCAGCCGGCCTCCATCAGCGTTCGGTAAGGACTGCGTCCGTGCCGTGCGCCGTAGCCACCCAGCTGCCGCGGCATCCCGGCCGCCATCGTGTAGATGAAGGCAGGTTGTGGTACCGGAACCGCGTTGCCGGTCGCCCACTCGCCGGGCGTCGTCGGTTCCCACACCCAGTTTCCGGCGTGCTCTAGCCGAATGGGGGGACCGGCCATCACCGCTGGGAGCCCCGCGGCCACTCGACTGATCTGCTGCTGGGCACGCTCGCCGTTGGCATGCATCGCCAGCTGCGCACCTGTGGCGCTGATCTGCTCGAGGATGCCCGCGAGCTGCTCGTCCCCGAAGCTGAGTTTTCCGAGCGAACCCGGTTCCAGTGCCACATCGTCGCAATATGGTGAATGCACTGCGGCGTCGCTGGAGGAGTACCCACCGTCGGCGAACATCTTCACGCCGCGGATATCGAGCATGCCGGGCCGTTCCGTCAATCCGAACTCACGCCACGCCAACCCATCGGCCAGCCTCAGTAGTCCGGGAACCATCAGGAACGACACGATGCGTGTACCCATTGCACCGGCATCGATCAGTCGCACCAATGCGTCGAACGACGACCGCGATTCGGTCATGTCGCACAGCGTGGTAACACCGTTCGCCGTGAACAGGCGCTCCACCCCCGCCCGGACCGCATCCTCGACGGTGTCGGGGTCCGGCTCGGGAAACGGCAGAAGAGCATCCAGATTGTTGATCAGGCCGTTCGGACGACCGTCGGGACCCAATTGGACCTCTCCCGGCCCCATAGACCCGTCGGCAACACCCAGGTACCGCTCGATCTCGACGAGCTCGAGTGCCTTCGAGTTCAGCATGGTCAGGTGCCCGGTCTGGACCGCGATCGGGGTGGTCTTCGAGACCCTGTCGAGGTCGTGACGGGTCGGATAGTGTCCGTCCGACCAGCGCCGATTCATGAAAAGCAGACCGCGCGCCCGCAACCAGCCCTCGTCGCCCGTCTCGCCTAGATTGTCGCTCAACACCTGCAGCATGTCATCGATCGACCCGCAGTTGTCGACACAGTTGACCATCGTCGCCACACCGACCGACCCCTCCAGTGCGTGGGTGTGGGTGTCGACAAAACCGGGCATGATCGTGCGGCGACCGACATCGAGGGCCTTTGCTCCGCCCGGCTCTCCCCGACCCACGTCGGTGATCGACTCCCCTGCGATACGGATCCACGAGTCCTTCTGCAGTCCGCGTTCCCCGGCGAGGCCGAGAACCTCGCCGCGAATCACGAAAGGCGCGGCGTAGCGTTGTCCTGTCACTGCGCACCGCCGGCGTAACGGCTCTCCGGTCGCGGAAGTGCGAGGTTGTCGCGCAGCGTGCCGTCGACGTACTCGCGACGGAAGATCTCGCGACGCTGGAGCTCAGGGATCAGCAGATCGACGATGTCGCTGACCGTTCGCAGCGTTGCCGGGCGGCACATGAAACCGTCGGCCGCGTCGTTCTCGAGGTACTCCTCCATCCGGTCGGCCACGGTCGCCGCGGTGCCCGCGATGACCTGGCTCGGAAACTGGACCGCCTTGCGTGCCAGCTGACCGATGGTGAGGTTGTCCTTGCGGGCCATCTCTATGTAGCGCTTCTGCCAGCTACGGTAACCGGCGGTCTCCGGGATGTCGTCGGGCAGGTGATCGTCGAGGCGCATTGCCTTCAGGTCGATACCGATGATCTGCGACAGCTGCGGAAGGGCCGCAACCGGATCGACCTTCTCCTCCAGTGCGGCGAGCTTGTCCTTGGCCTCGGCCTCGGACCGGCCAAGCAGGATGTGGAGATCCGGGATGTATTTGCAGTGGTCCGGGTTACGCCCGTTCGACGCTGCAATGTCGCGGAACTTCGCCCGCGTCGCGTGGTTCTTGTCGAGCGTGGTGCTCAGGTCGAAGATCATGTCGCCGACCCGACCGCCGAGCGCCATGCCATCGGGCGACGTGCCCGCTTGGACGAGAAGCGGATGGCCCTGCGGCGGGCGAAGCACGGAGATCGGTCCGCGCACCTTGATGTACTTGCCCTCGAAGTTGAGTTCGTGCACCTTGTTCTTGTCCCAGTACACCCCCGACTCTTTGTCGAACGTGAACGCGTCGTCGTCCCACGAATCCCACAGACTCCGAACAGCATCGACGAACTCGTTCGCGCGCGCATACCGCTCGGCGTGTGCGGGCGGATCGGTCTGCCCGAAGTTCGGCGGCTCCTCCCCACCTCCCGTGACGACGTTCCACGCGGCGCGCCCACCGCTGATTTCATCCAGCGTCGCGAACTCGCGAGCCAGATGGTAAGGCTCGCCGTAGGTGGTGTTCCGAGTACCGATGAGACCCAGGTGCCGCGTCTGCTGGGACAGTGCGGACAGCAACGAGATCGGATCCAGCGGCTGGTGCATCGAGGCGGCGGGCGCGTCACCCAGGGCTGGGGTCACCCAAAGCCGATCGGCCAAAAAGAACGCGTGCATCTTGCCCCGTTCGGCCTCCTTGGCAATCCATGTGAAGATGTCATAGGTCTGACGCAAATCGCCGTCACGATCGGCCATGCGCCAAGCTCCCATGTGGAATCCACCGAGGCCGGCGAACATGTTCAGGATCAGTTGTTTGCGTGCCATCTAGCTTCTCCGATCGGGCTCATGCCCAGGTTTTGGTTCAAGTGGTGATCGCGAACCGCTCAGCTTCCGGCGCGGGAGTTCCGCAGTTCCCGAAGGCTGTCCGCGATCCCGTCCCGGTATCCGACCTTGGGGTCGTACCCGAGTTCGGCCCTGGACTTGCTCACGTCGAAGTGCCGCGATGTGCCGAGGAAGCGAAGGTTCACGGGATCGAGGCGAGGCTCGTAGCCGAAGCGACGTCCGATGAGGTCCGCGAAGCGGACCTTCAACTGCGGAATGATGAAGGGGACAGTCTTCTTCGGCGCGGGCAGCCCGAGATTCTCCGCCATGCAGTCGAAGAACTCACCCGCCGTGGTTCGGGAACCGTCCGTGATGTTGTACACGCCCTCGGCGTTCAACTCGACTGCCGCCCGCACGATGCCGTCCGCGACGTCGTCGACATGGACGATCGGCACCACATTGTCACGCGAGCCGACGAAGGTGAACCACCCATCCCGGAGCGCGTCGACGAAGTACGGGATGTTGTATGGATCGCCAGGCCCGTAGACAAGGGACGGCCGCACCATCACGACATCCAGTCCCCGCCGACGGTATTCGTTCGCGGCGGACTCGGCGGCAACCTTCGATGCCGAGCCGGCGTCTCGCGAGTCGATCGGCTCGACGGTCTCGGTGGCGTTGTCGAGGTTCCGGGTGCCCAGAACCATGATGGAGCCGACGATCACCACTCGCTTCACGCCACCAGCGAGCGCACCCTCGCAGACATTACGGACGCCGTTGACATTGGTCTCGAAGCGCTGAGCATCGGTGAACTCCGGCGCAAGTGCTGCGCCGCAGTGGATCACGCGGTCGACTCCGCTGATGATCTGGGCCATTCGATCCTTGTGAAGGAGGTCACCGATCGCGGTCTCTGCGCCGAGTTCCCTCAGGGCCGCGCCCTTTGCGTCGCTCCGAACCAACGCCGTGACCTCGATGCCTCGCTGCAGCAGGTTGGTTACCACCTGCCGACCGATGAAGCCGTTCGCTCCCGTGACCAGGATCTTCACTGCTCGCCTCTCCTCATTGGATATACAACCGCCACGCCGGATCTTCTCGGCGGGCCTTTACTCCTGTGCCTCGCTGACGGAGGTGAGCACACTGACCTCACACCACTCCCAACCTTCCTCGACCTTATGTTTCACGCTTGACGTCGTCAAGACGGAATAGTGCAAATTCTCGCCGATTGATAGCTTTATAGTCGACATTGTCGGGAAGCAATGTTTAAACTGACACACAAGAGGCGGTGATGATGTCCAAATCTGGTACCGTGCATCTATTCGTTGGATGCTGAAAGGCGACCTGAGATGTCCCACGAGAACGGCGGTGGCCCATCGGGGTTCGGCGGCCAGCTGATCTGGCCGTCCGACCGGGAGTACGACAACAGACGAGTTATGTACAACCGCCGCATCGACACACGGCCCGCACTGATCGCTCGCTGTGGCACCGACGCCGATGTCGCCTCCGCACTGCGGTGGGGGCGCGAGCGCGAACTGCCGGTCAGCGTTCGAGCAACCGGCAGCAACTACGCGGGGCTGTCCGCCGGTCACAACGGTGTCGTCATCGACGTCTCCGAGATGCAGGGCATCACCGTTGACCTCGGATCCCGGACTGCCCGGGTCGCAGCCGGCGAGACCTCGGGCGCACTCCACAACGCCGCGGCGCCTCACGGGCTCGCGCCTGTCACCGGCATCATGGCCACAACCGGCGTCGGCCTGGTACTCGGAGGCGGGTTCGGCCACCTGCGGGCTCGAGCAGGATGGTCGGCCGACAACATCTTGGCCGCAACATTGGTGACCGCCGACGGGCAGACCGTAAGGGTCACGTTCGATGTCGAACCCGAACTGCACTGGGCTCTGCGCGGCGCAGGCGCGAATTTCGGCGTCGTGACATCCCTCGACCTCCACCTGCACCCCGTGGTACCTCGCATCACCAGCTGCACCATGATCTGGGGCGAGGATCGTCTGGAGGAGGGCTTCCGCGCAATGCGCGAGATGCGCAGCGAGTCCTCCAGGGACCTGGTCATGTTCGCCTGGCTCAAGATCGCGGAGGATCCGCAGATCCCGGCACGCCTCCGGGGCCGGCCGTCTCTGGAGCTCGCCGCCTGCCATCTCGGCACGTCCGAGGCCGCCGCCGAGATGACCCGAGTGCGGGCAGCAGCTAACCCGGACCATGAGTTCTCCGGTCCGGACACCTTCCGAGACCTCCACTTCCAGTGGAAATCGACTGCGCCGAACCGCCGTTCGATGGATGCCGTCTCGGCTCGGGAGCTCGACAACGACGTCATCGCCTACCTGGCGAACGCCACGCGCAACATGGCGATGCCCGGCAGCCGTCGAGTGATCGAACTGTTCGATCAGAGCGGCGCGATCGCCGAGACTCCCGATATGCCCAGCGTCCAGCCCCGATCGGTCGCGAGCGCCTGGAGCATCCGTCCCGCAGGAATCCGGGCCACAGCCGACATGGATGCGGTCGACGACGCCTGGGTCAAGGGCATCGTCGACGACGTGCTCGCCATGGACCAGGGCATCGACGATGCCTGCGCCCTGAACTCGATGAGCTGGACCGCGGGTACCGAACGCCTGAAGCGGATCTACGGCGCCGACTACGACCGGCTTGCCGGTCTGAAGAAGACATGGGACCCGGACAACGTCTTCGCCGCCAATCAGAACATCCCCCCAGCCTGACCCCTCTCGTCAGCGGTACCGCCCCACCGGGTCCGGCACTGCTGCCAAAAGGCCGACGGGCTCGAAGCCGATGATCTCGGCTTCGAGCCCGCAGGCCTTGCGTTTGTCCGGTCAGACGGCTCCGCGATCACGCAGCGACGCGATCGCCTCCGCGTCCAGCCCGAGCAGGTCACGGAGAACGTCGTCGGTGTCCTGTCCGAACGACGGTCCGCTCCTGTCGAGGTAGCCGCCGATGTAGGGAGGCGTCTCGGAGAACTTCACCGGCACCTCCCGCACCGGCCAGGTGCCGATATCGCGCTGCTCGACCTCCACCTGCCATTCGAGGTGAGCCAGCTGCGGATCGAAGTCACAGCGATCCTCTGCCGTCTGGCACACACCGGCGGGCACGCCGGCTTCCTGAAGCGCGTACATCAGCTCATAGCCGTCCCACTTCAAGGTCAGTTCACCGACGATCCGATCGAGATCGTCCTGATTGCGCAAGCGATCGGCCAGACCGACGAATCGTGGATCCGACGCCGCATCCCTCGCCCCGAGGATCCGAACCACCGCATGCCACTGCTCCTCGGTGAACGCCGAGATCGCAATCCACCGGTCGGTACCGCACGTCTGGTACGCACCCGACGGCGCCGCCGCCTTGTACGGCGAACGGTTACCGTAGCGCTCCCAGGACCGGCCGTTCACGGTGTAGTCCAGGACCGCGGTTCCAGTGAGGTAGAGGCCTGCGTCGACCTGGGACGAGTCGATCCAGCTCCCCTCCCCTGTGGTGTTCCGACGGTACAGCGCAGCCATCATCGCCGTGGCCATCTGATAGGCACCGAACCAGTCGAGGTAGGAGTACCCGATACCGGCAGGAGCCATCGGACTGGGGAAACCGGACATCTCGCTCAGCCCGGAGAACGCCTGCGCGGTTGGGCCGAAGCTCCGCATCCGTCCGTAGGTGCCATGCTGGCCCATTCCGGACTGCTGCACGTAAATGATGTCGGGCTTGATCGACTTGAGTACCTCGTACCCGAGCCCCATGCGGTCCAGCGTCCCCGGCGAATACCCCTCGATGACGAAGTCCGCGTCCTTGATCATCCCCTTGAGCAGCGCCTTACCCTCGTCCGACTTCAGGTTGAGACTGATCGACCGCTTCCCGGAATTGAGCTCCATGAACGTTCCACTGCGGTCGAGTTCGCTCGGGTCGTACTTGGTTGCAAGAGGTTCGGTTGCAGCATCGCGTTCTTCGCGGCCCCCATAGGGCACCTTGCCCGAGCCGGTGCGCATGGCATCCGGGCGGGACCGGTGCTCCACCTTGATGACGTCGGCGCCCAGCGCCGTGAAGA
This sequence comes from Nocardia pseudovaccinii, assembly GCF_050942345.1. Taxonomy (NCBI): domain Bacteria; kingdom Bacillati; phylum Actinomycetota; class Actinomycetes; order Mycobacteriales; family Nocardiaceae; genus Nocardia; species Nocardia pseudovaccinii. The sequence goes on from NZ_CP192074.1 coordinate 6,650,675, forward strand.
ACCTGCCCGCGCCTGCACTGGCGAGCATCCACGTCAGATCCACGACGCGAACATTGTTCAGCGCGAACGGCTTTCCGTATCGACTCAACTCGGTGGTCACGGTTTCCCGGGCCCCTCCGGCCGCCCCTGTCGACGCCTTCGCGACTGCCAACTCCGCGAGCATCTCCTCGGTGTGCTCCCCCAGCCGCGGGGCACGTCGATCCGTTTTCCAGGGCACGTTCGGCGAGTACCACTTCGAGCCGATCTCGGTGACCGTACGACCGATCTCCGGCTCGTGGACGTCGACGAAAGCGCCGCGCACCCACCAGTGCTCGTCCTCGACGTTCTCCTCTGGACGACGCAGCGGGCCCCAGGTGAGCCCGAACTCCTGGCCGTCCCGCCAGAGTTCCTTGTTGAACTTGAAGCGGGCGATCAGGCGGTCCAAGACCGCGCCTACATGCAGGTCGTTCTCCGGCCTCTGCAGAAAATCGACGTCGAAGAACTTCGGATCGGCAAGGTCCATCTCCATCCCGTAGCGCTGAAGTACGGCAAGCGTAGACTCCGGCGGCGTCACGAAACCAGGGAGATAGGTGCGGTACGGGAGCATCCAGCGCCCGTCCTTGGTGGCCGAGATGGCCGTCGCAGAGATGTTCGCGAACGAGTGCCGGCAGGTCTGGCGATGGTGCGGCTGACGCTGGTACACCCAGTCGGGAAGGTCGGTCTCGGTGTTCTTGCTGACCGCGTCGTGCACGTTGCTCGACAAATCTTGCCCCTTCCCGGTGCGACGGGCGTACAGCAGCGCGGCAATCGTCTGGATCGCCGTGACCTCACCGACGATGTGATAGGCCTGCCACATCTGCGGAGCGATCGGCGGGGTGTCGTACTCACCCGACGGCTCCGGATCGTAGCCACAGTTCATCATCACTCCGCCGAGAGCGAGGTGAACGAGGTCGCTACCGTGGTAGTCGGCCCACGGACCATCGTCCCCGAAGGGGGTAATCCGTGCGTATACCAGATCCGGTTTTGCTTCTCTCAGTTCGGCGGCTCCGATACCTCGCGAGCTGAGGTAGTCCTTCTTTCGGGTGTCGATGACAACGTCAGCGCCCGCCGCCAACTGACGGAACTGCTGGACACCGTCCTCGCTGTCGAGGTCGATCACCACACTCCGCTTGCCGAAGTTGTAGTGCCAGAAGTACAGACTGCGGTTGGGCGACGGCTGATCACCGGCGAACGGACCGTAGGCACGGGTCCCCTCACCACCGAGCGGCTCGACCTTCACCACATCCGCTCCGAGCCCGGCAAGAACCTTGCCACAGTACTCGCCCAGCTCGTCGGCGAGCTCGAGCACGCGTACTCCGTGGAGGAAGCCCTCGGCCGGTGCGGCGTCTTTTCCGAGACTCGAGCCCATCATCGTTCCTTCCTCTGGTGTTCTCGGGCATGCATCGTCACGCCAGGGAAGCCATCACGTGCTTGACGTCGGTGTATCCGTCCAGGGCGTAGGCGGACTGGTCTTTGCCGTACCCCGACTCCTTGAAGCCTCCGTGCGGCATCTCCGAAGCGAGCACCTGGTGCGTGTTGATCCACACGGTGCCGGTGTGCAACGCGCGAGCCATCCGGAATGCGCGCCCGACATCACGGGTCCATACGGAGGACACGAGGCCGTACTTGTTCGCGTTCGCCCACTTGACCGCGTCGTCTTCGTCGATGAACCGCTCCACCGTCACCACGGGACCGAAGATCTCACTCGTCGCGAGTTCGTGGCTGTGCGGGACGTCGGCCACAATCGTGGGCTCCACGAAGTATCCGGGGAGATCCGGCCGGTTACCACCGGTGACGAGGGTCGCACCGTCGGTGACCCTGGTGAGGAAGTCCTCGACACGCGCCCTGTGCCGGACCGAGTTAAGCGGCGACAGCGTCGTCGCCGGAGAAGTCGTGGGACCGGGAACAAACCACGACGTCCGACTCGCCAGTCCAGCGACGACATCGTCGTAGACATTCGAGTGAACCAGCAGTCGCGTTGCGGCCGTACAGTCCTGGCCAGCATTGTAGAAGGAGCAATAGGCTAGGTGGTCCAGCGCCGCCTCCACATCGGCGTCATCGAAGATCAAGACAGGAGCCTTGCCACCCAGTTCCAGGTGGCACCGGGTCAGCGTCTTAGCCGCTGTGGCGGCAATTCGCTTGCCCGTCTCCACTGAACCGGTGAGCGACACCACCGACACGTCGGGGTGGCGCACCAGGGCTTCACCCACCCGGCCGTCACCGCAGACTACGTTGAGGACGCCTGGCGGCAGAATGTCGGCGCACAATTCGGCCAGACGCACGGTGGCCAACGGAGTGGTCTCGGCCGGCTTCACGACAACCGTGTTGCCAGCCGCGAGAGGAGCCCCGATCTTCCAAATCGCCACGGCGAGCGGATAATTCCAGGAGGCGATACCAGCGGCCACACCGAGCGGTTCACGCCGAATCATGGAGGTGTGGCCTTGGGCGTATTCACCAGCCGCCTTGCCCTCCATCAATCGGCCCGCCCCCGCATAGAAGCGCAGGTTGTCGGTCATCCCGGCGATCTGTCCGGGGAACCCATCCGGGAGCGCCCCGGCATCGCGGCGCTCCAGCTCGGCGAACTCGTCGGCATTCTTCTCGAGGACGTCGGCGATCTTGAACAGTGCGTTCGCCCTCTCACCCGGGGTGAGCCCCGCCCACTTCGGAAACGCCGCCTGGGCCGCCTTCACAGCAGCATCGACGTCCTCCGCAGTGGACCGTGGTGCGAGAGCGATTTCCTCAGCAGTCGCCGGGTCGAAGATCGAGTCGACATCGGTCGTCGACGGGGCCACTGACTCGCCATTGACGAAATTGCTCAGCTTGAGGGCAGAAGCCTCGGTCTGCGTCACCACAGTCACTTCCTTCTTGTTTGTCCTGCGCCGCACCGGTGGTGACGGCATCCGCTGTCGGGCAGCATGCGGCCCCGGACAGCGAGAAACGCCCCGGGCGTAGTTGCGCCCGGGCGGGGTTGCTCAGAAGAGCACGCCGACGTTTCCCGGTACGGTCTCGGAGTCGATGACGACAGTGTGGCTCACGAACCGGAGCTGACCGTTCTCATCGCGAGACAGTACGTCGTCATATCGACCGACGACTTGCAGTTCGGAGAGGCCGGATTTGTCCGCCGCGAAGAGCGTGAAATAAGCCTGGACCGAAACCGCGCTCTCCTCCGTCACCTTGGCCCTGAGGTTGGTGATCAGGTGGAGGGTCTTGGACAGGTTGTGCCACGCATACCCATTGGTATAGGCGGCCCTCTCCTTCAGCAGGATCTCACCGATATCGGTGTACCACCACATTCCTGTGGTCGATACGTTGTTGTGGGTGCCCACTCGGTAGATCGCATCGGGATGGAACATCGCGACCCAGTCATTGGGACGCTTCTCGTCCATTATCGAGGCATAGTGGGAGTACAGGTCCTCGACCTCGCAGCGCAACTCCACAGGGAGACGGATGTAAGTGGTCATCGTGTGTCCTTTTCGCCGTCCGCTGGTCAGTCGGTCTCCGGCGCACTGCCGGGCTTCGCGAGGTACTGGGCGTAGACCCGGTAGAACTCACGCAACGAGTACTCGTCTCGGGACTCCGAATTGTCACCACCGTTCCCGGGGTTGAAACCGCGTGACGCAAGACTGAAGCGACGTCCGGTGCCACCGGCGCCGATCTGGCAGCGGACGGCAGCCTCGGTGTCATCAGCACTGACCTTGCCCCAGGATCCCTGGTTGTCAGCGACGTGGTTGAGCATCTTCTGACGTTCCGCCTCGTCATCGTCGGTGGACGAGTAGACGACGATGTCCACACGAGCCTTGTCGGGGCTGAGCGGGACGACGAACTGGATGTAGCCACTGCGCACCTCGCGAACGAGTCCCGATGCACCGACCGAGGGCGAGCCGGGCTGGATGTCGAGGTTCGGGAATACAGCCAGGACCGAACCAGGCACCTCCACGTACTCCTCGTTCTCCTCCTCGAAGGACGTCTTCGAGTCCTGGGGGAACTCGACACCGCTGTAGCGCTTCATGTTTCGCAGGTAGCTCTTCACGTTCGGCTCCTCTGCCATCCAACGCAGAACCGAGTGTCCGGGAGCAAGCGCGTAGTTGGCGCCACGGTCTGCGTAGTGCGGGATCAGATCGTGCACCGCACGGTGCGTGAACTCCGGGTGATAGTTATCACGGAAGTTCTCGTGCCACAGCTTCCAGTTGCCGTTGTAGATCCAGCTGTTCCGACCGATGGCCTCGATCCCATTCACGAACGGAGCGAGATGTTCCTTCATCTCACCGAGGTACTCGTCGAGTGTCGGGATCTCCGGGTCGATCGCGACGAACACCAGATCGCCGAATGTGTCGACCTTGACCGGCGCGAGATTGTAATCGTTGCGATCGAACTCGGGTCCGTATCCCTGCTCGTAGGGCACGGCGATGAGCTGGCCGTTCAGGTTGAACGACCAGGCGTGGTACATGCACTTCAGGACTCGGCCGTAATTGCCGCACTTCTCTCCGTTGAGAACGGCTCCACGGTGCGTGCATGCATTGTGAAAGGCATTCAGCTCACCGTCGGCGTTACGCACGATGATCACAGGCTGATTGCCGATCGTGACAGTGAAGAAATCACCGGTCTTCTTGAAGTCGTGGACCAGGCAGGCGAACTGCCATGTGCGCGGGAACAGGTACTTCTGCTCGTTTTCGAAGACCTCCTGGCTGGTGTACAGCTGGCGGTCGATGTTCCGAGCATCCCACAGGGCGTCGACGTCCTGCTCGAGGGAAATCTGGGTCATTGCCGGACCTTCCGGGATTAATGGGGAGGGCGCGCGGTGGCGGCTTGTATTCGGAATCAGGGTTCAGCGGGACAGGAAGGCGGTCACATGACTCGCGAACTCCTGCTGTCTCTCCACCTGCACCCAATGCCCGGTATTCCGGAACACGACCAACTCGGAGTTCTCGAGCGCAGTCAGGAAGAAGAATGCCTCGGTCAGGCTGCAGAAGTTGTCGTCGCGCCCCCACAGCAGCAACGTCTCGTGCTTGATGCTGCGAACCTTTTCCTCCGGAGAGCGAGTATCGGGGTCCGGATCACCGGGAACCGACTGCCGGCGGTAGCCTTTTTCGATTCCAGGTTCAAGGGTGCGCTTGTAGCGCTCGTCGACAAGCTCCTTCAGATTGGGAAGCGCGTCTGCGTCGTGGACGAACGTGCGGATGAGTTGCTCCATCCGTTCCGGCGTCGGATCGTCGTAGTAGGCCCTGGACAGGAAGTTGCCGTGCGCCACTGGCGCGAGCAGTTGCATCCCGAAGCCCTTGAAGTACGGCCCCATAAGGATGATCCTGCCGACCAGGTCCGGTGCCGCCATTGCCATACGGAGCGAGACACCACCACCCAGCGAGTTGCCCACCAGGTGCGCCTTCGATATTCCCAAACCGCGCAGCAGTTCGATCAGAGTTCGAGCCGACACGGCATGGTACTCACCGGTCTCATCCTTCGGAACAGGCGAGGATCCGAAGCCCAGCTGGTCCGGAATGATCAGCCGGAACTTATCTCTCAGGTCCGCCACGTTGCCGCGGAAGTTGCTCCATCCGCTCGCCCCGACGCCACCACCGTGAATGAGCAGCAGTGGTTCACCGTCGCCACCAAGATCGTGATAGTGAATCGGCCCTTCGGACGTCTCGAAGATTTTCTGACTGGGAGTCTCAACTGACATTGTGGGCATCCTCTGCGGTTCAGGCAGGGCCACCCAGGCCCTCGCGTTATTGCCATGCTAACATGTTAGTACTGATTGGCTAGGGGCGGACGAAAATTCCGTCCAACTGCGTTTCGCGGTCGGCCCCGACGGTTCTCACTCGCCCGGCGGTCGGATCGGTTCAGCATCGGGTTCCACGAACCGCTTGTGGACGTTGCCGAAGTCGCCCTCCGGGAACACGATGAGCACGGACACTGGGTCCGGCCCCGTGTCGATGCCGTGCTGCGTGCCAGCAGGGATATAAGCAGTAGTGTGCTTCTCCACCCACTCCACGCGGTCGCCCACCTGCAGCCGCGCCCGCCCTTCCAGGATGAAGTAGATCTCGCCGACATTGTCATGAGTGTGCAGCGGATGGTGCTGGAACGGATCCATCCTGAAGTTCGACATCAGTAGGTCGGGACTACCACACGCCTGCGTGCTCACCAGGTTTCGGGACCATCCCTGGTCGTGCGCGACGGTGACATTGCCGATTGGCACGGGGGTGACGTCCTCGATCCGGATGAAGGAGACCTCTCCCTTGCGCCGATCCTCGTCGTTAGTGTCACGTCCTGCCATCATTGCCTCGCTTCCATCAAAACTTCTACTTCGCTGCCGACGTCGACAGCACGGCATCGATCCGTGCACGGCGGTGCGTCAGGTTCCACCCCGTGGCGGACACGGCGCATTCGACTTCGGCGGCGCCGCTCAGGAGCCATCGATCCGTACCCCACATACCGATCAACTGAACCGACGCCGGAAGCGCCCCCCCATTCGGGTCCGGTACCGGCACGGTCACCGAGGGAACGCCGAGGGACGCGAATGGAAGGTTGAACCTCGGGTCCCCCGTCCAGAGCACGCTGTCAGGGGCGACATCAGGTGCGCTGGGCGTGAGCAGGATATCGATCTCGTCGAACACGGCCGCGAACTCCTGAGCACCTCTCCGGCGGACCCGCTGCGCATTCACGTAGTCAGTTCCCGACACCTGATCCGCACTTTCGATCAGATCCCGCAGCCTGGGTCCGTAGTCATCAGCCGCTTCGGCGAACCAACGCTGGTGCGCCGCCGCGGTTTCAACCGGGAGCACCACCTCTGCGGCCGCAACCATTGCCTCAAAGCTCCGGGGAAGAGCAACCTCAACCACACGCCATCCGAGGGCTTGTATGAGGCCGATGGTCGACTCCAGGGCCGCGGCCTGGACCACTGACGCGCTGTCGAAATAGCGGTCCGGGATACCCACCGTGGGTCGACCCGTCGTCGGGACCGGTTCTGCGCCGACGATCTGGTCGTAGACGACCGCGACGTCCTCGACGCTCCGCGCCATGGGACCGGCGTGATCGAGGCTCCACGCGAGGGGGAGGACGCCGTCCCGGCTGACCGCCCCGTACGTCGGCTTCAGACCCACGACTCCGCAGTAGGCGGAGGGCCTAACGATCGATCCAGCCGTCTGCGTACCGATCGTGGCCGCGCACATGTCGGCCGCCAATGCGGCAGCGGATCCGGCACTCGAACCTCCCGGCGTGTGATTGACCGCCCAGGGATTCCGCGTCGGGGCAGGGTCTCCGCCCGCAAACTCCGTCGTCGCAGTCTTGCCGAGGATGACGGCACCCGCAGCCCGTAGACGGCGGACGACATCTGCGTCGCGGTCGGGCACCCAGTCGTGGAGGATCCGCGAACCAGCGGTGGTGGCAACACCTGCAGTGGCAATGATGTCCTTGATTCCGACGGGCACGCCGCACAGCGGCAGCGCCGCCTTCTCCAACTCCGACAACCCGTCGATAAAGTCGGCCTGACGCCGCGCTCCGTACTCATCGACCCGCGCCCAGGCCTGCACGGCGTTCTCACGCGCCTCGATCCTGGCCAGGAACGCCTCGACCGTCTCGCGTGCGCCGACCAGACCTGACTGGATTCGATGGACAGTCTCGACGACGCTCAGTTCAGCGGGTTCCACGTGGTTCCCCCGGAGACAGATCCAGCCGCGAGGATGGCGGCGCACCGGTGAATGCCGGCTCGGTCCACGTACCCGGGTCGCATGCAGCGACCACGCCGAGAGCCCGGCGGAGCGACTCCGACAAGGCGCTCGACCGGGCCACAGCCTCCTCAGGCACCGACCTTCTCGCTTTCCAAGACACTGCTGGAGTCACCGGAGGGGAAGTTGGGCATGACCTTGTCGGCGAACAGCTTGATCGAGTCGGTCATCTGGCCGTAACTGACATCCGGCATCGACCAGTACATGACGAGGTGCTCGGCACCGAGCTCCTCCTCGTACTTCTTCAGGCGCTCGGTCACGAACTCCGGCGTTCCGACGAAGATCTGCTCATGGCGCTGGAAGAAGTCGAACCAGTCGCAGTCCCGGTCCTCCTCGGTCAGTTCCTGATGACTTGCAATTAGGTTCTGGCGCCCGAGCCACGAATCGACTCCGTAGAAACCACCGAACAGCTTGTTCAGAGCGGGACGCATGACGGCCTCGGCCTCCTCCTGCGTCGACGCAACGAAGGTGGGCCGCATCATGCCGAAGCGCGAGTTGGCACCAGCGGGAAGGGCGCCGCCCGCATCCGCCTCGTTCGCGGCCTTGCGATAAGCATTCCAGATCTCCCGCGTACCTTCGAAAGTGTTCGCGAAGCAGAGAGTCCCCACACCGTTGCGCGCAGCCTGCTCATGAGACGAGACCGAATCGACCATCACCCAAGCCGGCGGGATCGGATCCTGGAAGGGCAGGGGAATGCCCTTGATCGCGATGAGCTCACCATGGGGTCCGTAGAACGTCGGGTCCATCGCTTCCTTCGGCACACCCTTCGCCTCCCACTTCGCGGGGAAGGTGAAGTACGTTCCGTCGTGGCTGAAGGGCTCACCGGACCAGAACTTGCGAATGACGTCGTAGGCTTCCCACATCACGTCGGCGTTGGTACGGCCGTGATCCCGCCCGCGCCCGACGGCATCGAAGTTGGTGCTGATCTTGGGGCTCATCCCCTTCATGAAGCCGAAGTCGAGGCGACCGCCACTGATGTGGTCGACGAAGGCGGCGTCCTCCGCTGCGCGCAGCGGGTGCCATGCCGGGAGGTTGAGTCCGCACAATCCGATCCGCAGATTCGTGGTGTTGGTAGCGATGTAGGAGGCGTACATCAGCGGGTTCGTGGGAGTCGGCGTGACACCCGTGTCCCAGCTGAAATGGTGCTCGGCACACCACACACCGGTGTATCCGGCAGACTCCAGCAACTTGGGAAGCTCGAGCCACTCATCGACCTGCGGGTAGCGGGATAGATCGCCCACATGGGCGAGAAGACCACTGTCAAAGCGCATGGAATACCTCTCAATACGATTGTGGTTCAGGGCGGTAACCCTTTGGTGGCCGCGCCTTGGTCAGATGGGCGTTCGAGTGACACCGTGACGGCGCGGGCGGCAGCCGTTGCTACCGCAGACCTCACCCCCGTGAATCATTTCCGGGAGCGCCGACCCGGATCCGCTGCGGGCAGTCATGTCGCCCGCAGCGGAGCCCTCGGTCGTAAGCGTCACCAAGCTACCTACTGCACCAATCATTGACATGCTAGAGAGTAGACCCTTCCCTTCGGGCCGTCAATCCGAAATGTGACACATATGGGGGATATTGTGTGCGAAATGACGCAACCTGTGGGTCGTTGATAGACGAAATCTGCCACATTTTGGGGATAAATCTCAACGATCAAGTGGCTTGAGAGGTCCGCTTCGTCGCACTCTTCATTGCTTCAGCATTCCTTCGGCGCAAAGTGGATTTCGTGCTTCAGTTCGCACATATAATCCTCCTGAAACGAAACGATTCGACGTTAGATCGCACCAGTTTCCATCACTGTGTCGTACGCCACAGAATGTCCTTGTAACGTGCAAGAATCCCAATGATCATCACGAAGGTGAACGAAGCGGTATCGGTCACCGACCAAACTGCTCGTATCGAGAACCACGAGTTGCTGGTTCGGCACCTGCTCTGGTAGCCACCCGTTGACAGAGAGAAGAATGCAGCGAATCTCCACGAGCGCCCATTGGGGCAATTACGAGGCCGTTGTCGACGGCGACCGCCTCCTTCGCCTCGAGCCAGTGGCCGACGACCCCGCACCGTCACCGATAGGTGACGGCATTGTCGACGCTCTACGTGACCGCACAAGGATCGAGGTACCGATGATCCGGCGCGGCTGGCTCGAGAACGGACCCCGACCTGCAGACGGACGGCGGGGGCTCGATGAGTTCGTCGAGGTCAGCTGGGACAGAGCATTCGATCTCGCCGCAGCCGAGATTCGTCGCGTACGGCGTGAGCACGGCGATGCGTCGATTTACGGTGGATCCTACGGATGGGCAAGCGCCGGCCGTTTCCATCACGCACAGAGCCAGATCCACCGCTTCCTCAACTTCGGGGGTGGGTACACCGGTTCGGTCGGCTCGTACAGTTTCGGCGCAATGGAAGCGATACTTCCACACGTCATCGGCGGCGGTCCTACGTCCGCTCGCGATCGGCAGCCGATGTGGCCGGAGATCATCGAGCACGGCGAACTGGTCGTAAGTTTCGGTGGTCTCGCCTCGAAGAACGCGCACGTGAATGCGGGTGGAGTAGGTCGCCATGAGACCCCGCTCATGCAGCGCGCAGCGCGCGACGCAGGAGTGGAGTTCGTCAATCTATCCCCCGTCCGCACAGATGCCGACCCAAATGTCGATGCACAATGGCTTCCGTTGCGACCGAACACCGATGTCGCCGCCATGTTGGGTATCGCCCACACGATGCTCGCCAGCGGCATCCACGACCGTGACTTCCTCGCTCGGTGCTGCACTGGCTTCGACCAGCTCGACAGCTATCTACATGGACTGTCGGACGGCATCCCCAAGGATGCCGAGTGGGCGGCCGCCATCACGGGGCTCGAGGCACGAGACATTCGTGACCTCGCGGAGCGCATCGCAGCGCGACGAACAGTCATCAACGTGAGCTGGTCGGTTCAACGATACGACCACGGCGAGCAAACCTACTGGATGGCAGTGGTTCTCTCCGCGATGTCCGGATCGATGGGCAAGCCAGGTGGGGGATTCGCGCCTGGCCTCGGGATCGCCCAGACGGGAATGCGTCCGTCTCGCTATCCGGTGGCAGCACTTCCCCAGGGCGTCAACCCGGTCACCATGTGTATTCCGGTCGCCCGCATCGCGGACATGCTTCTCGGGCCCGGCGAAACCTATCAGTTCAATGGCAAGGACTTGACCTATCCCGACATACGCTTGGTCTACTGGGCCGGCGGAAACATCTGGCACCACCATCAGGACCTCAATCGCCTGTTCCACGCCTGGCAACGCCCGCAGACAATAATCGTTCACGAGCACTGGTGGAACCCTATGGCGCGCTTCGCCGACATCGTCTTCCCCGTGGCCACCACACTCGAACGGACCGACTTCGCCGTTGGAATGGCGGATCTGACCGTCGCTGTCATGCAGCAGGTGGTCGCTCCACCGGCCGAGGCACGCACCGACTACGAAGTCTTCGCCGCTCTCGCCGACCGTCTCGGCTATGCCGCCGAGTTCACCGAGGGCCGCACGGCAGAAGAGTGGGTCGCCGAGCTCTATCGTCGGACCCGCGATAAGCTCGGGCAGGTAGGAGTGCAGATCCCCACCTGGACCGAATTACAGGAACGTGTTCGTTTCGAGCTGCCCGAGGCTCCGACGCCTACTGCCGGCAGCTACGCGCTCCTGCGTGAGGATCCGCAGGCGAATCCTTTTCCGACACCGTCCGGTCGGATCGAGTTGTACTCCGAGACAGTCGCCGGCTTCGGCTACGACGACTGTCCGCCTCATCCGACTTGGCTGGAACCGCACGAATGGCTGGGCGGCCCGAAGTCCGCCCGCCACCCGCTGCACTTGATCAGCAGCCAGCCCTCGGTCAGATTGCACAGCCAGCTCGACAACGGCCTGGTCAGCCGGAACTCGAAAGTATCGGGAAGAGAACCCATCCGGCTGAATCCCGCCGATGCAGATGCCAGAGGCATAAACGACAGCGACGTCGTTCGGGTGTTCAACGACCGTGGATGCTGCCTTGCCGGCGCGATCGTCACGGATGCCATCCGCCCCGGGGTCGTACTGATCACCACGGGCGCCTGGTACGACCCGACACGGCCGGGCGATCCGAATGGGCTTGAACTGCACGGCAACCCTAATGTGCTCACGCCCGACCGCGGAACATCCCGCCTGGCGCAAGCGACATCCTCGGGAAGCACCCTCGTCGAGGTCGAGAAGTACACAGGACAGGCCCCGGAGGTCGGGGTATTCGAGCCTCCCACCGTGGTGTCGGAGCGCAATCCGCTCTAATCACAACATCGGTTTTCGCATCTTCAACCACTCTGGAGTTTTGTGTCCGTCTCGAAGCGTGAGCTCTCCGCGCGCACTTTTCGTTCTGCCCCGGACACTCGCGCTGCTGCCGATGCTGGAGCCCTTCAGCATCGACACCCCATTTTCGGCTTTTCCGGCGATCCAGGACGATCTCGGGCTGGCTGACCACCTGACCGCAGTGTTCTGCTACGCCTCGGGATCGGTTCTTGCGGCGTTCCCGTAGGTCTCGACTTGCTGCTACTGGCAGGTCGTACAGGAACCAAGCGTCGGAAACGCCACGTGGCGAACATCGCCCACTGTCGTATCCCGAAGGGTGTACTGATCACTGCGGACCTGTCATCCACGTTGCTGGAGTACTGCACCCAGGAAAGATCTGCACACTCACGCCACGGCATCGTCGACCGACTTCGGCTGACTTCGGACCACGTGGTCCCTGAAACAGATGCGGATCTCATCCAACGGCGCGGGCCTCCAACGCACGCGACAGTGCCACACCGGCGGTACGAACCACCGGAGCGAGGATGGCCATGTTGGTCCCGTTCGCGGGAAATGTCAGCGAAAGCGCGGCAACAGCAAGACCATCCACCACAATCGGCGAAGCAATACAACATGCGCCGGATGCCGCTTCTTCGAAGTCGTAGGCAACGCGCGTTTGCCGCACCCGAACGAGTTCCTCTGCAACTTCGCCGGCTCACGGACCGATTTTTCCGTCAAGGGACGCAACGGCCGATAGAGACAGCCTCCAAAACCTCGGGCGGAGCGAACGCCAGCAGTGCCTTTCCTACGCTGGTGCTGGACAGAGGCAAACGCCCGCCACCCCGGGACGGCACTGCCACGGCACCATGGCCGCGGATCTTCTCAGCGTAGACAACGTCGAGGCCGTTGCGGACTCCCAAGTGGACGGTCTGGCGCGTTGCACCGTACAAATCCTGCAGATACGGCAACGCCACCTCGCGGAGGTCCACCTTCGCCGAGACGAGCTCGCCCAGCTCGAACAACGCGATTCCAAGACGGTAGCCAACCGGCTGTCGCTCGAGTAACCCGATGGCTACCAGCGACTGGGTCAGACGATGCACAGTGGGCTTGGGCAATCCGGTGCGCTCTACCAACACCGAGAGAGTGAGAGTACCTCCGTGCGGATGGAACGCTCGGAGAATTCGAACTCCTCGCTCCAGCATCGTGGAGCGACAATGGCCTTGCGTCACCGCATCATTGTGACCGCTCAAAATCTTCCTGCCAGGAAAACTGGCATGTTTGTTTCAGCGCTTATCCATAATGTTACTTGTCGATGCTACCTCGGTAGCATCCACGTGTCGCGCGCACTGGAGTGGAGCGCGGCGCCCCCACGCGACATCGATACAGATCTCTCGTGCTCTTGGCATCGCGGCGTCGTTGTCGAATGCGCACGAGGGACGACAGAATGCATCGATACGGGTCGCCAGCGGAATCGGCTGAACCACCTAGTCAATCCTGCGCGTCGGTGAGATGCTAGAACAGCAGCCGCTCCGCCCCTCAGGAAGAAGGCCCCTTCGGCGACGCTTCGCCCCGAACGCAGTCTCTCGGCTTCGAACGCCGGCGCCCGGGAGCCGCTTGTTCACCTTTTCTGACCGAGCCGCGGCGAGTGCAGACCCGTAAGCCAAACGGTCATATGCAGCCGAGCGACCGGGCCGTTCTTCTCGCGTATAGCTTCGGTGAGGAGCTTGATTGCATTTCCCTGCCGGCGCAACGTTTCGGGTTCATCCTCCGGAGGAGCGATTGTCATCCCAGCGAATGATGCGAAATCCCAGCTTTGTTCGCAGAGCCGCTCGAGCACCGACGAATGGGCCATTTGCAGAATCACGTCATGATAGCCGCGCATGAGTTGCCTGGCGTGATCATCCCGTGTCACTATCTGGCCGATTTCCCCACACAACGATTCCGCCCAGGCCAACTGTCGGGGCGTCCTGCGTTCAGCAGCCAACGCCGCAACCGAACCTTCCATCTCACCGAAAATGGTGATGAACTCGTTCACAGCACGCGGATCGTACTCAGCGACACGGCAACCTACCTGGGGAGCGATTTCAACGAGCCAGTCTCCAGATAGTCGTCTCATCGCCTCCATGACCGGTTGACGACTCACCTCGAAAGCCTGAGCCAGCTCGTCGACAGGAAGCCATGTCCCCGGCGCGTAATCACCGCTGAGAATCCTGGACTTCACATCGTCGTAGACAGCCACCGCCAAACGCTTGGTCCGATCTTTGCGCCGCCCGCCATCGCGCTCCTTGTACTCCACCACACGTAGAATATTAGCAATATCCCGGCGGGCAACAGGGGGCTCACGTCTCCCACCTTTCTCACCCAACTACTTCCCCGGCGAGCCGAGGCTTGTTAACATGTTACATGTGAACACCTGTAGGCCGCACCACATGACGGGCATTGCCATGGACCAGCTGGCAGACATCGGTGCGGAGTTCACCACGACGTCGGACCGGCACTCCAACGATCGCATGATGTCGTTCTACGTGAGTACGCCGGCAGCGTCGAACTTGAGTCCAGCTGCGGTGTAGGCTTGGTCGAAGCTCGGCGTGGGCAGCAACCAATACGACAGCCCGACGGTGTGGGATACCGCGCCTTTAGGCGTGCCGACCTGAGCTGAATGTAACCCGCTTGTCGACATGCATGCCGCCGGCAGCCGCAGCAAATATTCCAAGTGAAGCTGTACAAGCGGGCCTGAGAAAATTCTTCGCGCGAGATCTTCGGCTCGTATCCATGCCGAGGAGGTGACAGGTATGACGATAGTGGCAGAGCTGATAGTGGTGTTCGGAGCAATGGCATCTGGCGCGTGGCTCATCATTTGGTCATCGACAGGATTCGGCCGAGGTGAAGCAAAGACGCACGACGCCGCTCTCGACTGTGAACCCGAGCATGAAAATGCTTCGGGCGAAGCAGTTCTAACGTGCGCAAATCCAGTAGTCCGAGGGAATTCCGCCTTTGTCAATGGCCACTTTCAGGTGGCTCTGGCGCACTTTCGATGATTTCGTGGGTCAGTCCGCCAGCGGCACGCGGGCGCGGATTCTCTGAACTTTTGTTGATCTTGTGGCCCGGCATCCCGGGTTCATTGGCGTAGCGCAGGAGTTGGGAGGTCGACGACGGTGGGGGTTTGGCGGCGGTCGATCTGGGCGAGTTTGTCGTTGGCGCCGGTGAGGCTGATTCGGAGTCCTTCGACTTCGCCGAGCCAGCCTTCGCGTTCGGCTTCGGCGATGCGGTCGATGAGGTTGTCTCGGATGTCGATGATGCGCGGTCGTTGTGCGGGGTCGGGCCAGTGCATCGGGCAGCGCAGGCAGGGCGTGCTCGTGGATGCAGGGTGTCGAGTAGGCGCGGGCGCAGAGGCGGTGGAGACTTTTCTGCGTTCGAAGTGGCCTAGGAATTCGGTCCATTCGTCGTCGGTGGGGACTCGGTATTCCTCGGTGGGGCGCAGGCTGCGCCTGCGCGCCAGGAACGACAGGTGTGCCTGGATGGCTTCCTCGGGGTAGATCGCTTTGCAGCCCATCGTGACGTTGATGTCGCGGTGCCCGGCGATGACCTGCGCGATGTGTGGTGGCAGGCCGTTGAGGACGCCGTCGGTGATGAAGAGCCTTCGGAAATCGTGGGGTGTGCAGGTGAGTGGTCCGCCGGTAGCTGGGTCGGTCAAGCCCGTGTCGGCCAGCGCCGCGTAGATCATCTTGCGGATGGTGCTGTGGTTGATCGCCCGGTTCTCGGTGCCGAATCGGCGCTGGAACAGCACCGGTGCCGGTGCGCGCCAAAGGCATTCGTGCCAATCGTAGGCCGGGATCAGTGGGACGACACCGGTGTCGTCGCGGATGCGGACGATGACGGCGGACAAAACGTCGGCCAGTTCAGGGCTGACGACTATGAGCCGTTCGGCATCGGTTTTGGAGGGCGCGATCTGCAGCAGCGGCACGATCTCGCCGGTTGTGGGGAGCCGGTATTGGATCAGGCTGTGATGGGTGATCTCCATCAACTCCTCGATCCTGATCCCGGTCAGGCGCAGGACGTTGACCGCGGCCCAGGCCCAGAACGCATACTCTTCTTCGCGGCGCAGGTCTCGTTGGCAGCCATCGGAGTCGATGACCAGCAGCTTTCTCCCGAAAGGCCGCAGCCGCGTCAGCTGTTGTCCCGCGGCGGTGAAACCGGCTTCCGGTTCGACGTTTTCCGCCGTTGCCAGCATTTCCGCGGCAGCCAGTTTCCTCCGCTCGACCGTGGTGACCAGAACCGGGAGGACGGGCAGTCGCTCACGGGTGCGAGCATCCATTCGCGCTTTGCGGTGGCGTTTGGCCTTGCGGTGTTCAACGGCGTTGCGCCCGACCGGGTTCGGCGCGACCCACTGCGCCCAGCGCCCGGGATCTTCCAAGGCCCATTGAGACAGGTCCAGATAGAAGGCCCGGACTTTGACCAGGCACTCGCGAAACGAGATCCGTTGACCGGGACCGCTTGAGCTGCTGGCATTTTCGTCACCGCGGATGGGCCGGGGAATGTCCTGAACTCGCTGGCGCCATTGCGCGGCGACCTCGGGTGGCAGATCGAGGGTGTCGATGCCAGGGTGGTGCAGTTCGATGTCCTTCCAGAACCTGCGGGCGAGATAGTAGGACAGGTCTTTGAGGCTGTTGTAGTCCAGGCTGGGCTGGCGTTCCTTGAGGTAGTCGACCAGCAGGTTCCGGATGGGGCGGCAGGTGAGTTCGTAGCGATCGACCAGCTGTTCGGGCGTCAGTTGGCCGCCGGTGCGTAGTTGCCGAAATCGTTGCGGCGCTTGGTCTCCGAGGAAACCGAGGTCATGCAGAATCTGGTAAAACACCGGGATATCGCGCGGCCAGGCCGTCAATAGGTCGGTTTCGGTATCGACAAGCTCGAGCACGTCTCCGACGGTGATGTCGGCGAGGGTTCCGCCCTTGGCGGCGATGATCACTGCGGCGCGTTGCGCTGTGAATCGCGTTGCCCGGTCGGAGATTCCGGGGTCAGCGTGGCAATAGTCGCGCAGTTTCGAGAATCCGGCGGGATCCCGTTCGAGGGCCAAACCCGCGGCGAGTTCGGATTTGATCGAGGGGGTGATCGCCAGCCAACGCAACGTCGGCCGCAGAATATCGGCGAAGATCAGCACGCGCATCGCTGAGGACAACTCGACAGGCAGCCATTTTGACCGCCGCCCGCGCGCTTCGAGCCAGGTCAGCGGAGCTTGCCGCCATCTCGGGCCCAACAGCTCCGTGCCGCTGTCGAGCCATCGCTGCTGCCAGGTGTCACCGGGCTGATCGGCGAGCCAATCCAGTAGATGTCGCAGCCCGCGAACACGTTTAGCCTGAACGATCGGATTCCCGATCACGAACACCTCGGCGGTTGCCCACCGGAGCGCTTCTTCGCGGCCGTACCCTGCTCGCGGCCAGTCGGTAGGGATCGGGCGTGGCGGGAACCGGGTGCGCATGGCTTCTCGGCCCAGCCGCTGTCCAGTCGAACGCGGCTGCGGCGGCGCAGCGGCCGGGGCAACGGTCGCGGCCATCAGATCACCGCCCCCCGAACAGCACGTTCAACGAGTCCGGTCGATAGCCTGATGCCGGTGGCGGGGCGGTCCGCGCGGCGGCCTGCCGGGTTTGCTCGGCATGATGGGCCAGCACTCGGCGGATCACATCCTCCTTGCGCGGTGTCAAATAGATTTGCGTGGTGGTCAATTGGGCATGACCCAAAACGAACTGGACATCGGTCAGCGGCAGGCCGGGGTCCTCGGCCATCCGGTAGGCCGCGGTATGCCGCAACGCGTGCAAGGTCGCTGTGCTGCCCGCCGCGGCGTTGACTCGTTCGAACATCCGATGCGCCGCGTGGTAAGTCAGCGGCCGGATCGGCCGGCGCAGCGTCCACCACAACGGCAGCCGCTTACCCTTCGGGATCATCTCACCCATCTCGACCTGGTAGAGCCGCAACCAGACGAACGCATCCGGAGAAGCCGGCAACTCCTGGAGTTCGCGAGTTCCCTTGCGCACCACTGCAATCAACTGCCGCCCCGGATCGGTGCCACCCTGTCTCGCCGACAACAACTCCGACGCTCTGGCCCCCGTGGAGACGTAGAACGCGACCAACGCCCGATCCCGATGCGACCGCAGCCGAGCGAAGATCTCGTTGAACTCCTCGTCGGGTATCGAGCGTGGGAGGCGTTTCGGAACCCGGGGCCGATAGAGCCCGGACCGCTGGTCTCCGAACAGCTCCATTGGATTGTGGTGCGCGTGCGCGCGTGCCTCTCGCCGTGCGCGAACCAGCGGAAACGGATTGATCAGGACCGGTCCGGAGGCGACGCTCAGGTGGAAATCGTAGAAGCAACGCAACACCGTCTCGCTATGCGCACGCACCGACGCTGCATAAGGCTTCCCCGAAGATGCTGGTGGCGAGGCGTTTTCGTTGCGCCAATGGGGTCGGAGCGGCTTGCCCGCGATCATCAACCACCGGCAGAAATCCCGTGCCTCAACCCGGGTGGCACGATCCCAGCACACCTCGATCGCCCACAAGAACCGGAACCAACGCAGCAGGTCCAATCCATACGAGCGGACCGTAGCCCGACTACGCCCAGCCGCCTGCAACTCACGAAAGAACGACGCCACCCCCTCGACCGCCGCCCCCTCGCGATCGACCAGACGATAGGGCTCCCACCGATCAGCCGTCGCAACCAACGCCCCAGCCGCCGGAACGACCAACGCCGCCAGATCCCGCTGCTCTTCCTCGCCTGAAACCATGGGCAGCGACCGTAGACCACCAACCCCCGCTCTGTCTCCTGAACTGCGACAACAAGTTCGATAGTTCAGTCAATAAGAAGGAGGTCGAAGTTGGCTCGGCCGTACATGGTTCGCTTAGCGCCCGATTTTCGGGTTTCGGCTCTGTTTATGCTGTTCAGACAGTGGTGAACGTGTCCGCGATGCGCGGTCTGGGTGTCGTTACTGGCAGAACATTTGGGTGACGTTGCGTTCGCGTTCGCGCTTGACGTTGGCGCGTGCGCCGTCGAGGGACCGGCGCAGGGTGCGGTTCTCGGCGGTGGTTTTGGCGAGGTTGTCGTTGAGCGTCACGAGAAGTGTTCTGAGCTTGTCGTTTTCGTCGATGAGGTGGTTTCCTTCGGGGTCGTAGAGTTGCCCGGTCAGGTCGCTGATGCGGGCGTCTCGGTCCTTGATCGCGGCGCGGAGCGAGGCGGCGAGTGCTTCGGCGTTGAGGGCGCGTTCGCGCCAGGACGCGGTGTCCGCGTCGAGGGCCTGCTCGGCGCGTGCGGCGCTGGCGGTCTGGGAGGCATCCCGGGCGGTCAGGACTGCCTGGGTCAGTTCGGGGCGGCGTTTGTCGTAGATGAAGGTCCTGCCGACGCCGGCCAGGTCGCAGATGTTGTCGATGGTGAACGGTGCGCCGGTCTTGGTGAGTTTGGTCAGGGCCTTGCGGACTCGTTTCTCGCAGTCGGTGCTGGTGCGGGATCTCTGGTCGATCGCTTCGACGGGTCGGCGACGGGTGTTGGGTGCCAAAGGGTTTGGACTTTCTGGTCGGGTGCTGTGGTCAGGCGGTTTCACTGGGTGAGTTCGGTTGCCTCAGGTGGAATCCGGTGGAGAACAGCGGGTCGAAGTAGTCGTGGACCGGGCTGCGCAGGTCCAGCTGTTCGGCGGCTTCGAGCAGGCCGAGCTCGTCGAGTGCTTGGCGCAGGCCGGTGAGCACGGGTTCCCAGGGTTCCCATTGGTTGAGGATGTAGTCGCGGGCCTGGTCGGTGGGCGCTCCTTCGGCGAAGTGGGCTGCCGCGTCGCGTTTGCGTTCCCAGTAGGCCAGGTCTGCGCCGGTGAGTACGAAGTGCTCGCAGGGGCCTTTCGGGCCGTCGCTGCAGTTCTTGCCGTAGGGGCAGGACGCGCCGCCCACGACCGGGCCGTAGCGGCAGAGACCGTGCTCGACAGGCACCACGCTCAGGTCGATCCGGGCCGCCGCGGCGGCGGGATTGTCGGCTTTCAGCTCGGTGGGGCGCAGCAGGATGGTGCCGGGCTTGTCCATCCCGGGCCCGGCCGCCCAGATCCGTTGCAGGTGCCGGGACATGGTGTCGTCGCTGTAGCTGGCGTAGTGGGCCAGCGCTTTCTCGGAGAAATGCCCAAGCAACTGCCGGACCAGTGCCGGTGGGGCGCCGTTGTTCAGCAGTGAGGTGGCCAGCGTCGCCCGGGTCTGGTGCGAGGTGACCGAGCTGAGCCCCAGTCCTTGCAGCCATTCGTTGAACAGGTCACGGAACCAGGCCGCCGAGGCGAACAGCGTCAGGTCGTAGTTGGCGTTCGTGCGGGGAAACAGCGGCATCTCGCGTTCCCAGGAGGCTTCCAGACGAGTCCGTCCGTGCTCGTCGAGGCCGGCCAATTCGTCGCGGTAGCGGGTGCGCAGTCTGGCTCGGGTGATCTTCTGCCGTTGGAGCAGGCGTTCGTAAACCGGTAGGTAGCAAGGCATCCCGTAGTCGACGACACCGGCCTTGGCGATATCACGCCAGATATAGGGTTGAGCGGCGCCGACGATCCCGAGGCAGCCGAGCCGGAGCCCGAGTGTCTCGACGATCCGGCCTCCTTGGAATGCGTGGGTGAGCCAGATATCGGACAGACCGGCGTTCTCGATATCGAGAGCGTCGAGAGCCTGCAAGCTCTCCGGTGCGACCAGCAGCTGGAAGTCGCCGTAGCTCAACGGCCGTGGCCTCGGATTCTTCTGCGGGACAGGGTATTCCGGCAGGCTGAGGATGAACGGATCGAGTTCGGCGGCGGTGCGGCCTCGAGCGCGGGCATCGCGCAGGACGATACGGACTGCGGACATGAGAACCTGCCGTGTCGATGCGCTGAACACCCGCGGCTGGTCGTAGGGCGTGACCACCGGCAGCGGAATCTTCTCCTGGAACCACAGGTCCCAGGTCTGCTTGACCGTTTCCGCGTCGGCCTTGCCCAATGCCTGTGGGTTCTCACCGCGGTCGCCTCGGTTCTGTTCGAGCACGGCCGACAAGAGCCCGATGCCGCCGAGCCGGTAGTAGATGGTCTGGGCTGTAGGGCCCTTGCCAGCGGGTTTGAGCGCTTCGTCGCGCAGATGATCCCAGAGGACATCGCGAAGCCAGCGTTGTTTCACCGGGGTGAGGTCCCAAGGCCTTCGCCGGCAGACCCCTCCCGCGTCGCGAAACGGTGCCGCACCGACCAGGATCGGGTCGAACCACCCGGCGGCTCTGGCCGAGTCGGCGGTGAACATGAGGCTTCGAGCCGCAGAGACCAAGGCCAGCAACACATACCGCAGATTCCGGATGTTCGCAGCTGCTATCTCGGCGACCTTTGGATCGCTGAGCGAGCGAACCCCCGCCGAGGCCAGCATCTCGACGATCGTCCGAAGGACCGATGGCCGCCACTGGGCGCGCCAGGCGAGCTGAGCATGCCGATGCAGGGCGTATCGGATCTCGCGTTGCAGGCCGGTCGGCAACGCAGCAAGTGACAGCAGGCCCCGGGCGCTGGGCGGCAACGTGGAGGCGACGACGGTCGGATCGCCGAAGAACGCTTCCCATTCCGCGGCGGGCCGCGACGCTTCCGGGCGTTTCGGGCAGTTCCTCAGGTGCTGGGCATGGTTGTTGCAGAGTGCCTGCTCGACCCCGCCGAGGGCCATGTTCGTGACCTTGTCGTGGACACAGCGATCGATCGCGCATTGCCCCACCTGTGGCAGCGGCTTCTGCCTTGGGCGCCAATTGCTTTCGCTCGTCCCCTTGGCCTGGGCCTTGCGCAACGAATTGAAGTGGGATCGGCAGTAGCCTCGAGCCACCTGCTCCCGTTCGCAGTCACCCACCGCGCAGCCAGGGCCGCGCACCAGCGCCCAACCGAAGGTTTTCGACCGGTTCGGCTCGGCAGCGGCGATGAATGCCTCATAGGAGACACTGCCCTTGACCTGGTCGTATCGACGTGCATGGTCGACGCAGAGCTGGGCTGACGGCGCGGTCGCGTGCATCCCGGCCTCACAGTCTTCGACACGGCAGTGCCAGCCGTAGGTGGAGTGGTGCGGCGGAAACTCGATCGGCTCCGCTCGCAGCCAGTCCGGGAACTGCTGGCTGACGATCTCGTAGCGTCGCTGCGAGTCCAGACCCAGATACTCGGCCGCCGTGGCCGCAACGGAGGTCAAGGTGTTGTCCGGGGCGGTCACGAGTCGGCTCCGGGGGTCTGTTGCGGTGCAAGATAGGGCTCGGCCGGTGGGCGGGCGGTGGCGTCCCACGCCTGTTGCAGGAACTTCATCGCGTGCCGGTTGGCCGACTTTCCGTAGACGTCGGTAACCATGGATGGGCTGGACCAGCCGAATTCCTGGGCCACCAGTTCGGCGTTGAAATCGGACTCGGCATAGAGCGCGGCCGCGGCCTTGTGCCGGAAGGAATGCGGAACCACGCGAATATTCAGGCCAGCGCGAGAACAGGCCCGGCGCAACATCTTTCGGACACCACCGGTATGCAGCGCTGCGCCGGCACTGTTGCCGGTGAGGTGGATCAGGATCTGCTCGTGGTCGACCAGGTGCTGGATCGGGCCGAATTCGTCGAGTAGGTAGGCGTAGAACGTGCTGATCATGTCGGCCGAGACCGCGCGGATCACCCCGTCGACGGTGTAGCCGTCGCGGGCAGCGATCGCTGGGACGTAGGACTTCGCGCGAGCCAGGTTGGGGTTGTCGTCGCGGCCGACGACGTGGACATGCGGGTCGGCGCGCTGCCCGCAGGGGTGGTTCCGGGTCAGATGCAGGTCGCAGAACCGCAACCCACAGAGCCCGCCGACGCGCAGACCACCGTCGTGCAACCAGCTCACGATCATGACGTCCCGGGCAGTCCTGAGAACCCCGGGCTCGAACAACGCCTCGACGACCTCGTCCGGCAGAAACCGCGGCCGACGCGAACCCTTGTGCGGGGCAAGAGGATTCGACTCGACCGGCCGCCGGCCACGACGGGTGAAACTGCGCCCAGAGGTCAACGCCTCGATCAGATCCGGCCGGACCTCACCGGTCACTCGCAGCGCCAGGTAGTAGGCCTTCACCACCGTCGCGACGTTGCCCGCAGCCGACGGGCCCAGCGGCTTCTGACCCGGACGGCGCCAGACCAGGCCGTAGACACCGTCGGCCCGGCCGGTCACGCCGTTCATGTAGCGGCGCAGGTCATCGAAGGTGACCGTGTCCGGGCCGCGGTTGTTCACGTACAGCCAGTTCAGGTGATCGACCAGGCTGTAGGCGTAGGTCTCCTGTGTCGAGGTCCCGTACCTGGTCAGCACCGCCAGCGACGGACGGTGCACCTCGCCGGACGGGGTGAAGATCCAATGCGACATGCGGCCGTCGCGGTGGCGAACCTTCTGGACCGTGAACCGGTCAAGATCCGCAGCCGATGTGGACGTGGGCGTAGCGAATGTAGGCATCAATCCCTGTTCGCCACAGGCTAGACGAGTAAGTCCGAAGTCCCGGCGTTGCCTGGACATGGACGGAGGGCGCCGAAGACCATTGTGTGACGAACGACCTTGACGCCCTCCTGACCGCACTGTACGTGAAAATCGACGATGAATTGGCGGGTCCACGCTGGACGGGGCGGCCACCGGTGCTGACCGACTCGGAACTGGTGTGCCTGGCGGTGGCCCAGTCGCTGCTCGGATTCACCTCCGAATCGCACTGGCTGCGCTACGCCCGCAAGCATCTGACCGGGATGTTCCCGTACCTGCCACAGCAGTCCGGGTACAACAAGCGGCTGCGCAACGCGTTGGGACTGGTCAAGCGGGTGATCCGAATGCTGGCTCGCGCCAGCGATTTCTGGCTCGACGACTGCTGGATCGTGGACTCGACTCCGGTGCCGTGTGGCATGTCCCGACCCACGGTGAAGCGGTCGGAGCTGGCCGGGTGGGCCGGCTACGGCTACTGCGCTTCCCACTCCCGCTTCTACTGGGGGCTGAAACTGTATCTGGTGTGTACCCCGGCCGGAATGCCGATCCTGTGGGCCCTAGCAGACCCGAAAATCGGTGAACGCGAGGTGCTTTCGGCCATGCTCGACGTCGATTCAGCTGTAGCCGCTGAGCACGAGGGCATCCTGTTGATCTGCGATAAGGGCTTCGCGGGCCGTGAGTTCGAAACACTGGTGGGCGAGTACGGGATCACCATGCTTCGCCCGTCCCGCAAGGACGAGAAAACCCGATACGGTGAGCCGTTACTGAAAAAGGTCCGCCAGTTGATCGAGTCGGTCAACGACACTCTCAAAGGCCAGCTCGACCTGGAAGACCACGGCGGACATTCCTACCAGGGCGTGGCGATCCGCGTTGCCCAGCGCATCCTGGCGATGGCCACCGCGATCTGGCACAACACCCTGATCGGCGCACCAATCACCCGGTCGCTGATCGCTTACGATCACTGACCGGCCTTCGGACTTACTCGTCTATTGGGTGCGCCCGTTAGTTCGTCGGGGGTTGCCAGGCGGTGGGGTCGTTGAGGTAGAGGCCGCAGGCGCAGTCGAGGGCCTCGGCTGGGGTGCCGGTGGGCAGGCCGCTGGGCAGGATGGAGTCCTCGTAGGTGTCGCGGCTGGCCAGGTAGATGGCGAATCCCCAGGTGGTGGCGGACCCGCCGTAGCGCAGCCGGAACATTGGCATGGTTGTGCCGTCGGCGAGTTCGCCGGTGATGTAGGCGAATTGGCCGCGGTGACGGACCTGCAAGCCGGTCAGCTGCGGCCAGCGTTCACCTGCTCGGGCCAGTAGTCGCTGTCGTAGCGAGGTCTTGGTCGATTCCGGTGGCGAGGCCATGCCTGTGAGCTTTTCAGGTGCTCCGACGGCGTGTCCACCCGGCCTGGCATCCACGATCGGTCAGAGTTCTCCTGGCTCAATAGTGTTGAGGGACAAGGGAATTTGATTTTGGCGATGCTCAGCCCGTATGTCGTGCGCCTGTCCGCGGAGCAACGGTCGGAGTTGGCGGGGATCACCCGCCGGGCAACGGCGGCGCACCGGCAGGTGTTGCGGGCGCGGATCGTGCTCGCTGCCGCCGACGGGGCGTCCAACACTGAGATCGCGCGCAGCCTCGGAATCCACGCTGACACAGCCCGGAAGTGGCGTAAACGATTCTGCCGCAATGGAATCGATGGATTGACTGACCGCGCCCGCAGTGGGCGGCCCCGAGTGTTCGCCGCCGAAATCGTCGCCGAGGTCAAGGCCCTGGCCTGTGAACTGCCCGGCGAGGCCGAGGTGCCGTTGACCCGTTGGAGTTGTCCGGAATTGGCTCGCGAGGCCGTGACCAGGGGAATCGTCGATCAGGTCTCGGCCTCGACGGTGCGCAGGTGGCTGGCCGCCGACGCGATCAAACCGTGGCAGCATCGGTCCTGGATCTTTCCCCGCGACCCCTACTTCGCGGAGAAAGCCGCACGCGCACTCGACCTCTACGCCCGGGTCTGGGAAAACGAACCACTCGGCGAGCACGACTTCGTGTTGTCGGCCGACGAGAAACCCGGTGTCCAGGCCCGACACCGCAAGTATCCCAGCTTGGCGCCGGCCGCTGGTCGCCCGATGCGAGTCGAATCGGAGTACTCCCGTTACGGCACCCTGGCCTACTTCGCCGCCTACGACGTGCACCGCGCCCACGTCATCGGCCGCTGCGAACCGACCACCGGCATCGAACCCTTCACCCGGCTCACCGACCAGGTCATGACCCAAGAACCCTACGCCAGCGCTCGGCGCGTGTTCTGGATCGTGGACAACGGTGCCTCCCACCGCAATTGGGCCGCCGCGAAACGATTGAACGACGCCTACCCCAACGCCCACATGATCCACCTGCCAGTGCACGCCTCCTGGTTGAACCAGGTGGAAATCTACTTCTCCGCCGTCCAACGCAAAGCGCTCACACCCGACGATTTTCCCGACCTCGACACCCTCACCACCCGCCTGCTGGCCTTCCAGAACCGCTACAACACCGCCGCTCGCCCATTCGACTGGACCTTCACCCGCTCCGACCTCAACAACCTGCTCGACCGCCTCGGCCGCCACTATCCCCACACCCCACAGCCGCTTGCCGCCTAATGGGAGGCGATCGGCGAGCCTACGACTGGGCGTGAACAGTCGGGGCCAGGCTGATCAACCGAGCCGCCGGTCGGTGAGCACTTCTGCCACCTGGAGTGCTGTCCGATTCCTAGTAGGACTTTGTTAGGTCAGTCACTATGGAGTGTGTCGGCTCGAGTTCCGGCGTGTTTCTCGAGACCATGGCGGGGTGGATGCGGTAGGTCTGGGCGAGGTCGGTGAACACCTCGATTCCTTTGTGGGCGAGGTGTTCTCGTCGCTGGCGCGTAAGGACCGGGTGGCCACGGCCGGGGTGTATGTGCGTGGGGTGATGCTGGACGGCAAACGCAAGTCGATGCAGCCGATGGCCGAGCGGTTGGGGTGCGATCATCAGCGGTTGCAGCAGTTCGTGACCTCCTCGCCGTGGGATGTGGTGCCGGTGCGGAAGGTGTTGTCGCGCAAGGCGTGTGAGGTGATCACACCGCAGGCGTGGGCGGTCGATGACACCGGGTTCGCCAAGGACGGTGACGCCTCGCCGTGCGTGGCCCGCCAGTATTCGGGCACCCTGGGCAAGGTCGGCAACTGCCAGGTCGCGGTCAGTGTGCATGCGGTGACCGACCACGCCTCCGCACCCCTGAACTGGCGGTTGTTCCTGCCCGCCAGCTGGGACTATCGGGCCGCGGGCGACGCGGAGCAGAAAGCGGCGATCACCGCGCGTCGGGCGAAGGCCGCGATCCCCGGCAACGAGCACCACCGCCGCAAGTGGGAACAAGCCCTGGAGATGATCGATGAACTGCTCGCCTGGGGCCGCACCCTGCCGCCGGTGATCGTCGCCGACGCCGGCTACGGCGACGCCACCGAATTCCGGCAAGGACTCACCGACCGCGGCTTGGCCTACGTCGTCGCCGTCAAAGCCACCACCAGCATCCACCCCGGCGATGCCATACCGGTGACACCACCATGGTGCGGTAACGGGCGCCCGCCGAAATCCCACTACCCCGACCCGCCGACGACATGCAAAGACCTCGTCATGACCGCCGGTCGCCACGCACTGCAGGAGGTGACCTGGCGCCACGGCACCAAAACCGGTCCCGCCAACCCGGCCGCCGCGATGCGCTCGCAGTTCACCGCGGCCCAGGTCCGGCCCGCCAACCGCACCATCGCCCGCGCCGTCGACGGCAGCCTGCCCGAACTCTGGCTTGTCGCCGAATGGCCGTCGGGTGCAACCGAGCCCACCGACTACTGGCTGTCCACCCTGCCCGCCGACACCCCGATCACCGAACTGGTCCGGCTGGCAAAGATCCGCTGGCGCATCGAGCACGACTACCGCGAACTCAAAGACGCCCTCGGCCTCGACCATTTCGAGGGCCGCTCCTGGCTCGGCTGGCACCACCACACCACCCTCGTCACCGCCGCCCACCTGTTCCTCACCACGCTGCGGCTGACCAGCCCAAAAGCATCCGGGCAGGACTGACCCTCTACGGCATCGTCCGCGAAATCCAACGCGCACTTGCCATCTGGATCGGCACCTGCCCGCTCTGCCACCACACCTTCCCGACCTAACAAAGTCCTACTAGGGTTAGATCGTGCCCCGGCCGGTCGGTGAGGCTGCTTGTAGCGCTGATGGGGTGTCGTGCCGGGTTGAGCACTGATCCATTAGGTCGCCGCCGGGTCGCCTTGGGCTCGAACACATTTCCGTTGATCCGCATGAGGAAGAGGGGTGATCCGTTGATCTTCGTCGGCGATGACTGGGCCGAAGATCACCACGACGTCCACATCATGAACGAGAACGGCAAACGGCTGGCCTCACGGCGCCTGCCCGAGGGACTAGCAGGCATCAGCATCTTCCACGACCTGGTGGCCGCCCATGCGGCCGATCCGCGTGAGGTCGTGATCGGCATCGAAACCGACCGGGGTTTGTGGGTCGACGCGCTGGCCACCAGCGGCTATCAGGTGTATGCGATCAACCCGCTCGCGGTCGCCCGCTACCGCGACCGCCATCACGTTTCCGGGGCGAAATCCGATGCCGGAGACGCGAAACTGCTCGCCGATCTGGTACGCACCGACCGGCATAACCACCGCCCGATCGCCGGTGACAGCCCCGAAGCCGAGGCGATCAAGGTCCTCGCCCGCGGACACCAGAACCTGATCTGGGCACGTAACCGGCACACCAACGCCCTGCGGTCGGCGCTGCGCGAGTACTTCCCGGCCGCGCTGGAGGCTTTCGATGATCTGGCCTGCCGTGACGCACTCGCCGTGCTCGGGCGCGCACCCAGCCCGGCCGAAGGCGCCCGGCTGAGTATGTCCGCGATCCAGGCCACGCTCAAACGTGCTGGGCGCCAACGCAATATCGAACAACGTGCCCAGCAGATCCAGGCCGCGCTACGCACCGAACATCTGCACACGACCGACGCAATCACCACCGCGTTCGCCGCCACCACCCGCGCCGCGGTCGGCATCATCACCGAGATCAACACCGCGATCAGCGAACTCGAAACCGCGCTCGCGTCACATTTTGAGACACACCCGGACGCCGGAATCTACCTCTCCCTGCCAGGACTCGGTGTCATCCTCGGCGCCCGGGTGCTCGGTGAGTTCGGGGACGACCCGAACCGCTACACCACCGCCAAGTCTCGCAAAAACTACGCCGGAACCTCACCATTGACCGTCGCATCCGGCAGAAAACGCGCCGTACTCGCCCGCCACCGGCGACTCTACGACGCCATCGACGCCTGGGCCTTCTGCACCCTGCAGAACAGCCCCGGCGCCCGCACCTACTACGACCAGCGACGCACCGCCGGAGACCTGCACCACCAAGCCCTGCGCGCCCTCGGAAACCGCCTCGTCGGCATCCTCCACGGATGCCTTCGCCACCACACCCCCTACAACGAAGAAACCGCCTGGGCACACCGACAAACCAACCGAAACACCGAAGCCGCTTGACAACCTACGGTCCTGGGATGTCTAACCCCCGACTATCACTCACTCCTGCGGCCTGGCGGTGGAAGCGGAGTACCGATCGGTGGTGTCCCTGGTGCGCGCCCCGCGAACGTAGTAGTTCCACGCCCCGGGGTCGCCGGTCGCGATGCAGTCGTTGCAGCGACGGACTGAACGCCGAGGAGGGTGACGAATGCGAACTCTTCACCGATCGCAAATCGTGTGCAAACAGACCGATTCGCCTACAACACCGAGCACAGTATTCCGAGGTCAGTCATGAACTCACGGACCGGACAGGCAACAGCTGTCAGAACAATTCAGCAAAGGCGTTCCCCGGAGAAACCCCAACCCCGCCACAGTCAAGACCCGAAGGCGCGTAGCGGGAGAGACTACAGTGCACACTGGATGCGAAGGTCACTGAGCCAGTTGCATTTTCTCCGTTCGACACGCTCAGTCGACACGGAGGCAGGGCTGAAAATCGAGTTAGCCATCCGCTGGGCACCTTTCGGAGGCGGCAGCACCGGGGACCTGCTCGTTGCGTTCGGAGTACATCGGGAGCGCTTCCTGGAATTGCTCTGTGGGAGTCTCGAACCTTGCCGAATTGACACAGAGGAAACCCGATGGCTCAAGCACGAACTCGTGAACTCGCTGACATCTGCGTGGCAGGTCGACAGCGACGACACCTCGATGCCGTGCTGAAATCCACTGGGGGGCAAGGAGTAACGGCGCACGATGACGTCCACGTGCGGATTTGGCTGGGTGGACAAGCGTTCGACTTTCGGGCAAACAAGCGTGCCGCCGTCAATTTTGTCCAGGATTCGCAACAAAAACGCTGGTTTTCAGTCGAGTTCGTACACCACACAATACAAGATAACTTGCCCGACACCAGGTTGCCTAATGAGCGACTATTCTTGGGACCGTAGCAGTCCGCATGTTTCGCCCCGGGGCCGAGGATGACGACGGCTTCCTCGCTTCAGTTGAGTTTCTGCCAGTGAAGTTCGGCTGTCGCGGCCAGACAGTCGGTGTCGAAGATGGCGGCCAAGCACAAGGCCAAGATCGTGACACCACACGGGCCTCGCACCTGCTTCGAAGCGCGGATCGAGCGACAAAGCAGGAAGCCACTGGTCGCACGGTTCGGCGATATTCTGCTGCGGCAGCAGAAGACGGCGAGAGTCACCGACTCCCAGCCCATCCGGGTCGACTACCCGCACAAGGAGATCCTGACCCGGCTCCTCGCGGACACCTGCGAACTCTGCGGCACCGTGGGCAACGTCGAAGCCATCCGCAAACTCGCAGAACTAGGAATACCCGGACCGCTTCAGCCCCAATGGATTACAGCCATGGCAAACCGGCGACGCAAGACCCTCGTGGTCTGCGCCGCCTGCCACGACCACATCCACACCGGGCACCCGGCCGCACCACTCACGCAGTAGTTCACTGGAGAGCCGGATGATCGGGAAACCATCAAATCCGGTTCGGCGGGAGACCACGCCTTTGCCCGGAGTTCACGCAAACTGAGGGTTCTTCGGCGGGAACCCAAGGGTATTCAAGGGATTTGGGGCGAGTCTGTCCTTGGGTTCGTGCTTAACCCGGCGGCTCGTGTTCCTCGGCGGGGGTTTGCAGGAGTTGCCGCGCGGCGGCGCAGTATCGGATTGCTGTGCTCTCTTCGAGTCCGAATACGACGGCCAGGTGCAGGGGGTCGGGACCGTGGGTGAGCGCTTCGTCGAGTTGACGGTCGACACGCAAGGCTTCTAGGGTGGCGGCTTGCCGGCGGAACGGCGCGGTCAGCGCGTTGACGCTGATGGCTCGGGTATTCGAAGCGGTCTGTTTGTTAATGATCAGGTGCGGGTTGGCGGTGTTCGGCCAGCGTTTCCGCCGGTCTTCGAGCCAGTCGAGCAGGAGCCGGTGCGTGAGGTCGTCGAGCGGGCGGGTCACAGAGTTGATGGTCAGCCGCCGGTTGCCGAGGTTGACATCGTCCAGGCGCAGGGTGCGGATGGCTTCGGGGCGCGCGGCGTGGACTGCGGCCAGGGCGAGCGCGATCCGGGCCGCGGGGGTGATCGCAGCCTTGGTCGCGTCGTCGATTTGGTTGCCGCGCAAGGGAATAATGATCGGATCGCCACGGCTTCCGAGGCGGACTCGTGCTGCGGGGTCAGCGAAGATGGTGCCGTTTTTCTTGCAGTGCCGCGTCAGCGAGCGCAGCGCGCCGAGGGCTTGGCGGCGACGGTGGCCCCGCAAGGCGCCGACGACCGCTCTGACGTCGCCAGGGGTGACTTCGCGCAGATGGTCGTAGCGGGTGGACCATTCGACCAACACGGGATGGGCGGCGCGCACATAGACCCGGACGGTGTGGATATTGCGGGGCTGGCGGCGGGGCCCGCCATGCCGTAACACCTGCGCCCAGCTGCGGACGTCCGCGGCGATACCCGGCGCCAGGGTGGCGAGTTTGTCCTCCAGCCAGCTGTCGAAGGCCGGGACACGGTCATCGACCAGCAAGCCGATCTCGCCGAGTACCTCGGCGACCCGGTCGATGCTGACGCCGTAGCGGTGCAGCACGCCGATCAACTCCGAGTAGCGGAACTGTTCGCGGTCGCCGTGTCCGGACAGCAGGATGACCAGCGCCCGGTCCAGCTCAGCGACCAGCTTGGTGTTCCAGCCACGGCCCTCACCCAGCACTCGGGCGACCCGACGCGCACGGACCAGCGCGGGGCTGGTGAGCTCGGCATGCTGGGCCCAGTCGAAAGCCCTGCCGGCCCCTGGCAGATGCAACTGCAGTTGTCCGCCGGTGTCCGTCTCCGGCTCTGATGACGGCAGGGCGGCGACAGTCGTCCGGAGGCGGGCGCGCAACCGCACCCCGGAGCGCGGGCCACGCATCTTGGTCATCCCCGCGAACCACAACTGGTGGCAGGTCACCCGTGCGAGATCGTCCTCGGTGACGATCAGCGGATCCGCGGCCAGCGCGGCGGCCTGCAGCCAGCACAGCCGGCAATAGCCGTTCTTCAGCGGCACGACCCGAGCACACACAGCGCAGAGGGCGCTGGGGTGGCGCCGCCGGAAGTCGTAGCAGGCGCGGCAGTAGCCGCCATACAACATCCCCCAGGCCAGGCATTCGGGGCAGCTGTCCGCCTGGTTGTTCGATGCCCGCCGGGCAACCCGCGTCTGCTCGAGCCACTCCGGTCTGCGCCTGGTCACTCGGGTGGAAGTGACCGGCCGTCACGGCGTTTGGGCGTTACCACCATCCCACCGGTTCCGGTCGAGACCGTCGGCTCGACGTCGGCGACCGGCCGATCGATCTTGTCGGGCTCGGCGATGAGGAGTTCCTCGACTCCGCAGCCCAGCACGGCGCAGATGATGTCCAGGTCTTCGAGCTTGATGCTGGCCGGGTTGCCCGACCACAGCCCGGACATCTTCCCGGCACTGATCGCCAGGCCGTGCTGGGCGAGCTGGCGTTGCAGCTCGCTGGCTTTCCAGATGCCGCGGTTGGCCGCGGCCAACCGCAAGTTCCACTTCATATCCCCAGTCCCTTCAACCGTTGGGCGGCGCGGTCCTGCCCGGCAAGCCACGCGTCCTCGACATGCGTGCGATGAACATGGATGTAATTCATCGTCGTGGCAACCCAGGAGTGGCCTAATGTTTCCTGGATAGCGATCAAATCCATTCCACCCGAATACAATTCGCTTGCGCAGAAATGGCGCAGAACATGCGGAGTCAGACTCTGCGGCCATTCCGGCAGATGCCGGACCGCGGCCTCCGCCAGTCCGGCCCGCAACGTCTCGCTGCTCACCCGGGCCGCGGTGCCATCGGCGTTACGGCGCTCCGAACAGAACAGCGGCGCACCCAACCGCGCGGGATCGTCGCCGAGCTGGCACCACACGTCCTCGACGAACCAGCGCAGGGTCCGGCCAGCGCCGTTGATCAGCGGCACCATGCGTTCGCGGGGCCCGGAACCCCGGGCGCCTTTGCCATGGCGGACATGGAGTTTGCCGAACCTGCCCAGATCCCACTTGATATCGGTCAGATCCAGATGGCGCGCCTCGTTCACCCGCAACCCCACCTCGCTCATCAATCTCGCCGCGGCGTAGTTGCGGGCAACGGGCCCGAACTTACGGCAGGTCGCCAGCTCCCCACGCCACCCGGCGAACAACCGCGCGATCTGCTCGGCGGCCGGCGGGATTCGCAGCTTGGCATGCAGCCGCCCCCTGGGCCGGTTGATCTCGTCGATCGGACACTCGACGACACGGCCGGTCAGGTTATGGATCTCGATCTTGTGCCGCAGTTCCAGGAACTCGAAATACGTTCTGATCGCCTGCGCCCGAGCAAGTCTCGTGGGGATCGGCACCGGACGCAGCACCGTGCCGAAATACACGTCCGCGTCCGCGGGCAGCATGTCCCACAACGGTTTGCTGAACCAGGTCCGCACCTGCTCCAAGTGACTGACGTCCGAGCGAATTGTGTTGTCCGACAACCCAGCTGCGCAACGAGCCAGGACAAACCCCGCGAACACGTCGGTCTCGAACCGTTCGATATCCTCCGGGCCCGCCGCCGCACGCACCTCGCGCAGATCCCGCACGACCGACAACCCCACCGCGCCTCCTGGCCTTCAGTTCCACCGCTGGAGCATCATCAAACGCGAGAGCTGCTCGGAATACCTGAAGTTGAGTCAGAACGGCCAAAAACCACCAGAGCACGGAAAACCCCAAGGCCAGCAAGGAAACCGCGACCAAAGACCCCAACGAACTCCGGGGTTATTTTTTAGGAAAAGGACCAGCACAGCTGGCACCTCGCTGCGCGGTCGACCCATCATCGTGGCTGACCGGTCAGGGGCTATTCGACGGTGTG
The DNA here is from genome assembly GCF_050942345.1 of Nocardia pseudovaccinii. Classification (NCBI taxonomy): domain Bacteria; kingdom Bacillati; phylum Actinomycetota; class Actinomycetes; order Mycobacteriales; family Nocardiaceae; genus Nocardia; species Nocardia pseudovaccinii. The sequence continues at coordinate 6,684,497 of NZ_CP192074.1, forward strand.
GACGCCGCTCATCTTCGGTGGCAGGGTGACGCGGCAGGGTTTTAGATGTGGGCTTGCTCTCAGGTCAGCGATCTACTACACCCGCGGTGTGCCCACAAAGCGCGAAATTCGGGGTTCGCTCGTCGGTCGACAGTTATCTCGCAGAGGCGGCCGCAGCCGGGCGTGCCCGCCAGAGTTGCTCTCGGTCGTGCTCCAGCCTGCCTGTTCCGTATGGGGTGGCAGGCTGGAGCGTCACGTTGCGCATGTTGAGCCGAACCGAAGCGCCGGCGACGCGCTTGATCGTGAATTTGGATGCGTTCAGTCAGGCGATCGCAATCTCCTCGGTGGTGGTTCCGTAGCGTGCATGAACGCCGACCGGCAGAGTGATCGACTTGTGGTTACAAAACTCGCGGATACCGTCGAGTCCCAGTTCGTAGCCGTACCCGGAGTTTTTCACACCGCCCAGAGGCAGGTCGAAGGATGTGTCAGCGAAGGGTTCGTTGACGCTGACCATTCCTGTGTCGAGTCGTTTGGCCACTTCGACGGCGCTCGCGACATCTTGACTCCAAACCGAGCCGCTGAGTCCGAACGGCGAATCGTTCGCGAGTTCGACCGCAGCGTCGACGTCCGGAACGCGGAAAATCATCGGAACTGGGCCGAAAACTTCGTCGTAGAACACAGGGTTGTCCTTCGCGACGTTGGTCAGGATCGTCGGCTGAACGAACGCACCTGTCGTCGGCACAGGGTTCCCGACCTCGGTGGCCTTCGCGCCATGCGCAACAGCTTTAGCAATCTGTTCCTTGACCCTGTTGGCCTGCGCTTGTGATGAGAGGGGGGCCAGAGTTGTGTTCTCATCGAACGGATCACCAGGATTCAATGCAGTCATAGCAGCAGTCAGTCGCTCGACAAACTCGTTGTACACAGCGTCGACGACAATGATCCGCTTGGCAGAGATGCACACCTGACCGCTCACAAAAAAACGCGCGAACATCGCGCCCGTGACTGTCGACTCGAGGTCCGCGTCGGGAAGAACGATGAAGGCATCCGAGCCGCCGAGCTCGAGGACGGACTTCCGCAGGGCTTTCCCCGCTTTCGCAGCAATAATTGCGCCGACCCTAGAGCTGCCGGTCAACGTAACGACGCGCACGCGCGGGTCGGAGATGATTCGGTCTACTTGGTCGTGGGTGGCGTAAAGATTCTGCCACACCCCGTCCGGCAGGCCCGCATCGTGTAGTAGCTGGACTATGGCCGCGGCGCACTGCGGCACGCTTTCGGCGTGCTTGAGTATGACCACATTGCCGCCCGCGGCGGCGGGCGCGAAGCCGCGAATAGCCTGGTAGAAGGGCCCGTTCCACGGCTCTATTTCGAGAACTATGCCCTGCGCCTGGTAGATACGCATGAATTCCTGGTCCGCCATGGTCGACGCAATGGGGGTTGGCCTCAGTGCTTCTTCGGCGTTCTGAGCAACCCAACTGAGCATTGTGGCCGCGAGATCGCGGACCTCGACGAGGGATTCCGCGTAAAGCTTCCCCATCTCGAGAGTGTTGAGTCGTGCGAGCTCCTCCGCTCGCTCATCTACGAGCTTCGCAGCCCGCGCGAGTATTGCACAGCGCTCCGTCAGTGGCACACGGCTCCATGACTGAAATGCCGCATGCGCATTGTCGAGCGCCGCGTCGACCTCTGCGTTTGTCGCGTCGGGAAAAGACTTCACAAGTTCGTTGGAGTACGGGTTGATAGTGGCATACGACATGATGCGCTTCCTAGGGTCGGTCGAAGTCGGGAGGATGCGAAGGAGCCGGACTCAGTTGCTGGACACGAGGATCTGCCATCTGCGGTGTGCCTGTCGGCAACTCGGGGTTCATCGGCTGATCGTCGAAGTCATCGATCATCATGGGGCCGCTGTGGATTACTGTCTAACGTGCGGTCTGCTGAACGGTCCCGTTGGGGCGGTTCAGAGATCGCCGGGCACCGTGGCAGAGGCGAGCAGAGGATGCTGCTCGCTGGACCGTCCCGGCTTTTGTGGAGACTTCTGTCAAATGGGGCTGGCGCTGATGCGCCCGCCATGGACGTTCGGCGGCGAGCGCCCGGACCGGCCGGGAGCCGCGCCGAGGGTCGGCGCTCACAGCCGTGATGTCGCCGCAGAGGCCCTGGGCCTGCAACGATCGGATTTCGGCGTCTCGCCGAGCTGTATCGGCAGCTTGGTTTAACGCCAGCGCGCGAGTATGGGCGCGGACAGCATCGGTACGGTTCCGACCGGATTGCCCTGTGGGACCGCCAACTTCCCGCGCGGCGCGTGCGTAGCCACTTCCGGTCGCCGCCCTACGCTGGCGCACAGCGCGACTACGTGCCCGGTTGGATTTGCTCATCTCGACTCTTCCCATAGACCCCCACGCTGACCAACAGGCTGGTAGGCATCGACATCACGCTGTGTCGGAGACGGCTTGTCCTCAGTATCGGCCACTGCGTGGGCGTTCGCCAGCTCGGAGTCGGGCGGGCGCGACCGCCGCACACGACTATATCTCGGGCAGTCGACCGGACCGGCCTCCGCGCCGCGCTACCTGGCGCGGGGCGGGGAAGACGATAAGACCTTGCGCGCCAGCGCATCTCGAACGTCGGCCTGGCCCGCGCATACGACTACCTGCACGCTGTCAATGACATCCTGACCGCCGCCGGAATCGAGCTGCCGCTGCCCGGCCAGTCGGCTCCCACGCCACAGACGCCATTCGACTACGGAAAGACCGTGCAGGCCAAGATCGTCGGCGGCGCGGACGGGTCGAGAAACGGATCAACGACATCCCCTGCCGACGAAGCACACTTGCAGCGGTACCTGGCCGAGAACTGCTTCGACGACACCGTCGGCCGTGGCGGCCTCGACCTGCCCACCCGCGAGCTGATCACCTTCGCGATGCTCGCCGGCCGCGGCGGCGCGAACAACCAGGGTCACCGGCCGCGTCGGTGGCAATCTCACCGTCGGCAACACCCGCCGCAGAGCTGCTCGCTGTGTTGACGGTCCTGGTGCCGTTCATCGGCTCCCCCACAGCCTCAACGCCCTCGCCGCAATCAACTGGATCGACCTCTACCAGGTTCACCGGCCCAGCCCCGAAACCGACATCGAGGAGACACTCGGAGCGCTCAGCGATCTCGTCCACCAGGGCAAAATTCGCTACATCGACTCCTAGACGAGTAAGTCCGAAGGCCGGTCAGTGATCGTAAGCGATCAGCGACCGGGTGATTGGTGCGCCGATCAGGGTGTTGTGCCAGATCGCGGTGGCCATCGCCAGGATGCGCTGGGCAACGCGGATCGCCACGCCCTGGTAGGAATGTCCGCCGTGGTCTTCCAGGTCGAGCTGGCCTTTGAGAGTGTCGTTGACCGACTCGATCAACTGGCGGACCTTTTTCAGTAACGGCTCACCGTATCGGGTTTTCTCGTCCTTGCGGGACGGGCGAAGCATGGTGATCCCGTACTCGCCCACCAGTGTTTCGAACTCACGGCCCGCGAAGCCCTTATCGCAGATCAACAGGATGCCCTCGTGCTCAGCGGCTACAGCTGAATCGACTTCGAGCATGGCCGAAAGCACCTCGCGTTCACCGATTTTCGGGTCTGCTAGGGCCCACAGGATCGGCATTCCGGCCGGGGTACACACCAGATACAGTTTCAGCCCCCAGTAGAAGCGGGAGTGGGAAGCGCAGTAGCCGTAGCCGGCCCACCCGGCCAGCTCCGACCGCTTCACCGTGGGTCGGGACATGCCACACGGCACCGGAGTCGAGTCCACGATCCAGCAGTCGTCGAGCCAGAAATCGCTGGCGCGAGCCAGCATTCGGATCACCCGCTTGACCAGTCCCAACGCGTTGCGCAGCCGCTTGTTGTACCCGGACTGCTGTGGCAGGTACGGGAACATCCCGGTCAGATGCTTGCGGGCGTAGCGCAGCCAGTGCGATTCGGAGGTGAATCCGAGCAGCGACTGGGCCACCGCCAGGCACACCAGTTCCGAGTCGGTCAGCACCGGTGGCCGCCCCGTCCAGCGTGGACCCGCCAATTCATCGTCGATTTTCACGTACAGTGCGGTCAGGAGGGCGTCAAGGTCGTTCGTCACACAATGGTCTTCGGCGCCCTCCGTCCATGTCCAGGCAACGCCGGGACTTCGGACTTACTCGTCTAGTCCTACGCAGCTTCCAGATCGTCGAAGCGCAGTGGCCTCGCCCCACACGCAACCTGGAACGGTTCGTGACCTAGCAGCCGCCCTACTCCATCCTCGTCCGCGGCATCAAGGAGGACATCCTGCCCACGATCCAGCGGCGCGGCTTGGGATTGGCTCAGCTACAGCTCCCTGGCCGGCGGATGGCTCTCCGGCCGCTGGCGCAAGGACTCCGCGTCGTCCCCGACCTCCATTGCGCGTCGGTCCGCCCGGTTCGACATGAGCACGGCCGCAAAATAGCGCAAGCTCGATCTCGTCGAAGATCTTGCCCAACTCGCCGAAGAGGCGCGGTTGCTACGCCGGACACGACGCCCAAGGTCAGCATCCTTATTTTCGGCGACCATCTCGACAGGGTCTGTCGCTGCAGCGAGTTCTATAACCGGCAAGGTTTGGCGACCGCGAAAGATTGGGATGCCGTCGACGGAGCTGGGAAGTGTTCGCTCGCCAGTTTGCGGAGCGTCTCTTTCACTTCCCCCATGCGTTCGGCTCGTGCATGGCTCTCACAATCTCGTCGCTCATTGTATGCCAGTTACCGCACCACATGGGTTGCTGGTTGTCGACTGGTTGGTTCGGTGGCTGGACCGGGTTGGCGGTTGGGGGTGGTTTGTCTTGTTGGCGTGTGTGGTTGCGGGATAGCGCCTCGGGTCTAAACACGATTTTCCTGCAGTGAGTGTCCCGGCGCGCTATTGTCCAGTTGGACAGTTGCTGTCCAGTTGGACAACTAGTGTTAAACGGAGATCCGGGATGACTACGAACATCACCGCGTCAGGCGACTTTGCCGGCCATGCAGACGATGACGCTTGCTACCCCAAGTCGGTACTGGGCAAGGTGCACTTGATACTTGGTGCGTTCGGCGACGGTTATGTGCGGGTTAAGCTCAGTGAGCTGAGTCGCCGGGCGGGGTTGCCGAAGCCTACGACTCATAGGCTTGCTCGGGAGTTGGTTCGCTGGGGTCTGCTCGAGCAGCGTGATGAGTGGTATCAGCTGGGGGTCCGTGTCTTCGAGCTCGGTCAGAGAACGGTTGTTGCCACAGCGTTGCGCGATGTGTCCAGACCTCACCTCGCGGATTTGTTTGCGGAGACGCGTGCGACGACCCACCTGGTGGTCAGCGAGGGTGATCACGTCTTGTTCATCGATAAGATCGCTGGTACCGGCGATCGGAACAGCGCCACGGAGGCGGGGTGTCGGCTACCGGCAACGTGCACGGCGGGAGGGAAGCTTCTACTTGCTTGCCGCGACAGCAACTATCAGATCGCATTGCGATACGCCCATGTCAGCCTCGATCGTCTTACCCCGCGCAGCTTGCGATCGGTGGACCAGTTGATCGCCGAGGCTAACAACATTCGACGGGCCGGCTTTGCGATCGATCTCGAGGAGAACGCCCCTGGCTACTGCAGTATCGCACTGCCCGTGGTTACTTCGGACAGACAGGTCCAGGCTGCGGTCAGCATCACTCGCCGTGCCAGTTACATCACCGCGCCACCTCTGATCTCGCACCTTAGAACAGCCGCCTCATCGATCGCCCGCGCCATCGAAACGTCCCCCCTTCTCCAGCATGTCGAGGACGCAAACCCTTTTTCCCTGGACAGCCACCAGCCCGAACCAACACCCAGCAATCCCCGCGCGAAGACCGCTCATGGGCACCGGCATTCAGCACCAGCTTGAAGACCAACCAACACTTCCCGATTGCGCGCGATTGTAGGTGTCATATACAGGGTGCATCAATGGCTGGATTCGACACCCGGGACCGGACAATAGGATTGTCAAGTGAGCAACTACAACGACGCCTACACGCGAGACCCCGAAGCAACCAGGCAACGTCTGCTAGAGGCGGCAATATCCATTGCCGCGCAGGATGGCCAGGCGGCGGTCACTTATCGTGCCGTTGCTCAGGCAACAGGCGTTGCACACAGTCTTGTTCGACATTACTTCGGTTCTCGTGAGGCCTTGATGCGGGAGGCGCTCGAGAGTGCGAGCCGTCGGGATATCGCCCAACTCGGGCTAGAGAGTACAACCAGCATCGGCATGATACTGGCCGACCTACCGAATCAGTTGCAGAGCGAAGGTGCTCGACGCTCGCTTATCACCGAGTTCATCTTGAGCGCGACCAGAGGGCAGCAACCCGTCGAACTGGCTCGAGAACTCATTGATCTGTCCATCGACGAGGCCCGAGCTGCCCTTCGCGCCGTGGGACTGACCGATGACGACAGGCAACTGGCGATGCTCGTCATCGCCGTCGTTGACGGGATATCGCTCCAACATCCTCTGTATCAGTCTGTCGAGAGAACGGAGAGCATCCTCGAATGCCTCCGAATGCTTCTTCGTCTCGCCAGAGAATCCCGTCCAGCCATGGATGCATCTGGGGCGGCGGGTCAGCAACACAGTGAATGAATCGTTCCCTGTGGTGTCAATGGCCAGTTGCGGGGGCTCTGGTGCACTTTCGGTGGCGGCGTGCTACTCGACCAGGAGAACGCGGCGGCGAAGGAGGTCGAATTTCGCTCTGCCAAACATTTGCCGCTTCAACAAGCTGTTTGACGCCACTGGCCTTGGCGGCGGCGATCCACGTGTCCAGATGTTTGCCACCGCGTTCGCGGACCATGCCCGCGAAGTCGGCGACGTGATTCACCTGCCGGAGGGTGTCACAACCGGCCAGAATCTGTTGTAGCCGTTGCTTTTCGTCGTCGGTGAGTGCAGTCGCAGGTCGCGTCATCCAGCCGGCGACAACACGAGGTTTCGGCGGTGCCTGTGTGTTCACCGCTGCTGGCGGTGCGCCGCGCCAAGATTGCACCAGCCGCCGCACTGATCGATGGCTGCCGTTGTAGCCGCGGCCTCGCAGCTCTTCGAGCAGACGTAGCGCGTTGGTGCACCCCGCATCCCAACGTTGCCGCAGGTAGGGCATGTGTTCATCGAGGGCACTACCGCGCTTGCTGACCGGGGCAAGCAGATGTTCGACGCTGTCGGACTGGACGTAGCGGCGGACGGTCTTGCGATCGAGCTGCAATCGTGCGCTGATCACGCTGATGCTCACACCGCGGGCGGAACAACTCGTGGATGTCGGCATACCGCTGTCTTTTGGCACATCTGTAGCTACCATTTGTATTGACTGTTTGTCCGCGCTGATATCCGCACACCCGACGGGAACAGCGTCCACGGTGCTATCCGCGATCGGGGGACTGCCCCATATCGCCTTTCGGCGGTATCTCGTTGCTATGCAAGGTCTTTCGAGTAGAATCAGTTGCTGAACGCGTGGGTTGTGGGCCGACGATCGGCCCGGCCTGCACGCGATGGTCGGCGGTGACGGGCTTCGGGCGACCGCCGGTTGAACCGAGGACTGCTGCGCCTGTCCTCGCGAAGTCGTTGGCGGCAGCTATTAGCTAGCGGGCCTGCTTGGGCGTGATTTCGAGCAGTTCGGCGACTTCGTCTTCGGTATTGCCTTGCTGGCGGATCGTCGCGGCGGCGAGCGCTTGCCGTTGTTGGTGGTCGGCGATGTCGGTGGCCGCTCGCTGCTTCGCCGCCGTTATCTGCTGATGTAGCGCAGCGATTCTGTCATCACGTGCCCGCTCGATGTTCATGATCTCTTGCCACGCGGTGATGTACCGCGTGACCGCTGCGGTGGCAACCTGTTCCCGTTTGCGAGCAGCATCGCGACGATCACGGATCACCGCTCGAGAGCGTCGAAGTCGTTCGGCGGCTTCTGGTCACCGAGTGCCGCGGGCACGACCGGGGCGCGATGTCGTCCTCATGCCGATCCCTCACCGGCTGATCCGCGCATCAATCCCCAACCAACACAATACGCGCCGATCCGCCTGTGCCGGACCTGGTCTTCTGCAATTCCATCGCCCAATCACTGTGCCGCCCAATCAGTCCACACCCAGTGCGGCTGCACCGTCCAATTCCGTTCTGATTCTGTGTCTTTCGACTCGCGCCGACACCGCCAGCGAGACACCTCGGTTGTCCCCGACGTTCCACCATGCCAGCAAGTAGCTGAAATCTCCCACTGATCCGAACGCCAGGCCCGAGCACGCACTGGGGCCTGGCGTTCTTTCGTATTCGGAAGGTGTTGCGCCATGCCCGAATCCGTCCATCATCCGACGCCATGTGCCGTGTGCCGGTCCACCGATCGGAGTGATCGGCGCCCGGTTCAGGATCAGTGGGTTTGCCAACGCTGCTTGCCGGATCTGCCCCGCTGCGACGGCTGCCGTCACCAGGTCGTCACGGTGAACGACACCGCGGACAGGTACCGGTTATGCGCACGGTGCACCGCCGGGTGGGTCGGTTGCGTGTCGTGTCGTCGGCTCACCGCCCCGTGTCAGCGCACCGATTCCGGTGAGGTGGTGTGTGGGCGGTGCGCGGAGGTGTTCTTCGACTGGTGCACCCGTTGCAGCCGATTCAGCGCCAGCAGCCGTTACCTCTCCGGTGGCGGCCGCGTCTGTGGTCGATGTTCCGAGCACTATTCGAGCTGCTCGGACTGCGGCACCCTGACCCGTGTCGGCGGTGAGTGCGATACCTGCGATCACCCCCATCACGTGTGGAATTACAGCTACAAACCCGACCCACGTTTCCACGGCACCGGTCCCCTGCATTTGGGGATGGAACTGGAAATCGTTGTCCCTGAACATCACTACCACCGATGCGTCACCCTCGCGGGCGATCACCTGGGCCCGTTGGGGTATCTGAAGCGTGATTCCTCGATCGAGCCCGACGGGTTCGAGTTGGTGACTCATCCGATGTCGTACGAGTACGCGATCGCCGAGTTCCCGTGGCCGCTGCTGGGACAGCTCGCTGAGTTGGGCTGTGAGACCGACTCAAGTGTCGGGCTGCATATCCATGCCAGCCGTGCCGGATTCGCCTCAGTAGAGCACAACTATCGGTGGATGAAGATGCTCTACCGCATCGAGTCCGCGGTCACCACGATCGCGCGCCGCCGCTCGCATTACGCGCCGTTCGATCAGCGAGCACGGGCCAAGGTCAAAGACACCGCCAAAGACCCGCTACACGTATTGGGATTGAGCCGATATCAAGCGATCAACCCCTACCCACGAAAAACCCTGGAACTCAGGGTATTCGCGTCCTCGCTCGATGTTCAGCAGGTGCAGGCCGCGCTGGCGTTCACCGCCGCCTCCATCGACTACACCCGCGGCCTGCGGGTCGCTGATGTGCGGGCCGGGGCGTGGGAATGGTCACGCTTCACCGCCTGAGTCACCCAACACAGCGACCTCTATCAGCCGCTGCTGGCGGAGATGGAGGACCTGTCGTGTGCTTGCTGACCTACTTCCCGCCCGGCACCACCCCGGATCCGGTCGCCTTGTCGGTCGGGGCGAGGGTGAACCCGCACGGTCACGGTTTCGCCGTGATCGCCGCCCCGCATCATCACCGGCCACGGCATGGACGCCACCCAGGTGATCGACGACTTCACCACTGTGCGTCAACGGTATCCGCGGTGGGCGGCATTGTTCCATTCCCGCTACGCCACCCACGGTGAGCGCAGCGTGGACAACTGTCATCCGTTCCGCCTCGGTGGTGACCCGCGAACAGTTTTGGCGCACAACGGCACTCTGCCCAAACGAGTCCACCCCGGCCCGTACGATCCGCGCTCGGACACCCGCATCGTGGCCGAGGACTACCCGCCGAGTGCACCGTTCGGGCCGATCGACACCCACCGCGGCGCGCGCAACCTCCAATCCTGGCTGGGCACCAGCAAACTGGTCATCCTCACCATCGATCCCGCCTACCACCACAGCGCCTACATCTTCGGCGAACACGCAGGCCAATGGGATGACGGCATCTGGTACTCCAACACCAGCTACCCGCCACGACCAAGCCGTCCGGCACGCTGCGTTCTGTGTCGGTCCTGCCTGAACGTCGACTTCGACCGCAACAGCCGCTACTGCACCCGGTGCGGCTGGTGCATCGACTGCCACACCGTGTTCCCCGACTGCGAATGCGCCGCAAACCACCACGCTGTCGGGCCCCCACCCCGGCGCGGCCGGCTTGACCTGGCGTCCTCCGCATCACACCGGCCGCCGAGGTCGCCATGAGCTCTATCTCCCGCTGATTTGTCCCCGAGAACCCCGCGCCCAGCGAATCCCGCTGGGCGCGGGGTTCTTTCCATTTCACCGAAAGGTCTTGTCATGCCCGCATCCGTTGTCGCCGACTCGGCGTGCTCGCAGTGCGCCGATCCCCTGCCGAACGCGAATCTCACTGCGACCGTCGATGGCGAATGCCTGTGCGTCTCGTGTGTCGATGACCTATCCAGGTGCGTCGAATGCGACGGGCACACCCGCAGCCCGCACCTCACCAGCGACAGCACCATGCTGTGCGGGCGGTGTGTGTCCGGATGGGAGCGGTGCGCGGACTGCCACACCTACAGCCGCACCACCACGACCGCGGTCGGTGCCCGCGAAATCTGTGGCAACTGCGCCCGCGACTACCAAACCTGCGACGACTGCGCCCGACTGTGCACCGACACCTACGGCGTCCACAGCGGAAACCAGGTCTGCGACACCTGCCTCGACGAGGACTACCGCGAATGCACCGAATGCTTCGACCTCATCCCCTACGACGACACCTACTGCCAAGACTGCACCCGCCCCGGCCATCCCGCGGTCCACGGCTACGACTACAAACCCCATCCCCGCTTCCATGGCACCGGCCCGCTGTTTCTCGGGCTCGAACTCGAAATCAAAACCCCCACCGCCATTTTCGATGATGCCGTCGATACCGCGCTGGCCCACCTCGGTGACCTGGCCTATCTGAAAGAGGATTCCTCGATCAGCCCGTGCGGGTTCGAACTGGTCACCCACCCCATGTCCTACAACTACGCACAGACACAGATTCCGTGGAGGTTGCTGGCGCGGCTGCGGTTGCTCGGCTGCTACACCGACAGCGACGTCGGCATCCACGTGCATGTCTCGCGGGACGGGTTCGATTCCCCGGCCCACGCCTACCGGTGGCTGAAGTTCGTGTACCGCAACCAGACTCCGGTCACCATCCTGGCGCGCCGATCATCGAGCTGGGCCGAATTCTCCCCACACGCGCGCTCGAAGGTCCTCGATTTCGCCAAGGGTGAGCGAGGAGCGGGCCGCTATCACGCCATCAACGTGCGCCCCGAGCACACCTTCGAACTACGCATCTTCGCCAGCTCCCTACAGCCACAACAGGTCCAAGCCGCCCTAGGCTTCGCGGCCGCGTCCGTGGAATACACCCGCGGTCTGACTACGACCGATATCGCGCGCCACCGCGGCTGGGAATGGAACGCCTTCACCACCTGGCTACGGGCCCGCCCGACCTATTCACCGCTTCTGGCCGAACTGGAGGACCTGGCATGTGCATCCTGACCTTCATCAAACCCGGCATCAGCCCCGACCTCGACGCACTACACGGTGGCGCGCTGGCCAACCCCCACGGCCACGGCTACGCCATCATCACCGACACCACCATCACCGTCGGCCACGGCCTCGACGCTGAGGCGGTGATCGTCGAATTCGCCGCCCTCCGAAACCAATACCCCGACGGGGCCGCGTTGTTCCACTCCCGCTTGGCCACCCACGGACCCCGGACGGTGGACAACTGCCACCCCTTCCTCGTCGGTGGCGACGAGCGAACGGTGCTCGCACACAACGGGATCCTGCCCGAGAACGTGCACCCCGCCCCCAGTGATCCACGCTCGGACACCCGCATCGCCGCCGAGGAGTTCCTGCCACGGCGCCCGTTCGGGTCACTGGATTCCTGGGCCGGACGCCAACAGCTCGAAGCATGGCTCGGTTTGGACAAAATGGTGCTGCTAACGGTCGACCCCGCCTACAAGCACCCCGCCTACATCTTCAACGAACACCGCGGGCATTGGGACCAGGGCAGCTGGTACTCCAACCACACCTACCTCCCCGCCCTGTGGGCCAGCCACACCACCGACTACTGGGGCTACTGCAGCGAATGCGGCGAATTCAACGACGACCCCACCGGCCCACACTGCATCGGCTGCGGGTTCTGCGCCGACTGCCTCCAGGCGTTCCCGCAATGCGACTGCCCCTCCTACGACGGCGAGGAACGCTACGCCGACCTGTTCGACCTCGAAACCGCCTGAACCCCAACACATCCACCGCATCCACACCTGGCAACCACCGGCGTGGGCCGGGCCTGACCATATCTGAAGGCGCTGATTCCTATTAAAACCCCCGATCATTCCAGCCAGCACCCTGACGTCGCCACGCGACATTTACCATCCACCGGTCAATTCCGGCGCTGATGCTCACGTTCCCCCGTTGCCGACCCATCAGCGCAGCGACCTCAAAAGGGTTGGCATCACAGCGATCTCGGTCCTGGTGTCGCCGATGGCCGCGCCGCATCGTTCTCGCCCGGTTCGTGGTCTCGCTCGTTGGTTCGGCTTGCGTGGGCCGCGCCGATGACCGGCCCGTGGATGCCCTGCCAGGTCGAGTCCGAAGGCGAATTCCTGGCCGGGTGCTCAAGGGCATCGACAGCGGGTTCACCGACGCCGCCAACCTCGATGACCTCCACCGTGCACGCGAACTCGTGCGCGGTCGTCTGTCTCGCCCTCGACACCGCCGGGCCCCGCACCGTCGATGCCGCGCCTGATCCGGTTGTCGAGGTCATCGGTATCGAACTGCACCGCCACCCCGACGATTCCGGGGTCCTGCCGCCTTTGGCGTTCATCGAGTCCGTGACCGCGGCTGGCCCGACCGAATCGACCAAACCCCATGGAGAGGAACTGAATTCGTGAACCGCGCTGCGCCCTCGACTCGAGACGAGATCGTCGCCGAGTTATCGTCTGTCCTACCCGCCTACAGAGACGCGACCCGTCGGCTGGTCGAGTTGGCGATGGGGATCGCCCAAGCCCTCGGCTATGACCCCCACGCGCCCCTACCCGGCCTGCTCACCGAACACTGCGACCTCGACGCCCGGGTGCGGGAATTACACCGCGCGCTCACCACATCACCGGGGCCCCAATATCTCGGCGGCACCGATGGGCACTGACCTGCACCCCTACACGGTGCGGCTGCGTGCCGATCCGCACTACGCGCCCCATCTAGCCGACGACGCCGGCACCGTCGACAGTGCCCTGGTCGCTGGGTATCACGCCGCGTTCGCCGTGCCTCCGCGCCCCGCTACCGCCGTCGGCTTGTTCGGTGGGCTCGACCTCACAGGTACCGGGCCGCCGGCGGTGATGGCGCTGGTGCGGGTGGAACACGCCAGCCAGGTTGTCACCGTCAACGATGACCGCACCAGCCGAACTTTATGGGAGACCAGCACTTTCGGACGCCGCCGAACCGGGTTGAGCTGGTATCTCGCCCCGACCGAACTCGGCCCCGGTGGGCGACGGGTGATCGCCGAGGGTCATTGGGCCGCCAGCGGCCGTCAAGCCGTGCTCCCGCGCTCGGTGACCGCGCTCGTTCCCGGCGCACCCATCGTGATCGATGTCCACGACCACGACCCGCGCATCGGCCGCCGCTGGATGTCGGCGTGATCAGCAGCGGGGCAGACCTGCTGGCTTGGATCGAAACCAACCTTCCTGACTTGGATGAGGACCGGTTCGGTCCTTGGCGAGCCGAGCCATCGGCCACCGCCGGCGCGCGCACGGCCCACATACATTTGCGCATCCACAGCCGCGGAACCCCCGACCGCATCACCACCATCACCCTGTCCGCAGCCCCCGATCCGCCTCATGCCCGTCGCGCACCGAGCGATCGCAGTGCACCACAACCAGATTCGAGGTGACCATGACCGATTCCCCGACTTCGCGCCGCACCCGCACCTCAACGCAGCCCGCGGTGCCGATGCGGTTGATGCACGCGCCGACCTCACATGGGCTCGTGGTTCCGTTCATCACCTTGGCGCACCGCGATCGCAGCCAACCGATCTGGGGAGCCCTCGATCCCGTCCGTCGACTACACGCCTTCACCCGCAAACTCTGTCAAGTCTGCGGCGACCCCTTGCAGATCTACGGCGAGCCGTTCGGGGATCGGGTCGTGCTGTATCTGCGGCCCAGCGACTACCTGCGGGGAATCGCAGTAGAGCCGGGCGCTCATCCCGAATGCGGGCACTATTCCCAGCGCGCGTGCCCCATGTTGCACGGGCGCAGCAGCCGCTACAACCCGTCCTTCCTGGCGACCGCCTCACCCGCTGTGCGGACCCCGACTGCGGCTGCGCCCGCTGGGCCGTGACCGAAGAGCAACCCACGACACCGTCGCGGGAAGGTCAGCCCGCCGAAGCCTGGTACCAGGCATGGCTGGCGCTATCGGATTACACCATCGTCTCCGACCCCGGCAACGACAGCGTCGCACCCGCGCTCGGTGTCGACGTCCGCAACGCCCGGTTGTTGAAACTGCGCAAGATCCGCGATGCCACACCCACCGGTGATCGGTCGATGGATCTACTCGCCGCGCTCATCACCGCACGCGAACTCTTCAGCGACGCAAACCATGTGTCGTGACCACACCGAAGCTGGGGCACATGCCGTTCGCGGCGGTGTCAGAGCCGACAGCACCGAAACCACTGTGCCGGTGAACAACCAGCCACTGTCGTGCTGCTGCATGGGTTGACCCGTCACCGGTGACCGCCCGCCCATCGCAGCAGCGGTGCGCAGCGCTTCGGGGTCTTGGGTGTACTGGCTCGGCGGTGTCACCAGGCCGGAAGCCTCGTGGTCGATCCGGATCCCCTTGGCCGACAGCGGATGCCGCCGCGAACGAGGTCGTTCCCCGCTGCCAGGAAATGATCCACGCCCGCCTCGGCACGGTGGATGACCGTGCCGTCGTGTCCGAGAACGGCGATCGGATCGCCTCCGCCCGATGAGCGTCCAGTCCTCGCGCGGCAGCGGGCGGCCTTATCTCCTTCAGCCCTGTCCTCGGCGACGCCGTCACGGCCGCAACCGCGTCGTCCGCCGGTCATTCGCATATCCATCCGTGACCACCAGCGTCCGTGCGCCACCCACTACGAAAGGTAGGGACGAAATCCCATGTCCGACAACACCGATGACAATGCCCAGTCCCAGCCGATCGATGCAGGGATCTCCGAGCCGGGTGAGCAGGCGGCCGAGCAGGCTTTCTCAGCGGGTGCGTTGCATGTGGACGATCCCGGCGAATTGATCGTGGCAGTGCCCGCCATGGTCGGGTTCGTGCCCGAACGCTCGCTCCTGGTCGCGATGCTGCGGAATGCGCCCGGCCCCAACGGTGCTCCGGTCATCGACGCGGTGGCGCGGTTCGACCTGTACCTCGACAGCGACGGCGACGAGCGCCTCGGGTCGGCGGCCGCCTACGCCGAGGCCGTCGCCCGCATCTGCGCCACCGACGGCTCGGGCGAGGTACTGGCGGTGATCGTCGATGACCGGGCACTGCCACCACGCCCGGACCCTGACCAGCACCAGGCGCGTGCGAGCACCCACGCCGGGTTGATCAAGGCGTTCGCGCGGCGGCTCGCAGACCAGCAGGTGCTACTGGCCGGGGCATGGGCAGTGCGAACAATCCAAGCGAACGAACCATGGTGGAGCCTGCTCGACACCGACCATGTTGGGTGGTTGCCGGATCCGGCGGCATCGTTGGTCACCGCGACACATGTGTTCCACGGGCGAGCGATCCGAGCCACACGCTCGCAGCTGACCGACCTGCTCACCCCAGACACCGAACTGACCACGCGGGTCGCCGCCTACCTCGAGCAGTCGGTGGCGGCGGCCCACGACCGGTACACCGCGGCCGTCCGCTCTGGCGATCCCGACGCCTATCACCGACAAACACTCGAACGGGTGCTGTGCCAGATCTCCGACATCGACTCCGGCACGAACCCCACCGTCCGCGAATTCGCTGACCTGGCGGTGGCACTGCGGGATCGGGTGGTGCGCGATGCTTTGTTCGGGCTCGCCGTCGGTGAGCACGCCGACGCCGCCGAACGCCTGTGGCTGGCGCTGTCGCGCGCGGTATCGGGCACCGACCGCGCCGATGCCGCAACACTTCTCGTGTTCAGCGCCTACATCCGCGGCGACGGTGTCCTCGCCGGGATCGCCGTACAGGCCGCCCACGAGGCCGACCCGAACCATTCCATGGCTCTCCTGCTGGCTACCTGCCTGACCACCGGGATGCGACCCGAGACCGTGCGCCGCCTGGCTCACTGCGGTCACGACATCGCCGCCGACCTCGGCATCGACCTCGGACCGAGCACACACTGACCTCAGCACGCCCTCAATCGGTTGCCAGGGGCCGACCTCGGACAGGCACTGTCTGCCCCGCGCCCGTTTCGATGCTCACCCATCGAAATTATCGGTGCTCCACGATCGAGATCCGAACATGTTGCCGCGGCCGCTGATAGCTCTGCTCACATCGCCTTTCACACACGGCGTACTCGCCGGATTGCTATCCCGACGCCTGGCTGCCGTACCCGCGCTGAGGTCCACGCCGTTCCGGTGGTTCACAACTTCCGACGGGTCGTTCACGCGGGGTTGAAACAGCGAACTGGCTTCGACAGCCCCAACTGACCCCATGCCTTCGAGAAGCCCGTGGGCGTTCCTCAAATCCCCTGCTGTCCGGAGCATCTGGGAGCAGCACTGTCCACTACTATCCTGGGAGGATCATCATGTCCGCAGACACGGTCATTACCGTCATCGGAAATCTCACTGCCGCACCAGAGCTGAGGTACACGCCTGCGGGAGTCGCGGTCGTGAACTTCACGGTCGCCTCGACCCCACGCTACCTCGACCGCACCACCAACGAGTGGACCGACGGCGACCCACTGTTCATGCCCTGCAGCATCTGGCGCGAGGCCGCCGAAAACATCGCCGAGTCATCGCTGCCCCGCGGCGCACGAGTGATCGTGTCCGGACGACTCAAGCAACGCACCTACCAAACCCGCGAAGGCGACAAACGCACCGTCATTGAGCTCGACGCCGACGAGGTCGCCGCATCCTTGCGCTTCGCCACCGCCGCCGTGACCAAGACCAGCCGGCGCACTACCACGCGACCCGCCACGAGTTCCCGTGCGAGCTCAGATGATCCGTGGACGTCGGCGGCCGCGCGTGAACCGGCTTACGCCGGTACCGGGTCCGGTGAGGAGCCCGGCTTCTGACTCGATGACTTCCGCTCACCTCTCGTAGGGAGGCGAGCAGGAGTCATCGGGTGGGCGGGGATGCCCGTCCGGACGTTCGTCCAGCCCAGACCAGGGCTACCAGAACGGTGTTCGACACGGCAGGGCCCGCGCCCGGCACCACCGAATTTCCCTCACCCCGCGCACGCACGCCGCGGTCCCGTCGCGAAATTCGGTGGTGCACGCCCCGGCGCGTTCCCCACCACGCCGACCACCGCCCCGGTCGAAAACGCCCTCGAGCTGGCCGCCCGGCCAGCCAACCATCCCTGTGGAATGTCACGTTCCCACGGGGGCTTGGTCTATCTCCGCTCGACGAAAGGGAAAACCTGATGGCCGACACCGTATCCCCGTCGTTCCTCGACGCGATCGCCCACATCAACTGGCAACTCGAGGCGGGGCTGCACGACGAGGCGCGAGAGGCTTTCGAGCACGCGCTCACCACCCTGGCCACCACCGAGGACCTCCACCGGCTCGTCCGTCTCGCCGACACCTTCACCCACGCCCCCTACCTGAGTGCGCGAGCGCAACTGCGTTCGGTGTGGCGGCGCGCCGACCCCGACCTGCGGGCGTGGCTGGATCTGTTCGTCACCCGCACCGACCCCGGCCTGTACCGGCACACCGACAGCCTGCCCGGCTGGATCACGACGGTGCCCCTCACCGCCATCGAGTCGAACCTCCGGCGGGTGCTCGCCACCGATGACACCCCCGTGCTCAATCGCGAACCCGCCACCGGCACCGAGATCGCGGCCAAACGCGCGAGGCGGCAGCCCGAGCACATCGAGGCGATCACCACCAAACGTCGTCCCGTGCACGAGGACCGGGGCGTCACCGACTACATCCGCACCCGCTTCCTTCTCGACACCGACCGCCCCTACGAACCCTCACTGTGGGATCGGCACTACGTGCGTCAGGTCGGCGAGCAGGTCCGCGTCGAGCGCGATCGCGCCGGTGCGCGCACCCGCGAGGACTTCGACGCCGACGCGATCGCCCGCACCCGAACCGGTCTCGACATCCGCGACGACGACCGACCAGCCTTCCTCACCAACGGCAACGGCCTCGACTACGACCACACCACCCTGCCGCCCCTGCAAGGTTGGGTGTGTGTCCACTGCTTCGGTGAACGCGCCTGCAGCGACCACTTCCGCACCGACACCACCGGCCAACGTCTCAGCGACGACGGACTCTGCCAACACTGCCGCGACCACAACCGCACCAAAATCGCTGCCCTCCCGCCGGGTTTCACCCTCGCCGACGAGGTCGCCGCCTACTGCCAGCACCTCACCGACCACTACCCCGCCGCCGCACCCGCACTGCTGCTCGACTTGCAGCAACGCTCCACCCGGGTCGTGGCCGGTCTGGTCATGGCCTATCGCGACCGAGCCGCACAACCATCGCGATCGAGCACACCGATCACGACCTTGACTGCGGTGCAGTTGCGGACCGGGCGGTGCTGCTCTTGCCACACACATTGTCGCGACATCGACATCGACGACCTGTGCGGCGAGTGCCGCGACCTCTACCGCACCGCCGCCTGACCCCAACTCGTCTCCCCACCGACCCACCCACAACGGGTCTCACAACACGGTCCGCCGCAGTGTCGCGCTCCTGCGGCGGACCGGACACCACCCACCCACAACTCCCTCACTCCGTATCCGGATTGGAGGTACACGCCGTGACCGGGCACTGGCTCGACTTCCTCCGGCCACTACGCCTCGATCTGGGTCCTGTGCTGGTTCGCCATCTTCGCGTACTGGGCGCGCCCCATCACCGAATCTCGCTACCGCTGCCGGTGTTCCACCACCACCGCCACCCAGCCCGGCACGAGGTAGACCAGAACCGCTCGCGCACAGCGGCTCCCCGCCGCCCCAACCATCGGCTTCCGTCGATACCCCGGTCCGTCGCGGTGCCCACTCCGGCGACGGACCGGCCACCACCAACCTCACCGAATCACCAACCCCGCCCACACACTCACGCCCACAACTACACTCACCTCCACGCGCACAGCCACCACGCAACCCACGCACCACCACCACCCCTGCTCCACTGTCCTTTCCGGAATTAGTTGGCGAGTGGCGTGTTCGCATGCTGGAGTTCGCCAGCGGTGGTGGATTGTTCCGGCCCAGGGTTGTTCAGTTGTAGTTGGCGACTTGCGGTGCTTTGAACCGTTTTTCGGTCCGTTGGCTCATCCAGATCGCGCCGCGGAATTCCTGCATCGCTGGTGACCATTCGCGAACGATGACTGGGTGGATGGTCCGGTGGTGCAGGATCACGTTGCCGCACTGACGCCGCTGGGCGAAGAAGAGCGCGGAGCGCCAGTGCCGTTCTGAGCTGAGCTGGTTGCCCCGCCGTAGTTGGCTGGGTTTGCGGTTTCCTGGTGCGCTGGCGAAGTCGCTGAGCGGTGTCGCTGGCGTTCGCCAGCAATCGGATTCGATCCAGTGCGCGATCGGATCTTGCTCACCTCGGGGCTCGTATTCGACGTCGTTGAGGCGTCGGCGGACTTCGTCGACGAAGCGTTGCAGATCCCGTTCCTGCCCGGCTGCCAAACGCCGCCAGCTCGGCGAAGCGATCACTGGCGCGAGCGCGAGCGCTTCAGGGTAGATGGCAGCGAAAAGCTTTGACGCGCTGAATGCCTCGACCGCGTTGTCGGGAGGAATGAAGGCGTGGCTGCGCAGGTTCCAGATCTGCTGTTGCAGTTCCAGGCCGGGCGTGGGTTCGATGCTGTCCCAGCGGTGCGCGCCGATCATCATCGCGGTCAGCACCGCGTCGTAGGTGACAGCCCAGCCGTAGCGGCGCATCAGCCGCAGATGTCGGCGTTGGGCGGAGACGATCTCGGGAAACTGCTCGACCGAGAGAGTGGGAGAGCCGGTGTCGGGTGGGCCGATCCAGTATCGGTGCTGGATGCAGACGTAGCGGTGATGCGGCAAAATCCGCAATACCGGACCGCCGCGGTGGCGGGCGTCGCAGCGCGGGCAACCGAGCTGCGGAACGTGGCGGAACATGCGCCATTCCGGCGCGGGGTCGCGGAGTTCGAGCAGTGCCCCAGCCAGGTGGGGCGCGGGCAGACCGGTCAGTGCGGCCACCATCTGAGCGTCGACGGTTCGGCGGGCCGGAGTCGGCCAGGGCCTTGTGACTTGCCTCCAAAGATCGTCCCCATCAACACTGTTGAGCGTGGCCAGCCGCGCGAGGTATGAGGCGATGATCTCGTGCCTGGCCGGTGGTACTGATATCGGCAGACGCCGAGGCAGCATGCCCATCAGATGGCGGACGGTTCGCCGACAGCGCGTGGTGGCGCCTGGGTGGCGGTGACCGAGCGCTGCGCGGCGTAGTCGACCGGCACCAAATCCAGCAGCTCCGCAGTGATCTTCTCGCTGCCGTCCTCGATCGCGAGAATGGCTGCGCCGCGGATAAGTTGGGACAGGCTGCCGATCATGCCGCCGCTGCGGCGGTAGAGCTGCTCAGCCATCACGGGCAACGTCCCCGGAACGTGCTCACGAAGTCGCAGCATGTTTTCCAATGCGGCGACCAGGGCGCGCCAAGTACCGCGCTGTTCGTTGGTGCCATAGGCGAATGGGATCGCCGGGACGACGCTGAACCGGCCCGCGAGCTGGCGGCCGCGAGCACCCGCGAACAGTCCTTGGGCTTCGACTTCGACCCCGGCATAGACGAACGTCGCAGGCAGTCGCTCGGCGAAGTACTTGAGTTGATCGGACACTTCCGCGCCGGAGCGAGTGGCCAGGGAGATGTTGTGAATCTCGTCGACCAGAACCAGATCGACGTGGGTGTGGGCAGCGACCGAGCAGACCGCGTCGGTGACGTCGGTCAGGTTCGCCCTCGCCGGGAATTCCAGACCAAGGAAACGAGCGAACTCGACGGCGAGCATGCGCGGAGTCGCCGCGGGTGGAACCGTCACATAGATGACCGGCAGCCGATTGCCGTCATCAGGATGACGGCGACGGGCGGCGAGTTCGTGGGCGCGACCGAGTTGGGTGAGCGCGGTCGTCTTCCCGGTGCCCGACATGCCACTGATCACGATGCCGCGCCGAGCCGAGATCTGACGCCGGTTGAGCTGGGCCAGCAGACGACCGGTCGAGATGACCTTCTGGATCGTCGGTGTATTCACCAGCGGAAGATCCGCGTGGTAGTCGCGTAGCCGGTCCTCGTGGGCGGCGCGCTGATCCGCCGCGAGCCCCAACAGCGCTTCGGCACTCAGCACTGCGGGTGCCTCGGGCTTGTGCCGGACGAATGCGCTCCAGCCTTCCTTGGTCGTCAGCGGGCGGTCCGGTGGAACGTCAACCCCGGCATTGGGTTTCGGTGTGGTGTAGGCGGACTTGCGGGGCCGTCCCGGTTTCCGGGTCTGAGTCATCGCCACTTCTCCGCTTCTGCTTCAGCATCGAAGATCCCGAACGGGATCACCGTCGCCTCAACCTGTTCAGCCGCCCCCTGCCCAGCGCTGGGGTCGGGTTCGACCTTCGGTGGGCGGTGAGTGATCGCCGCTGCCCGTCCGCGTGCCACCGCGCGGCGCGCTGCCCGATCCACCGCGGCAGCCGGTCCCTGCTCGCTGCGAGTCAGCAACTCCTCCAACGCCCGAGCGATCGCGGTCTCGTCGGTGTCGTCGCCGCCCTTCTCAGCAGCGCGACGTCGCGCTTCACGCCAAGTGAAATCAGCGAACGGTCCGGTCACCATCGGCTTGTGTGTCCATTCGGCAGTGACCCATCCGGTCGGCGTGCGAACGAACACCTGCGACACGTCGTAGGGGTCGTAGTGCACCTCCCAGAGCCCCTTCTTCGCGGTGACACCCGACGGCTCGCGACGAAACGGTTCCAGCCCCCTCGCGTCGTAAGTGCGGTAGTCGATGCGGATGCCGTAGTCGTTGATCGCCCGCCAGGTGATCGGCAACAACTCCAGATAGTCGGTGCCGGTCAAGGTGATCGGCAGATACCCCGCCGCTGCGACCATCGCCGCATATGCCTCATTCGGTGACAGCGCCCGACGCGGGAAGTCCGGATCGCGCAGACCCTCGTGTGGGCGGGTCTGCCAGCCGCTGATCAGCCATTCATCGAGCAGGTCTTGTAGTTGCGGAATCGTCCAGGCCGCATCGGCTTCCACTCGATCGCCGCGGCGGGAGGGGTTCGAACCGGTGTAGGCGGGCAGATGCTGACACCACAAGGTATTGATCGCGGCGAATGTCGCTTCGACGATGCCCTTGTCGGTCGGGGTGCGTTTGCGGGCGTGCTGCACCGATATGCCCAATCGCTCGCAGGCGCGGGTGAAGGTCTCCGACAAGAACACTCGTCCGCCGTCGATGACGATCGTGTCCGGGATGATCACCGGTTTCGCCGCCGCCAATTCCATGCGGGCATCGATCCCGACCAGCCGTTCGTGCGGCAGCCGTGACACCGACATCGCCAGCGCACCAGCCCAACCCGGACGCATCGGCTCCGGCACCACCATCCGAGCCAACAGCAGCGCCGCGTCGACTGCCTTGGTGCCGACCGGACGCAGCACGGCCGCGCAGATCGTGCGGGTCGCGACATCGACCGCGATGGTCAGGTCCGCTCGCGCGATCACTCCGTCGTCCAACGCGACCATCACGTCCAACGGCGTCGAATCGACCTGCACCTGTTCCCCGGGCCGCGCCGCCAACGTAGGCGTGAACGGCCGAGCGGGTCGGTTCGCGGTTTGACGGCGCGTGATCGCGGACCCGAAGCTGTGCCGCCCCGTCGACAACGAATCGATCAGTTTGTAGAAGGTGGTCTTCCCTGGCAACGCAACCACTCCCGGACCGTAGGTGTCCTCGAGCGCTTTGCTCACCCGCCGGATCAGCCGCGATCGCGTGCCGGTCGAAACACCAGTCTGCGCATCCAATTCGGCGCGGATCGCGGCGACCACTCTCTCATCGACCCGGCCGGTGGTTTCGGATTCCCGCAATGCCCGCTGGTCGACCAGCCCCCACAAACCGTGCTCGACGTAGCGTGCCCGCATCCGCTGCAACGTCCGGACCCCGACCGGTCTGCCCGCACCACTCAACTCAGCAGCCTTCGCGCGGTCGCGTTCGGCCTGGGTCCGCGTCGCCGGATCGTATTCCAGACGCGGCGACGCTCCCGGCGCGACTCCAGTCGTGATCTCCAGAATGTGACGTTCCCATTCCTTCGCCTCAGCCAGCACCCCCGCAGGCAAACCGTCCAGCAATCCGAACGGGCTCATCTGCGGTGCCGCTCCGCCCTCGACAACCCCGAAGTCAGCTGCACTCATCAAATGTGTTGCCAGCACAACCATCTGGTCACCGCCCGAAGACCGCAACCGCACCGATGTCCCCGCGATCGCGACGACCTGATGCTCACCGCCATCGAAGTGCACCCAGTCACCCGGGCGGAGCACCAGCTGCCACTGCCCCATCAGGACCCGACCCGAACTATCGTCGCTGCCCGCAACGGCGCAGACAGATCCGCAGTCAACTCATGACGCCAGAGCAAGTGAAACAGCACCGGCAACACCGCGATCGGATCACCCACGGCCTCCGCGCCTTCCATCAACCCGACCGGCTCACAGAACACCACGCCCAGCCGATCAGCGACATCGCCGAGCCGGTAGCGCCGATGCCGATAGCCCGACAGCCACCGCAAGTTCGCGACCAGCACCGGATCCAGCGTGCCCACCAACCGGTACTCCCAGCCGATCAACTCACACGCTTGCCGAGTCATCTCGAACGCCGCCAAATCCCGCGGCTTGCGCCGATTCTCCGGACGGCAGTCCATCACCACCGCCGAGCCATCCACACGACGCGCGAAGTAATCCGGCGCGTGCGAACGATATCGGCCCCCACCCTCGACAGGCCAGAACAACCAGAACGGCTGCGAGGCAATCGCGACAACCTCTGGATCGAAGTCCAGCCCCATCACGTGGTCACGCTCCAGCCACGACTCGAACCCGACATGCCGTTCATCGGTAGCTGACCACCACCGCCCCGACAGATGCCGCTGCCCTCGATACGCCGCGAACCTACGCACCGGCGACACCGATTCCAACCGCAACGACCACGCATCAGACAACGGCAGCCGGACCTGATCACCAGTCGAGGTCACATACGCCAGCTCGAACCCTCCCAGGTCGGCCACCGCGCCACCCAGCGACCTCAGCACTGTCGTCACGGCCGCCGATTCTGCGACACACCAACATCATTCGGGCCCGGATTCGACAACAACGTCCGAACCCCGCCACCACCAACATCATCCAGGCTGCTCGCGCGCACCATCGACCCGAAGCCGACCGCGACCCAGCGGGGTACGGCATGCTGCACCCGTCACCCCATGAGAGACTCACCCCCACCTCCCACTCGCCACCTATCCCCGAACTTCGCCACCCACTCGCCAACTACATCTAAACTTCGCCAACTACCCCCGAACGCGACATCCACCTCACTTCCACCCTCACAACCCCATCTCCCCTCATTTCCACAAGCACACCTCTTGCATCTGAGGCGTCACCGGCGTTTATAGACGGAAATGCGACAACCTGACGGTCTCCCAGGTGGACGATCCGGAGTGGTTTCGGCGACGCGCTTGCGCCGACTCAGGGATAGTTGATACGACAAGCTTCATCGCTAGGGGCGGGGCGGCAGAGCCCGATCGCGCTGTCTCGCTGGCCTCCACCGTTGCGATTCGGTAACGACCAGGGGTTTTGCTTGATTTGACGAAAAAATAGTCAAATCCAACCCCTGGCGTAAATGGCCTGTCGGGTGCTTGATGGATATATGACCGCGACGATTCATAAAGTCGCGGCAGGCAATGGGTATCAATATTATCTGCGCAATGTCGCCGCGAATGATGTCTCGGCCCGTGGCCGTTCCAGCCTCGCCGACTATTACTCCGCTCACGGGGAAACTCCGGGCCGCTGGCACGGCACGGGCCTGGCCACGCTAGGCCTCCAACCGGGCGACGAAGTCACCGAGGAACAGATGAAATCCCTGTTCGGACTGGGGCGTCATCCGAACGCAGAGGTGATCGAAGCCCGCGTCTACGACGCAGAGATCGGCAAGGGAGCCACGCATAAAGACGCCGCGCGGGCTGCCGATCAAGCGTCGCGTTTAGGTAATCCGTTTCGGGTTTATGCGGAGGTTTCCGAATTCCGTAAACGGTGCGCAGACGCTTTCACACGACACAATATCAAGCACGGATTCAACCCTCACGACGCCATTAGCGATGACGAACGGGCACACATTCGGACCCGTGTCGCATTCGATATGTTCTGCGAGCAGTACGATCGCGCGCCACTGAACGAGCGGGAATTGTCGGGGTGGGTGGCGAGAAACTCGCGCCCGAACACCGTCGCGGTCGCCGGTTTCGACATCACTTTCTCCCCGGTGAAATCGGTGTCGACGTTGTGGGCGCTCGCGCCACGGACGGTCGCGGAGAAGGTCGAGCTCGCGCACCAGCGTGCGGTGCGCGACGCCCTCGGCTGGCTCGAAGAGCATGCGGTGTTCACGCGGTTGGGTCGCAATGGCGTGCGCCAGGTCGATGTGGAGGGCATCGTGGCCGCGTGTTTCACGCACCGCGACAGCCGCGCCGGGGACCCGGACCTGCACACCCACGTGCTCATCGCCAACCGAGTCCGCACCCACGACGGCAAATGGCGCACCCTCGACGGGACCGCGATCTACCGCGCGGTGGTCACCGTCTCCGAGATCTACAACACCCGCCTGGAACACCACCTCGAAGACCTGGTGGGTGTCGAGTTCGCCGAACGCCCCACCACCGATCCGTCCAAGCGCCCGATCCGCGAAATCGTCGGCATCCCCACCCCGTTGATCCACGCATGGTCACGACGCGAAGCCGCGATCAAAGAACGCGTCGGAGACCTCGCCGCACGGTTCCAACACCGGTTCGACCGCGAACCGACCCCCACCGAAATGTATGCCCTCGCCCAGCAAGCCACCCTGGAAACCCGACCGCCCAAACACCAATTGCGGTCACTCGCCGAGCAACGCAGCACCTGGCGATCCCAAGCGATCGACCTGCTCGGCGGCCGCGAAGCACTATCGTCGATGCTCGTCGCCGTCTTGAATCCGGCGCGGCAGAAGCGTGTCGCAGTGACGACAGCGTGGATCAACCGGACCGCGCAGCGGGTCATCGAGGTGGTTTCCGAGCACCGCTCCACCTGGCAAGCCACCAACCTGCGAGCCGAAATCGAACGCCAACTCCGCGGCCACATACGCAGCCGGGACTGGCAACAGGCCGCCGAAGCAGTCCTGGCCGAAACGCTCTCCCTCGAGCATGTGATCGCGCGCGGTGACCCCGATCTGACCGACGAACCCGAATTACACACGGTGCCAGACCTGTTGCGTCGCCGCGACGGCACCAGCGTCTACACCACCTCCGGCGCGCAGGTCTACGCCTCGGCACGGATGCTGTCGGTCGAACAACAACTGATCGACCTGTCGCTGCAGCCCGGCGCACGACAACTCCCACCGGATCTCGTGACCGCGGCCGTGGACCGCTACAACACCCGCAATCCCGAACGCCCGCTGAATGCCGGGCAGATCAGCGTGATCAAGGGCTTCGCCACCTCGCATTTGCGGGTGCGCACCACCAACGCGCCAGCGGGAACGGGCAAGACCACCGCGATGGCCGTGCTCACCGACGCCTGGCACACCAGCGGCCGCCGAGTCCTCGGGTTGGCACCGACCGCGTCCGCGGCCGCCGAATTGGGCACAGCGATCGGCGCACGAGTCGAAACCGTCGACAAGGTCCTCGACGTCCTGGACCGCCACACACCTCGCCGCAACAACCCCGCCCTCGACCGCGAACAGCCACCGTCACTACCGCAATGGATCCTCGACATCGACCCCGACACCCTGGTGATCGTCGACGAGCACGTCAAAATCGGCAACCTCAAACGCCTACGCCTACTGCGATTCCTGCACGACCGCGGCGCCACCATCCGCTGCATCGGCGACCCACATCAACTCGCTTCAATCGAAGCCGGCGGCGCCGACACCGATATGGACGCCGCCTCACCCGAAGCCACCATGACTCTGACCCATGTCGTACGGTTCGCGTCCAACGCCGAAGCCACGGCCAGTTTGCAACTACGCGAGGGAGATCCAGCAGCGCTGGGCTGGTATCTGGACAACGACCGCATCCACGCCGGGCACGAAGGCGCCACCCACGATGACGCCTACACCGCCTGGATCACCGACCAGCGTGCGAGCCGCGACACCATCATGTTGGCCGCCACACACGACATCGTCACCGAGCTGAATGCCCGCGCTCGCGCCGACCGCATCACCCGCGACGGCGGAGCGATCGGTGCGGAATGTGTTCTCGCCGACGGCCTCCGCGCATCAGTTGGGGACACGATCCGCACCCGCCGCAACAACCGACGACTACGACTTGGCGACAATGATTGGGTCCGCAACGGCTACGCCTGGACCGTCACCGCCGTGCACGCGGATGGAAGTGTGACCGCCGCACATCTGCGTTCGGACAACAAACTCGGTCACAACGTGTGGCTTCCCGCCGACTATGTCGCCACGCATGTGCGTCTCGGGTACGCGACAACGATCGATTCCGCGCAAGGAATCACCGCCGACACCTGTCATGTCGCGCTCACCGGAGGCGAGTCACGCCAACAGCTTTACGTCGCACTCACCCGCGGAATCCACGCCAACCACGTCTATGTACCGACCGCGTTGGACGGCAGTGAGGGCTCGTTTTGGAGTGAACCGGCGGTGTTTCCGCGCACCGCTGTCGAGCTATTGCTGCGCATTTTCGGGCGCGACGGCGCACAAAAATCGGCGCACACCATGCTGCGCGACGCACTCGATCCGCACCAGCGGATCGGTCACGCGCTCGATATCTACCTCGACGCGATCGGTGTCGCCGCCGAAAACGCCCTCGGCCCTGACGGACTCGAACGCCTCGACACCGCCGCCGAAGCGCTGCATCCCAGCCTCACCGACAGCCCCGCCTACCCGGTGTTACGTCAGCATTTGGCGATGATCGCGCTGTCCGGGCGTGACCCGATCACCGCCTTACGCACCGCCGCGAACGCCCGCGAACTCGACACCGCCGATGATGTTGCCGCCGTATTGGACTGGCGCCTGGATCCCTCGGGGGCGCACTCCACCACCGACGCACCCCTGCCATGGGCATCGGGGATCCCCCGCGGGCTACGCACCGAACTCGACTCCACCCAACTCGCTGCCCGCGCGCGCATCGTCACCGACCTCGCCACACAAATCCGTGATGACGTCCAGGCCTGGACACCGGCATCGGCACCGCACTGGGCAAGACCGTTCATCAACTCCGACCCTCACCTACTCGCTGATCTGGCCGTGTGGCGGGCCTCCCTGTACATCGACGACCGTGATCCGCGCCCGACCGGACCCGCCCGTTACACCGTGGGCGAACGCGAACACCAAGAGCTGCTCGACGCACGCATCATCGACGCTCTTGGTGACCTGCACTTGCCCGCAAACAAGTGGGCGCCGCTGATCACACGACTCGAACCGCGCATTCTCACCGACCCGTGGTGGCCGATCCTCGCCGACAAAATCGACGTCGCCAACCGATCCGGAATCGATATCGAAGCCCGATTGACCCACGCCGCCGCACAACGGGCATTGCCCGACGACATGCCCGCCGCCGCCCTGTGGTCACGACTCGAACTCGAACTCATCGCCGCCGAGGACACCGGCACCGACAACCTCACACCCGACTGGACCACCGAACTACACCAGATCATCGGCGCCGACACCGCGAACCGCGTCATCAACGACCCCGCCTGGCCGCGCCTGGTCGCGGCCATCGACCGCGCCGCCGGCACCGACTGGACACCGCACGAACTCCTCACCACCGCATACGAACTCATCCTCGCTGCGCAACCCGACCCCACCGCGAACCTTCGTCCAGACCAGTACGCCAGTGCCTTGGCCTGGCGCATCGACGCGCTCCTGCACGAATCCACCTATCACTCCCCGGAGCCCGCCATGCACCCAGCCGAGCATCACCCCGAACCCGAACCACACAACCACTCGCACAGCGACAGCACCGCGCAACCGACGCCACCCTCCGATATTCCCCTCGATGTGGCCGACCCGGTGCAGATGCTCACCGACGACCAACTCACCCAAGCCATCACCGACATCAGCCAGCGCATCGATCTCGCCGAGACCGAAGCCATCATCTACGGACCCGCACCAGGCACCGCATCCGCGGACACGACAGCAGTCGACACCACCACCTGGCTGCAGGACGAACTCACCGACCTCAACGCCGAACACCAACGCCGCGCCCAACTCACACCCGAACAAGCCAACGCCGAAGGCACCTTCCGCGACCGCCACCAGAATGACAACGCCGCCGAAGATTTCCCGGAATACGAGTTCGACCCGGTCATCGATCCGACGTTCGGCTACGACGATCTCGGCCTGTAGAACGCTTCACCGACGACATCGAATTCCGTTCGGCTATCGGCGAATTCCAGCAGCCACCCGTCGGTCAGCAGCGCGGTCCTCGGCACCAGCAGCGTTCGTATTCGCCATTCGGCGAATAACGCGGGAGCTGGCCAGTTCTCCGGTAGATGCGCCTCGGCCTCAACTCCGGCCTCACATCATGGGAGTGCTGGCGCAACAGAGCGTAGCGACCCTGACAACCGGATCAACACAACTCAGTTCACCGTGCTGACGGTGCCCGGTTAACCAGACCTCGCCTCAGCGCCGCGCCGGTGACCTACCTGTGGGCTTGGACCGCATCCGCACGGACCGGTACCTGGAAGAAACTCCTGGCCCGGTGCCCCGATCCACTGCACTGTCAAGCCGTGTTCGGCGTCAGCAGAGACCGCTATCCGGGACGTCGATGCTGCCACCGGCTCAGAGTGCCTTCCATACCCACGGTTTCGGTATTTGTCCACGCACGCAAGCAATTCGGTGCTTCGCTTGTTGCGCCGCACCCTCACTCGCTGCTGCTCGCTCTAACGCGAACCCCACCCAACGTAGCTCTTGGATATCGGCGAAGAGTCTGAAGTCCGACCAATCTGTGATGTCGTGGCCGCCGTAAGCGTTCACGAGCGACAGGTAGTCAGCGCCGAGAATCCGCGCGAAGTCGGTGTAGTCGACGGCGAGTTGAATGAGATCCCATTCCGGCCGGCCAACCGACACCTTGTCCAAATCCAGGACTATGGGAGTGCCCGATGGCGGCACGACCACGTTGCCTTGCCAGGCATCACCATGAATCACCGCGAGCCGTAGCGGATCCTGCAGCTTGTCATATTGCTGGCGTAGTTCATCGTATCGCGTCACTAGCCACCTTCGGTCATCGTCGTCCACCGTGCCCGCCTTCGCCAATCGTTCACGAAGGTCACCGAACGGGTCGTAACTCGGCAGCTCAAAATCGGCCGGTGGTGTCAACGAATGCAGTGCTCGCAGCATTGCTCCCAGTTCGGCAGGGGTGGCGGGCCGATGATCCGGGATGAGACGCCACCAGGTGACGGGTCGGTCGTCGACAACGATCGGTTGAGGCAGTTCCGATACCGTCTCCACGGTCGGGATACCAGAACTGTTGAGCCACTGCGACACTCGTAACTCCCGCTCAGCATCCCCCAAGCTGCCCGGTCTCCCGATCCGCGCCACAACGTCACCGACGCGGTAAATCGCGTGGGATCCCTCGCGGATCACTTCCGGCTCATCCCAGGCAAGACCAGCTCGTCGGGCAGCCTTCGCCATTATTGCCTCCGATGGCGATGTGGCGTTCATAGCGCTGC
The DNA here is from genome assembly GCF_050942345.1 of Nocardia pseudovaccinii. Taxonomy (NCBI): domain Bacteria; kingdom Bacillati; phylum Actinomycetota; class Actinomycetes; order Mycobacteriales; family Nocardiaceae; genus Nocardia; species Nocardia pseudovaccinii. The sequence goes on from NZ_CP192074.1 coordinate 6,715,513, forward strand.
TTTCGCCGCAGATTGGCGGGTAATGACCTCGCACAGTTCCACGACGTCGCTCATTTGCCGGTGACGAGACGAAGCAGCGGCCAATCGCTGCAGTTCCTTCTGGATGCGATGGGAATCGAATGGGATCGCCTGCGTGGCTGCGCGGGTTCCGAGGGCGACTGCTTCTTTCGGGTCGCCGAGCTGCATGGTCAGGGTAGCCAGTCCGGTGAGCGAGAACGTCTGGGAACGGGGGAATTCCGCAGCTTGAAGTTCGACGGCTTGTCGAAGCCTATAGGCTGCCAACTCGATTCGGTGGCGGATCCGCGCGATCGGGATCAGGCCCTTGCCGGTGCTGCCGAGGTGCTCGGCCTCGTCGTAGAAGCACAGCCAAGGGGCATCGGTTGCGGGGCTGCGCTGGACAAAGTACTCATCGGCACGTGCCACTTCGGAAAGTGCTTCGTCAGGTCGTTCCATAGAGGCCAAATATTGGGCGCGCAAGGCGCTGAGCATGGCACGGGTTGTGGCAGACAGCCGGTCGGATCGCACCTGGGCCAGCCCGATGAGCGACAATCCGCCATCAGGATTGCCGACATACGCCATCTTCGGGAGGCGGTTCGGAGAAACCGACCGGCAGCAATACGGGCACCGCCCGAAACGACACGAGGGTCGAACTCCTGCCATTACGATTTCCCCTGTATTAGTGCCTATCCAAGATCTGCGCTCAGTATGAAGGTTAGGCCCGCGGCCCGAGTGAAGGAGGTACCGTCAGCCCTGGCGCGGCAGGCGGTCGAAAGTTCGACTTCCTCACCTGCGAACAACACAACTACGTCCGGCCGAAGATGCCGGAAACCATTGCGAGGCCCTGAACTTCGCCCCGCAGACGTCAGCATCTGCTGCCTCCAGCCGAAACCTCTGGAGACCATTGCGGCTCCAAGAATCTGGACACGAATGGTGTGCCATCGTGCCAGCCGCCGGTCGGCGCACCCCGATAGCGCAGCCCTGGTGCCGAGCATCCTTGTAGGTGATCTCGGCTAGCATCGGTCGCCATGGCCGTCTACCTCGTGACCGGCGCCGCGGGTTTCATCGGCGCGAACTACGTGCACCGTCTGGTCGAGTGGGAGCCGGACGCCGAGGTGGTGGCGGTGGACTACATCGGTTTCGCTGGCCATCTGGCAAACCTGGACCCGGTGATAGACCGCGTCGCGTTCGAGAAGGCCGACATCGCCGATCTCGAGGTCATGGAGGCGCTTTACCACCGGTACCGGCCGGACTTCGTGGTGAATTTCGCTGCGGAGTCCCACAACGATCGGGCGATTTTGGGTCCGTCGGCGTTCATGCGGTCGAATGCGCTCGGCGCGCAGGTGATGGCCGAATGCAGCCGTCTGGTGCCGGTTCGCTCGCACGTGCATGTGTCGACGATCGAGGTGTACGGCGAATTGGCGGCCGGGGATCAGTGGTTTACAGAGCGATCCGCGCTCAATGCCAAGACGCCGTACTCGGCAGCCAAGGCTGCCGGGGATCAGATGGTTCGCGCCTATATGCAGACCTATCCGGACCTCAACATCCGGATGACGCACTGCGCCAACAACTACGGGCCGTACCAGCTTCCAGAAAAGCTGATCCCGCTGGCAGTGACAAACCTGCTTCGGGGACGGAAGGTGCCAGTCTACGGCGACGGCCTGCAGAGCCGTGATTGGCTGCACGTGACCGATCATTGCACGGCGGTACACCGCGTGCTGCACGCGGAGTTGGAACCGATTCCAACTGCAGCGGCCACCGACCCCGGCCTGCTGCCGATCTTCGATATCTCCGCCCGCTGCGAGGTCACCAACCTCGACATCGCGCGCATGGTAGTGACCGAACTCGGTCTCGATCCGGCTGAGCGGATCGAGCACATCCCGGACCGGCCGAATCACGATCGCCGGTATCTGATCAACCCGGAAAAGATCGATTCCCAGCTGGGCTGGCAGCCGGTACATGACTTCACCGCGGGTATCGCCAACACGGTCGCCTGGTTCGTCGACAATCGGTCCTGGTGGGAGCAGGTGATCGCGGACAAGGGCGAACTAGGCTTCGACTGGAGCCAAGTCGGCCCCGCTACCTCGACCCGTTAAGCACGCGCGGGCAAGACGGTTTACCCCGTCGGATCACGTCATATCCTTCGGGGACAGTTGAACCAATCGCGCACCTCGACCTTGATGTCACCAGGATCGAGGGTGCGCTGCGATCGGGTCAGCCGCTTGTACGCGCTGGTCTCGACCGTGTGTTGACCGATGGCAGCCAGTGCCCACCCGGTCTGTTCCTCAGCCAAGCCGTGACCAGTGAGCCAGTCGAGTATCCGCAGGACCTGCCCATGCTGGCGGTCGGAGGCGGTAGCCAACTCGCTAGCGGGCCGCGCGGTCCGGGTGAGCGCGCGCAGGGCAGCCAGTCACGGCAGGGTCAAGCTCAGCTTTGTGGATTCGGCCAGCTTTTTCGTTTCGGACAATCAAGCTCCCTTTCCCAAAGTTTGTCGAAAGAGTGAAGGTCGAAAGTTGTGGTGGGGCCGCGTTCACCGCGGATCGCGAGAGTGATCGGCGATATCGTCGGGCCAGCGGTATCCGCGAGGCCAGATGTGATGGTCGGCAGCGGTGATCAGTGAGCAGACCCGGGTGATGTGTCGGTCCACATGCGCCAGAGCGGGCGTCACAACCGCAGCGGCACCGGCTTGGGCCACCGCCTCACCGATGTCGGACCAGGACATCGACCCGCCGACCGTGTACCCGATGACCTCGACGAGCGTGACACCGTACTTGTCGGCGGCACCGCGGAGCATCTCCTCGGTCCACACGTCATCGAGGTCCAGGCAGACCACACCGACGGCACCGGTAGGCAAATTCTTGAGGCCATCGATGACCCGCCGTATCAGATCGGCCGATTGCAGATCGACCGGGCGCTCATTGCCGCCATACAACATGCCCGGAATGCGTTGCGATAGAGGGTGATTCGTCATTGTTCTCCCCGCAGCCAGGCATCGGCCTGGGCCTTGGCTTGCTCGACATCGTTTCCAGCCGACGCCTCCCGGATCATCCGGCCCTCGTGGGTGTAGATCCCCAGCTGCACGTGCGCGCGGTCGTGGCCCGGATGTTCGCGACGACATCGGTGGGTTGTTTGGACAGCCACCAGCGGTGTCCGTCGCCTTCGAGCCGCCATCCGCCGCTCGCGTGCGGTGGCTGGATCGGACCCGATCCAGCCGAGTTGCCGGTCACTGTCCGCCCCTGGTGGTCCGGCCGTAGGCGTGGAGGGTCATCTGCGACCAGAAATCGTGGCGAACCGCGTTCCACAGCTCGGTCAACTTCGGCCAGCGTTCCCGTGCCTCCACCAGATCCGGGTAAGGCCCGTCGAGCGACACCACCGGCAAGTCCCCGGCAGTGTCATAGATGCCATGGATCTCGATGTTGTGCTTGTCGAGTGTCCAACTCGCTCCCAGCCCATCACATTCGGTGACGTGCTGGTGCGGAATGTCCTCGTCGGTCACGGCCGCCCCCCTTGGCTACTGGTGCTCTCGGCCGCGCATGGTGTCCACGAGTTCGTCCAGGGCGTCGAGCATCGCTCGCGCTTGCTCACCCACCACTTCCGCTTCCCCGATCGGCTCGATCGCGATACCGCGTGCGATGGCCCGCTCCAGTGGAGTCATGGTCTGCGGCTGGAGCTTTCCGGCCTTCACGAGGCGCTGTACGGCACTCTGTTTCCGTGGGCATTCCGATGCGCGACATGCGGTGTGCTGTTGGAAGATCCGGTGCGCCTCGTCCGGATCCATCTCGTGTTCGGGGAGCCCGTGCGCAACCTGATCGACCAGAGGAGGACTCACACGTGACCACGTCTGCTCGGGACAGACGGTCTCGAGGTCAAACCGCTCGCACACTCGCGCCGGACTGTGGCCGACAACTTCCAGGTCGTAGACAATGATCGCCGCCGCATGAATGCCGATGGCGATGTTCAGCGCATAGCCGACCGGGTCGGCGTGCCCTTCGGGGGGACGCACCGTGTATACGTAGTGGTAGCCGAGTTTTTCGGCGTGGCGTTGGATCGCAATCCGGCGACGCGGCGAATCCATCGAGGACGCATCGAACCCGATCGCCTTCGGCGGCGTCTGCGGTTGGTTATCGACGGTGGCCGAGTGGCCCTGCTGATGTGCTGTAATTGTCATGTCGGTGCTTCCAGTTACGAGGTTGTGCTGGTGTGGTTTTGGACGGGTGAGCCGCGCAGAGATATCCATCAGCCGTTACCTCGGCGGTGACCTAGCTGCGCTATCGGCGCGATCGACGATGACGGTGGCGGCGAATTCGACAGCGACACAACCGATCTCCTCGGCACTGCCCCGAAAGTCCACAATGAGCGCACCGGATTCGTAACGGATATGCCGCACACCCTGCGGAGATCTCACCGCCGTACGCCCACACGTTCGCCCGGTCATCGCCGGTCGCTATCGCTGCGACCCGACCAGCTCTCACGCCCGTCGATCGGCGGGTACGCGCTCCCACGCACGGATGGGTCGGGTCGGCGCAGCTCGTTGGGCTGGTCATGGAACCTAAGCGGCAGCTCGCAGCAGGTAAGCGTGCCGCCGGTGGCTGATCGGGTCCTGGTGGCGCGGCCCCCGCCTGGCCGGTCGCACAGCCGGTGGATGGCGTCGCTGATCAGCTCGTGCGCGTGGTCGTGTGTCTCATGGGTCAGCACCCTGAGTGTCTCGGGATCACGCACCAACTCGACCGTCAGCTGGTTCGTCTCCTGCGGCGCCGTCTTGGCATCGAATTCAACTGCGCTGCCGATGATTTCGCGCAGCAATGCCTCGACCTGATCAACCATGTCGCCGAGCCCGGCCCGAGTCAGTCCGATGTGCACGTTCAGCGCTGCAACTTCCACGGCACAACCGAGCGCAGCCACACGGAACTGGCACACCATCCCCGAGCGGGCCTCGTCTAGCTGCCCGGGGGCTGGCTCGGGCAATTGCTCCGGTGCGGGGTCGGTGTACACAATGGTGATCGCGGGATGTGTCTGCGAGAGCCGCTGCAGCAGAACCGATCGCGATGAACCCAGGCCGTCCAGGTGCCTCGGCGAGGGCGTGAGAATGTAGCCGCCGCCCGCACGATCCAACTCCGCTATCAGTGACCAGAAAACCGTCGTCGCTGGCCGAGTGTCGAGTAGCCGGTCCAGCGAGGCGCCCTGTCGGCGAGCGAGTTCGGCCAGCGTGCGCAGCGCACGCCCACCGGATCGGCGATCCAGCGCTTCGAGCAGTGACCGCAGCACCTCGACCGGCGCGCTTGGCTCGCACGCGATCTTGTCCACCACTCGCCCGTGTCGGGCGGCGAACGCTTCGATGTGCCGTACGGCATCGGCCCGGTGTGTGCCGACCAGCGACAGTTGTAGATATCCGAACGTCGGTGCCGTCATCGCGCACCCACCGCCACCACCGCGTCCAGCACGATCCGCATCGCAGGTCGAAATCCGTTGCACGGCAGAAACAGCCACCGCCAGATACCCGAACCTCCATCACCGGGTGAGGGCAGCACGATGCGTGTGCCACCGAGACCGACGTTCAGGCGCAGCAGAGTCGCGAAGATCGTGTTTTCGAAACCATCAGCCGGACCGGTCACAAACGTCGTACGCCCCCGGTCCCAGTGCTCGATCACCGGACCGAGCTGCCGGTCCAAAGCCAGCCACGTCGCGACCCTCTCCCCCAGCTGCGACGGCATCACCACCGCATCTACCAGGCCGTCGATCCTGTGAACGACGATTCGCCTCGTCGGCGGCGCCACCTCCACTGGAAGCTGCAGAACCCGCCGATACCAATCGCATTGATCCGCCGTCTCGAGATCCGCAGGCGGCATCGCAGGCTGCACCAGGCGGTGTGAGACATCGAGCCCGACCGACCTGCCCGACGTGCGGCGTCTTCTCGGATTCGGTGGCTCGGTCATCAACCCTGCCCACACTGTCCGGCAGACAACGGGATCGGCATCGGGGCTCACGGTTCGCCCCTGCACACCCGGATCGCGTCGATCACGTGGTCCGGCGGTGGCTTATACGAATCCTTGGGCATCACCAGCCACCGGAACCTGCCATCGCGTGGCGTCGGTAGCCGGATCTCGTACCCGTACTGCGCAAGCTGCGCTTCGACGGCCGTCAGCATCCCGAAGGTAGCCACATCCGACAGGTGATGTCCGACTGCACCGGTGAGCATCGTCCACCACGCTCGCGACGCGTTACCGATCTCGATCACGACCGGGCCGGGCTCAACCAGCCTGTTATGAACCCGCTGACCAAGCGGCGCGGGCATCCTCACCGCCCCGACCCCACCGACCCGCATAAAGATTGGGCCGACGCCATCGCGGAGGTACGCGTCCAACCCACATACGTGCCGGTAATAGCCGCACAGCTCTATCGCCCTGTCGACATCGCCCAGCGCGCTCATCCGACAGACCCCTGCCCGGTACGGCGGCCCTGCCTGACAAATCTCGCCTCATGCGTTGTGCCGTCGCTGGTCATCAGCGACCGATCGATCACATGCGCTGCCATCGGAACTCCCATCCCGGCCGTGAATCGCCGCGCTCGAGCAGGTCCAACTAGGTGACGGCCGACACGGTCGACCATAATGCAGCATCATTTGCTGCGTCAATATCTGCATGATTGTAGGCATGATGCGTAGCATTGGACGCATGGCGGATTGCAGTACGCTCATCCGCATCGAGGCACCGATCAACGAGAGGGTCAGCCATGGCGCCGACGTCACCTACCGTCGCAAAGTGGGAGCTCAAACTCCGATTGAGTCGACTTCGCGCGGACGCCGGCCTCGATGATGCCGAAGTCAAGGCAACCATCGGCATCTCCACGCCGTACTGGTCGCAGATCTTCAACGGCACCCGCATCCCCAACGAGGACAAGCTACGAGCCCTCGCTGCGGCCTACGGTTGCGACAAGACCGAGCAGGATGAATTGGTCAGCCTCCGCGAGTTCGCGACCAGCACCCGCGGATGGTGGATGAAGTATCCCGCGCTGATCCGCCCCGAAATGCAGCGCCTCTACGGCCTCGAATACGGCGCCCACAGCATCCGCGCCTACAACTGCCTCCTAATCCCCGGCCTGCTGCAATCCGAGGGATACGCGCGGACCATCATCGGCGCCAACACCATGATCCGACCGTTCGAAGTCGAACAGCACCTCAGCGTTCGGATGCAGCGGCAGAGTCGGCTCACCGACGACGATCCGCTTCGCCTCGTCGCCGTATTCAGCCAGGCCGCCCTGATCCAGCAAACAGGAGGCGCCGCCGTCCTCCAAGAGCAGCTGGATCACCTCATCGAACTCGTGGAGGGACACCCGGACACCATCCAGATCCGGATCATCCCGTTTACCGCAGCCGAAGGCACTGCGCTGGGCGGATCGACATTCCATTTACTGGACTTCGATGCCCCGCAACAGCTCCCCACACTCGGGTGGTCCGAGACACCGACGCGGGCAACCATCATCGAGGACGAGAACGAGGTCAACAAGCTCGCATATGCGTTTGAAGCCGCGCTGGCACAGACCTTGAGTTCGGCCGACTCGCTGGCACTCATCAACGACTACGCCCGTGGGTAAAGTACTGGATATGAACGCTTACGAACCTGCACCATCCGGGTCGACTGGCTGGTATAAGGCCAGTTTCTCTGATCACGGCAATGCGTGCGTCGAGGTACGGTTCGAGGGCGAGGAAGTACTCATCCGCGACAGCAAATACCGGGGCCACGAAGCCCTGCGGCCGATTATCGCCGTCCCTGCCCACGCCTGGGTCGAGTTCCTCACGATCGCAACCGGCGACGCAACCGCCGACGGCACCACCCTGGGGATTCCGGGCATCTACGCGGAAATCAATGGCTACACCACCCTGCGCGACGCTGCCGAGACCACGCTCACCTACACACGCGAGGAATGGACCGCATTCCTCGCAGGTATCCGATCGGGAGAGTTCTCCCCGGCTTCACTTGCTGGCGAGATAGTCGGTTAGGCCCAATGCCGCGCAGTTTGGCGGGTGGGTTTGATGTCAAGTCGGTGGTTTTCGCTGGTTGATGGTGATGTCGATTCTTGGGTAGTTGGTGCGGTCGATGGTGCCTTTGGCGCGGTGTTTGGAGATGGCGCGTTTGACGACGCGGGGGCTTTGCCGGGGTCGGCGTGTGGGTAGGAGATCGTCCAGGATTGCGCGTCCGATGTCGCCGACGAGGTCGATCGCGCCGTCGGTGATCACTGCGGCTGCGTGGACGAGCTGGTCGCGGGCGGTGTTGAGGGCGATGGTGAAGCTGGCGCGCAGGGGTGTGGCGTGTGGGTCGGTCGCCGTGGCATCAGCGATGGCGATGCGTAGTGCCTGGTAGGTGCACAGCAGTGCGTAGACCTCTTGGGTGATCCCGGCGGGGGTGCGTGCCCGCAGCACTCGGCCGCCGAGGATGGTGGATTTCAGTTCCAGGTAACTGGTTTCGATCTGCCACCGCTGGTGATACAGCTGCACCAGTTCGGTCGCCGGAAAGCGGCGATGATCGCTCAAAGTGGTGACAAGGCGGTAGCGCTCGATGCGGCGCGGCCCACCTTTAGGGGTGACGGTGATCTCAGCATCGATCACCCGCACCACCACCGAGCCCATCGGGGTGAGCCAGGACCCGTCGGGCAGAGGCCCGATCGCCGGCAGCGCGAGATTGTTGCGGCAGCGGATGAGCAGGTCGGCCTTGGTGGCGGCGATCGCCGAGACCGGCTCGGCGTAGCCGAAATTGCGGTCGGCCAGCAACAGCATGCCCTCACGCAGGCATCCGAACAGTGTTGACGCGTAGGCGAGTTCGCCGATGCCGTAGGTGCCGAACACGGCGTCGATGACGGTGCGGGCCCCGCAGGCCACCACCGTCAGCAGGCGCAGCATCGGATACCCGGAATCCCCGTTGCCGCCGCTCTGGCGGTGATAGACACCCAGGTTCGCGTCCGTGTCGGCCACGAACATGCTGGTGCCATCGATCGCGCACACCAACAGGCCACGCCAGCGCTCCGCACCGTCCCCGGGACCAGCGAGCAGACCGAACAACTCCCGCAGCGGGGCGACCCCGACCCGGCGGCGGGCCTGGGCCAGCGCCGAGGAACCCGGCGCCGCGACCGGCAGCCCGACCAAACCCGAACACAGCTTCGCCCACACCCCGCGATAGCCGACATCGGGAAACAAACACCCCGCCAGCAGCAGATACACCACCACCCGCGAGGGCAACTCACGCAACCGCGTCTGCACCGCCCGCCCCGATTCCAGCGCCGCGTCGACCATCTCGAACGGCACGATCCGAGTCAACTCACCCAAATGCCCCGGCGCGAACCGGCCTCCGGCTACCACTACTTGCTTGTTGATGACAGACTGCTCCAACGGCGGAACTCTCGGCTTCAAGGGTTGTCTTGCGAGGACAAACCCTCTCTACCGGGGTTCCGCCGTCCAGCGTTCACGACACACCCTGTCGCACAACAAAACCCACTTGACCGACGGCCTCACGGCCTTAACTGCGCGGCATTGCGGTTAGGCCTCGTCGGCCGGGCGAGTTAGTGCGGAGCCGTTTCTGCCATATGCAGTGTCTTGGACAATGGGCCTGATCGGTCTCCGTTTCAATTCGTGCGGGTTGCCGAGACGGTAGCCAATCCGCCGGGTTGGTCGGATCGCATCAAATGTGTGGCCTTCCAATCGATTCCGGACGGCGCGGCCTCCAGGACGCTGGCCAGCAGCCCAAGCCGTGCTGCGCGCAGTGTTGGGTTGTCTGTCATGACGAGGATGTCGTCGAAGAAGTCCCGGAGGGCTACGGCTAATGGCGCGGCAGTGACGATCCAGGTCGATAGCGGTTGTTGGCGGGTGTTTTCAAGGCTGTTGATTACTTTGATCAGTTGTTGCTCGGCCGGCGCGGTGAGCTGGGCTGGATCGTAGGTGGCGGGCGAGTCTGGTGGCAGGATCCGGACGATGCGCTGTAGCCCCTCGACGAGTTCGGCGAATTGTGGGCCGTGGTGTTTGCGGGCGTTGTCGATTTCGGCGCGCAAGTGGTCGGCTCGTCGGGGGTTGCTTGCGGCGGGCCGGACGGCGTCGATGACCGCAGTGGGTGTGTTTTCGTCGCGGAGTCGTTGTTCGTAGCGGGTGATGAGAAGGTCTTCGGCGGTGTCGAGAGCGGTGTAGTCGACGGTGATCCCTTGCTCCCGCAGGGCGTTGGCGGCGGCGTTGAGACCGTCTCGGTAGGTGAGGATTTCGAGTTCGGGGTGCTCGCGCAGCGTTCGGACGATGCCGAGTGCGGCGCGGCGAAGTCCGTAGGGGTCGGATGTGCCGGTGAGTTTGGCTCCGATGGCCAACATCGCGATGAGTAGGTCGAACCGGTCGGCGACTGCCAGCAGTGCACCGGGTGGGGTCGTGGGCAGTTGGTCGGTGTGGTGTCGGGGAAGTTCTGACTCGAACAGCGCTTGGGCAACGGCGGCGGGTTCGTCGGCCTTGGTGGCGTATTCGCGGGCCATCGTTCCGGCGAGGGAGGTCATTTCGATGACCATGTGGGTTGCGAGGTCGAACTTCACCAGTTCACCGGCCCGTGCGAGCGTCGCGGAGTCGTTGGCGGACAGGGTGATTCGTCGCGCGAGGTCGCGACTGATAGCGGCTATCCGATCGGCGCGGTCGGCCATGGATCCGAGCCGTTGTTCGAAGGTGAGCTCGGTGAGCTGAGCTCGGAATTGCTCTGGTGAGGTATTGAGATCGGTGTTCCAGAAGAACGCTGCGTCCTCGAAGCGGGCGCGCAGAACGCTGTCGTTGCCGTCGCGGACGACTTGGGGATCGCAGGTGCCGTTGGCGAGGGTGACGAACATCGGCAGCAGGGCACCGGAGTGGTCGCGGACGGGCAGGTAGCGTTGATGTTTGCGCATGACGGTGGTCAGGATCTGCTCGGGCAGTTGAAGGTACTTCTCGTCGAATCGGCCAAGGATGCCGAGTGGTGTTTCCACGAGGTTGGTGATTTCGTCGACCAGGTCGCTCTCGGTGGCGAAGTCGATGACCGCATCATGTTCGCTTGCGAGCTCGGTTGCTGCCCGGATGACGGCGTCGCGGCGTTCGGTGCGGTCGATGAGGATGCCTTCGTGGCGCATCACCGACTCGTAGTCGGCGGCTCGGTCGATGCTGATCTCAGGCCGCATAGTGTGGCGGTGGCCGCGGGTGGTGCGGTCGGCGAGTAGTGCGCCCGCGGTGACGGGAAGCACTGTGGTGTCGAGCAGGGCCAGCAGCCATCGGATGGGGCGGCTGAAGGTGAGGATTGGATCGTTCCAGCGCATGTTCTTGTCCGCCCGTCGCCCGAGCACCGCCTGTGAGAGGGCGGTGGTGAGGATTTCGGCGGCGGTGTGGCCGGTGCGCATGGTTTCGATGGCGACGTATTCGATGCCATTTGCTTCGATCCGGGTCAGGTCTGCTGCGGTGGCCTGTTGGGCGTTGAGGAATCCGTCCAAGGCGCGTGTGGGGGTGCCGTCGCTTGTGTAGGCGGCGCTGGTTTTGGGGCCGCGTTGTGTTCGGACACTGTCGGGTTCGCGGTCGGCGACGTCATCGATGCGCACGACGATCCGGCGTGGGGTGGCATCGACGCGGATCGGCCCGTGGGCAAGGTTTGTGTCGGCGAGCAGTCGGGTCAGGTCTTGTTCGACGCTGCTGGCGGTGGCGTCGACGACGTGTGGTGGCAGTTCCTCGGTCCCGATCTCGAACACCAGAAGTCCACCACCGGAAGGGATTTCAGCGGGATCGACTTGGGGTGTGGCGAGTGGGAGGGGTTGGTAGAGGCCGCGCGGGTGTTGGGCTTCGGCGCGCAGCTCGGTCCAGAGGGCGGCGACGGCGCGGGATTGATTGCGCATGGTTGCGAACCGTTTGGCGCGTTCGGTGGTGGAGATGGCGCCGCGGGCGTCGAGGACATTGAATGCGTGGGAGCTTTTGAGCACGAATGTGTGTGCTGGGATCGGCAACCGTAATTCCAGCAGTCGTTCGGCTTCGCGGGAGTAGATGTCGAGCAGTTCGCGGGTGGCGTCGATATCGGCGTCGTCGAGGTAGTAGCGCGACATCTCGTATTCGGATTGTCCGAGGAATTCGCCGTAGGTGACGCCGGGCGCGTAGAGCAGGTCTTTGAAATGGGTGACCTTTTGCACGGCCATGAGGATGCGTTCGAGGCCGTAGGTGATCTCGACGGGGACGGGGTCGAGGGTGTGGCCGCCGACTTGTTGGAAGTAGGTGAACTGGGTGATCTCCATGCCGTCGAGCCAGACTTCCCACCCCAATCCCCAAGCGCCGATGGCGGGTTGGGCCCAGTTGTCTTCGACGAATCGGACGTCGTGGGCATTCAGATCGATGCCGAGCGCGGTGAGTGACCCGAGGTAGAGCTCTTGCGGGTTGCCGGGTTCGGGTTTGATGATGACCTGGAATTGGGTGTGGGTTTGCAGTCGGTTGGGGTTCTGGCCGTAGCGGCTGTCGTCGGGCCGGACCGAGGGTTCGACATAGGCGACCTTCCACGGTTCGGGGCCCAGCACGCTGAGCAGTGTTGCCGGATTCATCGTTCCCGCACCGACTTCGGTGTTGAACGGTTGGGCGATCACGCAACCGTGACCGGCCCAGTAGTTCTGGAGACGAAGGATCGCTTCTTGCATGGACAGGGTCGGCTGGGACCCTGCGCGGAAGGATGCGGCGTCGGCCATCGCGCGATCCTATCCGCTGATTCCGGTGACGGATGCGGTGCCCAGCGTTGGCATTCCCAGTCCTGTGACCTTTCGTGGGGTGAAGAAGCTCGGCAGATGGCAGCCGCCGCGGCACGCCTCGGCGACCGCGCAGCCCGCGCAGGTGTCGCGGGTGGTGACTGCCGCGTGGACGTGCTCGGTCAGCGTCGGCCACAGCTCGGCGACGCGATGCTCGGCGAGGCGGCCGAAGTAGACGTTGCTGTGTGGACAGTTGCGTAGTTGTCCGTCGTAGCTGACGCTGGCCCATACCAGCCCGGATTCGCAGTGGCCGACGATCTGTGAAAACCGCAGCGCAAGAGTGGGGTCATCGGCATGCAGCGGTGTGTCGGTGTCGCTGGTGCACAGTTTCTGGGCGCAGGGCCACGCCACCGTCATGCCGGGGCATTCTGTGGCGGTGAGGTGGTCAATTTCCCTCATCAGCGGCAGGGTTACCTCTACGGGGACTCCGTAGCGGTCGTCGTTTCGGCCGGTCGGTACGTAGCGCATGACGCCGAACTCTCGGACGCCGATGCTGTGCACGTCGCGGATGACATCCAGTGCGCCGCTGATGTTTTCCTTGACCAGAGTTAGTTCGGCCACCACGTTGATGCCCGCATCCTGGAGTAGACGCATCGCGGTGATGGCTTTGTCGTAGGCGCGGGGATGGCCGGTGAGTAGGTTGTGCTGGTCGCGGTCGCCATGGATGGATACCAGGGCGCAGCGCACGTTCGCGGCTGCGAGGCGGGTGGCGCGCTCGGCGGTGATGAAGTGGCCGTTGGTGAATATCACCTGGTACAGGCCGAGTCGGCCGCCATGTTCGAAGATGTCCATGGCGTCGGGGTGCAGCAGTGTCTCCCCGCCGCTGTAGCGGATGACGAAGCAGCCCTTCTCGGCGCATTCGTCCAGGATCGCGGTGGCCAGATTAGTGGGGATGTGTTTCTCGGGTAGCTCACGCACCGCGCGTCGTACGTCGTGATCCGACATCGTCGGATCGATCTTCCACACGTTGTAGCAGAAGCCGCAGTTCCAGTTGCAGACCGCGGTCAGCTCGATCTCGAGACGTAACGGGAAATCCAAGGTCGTGTCGAACCGCTTGTCGATCTCGTGCACTGATCCACCCTGTGGTTCGGACTTCGAACTCGGGGGTGTAGTGAGCGTGGTGGCGAGAGCGTCGAGGTCGGTGGCGACGATATCGGCATCGGCGTGGTACCGATGGCTGATGTTCCCGATGACGGTCGCTCTGTCGGCACCGGAAAAGATTTGCGCCACCATGTCTTTGGCGACCTTGTTGCGCAGTCGATGGAAGGTGCCGGAGTGCGGGTCGAACAGCAGACCCAAGTCGCGCCGGTATCGTAGTGTCGTGGGGATGGATTCGATCGCTGTGGTCATCATGCCGCCCTGCTCGCGGAAAGTGGAGTCAGTTGGTCGAGCAGTCCACGGACATCGGCTCTGACTTGGGCCAGTGGCGCCTGGTATTCCGCGGCCACGATGGCAGCAATTGCCTCCATGTCCTGGCCGTCGTAGGCGAGATCGATGACTCGCTCTGCGGTCGCGTTGCTCACACGTACGCACCTGTCGGTTTGCCAGTCGTGCAACAGTTTCAGTTCGCGGTTGTAGCGGTAGTGGCGCAAGATCCACTGTGGGCTGCCTGCCTCGGCCTCGTCGATCGCGCGATAAACCGCTGTTGCCTCGTGGAGATGATCACGCACAGAAGGCCGTCGCAGTAGCCGCTGGGCGTACTGGGCGACGTTGTTGTCGGCAATCTCGATCCGCCAACCGATGATCTGCTGGAAGTACGTCGACAGCAGGACATCGGCCAAGCTGAACTCCCCGACCGCGTACGGGCCGCCGCTGTTGTCGAGTAGCGCGGACACGGTGTCGCATACCCAGTGGGCTTGTTCGACCGCTTCTGCGTCTAGTTGCGATAGCTGCTGCGGGCGAATCGCTTTCGCGTAGGTGGGACCGTTCATGAGCAGCGAGAGATCGTGTGTTGCCCATGCGCACACCGACCGAATGACTGCGCGTTGCGCCAGGGTCGCCCCGGTCAGACGCACCCCCGATTCCGGGGCGAGTTCGTCGAGGTATTCAGCAATCGATACCACGTCGGTAGCGACGGCACGCGTGTTGGTGTCAACCAGAATCGGCACGCGCGGCAGCAGTTCCGCCACCGACCCGGCGAGTACTTTTTCGGTGTCGAATAGCTGGAGGTCGGTGAACCGGCACTGGCAGCCAACCTGTGCTTCGCGTTCTTCGGGGATGTCGCCGACGATCAGCACTCCGTCCGGCGTTTCGGCGGTCGGCCAGTCCAGCTCGATTCGACGCTCCTCGAAGGGGAGACGCTTCTCCTGCAAGGCGATTCGGCCCCGCATCGACCAGCCCGAGAAGTGCAGGTCTCCGACATAGAGGATCAGCATTCAGATCTCCTTCGGTAGCTTTTCATGACGGGAGCCGTGGCGGGGGCGCAGAACATCCGACATTTCGTTTCGCCCCCGCCCCGACTCAGCTGCGATCAGTTGCACTGACGGCTGATGATTTCCTTGGTCTCCACCTTCGGCGACTCGTACTCATCGGCATCGGCGGCCGCGATCTGTTCACGCATGACTTCCCCTCCCTTCCAACACATCTCAGGGGCACGTACGTTCGAGTCTTCTCTGCCTGCCCGCCCCGAGCCATCCCGTCTACAGGCCGTATTTCTGGTCACTCGTACCTCGGTGTGGACAGATTCTGGACAGCGGAGATCGTCGCGGCCAGATGGTCGATGTCGTTGGCATTGGCTGTGGACATATCGTGGACAGATGGCGCATAGTGCTCTGCCCTCGGTCGACCACGTGAAGGAGTGCTTGATCAAACTGCGCCAGGGGCCGGGACTGTCGCGGCCTACGACACTGCTGACCGCGCTCGACGAGCCGGTTCGCGCCTACCTCAGCCGCGGGCATAACTGTGAACCCGGCTCCGCTGCCCAAATCGCGGTGTTGGCCGACACGATCAGCGCCGCGATCGACCGACTCGCAGACGACGAACGGCTCTATGCCCAAGTCGATTTCAATCTGCTGCCCGAGCACCGGTTCACGACACTCACCGACCGCCAAGAATCGCTCGCCAACCGCCAGAAATGCGCTACCAAGACCATTCGCCGCCACGCCGCCCGAGCCCTCGACACCCTGGCCTACCTGCTGCTGTCCTCGCCTGCCGATCTCGTTCCTCAATCGCCGACTCAATCCAGAGCGTCGTCAGCGAAGGAGGTTGAGCGTGGCGACCCCGCTCACGCGGTTCGCGCCTTCTGGCATCTGGACCCCGGTGCCCGGGTAGATATCGTGTGCTCGGAGATCCCGCCCGACGAACGCCCGGATTACGCCTCGCCCGCCGACCGTAACTACTTGCGGTATGCGAAGTTCGCCGATCTGGACACGCTCATCTTCGTTCGAACCCGCCTAGCCCAACTAGCACCGACAGTCGTGGTCCGCGACTTCGCGCCCTCGGAACACTACGACACCCACGCTGACGTACTGATCGTTATCGGTGGCCCACCATGGAATGCAAAATATCGAGAATTCCTGCCGCAGCTGCCATTTCACTTCGAGCCACATCCACTCGGCGAGGACGACCCGCTCGTCCTACCAACCCTCGGTGACCTCACACTTGGCCCACGCTGGACCGCCCATAGTGAACTGATCGAAGACCTCGCCGTATTCACCAGACTGACCCTGCAAGGCACCACGGTTTTCCTGCTCGGCGGCTGCCTCACCCTCGGTGTCCTCGGCGCGGCCCGCTGTCTGCTCGACACCGAGCGCGGTCATCCGAACGCCAGCTACCTCACCGACCGAATCGGAGACGACGACTTCGTGCTGGTCGCCGAAGCCCGCCGCGTCGGCGGAATCACCGACGTCGCCGACTTCACCGTCATCGAGCCGCTCCTACTGCTGTCGCGAGCCGCTGGAGAGGACTTCGACGTTGTCGTCGATAACTCCAAACGCTTTGCCTGCCAAGACAATCCACCCAGGCACGCCCAGTGATCGAAATAGACTCCATCGCCACCTACATCGTGAACCTCCCGCGGCGATCCGACCGGCGAGCCTGGATCCAAACCCAACTCCCAGCCAGCCTGCGCGTGACCTACACCTCGGACTGGGACACCGTCTTCGACGGCAACGAGCTCACCGTCACCGACCTATATGGCCGCGGATTCAAACTCTTCGACTGGCAGACCGACTCCGACAACCCATGGTGGAACCGACCCCTCAAATACGGCGAAATCGGCTGCACCCTGGCTCATCTGGCGTGCTGGGCCCACGCCGCCGAACACGGCGACGCGCCCTACACCCTTGTGCTAGAGGATGATGCCGTCTTCGAAACCGACTTCACCGATACCCTTACCACCGGCTTGCGCCGCCTCCACCGACAGGCCGTGCCATTCGATCTGCTCTACCTCGGCCGATACCCCCTCGAACCCGACCGCCCGGCCCCAACGCCAGGCTTCGTCCGCCCTGGATACAGCCACTGCAGCTACGCGTACCTGCTCACCCGCCAAGGTCTCATCACCGTGTTGGCCTCCGGGCTCACCCGGGCGCTCGTCCCCGTCGACGAATTCCTACCCGCGTTGTATCTTCCGCACCCGCGGCCGGACCTGCGAGCTCGGTTCCCATCCCAACTGCGCGCCCTCGCCTTCGATCCGCCCCTGGCTACGCAACGACCCAAAACAGAAGCCGGAAGCGACACCGAGGACTCCGCCTTCATCAACACGAGCGGGATCGAGACTTCCACTGTTCGATGAGCGGTCCGAGTCGTCTGCCGGTCCATTGGCCGATCGGGGTGTGCCTATCGACGTGGGTCACAACCTGTTCGGGTGGGACGTCCTTGGTGACGACGGCACCTGCGGCGATATAGCTGCGAGGCCCGATCCGCACCCCGCCGATCACCCGCGCGCCGAACCCGACGACGGAGTCTTCCTCGATTACCGGCGATTCCTCATCGACACCCCACCAACCCAGGTCCGGACGGGTGTACTCGTGCACCAGGTCACCCATCACGGTCGACCGACTTCCGATAACCGTGGCATCGCACACAAACCCCGCCACACACGCATCCTCGCCGATCTGCACTCGATCGCACACATATGCGCCATGCACCACTCTCGTCCGGTCACCGATCACGCAGCCGTAGCCGATCCGGGAACGATCCTCCAGCACGCAGTCCGCCCCCAGCGTGGTGCCTTCGTTCACTACCACCTGGTTGAACAACAGGCTGCGGTCTCCGATCACAACAGGTTCACCGATCGTGTGGTGTCCGCGTTGCGCTTCCCGGATACGGGCTTCCTTCGGATACCCGAGCGTGCAATGTTCCCCTACGATGACGGATTCGCCGAGTCGGATCGGCGCATACAGCTGCGAAAGCTTCACCCCCGTCACGACATCGACTGCTCGAGCAGCCACTCGACGGTCGTGCTGATCGCTTGGTCTTCGCGTGCCCGGGAGTCGAATCCGTGGTCCGACCCGGCAATCGTGTGCAGCGTGGTGTCTGATCGTGATCGCGCGGCCTGGGCAGCGACGTCATACGACACTGCCGTGTCGTGATCGCCGTGCACGATCAGCGTCGGCACGTCTGCGGCATGGAAGTCATCCAGCGGCTGGAAATGCGCGAACTCGATGAACAGGACACGGCCGAGCTGGAACTCACCGTCGACGAGCAGAAAACCGTTGTCGGCCAGATGTTTCTGCCCAACAACGCCGAAATTCTCCTCGCCCCACGCCAACTCCGGAACCAGAAACGTGCGCCGCAGATCCAGCACCGGATTCCACAGCACCAGCCGATAGAGATCGTCGAGCCACGACAGCGACAATGCCGTCGACACGGCACCAAAGCTCGCCGCCACAATCGACATTCGCTGCCCAGCGAATCGCTCGCGGACCGCGGTCACCGCGGCCTGCAGATCCAGGCATTCACCGGCGATCGTCACCCCCTGCTGAGTTCCACCACTCGCACCATGCCCTCGGAAGGAGAACCGCACGACATCGAACCCCTGCGACACCAGCTGCTGCGCCAACCGGACGAACATGCCCCCGCCCTCGTCCATATCGACCGTGATGCCGTGCACTAGCAGCACCACTCCCCGTGAGGGCTCGACTGTGGAGTCGTGGATTGCGAAGTCCAGCCGGACACCGTCCACAGAACTCAATTCGACGCGTTGCACCGGTCAGCTCCCGTCCACTCGGCCCCTGGCCTCGACCACAGGCTGTCCATCGTCTCGTGCGACACCGCCGCGTTCAGCTCCCCCGCCGACGCGAACGCCATATTCACAATCGTGCGTCGCCCACGCCGGATCGGATACACCCGATGCAACGTGGTGTTCGTCCGCATCAAGTACACATCCCCCGCGCCGACACTCAACTTATGTACCACTCGATCCCGCACGAGCTGTGCCACCGCTGGCTTCGCCTTGTCCCACACCGTATCCGGGATGCACTCCACGAACCCGCCATCCTCGTTCGGTGGACACTCCGCCACCCACACCAATGCGAAACTGTAATCGTCCCAATGCCATCCATGCGTATCACCAGCTTCTTCCAGCCTGGTGATCACGAACTGCTCGGGCTCGTACGGACACCGAAATACTGGTTCCCCAGCCACGACCGACAGCAGTTGTGTTGTCGTCGCGGAATCGTAGATCGCCTCGATCACCGAACCGTTGCACGCGATATCGGCACGAGTCACATTCCGCATCAACCGCGGCGTGTATCCGGTCGCGGCGAGAACGAGATCACGCCGGACACCCACGTGCTCTACCAGCCGGAGAGCTTCTGAGGCGACCACCGACCGCAGCCGAGCAGGGATCAAGCGTGACACCGCGACATACCCGCAACGCTCAAACTCCTTGCGTGCCAGCGTGATCCCGGCATCATCAGCCAGCACCTGAGAGCGCCACCCGTCCAGTTCGTCCTCCGACCACACCCATCGCTGATCCACCAACAAGTCTCCGCCACACATTCGGCAGCCGCACATTCAGCCGCCACGCATCATCCAACCATCGCGGTCCCCCGGCAGCGTGATCGATCGCGCGGGCGTAGTCCTCGGTCTTTCAACAGACCGGGCACGGTGTCAGGGTGAACCAGTGGATGAGCCGGGTTGGCCTGCGCGACGCCAAGTTTGTCAGGGGCTGGTGGTCCAATAGGACGAGGAGGTTTCATGCTCATCAAGTGTGCTGACTGCGATGTGACGTTCGACCCGAGACCGTCGGGGCGCGGGCCGAGCCGGCGGCGCTGCGAGGAGCACGTCAAGTGGCGCAAGCGGGAACTTATCCGGGCTCGTGACATGGTAAATCGCGCTAAGGAGTGGGGCGTTGAGACAGAGCTTGTCATCGCCCGAGAGGTATTCGAGCGGGACGGCTGGATCTGTCACTTGTGCGGTGCGACGATCCCCGAGCCTTTGCGAACAACTCGAATTCTCGGTGGTAAGCACGAACCATTTTCCCCGGTCATCGACCATGTAATCCCATTATCCAAGGGTGGCCCTCACACGATGGAAAACTGTCGTGCAGCTCATTGGACATGCAACGCGCGCAAGTTCAATATCGAGTCGGGGACCTCGATCAAAATAGTAAAGCCATCGACGGATATACCTGTGAGGCAAGGCTTAGAGCGTGTCTCACGTCGCTGTTTTCCCGGCTTTCGCGAGTTTCTTGTAGCAGGTCAGTGTGGCGGCGAGGGTGAGGAAGCCGAGGTAGTGGGTGGCCTTGCGGTCGTATCGGATCGAGAGCCGGTGGTAGCCGAACAGCCAGGCGATCGACCGTTCGATGACCCAACGGTGGCGGCCGAGTTTCTTGCTGGATTCGATGCCCTTGCGAGCGATGCGGACGGTAATTCCCCTGTCTCGCACCCATTTTCGTAGTTCGACATGGTCGTATGCCTTGTCGGCGTGCAGTTTGGTGGGTTTGCGTCGCCGCGGTCCGCGTCGGGACTTGATCGCGGGGACGGCTTTGACGAGAGGTTTGAGCGCGTCGGCGTCGTTGGTGTTGGCGGCCGATATCGCCACCGACAGCGGCAGGCCGGCACGGTCGGACATCACGTGGATCTTCGAGCCGGCCTTGCCCCGGTCGACGGGGTTCGGGCCGGTCATGGATCCCCTTTTTCGCCCTGACCGATGCCCCGTCCAGGACCGCGCGTGACCAGTCGATCAAGCCTTGGCTGCCCAGTTCGTCGAGGACCGCCCGATGCAGGCGCCGCCACAGACCGGCCTCGGTCCACGCCGTGAACCGGCGATGCGCGGTGGGCACCGTGACCCCGAACGACGGTGGCAGATACCGCCAAGCGCATCCGCTGGTCAGCACGAACACTATCGCGGTGAACACCGCCCGATCATCCATCGGCGCGGTACCCCCACCCTGCGGGCGCGCCTCGAACCGCGGAATCAGCGGTTCAGTCAACGCCCACAACTCATCCGGCACCAGGCGCCGCGAAAGTTCGTCCACCACAACATGATCACAGGATCAGACCCAGATCCACGTGAGACACGCTCTTAGTCGGCGGTCATCAGTGTGATCTCGAAGGGTGTCCGCGCCCCGTCGCGGCGCACGGGCTGTGCCAGGCGCATCTCCGGCGGTTGAGGCGATACGGCGATCCGAACAAAGTCAAGTGCGGCTGTGGGTGCGGTGAATTGCTCACGGTTGCGGCAAGCGTTGCAGTCGCGCTGGCATACCTCGATGGCCACGGCGTGATGAGCGGGGTTTCGGCTTCTGCCGAGGTGAAATTGAAGAAGGGGCTCGTACCTCAACCCGTCTCGGAACGAGGTAAGACTTTTCATGCGTTGACCGACGACTGCCATGTTTGGACGGGTTCCAAGAACAAATTGGGATATGGCCGCATGTACATTCGGGTGCCGGGCCAGAAGCGGAAGGGCCGAGTCATGCAGGTTCACCGCCTCGCCTATGAGCTAGCAAACGGCGAGGGGTCGGCACGTAACCTCACAATTGACCACTTGTGTGGAGTCCCGTTGTGCTGCAACCCGAACCATCTTGAGGCTGTGACCATTGGCGAGAACCTTCGACGCGCGGCGACGGTCATTCTCACCTGCCCAGCGGGCCACCCCTACGACGAGGAAAACACGTACTACAGCTTGGAGGGGCACCGTCGGTGCAATCAGTGCAATACTGACCGCTACCACGTTGAGAAGCATGGGCACTCGTTTGTCGATGATCCCGAGAACCTGAGCGAGCTGCGCCGCCGCTGCCTGGTCTGTCGACAGCGAGAGGAGTCAACGCCGCAATTCTGCCCAGCTGGGCACGAATACACCCCCGAGAACAAGCAGATCGGCAGTGACGGCAAACGGTATTGCCAACAATGTATCTGGGACCGGACGCATATCCCGCAGTTTGGGCATTCGTTTGTGCCGGACCCGGACGGCCCGGTCAAGAAGAGGCGGTGCCTCACATGCCGCCAGTTGAACCCGCCCCCGACGCACTGCATCAATGGTCACGAGTTCACTGAATCGACAACCGAGTACACCGCGAAGGGGTGGCGCAATTGTGTGCTGTGCCGTCTCAACGTCGATCACGTCCCGAAACACGGGCACCAGTATGTGATTGACCGGAGCAACCCGACGACTGTACGGCGTTGTCTCGAATGTTTTGAGACGAAACATGCAGTGTCGCAGTTTTGTCCAGCCGGGCACGAGTTCACGCCGGAGAATACGAGACTTAAGAATGGGTGGCGGAACTGCCGAGCGTGCGAGCGCAACAGGGGTCACCGTAAGCTGTTTGACCACGACTTTGTCGCCGATCCGAACAGCAGTAAACGGGTGAACTGTCTTACCTGTGCCGAGGCCCGCGCAGTCCGCTAGAGATTTCCGCTCGGCCCAATGTCAAAGGCAACCCGGTGAGTTCGTTCCGATACCGCCGGACCACGACCGGCCGTGAGGGTGGTTCCAAGTAGCGCGAGTACGCCAGGTGCCGAGACTTGATCGTGGCAGTGGCCGCAGATAACGCCAGCGGCAGGTCGCCTAGCTCTGCTGCCAGTAGATCGGCGCCCGCCTGATCATCGATGTCGGGTGCCTCACGCAAATACCGGACGGACTCCGCTCGGGTGAACCCGTTCGCAGCATCCACGGTCACACCCAGGAGGCAGAATGCGCGGTTCGTCGTGGTGACGATTACGGGTATCCCACCACCGGACGGGATGAACGGCCGAAGATCATCGACGTTCGAGGCATTGTCAAGGACCAGTAGTCCAGTGCTCGAACGCGCGGACAGGTGATCGCGCAGACGGCCTGCGGATGCCGCAGCGTCGGACCCGGCCTCCGAGATTCCCAGGCGTATAGGCATTTCGGCGAAGTCACCAGTCAGAGTATCGACCGTTTCGGCATTCACCCATGCCACCACTCCGGAGCGCGACTCGACCGCCTCTCGGGCACACGCGGCCACTAGTTGTGTCTTTCCGGCGCCACGCATCCCCGTCACGATTGTCACGACTTTCGCATGGTTCAGCCCCTCCCGGATTTCGCGAAGCTGAGTACGAGCAACGTAGTGCAGGGTTCGTCCGGAATCTTTCCGAACACCGTCGACATCGGATGGACCGCCTGCCCGGTCGCGCTCCGGAATGCCGCCCACCACTCGGGCAGCTGTTCTCGCGGAATCTGACAGGCGAACAGCAGCAGACAAATGCGATCCTCGCTGATCCCACGCCCCAGCACATGTCTCCGACGGCGGATTTCTTCAACGTGATGTGCCGCCCACCGCTCTCGGCGTTATCCGGTCCGCGGTCTTCTCGACTTCACGGTACGAAAGGCCCGAGTGAGCCAAAGCTCGTCTGATCAGACGCCCCAGCTCTTCAAAGTTCCGCACGAGAGCCAGATCATCGTGAGTGACGGCTGAGCGGCCGACTGCGGTTGCCACTTACCCCCTCCGTAGGTGTGAACGGTGCTGTCCGGCGAGTGTCCAGCCGTCCGAGACAAGATTCTAGATGTGCGCTGACCTGCATTCCGAGACTTTCGATGTCCGAACGGTTTTGGACACGGCCACCGCCGTGCTCTCTGGTCGGTAAGATGGCGCCGACAGCGCTGGAGTCCATACACAGGGAGACGACGATGTGGGCCGAAATCGGAAGACCGTCCGTCGGGCGATCAAGGACTAGGGGAGCACATGGCGAATGGTCGTGTGTGTCATAACGCTGGCGGTATCCGCAACCGCTGTGCTCTGGATGGCCGACGGCGTCCCGCTGTAGTACTTCAAGCATGACGTGGCCAAACACCGGCTCACCACGCTGCCGCAGTCGGTCCGGCAGCGACTGATCAGGATGCTGCAGACCCAGCATCGCGGGGCTGGAAGAGCATTCGCCGCTACACCGACGCCACCAGGCAGTGGTTGCTGACGGCGGCCGCACCGCAGAACGTTCAATAGGATCGAACTGAGCGAGCGTCACGCGAGGAGCTGGCCCGGTCAGATGGCCGCGCCGCTGACGACCATCGCATTGACTAACGCGCGCTCCTCATCGGTGGTGGCTGGCTCGATTTGTCGAGTGGCGATGTTTCTGAGCTGCACGCGAGCCCAGGTGTGGAGTGCCTTGTCGTCCAGGCCAATTGGTGCACCGACGAGACGATCCAACAGGTGGGCGACAACCCGAGGTCTCGCCCCCGCTCGCATCCAGGCGATCGTGCTTGGCGTACCAGCGCCATATCGGATCGCAAGCGGTAGCAGTGCGAGCATACGTGCGCTGTCGTCGGGAAGGTCCCATATAGCCTCGGGTTCGCTCTCACGGCCAGCAGCCACTATCGCGCCGAGGGCACCGGCCACGATGGCTAAACCAAATCCGAACCCTTCGGTGACAACGCGCAGCGTTCGTGGCAACGGGTCCTGCAGCCCACGTTCGAATTTGCCTTGAGGATCTTTCCGCTCGGTATGTTGCGCGACGTCGATCAACGGCTTTCCCTCGAACCATGCCTCCAGAGTCGATTTCAATGCTACCCAGCCTGGTCTCCGGTCGGCGGCTTGGTCCGACCAGATAGGTGCAACATTTGTTTACTCGAACGGTCGTGGCAGAAGTATTCGTTTGAGTTCGTCGATGTCTAGCTTGTACAGCACTACCAGCAATGTTCTCGCCCACTCTTGGATAGTGCGCGGGGGCGGGTTTTCGATCAGGTACTGCCTGAGCAGTCGGTGCAGACTTGCCGCGTCGGGTAGTGCGATGCCGGAGCGGTGTGCGGCAAGGGCTACCCAGGCGGGCGCTGATCTGCTGTTGAGAAAAACTCCGCCAACGTGGTTGAGCGTTCGGCCGAGCTGCGCCGCTACCGCGGTGGCGCCTGCACTGTGAACGGCCCAGCTATGGCGAAGCACTCCCTCGGCAGTATTTCCTTCGGCGGCATAAGACAAGAACGCGAAGGCGGTCTGTTCGGTCCTGGTCATACTGTCGACATCCAGGGTCTGGTTCATCGCATGCTCGATCAGTCCACGGAGTTGGCTCGCTATCTCCGTCGAAGCGTCTTCCTCTCGAAGGAATTCCACCCTATTGACCGTGCTGGCGACCTGCGTGCTCGTCTCGAGTGCGATCGCTTTGTCTGGCACCACGATAGCCATCGAGCGTGGTGCGACGTTCGCTCGTCCTGCGCGACCTATCGCGTTCAGCAGCTGGGCCCGTGCTCGTTGCTTCTCCTCCTGGCTGGTCGCTGTCCGGTCCCATCCGATCTTCGTGCCTCCGATGACGACTGCTGTCGCGGGGAGGTTGAGCCCTTGGGCCATGGTTCCTGTGGCGAACATCGTGCGCGCAATTCCTTGCTCGAAGGCGAGTTCACTTGCTCGGCGCTCTTCTGCCAACATTGCGCTGGTGTGGACGGCGAGGCGTTTAATCAATGCCTGTCGCAGGGCAGTCGGTCCGCCGAGTTCCGCTTCGGCGAGCACCAACAGTGCGTTGATGTCATCGGTGAGTTCGACAGATTCATCCCCCGCGAATCCGGACATCTCTCGGGCGGCGAGGAAACAATAGTGTTTGTTCGAAGGTAGGAATGCAAGGACTCGATGGTCTTGTTGGCCCAGGCTCTGCACCAATGCTTGGACGGTCGGATTGAGGTATCCAGAGAGATCAACCTGGTTGTCGCGATGGTATTTTAGCGGCACTCGTACGGAGGTTGGTGCGAAAGCGAAATCGACCGATTCTGAAGTCTGCCAGGCTCCCTGCAAACCTGCAAACAATGCCAACGGCGCTTCGAACGGCACGTTCTTTCGATGCGCAGGTAAATTCTGCGCCGCCAGTACGGCTTCTTGCCTGACTGCTCGATACCGGTTCTCGTCCAATCCGACAATTGCCCGCAAGGTTCGCGTCGGCCGCCATGGTGTGTCCACAACATGGGCATTGATGCCGGTCGTGTCCCGAAGCCAGTCGGCGATGTCGGCTGGGTTCGCCAATAGCGCCGACAGCATCAGAACGCGCGCCTGTCGCGCCCGGAACAGGACTTCCGACACCACCAGTTCGGCTACGACCGCCCGCGGACCCGACTCACCCAGTGAGTGGGCCTCGTCGACCACACACAGTGTCATTCGTTCGAAGGCTTCAGGGTCCTGACGAAGCGCGAGGGAGCACTTCTCGGGGGTCATCACCAGGATCTGGCTCTCGCCGACCACACCAAGGGCTTCGTCTTCGAGGTCTGTGTACTCCATTCCCCCGACGAATTCGCGCACCGACACGCCTGGAAGCGCGCCGACGACCTCGTTGAGTTGTCGCCGGATCTGCCCTGCGAGAGCGTTCGTCGGCGATAGGTAGAGCACCCAGCCGTCGCGTACTGCCTGTGCGATCGCAAGTTCGGCGACTGCGGATTTGCCAGCACCTGTCGGTACCGACACAACGGCGTGCGCGTGGGGTCCTGGCAACGCAGCCTCCGCGTATGCAGCTGCGGCAGGCCACAGAAGGGGCCGGTCCCATGACCGGTGGCGCTGAAATTGCACGAATCGACCGTCGTCGTCAGGTGGTGGCGACACGATCCGCAACGCGCGGTCTGCCGTGCCCTCTAGTCCTGAGGCCAGCAACAATGCGAGATGGTGCAGATCCGTGTAGGTAACACCAGCATTGGTCCCCGCGTCGCGGCGCTCCATCTCCGCGATAAGTCCCCGGATGCTGCGGATTCCGGCAGTCGCGTCTTCAGTGATGAACATCAGCCAGCGCAGATGTGACCTGACGGCTTCTCCGAGTCGCGCCAGGATCGCATGCCGAAGGCGATAATGTAGTGTCAGGTCAGGAGACGGAGGAGGAGGCTGAGCCTCGCCAGAAGGCAGCTCAAGCAAGAGCAGCGCGCGGATGCTAGCAAGAGTCCAGGAAGAGATTGCGCGCTCGGAGGCGGGCTCGTTCCCTCCAGACTGAAGGTCGATGTCCGTGCCTATCAATGCTGCGTTCGCATCGAATCCTGCAATCAGATAAAGCAGTCCTGCTTCGACTCGTTCGAACCGCACGTTGGTGCCGAACAGCCACGGCCGGGGTGGTTCGGGAGACAACGCCACGACTTCGCCCGTCACTTCGAGGGCCTCCGCCGCCACGAAAGCACATGCTCTCCGGGTCCCAGCGTCGGTCTCGTCCGAGAGGATGGAGTGCACCTCCAGCGCGGTCGCCAGCCGGCGAAGATCACCAAGCAGCTGTGCACCCCCGACGCCGTCACCGCCTAGATCACGACGATCGACAGCTTCAAGCCATGCACGAGTCAGCATCCGACGTATGTGGTCCGCGTCGAGGTCACCCAATCGAGGCAGAGCTCGTAGCAGCTCGTCTACTCCGCGGTTGAACACTAGAGGACAACCTCGGATATTCCCGCGCGCATGGCGTCAGCTATCGAGTCGAAAAACGCGTGGAAATCGACGAGCCGCAACGCCACCAGCCGACGCCGTGCCAGAGGCGGTTTCAGAGCGCCGAGCGACGGCCGATCACCAACAACATCGAATTCTCTTTCATGAACGATCACCGGTACGTAGCACTTCTTTTCCAACCAGAGTGATGATGTCACCTGGTTCACCAGATCACCGCTCAAGAATTTACGGAGAGCCAAGAGTTCTGATCGCAATTCGGGCCCGTATTCATCGTTGTCGATTTGCCGAAACATACTTGCAGCTTCAGTCAACTGGGCGCTACCACCGGAGCGAGAGGCTTTACTCTCCCCGATCGCAACCATCAGTTCTGCATTGTCACTATAGATGGCAACCAGATCCAGCCCCTGCTGGCTGGGCCGACTATGCTGTGCCTTGAGCGCGTGCACCGGACCTACCAGGAGTGCGGAATCATATAGCGCCCGGACCACCAACAGCGCATGAGCAACGCCCTCAGCTATCCATGCATTACGCTGCGTATCCCGAAACTTCTCCGCAGCGGCATCCACAAAGATATTGGTGTCGCCGACCAACCTCGATACGGTTGCCGCCAACTCCATCCGTGCGTCTATCCCTTGCCCCAATAGTTCAGTCGACAAACTCGCGTCCAGGTCGATCACTCCGGCCAGCGCTGCCACCAGGTACCGCCCCAACGCCAAGGTAACGGCAGGCAATTCGAGGCCCTCCGCGACTATCGCTGTATGAGTGGAGGCACCGGCAACCTCCCGGACCAGCACATATCGGGAAATGTCGGATAGTGAGTCCTCGATCAGCTTCACGGGAGTCGTCGTCGTTGTCATCGCCATCCCGTCGCAACTGCGAGATGAACAACCAGCGTTGCGGACACACCCGTTCCCCCTGCTTCTGACCCGAGACGACGCCACGATCGTGTCCGGACTGTACGCCGAATCGCTGTTCAGGCCCAATAACCGCCCAACTGGTCTCGAACAAGTCGGCGATGCTTTCCTCCGACGATGGCATCTTCTTCCGGCCCGATCGGTGCGCCGGCCTACGAACCGAATTGCCGAGTGCAGTGTCCGACCCTGCCCGCTTCGGCGGCGACAGGGCCGAGTGCAGTCCGCGCGGAAGCGCTGTAGACGGTCCAGGTTGCCCAGCGCACATACCCCCGGCCCTTGTTCGACATCTCCGCGTTCCGACTGGCTCTTTCAGATGTCGCGGCGGCAGGCTACGCCGTTGCAGCGGGTCGCGGACGGGTGTAGCCGAGGCAGGCGGTTGAAGCCTCCTATCGAATTCGAATCAACGTGTCGACCGAGATGTGAACAGTTGTTGTCCGACCTATTGGGATCGAACGGGCAATCAACCGAACTTCGCCTTCCTCTAACTCACGGTTCGGTCGTAACCTCGTACTTCGCAAAGAGTTCCCGAAAGAACGCGGTGAGCTCGATTTCGGCTCGCTGAACTTCGCATAATTCGGCACCCCCGAACCGGAATACGTCGTAGCCGCTCAATTTCATGATTCGGTCGGCTTTCGCGTTCTTCGCGTACTCCTGCGGGCTCGGCCTGCCCGCGGAATCCGTGTAGTGGTTCGCACCATCGACCTCAAGGACGATGCGGCGGTCGGGCAGCAGGAGCAGGAAATCCATCCGGAATTTGAGGAGCGCGTCCGGTCCGCGTTGTTTCGCCGTCTTCGGATCCCAGTACAGCCAAATCTCGGGTAGGAGAGCAGGAAGGTTGTAGACCGATTCGCGGTGGATTTCGTAGTACAACTTGAACAGGTTCTCCTGTGGTGATGAGTTCTCGGGCAGGCATCGCAGGAGCCTGTTGTACAGCTGTCGTTTCGCCTGATCATCGTCTTGCTCTGGATGGTTGCGCTGCCACCAGGATTGAAGATCGCTCCAGCGAAGCCCATGCCGCGGTATCGGCTCGTCGTAGACAAGGACGTCGTCCTCGTTCATGAGTTCGAGCTGATTGTCCAGCGCATTCACCAGCCGCAGATCCGGCTTCGCCGTGGAGGCGAAGATGATGTTCTTCGGCTTCGACTGCGGACCATCGATGATCGACATCACCTCGAAGACCGGATATCCATCCTTAGACGCGATTTCCCGCAATTCGAGGCGTTCTCCACGCAGGTGGCGGTTGATGACCTCGACCGTTGCCCTTTGCACCGGCTCTTTGGGAACCACGTGGTGGGACACCAATGCCTCAAGGAACAGGTTGAATCTCCGGTCCGAGGCGTCAATGGCTCCGAGCTTGTCGAAGAACTCCTCGCCGGTCCAGTCCCCGGGGTTGCGGTGAACATGCTGGCGGATCTGCTGCCGCAATGTCGGCGCCCCGAAGCGCGGGCTCTCGCTGAAGATCTCCCCGAACAGTTCGGTCGGGCCGAGGTCCCACAGCCGTTCCAGCATCGCGTCGAACCGATCTCGGGCCACCGTGGTCAGATCTTCGAGGACTAGGTCCGCGGCGATCTCGCGTCGCACCCGTTTCGGAATGCTGGCCACTGGGATATCGGCCCACAGGATGTCTTCGATCGTGTTCCGCTGCCCAGCGGTCAGCGTTCCGTCGGCCAACAGCTGCGCAGCGAGATACTTGAGTTCGTCATCGCGCAGAGATTTCCATAACGCCTTGGCCCGCTGCGCCTTGGAGCGCCCTTCCTCCTCAGGCTGCAGCGGTGGCTCGGTCAGCCCCAACCTGTCGTACTCGAGCGTCATCATCTTGTGCGTGTCGCCCAAAGCCATGAACGGCATCTCCAGCGCCGCCCGCAGAGCGCTCAGATCCATCAACATCCTCCCCCACGTCTCGCGTGAATCACCCTGTTGCTCAAGGTCGGCTTTCCAGCGGTGGATCGGCGCAGTGCAACACCATCGGCATACCGACAGTCTCCTCGCCCGGCCAACAGACGTGCTGAGACGGCAGCAGTGTATGCAGCCGACGCGAGCCGGACTTCACCAGCACCGGCGGCGCCCCAACCTGCCCAGCACCCAGCAGGATCCGCGTCGGCGGGAACCACAGATCACACTGCGCCTGATCACCCGGCCGATACTCGAGCCGATCCGCCGGATCCTTCGGCGCATACTCCGGATGTCGAGTCCCTGCTGGACCGGTTGATCAACACCAGCCACCAGGCGTTCATGAACGGCCCGTCCTACCGGCCCAACAAACGTCCACGCGGCAAAGACGAGCAACCC
The DNA here is from genome assembly GCF_050942345.1 of Nocardia pseudovaccinii. NCBI lineage: Bacteria > Bacillati > Actinomycetota > Actinomycetes > Mycobacteriales > Nocardiaceae > Nocardia > Nocardia pseudovaccinii. Next base: position 6,746,194 of record NZ_CP192074.1, read on the forward strand.
AAGGAGGCCATCGGGTAGAACGTCAACCAGGACCCTGAAGCCCGGTGAGTCAGGAGATGCGCTGCCCCTCGACCAGGTGCTCGAGTTGGCCCATGTCGCAGCGCCAACCGCCAACGATCCTGCGCGGGCAGAACATGTTGCACCGCAGCATGTTCGATGCATGAACATCGTCCGCGTGGTGGTCGGGCACATGATACGTAGGTCCCGCCGCGACCCGACCACCGGCGACTTGGGCCGCCTTGCACAACGGGTCGGCGCCCTTCCAACGTAGCCACCCCGCACGCAGCCGCGATTGCGAGCAGGCTGACACGATGGAGCGATGAACGACGAGGGAAATCCCGTCCTGTACGCCATCGTCACCGGATCTCCGGCCGCTCACGAGGTGAGCACGTTAGTCGACTTGGCCCAAGCGAATGGGTGGGATGTATGCGTCATCGCATCTCCATACGGCCTTCGATTCATCGACGCCGACGCCTTGGCCGCGAAGACGGGACACCCCGTGCGTAGCCAATACAAAGAACCCGGCACGCCTGACGTACTCCCACCCGCTGATGCCATGATCGCAGCACCGATCACCGCCAATTCGTTGGCCAAATGGGCAGCTGGAATCTCCGACACCCTCGTTCTCGGCCTGCTGGTAGAGGCTGTCGGCAAGGGGCTGCCCGTCGTTGCTGTGCCGTTCTCCAATCGAGCTCACCTCAGTTTTCCCGCAATCCAGGACGCGATCGAAAAGTTGTCCGGATGGGGCGTGACCATGGTGACCAAGCAACCCCACGAGCCAGGGAACGGCGCGAGCCAGATCCCACTCTTCCCATGGAAACCAGCCTGGCAGGCTCTGCTGGATTATCCGAGGAACTCACCAACGAGCTAGCCGGGCACGGCCTCCGATCCCTCGGCACAGGGCCGCGAGCGGCTAAACACCGCGACGATGAGGCAGAAGCGGATTGGTCGCCACCACACAGGGCCCCGAACGGATGCAGAGCGTGGTCCAGCGCCAGCGTGTCAATTCGCTCCAGTTCTGCGCACTTCCCTTGCCCCTCAACATATCCTGCATACAGACAAAGTGCCTTCACCTCGATGCGACTGTGGCACTCGAACTTTCAGCGCAGTCCCGAACCCCACCTACCGGACGCGACCGCGTCTTCGAGTTCACCGTGACGTTCTCGGCTCCGATAACCGATACCTTCGTTCCGCGATCATCCTTGATCACATCGTGCGCCAGCTCCGGTCGACGGGCAACCTCATGCTCTCCAGTTGTTCGACCGAGCATGAATGGCTGGCGCACACGTGAAAGCCGTCCACCGACGCAACATCAGGTGGCGCAAATGTGGGATTTAGGGTTTCATGGAGGTCGGGGAAGACTCGCGGACCGGCTCAAAAGTGAGTAACCCATGCATCCGCTCCCCATCGGCCCTTCCAGCACAGCCCGGCCGCCAATCACCACAGCCCTATCTGTGTTCGGGCCAACGGATTCCAGGCGAGGACGTACCACTGTCAGCTGGCCCCCTCCGGCGGCGTTCATCTTCGCGTCGAATGATCTAGCCGCCCGGAACCAGTCGGAGCAGCTCGCTTCCCCTCGCCATGACAGCGACACCGCCACCTCGCTCAGCCCGCCCATTGTCGTTGTGCCGCAACGCAACAGACCGACTGTCGCGCCGCGACCCAGGAACCGTGCAGCGCCGTCCCCCCAGTGGGACGTGGCGGTGGCCGCCGATCTTGGTGTTCAATGGAGGGTGGGTACGTTGGCGCAGGGAAGGATCCGAGAGAGGTGCTTACCCATGCCGCAAAAACCCCCACCGCACCGCGCTTCCCAATCGGGGGGCATCGCCCCTGACGCCACGTCGACGGATCGGGCCCGCGATGTCCGGTGACGAAGTCTGGCTGAGTTCACTCGAAGTCTCCCAACGGTTGAAGATCCCGCTGAAGACGCTGGCGTCGTGGGCCAGCGCCGGTCGCGGGCCGCGCTTCGCCCGGATGGGCCGGTACCGCCGGTATCGGCTCAGCGATCTGCTCGCCTGGGAACAAGAACAACTCGACCGAGGCGGCGGAACGGGCCCCACCCGACCGATGCACGGCTGAGCCGAAACAGTCGGTACGGCGAGGCTTCACCAGCTTCCGGTGGAGATGCGGACACCGATAGTTAATTCTCAGCTATCTTTCGGCTCTTGCGGTCAGCGGATGGCTCTGCCCAAGATTCTCGCGCAGACCGATCTCGAGGCGAAGCGCATGACGCGTATGTGAATTCTTTCGAGAGCCTGGCTGTGCACCAGTGAATCAGTAGCAATCAGAATGTCGGGAAGGGTGTGATGGGCGGTAGGTTGCCGAAGCCGGTCGGTACTTTCGGGGTGCCGACCAAGCCGAAGAAGCAGCGCAATGGGCGGTGGCGCACCACGGTGTACTACTACGGCGCTGCCGGTCGGGTGCAGCTCGAACGCGTCGGGGTAAGTCCGGACGAAGCGCGGAATCGTTTGGCCGAGGCGATGCGTGATCATCGCGAGCAGATCGGCTACGGGCGGATCACTCGTACGACCAAGCTGATCGATCTGGCCGCGGAACTGCTGGTCGAGTTGGGCAACGACGACGCCTACACCGAAGGCAACGTCGAGGACTATCGTCGCGAGATCTTCGTCTCCACCGACCGACGCGCCAACAAGGCCACGATCAAGATCGAGAACTCGGTCGGGAATATGCAGATCTGGCAGGCCACTTCCGGGGAGATCGACCGACACCTCAAACGACTGGTCGCGCTCGGGCTGCGACGGAAAGCCAAGCAGCACAAAATCATCCTGCGCGCGATGATGCAGATCGCGGTCCGCCACGGTGCGCTGGAAACCAACCCCGTAGACGGGGTCGGCGCCTTCGTCCGGCGCCGGAACCCGGCCCGCGGCAAGGTACAGGACCACGCCGCGCTCCCGGCGTTTCGAGCCCAGGTGCGGGCGTGGGCACGAGGGGAGGCCATTCCGGGCACTCCCGCCTACACCAGCGGTCCCGCCCGGGACTGGACGGTGGTGTGGGTGGTGGATGTGATCACCGGGACCGGGATGCGTCCGCATGAGGTGTTCGCACTGCTCCTGGACGATATCGATCTCGATGCCAGCGACCCCTATCTCGATGTGACCGGAACCCTGGTGGAGATCAAGGGCGCCGGTGCCGGCGGCTGGGTGCGCAAACCGGCACCGAAATCCGAGAACGGGTGGCGGCGGATCCTGTTGCCCGAGCACACCGTCGAAGCGGTCCGCGAGGCGATCAAGGACCTCGAGGTCACCGCGCGCCCCAACCCGGACCGGTTGCTGTTCCCAGCCCGCAACGGCTCGGTGCGCAACCCGAATAACTTCGGGCGCATCTGGCGGGCCGCCCGGGGCGAGGACTTCGCCTGGGTCACCCCACGCACCTTCCGCAAAGGCGTGGCCATCGCGGTCGATCACGCCTCCGGCGACCCCGAACGCGCCGCCCGTCAACTCGGCAACACCCGCGAGGTCGCCAAGACCCACTACATCGACGTGCCCGAGACGGTGCCCGACAACCGGGCCGTGCTCGAGGCGTGGGCCCGCGGGCAGAGTCCGAAAGTATGAGACTTTGACTGGCTCGGTTCAAATGCCACGGCGTGTCGCGGAAAGCAGAAACCCCTTCCGACGCTGGTCGGAAGGGGTTTTGTCTGTCGGGCTGACAGGATTTGAACCTGCGACCACCTGACCCCCAGAGTGCTGTTTTCCGTACTGGGCAGTCCTGCTGAGTCTGTCCTGTCCAGGTCAGAGGCATGATCATGTCCGGCGTGTCCGGCTGAGTCCAGCTCGTATGCGTCGGTCTTGGCACCTTCTTGGCACGCTGGATCATGCCTCGGACCTGCACAGTACTCGTTTTCAGTGGGCAAGGTCCTGATTCAACTCCAACGCAAGCAACCCGAAGTTGTCGGCTAGGAACAGCCGCGATCCGGCGGCGAGCGCGCGCACCGCACCGCGATGCCCAGCACGAGGCGATGGTGTTGGGTGCGGGTGGTCGGATCCCAGACTCGAAGCGTGTCGTCGTCACCGTAGGAGACGACCACACGTGCACCTCCTGGCTCTCCTATGGTTGCCAGCGCACGGACGACGCCGTCGTGCTTGCCGAGTTTCGCGATCCGCGCTCCTGGCAGTGGGTTCCACAAAATGATCAGGCCGTTCACGTCGCCTGTGGCAAGAACGGTTGAACCGTCGGCCAATTCGACTGGAGTTACGGCTCTAACGTCTACCGGTAGCTTCGGCGTCAGGGGCCGGTGGGTGTCGAGGTCCCAGCAGCGGGCGAAGCCGTGTACCAGTCCTGCCACGACGATTCGACGCCCGTCTGCTGACCGAAACGCAGTGCCCACACCGAGATCGAGCAGTTCGGTTGGAAAACCCACGCGCGAACCGACCCGCTGACGGGAGTGTGGATCCCACAGCTGCCGACCCTCGCTATCCCACCCGTCCTCACCGTAGATGCCGCTGTAGGTGGCCATCATGTCACCGCCCCTCGTCGGCACGCGGGCCAGACGCCACAGTGACCTTTCGAGGACCTGAAGCCGCGGCCCCACCACAGCGCCAGTGGCAGCGTCGAACATGTGGGCATAGCCCTGATCGGTACCGGCGGCCACCAACTTTCGGCCATTGAAGCCGGAAATCACGGCCATGTCGGCAAAGTGCTGCCACTTTGCGTCCGATGTGACATCCAGCGGCAGGCTGCGGGTCGAGGTCGCCCCGAAGATTCCTCGCTTACCTATGATTTGGGCTGCGGCATCTCCGAAACGGATCTGTCCAATGTCCACTCGCGGCACTGGCTGTTGCAATCCCGGCCGAACGCCCAGCGCTTCCCGCAGGCTCCACAGTCTTACCGTCCGATCCGTTCCTGTGGTTGCCAGCAAATTGCGCTCTTGCTCTTGCGCGACCAGGACAGCTGCCTGGACTGTGCCGTCGTGTCCTCTGAGTTCGGAGCCGAGCAGTTCCATCCTTACCGGATCGAGCAGCCGAAGTCTTCCGAACCGATTCGCGACCGCTGCAAGGGCTCGGCCTCCGAGCGAAATCGAGGTTCGCCGGATCTGAGACCGGCTCGTCTACGCGGCGACCGGTCCGTGCGTCATACGCGCGCAGGGTCCCGAACATGGTGACTTTCACCAGTGTCAGTAAGCGGTCGGGGCTTGTGCTGATCGGCCAGGTCAGGCGGCATATCGCGGTGTGCGCCAGGGGTCGCCTACGTCGTCAATGTTCGTGGTCGCGTACAGCGTGTGGTCCCGTAATGGTCCCGCGAAAAAATGCTGCTCAAGCAGGGAGCCGCGACGCCCTTCATTGTTCCCTGACGTCATGGGCAAACTCTGTAACGATCCCATGAGCGGGTCGATATGGTGAGGCAGCGTTCAGGGCTGGAGGAGGGGGCATCGTGGTCGAGCCAAGATCAATTACTGGCGTGATAGGCGCGAATACATGAAGCTGACACCGGGAGCCAACGCGTCCGTACCCACATCGGAGATGGCCGTCACACTCACCTGGTCCGCGGAACATGCGGTCGATCCGCAGGCACTCCTGGTCACCGAGACAGGCAAAATCCGCGACGACAACGACTTCGTGTTCTACAACGCACCCCGTCATCCCTCTGGAGCGGTGTCGCTCACCGAGGGGGCGACGGCTCGTGCAGATGTGACCGTCGCACTCGCTGAAGTCGAGCCGGAGATTTCGCGGATCGTGATCACCGGATCGGTTGAAGAAGGATCGTTTCGCGATACCTCTGGACTCACCGTATCCGTACGAGAGCAAGGCAGCGGAAATGTGTCTCTCTCGTTCGATGTGAACCAGACCGAAGCCGTGACCGCGATCGTCCTGGGCGAGTTCTACCGGCGAGACGGAGCGTGGAAGTTCCGCTGCGTGGTACAGGGATGGAGCAGCGGTCTGCGTGGACTTGCTCAGGAGTTCGGTGTGCAGGTTGACGACGAGCCCGAACCGCCGCCTGCTCCTGCACCCGCGCCGGGTCTGGCGGCGTCTGTCACGCATACCCAGCACGCCCGGGCGTCAGCTACAGCCTCCTCGAGCGCGCATTCCGCTCAGCCGAATATGCAACCCGGCTGGTACGCCGACCCGGACCGCCCTGGCTGGCAGCGATGGTGGCAGGAGGGCTTGAGCGAGGACCGTCGCCAGATATTTCCCGCTGGACAAGGAGTATGCGAACGATGCGGGCGTCCTGTCCAGCAGTCTCGCTTTCGCGGGACTCGGCCGTGCCGCTGGTGTGAGAACGATGTTCGGCAGATCATGCAGGGCTGGCGCGCCCAAGCATCGCAGGTACTTGCCACAACCGGACCTCACGGGCCGGAGTGGGACACGCTTTGGGTTTCGCTGATGTTCCACCAGGTGCATGCGGATACCGGCAGGGAAGCGTTGACACCGTTGGCAATTGCATACCTCGAGCGTGTGGTGACTTTCGCGTTCGCCGACAGCCAGATCGAGGAACGCGAACTCAACGAGTTCGAACGTGCGGTGGCCACGCTGAGCGCAGTGACCAACCTGAACACCGCACAGCGCCATATCGAGGAGCTCCGCCGACGGATGCTGCGCGGCCGATCCCTTACGCAGGTGCGGGCCGGGGAACTGCCTCGGGTGCAGTCGCCGCGCGTACACCTGGAAGCTGACGAGTTCACCTACCTCGATGCCGACGCCTTGCACGTCAAGTATCTAGCCAACGGCCCCAAACACACGCCGGGGCGAATCATCGCGAGCAACAAGAAGCTTCGGTTCGTCGGTTCCGGCGCGGGCAGCGAACTCCCGTGGGCAAAGATCGTGTCGGTCACCAGTGAGTACGGCAACGTCATCGTGTCCGCGACCACCGCCCGCGGGGGCGGTACCTACCAAGTACACGACCCCGAATGGGTCGCCGCGGTTCTCGAGGGTGCGCTGCGCGTCGCCAAACGCTTGGTCCTCGCACCCGGGCAACGCGACAGCCGCTCAATCCCGCCGCACGTCAGAGCCGAGGTATATCAACGCGACGGCGGCAAATGCTGCCAATGCGGAGCCATCCACTACCTGGAGTTCGACCACGTGATCCCACTCAGCCGCGGCGGGGCCACCAGCGTGAACAATCTGCAGATTCTCTGCCGCCAGTGCAACCTGGAAAAGGGAGCGCGGTTGTAGAAGTTGGCAACGATCGGGCGGGACCGGGTTCCCGACTGTTCTTTCAGCCTTCTGCTCCTGAGGCAGGCTCGGGCGATTTCCAGGTGCCTTTGGTCGGTCAACGGGTGATCATGATGTGGTGATTCGGTATCCGGTTGTCCGGGAACGTTCGCGGTACTTGTGACACTCTGATGACACCGAGTCCGTCAGTTCGCATTGTTCAAGGGGGAATGGTGGAGAAGTCGAAGCGGTGGCGAGACTACGAGGAAGTGACCGAGTTCCTGTTGGATAGGCTCGCCAGTGAACTCGGACTTGCGCGGGTTGAGGGGAAGCAGCGGCTCGTCGGCGAGGTAGGCACTCCTTGGGAAGTCGACGCCAAAGGGGTGAGGCTTGATGACGAGCAAATCATCCTGGTCGAGTGCAAGCGATACCCGAAAAAGCGGGTAAATCAGGACACTCTCGGCGGGTTTGCCTATCGAATCCGAGACCTTGGTGCAGCTGGGGGGATCCTGGTGAGTCCGTTGGGCCTGCAAGCAGGCGCGGATCTGGTAGCCAAAAAGGAAGGCATTGTCGAAGTGCATCTCGATGCGAACAGCACGCGAGAGCAATACGTTCTGCAATTCCTCGACAAGATCTTCGTCGGCGTCCACCTTAAAGTGGAATTCACCCTCACCGCGACCGCCAGGGTAGGGGACGATCCCGAAGGGTAAGCCCGGCGACTTCCCTTCCCCTGCTTCCTCATACTGGCCATCCTGAGCTGAGGGAGGTCGTGTCAAGGGCGTTCTTTCCCTTGACTCGGCCGAGTGAGGTCAGACAATCGGGCCATGAGGAGGCAGGGGTTCCGCCACCACGAGATACCTCGGTTCGCGACGGTTCAAAGCTGCGGACGGCCTTCATCGCCGTAAATGCCGATGTCTTCTCCTCGTAGGTAGGCCGCGTGTTGTGCGTCAGCGCGGGAAGCGATCTCGGATGCGATCCTGCTTCGTTCGAGCCACCAAACGACCACCACCACTGTTACGACCACTGCGGCCAGGATCGAGCCAGCCTTGATGTTCTCGGGGTGACCGTTGATCGCGTTGCCGATCGAGATGGCCGCACCACCCACGACACCAGCACCCGCTATCAATTTCGGGTACCTGTAGATACGGGCGGCCACCGATCGGTAAGCCTGCTTGGTCTCCTTGGGGTGCGCCAGGCACCACCGAACACCCCAGTACATAAGCACGTACGGCCAGAACAAGATGAACAGCAGTACCTTGACGGTCTTCAATTGCCTACTCCGGATTCTCGGGACGACCGGACTATCGGAGCAGACGTTGAGAGTTGTTACCGTGCTGGCGGGACCACGGCCAGGCCCCACGAACGATGTCGGCCGATTCGTGGGCGAGCTGCGGGAGAGCAAGTCGGGGACGGCTGGCGTCGTGCCCAGCACTGCCCGATGAACGAAAGCGGCCAGAGTCGAACAGTCTGCGTGCTGCCACGTCGCCAAAGCGGATGCCAGAACATGCGAACAGGACCAGAATGCGCCCCGGCGGCCGGTGTGCCGCCGACGCGCCGACGCGCCGCGGTGACCGCCGTTCAGGGAACCGCGCTGCGCGTCGCAGCGCGGCGGCGGCGCGCAGCGCCGCCGGGGCGCTCTTGTTCCTATACGGCGAAATTCGGCAACAACTCGCGAAGGGCAATGTCCTCCGATGGTTGATGTGCGACAGGTATTCGTCAGTTGATGTGCGACATGGTCGTGATCGGCATTCTGTGTCGGGGCGTCTCCGTGGGGCGTCTTCGTCTGTGGGAGGCCTGGATTGGCGCTCGTTGTGTTGTCGGTTGTGGAGCGGCGGTTGGATGCGGTTCGGGCGGTGTTGGCGTGTGCGGGGGTTGGTGAGGTAGCGGCTCAGGTCGGGGTGCATCGGTCGACGGTGCATCGGTGGGTGGGGCGGTATTTGTCCGAGCAGGTGGGTGAGTTGGCGGATCGGTCGCATCGACCGCGGTCGTGTCCGCACCAGGTGCCGCCGGTGGTGGAGGTCGCGGTGACGGAGATGCGGCGTCAGCATCCGCGGTGGGGGTCGCGCCGGATCCGGTTGGAGCTATTGCGGAAACCTCAGGTGTGGCAGTTGGAGGGGACCGCGGTGCCGTCGGAGCGGACGATCGACCGGATTCTGACCAGGCAGGGTTTGTTGCGGCAGCGCCAGGCCAAGCGGCCCCGGGAGTCGTTTGTTCGGTTCGAGCGGCCGGGGCCGATGCAGTTGTGGGGTGTGGACATCGTCGGTGGTATCGAGCTGGTCGATCCTGTGTCCGGGCAGGTGCGGGAGGCGAAGATCGTCACCGGTATCGATGATCATTCGCGGTTCTGTGTGATGGCCTCGGTTGTCGAGCGGGCCACTGCTCGCGCGGTGTGTGTGGCGTTCGCGCAGGCGTTGGCCCGGTATGGGGTGCCCGAGGAGGTGATCACCGATAACGGTAAGCAGTTCACCGATTGGTTCAGCCGGTATGAGGTGCTGTTCGACAAGATCTGCCGTAAGAATGGGATCGCGCATCAGTTGACGCAGCCGGGTTCTCCGAATCAGAACGGGAAGTGGAACGGTTCCATGGCACTTTCCGGCCCGAGATCAGCGAGGCTGGACCGTTCGCTTCGGTGTCGGATGCTCAAGCGGCAGTTGATTGTTGGGTCGCCGGGTATACGGGCCGGGTACGATCCCGCCGTGGATTGGTTATCGTTTCTTGCTGCGATGACAGGCAACCTTGCGTGGCCGGCGGTCGCGATCACGGGTGGTGTGGTCTTTCGTCGCCAGCTTGGTGATATAGCCACACGGTTTAAGATTCTGCTCGATGACCGAGTCGAAGAAGCTTCCATCGGTAGTGGCGGGCTGTCGCTGAGGCGGAAGGTGGATGCCGACCTACAGAAGGCTGAAGAGGCCCTCGGCCCGGCTGATTCTGCGGAACACCAGATCGCTCTTCCTCCACCTTCGACACAGTTCCTGGACGAGGTGGAGCAGCTCACGACTATCGCCCCGGCGGCGGCGATCGCTCTAGCAAGCGGCAGACTTGAGACAACGCTGCGCGAAGTCCTCGCTCGACGTGACGATACTTCGGACCGTCCACGTGGATTGAACGAGCTGCTGAGGGCGTGCGTGCGACAGGAATTGCTGACTCCCAACGAGGCAGAGGCTGGCAAATACCTTGTGCGCGTTCGAAACGAAGCAGTCCACACATCGGTCTCGACACCGGGGCAGGCGATCGAATTCGCCGAGATGGCACTACGGATCGCAACGTCAGCGCGCCTCGCTGCGGGCGAAACCATCGTGGATGGAGATCCACTATAAAGGGGCTGCAGCGCCAACCAGGCTTCCGTGCACTTCGTCCCGAACGCGGTTCCGGCCCAATCTCCCATACCTCGCAGTACTTCTGATATGCGAATATCTTGCATCCCGCGTTATCGGATACCAACCGATCTCAATGCGCTCGCTGTCTCCCTGCTGCCTCAATTCCGGCGGATGGTCCTCGGCTGTCCGCCGGTTTCGTATGTTCGGGGCTGCGCGGGTTCTTGGCCCTGTTCGGTGGCGGGTTGCACTCGTCGGGGCTGGCGACCCGCCTGCCCATAGGGCCCGCCCGTCACGCACAGAGGCTCACGGGTCACGAGTCAGCGAAGCTGATCCCGCAGGGACGCCATCGGCGCTCTTGAGGTGCGAGGGGCGCGGGATCACAATGCAGGCCACCACTGTCCAGGGTCACGCGGCCGATAAGCCGCGCAGTAAGTGTGTGGAGGTTTGCGAAACCCTAGCTGTGTCGGTGGGGTTGGATACAGTTGCCGCCATGCACGCAATGTTTACGGTCAACCGTCCCTTGGACTTCTACGCGTATTCGATTCCTCCGCATGAGGACAACGACGGGAAGAGCTGGGATCCTAGTATCACCGTCGAACTCTTCGGCCAGACCCAGCCCAAAGAGCCGAGTGTTCATCTCTCGATGAACCTCGAAGAAGCAGAGGAGTTCGCTGCGAAGCTCGCTAGCCTGGTGGCTGCGGCCCGAGCAGGAGAGTACAGCGACAGAGGCCGGGAGGTCGTGGACTATTCCGGTGAGAAGGATGTGCAGCGAGCACGCCGGGTGATCGCTCGCCACGAGAGTCGCTGAGCGGGTTTCGTAGCCGGACCAACTGAAGTTTGCTCGCGCGATCCGCACTGCGGTCGATGCTGTATGGGGGCTTCTGCTGCTTTCTCACCCGCGTGTTCGATCTCTCAACTCGTGCTCGAAAACCTCGTGCATGTTGACGGATTAGCGAGAAGGATTCGCATCCGACAACGAGAGAGTGGTGAGGCTTGGCAATGATGGATTGGACCGACGCGAACAAGAAGGTCGCGCACGCGAAGCGGCGTATGCAGGAACTTCTCGACGCGTACAACGCGTGGGAGAACGACCGCGGCTTGCTCAGGATCGAGATTAAAGACGACGAGTTGGCCAAGTACTCGTGGTTCGCTGGGATGCAGAGGGAACCAGTCGTAGACCTGTCCCTAATTGCCGGAGATGTGTTCGGCGCTTTGAGGGACGCCCTGGACTACGTGGCATGGCAGGTCTTTCTCGCCGGAGGTGGCGAACGGGACGGGAAGCAAGCGAACCAGGTCTATTTCCCGATCGCGGTCGATCCGGTCGCCTTCGGCAAACAGGTGAAGAAGATCCCGACGGCGTGGCCCGCCGCGATCGAACGGCTACACGCGGCACAGCCGTTCAACCAAGCGAACGGGGTTGAGACCGTCCTGCCCGCCCTTCACGCGATCAACAACCCGTCGAAACACCGTGAGCTGAGCCTTGTCACGGCAGGAATATTCTCGCAGTCGGCGACCTTCCCCCAGCTACCCGACGACCTAGGTCTGACGATCATGATGATTCGGCCTTGGCCCGTCCTCAAGCCGAACAGCTTCGATTTGGTTGCCAAAGTGGGGATCATCCGAAAAGTAGACGACGACAGCTTCCAGACGGTCCGATGGTCAGAGGGGGTGACCTTGGATCAACCACCGCGCCCTACGTTGGAGCTTATGTTCACCAACGGAAACGGTGAGATTGCACTGGGTGCGGTACCTGAAGTCGTCGCGCATGTGGAGTCGGTCGTGGGTAGTTTCGCGGATCTCGACGATCCGGAGGTCTGACTACCGCTCGGTCAGCTGATGCTCGTCAGGGGGCGTGATTACATCGAGCGGCTATCGATCGCAACCAGGAGGACGGAGTTCGACGTGAGCGTTGATGGAGGAGAAGGCGAAACCTTCCAGCTCGTGAATATCGAAGATGTGGCGCAGGTCGATAGGCTCTATGACCTGCTGGGATTCGTTGAGGATCTCACCTTTGCCGCAGAAAGCTTCGACCGACTGGCAGGACTGCTAGAGACTCCCGACGATGAAGACCACTGGGTGGAGCGGCAAGCGTTTTTCTCTTCAGCTGCGATCGCATACAGCCGGTGCTTCGGGACCGGTGTTCGAGGGAAGCTGGATGTGACTGTGTTGGAACAGCTTCCCCAGGATGAGCCCGGCGCCGCCCGCAAGGTCCACAAGTTCATCTGCGATATGCGCGACAAGCACATCGCTCACTCGGTCAGCCCCTTCGAGGCGGTGATGGTCGGTGGAGCAGTTCGGGAACAGGCCGGACAGCCGGAGCCGTTCGTCGCGGTGGGTTGGTTGATTATGCGGGGGTTGCCCGTCCATAGGGACGCAGCGTTGACATGCCGCGACCTTGCCCGCAGTGACCGGCGCAGACCTGCTGATTCGTGGCCAGCACAAACGCAAAATGCCGGTCCTTGCCCGCCTCGGCGACGGGTCGTGGCTCACCCGCATCGGTGCTACTGCGGTGCGCATCATCGACGCGGATATCGTCGTCACCGCCACGCGCGGTTCCCGGACGGTCCAGCGGGTCGAACGCGACCGGCTGATCACCACACTCGCAGACGATAAGCGTTACCCTGCAATGGATTTGGTGGAGCTCTACCATCAGCGCTGGGAAATCGAAACCAGCTACTTCGAGCTGAAGTCGAGCATTCTGAGGCGGCCGTGTCCTGCGTGCCCGCCAGCCCGAACTGGTCACCCAGGAGATCTATGCACTGCTGGTCGCCTATCAAGCCCTGCGCACCGCCATCGCTGACACTGCTCTGGCCACCGGCACGTTGCGCCCGGACCGTGGCAGTTTCACCATTGCCCTGCACAGCGCACGCGACCAGCTCATCTATGCCGCGGGCATCATCGCCGATGGCGCTGTCGACCTCGCCGGCGCCATCGGCCGCGCCGTCCTGGCCGCACCACTACCCGCCCGCCGCGCCCGCACCAGCCCCCGTGTCGTCAAACGCGCTATATCCAAACACCGCGCCAAAGGCCCGATCGACCGCAACATCTACAAAACCCAGGTCAGCGTACAGATCCTGCCCAGTTGACAACCCGGCAGAATCCTAAACTGCGCGGCCTTGGCCCTAACCCCGATCCGGTGTCGGTAACACCCCCGTACTGTCATCTCATGGCCACACCGGCATACATCTCCATCGCGAACGAGTACGCACATCAGATCCGTAGCGGCGCACTGCGTCCCGGGACGCAGCTAGCCTCAGTCCGTGAGCTGACAGAGCGTCACAATGTCTCGGCGATCGTCATCCGCGACGTCATCAAGATTCTGCGAAATCAGGGCCTTGTCCGGACTGCCTCAGCAGACGTTACTGTCCGAGAATCCGGAAGTGTGGCAACCGTAGGCGACCGTGCAGTGCCTAACGATTGTGAACCTGCTTACTGCACAGCCGCATTCGAACAGCGCCCAGGGCGAGAACCATTGCAGTCGCGCCGCCAACCGCTGCGAGCATGGGATCGAGGGACGGTGGGCTTTCCTTTAGCCTTATTTCAACTGGTTTGGCCACTCCGGTCTTCGCGTCGTTAGCGACTTGCTCGGACGCGATGCCGTTCGTCGGTACCGTCACCAACAACCACGACTCAAACATGCCCGAGATAATCAGCCAAATGCATGCATAACCAGCGACAAACACCCACGCCAGATCATCCCGCCAGAGGCCGGCCAGGAGCACCAGGGTGTACACGGTCGTGGAGATGACGACGCTTGCCCACATCTGAAAATGATCAAGAAACTTGAGCTGTTTCCTTCCGTACCAATCCATTCCATAAACCACCAAATGACCGACGACCGAGGCCAGCCCAAGCGCCGAAACGATGAAGCAGGCAAGCCACCACCGGCCGCCCGGTAGCAGCGCGAATAGGCTGATAGTCAGCGGCGAGGCGAGTTCCAACAATGTCGTCGCCGCTACATAGATTCGCAGCGCCGTGTTTCTCCACCGTTCAAACCCAACCTGCAGGCCGACAAATAGCAGCGCGAGCACGGCTCCGGCAACGAGCGCGATGACCTCGAAGTACGTCAGCCACTCCTTGCTCAACTCCATACTTGGATGGTCCGCTCGGTGGGCCGAACACGCCAGCGCGACAAGTTGGACTCGCCGAAGCCAGATTCCTTCTGGTTCACCGGTTATCGTTGGGGAGAATCGCGGACACCCTATCGAACAGATCTCGGTGGCTAGCTCTTATACCGGCAACGGCCACCGCGCGTAGGTGTGTTCGGGGTTGACGGTCACTACTTCGATTGCCGCCGTTTTCAGCTCGTCTGGTATCTGGCCGTCGAGGTGGTTCAGTGCGGGAGTGATGACTGCGTCCACAGCCAGGTGCCGAACAACGTTGAGCAGCCTGGTCAAGGGGTGGTCGGTTTCCGGGCCGAAGGTGACGGTCTTGGTGAGGTTGTAGCCGAGACGTTTTGCGAGGCTGCGCATTTGGGTCTCGTCCCACATTTGGGAGAAACCGGAGATGTCTTTTCGTAGGTAGCCGATGGCGGTGGGCTTCGTGGTCATCGTCTTGCCCAACCGCGGCGGCCACGTCGGAGTCGTCCTGTGGTCTCCAGTGTTCGTAGCGCGGCGCTCTTTTGCCTGCATTGCACTGATTCGCTGTGGAGGTGGATTTGTGTGAGCCGGTGGGCTTGTTCGGTGGTGAGCGGGCCGGGATCGAATCCGCAGTGGTCGTAGTAGGGGTAGTCGTTGGGGTCGTCGGAGCCGTTCTCGAATCTGACGGTGATGCGGATGGTGTCGTAGTCGACGTTCACGGTGCCACCCCCACATTGCTCGGTGTTTGGAAGCCAGATGGGATGGTGAACTCGGGGTGCGGGTCGAGGCTGAGCCGGTATATAACGCGGTCGCCGGTGAAGGCGGTGCGTCCGTGCAGCCAGCGATGGTTGTGCAGGACGTAGCCCTGGCCGGGATCCAACACGAACTGGCTGGTGTGCCGGTCGATGGCACGGCGTAATTCCGGCAGCCACCGCGAAACCTGCGGAGAGTACTGGGCAAGCCCGTCCATGCGATAGCGCACCCGTATCCGGCCGCCCTGGGCATGCTCGAAAATTGATCCCAGGTAGCCCGCAGCCCCGCCGAACAGCACGCTGCGCGGTTGGCTGAGGGCAGAGATCGCCTGCGGTGCTACGTCTGCCAGATCGTGGTAGACGGCGTCACCGTCGACGGCGATGCACTCACCGCCGGACGTGCCTTTGTGGCCACACACCACCAGCAGCAAAGCCGGTGGATCGGTGACGCCGGATCGGTCGGTGTGCGGGGCGAGGGCGCCGGTGCCGAATCCCTCGAAGCCGATCCGGTGAGCGAAGCCACCGCGGTCCTGCAAGATGGTGACCCCGTCGGCATCGCTGTCACGGTGCGCGACGATCCGGCCCAGCGACGCCCCGAGCGTCACCAGTTGCGCGCGGGTGCGAACCCGGTCGAATCGGACGAACCCCTCGGCGACAAGCCCAGAGGCGATCCCGGCTGCCCAATCCTGCTGCAAGTCAACGAACATGCCCTCAACCGTGCGGGCTGGGCGGGTCATCGGTCCACTGACAGATTGTCATCGCCAGCGTCCTGCCCTGCAGCTGGTGCCGGTGCTAGCGTCGCAAGCTATGACAGGCTCCGGGTATGTGCCGCATCTGTATTCGATCTCGATCAAGGGAGTCGTCGTCCGCTACGGCAAAGTCCTGCTGCTGAAAAACGAGCGCGAGGAGTGGGAACTGCCCGGTGGCCGGATCGAACCGGACGAGACGCCCGAGGAGTGCGTCGCCCGGGAGATCACCGAAGAGACGCAGTGGCCGGTCACCACCGGCCCGATCCTCGACACCTGGATCTACTACATCAACGAGGCCGAACGGCACGTCTTCATCGTCACCTACGGCTGCTACCCCGATACCGACGCCGAACCCGTACTTTCCCACGAGCACAAGGAAGTCGGGTTGTTCCGCGAAGACGAGATCAGCGGGCTGAATATGCCTGATGGGTACAAGCGGTCGATCATGACGTGGTTCGCTCAACTTCGGGCAGCCGAAAGCGTCTAGGCGACCGTGGCGGGCGCGGACAGATGCCAGGCGTGCGGAGTAACGATCAGCCGCTACGCCACCGAACCGGTCTGCCCGACCTGCGGAGCAACCTCCGCCACCGGCCAAGCCACGGTGGTGCGGGCCACACCGATCGCGTCCGCGATCTGGTTGTGGGCCAGCCCCGAAGCCGCCACCGCGATCGCCACCCGCGATCTGCCCACCATCCTGCGCACCTATCGCCGGCTCAACGGGCTATCCCAGATCGGCCTGGCCGAACTGCTCGGCTACGACAAGTCGTATGTGTCGATGATCGAAACCGGGCGGCGCGCGATCAGCGACATCGCCACCCGCCGCCACATCGCCACCCGCCTGGCCATACCCGCGCACGTGCTCGGGGTGACCGGTACAGATGACGCCGAATACCAGGCGATGCTCCAATTCGGTGACTCCACCGTCCGTTTGGCCGACATCGCCCGCCAAGCCGGACACGCCGTCGAAGCCGTCAACGAACTCTGGCCACTCGTGGCGCGGTTGGAAGCCCGCGCTGCCGAAGGACACTTCGAACGCGACAGCTTGATCCTGCTGGCCCAGGCACGCGTCGCGCTCGGGGTGTCACTGGGCACAGTCCTGCCCGAGGAACGTTTGGCGAGCGCAGCGCGCTGGACCGGTCAGGCCGTGAATGTCGCTGCCCGCCTGGACGATCCCCGGTTCTACGCCCACACGCTGCGGATGCACGGCAACGAACTCCGCAAGGCCGGACAACTCGAATCCGCCACCACCCATCTGCACCAATCCCTCGAACTATCCAGCGAACCCCCCAACCAAGGCGCCAGCCTCGCATTCCTCGCGCGGGCCAGCGGCGAACTCGGCGACCGTACACAGTTCGATGCCGCCCTCGCCGCCTACCGAAACCTCCTGGAGCGAAACACCGGCAGCGGGTTACTGTTCCAGCCCTTCACGCTGCGCGAAATCTACCTGCGCGGCTTACTCCGAACCGGCCGCGCAGAGGAAGCCGGACGCATCGTGCACACCACGATCGGGACCCCAGCCGCACCCCAATGGCACATCATCGAACGCGTCACCGCGGGCGAAGTCCTCGCCCACAACCACGAACCCGACGCCGCCGAAGACGCCTTCCGCCAAGCCATCCGAGCAGGCGAACAACACCGACTCCCACACCAAATCCAACGCATCATCCGCGCCACCACAAACACCGGGATGCGAGAACTCGCCGCCGAAGCCGTAGCCGCACTCCAACGACTGCGGGGGCTGCTCGGTCATCGGACAGCTTGATGTGATGACGCGGCATGGGCTTGCCCCGGGCGAATCCAACCCATCCACATCGAATGCGCTCTCCTTGGACGACCAGGCGAGCGATGAGCAGGCTCAGAATGTGGCCGATGGGCTGGCGCACGGTTTCCGCAGTTTACCGTGACGGTCGATGACGACGTGCGGGAGGATCTGCCGCTGCTGCCATGCGGCGATCATTCCACGGCCGCGCCGCAGGTCGAACACGGATTGCCAAACTTGCCTAACCGTTACGAGTGCTGGCCAGCCGCCCGTAGTAGCCGCGCTGACTGTGACGACGGCCCGCGAATCAGCGTGAGGTGGGCGGCTTGGTCATGTACATCTTGATGATGCTGGCGGGGGTGCGGATCGGCTCGTACGGAGCGAGAGCGTCGGCGATGGCCTGGGCGAGCTCGTCGATCGTCCGCACCACGTATCTGGGCGGGGTGATCCAGATCCGGGGCTCGGCGGCGCGGTCGTCGCTGTTGTGGATGATCTGGGCGTAGTAGTGGCCGAGACCTTCCTCGTAGCCCCAGGTGCTGTACCACTCCCAGCCCGGCATCGCGAAGTCGTGCAGTTGGCCGACGTTCGCCTCGGTGACGGCCTGGGGCCGAGGCTTGGTGTAGGAGGGACCGTACACGATCTCCCACACGCCGTCGCTGTGCTCCAGGACGTCCATCCGTACGTGCTGCTTCAGCCCACGCAGCTGGGCACGGAACCCCACGGGGTCGAGGTCGGCCTGGGACGCGAGGGTGGGGATGTCGGCGAGGGTGAGCTCGATTCCCATGATCTCGGGAGTATCGCCGTCCCATGGAAGGCGTGAGGTGCTGGTCCGTTCGGCCAGCAGCAGAAAGACCCGCCGAGCGGTCTCGTCCGTCAGGTTCAGCTGGTTCACGTACGCGACGGCTTCCTTACTCACGTCGAACTTCCTTCCCCGGGTTCCGGCGGGCGGTGCCGGTTGATCACGCTACCGGGCCGGGGCCGCTGCCGGTCAGCAATTGTCCGGAGGCTGGTGGGCGACGACCGGGTGTCGGTCACCGGATACGGTGCGGGAGCGCGGGTCGCGGGTGCCCGCGACGGCTGTAGCGGGCAATGCGGGCTTCCCAGGCAGCTGCATCCAACGCCGCTGCCTCACGCAGAGTTTCGAGGAACGCCGCACCGTCACAGCGCAGCGTCTGCAACCGCAGCGCACGCAACCGCAGCCCGTCACCCACCCGTGCCCGCCTCAGCGTCCACATCGGCTGGCCCCACCCGCACTCACTACGCGAACCCCACCCTTCACCGGCCGAAACGCATCCTGCCGCAACAGAATAGACAGTCCGGTCACACCACCACCCCAGCACGCCGAGGTGCTGGCGCGGATCGAGAGCACAGGCGTCGTTCCCGCTATCGCCAGTCCGGTTCACCTGGCTCCGCGCGCTCGCCTGGAGCTGGCCGAACAGCTGTTTCGCATCGATGTCCCGCCCAACCTTCGGGCGCGAAATCGTTCGCTGACGGGCCGCCGAAAAGCCATCCCGAACATCGGCCACCCCAACGAATCACCGACCGTGAGTTGCTCGCTGACATCCCAATGCCGTTCGCCGCTGTTAGGTTCGTGCGGCCTGTCAGTCAGCGGAGCGCGAGGTAGCCGCGCCGTCGGCGCGGCGGAGGCGATTCCTGAGGAATGACCAAAGAATTGAGACTGCCGCCCGTGGTCATGGTGTGAGACAAGTCGAAACCAGCAGGTCAGGACGACGGGCAATGGCCACGACTTCGAAGACCCTACACCTCGAAAGCGTTATCACCTCGATGTCACCCCGCAGTTCTCGGAAACTGCAGCGCATCGTTGACCGCCTCAGCTTAGCGACGCGAAAAAGTCATCGCCGGCAACAGATCGTGCGCCATGGTAAAATATTCAACCCGATCCCATTCGCATCAGTGAATTCAATCGACGCTGAAAATTAGCCAACTAACCCACCGCCATCACCCGCAAACCTCTGGTGGGCGATTCCTCGCCCCTGGCTGAGCAATCCTGTTAAGATGGCTATGATCTCATGAATGGGATCGACTGATTCTCTTTAGGTGCGCGTTCGTCGGATTTTGCTGTGCTTTGCGAAAGAGTTCTGCCATGGCGTTGAATCGTGCCGATATCCGGCCGGAAGCTTTCCACGAAGAGAGCTTCGCAAAGGCTGATTGCCTCAAGATGATCAATTTTCGACAAAGGCTTCGGCTTTCGTTGTGCCGTGAGGCGTTCCAGCGTATTGCACCGAAGTTGCACTCGGACTTTCTGTGGATCTCTTTCGTTCATCTACAGAAGGCAGGAGCAAGGCGATGACAGCTCCGCCCAAGGCTATGGAAATGATCGTGATCAAGAAGGACAACGAGGGCGAGACGGCCCCTATGTTGCACGATCGGGCGGAGTTATACCTCGTCCAGGTCCTCCGCAGCAGAGGCCTCTCGCAAAGGAAGGCCAATCTGACACAAGCGTTGAATGATGTATTCAACAATGGAGGGAAAGCCACCGGGCCATATACATTCAACAATAATCCGGTTTGGCACGCGAGTGCGGGTAGGGAGGGGAGCAGCTGCACACTGTTTTACTACAAGACGACGGACGGCGATGCGAAGCTCTTCGCAATGGGCGAGCATGTTGCAGGTCCTCGTGGTGTTACCAAATATAGAATAACCATCTACGGCCAAAAAGATGACCCGAATTTTGCCCTGAACAAGGTGATTTCGATTTGATTTCCGCCGTCGGCGATTTCCGGGTAATGGCGGGAGATCCGCGCGGCGTCCAGCACCACCGGTTCCAGGTGTTCGTCCATCCCAGGCGGTAACCATGCTCGCGGCCTGACAACCCCGAGACCACGGACAGGGGCACGGGTATTACGGCCTCTTCGCAGGGAGCTGCGTCGACTTGCAATATGGAGGCATCGCCGGAAACAAAAATTTTGCAGATCGGCCATTTTTTCACTATGCAAAAGAACTTCACATCTTACCGACTACTCGGAAAGGTGACAACAATTACACGCCACCGTTATCGGCGATAGTCAGATATCGGGATGATGTCGGCAAGGTGGCTGGTGGGGACAAGGCGTTCACAATCCTCACCGATAGGAGGCGGGCGGAGATCGGCCGGGAGATGACTGGGAAGTGCTGGGCGATGGACCAGGATGGGATCGGAACTGATGACGCATTCACAGCTGCAGGGCCAGGGGCCGGTGGATCTGATCGAACTCGCGACGTATCTGACAACGCTGGATGACCCGCCGGTCCTGGACGGGACGGATACTGCCTTGCCGGCGCAGTGGCGGGATATGCTGGCCACCTTCGCCGGGCGGAAGGTCCAGGCCGCGGGTCCGCTCAAACCGGTGCTCGGCGCGGGCGCGTCGACACTGACGTGTGCTTTCACGTGTGCTGTTCAGGTATGGCCTGCGGCCGCGAGGGCCACCATCACTGTGAGCGAGATGACGGTCACGGTGACTCGGGACGGCGCGGTCACGCTCACGCTCGACGGCGAATTCGGCGGGATCGCGGTGGTTTCCACGGTGACCGAGAACGACACCGGCATGGTGACCGCAGTGGTGCGGTCGAAAGAGACCGGCGCGTTCCATGATGTGGCCGGACTCGTCCACCAACTGGTGGCCGGGGATGGCGGCACGTGGGACGAGGTGAACAGTGGGCTGCAAAAACTGAATCTCGCGCTGGGCCAGGTCGCCGGTTTCGACTATCGCCTCGAGAAGAAGGCCGATGCGGACCCTGCTACCTACCTGGTGACGTCGACGGGGGTCGCCGCCGCGCTACCCCTCAAACAGAACCTCAACTTGGACGTCGGGCTGTGGCTGGAGGACAAATACATCACCGGGAGCCTGCGCGCGGGCACGGGGAAAGAATCGGTCGATGTCAACAAGCTCCTGAGCTCGTTCGGCTGGCCGGTGAACGTGGTGCCCGGCGGGTTCGTTGTCCGCGAGCTGGAGTTCACCGGCGGTTTGGGCGATAGCTACGATCTGTGCGTCAAGCTCGGGGGCCACTGGCCCATTGGCCGGTTCTTTTTCCTCGAAGAGCTGTCCATGAACCTCTGCTACACCATCGCGGAGGGGTTTGTGGCGTGGTTCTCGGGCACGGTGGCGATCGGCTCGATCCCCATCGAGATCAGCGCATCGAGAGCACCGGGTACCGATGGCGGCTGGGTGTTCACGGGCGGGCTCGCGGGCGGGGATGCGCTCAGGATGGGATCGCTGATCGAGGCGCTGGAACTGACCGATGTACCGGGGCCGGTGGCAAGCCTGGAATTGACAACGCTCTGGCTCTCCTACACCACCAGCACCAAACAATTCCTTTTCACCTGCGTTGGGGATATCGAGGTCACCCATGGTGTCACGGTAGAGGTCGGGGTGAGCCTGGCCCACAACAACTCCCGCACGGAGTATGGGGGCACGCTGCGGGTCGGTGATTTCGAGTTGGACCTCGAGTTCGGGACCCGCGGCGGCATCGACGCGGTGATCGGCGCGTATCACAGTGTCGGCGGCGCGGCGCAGGTGGAAGTTCGTGAGTGGGTGGCCGGGTTGTCGCCCGATCTGGCGGCGATGATCCCCGAGGGCCTGCGTATCGGTGTCATTGACGCCAAGGTGATCCGCGTGAAATCGGCTACGGAACAACCAGATCTGGTGGTGGGGTTCGATCTGTCGGCCGCTCTCGACCTGTCCGAGCTGCCGCTGGTAGGGGGTTTCCTGTCCCAGGCCGGGACGCTGAGTATCGACAAGCTGCAGGTGCTCTACAGCACGGGCGCCCTCGGTGCGTCGACCGTTGCCGGGGTCAACGCGTTACTCGGAGACAAGGTTGTGCCGCTGCCGGTCACGGACCTGAAGTCCGGGCTCGCCGTGCAGACGGAGCTACGCCTGGGCAGCGAGGTGGTGCCGGTGGCGCTGGGCCTGCCCCCGGCGCCGGGTTCCGGGAAGTCGGTGGCTCTGGCCGCGGACACACGTCCGGCGCCGAATTCGCCGAGTGTCTGGGTGCAGGTGCAAAAGCAGCTCGGTATCCTGCAGGTCGATCGGATCGGACTGATCTATCAGCACAATGCGCTGCTGTTCGCGCTCGATGCCGCAGTCATGCTGGGGCCGTTGACTTTGAGCTTCGATGGTCTGGCGGTGGGGTCGCCGCTGGACACGTTCGAGCCGACGTTCGCGCTGTCCGGTCTGGGGGTGGCGTTCACGAATCCGTCTCTGACGGTCTCCGGCGCGCTGGTCCATGTTCTGAATCCGCCGAAGGGCGTTGATTTCCAATACGACGGTGCCGCTGTCGTCGAGACGCAAAAGTTTTCGCTGTCCGCGGTCGGGTCGTATGCGCAACTGTCCGACGGCAAGCCGTCGGACAGTTCCGACGGCAAGCCGTCGCTGTTCGTCTTCGCGCAGCTCGATGTACCGATCGGCGAGCCGCCTCTCATCATTACCGCGCTGATGGCCGGTTTCGGCTTCAACCGGGACTTGAAGATCCCGACTGCCGCGGAGGTTGCGAACTTCCCGTTGCTGGTGCTGGACAAGCCGGGCCAGAAGGCGATGGATGTCCTCGACGTCTTGGAGGGTCGTAAACCGGCCGCGCCCGGTGGCACACCCACCGAGTGGATCGCGCCGCGGGCGGGCAACTATTGGCTGGGAGTGGGCGCGCAGCTGACGGTTTCGGAGGTGGTGACGGCAACCGTCGTGCTGGCCGCCGAGTTCGGCCACGACCTGATTTTCGCCATGTTGGGAACCGCGATTCTCCAACTCCCACTGAAGGACGAGTCGGCCGAAATCTACGTCTACGCCGAACTCGGTCTCGAAGCCACCCTACGGCCGATCGACGGTATCGCGCAGGCGCAGGCTCAACTGTCGGCGGCATCCTACGTTCTGACCAAGGATTGCCATCTCACCGGCGGTTTCGCCGCTGCCCTGTGGTTCGGCTCGAATCCTCATGCGGGACAGTTCGTTTTCACCCTCGGCGGATATCACCCGGCTTTCCACAAGCCGTCTCATTTCCCGGCCGTTCCGCGCCTGGGTATCCGCTGGGCGGTCAGCAGCATGGTGTCGATCACCGCTGATGCCTATCTGGCGGTGACCCCGTCCTGTGCGATGGCCGGCACTAACCTTCAGGTGCTGTATCAGTGGGGTCCGGTCCAAGCGTGGTTCACCGCGCAAGCCGATCTGCTGGTGTCGTGGCGGCCGTTCGCGTTCACCGCAGGTATCGGCATCGAGATCGGCGCATCGGTCACGTTGTCCGTCTTCGGTGTCCAAAAGACGTTCTCGTTATCGGTCGGTGCCTGGCTGCGATTGTGGGGCACACCGTTCGGCGGCACGGTCACGGTGCAGCTTCTCGCGTTCAAGGTGACCATCGGCTTCGGCGACAACGGTCGCGCAGTGACAGCTGAACCTCTGACGTGGCACGAGGTTTCGGCCATGCTGCCGGATCGGGACAAGGTTCTCGCGATCACTGCGGTCAGCGGCCTGGACAGCGCCATCCCCGATGCCGGGAGCTCGGGTGGTAAACGCTGGCTGGTGCGCGCACGCGACTTGCGTTTCACCACGCAGTCGGCGATCCCCGCAAGTCATCTGCGGATCGGTACCGCAGCGCTGACCCCGCAGCCGGGCGACGGTCCGGGCATCGACATCCGGCCGATGAACCGCACGGGTCTGGCCGGTGTGCATCGAATGACGGTGCAGCACAACGGAACAGCTATCAAGATCGACGGGTGGACCATCACCCCGAGCACACACAATCTGCCCGCGTCGCTGTGGGGCGCACCGCCCGCACCGTTCGTTCACACCCCCGGCGGCCCCAGCGCCGATGTCGTCTCCGACCAGCAGGTCGGCTATCAGGTGCAGGCACCCCGCCCGACGCTCGCACCGTCGCGCGGCGTATTCCCGCTCAGCACATACACATTCGAGGAGATCCAGCCCGGCCTGTCCCCGTTGGCGCAGCATCCCGCCGACAACGAGGACTACCTGTCCGCGCCCGACAAGAACGCCATGGCGGACCTGGCCAAGGCCGCGGCCGACCCGGCCAAGACGAGCCGCGATCAGGTTTTCGCCGCGCTGTCCGCCGCCAAGCTCTACACCGGCGGCAACGACACCCTGACAACCCTGGCCGCCGACGCCACTCACCTGTTCGCTCAGGCACCGATGGTCCAGAAAGCGGGGAACCCGTCATGAGCAGCCGTCCGCATCTCGCCCGTGACAAGATTCCACCGGGCGATATCGAACTGCACGACAACTATGTGCCGGGCCTGCAAGCCGGGGACTATTCGATCGAGGTCACCCATGATCTGTTGACGGGAACCGGTTCCGGTGCTCCGTCGATCATCGACGGCGGAAAGTTTCACGCCACACAGCAGTTCACGGTCCGCGGCCCGCAGATCTCGATCGATCCCGGCGCGGTGCTGGCCAAGCAGCCGGCCGATTCCAGCAGCGGCCAATTCGACAAGGTGTTGCCGCACGTGGTCCTGGGTGATCCGATGCTGCCCTGGGAGCGCACCATGGCCGCTGCCGAGAACGGCACACCGTGGCTGGCGTTGCTGGTTCTCACCGAGGACCAGCTGGTCGGTGCGACCACCGATCGCACCCGCACCATCAATGCCACCGTGCAAGATTTCCTCGCCAAGGACTCCAGCGTCCTCAAGCCCGCGCTGTCCCGCGAGCCCGATATCGCCACGGACTCACCGTGCTGCTATATCCAAGTCACTACGGATGCCTTCCGCGCGGTGACACCGAGACTCACCGAGGCGCAATACCTTACCCACGCACGAGGCGCGAACACCGCCGACCGCCCGATCCTGGGCATCGCCGAAGACGGCCTGTTCTCGGTGGTCGTCGCGTCTCGATTCCCCACGGCGGGCGACGCCGCGACCGGCACCAAGAACATCGTGCACCTGGTCTCGCTCGAGGGTCACGAGAAGATTCTGGTCGACAACCCCAACTTCGGCGAGCACAAGTGGGTGGCACTGCTGTCGCTGTGCAGCTGGTCGTTCTGGTGTCACTCCGAACCGAAGGGAGACTTCCGCGAACTGGCCGAGGCCCTGGCGTGTCTGCCGAATTCGGCCACCCGCGCCCCGGCCGAGCAGATGTGGCTCAGACTGTCCTCACCCTACCCAGACAACAGCAATTCCACCGCGCCACAACGCCAAGTGGCCCGCCGGCTCAATGACGGTTTCGTGCCGCTGCCGTATTCGACGCGCTCGGGGGAATCCACCTACGCCTGGTATCGGGGTCCGTTCACCCCGGTCGTCGCGGCCGCCACACCGCAGGCGGTCACCGCGACCTCGGCGGACGCGCTCATCGGCTACGACCCGGCATGGGGCAGTTTCGATGTCTCTCTCGCGTCCGCATTCGAGATGGGAAGGGCTCTGGCCGTGAGTGATTCGGCGTTCGCGCAGAACCTCATGGCGCTGAAACGCGCCGCGCGCGGTGTGGTCGACAACCTCTATCAGCAATACGTCAGCACGCATCTGCCTGCCGATGGTGGCTCCTCGAGCGCGGTCGCGGCGTTCGGTGCCATGCTGAACGGCAATCTCATGAGCACGCTGGGCAAAGCACCCGCCAGGCCGAGTAAGGCGTGGACCCCACCTGCACCTGCCGCGCCACCGCCGGATCAGCATGCCGCGCTCGCCGGCTTCCTCGACTCGCCACAAACCCGAGCGGCCCTGCAATCGGCCATAGGCCAGCCGCCGCTGTCGGAGCACCTCGCGCCGATCGCAGCCTGGCTCGGGCAGCGGATACTGCTCTACGGTGTGCCGTTCACCCAACTCGTCCCGCAAGAGGCGATCCTGCCGGTCGAGTCGCTACGATTCTTCCACCTCGACTGGAACTGGTTGAACGCCTTGGTATCCGGTGCGCTGAGCATCGGATCGCAATCCAGCCGCGATGGCGTGCAGGATCGGATCGTCGGCGACTACGTTCGGGTGTCGGCAACGCAGAATGCCTTGGCGCATCGCGACGAGTCGCGTGGAGTGGCCGCACACCGTCCGCGCGGCTCAGTGAACGCCGCTGCAGCGCAGACGGTTTCGGGGTTGCTGCTTCGTTCGGCGATCGTCTCCGGCTGGCCGAACCTGGCGGTGCGTGGTTACGACCCTGCGGGAGGACACCTTCCGATACTGCGCATGGACCATCTCTCGCCGAACGTGCTGCTGTGCCTGTTCGAGGGCATTCCCTCCCGGGTCGAGCTGCGCCAGCCCCAGGAGGGGTTCCGCTTCGGTGTGGACGACGAGGGATACATCCCCTTGCGTAATCTGTTGCCGTCCACGGATCCCAACGGTTTGCGACTCGGCGATACCTTCCCCGACGACCTGAAGTTCTCGGTCTTCGACAACGTGCGGTCCGGCCTCGGCTACCGGGTACTGGATTTGACCCGCCTCGTACCGAATCTCGAATCCGCACTCGCCGACGCTCACAAACGATCCGTCGCACCCGTCGGCCCCGCCGACCTCGCCCTGCAAATGGTCCGGGTGCCCGAGGCCATCGGCTTCGAAGGCCCCGACCGCAGCTAAGGAATCAGCATGCGTCCCACCCTCGTAGTACCCGTTTCGCTCGATGCGCTCGTGGTCACCAAAGATGTCCTGGACCAGGACACCTTCCGGATCTGGCGCGAAAGCTACACCGCCCTCGACAATTTCAGCAGTCCCGACCCTGAAGAGGGCGACGATCAGCTCGGCGATCCGAAGCTCATCGGCAAAGGCGTCCACCTGCATTGGACTCTGCCGCGCGGTCTGCGCCACGGCATCCAGGATCAATTGACCGGTGAGCTCACCTTTCCGCTGGTTCCCAACCGCTGGCTGCTGACCCGTTTCAGCGGCACCAACCCGCGCAAGGCCAAGAGTTGGGTGATCGAAAGCGACTGCCCGCACAGCGTATGGTCCGAGGACGCGAAGAACGGCGGACATGATCTGGCGTACTCCACCGATCATGTGATCGGCGAGGCCCCCAAAACCGCGTGGGCAGCCAGTCGCGACCCCTACCGCAGGAATGCCAGTCCGACCACGGTGGCCCTTGGCACCTACCGTGTCGCGATCGGAATGGCGTTCGACGCGCAGGCCGCCGGATCGTGGACCGAACGCGCCGCCACCGACCCGCTGTTCCTGACCGCCCTCGGCGCGAACAACCCCTACTTTTCCTCCTACACACCGCACAACAGCAATATCTTCTCCTTCATCGACGACCTCGCCGACCTCCCTGCGGCCGACACGCTCGGCTATCACGTCGTCGGCTGGTATTCGAATCCGAACGCCGACGTGCTCGCGAGACTGCCATCCGGGTTCACCTACCCGGAACTGCTCGAGCGGCTCGAATGGCTGGACCCGCGCCTGACCGGGGACACCACCAAAGACGCCGAGATCGCACCGGCCACCCGCAGCCTGTACTCCGGACATGCGCTCACCGTGAAATGGGACCCGAGACCGAAGGCCCCTGCTCCGCAGGGTGATCCGCTGCATCAGGTCCGCAACAGTGGTGCTCTCGACGCCGCTATCGGCAATACCACCGAGGATGCCTTCGCTGCCCTCGCCGGCCGCGCCATGAACGGCGTCGCGCCCCTGGATGCCGCCGAAATGCAGCTGCTGCGCGCATTCCTGCACGGCGTCCTGCCGCAGGCCGACCAGAACGGGGGAGACGCGCTGGTACAGCGCAGCATCCGCAATTCGTGGTTCAACGCCTCCGGCGGGGGATACCACTGGACCCTCACCCCACCACCGTCACCCGACGGTGCACCCCGCACCATCGTCGCCCCGAACTGGCTCGACAAACTCAACGACACCCAGCGCGCCCTGGACGAGAAGCTGGGCGAGCTGGCCTCGGCACAATGGCGGCTGAACGCGTTATGGCTCAAGCGCGGTCAATACGACTGGGTCGAACCCGAAGAGGACGGCACCCCCGACCCCGACGAAATGGACACAGAACTCGACCCCGAACAGCCCGGACTGGCACAGACCGTGCGCCGCCTGACCATCGAGGCACGAGACCTGGCAAACTCAGTGCCGCAACCGGATCCGAGTAGCGCGCATGCGACAGCGCACGCGGCCATGCAAGCCGGTATCGGCTCCTTCGCCAAGGCCCGGGACATGCCCAAGGGCGCGAATCTGAAGGCGATCCCGAAAACACCGTTCTGGCAACCCAACAACCCCGTGATAGCGCTGTCGGGGATACTGCCGTCGAGCGATGTCATCGGCGACAACGAGCCCTTGCCGGTGCGGGCGGTGGACGACCACGGTTCGAGCCTGATCACCCGGGTCACGGTGTCAGGCAAGGCAATTACCGCCACACCCGGTCAGGGGGCAATGCCGGGATTCCCCAACAGCGCGGCACTGCCGGACACCGTGCTGGCGCTGCTCGCCGAATACTTCCTGCTCGATCCCGGTAATGCCGCCGTATTAGCCGCTGCCGCGAAGGTTTCCGCCGATGCCGTCACCGCCGCCCTCACCGCGCACAAACCGGCCGACTACACCGGAACCCTGCCCGCACTCGGCCTGCAAGCCTGGACGCAGCCGTGGGAGCCGCTGTTCATGGAATGGAAGACCCGCTACCTGCCCATCCCATATCTCGTCGACAAACAACGATGCTGGACCTTCGACGGCACCGACTACCGCTTCACCCCCGGCAAAGCCGAGATCCCCGAACCCGACGAACCCGTTGTCATCAAGGGGATCTCGGGACTGAGCCCGCATCCGCGCGCCATGTTCGCCGCCCGCCTGGAGAAGTTCGTCACCGACCACGGCACCGACGAGCAGCACGAACAATTGACCAAATGGATCGACGCCGTGAGTGGTTGGGGTTTCCTCGCCCAGGAGATGACCGGCTTCAACGACCGCCTGGCAGCCCGCGACCCCCGCGCCTTCCGCCGCCCGGTCGCCGAAGACCCCGACGAACGCCACATCGCCGAACTGGCCGGCTACCCCGACGCCGCCACCCCCGATGGCCTGCCCATGCGCTACCGCGGGCGCATCTCCACCGTCCCCTACCTCCCCGGTGGCGACGACGCCCCCTTCCACGAAACCCGCCAAGGCCAAATCTATTTCGAGCAACTGTTCCTCTACGACAAGTTCGGTCGCGTCCTGGATATCATCAACTCCCAAACCGGACACGCGGGCCTGTTCGACTACAAGAACTTCCCGGTCGTCGTCGATAACGCCTTCGCCGCCGACACCGAACTCGACCCCGACATCGAGTCCATCGCGCAACTCCCGCCGCGCCTGCTGCAACCGGCCCGCCTCGACTTCGACCTCCTCGACGGCATGACCGGCACCCGCATAGTCGGCACCGACGCCGAAGCAAACCCCATCGGCGGCTGGCTGCTGCCCAACCACCTCGACCACAGCCTGTTGCTCTACGACCCCGCCGGCGCCCTGCTCGGCACCTACCGCCTGCTCACCACCGGCGGCCACTGGGAACCACCCCCGGACGCAACCCTCACCACCCTCGACCAAGTGGCCCTCCACGCCCCGGTCGTCGCCGGCCTCCTCCGCTCCCCGCAACTGGCCAACGCCGACAACTTCACCGAATTCCTCGACGTCATCGATCAAACCCTCTGGACCACCGACCCCCTCGGCGCCCGCCCCGACCACAACCTCTCGGTCCTCATCGGCCGACCCTTGGCCCTCGTCCCAGCCCAACTCCGCCTCCGCCTGGACGGCGTCCCGATCTTCCCCACCGGTTGGGGCGCAACCCTGAAACTTCCAGAGCCGGAATTCACCAAACACGAGTTCGCCGTCCGCCTGGGTGACCAGTGGGCCCGCGACGACGGCCTCGTCGGCTACTTCACCACCGACACCCACGGCGCGTACCGCTTCGACCACTTCAACAGCGTCGCCGTCCCCGACGGAAAACAACACTACGCCAACCAAATAGGCCCCCTCAGCCCCAGCACCAGCCCCTCGACAACGAACTACCTCCAACTCACCTTCGCTGCCACCACCCCGACCAAACTCCTGTTCCTGATGGATCCGCACGCAAAAGTCCACGCCGTCACCGGCATAACCCCCACCGCCGAAATCTCCGTACCCCCCGGCCATATACAAGCCCCCCTCGACCACATAGAGGCCCTCTTCCACATTGGTCCCCTCGTCACCGTCGCCGGCACAGACAAATCCATCGCCTTCCCCCAACCCAGCGAAAAACACGGCACCTGGACCTGGCTGCAACCCGCTCCGAAAAACACCTTGATTCCCCATTCCCTTGCCCCGGTGGTGCCCGACGCCCAATTCCCCAACGCCCCGACCACCGTCATGGACGGCCTGCTCCGCTTCACCACCAACCTCGACGAACCGAAACAGGACCACTGATGCCGACCAACCCGACACCCCCGCTGCTCACGTACCGATTCGCCACCAATCCGACACCCCTGCAAGCAGACGGCACGAGCCGCATCACGATCTCGGTCCTGAAACCCAAGACGCCTGCGGTGTACTGCAAGTCGATCCAGATCAGCGTCCCCAAGAACGACGTCGATGGAAATGCGTATTACGCAGAGGAACCGGAATGGTCCTACAGCAGCGCGAATTGGGAACCCAGCAGCAATGTCGATCCCGGAGATGAGGGCGAAGAGTCCGGAGCTCTGTACTGGCGGAAAAGATTCACCCCTATAGAAGCCGGAAAACCCTTCGATACGCAATTCGATATCGGCCTGAAAGGCATGGTGAGCAATACGGCACCGCTCGCCTGCGAGGTGACCGAAACGTCGGCGACCAGCGCCAACGGGAAATTCCCGCTCAGAAAACGCACATTCACTCTCGGTGTCGAGCCGCAAACCCTCTACATCAACAATTTCCTGGCGTTCGGACACGGCGGCCCAACCGTTCCGAAAACCAAGTTCCAATTCGACGATCCCATCGGACTCGCCTGGGAAAGCAACGGCACCCACTTCGTGATCTACGACGGGTCCGGAAAAGTTATCTTCGACGACTCCAAAACCGTATGCATCCTGCCGGAAAAATCCGTCGCCAACGACACCACCTACACTCTGCGCGCCACCCTCACCCCCGGATCGAAACAGTCTCTGAACAATTTCGAACCCATCTACCAATACGCCACCGTCGCCGTCACCATCGAGAACCCCACCCTCACCGGCCTTACCGTCACCGGCGACACCCAACTCCAGAGCAAGCTAACCGTCAGCGGCGACACCCAACTCAAGAGCAACCTCACCCTCAGTGGCAACCTGTGGGTCGAAGGGTCGCTCAGCGTTGCAGACAACGCCAATTTTGATAAAGACCTCGACGTCGAAGGATTGATGACGAAGAAAGGCTACCAGGTTATCAGCACGGGAGACAGCATCCACGTATGCAGCGCGTTGTGGATGAATCAATCATACCGCCAATTGTTCTCAGACAAGTATGGGAACGTATCTGTACATAATGTCGGAGACCCCGCCGGCGATACACCGCGCGACGACGAGTGGGGAACCCATTGGGCCATAGGGATTGTGTAAAATTACTGAGTAATGGTGACGATGTGGCCTGCGGGCCATACCAGAGGTCGAGCGGTCTATCCGACTCGACTTCGCCGGAGGATTCGGAACGACAGGGCTCGATGATGGTATCGAAAATCAGTGAATACCAAGGCGCGTCACCGGATGCGGTCCGCCATCACTATGACATCGGAACCGAGTTCTATCGGCTGTGGCTCGACAGCAGCCTGACCTACTCGTGCGCATTATGGTCCGAGGGCGACGATCTCGACCACGCCCAGCAGCGCAAGCTCGACTATCTGATCGAGCGAGCCGACATCGCCGGCGCGCAGCGTGTGCTCGACATCGGGTGCGGCTGGGGCAGCCTGATGCGGCGGGTAGCCGACCGGAACTGGCAGGCCCGCGTCACCGGCCTCACTCTCAGCCGAGACCAATACGACTACGTCCGAACGCATTCCACAGATCGGATCGATGTCCGGCTCGAACACTGGAACACACATCGTCCGGACCGTACTTATGACGTCATATTCTGCGTCGGCGCACTCGAACACTTCGTGAAATTCGGACTGTCCCGGCGCGACCGCACCGCGGCCTATCGAGAGTTCTTCACGCACTGCTCCCGTATGCTCCGCCCGGGCGGCGGACTGGTCATCCAGACGATCGGCAAGGGCAACCGGCCGCTGGACCACAACGCGCTCAACGATGTGCGGTTCCTGGCGAACGAGATATTTCCGGAATCGGATCCACCGCGACTGTCCGAACTCGCCCATGCCGCGGAGAAACTTTTCGAAATCGGTTCGGTGGTCAACGATCGTCACGACTACTCGACCACGTGTGCGGAGTGGTTGCGCAGGCTCCGGTCACACCGCACCGACGCGCAACGGCTCGTCGGCGCCCGTATCACCGAGGCATACGAACGTTATCTGGAGGCGTCCATCCGGCAGTTCGACCGGGAACACCTTGTGCTCTATCGAATCTCGCTTCGCAAGGTGGCTGATTCGCCGTCCGAGGCGTGACCGGCCGCCAATCCAGCGAGGAGTCAGTCATGGACCCGGGACAGACGCCCCGCGTGAACGATGTCATCACCGAACTCGACGACCTACGTGTCGACCTGGCCGGCCGCCACCGGGCCACGGCCAGCGCGGGAGCGACGATCGACCCGGCGGTGGTCGATGCGGATATGCGCGCCCTCGACCGCGACGGGTACGTCATTTTGCCGGACCTGATCACACCCGCGGAATGCGAACGCATACGCGCGGCGAGCACGGCTCTGCTCGGCCCGCCCGGACGAAATACGTTCGAGGGCAAACAAACCCAGCGGGTGTACAGCCTGCTCGAGAAGACCCGCGCCTACGACCGGCTGCTCGACCATCCGCGCGTGCTTGCCCTGCTCGACCGGCTGTTCCTGCCGAACTACCTGCTCTCCCAGTTGCAGGTGATCAACATCCTCCCCGGTGAGCAGGCCCAGCTCCTGCACCACGACGACGGCTTCTATCCGATACCCAGGCCCCGCCCGCCGCTGAGCGCCGCGACGATGTGGGCCATAGACCCGTTCGCAGATCGCAACGGCGGCACGGTGATTCTGCCCGGCAGCCACCGATGGGATTCACGGCAGCCGACCGAATCCGACGCCCGGGTCAGCACGCGGATGCCTGCGGGCTCGTGCGTGTTCTATCTCGGAACCCTCTGGCACGGCGGCGGCGCGAACCAGACCGCCGCTCCTCGGCTCGCCGTGACCGCACAGTATTGCGAGCCGTGGCTGCGCCCTCAGGAGGCGTACACGCTGTCGACCAGCCGAGAAACCGCACGAACGGTGTCCGAGGACATCCGCCGCATGCTCGGCTACAGCATCCACCCGCCGTTCATGGGCGCTGTCGACGGCATGCATCCGAAGCGGCTTCTCGAAACCCCCGAGTCGGCAGTCCCACAGAGGGGTGCTTAACCGAATCATACTGCCCTGCTTACCTTCCCGATGAGCCGATTCCGTCGCTCCCACTGACCGGCCAGACCGATTTCCGCTACCTACCGGCCGACAGAGCTCACGAATCCGCACAGAGCGCCGCTGCCGGATCTCTACCGACCCGTACAAAGGAGGAAACGATCCGACGCTGCGCAGCGACGCGAAGCCAAGCTGAAGGTTGCAACCGAAGGCACCCCTAACCATGCGATCGACTCGGGATCCAGTGGTCAGTGGTCAGCTCTGAACTACATCTACAAATTCACACACATCCCAACGCCAACCCACTGAGCTCACCGACTTCCCCGGAGCACGCGGCTACCCGGCCGATATGCCGTGCCGCGCCCTCGAACGGATAGGACAGGATATCGTCCATGACCGTCGCGCCGCCGATCCTCACCGGCACCCCCGGCTCGTTCGCCCGCAGCGTCTTCCATCAACGCCACCCCAAACTCGTCGAGCAGGTGGTCGCTGCCCACCCATACGGATCGAACGAGCAGGCCGCGCTTCATCAGCTGCTCGGCGAAAGCACCCATGGTGTCATCGACCGCCTTCCGGAATCAGCGGCTGGCTGGGAGCAGTGGTCTGAATGGGGTCGCGGAATATGGGGCCGGACCTGGGCCGGCACGCCGTTCCTGTGGGCTGAAAGCTTCTTCTACAAAAGGCTCCTCGAAGCGGTGGGCTACTTCCGGGCTGGTGTCTGGCACGGGATCGACCCATTCGAACCGACCAAGACCGCTGAACTGAGCAGTGCAGCAGTTAGCGACGAGCTCGCCGCGCTCGACGACCTGGAACGTCTCGATGAGGAAACCAGGCGGAACTCGCTGCTCGTATCAGCGCTGTGGGGCAACCAAGCAGATCTGGGATTTCGACTCACCACCGACACACAAACCCGGTCATCGAGTCTGCTCGTCGACGACAGCGCCGCGCTGTGGACCATCCTCGAGGACTCTGTTGCCGCGACCGTGTGCATCATCGCCGACAACGCGGGCCGCGAACTGCTACCGGATCTGGTCCTCGTCGATCACCTTCTCACCAACCAGCTCGCCGAACACGTTGTCCTGTACGTCAAGCCGCATCCGTACTACGTTTCCGACGCGACAATGACCGACGTGCTCGCAGCACTTCGCAGGCTCCGCGCCGCGCCCGAAGTTCAGGCACACAAGATCGGACTGCGGCTGTGGCAGGCGATGTCGAAAGACCGCCTGATCGTGCGCACACATCAATTCTTTTGCGCCCCACTGTCATTCCACGACATGCCGGACGATTTGAGAGCGGAACTGGCGACCGCGACGATCACACTGCTCAAGGGCGACCTGAACTACAGACGCCTCGTCGGCGATCGAAAATGGGCTCCTACCACACCATTTGGCGATCTGGTCGACTATTTCCCCTCCCCCGCCGCTGTATTGCGAGCCCTGAAATCCGACGTAATCGTCGGATTGGCTTCCGAAGACATCGACACCCTGGACTGCGCCGACAGCCGATGGCGCACCAACGGTGAACACGCAGTCATACAACTCGATCAACACCCTCGGTAGGAAGCGGTAATTCCATGACGGACGAACTCGACCTCTCCCCGGCGAGCAAGCAGGCCCGTCTGAAGGTCCGGCCTCCGACCGCATTCCAGGATCGAACTAGCCATGCCGACCGAACCTTCAGATATCCGGGTGGTGGACCGCACCGCGAGTCCCGGCGAATACCTCCTGACGGGGGTCGAGGGCGTTCCTCTCCCGCGACGGTCAGGTGTTCTACGAACTTGCTCGTCGCGTCGCCCCCGCTCTGACCCACAAGCTGGATCTGGAATACGTCTACAGCAGTCGACTTACCTGGAGTCTCGCCGCCACCGATCCAGACCATCTGGACGACACTTCGTGGCTGTTCAACAGCTTTATGAAATCCAACGCCCTCGACCTGTGTACCCGACTTGGCCTGTCGTTGGAGGATTACACCACCCTTCTGATCACCGTCGGCGTATCTCTCGACCTGGACATCCGTGCCGACCGCACCGAGCAGGCCGAGGCCATGCGCCGCTTCCTGCGGACAGACGAAGTCAAATCCGCAGCATCTCAACGGATCACCGATACAAGGCAGCTATTGGTCGAATATGCCCGCCAGCATTCCCTGGTCGATTCCCGCACCGGCCTCGTCGACGCGGGATGGACCGGCCGAATGATCGGATCGCTCGTGACCGTCTGCGAAGCAGCCGGTTTCGAACGCCCCCATGTACTGTTCTGGGGCCACGAACCACGCCCGACGGGCTGGAACGATCCGAACCGTGTTGCCGCGTACATGTACAACACGGCCGCTCAACAGGGGGCGCACTGGCGGGTAGCGGATGCGCCGTTTGTGGTGGAGACCTTCTGCATGGGCGACCACGGGATCGTCTCCGGCTACCAACGCACACATGTCGGACAGGTAGAACCAATTCTTCAGTCCCACAACAACCGTCCCGCCGAAGAATGGGGCTTGAGCCTATACCGGTCGACCCTATACGCCTTTGCCGACGCGGTGACCGACATACCTGATGATCCGCGGCCACTGATCCACGAATTGATGAACGCTTTCTGGTGCCAGCCCACCGCGGCCGAGGCGGCAGCGTGGGGTGTATATCCGTACGACAGCGACCCCGCAGGTACCGCCGTCCGCCCACTCGCCCGCGCACTGAACGTACAGGCGCCGGATCGCGGAGACAGGGCCTGGCTGGCCGGATCGCTGGCGCTCAGCTCGGCTAGCGCACGCGACGAATACCTTGCGTGCGCAGATCCAGCGGAGGTCGGGGGAACGCCCGCTTCCGACTGAAATTCGGCGGGTTCTGGACCTTGCTCTTTCGATAAACAAGTCGTGATCGCCAAGCCAGGGCGGTTCAGGTGATGATCCGGGAGCGAGGTGGTATGTGGAGCGAGGACTGTTTGCCTAGTAGCGGAATCCGCGTCAGTCCTCAGCGTTCCCCATGTTCAACAACGCCCCGCCGTAGGCGCAACCCCTGCTCCCCTGGCAGTCACTACGAGACTGCTCAGGATAACTGCAGGTCAGCGGCGAATGCGAGGTTGGGCATATGGGTCAGCTCCCCTCCCGACATGAACCCCTTGCGCGAACCGGGTGTTGCCCGATCCCGCCCTACCAGTCGCCCGACAACGTGAAATCAGTTTGAACAACTAACTGGCCAACGAGAACCGCTGGTCCTTGTCCCGTCTATAGGTTGCCCAGCCCAGGGCACCATCAAGTTGGGGCCGATTGCCCTACTTCCGCAGGGCATCACGATACCTCAGACGGGATACGTACCCACGATGACCAGGCGTTTTTCAGTTGCCCATGTTTTGTGTGCCCTGCCGAGGGCACGAACCTACGACAGGACCAACTGCGAGGGGTCGACGCCCATCGGATGGCAAAACTGCACCCTTGTCCGATCGCACATGTTGCGACTCCCAGCTATAGGTGGCGGCTGCGGAAAAGTTGAAGAGCCTGTTTTCGTAAGTTCCCAGGCGTAGTTGGCGGGAGTGCCCAGGTCTTCTTGGCGGCTACGCACATGATCTTTCGCCTGAGGGTTTGGATTACACGGCGACACAAGCGAATTCAACCAGCCGCGCGTTGGTGGGCGCATCCTGGACGAGGAGAAGCATCCAGCCGTGGGCGCGGTGGGCTGCGATGACGCATCGGAATATTAGTGAATCCTGGGTCTCCCGCAGGGCCTGGCCAGATGTGTTGGCAGGGAGTCGATTCGGCTGCGCAGGCGGGTGGCATGGCTTAGGCTTTTCGGTGGTCTCGGGCTGAGCAATCGGAGGGTGGGCATGGTAGATCCGGTGTCGTTGGGCATTGCAGCGGCAGCACTGCTGGCATCTAAGTTCGGCGAGGGATTCGCCCAAGACGCTGGCACGAGCAGCTGGCAAGCCGTTAGCCGCCTGCGCGAGGTGATCGCCCAGAGGCTCGGCCGCGGGTCCGAAACCCCCAGAGCCATAGCCATTTTGGCTGAGAACCCGACACCGCAGGACCAGGTGGCCGCCGCCGAGCTCGTCGCCGAGGCTGCCCGGTCGGATCCGAACTTTGCACGTGAGGTGCACCGGTTGGTGGCGACAGCGCGGCAGGACCGGGCGATCGAGGCGTTCGTCGCGAATGCCTACGACGAGGCGAAACAGGTTAACATCCGCGGCGACAACACCGGCACCATCAACCTCGGCTGACGAAGGAATCCGTGTGCCCGAGTTCGAGGCCCGCGACCACGCCCAGCAGGTGAACGTGGCCGGTGACAACACCGGCACTATCAACACAGCCCACCACCACCATGAGGCCGCGCCACCGCCACAGGAGCCGATCACCTCCAGCCTTCCCGCCGCGCCACGCGCGTTCGTCGGCCGCGACCAAGAGTTGCAGCAGATCCTCGCCGCGGCCGACCATGAGCGGGTGGTGTCGATCCACGCGATCGACGGCATGGCCGGCGTCGGTAAGACCGCACTCGCGGTCCGTGCCGCGCATGAGTTGGCGGCGCGGTTCCCGGATGGGCAGTACTTCGTCGAGTTGCACGCCCACACCTCCGAGCAGAAGGCTGCGGATCCCTCGGAGGTGCTGGCCGGGTTGCTGATCGAGCTGGGTATGGACCCACGCAACATTCCCGACACTCTGACCGGTCGCCGTGACTTGTGGCGTAACCGGTTGGCCAGCAAGAAGGCGCTGGTGGTGCTCGACGACGCAGCGGACCGAGACCATATTGAACCGCTGCTCCCGAGCGGACCGGGATGCTTGACTCTGGTCACCAGCCGACACCGGCTGCGCGTCGTGCCCGGCACGAGGCCTTTGGCGCTGAAGGTTCTCGATCCAGACCCGGCTGCAGACCTGTTCCTCTCCGTCGCGGGCCGCGACCCTGCCAGCGACGACGAACGAGACGTGGCGCAGCGAATTGTCGAGTTGTGTGGATGGCTGCCGCTGGCGATCGTGCTGGTGGCCGGACGCTTGGCCCACCACCCGCACTGGACGACTGCCGAGATCACCGAGCTGGCCGAGGAGTTCGAGGCGGCGACGGATCGGTTGACCGAACTCGACGCCAATGACCGCGTCGTGCGCGCCGCGTTCGACCTGTCCTATCGGGACTTACCGCCCGCACGGCAACTACTGTTCCGCCGCCTGGGATTGCACCCCGGCCCAGACGTCGATGCGTACGCCGTCGCAGCGTTGGCCGGAATGGATCTCGCGACAGCCGAACGCGAGCTGGATGCCCTCTATACCGATCACCTTCTGGACGAACCTGCGCGAGGCCGGTATCGGTTGCACGACCTGCTACGCGACTACGCCCACACCCTCACCGACGACGACCCCACCGCCGACAACACTCGGGCCATGGATCGGCTGCTGGACTACTACCAGCACACCGCCACCTACGCAGACCGGTGGCTGGCCCGCCGCACCCGACCGACCGGCGACCGCGACATCACACCCCCGGCCGCGGCGAGTGGTGGTGTCTTGGTGCGGGAGTTCGGCGACCAGCTGCGGGCATTGGCGTGGATGCGCGCCGAACGGGTCAACCTGCTGGCCTGCCTCGAGCACACCGCCAGCCGTGAACCCGCGCGAATGATCGCGTTGACCGCAGTAACAGCAGCGCTGCTGGACCGGGACGGGCCCTGGCCACTGGCCAGGCGACTGCACCAGCGCGCGGCCGAGATGGCCCAACGCCTCGGCGACCGCCTTGGTGAAGCCACCGCCCTCACCGACCTCGGTATCGTGTGCTGGCTTACCGACGATTACGAGCGGTCCGCCAACCTTCTACAGCAGGCTCTGACCCGCTACCGCGACCTCGGCAACCGCCTCGGAGAAGCCAACGCCCTCGACAGCCTCGGCTTCGTGCGTCGGCTCACCGGGGACTACGGACAGGCCGCCGACCTGTACCGGCAGGCCCTTACCCTCTACCGCGACCTCGGCGACCGCCTCGGAGAAGCCAACACCCTCAACGACCTCGGCCTGGTATACCGGTACACCGGGGACTACGAGCAGGCCGCCGACCTGCAGCAGCAGGCTCTGACCCGCTACCGTGACCTCGG
This sequence comes from Nocardia pseudovaccinii, assembly GCF_050942345.1. Classification (NCBI taxonomy): domain Bacteria; kingdom Bacillati; phylum Actinomycetota; class Actinomycetes; order Mycobacteriales; family Nocardiaceae; genus Nocardia; species Nocardia pseudovaccinii. The sequence goes on from NZ_CP192074.1 coordinate 6,786,339, forward strand.
CGACCGCCTCGGAGAAGCCAACGCCCTCACAGACCTCGGCCTTGTGCGCCGGGACACTGGGGACTACGAGCAGGCCGCCGACCAGCTGCAGCAGGCTCTGACCCGCTACCGTGACCTCGCCAACCGCCTCGGAGAAGCCTCCGCACTCAACTATCTCGGCTTCGTGCGCCGGGAAGTCGGGGACTATGAGCAGGCCGCCGACCTGCACCAGCAGGCCGTGACTATCTATCGCGACCTCGGCAACCGCCTCGGGCAAGCTACCGCCCTCACCGACCTCGGCCTTGTGCGCCGGGAAGTCGGGGACTATGAGCAGGCCGCCGACCTGCACCAGCAGGCCGTGACTATCTATCGCGACCTCGGCAACCGCCGCGGGGAAGCAAACGCCCTGACCGCCCTCGGTTACGCGCGCCGGGAAATCGGGGACTACGAGCACGCCGCCGACCTGTACCGGCAGGCCTTGACCCTGCACCTGGACCTCGGCAGCCGCCACGGCCAAGCCGACACCCTCGGTAACCTCGGCACCCTGCACGAAAGAACCGGGGAACATCAGCAAGCCGCGCACCTGCACCAGCGGGCGCTGACCCTCTACCGCGACATCGGCTTCCGTCTCGGCCAAGCCGAGGAACTCAATGGCATCGGGCGAGTACTACTGGCCACCGGCGAACCGAGCGAGGCGTTAACAGCCTTCACCGACGCTGTCGGGCTCGCCCGCGAGATCGGAAACCACCTCGAACAGGCCCGCGCCCTCGAAGGCGCCGCCCGCTGCCGGGCTGGCCTCGGCGATGTCCCCGCTGCCGTAACCGACCTGAGTGCCGCAGTCGAGATATACCGACGCCTTGGCGTACCGGAAACCGAGCCCGCTGCCGTGTATCTCGCCGAGCTCGAATCCCGTCGGCCGCCGGGCTGAAGTCTGTGGTGTCGGAGGAGACCCCGACACCACATCAGACACGTCAGTGGCAGGCCTCGTCGTTCCCGGAGGTCCGGGATAGTGACAATCCCTTCCTGACATCTACTGACTGTGTGAGGCTGCGGGCAACCCGTCCAGTCGCGCCAGTGGACCTGCCCGACCCGGAGACGCCCACCACGTCGGTGTCGGCGCCGCCGCCAACAACGCATAGGAGCCGCCATCTATAGGTGGGGGTCGCACATGTCCGGCGTGGTTGCTGGCTAGCCGTCGCGGCTTGTCATCAAACCCGCCATAATGGCTGACGTCAACCAACGTCACCCGCGCACGCCAACGCTAGTAATTGAGTTCACAGCCAGAACTGGGTCGAATTGCAATGTATCCGCAGTTCAGAGGTTCACGGAACCAACGACACCCAACGCTGCCAACTCTTGACAACGACACCCATCGCACGCTAGTTCGATGTAAGTACATGGAGTTACCCATGTACTCGCGAAATCATTTGCCCTGTCGGCAGGTTCCCCGACGGTGACGGATTCACCGAGGCGGATCGGCGCATACAGCTGCGAAAGCTTCACCCCTGTCACGACATCGACTGTTCGAGCAGCCAGTCGACGGTCGTGCTAATCGCTTGGTCTTCGCGTGCTCGGGAGTCGAATCCGTGGTCTGACCCGGCAATCGTGTGCAGCGTGGTGTGTGGCCGTGATCGCGCGGCCTCGGCAGCGACGTCATACGACACTGCCTTGTCGTGGTCGCCGTGCACGATCAACGTCGGCACGTCTGCGGCATGGAAGTCACCCAGAGGCTGGTAATGCGCGAACTCAGTGAACAGGACACGGCCGAGCTGGAACTCACCGTCGACGAGCAGAAAACCGTTGTCGGCCAGATACTTCTGCCCAACAACGCCGAAATTCTCCTCACCCCACACCAACTCCGGAACCAGAAACGTGCGCCGCAGATCCAGCACCGGATTCCACAGCACCAGCCGATAGAGATCGTCGAGCCACGACAACGACAACGCCGTCGCCACGGCACCGAAGCTCGCCGCCACAATCGACATTCGCCGCCCAGCGAATCGCTCGCGGACCGCAGACACCGCGGCCTGCAGATCCAAGCATTCACCAGCGATCGTCACCCCCTGCTGCGTTCCACCACTCGCACCGTGCCCGCGGAAGGAGAACCGCACGACATCGAACCCCCGCGACACTAACCGCTCCGACAACCGGACGAACATGCCCCCGCCCTCATCCATGTCCACCGTGATCCCGTGCACCAACAGCACCACTCCTAATGCGGGCTCGACCGTCGAGTAGTGGACCGCGAAGTCCAGCCGGACACCGTCCACAGAACTCAATTCGAGGCGTTGCACCGGTCAGCTCCCGTCCACTCGGACCTTGGCCTCGACCCCATGACTTTCCATCGTCTCGTGCGACACCGTCGCATTCAGCCCAGCGGGGCCAGCCACGGAACCGCGTTGTCCTTGAAGCTTTGGCGCTCAGGAATGAGGCCGCTGTGATCGTCGAGGCTGACCAGCGTGACCCCGACCAAGCCGGCCTCATCACCTTTGGATGCCACGCTCGATCCGCAGACTGGGCAGAACCCGCGGCATATCTGCGGGAACGTCTCGAACCAGGTCGGTTCCCCGCCCGGGCCGGTCCACTCGAATCCTTCCTCGGGAAAAGATACCCATGACATGACCGGGGCACCCGAAAGCCGCTGGCAGTGCTCACACGAGCACAGATGCGGGAAATCGGGGTCTCCAGCCGCGGAGAACCGGATATTGCCACAGAGACAGCCGCCGTTCACTTGACTCCTCGTCGTTACGCACAAGGCGTGAATGAGTAGGGTTGCTCGTGCTCGCATGCGTGAACCACGACGCTGCCCTCAACCTCGAACAGCCTCCGCGCGGAGCAGGCGCCAATCCACTCTGCCACGTTGTCGTTCGCCACCGTGGAGGGAGCGCGAGGTTGCCAGTCGTGGAACCTCCGATTGCCGTACAGAAGTGGAACAGGTTGTCGCACTGCTGATTGCCGGATATCGCGTTCCGGAACGCCCGCCCTGCGGCATGATAGTGCGTTGGCGAGGACTACTAGCCCAGATCGCGTAGGAGAATGGCCGAGACCACTAGGGCTCCTGCGTTCCCTCGGTATTCGATCGAGCGGCGTCCAAGACACTCTCGCGGCGTCAGGCGACTTCCTCTGCACTGATCGCACGCGCCTGCAGATCACCCATGAAGCCGAGGTCCACGAGTCTGCGACGAACTTCGCGTTCCAGGGCCGTATCACCGGAAAGGATCCTCAGATACTCGTCGTCGAGGTGCGCCAGCTCATTGCGGAGCTCGCGCGCGGACCTCGAACTCCATATTGCGATTCCCGCGTTCGCGAGCAATGAGTGAAACGCGCACACCGATGTCCAGGAGCGCCGGAAAATGCGCAAGAGCGCGCGAGATCACCGCACCAAGCGCCATGCCACCCACCGCGAAGGTAGGGGGCGATCCGGTGGCGGCGAAAGTGCCGAACAGATGCCGCAAGGCCAGGATCATCTGGTTCGGCAGCATCAATACAACGGAAATACCGCCACACATGCGATTCATGCTCCGAAATGCTGGCGTGAAGGCCTGGACGAATTACCAAGCGGAATTATTACGCAACCCGACCTGCCGAATGCGACCCATAGTTCGAATAAACCAAATCCAACCATGGATAACGACTATTGATCTGACTCGCGATAAAATTGCGCTCTTGGGTAGGAACGCCATTTTGCCTCAAGAGCTCGATAAAATCCATCCGACGAGATTCAATCAAAGTCTTTGATTCGACTAGCCACTGTGACTCCAATAATCTCCAGAATCGCAGCAGGGCACCCTCTCTCGTTCCGCATACAGCTAGCAGCATCTCCGGTGTAAACGAGGTTACCTTGGCTGTGTAGCCAACCACAGTGTTCGAATTCGGCGAGAAAATTTGAGGAGCAAAGGTATCCACAAGATACAGTCGATCTTCGACATCGTAGTACACCAAGTTAGACGGTTTCAGGTCTATCCCACACGGTAAAGCCCGAAGCCGAAGCCCTCCAATGGTCGTTCTCGGCTGCAGTGACCTGGGCCGACTTATGGCGGCAACCACACACTGGACTATTCTCCATTTAACGAACTCCGGGGTTACCCCGGCACGAAGTGCAGTCTCCGCGTCGAAGCCATGAACATACTGTTCAACAGCATTCAAGTAGCTGCCTTCCGGTTCATCGCATACCGACAAATGTAGTATGTGCGGGGTATGCCACCCGAGTTTTGCAAGTTGCTTGCGATATTCGAGTAGAAGTGAGTATTGCGTGCGCGCCTCGGTGGGGGTTAGCCCTCTATTGGATGCCATGCGTTTCCATACATACGTTGATACATCCCCTGCAACCCAGCTCTCAACCAAAGTGACATGTGACTGATGCCCCTGGCGAACATCAGGCGCCAGGGGTATTCGGTCAAATCCAGGCGGAGGAACAGGCTGGGCAAGTACGGCATCACCGTTAACACGCGCCATGCGCTCGACCCTTCCTCTCGGCATCGTCGACAAACTTTGATCTTAAGCGATCAATACTCATATATTGCCTAATATAGCACAATCTTCACCAAGATCAACTATATGCAGGATCGGGTCGATCGCTAACGTCGTCATTCTGGCTTGAATATCGTTCGAATATCCAACTCTCCAAGCCTGTTCTCTTGAACAATGGTCTTCAACGACGTGAACGCCCTCTCGTAAAATTCACGGAAATCCGCCTTATTCCGACTGCCAGCAATAACAATGATCTCTTCCTCGACCTGAAGGATCCGGACATGAATCCATCCAGCTGCCACGAGCCCTTCGTAGACTAGTCCCAGTCGTCCGAGTTGAGTGCTATGCCCCTGATACATCACCATCAGGTCGGCACGCTTTGCACAAAGCTCAACAAGGGAATCCCGCTCAGAGCCACCAAAAAGCAACTCCAGAAGTTCGGCGTGCGGCGGATCCAGACCGATAATATCGAAGGTCTGCTCAATGATCGGCTCTTTGTCATCAAGGACACGCCGCGCGTCTGCCCGCAGCCACAGTCCGTCGCCATGCTCGGAACTGACTTCAACGGATGCAGCAGAGACATACTTGTCAACCGAGGTAACTTGGTGCCCAAACCGGGACAACAACCGGTTGGCAACGCCGCTTCCGGAGAACAGGTCGAGCACACGTGCCCCCGCCTTGCCATCCTGGACCGTCCGGGCAGCGGCAAGGAGCGTAAGCGCATGCGCCACAGATGGCCCGATTGTCTCGGACTCGTTGTAGCAAACCAGCTTGCGCATATCACACAGATCCAGAAATCGCCCAATGAGAGATTCTGGTGAAACATACTTTGTATCAGCTGAAATGGGAGACATACGCGGCTTCTGAAGGGCCGACTGAACATCTCGCGTGAACTCCAGCCGACTATCTGGCACTTCATGACGGACATCGATCCGCAGACGTCCGGGCTGCTTGGCACCTCCGAGCCAGTCCAGCTGTCGCTGAGCAAGACCAATTAGAGCACCCTCCATTAAACGCTCTGCTTTTTGCAGATTGTAGCCGTTGTCGCGATACAGGAACGCTGTTGCGCTAGCATCTCGAACATGGATGGGTATCGTGAGCGTTTGGCGCCATTGCCCCGTTCTACTGCTCTGATGCAGCAGAATATAGAGGTCTTGTGCTGCTACCTCGATACTGGGCGTCATATCCGTGTACTCGCCAGTAAGGTCGATCGAACGGAGGACCAGGTTGGCGATCTGAGCAATGTCTCTAGCCAAGCCGGCGGGAAGGTAGCGCCCTCCTGATTGTGCTATCGCAAGCTGGTTCGCCAAATTCCGGAAGTGCGGCCTCAGCTGCGACCGCTCATACTTTGTCGGATCGACGCGGTAATAAACGGCGTCTTGCGGGCCGTAATGTCGACCGCGGATCGGCTCAGGTACCAGATCTGCATAGCGGTTCTCGATCTGCCAACGCACAGCTGGGTACTCAAAGGATGTATCACGTCTAATCAAAAGCACACGTTCGGGACCGAGCCAGGCCAGGATGATGGCTGACCGCGGTATATTTCGCTCACGACACAGCGCATCGATAACCGGTAGCTCGGAGTGAGCAGCTTGGGGAGTAATCTCGATATCCAAAAACCCTTTGTCGACCAGCGAGTCGTCATGAACCGTCGCCTCTCGCGCACGCGAAGGTGAGGATGGCTTTTCTCTTGATTCGACGAGGGTGCCCGCAAGATCGTTAGTCTCCAGCAGCTGATGCCACCGTGTCGAGGGATCCTCTGCAATCCATGCTTCAAGAGCCTTTGCATGCTGCCCATCCTCGAACAAGTGAGCCGTCGGGATGACCTCTGCCGCAACGAGAGCGTAGCGCAAAAGCTGCTTCTCATCCGTATTTAAATAGCGGCCCAGATGTGCATAAACAATATCGTCAGGCGGTATCCGAACCTGACGGTTGCTGTGTACATACCCTCCCGGCCACCTGTTAGACCACACTTCCAATTCTGCAAATCCACCATCCAGTCGATCAAGAGCGTTGTTGCAGAAATCGGAATCAACGTCATAGTAGGTTATGTCGAATAGGACAAGTTTCGCGGATTTGGCATCCGGTAATGCCAGTAGGTTCTCGACACCCTTTGTCCAGAAAGAGAACGCGTTCTGTTCACGATTCAGCGCATGGACCGCACGGAGCGGCTGGCCAGACCGCCTTATCAGCCGCCCAAGCACAGTCGCGCCTAGGCCGCCAGGCAACCGCCCATCATGGACGATAAGCATTGGCGGAGGTTGATTCGGCATTCCTTCCCCTCTCAGATATGTCTCAGCAGACAGAATGCTGCAGGATCGACGTGCACATATCGGCAGATAGCGCTGCACCGTAACGGTGTGGAGGGCGTGTCGGATCCGCGTGTTACAACCAGCTCTGATGCTGGGTTAGGTCCTGGCGTCACACAGGTTCGGCGGAGCACCATATCGATTGCGCGGACTCGGACTGAGTGAGACTGCCCAGCCAGCGATTCCACGGACGCTCCTGCACGACGTGACGGCAACAGTACGACGCGCCAATCGTCAGCCGAGCACCGAAGCGGCACTCCAATGACATCTGAATCCGAAGGGGGACGTGGAGGTTCAGACCGAAGCTGGCAATCAGCTCGTCGGAAACACAGCGTCGACACAAGGATGCGATGTCGCATTGCGGCAGGTCGGGGCCATCCACGAACTCTCGCCCGCAACGCAGAAGACTGTGCTCGGCGTCGCGAGCAAGCCCAGATCGAGAGGTTCCGGGCATCATCGGTGTCCCGGCGACGATTGTGCCGGATTCCACAGGCGCGGATTGACAACATTGATCGCTAGCTCCGCAAATGCCGACCGGAGTAAACCGTTGGGGCCGAGTATCGAGCCGTTCTGTTCCGCTACGATGGCGACCCGACACGCACGATCTTGATTTCGACTTGGAGGATTGCTATGGCACGCAAAGTCATTGTCGAGCTGGTTGACGACTACGACGGTAAGTCCCAGGCCGAAGAAACAGTGATCTTCGCTCTTGACGGCGTGGCCTACGAGATTGACCTATCGGTGCTGAATGGCGCCAAGCTGCGCGGCATCTTCGAACGGTGGACCCCGAACGCACGCAAGGTCGGTCGCGCACCGCGAGGCAAGAGCCAGGCCCGGCCGGCAGTCGACCGCGAGCAGACCCAGGCAATCCGGGACTGGGCTCGCAAGAAGGGCATGGAGGTCTCGAACCGCGGGCGGATTTCAGCGGAAGTGGTTGGGGAGTACAAGAAGGCGCACAAGTAGATGGCAGCCGATACCGAGCGTATCCGTCGCTACTGCCTGCCACTCGGAGCGAAGCCTGGCAAGTGGTAGTGAGCCGTGGATGGCGACGTCAGCTCAATCGTGGCCCTGCATCGAGGCCGGACCTGCGAGTGGCTGCACCCCCACCGATTGGGTCCCAACGGCTGTCGAAGATTGATCCCTCGGACTCACAACGCTCCTGAATCTGGCTGTTCCGGTCGCAGTGAGATTGCGCGCTCGATGAGCCCGCGGTTTGTAATTGAGGCGTTGTCCACGAACACGCGGCGGCGGTATTCAAGTTCACCCATGCCGCTGGCGAGCTTAGCGAGTACCTCGTCAGCGAAGCTCGACGAAACGACTCCGACACTCTTGAAGTCGAGGACGACAAACTGCGCGCCGGCATTCAGATAGTTCTCCAAGCGAGTCCGGATCTCCGCCCCGAGTTTGCGGGAGCCAAGAGGGCCATTCATGCGCGCAAATTCGATGGGCTTGTTCCTCAACGGCGCCTTCATCTGCGGATTCGCGATCGATGCCGGTCGGTTGACCGCCGAGGGCTACGCGAAGGTCTGCCGAGGCCTCGCCGAGCTCGACCCAGGGTGGGACTACGGGCGGATCGGTGACGAGAAGTGGTACTGGAGCACGAAGCTGTCCTCGACGCGTCGGTTAGCGTTCCTTGAATATGGTTAATCTATTTCAAATAGCGACTGCCTAATATTACTCTCAACCCACGCCAATACTTCACTGGCCGTAGTTGATGCAGTGAATTCGAGAACCGGAATTCCTGGATCGTCGTCGACTAGAAGATTGAGATGCGGAGAGACTATCCGAAAATCCGCCAAACGCATCAATGGTATGTCCGAATCGGAATCCCCGGCAGCCAGCAGAACACGACGGCCGTCTGCAGTGATTTGGTCTACCACCGAGCGCTTTCCACCTGCAGTCCCAGGGTTGACTACGCCACTCTTATCGACGGTCAAGGAGTAAACTTCCTCGATATTCAGCTCTTTCGCCACCTCAATCGCAAGTTCCCTTGGAGCCCCGGTAACCAATATTGGTGCGATCTGGCGATCTCGGAGACTCAAAACAAGCGGCTTGGCGAAGCGGAACAATACGCGACTCAGTTCATGCCGAACATAGAGTATCGCCGCCCGTTGCACCTCCAAGGGGGCATTCGATTCGAGGAATTCAGCATAAGCTTCCGCAGCCTGGACGGCAAACTCGTCGTGCGTTATCACGTGTTCGACGTAGCGTCCACGCAATTCTAATACCGTATCTCGCAATCTTTCGACGCCAGTCAGGCCCCTCATCGTCTCGCTGGTAACCCAGGATACGATTGACCAGCCTGACCGTAGCGTGTTGTCCAGGTCGAGCAAAGCAACGTCCGGGAGAAATTTGGTAGGCACACTGGTGTGCCATTCAATACTGCGGTCGGTGAATCCGGCGCCATCCGCCATTCGAACCAAATACCTACCTGTATAGTAAACAGGCCGATGCGGGTCGGGAGATTTTGCCAGATTTATTGATCCGCGGCTGCTCGAATTGTGGTTATGGTATGGGTTGAATCCGAGGACAATGACGCCCCCGTCGGTGAAGCCTTCCAAATACCAGCTTAGGTCACTCTCATTCGGTGGATAAACTCGCTCGCATACGCCCTCTATCAAATCATGAATCGGCTTTTCGTCGGTTGCCGCTTCACGCTCCCAGGTATGCACCACATCAATGCTCAGCTGATTGCGATTCGGCTGGACCGGAATGACCTGAAACCAGCGAGTGCCTGTAATAAGATTACTCTTTCGAAATGCATGCGACTCGGCATTACGACTCATGCGAGCCGCGCTAACCAAATCTTCCCAGTCTGACATAATGCTGCCAGGTAGCCTCGTAAGGCTGGCGATCTTTTGCAGTTCTTCGCGGCTCTTTATTTTGTTCTCAGTTGGGAGTTCGCCTTTCAAATATCGCGTGACCGTACTCGAATGCATCTCAATCCCCCGCGCAACCAATGTCCGCCGCACATCATCGAGCGTCGAACACCCCGATTCGGCTAACGCGGACCACAGCTTCGAGACCAACGCCTGCCGTAACGCGTCCACCTCTTGGCTCTGGCTCACCGCTCACTCCCCTGATCTACGGATGCCCCGGGCTAGAGGCTACCGCCAACAAGACCCATCTCGAGTGGCTTTCCGAGCCTGTTGGAAAGGAGGGGGCGACCAGCGGGGTCCACGCCTCACCTGCACACTGCCGACAAGCCGACAACACTCAGATCCGGTCGATGCGGTTGTCAGACGCACCAAGCCCCCGTCTGACAGAGGTCTACATTCGTCTGCTCTCAGAGACCTGGCTCTGGGTCAACTATCCCAGCATCGTTGCGACAGTGGCCGATTCATCAGGTAGTCGGCGATCAACGAATGAGGAGACGATCCCGATGAGCGATCATGAAGTGCCGAAGATCGAGTCCGCACCTTGCCGGTGTGCGAACATCGGTTCCCGGTTGGACCGTGCCAGAGCGTGGTTTGCGGTCTTGGCGCCGTTCGTGACCAGCGTGTCCGCACTGGTCACGCAAATCTGTGAGTTGACCCATAACTAAGCTTGCCCTCTACTGTGGGGCTTGAGCGTCCGGTATTTGCAATATCGGACGTTCGAGAGAGTCGGCGGGTACTCGGCGCAGGTCTCCCGCAGCGGCTGAGCACAGACGGCGTGAGCAAGCTTCCGCGAACGACACGAGATCTTCTGGCGGGAAACCGATCTCGCTAACCGGCTCTTAGCCGCCTACGCTATGGCGTCGCTGCAGACCTGCCTGTTACTCGTGCGGCAGCAGACCAGGAGCGGGTCGAGGCAGGCGGATTAGGCGCTCCATCCGTTACGGTTCATCCGCTCGAAGTAAGCATCGTCGGCCGCCTGGATGTCTTCTTCGGTCATAGGCTGCGGCTCGACCGTGGGCGCAGGTTCGCCTTTCAGTTCGTGGATGACTTCGCTGACGCGCGGGTCGGCGGTTCGCAGCAGTTGGTCGGCCTTGGTTTGTGCGTCGACGCAGGCCCGGCGGTGGGCTTCGATCAGTACGTCGCCCAGTTGGGCGCCGGTGCCTTTCATGGCGGTGGCCGGGACCTGCAGAAGGGTGATCGCTCCAGCCGTATCGACCTCGACGGCGACTCCGCGAACCGTGCTGCGACCACGGATGGCGGCGGCAGCATTGGTGAGTTTGCGTGTGCTGCTGCGGATTTCCCCAAGATCTCGTTGGAGCTGTTATTCCCATTCGTCGAGGTAGGTCATGGGGTGTCCTCGTCGAGTAGGTCGGCGAACACCGCCTTGATCAGGGGTTTGTTGTCCACGGTGCGGACACGGGCCAGCGGGAAGTCACTGATCTTGGTTGGCGATGGTGGGGTCGCCGCCGCGGTCGCGGAGCAGCTGCACGACTTCGGGTGTGGTCCATGGGCTTCGCACCGCGTACATCAGTGGAGTGCTGCCTTCATCGTCAACGGCGTTGACCTCGGCACCGGCGTCGAGTAGCACCCGTACCGTGTCGACGCCGCTGAACTGGGCTGCGCCGTGCAGTGGGGTGAATCCGGCGTAGTCGCGGTCGTTGGGTCTTGGCCTTGGGCGATCAATTCGGCGACGAGGTCAGCCTTGTCCCCGTGTCGATCGGCGGCAGCGTAGTGCAGCGGGATTCGGCCACCGCGATCACGTTCGACGGTTCTGCGGTGTGGTCGTGCTCGATGCCCCTGGGATATCGGGGCACTTGACCTTGTGGGCGTGGTCGACGCCCGGGTCAATGCGATCGGTGGCGAGGTCCCTGACCTAACCAGCCGCGCATGGCGGCAGCAGGGGCGCGAAGTCGCCCGGTGCGGCGAGCACGTCGAGGCGCAGGCATCTACTATCCGATGGCTGGAACTCATACCGGCACTTGGCGATTGCCCCTCTGCCGTGATCACCGACCATCTGGAGCTGCCCGGGACACCGGCCGATGAGCTGATATTGCAACTAAGCCGTCGCGAAGCAGCTCGTCGTCCCGATCCTGGACAGCGTGACGATGTCGCTCGACGAGTAACGAAACCCGTTGCTGTATTAGCCCATTTAGCTAACATGTCGGATGATCAGCGAAGGACTACCCCGGTCGAGTCCTGTGCAGTCCCATTGCGCCTGCCAGCCTGGACCTGCCGCTCGCACACCATTCGAGTAGTCGAGTACCTGAATCCCCCCGGCTGCGTCGACCAAGCCACCACCCCACGAATATGCCCCTGGACCACTCATTGGTGCGGGGCTGATCTCGTGAGTGCCGCGGCATCTGGAGCTGGTTTCCGGAGTGCGTGTTGAAGCCAGCCGGCTCGACCAGGAGCCTATGTAGTCGCCAGGGGCACTGGCGCTATTGCCAACATCGCTGGCCAGGCGACAGTCGATGGCGTCCAAATCGCCCCTCTCGAGCCGACAACTGGCGGGTCGCGCGGTTGTCAGTGGATCACTCGGGCACGTCCAGCAAGGGGCAGGGAGCACGGTACTCGATGGTCGGCGATACCCACTAATCCCATTCGGCTCAGGTCATATTCAGCACTGGCTTATGCTGGAGCACAATCACGCTCGGCGATAGAACCTCCTAAAGGAAGGAATTGCTGCATGAGAGTCTATGAGCCCGTTGATTTTCTGTCGAAGCTCTCAGCAAACGATCTATCTAACCCCACGCAGGTTTCCATCGTAGGTTTAGCAAAATCGGACAAGGCGAATCCATCGTCCGTCCACTTCTCACACTCCCTCGCATGCGAGCAGTGGGTGTCAATGCCGATCAAGCTCATCGAAGCAATTGACCATTTGAGGACGGTCCCCTGCAAGGACCATCAGCACCCGTTGGTCAGGATCAAGTTCAAGCGCCCTGACGAGACGCACGGAGACGTAATATTCCTCTTAAATCTGGTAGCTCATATGCAAGCCACGCTTGAGCATGCGCTTAAGGCTGCCAGAACGGGCAAGCGCCCCGCTCCTTCCCTGCGGCGGGCGGATGATTTTTGCTTCATTTGGGACAGTCCCGAAGGGCTATCGGTTTGCTGCTTCTCAGGCGACGATTTGGAATGCACGGGCATGGTCTAATACAGGGCGTCAAGTCCACGGGAGTGCAACGCCATTTCCGGCACCGCCGGGCGCACGTAGAACTACCAGATCGGGGTGTTCCTGGCATACGCGTGTCGCCACAGGCTCACGCTGATCGACCATGAACTCCATATCCCCGAATCGTGGACCGATGATCGTGAGCAGTACCGCGACGCCTAGCACGACAGTTGTACTTCGTTGTTTCATAGTCGTTTTGGTCGATAGCGGAGTTGTCTGGCGTGGTGTTGGTGGCGGCGCCAGTAGCAGGCAGCATAATGCGTGGGTGAGGGTGCGGGCTGGGTGCAGCGCTATCGCCAGGAGACGGCGGATGTCGGCGACTGTGATTGAGCCCAGCCCGCGTGGGCTTTTGGGTCGGTGGCCGCGGTGACGGCGAGGAAGGCGTGGGCGAGCACGGCCAGGGTGATGTGGCGGTTCGCGGCCTGTGGTTTTTTGCCCGGCGTGTGTGCCTGTCATATCAGACCGGTAGTTATGGTTCGGTGGATCTATTGCGCCGGTGGGTGTTGCTTGATTGAGTGATGCAGATCCCCTATCGAGGGGACTCCGAGTACGGGAGGTCGGTGGGGTGGAGCCGGTGACGATGGTGGTGGCTGCGGTGGCTGCCGGTGCAGCTGCGGGATTTGCAGGCACGGCCGAGCGGGCGGTCACGGATACTTATCAGGCGCTGAAAGGCTGATCACCGGCCGGTATCGGTCGGTGGATGTGGAGGTGCTGGAACGGCACCCTCAGTCGGCTGCTCGGCGAGCGGTGCTGCTCGATGAACTCGCGCAGGCTGGTGCCGGAGGCGACGAGGAGCTGCTGGCCGCGGCCGGTGCGGTGCTGGTGTCGGTGCAGCACCACGCACCACAGGTCGCAGAGACAGTTAGTGTGCGGTTGCGGGAGGTCCGCGCTGGTGAGCTGGAAATCACCGATGTTACCGCCGCAGCGCGCGCCGGGGTGATCGCCGAGAACGTTTCCGTGGACGGCTCATTCGCGATCAGCGGGATACAGGCGGGCGGGCATTCGCCCCACCCTCCGACAGCGCAGCATGAGTAGACCGGGGTACTGCTGCGCCACCGGATCCCGCGCCCGCGATTTCCATAATCGGTGTGGCAGGTAGGGCGGGACATCTCCATCCACCACTCGGTCGTTCTGCCAGTGCCGCGGCCGGTGGTGACCAACGCGCTGCGCCGGGACGTGGCATCCTTCGTCGGACGCCACACCGAGTTGGAGCGGATCGTCGACTCGGCCGGGGCGGGCCGGGTGGTGTCGATTCACACGATCGACGGCATGCCAGGCGTCGGCAAGACCGCACTTGTAATTCACGCTGCACACCAGCTGGCCGACCGATTTCCCGACGGCCGCTACATGATCGAACTCAACGCCCACACCCCAGGGCAGTCCCCCGCCGACCCTGCCGACGTGTTGGCGAGGCTGCTCACTGGTCTCGGTATCGATCCCCGCTTCGTACCCGACACCCTGCAGGAGCGCCGGGACCTGTGGCTGGACCGTATCACCGGCAAGCGGGTCCTCCTGGTCCTCGACGACGCACAAGATCACGCACAGGTCCAACCGCTGCTGCCTACGGGAGGAAACTGCTTGACCCTGATCACCAGCCGACGCCGCCTGATCGCCCTCGAACGACGCGGTCCCCCTGCGGTTGGACGTGCTCGACCCCGACACCGCCGCCGAGTTGTTCATCACTTCGGCACACCGCGACCCCGCCACCATCGATAGAGCGGTGGTGGCCGAGATCGTCGGTTTGTGCGGGTATCTGCCGCTCGCGATCGTGCTGCTGGCCGGTTGGCTTGCCCACCACCCCGCCTGGACCATCACCGGACTCGCGGACCAGTTCGCCGCCGCACAGGACCTTGCGCAACTGGACGCCGGGCCGCGGGCGGTGCGGGTCGCGTTCACCATGTCCTACCAGGACCTGCCGCCCGAGCGGCAACGACTGTTCCAGTTTCTGGGCCTGAACCCCGGCTTGGATATCGACATCGCTGCCGCGGCAGCGCTGGCCAATGTTTCGGTCACGGTGGCACGCATGGACTTAGAGGCGCTCCACACCGACCACCTACTCGAGGAAGCCTATCCAGGCCGCTATCGGCTACACGACCTGCTGCGCGAATACGCACGCACTCAAACCGACCCACCCAACGCCACCCGTCAGGCGGTGGATCGCCTGCTGGACTACTACCAGGCCACTGCCGCCGCCGACCAGAAACTTGCCCGCCGACCGCGATCCACCAGTCAACCCTTCACCGCCGTGCAGGGTGGTGTGGTACCGGTGTTCGGCGACGAGGCGCAGGCGTTGGCGTGGATGCGGCTCGAACGCGCCAACCTGCTGGCCTGCCTCGACTACACCACCGCCCACGCACCCCGGCGAGTAGCCCAGCTGACCGGCACGATCACCGGCCTCCTCGAACGCGACGGGCCATGGCCCCGAGCCATCGACCTGCACCAGCGCGCCCTCACCACCGCTCGACAGCACAACGATCGGCCCGGCGAAGCCGACGCCCTCACCAACCTCGGCAGCGCGCGAGAGAGAACCGGAGACTACGCCAAAGCCACCGAACTCCACCAACAAGCACTCGCCCTCTACCGCAAGATCGACAACCCACTCGGCGAAGCCAGCACCCTCACCAACCTCGGCAACGTGCGCTATCTAGCCGGGTCCTATGCCGCAGCCGCCGACCTCTACCAACAAGCACGCCTCTTCTACCGCGAAATCGGCAACCCACTCGGCGAAGCCACTACGCTCGGGAACCTGGGCATCGTCCACGAGAAAACAGGGCACTATCCCGAAGCCGTCGACCTCCACGAACAGGCACTCACACTCGACCGCGAAATCGGCAACCGGTATGGCGAAGCCAGCACCCTCAACAACCTCGGCATCGTGCGCTATCTGACCGGGGACTACGCCGCGGCAGCGGATCTGCACCAGCGGGCACTCACCCTGCACCGCGAGATAGGCAACCGGCTCGGAGAAGCCGAGACACTCAACGAGACCGGAAAGCTGTTGCTCGACACCGGACAGCCACGCAACGCATTGGAAATGTTCGCCGACGCGCTCGCGCTCGCGCGGGTGATCGGCAGCCGACTCGAACAGGCACGCGCGCTGGAAGGAGCCGTCCGCTGCCAGAACAGCCTGGGCGACACCGACACCGCTGTCATCACCCAACTGCGCGAAGCTGTTGCGCTCTACCAGCACATCGGCGCACCCGCAGCCGACGCAGCCGCAGCCTGGCTCGCCACACTGGAACCCAAGCCACCATCACACTGACAAACCCCGGTGAATGCCTGGGTCAGCTCGATCAGCGCGACAGCCACACCAGCCTGATCGCGTCGAAACACACGGCCGACGGGCTCGTCTACTTCCGCCGAAAAGCCTCCCACCACGTCGGATGCTCTGTCCTCATCGCCGTCGCGTATCCACAGCCGTCGACCTGGTCACCAACATGGCGAATCTCAGACTGGCCACCACCGCAGGACTCGACATCGCCGCCGCAGCCTGGAATTCGGTGGACGTCACCGACCTCACCCTTCACTGGACAACCATCAAGCACCTCAACCGCCAGGTCATTGGAGCCCTGCCGACCAGCGCGGCCGACGCTCGACGCGTAATGAATCTGTGGATACATCCGCTGAACGGGATCAAGCTAAACCCGAGCAGAGGTGAAGCGGTCGGACCTACGGCTGGCGGCAAACTAACTGCCGTGGACCCGGTGCGAAATGACTCCAGTTCGCAGACATCGGATCAGGGGAACCGTCATGCGGTTAGCGCGCGGAATATCTGGAAGCCCAGCGGAATATACGGCAGTCACGCCTGTTGTAAGCCGACAATCATCGAGCCCGCAGCTTGCCCTCGGGGTCGATCGTTCCCGGGCGTGTCGGGTGTTGCGGCGCATAGGATCTCAGCAACGGCAGTGCTTATCGCTAAGGGCGGCTCGCAGGTGGTTGATCTGATCTGGCCACGAGGCCTAGCGGTTCCAAGATTCTCGACGACCCGGTGCAGTGCGGATCGAGCAGATACATGCGGCAATTCGCTCTCTCGATCAGTTAGAGCACGACGCAGAAGAAAGAGACCCTCCGTTGGATCCTGTCACCATCATCGTCACCGCCATCGCAGCCGGCGCCGCAGCAGGTTTCACGGACACGGCCAAGCAGGTCATCGCCGACTCCTATAGCGCGCTGAAGGGCCTGATCAGCGGCCGCTATCAGAACGTCGATCTCCGACCGGTGGAGGCCAAGCCCGACTCGGCCGCAAAACGTGCTTCCCTCGCCGAAGACCTCACCGACGCCGGTGCCGATGCAGACGACGAATTGCTGACCGCAGCACAGGAACTCATTCACCTGGTGCGAACCAATAACGCAGGCACCGGCCACGCGATCGGTGTCGATCTGGAAAGGGTCGAAGCAGCCGCCCTCCGCATCAGTGATGTCCGGTCCCAGAGCAGCGGAGTCAAGGTCCGCGACGGAAGCTTCAGCGGCGACATCGATATCCGCAACATTCGCGCCGGGTCGGGTGAAGAGCCGCACCCCACGTAAGCGCGGCGGCGGTGCCTGATGCCGCCGCGCCGACATGGCCGGAGCGCCCCTCATCGACCGACCTCTCCCACATCCAGGCCCGCGACATCCATATTGATCAACGCACCAACTACACCGTCATCCACCCCAGCCCGTCCGACGCCGCAATGGTCGTGGTCGGTGACATCCCCTCTACCCCAGTGGGTTTCATCGAACGTCCAATAGTCGAGCGGGTAGCGCAGGTGTTGCGCGACTCGTCCGGAATCACGGTTTGTGCACTCACCGGGATGCGTGGCGTCGGCAAAACCCAGATCGCGGCCGCGTGTGCTCGGCAAGCGATCGCCGCGGGTCGAGGAGTTATCGGATGGCTCAATGCCGAAACCCAGCTGGAACTGTCCGCGGGATTGGACCGCATCGCCGAACGCCTCGGCATCGCTGACCCGGACGGGAACAGCAGTGAGTCCGCACTCAGACTGCGCGAACACCTCGCCGGCAGACCAGGTCCCGCACTGCTCGTTTTCGATAACGCCACCGATCCCGAACGGCTGGGCCATTTCCTTCGATCTCTCGGCTCGACACGGGTGATCATCACCAGCCCCGACCGGCAGTTCGCAGAAATCGGCACTCCCATCGACGTCGACCATTACACCCGGTTGGAGTCCATCTCCTACCTGAACAACCGCACCGGGCTCACCGACAATACGGGTGCGGCCGCCGTCGCCGAACGGCTCGGCGATCTACCGCTGGCCATGGCAGCTGCGGCAGCGACCATCCGGGCTCGCCCGGACACCTGCGACTACCAGCGGTATCTCCAGATCCTCGACGCCCAGCCTTTGTGCACCGCCGTACCGCGTCGCGACGGCCAGCATTATCCACTCGACACCGAAACCGCGCTGCTGCTGGCCGTCGACACCGTCCGCCACGGCACGCCCACCGACTTCACCGATACTGTGCTTCGACTCATCGCCGTACTGTCCTCTCACGGCGTGAGCACTCCTCTGCTGCAGCGACTCGCACCCGAGTCGCCCGAGGCGGTCAATACGTCAGTGGAGCACTGCATTCGGGGATCGGTGCTGTCCTACTCCGTCGGTAGCGACCTGCTCACCATGCACCGCCTGACAGCACGAGTCATACGAGAACAACGGATCACCACCCCGCGCGAGAAGACGGCCATCGCGAATACAGCCCTTGCCATCATCAGCCCCGACTTGGACGATGAACTGGTCGCACGCACCCAACCAGCAGTGGTCACAACCGCTGCGAGTCACGTTGAGGCCCTATGGGATACGACCCTGCGCCAGCGCGCAGACTCCGACGTCGTTCGTGCCGCGCTGTCGATGCGGATCCTTGCGGTTCACCGCATGACGAACTCCAGCGTGGACGGTTCTGCGGCAATCCGGCTCGGACACCGAGCACTCCTCGACTGTGACAAGATCCTCGGACCCGACCATCCAGACAGCCTTGCTACCCGCAGCAATCTGGCCCGCGCCTACAAATCCGCCCGACAACTCGACAAAGCCATCCCTCTCTTCGAGGCCACGCTCACCGGGCACGAGCGGATATTCGGCACTGACCATTCGAACAGTCTCCGGATCCGCAGCGAACTCGCCAGCGCCTACCGCTCCGCCGGGCAACTCGACAAAGCGATCGCGCTACTGGAAGGGGCACTGACGGCAATCGAGCGGACCTTCGGAGCGGATCACCGCGACACCCTCAAGGTCCGCAACAACCTCGCCTACGCGTATGAGGCCGTCGGACAGCTTGACAAAGCCATTCCCTTATTCGAAGCCGCCGTCACCGGCAGCACGCGAATCCTGGGGCATGACCACCCGGCCACACTCACCACCCGCAACAATCTCGCCGGGATCTACGCGTCCGCAGGTCGACTCGAAGAATCCATTGCTCTCTACACCAGCACGCTGACCGACAGCGATCGAGTTCTCGGTCCCGACCACCCTTCTATCCTCATCACCCGCAACAACCTGGTCCACGCCTATCGATCCGCCGGACGACTCGACAATGTCATCTCCGTATTGCAGGCCGCGCTTGCCGACCGTGAACGAATCCTCGGACCCGACCACCCCGCCACACTCGCCACCCGCAACAACCTCGCGAGCACCTACCGATCCGCGAACCGACTCGACAACGCCATCACCATGTTCGAGGCCACCCTCAACGACTGCGAACGCGTCCTTGGACCCAACCACCCAACAACGACCGCGGTCCGCGAAAATCTCACCACAGCAAACCAACTCCGCAGCCCACGCCATCAATGACCGCGATCGCGCCCATGACAACTTCCGCCAGAGACACCCCATGACCTCGCCGTCGCTCAGGTTCGACGGTAAGAGCGAATCGGCGGCAGCCTTACTTGCGGTGCCGTCCGGGGCGAGAAGATAGGCCCGGAGCGAGAGGTGGTAACTGGGTTGTATCGGCGAGCGGATCAACTCGCAGGGTCGCGATGAAGTGGTCCACAGAGACGAAGCCTGCCGCACGGACGTAGGACAGAAGTTCGAATGCGGGAGCTGTTGCGTCGGTTCGCTTCATTCTGGCTCCCTTTGCCAGGCTGATCGTGTTGGCCCAGGGACACGGGAGTCGGTTCTCCAGCCGGAACTCCCTGTCCGGTGTACAGCGAACGGCGGCTACATGGACGCTTGCGCCGTCGATGAGCATTCCGATTCACCGGAACGACCAGAATCGTAGCGAATACATGGCTATCGCAGCAGTGTTTCACAACACCTGCCGACGTGAATTCACGCCAGCCCACATGGGGCCGCCCACCCGCCACCGCCGCACTACGACGCCTCACGCACCGACCCATCACTGATCAAACGCTTCCGAGCAGAAGGAGCCGATCTCCATAGGCCAGGCCACAATGCGGGTCCCGGCTCTTGTATGCGCAGTTGGGCCACTCGGCGCCGATATGATTCGGAGCTAGGTTGATCATCCATACGGATCGTCCTGAGCAAGCCTGAGCAGCAACCGCTTTGGGCTTGCATCATGATCGAGGGGTGTCAAATGAGCGCTGTCTGGGCAAGCGTCGTTGCTGTTGTCGGCACACTGCTCGGCTCGGTTACGACATACGGGTTTCAGCGACGAAATGCCATCAGAGCAGAGAACATTGCACGCGCTGAACGTCTTCGGCAAGAGCGGATAGCTGCCTACAGTGAGTGCGCTGCAGCGCTTGCAGACCACAGGCGCGGTCTGGTGACTCTTTGGCTCCGAAAGTCCGACTCCGGCGATACCGCTGCGGCGTACGGAGAGGCCGACCGGCTCGGCAGTCTCGCACACGCCGCGAAGCTGCGTCTGGAGCTGGTATCCGCGCGTCCCGAGCCACTGCTGGACGCAGCGACGGCCCAGGTCAACGATCTGATCAAGGCCGAGAATTTAACAGATCTCCGATCCCGGGAGCGTGCGGTGGAGGATGCCTTATCCGCGTTCATAGCAGACGCGGCGGCGCGACTCCTGACTGATTACCAGGGCAACGTAAGCAGACGCTGAACGTCTTTCTATGCCGCACATAGGACGCACCGAAAGTCGGCTGTGCGCTTTCGGATGCCCTGGATCACTACACCCGCCAGCCCATCCGAGGCCGCAGGTCGTCCCCGTTTCATTGTTCGACGTGCCCCCTCCAGGGCGCACACCATGCGTGGGAACGACAGACGGAACGCCTCCTATCGCCCTTGGCCAGAAATCTTGTTCGTCGTGCCGGTGCGCGCCTTGAACTTCGGGTTGGTGAACCGCTCCGAAGCGGCCAGAGGCGGCCGTTCAGGCGCCTCACTATCGACCAGGCACGGGGCGGCGGCTGGTGATCAGAACTGCGAGATTCGGCGGTCACGGACGAGCTGACTCGTTTGACGTAACACCCCAGCGACCACCCGCGTGACCAGCGACGCTCCGGCTGGCATCATCGACTGCTGCGTTGCCGGGCGCACAACAGCCCGACCCAGATTTACGATTTTTCTACGATTTAGAGCGTGTCTCACGTGGATCTGGGTCTGATCCTGTGATCATGTTGTGGTGGACGAACTTTCGCGGCGCCTGGTGCCGGATGAGTTGTGGGCGTTGACTGAACCGCTGATTCCGCGGTTCGAGGCGCGCCCGCAGGGTGGGGGTACCGCGCCGATGGATGATCGGGCGGTGTTCACCGCGATAGTGTTCGTGCTGACCAGCGGATGCGCTTGGCGGTATCTGCCACCGTCGTTCGGGGTCACGGTGCCCACCGCGCATCGCCGGTTCACGGCGTGGACCGAGGCCGGTCTGTGGCGGCGCCTGCATCGGGCGGTCCTCGACGAACTGGGCAGCCAAGGCTTGATCGACTGGTCACGCGCGGTCCTGGACGGGGCATCGGTCAGGGCGAAAAAAGGGGATCCATGACCGGCCCGAACCCCGTCGACCGGGGCAAGGCCGGCTCGAAGATCCACGTGATGTCCGACCGTGCCGGCCTGCCGCTGTCGGTGGCGATATCGGCCGCCAACACCAACGACGCCGACGCGCTCAAACCTCTCGTCAAAGCCGTCCCCGCGATCAAGTCCCGACGCGGACCGCGGCGACGCAAACCCACCAAACTGCACGCCGACAAGGCATACGACCATGTCGAACTACGAAAATGGGTGCGAGACAGGGGAATTACCGTCCGCATCGCTCGCAAGGGCATCGAATCCAGCAAGAAACTCGGCCGCCACCGTTGGGTCATCGAACGGTCGATCGCCTGGCTGTTCGGCTACCACCGGCTCTCGATCCGATACGACCGCAAGGCCACCCACTACCTCGGCTTCCTCACCCTCGCCGCCACACTGACCTGCTACAAGAAACTCGCGAAAGCCGGGAAAACAGCGACGTGAGACACGCTCTTAGCGCCGAGTCACGCCGGGAAATGATGGGACACGGCGAGCCGCCCTAGGATGATCAAAATCGGCCTACCTGCACAAACGGGTTTTTTCGGGTTCCGTCGGTCAACGATGGGATCCAGGCGAAACCTTGTGCCGAATTCATGACCGATAAACTCTATCCCACCCTGACCTGCGCATCTGTGGCGGTATCCCCTGTTTTCTACGATCTGGCTACGATTTACCCACCCGTATGTAAGCCGATGCGGCCGCGACGGTATTCCCGCAACCCCCGTACCAGCGCCTCTCCCGGCGTCACCGCTCGCGCTCGTTGCCGCCGATGAGGTGGGGTAGAAGTACGCCACCGGATCGCCCCGACACCACCGAGTTCTACCCTCTGCTCACCGGTAGACGTGACCGACTCTCGTCGACAGCCGAAAAGAGCGCCCATCCCAACATCCACATCGGTGAGCAGCCCCATGGAGTTGGCCTCCGATAAGTGGGCGTGCTCAGCGGTCAGACTCCGGTCGGGCGCGCTGCGTAATGCAGCGCGCGGGCCTGCCCAGCGCCTTTAGGCGCCGCCGCGGCTGCACGACCCGAGATCCTGCGGCCGACCGCATCCGGGATCTGACCAATCGGCGCTACACCCGTCGATGCCTCGGATCTGTTGTGGTGCATGGACATCGCCCAGCAACGCACCCGTGAGGGCTGAGTCTACTGCGTGGTTGTACTGCATGCGTTCTCCCGTCGCGCGTCGGCTGGTCCATCGCGGACCACCTGCGCACCGAGCTCGTTTGCGACACCTTGGATATGGCTGCCGGTCACCGGCAGGTCGGACGTCACACCGGTGCGTCCACCGGGGGCCGAGAATCGGTCGGCTCCGGTGATTCGCCGTCCGTACTCGGCGCATCTGGAGCCGGTGTTGTGGCCGAGGGCTTTCGCAGGAGCCCAGCGAACACCCGGTCCGCCAATGCCTGCTCGGCCAGTTCGTACCCCAGGGCCCGGTACGCCTCGAAGTCCCATTCGCCATAGAGCTGATCACCGGTGGAGGTGTAGGGAAAGTCGGGATGCGTCGTGCTGTAGTTCTCGACATCCCAGCTGAGGTTCCCGGTCAGCTGCGCCTTGAGGAAGTAGATGTCGGTGGTCGTCCCGTCATGGTGCTGCGCGATGCCGCGGGTCCAAGCCTTCGGCGCCCGCTTCTGTTTGCCACGTAACATCGGCGTCGGATCGAGTTCGATGTCGATGCAGTGGTCCATACGCGCCGTGGCGACCGCCTCGGCGAGTGCACAGAACCGGTCGTCGGGGCCGCTGGTCGCGTCGAGCACGAGCACGGCCGCGGGTTGCCGGCGCAGCGCCTCGACCAGCCCGAGGTTGTCGTAGTGCCCGCCGTCGGTGACATAGAGCCATCTGTCGTAGAGCGACGGGTTGCCGAACGCCTCCCGCAGCAGACGGTACGGTCCGGGCTTGTCCGCCCAACTGAATACCGCCGGGATTTTCGCGCGGATCTTGCCCTGCGGGGCCGGTCGCCAGTACGGGTTCGGTAGCCACACCCCCAGGCGTGCGTTGAGCAGTGCGAGCAGAATCCGCACCGGCCGGGTGCGTGCGCTCTCCCGGCCGGTGAGCGGGCTGAACGCGGCGCCGCTGATGGCCATGGCGGCGGGCACCGTGACGTCACGATGCATGCAATCGGCGTCCTGCTCGTAGGCCGCGGTCTTTTGGAGGCCGTCGCGGGGCAGCGCGCGGTCGCCGACGACACCAGTGCTGGCCGGATCGAAGATGAACGGCACGCAGCCGCGACGGGCTGGGACGAAGGCGTCGTCGTTCGCATTGGCGGCGGCCGCGATGACGAGCCGTGGACCGCCCTTGACAGGCTGGCTGAAGTCGGAGTACCGCAGCGCGGTGCTGTACGGCAGCGGCACTGCCTCTTTCGATCTCCGGTCCTTCTCGACCAGGAATGCCTTCGATAGCGCTTCCCGATAGTAGGTGTGTAGCGAGGTGCGGTTCGCGTCGGTGAACACCTTGATTGCGGCGGCGATGCCGATCATCCACCAGGCGAGCGACCAGTTCGATCGAGCGCTGGCGTCGGTGGCGAAGATGTTCGTCCAGCGCAGCAACAGGACGGTGGCCAGCGCAATGATGAGTGCGCTACCTGCCCACGGGGCGATCTGCCCGCGCACCACCCGGATGACGCGGCCGAGCCGGCTGGTCGACTCGGACTGCGTGTGGAGTCCCTTCCACGCCGAGCGGCCCAGGCCGAGCAGCGCCACCATGGTCGCGCCGAACGCGAGTACCCCCTTGTCACCCGGGTCGACGAGGGTGACCAGCAGATCCGGCAGGGTGCCGCTCTGCTGCACCGATATCCTGCTCAACAGGTACAAGCCGACCGGGACACCGACGAGCAGCACGGCAAGGGGAACGCCGACGTCCAATAGCAGGCGCGACACCTTCGCGAACGCATTGCGCATCTTGTCCGGAACCTGAGCCAGGCGGTCCCACGCCTTCTCCACGACGAACACGAACACGGCCAGCGCGAACGGACCGAGCGCGATACTCAGGTACCAGAGGCCACCGGCCGGGACCAGGTGAAGTTCGAGGCCATCGCCGGTACGCACCAGGACGTCGAGGTCGTCGAGCAGCCAGCCCAGCCACCAGGCTATCGCGAGCAACGCGATCCCGATCAGCGCGGCATTGACGGCTATGCCGTACAGCAAGGAGAACACGGCGCGGAACTTGTCGGTACCGCGCGGCATGAGGTAACGCGTCTGGCGCCGCAGGTGTGCGAGTTCCGACGACCCGATCGCGTACGGGTCGTCGAACTTGCCTTGCAGGATGTGCATCGCCGAGGCGATGTAGCCGCCACCGCTCACCCCGATCACGGCATCGGCTGTCTGATAGAGGTGACGGCCGCGCAGCACCTGCAGCACCCCGAGGCAGAACGATGCGGAACGGATGCCGCCGCCCGAGCAGCAGATGATCAGTCCGCCCTTCGTCGATTGGGCGGTCGCCGTCTCGGTGTACTTGGCTTGGGATGCGTCCTGACCGGCGAGTCGGTACTTGATGCCGCTGTACCAAATGATCGCGGCCACCAGCAACGCCAGCAGGACGAAGAAGATGTGCAGGCCCGACTGCGCTCGTATCAAGATCGGCGTCGTGCCGACGCACGATGCCGGTTCCGACGCCGACCGCTGCGCCAGGTACACCTCGACCAGCGCGTCGAGCCCGGACAGGACAAGAGAGCACACGAACACCAGGCGCGCGAGTCGGCGGTACCTGTCGTCCAGGTTCAGCGAATGGATGTAGACGTAGTACCGGTAGGTCGCCATCGGCGCAGCGAGCGCCAACATCGCACCGACGAGCAACCCGAGCAGCGCCGCCGTGTGACACTCCGGCGCTGTGCGCTCGCCGAGTTGGAAGGCCATCGTGGCCTGCACGACGACGAAAAACACCACAAGGCCAGTAGTGCTGGCGAACACCTTTCCGCGACCGACCTGTTCGATGGTCGCCAGACCCGATGTGACATGGTCGCCACCCGCCGGCACGGGCGACTCGTTGCATTTCTCGGTCAGCCCCATACGGCGAAAGTACTGTCGCACATGGCCTGCGACACGCGTACGTTACTACTCGATTCCCGGTGCCGGGCACGCGCTCGTTCTCGCCGCCGACACAGCCGTTTTCCAGTCCATTGTGGGTGACTGGGGCCGAACCATGGTGGGGTAGGCAGTGACAGTGCAGCAGCATCGCAGGGCAATGGCGCTGGCACCCCGGCGTGCCCGTCGATTCACCTGCCGCAACCGAGGGGCGAACCCTCCGCATCGCGCCGTGCCCCCCGCCCCGTGAGCACGTGGACGCGTCCGAAAGGTGGCGGTTCGTCCAGGTTTGGGCTTCTATCCGACGGGGGACCTTGAATTGCATTGCGCGGTAGGGCCATCCGTCGGCTGTCTTCCATTGCGACACCAGCAGGTGTAGTCCGGCGTCGAGGGTGGATCCGGGGATGATGCTCGGACCGTAGAGTTGCGCCATCTTGTCGCCACCCTCGTCGTTCCATGCCGACCCTCGCAGTGGTGTGGTTTTGTGGGCCAGGTACAGGTTGTCGGTGGGGGTGTCGAGGATGCGCAGGTCGATGTCGTAGCCGCCGATCGTGGAGGCGTCGAAGTTCACCAGCACCCACTTGTTCTGGATCTTGCGAAGGCACATCTCCCCGAACTTCTATGCGGAGGGCTCGCGTTCGAGAACCGGTGTCGGCGGATTGCCCCAATTCCATTGTCCGTCACGCCAACCCCAACCTTCGTAGGCATCGGGATCGGTTATCCGGTCCTCACGGACGCGGCGCAAGATGATGCCCTTGTCGCGTTGGAATCCCGTCGAGAAGACATACACCCATCCGTCGTCGTCGCGTGCCCACGTCCATAGTTGCGCGAAGCCGTCGTGCAGACCCGCGTCGAATTGTGCGCCGGTGGGTTGCCAGGACTTGCCGTCGTCGGAGGAGGTCCAGATCTCGGTGCGTACCACGTTGCCGAGGCCGTGGTTGATCATGACGTGTAGGAAGATGTCGGGTCCGATGGTGATGACGTCGGAGGGCAGTGCGGTGGTCCCGTCCGTGTGGTCGTAGGGCCACAGCTGGCGGGCGTAGTGCGGATCCGGTCCGGCGGCTTCGTGCCACTCGATGCCGTCGTTCAGGTTTGTGGTGTCCGAGAGCAGCGCGACGGGTGAGCGCCAGTCGGCGCTGCCGACCGCGGGGTCGCGGAAGGTGTCGCCGAAAACGGCGAGAATCCGCCCCGATGGTGTCCGGGTCATCACCCCGAGATCGGTTGCGGCCATTCCGAATCGGTCGGTGTGCCCGGGTCCGGTCGCGTCTTCGATCTTGCGTGCGCCGGTGGCGAGCATCGCTGGCTGCGGGGCAGGCAGTCGCCAGCCGTCCGTGATGACGCCGTACCATTCCCCGGCGTATACGTGGCCGGTGACCGGCCAGCCTTTGGCTTGCTGCATGGTTTTCGCGGCGTCGCGGGTGGCGTCGTCGTAGACGCTGGTCTGCGGGATGCCGAGTGTCGCCTGCCAGCGCTTCAGCCCGTCTTTCGACGATTGCGGCTCGTTTCCGTACCGGTTCGACCACGACTCCTGCGGTCCCTCCAGTGGGCCCCAGTAGTGTCCGTCCGGCAGTGGGAAGCGGTCGGAGTCGTCGGGGATGCCCGCGTACTGCTTGGCCGCGGCGAGAACGACGTCGTATGGGAAGGTGTCGGGAACATCCCAGTGGGTGCCGTCCTTGAAGCCTTTCAGTTTCACCGATCCGTAGGTGTAGTTGTTGTGGCTCGATACACCGTGCAGGTCGTTGCCGACACCGGCGATATCGACCCGCTCGATGGGGATGTCGTGTTCCTTGGACACCTTGGCGATGGTGTAGGCCACCATGTCGAGCATCTTGTCGTGCTCGAGCCACGCCTGGCGCTGCTTCGGGTTCGATTCGAGGTTGGGCGGCGGGCCGGTCCACCGCGGAATCGCACCGGACGTGCCGACCATGGCGATGTGCACCGAAGCATGGTTGTCGTCGTTCAAACCATGCACCCGCACGCCCCACGCGGCGTTCTTGGTGGATAACGTGGTTGTCATCGACCAGGTAGTGATACGACCCGTTCTGTTTCTGTGCCTGCCAGTCGGCGACGCCCGGCCATGTGTTGGGCTGCCACAGGTAGCGTTTCCCGCTGCCGTCGCGGCAGGTGCCGACCACGTCGTCCTGGACCGCCCAGTCACAGGCCAGATACTTGCAATATGCGCCGACGCGCTGTTTGCCCAGCACCGACGCGGCGCCGCGCAGATAATGGCTGGCCAGGCTGTTCCACTCCGATAGCGATAGATCGTCATCGATCGAGAAGAAGATCGGTGCCTCGGGCGGGCCGCCGCACTGCTGGTGCCATGCTTCGGCGGCCCTGGCATCGGCGACACCGCCGTCGAAACCCCGGCGCCAATCCGCGGTCTCGTGCTTGCCTTTCTGCCAATTGCTGACCAGCGGCATCCCGAGCTCGAGATATCCGGCGGCCTCCTCTGGCGTGAGTTTCTTGTTGACCAAGCCGCGTTCGGGCGAGTCCACCAGATAACGGACCGCCCCGTGATATCCGTCAGCCCGCACCGCACGCGCCGCCGCGTGATCGACAAGCTGCAGCCGCTGCAGCCGCTCGCTCGGCTGTGCTCTTGGTCCGGGGCCGGTGATCCCAGCGCGCCACGTCGCCGGGTCGATCAGCCCGTCCAGCGTCAACCCGTGGGCGAGCTGAACTGCCCGCGCCGCATCGGCGGTGGCCTTGACATAGACGCCGGTCTGTGGCACCGCCTGCGCTTGCTGCCACCGCTTCAGCCCCGTGATCCACTCGGGGCGCTCGCTGCCGTGGCGGCCGGAATGGCGGAGTCAGGGCCTTCGAGCGGCCCGTAATAGAACCCGCGCGGCAACGGGAAACCCTCGGGAGCGATCCCGTCCGTGCCAGGGCCGGGCTGTGCGCCGGGGTCTACGGCGTCCTGGGGGAAATCCTCAGGATTCCTGGCGTCGCCGCCGAGACGGCCGGGCGGTCCCCACACCTCGAAATGCAGGTGCGGACCAGTGGATTCGCCCTCCGATCCCACACTTGCGATCTGCTCGCCTTCCCGGACACGATCGCCCCGCTTCACCAGGATGCTCACGTGGCGCATGTGCCCGAAGACGAGATCGACGCCATGGGTGTCCTAGGCACCGAGCCACACCCAGTTGCCGAACCCCGACACCGATCCCGCCGGCCGATCCGCACCCTCGATGACCACGCCGCCGATTGGGGCGAAGATGGGCGTGCCCAACGGTGCGGCGAAGTCGATGCCCTCGTGATCGGGCCGCTGCGGGGTCCGAAAACCCGACGAAATCGGAAATGCGCAGTGAACTGGTCTGGTGGTCATCGAAATCTCCTGCGTGGCTTCGGTGTCGGATTCGGCCAATGCCGTCACACGAGTAGCGGCCTACCCGAAGACGACGACAACTACCTGCGCAAAACCCTCCCCCCGGCAATCCCGCGACGTCACCCCGCTGGCCGAATTTCGGCATTCCGAATGCGATCGCGGTCGACCTAAATGTTGCCGACCCAGCTGCTGTCGATCTCGAATTGGAGTGCGTCGATGCTCTGTGCTCGCGGGACTTCAGTCGTTCCCGCTCCTCCCACAGGTTGTGACGGAACTACTCTGTCGGTGGAGCGGGACTATCGCAACCCGAGACTATTGGCGCGCATGGCTGTGTAGTGGGCCCAAGTTGGGCGGAGACCGTGGCCCATCGGGCCGCGGTGGTTGGGGAGAGTCCGAGTAGTTCGGCCAGGACTGGGGTGGGCATGGCGGCTGCGAGGTGGAACATGGCGGTTTTGCGGGCGTGGCCGGGTCGGATGCCTCGTGCGACACAGCACTGCCTCCGGCGATGTCCGCGCCCACGCCGCGCTCGCCGTGCGCGCACTGCCGTAGGCGGTGGGCGCGGAATCGAGTACCGCACTACTCGCGCCGAGTGCCCAGCCCCGGACCGACAATCGGAGTCATCACCTGAAATCGGCGTGTACCTCGCACGATGAGGTCCGGGGTGCACCGTCGCCAGACGGGTGCGACCGAGGAGGTGCGCGATGCCGAACTTCAACGAAGATGTCATCATCAAGGGTCATGATCTGGTGCTGAAACACGCGGGCGGCGACGTCCTGGCCCGGCTCGACGAGAACGGCAGCCTGACCATGCACCGGGAGATCGCCGGGAAGGCCGTCCAGGTCCTTCAGTTCGCCGCGGGCCAGATCTTCGACGCCCCGTTCACCCTGCTGATCGTCGGCGCGGAGCAGGCACCGGGCACCATTCAGGTCCGCGGCAGCATCGTCGTCAAGGACGGGAAGAACGAGGAACAGATCAAACTCGACGGCGACAAGGGCGACATCATTCTCAGCAACGCCGACGCGGCCGAGGATTTCGAGGTCGCCACCGGCACGGACGTGGCTGCCGGAATGGTCATGGTGCTGGGTGAAGACGGCAAGCTCACCCCCTGTACCAGCGCCTACGACCAATCGGTGGTCGGCGTGATTTCCGGTGCCGGTCGGTATCGGCCCGGACTCGTGTTCGACCGTGGCGCCGAACCCGACGACCATCGAGTGCCCATCTCGGTCATGGGCAAAGTGTCGTGCCGGGCGGACGCGAGCTTCGGCAGCATCCGGGTGGGCGATCTGCTCACGACAGCACACAGCCTCGGCTACGCGATGAAGGCCACCGACCCGACGCGCGCGTTCGGCACCATCATCGGAAAGGCGTTGGGCCCCTTGACCGATGGCCGGGGTCTGGTCCCGATCCTGATCAGTCTGCAATAGCGCAGCTAGGCGGAGGCTCTGCCATGTCCATCAGTGTTCGTTCGAAGCTGTCGACGGCGACGTATCCCGTCAGTCTGAAGAAGCTCGCCGGGTGGTACGGCGTCACCGGCCTCCGCGCGATCCTCGACCACGCGTGGCTCGGCGAGGCGACCAGCGATGCCGCTTCGACCGACGATATCGGTGGCACCTACCGCCGTTTCACCAACGGCGTCCTGTACCGCTACACCCACGACAACGGCAAACGCGTCGTCGGCGCGGTCCCGAAGGGCGGCGTGTACGGGCTGTGGACGAGGTCGCATCGGCAGCGCGGGCCGTTCGGCTATCCCGTCGGGCTGCCCGAGTTCAGCGAGAACAAGACGGTATGCCAATTCGAGGGCGGCACAATCACTTCGAGGGCGGAGAAACCTCGCCAGGTCATGTTCTACAACACCGCGCTGATCGGGGTGGACGTCCTCGGCGTCACGCAGGACCGGTTCACGGGGACGATATGGGGCGTCAAGATCGTCGACAAGAAGGTCTACGGGGGGCGCGGCCGCGCCAAGCAACTGAAGGTGCTGATCGACAGGGTGTCCGAATCGACCGCCGATGTGGTGGTGCTCGCCGAGATGATGGGCAACAGCGACCGCGCCCAGCTCATCAAGGCGGTCAGGGCGAAGTTCCCGCACAGCGTGGAAGGCCCCGACGAGAAGGACCCCGAAGAGGACAGCGGGCTGCTCATCCTCAGCCGCCACCCCCTCTCACCCCCGCTGGCCGACGCACCGCACAAGGGTGACGTGTGGGGCACCGTCTACCGGTCGTGCTGCGGCGTCGACTGCTGGGCCAACAAGGGCGCGTCGATGGTGCGTGTCTCGCCGAGCGACGGACCGGCGTTCTACGTGGTCGGCACCCACCTGCAGAACGGCAACTTCGACTGCGCCTGGCCGACCAACGCCGGCGTCGGCACCGGCGCGGCCGAGAAACGCGAGGCCCAGCTGCGCCACCTCGACTCCTGGATCATGGGCGTGCGCGACCTCGACCTGCCGGTCGTCACCGTCGGCGACTTCAATATCGACGCCAATGCGGCGACGGGCCGCGAGATCCTGTCGAAGAACCTGCCCGACGCCGACGACCTGTGGCTCGAACACAAGCGATGGCTGCCCGCGACTGCGGACCACACCGACCCGATCACCAGCCCCCACGACAGCGACAGCAATTACGAACCCGGCCGCCCCCGCCGCACCGAAGTATCGACGCGAAAGGGAACGCGGATCGATCTGGCGTTGCTCGACCAGGGTGAACGCATCACCGCCCACGTCACCGGGATGCAGGTGTGGCCCTACGAACTCGAGCGCGGCATCGACCTGTCGGACCACTTCGCGATCACCGCCGACCTCGGCATGTCGACAGTGACCCACAAGCTGACCAGGAAGGTCCGCACCACCACCGCCCGGTTGAAGTACCTGCACGCACTGGAACTGTCCGACGGCCTGTTCACCCGCGGCGTGCTGGAGCACTGGTCGAAGAAAGACCCGGACGAAATCGACGTCGCCGGGCGAATCCATAAAGGCAAGCCGGGTACCGCAGGCCGCCCGAGCGCCCGCGTCGGGGACACCGAGATCACCTTCTCGATGGGTGAGCGCCACAAGTTCGCTTCCGACCCGGACAAGACGCTGGTCTTCGACGGCACCGACGACGTCCACCTGGAAATCACCGTCGAAGAAGTCGACACCGCAGGCCCTCTCACCACGGACCGCACCGCGATCGGCCGAGACCGCGACGTAGTTGCCCCCAAGTCCTCCCAACTTCTCCACGCCGCCGGCGGCCGCCGCTACGCCCCCCACGTGATGTACGGAAACGGCGCCGAATACGTAGCCATCATGGAGGTTGACGTCGCCCTTGACCCCTTCCCCCACCGCCGCGAGCGCCCTACCCCCTAGTCCGCGCAGCCTCAGCGACCGAACAGACCCACTTGCGATACCGTGGGCTTCGATGCGATTCCGGCTGAATGATCTGATCGATCCGCGCCTGCTGCCCGTCGTCGAGGAGACCCGACGTTTCTACGCGAACCGGCCCGCCGGTCGCGGCCCGAACGGTCGCGGCGGATGTCCTCGGGCGACGGCTGAACACCCACCCACTGCTCAACCGTCCAGCTCAGTGCAGAACTCGTTCATCCCGGCCGTCATGGTGAAGTCCAGGCTGAGCATGTAGCCCGGGTGTGGCCAGGACAGCGGTGCCCGGTTGCTCGCGCTCATGCGCTTGAACACGTTCGGTTATATTGGCGAGTATGCAAGAAACGTGGGGATTGCAGGTGAGTTCTTCACCGAGGACTCACACTTACATAAGCTCCTCGGCAACGCGTAGCGATCCTAGCATCGGGACGAGAGACCCATCCATGAAACGCCTTTCGATTCTTGTGCACGGAAGTACGCTCACCGATCGACTACGGACCCCGTTCTGGGCCCCGTTCCGAATGTAAGCACTTCGGATTCGGCGGCTTTTCGGGCTTTCGCCCCGTTTTCGTCGAACCATCACGCACTCGACCCCATTCTCTGTCGCATACGTAATTCACTGAATTACCCGGTATGACGCCATTCGAGTGTGGATACTGGGTAGGTCTGTCCGCGACGCATGCTCGACGAACTTCCGGAAAAGGGTCAGATCCGGGCTCGGCGTGAGACATCCACCGAACCGGGTGACGCATAGAAGCTGTCGAAGGAGGGGATATGTCGAAGCGTTTGGTGTTGTGTTGCGATGGCACCTGGAACACTCCGGATCAGCTGTCGCCGACGAACGTCACCAAAATCGCGTTAGCGATTGCGCCTGAGGACCACAACAGCCTAGAACAGCGAGCCTTCTACCACCTCGGGGTCGGCACCAACCGCTGGGAGCGTATCCGCGGCGGTGCGTTCGGCTTCGGGCTCTCGCGCGACGTCCGCGACGTCTATCGGTTCCTCGTTCAGAACTTCGAACCTGGTGACGAGCTTTTCTTCTTCGGTTTCAGCCGCGGCGCATTCACTGCGCGCAGTACCGCCGGCTTCGTACGCAATTGCGGCATCCTGCGGAAAGAGTTCGCCGACCGTGTCGACGAGGCGTATGCGCTCTACCGCAATCGAAGCAGTACCACACGCCCGCGCAGTGTCGAGGCGACGCTCTTCAGGCACTCGTACTCCCATGAGACACGCATCCGGTTCATCGGTGTCTTCGACACAGTGGGCGCTCTTGGTATTCCGCTCGATGGGATGCGCTTGGTCAATCTGCTCAACCGTCGATGGCAGTTTCACGACACGGACTTGAGCAGCACCGTCGACGCCGCCTTCCAGGCGCTCGCGATCGATGAAAAACGAGGCCCGTTCCAGCCCGCGCTCTGGAAACGAAGCACAGACAGCCCAAACGCGGACGGCCAACAACTCGAGCAGGTGTGGTTCACCGGGGTCCATTCCGACGTCGGTGGCGGCTACCCGCAGCGTGAATTAAGCGATATATCGCTGCTGTGGATGGTCGATCGGGCCGCTGGCAGCGGTTTGGCCTTCCTGGACGACGCATTCGACCATCGACCCGACGGTGCCGCCGCGCCATCCGAGGAAGACGAAACTCTGCGCGAGCGCACTTATGTCCACCCAGACCCATTGGGGCAGCTGCACGAGTCACGCAAGGGCCTCTATCTAGCGATCCCGCCGTTCGTTCGAAGGCTCGGCGTCACCGATGAGGCTCACGAGGCCGTCGCTTCCAGCGCGGTTGAGCGACACAAGCAGGTGCGAACATACGCGCCATCAGGCCTCGTCGAGTATCTCGAACAGCAGCCCCGAATCACGGCGGTCGAGTAAGAACGGAGGCGCACGTGAGCGACACAGTGACCATACACGGCAAGGTGAGCGATGCTGATCGCACTCCCATTTTCATGATAAAAGTTCGCGCCCTCCAAGATGGCCGCGAGGTCGAACGCACGTATACAGGCGAAGACGGTACATACAGTTTCGAAGTACCCAGGGCACTGACAACACTCATTTTCGACACACACGAAACACTCACGAATGCGCGCGATTGGCACCCGTCTGTCGTCGCGAATATCGATCCTGACGCCGATGAGCGGGATCTTCGCTGCGACCGAATTTTGATGCAGGTAGGAACCGCTACCACAGACGAAGCATGTGTCGACGCTCTGGCCGATACCTGTTCAGTACGCTATTGCGCGTGATGCGGCGACGACGTGTTCGGTTCCACGGGGGAAGGCGCTCGAATGACCGCCATTCGCTAGCTCGGTCCAAGAGATACTCAACAGCTTGTACCACGGGGCACACCAACATCGCGCGCCCCAGGTGGGGAAACGTCGTTGTTGTTGGTTCGACGTAATGGGTCAGCAGCGCCGCGCTAGATCAGGTACTCCCACGCGAACTCGATCAGCAACATATCATGCCATTCTTCGCCAAGAGGAAGCGCGTTCCAGCCGAGCAATTGAGCACGGGTAATACACTTTCGCGTAACGGAAACCTGTTTGTAGAAATTGCCAGTTGCCGTCTTATTTCCTGCAACCGACGAGAATTTCTCAAGCGATTGAGCGCTCGACGGGAGTGCGCCCTTCACCTTCAGAAATATTGATTCACTGCTCACAACTTGGCCACGTGCAGGCAATCTCGCAGACAGATCGGCGAACGCCTTGAGGTAGTCAGCCGGGAGCGAGTCAAGAATCGGCGGGGACGTGGAGACGGCCTCCGCGATCAATCTCGCCGAGGCGATCGCGTGGTATTGAATTCCCATAGGGGTACCAATATAGAGATTAATGTAGTGCCACCGCGGATTCTTCCCTAGGGTTAACGTCTCGAACCGTTCCTCTCCCTTTGGGAAGCTGTTGCCGCCGGGAGTAACGATATATGCGACTATCTGCGCGCTTCCTTTGATCGCCTGTACGCGCTCTAGCGCCCCCTTCAGAGAACCGTAGAGACAATCAAATAGCACTACGCGCTCAAGGTTATCCAATGGAAACAGGCGTTTCGAAATCGAGTCTTGAAGTCCGAGATATCCGGTACTGAAAGCTGCGCATATCGATATCTCGTACCTAATCAGGCGGCCGTAAAGCGAGGCTACGATCATCTGGATGGATGTTTCAGTGATACCCACCCCCCAACGATTGTTTGCTGCCAACTCTTTACTATCTTTTGGGCTGTCCGGATTATGGAACTTGATAATATGTTGGGGTTCGATTCCGCGCACATCGATGAGCAGGGTCGGTCGACTAGAATCTTCTACCGCCCCACATATTCCGTGACGAAATAATTCGCTTCCGACACCGAACAACACAACGATCCGCAGGGCCTGCTGATTAGGTCCGTTCGGATTTATTCCCCGTGCAGCCTTCGATAGGAAGCATTTATAGGTTGCTTCGTGCTGCCATTTCGCGATACTTTTGTCGATCGCCCCAGCGTCCGTTCGCCGCGCATGTGGAAGCGGATTGACCCTGGTCATCGTGAAAATATTGTGCTTGTTGAGAAATCCGGAGAACGCGACGCTGCGACTTGCCCCGCGTGTGCCTTTCGCGTCGAGATCGAATTGGAACGCGACACGTGCGGTTGTGGTCGTCGATCTGTCCTCAGTAAAGAAGGCGTCTTCGTCGAGCGCGCGAGGTGAGCGATCGAGTTCTTGACGGAGTGGATCCATACCGTCTTCGGCCTTTCGGTCCTGCAACTGTGGGTGTCACGTTGTTCGGGTGATCGGTCGGAACCCGGTTCGACGTGACCTCGATTCAAGTGGTAGCCGGGAGCACCGGCTGCCCGTATTACTCAGCCGACCTGGCATGCACCGGTGCCCCCAGTCACTCAGCCAATCGGCGCTTCCTGGCCGTCTCCGTGCGGAACGATGTTCCCCAGCGCGGAGACGTCTGCATCCGTTCCCTCACGTCCCTGGCGAGCGCTGTCCTGCTGTCCGGTTATTGGGTTATAGTTGACTTCGACGGCCGCGATCTGGTCGGTTGGCAGCACTTCGATCCATTGGTCGAAGACTTCATAAGCGTCTGGGGGGCGGAAGCCACCATCAAGCGGGTCGAAGCCATTTTCGAACACAGTCTCCGCAGCGAGGGTGTTCTTGATATTGGTGTTGTCTTTTTGGAGCTTCTTTGCAAGCTCGTCCAACACCTCGCGATACGTCCAGGGCTTGTTGGTGGCGGGATTGGGTTTAGCCCACTCAGGGGGATCGCCTAGTTGGAATGGATAGTCGTGGTCAAGCCCGACGTCGCCTTCGTTGCCGGCTTGCTTCAGCCATTCCAAGGCCGCAACCTCTTGGCCTGGACGAATCGGCAGGACCGCCTTTACCCACGCGGAATTCAGAAACTGGTTGCGTCGCGCATCGCCGTCAATCTGGATTAGCCAGCCCAGAGAGCTGCCGAGCGGGGCGGGTTGGCCGTCCTCGGCGATGGGGTAGTTGATCCGCCACTCGTCCTTCACTTCGAATGCTGGGTCCGCGTCCGAACCCGGCTTGAGCTCAAGAGACTTGTTCGACGAGGGATGTGAATAGCTGCTCGTGACCGCAGCATCAGCAAGACTGTCCTCGCCGAACTCAGCCGCTGTGGGCCTGGTCACTGGATAGCGCCCCTTATAGTCGCTGGCAGTAGGGCCAATCTGTGGAAGTTTTCCAGGGCGCCAGTAATCCGGTGCAACGAAGTAGAGCATCTCATCGACGTCGAAGATTTGTCGCACGAATTCTGCATTCAGCTGAGGGTCTGGGTACTTCCCTTGGAGCTTCTTGATGACTGCACCATAAATAATATGTCGTTCCTCGGCCCGTAGATCGGCTGCGGGCCGCTGCGGAATACCGCGTACAAGCTTGGCTCGGTCGTGCACCGCTTGCGCAAATGCCCTGCGCTGCAGTTCGGCCACCTCCGCGTTGTAGGCTTCGAGGGC
Organism: Nocardia pseudovaccinii; assembly: GCF_050942345.1. Lineage (NCBI taxonomy): Bacteria > Bacillati > Actinomycetota > Actinomycetes > Mycobacteriales > Nocardiaceae > Nocardia > Nocardia pseudovaccinii. The sequence goes on from NZ_CP192074.1 coordinate 6,823,685, forward strand.
AGCCTTGTTGTCGGCATTGATCTTGTCAATCTCTTTCTTCTTCTCTTCGGTTGCGGTGTAGAAGACCACGCCACTGACCACGAAATCCACACGCTTGTCCCACGTGATGCCGCCCGGCGCAAGCACGCCTACCTGAATCTGACCGTTGGAGGTGAACCGCCCTTCGAATGCCCATCTGCCGGTGAAATCCTCACCGGTGGCGGAGACTTGTATAAGGGGGATGTTGTCACGTTTCGGTGTGAATCCTTCCGGGGCTGGCGGCGGGTCTGCCAGACCGATTACGACAAATCCTTGCTGCTCGGCGTCCCCGAAATTCCACACGCCGTTCGCCTGAAATGAAATTTGCCGCTCGTTTGGATAGTCGATGTGAGCGGGTTGGTCAGGCTTCTTGAGCGCGGACAGGTCAGGCGCAGGTACAACATGGATAAGCTGTCCAAGCCCGAGTGGTTTACCTGGCGCGGGTACGAACGCCTGATAGGACAATACGGTGCGCAGGTGCTGAACCTGCACGCCGACCTTGCGCATTTTACGGCGCAGCTCGTAGTTGACGAGCCGGTTTGTAGTGTTCTGGACGACGTAACGGCGGCTGGTGGTGTCGGTCGTCTCGGTGACGGTCCGGAACGTAGTCTTGAAGTTGCGCCGGATCTGGCTGGTGACCTTGGCGCTTTGGTTGCGCGTGTGTTTATGGGTCACCTCGGAGCTAGACTTCCGTGTGGTTTCGTTGCTGAAACTGGCGCTCGCGTCGGCGTGGCCGATACCGACAAATTCAACGCCGCCGGAGGCACTGGCGCCGAGTGTGGTGTCGTTGCTGTTCTCTTCCTTAACTGCGTCGGCGAGGTCGTCCTGTGTTGTCAGCGACTCCTCAGATGTTCGCGTGGTCTCCTCGAATGCCTCCACCGTCTTTTCGACGAGGGTCTTGCGGGTGCTTGACTCAACGACTTCGACAGTCCCACCAGGGCTGATCCAAATATGACCGGCAGGTGCTCCCAGAAATGAGTCGAACTCAAAGAAGTACTGCCGGAACAGGTTAATCAGACCGACAGGCGATAGAACCGCCACTTCAGACGTCGGAACACGTGCAGACTCGCCGACAGCCTTCTCGCTCACAGGTTGTATGTCAGCAACGAACTCAGGTGCCAAACGGGCGAGGTTCGTTTTCGCGAGCCAGCCGGCAAGCGGCTTGTAGACGCCAAATATTTCACTCGCATAGGGAAGCGTTCCCGAAAAATACTTCAGCGGTCGTCCGTGCGGCCCAGGCGGCGGCTGCGGTTCTGTGAGTTCCGGGATAACCACCACCCAACCTGGCTCCCCGATATTGTGCGGATTCTCTCGGTTGTTCGCTATAGCGATGTATCGCGCTAGATCCGCGTTTCCGTACCATTTCAGTGCTAACGCGGAGAAGGTGTCGCCAGATTGCACGATGTGCCGGTCAAGAATATCGGGGATGAGTAACCACTCTTTCTCGAATATCTTCGTCTGATCGCACACGTGGTTGGCGACGGCGATGACACGCCACAGTTTCGCGTCCCCGTACTTGATCTTGGCGATATTCTCCAGATTGTGGTCATCGGGCCCCACGTGATATCGCTGAACCATTCCCCTATCTCCTCCCTGATGCTGGGAGACTTGGCAGAACCCGCTCCCGGCGAAGCTTGGCAATGCGATCGAATCACGCCCTACAATCTCGCGCACGAGTACTCGACTACTCGAATCGACAACAATGAGATTTTTTCACCTGGCCGTGTAATGTTGGTGTGACTCGTGGTACGAGCGGCGTGTCTTGAGCAAGGATGGGGTTCCTTGGTCCAGGACAGGATTCGACCGAAAACCCGCTCTGCCGTGAGGCCTCTCGAGAGAGTCGCGATTCCGGTAGGCACGTACAACTCGAACTCGTTGAGGACATGCGCGGACAATCGGTTGCCCGCAGGAACCGATGACGGCCAGATTCGTCGAAATTCGACATGGACTACGAGGAGCGGCAGGCTCTTATCGACGAAGGTGTGAATCCGGACGATCTGCGGATGCAACTGCGGCGAGCCGCCGTGAGCTACTGGCTACGTCGGCGCGCCATCGAGGCTGGCATCCGCCCGCGGTGGTGTCGCAGTAAGAGCGTTGAGCCATGCGGGCGGCATCCAACCAAAACCTACCGATGAGCGCGAATGAGCCTGCGCGCGTGTTGGCCTCAGCCTTCACTGCCGGGAGCACCGGCTTGCATGGGGAGCCCACTTACGAGCTCCGCGTGCGTGCGCCCAGTAGTAGACAAGCTGTCGCCGAAGCCGTCCGTGTCATTCGTGCCAGCGGACTGCCGAACGAGAAGACGCGACCGGACCTGGACACACCGACCGATTGAGACGGCCCGGATGACTGGCCCACGGTACGTCGGACACGTACCGCGCGGCATGAGGTAACGCGTCTGGCACCGCAGGTGTGCGAGTGCCGACGACCCGATCGCTCGGAAGACACCCGTTGACTTGTCACCGTGGGGAGAGCGGGGAACGGAAGCCCGGACCCGCTCGGTGCGAACAGCCCTCGGCCACTGGGTGCTCAACCCCACCGACGGACTACGAGTCGACGCGCTGCAGCCACGATGACTAAATTCAGCCCCTACCAGCGGCGACGGCCATATCCGTTGTTTTCGAACGATTACTACTGGGATCCCGTGATGTATTACGTCATATCCGCCCGATTTCGGCGACTACTAGTTCTGCTCCGTGTGTGCGAGGTGGTCTTGTAGTTCGGCGTGGCGGAATTGGTAGACCGCTCCAGCGGTGCGTAGCAGGCCGAGCCGGTGCGCGTCGTCGAGAAACCTGTGTGTTCTCCACGGCAACCGGCCCTTGAGCGCCAACCAGCGCGTGGTCACGACGAAACCGAACCAGGCAGGCTCCTGCATGAATACGAACACCAAGCCGACCACGAGGCCGACCACGAGTGCGTCGATCAGCACATCCAGCACTTGGGCGACGTCATAGCCCCCAAGCACCGAAATCATGACGGCTAGTAGGCCGACGACGAAGACAGACGCCAATACGGCAAAGCACACGATCAGAATGGTGAGGTTGCGTGAGCCTCGGGTAGGCAGAGCTCGGGGTATGCCATAGATCGGCGTTTCCGGGCGACCGGATCCAGTTCACCAGCCCACCAGCGACCCCGACGAGAAGCCCGAACATTACCCCGTGTCCCAGTCCTGCCGTCAGTTCAGTCATGAAACCGACGATGTTGGCGTCGAGGTGTTGGTACCAGGGAGCGAGTTGGTCGCCCGAGGGAGAGAAGTGGTCGAGCCAGGGAGCAAGGTAGGTGCTGGGTGGGCCGAGTGCCATTCCGGAGACAATTCCGACCGCCAGACCGAGTAGGAGCACAGCGAGGATGGGCAGTTTGCTCGAACCTCGGTCCGGTGAGGATCGATCGATGCTGCTGTCGGGCGATCTCATCCATGTCGCGTATCCAAAAGGCAGACCGCCGAGCAGGACGACGATCAACCCGAGTGCCCAGCCGATTGCCCGTATGAGCTGTAGTGACGCGCCTTCGCCCGACCAGAGCGCGATTACGGCCCAATAGGAAGGCAGCATGGCCATCAGCCCAGCGGCCAGGCCGACGATCAGTCCATACAGCAGTACGCCCGCGATGGCGGGACCACGACTACGGCGGCCGGTCGAGGATCGGAGGTTGTTTCCCGGGGCCTTGATTCTTCTGGTCAGGGCGAACAGCAGCCATCCGCTGCCCACCATCGTCAGCCCGGCCACGACTTGCCCCGCAGGTTCGGTCATCCGTTCACCGATCAGTTGAGTCAGTAGGACGGCTCCCAGCCCGCAGGCCAGTCCGAAGACCGATCCGAACATCACGCCGTCGGCGAGGTTGGAGGCCAGGACCTGTCCGCGCCCACGCAGCCGCACATTCGCATATCCGGGCTCTGGTGCTCTGCGTATCTTTCGCTCGACGACCAGCCCGAGCAGTAACCCGAACACCAACCCACCCACCAGCCCGGTTCGATCGATGCGGCCCGCACCCAGAATCAGGCCGCCCGTCAACCCGCCTGCGGGGATCAGCAGTGCGGCCATGGCCCCGGTGGGAAGTGCCGCAGCCAGGTGCCACCAGCGCACGTCCCGTTCGTTGTGCAGGCACACCGCCAAATACATCAACCACTGGCGGGTCGCCGCAGGCTCCCATGCACGGCATGGGCGCAGGTGGTCGGTACCGTCACGGAGCGGGTGGCGTTTGGTGATGGTGGCGGGAATGAGCTCCTCGAACAGATGCGCCGTGATGGCCGCGGCGTCCGGGTAGCCGACCGGGTCGAGGAGAGGGGTCGGATCCCTTCTGTTCTCCAGGTACACGGTGCGCAGCAACCACAATCCGAGCGGTGTCGCGCACACTGCGCTCAAGGGCGTGTGGTCGTCGTGGCGCAGCGTGGCGAGGATCCACTCCCATTCCGCACGGATCCGCGGAGCAAGGCAGTTGTCGAGATAGCTCGCAGCAGTGGATGGGGTGAGAGGTCGAGCCTCGATCACCGCCGCCGCGGTAAGTACGTCCGCTCGATCGACCGTGTCGAGGAATTCGTCGGTGCGGCAGGTCAGCACGAGCGGATCGGTGGCCCCCAGCGATTCATTGAGCGCGGTGAGCAGGGCGGCCCGCTGCGCAGCGGCGAGTTCGTCGAGACCGTCGATCACCGGCAGCACCAGGTGATTGTCGACGAGCGCTCGAGGTATTGCCGGGTCGATCGCGCGCAGTGCGGAATAGTCCTTGCCGAGCCGGAATGCCAGCCAGTCCTGCATCCGAGGAAAAGCATCGGTGTCCCAGCTATTCGCGGTGAGCAGCACAGGAACCGGGTCGGCCGGTGTCCGGATCTCGAGCAGCCGTAGTAGCAGCTGCACCGCCAAGGTGGTCTTGCCCGAGCCCGGCCCCCCGAGGATCACGATCCGTCGTCGCGACAGCGCCAGAAAACGTTCGGCCAACCCGGCGATCCGATCACTGCGCTCATCGAAACCAGGCTCACCGGTGAAGACATACTGAGGACGATCAGCGACATCGTGGCTGGTCAGCGTCCACGCCACCGGCATCGGCTCCGGATCGGCCAGCCCCCGGACCTTCGCTTCCTCCTCCCACTGCACACCAACCAGTTCAGCCAGCCTCTGCACCGCGTACTCACGCTGCTGTACCTGCGGCACGGCTGCTGCGACCGGACGTCGGGACAGATACAAGGCCACCGCGGACAAGGTCACCGAACAAACGCTGGTGATCGCACTCAACTCATAAGCGTGAAGAAGGACACCGACGAAGGCGAGGGCAGTTCCGGCAAGAATGACGACGATCGCGACCGACCGCGTGGATCGCACCTCGCTCACTCGTGAACTGTTGTCCGGCCGCACACCTGAAAACCCTCGCGGCCACGCGCCATCGGCGAGTCGACACGCACACCGAAGACTCGCGCAACTTCCGACGCTGCCGAACATTCGAGGTCCATGAAGATCATCCTGCCTCAGGCAAGTGCCACGGAAACGGATGTTGCATCGTGTCGTTGGCGGCTCGAATCGGGGAACCGCAACGCCTCCGGCAACCACGGCCAAGGACGACCACCAGGAACGACGACCACCGGGAATACCGACTATTTGAATAGCGGTCTCTGCCAGTCGCCCCTACTACGGCGACCCCACGTAGCGCGCCGAAGCGCACGTCACACCACGAGGATGAGTGCATTGGTAGCCATAGCCGTAATCGCCAGAACCTGCATTGCCGCCGCGCAAAGCAGCAGATGAGCCTTGAGGGACGTGCCTGCCCGAAGCGACGCGATCGTCTCCAGGTTGCAGAACGCCGATACGTACCGAGCGTCTACTTCGCGGTGACCGGAGATGCCGGAGAGAGCCGGTCTCGTGCATGCCGCCGTACCGCGGCACGGGCCTCGCCAAAGCGGTCAACATCGCCAGTTGAGGCGGTGCTCGTTCGGGGGCCCTGGGGTGACTCGGTTCACCGCAGATCTCCGTGGCCCCCCGGATCTGCGCGGCCCCGAGACTGGGCGGATGAAGAGGCGGGCTTTCGCGTCACGTCCACCGATTCGATGCGGGCGATGCGCACACGCTGCGCCCGAGCTGCGTCTTCGGCAACCGCTGTCGGCTGCTCCACCGGATTGGGGGTCGGCCAGGACGGTGCAGTGCCCGGGGTCGAAGGCCCCGCCTGGACCGCGCGTGAACCCGCCCGCACGGAGGGCGTGCTCACCGTGGGGTGCCCGGCTCGGCGAGCACTCGGGCGTGCGAGGAACTCTGGGCGGCGGGCGGGGACTTCGATCGGCGACCATCGCCACGATGCTGGCGGCCACGGCCACGGCCACGGCCGCGACGAGCGGGCTTCAGGTTGGACAGGCCTGCTCAGGTGTGACGCCGCCGCCGATTCGGTTGCGGCGCAGCCAATACCGCGCATTACCGGCCAGGTCCAGCGAGAGCTTGCCTTGCCACCGCCATCCGCAACGCTAATGGCGACATCACCCTCGCTTTCCAACCGCTATCGTGTGCTCACTGTTACCGATCGGAATAGTTGCGGAGAACCGATATGCGACGAGTTGTCCTTCGATGGTCGACTGCCGCGGTATGTGTGGGATCGGGCGGTATCGGTGTGGCCGGCCTCGCACCAATCGCCGCGGCCGCGCCCTCGATCTACGAACCGAGCATCACCCCGTGCAGTCACCTGTTCACGACCCCGCTCGAACCCGGCCGCCCGGGTACGAGCACCTATTGGAGCCCGTTCGGCACTGCCGACATCGTCTGCTATGACGTCGGTTGGTCGCCGGTGAGCTACTACCAACGCGACCCAGCGGGACAGTGGCACGCGATGAACCAACTGGTCCCGGGCAACTATTTCATCAACATCGTCGGCTACGGCCACCTGCCCGCATAGCGGCCAACATGACACGGACGACGACGACCGTTTGGGTCGAGATGTGCTACATACCAACGCGATTAGGCACACTGCAGATCCAGCCACGCCATACCCGACGTCCCGGGGCGAACGAACTCTAGGTCCGATCACCACCCAAGAACCGTCATGAACTGTGATGGCAGTTATTCGCGAATCCCGGTGGCGTCTAGCCACGTATCCGCTCTCGAGATGCCCACGAATGGCGACAGCAGGGCCAACCCCGGCCTCGGCCGGACATTTCGACCCCTGAGACGACTGAAAGGCGCTGTTGTACAGGATAGTTGGGACCTAGCATGAGTCCGAAGTGTTGGCTGCGGTAGCGATCATTGAGGCGACCACGCCCCGACGCCTGGCAACGACGGTTAACGCGACTCAGGTCACGCCGTGTTCGGCGGCAGCCTCCGTCACATCGACGCGAGTGATCCACCGGAGGAATCCGTTGCGATTGTGGCTGGTATCCGACTGACTGAGTTACTCAGACTCTCCCGATGGCACCGAATTTCGGTAGCGTGAGGCAGTGGCCAATCACGGATCGTCTTGGGCGTGGCAGGTAGGTCAGAACGAGCTGGCGCAAGTATTGCCCCGCCGCTGGGCACACACCCGAGGAGTTGCGCGTGCCGCAACCGAAATGGCATACCTGGAGGGCGAAGACAGCGTCCTCCTTGTTGCTGCCGCCTTCCTGCACGATGTGGGCTACGCGCCGCGGCTGGCCCTCAGCGGCTTCCATCCATTGGACGGTGCCCGTTTCCTGAGGGACGAGCATCAGGCCGACGACCGGCTGGTTCGACTGGTCGCCAACCACACCTTCGCGCTGCTGGAGGCCGAGGAGCGTGGCCTGCGTGAGCAACTGGAAGCCGAGTTCCCCATCCTCGACGATCAACTCCTCGTGGAAGCCTTGACCTATTGCGACATAACCACAACCCCCGATGGAACGCCGACCACGGCACCCGCTCGGATCGCCGAGATCGTGGCGCGCTACGGCCCAGATACCGTGGTGGGCAGGTTCATCCAGCGGGCAGAGCCTGAAATTCTTGCCACCTCCGCCCACGTCGAGCAGGCTCTGGCTGCTCAGCCGAGGTAGGGGTAGTTCCCGGACAGGAAGTCCCCGATCTGTTGGCGCATGCTCGGGTGGATGTCGTATTGGTCCAGGTCCTGTGGATCGACCCAGGTGACGCCGTCGGCTTCCTCGTTGATCGTCGGCTCTCCCCCAACCGGTCGGCCGATGTAGCAGTTCTCGTACTGTTGGCGGATCTCGCCGTCGGTGTAGGCGACGATGTGGTTCGGATTGCTGTAGACGCCAAGGAATCCCGTGATTTCCGCCGTGATGCCGGTTTCCTCCTGACATTCGCGGATGGCGCACTGGCCCGCGGTTTCGCCGAAGTCCATGGCACCCCCGGGCAGCGCCCATTGCCCGGTGTCGCGGCGGCGTTGCAGCAGGATTGCTCCATGTTCGTCGGTGACTAGCAGATTGCAGGCCACCACAAGGGAATTGGGCTTGGGTGCCTTTGGGTCGTGGTAGTACTCGATCCTGCCCATGATCGGCCTTTCAATCAGGGTGTCCAGGGCTGTGTGTCAGCCCAGATGGCGTCGAAGCTTTCGGTGTAGTTGTCGAACCATCCGATCTCACCAACGCGTTTGAGTTGGAAGACCGGATTCGCACTGGCTGGTTGTCCCCAGATGTGTGGGTTGACCAGCAGGACGTCGTCGTATCGGAACAATGAGTTGTACAGGGTCGTGTCGTGGAGCCGTACCTCGCAGCGCTCATGGGATAGCAACGCGCGGTAGTAGGTCAGGGAGGCGCGGATCTTTGCTGCCAGAGTGTCACCAATGCCTTCTTCCTCGCCACGGGCAGCGACGGCGTGGCCGTCCGGGTTGCCAAAGCAGAGGCGGACGCGCGCACCTTGGGTTGCCCGCTCGATGAGCATTTTCCCGACGTGCGGGTTGGTTTGTGCGAAGAACGTTCCGGAGAAGACGAGCACATCAATTTGCTCGGTGGCTTCACGCAGCAGTGACAGCCAGGTCTCCCGTGGTACTTCCGCCCGGTTGGGATAGGTGGCGACGAGTTCGACGTTCTTCGGCACCGGCGGCGCATCCGGAGCAGGCGGCCACAGGAACGTCTCTTCCACACGCAGGTGATCAGCCACGCGTCGGCGGTGCCGCGGGTGCGGTACCCGGCCACCGAGCCAACGGCTGACCGTCTTCGGGTCGACCTGGCAGACATCAGCCAACGACTCGGGCACGATCCCCCGCTGGTGCAGCACGGACTGAAGCCGGACATTCACACCCTCAATAGAACCCAACCGCAGTCGGTTCGAGCAAGCGCACCATGACCCGTCGCCCAAACGTTCCGGGACGTCCTTCGCCGCGTCCCAAACGCGGTTACGCGGTCCCACCGCCACCGGACACGATGATCTTCCTCGCCTAGAAACCCAAGGGGACCACCGTGATCCGGGAAACCACAGGCATCCGCAAGATCAAGATGCTGTACCTGCAATTGCTGTATCGCTGCAACTTCGCCTGCAAGCACTGCTTCCACGGCGAGCGGTTGCAATACGCCGACGCCTACACCGCCGAGCAGGCATCCAACCTGATGCGGCTCATGCGCCAGCACTATGCCACCGAGGCCGTGACCTTGCTCGGCGGCGAACCGTTCGTCTACAAGGATCTGCCACGCGTAGTCCGCTACGCCAAGCACACGCTCGGCCTGCAGGTCGAGATCTGTAGCAACGGCTACCGTATCGGGCCACGCCTGCGCGAGATCGCGCCGTGCGTCGATCTGCTGCGTATCTCGCTCGAAGGAGTTGGCGCCACCAACGATCTGATCCGCAAAACCGGAAGCTACGCAGCGGCACTGGAAGCCATCGCCCTGGCGCGCGATCTGGGTGTGCCGACCGGGGCGACGCTCACAGTGAATCGGTACAACATCAGCGAAGTAGTGGAGCTGGCCGGCACACTGGCCGAATTGGGCGTTTCCCAGCTCAAACTGCACCAACTGCGTCCCGTTGGCAACGCCGCCCGCCACCCGGACATGCTGGTGACCGACCCCGCCGACTACGAGCGACTACGGGAGCAGCTGCGTGACACCGAATTAGGTATCGAGGTGATCCTCGATGAGGACCTCTCCGAGGACGGCGCACCGGTCTGTGCTGTACCGACCGCGCGCTCCGGCATCGACCGGATCGAGTCCGACCCCCGCGGCGCGCTGACCATGTCGTGCAAGGCCGTGGGCAAAGATTCACACGCATTCTGGTACGACAAGGACGCCGATGAAATTATCTACCGCCCGTCAGCGAGTGACGAACTGACGTTGGCCATTCCGGATGTGGTGTATGGCAATGCCTGACCGCCCGCTGTTCGAAAGCATCGAAGGTCTGCCCGGCACCGGCAAGTCGACGATCGCACCGCTGCTCGCCGAGGCCCGCCAAGCGGTGCTGGTGCCCACCGTCCCACCCTTCTACCAGCCACTGCGGCGGGAGCTCGATCTCTACGAGAACGCCGACGCTCGAATGTGTTTGTTCCTGTCCGCGCTGTTCACCGCAGCCGATCAGATCCAGCGCTACCTCGATGCCGGGATTGCGGTCGTGGTCGAGAGCTACTTCGCTCGCTGCCTCACCACCCACGGTGTCTTCGGTGCGAAGCTCGAGGTCGCTCTACCGGACGGTCTGCCGCAACCGGTGACCTACCAACTGGTGTGCGAGCCGGACGAACGACTCAAGCGCCTGGCCGAGCGCGACAAACCGATGACGCGCTGGGACGTCCTCGGCGAGCAGCATGCCGACCAGCTCACTGATGCCTACCGCCAGTTCCCGGTCCATGAGATCGACACCACCACAGGGACACCCGACGACGTGGTCCGAACCATCCTGTCCCTGAATGCAATCGAGGTGGACCATGCTGACCGCTAGCCTCTGGGAACACACCCTGACCTTCTTCCCGCAGTTCCGTCGGGCGCTCGCCGAGGGGTGCCGACCCGGTGCGACCGTCGCCGTGATCGGCGCCAGTGACGGCAAGTTCGTCCTCCCGCTCGCCGAAGCCGGATACACCGTCATCGCCATCGAGAAAGATCCGCTGGCGCTCTACGGCGGTGATGTCCTGCTGCCAGTATCCGGCCTCGGCTACGCCCCTGGCCTGGTGGAGCGACTGAAGGACGCGGACCTGCAGCACCGCGTCCGTATTGTGGCCGAGGATTTTCTGGATAGCGATCCCATTGATCTAGCGGCCGACGCTGTGTGGACAAGTTGCTCATGGCATTACAGTGCGAACCATCGGCGCCCGTTGGTTGAATTCATTGCCCACATGCAACAACTCGTTCGACCTGGCGGGGTGTTCGGGGCAGAGTTCATGATGCCGGTGCAGAAGCGGCATCATCAGATCGAGCACTACACCACCCCGGACACCCTCGCCAGCTACTTCGGTGATGCCTGGGATGTCCTGCTGACCCTGCGGACCGACCCGTTTCTCGAACGTGCCCACGTCGGGCAATTGCACGACCACACGCACCGGATGGGCCTGCTCATCGCCAGGAGGCATCCGGACGACCATACGAAAGGCGGATCCAAGCCACGATGAAGCATGAGTACGAAGCAAAGTTCCTGTCCATAGACGTTGAAGAAGTTCGAGCGAAGCTGATCGCCCTCGGCGCCACCCGGTCATTCCCGCGAACACTGTTGACCCGCAAAATATTTGAAGACGAAGCCCTCACGCAAGGAGCCTGGGTTCGTCTGCGCAACGAAGGAACGCGGTCGACCCTGACACTGAAGCAGGTCACCGACGCTTCGACGATCGACGGCACGACCGAGATCGAAACCACAGTCGGCGACCTGCCGGCGATGGCCGAGATCCTGACCCGGCTCGGTTTGCGCGAGGTGCGGTACCAAGAGAACTACCGCGAGGAATGGCAGCTAGGCGACACGGTATTCGACATCGACACCTGGCCCAGCCTGCCGACGTTCCTGGAGATCGAAGGCCCCGACGAGGCAACGGTTCGTCGCGCCGCTACCAGCCTGAGCCTCGACTACTCGGCAGCCCGCTTCGGCAGCGTCGACGAGATCTACAAGAGCGAAACAGGACGCGACATCCTTGCCGAGCCGACGCTACTGTTCAGCGATACCAAAAGCCCTTAGCTTTCCCGATTAGTCGCTTGGATCACCGGGTGGGCATGAGAACACGATCTCCCACCCGAAATCTCAGTGTCAGCAATGCCAAAAACGGAATGACTCACAATGTCTGAGGAAGCCGGGGTTGCGCAGTCATCTCGGATCGAACTCAGTGCGCTCCGTTCAGTTGACCAGATTCTGCCGAATCCCTGATGCGCCAGCCAACGTCAGAGCCGGCGGTGGCTAACCCCCTGCTGCCGAATCAATGGCCGTCAGATATCAGACCGTCGAGTCGGTCAGAGACGGCCGGCAAGACTCAGGCCAGCTAGTATGACCAGTGTTCCAACGCATTCGGTCAGGTAATCGAAGTCGCGGGATGCCTCCACCATCAGGCGTTGCCCCTCATCCTGGTCGTCGTTGATACGGGCGGCGACCATCTGCAGCGCCCAGCGCTGCGACAAATCCATATCCACTGGCCAAATGTCGGGGACAGGGGCCGGCGCTGTTACGGTCGCGGGGTCACTCCCTTCAATCAGGCGGTCAACCCACCACAGCACCGCCAATATGAGTCCGTCGCTACCGACTTGCTCATCGCTGAGCAGCTTCGCGACCTCGATGCCAACAGAGTCGGATCCCTCGGTTGCCGCCCTCAGCGCGGCACGGGCGCGGTTCAGCCAAACCGGATCGTTCACGATTCCCCCTCTTCGATTCAACGCTTCGAACTGCATACGAGCATCCGGCCGCCGACAGCGGTCCCTCGCCCCTCACCTCGCATCACTGTAGCTCCGCCGAGCCGCTGCACGGCCGGTCTCCGAGATCGCCCTGGATACATGCGCCAACCGGCACCCGGCCTGCTCGCGCTACCCGGGATTCGAGGACGTCGTCTGCCCCGCCACGGTGGTCGTAGCGAGTGACACCCATACCTTGATCACGCGGCGCCACAGCAGCACACGCCGTGCTCGCGGGCGGAGAGCACGCGAGTTCTCCGCAGCGACTGGTGCGCACCGGGCACGACCTGCGCACCGACATCGAGTGGATCCGGCAGTTCATCGCAACCTGGCACCACGAACCGATGACCTGGCGTCCGCACGAATATCCCTGATCGCTTCGAACCCAGCGACCTTGGCCGATAGTGTGCTCCAGGTGACCGATCGCACCGACCCGGAGTTGCAGCCGACGCTCCCTGTCGAGGGCAGTCAGCCGGTCATCCGGCGTCGACGCGGCAGCCGCACGAAGGCCGCAGCTTTCATCCGCGACGAGATCGCCTCGGAGACATACCATCCCAGCGGCTCGGTCGAGATCGAGGTCAGGCCAGCTGTGTGGACTCTCGCCCACAAGGGATACAGCGGTGGTGGACGCCTCGACGTGTGGGTGTACCCCGACGGAGACACCGCTCTGCACGATGGCGCGCAACTGGCCCTCGAATGTGGTCTCAATGAAGACCCTGCCATCCTGTCGCTGTTCAAACGCAAGAAGTACACCGAGATCCTCGAACAGTACGAGCAGCGACGACCTGGTCACATCCTGCGGGTACAGGCATCGTTCTTCGTCCTGGGCGACTAAGCCCACAACAAACTACCGGCAGCCAGCCGCTCCACCTCATTCCGTTACCTCGGCAAACCCGAACGTGACCGCGGCCTGCTTGCCTTCATCGCGGCCTCGGCGGCGTTCGGCCTCGCCGGAACCCGGTATCGTCGGTGTCGCGCGATTCGGGGAGGGCGCGGCTGCGGCGGCGTTCTCCCCGGCCGACGGGCGATGGTGGCGCGGGCTGACCCCGACTGGCGGATATGGGCGGGCGTTCGGCAGCTGCGGCGTATGGAAGGGACTCGGCTACACCCTCGGTCCGCTGCTGGGCGGGGTTCTCGTCACGGTCGGCGGCTACCGCCTGCTGTTCACCACGCTCGCCGCGCTGGCTCGATCGTGAAGGATTCCAATCAATGGTGTTCAGATCCACGGGCTGTATCTGTGGTACCTTTCGCCCACACCAGATTCCGCCACTAACCTGCCTCGATGTCTCTATCGTTCGATCGTGGGCTGTCCCAGTCTGTCGAACAGGTGCTCGAGTGTCTCGAGGGCGGTCTCGATATTGAGGCAGTATCGCAGCTCCCGCATGATGCGCCCGCGAAACGGTGCCAGCTGTTGTGTTTCGACCGCCAGGACATGGTCGAGGTTCCATACTTGGCGACCACTTGCTGTGATCTCGGTGCGGGGACCGAAAAGCGGCTCCAAGTCTTCCTTGCGGTAGCCCAGCAGTCGTAGGTCCACCTCGGAGATCATGCCCGCCTCCGCCAGGTCCCCGTCGTCGCTGAGGTGTTCGGTGGTACCGCGATATTCCGCCATGATCCGTTCATCCTCGAGATCGGAACCACGGACGTCGAAATTGCTGGACATAACCAAACCCCCATGAGGTTCGGGACGGGCCCTTCCCGCCCTTGCCTGCCACCGAAATCTACAGTGCGCCAACCAAACACGCCAGAAATTGCCGATCACGTCATGCCGATTACATCGTTTCGGCTACCCCGGGGGCGTGCGAATCGGTCAGGCCTGGATCAGCAGAGATCTACCCACCAGAGCATCCGGTCGGCGCACCGAAAGCTCGCGTCCTACAAGCGACTGCCCCCAACATCGGTCGGGCCGCCGACTCGATCGCCGAAACGTACCCTCAGTCTGCAGGCCGATACCCGGCTGGCCTGTGCCGACGGAGGGGGCGCGGTGCGGGGCTGGCACGCACGGCGGAGCGTCCGACCTCGGCTTTCCTTGGCGCGGCAAGCGCGCGGTGCAGGGCCCGGTTCTGTTCGCGCGAGGACAGACCGGCGACATGCTCGTGCAGGCGGCCGAGGATCGCCTGCTGCGGCCATCGGTTCTCGACATCGGCGGATACGCTGGCGGATCTCGATCAGGTCGATATGTGCGTCAACTCAGCAACCATCAGCCGAGGGTTTCCGCCCGCGCTGCCACCAGTCGATCGCCTCACCGGTGACACCCATGCGCTCGATGAGGTCGGCAGTCGATTCCACCTGCGCGCCGGAGGGACCGCAGAAAACCCATAACCGTTGGGCTGCACGGTGATACCGGTGGATCACCTCATCGACCTCGAACACGTCCAGCTGCCCCGCCCGCAACCGGTCCACCGCTCGTCCCACTTGCTCGATCAGCTCACGCAGTCGCGCCTGGTGATACGCGGCCACCCGCTCGCGGGCGATTCGCCGGTCAGCCTTACTCCCCATCCCGGCAAAGATACCCGGCGTGGGTGTTGCACCGGGTGGATAACACGCACCGGCTACCGCCCGCGGGGCGATCGGAACCGCCGTTGCCGCCGACGCTGTTCGGCCTGATCCGGCTGACGTGCGACTCGAATCGGTGAATTCACTGTTCAAGAAGGAGTTGATCGACAAGTACGTGTGGACCGATGTGAGTGAGGTGTTCCGGGAGACTGCGAAATGGGTTTCGTGGTATAACAATCAGCGGCTGCCTTCGTGGTGTGACTATCGTCCACCGGCGGAGTTCGAGCGGGTTTTCTGGGAAGGCCGCGGTCGGCAGTTGACGGCAGCGTGAGACACAGGAATCGGTAGACGGGTCTCCGCCAAAGCCGGGGTGGTCCACTCTAACGTCGGGAACGATTTCGAACTCTGCACCACACGCCCATCACGGGCGATACGGATCGGGACCTGTCAGACGACCGTGCCATCACGATGGACACGCGGACGAGGGGTTAGCATTCAAGAACCTCCAGGTAGACGGGGTAATTTCCCGTCTACAAATCCGCAGCTCTGCCATCATCCCGGCAGTAGGGCCTTTGTGGCATGTTGCTCGTTTCCGGACCGGATGTCGACACTGGGCACGACCGCAGAAATCTCAGTGTGTTTGTCGGTGGCCGCGAGGATGATTGCGCTGTGAACTGGACCGTTGCAGACAGCGTGCCGAATCCGTGGGGCAAGGTGCCGCTGACCGCTGGCGGCCAGAGCGTCGTGCCACCTGTCGAGGCGTACATGCAGCGCGTGGCGGAAGCAGCATCCACACGCGATTGCGTGTCGCGTCGACACCATTACGTGCCGCAGTCCTACATGAGAGCTTGGAGCCCCGACCGAAAACGAGTCCGGGTGTTGGACACCAGGAACGGCATCGACAAACTTCGCGGCCTGCGTGACACCTGCGTCCAGGAGAACTTCTATCGTGTGACCGACCCCGCCACCGGCCAACACAACCAGGTCGAAAAGATGCTCGCGGTCATCGATGACGAAACAGCACGCCTTCTGCAGGTGCTATCGCGATGGTCGCCAGGCGATGACTTCAAGTTCGACGATTTCATGTCGCTGGCCGTTGTCATGGGCCTGCAACGGAATCGCACTCCCCAAGCCAGGCGCTTCATTGCAGGGATCAGCGAATGGTCAGAGAGACGGGCCTCACAGGCATCCCACACCGTCACAGCGGACGGGCACGTCGATGCAATGTTCCGAGTCATGTATGACGCTGCTGATGAGTTCTCGACACGCCAACTTGAGCTTTGGGATGATCCACAAGCTCGCTTCATCACCTGCGATCAGCCAATCCTGCTGTCCATGGACACGCAAAACGAGCCTCCGACAATGCATACCAGCAGGTACGTATGGTGGCCGATCAGCCCAACCCGCGTCGTCGCACTCGGCCTCGAACTCAAAGCGGTCAAGGTTGTCCATCGCGTCGCAAGCACGAAAGACGTCGACGAGATACGAAATGCCGTGATCAGAAGCGCGGAGTCCGCGATTATCGCGAAGCCAGAAGACCGAAACCTTCCCTCCGGCAAGCGACTCCGGAAACGACCGCAAGTCCGCGTCGACTGCGAACCGATCGACCCGAAGGCGAGAAAATGCAGGCTCCGCTTCGCATGGGGCCATGGAACCCAAACACTGGACCATGCGTGCCATCCGCTCTGCGCCGTTGCTATACCGACGAACAAGACGTGAGAGCGGCGACCTCTACCCGGCGACATCGGGTACGCCGCCTCGTGGCTGCCGATGTCATTCAATCCCTGAACTTCTGCTGCCCGAGCAGATTCGCGCCAGATCAGCCGATTCAGATGTGCACTCGGAGGCCCGCTGGCGAATTGAGATGCGGACAGGAGTCTGCGGGTGTACCGGTATGGGTATGGCCTCCCACCTGTTCGCTCGCTCGGTCCGCGATAGCGAGTTCGTCGCGCGAGTCAGGCGCCACCCGCCATCGTCATTGGTGCCTCTGGTAGCAGCGATCGGAGCCCAGTACTCGGAGCAGGACTCATGGTTGGACAGCCCCTACATGAAGTTCACTCCCTGGGCGTTGGCGGAAATCACCCGGGTGAGCCTGTGCTTCGGTAACGAACACCGCGGGCAGCCCGCCGATGTCAACGACGTTCTCCAGTGCGCCGCTGCTTTCTCTGCCCTCACCGACAGCGAGCTGAAGAGGAATCTGCCAGGCGCTCTCGGCACGTTCTTGCTACGAGTGTCAGGCCAGCAGTTCGCCTACCAACGATTCCCGCTCTTTGAGCTGGGGCGCAGCTGCGGGCTATTCCTGCAGACCACACCGACGAAACCTGTACAAGTACTCGCTGATGGCTGGGACCTCGAGCTGTTCGGTTGCACACTGCAGCAGTATCTGGCTACCGGGTTCTTGCTGCACACCGCGGCGGTCAAAGGTGCCGGGCGCGTCGACCTCGACGCAATCCTGTCCCAGCCCGGCTCCGAGCGAATCACCGACACCGTGCCCGCCAACATCATCCGGGATGCCCTCGCGCGAAACTTCACCACCGATATCGCGGGATTCAAGCAGGCAAACCCCCACCATCGCGCAGCCGGAGAATTGCGGCGGTTCAGCTTCAACCCACTACGAAGCACACCGGCCATCGCAGGGATGCACCAGCCACTGATTGTTCCTGTCCCCGGAGAGATCTACCGAAAGCTGAGCCCGGTCGGCATCTACTACGCAGGAGTTGCCAAATGGGGCGATCGCTTTGCCCAAGACCTCGGTGACCTCTTCGAGCAGTATGTCGGACGGCTGCTCTCGATCCGCGACGATTGCCAGGTGCACCCAGAGATCGCCTACGGCAAGGACAACCGCAAGTCCGTCGACTGGATCCTCGTCGATGACGAGGCTGTTGTGCTCGTCGAAGCCAAGTCGGTGCGGCCCACCGAAACTGTCCGGATGGGAACCGCCGAGGCTGGCGAAGAACTCGCACGCAAGCTCCAAAAGGCTCACCACCAAATCAACGTCACCGACGAGCTGATCACCCAGCGCCACCCCGCCTTCGCCGACATCCCCACCGACCGCCCGCGGGTCGGGCTCGTTGTAACCATGGAACCGTTCGACGCGGTGAACATGCCGTGGATCCACCAGATGATCGTCACTGCGCCGCAACGCATTCCAACAACGATTGCGAGCGTGCACGACCTGGAGAGACTGGTCACCATCGACGGACTCGGAGTCGGGCAGTTCCTCCACATCCTCCTCAACGACCCACACCGAGAAGGCTGGTCGGTCGGTACCGCACTCAACGATGTCACCACCACCGACAACCCCGTAGTCAGAACTGGCTTCGACGCCTTCCCCTGGAAACCGTGACCCACTCATCGAACGCCATTCCATATAAATCATTTCACTGCAGCGCGTAGTGGCAAGACAACGACAACGGAAAGGTCCGAGCCGCTGACACAGCCAGCGACACCCCGCGGCAGGCTGGCAAGCGTGATATTTATACGATTCCGCCTGACGTCAGGCTAGCATGTCGGGCGGGACACTTGCATTCCTTCTATTTTTTTCCATTCGATTTTGATCGACCGCGCGTAATATCCGCGACCTCCACCTGTGCGGCATAGCTGTATATAAAGCGCGCTACCGATGATCTCACGCTTGCGACTCAAGGGGTAAGCCTCGATCCAGGCGCGTTTGGGG
Organism: Nocardia pseudovaccinii; assembly: GCF_050942345.1. Classification (NCBI taxonomy): domain Bacteria; kingdom Bacillati; phylum Actinomycetota; class Actinomycetes; order Mycobacteriales; family Nocardiaceae; genus Nocardia; species Nocardia pseudovaccinii. The sequence goes on from NZ_CP192074.1 coordinate 6,842,581, forward strand.
TCCCGCTCTTGCACCAATTCGCCGAAGCGCGGGTCGCTTGCGTTTTCGAGGACGAATTTCTCGACAAGCGAATCCGCGAATACGAGGCCGGTGGAAACGGAGTGGTCACGCTTCTGGAAGCATCTCAAACGGGGCACCACATCAACGCCTGAAGCGATTTCCGCATAGCGGCCACAGATGCTGCAATTCACGCGCCGGCTGAGCAAATGGCGCCCTGATTGCGCCTCACGGACACGCCCCGCTCTTTCCGGGTCGTTGAGAATGTCTTGCACGCGCTGGAATAATTCGTCGCCGACTATCTCCCGCGCGTATTGCCTGTGCAGCATGCCCTGGATTGTTGTCCGAGGAATGGGCCACCCACGTTCGGCGAAACTGCGGGCGATGTCAATCAGCGTATCCCCGGCCGCGAAGCGCTCGAAGAGTTCGAGAACTACCTCGGCGCGGCGGTTGACTACTTCTGCCATGGTCACCCTCGGGGTTTCAGGTCGAATTGGTCGCGCCGGTCGAGGATACCGGCAGCGGGGAGCGGGCGTCGTAGGCGTGGTTGGCAAACGATTAGCGAATCACTTTGGCGAGGATAGATCGAGCGGATGCACAAATAAATGAATATACCATAGGGGGGTACCAGATAAATTCGACGGAAAATCGGCGAAAAATCGCCTTCCGGCGGCGTATCGGAATACATAACCGCAGGTCAGGGTATATTTTCACTAGAGAGAGAAAAAGTTCGCTGTCAAGCGCCAGTGGCCCCGTCTGCGGGCGGTCGGCGCGCCGCCTCCAGTTCGGCGCGCAGCAGGCGCGCTACGTCGAGTTGGGCCAGCTGGTGTTCGGGCCGGGCGGTGCCGCGGTCGCAGGTTGCGCTGGGCTTGTCGGCGGTGTGGGCGTGGGTGCTGTTCGGAAAGTCGCGCGTCGCCACCAGCAGCTGCCACCTTCGGGTTCCGTCTCTCCCACCGAAAGCGAACAGGAGGATGAGTCCGACATCGACACTCCCCGTGCGGCTTGAGCCGCTGGATGTCGTTGCCGCACTGGCTAGGAAATCTTCGATGGGAAGATCTCTCTTCAAAACAGGGGATGGTCGCGGGTGGATCTCCATGCCAGGTTCGACCGACACATGCTGCTTTGGCCGCAGCAACGTGACCCGGCATTGCCGGTCGGAGGCGCAGGGAAGTCGTCTCCGACCAGCCTTCCAGAATGATCTGGTTCATCGGCGCCGGTCAATGCGAGCCGAATGTTCAACCTGCTGAAGAAGAAGCTCGAGTACGCGAACAAGAAGAAGTACACACTCGGCGGGCGAGATCGACGGGCAGAGCGTTGTATGTCCGGCGGCAGTGCTTGCTCCTGCTGATGTGAGATGAGTTGTGGTGCAGGCTATTCGGAATGTTGTGAGGTATGCCTTAGCTTGGTGAAAGACGCCGCCTAATGTCGCCTGGACGTCAGAATTGCACTTCTAATACCCATGACTCGGTAGTACTTAACGCTCCAGAAACGTCCTGTAACACCGCTTATCGGACGTTCGAGAAGCTCGCCAGCGGGCCGTCTTGGCGATGGCGTTCAGCGTGGACCGTCGTACCTTGTCACCGGCGGCGTCGCCGGGCACCGCTGAGACACTCGGCGGCGGTCGGCCGAAGAGAGTATTGCCACAAGTCTCTGGTGCCGTCGACGGCGCCTCGAGCACTGACGGAGAGGCCGGATTTACTGTGATGCAGGATCATTGCGGTCGTGCGAAACAAGGTGATGCTCAAGCGCGGTACCGTGACAGTCCTCGACGACGGGCTGTACTGGGAGTTCGACGGTGTGCGCCGAGAAGTCGACGACTACTCCGATGCCATCGCCCATATCGCAGACTTGGCGCAGGTACCCGCCCGAGATCTTCAGGCCGCGCTGCGCCGATACATATCGATCGACGATGCCTACGCGACGCCAAGCTTGCACGTCGTCATCGAGGGATCTCAAGACGACGACATCGAATTTCTGCCCCGATCGGCAGTCTCGTTCACCCTCGCCGACAACCAACTGGTCATGGACCTCGATATATTTCTCGATCAGGGGCCGGAGGATGGTGAAAGCTGCCCGGTGACGGCACGTATTGCACCACTACTCGCCCGTACACGGATGTCGTTAATCCACGAAACGCAGGACTACGACAACGACGGACGCTGGTGGGAAATCACGCTGCGGCTCAGCCTCGCAATACGAGGAAAGACGGCGGCTGCACTCGCCGACAACGGCATGAAGGTCGCGGCCCTCATCGAAGCCTCCGCGGGACATCTGGACCACGAAAAAGTTGTCGACCTGCTGAGAGGCGGATTCGCGGAGGTTCTGGTCGGCCAGCCCGAGAGCGACTGGCTCGAGGCCAAACGCGAACACTACGACCTCAAGGACGAAGCGGGTCAGATCAAACTCGCCCGCGCCGTTTCCCAGTTCGCAAACGCACGACACGGCGGGCTGGTCGTCATCGGGCTCGCCACCAGGCAGAAGGCGGGTACCGACCTGATCAACGCATTGACGCCGACACCGCACGACCCGAACATTCGCCGCAAGTACATCCAGGTGCTACAGAACCGCATATACCCGCTACCCGATCGACTTCGCGTCGAGGTAATAAGCAGCCGCGCAGGCGATTACACACTGATCAAAATTCCACCGCAGCCCGACGAGCTGAAGCCCTTCCTCGTACACGGAGCTGTGATCGGAGGAAGAGTCAACAACACCTTCATCTCCATCGTCGAGCGGCGTGACGACGAAGGTATCTCGGCCTCGATAGCGAGCATCCATTCCACTCTGGTGACCGGACGGGCACTCCTGCGCACCGGGCGCCTGCCCCAATGATCGCCGGTAGGTCGTCTCACGGCTCGAACCCGTCGGGGAACACACGGTCATCGGTTCCCCGAGCGGCTGACAGCACCCGCGTAGGAGGATGAGACCATGACGGCGGTCGCGAAAGCGTTTAGATGGGCTCGTATCCAAGCCGTTCGGCACATGGCGGAGTGTGAGCGGGCACGTCTGCGGTGGAGCGAGACGACGATCACCGAGATCGTGACAGCTCACACCTCTCGGGCAGTTACCGTCGTTCCGTTCACGCAGCGAGCCGAAGCTCTCAGTGGTGCGGACTGGGTCTGGTGGTGGGTGGATAGCGCGGGCGCTTACGGAATGCTCGTTCAGGCGAAGCGGGTGACCGTGACGAGCAGCGCGTGGAACTTCGACTTCGGCTACACAGCGACGGGCGCGGCGCGCTCGCAACGCGAGGTGCTTCGTTCCGCTGCAGCGATGCTGGGCCTCCTGCCTGTATATGCGCTTTACCTTGGGACAGGTGACTACCGGAGGTGGGAGCACTGCGCGGACATTCACCGGCGCTGGCGCTGCATCCAATGCATCAAGCGCACCGTCTCCCTGATGCCAGCTCTGCTTGCAGATGAACGGAACGTCTGTGACGCGGCGTCGACTTATGAGCGGTCTGTGGCACTGGAGGACCTTTGGACTGGCTGCCCAGCCAGCGCACCGCTGCGTCCCGCGCTAAGAAATCAGCTCGCACCGGAACTCTCGGACTTCTTACAGAATCGTCAGGATGGAACGCGAGCAGTCACTCGTTCTATGATCGACTCGGTGTTGAAATCTCGTTTTGGTCAGTTCGCCGCAGTATCAACGAGTGTCGCAGGCGTGCACAATGGCGAGCATGATCGGCTTGGCTCGGTCTTCGGCGACGTTCCCGATGACACCGGGCACTGGGGTCTGAGGTACTTCGAGCACACGCTCAATCCACTGCTGCACACGCCGCCCCACTATGTCCTTGAGATCATGACGGGGGACTTTGATGAGGACCGCCTGGCATTGGACATGCCTGAAAACATCGCAGGCATCGTCGTGGTGCGAGTGCCGCAAGACGAGTGAGCCATCACGGAGAGCCAGCGGCAGTGCTCGCTCTGCTGATGTGAGATGAGTTGTGGTACAGGCCATCTGGAACGTTGTGAGGTATGGCTTGCCTTGGTGAAAGACACCGCCTCATGTCGCGTGGACGGCTGAATCGCACTTCTAATGCCCATGACCCTGCCTTTGTTGTGTGTTCGGGGTTGGTTGTGGGGGTTCGCGGTTGGTGGTGTGCGTGGATCAGTGGAGATGTGAGGGTCTGTTTTGTCGGTGCCCTGAGGTCATGCTTCGGGATATGGAGCCACGCCGATACGACCAGGGCGGCCCGCTGATCGCGCACCGACCCACCTTCGACATCGAATGGAATCCCGAGTGCGGCCACCACTTCACCTCGTTCTGCGACGGCTGTTCGACCTGTACTGATTGCGCGGGGAACTGCCGGTGCGCGGCCGCCGAGGATGACGACGAAGACATTGCGCCGCTGCGCCACGCCAGCTGACCGCCATGGCCGTCATCGGTGGCAACTCGATGGTGCATACTGGCGCAGCAGCTCCCATTGCCCGGACTGCGTCAGGTCGCCGGGCTGCCGGATCCGCACCAGGACATCCCCGCGGCGTACTCGTCGCGCGCAGTCTCAGCTAGCTCCCTCGTTTGTGCGATGTCATCCTCATCTGTGAACTTTTCGGAGCGGCCTCGGCTCAGCGCGTACTCGGTGAGGGGGACCAAGGCTTGCTTGCCTGAGTTCCTGAGTTCCACTGTCGAGTGTCCAGCGAGAGGACCGGCACCTCTTCACGGTTCCTTCTGAATGCCTAATTGGTCACACTGCGGTGTGCACGGTGGAGTGAAGATTCTGTACCGGCCGATGTTGCAGGTGTGCATCCGGTGATGGCCGCCTGCCTCCAAGCAGGGCGCAGAGCCCACAATCGCTCGGCCCGGCCCGAAGCGGTGCCCACGCGGGCAGGCGATCGGGGCGGGTTCAACCCATCCCTTGGGGGTCCGGTACAGCCGCTGCGGATCGAGGACGATCCGGCCTTCTACCTCGTACACTGGGCGCCAGTCATCGAACATACTTTCGATAATTTCACAAACTAGTCGGTCGCAAAGGATAGGCTTCGACCATGGTGAACGTCGGAGACAAAGTCCTGCTCGCGGCAGGTGGCGTGTCCGTATTCGAGGTCCTCGAGGTTGACGGCGACTACGCGATCGTGGAGTCGGTCGAGAAGAACGCGCCGGGCTGCTACCCGTTCAGCACCGAAGTCGCCATCCTCGTCCCCGCCGCCCCGAACTGAACCGGCCGACATTGGCGAATTCGGGCGGCTGATGAGGCGGTTCCTCCTGGAATCCCACACCCGAACATCGGGTGTGGGGATGCTGGCCGTCCGGCTCGGGGGCGATGACCTCGATGAGATCGTCGAGAACGCGCGCCTATGGGCGCTGAGCGCCGCCGGCCACACCGAGATACGGATCCTCGACCGCTCCGTCGAGCGGCTCGCAGTCGCCAGGGCCGGGCCGCCACTGGTCGACGCGATCGACCGGTGGGACCTGGACCGGCCACCGCTGTGCCCCGAATGCGGGGAGATGCTGCACGCGGCGAAGCTGGCCGGGGAACCCGGATGGTACTGCCGCAGCTACGATTACCGCACCCTTGCGGCGTAGTACCGACAGATGTCGGTGCCGCATGCGAGGCTGTCGCTAGACTGTACGAGAAGAGGGTCTGACAGGACTTGTTGGACACCAAGGGTTTTCGACACGTTTTTCAGACACCCGCCGAGCCTGGGCGACCAGGGGCGCGGGCGTCGATGAGGTGGTGTCGATAAAACGAACGATTCTCAACAACTCTGGTCAGCTACGTGGCTGGCACTAAAGCAGGTGGCCAATCCTGCGGTTCGACATTGGCGGGCTTCTGGCTGAGGTCTGGGTCCCAGTCGAATATCGGTGCCGGAGGTCCCCATTGTCTCGGGTTAACGAACGAGACGGTCCCGCTGCCGAAATCCACCTTCTCGAACCGGGCGTCGCCGGAGAAGGTCGTGCTGTTGAACATGGCGGTGGCGGAGAAGGTCGCGCTGTTGAACCGGGCGGCGGAGAAGGTCACATCGTCGAACCGCGCGTAGCCGGAGAAGGTCGTGCCGTCGAACATGGCGGTGGCGGAGAAGGTGGCGCCGCGGAACCGGGCGGTGGCGGAGAAGGTCGTGCTGTTGAACATGGCGTCGCCGGAGAAGGTCGCGCCGTCGAACACGGTGGTGGCGGAGAAGGTCACGTCGCTGAACACGGCATTGTCGGAGAAGGTCGTGCCGTTGAACCAGGCGGTGGCGGAAAACGCCACCTTGCTGAACCAAGCTTCGTCAGAGAAGGTCGCGTGGCTGAACCGGGTGACGTCGGGAAAGGTCACGTTGTTGAACGAGGTGGTGGCGGAGAAGGTTGCGTTGTTGAACGAGGCGGTGGCGGAGAAGGTCGCGTCGTTGAACCAGGTGCCTTCGGAGAAGGTCACGTCGTTGAACGAGGGATCGTCGGAGAAGGTCGCGTAGCTGAATCGGGTGGTGCCGGAGAAGGTCGCGCTGTTGAACCGGGCAGAACCCAGGAACCTCGCACCGGTGAAATCGACGTTCTCGAGATGTGCCGTGCGGAGATCGAAATCGCTTGTTGACCAGCTATATTCGGCCGTAGTTCGGAGGTGGTCAGCGATGACACGGACGATGGTCGCGCGGACTTCTCGGTCGTTGTGCCGATATTCGAGGTGGCGCTCCTGGTCGTCGGCGCGGGTGCCATCGGCTGTCGCGCGGTGTTGCTTGAGGACCAGTTTGCTCTGGTGGTTGGCGCCGAGCTCGGGGCTGTAGGGCAGTCGGAGGTATCCGCAGAGGACGTCGATGCATTGCTGGCGGCGTAGTCCGTCGGATTCGTCGGCGACCCCGGCCATGGCGTAGACCCCGGCGATGCGGACCGCGACGTCGGTTGCGCCGAGTTGGGTGGCTGCGGCGCCGAAGCGTTCGACGAACCGGCTCTGTTCCAGATCGCGTTGGCGGCGGTAGGCGATGACAAGGGCGACGACGCCGCCGACTCCGGCGACGACGGTCAACGCGACGCGGGTGACATCGATCTCGGCGGCGGCCTTGGCTGTGTCGACGGGGGTGATCCATCGGAGGAATCCGTAGGCGATGAACGCGACGCCCAGTCCGGCGAGTAGTGCGAGCGTGACCGCAGGGAACAGCCGTATTCGTCCCGCGCGGCGGCTGAGCGCTGCGCGGGAGTCCTTGCTCAATCGCGCGCGCAGCGTGGTTGTTGTCGTACGTGCCTGTGCGCCAAGGGCGCTCACCCTCCCGGACATCGCTCGATTCTGCTCGACACAACGCCCCACCACCGAGTACTCCGCACAACCCGATGTGAGTCGCCACGTTCGAGTGTCGAAGAATCGATCGTTTTTAGAGACAGAAGAAATCTGTGATTTCGGCCGTAATCCCCCTGTCTGCCAGGTGTTTTCAGGTGGGCTACGCGCCCTAGGTTTGGTGGCATGAAGAACCACAGAGGCGATCGTGGGTCACTCCCGGCGGAGCCGCCTACACCCGAATTCGAGCTGGAGAATCAAGAGCCTTGGTGTACGCATGCCACTGCCCAGGGCGACCACCGGATCACGGATCTGATCGCCCTGGCCTTGATCGTGTCCGCTGTGCTCGCACTTGTGCTCGTCGGCAACGCCGGAGCGGCCGTCATCACTGCAGCCGCAGGATTCGTTGTCGGCATCTACCAGGTCTTCCTAAAGAAGTAGCCCTCCCGCCTGATGTAACCTCCGGCAGCACCCGCTTTTCGGGGGTCAGAACTGGCCTGATTTTGACGTCAAAAGCCGCAGACCGTAGTTCAAGGCCGTCCTGTCGTCGCAGCCGATCGAGGAAGCTGCTGCAATAGCAGTGTGTCTAGGGCAAACTGCCTCGAACGAGTGCTTGAGTTGTCTCATGCAGTCGTTGATCGCTGTAGTGGGCACGCTTCTTGGGGCAGTGGTAGGGGTTTTGGGTTCGTACACCACGCAGCGTCTCAGCTATCGAAGGGAATCATCAGAGCGGCTGGCAACGGTCCGGCGGCTGGCCTATGTTGAATTCCTCGTCGCTGTGCACGACATGTATGTACAGATCCTTGCGATACACCGAAAGCAACGTGCTGGAACGATGACGCCAGTGGAAGCAACCCAGAGCCTCCACGAAGTACCCTCCCGAAATGCGCAAGCCGCCCTCGAAAACCTACGGCTTCTGGCAACTGACGTGGTGGCTGAGAACGCAGCCTTCCTCTGGGCGAGGATGCGGCGCGACGCAGAGCCTCTCGGTCGTGACCTTGATGCTCAACGCTTCGCTGCATGGCGAGACCGGTATTGGGACTCGCGTCGAAAGTTCATCGACGCGGCGAGACGTGATGTCGGCTTCCGTTCCCTCGACTGGTCAACCGCTGGCGTTGGACCAGGCCGACAGGACAACGACATCTCGATCGACTCCGCGACTAGCTGACGCAACGTCTTCACCATCCGGGCGAGGCCGTGGCCTCTGGGCAGGTTCACTTATCGGCGGCCAGGAATCGCACACGTGAGCGTCAAGAAAGCTTGTCGAATCGTCATGCGGTGCGGTGCGAAACGTCCGCTATTGCCACATACCGCGCTGACCGAGCCAGGACGACGCGGCCCCGGTTGACGGTGAGATGAACTGTGGCCCAACGATATCCGCCGCTAGGGGCGCCGCATGACGGAAGGCTTTGCGGTTGCTTGATCAGGCTGGTCGCCCGGCGGCGAGGAACGGCAGCATGTGGCTGAGCAGTTCCCTGGGCCGGTCCAACGGGATGATGTGACCGCAATCGGGAATGACGTGTCCTGTGAGATCCTCGGCGATGGCGTGCAGCTGCCGCTCGAGCGCGTCGCCGACCGGGTGGGCGCCGATCGCCAGGGTGGGGGTGGTGAGCCGACCGGCCGCCGCGGCGTCGTTGATCTGCTGGGTGCTCGTCGGCAGTGCGCGGTAATAGGAAAAGGCGCAGCGTAGGGCATCATTTCCGGTGTAGGCATCGACGAAGGCGTTGTGGATATCGGCCCGAACGCCCCGGCCGCGGGTGCCGCTGGTGAGAAACCATTCGATATACCGCGCCTCCTGGCCGCTCAGCACCGTTTCGGCGAGGCCGGGGACGGCATGGAATCCGAACCACCACGGCGGCCCTGCGGCGAGGAAGTCTTCTGCGCCCGGGACTGTGCCCAGCAGTGCTTCCATGACCACCAGCTGTCGGACCCGGTCAGGGTGGCCGCAGGGCGAGCAGGACCGCGACCGGGGTGCCGGCATCGATCGCGACCACGGCCGCGGAGGGTTCGCCGAGGGCATCGAGGATCCCGGCTATATCAGTGGCCAGTGTGTCGGCGTCGTAGCCGTCCGGGGCTCGGGTGGTGGCACCGAATCCGCGGAGGTCCGGGGCGATGACCCGGTAATGCGCGGACAACGGGCCGATGATCTCGCTCCATAGTCGCCAGGTGTGTGGAAAGCCGTGCATCAGAACGACTGCGGGGCCGCTACCGGCAAGGGCGACGTTGGCGCGGATGCCGTTGGTCTCTATCCGGCGCAACTCGATCGACGCGGCATGGAGCGGCGGCGTGCAGGACATAGAGCCTCCCAGCTGGTTACCATCGGTTACCAGGCAACGTTAGGTAACCCTGGTTGCGCTGCCAAGACGGCACGTTGGCTACAGGTGGTGAGGTCCAGGTGACTACTCGATCAGTGCGTACGAAGACCACGGAGCGTGGTGATCTGTTCGATTGCCAATGTCCGACACGTCAGTTGCTGGACCGCATCGGCACAAAATGGACGTCGATGGCGGTCAAGGTCCTCGCGCAGGCTGCTCCGGGGGAGGTCAGGTTCGCCGAGTTGCGGCGGCGAATGCCCGGCGTGTCCCAGAAGATGCTGTCGGTAACCCTGCACAACTTGGTCCGGGACGGTCTGGTCACCCGCCGAGTGGAGCCGACCGTGCCACCACGCGTGCACTACCGGCTCACCGAACTGGGCTTGTCCCTGGAGATCCCGTTGGCCGCACTGCGGACCTGGGCCGAGGAGCACATGCCCGCGATCGACCACGCCAATGCCGTCAACGACGCACAAGTCGACCTCGCCACCAGCGAATAACGCTCCTACATACGGCTTCCCAACGACCTATGCCGCATACGGCGCTGACCGAACCGGCCAGCGCGGAGCACCGGAGGACGGACGGGCAGAGCGTCGTATGGCCGGCGGCAGGACCGAACCGGCCAGCGTCGGCGGGAAGGACCGGTTCGGTCAACGACCTTGAGATCTACTGTGGTAGAGGGTATTTGAATCAAGTAAGGCACGTCTTAGCTTGGTGGAGCAGGTCGCCAGACGTCGCGTGGACGTCAGGATCGCATCCCTGGACTGGCGTGATGTCGGGCAAGACTGCTCTTGCTCCTAGGGATCTGATACGTGCTGTTTGGACACTTTAGGGGGCGCATACTGATTCGGTGTCGCAGATCCCGCCCATCATTGCTGCTACCGCGATCGTTGTTTCGCTCTTTACTGTGGCGTATCAAGTTTGGAACTCCCGGCGTCAGGCCCGGATCAGTCATCGGGCCGAGATGACAGCTACAGCCTTCTTTGATCTGTATGAGGGCTGGGCTCTGAACCGGCGCGCTCAGATCGAGCCTGTCAATCTTGATCTGCTGAGGACCAGTGCGGCGCAGTTCTATGCGTCAGCGTTTCGGCTCGTGTCCGTGGCCGTGACAAAGTCCCCGCTGGTGGCCGGTGGTAGGTCGCCGTTGGCGGCCAGGTAGAAGTCCCCATTCCTCTTGCTCGTCGTGTCATGCCCGGAGCTCGTGGCCTGGGCGGTGACGGTGATAGCGCCAACTGTCATTCCGTCACTGCCCAGGGAGTTCCATTGAAGTCTGCGAGGGAGCGAATGGACATCATTTCCGCCTATCGAGAGGTCGGAACCTATCGGGGTGCCGCCGAGTTGTGCGGTACCACGCACAAGACGGTGAAGCGGGTCATCGAGCGTGTCGAGTCCGGTGGCCGGCCGCCGGAGCGGGCGCCGCGGTCCCGCAATTACGATTCGGTGCGGGATCTGGTCGCCGAACGGGTCGCCAAGTCGAAGGGCCGGATCTCGGCCAAGCGGCTACTCCCGGCCGCGCGGGCCGCCGGTTACGAGGGGTCGCCCCGGAATTTCCGTCGGCTGGTTGCTGAGCAGAAAGTGTTGTGGCGCACCGATAATCATCGGGGTCGTCGTCCGGCGGTGTGGTCGCCGGGTGAGTATCTGGTGATCGATTGGGCCGAAGCCGCGCCCGGGTTGCAGCTGTTTTGTGCGGTGCTGGCGTTCTCGCGGTGGCGGTTTGTCGCGTTCGCTGCCGACCAGCGCCAGTCGACGACCCTAGCCATGATCGCCGAAGCGTTCGCCATGATCGGCGGGGTTCCCGTGCGGGTGCTGGCCGATCGGATGGGGTGCCTGAAAGGTGGGGTGGTCGCGAACGTGGTTGTCCCGACTGCCGAATATGTCAGGTTCGCAACGCATTACGGTTTCTCGCCGGATTGGTGTCATGCCAACGATCCGCAGTCCAAAGGGATCGTGGAGAACCTGTGTGGCTATGCGCAGCGGGATCTGGCGGTGCCATTGCTGACCGAGGCCGCGATGACCGGGCGGGCGGTGAGCTTGGCCGAAGCCAACACGGCGGCGAAAACCTGGTGCGCGCAGGTGAATTCACTGGTGCATTCGGAGATCTGCGCGATCCCTGATGAACGCCTCACCCTCGAGCGGGAGTTGTTGGGGCCGTTGCCGTCATTGCGCCTCGAGATCGGCGCACCGGCGGTGACCCGCACCGTCGATCGGCTCTCGTGTGTTCGTTACGGCTCGGCCCGCTACTCGGTGCCGACCCGTCTGATCGGCGAGAAGGTCGAGGTCGTGATCGATGTCGGTGCGCTGCTGGTTCTCGAACCGGCGACCGGGGTGATCGTGGCCGAGCACGAACTCGTCGCTCCCGGTGAGGCCTCGATCCTCGATGACCATTACGACGGGCCGCGTCCGGCGCCCAGCCGTGGTCCGCGTCCGAAAACTACTGTCGAGCAACAGTTCTGCGCGCTCGGTGACGATGCTGAGGCGTTCCTGGTCGGTGCGGCCGCGATCGGCAACACCCGTTTGGGCGCGGAGTTGGAGATCCTGCTCGCGCTCGGCGCCGCTCACGGCGAGCCCGTGTTGGTGGCGGCGTTGCGGCGGGCGGTGGCGTTCAAACGGTTCCGCGCCGCCGATGTCCGCTCCATCCTCGCCGCCGGCACCGGCGCCCCGCAGCCTCGCCCAGCAGGTCAGGCGCTGGTGCTGGACCTGCCCACCGCACCGACCCGCTCCCTGGATGCCTACAAGATCACTCGCGACGGGAGCGCATCATGACCACCACGCGATCGAAAACCGTTGCTCCCAAACCGATTCCAGAACTGGCCGCCGATCTCGACGCAGGCCTGCGCCGGTTGAAACTGGCAACGGTCCGCCGCACCGCACCCGAAGTGCTGGCGGTCGCGAAAACCCAGCGCTGGACCCCCGAAGAGATACTGCGGACTCTGATCGAGGCCGAACTAGCCGCCCGCGACGCCTCCAACGCGGCCAACCGGCTCAAAGCCGCCGCGTTTCCCGTCACCAAGACTCTCGACAGCTTCGACGTGTCGGCGTCGTCGATCCCGCAAGCTACCTTCGACTACCTGTCGAGTTTGGAATGGGTTCGCGCGCAACACAATCTCACGCTGATCGGTCCACCCGGAACAGGCAAGAGCCACACCCTCATCGGGCTCGGCCACGCCGCTGTCACCGCCGGCCACAAGGTCCGCTACTTCACCGCCGCCGACCTGATCGACACCCTCTACCGCGGCCTGGCCGACAACACCGTCGGCCGAATCATCGAAACCCTGCTACGCGCGGACCTGCTGATCCTCGACGAAATCGGGTTCGCACCACTCGACGACACCGGCACCCAGCTACTGTTCCGCCTCGTCGCGGCAGCCTACGAACGCCGCTCACTGGCCCTGGCCTCGCACTGGCCGTTCGAGCAATGGGGCCGGTTCCTGCCCGAACACACCACCGCCGCCAGCATCCTCGACCGACTCCTGCACCACGCCACCGTCGTCATCACCGACGGCGACTCCTACCGCATGAAACACCACAAGCGAGGTGACCGCCCCTGAACTAACCACCCCACCCCCGCAAGGGGTGGGGACTTCAACCCGACCACCAGCGGCGACCTGAAAGTGGCCATTGACACGCGGGCAGTGGCTCACGTGCTCCACCCGCGTTGGTTCATGCGTTCGAAGTAGGCGTCATCGGCTGCCTGTATTTCGTCCTCTGTCATCGCTTTCGGGAGCTGTGACACCGGGTTGACCTGTCCAAATGCTTCACGGATCGCCTTGGTCCCGGCTTGGACGCGTGGGTCGTGGGTGAGTGGGCGCATGGCCTTCTGGACCTTTGCTGCTGCGTCCTGTTCAGCGGCGGCGGTCGCTTGCAAGATCATGCTCGCCAGCCGGTCTCCCCAGCGCGTTGCATCGCGGGTGAGTTTCAGATCGCGCAGGTGTCCGGCCGAGTCGACGATCGCGGTGACGGCGCCGTTGCCCGCAGTACCGGTGCCGCGGATTTTGGCGACCGCGGCCTGTACTTGGCCGGTTTTGACCTTGATCTCCGCGATGGCGGCGTCCAGGTCCGGGGTGTCATTCATCCAGCAGATCCGCGAATTCGGCCCGCATGGCGGGTCGTTGCCGATTTCCTTCACGGTGTCCAGGGGACTCTTCGGCCCGAAGTACGACTTCATCGTCGCCCTGGTCGGGTCTGCTCCACGAGCGCGCAGTAAGCGGACGGTGCCGATCGGGTCCGTGCCCGAGGACATGATCGCCCAGTAGATCGCCGCATCCCTTTGTCGGTCACGGCGGCGATGTCGGCGCCCGCGTCGAGCAGCAGCGCCACCAGTTCCGGCGCGCCAGCCTGCGCCGCGAAATGCAGTGGCGTCCAGTCGTGGTTGTCGCGGGCGTTGACGTCCTCGGTGCCGAGCAAACGCCGCACAGCATCGAGATCGGCGTCAGCTGCGGCGTAATGCAGTGCCGTACGACCGAATTCATCGCGTTGTGTCATCTACTTGTCTTCCCGTCTGTGGCTTCGGTTCACGTACTGGTCCTCGATATGGAACAGTCGGGATGGCTATTGACACGTTGATCCAACTGCTGCTGTGTCAGCCCCTCGGCTTGAGCGTCAGCAAGCAGCCTGCGGTTCTCGAACCCCGAATTATGGCCGAACTCCCACTTCGGATTGACCGGATACAGCGAGTTGTGCGCCGAGTCGACGTAGTACTTGCCATCGGGTGTCTTCTCCAGCTGGGTCACCCAGGGCTTGTCGTCGTAGGACTTGTTGATCGGCACCTTGACCTCGGTCTCGGACGCCACGATGTAGAAGTCGTCATCGCCGGTGTCACCGGGACGCTTCCATGTCTTGGTCTTGGCAACGATCTTGTCCTTGGTCTCCTGCGCGAGGTTCGGTCGACGCAGCTTCGAAAAGCTGGTGAACGGTCCAGGCGTTGCCGCGCCATCCGCCGCGGCCAGCGCCGGACGCGCTCGCAGGAGCGGGATCAACGCTTCGCTGCCGCGGGTGATGGCCTGAGACACCGCGACCGGAACGCGCACCGTCTCGACCACCGTGACCAGGGCGCGAATCATCGCCGCGATGCGGGCACCGTAGATGCTGAGCGCGATCACCATGCCGCCCTTGGCGGGCCGCTGATCCGCCACCGGTGAACGGGGCAGCGATCCAGCCGAAGGCTTGGTCGAGGGCGACCAGCGCGGCGAGCTCGATCAGCGCGCGTTTGATCGCGTTCTTGGTCTGCTCGACCGAATTCGCGTACGAGTCACAGGATGTCGCGAGCTGATCGCACACACCCGCCAGCGACTCGAACTGGCCTTTGACGATGTCGGCCTGCTCCAGCGCTTGGGGTGTCTCGGTGCTTTGCTGGGCCTCGATCAGTTCCCGAGCAGTCGGCAGCGGCGCCACGACGACGCGCAGTCCGTTGGCCATCGTCCGCCACGCCGCGGCAGCCTTGCGCAGAACATCGGGATGCCCGTTCGGCCAGACCTCGCCCTCGATGTAGCCCTTGATCGCAGACCAGCCGGTCGGTTCCGCGTCGTGGCCGCCGTAAGCGGCCGGAGGTTCGGGCGGGTTGTAGACCTTCAGTGTCCCGGCGGGAAATACCAGGTCGTTGGGGTTGGGTTCGGGCGCGGACTGCGAGTTCGTGTTGGCGTGGTTGGCGGCGGTGTATTGCAGCAGATCGTGCATCTGCCCGACCGCGAGGGCGAGATCACCGAGTGCGTCGACGGTGTCCCAGGCGGCCGGGTCGTAGTCGTTGCTCCATTTCCGTCCAGCGTTGTCCGAGCCCGCGCTTCCACCGCAGGTGGCAAGCACCTTGCTCAACGTGTCGATGTTGTAGGTCAGCGCGTTGTGCACGCCCTCGTACACGTCGGCGGCCTTGGTGAATCCTTGCGGATCCACCACGATGGGCGGTGCCATCAGGGCTCTCAATCCCTGTTGTCAACACAGCCGCGCCCGGCACGTGCGAGCGAGCTGATCGACTGGGTGAGCATCGAAGTCAGGATAGCCGCCACTGCGCCGGCCATCTGGTGCACAACTCCTGCCACACATGCTGAACGCGCGCGATATGCGGCATTTCCGGCAGCACGGATATCCGAAATGATCTCGGCGCGTTGACCGTTGAGACGGCCTTGCGGCCGTTTCCGACCGCGCGCCCCGCGGCAAAGTAGTGCGTTTGCCAACGCATCCTCAACGCCCGCGCACTGACCTTCGCTCAACCGCACGTGCGGGAAAAGGTGCTGCCCGGCTTGATCTCGGCAAGGAGAAGAACAGTCACCAGGAGACCCCGCAGGCGTAACAGCTTCCCGTTGATCATCGATTGCCGTTCGTGGCATCGACTGTCGGTGCTCCTGGGGAAGGAGATCCTCTTGCGTATCAACCGATTTCTGACGGGCTGTGCCGCGATAACGGCCACGCTTCTCCTGCCAAGCTGCGGCACCAACGAGACCAGCTCGGCACCCCCCACAACCTCGAGGCCACCGGCCAGCACCCCCATCATCACCACCACAACAACAAACGTCGCGTGCACTGTGAACATCGACCCCAAGTACCTACCGGGTTCCAGCTATAGGCAAGAATTCCAGGACATGTGCAAGCTCGCGGAGTTTGATCGGCGAATGGCCACCGCAGGGGTCACATACTCAGTCGGCACCACATACGCCAGCAATAACGCCGAACTCTTACGATTCGAGAATGCGACCGCGATCTGCTACGCACTGAGGGATGGCGACTCCTACGCCAAGGTCTTGAAGAACGGAACGAGCACCAACCCGAAGACCTTCGTCGAGCTCACCGTTGAGACCTTCTGTCCCGACTGGGGCAGCGGAATCCCCAAATAGCTGTGACAATGACTCCGATCCACCCACGATAGGCACCCAGCTCGTCCGCGGTCCGTCCGCAACACCGCTACCTACACCGATCCGCGACCGAATCTGCCTCCCGGAGCAGCCACCCGCACATCGGCTTTACCGGATGTCGGTGTAGTGCCGGTGAAATCGGTCAGGCCGCCGAAACCGAGCGTGGCTCGTAGCATCGCTGCTCACGTAACAAAGCCCACAGGACATTTACCCGGCGCCGTGCCAGCGCGATCACGGCTTGGCGATGGGTCCTGCCTTCCAAGCGTTTTCGCTGATAGAACCGTTTCGACTCCTCGCTGGAGCGGATGCTGTACTCCGCTGACAGGTAGAACACCCGCAGCAGACCGCGGTGATATCGCTTGGGGCGATGCAGATTTCCACTGACCTTGCCCGAATCTCGTGGCACCCACGCCGCGACCGCACCGGCGGGATTGCCCGAACCAGCGGCCGCAAC
Organism: Nocardia pseudovaccinii; assembly: GCF_050942345.1. Lineage (NCBI taxonomy): Bacteria > Bacillati > Actinomycetota > Actinomycetes > Mycobacteriales > Nocardiaceae > Nocardia > Nocardia pseudovaccinii. Next base: position 6,859,372 of record NZ_CP192074.1, read on the forward strand.
GCCTCGACATCGTTGGTATTCGCAGCCGAAATACCCACCGACAGAGGGATTCCCGCACGATCGGACAGCACGTGCAGCTTGGAGCCGGACTTGCCGCGGTCGACCGGGCTCGGCCCGGTCATGTCGCCCCCTATTTCGCTCGCACCGACGCCCCGTCGATCACCGCCCGCGACCAGTCGATCAAGCCTTGGCTACCCAGCTCATCGAGCACGCAGCGGTGTAGTCGCCGCCAGACACCAGCCCTGGTCCACACGCTGAACCGGCGATGCGCTGTCGGCACCGTCACCCCGAATGACGGTGGCAGCATCCGCCACGCACAACCGCTGGTCAGCACGTAAACGACGGCAGTGAACACTGCCCGCTGGTCGACCGGCGCAGTCCCGCCGCCCTGTGTCCGAGGGGTGAACCCGGGCAGCAAAGGCTCTACCAACTCCCACAACTCGTCGGGCACCAACCGGTTGGACAACTCATCGACCACGGCCGAACATCATGCGGCACAACGAATCCCGACACGCCGCAAACGAATCACATCGACGTGAGACACGGTCTAAGCGAAGAATTCGGAGGCAGCGGGTACCTCGGCGACGTAAAGTTCCGATCGCACAGAAGCAGAGGCGACAAGTGTCTTCGCGGCACGCCATATAGAAGGTCTCCACGCAACAGTGTGCATTACTGTTATCCCGGCATCTTCGACGCGCCGTCGGTGCTGTTTGAATGGCGCAGTCGGCGAACGAGCGCTTCCATGTCCGGGCGATCTTTGGGTCTACGCAGTATTTGCTTGTATGCAAGGACGTCAGTCAACCGAGCGAACGGCATTCCCTGGATCGTCTCGGACCGGTCGATCAGGACATCGGTATCCCAGTCTTCTGATATCCATCCCGAGGAGAACTGGATTAGCCCGCCCCAAAACAGCACCATGGGGGCACCATTGATGGTTCCGGTGTCCGGGATCCCGTGCCGGGACACACGATCCCAGACCGGGCCGCGCGCTACAACGTCCAGGTCGTGAACATATCGACGTAGTCCGTGCGCTAACAGTGGGCCGCTGCCGAAGATGACGAAGTCGCGACGGTCAAGGTCAAGGGTGGTAACAAGCTTGGTGAGACGGCGAATCAGCCGGTCTTCATTGAGGTCCACCGAGCGCACCGTCTCATGCATTGTCGGCCTCTACGGCATTCGTGGCCGAGGTTGTCTCGGGCGACCGGCGTGGAGGGAGAGAAGAAATACCTGCAGACGGGACGTGCTTCGCTGGCCGTGTGGCCGCTGTTCTATCTGCAGATCTCTTTTCTAGCCAACTGCATGCCACGATGATTCCAGGTCGTTGGTTCGGCCTGGAATCCTCTAGCGCTTTGGTGAGCCGATGCGTTTGGGATACTTGTTCGATTAATGTTCGCAAGACTGGTGCCAGCGCCCGCATGCTAGCAGCGACGCCGAAAATAGCGAGGATCAATTGCGTTGGCATCTACATTTCCTGATCCGGTCAGGAGACCGTCATGTTGCCATCGGCGATTTCGCGCAAGGTATCCAACTTGCGAATTGTAATCACTTGCCTGCCGGTGTCGATAATGGCCGAATTCTTGAGCAGCCGAATTACTTTCTTGACAGAGTCCAGCTTCTTTGCCCCAATCAGAGCTGCGAGGTCATGCTGACTCAGCCGCAAGATCACAGCCCCGTCATTGGCAGGCTCGCCGAGCCCGAAGTCCGTCAGCTCGATGATTCTCTTGGCGAGCTGCCGTTCGATGGCCAGCTCAGATTCTACGTTCTTCATAGTTGCCCGATCGGCCATGTCGTCTGTCATGGCCAGCAGAGCGTGCATGGCGCGAGGGTGATCGTAAAGAAACCGCAGCCACCTCGCCCCAGGTAGATAGAGAGCTTCTACATCGTCGAAGGCGACGATGCTCGCCATCCGCGGTTTCCCGCGGATCACCGCCATTTCGCCGACGATCTCCCCCGGGCCACGGACATCGATGATGCGCGGCGGTCTGCCACGCACGGCCTTGACGTGCCCTTTCTTGATCAGGAGGGCGAAATCGCCCTGCTCACCCTCCAGGAAGAACGGGTGGCCTGCGGAGCGGTGGATCGTATGCCCGATTCCTTCCAGTTCGGCCAGCTCCATGTCTGTAATGAGCGGCCGATACTGTTCTCGGAGTGCGTCCTCCATGCTCATGAGTGTAACACTACACTTATCTAAAGGCAGCAAGCCACTTGCAAGAGCTTCAAGCGGCAGCCTCACAGCATCCCGGCCGCCAATGCCCACTCCAGAAGTATTCGCGCCCGCGTCCCACACCGCGTGGGAGGACTGAGCCAAAACGAAGACCCTACGCTCGTGGGGCCTTCGTTGCGTGTACTCGTCTTCGTCCTCCTCCGGCTCCGGGACCGGGTCCTCGCCGATGAATTCGGTGTCGCACAGCGAGCAGTGGGTTCGGCCCCCGCCGGTCGGTCAACTCACGCGGTGCGTCGCTCTGGTCAGACCGGGTGCGTTCCCACCACAACCAGGCGCTTTCTGGTTGCCCATGTTATGTGTCCTGCCGAGTACCGATACCTGCGACTCTCTATGAAATCGTCACCGCCACAACCAAATTCATCAGCATGATCACACCCAATGTCGCCCCTTCTCGACTTCCTGCCCGCCGCCTCAAGAAACACTGGCAGGACTCCCCGAAGGCCAGCCATATTCGGGAAGTCGACATGGCGCACCTGCAGTGATCCCGACCTCCTCGGCGATCTGGGCCATCGACACATCCCCTGGTTTCGGATGTGCCCATATCGGCTGACCAACAGGCGACAGCGCGTACTCTTATCGACCGGATCAAAGGCAATGCACATCAGGGGGTTTCGATGCCCGCACGCTTGCTCGTCTCGTCGATGCTGACGGTTCTCGGGATCGGTGCTGCGCTCCTCGGCGGTTCCGTGGCGGCGGATGCCGCGCCCCGTCCGGACCCATGGGTCCAGGGGCAGATCGATCAACAGAGCGAGGATGTCCCGGGATTCCTGCGCTCCATCGAATTGTCGGGTGTGGACCGAGGTGGTATCTCCGATGCCGATCTCGTGATCAAAGGCCACCAGATCTGCGACCAGATCTACAGCGCACGTGGCGATCTCAGCAGCGCAGCGCTGCCCAACACCCGTACCGACGACTTCCACACGATGGAAGTCGTCGCCGGAGCCAGTATCAAGTACCTGTGCCCACCAGCCGCCGAATTCGCCGCGGGCCTCGCCGAGATGGCCCCATAGGCGTCACTTCTCCAGCGAGGGGAACAGTTGGTCGGCCCGCCGAGCTAACAAGGCGCGCTGATCAATGACACCAGATTCGGCCGATACCCATGGATCTCGGCCGCGCTGGAACTGCGATGGGCGTTGCCGTAGCTGCCACAGTCTGGCTGGTGCCGGTGGCAGTATTGAGCGAATGACCGACGAGCGCTCGGAGCGCAGTTTCCTACCGCTCACGGATGAGCACTTGAGCCGGCTCGCACGTTTCGCGCAGACCGATCACATGGAGTTTCGTCGGGCTCATCCCGAGTTTGCCGCCGATCTGCTGGCATGCTGCCTCGTTCAAGGTGGGGCGAGGCACTACGTGTGCGGTGACCGTGGCGTCAAAGACTTCGATGTCTACCTCTTCTACGGGCTCCCTCCCGGACGGAGTAGCGAGAAGTTCCCGTGGAATCGTTACACGCGTCGTCGCGACTTCGGCGTGAGCGAGTTAGGTCGTCAGCTCTACGGTGCGGCGGATTGGGCAGACCTACAGTTGGCCAAGAAAATTCCTGTTTGGGAGGAATTCAGTGGCCGACGGGTGGACCTTATGAGTCGGGCGATTGCCGCACACGAGGACGGCCCACGGTTCGCCGTCGAGGACTGGCTCGACAAAGGTGCTCGTCGCAGGAGCGGTTCGTCCTGGCACCTGAGCAGAGCCCCCGTGGTCAGCCTGTATCCGGACTTCGACGAAATCTGGTGGACAGGTACTGATCTCGACGAGGCCGGTATCGAGAAGGGCGTCTACAAGTAGCACCGGTGCCCAACGATTGCCGTCCCGCGCATACGATGACGACGTGTCTGATGAGGGCGTGTGCCTCTGGGATGAACCGCCGATGCCCTAGTCGCGGAGGTTGGCGAACGGGCGCTTGCCGCCGTGCATTGCTTTGAAGCTCTGGATCATCGACTGCTCCAGCGCGAGGGCGTCGGGTTCTTCGCGCCACCCGACCAGCAGTTCGGGACTATCAGCGAGCTGCCAGATGTATCGGCCGCCGGTATGGCCGACAGGTTCTCCTGTGCCGTGCCGTCGATACTCGTCCAGCCGCGTGCGCAACCTACGCTTGCCCCTCGCCCCGGCGTCGGCTTTGCCGATGTAAACAACCGGCTCATCGGGCACCCAATTCGCTTCCAGCACCGCCATCGACACCGATGGGTCCCTGCCCTTGAACCAACCCGCCGGACTGCTCGGCAGGAATACCGGCGCTGCGGTGACCAGCCGCGTGACTACATACACCCCCGGCCCTGCCGGAACGTCGCTCGCGGGCAGGGCGGCAAAGGGTACGAACCCCTGGAAGTCAGTCAGTGTGAAGGCCATGTCAGTCAGAATGCACGCCGACCGGGCTGCGCCGGAATATTCGGTGATCTTGCCGACGGATCTCCTGCATCCAGCGCACACGCCGTTCCACTACCCGGGGACCGCAAGTCGTCCCCGTTCTCATGTTCGACACGCCTCGCCCAGGACACCATCCAATTGGGGCCAATTGCCGTACTTCCGCAGGGCATCACAACCCCTCAGACGGGATACTGAATCCCACGATAACCAGGCGTTTTTCAGTTGCCTACGTTTTGCGTGCCCTGCTCAGAGCGCGAACCTACGACAGGACAAACTGCAAGTGGTCGACGCCCACCCGGATCGCAAAACTGCACCCTTCTCCGAGCGCACATGTCCGGCATGGTTGCTGACCAGCCGTCGCGGCTTGTCATCAAACCCGCCATTTAATGGCTGACGTCAACCAACGTCACCCGCGCACGCCAACGCTAGTAATTGAGTTCACAGCCAGAACTCGGCCGAATTGCAATGTATCCGCAGCTCAAAGGTTCACGGAACCAACGACACCCAACGCTGCCAACTCTTGACAACGACACCCATCGCACGCTAGTTCGATGCGAGTACATGGAGTTACCCATGTACTTGCGAAATCAGTTGTCGCCGTGGGCATCAGTCCGTGACGACCCGGACGTATTCCGACTCGACCATCACGGCGACTACGCATTCATCACCGCCCGCAGTACCCCTCCGCACAGGAAGCCCGGCAGAACGAGCAGATGGTTGCCAATGCGCGTCAGTGGTATTGGTCGTACCGGGCGAGACCCAGCAGAACAAGAGACACCACCCGTCACTACAGCTGGTAATCCGCTTCGATAACCAGCCGCCCACCCGAAACCCACAGGTCGTCCCCGTTCCCATGTTCGACATGCCCTGCCGAGGGCAGCAACCCGCGGCGCCGCCAGGGAACCGGCTGGACTGTCAGCGGCCAGTTTCAGTGGCCGCTGACACCGGACCGGGAGAGGTGTCGACGGCCCCTCCATTCACGTGCCGTCAAATTGTCTGCGGGCGACGACGAACCGCCATCAGCGCGACACCACATCCTCCTTCGATCCCTAGCGCCTCACGGCGCACCAGCGCCTCGTGGCGCTCTGAACCAGTCGACCATTAGGACAGGGCAAGCGCACGGCGGGTCCCCCTGTGGCGCAACCTCCCCGGAAGCGTTGAACCCATTCCGGGCGAATGAGTCTCCGACACTGGGGCTTTCGCGCCTGCCGATGACTTGCCGGTACCTGTTGTTACACATGTGCGCTGTCGGCCCGATCCGCGGCGCGGTGTCGGTGGTGGGTTCTATTCTGCAGGCATGTCGAATGAGGGGGATGTGGGGCCGGTGGTGCGGCGGTTGCCGGTGGACCGGCAGAATACTGGTCCGCTGACCGAGTCCTGGATCAGGTACGAGAAGCAAGCCGTGGCATTGATGCTCATCCGGGAGCTGGCCACCGACAGCGACCTGGAAGCGATCGCACCGCAACACTCCTCGGATGTGGTCTTGCTACACCGCACTCGACGGCCGACGCTGGTCTCGGTGAAACACCGGGAACCGCATCAACGCAGCGGTGACAGTGGTTGGGGCCCTTCAGAATTGAAGCCGGTGCTGACTGTGCTGCATCGGCAGTGGTCGCAGACCGAGGGATCGGCGGTGCCCGCATTCTGGTCGAACGCTGGATTTGTCCGCAAGACCCGGATACTGCACGCCAACGTGATCGACAAGACACCGCCCTCGACACCGACGTTGAGGTGGTTGGCCGGTGCCATCGGCGGGTCCGCCGCCGACGCCGCCGCATTCGCCGGTGAACTTGAGTTTCTCGTTGACCCGCTGCCGGGCCGGCTCGAGATCAATGCCAGCGGCGCGGCAGCCGCCGCGGAGTTTCTTGAGCGCCGCGGCCGACATGCCGCACGCTTGTTCGCGCGCGAATGCTTCGAGGCGTTGTGCGCACGAATCGTCGAGTTGAGCGAAGCCGTGCCCCCGCCACCATCAATAGACACTCGCGCGGAGTTGGTGAGCCGGTTACTTCCAGACCTCGACGCCGAAGATGCGGCAGCGCTGGCGAGACGGACCCTGCCTGTAGCAGAGGCCGAGGCGATCGTGCTTGGCGCCCACGATCGCCGCCTGGCTGCCCAGATGCCCGATATCGGATTCGGGTGGGAACCCGACGACCGGTTCGTTGGGCGCCACCAAGAGCTGGCGCAGCTAGGCAAGCTGCTCGAACCCGGTGGAGTGGCACCGGTGACACCTACGGTGCTGCGCGGCATGACAGGATGCGGGAAGACCAGCATCGCAACACAATTCGCGGCCCTCCACGCCGAGGTGCTGCGGCCGGTGTTCGTCAGTGCCGATAGCCGCGCTCAGGTGCTCGCAGCCCTACATCACCTCGGAGCTGCGGCTGGCGATCTATCCCTCGACAGCATCGCCGAGGCCCGCACCCCAGTAACCGCCTCGCTGCCCGCGACAACCGGAATGTTGCTGATTCTCGACGGTGTCACCGACGCGAACACAGTCAGGGGGTTGATCCCGCGGGCAGGTCTGTGCCGGGTATTGATCACGACCACGATCGCCAATCTCGACACCGGGTACCACGAGCTGGTGCTGTCGTCGTGGCAGCCAGCCGAAAGTCGATCCTTCCTCGCTGCACAGTTGCCGGACGAACCTCCCCAGCAACGTGATCGACTGCGCGAGCAGCTGCACGACCACCCTTTGGCGCTCAACCAGGCTGTAGACCATTGTCGTGTGCTGCGCCGTAACCTCACCGACTATCTCACCCGGTTGGCCGAGGCCCCGTCCCATATCTTGGCGTTGGGCCGGGCCAGCGGCCACCCCGTCTCGATCATCGAATCGATCTGCATGAACATCGAGGCCGTGCACGCCAGCGCTCCTGAATCTCTGACGCTGCTCAATATTCTGGCTTTTCTGGGACCGGCTCCGGTCCACGAGTCGATCTTCGACGCTCCGATCCGTACTGCCGCAGTCACCGCGCCCGATCCGGTTGCCGAGGTGGCCGCGGCTCGCTGGAGAAGGAGGTGGCGGCGGAGGGCAGCAGCCGCTGACGCAGAGCAGACACTGATTCCGCGAGGGCGCCAGATAGGCACGATGCTGCGCGACAAGGATTTCCGCGATCGTGCTGCCGAGAACCTGGCGCGCATGTCCCTGCTCACCGTCAGCGCGGGCCAGCTGGTGGTACATCCACTAATTGCGCTGGTGGCTCGCGATCGAATTGCTGAACCGCAGCCGTGGCTCGAGGCCGGATTGGGACTATTTCTGTGGCAGCAATCAGTAGCCTTGACCGACCCAATACCGGCGATCGACGACAACCTAAGCGCGGCGACCTTTATCACCGCTGCAGCCTTCGAACTGGGTTTCGACGGCCCCGTCCCGGTGATCCTAGCCGCGATGCTGTGTGTACGGCTGGCGCCACTGCAGCCACACGGGCCCACCACACCAGCGATCGATCTGGGCGAGCACGCGAGGTTGGTGCCACTGGGACCGAAGCGGCCCGCCGCGCCACAGGGCTGGTCTGCGATCGAGTTCGGCGAGCACGCGAGTAGGGCGGCACTCGCGCATGCGCGCATCATCGCCTCTTCGTTTTGGACTCTGCTCGCCGCGCACACCCAGTTTCCCCTTGCTGTGGCGTACTCACTGGCCGGGCGGGTCGATAATGCTCTCGATGCAATCGGCAGGAGCCTGTCGTGGGGGCGCGAGCTGGCACACCCAACGCTGATCATCGAGGCGATCGCCGCCACCCACGCACTCGTCAGCGCGCAGCGCCACCACGACCGCGCCGACGTAGTGCTGTCCCGACTGGACACACTCGCGACTACCGACATTGACACCGGATTCGCCGTCCTGATGTCCGTGACACACGCGAATCTTCTCCACACGCTGTCGCGCCTCGACGAAGCCGACGCCTGTTGTGAGCGGGCACTCAAGCTCGCCCGCAACTACAGTGAGGAGAACGGTGCGCCGATCGAACCGGAGTTGGTGATCGAGGCCCATATCACCGCTTGCGCGCTGGCCCGCGACCGCGGTGACTCAGTGTCGTCGCTGGCCTCCGCGATGACCGTGATCGAACTGTACCGCCGACCCGACATCGCCCCCCGCATCGCGCCGATTACCATCGCTCTCGCTCTGCTCGCGGGCGCCGAAGCTGCCATCACCGCCGACGAACTCGCATTAGCGCGCACACTGATCGAGGAGGCATCGACCCGAGCGCGCGAACAAAAATTCGACACCATCGCGATGATGCAGTCCGCTGCATCGACCGCAGCAGGACGGCTCGCGCATGCCGAAGAACACCTCGACCAGGCGCGAGCCGATTTCGAAGAGGCAATTGCCACCCTGGAAACGATGCCATCGCCTCCGCCGCCGCAGATCGTGGCACCACTGCACCAGTTGGCACGTGTGCTGCACGAACAGGGTGAGCGTTGGGAGGCAATCACCTGCCTCGACCGCGCCTACGCTCTCGCCTACATGCGCTATGGACCCACTCACCCCGAGACACAGCGGGTGCGCACCCTTCGCAATAGCGTGACCCACACTGAAGACGCGTCGGTCAACACGGTCGCCCTGCTGTCAATGTATGGGTTACACCCTGGAGGTGATGGTGCGAATCTTGTCGACGGTGACAGGACCCTGATCGACCCCACGCATGTGCTACGCAACATCCGCACCGCAATGGTGCAACTGATCGAAGAGCCGCAACTCCCGTTCCGCATCGCCGACTTCATTTCCGAGGCTGAACTAGCGGGGCTGTTCTATGATTTCCACCTCGGCGGTATGGTGATCTCCTCGACGCTCAGGTCGGTGCGCGATCTGCTCGCCGCACAGTATGGGACCGACCGGGTGTCGCGCCCGCTGGAATCAGTGTTCGATCTCGCCGCTGTCAGCGGGCATGAGGTCACCAACGGCCGCCTTGCACACGATCTGGCCGTGACGCTTCTCAACACGACCCTCGTCGATGGTGTGGTGCCCGAAGCGAACTCCCCGCTGTGGGACGAACACGATGATGATCCCGACGTATTGATCGCTACGTGGATGGTCGTCTTTTTCACCTATGGTTGGCTCAACGCTGCCCTGCACGCCGAGCACTGATGTGATGCACAACCTCCTGGACACCAGTAGCGTCCATAAATTCGTCCACGATGGAAGAGTGGTCAAACCAGTTTCCTCTTCAGAGGCAACCGATCTGGCCGAACTCGTCCGGCTGCTCAACCGGTCGACAGTTGAGCGAGGCCAGGAATGCGACTACTCCCGGCATGTGTCGGCTGGTCACGCGTCGGTACCTTGTTGATTGACGCTGACGTAGACGTCACCGCGTTGACGTTGACTTTCTGCGCGTCGCGGAAAGTCTCGGCCTTGCCGTGATTGCCGACGCGGGTGAAGTCGTAGCCTGCGGCGGACAGCCCGGCCAACGACAGCAACTCACGGGCGAGGTAGTGACGGTCTTCGACAATGAAAAGGCGTCCGTCGATGGTGATCTGGATCTGCTCGGCGTGCGCGGATGAGGTGGGGCTGGTCTTGCTTGTCACTGTGTGGCTCCGTTCCGGAAGACGAGTTGTAGATTGCTCGCTCTTCTGCTGTCGCCTGGGATGAGACGTGGCATCGATCCGATCTGTCCGGAATTGGACTCCCGACCAGTCTCGATATTGATGGCCCGAGGGAGATCGGGAAAATTCTGGCCGGTAACGGACAAGTGGCTGAGGTGCGACGTCCCTGAGGACAGAAGGGCCGATGAGGCCGCGCTCGCATGAGAAGAGACGAGGGACATGCCCGACCGCGGTGATCGGTCACACGCCTGGCTAGCTCCAAAGGGTGCCGACGGCGTGCCCTTCCTTCCAGCGATCGGCGAGCTATACAGGGTGAACACGACGATCTACTGGAGCAACGACCCGGCCGCGGCGCGCCCAGTCGTCGTGCTCTGCGTCCCCCCGGCGGAGACGCCACACGGTGTGATTCAATTCGTCACCCGAACCTCGAAATCCGTACAGGGCATCCAGCATCCCGCCGATACCTCGCTACAGCTCGACCGCAAAGGCGTCTTTTCGCACCTGGCGTCTGCCGAGCAGCACCTATGGGCGCCACAGAATGTCGAGCTGCTGGGTGTCCTAAAGGATCCATACCTGACTCGTGTGCTGGAGCGATTCTCATGAGCCCGCGCGAAGAACTCCTTAGTACCGGTCGTCTCGGCCCCGCCGGCGCCCAGCTGCTGTACACCACGGTCAAGTCGGTCGCCCTATCCCGGAACTTTCCGCCACCGCCCGGATCATCGACATGGGATCAGACGGCGGTGACCGAGACGGCTCACGACTTCGTCGAAGGTGACCGCGGAGCGAAACGTCTGCTGGAACTCTCGCTCCGATCGATGGATGACCCCTCGTTCGCCCGACTGCTCGAGGCCGCCGTCGTGAACTTCTTCCGGGATATCGCCCGGCGAACTGACCTCGGCAAACTCATCATCCGGGTAAAAGAACTTCTCCGCGACGAGCGGGACTTCGAGGCGGTACCAGGTTCAGCCGACCGGTGGACATTGCCCGGAGGGCCAGTCGGTGCCAGTACTGTGCCGATCAGCGACATAGAATCGGCGATCACCGCGGTCACCGTCGTCGTGCCGAAGTGGTCGAGCGAGCGGCGTGACGCCCCCGTGGCAGATCGTCCCTCGATGGTCCGACTCATCCTCGCCGTGCTCGCAGCGGCGGACGGCAGTCTCACCGCCACCGAGATCGCCCACGTCTTGACCGCACGACTCGACCATCGACGAACGCCACTCACGATTTCCCTGGACGTTCGTGAACAGGTCTCCGAACCCGCTCACACGGGAAGCGATCCCGCGACCCAAACGATCGCCGACCTGCATGCTGCCGAGATCTTCCAGACACTCGGCGATCGCGAGCGCATCATCGTCACCAAACTAGATGTGAGCGTGCGTGATCTCGGACAAATGATCGACACCGGCAAGACACAGGCAGGACTTCTCCGACAACGCCTCATCGACCGGCTCCGCGGCGAGCTCGCCGACGACGATCAGCCCGATCGCACCGCCAGCGCGCTGTGCAAACTTTGCGAAGATTGGGTCGCGGACCGGACAAAACTGACCGATGCCACGTCTTACAGTCGTGCGCTCAAAGAAAGGGGTGACCACGCATGAGGGAAAATGTCCACCCCCTGTCCACCGAACTACTGGCAGCCCTACGAGACCCCGGTCACGCAGCGACATCGACATACGAACACGTCGAGCATTGCGTAGCCTGCCGCATCCGGATGTTACGCATACAGCACGACGTTGGAGCGGTTTCTCCCGGTCAAGACAGCATTCAACGAATCATCGACGCCTCCAGCCGTCTGCCGGACACAGTCACTGACCTGATCTCGCGTGACAACAACACAGAGCCCCAAGCAAACGAGCTCTGGCGTGTCGGTCGAACCGAAGCACTCCTGGTTTGGGTACGGAAAGTCTTCGACGACGGAATCGCCGATGTCGTCCCCGTTGTACTCGACACCGAGCTTGCAGACCTGCACACTCTCATCATCGGCGCCCCAGCGACCCCACTGTCGGTGGAACTGGCCGTAATGGTGCCATTGCGGACCCACATTCCCACGCGACTGTTCCTCAACAAGATCGCCGCCGTCGACATCGGCACGGATGTCGACGAGGTCATGGCTGCCATGCGTGAGGGACGTAACCCAAGTGGTGTCCAGGTCGGGTCACCGGTCGATGACGAGAACGACCAACGCATCGAGTACCGGCAAGCGATGCGAGACCTTTTGGCCGAACTCGCACCTGGTGCCGCTGAGGGGGCACAGGAGGAACCTGAGGGTGAGGGACGTCCGCTACCTGCGGTGAATGAGGGTTCGAGCGATGACCCTCCCGACGATCTGCAGAACGTGCAGGCTGAACTCAATTCCCGATTGAGTGGCGTCCGATGCGTCTCGGTGTCGCCCACCGTCTTGCACGTCAATGATTCAGTGCGGATCAAGAGGGTACTCAAAATTTTCTATCTCGACACAACTGTTTTGTTGCTCATCCTTTTACCTGAGAGTGTTGTTGAATTTCCTAATTACGGCGATCTCGCCGAGGCATGTCGAACGATCACGCTCATCGATACTGATGTAGACGCGGTGACTGTCACTCTGACCGATCGTGACACATCGACGCTTTTGTTCACGTCGGCTGACATGCGCAGCGCGGTCGGAATCCCCGACGGAAATCAAGTCGGACCGTCACCGACATTGGTAGGTCTAGGACTCATCGACACACTTTGCAAGCACCTCGACAGCTCTGTAGCAGCCTGGGAGCTTACAGATCAAGAAGCCGACAATTTCCGAATTCATACCAATCTCACGGCAATTGCATCCAGGCATGCGGCGCACGCGGCAGCCCGGATTGGCACCGAGGGTAATCGAGCGCGTCAGCAGGCGAAGAAATCAGCATGGCTATCTCTTGATAAATCCTTCGACGAACAAGCTACCGGATTCGTGACATCAATTATCGGGGACGGCGACGTCGAGGCGGCATTGGCACGCCTCGGTTTGGAGGGCAACGATGATTAAAAGTCTCGTGCTGAAGAACTGGCGAAGCTACGCTGACGCCGCATTCGAATTCGAGCCCGGAACGACCTTCGTCGTGGCGTCGAACGGTGTCGGAAAAACCTCCCTCGTCGAAGCGGCTCGATGGGCGCTTTTCGGAATATCCACTGCAGGCGACCATACAGCCGTTCGCGTCGGCGAAAGCAATGCAATGGCCACGGTCGAGCTGCAGCTACCCGACCGCACGATCCTTACCGTCGAGAGAAGACTGTCGAGCAAACCCCGTGCCGCGCTGTCCGTGCCGATCGTGCGCCTGAATGGTGAAACGCTGGCCCCCGAGGATCTGCCGCAGCTCCTGCACAGCTTCTACCGCACCGACCCGGCCTTTCTGGCCGGCTTGACCATGCCATCCAGGAAACAGAATCATGCCAAACCCCTCGATGGCGACCTCGAGGCGCACCTGGGGCGCTACTACGGTATAGACACGCTACGCAGTGCCCTAGCGCGCCTAGAGAAAGACCAGAAGACCACCGCGGCCCGAATAAAGGGCATCAAGCTTGCGCACTCCAGCACGGCAGAACGGCTACTCGAGCTGGAATCTGCGGTCGAGCAAGCTGAGCAACGCATCACCGCGTGCACCGATCGACACCATGTACTTCAAGCAAGGTTGGAGATTGCTCGGTCGAAACACCACTTCGATACGGAAATGCGGTTGTGGCAAGACCGCAAAACGTCCTGGAACGCGGCGGTCGAGAAACTAATCGGTGCCATCTCTAATGATTTGGGGCAGAGCTTCTCGGTCGAGAACATCGCGCAAGAATTAGAAGACGAGCTGGCCCGTCTCAGCGAGCGAATAGGGCAGGTCCAAGTAGATATCGCTGTGTGTACAGAAAAGGAAAGGGCATTAACTCTCAACCAGCAACGGCTGGACTCGGCACACGATGACTGCCCCGTGTGTCGTCGACCGCTCGACAGCGCGACCGTCGATGCAGCGCACAAGTCCAACCAGCATGACCGCGAGGACCTCGCGCGCCGACTCGGCCCCCTGCGGTCGACAAAAGCCGAATTCATGGCCCGTCATGATCGGCTCCGTGCTATCAAGGACGCGCTCGCCCGGATCCCGCCCCCGGGCGCACCTCCTCAGCCGCCACAACTACCAGAAGAGTCGTCAACCCTCGATGAGCTCACCACGGTTGCCGAGGATGGACTTGTCGCGCTGGTGGATGCCCGCACAGACCACCAACAGGCCACAAGTCGGCTCGACGAGGCACGCACCGCTGATCTCGCAATGCGAGAACTAGAATCACTGTTCACCCGTGAAGCCAAGATCAAGATCTTGGCCGAAACAACCGAGGCGACGCTCAGCGAACTACTCGATGACACGATCCGTCCACTCGCCGCGGAGATAAACCAACGCTGGAAGAGGCTGTTTCCCGATAGAGGTGATCTCGATACTTACTCGAATGGAAACCTCACCCGCACCGTCAACGGTCATGCGCTTCCGTTCGACGCCTTCAGCACCGGCGAAGGCATGACCGCGACGATCCTGATGCGTCTGCTCGTTGCCGAACTGGTCACGACAACCAACTTCTGTTGGTTCGACGAGCCTCTCGAACACCTCGACCCCGACGTGCGACGCAAGGTAGCCAGCATACTGTCACGAGTTACCAACGGCGAGGGACCAATCAAGCAAGTCGTCGTCACTACCTACGAAGAACGCCTTGCTCGACATCTGATCGCCCGCGACGAACACCACGTCCGACTCGTCGATGTTCGTCGCAAATAAGGTGAGTGGAGATGAATACAGTTCCCTGTCCAATCCGCTGCTGTCGAGCGCAATAGGGCTCGCCGTATCTCCTTGCACTGCAGTGCCGCCGACAGCAGCGGGATGACCAACGAGCTGGTCACTGAGCTGATCGCTGCGAGACAAAACGACCGCAACCACACCGTTTGCACGCGGTCGTCCAACACGACAGGGGTCGAGACCGTGCGCCCTGGACTTGGTTTGGTCTGAAATCCACGCGCCCCGCGGCATGAGGGGACGACAGGTGACCTACCTTGATCCGATTTAAGACCGCCTGTCAGGAGGACCGCGCTGTCCCCTGCCTGTCAGCGGTCAAGTAATTCCCCCAGGTGAGGGCGTTGTGCCCTGCCCTTCCTCCTTCAGTAGTTCCTCCGGCAAGCGGACCGTGCCGAAGAACACGTCTTGCTCATGCTCAAGGGCCCTACCTATCTCACCGATCGCTTCTCGTGTGGCCGCCAAAGCTGCTTCTTCTTCCTCGGTATCCGAGGACCGCCGCACCGACAAGGTCAGCAAAGCGAGCTCCCACCGTCGAATGATCAGCAGCAGTACAAGCTCCTGGCTTTTGTACAGTCGCCAGTTGTCGTTCCAGCCGAAGAATCCGTGAACAGCAGCGGCAAGCGCTATGAGCACACTGATGCCGGTGAGGACGGCCGTATTGGTATTGACGTCAGCCGTGGTCGTCCACTCGGGTAGGGTCACGACCACGAAGGGAAACGCGATGCTTAGAACGATCTCGACCAGACCGAAGCCTCGAAACCACCACATGTGAGATCTGCCGAAGCGCCTGTACCGCTTCATCTGTGATCGCGTAGCCCGCTCCATTAGCTCCGTGTACGCCGGGTACCGGTGGGTGAGTATCGGGGACCACATGACGCGCGGATGACGTCTGAACCACCGCGACCTGCGGCGACGCTCCTGCTCAGCCCTGGGGTCGTCTCGCGTTGCTGGCTCGGTGTGTTGGGTCATATGTGGCCTCCGATGACGACTCGATTGCGGCGGCAGACGTCGGCATGCTGACGGTCCGACTATCGATCGGCACGTGGCCTTCTATTGTTTCGGCGAACAGGTGATCGAACTTGTCGGCACTGCTCTGCTGCAGTTGATCTCGTCGTGGCCAACCCGCGCCCCACCTATGGAGGCGAGGATCTGTGAACCCCGCATCCGCACATCGGCATACCGCGCGTTCGGGTTGGTCACGCAGGTCCGATACCGCAGCGACCATGAACATCGCGACCCCGCCCGCTATATCGTGACAGCGATCGACAACAACGCCGATGCCCGGAACTTCGTTCTGTGACACCATGGCTACACGGGTGAATCTTGGCGGGGTTTCCGGACGAACATCGGCGGACCAGCGAGATCGGACATGGTCGATGCTGACGGATTCTGGCGGAGTCTCGGCCGTGCGCGCCAGGCTCCGGATAGCGTAGCCGACGGTGGGTGGTGCCGATCTCCTTGCCGTGCAGGGTGATCCAGGCACTGCGGATGTGCGATCCGTCGACGCGGACGCGGCGACGGTGGACATTCAGCCGACTGGCACCACGCTGGAATTAGCTCGTACATCGCGGCCGAAACCCGCAAGGGCCCGGCCAGAATTCATTCGGAAGCCCCGCCAAGATTCATCAGGAAAGCCAGACACCACTATCTGCGTATCTAGCCTCCGGCACGGCCAACTATCGACTCTCGGGCTGCGCGACATTCACAACACGCTCACCCAACCCAACAGCCATGGGCCGCATGAGCATGATGCCGACCACGCTAGGTACACCGTGTCTGGTGCCACCGCCGCTGCGCTGAACCTTCTCACCCCAGCCCATTCGGTGTCTGACCGCCTGATGCCGCTGAATCCCTGACCGGATGAACGGACGCAACCCCGTTCCCGGGATGGGCGCGTACACAACGACAGCACCGTGCGCGGAGGTGGGACTCATCGCTGGTGAGACCTGCCAATTCGGCTACCTCAACGTCGGCAAGTTCGTCTCGACCGACAGCGCCGACCGGCCGGTGATTGACTTCGCGAAGCTCGAACAGGTCACCGCCCTGATGACCCGCGCGCTGGACAACTGCCTGGCGGTCAGCGAAGCGAACCTGAACGAGCTTCGGGCACAGTATGTCTCGCACCAGAAGCGCAAGATCGGAATCGGGCTGTGTGGCGTCGCCGACGCGCTGAGCATCGTCGGTCTGCCGTACGATTCCGACGCGGCCCGCGAATTGATGACAGATATCCTGTCGTTCGTCAACTTCGCCTCCAAGCAGGCGTCGGTCCGCCTGGCCGAGACCCGCGGGCCATGCGGCGCGATGCGCACAATGGTCGTTGGCAACCGCCATCACGGCCAGCCTGGGCACATCGAGAACCTGTATGGGCATCTGACCTCCGGCACGGTGGCGGCCGACGACTGGCGCTGCCTATCGCGGCACATTGCCGCGACCGGCATGCTCCGCAACGTCTCGACCATCGCGTTACCACCGACCGGCCGGAGCGCCCTGGTCATCGACGCCTCCACCGGGGTGGAGCCGCACTTCGATACCTTCGCCGCCAACGATGCTGTCCTGGATCAACTGGAGAAAATCGTGTGGGCGAAGTACGGCGAGTCGATCTATGGCGACTACGCGGTACAGTCGGCGCCTGTCAGGGAGCTCCTCGCCTCAGCGCAGGGCATCGGCCCAGACGGCCACGTAGCCATGGCCGCCGCGCTGCAGCGCTACACCGATGAGGCCATCGCGAAGACGATCAACCTCCCGGCCGGATCCACGGCCGAGGATGTCAAAGATGCCTATCTCGCTGGCTACGAGGCAAACTTGAGCGGGATCACGGTATACGTGGACGGCAGCCGCACTACGCAGCCCAAACAGCTACGGTAAGAAAGGAATTGGACATCCCCGCATGAGCGACACCACTCACTCCCAATACTGTCAGAAGCTCGTCGTCATCGACCCCGCAACCGACAGCGTCCTGCTGGCCCGCCGCAAGGGAGAAGCCGACTACGACGGCGTCTACTCGCTCATCGGCGGGAAGATGGAAACCACCGACGGCTCCATCCTGGATGCGATCCGTCGCGAGAAGGAAGAGGAGATCGGCAAGGCCGCCATCATCGCGATCGCCGAAGACCTCTCGTACAACGTCCTCTTCAAGAAGAAGGACGGCAACAGTACGATCCTGCCGCACTTCTACGCCGAGTACGACGGCGGCGACATCGAACTGAATGAGGAGTACTCGAACTACGCCTGGGTGCCTGTAGGCGAACTGGATTCATTCGAACCGAAGATCGACACCATACCGACTGCTGTCCGGTGGGCGACGCAGATCGGCGAATTGGTGAAGAAGGGGCAGAAGCTCACGAGGCTGTAGCTGTCTATACATCATTGAACTGCTTCACACCGTGCCAGCACATCCGCGTACACAGTCCGGATCGGCCACGGTCGGACTTCCGACCCAATGCCCCTTACACCTGCCGTTTTCGCGTTGTAGTGCCTTGCCTGGCCCACATCGACCGACCGCCGAAATGCCGCCAGCGGGCCAACTGTCCGCCGAAAACGGCTACCTGCCCGGCGGTCCACCTAATGGCGAAGGCCGCCAATGCGCTGCGATCGTCTTGCCCTCTGTTGCCGTTCCAGCCCCGGTGGTCTCATAGAGTGATGATCTTCGAGGTCACCGCATGCGACGAAGTGCCGACCTATTGGGGAGCGGAATATCCGCCCAATCCTGATGTCGGTCACCTCTACGTCATGCTGTTTGACTCCGGAGGGACGGCCCGGCCCGCCGCCGGGGTGCCCTTGATTCTGCATCGCTGAATTGGACAGTAGTCGCATCGTGCGCACAGCACTGCCCGTCAGCTGTCGCCCGGTTGCCCCACGAACAGCACTTGATCCACGCCATTGAGCACGCAGCAATCGCGGGCGAATCCGCTTTTGGTGGCGCGGATCCGGGATTTGGGGTTTCATGGAGGTTGGGATGAATCGCGGATCGGGTCAGAATTGAGTTACCCATGCATTCGTTCCGCAATGGTCTCTCCGGCGTGCCTCCGCCGTCATTCATCGCAGCCCCACGCACACAGCTAGGTACCAGCTCGTGCCGATGGCTCGACTTCCCTGTGGCCTCGCGAGAACAGCCCAGCCCGAGGCACTCTCACGTTCAACCCGCCACTGCTTTGACGACTATGCCGAGAGTCAACTGCGACACGGTGTTTCGTTCGGGACAGATGGTGAAGGGTGACCAGGTCCGGCTCGCTGCCGACGATGTTGCCGAACGACTGAGAGTTCCCACGATTTTCCGATCTTGCAGGACCCGAACGAGCGTGGCACCAAGGAAATTAGCTTCTCAGAGCGTCTTTCAGCACATACTGCCGCAGATACGCGCGCGGCAGAAACCTGAGAAGGAGCGAACTCCGTGGAGGCGGACCCCCGATCACAGCCCAGCATCAGCAGCCGTTCGAGTCCTTCGTGGGCCCGCGATCGTGAACTGCCCCTCCACATTCCAAGCTGCGTATGCAAGCATTTGGATCGCCGCTATGGATCCATGCAGAATGCGGCGCTTCGGATCGGGACACACGCCCGGTCCCGAGCACCGTCCTGCGGCGTTCATCTTCGCGTTGAATGGTCTAGCTGCCCGGAACCAGTTGTCGGAGCAGCTCGCTTTCCCCTGCCATGACAGCGACGCCGCCACCTCGCTCAGCCCGCCCATTGTCGTTGTGCCGCAACGTAACAGACCGACTGCCACGCCGCGACGCAGGGACCGTGCAGCGCCATCTCATCAGTGCGACCTGGCGGCGGCCACCGATCTTGGTGTTCAATGGAGGGTGGGTACGTTTGCGCTGGGAAGGATCCGAGAGAGGTGCTTACCCATGCCGCAAAAACCCCACCGCACCGCGCTTCGCAGTCGGGGGGCATCGCCCCTGACGCCACGTCCACGGATCGGGCCCGCGATGTCCGGTGACGAAGTCTGGCTGAGTTCACTCGAAGTCTCCCAACGGTTGAAGATCCCGCTGAAGACGCTGGCGTCGTGGGCCAGCGCCGGTCGCGGCCCGCGCTTCGCCCGGATGGGCCGGTACCGCCGCTATCGGCTCAGTGACCTGCTCGCCTGGGAACAAGAACAACTCGACCGAGGCGGCGGAACGGGCCCCACCCGAAAGACGCACGGCTGAGCCGAAACGATCGGCACAGCGCGGCCTCACGATGCTCCCGGTAAGAGGCCCGGGCATCGGTAGTTAATTCTCAGCTATCTTCCGGCTCTTGCCGTCAGCGGATCGGCCTGCCCAAGATTCTCACGCAGACCGATCTCGCGGCGAAGCGCATGACGCACATGTGAATTCCTTCGAGAACTTGGCTGTCGACCAGTGAATCAGTAGCAATCAGAATGTTGGGAAGGGTGTGATGGGCGGTAGGTTGCCGAAGCCGGTCGGAACTTTCGGGGTGCCGACCAAGCCGAAGAAGCAGCGCAACGGGCGCTGGCGCACCACTGTCCGCTACTACGGTGCGGGCGGTGCGCAGCAGCTCGAGCGCATGGGTGTCAGTGCCGACGACGCCCGTAACCGGCTGGCGGAGGCCATGCGCGATTACCGCGAGCAGCTCGGGCGTGCTCGGATCACACGCAACACCAAGCTGATTGCGCTGGCCAAGGAACTGCTGGCCGAGCTGGCCGGCGATGACGCCTATACCGCGAGCAACATCGAGGACTACCGGCGCGAGATCTACGTCTCCACCGACCGGCGCGCCAACAAGGCCACGATCAAGATCGAGAACTCCATCGGGAACCTACAGATCTGGCAAGCCACCGCCGGCGAACTCGACCGCCACATCAAACACTTGGTCTCCCTCGGAATGCGACGCAAAGCCAAGCAGCACAAAATCATCCTGCGAGCGATGATGCAGATCGCCCTCCGCCACGGCGTGATCGACACCAACCCCGTCGACGGCGTCGCCGCATTCACCCGACGCCGCGTTCCCGCGCGCGGCAAAATCGGTGACCACAGTGCACTGCCAGCGTTCCGGGCCCAGGTGCGGGCCTGGGCGCGCGGAGAAGCCATCCCCGGTACCCCCGCCTACACCAGCGGTCCCGCCCGGGACTGGACGGTGGTGTGGGTGGTGGACGTGATCACCGGCACCGGAATGCGACCCCACGAGGTGTTCGCACTGCTACTCGATGACATCGACCTCGACGCTAGCGACCCCTACCTCGATGTCACCGGAACCCTGGTGGAGATCAAGGGCGCCGGTGCCGGCGGCTGGGTGCGCAAACCCGCACCGAAATCCGACAACGGGTGGCGGCGAATCCTGTTACCCGAGCACACCGTCGAAGCAGTCCGCGAAGCCATCAAGGACCTCGAAGTCACCGCACGCCCCAACCCCGACCGGCTGCTGTTCCCCGCCCGCAACGGCTCGGTACGCAACCCCAACAACTTCGGACGCACCTGGCGCGCCGCCCGCGGCGACGACTTCGCCTGGGTCACCCCACGCACCTTCCGCAAAGGCGTGGCCACCGCCGTCGATCACGCCTCCGGCGACCCCGAACGCGCCGCCCGCCAACTCGGCAACACCCGCGAGGTCGCCAAAACCCACTACATCGACATCCCCGAGACGGTCCCCGACAACCGAGCCGTGCTGGAGGCCTGGGCACGCGGACCGGAGCCGAAAACGTGAGATTTTTGTGAGATCGTTCAAATCCCGGAGCTTCTCCAGAAACGAAAAAACCCCTTCCGATGCTGGTCGGAAGGGGTTTCGTCTGTCGGGCTGACAGGATTTGAACCTGCGACCACCTGACCCCCAGTCAGGTGCGCTACCAAGCTGCGCCACAGCCCGTTGCGCCTGGTGTTCGGGCGCTCGGAAAGATTACCTCAGGGGGCGCCCAGACGCCGAATCGCCTGGTTATCGGTGTGGCGGGTGGGGCGGGAGTCAGCGTGGGGTGATGCGGGCGGTGGCTCGGGGGTCGTCGGCTACGACGAACCAGGCGTCGAGGGTGCTACCGGTGCGGCGACCGATTACGCGGACTTGCTCGCCTGCTGTCAGCGGTTTGGTGTATTCGATGACGGTGCGGTGCGGGCCGGAGGTGAGATCGGTGTGGGTGGCGAGGAGTTCTTCCAGGGCGCTGAGGTAGACCGCGTTGTTGACATGGTCGAGCCAGTCGAAATCGGCGACGCGCAGGGGGAAGGGCAATTCCTGGACGTCGGGGCCGGTGGGTAGTGGGTCGGTGAGTGCGGCTTTCCAGCGCAGGCGGTGTTCGGTGGTGCTGGCGAGCATGGGTGCCATGAAGCGGTCGCTCATGCGCGCCGGGACGCCGGATTCGGCGCCGAAATGGATGAGGAATCCTTCGGTTTCGACCAGACCGCCGTTGCTGCCGCAGATCTGCACGCGCATATTGCACCAGCGGTTCGACAGCGCCGAGCACCAGCGCCGCAGGGTGACGTGCTCGCCGAATTCGATGGGCTTGAGGACGTCGATGACGGTGCGGCGGACCACCCAGCCACGGTGGGTGTCACCGTCCTCGACGGCTTCGAGGTGCTCGAAGCCGATGTCCTGCAGGTAGCGGGCGATGGCGTCGAGGCGCAGACGCTGGTCCCGGTCGGTGTCGGCGAGGCGGACCGGCCAGCCGGTTTCGAACGGGGATCCGACGGTAGGGCGTTCCGGCAGCACGCTGGGAATGACCATGTACGGATAATGCCAGGTCCCGCCCCTCCGGCCGCACCCCGACCCGCTCAGCGTGTCCACGGTATCGACGTGGTGCTCCCGCCAGTGGTGATAGGTGTTCGCACTGGGTTAAATAACGTTGAAGCTATGAGTCCCCCGGCCACGCCGTGGTCGAACCAGCCCAAGGGCCTCCCGAGCAAGGAGTCCAGCGGCGGCGCGGAGCTGGCCATCGACCCGGTGATTCTCACCGCCATCACAATTCCGTCGAGGCGACGGAAGTACTATCCCGACCTCGGCATGCTCATTGGAACCAGTTTCGCGGTCCTGCTGTCTTTGGTGGCCTACCTCTTCATCGCGTCCATCGGTTCGGCACCGGCGGCCAGGTCCGCGGGCACCGATACCGCCGCCGCCCCGGCGAACGCGGCCCAGGTCAGTCACGGGCTGACCATCGGCAAGGTCACTGCCAACGACGGCAAAACGCTTGCGGTGCAAGGGATATTGGGTGCCACGACGAACGTTCGTGTCAGCACCGATACCCGGGTGCTTGTCCTCACCGGCAATAGCGTGTCGGATGTGACGGTCGGTGCCGCGGTCGTCGTCTACGGCAATAAGGAAGCCGACGGCACGATTACCGCGAACCTGATCGTCGGCGGCTCGGTGAGCTAGGAGGCTACCGGCTCGGTGATGAGACCGCCGGTGAGTTCGACGGACCGGAGTCGGTCATCGATTTCGGTGGCGTGGTGGGCGACGATGAGTTCGTCCGCATCGATGGAGCCCGCGAAATCCGCCAGGTACGAACGGACTTCGGCGGGTGTGCCGACGGCGGTGTATCGGGTCATCGCGCTGAGCTGGCTGCCGTTCGGTGAGGCGAGGAACGCATCGATCTCCTCGTCGGTGAAGTCCGCGCCCGCCGCGCCACGCCGAATCATGGCTCGCGCGCGAGCACGGTAGGAGATCGTCTTCTGCGCCACTGCCGAATCGTGGTCTTCGGCCGCGAACACATTGACACCGGCCATCACATACGGCTCGGCGAGTTGCTCCGATGGCCGGAAACTTTCGCGATAGACGGCGACCGCCTGGTGCAGCGCGTCCGGCGCGAAGTGGGACGCGAAGGCATACGGCAGGCCGAGCTGCGCGGCGAGCTGCGCACCGAATAGTGACGACCCCAGAATATAAAGCGGCACAATGCCTTCCGCTCGCGGCACGGCCTGCACGCCCGGTACTCGCGAGTTGCCCGACAGATAGCCCTGCAGTTCCAGCACATCCTGCGGGAAGGAGTCCGCCGAGGAGGGATTGCGGCGCAGCGCGAACATGGTCTTCTGGTCACTGCCGGGCGCTCGGCCGAGTCCGAGGTCGATCCGCCCGGGAAATAGCGTCTCGAGGGTGCCGAACTGCTCCGCGATCACCAGCGGTGAGTGATTGGGCAGCATGATGCCACCCGCACCGAGCCGAATTGTCTCGGTCTGCGCCGCGACGTGACCGATGAGCACACTGGTGGCGCTGGACGCGATCGAGCGCATGTTGTGGTGTTCGGCGTACCAGACGCGTCGATAGCCGCTGCGTTCGGCGGCCCTGGCCAGCGCGACGCTGTTTTCGAAGCTGTCGCGTGCGGTGCTGCCGGGTGCGACCGACGCCAAGTCGAGGATCGACAGTGCGGTGGGCATAAGACTTCCTTCGTAGCTCAGAGAACGCGGTTCAGTTCTTCGGTGAAGGCCCGGATGCGGGCTTCGTCGCGGCGGTAGTAGGTCCACTGGCCACGCCGGGTGGCACTGAGGAAGCCAGCGCGCTGCAGGATCGCGAGGTGTGCCGATATGGTCGAGGCCGAGGTCCCCGCCTTCTGCTGGATGAGACCGACGCAGACCCCTAACTCGCCGGCGTCATCGCCCCGCGCTGGGAAGTTCGTGTCCGGATCCTTGAGCCACGCCAGGATGCGCAAGCGGGTCTCATTCGCCAATGCCTTGCACTCGTCGAGCACATCCACCTCCTTTCGGTATTTCGCTAATTAACGAACTTACGCCGGATGCCACGACTCGGCACCGTGACGCAGCACACGTCAGAGGAGCAGGGAGCCCGCGCGTTTGACGGTACGAATGATCGGAGCGGTTTCGAGCGTGGCGATGCCGGGAAGTTCGGCGATACGCTCGGTGAGGTAGCGACCGAGATCTCGAGGGTCACGGCAGTTGACCGCCGCGACCAGGTTGGTAGCGCCGGTGGTGACAGCGGCGAAGGAGACTTCGCGGTGGCGGGCCAGCGCCTCGCCGACGGCGACGGTAGCGGCCGGTTGGGTGGCGATCCAGAGTCGGGCCTCCGTGCCGAATCCCAGTGCAGCGGACGGGATATCGAGCTGGAATCGCAGGATTCCGTTGCGGCGCATGGCTTCCATCCGGCGGCGCACCTTGGTTTCGGACCACCGGGTGGCGGTGGCGAGGTCGGTGTAGGAGGTGCGGCCATCGTGGTTGAGGGCGCGCAGCAGGGACTTATCGCCTTCGTCGAGATGAAGGGGTTCGTCGTCTGGGTCGACGGGGACGGGCTCGAGGTGGTCTACCTGGTCGAGTGTCAGCGCGGCTGAACCTCGCCAGCCGTCGGGCAGCACGAATCCGCGCAGCAGCAAGTGCGCGGACATGGCCACGATTCGGCTGGTGCGTGGAAGTTTGTGCAGCAGTAGCGCTTCCTGCTCTTCGATACTGCGGGTCCGGACCGTGCAGGAGACCTCGGTGCCAGCGGAGAGAAGATACACGAAGGACGTATCGTCGCGTGCCGCAAGGGCTTTCGCGACAGAACCGGCGGCGTCGGGAGTGCAGCGCAATCGGATCGTCCATTGGACGTAACCGAGCCGCTGACCGTTCACCAACCCGATCACCCTGAGCCCATGCGCATTTCGCAGCTGACGATACCGACGTGCCACGGTGTTCTCGGAGACGTCGAGAACCTCGGCGATGGTTCGGAACGACGCCCGGCCGTCGATCTGCAGCGCATGAACGATCCCTCTCTCGACGGCATCCATCATTGACCCTCCATGCCTGACGGTTTCCAGCAATATCAGACCTCACTCTGGTTGATTTCGCTCCCTCAACGCCAGGATCGGGGCATGAACATCCTCATCCTCGCCGCTACCGGAAACATCGGTAGCCAACTCGTCCGCCAACTGCGCACCGCCGGTCACACTGTGCGGGCAGGCACCCGCAACCCACCGGCCGTCGGCTTCCCGCCCGACGTGCAGGTCGTGCGCGTCGAACTGTCCGAACCCGACACGCTGCTCGCCTGCCTCGACGACATCGACGCGGTCTTCCTGCTGTGGCCGCTGCACACCGGCGCACAACTACCCAAGGCACTCGATCTCATCGCCGAGCGCGCCCGGCGCATCGTTTTTCTCGGTACCGGCGGCATACCGGACCTCAGCTTCGAGGATCAGGAGAAGCTGGTGCACGGCTGCGGAATCGAATCGGTGGTGCTGCGCCCGAGCACCTTCGCCGTCAATACCCTCTGGTGGGCCGATGAGATCCGAACCGGCGGTATCGTGCACGGCAGCCACGGCGAGCTCTCGATGAGCCTGATCCACGAGTCCGATATCGCGGCCGTCGCGGCCCGGACACTTACCGAAAAAACCCATGCCGGAGCCACTTACACGCTGACCGGACCGGAGGTACTCACCCGGGCGGAGCAGGTCCGGATCATCGGCGAAGCACTCGAGCGCCCCTTGCGCTGGTCCGAACTCACCCGCGACCAGGCCAGACAGCGCCTACTCGCGGACGACACGTTTCCCGACTCCTTCGTCGACGTCCTCCTCGACGGCTACACCGAGATGCTTGCCGCGCCCCGCCCCGAAATCACCTCGACCGTCGCCGATATCACCGGTCGCCCGGCACGTTCCCTCGCCGAATGGGTATCCGACCACCTCGCCGACTTCCGCTGACCGCGAATTGAGAACGAACGCCGTTGCTCAGCAACGGCGTTCGTTCCGAGGGGCCTACTTCCGGCGTTCCCGCTTCTCACGCACACGAACCGAAATACGAACCGGGGAACCATCGAAGCCGAACTCCTCGCGCAGCCTGCGCTCCAGGAACCGGCGGTAGCCCGCCTCCAAGAACCCCGTCGTGAAGAGCACGAAGGTCGGCGGCCGGGTCGTTGCCTGCGTGGCGAACAGGACGCGCGGCAACCGGCCACCGCGCATCGGCGGCGGCGTCGCCGCGATGACTTCCTTGAGCCAGTTGTTCAGCCGACCGGTCGGGATTCGCTTATCCCAGGATTCCAGTGCGGTTTCCATTGCGGGAACAAGCTTTTGGACGGCACGGCCGGTATGCGCGGAGATATTGACGCGCTGCGCCCACGGCACGCGGACCAGATCCCGGTCGACTTCCTTGTCGAGCTGCAGGCGACGGTCCTCGTCGACCAGATCCCACTTGTTGAAGGCCAGCACGAGCGCGCGACCGGAGTCGGCGACCATGCTGATCACCCGCAGGTCCTGTTCGGTGATCGGCTCGGAGGCGTCGATCAGCATGATCGCGACCTCGGAGGCCTCCAACGCCGCCTTCGTGCGCAACGAAGCGTAGAACTCCATGCCGCTGGCATGGGAGACCTTGCGACGCAGACCGGCGGTATCGACGAATTTCCAGATCCTGCCGCCCAATTCGACCAGCGAATCGACCGGGTCGACGGTCGTGCCCGCGACATCGTGCACAACCGAACGCTCGTCACCGGAGAGCTTGTTGAGCAAGCTGGACTTGCCGACGTTGGGCTTGCCGACCAGCGAGACCCGGCGCGGACCGGTGCCGCCGGTGCCCTCACGCGGGGTCTCCGGGAGAACTTCCAGGACATCGTCGAGCAGATCACCGGTGCCGCGGCCGTGCGCGGCGCTGACCATGCGCGGCTCACCGAGACCGAGCGACCACAGCGCGGCGGCCTCGGCCTCGACGCGCTCGTCGTCGACCTTGTTGGCGACCAGGATCACCGGAATCTTGGAGCGGCGCAGCTTCTTCACCGCGGCCTCGTCCGTGGCCGTCGCACCGACGACGGCATCGACCACCAGCAGGATCGCGTCGGCGGTCTCCATGGCCAGTTCGGCCTGGCGGGCGACCGACTGCTGCAGGCCCTTGGCATCGGGCTCCCAGCCACCGGTGTCCTGCACCAGGAAACGGCGACCCGCCCAGTTCGCCTCATAGGAGATGCGGTCGCGGGTCACGCCGGGAATGTCCTCGACGACGGCTTCACGACGGCCGAGGATGCGGTTCACCAGGGTCGATTTGCCGACATTCGGGCGGCCGACGACCGCAACCGTCGGCATCGCGAGGTGTTCGTCCTCGCCGAACTCACCGTCGAGATCGGCTATCTCCCAATCGGTTTCGTCGCTCCAGACGCCATCTCCCGCGAGAACGTCTTCACTCACTGTGTCCTGCCTGTCCGGCCGATCGAAACCTGCCGCACCACAACGCGATACAGCTCGTCGATGACCTCATCCATATTCAGTTCGCTGGTGTCGACCTGCACCGCGTCATCGGCCGGACGCAGTGGGGACACCGTGCGAGTGGAGTCGAGGGTGTCGCGACGCTGCACGTCGGCGAGTACGCCCTCGTAGTCGTCGCCGCGGCCTTCGGCGATGTTCTGCTGGTTACGCCGCTGCGCGCGGGCCTCGGCGGAGGCGGTGAGGTAGATCTTGGCGTCGGCATCCGGCAGCACGACGGTACCGATATCGCGCCCCTCGACCACGATTCGCTGTGCGGCGGAAGCGATTTCACGCTGCAGCGCGACGAGCAGTTCGCGCACCTCGGCCACGGCGGACACCGCGGACACCGCCCTGGTGACGGCATTGCCGCGGATCTCCGAGGAGACGTCCTCACCGTCGAGCAGGATCAGCTCACGGCTGGGATCGGTACCGATGGTCAGCGGCAGTTCCTTGACCGCGGCACCGATGGCTGCCGAATCGGTCAACTCGACACCGGCACGCAGCACCCGCAGCGTCGCGACGCGGTACATCGCGCCGGTGTCGAGGTAGCTGGCGTCGAGCCGGGTGGCCAGTCGCCGCGACACACTGGACTTGCCCGTGCCCGAAGGCCCGTCCATGGCGACGACCAGCGGCGTGGTGCCTTCAACCATCGCAGGGACCTCCACGGGAATCTCTACACCGTTCACAACGACACCGCCTCGTAAAGTTTGCCGACTTCATCGCGGCCGATCACGCGCAGCGTGCCGGGCCGTTGGTCGCCGAGTGCGACCGGACCGATATTGGTGCGCACCAACCGCGTCACCGGATGACCGACCGCGTCGAGCAGCCGACGCACGATGTGCTTGCGCCCTTCGTGCAACACGATCTTGACCAGCGAACGTCCCTCGCCCAGCTCGAGCACCTGGAACCGGTCCACCTTGGCCGGACCGTCCTCGAGCTCGACACCGTCGCGCAGGCGCTTGCCGACCGACTTGTTGACCTCACCGTTCACCGTCGCCAGATAGGTCTTCGGGACCTGGAACGACGGGTGCATGAGCCGGTGCGCGAGATCGCCGTCATTGGTGAGCAGCAACAGCCCCTCGGTGTCGGCATCCAGCCTGCCGACGTGGAACAGGCGCTGACCGGCCGCGATGCGTTCGGCGACGATATCGCCGACGCACGGGCGGCCGAGATCGTCGGACATGGTGGACTGCCAGCCCTTGGGCTTGTTCAGCGCGATATGGACCAGTTCCTCACGCACCATCACGCGGGTGCCGTCGACGCGGACCACGGCATGCTGCGGATCAATCCGCAGACCCTGCTCGGTGACAATGGCGCCGTCGACCTCGACCCGCCCCTGGGCGATCATCTCCTCGGCGGCGCGGCGCGATGCGACACCGGCCTTGGCGAGAACTTTCTGCAGCCGCTCGCCCTCGCCCCACGGCAACTTCTCGTGACCGCCCTCGGCGGGCTGGTCGACGTGCTGTTTCTTGGCGGGCTTGGCGTTGCTCAGCAGCGGGGCGGAGACCACCTTCTTCTGCGGCTTCGGATTCTTGGGCTTCTTGCCGACGGGCGCGGACATAGCGGCCGACGATGTGCGGCGCGACGGATTGCCTTGCTGCGCAGCGCCTCCCGGCGTATAGCTGCGCGAACCGGCGCTACGTGGAGCCGAGCTGTCTTGTGCGCCAGCGCGATAGCCGTCGCCGCGCGAACCACGATGATCGGAGCCGCCCTGCGACGAACCGCGGTAGCCCGAGCCGCCTTGTGCGGAACCGCGATAACCGCTGTCCCCCTGGGCAGAACCGCGATAACCGCCACCCTGCGACGAGCCACGTCGATCTGATCCGCGCTCGGCGGAACCGCGATAGCCACTGTCGCCGTGCGACGAACCGCGATAGCCGCTGTCGCCCTGCGAGGTGCCGCGGTAGCCGCCACGCGAGGAGCCACGCTGATCACCCTGCGACGAACCGCGGTACCCACGGTCGCCGCCTTCTGAGCTCCCCCGATAACCCCCTTGCGAGGAGCCGCGCTCGGAACCGCCCCATGCGGCCCCACGCTGCGTACTTCCCCGTTGCGCCGAACGCATATCGCGTGCGTTTCGGCCTGCGCCGCCCCTGGTGGGCTGGTCGCTTCTGTTCCTACGATCCGGTGTGCCATCTCGGCGAGCGGGCGTATTCATGTTGTCCTGTCAGTCTTCTTCGGTACCGAGATCCAAATCGGTCTCGGCGGATTTCTTCAACCTGGTGTAACGGGGGTCCGTGTCCAGGCTCTCGTTGATCTCGTCGATCAGGTCGACGCCCGGCAGCAGGGGCGCCAGTGGCGGCAGATCGGACAGCGATGCGAGTCCGATCCGCTCCAGGAACAGTTCGGTCGTGCAGTACTGCGTGCCGTTCGTTTCCGGGTCGACCCCGGCCTCGGCGATCAATCCGCGAGCCAGCAGGGTTCGCATCACACCGTCGACGTTCACGCCGCGCACCGCGCTGACCCTGGTCCGGGTCACCGGTTGGCGGTATGCCACCACCGCCAATGTTTCCAGAGCGGCCCTGGTCAATTTCGACCGGGCACCATCGAGCAGCATCCGTTCCACATACGGCGCATACTCGCTGCGAGTATAGAAGCGCCACCCGTCACCCACGAAACGTAGATCGATGCCACTGGCCCGCGCGGACAGTTCCGCGGCCATTTCGTGCAGCGCCCGCTCCACCCGCGCCGGTTTGTCCTGCAACGCGTCGGCCAGCAGTTCTACCGGGGCCGGAGCGTCCACAATGAGCAGCATCGCCTCCAACGCCGACCGGAATTCACCGTCATCCAGCGGTTCGGGCGTGAACTCCGCCACTTCGTCTTCGGAGCCGGCGGCGACATCTCTTTTGTTCTTCGTCGCACGTGCCGTCTTCGTCGCACTTACAGAAGCTCGGGCCTCGTCCCTACCACTTCCCAGCCGCGTCTCACTCGGTCCGCCAGCAAGGCCGTCGCCATCCTCCATGCTCGGCGCCACCTGCTCGCTGACGCTCGGCTCGGCTGTGCCGGAGGAATCGCCGTCGACGATCGGACTGCTCACGGCCTCGGTCGCACCGGCCGAAGCTGCGGGCTCCTCGCCTCCACTGCTCGTCGGCGTCGTATCAGTGCGCCCCGCGACGCCTTCGACTCCACCCGATGCCTGCCCGCTGAGGCTCGGCTCGACCTGGCTCGAGGAATCCGGGTCGATTCGACCGCTTACAGCCGGTGCTTCCAGCTCGCCCGAAATCGCCGCATCGCAGGCGTCATCACCGCTCGAATTCGCCGCATTGCCGTCGAATCCTGGCGTGCAAGCATCTGCGGCGTCCTCGATGAACTCATCGCGCCCACTAGACGCCGCCTTGTCGACGCTCGATTCTGCGGCGCTCGCACCCACCGCGACACCGCCGCTCGAACTCAGCGCCGCACGACCGTCGGTTCCTAACACATTCGCATCCGCGGCGCCTTCGATGCTCTCATCACTCGAAGATGCCGCCTCGTCGCTCGATTCCGCCGCATCGCCACTCCGCGCGGCGACTGTACGATCACCACCGTCGACCTGCTCGCCCACGACCCCGGTGTCGTGCTCGATGCCGGTGTGCTCGACGGGTGTCGCATCGTCGGTGCGCTCACTCACCCGTAGTCCTCCTCGATGGTCACGGTGTCGGCGGTCTCGTCCTTGGGGTCGCCGGTCCAGCTGATCGAGAGCGGGCCGAGCGGGTCGGGTTGGTCGAACTCGATCGTCTTGCCCCGGTACAGCTCGAGCAATGCGAGGAAGCGGGCGACGATCTGGATCGGCACATCACAGTCGGCGACCAGTTCGCCGAAGGTCGTCCAGCCGCCCGGTCCGCGCAGTTTGAGCTGTTCGAGCACGAGCGCAGCCTGTTCGGCGACCGAGAAGGCGTGCTGGTGCAGGTGGTCGAGTCCGACCCGCGGCGCCGGGCGAGGCCGGAAGGCCGTCGCGGCGATCGCGGCGAACTGGTTTGCGTCAACTCCCAGCGTAACCTCGGGCAGCAGGTCGGCGTAGCGCTCCTCCAGCCCGACCGCGCGCGGATAGCGCCGCAACGCGACCGCCTCCAGTTCCCCGAGCAGTTCGGCGACCTGTTTGAACGCGCGGTACTGCAGCAGCCGGGCGAAGAGAAGATCGCGTGCCTCGAGCAGTTCGAGATCCTCGGTGTCGGTCACCTCACCGGACGGAAGCAATCGCGCCGCCTTGAGGTCCAGCAATGTCGCCGCGACGACAAGGAATTCGGTGGTCTGATCGAGGATCTTGTCCGCACGCAATGCCTGCTGCCCGATGCTGGCGGTCAACGCCTTTGTGTAGGCAATGAATTCGTCGGTCACCTGATGCAACGCGACCTCGGTGACATCGAGCTTGCGCGAACTGATCAGATTCAGCAGCAGATCGAACGGCCCTTGGAAGTTGCTCAGCCGCAGCTGGAACCCGGAGGTCTGGGCCGTCGGCTCGCTCTCGCCGCCAGGTCTACCGGGCGGATCATCCGCGGCCGAGTCGTTCGCAGCCGACGCGGCACGCCCGGCGCCGGAGTCCCGATCGACGAACTCATCAGACTCCGAGCCGAGCGTATCCGTGTTCGTCGATGGCGCCGGTTCCGTACCGCCGATCACCGGCCGGACCGGTGGATGACTTCCCGCGCCATCGCCCGATATGCTTCGGCCCCACTGGATTTCGGTGCCCACGTGGTGATGGGTTCACCCGCGACGCTGGCGTCGGGAAAACGTACGGTGCGCGCGATCGCCGTGTCGTACACCAGGTCGCCGAACACTTCGACGACGCGCGCCATGACCTGGCGCGAATGTAGTAGCCGCGCATCGAACATGGTCACAACGATGCCGTACAGGCTCAGGCGCTGGTTCAAGCGGTCCCGCACCTTCTCTACGGTGTCGTTGAGCAAGGCAAGTCCGCGCAGTGAAAAGTATTCGCACTCCATCGGAATGATCACGCCATCGGAACAGGCCAGCGCATTCACCGTGAGCAGGCCGAGCGACGGCTGGCAGTCGATGAGGATGTAGTCGTAGCGATCGCGCACCGATTCCAGTGCGCGGCCCAGTGTCTGCTCCCGGCCGACCTCATTGACCAGCTGAATCTCCGCTGCGGACAGATCGATATTGCTCGGCAGCAGGTCCAGATTCTCGACGCGGGTCTCCATCAGGACATCGTCGATCGAGACCTTGGATCCGATGAGCAGGTTGTGCACGGTCAGATCGAGATCGTGGTGGGCCACACCCAATCCCGCCGACAGCGCACCCTGCGGATCCAGGTCGACCAGCAACACCCGCCGACCGAACTCCGCGAGCGCGGCGCCCAGGTTGATGGTCGAGGTGGTCTTGCCGACGCCCCCCTTCTGATTGCACATCGCGACGATCAGCGCATCACCGTGGTTTTCGACCGGCGGCGGGTCGGGCACGACACGCAGCGGGCGTCCGGTCGGGCCGAGCGTCGCATCCTCGGGGACGGGGTCGGCGCCGTCGCCCCACAGCGTTTCCGCCGCGGCGGCCGAGTACGGACCCGTCCGGGGACCCGTAAGCGGCTGCGCCCCAGCACTCATCGGCGGCTCTGCCGCACCGGCTGTCGTCACGATCCGCTGCTCCTTATACGTTCCTGCCCGTTGCCTTCGCCCACTCCGGCATCTTCTGCCCGAGCGTAGCGAGGCCGATCAGGCCCGACCTCGCTTTCGTACGGTCCAGCTCTCGATAGACGCTACCGCTTGACAGCGCAAGACCCACGCTCGGACACGCGACACCCGCGTTTACCTGCGCAAGCGTCCACTCCCCTAGCGCCAATCGGGTCCACCGTCGAAATGGACGTCGAACCGATCGTGGAGCTCATCCATGCTGTCCCAATCCGCCTCACCCCGAGCGATACGACCGAGCTGCCGGAAGTGCTCGAACCGGACGATACCCGGTGTGAGTACCGCGAAGAACTCGGCGGGACCGTCCGCGGACGCCCCGAAGGCATGGACAGTACCCGGCGGAATCACCACCAGACCACCCTTCGCGACCGCATGCCGTTCGCCGTCGACGAGGAATTCCATGGTCCCGTCCAGGACATAGAGGATTTCCGTGGACTTCGTGTGATGGTGCGGCCTGGTCCCATCCGCGCCAGCCCGCAGGACGAGCCGATTCGCTCCGAACAGCCCATCGGTGTTCTCGCTGTCCTCGAGCAACTGGAACGATCCGCCACCGGGCAGCGCCACCGCCTCGACATCGCGCTCCTTAGCGATGAAAGCCTTTGCCATCCAACTCACCTCACGTCGGTAGGCCGAGACCACCCGATCCCGGCATAACGACACAACCGGACCACGGTCCCAATTCTTCCGCGGCGGTCTCCGGAGCACAGCGGTCAGCGGGCGCGGGGGTGAGCGGTTGCCCAAACCTCGCGAAGCGTGTTCACAGTGACCAAGGTGTAGATCTGAGTAGTTGTCACCGACGCATGTCCCAGAAGTTCCTGGACCACACGCACATCCGCACCCCCGTCGAGCAAATGCGTTGCGAAGGAATGACGCAGCGTATGCGGCGAAACCGTGGCCCCGATGCCCGCCCGCTCGGCGGCGGTCTGCAAAACCTGCCAGGCACTCTGCCGCGACAACCGACCACCGCGAGCATTCAGAAACAGCGCGCCCGCAGTGCCTTTGCCGTTCGCGGCGAGCACCGGCCGCCCCCGCACCAGATAGGCGTCGACAGCTGCCAGCGCGGGCCTGCCGATCGGAACCATGCGCTGCTTGCCGCCCTTGCCGTGCAACACAACAGCGCGTTCCCCGGTATCGAGATCGTCCACATCGAGCCCGACCATCTCCGAAATCCGCGCCCCGGTCGAATACAGCAGCTCGAGCAGCGCCCGATCGCGCAATCCGCGCGGCCCGCCGTCGGTTCCGACCCCGTTCGCGTCATCGATCGGCCCGCCACCAGCAGCCTCCAGCAGCCGCAATACCTCGTCGTACGGCAGCGCTTTCGGTAATCGACGTCCCGGTGTCGGCGGCTTCACCGCATGCGCGACATCGGTACTCGTCATACCCTCCGCCGCGGCGAAGCGATGCAGCCCGCGCACCGCGATCAAGGCACGAGCGACCGAACTCGCGGCCAGCGGCGGGTGCGTGTCCCCGCCCGCCCGCAGCACCATCGTGAACTCCGCGACATCGGATTCGGAGACCTGCTCGAGCGCCGTAACCCCGCGCCCGGTCAGGAAATCCCGATACCGGTCGAGATCGCGACGGTACGCACCGAGGGTGTTGCGGGCGGCGCCGCGCTCGACCGCAAGATGATCGAGGTAGGCGTCCACCTCCCGCGCGAGCACCGCCCGGACCCGTCAGTCTTCGGACTGCCGCTGCGCCTTGCGACGCAGGAATGCGGTGGGCTGTCCCGGCCACGGCGCGTCGGCCGGACGCAACTGCACCCCGCCCGCCCTGGCAGCCGCGAGCGCGAGCAGCCCGGCGACCGCCGTGGCATTGACGATCTCACCGGCCAATGCGGCCCGCACGGCCTCGTCCACCGGCAGGCGAACCAATTCCAGGTCCGCCTCCTCCAATTCCGGCTCCGGCCGGTCGGTTTCGTACAGACCCCGCGCGGCATACACCCGCAGCGCCTCATCGGTGAATCCGGGCGACAGCGCGACATCCACCAAAACCGACCATTCCCTGGCGGCCAGTCCGGTCTCCTCGGCCAATTCGCGCTTGGCCGCTGCCAGCGGATCCTCGCCGGGCACATCGAGCAGTCCGGCGGGCAGCTCGAGCAGCCGCCGACCGATCGGATGCCGATACTGCCTGATCAGTACCACATTGTCGGCATCATCAATGGCCGCAACCGCAACCGCCGCATGATGTTCGATCACCTCGCGCTCG
Organism: Nocardia pseudovaccinii; assembly: GCF_050942345.1. Classification (NCBI taxonomy): domain Bacteria; kingdom Bacillati; phylum Actinomycetota; class Actinomycetes; order Mycobacteriales; family Nocardiaceae; genus Nocardia; species Nocardia pseudovaccinii. The sequence continues at coordinate 6,895,159 of NZ_CP192074.1, forward strand.
ACGACGCGTCCGCCCGGCATTGCCACCTGGTCGAGCCGCAAGGCGAGGATGGCACCGCTGTACATGGTCTTGCTCGCCACAGTCTCGAAGTCGTGGCTGCCCGGCTGGGCTCCCCCGTTATCACTCATCTACGACGCCTGATCTGCGTTCGCGAACTCTTCGTCCGGGATATCGACCGGAAGCCGCTCGGCCAGTTTATATTTCAGCGCCGCCGCGATCAGCGCCGCGAACAGTGGATGCGGGCGAGTCGGGCGGCTCTTGAGCTCCGGATGCGCCTGGGTGGCCACAAAGAACGGATGCTTATTCGCAGGCAGCTCGACGAATTCGACCAGATGTCCGTCGGGGGAGGTACCGCTGAATTTCAAACCGCTGGCGGCGATCTTGTCGCGGTAGGCGTTGTTCACCTCGTAGCGATGCCGGTGCCGCTCGGAGACCTGGTCGGTGCCGTAGGCCTGCGCGACCACCGAACCCTTCTGCAGCGTCGCCGGGTAGGCGCCGAGGCGCATGGTGCCGCCGAGATCGGCCTCACCGGCCACGATCTCCTTCTGATCGGCCATGGTGGAAATCACCGGATGCGGTGTATCCGGCTCGAATTCGGCCGAATTCGCTTCGGCCAGACCGACCGAGCGCGCGGCTTCGATGACCACACACTGCAAGCCCAGGCACAGACCGAGCAGCGGAAGCCCCCTGGTCCGCGCATATTTGATGGCGCCGACCTTGCCCTCGATGCCACGGATACCGAACCCACCCGGAATCAGCACCGCGTCCGCATCGCGCAGCGCGGCCTGCGCACCCGCCGGGGTCTCGCACTCATCCGACTGCACCCAGCGGATATTCACCTTGGCCCGCGAGGCGAAGCCGCCCGCGCGCAACGCCTCGGTCACCGATAGATACGCATCGGGCAGATCGACGTACTTGCCGACGAGTGCGACCTCGACCGTCTCCCGCGGCTGGTGCACCCGATCCAGCAGATCGCCCCACACGGTCCAGTCCACATCCCGGAACGGCAGCCCGAGCCTGCGCACCACATAGGCGTCAAGCCCTTCACGGTGCAGCACCTTGGGAATGTCGTAGATCGACGGCGCATCCGGCGTGGAGATGCAGGCGTCCACATCGACGTCGCACATCAGCGCGATCTTGCTCTTGAGCGCCTGTGGCACCTCACGATCGCAACGCAGGATCAGCGCGTCGGGCTGGATACCGATATTGCGCAGTGCGGCCACCGAGTGCTGGGTCGGCTTGGTCTTGAGCTCACCCGATGGCGCGAGGTAGGGCACCAGCGATACGTGCAGGAAGAACACATTGTCCCGGCCCACATCGTGGCGGATCTGGCGCGCGGCCTCGAGAAAGGGCTGCGATTCGATATCGCCGACGGTGCCGCCGATTTCGGTGATCACCACATCGGGCACCTGCCCCTGTAGATCCGGCCCCTGCATCGCCAGGATGCGACTCTTGATCTCGTCGGTGATGTGCGGGATAACCTGCACCGTGTCACCCAGGTATTCACCGCGACGCTCCTTGGCGATCACCGACGAATAGATTTGCCCGGTAGTCACATTCGCGTCCCGGGACAGATCCCGGTCGAGGAACCGCTCGTAGTGGCCGACATCGAGATCGGTCTCCGCGCCGTCCTCGGTGACGAACACTTCGCCGTGCTGGAACGGATTCATGGTGCCCGGATCGACGTTCAAGTACGGGTCGAGTTTCTGCATGGTCACCCGCAGTCCGCGCGCGGTCAGCAGCTGACCGAGGCTGGAGGCGGTAAGACCCTTACCCAATGAGGAGGCGACACCACCGCTGACGAAGATGTGCTTCGTGGCCGTTCGCGCCTGATTCCGTGTATGACCCACGGGTCTTCACGGTAACACGAAATTGCTGGTCTGATCACACGCCACGCACGTTTGCCACCGAGTCGCTGCGATCGATCGGATCCGCACCGTGCGCCATGTTCGCAGCACCGGGCATCGCGGGTCGGGCGGGTCAGCTCGAGGGCAGTGCGACGAGTGTGAGGGAGGTCGCCTTGGTGCCGGTTCCGTATCGGCCCGCGCCGCCGTTGAGCTGCTCGCTCAGACCGAGCACGGTGGTGACGCGGCCGATATCGCGGTCGAGATTGTCGACGGTGGTGACGGCGGTGGCCAGCGCGGCGTCGGAACGAATGATCGCGATCGGGCCCGGATTGTCGGCAGCGCCGGATCGGCCCGCCAGCACCGCCCCCGCACCGCGACCACGCAGGGCGCCGGCGAACCGGGCGATATTGCTGCCCTGACTGTTCTCGCTGGACTTCGCGCCATCGCCGGTGACGACAACGGCGAGGTTCGCGGCCTGCGTCGGGGTGTCGCCGTAGGCGAGGAAGCCGCCGCCGCGCAACGTCTCCAGCACCAGGCTCAACTCCTGCGGGGTGCTGCGCGGTTGCGCGCTCACGGGATCGAGCAGCAGCACCAGGCCGAGCAGATCGCCCGCCATACTGCCCTGATCCACCTGGCCGGTGCGCAGTTGCGCGCCCGCGGGGATGACATTGGTGACCGCGGTGCGCATCCGGTCGCCCTCGGCCGCGTCGAGGAAGGCGTCGTTGAGCGCGATGCGGGCGGTCACGGTGGCGCCCGAGGTTTCCAGGTCCTTCGCGACGGCCTCGACATCGGCGGGTTCGGCATCGGGGGTCGTGAACACCACGACGCTGCGGTCGGTGAGCGTCCCGCCGAGGATCCGCCCCGCCGATCCGGCGATGAACCGGTCCGCGGCATTCATTTCGTCGCCGAACCGCCGGTTCTGATCGGTGGCCACATCGAGCTGTTTGCGCAGATCCGTTTTATCCGCGCGCAATCCGGTCAGCAGGTCCGCCGCCACGGTCTGCGACCCGAGCACCACACCGAGGGCAAGGGCCAGGAAGATCGCGACAATCGAAACCGCATGCTGCCGAATCGAAATCATCGGGTCCCTCCCGCACCGGCTAGGCCCTCGGCCCACAGCGCGAACCGATTCCAGGTATCGGCCGCCCAATCCAGCGCCTCGGTCCCCATATTCGAGGCGAGCATGGCCACGATCACCGCGACCAGCGCGGCGAGTACGACCATCGCGATGGCGGTGCCGGACACCCGGTTTCGGTAGAGCGTGGCGACGGCCTTGGCATCCATGAGTTCGGTGCCGATTTTCAGCCGGGTGAGGAAGGTCGCCGGATTGCTGTCGCGACGGCCGCGGTCGAAGAAGTCGTCCAGCGAGGCGGCGGCGCCTGCGGTCACGATCAGCGATGCGCCATGGTGGTGGGCCAGCAGCAGGGCCAGGTCGGAAGCTGCGCCGGACGACGGGAAGGTCGTCGCGCCGATGCCGAGATCTTGGATGCGTTCCAGCCCCTTGGCGTGGCCGTCGGTATCGGCGGGCAGAATCATCTCGGCACCGGATTTCAAGGTGGCGGTGGTGATTTCGTCCGGGTCGCCGACGATCAGATCGGGGCGGTAGCCCTGCTTCATCAAGGTATCCGCACCGCGGCCGACGCCGACCATGATCGGCGCGTACTCCTTGATGAAGGGCTTCAGTCGCTTGAGATCGTCGGCGTGCTCCGGGCCGTCGGCCACCACGACCACATGCCGATTCTTCATGTCGAGCTCGAGCTCCGGCACCCCGATACCGTCGATGAGCAGCGCACTCTCGGTGCGAATGAATTCGATGGTGTTGCCCGCAAAGGCCTCGAGATGATCGGCGAGACCGTTGCGCGCCTCGATCATCCGCTCGGCGACATCGGATTCGGTCAGCTCGATGCCCGTGACCAGGACCTCGGGCTCCTTCTTGACCAGCTTGTCGGAGTAGACGACGCCCTCATCGATGCGAACCTTGGCGCCGTCCTTGATCCGGAAGGCATCCGAACTCACGGTGTCCAGCAGCAGAATTCCGTTGGCGACCAGCACTTCCGGCCCCAGATTGGGGTAGCGGCCCGAGATCGATGGCGAAGTATTCACCACCGCGACCACACCCGCCTCGACCAACTGATCGGCGGTGAGCCGATCCAGATCCATCTCATCGAGTATTACGACATCACCGGGCCCGACCCGCTTCAGCAGACGCCTGGTGTTGCGGTCAACCCGAGCTGTCCCGGTCAATCCGGGCAGCGCTTCGGTGCTCTTCGACAACAACGCCAACATCTTCATGGGGCCGATCCTGTCCGCAAACCCTCAACCATTGGTGGAGGCGCGCCGTATCACCTATCACATTCGTCACTGTGATAACACGAACACCACGCCGCGCCGAGAGCGCGCCAGCAAGTACCCGTATGCTGCGGGTCACAGATATCCCGAATAGGAGTCATCATGGTCAGCAGTACCGTCGACGCCGTGATCGCGGCACCGCGCGATGTCGTCTACAAATTCTTCACCGAGCGGGATGGCATCAACCCGTACATCCCGGTCGACTTCACCCTGAAGACCCCGGGCTCGCCCACCCCGACGGGGGTCGGCGCGCAGTACTTCATCGGCAAGGCCGGCGTCGGCATCGTCGAGGAGACCACCAAGCTGGTCCCCGGCGAACTCATGGAATACAAGATCATCAAGGGTGCGCCGGTGAAGCGGCACGTCGGCACCATCACCTTCACCGACACCGATAACGGCACCCTGGTCTCCTACACGATGGAGTCCGAGCCCAGCCTTCCCGTCCCCGCGAAGGTGCTGGAATTCGGCCTGAAGAACCTCATCAACCAGTTCATCAAAGGCGCCCAAAAAGCCCTGCGCTGAACTCCTCAGGCCAGGGCACGTTCGGCGCGAGCGGTTTCGAGCAGTTCCTCGGCGTGGGCGCGGCCGGTTTCGGTGTCATCGAGACCGGCCAGCATGCGAGCCAATTCGATGACGCGCTCATCCTTGGTCAATGCCCGGACGCCGCTGTTGACCTTGCCCTTGCCGTCATCGGACTTGTCCACCACCAGATGGGTGTCGGCGAATGCCGCGACCTGCGGCAGGTGGGTCACCACGATCACCTGATGGGTGCGCGCGAGCCGGGCGAGTCGGCGGCCGATCTCGACCGCGGCCCGGCCGCCGACACCGGCGTCGACCTCGTCGAACACCATGGTCGCGCCATGATCCGAACTGGCGAGCACCACTTCGAGAGCCAGCATCACGCGCGACAACTCACCACCGGATGCGCTCTTGCTCAACGGCAACGACTGCGCACCGGAATGCGCGGACAGCCGGAATTCCACCTCGTCGACACCGGTCGAACCCGCGTGCAATTCCTGCCCGTCCACCGTCAGCGGCGCGGAGTCCTGCGGGCTCGCGGGCACCGGCCGCACCACGACCTCGAGCTTCGCCTTACCCATCGCGAGCCCACCGAGTTCGGCGCTCACCGCCGAGGCGAGCTTGCCCGCCGACTTGGTGCGCGCCGCAGTCAATTTGCGTGCCGCTTCCCGAACGCGGTCCGCGGCGATATCCACCTCCGCCGCCAGCGCGGCCAATGCCTCTTCGGAGACATCTAGCGAGCCCAGACGCGTGCGCGCCTCATCCGCCCACGCGATGACCCCGTCGATATCCGGTGCGTACTTGCGCGTCAGCGATTTCAACTCAGCCTGCCGGGTGAGCAGCGAATCCAATGTGCCCGGGTCCGAAGGCAAATCCGAAAGATAGCCACTGAGCTCGGTGGTGAGATCGACGACGACCGCGATGGCCTCGCCGAGCCGCGGCCCGAGCGCGGTCAGCGCCGGATCGTGCGCCGATTCGATGCGGGCCCGCGCGGCGCCGAGCAATTCCAGTGCGCCCGAACCGTCTTCGGGCGAATCGGCGGGACCGGCCAAGGCATCGTGCGCGACCGCGGCGGCCTCACGCAGCGAATCCAGATCGCTGAGCCTGCGCACCTCGTCCACGATGCGCTCATCCTCGCCGGGTTCCGGTGCGATGGCATCGATTTCGGACAGCGAATGCTTCAGCCGGTCGGCCTCCAACGCGAGTTCCCTACTGCGCGCGGTACGTTCGAGCAGCTCAGTGCGGGCGTCGAGCCAGGACCGCCGCTGCACCTGGTACTTACGCAGCAGCGAACCGACACTATCGGCGGCGAACTGATCCAGCGCGGACAGCTGCTGATCCGGACGCTGCAGGCGCAGCTGGTCGTTCTGACCGTGCACGGTCAGCAACGGCGCGGTGAAATCGGCGAGGACGGAGGCGGGTACGCCGCGCCCACCCAGGTGTGCGCGGGAGCGTCCGTCGCTGCCGACGGTGCGGATCGCGATGATGCTGCCGTCGTCATCGCGTTCGGCCGCAGCCGATTCCAGGACTTCCTGCACTTGCTTCTGCGCGGTGGTATTCACCTCATCGACGGTGAAGCGCCCCTCGACCACGGCCCGGTCCGCACCCAACCGGACACGGCCCGCATCGGCCCGCGCACCGCTGAGCAGGTGCAGGCTGGTCACCACCATGGTCTTACCGGCGCCGGTCTCACCGGTCAGAACCGTCAGACCCTCATGGAATTGCGCGGTGGCCGTGGATATGACGCCAAGCCCGTCAATCCTGATCTCTGTCAGCACGTGTGATCTCCGTTCGCCGTCGGCCACGCCAGCCTGTCACGGGCAATTGGAATTTGCGCACCATCCGGTCCGCGAACGGTGCGGAATCCAACCGCACCCACCGCACCGGTTCGGCGCCGCGGACCGCCTCGAGCCGACCGCCCTTCGGCAATGCCAGGGTGCGCCTGCCATCCAGGAAAACTATCGCATCATGGCCCGCCGCAACGGATTCGACCGCGATCCTGGACTCCGGACTGGTCACCAGCGGCCGTGCGAACAGGGCGTGCGCATTGCTCGGAATCACCAGCAGCGCTTCGAGTTCGGGCCACACCACCGGGCCGCCCGCGGAGAACGCGTAGGCTGTCGATCCGGTCGGTGTGGAGATGAGGATGCCATCGCAACCGAACTGCGAAACCGGCCGCCCGTCGACCTCGAGGACCACCTCCAGCACACCCATGCGCGAGGCGTTCTCGATACTGGCTTCATTGAGCGCCCAACCGGTTTCGACGATCTCGTCGTCCACCCGGACGTTCACATCGATGGTCATCCGATGCTCGAGTCGGTAATCGCCGCGGACCACGCTCGCCAATGCCTCATCGAGGTGTTCGGCCTCGGCCTCGGTGAGGAAACCGATGCGGCCCAGGTTGATTCCGAGTACCGGCACCCCCGCCGGCCTGGCCAGTTCGGCCGCGCGCAGGAAGGTGCCGTCACCGCCGAGCGAAAGCACCATCTCGCAGCCGACCGCCGCGTCCGGGCAGTGCTCGACCACGCGCGCCGGATATCCGCCCGGTTCCGCGACGGCCGTCCCGCCCGGGGTGTCGGGCTCACAGTCGAATCGGGTGCTGTCCGCCTCGTCCGCGAGCACGCGCAGCCCGATACCCGCGTCGGCGAAAATCTTCGCGACACGATGAGCGGTTTCGATGATCTCCGCCCGGCCCGGATGCGAAACCAGCAGAATCTCTCTGGATTCGACCGGCGTCAGCGCGTTCACTGTGGACCCTCCTCAACCGCACGTTCGACAAGCGCCGCGACCTGCTCGCCGTCGTACTCGAACTGCCCGTCTTTACGCAGCCACACAAAGTATTCGACATTGCCCGATGGGCCGGGCAGCGGGCTGGCCACCACCCCGACGGTGCGCAAGCCCAATTCGGCGGCCGCCGCCGCGACATCGCGCACCACTTCCGCGCGCAATGCGGGATCACGCACCACACCGCCGGAGCCTACTCGCTCCTTGCCCACCTCGAACTGGGGTTTGACCATAGGCAACAGGTCGGCACCCGGTGCGGAGCAGGCAGCGAGGGCGGGCAGCACCAGATTCAGTGAGATGAACGACAGATCGCCGACAACCAGTTCGACGGTGCCGCCGATGGATTCGGGGGTGATGGCGCGAACATTGGTGCGATCGAAAACTTGCACCCTGTCGTCGTTCTGCAGCCGCCAGATCAGCTGGCCGTAGCCGACATCGACGGCGACAACCTCACGCGCCTGCCTGGAGAGCAGTACGTCGGTGAAGCCACCCGTCGACGCACCGGCATCCAGGCAGCGCTTCCCGCCGACGGTCAAGCCCAGGGGTTCGAAAGCTTCGAGCGCGCCGAGCAGCTTATGCGCACCGCGCGACGCCCACGACACCTCGTCGGGCTCCTCGCGCACGACCAACGGCGTGCCGGTCTCCACAGCAGTCGCAGGCTTCACAGCGACAGTTCCAGCAATCAGGACGCGGCCCGCACCGATCAGCTCGACCGCATGTTCACGCGATCGCGCCAATCCGCGGCGAACCAGTTCGGCGTCCACCCGCGCGCGCCTGGCCACCTCAGATCTTGTCCACCGTGGCCAGTGCCTGTACGAGCACCTCATGTGCCTGTTCCAGGATGCGGGCGCGCCGGGTGATATCGACGCCGGAATCGGAGGCCGTCGGCGGGGGCGCCGCCAGGCCGGCCCAGGCCGGACGCGCGTCGAGTTCGGCGAGCAGACCGTCGATCTCGGCGCGGATCCGCGCGGGGTCGGCAGGCTCCGGGCGTCCCTGTGCACCCGGCAGATGCTGGCCGGGCAGCGGCGGCCCGGGGCGCGGTCCATTCGAGCCGGGTCCGTTGGGGCGTGGCATCGGAGTAGTCATCGTGGGGTCAACGCTATCGGATTTCCGAACCGGCCGCCTGCACCCTTACGGCTCGTCCCGGGTTACGGCGTAAGCGTTCCGCCAAGTCGTCGCCGAGGTCGGTCACCTCGTCCTCGACCGGCGGATGATTCAGTGCGTCCAATGACTCCGCGACGTAGGTCGGGATCAGGTCCGCCGGGGCGTCGCGTAGTTCGTCGAGGGTGCTCACGCCGGTCAGGACCAGCAGCGATTCGAGGCCGACGCGGTTGGCGCCCTCGATATCTGTGTCCAGGCGGTCACCCACGACCAGCGCGCTGCGCGTTCCGGCGCGCACCAGGGCGTCCTCCAATAGTGGCGCATAGGGCTTGCCCGCTACCACCGGTTCCCTGCCGGAGGCGGCACGCAATGCGGCGACCATGGCGCCGTTGCCGGGCGCGAGGCCACGCTCGTTCGGCAGCGTCTTATCGGTATTGGCGGCAACCCACAGTGCGTCGGCGCTCAGCGCGTAGGCCGCCTCGGCCAGATCCGGCCACGCGGTTTCGGGCGAATGTCCTTGTACGACAGCATCTGGTGCGGCGCCATTGAAGCGCCGGATCGAACGCAGCCCGACCGCTTCGACCTCTTTGGCCAGGTCATCGGTGCCGACGATCAACACCGTTGCCCCGGAATCGAGCCGCTCAGCCAATAACCGTGCCGCCGCCTGCGCACTGGTCACCACATCATCGGTTTCCGCCGCAAACCCGAGCTCGGCCAAATGCCGCGCGACCACATCCGGACCGCGACTCGCATTGTTCGTGACATATACAAGCCGCTGTGCCGCATCGGAATCCGCCAACGCCCCCGGCGCGCCCTGGATCACCTCCGGCCCGCGATACAGCGTGCCGTCCAGATCCAGCAGCAGGGCTTCATACCGCTCTCGTAGCCGCTTCACACCACTCTCACTCCATGTAACCGACCGACACCTTCCCGAACCCTACGCCAGCCCGCCGACAGGAATATGACGGCGTCGACCGACCGTATGCCGCAAACCCATTCCGAGCCCGCGTTCGAATTGACAGTGCGATGTGCGATATCGCCTAGCCAGCGAGTTGCGCGATGTTCGCAGTCAGCGATGATGACGAGCCACCAGAACCGCCGGATATCCGGCGGGCCGCGGCGCAATCTCAGAAGCCACGCCTTCGCTGGACGAGCGCGCCCATCGCGAGACTGTGCCGCCTCTTCCGACAAGACCCGGGCACCTGCACCCGCGTATTCCATACCCTCTTGTCGGCTGTCCGACCCCTGCACTTGCGGCCTGAGTCGACGAACTCCTCGGTGTCGGTCCCAGCCGCTGTGCCTATAGGTCGGTGTCGCCGGTTAGTTCCTCGGCACGCTCTTCGGCATCTGTTTCACCGTCGAGGTCGGCGGAGGCCGCGTTGAGGAACCAGGTTAGGCCCTCGGCGGTGCGGCCTGCGGCGACCAGGGCGTCGGCGTAGGCGTAAAAGAGACGGGCGGCGGCGGAGCCGGTGCGGGAGGGGTCGAGTTCCGAGGTCTGCAGGGTGACTACGGCCTGGTCGTATTGGCCGAGGTCCATGCGGGCGCCAGCGACCACGATGCGGAGTTCGGTGGCCTCGTCACCGCGCAGGGCGCGGGCCTCGTCGCTGCGGCCCAGTTCGATGGCGCGTTCGGGGCGGCCGAGGCCGCGTTCACAGTCGGCCATGACGGCGAGCAGACCGGAACCGCCGGACATCCGGCGGGCCGTACGCAATTCGGAGAGGGCCTCGGCCCACTCGCCTGCGTGATACGCGGTGACGCCCGCGGTTTCGCGGACCACTGCAATGCGGCCAGCGCGTTGGCGGGCGGCTCGTGCATGAGCCAAAGCGAGACGCGGATCATCGTCGATGAGCCGGGCCGCCATTACGAGATGCCGGGCGACCGTTTCGGCATTGCTCTTGTCCAGACTCAGCAGGTCGCGACGCACCTCGGTTTCGAGGTCGGCGGCCTGGACATCATCGGGCAGATCCGGCTCTTCGGGACGCGCCGCGCGTCGATCAGCAGAACCGCCCCCGGCACGCGCGCCCTCGCCGCCACGACGGCGATCCTGCGCGTCGTCGCCGCGGGTCCAGCCGCCGCGCTCACCGGAGTCACCGCCACGGTTGAAACCACCGCGCTGGCCGGCGTCATCGCGTCGCTTGAACCCGGTGCCTTCGTTCACGTCGCCGCGCTGACTCGATTCGCCACCACGCTTGAAACCCCCGCGCTCACCGCTGCCACCACGGCCGACCCCGCCGCGCTCCCCCGTGTCGCCACGGCGGAACCCACCGCGATCGCCCGAGTCAGCACGGTTGAAACCGCCGCGATCGCTCGAACCGCCGCGGCTGAAGCCACCGCGATCGCCGGAACCACGGCTGGAACCACCACGGTCACCAGAACCACTGCGGCCGAAGCCACTTCGATCGCCGGAATCACCGCGCTGACCCGAATCGCCGCCACGTTTGAAGCCACGGCGCTCGCTGGAATCACCGCCTCGGGTGAAACCGCCACGCTCACTGGAATCGCCCCGATCGAAACGGCCGCGATCGCCGGAGCCACCCCGGCTGAATCCGCCCCGATCGCCCGCATCGCCGCGTCGGCCCGAATCACCACTGCGGTTGAAGCCGCCGCGGTCGTCCGAGCCGCCACGGTTGAAACCACCTCTGTCGGCGGAATCACCGGAGCGCTTGAATCCGCCGCGCTCACCCGAACCACCACGGTTGAAACCACGCTCGCCGGAATCATCACGCCGACCGGCGTCGCCGCGCTCGAAACCGCCACGGCCGCCGCCGCGGTTGAAACCTCCGCGATCATCGGCACCCCGGTTGTAGCCGCCACGGCTACCGGAGTCACCACGCTCGCCGGACCCGCTGCGCTTGAAACCACCGCGGTCGCCGGAACTGCGATCATTGGAATCGTTGCGGCGGTTGAAGTCGCCGCGGTCGTTCGAACCACTCCGGGTCGAGTCGCTGCGTTTGAAGCCACGCCGTTCACCGGAATCACCTCGGTCGGAAGAGCCGCGAGAGTCGCCGCCTCGATCGCGGTCGGGACCGTCCTGCCGGAAAGACTTCCGGCCGTCGTTCTGTTCCGACACGGTGGCCCCTTTCTAGGTTCCGCCAGAGGTTGTCGAACCCCTGAATTCAATCACGTGTCGGCAGTCGGGCCCGAACACGGCATAGATATAGGTGCAAAAACGACGATAGGGGACCCAGTTCTGGGTCCCCTATCGTGAAGGATGTTCCGGCGGTGTCCTACTCTCCCACACCCTGTCGAGTGCAGTACCATCGGCGCTGGTGGCCTTAGCTTCCGGGTTCGGAATGGGACCGGGCGTTTCCCCACCGCTATAGCCGCCGTAACTCTATGAAACTATCCACACAACAACGCGACGAGTCCCCGAGGGCATAAACCCTCACGAACCGTCTGCTGCAGTGTCTGTGTGTTGTTTCAGATACCGCACAGTGGACGCGTAGCTTCTTCGTTGGTAAGTCCTCGGCCGATTAGTACCAGTCACCTACACCCGTTACCGGGCTTCCAGTTCTGGCCTATCAACCCCATGGTCTGTAGGGGGCCTTAACCACTCGAAGGTGGTGAGAAACCTCATCTTGGAACAGGCTTCCCGCTTAGATGCTTTCAGCGGTTATCCCTTCCGAACGTAGCTAACCAGCAGTGCCCTTGGCAGGACAACTGGCACACCAGAGGTTCGTCCGTCCCGGTCCTCTCGTACTAGGGACAGCCTTCCTCAAGTTTCTGACGCGCGCGGCGGATAGAGACCGAACTGTCTCACGACGTTCTAAACCCAGCTCGCGTGCCGCTTTAATGGGCGAACAGCCCAACCCTTGGGACCTACTCCAGCCCCAGGATGCGACGAGCCGACATCGAGGTGCCAAACCATCCCGTCGATATGGACTCTTGGGGAAGATCAGCCTGTTATCCCCGGGGTACCTTTTATCCGTTGAGCGACACCGCTTCCACTTGCCGGTGCCGGATCACTAGTCCCGACTTTCGTCCCTGCTCGAGCTGTCACTCTCACAGTCAAGCTCCCTTGTGCACTTGCACTCGACACCTGATTGCCAACCAGGCTGAGGGAACCTTTGGGCGCCTCCGTTACATTTTAGGAGGCAACCGCCCCAGTTAAACTACCCACCAGGCACTGTCCCTGAACCAGATCATGGCCCGAGGTTAGAGGTCCAATACGATCAGAGTGGTATTTCAACGATGACTCCACAAACACTGGCGTGCCCGCTTCACAGTCTCCCACCTATCCTACACAAACCGTACCGAACACCAATACCAAGCTATAGTGAAGGTCCCGGGGTCTTTTCGTCCTGCCGCGCGTAACGAGCATCTTTACTCGTAATGCAATTTCGCCGAGTCTGTGGTTGAGACAGCAGAGAAGTCGTTACGCCATTCGTGCAGGTCGGAACTTACCCGACAAGGAATTTCGCTACCTTAGGATGGTTATAGTTACCACCGCCGTTTACCGGGGCTTAAATTCTCAGCTTCGCCATTACTGGCTAACCGGTCCTCTTAACCTTCCGGCACCGGGCAGGCGTCAGTCCGTATACATCGTCTTACGACTTCGCACGGACCTGTGTTTTTAGTAAACAGTCGCTTCTCTCTGGTCTCTGCGACCACCCCCAGCTCCCGGAGTAAATCCGTTCACCAGACATGGTCCCCCTTCTCCCGAAGTTACGGGGGCATTTTGCCGAGTTCCTTAACCACAGTTCTCTCGATCGCCTCAGTATTCTCTACCTGACCACCTGTGTCGGTTTGGGGTACGGGCCGTGTACCAACTCACTAGAGGCTTTTCTCGGCAGCATAGGATCACTGAATTCACCTCAATCGGCTACGCATCACCTCTCAGGATATATGAACGGCGGATTTACCTACCGTTCTCCCTACAGGCTTACACCAGGACAACCATTACCTGGCCCAGCTACCTTCCTGCGTCACCCCATCGCTTGACTACTACAGCAGGGGTCGTATGCAGCCACTTCTCTTCACCCGAAGGTGATAGGTCCGCTTTTGGATACTTAGCACCACTGATTCGCCATTGGGCGCGGATACACGGGTACGGGAATATCAACCCGTTGTCCATCGACTACGCCTGTCGGCCTCGCCTTAGGTCCCGACTCACCCTGGGCGGATTAACCTGGCCCAGGAACCCTTGGTCATTCGGCGGACGAGTTTCTCACTCGTCTTTCGCTACTCATGCCTGCATTCTCACTCCCACAGCCTCCACAACTAGCTCACGCTGCTGCTTCCATGGCTGTAGGACGCTCCCCTACCCATCCACACCACTGCACCACAAACCGTAATCTATGGCGGATGTATTGTGTGAATGCCGCGGCTTCGGCGGTGTACTTGAGCCCCGCTACATTGTCGGCGCAGAATCACTTGACCAGTGAGCTATTACGCACTCTTTCAAGGATGGCTGCTTCTAAGCCAACCTCCTGGTTGTCTTCGCGACTCCACATCCTTTTCCACTTAGTACACGCTTAGGGGCCTTAGCCGGCGATCTGGGCTGTTTCCCTCTCGACTACGAAGCTTATCCCCCGCAGTCTCACTGCCACGCTCTCACACACCGGCATTCGGAGTTTGGCTGATTTCGGTAAGCTTGTAGGCCCCCTAGACCATCCAGTAGCTCTACCTCCGGTGTGAAACACGTGACGCTGCACCTAAATGCATTTCGGGGAGAACCAGCTATCACGGAGTTTGATTGGCCTTTCACCCCTACCCACAGCTCATCCCCTCAGTTTTCAACCTAAGTGGGTTCGGGCCTCCACGACGTCTTACCGTCGCTTCACCCTGGCCATGGGTAGATCACTCCGCTTCGGGTCTAGAACACGCGACTCAAACGCCCTATTCGGACTCGCTTTCGCTACGGCTACCCCACACGGGTTAACCTCGCCACATGCCACTAACTCGCAGGCTCATTCTTCAAAAGGCACGCCATCACCCACAGCAACAAAGTCACTCGCAGGCCCTGACGGATTGTAAGCGCACGGTTTCAGGTACTATTTCACTCCCCTCCCGGGGTACTTTTCACCTTTCCCTCACGGTACTAGTCCGCTATCGGTCACCAGGGAGTATTCAGGCTTACCGGGTGGTCCCGGCAGATTCACAGCAGATTTCACGGGCCCGCTGCTACTCGGGCACCCACTACAACAGAGCACGCATTTTCACCTACCGGACTATCACCGTCTATGGCGGGCCGTTCCAGACCACTTCGACTAACACGCACTTTTCTGACTGTCGCTCGACTCGGCAGAATCGAGAAAGTGAGCCCCACAACCCCAAGAACACAACAACTGCCGTCTATCACATGCTCCTGGTTTAGCCTCATCCGCTTTCGCTCGCCACTACTCACGGAATCACTATTGTTTTCTCTTCCTGTGGGTACTGAGATGTTTCACTTCCCCACGTTCCCTCCACACACCCTATATATTCAGATGCGGGTAACACGACATCACTCGTGCTGGGTTTCCCCATTCGGAAATCCTCGGATCTCAGCTCGGTTGACAGCTCCCCGAGGCTTATCGCAGCCTCCTACGTCCTTCATCGGCTCCTGGTGCCAAGGCATCCACCGTACGCTCTTAAACACTTACAAACAAAGATGCTCGCGTCCACTGTGCAGTTCTCAAACAACACACCCGCACCGAATTGAACTTCAGGACCTGACCAGAATCACTGGCGGTTTCACAGAAAACCCGAGCGGATCGTTATCTTGCCTGGAAAGAACGTCTGTTCTCTCAGGACCCAACAGTGTGTCGATATATTCACCGCGATCGAAGACTCGGCTCCGATCTGATGCGATGAACCTGTCAGCGTTCCACCCATGAGCATCCGCCGGAAAACATATGTTTCCGAAACGGTCTCTGGCACCAGCGTTTACCATCCCCGACTCTTCGGGGTGCCGTGCAGAAGTGCTCCTTAGAAAGGAGGTGATCCAGCCGCACCTTCCGGTACGGCTACCTTGTTACGACTTCGTCCCAATCGCCAATCCCACCTTCGACGGCTCCCTCCCACAAGGGGTTAGGCCACCGGCTTCGGGTGTTACCGACTTTCATGACGTGACGGGCGGTGTGTACAAGGCCCGGGAACGTATTCACCGCAGCGTTGCTGATCTGCGATTACTAGCGACTCCAACTTCACGGGGTCGAGTTGCAGACCCCGATCCGAACTGAGACCGGCTTTAAGGGATTCGCTCCACCTCACGGTATCGCAGCCCTCTGTACCGGCCATTGTAGCATGTGTGAAGCCCTGGACATAAGGGGCATGATGACTTGACGTCGTCCCCACCTTCCTCCGAGTTGACCCCGGCAGTCTCTCACGAGTCCCCGCCATAACGCGCTGGCAACATAAGATAAGGGTTGCGCTCGTTGCGGGACTTAACCCAACATCTCACGACACGAGCTGACGACAGCCATGCACCACCTGTACACCAACCACAAGGGGGCACCTATCTCTAGGTGTTTCTGGTGTATGTCAAACCCAGGTAAGGTTCTTCGCGTTGCATCGAATTAATCCACATGCTCCGCCGCTTGTGCGGGCCCCCGTCAATTCCTTTGAGTTTTAGCCTTGCGGCCGTACTCCCCAGGCGGGGTACTTAATGCGTTAGCTACGGCACGGATCCCGTGGAAGGAAACCCACACCTAGTACCCACCGTTTACGGCGTGGACTACCAGGGTATCTAATCCTGTTCGCTACCCACGCTTTCGCTTCTCAGCGTCAGTTACTTCCCAGAGACCCGCCTTCGCCACCGGTGTTCCTCCTGATATCTGCGCATTTCACCGCTACACCAGGAATTCCAGTCTCCCCTGAAGTACTCTAGTCCGCCCGTATCGACCGCAAGCCCACCGTTGAGCGGTAGGTTTTCACGATCGACGCGACGAACCGCCTACAAGCTCTTTACGCCCAGTAATTCCGGACAACGCTCGCACCCTACGTATTACCGCGGCTGCTGGCACGTAGTTGGCCGGTGCTTCTTCTACAGGTACCGTCACTCACGCTTCGTCCCTGTCGAAAGAGGTTTACAACCCGAAGGCCGTCATCCCTCACGCGGCGTCGCTGCATCAGGCTTCCGCCCATTGTGCAATATTCCCCACTGCTGCCTCCCGTAGGAGTCTGGGCCGTGTCTCAGTCCCAGTGTGGCCGGTCACCCTCTCAGGTCGGCTACCCGTCGTCGCCTTGGTAGGCCATTACCCCACCAACAAGCTGATAGGCCGCGGGCCCATCCTGCACCGATAAATCTTTCCACCACAAGACATGCATCCCATGGTCATATCCGGTATTAGACCCAGTTTCCCAGGCTTATCCCGAAGTACAGGGCAGATCACCCACGTGTTACTCACCCGTTCGCCGCTCGTGTACCCCGAAGGGCCTTACCGCTCGACTTGCATGTGTTAAGCACGCCGCCAGCGTTCGTCCTGAGCCAGGATCAAACTCTCCGTTGAAGACTCTCAACCACACCCCAAAAAAAGGGCGCAATCAGAAGAATTAACCAGAGTCCGAAAACCTTGGCAAAATCAAACGCCAGCAAAAAAATTTGCTGACTAAATGTCCAGCCCTCACCACACGGGGGTATGAAAGGACCGGAACCAATAAATAATTGGCACTGACATTCATCGACACACTATTGAGTTCTCAAAGAACACACGCACACAACTGGACCCCAGATTCTCTCGGGGGGCTTGTTGAGGCAACTGTCCTAGCCTAGCCAACCGCCCGCGCAGAGTCAAGTCCGCTCGTCCGATCCGGCAACGCTGATCGCCAGGCGCTCCTCGTCCTACCTCGTTTCCCAGGCCACTGTGCTCAACGTTTCCGCTGCGCTTTGGGCTCCGGGTCGGTGTCCGTGTCGCTCTGACTTGGACAAAGTTACGCGGCGGAGAACGTCGAGTCAAATCCGCACTACACGCATGTCATTTCGCAGGTCAGACGCCGTCTGACACCCCAAAGAACGGGCTCGGGCCACGCGAATGTGACCCGAGCCACGTGATCTTTATGCGCCCGCCCGCAGTACGCCCGCGAAGTTCCGCTTTCCTCGGCGCAGCACCAACCACCGTCCGTGCAGGTAGTCGGCATCGGCGGGCGTCCATTCCAGATCCGAGATCCGCTCGTTGTTCACCGACGCTCCGCCTTCGTTCACCGCACGCCGTGCGGCGCCGCGGCTCTCCGACAGTCCGGTGGCGACCAGCAGATCGACGATCGTGCTCGGTTCACCGACACCGACCTCGGCGACCGTGCCGTCGACAGCGGCTTCACGCAGGGCTGCCGACAACGTCGGCTCATCGAGTTCACGCAGATCCGCTCGTCCGAACAGGGCCTGACTAGCCAGCTGCACGGCCCGGGTATTCGCTTCGCCGTGCACCAGATTCGTCATTTCCTCGGCCAGCTTGCGCTGGGCTTCCCGTGCGTGCGGACGCTCGGCCGTGGCCAGTTCCAGCTCGGCCAACTCTTGGCGGGACAAGAAGGTGAACCAGCGCAGGTACCGCACGACATCGGCATCGGCGGTATTCACGAAGTACTGGTACCAGGCGTACGGGCTGGTCATTTCCGGATCGAGCCACAGGCTGCCGCCGCCGGTCGACTTGCCGAACTTCTTGCCGTCGGCCGAGGTAACGAGCGGCACGGTCAGCGCGTGCACCGCCGCACCGTCGACGCGCCGGTTCAGCTCGACACCGGCGATGATGTTGCCCCATTGATCCGAACCACCGACCTGCAGTGTGCAGCCGTAATTGCGGCGCAACTGCAGGTAGTCGTTGGCCTGCAGCAACATGTAGCTGAATTCGGTGTAGGAGATGCCCTCACCGTCCAGGCGGCGCTTGATGGTGTCGCGGGCCAGCATGACGTTGACCGAGAAGTGCTTGCCGATATCGCGCAGGAAGTCCACGGTCGACAGCTGGCCGGTCCAGTCCATGTTGTTGGCGATGATCGCGCCGGTGGGTGAGTCGTCGAGGTCGACGAAGCGCTCGAGCTGTGAACGGATCCGGCCCGCCCATTCCGCGACGGTATCGGTCGAATTCATGGTGCGTTCGCCCACGTCGCGCGGATCGCCGATGAGTCCCGTGGCACCACCGGCCAGCACGATCGGGCGATGGCCCGCGCGCTGGAACCGCTTCAGCGCCAGCAGCGGGACCAGATGTCCGGCGTGCAGGCTGGCCGCGGTGGGATCGAAACCGGCATACAGGGTCAGCGGCCCGGCGGACGCCGCCGCGCGCAGGGCGTCCAGGTCGGTGGACTGCGCGATCAGTCCGCGCCAGGTCAGTTCGTCGATGATGTCGCCGCTCACGCCTCCGCCTCGCTGGCGCTCGGCTCCAGCGTGCGCGATGCGCGCTGACACATGGTTCGCTCACTTCGTTCGCTCACGCTTTCCCATCTTTCCGCACCGGTCCCCGCGACCGGCATGGCCCTCAGTGTCGCCGTGCGCCGCCACGCAGGGCGAATGATTTTCGGTGAATGCCACGACGATCGGCAGACCGCGGTCTGCCGATCGTGTGCGTTGTTCAGATGTTCAGCGAGCCAGCAGCTCCCGCACCGCGATGATGCCGTCGCGCCGCTGCCAGGCGATCCAGACGAACACCACGCCGAGCACCAATGGGAACGGCGCCAGGGCGGGTGCGCCGAGCAGGAACACCTGGGTCAGTGCGGCGCAGACCATGGTGATGGTCAGGCCGACGGCCGCGGGGCCGGTCAGGCGGGGCACCAGCAGGCCGATGCCACCGGCGAGTTCGACTACGCCGGTGAAGTAGCGGAACCACTGGCCCCAGCCGATCGTGTCGAAGGATTCGACCGCCGCGTGTGCGCCGAGCAGCTTCGGGGCGGCGGAGGCGATGATGAGGAACAGCGCGAGCAGGACCTGCACGGTCCAGAGCGCGATAGTCATCGTCTTGCCGGGGCGGTGGGCGACGGTGGCAGCGGCGGTGATCGGGGCGGCGGGGGCGATGGCGGTCATCTGTCTTTCCTTCGGGTCGGTCGCGCCGGGTGGAGCGCGTTCAACAGATAGGACGGACACCGCCCCGAAAACTCATCGCCGATCCCTAGGATTCATGTGACCTGGTGTTATACCGCTTCGATCGGGGCACGCGGGCTGCGCCGATAGACCGAGACCGCAGGCGATGCGAGCCAGAATCGCCACGGCACATCCGCTGCGCTGCTGACCCCGACGCGCGGTCCGTCGGAAATCTCGGCGGGGTCGATCGCGCCGTTCAGCTCCAACCGGATCGGCGAGGCAGGGTCGAAGAGTGGAGTTCCGTAGTCGCTCAGCGTTATTCCGAGCGCGCTGCCGAGATTCCCAGGGCCCCTTGCCAAATCGGCGTCCGTGCGGGCCGCGGGTCGTCGCTCCCTGACCGTGTCCGACCCTGCGATCACCTCGCCCGACCGGATGAGTACCGCACTCGCGGTGCCGTCCGGACCGCTGGTCACGTTCACGCACATGTGCATGCCGTAACTGAGGTAGACGTACAGCACGCCGGCGGGCCCGAACATCACCGCATTGCGCTTGGTCCGCCCGCGTCCGGAATGCGATGCGGGATCCGGCCACGGTCCGGCCGGGTCGCCGCCATATGCCTCGACCTCGACGATTCGCACGCCGACCGGTCCGGACCACAGCGTCGAGCCGAGCAGTCGGCGAGCCGCGGCGGGTGGTTCGACCGCCAGTTCCTCGTTACGCACGACTCTCCATTGTTCCCGAAAGTCAGACGTAGCGACTGTGCTGGCCCGAGCGCAGCGTGACGAGATCGTCGATGATCACGGCGGCATAGCCGACCGCGACCAGCACCGCGAGCTGTGCCCAGGCGACCCACGCGATGCCGATCGGGATGGTCGCGGACACCGCGGCGGCGGCGAGCAGTCGCGACCACGGGCGCGGCAGACCGAGGGCGAGCCGGAAACAGAACTGGCCGAAGAAGTACAGCGCGACGCCGCCGGAGAGCGCGGACGCGGCGGCGATGGAGGCAGGTTCGTTGCCGTGCGCGATGGTCATATTGATGCCCGCCGCGGTGACGGTGATGCCGATCAGCAGCGGGTAGAGCGCGTAACCGTAGGCGAGCACCGCGGGACGGGAGCGTTCCCGATCCGGGACCGCGGCCAGCGCATGCTCGCCACGGTCGTCATCGATCCCGAAATAAGCCCACCACAGCACATAGGCCAGGCAGAGTCCGAGCGCGACGGTGGCGGTCAGCGGCACGGTCAGCTTCTCCCCCGCCAGGCCCAGACCGATCGCGACCACCGACTCACCGATGGCGACGATGATCACCAGCCCGTTGCGCTCGCAGAAATGGCTGGCCCGCACCACGAAATCGCGGGTGTCGACCAGGTACGGACTCAGCACCTGCACCGCGAATGCCAGACCCCAGCACAGGTACTGCCACCAGCCGTGCACGAAGCCGCCCGCGAGCACGAGCGCCGCCGCGAGCGCGTTCAGTGGCGCGATGCGTTTGATCGCCTGGCTCGCCGAGGTGCCGCCACTGACCCAGAACAGCGCCGTGTGCACCGTGTTGACCAGGACGTAGCCGAGACCGAAGGCGAGACCCGTGCCGTGGAACGCGTCCGGGATCGCCAGCGCGAGCACGAAGAATCCGAACATGCCGATCAACAGCAGCGTGCGGCGCTGCGAATTGCTCGGCGCCACTTCGTTGGTGAGCCAGACGTAGCCGCTGTACATCCACCAGATGACCCCGAACAGCACCACCACCTGAGCCAGCGCCTCCCAGCCGGGATGGTGGGTGAAGACGTGAGTGAGCTGGGTGATGGTGAAGACGAAGACGAGATCGAAGAACAACTCCAGGGTGGAAACCCGAACCTGTCCTCCGTCCACATTCGGTTCCGTGGTCTGGCTGGTCACGGCAGGATCGTAAAGCAACACGCCGAACTGGTCATCCGATCACGTCGGTCCCCATGTAGAGCCCCTTGAGCTTGCTCGGGTTCACCTGGAAGCGCAGGTTGTGGATGTGGCCGTCGATGATGTCGTAGGTGAACGCCGCGACCGGGTTTCCGTCGATGCGCGCGAGCGCCCCGAGTTCGCCGTTGATATGTGCTGGTTCGAGGACGATGCCCGCGACCGACGGCTTGGCGAGTACGCCGAGAACCCAGCGCGCCACATGATCCGGTCCGTACAGCGGACGCCGGGCCGCGGTGACCACCCCGCCGCCATCGGACCACGAGGTGACATCGGGGGCGAGCAGACCCATCAGGGCATTGAGATCACCACCGGCGCAGGCGGCCATGAACTGTTCGGTGATGTGGGTGCGCTCGGCCTTATCGGTATCGAAGCGCGGGCGGCGGGACTGCACATGTGAGCGGGCCCGATGCGCGATCTGCCGGACGGTGGCCTCGGGCTTGTCGAGGGTGTCGGCGATCTCGGCGTGGCTGTAGCCGAACACCTCGCGCAGCAGGAAGACCGCGCGTTCCACCGGATTCAAGGTCTCCAGGACCACCAGCATCGCGGTGGAGACGGTGTCGGCCAACTCGGTCTCCTCGGCGATATTCGGTGAGGTCAGCAGGGGTTCGGGAAGCCAAGGGCCGACGTAGGTTTCGCGTTTGGCCCTGGCCGAGGTGAGCCGGTTCAACGACAGGTTGGTGACCGTGCGCACCAGATAGGACTTGGGATGCTGGACCGTCGACTGATCGGTTTCATTCCACTTCAGCCAGGTGTCCTGGAGGATGTCTTCGGCATCGGTGACGGTGCCCAGCATCCGGTAGGCGGTGGAAAAGAGCAGCCGCCGGTGTTCGATGAATGGATCCTGCGCGGGCGTGGCGTCGACCATCTGGACCATGCTCCTAGGGCAAGTCCGGATTTGGCAATCCAACTTTCCGGACGAACGCGGAAACCGCCCGCCTGGTTGGCGGACGGCTGATCCGGGCCGGTTCATGCGGTCCGACGCGTGGATTTGCCGCCCTTGGACAGCTGGACCGAGACCGTCATCTTCTTGCTCAGCTTGAAGCTCGGCACCGGGCTGCTGCTCACCCCTTCCTTGTACAAGACGGCCGCTCGTCCGGTCAGGTAGAACCGGCCAGGGGTGTCGTCGGCCTTGGTGAACTGGATGACCGCATCCTTGCGCCCCAGGCTGACGGGCTGATGGAAGTAACCGAACCGGAACGGCTCGACGGTCTTGCCCCTCAGCTGCCGCGCGATGGAGTCGGCGGCGTAGGCGGCGGTCGGCAGACCGGACTGGCAGGTGCCGTGGATCTGACCCCAGGCCTGGCGCACCGCGGCGGCGTCGCCGACGGCGTGGATGTTCGGGTGCGAAACCGACCGCAGGGTCGGATCGACCACGATCAGCCCGCGCGCATCGGTTTCGATGCCGGACTGGGCGGCAAGTGGCGAGACGCGGACACCGGTGGTCCAGAGGGTCAGATCGGCCGAAACCAGTTCGCCGTCGGCGAGTTCGACCGCATCCGGCAGCACCTTGGTGACCGCATGGCCGACCTTGCGTGCCACGCCGAGCCGATCGAGCGCCCTGTTCAGGTAGGCGCGGGCCTTGTCGCCCATCATCGCGCCCGGTTCGGTGCTGCTGATCAGGGTGACGCGCAGGCCCGGGTAGCTCTCGGCGATTTCGGCCGCCGCCTCGATGCCGGTCAGACCGCCGCCGCAGACCGCGATGGTGCCGGCACCGGCCGCGACCACCGCAAGGTGTTCGGAGAAGCGGTGCACGGTGCGCGGATCGTTCAGGGTCCAGGCGTGATCGGCGGCGCCGGGCACGATGCTGGTGTCGGTGCTACTGCCGAGCGCGTAGATCAGCTCGTCGTAGTGCAGTGTGCCGGTGCCGTCGACATACACTCGCTGCGCCTCGGGATCGATGGAAGTCGCCCAGCCCTGGACGAATTCGACCCCCGATCCCGCCAGGATCTCCGGGATCCGGTTATCGGCCAACTCCTGGCCCGCGGCGACCTGGTGCATGCGCAGCCGCTCGGTGAAGCGGGCGGACGGGTTGACGATGGTGATCTCGACGTCGAGTTTGCGGGTTCGCCGGGCCAGCCGGATAGCGGCCAGCATGCCGGTGTAGCCCGCGCCGAGTACGACGATCCGATGCGTTGTCATGGCTTGCTCCCATGGTCGGTGTCACCGGGGCAGGTTTGCTGGTTGGTGACGACCATCGGACAAAGCACCGCCGCCGGACGTGACAGCCATGCGGTGTGACGTGGGACACACAGCGGGATCAGGGGTGAAATGGGGACGCTCCCGGATGTGGCCGGGGGCTGGTGATCCATACCGTCGGCGGCATGTCTTCGGTTTCCCGGCCGCGGTGGTTGCGGCGGTTGCTCTTGATCGTCACGGCGGTCGCGGCGGTGGTGCTGCTATCTGTCGGCGGCTGCGTCACGTGGGTGTACGGCAGTGCGTCCGTATCTACTGTCGGCAGCGGCGAGTTCAGCAATGAGCTCGCGATTCCGCCGCTGGCGCAGTCCCGGGTGCGAGCGGATGGCACGCGTGTCTTCGAACTCGAAATGCGTTCGGGGCAAAAGGAATTCCGAGCAGGGCAGACGACTGCGACGTGGGGGTTCAACGGGGACTATCTCGGACCGACGCTGCGGGCGCGGCGCGGGGAAAAGGTGGAAGTCGAAGTCCGGAACAATCTTTCGGAGCGGTCGACGGTGCACTGGCACGGAATGCATCTGCCCGCGGCGATGGACGGCGGGCCACACCAGATGGTGCAGGCCGGTGGCACCTGGACACCGCATTGGACCGTGGACCAGCCCGCCGCCACGCTCTGGTACCACCCGCATCCGCACGGCACGACCGAACAACATGTCCGGCGTGGGCTTGCGGGCCTTTTCCTGCTCGATGACGAAGTTTCCGAAGGACTTTCGCTACCGAACAACTATGGTGTCGACGATCTGCCCGTCATCGTCCAGGACGTGAAATTCCGTGGCAATCAGTTCGATTCGTCGCACGGCATGTTCCGCGACGTCGGGTTCCTCGGCGACCGGACCATGGTGAACGGAACCCTGACGCCGTATCGGAATATCGGCGATGAGCTCGTGCGATTGCGTCTGCTCAACGCTTCGACGGCGCGGGTATACACCTTCGGCTTCGCCGATGATCGCCGCTTCTCGCTGGTCGGCACCGACGGCGGGCTGCTGGAACGCCCTGTCGCGCTCGATCGGGTGCGGCTGTCACCGGGCGAACGCGCGGAAATCGTGGTTCGCGTGCGGCCCGGCGAACGGACCGTGCTGCGCAGCACGAAACTCGATGCGGGACTGGACTTCTGGACGCAGCGATTCGCGGGCGGCGACGACAGCTTCGACATCCTCGAACTGCGTGCGGCATCGACATTGCGGCCTTCGCCGGAATTGCCTGCGGCACTGGCGCATCCGTCCACACCGGATGGCTCCGATTCGGTGCGCGAACGAAACTTCGAACTGAATCTGAGTGGCATCAACGGCAGCCCGATGGCGATGGATCGGATCGATCTGACGGTCACCAGGGGCACCGCCGAAACCTGGATGGTGCACAACAACGACGGCATGCCGCACAACTTCCACATTCACGATGTGCAGTTCCGCGTGCTCGAACTGAACGGCGCACCGCCACCCGCCGCACTGACCGGACCGAAGGACACCATCTTCCTGCCGCCGAATGCCAGCGCGAAGCTCGCCATGCGGTTCGACGGACCCGCCGATCCGAACTCGCCGTACATGTATCACTGCCACCTGCTCTGGCATGAGGACCAGGGCATGATGGGCCAGTTTGTCGTGGTCGAGCCCGGTCAGTCGGCCGGAACACCGGCACATCACCACTGACGGGTCTTGCCCCGAGAACCAGATCGCGCTAAATTCATCACACAGTGAATTCAACACTCGATGAATTGAGGCGTCCCATGACGGACCTGCACTCATCCCATGCCGTCGAGGTTCGCAACCTCACCGTGCGCCGCGGCGGCCGCGAAGTCCTACACAACATCTCGCTGACCATCCCGCGCGGTTCCATCACCGGACTGCTCGGTCCATCGGGATGTGGCAAGACCACGCTCATGCGCAGCATCGTCGGCACCCAGATCGTGGCGTCCGGCGAGATCTCTGCGCTGGGACTGCCCGCGGGCTCGGCGGAACTGCGGCATCGGATCGGTTACGTGACCCAGGCACCGAGCATCTACCGCGATATCAGCGTGCGTGAGAACGTCGCCTACTTCGCCGCGCTCTACGGCCGCGACCGCGACGACATCGACGAGGCCATCGGCGCAGTCGGCCTGCTGGATCACGCCCACCAGCGCGGCGACGAACTCTCCGGCGGCCAGGAGACCCGCGCGTCTCTGGCCTGCGCCTTGGTCGCGCAGCCGGAGGTGCTGATCCTGGACGAGCCGACGGTCGGCCTGGATCCGGTACTGCGCGTCGACCTGTGGAAGCAGTTCCACGAATTGGCCGCGAACGGAACGACGCTGCTGGTCTCGAGCCATGTGATGGACGAGGCCGAGCACTGCGACAAACTGCTGCTGATGCGCGAGGGTGACCTGCTCGCCGAGCTCAGCCCCGATGAACTGCGCGCCGAAACCGGTGAGCAGAACCTCGAACAAGCCTTCCTCACTCTGATCACGATGGGACGTGCGGCATGACCACCACCCTCGTACCTCGCCGCCGGACGCCGACACTGCGTCCCTATGCCGCGACGACCGGACGCATCCTGCGTCAGCTGCGCAACGACCACCGCACTGTCGCAATGATTCTCGTGGTTCCGGCGGTCCTGATGGCGCTGCTCTACTTCATCTACAAGGACACCCCGCCCAACCCGTTCAACCCCGTCCCGATATTCGATCGCGTCGGTATGAGCATGCTCGGCATCCTGCCGTTCATCGTGATGTTCTTGATCACCGCGATCGCCATGCAGCGTGAACGCACCTCCGGCACCTTGGAGCGGCTGCTGACCACACCGCTGTCGAAACTCGATCTGCTCGCCGGATACGGCACCGCCTTCTCGGTGGCCGCGGCGGCGCAGGCGGCGGTGGCCTGCCTGGTCTCCTTCGGGCTGCTCGGCCTGAATTCGGCGGGCAGTCCGGTCTGGGTTGTGGTGATCGCCATGATCGACGCGGTCTGCGGCGTCGCACTCGGGCTATTGGCAAGTGCCTTCGCGCGCACCGAATTCCAGGCCGTGCAATTCATGCCGGTGGTGGTCGCGCCGCAGATCTTCCTGTGCGGCTTGCTTGTTCCGCGTGGACAGTTGCCCGGCTGGTTGGAGGCGATCAGCAATGTGATGCCGTTGAGCTATGCGGTCGATGCGCTGCAACAGGTTTCGACGCATCCGGATGTCACCGGTCAGATGCTGCGTGACCTGGCAGTCGTTGCCGGATTCGCGGTCGTCGCGCTCTGCCTGGGCGCAGCCACGCTACGACGGCGGACCGCGTGACGGCCGAGAACCCGATCGCCCAGGACACGACGACCAACGGCGACCGGGGCACCCGCTCCGGTCGCCGACCGGGTCGCTCCGACACCCGTGCGGAAATCCTCGCGGCCGCCCGCGCCCGCTTCGCCGATATCGGTTTCGACAAGACCTCGATCCGCGCCGTCGCCGCCGACGCCGGGGTCGATCCCGCGCTGGTCCACCACTATTTCGGGACCAAACAGCAACTGTTCGCCGCGGTGGTCGAGTTCCCGATCGATCCAGAGGCCACACTGCGCCGGATCGAGGCCGCGCCGCTGGATCGGCTCGGCGAAACCATTCTCGGCTCGGTGCTCGCGGTGTGGGACTCCCCCGCAGGCCCCGGGATCGTCGCGGCGGTGCGCAGCATTCTCGCGGGCGGCGATATCACGCTGGCCAGGACGTTTGTCCTGGATGTCGTCCTGGAACGAGTACGGATGCGGATCGCTGAGCCCGAAGACGACGGCCGTGCCCGAGTCGCGCTGGTGGGTACGCAGATGATCGGCGTGCTGGTCGCGCGCAAGATTCTGGAGATAGAACCGCTGGCCTCGATGCCGGGTCCTGAACTGGTCGCGGCCGTCGCCCCCACGCTGCAGCGCTATCTCACCGGTGAAATCGATACTCCCGCATCGTAATTCGCGGTGGCGCACGCTATCGTGCGCCACCGAGCGGATGGCCGCTCAGGCGTCGGCGTGCTGACTGGTGAAGGCCGCGTGCTCGGCGTCGGTGACATCGCGGGCCTCATCGATCAGCAGCACCGGAATGCCGTTCTCGATCGGGTAGGCACGGCGCAGGCGCGGGTTGTAGAGGGCGGTGGCGCCCTTGTCGTCGCGGACCAACAGCAGCGGACCCTTGTCCTGCGGGCAGGCGAGCAGGCTCAACAGGGTGGCGTCCAAGGCGGTTTCCTCCGGCATGATCGATAACTTACCCGGCGCCTAGGTCCGTTCCGCACCCGAACCGGCCGATGGCGGCTCGGGCACGGGCGCCCGGTGGAACGAGATGTAGCGATGCCCGAAGAAGCTGGCGATGGCGACCAGACCCATGACCACCACCGCGGCCGGTCTGCTCGGCAGATGCAGCACCGAGACGGCCAGCGACAGCAGTGCGATGTTCATCAGCAGCCCACCGGAATTGACCGCCACGAAGCGGACGAAGTCGCGCAGCATATGTCCGCGCACTCGGAAGACCAGCGTGCGATGCAGTACGAAAGCGATGACGATGCTGACGGCATAGGCGGCGACCACCGCGATCGCGGGCGGCACATTACTGCCGAGCACCGATAGCCACAGCACGGTCAGTCCCATACCGAGCGCGGTATTGAACGCACCGACCATCGCGAAGGCGATCTCCTGCCGACGCACCAGCCGCAGCAGCAGACCCGGATCCTCGGCGCCGGTCGCACCCGCATGGTCCGCCGTGAATTCGGCCTGCTGGTCAGCTGTCAACGAGATACTCCCGCCAGATCGGGCTCCGGGACCGTGGCGGTCACCGGCAGTTCGGTCAGCGTCGCGTCCTCATCACGCTCGCGACCGCGTACGAATATCCATTGCAATGCGCCGATTCCGAACAGCCCGAGCAGCATCGCGACCCCGCCGATCTTCCACCCCGGCGGCCGCCAGGTCAGCTCCAGGTCGCCGTTCTTGGTGCCGGCCGGAATATCCACGGCGACAAAGGTTTTCGCGACCACGTCGAAGGGGATCGTGCGGCCGTTCAGCTTCACCTGATAGCCCGGCCAGCCCAGCCGTGCGAAGACCACGCGGCCACCACTATCCGAACTCACGCGAACCCGGCTGGTCAGCTCCGATTCCGACACCGACGTCGCGGTGCCACCGGAGACCGCCGACACGCGGCCGTTCTGGGTGGACAGCAGCCCACCCACTCGCTCGAGCACCGCGATGTACTGGTCGTGGCCCGGGTAGTCGACCCACTGCCAGCCAGATGGTGCGGGTTGATTGCGCGCGTCCGGGTAAAGCGCCTTCTGCAGCACCACCCGATCCACCTTCATCAGGTCGACGATCGTCCTGCCGGTAGTGGGCTCCGTCGCGAAGGCCCGCCGGAAGGCGTCGGGGCAGACGCTGGTGTCCCAGCGCATGCACAGCATCTCACCGAACCAGAAGTGCCCGTTGGGCGTATAGCCGCTGACGTAGGTCTTCTCCAGATCCTTGGCGTAGTTACCGAAGACCAGCGATCCGTACGCGCCCCGCAACGAACGATCCTCCGGCCGGATCAGCCCGCGATCGGCCAATTGCAGGGTGGTGCCCCGAAATTCGGGAAACGCGGCCTTCATCTGCGACCGCTGCTCGGGCAGGTTCCAGCTCATCGGCGTCGGCTGTGCCGCATGCACCTGGAGAAAGGCGATCGGGAACACCGAAACGATGGTCAACACGCAGGCCGCGGCCATGCCTTTCTTCATCCCGAGCCACACGACGGCCGCGCCGAGCACGGCGATTCCGACCGCCGCCACCACATGCCAGACGACCTCGCGCGGCGCCGCCGAGAACGAGCGCACCCACAGCAGCCCGATCAGCACACCCGCCGCGATACCGCGGCCACGCCAATTCTCGAAGGTGGCGAAGCGTCCGAGCAGCACGCACACCAGCACCAGCAGTCCGAGGGCCAGCATCGGCAACACCCGCGCGGGCCAGCGCAGCGGGCCGATGGTGCCCGGTCCCGCTGTCCACATCAGCGCCATCAGCGCGACGAGCGCGATCGCACTGAACTCCCGCCAGGACGCGCGCGCCTTGCGCCAGTCGATGAAGGCCAGCGCCGGAATCAGGAACCAGGCGATGTAGACCACCGGCATCGGCTGCACATAACCCCACCAGGAGTTGTACGCGGGCAATGAGCTGGGCAGGCTGGCATTGAGCGATTCCGACCACGGCACGGTCAGGAACTGGTCGTTATTGATCTGAGCCGTGCCGCGCCAGGTCACCTTCGCCGACAGCATGCTCGGCAGATAGGTGGCCAGCCCGGCCACCGCGGCGCAGCCCGCGACCGCGAGCAGTCGCAGCGACGGCTGCCACTTGCGTTGGTAGACAACCTCCCCCACGGCCACCGCGCCGATCATCAGCCCGGCCTCGACCGCGGGGAAGATGTATTGCACCGAGATGGCCAGGTACAGGAAAACGAAGGTGGGGATCGGCCCGCCACGTCCCCGTGCGTAGCGCACGCCGGACGCCCACGCGTGCACCAGCCACGCGGTACCGGTGAAGGCGGTGTACCAACTGGCCTCGTCGAAGAACAGCAGCCAACCAGTGAACGGAATCGACACGCCCGCAACGGCGGCCCACGGCAGCCGCGCCCCGTACTCCACGCAGATGCGGTACACACCGGTCCCGAGGACGACCGCGAAGATCAGCTTGATCACGGTGGTGTAGAGCGCGATGTTGTCGACCGAGGGCGCGATCAGATCGATCAGCAGTTGCGGCGGATTCAGCAGGCCCGCCTCCTCGATGGCGTAGTTGCCCGCCATCCAGTGCTCGGGGACCAGCACCGGGAACTGTCCGTCACGCAGGGACCGGCCGAGCATCACCCACAGTGGGCCGTACTGCGACTCGCTGTCATCGGTGTAGAAATGCCTGGCATTGGCCAGCAGGACGGCACCATATCCGGCGATCACACCGAGTGCGGTTATGAATCCCCATTTGTACACGTCCCGCCGGGCGGG
Source organism: Nocardia pseudovaccinii (assembly GCF_050942345.1). Lineage (NCBI taxonomy): Bacteria > Bacillati > Actinomycetota > Actinomycetes > Mycobacteriales > Nocardiaceae > Nocardia > Nocardia pseudovaccinii. The sequence goes on from NZ_CP192074.1 coordinate 6,925,751, forward strand.
GGCGCTGCTTTCCACCACGAGTTCCAGACCCTACAGGGCGCACTCGTCGAGGGACACCTCCGATCGGGCCTGCGTGGATAGAGCGCTACGAGACCACGTCCGCCAGTTCACGATCCGGCTCGCCGGGGCTCGAATCCGCCGTCGGCAACTCCGGATCCCGACGCCGCGATCGCACCCACAGCACCTGCAGCACTCCGATGGCGGCGATGCCGAGCGCTGTCGTGCCGATGCCGATCTTCCAGCCCGGCGGCCGCCAGATCAGCACCAGTTCGGCGTTCTGCGTGCCCGCGGGTATGTCGACGGCGACAAAGGACTTCGCCACGGTGGTGATCGGGATCTGCTTACCGTTCAGGGTCACCCGGTAACCCGGCCAGCCGAGGCGCGCGAATACCACCTTGCCGCCATCGGCCGAGGACACCCGCACCCGGCTGGTGGTATCGGTCTCCGAAATCGATGTAGCCGACACATTTTTCGCATCCGCGACGCGGCCGTTCACCGTCGAGATCGGACCGTCCACGCGTTCCAGCACCGAGATGTAGCGCTCATGGCCGGGATAGTCGACCCACTTCCAGCCCTCCGGTGCCTGCTGATTACGCGCATCGGGGAACAGGGCGCGCTGCAACACCACCCGGTCCAGCTTCATCAGATCGACAAGGGGACGGCCGGTGGTCGGCTCCGGCGCGAACATCCGCCGATACGCGTCCGGGCAGACGCTGCTGTCCCAGCGCATGCACAGCAGTTCGCCGAAATAGAAGTGACCGGTCGGGGTGTAGCCATTGACATAGGTCAGCTCGAGCGATTTGGCGTAGTTGCCGAAGACCAGAGATCCGTAGGCGCCGTCGAGTCTCATATCGTCACGCTGCAGCAGCCCGCGCTCGCCGAGTTGGATCGTGGTACCGGGAAAGTCCGGGAACGCGGCCTGCGCCTCGGACCTGTTGGTCGGCAGATGCCATGTCATCGGCGTCGGCTGCGCGGCGTTGACCTGGTAGAACGCGATCGGGAACATCGCGACGATGGTCAGCACACCCGCGGTGGCCAGACTCCGGTTACGTCCCAGCCAGACCACCCCGGCGACGAGCGCGCCGATCGCGGCGGCCGCCAGTACGTGCCGGACCACATTGTGCGGATCCGCGGAAAAGGACCGCACCCACAGCAGACCGATCAGCAGGGCGGCCGCGACGCCGCGACTTTTCAGATCACGGAGGGTGGCGTAGCGCCCGAGTAGCACACAGACCAGCACGAGCAGGCCGAGCGCGAGCATCGGCAGCACACGCACCGGCCAGCGCAGCGGACCGATCGAACCCGGTCCGGCACTCCACATCAGCATGATGACCGCGAACAGTGCGACCCCGCTGAGCTCGCGCCAGCATTCGCGGGCGCGCCGCCAGTCGATGAAGGCCAACGCCGGAATAAGGAACCAGGCGATATAGGTGACCGGCATCGGCTGGATATAGCCCCACCAGGAGGTGAACGCGGGCAATGTGCTCGGCAGACTGGCATTCAGCGATTCCGACCATGGCACCGTCAAGAACTGGTCGTTGTTGATCTCCATGGTGCCGCGCCAGGTCACCTTCGCCGACAGCATGCTCGGCAGAAAGGTCAGCAATCCGGCCAGACCGGCACCCGTCGCGGCCACGGTCAACCGCGCCACCGGCTGCCATTTGCGTTGGTAGACGAACTCACCCACCGCGACCGCGAGCAGCATGAGCGCCGCCTCCACGGCCGGGAAGATGTACTGCGTGGAGATGGCCAGGTAGAGGTAGATGAAGACGGGGATCGGCCCGCCCAGACCGCGGGTGTAGCGCACCGACGACGCCCAGGCGTGGACCAGCCAAGCGGTGCCGGTGAGCGCGGTCATCCAACTGGCCTCGTCGAAGAACAGGAAGAAACCCGACAGCGGGAACGCGACACCCGCGACCGCGGACCACACCGGCCGCGCGCCGTACACCAGGCAGATCCGGTAGACACCGAGCGCGGCGATGATCGCGAAGATCAGTTTGACGACGGTCGCGTACACCGCCATGTTGTCGACCGACGGCGCGATCAGATCGATCAGCAGCTGCGGCGGGTTGAACAGGCCGGCATCATCCATCGTGTTGTTGCCCGACATCCAGCGCTCGGGCACCAGCACCGGGAAGGTGCCGTCACGCAGCGCGCGTCCCAGTCCCACCCAGAGTCCGGTGTACTGGGATTCGGTGTCGTCGGTGTAGAAGTGCCGCGCATTGGCCAGCAGTACCGCCAGGTATCCCGCGATGACACCGAGCGTGCAGACGGCACCCCATCGGTACACTGCCCGACGCGAATCGGGCTCGCTGTCGCGGGCGTCGGGTCCTGCGCTTTTCGCCTCCGTCACTGCACCAACCGTCACGAGTTCCAAACCCTACAGCGCACAGTCGAGCTTGGCATCGACGCGCCGACACCACCATGATGGTGCGATGAGCTGCTCCGGAATGCCGTATGCGTACCGTGTTAAAGTTCACGGCGGCTCGGGCTCTGCTGTCCAGCGGAGATTACCGGCACGCACCGTCATCGAAAGTCGATCCAGCTGATGCCGATTCCCACCGCCCACCCCAACGGCTCGCCCGCGGGTGCGACCAACGGACGCCCCGCTCGGCCGGGCGCCGACCAGCCGCACGCGGTGTCGGTCGTGGTGCCGATCTATCGGGGCGAAGAAACCATCGGTGGACTTGTCGAAGAACTGCACCGGCTGACCGATCCCACCGACACCCCCGGCGGCGTCGCCTTCTCGGTCGGCGAGATCATCCTGGTGCACGACCACGGTCCCGACCGCTCCGATGTGGTGCTGCAGGAACTGGAGCAGACCTATCCGGAGGTCCGCATCGTCTGGCTCAGCCGCAACTTCGGGCAGGACGCCGCGACCATCGCCGGAATGTCGGCCGCCCAGGGCGACTGGATCGTCACCATGGACGAGGACGGCCAGCACGATCCCGCCTTCATCGGCGCATTCCTGGACGCGGCCCTGACCGAGCGCGCCGATCTGGTCTATTCGAAGCCGACCAACACCCGCCCGCACGGATTCCTGCGCAATATCACCTCGCGCGGTGCGAAGGTGGTGCTCGCGACGATCTTCGCGTTCCCGGACTCCACCAGATTCGAAAGTTACCGGCTCATCCGCGGCGATATCGGCCGCCAGCTCGCCGAGGTCGCCTCCAACGGCGCTTATCTCGACGTCGCGCTGACCTGGGTGGTCGGGACCGTCGCCCAGGTGCCGGTGACCTTGCGCGCCGAGGGCCGCGAGGAATCCGGCTACAACTACCGCCGTCTGTTCTCGCTGTTCTGGAAGATGGTGCTGTGCAGCGGAACCCGGGGCCTGCGGCTGGTCAGCCTGCTCGGGGTCACCCTCGCGCTGGCCGGTGGCGTGATGGCCGCGTTCGTCGTATACGAGGCGCTCACCGCCGACAATTGGGCGCCCGAGGGCTGGGCCTCGATGATCGTCGTGCTGCTGCTATGTTCGGGAACGATCTTGTTCTCACTGGGACTCATCGCCGAATACCTCGGTGTGGCTTTGCATATCCTCGTCGGCAAGCCGCTGTATCTGACCGTCGGTTCGCCGACGCCGCGCCCGGCGGATAACCGAGAAATGACCACGACCACCGCCAGCAGGGGGAACGACCGGGTTGAGCACTGACCGCGTCATCTTCAGCCGCCCGTTCCGGGCCCGCCGTGAACTGGCCAATCTGGAGGCCGTTCTCGCCTCCGACCACAGTCACGGCGACGGGCGGTTCACCGCCTCGGCCACCGCGAAGCTGAAGGCCATCACCGAGGCGCCGCATGCGCTGCTGACCACCTCCTGCACCTCCGCACTGGAGATGGCGGGTCTGCTGCTCGAGCTCGGCCCCGACGACGAGGTGATCGTGCCGAGTTTCGCGTTCACCTCGACCGCGACGGCCATGGCACTGCGCGGCGCGACCTGCGTCTTCGCCGATATCGACCCGGAAACGGGCAATTTGGATCCCGAGTCGGTCGCCGCGGTACTCACCGAGCGAACCAAGGCCGTTGTGGTCATCCACTACGGCGGGGTGGCCGCCGATATGGCCGGGCTGCTCGCACTCGCCGATGCGCACGGCATCGCCATCGTGGAGGACAACGCACACGGCCTGGGCGGCCGGTGGCGCGATCGCCCACTGGGCACCCTCGGCACCCTCGGCACGCTCAGCTTCCACGACACCAAGAACGTGCACTGCGGTGAGGGCGGTGCGCTGCTGCTCACCGACGAGATCCTGATGTCGCGCGCCGAGATCATCCGTGAGAAGGGCACCGATCGAGCCCGTTTCCTGCGCGGCGCGGTGGACAAGTACTCCTGGCAGGATATCGGCTCCAGCTATCTGCCCAGCGAGCTCAACGCGGCGGTGCTGGACGCGCAGCTGGACGAATTCGAGACGATTCAGACCGGACGGCACCGGGTTTGGGACGCATACGCCGCCGCACTGCCGGACTGGGCCCGCCGCAACGATGTCCGGCTCATGGTGGTGCCCGAGGACCGGACACATACCGCGCATCTGTACTACCTGCGCACACCTACCGAGCGGCAGCGCGACGATCTGATCGCACATCTGGCCGCGCGCGGTATCTCGGCGCCGTTCCACTACGTTCCGCTGGATTCCAGCCCAGCCGGCCTCAAGCTGGGCCGCACGCCGAAACCTTGTGCGCGCAGCGCCGAATTCTCGGGAACCGTTGTGCGCCTACCACTTTGGCCCGATCTCACCGACGATCAGATCGCCAGGGTCATCGACGCCGTCACCGCATACACCGTTTGAGCGAGAGCCGGACCCGCCTCAGGCGGTGAGCACGAACAGCTTCTCCCGGCCACCGGCGATCAGCGACCGCTGCACCACGCGCGGCTCGTAACCGCGGAAGAACGCGTCCAGAGTCGCCTCGCTGAACCGGCGCGCCTGTGCGCCGTCGCCCGCATCGGTGAACCGCTGCCCGATCGCGGCTAGTACCCGATTGTCACTGGTGGCCAGGTTGCGAATCGGCTCCGCGATGATCACCTGCTTTCCCGCCGCGGCCAGCATCCGATCGATGACCGGAGCGGGCTCGGGCAGAAAGTGATACAGGCTCGACTGCATGATGACGTAATCGGACTCGGGCAGCGGGGTATCGGAACGCAAGTTCCACACCACGCCGCGTCCACCCGCCCGTGCCAGCCTGGCGATGAATCGGCCGTTGAGGTCGAGTCCGGTGTATTCGATGGACCGGTCGCGCAGGTAGCGGGTGTACAGCGTCGCGGGTCCACAGCACAGGTCGACCACGCGGGCGCCATCGGGCACGAGCTCGGCGATCGCGCGATACCGAGCGGGGTAGTGCCGCCCATACAGCCCACGCATCAGCAGCTCGTAGATGGTTCCGTTGCGGTAGATAAGGCTCGGTCTCACAGCACCCCTGAACAGTTGTCGACATGGCAACCACGCCACCCGGATGCGCCGGGCAGCCCGCGCGAGGCACCGCCCTCTGGGTAATGAATCAACCGACTCGCCAACACGATCCGGCGCGGCAAGCGTACCCGCCTACGGCTGCCCCTGCTGACGGGCGGCCTCCTCGCGGATCTCGCGGAGTCTGGTCGCCGCATCCTTCGTGGGACGGGCCGGGAGCGCGGGTGGCGGGGTGGCGGGCAGCTGTGGCACCTCGGTCTCGGTGGCTTTGCCGCGACTACCGACGTACAGCCGGAACACGCCATAACCAGCCAACAGCAGGATCGCCAGCGGTACCAGGGACAGCACCAGGCTCTTCACGAACCCGATCACCATCAGCGCGCCCAACAGCGCCAATATGCCGACGCCCAGTTTGACCTTCCACGACATCTCGAAACCTCCGTTGTCGCCGCGGACCTGGCATCCACGCTACCCCGCCGTTGCGACCGAAATCGGAACGACGGGGGCGCGGGCTTATTCGCCGAAGATGGTTCCGGCTTCGTCCTCGGTGCGGATTTCGTAGGCCTCGGATTCCCGGTTGTACCACCAGGTATCGGGCCCCGGCTGCGGACGACCCGCGGCCTGCACGGCCCGCGTCGACGGGCGGTAGGAGGAGCTGCGCGGAATCGTGTCGACGACGTACACGATGTCGGGCCGCTGGTCCGGATCGAGTGCGCGCACCGCCTCGGTCACATCCTTGGGTTCCAGCCGGAAGCCCGTGCGGACGCTGACCGCCGCCACCGCCAGCGCATGGTCGCCGACAGGTAATGCGTAGGCGACCTCCATATCGACGGCGGTGATGTCGTTGAGTATGTCGACGATGGGCTGGGTGAAGACCGGGCCGCGTTCGGTGTGGATCACCGTATCCGTGCGATCCACCAGCCAGTAGTCGCCGTCGCTGTCACGGCGGAAGAGATTTTCCGTCGGCATCCACGCATCGCCCGCCGTGAATACCCCGCGGAGGCCGCCGTCGGAGAGGTCGATGCCCTCGGTCGCCTTGCCGATCAACAGCCCGACCTCGTTATCCGCGCAACGGCGCGCGAAGCCGGACCCGTCGGTCCGGATCTGCTCGGTGACCGGGTCGTAGGCGACCAGCTCCACCTTCGCGGTGCCCGGCACGGGGCGGCCCTTACAGCCCGCCTTCACACCGGCCACATTGGCCAGCACCACATCGCCCTCGATGGAGGCGTAGAACTCGAGTACCCGCGCGGGCGCGAACTGTTCGGTGGTGCGTCGCCACAGACCCGCGGGCATGCCCGAGCCGATGAACAGACGGATCGGATGCTGGTGTCCGGCCGGGAAGACCTCGGCGTCGAGGATGTCGCGCAGCATCGTCCAGGTGTAGGTGACCACGGTTACGCCGTAGCGGTGCACCTCTTCACCGAACCGGATCGGATCCAGCGACCTGGCCAGTGCGATCCGGCTACCGCCCGCGATCGCGCCGCCCAGGCTCACCAGCAGACCGGACGAATGATGCAGCGGCGCAAGGCAGTAGACAGTGTCCTTGCGATCCAGATCGGCCGAGGTCGCGGTGCCGAAGGCGGACAGCGCCCAGCGGTGGTTGGTGATGTACTTGGTCTCCAGGCGGTCGCCGGTGCCGGTGACGAGCACGAAGGCCAATTCGCGCGCCAGGCCCGGATCCGGGCGATACCAGGCGGGCAGCTCGACCTGCGTGGGATCGATCTGTTCCAGGTCGATCACGTCATCGCTCGATGGAATATCGAGAGTGCGCGTGCTACCGCCGCCGAGCACCAGGACCCGGGTACCGGTTGCCGCCGCCGTACGCAGATTCTCCGGATCCGAGACCAGGGCCTTGATACCGGTGAGTTCGATGGCCCGATCCAACTCGCTACCGGGGGCGAGCAATACGGACACCGCGCCGATACGGGAGAGCGCGGCGACGGTGGCCAGCGCGCTCGGCCGGGTCTCCATCACCACACCGACGCGCATGGCCGGGCGGATGCCGACGGAGACGAGCCCGCGCACGACATTATCGATGCGCGCGTTCACGGCGGCATTGGTGTGCACGCGATCGTCGAAGAGGAACAGATCGCGCAGCGGCGCGCGGCGCGCCTGCTCGGCGACCAAGCGGCCCAACGAGATGCGGGTATGCGGCTGGATCATGCCGAGTCGAACCAGCCGCGGCAGTGCGCGCGCGGCCTCACCGGCGAGTTCGATCGAACCGCGCACGGTATTGCCCGCAATGCCCTCCAGCGCCTTGCCGACGCCCGCGCCCGCCTCGGCCAGGGTGGCCGCGGTGTGCACGACCCGGGTGGCCGCCGAATTCGGCCGGCTGGTCGCCACATGGCCGGTCATCGGCGCGATCTCCGGGGGCAGCGGCTGATCGCCGTCCATCCAATCGATCCACTGACGCACCAGCGGCCAGGTATGCCTGGTCGCCATGCTGCCCGCGACGAGGCCGAAATGTCCCGCCACCAAACTAGCTTCGTATACCTCGGCATTGGGTGCGGCGCGGACGATGCCGCGCACCGCGGCAGGCTGGCCGATATCGTCTACCTCGCCGACGAAGGCCAGGATCGGGCACTTCAGCTCGGCCAGCGAAATCGGCTGGTCCCGGATCACGAAGCCACCGAGCATCAATCGGTTGTGCACGACGAACTGCTTGAGCAGGTCCGCCGCCGCCGGACCGGCGTAACCGACCCAACCGTCGTCATTGAGGAACCGGCGCTGACGTTCCTTGGGCAGCAATGCCTCTCGGTCGTGCAGCTGGCGCAGGAAGTCGATGCGCGATTTGGCGGTCTTCATCGGATCGAGCATCTGGAAGCCGAGCCGGACCATGGAATCGGTGATGGGCAGACGGGTTACCACATGGTCGGCCAGAAACTCCGCGACATCGGAGACCATGCCGTAGGGCAGTCCGAACGGCATGCCCGCGACCACATCCACCGGGCTGCCGAAGGTCACGATGCTCTCCACGCCCTTGCCGAAGCGGTAGGCGGTGGTCTGATAGGCGAACATGCCGCCCTGCGAGTACCCCATCAGGTGCACATTGGCGCCGGTCGCGTCGCAGACCGTATCGATGGCGCTGTTGACCGCGAGGACGTGATCGGCCAGATCCCGTTCCCAGCCACCCTCCTCACTGGCGGGCGAACCGAAATCGACCACCCAGCAATCGATTCCGCCGCGGTGCAGAATGCCGACCGCGCCGTCGTCGGCGTTCACATCCCAGATATCGGCATTGACCATCAGCGGCGGCACCAGGACCGCGACCGGACGACCCGGCGTCACATCGTCGGGGAAGTAATGGCGCAGTCGATACATTCTGCGCCGTTCGACGACCTCGAACGGCGAGGACTCGACATCGTGGGTCAACCCGCCGAAGCGGATGACCTCGAGGCCGTTCTGGGCCGTTGCCATCAACCGCTGCACCGACCCGACCACACTTTCCACATTCAACTTCACGATCGCTCCTGGCCCTACCCTGCAAAGTGACCCGCATCACACACCCCGATGTGCTCAGACGAGCTTCCCACACCGTGTATCCATTATGGGTCGGCTGTGACGGGATCCATGCCAGGTCGGGCCGATGATGCGGGATGTTCGCGGCGGCGGTGCGCAAAAGATACCGACCGTACAGCCCTGCCCGATCCACGCCGGTTCGCGCCGGGCCGTTATCGGCAGTTGTCCGCATCGAGGTCATGTCGTAACCATCCGAAAAACAGACCAGCATTCTCGTGGCTTCTTTCTCGAGATTCGTGTGCGCACAGCATCTTTCGCGGTTTAGGATCGAAGCCGTTCGGAACGCAATGTCGCGTAAGCCAATTCGCACGGGAGAATCGGTCACCGTCTGCATGCCTTGGGTCGGCCACTTCTCTCGGCAACCACGCCGCCATACCCCAGCAGGCCTGCCGCCTGTCGAATTGTTGTGCACCACCGCCGAATTCGAAAAGTCGTCGAACCACCAGTACAGCACAATCGACCGTCTCGGTGACCATCTCAGGTGAGGACCACGCATGACCATCGAAATGCCAGTCCAAACAGAAACCAACGGGCGCAAGAGCCTCAGCACCGGCGCCGCCCACCAGCTCGCGCACACCACCAAGTCCGAGCCGCAGATGCAGGGCATCACGTCGCGCTGGCTCACCCGCACGCTGCCGTGGACGCAGGTCAACGGTGGTATTTATCGTGTGAACCGACGGCTGACCCACACCGTCGGCAACGGCGAGGTCGAGTTCGTCATCGACGGCTCGCAAGCCAGAGTCATCCCGATGGAACTCACCGAACTTCCGCAATTGCGGGACTTCGACGACGAAGAGGTGCTGCGCGCGCTCGCCCAGCGTTTCGAGCAGCGCGACCTCGAACCCGGCACGGTGGTCGCCGAATTCGGCAATCCGATGAATCAGGTCATGCTGATCGTGCACGGCAAACTCAGCAAGATCGGCACCGGAGAATTCGGCGAGCAAACCAAGCTCGGCATGCTGGGCGGCGGTGATTTCTTCGGCGATGAAACCCTCATCGACGGGTCCGGTATTTGGCCGGTGACGGTCAAAACCGTCACCCCGACCACCATGCTGGTGCTGTCCCGGCAAACGCTCGAAGAAATGCTGGAGTACACCCCGGCGCTCCGCGAGCAATTGTCCCGTGTCGCCGACGCTCCGGCACGCCCGCAGAACACCAAGGGCGAGGCGAATATCGAGATCTCCTCGGGCCACTTCGGTGAGCCGTTGCTGACCGGCACCTTCGTCGACCTCGACGACGCCCCGCGTGAATACGAGCTCAGCCTGGCCCAGAGCGTGCTGCGGGTGCATACCCGCGTCGCCGACCTGTTCAACGATCCGATGAACCAGGTCGAACAGCAGCTCCGGCTCACCATCGAGGCGCTCTACGAGCGGCGCGAAAGCGATCTGGTCAACAATCCCGATTTCGGATTGCTGCACAATTGCGACCTGAAACAGCGCATCTACAGTGAGTCCGGTGCACCGACGCCGGACGATATGGATGAACTGCTGAGCATGCGGCGCAGCACCAAACTGTTTCTGGCACATCCGAAAGCGATCGCCGCATTCGGCCGTGAATGTAGTAAGCGCGGCCTGTATCCGGATCCGGTCGAGGTGGACGGACACCGCGTGTTCGCCTGGCGCGGCGTCCCGATCTACCCGTGCAGCAAGATCCCCGTCAGCGACACCCAGACCACCTCGATTCTCGCCATGCGTACCGGCGAGAAGGATCAGGGCGTCATCGGCCTGCACCAGACCGGCATCCCGGACGAGTACGAGCCGAGCCTGAACGTCCGTTTCAAGGGCATCGACGACCAGTCGATCATCTCCTACCTGGTCAGCTGCTACTACTCGGCGGCCGTGCTGGTGCCGGACGCACTGGGCGTGCTCGACAACGTCCTGGTCGCCCGGCAGGCGGACTGACCGGGGTGATGACCGATGTCGGTGCTCTCTCGCGCCTCGGCACCACCCGCCACCCACGAGGTGGCCGCCGCTGTCGCGGCACTGCTGTCCAACCTCGATACCACCGCTCCACCCACACTCCCGCTGGAGGTTCCGGAACCGGCAACCTCGGCGCCACCTGAAAACACCGATATACCGGAAAGTACGGAATTACCCGAATGCACAGCAATACCCGAATCATCCGAAACCCAGGTGGTGGAAGCTGATTCGTCAGAACTGGACCGACCTACCCAACCTGAGGCGATTGTTCCGCGCAGCCTGCTCGGACCCAGCGGCCTGGGTGCGGCTGCACTCCTACTTCCGACGTCCACCACCACCCAAGCGGGATTACCTACTACTGAGGTACCCGACTCCGCACGCACACCTACTATCCGGGCGGCTGGTCTCCAGCCGCCACCAGTGGCGTTCGACGCCACAACGATCGCTGTCGGCGTGGCGCAGGGGGCCGCGCCGGCAGGATCGGCCCCGACCGAACCGAAAACCAATCGGAGTCGAATTCCTATCGGCCCCACTGGATTAGGTACCGCATCCGCCTACCTGCAAGGCACCGCGGCACCGATTCCACCGCTGTACTGTCCACCGCCGTTGCGTGATGACCCGGCGTTGGCCCAATTGGTCAACGACGGGCTCATCGACTGGGCGCGGGATATCGGTCTCTACGCCGGACGTCTGGACGAACTGCGCGATGCCGACTTCGGCCGATTGATCATGCTCGCCCATCCGGACAGCAACGATGCGGACCGGCTGCTCGCCGCCGCGAAATGCGCGGTCTCGGAATGGTCGGTCGACGATTACTACTGCGAGGAAGGAGCCGATGAGACCGCACCCGACGGCACGCCGTCCAGTGCCGAGGCCGAACTCGGCCCCCGACTCGAATTGGCCGCCGCCGCAATGGATCCCGTCCATCTTCCGGCTCGCTACCAGCCGCAGCTGGAGCGGGCGCTACAGGCCGATCCGATCCTGCGCGCGTTCCGTACGTCCTTCGAGCATCTGTCCCGGTATGCGACCCCGGCACAGCTGGCTCGATTGCGTACCGAGATCGCCGGATGGTTCATCGCGCTCGGTGCGGAAGCCGGCTGGCGGTCCGCACACCGGATGCCACCGGTGTGGGAGTACCTCACCAATCGGCAGCCGCACAGTTTTCTGCCATGTATGGCGCCGATCGATGTGGTCGGCGGCTATGAGCTCCAGGCCGCCGAGTACACCGATCCTCGAGTGCGCCGGGTCGTCACCACGGCCGCACTCGCCAGCCAGATGGTGAACGACCTGTATTCGATGGCGCGCGAAGACCGTTCGGACGGTAGGGAATTCAACCTGCCGACGGTCTTGGCCGCGGAGGAGCGCTGCTCCCGGCGCGAGGCGGTGCTGCGCACCGCCGTCGTGCACGACGAGCTGGTGCACCGATTCGAACAGGAGGCCGGTCCGCTGGCCGCCGCCGGATCGGCCGAACTGCGCCGGTTCCTCGGCGGACTCTGGGCGTGGATGGGCGGCAACCGCGCCTGGCACGCCGCGAGCAAGCGCTACAACGAGTCGAATTAGCCAGTACCGCAACGTAATCAGTAGTACCGCAACACGAGAGGATGATCAGGCATGACCATGCTCAATCCCGACACGGGGTCCGTCCTGCGCACCAGCTACCAGAAGGCCGTTGCCGAGTACTGGAACAACAACCCGAATGACGACCGGGTCAATACCAGACTCGGTGAGGTCGACGGGCTGTTCCACCACCACTACGGCATCGGCGAACCCGATCAGGCGACGCTGGCCGGGCCGGCGGATTCTCGCGAGGAACGGATCGTCAAGGAACTGCACCGCCTGGAGACCGCACAGGCATCGCTGCTGCTGGACCACCTCGGTGATATCCGGCCGGGCGATCGTCTGATGGACGGCGGCTCCGGCCGCGGCGGTACGAGTTTCATGGCCAATCAGCGCTTCGGCTGTCAGGTCGACGGCGTCACCATTTCCGAATACCAGGTCGGCTTCGCCAATGATCAGGCCGCCCATCGCGGTGTCGCGGACAAGGTGCGCTTCCATTTCCGGAATATGCTCGAAACCGGTTTCGATACCGGATCCAGGCGCGGCATCTGGACCAACGAAACCACCATGTACGTGGACCTCGGCGAGCTGTTCGAAGAGTTCGCCCGGCTGCTCGAACCCGGCGGTCGCTACGTCTGCATCACCGGCTGCTCCAATGACGTCAACGGCGGGCGTTCGGCCTCGGTCAGCTGGATCGACGCCCATTACGGCTGCATGATCCATCCGCGCAGCGAGTATTTCCGGGCCTTGGCCGACAACAATCTGGTACCGGTCAACGTCATCGATCTGACCGCCGCCACGATTCCCTATTGGGAGCTGCGCACCGAATCCGAGCTGGCGACGGGCGTGGAGAAGCCGTTCCTGACCGCCTACAAGGAGGGCAGCTTCCAATACCTGCTGATCGCCGCCGATAAGGTGGGGCGATGAGCGAGCGTTCCATAGGCACAGCACCATCGGTCGCGGCGGAGCCGAGCGCCAGCGAGGCGCAGGCATGAGCGAGCGTAGCGAGCGAATCATGGGCACAGCACCATCGGTCGCAGCGGAGCCGAGCGCCAGCGAGGCGCAGCTGTGACCGAAACGCTGGCGAAGCCGATTACCGACCGCGAGGCCCTGCCCGTCGAGCTGGTCGACGCGGCCGGGCGCGCGGTCGGTGCGTGCCCGGTAGCGCAGGCGCATACCGCGCCCGGGCTGCTGCACCGCGCGTTCTCGGTGCTGCTGTACGACGATGCGGGCCGGGTGCTTTTGCAGCAGCGTGCCGCGGTGAAGACGCGGTTTCCGCTGCTCTGGGCCAATACTGCCTGCGGTCATCCCGCGCCGGATGAGCCGGTGGCGGCGGCCGCCGCGGTCCGGTTGGCCGAGGAGTTGGGGTTGGCCACCGCGCTGACCGAGGTCGGAATCTTCCGGTATCACGCCCAGGATTCCGCGACCGGTCGGGTGGAGCACGAATGGGACCATGTGCTCATCGGACGGCTCGATGCCGAGTTCCTGCGGACCGCGGCGCCTCGGCCGGATCCGGCCGAGGTCGCCGACTACGCGTGGATCCAACCGGAGGCGCTGCGGGATGCGATCGCCGACGATCCGGGGAGCTATACGCCGTGGTTGCTCGGTGTGCTCGATATCGCGGAAGAAGCGGTTCGGGTCATCTGAGGCTCATTGGAAGGTCGTTCCGCTGACCCGGCCGTTTCAGGTACGTAGGCCGGGTCGGCCAACGATCATCTCCGGCGTCATCTCGTAATCGCCGCGGTGATCCGTAGTGGCCCCCGCTCCTTGCTGCTTTTGGATTCGACCTATGTCCGGTTGACTCTCACATGTTTCAATGCGCATATCTACGTTTCAGCAAGTATTTCGCGCAGGGATGCGGCACTTGTAACACCGGACAAAGCCTTCGAGAAATCACAGGAACGACACAGGGTGCGAACAGGACCGAATCGGATCCTGGATCGCGTACGAGGTCTTGAATTCAGCGAGGTGCACGATGGTCGAAGTCGAAGTCACGGACGACAAAGTGACGGTTCATGTGCTCGGCGGGCACCGACTGCTGGCCCTGCGCGAACACGTGACCTTCGATCTGGCCGATATCAAAGAGGTGACCCCCGCCCCGGTCGATCTGCGCCCACCGTGGGTCCGCGCACCGGGCACCTTCTTTCCCGGCGTGATCGCGGCGGGCACCTACCGCGGCAAGGGGCGAAAAGAGTTCTGGGACACCAGATTCGACGGTCATGCCATTCTCATCGACCTCGCAGGCCCCGGGTTCACCCGTCTCGTCGTCGATGTCGACGATCCCGATGCGGCGATGGAAGCCCTGGCCGCCGCCGCCTGACAGCTCAGGAATTCGAGCCGAAGGAGCGCAGCAGGCCGCTGTACGGCTTCGGTGGTGGTGCGGCGAACTCTCCCCTACCCGATTTGCGCAGGCCGAGGGTGATCAGCGACTGGGCGGTGAGGGTGGCAGCGGCGACGCCGTCGATCACCGGTACACCGATCTCGTCGCGGATGTGCTTGCAGAGATCGGCCATGCCCGCGCAGCCGAGGACGATCGCATCGGAGCCATCGGCGTCGACCGCATCGCCGCATGCCTCGGTGACGATTTTGCGGGCATCCGGATCTTCCAGTGCGAGCACCGGGATTTCGCAGGCGTGGATGCCGCGGCAAAAACGTTGCATGCCATAGCGATACACCAGATCGTCCGCTCGGCCGATGGTCCGGCGGAGCGTGGTGACGATGCTGAAGCCGCCGCCGAGATGACTCGCGGTACGCATGGCCGCCTCCGCTATGCCGATTACCGGGCCACTTGCCAGTTCTCGGGCCGCATCCAGCCCCGGATCACCGAAGCAGGCGATCACGTAGCCGTCGACACCCTCTTCTTCGCCGCGTCGGATGGCGGCGAGAATGCCCGGGACGCTGAGGGCTTCGTCGTAGTGACTCTCGATCGAGGCGGGCCCCATCTCGGCGTTTACCGCGTCGAGCAGTGTGCCCGCGCCCGCTACGGCCTGGGCACACTGCTCGATCGTGCCGGTCATCGCCCGCGTGGTATTCGGGTTGACGACCCGGATGCGCATCAGACGGTAACTCCCTGCACTGCCAACCGGGTCCGGGTGGCCAGCAGGTAATAGGTGACGAAGCCGAGGCCGCAGCCGATGAACCAGCTGTACTGCGCGGCGGTGTACATGCCGGTGACATCCTTGACGAGCACCGGGAGCACCGCGACGATCGCGCCGACGGCGGTTGCGATGATCGCCGCCGGGTTGTACCCCTTGCTGTACCAATAAGTTCCGGTCTGCGACAAGGTGAACAAGTCGTCGACGACTACCTGCTGCTTGCGCACCCGGTAGTAGTCGGCGATGAGGACACCGAACAGCGGGCCGATGAACGCCCCGAGCACCTCCAGGGTGTAGTGGATGACCTCCGGATTGTTGTAGAGGTTCCACGGCGTGATCAGGACCGAGCCGACCGCGGCGATCATGCCGCCCGCACGCCAGCTGATCCGCTGCGGGCTGACGTGCGAGAAGTCGAAGGCCGGTGAAATGAAGTTTGCGACGATATTGATGCCGATGGTGGCGATGGTGAAGGTCAACGCGCCCAGCACGATCGCGAAGGTGCTGTCGATACGGGCCACCGTCGCAACGGGATCGGTGATCAGCTCACCATAGACCGGGACCGTCAGCGATGCGGTGATCACGACAAGCAGCGAGAAGAGCAGGAAGTTGACCGGCAGCCCGAGCAGGTTGCCACGCCGCACCGCCGCGAAACTCTTTCCGTAGCGGGAGAAATCGCCGAAGTTCAGCATCGGACCGGAGAAGTAGGACACGACCAGCGCGATCGCGCCGAGCATGACCGGCACCGAGGCCAAGCCGGTGTACTTCACCTCGCCGAGCTTCAGGTCGATGGCACTCCAGCCCGCCTTGGCGATCAGATAGCCACAGAGCAGGAACATCACTACATACACAGCGGGACCGCAGAAGTCGATGAATTTGCGAATCGATTCCATGCCGCGCCAGAACACGCAGGCCTGCACGACCCACAGCAATAGATAGCTACCCCACCCGAGCAGTGAAAGACCGAGGAATCCATAGTCGTCGACGACCGCATATGGAGCGAGGCTCGGAAACAGTTTCACCAGTACGACATCCAGTGCCGCCGAGGCGAGAAAGGTTTGAATCCCGTACCAGGCGACGGCGATCAGGCCACGGATGATGGCCGGGATATTCGCGCCGAGCACCCCGAATGCGCTGCGGCACATGACCGGATACGGCACACCCGTCACCTGACTCGGCTTGGCGACCAGATTGCAGAAGAAATAGACGATGGAAATGCCGATCAGCAGCGCCGCGAGCACCTGCCAGCTGGCGAGTCCGAGTGCGAACAAGCTGCCCGCGGTGACGTAGCCGCCGACGCTGTGCACGTCCGACATCCAGAACGCGAAGATGTTGTAGGCGCCCCAGGTCTGCTTGCGCAGCGGGGCCAGATCCGCATTCGTCAACCGTGGGTCGTAGGCAGGTGGCGCCGGTACGGGCGGGGCCGCGGTGGTGAGCGTTTCGGTCATGGTGTTTCCCATCCGAAGGTGAAACTGTGATCGAAACGACGGTAGAAACCGCGCATTGCCCCGCCATTGCGCAGTTATTGCCCGGCTATTGCGCGATCGATATATCTTCCGGCGCGAGCAGTCCGGTATCGGTGGGCAGCGTCGCGATCACCGTCTCCAACCTGCGGTGGTGCCGTTCCGCGATCAGCAACAGGCGATCCACATCGCGGGCCATGAACGCATCGAGCATGAGCGCGTGATCGGTGTGCAGGCGCACCCGATCGCCGCGGCCGATATGCACCATGGACTGCACCGGCTCGGTGACATTCCACGCCGATTCGAGCATGTGCAGCAGCCGGAACATCCGCGACGGCTTGGTCAGCGCCACGTGGAAATGGCGCGACTGGCGGTGGTACGCGACCGGGTCGTCATCTCGAATCGCCTGTTCCAGTAGCGAATTCACTTCGAGCAAGCGGGCGCGGTCGGCGTCGGTGGCATTGCGCGCCGCGGCCGCCAGCGAGGCGGTTTCCAGGGTCTCCCGCGCGATATACATTTCGCGCAGCTCGTTGGAGGTCAGCTGGGCCACCGCATAACCGCCGTGCGGCCGATGGGTCACCAGTCCCTCCCCGATCAATGTCTTGAGCGCCTCGCGCACCGGGATGTGGCTGACTCCGAACAATTCGGCGACCTCGCGCAGAGGGATCACCGTGCACGGCGGCACGGCACCATCCAGAATCACCCGGCGCAGTTCGCCGAGGATCACCTGAGGTCGGCCTGGTTCGTCGACAACCAACCTGGCCAGTAGCGCCGATCGTCGTCTCGGGGGCATGCGGCCACGCTATGCGAGCCGTGTTGCGATCTCGGTCGCGGAGATGACGGTCAGGAAAAGTTCACCGAACCGACTGGTCTCACTGTTGGAATTTCGGCTCCGCGATGGCCCCGATCGCCACCGTGCCATGCTGTTGGTTGGTCTAACGACAGAGGTAATCCGATGACACTTACGGCAACGCAGTCGGTGGATCGTCGCTATGTGCGCCTGGTCGCCGAATTCGACAGGCTGTTCCGCAGGCCGAGCGACGGCGGCGGGGCGCTCGTGGTCTATCAGCACGGCGAACCGGTCGTGGATGTGTGGGCCGGATTCGCGCATCCAGGCGTGCCGTGGGCCGCCGACACCGTGGCCATGGCCTATTCCACCGGCAAGGGTGTGGTCTCGACGCTGGCGCACCGATTGGCCGAGCGTGGACTGTTCGATTACGACGAGCCGGTCGCCACCTACTGGCCCGAATTCGGGGCGGCG
Organism: Nocardia pseudovaccinii; assembly: GCF_050942345.1. Taxonomy (NCBI): domain Bacteria; kingdom Bacillati; phylum Actinomycetota; class Actinomycetes; order Mycobacteriales; family Nocardiaceae; genus Nocardia; species Nocardia pseudovaccinii. Next base: position 6,943,955 of record NZ_CP192074.1, read on the forward strand.
GGCAAGGAGCGCATTACGGTGCGGGAAATGCTCACGCACCGGGCGGGTCTGCATCGGCTGCGCGATCTGCTGCCCGGGCCGGTAGCGCGTTTCTTGGACGATGCCGAGGTCACCGCCGCGCTCGCGGCCTGCTCCCCGGACCCGCGTCACCTGGTGACCAGCGGCTATCACGGAATCTCCTTCGGGCACTTGGTCGCCGAGTTGATCCGACGGGTCTCCGGTTCGGACTTCACCGAGCTGTTGCGCATGGAAATCGCGAAACCGCTGGCGGCGGAGGAACTCTGGTTCCGGGTGCCGGAATCCGAACGCGGCCGTATTGCCACCAACTTTCCTCGGCTCACCGTTGCGGGCATGAGCTGGGAGAACAGTGCGCGGCTCATGGGCCGGACTCGTTTCGCCGCCGCCGCCGAAACCACGCCGCGCGGATTCGCGGATATGGTTTCCGATCCGCGCCTGCATGATTCGGTGATTCCAGGCGTCAACGGCGTCTTCTCGGCGCGTGCCCTGGCGAGGATGTACAGCGCGCTCGCGACCGATGGTCGGCTCGGGGACTTCCAGTTGCTGCGTCCGGAGACCATCGAGCAGATCACCCGGCGTCAGGTCTTCACTCCCGATTACGTTCTGGCGTTTCGCATTCCGTGGGCGCTGGGTTACCACGGTGTGCCGATGAAGCCGTCGAAGGCCGATCCCGTCTCCGCGTTCGGCCATTTCGGCCTCGGCGGTTCGGGGGCGTTCGCCGATCCGGCCACCGGGATGTCGCTGGCCTTCGTGACCAATCGGCTCGGTGGAAAGCTGACGCCGCTCGGCGACGCCCGGCTGGCGCGGCTCGGCGCCATTGCGCACAATCTCGCGAAGGCCGGATAGGCGCGGAAAATCATCGGATGATTTCTGCCCATGTGGCAGCGCATTGGTGCCATGGGCTGGCAGCATGGGCGCATGGAGTTGCTGGGACTGGACCGCATCGAGGCGGCCGCGGCGGCATTGGCGCCGGTGATTCGGCAGACGCCGGTGGTCGCGTCACGGGTGTTATCCGAGCACGCCGGGACCGAGGTGCGGCTGAAGTGCGAGAACCTGCAGCGGACCGGCTCGTTCAAGCCGCGCGGGGCGTACTTCCGGATCGCGAACCTCCCGGCGGAAGATCGGGCGCGCGGCGTGGTGGCGGCCAGCGCGGGCAATCACGCGCAGGGGGTGGCGTGGGCCGCGGCTTCGCTCGGGATTCGCTCGACGGTATTCATGCCGGTGGGCGCTTCGCTGCCGAAGTTGGTCGCCACCAAGGCATATGGGGCCGAGGTGCGGCAGGTCGGTGAGACCATCGACGACTCGCTGGATGCCGCACTGGATTTCGCCGAGCGGACCGGTGCGACGCTGATCCATCCGTTCGATCACGCCGATATCGTCGCCGGGCAGGCGACGGTGGCCCTGGAGATCATCGAGCAGATGCCCGAGGTCGGCACGGTGATCGTGCCGACCGGCGGCGGTGGGCTGCTCGCCGGGGTCGCCATTGCCCTGCATCACGTCGCGCCGCACGTACGGGTGGTCGGCGTGCAGGCCGCGGAGGCGGCGGCATGGCCCGATTCGCTGGCGTCAGGTAAACCGGTGCGGGCGACGCGGATGTCGACCATGGCCGACGGTATTGCGGTCGGGCTGCCGGGTGAGGTGCCGTTCGCGCACGTCGCGGCGCATGTGCCCGCGGTGGTGACGGTCGACGAGGATGCGCTGTCCAAGGCGCTGCTGTTGTGTCTGGAACGCGCGAAGTTGATCGTCGAGCCCGCCGGTGCCGCTGCGGTGGCGGCCCTGATGAGTTGCGAGCCAACGGAACTCGGATTGCAGGGGCCGGTGTGCGCGATCCTGTCCGGCGGCAATATCGATCCGATGATGCTGACCAGGATCATCGGGCACGGTCTCGGTGCCGCCGGGCGTTATCTGGCTGTGCGTGTGACGATTTCGGATCGACCTGGTGCGCTCAGCGGATTGCTCGCGGTGGTCGGGAAGACCGGTGCGAGTGTGGTGGACGTCGTGCACTCACGGACCGGTGGGTGGCTCGCGGTCGACGAGGTCGAGGTATCGCTGACGTTGGAGACCCGGGGTCCCACGCATCGCGACGATGTGCTTGCCGCGTTGGAGAATTCGGGGTACGCGGTGCGAGTGGAGGATTAGCCGGGTCCGAGCGTGCTCGGACCCGACGTCGCCCCCGTCAGCACTTCCGCTTGTAGAAGTACTTCGAGTTGGCATCCATATCGGCCTGGGTGATCGCCACCATATCGGTCTGGATATTGCGGGTGACCGGCTTACCCTCCAGCGCGGCCGCGGCCTCGTCGACGCCCTTCGCACCGATCCCGGCCGGATCCTGCGCGATAAGTGCCTGCACCGTACCGGCTTTCAGGTCCTCGACCTGCTTCGGACTCGCATCGAAGCCGACCAGTTTGACCTGGCCGAGCTTATTGGCGTTGCGCAATCCGGTGGCCGCGCCCTCGGCGGAACTCAGGTTGGTGGCGAAGATCCCGGCGAGGTCGGGATGGGCGGCCAGCGTCGCGGTGACGATCGAAGCCGCCTGTGCCGCTTCATTGTTGTTGTACTGCACGCCGAGCGAGGTGATGCCCGGGAAGGCCTTCACGGCATCTTCGAAACCCTGAGCACGCGCGTCCGTGGTGGAGGTTCCGGCCTTGGTGTTGATCACCAGCACGGGCCCCTTGTCGCCGATGAGCTTGGCCAGCGTCTGTGCGGCGAGTTCGCCGCCCTTCTTGTTATCGGATGCGATCGACGACAGCGCGATCGAGGTGTCGTCCAGTGCGGTATCGACCTCGATGATTTTGATCCCGGCATCCTTCGCCTGTTTGATCGGGTTCGCCATCGCCTGCGCATGTGTTGGGGCGATCAGGATGCCGCCGGGTTTATTGGCCACCACACCGGTCAGTACCGGAGTCTGCGCGCCCGCATCGAATTTCGTCGGCGCCTGCGTCTCCAGCTTGTAGCCGAGTTTGCTCGCCTCGTCCTGCGCGCCGCATTGCATGGAGATGTAGAACGGTTCGTCGGCGACACCGGGAATCAGCACCAATTTCTTGGCATCCGTGCCGCCGGAATTGTTCACCGAGCCACCACATCCCACCACCAGCGTGCCGACCGCCGCCATCGCGCCGATCATCACCGCGGTCCGCTTCGCCACCCTCATTTGGCTACCTCCGCCTTATTCTCTTATCGCGCAGTGCTGTACTGCTTACCTCTCTACTTGCGGTCCCGGGCTCGGCGGCGCAGTTGGTCGAACCACACCGCCCCCACCAGAACCGCGCTCACCGCGATCGGCTGCCAGAACACCGGCACCCCCGCGATGACGAATCCCTTGCGCAGCACCGACGGAATGAAAACGCCGATAACCGTGCCGACAATGGTGCCGATTCCGCCGAAAAGGCTTGTCCCGCCGATGACTACACCGGCAATGGCGTCCAGATTGTCGGTGCCGTGCCCACCGATGGTGGTGGTGCCGAAGTAGGCCAGATTCATGAATCCGGCCAGTCCGGCGAGTAAACCGGTCATCAGATAGACCAGCACGAGGTGCCGAGTGACCGCGATGCCAGAACGCCGCGCGGCCTCCTCATTGGAGCCGATCGCGTAGGTGTAGCGACCGAATCGGGTGGTGTGCAGCACCCAGGCGGCGAGCACCGTCACCGCCGCCGCCACCAGCACCAGATTCGGTACGCCGCCCAGCGATGTCCCGAAGCCCAGGGAGTCGCGCAGCTTGTCGGGCACCGTCCTGGTGTCGACACCGCCGGTGATCAGTTGTGCCGCACCGAGTGCCGCACCGAACGAGCCGAGTGTGACGATCAGCGGTGGAATCTTTGCCTTTGCCACCAGAATTCCATTGAGCAATCCCCAGATACCGCCACCCGCAATGGAAATCAAAAGGCCGACACCGATAATTCCCCACCCCGCGCCGGTGGCGTTCTCGTCGGGGCTGAGCCATTCCATCGTTTTCGCGCCGAGCACACCGGCGAAGATCAGCACCATGCCGACCGACAGGTCGATGCCCGAGGTGATGATCACGAACGTCATGCCGACCGAAAGCACCAGCAGCACCGAGGTTTCGATCAGCAGCGTCTGCAGGGTGAAACGGGTCGGGAAGGCGTCGGGACGGATGATGCTGAAAACGATGCACAATACGACGAGCACCACACCGATCCACAGCGTGCTCGCGCCGAGAAGCCGTTGCAACAGAGTGCGTTCCGGCAGATCGGGGCCACCATTCGGCTCTGCTTTCGTCATGCCGCGTCCTCGTGTGACAGCGCTCCGGTCATCGCACCGACCAACTGCTCCAGCGTGGCATCGGTGGCGGCGAATCGAGCCACCCGCTTGCCGAGTCGCAGCACCTCGATCCGGTCGGCCACGGCCAGCACCTCGGGCATATTGTGGCTGATCAGGACAACGGCAATGCCCTGGTCGCGCACATTGCGGATCACCTCGAGCACCCTCTCGCGCTGCACAACGCCGAGCGCCGCGGTCGGTTCGTCCATAAAGACGACCTTGCTCGCCCACAGCACCGCACGCGCCACGGCGACACTCTGGCGCTGCCCGCCCGACAGTGCGCCGATCGGCACATCGGTGCTCTGCAGCGTCACACCGAGGCGCCGGAAGTGTTCGACGGCTCGGGTCCGCATCGCCCGCTTGTCGAGCATGCCGAGTCTGCCCGCCAATCCGCGGCGAACCAGCTCCCGGCCGAGGAACAGGTTCGCGGCCGGGTCCAGATCGGGTGCGACGGCGAGGTCCTGGTACACGGTTTCGATGCCGAGCCTGCGTGCGGCGGTCGGTGAGCCGAGCACCGTTGCCGAACCGTCCAGCAGGATGGTCCCCGAATCCGGTTGTTCCGCCCCGGAAAGGCATTTCACCAGTGTGGACTTGCCCGCGCCGTTATCGCCGATCAATGCGACGACCTCACCGGCGCGCACCTGAAAGTTGGCTCCTCGCAACGCCTCTACACCGCCGTAGCGTTTCACCAACGACTGGGCCTCGAGTACTACATCGCCCGGTTCCGATGCCATACCGTCACCCGCGTCGACTCAGTTGAGCAAACGTCCGATCCATCGGCCGATGCTACGTTCGCCGACACCTCTCATGGGACGAATTCGACAAAATGCGCAGGGCGCAACGAGACCGATCAGTCCCACCAGAAGCGCCACAGCTGCCGAAGCAGGGATTCGGCCAGTTCATCGAGTGAATCGCGATCCTGTTCGGCCGCATCCGGGCAGTACAGACACGCCTCCAGTGCCTGCGCGAGAGCGGCGTCTTCGGTCAGCTCCGGCTCGTGTGCGACGGCGAGCCACAGCGTGTCGGAATCCAATGCGACGAGTTCGCATCGGCGCTCCGACGCCGCCCACCGGCGCAGCATCACTGCGTGGTCGGCGCCGTCGAGGTCATAGTTGAGCGCACCCGACCATTGCAGCTCGTACGGAACCAGCCAGGAATTCGCGGCGGGAACCAGGGCGAGCTGATCGAATTCGTCGCAATCGCCACGAATACTCCAGACGTCGCCCCAATCGAATCCGTCGTAGTCGTAGAGCTCGAGATCCAGATCGGCCCAGTCCGGTCCGCCTCGTGGAATCTCGTAGTCATCGCCCGACCGCTCGCGATATCTCTCGCGCAACCAGTCCGCCGCATCGGTTCCGGCGAGGAATTCCGGAATCGACAACTCACGCGATTGCTCCCACCCGCGCTCGGATCCGGTCCGATACCAGGTATGGGTCTTGGTCAGCACCGGCCACAATCCGGTCTTCGGATGCACCTCCCGCACCTGCTCCCACAGCCCGGCCGCCGCATAACCGGGCTCGGTCGATACGACCCACACCGGCGCCCCCGACACCGTCTGCTCGACCACCGACGCCGCCGGTAGCTCGATCCCGTACGCCGCCAACGCTTCCGCCGGATCATTGCCCGCGAAGGACACCGCAGCGGGCTCCGCCGATCGATCCGCGGTGAAGGTCCCCGCCTCGAAATCTCTCTTCATGAGCCGTCATTCAACAGCCGCCCACCGACAATCTCGCAGCGCGGATGTCAGTGTGCGCCACCGAGTTCCAGGGCGAGGACGCCGAGAATCACCAAGGCGATGCCGCCGACCTGGATCAACGAAAGTCTTTCGTCGAGGAACAGGACGCCGATGACGGCGATGGCCGCGACGCCGACCGCCGACCAGATGCCGTAGGCGACGCCGATCGGCATGCCGCGCTTCAGCGCCTGGGACAGGAAGAAGAAGGCGGCGCTGTAGCCGATGACCACGATGATCGAAGGCACCAATTTGGTGAAACCGTCGGAGATTTTGAGCGAGACGGTCGCGGTGATTTCGGAGGCGATGGCCAGCGCCAGCAACAGCAGGGTCATCGGCGCAGCGTAAACCGGGCGGATGGGATGCGGTCGGCGCCATAAGCATTCGACCATCCCGATCGAAAGGTCGGCACCGCAGAATTCGGTCGTCGATCGAGGAGGGACAATGGACGCAGCGGTGATCTTGGTTCTGGCCGGGCCGATCCTGTTACTGGTCACGCTCATCGTGTTCGTTCCGCTGACGATTCGCGCCGAGCGTGCGCGCCGAAGGATCTTGCGGCAGTGGGCGACCCAGCACGGGTGGACGTTCGCGGACAGCTCGCGGGCTCGGTGGGTTTCGCGGATGCCCGACGGGGGACGCTATCTGGGCGTGACATTGACAGGGCAGATCGGCGGCCGCTGGGTGACGGTGGCGGAGTACACGTACGAAACGGAAACCGTCGCTGCGACGGTCGGCCCACGTTCCGCGTCGAACAGGTCGAGGACAACGCACCACCTCATCGCGACCATGGTGCTGCTGGACCGCCCCTTCCCGTCGGTCAGCGTGTCCACTCGCGGCGTGCTGTCCAAGCTGGGCCGCACGCTGTTCGGCGACAAGCCCACCGCCACCGGCAATGTCTCGTTCGACTCTCGCTTCCGGATCAGCGCCGCCGATCCGGACTTCGCCCGCTGGCTCGTCGGCAAACCACTGATCGACGCGCATCTCGCCGCAACCGCCCCGGACTGGAGCCTTGTCGGTCCGGAGCTGCTGACCTACCGCCCGGGCCGCCTACACAACCCATCCACCATCCCCGAACTCGCCGCACCACTCATCCACGTGGCCGACCTCCTGGGCCGCTAACGGCCGGGATCAAGATCAGGTGGCACTGGTGGCGGAGGGTTCGGGCGATGCCGCCATAGATTCCACCTGATCTTGGTCGTCGCCGGGTGGGGAACGGGTCGGCTAGGTGAGGAGGCGGCGGAGGTGGGGGATGGTGTTGCGGAGTTCGGCGAGTTGGGATGTGACCTGGACGCCTGCGGTTCCGCCGCGCGCATTGCGGGATGCGATCGAGCCCTGCACGGTGAGCACTTCGCGGACCTGTGGGGTCAATGCCGGATCGATGGCGGCGAATTCTTCGTCGGTCAGCTCGTCGAGGCCGACGGCGCGCGCCTCGGCGGCGCGCACGCACGCACCCGCGGCCTCGTGCGCGACGCGGAACGGAACACCCTGCCGGACAAGCCATTCGGCGATATCGGTGGCGAGGGTGAAACCGGCGGGGGCGAGTTCGGCCATGCGGTCGGTGTGGAAGGTGAGCGTCGAGACCAGGCCAGCGATGGCCGGGAGCAGCAGTTCGAGCTGGGCGACCGAGTCGAACAGGGGTTCCTTGTCCTCCTGCAGGTCCCGGTTGTAGGCCAGCGGTTGAGCTTTCAGAGTCGCCAGCAGTCCGGTCAGATTGCCGATGAGGCGACCGGCCTTGCCACGGGTGAGTTCGGAGACATCCGGATTCTTCTTCTGCGGCATGATCGACGAGCCGGTGGACCAGGCGTCGGCGAGGGTGATGTAGCCGAATTCCGGTGTGCTCCAGAGGATCACCTCTTCGGCCATCCGGCTCAGATCGACGCCGATCATGGCGAGCACGAACGCCGCCTCGGCCGCGAAATCACGTGCGGAGGTGGCATCGATCGAATTCGCCGCGGCGGCATCGAAATCCAGTTCGGCAGCAATGGCTTCCGGATCGAGTCCGAGCGAAGATCCGGCCAGTGCGCCGGAACCGTAGGGCGACACCGCCGCCCGCTTGTCGAAGTCGCGCAGCCGATCGATATCGCGCAGCAGCGGATGCGCGTGTGCGAGCAGATGGTGTGCGAGCAGTACCGGCTGCGCGGCCTGCAGATGCGTCTTGCCGGGCATTACCGCGTCCGGATGCGCGGCGGCCTGGGCGACCAACGCGTCGACTACATCGAGGAGTCCGGCGGCGACCCGGCGGGCCGCATCGCGCAGCCACATCCGAAAGAGCGTGGCCACCTGGTCATTACGCGAACGCCCGGCCCGGAGTCGGCCGCCGAGTTCGGTGCCGACCCGCTCGATCAGCCCGCGCTCCAACGCGCCGTGCACGTCCTCATCGGCCTCGGCGGGGGCGAACGCACCCGAATCCACGTCCGCCGCAAGGTGATCCAGCCCGGCCAGCATGGCGGCGAGGTCGCTCTCCGACAGCAGTCCCGCCTTGTGCAGCACGCGCGCGTGTGCCTTCGACGCGCGAATGTCGTAGGGAGCCAGCGCCCAGTCGAAATGGGTCGACTTGCTCAGCGCGGCCATTGCCGCGGCCGGTCCGGACGCGAAACGTCCGCCCCAGAGCGCCCCTTCGTTGGTGCTGCCGCTCTGCGTCATCGTGTGCTGTCTCCTCCGGGTCGTCGGGCGGTGAACAAAATGTCGGTCTTCAGGTGGGCGGCGGCCTCGTCGGATACCTCCCGGCCATGGCTGCGCAGCACCTCGGCCGGATCGGCGCGCGACACCGTCCAGCCGTGTTCGGTGAACCAGTCGATCGGATCGCTGCGGCCCTCGTCGGAGTACCACAGTTCGCCGACATCGACTGTCACGTCGACCCCGGCCGTTCGCGCATCCTGCAATGCCTTCGAGTCCGGCGCGGAACCTGATGAGCGATAGATCGCGATGCGACTGCCCGGTGCGCTCGATGCCATGATGTTGTCGAACAGTCGGTCCTGAGCGTCCGCGGGGAGGTAACGCAAGAGGCCTTCGACCAGCCATGCGGTCGGCGCGGTCGGATCGAATCCATTGTCCCGCAACGCCGCAGGCCAATCCTGACGCAGATCCACCGCTATCGCGCGGCGGTCTGCAGCGGGCGGAAAATCCGCAAGCGCGCTCTCCTTGAACTCCAGAACCTTCGGCAGATCCAGCTCGAAAACCGTTGTGCCGACCGGCCATTCGAACCGATAGGCCCTGGCGTCCAGGCCCGCGGCGGGGATGACGAGCTGCCGGATGCCGTCGGCGGCCGCCTCCTGGACGTAGGCGTCGAGGTAGCAGGTGCGTGCGATGAGGGCCGAGATAATGGGGCCCATCGCCGCTGTCGCGGCCTCCTCGAGATCCGGGATCTCCCCGCGCACGATGCGCGTCCAGGATTCCGAACCGACGGCGGTCACCAGCACTTCGGCGTACGAGTCATGGAACAGTGCGTCCGGGCGACGACTCTCGGCGGCTCGCATGGCGGCGACGCCGAGGGCGGTGGCGCCCACGCTCGATTCGATATCCCAGCTGTCGTCGTCGGTTCGCATAGCGCTCCTTTCGGGTCGGCACTCACTGCGCGCCGACCCGATCGAGCCTAATAGTCGCAGTCGGACGAAGTCCGTCGCTGATCTCCTGCGCTCGGCCCGAGCGAAGGCGAGGCCACCGGCTACTTCTGGTTGAGGTCGCGACGAGCGGCGACCTTGGAGGACAGGCCGTGGATCTGCACGAAGCCCTTGGCGAGGGACTGGTCGAAGGTGTCGCCCTCGTCGTAGGTGGCCAGGTTGAAGTCGTAGAGCGACTGCTCGGAGCGGCGGCCGTTGACCACGACGGAACCGCCGTGCAGCACCATCCGGATCTCGCCGGTGACGTGCTGCTGAGTCTCGGCGACGAAGGCGTCCAGCGCGCGCTTGAGCGGGGAGAACCAGAGGCCGTCGTAGGCCAGCTCGCCCCAGCGCTGCTCCACCTGCCGCTTGTAGCGGCCCAGTTCGCGCTCGATGGTGACGTTCTCCAGGGCCTGGTGCGCGGTGATCAGCGCGATGGCGCCGGGGGCCTCGTAGATCTCGCGGCTCTTGATGCCGACGAGCCGGTCCTCGACCATATCGAGGCGGCCGACACCCTGGCGGCCCGCACGATGGTTCAGCTCGACGATGGCCTCGAGCACGCTGACCTGGCGGCCGTCGATGGCGACCGGCACACCCTTGTCGAAGGTGACGATGAGTTCGTCTGGCGCCTCGAAGTTGACCGTCGGGTCCGAGGTGTAGTCGTAGACGTCCTTGGTCGGCGCGTTCCAGAGGTCCTCGAGGAAGCCGGTCTCCACCGCGCGGCCCCACACGTTCTGGTCGATCGAGAACGGGGACTTCTTGGTGACGTTGATCGGGAGCTGGTTCTCCTCGGCGAAGGCGATGGCCTTCTCGCGGGTCCAGGCGTAGTCGCGGACCGGGGCGATCACATTCAGGTCGGGGGCGAGCGCGCCGATACCGACCTCGAAGCGAACCTGGTCGTTGCCCTTACCGGTGCAGCCGTGCGCGACGGTGCTCGCGCCGTGGAACTTGGCGGCCTCGACGAGGTGCTTGACGATGAGCGGGCGGCTGATCGCCGAGACCAGCGGGTACTGGCCCATGTACATGGCATTGGCCTGGATGGTCGGCAGGCAGTACTCGTTGGCGAATTCGTCGCGCGCATCGACCACGATCGCCTCGACGGCGCCGCAGTCCAGCGCGCGCTGGCGCACCACATTCATGTCCTCGCCGCCCTGGCCCAGATCGATGGCGACCGCCACGACCTCGGCGCCGGTCTCCTTGCCGATCCAGCTGATCGCAACGGAGGTATCGAGCCCACCGGAGTAGGCGAGTACGACGCGCTCGGACATGTCTTTGTGCTCCTCGGTTTCGTGCTTGTCTGCAGGTCGTGCCCGCATCCGCGGGCGGCGGGGCGCGGCGCCCACCGACGCGCCCAATCGCACGTCAGGCGGCCCGTACCGTCATGCAAATGATTATGCACGATGATGCAAGCCCATTCACAACCGGGTCCGAGTTCCACCTTCCGGTAGCACCTTGGCACCCCTGTCCACCTATGTCACGCTTTACCCGGCAACTATCGGAGCGGGCAAAGGACGGACCCCATGCTGCTGCACCTCATAGCAGGCGAATTCAGCACCCTCGGCAACGACGTCCTCGACATCGGCCGCGCCCTGGTCGACCTCGTACAGGACCTCATCAACGTCGGCACGCCGGGTACCTCCCACGGCGGCGGCGAATACCCCTTCGGCTGACATTTCCTCCTGCTGAGGACGCCGGGGCGGGCTCAGGCGAGTTCTTCGATTTTCGCGGCTAGTTCGGCGCCGGTGAGAGGTTCACGGGCTATTACGGCGATGGTGTCGTCCCCGGCGATAGTGCCGACGATGAACGGGAGGGCGGCGCGGTCGAGGGCGCTGGCCAGGTAGTGGGCCGCGCCGGGTGGGGTGCGCAGGACGGCGATATTGCCGCTGGCGTCGGTGGACACCAGGAGGTCGCCGAGGAGTTTGGAGAGCCGGTCGGTGCCGCCGGTGACGCCGCGGACGGGGCTGCCGTCTTCGGGGACCACGTAGACGCCCGCGCCACCGTCGGCGGCGCGCAACTTCACGGCGCCGAGTTCATCGAGGTCGCGGGACAGGGTGGCCTGGGTGGTTTCGATGCCTTCGGCGGCGAGCAGCGCGGCGAGTTCGGTCTGGCTGCGGACCGCGTGCGCCGTCAGCAGTTCGATGATGCGGGACTGGCGGCCGGCGCGGGTTCGAGCGATTGCGGGGGCGGACTTACCCGCGTCGGGCTGGACGGTCATGACCATGCCTCACCGCAACGTCTCGCGCGGCCGAACCCACGGCTCACCGCGCCTCACCCCGCTTGGCCAGCAACCACACCAGCAGCGCCTTCTGCGCATGCAGCCGGTTTTCCGCCTCGTCCCACACCACACTGTGCGGTCCGTCGAGCACCTCGTCGGTGATCTCCTCGCCGCGATGCGCCGGAAGGCAGTGCAGCACAACGACATCCGGATGCGCCTCGGCGAGCAGATCGTCGTTGAGCTGGAACGGCCGGAACGGGCCGACGCGGTCGAGGCCGTCGTTCTCCTGCCCCATGGAGGTCCAGGTGTCGGTCACCAGAGCATCGGCGCCTGCCGCCGCGGCAACCGGATCGCCGGTGAGGGTGATGGTCGCGCCGGTCTCGGCAGCTCGCTTGCGCGCGGCCTCGAGAATCCATGGCAGCGGCTCGAAACCCGTTGGCGCGGCGATCGTTATGTTCAGACCCGCGGTCACACCACCGAGCAGCAGCGAATGCGCCATATTGTTCGCACCGTCACCGAAGTAGGTGAGGTTGCGCCCGACCAGATTGCCCTTGCGCTCGACCAGCGTCTGCAGATCGGCGAGGACCTGACACGGGTGGAACTCATTCGACAAGGCATTGACGACCGGCACCGTCGCGGTGACGGCCATTTCGTCCAGCCGCACCTGTTCGAAGGTCCGCCACACGATCGCATCTACGTAGCGCGAGAGCACCTTGCCGGTATCGCCGAGCGTCTCCTCGCGCCCGAGCTGGGTGTCGCGACCGTCGACCACCACCGCGTGCCCGCCGAGCTGCGCGATGCCCATTTCGAAGGAGAACCGCGTGCGGGTGGAGTTCTTCTCGAAGATCACCCCGACTCCGCGCGGCCCTTCCAGCGGCCGGTGCGCGAACGGATCCTTCTTCAATTCCGCTGCGAGCGCGAGGATTTCGGCCTGCTCGGCAGGCGTGACATCATCGTCGCGCAGAAAGTGCCGGAGTGGCCCACCCGTCTCCCGGCCGCCACCCCTCATGGAATCGCTCCGCGATGCTGTACTCATTTGCCCCCCTTGGCGTCCACGATCGCACCGTCCAGGATCTCGGGCAGATCGCCGACGAAATTGTCGGACTGGGTCTCGGTGAGCACCAGTGGCGGCGCGAGCCGAATGATGTTGGGTTTGGGCGCATTCACCAGATAGCCCGCCTCCCGCGCCCGGTTCTCGACCTCGGCAGAGATATCGTCGGTCAGCACGATACCGAGCAGCAGACCCGCACCACGCACATGATCGATCAACGGGTGCTCGAGCAGCTCGATGCCGTCACTGAGCCGCTTGCCGACGGATTCGACATGGGCGAGCAGGTCGGTCTCATCGATGGTGCGCAGTACCGCCAAAGCCGCTGCGGCACAGACCGCGTTGCCGCCGAATGTGGTGCCGTGCAGCCCGGGCGTCAGCAGATCGGCGGCCGGTCCGGTGGCCAGCACAGCACCGATCGGCAGCCCGCCGCCGAGCCCCTTGGCCAGCGTGATCACATCCGGCACTATGCCGAATGCCTGGTGCGCGTAGAACTTTCCGCACCGGCCGATACCGGTCTGCACCTCGTCGAGGATCAGCAGCGCACCGTGACGCGCGGTGATCTCCCGCGCCTTCACCAGATAGTCGATGGGCGGCACGACAACGCCGCTCTCCCCCATGATGGGTTCGAGGAATACCGCCGCGGTGTCCCCGTCGACAACCGCCTCGAGCGCGGCCGCATCGCCGTAGGGCACGTGGACGACACCCGCGGGCATCGGCTCGAACGGCGTCCGCTTGGAGGGCTGCCCGGTGAGCGCGAGCGCGCCCATGGTCCGGCCGTGAAAGGCCTCGTCGGTCGCGATGATTTTGTGCCGCCCCGTCAGCCGCGCCATCTTGAACGCTGCCTCATTGGCTTCGGTGCCCGAGTTGCAGAAAAACGCACGGCCGTGGCCGTCCCCGAATTCACCGTCGCCGAAGTGCGCGAGCAGCCGTTCGGCCAGTTCGATGACCGGTTCGTTGGCGTAGATATTCGAGGTGTGGCCCAGCGTGCCGAGCTGCTGGGTAACGGCTTCCAGAATCGCCGGATGGGCGTGGCCCAGGCTGTTGACCGCGATACCGCCGAGGAAGTCGACGTAGCGTCTGCCGTCCGCGTCGTAGACCACCGCGCCCGCGCCGCGCACCAGCGCGACCTTGGGGGTGGTGTAGTTCTTCATCAACGCGGCGGACCACCGCTGCTGCAGCTCTGCTGTGTCGCTCATGACTCCGCCTCGCTGGCGCTCGGCTCCGTCACGACCGACAGGTCGGCTGTGTTTATTGTTCGCTCGCTGCGCTCGCTCATATTTTCGTTCCGTTCAGTGTGTCCGCCGCGCTCGTCGGGAGCGGGGCGGGCGTCACCATCGTTCCGATTCCTTCTCCGGTGAACAGTTCCAACAGCACCGAATGCGGGACGCGACCGTCGATGACATGCGCGGTCGGCACCCCGCCCTGCACGGCGCGCAGGCAGGCTTCCATCTTGGGCACCATGCCCGCATCCAGACGTGGCAGCAACTCGGCCAGTTCGGCCGCGTCGATGCGCGAGGTGAGCGACGAACGGTCCGGCCAGTTGGTGTAGAGGCCCTCGACGTCGGTCAGAATCACCAGTTTTTCCGCGCCGATGCCCTCGGCGAGTGCGGCGGCAGCGGTGTCGGCATTGATGTTGTGCACCACGCCGTCGGCGTCCGGGGCGATGGTGGAAACCACCGGAATACGCCCCGCGCCGATGAGGTCGAGCACGGCGTCGGCATTCACCTCGGTGACATCGCCGACCAAACCGATATCGGTGGCCTCGCCGTCGACGTCGACGGTGCGCCGGGTCGCGGTGAACAGGCGCGCGTCCTCGCCGGAAATGCCGACCGCGTACGGACCGTGCGCATTGATCAGCCCGACCAGTTCCCGGCCGACCTGACCGAACAGCACCATCCGCACCACATCCATCACCTCGGGTGTGGTGACCCGGAAGCCGCCGCGGAATTCACCTTGCAGCCCGAGCTTTTTCAGCATCGCGCTGATCTGCGGTCCGCCGCCGTGCACCACCACCGGATGTACGCCGACGGTGCGCAGGAACGTCATATCGGCGGCGAAGGCCTGTTTGAGCTCCGCATCGATCATCGCGTTGCCGCCGTATTTGACGACTACGATCTTGTCGCGGAACTTCTGCAGCCACGGCAATGCGTCGGCGAGGACGTGCGCCTTGTCCAACGCCGAAAGTTCCCGCACCGCATCGCTGGTCATGGCTGCGCCTCGCTGGCGCTCAGCTCCGCCATGCCCAGCGAAGCTGGCTGTGTTGATGTTCGCTCGCTGCGCTCGCTCATGAGCTGTAGGCCGAATTCTCTTCGACATAGCCGTGCGACAGGTCGGTGGTCCGCACGGTGGCGGTGCCGTCACCGACATTCAGTTCGATCCGTACCTCGATATCGGCGCCGGACAGGTCGACCTCGCGCGAACCCGGCGCGCCGACACTGTCGACACAGACCGGATTTCCGTTGAACGACACCGAGATCCGGTTCGGATCCAGGGTGACCGGTGCGATGCCGACGGCGGCGAGCACCCGGCCCCAGTTCGGGTCGGAACCGAAGAGCGCGGTCTTGACCAGACTGTCGCGGGCGACAGCGCGCGCCGCGATCAGCGCCTCGTCCTCGGAGACCGCACCGGCGACGGTGATCTGCACCCGTTTGGTCACGCCCTCGGCATCGGCCATCAGCTGGGCGGCCAGATCGTCACAGACCGCGAGCACCGCCGCGTCGAGGTCCTCCTGCGACGGCGTGACCTCGCTCGCCCCGTTGGCGAGCAGCAGCACGGTGTCATTGGTGGAGCAGGAGCCATCGACATCGAGCCGGTCGAAGGTGAGCCGAGTCGCGTTGCGCAGCGCGCGATCCAGTTGTTCGGCAGTTGCGGCGGCATCGGTGGTGAGCACCACCAGCATGGTCGCCAGCGATGGGGCGAGCATGCCCGCGCCCTTGGCCATGCCGCCGACATTCCACTTGTCGCGGTGGTGGAAGGCCGCTTCCTTGGGCACGGTATCGGTGGTCATGATCGCGTATGCCGCATCGAGACCGCCGGACAGCCCGCCGCCCATTTCGTGCACGATCTCGGTGACGGCCGGAACCACCTTGTCCATCGGCAGCCGGTCGCCGATCAAACCCGTTGAGCAGACGGCGATTTCGCCCGCACCGGTTTCGGTGCCCCAATTGCTCAGCGCCTTGGCCAATTCCTCGGCGGTCTGGTGGGTGTCCTGGAATCCGCCCGGACCGGTACACGCGTTGGCCCCACCGGAATTCAGGATCACCGCACGCAAGCGGCCGGCGGTGAGCACCTGCTGCGACCACAGCACCGGTGCGGCCTTCACCTGGTTGCGGGTGAACACGCCAGCGGCCGCGTATTCCGGCCCCTCGTTGAACACCAGTGCCAGATCGGGTTTTCCGCTGGCCTTGATGCCTGCGGCGATGCCCGCCGCCCGGAAGCCGAGCGGTGCGGTCACGCCCTGGCTCCGGACCAGCTTGCCTCCCGGAGTTTCGATCGTCGTCACGGTGCCACTCCTACGGTGGAAAGTCCTGCGGTCTCGTCGAATCCGACGGCCAGATTCATGGATTGGACCGCGGCGCCCGCGGTGCCCTTGGTCAGGTTGTCGATCGCGCCGATCACCACGAGCAGTCCGGCATCGGCGTCCACCGCGACCTGGAGGGTCACGGCATTGGAGCCGAGCACCGAACCCGTCTGCGGCAGTGTGCCTTCCGGCAGCAGCTGCACGAATGGTTCATCGGCGTAAGCCTTTTCATAGACCGCGCGAGCCTGGTCGGCGTCTACTCGGGTCGGAGCCGTGCAGGTCGCGAGGATGCCACGCGGCATCGGCGCCAGCACCGGGGTGAACGATACGGCGACCTCGGTGCCACCGGCGGCCCGCAGGTTCTGCGCGATCTCGGGTGTGTGCCGGTGCGCGCCCGCGATGCCGTAGGCCCGCACCGAACCCATCACCTCGGAACCGAGCAGGCCGATGTCGAGTTTGCGGCCAGCGCCCGAAGTGCCGCTTACCGCAACAACATGCACCGTCGGTTCGATGATTCCGGCCGCGATCGCCGGTGCCAGCGCGAGGCTGGCGACCGTGGGATAGCAACCGGGCACGGCGATCCGGTGCGCGCCGCGCAGCCGCTCGCGCCCACCCGGCAGCTCCGGCAGGCCGTAGGGCCAGCTGCCCGCATGGGTGGTGCCGTAGTACTTCTCCCAGGCCGCCGCATCGGTCAGCCGGAAGTCGGCGCCGCAGTCGATGATCACCGTCGACTCCGGCAGCTGCTCGGCGATGGCCGCGGACTGACCGTGCGGCAGGCCGAGGAAGACGATGTCGTGGCCGGCCAGCTCGTCGAGTGTGGTCGGCGCGAGCACGCGATCGGCGAGCGGCAGCAGATGCGGCTGCAGCTCCCCCAGCGTGCTGCCCGCATTCGATCCAGCGGTCAGCGCCCCGATGACGAGGCGCCCGTCGCGGTAGGCCGGATGGCCGAGCAATAGGCGCAGCACCTCACCGCCGGCGTATCCACTGGCACCGGCCACAGCAACCCGCAACACTGGGTTACTCGACGAATCAACCATGTGATGATTATGCACGATTATGCAAGCCCATTCATTAACGGGGTCCTGCTCCACCGATCCTGGCCCACGTCACCAGGCGATTCCGGATCGCCCGGGCAGTGATACCCGAGGAGGTGGCGGGTCAATCGCGTCGATGAGATTCGGCACTCGATCGATCCTGCGCGAAAACGGGCGCGGTGTCAGCCGACTGTTGCGGGATCGATGCCCAGCGCCTCGCGCAGACCGATCTCCCCCTTCTGAGTGAGCATGACAGCGCGGCCCGACCCAACGCGTCGCACCCAATCCAGTGCCTGCAGCCTGCGGTACAGCTGTGCGCCCGCGGCACCGCCGAGGTGGGTCCGGCGTTCGGTCCAGTCGAGGCAGGGACGGGCAATCGGGCGGCGGGTCCGCAGTGTGTCCGCCTCGATGCCCATCGGCCCCGTCAGCCATGCCGAACCCGCCTCGGTGAGGGCGAAGCCGCCTTCGTCATCGAGCAGTTCGCGCTCGGTCATGGCGGCGGTGATCGCAACGCCGAGTCGGCCCGCGAGGTGGTCGTAGCAGGTTCTGCCACGGGCCAGGGCCGCCGCCGCGGTGGCCGCGCGCAGCGTCGTGGGTTCCGGGTGCGCCGGTTCCAGATGGGCGACCATGGTCTCCAATAACTCGGCGACCTGCGAGCTGGCCAGCTGCACGTAGCGGTGCCTGCCCTGACGGCGTTCGATGAGCAGACCGCCGTCGAACAGCCGATTCAGGTGCTCGGTCGCGGTGGACGGCGCCACTCCGGCATGTCTGGCCAGCTCACCTGCCGTCCAGGCGCGACCGTCGACCAGGGCCAGGCACATATCGGCGCGGGTGCGGTCGGCCAGCAGGGTGGCCAGTCCGGCCAGTTCGGCTCCTCGGGTTTGCACCACACCATGATCGCGCCGGGATATTTCGGCGGGCACCGAAATATCCGACCGATTTCTGTCCGAGGTGTCGATTCGCCGCAGGGCCGTTCGTGTAGGTAGTGAAGCCGGTAACCGACCGGCCGACGGAAAGGACTTCCATGAGCAAGATCATCGCGGTCGAGCACCTCACCCTGGACGGCGTCATGCAGTCCCCCAGCGGGGCCGATGAGGACACCCGGGACGGCTTTCGGCACGGTGGCTGGGTGCATCGCCACGACGACCCCGTGCAGGCCAGGGTGATGGGCGAACATATGGCGACCCATCACGGTGCGCTGTTGCTCGGACGACGGACCTACGAGCAGTTCTACGGCTTCTGGCCGCAGCAAACCGGCAATCCGTACACCGAGGTGTTGAACAAGACCGAGAAGTTCGTCGCGTCCCGGACGTTGACCGAACCATTGCCGTGGGAGAACTCCACGCTGCTCGGCGGCGATGTCGCCGCCGCGGTACGCGAACTGCGGCAGGATCTCGTGGTGCTCGGCAGCGGCGATCTGCTGCAAACGTTGATGCGCAACGATCTCGTCGACGAGTATCTATTGCTGATCCATCCGATCGTGGTCGGCGGTGGGCGGCGGCTGTTCGATGGCGCGGACCTCGGCGAACTGCGACTCACCGATAGCGTCACCACCCCCACCGGCGTGGTGATCGCCACCTACCGGCGGGGATGAGGAGGAGCCGTGCAGCAGTATCTGCTCAGCATCTATCAGCCCGAAGGCAATGCGCCGCCGGACAATCTCGACGAGATCATGCGCGATCTGTACGCGCTGAACGACGAGATACGGGCCGCGGGCGCCTGGGTTTTCGCCGCGGGCCTGCATGCGCCGAGTACCGCGACGGTGCTGCGCGCCCAGGGCAACGATGTGCTCGTCACCGACGGTCCGTATGTCGAAAGTAAGGAGTACATCGGCGGATTCACCGTCATCCAGGCGGCCGATCTGGACGAGGCGCTCGACTGGGGCAAGAAGATGGCCGCGGTGCTCACCCTGCCGATCGAGGTGCGGCCGGTGGCCGATCACTGAGATGGTCACCGATGCCGCGATCGCGGCCGTATTCACCGAACACTACGGCCGGGTGGTCGCCAGCCTGATCCGCGTCTTCGGCGATATCACCATCGCCGAGGACGCGGTGCAGGACGCGTTCACTGCCGCCGTACAGCGGTGGCCGACCGACGGACTCCCGCCGAGCCCGCCCGGCTGGATAATCACCACCGCGCGCAACCGAACCATCGATCGCTTGCGGCGCGAAGCGTCTCGCGACGACCGCCATGCCGAGGCCGCACTTCTGCACGCCGACAACGAATCCGACGATATGAGCGCCGTCCAGGACGACCGCCTCCGCCTGATCTTCACCTGCTGCCACCCGGCACTGTCGCTGAATGCCCAAGTGGCACTGACATTGCGGCTGCTCGGCGGTCTCACCACACCCGAAATCGCACACGCCTTCCTGACTTCCGAATCGACCATGGCGCAACGGCTCGTCCGCGCCAAGGGCAAGATCCGCGACGCGCGCATCCCCTACCGAGTTCCGCGCGACGCCGACCTGCCCGCCCGCCTGTGCGCGGTCTCGGCCGTCATCTACCTCATCTTCACCGAGGGCCATACCGCCACCTCCGGTGATCGGCTGGTTCGAACCGACCTGTGCGCCGAGGCAATCCGCTTGGGGCGCTTACTCGTCGACCTGATGCCCGACGAGCCGGAGGTATCCGGTCTGCTCGCGCTGATGCTGCTCACCGAATCGCGCCGAGCCGCCCGGACCGCACCGGACGGGTCACTCGTACCGCTGGCCGACCAAGACCGTAACCGTTGGGACCGCACTCTCCGCACCGAGGGACATGCCCTCGTCCGAGAGTGCTTGCGCCGCAACCAACCCGGCCCCTACCAGATCCAAGCCGCAATCAACGCTGTGCACGCCGACGCCACCGATCCGGAATCCACCGACTGGCAACAAATTCTGCAGCTCTACGACCAATTGGCCGCCATAGCACCGAGTCCAGTGGTGGCGCTGAACCGCGCGGTGGCGGTCGGTGAAATCGAGGGTCCTGATGCGGCGCTTACCCTGCTCTCTGAAATCGATCTACCGAATCACCACCTGTACCACGCGATCCGCGCCGACCTCCTACGCCGACTCGGCCGCACCGCGGAGGCAATTCAGGCCTACGACGCCGCCATCGCCCACACGGAAAACACCGCAGAACAGACCTTTCTGCGGCGGCGCAGGGATGAGCTCGCCTCAGCCAACTGATGCCCAGGCGTTGCTCTAGGCTCGAATGGTGCCTGATGCACTGATCGTGGCTGGGTCCGGCGTGATCGGACGCGCCATCGCATTGCGGATGGCGGCTGCGGGCTGGCAGGTGCGAGTGACGGGACGGACCCGCCTCCCCGTCGAACTCCACACGGCCGGTGTGAGTTTCATCGCCACGGATCGCGCGGACATGCGACGGGAGTTGGCCGCCGGAATAGATCTCCTCGTCGACTGCGCCTGCTACACCGCCGACCACGCTCGAACCCTGGTGGAACTAGCGGCGGAAGCCGGTTCGACGGTATTGCTGTCCAGCAAGGCGGTATACATCGATGCCGCTGGCAACCACGCGAATTCGGAGGTCGAGCCTCGATTCGATGGCCCACTACCCGAATCCGCACCGACGATGCCGCCTGGCAATATCGACTACAACTCCCGCGCTGGTTATGGAGCGAACAAGGTTGCCGCAGAGCAGGTCTCGCTCGACAGCGGCCTCCCCATCACTGTGCTGAGACCATCGCGCGTCCATGGAGTGGGCAACCGTCGTCCACGCGAATGGGTCTTCGTGAAGCGAATCCTCGATGGGCGCCGCTCGGTCCTGCTGCGCCGCCGAGGCGGTGGGATCGTCCACACCACCGCCGCAGCCAATATCGCGGCACTGGTGGAAACCGTCGCCCACCAGCCCGGCACCCGCATCCTCAATATCGCGGATCCGGACACCCCCACCGCCCTCGACATTTCCCGCACGGTCGCCCGCCACCTCGCCCACGACTGGACCGAGATCCTGCTCGACGATCATCCATTGGGCAATACACCCTGGGACTCCACCCACCCCGTCACCCTCGACACCTCCGCAGCCACCGCCCTCGGCTATCAACCGGTCGGCGACTACGCGACAACAGTTGCCGCACAGCTCGACTGGCTGATTTCCGCCGCCCGCTCAGGCGATACGTCGGGAACACCCCCCACCGACGACCCCTACTTCCGCCAGTTCTTCGACTATCCGGCAGAAGACGAGTTCCTGGCCGGGCGGTGATCGCCACCGGCCGCTCTCAGTGTTTGCGCACCACCCGCTCCCCCTGCCCGGGCTTCCAGATGGTGATGTCCAGGTGATCGTCGGTGACCTCGACGGTGGAGGCACTGGTCAGGTCCGCGGTGTAGAAGTGGTCGAACTCTTGGCCGCGGATGTCGAAGCCGGATTCGTCGAACAGTTGCTGGGCGAAGCGGGCGTGGACTTCCTTGTCCGGGAGGTCGATGACGGTGCCGAAGAGCTTTGCGTCACCGTCGCCGACTTGGGTGTCGACGGTCGCGGTGTGCAGGCAGAAGCGCGGGTCGCGGGCGAGATCCTTGAATTTGGTGGTGTTCGGCATGCCCACGATTACCAGCATGCCCTCGAAGATCCGCGGTTCTACGGGGCTGATGCGGGGGAAGCCGTCGGAGCGCAGGGTGCCGAGCATGCAGAGATTGCCGGTGGCTTGGTGTCGACGAGTGAAGACGGTGGCGATGCGTGGCGCTTCTTCGGTGAACTGGCTCCATGTGGTCATGAGATCGACGGTACGAGGCAAACTTGACATCTTCTGTCAGGTTTTATGGCTAATCTCGAATCATGCGAGCGAGTCGACTGGTGCAGCTGTTATTGCTGCTCCAGACCCGCGGCCGGACCACCGGGCCGGAGCTGGCGCGCGAGCTGGAGGTGTCGGTGCGCACGGTGTATCGGGATATCGAGGCACTGTCCGCCGCGGGCGTGCCGATCTACAGCGAACCGGGTCGGACCGGCGGCGTTCGGCTGGTCGACGGGTACCGCACCCGGTTGACCGGTCTCACCACCGAGGAAGCCGATGCAGTACTGCTCGCCGGGCAACCCGCGGCCGCTGCCGATCTCGGACTCGGCACGGTATTGGCGACCGCGCAGCTCAAAGTGCTCGCCGCACTACCACCCGAATTGCGCGGCCGGGCAACACGAATCGCGGAACGTGTCCATGTGGACGCGCCGGGCTGGTTTCATCGTCCCGACGAAACACCAACGCTCGCAGCGGTTGCCGACGCTTTGTGGCACGACAGGCGACTCGACATCCGGTATCGGCGCAAGGATCGAGCCGTCGAACGCCGCTTGGATCCACTCGGCCTCGTATTGAAAGCCGGGACTTGGTATCTCGTCGCACGGGACGGATCGGCCATCCGCTCCTATCGGGTCAGCCGGATCGCCGCGGCCGAGCAGGTCGGCGAATCGTTCACGCGGCCAGACGATTTCAATCTCGCCGAGCATTGGTCGGAGTCCGCCGACGATTTCGCCCGATCGATGCTGCGAGTGCGGGCTCGCTGCCGGATCGCGGCCGCCCAGCTGCGCCTGCTCCGGCTGATGAACGAGCCCGCCGCGGTCGCCGAAGCGATGGCATCGGCCACCGAACCGGACGCCGAGGGCTGGGTCGAAGTAACCATTCCCTCGGAGTCCTATGAGGTGCTGGCGGGTGCGATCCTGCCGCTCGGCGAATTCTGCGAGGTTCTCGACCCGCCGGAATTCCGCGACCGGCTCGCCGCGACGGCCTTCGCCATGGCCGAACGCTACCGGGGCCCGCACGCTCCTTGACCTTGCGCAAGCCCACGGTCGCCACCACGCTCAGCGCAGCGAGCGGAAGAACGCGCGCACGTCGTCGGTCAGCAGGTCCGGTGCTTCCATCGCGGCGAAGTGACCGCCCCGGTCGTACTCCGTCCAGCGTTCGATGTTGTGCTGCTGCTCCGCGAGCACCCGAATGGAATTGTCACCGGCGAATACCGCGGCCGCAGTCGGCACGCCGGAATTCCGCGCGGGCATCCCCCACGAGTCCCCCTCCCCGTACAGCCGGATCGAGGAGACGAAGGTCCTGGTGAACCAATAGAGGCTGACATTCGTCAGCAGCGCATCGCGATCCACCGCCTCGTCGGGCAACTCGAGCGCGGGATTGGTCCAGCGCTGAAAGAGATCCACGATCCAGGTCAGCAAACCGGCGGGTGAATCGTGCATGCCGATCGCCAGGGTTTGCGGACGCCCCGCCTGCACCATCGCATAGCCGAAACGGGTGTAGCTCTCGCTACCGGTGAGCTTGTCCAGCTTCGCCCGATCCTGCGGGCTGTACTCCGGTTCCGTACCGTCAGCGCTCCAGGACGGCAGTGTGATCGGCCCGTTCACATGGATCCCGAGCACATGGTCGGTGGCGATCCGTCCCAGTTCGGTCGAGACGAAGAAGCCCGCGTCGCCGCCCTGCGCCCCGTACCGGTCGTAGCCGAGCCGGGCCATCAACTTCGCCACCACCCGCGCGAATTGCTCGGTCGAACCGTCCCCGACCTTCGGTCCGGGCTCCGAGAAGGCGAATCCGGGTAATGACGGGATGACCAGATGGAATGCATCGGCCGGATCACCGCCGTGGGCGCGCGGATCGCTCAAAGGTCCGATCACATCGAGGAATTCGATGAACGAGCCGGGCCAGCCGTGGCTCAGTACCAGCGGCACGGCGCCGGGTTCGGGCGAGCGGACGTGCAGGAAGTGCAGCCGCTGCCCGTCGATATCGGTGACGAACTGCGGCAGCTCGTTCAGCCGCGCTTCGACTGCGCGCCAATCGTATTCGGACCGCCAGTAATCGGCGAGCCCCTTCATATACGAGATCGACGCGCCCCTGTCCCAACCGCCGCCCGGGATTTCATCCGGCCACAAGGTATTCCCCAGCCGAGCGTGCAGATCGTCGATCTGGGCCTGCTGGATGTCGATGCGGAAGGGGCGGATGTCCTGTTCGGTGCTCATGGAAGCGACGATAGGACCCCCTTAGGACAGGATCGTTCCTAAGCGTCCGGCATTCTGGATCTCGTGTTGGAAACCTCGGCGCGCCTGCTCAAACTGCTCGCCCTGCTGCAGACCCACCGCGACTGGACCGGAACCGAACTCGCCGAACGACTCGGCGTCACCGGCCGCACGATCCGACGCGATGTGGATCGGCTGCGTGAACTCGGCTACCCGGTGCACGCCACACAGGGCACCGCTGGCTACCGGCTCGGCGCCGGGGCCGCACTGCCGCCGCTGCTGCTCGATGACGAGGAGGCCGTCGCCGTGGCGGTCGGCTTGCGCAGCGCTTCCGACGGGACGGTCGCTGGCATCGAGGAGGCATCGCTGCGCGCGCTCACCAAACTCGAGCAGGTGCTGCCGCCGCGGCTGCGCCACCGCGTCCGCACGCTGCGTGGCGCGACGGTCCGCGTCGGGACACCGGACGCAACGGTGGAACCGGACACCTTGATGGCCGTCGCCGAGGCCTGTCAACGGCACGAGCGCTTGCGCTTCGACTATCGCGCACACAGCGGTGCTACCACCCGCCGTGCGGTCGAGCCGCACAGCCTGGTGCACTTCAGCAGGCGCTGGTACCTCGTAGCCTGGGATGTCGATCGCGATGATTGGCGCACCTTCCGGGCCGACCGCATCTCGCCACGAACCCCGACCGGCCCGCGCTTCACTCCGCGCGAACTCCCGGAAGGCGATGTCGCGGTCCACCTTTCGCTGCGACTGTCCGCACGGGCGTGGCCGCATCAAGCAATTGCCCTGCTGCACAAATCCGCCGAGGACGCCGCGGCGAATGTCTGGCCCGGCATGGGCGTCATCGAAGCAGTCGACGACCACAGCTGCCAACTGCACGTCGGCGCGGACACGCCGGAGGCGCTGGTCTGGATGATCACCTCGGTCGATATCGACTTCACGCTGCTGAGCGGCCCACCCGAACTCGTCGCGGCCATTCGTGCCCAAGCCGACCGCTGCGCCGCCGCACTACAGAACTTCGACTGCACGAATTGACCAGCCCGGCACCGGGATCCGACGCCGGGCTGGACGAGTTCAGCCGACAATCGCGAACAGCACCGCCGCCACCGCGAAGCTGACCACCGAGAGCACGGTTTCGAGCACCGTCCAGGTCTGCAGTGTCTGCTTCACCGTCAGGTTGAAGTACTTCGAGATGATCCAGAAGCCACCGTCGTTCACATGGCTGAGGATGATCGAGCCCGCCGCGATCGCCATGGCGATGAGTGCGATGGCCATCTGCGAGTAGCCGTGCCCGGTGACCAGCGGCGCGACAATGCCGCCGGTGGTCACGATGGCGACGGTAGCCGAGCCCTGTGCGATGCGCAGACCGCAGCTGATGATGTACGCGAGCACGATCACCGGCAGACCGGCGGCCGACATGGTATCGGCGAGTGCGGTGCCGATACCGGTGGCGGAGATGACCTTTCCGAAGAACGCACCCGCACCGACCACCAGCAAGAGCATGCCGACCGGCTTCAGCGATTCCGCGGTGAGCGTACTGAGCTCCTGCACGCTGGAACCGCGCCGCACACCGAGCAGATAGAAGGCGACAAGCACCGCGATCAGCAGCGCCACTGCGGGTGTGCCGAGGAAGGTGAGCACCTGCAGCAGCCCCGAATCCTTGTCCAGCCATTGGCTGCCGAAGGTCGCACCGAGGATGAGCACCAGCGGAATCGCGATAATGCCGCCGATGAGCCCGACCGCTGGCGGGCGGGTCTCGGTGCGTACGGCCTCCGGATCCGTTGCGGTGCCCGGACCTTCGCCCTTCGCTGCGGACTCGGCCGCCGGCCGCACCAAGAACTCGGCAGGCACCTCGACCTGTACCCGCTTGCCGATGTAGGTGCCCCACACAATGCCCGCGGCGATGAAACCCGGTAAACCACAGACGAATCCCATGATGATCAGCCATCCCAGGCTCACCCCGAGCAGTCCACCCAGTGCCACCGGACCCGGATGCGGCGGCAGAAACGCGTGGGTCATCGACAGACCGGCCAACATCGGCATGGCGTACAGCACCAGCGATCGCCCACCGCGCTTGGCGGCCACATAGATCAGCGGTGCGAGCACGAAGATGCCGATATCGAAGAAGACCGGGATGCCGAAGATGAGCCCGAGCAGACCCATGGCGACCGGTGCACCCTTCTCACCGAAGATGCTCAGCAGTTTGCCGGTCAGAACATCCGCACCACCGGAGCGTTCGAGGATCGCACCGAGCACCGTGCCGAGGCCGATGATGACCGCGATATGCCCGAGAATGCCGCCGAAACCGGTCTCCAGCAGCGAATCACCGGGCTTGATCGCCGTACCGACGATCTTCGACACCGGCAGTCCGGCGGCGAGCGCCAGCCCGAGTCCGGTGAGCAGCAGCGCGATGAACGGCTCCAGCTTGACCTTGATAATGGCGAACAGCAGTACGGCAATCGCGAGACCGCACAGCACCAGCAATCCGGGGGTGGTGGTGCGCAGCCAGTCGACAGTGGTGCCCATGTGGGTACCTCTCAATTCATGGATCGAACGAATGACGCCGCACGCGAAGCGATTTCGGACCATCGGCCCGCGGCGACGTCGGATGGGGCCACGACATCGGTACCCGCGGTCACGGCCACGGCTCCGTTGGCGAGGAATTCGGCGGCGTTGCCCGCATTGACGCCCCCGGAGGGAATGAGCGCCACATCGGGGAAGGGACCGCGCAGGTCTTTCAAATAGCCGGGGCCGAGCGCCCTGGCGGGGAAGATCTTCACCGCGGCGGCGCCGAGGTCGAGTGCGGTGAGCACCTCGGTGGGCGTGAAAGCGCCCATGACGACCGGAATGTCGCGTTCGGCCGCGACAGCCGCGACCTCCGCGCGCACACCGGGTGTGACGAGGAACCGTGCACCGTTGTCGATGGCGGCCGCGGCCTGATCGGCATGCAGTACGGTTCCGACACCGACGACAGCGTCGGGGGCCGTCGCGGCGATGCGCAGATAATCGAGCACGCCAGGCGTCGTGAAGGTGAGCTCCAAGGTGCGAATCCCGGAGCCCGCCAGCGCGTCCGCGAGCGCCAATGGATCCGGAATCACCGGCGCCCGCACCACAGTCAGCACGCGGTCGGCGCGCATGACTTCCAGAGCGCTCGTGGCGTTCAATATGTCTCCTTCCGCGTGGCATCCATGCGCAGCGCGCGTCCGGCGAGCTTGCCGGTGGGCGCACCGTTCTCGATGGCGAATTCGCCGTTGACCAGCACGTGCTGAATGCCGCGCGCCTGCTGCTTCGGGTTGTCGAAGGTCGCGGTATCGGTGATCGCCGATGGGTCGAACAGCACGAGATCGGCTGCGTATCCGGTGAATACGTGCCCGCGGTCGCTCAGTCGCAGCCGCTCGGCGGGCCGACCGGTGAGGTGGTGCACGCACTCCTCTAGCCCGAGCACACCGAGCTCGCGAACGTAATGGCCCAGATAGCGCGGGAAGGTGCCCCAGGCGCGCGGATGCGGCCGATCACCGACGAGCAGTGCGTCACTGCCGCCCATATGCACCGGGTGCGCCATGATCGCGCGCACGTTCTCCTCGTGCCCGACATGCTGCAGAATGGTGGTGGCCAACTGATCTCTGCGCAGCAGGTCGAAGAACACCGCGACGGGTGCGCGATCGGTATCGGCCGCGATTTCCGCGACGGTCCTACCGACGTACTCCCCCAGCTCCGCATTGGCGACACCGCTGATTTGAATGGTCTCCCATTCGACGGTGACGCCGTGGCAGCCGTCGGAACCACTCACATTCACGTCCAACGTGATTCGCGCGCGCATCTCGGGATCATCGATGCGAGCCAAAGCCGCATCCGGGCCACCGGACATCGCCCAGCTCGGCAGCAGCGCCGAAAGTGTCGTGGAGCCGGGGAGGTACGGATACGTGTCGAGGGTGATATCGCACCCTTCGGCCCGGGCGGCATCGATCAGCGCCAGGAATTCCGGTGCGCGCCCGCGGTTCACGCCGAAGTTCATCGTCGCGTGGGTGAGATGCAGTGCGCAGCCGGTGCTGCGAGCCAGGCCGATCATCTCGGCGTATGCCGCCAACGCGCCCTTACCGTAGGAGCGCGTATGCGGCGCATAGAACCCGCCGTATTCGGCGACGATCTCGCACAGCGCCGCCAATTCCCCGGTGTCCGCATACATTCCCGGCGTATATGTGAGCCCACTCGACATACCGACCGCACCCTCGCGCAGCCCCTGCGCGAGCAGCTCCCGCATACGCCGGATCTCCGCCACCGTCGCCGGGCGCTGCTCGCTACCGACGACCAGCAGCCGCAGCGTGCCCTGTGGTACGAGGTACGCGGCGTTCGGTGTTATGCCCTGATCAAGGCGGTCCAGATACTCCGCGACCGTGCGCCAGGAGAAGTCCAGATCGGTGGGATTGCCGTTCCACCCGGCGATCTGACGCCGCAGTACCGCCAGCGCGGTGTCATCGATCGGGGCATACGAGAGCCCGTCCTGTCCGATGACCTCGGTGGTGACGCCCTGGCTGATCTTCGGGAAATGGCCGGGCTCGGTGAGCAGATGCAGATCGGAGTGCGCGTGCATATCGATGAAGCCGGGGGCGAGCACCGAACCAGGCGCGTCGATGAACCGGGCCGCCTCGGTGATCGTTCGCGGGTCGGCGATAGTGCTGATCCGTCCTCGATCGATGCCGACATCGGCACGGAAGCGTGGCGCTCCGGTGCCGTCTATGACATCGATATCGCGAAACACTAAGTCCGTCATGGCCACTCGTCAGAAGAAGGTGTGAACGAGGTCGACAACACGTGGCCGCTCCGCGTCGGCGTCATCAATGACCGGGATCAACCGCCACTTGTCGAAAGCGGTACACGGATGCGACAGACCGAGCCGCACCACACTGCCGACCGGCAGATCACCGGCGGCACCGCCCGGCAGCCGCAGGAACGTGTGCTGATCATTGAGCGCACTGACATGTGCCGCCGGATTCAACGAACCTTCCGGTCCCGCAACGAATTGCGGGACCGGAAGCCCCTCATCGAATGGCAGATCGCGCTTACCGGCGTCCAGCAGCGCGAGTTCCGCCTCGGGTCGCGAAACGGTCCGCGCCCAGCCGTGCATCGCCGAGCGCAGCGGTCGTTCGCTGCGTGGCGCGGCCAGCGGCGAAATGCCCGCGTAGAAGCCGTCGTCGTGAATGATGTACGCACCGGAGCGCAGGACCACCGTGGTCGGAACACCTTGCTCGTCGGCGAGTCCGGCCAGACATTCGACGACAAGATCCGGGAAGGCACTGCCGCCCGCGGTGACGATCGCGCCTTCCGGATAGCGTCCGGCCGCGGCGAGTTCGCGGTGCAAGCGGGCGATTTCGTCCAGATAGCGCCGGACCGCGGCGATCCCGTCCGGGGTGCGATCGTGAGCGAGCGCACCCTCATAGCCGCCGACTCCGGCCAGAGTCAGTCGCTCGGCGCGGCCGACCGCCTCGGCAATCGCATGCGCCTGTTCGACCGTGCGTGCGCCGGTACGCCCGTGCGGCCCACCGAGTTCGACGATCACCCGAATGCGCGCATCACCCGTCAGGTGCTGCTCCATCAGCGCGACGGTCTCGACGCTGTCGACCCAGCAGAAGAATTCGAACTCCGGATCCCGCGCGGATTCCGCGGCGACCCAGCGCAATCCGACCGGATCGACGAGTGCATTGGCCAGCACTATCCGTCCGACTCCGAACGACCGGGCCACCTGCACCTGCCACACGGTGGCGAAGGTGATCCCCCAGCACCCGGCGGCCAACTGCTGCGCCCACAGCTGCGGAGCCATGGTGGTCTTCCCGTGCGGCGCCAGGCGCACGCCCGCGGCCGCCGCCCAGTCCGCCATCACCGCGACATTCGCCGCGACGGCCGCGCGGTCGACGGTCAATACCGGGGTTTCGAACTCGTCGAGGTGCGGCGCGGAGTCCAGAAAGTCGCGAACCGTGCGGCCCCAGGCCGCGGGCGGCAGGCCCTTGTGCTCGGGTCCGAGCGTCCGATCCGCCAGCGCGGCAACGGCCTTCTCATCGATAGCCATGTCGCTCCTTCCCGCGGAATCGTCTCCGCCGAATCATATCGCTCAGGCATTGCATATTTTGCAACGCTTGTTGCACATCGTGTTTTGTGTGGTTATTCTGCACTGGATGGCCGATGGCCGCAAGGGCAGAAGGGAGATCGATGTGACGTGGCCTACTACGTCGTGCCGCCCACGGGCGGTGACCATCGGTGAGGGGCTCGCCGTGCTGGTGGCGCGTCCCGGTCCGCTGGAGGACTCGGAGAACTTCGAGCGAACCGCGGGCGGCGCCGAGGCGAATGTAGCCACCGTGCTCACTCAGCTCGATGTGGACGCCGGGTGGATTTCCCGGGTCGGCGATGACGGATTCGGCCGGTATCTCACCGGACACCTCGGGGCACGCGGCGTGGATGTGTCGGCGGTTGTCATCGATCCCGCACGCCCCACCGCCGTCTATGTGAAGGAGCGCGGCAGCGGCTCGGGCAAGGCGACCGATCTGGCCGATGGAGCCAGCCGCATGCTCTACTACCGCACCGGCTCTGCCGCCAGCGCGCTGTCCACCGCCGATCTGACGGCGGCGGCGGGACTACTCGAACGCACCGGCCTCGTGCACTTCACCGGAATAACCACCGCGCTCTCGGAATCCGCGACCCGCCTCACGGAAACCCTTGTCGCGCTTCCCCGCCGCGGCAAGCTGATCAGTTTCGATCTGAATTACCGTCCGGCGCTGTGGGCAGGGCGCGTCGAGCAGGCCGCTGAGGTGCTGGCTCGTCATGTACGCGGCTGCGATGTGGTGTTCCTCGGCGCCGACGAGGCGGAGGCGGTCTTCGGCACCGACGATGCCGACCGCTTGCGGGCACTGTTCCCCGAGCCGGAACACTTGGTGGTCAAGAACAATGAGCATTCGGTGACCGGATTCTCCGGAACCGAGCGCGTCGAAGTGCCCGCGCTGGAACTGGAGATCACCGAGCGGATCGGTGCCGGTGATGCCTTCGCGGGCGGGTATCTGGCCGCCCTGCTGCATGGACGCCCGCTGGAGCAGCGGCTGCGCTTCGGGCATCTGTGTGCCGCCGCCGCACTGACCGGCACCGGTGATGTCGCGGAATTGCCTTCACCCGGCGCGCTGGCGGCATTGGCGGCACTCGACGAGTCCGCCTGGGGGCGTGTGCATTACAGCAGAGATGTCGTAGCAGAGAATGTGGCGTCATGAGCGAGCGAATCGAAGCCACAGTCCCCATGGCGATCACGGAGCCGAGCGCTGGCGAGGCGCAGTCATGAGCCAGAGTTTGTTGCGCGCCTTGACCATCCTGCTGTCGCTAGGGGAGGATGCGCGCTCGCTCGATCAGCTGGCCGGTGAACTCGGCGTGCACAAGTCCACGGTGCTGCGGCTGCTGCAGACCATGGAATCGCAGCGCTTCGTCACCCATGACAGCCAGCACCAATACGTCCTCGGCTCCCGGATTTTCGAACTCGCCAACCGCGCCTTGGAACAGCGTGACGTTCGCACCCTCGCCCGCCCGCACCTGAGCGCATTGAATTCCGCCACCGGACAGACGATTCACCTCGCCACCTACGAATCCGGTGACGCCATCTACATCGATAAATTCGATGCGATCCAGAGCGTGCGCATGTATTCCCGCATCGGCCGCCCCGCCCCGCTGCACTGCACGGCGGTCGGGAAGGTACTCGTCGCCGCACAGCCGCGCACGGAATGGCTCGCGATCGCCGAGCGCCTCGATTATCGCAAGTTCACCGATCGCACCATCCGCACCCCGGAGCGCTATCTGGAAGAGCTGGAACTCGTTGCGACACAGGGCTATGCGGAAGACCACGAGGAACACGAGAGCTTCGTCAACTGCATCGGCGTCCCGGTGCGCAATGGCACCGGGACCGTGGTCGCAGCGGTCTCGATGTCGGTGCCGGACATGCTGCTCGACCACGACCAGGTGTTGGCCGAACTGCCGCGGGTCCGCGCGGCGGCCGATGCCATTTCCGCCGAACTCGGCTGGACTCCCGGCCGCAACCCACTGAAAGGCCACTCATGAGTGAGAAGATCGCCGTCCGTACCACCGACGCCCCCGCACCCGCGCACACCTTCTCCCAGGGCGTGCGCAAGGGCCCGTTCGTGCAGGTCTCGGGCCAGGGTCCGGTCGACCCGGCGACCAATGAGTACCTCTTCCCCGGCGACGTTGCCGCCCAGACGATTCGGACGCTGCAGAATGTCAAGGCGATCGTCGAGGCGAGCGGCGCCACCTTCGACGATGTGGTGATGCTGCGCGTCTACCTGACCAAGCGCGAGGACTTCGCCGTCATGAACGACGCCTACGGCGAGTTCGTCACCGCCAACACCACCGGCGACGTATTGCCGAGCCGCACCACGGTATTCACCGGCCTGCCGCGGGAGGAAATGCTGGTCGAGATCGATGCGGTCGCCATCGTGTCGGCCTAACTAGTGTCCCGCGCCTGAGATCCGTTGAAGAATGGTAGGTTCGGCCGGTGGCGCGTGTGGGCAGGCCGGTGGCCGAGTTGATTCTGACTGACGATGAGCGCGAGACGCTGCAGCGGTGGGCACGTCGGGCGAAGTCGTCGCAAGCGCTGGCGCAGCGGTGCCGGATCGTATTGGGTTGCGCGGCAGGCAAATCCAATAAGGAAGTGGCCTCGGATCTGGGGATCTGGCCGCAGACGGTGGGCAAGTGGCGTAACCGGTTCGTGGCGCGGCGGCTGGAGGGACTGGTCGATGAGCCTCGCCCGGGTGCACCGCGCACGATCACCGATGAGCAGGTCGAGGCGGTGCTGGTGGCGACGCTGGAGCGGCAGCCGGTCGACGCCACGCACTGGTCGAGGGCGTCGATGTCCGAAGAGGTCGGGTTGAGCAAGTCCACGATCGGGCGGATCTGGAAAGCGTTCGAGCTCAAACCGCATCGGGTCGACGAGTTCAAGATCAGCAATGATCCACAGTTCATCGACAAGGTCCGCGATGTGGTCGGGCTGTATCTGGATCCGCCGGAGAGGGCGCTGGTGTTGTGTGTGGACGAGAAATCCCAGATCCAAGCGTTGGATCGGTCCGCGCCGGTACTGCCGATGATGCCGGGCATGCCCGAGCGGCGCACCCACGACTACATCCGTCACGGGATCACCACCTTGTTCGCCGCGTTGAACGTGGCCACCGGCGAGGTGATCGGGTCGATCCATCGCCGTCACCGCGCCGCCGAGTTCAAGAAGTTCCTCACCAAGCTCGACAAACAAGTCCCAGACGACCTCGACGTGCACCTGATCTGCGATAACTACAGCACTCACAAAGCCCCCATCGTCGCGAAATGGCTTGCCGCGCACCCGCGTTTCCACATGCACTTCACACCCACCTACTCGTCGTGGCTCAACGAGGTCGAACGCTGGTTCGGGCTGCTCACCGACAAGAAACTTCGCCGCAGCTCCCACCGGTCGGTCCAGGCCCTCGAACGCGACATCCGCGACTGGATCGTCCACTGGAACGAGAACCCGAAACCATTCACCTGGACCAAGACCGCCGATGAAATCCTGGATCGACTCGCCTCATATCTTCACCGAATTCCTGGCGCAGGACACTAGCCGGAGTTGCGCAGCGCGGTGGCGAGTCCGTTCATGGTCAGCAGGATGCCGCGTTTGACGAGTTCGGAATCGTCGCCCGCCCGCAGCCGGCGCAGCAACTCGACCTGCATCTGGTTCAGCGGCTCCAGGTACGGGAAGCGGTTGTGGATCGATTCCGCCAGTGACGGGTTGTCGGCGAGCAGGTGATCATTGCCGGTGATCGCGGCGTGCATGCGGATGGTGCGGGCGTGCTCGTCACGGATCATCCCGAAGATCTGCTCGCGCAACGCCACATCATCGACGAGATCGGCGTACCTGGCCGCGATATCCAGGTCGCTCTTGGCCATGACCTGGGCCAGATTCGACAGCACCGTCCGGAAGAACGGCCAGCGGCGATAGAGGTCCGACAGAATCGCCAAGCGGTTGGGGTCGCCGCCGACCCACTCCTCCAGCGCCGCACCGGTCCCGTACCAGCCCGGCAGCATGACGCGGGCCTGACTCCACGACATCACCCACGGAATGGCCCGCAGATCGTTCACCGAATTCGTCGGCTTGCGGGAGGCGGGACGACTGCCGATATTCAGATCGCCGACCTCGGCGACCGGCGTGGACTGCCGGAAATACTCGACGAATCCCGGTGTTTCGTGTACGAGCCGCGCATAGGCCGCGCGTGCGCGCGCCGCCAGATCGTCCATGAGGTCATAGGACGGCTCGGCATCGGGACCGAGCCCCTCCACATCGAGCAGCGTCGACTCCAGAGTGCCCGCGATCAACGACTCCAGATTACGATGCGCCGCACCGGATTCCGCGTATTTGGCCGCGATCACCTCACCCTGCTCGGTCAACCGCAGCGAGCCACGCACGGCGCCGACGGGCTGGGCGAGAATGGCGTCATAGCTGCGCCCGCCACCACGACCGACCGTGCCACCGCGACCGTGGAACAGCCGCAGGCGAATTCCGGTCTTGCGCGCTACCTCGACCAGATCCAGCTCCGCCCGGTAGAGCGCCCAGTTCGCGGCCAGATACCCACCGTCCTTGTTGGAATCGGAGTATCCGAGCATTACCTCCTGCCGCATTCCCTTGGCAGCCACCAGCTCTCGATACACCGGGACATCCAGCACCGCGGACAGGGTCGCCGCACCGGCACCCAGATCCTCGATGGTCTCGAACAGCGGCACGATATTCACCGGGCAGCTCGGCGGCCCATCGGGCTCACCGGGATCGAGCAGCCCGCCCTCCTTCAACAGCAGCGCCGCCTCCAGCATGTCGCTGACCGAGGTGCACATGCTGATGATGTAGTTCGGCACCGCCTCGACGCCGAAGATGACGACGACATCCCGTGCGGCACGGACGATATCGAGCTCCTTGGCAGCGAGTTCACTGAGCCGCGCATGCGGGCCGAGCAGCGGACGACGGGTACGCAACTCGGCGGCGAGCAGTTCCACCCGCTCCGGCTCGGCGAGACTCGCGTAGTCCTGATGTACACCCGCCCACGCCAGCAACTCGGTGACGACCTGTTCGTGCACCTCCGAGTTCTGGCGCATATCCAGGCCCTGCAGGTGAAATCCGAATGTCTCGACGGCATATCGCAATGCGGCCAGCCGGTCGTCGGCGAGCAGACCGTCACCGCTGGCCCGCATCGAGACGTCCACAGCGTCCAGATCGTCGAGTACCGCCTGCGGGGTCGCGTATGCCGGTGCACCCATATCCCGGCCGTCCGCGGGCAATTCACCGAGCGCGGCAAGTGCCGACGCCGACAGTCGCGCCCGAATCCGGTGCAGCGCACGGCGATACGGTTCATCGGAATGCGTCGCGGGATCGGGATAACCGGCCTCGGCCAGTGCGGCCACCTCCGGTGTCACCAGCACCAGCCGCGCCGATTGCGACAGTGACTTCTCCAGCTCCACCAGCTCGTGCAGATACCGTCCGAACGCGACGGCCGACGCCTGCGATGCCGCCTGACGCACGACATCCGCTGTCACATAGGGGTTTCCGTCACGATCGCCGCCGATCCAGGAGCCGGGGCGCAGGATCGGCCGCGGCAGCAATTCCGCGCCCGGCCACCGGGACCGCAGCGCCGCCCGAACTTCCGCGTTGATCGCCGGAATAACGTCGAACAGCGTGATGTCGTAGTAGCGCAGTCCGACCGAGATCTCGTCCTGAATCCGCAGGCGCTGCAATCGAATCAGCGCGGTACGCCACAGCGAGAGCACCTGGCGGCGGATCCGCAGCTCCAGGTCCGCACGCGCCCGCTCGGTTTCGGTATAGCGCTGCCGCAATCGCATCAACTCGGTAATGCGGGTCTGCACATCGAAGACGGTGCGGCGCCGGGTTTCGGTCGGATGTGCGGTGATCACCGGCGACACCAGGGCGTCGGCGAGCAGATCGGCGACCTCGGCGCCGTCCAGGGCCGCCGCGTCCAGTTTGCGGTAGGTCGCCGCCAATGAGGAATCCTGCGGCGGCTCCCCCGCCGCCTCATGCGCCGCGCGCCGCCGATCGCGCTGGATATCCTCAGCCAGATTCGCCAGCAGCACGAAATAGGTGAACGCGCGGATCAACGGCAGCGCGACCGCGATCTCGACGCCGTCCAGCATCTCCGCCACCGCGCTGCGCTCGACCTCCTCGCGCCGCACCCGGAACGCCTCGATCCGCACCCGCTCGATCAGGTCGAAGACCTCGGGGCCCTCGTGATCGCGGATGGTGTCGCCGAGGACGCCGCCGAGGAAGCGGATGTCATCGCGCAGTGGCCGGGTCGCATCCTGTTCCGTCTCGATCCGCGCTTGGGTCATGATTCGACCCTAGTGCCAGGTGCGACCCGGTTGGCGGTGACATTCGCCTCGGGCGGTTCGCGGCGAATCAGCCGAGCAGCTGGGAGAACCGCAGGTGGTTGCCCCACGGATCGCGGAAACCGCAGTCGCGGACGCCGTACGGCTGGGTGATCGGCTCCTGATCGACATCGACACCGGCGTCGCGCAGCCGGGCGAAGGTGTCGTCGACGGCCTCGGTGGTGAAGATCAGGGTGCCCTGCGCACCGCTCGCCAGCCTGGCCTCGGCGGCCTCGTTCGGGTTCATCCCTGGGTTCTCCAGGCCCATCGCCCAGCGTGCCGAGCAACTCCCGCAGCACCGCATCGCGCCGCTCGGTTTCCTCCGGGCCGGTGCGGTTGAACTCGTCGCACAACCGCTGTGCCCGGATCCGCTCGGCCACCAACTCCGGATCGCTGTCCCGGTACAAATCGCCGCGCAGCATCCGTTCCTTTTGCTCGCCCACGGGCGCCAGGCTACGGTCAGCCGACCTCGCTGGGTTGCCTGCGCGGTGCGGACAGGCGCTGGACGAGCACCTGTTCGAGCAGTGCGACAAGCACCTCTTTTACCGATCCCCGGTCTCGCGCATCACATTCCAGGATGGGGATCCACTCGTCGAGCTCGAGTGCCTCACGGACCTCGTCGAGTTCGAAGTGCTCGCCCTGTTCGAATCGGTTGACCACCACCACGAATGGCGTGTTGTGCTCTTCGAAGTAGTCGAGCACCGGATAGCAGTCCTCGACCCGGCCCGTGTCCACCACGATCACCGCGCCGAGCGCGCCGTCGACCAAGTCGTCCCACAGGAAGACGAAGCGGTCCTGGCCGGGAGTGCCGAACAGGTACAGGATCAGCGAGCTGTCGAGGGTGATGCGGCCGAAGTCCAGAGCGACGGTGGTCTCGGTCTTATCCGCGCGCCGCCCCGGATCGTCCACGCCTATGGCGACCTCGGTCATCGCCGCCTCGGTCACCAGCGGTTCGATTTCGGAGATCGCGCTGATGAATGTTGTTTTGCCGACACCGAATCCGCCGCTGATCACGATCTTGACCGACGAGGGCATCGACCGCTCGGCCGGTGGTGTCCGATATTCAGAGTGCCCGTACAAGGTCCCTGATCCTCTCGATGGCTGCGGTGGAAAGTTCCGGGGCGTCCCGGACCGAAACGTGCCCGGCGGCCGCGAGATCACTGACGATCACCTTCGCGACGCCCACCGGAACGTGCAGCGCCGTCCCGATTTCGGCGATGGAATGCGGCTGCTGGCACAGCCGAACGACGGTGCGCTGTTCGAAGTGCAGCGGCGCGGACAGCGCGGCGGGCAGCGCCCGCACCAGTGTTTCGATGCGCAGCCCGTCGATCAATGGCGTGGTGCGTCCCGCCGTGACGACGAACGGGCGCACGAATCGGTCATCGAGGCCCCGTTCGTCCGGACTGTCTTTCGGCGACCGACCGGCCACGAGCCAGCCGAAAGTTTGGTTGACCGGGATCATCCGCGGGTCCGGCAACCGCAGCCGGTATGGATCTCTCATCGGCGCAACGACTCTCGCAATTCCGAAATGAGCGCCGGGTCCAGCAGCGCACCGGCCCGTTCGGCCAGCACCGCCATCTCGTAGCCCACGAGACCGACATCGCAACCGCCGTCGGCGATGACCCCCAGGCAGCTGCCGTCACCGAGGGCGGAGACCAGCAGGAAGCCGCGCTTCATCTCGATCATGATCAGCTTCAGTCCATCGAATGCGTAACTGCGCGAGGCACTTCGGGCCAGGCTGGACAGTCCCGAAACCATGGCCGCCAATCGGTCCGCACCGGTACGGTCCAGGCCCTCCGACATGGCGATGAGCAGGCCGTCGGAGGAAACGGCGACGGTATCGCGGACGCCATCGGTATTGCGGACGAAATTGGCCAGCATCCAGTTGAAGGTGTGCGGGTCCGCAGCCTGTATGTGGGTGGTCATCGAGTCTCCTCTGCGGTGGTGGTTGAAGCCGAGGTTTGCGCCAAATCCGTGGCGCGCGGGATATTTTCGGGCGTCCCCGTTCGTGGCGAGGTGAGAGCGCCGCGCTCATGTCCGGCCCGGAAGGACGAGAGCATGCTGCGAGTTTCGGCCGGTGAGCGATCCGCTACCGGAGCACTCGGCGGCTCAGGAGCCTTCGGCGCGCTGTCACTTCCGATGTCCGCTGGACGTGCTCGCTTGTTGCGCTTGACCAATCCGTTCCTTGTGCGCTGCACCGCCGTCGGCGCAGCATCGGATTCCGCTGCCGCTGTTACCGTTTCGGGAACCTGCCATAGCGATCCGCTGGCCGAAGACGGTAAAGCGGGCTGTGAACCCTGGAATGCGGTTATGCCGTCGATGGGGCGATCGGCACCGGATCCGTTGACTGTGGGCACGCAGTTCAGGGATCGGCTGGCACCATCAGTTCCGGTAGCGCCGGGCAGACTGGTCAGCGATCCACTGCTCCCGTCGCGTGTGAATACGAATCCATCGATCCCGGTACCGATGGATTCGGCATTGTCATCGGAACCGACCGGCGTGGAAAGGAATTGGGCGAATGGCGCGGGTGCCGATGCGGCGAAGCCCGGTCGGGAATGCGCGGGTCCACCGGACCGTGGTGGCCGAGGCGCGGTGCCGTCGGGGTCGGATGCGCCGTTCGTCCGCGCATCACGGGTCAGCGCACCGGATACCGCAGTGCCGAGCGCCGAAGCATCGGGCACTGGAGCATCGGCGAGCGGGGCATGAGGCATGGAGCCGCCACCTACCACCGCGTCATCGATTGGGGCACCGTTGACCAGAGCGCCCAGCACCGGGGCACCGTTGACCGAGGCACCAGCTATCCGAGCGCCGTTGACCGGAGCGCCAGGCGCCCGAGCCCCATCAGCCGGAGCACTGTGCCGCGGCCTGCCGAGCATCGGTCTCGGCGAAACAGCTTCGCTCACGGGAGATCCCCCCAAAGCCGGGAGGACACCGGTCGCAGCCGACTCGACCTGCCCTTGCGCACCGGCCACCGCAGCCGAATCGCTCCGCTCTCGCGCCGCGGGTGCGCGCCGATCTTTCTCTCCCGCGATGATTCCCGCGGGCAACAGCAGCCGCGCGACGATCCCGCTCACCGGCGACACATTCAACTCGACATCGATCCCGAGCCGCCGCGCCAACCGGCCGACCACGTAATGCCCCAGGTACCGCGTCGGCGCGACGACGAAATCGGTCTCGCCGCGCAGCCGGGCATTCGCCTCGTCCAACTGCTCCACCGGCATCCCGACACCGTGATCAACCACCGCGAGCAGATATCCGGTCGGCAGCTTGCGTCCGTAGATCTCCACCTCCATATCCGGTGGAGAGAAGGCCAATCCGTTCTCGATGAGCTCGGCAAGCATATGCGCGAGATCAGTGACAACCGCGCCGGTGATCGCGATATCGTCCACCCGCCGCAGCACCACCCGGCGATAGTCGTCGACCTCCGACAACCCGGCCCGAATCACATCGGTGAGCGGAATCGGCTCGGCCCAGCGCCGCGGGCTTCCCGCACCCACCAGCACCAGCAGACTTTCGGCATTGCGCCGCATGCGGGTAGCGAGGTGATCGAGTTCGAACAGATTGGACAGCGCCTTGGGATCGAGTTCCTCGCGTTCGAATTCACTGATCAGGCCGAGCTGACGGCGAACCAGATTCTGGTTGCGCCGCGCCAGATTCGCCATCGACTCGGTGGTATTGCGGCGGACCAGCGCCTGCTCCGAAGCCAATTCGAAAGCGGTAGTCTGCACACCATCCAATGCCCCCGCCACCGCGGCGATTTCGACACTCGCGCCGCGCGGTGTCCGCACCGGCGCAGGCGGATCGGGTTGAGTGTCATCGGATTCCCGCCAGGCCGCGATCACCCCGGGCAGCCGGTGATTGGCGACATCATCCGCCTCCGCCGCCAACGCGGCGAGCGGACGCACGATGGCGCGCACGCTGGTGAAGACCAGCGCTACCTCGGCGGCAACGGCGATCAGCGCAGCGAGCAGGAAGCCGCCGAGGGTCAAGAACGCATCCCGGCGCAGCGCCGCCGCACGCCGCTGCACATCGTCACCGACCGCCTGCTGGACCGTGCGCTGCTCATCGATGACCGCCGTCATCTGCGCCCACCAGGTGCTCGGATCCACCGAACGCACCAGCGGACCGTTGCTCGACGCGATCGCGATCCGCTCCGATTCGCCTGCGTTGACGGCATTCTCGCTGCGCAGCGCCGCATCGAGCTCGGCCTGCTGTGCCGCGGTCGCGTCGCGCGCGAAGGCGGTCAGACCGGCCATCTTGGCGGCACGGATATCGAGGAATTCGACATACTCGCCACTGCGGAACTCGTCGGCGGCGAAGACGCCATTGAGGAATCCACGTTCCTTGGCCGTCTGCTCCTTGGCCTCGCCGAGGGCGTACAGCGCCTCGAGGCCATGGCGAACCTCGGCGTCGCGCGCCTGATCGAGCCCGAGCGTCAGACGATTCAGTGCGGAAATGCCGTCGGTATAGAACTGAAACGCGGCCTGCCTGCTGGTGCGGCGGGCATCGATCTGCGAACGGGTCGCATCCAGCGCGTCGAATTGGCCGATCGCCGAACGCACCTGGGCCGTGCCCGG
Organism: Nocardia pseudovaccinii; assembly: GCF_050942345.1. Lineage (NCBI taxonomy): Bacteria > Bacillati > Actinomycetota > Actinomycetes > Mycobacteriales > Nocardiaceae > Nocardia > Nocardia pseudovaccinii. The sequence goes on from NZ_CP192074.1 coordinate 6,985,350, forward strand.
CGCGTTCCCGTCCGCGGCCTTCTCGAGTGCGGCCAGCGCGCGATTCGTTTCGACCCGCTGATCCGCCACGGTCTGCACCAGCCGGGCATCGCCGCCCAGCAGACCATTGCTGAGCCCGCGTTCGCGCTGTGCCTCCTGCACCAGATCCTGGACGGCCAGTGCGAGCGAGACCGCGTGCACGGTGTCACCACTGTCTCGGAAGGCCTTGACCTCCCGGGCGACCGTCACGCCGAGCAGCGCCAGTACCAAAACCAATGAGACGACGAGGATTCGGGCCAATTGCCCCCGAATCGTGCGCGGTCGCATTATTCTGCTTCCGGCAACCTGGCGTTCACTTCTGGAGTCGGCAGTCATATCCGTTGTGCCACCGGGTTTTTCCGACCGTTGACGTAAACGCACCACCCTGCTCCTCCGATTGCCAAGCCGTGACAGCTCCACGGCGAGCGCACGGAAAGTCACGCAGCAGCCTGCTGCAGGGGCAGGTCGCTGTCAACGCGAAAACCGGACAAAACGGTCACAGAGCACATTTGTATACATGCTGGTAATCCACTGTTTTCGCGGTGTCGATCCGCTCACATCATGTCGCCGGACAGTGTGACGTGACGGCCGTCGCAGACAGCTGTGCCGAGGATTCACTGTGCACGATTCCGGCCGAATCCTTCGCTCCCACTTCCCATCGCGACCAGCGATGCTCCGCATATCGTTTGATATGGTCATGATCTCCGGATAGCCGCAGGTCGAGAGGGTGGGGATGGCGCACCGATTGAAGTTGATGCTGCTCACGGCGGCTGTGCTGCCGGGGTTGGTCGCGTGTGGGACGTCCAAGAGCGGAGATGCGACGCCGAGCAGCGGAACGAGCGCTGCTCCTGTGAAGTTGTTCGATCCGTGCACCGGAATTCCGGATAGCGCGCTGACGGCGGCGGGCCTGAACCCCTCCGCCAAAGAGAGCGGCGTGGCAGGCGTACACCAATCCGGATGGGAGATCTGCAACTGGAAGGGTTCGAAGTACTCCCTCGGAGTCTTCTCCAGCGCCCGAACTGTGCAGGAGATCGAACAGAAGCAGGGAAACGTCGAGTTCCAGGATGTGACGATCGCCGGACGGCAGGGCCGTCAGTTCCGTGTCGAAGGTGCGTCCCATGACCTGATGTGCGATGTCGTCTTCCCCGCGTCCCAAGGCATCTTCGAGCTCACTCTGATCAACAATCCGGTGCTCGACCATCCCGCGCCACCGTGCGGCCTGCTGCAGCAGGCCGGTGCGGCCATAGTGCCGGTGCTACCGAAGTAACTCCGAGGGGGAAGACTGTCAATGAGCCAATCCGATGTCGCGCAATGGACACGATTTGCTGATCAAGCGCGGTCCGGCGAACTGTACTTGGACAGCGAAGAAGCAGCGCGGCAATGCCTTACGGCTTGCGACCAACGACTCAGCGATCTTCAGGACATGCTGATTCAGGCGCAGGCGGCGCAAAGAGTCTCCGGCTTCGGCGATTTCAACATGGCCAACGACCTCGTCAAAATGTTCAAGGGCCAAGCCACCGGCGAGGACAACTCGATCGACAAGATAATCCTGGACCATATCGAGGTCGTCAAAGATATGGGCCAAATCATGGCCCTCTCCATCAAACGCATTACCGGCCAGGACGTGACCAACTCCGTCAACTTCAACACCAACACCGAATCACTAGGCGGCTGACACCATGGGATTCGGCATGTTCAACTGGAGCGCAGGCGATCTCGGCTCCGCAATGCTGGAAAGCCTCACCGACTGGATCGCGGGCGACGAACGCAAACCCGGCGTCGACCCCGCCGCAGTGCAGACCAAATTCAATCAGCAGCGTGACGGCGTCCGCAGCACCGCCAATGGCATCGGCTTCCAAGGCGATTTCCGACCGCGTTCGGTCAAATCCCGCGACGACTTCGATACCCCGTCCACCTCGCAGCTGCGCGAAAAGGTCGACAAGATCGATCTCACCGCCGTCGGCAATCTCGCGACCGCATGGAATGAAATCGGCAAACGCGCCGAAACCTCGTTGAATACCTTCAACGAGGCGATGAAGCGCGCGACCGACGAAAGCATCTGGAAGGGCGCGTCGCGCAATGCGGTAGCCAAGGCGGTGGGTGACTACAGCACGCAGGCTTTGCAGCTCGCCAACGCCGCCAAGCTGACCGGCAGTAAGGTCGCCGAGCTCGAGACCGGTCTGGAACCGACGAAAGCCCTTGTGCCGCATGCTCCCGAGCTCCGGTCGAATGTCGAGAACGCCAGGCATTGGATCGCGGGCCGCGGTTGGCGCGATAACGACGAGGCCGAGAGCACCGCACACGCGGAAGCGGTCCGTGTGCTGCGCACTGTATACGCCCCGGTAATCGAGGAGACCGACACCAACGTTCCGGTCATCCCGAAACCCGATAACCCGACCGCGAAGCCGGGCGAAACCCCCAACACCGGGCCGGGTTACAGCCCCGGCGGCAGCCAGCCCGGCTCCACCCCCGGCGGCAGCCAGCCGAAACAAGAACCCACGAGCACCGAGGAGAGTCCGTCCACCGATCCGTCGAGCACCCAGTCGACGGATGGTTCGACGACGCCGAGCACCACCAGCATCGAGCCGACCACGACCAAGCCGGACACCACCGCGACCAACCCGTCGTCGGCGACAACACCGACCAGCACGGGTTCGCCCACCCACTCGGGCAGCCCGAGCGGCACCCCCGGATCGACCGCGCAGTCCCCGGGCCGAACCGTCTCCGGAACACCGACCGGCTCCGCCACGCCCACTACCGCGGCCTCTACCACCGCTGCCACCACAGGTCGCAATGGCATGTCCGGCATGGGTTCCCCTGGCAATCGCGGCGGCAAGGACGAAAACGAGTCCACCAAGGGTGTTCCCGACTACTTGATCAACCAGCAGAACGGCGAAGAACTCACCGGGCTCGCCGATGCACCGAAGACGGTCCCGCCGGTCATCGGCGAATGAGCACCGGCAGACAGGAAGACCGCATGACAACCGCGCGGCGGTGGCGTTTTACCGCGCTCGAATTCCGAGTGCTCTGGGAATCGACCGGACGGGATGTGCTCCCCTATCCGCTGCGACATCGTTCCACCGAGGTCTTCCAGGAGGATTCGGATCGGCTGCGTCGGGCCGCGGCCCAGGTGGTGGTGCCACAACTGGACGAGGATCTGGTGCGCGCCGTCGAGGTGCTGCTGGCGCCGGAGGCGCGGGTGGAGGTGGCGGGCTTCCGCGGTCCGCGCAACGAGCGCAAGATCCGCGCGCACGGCGGCGTGCATTTCCAGCACGGCGCACTGGCGATTCAAGAGCCGGGACCCGAGCACCAGCATGGCGGGGATGTGGACCTGCTGTTCCTATCGGCCGACGATCTGGCCCCGGCCGTGGTCGACGTGTTGCCGGAATCCCGTCCGGGACAGGGTAAACCGATGCAGGTACCGATCGAGGAGTTGGAGAAGCCGCCGCCCGTGGTGCGCGACGCGTGGCGTCCGACGGCGCGCGAGGAGTTCGACAAATTCTTCCGTCGCCCGACGACCGCCACCGTGCACGTCGGGGTGTATCCGCTCGGCAGCGTGGACAATCGGCATACCAAGGGCCGCAAGGACTTCCAGATCACCGATTTCGACAATGACGGCCGCTACGTCAGTTTCGGCAGTCGCACCGTGATCGTGAAGCCGACCGATCGGCAGCGCGTCACCGCGACGCTGCGCGAAATGATCGGCCGCACAGTCGAAGAGGTCCGCAACGGCGATCATTTCGCACGCTGACGGCTCAGCCCTTGACGTCGCCCAGGATCCCGAGCACCACATCCGAGGTGTAGAACGGCTCCAGCCGCTCGCGAATCAGCTTGCCCAGCACGCCATTACGCTTCGCACCCTCGATGACGGCGGGACCGTACCGCAGGATCTCCTTGGCGATATCGTCGCCGGACAGACCGAGTTCCGGCAGCATCGCGGCCAGCGTGAAATCGCCGTACTTGGTGAAGAAGACATCCACGCACTCGTCCACGAGCAGCCCGAAATACTCCTTCTCCCTGGTGGTCACCGCGATCTCGTAGCAGAGCAGCACCAGTTCGTTGAGATCCTTCTGGGTCAGATAGTCCCGCAGGCCGCTCACCGGCTCATCGGCGTGCAGATCCCAGAACTCCATCGCGGCATCGTGCACCGGAGCGTCGCGCAACATCTCCCGAATGGCATTGTTGGTGCGCTTGAGCGCGAATGCCGCACCCTTGCCCGCCATATCGCCGATGAAGGTGCTCTCGGTGGCCTTCTTGGCGGTCTTGGCCGCCGACTGTCCCATGGAGATCAGCGATGAGACACCCGGAATCTTGCCCGCGATCTGCCTATTCGCCTCCATGAAGTCGGAGATGAGCTTATCCACGAACTTGGCGGCGACTGTGGCGACCAGTGGGCTCTCGGTCAGCCGCTCCAGGATCCGCTCCTGCGCCTGATGCATGCCGAAGATCTTCTCCAGCAGCGCCTCGACCGGTTCGCGGTCGACCACCTGGCCCAGGGTGTAGTCGTTGTTCGCGGCGATATGGTCGTAGATCGAGTCGGCGAATACTCCGACCATATCCGCGATGACCGGACTGCCGCCGATGAGATCGATGACGGTGCGGACCGTCTCCTTGGCATCGTCGATGCCGACGACATCGCGGAAGATCAGGGTGTCGGCCACCCCGAGCACCGATTCCACATCCCGGACGACGACCTCGGTGAAGCGCTCGCCGCTCACCTCGGCCAGCAGGAATTCCACTTGGGCATCGAGTAGCCGTTCGGCGATCTCACGCGGCTCGCTCATCGAATATCACCATCACATTCGTAGTCCGTCGCGCTCGGTCAGCTTACGGATCGTTCGATTCGACATCGTTGCCGTGCAACGATTTCCGTATCTGAGCCAGACGCTCGCGCGCCGCTTTCTCGCGCGCCTCCCATTGTTCGTCGGCGCTGCGGCCCGCAGGAGTCTGCCGGTCGAGTTCGCCCATCCCCTGCGCGGTGCCGAAGCGCTGCTCGACCTTATCGCGAACTGACTCAAAAGTAGGTACGCCGCCGGACGAATATCCGCCCACCTCGGAGCCGGACGGGATACCGGTCGGCGGTACCGGTACCGCCGGTACCGGAGAAAAGCCTCCGACCTGCCCGGATGCGCCTGCCCCCGGCTCCTCGTCATGCGGCTGCGGCGTCACAGTGGCAGGACTCACAGTCGACTCGGATCCCATATGGCCGAGTCCGGCGGCCTCCACGACCGCGGTGTGCACCCACGAGAGCCGAGGTCGGCCCGCGGTGGCAGTGCCGAGTACCGCCAGGAGCTCGTCATCGGACAGCGCCGCGAGCCGCGCGGTGATCTCACCCAAATCACTCATATCGCCAGGCTACGCACGAGCGCCATCAGCGGGCGAGCACATCACCCGCCCAGGAGCGGATCAGATCCGCCCAATCGACCCCGGTCGACATGATCAGATCGTTGTGACCCCCGCCGGGAAAGACCACCAATCGCTTCGGCTCCGGCGCGGCCGCGAACAGCCGCTCGGCATGCCGCAGCGGTAGGAGTTCGTCCTGATCGCCGTGCATGATCAAGACGGGTGCGCGCAGCTTGCTGATCCGGCGCAGGCTCGGGTAGGCGTCCGGGACGAACGGGCTGGGCAGGAAGGGATATACCGAGCGGGCCGCGTCGCGCAGGCCGGTGAAGGTGGACATCAGTATCAGTCCGGTGGGCGGATGCTCGGTCGCCAGTTCGAGCAGGACACCGCCGCCGAGCGATTTGCCCAGGTAGAGTATGCGATCCGGATCGACGCCGGGCTGTTTCAATAGCACCCGCCGGGCCGCGTGGGCGTCGAGATAGGTGCCGTGCTCGGTGGGTCGCCCGGTGCTACGTCCGTAGCCGCGATAGTCGAAAGTCAGTACGTCCAAACCGATTTGGGTGAGCAGCGCGTAGATCGGCACCCGGTCGCCGATATTGCCCGCATTGCCGTGCGCGAACAGGACATGTCCGATCGAGCGTGCGGCGGGCAGCCACCAACCCTGCAGCGTCTCGCCATCGGTCGTGCGGATGGACAACTCGGTGTAATCCATCTCGAGGATCGACGGCGTCTGCACGACCTGGCGATCGGGCATGAAGGTCAGCGCATTGAGGATCGGACTGGCCGGATGTCGCATGCCATCGTTCTTACCCGGAACCCGCCGCCGACGCGCGCCGACTCCCCGAATGCATTACACCTCGACGACGTCGACGCCCTTCCAGAACGCGACCCGGTCACGCACCTGCTCGGCCTCCGGCTTCGGATCCGGGTAGTACCAGGCGGCATCCGAATTCTTCGCGCCCTCGACCTCGACCGTGTAATACGACGCGAGCCCCTTCCACCCGCACACGGTATGCGTATCGCTGTCCCGGAAGTACTCCGTCTTCAGCGCTCCCGCCGGAAAGTAATGATTACCCTCGACCACCACGGTGTCGTCGCTCTCGGCCAACACCGTGCCGTTCCAAATGGCTCGCATACTCATCGAATCTCCCGCCGTCGCACCGGATTCCGCCGCGCACAAACCACGGCTAGCGGGTGTAACCCAACCCACACCCGCCCTATTCCCGATCATGCTCAGTGACACCGCGCACGATCTTTACGCCGCGCACCGATTTGCCCAGAAAATCGCGGCGCGGCGCGACAAAGGTGCGCAGCGGCCGATAGCCCCGATCCGTTACCGCGCCGCCGCGCTATCCGGTCCGGCTCGCTCGCCAAGCGCAGTCGAAACGCGGCGCGACACGCCCCGGGGCATCGCCATGTGACTGCGCTCGACGGATCTCGATTACCTCAGAAGCCAGCTGGACGCGGCACTTGCACCTGCCACCTGTGTTCGCGGCCTCCTATACGCCGAGGCCCGCTTTCAGCGCCGGCCAGGACTTGGGCAGCGCGGCCTTCCAGTACGGCCACGAGTGGACTCCGACAGCGGCGTAGTCGATGGAGAGGTCGGCGCCGAACAGTTTCATGGCGGGTGAGATGGCGAGGGTGCAGTCGTGCGAGATGTTTTCGATCTCGTTCGACCGGATCGGGTCGTTGGGCCACGACCAGCGATCGTCGAACGGGGCATCGTCGGGGCCGGGCACACCGGTGCCGACGTACAGGTGGACCGGTTTGCCGCGCAGCGCGTCGAGGTGTTTGCTCGGATCGTGCGCCGCCCACTCCGGGTTGCCCACCTTGCCCCACATGTTGTCCGGGTCCCCGCCCTTGGATTCGACCACGGGGCGCACCGATAATTGCCCGACACCGTCGGTGGAGTAGCAACCGCTGAAGGCCGCCAGCGCACGGAACATATCGGGGTGCCGAACGGCCAGAATGGCTGCCGCTCCCGCCCCCATCGAAAGTCCGCCCACGGCGTAGACCCCGTTGCCCTTCAGCTCACGGTCGATCAACGGCGGCAGCTCCGAGGTCAGGAAGGTCTCCCACTTCTGGTGTCCCAGTTTCGGGTCATCCTTCAACCAGTCGGTGTAGTAGGTGCCCCCGCCACCGACCGGCATCACCACATTGACCGGCTTGTCGGCGAAGAACTCCTTGGCGCCGCCACGCAGCGTCCAGGTGCTCGCCGGCTGGGATTCCGACGCCCCGTTTCCGTCCAGTAGCAGCAGGGTCGGCCGGGATGCCGACTGGTTCGCCGGTACCAGCACGTCGAGGTGGATGGTCCGATTCATCGCGGGCGAGCGGACATACATCTGCCATTGCTGCGCGGAGGTGTGCTCGATCCGCTCGACGGTGGCGGCCGCGTTCGCCTGCGGAGCCGCGACGATCAGCGGCGCGATCGCCATGGCCGCAGCGACGGCCACAATTCGACGGAACCCTCGACGTTCTCGCAACACCGACATGCGCAAACCCATGTGCACCCTCTCATCGACAGTCGGCCCTTTCGGGGCCCGTGGCTGATTCGCGTCGACAATGCCATGGAACGCGCACGCAGACTTCCCACCGTCGGTAACTATCGGGCAACGTTGCAATCCGCCACCCTCACCGTGTGACGACAGCCGGGCGCCTGCGACATCCGTGCTCCTATCGCCGTAGCGCCAATTCTCAGCAATATCGCGGATTTCGTACGGGAGTGGGCGGTGAATGCATCGGCGGCAGCACGAAACCGGCGCACAACAAATCGGCCGATACCTGCGTCGCCGATCGCATGGTCGCGGGAAAACATAATGCACTTAGCCGCAACACAATCGGCCCCGGGGACAGTAGCGCCTGAGCTGTTCCCGACCGCGGTGGGCGCATACGACCATTTCGCCGATCTCGAGGTCGACGGCGAGTCCGACGCGATCGCGGACACCCCGGGCCCCGATATCAGCTCACCAGCCGCGCAGCACCGCGCCGACCACACCGAAAATCGCAGGGCCGCGGGCAACACGTAAGACACTGAGCCACAACACAAATCGACCCCGGACGCAGTGACGCCCGGGGCCGATATCAGCTCATCAGCCGCGCAGTACCGCGCCGACCGCGCCGGAAGCGGCCGCGACCGCCGAATCACGCGCGGCACTCGCTTCGTCCTCGGTCAGTGTCCGGTCACTGGCGCGGAAACGCAGTGCGTAGGTCAGCGATTTGCGACCTTCACCCGCCTGCGTGCCCTCGTACACGTCGAACAGGGCGATATCCTCCAGCAACGCACCGCCGCCGGTGCGCAGCGCCGATTCGACCGAGGCGGCGGGCACGGACTTCGCGACACTCACCGAAACGTCCTGCAGTACCGCCGGGAACGGGGAAACCACTGGGACAGGCCGGGATTCGCGCAGCGGCAGGGCATCGAGATCGAGTTCGACGGCGCAGGTGCGCGGCGGCAGGCCCGCCCGCTCCAGCACGGCAGGATGCAGTTCACCCGCGTGCCCGATGACCTGACCATCGACCACCAGCTCGGCGCACCGCCCCGGATGCCACGGCAGGTGGACCGCTGGACGACGCTCGATGCTCACGCCCGCCGCATCGGCGACGGCATCGGCGAGCGCGAAGGCATCGGCGGCCTCCGCCGGACGCCCGGCACCCCACGGCCCACGCGGTTCCCGCCGCCCCGTCAGGACCGCACCGATGTGCACCGGCTGGGCAGGCAGCGAATCGAGCAGTTCCTCGATCTGCGCATCGGTCGGACGTCGATCCACCGGCAGCGCCGCCACCGCCCGCACGTTCGGACCGGGCAGCACCACCTGCGCGATCCCGAAGATCGCGAGATCGCGGGCACCACGAGAGATATTGCGCGCGGCCACTTCCAGCAGCCCCGGCAGCAGCGTGGTCGCCAATTCCGCGCGCTCCACATCGAGCGGGTTCAGCACCCGCGTGGTGGTGCGGCGCGGATCGTCGGCGTCCAGACCCCAGATGTCGAAAACCCCGGCGGCGAGGAACAGCGGCGGCAGCACCTCGACGCATCCGGCGAAGGCCAGCGCCCGGCTCACCGCGCGACGGCGGCGCTGCGCGGTGGTCAGCCCACGCCCGGCCGGCGCGGTCGGAATGACGGAGGGGATCTGCTCCAGCCCCTCCAGCCGCAGCACCTCTTCGACGAGGTCGGCGGGCTGGGCCAGGTCGGGCCGCCAGCTCGGTGGCGTGACGACGAGTTGTCCGTGCCCGGTGGCCTCGTTGACGCCCACCTCGACCGTGCAGCCGATCTGCGCGAGCCGACGTGCCGACGTGCCGGTCGGATACACCACGCCCGCCACCCGATCGGCGAGATCGATATCGATCCGGATCGGCGGCGCGGCGGGCACCGGCACCCGAACATCGGTGAGCGCCGATTCCACAGTGCCACCGGCGATTTCGGCCAGCAGCGTGGCCGCGCGATCGACCGCGGCGACATTGATCTCCGGATCGACGACCCGCTCGTACCGCTTACCTGCCTCGGAGACCAGCTTGTGCCTGCGCGCGGTCCGATAGACCAGCAGCGGATTCCAGGTGGCGGCCTCTAGCACGATATCGGTCGACTCCGCGCCGACTTCCGTTGTCGCACCGCCCATTACGCCCGCGAGGGAGACCACGCCGCTATCGTCGGCGATCACCACATCCTCGGCATCGAGCACCCGCTCGACCTCGTCCAGCGTGCGCAGCGTCTCGCCCCTATTGGCCGTGCGCACGACGAGACCGCCGTTGAGCTTGGCCGCATCGAAGGCGTGCAGCGGCTGGCCGAGCTCGAGCATCACATAGTTGGTGACATCGACCGCGGGTGAAATCGGGCGCACCCCCGACAGCAGCAGCCGACGCTGTAACCACCAGGGGCTCACCGCATTCGGGTCGATACCGGTGACCCGGCGCACCGCGAAACGGGTGCACTTCGACTCCGGCTCGAGCCGGACCGACCACGCGTCCTGCTCGTCATCGGGCAGTGTCCGCACCGCCGGATCCGCGTATTCGAGATCGAATCCGCACGCCAGCTCGCGCGCCAGACCGCGGGTCGAGAAGCAGTACCCGCGATCCGGCGTGATGTTCAGCTCGATGACCGTATCGTCGAGCCCCAGGAGCTCATTGGCGTCGGTGCCCGGTTCGGCGGTACCCGGCTCGAGCACCAGAATCCCCGAATGGTCCTTGCCGATACCGAGTTCGGCGACCGAGCAGATCATGCCGTTGGACACATGCCCGTAGGTCTTGCGCGAGGAGATCTGGAATCCGCCGGGCAGCACCCCGCCCGGCAGCACCACGACCACCAGGTCGCCGACGGCGAAATTCGTTGCACCGCAGACGATCTCCTGCAGCTCCGGGTTGCCCACGTCCACCTTGCAGAACCGGATCGGCTTCTTGAACTCGCTCAGCTCGGTGATCTCGGCGACTCGACCGACCACCAGGGGCTTGTCGATATCACCGCTCACCCGCTGGAGCTTGTCGACCTCTTCGACCTCCAGCCCGACGCGGACGAATCCGGCATCGAGCTCCTCCGGCGTCACCGACCAGTCTGGGGTGGTCCGCCGCAGGATTTCGGTCAGCCAGGACTGCGCTACTCGCACTTGACGTTTCGCTCTCTCGATCGAAGGGTCGTTGAAATCGGCAAGCTCAGGACCGGACACCGAAGGGCAGCGTGAAACGCACGTCGCCCTCGACGATGTCCCGCATGTCCGGGATGCCGTTGCGGAACTGCAGCGTCCGCTCCAGCCCCATGCCGAACGCGAACCCGCTGTACACCTCGGGATCGATCCCACTGGCGATCAGCACCTTGGGGTTCACCATGCCGCAGCCGCCCCATTCGACCCAGCCCGCGCCGCCCTTCTTGTCCGGGAACCACACGTCGACCTCGGCGGAGGGCTCGGTGAACGGAAAGTAGTTGGGACGCATGCGCGTCCGGGTATCCGGCCCGAACAGGGCGCGCGCGAACGCGTCCAAGGTGCCGCGTAGATGCGCCATGGTCAGACCCTTGTCCACCGCCAGTCCCTCCACCTGGGAGAAGACCGGGGTGTGGGTGGCGTCGAGCTCATCGGTGCGGAAGGTCCGACCGGGGCACACCACATATATCGGCAGTTCGCGCTCGAGCAGCGAACGCACCTGGACCGGCGAGGTGTGCGTGCGCAGCACCTGTCGCGAACCCTCGGGCGCGATATGGAAGGTGTCCTGCATCGTGCGGGCCGGATGGTCGGGCAGGAAATTCAGCGCGTCGAAGTTGAAGTGCTCGGTCTCGACCTCGGGCCCTTCGGCGACCTCCCAGCCCATCGCGACGAAGACGTCGGCGATCTGCTCGGAGATAACCGTGATCGGATGCCGTGCACCGACGGCGTCCCGGCGCGCGGGCAGCGTCACATCGATCGTCTCGGCGACCAACACGGCCGCGTCGCGTTCGGCGAGCAGCACCGTGCGGCGCGATTCGAAAGCCTCCGATACCCGCGCCCGCGCGACGTTCACGCGCTTGCCCGCGTCCGCCTTCTCCGACTTCGGCAGGCTGCCGAGCGCGCGCTGTGCCAACGCCAGCGGCGCCTTACCGCCGAGATGCTCGGTCTTGGCGACCGCGAGCGCATCCAGATCGGCGGCCGCCGCAAACGCCTTCTCGGCCTCTGCCGCGGCGGCGGCCAATGCCTCCTCACTCAGCGCTGCGTTCTCGACTCCATCGTTGTCGTCGGCCACGATCGTTCGTCTCTCCCCTGGGGATCGGTTCGCGGGTCCGCAGTATTGCCGACCCACATTGCTCCTGGTCGAATCGTATTAGATGCGCGAGGGCCGATTCATCCGGATTACCGCTGACACGCTTGCCGAGTGTGTGCCGGTCTCGAAGTTGCGCAGTTCACCCAGGCCAGAGCGGCTCGGCGCACCACACGGTCGACAACGAGCGTCCCAGCTATCAGCAAGCGGACGGGACGCACAGCGGACCGAGGCCGACACCGGCAGCCGCACCCGCACCGCATATCCGCCCACCACGTCGACCCAGCAGCGACGCACCCCCCTGCCACAGCGGCCTTGCCACAACACAGCCGTGCGCCCGGCCCACGCGAGTGAACATGGAGCGGGCGCATACCTACCGATCAGTGCCGGACGATCAGTCCACAGCGGTGACGCGGCTGGGCAGGAGCCTGGAAAACACTGCGCCCACCGCGACGACCGCGGCGCCGACCCACACGGCGGGTATCAGACCGTCGACGAAACTCTGTGGGTCCGCATAGGAGCCGTGTGAGGCGAAGACCGAGGCCAGTACCGCGACACCCATCGCGACACCCACCTCACGGATCGTGCTGTTGGTACCCGAGGCCATCGCCCGATCCTCCGGACTCGCACTGGCCATCACCACGGTCGCGCCGGGTGCGAAGGTCAGCCCCATGCCGATGCCACCGAGCAGGAACGGCCCGACGAATGCGAGATAGCTCGCGTCGACCGAGGCCACCGCCGCCATCCAGGCCAGCGCAGCTGCCAGCGAAAACTGTCCGGCCGTCAGCAGATTCCGCGCACCGACCCGGTCCACGATCAATCCGGCCAGCGGTGCGACCACCATCGGCGCCATCGTCCACGGCATCGTCCGGATGCCGGATTGCAGCGGCCCGAAGCCCTGCACCACCTGGAAGTACTGCGCCAGCAGGAAGATCGAACCGAATACGCCGACCGAGAAGGTGAAGACGGTCGTATTGCTCACCCGGAATGCCCGGGACCGGAACAACCGCAGCGGCAGCATCGGATCCGGCGTCCGCAACTCCCAGGCGATCAGCAGTCCGAGCAGCAACGCACCGCCGATCAGCGCGGTAAGCACGCCAGTCGAGGTCCAGCCGTCATCGGCGCCGTGGATCACGCCCCACACCACCGCGAGTACGCCGCCCGCGGACAGCACCAGCCCGAGCGGATCCAGCCGCTTGGCCCGCCCGTGCGATTCGGTCAACACCCGCGCCGCGAAGGGCAGCACCAGCACACCGATCGGCACATTCACCCAGAAGATCCACTGCCAGCTCAGCCCCTCGACCACCGCGCCGCCGATCAGCGGGCCGAGCGCGACACCGAGTCCGGAGATGCCACCCCAGATGCCGATGGCGGCACTGCGCATCTTCTCCGGGACCGCCGATGACAGCAGGGTCAGCGAAAGCGGCATCACCGCGGCCGCACCGAAACCCTGAATCGCCCTGGCGGCGATCAGCATCCAGGGCTCGGTGGCCAGCGCGCAGGCCGCGGATGCCGCCGTGAAGAGCGCGATACCGGCCAGGAAGATCCGGCGGCGGCCCAGCCGGTCCCCGATGGACGTGGCGGTGAGCAGCAGCGATGCGAAGGCCAGTGTGTAGGCGTTGACGAACCATTGCAGATCGGCGAGGGAGGCGCCGAGTTCGGTGCGGATCACCGGCAGTGCGTTGGTCACCACCAGGTTGTCCAGCGTGACCATGAACATCGGGATGCCGACCGCGGCCAGCACGGCGGCCAGCGCCCGCCCGCCCACGCGTGGTTCGACGGACGCCTGCGGAGCGGCGGTTACGAGTGTCTCGGACATATCCAGCCTTTGTTGTAATCGACTGATAACTAACTGCCCGAAGAGTATGCATCGGCTGATAACATGTCAATGGCGAGCGGCCGACGACGAAGTGGAGCACGATGGCGAGTTCAACCCGAACCCGAATGACCGCGACCGAACGCAGCGAGGAAGTACTGCGCGCGGCCGTCACCGCATTCGCCGAATCCGGTTATGCCGCAACGAAAACCGATGAGATCGCGCGGCTGGCCGGGGTTTCGCAGCCGTATGTGATCCGCCTGTTCGGCACCAAACAGCAACTGTTCCTGGCCGCGACCCATCAGGTCTGCGATCGCATCGAGGAGGTCTTCCGCACGGCCGCCGCCGAAGGCACCACGCCGGACTCCACCGAGGAGGAGAAGATGCGCGCGCTCGGCAAGGGCTACCAAACCTTTCTCAACGAACGCGAACTACTCCGAGTCCTGTTGCAGTCCTTCGCCGCCGCCTCCGATCCGGCCATCGGTCCGGATGTCCGCGCCCGATTCGGCGGCATTTACGGTGTGGTCAAGGAACTCACCGGCGCATCCATCCCGGAGATGTGCAACTTTCTCGGCACCGGCATGCTGCTGACCGTGATGGCCGCGATGGGTGTCGCCGGGCCCGATTCGGTCGACGTCTGCTGGGCCGCCGAAATGCTCGAAAGCCTCGCCGAGGAGGAGTAAGCGGTCTTTCCCGTGCGGTGACGACAGGGGCTGCGGGTGCGCAGTTTTGCTCATGGTGATTGTGACCGGTGGCAACGGCGTCGTGGTGCTGGACAATCGCGAGACCGCTTCGTCGCGGTTTGGCAGCGCAGTCGATTGTCCCAACGACCTTGTCAGGAGTATCTCGCTTGACCACATCACTGCCGGTGAATCTCGAGTACACCAACGATATTCATCCCGCGGTCGATGGACCGCTGATGCGCGAGGCGGTGTGTCCGGAGCGGACGCTGTGGTCACCCGCGGAATTGCGGGAGTTGACCAGGTCGGTGGCCGATGCCATGGCGACACCACTACTGGACATCGTGCGGTTCGATACGCAGCGACGTTGGTGGACCCGGCTGGCGCTGACCATGGGCGTCGAGGTGTGGCTGCTGTCGTGGGCACCGGGGCAGGGCACCGAACCGCATGATCACGGCGGCGCCTCCGGCTCGTTCACGGTGTCCATCGGTGAACTCGGCGAGGAATACCGTCATCCAGACGGCCCGGTCCGCACGACGCAATGGCGGGCGGGCGAAACTGTCGCCTTCGGACCGGAACGCGCGCATCGGCTGCGCAATCACAGCACCCGCCCGGCCGCCTCGGTGCACGCGTATTCACCACCGCTGCGACCGGTCCGCGAGTACCGTGCCCTCACGGATTTCGTGGGCGTATGAGCGAACAGTCAACACGGCCGCCCCGAGCGGTCATGCCGCAGCCGAGCGCCGGCGAGGCGCAGGCATGAGCCCAGTCCTCGCCGGGACGCTACCCTCCAACACAACCTGCCTCCAGCTAAAACCTCCGGGTCCGCCGGCCCATTTCAGTCCTCGAAGGACAAGCGCCGAAAGCATTTCCTGCAGGTCCCAGCCATGAAAGAAGGTAGTGCTATCAGCACCGAGGACAGGCTCGACCGGGCACGAGCCAAGCTGAATCGCGTCGACCCGGAGCAGGCGGCGGCACTACTGGCCGACGGCGCGTTGGTCGTCGATATCCGCCCGCACGCCAACCGGCTCGCCGAGGGCGAAATCCCCGGTTCGGTCGTGGTGGAACGAATAGTGCTGGAATGGCGTCTCGACCCGACCGGCACGCACCGGCTGCCCGGTCTCACCACGAACACTCCAGTGGTACTGGTCTGCAATGAGGGCTACGCGTCCAGCCTCGCCGCCGCCGACGTCCTCGAACTCGGCCTCCACCAAGCCACCGACCTCATCGGCGGCTTCCGCGCCTGGCAAGCAGCTGGCCTACCCGTAGCTCCCGGCGGCACACCAGCCGTCCCCTAGCGCGTCGCGTTGCAAGGCTCGAAACACCCAGAGCGGCAATGCTTTCCGGGCGGCTGTCGCATATCCGGTATCGGCTTGCGGAGGTCGGGACCGGTGCGAGACCGCCGCCGGATACGCGGCACCGCGATGCCTATTTCGGTCGGCACCTCGCGTCCTATTTCGCGTGCTGGACCCGAGCGCTGGCGTAGAGGCAGATCGCGGCCGCGGCGGCGAGATTCAGACTTTCGGCGCGACCGTGAATGGGAATTCGCACGCGATGATTCGCGCGCGCGGCGACGGCGGGGTCCAGGCCGTGCGCCTCATTACCGAACAGCCAAGCCACCGGACCAGCTAGCAGTTCATCGGCGTCGTCCAGGTCGACCTCGCCCTTGGCGGCCGTGGCCAGCACCGTAATGCCCGCTGCCGCAACGGCATCGAGCACCTCGCCCACATCGCGATGCCGCGCGATCGGCACATGGAACAGACTGCCCGCACTCGCGCGGACGCATTTGCCATTGTGCGGATCGACCGCATCCCCCGCCAGCACAACGCCATTCGCGCCCACCGCATCGGCGACTCGAATGAGAGTGCCCGCATTGCCGGGCTCGGCGATCTCGACCGGGACGGCGAGCAGTGTCGGCCGCTCGGCCAGCACGTCCGCCAGCGGCACGTCGATGTGGTCGCACACCGCGACAAGCCCCGGCGCGGTGACGGTTTCACCGAGGTGTTCGGCGGCGCGCTCACTCACCAACGTGGTGCGCACGCCCGCGGCGGCGGCCCCGGCGATCAGCTGATTCTCCCGAACCGCGGCGTGCATCGAATAGAACAGCTCCCGTACCCGACCGGTTTCCAGCGCCGCCGCAACGGAATTCGCGCCCTCGGCCAGAAACTGCCCGTGCTTGCGGCGGGCTGCAGCGCGCTGCAGCTTTACAGCGGAAACGACCCGCGGATTATGCTCGGAGAGCGCATCCACGGGTCGTTCCGAATGCTGTGTCGTCACGCAGGTGCGGATCAGGCAGCCGGGGCGTTGACGTCCTGCGGCAGAGCGGCCTTGGCGACGGCGACCAGACCGGCGAACGCCTCCGCGTCGGAGACGGCGAGCTCGGCGAGGATCTTGCGGTCCACCTCGACACCGGCGGCCTTCAGGCCCTGGATGAAGCGGTTGTAGGTGATGTCGTTCAGGCGCGCCGCGGCGTTGATGCGGGCGATCCAGAGCTTGCGGAAGTCACCCTTGCGCGCCCGGCGGTCCCGGTAGGCGTAGGTGAGCGAGTGCAGCTGCTGTTCCTTGGCCTTGCGGTACAGCCGCGAGCGCTGGCCGCGGTAGCCCTTGGAGGCCTCGAGAACGGAACGGCGCTTCTTCTGCGCGTTGACGGCCCTTTTGACGCGTGCCATGGGTCAGTCCTTTTTAGATCTAGGGGGCGCATGCGTGGCGGCCCCGGAATTGGTCGGTGGTCGCGTCCGGAATCCCGGTCGCGCGGGTGCTGCTACCTGGGGTCTTAGAGACCCAGGAGACGCTTGACGCGAGGGACGTCGACAGACGCGACGGCTTCCGTGCCGTCCAGACGACGAGTCCGGCGAGTGGACTTGTGCTCGAGCAGGTGGCGACGGTTCGCCTGCTGACGCAGCAGCTTGCCACGGCCCGAAACCTTGAATCGCTTCGAGGCGCCGCTGTGGCTCTTCATCTTCGGCATGGATTCCTCTATCTGTCTCGTACCGGTGGTCCTCGTCGGACCACCGGTTTTCTGATCGGTATTACTGCGGATCGGCCGGCGCGGCCTGTTCGGCGACCGGTGCGCCCGCGGCAGGTGCGGGAGCGGGAGCGGAAGGCGCCTCGGTGGCGGTGGGACGCGGTGCCCGCGAATCCTCCTGCGCCTTCACCCGCGTCTTCGCACCCTTATGTGGTGCGAGGACCATGGTCATATTGCGACCGTCCTGCTTGGCGGAGGTCTCGACGAAACCCAATTCGGCGACGTCGGAGGCCAGACGCTGCAGCAGCCGGAAGCCCAATTCGGGACGCGACTGCTCACGACCGCGGAACATGATCGTGACCTTGACCTTCGAGCCGGCCTCGAGGAAGCGAACAACGTTGCGCTTCTTGGTCTCATAGTCGTGGTCGTCGATCTTGGGACGGAGCTTCTGCTCCTTGATCACGGTCTGCACCTGGTTCTTGCGAGACTCGCGCGCCTTCTGCGCCGTCTCGTACTTGAACTTGCCGTAGTCCATGATCTTGCAGACCGGTGGACGGGCATCCGGCGCGACCTCGACCAAGTCGAGATCCGCCTCGAGGGCGACGCGTAGTGCATCTTCAACACGCACGATCCCAACCTGTTCACCACCCGGTCCGATAAGTCGGACCTCGGGAACGCGGATGCGATCGTTGATGCGGGTCTCAGTGCTGATGGGGCCTCCTAGGTCAAGCGGTGTCGTCAGACGACCGCACGCAATAACGGCAACCCCTTTTCAACGCAAAGGCCCCGGTGCGGTATTCCGCCACGGGGCCCGAGTCGACCGGCCTTCGACCACGAGCATGCTCGTGGTCGACCTTGTCCGTGATGATCCTCGCCGAGGACCCTCCGCACAAGAAACCCGCCCAGGCAGGGCGGGGGACCGGACCGTTTGACCAGTACGATTGCTCGTCGGCAACGGTGGGAGTCGGGCTCCACTTATCAGCCCCGGGCAAGCCCGGGGCGGTCGTCAGCGGAAAGTCTAACATTCCCACTCGCTATCGCCGAATCGCCCCGCCCCGGCGAGCGCGCCCGACCACCACGGTGCCATCCTCGTGCCTATGAGTGACGAGGCAGTATCCGATGCGACCGACGTCCGCGAGTTGGCCGAGATCCCCGCGGTCGAGATCATCAGCCGCGCCGCGATGATGCTGATGAGCGCGGCGGCGGAGAAGCTCGGACTCGCCGACGAGGATCCGGACAACAGTCCGCGCCGCGATCTGGACGAGGCGCGCCGCCTGATCACCGCACTCGCCGGGCTGATCACCTCGTCTATCGAATACTTCGGTCCACATGCCGGTCCGTATCGCGACGGCCTGAAGTCGTTGCAGCTCGCCTTCCGCGAGTCCTCGGCACATCCGGACGAGCCGGGCAAGGGTCCGGGCGAGAAGTACACCGGCCCGGTCTACGCCTAGCTAAATTTTGCCCAGCGGGAAACATTGCCTGCTGGGCAAGTTTCGTCGTACCCTGGTGTCATGCCAGATGAGCAAATCCTCGGCCTTCGCGAGCGCAAGAAGCTCGACACCCGAAAGGCACTCAGCGATGCGACGCTCGAGCTGGCATTCGAACGCGGACTGGCCAATATCACCAGAGAGGACATCGCCGCCCGCGCGGGCGTGTCGGTCCGGACCTTCAACAACTACTTCACCGGTAAGCACGAGGCACTGGCCTACCGGCAGACCGAGCGGATCCAGCGCAGTCTGATCGCACTGCGGAACCGGCCCGTGCACGAGCCGCTCTGGACCGCGATCACCACGGCGGTCCTCGAACCACTCGAGGCCGACGGCGCCGGAGACCACCCGCCGACCGCGCGCCAACTGGCGGTCATTCGCGAATTGCTCGAGGCGCCCGAGACCCGCACCGCGGTGTCCAAGGCGGTATCCGACGACTGGATCCAGGCGATCGCGGAACGCACCGGAACCGACGCGGCCCGCGATCTGTATCCACGCCTCGTCGTCGGCGCGATCGGCGCGATCTACCAGGCCGCCACCGCGACCTATGTGTACGCGGATCCGCCGGTATTGCTCACCACACTGCTACGACAAGCCATCGACAAGGTAGCCGCGGGACTTCCCGCGCCTTCCGTCGACGACTGACTCACCGCACACGCACTTTTCGAAGGCAACAAGAGGTGTATTTGTCATGCCCGAAAACTCTTACGACGTAGTCATTTCCGGTGCCGGCCCCAACGGGCTCATGCTCGCCTGCGAACTCGCACTGCTCGGCGTGCGTCCCATCGTGCTGGAGAAACTGAGCGAGCCCAGCGCCGAGCCGAAAGCGAACGGCCTTGTCGGCCAGGTGATTCGGCTGCTGGATATGCGCGGCCTGTACCACGAATTCGGCGGCGCACCGGGCGCTCCGCAGCCCGTGCCCGGCTATCTGTTCAGCGGGATGCCGGTGTCCTTCGCCGAGGTCGCGAACAATCCGATGTACGCGCTGCTCATCCCCCAGCCGAAACTGGTTCGCCTGTTGGAGAAGAGGGCACGCGAACTCGGTATCGAAATCCGTTGGGGCCATGAGTTGACCGATCTGGTCCAGCAGGACGGGAGCGTGACCGTCACAGTGACGGGTCCCGACCGCGAGTACGACCTGACCACCACATACTTGGTCGCGGCCGACGGCGGCAAGAGCTTCGTCCGCAAACACGCCGGAATCGAATTCCCCGGCAGCACAAACGCATCGAAGTTGGTCCGGATGGCACATGTGAGCGTGCCGGAGGAACTGCGAACCGGAGACGGCGGCATCCTGATTCCCGGCCTCGGGCGACTTCCCTTCGGACATAACCGGCTCGAACGGGGCATGTTCATCTTCGCAGAGCTCGAACGCGGCCGCCCGTTGGTCGCGACCATGGAGTTCGACGGCGATCCGGTACCGGAGGACACGCCGATGACGCTCGACGAACTACGCACGAGTCTGCGGCGGGTGCTCGGTGTCGACCTGCCGATCGCGCCACCGCCCGGATCCGGCCCGCACGCCTTGCGCCGGACCGAAGGCCAGAACACTCGACTGGCCGAACGCTATCGCGACGGAAATGTTTTCCTGCTCGGCGATTCCGCCCACGTGCACTCGGCGATGGGCGGCCCGGGCCTCAACCTCGGTTTGCAGGACGCGGCCAATCTCGGTTGGAAGCTCGCCGCACAGGTGAACGGTTGGGCACCCGAGGGCCTGCTGGACACCTATCACTCCGAGCGATACCCGGTCGGCGAGCGCGTCATGATGCACTCACTGTCCCAGCTCGCACTGATGGCGCCCGGTCCGGAGGTCACCGCGCTTCGCGAGTTCATGGGCGAACTACTCAAAGCGCCTGAAAACGCTGGACATATCGCACATCTGCTCGCCGGATCCGATATCCGCTACGACATCGGCGATCCGCATCCACTGTCCGGACGCATGGTCCCTGACCTCACCCTCGAAACCTCGGACGGCCGAACGCGTATCGCCGATCTGCTGCACTCGGCACGAGCTGTACTGATCCAATTGACCGAGAACAGCGGGTTCGCCGATATCGCGGGCGACTGGAACGACCGGGTCGACACCGTGATCGCGACCTGTCCCGACGCGCCCGCTGACGCGCTACTCGTCCGACCGGACGGGTATGTCGCTTGGGCAAGTGAAGTCGGTACCGAACATGACCGACTCCGGAACGCATTGACGCGGTGGTTCGGTCCAGCTCGAAGCTCGTAGGCACGCCGATGTGGCCCGCCCGGAATCGCGGAGATGCCACCCGGGTGGGCCACAAGCGATGCGGGGCGATCCGTGCCGCCGCTGCCCGTCGATCTCACGGGTCGATCCCACTCGACCCGAAGTAGTTCATCTTGTGAACAATGAAACGCTTTGCGCGCGTGGCTATCTCGGTGACCCGGACATATTACTGCGGATTTGCGTTGCGCCAGGTTCGGCGTGCGATGCTCACTGCATGGCACGGATACTTCTGATCCCCGGATTCTGGCTCGGCGCGTGGGCATGGGACGACGTCGCGGCCGATCTGCGCGGCCGGGGTGACGACGTGTTGGCGCTGACGCTGCCCGGACTCGACCCGGACGATGACGACCGGCTCGGCGCGACCCTGGAAATGCAGGCGCAGGCCATCCTCGACGAAATCGCCCCCGATGAAGCCGTGGTGGTCGTCGCGCACTCGGGCGGCGCGGCGGCCGCCTATCTCGCCACCGATATCGCCCCGGAACGCTTCAGCCGCGGCATTTATGTCGACGCCGCTCCGCTACCGAATGGCTTCATCCTCAATTCCGCACTGGATGCGACCGTTCGCGAACTCGCGCTGCCGGATTGGGATCAGTTGGAGGCCGACGGCAATAGCCTCACCGGACTGGACGAGGTGTCCCTGGCCCGGTTCCGCGAATGTGCGGTTTCCGAACCCGCTGGAGTCGCCGCCGCTCCCCTGCGACTGAGCGATTCACCGGCGCGCCGTGCCATCCCCACGACGGTGATCTGTAACAGCATCACCGCGGACCTGGTCAAAAAACTCCGCGACGCGGGTCAGGAACCAATGTTCGCCGAGTTGGCCGAGATCGACGCCGAATACGTCGATCTGCCCACCGGCCATTGGCCGATGTGGTCCCGATACAAGGAACTCGCCGAACTGATCCACTGCATCGCGAACCGCCCGGGCTAGCGACACCTCGTGCCCGCACCCGTTGTCTCGCCCGACACCGAGTAGCCGGTGTCGGGCGAGAAGAAGGCGAGATCAGCGCAGTGCGGCGGCTTTTCGTGCGGCGCGCTTTGCGGCGGCGGGGTTGGGTGCCGGAATTTTCGTCGTCGTCGCCTTCGTTGTCGAAGAGTTGTTCGCCGCGGCTTTGGTCGTGGCTTTCTTGGCGGGGGCCTTCTTCGCCGCCTTTTTGACGGGAGCCTTGGGCTCGGTCGCGGCGGGCAGTGCCAGGACCTCCTTCAGGAACTGGCCGGTGTAGCTGTCGCCCACTGACGCGACATCTTCCGGGGCGCCCTCGGCGACGACCGTACCGCCGCCGGAGCCGCCCTCGGGACCCATATCGACCACCCAGTCGGAGGTCTTGATGACGTCCAGATTGTGTTCGATGACGATGACCGTATTGCCCTTGTCCACCAAGCCGTTGATGACGAGCAGCAGCTTGCGGATGTCCTCGAAGTGCAGGCCAGTGGTCGGCTCGTCGAGGATGTAGACGGTGCGTCCGGTGGAGCGCTTCTGCAGTTCGGCCGCCAGTTTGACGCGCTGTGCCTCACCGCCGGAGAGGGTGGGCGCACTCTGGCCGAGTCGCACATAACCCAGGCCGACGTCGACCAGGGTCTTGAGGTAGCGGTGGATCGAGGTGACCGGCTCGAAGAACCCCGCGGCCTCCTCGATCGACATATCGAGCACCTCGGCAATGGTCTTGCCCTTGTAATGCACCTCGAGCGTCTCCCGGTTGTACCGGGCGCCGTGGCAGACCTCGCACGGAACATACACATCCGGCAGGAAGTTCATCTCGATCTTCAAAGTGCCGTCACCCGAGCATGCTTCGCAGCGGCCGCCCTTGACATTGAACGAGAACCGGCCGGGCTGGTAGCCGCGGACCTTCGCCTCGGTGGTTGCCGCGAACAGGGTCCGGATCTTGTCGAATACGCCGGTATAGGTGGCCGGATTCGAGCGTGGCGTCCGGCCGATCGGCGACTGGTCCACCTGCACGAGCTTGTCCAGATGATCGAGGCCGTTGATCCGGGTGTGCCGGCCCGGCACCTGCCGCGCACCGTTCAGCTTGTTCGCGAGCACGGTCGCCAGAATGTCGTTGACCAGCGTGGACTTACCGGAACCGGAAACACCGGTGACCGCGGTGAGCACACCGAGCGGAAAGCTGACATCGATATCGCGCAGGTTGTGCTCGTTCGCACCGACCACGGTGAGCTGGCGCTTCTTGCTGACCGGCCGCCGCACCATCGGCACCTCGATGCGCTCGCGGCCCGAAAGATATGCGCCGGTCAGCGATTTCGGGTCGGTGAGCAGTTCCTGATACGGACCGCTGTGCACGACTTCACCACCGTGCTCACCGGCCAGCGGACCGATATCGACCACCCAGTCCGAGGCCCGAATGGTGTCCTCGTCGTGTTCGACCACGATCAGCGTATTGCCGAGATTCCGCAGCCGCGTGAGCGTTTCGATGAGCCGCCGGTTGTCGCGCTGATGCAGACCGATCGAGGGTTCGTCGAGCACATACAGCACACCGACCAGCCCGGATCCGATCTGGGTCGCCAGCCGGATGCGCTGCGCCTCACCACCGGACAGCGTCGCCGCGGCCCGCGACAGGCTCAGATACTCCAGTCCGACATCGAGCAGGAAGCCGAGGCGCGCCTGCACTTCCTTGAGCACCTGCCCGGCAATGGCGGTCTCGCGCTCCCCCAGCGTCAAGGCGTTCAGGAATGCCGAGCAATCACCGATCGACAATTCGCTCACATCGGCGATGGACTTCTTCTCACCGCCTGAGGCGATGGTGACGGCCAGAATTTCCGGCCGCAGCCGAGCACCGTTGCACACCGGGCACGGCACATCGCGCATGTACCCGTCGTAATGCTCCTTCATCTGCTCGGATTCGGTGCTCTCCATGCGCCGCTGCAGGAACGGCATCACGCCCTCGAAATCGGCGTAGTACGAACGCTTCCGGCCGTACCGGTTGGTGTAGGAGACGTGCACTTGATCCGAACTGCCCTCCAGCACCGCCTTGCGTGCCTTCGGCGGCAGGTCCTGCCACGGTGTATCCATGGAGAATCCGATGGATTCGGCCAGCCCCGACAGCAGCCGGGTGAAGTATTCCGCGGTCTGCCCACGCGACCACGGTGCGATCGCGCCCTCGGCCAGGCTCAATTCGGGATCGGGCACCACCAGATCCGGATCGACCTCCTTGCGGATGCCGAGTCCGGTGCAGTCCGGGCACGCGCCGTAGGGCGAGTTGAACGAGAACGAGCGCGGTTCGAGATCCTCGATATCCAGAGGGTGACCGTTGGGGCAGGCCAGGCGTTCGGAGAAACGGCGCTCCCGATCGTGGGCGTGCTCGTCGCGGTCGACGAAGTCCAGTACCACGATGCCGTCGGCCAGCCGCAGCGCGGTCTCGATCGAATCGGTAAGCCGCTGTTTGGAACTCGACTTCACCTGGAGCCGGTCCACCACGACCTCGACGTCGTGCTTCTCCTGCTTCTTCAGCTTCGGCGGATCGGTGAGCGGATACACCACACCGTCGACCCGGACGCGCGAATAGCCCTGGCTGTTCAGTTGGTCGAACAGATCGACGAATTCGCCCTTGCGGGTGCGCACCACCGGCGCGAGCACCTGGAATTTGATGCCCTCCTCCATGGCGAGCACCTGATCCACGATCTGCTGCGGACTCTGCTTGGCGATCAGCTCACCGCAGACCGGGCAGTGCGGAGTACCGGCGCGCGCATACAGCAGGCGCAGGTAGTCGTAGACCTCGGTGATGGTGCCGACCGTCGACCGGGGGTTGCGGTTGGTCGACTTCTGATCGATCGAAACGGCAGGCGAAAGTCCCTCGATGAAGTCGACGTCCGGCTTGTCCATCTGCCCGAGGAACTGGCGCGCGTAGGCCGACAGCGATTCGACATAGCGGCGCTGCCCCTCGGCGAAGATCGTGTCGAAGGCGAGGCTGGATTTGCCCGAACCGGATAGACCGGTGAACACGATGAGACTGTCGCGGGGCAGATCGAGGTCGATGCTCTTGAGATTGTGCTCCCGAGCTCCGCGCACAGTGAGGCGTTCCGCCACCAGGTGTCCCTTCTCGATCGTGTCGGTCCAACAGACGTGATACCCCCAGCGCCATGCTAGGCCGACCCACCGACAAGTTTCGTCGCACGCCGGGTTCCCCGGTCATCGGTCCAGGTCAGGAGTCGGATCGACGCAGCTTTCCAGCCAATCCGCTGAGCTGCCAGCCCCCATTGTCCACGGTGACGGTGAGCACATCCGACCCCACCCGCACCCCGCTCACCCGCAGCGGCAGGTACCGATCCGGCACCGCGGGCGCGACCGATGCCGACCCGGTACCCGGCTCCAACCGCAACATGCTCCGCATGAAAAGCAGCGGCGCCGCCGACGCCCACGCCTGCGGTGAGCAGGAGGTCGGATACGGCACCGGAGCGTCGAATTCCGCGCGGTCGAAACCGCTGAACAGCTCGGGCAGTCGATAGCCGAAGCGGGTGGACGCGTCGAGCACCCCGTCGATCACACGGTTGGCGTGTTCGGTGAAGCCGTAGCGCATCAGCCCGGCTGCGCAGATCGCGTTGTCATGCGGCCACACCGATCCGTTGTGATAGCTCACCGGGTTGTAGGCACCCATATTGGTGGCCAATGTGCGGATGCCCCACCCACTGAACATCTCCGGCGACAGCAAGTGATCCGCGACCGATCGCGCCTTGTTCTCGTCGATGATCCCGGTCCACAGGCAGTGCCCGATATTCGAGGTCAGCGCGTCGATCGGCCGCTTGTCCCCGTCCAGACCGAGGGCGAACCAACCGTGCTCGGGCAGCCAGAACGCCCTGTTGAACGCTTCCTTCAATGCGGCCGCCTTGACCCGGAACCGATCCGCGGTCGGGTGATCACCCACATCCGCCGCGAGCGCCGCCCGCGCCACATACGCGGCATACACATATCCCTGCACCTCGGCCAGCGCGATCGGCGCCTCGGGCAGCCTGCCGTCGGCGAAGTTCACCCCGTCCCAGGAGTCCTTCCACCCCTGATTCGCCAAACCGTGCTCAGCCCCGCGCTGATACTCGACGAATCCGTCGCCGTCCGCGTCACCGAAGTGTTCGATCCACTCCAGCGCCCGATCGGCATGCGGCAGCAGCTCGTCCCTGGTCTCGGCATCCAGTCCCCAGCGATGCAACTCACCGAGCAACATCACGAAAAGCGGTGTGGCATCGGCGGTTCCGTAGTACACGGTGTCACCGCCGAGCAGCGACGTCGCCGCCCGTCCGAACCGTACCTCGTGCGGTATCTTTCCCGGCTCCTCCTCGGTCATGGCGCGAACCTCGCTGCCCTGCAGACCCGCCAGACTCTGCAGCGTGCCGACGGCGAGCCGCCGGTCCAGCGGCAACACCATCCACGAGGTGAGCAGCGAGTCCCGCCCGAACAGCGCCATGAACCACGGCGCGCCCGCGGCGACCACCGCCCGTTCCGGATGACCGGGATCGAAGATGCGCAGCGCACCGAGATCGACGACAGCGCGGCGCAGTACCGCGGCGAGCGTCTGATCGTCGGTCTGTACCGACGGCGAATTCTCGTACCATTCGCGCATCCGCACTGCGGGCGCACTGTGCGAGATCGGATTCCCACACTGATGCCGCGGGGTCACCACCGAGCCGAGCGTCGGCTGGTACTGGATGCACACCGACCATTCCCCGCGCCCGGGCAGCTCGACCTGCCACCGCAATTCGCGATCGACCGCGGTCGCCCCCGCTGCGGTCACCGTCACCGCCAGCGGCAGATCGGTCCGGCTGATCTCGACCGTGCCCGCCGTCGCCTTGCTCTCGGTGACCACCACGCTGTCGCCGATCCGCCCCTCCTTCACCTCGAACAGATCGGCGAAATCGGCATCGAGTTCCAGCACCACCACACAGCTGATCGCCGCGCCGGAGAGATTGCGGACGGTCACGTCATCGCGCATACCGTCGCCGACATAGCGCGCGACGGTCACCAGTGCCGTGCTGTCGGCGCGTCCTGGCCGCGGCGGCGTCCTGGCCAGCAGCGTCGCACTGTAGGGCTCGGTGTGCTGGACGGTGAGCGGTTGCGGCGCCAACCCGTCGACGGTCAGCCGCCACCGCGACAGCACCCTGGTGTCGCGCACGAACAATCCCTCGGCACGATTCGGGCTGATGACACCGCCGTCCTCGCTGATGCAGAAGGTCGAGCCCTCGACCAAGGTGACCCCGGCGACCGCTCGGGGCGCCCCGGGATCGGCACCGTCACCCCAGGGGCTCGTCAAGCTACCGGCGTGGGCGGAATGGCCCGGCTCGTCGCTACCCGAGGCGCCAGTGGCTCCTCGCGCGGTTCAGGGTCGTCGGCTCCCATCAGTGGACGCACCGGCTCAGTGTAGTAGCGCCACTGCTCCGGTTCGCGGATCTTGGTGATCATCACCGGTTTTCGGCGCGCCGACCGGCCCATCCGGACCGCCCGATGCACCCGTTCTCCGCATTCATCCGGCCGACCAAGACGATGTAGCCACCGGTGCGGGCATTCACGGCGGCACGATCAACCCGATCATCATGGACACGTCCACGCTTCTTCGGGTCCCGGCTGCGGATCGATAACCGGGAGCTCTCGAATGGCCCGGCCATGTGCGAACCGCCATTGCACGCCGCATTCTCCGCACCGGAACAGGGCGTCCCGGTGGTCGACGAAGGTACCGATAGCATGCGAACCACAATCGGGACAGCTCCGCGGCGGACCGAAAATATTGCCGAAATCGAGCGTCGCTGAATATGTCATTGTTCGACATAACTATGCATGGGGCCCTCCAAGGCCACGCTACCGAAGACCGCTATGAATGACTTCGGCCTCAGCATACCCGGAACCCCGATTCGCACAATGCCATTCAAGCGGTCGGTTTCTTTCGGTGTTTCGATAGCGCTCGTCGGTAAATTCGAGTCGCCATTACTCGAAATTGTCGTTCCGGCATACCGCTGCGGCCCGCCGAGGGATACCTTGTCGGGTAGGACCAAACGCCGGGGGCGGACGAGATCCCCTGCACCGCACAGGAGGTCGCGTGATCACAGTGTTCCTCGTCGACGACCACGAGATCGTCCGGCGCGGCCTCGTCGACCTGCTGGAGAGCGATCCGGAACTCACCGTGATCGGCCAGGCAGGCGATGTCGCGGACGCCATGGCGGGCATTCACGCCCTGCGACCCGATGTCGCTGTACTGGACGTCCGACTTCCCGACGGCAACGGCATCGAACTGTGCCGCGACCTGCTCGCCGAAATCGACGATTTGCATTGCCTCATCCTGACGTCCTACACCGACGAACACGCCATGCTGGACGCGATATTGGCGGGCGCGAGCGGCTATGTCGTCAAGAACATCAAGGGCATGGAATTGGCCGCGGCGATCAAACAGGTCGGTGCCGGACGTTCGCTATTGGATAACCGCGCGGCGGCCGCTCTCAAGGCCCGGCTACGTTCCAGCACCGAAAAAGACGGGCCGCTGGCCGGCCTCACCGAACAGGAACGCCGACTGCTCGCACTGCTCGGCGAGGGATTGACCAATCGACAAATCGCGGCGCGAATGTTCCTGGCGGAGAAGACCGTCAAGAATTACGTCTCCCGGCTTTTGGCCAAACTCGGGATGGAACGGCGCACCCAAGCCGCGGTGCTGGCCTCCAAACTGCGCGAGAGCTAGCGGATTTCGACCGGAACGACGATGGTGAGATCCCCGTCGTAGCGGCGGTACAGCAGGCGGCCGCGGCCGCTGTCGGCATCGGTGAAGAACAGGAACGGCAACCCGTTGCGGCACAGCCGGGTCACCGCCGCCTCATCGATCAGGACCGGCGCCGGATCCGAATCCATGATCAGGGGTAGGGAATTCACCGTGAGCGGCCGCTGCGCCGGAGCCTGCGGCGGCTGCGTGGTGCGCTGCCTGGTCAGCCGGACGCCGAACGGATCCGCCCAGCCCACCAGGGCATCCTCACCGGTCTCGGCATCGATGAACAGGTACGAGTCGTAATCCATCGCATCCATCACCGCCGACGCCTCGGCGGGCGTACCTGTCAGCAACGCGCAGCGCTTCCTCCGCACGATCGGGCGCGGCTCGGTGACCCTGGCCAGGGGCGGACGCGCCGGATCGGGCCACTCGCGTGACTGTTTGGTCGCCAGCCGGGCGATCTGACGGTCCAGCCGTTCCACCGCGAAGGTCACCGCGAAGCCGCGCGGACCGGTGACCTGCACGCGGGTCGGGGTGTCGTGTATGCGAATGTTGGCCTGTACCAACGTGGGTTCGTCCGAATCCACCGGTGCCGTCACCCGCACCCGCGCCGCCGCGTCGAGGTGGTGCCGACGCAGGACGCGACCGATCCCCCGCACCGCCCTGGTCACATCCGCGGGCGGCACCGCACCCCGGGTGGTCACGGCCATTTCGGGATCGGCGGCAGTGGCCCACAGTTCCGAAGAGCGCATCGGCGAATTCATAGGACATCCCTACTTTCTATTCCCGGTGTGCGACTATGCCATCACCGCTACGCCACCGCGAACAGGGCCGAAAGTCCTCGATCGACCAACTAGACTGGCGTAGGCGCTGTTACGCGCTTGCCAGAACAGGATGCCGTCATGACCGAAGAGCTGGGCAGCGGCCTCTATTCGGTACGCGACACGCTGTCGCAACTTCGGCTCCGGGAGCTGCTGTCGGAGGTCAAGGAACGCGTCGAGCTGATCATCGATTCACGCGACCGGATGGACGGCTTGGTCGAGGCGATGCTGACCGTCACCTCCGGCCTCGACCTCGATGAAACGCTGCGCGCCATCGTGCACACCGCCACCAGCCTGGTCGACGCCCGCTACGGCGCGCTGGCGGTGCGCGGGCACGAGCAGCAGGTCACCCAGTTCCTCGACGAGGGCATGGACGACACCATCCGGGCGCGCATCGGCCGGCTTCCCGCCGGACACGGCGTACTCGGCGAGGTATTCACCCAACCCAAACCGCTGCGCCTCGACGAACTCTCGAAACACCCTGCGTCCGTGGGTTTTCCAGAACACCACCCGCCGATGCACACCTTCCTCGGCGTCCCGGTGCGCATTCGCGACGAGGTCTTCGGCAGTCTCTACCTGACCGAGAAAGCCAACGGCCAGCCGTTCACCGAGGACGACGATGTACTCGTGCAGGCGCTGGCGGCCGCCGCCGGTATCGCGGTCGACAACGCCAGGCTCTACGAGTCGGCGCGCACCAGACAGGCCTGGATCGAGGCCACCCGCGACATCGCCACCGAATTCCTCGCGGGCACCGAACCCGATCTGGTGCTCGCCCACGTCGTCGACCATGCGCGCACCCTGACCGGCTCACATCAATCGTTCCTGGCCAGCACCGCGGTACCGCAACTCCAACTCGCCGCGGTCTCCGAACTCGTCATTACCCAATGGTCGGGTCCGGGTAGCGGATTCGACGGACTGATCGTGGACGCCGACGGCACCGCACTCGGCGAGGCCTTCACCCGCCGCACACCACTGCGCTTCGACGATGCCGCAGTGATCGACCTCGGCGTCCCACTGCACGATGTCGGGCCCGCGCTGATCCTGCCGCTGTGCACACCCGACGCCACCCTCGGCGCGCTGGTCACCGTGCGTCCCGTCGGCTCACCGCCCTACCCCGACGAACTCGTCGAGCTGACCAACGCCTTCACCGACCAGGCCGCGCTGGCCATGCAGCTGGCCGAAACCCAGCGCAGAATGCGCGAACTCGATATTCTCGCCGACCGCGACCGCATCGCCCGCGACCTGCACGACCATGTGATCCAGCGGCTGTTCGCCATCGGGCTCACCATGCAGAGCGCGGTATCGCGCGCCGAGGTGCCCGAAGTGCGCCAACATCTTTCGACGGTCATCAATGATCTGCAGGAGGTGGTCCAGGAGATCCGCACCTCGATCTTCGATCTGCACGGCGGCAATGGCGGCAGTATCGAATTGCAGCAGCGGATCGAGGATGCGGTGCGCCAGCAGACCACCGATTCGCCGCTGCGGGCCACCGTGCAGGTGACCGGACCGCTTTCGGTGCTGGAGGCCGAGT
This sequence comes from Nocardia pseudovaccinii, assembly GCF_050942345.1. Taxonomy (NCBI): domain Bacteria; kingdom Bacillati; phylum Actinomycetota; class Actinomycetes; order Mycobacteriales; family Nocardiaceae; genus Nocardia; species Nocardia pseudovaccinii. Next base: position 7,016,658 of record NZ_CP192074.1, read on the forward strand.
TGGCCGATCACACGGAGGCGGTGGTGCGCGAGGCGGTGAGCAATGCGGTGCGACATTCCGGCGCGGCGACCGTCTCGGTGGAGATCAGTGTGGCCGATGATCTGACCATCGTGGTCACCGATGACGGCTGGGGCATCCCGAATCACGTGATCCGCAGCGGATTGCGGAATCTGGAGCAGCGGGCCGAGAAGTCGGACGGGCAATTCACCATCGGACCCGCGGTGGCGGGTATGCACGAACCAGAGGGCATGCCGGGCACGAAATTGTCCTGGTCGGTGCCGCTTCCGTAAGTGAGCTCAGCCGACGGGACCGAGCACGACCATCGAATTATTGCCGCCCATGCCGAGCGACAACTTGACCGTGATCCCGCCCTCGAAAGGCGTGGGACCGTCCAATAGTCGCTCGTAGGCGGGTGCGACGATCGGTGCGGCGGGCACGATGCCGCGGTCGTAGGCCAGTGCCGCGGCCGCCACCTCGACACCGGCCGCTGCCCCTTGGCAGTGCCCGGCCAGCGGCTTGACCGAATAGACGTGCGGCCGGTCGTCGAACATCCGCCGCAGCAGATCCCGCTCGGCCACATCGCACTGCCGGGTGCCGGTGCCGTGCGCGTTGAAATACCGCACGTCCGCGGGGGCGACTGCAGCGTCCGCGAGCGCGTGGCGCACACAGTTGAAAATCTGGGTGTGCCCCGGATCGACCGAAACCACGTGATAGGCGTCATTGGTCATGCCGCCACCGAGCACCGCGGCATAGGGCCGCTCGACCGAGCGCGTGAGGACGAAGGCGACCGACGCCTCACCCATGCTGAAACCGCGGCTGCCCTCCTGAAAGGGGCGGCATGCGGCCAGTGGTTCGGCATCGCCGACCGCGGCGCCGAGCCGGACGAAGTGCTCGAGCATTTCGGGGGTGGCCGACATATCGGTGGCGATGCAGATCACGTCGTCGGCGACACCGCACTGCAGCCAGAGTTTGGCGGTGATCAGCGCGACATTCGCCGAACTGCACGCCGCCGAGACATTCATCGATGGCCCGTGGAAGCCGAATTCCTGCTGTAGTACCGAGATCGGCGTGGAGGGCAATAGTCGCATGTAGTCGCGTGAGCGCCGGTGCCCCTCATCGACCAGATAGAAGTCGCGCCAATTGGCGACGTCGCCGAGCACGATGGCGTGCAGCAGGCCGACGGTGCGGCCGGGTCGCCAACCGCGCGCGGACGCGTCGGCGATCGCCTCGCGACCCGCCTCCTGCATGGCTCGCCCATAGCGGCTGGTGCTCACCATCGGATCGCCACCATCGGGAATCAGCGAAACCCAGGCATGCTCATCGCGGCCGAAGCCGTAGCCTGGTTGTAGCGAGGCCGCGGATTTCCCGCTCAGCAGCCCCTGCCAGAGCGTCTCCCGACCCCAGCCGTACCCGCTGACCGCCCCGATTCCGGCGATCGTCATATGATCTTGATGGTGCTTTTCACTGTTCGGGTTGGTACCCGGCATGGCATCGCTCCTTCACCGGCTCCCGGGGCCGAAGCGACGTTCGGCTCGAGAAATGTTCACAAATCCGGGTTCTGTAATGATCACCAGATAGCGGCGGATGGAGTGCCCGGACTGTGAGCGAAGCAATAGCGTCGACGATGTGATCTTGTACACGTCGAGACCAGAATAATCCCATGTTCCAATGGCCATGATCGGGTCGATGATCGGGGGTTCGGAGTGGATCAGGACAAGGCAGTCGACGTCGGGGTCGACGCCGAGCAGCTGGCTCAGCGCTACCGGTCCCTGGTCGAACACACCCCGGACGGGATCGTCGTGCACGAGCGCGGCACCGTCGTCTACGCCAATCAGGCCACCGCGCGCATGCTGGCCGCCGACAGCGCCGACGAGGTGATCGGCCAACCGCTGACCCGGTTCGTCCATCCCGATTCGGTGCCCGGCATGGTGGACCGCATCAGCCAGCTGACCACTGCGGGCGCCGCCTCCGATCCCACCGAAATGGACCTGATCCGGGTCGACGGCGAGATAGTCCCGGTCGAGACGGTTTCAGTGCTCACCGCATGGCACGACCACCTCGCCTATCAGGTGGTCATCCGCGATCTCACCGCCCAGCGCGCCGCCGAGGCCGCGCAGCGCCGGGCCGAACAGCACTTCACCACGGTGGTCTCGCAGTTGGAGGAGGGGGTGGTGGTGATCGACCGGAACGGCCGCATCGAATCCGCCAATCCCGCGGCCGTGCGAATCTTCGGCACCGACGAACGCACCGGCGAACTCATCGGCGCCACCATCGACGAACTGCCGCTGATCCTGCTCGACGCCAATGCCCAACCGCTGCCGCCGAGCCGCCATCCGGTCGCACGCACCCTGGCGACCGGCGAAACGATCACCGGATACATCTTCGGCGTCGACCGTCACGATGGTCAGCGCCGCTGGCTCTCCGGCAGTTCGCGGCTGCTCAATCCGGGCGATCCGGATTCCCCCGCGGTGTCCTCCTTCGCCGACATCACCGAATTCCGCGCCAGTCGAAGGCAATTGGAGTTCCAGGCCACACACGACTCACTGACCGGACTGGCCAACCGCTCACTGATCCTGTCCCAGCTCGCCAATGCGCTGGCCGCCAGCGAGGATCTGCCCGTCTCGACGGTGCTGTTCATCGACCTTGACGGCTTCAAGGCGATCAACGACACCCTCGGCCACGCGATCGGCGATACCGTGCTGCAGATCGTGGCCCAGCGGTTGCAGCGCGCACTGCGCGGCACCGATCTGGTCGGCCGGCTCGGCGGTGACGAATTCCTGGTGCTGCTGTCCGGCCGGACCCGACGCGTCGATCTCGACTCGCTGGTCGAGCGGCTGCGCTCGACCATGGCCGAGCCGATCATCGCGCGCGGGCACCGGATCGAGGTGAACGCATCGATCGGCGTGACCGAACTCGCAGAGGGCGACAACCGCACGCCCGAGGCGGTGCTGCACGACGCCGATCTGGCGATGTACCGCGCCAAGCCGACCGGCCATCGGGAAGGCACCAGCCTGAGCCGCAGACCGAATAACACGCACGCTTCCTGAGGGTTCCATGATCATCGAACACGCGCTGTTGCCCGTCCGCCCCGCCGAGTCGGCGGCCTTCGAGGCGGCGTTCGCCGAGGCCAGGCCGATCATCGAGAGTATGCCGGGCTTCCGGTCGCTGTCGCTGTCGCGGTGCGTCGAGACGCCCGACACATATTTGCTGTTGGTGGGATGGGAACAGTTGAGCGACCATGTTGATGGCTTCCGCGGGTCCGCCGGATATCAGCGCTGGAAGCAACTACTGCATCACTTCTACGAACCGTTCCCCGTCGTCCAACACTTCACGCCGGTCCTGGCCACGGACCCGCTACCTGCGGTTACAGCGAGCCCGCCGAACCGGCAGTAGACTCGACAACTCTGTTTTCAATGGCGTTCGCGTGCACCGTGACCTGCGTGTGCACCGGCTCATCGCGGTGACAAGGAGTTCAGTTTGCCCGACCGCCTCACTCAGGATCGTGCCGCGCACGACGGCACACCCGAGCGGAACCGCGAGATCGACCTGGAGCAGGCCTACCTGTCCGTGCTCTATGAACGACTCGACGATATGCGCGAATACGCCACGAAACGGCTGCGCACCGTGCTGCTGGAAACCGGTGGCACCCCGCAGGCGCGCACCGAACGCGAATCCTTCAGCCAGCTCTATTCCGAGGATCTGGCCAAATACGACGCCGCCGAACACGGCCTGTGTTTCGGCCGCATCGACCTCGACGGTGAGCTGGAAGGCGAATATCGCTACATCGGCAGGCTCGGCATCCTCGACGAGAAGGACGATTACGAGACGCTGCTGCTGGATTGGCGCGCGCCCCTGGCCCGTCCGTTCTATCTCGCGACGACCGCCGCCCCGGACGGGGTGATCCGGCGCCGACATATCCGGTCCCGCAATCGGCGGGTCACGGCCGTCAATGACGAGTACCTGGACCTCGACGCCGCTCGGACCGCGGGTGTGACCGATGGTGGAGGCGGGGTCGGCAGCGAGAGCGCATTGCTCTCGGCGCTCAATGCCGCACGCACCGGCCATATGAACGACATCGTCGAGACGATCCAGAGCGAGCAGGACGCGATCATTCGCTCCGAGCACAAGAGCGTGCTGGTGGTCCAGGGCGGTCCGGGCACCGGCAAGACCGCCGTCGCACTGCACCGCGCGGCGTATCTGCTCTACACCTACCGTCAGCAATTGGCCAAGAGTGGTGTGCTGATCATCGGTCCTAACGCCACCTTCCTCGACTACATCGGTCAGGTGCTGCCATCGCTCGGTGAGACCGGCGTGCTGCTGTCCACCATCGGCGATCTGTATCCGGGAGTGAAGGCCACCCGCGAGGATTCGCTGCGCGCCGGAGAGGTCAAGGGCTCGCTGGCCATGCTGGAGGTGCTCAAGCAGGCGGTGCGCGACCGTCAGGAGGTGCCCTCCGAGCCGGTCCGCCTCGCCTTCGACGGCTACCCGGTCACACTCGATCGCAAGATCGCCACCAAGGCGCGCGGTCGCGCCCGCTCCTCGCGGCGCCCGCACAATCTGGCCCGGCCGATCTTCGCTTCCTCGGTCATCGACGCACTCACCGAACAACTGGCCCAGACCATGGGCGCGGATCTGTCCGGCGGCCACCGGGGGATGGCAGGAGGCGCAGCCGACGGGGCGGGTAAGGAAAGTCTGCTCAGCCGAACCGATCTCGCCGAGATCCGGGACGAAATGCGCGCCGATCCTGAGATCCAGGCGGCCATCGGCAAGCTCTGGCCGATCCTGTCGCCGCAGGAGGTGCTCGCGGATCTGCTTGCCGATCCGAAGCGACTCGACCGGGCCGCGAGCAGCCTGGATCCGGCCGACCGAGCCGAACTCGCACGCTCGGACAACGGCGAGTTCAGCGCGCCGGACGCGCCACTGCTCGACGAACTGGCCGAACTTCTCGGCATCGACGACACCGAGGAACGCGAACGCGCCCGCCGTCGCTGGCGGGCCCAATTGGCCGAGGCGCAGGACGCGCTCGACATCCTGACCGGTTCCGCGCCACAGGATCTCGAGGACGACCTCGATCCGGAGATCCTGATGGCCTACGACCTGATCGACGCGGGCCAGCTGGCCGAACGTCAGGATGTGCGCAATCGGCAGACCACCGCGGAACGCGCGGCGGGTGACCGCAATTGGACCTACGGCCATGTGATCGTCGATGAGGCGCAGGAACTTTCGGAGATGGCCTGGCGAATGGTGATGCGCCGCATACCGAACCGATGGGTGACGGTGGTCGGCGATGTCGCGCAGACCGGCGATCCGGCGGGCGCCTCGTCCTGGCAGCGGATGCTGGAACCCTACGTGGCACAACGGTGGAAGCTCACCGAGTTGACCGTGAACTACCGGACACCGGCGGAGATCATGGCGGTCGCGGCGGATGTGCTCGCCGAGATCGATCCGGCCGCGTCGGTGCCGCGGTCGGTGCGGGAGACGGATGTGCGGCCCCGCGCCCATGCCGTCGATGCGAGCGAATTGCGCAGTGCGGTAGCGCAATTGGTCGCCGCGGAGACGGGCCCCGGTACCACGGCCGTCATCACACCGCATGAGATGGTCGCGGACTTCGCCGAGTTGGCGGGCGAATCCGTCCGTGTGCTCACGGTGCACGAGGTCAAGGGCCTGGAATTCGACGCGGTCTATCTGGTGGAACCCCAGGGGATCCTCGACGAATCGCCGCGCGGGATGAACGACCTGTACGTGGCACTGACCCGAGCGACCCAGCGACTCGGCGTGCTGCACACCGGCGACCTGCCACCGGTGCTCAGCGCACTGGATTGACGAGAACGACGACAGCCGCACATTCCCGGGGAATGTGCGGCTGTCGCTTCGGCTTTACTGCTTACCTGACGGTGTGCACGATCAGCACATCGGAGCGGGACTTGCGCGCCACATCCGAGGGCACCGAACCCAGCAACCGGCCGGCCAGGGTGTTCAGGCCGCGGTTACCGACGACCAGCAGATCGCCCTCGACCTCCTTGATGAGGGCGAGCAGGGATTCGACGGGCTCACCCACGATGGCACGCTCGACGATCTCCTCGGCGCCCGCGGCGGTCGCGCGGTCGCGGGCGGTGCGCAGGATCTCGTTGGTGGGCGCGGAGCCGCGCACCTGGTAGGCCTCGTCCTTGAGCACATCGGCGGCGGCGGCCACATCGCGATCGTCGGTCGGGTAGTACGCGCAGGCCACGACCAGGGTCGCACCCGCGGCCGCGGCCAGCGAAGCGGCCTTGTCGACGGCGACGTACGACGAGTCCGAGCCATCGGTACCGACGACAATGGTCCGGTAGGTGGTCATTTCTCCTCCAACTATGTGGTGTCGGGTGCCTGCGCCGGTGCCACGTGCAGTCGGGGCACCAGCGCGGCGACTGGGGTCGACCATAGCGGCAAATCGGCCGGAAATAGCAGAAATCGCAACACATCACACTTCGGGTGTTCTGGGTTTACCGACACAGGTTCATCCGGCGAATGCCGCAGGACCTTTGCGACCTGGGCGGATCTAATTTCCGGTTCCGCGACTTGTGATCCATCACAACCGGCGCGAACGCTCTTGTCCCCCTGGGATATTCATCACATATACCCGACCGCGGCCGCTATACGACGGCAATGTCGGCCCGACCGGGACCGGGAAGAACGTACCCGACCGGGCCGACACCATCCACCCGGTTCCGCAGTTACCGCGATGGAGCTTCGTCGACCCGAAAATGCCGACGACGTCTATACGGCTCACAATATCGGCGCGAACGGCACAAATCCGGTCGTATCTACAGACCGGTGAAAAGCGGTTCGGTGATGGTCGATCCGAGTTCGTCGACATGCGCGAAGAAGGCGAACAACATCAGCGATGCGCCGGCCAGCGCGAGATCTTTGTTGAAATGGATCATCTCGCCCTGCTTGGCCTGCGGATCGGTCTCCTTCCAGAACTGGTGCATCAGGAATGCGGTCGGCACCAGCATGATCACCAGCAGCAACGCCCCGAGGTCGGCCCATACGCCGAGCAGCACGCTGAGGCCGCCCACGGCGAGAACGACGCCACCCGCCAGCACCGCGGCCCGCGGCCGCGGCAGGCCGCGACTCCGCGCATAATCGGTCATCGCGTCGGTCTGCGTGAAATGCCCGAACGCGGAACTGAAGAACAACACCACGAAAAGTACTCGCCCTGTCAGGACCAAGACATCCATCACGAACTCCTCATTCGCCGATGTGGAGGGCCGATTCCGATTCGTGCTCGAATGGGTCGAACGCGAGCGATCATGCAAACTACATTCTGGTCGAGACGACCTTCGAAGTCACCTCGTTACGGGAGCGTAGCGAATTCTTGGCGTATTCCAGTGGAGCCATTCCGACTTCCGCGGTGAACTCACGCGAGAAATGCGCTTGATCGAAATAACCCAACTCCGTGGCCAGTGCGGCCAGATCTTCGATGCGCCCGCGCGCGAGTAGATCTGCACCGTCCTGGAGCCGGTATCGGCGCAGCACCCATTTCGGTCCGGCGCCGACATAGCGCCGGAACATCCGCTGCAATGTGCGGATCGGGATATCGAACCGATCAGTGACCTGATCGACCCTGGTCAGTTCTTGGTCCCGTTCCATGGCGTCGACGATGCGCAGCACCAGTCGATAGTTGGGATCCGTCGCTGCCTTTCGGCCGATCAGGAAATCCTCGATTGTGCTGCGGCGCTTGATATCCGAGGATTCCGCCAATACTCGGTCGGCCAAGCCCGCCGCCTCGGGCAGCACGTCCGTGAGCGGTACGGCGGTGTCCCGGAACGCACCGACATCCAATCCGGTGAACGCACCGAATCCACCGGCGCGAAAACGGGCGCCGAACGTCTCCCCCGCACCGCTGAGTTCCCGGACGAACTTCGTGGTGCAGACGCCGTTGACGAAACCGCCGGTGCGGGTTTCGGTGTGTTCGAAGGTGACATTCACGCACGGGAACGGCAGCACCTCGGCGTAGTACGGCGGCCGACCGGTCAGATCCCAGCGCACCGACCAATACCACTCGACGAACCGCCCGACCTCCGGCCCGGCCGACAACCGCGCCAACGAGCGATGTCGTGCCTGCTCGTCGGGATGCAGAATGCCCTTCACATTGTCGAGCGCGGGCACCGGAACCGGCCCGTCGGCTGCGCCGGTCACGGCTGTCGCTTTCTTACAAGACCACTTCGCCGCGCTCGACGAGGCTTATCGGCATGAGTGAAACAGCGAACACCGTCAACCCCATCGCCGACGGCTACCACTCCATCACCTGCTTCCTGGCCGTCCCCGACGCCAATAAAGCAATCGAGTTCTATACCAACGTCTTCGAGGCCGAGGTGATCAGCCGCAACGATCTCCCCGACGGCCAGCCCGCACACGCCGAACTGAAGATCGGCGACTCGACCCTGCAACTGGGCATGCCCATTCCGGACAACAATGTCCTGGCTCCCAATGGCGAATGGGTGCACACCTCGATCGTGCACTACTGCCCCGATGTCGACGCGGTCGTCAAGCGGGCCATCGAAAACGGCGCCCGCAGTGCGGAGGAGCCGCAGACATTCGTCACCGGCGACCGCTTCGGCGTGATCCTCGACCCCTTCGGCCACCGCTGGGCGGTGCTGACCAAGGTAGAGAATGTCTCGCGCGAAGAGGCCGAGCGCCGCGTGAACGAATGGATGGCCACCCAGAGCTGAGCCATGCCGAGTCCGGCGGCGTCGAAAGACGCCGCCGCTCAACTCAACCCCGCGGCATCCATCCCGCGCAGCTCCTTCTTCAGATCCGCGATTTCGTCCCGCAACCGACCGGCCAATTCGAACTGCAGCTCGCGGGCCGCATTCATCATCTGCGCGGTGAGTTCCTTGACCAGATCGGCCAATTCGGCCCGCGGCATGGACTTGACGTCGCGGCCCTCGTACACGCCCGCGCTGACAGCCCGCCCCGGCTCGCCCTGAGCGCGACGGCCGCGGCTGGCATTGCGACCGGAGCCACCGACGGCCACCTCGCTGTCGTCGGCCTCCTGATACACCTGATCCAGGATGTCGGCGATCTTCTTGCGCAGCGGCTGTGGGTCGAGGCCCATCGATTCGTTGTAAGCGACCTGCTTGGCCCGGCGGCGTTCGGTCTCGTCGATGGCGAACTGCATCGACGCGGTGACCTTGTCCGCGTACATGTGTACCTCGCCGGAGACATTGCGCGCCGCACGGCCGATGGTCTGGATCAGTGCGGTAGTGCTGCGAAGGAAGCCCTCCTTATCGGCGTCGAGGATCGCGACCAGCGATACCTCGGGCAGGTCGAGGCCCTCACGCAGCAGGTTGATGCCGACCAGCACGTCGTATTCGCCGAGCCGCAGCTGTCGCAGCAACTCCACCCGGCGCAGGGTGTCGATCTCGGAGTGCAGATAGCGCACCCGGACGCCGAGTCCGAGCAGATAATCGGTCAGATCCTCGGCCATCTTCTTCGTCAGTGTGGTGACCAGGACCCGTTCGTCACGTTCGGTGCGCTGACGGATCTCGTGGATCAGATCGTCGATCTGGCCCTTGGTCGGCTTGACCACGACCTTTGGATCGACGAGACCGGTCGGGCGGATGACCTGTTCGACGACCTCACCGCCGGACTGTCCGAGTTCGTACGGTCCTGGCGTTGCGGACAGGTATACCGTCTGCCCGATCCGGTCGGCGAATTCCTCCCAGGTGAGCGGGCGGTTGTCGATGGCAGACGGCAGACGGAAGCCGTACTCGACGAGATTGCGCTTACGGGACATATCGCCCTCGTACATGCCGCCGATCTGCGGCACCGTGTTGTGCGACTCGTCGATGACGAGCAGGAAGTCCTCCGGGAAGTAATCCAGCAGCGTCGCGGGTGCGGATCCGGCCGGGCGTCCGTCGATATGACGCGAGTAGTTCTCGATGCCCGAGCAGAATCCGACCTGGCGAATCATTTCCAGGTCGTACTGGGTGCGCATACGCAGCCGCTGCGCCTCCAGCAGTTTGCCCTGGCGATCGAGCTCGGCCAGCCGCTGCTCGAGTTCGGCTTCGATCTCGCGAACCGCACGCTCCATCCGGTCCGGACCCGCGACGTAGTGTGTGGCCGGGAAGATTCGGACGGTATCGACCTGCCGCACCACATCGCCGGTGAGCGGATGCAGGTAGTAGAGCGCCTCGATCTCGTCGCCGAAGAATTCGATGCGCACCGCGAGTTCCTCGTAGGACGGGATGATCTCGACGGTGTCACCACGCACCCGGAACGAACCGCGAGTGAAGGACATGTCGTTGCGCGTGTATTGCACGTCGACCAGCAGCCGCAGGAATGCGTCGCGATCGATTTCGGTGCCGACATCCAGCTGCACCGACCGATCCAGATAGGACTGCGGTGTACCGAGGCCGTAGATGCACGACACCGACGCGACCACTACGACATCGCGACGCGACAGCAGACTCGAGGTCGCCGAATGCCGCAGCCGCTCGACATCGTCGTTGATCGAGCTGTCCTTCTCGATATAGGTATCGGTCTGCGCGATATAGGCCTCGGGCTGGTAGTAGTCGTAGTACGAGACGAAGTACTCGACGGCGTTGTTGGGCAACATCTCTCGCAGCTCATTGGCCAGCTGCGCGGCGAGGGTCTTATTCGGCGCCATCACCAGCGTCGGCCGCTGCAGCCGCTCGATCAGCCAGGCGGTGGTGGCCGATTTACCGGTGCCGGTCGCGCCGAGCAACACCACGTCACGCTCGCCCGCATTGATGCGACGCTCGAGTTCAGCGATGGCCGCGGGCTGATCACCGGCCGGGCGATGTTCGCTGACCACCTGGAACTGCCCATCGGCCCGCTCGATCTCCCCGACCGGCCGGAACTCCGAATGCGCCAGCGGGGTACCCCGGTCCTCGTATCCTTCCGCCGGGATTTCGGTTGCGAATGCCATGGTCACCAGCCTAGGCGCAGGCACCGACAGATTCCGCGGCCCGGCGGATACGGTGCCGACGGGCTCGTCACCGAATCACGATCGGCGTATCCTTTCGCGATCTGAAGCATCATCACGCCCCAGGGCTGATGCGCAATCTGTTACCTGCCCTATAGGACAGGTAAACGGACATTAATGTCCGTTGCCGCAACGAGATTCGGCGTTTTCTCGGCATCGGCGAACCGGCCGCAGCAGGTGTAGCCTGATTTGGTTGTCGGACATGAGGATGAGGCCAATGAGCGCTCTGATTCCATTGCTTGCCGCCGCGCCCGCTGTGACCGGTATCGCCGGTTACGTTGCGCGTGACTTTCGGGGGGTCGCGCCCCTGATCCAGCCAACCACCACCGACGCCGCACCGGGATCGCCGATGACTACCACCCAGCTAAGACCGAAGATCGAACATTTCAATATCGCCGAGCTGACCATGACCGATCCCAAGGGTTTCGTGCGCCCGATCGACCGTGTGCACGTCGAGCCGTGGGGTCTATATGTGGCACGCACCGTCGGCGGTCCACGGATCCAATACATGGAGACCTGGCTGCTGCCCGAACTCTGGTTGCGCGTGACGATCGTGCACTACCAGCCCGGACACCACCGCGACTTGGACTATTGCCTGCATATCGGCGAGTACGCCCGGGTCGAGCCCAAGCGCTGGAAGTCGATGGACCAGTACCTCGAGATCGCGGTGCGCCACTCCCGCGCGGCCGAATTGCGCGGGGTGGACGATCTGCTGGCCGCCCATTCGGCCGGTCTGATCGACACGACGCATGCGCATCACGCGCTGGACCGGGCGACCAAGGCGCTGGAGGGCTTGGCCGCGCACGGACATGAGGTCGAGCCCTGGCTTGCCACCAAGGAGATCACACTGACCTGGATGTAGCCGATCCGCCGGACGATCTGCCCAACCGCTGCCGTACCACTCGACGGCGCGGCAGCGGCGGTAGATTCTATGTGCATGACACAGGCACCATCAGTGGACGTGCACAAACCCAAAGTCGAGTACTTCAATCTCGCGGACCTGACCAATACGGACCCGAAGGGCTTCGTCCGGCCGGTCGAGCGCTATTGGACCGAGCCGTGGGGCCTGTACATGGCGCGCACCTCGGATCATCCGCAGTTCCACTACATCGAATCGTGGCTGTTACCCGGACTCGCCATTCGCGTGACGATCTTCCACTTCCACCCCGCGCATCGGCGGGATGAGGACTACTACATCGACCTCGGCCACTTCGCCCAGGTCGGTCCGAAGAAGTGGAAGTCGGTGGACCACTACCTCGACATAGTGGTGCGCTCGGGACGCGAGATCGAACTGCTCGACGTGGACGAGTTACTCGCCGCGCACACCGCGGGATTCATCGCCCTCCCCGAAGCCCAGGCCGCCATCGAACACGCGTCCATCGCGATCGATGGCATCGCCGCCAACGGCTACTCGCTCGACCGCTGGCTCGCCACCCTGGACATCACCCTGACCTGGCTGTAGCACCCCGGCGCTGTCGCGCCAGGCCGCGGCTCGCGGGTAGGCAGCATCGAACCATGGTTCCTTCACATCCAGATACGCTAGCGTCGCCGCCGCACCGGTCAGCCCGGCCGCCTTGGCCTCACCCTCGCGCTTGACCTCCAGATACTCCGCGCGCACCGCCGCATCGGCGATCAGCCAGTCCCGGAACAGCAGCGCGAACTCCTGCCCCGGCGAGCCCGCCACCCGGATATGTACATTCGCCAACCGCCCCGGATCGGCACTCTGGTGAAAACGCTTGGCCCACAACGCCGTATCGCTGCCCGCGGGATCTGCGGCCGTCGGCTTCGGATTGTCGCGGATGACATCGGGCCGAACCGGAAAACCGGCCGCCCCCAATGCATCTCGCAGCCCATCGGCGGCTGCCAGATCCGCGACGGTGATCTGCACATCGATCACATCCTTGGCGGGCAATCCCGGCACCGCGGTCGAGCCGATGTGGTCGATTCGCGATGCCGCCGGACCACACGCCACCCACAGCCGGGCGATGAGCCGCTGCGCCTGCGCCGCCCACTCCGGATTCGAGGGCACGACGCGCAGCTCCTTGCGCCGCGCCGGTGTCGCGGTGCGCAGGTTCTCCTCGAACGGCACCAATCGTTGCGCCCACAACTGCCGGACAACCGGATCGATGGCACCCGGTTCACCGCTATTGTCCAACAGCACATCCGCGACGGCGTGGCGCTGTTCATCGGTGGCCTGCGCCGAAATACGCGCCCGTGCATCCGTTTCGGAAACTTCACGGAATTCCACCAATCGCCGTATCCGAGTTTCCGCGGGAACATCGACGATCAATACGAGATTCATCAGCGGCGCGAGACCGTTTTCCACCAGAAGTGGAATATCTTGAACGAGAATCGCATCCGATGGCGCGGCGGAAATCAATTCCGTCGTTCGTTTACCGACCAATGGATGGACAATGGAATTCAACGTCGCGCGGGCGTCGTCGTTGCCGAATGCCTTGGCCGCCAGCGCCGGCCGGTCCAGGCTGCCGTCGGCGGCGAGGATATCGGGACCGAACGCCGCCGCCAACGCCGTGAGACCCTCGGTACCCGGCTCGACGACCTCCCTGGCGATCACATCGGAATCGACGATCACCGCACCGAGCTCGGCGAGAATCCGCGCCACCGTCGACTTGCCCGCTCCCATGCCTCCGGTGAGGCCGATCCGCAACATTCGACCAGTCTCGCATCCGCGATGTCGCGCCGAACGCAACCCCCTGTGCGCGCAATCCACCCAATCGGCCGGAATACCCACTCGCGCCGCGCATTCCACCGTCTGAAACACCATTTGCCCGATCCGTGACTAGGCCGAGACCATCTCGCAACATTTCCGGTCGATTCTCGCCCGTGGACCACAACTTTCCGACACGCCGAGGCAATTACTCGTGCAAAATACTGTGCCGAACACTTTCGTTCGACTAATCTTCGCCGTGGCGATCCAGGCCAGCACCAGCAAGCAAAGGAACATCATTGGGCACCAAAATCAACCAGGTGGGTCGCCACCGCCTGGGCAAGGCGGGGGGCATGCACTGCATCAAGCACCCCGCCGTCGCGGCCGCGCTCGCCGAGCACCGCCGCTCGTGGTTCACCGCTTTGATCAGCCCCGCCCGGCACAGCTTCGCGGCCATGCGAAAACGCTCCGCTGCCGCGACCGCGTACTGGGCGCCTGCGACCGCCAGCTGATTTCAGCCGCCTATCCGGCCATAAACTTCCAGTGACCCAGCCCCATCAGGGGTTGGGTCGCTTCGTGCTGCCGTCAGTACCGTCGAATTTGTGACAGTCACTTGCACTTTATCCGCGAGCCTCCTTAGGATGGCGGAAAATACCTGAGAGTGACTCTCAGGTTGTCTGTGGAGGGGCGATGACGCAGCTGACCGCGACCAAGACGGACTCACCCGAGTCCACGGGCACCGGAAAACTGGGCGCGGTCGGCCGCTGGGGCGCACTGATGGCCCGCCATCGCCGTGCCGTGCTCGGCGCCTGGCTGCTCTTCGCGATCGCCTGCGGATCGGCCTATCCGGCACTCCACGACCGCCTCAGCACGCCCGATTATTCGGTCCCCGGATCCGAATCGGTGACCGTCGATCACCTAGTCGCCGAACACTTCACGCGCTTCGGCACCGAACAGGACCTCATCGTCTTCCATTCCGAGCAGCGCACCGTCGACACGCCGGAGTTCCGGTCGGTGATCGATCGGGCGCTGGGCACCACCCGTGCCGCCGCTGGCGTGGCAGGTGCGATCGGCCCGTTCGAAGGCAATGCCGCCGCCCAGATCTCGGCCGACCGGCACACCGCCTTCGGCATCGTCGGCGTCGATGGCGAAACACCGGAGCGCGTCGCGGTCGCCCGACAGCTGAAGTCCGAATTGGCTGCCGCTCCGGCTGCGGCCCGCCGAGGTCCGGTCCGTGACGGCCTCGAGCGCGTGGGCGCGGTGGGCGCATACCGTCATGGGACGCCCTGTCCTCTTCGGCGCGATCGGGGTCGGTCTGCTACTGACCGCGGCAGCACCGATCACCGGCATCCGCTACGGCGTCGATATGGGCCTCACCTCACTCGCGGATCGACCGACTGGGCAGGCGACCGAACTCGTCGAGGACAACTTCGCGCCCGGGCTGCTCGCGCCGATCGAGGTCGTCGGCACCGGCTCGGACAGCGGGCCGCTCGGTGACGAAACCCGTTCCGACGTCAACCGATTCATCGCCGAACTGTCCCTCGACCCGCGCATCGCCACGGTGCTGCCGCAGCAGTCCGACGGCCGGATACTGGCCGTCGTGGTGCCGAAGGCCGCCTTCGACTCCACCGCTGCCACCGACATGGTCGCCGATATCCGTTCTCGTGCAACGGCTCTCGACGGTGTCGAAATTCGAGTCGGCGGCACGTCTGCGGCGTTCGCCGATGTGTCACACCGGATTACCGCCCGCTTTCCCTGGGTGATCACGCTCGTATTGACGGTATCGCTGGCATTCCTGATCGTGGCATTCCGCAGCATCGTCCTGGCACTCGAGGCAATACTGCTCAACCTGCTGGCCACCGGCGCCGCACTCGGACTGACCGTCGCGGTATTCCAGTACGGCGTCGGCGAATCCGCACTCGGCTTCCACAGCACCGGATTCCTGCAGGTGTATCTGCCGATGCTGGTATTCGCCGTATTGTTCGGCCTATCCATGGATTACGAGGTATTCCTGATCCGGCGGATGAAGGAACACTGGGATGAAACCGGCGACAATGCCGCCGCGATCGCGGATGGACTGCAACGCACCGCCCGGCCGATCACCGCGGCGGCCGCCATCATGGTCGCAGTTTTCGCGAGCTTCCTGACCGCGAATGTGTTGGAGCTGAAGCAGATCGGTTTCGCGCTCGCCGTGGCCATCACCATCGACGCACTCCTGGTCCGGCTGGTGCTGGTGCCCGCCTTCATGCAGTTGTTCGGCCGCTGGAACTGGTGGCTGCCGCGTGTCGGCGGGCGCACGACGGAAACGGCCGCGACTACCGGAACATGACCTCGATCGAATCGATGATCGAGCCGATCGCCTTGGTGTAGACATCCTTCAGCGGTTCGGTGAAATCCTCGGCGGCCCAATGGTCCAGGGCCGCAACACATCCCCACACACCGAAGGCCGCGGCGATCCCGATCGTCAGGTCGTCGGCCCGGCGGCCGATCCGTTCGGCGAACAGCACCCGGAATTGGTCGGCCATATCCCGCATCTGCCTGGTCTGCCCGTCCTTGATCTCCGGGATCGTCGCGACATACCGCAGCCGCCTGCGGATCCGCCGCTCCGATTCGGCGGTCAGCAGCGATTCGATCAGCATCGGGACGATCAAACGCGCGACGCGGATCAACTCGGCGGGTTCGACGGTATCGCCGCCACCAGCCGTCCGCAGCACATCGAGCACCCGCGGATCGGCCTCGTCGTAGAGAACGAGCATCTCCTTGGTGCCGAAGTACCGGTACACCGAACTCGGCGACACCCCGGCCGCCGCCGCGACCCGCTCCACCGTCACATCGCGATATCCGTGCACATCGAACAGATCCAGCGCGACACGCTGGATACGGCTCATCGCCTCGATCTTCCTGCGTTCCCAGGCGGTCCCGGTGAACTCGACGGCGGACTCGGACATCAGGGCAAGAATACTCGCGACCTGATCGGGCGCAGCCGGACTTCGTCCGTCACTAGTCCCTTGCGCTTGGACGAGCGCAGGCGAGGCCACCACCTAGCCCCGCACGATGCCACTCGGACGGCGTCGCGAGCCGGGCTGCTGGGTCGGCATCTGGTTGGGCGGCACCGGATATGGAACACCCTTGGTCGCGGTGCCCAGTGCGATATTCGGGCCGCACTGGGCGATCGCGGCATCCATCTTCGGCTTCGGATCACTCAGCACCGGTTTCGCCGTATCCGGGGTCGAGCCGAAATCGAAGGCCGAGGTCATATCGCCGGTGACGCCGCGCCGCCACCGCGTCAGATTCGGCACCTCGACGCCGAAGCGAGTTTCCAGCAGCCGCAGCTGGGAGGTGTGATCGAAGGTCTCCGAGGCGACCAGCCCGCCGCGGCTGTACGGCGAAATCACCAGGCCGGGAACGCGATACCCCAAACCGATCGGACCCGCGATACCGTTCGAAGCCTTTACCCGATCCAGCGGCACGGTGACGAATTCGCCCGGTGTCCCCGCGGGCGCGGTCGGCGGGGTGACGTGGTCGAAGAAGCCGCCGTTCTCGTCGTAGCTGATGATCAGCGCGGTCTTCTCCCACACCTTCGGATTGGAGGTGAGGATATCGAGCAGTTGCACGATGCCGAACGCGCCGAACGCCGCGGGCAACGCGGGATGTTCGCAGTTGATCAACGACGGAATCACCCAGGACACGGCGGGTAGCGTGTCGTTGGCGACATCGGCCTGAAAGTCGTTGGGATACACCGGCGCAAGACCGCGCCGAGCCAATTCGGAATTCGGATCCGAGGATTGGGTGAAACAGCCGAGCATGCCGTCCAGAATCACCGAGGACAGCGGGCCGACATCGCGATTGTTGTAGACCTTCCAGCTGACGCTCGCCTCGGAGAGGTTCTCCGGGAAGGTGCGCCAACTGTAGACGTGCTGCGGAATCAGCGTGGGCGTCTCCAGCAGCGGCCCACCGGCCACGCCGTCCGGGTCGATGCTGGCGCTGATCCAGTACAGCCGGTTCGGGTCCGTCGGGCCGAGGACCGAGCAGTGGTAGTTGTCGCAGATGGTGAACGCATCGGCGAGTTCGTGGTGGATCGGAATGTCCTCGCGCAGGTAGTAGCCCATGGCCGCGGGTGCGTTGGCCGGGCCGACGCTGGCAATGGACATCGGCATCCACTGATCGTTGGCGCCGCCGTTCCAGGCCCGGTGCATACCGCCCCAGGTGTGGTCCGGATCGTTGATGCATTCACCGTCCAGGGTCGCGCCGCGGGTGGTGTCGAGGCGGAACGGATTCAGGAAGCCGTCCGGGGCCGGACCGACACCTGGCGTCCATCCGTACTGCTGCCACGCCTTTGACGCCTCGCCGAAGCCGCGCACACCGGACATGGTGCCGAAATAGTGGTCGAAGGAACGGTTTTCCTGCATGAGCAGCACGAAATGCTCGATATCGCCGAGGCCGCCGGTCCCGGCCGGATCGGCGGCATAGGCGCGTTCGATGATCGGGTCGGCCCAGGACGCCAATGCGCCCACGGCTCCCGCCGCGGCGGCCTTGGCCAGGAACTGCCTACGGTTGAGACCGCTGAACGGACTCGCTGCGCACATGCGTGGTGTTCCTTCTCATCCGGGCTGATCGGTCGGTGTTGATCTTGCCAGCAGGCTGCCGACCAGCCTGCACCCTATCGCTGAGGCGGGCACACATTCCGGCAAAGTTGGTCAATTGTCCGACTTGTCGCTATCGGCGGTTCACCTGATCCCCAGACTCGTCGAAACCGGCCCCGCTCTCGCTCACCGGCCGTGCCGCCGACCATGTTTCGAGCACCCGCGTCAGCTGCCCGATGAGCGCAGACAGCCCGGACAGATCCCCGCCGAGCTGATACGTCGTCAACTCACCGGGCGTCGGCAACTGCGCGACGATCTGCGGGAGCGAATCGACCAGCTGCGCCTGCGTAGCGGCGGCCGAGCGGTGGTTCGTATTGTCGATGCGAATCCGATCCCGCTCCAGATCGAGCAGGGCATCATCATGCGCCGCACGCGAGCGCCGGGCCCCGACGGCGATCTCACCGTCGAGTTCCAGCTCCCGCAATTCCAGCTTCCTGCGCAGGTTTTCGGCCTGTTCGCCATGTTGCTCGCGCTCCAACCGCAGCGCGTGCAGTGCGGTCTCCTTGGCCAGATCGGCGACCGCGCGTTGATCGTCGTGCTCACGGGTGGTGCGCCGCAACCGTTCCGCGGTCTCCCGGTCGAACTGCGCGGCCTCGTTGCGCGCCCGCAGTTCGGCCAATTCCCGCTCGTTCTCGATCCTGCGTTCCTCGGCAACCCGATTCGCGTCCGTCTCGCGGGCCGAAAGCACTTCCTGCGCGGCGAGTTCCGCGAGGCGGGCGATCTGATTCTGTTCGCTGCGGTAGGGCTTCTGCAGGTTCTCCCACAGCGTCGAAGAGCTGACCACCGCCTCCTTGATCTGCACCGTGACAATGCGCAGGCCGAGCCCACGATCGCTGTCCGCCTCGGCATTTCGATCGGCGCTGCCCTCGGCGACCGCCCGCAGCCGCGCGGTCAACTCTTCGATGATCGGCTGCTTATCGCTGAGCACATCGCGCACACCCATCGTGGAGACCTTGTCCTTGATGGCCGCCTCGGCCTGCTCGCGCAGCTGAATGTTGACCAGCCGCATGGGATCTTCGGCATCGGAGAAGTCCAGCTTGCGGTAGGCGGTGGCGAAATCCTCGATGATCCACTGCACATAGCCCTGCACCAGCACACCCTGCAGTTCACTGCAGATGCAGTAGGCATTGATGAGAATCGTCTGCATCGCGCCCGGCACAACGAGATACGAATCTGTCGCGGGGTTGAACCGGAACGACACCCCGAGGCCGATGTGCAGCGGTGCGCCACGACCGCGACGGGTGTGTACGACGAAGGCATTGGGCGGCACCAAAACCGTTTGCCAGCGCCAGAATCCGGTGACCCGGACCTCCACCGGCCCCGGACCACTGCCCTGTGGTGTGGGCCCGACCCGTTCGGACCGCTTGGCGATCGCACCGCGTCGCACCGGACCGCCCGGTGCCGCCGGCGCCGCGGCCGCCGCCACCGGCGCCGGGGCCGGGGCCGGGGCCGGGGCGACGGGTTTGCGGCTGCGCAGGTCACCCTCGAGCGCCGCCTGTTGCGCCACCACGTGGTCGAGATAATCGTTCTTGCCCGGATTGCTCCCCATGTCCGGGCACACTACCGCTTGCCGCAACACAAAGGCCCCGGTCCGATCGGACCGGGGCCTTCGCTACAACTCTACGAATCAGGCGTTGCCGGAGAGCTTCTCACGCAGGGCCGCGAGCTGGGCGTCGCTGGCGAGCGAACCGCCGGCGGGCTCGGCCTGGCCGGAGGACGCCTGCGAACCACTCTCGGAGGAGTAGTTGCCCGACGCGCCGCCGCCGTTCGCGGCCTCGGCCGCGGCGTCGGCCGCCATCTTCTCCATCTGCGCGGTGTGCATCTTGTGGCGACGCTCCGCCTCGGCGTAGCGGCCTTCCCACTCTTCGCGCTGCTTGTCGAAGCCCTCGAGCCACTCGTTGGTGTCGGGGTCGAAGCCCTCGGGGAAGATGTAGTTGCCCTGGTCGTCGTAGCTGTCGGCCATGCCGTACTTCGACGGGTCGAACTCGGCGTGGTAGTCCTCGTTCGCCTGCTTCAGCGACAGCGAGATCCGGCGACGCTCCAGGTCGATGTCGATGACCTTGACCATCGCGTCGTCGCCGACCGCGACAACCTGGTCCGGAACCTCCACGTGGCGCTCGGCCAGCTCGGAGATGTGCACCAGACCCTCGATGCCCTCTTCGACGCGCACGAAAGCACCGAACGGAACCAGCTTGGTGACCTTGCCCGGCACGATCTGGCCGATCGCGTGGGTGCGGGCGAACTGGCGCCACGGGTCTTCCTGGGTCGCCTTGAGCGACAGCGAAACCCGCTCGCGGTCCAGGTCGACGTCGAGGACCTCGACGGTGACCTCGTTGCCGACCTCGACAACCTCGGACGGGTGGTCGATGTGCTTCCAGGACAGCTCGGAGACGTGCACCAGACCGTCGACGCCGCCGAGATCGACGAACGCGCCGAAGTTGACGATCGAGGAGACCACACCCTTGCGGACCTGGCCCTTCTGCAGCTGGTGCAGGAACTCGCTGCGGACCTCGGACTGGGTCTGCTCGAGCCAGGCGCGGCGGGACAGGACCACATTGTTGCGGTTCTTGTCCAGCTCGATGATCTTGGCCTCGATCTCCTTGCCGACGTACGGCTGGAGGTCGCGGACCCGGCGCATCTCGACCAGGGAGGCGGGGAGGAAGCCGCGCAGGCCGATGTCCAGGATCAGACCGCCCTTGACGACCTCGATGACGGTGCCCTTGACGGCCTCGTCCTTCTCCTTGAGCTCCTCGATGGTCCCCCAGGCCCGCTCGTACTGCGCCCGCTTCTTCGACAGGATCAGGCGGCCTTCCTTGTCCTCCTTGGTGAGAACAAGAGCCTCGACCTCATCGCCCACGGAAACGACCTCGTTGGGGTCGACATCGTGCTTGATGGAGAGTTCGCGAGAGGGGATGACGCCTTCGGTCTTGTAACCGATGTCGAGCAGGACCTCGTCGCGATCGACCTTGACGATGGTTCCTTCGACGATGTCGCCATCGTTGAAGTACTTGATCGTGGCGTCGATGGCGGCGAGGAAGTCCTCGGCGGAGCCGATGTCGTTGACGGCTACCTGCGGCGAGGTGACGGTGGTGGGCATGTGTCGGTTTGCTCCGGACGGATTGTGGTCGGTTGCGGACATTGGAACTTTCGCTACGCTGCGATCTCACCGCGATGACGCGACGTGACGGACATATTGAACGTACCGCACGCAAACGCTTGTGAAACTCAGCACGGGTGTTGGCGTTACTTCTGTACAGTTGCCCCCGCAGATTGTTACTGCAATGACACCGGTACGGGCAGTACCCAAGACACTCGCGCGTTCAGCGTACGCGACCTTGGTCCAGCCGGGCAAACCGGTCCCGACGCCACGCCGGGATAGTCTGACGGCGTGTCGGAAGATCGCCATGCGCAGGCAAATGCACTGCTAGGGACCACCGCGACCGCGCGGACCAGAATCGGCTCGGCCGCCAGTCAGCAGGCCAGTCGGCGCTGGTGGGATGCCGATGCGGACCAGTATCACGAAACCCACGCCGACTTTCTCGGCGTCGACTCGCCCGAGGGCGAATTCATCTGGTGCCCGGAGGGCTTACACGAGGGCGATATGCATTTCCTCGGCGAGGTCGCCGGTAAGCAGATCCTGGAGATCGGATGCGGATCCGCACCGTGTTCGCGCTGGCTGGCCGGGCAGGGGGCACAGCCGGTCGGGCTCGATCTGTCCATGGGGATGCTCACGCGCGGACTCGCCGCGATGGCGCGCGGCGGACCGCGGGTGCCATTGGTGCAGGCCGGGGCGGAGGCATTGCCGTTCGCGGATGAATCCTTCGATCTGGCGTGTTCGTCCTTCGGCGCGGTCCCGTTCGTCGCGGACTCCGAACTGGTGATGCGCGAGGTTGCGCGAGTGTTGCGGCCGGGCGGTCGCTGGGTGTTCTCGGTGAACCATCCGATGCGCTGGATATTTCCGGACGACCCCGGACCCGCCGGTCTGACCGCCTCGATCCCCTATTTCGACCGCACGCCGTATGTAGAGGTCGACAGCGACGGCGCGCCGACCTACGTCGAACACCACCGCACCATCGGGGATCGGGTGCGCGAGATCGTCGCCTCGGGGCTGGTGCTCGATGACATCGTCGAACCGGACTGGCCGGAATGGCTCGAGCGGGAGTGGGGACAGTGGAGTCCGCTGCGGGGTGAGTTGTTCCCCGGCACCGCCATCTTCGTCACCCACAAACCGGCCGCCGTCTGATTTCTCAGAACGCCGGGAGGGCCGCGAAATTCGGATCGAGACGGGCGGCGGGGCAGGTATACGCCACCCAGCGGCGGGCACGCGAGAGCGGATGATCGGGGAAGCGCTCGTCCCAGCGCAGGTCATCGGCCATGTTGTAGGGCAGCGCGCCTTGCAGACCGGGTGCGTACGGATGGGGCGGGTACATATTGTCGAAGCCGATTTCCAGTGCGAGTACCGCCTCACGGATTCCGGTGGTGCCGGTCTCCGGGCAGAGGATCTGTAGCACCGCACTGCAATTCGCTTTCGGCACGGTGAGCGAGGCGGCGAAGACCAGGCCCGTCGGCTGACCCGGCTGTCGCATCTTCTGCAGCCGCAGCAGCGCGGGCTGCGAATCGATACCGACGACGAAAGCCTCGATGAGACAACCGCTTTCGGCATGCATCTCGGCGAGCCCGCGGCGCAGCGTAGCCAGGTCCGTCAGTGGCGCGGGCAGATCTGGTACCAGATCGAAGTAACTCAACTGGACAATGTCGCCCGTGGCGGGGTCCCGCCACGCGTTGCTGTCGAGCTGCTGTAATCCACTGGTGTCGAACGAAATTGGCACGCGATCACGCTACTGCGGACTCGGCATCGCCTGAAGTGCCGGGTCAGATACCGGCCGAACGAAATTCCTCGAGCAATGCGGTTCGCGCGTCGCCGATGTGCGAGCCGAGGTCGCCGCCGGTGTGCAGCCAGATCTCGTAGCCCGCGAAGAAACAGGCCATGCCGACTTTGGCCCACAGCAGGGGCCGCACATCGGTGCCCGACGCTACGCCCAATCGGCGCGCAAGGTGTTCGGCGACAAGGGATTCGACCGCATTTCGCTTGGCCAGCTCGCGGGCCTGCAGTGCCGGATTGCCCGCGATCAGCCCATCTCGGGCACGCGCGTCCGCGATGCGGTCGGCGAAACGCTCGACCAGCGGTCCGATGACCGCTGCCATGGTTTCCTCCGGCGATTCGTCCGCCGGACGGTCGGCCAATAGCCGAGCCAGCTCCGCGCGATGCTCGTCGTCCTCGGCGAACAGCAATTCGTCCTTGCTCGCGTAGTAGCGGTGCAGGGTGCGCGTCCCGACTTCGGCCTCGGCGGCGATATCCGCGACGGTCACGGCGTCATACCCGCGCTCGACGAACAATCGCAGCGCGGCATCGGCGATCGCTCGCCTGGTCCGCTCCTTTTTCCGATCCCGCAATGACATCGGAATATTGTCGCACAGCGCGCCATATGGCAGACTCTGCCATATGACAACAAGTGACAGAACTGTTGTGATCACCGGCGGCACCGGCGGACTCGGCCGTGAATGCGCGAGGGCGCTCGCCGCCGATCCACGATGGACGGTCGTCGTGACCGGGCGCGACGCCGACCGGGCCCGGACGGAGGCCGCCGCGATCGGCGCGCGTGCGGCAACACTCGACCTCGGCGCACTCGCCTCCGTCGCCCATTTCGCCGACGAATTCCGCAGGAGCGGACTGCCCCCGTTGCATGCGCTGGTGTGCAATGCCGGACTGCAATTCACCCGCCGCAGCTACACCGAGGACGGCATCGAGGCCACCTTCGGCGTCAACCATCTCGGACACGTCGCACTGGTCCAAGCACTGCTCGACGACCTGATCGCGCCCGCGCGCATCGTCTTCGTCAGCTCGGGCACGCACAATCCGGATCAGTTCACCGGCATGCCCGATCCGCTGGATACCAATGTCCGCGCACTCGCCTACCCACCCGAGTCGACCGAATCCGCGCAGCGCGACGGCCGTCGCCGCTACAGCACGTCGAAGTTGGCGAACCTGCAGACCACCTACGAATTGGCGCGGCAGTTCGAGGCGCGCGGCATCACGGTGAATGCCTTCGATCCCGGACTGATGCCGGGCACCGGACTCGCCAGGGATGCCGGGTCGGCGGCACAACTGTTGTGGCGCACGGTCGCTCGGGGTCTGGTGCTATTGCCCGGTGTCAATACACCGCGCCGATCCGGCGAGGACCTCGCGTGGCTGGTCACGGATCCGTCGCTCGACGAGGTGTCCGGCCGGTATTTCGTGGGCCGCACCGCGAAACCGTCGTCGAAGGCGTCCTATGACCGCGACGCGCAACACGCGCTGTACACCGACAGTCTGAAACTCCTCGGCGAACTCGCGCGCTGATACATCGTCGGACCGAATACCGACGATGCCGAATACCCGTGGGGCATTCGGCATCGTTGCGGCAGAGCTTATTCCGGCTACTCCTCGGCCGGTTTCGCCTTCGGGCTTCGGCCCGCCTGTTTCAACGCGAGGCGCAGTGCGTACTCGATCTGAGCATTGATACTGCGCAGGTCGTCGGCGGCCCATTGGGCAACCGCCTCGTGTATCGCCGGGTCCAGGCGTAGCAGGATCTTCTTGCGCTCGGCCATGAGGCGACTCAGGAGTAGAGCGAGCCGGTATTGACGACGGGTTGGGTGGCGCGATCACCGCAGAGCACGACCAGCAGGTTCGAGACCATCGCGGCCTTGCGTTCCTCGTCGAGTTCGACGACGCCCTGTTCGGCGAGCCGGTCCAGCGCGAGGCGGACCATACCCACCGCGCCCTCGACAATGCGGGTGCGCGCGGCGACCACTTGGGCCGCCTGCTGCCGAACGAGCATGGCCTGGGCGATCTCCGGCGCGTAGGCGAGGTGAGTGATCCTGGCCTCGATGACCTCGATGCCCGCCAGATCGGTGCGGTCGCGCAATTCGATGGTCAATTCCTCGGCCACCTCGGCGCCGTCGCGCAGGCTGGTGGTGTTCTGGTCGTGCGCGTCGTAGGGGTGCGTCGTGGCCAGATGCCGCACCGCTGCCTCGGACTGGGTCTCCACGTACTCCTCGTAGTCGTCGACCGAGAAGGCGGCCTTGAAGCTGTCGACCACCCGGTAGACCACGACGGCGGCGATCTCCACCGGATTGCCGTCGGCATCGTTGACCTTGAGCTTCTGGGTTTCGAAGTTACGCACCTTCAGCGAGATGCTGCGCCGGTCGGTGAGCGGCACCACCGAGTAGAAGCCGGGTTCGCTCAGCGAGCCGATGTAGCGGCCGAAGAACTGAACGACCTTGGCCTCGTTGGGATTCACCACGGTGAGCCCGGTGGCCAGCAGCAGGAGCACGACCACGACCACGGTCGCGATGACCGCGCCCACGAGGGCGAGCACATTGTCGTTGTGCGCGGCCACGGCGTATCCGGCAATGGCGCCGCCACCGATCAGGAGCGTGAGGACAAACCACGACACCAGCACGAGAAAGCCGTTGACGTGGAACGCCGACCGAAGCTTCATGACATCCTCCGAGTATCAAAGTGATATCACGAAGATAGCACCAGGCCGCGTCCGGCGATAGGGCGGTCGCGGCGATCAGTTCGCAGGTGTGATGTTGCGGTTGAAGCGGAACATGTTGCGGGAGTCGTACTTCGCCTTCAGCGCGGCCAGCCGGGCATAGGTGTCCGGCGCGTAGCCACCTCGGGTCTGCGCCTCGTCGGCCGCGGCACCCGCACCGTAGAGGAAGTTCAGGCTGTGGCCGACGGTCCACGGCGCGAGTGCCGTGCGAACCACCGCATGATCCTCGGGCGCGGCGTCACCCGCATCGGGCCCGGGCATGGTGATGACGCGAACGATGTACTCGGCATCCCGGTTGTCCACGGCAATCCCCGCAGGACCACGCCTGCCGAGCGCACCGCCGAGGTGCCGGATATCGACCACCGCTTGAATCGTCGATTCGGGTCCGGTGGCAGTGAGCAAGGCCGACAACGTTTCTCCGGTGAGCTCACCGAGCAAGGCGTTGGTGGCGGCGTAGGCATGCGGGTGGTCCGGATCACTGTGGATGGTGTGCGATTCGGTGTACGGCATGAGCCGCAAATCGTCCTTCAAACGATCCCCGACCGCGCGCAACGGCGCGACCAGAAGCTCGCCGTCCGCGGCGGATCCGTTGTAGGCGATCCGTATCGACGCGACATAGCGCCCGCGCAGCGGTTCCGGAATCTGCGGAATGGGCGGGAAGGTCATCACGGTCACCGTCGAGGTCACCTCGTCGGGCAGCGTCGCGGTCCAGTCCTTCCAGGCTTCCAAGGCCTGTTCGACCAGTGGGGTATCGAAGACCAACTGACCGCCGTAGACGGTCGCGACCGGCACGAGTTCCAGTTCCAGCGCGGTCACCACGCCGAAGTTGCCACCGCTGCCGAGCACCGCGCCGAAGAGTTCGTCGCCGGGGGTCAGCGTGCGGACTCGACCGTCCGCCGTGACGATCTCGATGACCCGCACATATTCGGCGGCGTAACCGAATTGCCGTGCCAGCAGGCCCAATCCGCCGCCGAGGCTGTAGCCGACGACCCCGACCGACGGCGAGGACCCGTTCAGCGGCGCCAGCCCGTACGGTGCGGCGGCCTCGACCAGCGCGCCCGCCCGCACTCCGGCGCCGACACGGGCGGTGCGCGCCCGCGGGTCGATCCGGATATCGGTCATCCGGCGGGTGTTGATCAGCACACCGCCGTCGGCCGCGACCGAGAGTCCGTGCCCGGTGGCCTGGACCGCAACCGGAAGTCCGTGGCGCGCGGCGTATTCCACCGCACCGCGCACATCCTCTGTGTGCACCGCGCCGACGACCAGTGCGGGGCGGTGGTGGTAAGCGGCCTGGAAGCCAGCGATCTCTTCGACGAATCCGGCGTCACCGGGGCGGAAGACCGGGCCGGTGAAGGTGTCGATGATCTCTGCGGTGTTTCCCATGCCTTAGACAATGCCGCGTGCTGAGTCAGAAGTACAACAGATAGTTCTGCTTGGATCTATAATCAATAGTTATGGAACTGCGCCAACTCCGCTACTTCGTGACCGTGGTCGAGGAGGCCAACTTCACCCGCGCCGCCGCCCGATTACACCTGGCTCAACCCGGACTCAGCGCCCAGATCCGCCAGCTCGAACACGAACTGGGACAACAACTTCTGGATCGCGGCGGCCGCTCGGTGAGCTTGACCGAGGTGGGCGCGGCGGTGCTGCCGCATGCCAGGGCCGCGCTGGCGGCGGCCGAGCGGATTACCACGACGGTGGACGAATTCACCGGACTACTGCGCGGACACGTCCGCCTCGGCTGTATCTCCGGCGCGGGCGATGAGGAATTCGATATCGCCTCGGTGCTCGCGGACTTTCACGACGATCACCCGCAGGTCGGCATCAGCCTGACCGAGGACACCTCTGAACGGATGCTCGCGGCGGTGCGCAGCGGCGAGCTGGATATCGCCCTGGTCGGATTGACCGGTGCGGAGATCGGCGCCGATATCGGCACAGATGTTGTGCTCGATACGCCGGTGGTCGCGGCGGTCGCGCTGGGCGGTAAGAAACGTGCATCGATCACGCTCGACGAGTTGCGTGAGCACCCGCTGATCTGTCTACCGCGCGGCACCGGCATCCGGGGTGTCTTCGATCGCGCCTGTGCCGCAGCGGGATTCGAACCCGATATCGCATTCGAGGCCGCTGCTCCCCCGCTATTGCTGCGACTCGCCGCCCGTGGCCTCGGCATCGCGGTGGTGCCCGCGCTGAGCGCCGAGGAGGCCGCGGCATTCGGGGTGCGGGTGCTGCCGATCACCGATCCGGAGCTGCGCGGACAACTCGCGCTGGCGTGGCGGCGCGATCGCCCGGGCAGTCCGGCCGCGAAAGTCCTACTCGGACAACTCCGTATCGCTTTGGGCAGCCGCTGAATTCAGAGCAACCGCGACAGGAACGCCTTGGTACGTTCATGTTTCGGGTCGGCGAGCACCTCGCGCGGATTACCCGCCTCCACGACCACACCGCCGTCCATGAACACCAGTTGGTCGGCAACCTCACGGGCGAAACCCATTTCGTGGGTCACGACCACCATGGTCATACCGTCGGCGGCGAGTTCGCGCATGACCCCGAGCACCTCGCCGACCAATTCCGGATCCAGCGCCGAGGTGGGCTCGTCGAAGAGCATCAGCTTGGGATCCATCGCCAGCGCACGGGCGATCGCGACGCGCTGCTGCTGGCCGCCGGAGAGCTGGGCCGGATAGGCATTCGCCTTGTCCCCCATGCCGACTCGGTCCAGCAACTCGAGCGCACGAGCCGTCGCGTCCGCCTTGCGGATGCCCTTCACCTGGATAGGCGCTTCGACGATGTTCTCCAGCGCCGTCCGATGTGGGAACAGGTTGAAATGCTGGAACACCATGCCGATATCGCGGCGCTGCTTGGCCGCATCGCGCGGGTGCAATTCGTAGAGTTTGCCGCCCTTTTCGCGATAGCCGATCAGATCGCCGTCGACATAGAGCCGACCCGCATTCACCTGCTCGAGGTGGTTGATACAGCGCAGGAAGGTCGACTTACCCGAACCCGACGGCCCGATCATGCAGAGCACATCGCCACGCCCGACCTCGAGCGAAATGCCCTTGAGCACCTGCAGCGCACCGAAGTTCTTGCACACCCGATCCGCACGGATCATCGGCTGTACGCCTGCGGGCTCTACCTTGTCTGCGCTCATTTCGCCTTCACAATCGTCTGAGCGTCGGCCAGTTCCTGCAGCTGCTTGGCGGTCAGCTGCCGCGAGGCGCCCCGCGAGTAGTAGCGCTCCAGGTAGTACTGCCCGATCATCAGCACGCTGGTGACCGCGAGATACCAAGTGGCGGTGACCAATAGCAATGGAATCGGCTGGAAGTTCACGCCGTAGATATCCCGGGCCCGGCCGTACAGGTCGGTGCTCAACGGGATCGCGGTGACGAGCGCGGTGGTCTTGAGCATTCCGATCAGCTCATTGCCGGTGGGCGGGATGATCACCCGCATGGCCTGCGGCAGCACGGTCCTGCGCATGGTCTGCGACCACGACATGCCGAGCGCCGTCGAGGCCTCGCGCTGCCCCTCGCCGACGGAATTGATTCCGGCACGGACGATTTCGGCCATGTACGCGGCTTCGTTCAGTGCGAGGCCGATCACCGCGAAGGCGAACGCGGCCTGCAGCCCCTGCACGTCGATCCGCACGAACTCGGGCCCGAACGGCACACCGAGCTGGATCGACTTGTACAGCGACGGGAACAGACCCCAGAAAACCAACTGCACGAAAACCGGTGTGCCACGGAAGATCCAGAGATACACCCACGCCACGGCGCGCAACACCGGATTCGGCGACAGCCGCATCACCGCGAGCAACGCGCCGAGCACGATGGCGATCGCCATCGCGAGCACAGTCAGCTCGAGGGTGACCGCCGCGCCGGAGGCGATCCGGCTGTCGAACAAATACTTTCGATAGGTTCCCCATCCGTACGCGGGATTGGTGGCCGCGCCGTAGATGAACAACCCGAGCAGGGCGAGGATGATCGCCGCGGCGATCATGCGGCCCGGCCTACGTAATGGAACGGCCTTGATCGGCTCCGGTTCTGCCGCGTCGATCGGCCCGCCGGGCCCGGTGTTGTCGCCGGGCGCCGACGTGGTTTCGGATGACGACATCGATCAGCCCGCGGCGCCGTTGATGACCGACTTGGTGATCGCGCCTTCCTGCACACCCCAGTTCTTGGTGATCTCGAGGTACTTGCCATTGTCGATCAGGTGCTGGACGGCCGCCTGCAGCGCCTTGCCGAGCGCCGACCCCTTGGGGATGGCCCAACCGTAGGGTGCGGAATCGAAGACCTTGCCCGCCGCCTCGATCTTGCCGTCGCTCTTCTTGATCGCGTACGCGGTCACCGGCGAATCCGCCGACATCGCGTCGACCTGGCCGAGCACCAGCGCGTTGGTCGCCGCGCTCTGCTCGTCGAATGGCTTCTTATCGATGGCGGGCTTGCCCGCCTCTTCACACTTCTTGCTGCGCGCCGGAATCTCGTCGGTGTCCTGAACCGTGGTGGCCTGCACGGCGACCCGCTTACCGCAGGCATTGTCCGGGTCGATCGGCTTACCCGTCTGCTGCGCCCACTGGCTGCCCGCGTTGAAGTAGGTGGTGAAGTCGACGCTCTGTTCGCGTTCCTTCGAGTCGGTGATGGAGGACATGCCGACGTCGTAGGTGCCCGCCTGGATCGCGGGAATGATCTTCTCGAAGGAGGACTCGAGGTATTCGGCCTTCAGGCCGAGGGTCGCGGCGACCGCGTCCATCAGGTCGACATCGAAGCCGACGATCTTGCCGCTCGGATCCTTGTACTCGTTGGGCTGATAGGGGATATTGACTCCGACGACGAGCTTGCCCGACTGCTTGATCTTGTCCGGGAGCAGTGCGGCGGCCGTGTCGAGCTTGTCGATACCCTGTACCTTTGCCACCGCGGGCGAGTTGTCTTCGGAGTTACTACAGCCCGTCAACACCAGTGCACCACCGGCTAGTACGCACATCGCTTGCAGGGCGCGCCTGCCAAGAACCGATCGAACAGACACAGCAGCCCTCCACATTTCGGATTCGAGAAACCCGGGTGTCACCACCCGTTTGGCAATCTAAGCGATCGTGGCGTTTCGTGCTGGACAGTAACGGAAGATTATCCGTTCTGTGCGGAACACTCCGGGCACAGCAAACACTCAGGTACCGGCGGTGGACCCTACCGGACGGTCCGATGTTCGAACGAGTTGGGTTCCCGGTCGCCCCGCCGGTGCGGGTCAGCGCCGGTGCACCCTGGCGCAGACCTGCTCGGTGAATTCGCTCGTCGAGGCGAGACCGCCCAGGTCGGCGGTGGCAATGCCCGCGGCGAACGCGCCAGCGACGGCGCGTTCGATGCGTTCACCCGCGTTCGACATCGCGCGGTTGTTGTCGCGAATTCCCAGCCAGTGCAACAACATTGCCGCCGAGAGTTGGAGCGCCGCCGGGTTTGCGCGGTTGTGTCCGGCCAGTGTCGGCGCGGCGCCGTGCACCGCCTGTGCCATCGCCTTGGTCGCCGAGCAGTTGAGCGATGCGGCGATGCCGAGCGAGCCGCTCAGCTCACCCGCGAGATCGGAAAGGATATCGCCGAAGAGGTTCTCGGTCACCACCACGTCGTAGTCGTGGGCGGCGCGGACCAGATGGGCGGCGACCGCGTCGACGTGTTCGTCGTCGACCTCGACGCCCGGATAGGCGTGGGCGACGTCATAGCAGACGTCGCGGAACAGGCCCATGGTCATGGGCAGAACATTGGCCTTGTGCACGATGGTGACCCGCTTGCGTCGCGCGGCCGCGAGCCGGAAGGCATCGTGCGCGATCCGCTCGCAGGCCTGCCGGGTGATCAAGCCGACCGCCATCGCCACGTCGGGGGTGGGCCGGAACTCTCCCGACCCGGCGAACATATTGCGGTCGGCGTAGAACCCCTCGCTGTTCTCCCGGACGATCACCAGGTCGATATCGGGAGCGCTCGCCTTGACTCCGGCGAAGGCACGGGCGGGGCGGATATTCGCGTAGAGGCCGAAGCGTTTGCGGATGGCGCCGCCGGGCGCGATTCGATGTTCGGGCGGATAGGCGGCATTGTCGTGCGGGCCGAGGATCCAGGCATCGAGTTCGTCGAGTGCCGCGAGGGTCTGCTCCGGCAGCGGATTGCCGAATTCCGCGATGGCGTGCCTGCCCATCGGCAACCCAACCCAGTCGACCGAGGCCGCACCGGCTGCGGCGAGCGCTTCGTCGACCACCGCGCGGGTGGCGCGGACCACCTCGGGGCCGATGCCGTCACCTTCGATGAGGCCGAGTCGCATGGGCGACGTATCACGGTTCACCTGGCCATCCTCCCGCGAGACGGTTCGTACGCCGACAACTGGGCCGCGTGTTCGCCGCCCATCGGGCCGCGCGGGCGGCTAACCTCTCGTGAACTATGGTGCAGTCGGTCGAATTGTTATTGGACGATGTGGCCGATGCGGAGATCCGGCGGCAGTGGCAGTTGCTCGCCGACGCGGGCATTCCGAGTTTGGCCGGCAAGCATGCCGAAACCAACCGGCCGCATATCACAGTCGCGGTGGCCAGGCAGATCTGGCCGCGCATCGATCACGCACTGGACCAACTCAGCTTCCGGCCGATTCCGATACGACTGGGCGGCGTGCTGGTCTTCGGTGCGCGCCATCCGATCCTGGTTCGGTCGGTAGTGCCCTCCGAACACCTGCTCGCACTGCAGCGTCGTATTTTCGCCGTCGTTTCGCCGTGTCCCGGCATACCGTCGAATGTGCAACCCGACGAGTGGACGCCGCATATCACCCTGGCCAGACGGGTGCCGACGCAGCATTTGGGCGAGGCGATCCACGCCGTCGCCAGGGACCGTGATTTTCCCGCGACAGTCGTGGGTATCCGGCGTTGGGACGGCGATCAACGGCGCGAGTGGCCGGTCGCCCGAGGAAGATAGCGGCACCGCCGGAAGATATGTACCGCGCCGGACGTTATAGCTGGCGACAATCGACACGAGAGGACGTCATGGCCACCCAGACGCTGAACCAACAGAATTTCGATGAGATCGTCACAGGAAACGACGTGGTACTCGTCGATTTCTGGGCCGACTGGTGCGGTCCGTGCAAGAGCTTCGCACCCACCTTCGAGGCCTCCTCGGACAAGCATCCCGATGTCGTGCACGGCAAGGTCGACACCGAGGCCGAACAGGGCTTGGCCGCCGCCGCCAACATCCGCTCGATTCCGACCATCATGGCGTTCCGCGAGGGTGTGCTGGTCTTCGCGCAGCCGGGCGCCCTGCCGCCCGCCGCGCTGGAGGATCTGGTCACCCAGGTGAAAGCGCTGGATATGGACGAGGTGCGCAAGCAACTCGCCGAGCAGCAGCCCGGTCAGTAAACCGCGCCGACGGGCCGTTCGCATTCCGCGGAATGTGAACGGCCCGTTGCGTTTTCGTACGCTCAGGCGCCCAGCTTATTGACGCCCGCGATCATGGCGCGGACCGTCGATTCGGCGCCGTCGTCGGCCAGGGCCGCACCCCAGCCGCGCCTGCCATTGCATTCGCACTGCACGAACGTCGCGGTGCCCGCAGCGGTGCGGCGCTGGTGGAATTGCAGGATTTCGACCGGATAGCCCTCGTCGTAGAGGGCCGAGGTCATCGCGGCGACCGGGCTGCCGGTGGCGATCACCGTGCGCAGGTGGTCGGCGAATTCCAGGGTGGCCGTGAATTCCGCGCTCCGATTGCCCGCGGGCGACCAGTCGCCGACCCGAATCGGGCCGGCGTGCTCGCAATAGCGGTGGTGGAATTGCGCGGGTGTCAGATCGGCGCATTCGGCGCGCAGCGCCTTGGGGGCGGCGGCGATGAACATGTTGGGGTCAAGAGTCAGGATGGTCATTTGTGCGGAGGTCTTCCCGAGGATTGTCTTCTCAATTGACAGAGGGGACCAGCAGTAAGTAATCAGTAGCCCGCAGCGAGGGGGCCGGTCCGAATCAGACCCCGCTACGGCGGGTTACTACGAGAAGTCGCCGGGTTGCCACCATCGCGGTAAGCGGAATTAGCACTGCGCTGTCGCGGTCTGCGACATGGAGCGCGGCGCTGTGGCGGTCGACGGGATTCGGCACGCCGACCAGAATAGGTCGATCTCGACGCAATAGCAACCACATTTCTTGTCCCGTCGCGCCTACTCACGAGTACCATTCGCGCAGCTCAGAGGCATAGCACCGAGGACGGATGGCAAGCCGTCGCCGGGGCGGTACTTTCGGTCACATGGGTGCCCTTGTCGCCATGACCATTCCCGGATTGGCCATCCTGCTGATCGGACTCGCATTCGTCGAGGTGCTGTGGAATCGGCTCACCGGCAGTCGGATACTGCCGTGGTTCAAGCACCGCAAGCACACGCCGGTCGCCGCAACCGGATTCGAACAGGTTGCCGCGACCTTTCAAGGTTCGAAGCATTACGAGTTCGAGCAGCGACAGACGGCACTGATGCATAAAGAAGATAAGTCCGATGGAGCGCCGCCACACGATGAGATCGATCTGCGAGCGGGATCGGCGAGACTGGCGCGGCGCGAGCAGTGATCATTCGAACGTGAACGATCCGGCGGTCTGACGTAGTATCCGCACCATCGGAAAGCTGTCCCGGGGGACGTTGATGTCGGTATCGGTCTTGGCTCGAGCCGGATGTGCGCTGGTTGCCGCCGTGACCCTGGCGATCGGTGTAACCGGTTGTGGCTCAGCGATTTCCGGACAGGCCGAGCCCGGCATGACCCCGGCGAACCTGACTGCTCTCAATACCGGGCCGTACCAGTCCGCACCGCAGGTCTACCGGCCGAAGATCAGTTACAACACCCAGGTCTTCCATATCGAGTCCCGCCGCATGATGGGCTATCTCGTCTCGCCCTACCAGATCGATCCGGAGATGAAGTTGCTGGAGGCGGTGCGGGTCATCGACCAGAGCAGCTTCCGCAGTATTACCGGCGAATTCCCGGAGAGCTATGCGCCGATCGCCGAACGCAACCATCTCATCGGCGGTGCGCTGACCACGCGGTCCAATGGCGATCTGCGCAACCGGAAGTTCATGACGATCTCGATCATGCGATTCCCGAGCGATGCCGCCGCCCGCGCAGCGGCGACCGAATTCGACCAGGACAGTGCGAATTCCCTGCCCGGCCGCCACAGCATCGCACTGGACGGCGTCGCGAACGCAACGGCATCCTCGGTCACCGATGCCAAGGGCTGGGTGTATGCCTGGCGTGGCCCGTACGTTGTGCTCAGCATGGTGACCGTGCCGAAACCGGATCCGAATGCGATTGCCACGCCATTGAAAAAGATGCTGCAACTGCAGGACGCGCGGCTCACGGAGCTGAATCCGACACCGGTCGATGACATCCTGGATCTGCCGCTCGATACCGACCGGATCATGAGCCTGGCGCTGCGCACGGCGAAGGGATCGCCCGGCATCTTCCTGCGAGAAGAAAACATCGGCATCTACAGTGCGGCCGGACAACTGCATTTCGAGCGTGACGCCGCGGTCGCGACGAAGGTATTCGCCGACGCGGGTGTCGATCTGGTCGGGCAGAACGACGGAACTGTCTATCGGACAAGGGATCTCGCCGCCGCCTTCCGCCTGCAGACCGCACTCACGGTGCTCGGCAAAAACGACGAGGAGGTCACCAATCCCCCCGGCGTGACCGATGCTCGGTGCATCGAACTCGACGAGGCCGAGCCCATTCGCAACGATAAGTACCTGTGCGCCATGGTCTATGGCCGCTA
Source organism: Nocardia pseudovaccinii (assembly GCF_050942345.1). Classification (NCBI taxonomy): domain Bacteria; kingdom Bacillati; phylum Actinomycetota; class Actinomycetes; order Mycobacteriales; family Nocardiaceae; genus Nocardia; species Nocardia pseudovaccinii. Next base: position 7,052,294 of record NZ_CP192074.1, read on the forward strand.
CGTCGCGGTTATCGGCGCGAATGCCGCGTTCAGCGGTAATACCCCGGAAGCGGCCTTCTATCAGCGTGCCGCCGCCCAGTATTCGATCCTGGCCAAGAACGGGTGAGCAGCCGATGAAGTCCGCACGGATCGCATTCGGCGGTGTGCTGCTGGTCGCGGCGCTCACGATTACCAGCGGCTGTGGGGAATCGGGATCGACGGCACCACCCGCCGTCGATATCTCGAAACTCGACTCGGGCAACTACCCGACCACCCCGCGCACGATCGAGCAGTCCGAGGAGCAGGGTGCGATTCAGGAGGCACTGAGCCTCGGCGAACACGTGCCGCTGCTGATGGACGTCGATAGTCGAATGGTCTTCAATATCACCAGAAGCGGCAATCGGGCCTTCACGCAGAAGCATCCGCCGCCAGCCAATAGCGGTGTCGGCAATGTCGAGGAATTCTTCGGGCCGGTGCCGGGATTGATCGCTGGATTCGGCACCTACGCGCAGCGCCGCCAGGAGTTTTCGCTCGGCTCGAGTGTGGAGATGGCTATTCTGCGCTTCTCGACTGCCGATCAAGCCAGCGCGGCGATGAACTATCTGGCCGCCGAGGACGACAAGGAGTATCCGTCCAAGGCGACAGCGACCATCCCCGGCTACCCGCAAGCCCGTACCCGGGTCAGCGAACTGGATTCGCTGACCACCTGGCTGACCAGAGGCGAATACCTGCTGCGGATCTGGACCAATAATCCGCTCGCCACACCGCCCGACCCTGTGCCGCTCGCCGAATTCACCAAGCGGGTCCTGGATAAGCAGTTCGAGATGTTGCGCGACTACCGGCCGACACCGCCCGACAAGCTGGCGGAGCTCCCCGTCGATGTCGATGGACTGCTCGGGCGAACCATCCCGAGTAAGGCGGCGATCAATTGGACGCCCGGTGTCTACACCCCGCATGCCGCCCTGCATGTGCACGGTCGATCGGACCTGACCAGTCGGCTGTTCACCGATACGAAGGTCGATGCGTTCGCGCTGGACGATTCGGGTGTCTATCGAACCGCCGACGCCGCGGCGGCGGCTCGACTCGTCGCGGGATTCGTCGACCAGGCGACCGACAGTTTCGCGGTCATCGATCCGCCGCCCGGATTGCCCGATGCGAAATGTTTGAAGAAGCTGGACGATCCGGTCGTCGTCGATCTGTCCGCCGACTATCAGTGCTACATCGCCTTTGACCGCTACGTGGGAAACGTCGGAGCGTCCCAGGTCCAGGATCTCTATCAGCAGGCCGCCGCGCAGTACAAATTGCTGGCGGCCGGGCACTGAGTTACGGTGCGGCACACCGGATTTCCGGCGTGCCGCGCCCCAACGCTCAGTGCGCGGCGGAGTCCCAACTGCGGCCGGTGCCGACTGAGACGTCCAACGGGACCGACAGCGTGATCGCCGAGGACATCTGTTCGCGGGCCAGTGCGTCCAGGGTGTCCTTCTCCCCCTCGGCGACCTCGAAGACCAGTTCGTCGTGGATCTGCAGCAGCATGCGCGAGCGCAGACCTGCTTCCTTGATCGCCTTGTGCACGTTGATCATCGCGACCTTGATGATGTCGGCGGCGGTGCCCTGGATGGGCGCGTTGAGGGCCATGCGTTCGGCGGCCTCGCGGCGCTGGCGGTTACTGGAATCCAGATCGGGCAGGTAGCGGCGGCGGCCGAAGAGGGTTTCGGTATAGCCGACCTTGCGTGCCTGTTCGACGACCTCGTAGAGGTAGTCGCGAATGCCGCCGAAGCGGTCGAAGTAGACCTCCATCTGCTCCTTGGCCTCCTGCGTGCTGATCTTCAGCTGCGTCGAAAGGCCATAGGAGCTAAGGCCGTACGCGAGACCGTAGGACATCGCCTTGATCCGGCGGCGCATCTCGGGCGTCACCTCCGACAGCGGGATGTCGAAGGCCTTGGAGGCGACGAAGGTGTGCAGATCCTCGCCGGAGTTGAAGGCCTCGATCAGGCCCTCGTCACCGGAAAGGTGGGCCATGATGCGCATTTCGATCTGGCTGTAATCCGCGGTCATCAGCGACTGGTAGCCCGGGCCGACCACGAAGGTATCGCGGATCTGGCGGCCGGTGTCGGTGCGGATCGGGATGTTCTGCAGATTCGGCTCGGTCGAGGACAGTCGGCCGGTGGCGGCGATGGTCTGGTTGAAGGTGGTGTGGATGCGGCCGTCGTCGGCGACGGATTTGAGCAGACCGTCCACGGTGACCTTGAGCCGGGTGGCGTCGCGGTGCTCGAGCAGATGCCGCAGGAACGGATGCTCGGTCTTCTCGAACAGCGACTCCAGCGCATCGGCGTCGGTGGTGTAGCCGGTCTTGGTGCGCTTGGTCTTCGGCATATCGAGTTCGTCGAAGAGCACCACCTGCAGCTGTTTGGGGGAGCCGAGGTTGATCTGCTTGCCGATCACGCCATAGGCGGCGTTGGCCGCATCGGCGACCTTATCGGCGAATTGGCGCTGCAGGTTCTCGAGCTGCTCGATATCGACCGCGATACCGGCGTTCTCCAATTCGGCGAGCACGCTGAGCAGCGGCAGTTCCATATCGTCGAGCAGTGCGCTGGATTCGATCTGGCGCAGTTCGCCGTCGAGCGCCTCGGCCAGGTCGAGAACCGCCCTCGCGCGCAGCATTTCGGTCTGCGCCAGCTCGGCGTCCACGGTGTCGGCATCGTCGAGCAGAGACAGCTGCGGGGTCTCGTCGGTTTCGGCGCGCAGTTCGCGGTGCAGGTAGCGCAGCGAGAGATCATCGAGGTTGAAGCTGCGCTGACCGGGGCGGACCAGGTAGGCGGCCAGGGCGGTATCGCTGGTGAGACCGGCCAGGGTCCAGCCGCGACCACGCAGCGCGTGCATGGCGGCCTTGGCCTCGTGCAGGGCCTTCGGCACGGCCGGATCGGCCAGCCAAGCGCCGAGCGCGGCTTCGTCTTCCGGGGTCAGCACGGCGACATCGATGTAGCCGCTCTCGCCGTCCGCGGCGGCGATGGCGAGCGCGCGCGCGTCACCATTACCTGGGGCACTCGTGCCGACCGCCGAAATACCGTGTCGGACACCGACTTTCGCGTGTTCGGCGAGCCACCCGGTGACCGCGCCGACCTCGAGCGCGCCGCCGCTGATCTCGAAGCCGGATTCGGCCTCGGGCTCCGGCGGGGCGAGGGTTTCGAAGAGCCGGTCGCGCAGCACCCGGAACTCCAGGTCGTCGAAGAGCTGGTGGATCTTGTTGCGATCCCACGGCTGCTGGGCCAGCTGATCGGGGGTGTAGGGCAGCGGAACGTCGCGGACCATCTCGGTGAGCTGGCGGTTGAGCACGACACTGCTGAGGTTGGCGCGCAGTGCGTCGCCGACCTTGCCCTTCACCTCGTCCACCTTGTCGACGAGGGTGGTCAGATCGCCGTACTCGCGAATCCACTTGGCGGCGGTCTTCTCCCCGACGCCCGGAATGCCGGGCAGGTTGTCGCTCGGGTCGCCGCGCAGGGCCGCGTAATCCGGGTACTGGGCCGGGGTGAGCTGATATTTGGCCATCACCTCATCCGGGGTGAACCGGGTGAGATCGGAGACGCCCTTGCGCGGGTAGAGCAGTGTGACCTCATCGCTGACCAACTGGATGGCATCACGGTCACCGGAGACGATCAGAACGCGGAAACCCTCGCCAACGGCCTGGGTCGCGATAGTGGCGATCAGGTCGTCGGCCTCGAAACCGTCGATCGCCATCACCGGGATACCCATGGCGCCGAGCACATCCTTGGTGAGTTCGACCTGACCGCGGAACTCATCGGGCGTGGCATTGCGGCCCGCCTTGTACTCCGGATACGCCTCGGTACGGAAGGTCTTGCGGCTGACGTCGAAAGCGGCCGCGATATGCGTCGGCTTCTCGTCCCGCAACAGATTGATCAGCATCGCGGTGAATCCGTACACCGCATTCGTGGTCTGCCCGGTGACCGTCTTGAAGTTCTCCGCGGGCAGCGCGAAGAACGCGCGATAGGCAATCGAATGCCCGTCCAACAGCAACAACGTCGGCCGCTCACCACCCGCATCACTGGCTGCCGTAGGCACGACGCTGGAACGCTGATCAGTAGTCGCTGGGGTCACGTGCAAGAGTCTAGGGAGCCCCACCGACAATCCACAGCCGCGGCACCCCCTTGTTGTGCGAGTCCAGCGAGCCGTCCGATTTCCGCCGGAGGCGGTACGCCGCGGCGACCATGATTTCCCGGTGACCACAACCCGCGCAGCACTGCAGAACTTCTTCGCCGCCGAAGCCGCCTACATCACCGAGGGCGCGAACTTCGATGCGATGGCCGCCTGCTTGGCCCCCGATGTCGTCATGTATCAGGCCGAGCACCTCCCCTACGGCGGCGAATGGCACGGCCCCGACGGCATCGAGAACTTCATGGCGGCAATGAGCCGGACCTGGGCCTCGCTGGAGTTCCTCGAGCAGCGATTCGTGGTGGACGGCGACGCGGTGGTCATCTACAACCGCGGCCGCATGCTGGCCCGTGCCACCGGCCGGATGCTGGAGACCTCGGTAATGCAGCTGATGACATTCCGCGACGGGCTGATCGCCGAGATCCGGCCCTTCTACCTGGATACCGCGGCCGTCGTCGAGGTGCTGACCGAAGCGCACCGCTGATCGAAGAACGCACTCATTCCACGTGGGCCGGGGAGCTGTACCAGGTGTTGCACTCCCAGGTGTCGCCTTTGTCGGAGCCCCATTTCCACCAGCCCCACACGTTTTCCTCGGTGCCTTGCATGCGGGGATCGCGGGTGGCGTGGCCGCTCTGGACGGTGTGGGAGGCTTCGGTCCAGGTTTGTTCATCGATATCGGCGCGACCGAAGTTGGTGCCGAGGAACATGCCGGAGAAGCAGCGGGCCTGCAGTTCCATGCGGCGGCTCTGCTCGCGACCGGCGGTGGTTTCCTTGCCGACGGTCGCACGTTTCTCGTTGTAGGCCTGCATGACGCCGATCAGGTTCTGCACGTGGTGGCCGTATTCGGTACTGAGGACGGCCAATTGGGCGCCGCGACGCGAGCCGCTGGACAATGGCCGCATGGCGTCGTACGGCAGAACCAGGGTTTCGTCGAGGGCGCAGTAGAAGGTTGTCGGGCCGTTGCGCAGTCGCTGCACGCATTGGCTGGCCACCTCACGGGATTCGGTGGGGGCGAGCAGCCGCGGCGGATGGAACGGCAGTCCGGCGCCGCGCAGTGTCGGTTCCCATGACGCGTCCAGGCAGGCGATCGCGGACCGATAAAAGGCCCGCGCCGTCTCCGGATCGTCATGCCAGGCGGGCAATTTGCAATCGACCCTGCCGAGTCCGACGTGCTGGGCGAAGAGCGGATGATCGGCCAGCGCCTGCACCGCGCGGCTCGACGCCACCGGCATCCCGGCCGGTGACAAACCCGCCAACGGCGCGAAGGCGACCGGAGGCGCGGCGTCGCCGATCGGATTCGCCGAGTCGGGTAGGGCGCCCGCGAATCCCGGTGTCGTCGAATCGGAAATCGTACGCGCGGTACGCATTTCGCCCGCGTCGGCGGAGCGTCCGGTCACGAGCAGACCTGTCGCGGTGAGCGCCCCGATCACACCGAGCACCGCCCAGATCAGCATGATGCGATTGCCGCGCAACAGACCGAGCCGAGAGCTGAACGTGCTGTTCATGACCTACCTAGAGAGCTCGATCACCGCACATTCATTGGAACTCCGCCCACATCGGTACGCAACTCGAGGAGCCGCTCAGCGGGTCACAGTGTGGCCACAAGTTCGCGCAGCACCGGCAGGCTGACCGAGCCGGAGCCGAGCACCACATCGTGGAAGGCCTTGATGTCGAAAGCGGCACCGAGCCGCTCGGCGGCCTGCCGACGTTGCCGACGAATCTCGAGCTGACCGACCTTATAGGCCACGGCCTGACCGGGGATCGCGATATAGCGGTCGATCTCGACCTCGATCTCGGTCAGCCCGACCGGTGCGTTGGCCACCATGAAGTCGATGGCTTGCTGACGACTCCAGCCCTTGGCGTGGATTCCGGTGTCGACGACGAGTCGGCACGAGCGCCACGAATCGGCGGCCAGCATGCCGACGCGCGCCAAATCGTCTTCGTACAAACCCATTTCGTCGGCAAGTCGTTCGGTGTAGAGCGCCCAGCCCTCGACGAAGGCGGTATTCGCGAAGGACTGCCGTTGGAATCGCGGCAGCTGATCGAGTTCATTGGCGATGGTGAGTTGCAGGTGATGCCCCGGAATCGCCTCGTGATAGGCCACCGCCGCCGTCTCGTAGCGGCTGCGGCCGGTGGGTTCGTGCTGGTTCACGAAGTAGGTGCCGGGCCTGGATCCGTCCGCGGCGGGCGGAAAGTAGTAGGCCGCAGGCGCATCCGCGGCCAGGAATTCCGGCACCGGGACGATATCGCAGGATTCCTTGGGCAGGCGGCCGAACCAGTTGCCCATCTCCGCGACCGCCGCGCCGAGCGCGCGCTGCGCATCGGCCATGATCTCCTCGCCATTGGCGTAACGCAGTTCGGTATCCCGGCGCAGGCGAGTGAAGATTTCGGCGGTATCGGCAGTACCGAAAAGCCGGGTCCCGACCGCGGCGTATTCCGCACGCAACAGCGCCAATTCGGAGAGACCGAGTTCGTGGATCTCGTTCGCGCCGAGATCGGGCAGGGTGGTGTGGCGGCGCAGCTGCCGCTGGTAGATGTCCTCGCCGTCGGCACCGAGCCAGCACAGGCCACATTTGTCATCCGGACGGGCGGCGGGCCGCAATTCGTCGGCCAGTACGTTTCGATAGCGCTGGAAGGCCGGGCGAATCACCTCGCGGGCAACCTCGGTGAGGTCGGCACGCCAGGCGGCTGCCCCGTCCCAGTCCGCCGGTCCGGCGAAGGTGACGAACGGATCGGCGGCGATATCGGAGGCCAGGTAGCCATCCAGCTGGTTGAGCGAGCGTTCGATGGTGATGCGCGCGGGCGCGCGGCCTGCGGCCAGGCCGTTGCGGAACTGCTGGACCGCCTGGTCGAACAGCGTGCCGAACTGGCGATATCGCCGGACCAGGGCGTGCGCGTGTTCGGGCTCCGGCGCCTTGGTCTGGGTGGCCATCATGAGCATGCCCGCGTGCACACCGTCCATCTGGTCCGATGCCAGTTCGGTCGGTCGCCACGCCAGATTATCGATGGCCGTATCCAGTTCGGTGCGCAGCAGACCGCGGGTGACCCGGTCGGTTCCGTCGAGCTCTGCGGCGTCGAGATCGACGACCTGATCACGCAACTCGCGCAAGGTCGCGAGCAATCGCTGTTCGGCCTCGGGCGAGCGATCCTCGACGCGGTCGTCGAAGCGGTGGTCGCCCAGCAAGGTGGCTGTGCTCGGTGCTGCCGCCAGCACACTGTCCCAGTAGCGGTCGGCCAGATTCGTCAGTTCGTCATGCCCGTCCACAGCGCCATTCCTCCTGTAGTGGTCAATGGGCGCGCCAGCGCCCAACGCAGGCCAGCGTCTGAGGTGCATGGCGAAGACCGAGCGCCAGCTCGGCCTTCGCCGTGCACATCCCGTCATCATGCCTGAAGGCGGCCACGGACAGGTCCGACTTTTCAGCCCACGCCGAGGTAAGCCGACTTCACGGCGGGGTCGGTGAGCAGATCCCCACCGATACCGCTCTTGGTGACCTCACCGGTTTCCAGGATGTAGGCGCGATCGCTGCGGGTGAGCGCCTGCTGGGCATTCTGCTCGACCAACAGCACCGTTGTGCCCTGCTGGTTGATCTCGCTGATGATCCGGAAGATCTGCTGAATCACCATGGGCGCCAAGCCCATCGAGGGTTCATCGAGCAGCAGCAGACGCGGACGGGCCATGAGCGAGCGGCCGATGGCCAGCATCTGCTGCTCACCGCCGGAGAGCGTGCCGCCGACCTGCTTGCGCCGCTCGGACAACCGCGGGAACAGCTCGAAGACCCACTCCAGCGTCTGGCCGTACTCCGCCTTCTGCTTGAAAGCCCTTCCGTAGCAACCCATATCGAGGTTTTCCTGGACCGTCATACCAGGGAAGACACCCCGGCCCTCCGGCGCCTGGATCAACCCGTGCGTCACCCGCTCGTGTGCCTTCATCTGGGTGATGTCGCGACCCTCGAACCTGATCTTGCCGCGGATCAGCGGCAGCAACCCGGACAGCGCGCGCATGGTGGTGGTCTTCCCCGCGCCGTTGGCGCCGAGCAGGGTTACCAGCTCACCTTCGGCGACACGGAGCGAAACCCCGTGCAGCGCTTGGATTCTGCCGTAGTTGACGACCATATCGTCGACCTCGAGCAGCGGCGGCGCCGCACTGAAGTCGCGCGGCTCCGCTTTGCGATGCTCGCCACCGGCCGGAGTCGATTCGCCGACGGGCTGTTCCGGTTCGATCACCTCGGTTACCGCGGTGGCCTTTTCGGCCGCCGCGGCCTCGGCATCGGGCACGCCGAGATACGCCGCGATCACATCCGGGTTGTCGCGGATATCCGCGGGCAGCCCATCGGCGATCTTGCGACCGAACTCCAGCACCACGATCCGGTCCGTGACACCCATGACAAGGCGCATATCGTGCTCGATCAACAGCACGGTGAACCCGTCGTCGCGGATCTTGCGGATCAGATCCATCAGCGCCGATTTCTCGCTCGGATTGAACCCGGCGGCGGGTTCGTCCAGGCAGAGCAGTTTCGGCTCGGTGGCCAGCGCGCGGGCGATCTCCAATCGGCGCTGATCGCCGTAGGAGAGATTGCGCGCCTTCTCCACCGCACGCGGCGCGATTCCGACGAATTCGAGCAGGGCCATGCCGCGCTCGATCGCGTCCTTCTCCTCGCTGCGGTGCCGCGGGGTGCGAAAGATCGCACCGGGTACCGAGGTCTTATGTCTGGCGTCGGTGCCTACCACCACGTTCTCCAGCGCGGTCATCTCGCCGAAGAGCCGCACATTCTGGAAGGTGCGGGCGATACCGAGCCGGGTGATCTCATTGCGCTTGGTCTTCGTCAGCGGTTTGCCGTCGAAATACACCAGACCCGAGGCCGGTTTGTAGACACCGGTGATCGCGTTGAAGCAGGTGGTCTTGCCCGCGCCATTCGGTCCGATCAGTCCGAGGATTTCACCGCGGCGAATCTCGAAACTGACCTTGTCCAATGCGGTCAGACCGCCGAACTGCACCGTGAGCTCATCGGTCCGCAGTAGCGGCGCGCCCACCGCGGTCTCGATATCGCGGTGCGGCGCAACCACATCCGCGACCACATCGGCATCGGCGAGCACCGGGATCACGGCGGTGACATCGACCTCGCCCGCGCTCTCGACCTCGGGTGGTGCCGCGTAACCGGCGGCCATATCCTCGTTGTCGAACAGGGCGTCACCCGCGCCTGGCCCGGTCATCGTCCTGCTCCGATCAATTCGCGCTCACCCGGTTTGCGCACGGCCTGATACACCTGCCTACCGAAGGTCAGCAGCTTCTGCCGCACCGGGAACAGACCCTGTGGCCGCAGAATCATCATGACCACCAAGGTAATTCCGAAGTACATGTACTTGAGGTCACCGAGGGACTGCGCACCGCCGACCCGGAACAGCAGCACGCTGCCGAGCAACAGTGCACCCAAGACGCCGGTAACCACCATGCCGAGGATGCAGCCGCGCCGCGGCCACGCACTCAGACTGTCGCCCTTGTACTTCCACACGAGGACCAATCCGACGAAGACCAGCACGTCGATCGCCAACAGGATGTACCCGGTGGATTCGTTGCTCACCAATTTCACCGACTGCAGCCGCGCGGGCAGATAGGCGATGATGAACGCGCCGAAGATGACTCCGAGCTTATTGCCCTGACCGCCGATGACGACCGCGCACAGGAACAGCATCGAGTTGATGATGTTGAACCCGGTCGGATTGATGAACTGCACCTGACCGGCGTAGATCGCACCGGACATGCCGCCGACGGCAGCACCGATCAGGAAGGCCCACAGCTTGAATTTGAAGGTCGGCACGCCCATGATCTCGGCGGCGTCCTCGTCCTCGCGAATGGCCACCCAGGCGCGCCCGACCCGGCTGCGTTCCAGATTGCCGACGATCAGCAGCACGATGATCACCAGCACCATCGCGAACCAGTACCACCAGGTGCCGTAACTGGCTCGGTCGAGCAGATTGGCGCTGTCGGCATTGCCGCTGTTACCCCCGGAGAACACACCCTCCGGCTTGCTGGCGGATTCGCCGACATGCGGGAAGGCGACACCGGACAAACCCAGGCTGCCATTGGTGATATCGGAGAGATTGTCGGCGAGCAGCCGCACGATCTCACCGAAGCCCAGGGTCACGATCGCCAGATAGTCACCGCGCAGCCGCAGCGTCGGGGTGCCGAGGATGATGCCGGAGATGGCCGTCACCGCGACCGCGATCGGCAGACAGGCCATCCAGGCCCAGGTCGGATTCAGCCAGCCGCCGTCGGTCTGATTCCACGGACTGTTCGGACTGGTGAGCAGGCCGACCGTATACGCGCCGATGGCGTAGAAGCCGACATAGCCGAGGTCGAGCAGACCCGCTTGCCCGACAACGACATTCAGGCCGATGGCGATCAGCGCGTACATCGCGACCTGCGCCATGACCAGACCGAAGTTGTAGCCGGGAGTATCCAGCAGCGGCGGCGGGAACAGTGGAAGCAGTGCGAGCAGAATGAGGATCGGCACGCCGACACCCCATTGCGCGGGGCGGCTCAGGCCGTCCCACCAGGTCCGAATCGCGTCTCCGACACCGTGTTTGGGCGGGGCCGCCTTGGTCGTCTCGGGTACCGAGTCCGGGGTTTTGGTCGAGTCGGTCATGCGCGGGCCCTCCCGAGACTCTCACCGAGGATGCCGGTCGGGCGCACCATCAGCACCAGCACCAGCACGACGAACGCGACGACATCGCGCCACTCCGACCCGAGCAGCGACTGGCCGTACTGTTCCACCACACCGAGCAGGATGCCGCCGAGCAGTGCACCGCGCAGATTGCCGATGCCGCCGAGCACCGCGGCGCTGAATGCCTTGATGCCCAGGATGAATCCGCCGGAGTAGATGATGCCCTGCGGGATCTTGATCGCATACAGCAGCGCTGCCGCACCGGCGAGTACACCGCCGATGAAGAAGGTCAACATGATGACCCGCTCCCGCGAAACGCCCATCAGCGTCGCGGTATCGGGATCCTGGGCGACGGCACGGATGCCGCGTCCGAATTTGGTCCGGTTGATCAGCACCTCGGTCACGATCGCCAGCGCGATCGCCGCGAGCACGATCAGAAGTTTGATGTTGTCGACTTCGGCGCCGAAGAAACTGAACTGCACGCTCGGCTCGACCAGCTTGATCGGCTGCTGCGCATTGGTGCCGCCGAGTTTGGGATTGATCTTCGGCAGGATGAAGTGCACGAATTCCTGGATCACGAACGACATACCGATCGCCGTGATGAGGAAGCTGAGCGGTTTGGCCCCGCGTTTGCGCAATGGCCGATAGGCCACGCGCTCCAATCCGACCGCGGCGCCACCGGATACCAGCATGCCGATGATCATCGCCAACGCGAGATAGGTGACCGTGAGGATGATGCCCTGGGTGTACACATCGGGATTCGCCACGAATCCGAACAGCATGAGTCCGACCAATTGGCCGAACATGCCGAGCATGAATATTTCCGAATGGGCGAAGTTGATCAGCCGCAATACGCCGTAGACCAGGGTATAGCCCACGGCGACCAAGGCATAGATTGAGCCGTAGGTCACCCCGTCGACGGTCAGTCGCCAGAAGTTATCGATCACTCCGTGGTAGTTGAAGTCGATCGAACCGCCGGCGAGTTGTGCTACACCGGCCAATGCCGTTGATGTCATTCGTCTTTTGCCCTCATTCATTCGCCCACCCGACACGGCGGCACGTACGGGGATTCCACGAACCCCCGTACGTGCCGCCGCGCGGATTGTCTAGGGCTACTTGACCTCGTAGATCCAGATCAGTGCGTTGGACAGTTCACCGGTCGCGTTCCACTTGTACTGCCGCGCAAGACCGGGGCCGTCGTAGGACCGCACGTACTCCAGCAGGTCGGGACGGGTCAGCTTGCCGCCATCGATGCCCTTGGCCAGGATCGTGGTCAGATCGTAGCCCTCGACCGAGTAAACACCGGGCTCCGCGCCGTTGAGCGCCTTGTAATCCGCCGTGAACTTATCCGGCGCCGGACCACACGGGCAGGACAGCACCGCACCCTTGGCCGAGCTGCCGGCCTGGGCGACGAACTGCGGATCGTTGGTGCCGTCGGCTGAGACGAAGACCGCCTTCACGCCACCGGACTTCAGCTGCTGGGCCAGCGGGGCGCCCTCGGAGTAGTAGCCGGAGTAGAAGACGGCGTCCGGCGCGGCGCTCGCGATCTTGGTGACCGTGGCGGAGAAGTCCTTGTCGCCCTTCTTGATGCTGGCATTGCAGGACGCGTCGTTGGCCGAACCGAGGCCCTCGATGATCGTCTTGGCCAGACCGGTGCCGTAATCGGTGTTGTCCTGGATGACGCAGACCTTCTTGTAGCCTGCGGTGTTGACCAGGTACTTGCCCACCGACGGACCCTGCACACCGTCATTGGCCAGGCCGCGGAAGAAGCTGGTCCAGCCGTTCTGGGTCAGCGTCTCATTGGTGGCCGAGGCGGTCGTCGAGACCAGGCCGGCGTCGCTGAGGATCTTGCCGGTCGCCTTCGTCTCACCGGAGAACGCCGGACCGACCAGGCCGATGATCGACTTGTCGTTGACGATCTGCGGGATGACCTGGGTGGCCTTCTGCGGGTCGCCCTCGGTGTCGAACTGCTTGAGCTCGATCTTGCAGCCCGGGTTGGCCTTGTTGTGCTTGTCCAGCGCGAGCTTCACGCCGTCGACGATATTGATGCCGAGGGCCGCGTCCGGACCGGTGAGCGCGCCCGCCATGGCGATCGCGGTGCCCGCAGGGCAGGTGGCCTTACCGTCGCCCGCCGGGTCGGCGGCCGAGGCGCTGTCCGACTTCGGCACCTGCTTGCCGTTGGCGTCGATCTGCATGACCGGCTGGATCTTCAGACCGCCCGCGCCGCTGGTGCCGGAGGTGCCCGAACCACCGTCGGTCGATTTATCGCTACACCCCGTCAGCACGAGCGCGGCGGCGGCACCGATGGCCAATGCGCCCCGCATCGAACGACTGCGCCATGTCGAACTAAGCACGTTTCACCTCTACGTCCTGTGCTCCCCCGGGCTCTCCTCCGAGGAGGCCGACCACGTCAGCCCGGTCAGAACATAGCGTTGGTACGTTAGCTGCGCATCACATTCGGATCATCCGATCGACTTCGTTTCGAATTTTTCATCGCGATCGGGTTTCCGGAAAGTAAAATTTCCGGCCTTGAACGGCCGAGGCGCAAGGACGGGCCTACTTCGGGGCGAGATTTTCCAGCACGACCTCGGCTACCGCCTTCATGGTAGTGCGGCGGTCCATCGCCGTGCGCTGAATCCACTTGAATGCCTGCGGCTCCGACAACCCCTGGGTCTGCATGAGCACGCCCTTGGCCCGCTCGACCAGCTTGCGCGTCTCGAGGCGGTCGGCCAGGTTGGCGACCTCGCTCTCCAGTGCCGTGATTTCGTGGAAGCGGCTGGCCGCCAATTCGATGGCAGGCACCAGATCCGACTTCGTGAACGGCTTGACCAGATACGCCATCGCACCGGCGTCGCGCGCCCGCTCGACCAGATCGCGCTGACTGAATGCGGTCAAAATCACAACCGGCGCAACGCGTTTCGATGCGATCTCGGCCGCGGCATCGATGCCGTCGCGTCGCGGCATCTTCACATCCATGATGACCAGATCCGGCCGATGCTCCACCGCCAGATCCACCGCCTGCTGGCCGTCGCCCGCCTCACCGACGACCTGATAGCCCTCTTCGGTCAGCATCTCCACCAGATCCATGCGGATGAGCGCTTCGTCTTCCGCGACGACGACCCGCTTCGCCCCGGCGTCCCGCTTCGTGCCGGCGCCCCCTGCTGTGTTGCTCATAGGTAGACCCCTCTGGTTCCGATGCCGTGTCCCGACATGCGAATGAGTGGCCGCGGTCCGGGCACCGGTCCAACGCCCAACAATCGCCGTCGAGTGATGTAAAGAGTACCTTTCAGTTCCGCATACAACCCATATACCCTGCGCAAACCGGGCGTCGATCACTTCTGACCCAGCCCATTCGTGATTTTCGACAGTGACCCGCTATGCTTTTCCACCGGTGCGCCGATTTGGCGGAACTGGCAGACGCGACGGTCTCAAAAACCGTTGTCCGAAAGGACGTGTGGGTTCGAGTCCCACAATCGGCACCAAGTGGCAGACGGCCTATGCTGTTGGAGAGCATGGGCCGTCGCTCTGAGGCCCGCCCGGGTGGCGATCGAACTAGGGCGCGGGCTGTCTCGTTTTTCCGGCGTAGGGTTTGCAGTGGGCGGCCCGATGCGGAGGTGCCTCGATGCGGGTGAACAGGACCACTGTCGATCTGTCCGGATATCCGGATCTGGTCGTCATCTATCTCGGGATGCGCGTGCGCAAGCCTCGCGGGATCCTGCGATTGCTCGGTCTTGGCCCGAAACTGTATCGGTCGCACAAGGATCGGCCCGACGGGCTGCTGCTGCACGAGGACGTGATCTGGGCGCTGTTTCCGCCGCATTGGGGGGCGCGGCAGTATTGGCGCGATCTGGATTCGCTGGAACAGTGGACACGCTCTGCGCCGCATCGGGATTGGTGGCAGAAGTTCTTGCGCGACTCCGGCGGGACCGGGTTCTGGCACGAGGCCTACTTCATGCGTGGCGGTATCGACGCGATGTACGACGATATGGAAGCCGCCTCCGGCCTACCGCGGTTCGCACCCGTCGTGGCCTCGCGCGGCCGGATGTTCACGACCCGAGGGCGGGTACACGGTGAAGCGGACAAGACGGCGCCGGTCGTCGCCGAATCCGCTTACTACCGTGGGGAGTCCGAGTAAATCCGATCCCCAACCGTGGCAATACTGTGATGGTTGAAACCGCGCGCGCCGGGTACCTTCAGCAGGACGCCCAGACCTCGATTACCGATCGACCACCTAGCGGCAACGCGTATCGAGCGTCTATCCGAATAGCGGGGCGTACTTCGTGTACGGCACTTGACCAGCAGATGAATATATGTTCCGCGGGCTGTGATTCGATCTGGACAGCCTTCTGGTCGGCCCGTGCGCGGCCTACCGTATCCGCATGCACGTCCTGTTCGTCTGCAACGGCAATGTCTGCCGTTCGGTAATCGCCGAGCGGCTCACCCGCGCCGTAGCGGTCGAATACAACCTGCCCGGGCTCACCGCGGAGAGTGCGGGAACCCGTGCGCTGGTTGGCTTTCCGATCGAACCGCTCGCCGCGCGGACGATCGAGGGGCTCGGCGCGGGCGCCGACCATTTCCGGGCACGCAAACTCAAGCCGGAGCTGATCGACCGCGCGGATCTGGTGCTCGCCATGACCGAGCAGATCCGGGATCAGGCGGCGCAGATGGCGTTCGGTGCCGGATCGCGCACCTTCACCCTCTTGGAGGCGCATCGCATCGCCAAGGTCACCGGCGCCGAGACGATCGCCGATCTGCACAGCGCCCGCCACGATCTCGCACTCGTCGGCCGGGAGAATATCGCCGACCCGGTCGGACTGTCGGAGGCCGCGTTCTGCGAGGTGGGCGACCGCATCGCCGAGGCATTGGTGCCGCTGCTGCTGGCGTTGGCGCCGCACGAACAGCAAAGGCCGGACGAGGACGAACGCCCCGGCCTCGTGGTGGCCCCCGGAGCGCGTCCCGCGCCGCTGGCCGCCTTCCTTGCCGCCCAGCGGATCCGGTGACACGCAGGGCCCGGTGTCCGATCAGCGGGTAAAGGGATTACACTCGCGCGCGGAATAACTTCCGCCGTTGATGGTTCGACACACGACAGGAATCAGACATGCCGAAACGAATTTCGGATGTTTCGCTCCATGTTTATGTGACACCGGAAACCCTCGATCGCGTCGTCGATTCGGTGCGGGAGGTGGTGGACGACCACCTCCAAGACCGCGATGTCTTCGCCTGGCGCTTCACACTGCCCGTCGAGCCCGACGCACCGGAACACCTACTACTCGAAACCCAGTGGCGGGTAGAGCATCCCGGCCAGGAGCAGGGCGCCAGACGCACCTATGAGATCGCACTCAGCCTGGTCGGCGCGCCGCGCGATCTGACCGCACCGAGCCTGAGCGCGCTGGAAAAGCGCCTGATGTTGGAAACAGCAAGCTGCCCAATGGATCCGGAGATCCCGCGAACCATCCGAGTGCAGCGCCGCGACAGCTTCGACTTCGAAACCGAGCGCGAATCCCTATGATTTGCGCTCGGTTTCGCGGTATCAGCGCCGTGCGGGGAAGTGGCGGATAATGCCTTCCTGGACCGTGGTGGCGAGCAATTCGCCGCTGCGGGAGAAGAATCGGCCCGTGGCCAGCCCACGCGAACCAGCGGCCACCGGGGATTCGGTGGCGTAGAGCGCCCAATCGTCGAAGCGGAACGGACGGTGGAACCAGATCGAATGGTTGATCGTCGCGGCCACGATGCGGTCCAGACCCCAGGACAGGCCGTGCGTGGTGATGATCGAATCGAGCACCGTGGTGTCGGACGAATAGCCAAGCGTCGCAACGTGAATCAGCGGATCGTCGGGCAGCCTGCCATCGGCCCGCATCCACACGCGGTTGTGATTGAGCCGCTCCCCCGTGCCCTTCAGGATCCAGGCCGGGTCATTGGTGTACCGCATATCGATCGGATGCGGCGCCTTGACGAACATTTCCAGCTTGTCTTCCAAGCCCGCGAAGCTCTCCTCGACGCGCGGCAGCGTCTCCGGGTCCGGCACTTCCGGCTGGGCGTGCGCGTGCTCGAGCCCCTTGCCCCAATCCTGGAACGCGGCGAGCATGACGAACAGCTCCTGACCGTCCTGGGTCGCGGTGACCGTGCGGTTGGCCAGCGAGCGTCCGTCGCGGTGGCGGTCGACCTGATATTCGATCGGCTTCTTCACATCGCCACCACGCACGAAATGCGCGTTGACGGCGTGCAACGGACGGTCGCCGTCGACCGTCCGTCCCGCCGCCATGATCGCCTGCGAAACCAGCTGACCGCCGAACGTGCGGCTCCAGACCTTCTCCGGATGCTGGCCGACGAAGACATCCTCGTCGACCTGTTCCAGATCGAGCAGTCCGAGCAGCACGCCGAGGTCGGTACCCGCTGCGGCCCGAAGGCCGACAGCACCACCTAGCGAAGCACTCACGGCTAATGGTCCTCCTCACCGATACGGTGCACATGGATCAGATTGGTGGAGCCGACAGTACCGGGCGGGGAGCCTGCCACGATTACCACCAGATCACCTTTTTGGTATCGCTCCATGGACAGAAGTGCTACATCCACCTGGTGGATCATCGCATCGGTGCTGTCCACCGTCGGGACGATGAAGGTTTCGGTGCCCCAGGTGAGCGACAGCTGGCTGCGCACTTCGGGAAGGGGGGTGAACGCCAGCAACGGCAGCGGGGTGTGCAGACGCGCCAGTCGGCGAACCGTATCGCCGGACTGGGTGAAGGCGACCAGCGCCTTGGCATTGAGCCGCTCGCCGATATCGCGGGCGGCGTAGGAGATGACACCGCGCTTGGTGCGCGGCACGTGGGTCAGCGGTGGCACCCGGGTGGATTCGGTCTCCACCGCGTGCACGATGCGCGCCATGGTGCGAACCGTCTCGATCGGATACGCGCCGACCGAGGTCTCGCCCGACAGCATCACCGCATCGGCGCCGTCGAGCACCGCATTGGCAACATCGGAGGCTTCGGCGCGGGTCGGGCGGGAGTTCTCGATCATCGACTCCAGCATCTGGGTGGCGACGATGACCGGCTTGGCATTCTCGCGAGCCATCTGGATGGCCCGCTTCTGCACGATCGGCACCTGCTCGAGCGGGAGTTCGACGCCGAGGTCGCCGCGGGCGACCATGACCGCGTCGAAGGCCAGCACGATGGCCTCGAGATTGTCGATGGCCTCCGGCTTCTCCAACTTGCCGATCACCGGAACGCGGCGGCCGACCCGGTCCATCACGTCGTGCACCAACTCGACATCCGAGGGTGAACGCACGAAGGACAGCGCGATGAAGTCCACGCCGAGCTTGAGCGCGAATTCGAGGTCCTCGATGTCCTTCTCCGACAGCGCGGGCACGGAGACGTCCATCCCCGGCAGCGAGACACCCTTGTTATTGCTGACCGGTCCGCCCTCGGTCACCCGGCAGACGACATCGTTGCCCTCGACCCGAATGACGGTGACGCCGACCTTGCCGTCGTCGATGAGCAGGCGGTCGCCCGGTTTGGCGTCCTTGGCCAGCTCTTTGTAGGTAGTGGAGACGCGATCGTGGGTGCCATCGATCTCGTCGACGGTTATGCGGACCTCTTCACCGTTGGCCCATACGGTCTTGCCCTCTGTGAAGCGGCCCAGCCGGATCTTCGGCCCCTGCAGGTCCGCGAGAATGCCGACCGCCCGGCCGACATGGTCCGAGGCCTGCCGCACCTTCTTGTAGTTCTCGGCATGGTCGGAGTGCTCGCCATGGCTGAAATTCAGCCGCGCCACATCCATGCCGCTCTCGACGAGTTCCCGAATACGTTCCTCGGTAGCGGTCGCTGGGCCGAGAGTGCACACAATCTTCGTCCGTCGCATCACGAGTAGAGCCTAGTCCCGTGTAGTGCCCCTAGCCTGCTGTGGCCTCGGTGAAAGCTAGGTGAAAAATATGTACGAAGGCTTAGTGGAAAGTACAAACGGGCCTCGTCAGCGGGCGACATGCCGGGACAGCCGAGTTTCCAGCCGGGTCTGGCCGAAGCCGAGGACCAGACAGATCACCCAGTAATACAACGCGGCGACGCCGTACAGAGCGAAGAAGTCGAAGGTGGGCGCCGCGGCCAGCTGCGCGGTGCGCAGGAGTTCGGTCACCAGGATGGTCGAGGCCAGCGAGGTGTCCTTCACCAGAGAGATGAGGGTGTTGGACAGCGGCGGCACGGCGATGCGCGCGGCCTGCGGCAGGATGATCAGCCGCAACTCCTGCGCATACGACATGCCGAGCGCCTTGGCCGCCTCCCACTGCCCTTCCGCGACGCTCAGGATGGCGGCGCGCACCACCTCGGCGGCGTAACCGCCGACATTGAGGCTGAAGGCGATCACCGCTGCCGGGAACGGATCGATGACGATATCGAACTGCGGCAGCGCATAGAACACGATGAACAGCTGCACCAGCAGCGGCGTGCCCCGAATGATCGAGATGTAGAACCTGGCGGGCGCCGAGAGGAACCACAGCGGTGACATCCGCGCCAGCGCCACGAACAACGCGATGACCAGACCGATGACGAAGCTGATGGCGGTGAGCGGGATGGTCTTGTCGATCGTGGCCTGCAACATCGGCCACAGGTTGTGCCAGATCAGCTCCCTGGTTGCGGGATCCACGGACGGTTACTTGCTGACGTCGGTGCCGAAGTACTTTTCCGAGATCTTGGCCAGCGTGCCGTCCGCGCGCAGCTGGTCCAGCGCGGTGTTCACCTGGCCGATCAGCGCGTCGTTCTTGCGGGCGGCGAACGCCTGGTTGCTGACCTCACCGGCCTTGGCGGCGATCTTGACGCCGGTGTCGCCGTTCTTCTTGATGTAGTCGAGCGCGACCAGGCTGTCGTTGACGGTCGCGTCGACGCGGCCGGTCTTCAGCAACTGGACCGCCTGCACGAAGCCCTCCACCGCCTCGACCTTCGCGCCCGCGCCCTGGGCGACCTTGGCCCAGTTACTGGTCGCCGACTGCGCGCTGGTCTTGCCGTTCAGGTCCCCGAGCGAAGTGATGTTGTTGCTGTCCGCGCGGGTGAGGATCACGCCCTCGGAGGTGGTGTAGGACTGCGACAGGGCGTACTTGGCCTTGCGCTCGTCGGTGATCGACACCTGGTTGGCGACCAGGTCGAAGCGCTTGGACTCGAGACCGGCGAAGATCGCGTCCCACGGCGTCTGCACGAACTCGATCTTCTTGCCGATTTTGTCGCCGACCGCCTGGATCACCTCGATGTCGTAGCCGGTGAGCTTGCCGTCGGAGCCCTGGTAGCTGAACGGCGAGTAGGTGCCTTCGGTGCCGACCTTCAGCACGTTCGGATCGCTGCTGCTGCCGCAGGCGGTGAGCCCGGTGGCTGCGACGATGGCGAGCATAGCGGCGGCGAATAGCTTGCGGCGCACGGAAGTCCCTCTCTCGACACAAAAACCCGGCTCAGGCTACGCCAGGAAGATACCGACCGACAGTATTGCGATCACGGTGCGCCGAATCCTCGCACAGCCCGCCGGAAATGGCGACGGGCCCCGTCACATCGTCATCCGATGCGAGGGGCCCGTCGGTCGATTGTCGCGCGGTCAGTCGCGCAGTGGCCGCCCGAGGCTGTCGGGCACCTTGCCGGTCAGCATCATGATGCCGTCGATCAGCGGCCAGATGCCGCCGATACCGCAGGTCAACCAGGTGACCGCGATCTGGGCAATCGCGATGCCGGTGTGGCCGGTGTAGAAACGGCCGATACCGAAGCCGCCGAGGAAGATCTGTAGCAGACCCGCGGTCAGCTTCTGCTTATCCGAGAACGGCACGCCGAACGGGTCGCGACCGTAGGGCGCTTCCGGATCGTTCGGGTTGTAGCCGCCGCCCGGGTACGGCGCGGGCGGGTAGCCGCCCGGCTGCTGACCGTAGGGATCGGGCTGACCGTACTGCGGCTGACCGTACTGCGGCTGCTGCTGGTTGTACGGATCCGACGGGTACTGCTGCCCCGGTGCATCGGGCTGCTTGTTCAGGTCCGGCCCCGTCCCGGGCGGACCGTACTGGGGGCCGCCGAAGCCTGGCTGGTTCTGGTAGGGGTCGGTCACTAAATGTCCTCCATCATTCGTGCATTTCGACGGGCGCTCACCCGCCTCCCCGCGTATTTAGCCGGGCAATTGGGCGCCCGCAGGTATCGTCGCGGACACGCGTTCGCGTGTCTACTCGGTGCACCGACGTGTTGCCCAAGTCGTTATGGGATCAGGCGTCCTTTTTCGAGGTATCGACCTTGCCCCGCTCGGCGTCCGAGGTTTCGGACTCCGTTGAGTTATCGCCGTCGGTATCCGGTTCGTTGCCGGAGTTCTCCGATTTTGTCGGATCCGGATTCTCGGCACTGTGCTTCGGCGGCGCTGCTTCGGCCACCGCGGCCGCCTTCGACGCGGCCTCGGATTCGGCGCCCGCCGCCCGCAGGGCCCCGATCTGCCACGGCCACGGCCGCGAGACCGTCGACGGTTGCAGTTGATCGGCGGTCTCCCTGCCCTTGGTCGCGAAGACGAAATAGGCGACGGCGGCGAGGAATACGAGTGCCGAGGTGAACGAGTTGATGCGGATACCCGCGATCTTGGTCGCCTCGTCGTCCCGCAGCAGTTCGACGACGAAGCGGCCGAGGCAGTACCCGGCGACGTAGAGCGCGAACAGGCGGCCGTGCCCGATGCGGAAGCGCTTATCGATCTGTACCAGCAGCACCACGATCAGCAGGTTCCAGATCATCTCGTACAGGAAGGTCGGCTGCACGACCTTGTCGACGATGCCGGTGGAGACGCCGTTCATCATGTCGAGCTTGCCCTGATCGTCGAAGCGCAGGTAGATCTCCAGACCCCACGGGAGATCGGTCTTGCGGCCGTAGAGCTCCTGGTTGAAGTAATTGCCGAGCCGGCCGATGGCCTGGGCCAGCAGAATCGGCGGCGCGATCGCATCGCCCAATGCGGGCAGTGGAATTCGGTAGACCCGGCAGCCGATCCAGGCGCCGACGCCGCCGAGGAAGACCGCACCCCAGATGCCGAGGCCACCCTGGTAGATCTTCAGCGCATCGATCGGATGACCGTCGGCGCCGAAATACTTCTGCCAGTCGGTGGCAACGTGATACAGCCGCCCGCCGACCAGACCGAATGGCACCGCGAACATCGCGACATCGAGAATCGCGCCCTTCTGCCCGCCGCGCGCCTGCCAGCGCCGCTCACCCCACCAGATGGCGACGACGATGCCGACGATGATGCACAGGGCATAGGCCCGTAGCGGGAACGGACCGATATGCCATACGCCCTGAGACGGGCTGGGAATGTAGGCCAGCACATCAGCGGTGACGGCACCGTTGCTCAGGACGCTGTCTGCGAGGACTCGTAAGGTCACGGCCCCAACCGTAGCGGAGCACGGCCACATCGCGAGATTCGCGGTCGGCGTGCCCTCTCGCAGGCGCCTAGGAGACGACGGTCGCGGAACGAACACCCTCGGCCAGTTCGGCCGTGAGGGCGCGTACCGCGTCGAGTCCCTCGGCCGCGGCCGTCACCAGGGCTGAGCCGACGATGACTCCGTCTGCGTAGGAGGCGATTTCGGCCGCCTGCACACCGTTGCGCACGCCGAGGCCGACACCGATCGGGATATCGGAGTGGGCGCGGACGCGCGCACACAACGCCGGGGCCGCGGACGAGACCACATCTCGGGCGCCGGTGACACCCATGGTCGAGGCCGCATAGACGAAGCCGCGACTGGCCTCCAGCGTCTTGACCAGACGCTCCTCGGTGGACGACGGCGCGACCAGGAAGATGCGGTCCAGATCGTGTGCGGCCGAGGCGACGAACCAGCTGTCGGCCTCTTCCGGGATGAGGTTGGGGGTGATGATGCCGGACCCGCCCGCGGCGGCCAGATCGCGCGAGAAACGATCGACGCCGTACTGCAGCACCGGATTCCAGTAACTCATCACGACGGCCTTACCGCCCGCCGCGGTGATCGCCTCGACCACCGAGAACACATCGCGCACCCGGACACCGCCGCGCAGCGCCTGATCGGCGGCGGCCTGGATGGTGGGTCCGTCCATCACCGGATCGGAGTAGGCGACGCCGACTTCGACTATGTCGCAACCGGATTCGACCATGGTGCGGCACACCTCGATCGAACCGGACAGATCCGGATAGCCCGCGGGCAGGTAGCCGATCAGCGCGGCCCGGCCCTCCGCGCGACACGCGGCGAAGGTGTTCGCAAGGCGTGACTGCTGACTCACGACTGCACCTCGCTGGCGCTCGGCTCCGTCGACGTCATGGACGCCGCACTCACCCACCCCACCGGCTGCCATCCCCCTGTGTTCATGGTTCGCTCGCTGCGCTCGCTCACTGGCGGCTCTCCTTGTCGGCGGCGTGGTCGTCGAACAGCCCGAACCATCGTGCCGCCGTGTCCATATCCTTGTCACCGCGGCCGGACAGGTTCACCAGGATGATCGCGCCCTTGCCGAGTTCCTTGCCGAGCTTCATCGCACCGGCCACCGCGTGTGCGGATTCGATCGCCGGGATGATGCCCTCGGCACGGCTGAGCAGCAGCAGCGCGTCCATCGCCTCGGTATCGGTGATCGGCTGGTATTCGGCGCGACCGATGTCCTTGAGGTAGGCGTGTTCGGGACCGACGCCGGGATAGTCCAAACCGGCCGAGATCGAATGCGATTCGATGGTCTGTCCGTCCTCGTCCTGCAGCAGATACGAGTACGCGCCCTGGAACGCGCCGGGGGTGCCACCGGTGAAAGTCGCGGCGTGCCTTCCGGTTTCGACGCCGTCGCCAGCCGCTTCGTAACCGATCAGCCGCACGCCGGGATCGTCGATGAAGGGGTGGAAGATGCCGATGGCGTTGGAGCCGCCGCCGACGCAGGCCGTGACCGCATCGGGCAGCCGCCCGGTGAGCGCCTGCACCTGGGCGCGGGCCTCCAACCCGACGATGCGCTGGAGATCGCGCACCATCATCGGGAACGGATGCGGGCCCGCGGCGGTGCCGAAGCAGTAGTAGGTGGCATCGGCGTTGGTGACCCAGTCGCGCAGCGCCTCGTTGATCGCATCCTTGAGGGTCTGCGAACCGGTGCGCACCGAGATCACCTCTGCGCCGAGCAGCCGCATGCGGGCCACGTTCAGCGCTTGGCGGGCGGTATCGACCGCACCCATATAGACGACGCATTCGAGGCCGAGCAATGCGCATGCGGTCGCGGTGGCGACACCGTGCTGACCGGCTCCGGTCTCCGCGATGACCCGGGACTTGCCCATGCGCTTGGCGAGCAGTGCCTGGCCGAGCACGTTATTGATCTTGTGTGAACCGGTGTGGTTCAGATCCTCGCGCTTGAGAATGATGCGCGCACCACCGGCGTGCTCGGCGAGCCGCCGGCATTCGAAGATCGGCGACGGGCGACCGGTGTAGTCGCGCTGCAGCCGGTCTAGTTCGTCGAGGAAGGCAGGATCGAGGCGGCATTTTTCGTATTCGGCGGTGACCTCCTCGATCACCGCCATCAGCGCCTCGGGCACATGCCTGCCGCCATAGACGCCGAAGTGGCCGCCCTGATCCGGCTCGTGGTCGCTGCGCTCGTGGATACCGTCGGAAGCCTTGGGCAGTGCCGCCACCGTCGTCACCGACCCCGCCGCGCGGGCTTCGGGCAGGACGGATGGGTGCCCGCGGTCACCAGTTCGGAGACGGCCGCGCGCGGGTCGCCGCTGGTGACCAGCCCCTCGCCGACGAGCACGGCATCCGCGCCAGCACCGGCATAAGCCAGCAGGTCGGCGGTGCCGCGGATACCGGATTCGGCGATGCGGATGACCTCGGTGGGCAGGCCGGGCGCAATGCGCGCGAAGACATCGCGATCCACCTCGAGGGTCTTGAGGTTTCTTGCGTTCACGCCGATCACGGAGGCGCCGGCCTCGAGGGCGCGGTCGGCCTCTTCCTCGGTGTGCACCTCGACCAGGGCGGTCATGCCGAGCGATTCGGTGCGGTCGATCAGCGAGCTCAGCACGTCCTGTTCCAGGGCGGCCACGATGAGCAGGATGACGTCGGCACCGTGCGCACGGGCCTCGTGGATCTGGTAGGGCCCGACGACGAAATCCTTGCGCAGGATCGGGATGTGCACAGTGGCGCGGACCGCGTCCAGATCGTCGAGCGACCCGTGGAAGCGGCGCCCCTCGGTGAGCACGCTGATGATGCGCGCTCCGCCGTCCTCGTAGGACTTGGCCAGACTCGCCGGGTCCGGGATATCCGCGAGCTCCCCCTTGGAGGGGCTG
Organism: Nocardia pseudovaccinii; assembly: GCF_050942345.1. Classification (NCBI taxonomy): domain Bacteria; kingdom Bacillati; phylum Actinomycetota; class Actinomycetes; order Mycobacteriales; family Nocardiaceae; genus Nocardia; species Nocardia pseudovaccinii. Next base: position 7,077,355 of record NZ_CP192074.1, read on the forward strand.
GCCCGCTTGACCTCGGCAATGACGCCGATGCCGTCTTCGAGGAGCGCGGCGCGGGCGTCCAGCGGCGCGGGAACCGCGGCCGCGGCCGCCTTGATCGCCTGGAAGTCCAGAAGGGCTTCCCGAGCGGCCACATCCGCGCGGACCCCGTCGAGAATCGAGTCGAGTACCGTCATCTGGCTCGAATCCTTTCTGGGGAGACGGACTTGCTGCCTGAGAATCCCCCCAGGCGCTGTCTCACCGATGCTGACAAAGAATAAATGGCTGCTTGTGGCGCAACTGCGCCGGGGTTTGTAGTCACCTGCTCAGACACCTCGATGCCCTTGTTTCCCCTGATCATGATCGGCGGAATCGTCGGCCGCCGAAGCGGGCCGACTCGCTTCCTCGGTCGGGTCGGTCCCCGCGTCCAGCGCATCCCAGAGCACGCGCTCGGAGAGCTGACCCGTATCGCCGGCCGCCTCGTCGGTGCGCTGACGCGTCACCTGTTCGGTGGCGGCGGCCCTGCGGAAGACCGGATTGTCGTACTTGCCGGACAGGCGGGCGGCGTCCTCGGGCATACGGGCCAGCAGGACACCGGCCACAAAGGCAGCCAGCGCTCCCAGCAGCGAAAGTACGGCTGGGAACTGGGAAGTGACCACCTCGGTGACGGTTGCGCGGCCAGGCAGCTCCGCCAGGGTGGCGGCACGGGCCGCGGTCGCGCCGGATCTGGTCAGCAGAGCGAAGGCCGGAACGGCCGTCACCGCGGCGACCACACCGATCAGGACGCCGAACATGCGTCGCAGCCAGCCGCGAGTCGCCAGCACCGCGGCGATGGCGGCGAGCAGCACCAGCGCCAACGGAGTGAGCGCACCGAACCAGACACCGCCGTTCAGTTTGTCGGTGCGCGGTTCGGTCAGGCCGTCGGTGGACGAGACAGTCACCCACGTCATCCGGGAGGAGCCCCACAGCGCCGCAGCGGCGACGGCGAGCAGGACGATCGCGCCGACCGGATACCTACGCCTCGGGGTCTGTGTGTCCGCTGGCATGGCCGGATCGGTATCGACGGGTTCCGAATCGGTCATTCCGCGCCGCCGTCCGCAGGTGCGCTGTACGCACGAACGGTTTTCGCGGCCGCCACCGCCCGCAGCACCGCCATGGCCTTGTTACGGGATTCGACGTCCTCGTAGTCCGGATCCGAATCCGCGACGATGCCGGCACCCGCCTGCACATAGGCGGTGCCGTCCTTCAGCAGTGCGGTGCGGATGGCGATCGCGGTATCCGCATCGCCCGCGAAGTCGAGATAGCCGACGACACCGCCGTAGACGCCGCGGCGGGTGGGCTCGAGTTCCTCGATGAGTTCCATCGCGCGCACCTTCGGCGCACCGGACAGCGTGCCCGCGGGGAAGCAGGCATTGACCGCGTCGAGCGCGATCTTGCCCGGCGCGAGGCGGCCGGAGACCGTCGAGACCAGATGCATGACGTGGCTGTAGCGCTCGATATGCCGATACTCCGTGACCCGCACCGTGCCCGGCTGGCAGACCCGGCCCAGATCGTTGCGCCCGAGATCGACGAGCATCAGATGCTCGGCGTTCTCCTTCTCGTCGGCCAGCAGCCCCTTCTCCAGCAGCAGGTCGTCCTCCTCGGTGGCGCCGCGCCACCGGGTGCCCGCGATGGGATGTGTCGTCGCCACACCATCCTTCACGGTCACCAGCGATTCCGGGCTGGAGCCGACGATGGAGAATGCCGTGCCGCCGTCGCCGTCCGGGATGTGGATCAGGTACATGTACGGGCTCGGATTGGAGGCGCGCAGCATCCGGTAGAGGTCCAAAGGCGCACCGTCGTAATCCATTTCGAAGCGTTGCGAGAGCACGACCTGGAAGGCCTCGCCCGCCTCGATCTCCTTGACCAGGCGCCGCACGCCCGCACCGAATTCTTCGGTTGTGCGGCGTCGGATGTACTCCGGGTCGGGCTGATCGAAGACCGACACGGTCGACTCCGAGGACGCGGCCAGCGCGGCGGTCATCCGGTCCAGCCGGGCCACCGCATCGTCATAGGCCTCGTCGACCCGTTCGGCGGTGCCGTTCCAGTTGACCGCATTGGCGATGAGCGTTATCGCGCCCTCATGGTGATCGAAGGCGGCGAGATCGGTGGCGAGCATCAGCACCATCTCGGGCAGCCGCAGATCGTCGGCGGCGAGGGTGGGCAGCCGCTCGATCCGGCGTACCGCGTCGTAGCCGAGATAGCCGACCATGCCGCCGGTCAGCGGGGGTAAGCCGGGCAGCCGCTCGGTCTGCAGCAACTGCAGGGTTTCGCGCAGCGCAACCAGTGGATCGCCACCGGAGGGCGCGTCCACGGGGGTGTGCCCGAGCCAGGCCGCTTCACCGTCGACAACCGTCAGCGCGGATGGACTGCCCGCGCCGATGAACGACCAGCGCGACCAGGACCGCCCGGTCTCCGCGGACTCGAACAGGAAGGTACCGGCCCGATCGGCGGCCAACTTGCGGTAGGCCGACAGCGGAGTTTCGGAGTCCGCCAGCACCTTTCGGGTCACGGGGACCACCCGGTGCTCCGCGGCCAGTTGGTGGAACTGTTCACGGGTCGTGGTGGTGGGAGTGGACGCGCCAGGCATATGTCCATCATCCCAGGCGGCACCGACAGCCTTGTCGGCGCGTCCCATCCTCCTGAACCGACTGTCCGGTTCTGACGTGCTGCGGGCGCTGGTGACTGCCGTCACTACACTCGCCCCGTTCGATCTCATACGCGGTATCCATTTCGGGAGGAGACAACTGATGTACCCCTCGCAACCTGGTGCGCCGGACGGGCGGCGCGCCGCCGGCTCCGGCCTGCTCGGTCAACCCCCGCGGATGGTCGGCCTGCATTCGACGGGCGGATCACCGAGTTCCAACCAAGTGAACGCCCTAGCTTCCTTCGTCACCTATGTGAAGGCGCTGGAAGCCCTGGACAAGCACCACTTTCCGGATGAATACGCCACACACAGCGACCGGATCAGGGAACTCAGGCCGCTCCTGCGTGCGCACGGAATTCTCGATGTCATGGAGATCAAAAATCCCGAGGTCGCCGCTCTCATCGGCGCTTAGTCGCGATAAGAACCCGTCATTCCGGTCTCCGGCGTGACGGGAACCGAGCGCGGGGGCGGCAAACCGACCTCGCGCCCGGTACTGTCCCCACTATGCAGACAGGTCAGCTCGCTCCCGAATTCGAGCTTCCCGATCAATCCGGCACCCCGCGTTCGCTCGATGCGCTGCTCGCGAACGGTCCGCTGGTGCTGTTCTTCTACCCCGCCGCGAATACGCCGATCTGCACGGCGGAGGCGTGCCACTTCCGCGATCTGTCCGCCGAATTCACGGCGCTGGGCGCATCGTGCGTCGGCATCAGCACCGACGGCGTCGATACCCAGGCCGGATTCGCCTCCAAGCAGAACCTCGGATACCCCTTGCTGTCCGATGCCGACGGCAAGGTCGCATCCGCATTCGGGGTGAAGCGCGGGCTGCTCGGCAAGCTCGCACCGGTCAAGCGGCAGACTTTCGTGATCGACCGGGATCGCAAGGTCGCCAAGGTGATCACCGGCGAGTTCCGGTCCGATGTGCACGCGGACGAGGCGCTGAAGTTCCTCCGCGAGCGCGCTCTGCAGTAGCCCGGTTCGCGAACACGCGGTAACCACCGCGAAAAACACCAGGTCTATCGCCGTTGATCTCCTGGTTGCCCGGCATACGCTGGTTTCATGACTTCGAGCGAGGTTCGGCCGGACGGGCAGAAATCCACGCTGGCCACGTGGCGCACCCGGATCATCGGCGCACTGGCGGTCATCGCTCTACTGATCATCGCCTACTTCATTCTGGCGGCGTTCATTCCACGCTGGTGGGCGCAGCGCATCGCCGAGCTGGTGAGCGGCAGTTTCAGCAAGGGCATCGGCTGGGGGCTGGCGTACGGCTTGCTCGGCACCGCCATCCCGCTGTTCCTCCTGTTGTTCGCTGCGTTGATCTGGAAGCGGCGAGCCGGGAAGTTCCTCGCGGGTGCTGCCGCGTTGCTCGCGGTGATCGTCGCGATTCCGAATCTGATGACACTGTCGATCGTGCTCGGCGGGAGTAATGCCGCACATGCCGGCCAACGAATTCTGGACGTCGACGCGCCCGCCTTCCGTGGCGCGTCACTGGTCGGCGCCATCGTGGCGGTCGCGATTTTCCTCGCCGCGTCCGCCCTGATCAGCCGTCGATGGTGGCGGCGCAGGCATCCCGGCAAGCAACCGGCACCGACGCCGCCCGCCGCCACTCCGCAAACGCCGACGGTCACCTAGGACACATAGCCGACACGCTATCTGGCCCTGTGAGTGACCTCACGTCGCGGACCAAGTCCATGACGGTCGAGCGAAGTCGTGGCAAACTCATTCACGCGAGTGACCGTGAACATGCTTTTCGTTAATCGCTAGGTTCGCTAACAATAAGACGTCACTTGGCTCGAAAGAAGGCACCCAGTGACGAAGTGGCTCGACCCGGACGAACAACGAGCTTGGCGCGCGATCGTAGCGCTGATGACACGTCTACCAGGCGCTTTGGATACCCACCTGCAGCGCGAATCCGGGGTGACGCATTTCGAATACTGGGTGCTCACGCTGTTATCCGAGGAGCCCGGCCATCGGCTGCAGATGAGTGAGCTTGCCCACAAAGCAAATGCATCGCTATCGCGACTGTCCCATGTGGTGTCGAAGCTGGAGCGAATGGGCTGGGCGCAACGGTCAGCAACCACCGGCCGCCGCGGCGTGCAGGCGGTGCTCACCGACGACGGCTACTCGAAGGTCGTCGAGGCCGCGCCCGGTTATCTGGATGCGGTGCGGCAGTTGGTATTCGACGGTCTCGACGCCGAACAGACCGCGCAACTCGCCGACCTCAGCGAACTGCTCGTCAGACAGCTCAGCGACACTCTGAGCCAGTCCAACGGCAGGTCGGCGCCGGTCGAGGAGCGCGACGACCAGCCGAATTCCTAGCAGCTCGGGCTCAGCTGTCGGCGAGCAGCAGGTCGGAGTCGAAGCAGGTGTGCGTGCCGGTGTGGCAGGCCGCGCCCTCTTGGTCGACGACGAGCAGGATGGTGTCGCCGTCGCAGTCGAGACGGACCTCGTGCACGTACTGCGTGTGGCCGGAGGTTTCGCCCTTGACCCAGTACTGCTGGCGCGAACGCGAATAGTAGGTCGCCTTACGGGTTTCCAGCGTGCGGGCCAGCGCCTCGTCATCCATCCAGGCAACCATCAGCACATCGCCGGTGCCGCGCTCCTGCGCGACCGCGGCGACGAGTCCGGCGTCATTGCGCTTGAGCCGGGCGGCGATGGCGGGGTCGAGAGTCATATCACCGTTATACAGGGGGCTCCCCGCCGGAACACATCCTGTAGTGCCGAAACACCACCCGCCGCGACAGTTCCTACTCCTCCGGCAGCGGAATCAGTTCGAGATGTTCGGCCACAGGCTTTTTGGCGCAGGCGGCCCTGCCGGTGACCAAGTTCACCCCGCCCCGGTGGGCAACCAGCCATTTGCCACAGACACAACGCAGATAGCGAACCGAACCATGTGCCGACACCAGCATCGGCGATGACCATGAGCATGCGGGACACGTGGCGGACATGGTCGCTAAGCCTGGGTAACTGTCGAGCAGATAGCAATCACCGCCCCGGCGTGGCGGCCGAACTCTCCGAAGAAATTCAAGCCGCGCGAATGCGATTCGGCTCCCCGAGAACCTGCCGGGCACGCCGACAATCAGCCTCGGAAACCAAATCCGTCTGGGCCACAACAACATCGGCGAACCCTCGACCGCACCAGGCATCAGCGTTACGGCACTGAGGGTTTCGCCGCCGAATTCCACCGGACGCTGTCGCATATCTGCTGAGAACTTCGCAGAGGCTATGCACCTTGTGCGAGGCAGTCACCAGTTCTGCGTCAGCTTCGTGTGCGCCGGGGCGCGGGCTAGCGGACGATGATTTGTTCGGCGCGCATGGCGGCTTTTACCTGGGGGATGGTGAGGTCGCCGAAGTGGAAGACGCTGGCGGCCAGAACCGCGTCTGCGCCAGCCTGGACGGCGGGGGCGAAGTGTTCGACGGCGCCCGCGCCGCCGCTGGCGATCACCGGTATCGAGACCACTTCGCGGACGGCCTTGATCATGGGCAGGTCGAAGCCTGTCTTGGTGCCGTCGGCATCCATCGAGTTGAGCAGGATCTCACCGACGCCGAGTTCGGCTCCGCGCACGGCCCATTCGATGGCGTCGATGCCGGTGCCGCGCTTGCCGCCGTGTGTGGTGACCTCCCAGCCGGACGGAGTGTCGGGCTGGCCGTCCGGAACGGTGCGGGCGTCCACCGACAGCACGATGCATTGGGACCCGAAGCGCTCCGACATTTCCCGCAAGACTTCGGGCCGCGCGATGGCGGCGGTATTCACCGAGACCTTGTCCGCGCCCGCGCGCAGCAGCCGGTCGACATCCTCAACCGTGCGCACACCGCCGCCGACGGTCAGCGGGATGAAGATCTGTTCGGCCGTGCGGGTCACCACATCGATCATGGTGCCGCGGTCGCCGGTGGAGGCCGTGACATCGAGGAAGGTCAGCTCGTCGGCACCCTGCAGGTCGTAGGCGGCGGCGAGTTCGACGGGATCGCCCGCGTCACGCAGGTTTTCGAAGTTGACGCCCTTGACCACCCGGCCCGCGTCGACATCCAGGCACGGAATAACGCGTACCGCCAACGTCATCGGCTCACCCTTCTTCGAATCTTGCTGTATCCACGCACCCCGCCGACTGCCATCCCCTGTGTTTCGTGCGCAGCGTCACGCATCGTCGGCGACCGTGCAAATCATTTCGAGCAGTTCCTCGTGCACCCCCGGCGCGGCAGCCAGCACCGAACCGGAGGTGATGGTCCACGGATCCCCCGCCAGGTCGGTGACCACCCCGCCCGCCGCGCGCACCAGTGCAACGCCCGCGGCGTTGTCCCATGGATGGTGCCCGAAGACGATCGCGCCGCCGAGCACGCCCGATGCGGTGAACGCGAGGTCGATGCCGGTGGAGCCGTGCATGCGCACCCGTGACGACAGCCTGCTCAGCGGACCGAGCAGGTCGAAACGGAACCGGCCGGGAATGCGTCCGGCGGAGTCCACATTGAACGCACCGAAGCCGATCATCGCCTCGCCGAGCTTCCCGTGCGGCAGGCGCGGCAGCGGTTCGCCGTTGAGCAGCACCGGACCGTCGACGGCCGCCGAATAGCGCTGGCCGAGCAGTGGCAGCCAGGTCAGCCCGAGCAGCGGCTCCCCTTCGTGCACCAGTGCCAGCAGCATGCCCGAAAGGGGATGTCCCGATGAGTAATTGAAGGTGCCGTCGATCGGATCGAGCACCCACGCCGTCCCCGATGTGAGCTGCGGACCGCCGAATTCCTCACCGTGCACCTCGATTCCGCTGCGCTGCTCGAGCTGTGCGGAGATGGTGCGCTCCAACTCCAGGTCGAGTTCGGTCGCGAAGTCGTTGCGGCCCTTGGCCACCGCGCTCGGCGCGCCGACCCCCTCGACGAAACGCGGGCTCGCCGCGTCGAGGATTTCACCGGCGACGTCGAGCAGAGCCGGTAGTTCGGTATCGAGGCGGTTGGCGGTCATCGAATCGTCAGCGGACCGCGGCCAGCGCCTCGGGCAGCGTGAAGCGGCCCGCGTACAGCGCCTTACCGACGATCGAACCCTCGACACCCTCCGGCACCAGTTCGGCGATGGCGATCAGATCCTCGATGGTGGAAACACCGCCGGAGGCGATGACCGGCGCATCGGTGGCGGCGCAGACCTCGCGCAGCAGATCCAGGTTGGGGCCGGTGAGGGTGCCGTCCTTGGTCACATCGGTGACCACGTAGCGCGAGCAACCGTCACGCTCGAGGCGTTCGAGCACCTCCCACAGATCACCGCCGTCGCTGACCCAGCCGCGGCCGCGCAGCCGGTGTTCGCCATCGATGATCCGTACATCCAGGCCGACGGCGATGCGCTCACCGTGTTTGGCGATGGCGCGGGCACACCACTGCGGATCCTCCAGCGCAGCGGTACCGAGGTTCACCCGGGCACAGCCGGTACCCAGCGCGGCCTCCAGGGATTCGTCGTCGCGGATGCCGCCGGACAACTCCACCTTGACATCCAGTTCGCCGACGACCTTGGCCAGCAGTTCACGATTCGAACCACGGCCGAATGCCGCGTCCAGATCGACCAGATGCACCCACTCCGCACCGGCTTCCTGCCAGGCGAGTGCCGCGTCGCGCGGGGAGCCGTAATTGGTTTCGCTGCCCGCCTCCCCCTGAACCAGGCGCACAGCCTCTCCATTGGCGACATCGACAGCAGGTAGCAGCACAAGACTCACGGATGCAGTTTAGTTGCTCGCTTCGCGCGCCCTACCCCCGGCCTGCGGAAATAGGGGCCCGATCACCCTTGCACATGATCATCGAGGATCCGGGTCAGCAGCCGGACCAGTTCGCGGCGCTCGGCGGCGGAGAGGGCGGTTAATAGATCATCCTGGGCGCCTTCGATTCGTTGGTCCAGTTCGTCCAGGTGGCGGGTGCCCGCCTTGGTGATGGTGACGATATTGCGGCGGCGGTCGCTCGGATCCGGGGTGCGTTCGATCAGGCCGCGCTCGGCCAGATCGTTCAGCGCGGCGACGATATCGCTGCGGTCGATGCGGGTGCGACGGCCGAGATCGGCCTGACTGGCCGGGCCGAACTCGCCGAGCGTGGCGAGCAGGGCGTAGTGGTAGCGGCGGGATCCGGTTGCTTCGAAGGCGCGTTCGGTCGCCCGGTTGGCGAGGATGGCCACCTGGTTCACCAGCCGGGTGGGCAGAGCGCGCAGCCTGCCCGGGGTGTCCTCGTGCGCGATCTCCATGAGAGCAATGTAGCAAGACTTGTTGGTGTAACCCACGATCCGCTATCGTTGGGCATGCCAACGTTGGAGTGACCAACATTCAGTTCGAAAGGTTCGACCGATGAGCAAGTTCCGCCGCTTCCTCCCCCTCACCGCACTGCCGTTGGCGCTACTCGCCGCCTGCACCACTGCCAGCAAGGACGACACGCACCAACTCCGCGAACTGGTGGACCGCAACGAGATCACCGGACTGGTCGACCAATTGGGCCGCGCCTTGGACGAGGGCCGCTTCGATGACTTCCGCACGATCTACACCGCCGACGCGACCGCGAAAACCCCCGGCGGCCGGGCCGAAGGTCGTGATGCGCTCATCGCGCAGGCGAGCCGGAATCACTCCGATGACAAGCGCATTCAGCACTTCATCACCAACGTGATGATCGACCTGCACGGCGATGCCGCCGAGGTGCGCGCGAATCTCATCGCCACCTTCGCGCCGGCCACGACCGCCGTGGCGGAGCCGCAGTACACCCTCGGCGAGGTCTACCGCTTCGACGCGGTTCGTACGGCGGAGGGCTGGCGACTGTCACGGGTGGAGACGACGCCGCTATGGTCCACGGGCACCTGTCCCTAAGCCACCTTTTCGAACCGCACGTCGACCGCGGCGAGAACCCGTGTGCGGTAGCAACTCAGCGTGGCGGCGACCGCACATACCGCGGTCGCCAGCGCTGCCGCAATCCGAACCCACTCGCCTGCCTGGAATTCGGTGGCCGCACTCTCGACTTCGGCGAGACTGTGCCGGGAGCGTTCGTCGAACAGAATCGTCGCACGGGGCCACAGGTACAGGATCGACAGCAAGAACTGGCCACTGATGAGAGAAAGCATCGATGCGCCAACCCATCCCCGTGCGAGGCGATACCGGAACGCTGCAGCACAGGCGACCAGCGCGCACACCGTCAGCACCCCACCGAGCGGGCGCATCACATCACCGACCGCGACCTCACTCATGAACTGCTGGGTCTGTGCCAGCGATTCGGGTACATCACGAAAGATATTGGGATACAGCATAATCGTCTCGGTGAGAGCGGCCGCGAACGCGAAGCTCGCAACCGCGGCATAGACCCCGATGACGGTCAACGGAACCGTGACGGACTTCATTGCGACCTCCTCACCACAACCGTAGGTCCGAACTCCGCCATGGCAGATCAGGATGCATCCCCCATATCCCCGGCCTCCAGCTCAGGGTCTCCCCGGAGAGCCGCCGACTATCTGTGTGCCCCGCATTCGACGGCTTCCGATACGCGCCGCATCGGATACACGTCAACTCCCCCGACCTATACGGTTGTGGGCACAGTTGCCGCCGGACTATGTGAGGGGGATCGGTCGTGAGCAAGCAAAATCGTCGACGGCACTCGGGAGAGCACCACGCCGCCACGGGCTCCGCATTCTGGTCTGCGCAGTCCAGTGGACCGCAGGATTCCGAGCAGATCGCGAATGCGATCATGGCCACGGCCATGGAGGCCGCGCAGGGGAATGCCCGCGCCGCTGAGCAATTCGCGCACCAGCTCGTCGGTCGCGAGCCGCTGACCCGCGAGCAGGCGGACGGTGCGCACCTGGCGGCACAGCACATCATCGGCCGAATCTTTCAATACGGCTGGCTGCCGGAAGACATCCACCAGGTCGCGCGGCGACGCGTGGACCAGTTCGCGATCGCGCTACTCATCGACGTCATGGCCGCCCACGTCCGGCCTTTCGCGCCGGAATCGATCGATGAGACCTGGCAGTTGCAACTCGCCGAGCTGGGAGCAGACATCTGGTGGTCCGGGCCCGAACCGCACCTCGGCCAGTGGGCCGCGAAGCAACTGCTGACTGCGGCCGAGGCGGTCACGACTGTAGTCGAGGCACTTGCGATGCTGATCCGACTGCCCAAGCTCGAACTGATCCGGCCCTTGCCCGGCACTGCCCGACCGCAAGCGGCAGCGCACCACCACGCCGTCGACGCCAAGGTCCTGAGCCGAGTCCGCGGACTGCTCGCGAAGGCCGAGTCGACGTCATACCCCGAAGAGGCGGAGGCACTTTCAGCCAAGGCCCAGGAGCTGATGACCAAATACGCGCTCGATCGGGTACTCGTCGATGTGGACAACGCTGTGCCCGATCTGCCCGGCGCATGCCGGATCTGGTTGGAAACCCCCTATGTCGACGCGAAAGCGCTGCTGGTCGATGTGGTCACCAAGGCCAACCGGTGCCGCGCGATCTTCGCCTCGGCATTCGGATTCATGACAGTCGTCGGTGATGAAAGCGACCTGGAGGCAGTCGAATTGCTGACGACCTCCTTGCTCGTTCAGGCCACCAGAGCGATGATCGCCAGCGGCAACGAATCCAAGCGCAGCGCCGATGCCAGAAGCCGCGCATACCGCAAGTCATTCCTTATCGCCTATGCAACGCGCATCGGTGAGCGACTCGAAGAAGCGAATGAGACGACGATTGCGGAATCCCCGGACCCGGCGCGTTTGCTTCCGGCGCTCCGCTCCCACCAACACAAAGTTGATGAGGCGTTCGACGCGTTGTTCCCCACTATCCGAGACCGCGGGATTTCCATCGGCAACGCCAATGGCTGGGCGGCGGGTCGTGCCGCAGCTGATAGCGCCCAGCTACAGGCTCGCCGCCCGATCAAAAAGTAGCAAAAAGTAGCTCAGGCCCGATGCACTGAAATACATTGCGGGGGCGCTGATACGCAAAAAGGCCCCCAACTGGTGTTGGGGGCCTTTCGCAAGGATGTTCCGGCGGTGTCCTACTCTCCCACACCCTGTCGAGTGCAGTACCATCGGCGCTGGTGGCCTTAGCTTCCGGGTTCGGAATGGGACCGGGCGTTTCCCCACCGCTATAGCCGCCGTAACTCTATGAAACTATCCACACAACAACGCGACGAGTCCCCGAGGGCATAAACCCTCACGAACCGTCTGCTGCAGTGTCTGTGTGTTGTTTCAGATACCGCACAGTGGACGCGTAGCTTCTTCGTTGGTAAGTCCTCGGCCGATTAGTACCAGTCACCTACACCCGTTACCGGGCTTCCAGTTCTGGCCTATCAACCCCATGGTCTGTAGGGGGCCTTAACCACTCGAAGGTGGTGAGAAACCTCATCTTGGAACAGGCTTCCCGCTTAGATGCTTTCAGCGGTTATCCCTTCCGAACGTAGCTAACCAGCAGTGCCCTTGGCAGGACAACTGGCACACCAGAGGTTCGTCCGTCCCGGTCCTCTCGTACTAGGGACAGCCTTCCTCAAGTTTCTGACGCGCGCGGCGGATAGAGACCGAACTGTCTCACGACGTTCTAAACCCAGCTCGCGTGCCGCTTTAATGGGCGAACAGCCCAACCCTTGGGACCTACTCCAGCCCCAGGATGCGACGAGCCGACATCGAGGTGCCAAACCATCCCGTCGATATGGACTCTTGGGGAAGATCAGCCTGTTATCCCCGGGGTACCTTTTATCCGTTGAGCGACACCGCTTCCACTTGCCGGTGCCGGATCACTAGTCCCGACTTTCGTCCCTGCTCGAGCTGTCACTCTCACAGTCAAGCTCCCTTGTGCACTTGCACTCGACACCTGATTGCCAACCAGGCTGAGGGAACCTTTGGGCGCCTCCGTTACATTTTAGGAGGCAACCGCCCCAGTTAAACTACCCACCAGGCACTGTCCCTGAACCAGATCATGGCCCGAGGTTAGAGGTCCAATACGATCAGAGTGGTATTTCAACGATGACTCCACAAACACTGGCGTGCCCGCTTCACAGTCTCCCACCTATCCTACACAAACCGTACCGAACACCAATACCAAGCTATAGTGAAGGTCCCGGGGTCTTTTCGTCCTGCCGCGCGTAACGAGCATCTTTACTCGTAATGCAATTTCGCCGAGTCTGTGGTTGAGACAGCAGAGAAGTCGTTACGCCATTCGTGCAGGTCGGAACTTACCCGACAAGGAATTTCGCTACCTTAGGATGGTTATAGTTACCACCGCCGTTTACCGGGGCTTAAATTCTCAGCTTCGCCATTACTGGCTAACCGGTCCTCTTAACCTTCCGGCACCGGGCAGGCGTCAGTCCGTATACATCGTCTTACGACTTCGCACGGACCTGTGTTTTTAGTAAACAGTCGCTTCTCTCTGGTCTCTGCGACCACCCCCAGCTCCCGGAGTAAATCCGTTCACCAGACATGGTCCCCCTTCTCCCGAAGTTACGGGGGCATTTTGCCGAGTTCCTTAACCACAGTTCTCTCGATCGCCTCAGTATTCTCTACCTGACCACCTGTGTCGGTTTGGGGTACGGGCCGTGTACCAACTCACTAGAGGCTTTTCTCGGCAGCATAGGATCACTGAATTCACCTCAATCGGCTACGCATCACCTCTCAGGATATATGAACGGCGGATTTACCTACCGTTCTCCCTACAGGCTTACACCAGGACAACCATTACCTGGCCCAGCTACCTTCCTGCGTCACCCCATCGCTTGACTACTACAGCAGGGGTCGTATGCAGCCACTTCTCTTCACCCGAAGGTGATAGGTCCGCTTTTGGATACTTAGCACCACTGATTCGCCATTGGGCGCGGATACACGGGTACGGGAATATCAACCCGTTGTCCATCGACTACGCCTGTCGGCCTCGCCTTAGGTCCCGACTCACCCTGGGCGGATTAACCTGGCCCAGGAACCCTTGGTCATTCGGCGGACGAGTTTCTCACTCGTCTTTCGCTACTCATGCCTGCATTCTCACTCCCACAGCCTCCACAACTAGCTCACGCTGCTGCTTCCATGGCTGTAGGACGCTCCCCTACCCATCCACACCACTGCACCACAAACCGTAATCTATGGCGGATGTATTGTGTGAATGCCGCGGCTTCGGCGGTGTACTTGAGCCCCGCTACATTGTCGGCGCAGAATCACTTGACCAGTGAGCTATTACGCACTCTTTCAAGGATGGCTGCTTCTAAGCCAACCTCCTGGTTGTCTTCGCGACTCCACATCCTTTTCCACTTAGTACACGCTTAGGGGCCTTAGCCGGCGATCTGGGCTGTTTCCCTCTCGACTACGAAGCTTATCCCCCGCAGTCTCACTGCCACGCTCTCACACACCGGCATTCGGAGTTTGGCTGATTTCGGTAAGCTTGTAGGCCCCCTAGACCATCCAGTAGCTCTACCTCCGGTGTGAAACACGTGACGCTGCACCTAAATGCATTTCGGGGAGAACCAGCTATCACGGAGTTTGATTGGCCTTTCACCCCTACCCACAGCTCATCCCCTCAGTTTTCAACCTAAGTGGGTTCGGGCCTCCACGACGTCTTACCGTCGCTTCACCCTGGCCATGGGTAGATCACTCCGCTTCGGGTCTAGAACACGCGACTCAAACGCCCTATTCGGACTCGCTTTCGCTACGGCTACCCCACACGGGTTAACCTCGCCACATGCCACTAACTCGCAGGCTCATTCTTCAAAAGGCACGCCATCACCCACAGCAACAAAGTCACTCGCAGGCCCTGACGGATTGTAAGCGCACGGTTTCAGGTACTATTTCACTCCCCTCCCGGGGTACTTTTCACCTTTCCCTCACGGTACTAGTCCGCTATCGGTCACCAGGGAGTATTCAGGCTTACCGGGTGGTCCCGGCAGATTCACAGCAGATTTCACGGGCCCGCTGCTACTCGGGCACCCACTACAACAGAGCACGCATTTTCACCTACCGGACTATCACCGTCTATGGCGGGCCGTTCCAGACCACTTCGACTAACACGCACTTTTCTGACTGTCGCTCGACTCGGCAGAATCGAGAAAGTGAGCCCCACAACCCCAAGAACACAACAACTGCCGTCTATCACATGCTCCTGGTTTAGCCTCATCCGCTTTCGCTCGCCACTACTCACGGAATCACTATTGTTTTCTCTTCCTGTGGGTACTGAGATGTTTCACTTCCCCACGTTCCCTCCACACACCCTATATATTCAGATGCGGGTAACACGACATCACTCGTGCTGGGTTTCCCCATTCGGAAATCCTCGGATCTCAGCTCGGTTGACAGCTCCCCGAGGCTTATCGCAGCCTCCTACGTCCTTCATCGGCTCCTGGTGCCAAGGCATCCACCGTACGCTCTTAAACACTTACAAACAAAGATGCTCGCGTCCACTGTGCAGTTCTCAAACAACACACCCGCACCGAATTGAACTTCAGGACCTGACCAGAATCACTGGCGGTTTCACAGAAAACCCGAGCGGATCGTTATCTTGCCTGGAAAGAACGTCTGTTCTCTCAGGACCCAACAGTGTGTCGATATATTCACCGCGATCGAAGACTCGGCTCCGATCTGATGCGATGAACCTGTCAGCGTTCCACCCATGAGCATCCGCCGGAAAACATATGTTTCCGAAACGGTCTCTGGCACCAGCGTTTACCATCCCCGACTCTTCGGGGTGCCGTGCAGAAGTGCTCCTTAGAAAGGAGGTGATCCAGCCGCACCTTCCGGTACGGCTACCTTGTTACGACTTCGTCCCAATCGCCAATCCCACCTTCGACGGCTCCCTCCCACAAGGGGTTAGGCCACCGGCTTCGGGTGTTACCGACTTTCATGACGTGACGGGCGGTGTGTACAAGGCCCGGGAACGTATTCACCGCAGCGTTGCTGATCTGCGATTACTAGCGACTCCAACTTCACGGGGTCGAGTTGCAGACCCCGATCCGAACTGAGACCGGCTTTAAGGGATTCGCTCCACCTCACGGTATCGCAGCCCTCTGTACCGGCCATTGTAGCATGTGTGAAGCCCTGGACATAAGGGGCATGATGACTTGACGTCGTCCCCACCTTCCTCCGAGTTGACCCCGGCAGTCTCTCACGAGTCCCCGCCATAACGCGCTGGCAACATAAGATAAGGGTTGCGCTCGTTGCGGGACTTAACCCAACATCTCACGACACGAGCTGACGACAGCCATGCACCACCTGTACACCAACCACAAGGGGGCACCTATCTCTAGGTGTTTCTGGTGTATGTCAAACCCAGGTAAGGTTCTTCGCGTTGCATCGAATTAATCCACATGCTCCGCCGCTTGTGCGGGCCCCCGTCAATTCCTTTGAGTTTTAGCCTTGCGGCCGTACTCCCCAGGCGGGGTACTTAATGCGTTAGCTACGGCACGGATCCCGTGGAAGGAAACCCACACCTAGTACCCACCGTTTACGGCGTGGACTACCAGGGTATCTAATCCTGTTCGCTACCCACGCTTTCGCTTCTCAGCGTCAGTTACTTCCCAGAGACCCGCCTTCGCCACCGGTGTTCCTCCTGATATCTGCGCATTTCACCGCTACACCAGGAATTCCAGTCTCCCCTGAAGTACTCTAGTCCGCCCGTATCGACCGCAAGCCCACCGTTGAGCGGTAGGTTTTCACGATCGACGCGACGAACCGCCTACAAGCTCTTTACGCCCAGTAATTCCGGACAACGCTCGCACCCTACGTATTACCGCGGCTGCTGGCACGTAGTTGGCCGGTGCTTCTTCTACAGGTACCGTCACTCACGCTTCGTCCCTGTCGAAAGAGGTTTACAACCCGAAGGCCGTCATCCCTCACGCGGCGTCGCTGCATCAGGCTTCCGCCCATTGTGCAATATTCCCCACTGCTGCCTCCCGTAGGAGTCTGGGCCGTGTCTCAGTCCCAGTGTGGCCGGTCACCCTCTCAGGTCGGCTACCCGTCGTCGCCTTGGTAGGCCATTACCCCACCAACAAGCTGATAGGCCGCGGGCCCATCCTGCACCGATAAATCTTTCCACCACAAGACATGCATCCCATGGTCATATCCGGTATTAGACCCAGTTTCCCAGGCTTATCCCGAAGTACAGGGCAGATCACCCACGTGTTACTCACCCGTTCGCCGCTCGTGTACCCCGAAGGGCCTTACCGCTCGACTTGCATGTGTTAAGCACGCCGCCAGCGTTCGTCCTGAGCCAGGATCAAACTCTCCGTTGAAGACTCACGAAACACTCCGAAGAGTGAATCAGAAATATCTAACTAGAGTCCGAAAACCTAGCAAATCAAACGCCAGCAAAAAAATTTGCTGACTAAATGTCCAGCCCTCACCACACGGGGGTATGAAAGGACCGGAACCAATAAATAATTGGCACTGACATTCATCGACACACTATTGAGTTCTCAAAGAACACACGCACACACCTTCACTCCGGCGTTAATCCGGTGCTTCAGTGAGGCAACTTGGTGAAGCTTAGCCCAGCCGACTCCCGACACAAAATCAGGAACCTTTTGAACCAGTGTGATCGCCAGGCGCTCCTCGTCCTACCTCGTTTCCCAGGCCACTGTGCTCAACGTTTCCGCTGCGCTTTGGGCTCCGGGTCGGTGTCCGTGTCGCTCCCAGCGGGTGTTTACAGCGAGTTCACCCAATTGCGGAGCAGCTGCGCGCCCGCATCACCGGACTTTTCGGGATGAAACTGCGTCGCCGAAAGCGGACCGTTCTCGACGGCCGCCAGGAATGGGACGCCGTGTTCGGCCCAGGTGAGCTTCGGCGCGGCGAAGTGTTCGCTCGGCGGCAGGTCCCAGGTCTGCGCGGCATAGGAGTGCACGAAATAGAAGCGGGTATCGCTGGCCATTCCAGCGAACAGGACACTGTCGGTCGGAGCCGACACGGTGTTCCAGCCCATGTGCGGGAGCACAGGTGCGGACAGGCGCTCGACCACGCCCGGCCATTCCGCGCACCCGTCGGTTTCCACACCGAATTCCACTCCGCGCTCGAACAGGATCTGCATGCCGACGCAGATGCCGAGCACCGGACGACCACCGGCCAGCCGCTGACCGATGATGCGCTCCCCCTTTACCTCGCGCAGTCCGGCCATGCACGCGGCGAACGCACCGACGCCGGGGACGACGAGGCCATCGGCGGCCAGCGCGATATCGGCATCGGCGGTCACCTCGACGTTCGCGCCCGCGCGGATCAGCGCGCGGTGCGCGGAGTGCAGATTGCCGGAGCCGTAGTCGAGCAGAGCGACGGATTTCGTTGTCACAGTGTCCCCTTCGTCGACGGCACACCGCTCACCCGCGGATCCAGTTCGACGGCGGCGCGCAATGCCCGCGCGACCGCCTTGAATTCGGCCTCGGTGATGTGATGCTGGTCGCGGCCGTACAGCACGCGCACGTGCAGGGCGATGCGGGCGTTCAGCGCGATCGACTCGAAAACGTGCCGGT
Organism: Nocardia pseudovaccinii; assembly: GCF_050942345.1. Classification (NCBI taxonomy): domain Bacteria; kingdom Bacillati; phylum Actinomycetota; class Actinomycetes; order Mycobacteriales; family Nocardiaceae; genus Nocardia; species Nocardia pseudovaccinii. The sequence goes on from NZ_CP192074.1 coordinate 7,095,418, forward strand.
TGAGCACTGTCGAATACGGGGCACCGGGGCCGGAACCGGGAATCACCGCGTGCAGCAGGTGATCGGGTTCGCCGGTGTGTACGCAGTACGGGCGCCCTGAGACGTCTACCGCCGCGTGCGCCATGGTCTCGTCCATCGGAATGAACGCATCGCCGAAGCGACGGATGCCGGACTTGTCGCCCAGTGCCTTACCCAGCGCTTGGCCGAAGACGATGGCGGTGTCCTCGACGGTGTGGTGCGCCTCGATCTCGATATCGCCCTCGGCGCGCACCGTCAGATCGAAGCTGGCGTGTGCGCCGAGCGCGGTCAGCATGTGGTCGTAGAACGGGACACCGGTGGAGATGTCGGTCTTGCCGGTGCCGTCGAGGTCCAGTTCGACGACGATATTCGATTCCTTGGTGACGCGCTCCACCCGCGCGGTGCGATTCATCTTTGCTTCCTCCACAGGCGGATTCATCGGATGGTGAGGTCGGTATCGGCCAATGTGCCGCTGACGCGCAGGAATTCGTCGTTCTCGGCGGCGAGACCGATGGTGGCGCGCAGATATCCCGGAATGCCGACGTCGCGAATCAGCACGCCGCGGTCCAGATAGTGCTGCCAGGCGCGGGGGGCGTCGGTGAAGCGACCGAAGAGCAGGAAGTTGGCGTCGCTGGGGATCACCTCGAAATCCATGGCGGCCAGTGCTTCCGCGACCCGGTCTCGCTGTGCCGCCAGTTCGGCGACGCTCGCGAGGGTTTCGTCGGCGTGGCGCAGGGCCGCGCGGGCGGCGGCCTGGGTTACCACCGACAGGTGATAGGGCAGTCGCACCAGCAGCATCGCGTCGATCACCGCGGGGGCGGCGACCAGATAGCCGAGGCGACCGCCCGCGAAGGCGAAGGCCTTGCTCATGGTGCGGCTGACCACGAGTTTCGTCGGATACCGGTCGATCAGGGCGATCGCGCTCGGCTCGGCGGAGAATTCGCCGTATGCCTCGTCGACGACCACGATGCCCGGTGCGGCGGCCAGGATCCGGGCCAGGTCGGCCTGCGGAATGCTGTGTCCGGTCGGGTTGTTGGGGCTGGTCACGAAGACCACATCGGGTCGGCGCTCGGCGATGACGGTGAGCGCGTAGTCGATATCGAGGGAGAACTCGGCATTGCGCTTGGCCTCGACCCACTCGGTATCGATGCCCTCGGAAATGATCGGGTGCATCGAGTACGACGGCACGAAACCGAGTGCACTGCGGCCGGGGCCGCCGAAGGCCTGCAGCAGTTGCTGCAGGATTTCGTTGGAGCCGTTGGCCGCCCAGACATTGGCGGTGTGCACCGCGGTGCCGGTCTGGCGAGTCAGGTATTCGGCCAGGTCGGTGCGCAGGGCGACGGCGTCGCGGTCCGGGTAGCGATGCAGGTCGGTGGCGGCGGCGCGAATGGATTCGGCGACGTCGTCGATGAGGGCCCGGCTCGGCGGGTGCGGGTTCTCATTGGTGTTCAGCTGCACCGGAACGGTCAATTGTGGTGCGCCGTAAGGCTTTTTGCCGCGCAGATTCTCGCGCAGCGGCAGGTCGTCCAGGCTGATGTCGGAGCCGGGCACGGTGATCTCGGGGGTCATGCCAGTGTCTCGAATCGCGCTTGTACGGCCTGGCCGTGTGCGGGCAGGTCCTCGGCATTGGCCAAGGCGACCACGTGACCGGCGACATCTTTGAGTGCGGCCTCGGTGTATTCGACGACGTGGATCCCGCGCAGGAAGGTCTGCACGCTCAGGCCCGACGAGTGTCGCGCGCAACCTGCCGTCGGGAGTACGTGATTGGAACCCGCGCAGTAGTCGCCCAGGCTGACCGGGGCGTACGCACCGACGAAGATCGCGCCGGCACTGCGCACTCGGGCCGCGACGGCAGGCGCATCGGCGGTCTGGATCTCCAGGTGTTCGGCGGCGTAGGCATTCACCACCCGCAGGCCCTGCTCGATATCGTCGACGAGCACGGTGCCGGATTGCTTGCCGGACAATGCCTCTCGCACCCGGTGCGCGTGCTTGACCACCGTCATCTGGGTGGTGAGCGCGGCGTCCACCGCATCGGCGAGTTCGACACTGTCGGTGACGAGCACGCTGGCGGCGAGCACATCGTGTTCGGCCTGGCTGATCAGATCGGCGGCGACGTGGACCGGATCGGCGGTGGCATCGGCCAGAATCGCGATTTCGGTGGGGCCCGCCTCGGCATCGATGCCGACCAGGCCGCGGCACAGGCGCTTGGCGGCGGTCACGAAGATATTGCCGGGACCGGTGATCAGGTCGACCGGCTCGAGCTGCGCTCCATCGGTATCGATACCGCCGTAGGACAGCAGCGCGATGGCTTGCGCACCGCCGACGGCCCACACTTCCTCGACCCCGAGTAGCTTCGCGGCCGCCAGGATGGTCGGGTGCGGCAGCCCGCCGTGCTGTGCCTGCGGCGGCGAGGCCACCACCAGCGAGTCGACACCGGCCGCCTGTGCGGGCACCACATTCATCACGACGCTCGACGGGTAGACGGCATTGCCGCCGGGCACGTAGAGTCCCACCCGCTCGACCGGAACCCACCGCTCGGTAACCGTGCCGCCGGGCACGACCTCGGTGGTGGTATCGGTGCGTCGCTGATCGGCGTGCACCTTGCGGGTCCGTTCGATCGCGACCTCGAGTGCACTGCGCACGGCCGGATCCAGCTTCTCCAACGCGGCTTCCAACTCGGCCGCGGGCACCCGCACGCTCGCCGGAATCACGCCGTCGAACTGCTCGCTGAACTCCAGCGCCGCCGCGACCCCGCGATCCCGGATCGCCTCCACCACCGGTCGCACCTGATGCAGCACCGAGTCCACGTCGACTCCCCCGCGCGGCAGCGCGGTGCGCAGCTCGGCAGCGGAGGGAGTACGGCCGCGCAGATCAACGCGGGCGAGCTCGATGCGGGATGTCATGAGGTCTGCGATCCTGTCTGTCCTGATCCTTGGACGCCGTGCCCGACGCCGAGCGGTCGGTATCCTCCGCTCCGCTCCAGCTACCAGCCTATCGGTCCGGTGCCACCCGTTATCCGCTGCGGTCGCCGGATGTGGCGCGGAGTACGACCGCCTGCCCCGGTCCGATAGTGGACCGGGGCACGACGGGTGTCAGGCCGAGACGAGGCGCTTGATGATCATCGGTTCGGCGAGGATCTGGTCGAGGACATCGCGCACATGGAAGAAATGTGGCGTCGTGAAATGTTCGTCGAAAGCTTCGGCAGTGGTCCACTCCTCGACGAGCACCATGTGGGATGGGTCGTTGGGGTCGGTATAGGGGTGGTAGGTCAGGCAGCCGGGCGCGGCGAGGGATGGCACGTGAGGCAGTTGAGGGCGGTACGGGCGGCGTTGTATCCGCACATGCCGTGGGCGCCCGGGCCAGGCGCGGTGGCGGCGGAGCACTGGTACATGCCGGGCACGCCGAAGGTGTAGGGCGAGGCCGAGATCCGCGGCCCGAAGACGAGCTGGCGGACGTTCTTGGCGCCGGTGATGATGTCGCCGCCCACGAAGTTCTGGTTGTCGATCGCCATGTCGGTGGCGCTGCGAACACGCATCCCGATGACCTGGTCGCGGAAGCCGGGAGCGAAGCGCTCGAACTGCGCGATGATCGCCTCCGTCGCATCGCCGGTGTACCCGTGCGGCACATGCGCGTAGCTGTAGACCGGATGGACATCACCGGCCGATCGCTGAGGATCGGCGAGGTATTGCTGACCCACCAGGACGAAGGGACGCTCGGGCATCCGCCCCTGGGCGATCGCCGTCTCGGCGGCCACTGTTTCGGCGAACGACCCGGCCAGATGGACGGTCCCGGCCGCGTGGGCGTCGGGGTTCGTCCAGGGCACTGCGCCTTCGACAGCGAAGTCGACCTTGAAGGCACCCGGGCTACGCTGGAACTTGCGGAACCTGCGTTCGGTGCGGGCCGGTAAACGGTCGCTGAGAATGTTCGCGATGGTCTGCGGGGTGAGGTCGAAGATCGTGATGTCGGCCGGGGGCAACTGCTCGATCCGTTCGATGCGGATACCGGTCTCGATCTTCGCACCGAGGTCGCAGAGCAGGGCTGCCATCGCGTTCGGGATCGACTGTGTGCAGCCCGCGGCGACGACCCAGCCGTTGCGGTGTCCACCGGTGATGATGCCGAGTCCGATCGCGGAGGTGAGCGGCCGGTTGAGTGGCTGGTAGGCGTGCGCGGCGATGCCCGCGAAGAGCGCCCGGGCCTGCTCGGTGCGGAAGTACCGCGCCAGAACCGTCGCCGGCAGCAACGTCGGCAAGCCGAAGCGGGCCAGCTTCACCGTGTGTCTGGGCAATCCGACCAGTGGCTGCAAGATGTCCTCGGCCAGCTCGTCGAACTCCGCCGCGTTGCGTTCGAAGAGCCGCCGCCAGCGCGGGCCGTCCGCGCCGAGCCCGACAGCCGTCTCCGCCACCGAGGTGCGCAGCACACCGGCCGATCCGTCGTCGAGCGGGTGCACGCAATCGATCTCGGAACGCACCCAGCGCAGCCCGTAGCGGTCGAGCGCCCGATGCTTGAAGAAGGCCGAGGACGGGGCCATGGGATGAAAGGCGGCGCAGTGGTCGTGCAGCAGGCCGGGAACGATCGCCTCGCTGCTGCGCGTGCCGCCGCCGATTTCGTCGGCTGCTTCGAGAACCGTAACGTCGACACCTTCGGCCGCGAGTTCCACGGCTGCGGCGAGCCCGTTGGGTCCGCTGCCGACTATGAGCGCTGTCGTCACTTCGTCGCTCCCGCCCGTCCGGATTGCCAGGTGACTTCCAGTGGAATCGGCCCATTGGGCAGCCACGGCTGTTCTGCGACGCAGTCCGCGACTTGCCAGGTGCCCCGCAGGGTGACACCCAGCGCGCCGTCGAATACGAACCACTCCTGGTGCGACCTGTGCACCGGCTGGGACTCGACCCACGCCACGACGAACTCTCCGGGCTCGAAGTCGCACCGTTCGCGGAGTGCCTCGAGGAAGCGGATCCCGTGGATGTGACCATCGCCGAAGTTCCAGCCCAGCAGCAGATTGGCTCCGGTCTCGCCCTCCCAAACCTCGCGGCGATCTATTTCGTCCCCGAGGTAGGTGCGCAACACCGAGATCAGGCCGCGGCCCTGGCTGTGCATGGAACGCCAGGCCACGAACAGGTCGATCATGATCTTCCGGACGTCGCGGGGAATATCGAGTGCCGCCAGCTGCTCGGTGTGCAGGCCGACAGGCATACCGGCTGCCTCGAGCTTCTGGTCGGCCCCCGGCTTGAAAGTCCAGACCGCCGACGCCCAATTGCCTGCGTACTGTCGCATCGAGGGCAGGAAGGAGACCAGGTCGGGCCGCAGGTTGCCCAGCACCGGGAAGAACAGCAGCGCCGCCGCGAAGACCGGGAGCATCCAGGGCTCGCTGAAGTCGAAGATGCTGTAGCCGTCGCCGTTCGGATACCCGGCGAAGAGCGCAACCGCGATGAACCCGAACAGGATGTTCCACTCCAGGGGTACGGCCAGGGGAAAGGTCGAGGTGATGAAGAGATGGAAGACCACCATCGACGCCACGCCCAGCAGCGTGACGATCCAGATCGAGACTGCCGCGCTCATCTACCAGGGCGCAGTGAACCTCGAGACACTCGGCGCCCCTGCCCCCGCCTTCGAATACGCCCGTCACCTCGCCCGCCGAGAAGCACCACCGAGCGCCCTGGCGCGGGCGTATCGCTGGGGACAATTCATGCAGACCCAATGGGCCATCGACACCCTGACCAGCATCCTCGGCGACCCGGTCGAAGAAGTGACCGCGTTCCGGGAGCTCACCGGGATCAACTTCTGGTACATCGACCACGTCTCGGAGCTCGTCCTGGCTGAATACCAAGCCGAGCGGGACCGGTGGCTCGCACACCGCAACACTGTGAAGGCGGAGGCGCTCACACGGCTGCTCGACGGCAGCGATATCGACGTGGCCAGCACGGAGAAGTCCCTGGGATACCCGCTACGCACCACTCACGTGGCGGGCGTCATCTGGGTCGACGAACGACACGCAGGCTCGGCCGACATCGCCGGCCTCGAGAGCGCGGCACGTAAGCTGGCCACCTCTGTTGGCGTGCCCAGCAAGCCACTGTTCTGGCTCCGGGACCCGACCACAGCATGGTGGTGGATCTCGCCCAGCGGCGACCGCGACCAGATGCTGGCCGCCCTGCGCTCGGCAGTCACCGACCTCGCCCCGCACCTGCGCGTGGCAGTCGGCCCTCGGGGCCACGGCGTCGAGGGCTTTCGCGAGAGCCTGCGCGACGCATTGCTGGCAGAGCACGTGGCGCGCGTCGCTGGCGACCGCGCCCCCGCCCTGGTGGCCGCAAGCGATCAGGGAGTCCGCGCGGCAGCTCTCCTGGCAACCGACCTCGAGGGCACTCGCCGACTCGTCCGCAGCACCCTGGGCGACCTCGCCGCCGACACCCGCGCAGCCGCCGACCTCCGGCTCACCCTCAAGGTGTATCTGGAGGAAGGCAGCAGCCACATCGCGACGGCCAAGCGACTGCACATCCACAAGAACACCGTCGGCTACCGGCTCGGCAAGATCACCGAAGCCTGCGGCAGTACACTGCAGAACAATCGCGTCGACCTCGAGCTTGCGCTGGTGGCCTGCGAGAGGCTAGGTGCCGCAGTCCTCAGCGATGCTCGGCGGCCCGCTGGACAAGGCTCTATCTGACCAAGTGCAGGAATTCGCAGATCGGCTTGGCCTCGGCCTCGAGCGATAACGCACGATAATAGCCGCTGACCGCGCGGGCTGCTCCGGGCTTTAGGAGTGCAGAGCTGGCCTTGCTCACCGGGGTCAGTGTCGATCACTATGTGCGTCTCGAACAGGGCCGCACCCTGCACTTCTCCGAGTCGGTGCTGGATGCCGTCGCGCAGGCGCTGCGGCTGAATCCGGTGGAACGCGAGCATCTTTATCGACTGGCGCGGCCGTGGTCCGGCGAGGAGCCATCGGCCGAACAGGAAGTCCGTTCCGGATTGCGCAGACTGCTCGACGCGGCCGCCGACGTCCCCGCCTACATCGTGGGCCGCGGTACCACAGTGTTCGCCTGGAATTCCCTTGCCGCCGCGCTCATTACCGATTTCGGCGCACTACCGGCCCGCGAACGCAATCTGGCCCGACTGGTCTTCCTCGATGAGGGGATGCGGGAGTTGTAGGAGGATTGGACGGCCAAGGCCACGGATGTGGTCGCGTATCTGCGCCTGGATATGGCGGGAAATCCCGGCGATGCCGGAATCGCTTCGCTCATGGACGAATTGAGCGCGAACTCCGCCGACTTCCGCGCCATGTGGCAGCGGCACGAACTCGAGGACAAGACCCATGGGCGTTACATATACCTGCACCCGGTGGTCGGCCGACTCGATCTGGGCTTCGAAACCCTGCGCCTGCCCGACGATCCGGATCAGGCGCCGATCACGCACACCGCCGAAACGGATTCGCCGAGCGCCACCGCCCTTGCGCTGCTGGCGAATTGGGCGCAGGCCTCGGTGCGGTCCGTTGCCCGATAGCGCACCGAACCCGCCGCCGTGACTAGCGCGCGTCGCCGCTGCGGGTGTCGCTGTCAATGAGTGGGGCGCCGCTGCCAGGGTTGATCAACCGCAACGTCACCGACCTGTTCTGGCCCGCATAGGTCACGCTGGCCACATTGATTTCCACCGAACCGTCTGGGTTGGTACCTGTGCCACTACCGGCCGCATCAACAGTGTTGAAGCCCGTGACCCGATTCTGCGTCCAGTAATCCTGGAAGGCCGACTGACTGCCGTAGACCCGTTGGGCAGCGGGAGTCAACTGTTTCCATGCGGCCGCGAAACTCATGTAGGTGAGGTTGTTGTAGAAGTCCACCACTTGATCGATGGATTGTCGCGAGTCTGCCGTGCCGACGCTCTTCGTTTGCCCTGGCGCGCCCGCGGCAGCCATGGAAGTGGTCCCCTTGGACACGGACGACGAAGGCGGACTCGCTTGCACCGACGGCGTATTGGTGCCCGACTGATTCAGCGCACCGATCAGGATGGCCACGACGGCCACTACCGCACCGATCGTCGCACCGACCAGTACGGCCTTGCGCTTGCCACCGGACTTGCGCGGCGCCGGACGCGGCTGCGTCGCCGTCCGCGGATGCGCGGCGGTTGTCGGATGCGATGCACTGGAGTTGGCGGGACGGACGGAATTTCGCGGCGGCGGCGCCGGGCGTGGCTGCCGCGCGGTCGGCTGGTGCTCCGGCGTCGGATTGGCGGGTGGCCGCAGCGCACGGGTCGCGGATTCGCCGCGCCGACCGAAAGCCTCACTGGCCGGGACGAATCCGGCGGTCACCGGTCCGGAATCGGCGAGCGCGGAGAGATGTTCGCGGGCCGCACGCATGGTCGGCCGCTCGGCGGGATCCGGGCTGAGCAGATCCAGCAGGAAGTCGGTTGCCGGGCCGGCGTGCCGAGGTTCGCTCACCTGGCCGTTCGCCGCGGCGTAGAGCACGGCGAGCGGGTTGGCGCTGGCACCGTACGGTGGTTCGCCCTCGAGAGCATGGAAAAGTGTTGCGCCCAAGGCGAATACGTCGGCGGCCGGTGTCGGGTCGGCGCCGCGCGCGACCTCCGGCGCGAGATAGGCGGCGGTACCGCAGATCAGACCGGTCTCGGTGAGGGTGACGTCACCGGTGGCGCGGGAGATGCCGAAGTCGGTGATCTTCACCGTGCCGGTGTCGTCGAGCAGGATGTTGCCCGGCTTGACATCGCGGTGCACGATTCCGGCGTGATGTGCGGCGATGAGCGCCGCGGCGACCTGCTCGCCGATCCGCGCGACCTGGGTCAGCGGCAGCATCCCCTGCGCGGAGATCACTCCCGCCAGACTCTTCGACTTCAGGTACTCCATCACCAGGCATGGGTCGCCGTTGTGCTCGGTGATATCGAAGACGACGATCGCATTCGGATGCTGGAAACGCGCCGCATTGCGGGCTTCGCGGATCGCGCGCTGTCGCACCACGTCGCGCTCGGCTTCGGGCAGGCTGGGTTTGATGTGGATCTGCTTCACCGCGACCGAGCGCTGCAGGCGTTCGTCGACGGCACGCCAAACCACACCCGTGCCGCCGCTACCAATCCGCTCGACCAGGCGGTAGTGCTCCGCGATCAATTGACCGGTATCGATGGCGCCTACTCCGAACCTTCTCGAAATCGTGACATCACGCGTATTGACCATCAACGCGTTCCGCCGACGAGTGTAGCGGGGCGCAATCCTCGGCACGCGGCAGCGGGGGTATATTCGCCGCCCACACGCGCCGAACGCTAATGCCGTGCTGATTCGACAGTGACGCTCAATGTCTTGCACGCAGCATACGGCCTGCGGCCGCCACGGCCGGACCCGAGCTGTTCGCATCGCTGACGAATACGGCGAAGGCCAGGTCACCGTCGATGCCGACGAACCAGCCGTGGGCGTGCTTGTCATCGATGTACTCGGCGGTGCCGGTCTTGCCGATCAGGCCCGGGATATCGCGCAGTGCGGTGGCGGTGCCGCCGGTAATGGTTTCGCGCATCATGGTTTTCAGCTGCTCATCGGTGGTCGGCGGCAGCGGCGCCGGGGTGTGATCGGCCACGCCGGGCTGCCCGTTTACGACCATCGGCAGCGGCATCGATCCGCGCGCGATGGATGCGGCGACCAGCGCCATACCGAACGGTGACGCCGTCACCTTGCCCTGGCCGATACCGGACTCCACCCGCAGTGCCGGGGTGTCCGCGGTCGGCACCTTGCCGGTGACGGTGGTCAGACCGGGTGTGACGAAGTCGATGCCGAGGCCGAGCTGTGCCGCGGCGTCGGTCAGGCCGTTCGGTGCGAGATTCACCGCGAGCTGGCCCATCGTGGTGTTGCAGGACTGGGCGAAGGCGGTGTGCAGCGCGACGTTGCCGAGGTCGAAGTTGTTGTCGTTGGGGATGCGGCGGCCCTCGATATTCGCGGTGGCCGGGCACGGCAGCACGGTGTCGGGTGTCACAGCGCCGGATTGCAGTGCGGCCGAGACCGTGACGGTCTTGAAGGTCGAACCCGGCGGATACAGGCCGGTGAGCGCGATCGGTCCCTGGGCGTCGGCGGCCGCGTTCTGTGCGACGGCGAGCACCTTTCCGGTGGAAGGTTGCATTGCGACGATCGCGGCGGGCTGGGTGATCGGCGTCAACGCGCTCTCCGCGTAACGCAGCAGATCGGTGTCGAGTGTGGTCACGATATCCGCGGTGGGTTTCGGATCCTGACCGGCGACGCGTTCGGTGCCGTCGGCGGTCTGCGCCCGCACCGCCCAGCCTGCCGCCGCGTCGGCGGAGCTCTGCCACAGGTCGGCGAGGCCGGACAGCACCGGAGACGCGAGGGATTTGTCGGTCGCGAGCAGGCGCGTCTGCGGCGCGAGGGTGACGCCGGGGACTGCGGCCAGCGCCGTCTGGATCGGGGCGATATCAGCGTCGCGCAGGGTGACCGCCGTGATCGACTTGCCCTGCGCCGCAGCCAGATCCGATTGCAGCGACTGCGCGGTGATGTCGGCGGCGACGGGAGCGAGCACCGCGGCGAGCGCGGCGGTATCGGCACCGGGGGCGACGTTCACCAGGGTGACTACCTGCTGGGTCATCAACTCACCGCCCGACGACTCCAGAATGCGCGCGGGCTTCGGGTAGGTGGTGGCGTAGCTCAGCGGGCCTAGGGCGAGACCGGGTGCGATGGCATTGGGATCCCATTTGATCTTCCAGCCGTCGCCGGAATCGCCTGCGGAACCGTTGGCGGTGTAGCTCCACTCGTTCTTGCCGAACTTCCAGGTGGCGGCGAGGGTGAAGGAGTTCTTGTCCACGCTGTGGACCTCGTATTTCACATCCTTGCCGAGTCCGTCGTAGAGCTTGCCCAGCGCATCCGATGCCTTGGTCGGGTCGTCGGTGAGTGCGGCGGCCGCGGCGATGTCGTCGCGGCTGAGCGCATCGGCGAACTGCCCGGCGACGGTGTCGGGCTGGGCCCGCCCTTGGCTGCAACCACTCAGGGCCAGGGCGGAGGCTGCGAACAGAACGAGAAGATTCCGGTAAGCACGCACCCGGCCGACTCTAGTGCCGGACGACAACGAGCCTGGGTAACCCGCACGGAGCGGATTTCAGGCGAGCCAGGGCCCCTGGGCGAGAGCGCTGGCGTCGGGTTCGGACAGGTCGATGTCGAAGACCTCGGTGAGGATCTTCGGAAGTTCGGCGAGTTCGAGTTCGCGGGTTTCGCTGGAGCCGTCCGGATATTCGGTGATGAGGGTGAGGTTGTCCAGTACGTGATGGACGTCCGGGAGGAAGCGCTGCACGAACGGCCGGGCGGTGAACGGTGAGCGCGGCGAGGTGGAGACGAAGTGGTTGCCGACCGCGAAATCGATGCGGTACTGCGGGTTCAGCGTGAACGTGTAGCGGTCGATCCAGCCGTCGCGGCCGAATTGGTGCAGCACCCACAGATCGCTGTCGAGTTCGCCGGTGGTGTGTTCGAGCCGGAAGCGCCACTCGCCGAGGCTGAATTCACCGCCCTCGACCAGTTCATAGGGTGCGAGCGGTCCGGACCCGAAGCCGACATCGCAGATCCAGATGCGATCGTCATCGCCGGTGGTGACGCGCAGCAGGGCGTGGGTGGCCGGGCGCAGACCCTCGGACACGCCCATGGTGACCCGGCCACTGAGACCGGTCACCCCGAAGCCGAGCCGTTCCAGCGCGGCCGCGAACAAGCCGACGTTCTCGTAGCAGTAGCCGCCGCGCCGGTGCCGGATCATCTTGTCCTGCAACGATTCCAGATCCAGCGGCACGGGGCGGCCGAGAATGGACTCCAGATTCTCGAATGGGATCGTGGTGGTGTGCGCGTGGACGAGGGCGCGCAGGGTGGCCAGCGTCGGGGTTCGGTCGCCGGTGTAGCCGATGCGGGCCAAGTACGCGTCGAGGTCCAATTCCGCGCCACTCCAGTGGTAAGCGGGGTCATTCGGCTTCATTGCACCTCTCCTTGTATCCGGTCCTGCCCGAATGAACCACAACGCACCGACAGGTGTTCCCTACGCGGCGCATTTGGCGTTCGGCGGGGCCGGGGGCGCGGTCACGATGCCGCGGGCCACGTCGACCAGATAGTCGCGGTCGGGTCCGTCGACGGGTTCGGTGCCGAGCAGCAGGCGCTCCACCACGCAGCCGCCCTCGAAGTAGGCGGGTCCGACGCTGTGATCGCCCGGGACGACGGCGCCGTTCAGATCGCGGCCGGTGACGATGGTGTACATCGAGGTGGGTTTGCCCACGGCGAGCAGTCCGGCTCGCATTTCCAGGGTCGCCGGGTACGGCACCACATCGTCACCGGTGCCGTGGATGAGGAAGGCGCGTTTCATGCTCATCCGGGCGGCAAGGAGAACGGGCGAACGTTCGGCATAGGCCTGCGGGCAGACCGTCGGGGCGCAGCCGCCCGCATCGCGTTCGATCTGGCCGGGAAGTGCGGGATCGACGCCCGCCGAGGCCAGCCACATGGTGAAATCGTCCGCGGGGCCGTAATTGTCGACCCAGTAGTCGAAGAGTCCCCGCGGACCGTACGCCACCGCGAGTCCGCTCATGGTGCCGCCCTGACTCCAGCCCCACAGCACGGTGCGGCCGATCGTCGGATGCTCGTTCTTGTACCACTGGGTGGCGGTGACGATATCGCGCCAGCCCGCCCACAGATTCCAGTCACCGGTCCGCCAGACACTGGTCGCGCCGCGGGCGTCCATGGACAGGATGGGGGTCGCGGTGCGGCGGGCGATCGACGTCAGATATTCGGCGTAGTCGGCGGAGGTGCCGTCGTGGCCATGGACCGCGACGACCAGATCACGCGGCGCCGGATCGCCCGCCGCGCAGCGGTGCGGTTCGTATACCCGGCCGGTGGCGTCCTCGCCGTCCACTGTCAGGGTCACCGGTCGCACGTCCACCGTGACCGCACATTCCGGTTCGGCCGAAACGGGCGGTGCGACAAGGCTTGTCGTCGACACCGCGGCGAACAGCGCACAGCCGAGCGTCAGCAGTAGGTGTCTCATGCTGGAATGATGACATGCGGCTATCGCTGTCCGGTCACGGTGCCGGAGCGAGTCGCGACGAATACCGCGCCGAGCACCGCGCATTGGATGCCGGTGGCGCCGAGGAACATAACGAAGGCCAAGCCACCTGCAAGCACGCGGTTGGTCGCGCCCAAGAGGTTCGACAGCAGCGAGGGGCCGAGTGAGAGCACGAATGATGTCGCGGTGATACCCGGCGCGAATACCGCGATACCGAGCAGCACGGCCGTGCGTCCGCCCGGTGCGACCGCGGGGATGCGGATCCATGGGCCACGTCCGCGCGCCCTTGGGCAGGTCGAGCCGTGCGACGACCGTGAAAGCCGTAGCAAGCAAAACGATTTCGAGAAATTCGCGATCCGCAGGAGAGCCGATGCCATCGACCGACACCGTCGCGACCACGCTGCCCGAGCCGCAACGTGCCGAACTGCGGCTGGAGGATGTGCTCGGCGTGCTCAGCGATCCGCTGCGGCTGAGCATGGTGCAGAAACTGCTGCTCGAATCCCCGAGGCCGACCGCTCGTGCGGCTGGTTCGATATCGATCGGCCGAAATCGACACTGACGCACCATTTCCGTGTGCTGCGTGAGGCCGGTGTCACCCGGCAGCGGCAGTACGGACTGGAGCGCCGCAGCCGGGTGCGGATCGAAGATCTCGACGCCCGTTTTCCGGGTTTGCTCGATCTGGTGCGCGCCTGGCAGCCGACGCAATTCGGCGGTGTTTCGGGGGCAGGCGTGTCCCGGTGGGTTCTGTTACCGTGCGCGATGTCGATCCAGAGTTCGGGCCCGTCTGTCGTCCGAACCTCGTTCCGGGGAGTTTCCATGGCCTTCTTGAACCGTCTCATCAGCAATGCGACCAATATCGGTCGCCTGATGGATCTGATGGACAAGGCCCCGCAGTGGCGAGCGCAGTTGCTGGCCAAGAAGAACGAGCTGCGCGGCGGTTCGTTCCGGGACGCGAGCATGGGCATGTGCGCACTCGTCGCGGCGGCCGACGGCACCATCGATCCGGCCGAGCGCATGCGGGTGGCCGGACTCATCGGCTCCGATCCGGTGCTGCAGAACTTCCCGACCGATGAATTGCGTGACCTGTTCGAGGACAACTGCAATCGGCTGGTCGGCGATCCGGCATTCGGGCGGGCGCATGTGCTGCAGCAGATCGGCAAGGCGGCGGGGAAGCCGACCGAGGCGCATGCGGTCGTCCAGATCGGCATCATGATCGGCAATGCGGACGGGAATTTCGATCAGCACGAGATCGCGGCGGTACGGGAGGCATGCCAGGCGCTGGGGGTGGATCCGCAGCAGTTCGGCATCTGACCGCTAGTATTCGCATATGCGTTCGATTGATGCGGCGGAGCGGCGGGCCCGGCTGGCACAGCGGCATCGGCTGACACCAGCGTGTCGCACCGATGACGTTGCCGATCTCGTCCGATCCCTCGTCGTCCTGCATGCGACCGATCCAGCGACGGTGTACCTGTCAGTGGGCGCGCGCAGTCTCACCGCTGAGCCCGCACATGTCGAGAAGGCGCTGTACGACGATCGGACGCTGCTGCGCCTGCTGGCGATGCGGCGCACGATGTTCATCGCACCGGTCGAGTTGTTGCCGGTATTGCAGGCGTCGTGCGCGGATGCGTTGGCGGAGAAGCAACGTCGCACCTATGGCAGGTTCATCGAGCAGGCCGGTGTGGTCGACGGGGATGTGCGCGCGTGGCTGGCCGATGTCGAAGACGAAACGCACAAAGCGCTCTTGGCGCGCGGGGCGGCGACCGGCGCGCAGCTCAGCAAGGACGTGCCCCGGCTGCGCACGCAGGTGAATCCCGCTCCGGACAAGGCGTATTCGCGCCCCACCAGCATTACCACCTGGGTGCTCGTGATCCTCGGTGTCGAGGGGCGCATCGTGCGCGGTCGGCCGAACGGGAGTTGGACGAGCAGCCAATACACCTGGGCGCCGATAGAAACCTGGCTGCCGCAAGGTATTGCGAGCATGCCCGCCGATGCGGCACGCGCCGAACTCGTCCGGCAGTGGCTCTGTGCCTTCGGGCCCGCGCCGATCACCGATATCAAGTGGTGGACCGGCTGGACACTCGCGGAGGTTCGCAAGGCCCTCGGCCAACTCGATGTGGTGGAGGTCGATCTCGACGGCACCACCGGTCTGCTACTCGCCGACGACCAAGACCCGACCCCCGAGTCCGAACCCTGGGCTGCCCTGCTCCCCGCACTCGACCCGACCCCCATGGGCTGGCAGTCTCGGGACTGGTACCTCGGCCCCCACGCTTCAAATCTCTTCGACCGCAACGGAAACGTCGGTCCCACCATCTGGTGGAACGGGCGCATAGTCGGCGGCTGGGCCCAGCGCAAAGACGGCGAAATCGTCTACCGCCTACTGGAAGACATCGGCTCCGAAGCGGAATCTCTCATCGAAGCCGAAGCCGCCCGCATCACCGCCTGGTACGGCGAAGTTCGCGCCATCCCCCGCTTCCGCACGCCGTTGGAACGCGAACTCACCGCCTGACGGTTACATGTCCAAGCCGAGGTCGAGGACGCGCACCGAGTGGGTCAGTGCGCCGACGGCCAGGTAGTCGACGCCGGTGCGGGCGTAGTCGGCGGCGTCGGTGAGGGTCAGACCGCCGGAGGATTCGAGTTCGGTGGTGGGGGCCTGGGCGTTGCGGCGTTGGACAGCGGCTTGGGTTTGCCAGAGGGGGAAGTTGTCGAGCAGGACCAGTTCGACGTTTTCGGCCAGGACGGCGTCCAGTTGTTCGAGGCTGTCCACTTCGACCTCGCAGGCGATATCGGGGGCGAGCTCGCGCACCGCGCGGAGGGCGGCGACCACCGAACCCGCGGCTACCACGTGATTGTCCTTGATCAGGGCGGCATCGCCGAGGCCCATGCGGTGGTTGACGCCACCACCGACGCGGACCGCGTACTTCTGCAGGGCACGCAGGCCGGGCAGGGTTTTGCGGCTGTCGCGGATGCGGCAGTCGGTGCCCGCGACCTCGTCGACCCAGGCGGCGGTGGCGGTCGCGATGCCGGACAGGTGGCAGACCAGGTTGAGCATGGTGCGTTCGGCGGTGAGCAGGCCGCGGGTCGGCGCGACCAGCCCCAGCACCGACCGGCCCGGCTCGACCCGGGTGCCGTCGGCGACCCGGTCGGTGATTTCGTAGTTGCCCGCACCGATCACCTCGTCGAGCACGAGCAGGCCGATATCGAGCCCGGCCACCGTGCCCGGCTGACGCGAAACCACCGACGCCTTCACCACCGCATCGGCGGGAACCGTTGCCGCCGTGGTGATATCGGGGCCGTAGCGCAGATCCTCATCCAGAGCGGTGCGAATCAGGGCCAGCACCTCGTCACGATCCAGGCCGGTATCCAGTCCCATCAGTGCACTCCTCGTCCTACTGTTCTCATGCTTGCCGCGGTCATGAGGCGCTGGGGATGGCGTCCTGGGTCCAGGTGGTGAGGTCGAGGCCGTCCGGGGCGGGGACGGGGTGACCTTCTGGGCCCAGCCGTACTGCGCGACTGCGGCGTTGGTGATCGTCGGGGGTCGGGTGGTCGGAGCGGGTGTGCGAGCCGCGGCTTTCGGTGCGGGCTGCCGCGGAGAGCAGAAGCACCTGGGCGGTGAGGGTGAGGGCGGCGTCCTCGAACGCGGTGATGCGTTGTGTCGCAGCCGCACCGTTGAGGTCTTCGGTGTCGTGCGACGCCGCACCGGTACTCACCGCACCGCTGCTGTTCAGCGCCGAGAGCTCGATCGCCGTACCCGTCAATCGCTGTTTGGCAGTGGTCAACTCGGCACGCAAGCGACTTGCCGCACTGTGCGACACCGCATCTCGCAACCGCACGGACGCCTCCGCCAGTCCGGCGGCATCGCGAACCACGGAGGCATGCGAGGTCATCGACTGCTGCACCAAGGCTCGGGCGGCGCGCGGAATGGTGTGGAAGGACACGTCCGTCACGTGCGCTTCCTCGCCGAGACGTTCGGCGGCGGCCACCCCGGCCCGTTCACCGGCCACAAGTCCCTCGAGCAGACTGTTCGAGGCCAGGCGGTTGGCACCGTGCAGTCCGGTACGCGCCACCTCACCAGCGGCATACAGACCCGGAACCGCGGTCCGGCCGTGGGTGTCGGTCACGACCCCGCCGCATTGATAATGCGCGGCAGGTGCGACCGGAATGAGATCGGCATGCGGGTCGATCCCGGCGGCCAGGCAGGATGCGGTGATCGTCGGGAACCGTTGCGGGAAGCTGCCGATCGCTCGGGCGTCGAGATAGACGTGATCGGTGCCGAGGGCGCGCATCCGTGCGGCGATCGCACGCGACACCACATCGCGCGGTGCCAGATCACCACGCGGGTGCACACCCGCGGTCACCGAATTCCCTTCGGAATCGACGAGTATCGCGCCTTCGCCGCGGACCGCCTCGCTGATCAACGGGCGTCTGCCGAGTCCGCCGGGGGTGTAGAGCACCGTCGGATGGAACTGCACGAATTCGAGATCGGCCACCGTCGCGCCAGCCCAGAGCGCCAGCGCGATGCCATCGGCGGTCGCGCCCGGCGGATTCGTGCTCAGCGCGTACAGCTGACCTAGGCCGCCCGTGGCCAGCAGCACCGCCGGTGCGTGCACGACCCCGAATCCGTTCTCCGACACCGCGATCACACCCTGCACACCGATGCGACCGGTGACGACTTCGAGTGCCGCCGCACCGAACAGGACCGGTAGCCCGGCCGCGTTCAACGCGCGCTGCACCTCGGCACCGGTGGCGTCACCTCCGGCGTGGATGATCCGCCGCGTGCTGTGACCGCCCTCGCGGGTGCGCGAGATCTGGCCGTCCCGAGCGAGATCGAAGACCGCACCCAGATCGGTCAGTGCAGCGACGGCGGCCTGGCCGCCTTCCACGATCGACCGCACCGCCGTCTCGTCACACAGTCCGGCACCCGCCTCGACCGTGTCGCGCATGTGCGATTCCACCGAATCCTCATGCGGCGCGACGACGGCAATGCCACCTTGGGCGTACTGGGTTGCGGTATCCGTCGGGCCGCCCTTGCTGAGGATGAGCACCCGCAACCCGCGCAGCGATGCCGTTCGTGCCGCGGTCAACCCGGCGACGCCCCCGCCGATCACGACCAGATCGGCGGCGGCCTCCCAGTCGATCCGAGGCGCGGCGCTCATGCCTGCGCCTCGCTGGCGCTCGGCTCCGTCATGACCACCAGGGCGGCTGTGTCGATTGTTCGCTCGCTCATGCGCCTCGCCCCTTCTCGACCTGGTCGGCAGCGATATCGCTACCGACCACCCCGGCGATCATTCCGCACCGCCACTCCGGACGAGCACGCAAGTCGCGCTCCGTTCGCGGCCGTTCATTCGCCACCGCCCGGGTTGCCGATTTCGATCATGCGCTGCACCGAATTGCGGGCCAGCGCGGCGGTTTCCAGGTCGACGTGCACCTCGTCGGTGTTCTCCACGAGCGAGCGCAGCAGCGCCGCCGGGGTGATCATCTTCATGTACTTGCAGGACGCACGATCGTTCACGGCCTGGAAGTCGATGCCGGGGGCGGCCTTGCGCAGCTGGTGCAGCATGCCGACCTCGGTGGCCACCAGGACCTGATTCGACTTCGCGGCCTTGGCGGCGTCGATCATCCCGCCGGTCGACAGAATGTGCACCCGGTCGGCCGGGAACGAGCCCTCGCCCGCGAGGTACAACGCCGAAGTGGCACAACCGCATTCGGGGTGCACGAACAGTTCGGCATCCGGGTGGGTGCGGGCCTGTTCGGTCAGCTCGTCGCCGTTGATTCCGGCGTGCACATGGCATTCGCCCGCCCAGATGTGCATATTCTCGCGGCCGGTGACCCGCTTGACGTGCGCGCCGAGGAACTGATCCGGCAGGAACAGCACCTCGCGGCCGGGATCTATGGAGGCGACCACATCGACGGCATTCGAGGAGGTGCAGCAGATATCGGTAAGGGCCTTCACCGCGGCGGTGGTGTTCACATACGAGACGACCACCGCATTCGGGAATTCGGCCTTCCAGGCCCGCAATTCGTCGGCGGTGATGGAATCGGCCAGCGAACAGCCCGCCCGCTGGTCCGGAATGAGCACGGTCTTCTCGGGGCTGAGGATCTTGGCCGTCTCGGCCATGAAGTGCACACCGCAGAACACGATGGTGTCCTCCGGCGCCTCGGCCGCGATGCGGGACAGCGCCAGCGAGTCACCGACATGGTCGGCCACATCCTGGATCTCGGGCAACTGGTAGTTGTGCGCGAGAATCGTCGCGTTGCGCTCCCTGGCGAGGCGCTTGACCTCGGCCGCCCACTCCGGTGTGGCCTCGACACCGGAGAATCCGGTCGGACCGTCGACTACCTGTCCCATCAGCGGGGGCGCCAGCTTCACACCCGTCGTCGCCATGATGGCTCCTCTCCTCGTGCGCTCGGCCCTTGTGCCTTTTCACATGCCAGCCGATTCGCACCAAACCAGGTTTTCGACTTATAATCGAAAACGTGGCCCATAGTAGCACCATCCACGAAACACTCACCGCGGTGTTCCAGGTTCGGCGCTTCCCCGACAACATCACCGCAGGTAGTAGCCCTGCGCGCATGACAGATGAGCTGATTCGGCCATGTCCGCCCGGTCAGCGGACCGAACTCGCGGTGCTGCTGTGGGAGCGGGCACTCGACCCGCAGAAGGGCACCTGGTCGCTACCCGGCGGACGGCTGCGCGACGACGAAGACCTCAATGTCTCGGCCCGGCGCCAGCTCGCCGAGAAGGTCGATGTGCGCGAGCTGGCGCATCTGGAGCAGCTGTCGGTATTCAGCAATCCGGACCGGGTGCCCGCACCACGGCGGATCGCCTCGGCCTATCTGGGGCTGGTGCCGCTGACCGCGGACCCGCAGCTGCCCTCGGACACCACGTGGCATCCGGTTTCCCAGCTGCCGCGCATGTCGTTCGATCACGGCACGGTCGTCGAACACGCGCGCACCCGGCTCGCCGCGAAGCTCTCCTACACCAATATCGCCTTCGCGCTGGCACCCGAGCGGTTCACCATGTCCACGCTGCGCGAAATCTACTGCGCCGCGCTCGGTTACGAGGTCGACACGACGAATCTGCAGCGAGTTCTGACCCGCCGCAAGGTGATCACGCCGACCGGCGCGACCGCATCCCCCGGCCGGGCGGGTGGGCGCCCCGCGGCGGTCTATCGGTTCACCGACTCCGAAATCCGAGTCACCGACGAATTCGCCGCACTGCGCCCACCCACCTGACCCCCGCGATCGCCTGCCCCACGATCGCCCCGCCCAGTTCGGCGACCGCTCCCCCGAAGCGATCGCCGAGCTCGAAATGGACTGTGCCGTGGCCACTGCCATAGGGGCCACGGCATCCGAGCGTGCCCTGGTCACCATCGACCAGGGCACTCCCCTTCTACTCGGACAGCCCGCCGGGCACCCCCAGGTGCCCGGAGCTCAAAACGAACACCGGCCAGAGGCATGGGAATGCCGACTCCGCTGCCGCTGATTTCCAGGACATTGCTCTCCCCTCCGAATCGCTGAATCCTTCCGGTGATTCGCGGAGCCGAGACCGAAATCCAGCTCCGCGGTTCGAACAACTCACACCGTAGGGAGCGACCGCTCCGACCGGTACGGGATGCTGGGCAGAGTCGCCGAATATGGCTGGTCACAGTCGGATACGAGTTATCCGGACCGGAAGCCGGTCGCCTTTTCATCGTTTCGGAGCGGATGAATGCTTGTGGTGATGGGCAGTGAAGCCCTGCGGCAGAACCACTTTCGTGACTGTCCGATGATATCGCCACAAACGGGTTGCTCACCAGATGCCCAATGCCGAAAATCTGACACCGGGAGCCACCATCTCGTCCGAGCTGCTCTGCCCCATCGACAACAGAAAACCCCGTCCTCACATGCCTTCGCACGTGAAAACGGGGTCACATGGGACGCAACCTCAATCCCGCTCCCGTCCCTTATGTTTCGCCTTCCGCCGATACCGCCGCGCACTGGGAATCGGCTGCGCGGCACTGGACCGCCGCAACGCATCCCGCCGTCGCCACGCCACCAGATCCGCCCGCTCCGACTTCCCGACCTCCGGAACCAGCACCCCCTGCCCATGCCTGGTCAACACATCCTCGCTCATCGCCACCTCCTTCCCATGCTCGACCTTGTGCGCCAACGGTATCCGCGCCCCCAACACCGCCACCACTGATTTTTCACCCGCACGGCGGTTGGTATGGGAGCTGCGGCGCGTGATCCCGCCATACCTGTGGAGTAAGCAACCCACGTGTGACATCACAAACGCGGTCCGCTGCGTGCTGGGGGTCCAGATCCCACCACCGGATGCCGCCTGGTCCGCTCGCAGTCAGCAGGAACTCGCCCGCGGGGTGGAATGCCAAATACCGCCCGTCATTCGACACCGCGGTTGCGAGCGCATACCGCACCGCGACAGCGCGAACGCCCGTGCTGAAATCCCACATACGAACTTCCGAGTCGAGGTTCACCGACGCGAGCAGATGTCCATCAGGGCTGAACGCCAACGATGTGACCTCGACGGAATTGCCGACCAAAGGATCGCCGATAGGTGTGGGAGCAGCCGGATCGCTGACATCCCAGAGTCGGATGGTCCGGTCGTCGCTCGAGCTCGCCAAGACATGTCCGTCTGGGCTGAACGCGGCGCGCGTCAATCGCTCCGGCCGACCGGTCGATACTTGCCCGAGTCGTCGCGGCTCGGATGGGTTCGAGATATCCCACAACGCCACGTTTTCGCCGATAGCCGCCAGCACTCGACCATCTGGGCGCAACACCAGATCGCGCCCGCCCGCTACGTCGATCGGCGCGCCGACAGCACGCGGTCGCGCACGATCCGACAGATCCCATATCTGAATCGGCCCCTCCGACCCTGTCGGATTGTCCATGCTGAGCAAGTACCTCGAATCGGGAGTGAACGCCGCCGCATTCGAGCCGTACCTACTCCTCGGCAGTTCTGCCAAAAGCTGCGGAGCCACGGGATCGGAGATGTCGAACAGCGCCGCACCTTCCTTCATTCCTCTGACCAATATGGTGCGTCCATCCGGACTGACCACCACGTCCGGGAACGGATCCTTCATCGGTATTCGGCCCACCAGACGTACCGCGCGCGGATTGTCGGTGCGCAAGATCTCGACGGTTCCCGATGTTGTGCCATATGCCAGCACACTGCCGGTGGAATTCATATTCAGCCCGGTTATGCGATCGGCGAAGCCCGACGCACCAGACTGTGGATCGGGCAGCGACCACATCCTGATCGGACCTTCCAAACCCCCGGTCAGCAGGTGTCCACCAGGACCGAATGCGAGGGCCCGCACAACGCCGATGTCCTTCATAGTCGGGGTGCTGAAAACAACCGGCTGCTCCGGATTGTCGAGCCCCAGAACGGTTATTTTCGCGTCTGTGAACCCGATCGCCAGCTGCCTGCCGTCCGAACTGAATGCCCACGGGGCACCCACCAACGACGAGCCGACGACGATCGGCCTTCCGATCTGGCGTGGTATCGCCGGATCGGACAAGTCCCAAAGCGACACCGTCTGACTTTCGCCACCACCCACGGCGAGGATCCGACCATCCGGACTGAAGATGGCGGCGGAGCCAGCACCGAACAGTCGGCTGACAGGCCGAACCTGCCTGGGGTCGGCAATGTTCCAGAGTTGTAGGTTGTGCTGGAGATCAATGGTGGTCATCAAACGCCGATCCTGGCTGAATGCCCCGATATACGATACGGCGCCGAGGTCCGAAAATTGGGTCTCGATGGGTCGCGGATCTGCTGGATTCGCTATGTCCCAGAACGCAACCGCACGATCGCCGCCGGAGATTGCGAGCACCTTTCCATCCGGACCGAAGCTGAGGACACCGCTACCCCCGGTCGGAATCGGTGCGCCGATCGAGATCGGATTTTCCGGTGCCCGCACATCCCACAGCCGCACAGTCCGGTCGTAGCTCGCCGACGCGAGCAGACCTCCGTCTGGACTGAACGCAACCGAAACGACCGAGGATTGGTGCCCGACAATCGGTTTGCCCAATGCGAATGTGTGCGCAGGATCGGACGAGTCCCACAGGCGAACGGTCTGGTCACTACCGACGGAAGCGAAGACCTTTCCGTCCGGCCGGAGGGCGAAGTCCCACACTACGCCCACATGACCGACAAGCGGCGTCGCCAGCGGCGGGGTCTGCGTATCGAGCAAACGTGCCCGAGTTTCGAGATCATCCGGCCGAAGCTTGTTCGCCACCAGGACCAGCTGAGCCGAGAGTGATGGATCTCGATCGCGTAGTCGGTCGGCCTCTGCGAGAAGCCCGGCGAAAATCGCATTGTCGCGTTGGGTTTTCGCAGTGCCACTCTGCACGAAGGCAACACCGGCCAGCACAAGTGCGATCACACCGAGCAGGGCCAGCACCGCCATCCGCGCCGACGACCGCCGCTGCGTACGCAGCCGTGCCTGCTGTGATGCCGCCAGGAACTCTTCCGCCACGACGCCGATCGAGCCCTTGTCCGCATGCTCCTGCATGGTGATCAACCGCGCGCCGCGGTAGAGCAGCGAGGGATCGCGATCACCGGTCGCCCAGTCGGCCGCGTCCGCTTGCAGCCGTTGACGTTCCAAATATCCGACTCGGTCCTCGTCGATCCACATGCGTAGGCGGGGCCAGGCGTCGAGGACGATTTCGTGTGTCAGATAGGCGGATTCGGCGTCGAGGGTGATCAGTCTGATGCGCGCCAGCACTTCTAGCGCGGTCTCGGCGGCGGCCACTGTTTGTTGGATCAGTTCGGTGCGGGTTACTTTGCGGCGGGTGTCGCGGGAGTCGTCGCCGACTGCTACCAGGCCGAGGAGTACCTGTTTGCCGATGGACTGTTGGAATTCGGTCAGTTCGCTCCAGGCTTTTTCGGCGGTGGCGGCGACAGAGCCGATGACGCCGCCCGCTGCGTGGTAGCCGTCGATGGTGAGGCGGGTGCCGTCGCGCCGCTGCCATACCGCCGCCATCACGTGCGAGACCAGGGGTAGGGCGCCGGGGTCGTAGGCTCTGCGGTCGCCGCCGAGTCCGCACAACTCGCTGATGACGAGTTCTTCCAAGCCGGATTCCAGTTTGTAGCCTGCCAATTCGGCGGGGCGGGTGATGGCTTCGGCGAGTTCGTCGAGACGCATCGGGCCGAGGAGGTAGCTACGGTGTTTGAGAGCGTCTTCCAGGACGGGGATGTCGAGGCAGCGGGCGTAGAAGTCGGCGCGGACGGCGATAACGACGGCCGCCGGTTCGCGTTCGCCGCGGATCGCGAGATGTTCCAGGCTGGCGAGGAAGAGCGCACGTTCGTTCTCGTTGCGGCACAGGGTGAAGAGTTCTTCGAACTGGTCGACGATCAGGAGTCGACGCTTGCCCGTGCCCCATTCAGCGAGCGCAGTAGCGACGGATTTTGTGGAACCGTTGGCGTTTTCGGAACCAGCGATGGGCCGTAAGTCACTGGCGAGTACCGAGCTTTCTCCGCGCCCGGCGTCGTCCACGTGTCCCGCATGCACAGCAACGTCAGTCGACACGGCTCCGACTGCGCCATCTACAGCCTCCCCGCCGGATTCCGCGCAAACGGCCGCGAGCAGTGCCGCGACAGGTGTGGCACCGGGAGTCACGGTTGCGATCGCCCACTCCTCGACCGACTCGGTGATGGCAGGAACTAAACCCGCTGCCAGCAGCGAGGATTTACCCGCGCCGGAGGCACCGACCAGCATGACAATGCCGCCGTCGCCCTCGGGACCCACTGTGGCGCGGACCAATTCGGCCAGCTCCGCGGTCGGCCGTGTCCGGCCGAAAAACAACTCGGCGTCGGCCCGCCGGTAGGAGGTCAAACCGAGATAGGGACTTTCGGTGGCTTCGGATGCCGGATCCCAGGCATTCGAAGCCGCCCACAACCGTTGCCATTCCTGCACATCCAGTAGTGCGGGCGGCACCGGCTTACTGGACTTGCGCGCCTCGTCGATCAGCGTGAGCAGGACGGGCAGCAGGGATTCGAATCGCGCGGGCACGTTGCGTCCGGACTTCCAGTCGCTGATGCGCTGGACCGAGGCTCCGTTCTTCTGGCCGGGCGCTCGTGCCGCCCGCATCCGTACCTCCGCCGCGGTCGCCACCCGACGCAACGTCGGATTGCCCGCGGCCTCGAACAGCGCGGCGAATTGTTGTGCGAAAACGGTTCTCGGCGACGGTCGCAGACGCGATTCCATCTGTCCTCCTGCACGTTCCGATAGCGGGAGCGACACCCCCTGGCGTGCAATGAGACTAAGACGGGTCGCGAACGCGAGCCTCGATCAGAACAGGCGAATACGCAGGTCGAACTGTTTGAAGAGAGTTCCGGACCGGACGGTCAGGCGGTCTTCATCTGGGGTTGTGGTGGTGGGGCGGCGGTGCGCTGTCCGACGCGCGCTAGAGTCCAGAACACCAACTCCACCAACCAGAACAGCCACAGGAATACCTGCACCACGACGACCGGGATCGCCAGGAACAGTATCGAGGGAATCGCGACGAGCAGAAAGCGTGCGATATCACCGAGAGTTGCGCCGCGCAGTCCGCTCCCCGAACGCACTGCGGCCCACATCATCCACCGGCGCGGTACCGATACGTTGAACTCGTGTAGGCAGCGGCGGAACAGGCCGTCCGCGTCGGCGGTGCTCACCTCGTGCGAGCTCCGCAAATAGTCGTGCAGGATGGCGGCGCGGGTGTAGGCGCCGTAGCGGGGTATCAGCCAGACCAATGCCCGCGGCACCGACGCGAAGTCGGTGCGGAAGCCCGCTGGGATGACGAATTCCTGTGTGGCACCGTGATAGACGAGCGGCTCGACGACCCGCCAGAATTTCGCGTCGAGTTCTTCGACCACTGGTCCGCTACCGACGAAGGCCACGATCCGTTCCTCTCTGAACGCACAGCGTGTCCCATAATTCTAGGCCGTTCTGGTACGTCTGTGCCGCCGCGTGGGCAACGGTTCGGATAACGTCAGCGCGCGCGATCCGAACCGGGCGGTCCGAAGCCGTCATACGGCACACCGTAGGGCACCGGCCCGCCATTCGCAGCGCCACGATACGAATCGGCATTGTCGACGGACGCGAATCCGCTTGCCGCAGTGAAGTATGGCCGCGAATCGCCGAGCGGTCCGCTGAAGCCGGTGCCGAGATCCTCTGTCGGACTGAGCGCAGCGAGGAACAGCACGATCAGCGAGGCGAGCAGCGGTTGCACGAGCAGCGCCAGCCAACTGCCGACGTCCACTGGCAGCAGTACGATCTGGCCGACCGCGGGGTCGTGGGGCATAGGATGTTGCCACTGCATTATCTGCTCGCCGACCTTCGACATCACGTAAGCGCCTGCGCCGGAACCGATCAGCAGCCCCAGTTGCAGCAGCGGTCCACGCACGCGACGCCAACGCCATGCGCCGATCGCCGTCAGCACACCCAGCACCGCGCCGATGCAGACGAAGATCGCCAGCGCGTCGAACTGGTGCACACTCTCCCCGGTCAGGGCCGCGCCCTTGGCCGGTACCTCGCCTGCGCGCGCCTTGACCACCAGATACTGCTCGGCGGGCGCGACGAAGGCCCACACCACGCCGCCGACGACGCTGAGCAGTACCACACCGACCGCGATCAGCGCGGCGGCCCGCAGCTCGCGCCGCACGCCCACCAGCCGGGCCGAGCCCGGCGCGGCGGTGCCGACGTCGCCGTATTCGGCCACCACTAGCGGTGTTCCAGATTCTTCGAATCCAGCACGCCGTGCCGCGAGCATTTCGCCCACCAGCCGTCCGGGCTGACCTGCACGATCATGCGCCGACCGCACTGCTCACAGAAGCGCGGCGGCTCCAGTCCCAGTGCCGCGGCGGCCGGGACCGTATCGTCGAGCCCCGGCACGATGCGTTTGCCGGTGAACGGGTTGTAGCGCTCGTCCATATCCATGACAGTACTCACGGCGCCAGCCTCTTTCGTGACCGATTCAGAGTGTTTCGTTGAGCGCCTTGATCGGCATCTTCAGCTCACCGAGCAGATCCAGGTCCGCTTCGGCGGGCCGACCGAGGGTGGTCAGGTAGTTGCCGACGATGACGGCGTTGATACCGCCGAGGATGCCCTGCTTGGCGCCGAGGTCACCGAGGGTGATCTCGCGACCGCCCGCGAAGCGCAGGATGGTGCGAGGCAGCGCGAGCCGGAATGCGGCGACGGCACGCAGTGCGTCGGCGGCGGGCAGCACCTCGAGGTCGCCGAACGGGGTGCCGGGACGCGGGTTGAGGAAGTTCAGCGGTACCTCGTCCGGCTCGAGCTCGGCCAGGTTCGCCGCGAATTCCGCACGCTGCTCCAGGGTTTCGCCCATGCCGAGGATGCCGCCGCAGCAGACCTCCATACCGGCCGCGCGCACCATGCGCAGGGTGTCCCAGCGCTCTTCCCAGGTGTGCGTGGTGACGACGTTCGGGAAGTGCGAACGGGAGGTCTCCAGGTTGTGGTTGTAGCGGTGCACGCCCATGGCGGCGAGCTGGTCGACCTGCTCCTGGGTGAGCATGCCGAGCGAACACGCGACCTGGATGTCGACCTCGTTGCGGATGGCCTCGACACCGGCCGCGACCTGCGCCATCAGCCGCTCGTCCGGACCGCGCACGGCCGCGACGATGCAGAACTCGGTGGCACCGGTCTTGGCGGTCTGCTTGGCGGCTTCGACCAGGCTGGGGATATCGAGCCAGGCGGCGCGCACCGGCGACTGGAACAGGCCCGACTGCGAGCAGAAGTGGCAGTCCTCGGGGCAACCGCCGGTCTTGAGGCTGATGATGCCCTCGACCTCGACCTCGGGACCGCACCACTTCATGCGCACGTCGTGTGCGAGGGCGAGCAGTTCCTCCAGCCGGTCGTCGCCGAGCCGGAGCACCTCGAGGGTCTGCTCCTGCGTCAGGCCTTCGCCGCGCTCGAGCACCTGCTCGCGGGCGGTCGCCAGAATGTCGGTTTGGACGGGTGCCTGGGTCACTGCACGAATCCCTTCGTCCGGCCGAGGTGGCCGTGCAACTTGAACGGTGTTCAGGCTAGGGTAGCGGTAACAAGTGAGTCAAAGCACCTCGGGGAAGGAAACAGCGTGCAGCTGCACCGCGCGGACGTGGTCGACGGCGCCATCGCCATTCTCGACCAGTACGGTCTCGCCGACCTGACCATGCGCAGGCTCGCCGGTTCACTCCAGGTCCAGCCCGGTGCGCTGTACTGGCACTTCCCCAATAAGCAGGCGCTGCTCGGCGCGGTCGCCGACCGGATTCTGGCCCCGATGGAGGATCCGATCGAGGCCGAGGACTGGTCGGACCAGATCACCGAATTGGCGCACCGATTGCGCGGTTGCCTGCTCGCCTATCGCGACGGAGCCGAATTGGTCTCGGCGACCTATGCCTCCCGGCTCACCACGAGCAAGGGTCGGGAACGGCTCGTCGGCGCCGCGATCCGGGGCGGGATGCCACGGCCGGAAGCGGAACTCGCGGCGTACACGCTGCTGTACTACGTGCTCGGACAAACCGTGGACGAACAGTCCAGAATGCAGATGGATTCGGCCGGTGCGCTCACCGACGACGCCTCACCGCTCAACGAAACCCCGGACGCGACAGCGCGTTTCGACTTCGGTCTGCAACTGTTCGTCGGCGGCGTGCGTCATCTGCTCGGCACCCGCGTACGCTGAATCCTTTCGTCGGCGCACACGCCTGGAAGGAACGTCCAGATGCCTGATCCGGATGTTGGAGAGTCCCCCGAGGACGGGCGGGCGGTTTCGGCGGAGGAATGCGAAAGACTGTGGGCGGCGTGGACGCCCGCCGAAGTCGCGCAGCGGTTGTCGGATGTCACGGTTCCGTGGTGCGTGACCGCGGGGTGGGCGCTGGATCTGTTCACCGGCGGCGGGGCTCGGGAACACAGCGACCTCGAAATCGGTGTCCCGCAAGGCAGATTCAGCGAGGTTGTCGCTGCTTTTCCCGGTTTCGAGTGGGACGTTATCGGTGACCACCGAATCTGGCCGTTTCCGGCGAAGTCGGCAGACTTCCATCAGACCTGGCTACGCGAACCCGCGATCGGGTGCTATCGGCTCGACGTGTTTCGGGAACCGCACGTCGGTGATCGATGGGTGTGCCGCCGCGACCCATCGATCACCCTGCTCTACGAAGATCTGATCCGCCACACCAGCGAGGGCATTCCGTACGCGACTCCCGAAGTCGCGCTCCTGTTCAAGGCAAAGGCACGCCGCGACAAGGATGAAGCCGATTTCCGTCGTGCGCTACCCATGATGGACCGCTCCCAAAGGTCCCGGCTGTTCGAGTGGCTGTCGCGGGTGCACCCCGATCACCCATGGCTGGAAAGCATTTCGCCCCACCAGGATTGACGGCTCAGACGGATACTGTCACCCCCTCGAGGTCAACTGCTGCGCCCGCCCTGCGCCCGGGCAGTGCGAGTGCGACCACCGCGCCCAGCAGAGCGAGTGCCGCACCGACTTCGATCGCCTGGCCGAATCCGTCGGTGAATTCATCCACTGAACCGTATCCACCGGCTGCGGCGAAAACCGCTGCCGCGATGGCGATTCCGAATACCCCGCCCAACTCGCGCATCATGCTGTTGGCACCGGCCGCCTTGCCGAGCATCGCGTGTTCGACCGCGCCGACCACCGAACTCTGTGCCGATGGCAGCACCATCGACGTGCCGACGCCGGAGACGATGAACGGAACGACGAAGGAGCCGTACGTCATCGCCGGGTCGGCGATGACGGCGATCCAGAGCATGCCGCCCGCCATCAGGGCCAGCCCGCTCACCATCAGAGGCCGCTCCCCGATCCGGTCGGCCAGCGCACCGGCGACCGGTGCGCAGAAGAACAGCGTGAGGGTCCATGGCAGCAGGCGCAATCCGGCGCCGAGTGGGCCGTAATGCAGGACCGCCTGCAGGAACTGCGCGTAGAAGAACACCTCACCGAACAGGGCGGCGAAGGTGAGGAAGATGGCGGTATTTCCCGCCGCGAAACCGCGATTCACGAAAAGCCGCATCGGGAACATCGGTTCGCGGGTGCGCGCTTCCCAGACCGCGAAGGCGATCAGCAATGCGATCCCGCCGACCAGCGCGATCAGCACCTCCGAACTCGACCAGCCCGCGATATTGCCGCGCACCAAACCCCACACCACACCGAAAGCACCGCCGGTGACCAGCGCCAATCCGGTGCCGTCCACCGCGGTGTCGGGGCCGGAGCCCTCCGGAACACGGGCCGCCACCAGCGGCAGAGCGATCAGCCCGATCGGCACGTTCAGCCAGAAGATCCATTGCCAGGACAACCCCTGCGCGACTGCCCCGCCGACCAGCGGGCCACACGCGACGGCGAGACCGGTGATGCCCTGCAGCAGCCCCATCGCCATACCGCGCTTCTCCGGCGGAAACGCCGCGCTGACCAGCGCCAACGCCAGGCTCGTGATCAATGCCGCGCCGATGCCCTGCACCACGCGGGCGGCGATGAGGGTCGCGACGGTGGTCGATATCGCGCAGGCCGCGGACGCGGCGACGAAGATACCGAGCCCGACCATGAACATCCGCTTGCGTCCGAAACGGTCGCCGAGTACCGCCGCGGTCATCAGCAAGACTGCGAAGCTGAGGTTGTATCCGTTGACGGTCCATTCGAGCGTCTGCAGCGACGCCCCGAGGTCGTGCCGGATGGTACTCAGTGCGGTGGCGACGACCAGGGTGTCCAGTGCCGCCATCAGCGACGCGACCGCGCCGAGTACCAGCACCCAGCGCTGTGTCACCGCCGAAACGATTGGTGTGCTCACGGTGATCCTTCCTTTGGTTTCGGTGTGCCAGATGGTTCGGGCACGCACAGATACCGACCGACCACCGCCCGAAACTCATCGCACCGATGAGTTCTGGGCGGCGCGGCGGTCGATATTTCAGAGGGACACCATTCGGGGCACCCGGAAGGACTGCATATGACCGACCGCGACGAATTCGCCGCCCGTACCGCGCCGTATCGGCGTGAACTGCTCGCCCACTGCTACCGGATGCTGGGTTCGGTCGACGATGCCGAGGATCTGGTGCAGGAGACGCTGCTGCGGGCCTGGCGCGGATACGGCGATTTCGAGGGGCGCGCTTCGATGCGGACCTGGCTGTACCGGATCGCCACCAATGCGTGTCTCAATGCGCTCGAGCAGCGACGCCGGGTGCTGCCCACCGGATTGTCCGAGCCCACCGCGGATCCCACGCGCCCGGTGAACTTCGCGCCCGAGATTCCTTGGCTGCAGCCGATACCGGATGGGCTCGTCGCACCCGAGACCTCGGATCCGGCCGCCATCGTCACGGCGCGCGAGGGTATGCGGCTGGCATTGATCGCCGCCTGGCAGCATCTGCCGCCGCGTCAGCGTGCGGTGTTGATACTGCGAGATGTGTTGCACTGGAAGGCCGCCGAGGTCGCCGAGCTGATCGGGACCAGCGTTGCCGCGGTCAACAGCATGCTGCAGCGCGCACATGCGTCGCTCGCGGAACTGGAGCCGGACACGCCGGTGGCCGAGCCGGGCGACCCCGAAATCCGCGCGCTGCTGGACCGCTATGCCGCCGCATTCGAAGCCGCCGATATGGATACGCTCGTCACGCTGTTGCGGTCGGATGCGGTGTGGGAGATGCCGCCGATCGAGGAGTGGTTCCGCGGCAATACCACGATCATCGAGCTCGTTCGGGCGAAGTGTCCCTATGGCGCGGGCGAGGTCCGGATGGTGCCGATCGCCGCGAACGGTCAGCCCGGATTCGCGTTCTACCTGCGCGGTCAGGCGCAATCGCTGCAGATCCTGACGGTGACCGCGACCGGGGTCGCGCATGTCGTCTCATATCACGACAGCTCGATGTTCGCGGCGTTCGGACTGCCCACGTCGTATGTATCGCCCGAGCCCGCACTGCCATGAGCGATGATCTGCTCGAGCGGGCCGTCGCGTATCTGCTGTCGGTACTGCCCGGCATCGGTTCCGATCTGTCAGGGCCCACGCCGTGCCAGGGCTGGAATACGCGCATGCTGCTCGCGCATGTGGACGAGTCGATTGCCGCATTGCGGGAAGGTCTGGCGGGTGGGCGGGTTCGGCTCACGCCGGGTGCACCGCTTCCGAATTGTGCGGGGACGCTGCATATTCGAAGTCGAGCCGTGGCCCTGCTCGGTGACTGGGCGATTGAGCACCCCGGGTCGGTGGTCGTCTTCGGGAAGCCGGTGCCCGCCCGCGTCCTCGGGATCGTCGGTGCTCTCGAATTGACAGTCCACGCTTGGGATCTCGCCGCCACCGATCGCCAAGCCCCATCGATCCCGGAGCATCTCGCCCGCGAGTTGCTGGCGGTCGCACCGGAACTCGTCCCGGTCGCGGACCGGTGGCCCCTGTTCGCTCCGCCGATCGAACCGCCGACCAGCGCCCCGGGCGACCGGCTGCTCGCCTATCTCGGCCGAGTTCGACCGGCGTCCTGAGCACTCGAGCGCATCGGCGCAGGCTTCGCATACCAGCGAATACCTCGCACAAGACGCAATCTATTCGAGGCAAGCACTGGGTGTGCGCCGTAAACAGGACTGGCACGCCGAACGCGATCAGCGTCTCGCAGTACCAAAGCGCATAGGAACCGGGCCCTCGAACACCTCGCAGAAGGTGCACGGCACGTACCAGGGTGCTGCGTTATGGGCGGGCCGAGCGCTCAGTCGGGCGTCCGGGCATGGTCGCGGCGTGCTTCTGCGAACACGGCGGGATAGGCGCCAGGGAACCAGCGGTGCATGGCGACCGCGCCTGCGAATACCGCAGCGGCGACGGCGAGCGCCGAGGCACCGAGAACCGTTGCGGCACTGATCAAGCCGACGGCAATCGGTCCCGCGAACATGCCTATGTCATGCGTCAGACGCCAGGCGCCGAGGAATTCCGCACGCTGGCCCGGCGGTGCGACGCCCGCGCCGACAGTCATGATGATGCCGTTGCTCACGCCATTGGCGAGCCCGAGCAGGACGGCGGCACCGGTGAGTTCGAGCGCCGTCGAGGTGAGTGGCAGCGCTGCGAAGCCGACCGCGAACAGCACCATCGACGGCACGCCGGTGGCGCGGCTGCCGTAGCGATCGAGCAGGATGCCGCCCGGATAGGACAGCAGCACGTCCATTGCTCCGGCGATGCCGAATATCAGGCTCGTAGCGGCGGCACTCACGCCGATATGCGCGGCCCACAGCGGGAGCAGCGCGGTACGCGTCGCCCTGGCACCACCCATCAGCAGTGCCGCCAGACCGAGTGTGCCCAGCACCCTGCGGTTTTCGACGACCACCGAACGCAGGGTGTGATCGGCGGCATCCGCATCGTCGGCGACCGCCGACCGGATGGCGAGCATCGCCGCGCCCGATGCGACGGTCGTACCGAACTGCAACCACAGCGCACCGCTCGGCCCCATCGCATACACCATTCCCGCCCCGATGAACGGTCCGCAGAACGATCCGAGGCGCGAGGCACCGGCCAAAGCCGAGAACGCACGCCCCCGCTCGTCTGCTGGCACAACAGCCACGATGTAGGACTGTCGCGCCAAACCCCACACCGCACTGGCGGTTCCATTGAGCAGCACACCAACCGCCAGCACCCCGGTATGCGGGGCGAAGATCGCGCACAGCACCCCGACCACACCGAGGCCCGATCCGACGGCGATCGCCCAGCGTTCCCCGATGCGCGCGACGATCCGCCCCGCGGGCAGATCGGCCAGCACCATCCCCAACCCGCTCAGCGCGACGACGATTCCGGCGACACCGGCCGACGCACCCAGATCCAATGCGCGCAACGCGTACATGGGTGCGGCCGCGCCGGATCCGATGCCGTAGAGCACCACCGGCACGAACACAGTCCACACCAGTGAACGCAAGCGTACGGATTCTGTCGTGGCGCCGACGCGCTCGCTCATAGTGCCCGCGCCGTGCGAGGGCACCGGTGCGGATAGCCCTGCGCTGGACGGGACATACAAGGTTGCTCACGTCGAAAGCTCATGCAGCACATGCCTTCCCACGACGAACCCGCCCTGCCGCGGCCGCCTGGTACCAGCCGGGTTCCGCGCCAGCGTGGCGTTACCCGTTGGGCCCGACGATGGAAATCTCGCTCGGCTCGATGCGGACCGATACAGCCGCTCACTGCGCGAGCGCCGGTCGCCGGGCGTGCCGGCTCTCCGGGCGCGGCAGACCGAAGTGGTCGCGCAGTGTGGTTCCGGTGTATTCGGTGCGGAACAGGCCGCGCCGCTGCAGGATCGGGACGACCTGCTCGGCGAAGACCTCCAGACCACCCGGGTAGTAGGGCGGCATCACATTGAAACCGTCGGCGGCGCCATTGCGGAACCATTCCTCGATGGTGTCCGCGACCTGCTCCGGCGTACCGGCGAAGACCCGATGTCCACGGGCACCGGCGAGACGATGCAGCAGCCCGCGCACGGTGGGCCGTTCCCGCTGCACGATTCCGGCGACTACTTGCCGACGACTGCGCTCGTTGTCGGTGACATCGCCCGCATCGCTGAACAATTCGAGCGGCACCGGTTCATCCAACGGCAGGTTCCGCAAGCTCTCCCCGGCGATGCCCTCCAACTGCTTCAGCCCGTATTCGGGCACCGTGAGCTCGTTGAACTCCCGCTCCAACTGTTCGGCCGCCGCCTCGGTATCGCCGATGAACGGGCTGATGCCGGGCAGGATCTTGATCTGCTCGGCGTCCCGGCCGAATTCGGCGGCCTTGGCCTTGATATCGGCATAGAACGCCTGCGCGTCTTCCAGCCGCTGATGCGCGGTGAAGATCGCCTCGGCGTACCGGCCCGCGAAGGCCCGGCCGTCATTCGATGCACCGGCCTGTACGAGCACCGGATGTCCCTGCGGGGTGCGCGGCGCGTTGAACGGCCCACGCACGCTGAGGTACTCGCCGACGAAGTCGATCGGATGGATCTTGTCCGGGTCGGCGTAGATGCCCGCCTCCTGGTCCAGCAGGATGGCGTCGTCCTCCCAGCTGTCCCACAGCGCGACAACCGCATCGACGAATTCTCGCGCCCGCGCGTATCGCGTCGCGTGATCGGGATGTTTGTCGAGTCCGAAATTCGCTGCGGCGAGGTCGGTTCCGGTAGTGACGATATTCCAGCCCGCCCGGCCACCGGAGATGTGATCGAGTGTGGAGAACAGCCTGGCCAGGTTGTAGGGCTCGTAGTAGGTGGTGGACGCGGTGGCGATCAGCCCGAGATGGGTTGTGGCCGTCGCGATCGCGGTCAGCAGGGTGATCGGTTCCAGACCCGAGGCCGCATTGTGCTTGACATTGGTGCGCAGCGCGGGCCCGTCGGCGAAGAACACCGCGTCGAGTTTCGCGGCTTCGGCCGTGCGGCCGATCTCCTGGTAGTAGGCGACATCGTAGATCCGGTCGGGTCGGCTCTGCGGATGCCGCCAGGCCGCCTCGTGGTGTCCGGAGGGGTAGATGAACGCATTGAGGCTGAGTTGGCGGGTCATGAGGCTTTCTTCTCATCGTGCAGGGCCCCGACATCGACGCCGAGGCTGGCGAGCAGCAGCTCGCGCAGGTGGTTGAAGTCCGGATCGATGTGGCGGCGTGGACGTTCCAGATCGATGCGCTGGTCGACGGCGATACGTCCCTCATCGAGGACGAGTACGCGGTCGGCGAGCAGCACCGCTTCATCGACATCGTGGGTCACCAGCAAGACGGCGGGCTTGTGCCTGGCGCACAGGTCTTGCAGCAGCACATGCATTTTGATGCGGGTGAGCGCATCCAGCGCACCGAAGGGCTCATCGGCCAGCAGCAACTCCGGCTCCCGGACCAGCGACCGTGCCAAGGCGACGCGCTGCTGCTCACCTCCGGAAAGCTCCTTGGGCCAAGCCTTTTCCCGCCCGGCGAGACCGACTTCGGCCAGAGCGGTGCGACCGCGCTCGGCGGCGTCGCTACTCTTCAAACCGAGAGTCACATTGTCGAGTACCCGATTCCACGGCAGCAGCCGCGAGTCCTGGAACACCACCGCACGTTCCGTCGGCACTCGCAACTCACCCGAGCCGAGCACATCGCGATCCAGTTCGGCCAGCGCACGCAGCAAGGTGCTCTTACCCGAACCGCTGCGCCCGAGCAGGGCGACGAATTCGCCGCGCGCGATATCGAGATCGATACCGTGCAACACAACGCGGTCACCGAAACCCCGGCGCAGCCCGCGGGTTCGGACCACATTCAGTCCGCGATCGTCTGCCGCCATGACAGCGCCCTCCGTTCCGTCGCGCGCACGGCGAGATCGCCGAACAATCCCAGCAGGCCGTAGATGACCAGGCCGACCACGATGACGTCGATCTGGCCGTAGGTACGCGCCTGCGTCATCAGATAGCCGATGCCGCTGGTGGCGTTCACCTGTTCGACCACGACCAGGGCCAGCCAGGAAATGGTTACCGCCAGCCGCAGGCCCGTGAAGAATCCGGGCAGCGAACCGGGCAACGCGATCCGGCGGACGAATCCCCATCGCGAAAGACCCACCGTCGCGGCCAATTCCACATAGCGGCTGTCGACACCACGCAATTGCGCATGGGTATTGATGTAGATCGGAATCGCCACACTGGTCGTGATGACGATGAGCTTCATGTCCTCCCCGATGCCGAACCACACGATGAACAGCGGGATCAGCGCCAGCGTCGGAATCGAGCGTTTGATCTGAATCGGCCCGTCCAGCAGGGCTTCACCGACGCGGCTCAATCCGGCGATCAAGGCGAGCACCACACCGATCACCACGCCGAGCCCGAGGCCCCAGGCCGCGCGCTTCAGCGAGGTCAGCAGGTTCGACTGCAGTCTGCCGTCGGCGAGCAGATCGCGTGCGGTCTCGGCGACCGTCCACGGCGCGGGCAGTGTCTGCTCATCCAGTGCGCCCGAGGCGGATCCGATCACCCATGCGGCGATCAGCAGTACGGGCCCGATGGCGATGCCGAACGGAATCGGGCGGCCCGGTCCGAGCCGGGGACGAGTCGGCTTGCGGCGGGCCGATACCGGCTCCGCGGCGGTGCGTGAACTTCGTCCGATCCGGCCGAGTACACCGGCATCCAAGGTAGCCATCGCTATTTCGCCTTCGGTTCGAACGCGGCGCCGCTCTCGGTGACGGCCTGGATGATGACGGCGTCGAAGCGCAGATCGAAATCGTCCGCGGCGCGCACCTTCTTGGGCAGTTCGCCCGCGTTGTCGATCGCGTCGATGGTGCCCTGCTGGCGATCGATGAGCTGCTGATCCAGATGCGGGAAGGTGTAGGTGCCTAACGAATCGACGATGCGTTTGGCATCATCGGCGCTGACCTTCTGGTTCTCGACGTAGTACTTGCGCGCCCACTCCTCCTGGTGGGTATTGACCCACTGGTAGGCGCGAATATAGGCGGCGACCACCGCCCGAGTCGCAGCTGCCTTGGCCGGATCGGTCACCGCGGCGCGGCGCGCGTACAGATAGCCGACACCGCCGTAGATGCCGGTGGTCTCCGAATCCGGGATCAGTGAGGCGCCCGGGGTACGCAACAGCCGGGTGACGTTCGGTTCGGCCAGCGGCGCGATATCGACCTGGCCGGTGCGCACCGCGTCCAGGAACTCCGCGAGCTGCAGCCGAACCAGTTGCACATCAGTGGGTTTCAGCCCGGCCTTGGCGATCGCCCGCAGCACCGCGGCCTGCTGGGCGGTGCCCTCCGCGTAGGCGATCTTCTTGCCCTTCAGGCCGGCGAGCGTGGTGGCCGTCTTGCCCGGCGCCACCGCGAGTTTCAGTGCGTTCGGATTGGATTGGTAAGCCGCGACGATCGGCACATCCTGACCGGCGACCTGCGCATGGATCGGCGGGACATCACCCACGGTCGCGACATCGGCGGCGCCGGCCCGGAATGCCTCCAGGATGGCCGGTCCACCGATGAAGTTGGCGAACTCCACCTTGAACGGAAGCTTGTCGAGTTCGCCGGAGAACTGGAGTACCGACTTGAACCGCTCTTGCTGATCGGCGAGCACGAGCTTTGTGCCCGCGGGGATTTCGGTGGGCAGCGGGGCGTCGGTTTTACCGACCGGCTTGTCGTCGCTCGCGCAGCCGGTCACACCCAGGCTCGCAACGGTCGCCGCAGCGAGCAACGCGGCAATAGTGCGGCCGTGCAGGCCGGTCAGGAACGTACGTGGTCGGAACATGCGGTGATTGAATCAAGACGAAACCGGCCCGCATACGGTTTGCCTTAGCCTGATTCCAACACAGGGCCCGATGCCGACTCAGCGCGGCGCCGCCGCGGAGATCGTCGCGCGCACCTGCTCCTGGTATCGCTGGATGAACGGCAGGATCTGCTGGTCGATGATCCGGTTGTACTCCTCGGGGCGCTGCATCGGATTGGCGTGTCCGGTATTTCGCGGCATGACGACCAGCAGCGAGCCGTCGACGCCACCGGCCCGCTCGATGAGTACCTGATGGGAGTACTCGACATCCACCACCCGGTCGTTATCCGGATTGCGCGGGCGGATGAAGACGATGGCCGGGCGCGGTTTGCCGTCGGCGGGCCGGGACAGCGCGCGCAGATCGTTGATCGCACCGCCCGCCACGATCGCCAGGAACTGCGTCTCGATCAGGCCGTTGCTTGCCACGTCTTTGGAGAAGACCTTGTCGCGCAACACTTCTTCGACGACATCGCGCATCGGCTCGAGCCGGACTCCGGGCAATCCGTTGGCCCCGCGATCGACGAATCGGTCACGGCGCGCATAGGTTTCGACCGCCAACCGCAGGGTGCGACTTTCCCGCGCCCCCGGCAGCCAGCCCATCCAGCGCACCATATCCTCGCCCGCACCGCGACTCTCCGGACGCACCGCGTTCAAATCCACCGGCGTGCAGTCCAGCATCACTCCCACCAGGCGCAGGTCGCTGTCGAGGTGGATATGCCGCGCGACCTCGAGCGCGATGACCCCGCCCATACTGTGTCCGACCAGCACAACGTTCTTCAGCCCCGACATCTGGGCGGCGCGGATGATCAGATCCGCGATCACCTTGGTGTCGATACCTTGATTGTCGTATTTGATGGCCCAGACCACTCCCATATCGCCGAGGGCGGGCAGCGCGGCCGCGGTATTGCTGGCATTGAGTCCACCGAGACCGACCATATCGACGACGACCGTGTCCCAGTCGCGATCGTGCGCGGGGGTCGCGATCGGCAGGACGGCGGGTTCGGTGCGCGCGAGCCGATCGCGTTCGGGGGTGACGTCGTGCACCCAGTACTGGGCGAACACGATGAGCCCAGCGAGCAATATCAAGGCGACCCGCAGCAGCGCCAACCTGGTGCGGCGCAACGTCTGCCACCCGTGCCCGAGACGAGTCTCCCGAAGCCGGGCCCTCCGTCGCGCGTCGTCCCAGTCCGAGACGGTGGACGGGTGCCGATCGTCCAACGGCGACATCTTCTCCACTCTAGGTACGGTTCGCGAGTGCTGCCAGGCAAGTGCGCGTGGCAATCGCTGAGTTGGCGGTGGAAATATTCGCCGACAACCGGTCGCAAACCCACGACCAGCAGGTCGAGGTGACGCGCGTCGTCGCAGGTCCGCACACAGCTCGAGCGCTGGAATCTGGTGCCTGTGTTCAGTATCGAGCCGTGACGATGACTGTTGCCGCGATCAGGGCAGTTCGCCGGTTTCGGCGAGAGTGGCGAGCTTGCCGCGGGGGATGCTCCAGCCGAGTTCGTTGTGGTCGAGCGGGCAGTCCGTCGTGCACGGCGTTGATCTGGGTGCCGCCGTCGGCGTCGACCAAGTCGATGGTGATGGTCATCTCGCCGGTGACCGATGGATGGTAATCGTGCCGGGGCCGATTCGGGTCAGTCCGCCCAACTGGGAGTGAACCAACCGGGTGCAACGGCGGAGAACCGCTCGCGATCCCACCCACCCGCACCCGCGGGCACCGCGCCGACCAACTCGACCCCGGTAACCCGAGACAGATCAGTGCGATTGCACTCCTCCGCGAGCCCGGGCTCATCCGGCCAGGAGCCGATAACCAGCCCCGCACAGCGGACACCGGCGGATGACAGTGCACGCGTGGTCAATTCGCTGTGGTTGAGAGTCCCGAGTCCAGCCGCGGCGACGACGAGTACCGGAGCATCGAGCTTCTGCGCCAGCTCGAGCAGCGTGAATTCGCCGAGGCGGACCAGCAATCCGCCCGCGCCTTCGACCAGGGTCAGATCCGCATCGGCGAGAGAGTCGATGGCGGCGGCGGTTTCACTCAGCGTCAATAGCGGCTGCCCGCACCGGCGCGCGGCGGTGTCCGGAGCCAACGGATCGGGATAGCGCGCGATCTCGACCGTTCTCGTGACACCGGTGAGGCGTTCGACCTCGGCTAGATCGCCGGGTTCACCCGGCGCCACACCGGTTTGGGCCGGTTTGCACACCGCCACCGACCGACCGGCGGCCAGCGCGGCTGCGGCCAGCGCGGCGGTCACTACGGTCTTACCGACCTCCGTCGAGGTACCGGTCACGAACAGCACACTCATGCGATCACCAATCCACGCGCCTGCGCCAGCACCTCGCCGAGGACCGTTGCGATGGTATCGAGTTCGCCGGGAGTCAGATTCGCCCGTGCGGTGAGCCGTAGCCGCGATGTCCCCTCGGGCACCGTCGGCGGACGGAAGCATCCGACATCGAGTCCACGTGCGCGGCATTCCTGCGCGGCGTCATACGCGACCTGCGCCTCGCCGAGCACCACCGAGACAACCGCCGAATCCGGTTCCGCCACACCGGCAATGCGCGCGATATCGGCGGCCCGCTCCAACACCCGACCCGCCATCTCGGGCTCTCGGCGCAACAACCGCAGCGCCGCCCGCGCCGCACCGACCGCGGCGGGTGCGAGTCCGGTATCGAAGATGAACGTCCGCGCCGAATCGATCAGATGCGCACGCACCCGCTCGCTGGCCAATACCACACCCCCCTGTGCGGCAAGGGCTTTCGACAGGGTCGCGGTCACGACAAGATCCGGTTCCCCGGCCAAGCCGACCTCGTGCACCAGCCCGCGCCCACCCGCGCCGCGCACACCGAGCCCGTGCGCCTCATCCACGATCAGTACCGCGCCATTCGCCCGGGTGACCCGGTGCAACTCGGCCAGCGGAGCCATATCACCGTCGGCACTGAATACCGAATCGGTAAGTACCAGCGCCCGTTCCTCAGTCCGATCGGCCAGCAACCGCTCGACCGCCTCGACATCGCAATGCGCGGCGATCTCCACGCGCGAACGCGAGAGCCGGCAGGCATCGACCAGCGAAGCGTGGCTGGCCGCATCGGAGACGACCAGCGCGCCCCGCCCGGCGAGCGCGGTCACCACTCCGAGATTGGCGGCGTAGCCGGAGGCGAAGACCAAACCGGCCTCGGCGCCGACGAATTCGGCGAGTTCGGTCTCGAGTTGCTCGTGTTCGGAAGTGGTGCCGGTGACGAGCCTGGATCCGGTGGACCCGGTGCCCCAGCGTCGCACGGCCTCGATCGCGCCCTCGATGACCTCCGGATGACGTACCAGCCCGAGGTAGTCGTTGGAGGCGAGGTCGATCGATGGCGACTGTGCCGCACGGGGTCGCAGCTCACGGCGCAACCCGACGCGCACGCGCTCGGCGGCGCGTTCGTCGAGCCAGCCCAACGGATCGGTAGTCACAGCTCCGCAGCATACTTGAACACCGTTCAAGCCGCATGGGCGGGGTCTGGTACTGGTACCGTGGGAGCCAATCGTTGAAGGTCGCCACCGACCGACGGTGGCGCGGCATTTCCGCCAAAGGGAGTAGGGCCGAATGCCACGGTGGGCGATAGTCGTCGAAGAGACAACAGGTTCCGGCGATCACAAGCGTTGGTCGCCGCGGGTGCTCGCGGAGGTGGTCGGCACGCGCGAGCAGGCCCTGGCCAAAATGCACTCGCTCGTGCCCACTTTCACCCCGCAGCATCCGAGACTTCCGGGTCGCCGCGTCCTGCTGCGCGACGGCGACAACTACCTGCTGATCGCCTCCGGCTGGGCCGACGATTACCACTGCGTCTTCCGGGTCTGGGAGATCGTCTCCGACACCGACCGTCCCGAGAACGCGGAAACCGCGCACGACACCCGCAAACGCGCCTGACGCGTCAGGCCTGAGCGGCGGCGACCATACCGGCGGTAATGCGTTCGATGTCCTCGGTCGTGCTGATGAAGGGCGGCATGGTGTAGATCAGATCGCGGAAAGGACGCAGCCAGACGCCCGCTTCGACGGCGGCGTGGGTGGCTTTGCGCATATCCACCGGATGATCGAGTTGCACAACGCCGATCGCCCCCAGCACCCGCACATCCGCCACCCCGGGCAGCGAACGCGCCGGGGCCAGACCGGCATTCAGCTCCGATTCGATACGGGTCACCTCGGCGCGCCAATCCCGTTGCAGCAGTAGCTCGATCGAGGCCACCGCGACCGCGCAGGCCAGCGGATTACCCATGAAGGTCGGACCGTGCATGAGCCCGCCGTGCCCGGCGCTGATGGTCTCCGCGATCCGGGAGGTGCAGAGCGCGGCGGCCAAGGTCAGATACCCGCCGGTGAGCGACTTGCCGACACACATGACATCCGGGCTCACCGCGACGTGATCGGCCGCGAAAAGCGCTCCGGTGCGCCCGAATCCGGTCGCGATCTCATCGAAGACCAGTAGCACCCCGTACTCGTCGCTCAGGCGCCGCAGATCGGTCAGATACCGCGGATCGTGCCAGCGCATCCCGCCCGCACCCTGTACGACCGGCTCCACGATGACGGCCGAGAGTTCCTCCGCATGCGCGGCCAGCAACCGTTCGAACTCGGCCACGTACTCGGCCGAATACTCACGCGGCGGTGCCGGTGCGAAGATCTGCTCGGCGAGCACATCGGTCCACAGCGCGTGCATGCCGCCCTGCGGATCGCACACGCTCATCGGCGTGAAGGTATCGCCGTGATACCCGCCGCGCCAGGTGAGCAGCCGCCGCTTCTCCGGCTTACCCGCGGCGCGCCAGTACTGCAGGCACATCTTCACCGCGACCTCGACCGATACCGAACCGGAGTCGCACAGGAATACTTTGTCCAGACCGGCGGGCGTCAGCTCGACGAGCAACTTGGCCAACCGAGCCGCCGGTTCATGAGTGAGCCCGCCGAACATCACATGACTCATCCGCTGCGACTGTGCCACCAGGGCGGCATCCAGTACCGGATGCCGATAGCCATGGATGGCCGCCCACCACGAACTCATCCCGTCGACCAATTCCCGACCGTCGGCGAGGGTGAGCCGGGTTCCGGAAGCACCGGAAACCACCAGCGGTTCGGTCGTCGCGGGAAAGCCGCCGTAGGGATGCCAGACATGTTCGGCGTCGATGGCGGTGATCTCGTCAGGGGTCAGGGAGGTGGCAGTCGGCGGAGCCGGCGGGGTGGGTGAACTCATGCCACAGGATTCCTCGCGATCGCGTGACAGCCCAGCTGGGCTTGAACGGTGTTCAAGTTACCACTCGAGCTGCGCGCGCACGATCCCCCGTCGATTTCCACACCAACTCGACCGTTCCGACGTATTCTTTGACTCAGTCAAAGATTGGGAGCCGCCGTGACCACCGTTGCCGCCGCCGATATCGACGCCGTGCGCGAATTCAACCGCCGCTACACCCGGGTCATCGGGGTGCTACGCGAGGGCCTGCTGGACAGCGAATATTCACTCACCGAAGCGCGAATCATGTTCGAACTGGCCGACTCCGGCGCGAGCGAGGTCGTCACGCTGCGCCGCACGCTCGACTTGGACCCCGGCTATCTGAGCCGCATCCTGGCCCG
Organism: Nocardia pseudovaccinii; assembly: GCF_050942345.1. NCBI lineage: Bacteria > Bacillati > Actinomycetota > Actinomycetes > Mycobacteriales > Nocardiaceae > Nocardia > Nocardia pseudovaccinii. The sequence continues at coordinate 7,139,189 of NZ_CP192074.1, forward strand.
CTTCGAGAAGGACGGACTGGTCCAGCGCAATCGCTCCGAAAGCGATGGGCGGCGCCAAGAGGTCCGGTTGACCGACCGCGGCAGGGAGATCTTCGCCGTGCTCAATCAGCGCTCGAGCGCGGAAGTCGGCTACCTCCTCAATGCGCACAAACCGGCCGAGCGCGCGCGACTGATCACCTCCATGCGCACCATCCAGCGCATACTCGACGGGCCGGGCCTCGGCGAATTGGTGCTTCGCGTCCCGAAACCAGGCGATTACGGCTGGGTCATCCAGCGCAATGCGGCGCTCTACACCGCCGAATACGGATGGGATACCAGCTACGAGGCACTCGTAGCCCGCATTGTCGCGGACTATCTGGACGACCACGACGCGCGTCGCGAACACGCCTGGATCGCCGAATACGACGGCGAGCCGGTGGGCTGTATTTTCTGTGTCGCGGAGAACGAGACCACGGCCCGGCTGCGGCTACTGCTGGTCGAGCCGACCGCGCGCGGCCTCGGCGTCGGCTCCGCACTGGTCGAGCGCTGCGTGCGATTCGCCACCGAGGTCGGCTACCGCGACATGATGCTGTGGACCAACGACATCCTCACCTCCGCGCGGCATATCTATCAGCGCGCGGGTTTCGAACTCGTGGAATCGAATCCGCACCACAGCTTCGGCCACGATCTGGTCGGCCAGACCTGGCGACTGACGCTGCCGAAGCGGCGGTGAAACTCAGTCGATCAGCGCCTCGTGTACGCGGCTCAGCGATTGCCACAGCTCAGCCAACCCTCGCTCGTTCAGAGTCGCCACCAGCTTCCGTTCGATTCGGCTGATCCGCTCCGCCGCCACGCCGAGCGCCGCATGCCCCTCGGCGGTCAGCACTACGAGCCGTGCCCGCCGGTCATCCGGGTCGACCTTCCTTTCCACATACCCGCACCGCTCCATATGCGTCACCAACTCCCCCATCGACTGCTGGGTCATGCCCGCTTCCTCGGCTAACGCACTGATACGCGACCCTTCCGGCGCCAGATAGCGGAACACCGCGTAATGCGCCGGGCGCAGATCGTCGCGCAGCGCCGCCCGCAATTCCCGATTCAGCTCGCGTTCGAAGGCATGGGTCGCCTGGCCGAGCAGCTTCAACAGCGTGGTGTGCGATTCAACCGTTGACACATTATGAAGGTTACCTTTATATCTGGAGATATGCGAGACACACTCACCTTCCGCAACGGCCACCGCATAACCTTCGTCGAACGCGGCGAGGACGAGCGTGGCCCCTACCTGCGGCTGGAACATCAACTGCCGGAAGCGGACCGGCAGGCGGGCCGCCATTGGCATCCGGTGCTCAGCGAATCGTGGACGCTGCGTAGCGGTCGGCTCCGCTTCAAGATCGATGGCACGGAAACCGTTGTGCATCCGGGTGATTCGCTCACCGCACCGCCGCGCGCGGTACACGAGTTCTGGAGCGAGGCGCCCGATACCGTCTTCGATCACGAGATCCGACCGCCGCTGCGGCACTGGGAGATGTTCCAGCTCTGGCACAACCTCGACGCCGCACACAAGACCACCGTCCGCTCTCGGATGCCGCGCGACCCATTGGCGCTGGCATTGCTGTGGGATTACCAGGACGGCTATCTCGCGGGCATCCCGGTCTGGCTGCAGCATGCGGTATTCGGCGGACTCGCCCGGCTGGCCACCCGGCTCGGCTACCGGCGGCGCTGGCTCGAAACCGGCCCCGACCAGGACTGACTCGCCCGGCCGCAACCACCCGCACGGAGCGCGATCCGGCTGGCGCTAGTGTCGTTGACATGGCTCAGCCCGACGCAGCGCCCGGTGAGGTGACACCCCTCGGTGTCTGGCCCGGCACCGCCTACCCACTGGGCGCGACCTACGACGGCGCAGGCACCAATTTCTCGGTGTTCTCCGAGGTTGCCGACGCGGTCGAACTGTGTCTTATCGCCAGGGACGGCACCGAAACCAGAGTGCCGCTGGAAGAGGTCGACACCTACGTCTGGCACGCCTATCTCCCGACCATCGGACCCGGCCAGCGCTACGGCTTCCGGGTGCACGGACCCTACGATCCCGAGCACGGATTGCGCTGCGATCCAAGCAAATTGCTGCTCGATCCCTATGGCAAGGCCTTCGACGGCGAATTCGACAACGACTCCTCGCTCTACACCTACGGCGAGGATTCGCTGGGGCACACCATGACCGGCGTGGTGATCAACCCGTTCTTCGACTGGGGCGCCGACCGTCCACCGAATCGGCCCTACCACGAGACGGTCATCTATGAGGCGCACGTCAAGGGCATGACGATGACGCATCCCGACATTCCGGAGGAATTGCGCGGGACCTACGCCGGTATCGCGCATCCGGCGATCGTGGAACATCTGAAGGAACTCGGCATCACCGCGATCGAGCTGATGCCCGTGCACCAATTCCTGCACGACCGCGTCCTTTTGGATCAGGGTCTGCGAAACTACTGGGGCTACAACAGCTTCGGCTACCTAGCCCCGCACAACGAATACGCGGCCAGCCCACGCGGCGGTGCGGCGGTCACCGAATTCAAGGCCATGGTGCGCGCACTGCATGCCGAGGGCATCGAGGTGATCCTCGATGTCGTCTACAACCACACCGGTGAGGGCAATCATCTCGGGCCGACCCTAGCCTTCCGCGGGATCGACAATGCGGCCTACTATCGCCTGGTCGACGAGGACCCGTCGCACTACATGGACTACACCGGCACCGGTAACAGCCTGAACGTGCGCCACCCACATACGCTGCAGCTGATCATGGACTCGCTGCGCTACTGGATCCTGGATATGCACGTCGATGGGTTCCGCTTCGATCTCGCTGCCACGCTGGCACGGGAACTGCACGACGTGGACCGGCTCTCGACCTTCTTCGATCTGGTGCAACAGGATCCGGTGGTCAGCCAGGTGAAGCTCATCGCGGAGCCCTGGGACGTCGGCGAGGGCGGCTACCAGGTCGGCAATTTTCCCGGCCAGTGGACCGAATGGAACGGCAAGTACCGCGACACCGTCCGCGACTACTGGCGCGGGGAACCCGCCACCCTCGGCGAATTCGCCTCCCGGCTCACCGGATCCTCGGATCTGTACGAGGCCACCGGGCGCAGGCCGAGCGCGAGCATCAACTTCATCACCGCACACGACGGCTTCACGCTGCGGGATCTGGTGTCCTACAACGAGAAACACAATGCGGCCAATGGCGAGGGCAATCGCGACGGCGAGAGCTACAACCGCTCGTGGAACTGCGGGGTGGAGGGCTGCACCGACGATCCGGAGATACTCACATTGCGCGCCAGGCAGAGTCGTAATCTGCTGGCCACGCTGGTGCTCAGTCAGGGCACCCCGATGCTCGCTCACGGCGACGAGATGGGCCGCACCCAGCAGGGCAACAACAATGTCTACTGCCAGGATTCACCGCTGGCCTGGATGGATTGGTCGCTGATGCAGACGAATTCGGACCTGTTCGAATTCACCAAGCGGGTGATCGCACTGCGCACGGCGCATCCGATATTCCGGCGCCGCCGCTTCCTCGCGGGCCGGCCGATCCGCTCGAAAGAGCACGCCCGCGATATCGCCTGGCTCACCCCGGCGGGTGAGCAGATGACACCCGCCGACTGGGACAGCGGTTTCGGCAAGTCGCTGACGGTCTATCTCAACGGCCTCGGCATCAACGAACCCGGCCCGCGCGGCGAGCGCATCACCGACGATTCGTTCCTGCTGTGCTTCAACGCCCACGACAGCGGACTCGACTTCGTACTGCCCGATCCGGATTACGGCGCCGAATGGGCTGTCGCACTGGATTGTTCGGTGCCCGACGGCCGTGCCGATGCCACCTACCCGGCGGCGAGCACGGTCGCCGTCCCCGCCCGTTGTCTGCTCGTCCTCCACTGCCCCGCATAACCGAAACCGCCGATGACCGAGACGCCGAAGATCGAGACGCCCAAGTCCGATATGCAGACCCACCACACCGACCCCATCTCCCGCGGCCGCACCCCGGCCCGGCAGACGACGGTCCGCAGCACCTACCGACTCCAACTGCGCCCCGACGCGTTGACCTTCACCGATGCCCGCGCGATCGCGGAATACCTACAGCAGCTGGGTATTTCGCATCTGTACCTGTCGCCGATCCTCACCGCGACGGTCGGTTCGACGCACGGGTACGACGTCACCGATCCCACCACGGTTTCGGCGGCCCTCGGCGGCCCGGCCGGACTCAAGGCACTCGCGGACGAAGTGCGCAGCCGCGGTATGGGTTTGATCGTCGATCTGGTGCCCAACCACGTCGGCGTGGCCGATCCCCGGCAGAACCCGTGGTGGTGGGATGTGCTGCGCAACGGCCGCGAATCACAGTTCGCGCATTTCTTCGATATCGACTGGAGTGCGGGCAATGGCGCGGGCGGCCGGTTGGCACTGCCGGTGCTGCAGAGCGAAAACGATCCGGCCGCATTGACGGTGGACCGGTCCGGTTCGGAGCCGATGCTGGCACTGCACGATCTGCGCTTCCCCATCGCGGCGGGCACCGACGGCGACAACGCACTGCGCATCCACGACAAACAGCACTACCGGCTGGTCAGCTGGAAGGCCGGGCTGTGCACCTACCGGCGGTTCTTCGCGGTCGGCAGCTTGGCCGCGGTACGCCAGGAGGATCCCGAGGTCTTCGAGATCACCCACCGCGAGCTGGCGGCGTGGTGTGAACACGATCTGATCGACGGCGTCCGGGTCGACCATCCGGACGGATTGTCCTATCCCACCGCGTATCTGACGAAGCTGCGTCGGCTCATCGGCCCGCACCGGCTACTACTCGTGGAAAAGATCCTCGCCAACCGCGAACCCTTGGACAAGACACTGCCGGTCGACGGCACCACCGGCTACGACGCACTGTCCGACTACGGCGGCGTACTGATCGACCCCGACGGCGAACAGACGCTGACCGAACTGTCGCGCAAAGTCGCCGGGCACGGCAGCGATCGCGCCTGGATCGGCGAAACCGAACACCGCATCAAACGCGCGGTGGCGGAGAACATCCTGGCCCCGGAGATCCGGCGCCTGGTCGCCGCGATCAAGCGCGACGCGCATGCCGAAAGCTTCGACACCATGGCATTGACCAATGCCACCATCGAGGTGCTGGCCTTCATGCCGGTCTACCGGGTGGATTACGCACCGCTGGCGGGTATGACCGGCGCGGTGGTCGCCGAGGTGGAGAAGCGCAATAGCGAACTGACGGTGCCGCTGAGCGTGCTGGTGGCGGCGCTGGCGTCCGATGGCGAGGCGGCCGTTCGGTTCAGCCAGGTCTGCGGTGCGATCACCGCGAAGGCCGTCGAGGACACCATGTTCTACCAGGCGGCGCGGCTGGTCTCGCTGCAGGAGGTGGGCGGCAATCCGGCCCGATTCGGCCACTCGCTCAACGAATTCCACCTGTCCAATAGCGAACGCGCGCAACGCTGGCCCGCCACCATGACCACACTGTCGACGCACGACACCAAGCGCGGAGAGGATGTGCGCGCCCGGATCGGGTTGCTGTCACAGGCCGCGGAGACCTGGGCGCGTGCCGTCGAATCCTGGCAGGAGATCACTCCGGGTCCCGACGGCGCGACGACATTGTTCCTGCTGCAGAACATGTTCGGTGTCTGGCCCGCCGACGGCCGACCGGCCTCGTCCGTGGCCGGACTGCGCGAGCGACTGCATCTGTTCGCGAAGAAGGCGATTCGCGAGGCCGGTGTCCATACTTCCTGGGAGGAACCGGATGTCGGATTCGAGAAGAAGGTGCACGGCTGGCTTGACGCGGTGATCGACGGGCCGATCGGCTCCGAAATCGGTGATCTGGTGCACGAACTCGCCCCGCACGCCTGGTCGGATTCACTGTCGCAGAAGCTGCTGCAGCTGTGCGGGCCCGGAATTCCCGATATCTATCAGGGCTGCGAGCTATGGGAGGACACGCTCGTCGATCCGGACAACCGCCGCCCCGTGGATTTCGCGGCCCGCGCCGGACTGCTGCAATCACTCACCGGTACACCGGCTTTGGATACCACCGGCGCGGCCAAGATGTGGATCGTCGCCTACGCGCTGTGGTTACGGCGTGAACGTCCGGACTGTTTCGTCGGCGGCACCTACCTGCCGCTTTTCGCCACCGGCGAGCAGGAAAGCAGGCTGGTCGCCTACGCGCGCGGCCGGGCCGGTGAAACGCCCGAGGTGATCGTGGCCGCCACCCGGCACAGCCTCGGCCTGGCCGAAACCGGGTGGACCGATACCACTTTGGAGCTGCCGCAGGGCAACTGGACCGACCGGCTGACCGGCCATACCTTCCAGGGCCGAGCTCGATTGGAAAAGCTGTTCGCCCGGCTGCCGGTAGCGCTACTCGTGCGCTGAGGGCTCCTCCGGCGTGATGGCCGTTACCGTGCCGGTCTTCTCGATCAGCGTCTCGGGCACCATGCCGTCGTTGTCCTTCAGCCAACGCCGCAGATTCGCGGGTTGGTAGTCCGCGGCGTCGTGCGCGGTGGAGGCCAGGCGCACGCCGCGATCCCCGTCGGTATACAGCCGCCGCCAGGAATCCCAGTAGAACCGCGGATTACTCGGCTGGCGAATGGTGCGCAGCACATTGAGGATTCGGTATCCGATGCCGAGCGAGCGATGCAATTCCATATGTTTCGCACCCGAAGCCGCGCACCGCTGGGACAGTCCCTCGAGCCGGTCGCGGTCGAAGACGAGTCCGACCGCCTCGGCCTGTTCGACCATCCAGCGCAGCGTGATATCGGAAAGTCCGCATTCCTTGTAGCCGCCGCCGACATCGCTGTGCACGCCCTCGAACCAGACCTGCTTCACCCGGTCGTAGTCGTGGGAGTACTTCACATCCGGTTCGATCGGCACCTCCCAGAGGCACGGTTCGAAATTGCGCCGCCGCTCATCGAGTGCCAGGGCCTGCCGCGCGCAGTAGACATTGCGTCCGAGCTTCACATCGTGGAACCGGTGCCGCAGCGACGTCAGTCCGGGCACGCCGAGTGCGCCGACGGTATCGAAGACCCCGATGAAGTCGATCTTGGCCGGAGCATCCCAGCAGTTCGCCTTGCGGAAGTCGATCCACTCCCGCGGCTCCTTCGGATCCGGATTCTCCGGGGTCCGCTGTGGCGCGGGCTGATGGTGAATCCGCAAGGCCTCCGGGTACTTTCCCTCGATCATCGCATCCGGCGTCATGATTCCGATGCGGCCGATCAGACCCGCCAGGCTACGGGCGGTGTACGCACCGCGGCTGAAACCGAAGATGTAGATCTCGTCCCCCGGCTGCCAGTTCAGTGCCAGATGCCAATACGCCGAGGACAGATTCGCCTCGAGTCCGAGTCCGAACGCACCACCCATCAGGCGGTCGGCCAGGAAGCCGCGCGCGCCCGGCCCGGATACGTAGCTGACCCACTGCGGGATCGACTCCCCCGACGGTCCCGGCGCCTCGTACCTGATCGTCTGCGCGATCTTGATGATATTCGATACCGTGCTGCTGGATTCGGCCTTCCAGGTGCCGTCGCAACAGACCACCAGTCGTTTCATGAGTAGATCCTCCGCCCCGATTGCCGTCGAAACCTGCGTACTCGACTACCCGAATCATCGAGGCATCCGCGGCGGATGTTAATGAAAATGTTGTCTTTCAACGCAAAAGGCACGCTCCGAACGGGATTTTCGCGAGTATCCTGGCGCGGCCACGACCGAGTGGAATCGCCGGATGCCGCTGCCACCCAGGCGTCGATGAAACGGGTGTCGGTCACTCGGGTTCGGTCGGCGGTTACGGTGAGCAGATGCTCCACGGAAGAGAAGTCGAACAAGCTCGGATCGATCGGCTTCTGGAGGCGGCTCGCGCCGGACGCAGCGGGGTGCTCGTGGTGCGCGGCGAGCCGGGGATCGGAAAGACGGCGCTGTTGGATTATGCGGCGGCGCAGGGGATTCCGGCGGTGCGCAGTGCCGGAATCGAGTCCGAAGCGGAATTGCCGTTCGCGGGCCTGCATCTGCTGATCAAGCCGGGAATCGCACTGGTGGACGGGTTGCCCGCACCGCAGCGGGATGCGCTGCGCGGGGCATTCGGTCTGGCACAGCATGATCCGGCGGATCGGATGTTGATCGGGTTGGCGGTACTGTCGCTACTGGCGGAGGAGGCGGCCGAGGGGCCGCTGCTTTGTTTGATCGATGACGCGCATTGGCTGGATCGGGCGACGGCGGAGACGCTGCTGTTCGCGGCCCGGCGACTCGATGCCGAAGGCGTGGTGATCATCTTCGCGACGCGGACCGGCGAACAGGATTTTCCCGCGCCCGGCCTGCCCGAGCTCGCGCTGACCGGCCTGGCGCAGGAGTCGGCGGCCGCGCTGGTGGACAGGCGCGGTCCGGATCTTTCACCCGCTATTCGGTACCGGTTGCTCGCCGAGGCGGGCGGTAATCCGCTCGCGCTGCTGGAGTTGCCCGCAGTTCTGGCGGCCGAGGGCAACGATTCCGGTCACGGGCCGAATCCCCTGCCGCTGACACAGCGGCTCCAGGTGGCATTTCACGGCCAAGTTTCCAGACTGCCTTCAGCCACTCGGACATTGCTGCTGATCGCGGCCGCGGCGGGCACCAACGATCTCACCACGGTGCTGCGTGCGGCCGACGAGCTCGGGGCACACCTATCGGACCTACAGCCCGCCACAGACGCCGGGTTGGTCGGTAGCGATGGCGTGAGTTTCCGGCATCCCCTGCTGCGTTCGGCGGTCTACCAGGGTGCGCCGCTGACGCAGCGGCTCGCCGCGCACGCCGCCATCGCCGCCGCACTGACCGAACCCGAGAACGCCGACCTGCGCGCCTGGCATCTGGCCTCGGCGGCGACCGGGCCGGACGAGACCACCGCAGCAGCGCTGGAGGACACAGCCGATCGCGCGCGTCGGCGCAGCGGCTATTCCGGTGCCGTCGCCGCGTACGAACGCGCCGCGGGTTTGAGCACCGACGCGTTTGCCCGCGTCCGACGGTTGGTGGCTGCCGCCGAAACCGCCAGTGAGGCAGGACAATTGGACCGCGCCAGCCGTCTGGCCGACCGCGCGGCCGGTTTGAGCACCGACCGAATGCTCGGGACGCGACTGGATCTGGTTCGCGCCACCGCGGAATTCAGTGCGGGCAAACCACTCTCGGCGCATCAACTGCTGCTCGCGGACGCCGATCTGGTGCGCACCGACGATCCGGCCCGCGCCGCGCGGATCCTCATGCAGGCGGTGCACACGGCCTGGTACCTCGGCGCACCGGAACTCGCCGAGATCGCCGCGCACATCAACGCATTGGACCTGCCCGACGCCGAACCGATGACACCCATCGCCCGCTACACGGTCGCTGGCATCGACGGCCGATTCACCATCGACCTGCGCGACGCTGCCGCCGCCGCCCGCCGCAACGGTGCGGACAGCCCGCGCGACCTGGTGCAGATGTGCGGCGTCGGGCTGGTCGTCGGCCAGGACGAACAATCCGCGGAGCTGGCGCAGACCCTCATTGCCGAATGCCGCGACCAGGGCCGCATCGCACTGCTGCCCACCCTGCTGTTCTTCCGCGCCGAGACCGAACTGTTCCTCGGCCGACCGCGCGAGGGTCGCATCGCCGCGCTCGAAGGACTGCGGATCGCCGAGGATATCGGGCAGCGGCATTGGATCAGCCAGATGTCGAGCTATCTCGCCTATCTGGCGGCATTGGAGGGGCGCGAACAGGATTGCCGCGAGTTGGTCGACCGTGCCCTGGCCGAAGAACTCGGCGGTGCGGCCGCGCCCGGCGCACCGTGGACGCAGGCGGCGCTCGGCGTGCTCGATCTCGGCCTCGGCAGGGTCGACAGCGCGCTGACCAGGCTGGAGCTGTTGACCGTGGAACCCGCCCGCCACCACGTGATCGGTTTGCGGGCCCTGCCAGATCTGATCGAGGCGGCGGTGCGCATGGGCAGCCCCGAGCGAGCGGGTGACGCGCTGGATCGGCTTCGCGGCTGGGCGAAAGTCTCGCGACAAGAGTGGGTCACCGCGCTGGTCGAGCGCTGCCTGGCATTGACCGGGCCGGAAGCCAAGGCGGACAGCCACTTTCAAGCTGCACTGGAACACGGCGGGCGGCCCTTCGAACAGGCCAGAACCCAGTTGCTTTTCGGTGAACGGCTACGGCGCAACCGTCGAAAGACCGAGGCGCGCAACCAACTTCAGCCCGCCCTGGAAACCTTCGACCGCCTCGACGCCGCACCGTGGGCCGAACGCACCCGCACCGAACTCGCCGCCCTCGGCGTCGGCACCACAACCCGCCCCACCACGGGCGTCCTCGCCCGCCTCACCCCCCAAGAACTCCAGATCGTCCGCCTCGCCGCCCAAGGAATGTCCAACCGCGACATCGCCGCCCAACTCTTCCTCAGCCCCCGCACCGTAGGCCACCACCTCTACAAGGCCTACCCCAAACTCGGCGTCCTCTCCCGCACCGAACTCCGCACCCTCCCCCTCGACGTCGCCTAGGCCTCTTTCAAGATCAGGTGGCACTGGTGGCGGGGGCTTCTCGGCCGATGCCGCCACGGATTCCACCTGATCTTGAAATGGGGTGCCTCCATGGCCACGTCGCTGTTGGTTGGTTGGGCTGCGGTGGGTGCTGTGGTTGGGCACCGACTCCTCGTGTTCGGTGGCCTCGGATAGTTTGCCGTTCGGTGGGTTTGCGGGGTAATGCTGGGCGCGTCGAGTGCCGTACCCGGCTTACCTTCCGCAGTCAGGTGGGCAGGCCCGCGGCTTCCAGCTCAGTCGACCGGCTGTGGTTGCGTTCTCGGGCGTTGTCGAAGGTGGTCAAATGCTGGTTGATGGTGAGGGGGGTTATGGGCCACCAAATGACTGCGGTCGATGAGCTCTAGCCGTCATTTGACTCCCCCGGCGGGCGCGCCGGGCTCTTCGATGGTTCCGGACTGCGCAGGGGTCTTCGCTACGTGCGCGCGCATCCGCAACTGCTCTGGCCGATCGTGATGGTGGGCTTCATCGGAACCTTCGGCTACAACTTCCCGATCCGCGGAGAGCGCCTCAGGGACGACGCACCGTTTGCCTACGCTGTGCCGCGCGCGCCGACCCAGCCGATAACCCAGCGGCCGGTTCCGACCCCGGCGGCGACCAGCACCGCGACCTGCAGCGACCCGGTGATCAGCGCGAGGACCAGGCAGAGGACCAGACCGAGGGCGATCGCCTCGAGTTTGTACATCGGCCACGCGCTGCCTGCGATATCCACCGCCGTGGGGCGAGTCTGAAGGGGGACCACTGCCATGTCGTCAGGCTACACGGATGGGGAAGTTCGGGCTACCTAACATTTCGGCGGGAACAGAGGCGGGCGCCGCGTTGTTGCGGGTGTCATGCCATTGACAGGTGAGTACGCACCGAGCACATCCGATTGGGCCCGTGAGCAGGCCGAGCTGATCGAGAATTCCGGCGGCACCGAGGGCCTGACCCTGCAGGGCAAGCCCGTCATCGTCCTGACCACCAAGGGCGCGAAGACCGGGCTGCTGCGCAAGACCGCGCTGATGCGGGTCGAACACGACGGCGAGTACGCGGTCGTCGCCTCGCTGGGCGGCGCGCCGAAGCATCCCGTCTGGTACTGGAATATCAAGGCCGAGCCGCATGTCGAGCTGCGTGACGGCACTGCGAACAAGGACTACACCGCGCGCGAGGTCTCCGGCGAGGAGAAGGCGCTGTGGTGGGAGCGGGCGGTCGAGGTCTGGCCCGATTACGCGAACTACCAGACCAAGACGACCCGCGAGATCCCGGTTTTCGTCCTCACTCCGCGGTAGCTCCGGCCGGGAAACCGACCGATTGCCGTCCTACGACGCCCACCCGACGCGTCCGCCCGACGCGGCGGGTGGCACCATATTTCGAGTGTCCAATCCGCTTGAACTTCTCGACGACCAGTCCACTTCTCGTCCCGCGCTGACCGCAGACGAGATCGACGCCGCCGCCAAGCGAATTGCCGACATTATCGAGCCCACCCCGCTGCAGCACAGTCCCCGGCTGTCCGCGCTGACCGGGGCGCAGGTCTACCTCAAGCGCGAAGACCTCACCGCCGTCCGTTCCTACAAGCTGCGCGGCGCCTACAACCTGATCGTGCAGCTCACCGACTCCGAGCGAGCCGCGGGCGTGGTCGCGGCCAGCGCCGGTAATCACGCCCAGGGGGTGGCCTTCGCCTGCAATGCGATGGGCATCAAGGGCCGCATCTACGTGCCGACCACCACACCGAAGCAGAAGCGTGACCGCATCCGGGTACACGGCGGCGAATTCGTCGAGCTGATCGCGGTCGGGGAAACCTACGACGCCGCCGCTGCGGCGGCCGCCGAGGATGTCGAGCGCACCGGCGCGACGATGGTGCCGCCGTTCGACGATCCGCGCACGGCGGCCGGACAGGGCACCATCGCGCCCGAATTCCTGGAACAGCTCGGCGGTCGGACCCCCGACCTGGTGGTGATCCCGGTCGGCGGCGGCGGTTGCCTGGCGGGCATCGGCAGCTACCTGCGAGAGCGCTCGCCGAGCACCGGCATCCTCGGTGTGGAACCCGCGGGCGCGGCCTCGATGACCGCGGCCCTGGTCGCGGGTGGCCCGGTGACGCTGCCGGAGATCGATCCTTTCGTCGACGGCGCCGCCGTGCGCCGGATCGGCCGCCTGCCCTATGCGGCGATCGCCGCATTCGGCGGCCGGGTGGTATCGCACGGCTCGCTGCCGCTGCTGACCGCGACCGAATCACCAAGTGGTGCAGGCGCTTTCCGCATGATGCAGGTCGACGAGGGCGCGATCTGCACCACCATGCTCGAGCTGTATCAGAACGAGGGCATCATCGCCGAACCCGCGGGCGCGCTGTCGGCGACGGCGCTGGCCGAAATCACGATCGAACCCGGTTCGACGGTGGTGTGCCTGGTCTCCGGCGGCAATAACGATGTGTCCCGCTACGGCGAGATCATCGAGCGCTCGCTGGTGCACCGCGGCCTGAAGCACTATTTCCTGGTGGATTTCCCGCAGGAGCCGGGCGCGCTGCGGCGCTTCCTCAACGAAGTGCTCGGTCCCGACGACGACATCACCCTGTTCGAATACGTCAAGCGCAACAACCGGGAAACCGGTGCCGCGCTGGTCGGTATCGAACTCGGTGCGCCGGAAGGGCTCGGCCCACTGCTGGAGCGGATGCAGGACTCGCCGATCCAGTGCGAGCGATTGGATCCGGGCTCCCCGGCCTACCGCTACCTCACCTAGAGACCCACTCGACCCGAACCGGCCGCGCGAACATCGTCCGCGCGGCCGGTTTCAGCGTTTATGCGGCCTCTGGCGTCTCCACTACGGTGACGGACCGGCGGGTCGTGCGCACACCCGTCATGACCATCGGCAACAGCCAACCGGCCGCGGCCTGGTCGAAGCTCAACTGCGCGGCCGAGAGGCGATTGTGGACGAATCCGACGGACAGGCCGAGACGGGGTTCGGCCCAGCCGAAGGAGCCACCGAGGCCGATATGACCGAAGCCGCCGTGCGCGCCCGGCATCGGAAGTGAGTGATAGCCGAGGCGCCAGAGCATGGGCGCGTAGAACAGGGTGCGGTCGAGCCGGTAGGTCCGGATTCGACTGAGCGCCTTGATGGTTTGCGGCGTCAGATACTGCACGCCGCCCGCCATGCCACCATTGGCCAGCGCGCCGTACATGGTGGCCAGCGCGGGGGCGGTGCAGACGCCGTTGCCCGCACCGAGTTCGGTATCGAGAATCGGCGGGATTTCACCCTCCAGGATGGTCTCCAGTCCGGGCAGGAACAGGCACCGTGCGGCCGCGCCGAGCGCACCGGGCAGGCCGTAGCTGCGACCCAGAACCCTTGTGCTGACCGGCTTTCCGATCAGACTGAGCTGGGATCCCGCCAACGGCGCGTAGACGGTCGACGATTGCGCGGACGGCTTGCCCAGGTGCAGACCGTCGATGCCGAGCGGTTCGGCGACCTCGGTGCGGAACAGCTCCGCCATCCCCTGGCCGGTAATGGCGCGGGCCAATCCGGCGAGCAACCAACCGAAGGTGAGCGCATGATAGGCAGGGGTGCCCAGCAGACGATCGGGTTTCGCGGCGGCAAGACGCCGCTCCATCAGCTGGTGGTCGAGCACATCCTCGAGCCCGGCCGCGATCGGGTTGAGGCCACCGAGTCCCGCGCTGTGCGTCATCACCTGACGAATGGTGATATCGCCCTTGCCGTTCTGGCCGAACTCCGGCCAGTACTCGGCCATCGGCGCTTCGTAGTCGAGCAGACCCCGATCGGCCAGCCGGTGGATGACCGTCGCGGTGATGCCCTTGGTGGCGGAGAAGATGATCGCGCCGGTGTCCTGGCTCCAGGGTTTGTCACCCGCGCTCCCGGTCCAGATATCGACCAGCGGTTCGCCGTGCAGATGGACGGCCAACGCGCCGCCCGCCCCCCGACGGCGCCCGAAGACCTTCGCGAATGCGCGTACCAATGGTGCGAATTCGGTGGCGGCGCTGCCACCCACCCCATCGGGGAGATTCGCTAGGTCCCCGGGTGAAGCCACGTTGCTCATATTCCAAAGGTAATGGCGCTGGTCACACTCGGCAATATTGTGTCTCGGACAGTTATATTCAGGAGGTTTTCGGTAAACGCTTTCCGACCTGGGGTTCCGCTATGCGCCGGTGAGTATCACGAACGAGTGGCCCGGTATCTCCGTCGCGGAGACGCCTTCGGTCGCGGGTTCCCAAGACAGCAGCGAAAGACCGGCGATAGGCACGCTGACCTGCTCTTCGGAAAGATTGCACACCAGCGTCAGCGGGCCACGGCGCACCGCGATCCAGCGGGCATTCTCGTCATAGTCGACAGATACATGCGTGAGCCGCGGGTCCGTTATTTCGGCTCGCTCGCGTCGCAAACCGATCAGCTTTCTATAACAGGACAGCAGCCGTGTGTGGCGATCGTGTTCGAGTTCGGACCAATTCAGCTTCGACCGCAGGAAGGTTTCGGGGTCCTGCGGATCCGGAATCTCGTCGCTGTCCCAGCCGTGTTCGGCGAATTCGTCCTTGCGGCCGGTGGCGGTGGCGGCCGCGATCACCGGATCGGTGTGCGAGGTGAAGAACTGGAACGGGGTGCGCGCGCCCCACTCCTCCCCCATGAACAGCATGGGCGTGTATGCCGAGAACAGCACCAATGCGGCTTTGATCGCCAGCTGCCCGTCGGTGAGGTAGGCGCTGGGACGGTCCCCGATCGCCCGATTGCCGATCTGATCATGGGTGCAGGTATAGGCGAGCAACGCGCTCGCCGGGATGAGCCGGGTGTCGATCGGACGGCCGTGGATGCGACCGCGGAAGCTGGAATAGGTTCCGGCGTGGAAGAATCCGCGCGTCAGTGTCTGGGCCAGACAGCGCAGCGAACCGAAATCGGTGTAGTAGCCCTGGCGTTCACCGGAAACCGCGGTGTGCACCGCATGGTGCAGGTCGTCGTTCCATTGACCGGTCAGGCCGTAGCCGCCTGCGGCGCGTGGGGTGATGAGCCGCGGATCATTGAGGTCGCTCTCCGCGATCAATGTCAGCGGCCTACGCACATGTGCGGCAAGGGATTCGGTGTCGGCGGCCAGTTCGGCGAGCAGGTGGGTGGCGGTGCGGTCGACGAGTGCGTGCACCGCATCGAGTCGCAGTGCGTCGATATGGAAGTCGCGCAGCCAGCGCAGGGCGTTCTCGATTATGAAGCGGCGCACCGAATCCGAGTACGGACCGTCGAGATTGAGGCTCTGCCCCCAGGTATTGCGGCCTTCGGTCAGATAGGGCGCGAAGCGGGGCAGATAGTTGCCGGAGGGACCGAGATGGTTGTGGACGACATCGAGGGCGACCGCTAAACCCTTTGCGTGGCAAGCATTCACGAAGCGCTGCAAACCATCCGGTCCGCCGTATGGCTCGTGGACGGCATACCAGAGCACACCGTCGTAGCCCCAGTTGTGGCTACCGTCGAAGGCGTTGACCGGCATCAACTCGACCATGGTGATACCGAGTTCGACGAGGTGGTCGAGGCGCTCGACGGCGGCGTCGAAGGTTCCCTCGGGAGTGAAGGTGCCCAGATGCAGTTCGTAGATGATCGCGCCCGCCAGTGGGCGGCCGGTCCAGTTCGCATCGGTCCATCCGGCCGGATCGAGGGCGTGCAGCGCCGAGCGGCCGTGCACGCCGTCGGGCTGGCGCGCCGAGCGCGGATCGGGCAGGACGGTCGGGTCGTCGTCGAGCAGGTAGCCGTAGCGCGTACCCGGTACGGCGTGCACATCTGCCCGCCACCAACCGTCGGGCGACCTTGTCATCGGATGCACGGCGCCATCGACCTCGATGCGCACCCGTTCCGGTCGCGGGGCCCATACCTCGAACAAGGTCACCGAGCCAGCATCGCATGTCGGCGATCGCACGGCCCGCCGACACATGACGCGCCCTTTCCGACCGACTGACCATTGCCCGCGGCGCGCGGATCCTGACAGAGTGGGTGCGTGGGCATCTACAACGATCAGTTCGTGCCGCGGCTGGTGAATCTGGTCTGCGGGGCCAAGATGAACAATCCGCAGCGCGAGCGCGCCTGCGCCGGATTGCACGGACGCGTGATGGAGCTCGGCTTCGGATCGGGACTGAATATCCCGTTCTATCCGACTGGGGTCGAGTCGATCAGCGCCGTGGAACCCGCCGACCTCGGCTGGCGCCTGGCGGACAAGCGGCTGGCCGAAGCCACCGTGCCGATCGAACGCGCCGGACTCGACGGCCAGTCGCTGCCCTTCGCCGATAACAGCTTCGACTCCGCACTCTCGACCTGGACGATGTGCACCATTCCGGATATCGCGGCCGCGCTGGCCGAGGTGCGCAGGGTGCTCGTTCCCGGCGGAACCCTGCATTTCGTCGAACACGGGCTCGCGCCGGATCCGGGTGTCCAGGCGTGGCAGCACCGGTTGAATCCGATCGAGAAGGCGATTGCGGGCGGTTGCAATCTCGATCGCGATATTCGCGGCACCCTCGAGAGCGCCGGATTCGAGATCCGCGAGTTCGACGAGTTCTATGCGGACGGACCCAAGTTCCTCGCCGCGCTGTCGCTCGGAGTCGTGGTCTCGCCGTAGTCCCATCCATATTGGACTGATTAGTTCAAAACGTGCTAGCTTGAACCCATGGCACGACCGAAGGCGTTCGACGAGGACCGAGCGGTGGACGCGGCCATGCGGGCGTTCTGGTCCGCGGGCTACGAGGGCACCTCGACCCAAGACCTCTGCGACGCAACAGGTCTGGGCCGCAGCAGCATCTACAACACCTTCACCAGTAAGCACGAACTGTTCGACCGGGCACTGCGGCGGTATATGAGCAGCAAGAACGCCTCCATCTTCGAAGTGCTCGACGGCGACCTGCCCGCGCGAGCGAAGATCCGGACGCTACTGCGCCACACCATCGATGCACCGGCCGACGACCCCATCGGCTGCCTGGTGGTCAACTCGACGGTCGAGTTGGCGCCGCGCGATCCGGGAGTGGCGGCGACATTGCGCGCCGACCTGGAGCGCAGGCTCGACGCACTGACGGCGGCCATCCGCGCGGGCCAGCGGTCCGGCGAGATCGATGCGGGCAAAGATGCCCGCACGCTGGCCCATTTCGTGATCACCACGATCAGCGGTATGCGCGTCGCGGCACGCGGTGGAGCCGATAGGGAAACTCTGGAGGCGATCGCCACCACAGCGTTGAGCGTGCTCTAGCCTCCACCTCCGCCGCCATCAACGTCGAATGGGAGCACTAGCGGGAACTAGGCCACCGCTGCTCGCCCGGCGCAGCATTCAGCCCAGCGTCGCTTCTTTCTGCTCGAATTTTGAACTGATCAATCCAAAATGGAAGAGGGCTCTCGATGCCACTAGCCGTCTACATACTCGGGCTATCCATATTCGCCCAGGGCACCTCAGAGCTGATGCTCTCCGGCCTGCTCACCCAAATGGCCGGTGACCTGGGTGTCTCCATACCCCAAGCAGGCCTGCTGATTTCGGCATTCGCTCTGGGCATGCTGGTGGGCGCACCCGCACTGGCCGTGATCACCCTGCACTGGCCGCGCCGCACCGCCCTGTTGGCCTTCCTCGGAGTGTTCATCGCGGCCCATGTGGTGGCCGCGCTGACCCCGGGCTACTGGGTGCTCTTCGGAACACGGGTGATCGGGGCATTCGTCTACGCCGGATTCTGGGCGGTCGCCGCGACCACGGCGCTGAGCCTGGTGCCGGAGAACGCCCGGGGTCGGGCCATGAGCATTGTTGCCGGCGGGCTGACCGTGGCCAATATCGTCGGGCTCCCGGCAGGTACGGTGATCGGCCAGCATCTCGGCTGGCGGGCGGCGTTCTGGACGGTCGCCATCCCGTCCGCGCTGGCCATGGCTGGGGTGGCGGCCAAGATTCCGGGCGGACGCCCTGCCCAGGTGCCGGATCTGCGCCGCGAACTGCGCACCATGGTCAATCCGCGCCTGTGGCTGTCCTACAGCACGACCGCGCTCTCGACCGGCGCACAGCTGGTCATCTTCGCTTACCTCGGCGCACTCCTGGCCCGCGCCACCGGAATCGCGGAGAGCTGGATTCCCTTGGTGCTCACCCTGTACGGCATCGGTGCGCTCATCGGTATCACGGTCGGGGGCCGAGCCGCCGACGCCCATCCCTTCCGAGTACTGACCGTCGGCATGATCGGGTTGATCGTCATCTCGGCGGTGTTGGCACTGACCGCGACCGAGCCCGCACCGGTCGTACTCCTCGTATTCCTATTGGGCGCCTTCGGATTCGCCACGAATCCGGCACTGAACACCCGCGTATTCGCACTCGCCGGGGCCGCACCCACCCTCGCGACCGCAATCAACTTCTCCGCATTCAATGTCGGCATCACCGTCGGCCCCTGGCTCGGCGGCCTGGCCATCGGCGGTGGTCTCGGCTACCCGTCGGTCGCCTGGATCGGCGAGGCCTTCGCCATCGCGGCACTGGCCACCGTCGCTTGGGCGGCGGCCCTACACCGCCGGGCCCAGGAGGTTGACACGGTCGGCCCACCGGATCGGGTAATGGCCGAACTTACTGCCTGAACGCGTATTGCCAGCTGGAAGTCATCGCCTCGATCGGCGTGGTCTTCGCGGCACTGGCCCCGTTTGGTTGCGCGGCCGCCCTATACCGCCGGGCCCAGCAGGTCGAGACGGTCAGCCCGGTGGATTGCGCCATGGTCGGACTCAGGTCTGAATACGCACCACCGCAACGCTTCTCGATCGGACCCCGCCGACAGTGAATACGGCGCGGACTGCACCACCTTCGCCAGTGCCGCAACTGCCCGAACCCGTCCGGGGTTCGGGCAGTCGGGCGATTCACCCTGCTCCGGTGGCCGCGCACCGTCTTCGCGTCCGCCGAGGTTCGCACCGAAAACACGCACGATCTCCGAGATGCGGCGACCACACGAGAACGTTCGCGGGACCGCCGCAATCGATTCAGACGAACACCGTCAGCCCGCGAGACAGCCTGGACCGAGCAGCGCCTTGAGGTCGCCCATCAGGGCCGAGGACGGTGAAACCCGCAGGCTGTCATCCAATTTCCACAGCGACGTATTGTCGCGTGCGCCCACATGGCGGACATGGACGTCCGCGGTGCCCGGATGTCTCGACAGGATGCGCTTGAGCTCGCCGATCTTGTCGGGCGTGCACAGCCGCGTCGGCATGACGACCGCCAACGGCTTGGCCACACCGATCGAAGAGAGGTCGGGGACGGCGAGATCGTTGGCGATCAAGGAGATCCGGTCGTCGCGCACCGACACCCTTGCCTTCACCAGGACGACCGCATCCTCCACCACATCCGCGCCGTACACCGAATAGGCCTGCGGGAAGAACAACACCTCGATACCACCGGTCAGATCCTCGATCTGCGCCGAGGCCCAGGCCAGGCCGTTCTTATTGATGCGACGGTTGACCGAGGCGAGGATGCCGCCGATGGTGACCTGGGCGCCGTCCTTGATATCACCTTCGAGAATGGCCGGAATCGCCGTATCCGCCTGTGCCGCAAGGACATGTTCGACACCGTTGAGCGGATGCCCGGACACGTACAGGCCGAGCATTTCCCGCTCGAGCGCCAGCTTGTGCTTGGTCTCCCACTCGTCCTCGGGCACTTTCACATTGAAGACCGAGGCCACCGACTCGTCGCCGTCGTCCAGGCCGCCGAACAGGTCGAACTGGCCGATCGCCTCGGCCTTCTTGGTGGACATCACCGCATCGATGGCATCGGAATGCACCAGCAGCAGACCCTTGCGCGGATGTCCGAGCGAATCGAATCCGCCCGCCTTGATGAGGGATTCGGTGACCTTCTTGGTGCAGGCGATGGCGTCGATCTTGTTCAGGTAGTCCGAGAAATCGGTGAACTTCGACTTCTCCTTGCGCGCCTGGATGATCGAGGTGACGACATTGGCGCCGACATTGCGCACCGCGCCGAGGCCGAAGCGGATGTCCTTACCCACCGAGGCGAAGTTCATCTCGGATTCATTGACATCCGGCGGCAGCACGGTGATCGCGAGGCGGCGGCAATCGGACAGGTAGACCGCGGCCTTGTCCTTATCGTCGCCGACGGAGGTGAGCAGGGCCGCCATATATTCGGCGGGATAGTTCGCCTTGAGATAGGCGGTCCAGTAGGAGATCAGGCCGTAGGCGGCGGCGTGCGATTTGTTGAACGCGTAACCGGCGAACGGAAGGATGGTGTCCCACAGCGCCTTGATGGCCGCCTTGGAATATCCGTTGGCCTGCATGCCCTCCTCGAAGCCCTCGAACTCCGCGGCCAGCACCTCGGCCTTCTTCTTACCCATCGCGCGGCGCAGAATATCTGCTCGACCGAGCGAGTAGCCGGCCACTTTCTGCGCGACGTGCATGATCTGCTCTTGGTAGACGATCAGGCCGTAGGTCTCGCCGAGGATGTCCTTTAGCGGCTCCTCCAGCTCCGGATGGATCGGCTTGACTTCCTGCCGGTCGTTTTTGCGGTCGGCGTAATCATTGTGCGCGTTCATGCCCATCGGGCCGGGGCGATACAGCGCGCCGACGGCCACGATGTCCTCGAACGCGGTCGGCTGCATGCGGCGCAGCAGATCACGCATGGGCCCACCATCGAGCTGGAACACGCCGAGCGTGTCACCGCGCGAAAGCAATTCGTAGGTGCGCGAATCGTCGAGCGGCAGCCGGTCCATATCCAGGTCGATGCCGCGGTTGGCCTGGATGTTCTCCAGCGCGTCACCGATCACGGTCAGGTTGCGCAGACCGAGGAAGTCCATCTTCAACAGGCCGATGGCCTCACACGACGGATAGTCCCAGCCGGTGATGAGCGCACCGTCCTGGGGCCGCTTCCAGACCGGGATCGCGTCGGTGAGCGGATCACAGGACATGATGACCGCGCAGGCGTGTACACCGGCGTTG
The DNA here is from genome assembly GCF_050942345.1 of Nocardia pseudovaccinii. Lineage (NCBI taxonomy): Bacteria > Bacillati > Actinomycetota > Actinomycetes > Mycobacteriales > Nocardiaceae > Nocardia > Nocardia pseudovaccinii. Next base: position 7,160,593 of record NZ_CP192074.1, read on the forward strand.
CGGATCAGGCCCTCGAGGCCGCGCGCGGTTTCGTAGATCTTCGCGACATCCGGATTGCTCCCGATGAGTTCGCGCACCTCGGCGGCCTCTTTGTACCGCTCGTGCTCCGGATCGGTGATACCGGACACCGAGATGTCCTTGGCCATGATCGGCGGCGGCAGCGCCTTGGTGATCTGGTCGGCGATGGCGAATCCGGGCTGGCCGAACAGCACTCGCGCCGAGTCCTTGATGGCGGCCTTGGTCTTGATGGTGCCGAAGGTGATGACCTGGGCGACCCGGTCGGCGCCCCACTTCTCGCTCGCGTAGCGGACCATCTCACCGCGACGGCGATCGTCGAAGTCGATATCGATATCGGGCATCGACACGCGCTCGGGATTGAGGAACCGCTCGAAGAGCAGACCGTGCGGAATCGGGTCGATATTGGTGATGCCGAGTGCGTAGGCGACCAGCGAACCGGCCGCCGAACCACGGCCGGGACCGACGCGGATGCCGACCTCGCGGGCGTGGTTGATCAGGTCGCCGACGACGAGGAAGTAGGCCGGGAAGCCCATCTCCAGGATGACGCCGATCTCGTACTGGGCGCGGTCCAGATAATCCCTGGGCGCGCCGTCCGGGAAACGACGCCGCAGCCCGAGGTCGACCTCGCGGCGCAGCCAGCTTGCCTGGTCGTGGCCATCGGGCACCGGGAAGATCGGCATCCGGTCGCGGTGCTGCCACACCTCGTCGTAGGACTGCACCCGCTCGGCGATCAACAGGGTGGAATCGCAGGCGCCGGGCACCTCCATATCCCAGATCGCCCGCATCTCCTCCGCGGACTTCAGGTAGTAACCGTCACCGTCGAACTTGAAACGCGTTGGGTCACTGAGTGTTTTACCGGTCTGGATGCACAGCAGCGCCTCGTGGTTGGTCGAGGCGTCCTTGGTGACGTAGTGGCAGTCGTTGGTGGCCAGCGGCCGGATCCCGAGCTTTTTGCCGATCTCGAGCAGTCCCTCGCGGACCCGGCGCTCGATGGACAGGCCGTGGTCCATGATCTCGAGGAAGAAATTGTCCGGTCCGAAGATCTCCTGCCATTTGGCCGCGGCCTCGAGGGCCTCGCGGTCGTGGCCGAGGCGCAGGCGGGTCTGCACCTCACCCGAGGGGCAGCCGGTGGTGGCGATGATGCCCGCGGCGTGCTCGGCGATGATCTCCTCGTCCATGCGCGCCCACTTGCCGAGCTGACCTTCCAGCGAGGCGAGCGAGGACAGCTTGAACAGGTTGTGCAGGCCGGTCGCGTTCTCCGCGACCATGGTCATATGCGTGTAGGCGCCGGAACCGGAGACGTCGTCGCCCTTCTGGCTGGGATCACCCCACTGCACGCGCTTGGTGTCGAACCGGGAACCCGGTGCGATGTAGGCCTCGATGCCGATGATCGGCTTGATACCGGCCTTCTTGGCGGAGTTGTAGAACTCCGAAGCCCCGTACATATTGCCGTGGTCGGTCATCCCGACCGCGTTCATTCCCAGCCGGTTCGCCTCGGCGAAGAGCGGAGAGATTTTGGCCGCACCATCGAGCATGGAGTACTCGGTGTGGTTGTGCAGGTGAACGAACGATCCGGACGAGGCGGCCAAGACGGTCCTTCCTCCCAAGGTCTCGACGGGGGTTGGTGTAGCGATTCTAGGGGTCCCCACCGACGAGTTCGGCTTCCCGCGCCGGGCTGACGCAGGTGCTCGGCGTGTCGGTGGTGAAGATCACCGGCGCGTCTCGCGACCCAGCATTGCGGCTGTCCGATTTCCGCGACAGTGGGGTGGTCCACGGATCGCTCGACACTACGCGAGCCCTCGATCAAGCGCGCTTGCGCCAGACGAATTTCAAACCGGACCAATCGTTGTCGAGCGCGGCCACCTTCACATCGACGACACCGATGGGCAGCAATAGCTCGCGCAGATCGTTCTCGGCGATATCGCTGACGTGCCCACCCGCTTTGCGCGGCCAGGCGATCCACAGCATCGCCCCCGGCTTCAGTGCGGCGGCCAGTTCCGGGGCCTCGTCGGCCAGGTCGGCGAGTTCGCGAAAGAAAGCGAGGACGACATCCGCGGACTCGGGCTCATCGGTGGCGATCGCGACGTCCGGTGGTAGATCCGGTATCGCCCAGCCTGCGGGCGCATGCCGCAGCACTACACGATGGCCGGATTTGATTCCGATCTTCTTCGCCAGCGGCGTCCCGGAGTAGCCCGCGGTCATGGACACGACTGTATGCGGCGCTGTTGGGCGCTGATTCGGTGGGACCACCGCGATAATCAGGCGATGAGGTGGCGGAGACGTTCGGTGAGCCCGCGATGACGACCGCCGGTGTCGCGGTTGTCGCCGGGGCGGTATTGATCGTCGGCGCGCTGCTGGTCTGGTCTCGAACCCGACGAGTGGTGACCACTCCGGCCGAGCGGGCGGTGTACAGCGCACTGCATACGGCCTCGCTGGCCGCGCGCCCGTTGCGGCAGGGGTTGAACGATCGGTCCGCCCAGGAGGCCGCGCCGCATCTGCGGACACTGACCGGGGCCGACGCATTGGGCGTCGCCGATCCGGACGGCATGCTGCTGGCTTGGGACGGGCCGCATTCGGATCTGGCCGAACCGTTCGCCGATGCGGCCAGGCGGGCGGTGGCGACCGAGCGACCGGTGCTGGTGTCGGGGCCTGGTCGCAGTGAACATGCCGGGCGAACACTGATCGCACAGCCGCTGCTCATCGAAAATGGCGGGGTAGCGGGGGCTTTGGGGGTGGTGACCACCGGCAAGCCGGAACCCGGACGGCTGGGTGCGGTGGCCGAGGTGGCGCGATACGCCTGCGGGCAGCTGGAATTGGCGGAATTGGACGCCTCGCGGGCCCGCCTCGATCGGGCCGAGGTGCGTGCGTTGCGGGCCCAGATCAGCCCGCATTTCATCTATAACGCGCTCAATACCGTTGCGTCCTTTGTACGTACCGATCCGGATCGGGCGCGCGAGCTGATCCTGGAGTTCGCGGACTTCACCCGATATTCCTTCCGCGCCGCGGGCGAATTCACGTTGCTCTCCGACGAACTGCGCAATATCGAGCGGTACCTCGCGCTGGAACGCGCCCGGTTCGGTGACGCCTTGCAGGTTCGGTTGCAGATCGCGCCGGAAGTGCTCGGCGTCGTACTGCCGTTCCTGGCGTTGCAACCGTTGGTGGAGAACGCGGTTCGGCACGGCTTGGCCGGGGCGACGCGCGGCGGGACGGTGACCATCGTCGCGACCGATGCGGGTACCGACTGTGTGATCAGCGTCGAGGACGACGGAATCGGGATGGATCCGGATCTGCTGCGCTCCGGTGCCCTCGATGCCATCGAAACCGGTACCGGCCCAGCGGGTTCCGGCGAATCCGCCCATGTGGGTCTGGCCAATGTCGACGACCGGCTGCGGGCGGCCTTCGGCAACGACTACGGCCTGATCGTGGAGACCGCCCGCGGCGCGGGCACCAAGGTGAGCCTGCGCGTCCCGAAGTTCCGCGCAGGGATCCAGGCCTGACTACACACGCCTGCTCCACACGGCACCCGGCTCCGGCTCGACCGCACGGCTCCAACTACGAACGCTGGTGAAGCCAGGTGTCGACATCCGGGTCGACGGTGAACAGGCTCCGCTTACGATGGAACGACTGTGACCCGGACCACCGACCAGTCCGCCGCCGCACTGCGCGTGCTCGCTGTGGACGACGAGAAGCCCGCTCTGGACGAGCTGGTGTATTTGCTGCGCGCGCAGCCGGGGGTCGGTGAAATCCACAACGCTAGCGATGCGACCAGCGCATTGCGGCTGATGCGGGCACATCCGATCGATGCGGTATTCCTCGATATCAATATGCCCGGGCTGGACGGCATGGAATTGGCCGGCATCCTGTCCGAGTTCGCGAACCCGCCCGCGGTCGTCTTCGTGACGGCCCACGATGACCAGGCGATCGCGGCCTTCGATCTGGGTGCGGTGGACTATCTGCTCAAACCGCTGCGAGAGGCGCGGTTGGCGGAGGCGGTGCGGCGGATCGTCACGACACGCACCACACCGGCCCCGGCCGTTGCGGCCTCGCGCACCGACCCGAACGAGGTGATTCCGGTCGAGCTGGGCGGGGTCACCACGCTGGTGCATCGGTCGAGTGTGAGCTGGGTCGAGGCGGAGGGCGATTATGCCCGACTGCACACCAGCGGCGGCTCGCATCTGGTGCGGATTCCGTTGTCGGCGTTGGAATCCCGGTGGGAGAACGCCGGATTCCTGCGGGTGCACCGGTCCTATCTGGTGGCACTGCGGTTGGTGACCGGGCTGCGCACGGTCGGTACCGGAACGGTGGTGCGGCTGCGCGCCGACGGCAAGGCCGCGGCGGTGGAGTTGCCGGTGAGCCGTCGGCAAGTACGCGAGCTGAAGCAACGGCTGGTGCACGGGCCGCGACAGCAGTGGACGAATCCGTGACCACTCCGCAGCGTCCGACCAGACAGCGCGTCGTGCTCGCCGAACGCCGCGGCGCGCGACGCGTGCGGACCCGCACGGAGGTGGTCGAGCAGACCGAGATCGGCGAGGCACTGATCGGTGGGCTGATTCGGGCGCAGTTGGGGTTGGCGGTGCGGGCCGGGTTGGTCATGGTGCTCGTATTGTGTTCGCTCCCGGTGCTTTTCCGGCTCGGGTCGGTGGGATCGTTCGTTCTGCTCGGTGTGCGATTGCCGTGGCTGCTGCTCGGTGTTGCGGTGTATCCGGTGCTGTACGGCGTCGGACGACTGTACGTCCGACTCGCAGAACGCAATGAGCAGGACTTCCTGGATTTGGCCGAGGACTGACTTCTATGCCCCCCGCCGCAACACTGCCGACTCACCGTCCCGCCGAATATCCCCGCGCCACCACAAGCCGGACCGGGCACCCACCGAGCGAGGATCTCTGTCGACCGGATGCCGTCTCGAACGACACGGGTTGCCTGCCGTGAACACCGCCTCGACACCAGCACTCACAGTTTTCGCCTTGCTGCTCGCCGCCCTCGCCACGGTCGCGATCGGCGTCTACGGTGTTCGGTTGGCACGCACCACCTCCGACTTCCTGGTCGCCTCACGCAGCGTCGGGCCGCGCTGGAATGCGGCCGCGATCTCCGGCGAATACCTCTCGGCCGCTTCATTTCTCGGGGTCGCGGGACTGATCGCGAAATACGGCGCGGACGCGCTCTGGTATCCGGTCGGGTTCACCGCCGGATATCTCGGACTGCTGCTGTTCGTCGCCGCGCCGCTGCGCCGGTCGGGCGCGTACACCGTGCCCGATTTCGCGGAGTTCCGACTCGGATCGCTGCGGCTGCGCAGGCTGGCGGCGGTCGTGGTGGTGCTGGTGTGCGGGGTCTATCTCATTCCGCAGTTCCAGGGCGCGGGGCTCACGCTGCACATCCTGCTGAATGTGCCGAAATGGGTCGGCGCGGTGGCGGTCGGCGCGATCATCATCGCGAATGTGGCCGGCGGCGGCATGCGGTCGATCACGCTGGTGCAGGCCTTCCAGTACTGGCTGAAGCTGACCGCGGTGGCGATTCCGGCGCTGGTGCTGCTCGGCCATTTCCTGGCCGAGGACCGCGAACTCGGCACACCCGCGCCCCCGGTGGTCACCGAGCGCACCACGGTGGATGTCAGCACCGGCGTCATCGTGCAGGTCGGTGCGCCGCAGCAGGTTTCGATCACCGGAACGCTCGACGATCGCACGGTGGACGGTCCGGTCCTGCTCACACCCGGCGCACACGAACTGGCGGCGGGCACCGAACTGACCCTGGAGGCGGGCTCCACCGTCCCGGTGGTGGCCGGAGCGCCGACGGACGGTGCGGCCTGGCTGGCGCCCGGCGGCGGATTCGGCGGCTCCCATCCCACCTACCAGGTGTATTCGCTGATCATCGCCACTTTCCTGGGCACAATGGGACTTCCGCACGTTTTGGTGCGGTTCTATACGAATCCCGACGGGCGCGCGGCGCGCACGACCGCGCTCGCGGTGATCGGCCTGGTCGGAGTGTTCTACCTCTTCCCCATTCTGCTGGGGGTTTTCGCGCGGCTGTACGTGCCGCAGTTGCTGATCACCGGCACATCCGATGCCGCCGTGGTGCTGCTGCCCGGATCAGTGCTGGCGGGCCTGCCGGGACAACTGCTGGCGGCACTGGCCGCGGCGGGTGCGATCGCGGCGTTTCTTTCCACGTCGTCCGGGCTGTTGGTCAGCATCGCGGGTGTGCTCAGCACGGACATGCTGCGCGGACGGATCCGCGACTTCCGGACCGCCGCGGTATTCGCCGGTGCCGTGCCCCTCGGTGTTTCGATCATGGTGGTCTCGCTGGATCTGTCCCGCACTGTCGCCCTTGCCTTTTCGGTCGCCGCCTCGACACTGTGCCCGCTGCTGGTGCTCGGCATCTGGTGGCGCGGTCTGACGGCCAAGGGCGCGGCCACCGGACTGATCGTGGGCGGCCTGGCGGCGGGCGGCGCGACCGCGGTTTCGGTGACCGGCGGCATCTCCGACGAGCTCGCGGACGGCTGGCTCGCGGCCGTCCTCGGCTATCCGGCGGCGCTCAGCGTACCGCTGGCATTCGCATCGATGATCCTGGTCAGCGTGCTGACGCGCGGTCAGAACGCCCGCACGATCGGGCGCATCTTCGTCCGAATGCACGCGCCGGAGCGGCTGGGTATGGGCGCGGACCGGGAGCGCGCCATCGGGCTGAGCCGCTGACCGTTCGTCGCGGCCTGCCGACCGTTCACCGCACAAACCGTCGCCTTCACAGAGTGATCCACGCCACATCATGAATCTCTCACGGGCGCCCCCTTATGGTCGGCGGATAGTAAGTCACGTCACACGCTAGGACCCTGCGATGACCAGTATCGACCTCGACAAAGATGGCACGCCACCGCGGCGCACGCCGACAGCGGAGGATTTCGCCGCCGTCCAGTCGAGTCCCCAGTTCCAGGAATTGCGAAGCCGGTTGCGCCGCTTCATCTTTCCGATGACCGCACTGTTCCTGGTCTGGTACCTGAGCTATGTGTTGCTCGGCGCCTACGCGCACGACTTCATGGCCACCCAGGTCATCGGCAATATCAATCTCGGCCTGCTGCTCGGCCTCGGGCAATTCGTCTCGACGTTCGTGATCACCTGGCTGTATGTCCGGTTCGCCAATAAGGAACTGGATCCGCGCGCCGCGTCGATCCGCAACTATCTCGAGGGAGACCAGGCGTGAGTACGCAATATCTGTCCGCCGCGGAGAAGGTCGGCAACCCGGCCGCGAATATCGCCATTTTCGGCCTGTTCGTGGCGATCACGATGATCGTGGTGATCCGGGCCAGCCGCAACAACCGCACCGCCGCCGACTACTTCACCGGCGGCCGTGGCTTCTCCGGCCCGCAGAACGGCATCGCCATCGCGGGCGATTACCTTTCCGCCGCAAGCTTTCTCGGCATCGCGGGCGCCATCGCGGTATACGGCTACGACGGGTTCCTGTACTCGATCGGCTTCCTGGTGGCCTGGCTGGTCGCACTCCTGCTGGTCGCCGAAATGCTCAGGAACACCGGCAAATTCACCATGGCGGATGTGCTGAGCTTCCGGCTGAAAGAAGGCCCGGTCCGCACCGCGGCCGCGTTGACCACGCTCGCGGTCTCACTGTTCTATCTGCTCGCGCAGATGGCGGGCGCGGGCGGTCTGGTCGCGCTGCTGCTCGATATCTCCGATAAGACCGGACAGAGCATCGTCATTGCCGTCGTCGGCGTGCTGATGATCGTGTACGTGCTGGTCGGCGGCATGAAGGGCACCACATGGGTGCAGATCATCAAGGCGGTACTGCTCATCACCGGCGCGGCGCTGATGACGGTTATGGTGTTCGCCAAGTTCGGCTTCAACTTCTCCGACATCCTCGGCTCGGCACAGGATGCGGTGCACGGTTCCAAGACCAAGGGCGTCGCCGCCCGTGACGTGCTCGCCCCGGGCGCTCAGTACGGCGGCAGCGCGACCTCCAAGCTGAACTTCGTCTCGCTCGGCCTGGCGCTGGTGCTCGGCACCGCTGGTCTGCCGCATGTGCTGATGCGCTTCTACACCGTGCCGACCGCGAAAGAGGCACGGCGCTCGGTGGTTTGGGCGATCGGCCTGATCGGTGCGTTCTACCTGTTCACCCTGGTGCTCGGTTACGGTGCGGCCGCCATTGTCGGGCCGGATCGCATTCTCGCCGCGGCGGGCGGGCAGAATTCGGCGGCGCCGCTGCTGGCCTTCGAACTCGGCGGGGTAATCCTGCTCGGCGTCATTTCCGCGGTCGCCTTCGCCACCATCCTCGCGGTCGTCGCGGGCCTGACCATCACCGCATCGGCATCGTTCGCGCACGATATCTACGCGAGTGTGATCAAGAAAGGGCAAGTCGACGAGAACAAGCAGGTCAGGGTATCGCGGATCACCGCGGTGGTGATCGGTGCGCTGGCCATCGGCCTCGGCATCCTGGCCAACGGCCAGAACATCGCCTTCCTGGTGGCGCTGGCCTTCGCGGTCGCGGCGGCGGCGAATCTGCCGACCATCGTGTACTCGCTGTTCTGGAAGCGGTTCAACACCACCGGCGCCCTGTTCAGCATGTACGGCGGCCTGATCTCGACCATTGTGCTGATCGTGTTCTCCCCCGCGGTATCCGGGACGAAGACCTCGATGATCCCGGGGTCGGATTTCGATTGGTTCCCGCTGTCGAATCCAGGAATCGTCTCCATCCCACTGGCTTTCGTACTCGGTGTGGTCGGCACCTTCCTGGGCGGGCGTAAGCCGGAGGATCCGGCGAAGCAGGCCGAGATGGAGGTTCGCTCGCTCACCGGTGTCGGCGCGGAGAAGGCGGTCGTGCACTGACCGCATCCGACTGAGCCTGCCGCCCTTGTTGTTTCGAGAGGATAGATCGACGTTGACCAGTGCAACCACCGACCCGACCACCTACCCGCCGGATGCGGCGTTCGCCGCGAGCGCCAATGCCGATGCGGCACTGTACGATCGCGCTGCCGCCGATCGGCTGGAGTTCTGGGCCGAGCAGGCTCGGCGGTTGCATTGGCATCGGCCGTGGACCCAGGTCCTCGACTGGAGCGACGCGCCGGTCGCGAAATGGTTCGTCGACGGCAAACTCAATGTCGCCTACAACTGTGTGGACCGGCACGTACTCGACGGATACGGCGAGCAGGTGGCCATCCATTGGGAGGGCGAGCCGGGCGACTCCCGCGATATCACCTACGGCGAGTTGCTCGCCGAGGTATCCAGGGCGGCAAACTATTTCACCGAGCTCGGGCTGGGGACCGGCGATCGCGTCGCCATCTACATGCCGATGGTGCCGGAGGCGATCGTCGCCATGCTGGCCTGCGCCCGGCTCGGGCTCACCCATTCGGTGGTATTCGCCGGATTCTCGCCGACTGCCCTGCGCCAGCGGGTCGACGATGCCGGGGCCCGATTGGTGATCACCACCGATGGGCAGTGGCGGCGCGGTTCCGCCGCACCGCTGAAGGCCGCGGTCGACGAAGCGCTGGCCGATGGCGAACACACCGTCGAGCGCGTACTCGTGGTGCGGCGCACCAACATCGAGGTGCCGTGGACCGAGGGCCGCGATCTGTGGTGGCACGACACCGTCACCGACGCGTCCCCCGATCACGAGGCGCAGGCCTTCGACGCCGAACATCCGCTGTTCATCCTCTACACCTCGGGCACCACCGGAAAACCCAAGGGCATCCTGCACACCACCGGCGGCTATCTCACCCAGGTCGCCTATACCCACCACAACGTCTTCGATCATCGTGCGGGACAAGACGTTTACTGGTGCACCGCTGATATCGGCTGGGTCACCGGACACAGCTATATCGTCTACGGACCGCTGGCGAACCGCACGACCCAGGTCGTCTACGAGGGCACCCCCAACTCCCCCGATGAGCACCGGCATTTCGACATCATCGAAAAGTACGGCGTCACCATCTATTACACCGCCCCCACCCTGGTGCGGACCTTCATGAAGTGGGGTCGCGAGATTCCGGACGCGCACGACCTGTCCTCGCTACGACTGCTCGGCAGCGTCGGCGAGCCGATCAATCCGGAGGCCTGGCGCTGGTACCGAGAGGTATTGGGCGGCAATCGGACTCCCATCGTCGACACCTGGTGGCAGACCGAGACCGGTGCGATCATGATCTCCCCGCTGCCCGGTGTGACCGCGGCCAAACCGGGTGCGGCCATGACACCGCTGCCCGGCATCTGCGCGAAGATCGTCGACGACGACGGCGCCGAACTCGCGCACGGCCGCTCCGGACTGCTGGTGCTGGATCAACCGTGGCCCTCGATGCTGCGCGGTATCTGGGGTGATATGGACCGGTTCCGCGAGACGTACTGGGACCGATTCGCCGACCGCGGCTGGTATTTCGCCGGTGACGGCGCCAAGTTCGACGACGGCGGCGACCTGTGGGTACTCGGCCGGGTCGACGATGTCATGAATGTCTCCGGCCACCGGATCTCCACCGCCGAGGTCGAATCCGCGCTCGTCGGACATGCCTCGGTCGCCGAGGCCGCGGTGGTCGGCGCGAACGATGCGACCACCGGACAAGCCATCGTCGCCTTCGTCATTCTCACCGCGGGCGCGCACAATTCCGGTGATGCGCTGATCAGTGAACTGAAAGCCGCTGTCTCCCAGGAGATCAGCCCCATTGCCCGACCGAGACAGATCCATATCGTCCCGGAACTCCCGAAAACCCGCAGCGGCAAGATCATGCGCCGCCTGCTCCGCGATGTCGCAGAGGGTCGAGAACTCGGCGATACATCGACCCTCGTCGATCCGTTGGTCTTCGAGGCCATCGCCCGCGGATAGGCGTCGCCCCCAGCGGCGGACCCGGCCACCACGACGATGAGGGGGACCGGGTCCGCCGCTTCGCCTCAGCCGACTCGCCGCCGAGATCGCGGCGCGAACTCGGCACCCGGCTAGAATTCGCGACGTGCGAATTGCCGCGCTCCGCCCCTGCGCTGTCGTCGGCGCCATCCTGATCGCCACCACTTGTCTGCTGCTCGGTGTACCGCGCGCGCAAGCCATGGCAGACAAACAGTGCTACACCAATGCCGCGGGCACCCGCTGCTACTACCTGCATGTACCGCCGGGCAGTAGTGCGGGTAGGCCGCTGATGGTGTACCTGCACGGTTGCAACGACCCGCTCACCGAGACGCAACCGAGGGGGTTCTCGCTCACCCAGGTCGCCGACGAAATGGGTTTCGTACTCGCCTATCCGATCCAGGATCAGGCGGCGAACAAAGACTCCTGCTGGAACTGGGACAAGGCCGAGGACCGCGAACGCGGCCGCGGCGAGTCGTCGATCATCGCGGGCATCACCACCACGCTCATCGATGGATTCCAACTCGATCGCTCGCGGGTCTATCTCGGCGGATACTCCGCGGGTGGCGCGATGACCACCAATCTGGGCGCCAACTACCCGGACCTCTACGCGGCGATCGCCCCGATGGCCGGTGCGCCGTATCGCTCCGAACTCGGCGGCCAGGTGATCATCGACGCGATGGCCGCACGTGCCCGCCCGATGCCGACATACTTTCTGCAGACCCTCTTCGACGAGATCAGCAACTACGTGATCGGCCGCACCAACCTCGCACAGTGGCGCGCGGCCGATAACCTCGCGGATCCGGGTTCGATGCCGACCCTGCCGACGCGCCAGGAAGTTCTCGCCGCCGGACCGGGTCTTCCGATCCCGCTCACCGTCGAGCACTACCAGAGTCCGCGCGGATGTGAACTGGCGCAATTCACCACACCGCTGCTCGCCGAGCACGCGATAGGGGCACGCGTCGTTCAGGACGACGGGGGCATCGAGGTCCAGCGCAACCTGATGCGTTTTCTGCTCGCCCACCGCATGACCGCACCCCACCAAGCCTGTTAGTCGACGAAGTCTCGGATACCGCGGTGCGCAGCAGCGTTCGCGCAGTGGATATTCGCGCACGAATACTGCGAGATCGCGCGCGGCTTCCCGATATTCACCCAGCGAAAGCCGCGCCTCGGCCAATTCCTCGACTGCGACCAAGCGCTGCTCCTCGAGCTGAGCGATGACAGCCCTGGCGAATTCGGCGTCAGGACATCGGCGAGCACGGATCCAGGCCCGCCACACCCGGCGGTGGGAACCGACACGTCTCGAGACACGCCGTTGAACGGCTGCCGCGAGTGCGCTGTTTGAACCGTTCGACGGGTTCACCACGTAGTCAATGCGAACGGCGGCGCCTGGTGGCCGCGCATCGAGGAGACCCTATGAAACGACTGGGACCGTGGCTCACCCTGGCGGCAGTGGCCGTACTCGGCCTCGTCCTACTGGTCATCAATATGTCCAAGGACACCGACCCACCGGCCGCGAATACGAATGCGGTGGTCACAACCACCCCCGTGGCCACGACACAGACGCCGCTACCGACCACCACTGCGGCCGTTCCATTTCCCGGCAAGGCCGACTACGTAGGCACCATCCCGCTCGCCTCCGGTGGCACCATCACACTCGAGATCACCGTCGCGGGCGACAAGGCCATCGCCTATGCCTGTGACGGCAAGAGCATCGAGTCCTGGCTGCGAGGTCCGGCCACGAACGGATCCTTGCAGCTGACAGGCAAAGACGACGCGAAACTGACCGGCGCCTTCGACGGCAAGGCGGTGCGCGGGACACTCTGGATCGGCGGCAAGCAGTGGAGTTACACCGCGAACCCGGTGCAACCACCCGCCGGACTCTATGTCTACAGCGAGGCGGGCACCCGCCAGAGCTGGATCGTCGATGCGAACGGCGGAGTCACTGGCGTCCAACGCAATCCCGACGGCTCCACCACCCCTGCCGTCGGTCTCGCGCCGGACGCGACGGCCATCGTCAACGGCAAAAAGGTAACCGCGAACAAGGTAAGTGGTGGTGACAGTGTCGGCTGATCGAGAAGCGCCGACGGTCCGGGTGAATCCGGGCCGAGTATCGGCGGCGGCCATCGTCATTCCGCTGCTCGTCGGCGCGGCAGTCTCGGTGCTGCTGGGCGTCTACGCGAAACAGCATGAGCCACGGTTCTTTTCGATCAACGTGGCCGGATTCTCCAGTCCGGTCGCGGTGAAGACCTGGCTGGCCACCGTGGCCACCGCACTCGCGCTGTTCCAATTGCTTTCCGCGCTGACCATGTACGGCAAGCTCGGCGCGATCCTCCCGAAGACTCCGTCCTGGATCGCACCCGCGCATGTCTGGTCGGGCCGACTCGCCGTTCTCGTCACCGTCCCGGTCGCCGTGCATTGCCTGTTCGCCTTGGGTTTTCAGGACTACGAAAACCGCATACTCATCCATTCCCTGCTCGGTTGCTTCTTTTATGGAGCATTCGTCGCCAAGATGCTGCTGCTGACCCGAAAGGGCCTGCCCGGCTGGGTCATTCCCGTCGCGGGCGGCCTGGTACTCGCCGGGTCGACCGGCCTCTGGCTCACCTCGGCCCTGTGGTTCTTCCAGCACAACGGCATCACCTTCTGATCGGAGTCCGATATGACCAACGATGATCTCGTCCTCGACCGCCGCCGCGTCGTAATCGCGGGCGCCGGGGCAGCGGCCGCCATGGCCGCACTGACCGCATGCACCACCTACGGCAAGTCCGACGCCCCCGCGGCCGAACCACCCAAGGCCGCCGCCGGATCGAACGGACCGAATGTCTCCGCCGGACAGCCGAATGCCATCGCCACCACTGCCGAGGTGCCGGTCGGCGGCGGTGTGATCAAGGGCGATGTGGTGGTGACCCAGCCGAATGCCGGTTCCTTCGTCGGCCTGTCCTCGACCTGCACACATGCGGGGTGCAAGGTCGCGACGGTTTCCGGCGGCACCATCAACTGTGCCTGCCACGGCAGCAAATTCGGTCTCGACGGCTCGGTCGTCAACGGCCCGGCCACCCAGCCGCTCGCCCCGAAATCCGTTCACGTCGAGGGCGACTCGATCGTGCTGGGATAAGCAGCACGCGATCTGCCGCGCGGCACACCGACCGCGCGGCAGATCACACAAACGCTCAGGCCCCGCCGAACAATTCGGCCATCCGCCGGTCCATCTCATCCGGCGGCACATCCTCGACGTGCGTGGCCACGGTCCACCGGTGGCCCCACGGATCCTCGAACGCACCACTGCGGTCACCGTAGAACTGGGTGGTCATCGGGGTGAGCTCCTTGGCGCCCGCGGCGAGGGCGGCGCTGAAAGCGGCGTCGGCGTCCTCGACATAGACATAGAGATTGACCGGCGTGCCGCCGACCGTCTTCGGGTCGAGGAAATCCATATCGGGGGCCGGATCGCCGACCATGATGAGCGAATTGCCGAACGTGAGCTCGCAGTGTGCGATCTTGCCCTCCGGTCCAGGCATGCGCATTCGCTCCGATGCGCCGAAAATATTCTTGTAGAAGTCGATGGCGGCAGCGGCCCCATCGATTGCCAATCCCGGCGAGACCACCGGATAACCCTCGGGGATCGGTTTCACATCGGACATGGGATACCTCCGATCGAGGCGTTTGTCGGACAGGTGCGAGCCTATTCCTCACCCGTAAGACGACATGCCTGATCGGCACAAACAGCTACGGACTCATTCGTTCCAGGTGACCTGCGTATTGATCGTCTGCTGCAGCATGCTCGCGCTGCGCGGGTCGCGGTATGCCTGGTGTCCGCCGACCGTGATCGAGCCCGCGACCGGCAGCGGCAGGCCCAGGTCGACGGTGATCGTGCCCGAACCCTGCATGACGTAATCCTTGATGTCGAGGGTGCCCGCATTATTGGGCAGCGACCACACCTGTGACTTCGGTTTCTGGGTCACCTCTAGTTCGATGGTCAGCCGGTCGCCCTCGCGCTTGGTCAGCGTGGCGGTGGTCACCTGATCGAGTGCGACACCACCGTCGACCTCCTGCTGCACCGTCCACACCGCACCCTCACCGACCGGTTGGTCGGGAAAGGTGATCGAACGGTAGACCGCCTGGTAGAAGGCCTGTTCCAAGGCTGCGCGGGCGTTATTGGAGGTGTCCGGTGCCGGGGCGAGCCGCAGCGCGGTGATCGCGCCGAGTTCGCTCATATCGAATCCGGCGTGCGAACCGTCGGCGGCGGTGAGCGCCTTGGCCAGCGACGGATCCGGGGTGGAAATGGTGCCGAGAGTCAACTCGACACCGTCACCGTCGGTCTGCGCCGTCATCGGAATCGTCAATGCGGGCGAGGAGAAATCGCTCGGCGGCTGATCATTGATCTGCTGCTCGATGTGGTGATCGGTGCGCAGCGTCACCTGCTGCACCGTGCCCGCCGGATAGCCGGGACGCAGCAGCGATCGCGGCTCCTCACCCGCCGAGACCACAGTGGCGACCGCGGCCGAAATCGGCACGGTCACTTCCTTGCCGATGCCGACCGGCTCGGTGCTGTCGGAATCGACGCGCGACTCGGCACCGTCACTACAGCCGACACCGAACGCGGACAGTCCGACCGCGAGCACCACCAGAAGCGCACCCGAGCGCGCGATTCGGGGTACGTGGGAGGAAGACAACACCGTCACGAGCATCAGAGTACGACCGCTTCCTGAGTGTCAGCTGGGACATGCAGGTGACCGCGTGCGTAGCGCAAATCGTTACTCGAGAGATGATGGTCGGCGTGAGTGACGACCGGCCGCCCGAGGACAAGCCCGCCGATAGCGCGATGCCACCCAGCGACGACGCAGAAAATCCGACCCCGACCGCCGATCCGGGGAAGCCCGCCGCACCGCTGCGGCTACGCACGCTGCTGATCATCGCCGCGGTATTGCTCGGCCTCGACCTGCTCACCAAGACCATCGTGGTGGCCGAGCTGACCCCGGGCGATCCGGTGCCGATCATCGGCGATTTCGCGCGATTGTCGCTGGTACGCAACCCGGGCGCGGCGTTCTCGATGGCCACCGGCATGACCTGGCTGCTGACCCTGGTCGCCGCGGCCGTGGTGATCGGGGTGATCCGCATCGGTCGCACGCTGCGCTCCCTGTGGTGGGCGATCGGGCTCGGCATGGTGCTCGGCGGCGCGCTCGGCAATCTGGTCGACAGGTTGTTCCGCGCGCCCGGACCACTGCAGGGACATGTGGTGGACTTCATCGCCGTCGGTTGGTGGCCGGTATTCAATCTCGCCGACTCCTCGATCGTGTGCGGCGCGATCCTGCTGGTGGTGCTGACGGTCTTCGGCTTCGAACCCGACGGCACGCGCGCGGGACACGGCCACCCCGAAGCGACCGCCACCGAGACCGCCGCGAAGCCGGACGAGCCATCGGACAACGGCGCCAACGGCGCGGCCAGCAGCAAGGGGAATGCGGCGTGAGAGAAACGCGGACCATGCCGGTACCCGACGGACTCGACGGAATGCGCGTCGACGCCGGGCTATCCCGGTTGCTCGGTCTGTCCCGCACCGCCGTGGCCGCGCTGGCCGAGGACGGTTCGGTGCAGCTCGACGGCGTCGCCGCGGGCAAATCGGATCGGCTCGTCGCGGGGGCCTGGCTGGAGGTCGAGTTCCCGGAACCGAAGCGTGAACTCACCATCGAGCCCGAACCGGTCGAGGGTATGAAGATCCTCTACGCCGACGATGACATCGTCGCGGTCGACAAGCCGGTCGGCGTCGCGGCGCATACCGGCGTCGGTTGGACCGGGCCGACGGTGGTCGGCGGCCTGGCCGCGGCGGGCTATCGCATCTCGACCTCGGGCGCGCACGAGCGGCAGGGCATTGTGCACCGGCTCGATGTCGGGACCTCCGGGGTCATGGTGGTCGCGCAGTCCGAACACGCGTACACGGTGCTCAAGCGGGCATTCAAACAGCGCACCGTCGATAAGCGCTATCACGCACTGGTACAGGGACATCCGGATCCGAGCAGCGGCACCATCGATGCGCCGATCGGCCGGGCCCGCGGCGATGCCTGGAAGTTCGCGGTCACCGCGGACGGACGCCCGAGCATTACCCACTACGACACCGTCGAGGCGTTCCAGGCGGCCAGCCTGCTCGATATTCATCTGGAAACCGGGCGCACCCACCAGATCCGGGTGCATTTCTCCGCGATCCGGCACCCCTGCTGCGGTGATCTCACCTATGGCGCGGATCCGCGGCTGGCGGAGCGGCTGGGGCTGGAACGGCAATGGCTGCACGCGCGTTCGCTGGGATTCAACCATCCGGCCGACGGCCGGTATCTGGAGATCACCAGCGAATATCCCGATGATCTGAAGAACGCACTCGACGTGTTGCGCAATGCCTGAAACATTGCGCCGCATTGCCATTGCCGTCGGGGCCGTCGGCTTCGTAGTCCTGATCGTGGTGCTCGGTGTGCTGAATCCCCCGCGACCGTCCGGCATTTCGACCGACCGGCTCGGTCCGGAACGGGGTGAGCATGTCGCGGATTACCTTGCGCGAGCACGGGATTCGCTGTCGGGTTCGGATAGTGACGAGCACTGGGCGCTGGTCTCGTTCACCGAATCCCTCACCCCGGACCAGATTCCGGCACATAGCGGCGGCCTGCGCATCGCCGCGGCGAGCCACCATGTGTCGATACCGCGGGTGAACACTCCGATCGTCACGGTTCAACTGCCCGCGGGAAATGCGGTGGCCGTGGCATCCGCCGACAATGCCGCCTGGCAACTGCTGGCCCAGCACGCGACCGACGATCGCACCAACCACATCAATTCGGTATCGGCGGCCCGCCTGCGCGCCGGGTGCGCCTGCACCGTCGGCCTCGTGGTCCGCGGCGGGCTCCCCCAACTCCGGAATCTGGCGACCCAGGACGGAATTCGCGCCGTGCAGGCCCTGCCCGCCGACGCGGTCGCCACCAGTTTCGCGATCGTTCCGCTGCTGCCGGAATACGAAGGCATCGCGCTGCCCGGTACGGACGACGGCCCCGTCCCGGATCAGTAACGCGGCCGGGCCGGTCAATCCGGCAGTGCCACAACACCATCCAGGTACCGGCGGCAGCGGCCGATGAGCAGTACCCGGTCGCCCGCGAGTTCACAGCGCAGCCTGCCGCCACGCCGGGACAGCTGACGGGCGCTGAGTTCGGCGCGACCGAATTCGCGGCTCCACAGCGGAACCAGCTGTGCGTGTGCCGATCCCGTGACCGGATCCTCGACCACACCGAGATCCGGGCCGAAGACGCGGGAGACGAAGTCGACGGTATCGCCGGGCGCGGTGATCACCGCGTCGAAGGCGAGCGGTGGGAAGGCCGCGAAATTCGGCCGCGCCTCACGTACTTCACGTTCGGAACCCACCACGATCACCTCGTCGAATCCGGTGTAGGCACGCACCGCACGGACGCCGAGCGCATCGACCAGCGCGGGATCGGGCGTGACCTCCTTGGATTCGAGCGCGGGTAGGTCGAGTACGTATTCGTCGTCATCGGTGCGGTCGACGTGTAGCCAGCCGCTGCGCGTGAAGAAGCTCACCCGGTCCTCACCGGGATGGATGTCCTCGAGAATCTGCGCGGCCGTCGCCATGGTGGCGTGGCCGCACATATCGACCTCCCGGGTCGGGGTGAACCAGCGCAGGTGGACGGCGGGCCACTCCCCGGGTGGACCGCCCGCCTCGACGGGTAATTGCGAGGTGTAGAAGGCGGTCTCGGCGAGGTTGTTCTCCTCGGCCAGATGTTGCAACAGCTCGTCCGGCAACCAGGTCGACAGCGGCATGACCGCGGCCGGATTGCCCGAGAACGGTGCGTCGGCGAACGCGTCGATCTGATGCAGCAATACCTCCATAGTCGAGAAGGTACTCCAACCCTGAATGATCGCTTCGCACAAGGTATCTCGTGGCGCGGCGAGTCGGGCGTCCAATTGTTCAGGCGCCCCCGCCCGGTGAGCTCGGAAGTAGCGTGTGCTTCTCGCCCTGAACTGCGGCGGCGATCCACCAGGCGGCCTCGACGAGCACGATGCCGATGGCGCCGCAGATGAACGCCGCGGTGGTGAGCCCGATATTCGAGGGGTCGAGTTTGAAGAAATGCCTGGTGAACGGGATTGTGAACAACAGCACATAGGCCAGGATCGATGCGCCGATGAGCACCACTTTCCACCACACATACGGCCGGGCGACGATGGCCAGGACCCACACCGCGATCATGATCAAGGTGATGAGCGCCGTGGTACCTGCCTGCTCCTTCTGCTGCTCCAGGGAGTCATACGACCCCGCATTGGCGATCAGGTAGGCGACGAAGGTGGCGATGCCGATCACCACGCCGGACGGAATCGCCAAACGCATGACCCGCGACACGAATCCGGACCGGGCGCGTTCATTGTTCGGAGCCAGCGAGAGGATGAAGGCGGGGATACCGATGGTGAACCAGGCCGCGATCGTGACATGCCTTGGCAGGAACGGATATCCGATCGCTTCGTAGTCGAAGATCTGCGAGCCGACACCGGCGACGCCGATCAAGAAAGCGAGCACCACCGAGTACACGGTCTTGGTGAGGAACAGATTCGAGACCCGCTCGATATTGCCGATCACCCGGCGGCCCTCGCCGACCACATACGGCAGTGTGGCGAACTTGTTGTCCAACAACACGATCTGGGCGACCGCGCGGGTGGCCGGACTGCCCGACCCCATGGCCACGCCGATATCGGAATCCTTCAGCGCCAGCACATCGTTCACGCCGTCACCGGTCATGGCTACGGTGTGGCCCCGAGATTGCAAGGCGCCCACCATGGCTCGCTTCTGATCGGGGCGCACCCGGCCGAAGGTGGTCTCACGTTCGAGCACGTCGGCGAGTGCGGCACGATCCTCGGGCAATTCGCGGGCGTCGACCGCGTGATCGCCGCCACGCAGATCCAGCGAGGAGGCGACCGCACCGACCGAGACGGCATTGTCGCCGGAGATCACCTTGATCGAAACCTGCTGGCTGGCAAAGTAATCGAGAGTTTCGCGAGCATCAGGGCGCACCTTCTGCTCGAGTACGACCAGCGCCGCGGGGTCGACTGCACCCGGTGCGTCGGCGGCGTCGACCGGACGGTCGCTGCGCGCGAGCAGCAGAATGCGCAGCCCCGAGGAGCCGAGTTCCTCTGCGACACGGGCATCTTCGGAACTCGGGTCGAGCAGCACATCGGGCGCGCCGAGCAGCCAGTCGCCGTGCTCGCCGTAGGAGAACCCGCTCCATTTCTTCGCCGAGGAGAACGGTGCGACCGCGGTGTGCTGCCAATTCGGCTTATCGGTGAGCTCCTCGCCGATGGCCTGCACGCTCGCATTCGGGCGCGGATCGTCGGCGGCCATGGCGGCCAAGGCCTGTCGCACCTCGGCGTCGTCGAACGTGCCGAGCGTCTTGATATCCGACAGGCGCATCCCGTTCTCGGTGAGCGTGCCGGTCTTATCCGCGCACACCACATCGACGCGGGCCAGGCCCTCGATGGCGGGCAGCTCCTGCACCAGACATTTGCGCCTGCCGAGTCGCACGACACCGACCGCGAAGGCGACCGAGGTCATCAGCACCAGGCCCTCGGGCACCATCGGCACCAGTGCGGCGACCATGCCGGTGACCGCGGGCCGCCAGGACTCCTTACTGGAGAACAGCTGGTTGTAGATGCTCAGCAGACCCGCCGGGATCAACAGATAGGTGATGACCTTGAGGATGGTGTCGATACCGCTGCGCAATTCGGACTTGACCAGCGTGAACTTGCTCGCCTCTTCGGACAGCTTGGCGGCGTAGGCGTCCCGGCCGACCTTCGTCGCACGGTAGGCGCCGGAACCGGAGACGACGTAGCTGCCCGACATCACCGACGCGCCGATCGGCTTGTCCACCGGATCGGCCTCACCGGTGAGCAGTGATTCGTCGACCTCGAGCAGTGCGGATTCCTCGACCGTGCCGTCGACCACGATCTGGTCGCCGGGGCCGAGCTCGATCAGATCGTCGAGGACGACCTCCTTCGGCGCCACCTCGACCGACTGTCCGTCGCGGCGCACGGTCGGCTTGGCCTGGCTGACAATGGCCAACTGGTCCAGGGTGCGCTTGGCGCGGATCTCCTGGATGATGCCGACCGCGCTATTGGCGATGATCAGCAGGCCGAACATGCCGTCGATGATCGAGCCGGTCGCCAGCACCAGGATGAACAGCACACCGAGGATGGCATTGATCCGGGTGAAGACATTGGCGCGGACGATGTCGCGTACGGATCGGCTCGCCCGGTCCGGCACGTCATTGGTCAGCCCGTCGCGGCGGCGTTGCTCGACCTCCGCCGCGGTCAGCCCGGTGACGGCCGTTTGGGGCACGGTAATCGACATGACCGCCAGGCTACCGAGAACTACCGTCGGTAGGGTGCAGCGAAGCAGGGCGGTCCCAGGTGTTGTGTTCGGTACAGGCGCATTTCTGATCTGGGGGCTGTTTCCGGCGTACTTCGGGTTGCTGGCCTTCGCCAATCCGGCCGAGGTGGTCGCACAGCGGATTCTGTGGACGCTGGTGCTGGTGCTGGTCGTGCTTGCGATAACCGGGCAGCTCGGTGGGCTGCGCGGAATCGCACCGCGGACCTGGCGGATGGCGGCGGTGGCCATCGCGGCGCTATCGATCAACTGGGGTGTGTACGTCTACGGCGTCACTTCCGGGCATGTGGTGGAGTGCGCACTCGGGTACTTCATCAATCCGCTGGTGACGGTGGCGTTCGGCGTGCTGATCTTCCGTGAGCGGTTGGCCAGGGCACAGTGGGCGGCGCTCGGGCTGGGCGCGCTGGCGGTCGCCGTGCTCACCGTCGACTACGGCAGACCGCCGCTCATCGCGCTGGCACTGGCCTGCTCATTCGCCACCTACGGGCTGGTGAAGAAGGTGATTCCGCTCGACGCGCTGCACGGGATCGCGGCCGAGGGTCTGGTCGCGGCCCCGTTCGCGCTGGCCTTCGTGATCGTCTTCGCGATGACCGGACGTAGTGAATTCGCCAGTGGCATTGCACATTCCGGATTGATGATCTCGACCGGTCCGGTCACTCTGCTGCCGCTGCTGCTGTTCGCCGTTGCCGCGCAACGGGTTCCGCTGTCGACCATGGGACTGCTGCAGTACCTCACGCCCGCGCTGCAGATGGCCTGGGGTGTGGCCGTCGCGCATGAGCCGATGCCCGCGTCGCGGTGGGCCGGTTTCGCGCTCATCTGGGCGGCGCTGGCGATTTTCACCGCCGACGCGCTGGTGCGCGGGCGGCGGCGGGTCAGGACCACGCAGCCCGAACCGGCCAGTTCAACAGAGCGTCGCTGATCTGCCCTTCCCAGCCATGGCTTCGTAGTGAGGGCACAGTTTTCCACGCGATCGCTTGTCGAGTTCGACAGGACGGTGCAGCCCATGTCCTCGGGTACATTGACCGCGAAAAACCGCAGGCGGCGGAAGGTTTCTTGATGCTGGACGATGCGCAACTGGATCGAGCGGCGGGTGTCCTGCTCGGCACCGCGGCGGGCGATGCGCTCGGGGCGGGCTACGAATTCACGTGGCCGGGAACGCAAGTCGCGATCGAGATGATCGGCGGCGGGCCGTGCCGGTGGGCACCTGGACAATGGACCGATGACACCTCGATGGCGATCGCCATCGCACTGGCGGCCGATAAGGGGCCCGGCATCGATCTCGACGAAGTGGCAGCCGGATTCGTCCGGTGGTTCGATTCCGATCCACCGGATATCGGCATCCAGACCCGCGCCGTGCTCTCGGTGCGCCCGCGCTCGGCCCGGGAGATGCAGACGCAGGCCATGTCCTTGCACGGCAAGACCGGCGGCAACGGTTCGCTGATGCGCACCGCCCCTGTCGCCCTTGCCTATCTCGGCGATGCGGACGAATGCGTCCGCATGGCCGGCGCGATCGGCGCGCTCACCCATCACGATCAGCAGGCGATCGAGGCCTGCAAGATCTGGACCTCCGGCATCCGGCACGCCGTGCTCACCGGAACCCTCGACGGTGTCCGCCAGTTCGTCGACGCCTCGCCGAGCGCCGCCTACTGGACCCACCTGCTCGACCAGGCCGAAGCCGGTACCCCGCAAGACTTTTCGAATAACGGCTGGGTCGTGCACGCCCTCCAGACCGCCTGGTGGGCCATCACCACCGCCGACGCCTCCGATCCGGACCACCTCCCGCGCGCACTCGAACTCTGTGTCCGCGCGGGCGGCGACACCGACACCACCGCCGCCATCGCGGGCGGCCTCCTCGGCGCCCGCTGGGGCGCCACCGCCATCCCGCACCACTGGCGTCAGCTCCTGCACGGCTATCCGGGCTTCACCGCCGCCGACCTGACCGTGTTGGCCACCCGCATAGCGACCAACAGCATCACCCGCTAGTACGCCGTATTGATGTGGCCCGGCGTCCAGAGGCCGGAGTGGTCCTGCTGGGTTATTTCGGGTTTCGCGGGGTCGGCCTTGGGATCGATGCGGACCAGCTGTTGGAGTTCGCCCCAGTCTCGCCGCCAGTCCTGGTCCAGGTAGGTGGCCAGGGTGCGGGGACGCAGCAGCATATTGGACCAGCCGAGCGGCCCGCCGCCGTCGTGGCTCTGCCAGAGGGTGGTGATCTCGGCACCCGGACGGTCGGGGAGGATGCGATAGGCCGGGATCTCGGCGATATTGTCGCGGTGGTCGTAGGGGCGCTGGTTGGGGAATTGCAGGCCTACCATCCAGTCGGTGAGAACCGGGACCTGTGAGCCGACAACATCGTTCAGCGTTCTGGTCTGCGGCACCCGCGGTGGGGTGACGGCCAGCCATTGCTTGGGATTGCGGTCGCGATCGACGGCGACGATACGGATAACGTCTGCGCCAGTGGGGATTTCGCTGAAGGGTACGCGCAGATTACGCCACGACGGCGCCGGTCCGATATCGATCGGGGTGACCTTGCCCATGGGCTCTGCGGTGTTCTCGGAATCGGTTGCGCCGTATTCGATTTCGAGGGTCTGCCCCGGAGTGACGATGCCGTCGGCGTCGACCGAGCGGATCCGGCCCGCCGCGGTCAGCGCGATAATGCTATTGCGGTCACCGGGTTCCGGAAGCCGGTACCAACCCGTGGTCAGATCGGCGGGGCCCGCGTCACCGGAGCCGTAGCTGCCGAGCACCGGCGTGGTCGCCGGGTTCAGTCCGAAAGGCAGTGCGGCGGTGGCGGTTCCAGCCGTGTTCTCCGAGGCGGACTTACTGCTCAACGCGTCGGCGATACTGCCGGTCGGACTCGAATCGTCGTCGGGGCGCAGATCGGCGGCCACACCCGAACCGGTGAATCCGGAGCCGGTGCCCGACAGCGTGCTCACCGCATCGCCGGTCAGCGGGCGCAGCCTGCCCGCATTCGGATCGGTCTCCACCAGCACATGACCGGCCAGACCCGCCGTCTTCCCGGTGAGCGCTTCGATATTCGAACGCGCCAGCGAGAACGCAGGCCCCTGGGCCACCGCCGCCTTGGCGAAGGAGCCGACATCCCAGACCACGAGCAGCGCCAGCGCGATGGTCAGTGGCGGCAGCACCGACACCCGCCACGCGAGACGCGAAACCCGATGCGGGGTACCGGGTTCCGGCGACCGCACATGCCACCACGCGGCCACGGCCAGCAGTGCGGCGGCGGCCAGCAGGAACAGCTTGTTGAGCTCGATACCGGCGATCACCGGCGGTTTATCCCACCAAGGAATGCCGTAAGACGAGACGTACCACCACTTATTGGGCCCGGAGAACACCAGCGCGAGCAGGAAAGCGACCACCGCGGCGAACAGTGCGCGGTAGCGCGGCGCCCGCAAAACCCTTGGCGCGACGGCCATCGCGGTCACCATGGCGACGGCACCGGCCACACCCGCGTACACACCGAAGTGATGAGTCCACTTGGTCGGCGTGACCATGATCAGCAGCAGTGCGCCGACGGTGACACCGAGAATGCGCCGGGTCGGCCCAGCCGCCAGCAGCGGAATCCGACCGCCCTTGCGCAGCAGGACGATGACACACACGATCAGCCCCGCCAACATCGCGAGCACACCGATCCGGCGGCCGACCGAGCCGTCGGTCTCGCCTTGGAAGAGGTACTGATAGCGCAGATAGTCGTTGAACCATTCGACATCCGGGCCGACGATGTGGTGGATCCGCTTCATCTCGAACATCGCCGCCAACGGCTGATCGGCGAACATGATCGCCAGCGCCACGATACCGGCGGCCAGCAGCGGGGCGAGCAGCACCGCATAGCCCACCAGCCGGGCACCCATCGATCCCCGAGTCCCGGTGCGGTCCATAATGATTCGCGCGACCGGCCGCAAGCCCGCCAGCAGCGCTGCGATACAGATCACACCCGACGGCCCGGCCGTACAGGCGAAGGCCGCGACCAGGATCGCGAATCCGGCGGGCAGCAAACGCCGCGTGGCAATGGCACGTTCGACCAGGCACCAGGTGAGCAGCAGTCCCAGCGCGACCGGCGGTTCCGGACGCAGCCCGTTGTCGTAGGCCAGCCAGATGGTCAGGAAGCCGAGCGCACCGGTCCACATCGCGACGCGGTTGCCTCGCACCGCGACCCCGAGCCTGGTCGCCACCTCGCGGCTCAGCAGCAGCCACATCAGCACACCGCAGCACAGCGCGGGCAGCCGAACCCACGGACTGGCGGTGCTGATCTCCGTCATGATCCGGATCAGGTCGTAATACGGTGTGCCGACCGGATTTTCGGGCACCCCGAAGTAGGCGAAGTAGTTGGCCATGTAGCCCGCGACACCCGACGCACGGGCCATACCGAACTGATAGCCGTCATCGGAGGTGGTGGACCCGATGAAGTACCAGACCACCATGGTGCCCAGCACCACGGCATCGAGCAGCGTGAATGTCCACCAGCGCTGCGGCAGGAAGCGACGCACCCGCCGACCGTCCAGCCGATCGAGCCGATACAGCGCGACCAGCGCGACAATCGTGCACAGCACCGCGAGCCAGATCGCCGTGCGCTTCACCGGAGTGGGCGTCGAGGAGAACCTGGTGTCGAGTTCGGCGGTGACGCGGGCACCGTCGGCCGCGGCCAGATCACTGAAGATGCCAACCATCTGCGGCCGGTAGTCGCCATTGAGCACCACCGGGAATCCGGGCGCTTCGAATCCGACCAGGGTGGCGGTCGCACTGGTGTTGTCGGCGTGCACCGTGAGTTCACAGCCCGGAACCAGCTCGGCCACCGGCACGCTGAGCAATGCCTGATTGCGCAGCACCACATCCAGCCGCGCCGGAGTGTCGGCTCCGGCGTGCACGCGGGCGACGAATCCGTAGCGCTCGAGGTCCGGCGCGCCATCGGGTCCGGTCGCCGCGAGAGTGCCGCCCTTGGCGCTGAGCTGGTTGATCGCGGTGCACGGCAAGGTTGCGTCGAAAGTCAGTGGCGCATAGGAGATCAGCGGCGCCTCGATACTGCGCGCCGAACCCGCCTGCGGCCAGGTCAGCGTCGCCGCGTCCACCCGCACCGGCAGCAGCGGCACCGCCACCGCGAACAGTGCGCCGAGCAGGCCCGCGATCAGCGCGATCGGCCCGGCCCAACCCGTCCGCGTCTTCGATTGTGCCGTCCCGAGTTCGGAGTGCTCGACGGACGGCTGCCCCGCCCACACCATCGTGTCAGCCACGGGGCCTGATCCTAACGGTAACTATTTCAAACGAAAGTTCTTGCCGGCGTGCGGCATTGATTCACAGCAAGCACACAGCTGGCGCGGCCGACACCGGGTCGGCCGCGACCGCTGGTCTATCAGCTGCAGGCCACCGACTGCTGGCCGAGGTTGGTCAGCATGGTGCAGGCCCAGGCCTTCTGGATCTTCCACTTGCCGTTCTCGGCGACGAACGGCACGTCGATAATGTTCTCCTGGCCGTTGAGCAGGACCTTGGCCTTGGCATTGACGCTGTCGCCGAAGCTGGTCACATCGGTGACCGTGATAGTGACATTGGCACCCTTGGCGGCCTCGGCGAGGCGGTTCGGCAGTTCCGGATCGGCCTCGGCGCCCTGCACACCGTCGAGCTTCTCCGAACTAGGGATCGACGGATCGAGAGCACGCTGCAGCTGCGTGTTCAGTTCCGCGACGGAGGGGACCGGCGGCAGATTGGTGGCGCTCGCGCCGGCCGAGGCCTTGGCGCTGGTAGTGGTCTTCGCGGCCGGCTTGCTGTCTTTGTCATCGCTGCAGGCGGTCATGCCGAGTGCGGCGACGACGGCCAGGGCGGCGATGGCGATGCGTCCAGTCTTACGAAGCTTCAACTGCTCGTCCTTTGCGTTCGAGTAGGTACATGTCGTTCCACCAACGGCAGCAGTCACCCGAATCGGCGACGCTGCACGAATGACCCAGGCTACCTGTCAGCGGAGACTGCCGAGCGGATCCGCCCGGGACAGACTGATGTCGTCGGCGGCAAAGGTACGCGCCGGACCGGGCCCTGTCGAGCTGGTCTCGAACCGAACAGTAACCACACCGAGCCCGGCACCCTGCACCCATCCGTGCCCGAATTCAGGGTGCGTGACGTCCAGTCCTGGATACCACAACGTCGCGCTCCGCATCGACGAATCGTCCTGAGCTGCACCAACGCTCGGCTGCGTGGTCACGGGGACCGGAGATGTCGCGGTTACTCCCACCTCGACGCCTACCACCCCGACCAGCGCACCCGCGCCGAGCTCGGTGGCTCCGTCATCAGCCGCGGACAGCCCCGCCTGTGCGCCCCAACCATCGGAGTGCGGCGCGTCGCCCTCCCAGACGCCGCCGTCCTCGACCGGCGCCTGATCCAACTCCGGGAACAGCGACTCCTGCCGGACCGTCGACAGCCCGCCGTAACCCACCCCGACCAGCCGGATCGGCCCGAGCTCGGCCGGATCAATGGCCGAGCGCTGCGCCGCCGTGGTCAGCGTGGCCAGTTCGGTCGTCGCGTACGGCAGGGTGAACGACCTGGTCACGATGCTCATATCGGATTTCCTCAGCTTCAGCACCACGGTGCGTGCGGCCCGCCCGTCCTTCTCCAGACGACGGTGTGCGGCCGCCGCCATGGTCTCGATCGCCGGACGCAACTGGGCCATCGTGACGATATCGGTCTCATAGGTGTTCTCCGCGCTGATCTGCTTGGCCTCGGCCCGCTCGGCGACCGGCCGGTCGTCGATGCCGCGGGCCAGCCGGTGCAGTGCCGCGCCGACGCTGCCGCCGAGAATGGACACCGCCTCCAATTCCGGCAGCGCCGCGAAGGCGCCGACGGTCTCGATACCGAGCGAACGCAAGCGGCCCTCGGCCACCGGACCGATTCCCCACAGCTTGCGCACCGGCAGCCCGGCCAGCAGTTGCTGCTGCTCATCCGGCGAAACCACCCGCACCCCATCGGGTTTGGCCATTCCGGAGGCGATCTTGGCCAGCTGCTTACCGGTACCCGCACCGACCGAGGCGACCAGTCCGGTCCGCTGCCGCACCAGCGCACGCAACTCCTCGCAGAATTCGCGCACCTGCTCGACGGTCGCGCCCACCAACTCGGCGGGCTCGCCGAACGCCTCGTCGAACGACAGCGTCTCCAGGACCGGGATGCGGCTGCGCAACGCGTCGAACACCCGCGCGCTGACCACGCCGTAGACCGCACCGCGCGGCGGTACCACCACCGCGGTCACCCCGACCAATCGCCGCGCCTGATGCATCGGCATGGCCGAGCGCGC
This sequence comes from Nocardia pseudovaccinii, assembly GCF_050942345.1. Taxonomy (NCBI): domain Bacteria; kingdom Bacillati; phylum Actinomycetota; class Actinomycetes; order Mycobacteriales; family Nocardiaceae; genus Nocardia; species Nocardia pseudovaccinii. The sequence continues at coordinate 7,189,125 of NZ_CP192074.1, forward strand.
ACCGAAGACCCGCGCCTCATAGCTCGCCCCCGCGACCACACCGCGCCCACCGGTGCCGCCGACCAGCACCGGGCGCCCGCGCAGCGTCGGCCGCGTCAATTGTTCGACCGAAGCGAAGAAGGCATCCATATCGATATGCAGCACCCACCGCCGAGCCGTGCGCACGAACGCGGCCCCCGCCGCGCCTCCCCCGGCGGCCACAGCGGTGTTGTCGGTGCTCACGCACCGGAATCTACGCGGCCCCACCGACAGGTCGGCCCACCGCACAACACCGCGTCAACCTGTGAAGACGACGGACAACCTGGGTGCCGGGTGCACGTCAGCCGAGTAGTTTCTGCGAGATTGCTACCGAGCTTCGCGGCGCGACGACGCGGCGAGCGCGGCGCTCTGCCCTGCCCAACCACCCGTGACCAGGTCCGATACCGATATGTTGCCGCCTCGACATGCCCGGCCCAAGCCTGGGGATCACCGGTTCGTACCCGCTCGGGTATGTGATGATCGGACCATGAAGATCCGCAAGGCCGTGATACCGGCCGCCGGAATCGGCTCCCGGCTGCTCCCGCTGACCAAGGCCATCCCCAAGGAGATGCTGCCGGTCGGCGATAAGCCGGTTATCGAGCACACCGTCCGCGAGCTGGTCGCATCCGGAATCACCGATATCACCATCGTGGTCAGCAGCGGAAAATCCCTGATCCAGGATCATTTCCGCCCCAATCCGGCCCTGGTGGCCCAGCTGCGCGCCGACGGCAAGGACGCCTACGCCGACGCGGTGGAGGAGGTCGGCGAGCTGTCCCGGCTCGGGCATATCACCTACCTCGATCAGCACGGGCCCTACGGCAACGGCACCCCGGTGCTCAATGCCGCCCGCAATCTCGGCGACGAGCCGATGCTGGTGCTGTGGCCCGACGACGTCTTCGTCGCCGGGGTGCCACGCGCCCAGCAGCTGATCGACGCCTATGAGGCGACCGGCGCGCCGGTGCTCGCGCTGATGCCGATGGATCCGTCCGAATCCCAGCGCTACGGCGTCCCGGTCGTCGCGGACGACCAGGGCAACGGCCTGCTGCGCATTACCGGGCTGCGGGAAAAGCCCAAGCCCGAGGACGCACCGTCGAACTATGCCGCGATCGGCGGCTATGTCGTCACCCCCGGCATCATCTGCGAACTGCGCAGACAGACCGAGCAGTGGTATGAACACCGCACCGGCGAGGTGTACCTCACCGATGCCATCAATGTGCACGCCGCGGACAATCCGGTCTTCGGCCAGGTCATCCAGGGCCGCTGGTACGACACCGGCAACCCGGCCGACTACCTGGTCGCGCAGTTCGCCTCGGCACTGACGCATCCGCAGTACGGACCGCTGCTGCGTCAGCTCGTCGATTGATACCGGGATCAGAAACGGCGGATGGTGTAGATATCGAACTCGCGGAGCGGGTGCAGACCGACCGGAACGCCCCAGTCGTGCGCATCCAGGACCTGCCCGAGGCCCGCGTAGATGCCGACATGTGACGCGTCGTCATTGAGGATGACGACATCGCCCGGTGACAGGGCCCGGAACGGCACCGCCGCGCCGACCTTGGCTTGCTCATAGGTGGTGCGCGGCAGCTTCACCCCGACCTGACGGAACGCCCACTGGACCAGCCCCGAGCAGTCCCAGGCGAAGGGGCCGGTTGCGCCCCATTCGTAGGGTTTGCCGATTTGGGTGTAGGCCGCGGCGAGTGCGCCGAGTCCGGCGATACTCGGCAGCGGCAGCGCCGCGGACCCGCTGGAGCTGCCGGAACTGCCGGATGCGGAGCCGGAACTACCCGAGCCGGACGCGCTGCCGGTGTCACCGCGCACCGGTCCGGCCAGGACGAGCGTCACGACGACCGATACCAGAAACCCCATAGCTATCCGGCGAAATGCCTTCTTGTGCGCGCCGATCATATGCTCGCCCCTTCCGTCGACCTGGCAGAACACGCGGTACCGGCCTCGTCATCGGGGGATGGAACCGCACGTCACAGCACCTGCGCCGAGGCACGCATCTGCATGTGGCGCAAGGTATTTCAGGTAGAGCAGTTCAAGCACGAATATTCACTGCCGTCACAGAAGTCGATCTGCGTACCAGCAGTAACATGCCGATTGTGCCGGGCATTGTTCGAGCACGACAAGGAAATCAGCTAATTCTTGGCATGTGATTTACATCACATGAAGGGCGTGGCTGCAGACGCAAGTCGGGGCGGGATCTCGAGATCCCGCCCCGACTGCTGTTCGGACGACCGCGCTCCAGCCGAGCCGCCGCGTCAGACCTTCGCGATCGACACCCGCACGCCACCGACGATGTCGGCGGCATCCGCGCCCGGATCACCGAATGTCAGCTCGGTGGCGAGGATTTCGCCCGCGATGAGGTCGCGATGGGTCTGCGCCCAGACCTGCTTGTCGTCGGGCACCGCGAGCACCACGGTGATGCGATCGGATACGTCCAGTCCCAGGGACTTTCGCGTCTCCTGCAGATCGCGGATCACATCGCGGGCCCAGCCCTCGGCCTCGAGCTCTTCGGTCACCACCGAATCGAGCACGACCAACCCCGCATTGCCGGGCAGGGCCGCGGTCGACTCCGGCTCGGCCGCGACCAGGCGCTGGGTGTACTCCTCCGGCAGCAGTTCGACGCCCGCCGCGGTGACCACACCGGCGGCGTTCTCGGACCATTCGCCCGCCTTCACCGCCTTGATCACCGTCTGCACATCCTTGCCGAGGCGCGGGCCTGCGGCACGGGCGTTCACGACCAGCTCGAAACGGCCGTGCACGGCGACATCGGTGGTCAGGTCTACCTTCTTGACGTTCACCTCATCGGCGATGATGTCGGCGAACGGCCGCAGCCGCTCGGCATCGGGCGCGGCGATGGTGACCTCGGCCAGCGGCAGGCGCACCCGCAGGTTCTGTGCCTTGCGCAGGCTCAGCACCGTCGAGCAGACCACCCGGACCTCGTCCATGGCCGCGACCAGATCCGGATCCTCCGGCAGCTCACCCTCCTTGGGCCAGTCGGCCAGGTGCACCGACTGCTCGCCGGTGAGCCCGCGCCAGATCACCTCCGAGATCAGCGGCAGCAGCGGCGCGGCCAGCCGGGTGACGACCTCGAGCACCGTGTGCAGCGTGTCGACCGCATCCCGGTCTTCCTCCCAGAAGCGTGAACGCGACCGGCGCACATACCAATTGGTGAGCGCGTCGGCGAAGGAACGCAATTCCTCGCAGGCGCCCGCGATGTCGTAGACCTCGAGCGCCCCGGTCATCACATCCCGGGTCGCAGCCAGCTTGGCCAGGATGTAACGGTCCAGCACATGCGGCGAATCCGTCCGCCACACACCGGTTTTCGAGGCGTAGAGCTGCAGGAAGGTCCACGCGTTCCACAGCGGGCGCAGCGCATGGCCGATCCCCTCGCGGATGCCGCGCTCGGTGACGATGAGATTGCCGCCGCGCAGGATCGGCGAACTCATCAGGAACCAGCGCATCGCATCGGAGCCGTCCCGGTCGAACACCTCGTTCACATCCGGGTAGTTGCCCTTGGACTTGCTCATCTTCAGTCCGTCGTCGCCGAGCACGATGCCGTGCGCGGCAACGGTTTTGAAGGCCGGACTGTCGAACAGCGCGGTCGAGAGCACGTGCAGGTTGTAGAACCAGCCGCGGGTCTGCCCGTTGTACTCGACGATGAAATCGCCCGGGAAGTGGCTGTCGAACCACTCCTTGTTCTCGAACGGGTAGTGCACTTGGGCGTACGGCATCGAACCCGATTCGAACCAGCAGTCCAGCACCTCCGGCACCCGGCGCATGGTCGACTTACCGGTCGGATCATCGGGATTCGGCCGGGTCAGCTCATCGATGTCCGGCCGGTGCAGATCGGTCGGGCGCACGCCGAAGTCGCGCTCCAACTCCTCCAGCGAGCCGTACACATCGGTGCGCGGGTAGGCAGGATCATCGGAGACCCACACCGGGATCGGGCTGCCCCAGTACCGGTTGCGGCTGATATTCCAGTCCCGCGCACCCTCGAGCCACTTGCCGAACTGTCCGTCGCGGATGTGTTCGGGCACCCAGGTGATCTGCTGATTCAGCTCGACCATCCGGTCGCGGAATTTGGTCACCGCGACGAACCAGGAGGGCACCGCCATGTAGATCAGCGGCTGGCCGGAGCGCCAGCTGTGCGGGTAGGAGTGCTCGATAGTCTCGTGCCGCAGCAGCTTTCCGGCCGCCTTGAGGTCCTTGATGATCACCGGATTGGCGTCGAAGACCATCAGGCCCTCGTACGGCGGCACCATCGAGGTGAACTTGCCGCCCGGATCCAGCGGCTGCACGAGTTCGATGCCGTTTGCGCCGGCGACATCCATATCCTCTTCACCGAAGGCCGGTGCGAGGTGCACGATTCCGGTGCCGGAGTCGGTGGTCACGTAGTCGGCGGTCAGCACGCGGTGCGCGTTGGGATGACCGACGAAGAAGTCGAACGGCGGTGCGTAGGCCAGATCCGAGAGGGCGGCGCCGTCGAACTCGCCGAGTACCTCGGGCTCATCGCCGAATTCGCGAGCATAGTGCGAGACGCGCTCGGCGGCCAGCAGATAGCGCTTACCGTCGGCGCCGCGCACGTGCACGTAGCGGACATCCGGGTGCACCGCGATCGCGAGGTTCGACGGCAGCGTCCACGGCGTGGTGGTCCAGATGAGTGCGTTCGCGCCGTCGAGTTCGTGCAGCGGATGCTCACCCGGCACGCGCAGCACCATATCCACGGTGACGGCCGGATCCTGACGCATCTTGTAGGCGTCGTCGAGCCGGCTTTCCTGATTCGACAGCGGAGTCTGCTCGTACCAGCTGTAGGGCAGCACCCGGAAGCCCTGGTAGATCAGGCCCTTGTCGAACAGCGACTTGAACGCCCACATCACCGACTCCATGAAGTCGAGATCCAACGTCTTGTAGTCGTTGTCGAAGTCCACCCAACGGGCCTGACGCGTCACATAATTACGCCATTCCCCGGTGTAGCGCAGTACCGACGATTTACAGGCCGCGTTGAATTCCGCGAGCCCCATAGCATCGATCTGTGATTTGTCCGTGATACCGAGCTGCTTTTCCGCTTCGATTTCCGCGGGCAGTCCGTGACAGTCCCAGCCGAAACGTCGATCGACCTGCTTGCCACGCATGGTCTGAAAACGCGGGACGAGATCCTTGACGTACCCGGTGAGCAGATGTCCGTAATGTGGCAACCCGTTGGCAAACGGCGGTCCGTCGTAGAAGACGAACTCCGCCGCACCCGAACGGTTCTCGATGCTGGCGCGGAAGGTGTCGTCGGTGGCCCAGGCGTCCAGTACCCGGCGTTCCAGGTCGGGAAAGGATGCACCGCTGCCAGCACCCAGATCGACGCGCGGGTATGCGCTGCTGGAAGGTTCGTCCGCCATCGCGGATCCGTCTCCTCGTGCCGCCGCGCCGTGGCGCGTATGTGTCAGCACGGGGACGATGACGACGCCGGTTGCGTCGAAACCGCGGTACCACCCCGCTTGTCCGGGCGGCGCGCCGATCCGCGCGACCAACCAGGACCTCTCGTTTCGAGCTGTGACGGGCTCGCCCGTTCGGTTCTACTGAGTGCGGCCCGCGCACCGTTCTTCCGAAGACTCCCCGGTGATGGCCGGATCTACGCCGATTACATGTTTGATTCTAACCAGGACGGTCAAACCAGTTTGTCGGGGCCACGATTACCGTTTGGCATGCCGACCAGGTGGCGGCGCGGCATCGCCATCGGAGCTGCGCATAGAAAGCGCGCTCACCAGCAACAGCACAGCGCCCACGATACAGATAAGGATGCACCCCCAGGCCCACAGCACAGACCCGGTGGTCAGCGCGGCCACTAGCAGGGCGAACCCGATCGCCGCAAGGACGAGCGTCAAGACGAGCATTTTGACCCCCTAGGCATGCCAGGCGGCTCGGCGTACCTCTAGCTACTCGAACGGCAACTACAGCGGAGATATCTCTCTACTACGAGATTACTTGGCGCCCTTGGCGAACGAGGCGGGAGCGAGATTGTTCGCGGTATTGGCGTCGACGAAGGCCTCGCCGCCGTCCACCGGCACCGCCGAGCCACGGTTCTCCAGCTCCTCGAGCTGGGACTCCAGGTACGACTTCAGCCGCACGCGGTATTCCCGCTCGAAGGTCTTGAGCTGCTCGATCCGGCTCTCCAGCACGCTGCGCTGCTGGGTGATAGTGGCCATGATCTCGGTGTGCTTGCGCTCGGCATCGGCCTGCAACGCATCGGCCTTCTCCTTGGCCTGCCGTAGCTGATTGTCCGAACGGGTCTGGGCATCCGACAGCATCGCATCCGACTTCTGCCGCGCATCGGCGATCATCGCTTCCGAGCGGGTGCGCGCATCGCCGACCAGGCGTTCGGAATTGGCCCGCGCATTCGACAGCAGGTTCTCCGCTTCGAGCTTCGCATCGCTGGTCAGCCGGTCCGCCATCTCCTGGGCGAGGCTGAGCACCTTGGCCGCCTGTAGGTTCGCATCGGCGCTCGGCGCATCCTTGGCTACCGGTGCCGCGACCGGCATCGGAGGCGGCGGCGGGGCCTGCTGCACCGGCGGCTTGATGGGCTCGGGCGGGGGCGGCGGGGCTTGCTGGACCGGTGCTTTCACTGCGGCGGCATTGGCCGGACCGCGATTCTTCTTGGCGTCCGCCAGTTCCGCATCGAGTTCGGCAACCCGCTGGCGCAGGTCAGCGTTCTCCTCGATCAGACGCGAGAGCTCCTGCTCCACGAGATCCAGGAAGGCATCTACTTCATCCTCGTTGTAGCCCCGCTTCCCGATCGGCGGTTTGCTGAACGCGACGTTGTGCACATCGGCTGGGGTCAGCGGCATGGAAGGATCCCTTCACGCGTCTTTTGGAGATCTAGCAGATCTAGCAAGCTATCTTCTCGGTTCATTCTGTCACACCAGGGCTACCCGTCGGCGTGGCCGCCCACAAACGTCATCGAGATGAAGACGACGAAAAGCAGGACCATAATCGACAGATCGAGCCGAATTCCTCCCAATGACACCGGTGGTATCAACCGCCTCAGGAGTTTCACCGGAGGATCGGTGATCGTGAAGATCACCTCGAGGATGACGACGACGAAGCCGCTCGGGCGCCAGTCTCGGGCAAAGCTGCGGATGAACTCCACGATCACTCGGCTGATCAACAACAGCCAGAAGATGAACAGTACGAAGTACAGCACCGCAAACAAGGCCACGACCTCACTCTGCCCCAAAATCCGCGTCGCGCAAAATGACCACACCGCCCCATACGCAACGGGTCTAACAGAACCCCCGGATCACAGCGCTATTTCTGGTTGTAGAAGCCGGTTTCGGCGATCCTGCGACGTTCTTCGGCCGAGACATCGACATCGGCCGGTGAGAGCAGGAACACTTTGGTCGCGACCTTGTCGAATGAGCCACGCAGCGCGAAAGCGAGGCCGGCGGCGAAGTCGACCAGCCGTTTTGCGTCGGCATTGCTCAGATCGACCAGGTCCATGATCACCGGGTTGCCCTCGCGGAAGCGCTCACCGATGATGCGGGCCTCGCTGTAGTCGCGCGGGCGCAGCGTCGTGATCTTGGACAAGGGACCTCCGTCCTCGAAGATCCCCGGCCGGCGTGCGGGCGCGGGCTCGGGGCGCACGCGCTCCTCCAGTCGCCGCTCCTCGGCCTCGGGATCGACGGCGAGCGCACCCCTGGTGGCTCCCCGCATCATCGGCGCATTACCGCCCGCACGGAATCGGGACGCGCCCGGCGCGGCATCGATCCTGGTGGGACGCGGCCGCGCGTCATAGCGGTCGTCCACATAGGGCTCGTCGACATAATCGTCGCGCCGAGACACCGGGTATCCCGCCTTGTACGGCGACTTGTACGCCGGCTCAGGATAATCCGGCTCATCGTCGTAGCGGTCTTCGGCATAGCGGTCCGCGCCGTAACCGGCGCGCTCGGAATAGTCACGGGGCCGGGGGCGACGTGAGCCGCGCTCGTCCGCACCCCGGGGGGCGGGTTCGGCGACATAGTCGTCTTCGTAATCCTCGAGCGGAACCATGCCGAAGTACGCCTTGAACTTGTGCAGCGTGCTCATTTCATAGACCTTCCTTCGGCCCCGGTGGCGGCCGGGTGTTGAAGTCTTGCTCAGTCCTCTCCAGTCCCAGCATATGTGTCGAATGTGACTGATGAGGTTTCTTTGCTACGCCGAGGTTATCGGTCGAGCGCCCATCAAGGCGGTACCGACACGCACACAGGTAGAACCGTGTTCGATCGCCGATTCCAGATCACTCGACATGCCCGCGGAGAGTTCGGTCGCTTCCGGATGGTCCGCGCGTACCAGCAAGTGCAAATGCGCAAGGCGTGCAAAAGCATCGTCGGGCACGGCGTCGAGCGGGGGAATCGCCATCAGGCCCGCGAGCTGCAGACCCGGCGCGGTGGCCACTCGATCGGCCAGTGCCGCAAGATCTTCCGGAGCGACGCCGCCGCGACCCGGATCCTCGTCCAGGCTCACCTGTATCAAGACGCGAACCGGTTCGCCGCGCTCCCCCGCGTCCATGGCGGCCCGCGCCGCGGTGTCAAGGGCCGTTGCCAGGCGTTCGCTGTCGACCGAGTGCACCGCATGTGCCCAGCGCGCGACGATCCGAGCCTTGTTGCGCTGCAGCCGACCGATCATGTGCCAGCGCACATCCGCGAGATCGGCCAGTTCGGCGACCTTCGCGGTGGCCTCCTGCTCCCTGGACTCGCCGAATTCCCTGCAGCCCAACCGATGCAGGATGGCGATATCGGCGGCCGGGAAGAACTTCGTCACGGGCAGCAGCCGCACCGAGTCCGGATCACGCCCGGTCGCATGACAAGCCGCGCCGATTCGCTTGTTGAGATCGGCGAGATTCGCCGCGAGTTCGGCGGTCCGGCCGTCCATGGCCTCGGCCGCAACGGATTCCGTACTCATGCGTCCGCCTGTATCCAGATGACACCGGCCATGCGCCCGGTCGGTGCGCCGCGGCGATGACTGAACAGCGTCTTGTCCTCGATCGTGCAGCGCGGATCGAGGGCTACTCCGCCGATTCCGGCTTCGGTGAGCTGCCTGCTGATTCCAGCGCGCAGGTCGAGTCCGGGTGTGCCGCGCACGGTGGTCGTCGCGCTGCCGGGCAGATGCGCCTCGACATCGGCTCGCATCGCGGCGGGCACCTCGTATTGACGACCCGATGCGGCCGGACCCAGGAAGGCTCCGATCCGCTCGATGCGGGCGCCGGCCGAAACCATCGCGTCCAAGACCCGCGGCACGATGCCGATGCGGGCACCGATTCGCCCGGCGTGCACGGCCGCGATCACCCCTGCTTCGTCATCGGACAGCAGGATCGGTACGCAGTCCGCGGTGAGCACCACCAGTGCCAGCCCAGGCACGGTCGTCACCAGTGCGTCGGTGGCGGGCACCGGCGCATCCGATGGCCCATCGATGATTTCGACATTGCGCCCGTGGATCTGTTCCATCCACACGAGCCGATCCGGTGTCAGACCGATCCCCTCGGCCAGCCGGTCCCGGTTCCGCTGAACGGTCGCCGGGTCGTCCCCCACATGATCCCCGAGATTGAACGAATCGTATGGCGGCGCCGAGAAACCGCCCGCTCGGGTGGTCGTCACTCGTCGAACGGCTCCCCCGCCTCCCCGGACCTTTTGCCGGTCGTCGGTCGCATCAGCACCACCGTCGCGGACCGGCGGTCGTGTGCTCAGCTGGGTGCTGGGTGTCCCCGACGGGTTACCCATGTACGTACGAGATCAGGTGTTGCGTGGGCATACCGCCCAGTGTGCCAGTCTTGCCTTGCGATTTGCTTATGACCTACCGGCGCATGAACGACGGCACGTCGACGTCGTCGTCATCATCGGAATCCGGCGGCTCGATATGCGAGCGCGTATTGTGCGTTGCCGTCGGCTCGGCCAGCGTGCGGGCTCGCTCGGAATCCCGGTAGCTGGGCACCGCACCCCGAGTGGAGCTGGTTTGACCTGCGGCGGAAGCGGTTTCGGTACGCGAGGCGGCGGCGATCTCGCTGGCCCGGCTGGTTTGGCCGATCTCACCGGCGCGGCCCGACCCGATCGCGCTGCGACCCGCCTCGAAGGTGCGCCTCGCCGGACCGCCGCCGTCGAAACCAGCCGCGATCACCGTGACGCGAACCTCATCGCCGAGCGAATCGTCGATGACGGTACCGAAGATGATATTCGCCTCGATATGCGCGGCCTCCTGCACCAGCGAGGCCGCCTCGTTGATCTCGAACAGACCCAGATCCGAACCGCCCGCGATCGAGAGCAGTACGCCGTGCGCACCATCCATCGAGGCCTCGAGCAGTGGCGAATTGATCGCCGACTCTGCGGCCTTGACCGAACGGCCCTCGCCGCGCGCCGAGCCGATACCCATCAAAGCGCTTCCGGCCCCGGACATCACGCTCTTGACGTCGGCGAAGTCGACGTTGATCAGACCCGGGGTGGTGATCAGGTCGGTAATGCCCTGCACACCGTTGAGCAGTACCTCATCGGCGGAGCGGAAGGCGTCCATCAGGCTGACCGCCGCATCGCCGAGTTGCAGCAGCCGATCGTTCGGGATGACGATGAGCGTGTCGCAGGATTCGCGCAGCAGGTTGATGCCTACCTCGGCCTGGTTGCCACGGCGCTTGCCCTCGAAGGAGAACGGCCTGGTGACCACGCCGATGGTGAGCGCGCCGAGTTTGCGCGCGATGCTCGCGACGACGGGTGCGCCACCGGTACCGGTGCCGCCGCCCTCACCCGCGGTGACGAAGACCATATCGGCGCCCTTGAGCACCTCTTCGATCTCGTCCTTGTGATCCTCGGCGGCCTTGCGGCCGACCTCAGGGTCGGCACCGGCGCCGAGACCGCGCGTGAGCTCACGGCCGACATCGAGTTTGACGTCGGCATCGCTCATCAGCAGCGCCTGCGCGTCGGTGTTGACCGCGATGAACTCGACTCCCTTGAGTCCCTGTTCGATCATCCGGTTGACGGCATTCACGCCGCCGCCACCGATGCCGACGACCTTGATCACAGCAAGGTAGTTGTGCGGGGGCGTCATGGGCTCTCGCCTTCCTTCGATCTAAAGTCTGTCGTTTTCGGGTTCTCGACATTCGGCCTGTGACAGTCCGGGCAAACCCTAAACCTCAACCACAGGGTTAGCGTTATGTCAAGTATCCGACTGCTGCGGAACGCTATTCGCAGCCGCCGCGATAGACGCGCAGGCGCGCCGAAACGACTGACAGAATCTTGTGTGATCCCTCTCGTCTCACCGCGCAACGCGTCGTATCGTGAACGGTTGCCCCCGAACCCCCGGTCTCGCTGGGCTGTTCCCACTGCGGTCACAGTTCCATCGAAAAACCCCTGGGCACAATGGGTATCGATCACTTTACCGTGACCAGATTCGGACTCGAAACATCGAACACCGTTCCATCGCGGGTCAACAGCGGCATCACCACGGCCGCCTTGCGTTCCGCGTCATTAGTTCCTCCCCAGAGTACCGTGCGGCCGTCGCGCAGGTTCAGCGAAATATCCGAAATCGACCGCGCGGCAACCTCGTCCACTTGCACGACCAGCGCTGCTGGCAGTACGGATAGAACCGAGGCCGCGGCCAGGGTGACCGGATCGTCGCCGCCGGGATTTTCCGTGGTCAGCTTCGGAACGTCGATGGGCGCCTCTTCGATCGCGAACTCCACACCCTCCGCATCCAGCAGATGCGCGCCTTGCGGACTGTCCCAGAACAGTACTGGCGTGCGCTCCACCACCGTCACCTTGACGGTGGACGGAAATACACGTTGCACCCGTGCGGTGCGGACTTTCGGAATGCTGGCCACCCGCCGGGCCATCGCATCGGTGTCGATGCGCAACATCGAGCGACCGGATGGGATCTCGAGTTTGTCGCGCACCTGTTCCTCGGGCACCGCGACCAAACCGTCGACCTCGACCGTGCTCGCCGAAAGCACCGGGGTGAACCAGGCCAGTACAGCGACAACGGTAAGGACGCACACGCCGAGCAAACTCCACAGGCGCAGGCGACCTCGGTGTGCCCGGTCGAACCAGTCACCCGCGGTTCGCATCGCGGGTCACCGCCCGTATTGCGGACGAGCTCGCAGCCCATCGAGAATCTGGCTGCCGAGCATCGTCACATCGCCCGCACCCATGGTGATCACCACATCGCCGGGCAGTGCCAGACCCGCGACCTGACGACCGACCCGCGACATATCCGGCTGGTAGTGCACGGGTTTGGTGACGGCTTGGGCGACGAGTGCGCCGTTGACGCCGGGCAGCGGCTTCTCCCGCGCACCGAAGACATCGAGCACGACAACCTCGTCGGCGAGGCTCAGCGCCGCGCCGAAATCCTGGGCGAAGGTGGCGGTACGGCTGTAGAGGTGCGGTTGGAACACCACGATGACCCGGCCCTGTCGAGAGCGCGCACCGTCGCGGGCCTCCTGCTGCACCAGCTCCGCGGCCGCGCCGAGTACCGCGCGCACCTCGGTCGGGTGGTGGGCGTAATCGTCGAAAACGCGCACCCCGTTTTCCCGGCCCACGAACTGGAACCGGCGGTGCACACCACCGAAACCCTCCAGCCCCTGGATGATTTCGTCCATATCCGCACCGGCGGCGCGTGCGGCGAGCAGCGCGGCCAATGCGTTGAGCGCCATATGCCGACCGGGCACCGCGAGTCGCAGGGTGCGCGGCGCGGCCTCATCGGCGAGTTGGAACTGGGCCAGACCGCCGACATCGCGCGGCTCCCAACTGTGCAGCCGCACACCAACCGGCACCGGCGCGTCGGACAGCTCACCCGACCCGTAGCCGAGCACCCGAACGTTCTTCTCCGCCAATCGCGCACCGACCCGCTCGGCAAGCGCCCGCGAACCGGGATCGTCCAGACACACCACCAGCAGCCCGCCGGAGCCGAGACGGTCGGCGAAATCGTCGAAGACCTGGACATAGGCCTCATCCGAGCCGAAGAAGTCCAGGTGATCGGATTCGATATTGGTGACCACGGCGACATCCGGGTCGTATTGCAGCAGCGAGCCGTCGCTCTCGTCGGCCTCGGCGACGAAAATCTCGCCGGTGCCATGGTGAGCGTTGGTGCCCGCCTCGTTGAGCTCACCGCCGACCGCGAAGGACGGATCGAATCCGCAGTGCTGCAACGACACGATCAGCATCGACGTGGTCGAGGTCTTGCCGTGCGTGCCCGAGACCAGCAGCGTGCGATGTCCCTGCATCAGCGAGGCGAGTACGGCGGGACGCAACAGCACCGGAATATCGCGCCGATTCGCCTCGACCAGTTCGGGATTGGTCTTCGGGATGGCCGCGTACGTGGTGACCACCGCGGTCGGGCCACCGGGCAGCAGATCGAGGGCGCTGGCATCGTGACCGATGCGCACCTGCGCGCCCCTGGCCCGCAGCGCGAGCACACCGCGACTCTCCTTGGCATCCGAGCCGGAGACCGAGCCACCGCGCGAGAGCAGAATGCGGGCGATGCCGGACATGCCCGCCCCGCCGATACCGACCATATGCACGCGCGCCAATTCGGGCGGCAGGGCCGAGCGCGTCTCGTCGGCGCCGGATTCGACCGCCCCGGATTCGGTGGCATCGGCTCCCGCGGTCACCGGCCGCTCACCTCGACGACAATGCGCGCCAGCTCGTCGGCGGCGTCGCGGTGTCCGGCGCCTGCGGCGGACAGGCTCATCTCGATCAGCCGTGCGTGGTCGGTCAGCAAAGGTATCACCTCGTCGATCACGTATTTCGGGGTCAGCTCGGCATCGGGAACGATTCTGCCACCCCCCTGACGGACGATCGGCCTGGCATTGAGTTCCTGCTCACCGTTGCCGTGTGGCAGCGGTACATAGAACGCGGGCAGACCGACCGCCGACACCTCGGCGACGGTCATCGCGCCGGAGCGGCAGACGACCGCGTCGGCGGCGGCATAGGCCAGGTCCATTCGGGAAAGATACGGCACGGCGATATACCGCGCCCCACCCTCATCCGATTCCGCGACCTCGAGGGTGTTCTTGGGTCCGTGCGCGTGCAGCACCGAGACGCCCGCCGCGGCCAGCTGTGGCGCCGCGCCGGAGATCGCCTTGTTCAACGAGACCGCACCCTGCGAGCCACCGAAGACGAGCAGGACGGGCCCCTCGGCGGGCAGGCCGAAATGCGCACGGGCCTCGGCCTGCAATGCGGCCCGATCCAGCGAGGTAATGGACCCGCGCACCGGAATGCCGATGACCTCGGCCTTGGGCAGACCCGAATCGGGTACGGCGGCAAGCACTCTGGCCGCGCGCCTGGCGCCGACCTTGTTCGCGATCCCAGCCTTGGCATTCGCCTCGTGCACCACCACAGGTACCGCGCGCCTGCGGCCGAGCGCGCCACGGCCCGCGGCGAGATAGGCGGGCAGTGCGACATAGCCGCCGAAGCCGACGATCACATCGGCCTCGACCGCATCGATGACCGCCCTGGTCTTGGCCACCGAGGCGCGGACGCGGCCGGGCAGCCGCAGCAGATCCGCGCTCGGCTTGCGCGGCAACGGCACCGGCGGGATCAACTCCAGCGGATAGCCGCGCTCGGGCACCAGTTTGGTCTCGAGTCCGCGTTCGGTGCCGAGCGCGGTGACCCGGATCGAATCGTCGAGTCGCCGCAGCGCGTCGGCGACGGCCAGCGCGGGCTCGATATGTCCCGCGGTACCACCGCCCGCGACGATCACCGACAGTGGTTTGCGGGGTCGCTCCGCACTCACCTGGATCTTCCCCGATCTCTCGCATGGTTTATCGGATAGCTCGGCTCCCATGCCCTGGTCGCCCGCAATGAACTCGTTCCCCGGCTCTCGGGCGCGCGCCGTCGACCGGACTCGGACTCGCCGCGCCGCCCCTGTGGCAGTGCGGCCCGCGCCCGGTCGGCCTTGGCCCGTTCGGCCCGTGCCCGCTGTTCGGTCGCCTTGGCTTTGGCCGCGGCTGAGCGCGCACGTGCCGCGTCCGCCTTCGCCGGTGAGTACACCTCCGGCTTGGGCAGTCGCAGCAGTCGGCTGAATCTGCCGTCCTGTCCGGCTTGCAGCGCCGAAATCGCCTCGGGCTCGTGCCGGGCCGCATTGGCGATGATGCCGAACATGAACAGGGTGATCGCCAGCGACGAACCACCCGCCGAAACCAGCGGCAGCTGCAGACCGGTCACCGGGAGCAGGTTGACCACATAGCCGATGTTGATCAGCGCCTGGCCGGTGATCCAGGTCGTCGCGGTCGCGGTGAGCAGCCGCAGGAACGGATCGACCGAACGGCTCGCGATGCGCAGGCCGGTGTAGACGAACAGTGCGAACAGGCCCAGAACCAGTGCGCAGCCGAGGAATCCGAGTTCCTCGCCGATGATGGCGAAGATGAAGTCGTTGTGCGCGTTCGGCAGGTACTGCCATTTGGCGCGGCTCTGGCCGAGGCCGCGACCCCAGATCCCGCCGTCGGCCAGCGAGTACAGCGCCTGGCGCGCTTGGTAATTGATGCCCTGCGGATCGTCACCCGGATTGAAGAAGGCGCGCATCCGGTCCGAGCGATAGCCGGCGGACAGCGCGAGGATGCCCGCGGCGATCATGCCCGAAATCGCGATGGTGACGAACAGCCGCACCGGCAGCCCGCCGAACCACAGCAGTGCGGCGAGCACGATGCCCAGCGCGATGGTGGTCGACAGGTTCGGCTCCAGCACGACGAGCAGACACACCAGCAGACCGGCAGGCACCAGCGGCACCAGAATGTCTTTCAGGCCTGCCTGCTCCGAGCGGCGTGAGGCGAGCAGATGCGCACCCCACACCACCAGCGTCACCTTCACGATCTCCGATGGCTGCACCGAGACCGGCCCGAGGAAGAACCAGCGCCGCGCACCCTGCACCTCGGAGCCGATGCCGGGAATCAGCACCAGCAACAGCGCCAGCACCGAGATCGCGAACAGCGGAAACGACCATTGCCGCAGTCGGCGCAACGAAATCCGCAGTGCCAGATAGAACAGCACCGCGCCGATCGCGGCGAACATGGCCTGCTGGATGAACAGCGAATACGCCGACCCGCCGTCGACGTATGCCTCGACGCTCGATGCCGACAACACCATGACCAGACCGAGCACCGTCAGCAGTGTCGCGATCGTGACGACGAGATGGAACGACGCGAGCGGGCGCGCCAGCCAGGCGCCGAATTTGGTGGCCGCCAGCCGATTCCGCCGGGTCGTCTCGGTCATAGATGCCGCCCGATGTCACCGTCTTCCAGCGCGGCCACCGCCGCGGCGAAGCTGCGCCCGCGGTGGGTGTAGTCGGCGAACATATCCAAGGAGGCCGCGGCCGGAGCCAGCAGTACGGCGTCCCCGGGACGGGCGAGCCCGGCCGCGGCGCGCACGGCCTGCGCCATCACGGCGTCGGCGCTCGCAGCCCCATCTACCCCAGCGTCACCCATTCCTGCATGGTCTCCCGCGCGGACCTCGACAACCGGGACCTCGGGCGCGTGTCGCGCCAATGCGGCCGCGATCACCGGCGCGTCGGCCCCGATCAGCACGGCGGCGACGAGGCGGTCAGCGATCTCCTCGACCATATCCTCGACCGACGCGCCCTTCAGCTGCCCACCGGCGATCCAAACCACCTGCGGGTGACCGAGAATCGATGAGCGGGCGGCATGCGGGTTGGTGGCCTTGGAGTCATCGATGAATTCGACACCGGACACCTCACGCACGAAGGCGGCCCGGTGCGGACCGACCTTGTGCTCGATGAGACCTTCCCGCACGAATTGCGGTGCCACATCGATGGCCCTGGTCAGCGCGGCGGCGGCGAGTGCGTTGGCGACACCGGCGGGTCCCTTGGGGCTGATATCGCCGACCTCTGCCAGGATGGCGGCCTTGGTGAAGGCGCGGTCGAGCAGTTTGCCGTCCACGACACCGAGTTCGCCGTCAGCAGGTACGCCGATCCGGAAGCCGACCGTCCGGCGCGCCTTACTGCGCCGGGCCAGCGAGGCGGCCACCGGATCGTCGAGTCCGACGACGCCGACGCGGCCATACAGCGCCCTGGACTTGGCGGCGGCGTAGGCATCGAGGCCGCCGTGCCAATCCAGGTGATCCTCGGCCACATTCAGCACCACACCGGCCTCGGGTCGCACCGAAGGCGCCCAATGCAATTGGAACGAGGACAGCTCGACCGCCAGCACCTGCGGACCGGGATTACGGCGCAGCGCATCCAGGATCGGCAGTCCGATATTGCCGCAGGCGACACTGGCGATACCGGCGGCGCGCAGGATCGAATGCACCATCGAAGTGGTGGTGGTCTTGCCGTTGGTACCGGTCACCACCAGCCATTTGCGGACCGGCCCGTAGATCCTGGCCTGATCGACCCACCAGGCGAATTCGACATCGCCCCAGACCGGGGTGCCCTCGGTCACCGCGGCGGCGAGCACCGGCGAATCCGGCCGCCAGCCCGGACTGGTGATGACCAGCGCGAAGCGGCTCCAGTCCGCGGTTTCCAGTTCGGTGCAGGTCGCGATGTCCAGACCGAGCCCGGCCGCCTCGGCCAATGCGGCGGCACCGCCGTCGGTGACCACCGGACGCGCGCCGATATCGCGCAGCGGCTCGACCAACGAGCGGCCCGAGACACCCCATCCGGCCACCAGAACGTCACGGCCACGCAGGAATTCGAGCATAGGTCCCGGTGTTCGCAGGGCCCGCGGAGAATGTTCGACCATCGCTACTTCACCCGACCGCTGAGAGATATTCGCTGTAGAACAGGCCGAGTCCGACCGCCGACGCCATCGCCGCCAGCAGCCAGAACCGAATGATCACCGTAGTCTCGGCCCACTTGCTGAGTTCGAAGTGATGATGGAACGGCGCCATCTTGAATAGCCGGTTGCGGGTTGTGCGGTACACCGCGACCTGAAGCACCACCGAGGCGGTTTCCGCGACGAACAGCGCACCGATCACGACCATCAGCAGTTCGGTGCGGGTCGTGATGGACAGGCCCGCGAGCATGCCGCCCAGGGCCAGCGAACCGGTATCGCCCATGAAGATCTTGGCGGGCGCGGCATTCCACCACAGGAAGCCGACACACGCGGCGGCAGCCGAGGCACAGACCAGTGCCAGGTCCAGCGGATCGCGCACGTTGTAGCAGCCCGCCTCCGGGATCGTCGCGCAGGCATTGCGGTACTGCCAGAACGTGATGATCACGTAGGCGCCGAGTACCAGGCTCATCGAACCCGCGGCCAGGCCGTCCAGACCGTCGGTCAGGTTCACCGCATTCGACCAGGCCACGACCAGCAGACAGACCCAGCACAGGAAGATGATCACGCCCATCGACACCGTGGTGATATCGCGGACATAGGACAGATGCTTACTCGCCGGAGTCAACCCGTTGCCGCCACGGAACTGCAAGGCGAGGATGCCGAACAGGATCGCGGCGCTGAGCTGACCGACGTATTTACCCGCGGCCGACAGACCGAGATTGCGCTGCTTGCGCAGCTTGATGAAGTCATCGAGGAAGCCGACCACACCGAGTGCGGTGGTCAGCCCGAGCACCAGAATGCCCGAGGCGGAAGGTCCGTCGGCGTCGTAGCCGATGCCGATCAGATGTGAGCCGAGGTAGCCGGCCCACATGCCGACCAGAATGGCCACACCGCCCATGGTCGGGGTGCCGCGCTTGGCCTGATGACTGGCCGGACCGTCGACCCGGATCTCCTGCCCGAAGCCCTGCCTGGCGAAGATCCGTATCAACAGCGGCGTCAGCAGAATCGAGACCGCCAACGCGATCCCAGCCGCGAACAGAATCTGCCTCATCCGAGCGCCTCCGTGCTACCCCGACTAATTCCCGCACGTTCCGCGCTGGTCAAATGTTCGGCGACCGCCCACAGTCCGACCGCTTTGGACGCCTTGACCAGCACCACATCGCCCGGTTCGACTTCGTTGTCGAGCAGCGCGATGGCCGCGCCGATGTCGGGCACGAGGATCGACTCCTCGCCCCACGAGCCTTCCATTACCGCGCCCTGGTGCATCGCGTGGGATGGCCTTCCGGTGCCGACCACGATCAGCCGCGAGACGTCCAGACGCACCGCGAGGCGGCCGATCCGGTCGTGTTCGATGACGGATTCCTCGCCGAGTTCACCCATTTCGCCGAGTACGGCCCAGCTGCGGCGCGGGGTGTCGCCCGCACGCGACATGGTCACCAACGCCTTGAGCGCGGCGCGCACCGAATCCGGATTGGCGTTGTAGGAGTCGTTGACGACGGTGATGCCGTCGGCGGTGGTCCGCACATCCATGCGGCGGGCCGATGCGGCATGTGCGCCGCCGAGTGCCTGCGCGACGGTTTCCAGGTCCGCACCGCATTCGAGTGCGACGGCGGCGGCGGACAGCGCATTGCCGACCTGGTGTTCGCCATGCACGGCAAGCCGCACCGGGATGCTGCCCTTACTTGTGTGCAGCGTGAAGCCCGCGCGTGCCTCGGCATCGAGATGTACATCGGTGGCGCGGATTTCGGCACTGCCCGCTTGGCCGACCGTCACCACGCGGGCCTGCGTGCGTACGGCCATCGCGGCCACCTGCGGATCGTCGGCATTGAGTACGGCCAGACCCGTCGACGGCAATGCCTCGACGAGTTCGCCCTTGGTCTGCGCGATCGCCTCACGACTGCCGAACTCACCGAGATGGGCGGTGCCCACATTGAGCACGACACCGATCTTCGGCGGCGCGACCTGCGCGAGCGCGGCGATATGGCCGGGACCGCGCGCGGACAGTTCCAGTACCAGGAAGCGGGTGTCGGCATCGGCGCGCAGTGCGGTCCACGGATGGCCGAGTTCGTTGTTGAACGATCCGGGCGGCGCGACGACCGGCCCCAGCGGCGTGAGCACGGCCGCGAGCAGATCCTTGGTCGAGGTCTTGCCCGAGGAGCCGGTCACCCCGACCACGGTGAGTCCGCCTGCCGCGGAAAGACGTTCGACGCTCACCCGGGCGAGAGTAGCGAGCGCGACCAGCACCGCGGCTCCCGACCCGTCCGAATCACCGGCCAGCGCAACGGATTTCGCGGGCACAGTACCCGGACTGGGAGCCACCACGATCGCGGGCACGCCCACCGGGCGGGCCGCGAGCACCGCGACCGCACCGGCGTCGACGGCGGCCTTCGCATAGTCGTGGCCGTCGGCCTGCTCGCCGGGCAGGGCCAGGAAAAGATCCCCGGAACCGATTCGGCGCGAATCGAATTCGACCGAACCCGTTACCGTCACCTCCGGGTCTGGGGTGTCGTGCAGCGTGCCGCCGACGACCTCCGCGATCTCCCGCAGCGTCATCTCGATCATGAAACCGTCAAGTCCTCCGCGTCCGACCCCTGCGGACTCTGCTCAGTATTGGATCGGCCGCGCTCGCGGGGCCCTACGTGGTCACGCTTCGCTACCGCCTGGCCCGTCGCTCCCGCGGCGGTGTTGTCGTCCCGCGGGCCCCGCTCCCGTCGCTCCAACGCCGCCGCGAGCACGTCGCGGTCGTCGAACGGATGCTTCACGCCCTGGATCTCCTGCCCTGCCTCATGTCCCTTACCTGCCACCAGCACCACGTCACCGGGACGGGCCCAGTCGACGGCGGCGGCGATGGCCGCGGCCCGGTCCCCGATTTCACGTACTTCACCGCGTTCGGCCTCCGGGACCGCCAGCGCGCCTCGGCGCAGCGCGGCGCGGATCGCGGCCGGATCCTCGCTGCGCGGATTGTCGTCGGTGATGATCAGCAGATCGGCGCCGCGCGCACCGGCCGCACCCATCAGCGGGCGCTTACCCGCGTCCCGGTCCCCGCCCGCGCCGACGACCACGGCCAGCCGACCACCGGTATCGGCCGCCAGATGACCGCGCAGCGTGGCGATCACCGACTCCACCGCGGCGGGCTTGTGCGCGTAGTCGACGATGGCGAGGAAGTCCTGTCCGCGCTCGACCCGCTGCATCCGGCCCGGCACGTCGACAGTGGCCAGAGCGGGCGCGGCGACGGCGGGCTCCACTCCAGCAGCGGTGCACACCGCGACCGCGAGCAGTCCGTTGGCGACGTTGTAGCGGCCCGGAAGCCGAAGGCGCACATCGACATTCGTCCCCGGTCCGGCAGCGGTGAATTCCTGCTCGCCGCCGTGCGCGGATACCTCGCCAGCGAGCTGCCACGTACCGGAACCGGTGGTGGATACGGTGATCGGATCCGTGAGGTCGGCGGCGAGGCGCCGCCCCCATTCGTCATCGACGCAGATGACCGAGGTACGTGCGGCGACCGGCGACTCCGGTTCGAAAAGCCTGCGCTTGGCGGCGAAGTAATCCTCGAAGTCGGCGTGGAAGTCCAGGTGGTCCTGGGAGAGATTGGTGAACGCGCCCACCGCGAAGCGCACACCGTCCACCCGGCCCAGCGCCAGCGCGTGGCTGGAAACCTCCATCACGACCGCATCCACACCCTGCTCGACCATCAGCGCGAACATGGCGTGCAACTGCGGCGCCTCGGGCGTGGTCAATGCGCTCGGCACCCGGCGACCGCCGATCCTGGTCTCGATGGTGCCGATCAGCGCCGTGGACAGGCCGCTGGCGGCCAGCCCGGCCTCCACGAGATACACAGTGGTCGTCTTGCCCGAGGTGCCGGTGATGCCGACGATGCGCAACCGCTCGGACGGATTGCCGTAGAGCGCGCCCGAAAGCTCGCCGAGCACCGACCTGGGCTGCTCGCGCACCAACACCGGCACGCCGAGCTCACCGGCCAGTTCGGCGCCCGCGGGGTCGGTGAAGACCGCGACCGCGCCCCGTTCTACGGCATCGCGCGCGAAACGTGCGCCGTGCGCCTGCGCGCCCGGCAGTGCGGCGAACAGATCACCCGGCTGCACCGCATGCGAGCGTTGCTCGATGCCGGTGACCTGGATCTGCGCGAGGTCGGCTCGCGACGAGCCGGCACCGGTCATGGCCAGTACGGTGGACAACGACGTCGACCGCGAATGGGTCGGCCGGAGCACGTGCTGGCTGGACTGCGCGGGCACAGGGCTCCTCTCGGGAATCGGCGCGGACGGGACTGGGTGGATCTATAGGAAAGGCGGGAACGTCGAGTCAGGTTACCGACGTCGGCTCACGGCCGGGCAACGCGGCTCCAATCTTATGAAGCCTGCAGAACGAACCGTCGCGACGGCTCGGGTGAAGGGGGGATCCGGTCGCGCTGCAGCGCCCAGGAAGCGATGTTGTGGAACAGCGGCGCCACCGACCCGCCACCGCTGCCGTCGGAGCTGCGAATCGGCGCGTCGAGCATCAGGCCGATGACATAGCGCGGATTGTCCGCGGGAGCAATACCGGCGAAAGTGATGTAGAACGACGAGGTCGAATAGCAGTGGCAGCTCGGGTCGACCTTCTGGGCGGTACCGGTCTTGCCCGCCACCTGATAGCCATCGATCGCCGCGGACCCACCGGTCCCCATCTGCACACCCATCGGATCGCGCTGCACGACCGCCTGGAACATGGTGCGCAGCGTGGCCGCGGTCAGTTCGCTCACCACACGCACGCCGTCGGGCTGCGGCTCCTCGGTGCGGGTGCCGTCCGGTGCGGTCTCGGACTTGACGATGCGCGGCGGAATCCGCACGCCGCCATTGGCAATGGCTTGATACATCCCCGTCATCTGCAGGGTCGTCATCGAAAGGCCCTGTCCGATGGGCAGGTTCGCGAAGGTACCGCCGGACCACTGGTCGCGGGCAGGCACCTGGCCCGGGCTCTCGCCGGGCAGTCCGACACCGGTGCGCTGGCCGAGTCCGAATCGGTTGACCATATCCGCGAACCGGTCCTCGCCGACCCGCTGCGCCAGCATCAGCGTGCCGACATTGGAGGACTTACCGAAGATGCCGGTGGTGGTGTACGGCAGAGTGCTGTGCTCCCAGGCGTCGTGCACGGTGACGCCCGACATCCGGATCTCGCCGGGCACCTGCAGCACCTCGTCGGGATTGGTCAAGCCGTATTCGATGGCCGCGGCCGCCGTCACGATCTTGTTGACCGAACCGGGCTCGAAGGGATCCTGCACCGAGGGGTTCTGCATCTCGGCAT
This sequence comes from Nocardia pseudovaccinii, assembly GCF_050942345.1. Classification (NCBI taxonomy): domain Bacteria; kingdom Bacillati; phylum Actinomycetota; class Actinomycetes; order Mycobacteriales; family Nocardiaceae; genus Nocardia; species Nocardia pseudovaccinii. The sequence goes on from NZ_CP192074.1 coordinate 7,212,169, forward strand.
TGCCCCAATGCTGCGGTCCGAGCGCCGGGTTGAAGGTGTTGTCGTTCGACATCGCCAGCACCTGGCCGGTCTTGGCATCCAGCACGACGGCCGAGGCCGCGTTCGCGCCGGACATCTCCTTGGCCTGCTGCACCTGCTGCTGCACGTAGTACTGCAGATCCGAGTCCAGGGTCAGTTGCACCGAATAGCCGTTCACCGCAGGCTGCTTATCGCGCCAGCTGCCCGGAATGACCGCACCGTCGGAGCCGCGGTCGTAGGTCTGCGAGCCGTCGGTACCCGCCAGCAGCGAGTCCAGCGACGATTCGAGACCCATCTGGCCGTGTCCGTCCCAGCCGGTGGTGCCGAGCACATTGGCTGCCAGCGAGCCGCCCGGATAATCGCGCACATCCTGGCGCTCGGCCCCGACCTCGGGAAATTGCACCTTGATATCGGAGGCTATGCGCGGATCGACATTGCGGGCGAGATAGACGAACTCTGTATCGCTCTTCAGCTTGTCCAACAGTGCCGATTCGGCGGGCGCGTCCTTGCCGATCTTGTCGTGGATGGTCTTGGCGATCGCTTTGAGCCGCTCATCGGGATCCGGAGCCTTGGCCGACTTCTCCTTCGCATCGGCGAGTTGTTTGCGCACGACCACCGGCTGGAAGGTCAGCGCCTGCGCGCTCAGCGTGATCGCGAGGGACTTCCCGTTGCGATCGGTGATCGGCCCACGGGTGGCGTACTCGGGCTCGTGGGTGGTGCGCTGACTGGCCGCCTGCGCGGACAGGCTGGGCGCGGAAATGCTCTGCACCCACAGCAATTGCAGCGCGACGACCGCCAGTGCGATCAGCATGATCACCCGGCCGACACCGAGCCGCAAGCGCAGCGGGCGATCCGGGGCGGCCGCCCGCGGTCTGGACGCGGTTGCCGTCCTCGATGTCCCGGCGGCTCTGGTAGAGCCCGCCTTGGATGCCGACGGCCCGCGGCGCTGACGCGACGCGGGCCTGGTCTGCCGCATGCTCATCGGGCGCCCTCGTCCGGGGTGGGCGCTGGTTCGGGCATCTCGGACTGCGGCGCTCTAGCTTGCGCCGGTACGGGCTGCGGAGTTTCCGGTTGCGGTGTCTCCACCGGAGCCTGCGCGAGCGGACTCGGCGTCGGCCCCGGGCTCGCCGGTGTCGGGCTGGGCGTCGGACTCGCCTGTCCCGCAACCGCGTTCGCGGGCTGGCCGGTATTCGGCTGGGTGGGCGGCGCGGTCGGCGTGGTCGTCACCGGAACCAATCGTTCACCGCGGGCCTGGGCATTGCCGGTCGGCGGGACGGTGGGCGTGGTAGGCGAACTGTTCAGCGGCGGCACCGGCGCGCCCTGGGCGGGCGTCGGCTTGCCGATCACCGTTACCCCGCCATCCGGTCCGATCACCAGCCGGGCCGGATCCTTGGCCGGGATCATTCCGAGTTCGCGGGCCCTGGCGGCAAGTTCGGGCGCGGAGTCGGCGGCCTCGACCTCGCGCTGCAGCGCCGCGCGTTCGTCGGCCAGCTTGCGGTTGGTCGCCCTGGCATCGCCGAGCTGATAGCTGTCCTCCGCCGAACGAGTGGTGAGCAGCAGGGTGAGCGCGAGACCGCAGCCGAGCAGCGCGATGATGGCCGCCACGAACGGAATTCGCGAAGCCATCGCAGATGCGCGTTGCTTCGGCAGATCGTGCTGGTCCCCCGACTGCTCGGCCCGCATCCGCCGCTTGGCGTAGGCCCGTTGTGCGGCACCCGATTTCACCCGCTCGGCGGCCTGAACCCGGCGAGCGATCCGGCCCGGCGCCTCGACGGTACGCGTGCGCACACTCATGCTGTCCCCTCCTGGATTCTCTGCGCCGCGCGCATCCGCACGGGTGCCGCCCTCGGGTTCTCTTCGATCTCTTGTTCGGTCGCCTTCTCGGCGCCCCGGGTCAGCAACTTGAATTCCGGTCCCATACCGGGCAATTCGACCGGCAGGTCGACCGGTGTCCGCGATGTCGTGCGCGGCGCCAACTCCTGTTTGACCACCCGATCCTCGAGCGACTGATACGACATGATCACGATCCGGCCGCCGACCCGCAGCGAGTCCAGAGCGGCGGGCAGAGCGGCACGCAGCGAGTCGAGCTCACCGTTCACCTCCACCCGCAGCGCCTGGAAGGTCCGCTTGGCTGGATGCCCGCCCGTCCGCCTGGCGGCGGCCGGGATTGTGGCATAAAGCAATTCGACCAATTCGGCACTCGTGCGAAACGGCTTCTGCTGCCGACGGCGTAACACCTCGGAGGCGATCTTGCCCGCGAAGCGTTCCTCGCCATAGGTTTTCAGCACGCGCGCCAGATCACCGTGGCTATAGGTGTTGAGCACATCGGCGGCGGTGATGCCGGTGGTCGGATCCATCCGCATATCCAGTGGCGCGTCGACGGAGTAGGCGAAGCCGCGCTCGGCCTCGTCGAGTTGCATCGAGGACACGCCGAGGTCCATCAGGATGGCGCTCACCGATCCGGTGGTCGGCAATCCGGCCTGCTTCAGCGCGGCAGCGATTCCGTCATATCGGATGTGCACCAAGGTGATTCGGTCCGCGAACGGCGCCAATCGCGCACCGGCCAATGCCAGCGCATGGGTATCGCGATCGAGTCCGACGAGATGGATATTCGGATAGGTGCGTAGGAAGTGTTCGGCGTGTCCGCCCAAACCCAATGTGGCGTCGACATATACCGCGCCGGGCTCGGCGAGTGCCGGACCGAGAAGCGCGTCGGCCCGCTGGAGCAGAACCGGAACATGGCGAGGACCGTCCTGTTCACGGTTCACCTCGACCTCCCGGAATCCTGCCTCGCGTCGTCGCGCATCGAGCCGTGTCAGTGGGATCAATCGCTGCGGGGTCGCCTTGTTACACAGCTACTTTCGAAATACGAATGCCGCGGGGTCTCTGACCGGAGCCTCGGCACCTGGCGTCGGGGAAGTACGTCAGGGTCCGCGCGTCCGGGCAGAGGCCGCGTGGCACTCGTTCGCTCAGGGCTAGAAGATTCCGCCCAGCGACTCATCTCTCGCTTGCGCGTAGTCCTCCTCGTGCTCGGCGAGGTAGGACTCCCACGCCTGCTTATCCCATATCTCGAGGAAGTCGACCGATCCGATCACCACGCAATCCCGCGAAAGGTTCGCGTAGCGACGATGATCGGCCGACAACACGATCCGGCCCTGGGCGTCCGGACGCTGTTCATCCGTACCGGCCGCGAGTGCCCGGACGAACGCGCGCGCCTGCGGATTGCTTCGAGAGGCCGCCGCGGCTCGCCGTGCGAGAGCGGTGAACTCTTCCTTGGGATATACGGCAAGGCTGTGGTCCTGACCCTTCGTGACCATCAACCCTCCCGCCAGATCGTCTCGAAACTTCGCAGGCAACGTCAGTCGCCCCTTGTCATCCAACCGAGGTGTATAGGTACCGAGAAACAACCCGCTACCTCCCGGATCAACCCCGTGATACGGGGAGCACGATCACCTCGGATGTATGCCCTTCCTCTTGTGCGCGCTCCACATTACCCCACTTTCCCCCACTTTCAATCGAAACTCGGGGTGATCTGGCTCCCCGCGTCGTCGATTGCGCAGGTCATCCCAGCTATCACTGTGGTGGAGAACTTTTTCCGTGTTCTGGCGACACGCGCCACAGGGCGAGACAAGCGCCCGACAACTACCAGCAAACGCCCTGGTTCCCCAGGTTCCGGCCGGTCACGGGGCGGCGCGGAGGTGGGTGGTGGGAGGTTGTGGAGGAAGATCGTGGGGCGTTGTGGGGAACCGCGCGCGGCGCACCTCCAGCAGCCGGATGGTGCACGCATGAGAACGCGCCGCCGCACCTGGTCGGTGCGGCGGCGCGTTCGATATGCAGATGTCGGCTACGGGCGCGCTACTCCTGGTCGAAGCGGCGGCGGAACCGATCCTCCATGCGCTCGGAGAAACCACCGGACTTGCGCTGTCGCCCACGTCCGCCCGATCCGCCACTCGCGCCACCGGATTGGGCATTGCCCGACCGGTCGCCCTTGGCGATGCCCTTGGAACTGCCGAGCAGCAACAGCACGCCTGCGGCGAACATCACGATGAATCCGATCAGGCTGATGATCGGAAAGTCGCCCAGCTTCACCGGAGCGGCTATACCGGCGACGAGTAGAAACAGGCCGAGGACGAACAAGGCCGCGGCCTGGAGTCTGCGACGACTCGAGGTCGAGCGAAGGCGTCCGCCGCGGACGGACGACGCGAACTTCGGATCCTCAGCATAGAGCGCGCTCTCGATCTGTTCGAGCATGCGCTGCTCGTGCTCGGAGAGTGGCACGGTACCTCCCCCGGCACTAGGACGTGGCTGTCGCCTCCGGGTAGGCGACAGATAACCAAGGTCGGCTATCTGCCACCAATGATACGAGTTCGATCAGTGCCGTACCACCTACTCGCCGATAACTAAGCGGTCATACCGCCGGACCAGCCCGGCGCCGGGCGCAATCGAGCCCCGGCATTCACCAGATCTTCCACATCGTGGAGGAATGCGCCCACCCGCGAATAGAACTCGTCGGCCTGCTGATCATCCACATTGCGATCCAACCCCGCCTCCAGCGCCGCCCTGATCTCCGAACGGGCGCTGAAGTAGTCGGCCCACATGACGAATTCGGGCGCGGCGCGCTGCATCAGCACCCAGGCATTGCGCGAGCGCGCCCGCGGCGCTGCGTCTGCCCCGGTGAACGCGAGCACGGCACCGGCACCGCGCAGCGCGGCGAGATACGCGGTCCGAAAACGTTCGCGCGGGTCGCGTTCCCCCGCCGCCTGCATCAGCAAGCCGTCCGCCCGCTGCAGCAGCTTGCCCGCCTTGCCGGGTTGCCCCGGGTGTTCGATCCGACCAGACATCAGCCGTCCCTCCGAGTCGCTCACCTGGCCTATCCTGGGCGCGAATGCCGAGTTCCCAGCACCGCGGGGATCGAACAGGTATTCGAACGTTTGAATTGAGATTGAATATAGGGACACCCACCGACAACTTTCCGCGGACCGACGAGAGCCATGACAGCCGTCAAGCCCAAACACACCCCCGCCAACGCCCCTGTCGTCATCGACCTCTCCGTCGCGGCGCTGCGCTCCCGGCTGCACGACGCGCTTGCGGTGTACGTCGCGGCGATGGAATATCCGCACGGCACCGAACACCATCGCGCACCGATGTGGACCGAGCACACCACCCGCGTCGGCTGGCAGGGCGTCGCCGCCGTCATCCCCGATGATTCCGGGCAGATCGACCTGCGGACCGCACCGATCGTGGCCATCGCCTACGGCTATCGCGGTGCCGCCCATCAGTGGTGGCATCAGCAGGTGCACAGCGGGATGCGGCGCTCGGGCTGGCCGGAACATTCTGCACGCGAACTGCTTTCGGACTATTTCGAACTGACCGAGCTGCACGTGCATCCGTCGGCGCAGGGCCGCGGCATCGGCGGCGAACTGCTGACGCGGCTGCTGGCGAATCGCGCCGAGAGCGCGGTGCTGCTGTCCACGCCGGAAGTGCAGGGCGAGGCCAATCGCGCCTGGAAGCTGTATCGGCGACTCGGATTCACCGATGTGATCCGGAATTTCGTCTTCGCCGGGGATACCAGGCCGTTCGCCATCCTGGGACGGCGGCTGCCTCTGTGACCGTTGTGGTCGTCGGGTCGGGCCATAACGCGCTCGTCGCGGCTTGCTATCTGGCGCGGGCCGGGGAGCGGGTGGAGGTACTCGAGCGCGACGAGGTGCTCGGCGGCGCGGTCTCGACGGTCGAACGCTTTCCCGGTCATCTGGTCGATCGCGGATCGTCGGCGCACATCATGGTGCGCCATACCGGGATCATCGAGGAACTCGAGTTGTCGCGCTTCGGGTTGCGTTATATCGATTGCGATCCTTGGGGTTTCACGCCCACGGGGCCGGATGGCGGTCCGCCGATCGTTTTCCATCGCGATCTCGATCGGACCTGCGCCGGAATCGCGGAGATCTGTGGTGCGCGGGATGCGGTGGCCTATCGGCGCTTCGTCGAGGTCTGGGGGCCGCGGTCGGCGCGGGTGATGCGCGCGTTCGGCGGTGCACCGACGCCGGGGCGGCTGCTGCGTTCGTTCTGGGGGCTGGACGCGCGCGATGGCGGGAGTGCGTTGTCGCGGGAGTTCCTGCAGACCGGCGACGCCCTGCTGGACAGCTACTTCGACGATGAGCGCCTCAAGGCGTCGCTGGCCTGGTTCGGTGCGCAGTCCGGGCCGCCGATGTCGGAGCCGGGAACCGCGCCGATGGTCGGATTCGCCGCACTGATGCATACGCTGCCGCCGGGACGGGCGGTGGGAGGAAGTGGGGCGCTGACGACGGCACTGGTCGCGCGGCTGCGCGCCGACGGCGGAGTGGTTTCGGCGGGCGACGCGGTCACCGAGCTGCGGCAGGTCGGTGCGGGCTGGCAGGTGCGCACGGCGTCGGGACGAAGCCTGCACGCGGACACCGTGATCGCGGGCGCCCATGTGCTGACCACACTGGATCTGCTGCGGGGCGGCGGATTCGACGGTGCGGTGCTCGACGACTGGCAGCGGCGGATCCGGGTCGGGCCCGGTATCGGCATGGTGGTGCGACTCGCGACGTCTGCGCTGCCGCAGTATCCCGGTAGTTCGACCGCTGAATCCGCCGATGGTCTGCAATTCCTCGTCTCCGATCGGCGGCAGCTGCGGCGCGCGCACGGTGCGGCGCTGGCCGGTGATCTGCCACCGCGTCCGGTGGTGCTTGCCATGAGTTTCAGTGCGCTGGATCCGAGCATCGCCCCGGCCGGTGAGCATCAGCTCTCGCTGTGGGCGCAGTGGCATCCGTACGAGCTGGCGGACGGGAGCGACTGGGCCGCGCACGCGGAGTCGGAGGCCGATCGGATCATCGCCGAAGTCGATTCCTATGCACCGGGTTTCGGGGCGAGTGTGCTGCGGCGATTCGTGCAGACGCCGGTCGATCTGGAGCGTGAGCTCGGGTTGCGCGGCGGGAATGTGATGCATGTGGAGATGTCGCTGGATCAGATGATGCTGTGGCGGCCGCTGCCGGAGTTGTCCGGGCAGCGAGTACCAGGCGCGCCCGGGTTATATCTCACCGGTGCGTCGACGCATCCCGGTGGCGGAGTGTCCGGAGCGAGCGGGCGCAGCGCGGCACAGTTGGTGCTGCGCGATCGACGGCGCAACCGGTTACCCCTGCTGCGCAGACGATGACGGACTTCACCGGGCCAGCCGTGCCGGAGCCGGACGAGCGACCCACATCAGGGACGGAAAGCCCTGGTCCGGGGACCATCGGGCGAGCAGGGCCCGCTCGCGCAACGGATTCCGACGTCCATAGTCCAGCGAGTCCGGAGACCACCCGACGAACCGAGCGCTCCGACACAAAAGACTCCGACATCCACAGTCCAGCCAGTCCGGAGACCACCCGACAAACCAAGCGCTCCGACACAAAAGACTCCAACGCCCACAGTCCAGCCAGTCCGGAGACCACCCGACAAACCAAGCGCTCCGACACAAAAGACTCCAACGCCCACAGTCCAGCGAATCCAGAGACCACTGGATGCGCGGAGTCCTCCGACACAACGGACTCCGACGTCTGCGGTGCTGACGGGGACCCGGCAAGTCGGCACGGCGCAGGTCGGCTCTCGCGGTCGGCGGCGGCCTTTCGATGGACGCCGCGGCTGCTGGTGCCCGCGGTCCCGGCGGTGCTGCTCGTGCTCGTGCAGATCAGTTATCCGCTTGCCTCGGGGGTCGCTCGCGATCGGGTGACCGTCGCAGTCGTGCTGTTGTCGGCGGGGACGGCGCTGGTGCACGCGGTGGCGACGCGCGGCATCAGGTACGCGTTGGGGTTCGTGGTGATTGTCTCCGGGCTCGGATTGGTTGCCGAAATCGGCGGTACGGCAACGGGTTTCCCATTCGGTTGTTATGCGTATGCCGACGGCAGATCGGGGCCCGCGGTGGCGGGGGTGCCGTTGGTGGTCGCGCTGGCCTGGACCGGTGGGCTGTATCCGGTGTGGGTGGTCGCCGGGTTGTCGACTCGGCGGTGGGCCGTGCGAGTCGCTATGACCGCGGTCGGGGCCGTGGGCTGGGATCTGTTCCTCGATCCGCAGATGGTGGCGGACGGGCAGTGGACTTGGTGCGCCGCCGGTCGGGGGCTGCCCGGGCTCGATGGGATTCCGTACACGAACTATCTGGGGTGGTTCGCGGTGGCGCTGGTGATGGCGTTGCTGCTGACCGGCTTGGATCGCGTCGCGGGGGCGGGGAGTGCGAATACGTTCGCGCCCGCGGCAGAGCGCCTGCTGTCGACAGCGCAGACACCGGCGAGAGCCTCCGATGCGGCGCAGGCTGGAATACCGGCGCTGGAGTTGGCAACGCCTGACTCGACCAGTCCGGAGCACGGATCCCGAGGGCCGGTATCCCCGATCTCGGCAGACGCGGTGGTCCCGGTAGGGGTGTTCATGTGGACCTGGCTCGGTTCGACGCTCGCGCACGCTGCGTTCCTCGATCTGCCGTATTCGGCCTGGTACGGGTGCGTCGGGCTGGGGGTGCTCGGCGTGCCGCTGCTGGTGCGATCGGTCGCGGCCCGGCGGGGCTGAAGCGATGCGGACCAGCTGTCCGATACTTCGGTCGGCGTACGTTCCGCCCGTCGCGTGGCAATTCGGGGCGAGCGCCTGGCACGATGTGAGCCGTGCAGCCGAGTCCTCTCACCGCGATGCCCGACACATCGGTTCTACCGCCACGTTCTCCCCGGCCCGGAGCACGGGTGGCCGCGGCAGTACTGCTGGCCGCGATGCTGGTGCCCATGCTCGCGGGCTGCCTGCGGGTGCAGGTGTCGATGGGTGTGTCGTCCAATGACCGGGTCTCCGGTCGGATCGTGGCCGCGGTGGTCCCCGCGGACGCCAACGACAAGGGCCCGCAGCTGAAGGCGCCCGATTCGCTGGCCGCGAAGGTGCGGGTCGAGCCGTACAGCCAGGACGGCTATGTCGGCAGCAAGGTGTTCTTCGAGGATCTGTCCTTCGGTGAGGTCGGCCAGCTCGGCGCGCTCTCCGATCAGACCCAGGGCATGTTCAACCTGTCGTTCCAGCGCACCGGCGACCTGGTCAGCCTCAATGGCCGGATCGATCTGAAATCCGTTCCGCCGCACGGTTCAGATGTGCAGTTCACCGTGGCTTTCCCGGCCCGCGTCGCCAAGACCAACGGCAATCGCGAGGACGACTCGACCGTCTCCTGGAAACTGCCGCCCGGCGATGTCTCTACCGTGCGCGCCGAGGTCAGCTACGCGGACCCGAATACCCGTTCCTTCGCGGGCTGGGCAGGCATCGTCGGCGGTATCACCCTCGCCGTCGCCGCCATCATCGCCGCCATCGCCTATATGGACCGCAATCCGGCACCGCCCGGTGCGCCGGAAACCAACTTCTCACCGAGCCATCTGTGGCGTTCGCTGACCCGCCGCTGACGCGAACCCTGCGCGCGGGCGCGGCGATCGCCGCGTGGACGGGTGCGGGTATCGCGCTGTTCGGTTGCGGAACCGCGTTATTCAACCGCGTGACGGTGCGCAGGCTCTCGGCCGGACCGAATACGGTGATCGAGCCGGTGTCGGTGTGTATCCCGGCGCGCGATGAGGCACAGCGACTGCCCGAGCTGATCGATGATCTCCGTGGCCAGGTGGGCGTGCCGCGACTGCGGGTGCTGATTCTCGACGACGCGTCGTCGGACCGGACCGAAGCGGCCGCGCTCGACGCGATTGCAGGCGATTCGCGCTTCACGGTGTTCCGCTCCGAGGCCGAACCCGCACCCGGATGGACCGGGAAGGCCGCGGCCTGCGCGCGACTGGCCGAGTTGGCCGATGCCACTGTGCTGATCTTTCTCGATGCCGATGTGCGGCTGGCACCGAATGCGATCGCCGCGGCGGCCGCCGAATTGCGCCGCAGCCGAGCCGCATTGTTGTCACCGTGGCCGTACCAGGTGACCGAATCGCTGGCCGAGGCGCTGGTGCAGCCGCTGCTGTGCTGGTCGTGGGCGACGAGCCTGCCGATCGCGGCCGCCAATCGCAGCCTGCGCCCCTCGACGGCCGTGGCCTGCGGCCAGTTCCTGGTGTTCGACGCCACCGCCTACCACGCCATCGGCGGGCATGCCGCGGTCGCCGCGAGCCCGACCGAGGACCTGGATATCGCTCGCGCACTGCGTCGCTCGGGTCGCCGGACCGCGCTGGTCACGGCAGGCCGAGCGGCGAGCACCCGAATGTATCGTGGCGCAGCCGAACTGGAGACCGGTTACAACCGCTGGCTGTGGTCCGCCTACGGCGGCACGACAATCGGCGGCGCGGCGGTGGGAGCCGTTGCGACACTGGCCTACTGGGCGCCCCCGCTGGCGGCGATCGGCGGCCGAGGCTCGGTACGCATCGCCGGTCTCATCGGCTACGGCGCCGCGGTCGCCAGCCGCCTGCTCGCGCGCTCGCTGGAACGCGGCACCACGACCCGCACGGACGCCCTTGCGGCCCTGGCACATCCGATCTCCATCGACGCCTACCTCCGCCTCTGGACCCGCTCCCGCCGAGCCCACCGCACCGGCGCGCTGACCTGGAAATCCCGCCCCCTCGCCCCCAACCACTGATCAAGATCAGGTGGAATCCGTGGCGGCATCGCCCGAGTAGACCCAGCCGCCAGTGCCACCTGATCTTGATCGGTGGGGCCCGTGGATCAGCGCACGGTGGTGAGTCCTACGGTCGGGAGGAAGAAGCAGGACTTGGTGCCGTTGTCGACGGTTCCGAAGACTGCGGCGAGTACCGTGCCGGATCCGGTGTCGACCGGAACCGCGCGCACACCGCCGACCGGGAATATGGCGAAGAAGTCTTGGACGGCGCGTTCGGCCAATGGCCTTATCTCGGCCGGGGTTTCGGCGGGCACCATCGTGCGGACCACATCGGAGATCGATCCCATGGCGGTGATGCCGCTGCGGCCATTGGCCAGGTTGACCCAGGCGACGTTCATGCCCGAAGCATTCGTGCCGTCCGCGCCGAGGCCGTAGGGGACGAAGGTGAACATGACCTGGCCCGCCTTGACGGCGGCCGGGTCGAGTCCTGGAATGGCCACCGTGGTTTTGGGCCACGGCCCCGGGACCGCGCCCGCCACCGCGGGCACCAGACCGAGGCTGCCGGTGTCGGAGCAGAACGGCGCGACCGCCGGGTACAGGAACGGGTCGATGCCGAAGGTGCGCAGCGCCTCCACGACGGCTCGGTAACCGGCGAACAGATCACCGGGTGCGGCTTGGGCCGACGGTGCGGTCGCGGCCGGAACGGCGGGTGCGGGTATCGGCGCCGGACCCGCGGCGGCGATGCCGGGGGCGGCGAGAGTCATCGCGGCCGTACCGGTCGCGATAGCGGTTAGCGTGATCAGACGGCGCAGCAGGGTCACGGCGGACCTCCTCATCGTCGGGCACGAATCGAGGTCCGAGAGTACTCCGGCAAACCTTCGCAACAGCGTCTATTTCGGCAGGCGACACGTTCGCGCCGCGCGTCCCGATGGACCGCCGCGGCGATCCGCGGGCGGGCGAACCGGACGAAGAGCACGCGGAAAACTTGGTTCGAAATGCCGCGATCCACCGCACGACCGAGCCAATAGTGCCTGCTCACGACCATGCAAACAAGGTCTGCGCTCACGCTGATTCGTACCCTTGTGCCAGACTTCGCCTGCTTCGCATGATATTTCGGCTAGACCCATTGACCGACCCGTGCTCGGCGTCGGACACACCATCCAGAGCGACCGAGAGACCTGGCTCATCGACGTCGCAGCAACCCCCCGGTCACCGGGTGCGGGTGCTTCCGCCGGGAACGATGGAGGAACCGAAATATGAGCGCATCCGTCGCATCCGATACTCCGGTATCGGATGTCCCGATACCGGCTGCACCCACCGCCACCGTAAGCAGTACCGACGAACCGGCGATCGCCAAGTCCTGGCATCCGTGGCGCTGGGTCGTCAGCGCCATCGCGCTGGTGCTGCTCGCGCAGTTCGTCCACGGACTGGCCACCAATCCGGGCTGGGATTGGTCGACGTTCGCGAAGTACTTCACCGCGAAATCGGTGCTGTCGGCGCTGAAGGTCACCTTGGAGCTGACCCTGTGGGGTACGGCACTCGGATTCCTGATCGGTACGGCATTGGCGATCGCCCGCCTGTCGAATAATCCGGTGCTGCGGGTGATCTCGTGGGTCTATATCTGGGCGTTCCGCTCGATTCCGCTCATCGTGCAGCTGCTGTTCTGGTTCAACATCGCCTACCTTTACCACACGCTTTCGCTCGGAATCCCGTTCGGCCCTTCCTTTCTCACCTTCGAGGTGAACGGGGTGATCAGCGGTTTCACCGCGGCGGTCATCGGACTCGCATTGCATCAGGCGGCGTATGCGGCCGAGATCATCCGGGCCGGATATATTTCGGTCGATCCGGGGCAGCTGGAAGCAGCTGCGGCACTCGGCATTCCACGGGTGCGCCAGTTCCGCACGGTCATCGTCCCGCAGGCCATGCGCTCGATTCTGCCGAATGCGACCAATGAGGTGATCAGCCTGTTCAAGGGCACCTCGATCGTCTCGGTCATGGCGATCGCGGAACTCTTCTACCAGGTCCAGGTGATCTACGGCCGCAACGGCCGGGTGGTGCCACTGCTCATGGTGGCCACCGTCTGGTACATCGTGCTGACCACGATTCTGTCGGTGGTGCAGTTCTATATCGAACGCCACTACGCCAAGGGCGCGCACCGCACGCCCCCACCGACACCGGTGCGGAAGGTCTGGCGCCGGTTGCGCGAAATCGCCGAAATCGGTTCCGCAGCACCACGCGGAGCGACTCGATGAGCGCGCCGGTGGCCCCGGCTCCTGCGGTACAGGTGCGCGGGGTGCGTAAGTCCTACGGCAGCACCGAGGTACTCGGTGGCATCGACCTCACGGTCCACGCCGGTGAGGTGGTCACTGTGATCGGACCGTCCGGCTCCGGCAAGTCGACGCTGCTGCGGGTGGTCAACCACCTGGAGTCGCTGGATGCGGGCACCGTGCACATCGACGGCGAACTGATCGGATATCGGCTGCGTCGCAATAAGTTGCACGCGCTGTCGGACCGCGAAGTGCGCAGACAGCGCTCGCATATCGGCTTCGTCTTCCAGCAGTTCAATCTCTTCCCGCATCTGACGGTGCTCGACAATGTCACGCTCGCACCGATTTCCGCGCGGGGTCGCCCGCGTGCGGAAATCGAGGCCGAGGCACGGGATCTGCTCGAGCGGGTCGGTATCGGCGACCTGACCGACGCCTATCCGCGGCGGCTGTCCGGCGGACAACAGCAGCGCGTTGCCATCGCGCGCGCGTTGGCGCTGCGACCGCCGGTGATCCTCTTCGACGAACCCACCTCCGCGCTGGATCCGGAGCTCGTCGGCGAAGTCCTCGATGTGATCCGCGATCTCGCCGACGGCGGGACCGCGCTGGTGATCGTCACCCACGAAATCGGTTTCGCCCGTGAGGTCGCCGACACCGTCGTATTCCTCGACGGCGGCGTGATCGTCGAACAAGGTCCGCCCGCCGCCGTACTCGACAACCCGCAACACGCGCGCACCCGCGCATTTCTGTCCCGAGTCCGCTGAGCGCGGTGCGCGCTCCACGATGAACAGGTATTCGATGAAGCTCTCTGCCCTGGTCGGCCTGGCCGCCACGGTCGCCTTGCTGGCCACCGGCTGCGGCACCGATCCGGACGCGGAAAACTCCGCGCAGCCCGCCGGTTCGATCACCTTCGACCTCTCCCCCGGCCAGTCCGGCCGGATCCACGCCGCCGAGGTCGATGCCATCGCCGCTGAACTGCCGCAGGCCATTCGCGACCGCGGCACGCTGGTGGTCACCGGATCCGGGGGTGCCGCACCGCCATTGCGGTTCTACGCCACCGACGATAAGACCATCGTCGGGTCCGAGATCGATTTCGCCTCGCTCATCGCGGACATCCTCGGGCTGAAACTCGTTGCACAGGTGGCCGATTGGTCACAGAACTTCGTGCGGGTCGACTCCGGCGAGGCCGATGTCTTCATCTCCAACGTCACCGTGACCGAGGAGCGCAAGGAAAAGTACGACTTCGCCACCTACCGCAATGACACTGTCGCGCTGGAGATCCCGAAGCAGAGCACGCTCGATTACAAGGATCGTAAGAGCCTGGCGGGCAAGCGGATCGGCGTCGGCAGCGGCACCAATCAGGAGCAGCTGCTGGTCAAGTGGAACGAGCAGAATATCGCCGAGGGCTTGGCCCCGATCGATATCGCCTACTTCCAGCAGGTCACCGACTATTACCTGGCGCTGGCCTCGCAGCGTTTGGACGGCTACATCGGCCCGAATCCGTCCGCGATCTATCACAGCACCACCGCGAATCAGACCAGGATCGTCGCAACCTTCTCCGGCGCCGGTGACGCATTGCAAGGCGAGATCGGTGTGCTCACCAAGAAGGACAACGGGCTGATCGGCCCTATCAACAAGGCCATCGACAATGCCATCCAGACCGGCACCTACCAGCAGGTCATCGACCGCTGGGGGTTGAAGACCGAGACCGTGCCGAGTTCGCGGATCAATCCGCCCGGCCTACCGAAGAAGTCGTGATCGCATGAAGTTCCTGCTGTTCACCCTCGTCTCCCGGGTGCCGGATCCGAATACCGGTCGGCTGCCCGAGACCAGGGAGCGACTGCTCGATATCATCGGCCAGGCCCGCACCGCCGAGGAACTCGGCTACGACGGGTTCGCCGTCGGCGAGCGGCACGAGGATCCGTTCCTCTCGGCCGCACCGCCGGTGATCCTGTCCCATATCGCCGCGGTCACCTCGCGGATCAGTCTGTTCACCGCCGTCACGACGCTGAGTCTGTTGGATCCGGTGCGCGCGTTCGAGGACTATTCGACGCTGGACAATCTCTCCGGCGGCCGCCTCGAACTCATTATCGGCAAGGGCAACGGTGCCGCCCAGGCGAAGCTGTACCACGTCACCACCGAGGACCAGTGGGATCGCAATCGCGAAGGCTACGAACTGTTCCGGGCGCTGTGGGACAGCGACACCGTGACCTGGTCGGGCCGATTCCGTCCGGAGCTGGTCGAGGCCAAGGCGCTGCCGCGGCCCTGGCAGCCGCGCATCCGCATCTGGCACGGCAGCGCGACCAGCCGCGATTCGGTGGAACTCGCCGCACACCACGGTGATCCGCTGTTCTCGGCGAATGTCACCAATCCGATCGAACCGTATGCCGAACTGGTACGCCACTATCGGGAGCGCTGGGAACACTACGGGCACGATCCGGCCGACGCCCTGGTCGGCGCGGGCACGGCGGGATTTCATGTGGCGCGCACGTCACAAGTGGCCCTCGATGTGTACCGCCCGATCTTCGAGGCACGACTGGCATTGGCGCGCAAGCTCGGGCTGCCGATCGTCTTCGAGACGCTCGACGATTTCGTCGCGCGCAGTTCGGCGCTGGTCGGCAGCCCGCAGCAAGTGATCGACAAAGTGGGTCGCCAGCACGAGGCGTTCGGGCACGAGGTGATCCACCTGTCCGCCGAACGCGACGGCCGCACCGAATCGCAACATCGCACCGGCCTCGAACTGTTTCAGACCGAGGTCGCGCCCGAACTGCGCCGACGCATCCCGAGCCGACCACTGGCCACCGCCCCCAACACCGCACGTCCCACCGATTACGACATCGATTCCCGCGGCGAACTCGTCCGCACCGAAACATCTGGAGTACCACAGTGATCCGTCCCCGCCACCGAATCGCGGCCGTGGCCGCCGCCGTCACCGCGGCCGCGAGTCTCGCCGCCTGCGGTAATGATTCGGCCACCGGCGGCGCTGACGCGGGTCCGCCGCAGCCGGGCGGCGCACTGCGCTACGGCCTTTCGCAGGCGCCGACCTGCTCGGATCCGGCGCAGTCCGGCACCAACCAGACGCTGTACGTGACCCGCCAGATCGTGGATTCACTGACCGATCAGGATCCGAAGACCGGTGAGATCAAGCCGTGGCTGGCCAAGAGCTGGGAGATCTCCCCCGACGCCAAGGTGTTCACCTTCCATCTCGCCGATGGCGTCACCTTCAGCGACGGCACCCCGCTCACCGCGGATTCGGTGCGCAACACCTTCGATTCGGTGATCAAACTGGGCGCGGCCAAGACACCGCTCGGCTCCAGTTATCTCACCAATTACGTCGGCACCACCGCGGTCGACAAGCTGACCGCGCGGGTCGAATTCAGCAAGCCCAATGCCCAGTTCCTGCAGGCCTCTTCGACCGCGCAGCTCGGTATCCAGGGCGATGTAACGACGGCCAAGCCTGCCGATCAGCGCTGCCTCGGCGACAACGTCGGCAGCGGACCGTTCACCTATGCGGCCTGGCGCCAGGATGCCTCGGCGACCCTGGCCAAGCGCGCGGGATACCGCTGGGGTTCGGCGGTCTTCGCCCATCAGGGCGAGGCCTATCTGGACAAGATCGAGTTCACGGTCGTGCCCGAATCCGGTGTTCGCACCGGCAGTCTCATTTCCGGCCAGCTCGACGCCGTCAGCGATGCGCTGCCGCAGGACGCACCGCAGATCGAGGCCGCGAGCGGGCGGGTGCTGAGCACCGCGAATCCCGGTGTGCCGTTCGGCTTCCAGACCAATGTCACGCGCGGGCCGCTGCGCGATGCCGCGGTACGCCAGGCGCTGCTGCCCGCGATCGACCGGAAACAGCTGGTGGACACCGTACTCGGCCCGCAGTTCAAACCCGCTTCCAGCACCTTGGCCAGCAGTACGCCCGGCTACCAAGACCTTTCGGCCCGGCTGAGCTACGACCCGGCCAAGGCGCGCGGCATCCTGGACCAGGCGGGCTGGACACCAGGTGGCGATGGTATCCGCGCGAAGAATGGTGAGCGCCTGTCCTTCGCAGTGCTCTTCAGTCAGGCGTTCGCGGGTAATCAGGCCATCCTGGAGCTGGTGCAGCAGCAGCTGCGTCAGGTGGGCGTCGAGCTGAAGCTCGATCTGGTGTCGGGCCCGGAGAGCACGGCTCGGCAGAACGTCAAGGATTTCGACACCACCTACTACAACACCACCCGCGCCGACGGTGACATTCTGCGCACCTCCTTCAGTGTCGACGGCCGCAATCTCAATGCCCGCGAACGCATCCCGGCGCTGGACGACGTGCTCGACGGCCAGCTCAGCGCCTCGGATACCGCCGCGCGCACCGCACTGATCCGCACGGCGCAACAGGCAGTACTCGACGCGGGGCTGTGGATTCCGACGGTCGAACTGTCGCAGGCCATCGGTGCGGCACGGAGCGTGCAGGAGCTGAAGTTCGAGGCTTCCGCGCGGCTGCAGTTCTTCGATACCTGGTTGAGCGGGCGGTAGTCATGGCTCGGTATGTGGTTGTGCGGGTCCTGCAGGCGATATGGGTGCTGTGGGCGGCCTTCACCATTTCGTTCGTGGTGCTCTATCTGCTGCCCGCCGATCCGGTCTCCATCGCGGCCGACGGTGCGGGTGCGGGTACCCCGATCGACAAGGCCGCGATCGCCGAGTTGCAGGCGCGCTACGGTCTGGATCGTCCGCTCTGGGAGCAGTATTGGACCGCACTGACCCACGCGCTGACCGGCGACCTCGGCCACTCCATCGCCACCGGCCAGCCGGTCACCAGTGCGCTGGGCGACGCGCTGCCCAATACACTCGGATTGGCCGGTCTGGCACTGCTCTTCGCGGTGTTCGGCGGGGTGAGCGTGGCCTTCGCAGCAACCTATGTCCGCCGCCCGTGGTTGCGCGACACACTCAGCTCGCTGCCCTCCCTCGGGGTTTCGGTGCCGACCTTCTGGACCGGACTGCTACTGCTGCAACTCTTCTCGTTCCACTGGCGGCTCGCCCCGGCCTTCGGCGGACACGGTTTCAAGGGCACGGTGCTGCCCGCGCTCACCCTCGCCATACCCATCGGCGCGGTACTGGCCCAGGTGCTCGCCGCCGGGCTGGCCTCGACCTGGCGTCAGCCGTTCGTCGATGTGGCACTGGCCAAGGGTGGCTCTCGTGGTTGGGTACTGCGCAAACATGTACTGCGTCCGGCCAGCGTGCCGACGTTCACCATTGCCGGTGTGCTGGTCGGCAATATGCTCGCCGGGTCCGTGGTGGTGGAAACCGTTTTCGCCCGTCAGGGCGTGGGTCGGCTCACCCAGACCTCCGTACTGGCCCAGGACATTCCGGTGGTGCAGGGCATCGTGCTACTCACCTCGACGGTCTTCGTCACCGTGAATCTGGCGGTGGATCTGCTGTATCCGCTGCTCGATCCGCGCATCGCCGGTCGATCCCGCCGTGCGACAACCGATTCCGAGACCGCCGCGAACGATATCGCGCAGGAGGTGGTCGTCCGTGCCTGAACCACTCGTTACCCACACCCGCGCCGCGTCCGGCCCTCTCGTCAGTGGCTTCGCGTCGTCGCCTGACCATCGACAGCAGGTGACCGATCATGGTTGATGTCGCCGATGAGTCGCGGCGGATCGCGCTTCCCGGACTCCACCGGCCCGCCCTGCGATGGAAGTCGCTGCGCGGCAATATCGTAGTGATCCTGTCCGGCGCCGTCGCGGTGCTGGCGCTCGGCTGGGCGCTGTTCCCTTCGGCTTTCGCCAGCGGTGATCCGCTGACCGGTGTGCCCGCGCAGAAATTCCAGGGACCGAGTGCCCGACACTGGTTCGGCACCGACAATCTCGGGCGCGATCTGTACACCCGGATGGTGCACGGCGCGGGACTTTCGCTCACCGCCACCCTCTCCGCGGTCGCCATCGCCCTGATCGCCGGATCGATACTCGGGCTGCTGTCCGGATCGCTCGGCGGCTTCGTCGACACCGTCATCATGCGGTTCGTCGATGTGCTGCTGTCGATTCCATCGCTGCTGCTGTCGCTCGCCCTGGTCACCGCGCTGGGGTTCGGCACCCGCAATGTGGCCGTCGCGGTGGGTGTTTCGCTGATCGCCAACTTCGCGCGGGTCATGCGCTCGGAGGTACTCCGGGTGCGACAAGCGCCGTATGTGGAGGCGGCACACGCTTCCGGGGTCCGCTGGTACATGGTGCTGGCCCGGCATGTTCTTCCGAACTCCTATCAGCCGGTACTCGCCTTGGCCGCAGTCGAATTCGGTATGGCGGTGCTGTCGGTCTCAGCGCTGAGCTTCCTCGGCTACGGCGCGAAACCCCCCACCCCCGAATGGGGCTCACTGATATCGGAGGGACGCAATTTCCTCGCCACGGCTTGGTGGATGACCACCATGCCGGGCCTGGTGATCATCGTCGTCGTCCTCTCGGCCCAACGCCTCGGCCGCGCCGTAGGAAGGAGTCACAGCGCATGAGTGAGTGCATTACGTCCGCCGATCCGACGGACCGCACGCCACATATCCGCGACGTCGCAAATGGACCGGATGGGTCGGCAGCAGCACTGTTGCATATCGACGGCCTGCATGTGCGCTACGCCTCCGACAGCGGCGATGTCGCCGCACTCAGCGGCGTATCCCTCACCGTCGCACGCGGCGAGGTCGTCGCGCTGGTCGGCGAATCCGGTTCCGGCAAGTCGACTCTCGCGCAATCGGTGATCGGATTGCTCGGCCCCAATGCCGAGATCACCGGTGGGACCGTCACCTTCGACGGAGAGACGGTGGATACCGGATCCGAGCGGGCGCTGCGGAGGATTCGCGGCGCACGGATCGGATTCGTACCGCAGGATCCTGGGCTGTCGCTGAATCCGGTGCGGCACGTCGGTGATCAGGTCGCCGAGGCGCTGCTGGTGCACGGACTCGCCGATCGCCACGATGCGACCGCGCGGGCGATCGAATTGCTCGCCGACGCCGGACTGGATCTGCCGGAGCTGCGGGCGGCGCAGTATCCGCACGAACTGTCCGGCGGCCAGCGGCAGCGGGTGCTGATCGCGGCGGCGCTCATCGCCGGACCGGAACTGGTGATCGCCGATGAGCCGACCAGTGCGCTCGACGCCACGGTGGCGCGGCGGGTGCTCGACAAACTCGCCGCGCAGACCGCGGCACGCGGTACGGCGGTGCTGCTGATCACCCACGATCTGGCGATCGCCGCCGAGCGGGCCGATCGGATCGTGGTGCTGAGCGGCGGGGAAATCGTCGAAACCGGGCCGACCGCGACGGTGCTCGCCGAACCCCGTCATCCGTATACGAAGCGATTGCTCGCTGCCTCGCCGAGTCTGGCCCCTTTCGACGGGTTCCGCACGCCGCGCGCGAACTCCGGTCCGCCGCTGCTCACGGTGCGGGACGTGCACAAGCGGTTCCGCGCACCGGCCGGTGGTTCGGTCACCGCGGTCGCGGGTGTCGGATTCGAACTCGGTCGCGGCGAAACCCTGTCACTGGTCGGTGAATCCGGCTCCGGCAAGTCCACCACGGCGCGAATCGCTCTGCGGCTCACGGAACCCGATAGCGGCGCGATCACGTTCGACGGACATGACCTGACCGCGGTGAAAGGTGGACGGCTGCGCGACCTGCGTCAGCGCTTCCAGGTGGTCTACCAGAATCCCTACGGCTCATTGGATCCGCGCTGGCGGGTCGGATCGATCATCGAGGAACCGCTGCGAGCCTATGCCGTCGGTGATCGCAAGGCCAGGCAGGAGCGGGTACGGGAACTGCTCGGCCAGGTCGCGCTGCCGGAGAACTTCGCCCAGCGCCGCCCAGCGGAACTGTCCGGCGGACAACGCCAACGTGTTGCCATCGCCCGCGCCCTGGCCCTGCACCCCGACTTGCTAGTACTCGACGAACCGGTCTCGGCACTCGACGCCTCCGTCCAGGCCCAGATCCTGGAACTGCTGGACCGCCTGCAAACCGAACTCGGACTGAGCTACCTGTTCATCTCGCACGACCTCGCCGTGGTCCGCCGCATCAGCGACCGCGTCGCGGTCATGCGCGACGGTCGCATCGTCGAATCCGGCTCCACCGCCGAGATTTTCGACAACCCACAGCACGAGTACACCCGCGAACTGCTGTCGGCCATCCCCACACCGCACGTCACCGCACCGGGGGCGGCCTGATGACCGGCACCCGACTACGCCATCCCCATCGCAACCGCACACTCGAAGGAGTCAGAGCGTCATGACGACCAGCATCACCAGTCTTTTCGAAACCGAGTGGGCGCATTGGCATCACGCCAGGGAGGACCAGTTGCGCGATCCGCTCGGCTTCCTGAGCCTGACCGGATTGCATTGGCTCACCGACCAACCCGAGCGCCTCCCCGACCTACCCGGCACCTGGTGGGTCACCGACGACAAGGTGTTCATCACCGCCCAGCCCGCCGACCGCCTGCGGTTCGAGGGCAGCGACATCGCGGGCGTACAGATCGTCACACCGGCCGAAGGCGCGCCGGGACTCGAGGTGCTGCACGAGAATCGGGTACTCGAGGTGATTCGCCGCAGCGGCCGCTACGCCGTGCGCGTACACGACCCCGCCGCACCCACATTGCTGAGTTTCGAGGGCATCCCGGCCTATGCCCCGGACCAGCACTGGGTGGTCGAGGGTCGCTTCGAACCGTTCGACGAGCCGCGCACGATCACTACCGGCGCCGTCATCGACGGACTCGAACATCACCACACCGCCTCGGGCACCATCGAATTCAGCATCGGCGAGGTCACCGAGCGCGTCATCGCCTTCGGCGAGCCGACCAACCTGCGGGTGCTGTTCACCGACGCCACCAGCGGCGTCACCACCTACCCGGCGGCCCGCTCGCTGGCCGTCGAGGCGCCCGACGCCCATGGGACCTTGCGTCTCGATTTCAACCGGGCGGCCAATCTGCCCTGCGCCTTCACCGATTTCGCCACCTGCCCGCTGGCACCCGCGGAAAACCGGCTGCGGGTCGCCATCGAAGCGGGCGAGCAGCATCCGCGCCTGGGACGGTCCGCATGACGATCCCGCTTTCCATCCTCGATCTGGCCCCGATCAGCGCCGGATCCACCGCACAGCAGGCCCTGCGCAACACCATCGATCTGGCCCAGCACGCCGAGCAGTGGGGTTACCGCCGCTACTGGCTGGCCGAACATCATTTCGTTTCGGTGGCGAGTTCCTCCTCCATCACGCTGATCGGCCTGGTCGCCGCGGCAACCACCCGGATTCGCGTCGGCTCGGCGGCGGTTCAGGTCGGCCACCACACCTCGGCATCGATCGTGGAGGCGTTCGGCACCATCGACGCCCTCTACCCGGGACGGCTCGACCTTGGCCTTGGCCGATCGGGCCATCGCCGCACCCAGTTCGGCGCGCAGCCCGCGCACCCCAAAGGCGGTCACCCGGTCGTCGATACCGTGACCGGGCGCACCGAGGTCCGCGATGGCGTGGTGGTTCCGCCGCCGTTCGATCCCGGACGGATCACCGACAGGTCCAGGTTCATCGCCTCCCTCGGCGCACTGCAACAGCAGGGCGCGCAGGCACCGGACTTTCCGGACCAGGTCGACGAGGTGCGCGCCCTGCTCAACGGCACCTACAAGAGCGCCGAAGGCATTGCGCTGCACGCGGTTCCGGGTGAGGGCGCACAGGTCGAGCTGTGGTTGTTCGGCAGTGCGGCCAGCGAAAGCGCCGAGTTGGCAGGCAAACTCGGTCTGCCCTTCGCCGCGGCCTATCACGTCTCCCCCGGCACCGCCCTGGATGCGGTCACAGCCTACCGGGCGGCCTTCCGCCCCTCGGCCGAGCTCGCCGAGCCGTATGTGGTGATCTCCGCGGACGTGGTCGTCGCCCCCGACGACGCGCGCGCCCGACATCTGGCCGCCACCTACGGCCACTGGGTGCACAGCATCCGCAGCGGTGCGGGCGCCGCCGACTACCTCGATCCGGATACCGCCACCCCGCTGACACCGGAGCAGCGCCGACTGGTCGACGACCGCCTCGCCACCCAATTCGTCGGCAGCCCGCGCACCGTCGTCGAACGCCTGCAGGCCCTGCAGCGGGTCACCGGCGCGAACGAACTCCTCGTCACCAGCATCACGCATCGTCACGAGGACCGCCTGGAATCCCACCGGCTCCTCGCCGATGCGTGGGTTCGCTCCCCCACCTCCCCGGATCTTTTGCCAGCCGTAAGTGCCCCGACGGCACCGTCGCGGATCGGCGGTTGACCACGGAGCAGTTCGGGCGTACCCGAGAGTTACCCATGTGCTCAGCTGTTTCGTCGGCCTCGTACGCCGGAGTCTGCCCCGGCGGGCTCGGCGTACGTCCGATGCTCAGGCGCTGATAGGGGCGGCGGTTACGCCGTAGCCGAGGTTGGTGAGGACCTCACCGGTGGCCTTGGCGAAGTTCAGCGTGATGAAGTGCAGGCAGGGCGCGCCCTCATCGATGAGGCGCTGGCCCATTTCGGTGGCGATTTCGATGCCGACCTCGCGGACCGCGGCATTGTTCTCCTCCGGACCGTCACCGGCGGCCTTGCGCAGGCGCTCCATGACCGCGGGCGGCAGGGGACGTCCGCACAGTTCCTCGGCGCGCGCCACCGTGCGCAGCGAGGTGATGGGCATCAGCTCCGGAATGATCGGCTTCGCGCCCTCGATCGGGTCGAAGGCCGCGATGCGATCGCGCAGCCGCAGATAGTGCTCGACGTCGAAGAACATCTGGGTGATCGAATACTCCGCGCCCGCACGCAGTTTCGCTGCCAGGTACGCGGTGTCGTGCTCCAGATCCGGGGAGCGGTGGTGGCCCTGTGGGAACGAGGCCACGCCGACATGGAAGTCACCGAGGTCGCGCACGATGCGCACCAGTTCCTCGGCGTAGGCCACACCCTCGGGATGTTTGCGCCATTCGCCGAGTGGATCGCCGGGCGGGTCGCCGCGCAGCACGAGGATATTGCGGATGCCCGAATCGGCGTACGCGCCGACCAGTGAGCGCAGTTCGGCGACGCTGTGCTCGACGGCGGTCAGATGCGCGACCGGCAGCAGCGTGGTCTCCTCGGCCAGCGCGCCGGTGATCCGCACGGTGCGGTCACGAGTGGTGCCGCCTGCGCCGTAGGTCATCGAGACAAAGGCCGGATGCATGCGCTCGAAGGTGCGCGCCGCGCGCCACAGCCGCGCCTCGCCCGCGGCGTCACGCGGCGGATTGAACTCCACCGAGAAGGGCACCGAACCCCCGGAATGGGTCCGCAGACTCTGTACAACCGAGGGTGTTCCAGAGACGATCGGTGGCGTCGGGGACGGCCGGCCAGGGGTCGAACGTCCCCGCACGTTATCGAAAGTCACCGGTTCAGTGTAGTGGTGGGCCGTCACCGGGCCGTCAGGTCGTCGCAACCGTACGCGTATTCTGCGAGCAAGCGACACGCTCGCAATCGCCGGAACGACACGCGCGACGCCCACCGTCCGGCACCGAACTACCTATAGCGCCCACGATCCACCGCGCACCAGCACCCGCACGACCTTGGAGGCTCCCCTGTCCGCCGGAACCGGTATCCAGACGCCTCACCCCGCCCCGCCCGCGCCCGGCACCCCCGGATTCGTCGCGGCGGTCGAGGATGCGCTCAAAGCCTTCTTCCTGACCCGACGCCCGATAGTCGAGCCGCTCGGTCCGGTTTTCGTCCAGGCCGCGGAAGCGCTCGAATTGTTCGTGCTGCGCGGCGGTAAGCGCACCCGTCCGGCCTTCGCCTGGACCGGCTGGCTCGGCGCGGGCGGCGATCCCACCGGCCCGCACGCCGCCGCGGTCCTGAACGCCTGTGCCGCACTGGAATTGGTGCAGGCCTGCGCGCTGGTGCACGACGACATCATCGACTCCTCGCGCACCCGCCGCCGCTTCCCCACCGTGCACGTCGACTTCGAACAGCGCCACCGCGACCACGGCTGGGCCGGTGATGCCGAACACTTCGGCACCTCGGTCGCCATCCTGGTCGGCGATCTGGCGCTGGCCTGGGCCGATGACATGGTGCACGCCGCCGGACTCGACGCCGCCGCCCTCGGCCGCTTCGCACCGGTCTGGGCGCTGATGCGCACCGAGGTGCTCGGCGGGCAACTGCTCGATATCCACGGCGAATCGGCGGGTGACGAATCCGTCGCGGCGGCGCTGCGCATCAACCGCTACAAGACCGCGGCCTACACCGTGGAGCGCCCGCTGCACCTGGGTGCGGCACTCGCCGACGCCGATCCGCATCTGATCGAGGCCTACCGGACCTTCGGAACCGATATCGGCATCGCCTTCCAGCTGCGCGACGATCTGCTCGGCGTCTTCGGTGACCCGGCGGTCACCGGAAAGCCCTCCGGCGACGACCTGCGCGAGGGCAAGCGCACCGTCCTGGTCGCCGAGGCGCTGCAGCGCGCCGACGCCACCGACCCGGCCGCCGCCGATCTGCTGCGCACCAGCATCGGCACCGATCTGACCGCGGACCAGGTCGAACGGTTGCGTGCGGTGATCACCGAGCTCGGCGCGGTCGGCGAGGTGGAGCGCCGCATCACCGAACTCACCGAACAGGGCCTGGCCGCACTGGCCTCGAGTACCGCAACGCCCGATGCCAAGGAGCGGTTGCGCGCCATGGCCCTGGCCGCGACGAGTCGCACGCACTAGCCGCGACCGCGCGAGGAGATCCACATGAAAACCGTTGCGGGACCGACCGATCGCGTCGTTGTGGTGGGCGCGGGCCTATCCGGCCTCGCCGCCGCCCTGTATCTGACCGGGGCCGGGCGCACCGTCACCCTGCTGGAACGCGCCGATCATCCCGGCGGCCGAGTCGGCCTGTACCGCGGCCCCGATTACGAAATCGACTCCGGCGCAACGGTACTCACCTTGCCGGAGCTGATCGCCGATGCCCTCGCCGCCGTCGGCGCGACCCCGGAAACCTGCACTCCGCCACTGCGCATCCACCAACTCGCCCCCAGCTATCACGCCCGCTTCGCCGACGACTCCACCATTCGCGTCTACGCCGATCCCGAAGCGATGGCCATCGAAGTGGCCCGGGTCTGCGGCGCGGACGAGGCACTGCGCTACCGACGGCTGCGCAACTGGCTCGCGGAGATCTACCAGGCCGAATTCACCGAGTTCATGGATACGAACTTCGATTCGCCGCTCGATATGGTCCGACATCCGGCCAAGCGCCGCGCACTGGCCACCCTCGTGCGTCTGGGCGGATTCGGCAGGCTCGGCCCGCGCGTCTCCCACTTCCTCCGGGATCCACGCCTGGCCCGACTGTTCACCTTCCAGGCGCTCTACGCGGGCATGGCCCCGGCCAAGGCACTGGCCGTATACGGCGCGATCCCGCATATGGACACCTCACTGGGCGTCTACTTCCCCGAGGGCGGTATGCGCGCCATCACCGCCGCACTCGCCGACGCCTTCACCGCGGCGGGCGGCGCACTCGAGCTGAACACCGAGGTCACCGGGATCGAATACGCGGACGGGCGGGCCAGGCGGGTCCGCACCGCGAACGGCCGCACCTTCGACTGCGACGCCGTGGTGCTCACCGCCGACCTCGGCGCGCTCGAGCGCTTCGGTGTGCGCCGCCGCCGTCGACTACGCGCCGCACCGTCCGCCGTCGTCGCACACGGCACCATCCCCGCCGCGATCGCCGAGACCTGGCCGATCCAAGCCCACCACGCCATCGATTTCGGCGACGCCTGGAACGGAACCTTCGACGAGATCGCCGCCCGCCCCGGCCGCGGGCGCCTGATGAGCGACCCGTCGTTGCTGCTCACCCGGCCCGCCCTGACCGATCCCGGGCTCTACATCGACCGTGCCGACGGCAGGTACGAGCCGTTCTCACTGCTCGCCCCCTGCCCCAACCTCGACGCCGCACCGCTGGACTGGGACCGACTCGGACCCTCGTACCTGCGTGAACTCCTGAATGTGTTGGCGGAACGCGGATATCACGGCATCGCCGAACACTTCACCGTCGATCATCTCGACACACCCGGCACCTGGCGCGATCAGGGCATGCTGGCGGGCACACCCTTCTCCGCCGCGCACCTGTTCCGGCAAACCGGTCCATTTCGTCCGCGCAATTTTTCCGGCGGCAGCGACAACGTGGTTATCGCCGGTTGTGGCACTACTCCGGGTGTCGGCGTGCCAACCACCTTGCTATCCGGAAAACTGGCGGCAAACCGAATTATCGGCACCACGCGAGCCACTCGGGATGAATCCCCACGCACCAGCGGGATAGTGTTCCCGGCGAGCCGATAAACTAACGGCCGACCTATCAGCCTGCGGTTGCGACCGCCGACCACTCCGGGGGGACCGACACCACATGCATCCCCCTGAGATGACGGCCCCCGCGCCCACCGACAACTCGATCACCGCGACCGAAGACGAGGCGCGTCCGTCGAGCGTCCCGGCGCGCCAGGCACCGCAGGCCGTCGACGAACACGGGTTCCGGGCCTGGCTGCGGACCACCGCCGACTTCGCCCGCAGCCCCGAGGGACATTCGGCGCTGCTCGGTTTCTTCGGCGCGCTGATGATCACCTTCGGCGGATTCGGCGCGGGCAGCGTGCGCAAGCGCGATCCGCTGCTCGAGGCGATACATCTGTCCTGGCTGCGATTCGGGCACGGCTATGTGCTGTCCACCATGGTCATCTGGGTCGGTGTGCTGTTGATGATCACCGCGTGGGTGCGCCTTGGTCGCACCACGATCGGATTCGGCGATCGGCCCGACGCCGGGGTCACGCTGAACGAGCTGCGCGCGATTGTCGGCATCTGGATCTTCCCACTGCTGTTCGCGGTGCCGATGTTCAGCCGGGACGCGTATTCGTATCTGGCCCAGGGCGCACTGCTACGCGACGGCTTCGATCCCTACGTTTCCCCGCCGGTCGCCAATCCCGGCGTACTGCTCGACAATGTGAGCCCGGTCTGGACCACCACCACCGCGCCATACGGTCCGATCTTCCTGCTGCTCGGCAATGCGATCACCGCGATCACCGGCGATAACGTGGTCGCGGGCACCATCGCGCTGCGGCTGGTCATGCTGCCGGGACTGGCGCTGATGATGTGGGCGGTGCCGTATCTGACCAAACATCTCGGCGGTAAGCCGACGGTCGCGCTGTGGCTGGCGGTGCTCAACCCGCTGGTGCTGATCCACCTCATCGGCGGCGTGCACAACGAAATGCTCATGGTCGGGCTCATGTGCGCGGGTATCGCACTCGTGCTGGAGCGCCATCATGTGGCGGGCATCGTGGTCGTCGCGATCGGCGTCGCCATCAAGGCGACCGCCGGTGTCGCACTGCCGTTCCTGGTGTGGATCTGGATGCTGCACGAACGTGAACGCCGGGCGCTGCAACGCGCCGCGCAATCACCGGGTGCGACCCAGCAGGTCGAAAGCGAGGCCGAACCCACGCGACCGAGTGCGGAAGTACCGCATCCGGCGCTGATGTTCGCCAAGATCGCCGGACTCGGTTTGAGCGTGTTCGCGGTGGTCTTCGTGGCCGCCTCGGCCATCGCCGGGGTCGGCATCGGCTGGCTGACCGCGCTGTCGGGCTCGAAGAAGATCATCAACTGGCTCTCGCTGCCGACGATCATGGCGCATATGGTCCGGTGGGTGACACCGTTCCAGATGGATCCGGTGCTCGCGGTGACCCGCGCACTCTGTGCGCTGGCGCTGATCGCCGTGCTGGCGTGGACCTGGTGGCGGTTCCGGCACAGCGAGCGCGAGGCGGTCTTCGGCATCCTCATCGCCTTCGTCGCCATCGTCATCCTCTCGCCCGCCGCACTGCCCTGGTACTACTCCTGGCCGCTGGCGCTGGCCGCCGGGTTCGCACTGTCCACCACCACGCTGATGGTGCTGGTCGGGCTGTGCACCTGGTTGATGCTGGTCTTCCAGCCGGACGGCTCGATCGGGCTCTACAGCTTCGGGCACGTGGCCGCCGCGACGTTCGCGGCCGTGGTCGCGGCCCTGTCACTGCGACGGGTCGACCCGTTGCGATTGCGCGCCACCCCACCGGAGAGCAATCCGGTCGCCGTCACCCGGTCATGACCGAGGTCGCGCTACCCGCCCGCGCCTCGGAACTTGCCGCGGCATACCGCGTCTGCCGAGCGATCGCCGCCGAACACGGACGCACCTACTTCCTCGCCACCCGCCTGCTGTCCGCACCACGAAGACCCGCGGTGCACGCGCTCTACGCCTTCGCGCGCATGGTCGACGACATCGTCGATCACCCGGCGTACGACGCCGAACACGGCCCCGCGGGCGAACTCGATCTGGTCGAGAAACAACTGCGCGTCGCATTGGAACAGGCGACGCCTCCCACCGACCGCCGCACCCAGGTACTGGCCGCATTGGCCGACACCATCCAGCGCTACGACATTGCGCCCCAGCACTTCTGGACCTTCCTGGACTCCATGCGCATGGATGTTCCGGGAACCGCGCACTTCCGCGCCGACTACGCCACCATGACCGAACTGCGCGACTACATGCGCGGTTCCGCGGCCGCGATCGGTCTGCAACTGCTGCCGGTACTCGGCACGGTCGGCACGGTAGCCGAGGCCGAACCCGCCGCCGCCGCCCTCGGCGAAGCCTTTCAGCTCACCAACTTCCTGCGCGATATCGCCGAGGATCTGGACCGGGGCCGGATCTACCTCCCCACCGACGAACTCGCGGCCTTCGGCGTGGACGCGAACCTGCTGGCCCACTGCCACCGCATCGGCCACACCGACCAGCGGGTCCGCCGCGCACTGGCCCACCTGATCGCGATCAACCGCGACCTCTACCGCTTCGCGAACCCGGGCATCGACCTACTCGACCCCCGTGTGCGCCCCGCCATTCGCACCGCGAGCACGCTCTACTCCGGCATTCTCGATGAAATCGAACACTCCGACTACGCGGTATTCGCGCGCCGCGCCGTGGTCCCCCGCCACCGACGTCTGCGTGTCGCGGCGGTCGAGTTCACCGCTGCGGCCCTACGGCGCTGACACTCGATCGCAGCAACTACGCAACTCACTCACGCAACCACCACGGAGCGAGTCTTACGAGCGACCGTTCGCGGCCGTCTCGCGTCCGAGCCGTCGAAGCGCATGCGACGAAGTCGCGAGTCTCGACGGCTCGGACGCGAGACACCAGGGGGCCGCGAACACGCCGCGCCCGCGCGGCCAAAAATTCAGAACGGCTCGGCTGCGGCGCGGCGCAGGACCTCGCGCGCGAGCGGGCCGTGCAATGCGTCGACGGGCTTACCGGGCAGGCTCTCGTCGTCGGTGAAGATCCACTCCAGGATCTCCTCGTCGGTGTACTTGGCGTCTTTCATGACGGTGATCAGGCCCGGCAGCGACTTCACGATCGCGCCGGTATCGTCGAAGAATCGCTCGGGCACGCCGGCCACGCCATCGCGGCGCAGGGCGAGCAACTGGTGGTCGCGCAGCATCTGATGCACTCGGGTTACCACGAGCCCGAGCTTGTCGGCCACCTCGGGCAGCGGGATCACCGCCTCCGACTGGGGAAGAACATCGTCACTGCAAGGAAATGCACTCACCCGGATAACGGTAGACGGTCCCGCGCCGCGTGGCTCGAGACACCCTGGACGGTTCCCGCGCGATTCGACACCCTGGTGGCCACGAACCATCGGTTGCACACAAACCAACCACCACGGAGCGAGTCTTACGCGCGACCGTTCGCGGCCCGTCTCGCGTTCGAGTCATCGAAGCGCATGCGCCGCAGGCGCGAGTCTCGACGGCGCCGCTGGCGACTGCTTGCAGGTCGCTCGAAAGGGTCAGCCCGCGAGACACCAGGGGGCCGCGAACACGCCGCGCCCGCGCGGCCAAAAGCACAGCGATTCGACACGGCTACGATCGTGAGCGGGCCGCGCGAGGCGGTCAATCGCTTGTCGCGTCGGAGCGAGGGGTGAGAAGTTCGTGAAAGCCGGAGGACATCACTTGATCGGGCAAATCCTGGAGGGGCGCTACCGCATCGACGCGCCGATCGCGCGGGGCGGGATGTCGATGGTCTTCCGAGGGGTGGATACCCGTCTGGACCGTCCGGTCGCCATCAAGGTGATGGAGCCCAAGTTCGCCGCCGATCCCCAGTTTCTGACCCGGTTCGAATTCGAAGCGCGCGCGGTCGCCAAGCTCAAGCATCCATCCCTGGTCGCGGTCTATGACCAGGGTGTGGACGGCGAGTATCCGTTCCTGATCATGGAGTTGGTCGAGGGCGGCACGCTGCGCGAGCTGCTGCGCGAACGCGGTCCGATGCCACCGCATGCGGTGCGTGCGGTCGCCGAGCCGGTACTGGCCGCGATCGGCGTCGCGCATTCGGCGGGCCTGATCCATCGCGATATCAAACCGGAGAATGTGCTGATCTCCGATTCCGGCGAGGTCAAGATCGCCGATTTCGGTCTGGTGCGTGCGGTCGCGGCCGCGAACACCACCTCGGCGAGCGTAATTCTCGGCACGGCCGCGTACCTGTCACCCGAACAGGTGACCGCGGGCACCGCCGATTCCCGCAGCGATGTCTACTCCTTCGGCATCCTGATCTTCGAACTGCTCACCGGCCAGGTCCCGTTCACCGGCGACACTTCGCTATCGGTGGCATATCAGCGCATCGAGAACGATGTGCCCAGCCCGAGTGAATTCATCTCCGGTGTCCCGCAGGAGTTCGACGAGCTGATCGCGCGGGCCACCAACCGCGAACCCGCGCATCGCTTCGCCGATGCCAACGAGATGGCGGCCGAACTGCATTCGATCGGGGTCGCGCTGAATCTGCCGCCGTATCGGGTGCCCGCACCCCAGGAGTCGGCCGAACATCTCAGCGCCAGCTTCAAAGTTGCCGCACCGACCCCGCAGCAGGCCAGGGCCGCGGCACCGCCACCACAGCCCGAGCAGCACACCAGGGTCGTCACCGCGGCGCGGCCACGGGTGCCCGACTACGGTCCGCCCGACAACTACGGGCCGCCGGACACCTACCGCGATCACTACGCACCATCGCATTCGCCGCAGCCGTCCCCCTTCGACGACCGGACCAAATCGCGGCGCACGGTCCTGCTCTGGGTCGCCATCGTCGCGGTCCTGACCTTGCTGGTCGGGATCGGCGGCTGGTGGTTGGGCATCGGGCGCTACTCGGCCGTCCCGTCGGTGGCCGGAAAGGATCAGGCCAGCGCGATTTCGGCGCTGGCGGATGCCGGTTTCGACACCGAGATCAGACAGAAGACCTCCGACACCATCCCGGTCGGCGGCGTGGTCGGCACCGATCCCTCGGCCGGATCCAAGATCACCAAGGGTTCGACGGTGGCCGTGCTGATCTCCAGCGGCAAACCCCGGGTGCCGGATATCAAAGCGGGCGACGACATTTCGAAGGTCAACCAGCTCATTCGCGATGCCGGACTGCAACCGGTGGACGCGGGCGAAGCCGGCAGCGCCGCGCCCAAGGGCACCCTCGCGAAGGTGGATCCGGCTCCCGGCACCGTCCTGCCGCTGGCCGCACAGGTGAAGGTGTACCGCAGCAAGGGATCTCAGCCGGTGAAGATGCCCGATGTGCGCGGCAAGACCACCGAGGAAGCGAACAAGGTGCTCACCGCGGCCGGAATCACGGTGCGCGAGACCAGAACTCAGTACGACCGCAGTGTCGAGGCGGATAAGGTCATCGCCACCGAACCGGCCGCGGGCGCCACGATCCAGTCCGGCGACGGCATCACCTTGGTCGTCTCGAATGCCGTGAAGGTGCCCCTGCTGGTCGGCTCGAGCGTCGGCGACGCCCGCTCCAAGCTGCAGGCGCTCGGCTTGGTGGTGGCGGTGCGTCAGCTCGCCCCGTCCGACAGCTCCGTGGTGATCGGCCAAGTTCCTGGCGTGGGTTCCAATGTCGAGGCAGGCAGTACCGTCTCGCTGACAGCGCTGCCCTGACGACAAAGGAGCGCCGCATGTCGCGGCGCTCCTGTCGGAAGACCTTGGTCAGCGCAGCATTTCGGCGACCAGGAAGGCCAGCTCCAGCGACTGCTGGGTGTTCAGCCGAGGGTCGCATGCGGTCTCGTAGCGACCGGACAGATCCAGGTCGGAGATGTCCTGTGCGCCGCCCAGGCATTCGGTGACATCCTCACCGGTGAGTTCGATATGCAGACCGCCGGGATGCGTGCCGAGTGCGTGATGCACTTCGAAGAAGCCCTGCACCTCGTCGATGATCCGGTCGAAGTGCCGGGTCTTGTAGCCGGTGGAGGCCTCGTGGGTGTTGCCGTGCATGGGGTCGCACTGCCAGATGACCTGGTGCCCGGTCGCCTGCACCTTCTCGATAATGGGCGGCAGCACGTCGCGAACCTTGTTATTGCCCATGCGCGAGACGATGGTCAACCGGCCCGGCTCGTTATTGGGGTCGAGCCGTTCGACATACTCGACCGCCTGATCCGGCGTGGTGGTCGGCCCGATCTTGAGGCCGATCGGGTTGGCCACCAGTTCCGCGAAGGCGATGTGCGCGCCGTCGAGCTGACGGGTGCGCTCGCCGATCCATAGGAAGTGCGCGGACAGGTCGTAGAGCACCGGCTCGCCCGCCGGATTCTGGCCGAGGCGCAGCATGGCGCGCTCGTAGTCCAGCACCAGCGCCTCGTGGCTGGCGTAGATGCGGGCCGACTGCAGGCTCGGATCGTTCACCCGGCAGGCGGTCATGAAGGCCAGACCGCGGTCGATCTCCCCGGCCATCGCCTCATAGCGCGCACCCGCGGGCGACTGGGCCACGAAATCACGGTTCCAGTCGTGCACACGGTGCAGATCCGCCATGCCCGCACCGGTCAGCGCGCGCACCAGATTCATCGCCGCGCTGGCGTTGGCGTAGGCGCGCACCAGTCGCGACGGGTCGTGCTCGCGCACCTTCGCATCGGCGACCAGCGAGTTCACCATGTCACCGCGGTAGGACTTGAGGCCGAGCGAGTCGGTATCCGAGGAGCGCGGCTTCGCGTACTGGCCCGCGATGCGCGCGACCTTGACCACCGGCAGGCTGGCGCCGTAGGTGAGCACGACGGCCATCTGCAGCAGCGTGCGGATATTGCCGCGGATATGCGGTTCGGTGTTGTCGGCGAAGGTCTCTGCGCAGTCACCGCCCTGCATCAGGAAGGCCTCGCCGCGCGCGACCTCCGCGAGCTGCCCGCGCAGCTCTTCCACCTCGGCGGGTACGCAGATCGGCGGCACACTCTCCAGCACGGTCCGCATCATTGCCGCCTGCTCCGGATCCCACGCCGGCTGCTGTAGCGCCGGACGCGCCAACGCGTCGTCCAGCCGCCTCCGCAGCTCTGCGGGCAGCGGCGGCAGCTCCGGCAGGCGATCGATGGGTACGTCGACGGTCCAGTTCACCCGTTCAGAATACGGATACCCCGAAGCATGCAGGTACCCGGTATTAGGGGTGGATTCTGCCCACCTAGGGTGAATTGCCGGGCAGTATCGCCGCACCGTACCGATCTTTGGAGGAGAGACCGATCTCGCTTCGATATTTTTATGACTGCGAATTCATCGAGGACGGGTCGACCATCGACCTCGTATCGATCGGTGTGGTCTGCGAGGACGGCCGCGAATACTACGCGGTCTCAACCGAATTCGATCCCGAACGGGCGGGTCCGTGGGTACGCAGGTATGTGCTTCCGCAGCTTCCGCCGCCCGCCTCTCCGCGCTGGCGCAGCCGCGAACAGATCCGCAAAGACCTCTACGAATTCCTGGTCCCGCGGCCCAGCGTCACCCCCGAACTGTGGGCCTGGGTGGCCGCCTACGACCACGTCGCCCTGTGCCAGCTCTGGGGCTCCATGATCGATCTGCCCAACGCCCTCCCCCGCTACACCAACGAACTGCGGCAACACTGGGAGGCCCACGGTCGTCCCGAACTGCCGCCGGTCCCCCCGGACGCCCACGACGCACTCGCCGATGCCCGCCACAACCTGGCCAAATTCGAGGCCATCGAGGCAGCCCGCCGCCGAGTCGCTCTATAAAAGCGAAAGGCCCCGAGTCGAATTCGACTCGGGGCCTTTGCTTTATCTGTCAGTGCGCGGACTTGCCGTTCTGACCGTTCGCCTTCTCCTGAACCTTCTGCAGTACGGCGAGCTGCTTGTGCTCTTCCGCGTGGTCGTCCTCGAAGGCCTGCTCGATCTCGTGCGGCGGGTCGGCGCGCAGGAAGCTACCGGTGCCCGGCTTACCCGCCGAGCCCAGCTTGTTCATCTTCTTGGGCACAGGCGCGCCCTGGTACTCCAGCGGGACCGGGTGGCCGTGATCGTCGACCGGGCCCAGCGGCTGGTGCACCTCGATGTACTCACCGTGCGGCAGACGCTTGATCACACCGGTCTCGATGCCGTGCTCGAGCACCGCCCGGTCACTGCGCTGCAGACCGATGCAGAACCGGTAGGCGAGGAAGTACGCCACCGGCGGCACGACCAGCAGGCCGATGCGACCCATCCAGGTGGTGGCGTTCAACGAGATGTCGAACTTCAGCGCCAGGATGTCGTTGACACACGAGAGCGTCAGCACCACGTAGAAACCGATCGACATCGCACCGATCGCCGTGCGCACCGGCACGTCGCGCGGGCGCTGCAGCAGGTTGTGGTGCACATCGTCGCCGGTGAGGCGCTTCTCGATCCACGGGTACAGGATCAGCACCGTGAACACCAGACCCATGATCAGCGCCACCCAGAACACGGCGGGCACCGTGTAGCGACCGAGGTAGAGCTCCCACGGCGGCATCAGACGCGCCAGACCGTCGGTCCACATCATGTAGAAGTCGGGCTGCGAACCCGCCGACACCTGCGAGGGGTTGTACGGACCCATGTTCCAGATCGGGTTGATCTGCAGCACGCCGGCCATGATCGCCACGATGCCGAGGGTGAAGGCGAAGAACGCGCCCTGATCCGAGGCGAACACCGGCACGATGCGCGCACCGACGACATTGTTCTCGGTGCGGCCGGGGCCGGGGAACTGCGTGTGTTTTTGGTACCAGACCAGCGCGACGTGCGCGGCGATCAGCGCCAGGATGATGCCGGGGAACAGCAGCACGTGCGCGATGTACAGACGCGGAATGATGATGTCGCCGGGGAAGTCACCACCGAAGATCAGCCAGTGCATCCAGGTGCCGACGATCGGGATACTCATCGTGATACCGCCGAACGCGGCCCGCAGACCGGTACCCGAGAGCAGATCGTCGGGCAGCGAGTAACCGAAGAAGCCCTCGAACATGGCCAGGATCAGCAGCAGGCAGCCGATGACCCAGTTCGCCTCACGCGGCTTGCGGAACGCACCGGTGAAGAAGATGCGGAACAGGTGCACGATGATCGAGGCCGCGAAAAGCAGTGCGGCCCAATGGTGCACCTGGCGCACGAACAGACCGCCGCGCACCTCGAACGAGATGTTCAGCGCCGTCTCGTAGGCCCGCGACATGGTCACACCACGCAGCGGCTGGTAGGCGCCGTTGTAGACGACCTCGCTCATCGACGGATCGAAGAACAGCGTCAGATAGACACCCGACAGCAGCAGGATGATGAAGCTGTAGAGCGCGATCTCGCCGAGCAGGAACGACCAGTGGGTCGGGAAGACCTTGTTGATCGACCGCTTCACGAACGCCGCGGCGCGATACCGCTCGTCGGCCTCGTGGGCTTGGGCTGCGACTGAAGGACTCATGAACGACGCTCCCAGTAGGCCGGTCCGAGCGGCTCGATGAAGTCGCCCGCGGCGACCAGGTAGCCCTCGGAGTTGACGGTGATCGGCAGCTGCGGCAGTGCGCGAGCGGCGGGACCGAAGACCGGCTTAGCCCATTCGGTCGCCAGGAACTGCGACTGGTGGCAGGGGCACAGAATCTTATTGGTCTGCGACTCGAACAGCGACGTCGGGCAACCGAGGTGGGTGCAGATCTTCGAGTAGGCGAAGTAGTCGCCGTAGTTGAAGCTCTCCTGCCCCTTGCGCTTGACGGCCTTCTGCGCGTCTTCGGTGCGCAGCCGGATCAGCATGACGGCGTTGCGGATACCGCGCAGGGACTGCAGCGTCGCGTGTTCGTCACCGCGCCACTTCTCCTTCCACGGGAACACCGTCTCCATCGCGCCCGCGTCCAGATCCTCGGGACGCACCAGCATGACGTCCTCGGGGCGACCGGTGTCGCGACGGATGTAGATCGTCTCGCCGGGGAAGTCCGGGGTCCAGCCCGAGACCCACAGCGGCGACTTGTCGCCCTTGGCCCACGGGTTCTTGATCATGCCGCCGACGAAGACCAGCAGCGCACCGATACCGAGCACGCCGACACCGGCGCCCGCGGTCCGGGTGATCATCTTGCGGCGACCCAGCGTGGAGGTGTCCAGCGCGTCCTGCAACTCGGCGACCAGGGTGCGGCGCTCGACCTCGGGCGAGGGCCCGTCGTGACGCACCTGGATCGACAGCTCGGCCGGGATGAACTTCTTGCGGATCAGCACGACCGCGACGCCGATGACCAGCACGGCGATACCGAGGCTGAGGCCGACCAGCGGGGTGAACAGCGAGTAGGCGGTGTGGCCTTCCTCGTCCTTGCCCTTGAACTCCCAAGGCCAGAACAGGAAGACCCCGACCAGGACCGCGGCCGCGATACCGGAGACCGCGAACCAGAACGAGACCTGCCGCTCGGCGCGCTTCTCGGCGCGGGTGCCCGGCACCGGGAACCGCTCGCGCCGGTAGGCGACGTCGACGCCGTCGCGCTCGGTACCGAGCTTGACCAGCTCGTCGCGCGACATCGCGTCGAGTTCTTCCTCGGTGGGCTCAGCCGGTGTGGTGTTCAC
The DNA here is from genome assembly GCF_050942345.1 of Nocardia pseudovaccinii. Lineage (NCBI taxonomy): Bacteria > Bacillati > Actinomycetota > Actinomycetes > Mycobacteriales > Nocardiaceae > Nocardia > Nocardia pseudovaccinii. Next base: position 7,249,744 of record NZ_CP192074.1, read on the forward strand.
CTGCTCGTTCGACGGTTCTACGCCGTCGTGGCCCTCATCCGGCCGACCCATGTCGTTTGGCTCCTTGCTATCGCTCATGCCTCCGCCTCGCTGCCGCTCGGCTCCGACATGACCGACATGTCGGCTGTGTTTGATGTTCGCTCGCTGCGCTCGCTCATGAACGGGATCCGATCCACATCGCGGCACCCACGACGAGCGTGATGCCGACCACCCACATGGCCAGACCCTCGGTCGCGGGACCGAACCCGCCGAGATCCCAGCCGCCGGGGCTCCTCTCCTCGGTGGCGTTCTTGACGTAGGCGACGATGTCGCGCTTCTCTTCCGGGCTCAGCTGCCGGTCGGAGAACTTCGGCATGTTCTCGGGGCCGGTGAGCATCGCATCGTAGATCTGCTGCTCGCTCGCGGAATCCAGCGGCGGCGCGTACTTACCGGAGGACAGCGCGCCGCCACGGCCGGTGAAGTTGTGGCAGGACGCGCAGTTCATCCGGAACAACTCCGAACCGCGAGCGACGTCCGGCCCGCGCAGCGATTCCTGTGCGATCTCGCCGTTGGCGTCGCGCACCACGGACGGGCCGCCCCCGTTGGAGGCGATGTACGCGCCGAGGGCGTCGGTCTGGTGGGCATCGAACTTCGGCGGCTTGCGCGTCGCCTGAGCCTGGTTGGCGGCCAGCGGCATGCGACCCGAGGAAACCTGGAAGTAGACGGCCGCCTCGCCGACGCCGATCAGGCTCGGACCGCGGTCGGGCACGCCCTGCAGGTTGGCGCCGTGGCAGGTGATGCAGGAGGTCTCGTAGAGCTGCTTACCGTCGCGGATCAGCGCGGACTGGTCCTCGTGCGCGGTCGCGACCTGGGGGTCCGGCGTGATCGCGGTGGCGAGGAATCCGGCTCCGACGAGGCCCACCAACAGCGCAAGCCCACCCGCGATGCGACGCCGCATGCGGCGTTGCTTGCGCGTCTTGCTGGCCGCGACATCTTGGCCGCTGATCGCCGCGCTGGGGCTGGCGGGCTCTGGCGCTGACGGGGGAGATGAACTCATCTGTGTCCCTTTGGAGTAGACGGAACCGACTTGTGCAAAAGATTTGGGGGTACTGGCCCGACTCAGCGGACGAAGTAGATCGTGGCGAACAGCCCGATCCAGACGATGTCGACGAAGTGCCAGTAGTACGAGACGACGATCGCGGCGGTGGCCTGTGCCGGGGTGAACTTACTGACCTTGGTGCGGACCAGCAGGAACACGAAGGCGATCAAACCGCCGATGACGTGCAGACCGTGGAAACCGGTGGTGATGTAGAACACCGAGCCGTAGGCACTGCTCGAGATCGAGGTGCCTTCCTTGACCAGGTTGGTGTACTCGTAGCCCTGACCGGCCACGAACATCGCACCCATGATCAGGGTGGCGACGTACCAGCGGCGCAAGCCGAACACATCGCCCTTCTCCGCCGCGAACACACCCATCTGGCAGGTGAACGACGAGGCGACCAGCACGGTGGTGACCGGCACGGCAAGCTTCAGGTTCAGCTCGGTCGGTTCCGGCGGCCAGTTGCCGTGGGCCTGGGCGCGCGCGACGAAGTACATCGCGAAGAGCCCGGCAAAGAACATCAGCTCGCTAGACAGCCAGATGATGGTACCGACGCTCACCATGTTGGGCCGGTTCAGCGAATGCACACGCTGAGTAATGGCCGATCCTGGGGTCCCTACTGCGGTCGTCACGGGGGTAAGTATGACTCGTCGTAGTACGACACAAGTACCCGGGTGCGAAACTTGTCCTCCCGTGTCGGAAAACGCACGGACAGACGGTGTCTCGACCGAGGTGGACGGCGTGTTGTTTACGAGCGCGCGCAGCTGCGGCGCGGCAGGTGGGACGACCGGTGTGACTCCCTTGGCGAGCATGGCAGGCGTTGGTAAGTAAAAGCTGAGATCAGGAGGCGGATGTGACGCGTTGGTGGCAACGGCTGTTCGGCGGGAACGAACCCGAACCGCTGGATCCGGCCCGTTCCGATCTAGTAGTCGTAGCGGAGTCCTTCGACGACTCCGAGGCGTGTTCGACAACACTCGCGCGCGCCTCGGCTCTCAAAGCCGACGAGCCCGCGCTGCTGCGCCATCACCTGCGCATTCCGCCCGATCGGATCGATGAGGTGTGTGCGATCGCGGCCCAGGACGGTTACGCCGCGGCGCCACGCACCGAAGGTCCACACGAACTGGAATCGCTGATCCTGCAACGGGTTCAACTGCTCGACGCACTGCATTGTTCGCAGGAGCGGGCCAGGATGGTCGGTCTCGCCCAGCGCCACGACGGCGTCACGGACGGCTGGGACGCCCTGCAACCGGGTTCCGCGACCGCGCAGCGGTAATAACGTCTCGACCACTACGCTCTATCGCGACAGACTGGTGCGCGAACCAGTGGTGACAGGAGAAGTGGACATGCGCAGCTGGCCCCAAGTACTCGGGACCCTTGCCGATGGCGGCGATCTGGCAGCGGACGACACGACCTGGGTGATCGACGAGATCTTCACCGACAATGCGACGCCGGCACAGATCGCCGCATTCGGTGTCGCGATGAAGATCAAGGGCCCGACTCCTTCCGAGCTGTCCGGCATGGCCGCGGGCATGCTCGGCCACGCCCGCCTGGTGCACGTCGACGGTGACGCGGTGGACATTGTCGGGACCGGTGGTGACCGGTCCGGTTCGGTGAATATCTCGACGATGTCCTCGATCGTGGTGGCCTCGGCCGGTGTGCCCGTGGTCAAGCACGGCAATCGCGCGGCCTCCTCGAAGAGCGGCGGCGCCGATGTGCTGGAGGCATTGGGCGTGAAGCTGGCCCTCGGCCCCGAGGCCGTCGCTCGCTGCGTGCGCGAGGTCGGCATCGGCTTCTGCTTCGCGCCACTGTTCCATCCCGCGTTGCGCTTCGCCGGTCCGGCCCGCAAGGAAATCGGCATCCCCACCGTTTTCAATGTGCTCGGCCCGCTCACCAACCCCGCGCAACCGCGGGCCGGGCTGGTCGGCTGCGCGTTCCCCGAACTACTGCCGGTGATCGCCGGGGTCTTCGCCGAGCGCGGCGCCAGCGCCATCGTGGTGCGCGGCAATGACGGCCTGGACGAGATCACCACCTCCGACACCACCGACGCGTGGGTGGTGTCGGGCGGAAAACTGCGCGAAACCACCATCGATCCGACCCGCATCGGCATCGCGCACGTCGAGCTGGACGCATTGCGCGGCGGTGACGCCGAGGTCAACGCGGGTGTCGCACGCAGCGTATTCGCGGGTAGCGCTGGCCCGGTGCGCGATGCCGTACTGCTGAACTCCGCCGCCGCCATCGTCGCCTACGACTTGTCTCAGGGGGTCGGCGATCCGGACGACGATATCCACGACGCCATCGCCGCGGGCATCGATCGCGCCGCCGAAGCCATCGACACCGGCAGATCCGCGGCCTTGCTCGACCGCTGGGCGAAGCTCACCAATACCCTCGGCGACAACTGACTGCCGCGGCGCTCATCGTGCGCCGCATGTCGGCAGACCTCTTGTGGCGGTGCAGGTTACAGTGACGCGGCAATCCGGCGTTGCCCCGTTTTCGCGTCGGGCGTACGCCGCCCGGCTCGACTGCTGAGGAGCACATGATGAAGCGGGGCGTTTACGCGGCACTAGGCGCGCTATCGATCGCCGCGGCGATCGCCGTCGGACCCGCCGCCGCGCACGCGGCACAGGGCAGCCTGGTCGTCAACGGCAGCGTCTACCGCGAACCGTCCGGCTGCCTGCAGATCGGCGGCGGCGCCGCCCCCTTGGCCATCGAGAACCACACCGACGCCACCGTCACCGTCTTCTATATGGCCGGTTGCAAGGGCGAAGCCGGCGCCGTACTCGCCTCCGGCGCCTCTCGCACCTTCTTCGGGTCCTCCATCCTCGTTCGCTGAGTACGGCTCACTCGCCGAGGGAGAAGCCCGCTTCGACGTCGGCGCTGGAGTAGGACTTGAAGGCGATGTGGGTGGTGGTGCGGGCGACGCCGGGGGTCTTGTCGATCCGGCCGGTCACCACCTCGGCGATCTCTTCGTGGTCGCGCACCCGCACGATCGCGATCAGGTCGACATCGCCCGCGCAGGAATAGACCTCGGTCACGCCCACGGTGTCGGCGACCGCCTGTGCGGTTTCCGGAATGCGGGCGTTCTCGGCCTGGATCATCACGATCGCGGTAATCATGGCTGTCAGCCTAGGCGGTCACCGCCCTTGTACTCCGCGAGTTCGGTCTCCGGCCCGTGCGGCCGGGCCCGTGCTGCCGCATCGGCGAGATCCGCCCACCCGGCCCAGCGTCCGGCACTTCGGATCGGATCGCCGTATCCCTCACTCGTGCGCACGATCCGGACCCCCGGCCGCCCCAACCATCGCGTCACCAGACCGACCTCCTCCGGCGACGCGCCGCGCAACGGCGGCACCGGATCCGGCAGTACGGTCTCCGATGCCGCGACGATGCGTTCGATCACCGGCATGGGCGGCACACCCCGCGCCGAGGTGCCAGCCCCCGCCAGCCGCCCATAGCGGATCACCGCGTACTCCCAACCACCCGCACCGTCCGGATGCGCCGCGATCAGTTCGGCGATCCGCGCCACCGCGGCGAGTCGCTGGGTGCGGTGCAGCGCCCGCACCACCGCGACGGTCCGGTCGCGCAGTCGGGCGGCGGCCTCGAAATGTTCGGCGTGCGAATGGGTTTCGATGCGGTCGAGCATGGCCCGCAGCGCCGCGTCGGAATGCCCGGCGAACAGCGCCCGGACGGCCGCGGCGGCGGGTTCGTATTCCTCCCTATATATAGGAGTGCCGCTCACGGCCGCCGGACATCCGCCGACCACCGCGGGCGGACAGTCGTGGCGACCCTCGCGCGGCAGTCGCGCGGTGCAGGTGCGCAGGCCGCTGTGCTCCGCGATGGTCAGCGCGATGTCGTTCGCGTCCATCCGGGAAGGGAAGGGCCCCAACGCATCCGCGGTCGGTGTGCGCGCGATCGCGAATCGGGGAAAAGGTTCGTCGGTCAGCGTTATCCACCAACCGCGCTTCGGGAATTTCGACCGCCGGTTATAAGGCGGCGTATGCGCGACGATCAGTCGCAGCTCGCGCACCCCGGCCTCCAGACCGTGCGCGCACACCACGTGGTCGACCCGGATGGCAAGGGAGACCATCTCTTTCATCCGGCCGCGGGTCTCGGATCCGGTGAAGTAATTACGCACGCGTCGGCGCAGGTTCACGGCCGTCCCTATATAGAGGACTTCGCCGGAGGGCCCGCGGAAGAGATAGACGCCCGGACTCGACGGCAGATCGTTGGCGAGCACCCGCTTCGCGCGTTGGCGCGGTGTGACATTCGGCAGATAGTCGAGCAGTTCGGTCAGGCTGTGCACGCCGAGATTGCCGACCCGCCCGATGAGGGCGTGCAGCACGTCCACTGTCGCCCTTGCATCGTCGAGTGCACGGTGGTTCGGCTGGGTGCTCGCACCGAGCAGTGGCGCGAGCACCCCGAGCCGGACCGAGGGGGCCTCGTCGCGGGCGAGCACGCGCCGCGCCAGCTTCACCGTGCACACCACCGGCCCGCTCGGCCACGACGTATCCATGCGGGCCGCCGCGGCGCGCAGGAAGGCCATGTCGAAGCGGGCGTTGTGCGCGACCAGCACCGCACCCTTGGCAAATTCGAGAAAACCCGGCAGCACCGCCTCGATCCGGGGGGCCTCGTAGACCATCGCGGTGGTGATCCCGGTGATCTGCACGATCGCGGGCGGTATGGCCCGTCCCGGATTCACCAGGGTCGCGAACTCCCCCAGCACCTCACCGCCGCGCACCTTCACCGCACCGATCTCGGTGATGGCGTCGCCTTCGGGGCTGGTGCCCGTGGTCTCGAGGTCGACGACCACGAAGGTGGTGTCGTAGAGCGGCGTCTCGAGCTCGTCGAAGGCCAACTGCAGTGCGGCGGCCTGGCGCGGCGTCGGATCGGGCACGGCGTGCAGCGTAGGGCCTCGGTACGACAGGTCCCGCCCGGAAAAGCCACCTGGGATTTCAGCAGAGAAATGTCCGAATTACACGGCGAGGATTTCGCTCCGATTCCCACGAAATGATCTAGAACACCCAAAAGTGGTGCACGTCACATTATTCGGCGAATTGCATCAATCGGACAGACACGCCCGGGCGCCAGGCGTCGGCACCCTCGGCGTGCTGCCAGCGATGCCAACGAGAAGACCGTTCGGTCCGACTCGCCCGGCCGAGCATACGCCGAGATACCTTCGCGACCTGGGGAAATCCTGAGAATTTCAGCGTCTGGGACACGCCGCCCTCAGATGTCGAGGAGACCGGCGGCGATGCCGCCATCCTTGGGAAATCACGCGTCGTTATTGTTTCGTGATTGGTGTGACATAAGTCGCACATATTCGGGGGCAAATTTGTTGAGCATCGCCATTTCGGATGTCTCCGGCTTTACAAAACACCGTGATGTGTTCGTAACCTTTTCGAGACCTCACGGAGTTCGGCGCACCACCCGACGGTGCTTCGACACGCAGTCCGCTGTACCACCGGGTGCGGCGTCGTGGGGCAGATTGGAAGTACCGCATCATGGCGACCAACACCGTCAAGCGACATGCCAAGCGTGCCGTCGCGGCCGGAGCCGTCGGAGCTGCCTCGCTCGGCGTCTTCCTGTTGCCCGCCGCGCCCGCCTCGGCCCAGCCGGTCACCATCCCCGGCATCGGCACCTTCGACGTGCCCAACGAGATCCCGATCCCGCAGGGCATCCCGGGCATCGAGGTGCCCAACCCCGGCCCGCTGCCGTTCATGGCCCCCAAGAAGTCCGTCGGCGATATCGCGCTCGACGCCGCGTTGAGCAAGGTCGGCTCGCCGTACGTCTACGGCGCCGCGGGCCCGAACGCCTTCGACTGCTCGGGCCTGGTCAAGTGGTCCTACCAGCAGGCCGGTCTGGAGCTGCCGCGCACCAGCGGTGAGCAGCTGAACGCGGGCACCCCGGTCTCGCTCGACGACCTGCAGCCGGGCGATCTGGTGTCGTTCTACGGCGGCAGCCACTCCGGCCTGTACGCCGGTGACGGCAACGTCGTCCACGCCTCCACCTCCGGCACCCCGGTGAAGCTCGCGCCGATCTCCTCCATGCCGGTCGCCGGCGCGCGCCGCTTCTGAGCAGCTCTTTCGATCATCCCGCCCGGCCGTACGAGACGGCTGGGCGTCTGGACGGCATGAGTGATCGTTTTGTGGCCCACTGGACACAGACATGCGCCGTTCCGTAACCTAATCGAGACCTTCCCGGCTTGCGGAGTTCGCCGCAGAAGTTCCGCAGCTTGCGGAGGCGACAAGATCGCTTCACGAGAGAAACGGGGCCTGGCGCGCTGTGACAGCACATCACCGGAGACATCGCAGGAAACGTCTGGTGGGAGGGGCATTAGCGGCCGCAGTATTGGGCGCCGCACTCTCCGGTGGCAGTCCAGCCGGAGCCGATCCGGCAGCGATGCCGACCACGGCCGGTGAGGCCGTACAGCGGATGATCGACCTGTCCCGCGAATCCGAGCAGCTCAATCAACAGGCACTCGGCGCACAGGCCGATCTCGACACCAAACTCGACGCCCTGCACGATGCCGACGCCAAACTCGACGCGGCCACGCAGACCGCCGATGCGGCCCGCGAGGAAGTCCGCAAGTTCCAGCCGATCATCGATCGCACCGTGATCGCCGCCTATCAGGGCGCACGCACGAGCCGGCTGTCCGCTGTCCTGTTGAGCGATTCGCCGCAGCGTCTGCTGGACCAGATGTCCACCATCGACGTGATCTCGGCCAAGAACTCCGAGCAGCTCAATCTCTACAAACAGGCGACCGCCGCCGCGACCGAGGCGGAAAAGACCGCACGCGCCGCCGCCGACACCGCACGCGCCGCTTCCGATAAGGCCGACCAGGTGCGCGCCGATCTCGAACGCAAGCGGGCCGGTCTGTCCGGCTCCATCGCGCAGGTGGTCGAGGCGTGGGGTCAGTTGTCCACCAAGGACAAATCGGCATTGGCCGGATCGCCGTTCCCACCCGGTTTCGATACCGACACCCTGCTGCGCGGGCTGGTTCCCGGCAGCGGCACCAGTGCATTGGCCGCCGGGCTCACCCGCATCGGCGACCCGTATGTCTGGGGCGCGACCGGACCGCACCAGTTCGACTGCTCCGGCCTGGTGCAGTGGGCCTTCAAACAGGTCGGCAAGGATGTGCCGCGAACCAGTTCGCAGCAGGCCGCTTACGGCACCCCGGTGGACAAGGCGGATCTGCAACCCGGCGACGTCGTGTTCTTCTATTCCGATATCTCCCATGTCGGCATCTATGCGGGCAATGGAATGATGCTGCACGCCTCCACATTCGGGGTTCCGGTAGCCGTTGCGCCGATGGGGTCGACGCCCTATCACTCGGCTCGGCGATACTAATCAGCTATGAGTAGCTTTCGGCGGGCCCACGCCTGGTTGTTCGTGCGGCGCCGCTTCCAGTTCGTCGCCACCGTCGTGATGGTCACCGTCCTGACGGGAACCTGCGGTGCACTGCTGATGATGCCGAATTCGGTACTGCCGAAACTGCGTGCGGCCCAGCCGACTTCGATCGGCAGCCTGCGCGCCGCCGATGACGATCCGCGCCTTGCCTCGGTGCGTCGCACGCTCGAACCCTTCGGGCAACTCGTCACGGAGCAGGTGCCGACCGGGAACGGCCAGGAGTCCCTGGTCGTCGGTCATCCGGCGCAGCGGGCCGAAATCGATACGCTCGCGGGCGAACTCGCCGCCGCGACGACTGCCGTCACCGGTGTGTGGGGGCCGGACTGGGCCCAATCCGCGATGGTGGTGGTCGCTTCGAATCCGTCGGAGTTCGCGGCGCTGGTGCGCTCGGGCGCGAGCATGCCCGCCGATGTCGCCGCGGCCTCGGTCGCCGATCCGTTCGTGCCTGGCACCCAGCCGACCGGCCAGCGCGTGGTCTTCAGCTCCGATGCCGGACGCCGCCTCGACGCCGACGGTCTGCGCACCCTGCTGCGCCATGAACTGACCCATATCGCCACGCGGGCCCAAACCATCGACGGCGCACCGCAGTGGATGCTCGAGGGTTTCGCCGAATTCGTGGCCCACCTCGGCACCGGACATCATTTCGCCGATATCGCACCGACGGTGGCCACCCGCATCCGCGCCGGGGATGTCCCCCGCGATCTCCCGTCCGCCGCCGACTTCGCGGGCAGCGGCGCCGTCGCCGCCTATGAGCAGGCGTGGTCGGTCTGCGCGTTCGTCGCCGACAAGTTCGACCAGCCGCGCCTGGTCGAGCTGTACCGCCGCATCGCCGCGGGCAAACAGGACCACGCGAGCGAGGACCGCATCATGCGCGATGTGCTCGGCACCAGCCGCGACGATCTGGTCGCCGACTGGCGCGGTTGGTTGTCGGCCCAAGCCACTTGAGTCGAGCGTCGTTGCACCCTGACCACGACGGGAGCGAGTCTTACGAGCGACCGTTCGCGGCCCGTCTCGCGTCCGAGTCGTCGAAGCGCATGCGACGAAGTCGCGAGTCTCGACGGCTCGGACGCGAGACAGAAGGGGGCCGCGAACACGCCGCGCCGCAGGCGCGGCAAATCCAACACAGTAGTTTGTTCGCATGGCCCGAACTCTGCTGGTTACCAATGATTTCCCGCCGCGGCCGGGCGGTATCCAGTCGTATCTGCAGGCGTTGGCCGGTGAGCTGCCGCCCGATGATCTGGTCGTTTACGCTCCGCGGTGGCGTGGCGACAGTCATCTGAAATTCGATGCGAAGCAGAAGTTCCAGGTGGTGCGCCACCCGACCACGCTGATGCTGCCGACCCCGCTGGTGCTGCGGCGGGCCGCGCGCCTGCTGCGCAGCGAGAACTGCGACACGGTGTGGTTCGGTGCGGCAGCGCCGCTGGCACTGCTGTCGCCGATGCTGCGGCGGGCGGGCGCCACCCGGATTCTGGCGAGTACCCATGGTCACGAGGTCGGCTGGTCCATGCTGCCGGGTGCGCGGCAGGCACTGCGCGCGATCGGTGACCACACCGATGTCGTCACCTATGTCAGCAGATATACGCGCGGCCGGTTCGCCTCGGCGTTCGGGCCGAATGCCGCACTCGAATATCTGCCGCCGGGAGTGGATACCGAGGTGTTCCGGCCGGATCCGGCCGCGCGCGCGGAACTGCGCCAGCGCTACGGCCTCGGCGATCGCCCGACCATCCTGTGCCTGTCCCGGCTGGTTCCGCGCAAGGGCCAGGACGCATTGATCGTCGCCATGCTCGAGATCCGCGCGCGGATTCCCGGCGCGGTGCTGGTGGTCGCGGGCGGCGGACCGTACGAGGACAAATTGCACGGGCTCGCGGCGGCCATCGGCGTCAGCGATGACGTGGTCTTCACCGGCCGGGTCCCGTCCAGCGAACTCGCCGCCCACCACACCCTGGCCGATGTATTCGCCATGCCGAGCCGCACCCGCGGGGCCGGACTCGATGTCGAAGGTCTGGGCATCGTGTACCTGGAGGCCTCGGCAGCCGGAGTACCGGTGGTGGCCGGACGTTCGGGCGGTGCGCCGGAGACCGTGCTGGAGGGCAAGACCGGCCGCGTCGTCGACGGACGCAAGACCACCGAGATCGCCGACGCCATCGTCGAGATCCTGTCCGATCGCGATGCCGCCGCCGAGATGGGCGCGGCGGGACGCGTCTGGGTCGAGGAACAGTGGCGCTGGGACAGTCTGGGCGCGCGACTGCGTCAGCTGCTGCAATAAAGGCGACGGCGGCTCACAGGTTCGCGCTGTGATCTACTACGCTCGGGCTGTGAACGAGCGTCAGCGAGTGAACCAAAGACACAGCGCGCATTTGCGCACGGCGGAGCTGAGCGTCAGCGAGGCGCGGCAGTGAGCGAGCGCAGCGAGCGAACCATGTGCCAGCGCGCATTTGCGCACGGCGGAGCTGAGCGTCAGCGAGGCGCGGCAGTGAGCGAGCGCAGCGAGCGAACCATGTGCCAGCGCGCTCTGCGCACGGCGGAGCTGAGCGCCAGCGAGGCGCAGCCGTGAGCAGTATTCAGGTCGCTGATCAGACGTTTGTCGCCGCCCCCGGGGCCGCGGTCGCCGAGATACTGGCCGGGGAGAACAATTGGCGCCGCTGGTGGCCCGATCTGACCCTCAGCGTCCGGGAAGACCGGGCCGACAAGGGTATTCGCTGGTCGGTCACCGGTGCGCTGACCGGAACCATGGAGGTATGGCTGGAGCCCGCACTCGACGGGGTGATCCTGCACTACTTCCTGCACGCCGAACCGAAGGCGCCGACACGGGATATGGCCGCCGCGAATCGGGCGCGCCGGGTGGCGGGCAAGGATATGTCGTTCGAGATCAAGGCCAGGCTGGAGGCGGGCCGCGCGGCCGGTGTCGCGCCGGCACACGCCGCACCGACCGCCCGCTGACGCATACGAGCACAGCAGCTGAAAGGAATCGTTGTCCGCCATGGCCGACAGGACCCAGAGGTCGATCATCATCGATGCACCGTCGCAGCGGGTGATGTCCGTCATCGCCGATCTGGAGTCCTACCCGGAGTGGGTCTCGGCGGCGAAAACCGTTGAGGTGCTGGAGAAGAGCGCCGACGGCCGGGCCCGGACCGCGCGCTTCGTGCTGGATGCCGGAGTCGTCAAGGACACCTACGTGCTGTCCTACACCTGGCGGCCCGACGACAAATCGGTCAGCTGGACGCTGATCAGCGGCGAACTGCAGAAGGCCCAGGACGGCACCTATGAACTCGTCGACCAGCCCGACGGCACCACCGAGGTGACCTATGAGCTGACCGTCGACCTGAATATTCCGATGATCGGCATGTTCAAGCGCAAGGCCGAGAAGGTGATCACCGATACCGCGCTCAAGGAACTGAAGAAACGGGTCGAAGGCTGATCACACACAAGCCCGAGGCGGCCGGTACTCGGGTCGAACTATTCATCGGCAAGGGCGGAGTCGGCAAGACGACGTTGGCCTGCGCTACCGCCATGGCCTATGCCCGGGCGGGGCAGCGGGTGCTGGTGGCCTCGCTGGATCAGGCGCATTCGCTCGGCGACGCGCTCGGCTTCCGATTTCCGCATGATCCCGGCACCGTGCCCGGGATCGCGAGCGTACTGTCCGGACTCGATGTGATCGAGGTCGATTCCCTTGCGCTGCTGGAGGATCGGTTCCGCGAGGTGGTGCGCGTGCTCGCGACCGGAACCGACCACGATCACGGCATCGACCTGGCCGCACTGGATCCGGCCGAGCTGACCGGACTGCCCGGCGTGCAGGAATTGCTGATGCTGGTGGAGATCAGCCAGTTCGCCGCCGAGGACGACTGGGATGTGATCGTCGTCGACTGCCCGCCCTCGGCGGATATGTTGCGCATCATCACCGCGCCGGAAACCCTGCTCGGATATGTGGAGCGGATGTGGCCGCCGCATGCGCGGGCGATGAGCATGGTCGGCACCGATCTGCGGCGCGCGGTGCTGGCCACCACGGTCGAGCGGATCGTCAAGGCGGTCACCGAGGTGCACGATCTGCTCACCGATCACGGACGAACCGGTGCGCGACTGATCACCGTTGCCGAACAGGTCGCCATCGCCGAATCGGAGCGGGTGCGTTCGGCGGCGGCCCTGCTCGGTCTGCGGTTGGATGCGGTGGTGGTGAACAAGGTGCTGCCCGCCGTGCCCCCGCCGACCGCGCTCGAGGTGGCCGCCCATCCCGCCGTGCAGTGGTATGTGAATCGACGCGCCGAACAATTGGATGTGGTGAACCGGCTGCAACGGGGTATGAACGGGACACGGGTGCTGATCGCACAGCACACCGGGCCCGAACCGGTCGGGCTCACGTCCCTGTCCGCGCTGTCGTATGCGATGGATTCGGGTGAGCGGTTGAATGCGGACTCGAAGCTGAGCGACAATCCGGCGGAGGTGCGCACAAGTTCCGGCGAGCCGGTGGTTCGATTGGAATCGGGCACCGGTCTGCATTCGGTGTACGCGTTGCGGATGCACCTGCCCGTCGTCGATCCGGCGACGCTGCGACTGGGACGAGTGGAGGACGATTTGATCGTGGGAGCGGACGGGGTCCGGCGCCGGGTGCGCCTGGCGCCGGTATTGCGACGGTGCACGGTCGACGGCGCCGAACTCGACAACGGCTATCTGATCGTGCGTTTCCACCCGGACCCGGAAGCGTGGCCGGTATGAGCGAGCGAATCATGTCACAGCGCGCGGCGCGCATGCCGGAGCCGAGCGCTAGCGAGGCGCAGGCATGAGCGATTCGAATGACTGGCCCGGCGCTGCCGAGCCCGGTGACGGCCTCGGCGAATTCGCCGCGGAATTGAAGCTGCTTGCGGAGGCGGTGCTGGAACGGGTCGAACCCGTGCTGCGTCGCGCGGCCGACGGACAGCCGGACTGGTCGAGTTGCAGTTGGTGCCCGGTCTGCGCGGCCGCGGCGCTGGTGCGCGGTGAGCATCACGATGTGCTCGCGGTGGTGGCCGATCACGGGACCGCGATCGTCACCGTGCTGCGCGAGGCGCTCGCCGGTGTCCCGGTCGATCCGGTGATGCCCGAAGACGATGTGCCGCACGATCATTCGTTCGCCCCCGGGCAGCACGCCGATCCACCGGATACGGAATCCACACCCGCCGATGCGGATACCCGCACACGGCAGTCGAACTCGGCCGGGCGCAAGCGATCACGCTATGTCGGCATCCCCGTGACGATCAAGGCATGACGGCGCGAGTAGCAGATGCGCGACCGCTGACCGTCGGAATCGACGTCGGTGGCACCAATATTCGCGCATCGGTGGTCGACGGCGACGGCGAGGTGCTCGACACCGTGGTCGCGCCGACACCGCATTCGGCGCGGGCACTGGAGAACGCGCTGGACCGTGCGGTCCGCGAACTGTGCCGCAGACATCCGATCGGCGCGGTCGGCCTCGCGGTGGCCGGATTCATCAACGCCGATCGCTCGACGGTGCGCTTCGCGCCGCACCTGCCGTGGCAGGACACCCCGGTCGCGCAGCGGCTGACCGAACGCCTCGAACTACCGGTGATCCTCGAACACGACGCCAATGCCGCGATGTGGGCCGAGTACCGCTTCGGCGCGGCGGCGGGCGGGCACAATTCGGTGCTCGTCGCGATCGGCACCGGCATCGGCGCGGCACTGCTCATCGACGGCGAACTGTATCGGGGCACGCACGGCGTCGCACCCGAGCTGGGACATCTGCAGGTGGTGCCGCAGGGCCGGTCCTGTCCGTGCGGGAAACGCGGCTGCTGGGAAAGGTATTGCAGCGGAACGGCTCTGGTCGACACCGCGATCGAAATGCTGGCCACCGATCCGGTGCATTCGACGGTGCTGGCGCGCGAGGTGCTGCGCGATCCCGGTTCGCTGACCGGACGCAGGGTGGCCGGGGCCGCCCAGGACGGCGACCCGTTGGCCGTTGCGGTCATGGCCGATTTCGCCCGCTGGCTCGGGCTCGGACTGGCATTCGTCAGCGATATCTTCGATCCCGGGCTGATCGTGATCGCCGGTGGCGTAAGCAGTTCGGCGCCGCAGTTCCTGGACGAGGCGCGCGAGGAGTACGCGCGGGCGATCACCGGCGCCGGGCATCGGCCGCTCGCCCGGATCCGGACCACACAGCTCGGTGAGGCGGCGGGGATGATCGGCGCGGCGGAGCTCGCCAGGGCCACCCTCGCCGAAACCGGCCGCGGCCGTTCCTGGGCGGCTCGTTCCACCCACTGAGTTCAATTGCGGCGCTCCCGGGTCCCTCCGTGGTCACGCTCCGCTACCGCCTCCGGGCCCGTCGCTCACGCCGCGGGCGGTCGGATATCAGAACTCGAGAACATGTGGTGAGATACGCCGCTCGGCTTGGATGTGATCTGTACCCAGCGGTAAAGTCGGCAACAGACGGTTGTACTCGTAAACGATCCCGGCCGCGGGGGTTAGGACGCCATGCTCTACTGGATGCTGAAGTACCTGTTCCCAGGACCGTTCATGCACCTCTACAACCGTCCGACGGTCGAAGGCGTGGAGCATATCCCCGCCGACGGACCGGCCATCCTGGCCGGGAACCACCTGTCCTTCTCGGACTGGTTGTTCGCTCCCCTGATGAGCCCGCGTCGGATCAGCTATCTCGCCAAGGCCGAGTACTTCACCACCCCCGGCTTCAAGGGTCGGCTGCAGAAGTTCTTCTTCAGCGCCACCGGCCAGTACCCGATCGACCGCAGTGGCGCCTCCGCGGCCGAGGACGCGCTCAATGCCGCACGCAAACTGCTCGACAAGGGGCACCTCGTCGGCCTCTACCCTGAGGGCACCCGCTCCCCCGACGGTCGCCTGTACAAGGGCAAGACCGGCCTGGCGCGGCTCGCGCTCGAGACCGGCGTGCCCGTCATCCCGGTCGCCGTCATCGGCACCTTCGAGGTCTGCCCGCCCGGCCCGTTCCGCTGGCGTCGCCACAAGGTGACCGTCAAATTCGGCGCCCCCATCGACTTCTCCCGCTACGAAGGCATGGGCGGCAACCGTTTCGTCGAACGCGCTGTCACCGATGAGGTCATGTACGACCTCATGCAGCTCGGCGGCCAGGAATACGTCGACGTCTACGCCGCCAGCCTGAAGAAGGGCGTCCCCAGCGGCTCCACCCCCGAAGCCACCCGTATCCCGGAGACGGCCGCCAGCTAAGGCCTTTCCCGCTCTGCGAGCCCGGTGCCGAACCCACCGGGCTCGTTCCATGTAACCGCTCGACTACGAACTTGCTTGCCTCGCAAAGGTATTCACAATCAGGCACGCTGGTCCCCCAAGGCGATTCCACTTAGGGTATTGGGTGCCGTATTCGCACCTACCGGGGGAGCATTCGATGTCCAGCGTGGATGACCGCATCAATATGGCCGCCGACTGGTTGGTCCGGAACATCCGAACCGATAACGCCGACGCCGCCCGAACGCCGCGGCGGAGGCTGTCTCCCGCGGCACCAATTTCGTCGTCTCCGCACTCCTAGATGACGACGTACGATTCCGTCCGCTCTATGCATCCGCACAAGCGGCAATTGTGTTGTCGCTGCCGGAGATCACAGTATTCGGCGGCAAACAAATCGAGCGCGCACGGGAATTGGCATGGGACAACATCCTGGGCATCCTTCGGCAAGGCGGCGCGCGAGTCGAAGAAGAGATAGTCCGCCGTGGCGATGTCACGGATGCGTGGCGGCACGTCTCGTTGCATTGGGCGGTTACCGCACTGGCGTACGCGGCCGGTCGAGTGGTATTCGATCCAATCTTCCGCAAAGCGCTGAAGGATCTCCTCGATCTTCAGGACACGGTTCCGACGCTGACAACCCGCGGCGGTTTCCGGACCTCGAGCGAGGGCTTCGTCACCACCTATGCGACGACACAGGCTGTCGAGGCGCTTGCACAACTTCGACAGACACTGAACGAAAGGGTCAATCCGGCAAAGGTCTTCGACCTCATCTGCCGTGATGAAGGAGCCAGCCCCGCCGATCCACAGGATGTGTTGTCGGCGGGCGGCAAGTCGGTGGTCACGAACAGTTATGCAGGCGCGGGACTGCTCGCGATCGGCGGCCCGGCGGGTTTGACCATCGCGATCATGTCTGTGGCGTTCGCCGATCAACTCGGTGATATCGGCAGCCGCGCCTTGGTCGTGTGGGGCACGCTATTCATCGCCATCAGCACCTACGTCTACGTCACGACACGATTCCCCACGGTTCCGAAAAGCCGGATCGGCACAGCAGTTTTCGCCGCCTTCACGGCCGTCGTGCTACCGATCGTCACGTTCCTGCTCTCCTGAGGCCTCGGTCGATCGCGGGGGCTGCGACTCACGCCGATCCGCGCGAGAATGGGTGACTCGGCCATGGACGCGGATTGCAAAGGCGCATAACGACGGACGAGACAACGAGCCGGCATCTCCGACTACTTGGCTTCCTCCCTACGCCTAATGGCGGGGATTCCAACCTGTGAGGGTTGGGGTTCCTGCTTCACAGACCGGCCAGCGCCGAGGTCTCCACAGGCTGTCACCGCCAGCCCGGCGGCGAGAATGTTCTTGGCGGCGTTGACGTCCGCGTTCTCGCTGTGCCCGCACGCCCGGCACCTGTAAACCGCTTGGCTCTCACGGCTTTCCGGGTCGGTCGTACGGCATCGGGAACACGTTTGCGACGTGTACGCAGCCGGTACTTTCACAATCGTTGTGCCCGTGTAACGGGCAGCGTTGGTTAGTGCCCGCTCGAACTGGCACCAGCCCTTGTCGAGGATAGACCGGTTCAGGCCCGCTTTCTGGCGAACGTTCTTTCCTGGGGCAATGACGGTGCCTCGGGCCGAGGCTGTCATATTCCAGACAGGCAACTTCTCAATCGCGATGATGCCGTGACGTGCTGTGAGGCGGTTCACTACCCAGGCGTTGAAGTCGGCACGCCGGTTCCGCTCCCGCCGCTTCATGGCCCGCATCAGGTCGAGGGTTCTGCGGCGGTTCGCGCTGCCCTTCTTCTGGCGGGCGAGCTTTCGCTGGAACCGCTTATACCGCTCGGCCTCGACTTTGCTAGCGAACGAACGGTCGTAGAGCCGTCCGTCGCTTGCTGCGACGGCGACGGCGACACCGCGATCCACACCGATCGATGATGTACTGGCATGTCTTCCGGGTTGGACGATCCCATCCTCGACCAGGAAAGAGATGTACCAGCGACCGCCGTCGCGGGAAACCGTAGCGGAACGGACGGTACCGCCGAGCGCGCGGGACATCCGGAACCGCACCCAACCGAACTTCGGGAGCTTTACCCGCCCCCAACGCTTGTTCAGGCGCTCCACTTCGATCTTCCCGCCGTCCGGCATACGGAACGACGGCCTCCAATGGCGACCGGACCGCCACCGAACCCGGAACGTACCGTTCCTATGGCACGCTTTGTCCAGGTCGATCAGGGTTTGCTGAAGGCAATGCGATGGGGCTTCGCTGAGCCAGCTGTGCTCAGCCTTGGCTTCCACGAGTTCTTTTGCCTGCTGCCGGTAGTTGATCCAGGCGTCGCGGCGGCGGTATTCGCGGCGTTGCTCGAGGCCCGTGTTCCACACCGCGCGGCAGATACCGCCAATTCGTTCGGCGAAATCCGCCTGCTCCGGGGTGAACTCGAGCCTAATATCTACGCCCTGTCAGCACGCCATCACGGTGCCTTCTGCTGCTCGACGCAGCGTTCGATGACAGACAACGGCGCGCCGCCGACCGTTCGATTTGCTCCGCAGCGCCACAGACACGCTCTACTTGTACCGCCATCCGCCACGGATCGCAAACATGTTCGAAAAGCGACACCGCGGAGCACTGTCGATTCAGGGCATTCGCCCGTTAACCCGCACTCCGGCAAAACCTCTCAACGCCAAGCCGTCACGTTTCGGTCCGCTCAATCGTCTTATGCGTACTGGCTTCGGATCGAGAAGGAGATGACAATGCCTGTGCTGTTCATTCGATACGAGGTGGCGCCACGCGGCTCGGACGGGAGCCCGCGATGAGCTCGAAGGCGGCGCAGCACGCCGACGCCGCGGACGAGCGGTACCGCGCCGCGGCCTTTGTGAAACGTTCGATAAACAAGGTCTTCCCGACGCACTGGGCCTTCCTGCTCGGCGAGATCGCCTTGTACAGCTTCATCATTCTGCTGATCTCGGGCATCTACTTGACGCTGTACTTCGATCCATCGATGACGGAAGTGGTCTACGACGGCGCGTATCAACCGCTGCGCGGCGTGCACATGTCGGCGGCTTATGCCAGCTCCCTGGACATTTCGTTCGAAGTGCGCGGTGGTCTGTTCGTCCGGCAGGTACACCATTGGGCCGCACTGATGTTCCTGGCCGCGATCATCGTGCACTGCCTGCGGATCTTCTTCACCGGCGCGTTCCGCAAACCGCGCGAAGCGAATTGGGTGATCGGCTCGACCCTGCTGGTCCTGGCCATGTTCGAGGGCTACTTCGGCTACAGCCTGCCCGACGATCTGTTGTCGGGCACCGGTCTGCGTTCACCGCTCGGCGGGATCACGATGAGCGTCCCGATCGTCGGAACCTGGATCCATTTCGCCCTTTTCGGCGGCGAATTTCCGGGCGAGGTGCTGATTCCGCGGCTGTTCATCACGCATGTGCTGCTGTTCCCCGGCATCATGCTCGCGCTGATCGCCGCGCATATCGCGCTGGTCTGGTATCAGAAGCACACGCAATTCCCGGGGCCGGGCCGCACCGAGGGCAATGTCATCGGTGCGCGCATCGTCCCGGTCTTCGCCGCGGACCAGGGTGCGTTCTTCATGTTCACCCTCGCCACGGTGGCGATCATGGGCGGGGTGTTCCAGATCAATCCGATCTGGGAACTCGGGCCGTACAACCCGGCGCAGGTGTCGGCGGGTTCGCAACCGGACTTCTACATGATGTGGACCGACGGCCTGGCCCGGCTCATGCCGCCGTGGGAGATATACCTCGGCAACTACACCATCCCGGCGGCGTTCTGGGTCGCCCTGGTGATGGGCCTGGTGCTCGTGATCCTGCCCGCCTACCCGTGGATCGAGAAGCGGCTCACCAAGGACTACGCGGCCCACAATCTGTTGCAGCGGCCGCGAGATGTGCCGGTGCGCAGCGGAATCGGCGCGATGGCGATCACCTTCTACCTGGTGCTGACGCTCAGCTGTGTCAACGACATCATCGCGTTGAAGTTCGACATCTCGCTCAATGCCACCACCTGGATGGGCCGCATCGGCCTGCTGATCGCACCGCCGATCGCGTACTTCATCACCTATAGGTTCTGCATCGGTCTGCAGCGCAGCGACCGGGCGGTGCTGGAGCACGGCATCGAGACGGGCATAATCAAGCGACTGCCGCACGGTGAGTACGTCGAGGTGCACCAGGCACTCGGACCGGTCGACGAGTACGGCCATCCGGTGCCGCTGGTCTACCAGGGCGCGGCGATCCCGAAGAAGATGAACAAACTCGGTTCGGCGGGTAAACCGGGCACCGGCAGCTTCCTGCGACCCGATCCCGTGGCGGAATCCGAGCGATACTTCGAGATCGAGCACGCCGAGGAACGCAAACAGCTCGCCGTGCTGCAGAAGTACCAGGACCGAAGCACCGACGGCGAAAGGCACACCCCATGATGTGGCTCACGCGCTCGCATGAGCCGACTACCGAGGACTACGGCCTGCTCGTCGCGGCCGCGACGGTGGCCGCCGAAGCCACCGCCCGCACGGTCCGCGACCTGTTGCGCGACAACGGGATCCGCGCCACCATCGGCCCGGCTCAGCCCGGCCGGCACCGGGTACTCGTCTTCCCGGAAGACGCCGTCCGCGCATTCGAAATCCTCTGCGACAACACCATCTGAGGGTTCGCACCAGAAGGCCCCGAACCATCCGGGTTCGGGGCCTTCGATCATCCGGCGTCCGGCCACGAAATGATCACCGAAGTGGAATGCTGTCAGGTAGACAGTTCCGAGCGGCATGGGAGCGAATCATGAGTTTTCAGAAGATTCCACCAGGGACCCGGGGATCCCGACCGCCGTCACCCAATCCGGTGTTCCGTTTCCTCATCCAGGCGATGGAGCGATACCACCGATTCCGCCACGACCGATTCATGGGGATGGACCTGGTCTATCTGACCACCGTCGGTGCGAAGAGCGGTCAGGAACGTCGGGTGACGGTGAGCCGGTTTCCGGCCGACGACGGCGGCTGGCTGATCGTCGCCTCCATGGGCGGCGCGATCC
Source organism: Nocardia pseudovaccinii (assembly GCF_050942345.1). Taxonomy (NCBI): domain Bacteria; kingdom Bacillati; phylum Actinomycetota; class Actinomycetes; order Mycobacteriales; family Nocardiaceae; genus Nocardia; species Nocardia pseudovaccinii. The sequence continues at coordinate 7,270,448 of NZ_CP192074.1, forward strand.
AACATCCGGGCTGGTATCACAATATCGCCGCGCACCCGGATCAGGTGTGGGCCGAGGTGGGCGGTACGAAGTACCACGTCACGGCCGAACAGCTGGACGAGCAACGGCGTGAGCAGGCATGGAAGCAGATCACCGCCGTGCAACCGCGCTATCTCGGCTACCAGAAGAAGACCGACCGGCTCATCCCGATCATCGAACTCCGACCGCGCAGCTGATACCGGGCGCCTGTTGGCCGAGCCGACGATGGGAGTTCACATGGTGTTGGACTCCCTGCGCCAAGGTAAGCCAATGACTGGTTCGGACTTCGGCATCTCCCGGCGCACCCTGTTGCGCTCCTCCGCCCTCGGTCTCGTCGCGGTCCCCGCACTCGCCGCCTGCTCGAACGACGGGCCAACACTGGTCCGGCCGCGCCCGAAACTCACCCACGGCGTCGCGGTGGGCGATCCGCGCGCCGACGGCGCGCTGATCTGGGCGCGCTCCGATCAGCCCGCGAAGCTGATCGTGGAGACCGCGGCAACCGAATCCTTCACCGACGCCAAACGATTCACCGGCCCGATGCTCACTCCGGACTCCGACGGCACCGGACGCGTGCGCGTCAACGGTCTGCCCGCAGGCCAGCAGGTGCACTACCGGGTCACCCTGGAAGGTGAGGACGGCGCCACCTCCGAACCGATTACCGGTGTGTTCCGCACCGTGCCCACCGGCGCATCCGATATCAAGCTGCAGTGGTCCGGTGATGTGGTCGGCCAGGGTTACGGCATCAACCCCGAACTCGGCGGTATGAAGATCTTCTCCGCCATGGCCGCGCGCGACCCGCACCTGTTCATCCACTCCGGTGACTCGATCTACGCCGACGGCCCGCTGCAGGAATCGGTGACGCTGCCCGACGGCCGGATCTGGCGCAATACCGTCTCCGAGGCGAAAAGCGCTGTCGCGCAGACCCTGGCCCAGTTCCGCGGCAACTACGCCTACAACCTGACCGACCAGAACTACCGCCGCTTCAATACCTCGGTCGCCCAGGTGGTCCAGTGGGACGACCACGAAACCGTCAACAACTGGTACCACGGCGGCCTGGTCGCCGTGACCAAGGGCTACAGCGAGCGCAGCATGGACGCCCTCGCTACGCGCTCCTGGCAGGCCTTCCACGAGTGGATGCCATTGGAGCCCAAGGAGGCGGTCGACAGCCGCCTCTACCGCAAGATCTCCTATGGTCCGCTGCTGGACATCTTCGTCCTGGATATGCGGACCTATAAGGACACCAACGACATCGACAACGGACCCACCGGTCGCATCTTCGGTCCGGAACAGACGAAGTGGCTCATCGAGGGTCTGCGCGATTCCAAGGCCACCTGGAAAATCGTCGCCAACGACCTACCACTCGGTCTTGTCGTCAAGGACGGTGAACAAAAAGTCGCGGCCTACGAGGGCCCCGCGAATGGCGACAACGGCGCCCCGTCCGGCCGGGAAACCGAAATCGCCCAAGTGCTCTCGGCGATCAAGGCGAACAAGGTGGGCGGCGTGGTCTGGCTGACCGCGGACGTGCACTACACCGCGGCCCACCACTATTCCCCCGAACGCGCCGCCTTCACCGACTTCGACGAGTTCTGGGAGTTCGTGTCGGGACCGCTGAATGCCGGTGCGTTCGGCCCGAATCCGCTCGACGGCACCTTCGGTCCGGAGGCGGTCTTCGTGCACGCACCGACCGTTCAGAACGCCTCACCGCTGGACAGCTTCCAACATTTCGGTGAGGTGCTGATCAACGGCAAGTCAAGGGAACTGACGGTCAATCTGTGCGATGCGACCGGATCCGTCCTGTTCAGCCAGCGGCTGGCGCCGCCGGTCCGGTAACCGTAGAGATCGAACGAGCATCGGAGGCCGCGCTGTGGTTAGCTTTCGGTCCATGAGCACGCCGCACACTGTCGCCGCCGAAGAATATCTACCTCGTGACACCGCGGATGTCGTTCGTACGGTGCGGAATTCACGCGGTCGCGCGGAAAACCTCACGGTGCGTGGCGGCGAACCGATCGACGATGGCCTGTCGTTACCCGATCCGCGCGCGGTGGTGTCGCTGCGAAAGATGAATGCGGTGCTCGATATCAACCTCGGCAGGCGCACCGTGCGAGTGCAGGCGGGCGCCAAACTGTCCGATATCGATCGCCGCCTCGGCGCGCACGGGCTCGGTCTGCCGATCGTCGGCGACCACCGCGATATCACCGCGGGCGGCTTCGCCTCGGTCGGCGGTGTCAGCACGGCATCGCACAAGTACGGCATGTTCATCGATCAGATCGTGGACCTGGAGTACGTCGATCCGGACGGACGCATCGGCACCTGCGGTCGCAATCACCACACGGAGCGCTTCCACCGGATCCTCGGCGCGGGCGGACGCGCGGGCATCATCACCGCACTCACCCTCGATGCGGTCGATATCGACAAGGACCACACCTGGCTCACCACCGACGCCGACCGCTTCCTGGACTTCGACTCCTTCGTCGAACATGCCTATGCCGAAATCACCCGGCCGGGCAATGTCGCACTGCAGGTCGGTCGTTGGGTCGATACCGCGCCACTGAAGGTTTCGCGCCCGGTCGGGACCGGCCATGTGCAGCTGGGGACCGTGCGTTTCGGCCAGTGGTCGAGCCTCTACCCCACCACGCCCACCCGCTCGCTGCGGGCGCGCCGTGAGGTCGGCACCAAGACCAGGAAGTCGTTGGGCGTCATCGCCTCTGCCGCGGGCGGCCGCGCGGGTGCACCGGTGCGCAATGCCGCGGCGGGCGCGCTCATGTTCGCCCCGAAGGTGCTGACACTGCGCGATGCGGAGTATCTTGCCGACACGGTCATCAGCTCCTCGGAACGCGGCCCCGCCTACCGGGTCGCGATTTTCGCGCCGCTGTCGACCTACACCTCGGTTTTCTACAGACTGCACGATTTGTTTGCCGGACACCGGGAGCGGACCGGATGCTTCACCGTCATCTCCGCGATGACCTACGGCGTGCGCTCGAAGTACCTGCGTGAGGAGGCGCAAGCGCGCGGACTCGCGATCGAGGACCACGGACTGATCACCTTCACCTGCCGTTTGCGGCCCTCGGCGCTGCCCTCAGAACTGTTGCGCGACATCGTTACCGGAATCGATGAGATCTGCGCATCCGAACACGCCCTGCGGTACGACTCCGCGGATTAGACTATGTCGCGCCGCATATAGTCGCCAGCAAATAGCTTCGCCGCCATCCGGCGGTTCGGCTATCTGTTGGCGATAGCGGTCGACTTCGGCACTGTCGGCGGGGTGTCGATGCGTTGGTTCAGCCCATCTACGGTGAAGGTTGCTCTGATGCTCGAATTCCGCACTGCCCCGCCCTGTTTGCCCGATCGTAAGCGTCAGCGGCCCGAATCCGTCGAGGGGCTGCGGGTTCTCGTGACGGATGCGTGTTCCGAGATCGGTCACGCCACAGCCACACTGCTTGCCGCACAGGGTGCGCAGCTGCTGCTGGTCGCCCGGCGCGGGGATCAACTCGTCGCCGGCTGCAATCAGATCGTCGAGGCGGGCGGTGCGGCGAATTGGTTCCGCTGCGATATTTCCGCACTCGGTGATGTCGATCAGCTCGTCGACTGGGTGCTCAGCGATTTCGGCCGGGTCGATGTACTGATCAACAATGCGGGCCGTCCGCTGCGCCGACCCGTCTCGCAGTCCCTGGACCGCTTCCGTGACTACCATCGCATGATGGCGACCAACTACTTCGGTCCGCTGCGCCTGACGCTCGGCCTGTTGCCCGCCATGCTGGAATCCGGCTCCGGCCATGTGATCAATGTGGGCCCGTGGAGCCTGAAGACCGGTGCCACATCGAATTTCGCCTCCTACGCCAGCTCCCAGGCCGCCTGGACCACCTTCGGTCAATGCGCGGACGCCGAACTCTCGCCGCGCGGCATCCAGGTGACCGCCGTCCAATATCCGGCCGTCCAACCGGATACCGGAACAATCGCGCACTACGTCACCGAGCCCGCTCTGGAACCGACCGCCGCCGCCCGGCTGATCGAAACGGCCATCCGCACCCGCCCGGCCCGCCTCCAACCCCGCTTCGCGCGCACCCTGCGCGGACTGGCCGGTGTCGCACCCCGCTCCACCAACCGCATCCTGTCCCGCCTCGCCTCGCTCTGACCACGGGCCGATCTCGGAACGCCGAAGCGCCCCACCGGAATCCGGTGGGGCGCTTCGGTAAAGAGCTATTCGCTCAGTGCTTTTCGGGGCCGAGGTAGTACTCGAACACCAGACCGGCGGCCGCACCGAGGATGCACACCACGCCGATGCCGATCAGCCAGAACTGGAAGAACGCCAAGCCGAGGGCGGTGATGGAGCCCGCGCCTGCCAGGGTGATGGGCCAGAAGCTGCCGGGCGAGAAGAAGCCCAGATCGCCCGCGCCGTCCACGATCTCGGCATCCTCGTAGTCCTCCGGGCGCAGGTCGAGGCGACGTGCGACGAAACGGAAGTAGGTGCCGATGATCAGCGACAGACCGGCGGTCAGCACCGTCGCGGTGGTGCCCGCCCATTCGACACCGGTCCGCGACTGGCCGGTGAAGTAGCCGTACACGATTGCCACGATGACGAAGAACACCGTGAGCAGTTCGAAAATCCGCGCTTCGATCTTCATGTCAGATCAGTCCTCACTTGCTCTCTACCGCGGACGCGCTCTTGGTGTCGCGCTTGGTGTTGAACGGCTGTGTGGTGGTCGCGACCGGGGATTCACCGATGGACTCGAGCGCCTCGGCGTTGGTCTTGCCCGCCTTGCGCGCATCGATGTACTTGGTGAACTTCTCCGGCGATACCGCACGGACCTCGAAGTTCATCATCGAGTGGAAGGTGCCGCACATCTCGGCGCAGCGGCCGACGAACGCGCCTTCCTTCTCGATCTTGGTGATCTGGAAGACGTTATCCGAGTGGTTTTCCTTCGGGTTCGGCATCACGTCGCGCTTGAACAGGAACTCCGGCACCCAGAAGGCGTGCACCACATCGGCCGCGGCCAGCTGGAATTCGATGTTCTTACCGGTCGGCAGCACGAGCACCGGGATCTCGGTGCTGGAGCCGACGGTCTCGACCTTGTCGTAGTGCAGGTAGGACAGGATCTCGTTCTCCGGCTTGCCGTGCACCGGGCCCGGCTGCGGGTGACCGTCCTTGGTCCGCTCCTTGTACTCCTCGAGCTCTTCTTGGTTGGCGTCCTCGCGGGCCTTGTCGATGCCGTCGAAGCGATAGCCGTCCTTGAAGTCGACATTGCGGTAGCCGAACTTCCAGTTCCACTGGAATGCGGTCACGTCGACGGTCACATCCGGGTTGTCGACCTTCTCGTGCACGTAGTTCTGCACGACCACGGTGAAGTAGAACAGCACCGCGATGATGACGAACGGCACGGCCGTGTAGGTCAGCTCCAGCGGCACGTTGTAACCGGTCTGGCGCGGGAACTCCGGGGAGTCCTTCTTCTTGCGGTGGAAGGCGACGGTCCAGAAGGTCAGACCCCACACCAGCACACCCATCGCCAATGCCGCGATGACCGACCAGGTCCACAGCTCCCGCATCCGGGTGGCCTGCGGCGTGATGCCCGAGGGCCAGCCGAATCGCAGCCAAACATTGTCGATCGAGCAGCCCGAGACGAGCATCGCGGTGATCCCCAGGGACACCGCCAGCCCGGCCCGCCGAATGATGCGGCCTTGGGGACGGTAAGCCGACGAAGTCGGCGGGGTGGGTGAGCTCCGCCGACCCTTCACGGGTCGTGCCCCGATCTCTTCGCTCGCCTTATGCGCCACGCTCACGCCTTCCTGGTCGCCACACATTCCGACAGTGCACCGCTCGGGTTGCGATCGCCCGGCGGTACGTCCTAAGCACGTTTCAGGGCATTCCGTCGGCCGCTTGCTTCGCGCGCGATCCAACTGAGAATGTCCTGAGTACTACGCAGCGTAGACCAAACCGGCGCCCCGTTTGACGTCGGGTCGCATTCGACACTCCGCCGACGCGGGGGGTGATCCGGTCACCCGGACATCGTCGCAGTACAAGGCGTGCGACGCGACCGGATCGGGCAGGTGCGATGCAGGCGGACACAACATTTCGCAGGGCAACTGTCCGGTGGGCGCGACACACGAATCCGCCCGGTGCGGCATACTCGGACACGAGATTTCGTCCTGTGCGCCCACCTATCGGGCGCAGCCACCCAATCAATCGGGCCAGCGCCCGTACCGAAGCGGAAACGAGGTTGCCGACGCCGTGTGTGGACTGCTCGGATTTCTGACATCTGATGCGGCAACCGACGACCGTCGGGGACGGCAGCCAGCGGAGCTGGCGGGGTGGGCGAACACAGTGGAGCGGGTGTACGACGCCCTGCACTGCGTGCGCCATCGCGGCCCGGACGAGCGCGGCACCTGGCACGACGATCATGTGATCTACGGCTTCAACCGGCTGTCGATCATCGATATCGAGCATTCGCACCAGCCGCTGCGCTGGGGTCCGGCCGAAAATCGGGAGCGCTACGCGCTGACCTTCAACGGTGAGATCTACAACTACATCGAGATCCGCGAGGAGCTCGCGAAGGCGCACGCCGAGGAGTACCCGGACGGAAAGATCTTCGAGACCGAGGGCGACAGCGAGGCGATCGTCGCGGCCTTCCACTACTGGGGTCCGGAGGCGGTGCGCAAGCTGCGCGGCATGTTCGCGTTCGCGATCTGGGATACCGAGACCCAGGAGTTGTTCCTGGCGCGCGATCCGTTCGGGATCAAGCCGTTGTTCCTGGCGACGGGTCCCGGCGGGACCGCGTTCGGCAGCGAGAAGAAGAGCCTGCTGGAGCTGCTGCCCACACTCGGGCTGTCCGATGCGCTGGATCCGCGGGCTTTGGAGCACTACACGGTGCTGCAGTACGTGCCGGAGCCGGAGACCCTGCACAAGGACATCCGTCGCCTGGAATCCGGGCACTACGCGACCGTGCGGGCGGGCCAGGCGCCGCAGATCACCCGCTACTTCGACCCGCGGTTCAAGGTGCGGGCCTTCGCACCCGGTTCGGCGGCCGCCCGCTATCGCGATATCGCCGAGGCCCTGGAGGACTCGGTCGCCAAGCATATGCGCGCGGATGTGACGGTCGGATCGTTCCTGTCCGGCGGCATCGACTCCACCGCGGTCGCGGCGCTGGCCATGCGGCACAACCCGAAGCTGATCACCTTCACCACCGGCTTCGAACGCGAGGGCTACTCCGAGGTCGATGTGGCCGCCGAGAGCGCCGAGGCGATCGGCGCGCGGCACATCGTGAAGGTGGTCTCCCCCGCCGAATTCGCGGCCGCCATCCCCGAAATCGTCTGGTACCTCGACGATCCCGTGGCCGACCCGGCGCTGGTTCCGCTGTACTTCGTCGCCAAGGAGGCACGCAAGCACGTCAAGGTCGTGCTCTCCGGCGAGGGCGCAGACGAGCTGTTCGGCGGATACACGATCTACCGGGAACCGTTGTCGCTCAAGCCCTTCGAATACTTGCCGCGTGGCGTGCGCAAGCTGGCGGGCAAGCTCTCGGAGCGGATTCCGGACGGCACCCGCGGTAAGAGTCTGCTGCACCGGGGTTCGCTCCCGTTGGAGGAGCGTTACTACGGCAATGCGCGCAGCTTCAGCGATGCGCAGTTGCGTGCGGTGCTGCGCGAATTCCGGCCGGAATGGACCCACCGGGACGTCACCGCGCCGATCTACGCACAGTCACGCGGCTGGGACCCGGTCGCGCGCATGCAGCATCTGGATCTCTACACCTGGCTGCGCGGCGATATCCTGGTCAAGGCCGACAAGATGACCATGGCGAATTCGCTCGAGCTGCGCGTGCCGTTCCTGGATTCCGAGGTTCTGAAGGTCGCCGAGCAACTGCCCTACGAGCAGAAGATCACCAAGGAGACCACGAAGTACGCGCTGCGCCAGGCACTCGAGGGCATCGTCCCGCCGCATGTGCTGCACCGAGCGAAGCTGGGTTTCCCTGTCCCACTGCGGCATTGGTTGCGCGGCACCGAACTCTACGACTGGGCGCACCTGCAGATCGCCGAATCGCAGACCGATCACCTGCTGGACAAGGGCGCGATCAAGGGCATGCTCGAAGACCACCGCGCGGGCCGCGGCGACCACAGCCGCCGGTTGTGGACGTTGCTGGTCTTCATGGTCTGGCACGGGATCTTCGTGGAGAAGCGCATTACTCCCGACATCCAGGAGCCGGTCTACCCGGTCTCGCTGTAGTCACCTCTGCCGCGCACGTTTTCGCACGCCGCGCACCGATTCGTGGGTAAGGGCGTGCACGGCGCAACATGCGCAGATGGAAGCCGGAGTGACGCGGCCCGTCGACTCGGCGCAAGGCGACTGTGCCGCACACCTTTTCGCACGCTACGAATGGGATGCTGGGTGAATTCGTACGCGGCACGCCGAAACGTGCGGGGCAGCGCGGGCTTCGCTGTGCTCGGTGTGCAAATGCGAACGGCCGCACCGGAATACGGTGCGGCCGTCGAGGTCTGCGTGGCTCAGAGCAGGGGCTTGATGTCGGCGGCAGCCTCGGCGCCGTAGGCCTTGGTGAGGCGCTCGAGTGCGTCGTCCTTGTTGAGTGTCCACTCCTGGGTGCCCATGGTCTCGAGTACGAGAACCGCGATGAGCGAACCCAATTGGGCGGAGCGCTCCAGCGAGAGCCCGGTGGTGTGGCCGGTGAGGAAGCCCGCGCGGAAAGCGTCGCCGACGCCGGTGGGCTCGACCTTGTTCACCTCGGGGACCACACCGACGGTCACCTCGGTGCCGTCGCGGTCGACGATCTGCACGCCGTCCTTGCCGAGCGTGGTGACCCGGATACCGACCTTCCGCGCGACCTCTTCCTCGCTCAGACCGGTCTTCTGCAGCAGCAGCGCCCACTCGTACTTATTGGTGAAAAGGTATGCGGCGCCCTCGATCAGCTGCACGGCCTGATCACCGTCGAGGCGGGCCAGCTGCTGGGACGGGTCGGCGGCGAACGGAATGCCGAGTTCACGGCATTCGGCGGTGTGGCGCAGCATCGCCTCGGGATCGTTGGCGCCGATGAGCACCAGGTCCAGGGCGTGCTGCTCGGCGAGCTCGCCGATCGAGATGTCGCGGGCCTCGCTCATCGCGCCCGGGTAGAACGACGCGATCTGGGCCATGTCGTCGTCGGTGGTGCAGACGAAGCGCGCGGTATGCGCCCGATCCGAGATCCGGACGGTGGAGCAGTCGACACCGTGCTTCTCGAGCCAGGCACCGTACTCGGCGAAATCGGCGCCGACCGCGCCGACGAGCAGCGGCGTGCGGTTCAAAACGCCCATGGCGTAGGCGATGTTGCCCGCGACACCGCCCTTGCGGATCTGCAGATCATCGACGAGAAAGCTCACCGAGACGTGGTCGAGCTGATCGGCCAGCAGCGCGTCGGCGAACCGTCCGGGGAAACGCATGAGGTGGTCGGTTGCAATGGACGCGGACACGGCGATAGACACGAGGCTGAGCCCCTTCGAGTAGGCGGCAGACGACGAAAGGCGCGGGACACAAACCCGCGCCTTCACCGTATCAACTAGTGCATCCGCCGAGCACTAACGACTTCTTCGCCCCGGCGACAACCGGCCGGGGGGCGAGGTGTCAGTTGAAGGAGTCGCCGCAGGCGCAGGAACCCGTCGCATTCGGGTTGTCGATCGTGAAGCCCTGCTTCTCGATGGTGTCGACGAAGTCGATCGAGGCGCCCTGTACGTACGGCGCGCTCATCCGGTCGACGGCCAGCTTGACGCCGCCGAAGTCGACGGTCAGGTCGCCGTCGAGCGAGCGGTCGTCGAAGAAGAGCTGGTAGCGCAGGCCCGCACAGCCGCCCGGCTGCACGGCGATACGCAGGGCGAGGTCGTCGCGACCCTCCTGGTCGAGCAGCGCCTTCGCCTTGCTGGCGGCGGCGTCGGTCAGAGTCACACCGTGGGTGGTCGTCTCGTCTTGCACAGTCATGAACTCTCCTCAGGACAGCTGTGTTCAACCCGTGAACAGCGCACGGCTCGTGGCTACAACACCACTCAGCGGGCTGTTATTCCCCCATCTTGCCACCACCGGGTACTGCGGTGGACACAACCTCCCACCGACCTCATTTCCTGCGGAGTATCGCATCGAATAGCCTGGTCGCGTGAAATTGTTCCGTCGCGGCGAGTCCAGCACCACCGACGAGAGCGCCGACAAGACGGCGGGCTCGGACGGCGGCTCGACCGCAGTCTCCATCACGAAAGCGGCCACCGCCACCGAGGGCAAGGGCCGACCGACTCCGAAACGTCGTGACGCCCAAGGCAAGCGACGCGGTCCCGTGGCCCCGGCCCCGCTCACCGCGAAGGAGGCGCGCGCCCGGCGCAAGGCCACCCGCGGTAGCCGCGAGGACCGCAAGACGGCCTCGGCCGAGCGTCGGCTGGCGGCCCAGGACCGGCGCGCCAGGATGCTGGCCGGTGAGGACAAATACCTGCTGCCCCGGGATCAGGGCCCGGTGCGGGCGTTCGTGCGCGACATCGTCGATGCGCGACGCAACCTGGTCGGATTGTTCATGCCGATGGCGCTGGTCCTGATCCTGTCGATGTTCGTCGCGCCCGCGCTGCAGACGATTGTGACGCTGGCCATGCTGGTGATGATGTTCTTCATGATCGCCGAGGGTTTCCTGCTCGGCCGGATCGTCAACGGACGGGTGCGTGAGCGTTTTCCGGAGAGCACCGATACCGGCTACAAGCTGGGGTGGTACGCCTTCGTCCGCGCCTCGCAGATCCGCAAGATGCGGGCGCCGAAGCCGCGGGTCGGCCCTGGCGACAGTGTCTAATTGCAGCGCCTTCGGCGCTGCGTGTTCGCGGCCCCGTGGTGTCTCGCGTCCGAGCCGTCGAGACTCGCGACTACGTCGCATGCGCTTCGACGGCTCGGACGCGAGACGGGCCGCGAACGGTCGCTCGTAAGACTCGCTCCGTGGTGGCATCGAGGGCGGCGACGAGCCCACAGCCCATTGCACTCCAGTCAGTGGTGATGTGAGTGGGCGATGATGGCGGACAGATCGGAATGCAGGCGCTGGGCGTCGCGATCGGTGATATTCGCTGATCCGGCGTGACCGCCGCCTCGTGTGATGAGGACCGCGAAGCCCACCACGACCGCCATGCTTACGAGAAAAGTAATCATGGCAGTAATTTTGCGCTCGGTGATTTACCGCCGAAAGTGGCTGTTCTGACATTGTTCGTAAAGATTCAGCCAGGTACGCTGTCCGCATGCTGTCCAAGGTCGCGGTGGTGCTGTCGGAGCGCCTGGCCATGTTCGAATTCGGCGTGGTCTGTGAGGTCTTCGGGCTCGATCGGACCGCGGACGGACTGCCCGGATTCGATTTCAAGGTGTGCGGGGCCGAGCCGGGGAAGCCGCTGCCGTCCACGACCCCCGGTATCACCGTCACACCGGAGTTCGGACTGGAGGAGTTGGCGAAGGCGGATCTGGTGGCGATTCCGGCCTTTCCCGCATCGGCGTTGGAACAGGGGCTCGATCCGCGAGTCGTCGACGCGATACGGGACGCGTCGGATGGTGGGGCGATCGTGCTCACCGTATGTTCCGGTGCGTTCCTGGCCGGGGCGGCCGGTCTGCTCGACGGTCGCAAGTGCACCACACATTGGCGCTATGTCGACCAGTTGGCGGCGCGGTTTCCGCGGGCCACGGTCGATCCCGATGTGTTGTTCGTCGACGAGGGCAATCTGATCACCTCGGCGGGCACGGCCGCGGGCATCGACGCCTGCCTGCATCTGGTGCGCCGGGAGATCGGCAGTTCCGTCGCGAATGCGATCGCCCGCCGGATGGTGGTGCCGCCGCAGCGTGACGGCGGACAGCGCCAATTCATCGAGCGTCCGGTGCCCGAATGCACCTCCGACAGTCTCAGCTCCACGCTGCAGTGGATGAACGAGAATCTCGACCTGCCGCACACCATCGACGATCTGGCCGCGCGTTCGATGATGTCCACCCGTACCTTCGCCCGCCGCTTCGCCGCCGAAACCGGAACCACACCGGTGAAATGGCTGACCAATCAGCGCGTGCTGTACGCCAAGCATCTGCTGGAGGACACCGACGAAGGGCTGGAACAGATTGCCGCACAAGCCGGTTTCGGATCCGGTGCGCTGCTGCGGCATCACTTCCAGAAGGTCGTCGGTATCGCGCCGACCGAGTATCGCCGCCGGTTCGGCGGCGCTGAGGCCACCGAGCAGCGCGCCTGAGCGAGCGGAGCGAGCGAACTATCAACACAGCCGCCGAAGCGGTCATGCCGGAACCGAGCGCCAGCGAGGTGCAGGCATGAGCGCGGCGGATTGATACGGTGCTGCCGTGTCGGATCGCTCATCTACCAGCAGCCGCGCGCACCGCATCCTCGTGCTCGGCGGCGCGCGATCCGGTAAGTCGGCATTCGCCGAAGTGTTGGCGGCCGAGGGCGGCCCGGTGCGCTATATCGCCACCGCGATTCCCGATCCGGCAGATCTCGACTTCGCCGAGCGCATCGCCCGCCACCGCGACCGCAGGCCCGCGGACTGGACGGTCCTCGAAAGCGCTGATCCGGCAACGGTTCTCACCGCCGCTCCCCCGGCCGGAACCACACTGATCGACGATATCGGGACCTGGCTCACCGCCCGCATCGACGCGCGCGAGGCCTGGGATGCCCCGCGCGGCACCATCGCCTCGGACACGGACGCCTTGGTCGCCGCCGTCAGTGCCTACCTCGGCCGCTTGGTGATCGTGACCCCCGAGGTAGGTATGGGCGTCATCCCCGCCACCCGCTCCGGCCGCCTTTTCCGCGACGAGATCGGGACCCTCAACCAGCGCCTCGCGCAAACCTGCGATGAAGCCTTCTTAATTGTCGCCGGGCTTCCCCTCCGCTTGAAATAGGACGGCACGGCAGCCGCGATGACGTCGCGACCTCGGCCAACTGCAGGGCACCGCGGTCCAATGCGGTGCAGGCATCTGCCGCGGCGACCACGCACTGCGGATCACCCGTGAGAGCTGGCACCTAACGGGTGTCGCATGGCGTCATGCGGAGGCCGAGTGGACCCGCAAGCACGCGGACGAGGCATCAGGTAGGGCCTAGGTGGTGCAGTCCACCTGAAATACGAGCGCACCGCCACGGCGATCAGGTCGCGTCACCAGCGGGAGCCACGCTCTGTGTGGTGTCGCGCCAGCCGTGCAGGATGCACCGTGCAGACCGTCGGGTCCGACCGCAAGCACGCGGGACGAGGCATCAGGTAGGGCACGGGTGGTGCAGTCCGCCTGAAATAGGGCCGCACGGCCGCGGCGATCAGGTCGCGTCACCAGCGGGAGCCGCGCCCTACGGGGTGTCGCGCCAGCCGTGCACACCGCGCCGTCGGACCGTCCGGTCCGACAGCGAGCACGCGGGACGAGGCATCAGGTGCGGGGTGGGTGGTGCGGACCGGCGGGTGTGGCGGCAAGATTGGGCCCGGTATGGACTGCGCGGTGTAGGAATGAACTGCCCCGACCCGGAAAGGCTCGATAGTGACAGACGGATTCGGACCGGTTGTGCCACCCGATGCGGGGGTTCGGGCGGCGGCGGAGCAGCGGCAGGCGCAGCTGACCAAACCCGGTGGGGCGCTCGGGCGGCTCGAGACACTCGGCAATTGGGTGTCGGCGTGTCAAGGTGTGTGCCCGCCGAAGCAGTTCGAGCGGGCGCGGGTAGTGGTGTTCGCCGGAGATCACGGCATTGCGCGCCACGGCGTTTCGGCCTATCCGAGTGAGGTGACCGCGCAGATGGTCGCCAATTTCCTCGGCGGTGGTGCGGCGGTGAATACGCTGGCCGCAGTGGCGGGTGCGAGCGTGCGGGTCGTCGATATTTCCGTCGACGCCGATACCGATCCACAGGTCGCCAAGCACAAGGTGCGGCGCTCTAGCGGGGCGATCGATCGCGAAGACGCGCTCAGCGAGGACGAGATCCATGCCGCGCTCGCCGCAGGCAAGGCGATCGCCGACGACGAGATCGATGCGGGCGCCGACCTGCTCATCGCGGGCGATATGGGCATCGGCAATACGACACCCGCCACCGTCCTCATCGCGACGCTCACCGATACCGAACCCATCGCCGCTGTCGGCCGGGGCACCGGCGTGGACGATGCGGGCTGGATCCGCAAGGTCGCCGCGATCCGCGATGCCATGCGCCGCGCCCGCCCGGTCGCCAAGGATCCGGTCGAACTGCTGCGGGTAGCCGCGGGCGCCGACTTCGCCGCCCTGGCGGGATTCCTCGCGCAGGCCGCGACCCGACGGACTCCGGTCATCCTCGACGGCGTAGTCGTCACCGCGGCCGCCCTGGTCGCCGAGGACCTGGCCGCCGGTGCCAGCGCCTGGTGGCTCGCGGGCCACCGCTCCACCGAACCCGCACACACCCTCGCCCTGCGCCACCTCCGCCTCGAGCCCCTACTCGACCTGGACATGCGCCTCGGCGAAGGATCCGGCGCCCTGACCGCCCTCCCCGTCCTCCGCGCCGCCGTAGCCGCCCTCGCCGAAATGGCCACCTTCGCCGAAGCCGGTGTGAGCACAGCCGATTCGGCCGCCGAAGCCGAAGCCGAAGCCGAAGCCGAAGCCGAAGCCGAAGCCGAAGCCGAAGCCGGGACCAGCATCGCCGCCGAAGCGACCGCGCAACCGGACTTGCGGAAGTAGACCTTGGCTGCCCGCGCCTCCAGCGACGAGCGAAACTCGCACCTCGGACCAGCGGACCGCGCTCTCGGTCGGAAGCACCGCGACGACCGCCATCATCAGCAGACGATCCCGTTCTGCAGGATCCCGGCCGCTAGCGGAAACACACGCATCGAGCGACATGCGGACCTGGCACTCCGAGCCGACGGAACGCTCGGCATGAACGGTGCGCGGCGTACGGCGGGCGCGAGGGCAGTTTCGCTGCGTGGATCCGACGATGACGAGGGTCGAGCGATTACAGGTCGGCAAATATGAACGGTGTGCGGCTTGCGGTGTCGTGGCTGACGGTGCTGCCGGTGCGGGGGCCGGAGCGTGTCGATCGGAGCGCGGCGGGGCGGGCGATTGCGTTGGCGCCGTTGGTGGGCGTGGGACTCGGGGCGGCCGGGGTCGGGTTGCTGTGGGTGCTGGTGTGGGGTGGGGCGAGCGCGGCGGTCGCGGGGCTGGTGGTGGTTGCCGGGTTGGCGCTCAGCACTCGGGGGATGCATCTGGATGGGTTGGCCGACACGGTGGACGGGCTGGGGTCCTATGGTTCGCCCGAGCGGGCCAGGGAGATATCGAAGAGTGGTGACACGGGGCCGTTCGGGGTGGCGGCAATTGTGTTCGCCGTTGGGATCCAAGCGTTTTCGTTCGCCGCGCTGGCCCAGGCCGAGCGTTGGTTCGCGGTGCTGCTCGCGGTGGCCGTCGGCCGAGTGGTGGTGGTCCTCGCATGTCGGCGCGGCACCGCCGCTGCTCCCGGCACCGGCTTCGGCGCTTTGGTCGCCGGGACCCAGCACCCGATCACCATCGCACTCTGGTCCGCACTCGCCGTTGCCGCGGGCATACTCGCCGTCCCGGAACACCGCTGGCTCGGCCCCGCCGTTGTCCTTGTCGCCCTGGGCATTTCAGCCCTACTGATTCGACACAGCACGCACCGCTTCGGCGGCCTCTCCGGCGACATCCTCGGCGCGACACTCGAGATATCCGTCGCCATCACCGCTGCCGGACTGACCCTGGGCGCCTGAGTCGGCCAACGCCCACCAAGCACAAGCGAATACCTGAATTACGATGCCGCCCCGGACGTTTCGGCCTCTGTCATTGCACACTTCACCCACCTTCGGCGGCAAAACCGGCGATATCCGCAGCGTCACACTAGAGATATCCGTGCCATCACCGCCGCAGGACTGGCCTCGGGCACTTGACTCGGCCGACTCGTGCCAGCAACGTCTTACCGTGCCGCCCTGGATATTTCGGTGATCGCGATCCCGTACATCGCCCCGAACGCAGTGCCGAGGTGTGCGGACTCGGCGGAAAGGTGAACGCTCGGGCCCAAACGGCGGCGATATTCACTCGCATCGGGCCAGCGCCACCACCACCGCAGCTTCGTCGGTCCGCTTATCACGCACACGAGGATGTCGGCACTCGCATGCGGACGTACTGCCGCGCCGAGATAGCTGGCACGGTGCGCGCATTGTCTGGGTCAGGCAATACAGTGGACGGTATGTCCTCCGAGCGTCTGTATTTTCGTCAACTGCTGTCCGGTCGAGATTTTGCCGTGGGTGATCCGATCGCGACGCAGATGCGAAATTTCGCGTACCTGATCGGCGATCGGGAGACCGGCGAGTGTGTGGTGGTGGATCCGGCGTATGCGGCGGGCGATCTGGTGGATATCGCCGAGGCGGACGGGCTGCGGCTGACCGGGGTGCTCGCCACCCATCACCACCCGGACCATGTCGGCGGCACCATGCTGGGATTCACCCTGCGCGGGGTGCGGGAGCTGCTCGAAAAGACGAGCGTTCCGGTGCACGTCAATGCCGAGGAACTGTCCTGGGTCGCCGATGTCACCGGCATCGCGCCCAGCGAACTCACCGGACACGAGCACTGCGACAAGGTCAGCGTCGGCGCCTTCGATATCGAGCTGCTGCACACCCCCGGCCACACCCCCGGCAGCCAGTGCTTCCTGTTCGACAATCGCCTCATCGCGGGCGACACCCTGTTCATCGACGGCTGCGGCCGCACCGACTTCCCCGGCGGCGACTCCGACGCCATGTTCCGTAGCCTGCGCTACCTAGCCGACCTATCGGGCGACCCGGTCGTCTACCCCGGTCACTGGTATTCCCAGGACCCCTCCGCCACCCTCTCCACCGTCAAGGACGCCAACTACGTCATGCGCCCGCAAACCCTGGAGGAATGGCGCACCTTCATGCCCAGCTGAACCACGAAGGGCACACGGCTGCGGCGTTCACGAGACTGCCGCAGTCACATGCCGCGCATCCACCCGTGGATATCGGCGAAGGTGCCGCGCTGGATCCCGGTGAGGGTGTCACGCAGCGCCATGGTGACCTCGCCCGGTTCACCACCGCCGACGGCGAACTCACCATCGGCGGAACGAACCCAGCCGACGGGTGTGATCACGGCGGCGGTGCCGCAGGCGAAAACCTCGGTGATCTCACCGGATTCGGCGCCCTTGCGCCACTCCTCCACCGAAACCTTGCGCTCCTCGACCACATAGCCCGAATCGGCGGCGAGGGTGAGCAGCGAATCGCGGGTGATGCCCGGCAACAGCGATCCGGACAGTTCCGGGGTGACCAGCCGCGCCTCGGAACCGGAGCCGAAGACGAAGAACAGGTTGTTGGTACCCATCTCCTCGACATAGCGGCGCTCACAGGCATCGAGCCAGACGACCTGATCGCAGCCCTTCTCGGAGGCCTGCGCCTGCGCCAGCAGCGAGGCCGCGTAGTTGCCTGCGACCTTCGCCTCACCGGTACCGCCCGGTGCGGCTCGCACGTATTCGGTCGACAGCCAGACCCGCACCGGTTTCACACCGCGCGGGAAGTACGCGCCCGCAGGCGATCCCAACAGCAGGTATTTGTAGGCGGAGGCGGGCTTCACGCCGAGCCCGGCCTCGGTGGCGAACATGAACGGCCGCAGGTACAGCGACTCCTCACCACCGGCCGCGGGCACCCAGCCGCCGTCGACCTCGAGCAACTGACGCACGGATTCGATGAATAGTTCCTCGGGCAGTTCCGCCATCGCCATCCGGCGCGCGGACTTGCGGAAGCGCGTCGCATTCGCGTCGATGCGGAAGCAGGAGACGCTGCCGTCGTTCTGCCGGTAGGCCTTCAGACCCTCGAAGATGGCCTGGCCGTAGTGGAACACCATCGTCGCCGGATCCATCGCCAACGGCCCGTACGGCTCGACCCTGGCATTGCCCCAGCCTTCGCCCTCGGTGTAGTCGATGGAGACCATATGGTCGGTGAAGAAGCGTCCGAAGCCCGGTGCCGCCAGAATCTCCTGTACCCGCTGCGCCGGGGTGGGCGCGGGATGCGGAACATGGGTGAACTGTGCGGCAACGGTCATGAGGCAGATCCTATCGGGCGCGATTTCGCCGCGGTGCGAGTGTCGGCGCGCCGCGAATGTCCCAGCGTCACCTGCCGACATCCGCAGTGCACAGCGAGACGCCGACTACTTGGTTTTCGTGTCGACGAACGGCGGACGCACGACCTCGCAGCGCAGGCGGCGGCCGCGCACGTCGACCTCGACCTGCGCGCCGGGTTCGAGGCCCGCCTCGGTATCGAGCAGGGCGAGGGCGATACCGATCTGCAGCGACGGCGAGAAGGTACCGGAGGTGGTTTCGCCGACGGGTGCACCGGCACGCAGCACGGCCTGGCCCTGGCGCAGTACACCTCGATCAAGTGCCTTCAGCCCCAACAGGATTCGACGCGGACCGGTCGACTTCTCCTGCTCCAGTGCGGCTTTACCCCAGAACTCGGCCTTCTTCCACCCGATCGCCCACCCGCAGCGCGCCTGCACGGGCGAAATCTCCAGCGACAGTTCATGTCCGTGCAGCGGATAACCCATTTCGGTGCGCAACGTATCGCGGGCGCCGAGCCCGGCGGGCTGCCCATCGTGCGCGCGGACCTGCTCGACGAGCGCGCGGAACAGCGGCTCGGCATCGGCCCACCGCGGCAACAGTTCGTAACCGTGTTCGCCGGTGTATCCGGTGCGACAGACCCGAATCCGGCGGCCGTCCCATTCGGCGTCCGCGTAGGCCATGTACTCCATATCGGTCGGCAGCCCGAGCGCGGTGAGCACCTCCGTCGAGCGCGGTCCCTGCACCGCGAACACCCCGTACTCGCGGTGCTCGTCGGTGACCGTGATGCCGTCCGGCGCGACCTTCTGCAGTTCCGCGACCACCGCGGCCGTGTTGGCGGCATTGGGCACCAGGAAGATCTCGTCATCGCTGACGTAATACGCGATCAGATCGTCGATCACACCACCGTCGGGCGCGCAGCACAGCGTGTACTGCGCCTTGCCCGGCCGGATCCGACCGAGGTCGTTGGTGAGCGTCGAGTTCACGAAATCCGCCGCGCCCGCGCCGCGGACAGTGGCCTTGCCGAGGTGACTCACATCGAAGAGGCCGACGGTCGTGCGAACCGCCTGATGTTCGCCGACCGTCCCCGCGTATGACACCGGCATTTCCCATCCGCCGAACGGTGCGAACTTCGCCCCGAGTTCGACGTGGACACCATGGATCGGGCCTTGCAGCAGGTTCGCATCGGTCACCGGCCGAGCTTAGCCCGGCGGTGGCGTCGCGATGCGCGACCCGGAGCAGACCGAATAGCCTGTGCTCATGACCGCTGTTGCAGATCGCTCGCTCGGACCGGAACTGGACCTGGTCGACACCATCAGCGCCGACACCGATGTGTTGGTGATCGGCCTGGTGTCCGGTGACGACGGCCCGACGATCGCCACACTGGAGGACGAATTCGTCGACAACATCCTCGCCCCGGAGGTCCGCGCGGCGCTGCAGGAACAGCTGCGCGCCGTCGGCGCGAAGGGTAAGGCCGAGGAGCTCACACGGATTCCCGCCCCCGTCGGCCTCGATGTGAAGAGCGTGCTCGCCGTCGGACTCGGCGCCGCGGACAAGATCGATGCCGAACAGATCCGCCGCTCGGCCGGTGTCGCGGGACGTGCGCTGACCGGTGTCGGCCGGGCCGTGACGACGCTGTCGGGCCTCGAGGGCGGCATCGGCCCGACCGCCGAAGGGTTCTTCCTCGGCGCGTACACCTTCACCGCGTTCAAATCCGACAGTGCCGACGGCAAGCCGGACGAGCAGCCGGTGCGCAAAGTCGAACTCCTGGTCGGCGATCCCAGCGTGTCCTACCGCAAGGGCTTCAGCCACGACTGGGTGATCGCCGAATCCATCGCCACCGCACGCGATTTCGTCAACACTCCGCCGAGTCACCTGTACCCGGCCGAATTCGCCACCCGCGCGAAGGCTTTGGCCGAGGCGGCGGGTCTGCGGGTGGAGGTGCTCGACGAGCAGGCGCTGGCCGACGGCGGCTACGGCGGCGTGCTCGGCGTCGGCAAAGGCTCTTCGCGCCAGCCGCGCCTGGTACGCCTGACCTACAACGGCGGCGCCAAGAAGATCGCGCTCATCGGCAAGGGCATCACCTTCGACACCGGCGGCATCTCCATCAAGCCCGCCGCGAATATGGAGAATATGACCTCCGATATGGCGGGCGCCGCCGCGGTCATCGCCGCGACCATCGCCACCGCCAAGCTGGAACTGCCGGTCACCGTGATCGCGACCGTGCCGATGGCCGAGAACATGCCGTCGGCCACCGCGCAGCGCCCCGGCGATGTGCTCACCCAGTACGGCGGTAAGACCGTCGAGGTGCTGAACACCGATGCCGAGGGCCGCCTGATCCTGGCCGACGCCATCGTGCGGGCGGGCGAGGACGATCCGGAGTACCTCATCGACGTCGCCACCCTCACCGGCGCGCAGATGGTCGCGCTCGGCACCCGCACCCCCGGCGTGATGGGCACCGACGATTTCCGCGACCGCGTCGCGCGGCTGTCGCGGCTGGCCGGTGAAAACGGCTGGGCCATGCCGCTGCCCGCCGAACTGCGCGCCGATCTGAACTCCAAGGTCGCCGATCTGGCGAATGTCGCATCGCACCGCTGGGGCGGCATGCTCTCGGCCGCGATTTTCCTCAAGGAGTTCGTCCCGGAGGGTGTGCAGTGGGCGCATCTGGACGTCGCGGGTCCGGCCTACAACACCGGCGGCCCGTTCGGCTACATCGGCAAGGGCGGCACCGGGGTTCCGGTCCGCACCCTGGTCTCGGTGATCGAGGACATCGCGCACGAGGACGCGACGGAGTAATCGAATGCCGGTGCGGCGTCCGGATTCCCGGGCGTCGCACCCGGCGGGCCGCGAACAAATTGAACGAAAGTCCTACAAATCGCCCAATTCGCGTTCCAGCGCCCGCTGGCGCTCGATCCGCTTGCGGGCGTCGTAGTCGCGCATCCGTTGCGGATAACCGGTCTTGCGGACGTCGTAAACGGGAATCCGCAAATCTCCGGCTAGCCGCTGCGCGCCGCGCTCGCCGACGACGCGACGAGTCCATTCGCCATCGGCGGCGACCAATACGACAGTGACATCGGTCACGGTTGTCTTGGGCTCCACGTAGCCCTCCACCCCGGTATGGGTACGTACCCACTCGGCGAGATAGCGCGCATCATCGCCGCTACCCGAACCCGCACGTAAAGCCCTGCCTCCCCGGGCCGCGCCGCCTCGGAAACGATCCAGCAAACCCAACGACGCCGACCTCCTTCCACCGGTGACCGAGTGCTCGGCATCGGTCATTCCATCTTGCCAGCCCTGTGTAGTTCGCTGCCCTGTGCTACACGTCTCGCGGGCGAGTGCAAGGATGGATCGCGGTACAAGAACCACACAGATCTCCGGTGCCACGCACAATGATCGGTGGCTTTCGGACACCCATCGCGACCCGCGGTGGGTGTTCGCAGTGAGATCAACTGTTGTAGAACCCGTCGAGCAGTCAGAGGAGTCAACGGACATGGCCTTCTCCGTCCAGATGCCGGCTCTTGGTGAGAGCGTCACCGAGGGAACGGTGACCAGGTGGCTGAAGCAGGAAGGAGACACGGTCGAGGTCGACGAGCCACTGCTCGAGGTCTCCACCGATAAGGTCGACACCGAGATCCCGTCGCCAGCGGCGGGTGTGTTGTCGAAGATCGTCGCCGCCGAGGATGACGTCGTCGAGGTCGGCGGTGAGCTCGGCGTGATCAGCGAAGCCGGCGAAGCGCCCGCGCCCGCCGCCGCACCCGCACCTGAAGCCGCGCCTGCACCCGCCCCCGCACCGGAGCCGGAACCGGCCCCCGCGCCGGCCGCCGCCGCTGCGGCCCCCGCCCCCGCGGCTCCTGCCGCCCCCGCCCCGGCCGCCGCGTCGGGCACCCCGGTCAAGATGCCGGAACTCGGTGAGTCGGTCACCGAGGGCACCGTCACCCGCTGGCTCAAGCAGGTCGGTGACCAGGTCGCCGTCGACGAGCCGCTACTCGAGGTCTCCACCGATAAGGTCGACACCGAGATCCCCTCGCCCGTCGCGGGCACCCTGCTGGAAATCTCCGCGCAGGAAGACGATGTCGTCGCCGTGGGTGGACAGCTCGGCGTGATCGGCAGCGGCGCCCCCGCGGCCGCCGCACCAGCACCCGCCGCCCCCGCACCGGCCCCGGCAGCCCCGGCTCCCGCACCGGCTCCGGCTCCCGCGGCCGCCGCTCCGGCACCTGCCCCGGCTCCCAAGCCTGCTCCGGCGCCGGCCGCCACGGCTCCGGCGCCGACCCCGGACACCTCCGGCAACGGCGCGACCCCGTACGTCACCCCGCTGGTCCGCAAGCTGGCCGAGGAGAACGGCGTCAACCTCGCCACCGTCACCGGTTCCGGTGTCGGCGGACGCATCCGCAAGCAGGATGTGCTCGCCGCCGTCGAGGCCAAGAAGGCACCGGCTCCGGCCGCAGCCGCCCCCGCGGCGGCCGCACCGGCTGCGAAGGCGCCCGCCCCCGCGGCCCCGTCGCAGCTGGCGCACCTGCGCGGCACCGTGCAGAAGGCGAGCCGCATCCGCCAGATCACCGCCACCAAGACCCGGGAATCGCTGCAGACCACCGCGCAGCTGACCCAGGTGCACGAGGCGGATGTCACCAAGATCGCGGCGCTGCGCAGCCAGGCCAAGGCCGCGTTCAAGGACCGCGAGGGCGTCAACCTGACGTTCCTGCCGTTCTTCGCCAAGGCGGTCGTCGAGGCGCTCGGCGTGCACCCGAATGTGAACGCCAGCTACGACGAGTCCACCAAGGAGATCACCTACCACGCCTCGGTGCACCTCGGCATCGCCGTCGACACCGAGCAGGGTCTGCTGTCCCCGGTGATCCACAACGCCAGCGACCTGTCGCTGGCCGGACTGGCCCGCGCCATCGCCGATATCGCCAACCGCGCCCGCACCGGCGGCCTCAAGCCGGACGAGCTGGCCGGTGGCACCTTCACCATCACCAATATCGGCAGCCAGGGCGCGCTGTTCGACACCCCGATCCTGGTTCCGCCGCAGGCGGGCATGCTCGGCACGGGTGCGATCGTCAAGCGTCCGGTGGTGGTCACCGATGAGACCGGCAACGAGTCCATCGGCGTTCGGTCCATGTGCTACCTGCCACTCACCTACGATCACCGCCTCATCGACGGTGCCGACGCCGGTCGCTTCCTGACCACGATCCGGCACCGGCTCGAGGAAGCGGCGTTCGAGGCGGACCTCGGTCTCTAGTCGGAAAGGGTCGTCTGTCGCGTATGAAAGTGGTGATCGCCGGTTCGTCCGGGCTGATCGGGACGGCACTCGTCGCGGCGCTGCGCCGCGAGGGGCACGAAGTCGCCAGATTGGTACGCCGTTCACCCAACGCGCCGGACGAACACCGCTGGGATCCCGCTCGCGCCGATCTGGACGAGCGGGCCCTGCGGGGCGCCGACGCACTGGTCAACCTCTGCGGGGCGAGCATCGGACGACGGCGCTGGAACGGCAGCTACAAACAGGAGCTGCGTGACAGTCGGCTCACCCCGACCGATGTCCTGGCCAATGCGGTCGCCGCCGCTGGTGTGCCGGTGCTGGTGAATGCCAGCGGCGTGCACTACTACGGCGGCGCCACCGGCAACCGCGTGGTCGACGAAACCACCCCCGCGGGAACGGGTTTCCTCGCCACCCTCTGCCGGGATTGGGAGGCCGCGACCAAACCCGCCGTCGACGCGGGCGTGCGCACGGTGCTGCTGCGCAGTGCCGTGGTGCTGTCCCATCACGGTGGCATGCTCAGCATGCTGCAGCCGCTGTATTCGCTCGGCCTCGGCGGGCGACTCGGCAATGGACGGCAGTACACGCCGTGGATCTCGATGGCCGACGAGATCGGCGCGATCATCTTCGCGCTCACCCACGACAGCATTGCCGGGCCGATCAATTCCGTCGGTCCGGCACCGGTCACCAATGCCGAATTCAATCGGGCACTGGGTCGTGTGCTGCACCGACCGACTCCATTCGTGGTGCCCGCGTTCGCATTACGCGCGCTGATCGGCGAATTCGCCGAAGAGGCGATCCTGAACGGGCCGCGCGCGATTCCGACGGCACTGGAGCAGGCGGGGTATCCGTTCCAGCACCAGACGATCGGCGCGGCGCTGGCGGCCGCCCTCGGCCACGACGACGACCGCTGACGCCGCATCCGAAGACCCCATGGAGTAGATCGATGACCGAGCTGGACACCCGACCCGCCACCGTCATCCGTGACGCGCGCGCGGGCGATCTGCCCGAGATCCTGGTCATCCACAACACGAATATCGCCACCTCCACTGCCATCTGGGATCACGAGCTGGTCGATCTCGACGACAGGCGCGCCTGGTTCCGCGACCGCACCGCCGCCGGGCTGCCGATTCTGGTCGCCGATATCGGCGGCGAGGTCGCCGGTTACGCCAGCTACGGCCCATGGCGGACCCGATCGGGTTACCGCTTCACCGTGGAGAATTCGGTCTACGTCGCCGAGCGTTTCCACCGCCGCGGAATTGCGAGTGCCCTGCTCACCGAGCTGATCGAGCGTGCCCGCCAAGCGGGTACCGTGCACGCCATGGTCGCTGCCATCGAATCCGGCAATACCGGTTCGATCGCGCTGCACGAGCGATTCGATTTCCGCACGGTCGGGGAACTGCCGGAAGTGGGCCGCAAATTCGGTCGCTGGATGGATCTGACGCTGATGCAGCTGACGCTGCCGGTCGAGGGCGACTGAGCCGCACGGACGAGTGCACCCACTTGCACCGATGCCAAACCTGGCAACCCTGTGGCATCGCCCACATCGGGTTGGTTTATCGAATCGACACACTCGGCGTACCGTCGAGGACGTGAACGACACGCGCACCACCTGGTCCGCCAGATTCGATACGACCCCGATCGTGGTCGAGGATCTCGGACTCATCGATTACCACAGCGCCTGGGAGATGCAGCGATCGATCGCCGCGCAGCGGGCCGCCGGGGAGGGCTCCGACCATCTGCTCTTGCTGGAGCACCCGTCGGTCTATACCGCTGGTCGCCGCACCGAGGCCGAGGATCTGCCGATCGACGGCAGCCCGGTGGTGCAGGTCGATCGCGGCGGCAAGATCACTTGGCACGGTCCGGGCCAACTGGTCGGCTACCCGATCGTGCGGCTCGCCGAGCCGGTGGATGTCGTGCACTACGTGCGCAGGCTGGAAGAAGCGCTGATCACCGTCTGCACCGGCCTCGGCCTGGATTGCGGGCGAGTCGAGGGCCGCTCGGGTGTCTGGCTGGCCGCGACCGAGCTCTATTCCGAGCGCAAGGTCGCCCAGATCGGCGTGCGGGTGCAACAGGGCGTTGCGCTGCACGGCATCTCGCTCAACTGCAATTCCGCGCTCGACGGCTTCCAGGCGATCGTCCCGTGCGGCATCCGCGACGCCGGTGTCACCACGCTGACGCGCGAACTCGGTCGCGAGGTCACGGTGGCCGAAGTCAAGCCGCTCGTCGCCGATGCGATCACCCGCGCGCTCAATGGCGAGCTCCCGGTGACCGCACGCGACATCGTCCGCGCCGCACCGGCCGTGGAGTCCGCGAAAGCCGAATGAGTCGGCAGCTGTCGCGTTGCCCGGAACAGTGACGGACTGCATCCGACGGCGGCGCACGGCAGGCGTAAGGTCGATCGAGTGACCTCAGCTTCAGCACCGGCAGGACGCAAACTGCTACGCATCGAGGCGCGCAACGCGGAGACCCCGATCGAGCGCAAGCCTCAATGGATTCGGACCCGAGCCAAGATGGGCCCCGAGTACACCGAACTCAAGGGCCTGGTGAAACGCGAAGGCCTGCACACGGTGTGCGAGGAGGCGGGTTGTCCCAACATCTTCGAATGCTGGGAAGACCGTGAGGCCACCTTCCTCATCGGCGGCGAACAGTGCACCCGCCGTTGCGACTTCTGCCAGATCGACACCGGCAAACCCGCCGCACTCGATCGCGACGAGCCGCGCCGGGTCGCCGAAAGCGTCCAGGCGATGGGCCTGCGCTACTCCACCATCACCGGCGTCGCGCGCGACGATCTCGACGATGGTGGCGCCTGGCTCTACGCCGAAACCGTCCGCGCCATCAAGGCTTTGAACCCGAACACCGGCGTCGAACTGCTCATCCCGGACTTCAACGCGGTCCCCGAGCAGTTGGCCGAGGTCTTCTCGTCACGCCCTGAGGTGCTCGCGCACAACCTGGAGACGGTGCCGCGCATCTTCAAGCGGATCCGCCCGGCGTTCCGCTACGAGCGCTCCCTCGCCGTGCTGACCGCCGCCCGGGAAGACGGCCTGGTCACCAAGTCGAACCTGATCCTCGGCATGGGCGAAACCCCTGAGGAAGTCACCCAGGCCATGCGCGACCTGCACGAGGCCGGTTGCGACATCCTCACCATCACCCAATACCTACGGCCCTCGCCGCGCCACCATCCGGTGGACCGCTGGGTCAAGCCGGAGGAATTCGTCGAGCACTCGCGCATGGCCGAGGAAATCGGGTTCGCCGGTGTCATGGCCGGGCCGCTGGTCCGCTCCTCGTACCGCGCGGGCCGCCTCTACGCCCAGGCAATGGCCCACCACGGTCGCGAAATCTCGCCTGCCATGGCACATCTCGCAGCGGAGGGCACCGCCGCACAGGAGGCCAGCTCCGTATTGGCCCGCTTCGGCGGCTAGTCGATCAACATCCCGGCTGGAACGGGAAGCACCGCGGTTCGGGCTGAGCCGGAGCCTGCGGTGCCACCGGGGCAGCTGGTTCGGTACTCGGCACGGGGCGCGGCTGAACGGCGCTACCGCGCTCGTTCACACCCGCGGAAACCAGGATCCAGATCGTGCCGATGACGACCGCGACGATCAGCAAGGTCGCGAGGTGTTGCGGTAGGCCGGGGATGAGCTCGAGTCCTTTCGCCAGTGCGGTCGACGTACGCGTGCGTACTGCGGACACCCGTCGGCGAGCCGAATCCTGGTTCGACCGCTCGGCGGCGGGCGGGGCCGTCTGCCGCGGGGTTGTCGGCCGCATGGGTTCCGGCTCAGCCTGTGGTGGAGTCGGCATCGATTGCGGGTCGGAGTCGACCCACGACGACCACGCGTCGGCGTCGGGCGACGACGGCGGTGCCGACCGCGCCTGAACGGCATCGACAGCGGCGATCGGTTCCGGCTCTGCCGGTGGCACGGATACGTGCCCCGCATCCGAGCGAACCGCAAGCCGCGAGCGTTGCGCACCCCTCGCCTGAGCCCTGGCGATATCGGCTGCGAGCCATGGCGGGTACGGAGCCGAGGGAGGCGGCTGCAGTCCGGCGGATACTGTCCCCGTATTCCCTATCGCGGACGAAACGGACTGCGGCCCATCGTGCTTCGACAGTGATACCGCTCCGACCAGCGCCGTCGAGTTGTCCACCGTCGTTGTCGAATGATCGTCGACAAGAACTTCGGTGATATCGGAAGGCCGCGGCAGGGCCGACTCGAACCGTGGTTCGGAGAGCCCATCCGCATCCGGCTGTCCGGCAGCCACACTCGAGCTGCCGACCGGCGCAGCGATAGCACTGAGCGGAGCAGACGCGCGGGCAGCGCCGACCAGCGCCCTGGATTCCGAACGCATACGCCGTCCCGACTCTGACGGAAATCCCTCGGCCGCGAGATCCTCGACGGTGACCACGTGCGACAGGTGAAGCTCGCCGAGTAGCGCATGCACCTGCTCCGCGGTCCAGATCAGCTTCCGATTAGCCGTCCGATGAAACCAAGCCCGCAACCCGGCCGACGACCCGAGGACCACACAGTTGCCATGCTCGGACGCTTCGATATCCAGCATGACCGACGCGTCCCGAGGCGGCACAACCACGACCAACCCGTCGACGAAGGCGTCCGGTTGCCGCTTGTGCACCAACTCCTCGAGATCGAGCACATGGCTCGTCGCTCGGTCGAACGGACTGGTGTCGCAATCGCGGACAGGAACCGGATCGCCCTGGAACTCGAGGAGCCGCGAGCGCCCGTCGGTCGGGCCCGAAACCCCGGTAGCCACTTCGGCGGCGGTCTCCTCGGCTTCGATCACGATCATCGCGCGTGGTGTGAACACCACCAGACCCGCCTCCCGCACAGTCTCCCCGGAGTTGCGGTCGGGCCGGTGCCATCCCGAAATAGCAAGCCCCACAATGACATATTGACCGGTCCACGTTCGCATCCAGTCGAGCACGCACTGCTCGGATCGCGTAACCGCCGCCCGTTCGTTGACAACCAGCATCGAGGTCACCCTCCCTCTCGTCCGCGCAGTCGACCCACCAACGGTATTCAGCGCGACCGCCTGACGAAAATTCGAAAGGCACCGTAAGAGTGTGGTTTTGGCGACAAAAGGTGTCACTACACCGGCGTGGCGGCGACAGACGCGCGTGTCGGGGCGGTGCGACACTCGACATGGTCGCCGCCGCTTCGGGCGCGAAATCCCAGCTGCGATGCCCGCGCAACTCCGGCCTGGCCCCTGTCGCTTCGGCTCAGCGGAAATCGACAGAGCCATCGCCGCGGCGATCCTGAACACCGCAAGGTCGGTGTTATCGGTCGGGTGGAGGCCGGATCCCCTGCGGAATCGAGATCTTCTCCCCCGGAGACAGCGTCAAGAGCAGCGGCCGCGGGCGAGCCGCCAATTTCTGGCGAGATGCACCGAGTGGGCGTACACAACCGCCCACTCGAATTTCACTGCCGCACTTGACTTTATCCAACAGCAGCGAGGAGACGGTGCGAGTCAGGTGGTTGCAGAGTGCGCCGCCTGGACGACACCGAGTTGCTGCATCATCCCGAGCGTGTCCCAACATGCCCAGTTTTCGATGATCTTGCCGTCCTGGAAGCGACTGATCGTGATTCCCTGAACGACCGCTGATTTGCCCGTCGGGGACATGCCCATCATCTCGCCGTCGTTGGTACCTGTGCCCGTCCATCGGGTAGTGACGAAATCGCCTTCGGCGATCTGTTCGTTGACCAAGAACCGTTGATCCGAGAACGCGGCGAGATACATCTGCACGAGCTTTTTGAAGCCGTCGGGGCCATGGACCTCAGCGAACGGGTTCTGTGGATCGTGGTTGATGCAGTCAGCCGCGATCACCTCGTCGAATACATCGAGGTCTCGCGCGTTCCATGCGTCGAAGATGCGCTTGGCGGTGGCCTTGTTCTGCTCTGACATGGCGCTTTCCCTTCGATTGATAGTGCCGAACCGGCGGCGGCCATAGTCTCTACAGGCAGCATTCGCGGTGCCCGGCATGGAGTGTGGTTCGGAGCGCGGCCGCGATGCCAGCGGCGGATCCAGGCACCGCGACCCAGTGTGTGGACGCTCTCATCACGGCAGATGCCCGTCCGAATATTGTCGGCGGACATCCAGCTACCCGCCGATAACAATCCCTGAAACCGGTGTACCGCAATCATTGTGCGCCTGTTTCGTACGCGAGGTAAGGGGCAACGGACCTGTCCCGTGCTCGCATGATGTCTACCTGCGGGCGGATACCCCGGCGGTCATGTACGCGCATCACTCACCAGTCCCGCGCAGACTGGTCGGTCGACCGATTTGCCGGTACGGCTCGCGCCATGAGCTGTCGTACCCGATTACGCGCAATAGCCGACCGCACCGTCGCATCGCACGCGTACACCCCGTCTGACCGGATCCTGAACCTCATGTACACGCCGACCCAAACGCAAATGAACACATCGGATCGCCCGATCCGTGCACGCGATGCGACCGCTGGTGGGAAGCTCGAAGGACCGTAAGTGTCGACCGAGAAAGCGAGACACATGGTCGAGAAAGCGAGTGCGTCCGCAGGGACCAACGGTAGAGGTGTGACGGCGCAGCGACCGGAGGACATCCGGAATGTAGTGCTGGTCGGGCACAGCGGGTCCGGTAAGACCACGTTGGTGGAGGCGTTGGCGCTCACGGCGGGCGCGGTGAATCGCGCGGGCCGGGTGGAGGACGGGACGTCACTATCGGATTACGACGAGATCGAACACCGCCAGCACCGATCGGTGCAGCTGTCGGTGGTGCCGATGGTGTGGCACGGGATAAAGATCAATCTGCTGGATACCCCCGGATACGCCGATTTCGTCGGTGAGCTGCGCGCGGGTCTGCGTGCGGCGGATGCGGCCCTGTTCGTCATCTCGGCGGCCGAGGGCGCCGAGGCCGTGAGCGGCGCGACCCGCGCGCTGTGGGAGGAGTGCGCGGCGGTCGGGATGCCGCGGGCCATCGTGATCACCCACCTCGATACCGCACGCGCCGAATTCGACGAGATGACCGAGACCTGTCGACAGGTACTCGGCGGCGGTTCCTCGGAAAACATTCTGCCGCTACATCTTCCGGTGTACGGGCCGAAGAGTCCGGACGGTCATCGCCCGGTGACCGGACTGGTCGAGCTGCTGCCGCACTGCATCGCGGACTACTCCTCCGGCGAGGAGGTCCAGTGCGAACCATCCGCCGATCAGCTGCCGCTGCTCGACGAGGCGCGCAACCGGCTGATCGAGGGCATCATCGCCGAGAGCGAAGACGAAACCCTGATGGAGCGCTATCTCGGCGGCGAGGAGATCGAGCTGGCCGCGCTGGTCGAGGACCTCGAACGCGCGGTCGCCCGGGGCAGCTTCCATCCCGTCCTGTTCGGCGCGCCCGCCCCGGAAGGGGCCAAACAAGGCCTGGGCACCATCGAACTGCTGGAGCTGATCACCGGCGGATTTCCCACACCGTCGGAACATGCGGTCTCGGCGGTCAACACCTCCGACGGCGCGGCACCGACACCGTTGCACTGCGATCCGGACGGCACGTTGGCCGCCGAGGTGATCCGCACCGCCTCGGATCCGTACGTCGGCCGGGTCTCGCTGGTCCGCGTATTCTCCGGCACCCTGCGACCCGACGACACCGTGCACGTCTGCGGTCACGGCTTGGAGGACCGCGGCCACGAAAGCCACGATGTGGACGAGCGCATCGGCGCCATCACCGCACCGTTCGGCAAACAGCAGCGCCCACTGGGCCAGGCCATCGCCGGTGATATCGCCTACGTCACCAAACTGAGCCACGCGGAAACCGGCGATACCCTGTCCGGCACCGCCGCACCGCTGCTGATCGAACCATGGCAGATGCCGGATCCCCTGCTGCCCATCGCCATTCAGGCACGCAGCAAGGCGGATGAGGACAAGCTCTCCAGTGGCCTGGCCCGGCTGGCGGCCGAGGATCCCGCGATCCGGCTGGAACAGAACCCCGACACCCACCAGATCGTGCTGTGGTGTCTGGGCGAGGCGCACCGCGATGTCGCGCTGGAGCGGTTGCGCACCAGGTTCGGCGTGCAGGTCGACGTGATCGACCACAAGGTCGCGCTGCGAGAAACATTCGCGGGCAAGGCAACCGGTAAGGGCAGGCACGTCAAACAGTCGGGCGGGCACGGACAATACGCGGTCTGCGAGATCGAAGTGGAACCGCTGCCCGGCGGTTCTGGCATCGAATTCGTCGACCGGGTGGTCGGCGGGGTCGTACCGCGACAATTCATTCCGTCGGTGGAGAAGGGTGTCCGCGCCCAGGCCACGCGCGGCGTGGCGGCCGGATACCCGCTGGTCGATATGCGCGTGACCCTCTTCGACGGCAAGGCGCATTCGGTCGATTCCTCAGATGCCGCATTCCAGACAGCGGGCGCGCTCGCGTTGCGCGAGGCCGCGGCCGCCGCCGGTATCGACCTGCTCGAACCGATCGCCGAAGTATGGGTGGTGGTAACCGACGACTATGTCGGTCCGGTACTCAGCGATCTGTCCGGACGCCGCGGACGCGTCCTCGGCACCGAACCGCATGGCACCGGCCGCACCCGTATCCACGCCGAGGTGCCCGAACTCGAACTCACCCGCTACGCAATAGATCTGCGCTCCATTTCCCATGGCGCAGGTGATTTCACGCGCTCGTATATCCGGCACGAACCGATGCCGAACGCGCTGGCCGGTTCGGTCCGCGAGCAGGCCAGGAAGTCGGGCTGATACCCAGCACCGCAGGATGTTTCGCTAGCGTCGAAGGAGCCGGGTGAGCAGTCCAGAGCGTTTCGTCGTCGACACCGAGCATTTCGGCAAGATCGTGATCACGCGGACCGACGAAAGAGTGGTCGCCACACCGGTATTCGACGATGCCACTGCCGTGACCATCGAGCGGATCGGTCCGCGCACTCGTCAGCGTGTTCCCATCGGTACGCGAAATGCCAAGCGGCTGCGGGCATCGATCAATGATCGCCCGATCAGGTTGACGGTCGGGCGCGGGCATTTCTACTACCGGTGGACCTATCGCGCGGTCGCCGAGGTCGATGGCAAGATTTTGCGGCTGATGCCGACGGATCTGCACTCCAGCACCTTGATGGTCGGGCAACGGGATCGGGGCGAGCATGTGCTCGGCGAATTCATGTTGACGGGGACGCACCACATCGAGGTTGTCTGGGCATTGCCATTCACCGTGCGCGATCCCGGGGTAACTGTTCGCCAGCCCACCGTGGAGGACGCTCTTATCGCGTACGCGTTGGTCACAGCTTTCGGCACCGGAGGCGTATCGCTATGGGACCTCTTCGAGATGGTGCTCCCGATCTGAACTTCTGCTGTCGCACATAGTGCGAGGAGTTCGCACAGGCTGTTCGTCCGTTGCCAGGATGGTCGTGGGACACATCGTGTGTAGTGAGTACGGGGAGTGGAGTGCGCGATCGTGACTGGTTGTGCGACGGCTCGCAGGTTCGGGCCCGCCCCTTCGGATAAGGAATGGGCCCGAACCGTTCTCGCTAGCTCACCAGGTTCTTCCGAAGTTGTACGAGGGTGCCGCCGTCAAGGCCCAAGCCCTGCGTCAGGAACTTCCCGAAATCGCCATAAGCCTGCTCCATCGCAGCGATCGCGGTATCCAGATACTCGTCGCTGACCACTTGCAGCGGAATCAGCAGATCGGGATTCTGCATCAGCCCCGCCTGCTTCACCTGCTCGCGCAACTTGGCATCCGCCGCGGCCCGATACTGATTCGACAGCAGATAATCCTGCCGCGCAGTCTGTTCAGGCACCCCGACGGCCCGCAACACCACATACGTCAGCCAGCCGGTCCGATCCTTACCTGAGGTGCAGTGGTACAGCGTCGCCCGATCGGTCGCCGCCAGATCCCGAATCGTCTGCCCGAACTTCGCCCGTGAATCATCGGTGAAGAAGCTCCGATACACATTCGCCATGATCTCCTCGGCCTTCCCGTTCCCGAGCAGCTCCTCCTGCTTCTGCGGATCCCGAGACTGAATCGCCGCCAACATCTGCTGGAACAACCCGGTGTCATCAATCGGCCGCGCCACCTTCTGCACCCCCGCAGGCACCTTGTCGACCCCCGCGAACTGAACCTCGGCCGACGTCCGCAGATCAATAACGGCTTTGAGATTCAGGGTTCCCAGCTTCTGCACATCGGAGTCCGTCAACTTCTCCAGCGAATCCGACCGAATAACCTTCCCCGCCTTGACCTTCGCCCCGTCATAAGTCCGATACCCCCCGATATCCCGAACATTGACCGCCCCCTGCAAATCGATCTTCCCGCCGACCGCCGCGACACTCGGCTCAGCCACCGCCGAAGGCTGCACCCCGGTCGCAGTCAACGCCAAAGCCGCCGCAGCAGCACCTATAAGTGAAACAAGTGAAATCCTCATGGCGCGGGACAGTAGAACCCACCCCACCCCTCGTGCGCCGCTTCCCACCGATCCCGCCGCCGTTACCCCACTGACCGGTATTCCCGTGCCGCTCAATGGGATTCAGACTGTTCCTTCGGAACTAAACCCCCTTGCCAGCGAAACCCGAGATCGATTGCAGCAGTGCCGAAGCAGTATATGCCTACTCGAAATTGATTGCACGGCATACTGATTGTTACCACCGGCTACGGCACGTACGTTTCCGACGTCATCGCCTCCCACCGCGCTCGATCGAACTGCTCGCGCGCCCTTCGTAGTTCCTCTAGGGGAATAGGACCGTTGAGCTGCTCGTAATCCGCCGGATACTCATCGAGCGGCGTCGCGCGGAACCTCCGCCGCCGTCCGAAGGGCCTTCGACGGCGCCATCTTTCGTGGCATGCGCCGAACAATCAGCGACTTTCGCCCGGCAATGTCGGCGCTGCGCCCGGCACAACCATCGCGGCTACCCGGCTCCGATCTTGCACCTATGGCGACTCCAAGGCAGCGACTTCTTCGACATGTACATCCGCAGCTTCGAACTGGGAAACCGCTTCGCCCATCATGAATTCACATTCTGGAAGGCGTCTCGGCGGCGAACCTCAAACCCCGAGCGTCAGCTTGATTGCCGTCAGGAACGCGGCCGTGTCGGCGAGGCTGGAAAGGACAACATCCGCCCCGGCGTCGGCGAGTACATCTGCACTGTCACTGCCAGACGCAACAGCGACAACTTTGGCTCCCCCATCAAGGCCAGCGCGTACGTCGCTCTGCGTATCACCGATCAGCACAGTGTTTGCGCGAGCAAACGACGCGCCGTACTTCCGAGCCGCACGACGTTGGGCAACGCCGACCAACTTGGCGCGTACGCGATCATCTGAACCGAATACCCCGATCTCCCAATCCAGGGGCGAACCAGCCAAGCCGAAGGCATCGAGCTTCGTGAACGCGTTGGGCCGAATGTTGCCGGTCAACACAGATTGAACCAAACCATCCACATGAGCGAGGGCATCCAATGCTTCGCGCACACCAGGCAGAACATGGCCTCGCTCTCTGAGATCGTCCTTGCGCGCGAGCAGTGACCGCTCCAATGCATCGAAGATGAGGTCGAGTTCCTCGGGCAGCGAGACGCCGTGGCATGCCGCCAGATCACGCATGATCAGCGCATCAGTACTTCCACCGGTTCGCGGCCGATGCTCGACACCCATTCCGGTCAATAGTTCGAACGCACCGGCATAGGCATCCTTCGACACCCCGCCGTTGGCGATCAGCGTGTTGTCCACATCCCACAGAACGAGCGTCGGTCCCACGCAACGGAGACTACGTGCTTAGGTTGTGGGACTTGTAGAGCAAAGAACAAAGCACCTTCCATGGCAGATCGACCCCGTTCCGAATCCAGGATCGGGCCACTGCGCGGCTCATGAATCGACGAGATACTCGTTGAACTGCAGCCCCAGACGGCAAAGGTGGCCGCAGAGTTGCATTGTCACGCTACCGTCCGTGACCTGCCTAGACTGTCGAGTTGCAGCCCAATATGCCGCTGCGACGCCAAAGCGGCCCGGCCATATCAGCGGCCAGATCGCCGTGACCTCTCTGGTCAACACGGCAATGTGCCGATCAGCGACGGCCTGAGACGACGATCTGGACGGCAACCCTTTTGATGCCTAGGCGTTAACATTCAACCCGAGGGAATTATTTGGATTTGGGCTCGTCGAACATTTTCAACCAAAAGAGAATTCTGGACTCGCCGTAATCCGCCAGAAGTAAGCGAACACCTCCGCTGGCCGGGTACACACCGACCATCCACATGTACTCATCAGGGTAGTTCTCGAGTAACTCCACCAGCTTCTTGGTCATATCGTGCAGATCAGTGCCGCTCTCGGTTCGCCGCAGGCGCCTCTGATACCTATGGAGAAGACTAATCATGCGGACTCGACCGCTATGGATAATAGGGTCGTCATCGACGGAGGTGAGTAATTCCCCACAACACACGCCTTCGGAAATAGCAGAAACGACAAGCTGCCTCAGCTTACTCTGGTCCACCGCCAACGCTTATTTCTACTCGACAAACAATACCTCCGATCATGACATCTGATTCTGCATACGAAAACAACAACCGATGCGCGTCGGACATCGCCTTGATTGGCGGTGCCGTCGATCTTTCCGAATCACCAGAGAATATTCGATCCACGATTCGTTCGTCAAGGATGGAAGTCTATGGACCGCTCGCGGATAGCTAGGTATCGGATGCGTTGTGATCGGATAGCGCTAACCATCGGGCCCTCAGATCTGCACACTCTATCAACATAGATCCGTTGATAAGAGCGATCTCATGCGAACATCCCGATTCGGTCGGCAGAACCTCGTCCAGAACTACTGGCGAGAAACCATCGTAGAAATACCCTTGACCATCGATGCGAAAATCAATTCGAGAAACATCGACATACACAATGAACAGGCCTTCATCGTGTTTGAATTGATTTGGACCGAACGAGATGGTAACTTCGTTCTCGCCCGTGTGAGATACATCCTTCAGATTCAGATCTTTTACGCATCTCGCACCCCGAAAATCATAGTGACCAGGATCGGACGCGAAATCCCAGGCACCAGACGGCAGGGCCGCGCCGAGACTGGAAAGCTGTTCCAAATACTTCTCCGGATTCAGGAATAGCCCGTCTGAGTTACGACGAATCTCAATGAATTTCATTCTTTACACCCAACCCTCGGCCGCTTCCATTTATCACCGCAGATATCTTCGGTACCCTTAGGACCCAACCGGCCTTGCCTTCTCATTTCTTCGACTGCAACGCTCTTCAGCCGATTCGCCACGGTATCAGGAACTGTCACGTCCGCCGAATGGCCGTGTTTTGCAAACCAGCCGTTACTTCCGAATATCCCGACCTCCCGACCATTGTGGTAGACATGAACTTCGAAGTCGACCGTACCTTCTATGGGAAACACGTCTTTCCGCGCCGTATAGCCTTTGCCGAGAGTGATGTCATCCTGAAGTCCGCCCCGGGCTGCCCTCAGACCCAGAGGGTCGGTCCATGTCAATGGATTGTGGGGATAACCGTATGGGTTCGGACCTGCGGCCAAGCCCAGTGGGTCCGATACTATGAACCGCCCGGTCGAGGGGTCGTAGTAGCGATGGTAATTGTAGTGCAGACCCGTCTCGTCATCGTGTATCTGTCCAGGGAAACGCAATGGAGTGCTGGTGCCGCCGTGCCACGCGATCCGCCCCCACAGATCGCCTGATGCGGTAGCAGCGGTATGACCGGTCCCCGGCTCGAGGAGTTCAATAGGAGTGCCGACAAGATCACTGATGATCGCATGGAATTGGCGATCCGCAGCTACGCCGTCCGCACTTTGCGTGATCGGTGTGTGGGTGTCGGGCTGATATGTCCAACGCATCGTTTTCCGGCTCGTCGTTTGCTCGATGAGACGATCGGCTTCCCATACATAGTCGATACGCTCGAGGATCTGGCGATCACGGCCAAGGAGTTGTTTCGATGCCCGTCTCCCAAGGGCGTCGTAGGTGTAGTGCCACCATTGGCCATCAGGGGTGTAGACATCGACGAGTTGGTCGAACGCGTTGTATCGGTAGTGCCAAACATCCGCCTTGCGCGACAACCGTATCCGCGTCTTACGGATAACACGCCCAGCGGCATCGTACTGGTATCGGATGCGGCCATCACGGATAAGTAGGTTGTTTCGGTATTCGCGGCGATGGTTTCCCTCGATAGAATTATCGAGACTTCCTGGATCCGACGCCGGGGCACGCATCGTGGTCAGGGCAGAGGTCGGGTTAGTCGGAGCTCTGTCTCCTGCGGTTATGACATTGTTGAGCCGGTCGTAGGTATACCTTTCTGTCAAGGTCTCGGCGTCGGCGATGCCGGAAACCCGACCTATGGCGTCGAGGGTGTAGTCGCGGCGATTTACCCGAGCATCGGCACGAGTAACAGTGTGGCTCGCGATGTAACCATCGGGCCGCCATCTGTAGTCATCCCGGCGCAGCAAGCGCGCAGCGGGATGACTCGGCGCATCTGCGGTAAGGACGTCATTCGGCATCAGATCCCCTGTGACCTGCCGACTGAGGATGTGGCCCCCTGCGGAGAAGGTCTGATTGACCTCGAGAGCTCCGAGACGCCAGCCGGTGGACCGACCGAGTTGGTCGTAGGTGAAGTCGATTACCTTGCCTTCTGTAGCCATTCCGATAACACGACTTGACGCATCGTGATGCCAGGCGGTGGCCGCTCCAGTGGAACTGGTACGCCCTGTACGGCGACCGTGCAAATCGTACTCATAACGCATCGCGGGGCGGCCATCGATGCGCTCGGTCAGTATACGCCCGCCGAGTGTGTACGTGAATTCTCCAGTATGCGTTCGATCTTCACCGGCCCCGCTGATTGCGGACAATAACTGGCCGACCGGATCATAAGTGTAGCGGACCCATTCACCGGTGGTCGCACGAATACCAACGAGTCGCCCAAGCTGGTCGTGGGAATGAAAACGACTTACCCCGGCGGCACTGGTGACAACAGCCACCCGCCCCATAAGGTCGTGCTCGTATCGGGTAGCGATACCGCTGTAATCGGTTTCGGAAACGACCCTACCGACACTATCGTGGGTGTAGGACCAAGTCTGGCCGAGCGGATTGACCACTGAAACCAGGCGCCGCTCGGTATCCCACTCATAGTATGTGGCGGAACCGTCCGCATCGATCCGTGTGGACAGCAGATCGAACGGGCCATAGGAGAATTGGATCTGGTTGCCTGCGCGGTCGGTATGAGTGAGAAGGTTCCCCTCCCCGTCCCATCTCCAGGTTTCCGAATGACCATCGGGATCGACTCGGCGCAGCGGATAGCCCTCAGCTGACCATTCGTAGCGAGTAACCGATCCAAGCGGGTCGGTGATCGCGAGCAAACGACCGAAATGGTCGCGATCGACATGGGTCACTTCGCCGTGTGGATTTGCGACACTAACGAGGAGCCCAGCAGCATCGGCCTGCAATGTGGTTCGAGCACCAGTGGATTCGGTAATGGATGCCACCGCACCAGTGGCGTGATGAGTGTACGCGGTTCGCACATTCGCCTCGTTGATTACGGCGCGGAGGTTACCGTCGCTGCCGTATTCCCGACGACTGACGCTACCGTCTGCATCAGTAATCGCACTCGGACGGTTTGCAGCCTGGTAATCGACGGTGATCACCATCTGGTCGGGCCGAGTGATTTTTGTGAGATCGCCCTGGTCGGTGTGGTGGTAGAAGGTTATGCCACCGTCTGCGGCGACGACCCGGACGGGCTTGCGGTCTCGGGTGTAGTCGGTGTGGGTTCGGGCACCGGTCGGGTCGATCACATCTCGCAACAATAGACCTGCGTCGAACTCGTATACCGTTCTCGCTCCAAGGGAATTGGTGAATGTCGTTCGGGTCCCGGAACTGTCGGCTCGTGGGCTGTAGTCGAATTCGGCGGCCAGGATGCCGTTGGTGCCACGCTGGGATACGACCCGTCCAGTCGAGTCGTAGGTGTTGATCATCTGATTGCCATTGGAGTCGGTCCAGGACAGCAATCGATGCGCGTCGTCATATGTGTATGTCGTGGTGGCGCCGACGCCGTTGGTGACCGCCACCAACTCCCCTGCGGCATAATCGAACTCACGCACCCTAGTAGCGATCTC
Source organism: Nocardia pseudovaccinii (assembly GCF_050942345.1). Classification (NCBI taxonomy): domain Bacteria; kingdom Bacillati; phylum Actinomycetota; class Actinomycetes; order Mycobacteriales; family Nocardiaceae; genus Nocardia; species Nocardia pseudovaccinii. Next base: position 7,309,827 of record NZ_CP192074.1, read on the forward strand.
ACCGCCATCAGAGGCTTCACCGAGCACCGAGATCCCGGTGACTCGTCCGTTGGCGGTGTCGACCCGCACCCGATAGCCACCGGAATGGACCACCTCGACCGGGGCACCGTCGGCGTTGTAGGAGAAGCGGATCCGATTGTGATGCCGATCGGTGATCGCCGAAATCGCGTAGTTGCCCAAACGGACATCCAGACCGTTCAGCACTGGATCCGGCGCGAAATGCCATGTGATTTCACGGTCCGGGTCGAACACCCGATACCCACCCGACTGCGAACGCGTCATCGCCCAATGTGGACCGCCCCCCGACGGGGATACCGACACTTCGGGGCCGGTGTGCGGGTAGGCCAGCAGCATGCCGTCCTCAGCGAGAAACGTCACGCCTGTTTGGTCGACGATGATCCGCATGTCCAAGGTTGCCGACCACGATGGACCAAACCAACGTCCGAAGCGATAGTTCGACCGATGGCGCCGCCCCAACACCAAACCCAATACACCGGGTAGGTCCACATCTGTAGCGGGGAGTAGGAATTCGCCGGTAGCGGCGTCGACCGGGTCACCGCACGTCGTGGTGTCCTTCGGCGTCTTCGTCTGCTCCGGATTGTTCCCCCGTGCCTTATCCGGGGCGTCCTTGTCGTTGTCCGCGTTCTTGGTCGGACCGTTCGGCTTCTCACCATCGGGCGAATTGTGCTGTGACGGACTCGTATTCGTCGATCCATCCGGCGAATCGGCGTGCTTCGGCGTATCCGTCGACTTCGGCGACTCCGGCGATGTACTCGACGGCTTCGTCGAGGTATCCGTACTCGACGGCTTGGTCGAGGTGTCCTCGGTCGACTTCGCTCGCGAACCGTGCGGCGTCTCGGCAGAACGACCCGACTTCGTCCGTTTGAACCCCTTCGCGATATCCGCGAACACCGATTTGAGCCGTTTCAACAACGGCATCAGCTTCGCGAAGGTGCGCGCCAGTTTGCGGAACAGATTTGCGATCGTGGTCATCGTCTTCGCGACGAAAGTTGCCGCTTGTGCCGCTACCAAAGGTGTTGCGACACCGAAGGAGAAGACTTCCTCGGCCGCCCACGCCGCCAAACGGCCCACCGCTTGGGCGACGAGATCGCGGACCACCATCCGGACCGCTGCGACGATTCCACCGGCCATGCGCACCGCATCGGAAGCCGCCTTCGCCGCGGTTGACGCCGCCGACAATAACGACGACGTGTCTGCTGCGGACTTCTTGTACGCATCCGCGGTCGCCCCGGTCCACCCGGCCACATCCTGCTCAACGGCCTGCTTGTGGGTCGCGCTCGTCTCAGCGATCGAGGTGGCGACGTTCTCCCACGTCTTCGCGTACGCCTCGATCTGGTCCGGGTCCCCCGCCACCCAATCCAGGGCGTCCGACAGCGGTTTGACGTGCTCGATCAGGAAGCCCACACCGTAGGAGGCGATCGTGCCGATCGGGTCGATTACCAGGGATACCGCTTCCATCCCCACGCCGAGGACCCCGAGGCCCCCATCGATCCACGATCCCGACGAAATCGCCGAGTGCAGGTCCGAGACCGTCTCGAAAACCGAGACACCCGAATACCATTGCGTCGAATCCTCCCGCTGCGCGATCAGCGGGTTCGATGAGGTCTCGGTCAATTCGACGCCCCGTCAGGGGTGACCGCCTTCAACTGTGCGGCCCGCGAGGCGTCGACGGTTTCGAAGCTGTCGGCGACGCTGCGGAGCTTTCCCGCGTCCTCCCCCAACGCCGTTTGCGCCGATTCGATCGCGTCGACGCCGTCGGTCTCCACCGAATCGACGAATAGTGGTGGGAGGAAGGCACACAGCTTTCCGAACGCGTCCGTGGGAAGTGATACCGCCTGTGCCGCCTCCAGTGCCTGCGACAGGGATTGGCCGACCTTCTCCACATTCGCGGCGTGCGTCCGCAACTTCTCCGGCTCTACCGATACTTCGCTCATCTACCCCCCCTCAACACTCCCGGTTCCGAATTTCCCTGTGACTGAACCGGTGTGCCCACTATAGCCAGGGCCGCGAGCCAAGAGCCCCCGAGAAACGACGGAGCCCCATCCGCCGAAACGGATGGGGCTCCTTGCCTTACAACGACTTACACGTCGAAGTAGAGCTCGAATTCGTACGGGTGCGGACGCAGGTTCACCGGCGCGATTTCGTTTTCGCGCTTGAGGTTGATCCAGGTCTCGATCAGGTCCGGGGTGAACACGTTACCTTCGGTGAGGTAGTCGTGGTCGGCCTCGAGGCGGTCGATGACCGAAGCCAGGCTGGTGGGGGCCTGCGGGATGCCCTTGGCCTCCTCCGGCGGGAGCTCGTAGAGGTCCTTGTCGACCGGGGCCTTCGGCTCGATCTTCTTCTTGATGCCGTCCAGGCCGGCCATCATCATGGCGGCGAAGGCCAGGTACGGGTTACCCGAGGAGTCGGGCGCACGGAACTCGATGCGCTTGGCCTTCGGGTTGTTGCCGGTGACCGGGATGCGGACCGCGGCGGAACGGTTGCGCTGCGAGTACACCAGGTTGATCGGGGCCTCGTAGCCCGGGACCAGGCGGTGGTAGGAGTTCACGGTCGGGTTGGTGAACGCCAGCAGCGAGGGGGCGTGATGCAGGATGCCGCCGATGTAGTGGCGCGCCAGATCCGACAGGCCCGCGTAGCCGGCCTCGTCGTGGAACAGCGGCTTGCCGTCCTTCCACAGCGACTGGTGCACGTGCATACCCGAGCCGTTGTCACCGAAGAGCGGCTTCGGCATGAAGGTGACGGTCTTGCCCTCGGCCCACGCGGTGTTCTTCACGATGTACTTGAACAGCTGCAGGTCGTCGGCCGCGCCGAGCAGGGTGCCGAACTTGTAGTTGATCTCGGCCTGACCGGCGGTGCCGACCTCGTGGTGGCCACGCTCGAGTTCGAAGCCCGCGTTCTGCAGGTTGGTCGAGATCTTGTCGCGCAGGTCGACGTAGTGGTCGTACGGGGCAACCGGGAAGTAGCCGCCCTTGTTACGGACCTTGTAGCCGCGGTTCAGGGTCCCGTCCGGGTTGAACTCCGCGCCGGTGTTCCAGGAGCCCGAGATCGACTCGATCTCGTAGAAGGCGCCGTTCATGCCCGAGTCGTAACGGATGGAGTCGAAGATGTAGAACTCGGCCTCGGCACCGAAGTAGGCGGTGTCGGCGATGCCGGTGCTCTTCAGGTACTCCTCCGCCTTGCGCGCGACGTTACGCGGGTCGCGGCTGTAGGCCTCCCGGGTGAACGGGTCGTGCACGAAGAAGTTGAGGTTCAGCGTCTTGGCCTGGCGGAACGGGTCCAGCCGCGCGGTGCTGAAGTCGGGGAGCAACAGCATGTCCGACTCGTCGATGGACTGGAAGCCACGGACGGAGGAGCCGTCGAACGCTAGCCCTTCCTCAGCGAGGTCAGCGGTGAAAGCCTTCGCGGGGATCGAGAAGTGCTGCTGCACACCCGGAAGATCACTGAAGCGGATGTCGACGTATTCGACTTCCTCTTCCTTGATGTGCTTGATGACCTCGTCGGCCGTGCTGAACGTCACTTGTTCTCCTTACGGATCGGTTCCCAGCCAGTGTCGATTGCATGGGTTCGTCGCGTCCAGACGCTATGGACGCGATGTTTCCCAGCAATCAAGGCTGTGTTTCGCCAGTGTTACACGTGCGGCTGGCCGGGTGTTGATGGCCACCCGGGCTCGAACAGCATCGTAATCCTGTCATTTCTACCAGCGCCCGCCGAGGTCACTTGGGTTAATGCGGTGTCCTACGACCGGTCGTAGAGGCCTATTCTGGGGACCATGGCACGCATCAGCGGATCCTGGCTCTCCGGACCTTCGGCCGACCCGGGCGATCCGGCAACCCCCGAGTTCCCCGGTCAGCACCTGGGTCTGCCGCGCTCGGGCGCCGGGTCACTGGTCGGCATGATGCGGCGCATCGTCGCGCTCGTGGTGGACTGGTTCATCTCGCTCGGTGTGACCGCAATCATCGTTCGGCCGAACCCGGACAAGATCATCGCTGGCATGGATATTCCGGCCGGGAAGCCGCGCCCGTCGAACTTCGAGGCGATTGTGAGTGCGCTCACTACACCCAACCTGCTCGTCTGGTTCGTGATCGGCGTCGTCGCGGTGTCGTTGTTCGGGTACACGCCGGGGCAGTACTTCCTGCGCCTGCGCGTCATCCGCATCGATGCGCCGGTGGCCGTCGGCTTCGTGCGCGCGTTGGCCCGCCAGGTGCTGCTGGTCTTCGTGGTTCCGGCGCTGTTCACCGACGCCGACGGTCGTGGCATGCACGACCGAGCCACCGGCACCGCGGTCGTACGCTCGCGCTAGCGCCCGCCGGGCGGCCGCCGGAACAGTACGCTCCGGCGGTGTCTCTGAATCCGGTCATGCTGGCGGTCCGCCTGTTCCTCGAACTCGCCGCCATTTCCTCGTTCGCGGTCTGCGGTTGGCGCGCGTTCGATTCGCCCTGGCGCTATGTGCTGGTTGTACTGCTGCCGCTTGCCGCCGCCGCGGCTTGGGGGACGTTCGCGGTGCCCGGCGATCCGAGCCGCAGCGGAAACGCTCCGGTCGCGGTGCACGGCCGGGTGCGGCTGCTGGTCGAGATCGTGGTGCTGTTCGGTGGCGCGGCGGCATTCTGGCTCGCGGAGTTGCCGCGCTGGGCCCTGGTCTTCACCGCGGTGCTCGTCGTCTACCACGCCGTCGGCTACGACCGGATCATCTGGTTGCTCGGCATCGGGCGAAGCGGAACGACTTCTTAGAAACGCGAAGGCCCGCATCCATGGGATGCGGGCCTCGTAACCGGATCAGCGTCGGCGGATGGTGCGCTGCACCCCGCGCATCTTGGCGCCCGCGGGCATCGGGCCTTTGGGCAGTGCCGGACCGCTGCGCGAACTCAGCGCGGCCAACCGACCCTCGATGAGGTCCATGCGCTTGGCATCGATATTGCGGGGCAGCTTGGTGAGGTGCTTCTGCAGTTCCTTCAGCGGGATCTGGCCCTCGTCGTTGCCGATGATGATGTCGTAGATCGGGGTGTCGCCGATGAGTCGCGCGGTGCGCTTCTTCTCCTGCGCCAGTAGCGACTTCAGCCGCTGCGGGGAACCCTCGCCGATCAGAATGACGCCCGGCAGACCGATCACCCGGTGCACCGCATCCAGCTGCGTGGTGGCGGCGATGCCATTGCTGACCCGCCATTTGCCCTGCAGGTTTTCCAGCACCCAGGCCGCCGCGCCCGCCTGGCCCTCGGCCTTGGCGTAGACATTCCGCTGCACCCGGCGACCGAAGATGATGAACGCGACGAGCACACCGAGCAGCAGACCGAGCGGCAGCAGGAACCACTGCAGTCCGAAGATCAGGCCGACCACCAGGAAAACGACCGTGATGCCGACGACGGCGCCGATCATCAAAGGCAGCAGCAGCTTGTCTTCCTTGCGCTGCATCTGGAACGCCTGCCAGAGCTGCTGGCGGCGTTCTTTCGACTGCTGCTTGCGGGCCGCCTTAGCCGCGGCCTTCGCTTCCTTCGACGGCGTGCCGCCCTTGCCTACTGCCATATTCACAGAATAGTGGCACGTCGGGTGGGTGCCCCCACCGCGTCAGTTCACGCCGCGACGCGCGATCTCGCCCAATGCGGTGAGATCCAGATCACCCGAGGTCTCGGTCCACCCCATGGCGCGCAACTCAGCGGGCGTGCCGACACCGAGCGCATCGCGTAGGCCGACTGCGACCGAGCGGGCGAGTCCGCGCAAGGTATCCAAAGACAGTGGCCAGAGCAGGGTGCGAGTCCAATTGTCGATCTCGCGCCGTGCGACGGGTTCGCGCCAGCCGAGCTCACGCAGCATGCGTTCAGCGGTCGGTGAGATAGGCTGCGCGAGATAGGAATTGCCCGCCAGTTCGACGGACAGTTTTATGTCGTATTGCACGAATTGGACGTATCGATTCCCGGACGCGGCGATGACCAGCGTTGCCCGCGAAGGTAGTTCCGATAGGCACTGTGCCAGCGACCGCACGAATAGATCCCAATCCGTGGTCACCGGCTCACTCATACTCCCCCCGGGGACTCGCACTGGGCCGATCATACGCCGAGCTACCTGAGACACCAGCCGAAACTTATTGACCGAGCAGGACCTTCGCCGTGTCGATAGCGAGAGCGGATAGCCTGCCGTTCTCACGAACGACAGGCTCCTTCGTCACACGGTTCCGGCAATCCGCCGGGACGTCACATCTTCCGATTCCGGAACCCGGCCGAGCCCGCGGAAAACGGGCACGTCCAGCATGCGGCTCGCGGGCCGCAAGGCCCACGACGCCACCACGCACAGCGCGAAAAAGCCGGTATAGATCAGATGATTCGCGGCGGAATGATGCGCGATATGCGAGGCGAATCCGCCGGTCAGATCGAAAAACGCACCGGCATAGGCCCATTCCTTCACCAACGGATAGCGCGGGACAGCAAGTGCTATGGCGCCGAGCACTTTCCAGAATCCGAGGATGGTCATGACATAGGTCGGATAACCCAATTCCGTCATGCCCGCCGCGGTCCCGCCGCGATGCAGCAGATCGGCGATACCGCCCGATGCCAAGACGAACACCGTCAACCCGGTAGTGGTCCAGTAGCCGATCGATCGTGCGTTGCTCATGGTTTCTCCTGCCTCGTGCGCGGGCGTTTCCCGCTGTCACACCCCTGACCAGCGCGGCCGCCGAGATGTGACAGGCAGGGTCACCCCGCCTGCAGTTCCATGAGTGCCACGGTCTCCGGGTCTGCCAGCAGATCGATCGCCACGATCCGGCCTTCGGACACGGTGAAATCGAAGACCACGCGCGGTTGGCCGCCGACGGACCACACGAGGCCCGCCCTTCCGTCGATGAGCGCGAGCTGCGCCGCCTTGGCCCGGCCGGAGAAGGTCTGCGCGACGGCATTCGCACCGGACGCGCCCGCGGCACCGGTGGCGATGGCCGCGGCATCGACGCGCAGCACCACATCCGGATCGAGCAGGGTCAGCAGCGCCTCGAATTCACCGCTGCGCGAGGCGGCGAGGAATGCGTCGACGACCTCACGCTGGCGATCTCGGTCGGCAGCGGCTCTGACACCCTGCACCCGCCGCCGCGCCCGACTGGCCAATTGCCGCGCGGCCGTGGGAGTTTTGCCGACGATCGGCGCGATCTCGTCGAAGGGTACGGCGAACATGTCGTGCAGTACGAACGACAGCCGCTCCGGCGGGGCGAGGGTGTCGAGCACGACGAGTAGGGCCAAGCCGATCGAATCGCCGAGCACCGCTTCCTGTTCCGGACCGTCGACATCCGGCACCGGTTCGAATCCGTCGAGCGGTTCCTCGCGCCGCGTCTTGCGGAACTGCAGCATATTCAGGCAGACCCGGGCGACCACGGTGGTGAGCCAGCCACCCAAATTCTCGATCTCGTCGCTATCGGAACGGCTGAGTCGCAGCCAGGCCTCCTGGACGGCGTCATCGGCCTCGCTGCCGGAGCCGAGCATGCGATACGCCACCGCGAGCAGATGCGTGCGGTGCTCCTCGAAGCGCTCGGCAAGAAATTTCTCGTCCACTTGTCACATTCTCCCGTTCGGGCTGGTCATGTACGTGAACCCGAAACCGCAACCGCGAACGAGGAGCGAATGATGACCGCTGGACTGCAGACCATCGTGTACCCCGTCACCGACCTGGTCAAGGCGAAGAGCGTGTACGGCGCGCTGTTCGGCTCGGAGCCCACCGCCGACACCCCGTACTACGTCGGCTACCGGGTGGCGGGCCAAGACATCGGCCTGGACCCGAACGGCCACAAGAAGGGAATGACCGGCCCGATCGGCTACTGGACCGTCGATGACATCGAGAAGCAGCTGGCCACCCTGGTCGAGGCCGGTGCCGAGGTGACCCAGCAGCCGACGAATGTCGGCGGCGGAAAGCTGATCGCGACCGTCGAGGACGCCGACGGGAATGTCTTCGGCCTCATGCAGCCGTAGGCGAGGATCGAACTATGCCCTCCGAGACCTATGACGTGCGCCCGATCGGCCGGGTGCGCTCGCCGTTGACCGATCCGGCGGATGCGCCGAAACAAGGCGACGAAGGCGCACCGCCCGCCGAGATCGTGCTCGATCCCGAGGTCGCGGCGGGCGCGGCGGGCTTGCGGCCCGGCGATGAGGTATTGGTGTTCACCTGGTTGCACCGGGCGGATCGGGAGGTGCTCGCGGTGCATCCGCGCGGCGACCGCACCCGCCCGGTCACCGGGGTGTTCGCGACTCGCGCCCCGCATCGGCCGAATCCGATCGGGCTGCATCGGGTCACGATCGCCGATATCGATGGGGCGGTACTCACCGTGCACGGTTTGGAAGCGATCGACGGCACACCGGTGCTGGATCTGAAGCCGGTGCTCGGTCCGACCGCTGAGCGCTGAGTGACACCCCCGTTCCTGGGGCTGGACTATCGACCAGTAGCGGTCGATAGTTCTCGAGTGACTGTGCTGTTGCGTGGTGTGGCCGGGGTTTTGTTGATGCTCGGATTACTGGCGCCGGTATCGGCGGCGGACCCGGTCGATGTGCCGTTCCAGTGGTCGCAGAGCTTCATCACCGCGCCGGACGGCACCCGGCTGCACGCCGACATCCTGCGCCCGCAGGGCATTTCCGCGGATATCCGCACGCCGGTGGTGATGACCGTCAGCCCGTATCGCTCACATACCGCTTATCTGAGCGTGCCGCGGCTCGAAGATGGACCGTCCACCGACGACCTGCACGTCGCGATGTTCCTGAATGCGGGCTATACCTACGTCATCGTGGATCTGCGCGGCTACGGCGGCTCATCCGGTTGTCCGGATTTCGGTGGGCCGGGTGAACGTTCGGATGTGGCCACCGCCGTAGAGTGGGCCGCGGGGCAGCCGTGGTCGACCGGTCGGGTCGGCATGATCGGCACCTCCTACGAGGCCTGGACCGGAATGATGGGGCTGGCCGCCAAACCCGCCGGTCTGGCCGCCGTCGCGGCGTTCGGACCGGATGTCGACCCGTACGCGTACATGTACATGCAGGGTGTCGCGTGGAAGTTCTCCGGTAAGCCGGTCACCGAGAGCGGCATTCGCCCGGCCGAAATGACGGGCTTCGAACACCTGCTCATCGCCTCGACACCGGGCCGAACCGACGACTCCCCCGAGTACCAGTCCAATGCCGTCAACATATCGGCCGGTTGCTATGAGCAATTCGCGGCGAACACCACCGACCATGACGCCACCACGCCTTTCTGGCGTGAACGCGATCTCGTGGAAGAGTTGCGCGGCAATACCATTCCGCTGTTCGTCGGCCAAGGCTTTCTCGATTACAACACCCGGGCGTATCGCATCTTCGACGTCTGGAATGCGCTGGGTCCCGGCGATCATCGCGCTTGGTTCGGCCAATGGGGCCACAGCGATTGCGACAGCAAATGCGGTGCACCGGATTTCGATACCCAACTACTCGCCTTCTTCGACAAGCATGTCGCCGACCGCGATATCGAGGTGCCCGGCCCGCGCGTGACGGTCGGCCAATTCGATGGCGGTTGGCGCTCCGAAACCGCATGGCCGCCCGTCGACTCGCGACGCATTCCGATCGATTTGCGCACCGGCACCTATACCGATCGCGGCCTGCTGCCCGGACCCGATCGCGAGATCTGGTCCATTTCCGAGCCGCTGAGTACGACCCAGCACATCTCCGGAATTCCGACGGCAACGCTGCGACTGTCCGGTCCGCCGACCGCGACGGTCGCGGTCGAACTATTCGATATCGCCCCCGACGGCCGCGGCACCATCATTACCCGCGGCATCGCTCCGGTCGCCGAAACCGCCGAGATCAGACTGCTGGCGCAGGACTGGCCGATCATTGCCGGGCATCGCCTCGGCGTGCGGATCACCGATGTCGTCGACGATGTGTGGTCCCATACCGCCGCCAATGCCCAGGTCACCGTCGCCTCGGCGCGCCTGGACCTGCCCCTGCTCAGCACCCCGCGTACGCCCGACCTCACCGGCGGCACCAGTGAGGCCTGGGCGAAGTGGCGCGACCAGAAGGTCCGCGCACTCGGGCCCGAGGTGTTGAATGCAGTGGTGCCCATGAACTTGCCGAATGAGACCGGCCCTCGATGACAGGTAACGCCGCGCAGACCCACACCACGCCGGTTGTCGTCGATACGCACGTCGCCGATCGCCTCGCGCAGGCCCTGCGCTGCGCGACGGTTTCCTACGAGCCATCGGATACCGCGGAGCCCACAGAACCCAGCGACGCAGCATTCGTCCGGCTGGGCGCGCACCTGGAACAGTCGTTCCCACTGGTCCACGCCGAACTGGAATTGGAGCGGTTCGGGCACAGCAGGCTGTATCGCTGGCCGGGCGTCGAACCGGACCGGGTGTCGGCGATTCTGCTCGCCCATCAGGATGTGGTGCCGATCGATGATCTGGGGCGGTGGACGCATCCGCCGTTCGCGGGTGTGGTGGATGACGAATTCATCTGGGGCCGTGGGGCAATCGACGACAAGAGCCGGTTGATCGCGATTCTGGAGGCGGTCGAATCCGCACTCGCCGCGGGAGTTCGCCCGCGGCACACCATCTATCTGGCCTTCGGGCACGACGAGGAGGTGTTCGGCGATGACGGCGCGGTGCGCATGGCGCAACGGCTGCGCGAATCCGGTGTGCACGCGGATCTGCTGCTCGACGAGGGCGGCGTCATTCTCGACGATATCGCCGACGGCATAGACCGGCCGGTGGCCTCGATCATGGTGGGCGAGAAAGGCTATGCGACCGTTCGCCTTTCGGTATCGGCGGTGGGCGGACATTCGTCCATGCCCGGCAGACAGACCGCGGTCGGACGGATCGCCCGCGCGGTCGGCCGAATCCAGGACCATCCGATGCCGCTGCGATTGACGCCGGTGGTGTCCGACATGGTCACCAGACTGCGCCACGTCATGCCCGAATATCGCCGCCGCCTGCTCCGCTTCGCCAGACTGGCCTCTCCGGTGATCATCCGGATACTCGCGGCCCGTCCGCAGACCGAGGCGATGGTGCGCACGACGACCGCGCCGACGGTCATCCGCGGCGGCGTCAAACCCAATGTGCTGCCACAGCAGGCCGAGGCCCTGGTGAATTTCCGCATCCTGCCCGGCGATTCGGTCGAATCGGTGCTCGCACACTGCCGCAAGGTGGTGCGCGACGCGGACGTGCGGATCGAACTCGTCGGCATGACCTCGGAGCCCTCCCCCGGCAATCCGCCCGGCCCGGCATTCGACATGATCGCGGGCCTGGCCGAGTCCGTCGTCCCGGGCATCGCGGTGACCACCGGTATCGTCCCCGGCGCGACCGATTCCCGGCACTACGACGACCTCGCCGCGACCCGCTGCAACTTCGCCCCCATCCTGCTGACCAAGGCGGATGTGGAAACGATCCATGGAACCGACGAGCGCATCTCCCTGGTGAACTACGCTCGGCTCATCGAGTTCAACCGGCGGCTGATCGATCAGCTCGCGGCGCCACCACGTACCCAAGGAGCCGATGCATGACAACCGATCCAAAGGCCGACAAGCCGACACCGGTCACCGAGGGCGAATTCGACGGCATCGGCAGCCGAATCGCTTGGCGCGCATGGCTTCCCGATACCACTGCGGATGCGGTGATCGTGCTCGTGCACGGCGTCGCCGAACACTCCGGCCGCTACGCCCATGTTGGAAAACGACTGGCGGACAACGGTTTCGCGGTCTACGCGCTCGACCATCTCGGCCACGGCAAGTCGGCGGGCAACAACGCGAATATCGGTTCGATGGCGGGCTCGGCCGACAATGTCGCGGAGATGCTGAAGATCGCGAGCCGCGAACATCCGGATGTGCCGCGGTTCCTGCTCGCGCATTCGATGGGCAGCCTGATCACGTTGTATCTGGCGGTCCGGGCGCCGATCGACGTCGACGGCATCGTATTGTCGGCACCGCCGCTGGATATCGCGGTCGGCAATCCGCTGCAGCGTCTGGTCGGTCCGCTGCTGTCCCGGTTCGCGCCGAATCTCGGTGTGCTGAAACTGGATTCGTCGATGATCAGCCGCGATCCCGAGGTGGTTCGCGCCTACGACAACGATCCGCTGGTCTTCCGTGGCAAGCTCCCGGCCCGAACCGGCATGGAGATGCTGAATGCCACCGAGTTCGTCAAGAGCCGTCTGGACAAGCTCACCGTGCCGCTGCTGGTGTTGCACGGCACCGCCGACGCCATCGCGGCACCGTCGAGCACCGATCTGATCGAGCAGGGCGCGGGTTCGAAGGACCTGACGGTGATCCGCTACGAGGGCCTCTACCACGAGGTCTTCAATGAACCCGAACAGGACAAGGTGCTCGCCGATGTCCTGGAGTGGCTGCAGGCCCACGTAGCGGACGAGTGAGCCGCTAGCGGTAGTTCGTCAGGCAGGTCTGCTCGCCGTCGAGGACTCCCGTGCGGAACGCCTCCAACCGCTGGAAGCCGCTCGCCACCACCTTGCCGTCCACATCGCTGGCGACCAGACCGTCGGCGAGCAGTCCGGAGACCGCCTCGTCGAGATCGTTCGCCGACAGCCGCGGATCGCTGCCCGGCTCGCTCAGTTCGGTCGTCACGACTCCGGTCAGGCATGCGGTGCGCAACCCGGCGGTCCCGGCTCCGGTGACCGAGAGCTTGCGTTCCTGTTGCACCGCAAGGACATAGCGGGAGATGAACACGGCGAAGGCGTTGTAATCACCGTCCACCACCGCCGAGAGCGGTTCGTCGTCGCCCTTCATCGCCCCACCGCGTTTGGCCAGTTCGGGCACATCGGTGCCGATCTTGTTCGAACTCGGGCAGTACGAGACCGGCTCGGTAGCAGTTACTTTCGAGCAGTTCTTGATGATCCCGTTGTAGTCGTACTGCGGCGCCCGCTGCAGCGGGAAGATCTTCGCCAGCGCCTGGCTCAGGCTGGTCAACGATGCCACCTCGACCGGAAGCTGGGCGTCCTGCTCGCCGTCCTCATATGTCGTCGGCAGGGTGCCCCGACGCTGCTCGATCTCCTTCTTGTTGATCTTCTTGCAGCCCTGGGCGCCGTCGGTGTAGCCGATCTGCACCGCGGTCACCCGCTCGAAGGCGGAGCCGTGCACATTCTTCGGGTTATCCGGATCGGTATCGCGCACGGCGATGGTGGCGCCGAGGACCGCATTGAGCCCGTCGGTCATATTCAACGTGAAATGCGCCGAATTCCCTTCCGCCACATGGCGCAGGAACACACCGGCCAGACAGTCGGCCTGCTGCTCCTTCACCAGCGTCCCGGTGAAGAATCCGGCGATCTTGGCCTGCCCCTGGATGGAGTGACCGTATTCGTGCGCGAGCACCATCACGATCGCCATATCGCTGTACTTCTCCTGCAACAGCGGCAGCAGCACACCGCGATCCCAGCCGATGGTGTGGTCCACGCTGCAGTAGGCGGCGTTGACCAGGTGATAGGTGCTGGACTTGCAGAAGGTGATCGCCTGCTCCTTGGGCGCCTTGGCATCCCAGGAGATGTAGCGGCTCACCGTCTTGAAGGTGCCGGGAAAGTTCTTGCCGTACTCGGTCTTCCAGAAATCTTCCAGGTCGGCGATGGTGTTGAGGGCGAGTTTGTCGACCGCGCCGCCGTCGCCGTTCTCCGCGGTGAGCGGTGCGTCCGGGACCCCCTTGCGCGGGCCACTCGGACCGCTATTGGAAACCGCGCCGGTCAGCTCCCACGGATTGTCCGCGGTCACCGCACTCGCCCCCGGCTGTCCCGTCTTGCTGTCGCAGCCGACCAGCGCCGCACCGACCAACAGCAATACCGCGACCACCCCGAACCGCAGCCGTCTAGTCCTCATCAGGTCTTTCCTCCCCGAACTCACTGGGGTCCGTCCTCGGCGAACCCCGACCCGATGGGTCATACGCCTGCCCGTCGAGCGATCACATGGTAATCGCAGAAACCCCTGCGCGCGTATACGTCTGAGCGCATTCGCTCCGTCAGGCGTTCAACTGCACCTGTGCCAGTATCGCGCGATGATCGGATCCGGGAATGGTGAGCGAGCGGACGTCGGCCGCCGTGCCATCGGCGACCAGAATGTGGTCGATGCCGATCACCGGACCCCACCGGCGATCCGCCGGATAGGTGAGCAGCGGCCCGGCACCCGCCTGATCCGCCGCCGCGACGAACCGGCCGCGCAGCAGATCACGGAATGCCGAATGATCACGGGTGGCATTGAAATCCGCGCCGACGATCGCGGGCCCCTGTTGCGCGTCGAGTATTTCGCGAATCCTGTCCAGTTCCGAACTCCATGCCGGGAAGTCGACCGAGGGCGGCACCGGATGGAATGCGAACACCGCGACCGGACCGCGCTGTGGATGCTCCATGGTGGCGGACAGATTGTTCATCCAGAATCCGTCGTATTTCTTGGTGTCCCGCAACGGATATCGGCTGTAGATCCCGGTGCCGTTGCCGCCCCCACGGGGCTGTAGGAACTGATGTGGCAGCAACTCTTCGATTCCGGCCGCCGCGAGTCGCTGCGCGACCTCCGGTGTCAGCTCGTCGACGGTGAGCACCTCGACCCGGTTCTCCCGCACCGCCCGAACCACCGCCGCCGCATCCGCCTCCCCGAACAACAGATTCGACTGCATGACCGAAACTTCCGGCCCGCTCGCCGCCCGGCCCTCAGGAACGAACATCGGCACCTGCATCCACAACACCGACGCGACGATCACCCCGGCCGCCGCCGCACTCTTCCACCCCCGCGCGATCAGGAACAACAGCAACCCCAACACCGCCCCGAGCATCAAATACGACGCACCCGAGGCCAACAGCACCAAAGCCTGCCGCCGCCACGTCCCGAAATGCAGCACGATCCCCAGAACTCCCGCCGCCAAGGCGCACCACCCCAGCCCGAGCACCACCCGGTCCACCCATTTACGCATGCCCCGACCCTAACCGGCGGCCATGGAGGCCAGGTGCGGCGATTGTGGAGATCCCGTGTGGAAGCGCTCCTCCTACATTGGACAGCAGAGGGTGAGGTGGTCGCGATGTATGTCGAGGAGTTCACGGCGACGGGTGCGCTCACCGCGGACGCGGCCGAAGATCTTGCCGACACCGCGGGACGGTTCACCTCACGGATCACGGTGACCTGCAATGGGCACACCGTGCTGACACCGGTGCTGCCGTCGTGCTGGGACGAGTTGCGGGTGCGCGCTGGCAGCACGGTATCGGTCACCGCCGAGCGGGGGTACCGCCCGCCCGACGATGAAGACCGCATCGCGCTGCGGGAATTCGTGCGCCGCTTCCAGGTGCTGACCGCGGTCGGCCCGGCGCGGCTTTCCGCTCAGTGGCGGTGCATCTGCTCGACGAGCGTCGCGGCGTCCGTGGTGAGCGAACCACCGGCGAAAGCCAGTGTGGCCAAGGAACGTTCGGCCGCGTCCAGATGGCCCGCGCCGCAGGCATCGGTCACCAGAATCGGGAGATAGCCCAGGTCCAGGCTGTGCCGGACGGTGGGTTCGATGCCGACCTCCAGAGCGATGCCCGCAATGGCGAAGGTGTCGATACCCAAGTCGCGCAAAGCGATATCGAGCGGTGTCGCCGCGAAGGCCGACATGGTGATCTTATCGATGACCACCTCGTTCGGACCGGGCGCCAGCTCGGGGACGAGCTGATACTGGGGCGAACCCTGCGGGAAGCTGGAATTCACCTCGTTCGGGTTCTCGACCCGCTGCCACTCCATGGCCGTGCGCAGTTGCGCGACACCGGCCGCCGCGGGCGGCAGCGACATGTGCCGGGTGTAGAAGACGCGAAAACCGTTCTCCCGCGCCGCATCCCGCAGCTGCACACAGGTCTGGACGATCTTGTCACCGTCCGGCAGCTGCCGCACGATGCCGACCTGCATGTCGTAGACGATCAGCGCCATCCTGGTCGGATCACAGGCATCCGCGAGGGTCTGCGGAATGCTCAGACCGTAGGCGTATTGCATCAGGCCGACACCACCTTCGTCCGGTCGTAGGGCTCGGCGACGTCGACGGAGGGATCCATCAGCGCCTCCAGCGGCAACGGGGCCTGCACCGGAACGTAGGTCCATTCCAGGTGACCGGCCTTGGTCAGCGGGAAATCGGCGACATAACGTTTGGCCTCGTCGACGCTGTCGACCTCGAATACGATCACCACGCCGGGCTCATCGGCGCGCGCATAGTTCTCGCGCACGATGCCCGCCTTCCACAGCCGCCACACATTGGCGACCTCTTCGGGAAGATAAGGGGTGATGGTCTCCATCGTCACGCCGGGCTTGAAGCTGTCGAAAACGATGACTTTCACGGGAATCGAACTCCATGTCTGCAGAATGTGGTGCGGCCGCGCCGCAGTGCGAGTTCCATGTAAGCCCGATGATTACAGTGTTACAAGAACGCACTTTTTGGTGAGTACCGGGAGGCGAGCAATGCCGGAGAAGCGCTATTACTGCGCGGTGGAGGTGACCGTCGATCTCATCGACGGCAAATGGAAGCCGGTCATCCTGGCCCACCTCAAGGAGGGCGTGCGCCGCTACGGCGAATTGCGGCGCCTGATGCCGAGCACCAGCGAGAAAATGCTCGTCCAGCAACTGCGCGACCTGGAGTCCGACGGCCTGATCCGCCGCACTACTTTCGATACCGTGCCGCCCCAGGTCGAATACGACCTGACCGAGGAAGGCTGGAGCCTGGTCCCGGTGCTCACCGCCCTCTACGAATGGGGACAGAAACGCGCCGATCGCGCAGGCATCCCCCTGCCCTGAGCGAAAGTCAAATGGCGGCCGCCGTGCCCACTGAGAACCACCTTTCGACTACCGTCGGCGCGGGTCAACCGCCGAAGACACGCTCCACCACGGCTTTGGCGCGGCGGGTGATGCGCATGTAGTTGTCCAGGAACTCGCTGCCATCATCGTTCGGCCACCCGGCGACCCGCGCGACGGCCGATAGTAGACGGCCCGGGCCGGGTAGTTGATCAGCTGGCTTGCCGCGCACGAGCACCAGCGCGTTGCGCGCCCTGGTCGCCGTGATCCAGGCTTCGCGCAGCAGCGAAACATCTTCGATCGCAAGCAATTTGGTTTGCTCGATGACATCGAGGGATTCCAGCGTCGAGGTGTTGTGCAGTGCGCGTACATCGTCGGCGTAGCGCAGTTGCATCAGCTGGACGGTCCATTCGATATCGGCGAGACCACCGCGTCCGAGTTTGGTGTGGGTCGCCGGATTCGCACCGCGCGGCAGGCGTTCGGCATCCACCCTGGCCTTGATCCTGCGGATCTCGCGCACCGCCTCCGCCGACACCCCGCCCTCGGGATAGCGCACCTTGTCGATGATGTGCAGGAACCGGACACCGAGGTCCTGATCCCCAGCCACCTGATGCGCGCGCAGCAGGGCCTGTACCTCCCACGGCTGCGCCCACTGCTCGTAAT
Organism: Nocardia pseudovaccinii; assembly: GCF_050942345.1. Lineage (NCBI taxonomy): Bacteria > Bacillati > Actinomycetota > Actinomycetes > Mycobacteriales > Nocardiaceae > Nocardia > Nocardia pseudovaccinii. The sequence continues at coordinate 7,327,218 of NZ_CP192074.1, forward strand.
AGGCGGCATAGGCGGCCAGCGTGCGCACGAGCGCGCCGTTGCGCCCCTCCGGGCGCAGTCCGGCGTCGACCTGCAGCGGCGGATCGGTACTCGGCGCACCGAGCAACCGCTGCACCTTCTCCGCAATGCCGATCGCCCATTTCACGGCCTTGGTCTCGTCCTCGCCGGGACGCGGGTCGCAGACGAAGAGCACATCGGCATCGGAGCCGTAACCGAGTTCCAGGCCGCCCAGCCGACCCATGCCGATCACCGCGAAATCGGCCGGTGCCGGTGCCCCGAGTTCGACCTCGCTGGCCCGGATCACCGCGCGCAGTGCGGCTTCCAGCACCGCGACCCACACCGAGGACAGCGCCCGGCACACCTGCGGCACGTCGAGCATGCCGAGCAGATCGGCCGAGGCCACCCGCGCCAATTCGTGTCGGCGCAGCGAACGAGCCGCGGCCACAGCACGTTTCGGATCGTCGTAGCGCGCCGCCGCGGTAAGGATGCCGCGCGCGACGTCTTCCGGCTGCGGACTGAGCAACAGCGGCCCGCCCGGACCGTCGGCATACATCCGGATCGTGTCCGGTGCGTTGATCAGCAGATCCGGCAGATATTCCGAGGAGCCGAGCACGATCATCAACCGCTGTGCGATCGCGCCCTCATCGCGCAATTCGCGCAGGAACCAGATCTGATCGTCCAGACCCTCCGAGACCCGCCGGTAGGCGAGCAGTCCGGCATCGGGATTCGGCGTGTCCCCGAGCCATTCGAGCAAGGTCGGCAAGAGCAGCGCCTGAATCCGGCCCTTGCGCGATACCCCGCCGGTCAACGCTTTCAGATGTCCCAGTGCGTTTTCCGGGGCCGCATAGCCGAGCGCCGCCAACTGGCGGATCGCCGCGTCCGGGCTCAGGCGCAGCGCGTCGGGATCCATCTTGACCACCGATTCGAGCAGTGGCCGATAGAAGAGTTTGGCGTGTAATCGGCGCACCCGCACCGCATTTCGGCGAATCTCATTGCTCAGCACGCCGACCGCGTCCTGCCGTCCGTCCGGACGGATATGGGCCGCGCGGGCCAGCCAGCGCATGCCCTCCTCGTCATCGGCGGCGGGCAGAGTATGGGTGCGCTTGAGCCGCTGCAACTGCAGCCGGTGTTCGAGCAGGCGCAGGAATTCATAGGAGGCGGTGAGATTCGCGGCATCGTCGCGGCCGACATAGCCGCCGGCCGCCAACGCCGTCAGCGCCTCGATGGTGTCCTGCACATGCAGGGTCTCGTCCACCCGTCCGTGTACCAATTGCAGTAGCTGCACGGCGAATTCGACATCGCGCAGGCTGCCGTGACCGAGTTTGAGTTCGCGTTCGCGCAGATCGGCGGGCACCAGATCCTCCACCCGGCGCCGCATCGCCTGCACATCGGCGACGAAGTCGGGGCGCTCGGAAGCGGTCCACACCATCGGCATCAGTGCGTCGCGGTACTGCTCCCCCAGTGCCAGATCGCCGGTCATCGGCCGCGCCTTGAGCAGTGCCTGGAACTCCCAGGTCCTGGCCCAGCGTTTGTAGTAGGCGATATGCGAGTCCAGGGTGCGCACCAGCGCGCCCGCCTTGCCTTCGGGCCGCAGCGCCGCATCGACCTCGAAGAAGGCCGCGCTGCCCACGCTCATCATCTCGGCGGCCAACCGAGTGGCGGTGGCATCGGCCGGTTCGGCGACGAAGACGACATCGACATCGCTGACGTAGTTGAGTTCGCAGGCACCGCTCTTGCCCATGGCGATCACGGCCAGCCGCACCGGCACCGGGGCGTCCTTACAGACCCGTGCCACCGCCACCGCGAGCGCCGCGGTCAGTGCGGCATCGGCGAGATCGGTGAGATGGCGGCCGACCACCTGATATGGCAGCACCGGCTCGTTCTCCACGGTGGCAGCCAGGTCCAGCGCGGCCAAGAGCATCAGCTGATCGCGATATCGCTTGCGCAGCAACGCAACTGCCTCGGGACCGGACAGCTCGGCCCGGTACAGCACGGCATCCGCGTGCGGACTCTCGGCCGGTACCGCTTGCACGGCCGCCAGCAGATCAGCGATCAGCTCCTCGCGCGCGGGCAACTTGTCGCGCAGCAGAATTCGCCATGCGGGAGGGTCGGCGACCAGATGATCGGCGAATGCGCTCGACGATCCGATGAGCGCGAAAAGCCTGCCGCGCAAGGCGGTATCGATCCGCAACGTCGAATCGAGCTCGGACCAGTCCTCGCCGAGCGCGGCTTGCAACCGCGTCAGCGTCAGCAGTGCGAGATCGGCATCGGGCGCGCGGGACAGCGCCCACAGCACCGGAATGGAGTCGATATTGTCCCAAGCCAACTCTCGTAACGAGGCGGCGGCGGTCGGCTCGAGCAAGCCGAGCCGACCGACACCGGGGACAGCAGAACGAGCAGACGGCGGCCGGACCATAAGTCCAACTTAGATGGCCGATCATCTCTTTCCACCCGGCCGGGGTGGAAAGAGTCGCAAACGTAGCCGACCGAGCCGGGTTTAACCGGCTAGAGGCCGAGGTACTCCTTCAGCTCGTACGGCGTCACCTGGCTGCGGTAGTCCGCCCATTCCCGGCGCTTATTGCGCAGGAAGAAGTCGAAAACGTGCTCGCCGAGCGTCTCGGCGACAAGCTCCGAGCGCTCCATCGCCTGCAGCGCCTCGTCGAGCGTGCCGGGCAGCTCACGGAAGCCCATGGCGCGCCGCTCGGCGGCGGTCAGCGACCACACGTCGTCCTCGGCCTCCGGCGGCAGCGTGTAACCCTTCTCGATGCCACGCAGACCGGCCGCAAGCAGCACGGCGAAGGTCAGGTAGGGGTTGCAGGCCGAATCTGGACTGCGGATCTCGACACGGCGCGAGGAGGACTTGTTCGGGGTGTACATCGGCACCCGCACCAGCGCGGAGCGGTTGGACCGGCCCCACGAGGCCGCCGTCGGCGCCTCGCCGCCGTGGATGAGCCGCTTGTAGGAGTTCACCCATTGGTTGGTGATCGCGCTGATCTCCGGGGCGTGCTCCAGGATGCCCGCGATGAACGCGCGCGCGGTCCCCGAGAGGTTGTTCGGGTCGTCGGCATCGTGGAAGGCGTTGGCCTCCCCCTCGAACAGGCTCATATGGGTGTGCATGGCCGAGCCCGGGTACTGGGCGAACGGCTTGGGCATGAAGGTCGCGCGCACGCCCTCGTCGATGGCCACTTCCTTGATCAGGTAGCGGAAGGTCATCACGTTGTCGGCCATGGACAGCGCGTCGGCGTAGCGCAGGTCGATCTCCTGCTGCCCCGGGGCGCCCTCGTGATGGCTGAACTCCACCGAGATGCCCATCGACTCCAGCGCGTCGATGGCGTGGCGACGGAAGTTGGGTGCGGAATCGTGCACGGCCTGGTCGAAGAACCCACCGGTGTCGGCCGGGGTCGGCTCGCGGCCGTCCTGGGGGCCGTTCTCCAGCAGGAAGAATTCGATCTCCGGGTGCACATAGCAGCTGAACCCGACGTCACCCGCCTTGTTGAGCTGACGCCGCAGCACATGGCGCGGGTCGGCCCAGGACGGCGAACCGTCGGGCATGGTGATATCGCAGAACATGCGCGCGGAGTGCTGATGGCCCTTACTCGTCGACCACGGCAGCACCTGGAAGGTCGAGGGATCCGGCCGCGCGACCATATCGGCCTCCGACACCCGGGCGAAGCCCTCGATGGCCGAGCCGTCGAAGCCGATGCCCTCTTCGAAGGCGCCCTCGAGCTCCGCCGGAGCGATGGCAACGGACTTCAGATAGCCCAACACATCGGTGAACCAGAGACGCACGAAGCGGATATCCCGCTCTTCGAGCGTCCGCAGCACGAATTCCTTCTGGCGATCCATGTCGCCGAGCGTAAGCACCTGGCGTTAAATCCGTGTTACATACACGCTTAGGGATTGCAATCCCATCATTCGGAATGAATCGCACGGGGTGCAAGATCACGTTGTGAGCTGGGAGTCAGCAGGTCAGACCGGCCTCGGGAACCTTCAGATCGGTGAGGTAGGAGATCACCGCGTCGTCAAGGCACTGGTCACCCGCGACCAGTGCCGCGGTGTGCCGGGTGCCCTTGTAGGTGATCAGTGCGGCGCCCAACTGGTTGGCCAGATCGACACCGGCTTGATACGGCGTCGCGGGATCCTCGGTGGTCGACACCACCACCGTCTTCGGCAGACCCGGCGCCGAAACCTTGTGCGGTGTGCTGGTGTTCGGCACCGGCCAGATGGCGCACAGTTCAAGCGGTGCGGTCCCAGTGCCGCGGCCGTCGTCGAGGAATGGCGCCGCCTTGCGGTATTCCGTGTCCTGTCGACCCGCCACCGCACGATCGTTGATCGGCGGATCGTCGACGCAGCGGATGGCGTTGAAGGCCTCCTGGGTGTTGTCGTAGCTGCCGTCGTCGCGGCGGCCGTCGTAGAGATCGGCGAGCTTCAGCAGCGTGTCGCCACGCCCATCGCGCAATTCGGACAGGCCGACGGTGAGCACCCGCCAGAAATCATCGGAGTAGAGCGCCTGCTGCACACCGGTGATGGCATCGCCGTAGCTGAGTCCGCGGGGATCGGTGGTCGCGGCCGATTTGGTCTCCAGCGGATTCACCAGCGCGCGGAACTTCGCGACCGCCTGGGCCGGATCGGTGCCGACCGGGCAGTCCGCCTGCTTGGCGCATTCCGCGGCATAGGCTTCGAATGCCTGCTGGAAGCCCGCCGCCTGCCGCAGCGATTCCTGCACCGGATCCTGGGATGAGTCCACCGCACCGTCGAGCACCAGCGCGCGCACATTGTCCGGGAACTTCTCGGCGTAGGCCGAGCCGAGCTTGGTGCCGTAGGAGTAGCCGAGGTAGCTGAGCTTCGGATCGCCGAGGACGGCGCGGATCACATCCATGTCCTGCACCACCTCGCGGGTGCCGACGTGGGCCAGGAATTCGGTGCCGGTGCGCTCGACGCAGTGACCGACGAACTGACGGTTCTCGTCCTCGGCCTTGGCGATGCCGTCCGGGGTGTTGTCGGTGGGGGGTTCGGCGCGTTCGGCGTCGTTCTGCTGCGGCGTCAGACAGGCGATGGTCGGGATCGAGGAGCCGACCCCACGTGGATCGAAGCCGACCCGGTCGAAGCGCTCGGCCAACGGCGTCTTGCCCGCGATACCCGCCATCGACAGACCCGATACGCCCGGCCCGCCCGGATTGAGCAGCAGTGAGCCGATCCGCTTGCCGCTGGCAGGAATTCGGGCCAGCGCGATCTGCGCGGTCGCGCCGTCGGGCTTGGTGTAGTCGATGGGCACGGTGATGCGGGTGCATTCGGTGTTGGGTGCGGGGCGGTCGTCCGGGGAGCCGAAATCGTCGCAGGAACCCCAGTTCACGGTCTGGCTGTAGAACTTCTCGAGGCCCTGAGGCGGAGTGGGTAACGCATTGCCCGGCGCGTCCTTGGATGCGCTGCATCCGGCCGCCACCAACGCCAACGCCACCGCGACCAGCACACCACGCGACCCACTCCGCACCACAGACATAGGGACGATCCTGCCATTGCCGTGCGAGGCCGTGCGTCCGGTCGCCCGGCGGCGCCGATGCGGCTGTGACCAAATGCACCGTCATCGCACTTAAGTCGCGATCGCACGGGTGGCAGACTGGATTCGTCACACAACCCGGGGACCCGAACGGGCCTCGAGGCGACAACCACGAAAGGGACGATGATGTCCGTATCCGAATCGGAGACCCCTGCCTACGGCGCTGCCCCGGCTGCCAAACCGGCCAAGCGCAAGACGCGGGTACCTCATCTGCAGCAGATGAAGGCCGATGGCGAGAAGTGGTCGATGTTGACCGCCTACGACTATTCCTCCGCTCGCATCTTCGAAGAAGCCGGAATTCCGGTGCTACTGGTGGGCGACTCCGCCGCCAACGTCGTCTACGGCTACGACACCACCGTGCCGATCACCGTCGACGAGCTCATCCCGCTGGTGCGCGGCGTGGTCCGCGGTGCACCACATGCGCTGGTGGTGGCCGATCTGCCGTTCGGCACCTACGAAACCTCGCCGCAGCAGGCGCTGGCCACCGCGACCCGGTTCATGAAGGAGGGCGGTGCGCACGCGGTCAAGCTGGAGGGCGGTGAGCGGGTCGCCGAGCAGATCGCGCTGATCACTTCGGCCGGTATTCCGGTAATGGCGCATATCGGCTTCACCCCGCAGAGCGTCAATACCCTCGGTGGTTTCCGGGTGCAGGGTCGCGGCGACGGCGCCGAGCAGCTCATCGCCGATGCCATCGCGGTCCAGGAGGCCGGTGCGTTCTCCGTGGTGATGGAGATGGTGCCCGCCGACCTGGCCGGCCAGGTGACCCGCAAGCTGACCATCCCGACCGTCGGCATCGGCGCCGGCGCGGAATGCGATGCGCAGGTGCTGGTCTGGCAGGATATGGCTGGCTTCACCAGCGGCAAGACCGCCAAGTTCGTCAAGCGGTTCGGCCGGATCGGCGATGAATTACGTTCCGCCGCAGCCGCTTACGCCGATGAGGTGCGACGGGGAACCTTCCCCGGTCCCGAGCACAGCTTCTGAGTTCACGATGACCGGCCGAGCAGTGCACGCGCCAGTGGCGCTGCTCGGCCAACCCGTGCAACCGATGCTCGATTGGGCCACGGGTGTTCTCACCGATCGCGGCTTGAAAATCGTTGAGACGCCGGAGGAAACGCGACGGCGGGCGTGGTCGTTGATCATGCGCATCCCGACCGATGCGGGTCCGGTGTGGTTGAAGGCCAATGCTCGCGCCGGTGCGCACGAGGGTCCGCTGCTACAGGCATTGGCCCGGTTGCTACCCGGCAGCGTGCTCGAACCGCTTGCGGTGCAACCGGATCACGGTTGGTTGCTCAGTCCCGACGGTGGTGCTACGGCGCGGGATTCCGCGGCAGCGTGGACCGAATTGGTCCGCCGCTACGCCGACCTCCAGCTGGCGATGGGCGAGCACATCGATGAACTGCGCGCCACCGGCACACCGTATCTGCCCCCGTCCCGACTGATCACGGTGTATCGGCATTTCGAGCCACGCGTTCCCGGCCTCGGCGCGGCGATCACCGAAGCAGGCGCGGCGCTTGCCGAATTCGGCAGGCTGAGCATCGAACACAATGATCTGCATCCGGGAAACGTGTTCACCGATTCGGACATGCTGTTCGACTGGGGCGATGCGGTAATCACCCATCCGCTGCTGTCCTGGCGTGTGCTGCGCGGTCCGCACCGCTCGGAATACCTGGACCGGTGGCGGCAGTCGTGCGCCGTCACCGATGCCGAGATCGCCCTCGCCGATCGGCTGGCACCACTGATCGCCCTGCATCCGTGGCGCACCATCGACGCGTCACCACCGCGGTTCGCGCGCTTCCTGCGGAGCTTGCTCGACGATCTGCGCACGGGCTTCGGCCCGGTTTGATCGGCAGCGCCCGGCAAACTCGCGCGGGCCAGGCGCGGCAAATAATGGCAGACTCGAAGCCGACAATGCCGACACGAGCAGAGGTACCGATGCCGCAACCCCGTTGGATTTCACGCAGCACGCTAGTGGTGGCGGGCCTGTTCGCCGCCGCGGCACTCACCGCCTGCGGGAGCGGCTCGAGCCCGGCGCCCACCGGCAGCTCGAGCTCCACCACCGGATCGGCGACAGCCACCAGCGCGGCCAAGACCACCAGCGCACCGGCGACGACCCTGGAGATCTCCGACGCGTCGGCCACCCAGCTGTGCGACATGATCCGCCCGGAACTGTCGAACTGGCGGGTGCAGGGTCCGACGCTGGGCCGGATCGGGCTCAATGCGCTGGTGCACGAATGGGCGCTGCGCAATGGCGGCATCAACGGCCACGTACTCGCCGATAAGGCGATGATCGACCGGATCACCACCAAGAGCTGCGCCGATGTACACCAGCAGGCCATCGAGGCGCTGGAACTGCCCGATCTGGCTTCGGGAATCGCCTTCTGATGCGAACACTCTATCCCGCGATCGAGCCGTACGAAACCGGCATGCTCGATGTCGGCGCGGGCCAGTCCGTGTACTGGGAGGTCAGCGGCAATCCCGACGGTAAGCCCGTGGTGTTCCTGCACGGCGGACCCGGTGGCGGCACCGAACCGTTCCACCGGCAGTTCTTCGATCCGGCCGCCTACAAGATCGTGCTACTGGATCAGCGCGGCTGCGGACGATCCACCCCGCATATCGCGGACGGTGCGAGTCTGGAGACCAATACCACCGCACATCTGATCGCCGACGTCGAAGCGCTGCGTATTCGTCTCGACATCGATCGCTGGCAAGTATTCGGCGGCTCCTGGGGTTCGACGCTCGCACTCGCCTATGCGCAACAGCATCCGGAGCGGGTCACCGAACTGGTACTGCGCGGCATATTCCTGTTGCGGCGCAAGGAAATCGACTGGTATTACAACGGCGCCGCGGGCAACATCTACCCCGACGAGTGGGAGAAGTTCCTGGCCCCGGTACCGGTGGACGAGCGCGACCGCGATCTGGTGCAGGTGTACCACCGGCTGTTGCACTCCCCCGACGAGCAGGTCGCCGAAGCGGCCGCCATCGCCTGGTCCACCTGGGAGGGCGCGACGAGTTCGCTACTGCCGCATCCGGATCGGGTGCAGGAAAGTGCCCAGCCACGGTTCGCGCTGGCCTTCGCCAGGATCGAGAACCACTACTTCGTCAATGGCGGATTCCTCGACGAAGGACAGTTGCTGCGCGATATCGACAAGATCGCGCACATCCCCGCCGTCATCGTGCAGGGTCGCCACGATGTCGTCTGCCCGGCGACCAGCGCATGGGAACTGCATCGCGCCTGGCCCGGATCGGTACTGCACATCGTGGACGACGCCGGTCACGCCGCCGCCGAACCCGGAATCACCCACCATCTCGTCGAGGCGACCGACGGATTCGCGAAAGTGAGCTGATCATGGTCAGGGCCGGAACCGCCATCGTCGCGGCACTGCGCGACGACGTCGACCGGCTGCTGGCCGCCGAACCGGACGTCCGCGCCGACGCCTGGGATTCGGTGCACCAGATGCGGGTCGCGACGCGCAGACTGCGCAGCGTGCTGCGCTCGTACCGCACGCTCTTCGAGGCCACGCAGATCGCCGAGATGCAGGACGAACTGAAGTGGCTGGCCGACCTGCTGGGTGTTGCCCGCGATGCCGAGGTGCGGGCGGAACGGTTCGCGGCACTGCTGGCCGCACACGCACCGCAGGATGAATTCGCCCGGCTAGCAACGGAATCAGCTGCGCCGAAGGCGGGCAGCGCCTACGTGCCCGGCACCACCGAGTACGTACGCACCGATCTGGTCGACGCGGAGCGAGACCGGTACCGAAAGGCGCATGCCGAGATCCTCGACGCCCTCGATCACCATCGCTATCACGCACTGCGCCACCGCCTTTCGTCCTGGCGCACCGAACCGCCCCTCGATGCCGACAAGTCGAAGCAGCCCGCCGCCGAAGTGTTCGAACGCATCCTGCGCAAGGACCGCAAACGCCTACAGCGAATGGTCTACGCCGAACCCGCCGTCTCCCCCGCCGAGCGCGTCGAACTGCTGCACGATATCCGCAAGGGCGCCAAGCGCCTGCGCTACTCGTGCGAGGGCGCGACCGACGTACTCGGCAGTGCCGCAAAGGATCTCGGAACCGAAGCGAAACGCCTGCAAACCGTACTAGGCGACCACCGCGACGCCGTCGAATCCCGCGAAGCCATCCTGGCGCGCGCCGACCGAACCCACGCCACCGGCGTCAACGCCACCATCTACGAATTGCTCGCCGACGCGGAAGAAATCGCCGCGGGCGAAGCGCTGGCCAAATACCCCGCCGCGTCGGCGTTCGTATCGGGTTGACCGCCGACCGGAGACCTCACGCATACGCCAACGCGGCAACATCTTTCAACGAAATCAATTGTGGGGTGGCACCCGCTACCGCGGTTCCACCCCACACTTCACTTCGAAACAAGCCTAGGGCCGCAGCACCGACACCAGGAACTCGGTCTGGTCGTACACCGTCTGCTCGAAGACATCGTCGAAGTAGACATCGAAATGCCCCACCGGATAACGCTTTACGATCGCGTGCTTGGTGCGTTCGGCCGCGCGTAGTGTCGGCTTCGGCGGTGCGATGGTGTCGTTGTCGGCGACCGCGTAGAAGACCGGCATCTTCAATGCCTTCGCCCGGCGGCCGGGGGAATCGAACAGTGTCGAGAATGCCACACGGGCAGCGACTTTCGGTTCGTAGGTCTCGCTCTCGTCGGCGAGCCTGCCATAACCCTCCGGCGCATCCGGCGCGCTCATCAGCGCCGCCGAACGCTTGCGCCCGGCCAACCGGACGCGAACGGGCTTGCGCCGGATCGGACCAACGAGTAGATCCGTGGCCGCGATGGTGGCCACCTTGGTCAGGCTGGTCGGCCCCTTCGCCATGGCCGATGCCCAGCCACTGGTGAACGGAACCTGAGCGACGACGGCCGCGATGTAGTCGTCGTCGGGCGCGACCGACAGCACATGGCCGCCACCGAAAGAGGTACCCCACAGCGCGATTCGGGTCGCGTCGAAGCCGCGCAGCGTACGCGCGTAAGCGATGGCCGAGCGCCAGTCCTCGCGTTGCCGGGCAATATGTAGTAGCTGACGCGGCGCACCCTGGCTGGCCCCGAAATGCCGGTAATCGAATACCAGCACACCCATCCCGGCGGCGGCGAAACGCCGTGCGTACCTATCCAGCCCCATCTCCCGGTTGGCGCCGAGTCCGTGCCCCATCACGACAAGTGGGCGGGGCTTGGGGATGCCAGCGGGGGGATACAGCCAGGCAGCGCAGTGCTCGCTACCCGAGGGAAAACTGACCTCGACACGTTCCATGGCACCTCACCGTACTGTTTCGGTCCGAACTATTGCCCCCCGACCGAGCGCGGTCAGGCCAGTGAACAACGTACCCCTAGATCAAAGTAGGCTAAACGCTGCGGACGAGTTGGCCGGGCGGCCGCGGTGATGGGAACGGGCACGCGAGTGCCGCCGCCCGTCGCCGAGGAAAGTCCGGACTCCACAGAGCAGGGCGGTTGCTAACGGCAACCCGGGGTGACCCGCGGGAAAGTGCCACAGAAAACAGACCGCCCATGATCCCTCGGGATCGTGCGGTGAGGGTGAAACGGTGCGGTAAGAGCGCACCAGCGCCCCGGGTGACCGGGGCGGCTAGGTAAACCCCGCCCGGAGCAAGGTCGAAGGTCGCACCGTTCGCGGTGCGGCTGCGCAGGTGTTCGAGGGTTGCTCGCCCGAGCCTGCGGGTGGACCGCTCGAGGCACCCGGCAACGGTGTGTCCAGATGGATGGTCGTCACCCGGTGTGAACCGGGGACAGGATCCGGCTTACAGGTCAACTCGTCCGCCCCTGCAATCCGGTGCTCGCCGGTGCCATGATGGAAGTGACCGCTGAGCCGGAATTCGGTGCGGTCAGCCACTTCGCACGGGGTGTAGCCATGGATATTCTTTCTGTTGTCGGGGCGATTTTCGGGGTGGGGGCGATCGCGGGCGGGGTGCTCACCGCGATGAGCGCGCGCATTGTCGCCCAATACGAGAAGGGGCTGGTGTTCCGGTTCGGCCGCGTGGTCGGAACCCGAGATCCCGGACTGCGCATGCTGATTCCGTTCATCGACCGGATGCGCAAGGTCTCCACACAGATCGTCACCATGCCGGTGCCCGCACAGGACGGCATCACCCGAGACAACGTGACGGTGCGCGTCGACGCGGTGGTCTATTTCCGGGTGATCGATCCGGTGTGCGCGGTGGTTGAAGTGCAGAACTATCTGTTCGCCGTCGGGCAAGTGGCGCAGACTTCGTTGCGTTCGATCATCGGAAAGAGCGATCTGGACAGCCTGTTGTCCAATCGTGAGGAGCTGAACAAAGGGCTCGAGATCATGATCGATAGCCCGGCGCTCGCCTGGGGTATCCATATCGATCGGGTGGAGATCAAGGATGTCTCGATTCCGGATTCGCTGAAGCGCTCGATGTCGCGGCAGGCCGAGGCGGAGCGGGAACGGCGGGCGCGAGTGATTTCCGCCGAGGGCGAATTCCAGGCGTCGAAAAAGTTGGCGCAGGCGGGCGCACAGATGTCGGAATCACCGGCGGCACTGCAACTGCGATTGCTGGAAACCGTGGTTCAGGTTGCGGCGGAAAAGAATTCGACATTGGTGCTGCCGTTCCCGGTGGAATTGCTGCGGTTCCTGGAACGCGGTACGCCGTCCGCGGCGACCACCGCCGAGCCCACCCCGACCGCTTCCGAATCCACACCGGAGATCAACCCGCCCGACCCGACACAGGCGCTCGGTCAGGGCAACACGCCAGCGGTCGAACAAGATGGAACGCGCCCGTAACACAACGGGCGTATACCGATACGGGTACGGCAGCTATTGCTCGCCGTACCACCGCATCGGTAGCACAACGTAAGGAAACCGGGCCGATGTCCATACTGATTCCCGTGATCGCGATCATTCTCATGATCACCGTGGGGTATGTGTTGAAATACCTGCCCAATTACTTTCCGTGGCTGAAGGATTGAAGTTCGCTCAGCAGAGCATCTTCGCCATCTGATAGATCGCCTGGGCCTCTTCCTTGGAGGCCTCGGTGGTGCCCTTCGTGCGCTTGATGACGTTCTGGACGACTTCGTCCTCGCCCTTGCCGCCCTTGATGTCCTTGCACGTGTCGACCAGAATGCCGCTGATCTTGACGTCGTCTTTGCCCTCGGCGAGTTTGGGGAAGGCGCTGCGGTAGCTGACGACGAACGTCCCCGCCTTGACGTTGTCGATTGTCTCGCCGCCCGCGGACTTGGCCGCCGAGGTCGTCGCGGGAGCGGAAGAGTCTTTGTCATCGCCGCAACCGGCAAGGAGCAGGGCTAACACGGCGGAGCTGGCCGCGATAGCGGCGGTAGTTCTGGTCACGCAGCGGGATGCTAGCGGCACTTGGGAAACGTCGCCTCCCGTCCGGTTAACGGAAGGCGACGAAAACCGCATCGTCGACGGTGAGGTCAGAGCGGGTTGACCATGAAAACCTGAGCCCAATACGCCGCCTGCTCCGGTCCGAGCAGAGGCATCAGGTAATCGAAAAGAATCGTTGACATCAGTGGATAACTCCCAATTGTCGACGTACAGGTCACTTGCGAATGCGCGGGAAAAGCTCGAACCCGCCACGCCGGGGAACCCTAGCAGTCGGGGTGTGACCTCGCCGGGCTCGGCGTGTCCGGCATGGCGATTCGGTTGGAGCTGGCCTAGAACGTGAGCGACGTCATAGAGTAGGCGCCGTTGGTAAGACCCGTTGCCGGTCCGCCACGAAAATCACATTCTTCGATCACGGAAGCAGGTCACAACTCTATGCGGATTGTTCGTTCACTGGTCGCCGGTGCGCTGATCGCCGGGGCCGCATCGGTTTTCGCCATGCTGGGCACCGGATCCGCCTCGGCGGTCGCGGTCACCCCGCTGGCGGGTGGGGTCCAGGTCGACCTCAACCCGGCCGACACCGCCTGGGTGTACCAGAACCACATCGGGCAGGCCATCGCCGGTCTGCCGCATCCGTCGGCGGCGTCGTTCGGTGAGGCGCTGGACGCGGCGGCGGGCGTTTCCACCAGCGTCCCGGGTGGCCGGGTGACCTTTACCGTGTACGGCCCGCTCAATGAATTGAACGGCACCATGTTGGCACTGCAGTAGAGACCGACTGCGACAGCGTGGAACTCCACCAGCGGATCGTGTCGGCGCCGGTCGATTTCGGCGCCATTCGATCCGAATTCGGATTGGCCTCGGCGTATCCCGCCGCGGCCACCGCGGCGGCCCGCGACGCGATCGACGCGTTCGCGGGCACTCGCGCCGATCGCACCGATATTCCATTCGTCACGATCGACCCGCCCGGCGCCATGGATCTGGACCAGGCGGTGCATATCGAACGCACCTCTTCCGGTTTCACCGTCCACTACGCGATCGCCGACGTCGGCGCCGTAGTAGACCCCGCAGGCCCGCTGGCCCAGGAAGCGGGCGGGCGCGGCCAGACCTTCTATCTCCCCGACGGCATCGTGCCGCTGCACCCGCCGATCCTATCGGAGAATTCCGCGAGTCTGCTGCCAGACCAGACCAGGCCCGCCGCCCTCTGGACCATCGAATGCGATGAGAACGCGGAACCGCAGCGGTTCTCGGTGACCCGGGCCACCGTGCGCTCGCGCGCCCGGCTCGACTACGCGAGCGTCCAGGCCGACGCCGACGCGAACCGCCCGCATCCCTCGATCGCGGCCCTGCCGGAATTCGGCAAGCGGCGCATCGAGGCTGGACTGGCACGCGGCGCGATCGGGCTGCGCCTGCCCGCCCAGAGCATCATCCGTGACGACAAGGCCGTCGGCCACTGGCGTCTGGTGGTGGAACCGCGCACCGCCGCCGACGACTGGAACGAGCAGATCTCCCTGCTGACCGGCATGTGCGCGGCGCAAATCATGTTGAACGGCAACGGATCCAATGGTGCGCCCAGTGTTGGTGAGCGCATCGCATTGTTGCGGACGATGCCGCCGCCCATTGTTTCGGCGATCGATTCGATGCGCAGGACCGCCGCGGCGTTGGGGGTTGCCTGGCCTGCGGAGCAGTCCGTCGGTCGGATGCTGGCCGGGCTCGATCCGAATGCGCCTGCGACGTTGGTGCTGATGTCCGAGGCGACCGGGCTGCTGCGTGGTGCTGGATATACGGTGCTCGATGGGGTGGCTGGTGCCGGGGTGAATGGTTCTGGGGTCGGTGCTCAGTCGGCGGGCGGTGCGCGGGCGGCGGGCGGCGCCGAGCTGGACGTCGATTCGCGGTCGGGAGGTTATGCCGAGTCGCCGGGCGGTGCGGGCTCACTGGACGGCGGGGGCTCGCCTGACAGATCGGATTCCGTCGGCGACACGGGCGCGCCAGGCAGTACCCGTGCGGGCGGCGGCGGGCGGACCGCTAAATCTGCGAGCGGCGCTCAGACCGCGAACAATCTGCAGCACAGCGCAATCGGCGCGCCCTACGCGCACGTCACCGCACCGCTGCGCCGCCTCGCCGACCGTTTCGCCACCGAGATCTGCCTGGCCCGCTGCGCCGGAACCGAAGTGCCGCAATGGGTCCGCGATGGCCTGGTCCCCACTGCCGAGTCGATGAAACGCAGCGACAGCATCGCGGGCAAAGTGGAACGCGCCTGCATCGACCTCACCGAAGCCACCCTGCTCGCCGAACGCGGCGGCGCGATCTTCGAAGCCGTCGTAGTACGCGATGCCAATGGCACCCGTCCCGCCGAAGTATTCATCGCCGACCCACCAGTAGTCGGTCCCTGCGTTGGCGCACCCCCAGAAGGCGAGCAAGTCCAGGTCCGCTTGGTCGCCGCCGACCCCACCACCCGCAAGATCAGCTTCGGCTATCCCGTCTGACGCCGTCGCGTCGGCTTCACGCGCCGTCCGCGTCCACGAAACGGATTGCCGCCCAACGGGCGTGGGTGTCCAGTATGGACGCCCCCAGCCGGCAGTAAGCCCCGGCGAAAACCAGGGCCTACTTCGATCATGGCCGAACGGCCGGGGTGGCTGATCCCCTCCTGGGTCACTCGTCCGGGGTGTACTCGGCGTACTGCCCCGACTTAGGGAAGGTGACTACCGCCAACTCTGTTGCAGCTTTGACCAGTGCGTCTATGGCCCGGTGGTCTGGACCGAGGTACGGGTTCACTTCCTCTGCAATCTTCTGCAACCGATCACGGAGCGCCACCGAAAGCTCTCGAGGCAGCGTTCCGGGAAATTCCGGCGGGTTATCGGGATCTATCGGGTACTCGATCGGTTCGGGTGTAGACACAACTCTGGCTCCTTCAGAATCGGGGGTAACACTGCGAGGTCGGTACCTCCACGGTGCCGGATGCGTTGGTGTAGGTGAACTGGTGCCCCTGCGGAATGACGAACCGGGGCCTATCGGCTTGATTCCCCGCACACGATCGCTCACGCGGGTTCGGTGGTGGGCTGCGTCGCCACCGCCAACGCGCTTCGCACTTTCGCCCCCGCGTTGTCCTTCGGACCCGATGTCGGCATTCCGTTGCCGGTCCTCGCGTCCATCACCGCAGCCTGCCTCACCTATCTGGGTAATCGGTTGACCCGGCGCAATACCTAGACCCTCACCTGCACGCCCTGTCGGATTGTCTTTCCGGCAGGGCGAAAGTGTATCTGCGCCCCGTCGGATGAGAACCGCGACTATCGGGCAGAGCGTATTCCCTCGCCGCGAAACGCGATCCGCCGAGGCGGCTACCGCTAGGCCGCCTCGACCCGGTCCGCTAGGAAGTCGAGCCAGTGACGCCGACCCTTGATGAGGTTGGCACCCTGGTTGCACGGAACCTATGAGCTGGAGCCCTCGAAGCAACAAGGGCTCCAGCCCGGTTAGGGACGGCGCTCGGCCACTATTCGAAACTCGTCGGCGTACGGCCCTGTGACCTCGAACGTAACCGTTGCTGGTTCCGCCGCGTCCCCATCGGCCTCCGGGCTGCCCGGGACGATGGACCTTGCCAGCTCGCGAAGCCCGTCGAGCGTCAATGCATCGAAACCTCTTTGTTTCCATTGGTATTCGAGCGGTGAGGGCGGACTACCGGCCGTATCGACCAACGCTAGCAACAGATCCTCCCAGCAGATCACGGACGCGTGCCCGTGCTCTGCGGCCATCTCTGCGGCGCGGCGCAACGCAGCGATGACGCTGGCGTTTGCCCCAGTGATCGTGGTTACCGACTGATGTTCGGCCATAGCCGACACCTTATCGGCCGTAGCGGCTATTGCCGCTGGACTCGAAGATTTCCCAGCCGTTGTATTCGCGGCCTCCGACACACCAAATCCGGATGGCCTTCCCCGGTGTCGGACACATCACCTTGTCCTCTCGGGTCACCGGTTGCTCGGCGCAGCGGACCACTATCCCGCCCGACTGCTCGCACATTTCGATCGTGATTGCCGATGCCGGGGAGGTCACCAGCACCAGCACGGCAGTAGCTGCTGCAACGACAAAAGAGAGTCGCGAAATATTGTACAGCAATGGATTTCCTCATTTCTCACGCCCGACCGGCCGAGAGCCGATCAGTAATCCCGTGACGGGTCAGGCATCATCGCGCCCGTGTCCTCGCGTTCGATCCGTTCGCGGATCGCGTCCACGGTGCGGTCCTTCGGAATCGGTTCCGGCCACACGATCACCCCGACCGTCACCGCTAGCGGCAGGCCGAAGCACACGAGCCACCCCAGCGTGATCACTGGACACCTCCAGGGTGTCCGGTGGTCGCAAGCGCGCGCTTGCTCACGGCAGGTCTCGGAGCAGTCGCAGCACCTGTCCGCACAGTTCGGCGTCGGCAGGCTCGACCGGGCTACTCGGTAGCTCGGCAGTACCCGGAACCCGTTGCGGTAGCACAGGATCGGCTGGAGTCCGCAACTCCAGGTACACCCCCGGACCGTCGTTCTCGTCGCCGTAGTCGGCGACCTCCAACCACCCGCCTGGAAACACGAACAGTCGTGTGCGCCTGTCCATCTCGACTCCTGTAGTCCGGTGTTGGTAGGCACCCCGTGACCGGTTGGCGTCACATGTCACGGGGGCCAGCTCAGACGCTAAGGAGCCGCTGAGCAGCAACACCAGAAAGTTGCATAAAGTTGCTCAGATTCGCTATCAGGCAACATACTTCGGAAGTTCGAGGGATCATGTAGCAGTGCGAGAAACTTCGTGCACCTAACTAGGCAGGAGGCTTTGACATGGGTTTGAGGTTCCTCGGTAAGGGTGGCTCAGAGGTCACGGGATGCCCTTCCCTCTACTCCACTGACGACGGCTACCTAGCTCAGGGGTGGATCACCGACCGGCCCGAAACGGTTGAGATACCTCATCTCCTACTCGGCTTCCTGGAGCCGGATACGTTCATCGGGACCACGCTCACCGACACCGGCCGGGGCACGTTCACCCTTACCGGCCAGCCTGTAACCGATACCGAGACCCTGGGGCAGCTGGACCTAGCCGACAACGAAACCGCTATCGTAGTGCCGATGTCACGGAGGACGTTTTACGGTGCAGTACCTTCGAAATGATTGGTCAACCTGGTTGGACCTCTTCCACAGGTGTAAGTCTCGAGCATTTCATTTGGAGGTCAGAGACGCTTATGCCGTTCCACAGGAAAATGAACGATTCAGGCGATTCCTCAACGGCGAGCCTCCGATAGTGGACGATTATAAGAACGATTGGGTTTCGCTTGTTCAGGAAACGACTTTGCGTGGCGTGGAAATAAGCCGCGTACGGGTCGTCACCGTACCTCATTCAGACTATCAACGGTGGCTCTTGTCTGTCACTGATAGCAATGTGGAGGCGGGCGAAGATATTCGTTACGTACCGCGCCATCTAGCCGGGGAGGTGCCGCCCGATGATTGGTGGCTCATCGATAATGATCGAGTGGTGTTCAACCTTGTCGACGAGCAGGACGCACAGGCAGAAGGGATCGCCGTCACCACTGACCCTCGAATAGTCGAATACTGCCACAGTGTCAAACAACGGCTTTGGGCTTTGGCTACGCCGTACGTCGAATATTGCGATAGCGCCTACGGCCGACAGTGACAGGTGTTGACAACGCGCGGGAGGCTCTCGGGGCGCGGCTCCGGGAGCTTCGCCGCAGATCGGGCATCACCGGCAGGCAGCTCGCCTCGCTGTCTGGTTGGCACCCGTCGAAAGTCTCGAAGATCGAATATGGCCGGATCAAGCCGTCTGACTCCGACATACGCGCCTATTGTGAGCACGCGAATGGCGCCAACCAACTCGAGGACCTGCTAGCGACCCTCCACAACATCGATACGGCTTATCTGGAGTGGCGACGAATCCTCGCTACCGGAGTGAAGCGCCGACAGCAGAAATCTGTGAAGCTCGAAGCGGCAGCGAAGAGCCTCCGTGTCTACACCACTCAGATAGTTCCCGGTCTCCTCCAGACCGCCGAATACGCTGAGGCGATACTCAGGCGTCATGTCGAGTTCTATCGAGTGCCCGATGACGTGGAAGAAGGTGTTTCCAAGCGGATGGACCGACAACGCGTTCTCTATCAGCGTGACCACCGGTTTCATTTTCTCATCAGTGAGCAGTCACTAATCACGACTGTAGGGAATGACGACGTGATGCGAGGGCAACTCGATAGGTTGGCGTCCATCATCGGAATGCCTCGGATCAACATAGGCATCATTCCGGCTATTTCTGAAGCGCTCATCGTTTCGAACAGCTTTGTCATGTTCGACAACCGCATGGTTATGGTTGAGAGCACAGCGGCAGAACTGACAATCACTCAGCCGAGAGAAGTCGCGATGTACGCCCGAGCGTTCGATACGCTAGCCTGTCAGTCCGTGACCGGCGACGCTGCACGGAGCCTAATCGGCAAGGCATTGGAAATACGGACCCGGTAGTCCATCGGGGATGGACGTACGCGCCTCTACAGTTTTGTTGTGCTAGAGGTAGTTTCCCTCCGCGTAACCGGGGAAGCTGCGCGGAAGTTGATCGGGGCAGCACTCCGCAAAGACGGGGACGATGACGCAGCGCGATCCTGCGAGTGCATGCGGGACCGGTATGCTGAGACGATACGGCCCGGTCGTCAAATGATCGGCCACGTCGATGGCTCGGATGCGCCGCGAAGCATCGTTGTGATGGAATTCGTGGTCTGCCAAGACTTCCGCCTCCTCGGGAAGGGTATTCCCGCGCGCCCGTGACGGCCGCGCGAGTGCGCACCCGCCCCGAAATCCGCCGTCAGCGCCGTCCGCGTTCGCATGGCTGTTGGAATCATCTACTCGCGGCACCGCTTTGGCCCAAGCACGGTGTCAATCTCGGCACGCTGCTTCGCACATGTGATGCGGTCGGTGCGTGCATGGCGGTGCCGCGACGGCCCTGGGTGCCTGATGCGCTCGACCACGGCAATACGTTGCGCCACCGCCAGTGCGTGCACTGGATCGATGGGCGGGTCGATCGGTGGCTGCAGCGTCAGCGGGATGGGGGTTCAGCCATCGTCGGCGTGGAACTCACCGACGAATCCATTCGACTCGCCGACCTGCCCGTGGCCCGCAAACGCACCGTCATCGTGCTCGGCCACGAATCCACCGGCATCCCCCCGGAAGGGCTGGAACTGCTGGATCTGGCCGTCGAGATCCCGATGGTCGGCACCGGACACAGTCTCAACGTGGCCGTCGCCGGATCGCTGGTGCTCTACAAACTCGCGGGGCTGTGTTGAGTTCACTAGCCTGAAACCACCTCCACGGGAGGCTCGGATGGGATCGATGTGGCGGATAGGCTTGGCCTGCGCGGTTGTCATGGCGGCGACCGGGTGTGGTACTCCCGGGCCGTCCGACGCACTGCCGCTGCGTCAGGTCGGGCAGCTCGATCTGCCCGGTGCGGCAGTCCGATTCGACTACATGAGCCTCGATCCCGGATCCGGCCTGCTGTGGGTGGCGCATATGGGTGCGGGCGCGGTTGTCGAGATCGATACCCGCGCGCATCGGGTGGTTCGGACCATTTCGGATCTGCCGGATGTGCACGGTGTGCTGGCAGTCCCGCAGCGGCGGCGGACCTACGCGACCGCGACAGGACGCAACCAGCTCGCGGCCATCGATTCGGAGACCGGCGCGATCCTGTGGACCACACCGACCGGCGACTATCCCGACGGACTCGCATTCGATTCGCGACGCGGCACGGTGTGGACCACGGATCAACGCGCCGGGACCGAGACGGTCATCGACGCGGATACCGGAACCGTCCGTGGCACAGTGCCATTGGGCGGGGAGGTCGGCAATGTGGTCTACGACGCCGATGCCGATCGCATGGTCGTCGCGGTGCAGGGCAAGGGCGATCTCGCGGTCATCGATCCGGAGACGCTGGCGGTGACCGATCGGATTCCGGTGCCGGGCTGCGGCGGACCACACGGCCAGGCCTTGGATGCGGCCGATCGGCTGATGTTCGTGGGGTGTGAGGACGATGCCCGTCTGGTCACGGTCGATCTCACCCATCGGAGCGTGATCGGCGAGAACAGCGTCGGCCAGACTCCCGATGTGCTGGTCTACGACGGCTCGGCGCAGCGGCTGTATGTGGCCGCCGAGAGCGGCTGGGTTAATCTGTTCGAGCAGCGTGCGGGGCATACGACCGCGTTGGGGTCGAGTCATCTCGCCGACGGCGCGCACACGGTTGCCGTCGATCCGGACACCCATCACAGCTTCTTCCCACTTCCGCAGGGACCGGTGCTGCTCGAGTTCGAGCCCTCGATGTAGATCGCGGTAGATTGCGGGGGAATTCGGAAGTGGGAGCGTGTGATGACCGATCCGTTGGCACTGGAGGTTCGGCGGCAGCAGTTGTTTCATCGGCTGCGGGAACTGCGTGGAGAGTTGGCCGGGCTCGATGCCGATTACAGTTCGTTGCAGGCCTCGGGAATATTGGTCGATACCGAAGGGATCGGGGCGCTCACCACTCCGGCCTACTGCATTGCCGGGGCGCGAGAAGTCTTCGAGGAGACCATGATCGAACTCGATGCGGCCGCCGATGCGCTCGATCGCGCCGGGGTGTACACCACCCGGCTGCGCCCGGTCGTCCTCGAGTAGTAAACGTGTCGGTGCCTGCGGCTACAGTCACCTGCCATGAACCTCGCGACCGCGACCGTCGCCGATATCGTCGACGCGATCACGCCGCTCGATGCACTCGAGCGGGAGCATATCGAGGACACCAGAGCCTGGCTGGCCTCGACCGACGATGTGTTCCGTCGCGTCAAACCTGCCACTCCCCCACGACATCTGGTCTCGTATGTGGTGCTCGTCGACCCGCGAGCCCGCAGCGTGCTACTCGGCCGTCATCTCCTCGCCGGACTATGGCTGCCGACCGGCGGCCACATCTCGCCGGGAGAACATCCACTGACCGCCGCCGGACGCGAGGCCGCCGAGGAGTTGGGCATCGATCCCGAATTCACCGTCACCGGGACCGAACCGCTGTTCCTCACCGTTACGACCACGGTCGGCATGCACAGCGGACACCAGGATGTCAGCCTCTGGTATGTCATCCGCGGCGACCGCACCCGCGAATACACCTTGGATCCAGGCGAATTCGCGCAAGCACGCTGGTGGGATATCGACAGCTTCGACTGCTCCGACGCCGATCCACATTTCGCGCGCTTCCTCACGAAACTAGAACCGCTACTCCCCGAAAGGATTCCGAACCTTTGAACGACTACCGATCGGCCTCGTCCGGCCCTACGTACTCGATTCCGGTGACGATGTCGGGCAGGATTCTGGTCACTCGATCACCGGAACCGACCGTGCGGGCGGGCAAGAACTGCTGGTAGTGCACGATTTCGTGTTGGTCGCGCACGGTGTCGGCGATGCCGGTCACGATCACGCACCAGCCGAGCGAGGTCCGGTGGTCGATCGCGTCCACCTCATAGGCAACGACTTGACGATCGAGCGAACCGGTCGTCGCAGCGTCGGCGTAGATGACCAAATGGTCCTCGACCAACGCATGGCTGACCGGGCGAATCGCGGGTAAGGCGTAGCGCGAGAACGCGACACGCCCGAATCCGATCGTGCCCAGCAGGTGCAGCGCGGTATCGACCGACAGTTCGCGAGACTCCCGCACACCGTGTACTGCCATACCCCATTGTCCACCAGTTCGCGATGCGAAGCAGCCCGTATCGATCACCTCACTTCGGACAGGCGGTGATCATGTTGCCTACCAAGCAATTACACGGTACGAAGGATAAACAGGTATCGGTTTTCCGAAGGAGCCGTTCGTCGCCGCCGAAATCGGGCGCAGTAGAATGGCCACGTCTCCGGGGTCCCGAAACGTGGCCACAAAATACGAAGCAACGACTCAGGAGGATTTCGATGCCCGACGATGTGCGGTCGAGCTCCCGGACCGGCGCCCGCGTGGGCAGCAGCCGAGGCACGTGGCGCAGGCCGCGACGATCATTCGGCCCCGCCAAGGAGCTATCCGGAACCGCCACCGCGTTCGCCGATACCAGCGATCGGCTGGTGCGCCGCCTCTTCGACACCGGGCTGCGGCTGCACAAACTCCGCATGGTCTTCGACCAGCCGGATCCGAGCGCCGCCGAATTGCGGACGGCCAGCGATGCGATCGCCGCGATGCTGGACGACCTGGATGGGCTGATCCGCGAAACCGGACTCGCCATGCTGGATCTCGCCCACGAACGGGATACCGAGACGATCGAATCGCTGCGCAACCAAGCCGTACACGACGGGCGCCTGACGAATCGTCGCGGACGACTACGCTGAGCCGACGGCTCAGCGCATATCCTTCCGGATCGGCACGGCGTCCAATACAGCCGGACATCCATGCGCGGCCTCCGCGGCAGACGTCCATGGACCGAGTATCCAGTGGGCGCTTTCGTTCTGCCGGTGCACCCGACTGACCCAGGTGCGGCTCGCCGTCGTGGCATGGGCAGCGGATGCGATCAGGTAATAGCCGCTGGCATCAGGATCACCCGTGGGCAGATGCGCGCATACCTGCTCCGCGGCCAATTCCAGATCCGCGGCGACGGCCACCCCGGCAGGCAATGCCTCGATACGATCGGCATCGATCCGGGCCGCCGTGACCATCCACAATCGCAACCCGTTGCCGCTCATCCACTTCCTCCCCGCCGGAATCGATGGTGCTACCGAACTCCCCAATCGCCAACGATGCCATTGCGGTCGCCTCGGACGAATCGCGCCGAGACTGACACAAGTATATGCGGCCGTAACATACGGGCATCGCAATCATGTTGCTGGAGTGCATATTTCGGCAACATTCGATACCGACCGTCAAGTCCGAAAAGATGTTCGTTTGCGTGCTGCGGCGGTGTCGGTACATGATCGCCGGATGAGAGTGCGGCAGTTGGGCGGGGACGAATGGCAGGTCGCCCGGGAGATCCGGCTCGATGCCCTGGCGGGATCGCCACCAGGGACGTTCGCCTCGACATTCGAGGTGGCATCGCGGTGGGACGAGCCGCAGTGGCGGCAGTGGATGGGAACGCGGCTGCTGTTCGTCGCCGAGCGCGACGGCAGGGTAGTCGGCTCGGCGGGCATCGTCACCAAGTCGGATGACAGACCGCCGGTCGTGGTTTCGGTCTGGGTCGATCCGAGCGCACGCGGCACCGGGGCATCGGATCTACTGCTGGCCGCCACCATCGACTGGACCAGGGCACATGGTCACGAGGAACTTCGGCTCTGGGTTGTCGAAGGCAATCACCACGCCGAGTCTTTGTACCTGCGAACAGGTTTCGCCTTCACCGGATGCAAACAGCGGTGCGCAGAGGATGATCCTCGACTCGAAAGTGAAATGTTCATTGCGGTGATGTCCGATATCGTGCCGACTTGACCTTCCGACGGCACCGATCGTCACAACCCGCCCCGCCGCACCCCACTCACCTCCAGCGCCGCGAATACCGCAACCCACACCGCGCCGATCAGCATGAACGCGACCCCGAACCCGGTCAAGTCGGGCAGACCCGAGAACGGCAGCACCAGAAGCGCCAACGCCGAGACCACATTGACCCCGATAACAGCGACCGAGTGGCTCGGCACGAGATCTGGATACCCGGCAATGAGCAGCAGCGCCAGTCCGCCGCCGACCATTGCGACGCCGAACGGAATGGACCAGGCGGTCGGCAGCCCCAACGGCCCACTCAGCGCAGCCGCCCCGGCCAGCATGACGACGCCGAACACTCCGGTGCCCCAGCCGTCCAAGCGCAGTACGGTACGCAGGTAATCGGTGCGTGCGACGAGTGTGCTCATCTTCTTCTCCTTTGTCGATTCGGCAGCCGATCGACTCCCGAAACCGACCATGCCGGGCCTGAGGTGAAGGTCTCAATAACCCCTGAGGTCATGGCCGAGCGCACACGGCGCTGATTAACCTGCCCAGGTGGCGGTAAATAAGACGGGATCGCGGGTCGGCGCCCTGCTGCGCGACTGGCGGCAGCGGCGCAGGCTCAGCCAGCTCGATCTGGCGCTGGCCGCGGACAGCTCCTCGCGCCACATCTCCTACGTGGAGACCGGACGGGCCAAACCCAGCCGAGCCATGATTCTGCGGCTCTGCGATGCGCTGGAGGTGCCGCTGCGCGAGCGCAACACCCTGCTGCTGGCCGCCGACTACGCACCCGCCTACCGGGAGAGCCGTCTCGACGACGCGAGCCTGGCCTCGGTCCGCTCCGCACTCGACATCATGCTGACCGCGCACGAGCCCTGTCCGGCGGTCGTGGTGGATCGGCTGTGGAATGTGGTCACCGGCAACAACGCCATGGGCCTGTTCATGGCCGATATACCCGAAGCGCTGATGCTGCCGGAACCGAATGTCTACCGGCTGGTGCTGCACCCGGATGGCCTCGCGGCCCGTCTCGCCAACCTGACCCAGGTACGAGAGTTGTTCCTGGAGCGACTGTCTCGCCAGGTCAATGCCACCGGCGACGCCGAGCTCCGGACACTGTACGACGAGGTCGCCGCCTATCCCTTACCGCCTGATTTCATCGACGAACCCGATGACGATGCGGCACAACCCAATCCGTTCGAGGTCCCGCTGCGCATCAGGACTCCGTTCGGTGAACTCCGCATGTTCAGCACCATGGCCACATTCGGCGCACCCGCCGATGTCACGCTGTCCGAGCTCGCGATCGAATTGTTCTACCCACTCGACGAATTCACCGCCGCAGCCCTGCGCGGACTCGCGGCGCACAACCCGTCGACGGATCAGAGGGGTTGGAACCCGCTACCGACACCGCCGGTGGCGTCGACGGCCTGAAGTATCTGGTCGATCGGTGCGAAGAATGCGGGTGAGTGAATGGGATTCGCGGGAAAGATGCACGGGATATTGAATCCGACGCCGCCGATTCCGGTCAGTCGCCCCTGATTCATGCCGACCAGTCGATCACCGACGGTGACCGGACCACCGGAATCGCCCGGCTTGGAGCAGGATTGGTTGATGGTGGTGGCCTCGAGCGAACCCCAGACCACACCGCAGTCGAATCCGCTGCTGCGCCCACTCGTGCACACCGGTTCGCCGGGTGCGGGCGCCGCACCGAATCCGGCGATGGTGGTCGGCCCGACGTTGCGCACGGGCGTGACCTTGGCCGGATCGAATTGCAGCACAGCGAAATCGAGGCCCTCACCCTCATCGGAGTACGCGACCGTGCCGATCACACCGGCATCCAGGAAGCGCTCGGCGCCGAATCGCGCACCGGTCGGGGCGCAGTGCCCCGCGGTCAGCCCGACCAGGCGCCCGTCGCTGTCGTAGCCGATCGTGGTCAGCGAGCACGCGGCGTTGTTATCGAAGACCAGGCCGGAACTGCCGCCGAGCACCGCATTTCCGGCAGCCTGCGCGGTGCCGGCACCTGTGAATCCCGTGGCGGCCACAGCCGCCGAGCACAGCGCGATCGTTGCGAATTTCACGGCAACTACTCTCCTTCTCGAAAAGCGCTGGCCGACATCGCAATCGACTCAGGCATTCGCCAACCGCACACACGATGGAGAGCCGCCCCGACAGCTGCGGCCACCCCGGAACTCTAGTTCACACTTCGTGAACAACTACCTGTGTGCCGCGCCACAGCGCCTCGGCCCAACCGTTACCGGCATAGCGGTTGGGCCGTACCGCTCAGGCGTCGAGCATTTCGGCGCCGAGCTCCCGGTCCGGATCCGGATCGGCCGCCGCGAGCGCCGAGTCCAACTGCACCGCGACCTCGCGAACGTGTGGTTCGGTCATCATGTGCAGATGGTCGCCGGGCACCGGGACCAGGGTGAAGCGCCGGGCCGCGTACTGCTGCCATCCGTTGTTCGCGCTGTCGAACATGCTGCCGACGGCCTGGTGCGCGAGATCGACACCCGGGGGCAGACCGTCCTCGGCGCGTAGCAGGGTGATATCGCGGTCGTAGGGTTCGAGCTGGTACTCCAGCAACGCCGTGTAGTTGGCGTAGAACACCTCGTAGAGCCGCCGGATCGCCTGCGGTGAACTGTCGGCGGGCAGGATTCCCGACCGGATCGCCTCGGCGAGCATCGCATCGAAGAGCTCCTCGGATCCGTGTACGCCGGGTTCGAAATCGACGAGCGCGGCCTGATTTCCGCGGGCGTACCACAGCAATTCGAGGAAGAACCAGCGAATGAGCTGTTCCTCGGCGATGGGTTCGCGGGCCTGCTGACGCAACGCCATGGTGTCCAGCAGCGTCACACTGGCCACCTCCCACTCGGGCAGTTGCCGCGCCATCTCGAGCGCGACATTCCCACCGAAGGACCAGCCGGCCAGGTGGTAGGGGCCCTCCGGATACTCACGACGCACCGCCGCCAGATAGGACTCGGCCATCGCGACGATCGTCTTCTCCGGCGTACTACCCGCATCCGCGCCCGCTGCCTGCAGGCCGTAGATCGCGCGATCCGGATCGAGATAGCGGGCAAGCGTCAAGTAGCAGAGCACATTTCCGCCGATCGGATGCACCAGGAACAGCGGCGGCTTGTGCCCGCCGACGGTGATCGGCACCAGCGGGTCGAAGGTGCGCCGGGTATTTCCGGACCGGATCAGCGCCGCGAGTTGAGCGGCCGTCGGCGCGCCGATGAACAAATCCAGCGGTATTTCGGCGCCGAAGCGCCGGGACAACCCCATCACCACGCGCATGGCGCCGATCGAGGTGCCGCCTGCGGCGAAGAAGTCCTCATCGAGGCCGATGGAACGCAGACCCGCGTATTCGGCGAGAAGCTCGACTGCGGAGTGCTCGTATTCGTCGGCCGGTTCCCGTTGTGCGGTAACCGATTCCGGCGCGGATTCCACAATGGAACGCAGTGCGCCGTCGTCGCGTTTGCCGCTGGGGGTGCGGGGCAGTTCGTGGAGGAAGACGAATCGCGACGGCACCATATGCGCGGGAAGTACGCCGCGTAGATCGTGGCGCAACGCGGCCAGATCGGTCTGCTCGGCGTCACCGGCCAGGAAGGCGATCAGCGCGCCGTCGATGCCGCCGAATCCCCGTGCCACCACGGCCGCCTCGGTGATGGCCGGATACTTCTCGACCAGTCCGAGGATGCACAGTTCCACCTCGGCGGGCTCCACTCGGAATCCGCGGATTTTCACCTGGCTGTCACTGCGGCCGAGGCAGACGAGATCGCCGGAGGCCAGCCGCACGCCGAGATCACCCGTGCGATAGAGGATTCCACCGCCGTGGGTGGCCACGAACCGCTGTGCGGTCAGTGCCGCCCGGCCCTGGTAACCGCGGGCGAGGGAACGTCCGCCGAGGTAGATCTCACCGATCACACCGTCGGCCACCGGACGCAGTGCGCTGTCGAGCAATTCGACGGTATCGCCGTCGACCGGGCGTCCGATCGGCGGCAGCGCCGGGTAGTCGTCGGGTGAGCCAGCCAGCGTAAATACCGTCGCGACGTGGGATTCCGTTGGGCCGTACTGGTTTTCCAGCAATAGCCCCGGCACCACTGTGCACAGCGCGCGGATCTCGTCGGTGATGCGCAATTGCTCACCGGAGGACGCGAGCACTTTGAGGTCGACCGGGAACTTGCGCCGGGCGACAACGGCCTCCGCGAAAGCCTGCAGTGCGACATAGGGCAGGAATAGTCGCTCGATGCCCTCGGCGACAACGGTATTCAGCAATTCTTCGACATTGGAGCGCAAATCCGCCGAACTCACCCGCAGCGTGGAACCTGCGGCAAGGGTCGTGAAGATCTCCTGGAACGACACGTCGAAGCTCAACGGCGCCAACTGCAATGTGCTGGCCAGATTCATGCCCGAAGGGCTGCGGTTCTGCCAGTCCACCAGCGTGCTCAGGCCGCGGTGCGGCATGGCGACGCCCTTGGGCTCGCCGGTGGAGCCGGAGGTGAACAGCACGTAGGCGAGTGCGTCGGGCGAAATATAGTCGGGGACAGCGAAATCTACGTCACTGTCAGCCGACGGATCGAACACCTCCGCCGTGTCCAGCACCAGTCGAACATTGTCGACGATCTCGGCATAGGCGGCGTCGGCGATCACCCGGTGCGGGCGGGCGCGGTCGATCATGAGATTCAGCCGGGCCCGCGGGTAGCTGACATCGAGCGGCACGCAGGCCACGCCCATTCGCATGAGCGCCAACACCAGCAGCACCAATTCCGGGCGACGGCTCATCAGGATGCCGATCCGGTGACCGGGTCCGACCCCCAAACCGTTGAGCCACCGGGCGAGCCGTTCGCTGCGTTCGATCAGTTCGTCGTAGGTGAGGCTGGATTCGTCGCCCTGAACAGCGACGGTGTGCGGATTGAGCGCGGCCGCGTCGGCGACAAGTGTGCCCGCATCGCGCGCGGTCGCCGGACCGGTGCCGCGATCGATCGCCGCATCCGGATCCGCGACGATCGCCGCCAGCATGCGCAGCTGAGTCACCGCGACGGTCTCGCATTGATCCTTGGTCAGCGTGTGATCACCATTGACCCGCACCCACATTCGGCCGTCGCGCGGATCATGGGCCACCGTCACCAGCAGCTGGAAATTGGTGTCCTCGCGAACGTCGAAGTCGCGCAGGATGACTCGGTCGGAACCGAGAATCGGTGCGAAGACGTGGTAGTTGATGAAGTTGAATGCCGTCTCGAACGCGGGCCCGCCATCGGCCAGGATCGACCGCAGTGGATAGCGTCGGTGCGGGTAGGCGTCGCGATCCCGGCGCGCTATCTGCGCTACGGCCGCACGCCAAGTGGTGGCGGTATCGTCCAGCCGCATAGGCAGCGTGTTCAGGAACAGGCCCGCGACACTCTCCGCACCCGCCCGATCCGGTCGGCCGTGGCTGACCACGCCGGTGGTGATATCGGCGCGGCCGGTCACCGTGCGCAAGGTCAGGCAGTGCGCCGCCAGGTAGACCGCCTTCTCGGGCACCTGATGCCGGGCGGCGAAGGCGGTGACCCGCTCGGCGAGCCGACGCGGCACCAGGGCGGCGGCCTGCGGGTCCTGCGCACCCGCACCCTCGTGGACACCGAGAGCGGTCAGCGCGGTCGGCTCGGCTCCGGCCAGCGCCTCGCGCCAGAACTCGCGGGCCGAATCATCGTGCACCGCGGCGATTTCGGACTGGGCGTACTCGGCCAGGACAGTGGCCGCATGCGGCGTGTCATCGATACCGGTTTCGATCAGTCCCAGCTTGTTCAGGTAGTCGACCAGCAGCTCGAGCACCGAGGTCGCGACACTCCATCCGTCGAGGATGGCGTGGTGGAAACTGAGCACCAGATCCACGGTCTGGAGGGTGCCCTCGGACGGCTGCAGGAATACCCGGACGGCATGTAGCGGTGCGCGTGCGAGGTCGTACCGGGCGCGCCTGCGTTCCTGCGTGTAGTCCTCGACATCCTGATCGGCCAGCACCGGATCGAGATCGGAGAGATCAACGATGTCCATCTCGTACTCGATCGCGGTATGCACGACCTGCAGCGGGACCGAATACCTGCTCAGCTCGAACGAGGAGCGCAGTGCGGGCTGACGGCGGACCAGGCGGTCGAATGCGGCGCGGAATTGCGCGGCGTCCCAGCGCATTTCGAACCGATAGCGGAATACGTCCTTGTAGGTCACCGAATCCGTGCGCTCGATGCTGTGGAAGAGCATGCCGAGCTGCAGCGCCGTGGCAGGGAAGGCGTCCTCGGCCTGATGCAGTGCGGCGCGGTCGATCAGCGGCACGGTCGCCAATGGATCGGCGATGCGAATCCGGTTGCCGTCCGGGCCATCCGAGACGATCTGAGCCAATTCGGCAATGGTCGGATGCGCATAGAAGGCATCCACATCGAAGAACAGTCCGGCGCGTTCGGCTGCGGTGCGTACCGATAGCGCGAGTATGGAGTCGCCGCCGTGGGTAAAGAAGTTGTCGTGTACACCGATGGAGTCGATACCGAGCACGGTCCGCCAGACCTGTGCCAGCTCGGCCTCGACCGGTGTCCGCGGTTCGATCGGCACGCCGACGAACTCGGCATGCTCCGAAACCGCCGCCGCCCGTGCCAGCGCCTTGCGATCGGTCTTGCCGTTGGGCGTCAACGGAATCCGGTCGACGCGCAGCAGCCGGGTCGGAATCATGTACCGGGGCAGGCGAAGCGCGATCTGTTCGGCGATCTCGTCACCGGTCACCGCATCGCCGACGAAATATCCGACCAGATGCAGTCCATGTGTTTCGGACTGCTCGTCGACGACGACCGCGGCGCGCACACCCGCACAGTCCAGGATGGCGTTCTGCACCTCGCCGAGGGTGATCCGGTTACCGCGGATCTTGACCTGATCATCGAAACGGCCCAGGTACTCCAGGGTGCCGTCGGCCAGCCAGCGCGCCAGGTCACCGGTGCGGTAGCGGCGACGGCCGGGCACGGTCAGATCGTCGACGAATGCGGCCGCGGTCAGGTCTGGGCGGCCGCGGTAGCCGCGCGCGAGGCCGACTCCGGCGATATTCAGTTCACCGGGAACACCGATGGGCATGCGACGACCGGATTCGTCGAGCACCAGCAGGTCGATATTGTCGATCGGACGGCCGATGGGCACCAGATCGAGCGAATCGCCCTGGTTCTTTCGAGCGACCTGCAAGCTGTCGCCAGCGGGTGGGCAATCGAAATACGAAACGTCCACAGTGGCCTCGGTGGGGCCGTAGAGGTTCACCAACTGAGGTGGCCGCTGAGCGACCGCGGCGAACGCGGCGTGGAAGCGGCGGACCAGCGCGGGCGGCAGCGCCTCACCGCTGCAGAACACCCGGCGCAGGCTCGCGATGCGCGGCACGATCGTGCGATCGGCCTCCAGTTCGTCTACGAAGGCCGCCAGCATGGACGGCACGAAGTGCACGACCGTCACCGCATTCGCCTCGATGGCCTCGGCGATGCGGCGCGGATCGCGCTCGCCGCCGACCTCGAGCAGCGCGACCTTGGCGCCGGTGATGGCCCACCAGAACAACTCCCACACCGAAACATCGAAGGTGACGGGCGTCTTCTGCAGGATCACGTCATCGGCGAACAGCGGGTAGCGGCGCTGCATCCAGGTCAGCCGGTTGACCACCGAGCGGTGCTCGACCATCACGCCCTTGGGCACACCGGTGGAGCCCGAGGTGTAGATGAGATAGCTCAAATCATGTGGATGCGAGACGTTTTCGACGGTGCCGGGCACGGTGTCGGCCACCGTGATACGGATGATGCCGAGGTCTCGGTAGACTCGCGCATGCTCGCTTCCGGCGACCACGAACCGCGCTTCGCAGTCCGCGAGAACCGTTTCGATACGCGCCGCCGGGTAATCCGGATCGAGCGGCACGTACGCGCATCCGGCACGCAGGATGCCGAGCACCGCGATGAGCATGTCGGTCGAACGGGGCAGCACCACCGGAATGCACTCGTTGCCGGTGGCACCGAGCTCATGCAGCCGGGCGGCGAAACCGTCGACCAGACCGGACAGTCGGGCGTAGGTCAGTTCGCGGGAGTCCGCGGATACGACCGCCACCCGGTCCGGATGATCGGCGGCCGTTTCGGTGAAAAGCCGATCGATGGTGGTGTAGGGGAATTCGATACGCGGACCGGCCTCGAAGGCCGCGACTTCGGCACTCGCCTGCGCCGAAAGCAGCGGCAGCGCACCCACCGGGGTCTCCGGATCGTCCAGCGACGCGGTGACGATTTCGCCGACGCTGCGCAGCGCGGATTCGATCGGGAAGCTCGCGTCGAAAATGTCTTTGTCGTAGAACAACTGGAGGCTGAACGAGCCGTCCCGGCCGTTTTCGGCAGTGACGATGGTGAGCGCGTTGGTCACCGAACCCGGATTGTGCACCGTCCATTTCGAGATCAGCTCGTGGACGTAATCGGCATCCGGCAGCTTCGTATGGGAGAAGGCGACGTCGTACAGCGGCGGCGCGGCCGGATCCGGATTCAGCGCGCGGGTCAGCTCGCCGTAGGGGAAGCGCTGATGCTTCTTGAGCTTCCGAATCTGTTGGGTCACCTGCTCGGCGATCCGCGCGAGCGGCACGTCGCGATCGACGCGCACCGGCAGCGGAACGACATTGGCGCGGTGGCCCTGCGTGCGATAGGTCTCGGCCGAGTGCCGGTTCAGCATCGGGACGCCGATCACCACCTGATCGGTCCGGTGAATCGTGGCGAGATACGTTGCCACCGCCGCGGTCAGATAAGCGAAGACGGTGACACCGGTGGCGCGGACACGATCGAGGTACTCCCCCGAGATCATCGTGTTGTAGTGTCCGCGGGCGATTCGCGGCGAGCTGGTCCGGTTGGGGAACAGGGCGGGTTCGACGCCGTCGAGCGCGGCGAGCAGACCGCCGCGGTCCGCCGTGTACTGCTCGGAGGTCCGGTACGCCTCGTCGTCCTCGATGATCCGCCGATAGGTGGCCACGGAACGGTCGGTGTGCTCGTTGGCGGGCTCTGGCACCGCAAGCTGGTCGAGCGGAACGTCTTTCATCTTGTAGCTGGTATCGAGCGTGGCGATGACCGGATTCATGCCGTATCCGTCGGCCAGTGCGTGATGGAACGACATGAACAGGAAGAACCGGTCCGGCCGGTCCACCACCGCGGCAAGTCGTGCGGGCCGATCCGGCCGCTCCGGTGCGCCGACCTCGCGCCACAGCCACTCCTGGGTCGCGGCCTCGGGGTCGGGTGCTCCGGTCAGATCGACGACCTCGACCGGCGGAATCTCATTCGAAATCCATTGGCGGAATTCGCCGTTCTCGAAGGCGAAGCGCAGTCGCAACGCGTCATCGCTCATCAGGGCGCGCTGCCAGCAGGCCTGCAGCCGCTCGATATCCAGCGGCTCATCCATGCGCAGGCTATAGGTCTGCTGCGCAACGGGTTCCGGTGCCAGCCGAAATGCCAGGCCGAGTACGTCGCGCTGATATGCGCTGACCGGCCATGCTTCGATTGGTCTTTCGGGATTTGCGCTGGTTTCCGACGTCACAGTCACTCCTATCGCGACAGTCGCGGCACAGACCGTGCGCGAACTGTCCAGGACCCACCCCTGACGACGCCGAAACGCATAGCTGTTACCACTTGTATCCAGTTTTCAGATAGCGCGAATTACCGGCATCGACATAGATGCCGGGATTCGCTCTCGTTGATGGGTGCTGACCATTTCGAGCGACCTGCAAGCAGTCGCTACGGCCAGCCCTGTCAGATCACCGACAGCAGCGCGCGCACACTCTCATCGGCAAGACGTTCGGCACGCTCACGCGACACCGCGGGCTCGACATAGCCGATGTTCAACGACAACTCGCCGTGCGTGGCATTGGCGGTGGCCATGATGAAGCCGCTCACCGACATGCCGGAGACGAATTGCGCGCCCGAGAGCTGCCACGCGCCGATTTTGTCCGGGAACGCGTAGCGCCCCAGATATGTCATACACAGGTGACCTGGACCGCGGGTGTCCATCAGCTTGACCGTGGATGCACTGGCGGCCACCGATTTCGGTGCGGCGACCTTCAGCAGGCTCAATGCCGCGAGATGGTCGCGACGGTCCATTCTTGCGCCGTACTCGCGCTCGATCTCGCCGGCGATCTGCCACAGCGAGGACCACGGCGCGTACTTCGCCGGGGTCGCGATCATGCCCTGGTAGGTCCCGACCTCGGTATCGGCGACCGCGCCGTCGAGGTGGCCGCGGAAGTTCACCGAACTGCCGACGGTGTACCAGGATTCGGTGTAGGTGCCCGACTCGCGGGCCGCCGCGATGAGCAGCGCCGCCGAGAGTGCGGCCTGCAGGCCGACGCCTTTGCGCTCACAGCCCGCGGACAATGCGTCGAGTTGATCGGCATCCAGGCTGCGGTGCACGACCCTGCTGCGTCGCCGCGACGGCGGTGCGAGTTCGGTCGGTTCGAGTCGGCGCGGCCGCTTCAGCTGCGACTTCTGGTCGCGCAGCAGCGATCCCACGGTGCGACCGAAGCCCTTGGCGCCCTGGAACTTTGCCGGGAACAGTTCCTCCGGACCCGGCCGGACCGGTGCGGGCTCGAGATCGACGTCATCGCCCGCGGCGACCTGCAGCACCTGCTTGGCCACCGACATCGCGCTCTCGCCGTCGGCGATCGCATAGTGCAGGGTGACGATCAGATCGCTGGTCTCACCGGTCGCATCCGTGATGAGCACGGCGCGCGCGAGCGGACCGGAGTGCCAGTCGAAGGGTTCGCGCAATTCGACCTCGTCGACCTCGGTCGACCAGGCATCCGGATCGGCGGATTCGACCACACGCAGCGGAATCGGCGTTGGCACCGGCACGAAACGCGGTGCGGTGCCGTCGGGTTCGGCCGCCACCGCGACACGGAGCAGCGGATGTCGGTGCTGCGTTTCATCGAGACCGGTTCGCACCTGCTCGGCGGTAATCGAGCCGTGCACCCGCACCCGGGCCAGAATATGCAGCGGCGCAAGCTGATCCGCGATCCAGTGCCAGCGCTCCACCGGGGACAGCTGGCGCGGCAGCCGCGCGGTCGGTCCCTCCAGCGGGGGGAACGACATCGGCTTGCCCAATTCCCGCAGGAAGAATTCGGTGGGTGCGTGCCGGAAGTAGGTGTCACGCACCTTCACCAGCTTGGGGTCGGTCGTCTGCTCGATCTTGCCGAGGGACCACGAGCCGTTGACGAACATGGCGGTGCGCTCGGCGCGCACCTGCTCGTAACGACGCAGGCCCGCAACAGGATCCAGCGAGGACCTCAGCGTGTGGGCCAGTACGACCGCGTCCTCGATGGCCGAGTTGGCGCCCTGGCCCAGGCTGGGCAGCATGGGATGGGCGGCATCACCGAGCAAGGTGACCCGGCCGCGGCCCCAGCCGTCCAGCGGCGGACGGTCCTGGCAGGGCACGGCGAGCACATCGGCCCATTCGGTCTGATCGATGCAGGCGCGCACCTCCGGCGCCCAGTCGGCATAGAGCCGCCGCAGATCTTCCTTGGTGCCCTGCCAATCGGCGGCCTCATCGCCCGGCATGGTCATGGTGCCCCACCAGTACACCCGGCCGTGGCCGATATCGTGGATGCCGAAACGCATTCCGGTGCCCCAATAGTGGGCGGAATAGCCGCTCGGCACGGCGGGATGTTCGAACGGGATGCAGGCCAACCAGGCGACGAAATTGCCGGGGCGCGGTTCGGCGCGGCCGTGCAATTGGGCGCGCACCACGGAATGGATGCCGTCGGCGCCGATCAGCAGATCGCCCTCGGCGATGCGGCCGTCGGCGAATTCGACGCGCACGTGCTCGCCGTCGTCGATGAACCGAGTCGCTTGTGCGCCAACATGAGTCGGGGTGTCGCCGATCGCGCGCAGCAGGATCGCGTGCAGATCCTTGCGGTGCAGAGCGACGCTCGATGCGCCGAGCCGGTCGTCCTGGCGGTGTACCGGGAGTACTCGGATGGGCGTGCCGTCCGGGTTGTTGAAGCGGAAGGTCTCGACCTTGCCACCGCGCTCGAACAGTTCCTCCTCGATGCCGAGGCCGATTGCGCGCAGCGCCTTGATCCCATTGGCCTGCACCGAAAGTCCGAATCCCTGGCCACGCAGCTCGGGAGCGGCCTCATAGAGTTCGACCGCGAAGCCCGCCTGTCGCAATGCGGCGGCGGTGGTGAGCCCTCCGATCCCCGCACCGAGCACGATAACCTTGATCGGACTACTCATTCGAACCTGCGCTTCCATCGAATCACTCGACCGCACAGGACTACTTCATCGTTCGAAGCGACCACCGAGCAACGCTGCTCGTCAGCTCTCATCCCCCCGAGCAGCACTGTTCGAAGACCTTCGTTATCCCCGACCAGACAGGCGGGGCGGGATGCCTGTGCCTGACCGACCCGAAGCCTACCGCTATAACCGTGTCTGAAACGTTACCGTGTGAGATTCAACCCAAAGGGGTCGTTTCGACAGGCCGAATCCATTGCGATGCGCCATAATTCACGGTTCGCGAAAAGATTCGAGTTTGGTCCGATGCCCAACTTCCTCAGAGGTAGGACGTGTCGTTGACCAACCGAACCGACGAACCACCGTCCGGGTAGAACTCCGCGATCGATAGCGACGCCAGGTCCAAGTGCAGGCGATACAGCAGCGACGGACCGACCCCGAGCGCCAACTGCAGCAACGTCTTGATGGGGGTCACGTGGCTGACCACCACGATGTTCCGCCCGGGATACAGGGCGAGCAGATCGCGCCGCGCCGCCTCGACTCGTTCGCGCACCTGGTCGAAACTCTCGCCGTTCGGCGCGGGAGTCGAGGGATCGCCGAGCCAACGGGCGTGCAGTTGCGGATCTCGTTGTGCCGCTTCCTGGAAGGTGAGCCCCTCCCAGTCGCCGAAGTCGGTTTCGGTGAGGCCGTCGAGGACGCGCACCGGGATATCGAGTGCGGTCGCGGCGGCTTCGGCGGTCTCACGGGCCCGGCTGAGCGGGGAAGTGACCACAGCGGCGATGTCACCCTTCGCGGCGAGCATTTTCGCGGCGCGAGCGGCCTGTTCACGGCCGAGGTCGGTGAGCGGTGGGTTGCCGCGGCCGGAGTAGCGGCGCTCTATCGAGAGAGCGGTTTGGCCGTGGCGCAGCAGGAGGAACCGGGTCGGGCGGCCCGTTGCGCCGGTCCAGGCGGGCGGGTTTTCGGCGGCTCGGGTATTCGATGCGGTCGACTGCGCATCCCGGGCCTCATCGATCCAACTCGGCAAGCGCTCTTCGACGCCGCGCGCGGAACTCTGCGGCTCGTCGGTCCAGCTGAGCAGCTGTTCTTCGGCCTCGCGCACCTCTTCCGCCAGGGTGGCGGCGGCCGCGCCCGCATCGAGTAACTGCCGCTCGGCGGCGTGCACCTCGCCGATCAGCGTGGCGTCATCCATCGCCTCGTTCGCCAGCCGGTCGGCATGGAAGTTCTCGGCGCGCGGAATCCAGGTGAACGTCACGCTGTCGAAGCCGGCGACGAGCCTGCGTGCCCGGTCGGCCAGCGGAATCATGGACGCGTGCTTGACCTTCCAGCGGCCGGACATCTGCTCCACGACCAGCTTGGAATCCATCCGCACCGACACCACACGCGCGCCCAACTCCGCCGCCGCCTCCAAACCCGCGATGAGCCCGCGGTATTCGGCGACATTATTGGTGGTGATGCCGACGTATTCCCTACGCTCGGCAAGAATTCGGATGTGATCGGCACCGAAGACGACCGCGCCGTAACCGGCCGCCCCCGGATTGCCCCGGGAACCGCCATCGGCCTCGACGATCACCTCGTGCTCGGTCATTGTTTCCCTCGTCCTCTTCGACAGCCGACCATCCGTCGCTGGGAGCGGACCGACGCGAGTACTGATACCCGCACCGGAAACCTCACAAACCCGACTCTTTGGTGCGCACCAGGATCGCACCGCATTCCGGACACCGCATGATCACGTCCGGCGCGGTCTTGGCGATCCGCGCGATCTCACCGCGGTCCAGTTCGATCCGGCACGCGCCGCACCGGCGGGCCTGCAGCAGCGCGGCGCCGACGCCGTGCTGGGTGCGCTGCCGGTCATAGATGCTCAGCAGTTCGTCCGGGAACAGCGCGACCAGATCCTTGCGGTCGGAATCGCAACGGCCCTGCGCCACATCGAGATCCGCCAGCGCCTCGTCGCGCAGGCGCTGCGCGTCGGCCAGCTCCTGCTCGGTCTTGCTGAGGCGTGCACCCGCGTGATCATGATCGGATGCCGACGCCTCGCGACGCTCCATCACCTCGAGCAACTCGTCCTCGAGCACCGAACGGCGTCGCTCCAAGCTGCCCAGCTCGTGCTGAATTTCCGACAGCTGTTTGGCGTTCACCGAACCGGCGGTCAGCATGCCGCGGTCGCGGTCCTCGCGTTTGCGCACCGCGTCGACCTCGCCCTCCAGCTTGCGGATATCGCGGTCGAGATCGTCGAGCATGATCTCGACCGCCACGGCCGCATCCTTGTGCGCATTCCGCTCGCCCTCGAGCCGCGCCACCTCCTGCTGCTCGGGCAGCACGGTGCGCCGATGCGCGATCCGCGTCAGTTCGGCGTCGACGGCGGCGAGCTGGAGCAGCTTGGCCTGGACAGGTGGTTCGACATTCAACGCGGACAAACTCCTGGACGCTGTGGACGGATGGGGGCACGCGAGGTGGCGATGCCAGTCTTCAACCGTACCCCGGATGGTGGGTGATCCGGTCCGGGCCACGACTAGTGGCGGAGAAGTGCGTGGAACAGAGGCGGGGCGGGGATTCCTACCACAGCCGTATCGCTGTCTCGATGGGTCCCTACCGGCCGGGCGGACAGCGGTTTCGTGCCATCCGGCCCGGCCACATACTGAACACAGCTGACCGGAGAGAAGCGGTCCGCCCCCGCGAAGCGGCGCCCGTACCTGCCCGCTCTCTCCACCGGCATGCGGGTGAACATGCCACGGCCCGCGTCATGCGCGCTCTTGGCGAGCCGGGTGCGGGCGAGAGGCCATCTCGCAGCGATCAGCCGATCAGGGTGGTAGCTCGTACAGTCAGCTGCCGGGGGCGCGGGTTTTGATGGCGTCGCGGGAGATGAAGACGTCGTAGGTGCCGGGCGTGGCGATTACGGCGTTGCCGTAGGCGGAGCGGACGAAGGGGTCGGTCCACCATTTGTGGTTGCGCATATCGTTGAAGAAGTCCTGGTCGTCGCCGTTGACGAAGATCTGGTTCTGGGTGGTTGCGACGCCGTCGAGACGTTGGCCGTAGAGGCGGGTGACCTTGTAGCCGGAGTGGAAGCCGAGGGCGTTCACCCAGGGCTTCAATTCGACGATATTGGCCTGCAGCACCCACAGGTCACCCTCGACCTGATATTTCTCGTGCTTGTCGGGATGATGCTCGTCGCCGTAGAGGGTGAGGTCGACCTCGAGCCGGTGGTCTTGGCCCGCAACCTGATTCACCACCACGTGCGCGGCCTTGACCTCCCCGCTCAGTCCGAGGAATGTCTGCACGAGCGTGATCACCCACAGCAGCAGTACCGCGACGACCAGCAGCGCTAGTCCGCCCGCACCGCGCCCGAGCAGAACCCGCAATCCGACCTTGCGCACCATGACGAGCGCCGATATCAGCAACGCGACCGCGACCAGGATGATCAGCATCAGACCGATCTGCACGATCCCGAAGTCCACCGGGTAGTTCATGCGGTAGTTGTACCCCGAGCGGGCGCGTCAACTCACCTGAACCACATACCAAGTCCGGCAACACGCCCCGAACACGCCGGGGCACTGGATGGTTCGGGCTCGGATTACGGAGCGGCGATCGTCCAGGGGTCGGTGCGCAGGGTGCAGATGCGGGTTTCGAGGTCGGGCAGGGCGGTTCGGACTGCTGTCTGCGCCTGTGCGCACCAAGGGAATTCGGTGGCCCAGTGCGCGGCATCGATCACGGCGGGGCCGCCGCTGCGCAGGTGTTCGTCGACCGGATGGTGGCGCAGGTCGGAGGTGACGTAGGCGTCGACACCGAGGCGGGCGACCGTATTCAGATAGGAGTCGCCCGCGCCGCCGCACACCGCGACGGTCTGGATCGTTCGGTCCGGATCACCGGCCGCACGGACGCCCCAGGTGGTGGCTGGCAACGCGGCGGCGACCCGAGAGGTGAACTCGCGCAAGGACTCCGGTTCGGGCAGGGTGCCGACTCGACCGATGCCGAGCCCGGATGGCAACGCCGCGCGCTCGGTGACGTGATAGGCGGGATCCTCGTAGGGATGGGCCGAACGCAGCGCCGCCAGCACAGCGGTGCGCGCCGAGGGCGGTGCGATCACTTCGAGGCGATCCTCGTCGACCTGCTGCAACTCCCCGATCGCGCCGATCGCCGGATTCGCCCCTGTCGTCGGACGAAACTGCCCGACTCCCGGCACCCGCAAAGCACAGTCCCGATAGGTTCCGCTGCCACCGGCACCGGCTGCGAACAGCGCCGCCAGCACCGCATCCGCATGCGAACGCGGCACCTGGACCACCCAATTGTCGACGGCGGCTCGCGGTTTCGAATCCAAAGGTCCGGTGACGGTGAGACCGAGCACATCGGCCAGCGCATCGGAAACTCCCGGATCAGCGGAGTCCGCATTGGTATGCGCCGCGAACAACGCACACCCGGACCGGATGAGCCGATGCAGCAGAGCGCCTTTGGGCGTATCGGCGGCGACGGTGTCGACCCCGCGCAACAGCAGCGGATGGTGCACCACCAAGGCCTGCGCCCGCCAGTCGATGGCCTCATCCACCACGGCGGCAGTGGCATCCACCGCGAACAGCACCCGAGTCACCTCATCACCCGGGTCGCCGCACACCAACCCCACCGAATCCCACGACTCCGCCAACCTCGGCGGATATGCCGCGTCGAGCACCTCGATGAGATCCGCCAGCGTCGTCACCATCCGCCTACCTCCATATCCCGATTTCCGCCCGCACCAAGATCACCTGCCATCATCCGACGGCCCGGGACAAGCGCCCGATCCGTTTCGCTCGCACGGGGCGGACATACCGAAGGACAACCCGTCTGGGCCGACATCAAACTCCTGCCGCGCGAATCCCGGCGACCAACCGATCGACCTCGGCGGGACCGCGGACCGCGACGCGCAGGTAATCCGCTCCGAGGCCCGGGAAGGTGTCTGCGCGGCGGACCGCGATTCCCTGGTCTGCCAGATGCTTTCGCAGGAGCTCACCGTCCGGCACGCGCAGCAGCAGGAATGGCCCGGCGGCGGGGGTGTGTACGTGTATGCCCAGAGCGGTCAGTCGTTCGATCATCGAGTCGCGTTCGGCGGCGATCGTGTGTGCTCGCTGTTGTCCCGCGGCGACCGCATCCGGCTCGGCGGTCGCGATGATCGCTTCCAGTTGCAGCGTGCCGAGCGGCCAGTGCGCGCGGCCGTGATTCAGGCGGGCCAGCAGTTCGGGTGCGCCGAGGAAGTAGCCGCAGCGCAGACCCGCCAGGGCCCAGGTTTTGGTGAGGCTGCGCAGAACGAGGATGTCCGGTCCGGCGGCAGCGGCCAGTGACTGCGGTTCGCCGGGAATCGCATCGGCGAAGGCCTCGTCGACCACGATGATCCGTCCCGGTCGGCGCAGCGCACGGATGGTGTCGGCGGGGTGCAGGACCGAGGTGGGGTTGGTCGGGTTGCCCAGCACTACCAGGTCGGCCGCGGCGGGGACGAGCACCGGGTCGAGGGCGTACGGCGGGTCGAGTACGACGCGGGTCACCGGGATATCGGCCTCGCGCAGCGACAGTTCGGGTTCGGTGAACGAGGGGTGCAGCACCGCGGCCAGTCGCGGCGCGAGTCGGGGCAGCATCGCGAAACCCTCGGCCGCGCCCGCCAGCAGCAACACTTCGTCGGTGCTGCGTCCGTGGCGAGCCGCGACCGCGGTGCGTGCGGCGAGTTCGTCGGCCGCGCTCGGATATCGGCCGAGGTCGTCGAGTCGCGCGGCCAGTCGGTTGCGCAACCGGTCCGGCGGCGCACCGCCCTGCACATTCACCGCGAAGTCGAGCATGCCGGGGCGCGCATCGACGTCACCGTGATGACGCAATTTCGCGTGCTCGACACTCTCCGCTGACACGAGAAAACACCCTACGTGGCGATCCATCGGGACGACCGGCCAGAATGGCTGTCGTGGGTGAGTTGCACGTGTCGTTCGTCTGTACCGGCAACATTTGTCGATCGCCGATGGCGGAGAAGATGTTCGCGGTACAGCTGTACCGCGAGGGGCTCGCCGACCGCGTGCGGGTCAGCAGCGCGGGCACCGACGGCTGGCATGCCGGGGAGGACGCCGACACCCGCACCAATGCCACGCTGCGCCGCCACGGCTATCCAACCGGTCACGTCGCCGCGAAATTCGGCAACCAGCACCGCGACGCCGACCTGCTGGTCGCCCTCGACTCCGGCCACGAACGCCGCCTCGCCACCCTCGGCATCCCATCGGATCGCCGCCGCCTACTCCGCAGCTTCGACCCCGCTGCCGACGCCCTCGACGTCCCCGACCCGTACTACGGCGACACCGCCGACTTCGACTTGGTCCACGATCAGATCGCGGCCGCCATCCCTGGGCTGTTGGACTGGGTTCGTGCCGCCCTCGACGCACGCACCGGCGACACGGACCAAGCCACGGAGCCGGGCGATGCCATTCGCTCGGCCCACACCGACGCATCCCGAGACGTCGTCGCGTCCACGGACGGCTCCCTCGCTGTCGAAGAGCCCGGCCACAAATCAGACCAATCAGTCTCTTACGAACCCGTCCCCGACGGAAGCCTGTGATGCGCCGACTGACCTTCCTGCTGCGCCCGAGTTGGCTGATCCTGGCCGTCCTCGTGGCGGCCTTCGCCTACCTCTGCTTCACCGTGCTCGCCCCGTGGCAGCTCGGCAAGAACACCACCACCTCGCACCGCAACCAACTGATCGCCGATTCGGTGGACGCCGCCCCGATCGATATCGCCACCGTCCTGGACGACCAGAGCACCGATTCGCACGCCGAATGGCGACGGGTCACGGCGACCGGCAGCTATATGCCGAACTCGACCGTGCTGGTCCGCCTGCGCCACCTCGACGGCGCGCCCGGCTACTCGGTGCTGGCCACCTTCAAACTCGACGACGGCCGGATCCTGCTCGTCGATCGCGGTCTCGTCGCGGCCGTGGACGGCTCCCGCCCACCGCAGATTCCGGACGCGCCCGCCGGACCGCAGAAGATCGAGGCGCGCATCCGGATGTCCGAGGGCGTCACCCCCGGTAAGGACCCGATGGTCCAGGACGGCTACCGCCAGGTGTATTCGGTGGACACCACACAGGAGATGACCGTCCTGCAGGCGCCCCTTACCGTCATCGCCACCGGCGAACGCGGTGGCTACCTGCAGCTCAGCGAAAACCAGCCCGGCGCCTTCACCCCCACCCCCCTCCCGCAACTCGACGCGGGCCCCTACCTCTCCTACGGCCTGCAATGGCTGGCCTTCGGCATCATGGCTCCCCTCGGCCTCGGCTACTTCGTCTACGCCGAGATCCGCGAGCGCCGCAAGGGAAAGGCCACCGCTACCCCGCAACCCGCCGCGACCGAAACCCCAAGCCCTGCACCGGCATCCAGCAACGAGCAACGCCTTGCCGACCGCTACGGCGGTACTCGCTGAGCACTAGCCGCGCACGGCTGGGACGAGGTCCCGGGGAGCAGATCCTCGGTCGGCTGGCCGGAGGACTTCTCACGGCCGATTTCGCCAAGCGAAAGTGCATGCGGCGAGCCGAGTCAGCGACGCAGAATTGCCCAGAGCGCAGCGGTCAGGACCGCCCCGACCTGGATAGCCTCCGACATACGTACAGCGCGACGAAGATCTGCCACCTGGGGCGCAGGGCCGTCGCCGAGGCTGGGACGCAGTTCGACGCCATGGCGGTACTGAGTCCGCCCGCCGAGGCGGACACCGAGCGCACCTGCCATCGTGGCCTCGACGACCCCGGCATTGGGGCTGGGGTGTTCAGACGCATCTCGTCGCCACGCGTGCAGGGCGTCGGCCGGATGACCGCCCACGGCAGAGGCCAGGACGGCGGTGAGCATGCCGGTGACGCGCGCGGGCAACAGATTCGCCAGATCGTCGACACGAGCGGCGGCCCAACCGAAGCGGAGGTACCGCTCGTTGCGGTAGCCGATCATCGCGTCCAAGGTGTTGATCGCGCGATACCCGAGCAAACCCGGCGTACCGGCGATCGCACCCCACACCAGCGGCGCGACCGTCGCGTCCGAGGTGTTCTCGGCAATGGATTCCAATGCGGCACGGGCCAATCCGTCCGCATCGAGCACCTCCGGATCCCGCCCGCACAGCGACGGCAGCAGCGCTCGCGCACCCGCCACATCACCGGCCTCTAGCCGGTCGGCCATCTCCCGACCAGCGCGCACCAGGCTGCGCCCGCCGAGCACCGTCCACGTCG
This sequence comes from Nocardia pseudovaccinii, assembly GCF_050942345.1. Taxonomy (NCBI): domain Bacteria; kingdom Bacillati; phylum Actinomycetota; class Actinomycetes; order Mycobacteriales; family Nocardiaceae; genus Nocardia; species Nocardia pseudovaccinii. Next base: position 7,371,950 of record NZ_CP192074.1, read on the forward strand.
CCAGCGTGGTCGCGACTACCCCACCGCGCCGTAGCCCGAACCCGAACGCCGTTGTCGCACCGACCAACACCAGTTCGTGCACGACCCCCGCCGAACGCCGATCGGCGTAGGTAACCCGCTCCAGCGCAGTTGCCGCCGTACCGAATCCGGCCACCGGATGCCATCGGCGTGGATCACCGAATACCCGGTCGAGGGCGAACCCGAGCACCAACCCGGCCGCCGTGGAAGTCCCCGTCTGCACTCGGCGAGGGTAGCCGGTCGCCACCTCCCGACCACGCCCGCGCCCGGCGCACGAGTCCGCCCCACGGGCGCTCGCATCATCAACCGATACGTACCGCGATTACGACCGATGCCCTGTGCGCCCTCGGTGCCGAGCGCGGAATTGTCCCGAGAGCGCTGCGCTGCCGATCGCTGCTCGACCCGCCTACTTGCTCGGAGGGCGGTGATGTCACACTCGCTAGCCCTGCGTCGTCATCAGGGTGACGGACGCATAAGCTCGCCCCTGACGGGGCCGTACGACCGAACGGCGAGACCAGTGACTGCAGACCACTCCTGCGAACCCAGCGACCAGGCCGAGTTGGCTCGGCGTTTCGAGGAGCACCGCCCGTATCTGCGCAGGCTCGCCTACAGCACGCTCGGCAGTCTCACCGATGCCGACGACGTGGTGCAGGAGGCGTGGCTGCGGCTGCAGCGCCAGTACGAGGCCGGGACCGCGGGCGAGATCGAGAATCTGCGGGCCTGGCTCTCCACGGTCACCGGGCGGCTGGCCCTCGATCAGCTCGGTTCGGCCCGCGCCCGGCGCGAGCAGTATGTCGGTGAATGGTTGCCGGAGCCCGAGGTCACCACCTGGGACGATCCGGCCGACCGGATCACCCAGGACGAGCGCGTCACCACGGCGCTGCTGGTCGTACTGGAATCCCTCTCCCCCGCCGAGCGCACCGCCTTCGTGCTGCAGGATGTGTTCGGTATGAGCGGTCCCGAGGTCGCCGAGGTCGTCGGGCGTACGCCCGCGGCCGTGCGTCAGCTCGCCTCGCGCGCACGCAAGCGCGTCGAGGACGGCACGCCCCGCTTCCCGGCCTCACCCGACGAACAGGAGAAGGTCGTCTCGGCCTTCGCGGTCGCCTGGCGCTCGGGTGACCTGAGCGCGCTGCTCGGCGTGCTCGACGCCAATGTCAGCCTGACCGCCGACGGCGGCGGCAAGGTCCCCGCTATCCGCCAGCCCGTGCGCGGCGCCGAACTCATCGCGAAGATGCTGCTCGGCTGGTACCACGCACCGTCCACGGCGGGCGCGTGGGGCCGCGCGGTCCTGGTCAACGGCGCGCCCGGTCTGGTCGTCTTCGACGGCACCCACACCGGCGTCTTCTCCTTCACCATCGACAACGGCCGCATCGTCGCGATCAATGTCGTCCGCAACCCGGACAAGTTGCACGACCTCCCCACCGAAGGCGCCCCCGACTGGTACCTCGGCCCGAACGCCGAATAACCCACGCGGCCTGCACATTTCGATGTGCGGGCCGCTGTCCGCTAAGCGGGCGCTCGGTCCACGGGCGCTGCTCGCTCGATATCGGTCCCGGATCGATTGCGCCGCAACATGATGAGCCGGACACCGCGAGCGAGAAGAACACCCGCGCCCGCCAACGCGGCAATGCCGAGAAATGCCACGAGACCAGGCCAGACGTAGGTCACCTGGAGAAAAGTCGGTGCTCGGCCGCGGAAGACCAGACCGGCGAGCTGTGGTAGCGCGACGAGGATCGGGATCGGGGCGAGATAGGGCAATTGGCGCAAGGCGATCAGCCAGCTGGGCCGGGTGGTCTGCCGATCGGCCCAGCGGCGCGATCGCACCAGGCAGAGCACACCGAGAGCGAGCGTCGCGAGGGTAAGCAGTGCCATGCCCCAGTCGGCGTAGATGCCCCACGGGCGGTGCACATCCGGTGACTCGCCCTGGGTCAGCTCGACCAAGCCCTGCGCGATGATCCTGGGATCGTCCTCGAGCGCCAAGCCGGTATCGGCTATGACAGCGATCCCGTATCCGGTGTCGGACACCAGGACCTGTGCGGCGGTGTAGGTGAACCAGTCACCGTAGTGCACGATCTGATCGGATTGTTCGCGCTGCCAACCCATTCCGTACTCGTCGTCGCCGACTCCCGAGGGTGTGTGCATCTCGGTCACCGCCGCCGCGGACACCACCCGGTGCCCGTCCGGTGCCACGCCACCATTGTTCTGGGTGATCAGCCACGCGGCCAGATCGGCGGCCGTGGTGATCACACCGTGGCTACCACCGACGAACCAATCGGGCTCGGCAACCGGTATCGCGAAGCCATATGCCCGAATGTATCCGTGCGTCACATCCTCGGCCTCGCGCGGCGAATTCACCGTCGTGCTGTCGCGCATCCCGATGGGACCGAATACATTTCGCCGCATATAGTCCGCGAAAGGCTCCCCGCTGACCACTTCCACCAGCCGAGCGGCCACCTGGTAGTTCGGGTTGTGATAGTGGAATTCCGTCCCCGGATCGGCGGCCAGTTTCGCCGCATGTAGTCGCTCGACCGCCCCGGCCAGCGAATCCGCCTGCGGCCGCCGCAGATCGGGAAAAGCGGTATCCGACATCCCCGACGTCTGATTCAACAGCTCTCGCACGGTGATCCGATCACCGCGCGAATCGGCCAACCGGAAGTCGGCGAGGTACTCATGCACCGGCGCGTCGAGCCGCACCTTCCCCGCATCGACCAACTGCATCACGGCCAGCGCCGTCATGGACTTGCTCACCGAGGCGATCGGCATGCGCGACGTCGCACTGATCGCCGCACCGTTCGAATCGTGACCGTACCCCGCGACGTACACCACCCGATCCCCATGGGTAATGGCGATCGAAGCCCCCGGCAACCGTGTCCGGGAAAGGTATTCGGACATATACCGATCCACCGCCGCCGGATCGACGCCCTCCGCCGCCGGTGCCGCCACCGCGGTACCGACCGACGGCAACAGCGCCAGCAGCAATGCGATCACCACTACCCGCCGCAGGTACTCCACAGTCACCGCGTTTGCCCTTCTCATCGCGCGTCCGCGGAACCACGGTCGCACCACCTCAGCCCGCCAACCCAACCGGCTCGGGCATCGAATATCCGTGCGCCGCCGCAACCTCCGCCGACAACAGCCGCCCGTTATCCGCGGTGACCCCGTATGCGAGATCGGGATGTACCGTGCACGCCTCGCGCCACCCGTGGTCGGCGATCGCCCGCACATACGGCAGGGTGGCATTGGTGAGCGCCACGGTCGCGGTATGCGGCACCGCACCCGGCATATTCGCCACACAGTAGTACAGCGAATCAGCCACGCGGAAAGTGGGATTCGCGTGCGTCGTCGGGTGTGAACCGGCGAAGCACCCGCCCTGATCGATGGCGATATCCACCAGCACCGACCCCGGCCGCATACCGCGAACCAGTTCCTCGGACACCAGCTTCGGCGCCCGCGCGCCGGGCACCAGCACCGAACCGATGACGAGATCCGCCGCCAGCACAGCCCGTTCGACCTCGACCGTATTCGAGGCCACCGTCGAGATACGCCCTTCGAACCGCGCGTCGAGCTCGCGCAGTCGCGTCAAATTCGTATCCAGCACAGTGACTTTCGCGCCCATCCCGGCCGCGATCGCGGCCGCGTTCGTCCCCGCGACACCACCGCCGAGCACCACCACATCGGCCGGAAGCACCCCCGGTACTCCGCCGAGCAACAGCCCGGCGCCGCCGAGCGGCGCCATCAGGTGATACGCGCCGACCTGTGGGCCGAGCTTGCCCGCGACCTCGCTCATCGGTGCGAGCAGCGGCAGCGACCCGTCCGCCGCCCGCACCGTCTCATAGGCGATCGCGGTGATTCCGGACCGCAGAATCGCATCGGTGCACTCGCGTGACGCGGCCAGATGCAGATAGGTGAACAGCACCTGCTCCCGCCGCAGCCGCGGATACTCCAGGGCCATCGGCTCCTTGACCTTCAGAACCAACTCGCCCTCCCACCACACCTGCTCGGCGGCGGGCACCATCCGGGCACCCGCGGCGACATAGTCCGCATCCGAAAATCCCGAACCCACCCCCGCACCGGCCTGGATCAGCACCTCGTGCCCGTGCCGCACCAGTTCCCCGGCACCGGCCGGGGTCAGCGCCACTCGAAACTCCTGCTCCTTGACCTCCCGCGGAATTGCGATCCTCATATCGCCATCGTGGACCACCGACGGTCCCGGCGCCATGACCGCCGCGCTGAGCGCACCGCCGGTTTTCCGAGCGCGCTCACACAGCGAACGTCTCACCCAGCTTCGGAATGCGCAGCTGCGCGCCCCGCCCGGCGTACCCGAAAATCCGCTCGAGGCGCTCGAGCGTCTCACTGAAATGCGCCCATCCCTCCGCATGCACCGGCACGATCACCGCATCACCCAACGCCTCGGCGGCCTGCACCGCGGTACGGGCATTCAGCGTGAGATCGATATCGCCGAACCGGCCGACATTCGCGGCACCGGTGAACAGGATCGCGATATCGATCCGACCGATCCGCGCCACGATCTGCTCGACGACCTCGACCGAGGCATTGTCACCCGACACGTACACGGTCGGGAGCCCCTCGGCCTGCAATACGAACCCGGTGACCACGCCGGTCTGCGACTCGCACCCCTCGGGCCCGTGCAGTGCGGGTACAGCCGTCGCGCGCACCTCACCCAACGTGACGGTCTCCCAATTCGCCATTCCCCGAACACCTTCGATGCGATCGGCCGCATCCGGCGTCGACAAGACGGTCGGCACGGTCGAGAGGAATTCACGACCGGAGTGGTCCAAATTGTCGTCGTGCTGGTCGTGCGACAGCAGCACGACGTCCACCGGCCCCACCTGGTCCACCGAAACGGCGGGGCCGGTGAGCTTGTGCAGCGTGATCGGGCCGGAGTAGTCGCCCGGGGCGTCGAAGGTGGGATCGGTCAGCCAAGTCAGGGTGCCGTACCGGAAACGCAGGGTCGGCCCGCCGATGTGCAGGGCTTCGATGGTGGTGCGTGCAATCGTCTCGGTCATGGGATCAATACTTGTCGTCCCGATATTCGATCAATAGTGGCCCGTGAGCCGCTTAGCGATAAGATCAGGCCATGCGTTCCGTCGCCGCCCTGGCCTTCGACGGGGTTATCCCCTTCCACCTGTCGGTACCGACGCTGGTCTTCGGCCGGGTCGGCACCGAGGGCACACCCGACTACCGCGTCGAGGTGTGCGCCGAAAATCCCGGCACTCTGCGAACCCCGGCCGGTTTCGACATCGTCGTGCAGACCGGACTCGACGCGTTCGAGCGCGCCGACATGGTGGTGATCCCGAGCTGGCAGCGCGATATGGGCATCTCGGCGGAACTGCGCGACGCACTGCATCGAGCTCACGCCAGGGGTGCCCGGATCGTCGGCCTGTGCCTGGGTTCCTTCGCGGTGGCGGCGAGCGGTCTGGCGGACGGCCGGGAAATCACCACGCACTGGGCCGCGGCCGCCGATTTGGCCGCGACCTATCCGAACGTCCGGGTCCGCGCCGACACCCTCTGGACCGACCTCGGCGACATCGTCACCTCCGCAGGCGTCGCCGCCGCCCTCGACTGCTGCCTGCACCTGGTCCGCGACGACCTCGGCAGCCGGGCCGCCACCGAACTGGCCAGGTCGCTCGTGACCGCCCCGCACCGCAGCGGCTCCCAGGCCCAGTACATACCGGTCGCCGTACCCGAAGCCGCCGACGACGATCCGATCGAACGCGCAATGGTCTGGGCGCGAACGAATCTCGGCGAACCGATCGACCTGGACAATTGGGCTCGCATCGCGCTCATGTCGCGACGCACCTTCACCCGCCGCTTCCGCGAACGCACCGGAAACAGCCCGCAGCAATGGTTGCTGCAACAACGCGCCGACCGCGCCCGGCTGCTCCTGGAATCCACCACCGACACCATGGATCGCATTGCCGCCGAGACGGGCTTCGGCACCGCGGTCAGCCTGCGCCACCACTTCCACCGCATCCTCGGCACCAGCCCGGCCGCGCACCGCGCGCTGTTCTCGGGCACACCGGTCCCGGCGGAGTAGCAGCTCCAGCTGTGTTCGCCCACCCCGTCGGCTCCGCCGCTTTCCGTCCCCTTATGTTTTCGGCATGAGGATCGAGGTAAGCGGACATACGCCCGAAATCGACGAAACCGCGTGGATCGCACCGAACGCCACCGTAATCGGACGCGTGCAACTCGCCGCCGAGGTGAGCATCTGGTACAGCGCGGTACTGCGCGGTGACCTCGAGGCGATCAGCGTCGGCGCGCGCACCAATATTCAGGACGGGTGCGTACTGCACGCCGACCCCGGCTTCCCGCTCATCGTCGGCACCGGAGTTTCGGTGGGACATAATGCGATCCTGCACGGCTGCACCGTCGGCGACGATGTGCTCGTCGGCATGGGCGCCACGGTGCTCAATGGCGCGGTCATCGGCGCGGGCAGTCTGATCGCCGCCAATGCCCTGATTCCGGAGGGTGCGCAGATTCCGCCCGGCTCGCTGGTCGCGGGGGTGCCCGGCAAGGTGCGTCGCGAGTTGAGCGAGGCCGAACAGGACGGGATCCGAATCAATAGCGCTGTGTACCTGCACAACATGGCCAACCACCGAGACGCGAAACAGGTGTGAGACAGAGCACACTGATCAATTGACCAAACTAAATCGCTGATAGCATTCTGCCAGCGTGCCCGGTATGCCGGGGTCTCCCGCCGACACAGCTGTCGAGTGGCCTGTAGCGCGGAGGGCGAGCCCACCGGATGGTGGCCGCAGAGCGTGCAGGCAGGAGGTAACACGGTGGCGTACGTGCAGCAGAGTATGCACCGGCCGTCGGGGCGGATCAGCGTGGCCGATATCGCGGCCCAGCCGGGTGGGATCGAGGCGCTACAGCGGCGAGTGCACGAGTTGCGCTCCAGCGGGGTGGATTTCGCCGCCAATGCGATCGAAAAGGAGATGGCGGAACTGGATCTGCCGCGCACATAGTCGCGCGTCTGCCTGTTGTCGGTCGAGCTCTGGTGCCGATCCGCGGTCGAACCGCCGCGACCCGGTGAAATAATGAACGGCACGCACCCGCACCGTCGCGACGCCCAGACACCATCGGCGTCCCGAGCCGATTCGACTGGAGCTTCGATGCCGACCGTTCCGCCCATCCTCCAGCGCATCCTGGAAAAGCCCGTCAGCGACGGTGAGAAGCTGCTGGAGAGCGCGCTGTCGGCGTTCCTGGACTTCGGCATCAAACGCACCAGCATGGGCGAGATCGCCCGGCGCGCCGGAATCAGCCCGGCCACCCTGTACCGCCGCTTCGAATCGAAGAACGATCTGGTCGAGGCGGTCAGCGTGCGCGAGGCGCAGCGTTTCGTCGCCGAGATCGATAAGCGGGTGCAGAAGGTCGACGGCGTCGAGGAACAGCTGATCGAGATCTTCGTCGCGGTCATCACCGAGATCGCGGGCAACGAGTTGTTGCGGCGACTGCTGCGCACCGAACCCGATCTCATCCTGCCCCGACTGACCACGGAGGCCGGACCGATCATCGCGGTCGGGCGCACCTATCTGGCGGAGAAACTGCGCGAACTCCGCAGCGGTGCGGATGACGATTTCGACTTCGAACTCGTCGCCGAGATCATGGCGCGGCTGGCCCTGTCGCTGGCATTGACGCCCGACGGGCTCATTCCGATCGATGATGTGGCGGCGGGTCGAGATTTCGCGCGACGCACGTTGCTGCCGATGGTCGGTGTCCGGGCCACCGCATAACTCAACGCATTTCGAACATACGGGTGCCGAAGGCCGCCGCCACCCATTCATCGAGCAGGCGGAGCGAATTCGCGTCGGGCTCCCTGCCGTCGTCGATGAATTCCCGCACCAGTTCGACGACGCCACCCGCCCGCATCGTGGTCGGATCCGGCAGCGGCAGCCGCGACACATACTGGGTGATCCACCGCCGCCGACCCGAATACAGCCGATTCCCGCACACCGCATCGTAGAACCGCAGGCCCAACGCCGAATTCGCGACGCCCATCAGCAAATACGCCAATCGCTCCGCGGCGCCGTCCACGCCGAGATCGGCCAGCGATATCCAATAGCAATCCCCGTTCACCACCGCTCCGGACCGATCCAGGGCGAATCGCGGCCGCTCGCTGATGTCGGGAAAGACCACCTTCGGCACCCGCCACAGATGCGGCCGCTGCGGCACCCAGATCTCGAACCACTCCCTGCCGCTGTCGGTCAGATACTTCCGGCCGGCCAACGTCTCCCGATGTGACTCCAAATATGCCGCGGCCCGGGGAAATTCTCGCAGGTCAACCGGCATCCGTGCAGGTTGCGCCGGGTCGTACGGATACAGCACCTGTACGTCGCGCGCACGCGAGATCCGCCATGGATCGACATCCTGATGGGTGATCAAATCGAATAGCAACTCCCCCTCCGGGCGCGGGCGCACCTGCGCCCACCGATCGGAAATGAACACCCGGTCCGCAGTTGTCTTGATCCCCACCCGAATCCGCCCCACGGCGCCGAAGGTCCGCCAGGTCCCCGCCTCCACCTCGGCCAACCACCTGTCGACCTCCGGCCGGGACATTCGCCACGCGCCGCTGTGCCCGTCCGCGTCACAGGCAACGGATTCCGCCGCGTCCACGTCGTCATCACGACCGGAAGCGGCGACCCGCCAAGCGACTACCGGGCCCGATACCACCGGATCGCCGCGGTTTGCTCGATCACCCGTTTTCCCATCACCGGATGCCCCGCGAATCACCGCCTGATCGCCCGTCGCCAACGTACCGACCTCGACCGCGAAAGTGCGCCCAGAGTGCTCGACACAGTGACTGTGTTCGGCCGCCAGTGCCTCGAAAAGATCTGTTCCGCCGACGATTTCGGCGGCATCGACCTCGTAGGCCGAAACATAGCGGCAGACCGCGCGGGCTGCCGTCCGGGTGGCGATGGTGACCGCGGGCAGCACCGCCGCCTCGAACAACTTCGTATCACCGAGGTCGTACAGCTCGACCGGAGCCAACTCGGTGCGCAGCAGACTCCGAATATTCGCACCGGCCTTTGTAGTGAGAAACCGATTGGCACACAGCAACCCGAGCACCCCACCCGACCGCAGCAGCCGCGGCGCGACCGCGACGAACGGGTGCGTGAGATCGATCCGCCCCTGCAACCCGAACTGCTTGCTGAGCAGCTGCGCGGTCGGCCCACCCAACTGCTGGGTCCGCACATAAGGCGGATTGGTGATGATCGCATCGAACGACCCCGCCGCGATCCCCGCCGATTCGGTCAGGAAATCCCCGATATGCCACTCGATCGCGACCCCCGCGGCCGCCGCCCGTTCCCGGGCCACCGCCACCCCGGCCGCATCCAGGTCATACCCCACCAATTCCACCCGCACCCCCGGCACCAACTCCCGCGCAACCTGATCCAGCGCCAGCAGCAGCTCACCGTCCCCGCAGGCCGGATCGAGCACCCGTAGCACCCCTGCGCTCGAGGCCCGCACTCCAGCGCCCGGTGCTGCTGTGCCCCGCACCACGCCATCAGGCTTCCTGATGTCAACCGGCGGCGGCGCATGTTCGAGCAGCCGCTGCGCGAGAAAGCGCGCCAGGGCGGGTGGCGTGTAGTGCCTACCGTGCCTTTTGCGGTCGCGCGCAGCCGGCTCGCCGGGAGTCATGCCTGGGATTCTGCCTCGTCACGGCCCAACCGAGGCGGTAACGCGGTCGACCGGATCTCGCGGCGTCGCGGGCGGACGCACGGCGCGGCGACCGGCGAAGCGACGCATCAGCGGTTCGTCCACCCAGCGATAGATCGCGGCCGCCGCCGCTATCGCGACGATCAGGCTCAGCCCGGCGAACCCGAGCCAGCCGAGTGGGCCGAACTGTCGTCCGCCGATGAACAGCCGGGTGATCAGCACCATGACCGGGAACTGGATCAGATAGAAGGCGAAGGAGATATTGCCGAGCCACACCATCCTGGGCGAGGCGTTCAGGCCGCGCAGACCAGCCAGATCCCGTGCCGCGAGCGTCGCTACCACCGCGGTCATCGGTGCGAGCAGCAGCGCCGACATCTTGTAGTTCACCGGCACCACCCAGGTGGCCGCGAAGGCGACGGCCAAGGCCAGCAGCGGCCAATCCAGCCGGGTGTTGCGCCAGCGCCCCTCCAGCACCAGCCGCGCGGCGAGTACGCCGAGGAAGAATTCGGGCAGCCGCGACGCCGGAAACGTGTAGCTGAGCCAATAGGACGGCGCCACCGGGATATCCGGCTGTGCGAACCAGGCCGGTGACGCATGCAACTCGAAGTACGGCGACACATCTCCCGGAACGAGCCGTGGCGCAAAGGCATTCGCGATGCCCTTCGGACCCGGTACCCACAGGAAGTACGCCGTATGCAGCGCGAGGATCAGCACGAGCAAACCGGCGACCACCCACCACACGCGCTCCCCGCGAATGCGCCGCACCAGCGGCAAGGCGAGCGGAAAGCTCAGGTAGAAAAGCATTTCCGCACCCAGCGACCAGGACGGCACATTGAGCCCGCCCACCGTCGTCCACTTCGGCACCCAGGTGTGGATCAGCAGCACATTCGGCGCCCACACCACCAGCCGCGACAGTGGCACACTCGCGACCACGATGAAGGCCACCGTCGCAACCAGATGCGTCGGATAGATCTTCAACACCCGCCGCCAATAGAAGCGCGGCACCGAATTTCCGGGCCGGAACGACCAGTAGATGATGAACCCGGACAGCACGAAGAAGAACGTGACCCCGGCCGCGCCCAGTTGCATCGGCATCACCTGGTGGATCTGCCGGAACAACTCGGACTTCTGAAATGGATAGACCGGCAGAAAAACCAAGGCGTGCAACAGGAATACCGCGAACGCGGCCCACCATCGCGCACCGGTCAGCGAAGGGAGTGCGGGCCGTGCCTCGGCGGGATCCGCCGTGGGCTCGGTTTTCACTTGCCGTACCGCTCGTACAGCGCTCCAGCGATCACCGAATCCCCGTGCGCCGATGGATGAAACGGAATCCCGACCGGATCCGCGCGCGGATCGAGCACACCGTTCAACCACGGCTGCGCCGAACACAATCCGTGACCGGCCGTCAGCGCCCTGGAGTCGAAGTATTCGATTCCGAGCTGCGCCGCCGCGTCCCGCTGCGCCGCATCGATGCGATCCAGATATTCGACCAGCCCGGCACCCCGCGGCTGCACGTACTGCCCGACACCGAGCACGCTGATGCAGGTGAAACTCTGCCCGGCCGGGAACAGTTCCGGATAGCCGACCAGCACGACCTTCGCCTGCGGCGAGTAGTACCGCAGATATTCGACCACCGCGCGGATGCGTTCGGCATACTGCGCACCCGATACGCCCCGATAGTCGGTGATCCGCCCCTGTGCGGCGGCCTCCAACCCACACCCCTCGGCGACATTGAAGACGCACGGAACCAGCGAGGTCCACAGTGTGGCCGGATTCGCTCCCCAGGTGTCGTTGAGCCCGAACTGCACTGCGATCAACTTGGTTCGCGGCCCGAATGCCCCCGCCTTATCGGCGTTGATCGCCTCCTGAACCAGCGAATAACCCCGCTCGGTCTCGATCGCCGCGCCGGAGCACGACACGTCCACGAAGTCGGAGGCACCCGCGACACCCATCAATCGGCTCAGCTGTGTCGGCCATGAAGTCGGTCCGCGCAGACACTCCTTCGCATCGGCTTCCCATCGAAACCCATTGGCGGCGAAAGAATCGCCGAGCACCACCAGGGCGCTACCCGGCGCGGCGGGCGGAGCCGCCTCCGCCGCGGGTAATCCGGCCACAGCCGCCACGGTCGCCGTCACCACCCCGAGCCATCTGGCACAACGACGAGAGAGCTTGCTGTTCACGGTGTTTCCTCCGCTGTCAGTAGCCCGCGCGCGGTTCGAATCCGGGGGCGGTCAATGTCGGTGCGGGCTTGGCGGGTTCGGGCTGCGGCGCCTGCACGGCCGGTGGCGCCTGCACAGCCGGTGGCGCTTGCGGTTCCGGTGCCGCGGCGGGCGGCGGGGCTACCGATGTCGCTTCCGGCGCGGGCGGAGCCGGGGCTTCGGATGCAATGGTCGACTGGACCGCGGCGCTGGTCGGCGCCGGTGCACTGGTCTCAACCGGCCCACTGGTTGGGGTGTGATCGCCATGCGATTCGGTACCCTCGCTGCATCCGGTGACACCGAGAAGCACTGCACCGCAAGCGAACACGGTGGCAAGACGAACCTTCAACACTATCCCCGTTCCAGTATAAATCAGGAGCATTTGCTTTTCAGTCTAGTCGGGAGACTACGAGCCGAATCGGACCCGCGTGGCATCTTTCACCGAATTACCCCGACCGCCCGAACCTCGCTTCCGGCGCTCGGTGCGCCGCGTATCCCGAAGTGGGCCAAGCATTTTCGCTAACAAGCCCGGTCAATGCGTATGCACCCCAACCGGTTCCACGAATGTAACCGCCATATTAACTTCGGCAAGCAACACCATACGCCCGATGATCCCACCTCGCCGGTTCCAAAACGAGACCACAGATGCTAGCGTTCAGTCTCGAAATAAGACCAACTCGAGAGGGTGCCCATGAGCCCGACCAGCCTGCAGACCGACGAGTTCACGGCATTGAGCCACATCCTCGACAGCAGATGGACCTGCCGTCAGTTCAAATCCGACCGAGTCCCTCGCGACACCATCGGGGCGCTACTGCGACTGGCTCAGCGCACCCCGTCCTGGTGCAATACCCAGCCCTGGCAAATCGTCCTCACCGAGGGCGCGGGCACCGACCGATTCCGCAAGGAACTCCTCGAACACGTCGCAATCGCCGCGCCGGAACCGGATTTCGCCTTTCCCGCGCAGTACACCGGCGCCTACCGCGATCGTCGACGCGCATGCGGCCTGCAGCTCTACGACAGCGTCGGCATCGTGAAGGGAGATCAGGCAGGCACCATGCGCCAAGCCATGCGCAACTTCGAACTCTTCGACGCCCCGCACGTCGCGATCGTCACCACCGAGGCCGACCTCGGCGTCTACGGCGCCATCGACTGCGGCCTCTACATCGGCACCTTCCTTCTCGCGGCCCAGAGCCTCGGCCTCGGTGCCGCACCCCAAGCCGCCCTCGCCTCCTACTCCCCTTTCCTGCACACCTACTTCGACCTGCCCGAAAACCGCCGAGTGGTCGCCGCGATCTCCTTCGGCTATCCGGCCCCGGACCACCCGGTCAATGCCTTCCGCACCGCCCGCGAAGACCTGGACCAGGTCGCAACCTGGTACAGCGCCTGACGCCGCGATCCTTGTTTCGCAGGCCCCCGACACCGTGCCTCCCCCGTACCCACCGATCGGCAGCCGATCGGTGGGTACGGGGGGCCGCCCGACCTGTACCCCCGATCGGCACGCCGACGGAACATCGCCTGTGCGTTTGCCCACCGCGCTAGGGTGGCGGAACGAATCGGGGGTGGGTTCGGCAACCCCCTGCCGTTGATTGCACAACGAGGAGGTCGGCTTTTATGCGTTCCATCAGTGCACTCTCGACAGTCATCGCGGCCGCGGTTCTCGTGCTCGGCCTGGCGGCCTGCGACAAGGAGAACAACAACAGCGCCAAGGCAACGAGCACTACCGCGCGCGCGACAACCACACACCCCACCACCACCTATGCGGCGGCAACCCCGACCACCGAGCCGCCGACCACGATCACCACCTCGCCGCCGACCACCCCACCGGTCGCCGAGCCCACCACGATCTTCTGCGGCGCGGGCCCCTTCGACCTGGCCGTCTCGGCCGTCACCACCAGGGGCGACGCCGCCTGCCCCACCGCCGTCGCGGTCACCAATGCCTATGCCGTGCAATCGGATCTGTGGGACGTCGGCTTCGTCATCCCCATCACGGTCGGCACCACCACCTGGGACTGCCAGGAGCACATCGGCACCCCGAACCCGTACCAGGAGTGCGTCAGCCGCGACAACCCATCGGAAAAGGCCCGCCTCGGTTCATAATTGGGCCGCCGCCGGTTAGCCCGCCTGACGTCCGTCTTGGGAGGTGAAGCCGGGACCCGGCTCGGCGGAGATGTCGCGTGCGGTGAGTTCGGTTCCGCACGAGTCACATTCGAGTTTGATATGTCCTTCGCCGGTGCAGTCCGAATGGCGGTAGTGCACCGGCGGACCCTCGGGTGCCATATAGGTATCGCCCCAATCCCGGATCGCCATCAGGATCGGGTAGATATCGTGTCCCTTCGGCGTCAGCCGGTACTCCTCGTGCGCGCCGACGGCAGCCTTCTGTTTGACCAGAATCCCGTGTTCGATCAGCCGATCGAGCCGATCCTGCAACCGGCTCCGGGAGATGCCGAGCGCGCTCTGGAATGCGTTGAACCGCCGGACGCCCGCGAACGAATATTTCAGGATCACCAGGGTCCAGCGGTCGCCCAGGATCACCAGCGGCCGTGTGATCGAACACGGCTCATCGGCAAGTTCCTCGTAGCGCACCTGTCGATGCTACCGAGCCCGCGGCGCCCGGCGGTGGCTTTACCCGCCGGGCACCGAGGTCAAGCTTCTTCAGCGGTGTAGGCGACCATCGGATCCTTGTCTTCCAACGGCGGCACCTCCTCCCCGTCCAGCACCTTGCGCATCCGCTCCGAATCCAACTGCCCCTCCCACTTCGCGACCACAAATGTCGCGACGCAATTGCCGAGCAGATTCACCGTGACCCGCATCGAATCCATCAGCCGATCCGCCCCGAGCAGCAGCGCGACCGCCGCCACCGGGATCGATCCGTGCCCGATCGCGGTGATCGTCGCAGACAGGGCCAGGAATGACGAACCCGGCACGCCCGCCATGCCTTTCGAGGTCAGCATCAGCACGCCGACGGCCGTGATCTGCTCGCCGAGGCTCAGATCCACCCCGAGCGCCTGCGCCAGGAACAGCACGCAGATAGACAGATACAGCGTCGCACCGTCGAGATTGAACGAATACCCGGTCGGTATCACCAGCCCGGTGGTGGCTCGTGAGCAACCGGCTTGGGTCAGCTTGATCATGATCCGCGGCAGCACCACCTCGGTCGACGCGGTGCCGAGCGCGAGAAACAGTTCGTCCTTGATGTATTTGAGGAGCTTCCACAGGCTCACCCCCGCGAAAACCCGCACGACCACCGCGAGCACCAGCAGGAACAACACTGCCGCGCCGTAACAACAGGCGATCAGCTTGCCATAGCTGCTGAGCGCGGAAAGTCCGTACTGCCCAACGATGTAGGCCATCGCGCCGAACGCACCCAGCGGCGCCAATTTCATGATCCAGCCGATGATCGTGAAGAAGATCTTCCCGATGTGATCGACCGCCTCCAGAATGACCGGCGGGCCGTGCTCGCCGAACTTCGCCAACGCCAAGCCGAACAGCACCGCGAAGAACAACACCTGCAGCAGCGCATTCTCCGCGAATGCCGAAATCACCGATGCCGGAATGATATTCAGCAAGAAGTCGACGGTATGCGGCAGCTCGCCGTTCTTGGTGGTCTTGGCGATCTTCTCGGCACCGGTCGCCAGGGTCTGCGCGTCGACATGAAAGCCCGCACCCGGCTGCACCAGGTTGCCGACCAGCAAACCGAAGAGCAGTGCGAAGGTGGTGATCACCTCGAAGTAGATCAGCGCCTTCACACCGATCCGCCCCACCGACTTCATATCGCCGACATGGGCGATGCCGAGCACCACCGTGCAGAAGATGATCGGCGCGATCACCATTTTGATCAGCTTGATGAACCCGTCGGCCAGCGGTTTGAGATCCGCGCCGAAGTCGGGCCACAGCTTGCCGACCAGAATTCCGGCCACGATCGCCACCAGCAGTTGCAGGAATAGCGATCGATACCAGGGCGGTTTGCGCACCGGGTCGGTCGCTGCGGTGGATTCGATCGTCACGCTCATGCGCGCAACGTACGAGTTATTCGTATCACCAAAGTTTCAACTACATTGCCGCGCGGAAACCCGATCGATATATGCCCGTCACCCCAGGTCCGATATCGAGAACAATACGAACCAAAAGCGGGCCCCGGGAAATCCCGAAGCCCGCTTTCGCCGCTGGATTTACAGCGGAATGTTCTTGTGGTGACTCTTGCGCACCGGCGCCGCCGCCAATGCCGCGGCAATGGTGCTGCGGGTCTTGGCCGGATCGATGACCTCGTCGACGACACCGATCGCGATGGCCCGCTCGACACCACCGGCGATACGCTCGTGCTCGACCGTCAAACGCTCGTGCAGCGCCTCACGCTCTTCCTCCGGCGCGGCCGCGAGGGCCTTCTTGTGCAGGATGCCGACCGCGGCCTTGGCGCCCATCACGGCGACCTCGGAACCGGGCCAGGCGTACACCGCGGTCGCGCCGAGCGAACGGGCGTTCATCGCGATGTAGGCGCCACCGTAGATCTTGCGGGTGACCAACGTGACCCGCGGTACCCGTGCCTCGGCGAATGCGTGCAGCAGCTTCGCGCCGCGCCGCACCACACCCTCCCACTCCATGCTGACACCGGGCAGATACCCGGGCACATCGGTGAGCACCACCAGCGGAATGCCGAACGCGTCGCACAACCGCACGAAACGCGCGGCCTTCTCGGCACTTTCGGAGTTCAGGCAGCCACCGAGGCGGATCGGGTTGTTGGCGAGCACGCCCACGGTGCGCCCGCCGAGCCGTCCGAGACCGGTGACGATGCTGCGCGCGTAACCGCCCTGCAGCTCCTCGAACGAGGACTCGCCGTCGACGTTGTCGAGCAATTCGTGGACGATCGGCTTCACGTCATAGGCGCGCTTGGCCGATTCCGGCATCATCGCCTTCAGATCGACATCACCGTGCGCGGCCGCGACCAGATCGAATTCGCCCTGCTCGGCGAACATCGACACCAGGCGCCGACCACGGTGCAGCGCGTCGGCCTCGTCATTGGCGACGATGTGGGTGACACCGGACTTCTTGCCGTGCGTCTCCGGACCGCCCAGGGTGGCCATATCGACCTGCTCACCGGTCACACTGCGCACCACATCGGGACCGGTCACGAAGACCCGCCCCTCCGGCGCCATGATCACGATGTCGGTCAGCGCCGGACCGTAGGCGGCGCCACCGGCCGCGAAGCCGAGCACCACCGAAATCTGCGGAACCAGGCCGGATGCGCGAACCATGGCCTCGAAGACCAGACCGACCGCGTGCAGCGCCTCGACACCCTCGGCCAGGCGAGCGCCGCCGGAATGCCAGATGCCGACCACCGGAATCGCGGAATCGATGGCGGTGTCGATCGCGTCGACGATGTGCTTGCAACCCTCCACACCCATCGCGCCACCCATGACGGTGGCGTCGGAGCAGTAGGCAACCGTGCGGACACCGTCCACCTCGCCGATCGCGGCGAGCACACCGGACTTGTCGCGCGGGTGCAGCGGTAGCACAGTTCCGGGATCGAAGAAGCGCTGGAGCCGCCCGAGCGGGTCACGCGGATCGGTGGCAGTTTCTGGTCGGAACGCGGGAGCCACAATCGTCATCGCGTTTTCTCCTCACCTCAAGGAAGTGCGCCGCTACTGCGGCTGCGTATGTCGAACACCGGTGGGGTCGACCGACTTTGGCGTTGGTCGACCCCACCGGGGATCGTTGTGCAGTCGATAAGGCGGCTATGCCCGACCGAAGGCGAGCGCGACATTGTGCCCACCGAAACCGAACGAGTTGTTGATGGCGTACTCGATCTCCTGGCGGCGAGCCTCGCCGTGCACCACATCCAGATCGATCTCCGGATCCTGGTTCTCCAGGTTCAGCGTCGGCGGGACCAGGCCGTCGCGGATGCTGAGCACGGTGAGCACCGATTCGAGCGCACCGACGGCGCCGATCGAGTGACCGAGTGCCGACTTCGGCGCGTACACCGAAGCATGGTTGCCCACGGCCTTGTTGATCGCGTTCGCCTCGGCGGTGTCACCGATCGGGGTCGCGGTCGCGTGCGCATTGATGTGGGTGATGTCCTTGGGCGTCAGACCCGCGGTCTGCATCGCCCTGGTCATCGCCCGGGCGGCACCGTCACCCGTGGGATCGGGTGCGACCAGGTGGAAGCCATCGGAGGTGATACCGGCGCCGAGCAGGCGCGCGTGGATCGTCGCGCCACGAGCCTTGGCGTGCTCCTCGGTCTCGAGGACCATCAGCGCACCGGCCTCACCGAAGACGAAACCGTCGCGATCCTTGTCGAACGGACGCGAGGCGCCCTTCGGATTGTCATTGCGGGTACTCATCGCGCGCATCATGGTGAATGCCGCGATCGGCACCGCGTCGATGAAACCCTCGACGCCACCGGTGACGACCATATCGGCGTCACCCATGACGATCATTCGCCACGCATTGGCGATGGCCTCGGAGCCCGATGAGCATGCCGAGACCGGAGTGACCACTCCTGCCCTGGCCTTCAATTCGAGACCGACGACGGCCGACGGACCATTCGGCATGACCATCTGAACAGCCAGCGGCGAAATCTTGCGATAGCCACCGTTCTTCAGCTTGTCGACCGAGTCGATGAGCGCATCACCGCCACCGAGCCCGGTACCGATCGCCACACCCAGACGCTCCGGGTCGACCTCGGGGCTGCCCGCGTTCTGCCAGACCTCGCGACCGAGTACGGTCGCGAGCTGCTCGACGTAGGCCATGCGCCGACATTCGACACGGCTCAGCAGGGTCTCCGGCCGGACCTTCAGGTGACCGCCGATGCGGACCGGAAGGTCGTACTCCTCGACGAAGGGGTCCTCGAGAACGTCGATTCCGCTCTCGCCGTTGAGGAGTCCCTTCCACGTCGCATCGACATCACCAGCGATCGACGTGGTCGCCGCCATACTCGTGACGACGACATTGGGGAAATTCCCGTTCAAGGTGGAAGGAGTGGTCACGGTGTCGGCCCTACTCGGCGTCGAACTTGGCCTTGAGCTCCGCGGCCGCCTCAGCGTTCTCGGCCTCGAGCTTCTGGATGTAGCCGACAGCGTCACCGACCGTCTTCAGGCTGGCCAGATCCTCGTCCGGGATCTTCACGCCGTACTTGTCCTCGGTCTGCACCGCGATCTCGACCATGGACAGCGAGTCGATGTCCAGGTCATCGACAAAGGACTTCTCGATCGTTACCTCGGAGGGCTCGATACCGGTCACCTCTTCGATGATCTTGCCGAGTTCCTCGACGATTTGTTCCTGGGTCAGAGCGGCCACTTCGTGGCTCCCTTCTTATCTACTTTGTAGGGCTTCACTGTTGTTTTTCGAATCGAGCGAGCCGATGGTTACCGTCCGCTCGGTCACGATCGCGTATTGGGTTACACGGCCGCGGGGGGAAAGCTAGCCGGAAGTGGTGAGTCCGGCCAACGCGGGGAGGTCTTCGGGGGTCTTCAGGGCCAGTGTTGGCGTGCCTTTCAGTTCCCGTTTTGCAATGCCGACGAGCGTGCCCGCCGGCGGCAGCTCCGCCACTGCCGAGACCGCCGCTTGCCGGACGGTCTCGGTGCACAGGTCCCACCGGACGGGCCGGGTGACCTGCGCCGCGAGCTTAGCGACAGCATCGGCTCCGGAGGTAACCGCCTTGCCGTCGAAGTTCGAAAGCAGGGTCCTGGTCGGCTCGTTCGGTGTGATCTTGGATATGGCGTCCGTCACAGCGTCCTGGGCCGGGGCCATGAACGCGGTGTGGAACGCACCCGCGACGGGCAGCGCACGCACCCGCGCCTTCTCGGGCGCATCGGCGGCGAGTTCCGCGAGGGCGGTCAAACGTCCGGCGGCCACGATCTGACCCGCGGCATTGCGGTTGGCCGGGACGAGTTCGAGCTCTTCGAGCCGGGCGAGCACGGCGGCCTCATCGCCACCGAGCACCGCGGACATACCGGTCGGCTCGAGAGCACACGCTTTGGCCATCTCCGCACCGCGGATGGCGGCCAGCCGTACCGCATCGTCGGCGGAGATGACTCCGGCGACCGCGGCGGCGGCGAGTTCACCGACCGAATGTCCGGCCACGATGGTATCGGCCGGAAGTGCATCCGGCTCGATTTCCGCGAAGGCCAGCAGTGCGGCGGCGACGACAAGCGGCTGGGTAACGGCAGTATCGGTGATCTCCTCCGCCGTTGCGGTGGTGCCGAGTCGAACCAGATCCAGGCCGGAGGCCTTGGACCAGATGGCGAGGCGATCAGTCGCGCCGGGAAGGTCGAGCCAAGGCGCGAGCATGCCGGGTGTCTGGGACCCCTGTCCAGGGGCGAACAACGCGATCACACCTCTAAGAAAACACTGTGAGGTACGCCGCAGGAGATGTCGACGCGAATGAACCTTGCGGAGCGCTTTTGTGGGGGTCCCACAAAAGCGCATGTGGGTTCTGCCGATCGACCGATTCGCTGTATCCGTTACATGCCCTCGTGACTCACCGGGAATTGAGTGACTTCTGGGGTAGGAGTTGACGATTCGTTACGGGTTCGTGTCAAACGACCTACTGTGGCGGCGATCCGGAGCACGTACGCATCCCGCGGATTCATCGGATCACGGCCCGTTATCTCCGCTATCCGTTTGAGGCGATAGCGAACGGTATTTGGATGAACGTACAGCTGACGCGCGCACGTCTCGACCGCGCCACCGCAATCCAGATAGGCCTCGAGAGTGTCGGCCAGCGCCGATCCGGCGGCGGCCAACGGTAGGACAAGATACTCGTTCAACGCGTCGATTGCAGCCCGGTCACCCAAAAGGGCTCGCTCGGGTAACAATTCCGCAGCGTGCACCGGTCGCGGGGCCCCGCGCCAGCCGACAACGGCCTCCATTCCGGCCAGTGCCTCCACCGCGCTGGCATGCGCCGCGCCGAGGGTGCGCATGGTCGGGCCGATCACCACCGGACCGTCGGAGAACACCTCGGCCAGCAGATCCGCGAGAAAAGGGGAGGCATAGGAGGTATCGCCCAGATTCCCGCTGACCACCATCACCAGCCGTGAACCTTGGACCACGGCCAGCGCCGCGCGACCGTGCCGCGCGGCGATCGTGTGCACCGAGCCGACCATCGAGACGCCTTGATCCCCCGGCGGCGTGCCGACCAGCACCGTCGCTGGTGCGGTGGCGTCCCAGTTCAGGGTCGCGGCCCGCGACAGCATGTCCGGACCGGTGTCGCCGCGGACGACGGCGTCCACGACCAGCGCCTCGAGGCGGGTATCCCATGCGCCGCGGGATTCCGCGGCGCTCGCGTACACCGAGGCGGCGGCGAACCCGAGCTCACGCCCGTAGCGCAACACCGCCTCGGTGAGTGCGACCAGCTGCCGGTCATTGCGCGCGAGCGCGGGCAGCCACTGTTCGAAGAACTCCATGGCCACACGGACCATGTCCACGGTCTGGCGCAGCGTCAGCCGCCGCGCCAGATCCTGCGGGATCACTTGAAAGGCATCCAGGCTGAACCGGATATCGCTATCGGGATCCTGTAGCCATTCCAGGAAGTTCACCACCGCGGTCTGCACCAGCATCTGCACGCCTGCGCGTTGCGCGGCGTCCAGATCGGCGAAGAACGGCAACCGATCCTGCATCGACCCGACCGCCTCGGTGGAGAGGCGTCCGGAGAACTGCTTCACGCGTTTGAGCAGCGTGTCCGGCAGCGGGTCGCGGGTTTGCCGGTTCGGGGAGAGCGCGCCCGTCGGCAGATACACCTCGTGCTCGGAGGAGCCTTCGGAGATCCGACGCGGCCGCGGCGGTTTACGTTCCACCATCCAATCGTCCGCTATGCGAGTTCGTCTTCGGTGCCGGGAGCCGACTTCGGCGCGGCGGCGACATCATCGATGCGGTATCGGGCCGCGGCCTCGACGGCCTTGGCCGGATCGATCTTGCCGGTGCGGCCGAGTGCGGCCAGAGCCGCGACCACGATCGACTGCGCGTCCACGTTGTAGACGCGGCGCGCGGCAGGCCGGGTATCGGAGAAGCCGAAACCGTCCGTGCCGAGCGTGGTGAAGTCGCCGGGCACCCACTTGCGCACCTGATCCGGCACCGCGCGCATCCAGTCCGTCGCGGCCACATACGGACCCTCGACCCGGGCCAGCGCCTGGGTGACGTACGGGACGCCCGCATCGGTGCCCGGGTTGCGCAGCTGAGCGACCTCCTTGTCGAGTGCCTCCTTGCGGAGCTCACCCCACGAGGTCACCGACCAGACATCGGCCTGCACACCCCACTCCTCGGCGAGCAGCGCCTGGGCCCGCGCACCGTCGGGCACCGTGACACCCGAGACCAGGATCTGTGCGCGCACAGTGCCCTCGCCGCCCCGCTTGTACAGATAGAGGCCCTTGAGCAGTCCGGCGATATCGAGATCGTCGGGCTCGGCAGGCTGTACATACGGCTCGTTGTAGAGGGTGATGTAGTAGAAGACGTCCTCGCCGCCGAAACCGCCCGCGGATCCGTGCGGATGCGTGCCGGGCAGTGCGCCGGGACCGGGCTGCGGTGTGCCGCCGCTGTACATGCGACGCAGACCGTCCCGCACGATGTGCGCGATCTCGAAGGAAAACGCCGGATCGTAGGTGACCACGGCCGGGTTGGTGGAGGCAAGCAGCAGCGAGTGGCCGTCGTTGTGCTGCAGTCCCTCACCGGTCAGCGTGGTTCGCCCGGCGGTTGCCCCGAGCACGAATCCGCGCGCCAATTGGTCCGCCGCCGCCCACAATCCGTCGCCGGTGCGCTGGAAACCGAACATCGAGTAGAAGATGTACAGCGGGATCATCGGCTCACCGTGCGTGGCGTACGAGGTGCCCGCCGCGGTGAACGATGCGGTCGATCCGGCCTCGTTGATGCCCTCGTGCAGAATCTGCCCGACGGCACTCTCTTTGTAGGCAAGCATCAATTCCGCGTCGACGGAGGTGTACAACTGCCCGAGGCGGTTGTAGATCTTCAACGAAGGGAACCACGAGTCCATACCGAAGGTACGGGCCTCGTCCGGAATGATCGGCACGATCCGCTTGCCGATCTCCTTGTCCCGCAGCAACTCCTTCATCAGCCGAACCAGGGCCATGGTGGTGGCCACGTTCTGCTTGCCGGAACCCTTGCGCACCGACCTGTACGCCTCGTCGCCGGGCAGTTGCAAGGGCTTTGCTGCGGCGCGCCGTTCGGGCAGGAAACCGCCGAGCGCCTTGCGGCGGTCGAGCATGTACTGGATTTCGCGCGCCTGCATGCCCGGGTGGTAGTACGGGGGCAGGTAGGGATCCTTCTCCAGTTCGGCATCGGAGATCGGAATCCGCTGCAGGTCACGGAAGTCCTTGAGATCCTGCAGGGTCAGCTTTTTCATCTGGTGCGTGGCATTTCGGCCCTCGAAGTGCTTGCCGAGGGTGTAGCCCTTGATGGTCTTGGCCAGGATCACCGTCGGCTGGCCCTTGTGCGCCATCGCGGCCGCATAGGCGGCGTAGACCTTGCGGTAGTCGTGACCGCCGCGCTTGAGGTTCCAGATCTCCTGATCCGAAAGATCCTGAACCAGGGCCTTGGTGCGCGGGTCGCGACCGAAGAAGTGGTCGCGCACGTAGGCGCCGTCATTGGCCTTGTATGTCTGGTAGTCACCGTCAGCGGTGGTGTTCATCAGGTTCACCAGCGCGCCGTCGCGATCGGCGCCGAGCAGCGCGTCCCACTCCCGGCCCCAGATCACCTTGATGACGTTCCAGCCCGCGCCACGGAAGAACGACTCCAGCTCCTGGATGATCTTGCCGTTACCGCGCACCGGGCCGTCGAGACGCTGGAGGTTGCAGTTGATCACGAAGGTCAGGTTGTCCAGCCCCTCGTTGGCGGCAACCTGGATCAGGCCGCGCGATTCCGGCTCGTCCATCTCGCCGTCACCCAGGAACGCCCAGACGTGCTGATCGGAGGTGTCCTTGATACCGCGATCGTGCAGGTAGTGGTTGAACCGCGCCTGGTAGATGGCGTTCATCGGGCCCAGGCCCATGGACACCGTCGGGAACTCCCAGAAGTCGTTCATCAACCGCGGATGCGGATACGAGGGCAGGCCGTGTCCCGGACCGCCATGGCTGTACTCCTGCCGGAAACCGTCCATCCGGTCGGTGCTCAACCGGCCCTCGAGGAAGGCGCGAGCGTAGATGCCGGGTGAGGCGTGCCCCTGGATGAAGATCGAATCGCCGCCGCCGGAATGGTCCTTACCGCGGAAGAAGTGGTTGAACCCGACCTCGTAGAGCGCCGCCGAGGACGCGTAGGTCGAGATATGGCCGCCGACACCGATGCCGGGACGCTGCGCCCGGTGCACCATGATCGCCGCGTTCCAGCGGATCCAGGCCCGGAAGCGCCGCTCCACCTCTTCGTCGCCGGGGAACCACGGCTCGTTCTCGGTGGGGATGGTGTTGACGTAGTCGGTGGAGGTCAGGGATGGAATGGCGACCCTACGCTCACCGGCGCGTTCCAACAGCCGGAGCATGAGGTAACGCGCGCGGCCCGGACCTTCCCGGTCGAGCATGTCATCGAACGATTCGAGCCATTCGGAGGTTTCCTCCGGGTCGATGTCCGGTAGGTAGGACGCCACCCCTTCGCGGATAACCCGCACCCGCCCGCCCGTAGGCGGCACCTGCGATCCGTTCGGATCACGCGGCGCGGAGTCGGTGCCGGCGGATTTCGCTGGCGCGGAAGAGTGGATCAGGTCGGTCAAATCTGCTCCTCGTACAGGGGTGGACAAGCTGATAGGCGTCTTATTCCCCGGGCGGCACACTTGGTTGGCGGACCACCCGTTTTACGAAAGGTTCGGGCGCACCTCCATCCTTGCGGAAGTTGTGGCCCAGGTCATCATGTCAGGGGCATCTGCAGTACGGTTCCGCAGGGAACGTGAGTCGAGGACCGCCGATGACACAGAGAGGCACGGAGGACGATGAAGGTGCTGGACCCACGCGGGTTCGGAGCGGTGTGCGCGGCAGCGGCGGTCGTGGTCGGGCTGACCATCGCGGGATGCGCGAAACACGTTGACGGCGTTGCCAATCCGAATGCCTCGGAGCTAGCCGCCTACAAGACCGAGGCGGCCGCTTCCTCAGCCGCGGCGACCTCCTCGCGCAAGGCCGCGGCCCAGGCGCAGGCGATCAGCGACAACTGCGGTCAATTCCCCACGACTACCGGCGTCGGCGTTTCGAAGTACAACGAATTCGTAGATGCGCACGACGCGAACGCCGCGGACTACAACGCCAAGCGCGATACCGCCGCCAAGACGCTCGAAGACGCCGCGACCAAGGTCGAGACCGGAGTGAACAACGCCAACGGCGCACTGCCCACCGATCTGCAGGCCAAGTTCGCCGAATACGTCGCCGCCGCACGCCAGCTCGCCGCGGAGACCCGCAAGATGACCTACACCGCCCCGGTCGGCGCGCTCAACGAGGCGAGCAAGCGGGTCAACGACGCGCGCAACGCGGTGAAGGACGCCTGCCCGAAACGCTGAATTCGTCCCACGAACCGGGGTCGGGTGGCGAAAATCGGCCAATGACACGAGGTTGCAACGCGACATTCCATGGGTATTTCGTCCGATCAGCTTGCGCTCGAGGCGATAACCATGTTCGCTTGCAACTACCTATTGTCTGGAGTTGAGGAGGACACCACCGTGGTCGCCGCGGCGGACGCGCAGAACTACGCTCAGAAGCTTGGCATTACACACGGCATGGTTGTCCAGGAGCTGGGCTGGGACGAGGACACCGACGACGACCTGCGGGCCGATGTCGAAGAGGCCAGCGGTGGGGAGATGGTCGACGAAGACTCCGACGAGGTTGTCGACGCTGTCCTGCTGTGGTGGCGAGAAGGCGACGGCGATCTGGCGGATGAGCTGATGGAAGTCATCAGTCCGCTGGCCGACGAAGGCTTCATCTGGGTGCTCACTCCCAAGACCGGGCAACCTGGTCATGTCGATCCGAGCGATATCGCCGAAGCGGCACCCACGGCGGGTTTGACGCAAACCTCGGCGATCAGCCTCGGTGCCTGGTCCGGCAGCCGCCTCGTGCAGCCCAAGGCACCCTCGAAACAGCGCTGACCGCTTTCGCTATGGTTTCGCCGGGCGGTGTTTCACCGCCCGGTGTAGCCCGACACGATGGAGGATCAGTGATGCCAGTCGAGGTTGGCCCGCTGGAGGTCGGCACGCTCGCGCCGGATTTCACACTCAAGGATCAGAACAACCAGGACGTCACGCTTTCGGATTACCGCGGTAAGAAGAACGTGCTGATCGTGTTCTATCCGCTCGCCTTCACCGGCATCTGCCAGGGCGAGCTGTGCAAGGTCCGCGACGAGTTACCCAAATTCCAGAACGACGCCGCGGAAATCCTCGCCATCTCGGTCGGCCCGCCGCCCACCCACAAGATCTGGGCCGCCGAACAGGGCTACGTCTTCCCGCTGCTGTCCGACTTCTGGCCGCACGGCGCCGTCGCCCAGTCCTTCGGCGTCTTCAACCAGAAATCCGGCTACCCCAACCGCGGAACCTTCGTCGTGGACCGCGACGGCGTCATCCGCTTCGCCGAAATGAACGGCCCCGGAGAGCCCCGTGACCAGGCGGCTTGGGAGAAAGCGCTCGCCGCGCTAGAGTCCTAGACCGGCCCGTCGGTCACCCGCCGACGGATCCCGGGCGTATAGCTCAGTGGTAGAGCTCTGGTTTTACACACCAGCGGTCGGGGGTTCGAACCCCTCTGCGCCCACCGAAGAAGTACAAGAGGCGGAACATCGCCTTCCACTGCTACCGCAAGCCAGTCGGAAGTGGCTGCGGGGTTTCCAGCGAAACGTTCAGCTGTTCGTAGGCCGCTGGATTGCCGGTCAGCACTGGGGATCCGGTGACTTGGGCTTCCCACGCGATTTGCTTCCGTGCAGCCGGCTCGGCTGGCGGTGGCTCGCCGCTACGTCAGACGGAGAGGGCACCTAGTTGGTGCAACAGTCGATCGGCGGTATGCGTATTGCGGTGTGCGACATACGCGATCCATGCCCACCAGACGATCGACACGGTATATGTGTACGGCCACCACTCTGTCGGGTGTAGACCATCTGCAAGACAGGCGGCGAACGACACGGTGAACAGCGCGGCGAGCCCGGTGAAAACCACGCGCTGACGCGAGGTTGCATTCTGCGCCTGTTCGAGGCGCGGGATCCACGATTCGGCGGTCGCGCCCGCGGGTAGCTCGCGGGCTTTCAATGCGCGGCCGATTTCGCGGTTCGTACGTTTTTCCGCCGATTGGAACTCTCGGACAGGGCGCGCATATAGCACGAGCGCCACCATGAGCCCGGCGAAGATCGAAATGATTGAAATGATCGCAATGAACGGGATGAGCTGCATCGGGTGCTGTCTTCTCCTCACGTGAGAGTTCGTCGGCTTGCCTGAATAGATTCGGTCACGTGCGCGGTTGGCGATAGCGACCCATGGGTGAACATCGCCCACCCATGGGTCGCCCTTCGACGCGACAACCACGCGGTCTTGCCCCAACCCGGGAGTTGTCATGGGAGGCAGTGGCGCGGACGTCGCCCCGTCTTCCCGATCGCCGCACCGCTGGGATCGTGTGGGCACGGCTCGGGGGTTCAGCCGATCGGGAGTTTCACCACCGGATTGGCGCCCAGGTCGGTGACGTATACGTCTCCCGCACTGTCGACCGCCACACCCTGCGGATTCTTCAGGCCGGTGAACGGCAGCGGGGTCGGCGTCGACGCGCCCGCCGCCAACATCACCACCCATTTGTTACCCCAGTCGACGACGTATACGTCTCCCGCTTTGTCGACCGCCAAAGCCTGGGGATCTTTGAGCCCGGTGAACGGCAACATGGTCGGCGCCGACGCGCCCACCGCCAACCTCGTCACCTGCTCGGTACCCAATTCGGTGACGTACACGTTGCCCGCCGTGTCGACCGCCACACCATCGGGACCTTGGAGCCCTGCCAACGGCAGCGCGGTCGGCGTCGACTCGCCCACCGCCAATTTCAACACCCGATCATTACCCCGGTCAGCGACGTATACGTCTCCCGCACTGTCGACCGCCACACCATGGGGATCCTTCAGGCCGGTGAACGGCAGCGGGGTCGGCACCGATGCGCCCGCCGCCAATTTCAACACCCGGTCGTTACTCGTGTCGCTGACATATATGTTGCCCGCACTGTCGACCGCCACATCCTGGGGATTCTTCAGGCCCGTGAACGGCAGCGGGGTCGGCGCCGACGCGCCCGCCGCCAATTTCATCACCTGATCGTTACCCATGTCGGTGACGTACACGTTGCCTGCCGTATCGACCGCGACACCGGTGGGTAGGGTTACGTCGGTGAACGGCAGAGGGGTCTGTGGCGAATAGGCCCCGACGATAGGTGTGGGCGCATTGCCACCGCCGCCGGATTCCCGTTGGACACCAATGACGACAGCTACGGCGGACACCACCGCGACCGCGACCGCGGCGGCGAGGAGCCCGGCGGTCTTGGGCGACAATCCGATTCGACGCCCAAGGCGCGCAGCCATGCCCCCGGTGGTGCTGACCACGGAATCGCCCACCGCGGCGGAGACCGCCGCGGCCAGCTCGCGCACGGTCTGGTAACGATCGTCGGGATCTTTGGCCATTCCCTTGGCGATGACCGCGTCGAACGCAGTCGGTACATCGGGTGTGGTCGTGCTGGGACGCGGCGGCGGGGTGTGCAGGTGATGGGCCATCACACCCTGCATCCCCAAGGTGCTCGCAAACGGCGGTCGGCCGGTCAGGCACTCATGCAGCACGCACGTCAACGCGTACACGTCCACTCGGGCATCGGCCTTGACCTCCGAGCCGATCTCCTCCGGCGCCATGTAGGCGACGGTGCCGATGGTCTCGCCGGCCGTGGTCAGCGTACGGTCGTCGGCGGCGTGGGCGATCCCGAAGTCGATCAGGTAGGCGAACTCATCGGCCCCTAGCAGGATGTTGGTGGGTTTGACATCGCGATGAACCAGCCCGGCGTCGTGGGCCGCCTGCAGCGCGCCGGCCACCTGCGCGATGATCGCGACTGCCCGCCGCGGTGACAAAGCCCCTTCTCGCGTGATCACCTTGCGCAGGTCGGTGCCCTCGATCAAGCGCATATTCAGATAGAGCCGACCGTCGATATCGCCGAAGTCGTGGATGGGGATCACATGCGGCTCGGTCAAATGCGCCACCGCCCGGCACTCCCGGCGGAACCGCTCGCGCAGCTCTTCGTCATCGGCGAAGCGCTCAGGCAACACCTTCAGCGCCACCACCCGGTCGGTCAGCGAATCATGCGCCCGCCATACCTGGCCCATACCGCCCTGACCCAGCAGCGACAACAGGCGATAGCGCCCGAACGCCTCCGCTGGCCCCGACCCTCGGACGGTGTCCCCGCCGCCCTCTGGTGTGTCGCTCATTGTGCCGTCCCGTGACTACCTGTCTGGCTAACGGCCGTACTCGCTTGCAACCCGCGCCCGCGAGCAGGTAGGTCCACACTAGTTGATTCAGCCAGGCCAGATGCTCAATAGTCGGGCGCTATCGTCGGTGATCACCGCTTCTACGGCCAGAGCCGGTTCCACACGATCGATGGTGATGCCCGTCGAGTGCGCCACCGTCCCTGCCCACGCCCTGAATGTTCGGGCGGCGGTGGATGCGGATTCACAGGCGCGCAGCGGGCGATGCCGGACTGTCCCAGTTCAGGAGGCCTACAGCCAACGGCTTCCGTGCCCGCGACCCGACCTCACAAGGGGGGAGCCGCGCCTTGTGATAGCGAGGCCCTCGATAGCATCGATCACCGTACAGATCGAGGAACGCCGAGGGGCTTGTGTTGACTACCGACCATCTTGACCGCTGGAACGCTCACGAGGCTTCGGCGGAGGCGATGATTCCGATCATTGGCAGGCTGTACCGCGAGAAGGGGGTGACCATCCTCCTGCACAGCCGGTCGCTGGTGAATAAATCGGTGATCAGCATTCTGCGGACGCACCGGTTCGCGCGGCAGATCGAGGGTGAGGAACTGTCGATCGAGGAGACGCTGCCGTTCCTCGAAGTGCTCAGCGCGTTGGATCTGGGGCCGTGCAAAATCGACCTCGGCCGGTTGGTGATGGCCTATCGCACCGACGATCGCGGGCTGTCTATTCCGGAGTTCACCGCCGCAGTGCTGGCCGATGTCACCGACGGCAACAAGGCCGAGCCGCAGGGACCGCGGGACGTGGTGCTGTACGGCTTCGGTCGGATCGGTCGTCTGGTCACTCGTCTGCTCATCGAGAAGGTCGGGTCCGGCAACGGGCTGAACCTGCGGGCCGTGGTGGTGCGCAAGGGCGGCGAGGAGGATCTGGCCAAGCGGGCGTCGCTGCTGCGGCGGGATTCGGTGCACGGCCAGTTCAATGGAACGATCAAGGTCGACACCGACAACGACACGATCATCGCCAACGGCAACGTCATCAAGTTCATCTACAGCGATGATCCGACGACGATCGACTACACCGAGTTCGGGATCAACGAGGCGATCCTGATCGACAACACCGGCAAGTGGCGTGATCGTCCGGGCCTGTCGCAGCACCTGCAGCCCGGCATCGCGAAGGTCGTGCTCACCGCCCCGGGCAAGGGCGACGTTCCGAATATCGTGCACGGCGTCAACCACCGCGACCTCGATCTGTCCGAGCAGATCTACTCGTGCGCTTCGTGCACGACCAACGCGATCGTGCCGCCGCTCAAGGCGATGGATGACGAGTACGGCATCGTCCGCGGTCACGTGGAGACGGTGCATTCGTTCACCAACGACCAGAACCTGCTGGACAACTTCCACAAGGCCGACCGTCGTGGTCGCTCCGCGCCGTTCAACCTCGTGCTCACCGAAACCGGCGCCGCATCCGCGGTCGCGAAGGCGATGCCGGACTTCAAGGCCAAAATCACCGGCAACTCGATTCGCGTTCCCACGCCGGATGTTTCGGTCGCGATCCTCAACCTGCAGCTCGAGCGCGAGGTCACGACGAGCGAAGTGCTCGAGTACCTGCGCCGGGTATCGCTGTCCGGACCGCTGAGCCGCAACCTCGACTACACCGCCGCCACCGATGTGGTCTCCAGCGATTTCATCGGATCCCGCGCGGCATCCATCGTCGATGCCAATGCCACCATCGTCGACGGCGACACCGCGATCCTGTACCTCTGGTACGACAACGAATTCGGCTATTCGTGCCAGGTAGTGCGGACGGTGCAGTACATCTCGGGCATCGAGTACCCGACCTACCCGCAGCTGGGCGCGCAGGATCGCGCCACCGTTCCCGCGGCCGCCGCGCGATAGCACGCGTTCGGCCGAAATCTGTTCGACCATAGCGATTTTCCGCGAGTCGCGGCGTGGCTCACGCCGCGACTCGCCGTCGCCCACGCCGCGACCGGCGACCGCAAAGCGGCCAGAATCCGTCGACGGTTCACTGGTCGTTACCCGACTTGGTCCGCGCAAGGATCTCTCGCAGGTGTCACCGTGGCCGTTCATGTCCGTGGATTTCGACGACATGGCCAGGACACCGGCCCCGGCAGCCTGGGCTTTGCTCACTCGCCAGGCCGGAGAGCAGCGCAGACTCGATAGCTCTAAGAGCCGCAGGCGGCGTCGAGGAGGGTTGCCGCGGCAGCGCGGGCGTGGGCGGCGGCATCGGGTTGCCCTGCGATGGCGGCGGTGGTCTGGGCCCCTTCGACCAGGATCGCGATCTGTGCAGCGACGGCCTCGGGTGCGCCCGCGTCGTGGACCAGTTGAGCGAGGTATCGCTGGAAGCCGTCTTTGTGTTCGTGCACGGCGCGAGTGACGTTCGGAGAGCCGGCGCTCAGTTCACCGAAAATATTGATGAAGGCGCAGCCGTGAAAGTCCGGCTGGCGGAACCATATGTCGAGGAAGTCGAAGACGGACAGGATCTTCTCTCGTGCGGTGACCGCGTTCTCGGCGCTTGCGGCGATGCCCGCGTTCCATTGGGCCCTGCGGCGGTGCAGGACACCGACGATCAGGTCGTCCTTGGAGGGAAACAGGGAGTAGATCCGTTTCAGGGATATCCCCGCGTCGGTTCGGACCGCGTCCATGCCCACGGACTGAACTCCGCGCGCGTAGAAGAGTCGGTCGGCTGCTTCCAGCACGCGCGTCCGAGCTTCTGTGTCGTCGATCATGGTCTTTCCCCTTGCGCTGAGAACGTGCGTTCTCTAGCGTAGTACACTGTCCGGAGAACGACCGTTCTCCCGCTGATTTCAGGAGTATGGCAATGGCTACCATCACCGTCGGAACCGAGAACAGCACACCGATCGAGCTCTACTACGAAGACCATGGGACCGGTCAGCCGATCGTGCTCATCCACGGCTATCCACTCGACGGCCACAGCTGGGAGCGGCAGTCCCGCGAGCTGATCGCCGCTGGCTACCGCGTCATCACCTACGATCGCCGCGGCTTCGGACAGTCGAGCAAGGTCGGCACCGGGTACGACTACGACACCTTCGCCGCCGACCTCAACACGCTGCTCGAGACCCTCGACCTGCGCGAGGTGATCCTCGTCGGCTTCTCCATGGGCACCGGCGAACTCGCCCGCTACGTCAACAGGTACGGCCATGAGCGTGTCGCCAAGCTCGCCTTCCTCGCCTCACTGGAACCGTTCCTGGTGCGCCGCGACGACAACCCGACCGGTGTGCCGCAGGAGGTCTTCGATGGCATCGCCGAGGCCGCCCGCGCCGACCGGTTCGCCTGGTTCACCAAGTTCTACGAGGATTTCTACAACCTCGGCGAGACACTCGGCAGCAGGATCAGCCAGCAGGCCGTCACCGCCAGCTGGAACACCGCGACCGTCTCGGCGCCGGTGGCCGCCTACGCGGTCGTCTCCTCCTGGATCGAGGACTTCCGCGACGACGTCGCCGCGGTCCGCGCCTCGGGCAAGCCCGCCCTCATCCTGCACGGCACCAAGGACAACATCCTGCCGATCGATGCGACCGGGCGCCCCTTCCACGAAGCCTTCCCGGAGGCCGATTACGTCGAGGTCGAGGGAGCCCCGCACGGACTCCTGTGGACCCACGCCGCGGAGGTCAACGAGGCACTGCTGCGCTTCGTCCGCTCCTGAACGCCACCTCCGGCGGGTCACGGTGGGCCGCATCGTGACCCGCCGGAGGACTGATGGCGATTCGATCGGTTGATGCGGAGACAGACATCAGGCGGCGTGCCTCGACGGGCCGATGCGCGGTAGTCCGCACAGCCACATCCTCAGCCGAAACCTGGTCGGCCATTGCGGTTTTCCCGCGATGGCCGACCCCGCCAGCGCGGGGTGACAGTAGTGCCACACGGAGGTTGGATCCCGTCTGCTCAGCTGCTGTGGCGAGACGGGCATCAAAGGTCGGCACCGTCCGCTGGCACGATGTCGAGAACAACGGGCTGGTTCGTCGGCATGCCAGTGGCGGTCAGCTCAGGAATTCACGGACCGCTCCCAGCCACTGGTCTGGCTGATCGATGTGCGCCATATGGCCTGCCTCGTCGATCACCACCGGCCGTGCGGAAGGAATCAAGGCAGCGGCCGCAGCAGTGAGTGTCGAGGGGAAGATCATGTCTTGTCGGCCGTGTAGCAGTAACAACGGCACGTCGAGCTCCGCCAATCGTTGCGCCGCGTTCTCGTATCGGGGTGAAGGCAATATGCCTGCCAACATCGGCCGCATCCATTCGGCGGAGAACTGGATGGCCGCTAGACGCCGCAGGTAGTCGGGCAAGGCTGTCGGCCGCCAGATATTGGCCGAAGCTCCTGCGATGGCTGCTGCGCGAGTAAGTCCGGCACCGGCCAACGAGCGGTCGGACCACACCTGTGCCTCCCTGGCGCGGCGCTCGTCGCGAACGCGCCACCCGGCGAAGGCGTCGGCGGGCACCGGCAGGATGCTGCTGGACGCAATGATCAGCCGTCGTACCCGGTCGGGTGCATCCATGGCGAGACGTTGCGCGATCAGGCCGCCGTATGAGAAGCCCAGCACGTCAGCTCGCGCGACACCGAATGCATCGAGCAGCGCCGTCAGATCCCCGACAACAGTGTCCGGGGTGTATTCGTCGTCTCGAAGGCCCCGGGTGGAACGACCGCAGCCACGCAGGTCCGGCAGAATCAGCCGATGCGTCCCGGCCAACTCGACGAGCGGTTCGCGCAGATAGCTGTGGTCCCAGTCCGGCCCACCGTGAATCACCAACAGCGTTCGCTGCACTGGACCGGCGCAGTGTGCGACAAAGAGCATCACCTCCGGGTCCGTGGACACTGACACGACCTGCTCGACGAACACTCGGCTCAGTTTTCCATCGACATGCACGCAGGAATGCCTCGCTCGCGAGAACCGCGCCCCCGATCGTCATGTCGCCAACCTCGCCGGTCCGCCACATCGGCGAGTGCTTCGTGCCAAGGAACGGATGCCGTTGACCCAGCTCGACGTGAGCGATCACAACGTACTAAACAGATGACTCCTTGACACGGGGCAAATGTTCGCGCTAACAATGTTTGCGTTAACATTGTTAGGAGCGTCACAGTGGCGGACGAGTATGTGGTCGGTGTCGACTTCGGGACGTTGTCCGGACGGGCACTTGTTGTCAGGGTCCGGGATGGGGTCGAGTTCGGTAGTGCGGTAAGCGAATACCGGCATGGGGTCATCGATCGCGTCCTGCCTGTGACAGGCGTTGAGCTTCCGCCGGATTGGGCGTTGCAGGATCCCGATGACTACCTCGACGTTCTGCGGACGGCGGTGCCGGCGGCGCTGGCCGACTCGGGGGTCGACCCGGCCGATGTCATCGGGATCGCTACGGATTTCACGGCGTGCACGGTGCTGCCCACGCTTACCGACGGGACGCCATTGTGTCGGGTGCCGGAGTTCGCGGGCCGTCCGCACGCGTACCCGAAGTTGTGGAAACACCATGCGGCACAAGCGCAG
The DNA here is from genome assembly GCF_050942345.1 of Nocardia pseudovaccinii. Classification (NCBI taxonomy): domain Bacteria; kingdom Bacillati; phylum Actinomycetota; class Actinomycetes; order Mycobacteriales; family Nocardiaceae; genus Nocardia; species Nocardia pseudovaccinii. The sequence continues at coordinate 7,406,738 of NZ_CP192074.1, forward strand.
GCGGATCGGATCAACACCCTCGCCCACGAACGGGCCGAGCCGTGGATCAATCGGTACGGCGGCAAGATCTCGGCGGAATGGGAGTTCGCCAAGGCGCTGCAGATATTGGAAGAGGATCCGGAGATCTATGCCCGGACCGAGCGCTTCATCGAAGCGGCGGACTGGATCGTTTGGCAGCTGTGCGGCACGGAGACGCGCAACGTCTGTACGGCCGGTTACAAGGGAATTCACCAGGACGGGAATTGGCCGGGCCGCGACTACCTCGCTGCGCTGAATCCGGACTTCGCCGACTTCGCCGTCGGCAAGCTGGTCCACCCGCTGTCCCCGCTCGGAGGTCGTGCCGGTGGCCTGACCGAGCGGGCAGCGGGATGGACGGGGCTGCGGCCCGGGATCGCGGTCGCGGTCGGCAATGTCGACGCGCACGTCACCGCGCCCGCCGCGCAGGCCGTCGAGAACGGTCAGTTGCTCGCGGTGATGGGCACCTCCACCTGCCATGTCATGAACAGTGACCACCTCGCCGAGGTGCCTGGGATGTGCGGGGTCGTGGATGGCGGAATCATCAGTGGCAGTTGGGGATACGAGGCGGGGCAGAGCGGGGTCGGCGATATCTTCGCTTGGTTCGTCGACTCGTCGCTGCCGGGGCGCTATCCCGCCGAGGCCGCCGCGCTCGGCATGGACGCCCACGCATATCTGAGTGAGCTGGCGCAGCGGCAGCGGGTCGGCGAACACGGCTTGGTCGCGCTGGACTGGTACAGCGGAAACCGCTCGGTACTCGTCGACCACGATCTGTCCGGGGTCCTGGTCGGCCTCACTCTTGCGACGAAACCCGAGGACATCTATCGCGCATTGCTGGAGGCCACCGCCTTCGGCACCCGCACCATCATCGAAACCTTCAATGCCGCAGGGGTTCCCGTTCACGAACTCGTGATTGCCGGTGGCCTGCTGAAGAACTCGTTGCTGATGCAGATCTACGCCGATGTGACGCGGTTACCGCTGTCGATCATCGGCTCGGATCAGGGCCCGGCGCTCGGCTCGGCCATCCATGCCGCTGTCGCCGCCGGGGCCTACCCGGATGTTCGTGCCGCCGCCAAGGCGATGGGCCGGGTGCACCGCAATGCCTACCTCCCCGATCCCGACCGCGCCGCCGCCTACGACGCCATCTACGCCGAATACCAGTCCCTACACGACCATTTCGGCCGCGGCGGCACCGAGGTACTGCATCGCCTGCGGCGCATCCGTAACGACGCACGAAGGGAAGCCGCCACCGCATGAGTGAGCGAACCGCCATAACCGGCCTGCGTGAGCAGCTGGTCGATCTGCATCGAGAACTACTGCGCTGGGGGCTGGTGGTGTGGACCGCCGGCAATGTCTCCGCCCGGATACCCGGAGAGGAATTGCTGGTCATCAAGCCGAGCGGGGTGTCCTACGACGAACTCACCCCGAATTCGATGGTGATCTGCGATTTCGACGGCAAGCTGGTCGAGGGCGATCTGTCTCCGTCCAGCGATACCGCCGCGCACGCCTATATCTACCGGGCGATGCCCGAGGTGGGCGGTGTGGTGCATACCCATTCGACCTACGCGAGCGCGTGGGCCGCACGCGCGGAACCGATTCCGTGTGCGCTGACCGCGATGGCCGATGAGTTCGGCGGCGAAATTCCGGTCGGTCCCTTCGCGCTCATCGGCAACGACGATATCGGCCGGGGTGTGGTCGCGACGCTGTCCGGCCACCGCTCCCCCGCCGTCCTGATGCGCAATCACGGCGTCTTCGCGGTCGGGCGCGACGCCCGCGCCGCGGTCAAAGCGGCCGTCATGTGCGAGGACGTGGCTCGAACCGTGCATATCGCGCGCCAACTCGGTGAACCGGTCCCCCTCGCGCAGGCCGATGTGGACAGCCTGCACGACCGCTACCAGAACGTATACGGCCAGCACTGAATTCCGGCCGCCGACAAAGGAGTACGCCCTCGATGAACCCGAAACCACGCATCGGCCTACTCGGCATCATGCAGGCCCTCTACGACGACATGATCCCGGGCATCGCCGAGCGCCAGGACCGCTACGCCCACGATATCGCCGAACAACTCGCCGATCTCGCCGACTGGACCGTCGGACGCCCCGTCAAGGACCGGCGTGACGCCGAGGCGGTCATGCGCGAATTCGTCAATGCCGATCTCGACGGCGTCATGGTGGTGATGCTCACCTACGGCCCGGCGATGCGAGTGGCCCGGTTGTTCAACGAGAACCGACTTCCGGTGCTACTGGCCAATATTCAGCCCGAGCCGACTGTCACCCCCGCCTGGGATATGGCGGATATGACCTACAACCAGGGCATCCATGGCGCCCAGGACACCGCCAACGCGATGGTCCGCGCCGACCGTCCGTTCACCGTGGTGACCGACGATTGGCGCACACCGGAATTCGCTGTGCGCGTTGATCGTTGGGCACGCGCCGCGCGCGCGGTCACCGCATGGCGGTCGTTGAAGGTCGGCGTCTTCGGCTATGCCATGAACGATATGGGCGATATCCGCGTCGACGAGAACGCGCTGTTGCGGGCGCTCGGGCCGGAGATCAGCTTCGTCGCACCCGGCGACCTCTACCGCGGCAGCCAGGCGGTGACCGATGACGATGTGGCGGCGCTGATGGCTTGGGAGGACCGGGAATTCGCGATCGATCCGGCACTGACCGGTGCGGAACGCGAGGACCACGCCCGAATGCAGATCGCCATCGAACGCATTCTCACCGACCGCGGCTACGGTGCGTACTCGACGCATTTCGATGCGATCGGCGAGGACGGCCGGTTCCAGCGACTGCCACTGGCCGCGGCATCGAGCCTGATGGCCAAGGGGTACGGCTATGGCGCCGAGGGCGATGCGATGGCAGCCGCCATGGTCTACGCGGGACATCAGCTGATCGGCGACGGCCATTTCACCGAGATGTATGCGATGGACTTCCCCTCCGAGTCGATCCTGATGAGCCATATGGGCGAAGGGAATTGGCGGATCGCGCGCACCGATGAGCCGGTCCGGCTCATCCGGCGCGAGCTCGGCATCGGCAAGCTCGACGAGCCGCCGACCTTCCTGTTCCGCTACCGGCCGGGGCCCGCGACGCTGGCCTGTCTGGTTTCGCTCGGCGGCGAAAAGTTCCGGCTGGTGGTGGCGGAGGGCACCGTGCTCGACAGCCAGGAACTGCCCGCGCTGGAGATGCCCTACGGCCAGTTCCGCCCCACGAGCGGCGTGCGTGCCTGCATGGATGGCTGGCTCACCGCGGGCGGGCCGCATCACCAGGTCATGAATATCGGCCACCACGCCGCCGACTGGCAGGTCTTCTGTCAGCTCGCCGGTATCGAGTTCGTCCAGGTCTAGTCAAGGAGTTGTGCCCATGCCCACTATCAACCGACGCGGACTCTTCGCCGGCGCCGCCGGTGTCGCCGCGCTGTTGGCCGCCGCCGCGTGTTCCGTTGAGGACAGCGGTAATTCGTCCGCGGCCGGCGGCATGATCGGCATCGCCATGCCGACGAAATCCTCCGAACGCTGGGTCGCCGACGGCAACAACATCGTCAAGCAGTTCAAGGACCTCGGCTACGACACCGATCTGCAGTATGCCGAGGACGTCATCGAAACGCAGGTTTCGCAGATCGAGAACATGATCACCCGCGGCGTCAAGGCACTGGTGATCGCGGCGATCGACAACAAATCGCTCACCGGCGTACTACAGCAGGCAAAGACGAACAAGATCGCGGTGATCGCCTACGACCGGCTCATCCGCGACACCGCGAATGTCGACTATTACGCCACTTTCGACAACTTCAAAGTCGGTGTGCTGGAAGCGAATTACATAGTGGACCGGCTCGGACTGCGGGATGGCAAGGGCCCGTTCTCGATCGAACTGTTCGCCGGTTCCCCCGACGACAACAACACCTACTACTTCTTCAACGGCGCCATGTCGGTGATCCGGCCCTATCTCGACTCCGGCAAGCTGGTGGTCCGCTCCGGGCAGACCGCCATCGATCAGGTGACCACGCTGCGCTGGGACGGCGCCACCGCCCAGTCCCGGATGGAGAACCTGCTCAGCGCCAATTACTCCACCACGAATATCGATGCCGTGCTGTCCCCCTACGACGGCCTCAGTATCGGCATCGTCTCGGCCCTCAAGGCGGTCGGTTACGGCAGGGGCGATAAGAAGATGCCGGTCGTCACCGGTCAGGATGCCGAGAAGGCGTCGGTGAAGTCGATCATCGCGGGCGAGCAGACCATGACCGTCTTCAAAGACACCCGTGACCTCGCCAAACGCGCCGTGCAGATGGTCAATGCGATCTTGACCAGCGGCACCCCGGAAACCAACGACACCACCTCCTACGACAACGGCGCCAAGAAGGTTCCGTCGTATCTGCTGCAGCCGGTCTCGGTCGATAAGGACAACTACCGGAAGGTGCTGATCGACTCCGGCTACTACTCCGAACGCGACTTCGCCTGACGACCCGGAATGCCCGCACGGCCGAGTCAGGGCCCGGAGGAGGCAGCCTGCGTAACCACGGAGGCCCCTCGGGCATGCAGAAAAGGACACAGCCCATGACCAAGCACATTCTCGAAATGCGCGGAATCACCATGGAATTCCCGGGTGTGAAAGCGCTCGACGCGGTGGATTTCGCGGTGGCCGACGGCGAAATCCACGCGCTGGTCGGCGAGAACGGCGCGGGCAAATCCACGCTCATGAAGGTGGTCAGCGGCGTCTACCCGCACGGCTCCTACAGCGGACAGATCCGCATGGACGGTACCGATGTGGCGTTCAAGGATATTCGCGGAAGCGAGGCGGCCGGGATCGCGATCATCCACCAGGAATTGGCGCTGGTGCCGCAGCTTTCGATCGCGGAGAATATCTTCCTCGGCAATGAACGGCTGCGCAGCTGGACCGTCGACTGGCAAGAGACCAATCGGCAGGCGATGCTGCTGATGCGGCAGGTCGGTCTCGTCGAGGATCCCGAAACCCTGGTCGCCGCTTTGGGAGTCGGTAAACAGCAGCTCGTGGAGATCGCCAAGGCGCTGTCCAAACAGGTGCGATTGCTCATCCTCGACGAACCGACCGCGGCGCTCAACGAGACCGACAGCGCGAGCCTGCTCGCGCTGCTGCGGCAACTGCGCGAACAGGGCATCACCTCGATCCTCATCTCGCACAAACTCAATGAGGTGCTCGAGGTCGCCGATTCGATAACCGTGCTGCGCGACGGCCGCACCATCGAGACCCTCGACGCGGCGGCCGCGGAGGTCACCGAGGACCGCATTATCAAGGGGATGGTCGGGCGCGATCTCGACCACCGGTTCCCGCCGCGGGCGGATCCGCAGATCGGCGAGGTGTTCTTCGAGATCGCCGATTGGAATGTCGATCACCCGACCATCGCCGATCGCCGGATCGTCCGGGATGCCGCACTGCACGTGCGGCGCGGTGAAATCGTCGGTATCGCCGGATTGATGGGCGCCGGGCGCACGGAATTGGCGATGAGTGTTTTCGGCCGGTCCTACGGCCGAAATATTCGCGGCACGATCCGCAAAGACGGTGCGGTACTGCGAGTTTCGTCGGTGCGCGATGCGATCGGCGCGGGGATCGCCTATGTCTCGGAGGACCGTAAGCAATACGGGCTGATCCTCGATGAAGACATCCGGCGCAATATGACCCTGGCCAATCTTCCCGCGGTCTCCCGGCACACCGTCATCGATACCCACCGCGAGATCGTCGAAGCCGAGCGCCTGCGCACCCGGCTGACGGTGAAGACGCCGACGGTATTCCAAAAGGTGGGCAACCTCTCCGGCGGAAATCAGCAGAAGGTCGTACTCGGCAAATGGATCTTCACCGAACCCGATCTGCTGATCCTCGACGAGCCGACCCGCGGTATCGACGTCGGCGCCAAATACGAGATCTACCTGATCGTCCACCAGCTCGCCGCCGCCGGGAAGGGCGTGCTGATCATCTCCTCGGAGTTGCCGGAATTACTCGGCCTGTGTGATCGCGTCTACGCGATGAGCCAGGGCCGTATTACCGGTGAACTCCCGAAACACGAAGCCACACAGGAGGCTGTCATGAAACTGATGACACGCGGTACCGCCACAGCCGAGGCGGTACCCGAATGACGTTGCTGGACAAACTGGAAGACGACGACTCCGCGGAGGTTATCGCGAAGGCCGTCGAGCAGAAACAGGTCGGCGCGCTCGCAGCGCTACGCCGCACCCTGCGCGGAAACGTGCGCCAATACGGCATGATCGTTGCGCTCGTGGTGATCACGCTGCTGTTCCAAATCCTCACCACGGCAAAGCTTTCCGACGGTGTCAGCCTGTTGACGCCGCTCAATGTCACGAATGTCATCCTGCAGAACGGCTACATCCTGGTGCTGGCCATCGGGATGATGCTGGTGATCATCAACGGGCACATCGACCTGTCGGTCGGATCACTGTGCGCGCTGGTCGGTGCGGTGACCGGTATCGCCATCGTGCAGTGGCACTGGCCGTGGCCACTGGTCGTGCTGGCAGCCGTCGCGATGGGCGCGGCCATCGGTGCATGGCAAGGATATTGGATCGCCTACGTCAAAATTCCGGCATTCATCGTCACCCTCGGCGGCATGCTGTTGTTCCGTGGTCTGGCGCAGTTGGTGCTCAAAGGTCAGTCGATCGGGCCGTTCCCGCAGGGCTTCGTGAATATCGCGGCGGGGTATCTTCCGAATTGGTTGCCGCTGCACGCCGTTCAGTTCGCCGGGTTCAACGGAATCGCGATACGGCTGCGCGTCGGCGAGCTGAACGGTTTGACCTTGCTCATCGGCGTGCTCGCGGTGGCGGCCCTGGTGTGGTCGCAATGGCGGGTGCGCCAACGCCGCCACTCCTACGGACTGCCCGCCGGACCCCGCTCGCTGTTCATCGCGAAGTTGACGGCGCTCGGCGCGGTCATCCTGGCATTCAGCTTCGTATTGGCGTCCTACAACGGGATTCCGATTATCGGCGTCATCCTGATCGTGTTGATCGTGCTGTATTCGTTCGTCATGAACCGGTCGGTGATCGGGCGGCGGATCTACGCCGTCGGCGGCAATGAGAAGGCCGCACAACTGTCCGGGGTGAATACCAAAGCAAATACGTTCTGGGTTTTCGTGAATATGGGCGTGCTCGCGGCGCTGGCGGGTGTCATCTTCGCGGCCCGGCTCGGCGCGGCAACTCCGAAGGCGGGACAGAACTTCGAGCTCGACGCTATTGCCGCGGCATTCGTCGGTGGCGCGTCGGCCAGCGGCGGTATCGGCACGGTCGTCGGCGCCATTGTCGGGGCGCTGGTGATGGGCGTGATGAACAACGGCATGTCGATGCTCGGCGTCGGCAGCGACTGGCAGTTGGTCATCAAGGGCCTGGTGCTGCTGGCCGCGGTGGCATTCGACGTCTACAACAAGAAGCGCGCGGCGGCCTGACCCTTCATCGCTGGGCCGGTGCCGCCGTGCTGTCGCGCGTGACCAGCGTCGGCACCACCGAAGGCGATGCCGGTTCGGCGGTGGTGCCGTCGAATTCCAAGAGCCGCAACAACATCTGCATACTGCGGCGGCCTACTTCGTCGAAGTCCTGCCGGACGGTCGTGAGCGGTGGTGAAAGGTAGGCGGCCTCCGGAATGTCGTCGAAACCGACCACCGAGATATCCGCGGGCACCCGGATACCGCGTTCGGTGAAGGCGCGCAGCATGCCGAGTGCCATCTGGTCATTGGCCGCGAATACCGCGGTCACATCGGGCTGCGCGGCGAGCAGCAGGCCCGCTTCGTAGCCGGAGCGGGCACTCCAATCCCCGCCGATCACCGGGGGAATCGGCGCGCCCGCGGCCTCCAGCGCGCGTCGCCAGCCCTCGATGCGGTCGCGTGCCTCCAGCCAATCACTGGGTCCGGCGACCTGCCATACCGTGCGATGCCCGAGATCGAGCAGATGCCGCACCGCCAGCCGGGCACCCTCGACCTGATCCACCGATACCGATGGCAAGCCACTGTCCTGTCCCGCCTCGACCGCGACGGCCAGCAGACGTTCGGGCAGATTGTGCAGTGCCGCGGCGGCGGCCATCTGCGGGGCGATGACGATGATCCCGTCCACTCCCTGATCGGCCAGACTGTTCGCGGCCGCCAGCACACTGGAGCGGTCAACTGTCTCCAAGGCGAAGATGCTGACACCGTAGCCCGCTGTGCGAGCGGCACGTTCGATGCCGAGCAGGGTGCAGGCCGGGCCGTACAGGATGGTGTCGAAACTGACCACGCCGAGCATATTCGAGCGCCTGCTGACCAGCCCCCTGGCCATGGCGTTGGGGCGGTAGCCGAGTTGTTCGACGGCGCGCAATACCCGCTCGCGGGTCTCCGGGCGCACGTTCGCACTGCCGTTGAGCACCCGCGACACGGTCTGATGGGAGACTCCGGCGAGTTTGGCGACATCGGTCATGACCGCCGGGCGCGCGCCCGCCGGTCGAACCGCCGTTGAGGTGTCCCCGGCGGCAAATCCGTCCCTGTCCCTCACATCCCACCTTCCAAAGCGTCGTCCCAGTTCCCCCAGGTTAACGCTCACACGGCCGGTGGCCACACCGCGACCCTGGACCACCGCGCTGACCTCGGCAACCGATATCCAGTCGTCGCCACCAGATTACGGCCGCGAGAGCTCTTGACTTGAAGAATGTGAGCGCTAACACTAACAGGACTACCGCACCTCGGTGCAACACGTTTCACAATTCAAGGGAGAGCCTGATCGTGTTGAAGAGGCTTCTGATCACCGCCAGCGCACTTGTCCTCACCGCAGCAACGGCCGTCGGCTGCGGCAGCTCGGGAAGCGACCAGACCGTACTCGGGTTCTCCCAGGTAGGTGCCGAAAGCGGTTGGCGCACCGCGAATACGAAATCCATCCAGGACGCCGCGGCCGCGGCCGGAATACAGCTGAAATTCGCTGACGCCCAACAAAAACAGGAAAACCAGATCAAGGCGATCCGCACCTTCATCCAGCAGCGCGTGGACGTCATCGCCTTCTCCCCCGTCGTCGCATCCGGATGGGACACCGTCCTGAAGGAGGCCAAGGACGCCAAGATTCCGGTGATCCTCACCGACCGCGCGGTCGACTCGGCCGACACCTCGCTGTATGTGACCTTCCTCGGCTCGGATTTCGTCGAAGAGGGCCGCAGGGCGGCGAATTGGCTCGTCGACGCGACCAAGAACTCGAACGACACCGTGAATATCGCGGAGTTGCAGGGCACCACCGGATCCGCGCCCGCGACGGATCGGAAGAAGGGTTTCCAGGAGGTCATCGGCGCCGACCCGAAGTTCAAGATCATCGCATCGCAGACCGCGGAGTTCACCCGCGCCAAGGGCAAAGAGGTGATGCAGGCATTCCTGGCCGCGCATCGGGATATCAACGTGCTGTACGCGCACAACGACGATATGGCGCTCGGTGCGATCCAGGCGATCGAGGAGGCCGGGCTGAAGCCGGGTAAGGACATCAAGATCATCTCTATCGACGGGACCCGAGATGCCTTCCAGGCCATGGCCGACGGCAAGATCAACGTCGTGGTCGAATGCAATCCGCTGCTCGGCCCGAAGCTGATGGAGATCACCAAGGAGGTCGTGGCGGGTCACCCGACGCCCAAGCGAATCGTCACCGACGAAGGCGTCTACACCCAGGACCAGGCCGCCGCCGCGCTGCCCACCCGGACGTACTGAGCCGGAGCAGTGCATGTCGGAACCGACTGTCACACCCGCACTTCGGATGTCGGGCATCGTCAAGCGTTTTGCCGGGGTCACCGCACTGTCCGAGGTGGACCTGCGGCTGTTCCCCGGTGAGATACACGCACTGGTCGGTGAGAACGGTGCGGGCAAATCCACCCTCATCAAGGTGCTCACCGGAATCCACGACGCCGATGCCGGGATCATCGAACTCGACGGTCGCCCAGTGCGCTTCACCGGCCCGCAGCAGGCGCTGCGGGCCGGGGTGAGCACCGTCTATCAGGAGGTGAATCTGTGCCCGAATCTGTCGGTCGCGGAGAACATCTACATCGGACGGGAGCCGCGGCGGGCCGGTCTGATCCGCTTCGCCGCGATGCGCCGTGATGCCGCCCGGCTGCTGGAAAGACTGCATCTGAACATCGATGTCGCATCGCCACTCGGCTCGTATTCACTTGCGGTGCAACAGCTCATCGCCATCGCCCGAGCCGTCGACCTGGATGCGAAGGTCCTCATCCTGGACGAGCCCACTTCATCACTGGACTCCGGTGAGGTCGAGCAACTGTTCGCGGTGATGCGCAGACTTGCCGCCGAGGGCGTCGCGATCGGATTCGTCACCCACTTCCTCGATCAGATCTTCGAGATCTGCGACCGGGCAACCGTGCTACGCAACGGAACCCTCGTCGGCGAATATCCGGTGGCACAGCTGGACCAGAAGGATCTCATCGCGCACATGCTCGGCACGGCGCTGCGCACGCTCGACGAGATCGAGCACGAGAAACCGGATCCGGCGGTGGTGGCGCGCCACGATCCGCTGTTGCAGGCCACCGGGATAGGCGGGCGCCGCAATTCTGTCGCGCCGTTCGATCTCACCGTCCGGGACGGGGAAGTCGTCGGGTTGGCCGGGTTGCTCGGCTCCGGCCGCACCGAGGTGGCGCGACTGCTCTTCGGCGCCGACCGCGCGTCCACCGGGCATCTCCGCGTGGCGGGCGCACCGACGGCACTGCGCTCGCCGCGCGCCGCGATCGACCACCGGATCGCCTTCTGCCCCGAAGATCGCAAATCCCAAGGCCTGATCCTCGACCTGTCGGTGCGCGACAATATCGTGCTCGCGGTCCAGGCCGCGCGCGGCTGGGCCCGGCCGCTGTCGACGCGCAAGCGCGACGAACTCGTCGCCCGGTACATCACCTCGCTGCGGATCGTCCCGGCCGATCCGGATACGCCGGTGAAATTCCTCAGCGGCGGCAACCAGCAGAAGGTGCTGCTGGCCCGCTGGCTGGCCACCCGGCCGAAACTGCTGATCCTCGACGAACCGACCCGCGGCATCGATATCGGCGCCAAGGCGGAAATCCAGCGACTGGTCATCACGCTGTCCGAGGAGGGCATGTCGGTGCTGTTCATCTCCGCCGAACTAGAGGAGGTGTTGCGGCTGAGCCACAAGGTGGCGATCCTGCGCGATCGGCGGCTGGTCGCCGAACTCGTCAACGATGCCACCCTGACCATGGATCGCCTCACGGAAACCATTGCGAGCGGGGCCATTTCATGACGATTATCCGAAGCCACCTGTTCTGGCCCGCGGCCGCGCTCATCGCATTGCTGATCGTCAACGTCGCGTTCACGCCAGGGTTCCTCTCGATCCGCATCCAGGACGGACACCTCTACGGCAGCCTGATCGATATCCTGCGCTACGGCGCGCCACTGGTGCTGATCTCGCTCGGCATGACGCTGGTCATCGCGACGCGCGGCATCGACCTGTCGGTCGGCACGGTCGTGGCCATCGCGGGTGCGCTGGCCTGTCTGCACATCAGCAATATGCCGGATCAGGCCGATGCCGGTGGCGTTGCCGTCGCGGTGCTGATCGCGCTCGGCGTGGCGATCGCGCTCGGACTGTGGAACGGAGTGCTGGTGGCGCGCTTCGGTATTCAGCCGATCGTGGCGACATTGATTCTGATGGTGGCCGGGCGCGGTGTCGCACAGCTGATTACGTCCGGTCAGATCATCACGATCAACAGTCCGCCGTACAAGGTCATCGGTGGCGGTTATCTGCTCGGGCTGCCGGTGCCCGTATTGGTCGCCGTCGCAGTGTTCGCTGTGCTCGCGTTGTTGTTGCGGCGCAGTGCGCTCGGGCTGCTGCTGGAATCGGTGGGCGGTAATGCCGAGGCGGCGCGTCTGGTCGGCATCCGGGCCAGTGGTCTGATCGTGGCCGTCTACGCGGTCTGCGCGTGCTGCGCCGCGATCGCGGGACTGATGATCAGTTCGAATGTCTCTGCGGCGGATGGCAATAACGCCGGACTGTGGATCGAACTCGATGCGATTCTCGCGGTCGTCATCGGCGGTACCGCGTTGACCGGTGGGCGATTTCAGCTCGGCGGCACCGTCCTCGGGGCACTGGTGATCCAGACGCTCACCACCACGATCTACACCGTCGGGGTACCACCGGAGACGACGCTGGTCTCCAAGGCGGTCGTGGTGATCGCGGTATGCCTGATCCAGTCACCGGCGTTCCGCGCCAAGGTCTTTCGACGCCGACCCCGACCGAGCATCCCATCGAGAGCGACGGAGGCGACCAGATGAACGTGCTTACCCAGGCCCGCGCCGTCCGACCTGTTCTGCGCCGACCCACGATGCGCGGACACCGCAGCCGATACATCCCGGTGCTGGCGACTGCCGCACTGTTCGCCGTCATCTACGGCGTCGGGGTGATGCGCTATCCGGCATTCGGCTATCCGCAGGTTTTCGTGAACCTGTTCATAGACAACGCCTTTCTGCTCGTTCTCGCCGTCGGGACGACCTTCGTGATCCTCACCGGTGGCATCGACCTGTCCGTCGGCGCGGTGCTGGCCCTGTCCACGGTGGTCTCGGCATGGCTGGTGACCGTGCACGGGTGGCCGCCGCTGCTGGTCATGCCGCTCATGCTGGTCGGCGGCACGCTCTTCGGCGCCGCGATGGGCGCGGTCATCCACTACTTCGAGATCCAGCCGTTCATCGTGACGCTGGCCGGTATGTTCCTCGCGCGCGGGCTGGCGTATGTGATCAGCACGGATTCGATCACGATCACCGACCCGGTGTATACGGATCTGGCGCAGCGTCGATTCCGGCTCGGCGGGGACGTATTCCTGACGGTGGGCATGATCGTCGCGCTGGCAGTCGTCGGTGCGGCCTTCGTCGTTCTGCACTACACCCGACTGGGTCGCACCGCGTACGCGATCGGAGGGAACGAACAGTCGGCGCTCATGATGGGGCTACCGGTGGCCCGGACCAAGGTCGCCGTGTACGCGATCAGCGGCTTCTGCTCGGCACTCGCGGGCATCCTGTTCACGCTCTACACCCTGTCCGGCTGGAGCTTGCACGCCGTAGGCATGGAACTCGACGCGATCGCCGCGGTCGTCATCGGCGGCACCCTGCTCACCGGCGGCTCCGGATTCGTCCTCGGCTCGGTACTCGGTGTACTGACCCTGGGTGTAATCCAGACCATCATCAGCTTCGAAGGCACCCTGAGTTCCTGGTGGACCAAGATCTTCATCGGCGTCCTGCTACTCGCCTTCATCCTGCTCCAGCGCACCATCGCAACCCGCGACGGATAATGACTCCACAGGGGTGTCGTTGGGCGACTCTACGAATTGTTGGCATAATTTCTGACAATATGGTCGCCTGAACAGGATGGTGTCAGTGTCGCAGACTTCCGAGTTGGAGCGGGGAACGCAGGGCAAAGCCATTGCGGTGGAGCGGTTGCGTCGCGCCGTTCGGCAGGGGGAGGTGGCGCCTGGGCAGCGGCTCGTCGAAGCGGAGTTGGTCGAGCAATTCGGTGTTACCAGGGGGAGCGTGCGGGCCGCCATCGACGAGTTGGTGGCCGAAGGGTTGATCGAGCGCATACACAATCGGGGCGCTCGGGTGCGCCGGGTTACCAAGCAGCAGGCCGTCGAAATCCTCGAATGCCGTAGGGCGCTGGAAGGTTTGATCGCCGCGAAGGCGGCCGAGCATGCCGGTCCGGCCGATGTGGAGCGGCTGCGCGAGTATGCCGATCAGCTGACCGCGGCGGTGCGGGAGGGTGCGCCGCTGAAGTATTCCGAACTCAACCATGAGTTGCATGCGGTGCTCGCCGAGATTGCCGGTCAATCGACCGCAAGCGATCTGATCGGGCGGCTGAACACCCAGGTGGTGCGATTTCAGTTCCAGTTGTCGCTGCGGCCCGGGCGTCCGCAGACTTCGCTCGGCGAGCATCTTGCCGTGATCGAGGCGGTGATCGCGCATGATCCGGCCGGTGCCGAGCAGGCGATGCGTGCGCACCTGGACAGTGTGATCGCCGCGGTCGGCGACTTCGACTGAGCACGAGGACAAATCGGCCCGACGAGAAGCGCCGAGCACCCGCACCGCGATAGGGCGGCCCACGCGATCTCAATCCGAGCTCCCGCGCAACCGCGTGACGTTGCCCAGCAGTCGGCGTCCGCGGCGGCTCGACGAATGCGCCGTTACCACAGCCCACACATGCGACGCGCTGGCGGTGGCGCCGCCACAGGCAGTTCGTCGATACGTCGTTCAGGACCGCCAGTAGTTGTTGGCTGCGGCGATCGTCTGGAACTCGATGGCCACAACCTGGGCGGCGTCGATCAGCTTGTCGGCATCCCCCGAATACTGGGGACGGCCTTCTTTCAGGATGTCCAAATCGGGCTGAATGTTGTGGACAGTGTGACGGGCGAGGTTGAGCGCCAGCAGCCGGGGCCCCAGGTTCCCACGCCGCCGGTGTCGCGATGGCCTTCGAGCTCGGTTGCTCGACTGGATACGCGTTCAGCGACACGCGATGGATGAGCGAGACGGGCCATGCGTGGTGGCGATAATCCCTGCATGGGTTGGGATCTGCTCCCGGAGTCGAGGTTGCGGGACATCGTCGACATGGCCGTGCGTTTGGTGGAATTCACTGGTGCGCTGGTCATTTTCGTCGGTGCGGTGGTCGCATTCGTACAGTTCGTGCGGGTGGGACTTCGCTGGGGCCGCTCGGCCAAGCGCGACGGGTGGGAACCTCGACGAGAGTTCGATCGCGTCCGGCTTTCCCTGGGCCGGTTCCTCGCCTTGGGGCTGGAGTTTCAGCTGGCCGGGGATATCCTGCGCACGGCTGTGGCGCCCACCTTCACCGAGATCGGGCAGTTGGCCGCTATCGCGACCATTCGGACCGTCCTGAATTACGTGCTGGGCAAGGAACTGGCTAGGGAACGCGACGAAATCGAGCCAGGACGCATCGAGACACCGCCCGGTAGCCAGGCGAAAACGTCATGACGGCGGTGCTACACCAAGCGGCCGTGCTGGTGACCCTGCTCGGGGTACTCGCCGCGGCATGTGTCGGGCTGCGCCTGCGTCGGATCCAGCCCACGCTCCCGGTATTGACCGATTTCCTGGTGGCGGCGGGACTGATCCGGCTGGCCGATGAACCGTCCTGGACCTCGCTCGCCGTCGCTGCGGCCACCATCGCCGTCAGGATGCTGCTCAACACCGAGTTGCGTTCTCTTGCGGCGGGACGTGCGCGAACTCGCTGACCGACCGTACAACGTTCCCCGATCATCACGACGCCACTCAAACTTCGTCACCAAAATTGTTGACAATTTCGCCGACAAAAATCTACTGTGGTTGCGGACGTGAGCTACACCGCATGTCCGTGCTCCGCCGCATGGTGCGGCATCCGTGATCGAGTGAGGTGAGGCGATGGCCGAGAACGCAACCGAATCGCTACTGGTGGTGAGTGCCCACGCGGGCGACTTCGTCTGGCGCGCGGGCGGCGCGATCGCGTTGGCCGCGGCGCGCGGCGAGCGGGCAACGGTGGTGTGCCTGAGCTATGGCGAGCGCGGTGAGTCGGCCAAGGCCTGGCGGGAGGGCAGAACCCTCGACGAGATCAAGGCGCTGCGCCGCGGTGAGGCCGAGGCGGCCGCCGACGTGCTCGGGGCGCATATCCGCTTCCTCGATGCCGGTGACTACCCCCTGCTCGAATCGCAGGAGTTGACCGACCAGCTGGTGCGCGTCTACCGCGAGGTCACCCCGACCGTGGTGCTCACCCACACCCTGGTCGACCCGTACAACGGCGACCACCCCGCAGCCGCCCGCATGGCGCTGCAGGCCCGCATCCTCGCCCAGGCCATCGGCTACGACGCTCCCGGCGAGGCATTGGGCGCTCCCCCGGTCTTCAGCTTCGAACCACATCAATCGGAGATGTCGGAGTTCCGCCCCGACGTGCTGCTCGATATCACCGAAGTGTTCGAGACCAAGCGCAAGGCGATGCGCTGTCTCGGCGCTCAGGAGCACATGTGGACCTACTACGAAGACCTCGCCGCGCGTCGCGGCGTGCAGCTCGAGCGGAATGCGGGTCCGAACCTGGGCCTGCTGAAGAACAGTCGCGCCGAGGCGTTCGTGCGCCACTACCCGCACGTCACCACGCGGCTGTCGTGAATACCCCTCAGCTCCGCGTCGCGGTGCTCGGATTCGGTGAAGCCGGTGGCGCTTTCGCCCGCGATCTCGTCGTGGCGGGTGCCGACGTGCGCGGATTCGACCCGAAAGTCGTTGCACCGGAGGGTGTTACCCAGTGCTCCGATGACGCCGACGCGGTCCGTGACGCGGAGCTGGTCTTCAACCTGACCACCGGAGACGAAGCCGAGTCCGCGCTACGGGCAGCCCTACCCGGGCTGCGACCGGGCACCGTTTGGGCGGAGGCGAATACGGTGTCGCCCGCGTCGAAGGTACAGCTGGCCGAATTGGTCGAAGATATCGGCGGTGATCTCGTCGATGTCGCGATCATGGCCCCGGTGCCAGGACGAGGCCTGCACACCCCGATGGCGGCCTCCGGTCCCGCAGCACCGCTGTTCGCGACGATGATGAGCAGCCTCGCAGTCACGATCGAAAAGGTAGACGGCCCGATCGGTGCCGCGAGTTCGCGAAAGCTGCTGCGCAGTGTGGTCTACAAGGGACTGGCGGCGGCCGTCGTCGAGGCGATGGCCGGGGCCGAGGCGGCGGGCTGCGCCGAATGGTTCCACGAGCACCTGACCACCGAGTTCGTGAAATTCGACGCGAACATGATCGACCGGCTGATCAGCGGCAGCCGCACGCACGCGAACCGCCGGGCCGAGGAGATGGCAGCCGCCGCGCAGCAACTGACCGACCTCGGCATCACCCCGCATATCGCGTCCGCCACCCGAGATGCGTTGCGGGCCATTGCCGCATCGCATCGACAAGGAGAGGAAGGCCTGTGAAGTCCATCGTGGTGACCGATCCGCCGCGCGCCTCGATCGAGGATGCCGCCCGACTGGGTGCCTACGGTGTCGCGACCGTGCACGAGGCAGCCGGTCGGGTCGGATATCTGGGGCCGCGGCTGCGTCCGGCCTGGCCCGGGGCGCGGATCGGCGGCACCGCCGTCACCGTGGTGTGCTGGCCCGGCGACAACCTGATGATCCATGTCGCAGTCGAACAGTGCACCGAAGGCGATGTCCTTGTGGTGGTGACGAATTCGCCTTCTACGGACGGACTGTTCGGTGAGCTCTTCGCGACCGCGCTGCAGCGTCGCGGTGTGCGCGGCGTCGTATTGGGCTGCGGCGTCCGGGATGTCGCGGAGCTGAGAGAGACGGGCTTTCCCGCTTGGTCGACCGCCGTGAGTGCGCAGGGGTCGGTCAAGGCGACAGCCGGGGCGATCAACGTGCCGATCGTGCTGGAGGGTCAGGTGATTCACCCCGGTGACGTGATAGTCGCCGACGACGACGGCGTCGCCTGCGTGCCGCGCCTGAAAGCCCCTGAGGTACTGGAACTTTCGGCAGCCCGCATGGCCAGAGAGGAAGCGAGCCGACATGCGTTCCGGCAGGGTGAGCTCGGCCTGGACCGCTACGGCCTGCGCGACCGCCTCGGCGAGTTCGGCATCACTTACCTCACCTACGACGACTACATCGCGAAGGAACCGCAATGAATCCGGTTGCCGACCAAGGTGTTCCGTGCATATGGATGAGGGGCGGAACATCCAAGGGCGGATATTTCCGGGCGGTCGATCTGCCCGCGGATCCGGCGGCGCGCGATGATCTGCTGCTGCGGATCATGGGCACACCGGATCCGCGGCAGATCGACGGCATGGGCGCAGCGACCTCGCTGACCAGCAAGGTGGCGATCGTTTCGCCCTCGCGGCGGCCCGGCGTCGATGTCGATTATCTGTTCCTGCAGTTGGGCGTCGATCAGCCGACGGTGTCGGATCAGCAGAACTGCGGCAATATCCTCGCCGGTGTCGGTCAGTTCGCCGTGGAGACCGGAATGGTGACCGCGACCGGTGACAGTGCGAATATCCGTATCCACCTGGTCAATTCCGACAGTCTCGCGACCGCGAGCTTCCCGATTCGCGACGGGCTACCGGTCTACGACGGCGATACCAGCATCGACGGCGTCCCGGGCACCGCAGCACCGGTGGTGCTGTCGTTCACCGATACCGCGGGCTCGGCCACAGCAGGCCTGTTCCCCACCGGACGACTGCGCGACAGCATCGACGGTATCGACGTCACCTGCGTGGACAACGGCATGCCGGTCGTTGTCGCGACCGCGACGAGTTTCGGGCTGACCGGCTACGAGGCGCACGCCGAACTGGCCGCCGACACCGCGCTGCTGGGCCGGGTAGATCGCCTGCGCCGCAAGGCCGCCCAGTTGATGGGCCTCGGCGACGTGTCACAGTCGTCGGTGCCCAAGACGGTGCTGCTCGCCCCCGCTCGCGATGGCGGCCGGATGTGCACTCGTTCGTTCATCCCCGTCCAACCACACACTTCGATCGGCGTGTTCGCCGCGATCAGCGCGGCAACGGCGATGATGACTCCGGGAGCGGTCGGCCACGACCCCACCGCGGGCCGACCACAGCGGATCGACGTGGAGCACCCGTCCGGACATCTGCTGGTCGACATCGACCTGGATACCACCGTCACCCCGCCGCTGGTGCGTTCGGCCGGTGTGGTGCGCACCGCTCGAAAACTATTCGCCGGTACGGCTTTTCCCCGCATTTGATGCGCCGCTGGTCAAGGAGGACCGAAATATGGCACCCCGTCACGAGATCGCGCATCTGGCGCACGTGCAGTTGCTCACCCCGAAGCTCGACGAGAGCGTCCGCTTCTTCACCGACTTCCTTGGCCTGCGTGTGGTCGGCGCCGACGGCGACCTGGTCTACCTGCACGCCTGGGACGACTACCAGCACCACACCATCACCCTGCGGGCGCACCGGCACGCGGGCATCGCCCGCACCTATCTGCGGGCGACGAGTCAGCAAGCGCTGCAGCAGCGAGTCGCAGCGATCGAGGCGGTCGGTCGCGGCATCGGCTGGACCGACGGCGAGCCGGGCTTCGGCCCCACTTACCTGTTCACCGATCCGGACGGCCACGAATTCGGCCTCTATTACGAGGCCGAATGGTTCGAATGCGGCGACGACATCCGGCCGTCGCTGAAGAACCAGGCCGCGGCCTATCCCAGCGGCGGCGTACCGGCACGGCGGCTGGACCACGTCAACTTCCTCGGCAGGACCCCCGTGGACAACCGCGACTTCCTGGTCGACACGCTCGGCGCGATGACCACCGAGCAGATCGTGCTCGACAACGGCACCGTCGCGGGGACCTGGACGACCTTCACCAACAAGAGCTACGACATCGTCTACACCAAGGACAATCTCGGCAAGTCCGGACGGCTGCACCACATCGCATTCGCCGCCGACAGCCGACACGACATCCTGCGCGCCTGCGACGTCGCCCTCGACCAGGGCGTATTCATCGAAACCGGGCCGCACAAACACGCCATCCAGCAGACCTTCTTCCTCTACGTCTACGAGCCGGGCGGCAACCGCATCGAACTGTGCAACCCGGGCGCGCGGCTGATCCTGGCGCCCGACTGGAAACGGGTGGACTGGACCGAGACCGAACGCGCCAAGGGACAGGCCTGGGGACTGAAGACCATCGAGTCGTTCCACACGCATGGCACGCCGACTGCCGAGGAGTTGGCGCGCGAAGATTAGGCGACTTCCGCCGATCCCTCTCGCAACGCCGCAATCCAACTCGCACCCATCTCTGTCTGCCAACATTCATCGCGATTGTTAACAATTTTGACGGAGATATTGTGTGCTATATCTCAAGCACTGTAACCTGCGTCACTATGATGCACACCCTTGGACGAAAGAGACGCCGTTGTCCTCGATAGCCCTGCCCGGCGGAAACACCGCCATTTCCCGACTGGCGGTCCGCGTCATCGCACTGTGCTGGTTCCTCGTACTACTCGACGGTCTCGATCTGTTCGTCTACGGCGCGGTACTCCCCGGCGTGCTCGACGACAAGGCCTTCCACCTGACCAAGGCCATGGGTGGCGATATCGGCAGCCTCACCAACTTCGGCATGCTGCTCGGCGCCCTCAGCGCCGGTCTGCTCACCGACCGCATCGGACGGCGCAAGATCCTCATCACCGGGGTGATCATCTTTTCGATCGCCTCGGCCGGTGCGGCCGCCGCGCCGTCGGTCGGCGCGTTCGCCCTGGCTCGTTTCATCTCCGGATACGGTCTGGGCGCACTGCTGCCGACATGTATCGCGCTGGTGCAGGAATTCGCACCGGCCGGACGCAAGGCCTTCGCGGTCACCTTCCTGATGACCGCCCACCAGGCCGGTGGCGCCCTGGCCGGTGCGCTGGCCATGTCGGTCGTGCACGAGCTCGGCTGGCGTTCGGTGTACTGGTTCGGCGCGCTGCCGCTGCTGCTGGTGCCGGTGGTCTGGGCGCTGCTGCCGGAATCGATTACCTACCTGCTGTCCAGCGGCCGCACCGAGCAGGCCGATGCGCAGGCGGCGAAATACGGTGTGCCACTGGAGTTCTACACCCCGGAGCAGGGTGCCCAGCGGCGGCGCGGGGACGTGCGCGCGCTGTTCGCGTCCTCGGTGCGGCAGACGACGCTGCTGTTCTGGATCGCGTCGTTCTTCGGCCTGCTGCTGGTCTACGGCATGAACACCTGGCTGCCCACCATGATGCGCGGCCACGGCTACAACCTGGGCTCGGCGATCAGCTTCCTGCTGGTGATCAACCTGGGCGGCATCGCGGGCATGCTCATCGCGGGCCCACTGGCCGACCGATTCGGCCCGCGCCCGGTGGCGATGATCTGGTTCGCGATGACCGCGATCGGGGTCGGCCTGCTGGTCTTCCACATGCCGCTGGTGGTGACCTACACCGTCGTCTTCCTCACCGGCGGCTTCCTGTTCAGCGCGCAGACCCTGATCTACGCGTCCACGAGTTCCTACTATCTGCCGAGCGTGCGGGCCACCGCATTGGGCTGGGTCTCCAGCGTGGGCCGGTGGGGTTCGATCTTCGGTCCGTGGTTCGGCGGCGTACTGCTGTCGCACGGCCTGACCACGAGCGGATTCGGCATGTTCGCCGCGGCCGCGGTGATCGCCCTGCTCATGATCAGCTTCGTGCGGCGCAATCCCGAGGTGGATGCGATCAATGCCGCCGAAGCTCACACGGCGGTCACCGCACAGCCCGCATAATCGGATCGTGGCCGGGTGCGCCGTGAGTGGTGCGCCCGCACCCGTGGTCGGATCCAACAATTGAATCCGACGTCAACTTCAATTAACCTCTGAGCTATCCGGCAACCGGCGCTCCATCGCGGACGCCCCGGTCAGCGCGCATGAACATGGAGGTTTCTGGTCGTGAAGAGCCGAGAGGTACACCTGGTGGCCCGGCCCACCGGCGAACCCGCACCATCCGATTTCCGGATGGTGACAACGGATGTCCCGGACCCGGGCAGCGGGCAGTTGCTGGTCCGCAACGACTGGATGTCGGTCGATCCGTACATGCGCAACCGCATGAACGACGTGAAGTCCTACATTCCGCCGTTCCGACTCGATGCCCCCATGGACGGCGGCGCGGTCGGCACCGTCGTCGCCTCGGGTGTACCGGGAATCGACGTCGGCACGACAGTGCTGCACGATCTCGGCTGGCGGGAGTACGCGCTGTTGAAGGCAGGGCAGGCGCGCGTGGTCGATACCACGCTGGCCCCGGCCGAGACCTACCTCGGCCCGCTCGGCATTCCAGGACTCACGGCGTATGTCGGTCTGAAGGAAATCGCGCCGGTCCGTCCGGGTGACGTCGTATTCATCTCGGGCGCGGCAGGCGCCGTCGGTCTTGCCGCCTGCCGGGTGGCCAGGCACTTCGGCGCGGCCAAGATCATCGGATCGGCGGGCGGTCCGGAGAAGGCACGGCGGCTGGTCGAGGAGTTCGGCTACGACGCCGGGATCGACTACCGGGCGGGCAGTCTGGGGAAACGGTTGCACGAGGCGGCCCCGGACGGCATCGACGTCTACTTCGACAATGTCGGCGGCGACCATTTGCAGGCGGCGATCGGCTCGATGCGCGACTTCGGCCGAATCGCCCTGTGCGGAGCCGTCGCCGGGTACAACGCCGAAACCCCGCCGCCCGGCCCGAAGAATCTGGCGCTGGCGGTGGTTCGCCGACTGTCGTTGCGCGGCTTCATCGTCACCGACCATCCGGAGCTGGCACCGGAGTACGCGGCGCTCGCGGCGGACTGGGTGCGTGACGGCAGCCTCCGCGTCCCCACCACGGTGCTGACCGGGATCGACACCGCTGTCGACGCCTTTCTCGGCCTGCTGCGCGGTGCCAACACCGGCAAGATGCTGGTCCGGCTGAACGGCGAGGCGAACTGATGCGCGTACAGAACGCGGTCGCGATCGTCACCGGCGCCGCGGGCGGCATCGGCGCGGCCATCGCGCAACGTCTGCTCGAGCACGGAGCTCGCGTCCTGATCACCGACCGAGACGCGGACCGGCTCGCGGCGACGACACGTCAACTCGCCGAGGCATTTCCGGGCGCGGTGTCCGGGCAGGCCGGTGACGCCGCATCCGAATCCGATCTCCGCAAGCTCATCGATACGGCCATAACCGAATTCGGCCCCGTCGACATGTTCTTCGCGAACGCCGGTGTCGGCGGTGGCCCCGGCCTCGACGCCACCGAGGCGCAGTGGGAGCAAGCACTCGAGGTCAACACCTTGGCCCACGTGCGGGCGGCGCGGTTGCTCGTCCCGGGCTGGCTCGAGCGCGGCAGCGGCTACTTCGTCAGCACCGCCTCGGCGGCGGGACTGCTCACCCAGATCGGTTCGGCCACCTACGCGGTCTCCAAGCACGCGGCCGTCGGATTCGCCGAATGGCTGGCGGTGACCTACGGGGATCTCGGTGTGCGGGTCAGCTGCCTGTGTCCGATGGGTGTCGATACCGCCCTGCTCACCGGACTCGGCACGGACGGCGGATCCGCAGGCGACCTGGCCACCCGCGCCGTCACCGGAGCCGGGGCGGTGCTGGCTCCGCTCGACGTGGCCGATCGCGTGCTCGAGGCCATCGAGGCCGAACGTTTCCTCGTGCTGCCGCACGAGGAGGTCCGAGAATTCCTGAACCGCAAGGCTGCCGATCACGACCGGTGGATCGCGGGCATGCAGCGCTATCGGAGGTCACTGTCTTGAGTGGGCGCAGCGCTGTGCTGTTCGACTTCGGCGGCGTGCTCACCACCGCCGTGCTCGCCGCCTTCGCCGAGTTCGGCGCGGAGCTGGGCGCCCCGCGGCTACCGCTGCTACTGCTCACCCGCGATCCGGAAAGCAGTGCGCTGCTGGTGGATCACGAAGAGGGGCGCATCGGTGAGCGTGAGTTCGAGGTCGGGTTCGCGCGGCGGCTGCGCGCGCACGGCGTCGAAATCGACGATGCCGGCCTTGTCGATCGCATCCAGTCCCGGCTGCATCCCGACCCGGAAATGATCGAGCTGGTCGCGAGTGTCCGCGCGGCGGGCTACCGGGTCGGCCTGCTGTCGAATTCGCTCGGCGATGATTGCTACGCGGGCTTCGACCTGCCCGCCATGTTCGACGCGGTGACCATCTCCGCGGAGATCGGCAGCCGCAAACCGTCCCGCCGGGCCTATCTCGTCGGCTGCGAACGACTCGGTGTCGCGCCCGAGCAGACCATCATGGTCGACGACCTCGAGCAGAACATCACCGCGGCGGAACTGCTCGGACTCGGCGGCATCGTGCACCGCGACGCCGCATCGACGGCGGCACTGCTGTGGCCCGCACTACGAACCCCTAGCTGATCCACTCACCTTGCGGCGCAGTCACTTTCGACCGCCCGCACCAACGATCGGAGCCTCGATGGACCTGTTCAGCACGTCCGAGCGCACCCAGCAGTATCAACGCGATCTGCGCGCCTTCATGGACGAATGCGTATACCCGGCCGAGTCGGAATACGAGAAGCAGATGGCGGCATCCGGCGATCCGCACCACCATCCGCAGATCGTCGAGGACCTCAAGACCGAGGCCCGCGCCCGCGGCCTGTGGAATCTGTTCCATCCGCATCCCGAATGGGGTCCGGGGCTCACCAATCTGGAATACGCTCCGCTGGCCGAGATCATGGGCCGCAGCCCGCATCTCGCGCCGGAGGCGTGCAACTGTTCGGCGCCCGACACCGGCAATATGGAGGTGTTCACCCTCTTCGGCACCCAGGAGCACAAGGAGCGCTGGCTGGAGCCGCTGCTGAACGGCACCATCCGCTCCGCCTTCGCCATGACCGAGCCCGCCGTCGCCAGCTCCGACGCCACCAATATCCAGCTGCGCATGACGCGCGACGGCGACCACTACGTGCTCAACGGCCGGAAGTGGTTCGCCTCCAACGCATTGCACAAGAACTGCAAGGTGCTCATCGTCATGGGCAAGACCGATCCGGACGCACCCAAGCACCGTCAGCAGTCGATGATGGTCGTGCCGATCGACGCACCCGGTGTCACGGTCATGCGCAATCTGCCGGTCTTCGGCTACGCCGACCGCGAGGGCCACGCCGAGATCGATTTCTCCGATGTGCGGGTCCCCGTCACGGATGTGTTGAAGGGCGAGGGCGAGGGTTTCGCCATCAGCCAGGCCCGGCTCGGCCCGGGTCGCATCCACCACTGCATGCGCGCCATCGGTATGGCCGAACGCGCGCTGGAACTGATGTGCGCACGCGCCGAATCGCGAATCACATTCGGGCAGAAGCTGAGTGAGCGCGCCAATATCCAGGACTGGATCGCCGAGGCCCGCATCGATATCGAACAGGCCCGGCTGCTGACCCTCAAGGCCGCCTGGATGATGGACACCGTCGGCAATAAGGCGGCCCAGGTCGAGATCGCGGCGATCAAGATCGCCGCACCGGAGATGGCGCTGCGGATCGTGGACCGGGCGATCCAGGTGCACGGCGGGGCCGGTGTCACCGACGATTTCCCGCTCGCCAGCATGTACGCGCACCTGCGCACATTGCGTCTGGCCGATGGACCCGACGAAGTGCACAAACGCGCCATCGCGCGCGCCGAACTCGGTAAGTTCAGGACCGGGGCGTAGGACGGACAGGAACGAATGCAGACAAGTAACGGGCTCATTCAGCCCACCGCGGACGCGACCGGCTTCGATATCGATGCGGCCGCGTTCGCGGACTGGGTGTCCTCGCTCGGTTCGGCGTGTACCGGGCCGGTGCGGGCCGATCGGGTGGGGATCGGCCAGTCCAACCTGACCTTCCTGATCACCGATGCGGACGGGCGGCGGTGGGTGCTGCGGCGTCCGCCGCTCGGCCACCTGCTGGCATCCGCGCACGACGTGGCGCGGGAGGCCCGCGTCATGTCGGCCCTGGCGCCCACCGATGTCCCCGTGCCGCGCGTCCACGATGTCCGGCACGAGGGCGAGATCGCGCTCGTGCTCATGGAATTCGTCGACGGACTGGTCATCGACGGTGTCGAGACCGCCGAGCGAATCACCCCCGAACTGCGCCGCGGCGCCGGGCTGTCACTGGTGCGGACGCTGGCCCGCATCCACGCCGTCGATCTGGAAGCCACCGCGCTGATCGACCTGGCCAGTCACAAACCGTATGCCGAGCGACAGCTCAAACGGTGGTCGGCACAGTGGGAGAAGTCGAAAACACGGGACCTGCCGCTGGTGGACCGTCTCACCGAACGGCTCCGGTCCGCCGTTCCCGAACAGCGCGAACTCGCGCTCGTGCACGGCGATTACAACCTCCGCAATGTGATCACCACACCGGAGACGGGTGCGGTCGCCGCCGTACTCGACTGGGAGCTGTGCACCCTCGGTGATCCGCTGGCCGATGTCGGCAGTCTGCTGGCCTATTGGCCGATGCCGGGCGAAGCGGCCATTCCGGGTACGGAAATGGTTATGCTCCCGGGTTTTCCGTCCCGTGCCGAACTGGTCGAGGAGTATCTCGCGATCACTGGACGTGACCGGCGGGCACTCGGGTTCTGGCATGCGCTCGGGCTGTGGAAGCTCGCGGTCATTGCCGAGGGTGTGTACCGGCGAACCCTCGACGACCCCCGCAACCGTGCGGCCGCGGGCATTCCGACGACCGACATGGTCGACGGACTCGCCGAAACCGCCGACCGGATCGCCACCGAAGCCGGTTTCTGAGAAGAAAACGGCCTGTCTCCCGATATCGCCAGGGAGACAGGCCGTTTCGCGCACTCGCCGAAAAGAAGTGACCGCCGGGCACAGGATGTCCGGCGGTCACTTCTATCAGGGCACGAGTACCGACAGCGCTTCCGCGATACAGGCGGGCTTATCGCTGCCCTCGCGTTCGATGGTCACCCGAGCCGTCACCTGGACCCCCGCTTTGGTCGGCTCGAGCTGCACCAGTTCCACGCCCGCCCGCACGCGACTACCCGACGGCACCGGCGACGGGAAGCGAACCTTGTTGCTGCCGTAGTTGATTCCCATCTGCACCCCCTCGACGCGATATACCTGCCAGACCAGCTGCGGCAGTAGGGACAGGGTCAGATAGCCGTGGGCGATTGTCGTGCCGAACGGTCCCTGCGCGGCTCGCTCCGGGTCGACGTGAATCCACTGACGGTCACCGGTCGCCTCGGCGAACAGATCGATCTGCTCCTGGGTGACGGTGTGCCATTCGCTGTAGCCGAGATGGGTGCCGACGGCCTGCTCGAGTTCGCCGATTCCATTGAATACCTTCACTATTCGCCCCTCAGACCGTCGGCGCACCGGCGACGTAGAGCACCTGGCCGGTGACATACGACGCGCCCTCGCTGACGAAGAACGACACCGTGTGCGCGATATCCTCGGGCTTGCCGACGCGTCCCACCGGAATCCGCGCCACCAGGGTCTTGCTGAACTCCTCGAACGAAACACCCATGCGCTCGGCGGTGGCGGCGGTCATCTCGGTCTCGATGAAGCCCGGCGCGACGGAGTTCACGGTCACGCCGAATTTGCCGAGTTCGATCGCGAGTGTCTTGGTGAATCCCTGCAATCCGGCCTTGGCCGCGGCGTAGTTGGCCTGGCCGCGATTGCCGAGCGCCGAAGTGCTGGAGAGATTGACGATGCGGCCCCAGCCCGCGTCGGTCATGTACTTCTGCGTCGCGCGGCTCATCAGGAAGGATCCGCGCAGGTGCACGCCCATGACCGCGTCCCAGTCGTCGACGGTCATCTTGTACAGCATGTTGTCGCGGATGATGCCCGCGTTGTTCACCAGGACGGTCGGCGCGCCCAGTTCGGCGGCGACCCGCTCGACCGCCGCGGCGCCGGCCTGTTCATCGGCGACGTTCGCCCCCACCGCGAGGGCCCGGCCACCGGCCGATTCGATCTCGGCGACAACGGTTTTGCAGGCCGCCTCGTCGAGATCCAGGACGGCGACCGCGAAGCCGTCCGCCGCCAGCCGCTTCGCGGTGGTAGCGCCGATGCCACGCGCGGCGCCGGTCACGATGGCGGTACGGGTTGTCTCACTACTCATTACGGTTCTCCTTGTCGAATTTGGTTGGCACCGTTCACGGTTCGAAGACCACACGGCCGACGGTCCTGCCGTCGGCGAGACGCTGCAGTCCAGCAGCCACGTCATCCAGTGGCAGCCGCTCACCGATCAAGGGTTTCACCACACCCTGCTCGGCCAGCCCGGTCAGTTCCAGATGGCAGTCGCGCACCGCTTGCGGGTCCTTGTCGCGGTACAGGCCCCAGTGCAGGCCGAGGATCGAATAGTTCTTCACCAGTGCGTGATTCAGTGCGGCGGACTGGATCTGCCCGCCCGCGAAACCGACGACCAGGATGCGTCCCTCGAAAGCGATGCACTTGGTGGACCGCTGATACACCTCGCCGCCGACCGGGTCGTACACCACATCCGCACCGCGACCGTCGGTCGCTTCCCGCACGACCGAGACGAAATCCTGTGTGCTGCGATCCACCACGATATCCGCGCCGAGCGCCCGCGCGACCTCGGCCTTGGCCGCGCTGCCGACCACCCCGATCACCGTGGCCCCGGCCGCCTTACCCAATTGCACGGCCGCACTGCCGACGCCACCGGCCGCCGCATGCACCAGTAGCGTCTCCCCTGCCCGCAGGCCGGCGCGCCGATGCAGTCCGAACCAGCCGGTCTGATAGCCGATGAAGAGGGCGGCGGCCTCGGCATCGTCGAGCGCCGCCGGTGCGGGAAAGACATCCGCGGCGTGCATGACCGCCAATTCCGCGAACCCACCCCAGGGCAGCGCCGGACTGCCGAGCACTCGGTCGCCGATCGCGATGCCGTCGACGTCGGCACCGACCGCGACCACCTCACCGCACAGTTCCACCCCGGGGGTGAACGGGAGTTCGGGCTTGATCTGGTACTCGCCCCGGCACATCAGTACATCCGGGAAGTTCGCGGCCGCCGCGCGGGTCCGCACCACCACCTGGCCTGGACCGGGCTCGGGCTCCGCCAGTTCGACCAGCCGCAGTACCTGCGCCGGTTCGCCCAATTCCGTTACCCGCCAAGCCTTCACGCCACGCCTCCGGTGAGGGTGACCCCGCCGTCGACGACGATCAACTGGCCGGTCAACCAGGCCGCGTCATCGGAGAGCAGGAAGGCGGCGACACTGCCGATGTCCTCGGGTACGCCGAGGCGCTTGAGCGGATAGGCCGAGGCGACCTGCTCCTCGCGGCCGTCGTAGAGCGCGGTGGCGAATTGGGTCTTGACCACGGCGGGCGCGATCGCGTTCACCCGGATCGACGGACCGAGTTCGACCGCCAACTCCTGGGTGATGTGCACCAGCATCGCCTTGGTTGCCCCGTAGAACCCGATGCCGGGCGCAGGCTTGATCCCGGCCACCGACGCGACATTGACCACCGAGCCACCGTGCTCGCCCAGCCATGCCTTGTGCGCCTGCTGCACCCAGGAGATCGCCGCCAGGCAGTTCACCTCGAAGACTTTACGGGCCGCGGCCAGGTCGAGTTCGACCATCGGACCGTACACCGGGTTGATACCGGCATTGTTGACCAGGAAGTCGACCGAACCGAAGGTCTGCAGCGTGCGCTCGATGGCCTCGATCTGATGTTCGACGTCGTCGGCTCGTCCCGCGACGGCGATGGCGTGCTCGGGTCCGCCGAGTTCGGCGATCACCGCGTCCAGCGCGTCCTTTTTGCGGGCGGTCACACAGACCCGCGCACCGTCGGCCACCAGCCGCTGCGCGATGGCCAGCCCGATACCGCGGCTGGCTCCGGTGACAATCGCCGTCTTTCCGTCGAAACGACCCATTACGTAAGCCTCTCCTGATGCTCGAACTGCGTGACCCAGACTCACCGAACTTGATTCCGACGTCAAGTTCAAGTGAGGCCGCGCGTCACGTGATACGGGTCACATGAATGATCGGTGCGCACCGGCCGACCGTGTGGCCGACGCTCGGTCAGTGAGCTTCTTTCAGCTGAAGAGCGTTGAACCACAACTGATTCAGCGTTTTCACCAACTTCTCGAAGGACACCTTCCGCCCCTCCACGAATACGAAGTACGCCATGCGGCTCACCATGCTCGACAGCGCGAGCGAGGTGACCTCGGCATCCAACTCGGCGTCCACCAGGCCACGATCCTGCAGATTCCGGATCATCTCGGCATTGCGCTCGACGAAGGCCAGGGCGCGCTCGAAGCGCAGCACCCGGAACTTCTCATCGATCTTCGACACCTGCTCGAGCACGGCCATCAGCCGCGCATTACGCCGATACGACAGCAGGTACTCACGATTGGCGGCGGCGATCAACTCACGCGGGTCGTCGATGCCGACCCGCTCCCGGATGTGCGGGTGCAGCATTTCCTCGCGCACCTGCTCGACGACCGCGGCGAAGATCTCTTCCTTGCTGTCGAAGTAGGTGTAGAACGACCCGGAGGCGACCCCGGCGGCCTTGGAGATATCACTGATCCTGGCGTCGAGGAAACCGTCACGTTCGAACACCTCGCGCGCCGCGGTCACCAGCGCGGACCTGGTGCGCATGCCACGCTTACTCCGTGGGGGCACCCGACCGGGCTGGTCCTCGGTGGCTTCCTGGGCGTTCACTGCCTCACTCGCTGTCTTCCGGCTCGCTGACGTGGTGGATCGTAACAGCGCCCGCCGCTCCCGCGACCCCACGACGCCGCTGGGCAACCTGTATCGGCACAACATCTATTGAACATGACGCCAAATTCAAGTAGCGTCCGACCCACTGACGTGGCCTGGGTCACATCAGTTCTCGCACACTCATGAAACTGGAGCAAGCCATGCCCGCGAATCCGGCTTCCCCGACCGCATCGGATCAGCCGACCAATGTCGCCGACCGGTGCTGGCAGCACGCCGCCGAACGCCCCGAAGCCATCGCGCTGCTCGCCCCGGACACACAGCTCACCTACGGCGAATTGGCCGGGCGCAGTGCGGCTTACGGCGGCCTGCTGCGCGAATCCGGTATCGCCACGGGCGACCGGGTGCTGCTGGTGGCGCCCACCGTCGCTGAATTCGTCGTCGCATATCTTGGCGCGCAGCTCATCGGCGCCATCGCCATCACCATGAACACGATGGCCACGGCGCCCGAAATCGGGTACGTGCTCGACGACTCCGGCGCGCGGATCGTCATCGCCTGGCACGGCGCGCAGGAGGCAGCGCGGGAGGCGGCCACCGAACGAAATCTGCCATTGCTCGCGCTCACGCCGGGCGCGCATGCCGAACCGGCCGAGCCCGTGGCCGAACCGGTGCGCCGCCGCGCCGACGACACCGCGGTGCTGCTCTACACCTCCGGAACCACCGGCAAACCGAAGGGCGTCGAACTCACCGTCGCCAACCTGACCGAGACCGCTCGAATCTTCACCGATCAGCTGCAACTCGGCCCGGACGATCGCTTCGGTACCGGACTGCCGCTGTTCCATGTCTACGGGCAGGCGGTGTGCCTGCTCACCGCGCTGCACGCGGGTGCGTCCTTCGCCATGGTGATGCCCTTCGAACCGCGGGCCATGATCGCGATGATCCGCGATCAGCAGCTCACCCACGTCGCCGGTGTGCCGACCATGTGGAATGCCATGCTGCACGCGGCCGGTGACTACGGTGCGGCAGATTTCGCGAGCCTGCGGCTGGCGGCATCCGGCGGGGCTTCACTGCCCGGTGAGGTGATCCGCGCCTTCTCGGATCGCTTCGGCTGCACCATTCTCGAGGGGTACGGACTCACCGAATCCACCGGCGCGGCCACGTACAACCCGCTGAATCGCGAACAGCGGGTGGGCTCGGTCGGCGCTGTGCTGCCCGGGACGTCGATCGAGGTTCGCGATCCCGACGGCAAGATACTGCCCGCAGATACCGTCGGCGAGATCTTCCTGCGCGGCCCCAGCATCATGAAGGGGTACTGGAACCGGCCCGAGGCCACCGCCGCCGATTTGTCCGACGGCTGGTTGAAGAGCGGCGATCTGGGCCGCGTCGACGCCGACGGCTATGTCTACATCGTCGACCGCGCGAAGGATCTCATCATTCGCGGCGGATACAACGTCTATCCGCGCGAGGTCGAGGAAGTGCTGTACGAGCATCCCGACATCGTCGAAGTCGCGGTGATCGGCATTCCGGACGACCACTACGGCGAGGAGGTCGGCGCGGTCGTCGCCGCCACGCCCGGGGTCGAACTCGATCCGGCGGATCTGCGGTCCTGGGCCAAGGAGCGGCTGTCGGCGTACAAGGTGCCGCACCGCTTCGCCTTCACCGAACAGCTACCCAAGGGCGCCACCGGCAAGATCCTCAAACGCGCTCTCGACCCGAATCTCTTCACAGACAAGGCAGCC
The DNA here is from genome assembly GCF_050942345.1 of Nocardia pseudovaccinii. Taxonomy (NCBI): domain Bacteria; kingdom Bacillati; phylum Actinomycetota; class Actinomycetes; order Mycobacteriales; family Nocardiaceae; genus Nocardia; species Nocardia pseudovaccinii. The sequence goes on from NZ_CP192074.1 coordinate 7,438,513, forward strand.
CGTTGACCGAGATTCCCACCGCCACCGGAACCGTCGATTCTGCCGAACTCGCCGACGCGGGATCGCTGCTCGGCATGGATCGATTCGGGCTCGACGTCCTGCTGCCGTTCGAGGATCGGATCGACACCATCGTCGAACTGGTGCGACGCGGCTACCTGGACAAGGTCGTTATCGCGCATGACGCGGCGTGCCATATCGACTGGTTCGATCCGGAGGCCAAAGCGCAGGTGGCGCCGCGGTGGAACTACCGGCACATCAGTGAAGATGTGATTCCGGCGCTGACGGCGCGGGGACTCACCGACGACGATATCGACGCGATTCTGGTGCGCAATCCGCGCCGTTACTTCGAGAAATGATCGAATAGATAACCGGAGCAACGCCATTGACTACCGTATCCCCGCTTAGAGCGTGTCTCACGTGGATCTGGGTCTGATCCTGTGATCATGTTGTGGTGGACGAACTTTCGCGGCGCCTGGTGCCGGATGAGTTGTGGGCGTTGACTGAACCGCTGATTCCGCGGTTCGAGGCGCGCCCGCAGGGTGGGGGTACCGCGCCGATGGATGATCGGGCGGTGTTCACCGCGATAGTGTTCGTGCTGACCAGCGGATGCGCTTGGCGGTATCTGCCACCGTCGTTCGGGGTCACGGTGCCCACCGCGCATCGCCGGTTCACGGCGTGGACCGAGGCCGGTCTGTGGCGGCGCCTGCATCGGGCGGTCCTCGACGAACTGGGCAGCCAAGGCTTGATCGACTGGTCACGCGCGGTCCTGGACGGGGCATCGGTCAGGGCGAAAAAAGGGGATCCATGACCGGCCCGAACCCCGTCGACCGGGGCAAGGCCGGCTCGAAGATCCACGTGATGTCCGACCGTGCCGGCCTGCCGCTGTCGGTGGCGATATCGGCCGCCAACACCAACGACGCCGACGCGCTCAAACCTCTCGTCAAAGCCGTCCCCGCGATCAAGTCCCGACGCGGACCGCGGCGACGCAAACCCACCAAACTGCACGCCGACAAGGCATACGACCATGTCGAACTACGAAAATGGGTGCGAGACAGGGGAATTACCGTCCGCATCGCTCGCAAGGGCATCGAATCCAGCAAGAAACTCGGCCGCCACCGTTGGGTCATCGAACGGTCGATCGCCTGGCTGTTCGGCTACCACCGGCTCTCGATCCGATACGACCGCAAGGCCACCCACTACCTCGGCTTCCTCACCCTCGCCGCCACACTGACCTGCTACAAGAAACTCGCGAAAGCCGGGAAAACAGCGACGTGAGACACGCTCTTAGTGCCCATCTGACGTTCCGAGCGCTCGAGCCGATACACGGGGTGATCTACTTCACCCCACACGGCCCGGATGCCTACCGTGAGTTGGGCATTACGGATCCGCGCATGATGTACTTCGCGTCCCGGTCCGCGGCATTCGGACCGGTGCCTGCCGAAGTCACCATCGCTACGTTCTTCAATTTCAATCCGGACGCGGTGCGGGCCGTCATCCCTGCCGCATGGGACATCGCCTCTCCCACAGAAATTTTCCGAGCTCGTATGCGTGCCGTCGATCGGTCGCTTCGGCAGGCATGGGGCGATGACATCTATGGCCCCGAGGTGAGCGAAGCCGCCGCGCTCGCCCGGCAAGCCGCCGAACATGCCTGCGAACGCCCGCAGGGCCGTCCATTGTTCGCGGCGCATGCGGCGCTGCCGTGGCCCGATGAACCACATCTGGTGCTGTGGCATGCGCAGACACTGTTGCGGGAGTACCGCGGCGACGGACACGTCGCCCTGCTGCTGACAGAGGGGCTGGACGGTATCGAGGCTTTGATCACGCACAGTGCGACCGGCGAGATATCGCCGGAAGTATTGCGCGCCAGCCGATCCTGGAGCGAGCGGGACTGGGCCGACGGTGTGCGGCGGCTTCGTGAACGGGATTGGATGGCCGACGATTCTGTTGCGCTGAGCGAGCACGGCTCCGAGCGGCGTGGCGCGATCGAGAGCAGGACGGACGAACTCTCGGTCTTTCCGTACGAAGCGATCGGCGAAACCGGGTGTGCGCGTCTGCGTGCGCTCGCCGCGCCGTTGGCGATCCGGGTTATCGAAGGTGACCTCGGATTCCCGCAGATGCTGTCCGCACGCTATCGGCAGGTGGTCGGGTAGGTCTTCAGCTGACGCTGCGGGCGAAGTCGATGAGTGCGGCACTGACTTCGTCCGCGCGTTCCTGCTGAATCCAGTGTCCTGCTCCGTCCAGGACAACGGTCGCCCGCAGGTCGGACAGTATGTGAGCCATCTTGGTGGTCGGGGTGAACCGGATGACGGCATCCTCCGACCCGGCGATGAACAGCGCGGGCTGGTGGATCTTCGCATCGGCCAAGTGCGCGCTGTGTTCCCAGTTGCGGTCGAGGTTGCGGTAATAGTTCAGTCCACCGGTGAACCCGGTGGCCATGAAAGCCGCTATGTAGTAGCCGAGTTCGTCCTCACTCAGCCAGGCCGGAGCTGGCATCTCGGAACCGTTGCCGCTCAACAGATCCCGGACACCGACGACATCGTCCTGCAGCAGAGTTCGGCGCACATCCGAGGCAAGCTCCGCGTCAGCGCGGCCCGGTTCCTGAAACCAGCACATATAGAACTCGTCGCCCAGCCTGGACCGCAGAATCGGCAACGGCGCCGCGACCGACCGCGGCGTGGCCGGAACACTCAGTCCCGCAACAGCCCGCACCCGATCCGGATGCCGAAGGGCCAACTGCCACACCACCGACGCACCCCAGTCATGACCGACGAAGATCGCATCCTCGACACCGGCCTCATCGAGCAAACCGACGAGATCACCGCACAGCGCGGCCATGTCGTAGTCCTCGATCCGACTCGGCCGAGAACTGCCTCCGTATCCGCGCATATCCGGTGTCAACGTCCGGAAACCCGCCTCGGCGAGCGCGAAAACCTGATGCCGCCACGAGAACCCGAGCTCGGGAAACCCATGGCAGAACACCACAACGGGACCGTCCCCATGCTCGACGACCCGCAACTCGATCCCATTGGTCCCGACCTGGCGACTCCCCAGCCCCAGCCACTCGTCCAGCAGATTGCGTGCGTCCATGGGTCACCTCGTCTACCGCGCTAATATAGATCGACACCGTATTCGACTCTGACGTCAAGTTCAACTTTCGGTGACCGAGCCGAACCTCGCGCTCAGGTCCGGCGCTGTTCAGTGATGAAGCAGGCGCAGGGCGCGGGCAGCGGCGTTGGCTCCACACATGCCGTGAGCGCCGGGGCCGGGTGGGGTGGCGGCGGAGCACAGGTAGTGGCCGGGGAGGCCGATGTCGTAGGGCTGCAGGGTTTTTCGCGGGCCGAAGACGAGTTGGGGAATGTCTTTGGCGCCGGTCATGATGTTGCCGCCGACGAAGTTGGGGTTGTACTCGGCGAAACCGGGAGCGGTGCGAGTAATGGTGCCGACGATGCGGTCACGGAAGCCGGGGGCGAAGGCTTCGATCCTGGCACTGATCGCTTCGGTGGCATCGCCGGTGTAGCCATGCGGAACATGGGCATAGGTCCACACCGGGTGCACGGTGCCGACCGAACGCTGGGGGTCGGCGAGGTACTGCTGCCCGACCAGCACGAACGGTCGCTCGGGCATGCGCCCGGCATGGATTTCGCGTTCGGCGGCCGCGATTTCGGCGAAACCGCCGCCGAGGTGGACGGTTCCGGCCCGGCGGGCGGATTCAGCGGCCCAGGGAACCCCGCCCTCGACCGCGAAGTCGACCTTGAAGGCCGCTGGCCCGTAGCGGAATCGCCGATATGCCTTGGCAATTCGTGACGGAAGCCGGTCACCGAGGATTTCGGCGAGCGCGGTCGGCGCCAGATCCCACATGGTGATGTCGGTGGGCGGCAACTGCCACGGCGACCGCACGTGCACACCGGTTTCGATCTTCCCGCCGAGGTCGAGCAGCAGTGCGGCCATCGCGTCGGTGATGCACTGTGAGCCGCCGACGGCGACCGCCCAGCCGTGGCGATGCCCCGCGGTGAGGATGCCCAGCCCGACGCTGGCGCTCAGCGGTCGGTGCAGCGGATGGAACGCGTGCGCGGCGACGCCACCGAACAATGCCCTGGCCTGCTCGGTGCGGAAGATCTCCGCCAGTAGCGATGCCGGTGCCAGCGCGGGAATTCCGAAGCGGGCCAGGCTGATCGGATGCCGGGGCGGCCGCAGCAGCGGGCGCATGATGTCCGCGCCGAACCGGTCGTAGGCGGCGACCGGCCGGTCGAACAGCAGCCGCCAGGCCCGGCCATCGGTACCGAGACCGGCGGCGGTCTCGGCGACCGAGCGATACAGCACCCCGGCGGTCCCGTCGTCGAGTGGGTGGGCGCAGTCGATCTCGGGCCACGCCCACCGCAGCCCGTAACGCTCGAGATCCAGACCGCCCAGAAACGGCGAACCGACCGCCATCGGATGGATGGCCGAGCAGTGATCGTGCACGAGTCCGGGCACGATCGCCTCGCTCGAACGGGTCCCACCGCCGATCTCGTCGGCCGCCTCCAGCACGGTCACTTCGACACCGGCTCGTGCGAGGGCGATCGCGGCGGCCAGGCCATTCGGTCCGCTGCCGACGACGATGGCGGTTTTCATCGGATGTCCTTCCTGAAAACTACTGGGGCACAGGCACTACAACACCATTTCCGACTCCGGTTCGGCCCTGCCGGACAAGGTGCGGAACGCCTCCTCGCACCGCCAGGTGACCTGCAACGGGATCGGACCGTCCGGCAGCCACGGCTGGGCGGCCACCGCGTCGCGGACCCGCCAGGTGCCGCGTTCGATGACGCCGAGAGCGGCATCGATCACCTGATACTCCTGGGTTCCCCGATGGATCGGCTGTGATTCGACCCAGACGATGATCCATTCGCCGGGTTCGAATCCGATCCTCGCTTGTACGGCGTTGATCAGGTCCAGATTGTGCAAATGGCCATCGCCGAAGTTGAAGCCGATCAGCGAGTTGCAGCCGAACTCTGCCTCGCGCACCGTCCAGCGGTCGATCTCGTGGATGTTCTTCAGTAGCAGGGAGAATAGTCCGCGGCCCTGGCTGTGCATGGACCGCCACGCGATGGTCTGCTGCATGGTGATCTCGGCGACCGCGGGCGGATAGCCCATGGCCCGCAGTTGGTCGATCTGGTTCTCGGTCGGCCGGTGCGGCAGCGCGTTCAACTTCTCCTCCGCACCGGGGGCGAAGGCCCACAGGGCCGAAGCCCAGTTTCCGGCGTACTGGCGCATCGACGGCAGGAACGACACCAGGTCCGGACGCAGGTTGCCCAGAATCGGGAAGAAGACCAGAACCGCGACGATCGCGACGGTCAACCATGGCGAGGACATGTCGGTGACGGCATAGCCGTCCCCGGCGGGGAAGCCAAGGAACAGGAACACCGTCAGGTAAGCGAAGATGACATTCCACTCCTGCGGAACCGCCAGCGCGAACATCGAAATGATCGTCAGGTGGAACACCACCATGAGCACCACCGCCGCCAGGATGATCCACCGGTTGGTGGCGAACAGCAGCACGAGCGGGGTGGCGATCTCGACGGCCGACCCGCCGACATGCGCGGTGAACGAGGCCAGCTTCGAGGGCCGGATATCGCGCGGGAAGTCACGGTAGTACCGCCGCTTGACGCTCTTGAACGGCACACAGGGACCATTCGAGGTCATCGCCGATACGACATTGCTGAAGTGGTAGCCGTACTTCGAGATCCCCGCCCCGATCCACACCACGCAGATCAGCAGTTTCGCGGCGATGATCATGTCGACGAACGGCAATACCGCGAAGAACACCAGCGCGGGCAGGTACTGCTCACCACGGGCGGTGAGGAAGATCGTCTTGTCCCGCAATCCGCACAGTATGTACAGCGCAATCGGCGCGATCAGCAGCGTCGGCTGCACCAGGCCGGTGGTGTTGTCGGGCACCGCGTCGCTCAGCGAAGAACTCGGCACTCCCGGCAGCAGGATCGGCACCAGCAGACTGGCCAGGAATGCCAGATACAGCAGCACATCCACACCGGTGCGGCGATCGCCATCGGTGAACGGCACCCGCCGCCACGGCCGCAGCCGGATCGCGCCGCGCCGGGCATAGAACAGGATGCCGCCGATCATCGGCTTGAATTTGCCCGCGATCGGTCCCCACGATCCGGCGACGCCGATCGCCTCGAGCAGCACCGTCCACAGGATCAGCTTCTGATACACGATCGGCTGGTTCCACCAATGCGCCACATCCCAGAACGGGCCGACGCCGGATGTCCAGGTGACCAGCGCGATGCCACCCAGAATGTAGAGGATCAGCACCTTGACCATATAGATGGTGTGGATCATTTTCGGCGTGCCGAATCCGTATTCCACCCAGTGCAGGGCCAGTGCTCTCATGCGTTCCATGAGCGGTTTGTCGAGAAATGTCTCCGGATCGACGGGCGGGAAGTCCGCCTCTTTGAATCCCATTGTTCCAACCTTTCAATGGCAGGGATTTCGGGCAGGCACCGGCCGCGTCCGAAATACCGATGATTACGGATCGTGTGGCCGGGCGGATAATCCGCTATGCACTCGCCGCGAGTGCACGGAGTTTTCGTTTATCGATCTTTCCGACGGGATTTCTGGGTAGTCCGTCGGCGAGGAAAATCGATACCGGCACCTTGATGCGGGCCAGCGACCGCAGACAGTGCTCGATCAGCTCGGTCTCGGTGACCACCGAACCGGGCAGCGCCACGATATGGGCGACCGGAACCTCGCCGAGGACCGGATCGGGCGCACCGACCACCGCCGCTTCCAACACGCCCGGGTGGGCATGCAGGACATTCTCGATCTCCTTGGGATAGATGTTCTCGCCACCGCGGATGATCATGTCCTTGATCCGGTCCACCAGCACCAGGTAGCCGTCGGCATCGAACCGGCCCACGTCCCCGGTGTGCAGCCAGCCGTCGACGATGGTGCGCGCGGTCGCATCCGGCTGGCCGAGATAGCCGCGCATGACATTCGGCCCGTGCACCACCACCTCGCCGGGCGATCCATCCGCGAGCAGGTTGCCGTCGGGATCCATGATCGCGACCGTCTGCCCGGGCAGCGGAAGCCCGAGGGTACCCGGCTTCCTTTGCCCCGCAGGCGGATTCAGCGTCGAGGCGCAGGTGCCCTCGGACAGTCCGTAGCCCTCGACGATCGGCACACCGAACCGGGTTTCGAAGCGTGCGATCAATTCGGCGGGCATCGGCGCCGCACCGCAGATCACCCGGCGCAGCGACGAGGTGTCCGGGCGCAGCTGTTCCGGCTGGGACACCAGCATCGCGTAGATCGCGGGCACCGCGGAGAAATAGGTGGGCCGGACCTGCGCGACGACATCGAAGAATGTCGATGCGGAGAACCTCGCGGCGATGCTCGCGCGACCACCCGCCAGCAGCGGCGACAGCACGCTCACCACGATCCCGTTGACATGGAACAGCGGCAGGATCAGCAGACTGTGATCGGTCTCGTCCAGGCCGAGCGCGTCGATGATCATGCCGCACATCGCGGCGATATTGCCGTGATCGAGCATGACGCCCTTGGGCCGCCCGGTCGTGCCGCTCGTATAGATGAGCAGCGCCAGACCGTCTCCGGCAGCTGAATCCACCACGGCGTCCGTATTCGCCGACCGACCCGCCACCTCGGCCACATCCAGCGTCCCGATGCCGCGCCCACCCTCGGTGATCACCACTTTCGCTGCGGCATCCTCGATTTGATAACGCGCTTCGTCGAACGTCAGGTGCGGATTCACCGGCGTGACCGCGGCACCGAGACGCCACGCGGCGAACAGAATTATCACCAATTCCATTCGATTCGGCAGCGCCACCGCCACGACATACCCGGGACGAATTCCATGCCCGTACAAAACGGCGGCGGCCGCGCGAACACGAGCCGCGAAGGCCTGATTATCCAACTGCTCACGATCATCGTGCGATACATGGACCGGCCGGATTCCGTTCGGCTCTTATATCGGGTAATTCGGCGATGTGGTGCACGATTTCCTCACCATCGGGTGTGATCGGTATTACATTCAACGGTAGGCACCCGGCCGACCCTCGACTACGGGCCGGTATCCCAGAATTCACCGGCGGCTTTGTACTGCGGGCACAAAGGGTTTCCGAATACGGCCGAACCCGACCAGGCCGTCGGTTACTGTCCGGCTATGAGTGCCGGCGTGGACCCGATCGTGCGCGAGGTCGCGGGAAGTATCAAAGCCGATCTCGAGCGGCTGACCGTCGAGATGACCTCGATGTTCGTCGAGGTCATCCCGGAATTCCGGCACGACAGCGAGGTGCGGCGGCTGATGGTCGCGAGCACCTCGTCCAATCTCGTCGCCATTATCGACATGCTGGCCCTGAGCATCTCCATCGACGACATCACCGTGCCACCGGCCGCCGCCGAATACGCTCGCCGATTCGCCCAGCACGATCTGTCCCTGGAAGGGCTGCTGCGCGCCTACCGCCTCGGCGAACACATGTTCCTACAGCAGGCCATGACGATCCTGCGCGAATTGGATCGGTCCGCCGACGAGGCACTGGCGACCATGAGCCGGATCGCCCTGCTGGTCAACAGCTACATCGACCAGGTCATCGAGGGCATCATCGACATCTACGAAAACGAACGCCGCCGCTGGGATACTCGCTCCGACGCCACGCGCGCCGCACAGATCCGGGCCGTACTCGATACCGACGAACTGGATCTGGCATCGGCCGAACAGATGCTGGCGACCTCATTGCGCGGCTGGCACCTGGCCGCCGTCATCTGGATACCACCGGGCTCCCCCGACCCGGCCGGTCTGCTGCGCGCGGGCGTGGCGATGCTATCTGCGGCCACCGGAAAGACCGCACTGACGATCACCGTCGACGAACAGAACTGCTGGGCCTGGATCTCCTCCACCGGCAAGCCCGCCCTCGATGCCGACCGGCTCGACAACGAGTTGCGCACGCGACCGACCCTGCATTTGGCAGTCGGGGAACCCGGCACCGGGCTCGACGGATTCCGTCGCACCTTTCGCGACGCACAGCGCGCCCGCGGCGTCGCCATCGCGACCACCCACCTCGACCGTCAGCTCACCCTGCATTCCCGAATTGCCTTGGCCAGCTTGTTGATCGACCATCTCGCCGATGTCCGCGCCTTCGCCGAGCGCGTGCTCGGCGACCTCATGCGCGACGATGAGGCGACCGCCCGGCTACGGGAGACGGTGCAGATCTTTCTCGATGCCCGCGGCAGCTTCACCGATGCCGCCACCCGCATGCACGTGCACAAGAACACCGTCCACTACCGAGTCCGCAAAGCCGAGGAAATCCTCGGTCACCCGGTAACCGAGAACCGGCTCGAAATCGAGGTCGCCCTGCTGGCCTGCGCACAGCTCGGACTGGATCGACCGGAGCGCCGAGGCAGCTGATCCTCAGCCTTGCGCCAACTCCTGGGCGGCCTCTTGGCCCGCTACGCCGGTTCGCTGCAGGAAGTCGGCGATCACCTCGAGTTCGGCTTCGGAGTAGCGGGAACAGAGTTCGTCCATGCGGTTGTTCATGCCGGAGAACAGCTCGAACAGTTCGGAATTCCGTTCGCGCACCGCATGCAAGGTGACCGCGCGACGATCTGCGGAGTCCGGGTCACGTTCGCGGACGATCCATCCGCCCTTCTGCAGGCGATCAAGGATTCCGGTCATGGTCGCGGGGTGTAATCCGGCGCGACGCGCCAACGCCGTCGGGGACATGGGGCCGTGACGGTTGATCAGGTCGAGGCAGGTCCAGTCGACGTCCTTGAGTTCGACCCGGCCACCGAACCGTCTATTGAGCAGCGAAAGCTGAATATTCAAGTCACGCAATGCTTCCCGCACGTCGGCCGTCAATCGCCGACGGCTGCGCGTCGATGTCCGACCTGCTGCCGAATTCATTGTCCGCCACCTCGCCTACGTTTATATGGTTTTCGTATCATACGTAGGCGAGGGGCAGATCCGGCTCGCCGAGGTGTGGATCGGCTCCGTCAGGCGGGAACGACGCGGAAGACCGCGATTCGATGCGCCGATGCGGCCACGCCATCCGGAGTGGCGGCATCGGCCAGTCCGGTGGTGACGAAACGCTGGCCGACGCTCTTCGGACTCGTCGCCACCAATTCGTGCAGCAGCGGCGGGCGCTCGTCGACAGGCACCTCGACCAGGCGCGCCGTCGACGACTTTCGGCCGCGCGTCAACGTAACGATATCTGCCGCACGGGCATTCGCGACCCACGCCGCCTTCGGGAATGCCTGGAAGATGAAGCGTCCGCTGTCGAGCTGGTTCACCGCGATCGGGAAGGTGCGCAACTGCCCGCTGCGTCGCCCCGCGACCGTGAGCAGTTGCATCGGGCCGAAGGCGATGCCTATCCGCTGTAGCCCGACGATGACCTTGTTGATGGTGTTGGTTGTCCGACGGTAACTATCTGCACTCATGCACACAATCCTAGTTGAAGATTATATGAGTTCCATATCGTATATTTCACATACCAGCGCGGTTCCTCGTGGGTGAAGCGACCGGCGTCGGCGATTATCACCGCCCGGACAGTCGGACGCGCCGACGTTGGTGTATTCGATGGAGGCGACTCGCCGAACGGTTCTGAGGTCGCCTCCTCCAGCACGGCGAGGTAGGCGTATCCGGTCATACAATTAGCAGCGTTGTGATCTATCGAATGTACGGCAGCAGACGAACATTGAAGACAAGACGGATCGTCGCGACGGCATTTGTGGCCGCCACGGCAGTCGCCGCCGTGGCCTGCGGGTCGCGGCAGGCATCGGCGGACCCGGCCGACGGCATAGTCGCCTGTCCGGTCGGCACTCGTGCGGAACAACCGGTTGTCCTCGTCCATGGCTGGCAGCCGCTTTCGGCGTTCGGCGTCGAGGGTGCGAACCGGAGCATGGGCGAACTCGAATCGGCCCTCCGAGCCGACGGGCGCTGTGTCTACACACCCGACTACGACTCCAACGCTGGACCTGAGAAGATCACACAGCAGTTCACCGACGCGGTGCACAAGATCCTCCAGGTCAACCGTGCCAACTCGGTCGACCTCGTCGGCCACTCCTACGGCGCCCTGATCATGCGTGCGGTGAGCATACGCTTCCCGGATGGGGCGAATCCGGTCGACAATGTCGTCGCCGTCAGCGGACCGCAAACCGCACCGGGTCGACTCAGCGGGCTCGATCCAGCAGCGAAAAGCTTTATCGAATCACTCAATAGCGGTCCCTCCCCTGTCGCCGCGTCGGTGCGGTACACCATGATCGCCACCCATGACGACCAGATCTCGGTCCCACCGGACATCGCCTTCCTCGATGCCCCCAACGTGCACAACGTCTGGCTCCAGGACGGCTGCTCTCGGGACCACAGTGGTCACATCACCGAACTGAAGGACCCGCGCCTGATCGGCCTCGTCACCAACGTCCTCGACCCGGAGTCGCACGCCACGATCCCCTGCGAGACGTAGAGCACCGCAGGACGCTCATCGAGAACCCCGAGCGGCCGTACCCGCGGGGTCTCCTGCCGCTGGCGCTGTCCGATTGCCGCCGTCGGCCCGGAATACCGAGAGCGGCGGCCGAATTCAGGCCGACATCGTGGACCGGATATTCGGCAGACCGAGGTTGTCGCGCAGCGTGGTTCCGGTGTATTCGGTGCGCAACACCCCGCGGTCCTGCAGCAGCGGCACCACCTGGTCGGCGAATTCATCGATGCCCCAAGGCACCAGGTGCGAGCCGAGGATGAAGCCGTCGGAGCCGTCGTTCTGGACGAAGGTATCGATCTGCTCGGCGACCTGGGCGGGAGTGCCGACCAGGGGCCCGCGTTCGAACTGTGCATGCGCGAATGTCATGTCCTGCAACGCGCGCAATCGCTGATGCGTCGGACGTAGACGACCCCGGCCGGACGCTCTGCTGCCAGGTCTGATTCCTCGCCGACCTCATATGGCGTGGCCAGGCGATATTCGTGGCGGGACCGACCTGGTGGTGTCAACGATTGAGATCAGCTCGAGCGCGGGGAAATACGCTGCGACGCGACTGCCACCGGATAGAAATTCCGCTGAGCACAACCGGTGCCGACACTTGTGCGCCTCGCTAACGTTCTCCGGTCGGACCCTGTTGCGGAGGAGTGCGCGATGACCACCGAGTCGACCATCGACATCAATACCCCACTGCACCCGCTCGACGATCCGGTGCGGGCATCGCTGCGTGGCGAGCACCGCCGGTTCGCCAGCTGGGTGGGCCGCATCGGCCGCTACGACCCGGAGGTCGCCAGGTTCATCGGTCATCCACCGGTACTGGACGAACAGGATTGGGCCGATCTGGCCGCCCTGCTCGGACCGGGCGGCAGCACCGCGCTGCGCGGCTACGGCCACGTGCCACCGGACGACTGGACCGTGCTGAACGAATTCGGTTCGGTGCAAATGGACGGCACCGCGCTACGCGTCGCCCACGATCCGGAACTCGAGGTACTCACCGCCGCCGATGTGCCGGAGATTCTGGAGCTGATCGCCCGCACCGAGCCGGGCCCGTATACGCCTCGGACCATCGAAATGGGCACATACCTGGGGATTCGGGTGGACGGCAGGCTGGTGGCAATGGCGGGCGAGCGCCTGCACCCGCCGGGCTGGACCGAGATCAGCGCCGTGTGCACCGATGCCGAATTCCGCGGCCGCGGCTTCGCCTCTCGGCTGACCCGTGCGGTCGGCGCGAGGATCCGGGCGCGCGGCGAGACACCGTTCCTGCACGCCGTCGCTCATAATGCGACGGCGATCAGTCTGTACGAGACGTTGGGATTCACCCTGCGCAAGCGTTCGTTGTTGACGCTCGTGCAGGCACCATCGGCCACCGGCTCCGCATCGACGCCGAACTAGCCGCCGAATTCATTCCGTGCGCTCGGGTAGCGGGGGAAGTTCCAAGTTCTCGCGGAAAGTGCCACCGACATAGTCGTTTCCGACGATTCCTCGGCGGCGCAATTCGGGCAGCAGTCCATTGGTGACAAAGTCCCGAGTTCGGGCATCGGCAAGACCGCCCAAAGAAATGACGTCGAGAACCCCGGCACGATAACGCTCTTCGACAGCATCAGCCAATTGTTCCGGTGTCCCGGCTGCCGCCCAGTGCCCGGTATCCTTCGCCGCGACGATCAGCTCACGCAGCGTGCGACCCGATGCCGCCAGCTTGGTGAAGATCTCCACCCGCCCGCGCCGTCGATTCACCGAATTCAGTTCCGGCAGTATCGTTTCCGGGATCGGCCGATCCAGCGGCAGTTCCGAGAGATCGATACCGCCGCCGAACATATCGGCCAATTGGATTCGGCCCGCATCGAAGTCGGTCGCTTCGGCCGCCTCGCGGACCAACCGCCGCGCCTCTGCCTCCGTCGCTCCGTAAGTCGCATGGAACGAACTCATGATCAGCGGCAAGCCTTGTGCGCGACCGAGTTCCGTCGCGCGGGCGCGAATCGTCTTGGTATAGGTCACCGCATCTTCGAGCGTCGGTAACGAGGTGAAGACCACCTCGGCGAACCGCGCGCCGAGCTCGATTCCGCCCGCCGATTGACCGGCCTGGAATTGGACCGGGCGACGCTGCGGCAACGGCGGGATATTGAGCGGACCCCGCACCGTGAAGTATTGCCCCGCATACTCGATCGGGCGCACCTTCGTCGCGTCCAGGACCGCGCCGCCGTTTCCGTCGGGGGTCAGCGCGCCCGGTTTCCAGCTGTCGAACAGAGCGTTGACGACCTCGAGTGATTCGGTCGCCCGCGCATACCGCTGCTCCGGGCTCGGCAGATCCTGATCGCCGTAGTTCTCCTCACCCACCGAGGATGTGACGACATTCCAAGCGGCGCGGCCGTTGCTCACATGGTCGAGCGTTCCGAACAGCCGGGCGAGATTGTAGGGATGGTGGAAGGTGCTGGTCACGGTGGCGATCAAGCCGACGTGCGAGGTCACCGCGCTCAACGCGGACAAAAAGATCAGCGGCTCCTGCGCGCCGATCGCTCCCTGCGCGCCGAAGCTCAGCAGGTCGGCGGCGAACAGTGCGTCGAACTTATCGGCCTCGGCGATCTTCGCGATCTCGATCGAGGACGCGACCGTCGATTCGTGCGGATCGATCGCGGCCGCATAGACGCTCGCCGCGCCGCTGACTCCGGTAACTGTTTTCAACGCCCGACGTCGTGCAGAGCTCATTTGCTCGAGACAACCGTATTCCGCTCCCGCAGAACAGGTTTGCGATCAGCTCGAATGGAATCGGTCAGAGTTCGGGAAGATCGGGCAGTGGCGCGGCGACTATCCGACGCGCCTCCTCTCGCGGCATCCCCAACGCGCACAGCACCAGTTCGGCCGCACCGGCGCCCGCATCGCGCCAGGCTTGATGCCCTTCGAGCACCATCCACATCGCGCTGACCACCGCGCCCGTGACCATCGCGGCGACGCTCAGCGCCATCCCCGGTGAGACGGTGTAGCGGCCGCTCTCGATGCCCTGCTCGATATCGCGCATCGGCGGACCGCCGAGCACCTCGCGCAGGGACTCGTCGGTCAGGCCGAACCGGACCAGGAAGCGTCCCATCGCTGGATTCTCATGGGCGAGCCGCACCAGCAAGCGGATGCCGGTGGCCATCCGCAGCGGCGGATCGATATCGCCGTGGGCGTCCATGACCCGGGCGTTCGCATCGTGGATATCGAAAGCGAGTTGCGCCCGCACCCGGTCGAAGAGCTGCTCGATGGATTCGACATTGCGGTACAGCGTGCCGCGGGCGACGCCCGCCTCGGTCGCCAGCTCGCTGATCGTCAGATCCGCGCTGCCCCGCGCGGCGAACAGCCGCATCGCAGCGGCATTGATCCGCTTCTCGGTCGCATTCACCCGGCATCTCCTTCCTGGAGTTCCACACCAAAGTACGAGCACGTTTCGAATGAGTCAACATCGATCTAAACAGATCAATGTTGACATGAATTGAACAGAGATGTTCAATGTGGTCCATGGCACATCGGAGTGACCGGAGCAATCCGGAAAGGACGGCGCGATGACCCCCGCCGAAACAACCTCAGTACTGGTGGTCGGGGCCGGTCCGGTAGGTCTGACGCTCGCGCTCGAACTGGACCGCCACGGTGTCGACACCGTCGTCGTGGAACGCAATGCCACCAGCACCAGGCATCCGAAAATGGACATCACCAATGGCCGAAGCATGGAGCTGTACCGGCGGCTGGGTGTCGCCGACGAACTGCGCAAGGTCGCGATTCCGGACGACTCCAGGACCAGCGTCACCTGGGTCACCAATGCGGTCGGCTGGGAGCTGGCGCGCTTCGAATATCCCAGCGTCGCCGAACAATTCCGGCTCATCCGCGAGCGCAATGACGGCGGCCTCCCGCTGGAGCCCGCCATGCGCGTATCGCAGGTGATCCTCGAACCGGCGCTGCGCGAACAGCTCGACACCCGAGCCGATGCACACGTCCACTACGGCTGGGCGCTGAACAGTTTCACCGAGGACGCCGACGGTGTCACCGCGCGTCTGGTATCCGGGGAGACCGGGCAATCGCGCACCGTCCGCGCGCAATATCTCGTGGGCTGCGACGGCGCGGGCAGCCGCACCCGCAGGCAACTCGGCATCGGACTCGACGAGATCGATCTCCGCAAACTCCTGGTCAAAGAGCTCGGCCCGGGACGGGCCGTCAAGAGCTCGATCCGCGCATTCCGTGCCACCGGGCAGCGCCCCATGGACGGCCGGTTCTACCTCGTGCACTTCACCACCACAGATACCGAGATCCGCACCCGCTTCGGCACCGTCTGGCACCTCCAGTCCCCCGAAGGCTGGACCGTCATCTCGCAGAACGACCGCGACACCTTCACCCTGCAGGCGCCGCTCGGCATCGGCACCGACGCCGACAAGATCGACCCGCGCGAGTTCGTCTTCGAACGGCTCGGCCGACGCTTCGACATCGAGATCCTGGTCGCCAATTTCTGGACCCCGCGCCTGAGCGTCGCCGATTCCTTCGGACGCGGACGGGTCTGGCTTGCCGGCGACGCCGTCCATCAAGTCGTGCCCACCGGGGGCTACGGCATGAATACCGGCGTCGGCGACGCGGTAGGACTCGGGTGGGTCCTCGCCGCACAGCTGCACGGCTGGGGTGGCCCCGGTCTGCTCACGGCCTACGAGCAGGAGCGACGCGCCGTAGCGCTGCGCAACCGCGCGGCCTCGGCCAGGCACAGCGCGGTCCGCGGCGCCATCATGACCAGCGACTGGACCGCCATGCACAGCGAACGCTGGTTCGGCGAACGCACCCGGCGCGAAC
The DNA here is from genome assembly GCF_050942345.1 of Nocardia pseudovaccinii. Lineage (NCBI taxonomy): Bacteria > Bacillati > Actinomycetota > Actinomycetes > Mycobacteriales > Nocardiaceae > Nocardia > Nocardia pseudovaccinii. The sequence goes on from NZ_CP192074.1 coordinate 7,454,793, forward strand.
TCGGCCGCGAGATCAGCGATTTGGGCAACCTGGAGAACGAAGCCCTCGGCATAGAACTCGGCTACCGCTACGACGACTCCCCCATCGTCTGCCGGGATCCCGAGGGTCACGCGCCGCCGCAGCGGATGGACGAATACGTGCCGAGCACCTGGCCCGGCACCAGGCCGCCGAGCGTGTACCTCGCGGACGGCCGCGCGATCTTCGACCTGCTCGGCCGCGGCTTCACCCTGCTGCGCTTCGCCGAACACGACGTCACCGGACTCACGGACGCCGCAGCTGAGCGCGGCGTTCCCCTCGACGTGGTCGATATCCGCGACGACCACGCCCGTGCGCTCTACGAACGCGACCTCGTACTGATCCGGCCCGACCAACACGTCGCGTGGCGGGGCAACGCCGCACCGACCGACCCCCTTTCCATCGTCGACCGCATCCGCGGCGCGCACGCCTGACTTTCAGAACCGGCTGTCGATCAATTTCGTTTCCGCGATGGCGAATACGGTGTCGCTGATCTTGCCGAGCAAGGCCAGCAGCACAATGGCCAGCAGCATGATGTCGGTGCGGCCGCTGTTCTGGCTGTCGATCAGCAGGAAGCCCAGTCCCTTCGACGAGGCGATCAGCTCGGCCGCGACCAGGAACAGCCACCCGTTGGCCAGGCCGAGTCGCAGACCGTTGACGACCGCCGGTGCCACCGCGGGCAATTGGATCGAGAACAACAGCGCGGCACGGCGCAGTCCATAGGCCCGCCCGAGTTCGGTCAGGTGCGGATCGACCTGCGCCAGAGCCGATGCCGTCGTCGTATAGATCGGGAAGAACGCACCGATGGCCACCAGCACGATCTTGGGCTCCTCGCCGATGCCGAGCCACAACAGCAGCAGCGGCACCCACGCCAGCGACGGCACCGTGCGAAACAATCCGACGGTCGGCGCCAGCAGCGCTCGGGCGATATCGAACAGCCCGACCACCGCGCCGAGCACCAAGGCGATGAGTGCCCCACTGGCGAAGCCGAGCAGCACCCGCTGGATGCTGATCGCCAGATGGCTCCACAGGTCGTCGCGCTGTAGTAATTCCCGCAGTGCGGCAAGCACATCCGCGGGCGGCGCGAGCTGACTCGACGAATACAGTCCGGCCGAGGTCACCCCTTGCCACAGCAACAGCAGCAGCACGGGCACGACCAGTCCGAGCGCCACCCTGTCCCAACGGATCCGGCGGCACCACGCGGCGGCGCGGTCCGGGTCACCGTCACCGAAGGGCCTGCTGTGCGAATTTCGGCTCGAAGAGCGCACCCAGCGCGGTCTCGGCGGCTTCCTTCGATCGCACGTCACCGTCGGCCACGATAATCGGCACGACCGAGGTGAGCACCGCCCGCTGAGCCTCACCGGGCACCGGATCGACCTTCAACACGGTGCGCTCGAGCGTTTCCCTGGCGACATCGAGGGAGGTCTTGGATTCGGTTGCCAGCAGCTGCGCGAGTTCGTTCGGATGTTCCAGCGCCCAAACCCTGGCCTGCTCATAGGCATTGACCACGGCCTGGACCCGGTCCGGATGCTGTGCGACGAAATCGGTGCGGGCATTGAGTACGCCGTAGGTCTGGAAGTTGGCGTTGCGGTACAGCAATCGCGAACCCTGCTCCTGACGGGTCTGCGCCATATAGGGATCCAGACCCGCCCATGCGTCGACATCGCCGCGTTCGAGTGCGGTCTTGCCGTCGGCGTGCTGCAGGTTGGTCACCTCCACATCCTTGGCGGTGAGACCGGCCGTCTGAAGTGCTTGCAGCAGTGTGAAATAGGCGTCGGTCCCCTTCGTCGCCGCGATCTTCTTACCCTTCAACTCGGCCACCGAGGTGATGGGGGAATCCTTCGCGACGACCAGCGCGGTCCATTCCGGCTTGCTGTAGACCGAAATACTTTGCAGCGGTGTGCCATTGGCCTTCGCCAGCAGCGCCGCCGAACCCGCGGTCGAATTCACATCGATCGCGTTGGCGCGCAGGCTTTCATTGGCCTTGTTGCTGCCCGCGGAGAACACCCAGGTCGCCTTGGCGCCGGACTTCTCCAGCAGGTGCTGGTCCCGGATGACCAGGCTCAGCGGGTTGTAGTAGGCGTAGTCCAGCCGCACCTCACCCGCCCCCGCCGCACCAGACTTTTCGCCCTCGGCACAACCGGAAAGCAGCGTCACCACCGTCGCCGCGACGGCTGCCAGGACGATCGACGGTCGTCTCATCAGAGTGTCTCCTTGACGGTGGCGCGGCGCGGAACGCCGAGTCGTTCGAGTAGGTCGAGCCGCAGTGCGGCCAACTGTGGGTCGGTATCGTCACGAGGCCGATCGGCATCTACCTCCAGTGCCGCGCCGATCGTGAAACCCGTTTCGCCACTGATGGTTTCGAGTACCACAACACGGTCGGCCAAGCGCAGCGCCTCGTCCACATCGTGGGTGACGAGAACGACCGTGATGCCCGCGGCGCGCTGCACCTCGTCGAGCAGGTCCTGCATCCGCAGCCTGGTCAGCGCATCCAGCGCCGCGAACGGCTCGTCCAGCAGCAGCACGCCCGGATGGCGAACCAGCGCACGGGCCAATGCCGTTCGCTGCGCCATGCCCCCGGACACCTGTCGCGGCCGATGTCCCTCGAATCCGGCCAGGCCGACGATTTCGAGTCCGCGCCGCACCTCGGACTCGCCTTCGGCCCGCGCGATGGTCGGCGGCAGGCCCAATGCGACGTTGCCCGCGAGGTCGCGCCACGGCAGCAACCGCGGTTCCTGGAAAACCACCGCGCAGCGCGGGTCGATGCCGCGCATGGGCCGACCGTCCAGCACGACCTCGCCCTCGGTCGGCTCGTCCAACCCGGCGATGACCCGCAGCAGTGTCGACTTCCCACTGCCGGACGGACCGACCAGCGCGATCACCTCACCCGGCGCGATGTCCAATTCGATATCGCGAAGGACGGTATGGGCGCCGAAACTGCGGCCGAGACCGCGTAATGCGACCCCGGCGGCACGACTGGCAGTGGGTGACACGTCGACTACCGAGCGGCGGCGAATCCGCCGCGGAGATCGGCGAGGATGTCGTCGATCCCCTCGATGCCGACCGCGAGACGGACCAGGCCCGGGGTCACACCCGCCGCCAACTGCTCTTCCGGAGTCAGCTGGGAATGGGTGGTCGACGCCGGATGGATCACCAGGGAACGCACATCGCCGATATTGGCGACGTGGCTGTGCAGCGTGAGCGCCTCGACGAAACGCTTACCCGCGTCGACCCCACCGGCCAATTCGAAGCCGATCACCGCGCCGACACCCTTGGGCGCGAGGGTGCGGCCGCGCTCGTACCACGGGGAGGACGGCAGCCCGGCGTAGGACACCGAGGTCACCTCAGGATGGGCCGCGAGGAAGTCCGCCACCGCCTTCGCATTCTGCACATGCCGTTCGATCCGCAGACTCAGCGTCTCCAGACCCTGGCTGATCAGGAAGGCGTTGAACGGCGAGACGGCCGAGCCGAGATCGCGCAGCAGTTGCACCCTGGCCTTGAGGGCATAGGCGGGAGCACCGAGGTCGGCGTACACCACACCGTGGTAGCTCGGGTCCGGCGTGGTGAAGCCGGGGAACCGGCCGCCGGTCCAATCGAAGGTGCCGCCGTCGACGATCACGCCCGCGATGGCCGCACCGTGGCCGCCCAGATACTTTGTCGCCGAATGCACCACGATATCGGCGCCGTGGGCGAGCGGCTGGATCAGATACGGCGTCGCGACGGTGTTGTCGAGGATCAGCGGAACGCCTGCGGCATGCGCGATTTCGGCGATGCCGGGAATGTCGAAGATGTGGTTCTGCGGGTTGGAGATCGTTTCGCCGTACAGCGCCTTGGTATTCGGCCGGATCGCCGCGCGCCACTGTTCCGGATCATCCGGATCGTCGACGAAGCTGACCTCGATGCCCAGTTTGGGCAGCGAGTAGCGGAACAGGTTGTAGGTGCCGCCGTAGAGCCGCGGGCTGGACACGATGTGATCGCCCGCACCGGCGATATTCAGGATCGCGAAGGTCTCCGCGGCCTGTCCGGAGGCCAGCAGCAGCGCCGCGACACCGCCCTCCAACGCCGCGATGCGCTGTTCCACGGCATCCTGGGTCGGGTTCATGATGCGGGTGTAGATATTGCCCGGTTCGGCGAGACCGAACAGCGCCGCAGCGTGCGCGGTATCCCGGAACGTGTAGGAAGTGGTCTGGTAGATCGGCAGGGCGCGGGCATTGGTCGTGCCGTCCGGCGCCTGTCCGACATGGATCTGCTTGGTCTCGAAGCTCCAGTCGGCGCTCGGGTCGGCCTGGGTCTGGTCGCTGGTGGTCACATCAACGGACACTAAGAAGCGCCCGGCATCGCGTCGAGAATTACATTCAGCCGGAACCGAATCCGGGCCGGGGCAGCGCCCGAAACCATAGTCGCGATCGACTCTGATTCTTTTATCAGATACGATTCTGATAACGGAATCAATGGGAAAGAGGACATGGTGACAGGTGTGGTGGGCAACCGCATCGACAGGCGGCGCGAGCGGACGCGCAATGCCCTGATCGGGGCGGCGCGGAAGTTCCTGTCGGAGGGGCGATCCGCGGTCAGCATCCAGGAGATCACCGATGCCGCCGATGTCGGATTCGGCTCGTTCTACAACCACTTCCAGTCCAAGGAGCAATTGTTCGACGAGGCCGTGCGATCGGTACTGCAGATCTACAGCGAGATGCGCGACGAGATCGTCGCCATGTACGACGATCCCGCCGAGGTATTCGCGGTGAGCTTCCGGATGACCGGGCGGCTGCAGCGCCAGATCCCGGAAGGTGTGCGGGTGATCCTGAATTCCGGTACATCGGTGCTGCTGCGTGACGAGGGCCTGGGCCCGCGGGCCCGCCGCGACATCATGGCCGCCCAGGAGGCGGGCCGGTTCGAGCCGATGGACCCGGATATGGCGCTGATGGCCGCGGGCGGGGCGCTGCTTGGACTACTGCAACTGTTGGACGCCCGGCCCGAGGCCGACGCCGACGCCCTCACCGACGAGATGACCCTGCATGTGCTGCGGATGTTCGGTATGAACAAGCGCTCGGCGCAGAAGCTGGTATCCAGCGAATTGCCGCCGCAGCCCCAGCTGTGATCAGCCGTTGACCGCTGCGGCCAGTCGCGGTAGTTGCCGCAGCGGATTGTGGTGTTCGACCTCCATACGCTGATCGGCATCGAAGATATCGCTGAGGCCGGGGGCTGGATCGTGGGAGCCACTCTGCGGCAATGTGAGTGCGCTGAAGGGCCAATCGGAGCCGAAGACGATGTGGTCGCGGCTCGTCACGGCGGTCGTGCTGCACATCGCGGCCGCCGAACCGCTGAGCGCGGTGTCGTAGTAGAAGCGCGAAATCTGGTTCTTTATGTCGAGCACCGACGGTTTCGGCAGATCCTTCGGCCACAGCTGCTCGAGCACGGTTTGCGAGGCCACGCTGATCCGGTGGGACAGGAACGGCAGCGTGCCGCCCGCGTGCGCGAGTTGGAAACGAATGTTCGGGTAGCGCTGTGTCATTCCGGTCATCATCATCATGGTGGCCGCGCGGGTGGTGTCGAAGGTGAACGCCTCCAAGAAGTCCGGCAGCGGCAGCTTCGGTTTCGCATCGTCGGGGATGGAGCCCGGATGCACGAAGACATAGGCGTTGCGCTGGTTCAGCGCGATCATCAGCGGTTCGAAGCGCGGATCACCGAGATAGACGCCGTTGTAGGCCGTCAGCAGGATCACCCCGTCGAGGTGCAACTCGTCCAGTGCGTAGATCGCCTCGGTGATCGAGGCGGCGATATCGGGCATCGGCAGCACGGCGAAGGCACCGAACCGCGTGGGATTCGATCGGAACAGACCGGCGGCATAGGTATTGCAGTAACGGGCCATATCGTTGGCCTCTTTACCGGCGAGGAACGAAACACCCGGATCCGAGACCGACAATGCCTGCGCCTGGATGCCGTAGTAGTCCATGAATGCCATCGCCGCCTCCGGCGACCACTCCGGCGTCGGGTAGCCGCCGATGGTCAAGTGGCCGTGCTGCAGCAGTGCGGCACGGTAATCCGGCGGCAGGAAGTGCGCGTGCAGATCGATGCGGTAGGTGCCCGAAGGCGCGGCCTGCTGGGCGCGGACCGAGGCCGGAGCCGCCTGGGCATTCGGTAAGGACGTCATCGCAGCCGCACCGAAAGTGCCGACGACAACGCTACCGAGTGCGCGCCGACGATTGACCGCCAGCGGGGCCCCGGGCCGAGGACTGTTCACAGAGCTTCACCTTTCCTATTCATGCCAGCAATCCCTCGTCATCCCGCTACGGCGGTCAGATCGAGTGCGATATCGACGATCATGTCTTCCTGTCCGCCGACCAGACCGCGGCGTCCGGCCTCGGTCAGCAGCGTGCGGACATCGATTCCGTATGTGGCGGAAGCCTTTTCGGCGTGGCGCAGGAAGCTCGAATAGACCCCGGCGTAGCCGAGCGTCAACGTTTCCCGGTCCACCTGCACCGGTCGCTCCATCAGCGGTCGGATCAGATCGTCGGCGGCATCGGTGAGCCGGTTCAGGTCCGCACCGTGCTGCCAGCCTTGCAGGTCGGCGACCGCGACGAATGCCTCGAGCGGCGTATTGCCCGCCCCCGCGCCGAGCCCGGCCAGCGAGGCGTCGACGCGGGTCACGCCCTCCTCGACGGCGACGACACTATTGGCGACCGACAGCGACAGATTCTGATGCGCGTGGATGCCGATCTCGGTGTCCTCGTCGAGCACGGCACGGTAAGCACGGACCCGTTTGCGGACCCCGTCCATGGTGAGCCGCCCACCCGAGTCGGTGACGTAAACGCAGTGTGCGCCATAGGCTTCCATGAGCTTGGCCTGTGCGGCGAGCCCGGCGGGGGTGTTCATATGGCTCATCATCAGGAAGCCGGAGACGTCCATGCCGATTTCGCGGGCGAAGGCGATGTGCTGAGCGGAGATATCGGCCTCGGTGCAGTGCGTGGCCACCCGCACCGAGCGCACGCCGAGGTCGTAGGCGCGGCGCAGATCGTCGATGGTGCCGATGCCGGGGAGCAGCAGTGTGGTCAGCCGGGCGCGGCGCAATGCGCTCGCGGCGGCCTCGAGCCACTCCCAATCGGTGTGACTGCCCGGTCCGTAGGTGAGGCTGCTGCCGTGCAGACCGTCGCCGTGCGCGACCTCCACCGCGTCGACGCCCGCGGCATCGAGCGCCGCGGCAACGGCGGCAACGTTTTTCGGGGTGATGTGGTGGCGCAGCGCGTGCATACCGTCGCGCAGAGTCACATCTTGCAAAAATACTTCGGGCATTACACACTCTCCCCGATCGGCACCGAAACGGGTACTGCGGCAAGGTGTTCGGCGACGCGCAGCGCGGCCGAGGTCATGATGTCGAGATTTCCGGCGTAGGACGGCAAATAGTGCGCCGCGCCTTCGACTTCGAGGAATACCGAGACCTGATGGGTGACAACGGTATCGCCGACGAGAGTTTCCGACTGCGTGGCGGGAGCGATCTGAATGTCCTGCTTCAGCCGGTAACCGGGCACGTAGGCGGCGACCTCGGCGATCATCGACTCGATCGATTCCCGCACGGCCGCATGGGTTTCTGGATTCGGATCGCCGATCAGCGCGAGTACGGTGTCGCGCATGATCAGCGGCGGCTCGGCCGGATTGAGGATGATGATCGCCCGGCCGCGGGTAGCGCCGCCGACCGCTTCGATCGCCTGCGCGGTCGTCTCGGTGAATTCGTCGATATTGGCGCGGGTGCCGGGTCCCGCGGATTTCGATGCGATCGAGGCGACGATTTCGGCGTAGGGCACATCGGTGACCCGGGAGATCGCCGCGACGATCGGGATGGTGGCCTGGCCACCGCAGGTCACCATGTTCACGTTGAGGGCGTCGAGGTGCTGGTCCAGGTTGACCGCAGGCACGACAAACGGGCCGATCGCGGCCGGAGTCAGGTCGATCAGGCGTTTCCCGTACGGCTGCAGCGCGGCGGCATTGGCGCGGTGCGCTCCGGCGGAGGTGGCGTCGAAAACGATATCGATCTCGTCGAAATGCGGCATGGCGATCAGTCCGTCGACACCGCTCGCGGTTGTCGGTACGCCGAGCCGGTCGGCACGGGCCAGTCCGTCGGAGTCCGGATCGATGCCGACCATGGCGGCCACCTCCAGGGTTTCCGACAGCCGTAGCACCTTGAACATCAGGTCGGTACCGATATTGCCCGAGCCGATGACGGCGACTTTGGTGCCGCTCATAATTCCTCCAGCGTGAAATCGACGGCACCGAGTGTCTGTGTGCCACTGAATAATTCGGACCGAACCCGGGCACCGGGCCGCAATGGGGCCATCGGTCCGAGCGCACCGGACAGCACGATCTCACCGGCGCGTAGCGGATCGCCGAAGTCGCGGGCGGTGCGGGCCAGCCAGGCCAGTGCGTTGAGCGGATCGCCGAGGCACGCGGAACCCGTTCCGGTCGAGACGATTTCGCCGTCGATCGCCATATTCATCGCGATCTCGCGCGGTTCGAAATCGGCCAGTGACAGTCGCTCGGTACCGAGGACGAACCAGCCGCTGGACGCATTGTCGGCGACGGTATCGGCGAAACTGATATCCCAGTCGGCGATGCGGCTGTCCACGATCTCCAAGGCGGCGACCGCGTAGTCCACCGCACCGCGCACGCTGATCGAATCCAACTGTTCGATATCGAGGTCGGCACCCAGCATGAAGGCCAGTTCGGCCTCGATCTTCGGCTGCAATAGCGAGGGTCGTTGTGCCGCAGTGGTTTCGGTAACGTTCATATCGCCGAACAGCACGCCGAAGTCGGGCTGATTCACTCCGAGCTGCTGCTGGACCGCCGGTGAGGTGAGTCCGATCTTGCGTCCGACGAGCTGGGCACCAGCGGCCAGGCGGTGCTGGACACCGATGCGCTGCACCGCATACGCCAGGTCGACGTCATCGGGGCCGATGAGGTCGCGGACGGGCGCGACCGGCGCTCCGGTCGTCGTGGCGATGGAAAGCCGTTCCGCCGCGGCACGAACCGCGGTCGCTGGCCCGACCGTCGTCCGACCACCACCGCTCATCGAATCGCTGTGCGATGCTGTCGTGCTCATCGAGCCTCCTCGAGATGGCGGTCCGGTACTTGCGTCGGCGCCGGAATCGGACCGCCGAGCTGTCGGAAGAGTTCGGCGATCAAGGACCCGCCGCGCCCGGCACCGGCCGTGCCGAAGACGAACTTGTCCGGCCGCAGCAGCACCACACCGCCGGTCCCGACGCTCGCCTTGGCGAACCAGCGAGTCAAAGCGCCGGTGTGATCTTCGATATCGGCGTAGTCGTCGCCGGTGGCGCGGCCGTCACCCGGTTCGCCCTGCGGTCGCCCGCCGAGCGGATACACGGTGACGAAACGAGCGCCCCAGTCCCGCAACCTCGCCACATCGTCCGCACCCAGCGCAGCCCGCGGATCGACACCGTTGCCGATCACCGCGAATCCGAGGCCGAGCACATCGTCGAAACGCCGATGCCGTCCGTCATAGGTCCTTACATCCGGTTGAGGGGCGATGGTGCCTTCGACGCCGCGCAGCCCGCGCCGGGGTAGACCCAGGTAGGCGCCGCGACGGAAGCGCGGTGCGGGCTTCATCTTCGCGGCGCGAATCCAGCCGCCCAGCCCGGGCACTCGTAGCGCGGTGGTGAGTGAGATATCCCGGGCCGCCGCAACCAGCTTGTTGTCGAAGGAAACGATGTTCTTGTTCAATACCGAAAAATCGATCATCGCCTTGGCGTGCGGCCGCCGCTCGGACTCGTAGCTGTCCAGAATCCGCAGGTCCGCACCCCTTTCGAGGATGGCGGTGAGCTTCCAGGACAGGTTGTCGGCATCGCGCACACCGGAGTTCATGCCCTGTCCGACGAACTGCGGTGTCATATGCGCGGCGTCACCGGCGATGAGGATCCGTCCGTCCCGCCAGCGGTCGGCGACCACGGCATTGAAGGTGTAGACCAGCTTGCGCAACACTTCGACCTCGTCCGGATCGACATAGCGCGCGATGTGGCGACGGACGTTGTCCGGATCCTCCATCTCCTCTTTGGTCTGTGATTCGTTCAGCATGAACTCGAAGCGGTGATGCCCATCCGGTTGTGGGCAGGACACGATCGGCATTGCCGGATCGCAGACGAAGTTGAAGTACGGCAGATGCCGGAATGCGTCGATGCCGTCCTTGGCCTTCAGGTCCACCACGAGCCAACGCTCGGGAAAGCTGGTCCCGCTCATATCGATACCGAGCTTCGTGCGCACCACACTGCGCCCGCCGTCACAGCCGACCAGGAATTTCGCCCGCACCCGCGCCGCGGTCCGCAGGTCGGTATCCGGCGCGCGGTTGCCGTATCCGGTGCCCCGGCACTCGGCATGTTCGACGTTCACGCCGGATTCGTCCTGGTCGAAATCGACGACCTCACGTCCGCGACAGACAGTTACATGTGGATAGCTGCCGAGGGCACTTTCGAGAGTGTTCTCCAGGTAGGGCTGGTAGAGGAAATTCACCACCGGCCACCCCAGCGGACGGTCGGTCTGATGGAACTGCACCAGCACCCGGCCATCGGCGCGCACCCACTGCACGGTGGAGTCGATATTCATATCGGCCGCGAGTTCGTCTGCCGCATCAGCGGTTTGGAAGATGCGCATACCTTCGTCGTCGGTGTAGACCGCACGCGCGAGTCCGTAGTACTCCGGTTCCCGCTCCAGGACGAGCACGCGCGCGCCGCGCCGCCCCAGCAGGTTGGCCAGTGTGAGGCCGGTCGGGCCGAGGCCGACGACCACCACGTCGTAGTCGGTCGTACTCATCGTGAAAGTCCTCCTGCGAGTTGCGCAACGGTGATCTCCGGTGTGGTCGAGGTCCGCAGCGCCTGGCGGAATTGGGCGAATTTGTCCAGCACCGTTTCCCCGACCGTGGTGTGGCCCCAGATGCTGATGCCCTGGTAAGTCGTCGGTTCCCAGGTGGATTCGAGTTCGGGACCGATCACAACCGGGTTCCAGCCGACCTCGAGTTCGAAGCCTGACGGGGTCGCGCAGTAGAAGGACAGTTCGCGGTCGTTGGTGTGCTGCCCGACCGACCACTGCATACGAAAGCCGAGATCGGTGACGCGCTGAAAGGCCGCCAGCATGTCGTCCAAGCTCGCGGACTGAATATTGATGTGCTGCACCCGGGTTCGCAGCGGGTCGATCTTGACGCCGCGAATATTGGCTATGGCGATCGAATGGTGGCGCTCGTTGACCCGCATGAATCGGATCTTCATCTTCAGCCCGGAGACGTTCTCATCGATGTAATCGGTCAGTCGCGAGTCGAAAACCGTGTGGTAGTAGCCACGCATCGCTTCCGGTTCGCGTGAAACGATCGCGACATGGCCCATACCGGCCTCCCCTGTCACCCATCCGGAGCTGAGCATCCGCAGTGGTTCGGGTGTCGATATCGGGGCCGTGAAGATTTCCTGCGCAATGCCTTTCGGGCCAGGAAAGCGCCACAGACGCTCCACGCCACGCAGCGCGGTCTCCTCCGGGGTGCCCTCGACGACCGGGACACCGCGATCTGTCACCCGGGCGATAATGCGGTCGAAGGTGTCGTCGTCGTCGATGTGCCAGCCCAGTGCGGTGACATCCTCGGCCGGACCACGCTGGATGAGGAACCGGCAGGCGCGCTCGTCCAGACGCAGGCGTAGCGCATTGGGGTCGACCTGGTCCACGTGCATGCCGATCGCCTCGGCACCGAAGCGACGCCAGTCCGGCAGCCGATTCGATTGCACCGCAACATATCCCAGGTGCACCGAGCCGAACACCGAGGCATCGGTATTGGGGCGCAGAAAATCGTTCATCGTCAGGCCTCTAAGAATGCGGTGGCCAGTGCGTTGAACAGGTCCGCGCGTTCCCACTGCACCCAGTGCCCGGTGTTGGCCGCCAGGTACAGATCGCAGTTGGGCATCGCATCGGCCAGCATCCGGCCGCCCGCGAGACGGTTGACCTTGTCATCGGTGCCCCAGATAACCAGGGTCGGATGAGCCACCTCGCTCAGCCGGGAGTCCCGGGTGAAGTCCATCCGCCACAGCGTCCGCAGGGCCAGCGGACCGGAGGGACGGCGCAGCGGTGGATTCGCGATCACCTCGGGATCGATGCTGGCCTGGAATCGCAGCTCGATGAGCTCGTCGGGCACCGCGGCGCCGTCGAAGACCAGGTACTCGCGGATGAACCGGGTGATCTTCTCCCGGCTCGGTCCGCTGCCCGGATAGTAGGCGAGCAACTCCTGCAGACCCTTGGTCGGCAGGGCGCGGGTGGAGCCGACACCGCCGGGGCCCATCAGGATCATTCGGCCCACCTTTTCCGGCCGATCCATCGCCAACCGCAGCGCGGCGGCACCGCCGTAGGAGTTGCCGACCAGGTGCGCCGAGTCCACGCCGAGTTCGTCCAGCAGACCTCCGACCGCCCGCGCGAGGTCGCCGAACGGGTCGGACTGATCGACATGCTTCGAGGAGCGCCCGTAGCCCGGCATATCCGGCACGATTACGCGAAACCGCTGTGCCAGCGCCTCGATATTGCGCGAATAGTTGGACAGCCCGGTCGCACCTGGTCCGCCGCCGTGCAACAGCACCACCGCGGGACCGGATCCGACCTCGCTGAAGAAGACCTCACGCTGGCCGACCCGGACCGTCCGTCCGGCGCCGACCCCCTTGTCGATGCTTGTCACAGCTACCTCCACGACGTTGTTGATGAAATCATCAGTCACGATCACCATCTCTGTCAAGAGGAAATGATGAAAACATCAGAATGACGCGCATCCAGATTTGACGAGATGTCTCAGTAATGATGAAATTATCATCAGGGTGAGCAGCCTCGGTCTGGAAGCAGCCGGATCGCGAGGGTCTACGACCTCGATCATGCGCCGTCGAAGTCGCGCCGAAATTCTTTATCGAGCGCGTTGGCGCACGAAGGGGGAATACCGTGAGTCGTCAGAAACGACGCAAGCACCTCACCTTCGACGATTCGTTCTGGATGTGGCTCGAATCGCCCGAAACTCCGATGCAAGTCGCGGCCCTGGCGATCTTCGCAGCGCAGGACGAGCCGGCCACCGCGGTCGTCGAACGAATCCTGACCGCATTCCGGTGTCACCGCGATGTCGATCCGCGATTCCGATCGCTGCTCGGCTATCGCCGCTTCCCGCGGCGCACCCGACTCGAAGCAACCGACCACATCGACACAGACCGCCACCTGCACCACCACGCTCTATCCGCACCTGGTGGCGAACACGAACTGGCACAACTGATTTCACGCCTGCACTCGGATCGGCTCGACGCTCGACGACCGATGTGGGAGGTGCACGTCATCGATGGACTCGACGACAATCGGTTCGCCATCTATCTGAAGGCACATCACGCGTTGATCAACGGTGTCGACGCGGTACGCCTCTTCGGCCGATCCCTCGCCACCGACGCCGACGCCCCGATCACCGCCCCGGTGTGGGCGACCGTTCGCAGATCACCGACGAAAGCCACCGCAGGCCGACGTCGATCGAGTCGAGTCGAAGTTCTGACCGCCATTGCGCGTGCCACCAAAACCCTGTGGCGTGCCGGATGCACGGACTCGCCGCTGGTCGGACCGTTCGCGGCACCGCGATCGCCGCTCAACGTCGACGAGATCGGACCGAATCGCCAGATCGCCACGGCAGCAATCGAATTGAGCCGCATCAAGCGACTGACGAAGCGCAGCGACACCACCGTCAACGACATCGTGCTGACCGCCTGCGCCACGGCGCTGCGCCGGTACATGATCGAGATCGCCGATCTACCCGATAAGCCGTTGGTGCTCGGCTGCCCGGTCTCCATCGCACCCGAGGGATCCGCGACCGCCAGCTCGATCGGCATCATGTTCGTCGACTCGGCCACGGACGAACCCGATGCCGAGGCCCGGCTGGCGCGGATCGCCCTGTCGACGCGGGCGGCGAAGGAACATCAGGCGGCCTTACCGCACGCGGCTTTGGTCGGCTACGCGATCGTCGCCATGACACCGCACACTCTGCGTCAAGTCGTCCCCGGCGCCGTCGCCCACGTGCCGCCGACGTTCAACCTGATCGTGTCGAACGTGCCGGGCCCCGACCGGCCGCTCTATCTCGCCGGAGCACGGATGGTCGGGATGTATCCCCTGTCGCTGCTGTTCAAGGGAGAAGCACTCAATATCACCGCGGTGTCCTACGACGGTCGGCTGCACTTCGGCTTCATCGCATGCCGCACCGCCCTCCCCGATGTCGCCAGTCTCACCCGCTACCTCGGTGACGCCTTCGACGAACTCGAAGACCGCTACGCCACGGCGCTGCCCGATCTGGAGCGCAGGCCAGCCGGATAGGCGTGAGCTGCGGTTATGGCATATACAACGGGTTCGATCGGCCTACCCTGGGAAGTGGATTCACGAGACCGAAGGGAAGGCGAAATGAACCGCGGAGGTGACCCATTCGCCCACACCGAACAGACAGCGCGAATCTGGCTCGACACCGTTATGGAGTGCCTGGGGACCAGTGATCGCCGTTACGCGTACCGCGTGCTCCGCGCGTGGTTGCATACGGTGCGTGACCGTCTGACGGTGGATGCGGCAGCGCATCTCGGCGCGCAGCTCCCGGAGCTGTTGCGCGGCATTTACTACGAGGGCTGGCGTCCGAGCGACGTGCCGAAACGCTACGACCAATCCGAATTCGTCCAGCTCTTCGCCGCGGAGGCCACGATCTCCGACGGCGATGTGCCGTTTACGGTGACCTGTTTGAGCGCGGCGCTGCGGGACCGGTTCTCCCCGGGCACGCTGGAGCACGCCCTCGAACAACTGCCACCCACACTGCGCGAGCTCCTGTTGTCCCCCGAAACGGCCCCACCCAAGACGGCCAGGCACGGTACAGCCGACCGGCTGGATCGACTGGAACGGTCGGTCGAGTCACTCTCGGATACGCTCGCGCGCATCGATCAGCGGCTGGCCGGTATGTCATCGGATCAGGCCGGTAAGTACGAGGCCGTCTATTAGCCACGGTTTAACCGATAGTCCAGCGGTAACCCGCACATTGACGCTGCTCGGCGAGTACGAGATCAGCGCGAACCTCTCCGATTCCGAGGCAGCCTTCGAACCATCGATCGACCGGAGGAAACTATGGCGAATCCCACCAGCCAGCGATCCGACGTGCAACGGACGCCGGCCCGCGCGGACCTGCACAGTGCCGCGTTCACCGACCACGCGACGATCCCGGACCGCTACTCCTACGACGGCGGAAACGTGGTCCCGCCGCTCGAGTGGAGTGGCATCCCCGACGACGCCGAAGAGCTCGTCCTGTTGTGTGAGGACGAGGACGCACCGGGCGGCCCGTTCACCCACTGGCTGATGACCGGCATCGCGCCGAACGCGACCGGTGTCCGGGCGGACGCGCCGCCGCCCACGGCCGTCGTAGGTCCCAATGACTTCGGCGAAATCGGCTGGAGCGGTCCGCGACCGCCGGTCGGCGACCAGCCGCACCGGTACTTCTTCCGCCTCTACGCCCTGGACCAAAAGCCCGGATTCACCAAGGAAACCACGGCCGACGTGGTCCGCTCCACCATCACGGACCACGTCATCGCGAGTGGCACCCTGGTCGGCCTCTTCGCCGCCTGACCCACCCGCACCGCGCATTCTTACGCCGCGATCGCCTCGGCGCGCAGGCGCGAGTAATCCTCGCGTGACAGCGGGGCGAGGCGACGATCTCCTGCTGTGCCTGCTCGGCCTGAAATGCGGGAGTTTCGTCGCGACCGGCGCCGGATCAGATAACCGGGGAACAGCACAACGACGCTGAGCAGGAACGGAATTCGCCGACCCCACGATTGGAACGCGTCATCGGGCAACAGCGCCGAAATCGGCAAAAACGCTGCGGCAGTATGGATTCGACCGGCCTGCCCCTGGCAGCGCGAAGCCGGTGAAGAATCCGCGTCGCCCGAACGGTGCGTGCTCCACGATCATGGCACGTTCTTGCGGCCGTGCCGGTCACCCCAGTGACCGAGCACGAATGCGCCCGGCGGCCGGGCGACGTAGCCGACGCCGGAGGTGGCCAGGGACGCCAGAACGGCTCGACCGGAAGACCAGCGCGGCGGCCTGCGCGTAGATGAAGAAGTCGTAGTACTCGAGCGCACCGCCGATCCAGCCGCTGGCGGCGGCCGCGCCGAGTTTGTCCTCGACCATGCCATCAATCGATATATGGGACTTGAGTCGCCATCGGATTCGGCTTATGCTGTTCGCATAGCAACCAAATGTACGTATTGCGCACAAGATCGATGACCCCGAGCGATTTCGCCGACACCACGGCCCTGCTCGACTCCGGTGCGATCGCACCGAGCCGGGTGCTGCAGGCCGAATTCGCACTCGACGACGCCGATCGAGCCTTCGCCGCGGTGCGATCCACCCCGGGCAAGTGCTGGATTCGGCTCGGTCGCGTTTCCACGATTTCGAATGAGGAGTGATATGGCCAGGATTGCCTCCTTGGCAGCTGCGGTCGGCGAACTCGTCCGCGACGGCGATACGGTCGCGCTGGAAGGGTTCACACATCTGATCCCGGTGGCCGCCGGGCAAGAGATCATCCGCCAGCGCAGGCGGGATCTGACGCTGGTGCGGATGACGCCGGACATCGTCTACGACCAGCTGATCGGGGCCGGTTGCGCACGCAAGCTGATCTTTTCCTGGGGCGGCAATCCGGGCGTCGGCTCGCTGCACCGGTTCCGCGACGCGGTACAGCATGCCTGGCCCACGGCGTTGGATATCGAAGAGCACAGCCACGCCGGTATGGCGAATCGCTATGTCGCGGGGGCGTCCGGATTGCCGTTCGCTGTGCTGCGCGGATACGTCGGCACCGATCTGCCGACGGTCACCGACACCATCAAACCGATCACCTGCCCGTTCACCGGTGAGCAGCTGACCGCGGTTCCGGCGATCAATCCCGATGTCACGGTCATCCACGCCCAGCGCGCCGATCGGGCCGGAAATGTGCAGCTGTGGGGGCTGCTCGGGGTGCAGAAGGAGGCGGTGCTCGCCGCCCGCCGCAGCCTGGTCACGGTCGAGGAGATCGTCGACGAACTGACACCGGTGCCCGGCGCGATCGTGCTGCCCGCGTGGGCGGTGACCGCCGTCGCGGAGGTGCCCGGTGGCGCGCATCCGTCCTACGCGCAGGGCTATTCCGAACGCGACAACGCCTACTACGAGGCATGGGACGCGATCGGCCGAGACCGAGACCACTTCACCCGCTGGCTCGACGAAAACGTGTACACCGCCACCACGGAGACAGTATGACCATCGCCGAAACCCGCACCGCCACAATGGAAACGGCATACACCGCCGACGAGATGATGACGATCGCCGCCGCCAGGGCACTCGGTGCGGGCAAACGGTGTTTCGTCGGGATCGGGCTGCCGTCGACGGCCGCCAATCTCGCACGCAACACCCACGCGCCCGATCTGGTCCTCATCTACGAATCCGGAACATTGGGTTCGAAGCCGGATCGGCTGCCCGCTTCCATCGGTGACGGTGTGCTCGCCGAGACCGCCGACGCCGTGATCAGCGTGCCGGAAATTTTCAACTACTGGCTGCAGCCGGGTCGGATCGATATCGGGTTCCTCGGAGCCGCGCAGCTCGACAAGTACGGCAATATCAACACCACCGTCATCGGCGGCGACTACACCCATCCCAAGGTCCGCCTGCCGGGAGCCGGTGGCGCGCCCGAGATCGCCGCCTCCTGTGGCGAGGTGTTCGTCGTCGTGCGCCAGTCGCGCCGATCCTTCGTCGAGCAGGTCGACTTCATCACCTCAATCGGGCACGGTCGCGGTAACGGCGAGCGCGCCCGGCTCGGCCTGCGCGGCGCGGGCCCGACCCTGGTGATCACCGACCTCGGAGTGATGCGGCCCGACGACACCGGCGAGTTGATCCTCGTGGCGGTGCATCCGGGCGTGACCGTCGAGCAGGTCCGCGAGGCCACCGGGTGGCAACTGCGGGTCGCGCCGGATCTCGAAATCGGCGAGCCACCGACGGCCATGGAACTCACCACCCTGCGAGCACTGAAAGCCGCCTCATGACCAGCGCATTTCTCTACGACGGTATGCGCACCCCGTTCGGCAGGTACGGCGGTGCGCTGAGCGGCATCCGGCCCGATGACCTCGCCGCTGCCGTGCTGCGGTCGCTCGCGGAGCGCAACGAGCTGGATCCCGCGACGGTGGACGAGGTCGTCTTCGGGGCGGCGAACCAGGCGGGCGAGGATAATCGCAATGTGGCACGCATGGCAGCGCTGCTGGCGGATTGGCCGACCTCGGTGCCCGGCACGACCGTGAACCGGCTGTGCGGGTCGAGTATGGACGCCGCGGTGCAGGCCGCCCGGATGATCGAAACCGGCGATGCGGCAACGGTTGTCGTCGGCGGCGTCGAATCGATGAGCCGCGCGCCCATGGTTATGTCCAAGCCTGCCAAGGGATTTCCAGCTGGCAACGAAACACTGCACTCCACCACATTGGGCTGGCGGCTGGTGAATCCGGCAATGCCCGCGCAGTGGACGGTGTCCTTGGGCGAGAGCACCGAAATCCTCGCGGGCCGTTACGGAATCGAGCGTGCGGCGCAGGACGAATTCGCCGCGCGCAGCCATCAGCTCACCGCGAAGGCCTGGGACAACGGCTTCTACGACGATCATGTCGTCGCCGTGCCCGGCACCGAACTGGCTCGCGACGAGTCGCTGCGGGCGGAAACGACCGTCGAGCGGTTGGCGGGCTTGAAACCGTCGTTCCGGCCGGACGGCACCGTCACCGCCGGAAACGCCTCACCACTGAACGACGGCGCCTCCGCCCTGCTGCTCGGTGACGAAGCCCTGGCCGATCGGCTCGGCCGCGCCCCCTTGGCGCGGATCGCGGGACGCGGCGCGGCCGGCGTCGATCCGGACGTGTTCGGTATCGGTCCGGTCGAAGCGGCGCGCATCGCCCTGCGGCGCGCGGGAATCGGTTCGGCCGATCTCGGCGTGGTCGAATTGAACGAGGCCTTCGCCGCGCAATCGCTTGCCTGCCTGGCCGATTGGCCGGAGTTGGATCCCGGCATCGTCAATGTCAACGGTGGTGCGATCGCGATCGGCCACCCGCTCGGCGCGTCGGGCGGACGCGTCATCAACCAACTCGCCCGCGAAATGCGGCGTAGCGGCAGCCGGTGGGGACTGGCCGCATTGTGTATCGGCGTCGGCCAGGGGCTGGCCGTTGTTCTGGAGGCGACATCATGAAAACCCGTGCGCTGCAAGGCTATAGAAAGGATCCGGCAGGCACCCACCCGCCGCTGGACTCCCCGGACTACAAGTCCACCGCCCTTCGGCATCCGAAAGAGCCGCTGGTCCTGCTGCCGCAGCGGCTGACCGAACTCACCGCTCCGGTGCTCGGCGCGGACCGGCTCGCCGAGACCGATAACGACCTGACCGCGCAGCACCGCGCGGAACCGCTCGGGCAGCGCATCATCGTGCACGGCCGACTGCTCGACGGTGACGGCAAGCCGATCCCCAACTCGCTGATCGAGATCTGGCAGGCCAATGCCGGTGGCCGGTACCGCCACGACCGGGGCGCGTGGGACTGTCCGCTGGATCCCAACTTCGACGGCGCCGGGCGCACGCTCACCGACGGCGCTGGCCGTTACGAGTTCACCACGATCAAGCCCGGCGCCTATCCGTGGCGCAACCACCACAATGCCTGGCGGCCCGCGCACATCCACTTCTCGCTGTTCGGGCGCGCCTTCACCCAGCGACTGGTCACCCAGATGTATTTTCCGGACGATCCGTTGTTCGCCCAGGACCCCATCTTCAACTCGGTGCCCGAGGCCGCTCGCCCACTGCTGATCAGCCGCTTCGATCTCGACCGCAGCGAACCCGAGCGGGCGCTGGCGTTCGAGTTCGACATCGTATTGCGTGGCCGCGACGCCACGCCTTTCGAGGACGACGAGGACGATGACTAATCTGCCCACCACGCCTTCGCAAACCGTCGGCCCCTACCTGCACATCGGACTGACGTGGGACGACGGCCCGTATGCCGTACCGCTGGGCACACCCGAGGCCGTGTGGATTCGCGGCCGGGTACTCGACGCCGTCGGCGAGCCGATCGATGACGCCATGGTCGAGATCTGGCAGGCCGACCCGGACGGGCATATCGCGCATCCCGACGACGGTCGCGGTGTCCGCGAATACTTCCGCGGATTCGCACGCAGCGACACCCGAGCGGGCGAATTCGCTGTCTACACCGTCGTTCCCGGCGCACTCGGTGACGGGCAGGCCCCGCATATCGATGTGTCGGTGTTCGCCCGTGGTCTGCTGCATCGAGTGGTCACCCGCATCTATTTCCCCGAGCACGCCGATCAGCACGCGACCGATCCGGTGCTGGCCGCGGTGCCGCCGGAGCGTCGTGGCACGCTGATCGCCGCCGACGGTCCCGATGGCTATGTTTTCGACGTGTACCTCCAAGGTGAGCGCGAGACGGTGTTCTTCGATGTCTGACGGGTTGTTCGACGCTGTGCTCGCGGCCGGTCCGGTCGCGGCGCAGGTCGGCGACCGGGCATGGGTGCAGGCCATGCTCGACTTCGAAGGCGCGCTGGCGGCCGCCTCGGCCGCGGCCGGGGTCGTTCCATCCGAGGCCGCCGCCGCGATCCAAAGCTGTTGCATTGCAGATGATTACGACATCGCTGAGCTCGGTGCGCAGGCGGTCGGCATCGGCAATCCGGCCGGGCCGCTGGTGCGGGCACTGACCGCACGCGTCGCGGGCGATGCGGCCGGATATGTGCACCTCGGCGCGACGAGCCAGGACGTGGGCGATACCGCCGCCATGCTGGTGACGCACCGGGCGCTGACGGTGCTCGATGACGACTTGCGCGCATGCGCGGCCCAGCTGGCGCACCTCGCCGGAATCCACGCCGACACCGTGCTGGCCGGGCGCAGCCTGCTCCAGCAGGGCCCGCCGGTCACCTTCGGCCTCACCGGGGCGGGCTGGCTCGGCGGTATCGCCGCGGCGCGGGACCGGCTCGACGACATCCGGCGCCACCGCTTGGCGGTGCAGTTCGGCGGGGCGGTAGGCACACTGGCTTCCTTGGGCGACAACGGGATTGCCGTCCTGAGCGAACTCGCGCGGCAGCTCGGATTGGCCGAACCGGCCCTGCCGTGGCATACCGAGCGCGGCCGCATCGCCGAGATCGCCGGAGCGCTCGGTCAGACCTGTGCGGCGGTGGCCAAGATCGCCCGCGATATCACCCTGCTGGCGCAGACCGAGGTCGCGGAAGTCCACGAGGAGGGCCCGGCGGGTACGGGCGGCTCCTCGACCATGCCGCACAAACGCAATCCGGTCGCCGCCGTGCTTGCCGCCGGATCCGCCGGGCAGGCACCGGGTTTGGTTGCCGCACTGCTCGGCGCGGCCGCACACGAACATCAGCGCGCGGCAGGCTCGTGGCATGCGGAATGGCGACCTTATGTCGAATTGCTGCGGACCACCGGTTCCGCGGTGCATTGGCTGCGTATCAGCCTGGAGCGACTTCGAGTCGATCCACAGCGCATGCGCGCCAACCTCGAACTCACCGGCGGCCTCGCACTCGCGGAAAACGTGGTGGCCGAGTTGGTTTCGACATCCGACGGGGAGGTCGGCAGGCATACCGCGGGCGATGCCGTCACGCAGTGCTGCCAGGCCGCTCTCGCCGGTGCAGACCCACTCGCCGATCTGCTCGCCGCCGATCCGGTGGTCGGGAAGTATCTGGAACGCGAACAGATCGAAAGACTGCTCGATCCGGCGCGGTACCTCGGGTCGACGCGCAAGTTCATCGAACGAGCACTCGAAGACTGGCAGGACCGATCATGAGCGACCGACCAATCGTCACCTTGGCCACCCAAAAGCCGAGCACCAGCGAGGCGGAGTCATGAGCGTGGTAGTGATGCACCGCATCCCGGATGGTCCCCACAAGGAACCAGTCGCGCGTAGATCGCCGGGGCGGCTTGCTGATTCGGCAGGCACGGTCGGAGGAGCCGTCGAGGTGAACTGCCCCCTGAATGGTCCCGATGACTACCAACCGGTCGCGCTGACGCCCAGTGGCAGCCTGCGGATTCGGCAGGCGCAGTCGTGAGCGCCGTCGAGGTGAACTGCCTCACGAACGGTCCCGACGACGGCGAACCCGTCGTACTGAGCGGATCACTGGGCAGCGACCTGCGGATGTGGGATCCGCAGGTCACCGCATTGACCGCCGCCGGGTATCGGGTATTGCGCTACGACCACCGCGGACATGGCGGATCCCCGGTCCCCCCTGGCCCGTACACGCTGACGGATCTGGGCTCCGATGTGATCGGGTTGCTCGACCGATTCGGGGTCGGGCGAGCGCATTTCGTCGGACTCTCCCTCGGCGGCATGGTCGGCATGTGGCTCGGCGAGCACGTGCCGGACCGGCTGCGCACGCTCACGCTGTGCTGCACCTCCGCCGAACTGGGCCCGCCCAGCGGCTGGGCCGAACGGGCGGCACTGGTCAGAGCCGAAGGGACACAGTCGATTTCACACGCAGTCGTTCAACGCTGGTTTACCCCGGAGTGGCGCGTGGACCATCCGGAGCGCACCCGCTATTACGAGGAAATGGTCGCGGCCACCGACTCCGACGGCTACGCATCCTGTTGCGCGGCAATCGAAACGATGAATATCGCGGACCAGCTGTCATCGATCACCGCACCCACACTCGTGATCGCCGGTGCCCAGGATCCGGCCATTCCACCGGAGCACGGACAGCGCATCGCGCACACGATCCCGCACGCGCGCCTCGAAATCGTCGGCCCCGGTGCACATCTGGCCAGTGCCGAGGCATCGGAGGCGGTCAACGATCTGATTCTCGCTCACCTGAAGGAGGACTCGTGAACGAACGAGCCGATAGCGGCATGGCGGTCCGGCGTGAAGTGCTCGGCGACGATCACGTCGATCGCGCCGTCGCCAGGACCACCGAATTCACCAGGCCGTTCCAGGAGTACATCACCGAGTCGGTCTGGGGCTCGATCTGGACCCGCGAGGGCCTGGACCGGCGCACCCGCAGCTGCGTTACCCTTGCGGTGCTCACCGCCCTCGGGCGGCACGAGGAGATCGCGATGCATGTCCGCGCCGCGATCACCAACGGTCTCACCGCCGCCGAGATCGCCGAAGTACTGCTGCACACCGGCGCCTACGCGGGCGTGCCCGCGGCCAATGCCGCCTTCGCGATCGGGCAGCAGGTGCTGGCCGAACTCGGGGACGATACCGCCCTGTAGCACCCTGTCGAGGAGGACGACGATGACGACCGGCGGTAACGACGACGACCGGCGCGGCACCCACTATGTGCAGTCGCTCGAACGCGGCCTCGCGGTCATCAAGGCATTCGACGCCGAGAACCCGCAGCTGACGCTCTCCGATGTCGCGCGCCTGACCGGACTCACCCGCGCCGCCGCACGCCGGTTCCTGTTGACCCTCGCCGATCTCGGCTACGTCCGAACCGACGGCAAACGCTTCTCGCTCACCGCGAAGGTGCTGGAACTGGGCTATTCGTATCTGTCCAGCATGAGCCTGTCCGAGGTGGCGCAGCCGCATCTCGAACAGCTCTCCGCCGACGTGCACGAATCCAGCTCGGTATCGGTGCTCGACGGTCCGGATGTGGTGTACGTCGCCCGGGTCGCCGCATCCCGGATCATGACCGTCAGCATCAATATCGGCACCCGTTTCCCCGCCTACGCCACCTCCATGGGCCATATCCTGCTGGCCGGACTCCCGGCTGCCGAGCTCGACGCCTATCTGGCGCGCACACCACTGGCCCGGCTGGCCGCCAATACCATCACCGATCAGCACGCCTTGCGCGCCGCCTTGGAAACGGTTCGCGCACAGGGCTTTTCCATCGTCGACCAGGAATTGGAGGAAGGTCTGCGGTCGGTCGCGGCCCCCATCCGCGATCGATCGGGCGTGATCGCCGCGATCAATATCTCGACGCACGCCTCCCGCCGCAGCATCGAATCCATTCGGGCCGAACTGATTCCGCGGCTGCAGACGGCCGCGCACCGAATCGAAGCGGATCTCACCGCCGCGAAACCGATTACGCGGCTGGGCTGACCGACGGCAGATTCTCCAGCGCCGCCCGAACCACCTCCAGAAACCAACCCTGGGCCGCCGCCCGGCCGGGAGCGCGCCGGGTATAGGCCGCCACCTCCACCGGCTCGATGGGCCACGGAAGGGTGAACACGCGCACGGGATGGGTGCGCGCCAAAGCGTGTGCCACCCGTTCGGGCACGATCGCGACCAGCTCACTGTCCTGCACCACATAGGGCAGGGTGGCGAATCGGGTGACGCGCACCGCGACGCGGTCTTCGAGATGGTGCTCGCGCAGCGCCTTGCGCGGGCCGGGGTGGCCCGTCACGCCCTCGACGACGATATGCCGCTCACGATCCAGTTCGGCTTGGGTGGGCCCGTCACCGCGCAGCCGAGGGTGGCGCGCCGCGACCAGCCCGGCATAGCCCTCGCTGAACAGCGGCGTCCGAGTCAGCCGAGGTGAATCGAGGATCGGACTGGCCACCATCGCGTCGACCTCGCCGCGGGCCAGCCGATCGGTCGCGGTATCGACATCGAAGGCCTCGACCTGCAGGGTCACCCGCGGTGCCCGTACCGCGAGTTCCGCGAGCACCAGCGGCAGCACCGTCACCTCGCCGAGATCGGAGAGCCCGAGCGTAAACCGTGCCGGTCGATTCGGATCGAATTCGGTTGCGGTGCCGAGCGTTTCGTCGACGCCCGCGATTGCCGCGCGCAGTGGTGGATACAGCCGCTCGGCCTCCGCGCTCGGTACCAGTCCACCCGGGCCGCGCACGAACAGTTCGTCGCGCAGCCGCCGCCGCAATTTGCCGAGCCCGTAACTGACCGTCGGCTGGGTGACCCCGAGCAGGTCCGCGGCGGCCGTGACACTCCTGGTCTCGTACAGCAGCACAAAGGTGCGCACCAGGTTCAGATCGAACTCGGCTGCCATAGATCTCCTCTATGTGGATCGAGAAAAATATCAATTGGATTTCTGATTGGCGGTCATTCTAGCGTGAGAGCCATCACAATCAGGGCCCGCTATGACCGGTCCGAATCTGCAGAAACGAATCATCATGAACAAGCTGTCGTCGTGGCCGGCCGTGCTGTGCTGGCTCATCGTCCTGCTCGAGGGCTACGACCTGGTCGTGCTCGGCGCCGTCATTCCCACCCTCATCGAGCACCACCACATCGGATTCACCGCGGCGCGTGCGACATTCGCCGCAACGATCTCGCTGGTCGGCGTCGCCATCGGCGCCGCGGTGGTCGGGCCGATCGCCGACCGCTACGGCCGCCGCAAGGTGCTTCTCGCCTCGATCGCATTGTTCTCGGCATTCACCGCCGCCGTCCCCGTGGCCGGATCCATCACCGTTTTCGGCGTATTCCGCCTACTGGCCGGGATCGGGCTCGGCGCCTGTCTGCCGACGGCGCTGACCTTCATGGCCGAGCAGGTACCCGCCACCCGCCGTGCCTTCATCGGCACCATCACGATGACCGGCTATCACGTCGGCGCGGTGCTCACCTCGCTCCTCGCGCTACAGCTCGTTCCGCACTGGCAGCCGCTGTTCTATCTCGGCGGCATCGCGGGATTCCTGCTGCTGCCGCTGATCTGGGCCGAACTTCCCGAATCCGAGGCATATCTGGCCGCCAAGGCCGCTCCGGAACGGGTTCGGCCGACCGTGCTGCTCGCACCGCGTTATCTGCGCACGACACTCGGGGTGTGGGTCGGTTCGTTCATGGGCCTGCTGCTGGTCTACGGACTCAACACCTGGTTGCCGAAGCTGATGCGTGACGCCGGGTACAACATGTCGACCTCGTTGACGCTGCTGCTGGTGCTGAATGTCGGTGCGATCGTCGGGCTGCTGATCGCCGGTCCGCTCGCGGACCGCCGCGGCACGAAACCGATTGTCCTCGTTTGGTTTGCGGCCGCCGCCATATTGCTGGCCATGTTGAGCGTCAAAGTCTCCAGCACCGTGCTCCTCAATGCGCTGGTACTGGTCACCGGCATCTTCGTGTTCTCGGCGCAGGCGCTCATCTACGCCTACGTCACGCAGGTATATCCCGCCGAGGTGCGGGCTACCGCGCTCGGCCTCACCTCGAGTGTGGGTCGACTGGGCGCGATATTCGGTCCGAGTATTACCGGCTGGCTCATCGTCGCCGGATCCGCATACCCGTGGGGCTTCTACTTTTTCGCCGCGGTCGCGGGCGTCGGCATGCTCGCGATGACGGCGGTGTCCCGGTTCAGCACTCGGTCGGTGGAACCGGCCGCCACCCTGGACACTTCGAAGGGGTTCGCCCTATGAGGACTACGCGCACGCAAGTCGCCATTGTCGGCGCGGGCCCGGCGGGTCTGCTGCTGTCACATCTGTTGCATCGCTCCGGAATCGACTCGGTCGTCATCGATGTCCGCACGCACGAGGAGATCGCGACCACCATTCGCGCGGGCATCCTGGAGGCGGGTTCGGTACGCATGCTGGTGGATTCCGGCGTCTCCGATCGCGTACTCACCGACGGCGACCGGCACGACGGTGTGGTGCTGCGCTTCGACGGTGACAACCATCGGATCGATTTCCGGGAACTGGTCGGCGAATCCGTGTGGCTGTATCCGCAGACCGATGTGTTCATCGATCTCGCCGACCGCCGCAAGACCGATGGCGGTGATGTCCGCTATGGCGTACGGGATACCGAGGTCTCCATCGATCCTCCGATGGTGACGTTCACCGAGGCGGACGGCCGCCTGGCCCGGCTGGCAGCCGATCTGATCGTCGGGGCCGACGGTTCACGTTCGATCTGCCGTCACGCCTTCCCGGATGGCCTGCGCACCGAATGGTTCCGCGAATACCCCTTCGCCTGGTTCGGCTTCCTCGCCGAGGCGCCGCAGTCGCATCCGGAACTGATCTATGCCCGCTCCGAACACGGCTTCGCCCTGGTCAGCCAGCGCACGTCGACTATGCAGCGGATGTATTTCCAATGCGCGCCCACCGAACGCCCCGAAGACTGGGATGACGAACGAATCTGGGCCGAGATGCGCCGCCGCGTCAACGGCAATGGTTTCGCACTGCAAGAGGGGCCGATCAGTGGAAAGACGGTGCTGCCGTTCCGCTCGTTCGTCACCGCGCCGATGCGCCACGGCAGACTCCTGCTGGCAGGCGATGCCGCCCACACCGTCCCGCCGACCGGCGCGAAGGGGTTGAATCTCGCGCTCGCGGATGTGCGCGTACTGCACGAGGTCATCGACGAATACTTCGCCCGGGGGACCGACGAATCGCTGCGTCGCTATACCGACCGCGCACTCGATCGAGTGTGGAAGGCTCAGCATTTCTCCTACTGGGCGACGACCCTGCTGCACTCGATCGACGGCGCGTCCCCTTTCGATCTCGAACGCCAACGTGGTGAACTCGCGATGCTCACCGAATCCGTACGCGGCGCGGCGTACTTCGCCGAGGGGTACACCGGAAGCTGGGGTCCGTCGTAAACACACCTGGAGGCATCGCGTGACCCGTCAACCCACCACTGACGACAAATTCTCCTTCGGCCTGTGGACGGTCGGTTGGACGGGTACCGACCCGTTCGGCCTGCCGACCCGACCGGCACTCACACCGTGGGAGTACGCCGAACGCCTGGCCGAACTCGGCGTCTGGGGAATCACCTTCCACGACAACGATGTATTCCCGTTCGATGCCGACGAGGCCACCAAGGAGCGTAACCTCGCCCGGCTCAAAGAAGCGACCGATCGCTGCGGTCTCACCATCGAGATGGTCACGACCAACACCTTCACCCATCCGGTCTTCAAGGACGGCGGGCTGACCGCCAACGACCGCTCGATCCGCCGCTTCGGTCTGCGCAAAATCCTGCGCGCGGTGGATCTGGCCGCGCAGGTCGGCGCCACCACCTTCGTGATGTGGGGCGGCCGCGAGGGCAGCGAATACGACGGATCCAAGGACATCTTCGCCGCGTTCGAGCGCTACAAAGAGGGTTTGGATACGGTTGCCGGATACATCAAGTCACAGGGTTATGACCTGCGAATCGCATTGGAGCCCAAGCCCAATGAGCCACGCGGCGATATCTTCCTGCCCACCGTCGGGCACGCACTCGCCCTGATCGCCGAATTGGAGCACGGCGATATCGTCGGCCTCAATCCGGAAACCGGCCACGAACAGATGGCCAACCTCAACTACACGCACGCCCTCGGCCAGGCATTGTGGAGCGGCAAGCTGTTCCACATCGACCTCAATGGCCAGCGCGGTCTCAAGTACGACCAGGACCTGGTCTTCGGACACGGCGATCTGGTCTCCGCATTCTTCACCGTCGACCTGCTCGAAAATGGTTTCCCCGGCTATCCGGACGCCCCGCGTTACACCGGACCACGG
Organism: Nocardia pseudovaccinii; assembly: GCF_050942345.1. Lineage (NCBI taxonomy): Bacteria > Bacillati > Actinomycetota > Actinomycetes > Mycobacteriales > Nocardiaceae > Nocardia > Nocardia pseudovaccinii. Next base: position 7,483,234 of record NZ_CP192074.1, read on the forward strand.
CACTTCGACTACAAGCCCTCACGCACCGAACACCTCACCGGCGTATGGGAATCGGCCAAGGCCTGTATGGCGACCTACCTGAAGCTGGCGGACAAGGCGCGCACCTTCCGCGCCGATCCCCGCGTCCAGGAGGCGATGGCCTACTCCGGCGTCCTCGACCTGGCGCACACCACCCTCGACGACGGCGAATCGATCGAGGAATTCCTGCGCGACGACGAAGGTTTCGACCCGGACAAGGCAGCCGAACGAGACTTCGGTTTCGTCCGACTGCAACAGCTCGCACTGGAGCACTTGATCGGCTGAGGCGCACACCGCACCATCCCGATGCACACACACCCGCTCGAATTGCTATCCGAAACCAAGGATCCCTGAAAGAGATAGCGCAGCAGCCGAGAATGTATCGGTGGCGGCCAAACAGCGAGAGCACCCCTGCACCAGCACATTCTCGCGCGATGCTCCCACAAGCCCCCTATTTGGTCGCTCAGGTCACGGGCCAAGGTAGAGGCGCTCGCACGGAAGGCGAGGGTAGCGGCTGGTGTCGCCGAGATCGATGGTGACGGCATCGACGTAATGCTGCGCTTGGTGCTCGCGCACGAAGATCAATGCGGCGGTCAGGCAGGCGGTGAAGTCGAATCGGGCGCCGTGCAGGAAGACACTCAGATGCACGTCCGGCTCTGTCGGGCGCGGAGATACATTCGCGCTCATGGGTTCTCGGTATCGATGACTCTGATGGGCAGGACTTCGATCGCATCCTCTTCGAGGCTGTCGTCGTACTCGGCGCACCAGCCGTCCTCATCGATCTCGGTGATCCCTTCGGCGGTGTGGCGGAGCACAACGCTGTCGACCGGGGCGAGTGCCAGCTTTTCCAGCGTGTGCTCGTGGAAGACCGCGAGCAACGCCACCACCGACGGCGCTATCTCAGACTTACGTTGCCGTTCAACCTCATCCATGGCGCACAACTCCGATGCAGCGAGTATCGAAATCGGCGCGGTCGTCGGCGACCCGCATACCGACCCACGGGCACGGCTGCGGGTTCGGCATGATCGGCGTGTGATCGGCGATGCGGTCATCGACAATCGCGACCATGCCCGCGCACAGTCTCGACGGGCATGCCACCGACACCAACTTCCCGGTGCTGGCGCTGAATATCGCTGCGCCGCAAAGGGATACCTTGATCCATGGCCCACACGTGCACTCAGGCATTCGCGGCCCTTCGTCGCTTCGGCTGACCTGTGCACGCGCGGATCGAGTCGACGATGACGAGGCCGGAGGGGCGAAATGTGCATCGTGGTGGTTCTACCCAGCGCCGGAACTCGGCACATTGATTTGTGGGTGATGGAAGGGCGATAGTGCCGCCGGTGCGCACAACGGAGACGTCGAGGCGGAACATCTCCGCGAAAAGGCGCACGTCATCAGGGATGTCCGGGCGCACGAGGTATGTCCACCGACCCGAGCAGTTGGTGCGACAGAATCGGCCCGATATCCGAACCCTGTTGTTCTATAAGCGATTTGACCGCCTGGCCGAGATGTCCGGGCATGATGAGCGCCCAAACATGCTCGGCTTTCATAATGATTCGCCCAAGATTGGGTGGGTCGATCGTGGCAGGTAGATCGCACACCCGCCGGTAGAAGTGGCAGCGGGAAACCGGTGTGTCGCCAAAAGCTATGTGGTCCATACGTTTTAGACCTCTGCTTGCGTTGGATTGGCTTGGGCGCACCCGACCCCCTGAACCTTCTCGAGAGCAGGAGACCTCTCTTCGGGCGCAGTTCAAGAACACACCGCGCTATCCCTCCCAGCAAGCCCGCCATGGGTTTTCATGAGTAGTTTTCTCAAAGTGCCAGAGCTTTTGCCGCCGATGTCCCAGACTTTTCCCATGACGACAAGCCCCCACGGGCGTAATGAGAAGTGAGGGAGCGTGACTGAAGACAACGACACCACCCTGCCGAGGCGTCAGCTTGGGCAATACCTCCGTGATGCGCGCTCGGCGGCGAACATGACTCTCGAGCAGGTCGCGCCGATGATGCAGTGGTCCACGAGCAAGCTGCAACGCGTGGAGAAGGGCCAATCGCCGAAGGTCCGCGAACTCGACGTGGAAGCGCTCTGCCGCATCTACGATATGGACGCCGATATGACCGCCGCCCTCAAGGGCCTGGCCATGCAGGCATCGGTCAAGAGCTGGTGGCACGCCTTCGACGACCTCATTCCCGGAAATTTCGACCTGTACGTCGGCCTGGAGTCGAGCGCCCAACAGATGGGCTGCTACCGGCCAGACGTGATCTCGGGGCTGTTCCAGACGCCGGACTACGCCCGGGCGCTGGATCGAAACTTCTTCCCCGGCATCACCACCGAAGAACTCGACCGCCGCATCGAACTGAGGACCAAGCGACAAGCCCTGATCACACGCAAGACCCGACCGGCCAGAGTTGAAGTGATCTTCAATGAGGCCTGTCTGCGATACGTGGTCGGCGGGCCAGCCGTCATGGCCGAACAGCTACAGCACCTCGCAGACATGCCCGCCAATGTGACAGTGCGCTTGCAACGATTCACGGCCGGATTCCCACTCGGCATCGCGCCCGGTCCGTTCACCATCCTGGACTTCGGGCACGACGGTAAGGGGCGGCCGAACGCCCCGAGCGTCGTCTACGTCGAGTCGTACGCCGGGGATATGTACCTCGAGCGAATAAAGGATCTCGACCGGTATCGTCGTGCCTACGAGACCATCCAGCGAACCTCACTGGACGTCGCCAACAGCAAGAGCCTGCTTCGCCAGGTAGCAAGGGAGTACGCGCGTGAACGTTGATCTGTCCGGGGCCAAGTGGTTCAAGAGCAGCCGCAGCGGTGGGGGCAAGGATTGCGTTGAGGTCGCGTTCCTCGAGGGTGGACACGTCGGCGTTCGAGACTCGAAGAACCCGACCGGCCCAGCGCTGGTCTTCGCACCCGGCGAGTGGGATACCTTTGTCGCGGGCGCGAAGGATGGCGAGTTCAACCGTCAGCAGGGCTGAAGACAGACCGAAGGCCCCGAACTCACCAATGCGAGTTCGGGGCCTTCTTCGTGTCGGCCTACGGCCCTGATTGCGCCGAGAGTTGTTGGCAGAGAGGGCCGTTGCGCACTCCAGCCCCATGTGACCGTTCAGCCGACGTCGCGGCGCAGCCAGGTCACCTCGGCGCCGGATTCGGTGCCGTAGCGGTAGATCTCGAGATCTTCGTCCCAGGGGGTGCCAAGGGCGCGGTCGAGTTCGGTTGCCAGGTCATAGCCGGTGTAGTTGCCGAGTTCATTGCTGGTCTGCAGCATGGCGCGCAGACGCATTTCGCCGATGGTGACATCGCCGTTGGCGGAGGTGGAGCCGTGCCAGAGGCCCAGGGTGGGCACGAAGCTGTAGCGCTCACCGTCGACGCCGTCGCTGGGGTCCTCGGTGACCTCGAAGCGCAGAACCGGCCAGGACCGCAAGGATTGGGCAATTCGGGATGCGGTGCCGACCGGACCGATCCAGTCGGTGGTCGCGCGCAGCTGTCCGTCGGCGGGTTGTGCGGTCCAGCGCAATTTCGCGGGTGAGCCGAGGGCCGAGGTGAGTGCCCATTCGATATGTGGGCACAGCGCAGCCGGCGATGAGTGGATATAGACCACACCCGCCGTCGCGTCCGCGAACTGACTCGATGCGCGCACCACTGACACCTCCAGCTTCGACGAGAAACGTCTTCCCCAACGATCCGTCGTACTGGCGTTGCCCGAGTGTACTGGAGTGCCCCGAGTTACACATGTTACTTCGGAGGCGTGTCCGACCTGTTACTTCGCAACCGAGTTCCGAGCGAGGATCACCTCGGCGATCACCGCATCGGAAAAGACGGGCCATGCCTCCCGTGCCCAGTCGCCGAAATTCTCGTCGCTCAAAGCGATACTCGCCACCCCTAATTCGGGATCGACCCACAGAAATGTGCCGGACTGCCCGAAATGGCCATAGGTACCTGCGGAATTCGATCCGCCGGTCCAGTGCGGTGATTTCCCGTCGCGAATCTCGAATCCGAGTCCCCAGTCGTTGGGACGCTGCGATCCGTAACCCGGCAGCACACCATTGAGTCCGGCAAACGCGACCGTGGTCGCCTCGGCGTGGGTCTGCGCCGAAATCAGCCGGGGATCCAGCAGTTCCGCACCGAAGCGCACCAGATCCGCGGCCGTGGACCGGCCCGCATGTCCGGCCGGACCGGCCAGCACCGAGGCCGTCATGCCGAGTGGCTCGAATACGGCCTCGCGCAAGTACTCCGGGAACGCGATCCCGGTCTGCTCCGCGACGAAGGCCGCGAGAATTTCGAATCCGGCGCTGGAGTAGATGCGCCGCGTACCGGGCGCGGCGATCACCTCGGTGGTGTCGAAGGCGATGCCGGAAGTGTGCGCGAGCAGATGCCGGACGGTAGCTCCCGGCGGACCGGCGGGTTGATCGAGTTCGATCGCACCCTCCTCCACCGCGACGAGCACCGCGTAGGCGACCAGCGGCTTGGTCACCGAGGCGAGCGGGAATACGCGCTCGGTGTCACCCGCCGTCTGCGCACCGTCGCGGGTGACGACGCCCGCCGCCGCATGTCGAACCGGCCATTCCTTGATCTGCTCGAATGCACGCACGAAATGAGCGTACGAGACGCCCGTTCCCGGCGTGTCCGCACCGTCTGCACGGGAAAGTCGGTACCGCCGGTACCATCAACCGATCATGAGCGAACCCACCATCCACGGCGATGTGGCGGCCGGTTTCGGCCCCGTTGCCGACGCCTTCCGCCGCAACTTCGCCCGGCACGGCGAAATCGGCGCTGCCGTGGCCGTCTATGCGGGCGATCGCCCGGTGGTCGACCTGTGGGCGGGTCATCGTGACCGCCGCCGGACCCTGCCGTGGGAGCGCGACACGATCGTCCCGGTCTTCTCCTCGACCAAGGGTATGGCCGCGTTCGTGGTCGCCACGATGGTGTCGAAGGGACTGCTCGACTACGAGGAGCCGGTCGCGAAGTACTGGCCGGAGTTCGCCGCGCAGGGCAAGGGCACGGTCACGGTGCGTCAGCTGATCGACCATCAGGCCGGACTTTCCGGACTCGATACCGTGGTGCGGCTGCGGCAGATCGCCGATCTCGACGGTCTCGCAACGATTCTCGCGGCGCAGCGGCCCGCGTGGCGGCCGGGCACGCGACACGGCTATCACGCCATCACCCTGGGCCTGTACCAAGGCGAACTCGTGCGCCGCGCCGATCCGGAACACCGCACACTCGGGCGGATCTTCGCCGAGGAAATCGCGAAACCGCTCGACCTGGATTTTTTCATCGGCCTGCCCGCCGAACAGAGCATGGAACGGATCGCCACCCTGGCCGCAACCGAGGGCGTGGACATCCTGCGCTACGAGCGCGATATTCCGGTGCGCATCGGCGCGGAGATCTTCGCCAAGCGCGGACTTTCCCATGCGGCACTGACCAATCCGCGCATCGGCGCGCCGGTGCGGGCGAGCAGGCGCGAGCTGCTCGAGTTGGAGATGCCGGGTTCCAACGGTGTCGGCAATGCCAGGTCGCTGGCCAAGACATACGGCGCGGCGGCGGGTCGCACCGGTGCGCTGCCGATCGAGGACGCGGTGCTCGATCGGCTCGCCGCCACGGCCGCGGATGATGTGCCCGCCGACGATCTGGTGTTGCACACCAAATCTCGCTATCACCTGGGCTTCCGCAAATCCCGCGGCTCATTCAGCTTCGGCTCGGATAAACGCGCCTACGGCACCACGGGCCTCGGCGGCTCCTTCGGATTCGCCGATCCGGCAACCGGTCTCGGCTTCGGCTACTCGATGAACCGCCTCGGCCTCGCCGTCCTCGACGACGTCCGCAGCCGCAACCTCCGCAACGCCCTGCTTCGCTGTCCCGTCTGACCGAGTCTCCGCTCGGCGTGCTGGTTCCGTAGCTCGCCGAGCGGTGACGCGGCGATTTACCAGTCGGCCTCGGTGTACTTGATGATGCCGCGAATGTTCTTGCCGTCCAACATGTCCTGGTAGCCCTCGTTGATCTGCTCCAGGGAGTACTGACGGGTCACCATATCGTCGAGGTTCAGCTGGCCGGACTTGTACAGCGACAGCAGGTGCGGCGCGTCCTGGCGGGCGTTGCCACCGCCGAAGATGCAACCCTTGACGGTCTTCTGCAGCATCGACAGCAGGAAGCTGTTCAGCTTGACGTCGTTCTCGTCCATGCGGCCCATGGAGGTGACGACCAGGGTGCCGGCCTTGGCGGTGAGGATGAGGCCCTCTTCGATGTATTCGCCGTGCATCTCACCCATGGTCAGGATGACCTTCTGCGCCATCCGGCCCTCGGTGGCCTCCATCAGCGGCATGATCGCGGCGGCCATGCTCTCGTAGGTGTGCGTCGCGCCGAACTTCTGCGCCTGCTCGCGCTTCCACGGGTTCGGGTCGATGGCAACGACTTTGGACGCGCCGGAGAGCACCGCACCCTGCAGTGCGCTCATGCCGACGCCGCCGATACCCGCGATCACCACGGTCTCGCCGGGCGCGACCTGGGCGACGTGGGTGGAAGAACCGAAGCCGGTGGGGACGCCGCAGCCGACGAGGCAGGCGACCTCGAACGGAATGCTCGGGTCGATCTTGACCACCGAGGTGTGGTGCACCGTCATATACGGCGCGAAGGTGCCCAGCAGGCACATCGGGATGACATTCTCACCGCGCGCCTGGATCCGGTAGGTGCCGTCGCTGATGGCCTGCCCCATCAGCAGGCCCGCGCCCAGATCGCACAGCGCCATATTGCCGCTCACACACGCCGGACAGCGACCGCAGGCCGGGATGAACGACAGGATCACGTGATCGCCGACCTGCAGATCAGCGGGGCAGTTCGGCCCGAGCTTGGTGATCACGCCCGCGCCCTCGTGGCCGCCCATGACCGGGAATGCGGGCATCGGCGTCGCGCCGGTCACGATGTGGTGGTCCGAGTGGCACATACCGGCGGTTTCCATCCGGATCTGCACCTCGCCGGATACCGGATCGCCGACCTCGATCTCCTCGACCGACCACTGCTGGTCGGTCCCCCACAGGATCGCGCCTTTCGTCTTCATTCGTGTCGACCTCTCGCATGCACGGGCTTCTATGTGACTGCACCCACAGTACGAGAAAACTGTAACGCGTTCTAGTACTCGATCGAAAATTCGTCGACACAGATTGACAGAACCCCCGAACGAGTTCCAGTTCCACCCGACCGCGAACCCGCCTCGGACCGATACTGCCCGACTTCAGCCGTGCACGTCGTGCACATGGTGGATTACGTCGTGCAGGAAATAAGCGGCCAGGGATTCGACCGTGAAGACCGAGCCGTCGCTGCGTCGCGCTTGGTTGCCGAGGGTGGCTTCCGGTACCGACGCGAAGGCGCGCGCGACCGCCTCGGCCGCGTCGGTCAACTCCGCGGCGACCTTTCGTGGATCCTGTTTGCCGTATTGATCGGCGATGGCGGTGACGTCCTGATCCCAGTTCGAGAAGACCGGAATACCGTCCTCGGACTCGAGGCCCTCAGCGTCGAACCCGGGAACCCCCGGATCCACCGCTTCGGTGCGGGCCGCGACGGCCGTGCGGTAGGTGAAGATTCGGCAGACATCGCGAACGTGAGCGGCATATTCGAGCGGCGACCAGGTGTCGTCGTCCGGGCGGACAGTGGCGTCATATCGCGCGAGCGTTGCCGACAGACGGCCCGCGTATTCGCGAGCCAGATCGGGCACCGCCGCATACGTGATCGACTCCGGGTCGAATCCGCATTCGGGACAGGAGCGTTCGAGGACCCAGGTCCAGTTCTTCACGTCGGGAACGATCGGCATGCGCCTACCCTAGATTGGCTGAATATCTTCAGCGATAGATATTCAGCCAGCTAGCGACAAGATCCCGACAGGGAAGTTCAATCCATCAGACGCAGCGCGCGTTCGAAGAGCTCGAGCGTGATGGCATGCAGGAAGTCACCGACCTGCTCGGGCGCCTTGCCCGCGAATGCGCGAGCATGCGTGCCCTCCAGCACAATTCCCAGCTTGAAGCAGGCGAGCACGGTGTACCAGGTGACATTGCTCAGGTCGCGATCGGAGAACTTGCCGTAGTGCTCGACCATCTGCTCCGGCGTCGGCAGACCGCCGACGGCGCCGAGCTTGCCGATCAGCGCCGCGCCTGTGGTACCCGGCTCCGGACGCGTCGCGATCTGCCAGCCGAGGTCGAGCAGCGGGTCGCCGATGGTCGACATCTCCCAGTCCACCATCGCGGCCACCTCCGGGCCGTCGTAGGAGAACATCATGTTGGCCAGGTGGCAGTCGCCGTGCAGGATGCCGGGAGTCCACTGCGCGGGCCGATGCCGGTCCAGCCATTCCCCGACCTGCCGCACACCGGGAATCTCGGGGCCCGGATACCCCGCATTGGCCGCATAGGACTCGAGTTCGCCGAGCCAGCGCGGCACCTGACGCTCCAGGAAGCCATCCGGTTTGCCGTAGTCCTGCAGGCCGAGCGCCTGATAGTCGAGCGAGCCGAGGCGGGCGATGGCCTCCACCGCGGACAGACCCATCTGCCGCCGGATCTCCGGATCGCTCGCGTGCGGCTCCGGCAGTTCGTTCTGCGGATTGAATCCGGTTATGGGCTCCATCAGGTAGAACACCGCACCGAGAACGGATTCGTCCGGGCAGGCGGCGATCACCTTCGGCGCGCGCACGCCGGTGCCGTCGAGCGCGCCGAGCAGCCGGGCCTCGCGACGGATGACGTCATTGCTCTTGGCGCGCAAGTGTTTCGGGCCGCGGCGCAGCACGTAGTCCTGACCGCCGCGCGCGAAACGCAGCATGATGTTCTGGGTGCCGCCGCCGAGCGCGGTCACATCCTCGAACTCACCGGCAGGCAGACCCTGCTCGTCCATCCATTTACCGACGACGGCAAAGTCGACGGCTCCCCCGCCTCCCCGAACCTCTGGCCGATCGGCGAGCACCCCACCAGTCGCGTCGCGGGCCGACGGTTCAGCGGGTCGCTCGGTTCTGGACGTACCCGATGAGTTACCCATGTTCTCTCCAAATCAGTTGTCGCCCGAGAGCATGAATGCCTACAACTATCACGATCTCTCTTCGGCGCTTGTTCCGGCCATAGTAGGTCGCAGGCACGCGCCGAACATAACTGACGGCACATGACAACAGTTTGCTTCGACCGGTGCGGCGTAGGGTTCGGAGCACGATGCGCACGCTCTTGATCGACAATTACGACTCGTTCACCTACAACCTCTATCAGCTGATCAGCGAGGTGAACGGGGAAGAACCCACGGTCGTGCGCAATGACGAGGTCGTCGATATCGCGGGCCTGCGGCTGGAGCGCTTCGACAGTGTCGTCATCTCCCCCGGCCCGGGTCGCCCGGATGTCGGCCGGGATATCGGCATCTCGGCCGCGGTGATCCGCGAGACCGAGCTGCCGCTGCTCGGCGTCTGTCTCGGACATCAGGCCATCGTCGTCGCGGCGGGTGGCATCGTCACGACCGCGCCCACCGCGCGGCACGGCTATCTCGATCACATCGAGCACGACGGCGACGAACTGTTCGCCGGGCTGCCTGAGGGGTTCACCGCGGTGCGCTACCACTCGCTGTGCGCACAGCGGCCGTTGCCGGACCGCCTCGAGATCACCGCCGTCGCCGCCGACGGGGTGATCATGGGTGTGCGGCACCGGAGCAGACCGCAGTGGGGGGTGCAGTTCCATCCCGAATCGATTGCCAGCGAGTACGGTGCGGCATTGCTCGGAAATTTCGCGAAACTTACTGCGGGCCAGCGCATTCGGTCGAGCATCATCGCACCGTTCGAGAATGCCGAGCCGCTGATGGGTAGACACGAGTTCCGCGAATCCCGGCGTTCCTGGCAGCTGCGGCATGCGGTGATCGATCGGGCGATCGATACCGAGGCCGCGTTCCTCCGGCTATACGGCAACTCCCCCACCGCATTCTGGCTCGACAGCGAACATGTCGAACCCGGACTGGATCGGTTCTCCTTCCTCGGTGATGCGAGCGGACCACTGGCCGAGGTGATCCGCTACCGGGTCGGCGAGAACAAGGTGACGGTCGAATCCTCGGACGGGAATCGGCGGACCGTCTCCGGCGGAATCCTCGACTATCTCGCCGGGCAGCTACACCTGAGACATACCGAACTACCCGATCTGCCTTTCGATTTCGCGTGTGGTTACGTCGGATACCTGGGCTATGAGGTGAAGGCCGATTGCGGCGCGAATGCCGCGCATCGCGCCTCGACTCCGGACGCACAGTGGATCTTCGCCGATCGAATCGTGGTCGTGGACCATGTCGGCGGGCGCACCCATCTGCTCGCACTCACCGATCCCACGCCGGAAGCCCTTCGGGCGGGTGCGGATTGGTTGCGCGATACCCGCGAGATCCTGGAATCCCTACCGACGTGGGCGAATCCGCCGACACTCGAGGTGCGCTCGGATACCGCCGCCGTCGCACCGCTGTTCACCCGCGGGCGCGAGCGGTATCTAGCCGATATCGCCGTCTGCCAGGAGCGGCTGCATGCGGGCGAGTCCTACGAAATCTGCCTGACCGACACCGCATCCATGGCGGCCGCCGAAGCGGATGGACTCGACTTCTACCGCACGCTGCGCCGCTGCAATCCCGCACCATACGCGGCGTATCTGCGCTTCGACGATCTCGAAATCGCCTGCTCCTCACCGGAACGCTTCCTGAAGGTGGACCGCGCCCGCACCGTGGAGAGCAAGCCGATCAAGGGCACCGCGCCGCGCGGGACCACGGCCGCCGAGGACGAGCGGCTGCGGCGCGAACTGGCCGACAGTCCGAAGACCAGGGCCGAAAACCTGATGATCGTCGACCTGCTGCGCAATGACCTGGGCCGGGTCTGCCAGGTCGGCAGTGTGCATGTGCCGAAATTGATGGCCACCGAGACGTATACGACCATGCACCAACTGGTTTCCACCGTGCGCGGCACGCTGCGGCCGAATGTCGACGTGATCGATTGTCTGCGTGCGTGTTTCCCGGGCGGATCGATGACCGGGGCGCCCAAGTTGCGGACCATGGAGATCATCGACGAGCTGGAAACCGAAGCGCGCGGCATCTATTCGGGCACCATCGGTTTCCTCGGTCTGGGGGGCACCGCCGACCTCAATATCGTCATCCGCACCGCGATCCGCCACGACGGCCACTGGCGCATCGGCGCGGGCGGCGCCATCGTCTTGGATTCGGACCCCGAGGACGAATACCACGAAACCCTGCTCAAGGCCGCCGCCACCCACCGCGCCGGTCCCCACTGAGCACGGTTATTTGCGGCGGCGGGTGCGCTTCGAGGGTTCGGGAGGCGCGGGAGGTTCGGCGGGTTTGCCGGTGAAGCGACCGAGCAGGGAGACGCCCGGGAGTTTGGCGATGGCGGTGAAGAGGTCTTCGCCGAGCCCGATCATCGCCTCCAGGCGAGGTAGCAGGCGGTCGTAGGCGGCAAAGGCAGGATCCGCCAGCGCCAGGGTGCGGTCCAGGCGATCGATGGTGGAGTTGAGCCGGTCGATGGCGATCGAGAGGCTCGCGATCAGATCCGGGAGCTGAGCCGCCAGCTGCGCCGAGGCCGGTGGCAGGCGCACCGCCGCGTCGAAGGCCTGACCAGCGGTAAGTTGTGCGGCATCCAATACTTGACTCGCCGCCGACTGTGCCGCCTCCACCGCCGATTGCGCGGCCGCCAGCACATCGCCGGGACTCGGCACCCGCCCACCCGGCGCCTTCGGAGTCGCGCCCTTCCGGCCCGCACCCTTCGGGGTAGTCATCCCTCCACTCTGCCGCACCCCTAGCCCGCGAAGCCGGATATCCCCCGACCGACCGGTTTGTGTCGCGTCGGCGCGCACTCGCTCGCATCGCCGAAGGTTTGGACCGCCGTCGTCGGCGTGTCGGTGCTTCGTGGCATAGTTCGAGCACGATGAAACTCAGTAAAGGGGCCAATGCGGCGGTGCCGACTTCCCTTCTTGCCGTGGTTGTTTCATGGCGGTCGGGGCATGCGGTGGATGCGCACGCGCTGTTGCTGGCGGAGGCGGGGACGGTGCGCACCGATCGGGATCTGGTGTTCTTCAATGCACCCCGACATATGTCGCAGGCGGTGACACTCGATCAGGAACCCGCACCGGGGACGGCGCGCCTGAGCGTGTCGCTACCGCGCACCGAATCGGATGTGGCGCGGATCGTGGTCGCCGGATCGATCGACGACGGCACCTTCGGCGATATCGCGGATCTGACCCTCACCATCGAGGCCGCACACGGGCCCATCGCCCGGTTCGAGATCACCGATCCCGACGCGGTATCCGCAATGATGTTCGGCGAGTTCTACCGCCGCGAGGGCCAGTGGCGCTTCCGCGCGATCGGCCAAGGTTGGGACAGTGGGCTCCCCGGTCTCGTCACCGAATTCGGCGTCACCATCGACGGCCCCGCCGAGCCGGCACCCGATCGCTCGCGCGCGGCGCACGCGAATCGGATACCCACTTTTCCAGTGCAGCAACGTGTCTCGACTGGCACCGCGCTGGCCGGATCACCCGGTGCTCAGCAGCTCGACACCGCGTCCGGGGAGCAGGACGGCACACACGCAGACCCGACTGGACAGCATGATCCGCCCGATGAAGCACCGGCCCGACCATGGACGCACGGCGCACACCGTGGAGATCACCACACCGCCGCGACCGGCCCCCGGGACCGAGCCGACCATCGCACCGACTCGGCCGACGACCGGCCTGCCCGGCCGCGAACGGGCAGACCGGTCGACCTTCAGCGCCAGCGGCACGAGGTGGAGCCGCCGATACCAGCACCTCCGAATCCCGAACGTGCGGACTGGCATTCGGATCCCGAGAATCCTGCGCGGTTGCGTTGGTGGGATGGGGCCGAATGGACCGCTGCCACATACGAACTGCGCCAGCCTGGCCCACGCAGCTGTGAGCGGTGCGGAAATCCCCGGCGCCGCAAGCTGTTCGGCGGGCTCGCGCCGTGCCAGAGCTGCGAGCAGGAAATCGAGGAATTCCTGACGCACTGGCATACCCAGGCCTGGCGGGCGCTGACCGCGGCCGGACCGCGCGGTGCGGAATGGGATGCGCTGTGGGCGTCGTTGCGGTATCAGCGAATCGATGCGGGCCTTGGCCGGGCGGCACTGCGGGATGTGGCGCTCACCTATGTCGAGCGACTGGTCGCCTTCGCATTCGCGGATGGCGAAATCGAGAAGACCGAGTTCGAGGCGTTCGAGTACGCGATCGAAGAGCTGGCGCTCGGCGGACCGCTGGTCGAGGATCTGCGCAGGCGGATGTATCGCGGGCGCACCCTGTCACGGTTGCGCGGCGGGGATCTGCCGGTGGTGCGAACGCCCGGCCTGCATCTGGACCCGGAGGAGAAGGTGCATGTGGATCTGCCCGCCGTGCACGTCCGCCTGCTCGCCAAGGGCCCGAAGCTCACACATGGCAGGCTGATCGCCAGCAATAAGAAGCTGCGGTTCGTCGGTGCCGATACCGGCACCGAATTGCCGTGGAACCGGGTGGTTTCGGTGCATGTCGAACAACGTTCGGTGGTTGTCGCGGCGACCTCGTCCCGCGGTGGCGCCATCTTCGATGTCGACGATCCGGATTACGTGGCGGCCGCGCTGGAGGGTGCGCTGCGGGTCGCCAAACGGCTGGTGCTGACGCCCGGCCAGCGCGACACACGCAGCATCCCGCAGGAGGTCAAGGCCGAGGTGTGGCAACGTGACGCCGGTAAATGCGTCGAATGCGGTGACGGCCACTACCTCGAATTCGATCACATCATCCCGCTCAGCCGCGGCGGCGCGACGAGTGCGACCAATCTGCAGATCCTCTGCCGCGCCTGCAACCGCGCCAAGGGTGCGCGGATCTGATGCGGATACCGCACGCGATCACGCACCGGAACACCGATGTGGCGAACAATGCATATGCGATGAAGCACGTTGAGTGGTCCGAGGTGTCACCGTAGCGTCCAATACCGAACAGAGCCGTTTGGGAGGATCAATGCAGGTAGCGGTAATCGGCGGAACCGGGGTACTGGGGGCCGCGGTAGTACGAGAGCTGAGCGCACGCGGACATCGGGTCCGCGTGGTGAGCCGAACCGCTCCGGCGGATCGAACTCTGGAGCACCGGTCCGCGGATCTCGCCACCGGCTCCGGCCTGGAATCCGCACTGGACGGCTGCGACACCGTGGTCGACGCGGTGAGCGCCCGCAGCCGGACGCGATCGGTCATGGTGGACGGCGTGCGCCGACTACTTGCGGCCGAAAAGCAGGCGGGTATCGGCCATCATGTCGAAATCTCCATCGTCGGTTGCGATCTCGTCCCCTTCGGCTATTACAACGCGAAGGTGGACCAGGAACAGGTGGTCACCACCGGTGAGATCCCCTGGACACTGTTGCGCGCCAGCCAATTCCACGAACTCGTCACCGATATCCTGGCCCTGTCGGCGCGCTGGCGGCTCGCACCGCGCTCGACGGCGAAGATACAGCCGATCGACGTCGACGCGGTCGCGACAAGGCTCGCCGACGCGGTGGACAACGGCCCGGCCGGGCGCATCCCGGATATCGCCGGACCGACCGTGCACACCCTCACCGAACTCACCGATATCTACCGCGAGCACATCGGCCGCAAGCTGCTCCCGCTTCCCGTGCCCATCCCGGGCCGTGCCGGACGTGCCCTACGGTCGGGCGCTCTCTGCCTGCACGGAAACGGCGACGCGATCGGCATCGGGTACGCCGAATGGCTGTCTCGCCGCATCACTCACTGATCAACCCGGCCGTGCGCCCCAGATCGGCCAGCATCGCATCGAACAGGATCTCCGGATTCGACAGCGGGATCGGATAATTCCCGAACACCTCGAGCGTGACGTGCCCGTAGAGCCGGGCCCAGATCTGGATCATCAGATACGTCACGCCGAGGTCGAGTTTTTCGGCGGGAAATTTCTGTCCGGACTCCGAAAGCGCTGCCAGCAGCTCGGTTTGGAACAGTACGAGGTCATCGCGCAGCTCCGCCGGAATCACATCGGTCGGCGGCGTCACGACATTGTAGGTCGCCAGCAGTCGCCCGGCCGCGGCGAGGAAGATCCGGCCGAACGGTTCGTCGAACCGGCGCAGCATGCGCGCACGGCCCGGGCCAGGCGAGGCGAACACCAGGGTGAATTCCCTGGTGTGCGCCAGCGCCCAGCGCCGAAACCCCTTGCAGATGGCGAAGAACTGCACCGCGCCGTCATCGGGCAACGTCGCGATCTGCTCGGACAACTCGGCGGCGAGGTCCGCACAGAACTCCAGGCGCAGACTCTCGAGCAGATCCTCGCGCGAGTTGTAATACCGGTACAGCGCGGGCGCGGTAATGCCGAGTTCGCGCGCGATCGCCCGCAGGGTGACCGCATCGGGACCGTGCTCGACCAGCAGTGTGCGGGCCACCCGGCGGATATCCGCGTCCGAAACCACCGGTGCCCGCCCCCGCGGCTTGGAGCTGTTCATAAAAGAATTCAAGCGTATTCGACTTCCCAGCGCTTGATGCCGTTCAACCAACCCGAGCGCAACCGCACCGGATCGGAGACCTGACGCAGGTTCGGCATCACATCGGCAATGGCGTTGAACATCAGATCGATCTGCAGCCGGGCCAGGTTGGCGCCGACGCAGTAGTGCGTGCCGGTGCCGCCGAAGCCGACGTGCGGGTTGGGGTTGCGCAGCACATCGAAGGTGAACGGATTCTCGAATCCGTCCTCGTCGAAATTGGCCGAGCTGTAGAACAGCCCGAGGCGCTGTCCCTTCTTGATCTCCTGGCCGCCGACCTCGGTGTCCTGGGTGGCGGTGCGCTGGAAAGCGGTCACCGGGGTGGCCCAGCGCACGATCTCATCGGGCGCGGTGCGCGGGCGCTGCTGCTTGTAGAGCTCCCACTGCTCCGGGTTGTCGACGAAGGCCTTCATGCCGTGGGTGATCGAGTTACGGGTGGTCTCGTTGCCCGCGACCGACAGCAGGATCACGAAGAACGCGAATTCGTCCGAGCCCAGGTTCTCGCCGTTGATATCGGCATTGATCAGCTGGGTGACGATATCGTCGGCCGGACATTTGCGCCGCTCCTCGGCCATATTCCAGGCATAGCCCATGACCTCGGCGGTGGCGGTGTGGTGATTGCCGTCGAATTCCGGATCGTCGTAGGAGATCATCTGGTTGGTCCAGTCGAACAGCTTCTTGCGGTCGTCCTGCGGCACTCCGAGTAGTTCGGCGATGGCCTGCAGCGGCAGTTCACAGGCGACCTGTTCGACGAAGTCGCCGCGACCGGTCTGCTTGGCCTCGTACACAATTCGAGCCGCACGCTCGGTGAGCGCCGCGCGCAGGCTCTCCACCGCGCGTGGGGTGAAACCCTTGGAGATGATGCGGCGGGTCTTGGTGTGCTGCGGCGGATCCTGATTCAACATCAGCATATTGCCGAGCATGTCGATCTGCTCGCGGGTGGTTTCCTCGTTGAACCGGATGATCGCGGTGTTCTCGTGCGAGGAGAACACCTCCGGATTCTTCGAGATCTCCTTGATGTGGTCGAGCTTGGAGATGACCCAGTAACCACCGTCATCGAAGCCGCTGGCCCGCCCGGTCTGCGCGCACCACCAGACCGGGGCGGTCCGGCGCAGCTCGGCGAATTCCTGGATGGGCAGGCGGGTGGACAGCAGATCTGGGTCGGTGAAGTCGAATCCCGCGGGAATCGACGGCGTGGTCACGGTCACGGCTATCTCCTACCGGTCTGACTTGGGCTGCAGACCTCACGACGTTGTGTGGACACGTTCCGAAGCCGATAAAACCACACAACCGGGGTTTTGTGAATAGCGTTTAGTAAACCCCGTTAACTTCAGTGGCGATAGCCATTCGGTCAATAGCTATCCGCTATAAATAGTGAGCTTGATCGCTTATCGCGAAACCGTGCACGCGACCGAACGGACAAGCCTGTAATGGGACGCAACAGGTCACCGTTCGGAGGTCCCCCATGCCCAGCCTGTACGAGCACGCCGGTGGCGACGAGGCATTGCATCGCGTCGAAGAAGCCTTCTACGACAAGGTGCTCGCCGATCCGGTACTGAAAACCCAGTTCACCGAACGCCGCCCGACGCACGTCGATCATCTCACCTGGTTCACCGCCGAATCCTTCGGCGGCCCGGACCGTTTCACCCGCAACCTCGGCTTCGACTACATCATCGCCGTGCACCGCGGCCTCGAAATCACCGATGAGCAGCGTGCGCGCTTCGCCCAGCTGTATCTGGAGGCGTTCGAGGAGGCGGGGCTGTTCGACGATCCCGCCTTCCGTGCCGCGGTGCGCGAACATGCCGAATTCGGTGCCCAAGTGGCACAACAGAATTCGCATGCTCAGACCGACGACGAACTGCACCCGATCCGCGAGGTGCCGCACTGGACCTGGGACGGCGACGACTGACCGCCGCCTATCCCGTCACACGCGCGACCAGAGCCAATAGCAAGAACGGCACTGTGGCGCTGACATCGGCCGTCTGATCCTCGGGTGTGCCGCGGGTGTGTGCCGCGACCGCGAAAGTCTCGCCGAACGATGCCGAGGCCACCTCCAGCGGCCCGCTGTCGGACCAGCCCCACTTGCTGCCCTGGACGCCGGGCAGCCGCGCGGTCCCCCAGTCCTGTGCGGTGCCGTCGGCCGCCTGTTCGCCCGCCGCGGCCATCCAGCCGAAGATCGGCGACCAGGGTTCGGTGCGCTTCTTGGTCGCCAGGAAGGTGGCCACATCCGCGGCGCTGGTGTACGACATGCCCCAGGCCGGGCCCGATTTGGTAGCGGTCAGGCCGTACTCCGCGGCGATGGCGTCGATCGCCTGCGGATACTTCGCGCCGAGTTCGTCGGCCGCGGAGTCGTCGGAATAGCGGATCATCCGCTCCGCCAACACCAGATCCGTCGCCGACCCGTCGCCGCGATGCAGCGCGTAGTCGACCATATAGAGCTTGACCAGTGACAATCCGGTGCGCATCTCGTGTTCGTTGCTGGTGCCCCACTGGACGCCGGGCAGCACCGAACGGAAAGAGAACGCGGTTCGCGACGGAACCCCGTCCTCATCACCCACCTCGGCGGCGGCAACGGGTGCGGCGCATGCCAGCACCACGGCGGCGGCGACCGAGATCGGGAAAGCCAAGCGGCCCATAGTTTCTCGTCTCCTATCGCACTACGGTCAGGACGGGCGGCTGCCAATGCCCATCGATGGCAATGTCTTTCGGCGCGTACAGCCGCATGGTCAGCGAGAACTGGCCCGACAACGGAATGGGCAGCAAGCGTTCATCCATCTCTTTCATCCGACTCGGTTCAGACTCGGCGGTTGCCAGTGACCATCGAGCGCCCGCTGCTCGGGCACATACAGGCGAAGCGCGAGCCGGAAGGTGCCGGTTTCCGGTATCGGCAACCAATTGCCGTCCGGCACATCACTTCCCGGGTCCGCCGCCTGGACGGCAAGTTCCAGCGAGCCGTCCGGCAGCGGTACGACGGGACGCTGATGACCGACCGAGAAGATGCCCGCCGGGTTCGGCACCAGAAAGCGCTCCGCGGTGTAGGCGGTCAGCGACCAGAAGGCCCGCGCGGGCGGCGTCTGGCCCGCGGGGAAATGCAGCCGGTACGAGCGCGGCGCACCCTGCTCCCCCGCATTCGCGCTGATCTCCGGATAGACGGTGTCCTCCGGCAGATTCGCACCGAGTGCGGTCCACGCGGTCGAGGCACGCAGTGAGTAATCGGTGCCGTAGGTGCCGAGATTCGTCGCGAAACCCCAGCCGTTCTCCCGTCTGGCTTTGGGATTGGCGTAGTCCGGGATGCGCATCTGGCCCGCCGCCACCGCGGCGTCGAGGTCGGCGACCGGCGCACCGTCGACCGTGCCGCCCGGTCGGATGCCGATCTTCGAAAACCGCTCCAGCGCGGGGGCATCCTCGCGGGCGGGCGGGTTGGTGAGCATCAGTGTGCATAGCCGGTCGAAGAAGGTGCGCCCGTCCATCCGCGCAACCTGCTGTGGAGGTGCGATCGGGGCGGCCATAACGGGATTGATCACCGGGTTCGGCCGTTCACCGCGCAACCAGGCGCTCAGCGGTACGAGCAGCACCTGCTGCTGCACGCTCTCGGCGGCGGCGAAATCGGCCTGGCCGCGCAGCTCGATACGACCGATCAGCCAAGCTGTCGCGGTGGGCATCGCCAATCTGGTCAGGTTATCCGGCAGCGCACCAGACCAATTGGGGCCGGTGATCACGTAGCCGTACGGCGGCTCCTGACCGGCGCGCACCTGTGGTGCGACACTGCTGGGATTGTGGGTGGTATTGGTCCAGGCGTCCATGATCTGCATGAGCCAGTACCGGTCGCCGTCCATCGGCGGAACCTGCAGCACCACCGGTTCGGCACCCACGTCGAGCCAAGCGGTGGCATAAAGGGTGTCGATATTCGGCATGACCACCGTATTCATCGCGGGATTCACCGGACTGACGGCCCAGATCTGATTGGCGGGTACGGCGGCGGTATTCGACTGCAGCGTGACATCCATCAGCACCAGCGGATATCCGTAGATATAGGCGTCGGTCGCGATCGAACGCGGATCGCTCGGCGGCACGCTGCCGGAACTCGCCACATTATCGGAATTCGTCGATTTGCCGCACGCGACCAGGCCCGCGCCCGTAACGGCACCGGCCAGCAGCATGGATCGCCGCGACATACTCATGCCTTCTCCCTACTTTCCCGATCAGGTCGGACAACTTCGAGAGAGATCAGCCGGAGTATAGCCACATATTTGCCGTAATTCGGGCAACCGGCGATGCGGCCGGGTTTTCGCCGATCAGCCGGTGCCGAGAATCGAATTCATAATCGTGCCCGCGCTGGTGGCGACGACGCCGCCGATCATGGCTCCGGCCACCATCTTCGGCGATTGCATCGCACCGCCGCTCCATTTCTCCCAGGCGAACCGGCCGCCCGCATAGATGATGCTGATTATTCCGGACAGCAGGGCAAACCAGGTCAGATAGCGCACCATCTGCAGCAGCTTGTCCGATAGCGGCGGAGCTTGCGGCGTCGGATTCTGGATCTGCGCCAACGTCGCACAGGCATCGCCGATCGACATCAGATAGATGTTCATCGTCTACTCCTCGACTATCACGCCCTTTCCATGATCCGCACAACGAGTGGTCTCGCAAGCGCGCAGGCATCGTGACTGCGCGGTCGCCGAGAAACCGATACCATCTCTCGGAGAGCGCGTTAACCCCCTGTCCCGCATCCAGAATGAGCAACACGAGATGATCCTGGCCGCCGTTTACGACACTTGGGCACAGATCGGCAATCCCACTCCCGAGGCCCCTCCGGTGTCCGACAAGATTCTTCAACTGGTCCGCTACTTCACCTGGTTCGTGCTGCTTGCCGGCATAGTCGCCATCATCTACGCAGGTGGCCGCTTCGCCTGGGAGAAGTGGAGCGGCGGTGGTCTGGAATCCCCGAAGATGGTGGCCGGAGCCATGATCGGCGGTGTCGTCGCCACCAGTGCGGGCACCATCATGAACGCCGTCATCGGCTGAGTCCGCGACTTCGACTGCGGACCGGCACGATTCAGCGCAGAATGCCCGCCTGCCCGGCCGCGCGCAGCCAGTCCGGGAATTCACCCAGCAACCGGGCATACAGCTGCGCGTCGTCCACCTGGTCGATGTCGTCGAGGGCGAAGAAGCCCGCGTTGTCCACGACCCGGTCCGACATTTCGTCGAGGGTGCGCAGCAGGCCGTAGTTGGCCCTGCCGAGGCCGACGAACTGCCAGAAGGCGGGCAGTCGGGACGCATCGCGCATGAGTGCGGCGATCTCGCGCTTCTTCGCGAAGCCGCCGTCGGTGAAGAACAGCACCAGGGTCGGCGCATCGCCTGGCCGCAGCGAGGCGATGATATCGCGCATGATCGGCAGTTCGTCGTTGCGACCGCCGATCCTGGCGTAGTCGATGCCCTGGTGAGTGCCGGTGAGGTGCAAGAAGGTCTGGGCCCATGCCTCGCCGTGCTCGACGGTGATGTCGGGCAGTTTCGCGAAGGACAGCGCGTAGAGGTAGGCCTCCAGGGTGCCGTCCTCGTCGAGCTGGGTCGCCACCGGGATCATCCGCTGCACAACGCGATGCACGACCTGTTTGCTGTATTGCCTGCTCATGCTGAGGGTTTTGTCGATGACCAGGATGACACGGGCGCGAATTCCGAAGGCGTTCTTGTTGATCAGGACCTTGGCGACTTCGCGTTTGCGCAGGTCGAGTCTGGCGCGCTTCTCGAAGGAGAGTGCGGCTTCGCCGGGGACGGTGCGGACCTCGGGGGTGGCGGGAGGAGTGACGGGCGCGGGCTCGTCGTCGACGCTCACGCCGTGATCGGTGACCAGCGCGGCGAATCCGCCCGCATATCCCTGCCCGACCGCGCGAACCTTCCACTCGGAGTTACGCCGATACAATTCCAGTGCGATGACGATCGACTCGCGGTCGAGTCCATCGATTACATACTCGTAGAGCGCATTTCCGGATCCGTCAGCAACGGTCGCAACCGGTGGCGCGAATTGCCCGAAAGTAGCCCCGGATTCGTCCAAAGTGATGACCACCCGTATTTGGGCGATATCGGCGGGCACGTGGGCCGCGGAAACGAGCAGCGTTCCCGACCGCAACTCGACGCCGGGTGCCTGCGGCTGATTGAAGAAGACGAAATCGGCATCGGTGCGAACGCGGCCCGCTTCGGTCACCAATAATGCCGAGACATCGGCCGGGGCGATGGATCGCACCGCGACAACGACATTCGACGCCGCGAGCGGACCGTTCTGTCCCTTGACGAGTGATATGCCCACCGCGAACTCCTTGCCGTACCCGATCGAACGTACCGACTAGGCGTCTCACAAACCCCTGAGCAGTGTCAACACATCCAGTGCCGTTTCGACGGAATCGCCGAGCAGCCGGATCTCCGCCGCGGTCGCGTTGTGCAGTCCGGGGTCCTCCAGCGCCAGGCCATTGCCGTAGATCACCACGTTGTATCCGAGATCGGCGGCCCGCAGCAGCGGACCGGTCGCCACGCCCGCACCGAGCAACAGGTCCAGACCCTCACCGACGAAATAGAACCGCCACAGCGGACCGAGATCGCCGTTGTAGATCTCCTTGGTCCGATCGATGATCACCTGACCGGAGACCGCGATCGCGTCGACGATCTTGAAGTAGTCGGGCGCGTTCTCGGGCTTACTCGCGACCGTCGCTACGGAATACGCGAGATCCACGCTCAAATGCGCGTTGTAGCCCGCCATGGCGACACGGGCGGGCGATACCTCACATCGGCGAGCGAGCTCGAAATACCGCGCCCACTGCGGCTCGACCGGCGCGCCGGTGAAGGCCGCGTGCACATTGACCAGGAACCGCCGCAGCAGTTCCAAGCTGATCGCATGCGCGTACTCCGGATCCAGGAACGCACCCGGATCGCGCTGCAATGGCATTACCGCCGACTGCTCCACACCGTCGAGCCCGAGCGGAAACAGCCCGCGTCGATCGCGATGCGCGACCAGGATTTCGGTGATCTCCCGGTGGCGCGCTACCGCGGTCTCCAAGCGCTGCAACGCATCTCCGATCAATGTACTGGTATCGGAGAGTTGAGCGATGGTATCGAGTTCGTCCGCCGACAGCGGTGTGCCACAGAACGCCGGAGCAACCGGCTCCGCGATGGCCATCGGAGTCAGCCCGACTGCCATCGTGAATATCGCGGTGATCAGTCCGAGGACGGCCGTTCGCAAAGAAGCTCGCACCGCCGAAGTCTAAGGGCCATTGAGGTTTCCACCGACCAGTGACACGTCAACCCACGAATTCGCGGTCACCGTAGTGGACGGTATCCGGATTCCACGTGCCGCCGATGCTGGTGACGAATCGCTGGGTCAGCGTGAAATCCGCGAGGTCGGCGACCAGGATGAGACTGCCGGATTCGGTGACGGACCCGCCGACCAGATGCTCGCGCGCCTCGCGATCGGCGACGAGCGCGTCACGGAACCGACGCACATCGACACCGGCGACCTCGACCGTGAAGGCGTCGGCCTCCGACGCGGTATTCGGCAGGTACCGGAAGGTCAGCACCGACTCCTGACCGAATCGAGTCCGCACCTGATCGCCGATGCGATGCAAATCGACGGCATCGACACAGGCGAGATGGAATTCACGCGAACGCTCATAGGTAGCCTGCTGCCGCTCATCCGACCAGAACACCCCACTGACCAAGGTGGACCCCACCGGCAGCCCGACATTCCCGAGCGCGATCCCGTCGACCTGAAGTTCGAACGCCGCCAACCCGTTTCGCAACCGCTGGTCATCCGGCTCGGTGATCGTCGCCGTGTTATCGGTCGCGAACAGTTCCGCGGTGGGCTGCAACGGATTTCCCACCGCACAGGCATTCGGCGCCGACTCCGCCGGTCCCCCGACCAACACGGTCCCGACGAGCAAGGCGACGACAACACCGACAACGCGTGACACGATCATCTGGATCCTCTCCATCACCGACGAGCCCCGCAAGATCACCACACCCTAGCGCTTCGAGCGGGACCAGCCGAAGGTCAGGGCTACGGCGCGTTTCCAGTTGTCGTATTCGTCTCGGCGGTGGGTGGGGTCCATTCGGGGGATCCATTGTCCGGCCAGGCGCCAGTTGCTGCGCAGGCCCTCGAGGTCGGGCCAGTAGCCGACGGCCAGGCCTGCGGCGTAAGCGGCTCCGAGAGAGACGGTTTCGGCTACGAAGGGGCGCATGACGGGGATGTCGAGGACGTCGGCGACGATCTGCATGAGCAGGTTGTCGGAGGTCATGCCGCCGTCGACGCGCAGGGTGCTGGCCTGCAGACCGGAGTCGGCGTTCATGGCGTCGACGACTTCGCGGGTCTGCCAGGCAGTCGCCTCCAGGACGGCGCGGGCCAGATGGCCCTTGTTGATGTACGAGGTCAGGCCGATGACGAGACCCCTTGCGTCACTGCGCCAATGCGGCGCATACAGGCCGGAGAATGCGGGCACGATATAGCAGCCGCCATTGTCTTCGACTGTGCGAGCGAGGGTTTCGATCTCGGGCGCACTCGACACCAGACCGATATTGTCGCGCACCCACTGCACCAGCGAGCCGGTCACCGCGATCGGCCCCTCCAGCGCGTACACCGGTTCGGGCTCGATCTGATATCCGATGGTGGTGAGCAAACCGTGCGAGGACTGCACCAGCTCGCGCCCGGTATTCATCATCAGGAAGCCGCCGGTGCCGTACGTGCATTTGGTTTCCCCACGGGCGAAACAGGTTTGGCCGAACAGTGCGGCGTGCTGGTCGCCGAGCGCGGCGGCGATCGGGATGCCGGGCACCACCCGGCCGGTCATCCCATAGGACGCGGTCGAGGGCTGAATGCCCGGCAGCATCGCGGCCGGAATTCCGAAGAACTCCAACAGTTCTCGATCCCAGGTGAGCGAGGCGATATTCATCAACAGCGTGCGACTGGCATTGGTGACATCGGTGCGATGCACACCGCCGTCCGGTCCGCCGGTCAGATTCCAGATCAGCCAGGTCTCCATGGTGCCGAACAGCACTTCCCCGCGCTCGGCCCGATCCCGCAGTCCGGGAATGGTATCCAGCAGCCAGCGCAGCCGCGGCGCGGCGAAATAACCGGCCAGCGGCAGGCCGCACAGGTCGCGAATTCGTTCCGCACCAGGCTTACTCGCGAATTCGCGCACCAGTTCATCTGTGCGCACGTCCTGCCAGACGACCGCCCGCCGGATCGGCACACCGGTGTGGCGATCCCACACCACCGTGGTTTCCCGTTGATTCGCGATGCCGAGGGCCACAACCTGCTCCGCGGCGATACCGGAATCCCGCAGCGCCTGCGGCACGATGCGCTCGACATTGCGCCAGATCTCCAGCGCATCCTGCTCGACCCAGCCGGGCCGCGGATAGTGCTGCTGATGTTCACGCTGCGCGACTCCGACCAAGCGTGCGCGCTGATCGAACAAAATGCACCTGGTGGAAGTGGTGCCCTGATCGATCGCCAGCACATAGCGTTGCGCCATCGGCTACTTCCTGTCGGACGAGAATTGGTGCGGCATGATGTACGAAATTCATTGTCCGGCACCGAGATCCCGCGATACCGCATGCGCGGCATCGCGGACCTGCCCGACCAGCGTCGGCCGGTGCCGCAGTTGCGGATCGCAGAGCCGGTCGACCGGACCGCTGATCCCGATCGCACCGACCACGAGTCCACCGTGTGTCCGGATCGGCGCGGATATACCGGCCACCCCGGACCGGAATTCCTCGGTCTCCCCGGCCCATCCCGCCTGCCGGACCGCGGCAAGCGCCCGGGTGAGCGCCGCCCGATCGACAATGGTGCGCCGGGTGAGCGGCGCCAATTCACCACCGCGAACAGCGACGGCCAGTTCGGCGTCATAGGCGAGCAGCACCTTGCCGAGCGCGGTCGCGTGCGCCGGTAGCAGTTCCCCGACCTCGAGCGCCTGTTCGGTGTTGTCCGGCCGGAAGACATGGTGCACGACCACCACGCTTTCGTCCGCCGCGGCACCGATTCGCACCGACTCCCCGGTCCGCGCGGCCAGGGCATCGGCCCAGTTGATCGCCCTCGAGCGCAGTTCGTTGTTGTCGAGATAACTTGTCCCGAGATGCAGTACGGCCGCCCCGAGCTGGTACTTGCCAGTGGCCTGATCCTGTTCGACGAATCCCACGCCCTGCAATGTGCGCAGGATGCCGTGCGCGGTCGGCTTGGCCAGCCCGAGCGCACCCGCGATTTCGCCGACCCCGAGGCGGCCGGAACCCCGAGCGAGCAGCTGCAGGACGGCCGCCGCTCGTTCGATCGATTGGATCGGACCGGGCATACGCCGAAACCTACATGGCGATGGCCATCACAACCGTTCGGCATTGTCGAACGCACGCTATGTCCGTTTCGGCGATCCGCTAATAGCGTCGGCCCCGACGGCAGCAACCGCGGCGGTCTTTGCAGACGGAGGCTCAACGGTGAAACTCGGCTCGTACGTCGGCGCCATCGATCAGGGCACCACGAGCACCCGCTTCATGGTGTTCGACCACGGTGGCAACGAGATCGCCCGGCACCAGCTCGAGCACGAGCAGATCCTGCCGCGCGCGGGGTGGGTAGAGCACAACCCGACCGAGATCTGGGAGCGCACCCGTTCGGTCATCGTGTCCACGCTGAACAAGGCGAATCTCGTCGCGAGCGATCTGGCCGCGGTCGGTGTGACCAATCAGCGCGAAACCACCGTGGTGTGGAATCGCCGGACCGGGCGGCCGTATTGCAATGCCATCGTCTGGCAGGACACCCGCACCGACAAGATCGCCGCCGACCTGGAACGCGCGGGTCACGGCGAAATCATCCGCCGCAAGGCGGGGCTGCCGCCCGCAACCTACTTCTCCGGCGGCAAGCTGCGCTGGATCCTGGACAACGTGCCCGGCGTCGCCGCCGATGCGGACACGGGCGAGGCCGTCTTCGGCACCACCGACACCTGGCTGCTGTGGAATCTCACCGGCGGCATCGACGGCGGCGTGCACGTCACCGATCCGACCAATGCCAGCCGCACCATGCTGATGGACCTGGAGACCTGCGACTGGGACGACGAACTGTTGTCCCTCTTCGGAATTCCGCGCGCCATGCTGCCCGCCATCGCGCCCTCGTCGAATCCGGAACTGTTCGGCAGGACCCGCGCCGACGGACCGTTCAGCGGCGAGGTGCCGCTGGCGGGTGTGCTCGGCGATCAGCAGGCGGCCACCGTCGGTCAGGTGTGCTTCCGCCCCGGCGAGGCCAAGAACACCTACGGCACCGGAAACTTCCTGCTGCTCAATACCGGGACCGAACTCGTGCGCTCCCAGCACGGACTGCTCACCACCGTCGCCTACCAGTTCGGCGACGAGAAACCGGTGTACGCGCTGGAGGGTTCGATCGCGGTCACCGGCTCGGCCGTGCAGTGGTTGCGCGATCAGCTCGGCATCATTTCCGGTGCGGCACAAAGCGAATCGCTGGCCAGGCAGGCCGAGGACAACGGCGGGGTGTACTTCGTGCCCGCATTCTCCGGCCTGTTCGCACCGTATTGGCGATCGGACGCGCGCGGGGTGATCGTCGGGCTGTCGCGCTACAGCACCAATGCCCATCTCGCGCGTGCCACGTTGGAGTCGATCTGCTATCAGACCCGCGATGTCGTCGAGGCCATGGAGGCCGATTCCGGTGTGCGCCTGGGCACGTTGCGGGTGGACGGTGGCGTCACGGCCAATGAACTGTGCATGCAACTGCAGGCGGACTTCCTCGATGTGCCGGTCTCGCGGCCGGTGGTCGCGGAGACCACCGCACTCGGCGCGGCCTATGCGGCCGGGGTGGCGGTCGGATTCTGGAGCGACACCGACGAACTCGTACAGAACTGGCACGAGGACAGGCGCTGGACACCCACCTGGACCGCGGAGCAGCGCGAACGCGGTTACGCACGTTGGAAGAAGGCGGTCTCGCACACGCTCGACTGGATCGACGTCGACGACTGACCAACCCACCCCGAAGACGCAGTAGCACCGAAACAAGGAGACATACCGTGTCCGCACGTTTGGACTCGAACTACCGCGCCGATGCATTGAACACATTGGGCGACAATGAAATCGACGTACTCGTTACCGGCGGCGGCGTGGTCGGCGCCGGTGCCGCCCTCGATGCCGCCGCCCGCGGCCTGACCGTAACTCTGGTCGAGGCAAGGGACTTCGCGGCGGGCACCTCGAGCCGATCCAGCAAGCTCATCCACGGCGGCCTGCGCTATCTGGAGCAGCTCGACTTCTGGCTGGTGCGCGAGGCTTTGAAGGAGCGCAGCCTGCTGCTGCACCGGCTCGCCCCGCATCTGGTGCGCCCGGTGTCGTTCCTGCTGCCGCTGCAGCACCGGGTCTGGGAGCGCGCCTACATCGGCGCGGGCGTCGCGCTGTACGACACCATCGGCGGGGCCAGGGCGCTGCCCATGCACCGGCACCTGTCGCATACGCGCGCAATGGAATTGGCGCCCGCACTGCGCGACGACGCGATGATCGGCGCGATCCGCTACTTCGACGCACAGGTCGACGACGCGCGCCACACCATGACCATCGCCCGCACCGCCGCCCAGCACGGCGCGACGGTACTCACCCGCACCAAGGTCACCGGATTGTTGCGAGACGGCGAGCGGGTGATCGGCGCGCACGTCACCGATGTGGAGACCGGTCGCGAATACACCGTGCGCGCCCGCCGGGTGATCAGCGCGACCGGCGTCTGGACCGACGAGATGAACAAGATGACCGGCGTGGAATTCCCATTCCACGTGCGCATGTCGAAGGGCGTGCACATCCTGGTCCCGCGCGAGCGGCTCGACCTGGATACCGGTCTGATCATGCGGACCGAGAAGAGTGTGCTGTTCGTGATCCCGTGGGCCCGGCACTGGATCATCGGCACCACCGATACCGATTGGGCGCTGGACAAGAACCATCCGGTGGCCAGCGATGCCGATGTGCAGTACATCCTCGATCATATGAACGCGGTGCTGCGAGAGCCGTTGACCCGCAACGATATTGTCGGCACCTACGCGGGTCTGCGCCCGTTGCTGTCCGGCGCGTCCGCCGATACCGCGACGCTATCGCGGGAACACGCCGTCGCGGAACCGGTTCCGGGTCTG
This sequence comes from Nocardia pseudovaccinii, assembly GCF_050942345.1. Lineage (NCBI taxonomy): Bacteria > Bacillati > Actinomycetota > Actinomycetes > Mycobacteriales > Nocardiaceae > Nocardia > Nocardia pseudovaccinii. The sequence continues at coordinate 7,511,896 of NZ_CP192074.1, forward strand.
TTCGTGATCGCGGGCGGTAAGTACACCACCTACCGCGTGATGGCCGCCGATGTGGTGGACGCGGCCGTCGAGGGACTCGGTCGCGCGGCCGCCCCGTCGGTGACCGAACACCTGCCGCTGCTCGGTGCCGTCGGCTACCAGGAACTGGCCGCCGATGTGAACAGCGTCGCGCAGCGGGCCGGTCTGCCCGTCGCGACCGTCGAGCACCTGCTCGGTCGCTATGGTTCGGGCGTCGCCGAGCTGTTCGATCTGATCGCGGCCGAACCGGAGTTGGCCGAGCCGCTACCCGGTGCCGGTGAGTACCTCGGTGCCGAGGTCGTCTACGCGGTGACGCATGAGGGCGCACTGCATCTCGACGATGTCCTCACCCGCCGCACCCGCATCTCGATCGAAACCGCCGACCGCGGCCTGACCGCCGCACCCGCGATCGCCTTCCTCATGGGCGCCCGGCTCGATTGGGACGCCGCGACCACGGAACGCGAAATCACCCGCTACCGCGAGCGGGTCGAGGCCGAACTCGCGGCCAACAAGGCCGCGGACGACGAGTCGGCCAACGCGGCCCGCTTGGTCGCCGTGGCCTGATCCGAGCCGATTCGGCCCGGTGCGGACGCCCCGCACCGGGCCGAATCGGCTCTCCAAAAATGGGTTCATCCGAAAGGCGGGCGGTTCCGAATGTAGGTAAGTAATCATCGATGTTCGGAATGAGGTAATCCATGGGTAAACATCGACCCACACATCCGGTTCGTCCCATCCGCCGACGGACAGCCGCACTGGTTTTGACCAGTGCGCTTCCCCTGTCCGCCGCCCTGATCAGCACCACACCCGCTAGCGCCGAATCGCAATCACTCGGCACCGCGACGCTCTCGCGGACGCCATATGGACTGGCGCACATCGCCGATCCATCGGCTCCGGTCGACGACCCCGCCGTCTTCGCGACCTTGCCGCTGCGCGACGCCACCGCACCGGTGGCCGAGCCGGACGCCACGGTGCCGGACATTCCGAATGCGGCACAGCCGGATCAAGTCCCGCAGGCGCCCGTTGCCACCAATCACATCCGCATCGGCAATATCCAGGTCGATCGCCCGGACTTTCTGCCGCCCGACGTGGCCGACCAGATCAACGGCGCCTCCACGGCTACCGAAGGCGCACTGTCCCAAGGCCTCCAGTCGGTGGGCGTCGAACGCGCTCGTTCCGACCAAATCGCCAGTGCTGTCGTGGGTGACGCGGTCGTAGGCGCGTCGGTGGGCTCCACCCTGGCGAGCCCACTCGCCGCCACCAGTGCGGTCGTCGGCGCGGGCGCAGGGCTCATCGCCGGGATCCCATTCCTCCCGGCGGGTTTGGTGGTCGTCCCCATCATCGGCGCGGCCATCGGCTACGCGGTGATCGCCATCCCGGCCGCCGCGGCCGGCGCCGCCGCCGGCGCGGCCGTCGGAGTTGTCCACGGTGCCGTCACCCCGATACCAACCGAGGAGCAACCGACGATCTCCTGACGCGCGTCGCAAGGCGATTGTCGGATATGACCATTGCCGCAGCTACTCGGATCGATCGAGTCGGGGTGCCGCTGTGCGGCACCCCGACCACGATCTAGTCCAGGAAAACCGGCAGCGTGCGGTGCCCGTTCGAAATGAAACTGCCGACCGGCGCCAATTCCGCCGGATCCACGGCCAAGCGCAAATTCGGGAAGCGCTCGAAGATGGCCGGGAGGGCGATCGTCGCCTCCAGCCGAGCGAGCGGGGCGCCGATGCAGTGGTGCGCGCCGTGCCCGAAGGACAGATGTTCCTTGTTGACCCGGTGCAGATCGAACGTCGCGGCGGTCGCACCGTGCAGGTTCGGATCGCGGCCCGCGGCGGCATAGGACGCCAGAATCGCCTCGCCCTTGGGAATTCGGATCTCACCGAGCTCGATATCCTCGACCGCATAGCGCAATGGCAGGTGTGCGACCGGCGCCTCGTAGCGCAGCGTCTCCTCCACCAGATCCGACCACGGCACCCGGCCCTCGACCAGATCGGCGCGCTGCTCGGGATGGGTGAGCAGGATGAAGATCGCCTGATCGAGCAGATTGACCGTGGTCTCGTGACCGGCATTGATGACCAGCATCAGCGTGTCGACGAGTTCCTTCTCGCTCAGCTGCGAGCCGTCGTCCTCGTCGCGGGTCGCGATGAGGACACTCGTGACGTCGTCGCCCGGGGTCTCGCGCCGGTAGGCCACGAGTTCGCTGACCAGGCGGTACATCTCGAGGTAGTTGGCCTGCGCTTCCTCCGGCCCGAACGAGGTGTCGAAGAAGCCGTCGACGCATTTGCGCAGACCGGGTCCGAGATGTTCGGGCACACCCATCATTTCGGTGATGATCTCGATCGGCACCGGATAGGCGTAACCCTCGCGCAGATCGGCCACCTCGCCCTTCGGGGTGGCCGCGAGCGCGTTCAGCAGACCCTCGGTAATCGCCTCGATGCGCGGGCGCAGCGCCGTGGTGCGACGGTGGGTGAACGCGGGCGAGACCAGCTTGCGCAGGCGGCGGTGGTCCGTGCCGTACGCGGTGAACATGTTGTCGACCGCGATCCACGGAAGCAGCGGCCACTCCTGGGTGATCTCGCCATTGATGAACGAAGACCAGTGCTGCCGTGCGTCTTTCGACACCCGCGGATCGGCGAGCAGACTCTTGAGCACGGCGGCATCGGTCACCGACCACGCGGGCACGCCGCCGGGCAGGGCGACCAGCGCGACCGGCCCGCGCTCCCGGATCCGCTCGTTCTCGCCTTGGATATCGGCGCCGGTCAGATCCAGGACCAGCGGTTCATGCTCCATCGTTATCTCCTTCAGAAGACGGGCAGCGGAGGGGACTGGGGAAAAACGACCGGCAGCGCCGCCAATGCGCGGTGGAAGGGTCCGGGCCGCCAAGCCAATTCGTCCGCGGGCACGGCGAGTTCCATCTCCGGCAATGCGTCGAGCAGCTGATCGATGGCGTCCTGAACGACCAGGTAGGCAACGGATTTCGCGGGGCAGGCATGCGGCCCGGCGCCCCACGCCAGATGCGAGCGGTTGCCGGTGCGATCGCCGCCGCGGATCGCCGGATCGTTATTGCAGCCGGAAAGGCTGACCACAACCGGCTGATGGGCGGGCAACCAGGTGTTGTCGATGAGGATCGGCTGGCGCGGGTAGGTGATGCTGAAGTTGGCCATCGGCGGGTCGTTGAACAACACCTCGTCGAGTGCGTCGCGGGTCGAGAGGCTACCGCCGAGCATGTCGCCGCCGAACCGGTCGTCGGTGAGCATCAGCAGCAGGGTGTTCGTGATCAGATTCTGCATCGGTTCGATGCCCGCCCCGTAGAAACTGATCAGCTGGCACAGCATTTCGGTATCGTCGAGCTTGGACGGGTGGTGGGCCATGCGCGAGGTGACGTCATCGCCGGGCTCGGCCCTGCGTAGCTGCACCAGCTCCAGCAGTGCCTCGCTGAGCATCGCCATACCGGCGGCGGCCTCCACGGTGTCGAAGAGCATCGCCATACCGGTCGCGACCCGCTGCCCCAGTTCCGCTGAGCAGCCCACCATCTGGTTGATGACCTCGAAGACGACCGGCAGCGCGTACTGGGTGACCAGGTCGACCTCGCCGACCTCGCAGAAGGTGTTGATCACCGGGATGGCGATCTTCTCGACCGTCGAATGCAGTTCGTGCAGATCGATTCCGTCGATGCTGCCGGTGTAAGCCTGGCGGTAGCGAGCATGCGCCGCCCCGGCATTGCGTAGTGCGTTCGGGTACCACATCATCATCGGCTTGACGGGTGAGTCGTCGGCAACCGTCTGTTCCCAATGCCGCGGATCCGCCGGAAAGTGTTCCGGATCATTGAGGATCCGCACCGCGGTCTGATACCCGACCACCAGGGTGGCGGGCACGCCAGGCGCCAACTCCATCGGCACCAGCGACCCGTACTGGCTGCGCGCCTCCCGATAGGCCCGATGCGGATCGGCGGCGAACTCCGGCGTGTGCAACAGCACTCGGGGCTCACCGGGATCGAGCGGTGAGCCGTGCAGGGCGGGGCAGACTCCGGTCGCGGTGGCGTGGGTTGACGATGGCGTAGTCAAAGGCGTGGCTCCAGACGTTGGATCAGCAAGAAGGCCAGGATCAATCGAAGCACCGCGGCGATAACACAGCCTGCGGCCACAGCACTCAGTTCAGCCCTCCTCGCGACGCCGACCGTATGTGACCCCGGCCATGAGGTCCGCGTCGAGAACTCGGACCCTGGCGAGGCAACCACAGTCGACTGCGGTCACCCCACAGTCCCTGCAGGACAGGCGATTTCGACGCACAATCACCGGACGCCCTACCAGCCGCCCAGAACTCGACGACTCGCCCACGTTATCAGTATCCGGAAGAACTCTCTCCAGATCCGCCCGCAACGTCTGCACACCCCGTGCAACCGGCAAATATGTTGAACTGCTATTGATCACGTCACTCAGCGAAGGTCGGCTCGCCAACGCAGTCCTCGGGGCCGCTCAGTCGGCGCTGGGAAGTTCGGCTTCGCCTGCGGGCTGGCGGACTGCGGTTTCGACGAGTTCGGTGAGTTGGGGTACGGGGACGGGAATGCCGGGGGTTCGGAGGGTCCATTCCAGGAAGGCGTCGACGTCCATGGCCGGGATTTCGCCGAGGTAGGGACGAATGTATGCCGGGGTGTTCGGTTCGGTGCGCCAGCTGGCCGAGAGTGGGCCGATGTCTACGGCGTCGTAGCCGAGGAGGTCGAGCAGGCGGGTGGCCTCGGCTTTGGCTGCCGTGTTTTCGCCTGCGATGGGGAGGGCGCTGCGGTCCGTGGCATCGGTGGGGCGGGCGAGGGAGAGCAGTTGGTGTGGGGTGATGGTGTTGAATGCCTTGACCACGTGGGAATCCGCGAGGTGGCGCTGGATCAGAGCGCTGGAAGTCAGTGCGCCTGTATCCAGTTCGGTCAGGTGACCGTCCCGTTCCGGATAGTAGTTCGCCGTATCCAGGACCGTCTTTCCAGCCAGCGCTGCCGCGGGAAGCTTTCGAAACGCCATCAGCGGTATCGCCGCCACCACCAGGTCTGCGGCGCGCGCCGCTTCCGCTGGGGTCGCGGCTCGGGCCTGCCCGCCCAGTTCGGCGACGAGATCAGCGAGGGTCGCGGGGCCTCGCGAATTACTGAGGACGACATCCATGCCCGCCGAGATGGCCAGGCGGGCAATGGAAGTACCGATCATTCCACTGCCGATGAGTCCGAGCGTTCCGTGCACGGCTTCTCCGTTCGTTGGTGTGAGTGCCGCCTGACAGCGTGAAACCACCGCGGCCGCGCAACCAGACCCGTGTGCTGCGTACTCACAGCGTGATCACCCAATTGGCCACCAGCACTGTCGGGGGGTTCTGCTACGACTTCGGTATGGATTTGTACGCGGTGTTGCTCGAGTTGGCCGACCCACAGACCCGTAACGCCGCCACGAATACTCTCGTCGGTGTGGGCCGAGCGGCGGTCGAACCACTGGTGGCGCAACTCTTGGCGCCCGAACCATTCGTCGATGACGAGATCATCGTTTCGGTGTTGCACCGCATCGGCCCGCCCGCATATCGGCGGCTTACCGAAGCGATCGCGAATGCGCCGCTGCTCGACGATCCGGAGCGGACCCGCAGAATTCTTGAACTCTGCTGTATCGCAATGGATTTGCCCACCGATGACCTGGAGAAGGTGGCGACCTACGCCAATCGGATTGTCAATGGTGATGCGAAGGTCGAACGTGGCTGGCCGCTCGGGCCGGAGAATGTCGCCAGGCAGATCGGCGATGATCGGGCGGTCGCTTACGCGCCGCTGCTGATTCCGGTGCTGGCCCACGCCTCGGCTCGCGACGAGGCCGCAGCGGCTTTCGCGAAGCTGGGTCCCGCTACGCTGCCACTGTTGCATGCCACCAGGCGCGCACCGATTCCGGAGCGCCGCGGTGCTCTGCTGGCACTGGTGCGGCTCGGATGGCGGCAACTCGACACACCCGATCTCACCGCATTGGCACGGCTCATCGCCGCGAAGATTGCCGTAGCGAAACCAAGACCCATTGTGCCTCAAGGCGAATGGTATGCCGTCGAGACCGACGATCAAGCCGCTGTGCTCGACGCGTTCGACCTCCACGATTCGATTCCCGCGACCTGGTGCATGGGCACCCAACTCTGGCGCAACGCCATGCCGTATAGGCCGTTCGAACACGACCACTCCGAACACCGCGACTGCACCCGCATGTACGTCAGCCCGGTATTGAACGGTTGGACACTGGTTTTCGGCAACCCGGTGCTGACGCGCGAGGGCGACGCCCACGAACGCGAGATCGAGCTGAGGCGACGGCACTCGATCACGATCGAGGATGTGATCGAGATAGACCCGCCCTCTGAGCGCGAGCTTCGAGAATCCCGCTGTATCGAGCTGAGCAGGCGATTCGGGCGCGCACAGTGGTACAGCCTGATCGAGGATGGTGGCTGCGGCGACCGGTGGGGATGGTGCATGGCCGAGCACGGTCGGCTACAGCGCTACTACGAACACGACTGGTACCAAGACGACGACGATCGGAATTTCTACAATTTCGGCGCACCACACCCCGCCGAAGCCGGTCTGCGATATCACGACGTGCGGCAGTGGTTGTCCGACAACGGATTCAACGGAAACGAGTGGGGCTCCTACACCCGCGATGCGCGGGTTCGCGTCGAAAACGCGGAACCGACGCCGTGGGGTGCCCCTCGAGCGCTCGACGACCGCAGCCTGTGGCGCCAGTTTCAGCAGGTGACCGGAATCCCCGATCTGGCGACACCACTCAACGTCGCCGCGAAGGCGTCGATCGACCCAGCCGGGTTCGGCCCGCACACGCGCGTGCAGGGTCACGGCGTACTCGCGCTCACCGTCTGCGGCCTGCGCAAGGGCCATCACGGCGCGTTCTCCATCGATGAGGAATGGATCAATCCCTACTCCGTGATCATTGAATGATTTGCGTCGCTCGACCGCCACAGCGAACGTCCGAATATCGGCTGCTCAGAGACTGGTGGCAGGGCTCGAAGTAACGGTGCCTTTCCGCACGGACACCCGGACGTAGGGTTGTCGAGTGGACGACCGGACCGAGCTGAGCGGGTTCCTCAAATCGCGCCGAGCTCGGCTGCGCCCACAGGATGTCGGGTTGCGCGATCACGGCGGAGTGCGCCGCGTCGCGGGCCTGCGGCGGGAGGAATTGGCCCAGATCGCGGGGGTGAGCATCGCCCACTACACGCGGCTGGAGCAGGGCAAGAGTGACAGCGTGTCGGACGAGGTCCTACAGGCGATCAGCGCGGCGCTGCGGCTGGACACGGACGAATCGGCATATCTGCACCGGATCGCACGGCGTCCACAACCGTGCGCACAGGAGACGCCATCGGCGGATATGCCGGTGGGCCTGCGTTATCTGCTGGACTCGTTCGTGCTGACACCGGCGCTGGTGGTCGGCCGCCACACCCAGATCATCGGGTGGAACCAGCTGGCGGTGGCGGTGTTCGGCGACTTTCCCGCACTCCCCCACGACCGCCGCACCCTCTCACACCTCCTGTTCGTCGAGCCTCACCTGCGCGAATTGCTCGGAACCGGTTGTGATCAGGCGGCACTCGCGCACGTGGCGCATCTGCGTGTTCTGCTCGGACGCTATCGCGGACACGCCGAACTCGAGGCGCACATCGACACCATGCAAGAGCTGAGTCCGGACTTCGCACGAATGTGGGCCGAGCACCCGGTCGCACAGGTCCGCAACCGGACGTACGCGCTGCACCATCCGCTCGTCGGCGAGCTGACCCTGCACGGCGAACTCATCGCACTCCCCGACGCACCGTCGTGCTGCGGCCTGGACCTGTTCGCCGCCGAGCCCGGTTCGGCATCCGAGCAGGCGCTTCGGGAACTCGGGAATCAGTAGCCCGGCTCGGCTGGTCCTCGGCGGCTTCGTAGCGCATGGGATCGCGGCCCCGGCTTCGCTTGGTCGGCCAGCCGGTTGCGACACCGAGTTCAGCCAACTGTCCACGGCCGCAGTTTCTCCGGATTCCGGATCGCCCAGATGCGAGTGATCCGGCCGTCGGCGATGTCGAAGGCGTAAACCGACACGATCGTGTCGGCGAGCTGCGCCACCAGGCCAGGCTGGCCATTCACCGTACGCTCGAGCAGCATTACCTCGGGGCCTCGGGCGGCAATTTCGATCCAGGCGCGCGCGATCTGCTCACCGCCGATGATCGGTTGACGGAAGGCCGTGGCCAGGCCGCCGCTGTCGGCGGTCGCGGTCGCGGTCGGATCGAGCAAACCGATCAGGGCCTCGATATCACTTGTCTCCCAGGCCCGTTTGAAGTCCCTGACCACCTCGGAGCGCTGGGCGCTCGACGGGCCCCGCGATGTGTCGATACGGCGGCGGGCAGAGGAGGCGAGCTGGCGACAGGCCGCGGGAGTGCGCCCAACAACGTCGGCGACCTCGGCAAAGGAATAGCGGAAGACGTCGTGCAGGACGAACGCCACCCGCTCGGCCGGTGTCATGGAATCGAGCACGACGAGGAAGGCCATACTGATCGACTCGTCGAGGGTGACCCGGTCGGCCGGATCGGCGGGGGCCGGACCACCGAACCATTCGGAGTGGCCGGGAATCGGCTCCGGAATCCATTCGCCCACATACCGTTCCCGCCTGGCTCGCGCCGAGCCGAGCAGATCGAGGCAGATCCGGCCGGCGACCGTCGTCAACCAAGCGCCGGGCACCGCTACCTCATTGCGCTGCCGCTCCGATAGCGCGTACCAGCGCAGATAGGTCTCCTGCACCACATCCTCGGCCTCGGCGAGCGAGCCGAGCAGCCGATAGGCGAGATTGATCAGCTGACGGCGTTCACTGATCACCGAGGGCAGTTGCGGATCGGTCATGGTGTTCGGCTCCTTCGGTCGGTGCATCCCTCACCGAATCCGACGAAATAGCGGCCCGAACTGTGAGACGGCCTGACATTCCGACCGCCTGCATCGTCGGGAGGTCGTGACAGTTTCAGCAGAGCAGGAGTTGCGGACATGATCAGAATCGCCATCATTCTCGGCAGTACCCGGCCCAACCGCAATGGTCCGCAGGTGGCCCAGTGGGTTCTCGACTCGGCATCGCGCCACGGCGATGCCGAGTTCGAACTGATCGACCTGCGCGACCACCCGCTACCGCATCTCGACGAACCGGTGCCACCGATGTTCGGCCCGTCGGTCCATGAACACACCCGCGCGTGGGCCGAGCGGATCGCCCCCTTCGACGGGTTCGTGATCGTGACTCCCGAGTACAACCACGGCCTCCCTGGTGTACTGAAGAACGCCATCGACCACCTGTTCCGGGAATGGGCCGGTAAGGCAGTCGGATTCGTCTCCTACGGTGCGGGTGGCGGCGGCCACGCGGTGGACCAGCTGCGGCTGATCTGCAGCACGCTGGGCATGGCTGGTGTGGGCCCCCAGGTCACGATCTCGCTGCACCACGATTTCGAGAACTTCACCACCTTCACGCCCGGCGACCGGCACCTCACAGCCCTGAACACGCTGCTGGATCAGCTCGTCGCATGGAGCAACGCGCTCGCGCCGCTGCGGCAGCCCGGCACCGATACCCCGCACACCGTTGATGGAGCCAATCATGACGACACCGAACGACTTTCTGTCACCCGCTGACCGAATCGAAACGCAACGCGAGCTGGAGGAGGCCAAGGTTCGCCAGCAAATCGACAAGATAGTCGCAGCGCTGCGAGCCGAGGATCTCGAGACCCTCGAGCAGGCGTACACAACCGACGTCGTGTCATTCGATGTCGAGCCGCCGCTCCAGCATGTCGGCATAGCGGCGAAACTCGAGAATTGGACGAGGGTGTTCGAGGTCTTCGAAAGCGTGAGCTACGAGGTGCGCGACCTGACACTCACGATGGGCGATCAGGTGGCGTTCGGGCACGCCTTCGCTCGTCTCAGCGGCACATTGCGAAACGGGGCGACGACGAGCGGTATGTGGGTCAGAGTCACGTACGGTTTCCGGAAGATCGACGACACGTGGTTGATCGCGCACGACCAGGTCTCGGTGCCGCTCGACATCGCGAGCGGAAAAGGAGTGGTCGACCTCGAGCCGGTGACGAAAACCTAGGGCCTTCTCTCCGACATCGACGAAGCCCCCGCTGCGCGGGGGCTTTCGTGCGTCATAGCGGGCAGTTTGCGCCAGCCCGGCCGAAACGGATCGCTGGCCGATTGCTCTCTGTACGTCCATCAGGAAACCATGCGTTAGCTGTGAATCCGGGACCCGCGCTGGCCATGCGCGTCCGGTCTGGCTATTGTCAGCGCCTGGCGGAAATATCACTGTAAATTTCCGCAGATCGTGAGGTTCCACCCGATGTTCATTGGTTTACTGCCGCTGTGCTCGACGGACAGCTGGTTGCCGCCGACCGATAGCGGGTCGCCCCGACCGACCGGCATTCGGCCACCACGGCACAACTGGTGAACGCGGAGTACACATGCTAGAACTCGATCATTTCAGCCATGGCTGGTTGACCCCGGTCATGGCCTACCTCGTCTCCTTTATCGGATCCGGCCTCGCGCTCCGTTGTGTGACGCACGCTCGGTCCTCCGATTGGCCGGCCGGGTGGCTGGCCACCGCCGCCGTCTCCCTCGGCGGGGCAGGCATTTGGGTCATGCATTTCACCGCCATGCTCGGCTTCTCCATCCACGGCGCCACCATTCGCTACGACATTCCGATGACATTGCTCAGTGCCGTCATCGCGATCGTGGTCGTGTGGGTCGGGCTATCGATCGTGGTACGTGGTCGAAACGAGTTCGTGGCACTGCCCATCGGCGGCGCGGTCACCGGACTCGGCGTGGCCGCCATGCACTACCTGGGCATGTACGCGATGAAGACCAACGCACACGTCGAATACGACCGCAACACGGTGGTGGTGTCGATCGTGATCGCGGTGGTCGCGGCCACCGCTGCACTGTGGTTCATGCTGCATGTCCGCGGTCTGTTCGCCACCATCGGCGCCGCGCTGATCATGGGTGTCGCGGTCTGCGGAATGCACTACGTCGGGATGACGTCCATGCACGCCAGCCATGCCGACCACCAGGTCGACAGCGGCGGCATCGATCCCCTCCAGCTGGTGTCGCCACTGATCGTGACCGTCACGCTGGTCATCATGATCCTGATGGTCGTCGTCGGACTCGCCGAAATCGACGACCGCAGCACCCGCGAAGCGATGCCCGTCCGGCGCGCACCACGCGAACCGTCAGCCACGACGACCGGATCCTGGCCCGTGATCACCGACGCGCGCACCGACCTCGACTCACCCAGCTGGGCGCTGCGTACCAGCTCGCGCACCGAACACCGAAATCGCCATCGCCTCGACGATCGGTAATCGGACCTACCCGCGGCAGTACCGCGCGACAAATCGGCTCAGAATCACACTGGGCACCGTGATCGATTCCCGATGACCGAGCTCGATCAGGTCCTCGGCCTCGTGCGGTTCGAAATAGCCTGCGTGCCGGTAAACTTCGATACGCAAAGCCAATCCGTCGCTGTCCAATTCGGGATGGAATTGAGTCGCGTACACGTGCTGCCCGACGCGAATCATCTGCACCGGGCAATCGGCCGATCCGGCCAGCAGCACCGCACCGGGTGGCACCTCCTGACAGGCTTCCTTGTGTCCGACGAACGCTCGGAATGTCTGCGGAATTCCTGCTAGCAGCGGGTCCGTGCGGCCGTGCTCGGTCAGATCGATGGTCTGCGCACCGACCGGTTCACTGTATTTCTGGACGCTCACCTCGCCGCCGAGCACGTCCGCGAGGATGCCCAATCCGTAGCAGGCGCCCAGATAAGGGAAATCCCGGCCGACGATCTCGGTCATCAGCTTCTTCAGCTTGGGTTCGAATGTCCGCTGGTAACCGTATTTCTTGGCATCCGGACTGCTGACATTGCTCGGCCCGCCACCGACGATGACCGCCGAGTAATGGTCGAGATCGATATCCGGGAATTCCTGATCCATCTGCACTCGCACCGTGTCCCCCTCGGCGAGGTCGGCCATGCGCAGGACGGCGCGGTATTCGTCATCCGCGGCGGGTCGCTCCGGCCGCAACTGCAGGACTAGACACGGCTTGGTCATGCTTCAGATTGTGGAAGATCGGCGGTCAGTTTTCATCCAACACCGCCTGTAAGAATTCGCGAGTCCGATCCTGCCGGGGATCGGTGAAGATCCGTTCCGGATCACCGTCCTCGAGCACGCGCCCCGCGTCGAACATCATTACGCGATCGGAAACCTTGCGGGCGAACTGCATTTCGTGGGTGACGCAAAGGAAGGTGATCTCGGTATCGGCCGCGATATCCGCCAGCAAATGCAGAACTCCGGTCACCAACTCCGGGTCGAGCGCCGAGGTCACCTCGTCGAGCAGCAGCACCTCGGGCTCCATGGCAAGCGCCCTGGCGATGGCGACTCGCTGCTGCTGGCCGCCGGACAGGTGCGCGGGACGGGCGTCGATCTTGTCGGTGAGCCCGACCAGTTCGAGCAACTTTCGTGCCCGCTCCTCGGCGGCGTCCTTGGACTGGCCGAGACCGCGGACCGGGCCCTCGGTGACATTGCGCAGCACGGTCATATTCGGGAACAGATTGAACTGCTGGAAGACCATCCCGATCTTGCGGCGCATCCGGCGTAGGTGTGCCGGACCGGCGGGCACCAGTTTGTCGCCGCGCCGCTGGTGGCTGAGCAATTCTCCGCCGACCTCGATGGTGCCCGCGTCTATCCGCTCGAGCCCCATGAGCAGACGCAGAATGGTGGTCTTGCCGGAGCCCGACGGCCCGATCAAAGTGACGAATTCACCTGGCGCAATGGCGAAATCGAGTTCGTCCAGGCACACCGTGGCGCCGTAGCGCTTTTCCACACCGGTGAACCGGATCATCGGTTCAGACACGTCGTTCCAACTTTCGTACCAGGATCGAGCACGGATAGCTCAGCGCGAGGAAGGTCAGACCGGCCGCGAACCAGGCCTCGGGTCCCGCGCCGCCGGTATCGGCCGCGTACTCGGTTTTGACCTGATAGACCATGTCGAGGATGACGATCGAGGACAGCAGCGGCACCTCTTTGAACATGGCGATGGTGTAGTTGCCCAGCGCGGGCAGCACCCTGGGCACCGCCTGCGGCAGAATCACATCGACCCAGGTGCGGGTGCGCGGCAGATTCAGCGCCGTAGCCGCCTCCCATTGCGCGGCGGGCACCGCGTCGATGCCCGCGCGGAACACCTCCGAGGTGTAACAGGCATAGTGCACGCCTAGTGCGGTCACGCCGACAACCAGCCGTTGGGTGTCGATGGACAGCCCGCCGAGCAGATCCGGACGCACCACCCAGTACAGGAAAAAGATCTGCACCAAAAGCGGTGTGCTGCGGATGAATTCGATGAATGCCCACAACAACTGATCGACCACCGGAATCCGCAGCCGCCGAATCACCGCGAAGATCAGACCGAGCACATACGCGACCAGTGACCCGAGCAGGGTGTACTGGATCGTGACGAGCAGCCCGTCCCAAATGAAGGGAAAGGCATCGAAGAAGCGGTCCCACCGCCATTTCTCCATCAGACCCCCACATGTGCCGAGAGTCGAATGCTCGATCGCTTCGGCCGCCGCCCGACCCGCCGGGCCGCCAACAGCTCCAGTACCCGCATGATCACCGTGATCACGACCGCGATCAGCAGGTACACGACCAGCTGAATCCCGTAGATGAGACCGAGTTCGCGAGAGAACGCAGGTACCGCACGCAGTTCATCGGCCTTCTTGAAAACCTCGGGCACCGCGATAAAGCTCAGTAGCGCAGTTGCTTTCACCAGCTGGATGAACAGGTTGTTGAACGACGGCAGCATCTCCACCACGGCCTGTGGCAGGATTACCCGCCACATGCGTTGCGCCGGTGACAGATTCAGCGCGATCGCGGCCTCGACCTGTGCCCGCGGCACGGATCCGATCGCACCCCTGACTATTTCGGCACCGTAGGCGCCGTGGTTGAGACCGAGCACGATAATGCCGATGACCAGCAGACCCTTCGCCGTCGCACCGAGCGATACTCCGAAAAAGATCGGTATCGCCACCGCGAAGAAGAACAGCTGCACCACCTCCGAGCTGCCGCGGAACCCCTCCACATAGATGCGGGTGACGAACCGCACCGGCAGATACGGCGACAGCATGGCGATCCCGGCGACGAAGGACAGCACGACGGTCAGCGCGATGCCGCCGACCGCCGCCCACAGCGTGAAAGGTAGACCCTGGAGTACCCGCTCGAGGTAGGTCGAGAAGTGTGATGACACGAGGTCAAGCCGTGCAGTACTGCTCGGCCGTGGCCGCGGGATCCGCCTCGTTCGCCTTGGTCAGGCCGAACGGCTCCACCAGCTTCAACCATTCACCGCTTTCGTGCAGTGCGCGCAGCTCGCGATTGAAGTCCTCGCGGAACTTGTCGTCGCCGATGCGGAAGTTGAAGGTGCCGACATCCGGCTTATTGCCGAAGCGGAAGGACGGGCCCACCGCCAGGTTGGCGTCCGGATTGTTCTTCACCAGCCATGCGGCCGTGACGTCCAGCATCGCCGCGCCGTAAACGTCCTTGTTACGCACCGCGCGCAGGATGTCGTCCTGTTTGGCCATCGGCTCGATGAGTTGGGACGGCACGCCCGAGGATTGCGCGTAGCCGTTCTCGACCGCGCCACCCAGCGTGGCTATCCGGACGTTCTCCCGGGTGATGTCCTCGAACTTGTTGATATTGCGTGGGTTGCCTTCCGGCACCAGGAATGACGAACCCACCTGGTAGTCGGGAGTGGCGAATGCCGAACTCGCACACCGCTTCGGATTGATGAACATGCCCGCCGCGACGAATGCGTAATTCTTGGCCCGAACGCCGTCGATCAGTCCGTCGAAATCGGTGACAACGCCTTCGATTTCGTTGATGCCGAGTCGTTTCAATACCGCGCGAGCGACGGTCGGCGCATATCCGGTCAGCTGGCCGTCCGCACCGAGGAATGCCCACGGCGCCTCGTTGGCGAAGCCGACCTTGATCTTGCCCGAGGATTTCGCATCCTCGTAGGTCACCGCAGCCGCATCGTCGCCGCCCAATCCGCAGCCCGCTATCACCACGAGGCTGGCCGCAGCCACCGCCGCGGCCATGGCGCGGCGCAATCGCTTACGCGCACCCCCGAATTCGAACGTCATGACCCAGTCCTTCCGCAGACACGCGAGTCGTCCCATGATCTCGGATGAACTTTGCGATCGGCCCGCCGAATTCTTTGCGGTCACATGACGATACGGATCTAGGGTTGCGCGAATACCGAACCCGTCTCGACCAATTCGACCGCACGGTGCGCAATGGCACTGCCGAACTCACCGGTCGTCGCGGTGCCGTCGAGATCCGGTGTACGAATCCGACCTTCGCGCAGCACATCGCAGACCGCGCGATCGACCGCCGCGGCGGCCGCATGCTCGCCCAAGTGCTCCAACAACATTGCTCCGGCGAGAATCTGCGCCACCGGATTCGCGATGCCCTGCCCGGCGATATCGGGTGCGCTACCGTGTACCGCCTCGAACATCGACGGCGCCGTACGCTCGGGATTTATGTTGCCCGATGGGGCGAGGCCGAGGCCACCCGTTACCGCGGCGGCCAAGTCGGACAGGATATCGCCGAAGAGATTCGATCCGACGATCACATCGAGCCGATCCGGATGCAGCACGATTTCGGCGGCCAGCGCGTCGACATGCAACTGTCGGGTCTCCACCTGCGGATATTCCGAGGAAATGCGCTCGAAGATGCTGTCCCAGTACGGCATCGAGTGCAGCAGCCCATTCGATTTGGTGGCCGAGCACAGGCGGCCGTCGCGTTCGAGGGCCCGTTCGAAAGCGTAGCGGATGATCCGTTCACAGCCGACCCGCGTGAAGATCGACTCCTGCCGGACGAATTCGTCGGTGCGGCCCGGATGGTGCATGCCGCCGATCGCAGAGTATTCGCCCTCGGAATTCTCCCGCACGATCAGGATGTCCAGGTCTTCGGCGGTACGGTCGCGCAAGGCCGATTCGGTGCCGGGCAACAGGCGGACCGGACGCAGATTCACGTACTGGGCGAAGGCGCGACGCAGCGGAATCAGCAAACCCCACAGCGAAATATGGTCGGGTACACCGGGAAAGCCGACCGCGCCGAGCAGGATCGCGTCGAATCCGGCCAGTTGACCGGGTGCGTCCGCGGGCATCATCGCTCCGGTGCGCAGGTAATTCTCACAGGACCAGTCGAATTCGGTCCATTCGATACCGGGCAGCACCGCGTTCAGTACCGCTACCGCCTCGGCCGTGACGTCGACACCGATGCCGTCGCCGGGAATGGTAGCTATCCGATAGGTCGTCACAATCGCACTCCGATGTATTTGGTCTCCAGGAATTCGTCTATGCCGGTGAGTCCGCCCTCACGGCCGAGCCCGGATTCTTTCACGCCGCCGAACGGTGCGGCGGGGTTGGACACTACTCCCTGGTTCAAGCCGACCATGCCGGATTCCAGCGCCTCACACACCCGCAGTCCGCGCCGCAGATTTTCGGTGAAAACATAGCTCACCAATCCGTATGGCGTGTTATTCGCGCGCGCGACGACCTCGTCTTCGGTATCGAAGGCGGCGATCGCCGCGACCGGTCCGAAAATCTCGGTGTGGCACATCTCGGCGTCATCGGGCACATCGGTCAATACCGTTGCGGGATAGAAGTTTCCGAGTCCCGCCAAGGCAGCGCCGCCGGTGCGCACGGCGGCCCCGCGGCGGACCGCATCGGCGACCAGACCGGTCACCTTGGCCACCGCATCGGCGTCGATCAGCGGGCCGACCACGACTCCCGGCTCGGTCCCGCGCCCCATCGGCAGCGCCGTCAGCCGGTCCGCGAGCCGAGTCGCGAATTCGTCAACGACACCGCGCTGCACGAAGATTCGGTTCGCGGCAGTACACGCCTGCCCGATATTGCGCATCTTCGCCGCGAGCGCGCCCTCGACGGCCTCATCCAGGTCCGCATCGTCGAATACGATGAACGGCGCGTTACCGCCGAGCTCCATCGAGGTGCGCATCACGGTCCGCGCGCACTGCTCGAGCAGCAACTTCCCGACGGCGGTCGAACCGGTGAACGACAGCTTGCGCGAACGGCTGTCCAGAATCAGCGGCGTCATCACCGCCGCCGGATCGGATGTGGTGATCACATTGACGACCCCCGCCGGGACCCCCACCCGATCCAGGATGTCGGCCAGCGCCCGCATCGAAAGTGGTGTCTGCTCAGCGGGTTTCACGATGCAGGTGCATCCTGCGGCCAGTGCCGGACCGATCTTGCGGGTCCCCATGGCCATCGGGAAGTTCCACGGCGTGATGAGCAGGCTCGGACCGACCGGCTGTCTGGTCACCAGGAAGCGCGAACCACCCGCCGGTGCAGGCATGTACCCACCGTCCAGACGGACGGCCTCCTCGGCGAACCACCGGAAAAACTCTGCCGCATAAGCGATTTCACCGCGCGCCTCGGCCAGTGGCTTACCCATTTCCAGCGTCGCGATCAGCGCGAGTCGTTCGGTATCGGCGAGCAGTGCCCGGTGCGCGTCCATGAGGATGTCGCTGCGCTGCCTCGGCGTCGTTCGCGCCCACTCCGCTTGGGCCCGATCGGCCGCGGCCAATGCCTCCAGCCCGTCGGTCGCATCGGCATCGGCCACCACACAGAGCAACTGGCCGGTTGCCGGATCGGCGACCGGGAGCGTAGCGGCCGTTCCGCGCCATCCGCCGTCGATGAACAGTCCGGTCGGAACCGTGTCGATCGCCGCGCGTTCGGCTGCGGTCAGGGCGGTTTCGGTGAGCATGTGGGCTCCTTTTCATTCCCGACGCGGCCTTCGGCCATTGCTGTGAACCCCGTGCCCATGTTATGCATATTGTCAACAATCCGACAATAGACAATCAGCGGATACGCGCCCGGGAGGCGGATCATGACCGAGTTATCCCCCGTTCTCAAGCAGGCCACCCCGGTAACCGTCGACCACGGATCGGGCTGCTACCTCTACGGCACCGACGGCCGCCGCTATCTCGACTTCACCGCGGGCATCGGCGTAACCAGCACCGGTCACTGCCATCCGCATGTGGTCGCGGCGGCCCAGGCCCAGGTCGCCAGCCTGATCCACGGCCAATACACCACCGTCATGCACCGGCCGCTGCTCGAACTCATCGAGCGCCTCGGCACCGTCCTGCCCGAGGGTCTGGACACGCTGTTCTTCGCCAACTCCGGCAGCGAGGCGGTCGAGGCCGCGCTGCGCCTGGCCCGCCAGGCCACCGGGCGGCCGAATATCGTTGTCTTCCAAGGCGGATTCCACGGTCGCACCGTCGCGGCGGCGACCATGACGACCTCGGGCACCCGCTTCTCCGCCGGATTCAGCCCGCTGATGTCCGGTGTGCACGTGGCTCCGTTCCCCACCGCCTACCGCTACGGCTGGACAGAGGCCGAGGCCACCGACTTCGCACTGCGCGAACTCGATTACCTCTTCGCCACCGTCACCTCCCCCGCCGAAACCGCCGCATTCGTGGTCGAGCCGATGCTCGGCGAGGGCGGCTACGTCCCCGGCAATGCCACGTTCTTCCGCGGGCTGCGTGAACGCGCGGACCGGCACGGCATTCTGCTCATCTTCGACGAGATCCAGACCGGCTTCGGCCGGACCGGAAAGTTCTTCGGACATCAGCACTTCGGCGTCCGGCCCGATATCATCACCATCGCGAAGGGCCTGGCCAGTGGGTTCCCACTGTCCGGAATCGCGGCGCCGCGCGAGCTGATGGCCAAGGCCTGGCCGGGCTCGCAGGGCGGCACCTACGGCGGCAATGCGGTGGCCTGTGCGGCCGCGATCGCCACACTCGAGGTGATCGAATCGGAGGGGTTGGTGGACAACGCCGCCGCGCGCGGCGCACAACTGCTGACCGGACTGTGCGAGGGCGCCACCAAGGCGATCGGCGATGTGCGCGGCCTCGGACTGCTCTGTGGAACCGAATTCACTACCGCCACAGGCGAACCCGATACCGCGACCGCCGTCGCGGCCCAGCGGCTCGCGGTCGAGAAGGGGCTGCTGCTGCTCACCTGCGGTGCGTATATGAACGTGGTGCGGATGATCCCGCCGCTGATCGTGACCGATACCCAGATCGACGATGCGCTCGCGATCTGGTCCACCGTGCTCGCCGAACTCCCCGCGTGACCAGGAGGCAGAACCGATGGCCCGCTACATCTCGATCACTCTGACCAAGGCGGGCGTGACCTGCCGAGCCCGGCTGCTCGACGCGGAGGCACCGCGGACCTGCGCGGCGGTGTGGGATGCGCTGCCGCAAGAAGGCGACGCCTTCCACGCCAAATACGCCCGCAACGAGGTGTACACCCTGCTGCCGCGGATCGTTGCGGCACCGCATCGGGAGAACCCGACCGTCACCCCGATTCCCGGCGACGTATGCCTGTTCGATTTCGAAGCGTGGGAGATCGGCAACCCGGCCTACGGCTATGAGCCCGGTACGGCGGCGCACCACGAGCAGGGCGCCACCGACCTCGCTTTGTTCTACGGCCGCAACAACTTACTGATCAATGGCGATCTGGGCTGGGTGCCCGGAAATGTCTTCGCCACCATCGAGGAGGGCCTCGCCGATATCGCGACGGCGTGCAACGCGCTCTGGCTGCACGGTGTCCAAGGCGAGACCTTGGCATTCGCCCGCGTCTGAGAATTCGTGATCGGCTCAATCGGCGCGCGTCCCGGCGGCGAGAAACATCGGGACGGCGACGAACAGCCGATCATCGCGTGCCCTGGCGACTTGACCGTCGAGCCAAGCGCCTTCTCCCGCGATGTCGGCGAGCATCGGCAGGCACGCGGCGTCGGTCCACACGATCGTGTGAACCTCGACGGTGATGTCGACGAACCCGTTGTCCAGCAAGAGGTTTCGGTAACGGCGAGCGACCCGGGGGTGGCCATACCGTCCGCGCGAGTGTGGACGAGCGTGCGGGTGAGTTCGGGATCGTCGGAGTCGATCACGAACGTGTCCCAGTCTTGGCCGATGAGCACCGCGCGGCCGTTTCGGGCCAGTACTCGACGGGCCTCGGCGACGGCTAGCTCGGGCTCGGCGAGAGTGTGCAGAACCTTGTCGGCGCGGTAGCCGGTGACCGAGCCGTCATCGAGAGGCAGCGCAGTGGCATCGCCGACATGGAACTCACCTGCGGGCCAGCGCTCGATGGCGACCTCGATCATGGCGGGGTCGAGGTCGACGCCGATGGCCCGCCCCCCGCGAGCGGCCAGCTCGCCGACGGCGCGCCCGCTCCCGCAACCGACGTCGACGATGATGTCGCCCAACGCTTCATACGTGCGTTCCCGCAGGCTACAAGCCTGGGGAAGGTCGTCAAGGGCGTCGAGAAGAGTTAGCAGCGTGGACATGGCCGCAATTGTGCGACTTAATGTCGACATGAAGTCAATCGGTGAGGTGGCGGCTCGGTTCGGGTTGCCGACACATGTGCTGCGACATTGGGAGGCGGAAGGACTGCTGGCACCGGCCCGCGTCGGTGACCGTCGCCGCTACACCGATGCGGACCTGCACCGAGTGGCGGCGATCCTGATCTCGAAGGAGGCGGGCTTCGGACTCGCCGACATCCGGACGATGCTGGCTGCCCGGTCCGCACCGGACCGCCACGAGGTGACGGTCCGCCACCGTGAGAGGCTGCTGGCCCGGATCGCCCGGGCGCAGGCCGCACTCGACATGCTCGAGGGCGAATGCCCGTACGACGACATCATGACGTGCCCGCGTTTCCAGGGACTCCTGGATGATCGACTGCAGTCCTCTTCGGTGACCAATCCCGAGGACGCGACTCAGCCCAGGACGTATTCGGCGTAGCGGGCGACCGCGAGGACCAGGTCATCGGAGTGGCGCGGCCCGATGATCTGCAGTCCGACCGGCAGACCCGCGGCGGTCTTGCCCACGGGGATGCTGATCGCGGGTTGCTGGGTCATATTGAACGGATAGGTGAACGGCGTCCACTGCGGCCAGCCGTCGAGTCCGCTGCCGGGCGGCACATCGTGCCCCGCCTCGAATGCGGTGATCGGCATCGTCGGGGTGATCATCAGGTCGTAGGTGTCATGGAAGGCACCCATGGTGATGCCCAGTTGGGCGGCAACCGCGCGAGCGTCGAGATAGTCGACGGCACTGACGGTTTCGCCGCGTTCCCAGACCGCGCGCAGCCCCTGATCCACCTTTTCGCGCGCACTGTCCGGGAATTTCGCCAACATGGTCGCCGCACCGGCGGCCCACAGCACCTCGAATGCGTCGCGCGGGTCTTCGAAACCCGGATCTGTCGCGATGACCCGTAGCTCGGCATCGGCCAGCCGCCGCACCGCCGCATCCACGATCGCGGCGACCTCCGGGTCGACGTGCGCATAACCGAGCGTCGGCGAGTAGGCGACGGTGAGTCCGCGCACCTCGCGCGATATCTGGCCGCGGAAGGTCGTCACCGTGGGCGGCAGTGCGGTCGGATCGCGCGGGTCGGGCAGCGCCAGAATGTCCATGAGCAGCGCGGCATCCTCGACCGTCCTGGTCATCGGCCCGGCGTGAGCCAGCGGACCGAACGGGCTCGCCGGATACAGCGGGACCCGGCCATGCGTCGGCTTGAAACCGACGATGCCGCAGAACGCGGCCGGAATGCGAATGCTCCCACCGCCGTCCGTGCCGACCGACACCGGACCCATTCCCGCCGCCACCGCAGCCGCGCTGCCGCCGGAGGAGCCGCCCGAGGTTGTCGTGGGGTCGACCGGGTTGCGGGTGATGCCGGTCAGCGGGCTGTCGGTGACGCCCTTCCAAGCGATTTCGGGCGTTGTCGTCTTCCCGAGGAACACCATGCCGTCCTCGCGCAGCCGGGCCGCGACCGGGCTGTCCACCTGCCAGGGACCACTCGGATCGACCGAGGTGCTGCCGCGCCGAGTCGGCCAGCCCTCGGTCAGGAAAATGTCCTTGATCGAAATCGGTACACCGTCGAGCAGCCCTCGGGCGTAACCCGAATTCCAGCGCGCCTCAGAATCTTTCGCCTGCACCAATGCGCGATCCGGATCGACCAGACAGTAGGCATTCACCTCACCGTCGCGCGCCGCGATGGCTTCCAGAATCGCCTCGGTCGCCTCGACCGGGGACAGGGTGCCGGCCGCGTAGGCCGAAACCAATTCGACGGCGGTCATCGCGGCCGGTTGCGTTTTGTCCGGATAGCTCATGCCTGCGCCTCGCCAACGCTCGGCTCCGGCATGCGCAAGGCGCGCTGGCACATGGTTCGCTCACTTCGTTCGCTCACGGCAGGGCTCCTTCAGCCGGGCACGTACCCCAGCTCTTTATCGACCACGTTGTCCAAAGTCCGGCCGGCGATCCAATTATCGAAATTGCGGGTGAACGCCGTGACGACCTCGGTTCGCCAGCC
Organism: Nocardia pseudovaccinii; assembly: GCF_050942345.1. Lineage (NCBI taxonomy): Bacteria > Bacillati > Actinomycetota > Actinomycetes > Mycobacteriales > Nocardiaceae > Nocardia > Nocardia pseudovaccinii. The sequence goes on from NZ_CP192074.1 coordinate 7,534,341, forward strand.
GCTGAAATCACCCGAATTGTGCGGAGTAATAAGCACATTCGGCAGATCCCACAGCGGATGCCGCGCCGGTAGCGGTTCCGGATCCACCACATCGAGTGCCGCCCCGGCTATCGATCCGGTGCTGAGTGCGGCGAGAAGGTCGTCGGTCACAACGAGTTCCCCACGGCCGACATTGACAAACCTCGCATGTGGCTTCATCGCGGCGAATGCCTTGGCATCGAACATTTCCCGGGTCTGCGGCGTCAACGGCGCGACCGCGACGACGTAATCGGCAATGGGAAGTTCGGCGAGCATGTCGTTGCTCACGGTGCCGAAATCCGGGTCGGTAGCCCGCGCCCGGCGTCCCACCGCCCGCACAGTCATACCGGCCGCGCGCAATAACCGCGCAATAGCACGACCGATCGAGCCGGTTCCGACTATCAGGACGGAGGCGCCCGAGATGCGTTCGGATTCGCGGTGCCGCCATTCATGTCGTTGCTGCAAACGCAGCGATCCGGACAGATCCTTGGCGAAACCGAGGATCTGACCCAAGACGTATTCCGCGATGGCCGTATCGAATACGCCACGTGTATTGGTGACCACGACCTCGCTTTCCCGAAGTTCGGGGAACATCACCGGATCGACCCCGGTCGAACCCATGTGCAGCCAGCGCAAACGATCGGCCGCGTGCCAGGCGCCCGGGATCGCACGAGTCAGGAAGTCGTAGACGAACAACGCGTCGGCGCCGCGCAATGCGTCGGCGAGTCCGGGCGCTTCCGTGTACCGCACTTCGGCTCGATCGGCCACCGGGGCCATGAGGTCCGCGTCGGGCACACTGTCACTGTGCAGGACGGTGACAATCGGGCCCTGTTCCACATTGACACACTAAAATCGCATCGTATGATTGTCAACAATCCGATCGTTCTCGGAGGTCTGACGGCTGAGCGCGAGAGGGGCCGCATTGGAACTCGGCTTTCCCGATATCGAAGGGCCCGTTGCACAACGGGGGATCGGGATCATCGCACCGTTCGACCTCGCACTCGAACGCGAGCTCTGGCGCTGGGCGCCGCTCGACGTCAGCCTGCATCTGGCCCGCACGCCGTATGAACCGGTGCCGGTCTCGATGGCGATGGCCGAGCTGGTCTCCAATCCGGTCCATCTGACGGCGGCGACCCGCGATGTGATGCATGTCGAGCCGGAAGTCGTTGCCTACCTGTGCACTTCGGGCAGTTTCATCCGGGGGCTCGCCTATGAGAGGTCGCTGCGCGACACCATCTGCCGGGCCGGAGCGCAGGACGCCGTCACCACCTCCGGTGCGCTCGTGGAGGCGATCCAGCATCTGGACATCAGCAGAGTCTCGGTGCTCACCCCCTACGACGAAATCCTCACCCACAAACTGCACGACTTCCTGGCCGAGGCGGGCTGCACCGTAATCCGTTCGGACCACCTGGGATTGGGCGGCGGCATCTGGAAGGTCAACTACCGCACCATCGCCGAACGCATCGTCGGCGCGGACGACCCGCAGGCCCAGGCGATCTTCGTCAGCTGTACCAACCTGCCCACCTACGACGTCATCGAGCCGCTCGAACAGGCGCTCGGCAAACCCGTACTCACCGCGAATCAGCTCACCATGTGGGCCTGCCTGGGCCGGATGAAGCTGCCGATGACCGGTCCGGGAAAGTGGCTACTCAACGTTTTCTGATTGGAAGAGCATGCAGGCACCCACCGTCGGATTCATCTACCCGGACCACGCGGCCGAGGACGACTACCCACTCGCAGCATCGCTGCTCGGCGTGCGGTTGCCGGTGGCCCACATCTATGGCACCGATCTGCACGCCATTCCGGAGCTGCTCGATCTGGGCAGTCCGGACAAGCTGCGCCACGGCGCTTCCTTGCTCGCGCCCGACCAGCCCGACGCAGTGGTATGGGCCTGCACCTCAGGGAGTTTCGTATACGGACCGCAGGGTGCGCGGGAGCAGGTGCGCGAACTGGCCTCGGCCGCTGGGGTGCCTGCCTCGAGCACCAGCCTCGCCTTTGTCGCGGCGGCGCAGGCGCTCGACGTGCGCCGCGTCGCGATCGCCGCGAGCTATCCGGACGAGGTCGCGCGGCTGTTCGTGGAGTTCCTGGCCGATGCCGGAATCGAGGTGGTTGCCTTCTCCAGCGCCGGTATCGATACCGCCGCGGAAGTCGGCACTTTGACCGCCGAGCAAGTGCGCGAGCTGGCGGCCGCCAACGATCATCCCGACGCGCAGGCGCTGCTGATCCCGGATACCGCCATGCACACCCTCGGGGTATTGCCGGAACTCGAGGCCCGATTGGGCAAGATCGTGTTGACGGCCAATCAGGTCACCATCTGGGAGGGCCTGCGACTGACCGGCAGCACAATGGCATCCGGGGTGCTCGGCTCTCTCTTCTCGGAAAGGCACATCCATGTCGGTCGTTGATTTCGAGCCGGTGAACCGGCAGTCGACGGCGGAAATGATCGCCGACCGGCTCCGTGAGGCGATCATGCGCGGCAATCTCGCCCCCGGCGCCCAACTCGGTGAAGCCGACCTCGCAACCCGATTCGGCGTATCGCGCGGCCCGGTCCGCGAAGCACTGCAGCGCCTGCTCACCGAGGGCCTGCTGTACAGCATCCGCAACCGCGGCATCTTCGTCATCGAACTGACCATCGACGATGTCGTCGACATCTACCGCGCCCGAACCGCCATCGAAGGCGGCGCCCTGGCCCTCATCCTCGACGGCCGCCGAGATTTCGCCTATGCGGCTTTGGAGCCCAGTGTCACCGCCATGTGCGCCCACGCCGAAAACGGCGACGCCGCAGGCGTTTCCGACGCCGACCAAGCCTTCCACGAGACCCTCGTCGACAGCGCGGGCAGCCCCCGCCTGGTCCGCGCCGCCCGCACCCTTCTGATCGAAACCCGAATGTGCTTGGGGGCGTTGCAGACAACGTATCCGGACCTGCGTGAGCAGGCCCGAGAGCACGTCGAGCTGCGCGACGCGATCGGCTCCGGCCCGGTGCGCCGAGCGCGCACGCTGCTCGTCGAGCACATGGACGACGCGGTCCAGCGCCTCCACCACCAGTACACCCTCGGCGAGCAGGCAACCTGAAGTCGACTGCTACCCAAGCGAATCCACCCGCAGGTGTTTCCGCCGGTTAACAGAAGCTCGCTGGGCGCGGGTCCAACGATCGACCGAAGGGCAGCTGGCGAGGGTGCGAAGTTTACCCACCTCGGCCCTCGTCAGCTGCTTCGCGATCAGCACGTCGACCGGCCGACGATCCCGCGCGATGATCCTTCCCGCGGCACATCGCGAGGATGAAGTCAGCTCGAGCCGGTATGGACCGCCTGCTGCTCGGTCCGCGACGACATTCAGGTGTTCTCGACCGTGATGTCCTCATAGACGATCGTCACCGCTTCGGTCGCCGGACTGTTCGCTCCGGGATCCAGCGACGGCCCCCGCCAGTCGGACGCCCGAGCGCGCGCCAAGTGCACCCGCTTGACCGGCTTCTTATTCGGGTCCAGCACCATCAACGTGATGTCTTGGCGAGCATCGTCCACACCCCGCATGGTCATGGTCGTATAGATCCATTCGGTGAACACCTTGCTCTGGTCCAACCCGCGAGTGATCGTGATCTCCCCACTGCGCGCGGAGCCCGGCTGGTTCCCGACGATCACCTCGCCATCAGGAGTCACCTGTTTGATTTCGACCGCGTCCTCCTCGAGCGACAGCCCACTGATCTGCTGAACCGTTTCCACCTGAAACTTTCCCAAATCGACAACGAAGGTGGAACCGCTGATTGTGTCGCCGATAGCCATGGAAATCTCCTTGCCTGTCGGGGCGCGGCACAGCCCTCGCTACCCGCGTGGCCTGTACATACTGTCGCGCCATCGTCTACGTCATGGAGAGCACAACGAACTCGGCCAGAACCCGTGGGGCGATTCCCACATCACCCATCATGCGGCGATCCGTGGCGGGTCCGCAGCAGATCGGACCTATCCGCCCCCCGACAAGCAGGGTGCCATTGCGACGGGGGCGCCACGTCGATCGCAACCCGGAGGTACAACACCTGGATCGGGCGATATACGGGGTGATTTTGGAGGATCATACAAAGACAATCGGACAAACCGAGTCAGACTTTGGATTTCTTGTTACTGGCCACCCAGTTGGCGAACCGCTGTACTTACCACCTGTCGGAGGTTCCCTCCGGTCGGACCAGCAGGTCCGGAGAAACCAATCGCCATCGGTCAGCGCGGTATGCGGCTGGCACGGGTAAATCCCACCGAATGCCCGCAATCGGACCACGAGTCCGACGCGATGCTTCGCCCAAGCGAACATCCCTATGCAACGACAGACCTCGGACCACGCACCGCATGTCCACCACATAGCCGAGTAACGCAATGCAATGCCATGTCACAGTTAAGTTTCCGGGTTGGCCGTCCCTGCACTACTGGGCAGACTCCATAGCAGCCCACACTTTCGCCAAGGCAGTGCACACCATGCAACTGGCAACAATTCTGATCGACCAAGATATGCGAGAAGCCCTGCAGCCCCTGCCTTGTCAGCGACTGTGGCAATAAACGTCGTCGAACTCCGAACTGCACCAAGCAGTTTCAGACTCGGTCACTCGCCGCCGCAACGAACTCAACAGTATTTCGAGCCGTCGCGACAGATGCCGGGGTCGGAGGCCCCGCCAGGATGGGTGACGGAGTCGGCCGCCACTGGTCCACTGGGGGAACGACACTTCACCCCACGACCCGGGGCTCGAGCCAGACGGCGTTCTCAGTCGTCATAGTCGGACGGCCAGAAGATCATTGCGACGAACACCGCAAGAGGCAGACCGATAGCGAACACGAGTCCGACCTGCGCCACACTCATCGACGCACCCCGCCCAAGGGCGACCAGCGGCCGAACGACGCTCGCGGCGTTGCACATTCGACATCGGCAACAGCCATCACACGATCCAGCGTCACGGCGTCCACATGCGCCGACGACGGCAGCAACACCACATCGGCCCCCGATGACTCGACCTGCTCAGCCAGACCAAGCGCCGAACCCGGGTCCGCCCAGTGCAGCGGATAGCCCAACCGGCGCGCTAACCGACGCACCTGAGCCGAATCCCATTCGGGTGTCGGTGATGCCGGATCTATCCATCCGAGTGCGTACATTCCCCTGCCTTTCGTCCCCTGTGATTGGCAAGCTCCCGCCGCCGAGGAACACCGTCAACCCAGCGGCGGGGCCTGAACAGGAACCTTGACAGCGCAACCTTCACAACCGGTCCCGCTGTGGGACAGTGAGGCTATGAGTGCATTCGAGCCAGACGACAGCCGTTATGTCGGTCGTCAGGTGCGAGTCATCCGCGCCCGGCGCGGCATCTCACAACAGGTTCTCGCCGACCGGGCCGGGCTGTCTCGCGGCGCTATCGCCAAGTACGAGAACGGCGAACGGCCGGTCGACTCACGCCGGACGCTGCTCGCGCTGGCGTCGGCGCTCGGCGTCACCATCACCGACCTGACTGGCCACGAACAAGAAAAGCTCGACCCCGCCGCCGCCGGGTTCCATATGGCGGTCCCGGAAGTCGAGATCGCACTGTGGACGGCGGGCAACACCACCGACGCCGCGCCGCCGCGCCCCATGGACGAGCTGAGCACCGCCGCGCAGCGCGCGGCCGAACTGCGCATCGCGTGCGATTACGCCGCACTGGGGCCAATGCTCGCGCCGATGCTGACCGACTGCTACCGACATACGCAGGACGCAACCGGAGCCGACCACGAGCGGGCTTGGGACGTACTGTCCACGGTCGCGCACACCACGGCGGCGGCGCTGAAGGCACGCGGGTACGGCGCGCTGTCGTGGACGGCCGCGCAGGAGGCAGAGAATGCGGCCCGCAATATCGGCGGGACAGCCGCACTCGCTGCCACCGCGTTCGCGCGCAGTCAGGTGCTCTTGTCCCGGCCCGGCTGCCTGCCCGCCGCCCTGGACCACGCCGAAGGCACAGCCGACAAAATCGCCGCCAACGTCCACACGGTCGGCGAGATCGAGACATACGGGATGCTGCACCTACAAGCGTCTCTCGTCGTGGCCGCGCTCGGCGGCGACCCGGAGCCGCACCTCGACGAGGCAGCCGAGCAAGCGGCCAGGCTCGCCGACGCGCGACCGGGATCGTCGATTCTGCGCAACCCGACATTCGGCCCAGCGAACGTAGCGCTGTGGCGTATTTCGGCAGCGATGGAACGACGGGAACCGGGCCAGGTGCTCGCACTCGCGCCGAAGCTGTCGCCAGACGATCTGCCCGCCGAGGGCCGCCGGGCGCAATACTTCGTAGAGATCGGCCGCGCACACGCCATGCAGCGCAACTACCGCGACTCGCTATACGCGCTGCTGCGGGCCGAGCACACCGCCCCGCAGCACGTCCGGAATATGGTCCACGTCCGCGAACTCGTCGCCCACATGATGCGGACCGCCCGCCGAGACCTGACTACCGGCGATCTCGGCCGGTTGGCGCAGCGGGTAGGCGTGGTCCCGTCATAGGCGGCGCTGCCGACCGGAAAGTTGTGCGCGGGCATCATTGCCCGACCTGCTCCACCTCCTCGTCGAGCACGTGGACGGCACAGTCCAGCGCCTGCGCCGCCGATAGGTACCCACTGCGGCCACGGCGCCGGATGCGTTCGCGCCGCCGCCGCGGCGGATTGCGCGATTCGCCAGCGGGGCGGTCTCCAGCCGCCATCGAACCTGGCGATCCGCCATCAGCGGAGTCGGCTAACTTGGCAGAGAACCGCGTGGCAAGGCAAGCGGTGCGAGGTTGCGGAGGAGGTTCGATGGATACGAGCGCGGAGACGACGGGTTCGGCGAGCTTCGACGAACTGGCAGTCGAGATACGCCGCCGGATGGATTCGCTGTCCACCGCGCACAAGAAACTGGCTCAGCGAGTGCTGTCGGATCCCGAAGCGGTGGCGTTCATGACTGTTTCCGAGCTCGCCAGCGCGGTCAATGTCAACGAGGCCACGGTCGTACGTTTTGCCAATGGTCTGGGCTTGAAGGGGTACCCGGGGCTGACGCGATTGTGTCGCGAACGGTTGCAAGAGCAAGCGCAACTGTTGCGCCGCTTCGACAACCTCGAACACCTCGTCGCCGAAGGTGTCGGGACGCGCGAACAGACCGTGGCGCTGGATCAAGCGAATATCGCCCGCACCTTCGCGCGTATCGACGACGCGATGTGGGATTCGGCCGTCGATCGGCTGGCCCACGCTCCCCGGGTGCACGTGATGGGTCTGCGCAAATGCCACGCTCCGGCGTATCTGCTGACCTACCTGCTGCGGATGCTGCGGGAGGATGTTTCGGCGATCGATGCCACTGCGGGCACGCTGACCGATGAACTGCGCCGGGTGCGTGCGGGCGATTGTTTCGTGGCGATGTCGATCCACCGATACAGCCTCGACACCGTGCGCGCCGCGCAGTGGGCTCGCCAGCGCGGTACCCACGTCATCGCATTGACCGATACCGCCGTATCACCGCTCGCGGTGTCGGCGCACGATACGTTTTACGTCGATGCGTCCAGCGCCGGCATCCTGCGATCGATGACCGCCTTCACCTCCCTCGCCCAGGCGATGACGGGTGCCGTTGCACAAGTCCTTGGGCATGAAGTGCGCCCGACACTGCTCGAGGAGGAAAAGCTGTTGAGCGAGTTCGGCGTCTACGCCCCCGATTGACCTGGGCGCGTCAGCTGTTCCGCTGTGGCCAGTTGGGCCGCAACGGACCGGCGCTGATGAATCACGCCCGCGGTGACCGCGGTCGTGGTGACCAGTAGGGTCAGCGCGAGCGGCGTACGGGTGCCGGAATTCAGGGCCATTCCACCGACGATGGCCAGCAGGATGATGCCAACCGCGTAGGACACGTACGGGGCGCCCCACATCTTCACCGGTAGAGCAGTGATCTGCGCGGCGGTCTTACGGCGACGCCCGACGATCTGAGTGGCGCAGATGCACAGGTAGACCACGACCGCGACCGCACCCGAGGAGCTGAGCAGGAAGGTGAAAACCGCTCCGGTGGGCAGGAAGTAGTTCGCCACGACCGCCAGGAATCCGGCGCTCGAAGCGGCGAGAACACCGGCGACCGGGACCCCGGAACGAGCGGTCCTGCCCAGCACGCGGGGGCCTTCACCGCGGCGCGAGAGCGAGAACAGCATCCGCGATGACGAGTACAGACCCGAGTTCAGGCACGACAGCACCGCCGTGAGTACCACCAGATTCATGATTGTCCGCGCACCGGGAATGCCGAGCTGGTCCAGCACCGCGGTGTACGGGCTCTCCGTGACTTGCGTTGTGTTCCAGGGCAATAGCGTGACGACAACAAGTACCGAGCCGACATAGAAGATCAGGATGCGGCCGGCGACGCTGCGCATGCTCGCGCGCACCGCGCTGACCGGATCCTGCGCCTCGCCCGCGGCGATCGTTACCAGCTCGGTGCCGAAGTACGAGAAGAACACCGTCAACGACGCCACGAGCAAAGGCATCGCGCCATTCGGGAACAGGCCGCCGTGCCCGAACAGGTTGACCGTTCCCGGCGCCCGGTAGTGCGGAAGCAGGCCACAGACGGCCGCGATGCCGATTGCGATGAAGGCGACGATCGCGACGACCTTGATCATCGCGAACCAGAACTCGAAACGCGCGAAAGACGTTACCGCCGCGAGGTTTACGCCGGTCAAGGCGCTCATGAAGATCAGCGAATACAGCCAGGTCGGCACCGACGGCAGGAGCTGATGGGCGACCGCCGCGCCGGCAATGGCCTCGAAAGCGACTGTGACACACCAGTGATAGGCGTAGACCCAGCCCACCGACAGTCCAGCCCAGGTACCGAGTTCACGGGAGGCGTAGCTCGAGAACGATCCCGTTTCGGGGCTGGCCGTCGCCAGCTCGGCAAGCATGCGCATTACCAGGATGATCACCAGGCCGGTGAGTAGATACACGATGACTATGCCCGGGCCTGCCGCGGAGATCGCTTTGCCGCTGCCGACGAACAACCCGGCGCCGATCACTCCACCGATGCCGATCATCGTCAGCTGCCGAGTGTTGATGCTGTGCTTCAGATTTCCCGAGGTTGGCACGATGCCTTCTTCCCTGAACCGTGGGGCCGTTGCCCGATAGCAGTAGTGACATGGAACACGCCCAGCCGGTTAGACGCAATAGTAATTGCAGAACATTTGAACTATGCAAAATTTATGGCATAGTGCAGTCGCAGACCCCGCCGAGGAAGAAGTGAGGCCCATGTCCACCGTGCTGGTGAGCAGATCCGGTTCCATCGCAACGCTCGTTCTCAACAGGCCCGAACGACTGAACGCCGTCAGTGCGGAGCTGTACCGGACGCTGGTCGACGAGCTGAATACCGCCGACACCGATCCGGGTATCCGCTGTGTCGTCCTCACCGGTGCCGGACGGGCGTTCTGCGTGGGTGCCGACCTGAAAGCGCACAACTCCGGCACCAGGACTCCCGCGGAGCAGGCGCGCTACGTCGAGTTGGGCCAGCGCGCCTGCGAGCAGATCCAGACGATGGGCACCCCCGTGGTGGCGGCGGTCAACGGATACGCCCTCGGTGCCGGTGCGGAACTGGCCGTCAGCGCGGACTTCCTGGTCATGGCCGAGGACGCGCAGATGGGGTTTCCCGAGGTGAGCATCGGCACCTTCGTCGGTGGTGGCGTGACCAACCGGCTCCCGCGTCTGGTCGGCCTGCGCAGGGCTACGGACATGCTGATCCTCGGAGAGCGATTCACCGGTCGGCAGGCACTCGATTGGGGGTTGGCGCATTCCGCGGTAGCCACGGACCTTCTGCTCGGGTCGGCTCGAGCGCTTGCCGAAACCCTTTCCGCGAAGGCGCCACTCGCGCTGGCCCGGATGAAAGCGGCGCTGCACCGAGGTGATCCCCTCGACGTCGCGTTCGCCACTGAGCAGCGCGAGCTCCTGGAATTGATGGCGACCCGGGACTGGGCCGAGGGCGTCGCCGCATTCCCCGAACGCCGCACCCCCGTCTTCGAAGGAAAGTAGCGATGACCAGCATCGACGACCGCACGTCCAGCCTCGGCGCGCCCGCCCGCACCGCACTCGAGCGATTGTTCGACCCGCATTCCGTCACCATCATCGGCGCGTCCGGCAATCCGGCCAAGCGTGGGTTCCAGGCCATCCGCGCCCTGCAGCAGTCCGGCTATGCCCATCCCATCTACCCGGTTCACCCGACGGCACAGCAGATCCTCGGCCTCGGCGTCTACGCCTCGATCGATCGGCTCCCGCACGGCATCGACGTCGCGCTGATCGCCTTACCCGCCGCCGCCGTCCCCGACATGCTGCGCCGGTGCGCCGCTGCCGGTATCGCCGGAGCCGTCGTGCTCGCCAATGGTTTCGCGGAGATCGGGGGAACCGGCGCCGAACTCGCCGCCGCGCTCGCAGCGGCGATCGCCGAGACCGGCATTCGGGTCATCGGGCCCAACACCTCCGGCCTGCTCAACGTCGCATCGGGCGCGAATCTCGTTGGCCTCGAGGGTGTTCCGTGTGGCCCGATCAGTGTGATCACGCAGAGCGGGAATATGCTGCTGTCGCTGGTCAATGATGATCGGGCGATCAAAGGCCCCGGTTTCCACATCTGTGTGGGACTGGGTAACCAGGCCGATATCCGGTACGACGAGTGCCTCACCGAATTCGTCCGCGATCCGGGTACGGGCGTCGTTGCCATTCATTCCGAGGGGTTTACCGACGGACGGTCGTTCCTGATCGCCGCGGCTCGGGCGGTTCCGGATAAACCGATTGCCGTGCTGCGCGGTGGCCGTTCGGAAGGGGGCCGCCGCGCCGCGCGATCGCATACCGGCTCGATCGCCGGACTCGACGCCGTCGCGACCGCGGTGCTGCGGCAAGCCGGGGTGGAGCTGGTCGACCGCTCCGACGAGCTCGCGGTCGTCGCGGGCGCCCTTGCCGACTGCGCCCCGATCGCCCCCGGGCGCAAGGTCGCGATCCTCAGCGACGGTGGTGGCCACGCCACGCTGGCCGCCGACGCCCTCGCCGCGCGCGGCATCGAAGTGGCCCGGCTCGGCGAGCGAACCCAGAAGCGGCTGCGGCACCTACTCGGCGCTACCGCTGCCGTGGCCGGTCCGGTCGACGTGGCCGGCGCCACCGACACCGACCCATTGGTGTTCGCCGAGGCCGCCGAAATCCTCATGTGCGATCCCGATGTCGGTCTCGTGCTGGTCATCGGTCTCTATGGCGGCTACCACCTGCGCTTCGACCCAAAGCTGCGCGCAATCGAGGATGCCGCTGCCGGAGTGTTGCTCACACTCGTCGCCGAACACGATGTCCCCCTGGTGATCCAGAGTTGCTACGCCGGTCTCGCCATCGCCAACCACGACCGTCTGCGAGCCGGCGGCGTACCGGTGATCAGCTCCATCGATCACGCCGTGCGGGTCGTGGCGGCCCTGGAGCGGCGTGGTCGCTTGCTGGCGACTGCCCCGCAACGCTCCGCGCTCGTACTTCCACCGCAGGCACCCGCCATCCCCGGATCGGGACTCCTCGATGAACCGACCGCACGACGGGTGGTCGCCGCCGCCGGAATCGACCTCGGCGCATGGACTTTTGCACGGACCGTCGAGGATGTGGTTGCGGCCGTCGCCAACTATCAGCGACCGTGCGCACTGAAAGTTGTTTCCCCGCAGGTCATCCACAAATCCGAGGTGGGTGGGGTCAAGGTCGGCGTGCTGTCCGTCCAAGCAGCCCAGGACGCACAGGCCATCATCGACTCTGTCCACGCGCACATACTCGACGCCCGCATCGACGGGATGATCGTCGCCCCCATGGCCGATGCTGGAATCGAACTGCTGGTCGGCGCCACTCGCGATCCGATTTTCGGGCCGGTGGTGGCCTTCGGTAGCGGTGGGGTGATGGTCGAGGCATTGCGCGACATCACATTTCGCGCCGCGCCCTTCACCGAGTTCGAGGCTCGCGAAATGATCGACGAGACGATCGCCGCACGCATGCTCGACGGCTATCGCCATCTCCCGGCGGTAGACCGGCACCGGCTGGCCCGACTTCTGGTCTGCGTAGGCGATTTCGTAGCCGCGCACCCGGAGATATCCGAACTCGATCTCAATCCGGTGATTGCTTCCGGTTCCGGCATAGTCCCGGTCGACGTTCGAATTGTGTTGCGCGAGACGGCTGGAGACGACAATGACTGAGCCGGTCCTCGTCGACCGTGTCGGCCATGTCGTCGTCTGGACACTGAACCGCCCGGCAGCGCGCAACCCGATATCCGCGGTCGACACGATAACCGCCCTCGAGGACGCGGTGACGGCGGTCAATCGAGACCACAGCGTACGGGCGGCGATTCTCACCGGCGCGGGAACGGCCTTCTCCTCCGGCGGCGACGTAAAGCAGATGCGCGATCGTGCCGGGATGTTCAGTGGCGCACCGGTGGAACTGCGACAGGGGTACCGGCACGGCATCCAGCGCATTCCAAAAGCGCTGTACCACTGTGAGATCCCAACCATCGCAGCCGTGAATGGTGCGGCCATCGGTGCGGGGTGTGATCTGGCGTTGCTGTGCGATCTGCGGATCGCCGCGCGCACCGCGGTATTCGCTGAGAGCTTCGTCCGGGTCGGACTCGTGCCCGGCGACGGTGGCTCGTGGCTGTTGCCGAAGGCAATCGGCATGGCCCGAGCATGCGAGATGGCCTTCACCGGTCAGCCGATCGATGCGCAAACCGCACTCGATTGGGGCCTGATCTCCGATGTCGTCGAACCCGACGCCCTCCTCGAAACCGCCCACCGCCTCGCCGCCCGGATAGCCACCAACCCACCACACGTACTTCGAATGACGAAGCGACTACTCCGCGAGAGCCGACACCAGAGCCTCGACAGCCACCTCGAACTGTCCGCCGCGATGCAGGCGGCCGCCCACCACACCGAAGATCACCGCGAGGCGGTCACGGCCATGCTGGAGCGCAGACCGCCTGCCTTCACCGGCGGATGAGCGGTCTCGCGAAGACGATTTCAACGACGCGGACAATGCATGGACCATGCTGCGGCCCCTAGGAATTTCGGGGCCGGACCAAGCCGATGTCGTAGGCAAGTACCACCGCCTGCACTCGATCCCGCAGGCCGAGTTTGCGCAGAATCGCCGAGACATGGCTCTTTACAGTGCCTTCGGTGACAACCAGTTTCGCCGCTATCTCGGCGTTGGAGGCCGCTTGCGCGATGAGCGTGAGGACCTCGACCTCTCGATGCGTGAGATCGGCGAGATCCGGCATTGCCGCCTTTTCGGGGCGTATGTCGGCGACGAACCGATCCAGCAGCCGACGCGTCACCCGCGGCGCGAGCAGTGCCTCGCCGCCTGCCACCACCCGTATCGCCTCGACCAGTTCGGCGGGGCGGGTGTCCTTCAGCAGAAACCCGCCCGCACCGGCACGCAGGGCCGCGTAGAGCAGTTCGTCCTCGTCGAAGGTGGTCAGGATGATGACCGAGGGCCCGCGCTGGAATGCGGAAAGTCGTTGTGTCGCCTGCACACCGTCGACGCCGGGCATACGCAGATCCATCAGCACGATATCCGGCAGCATCTGAGCGGCCAAGCGGACCGCTTCCTCCCCGTCCCCAGCCTCACCGACGACTCGGATGTCCTCACGGGCCTCCAGGATCATCCGAAGCCCGGTACGGACCAAGGCCTGATCATCGGCGACCAGCACACTGACAGTCATCCCCGCCTCCATGTGATCTGCCGGGTGCACGCACGTCGCGGTGGCCGGTTCATGGCGAGCATCCGATCATCCGGGTGCGGAGATCCATGCGGGCATGTCAGTCCTTCACCGGATCGGCTCCCGCGTGCTTGGTCACCGAATCACCGGCTTCCACCGTATTCCACAGTTCCCGGTTTACCCGGACCTTCATGGTACTGCCGTCCTCTAGCCGAATAATCAAGCGCCGGTACAGGTTTGCCCCGTCGAACAATCCACGCGACTTCTTGATGACCGTTCCGCGCCATTCCTGCCGTACCACTGATCGACTCCTTACTCCACCGAGTGTTCACGCCGCGGGATCCCTAACGGCGTAACTTCAGTGTTTCTTGTCGCCGAGCCGGGAACATCAACTTGCAGGCGGGTATTCGCCTCTGTCGAAAGTTGTAGACAGCCATCGGAAGGGCTGCCGACTACCGGACCGGAAGCCACGCCGCGACGCGGAAGCCACCACCAGTGGAAGGGCCTGCCTCGAATCGTCCGCCAAGTTCTGTGGCACGTCGCCGCATGCCGTCCATGCCCCGACCGCTACCGTGACCGGGCCGGCCACCGCCGCCGTTATCGGTGATCGCCACCATGAGTTGCCCCGCGGCAATCCGAACCTCGACCTCGGCTCGATCGGCTCTCGCGTGGCGCAAGACGTTGGTCAGGGACTCCTGCACGATCCGGTAGGCAGTCTCCGCAACCTTCGGCGCGACAGCGGCGTCGTCCGTCCCGTGCCGATGCACGACCACCTCGACTCCCGCCTGTGACATCGACTCCACCAACCTGTCCAGATCCTCCAGTCCGGAGGAAACGCTCGGGTCGCGGTCGATCACCTCGAGCAGCCGGCGTACTTCGCCGAGAGCTTGTCGGCCAACGGACTCCAGGGCGGCGACAGCCTCCCGGGCCTTGTCCGGGTGAGTGTCGAAAACATCGTTGGCCGCTGCGGCTTGCAGCACCATCAGCGACACCGTGTGCGCGAGCACATCGTGTAGTTCGCGCGTAATGCGGGCACGTTCCTGCTGGACCATACGCCGGGCTTCGGAGTTGCGCTGTGCAGATCTCGCGCGTCCCAACGCGCCCCAACTCCAGGCCAGCAGGGCGGCACCAGACCACAGCAAGGCTTGCACCCCTCGCCCGGTCGTTCCCAACGCGAGCACGAAGAACAACACCGCCGCGGCAAGACCCGACAACGACGTACGCGCGGGACGCAGCCAGGAAAGGGTCGTCAACACGATCAGGGCGACGCCCGACCCCACCGGAACGTGCAGCAGTTCCAACGTTGCTCCCACGAAAAGGGAGGCAATCGTGACGAAAACAGGCCGACGGTCCATCCACCAAACGACGACCGCCTGGCACACCACCAATCCGATCACAACGACACGGGCCGTGGGTACCCCCTGCGGAACGAGCAACACTACCGGCAACAACGTGGCACTGGTGCAGGCGACCAGCAGTACCCTCCAACGCCGCGACAGCCCCACCTCGAACTGATCCCGCACGTCACCGACGCTACCGCTCCGACACCGCAGCCGCCGTATCTCCAACCGGATCGTCGGCTACTCCCATCGACTCGCGTGTGACGTCGGGAGATCGGAAACTCCCTGCGGCAGTTGACACCCCACGCAGCGGCGAAAATCCAGTAGTAGGTCGCGCCCGATCGGTGCGGCAGGCTCGGCAGATGCAGCCGTCTACCGGAACTTCAGACCCGCGCGATCACGATTCACGACCTCTACGACGCACTGAACCTCGCCGGGCGAGGCCGCCCATGGAGTCGCCGGGACTTCATGCTCGGGTTCGTCGGCGATGTCGGTGATCTCGCGAAGCTGGTCATGGCGGCCGAAGGCACCCGGTCGATGCCCGGAGGCCACGCGGCTTTGGAACACGAACTCGCCGACTGCCTTTGGTCAGTGCTGATCCTGGCTCACCGATACGAGAGAGATCTCGAAACCGTCTTCACCAAGACGATGGGCGAGCTCGGGGAGACCATCGAAGCCCGGCTGGTCGATCATCGTCCCGCATAGCGACATGGCGAAAGGGCGGCATCCCTGCACGCAGACGACGTGGAGTCTTCGGGTGCCGCTGTCCTGGCCAGGCGAAACGCTGGCCAGGACAGAGCATTCGAGCAAATACATCGCAGTCGAGCCGCTCATCCAGCGATCTCGACGAGCCTCGAGATTACATAGCTTCAGCTCAGCAACTCAGGCCTGGTAGTGGTCAGGCGCAGACGCGATTGAGCTCGTCGGTGTAGGGGTCGAGGTTGGCGACGTTCTCATCTACCAGCGCGTCGGCGTAGGCGGCGATGACATCCTTCTCCGCGCCCTGGGCCAGATCGGCCAGGCCGCTCAGCCTGCTGGACAGCGCTGTCGCCGTCGCGCCGTCCAGGGTGCCACCGCTCGTGTCGATCGCGACGTTGATCAGCTCGATAGCCTTGGCGCAGTGGGGGGACTGGGCGTGCGCGGGTGCGGCGGGCAGGAATAGCAGAGCGGCAGCGGCCGCGGAGAGCACAGCGGCGAAGGCCGTCGACTTGGTCATGATTTCCTCTCAGAACGTTGGGCTGATCGTAGCGCCACGGCGTGAGACCCTGATCGCCATGCTCGGCACCGGCACCTGCTGATCCGGAACCGCCAGCGGGAGCGCGGCGGCTGGACTCATCGAGACCCCCTTCGGCTCGCGCATCCGAAAGCCGTCATCCGGTCCGCGCCGATGACGGGCTGTAACCAGCGGGCGGGGTGATTCGCCGGGTCGTGGTGAGCAGTGCGGCGGCGAGGACAACAGTAAGCGCGGCGAGACCAGCCATCCCATATGGCGAAAGGCCATCGCGCCAGAGCGCGAAAATGCCCGCCGCAGCTAACACTGAGCCTGCAAGGACCGGAAGTGTCGCGGTGTGGGCCGCGTATCGGGCGCAGAACGCGTCCCACCGACCGGTGCCACCAACGTCGAGGTATTCCTTCTGCGCGGTATTCGAACCTGCGACCTCTGGGTCATGAGCCGACGAGGTCCGGCGGACCCTGCCACGACCTTCAGAGTTCGCGCTACGGTAGCTATGTCGGCACTTTCGGACCTACTGCTCGGATTGGGGTGCTGTGACAAATCCTCCGCGGACATGCACGCCATGTGGACATTCCTCGACGGCGGCGGCTATTGCGTCGATATCGATGCGCTGCATCGCTCGAACCCCCAGGGTGACTGGACGTCGTCTCGCTACTGGACGCAACGAACCCTCACACGCTGAATAGGCCCGTTCCGCGGAATCCACGACTGAATCGAATCCAGCGACGAAGGGAATCTGACATGTCGGAGCTATCGGCAGCGAATTCCACCGCGACGTGGCCGCGGCTGCGTGTGGCGGACTGGACGGGTACGCGTGACACCCTGCACATGTGGACGCAGGTGGTGGGAAAGATCCGGCTCGCCCACGCCCCATTGTTGAATCACTGGTGGCAGGTGACCCTGTATGTGAGCCCGCGCGGGCTGACGACCTCGGCAATCCCCTACGCCGACCGCCTCTTCGATATCGAATTCGATTTCCTCGCGCACCGATTGGTCATCCGCGCCGACAACGGCGATACCCGCACCGTGGCACTCGCGCCGAAATCGGTGGCGCAGTTCTACACCGAAACCATGCAAGCGCTCGACGAACTCGGGTTCGAGACCCGAATTCAAGGGCACCCCAATGAAGTCGAGGTGTCGATTCCGTTCGCTGAGGACACCCAGCACGCCGCCTACGATCCGATGTCCGCGCAGGCATTCTGGCGGCAGCTCGTCCATGCCAACCGCCTGCTCAACGAGTTTCGCTCCGGCTACACCGGCAAGAACAGTCCGGTTCATTTCTATTGGGGCGCAATGGATCTTGCCTACACCCGCTTTTCGGGACGGACCGCTCCCGAACACAGTGGCGGCGCACCGCACTGCGCCGACTGGGTCATGGTGGAGGGCTATTCGCACGAGCTCAGCAGCTGCGGATTCTGGCCCGGCGGTGGAGCGGAAGGCGCGTTCTACGCCTACTCCTATCCCGAACCCGATGGCTACCGCGAACGCCGCCTGCAGGTGCCCGGCGCGACCTACGACCCCAACCTGGGTGAATTCGTCCTACCCTACGAAACGGTCCGCACCGCGGACGATCCGAACGCCGCGGTCGCCGCGTTCCTCCACGAAACATATGAGGCCGCAGCCGAACTCGGCCATTGGGATCGCAGCACACTCGAATGCGATCCGCATCGGTGGGCTCAACAGCGAGCCGCCGCACCGTGGTCACTGCGCTGACCGTCCGCCACAGGAAACGCTCGAGCGCCTCACAGCGTTGGCGCCCGGACGTTATCGACGATCACATCCAACTTCTCGCCCGGGCGGCGCTGGCGCACATGACTGCTCGAAACTCGGTCCACCGCTTGCGATCTCGGATCCGGCGGTAGGGCGGACCGATGGCCAGATCAAAGGCGCGGAATAGGCTAGCGTGGCAAGCATGGGCCTCGACTATGAAAAGACTCCGACCGTGGAACCCAGCTCTCCTGTCGACCTGCGGCAGAATCAGCCGCACACCGCCCGAATGTATGACTACTACCTCGGCGGCAAGGACCATTACAGCGCGGACGAGGCCGCGGCCGAACAGGTCGTGGCCATCTGGCCAGGAGTGCGGGTGGCCGCCCGGCAGAACAGGGCCTTCATACACCGCGTGACGCGGTTCCTTGCACACGCGGGCATTCGTCAATTCCTCGATATCGGAACCGGTATCCCGACCGAGCCGAATCTGCATCAGGTGGCCCAACAGGTCGCGCCTGACGCGCGAGTCGTCTACGTCGACAATGATCCGATCGTGCTCGTCCACGCCAGGGCTCTGATGGTCAGCTCACCGGAGGGGCGTACCAACTACGTCTCCGCCGATGTCACGACACCCGAAAAGATCCTCAACGCTCCGGGATTACGCGAGACACTGGACCTGACCCAACCGGTCGCGCTCAGTCTCAATGCACTGATGCATTTCATCCCCGACGAGCAGGATGCCTACGGAATCGTCGATACGCTGATGAACGAGCTCGTTCCTGGCTCGTATTTGGTGATGACACACGTCACGCCCGACTTCGATCCGACGGCAATAGCTACCGTGGTCGACATCTACCGCCGCAGCGGCCTGCCATGCCAAGTTCGAAGCCGAGACGAATTCATGCGGTTCTTCGAGGGACTAGAACTGGTCGATCCGGGTATAGAGGTGCCGCACCGCTGGCACCCGGACGGTGTCATACCCCCGAAGAAAATGGACGAGCAAGTGTCCGCCTACGCGGGCGTTGCACGCAAGTAATACAACCCCGCACCCAGCACACCGACCCGGGAGGAAACCCGGAAAGTGCTCAGTGATCTCGTATCCGGGGCACTCAGGCGGGCAAGCCGTGCCTCGGTCTCGGGTCCCGGGACGACACCACCCTCACACGTGGTCGACCAAGCCTCTGGCACCCTCGGACACGGCGCAGTGCGCGCAGCAGAAGAATCGACCATCCGACTCCACTCCGTGGCCGATGATCTTGCAGTCGCAGTGCTCGCAGATAGGTGCCATCCGGTGGATCGCACATTCGAAGCAGTCGAAGACATGCCGTGTTCCCTGAGCCTCGACGACGATCGGCATAGCGTAATCGTTACCGCAAACCTCGCATGCGCTCATGGAACCGTAGGCTACTCCGCGGAACCGGCACCATGTCTCTACTTTCGGGTTATGTACGCATGACCGGCTCGACCTGCCGTCCACCGGTCCGGGAATTCAGAACTTGTCCGGGAACTGGGTGATGATGCCGTGGCTGATGGCGACGGCGACGTCCATCATGTGTGCCTTGGCCTCGTCGAACTTGGCGGTCGCGTCGCTCTACTTGCCGCCGATGACGGCGGCTGCGTAAGCGACGGTCTGGTCGATGTGAATGCTCATCGCCTGACGCATGTCCTGCTGCGACCGGTTGGGGTTGATCCCAGCGAAGAAGTCGGCGATATCTCGAGCATTGGCATGCCAGGCCGCGACTGCCGTGTCGATTGCCGGTTTGTAGCCGATCTTGGCGGCGGTGAGGACTGGCACAGCCTCCAAGATGTGGACAGTCAGCAGGCCGGTGAGCTGCCGGGCGACCTCTTGGCCGTAGTACGGCGCGAACGCGTTACCGATGTCGACCTGGTTGCGCAGCAGTCGGTCCAGACTGGACGGCAGCGCGAGGGAGGTCGTCGGCGAACGCGACCACGGTCGACCAGGTGCCGTCCATGTGCTGACCCCATAGTGTGCGCATCTCGGTGTAGAGCTCGGTTTGCATTGTCGCGGCGGGCGATGCGTGGAACACCTGCGCCGACGCGATTGCCGCAGAATTGTATGCGGGGAGAATGCGAGGGCTGCCATCGTCGCCGCAGTGACCGCGCGGTAACAGGCAGTGTGCTGAACGGGCATGATGGTGCCCTCCTGAAAGAATTCACCGTGGTCGGGCCCTGATTGCCGACCTACGGAACGCCGACGTTCCGCACGGGCTCTGAGGGGTTTGCGGGGCTGGTATCCAGGCCGATTCCAGAGATCGGCCCCTCGGGCGCGGCAAGGATTGCAGACTTCATCGCCGACAAGGGCGGCATTTAAGATGCACCGATGACTGATCGGGAGCCGAGCCGAGTCGACGTCCCCGGGGACTCCCAGCCGGGAAAACCGGTCGACATGCCTGTCACTTTGTCGTGGCCACGCAATGTCGCATATGTCGATTCAGGCGTGAACATGGTGGTGCGGGCTGTCGGGTCGGACGTGGGGCATGCGCTGCTGATAGAAGTCGACTTCGGAGAGTTTCCAGATCTGCGGGACGTGTCCGAGACACAGAGGGCGGTCCGGGCGCTACTGCTCGCGCTCGTCGACTACGAGGTATCGAAACTTCCTGAGCGACGCCCAGATCCGGACTCGGAGACCGCGGAAAAGTTGATGCAGATCATCAACGAGGCTGCCGAGGATCACACCGAAGTCGGCGACTTGGTCCGGGAAATCCTCAAGACCCAAGATGCCGATGTATTGGCCACGGTCGTCTCCGGTCTCGCGGGGCGGCTTCCCGCACGGATCGAAGCATCGTTGTCGATCTCCAGCAGTGTGACGGTCAACCCGTGGCAAGAGGTCGTTCAAGTTACAGTTCCTGCCGTCACGACAGGTGGATTGATGGCCGCTGCGGCACGCGCGGGGTGGGTCGCACTACGCAACGTACCGGCGATTCTCGATGTCATCGTGCGGGCAACCACCATCAAGGCGGAGCGAGCGGCCCGGATCGCGGCATTGGAAGCGGAAGCGTCTATCCACCAGAACGAGGCTCTGTTGGAGATAATCCGAACCTCGACAGAGGCCGCAGCGGCGCGCCGCTCGCTCGATGCGATCTTGGATGTATCACCCGATATCGCGAGACGTATTCACGTTCAGTCGATTTCCGATGAAGAGGCGAACGAACGACGGCATCGCCTGCTGCGAGCTGTTTTACAAGATGCGGAGCCGTCCGATAGTCCATCTTGAACTGTTGGTCGAGTTTGCTGATAGTGCGTGCGAGCGGGGCGAGTTCGGCCTTCCAGTAGTTGATTTTCTGGTGGCAGGTGGCTTCGGAGAGTTTGTCGCGGGAGTTGACCTCGGTGGCGGTGATCAGTCCGGCGGTGCGGGCGTGACCGAAGGTCGAGGCGAACAGACCCGCGCGCGCCACCGGGCACCCACGGCGCTCCACCGCTGCGGCGGCACAGTCGCATCTGCGCACCGGCCCTCAGTCGAGGTAGCTGGAGATTCGCGACAACGCCTGCCGACGTATAGTCGAGTGTATGACCAGTGGCACCGCACCGGCGGCGGCCGGACAGGGATCGGACCTTTGGGCGCGGGCGTTCGCGGCACTGTACGACCCGCTCCTGTGGAGAGGCGAGCGGGCGGGCATGGGGGCTCGCCGACGCCAGTTGCTCGGCCGCGCAGCAGGACGGACGGTCGAGCTCGGCAGTGGTACCGGCCTCAACCTGCAGTACTACCCCGACCACCTCGATGAGTTGATCCTGACCGAACCCGAGGCTGCGATGCGTGCGCGGTTGGACCGGAGGCTGCGCGGCACCCAACGTCGGGCGAAGGTGCTCGACGCGTCGGCGGATCAGCTGCCGTTCGCGGAAGAATCCGTGGACACGGTCGTCTCCACGCTTGTCTTGTGCACTGTAGACAGCCCCGATGCGGTGTTGCGCGAGATCAAGCGCGTGCTGCGCCCCGACGGCAAGCTGCTGTTCCTCGAACACGTCCGCTCACAGTCGCCGCGACTTGCCCAATGGCAAGACCGCCTCGAAGGCCCGTGGCGACGGTTCGCGGAGGGTTGCCGCTGCAACCGTGCCACGCTCGAGCTGATCCGGGCATCCGGATTGGAGCTCGACGACGTCCAGGAAGCGACGTGGCGCGGAATGATGGTCCCCATTGTCCGACCGCTGATTATCGGCGCAGCGACCAAAACGGATGGCCGACGCTCTTAGAGCGTGTCTCACGTGGATCTGGGTCTGATCCTGTGATCATGTTGTGGTGGACGAACTTTCGCGGCGCCTGGTGCCGGATGAGTTGTGGGCGTTGACTGAACCGCTGATTCCGCGGTTCGAGGCGCGCCCGCAGGGTGGGGGTACCGCGCCGATGGATGATCGGGCGGTGTTCACCGCGATAGTGTTCGTGCTGACCAGCGGATGCGCTTGGCGGTATCTGCCACCGTCGTTCGGGGTCACGGTGCCCACCGCGCATCGCCGGTTCACGGCGTGGACCGAGGCCGGTCTGTGGCGGCGCCTGCATCGGGCGGTCCTCGACGAACTGGGCAGCCAAGGCTTGATCGACTGGTCACGCGCGGTCCTGGACGGGGCATCGGTCAGGGCGAAAAAAGGGGATCCATGACCGGCCCGAACCCCGTCGACCGGGGCAAGGCCGGCTCGAAGATCCACGTGATGTCCGACCGTGCCGGCCTGCCGCTGTCGGTGGCGATATCGGCCGCCAACACCAACGACGCCGACGCGCTCAAACCTCTCGTCAAAGCCGTCCCCGCGATCAAGTCCCGACGCGGACCGCGGCGACGCAAACCCACCAAACTGCACGCCGACAAGGCATACGACCATGTCGAACTACGAAAATGGGTGCGAGACAGGGGAATTACCGTCCGCATCGCTCGCAAGGGCATCGAATCCAGCAAGAAACTCGGCCGCCACCGTTGGGTCATCGAACGGTCGATCGCCTGGCTGTTCGGCTACCACCGGCTCTCGATCCGATACGACCGCAAGGCCACCCACTACCTCGGCTTCCTCACCCTCGCCGCCACACTGACCTGCTACAAGAAACTCGCGAAAGCCGGGAAAACAGCGACGTGAGACACGCTCTTAGCCCGAATCCACCGAAATGATCTCCTGCGGATCTCGTAGCGACATGATCGCTGACGCCGAATTTCCGAGCTGATAGGCGCCCCTTCTTCGGCGTCCGATTCAGCGGATGCCCGGCGTGCGCGGATCCGGACCGAGGCAGACTTGAACGACGCAGCCCGGCGGGGTATCCGCTGATGGGGGTGCCAACGGGTAGTTCAGGCAGCTGAAGACATTGCAGCCCGGATAGGCCGCGGGCCCGACACCGAAGACCCCGAGCAGCAGATTCGTATCCACGAACCGGCTCGGATCCGCGCGCTGCGGCGGTTCGACATACGGACCGGGATCGGACACAGGATGGTCCTGGAATGCCGCGAACAGTCGGCGGAAGAATTCGTACGGCAGCTCCGTGGTGTCCTGCAGGGCCCCCGTAATGCCCTGGTTGCTGACACTTCCGAAGACTCCGGTCCACACCACCGTCAAATCCAGACTCGGCACGATGAAGACGTTCTGCATGCCGAGTCCGACCATGAAGTACATGTCGGCGGGCTGGAAGCCGGAGTTCTCAGAGCATCCGAGGCCGATCCAGAACAGGTAGCCGAAGCACTTGTTCGCTGGTGACGGCTGGCGTGCCATGCGCAGATAGGTCTCGGAGACGAGTTGCCGTGTGCCCCAGCGTCCGTTGTTGCTCACCAGCAGGCCGAGCTTCGCGAAATTGTTCGGCGGGATCAGCAGATGGGCGTATCCGTAGGTGTGCCCGGCGCGATCGCGCGCCCAATAA
The DNA here is from genome assembly GCF_050942345.1 of Nocardia pseudovaccinii. Classification (NCBI taxonomy): domain Bacteria; kingdom Bacillati; phylum Actinomycetota; class Actinomycetes; order Mycobacteriales; family Nocardiaceae; genus Nocardia; species Nocardia pseudovaccinii. Next base: position 7,558,171 of record NZ_CP192074.1, read on the forward strand.
TAATCACCGCGTTCGATACCGAGCGGATCGAAAAGCTCACGCTGCGCGAACTGCTGCAATGGCTCACCCATGGCCAACTCGATGACATAGGCGAGTAGATCGACAGCGCGTTCGCTGTAACTGAATGCCGCGCCCGGCGGATTCTCCAACGGCACTCCGAGCGCCTGCACGGCAGTATTCGGATCGATCGGAATCACCCCGGTGATACCCTCGGAGAGTATACCCACCGCCAGGCCGGACGATTCGGTCAGCAGATTCTCCACGGTGATCGACCGATGCTGCGCATCACCGAGCCCGGGCGGAAGATACCGATCGATCGGCGCTTCGATATCGAGTTTCCCCTGATCCCAGGCTATTCCGGCGAGCAACGACACAACGCTCTTCGTCGCACTCCAGATATTCCAGGCGACATTCCCGGTCTGGTCGTTCGTCGGCCCCGCACCGATCAGGCAATTGTGCCGGAACACCTGCACATTCAACCGATTACGGCCGCTCGCGAATTCCAATGCCTCCGCGAGCCGCCCCGAATCCAGTCCAACCTGTTCCGGTGCCGCCCGTTCCGGCTCGCGCCCGGAAGACACCCCACACGACAGCTGCTCGGCGGGCGCGGCGTGCACGCCCCCGGCGACAACGCTCCCCGCCACCAGCGACACCACCGCAGTTCCGGCCAGGAATCTGTAGATGCGACACATAGCGAAAGGCTATCGTGCCCAATCGAGCCAGAGCGGACAACAGGCTGAACACGGTTCAGCCGATTATGAGCCAGGTGTCGCGCTCGACGTCGAATATTCCAAGATTCCTCTTGCAGGACATCGGCGGCATGTCCATTCTGCGAACCATGCCCTTCACCCGCAGGATCGCATAACACCGCGGCCGCGTAATCCCCAACACCGCTGCGTCTTCCCGCACAGCTGGCCAAGTAGCGCGTTCTCGTCGCTAGGGCGGGTCAAGGCCTGCGACGACGCGCACGACGTCGGCGCCGGCTAGGAAGCCGTGGTGTCGGCGGGTACTGGCGTCGACCTCTAGGAGCGATGCCGGCTGCCTTCGACACCTGCGACAGCACTCGACCATGTCGGCGTGCCTTGTGGCCGATTGCGCGGAACCCCGGAAATAGGTCACCGGAATGCATCATGCTGATGCTCGGCATTGCATGCCGCGATACATCGTTTCTCCTGCGAGCATGTAGGGATGTGACAGGTGGATCGCTCAGCGGAAGGCGGGTCCCAGCAGGCCAAGAGCCTTGGCCTGCGGCGTCTGCTGCCAGAGGACAGACTCACGTGGCCGGTGCTGGTGGCCGGGACTGTGGGAATCGTGTTCGCGTTCCATCGGTGGGCGATCTCAATTTTCTATTTCCGACTGGGTGTCACGCCGGAGGAAGTCGGGGTCGGCGCAACCGCCGTTGCTGTTGAACGCTCGGTGCTGACGCTGGGTGTGACTTCGGTAGCGATGGCCGTGCTGATGTACGTGTATGGACTAGTGCTTGTCGCCGGAATGTGGCTCAAACTTCGTGCCACCGTGCACTCGTTGTATTCGGCTGGGGGCAATCGCAAGGTCGCCTTGTGGTTTCTTCATCGCGCTGCGGTCGCCGGGTCGGTGGTGGCGTTCTTCGCCGTCGTGCCGGTTGTAAACGACCGACAGCGGTCGTTCGGATTCTCTTGGGCCAACTTGGCAACTGTCGTAGTCGTCGGCTTCATTGCGCTGTGGGTGGTCCTCGCACGTTTGAACAGATCGGTGCAACCACCAGAGCCAGAACCACAACGGCAGGGCAAGCGAGACAGAGCGCGCATCGCGGTTCTCATGGCAGGTTGTACGGTGGCTGTATTCGTGATTGCCCACTTGGTCAGGTTGCCCTATGACGCCAGCAGGGCCGCACGAGACGTGTCGGCGGGACACGGCATTTCGGGCGGGCTCTTTCCGCCGACCCTGCCGGCCTCAATCATCTGGATGGGTGAGCCGAATACTGCGCTGGGCGAGACCCTGGCCCATTGCCTGATGTATCTCGGTCAAGCGGGAGGCATTGTCGTCGTGTTCGATGTTGATGCGGAAACCACGGTGCGGCTACCCGCACGGGATGTGACAGTCACAGCATCGACCAAATCACCCAACAGCAGCCCGATCAAGTCGCGGTGCGAGGACTGACCTACGCCGCTTCGGCCGCCATCCGCACATACCGGTGACAGCTGAGGACTAGCGCACCAGCCGATCCCTTGGCTCGCTGACCAGGGGGTTTGTGGGGCGGGCGGGGCTCGAACCCGCGACCAATGGATTATGAGTCCACGGCTCTAACCGACTGAGCTACCGCCCCGTGTGTGGTGGATACCGACAGCGTTGGGGATGGTACCGGGTGGGGTGGGGGTGGCACCAGTCGGATGGGGGTGGCGTGGTGACGGGCAGTTGAGGGTGGGGGTGGATAGGGTGGGGGTGTAACCCGGAACAGGCTGGAGGGTGGGCTGTGGCGAGTTTGTTTGCGAATGTGCTGAAGGTGCATCAGTGGGTTTATGAGAAGAGTGGCGGGGTGGTGGGGCATCGGCTGCTGTTCGGGAATCCGACGTTGTTGTTGCGGACGGTGGGGCGCAAGACGGGGCAGGCGCGGACGTCGGCGCTGACATACGGGCGGGATGGGGCGAATTATTTGGTGACCGCATCGAATGGTGGGTCGCCGCGGCCACCGGGGTGGTTGGCGAATGTGAAGGCGAAGCCGGAGTGTGAGATTCAGGTCGGGCGGCGCAAGGTGGCGGTGATCGCGCGGGCGACGTTGCCCGACGATCCGGATTATGCGCGGCGCTGGGCGATTGTCGACAAGGTCAATCAGGGGCGCTACAGCGAGTACCAGAAGATGACCAAGCGGCCGATCGCGGTGGTGGTGCTGACTCCGGTCGGCTGAGTTCAGTCGGTCTCCCAAGCCTCGTCGTCGTCGTCGACATCACCACGGTCCCAAGCGGACTCGCTCCGAGGCGGGCGGCTGGCCCACTGCACGATGAGAGCGACGAGACCGAGCACGATGAGGACGACGACAACGACAATCAGCGTTTCCACCCGGGGCACCCTAATGCTCAAAAGAGGTACACGCAGGTACCGAGACAAGTTGTCCCGGAAGGCCGTTCAGACCGTAAGAAGTGTGCGTCCGACGGCGGTTCGCGATTCTATTGCCACATGTGCGCGATCGGCCTGTTCGAGCGGAAAGGACTGGCCGATAACCACTTCCAGCCGTCCGGCCGCCGCTTCGGCGAGCGAACGTCCGGTCAAGGCGAGCCAATCGATATCGCCTTTTCCGGTCAGATCGAACAGCCCGAGCACGTCGATTCCGCGTGCTGTCACTACCTCTCGATCGAAGTCGGCGAATTGCCCTGCGGCAGCGCCATATCCGATGAAGCGCCCGCCGTCGACCGCGGCTTCGATCGCACCGGCACCCAATTCGCCACCCGCACCATCCAAGACAACGTTCGCACCGGCTCCACCGGTCACGGCGCGCGCCTTCGCAGACCAATCGGACTCGGAGTAGTCGATGACCGCATTCGCGCCGAGTCGCGCCGCGAGCTCCAGTTTGGCGCTGCCACGCGCCGCGGCAACGACATTCGCTCCGGCCGCGCGGGCGAGCTGGATCAGCAAGGTGCCCAATCCCCCACCCGCCGCGGTGATGAGAACCCACTCACCGGGCTGGATCGCCGCTCGATCGAAGATGGCGAGCGCGGTCTTACCGTCGTGGGCGAGTGCTACCGCCGCCGTCAGGCTCAGCCCTTCGGGCACGGCGACAAGAGTTTCGGCCTTGGCGAGTGCTCGCTCCGCATAGCCACCGATCGGCTGACCACCCCCGATGCCGCTCGCGGCGGTATCGGTGACAACGCGCTTGCCGACCCAACTCGGGTCGACCTCCGGACCGACCGAAGTAACCACCCCGGCGACCGCACCGCCCGGCACATACGGCGGTTCGAGCTGGAAAAACTCGGTGCCCCAACCACTTCGGAGCTGGACATCCAGAAACATGACATCGGCGGCCGCGACGTCGACGACCACCTGCCCCTGTCCGGCAACCGGCTCCGGCACTTCACGCACCGAAAGAACTTCGGGCCCACCGAATTCCGCAGCGTGTACAGCGCGCATGACAACCTCCATCAATTCCTGACTCGATCCGACATGGAACAGCCTGGAACCTGAAGCAGGGTTGAGGTCAAGCGGAGCGCACCAATTACGCTGAGCGCGCAATTGCGCCCGGACGGGAATCGAACTCACCCACGGCGCCAACACATCCGAGGACCAAGCCGATGGCTCCGACAACAGGGGACCTCGCCTGTTACGGCACTCCCGCCGCCAGTGTTACTGCCGCCGTCCCGCAACTGTGCCGTGTCCAGCTGGCTTCTGAGGTACTCGAGATCCGTCGAGGGCAGTCACATGGCGGTGCCGCGGGGCGTGTCGTACCGCGTTTCGACTGCGCTCGGCGAGCAAGCCGGACCCGAATAGCGCGGCAACTTATCTGGGCACTAGCCCATAGCCGCTGGCATCTCCGGTCAACGGCACGGCCGTCAGGAACCTCCTCCGCCGCAGCTACTACTACCACCACCACAGCCGCTGCCGCCGCTACTGCTGCCCCCACCGCAGCCACTACCGCCACCCCCACCACAGCTACCGCCGCTCCCCGAGTCATTGCCTCCCGCATCACCGGCATCCCAGGACGAAGAACTGGGCCCCCCGATCCACCCGAACCCGCGCCGCTGCGTCCGGCTCGGCAAGTTGGTCACCAGCAGCACGAACCCAGCGATCCCGCCCATGATGAGGACGGTAATGAGGAAGACCAGCAGCAGAGCGAACATTCAGGACCCGCCACCGCCGCAACTACTCCCGCCGCCACCACAGCTACTACTACTCCCGCCACCGCAACTGCTACCGCCGCTACAGCTACTTCCCCCACCACAGCTGCTGCCGCTGCCACCATCGTGACCATGCCCGTGCCCGTGATCATGTCCGTGACCGTGGCCATGCCCATAACCCCCACCACTGCCCGGATCGAAACCCACCCCCGAATCGAACCCGGCGGCCCCGTAAGCCCACTGCGAGTCACTGGAGCCCCCATACCCCATCTGCCCATGCCGCACTGCCCTGTTGTTCGCCCGCGTGATCAGAAACACGACCAGCGCCGTGATGCCACCACCGACCAGAAGGATGATCAGCAGCAGTACAACCAAGAAAACCGCCATTCCGAAATGGTATAGGCCCACTCCCCCGCACTGAACCCACGAAAAGCAACGGCTACCCGAACAATCACCCATTCGCCGTAGAGTGAATCGTGGCCTTCTTACGAAACCGTACCCAGCGCCGAATCGACCTGAGCGATGTCGGCCGGGTGGTGGCCGCACTCGAATTTCCCGACGCGGTTTTCAAAACCAGCCCGTGGCAGCCACGAGAACTGGTGAAAACCGGACTGCGCCAGTGGCTGCGCTGCTGCGGTGCGGCCATGCGCGACGGTCAGGTCATCGGTATGCCGTCCCATGCGGTCGACGAGGCCTGGCACGGATTCATTCTGTGCACGGAGATGTATGCCGCATTCTGCACCGCGGCATACGGCCGTTTCCTCCATCACTTTCCGGAAGGCGTTGCGACGAAGGGCATTTCGCACGGTTCCATGGGTGAGCAACTCGGCCGCACCGTCGTCGCGTGGTCGATGGTCGCAAAGGCCGGCGAGACGTGCGTGCTCTGGGATCTCGACAGCAAGGTGGGCGTCGAGCACCCGTGGGGTATCGGCGCCGAGCGAGTTGCGGCCATCGAGGCCGTACTCGCAGGCACACCGCAGACGCTCAGGTGAGCTTCACCCGCGCGGCGAAGAACCGCACAACCGCAGGGGCGAACTTGTTGAACTGGTACTGCAGCCGCGCCTCCGGGGTGACCGGCACGATGCTGCGATCCCGTTCGACCGCCCGCACGATCTGCGCCGCCACCTTCTCCGGACCGTAGCGCCGCGCCTGATACAGCTTGTCGTACCGTTCCTGCTTGCGCTGCTCCTCCTCCGCGCTGACACCCGAAAACCTAGTGGTGGCAACAATATTGGTGTGCACGATGCCGGGGCAGATGGTGTGCACGGAGATGCCGCGCCCGGCCAGTTCCGCGCGCAGGCAGTCGGAGAACATGAATACCGCCGACTTACTGGTGGAGTACGCGCTGAACCCCTGCTGCGGACTGTAGGCCGCCATGCTGGACAGGTTGACGATGTGTCCGCCGAGTCCGCACTCGGCCATCGCCGAACCGAAGGCACGGCAGCCATTGACCACGCCGCCGAGATTGATCCGCATGACCCGATCGAACTCCGCCGATGGCGTGTCGAAGAACCCACCGGCCTGCCCGATTCCGGCATTGTTGATCAGAATGTCGGGCACGCCGTGCGCGGCGAGCACCTCGACCGCGTGCAGGTGCACCGCTTCCTCATCGGAGACATCGAGCTGATAGGCATGCGCCACACCGCCTTCGGCGGCAATCAGCTCCTGCGTCTCCTTGGCCGAATCCAGATTGATATCCGACAGCACGATTTCCGCACCGAGCCGCGCGAATGCCAGGCCCGTCTCGCGACCGATACCGCTGCCGCCGCCGGTGATCACCACGAGCTGATCCTCGAATGACCGTCGGCTGCGCCCGATTTCAGCACGACGAAGGCCGCGCGGCGCCACACCACTATTCACCGCGTCGATGAGCTCGGTGGTCGCGGTGGCGAGCAATTCGGGATGGGAGAACGGCATCCAATGTCCGGCGGGCACATCGCGGCGCCACAGCCGTGTAACCCATTTGTGCCCATCGTCATAGCCCGCGGGCCGAACCGCGATATCGCGACCCGCGACGATCAACTGCACCGGTACCTCGGTGCGGCGCTCTCGCGGCGCGAGCATTCGCGGCAGGATATTGGCACGGTAGATGAGCAGACCTGCTACGGCGTCACGACGGAATGTGGGGCCGAGCACGATATTGGACGGCGCGGTGTCGTTCATGATCGAAACGATGCGCTGCCAACGCTTTTCGTGCGCAACGACCCGGAACACCTGGTTGAGACCGGGTGTCATCGAGAAGATCGTGTATCCCGACGACAGCGCCTGGGTGAGTGGCTGCCACAGATTGCGCGGCGTCGGCCGGGACAGCCTGGCGCGCACCCACTTCGCGAGATGGTCCAGGTTCGGCCCGGAGACCGAGGTGAACGACGCGACCCGGGCCGCGGCCTGCGGTTCGCACACCGCTTCCCACACCTGTACCGAACCCCAGTCGTGCGCGAGGACGTGCACCGGCCGATCCGGGCTGACCGCGTCGGCGACGGCGAAGAAGTCATCAGCCAGCGCATCCAGGCGGAAATCGCGAACGCGCCGGGTGCGGGTGGACTCCCCGTGGCCGCGGGTGTCGTAGGTAACGACGTGGAAGCGGTCGGTCAGCAGTGGCACCACCGCATTCCAGAGATGATGGGTGTCCGGCCAACCATGCACCAGCACAATGGTTTCCGCGCTCGGATCGCCGTATTCGAAGACGGCGATATCGAATTCGCCGCTGCGCACGGTCCGCCGCGTCGCATCCGAGTCCAGGTCGGTCGTCGTCATTGACGTATCTCCTCGAGGTTCCTACTCACAGGTCCAAAACCAATCGCCCACCCCGCGAACGCGAGACGCAGACGAGCATCTCCCCCGCCTCGTGATCGGCGGCGGTGAGCACGCTCTCGCGATGCTCCGGTTCACCGGAGAGCACCCGCACCTTGCAGGTCCGGCAGAAGCCCTGGCGACACGAATACGGCCGATCCGGGCGGCTCCGCAGAATCGTCGCCAGCGCCGACTCATCCGCAGGCACCTCGGCAACTTCACCGGTGGAGGCGAATTCGATCTCGAATGCGACACCGTCGACGATCGGCGGTGGCGAGAATCGTTCGGAATGCAGTTCGACGCCGGGCATTTCGCGCACCGCATCCGCGACGGCGGTCGTCATCGGGACCGGGCCGCAGCAGTACACCGCGGTATCGGGGGTGACCCCAGCGAGTAGCGTCGCGGCGTCGGGCAATCCGTGTTCGTCATCGGTGCGCACGGTGACCCGATCCCCGAATCCGGCGATCTCGTCGAGAAACGGAATCGTGTCGCGATTACGCCCGGTGTACACCATCGACCAGTCGATCCCGAGCCGCATCGCCAGCCGCGCCATCGGCAGAATCGGGGTGATACCGATCCCGCCCGCGATGAAATGCAAACGGGCGGAGGGCGATCCGTAACCGGGCACCGCGAACGGGAACGCATTGCGCGGACCACGAACCACCATGCGCGATCCGACCGGCAGTTCGTCGTGCACCTCCACCGAACCGCCGCCGCCATCGGGAATGCGGCGCACCGCGATCCGGTATGCCCGGGTATCGGCCGGATCACCGCACAGCGAGTACTGCCGCAACCGACCCGAAGGCAACTCCAGGTCGAGATGCGCACCCGGTCGCCACGGCGGAAGTTCGCGCGCGTCCGGCGATTCCAGTCGCAGGCTCACCACATCCTGGTCGTGCGCCTCGATGCGTCGACCGGTCACCACCAGCGACAGCCGGTGATCATCGGCGCGCGGTGACAGATCCCGGCGGTTGATGATCGTGGTCCACCGCAGCCGCGCCGAGGCGACCGCGTCGAGCACCCGCACCGCCCGATCCTCGTCGCGCTTACCGAACAGATCGGCTGGCCGCTGCTCCGGCATCGGTCGCCAGTTCAAGACGCAACCGCCTGGGCCGCGGGCGATTTGGCCAGATATGCCACCGCCTGCGCGGTCGAACCGACGGACTCCGGGTTGTAGCCGGGCTTGAATGTCGTCAGCGCGCTCCACAGCAGCGAGGGCACACCGGGCAGCGCACCGCGCCACATCGAGCCGAAGACGCGCGTGATCAGGCGCGGATAGCCGAGGTCCGGCAGCGCGGGATCCTGGTGCACCATGAATTTCGTGCCGCGAACCACCAGGGTGATGAAGATCGGGAAGACGATCATCATGATCGCCGCCCGCCGCACGTAGCCTGCGCCGAAGTAGAGCGCCACATCGTGGGCGACGTGCCGGTGTTCGACCTCCTCGGCTCCGTGCCAGCGAAACAGGTCGGCCACTCGCGGGTCGGCGCCGAACTTCTCCAGATCGGCATTGAGCACCCAATCGCCGAGGTAGGCGAAGAAATGCTCCAGGCAGGCGATGAATGCCAGGCGCTCCACCATGACCTGCCGCTGGGCGACACCATCGACATTCTTGGGCCCGAGCGACTTCCGGAACAGGTATTCCGCCTGCCGCACATACGGTTCCGGATCGATGCCGTTCGCGGCGAGCACCTCGTGCAGCACCTTGTCATGCGTCTCGGCGTGCATGGATTCCTGACCGATGAAGCCGAGCATGGCCTCACGCAGTTTCTCGTCTTTGACGTAGGGCAGCGCTTCGGAGTATGCGGCGCAGAACATCCGCTCGCCCTCGGGCAGCAACAGGTTCAAGGCATTGATCAGATGCGAGGCGATGGGTTCCGCGGGCATCCAGTGCAATGGGGTATCCGCCCAGTCGAACCGCACATTGCGCGCGTTGAGGGCAACCTCACCGGGATCGACGTCCTGCCGCACCCTACGAAGTAGCTTCATCGATACTCCTCGATCTCACCCGCCGCGCCACAGCTCGAAAAGAGCCACGACCCGCGACGTTGCGTACCTTCCTTCATGGCCGTAGCAATGATCATACACATATATGAAACCCTTAGTTACACACACGCCTGGCCAGCGCGAATGGCGCCGAAAAGCCCGCTTGACAATAGAAAGCTCGACTGTGACCGAGATCCCCGCGATCCGACATTAAACTAGAACACGTTCTAGTAGGCTTTGGCTATGGAGCGACTCACCGGGTTGGATGCCAGCTTCCTGTACCTCGAGACCGGGACCCAGCACCTGCACGTCTGTGCACTGCTGATCCTGGATCCCGCCGCAGGGGGCGCGCACTACACCTTCGAAAAATTCAAAGCAGAACTCGGCCGCAGGTTACCGCTGATCCCACAGATGCGGCGGCGAATCCACGAGGTGCCGTTCAACCTCGATCATCCGGTCTGGGTGGAAGACCCGGATTTCGATCTGGACCACCACATCCGACGAATCGAAACGCCGCGCCCCCTGGAACGCCGGGAACTCGCGGATCTGGTCGGCGAGACCGCCAGTGTGCCGATGGACCGCAGCCGTCCGCTGTGGGAGATGAGCGTGGTGGAGCATCTGACGGACGGCAAACTGGCGGTGATCTGCAAGTACCACCACGCCGCAGTGGACGGCATTACCGGCGCCAACATGATGATGCATCTGTGCGATCTGGAGCCAGGTCTCGGCGAGCCCGAACCGGCCGAGGAGTGGCATGCCGAGCCGCAGCCCAGTGACTTGAAGCTGGCGGCCGAGGCGGTGCTGAACCTGCCCAACAAGCTCGGGCTGGTCGGCATGGTGCCGAAAACCCTTGGCATGGTTGCCGGTTTCGCGCAGCGACGCCGAAACAGCCAGGCGGGCATGGCCTTACCGTTGACCGCACCACGCACCCCGTTCAACGGGGCGATCAGCCCGGATCGTGTGGTGGCGTGCGCCGAGACCGAGCTCGCCGCGATCAAGGAAATCAAGACCGCCTTCGATGTGAAGATCAACGATGTCGTCCTGACCGTCGTGGCGGGTGTGCTGCGCACCTATCTGGAGAAGCACGACGAGCTGCCCGACAAATCGCTGATCGCCTCGGTCCCGGTGTCGGTGCACGACGCTTCCCGGCACACCGCGGGCATCAACAAGGTCTCCTCGCTGTTCTCCCAGCTCGGCACCGATATCGCCGATCCGGTGGAGCGACTGCGGCAGGTGGCCGAGGCCAACCGCGACGCCAAACAGGAACATGAATTCGTCGGCGCGGATTTCCTGATGGACTGGTCGAAGTACGCTCCGCCGAACACCTTTCAGTTGGCCGCGCGCGTCTACTCGTCGCTGAAGCTGGCCGAGCTGCATCCGGTGGTGCACAACTTGGTGGTGTCGAACGTGCCGGGCCCGCCGATGCCGTTGTATTTCCTCGGACTTCAGGTCGAGGCCATGTATCCGTTCGGGCCGGTTTTCCACGGCGCGGGACTGACCGTGACCGTGCTGTCCAACAACGGTGATCTGGACTTCGGATTCATCGCCTGCCGGGAACTGGTGCCCGATCTGCAGGCGATAGCCGATGCGGTCCCCGGCGTCGTCGATGAATTGCTGACCGCGGCACGCGATCTGGGCTGATGCCCTCCGCTGCCCTGTTCGCCATCGCCGCCGGACAGGGCCGCATTCGAAGTCTATTTCTGCCTTGCGGCAACGGCGGCGCAGGCCTCCAGCAGTACCGGCACGAAGCGGTCGGCCTCGAGCACGCAGGATGCGTGACCGGCCTTGACCAGATGAATGCTCGCACCGGGAATCATGGTCGCCATCTCCAATTGCCGATAGACCGGAATCGCACGGTCCCGCGTCGTGATCACGACGGCGGTCGGCATCCTCAGCTCGGAAAGCCAAGCGGTCGCATCGAATCGGCCGACCTCGGCGATGACCTGTGCCATGGCCCAACCACTGCTGCTACGAAATTCGGTGAGCGCCCAGCGATTCAGTTTTCCCGGTGCCCAGGTGTGCTCCGGCAACTCGGGTAACCGACCCACGTACTCGGCGGCACGGCGGTACGAATAAGGGCCGATTGCTCCGGCCAATGCACCGAAGGTCAGATGAAATGCGCGCTCGCGCAACTTCTCCTGGAACCGATACGGCGTCGCACACGGCACCAGACCACTCACCCGATCCGAATGCCGGTGTGCGGCAAGCAATGCCACGACACCGCCGAGGGAGTATCCGGCCAGTATCGCCCGCTCGATGCCGAGCGCGTCCGCCACCGCGACGACGTCGTCGGCACAGTCCTCTACCGAGAACCGCTCCGAGCGGATACCGCGGCCGTGCCAGCGCTGATCGAAGACGATCACGCGGTAGCGCTCGGCCAGCGCGTCGAGCGCCGGAAACCAGGTCAGGTAGCCCGTGCAGGCGGTGGCGTGCAGCAGGATCAGGGTCGGCGCGTTCTCGGGGCCCGGAATATCGACGACGTAGGTGCGCCCGCGCCCCGGCAGCTCGACGAGCCGACCGCCGGGCACCTGCGCGATATCGGGTACCCCCGAACGCCGGGAGAACCGCCGCATGGCCACCACCGCGGGATTCGGATTCGTCATCGTCGGCCTCCTCGCGCGGCAATATTAGAACGCGTTCTACATCGATGATGCCATAGGACGCTATTCAGGCGAGCGCGCGGACGATGTATTCGGCGATGCAGGCGGGCTTATCGCCGCCTTCGCGTTCGATGGTCGCCTGGATGACGATCTGCAGGCCGCCGGGAACCTCGTCGACGCTCACGATCCGGGCGCGGCCCCGGATGCGGGAACCGGCGGGCACGGGCGAGGGGAAGCGGACCTTGTTCAGGCCGTAGTTGAGTCGCGCCGAGGCGTCCTTGATGGCGATCAGGTCGGCCATCAGCGGCGGGAGCAGCGAGAGAGTGAGGTAGCCGTGTGCGATGGTGGTGCCGTACGGGCCGGTGGCGGCGCGCTCGGTATCGATGTGGATCCACTGCCGGTCCTCGGTCGCCTCGGCGAAGGCGTCGATGCGATCCTGGGGGACCTCGATCCAGCGGCTCACGCCGAGATCGGTACCCGCTGCGGTGCGCAGTGATTCCATGCTGAAGACGGTCGGTTCACTCATAGATCGCACAGTAGCGCCGAGTCCCACTGGTCGATACCGAGGCGAGGTTCGACCGGCAATCATCTGTAACGTGTTTCGACAAGTCGATGGGATCGAGAGGAGGCCGCGATGGGGCGGTTGACCGGCAAGGTGGCACTGATCAGCGGCGGTGCGCGGGGCATGGGCGCGGCGCACGCGCGGGCACTGGTGGCCGAGGACGCACGGGTGGTGCTCGGCGACATCCTCGACGAGGAGGGCGCGGCCCTGGCCAAGGAAATCGGCGACAATGCCACGTATGTCCACCTCGACGTGCGTGAGAAGCAGCAGTGGCAGGATGCGGTCGCCGAGGCCGTGCAGCGCTTCGGTGCGCTGAATGTCCTGGTGAACAATGCCGGGATCGTCAATGGCAACCTGCTCGTCGACTTCGAATTGTCCGAGTGGCAGAAGATCATCGATATCAATCTGACCGGCACCTTCCTCGGCATGCAGGCCGCGACGCCCGCGATGATCGAGGCGGGCGGGGGTTCGGTCGTCAATATTTCCTCGGTCGAGGGCATGCGCGGCAGCCCCGGCCTGCACGGGTACACCGCCACCAAATTCGCGGTCCGCGGACTCACGAAGTCGACCGCACTCGAGTTGGCGCAGTACGGAATTCGAGTGAATTCGATCCATCCAGGGCTGATCCGCACACCGATGACCGACGGCATTCCGGAGGATTTCCTGCAGATTCCGCTGGGGCGCGCCGCTGATCCGTCCGAGGTGTCGGCACTGGTGACCTATCTGGCCAGTGATGAATCGTCCTATTCGACGGGCGCCGAATTCGTCATCGATGGCGGTCTGACCGTAGGAGTTCCGCACAAGACGTTCTCCTGATCGCTGCCGGGCGTGCGGGCTGGCTCCCTCAGCCAACCGATCGCCCTGGGATCACCGGACTTGCCCGACTCGGCCGCAGGTCGATGCCGAGTTCCGTCAGCGCTTGCTGTCGTCGCGCGGACAGCCGTCCGGTTCGGTGATCCGGGCGGCGTGCTCGGATACATGCACCGAGCCGAATCCCGTCGCCCGTGATGCGCCGGGTGGAAACACCGACACGTTGTGGTGCTCGGGGAAGGCACGCCGTGCGGCGATGACGTTGTCCCACTGGGATTCTCGCCGGAGGCCGTCGTCCCCGGTGCCGCGTGATCGCCATGGTTCACCAGGGTCTCCCCCACAGTCGGTGGCGGCGTGCGGAATCGGGGCGGATACGTCCCGCTTCGACCAGCGCGTCGAATGCGGCGTGCTTGCGGGCGCAGTCGTGGTCGCGGTGCAGTTGCATCGCGAGATGGGCGTCGGCCAGTGTGAATGCGGATTCGGGCGGGCCGCACGTCCATGCCTTCGGCCATTCGATCGGACGTAGACGGCCCGCGGCGGGCCGATGGCGTCGCGGCCTGTCGACCGGCCACACGCAGCCCACCCCGACCATGGCGAACGCGCCGCCTCCGATGACCGCGAGCACACTGTGCACCACTTGCCATGCGCCCATGGTTGTTCACCGCCCGCGATCCTCGCCCGGGTGGATCGGCGGTAGTGCTAGTTGGGTGAGCCCGTCGAGCACCTGCTGGAACGTCTGGAGTCCGGGCGTACCGATGGGCAGGCAGCGCTCGATGGTCTCGGCCGGAAAAGCGATGCCGCGCCGGTGGGCGCGCTCGCGCGGGCTCAACGCCTGCGGCGCGATCCGGCCGTGCCGCACGAGCGTGTAGTAGGCGGCCCACTTCCACGCGCACCGCTCGATCCGGCACGCGCGGTGTCGCCGCATCTGCTGGTGCGCCAACTCCACCTCGGCGCGGCCGCAGATGGTGGGCGGGGTGAGGATCGTGTGGTCGGCCATCAGGCTGCTCCCCGTTCGACGCCTGGCCTGGAGCGCATCCAGATACCTTGCGGACAAACGGTTTCCAGATCGAAACCCGCGTCGCAGATCACTGCGGGCCGACAGCCGACGTGCTCGAGGTCGAAGACAACGATCACCTCGATTTCGAGACCGGCCGCCATCGCGAGTGCATATCCGATCGGATCGTCGATATCGCCCGGTGGCCGAACGGTGTAAATGTATTGGTAGCCGAGCATGTTCGCGTGCCGCTGCACGTCGGAGGCGTGGCATGGCGCATCCGGACCGGACACGTCATCGCGGACGAACCCGATGGCCTTCGGTTTGGCGCTGATGGTTTGCGTAGGTGTCATGGCTCCCCCGGAACCTGGTCGGTGTGCTGGATGTCGGCGTCCGGCGACAACGATCGCGGTATCCGCTCGCGGGAACTTCGAGCCGCGAGGCGGACAGCTGAAGTTGTTGTGGTCGGTGCAGATTGGCGCTGTTCTCGGTGCTCCAACCTGCGGTGTCATCCGAACGTCGGGGCCAAGCACACCACGAACTTCGAGTGAAACACGCGATTCCGGAAGTTCCGGATCCAATTGGCCCGAATCACCAAGAAAGGGTCCACGGCCCGCGTAAAGTCCGTCCCGCGTTTGGGTTTCGTTTCGTTCCGCTTCTGCAAAGGATGCAAACAACATGACCAGCGACGATGAACCCTCGACCCTGCCCCGGCGACAACTGGGACGTTTTCTACGCGAAGCGCGCGAAGGCACCGGGCTATCTCTCGAACGAGCCTCCCACCTCGTGGAACTGAGTAAGACCGCCCTTCATCGCATCGAGACCGGCGGCGTGAAGAAGTCCCGCATCCGCGACATTCAAGCCCTGTGTGAACTGTACGAAGTCAAACCGGCCGACATCGATCGCGCGGTCGAACTCGCCAAGCAAGCACGGGTCACCTCGTGGTACACCGCATTCGGCGGGCTCTACAGCGATGCGACGTTCAACATGTACGTCGAACTGGCGGCCGCCGCGCGCGAACTGATCGCCTACCACGAGATCGTCCTCGGTCTAGTACAGACCGCTGACTATGCGCGGGCGCTGATCAGTGCGTTCTACCGTGACAGCGACCCCGAAGACATCGAACGCCGGGTCGAATTGCGCCTGAAGCGACAAACGATCGTCACCCGCAAAGCCGATCCGGTGAAACTCGAGCTGCTACTTCATGAATCGGCGCTGCACCGCGTTGTCGGCGGGCCGAAGGTGATGGCTGCACAGCTGAATCATCTGGCCGAGATCAGCAAGCTGCCGAACGTCTCGCTCCGTATACATCCGTACGTCGGCGGATGCGCTTTGGGTGTGCTGCATGGCCCTTTCGTCATTCTCGACTTCGGCACCGACGCCAAGGGCCGCACAGTGGAACCCCCGCTGGTCTATCTCGAAGGGAACGGAAAGCCGGACTTGTACCTGGAACACGCCGACGACTTGCGGCGCTACCATGACATTGCTTCGGCCGTACGGAGCACAGCACTGGATGAGACGCAAACGCGAGAACTGCTCAGGCGGGCAGCAAGGAGTTACAGAGCGTGAATACTGACCTATCCGGGGTGAATTGGTTCAAGAGCAGCCACAGCGGCGGCCAGACCGACTGCGTCGAGGTGGCGTGGCTCGACACAGGCAGCGTCGGCGTTCGCGACTCGAAGAACCCCACCGGCCCAGCGCTGATCTTCGCCCCGGGCGAATGGGATGCCTTCACCACTGGCATCACAGACGGAGAATTCCAGCGCCCCGCCTGACCGGCACAACGCGAGACCTGCTCAGGCGAGCAGCAAGGGAGTGGTCAGCGTGAACACCGAACTATCTGAAGTGAATTGGTTCAAGAGCAGCCACAGCAGCGGCCAGACTTCCTGCGTCGAGGTGGCGTGGCTCGACACAGGCAGCGTCGGCGTTCGCGACTCGAAGAAACCGACCGGCCCAGCGCTGAACTTCGCCCCGGGCGAATGGGATGCCTTCACAGCTGGCGTCACCAACGGAGAGTTCAACCGCCCCGCCTGAGCCAGGCAAAACCGAAGACCACAAAGCGGCCCCGCGCGACCATGACGTCGACGCGGGGCCGTTGCTATTGTCACGGAAGGCCATCCTGCACAACAGATTTGGTGGCATGAAAGTCGCGAATACCACCGAGCCGAGGTCACGCTTCAGCGCGGATTGCCGCGCCGCCTACCCCTGGGCCCCTTCCACCTCTGCTTGCGATCGTTCAGCCGCACTGGCCTCGACCTGTTCGTCTGTGGAGGATTCGAGATTTCTTGCTGTTGACCGAGGCCGGTTCGTCGTACGGTCGGCGAGCTCACGACCGCGCCAGCGCTCACGACTCGTCTCTGGGCTGCTCCGCGGCGGTCGGCATGACCGAATCCCCATAAGTCCCAATAATGTTGACATCACATGCTGTTGACATCACGCGATGTCGATTATTAACCTTTTATGACATTCCCGCGTGTGCGCGCGTCGGCGGCTCCGCGTACACCGTCGGCATGTCTAGCCTTTCGAGGAGGACGCATGAGGTTCGGGCAGGCAGCACAATCGGTGGTGCTGAGCATTCTTCGTCCCGGCGGCCTGCTGTCGGCGGTTCAGATCCAGCGACAGGCACAGCTGACGGGATGGAGCACCCGCAGCGCGCTGTCGCGGCTGCGTGCACGCGGCCTGGTCGTCGCCATTTCGCACAGCGGGTGCTGGCAGATCAGCGAACGCGGACGCGCGACGACAACTGCGCGAGGTGCGTCACGACTGGCCTCCAGCCGCTGATACACACTGCCGCTCACCGCGCAGCCGTACGCCGTTCGCCTGGCGGAGCTCGACTGAGTATCCGGTCCGCAGACCTGAAGTCCTGAGCGGTCGTGCAGTTCCGTTCCAGCCGGTTCATCGCACGGGAGCCCCGATACGGTCTCGCAGCGCCGACCACACCATGCCCGGCTTCGAGCGCCGGTCCAGCAGTTCGGACGCGGCATCCGCTCGGACGCGCAGCTGCGGCTCGATGTTACGGAAGTCATATCGCATGACACTCCAATCAATCTAGTATGAGATTCATACGATATGATTTCCAAAGATGGAGTGGTCATGATCCTTATCACCGGAGCCACCGGAACCGTCGGCCGTCCGCTCGTCGAACTGCTTGCCGCACAAGGAGTTCAAGTGCGCGCCGTCACCCGGTCCCCCGAAAATGCCGAGCTGCCCGCCGGTGTCGAGGTCGTGGGCGGCGATCCGGTCTGGCCGGACACGCTTGCCGACGCCCTCGACGGTACGTCCGCGGCATTCCTGCATCCACGCGCCGTGGGCGATGCGGCCTTCGCATTCGCGGAACTGGCCGGTAAGCGTGGTGTGCGGCGGCTCGTCGCCCTCTCGGCCATCAATGTCGACGACCCGCTCGACGCACAGCCGTCCCGGTTCCGTGGCGATCGGAACAGGGAGGCCGAGGAGGCGGTGGTCGACAGTGGTCTGGAGTGGGTGAGCCTGCGCGCCAGCAGCTTTGCGGTCAATGTGCTGCAGAGCGGCTGGAATGCCCAGATCCGAGCGGGTGATGTGGTGCGCGGCCCCTATGCCGAATTCGCCGAGAGTCCGCTGCACGAAGGGGATATCGCGGCGGTCGCGGCGCATGCCCTCCTGACCGGCGATCTGGTCAACAGACGAGTGGAATTGACCGGACCGCAATCACTTACCCATGCGGATATGGTTCGGATCATCGGCGAGGTCATCGGTAGGCGGCTGCGCTATGAGGAAGTTCCCGCCGCTGTGGTGCGACAAGGCATGGTGGCGCGCGGCTTTCCCGAGGATTTCGTCGACTCCCTGCTCACCCGCTACGCCGATGGCGTCGGCCAACCCGCACCGCTCACCGACAATGTCGAGAAAATACTCGGCCGCACAAGAACTTTCGCCGAGTGGGCCGCCGATAACGCTGCCGCGTTCCGGAATTGAGTGCGGACCATGCGCACAATCGCCAATTTCGCCGCCCAGATATTCAGCGGTATCTTCGCCGGATTCCTGATCGCCGTCCTCGTCCTCGAACTATCGATGCGTGACGCCACCGCCGCCGTCTACACCCAGGTCAGGCAGATCGAACTGGAATGGCTCGATGTCCTCGCCACCGTCACCCTGCTGCCCGCCCTGATCGCCACCGCCCTGATCATCGTGGCCCGCTTCCGCGACCGCGGCCCGACCCGCTGGCTCCCGATCATCGCGTTCGCACTGCTCGCGAGCGTCCTGATCCTGACGATCATCGTCAACCTGCCGATCAATGCCGACCAGCGCGACTGGATCGCCACCATGCCGCCCGGCGACTGGGCAACCATCCGTGATCGTTGGCAGCTCTCCCATGCGGTGCGCACAGTAGCCGCCACTCTCGCCTTCGCGGCGCTGAGCGCGGCTCAGGGCACCCGACGGTTCGCCACCACCCACTCGGCGACGGCGTCGGGGGACACGTCGTCGCCGAGCATATTATCGATGACAACCCGCCCGACGCAGATCGATCGCAATACGCGATCGGTGAATGCCTCCACATCTCCCCACGGGAGATAGGGTTTCGCGATCAGCAGCGAGGCGACGCCGTGCGCGGTCGACCACAACTCCAAGACGACCGGCACCGGGTCACCCGGCGCGACCACGCCGAGGTTCATGCACTCGGTGACGGTCGCCGCGAGATGGGCGAAGGCACTGCTGCTCAACACCTGGTCGACCGCGCCCGCCGTCTCGCCGGGCGTCATGGCCAAGCGGTACTGCTTCGGATGCTCCCTGGCGAAGCGGACATATGCCAGGCCCTGCTGACGCAGACGCTCCATCGGCGAGTCGTTCGGATCGGATGCGGCCAGCATTTCCGCGTCCAGATCTTCGAAGACCTGGGCCACCACCGACTCGATCAGCTGATCCTTATCCGCGAAATGGCGGTAGATCGATGGCGGGGTGACACCGACGATCTTGGCGATCTCCCGGATGGAAACCGCGTCGACGTGACCGGCATCAGCCAGCAGTTTCTTTGTGGCGTCGAGGATTTCGGCGCGTAGCTCCGCACCGGAGCCACGTGCCGAACGCTTCCTGCGGGTAGAAGTCACGCTCGTCCGGCTAGTTGGTGTTTATCGGATTCGGTTGTGCCCGGTGCGGTTTCGCCCTCACTCAGGCCGATCTTGGCATGCAGCCGGGCGAGTGGCGCGGGCGCCCACCAGTTCGCGGTGCCGAGCAGCCGCATGAGTGCGGGCGCGAGCAGGCCGCGGATCAGCGTTGCGTCCGCGAGCACCGTCAACGTCAGACCCAGACCCGTCATCTGGATGAACGATACCTTCGAGGTGACCATGGCGGCCATCACGATGGCCATCAATAGTGCGGCCGCGGTGAAGATCCGGCCGGTGCGCGCGACGCCCAGGGCCACCGCGCGAGTGTTGTCCGCGGCGGTCTGTCCCGAGGCCAGCCACTCCTCGCGGATGCGCGAGAGCAGGAATACCTCGTAGTCCATGGACATTCCGAAGGCAAGACAGAACATCAGGATCGGCATGGTCGGAACCAGATATCCGGTCGCGCTGTTGCCGAAAACGCTGGACAAGTGTCCGTCCTGGAAGATCCATACCATCGCTCCGAACGCGGCGGTCAGCGAAAGCGTATTGAGGGCAAGAGCTTTCAGCGGTAGCAGCACACTGCCGGTGAACAGGAACAGCACCACGAAGGAGGTGAGCGCGATCAGCCCAGCGGCCAGCGGCAGTCGCGCACCGAGTGCGTCGAGGGAGTCGCGGTTGATCGCGGCGCTGCCACCGAAGAGCGCCGGTCCCGGGCTCGGGACATCGCGGAGCCGGTCCAGTTGCGTCTTACCCGCGGAGGTGAAGGGATCGACTGTCGTCGCGACAGTGAGGAATGCGCCGGTGTCGTTCGTCATCTGCGGCGATCCCGGCGCCACCTTCAGTCCGCCTGCGTACAGGCCGGAACCCGAGAGCACTCCGGACACGCCTTCCACCTTCGACAGCGCGGCGGCGTAATCGCCGATGGCGGCCGGGTTTGCGTGGTAGTCGTCGAGCACCACGGTGGCATTGGTCGCGGCATTGGATTGGAAGTCCGAACGCAGGGCGTCACCGACCGTGCGACTGGAGGCGGAGGCGCCCGCATTGAGCACTCGATCGTCCGGATAGCCGAATTTCACACCGAGGAACGGGGATCCGATCGCCAGCATCAGCACGATGATCGCGATAGCGACCGGTGCGGCATGGCGCATCACCCACTGGACTGTGCGGTACCAGAAGGTCTGCTCGGGTGTGCGCTGGATGTGCGGGTCCCAGCCGAACAAGCGCCCCAACGGCTTTCGCAGATCCAATGCATTCACTCGATGTCCGAGCACCATCAATACCGCGGGCAGAATCAAGATCGATGCTGCGGCGGCAGCGGCGACCACCGCAACTCCCGCGTAGGCGAAGGATTGCAGGAAGTACAGATTGAACACGCCCAGCGCGGCCACCGACAGCGCGACAGTCAGTGCGGAATACAGCACCGTGCGTCCCGCGGTCTGCACCGCGCGCACCACCGCAGCCTCGACATCGAGTCCATTGCCGAGTTCCTCGCGGAAGCGGCTGACAATGAACAGGCTGTAGTCGATCGCGAGGGCAAGACCCATTGCCGTGGTCAAATTCAGCGCGTAGATCGACACATCGGTGAAGACCGTGAGGGCGCGCAGGATCGCCAGGGTGGTCAAGATCGCGAAGATCCCGACGGCCAGCGGCAGAAAGGCCGCGACCAAGCTGCCGAAGACCAGGATCAGCACGATGAACGACAGCGGGATGGCCACGCTCTCCGCGACCGCGAGATCATGGGTGATCTGCTCGTTCGATTCGTGGTAGAGGGAGCTGAGGCCGCCCTGATAGACGCTGACGCCGTCGCTGGTGCCGGTGACCTCTTCGGCGATCGCACCGGCGGCCTTTTGCGCCACGGACTCCTCGCCGGTGATGTAGCCGAGCACCAGTGCGCTCTTACCGTCCTTGCTGCGCAACACGGATGAGAACGACTGCGGAGCGCTCCAATAGGACTGGATGCCGATCACATCGCCGCGCGAGCGCAGGGTGTCGACCACCTTCGCGCCCGCGGCCTTGGCAGCCGGGCTGTCCGCACCGGCATCATCGCGAACCAGCAAGATGAGATTGGGTTCCGCGCCGCCGAAGTTATCGGCGATCAACTTGGCGACCTGCGACGATTCGGCATCGTCCGGGGTGAAACCGCCCGTCTTCATATCCGAGATCACCGTGGCCCCGAACACGCCGCAGAGTACGGCCAACAGTGCGGCGGCGAGCAGGATCGTCCGCGGATGCCTGGTGGCCAGATGTGCGATCCGTACGAGCATGAGCGACTCCCCTAGTTCGACCACCCTTGGGTAACAGCGTTAGCGTAACGCCGTTAACTCAGTGTCGATAGGGGCGCACAGCTAACAAATAGTGATCCCGATCACGGTTTGGGCAACTACCCGAGGAAGGCGACGATCGCATTGGCGATGGCGTCCGCGTACCTCGCCCGGCCGTCGGGCGATTCGATCAGCGCGGCGTCACCCGGATCGCGCATATTTCCACACTCGACCAATGCGACCGGACGTTCGGACAGGTTGAGACCCGCCAGATCCGCGCGCGGGTTCATGCCGTCGGAGCCGACGTAAGTCGACGGGACGAAGCCGGACCCGATCATGGTGTCGCGCAATGTCGTTGCCAGTCGCTGCGACGGCTCGTGCTGGGCCGGGTTCAGTGGCGGCGACGAGTACGCGACGTGGAAGCCGTGCGCACCCGCGGCGGCGCCGTCGGCATGGATCGAGACGACAGCCGCTGCGCCACTGCGGTTTCCGATGGCGGCGCGTTCGTCGACACACGGGCCGACGCCCGCATCGTCGTCGCGGGTCAGCACGACGCGAATTCCGCGGGCGGCCAAGGCATCCCGGACCCGGATAGCGACATCCCAGTTGAATTCGTGTTCGGTGTAGCCATCGGTGGCCGACGTGCCGGTGGTGTTGCACGCTTTGGTCTTTCCGCGACCGTCCGGCACCTGACGGTTGATCTCGCCGGGCTGCGCGGCATTGCCGCCGTTGTGGCCGGGGTCGATGACCACCACGCGGTCATCGGCGATGAAGCGCGGCGGGGATGTCGCCGGTTCGTCGCCGACCTGCGGTGCCGTGGTGCGCGCCGATGAACCCGATGTGTCGTGCGCGCATCCGCCGAGCAACATGCCCCACGCGCAGATCGCGGCGGTCGTCTTCCAGCTTCGCAATCGCATGACATCGACACTGCCACAGGCTTGCGGCCGGTTCATGGCTAGCGGAAGGCCAGTGCGCCGAGCGTATCCGCGTGCCGGTACTGCAGATACTTCTTGACCGTGTCCGCGGCGACGGCAGCGTTCGCGGTGGCCACCGTGACCACGACGAACTCCTTCTCGGTCCCGTCGCGCCATTTACCGGTGACGAAATTGTCGATGTAGGTGCCCGGTCGCAGGTGCAGGTCCTCGTCGGTGAACTTGCCGAGCGCGGCGGTGGCCTGGCCATCGCTCGACATCGCCATGACGAATTGGGTGATCTTCAGCCCGCCGCCCTCGGCCCGGTACACCATTTCGGCGGCGTACTCGCAGCCCAGTCCGCTGAGCTTGCCGTTCACCTCGAAATCGCGGCAGTTGGCGTGGTCGCGGCCCTCGACCCAGTCGGCGTGCAGTTCCACGCTGTCGAATTTGAAATTCCAGTCACCGGCGAAGTCGCTGTAGCTGAGCTTGCCCGCGGACGGTTGGCCAGAGCGCGGCGTTGTCGTGGTCGTTCGCGGGGTGCTCGTGCGCGGCGCACTCGTCGCCGGGACGACGGTGGCGGTGGCATCCGACGCCTGCGGTTGGTCCTTATCTCGCGCGCTGATGACGACCAGCCCGACGCCGACCACGGCGAGCACCGCGACCAGGCCGAGCACCACCGCGACGATCACACCGGTCTTCGATTTCGGCGGCGGGCCCGGTGTCGGCGCGCTGGGATACCCCATCGGGTAGCCCGTCTGCGCCCAGCCATGCTGAGCCGGATAGTCCACCGGTTGCCCCCACGGCGCCGGATCCTGCCGCGGCTGCTCCCCGTATGGATAATTCACTGCCTGCCCACCTCTCCCGCCGGGGCGGCGACCCCCACCCTGCTTCGGCCCACCCAGTCAGGTACTGATCGCGAGCCGATCCCCCAGCGTTGCAGTTATGCCAGCTTAGCCGGTGAGCAAGAGGCCCAGCGCAAGGCCGAACATCACGGCCGCGATCACCGAATCGAGCACGCGCCAGGCGATCGGGCGGGCGAACAGCGGGCCGAGTTTGCGGGCGCCGTAGCCGAGCGAGGTGAACCAGATGATGCTTGCGGCCATCGCGCCCGCGCCGAGGAACCAGCGGTCCGGACTGGTGTAGGTGTTGGCGAAGGAGCCGAGCAGCAGCACCGTGTCCAGGTAGACGTGCGGATTGAGCCAGGTCAGGGCCAGGCAGGTGAGGACGGTCGCGCCGAGCGCGACGGTGGCGCCGGTGGACTCGGCGCTCAGGCTCGATGACGCGAAGGCGCGGCGGGCGGCGAGAATGCCGTAGCAGAGTAGAAATGCGGCTCCGGCGTAGCGGATCACCGTCAGCAGCACGGGTGCGGATTCGACCACGACGCCCAACCCGCCGACTCCCGCGGCGATCAGCACGATGTCCGACACGGTGCAGACCGCGACCACCGCGAGCACATGCTGACCACGCAGACCTTGTCGCAGGACGAAAGCGTTCTGCGCGCCGATCGCCACGATCAAAGAGAGTCCGAAGCCGAGTCCCGAGATGGCCGCCAGGGCCGCCGATGATGCCGTCACATGCATCGACGCTAGATCCACCGCCGTGACCAGACCAGCTAAAGATTCTGAAGTACCTTTACGATTTCTTAATGGACTTGCAGCTCGATCAGCTCCGCGCGCTCAATGCGGCGGTCACCGAGGGCACCTTCGATGCGGCCGCGCGCAGTCTGCGCGTGACGCCATCGGCGATCAGTCAACGCATCAAGGCACTCGAGGATGCGGCCGGTCGCATATTGCTGCAGCGCACAAAACCGGTGCGGCCCACCGAATCCGGGCTCGCGGTGCTGCGGTTGGCGCGGCAGATCGAACTACTCGCGGGTGATGCCGCACGCGAACTCGGCGATACCGATCGACCCGCGGATCGACCGATCCGGGTGCCGATCGCGGTCAATGCCGATTCGCTGGAAACGTGGGTGATGCCCGCGCTGCGGCAGGCGCCCGCCGGTGTGTGTTTCGAGATACATCGTGAGGACGAGGAGCATACGACTCGACTGCTGCGCGACGGGACGGTGATGGCCGCGATCACCGCCACCGCCGCGGCGGTGCAGGGCTGCCGGGTGGAGCGGCTCGGCGCCATGCGCTATCGGCCCATGGCGAATCCGCGGTTCGCGCGGACCTGGTTCGCGGATGGGCCTACCGCGGAGGCGTATTCCGTTGCGCCGGTTGTGCTTTTCGATCGCAAGGATGATCTGCAGGATCGACATCTGCGGCGGCGGTGTGGGCAGCCGGTGGATCCGCCGCGGCATTATGTGCCGTCGTCGGCCGGATTCGCGGAAGCGGTTCGGATCGGGTTGGGATGGGGGATGTTGCCGGATCTGCAGACTCGGGGTGGCCGGAGTCTCGTGCCCATCGATGGGGATTCGCATATCGATGTGCCGCTTTATTGGCAGCAGTGGAAGGTTGATTCGCCCGCGCTCAGTGGGGTTGCGAGTGCTATCGCGGCTGCTGCGGCTGAGGCGCTGTCAGACGGTCCACGGCGGTGACTTCGGGAAGGTCACGGGCAGGGCGGTCAGTGCGCGGTGAAACGGGCCCGGACGCCAGGTGAGGGCTGCCGCCGGGGTGGCGAGTCCGAGTTCCGGTATCGCATCGAGCAATTGGTCGATCGCGTCTTGAGCTATCAAGTACGCCATGGAGTTTGCGGTGCATGCGTGCGGGCCCGCGCTCCATGCCAGATGTGAGCGGTTGCCGGTGCGCTCGCCGATAATTTCGGGATCGTTGTTGCAGGCCGCCATGCTGATGAGGACGGGTTGGTGTGGGGGCAGCCACATTTCGTCGATCAGGATGGGCTGTCGCGGATAGGTGATGCAGTAGTTCGCCAGCGGTGGGTCGGTGAACAGCACCCGGTCCAGCGCGTCGCGGGTGGACAGGCTGCCACCGAGCATATTGTCGGCGACGCGCTCGTCGGTGAGCATCAGCAGCAAGGTGTTGGCGATCAGATTCTGGGCCGGTTCGATGCCAGCGCCGTAGAGGAGCATCACATGTTCGAGCACCTCGAGATCGTCCAGGCCGACGGGGTGTTGAAGTAGTCGGGTCGTGATGTCGTCGCCGGGTTCGGCCTTCTTGAGTGCGATCAGCTCGGTCAGCGCTTCGTGTACCAGCTCATTTCCCTTGGCGGCGTTGACCGTATCCAACATCGCCGCCAGGCCGAGTGCGGTGCGGCCCCCGATTTCGGGCGGACAGCCGAGGACGGCATTGATCGCGGTGAAGGCGAGTGGGAGTGCGTACTGGCTGATCAAATCGGCCGATCCGGTCGTGCAGAACGCGTTGATCAGCGGGATGGCGATCTCGGCGACCGTGGTGTGCAGTGCGTGCAGGTCGACCGCCTCGATGGCCGCGTTCACGGCCTCCCGATAGCGAGCGTGCACCGCGCCGTTGCTGTGCAAAACGCTTGGGCGCCAATCCATCATCGGTAGGACCGGACAGTCCGGTGGAACGTCCTTCTGCCAGGTGCGCGGATCGCGCGGGAAGTGCTCGGGGTCGTGCAGAATCCGCACCGCGGCGCGATAGCCGATCACCAGGGTCGCGGGGGTGTCGGGAGCCAGATCCACCGGCACCAGCGAACCGTACTTGCGGCGCATCTCCCGATATGCGCTATGCGGGTCGGCGGCGAACTCCGGGGTGTAGAGCGGAGCGCGCTCACTACCGGTATCGAAGGGCGAGCGGTGCGGAACGGGAGACTGCTGGGTGGTCACGAATCCAACTCCAAACGGTGGAACGATCGACGCGCATGCCGCCTACGTCGAAAACCGCGGAGGTAGAGCCGAATTCGCCGCCCCACCCCTGCGGCGTACTCGATGCCGAATCAGCTCGGCTGTTTTCCCCGGTACGGCATATAGCCGCCACTGGGATCGATATATCGGGCCTCGTCGACCGATTGCAGCAGACCTGCCATCCCCTGCAGGAGTTGCTCCAACATGGCGATCGCCGCGTTCTCCTCCGCGGAGGCGGGCCAAGAACTCATGGCAATACCTTTCGGCTCGGCGTGGGTGTCAGGCGGTGGTGATCGGTGCGGCGCTGGAAGGCGTCACCCGCGCGCAGCACGGTTGCCTCGTCGAAATGCTTGCCGCTGATCGACATCGACAGGGGGACGCCGTCGGCGGTGAGCCCGATCGGTACCGCGATGGTGGGGTTGCCGAGCGCATTCCAGTACGGCGTATGCAATCCGGCCAGGACGCTCACCGGATTCAGCTGCTCCATGGCGTCGATACGTGGGGCGCCGAGGTGGCCGGTCGGGGTCGCCACCAGGTCGACCTCGGCGAGCAGCTCTGCCATCTTGCGCTGCGCGACATGTCGAACCCTTTGGGCCTGAACATAATCCGCACCGGACACCGTGGTGCCCGCGGCGAAGACGACGCGACTGCCGCGGGCGTAGTCGTGGTATCGGGAGTGCAGGGTCGGTCGGTGGTATGCGGCTGACTCGGCGGCCAAGACGATCAAAGTCGTGGCCGTTGCCTCGACGTACATCGGCACCTCGACCGGGACTACGGTCGCGCCCGCGGCGCGCAGGGCATCGATAGCGGCCGAGAACCGTTGTGGCTGTAGCGAATCGCGTCCGTCGCCGACGAAGCGGTCGAGATTGTCGACGCCGATGGTGATTCCGTGCAGGTCGCCGGTGAGCGCGGCCGTGTAGTCGGCGACGGGCTCGGTCGAACTGTAGGGATCTTCGCGATCGTGACCGGCCAATACCTCCAGCAGCAAGGCGCAGTCGGCGGCCGTGCGAGCCAAGGGGCCCGCATGGTCGAGGGTGTAGGCCAGTGGCACCACACCGGATTTCGGCACCCGTCCGAATGTCGGCTTGAACCCGGTGATGCCGCAGAAGGCTGCCGGAATGCGCAGGCTGCCGCTCGTGTCGGTGCCGACGGCACCCAGAAAAGCCCCGGTCAAAAGCCCACTGGCGGAACCAGAGCTGGACCCGCCCGCCCACCGCTGCGCGTCCCACGGATTCCGCGGTATCGGAAAGGGCTTCTCGGGATCCGGGACACCGATGGCGAATTCCATCGTGGTGGTCTTTCCGACGACGATGCCACCGGCCTGCTCCAGCCGCCGCACGACCGCGGCATCCCCGGCCGACTTCGCCCATGCCGGGTCGAGCACCGAACTCTGCGCCGTGGTCGGCCCGGCCGAGTGCGCGAAAATATCCTTGACGCCCAAGGGAATCCCATCCAGTGGCGCGAGCGCCTCCCCCTCCGCGATCTTGCGATCCACCCCGGCGGCCTGCGCCCGCGCCCTCTCCTCGAACCGAGCCAGAAACACCCCGAGCGTCTCGTCGTGCGCATCCGCGGCCGCCAGCGCCCCTTCCACTAGCTCGGCCGCACTGACTTCCCCGCGTCTCAGCCCCGCCCGCGCGTCTGCGATCGTGGTGAATGCCGTTGCTGTCGAATCAGTTTCAGTCATCCCATCCCCATCCGTAGCACCCCGATCCTGCCACGCCGATCCCGTCGGCGGGCGAATTCGGAACACTTCCCCTTCACAGTCACAATCGATCCGGGTCCGCGCTGTTCGTGGTCGGGATTTCGTCGCGCTGGGCGGTCGGGGCGTCGGCTGCGAGCCAGGGCATGCGGTCGAGCAGCCGGTCCCGCAGTTCCGTCAACCGAGTGATGCGCTCGTTCAACTCGGCAACTCGTGGCGGTCCGACGGCCGCGTAGCCGGTGGCGCAGCGCGGTTCGAAGGGAAATACGGCGGGCAGGTCGTGGTCCAGGTAGGGCAGAAAGGCCCGGACATCGTCGACGGTGAAACCGATATCGAGCAATTCGCGGATGTTGTTCACCTGTTTGATCGCGTTTTCGTCGTAGGTGCGGTATCCCGAGGTAGCGCGCTCGCAGGTGAGCAGGCCCTGCTCTTCGTAGAAGCGCAGGGCGCGGGTGGTCGTTCCGGTGCGCGCCGCGAGTTCACCGATCAGCATCTCGTTTCCCTTCCGTCGGTAGGGTCAACGCGCGAGACGTACGACCACCTTCCCGGTGTAGTGGCCGCGGACCAGATCGAGCAACGCACGCGGCGCGTTCTCCAGCCCGTCGACGACGGTCTCGGTTTGCACGAGTTGCCCATCGGCAATCCAGCGCCGTAACCGTTGCCCGAATTCCGCCGCCAGATCCAGATGGTCGAGCATGGTGAAGCCACGCAGCGTGATCCGCTTGCCGATCACCGGCAGCAGATCTCCGGGACCTTCGTCGGGCAGACCGCCGGACCGCTGCCGAGTGAGAGCGCCACAGAGCGCGATGCGTCCGCCCACATTCATCACCTCGATCGCCGCCCGCAACTGAGCACCACCCACATTGTCGAAATACACGTCGATTCCGTTCGGCGCGACCGCTCGCAACTGCTCGGCCAGGGGTGCGTCGTGGTAGTCGAACGCAGCGTCGAAGCCGAGCTCGTCGATGACATGGCGCACCTTCTCCGCCGAGCCCGCGCTACCGACGACCCGGCCCGCGCCGAGCAACCGCGCGATCTGGCCTGCCATGCCGCCGGTGGCGCCCGCCGCGCTGGAAACGAAGACGGTATCGCCGACACGCAGACTCGCCACGGCCGTCAGGCCCGCGTAGGCGACCAGCCCGAATCCGAGATAGCTGGACGGCGAGGGGTACACGTCCGGATCCACGACCTGGATCGCGCTCGCCTCGGCCATCGCGTACTCGCGCCAGCCGAACCGATGCAGCACCAGCGCGCCCTCCGGAACATCCGGATCCGCGGAGGCGACAACCTCGCCGATCGCGTCGCCGAACATCGTGGCGCCAACAGCGAACGGCGGCAGGGGAATTCCCGGATAGGCGCCGATCTGCATGAGCATCCCGGGATCGATCGACATGTACATATTCCGCACCAGCACCTGTCCCCGCGCCGGATCGGGCACCGGCTGCTCGACGAGTCGGAAGTCGGATAGTTCCGGAAATCCGTCCGGTCGCGCGGAAAGCTGGACAGCCCGTGCGGTTCGCGTCGTAACAGTCATGGGAGCGACGCTAGGGATTGACGTATACGTGAAGGTCAAGCCCGTGGTTGACCTCGCCGGTTGCGGCAGGAGGTTACAGCTCGAGCCTGCGCGGCCGCATCACCGTTCCTGTCGGCTCGAGGCGGGGGCCAGCGGGGCGGTTTCGCCGCGGCGGACGGTGATTACTCCGGTGAGGATCAGGGCGCCACCGAGGAGTTGGAGCGGGCGGGGAGATTCACCGAGGAGGACCCAGGCGAAGGCCAGGGCGGCCAGGACTTCGAAGAGTGCTACGAAGGAGGCGAGGCGGGAGCCCAGGAGTCGGGTGGCGGCGATGCCGGAGACGTAGGCGAGGGCGGCGGTGATCGTGCCGAGCGCGAGGACGGGGAGCCACCAGGTGACGGTGAGGTGTTGGAAGACAACCGGATCGGTGGTGGCATGGAGGGGGACGATGCCGATCGCGCCTGCCGCGAGGAGAGCGAGTCCGCCGAGGAGGAGGCCTCCGGCGGCGAGTACGGTGCCGGGCAGAGTGCCGTCGCCGTGGGCGGAGAGCAGGAAGTAGGCAGCGGCGCCGATCATGGCGGCGAGTGCCCAGGCGATGCCGATGCCGCTGGCGGCCAGGCCGGAGCGCAGGTCGATGACCAGGACCAGGCCGGTCATGCCGAGCAGTGCGCCGAGAACCGTTGCCGCGCCGGGTCGTTGGCTCTGACGCAGCCATAGCCAACCCACCACCGCGACCGGCGCGGTGTATTCGATGAGCAGTGCCACGCCGACCTGCATATGGGCGACGGCGTTGAAGTAGGCGAGTTGGGTACCGGCCACGGCGAGCAGTCCGTACGCGGTGATCAAAGACGCGTTGTGGCGCAACAGATCCCAGTTACCACGCAACTGCACCACCGCGATCGGCACCAGCACAGCGGCAGCGAGCAGCACCCGGACCGCCACCACGGATGCGGAGCTCCAGCCCGCATTCATCAAGCCGCGAGCCAGTGATCCCGATAGCCCGAACGAGGACGCTGACACCACCGCGCAGAGCAACCCGGTGCGCAGGCGCTGCACAGTGTTGTCATGAGTCATCGTAGCCATGACTAATGACGCTAAGGTCAGCTGGGGTAATATGTCAACATGGCCTTTGCTCATGACACTGAGGCGGCGCTGGTTGCCGCGGTGGAGCTGGTGAACTCGGCGGAGGAGCCGGACACGTTGACCGAGATCGGCCAGCTCGACGAGTTTTTCGTCAAGCACGTCTACACCGGCGTGCACTCCGGCGACGCCACCGAGCTCGCGGCGGTGCGCGCCTTGCGCACGCCACTCCGCCGCATGCTGACCAGCGATCGCGATACGACGGTGCGGCTGATCAACGAGACGCTGGCGAAGCATCGAGCCCTGCCGCAACTGGTCCGGCACGGCGATGTCGACTACCACATCCACGCGGTGCCCGCGCAGGCTCCGCTACCCGTTCGCATCGCCGTCGAGACCGCTATGGCAATGATCGATCTGGTCCGCTCGGACGAGCTGAGTCGGCTATCCCTCTGCGCCGACGAGGACTGTGCGGGCCTGGTTCTCGACCTGTCCCGCAATAGATCGCGCCGCTACTGCAGCACGGCCTGCGGAAATCGCAACGCTGTCGCGGCCTATCGCGCCAGGAAGAAGTGAATCCCGGTCAGTGGAAGCGCAATCGTAGGCGCGAGATTCTCGCACTACCTTGCTGGCACTGAATTCTCCCCAGAGAAGGTGTGTCATGCGGTTTCTGGTGCTCATCGTCGGGACCATCTGCGCACTCGCGGGCTCGCCAACCGTGCGTGCGGAACCAGCTACATCCGAATCGGCCCTCTACCAAGCGCCCGCATCGCTGTCAGGTTTCGCACCCGGCGCTATCGTGGCAGCCAGGCCGATGGAACTCGCCATTCCCGACCTACCGGCGGACACCCGGGCATGGCAGATCTCCTTCCGCAGCAACGACTCTCACGACCGGCCGATTCTGGGGGTCACCACCCTTCTCGTTCCCACGACGCCATGGCCCGGTCCGGATCCGAGGCCCGCGGTCTCGGTCCAGTTCGCCGAGGACGCGGTAGCCGAGAAATGCGCGCCATCACGCACGATGCAGAGCGGCTCCGGCATCGGTTTGCAGGCCAACGAAACCTCGGTTCCCGTCGCGTTGTTGCGCCGGGGCTGGGCGGTCGCGGTGCCGGACCACGAGGGACCGAGGTCGGCATTCTCGGCGGGCTTCTCCGGCGGTCACATCGTGCTCGACGGCATCCGAGCGGCCAGACAATTCGAGCCCGGAGGTCTCACCGCGGCAACTCCCTGGGGACTGACCGGTTATTCCGGTGGTGCGGCCATCTCGGGGTGGGCGGCCCAACTGCAGCCGCCCTATGCACCCGAACTCCCCCTCGTCGGGGCAACACTGGGCGGCATACCGTCGGATCTGATGCTGCTCAGCCGATTCAACGGTGAGGGCCCGGCCAGCCCACTGGTGATCGCAACGCTGGCGGGCATCGATGCCGAGTATCCCGAGGCCGGTATCGCGTCTTTGCTCAATCCCCAAGGAACGCAGGTGTTCTCACAGATTCGGCAGATGTGCACCGAGCAATCGCTGACCAGTCTCGCCTTCACCAGCCTACGTAGCCTGTCGGCCGTACCGGACCTCCTCGGCGATCCACGCGTCGCCGATGTCCTGGCGCGCAATACACTCGGCCGATTCATACCACGCGTCCCGATCTACAGCTTCCACGGCGTTCTCGACGAAATCGTGCCGGTGAGTCAAGCCGACGATATGACACGTCAGTGGTGCGCAGGCGGAGCGAGCATACAGCTCGTCCGCGACGCCTGGCTCGACCATGTATTGGAAGGCCTTGTCCGCCAACAGGATGCGATTCAATACCTCGCGGATCGGTTCGCGGGAGCTCCGGCACCAAACGGATGCTGATCAGTTTCGGATCCAGACGAAATCCCAGGATTGCTCGACCCAGCTGATGATCTGAAGTCCGAAGAGCGCAAGGCCGCCGGACCAGGCGAGCCAGTACCAGCCCGGGTGCGGGTACGGAATCGACGCACACCCACCGCGCCAGAATCCCCCGAACACCCGATGCACCGCACGCCACGCCGAAGCACTTATGGACGGGTGATCACCGTGCATTCGTGGCGGCATCGGTCGAGAGCAACGCAGCCAGTGCATGATGAACATCTGTCCAGGGCAAACTCCCGTGGTGGGACTCCAGTGGTGAGTGGGCGTACTACATACTGACCGCATGGGTGCTGTCAGTATGTTGCACATCTTGATTCTGCTTGCGATCGTGGCGGTGCCGGTGGTCATCGTGTTGATTGTGAAGTCCGGGTCGGGAGGGAGATCGCAGGCACCTGCGATGGCTCCAGGGTGGTATCCGGACCATGCGAATCCCGGGCTGGTGCGGTGGTTCGACGGGTATCAGTGGACGAATTACACACAGCCGCGGCAATGACGGGCGCTAGCTGTCGACGTGGACGTGGGGGCGGTCGGCGGGGTTCGGGACTGCGCGGCGGATGATTTCGCGGGTTACCGGGGCGACCTCGCCCTCGCCGACGAAGAGGAACTTCAGGAGGTTGACCAGCGGGTTGCCTTCTGTCCATTCGAAATACACGTGCGGTTCCAGGCCGGTGCGGTCCCGGATGGCGAGCAGGATGGCGGCGATGGAGTTGGGGATGGCGGTGGCTTCGACGCTGAGGATGCGGTAGCCCTCGAGGTCGAGTCCGGTGACGCGCAGGTCGGTGCTGAAGTCGGAGGCGTCGCGGACGATGACCTCGAGGAACAGGATCGGGGCATCCGCGGGGATATGGCTCTCCAGACGTTGATCCGCTTCCTTCTCCCGGTACTCCTCGGGCCTGCGCTGGTCGATGTCGTGGGTGACGATGCGGATCATGCCCTCGGCCGCGGCCCGGTCGATCATGCGGGCGGCGGTTTCGTCGAAAGTCACCTCGATGGCGCGCAATTCGAAGGAGCGCCGGGCACGCGAGACGAAAGACATGACGATGATCGTCACGATGAACAGCGATGCCAGCTGCACGCCCTCGGGGCGTTCGAAGATATTGGTGATGGTCGTGTAGACGAAGACCGCCGATATCGCGCCGAAGCCGATTACCTTGTTGCGCTCCCCCTTCCGCGCGGCCGACAACGTCACCGCGACCGCCGCGGAGGTGATGAGCACGAGCACACCGGTCGCATACGCACCGCCCTGCGCGTCGACATCGGCGTTGAAGTACCAGGTGATACCAAACGCGATCACCGCGAACACGAGCACCAGTGGCCGCACGGCACGCGCCCACTCCGGCGCCATGCCGTACCGAGGCAGGTAGCGCGGCACCAGATTCAACAGCCCCGCCATGGCCGACGCGCCCGCGAACCAGAGGATCGCGATGGTACTCACGTCGTACACCGTGCCGAACATATCGCCGAGGTATTCGTGCGCCAACCAGGCCAGCGCTCGACCGTTCGCGGACCCACCCGCTTCGAACTCCCGCTCGGGAATCAGCACGACGGTGATGAAACTGGTCACGATGAGGAAGCTGCTCATGATCAGGGCTGAGGTGGTCAACAGCTTGCGCGCCCCGGCAATGCGAGCGGTCGGGTTCTCCTCGGATTCCTCTGGTGCACCCTTGATCTGCGGCATCACGGCGACACCGGTCTCGAATCCGGATAAGCCGAGCGCCAGCTTCGGGAAAACCAGCAGCGAGACGCCGATCATCGCCGCGACGTTGCCGTGCTCGGCGGTCAGCGCATGCGTCCAGTCGACGACCAGATCACCGGCGGTGAGCACCTGATACAAACCGACAACGGCGACAACCACATTCAGCGAGAGATACGCGCCCACCAACACGACCGCGATCTTGATGGCCTCGGCGAAACCCTTCAGGAAGATAGCCGCGAGCAATGCCAGCAGGGCGAGCGTGATGAGCAGGTTGTGATCGTGCAGAGCCGCGGGCACATATGGGTTTTCGACGATATGAGCGGCACCGTCGGCGGCCGAGAGCGTCATGGTGATGACGAAATCGGTTGCCGCGAAACCGAGCAGCACCAGAATGAAGATCTTGCCGGTCCAGCGCGGTAGGTGTTCGGTGAACATGGCCAGCGAACCGCCGCCGTGCGGGCTCTCCCGCGCCACCCGCCGATATACCGGTAGCGCACCGAACAGCGTCAGCGCGACGAGCACCAGCGTGGCCAGCGGCGACAGCACACCGGCCGCGACCGCCGCGATACCCGGCTGATAGCCGAGGGTCGAGAAGTAGTCGACACCGGTCAGGCACATCACCTGCCACCAGGACCGCTCGTGTTCGGCATCGCCCGGCTTGCGCATGGGACCCGCATGCTGCGAGTGGCGCTCATCGGTCACGCCCTGTAGGAGCCAGGCCGAGAAGGGTGAGCGCGTGCGCTCGTCGGTTGTGGTCACGATATTCCCTTGCGAGATTTGTCCGGTGCCGGATTGTCGCCGACCCGGGCAAATCTACGGGAAACACCAGACGGATCACGACGCCCTAGGGGATCACCACTCGGCGAAAGAACCGTCCTTGCGGTGCCAGATCGGATTTCGCCAGCGGTGACCCTGTTCGGCGGCGCGAGTCACCGCGGCTTCGTCGATCTGGATGCCGAGGCCGGGGGCTTGGAGCAGGTCGACATAGCCATCGCGATAGGCGAAGACCGTCGGGTCGGCGAGGTAGTCGAGCAAGTCCGAGCCGGTGTTGTAGTGGATGCCGAGGCTTTGCTCCTGGATGAGCAGGTTAGGGGTGGCGAAGCCGACTTGGAGGCTGGCGGCGAGGGCGATGGGGCCGAGGGGGCAGTGTGGGGCGAGGGCGATATCGCGGGCCTCGGCCAGGGCGGCGATGCGGCGGACCTCGGAGATGCCACCCGCGTGCGAGAGATCGGGTTGCACGACGGCGATGCCCTGATCGAGCACCGCATTGAAATCCCAACGCGAATAGAGCCGTTCACCGGTGGCGATGGGAATGCTTGTCGCGCGGGTGATCTCGCCGATCTGCTGGCTGCACTCCGGGAGGAGCGGTTCCTCGACGAAGAACGGCAGATACGGTTCGAGTAACGGCAGCACCCGCCGCGCCATCGGAATGGACAGGCGACCATGGAAATCGACGGCGATATCGAAATCGTCGCCGGTTGCCTCGCGCACCGCCGCGACTCGATCGACAATGCCTCGGGTGGCGCGTGGCGTATCGATCAGCTCCAGTTCGGCGGAGCCGTTCATCTTGATCGCGGTGAAGCCCTGCTCTTTTCGCTCTACCGCCGCGCGCGCGACATCGTCGGGACGATCACCACCGATCCAGCTGTATACCCGGACACGATCGCGCACCGCACCGCCGAGCAACTGCCAAACCGGTACGCCCAGCGCCTTTCCGGTGATATCCCACAGCGCCTGGTCGATGCCCGCGACCGCACTCGACAGGATCGGTCCGCCCCGATAGAAGCCGCCCTTGGTGAGTACCTGCCAGTGCGCTTCGATACTCATCGGGTCCTTGCCGACGAGATAGTCGGCCAGTTCGCCGACCGCGGCGGCGACGGTGTGGGCACGGCCCTCGAGTACCGGTTCACCCCAGCCGGCGATGCCCTCGTCGGTCTCGATCTTCAGGAAGCACCAGCGCGGTGCGACCAGGTAGGTGGTGAGTGCGGTGATCTTCACCGGGACTCCTTTCGCACGCTCCAGCCGCCGTCGACGACCAGGTTGGCACCGGTGATGAAAGATGCGTCGTCGGAGGCGAGGAAGGCGACCGCGGCGGCGACCTCCTCGGGCGCGCCCATCCGGTCCAGGGCGGTGGCCTGGGCGGACAGCCGCCGACCTGCCTCGTCGACGTCGTCCCAGACCGGGGTGAGAATCGGGCCGGGCAGCACGGCGTTGACCCGCACGCGGGAGTGCCCGTACTCGACGGCGAGTTGCCGGACCAATGCGGTCAGCCCACCCTTGGCGGCGGCATAGACCGGGTATCCGGGCAGCCCGAATTGGGCGTGCACGCTGGACACCGCGACCACATTGCCGCCGCGGCTGCGCAGATCGTCGATGAAGGTGCGCAGGCCGAGGAACAGCGGGGTCAGGTTGACCGCGAGGCCGTCATCCCATGCCTGCCTGCTCAATTCATGTGCCGGGATGGTGGCCTGCCGGGATGCGTTGCTGCACAAGAAGTCCAGCGGTCCGAACAGCTCGTTGACGCTATTGCGTAGCTCGATCCAAGAATCCTCCGAAGACACATCACAGCGAACGAATTCGGCTCGATGACCGGCCGCACGGATCTTGGAGGCGACCTCGCGCCCACTCGCCTCGGCGATATCGGCGATGACGACCGCGGCGCCATCGGCGGCGAGCCGATGCGCGGTGGCCGCACCGATGCCGGATGCGCCCCCGGTGACGACCGCGACCCGGTCTGCCAGACGACTCATGCTGTTCCCTTCATCGGTTGATGTCGGCTCCGGTGAGCAGGCCGAGTTCGTGCCGGAACGGCAGACCAGCCCAATCACCGGGTACGGATACGGCGAATGCGCCGCAGGCGGCGGCCAATCGCAGGCTGTGCCTTGCGGACCCGTTGTCGAGCACACCGGCGAGGTAGCCCGCGACGAACGCATCTCCCGCACCGACCGGGTCGACACTGCGGATGTCCACCGCTGGCTGCGGTATCAGCTCGCCGTTGTGCAGTGCGAGCGCGCCTTCGGATCCGAGTTTGATCACGACTTGCGAAGGACCCAGTGCGGCAAGCGATTCCGCCATCGCGGCGGGAGTCGCGGCCGGTACCAGGATGGCCGCTTCGTCGGTACCGGCGAAGACGATATCGGCGCGCGACACCAGCTTCGAAAGCTCCACGGCCGCATCCGATTCCGACCACAATGCGCGGCGGTAATTGATATCCAGGGAGATGATCGCCCCGGCATCGACAGCGGCGTCGAGTGCGGTGTGGACGGCATCGCGGGCGGACGGGCTGAGTGCGGGGGTGATGCCGGTGAGATGCAGCACGCGTGCGGCGGCGATCTGGGCGGTGTCGATATCGGCGGGCGACAGCCGAGAACCCGCGAAACCCCTGCGGTAGTAGGTGACTCGCATATGGGCGGCGGTTCGTCGCTCGCGCAGCATCAGACCACTCGGCAGTTCTGGATCGATTCGGCACCGCGAGATGTCGACCTGTTCGGCGCGGAGTCGGTCGAGCACCATGGTGCCGACGGCATCGGCACCGACGCTGCCCACCCATGCGCTCTCATGCCCCAGCCTGCGAACGCCGATCGCG
Source organism: Nocardia pseudovaccinii (assembly GCF_050942345.1). Lineage (NCBI taxonomy): Bacteria > Bacillati > Actinomycetota > Actinomycetes > Mycobacteriales > Nocardiaceae > Nocardia > Nocardia pseudovaccinii. The sequence continues at coordinate 7,596,196 of NZ_CP192074.1, forward strand.
ACCGTCGCTTCCGCGCCCGCGAAATCCATCCGCATTGCCGCACCGGGAGCCAATGGACCGGGGTCAGTCGCGGCTACGACACCGAGTGCTTCGCCCAGAGTTACCAATCCGCCGGTCATTGCGGCGGCTTTCGCGTGTCGAGAGGCACGATGACCGCGATCGGACACATCGAGTCAGCCCCCATGGTGACACCTTTCGCGGGCAGTGCCGCTCGACGGCGCATCGGATCGTGAAAGACGCCCCTCATTACTACGCCTTTCACCCGCAACGCCCTGCACACACTCGAAACCCGCGAAACAGCGCTCATAGCAATACCTTCCGCACCACCGCTGCGCGCTCACGCAACGCATCCAGATCACCGCCGACGCACGCGTCACCGACAAGCGGCGACCCCATACCGAGCGCCCTGGCCCCAGCATCCATATACGCTCTGGCATCGGCGAGCCCGATGCCGCCCGTCGGCACCAGCGGGATCTCGTTCAACGGACCCCGAATCGCCTTCAGATAGCCGGGACCGCCGACCGAGGCCGGGAAGACCTTCACCATGGTCGCGCCCGCCTGCCACGCACTGTGGATCTCGGTGGGCGTGAACGCGCCGCAGATCACCGGGACACCCAGGCGGCGGCCCTCCGCGATCACCTCGGGGCATACCGTCGGCGTGATCAGATATGCCGCGCCCGCATCCACAGCTCGTGCGGCATCGATCGCGGTGAGCACCGTGCCCGCACCGACCGCGTGGGCCGCTCCGGCGCAATCGCGCAGTGCGTCCAGCGCTCCCGGCGAGTTGAGCGTGAACTCCACCGCCGTGATGCCCGACTCGTGCAGTACGGCAGCCACTTCGGCGAACCGCGCGGCCGTCGGGGCGCGCAGGATCGCGATTACCGGCGGATCCAGGATCAGGCCGTGGTCGGTCATGGGTTGCTCACCAATCTCGCATCGGAGTAGGTATTCGTCGGAAGACCGGTCACACCCGGCCTACAGGTGAACAGCCGCCCGGCATCCGGATCGGCGGAACCTTCTGCGGCCGTGGTAATTACGAGGACATCCAGGTCCGGACCCGCAAAGGCGCAACTGGAGACCTGCGCCGGGCCGACATCGATCACCGCGTGCGGCCGACCCGATGGATCGAATGCCCGGACCTGCCCGGCACCCCACACCGCGACCCAGACGAAACCCCGTGCGTCCACGGTCAGTCCATCGGGCAGACCGTCCGGGAATTCCGCGAAGGTGCGCCCACCGCTGAAGGTGCCGGTGGCCGAGTCGTAGTCGAATGCCTCGACTCGATGTGTCGGGCTGTCCGCGTAGTACAGAGTGGCGCCGTCCGGGCTCCAGCCGAGTCCGTTGGAGATCGTCACCTGCTGCCGCACGGTGCTCAGCTCGCCATCGGGATCCAGTCGATAAAGCGCTGCGGTGCCCTGGATTTCGTCTTCCGACATGGTCCCGGCGAACAGTCTCCCCCACGGGTCCGCCTTGGCGTCGTTCATGCGCCGCCGAACCCCGTCATCGGGCAGCGACAGAGCCGCGACCTCGGTCATCGTGCCGTCGGCGATATGCAAAAAGGTGTCGACGGCAGTCGCGATCAGCCCGCCCGATGCGCACGGCACCACCGCGCTGACCCGCTTCCCCACCGCCACGGTGGACCGCTGCACGAGGTCGCCGTCGCGCAGTGTCGCGCGATGGATACGGCCCGCCGGAATGTCCACCCACAGCACCTCATCGGTGCGGTCATCCCAGACCGGTCCCTCGCACAATCTGCCCGGCCTCGGCGAGCAGCGGTCGGCTTTCAGTTCGATCATGATTCGCTCCTGACGGGTGCTAGGTCGGCAATCCGACCGCACGTTCCCCGCTGCGTCGCTGCTGGATAACAACCGCCGCCACCAGCAACGACCCCTGAGCGACGTTCTGCCAGAACGTATTCACACCAACAACGTTCAGCCCGTTGTCCAGCGCACCGAGCAGCACGACGGCCAGCAGCGTGCCCCCGATCGTGCCTTTACCGCCCTTCAACGCACACCCACCCAGAGCCGCCGCGGTAATCGCCTTCAGCTCGAGCCCCTCACTACCCGAGACCGGCTGCCCGGAGCCGGTCCGCGCGGTCAGGATGATTCCGGCGATCGCCGCCACCGCACCCGCGAGCACGAACACCGCGATCAGGTACTTGTTGATATTGATGCCGGAAAGCCTTGCGGCCGTGTCATTGCCGCCGATGGCATAGATATTGCGGCCGATATCGGTGTACTTCAGCAGCACATGCATACCGATCGCGACCACCGCGAGGATCACCACCGGCACCGGCAGACCCAGGATCTTGCCGCGCGCGATGAAGATGAACACATCGTCGCCGAGCACGAACCCCTGTGCCTTACCGCCGGATATCAACTGCGCGACGCCCTTGAACGCGGCCAGGGTGGCCAGTGTCGCGATCACCGGATTGACGCGTCCGTAGACGATGATCAGCCCGTTTATCGCCCCGAGCACCAGCCCGACTCCGATCGCGGCCAGAATGCCCAACCAGGCATTGCCAGAGGTCACGGTAAATGCCATCGCGCTGATCACCGAGGCGACTCCGGCCTGCGAGCCGACCGAAATATCGAGCGCACCACAGATGATCACGACCGTCTGAACCACGGCGAGCAGACCGAAAACCGTTACCGCTTCGCCGATTCCGGCCAGATTGGCCGGATCCAGATAACCGTCGTTGAGCCAGGCGAAGATCGCGACGATCACCACCAGCGCGCCGATGAGGCTGAGGTTGCCGGTGCCGATCGCCTGCACCAGGCGACGGGCGGCTGCGCCGGGAGCCGGCACCGAGGGCGCGGCGGCCTCCACCGGAATCGAAAGTTGTTGGTCTGTCATGGGTTTCCTCGCGATGTATGCGACAGGTCGGCGGCCATGGCCAGCGCGAGAATCGCCTCCTCGCTGGCTTCTTCGCGGTCCAGTTCGCCGGTGACTCGGCCGTGCTGCATGACCACGATGCGGTCGGCCAGGCCGAGCACTTCGGGTAGCTCCGAGGAGATCACCAGCACCGCGACACCGGATTCGGCCAGTTCCTCGATGACGTGGTAGATCTCGATTTTGGCGCCGACATCGACGCCACGAGTGGGCTCGTCCAGGATGAGCACCTTGGGTTTGCGGGCGAGCCAGCGCGCCAGCACGACCTTCTGCTGATTGCCGCCGGAGAGCTTGCGCACCTCCTGCTCGATGGAAGGTGTTCGCACCCTGAGTGATTCGACGTACTGACGAGCGAGCCGCCGCTCCTCACCGCCCCGGACGAATCGCAGCCGCCGTAGGCGATCGAGCATCGCGAGCGAAATATTGTCGCGCACACCGCGATGCAGCAGCAGGGCTTGCGCCTTGCGCTCCTCGGGCGCGTACCCCATCCCGGCTCGCACCGCGTCCCGCGGTTGCCGCAGACGCAGTCTCTTACCGTCCACCCGCACCTCGCCGGAGCGGATCGGCAGATCACCGGCCAGCGCACCGGCCAGTTCCGAGCGACCCGCGCCGACCAGGCCGGCCAGCGCGACCACCTCACCGGCGCGCACCTGCAGACTCACGTCCGTCACGTCGTCGGTGGTCACCGCATCCGCGTCGAGCACCACCCGGCCCGGCGTATTGTGCTTGCGCGCGAACAACGTCGACAGATCCCGGCCGACCATCATCCGCACGATCTCGCGGTCGCTGGTGTCGGCGGTCGCGCACTCACCGACGAGCGCGCCATCACGCAGCACCGCGACCCGATCGGCCAGCCGGAAGATCTCCCGCATCCGATGCGACACATAGATCACCGCGAGGCCCTGCTCACGCAATCGACCGATGAGCGCGAACAGCGATTCGGTCTCGTGGTCCGACAGCGACGAGGTCGGCTCGTCGAAGGCGATCACCTTGGCATCGGTGGTCAACGCGCGCATGATCTCCACCAATTGCCGTTGCGCCGCAGTGAGTTTCGATCCGATGGTGTCCGGGTCGAGGTCACGGTCGAAGCCGAGCCGGGTGAGGTCGGCGCGCATCCGTTCGCGCAGGGCGGCCCGATCGAGCAGTCGGCCCGAGCGCCGCGGCAGCGATCCGAGATAGACGTTCTCGGCGACGGAAACGTGCGGCACGATCTCCGGCTCCTGGCCGATCACCCGGATTCCGGCCGACCGCGCGTCGGCGGGGGTGGCCAGCTCGAGTCGCACACCATCCAACTCGAGCCGGCCACCGTCCGGGCGGTGATCGCCACCGAGGATGCGGATCAGGGTGGACTTACCCGCTCCGTTCTCACCCATCAGGGCGGTCACCGCGCCAGCGGGAAAATCCAGGCTCACTTCGCGCAGGGCCGGCACCCCGGCGAAGCTCTTGCTCAGCCCGGATACCCGCAGTCCGGTCAGCTGCATGTGACGCCCGCCTGCTGCCAGTTGGTCGAATCGACCATCTTGGTCGGCGCATATGCTTCGGGCGGCATCTGCTTGCCGTTCTTCAGGTAGTCGTAGATCGTCTGAACCGACAGTGCGCCAACGTCTTTGCCGTTGATGAACAGTGCCGCCTTGAAGCCGGTGGGCTTGCCGCCGCGCCATTCCTTGCAGGCCAGGTAGGCGCCGAGGCCGACGCCGAGCACATTGTCGGCGGAGTATCCGGCGTTCTGGATCGCCGCGACGCCGCCGCTGACGTTCTCGTCGTTGCAGCCCATGACAATCCAGTTCTTCACCGACCGATTGCCCGACACCGTCGCCGAGATCTTGTTCTGCGCGTCCGACGGAGTGTTGTCGGTGCCGACCTCGATCACCTTGACGTCCACACCGGCGGCATCCTTGAAGGCCTTCTGGTTGGCCTTGACCCGGTCGGTGCACACGGTCACATCCTGTTTCCAGGCGTCGATGATCGCGGTCTCCTCCGGCTTCCACCCGGCCTTCTTGAAGTCCTGACCGGCGCGGGTGCCGACCTCGGTGCCCATCTGGGTGCCGCTGAAGCCGACCCGTGGCACCAGATTGTCCTTCGCGCAGGACGTCGGATCCGGCCCGTTCGTGCAGACCTGGTCATCAGAGGTCAGCAGCGCGACACCACCGGCCTTCGCGAGCTGGGCGACCTGCGGGCCGACCGAAGGATCGGGCACCACCACGATCACGCCGCTGGCCTTCTGGTTCACCGCGTTCTGCACCTCGGTGACCGCCTTGTTCGCGTCATTGCCGAGGTTCACCACCTTCAGATCGATGCCCAGTTCCTTGGCCTTGGCCTTCGCGCCTTCGGCCTCGCCGATGAAGTACTCCTGATCGCCCTGCTTCTGGGCGTAGACCAGGCTGATCGCGCCGGTGGTGTGCTGCGGACCGGTCGCCTGCGAATCGTCCTTGCCCGATGAACAGGCCGACGCGGCCAGTGCGAGCGATACCCCGCAGAAAACGGCTCTGGTCCAACGGCTTCGGCGGGTCCAGGACATGGGTGCTCCTCTGATGCTGCGCCGGGCACTCGGCGTCTTGTAGTGACCTGGGTTACAGTAGGACTTCGGCTAACCGTTGTAAATAGTGTTGTCAGAACTGCTCGGGTAGCGTCTGCGAATATCAATCGGAAGGAGATGGCCCGACCGTGTACCAGCTGACCGCGCGCGACATCCGACGCCGGAATCGGTTCTATGTACTGCAGGCGGTCTATGCCGCCGAGGGCCACACCAGCCGTCAGGAGATCGCCCGCGCCACCGGGCTCTCGTTCGCGACGGTGGGCAATTTGCTCGCCGAACTACTCGATGTGGGGGTGCTCGCCGAACTCGGCTACGACGCGCCCGGCATCGGGCGGCCGCGTGCACAGCTGGCGATCAATCCGGCGCGCGGCACCCTGGTCGGGGTCGATATCGCCGAAACCAGCATTCATTTCGACCTTTTCGACCTGGCGATGACGGTGCTGCGATCGGTGGAGATTCCGGTGGATCCCGCGGCCACCCGGCCCGAGGATGTCACCGAGCTGATCGTTCGCGGCATCGGTGAGCTGACCGCCGACGATGCGGAGCGGGTACTCGGCGTCGGATTGAGCGTGCCGGGACTGGTGGAACCCGAGGGCGGCGTTTCGGTGTTCTCGCCGTACTGGGACTGGCACGACGTGTCGTTGAAATCGCTGCTGCAACCGCGGGTGCCGCATCCGCTGTACCTCGACAATCCGCTGAAAGCCAGTACGGCAGCGCATCTCTGGTTCGGCGCGGGGCGGGATGTGGACGATCTGATCGTGGTCACGCTGCGCGCCGGAGTCGGCATCGGCGTCGTCATCGATGGCACGCTCTATCGCGGCGTGACCAACAGTGCGGGCGAATGGGGCCACACCAACCTCGTCATCGACGGACGCGAATGCCGCTGCGGGCGTCACGGCTGCGTCGAGGCCTATGTGAGCACACGCGGCATCGTGCAGACCCTGCGCGAAATCGCCCCGGCCAGTCCGCTAGTCGCGGCCGACGATGCCGCCACCATCGCGGCCATAGGCGCCAGCGACGGCCCCATCGCGAGCGAGGTCATCGAAAAGACCGGCAATTACCTGGGGGTCGCCGTCGCGAACCTGGTGAACCTCTTCAACCCCCGCACCATGGTCTTCGGCGACCTCGTCGCGAACGTCCTCGGCGACCGCCTTCTCGACGCGACCCGCCGCGTAGCCGCCCACCACGCCATGTCCGACCCCTTCACCGCGGTAACCCTGCAACTGTGCACCCTCCCCCACAACCCCGTCAGCCTCGGCGCGGCCACCTTCGCCCTCGAAGGCTTCCTCGCCGACCGCGAAACCTTCGGCTCCATAGCCGCCCGCCGCGCCATCCGCTCTACCACGTAGCGAAGACCCCGCCCGGGGTGAGGAACCGGGCGGGGTCGGGTGTCCCCCACGAACGCCGTTGGGTTCTTCTTCGCTATCTACTTCGCCGGCGGGAACGGCGGCTGGTTGATAGTGGAGAAGTACTGGATGGCAGCGCCGATGGCCACCGGGGCGGTGATCAGGATCTGGCCCGCGAGGGTGCCGAGGGCACCGACCGCGACGATGCCGCCGAGGCAGCCGATGGCCGCGGCCGGAATGAAGGCGCCGAAGAGGCCGACGATGGCGGCGGAGGCGACGGTCGCACCGGCGATGCCGCCCAGGACGCAACCGACAGCGCCGCCGCTGAGGCCGCCGATCAGGGTGCCGAGGGTGGCGCCCATGGTGATGGTGCTGGTCATGCGGGACCAGGCGGCCTGCTCACGGTCGTATTCGTTCTTCCACGGCGCCTTGTCCTCGAACGGCAGCGCGACCGGCTTGTAGGCCGCGTGCGCGATGTCGAACTGCGGGGTGAGGGTGGCGGAGTGGTCGGCGATATCGGCCACGATCGGGAATTCGAAGTCGTCGACGCGGAACTTCAGCGGCATGCCGGTGAGCACGGTGCCGTTGCTCGCCTTGATCTTGAAGACGTTGTCCTCGATGACCATGGAGCCGCCATCGGTCTTGACAATGGACTGGGTGTCGGTGGCGTAGGCCGTGAATCCGACCGCTTCGTCACCGTCGGTCTGGGCGCCGGCGGTACCGGCGGCGATGCCGACTGCGGCGACCAATCCGGCGGCCACCGCAACGATTTTCCTCATCCTTACTTCTTTCCTCTCGATTTTTCGGGGAGGTCGGGCGCGCGAGCGCGCCGCATGCCGGTCGCCGATCGCGCCGACAGCTCAGGGTTCGCCGGTCACAGGTCGAGGACGAGCACGTCCGATCTGGCCCGCGAAACGCACAGCATCATGGTGTTGCCGCGGGCCTGCTCTTCGGCGGTGAGCACCGAATCGCGGTGGTCGATAACGCCTGCGAGCACGGCGGTTTCGCAACTGCCGCAGGTGCCTTCGCGGCAGGAGGTGATGATGCCGATACCGGCGGCGTCGAGCACATCGGCAATGGACTCGTCCACGCCGATGCGGAAAGTTGTTCCGCTGCTTGCCAATTGGACCTCGAATGAGCCGCGCGGCGTGTCCACCGATCGCGGCACGAAGCGTTCTGCGAAGACAGCCGAATCACGCCGTGCTCCTTCGGTTTCCACGGCTGCGAGCAGTGGTTCCGGTCCGCAGCAGTAGATCGCGGAATCACGGTGTTCGGCGACGATGTCGGCGATCGGCAGCAGTCCGTGCTCGTCCTGTGGCAGCAGTCGGGCGTGCGGGTGGCGAACGATCTCCTCGGCGAAGGCCATATGCGCCAGGGTCCGTCCGCCGTAGTACAGCTCCCATTCGGCACCGGCGGCCTGCGCGGCGGCCACCATCGGCAGGATCGGCGTGATTCCGATACCACCCGCGACGAACACGTAACTCGCTCGCTCGACGAGCTCGAAATTATTGCGGGGAGCCGAAATACGCAGCTCCGAGTCCACCAGCGCCGTCCGGTACAGATATTCGGACCCGCCGCGCCCGTCGGGCTCGCGCAATATCGCGATCCGCCAGTGCAGCCGATCCGCCGGATCACCGCAAAGCGAGTACTGCCGCACCCCGGCGGCGCCGACCGCCACGTCGATGTGGGCGCCCGGCTCCCACGACGGCAGCTGACCGCCCGCAACCGGGGTCAGCTCGAGCGAGAACACACCCTCGGCCTCGTCACGGCGGGCCGACACCCGTACCGGAATGTCCGTCATCTGGTCCCCTCGGCTATCTCGTCTTCGCGACTACCGTCGCCGAGAGACCGCCGATCCGCACCGGACGAATGCGCAGTCGATTCGCACAATCGACGTTGACTATCGACCCGACTCAGACGCCGCCCGCCCACCGAAACTGACGCCATGACCACTGTGGCGCATTTGGTGGACAAGACCACCCAGTTCATACGTGACCAGGTAATTCCGGTGGAACGCGAGGTCGTTGTCGACGGGCGCGTAATGGACGACGCGCTGCGGCTCGAATTACAGAAGAAAGCGAAAGAGGCGGGCGTATTCGGCCCCCTGTCCGCCCCGGAGTACGGCGGACTCGGCCTGGACACCAGGGCCCAGGCGCGTGTGCTGGAAGCGGCCGGAGCCAGTCTGCTCGGCCCGATCGCGGTGAACGCCTGGGCGCCCGACGACGGAAACATCCACCTGCTCGCCCACGTGGCCGATGCCGAGCAGCAGCAGCGCTATCTCGCGCCGCTGGCCGCCGGTGAGGTGCGTTCGGCCATCGCGATGACCGAACCGGCACCGGGCGCGGGATCCGATCCGGGCATGCTGCAGACCGTCGCCGAGGAGACCGACGACGGCTGGATCATCAACGGCGCCAAACATTTCACCACCGGTGCGCAGGGCGCCGCGTTCACCATCTGTGTCGCACAGACCAGTGACGGACCCACCATGTTCCTGGTGGACCAGGACAATCCAGGTCTGAAGGTCGGTCGCCGGATGCCGACGCTCGACCATTCCAGCGCACCCGGCGGACACTGCGAGATCGCCTTCGTCGACTGCGCGGTACCGGATTCCGCCGTACTGGGCGCGGTCGGTCAGGGACTGGTGCTGGCCCAGGTCCGGCTCGCGCCCTCACGCCTGGTGTTCTGCATGAACTGGCTCGGGCTGGCTGTGCGCGCACACCACCTCGCCATCGAACACATCAGCACCCGAAAGGCTTTCGGTGTGCCGATCGCCGATCACGGTCTGGCACAGGGGCTCGTCGCAGACAGCGAGATCGATATCGCCGCGGCCCGTGGCGTGATCCGCACGGCGGCCGAGACCATCGACGAGCAGGGGCCGACCTCCTCGCAGGCGCGCCACGATGCGTCGATCGCGAAAACCTTTGTCTCCGAAGCCGTCTGGCGAGTTCTCGACCGGGCGGTGCAGCTGCACGGCGGACTCGGTGTCTGCGAGGACTATCTGGTCGCCCGGTTCCTGGTGGAGGCCAGGGCCTTCCGCATCTACGAGGGGCCATCCGAGGTGCTGCGCTGGTCCATTGCCCGTCGCGCACTGCGCAATCGCTGAAGGAGACAACAATGACAACGCGTGAAATCGTCGGATTCGCCGCCGCGTATCCCGAACTCGATTGCGATGCGGTCGATTACGAATATCTGCGGGCGGTATCGCAGGATATGGTGCCGTTCGGACGGCACGTCGGCACCCTGATCACCGAGATCTCGCCGGAGCGCGCGGTCGTGGAGATTCCCGCCGTCGACACCGTGCGCAACCACATGGGCACCGTGCACGCCGGTGCGCTGTTCACCGCCGCCGATATCGGCGGCGCGGCGGCCTTCGTCGGCGCGGCCGCGACTCGCCTGGACACCGTCGAGCGACTGGTGCTGCGCGCGGGCACGGCGTCCTATCGCAAACCGGCGGTCGGGCGGATTCGCGCCATCGCCACCGTCGACCAGCGTGAACTCGCCGAGGTGCTGACCGCCGCCGCCTCGAACCGGTTCGAATTGTCCGGCAAGGCGGTGCTGCTCGACGACGCCGATATTGTCGTCGCGAAATTCACCTTCGACTATGTCTGCGATATCGCGATCACGGAGGCCGACCAGTGACCAGTACGGCACCCCAGAAAAGTTCGGAATTCCAGGCCTTGGAGTCGACCACGGTATCGACCGCCGATGGCGTCGAATTCACCGTCCGCTTCCTGCCCGCCAAGAAGGCCGATGCGCCGGTGGTGCTGATCCTGCCCGCCATGGCGATGAAGGCGAAGAACTACCTGGCCCTCGCCAAAGAGCTGAACGCCCAAGGGCTTTCGGTCGCAACCTGCGACCTGCGCGCGCACGGTGAGGCGAAGCCGGAATTCGGGCTGCACAGCGATTTCGGCTATCGCGAGATGTTGGAAATCGATCTGCCCGCGATAGTTTCCGCGGTGCGCACACGCTTTCCGGAAGCCCCGGTCCACCTGTTCGGACACAGCCTCGGCGGCCAGCTCGCGCTGCTTTTCGCCGCCGCCGAACCCGATCAGGTCGCCGGAGTGACCGTCATCGGGACCGGCACCGTGTTCTGGTGGGCGTTCGGACCGCGCCGCTGGTTCGAGGCACTGAGCCAGATCCAGTGGATCGGCTTGGTATCGCGCTGGAAGGGGCACTGGCCCGGCGGCGTGCTGATCCCCGCACCGATGCCCGGCCGCGTGATGCGCGACTGGTCGATGCACTCGCTGACCAGCTACTACCGCCCGAAAGGCACAGCGCGGCAGTACAATACGCTGCTGCGCGGGATGACACTGCCGGTGCTGGTCATCTCGCTGTCCGAGGATGTGCTCGGCCCGAAGTCCAATGTCGACTTCCTGGTCTCCCGGATGCCGAACGCCCGGGTCACCCAGTGGCATATCGACGAGAATGCGCCGGTCGACCACCGTGACCACTTCCAGTGGGTCAAGGATGCACCGGCGATCGCGGCCCGGGTGGCGACCTGGGTCGTCGCGGGCGAGCTGCCGGTCTAGGAGATCTGGTGGCACGACTGCGCATCGAGCAGGTATCCAAGCACTTCGGCACCACCTATGCGGTGCGGGAGGTGAGCCTGGATATCGCCGACGGTGAGTTCATGGTTTTGCTCGGACCGAGCGGCTGCGGCAAATCCACCCTGCTGCGGATGATCGCGGGTCTGGAGGATCCGACCGGCGGCCGAATCCTGTTGGACGACACCGATATCACCCATCGGGCGCCGCAGCAGCGGGACCTGGCCATGGTGTTCCAGAGTTACGCGCTGTATCCGCATCTGACGGTGGCGAAGAACATCGGCTTTCCATTGCGGGCGCGGCGCACACCGCGCGCGAAAATCGCGGCCCGGGTCGCGGAGGTGGCGGCAGCGCTCGGGTTGGACGAGTTGTTGCGCCGCAAGCCCGCCGCTTTGTCCGGCGGGCAGCGACAGCGAGTTGCCTTGGCCCGCGCCATGGTTCGCGATCCCGGTGCGTTCTTGATGGATGAGCCACTGTCCAATCTGGATGCGAAATTGCGCAGCGCCACCCGGGCCGAACTGATTTCACTGCATCGCGGGTTGGGAGCGACGTTCCTCTACGTCACACACGACCAGGTCGAGGCAATGACCATGGCGGACCGGATCGCACTGCTCAATGACGGTCAGGTGGAGCAGGTCGGCACGCCGACCGAACTTTACGATCGGCCCCGCTCGACCTTCGTCGCCGGATTCCTCGGCGCCCCGCCGATGAATCTGTTCCCCGCGGCCGTGACCCAGCGCGACGGCAGCCTGTTCCTGGTGGCCGATGGCATCGACACCGAATTAGCCATAACCGCAGCGGATTTCGATGCCGACATCGAGGTCGTCGCCGGAATCCGCCCCGAACAACTGCGCATCGACTCGGCTGACCCAGCCATCCGCGGGCACGTGAGGATGGTCGAGAACCTGGGCAGTGAAGAACTGATCCACTTCAGCATCGGCGAGCAGACACTGTGCGCCCGCGCACCGCGCCCGGCGGGCGTGCGCGCCGACGAACCGATCGGACTGCGCGTCGATCCCGCACACCTGCACCTGTTCCACCCCGAATCCGGACTGCGCCTGACTTGGCAAGAGCCGCATCAGGATTCGGTTACCGACAGCGCCGTAGTCGCCGTCGCCTGATTCGTAGCAACCACCCTTCATCGATGAGGAGAACCACCGTGAAACGCACCTTGCCCGTACTGGGCCTGGTGTTCGCAACCACCGTCGCGCTCAGCGCCTGCGGCGGCCTCGGGAGCACCACCACCGACTCGAATGCCGACACCGCCCAGATCCCGGAACTGAAACCGGATCAGCAGGTGTCCATCGTGTTCGAGTCCTACAACTACGGACTCGCCGGCGCGTGGACCGACACCTTCAACGCGCTGATCGCCGATTTCGGCAAGAAGTACCCGAATATCAAGGTGACCGCGCAGAAGCCGCAGGGCAACAGCCCGAACCCGGCCACCGACACCATCTCCAGCATTCAGAACCAGATGGTCGCGGGCACCCCGCCGGATGTCGCGCAGCTCGGCTTCAGCGATCTGGACTACACCATCCACCAGCTCGGCGCCAAGCCGCTGGACACGCTGGTTTCCAAGCAGGAAGTGCAGCACAACTTCGACGGCGCCAAGTACCCGTACGCCCCGAAGGCACGCACGCTCGCGGATTGGGACGGCCACACCTACGGTGTTCCGTTCGTATTCTCCACGCCCGTCCTGTATTTCAACGCCTCGCTGTTCAACGAGGCCGGACTCGATCCGGCCAAGCCGCCGGCCACCTGGCAGCAGGTCTCCGATGCGGCCGCCGCGATCACCGGCAAGACCGGTAAGGGCGGTGTGTACATCGACTGCCTGACCAAGACCGCCAAGGACTGGTGCTTCCAGTCGATGGTGCGCTCCAACGGCGGCCGGGTCATCTCCGAGGATCGCAAGACGCTGTCGTTCGCGGACACGCCCGCGGTCGAGGTCACCCAGATGAGCAAGGCGCTGGTCGATTCGGGAAGTATGCCGAAGTTCAACCAGAAGCAGGGTTATGAGGCGTTCGCCCGCGGTGAGATCGGCATGATCCTGGAGACCAGCGCGATCCAGGGCACCTTCGTCACCGGCGCCAAGGACAAGTGGGATCTGCGCGCGGCACCCATGCCGAGCTTCGGCAGCAAGCCGACCGTGCCGACGAATTCCGGTGCGTCGCTGCACATTCTGTCCAACGACCCGGCCAAGCAGCGGGCGTCGTGGGAGCTCATCAAATTCCTCACCAGTGAGGAGGCGTACACGAAGATCTCGCAGGGCATCGGGTATCTGCCGCTGCGTACCGGTTTGATGGACGATCCGAACGGGCTGAAGACCTGGTCGGAGCAGAATCCCCTGCTGAAGCCGAATGTCGCGCAGCTGGCGAATATGGAGCCGTGGATCTCCATGCCGGGAACCAACTATCTGCAGATCCGGGACGGCATGATGGACGCGGTCGAGTCGATCGTGTTCCAGGGCAAGGATCCCCAGCCCACGTTGACCACCGCCCGGGAACAGGGCGCCAAACTCCTGCCCGCGTCATGAGCACGGTGACCGTCGTTCAGCTGACCGATACCCACATCCGGGCCACCGGGGAGCGGGTACACGGCATGATCGACACCTACGCCAACCTCACCCACGCGCTGCAGCAGCTGCGGGCCTCGCAGCAGCGCATCGACGCGCTGGTGTTATCGGGGGACCTCACCGATAACGGGTCGCCGGAGGCATATCGGCGGCTGCGCGATGCGGTGGAACCGGTAGCCGCCGAACTCGGCGCGCAGACGGTGTACACGATGGGCAATCACGACGAGCGCACGGCGTTCGGCATCGAGTTGCTCGGTCTGGATTCGGTCGACCCGGACGTCACCCATGACCAGGTGTTCGACATCGCCGGACTCCGGATCATCGCGCTGGACAGCAGCACACCGCGCAGGCACGACGGGCGGCTCGAGCCCGAACAGCTGGATTGGCTGACCGATCAGCTGCGCGAACCCGCACCGCACGGCACGCTGCTGGTGCTGCACCATCCGCCGATTCCGTCGCCGGTCGCGGCGACCGAATATCTGCGGCTCGAGCAGCCGGAGTTGCTCGAGGAAGTGCTTGCGGGATCGGATGTGCGACTGATCATCTGCGGGCACAACCACCTGACGGGCGCGGCCGCGCTCGGCGGCATTCCGGTGTGGATCGGGCCCGCGCTGGCATACCGAATCGATACGATCGCCCCGATCGGACGGCACCGCGGCCTGACCGGATTCGGTTACAGCCGAATCGATCTGCTCGGTACGACATTGGTGGCCACCGCGATCGAGGCGACACCCGCCGAAACCGTCTACGACCGGGCCGAATCGGATGTGCTCGAGCAGTTGGCCGCACTGGCCGCCGAGGCCAGGTAGATGTTCGTAGTCGAAATACCCACTGCGGCAACGGATATCGTGCCGGTGCCGCAGACCCGCCGCCTCGCCCGGTTCCGCCGGGCGGGGCGGTTCGTGGTGCCCTACCTTTATCTCGCGCCTGCGCTGTTCCTGTTGGTGGTGTGGATCTACCGGCCACTGGTGCAGGCGTTCGAATTGTCGACGTACTCGTGGAATCTCCTGCCGACCTCGCCGATGAAGCCGGTCGGCACCGGCAATTACGAACGGCTGGTGGAACTTCCGGCGTTCTGGGATTCGGTCGGGCGGACGGGGGTGCTGATTCTGGGCATGCTTCCGTTCACCGTGGTGCTGCCGGTGTTGATTGCGTTGGCCAGTAGGCGGGTGCAGGGCCGGACCATCTATCACGCCTTCATATTCGTGCCGTTCCTGGTGGCGCCCGTTGCGGCTGCGGCGGTGTGGCGGTGGCTGCTGCATCCCGGCAGCGGCTTCGTCGACCAGGTGCTCGGCTCGGATCGCAACTGGGTGTACGACGCGGGTACCGCGCACGCCGTCATCATCGGGATCACCGGCTGGCAGCTGCTCGGTTTCGCGGTGCTGGTGGTGTGGGCCGGATTGGCCGGTATCAGCGGCGACTACGACGAGGCCGCACAGGTGGACGGCGCGAGTTCGGGACAGATCCGGCGCTGGATCACCCTGCCGCTGCTCTCCCCCACGCTGCTGTTCCTGGTGCTGACCACCGTGCTGCTCAGTCCCACATTGACCTTCCCGCTCATCGACTCGATGACACAGGGCGGCCCCGCACAGGCCACCACCAATATCTATTACCTGCTGTGGGACTACGCCTTCCACAGCTTCGATGCCGGACTCAGCGCGGCGGCCGGTGTGCTGCTGTTCGCCGGATTCGGTGTGATAGCCGGGATTCTGGTGTGGATCTCGGAAAGGGTTGCCTTCCATGATGATTGATCGTCTGCGGACCGCGAGCAGCCATCTGCTGCTCGCGGTCACCGCCGTGGTGTGCATATTCCCGATCTATTGGCTGTTCGCCACCTCGCTGCGGCGGCCCGAGGATGTCACCTCACTCTCGCCCTTCCCCTGGCCGATCTCCTTCGCCAACTACACCGATGCCGCCGAAAAGGTCGACGTAGTCGGCTTGATCGGCAACACCTTCTTCGTGGCGGCACTGTCCGCGGCCGGACAGCTGCTGGTGGCGCTGCTCGCCTCCTACGCGTTCGCGATGTACACATTCCCGTTCCAGCGGATCCTGTACCTCGCGTTCGTCGGCACCTGGCTGGTTCCGTTCCAGGTGACGATGCTGCCGAACTACGTGCTGCTCACCCGGCTCGGACTGGTCAACTCGCTGATCGGCGTGGTCCTGCCGACCCTGTGCTCGGCACTCGCGGTATTGCTACTGCGTCAGCACATGGCCAGCTTCCCCAAGGAACTCGTCGCCGCCGCCAAAATCGACGGCCGCTCCTCCTGGTCCATCCTCTGGACCGTCGTCGTCCCCAACCTCCGCCCCGCCCTCGCCGCCCTGGCCATCCTGCTGTTCATCAACGCCTGGAACGAATACTTCTGGCCCGCAGTCGTTCTCCGCCAATCCAACAGCGTGCTTCAGCTGGGTTTGCGCAGCTTCATGGGCACCGAAGGTGATCAGTGGGGGCCGATGATGGCCCTGGCCAGTCTGGCCTGCCTGCCGGTTCTGTTGATGTATCTGCTGTTGCAACGGCACATCGTGAATGCGTTCGTGCGGTCGGGGTTGAAGTAGCGAAGAACTTTCCGGCAGCCCCGGTCATTACTGGTGACCCTCGCACTCAGGCCTGGGCCGCCGGCCGCTTCGGTAGCAGGAACACGACAATGCCTGCTATCACGGCGATTACGAACGTCCCGAAGGACGCGGTGGCAAAGGCGTGGCCGGCGGCGGCGGCCCTGCCGACTTCCGCGGGATGGAACGAGCCGAAGTAGATCGCTCCGATAATGGCAACGCCTAGCGCTCCGCCACATTGCTGGGCGGTGGAGAGCGCCCCTGACGCGACGCCGACCGACTCCGGCTCGACGCGGCTCAGCACCGTGTTGAGCGCCGGGGTGATAACCAGTCCGCCACCGACGCTTTGCAGAATGAGGGTGGGGATCACGAGCAGCGGAGTGATTCGCGGGCCGGACACCAGCAAGAGGCCGGTCGCCAGGTAACCGCTCGCCAGGATGATCGCCCCGACCTCGAGGACACGTCGTCCATATTTCGGGATGATCCGGCTCGCTACCATGCTGAACACGAAGAATGCGGTGGCCGCGGGGGTGTAGACCAGACCCGCGCCGAGCGCCGACATATCGAGGCCTTGCTGCAGCGTTACCGACAAGGCCAGGTAGTACGAGTAGATCAGCGCGTACAGGGCGAGGACGAGAATGATCCCGAGCGAGAACGAGCGCTGTCCGAACAGCGTCAGCGGTACCAGCGGATCCTCGCCCCGCCGTTCCAAGCCCCGTTCGATCGCGACGAACAAACCGAACGCGACCGCGCTGCCTGCGAAGCAAGCCCAGACCCACCATGGCCAGCCTGCCTGCTGCCCCTGGATCAGCGGGAGCACCAAGAGGAAGAGTGCCGCGCTGAGCGCCAGAACGCCAGGCATGTCCAGCTTGCGGGTGGCGGCTGAGGTTGTCTGCGGCACGTATCGCACGGCGAGCAGGAACATGACGATTCCGATCGGCACGTTCACCCAGAACACCAGGCGCCAGCCGGAGTCGAACAGATCGGCGCCGATCAGCAGTCCGCCGATGACCTGGCCGCCGATGGTGGCCATACCCATGACGATGCCGACTACGCCGTATACGCTGTGCCGCTTCGCCTCCGGCACCAGCACCGTGACGTACGCGAACACCTGCGGAACCATCAGGGCGGCTCCCAGGCCCTGGATGACACGCGCGGCGATAAGGCTGCCCGCGTTCGGTGACAGCGCGCAAGCGACTGATGACAGCGTGAACAGGGCCACCCCGAGAAGGAAAATCCGCTTGCGGCCGTACATGTCGGCAAGGCGAGTAGCGGTAATGATGAAGACCGCGTAGCTGAGCTGGTAACCCGCCAGAACCCACTGGACATCGCCAGCGGAGGCATGCAGGTCCGCCACGATCGAGGGGTCGGCGACCACGACGATGAACGAGTCGAGGACCGCCATGAACATGGCGGACAAGACAATCGACATCGTCATCCATGGAATGCCGTCGGCCTTCGCGGCCACTACCGGCTGGCTAACTGCTTGCTGACTACTTGCCACGGTAAGAAACCTCTTCATTCGTGCGTCCCAGGGAATTGGCCAGCTTCTTGACCACCTCGGCCGCCATGACAGCCTGACCCGAGGTC
Source organism: Nocardia pseudovaccinii (assembly GCF_050942345.1). Taxonomy (NCBI): domain Bacteria; kingdom Bacillati; phylum Actinomycetota; class Actinomycetes; order Mycobacteriales; family Nocardiaceae; genus Nocardia; species Nocardia pseudovaccinii. The sequence goes on from NZ_CP192074.1 coordinate 7,614,226, forward strand.
GAGAAGTGGATACGATCCGCACTGAGCAGGTTGTCGCGGTCGTTGACCGGGTGGTCCCACATGTCCACGACGATGGCGTCGTATTCGGAAGCCAGCCCGCGCACGATCTCGTTGATCGCGGCAATCCGCTGCGGCCAGTCGGGGAAGGCCGGGACCACATACGCCCTGCCGAGCGTGAAAGTGGTCAGCAGGGCGCCGGTCCCCTTCGCCAGGTCGTACATCTGCCGAAGAGTTCGCTCGATCTCACCGAAGTCCGGCTTCCGCCGCACGATGTCGTTTGCCCCGCATGGCATGTGGAGCAGGTCCGGGGAGAACTCGAGCATCCGGGCCGCCTGGCTCTCCAGCGTCTGGGCGGTTGTCGCCCCGATCTCGGGAGACGTTGAGGTAGTCCAACTCCGGCCGGGCCGACCGCAAGACACCAGCAACCCGGTCTGACCAGCCTTGATTCTTGTAGCCCGGGGTGGGATCGCCGGTTCCCGCCGAAAGGCTGTCTCCGACAACGGCATACCTGCCCCACGGGGCCTCGGTCAGTAACGCCACGGCATCCGCCTGGTCCAGGCAGAACGGGTCGGTCGCCTCGGTGAAGGTCTGTTGCTCCATGCAGCAGAGCATACGGTCGATCGTATGTTTTTCTCAAGCGCCTCGACTGGCCGGGTCCCAATGTGGCGATCGGCGCTCCATCGGTCGCGTCACGAAGCGGGTGCACCGCGTGTCGAGGAACACCACGCCGATGGGTCTGCGTAACCATCATTTGCTGGACGGTCGACTACGGTGGGCGAAGTTTCCTTGCAATACAGCCACGCTCTTTCCCCGTGCCGATAGCGAGGATCCGTGTCGAACCGCCGACTTTTCCCCCGACGTGTGCTGACATCCATATTCGCGGTCGCGGTCGTGGCCTGCGGCGCCGCGCCCGCCGCGGCCCAGCCGCCGGACCCGACACCCGCGGTACCGCCCGCTCCAGTCTGGACCCCGTGCCCCGACGCCCCCGATTTCGAATGCGCCACCGTGCCCGCACCATTGGACTATCAGCATCCGGAAGTGCGCACGATCGAGCTGGCGGTCATCCGGCACCTGGCAACCGACCCGGCGAATCGGATCGGCAGCATGCTGTTCAACCCCGGCGGGCCTGCACCGGCTATCGACCTGTTCATCGGGGAGTATCCGTCCTTTCCCCAAGAGATACGAGAACGGTTCGACATCGTCAGCTGGGATCCGCGCGGGTTCGGTCGCTCGACCGCCGTCCAATGTTTCGCCACTGCCGCGGAGTACGCGGCCTGGTCCGCACAGTTGCCCGCAGGGTTCCCCGTCGGCCATGAGGAAGAGCGGCGGTGGATCGAACTCAACGCCGAACTGGGTCGGGGTTGCGAACAGCGTGACCCGGTCTTGCTGCGGTTCGTCTCGACCACAGACTCGGCACACGACTTGGATCTGCTGCGGGCGGTCGTGGGCGACGAGCGCTTGACCTATTACGGGGCCTCCTACGGGACGCTGCTCGGCGCGACTTACGCCAACCTCTTCCCCGACCGAGTGCGGGCGATGGTGCTCGACGGCAATGTTGATCCCACCGCCTGGTACGACCACATCTCGCCGCTGCCGACCTTCCTGCGCGAACGCTCCGACCTGGGGACGGCCGAGACGCTGAAGCAGTTCCTCGATCTGTGCAGCCGAGCCGGCCGCAGCGCGTGCCCCTTCGCGGTCGACAATCCCTGGGCGACCCGAGTCAAGTACGAGCTATTGCTGCACCGCCTGCTCGCCCATCCGCAGGGCATGTTCACCTACGCCTTCACCGCCTCCCTCGTTCGCGCAGCCCTGCAACTGGTTCATCCCGTGGACTCGGCCCCGAACTGGTCGTCGCTGGCCGATCTGCTGCAGAACCTCTGGCTGGGCCAGACACCGCAGAGCACCGCTTCGATGACCTCGGTCACGAGCGAGGTCCTGCAATCCGCCGCAGGCGACTCGTCGGCGGCGGCGCCCGCCCAGCAGCAGAGCTACTCGGGCGTCGAGCAGGTCTATGCGCTGGTGTGCAGCGAGAGCCCCAACCCACCCGATCCACACTTGTACGGCCCCCTGGCCAAATTCGCTACTCTGCGAGCCGGGACGGTCGGGCCCTTCTGGTCGTGGATAACCGAGGCGTGTTCCACCTGGCCAGGAAAGGCTGCCCACCGGTACACCGGCCCATGGAACCGGTCCAAGACACCGATCCTCACGGTCAACACCGTTTTCGACCCCGCCACCCCGTATCGAGCCGCCCAGGCCACGACCGCCGAACTCGGCAACGCTCGACTGCTCACCGTCGCCGGATACGGGCACACCACCCTGAACAACCTGAGCAGTTGCGCGAACGCCCACGAAAGCAACTACGTCGTCCGAGGCGTACTCCCCCCACCCCACACAGTCTGTCAGCAAGACACCCCACCGTTCACCCAGCCCGTTTCCGACCAATCCGCCCCGCCGAGCTGAAAACCGGACCGGGGCAGACCATTCGGCCCCTGGGTGGCCGGGCGACACCTGCGCGAGGCCGCACGCCGCTTGGCTGCGGGCGGACCTACGGACCTCCTCCCCCTGGGTCGCACCGCATCTGCATCCGACTCGAAATGCAACGCGACCGTGGTGATTCCGAATCCGACGCAGGATCGCGCAAACGGCGATCCTGTTGCGCTCCTCAGCGCGGCTGGATGGGGCGCGGTACGAAGCGGGCGCATTCGGCTGGTAGCCGTACGCCTGCGGTGCGAAGTTGGGCGATTCGGGTGAGATAGGCGGCGCCCAGCATCATTTGGTCGGCGATGTCGGCTGCGTGGCGGTTGGTGATGGCGGCGAGGTAGGTTCCGGCGACCCAATTGTTGAAGCCGCCCATGGCGGGGCCGCACCAGATCTGGTAGTCGGCGGTGCGGTCGGCTTCGCCGCGGATACTCCAGCCGGAGGACAACCCGAGGTACCACCGGAATACCAAGGCCATCTTGCGTTTTGGATCTTCATCCGCGCCGACCAACTGTCCGGGGTCGCGTTCGGTGAAGTAGGTGACGCAGTCCTGCCAGACCGTTTCCAGTGGCCGCCGGAACAAGGTGGCCTCGAGGTCGTGGCGCAGGTCGGCGGGAATGTCATCCAGTCCGGTGTAGGCGCGGTAGGTGTCGTACAAGCGCTGGGCGCGGGCGGCGAACATGGTGCCTCGGCGCAGGACCTGGACCTGGACGCCGAGTTCGAACATATCGGAGGACGGCGACATGGTGCAGTCGGCGAAATCCGCTTGGGCCAGTAGCTGTTTGGTTGTTTCGCACTGGGCCGCCTCACAGGTGGCCTGGTTGATCGAACCGGTCACCACATAGGCGGCACCCAGCGCGAAGGCGGCGGCCGCGGCGGCGGGTGTGCCGATGCCGCCTGCGGCACCGATCCGTACCGCTGCCGCTGCGGGCACGGTGGTGGCAATCCGATCGCGCGCGGCGACCAGTTCCGGGAACAGCACGAGCAGTGGCCTGCGGTCGGTGTGGCCGCCGGAATCGGCTTCCGCGGTGATGTCGTCGGCCATCGGCACCTGCTCGGCCAGGCGGGCCTGTTCCGGTGCCAGATCACCGGATTCGACCAGTCGGCGGAGCAAAGCGATAGGCGCCGGTCGCAGGAAGGGTTCGGCGACCTCCACGCGGGACACCTTGGCTATCAGGCGATTGCGCACCTCGATCTGGCCGTGCCGGTCGATGCCGAGGCCCGCCGCCCGGTATCGCACGACCTCGGTGGTCAGGCCCATGAACGCCGAGGCCTCCACGCAGCGCACGCCGTGGCGCAGGCAGGAATCGACGATCGCGCGTTCCAGCGCCGGTTCCGAGGGACTGTGAATCAGGTTGCAGGCGAAGGGCTTTCCCAGCGAGCTGAGTTCGGCCAGCGCCGCATCCACGGCCGGGGGCGTCACCCCGGCCGCACCATACGATGCCAGGTAGCCCGCACGGGCCATCACCGCAACCAAGGCGGGAGCGGCGATGCCATTGGCCATCGCACCTGCCGCATAGGCCGCGCGCACGCCGTGCGTTGCGTGGAACTGTTTGTCCCCGAGCGACTCCGGCGGCAGCGGCGCGACCGCGGTGAGCACCTGCGACCGCGCCGCGACCGCGGCATCCGAGGTCGCGCCCACCCGGCCGTCGTGCCGCACGATCCAGCACGGCTGCCGTACGTCGAGCAGTACGGCCGTGATGTCGTCCGCGGTTTCCGCGACGACGGTGGTTGACGATGCGGTCACGGCCGCTCCTCTCGCTCACCGAGTTCGATTGCCAGATCGACCAGTTCGTAGATGCGCAGCCCCGGCTTCCACAGCGAACCGTCCGCGATGACGGTGACACCGTTTGCGCCCCTGCGGATTTCCTTGATGTGGGCCTCCAACCGCACCGTTCCGTCGGTCGGCAGGAATTGTCCGCGGTAGCGCCAGCTGAAGGCGATATCGGCGGGGATGCGGAAGACCGGATCGCCGATGGTGTCGGCGAATCCGGCATCGAGCATCCACTCCTGGATGGCGTGGATGACCGATTCCACTCCGAGCGATCCCGGGATCACCGGGTCCAGGTGGAAGTGGCGGGCGAAATACCAATCCGACGGGTCGATTTCGCGCAGTGAATGCAGATATCCCGCACCGTATTTTCCGCCGCCGTCGACTACGTCGATCCGGTCGATCAGTGCCAGGGTGCGGCGGGCACACAGCCGGGCATTCGGATCCGCTCGGCGAGCGGCGACATCGATGGTGCGGGTGGCTTGCGGATGCTCGTCCAGCCAGGTCGGGACGGACCGTCCGGCGTCCAGGCCGGTCTGGTTTGCCAGGGCTTCGTCGCTGAAGTACCCGAACATGGTCTCGCCGGTGTAGAAGGGTTCACCGTCCACGCTCAGCGTGTAGTCGAAATTCTGCAGTGACGAGCCGGGCAGGATCGTCGTCGAAAGCAGGCGCGAGTTCTGCTCGATTGTCTTGTCCCGCAGATCTATCCGGCGCAGGACGGTGGCGGTGCCGCCGAGGTTGCGCAGGCTCAGGGTGACACCCGGCTGGGTGAGGGTGGGACCGGCGTAGTAGCCCATCAGCAGTGCCGCCTGCAGCGAGATCTCCATGTACACGAAATGCGGCATGGATTCGTTGGCGGTATCGCCGTAGTACCAGGAATCGGCGGGTGAGTCGTATTCGGTGCGGTACGTCGCGCCATCCAATTTGCCACGGGCACCATCGAATTCGATGACACGATCGACCAGGAGCAGCCCACCCGTCGGTAGGCGGGTCGCCCGGACGCCGGTGTATTCGGCGAATTCGGTGCCCATGGCGATGGCTTGATCGCCGCGGGCGAGATGGGTCATGTGGAATTCGTTGAGCAGTAGGCCAGGTACGGCGGCACCTGGGCCGACGCCCGCGCCCGCCGGTTCGGCCACCGTCACGGTGACCCGCAGCGGAGCGGAACCCGCGATGGTCGCGGTGCCGGTGACATGCGGCCGGGGCACCAGGTCGATTTCCGTGACCACGAATTCGACTGTGCCAGTTTTGCTTTCGATGGTGCCCGGCTCGCTCACCAGCGTGCTCCGCGAGAGGCACAACTGCATGCCGGTGAACAGTGCGAATACCTCCGCCGCCTGTACTGCGGCCGCTCGGGTATCGCCGTCGAAATGCGCTACCAAGCGGCCGTTTCCGGTGCCGCCGCGCAATTCGATGGCCACGACCTCGGTGAGCACCAAGGGGCCCGCCGCCGCGAGTCGCGCCACGGATTCGACGCCGGCGCGCCGATATCCGAATACGCCGACGGCATCGCCCTCGGTGAGGCGTGCCAGCGCTGCTCGATCGAGGCTGGTGCGGGTGGTGCGGACCGGCGGCTTGAATGTCCACTCCGGTGCGGCGGTGATGCGTGCGCTCGAAATGGACTGGCCGCTGTGGCCCTGGTCCGCCGACGGGACCTGCGGGTGCACCGTCCGCTGCCATATCGCCCGTTGCAGTGCGACCTGGGCGGTCAGCGCCGCGCGGTGGGCGGCGACAACGCCCGAACGGATCTCGGTGAGCGGACCCGGGGTTTGCGTACGTGCCTGCGCCGTGGCCGTCGAGATTGTGACTTCCTGTACCACAGGCAGTTCATGCCCCCTTGGCGCTTCATGGCCCGCAGACGTTCGGTGCGCGGCCAGGCGTTGCTGCGCGGCCGGGCTTTCGTCCACCGCCCTGCTTCGGTGTACAGCCAGGCTTTCGCGGCCCGCCGAATTCTCGTGGCCCGCCGAGCTTTGGCGGACCGCGGAACTCTCGTGCACCTCCAGGCTCTCGCGGACCGCAGAGCTCTCGCCGACTGCCGGGCTCTCGCGGACCGCAGCCGACGCGACCCGGGCGGCAGCACCGCCGACCGGATCGAACGGCACGCCGTCGAACTCGATAACCGTCATGCCAGCCACCCCCGCACCGAAGCCTGGAATTTCGCGGTCAGATCCGGCGTCGTCACCACGGTGACATCCGAGAAGCGTTGCAGCACTGTCCCATCCGATGTTGTCGCGGTGGCGTCGATCCGGACATCGAAGCTGCCTGGCCGCGGGTTGTCCACCGTCAGTAGAAACGGCTCGTCGGTCGGCAGCTGCCGGTAGTAGTCCACGCGGCCGACACCCAGTGGCAGATACGCCGCCCCGAGGAGTCGGTAGCCGAGCACCGGTGGGCCCTGCAGGATCAAGTCGGCGAGGACCGGGTCGTGCAGGCGACCGGCGTATGCGCCGTCGGCCACTCGCGCGGCGGGCAAGGCGCAATCGAACACGATCGCCTCGTCCGAAGCCGCCAGTACCGTGCGCAGGCCCTGCAGGGCGGGCGCGTGGAACTGGATGGCATCGCGGTAGATATTCGCGTCGCTGACCGATCCGGTCGGGATCGTCTTGGTCGGCGGCTGATCGGCTCCGGCAGCCAGCAGCAGCGTCGCCCGGAAGTGCAGCGCATCATCACCGCGGACAGTCGCCTCGACCAGCGCTATGCCATCGACCGACTCGCCGGGGACGAGTTCGATCTCGAGCTCGTCCACCGGATGATCGAACACGATTCCCTTGAGGACCTGGAAATCCCTGGCACCGACGACCATTCGGCCTGGCAAGCCGCGCTCGGCCAGGTGCACCATCGCACCGATGCCGAACGTGGCTGGAAGCACGATATGTTCGCCGATTCGGTGCGCCTGGATAATCGGATCGTCGGTGATCCCGGTGATGATCCGCCGGGCCCGCACCGCGGGTGGATCGACTGTCGTATCGCCCATGAGACTTTCGGCAGGACCGATCAGTACTACCGCGTCGTCGTGTCGGTCCGCAGTGAACTGTTCGGTGAAGGCCGCCGCACCGGTCGCGGGGTCCAGCAGGGCGATGCCACGAGCGTGGAAATGCTCGCGCAGTTCGGGCGTCACCATGCCGCCGTCCCAGGCACCCCAGTCGATCGCGGTGACGTGGCAGTCGGGATGGCGGCGCCGATAGCTCACCGCGAATCGAGACAGTGCCTCGTTCGCGGCGGCGTAGTCGGCCTGACCCGCGTTACCGAACAGTCCGGCCACCGAGGTGAACAGCACCAGATGCCGTAGTTCGCCGAGTGCGGCCAGCACGGTGGCCAGCCCGGAGATCTTGGGATCCAGTACCCGCTCGATGGATTCGGCCGTTTTGTCGGTGAGCATGGAGTCCGCCAGCACACCTGCCCCGTGCACGACGCCGGTAATGGCGTCGCGCCACGGTGCGAGTGCGGTGCGCACCGCCGCTTCGTCGGTCGCGTCGACGGCCAGATACTCTGCCCGCGAACTCAATTCGGTCAGCGTTTCGCTGATTTCGCGGCTGGCCCGTACCTGGGCGCACGCACGCTCGATATCGCGTGGCTTTGCTCCGGTACCGGCGAGTGCGCGCACCGCGGCGGCCTTGAGCTCGATATCGGAAACGCCTGCAGCCCAGTCCGGTTCAGGTGTCAGTTCAGAGCGACCGAGGAGCACGAAGCGCGTCTCGCTCCGCTGTGCCAGCGCCCGGACGCACGTGGCGGTGACGCCACGCGCACCTCCCGTGACGAGCAGAACATCCTGTGCCGTAAGCACACTCGGCCCCTGCTCGTGACGCACGATGCTGACCGAACTGGCAGGCGCATGCGCACTGGGCACCAGCGTCCTGCGCTGCTCCGCCGCATCGATACCGACCTCGAGCGTGTCACGCGCGGCATCGTGCAACTCCGCGGCGACCAGCTCGGCCAGTCGCACCGGTGTGATTTCCGGGTCGAAATCGAGTGCCCGGCAGAACAGCGTGGGCTGCTCGGCCGCAAGGGTTTTCACGACACCGCCGACACCGCCGAGCAAGGCGGTGATCGGACCCGCCGTGCCGATGAAACCGAGCTGACCGTCGAGCCGGGTCACCGTGACGAACGCCGCCCGACCGTCGGTCTTCGCCAAGCGCGGCACCGCATGACCTGCGGTCAGCACGGCCGCGCCGAGCCACCGCTGTGCGGCCTCCCAATCGGCGAACTCACAGCTCAGCACCGCGAGGCAGACATCGACGGAATCGAGATCCGACAGGTCTGCCGGATCCGTCCGATGCACCGACCAGCCCTGCTCGGTGAGCACGGATTCGATGGCGGCGCAGTCGGCATCCGCCTGACCGGTGAGGTCGATCAATGCGACCGCACCGCCCGCGTGATACGGGGCAACAGCATGGTCCAGCGACGGCAGGGTGATCAGTTCGACGGCATACCGCGGCGTTTCGGCCGCGGCCTCAGCTTTTGGGTGGACATCACCACCCACCGACGCGAGCTCGTCGACGATCTGATCCACCGTGCGTAGCGTGCCGAGCTGCTCCGGACCGAGACTGGGTAAGTCCGGAAACCGTTCCTGGAGTGCGCCGATCACCTGGACTCGCTTGATCGAGTCGACGCCGAGGTCGGCCTCCAGATCCATCGACGGATCCACCATTTCGACCGGATAACCGGTCTTCTCGGCCACGACCTCCCGCAACGCGATCCGCAGGTCGTCACCCGTGGGTGTGGCCGTCGAAGTGGTTCCGGCACCAGCCGTGGGTGCCGCAGCAGCAGCAGTTCCGGCAACCGCAGGTGCAGTCGACCCAGCAGTTCCAGGAGCCGCGGCAGGCGCGCCCGGCCCCGCCGAGGCCGCCGCATCCGCGCCCAGCAAACCCGCGATCTGATCGAGCGTGCGCAGCGTCCCCAACTGCTCCGGCCCGAGGTTCGGCAACTGCGGGAACAGCTCCTGCAGCGCACCGATCACCTGAACCCGCTTGATCGAGTCCACACCGAGATCGGCCTCCAGATCCATCGACGGATCCACCATCTCCACCGGATACCCGGTCTTCTCGGCGACGACCTCCCGCAACGCGCTCAGCAGTGCGTCGGTCGATGCCTGAGAGCTGGATGCCGCGGACTCCAGGCCACCATCGGCCTGGAACTCGGGCGCAGCGGCAACGCCACCGTTGACCTGGGAAGCGGCAGTGCCACCGTTGAACTCCGGAGTGACCGGTCCACCATTGGTGGAGATCCCCGAATGCGTCGCATCGGTTTCGGCAGCACCAGAGGTACCGACGCCCCCGGAAGCCAACGGCCGACGCTCAGGCGCCGACTCGATCGCCGTCTGCCGAGTGGACTCCACCCGCCGCGTCACGGCCGTCCGCGCAACAGGCGCGAATCCACCCTCCAGCTCGGCCAACTGCGCGAGCACTTCACTTGCCCGCGAATGACTTTCACTGATCGCCACACCGTGATCCTTCACGGCTTCGATCGCCCGCACGGTCGCCTCGTCGAGCGATCCGTTGCCGAGCGCCCCGGCCAGGTTGCGGGCCATATCCAGCTGCCCGTCGAGGAACTGACGGTGGGTCTGTAGGTGCTGCACGAGCGCACTGTCGAGTGCGTCCGAGCCCGAATCGTAGGGCTGATACACAGTCGTCTCCGTTGGTTCGGCGAAAGTTGCTGCCACCGGCAGCGTTTCAGGCTGAGGATCGACGACGGTGTCGACAGGAGTTGGTGCGGCGACACTGACGCGATAGCCGTCGTCGAGTGCGGCCGCATACGCCGCGCGCCGAGTCTCGGGCACATATTCGGGCGCCGAGATCGTCACGGTCATCGCACGATTCGAGGTGCGCGATGCGGGCAAAGGCGCGGCGTGCCGATTGATGCCGTGCAGGCCGAAGCCGAGCACGGCCAGCCGCATCGCCGCCCGTCCCAGCGCGAGATCGCTATTGCCGATGGGACCGGAATCGGTGGGGATGGCGATGACATCGTCGCCGAGGGTGCGCCGCACCAATGAGGTCAGCACCTGCTTCGGCCCGAATTCCACGAATACCGTGCAGCCGTCCGCACGCATCGCGGTCAGCGCGGCGACGAATTCGACCGGCTTACTGAGCTGTCCGGTGAGCAGCGCGCGATTGGCCGCGACATCATCGCCATAGCGGGCGTCGGGGGTATTCGCATACACCGGCGCGTCGGGCGCACCGATCGTCACCGCAGCGGTCGCGTCGGCGAAGGCGTCCACCGCATGCGCCACATAGGGCGTGTGGAACGCACCGGAAACCGGCAGTGCCCGAGTGGCCACCCCACGCGCACCGGCCCGCTCGACCACGGCGGCGATCCCCTCCGGCCCGCCGCCGATAACGACCTGATCGGGCGCATTATGGTTGCAGATCCACACATCGTCGACACCGGTGAGCAGTTCCTCGGCGATCTCCCTCGACGCGCCGAGCGCCACCATGGTCCCGGCCTCGACACCGGCCGCCGCCGTCATCGCCGCACCGCGCGCCCGGGCCAGGGCGAAGAAGTCCTCGGTGCCGACCGCACCGGAGGCCCACAGCGCGGTGAGTTCACCGAAGCTGTGTCCCAGATATCCGTTCGCACGGAACCCGCACTCCGCCAGCGCCCTGAATTGCCCCGACGACAGCGCGCCGATCGCGGGTTGTGCGAATTCGGTTCGGCGCAAAGACTTTTCCTGCTCCGACGATGTCTCTTCGTCGAAGGCGGGCGGTGGGAACACCACCGAAGACAGCCGCACCGGCGCGCCGGTGAATGCGATATTGGCCGCATCGAAGGCCGCGCCCACCGCCGGATTGCTCAGTGCCGCATCCGCTCCCATATCGACGTACTGACTGCCCTGCCCGGCGAACAGCGCACCGATCTTGCGCTCCGGCAATGCCGCCGCCCGGAAGTACACGCCCTCCGGGTGATCCCAGGCCACGGCCTCGGCATTGCGCACCAGTTCGTCCACCGCGAGCACCCGCAGGTGCGCGGCATTCTCATCGTCGACCGAGACGAATCCGATGCGCGCGTGGTCCTCCGGAATATCGCCGCCGTCGACGCCATCCACACTGCGGACCGCATCCACCAGCCCGGCCACATCGGTCGCATGCCACAGATGCGCCTGCGCGGTGCGATGCAGTACCGGCTCGGTGCGACCGGAGTCGGCCTCCTCCAACACGACGTGGAAGTTGGTGCCGCCGAACCCGAATGCCGAGGCCGCGGCCCGGCGCACCGGACGCTGCGGATCCAGGATCCACGGCCGCGTCCGGGTATTCACGTAGTAGGGCGCGTCATCCGGCGCGATCTCCGCATTGGGCGCGTCGACATTGATGGTGCCCGGCAACACCTTCTGGTGCAGTGCGAGTGCCAGTTTCATGACCGAGGCGGTACCCGCGGCACCCTTGGTGTGCCCGATCTGCGACTTCACACTGCCCAGCGCCGCGAAGCGAGGCTCCGAAGTCGCGTCGGACAGCAGCGACTTCAGCGCGGTCAGCTCGGTCTTGTCGCCGACTGGCGTACCGGTCGCATGCGCCTCGATGAGCGCGACATCCGCCGGTGAGCAATCGGCGTCGGCATAGGCCCGATCGAGGGCGACCCGCTGCCCGCCCGCCCGCGGCGCGTAGATGCTCTTCGCCCGGCCGTCACTGGAGGAACCCAGGCCGCGGATGACGGCATAGATCCGATTGCCGTCGCGACGTGCGTCTTCCAGCCGCCGCAGGGCGAGCATGGTGATGCCCTCACCGAGCAGCGTGCCGTTCGCATCGGAGGAGAACGGGCTGATCTGTCCGTTCGCGGACAGCGCCCCCACCTTGCTGAAGCACATGTAGATGAAGATGGTGTTCTCGGTATCCACACCGCCGGTGATCATCATGTCGGCCCGGCCGTCCTGCAGTTCGGCGATGGCCGTCCGCAGTGCCGCAAGCGATGCCGCACACGCCGCATCGACGGTGCAGTTGATACCGCCGAGGCCGAGGCGATTGGCGACCCGGCCCGCGGTGATATTGGCCAGCAGGCCCGGGAACGAATTCGCTTCCCACGGCGCGAAAGCCGCGACGAACTTGTCGGCGATCGCATCGGCGTCGGTATCGGAGAGTCCGACCGAGCGCGCCGCCTCCTTCAACACCGGTGTCGAAAGTCGTGCCGCCAACGGATGCATCAGCGGCACGGGACCGGTGGTGCCGAGCACGACGCCGGTCTTGCCCGGGTCGTACCAGGCGGAATCGACCGCGCCCGCATCGATCAGCAGATCGCGCGCCACACCGAGGCTGAGCGTCTGCATGGTGCTGGTGACTTCGAGCTGATTGGGCGGCAGCCCGAATTCCAGCGGGTCGAAGTCGATATCGGGCAGGAACGCGCCGCGACGCGAGTAGGTCTTATCAGGCGCGTCCTGATCGGCGTCGAAGTAATCGTCGAGGCTCCAGCGCGATGTGGGCACCTCGGTGGTGCAGTCCACGCCGTCGACGATGTTCTGCCAATACTCTCGATGGTTGTGCGCGTTGGGCAGCAGCCCGGACATCCCGACAATAGCGATCGGGTTGCGCGCCAGGCGTCTGTCGTCTGTCACGAAAGTTCCTCTCGAACCGGGTGGAAAATCAGGCGGCGACGGTGGTCGCGGTACGCGACGCGATGAGTTCGGCCGCACCCGCGGCGAACATGTGATGACCGAGCGAGCTCGGGTGCAGACCATCGGCGGTCCACACCTCGGGCTGCTCCCACTCGGCCTGGGCGGCGATATCCAGCAGCAGCGTGCCGGTTTCAGCGGTGACCGCGGCCAGCAACGTATTCGCGAAGTCGAACCGCTCCCGCAGCAGCGCACGGAAGCCGTCCGGCACCGGCAGGCGGGCCGGAATGTCCGGGTAGCTTGCCGTGAAAACCGTTACGCCAGTGCTACGTAACGTGCCGAACAGGGTGCCGAGATTGCGCTCGAACCGGTCCGGGTCGAAGTCACTGACCAGATCGTTCACGCCGACGACGACACCGAAGAGCCCGGATCGCGCCGAAACAGCCCGGCGCAGTTGCTGTTCGAGCACAATGCTGGTCGTGGCCCCGTGCACACCGAAGTTGCGCACGGCAGCGGGTCGCAGGCCGAGCTGGCCGCCCAGTCGGGGCACCCAGCCGCGGTAGCCGCCACCGGCCGCGGCGTCACCGCGGCCCTCGACGAAGCTGTCCCCCAACGCGGTTAGGCCGGGGCCGTTCATGCCGTCACCCCGTCGTTGGTGACATGCCGCGCGTCGACCGGGAAGTCGACCTTCTCGTACAGCTCGGTGAGCTCCTGCTCGCCGAAGTACTTGTCCGGCGAGTAGATTCCGGCGATCAGCCCGAAAAACTTCTTCGAGTAGTCCTCGTCATAGCTGGTCGCGCGGAATACCGAGTCGTAGTACGGCGTCAGCGACAGCTCCGAAATGCTCTGTGTCAGTTCGTAAGTGCTCGCGCTCTGTGCATCGCGCTCCACCTGGTACTCGGCCAGCGCCTCATCGAGCGGCCGGGCGCCGGACAGGCCCGCGTCGACCAGATCGGCCAGCAGCTGGGCGTACTTGAAGGCGTCGGTAATGCCCCAGCCGGTGAAGGGATCCTTGTGGTAACCGGCGTCTCCCACCAGCGCCCAACCGGGGCCGTAGGAGCGGCGACGGTAGTTGTCCGGGTAGAGCATGGGCCGGAACTGCTCGACCCGCTTACCCGTATCCCGCAGGCGCGCACCGATTTCCGGATCGATCTGGTCGACGATCTCCTGTACACCGGCATCCGGATCGGTGCGGAAGTCGCGGAACCGGTCGCGCTTGCGCATCACCGCGACCAGCGCGAGTCCGTCATTGGTCGGCCACGACGCGAACTGCTGCTCGCCGAATCCGGTGCGGTGCTGCATACCCCAGTCGACGCCCTCGTAGTAGGAGTAGTAGACGAAGCACGCCGCCGGGGAACCCTCGTACACCTCGGTGCCGACCGCCTTCGCCACGGTCGAATTCGATCCGTCGGCACCGATCACCAGACCGGCACGGAACTCCTGTTCCGCACCGTCGCGGATGCGCCCGCGAATGCCGACCACCCGATCCTCGTCGAACACCAGCTCGGTGACGGAGAATCCGTGGATCACCTCGACGCCCGCGTTGCCGGCCGCGTCGACCAGGATCTTGTCCAGCACGGTGCGGCGCGGGCAGTACACGGCGTCGATGCCGTCGGCCGCGACATCGGCGAAGCCCTTGATGACGATGTCGGTGTAGGAGAAGTTCAGGTGCCGGATGGGCGGGCAGCCGGAGGCCACCACCTCGTCCAGCAGACCCCACGACTTCAGCATTCCGAGTCCGGCCTGGTGAATGTAGTGGGTCGAGGGGGTGTCGCTCGGGAAGGTGGCGCGGTCCACGGCGAGGACCCGGTAACCCTTCCTGGCGAGCAGCATGGCCAGCGGGGAACCCGCAACCCGAGTTCCGACAACGATGACGTCGTACATGTTCGCATCACTTTCCGGTAGTCGAATTCGATTTCGAGATCGGCCGCGCTTATCGCGCGGGTTGGCGTGCCGGGTAGAGGTAGTCGATATCGGCGGAATAGGCCGCCGCGATCGCGGCTCGGCGCAGTTTCCGCGAGGAGGTCAGCAATCCGTCGTCAACGGTGAAGTCGCCGTCCACAATTCGGAATGTGCGGATCGATTCCGCTCGGGAGACAAGGGAATTCGCGTCGTCGACCGCGGACTGCACGGCGGCTTCGAGATCGCCGTCGGGATGGTCGCCGCGCCAGCGCTGCACCTGCACCGGATCCAGCGTCACCAGCGCCGTGACATAGTCGAGGCCGTCACCGACCACCATGCAGTTGCTCACCAGCGGATGCAGCCGCACCCGGTCCTCCAGCGGCGCGGGCGCGACATTCTTGCCGCCGGAGGTCACCAGGATCTCCTTCTTGCGCCCGGTGATCCGCAGGTAGCCGTCGGCGTCGAGTTCACCGATATCGCCGGTGTGCAGCCAACCTTCGTCGTCCACGACGGTCTGGTCCGCCGCCGCACCCCAGTAGCCCGGCGAGACGTGCGGGCCGCCGACCAGCACTTCGCCATCGGCTTCCGCGATGGCGACCGAAGTGCCCGGAATCGGTCGCCCGACGGTGCCGAGCCGATTGGTTTCCGGGGCACTGACCGTCACGGCCGTCGCCGCCTCGGTGAGCCCGTAGCAGTTCAGCAGCACCACACCGAATCCGGCGTAGAACCCGATCGTCGACTCGTCGAGCGACGCGCCGCCGGAGATGACCGAGCGCAGCTGCCCACCGAGCGCGGCCGCCACCGGATGGTCGGACGGGTCCGGTGTCGCCTGGTCACGCAACACTGCCAGGCCGCGCGCCACCGCCTCCTGCTCCTCGGTGCCGGACAGCATCGTTCGGCAGTACTTGCGAATCTTCTCCAGGCCGTAGGGAATCAGGGCCAGGAAGGTGGGCCGCAGCGTCGGCAGCACCGGAACCAGGTCCGGGATGCCGGGCAGCAGATGGGTACGGCTGCCGCCGAACAGGCACGCGAACAGGATGGTCTGGCCGAAGACGTGCGAAAGCGGCAGCGCGAGCACGGTCGTGCCGTCGAACAGCTCGCCGGTCCGGCGCACGGTATTGGCCGAGGATACGAACATATTGCGGTGCGTGATCAGGCATCCCTTGGAGACGCCGGTCGTGCCGCTGGTGTAGACGATCATGGCCAGGTCATCGGCGTGCACCGCGGCGATGCGGGCACCGAGATCCGCGTCGATCTCGGTGGCCGTCCACTCCGCGATCAGCGCGAAGGTCCAGACCTCGCCCGCACCCGCGGCCCGCAGGCGCGCTGCATCGGACTCGTCTTCGGCGACGAAATAGGCACTGCCGCTATCGCGCAGGATGTGCTCGATCTGCGCCGCCGAGGAGGTCGGATACACCGGCACGACCACCGCGCCGAGGGCGAGCAGTGCGCAGTCCAGCAGCGCCCACTCCAGGCTCGTGCGGCCGAGGATCGCGACCCGATCCCCGGCCTGCACGCCACGCCCGGCCAGCGCCGAGGCCAGCGCCCGAGCGCGCCGGTCCACTTCGGCGCAGGTGAGTTGGGTCCCGTCCGCGCCGCACAGCGAATGCCGTTGCGGATGTGCCGCGGCCGCACCGGAAATCACCGAGTACAAACTCGCGTCGTCCGGGAGGTCGATTCCGTTCTCGGTCACTGACACTGTATTCACAATGTCGAATTCTGGTCGGCGGCAACGAATTACGTCCCCGCCTATACAGAGGTTCCTACCGCGCGAATGTCATGGCCTATCGAAGGCCTCAAGCCGATAGCGCGCGGGCAATATCTATACGTGCCGGTTCGGGGGAATCGATGCAATCCAGGAAAAACGAAACCGCCGGATTCGTCTCATCCGTACGCCACACCGCGTACAAATCCAATGTCGGCACCGGATCGAACAGTTTGACCGCCACCGAGCTACTGCCCGGCGCACCCATCCCCATCGAGATCGCGCGCGGCAGCGAGGCGAATCCGACGAACGGACGCACCGAGACCATATGCGCGGTCGCACCGGGATCATCCGCGGTATGCGCGACCGCCAAGCTGATCCTGGTGTCCGCGGCCGCGCGGAAGATGGAGTCGTACATGGCCGGACACTGTTCACGGGCGAACAGCACACACTCCTGCCCCGCCAATTCGGCGAACGGCACACCGGGCCGGTCGGCCCAGCGGTGTCTTCGCCCGACCACCGCGACCAGCGGAACCCGGTGCAGCAATCGGCGATACGAGAAGTCCGAGGTGCTCGGGTGGCCGTAGACCAGCGCCACGTCGAGCGAGCCGTCGGCCAGCGCCACCAGCTGCGGGCCGGTGCGCTTCTCCCACAGCGACACCACGATATCGGGATGTCGTTCGGTCATTCCGGTGAGCGCCTCCGGCAGCACATGTCTGCTGGCCGGAAGGTTGTAACCGATATTGAGGGTGCCCGCGCGCCCCTCGGCGGTCGCCTTGGCGACCTGGGCGGCCCGGTCCATCTGGGCCACGATGATGCGGGCTTGACTCTCGAATTCTCGGCCCGCCGGGGTCAGCTTGACCTCGTGGGAGTTACGTGCGACCAGTTGCACGCCGAGTGATTTCTCCAGCTTCTGCAGCTGGGCACTGAGACTGGGCTGCGTGAGATGCAGGCGCTGCGCTGCGCGGCCGAAATGCAGCTCTTCGGCAATAGTGATGAATGAAACCAGATGTCGGAACTCCATGCCGCAGGCTCCTTATTCCGCGTACCCGAAACGTTAGCGGAGCCAGGTAACCGAGGATGAACCGCGGTCGGACGGTTTTCGCCGAGACCATTGCGGCCGGGTGAACTGACCCTTATGCGTTTCGCATATGTGCTATCGCGGAGTCGCGACTATCCAGCATCCCCGAAACCACGGACCCAGGCAATAGCGAATAGCTCACGACTGCGCCTCGCTGGCGCTCGGCTTCGTCGTGCGCTATTGCGCGCTGTGTTGATGGTTCACTCGCTGACGCTCGCTCACGACTGCGCCTCGCTGGCGCTCGGCTTCGTCGTGCGCAATTGCGCGCTGTGTTGATGGTTCACTCGCTGACGCTCGCTCACGTTCGGACCCGGTGCGTTATCACACCGGGTCCGAGCACAACTCACTTGGCGGTGAACCTCGTCGGCAGAGCTTCCAGGCCGCGGATGACCACATTCGGCTTATAGGGCGGTTCGTCGGAAAGCGGCTCGATATCACGCACTTTCCGCAACAGCACGTCGAGCAGCACCTCCATCTCCAGCAGTGCCAGGGGTGCGCCGAGGCAGTAGTGGATGCCTAGACTGAAGCCGAGGTGCTTCTTGGCCGGATTCATCGGATCGGAATACCTGGCGACGTCGACCCGGTCCGGATCGGCGAAGACGGCATCGTCGCGGTTGGCCGAATTGATCAGCACCACAACCCCTTCGCCGGTTTCGAACTCATGTCCGGCGACGGTGATCGGCCGGGTGGCGGCGCGGGTGGTGATCTGCACCGACGGCTCCAGCCGCAGCAGTTCGTCGGGTGCGGATGCGGTCAGCTCGGGACGTGCGCGCAGGGCCGCGAGTTCGCCCGGATTGCGCATCAGCTGCAGCATGCCGGTGCCGATCAGATTGGCGGTGGTCTCGTGCCCGGCGACGAAGGTGGTGATGCAGGTGGCCAGCAGTTCCTGTTCGGTGAGCACATCGCCGCGGTCCTCGACCTGCGACAGCACGCTCAGCAGGTCGTCCTTCGGATCGTGGCGCCGTTCGTTCAGCAACTCACGGAAGTAGCCCATGAAGCCGCGCGAACCGGCGCTGCGGGCCTTCAGCGCCTCCTCGGGCAGCGTGTAGTCGTGATCGAACCCGCGCGCCAGGTCCTGGGACCACTGGTGCACCTTCTCGTAGGCCTCCGGCGGCACGCCGATCAACTCGCAGGCGATGATCAGCGGGAGCGGGTAGGCGATCATCTCGACGAGATCGAATTCGCCTGCGGCCAAAGCATTGTCGACGAGCTCCTCGGTGAGCTGCTCGATGCGCGGGCGCAGCCGGGTCACCATGCGCGGGGTGAAGCCCTTGGTCACCAGATTGCGCAGCCGGGTGTGGTCCGGCGGCTCCATCCAGAGAAACGAAGTGGGCAGTTCCTCGGGCGCATCATCCGGCGACACGGTGGGATGCATCATCGCGGCCTCTTCCGCATGACTCCACGCCGTGGTCGAAAGAACGGCCGTGCAGTCCTCGTAGCGGGTCAGCAGGTGGTGGCCGAGCGGGGTCCGATGCAGCGGGCCCGCTTCGCGCAGAACCCGTGCGGGGGTGTAGGGGTCGGGCCTGCCTTCCGGGCCGAATAACTGGGCGATGGCGGTCTGGATGGCGGAATCCTGATCCGCCACCGCCGTATTCGCTTGCGACATGTCGGGGTGGTCCCTTCTGTGCGGTGCACCGCCGAACTGGCGGTGCGGCCGGTCGGAATGTGGCGGTGCGGGGCGCGACATTGCGGACCCGTCACCTCGCCGGTTCGATGAGGATCGGTGTGCGTTCGGCTACTGCGGCCGGTTTTGTGTTGCCGCGCAGCAGGATTCGGCCCGCGATCAACGGGTGCAGGAGTGCCGCGGGCGGTTCGACGAGGTTGGCGACCCGCAGAAAGGTGCGCGCGACCTGCGGATCGATATGTGCGGCACGATGCGCTCGGGCGACATAGGCATTGGTGAGGCGTGTGCGCGTCGTACGCGATCCGATGACGCCCGGATGGCTGAGGTCGGCACCCGCCGCGAGCTGCCACGCGACATCGACCACTTTGCCCGCGGCGGAGTAGAACCGGGCGGGTAGCCCGGCCTCGGATCCGGCGCGCAGACAGTCACGCAGGACCAAGGCCTGCTGTGCGGCCACGGCCATGCCCTGCGCGTACAGCGGATTGAAGCTGCACAGCGCGTCGCCGAGTACCAGAAAGCCTTGCGGCACAGTGGAAAGCCGCTCGAATCGGCGGCGCACCGGTGCGCGGAACCGGTGCGGCACCAACTCATCGAGCGGTTCGGACGTGGTGATGAGTTCGTGGATATCGGGTGCGGCGATGGTGGCGGCGAATTCGGCGAAGCCGTCCGGATCGGTCGGCGGATGGTCGCCGAGCATGCCTGCCAGCGTGATGTGCCAGCGGTCGCCCTCGACCCGAATCGCGCCACCACCACGGCCGTTCCGGCCGGTGGAGATGATCACCGAGGATTGGCCGCCCAATTGTCCGGGCCGCCAGCGGAAGAATCCGGAGGTGTAGCCGAGATCGACCTCGAGGCGTTCCTCCAGGGGGATCCGCGCGCCGAGGGCCGCCAGCCATACGCTCGCCCGGGAACCACGGCCGGTCGCGTCGACGACGAGGTCGGTGGCGTGCGCCTCCGCACCGTAGCCGCCGGAGACCGACACCGCACGCACCCGCGCCGCATCGCCGATCAGGCCGCGCGCCATCCCCTCGCACAGGCGCACGCCGGGTGTGGCGAGCGTCCGCTGGCGTAGTACCTCTTCCAGTAGCGGCCTGGTCGCGATTACCGAAGTGAGCCCGGTCGGAGTCGGCGCGGCCCGCAATCCGCCTACGTACCAACGGGTTCCGACCAAAGCCTCCGCAGTGGTCGCGCCGCGGTCGGCCATTTCGGAGGTGAAACCCGGATACAGCTGTTCGATGATGGTCCGGCCGCGATCCAGCAACCCGTGCAGGTGCCGTGCCTGTGGTACACCGCGTCGCGTGGCGGTGCCGGCCACCATGTCGCGATCGAATATGGTGACCCGGGCATAGTGCTCGGAGAGCACCCGGGCGGCGAGCAATCCGGCGATGCCCGCGCCGAGCACCACCGCGTGCCGCCGCTCGTTCATGCCTTCGCCGCGCTGCGCTCGGTGACCGGCTGTGGCTTCGGTTCGCTCGCTCACAGGGACACCGGCAGCGACACGATGCCGCGATGGATCAGGCTGGGCCGATATTCGACGGTTTCGGTGGCGAGTTCGAGTTTCGGGGCCCGGTCCAGCAGGGTGCCGAGAGCCGCCTCCGCCTCGATTCGCGCCAGCGGCGCACCGACGCAGTAGTGGATGCCGAGGCTGAAGCCGAGATGCTTGCGCGCCGGGCGGTTTCCGGAGTAGCGGGTGACATCGAAGGTGTCCGCGTCCGGGTATACGCGATCGTCCCGGCTGGCCGAGGCGGTGAGTACGACCACGCCGTCGCCGCGACGGAATTCGTGCTCGCCGACGGTGGTGTCGGCCAGGGCGACGCGGATGGTGAACTGGGTCGGGGCGTCGTAGCGCAGCATCTCGTCCAGCGACGGGCCGATCAACTCCGGATTGTCCCGAAGCAGTTGCAGCTGAGCCGGATTACGCAGCAGCGCGAGCATGCCGTTGCCGATCAGGTTGATCGAGGTCTCCATGCCCGCGACCAGCGTCAGCAGCGCGATCCCGATCACCTCGGGCTCGGTCAGCTGCTCACCGCTCGCGGCCACCAACGCGCTCAACAGATCCGGTGTCGGATTCGCCTTCTTCTGCTGGATCAGCCGGGCGAAGTAACCCATACACTCCATTGCCGCGGTGCCGCGCGCGGCTACCTCGTCCGGGCCGAGCAGCGAATCCGGGTCGCTGCCCCGCGCGATCGCCAGCTGCCACTCGCGGAACAGTGCGCCATCGGCCGGATCGGCGCCGAGCAGCCGCACCGGCACCATCGCCACGGCGAGGGGTACCGCGAGATCGTTGAGCACATCGAGTTCGCCACGGCGCACCGCCGCGCCGACCAGGTCGCTGACCACCTGACCGGCGACCGGAACCAGCTCCGCCATCAGCCGCGGTGTGAACGCCTTCGCCACCAGCTTGCGATAGCGGCCGTGTTCGGGCGGATCCATCCGTACGAACGAACCCGGAATCGCGGCGGTGGTGTCGCGGAACGGGCTGATTCCGGCCGCGTAGCCGTGACCCCAGTCCGAGCCGGTGAGGATGGCGGCGCATTCTTCGTAGCGGGTGATCACAGTGACCGGCACATCGCCGAATTCGTACGGGAACAGTGCGGCGGCATCGCGCACCCGACGGTATGCCGGATACGGGTCCGCCCGCTCGCTGGGATCGAAGGCATCGAACGTAATAGGGATGGCTGTATTCATTTTTCCTCCAGCCGCACATGAAGTTCGGACATGCCGCGCACGACCACATTCGGCCGATACCGCGGTTCCTCGAGCAGGGTCATGGCACCGACGCGATCGGCGATAGCACGCAGCGCCACCTGCATCTCCAGTCGAGCGAGTGGCGCACCGAGGCAGTAGTGCAGGCCGAGGCCGAAGGACAAGTGCCGCTCGGCCTTTCGCCCCCTGGCGTATCGCGCGATATCGAACTTGTCGGCGTCCGGGAAGGCAAGCGGGTCGCGGTTGGCCGAGGCCAGCAGGACGATCACCGCGTCGCCGGGCGCGAAAGTCCGTCCTGAAACGGTGATCACGTCGTGCGCGGTGCGAGTGGTGAGGTGCACCGGCGCGTCGTAGCGCAGCACCTCGTCGACGGCGGATTCGCACAGTTCCGGGAACTCGCGCAGCCGTTCGAACTCCTCGGGATCGCGGATCAGCGCGAGCACCCCGTTACCGATCAGGTTGACGGTCGTCTCGTGCCCGGCGACCACGAGAATCAGCAGCGTGCCCAGCAATTCGGTACGAGTCAGCCGAGCGCCCGCGTCATCGGCCTGCACCAGCGCCGTGATCAGGTCCTCGCGTGGGGATTTGCGGCGCTGCTCCACCAGATCGCCGAAGAACTCGAGGAAGGCGTGCACCGCCGCGGTTCGTGCGGCCAATTCCTCGGGCGAGAGCAGCAGGTCTGGATCGAGCCCGCGAGCGATGCCGGTCGAGATCTGACGCACGTGCTCATGTGCCTCGGCCGGGACGCCGAGCAGCTCACACACCATGGTGAGCGGGAGCGGATAGGCCAGCGCATCCAGCAGATCGACCTCGCCCGCGGCGAGCATCTCGGCCAGCAGATCGTCGACCAATTGTTCGGCCCGATCCCGCATGCCGCTGACGGTGCGCGCGGTGAATGCCTTGCTGACCAGTCCGCGCAATCGGGTGTGCTCCGGCGGCTCCATCCAGAGGAACGAGCCGGGCAGTTCGACATCGCTGTCGCCGTGCAGCAGTTGCGGTTCCTCGGCGTGGCTCCAGCGCGGGTCCTGCATGATCGTCTGTGCCTCGTGGTGACGGGTGACCAGGTGCATATCGTGCGGTCCGGGTACAAAGGGGCCCGCGTCGCGCAACACCGCATAACTGTCATACGGATTGTGTCGCATATGCGGTGCGACGCTCTCGACGACCGCCAGCTGCACCGGGGTCGACTCCTCGACCGCGGAATGGTCGGAACTCACCGGCAACTCCTGAATGGAATGCGAAATGGACACCGGGCGAAAACAATTCCGGTCCATCGTGGTGCCGTCGCACCCGGCGGTACGGCGACGATTGCCCGTTCCTATCGCGCCATAGCCCGAATACCTTATCGGGCAACGCGATTGAATGATCGCGGATGTTTATCGCAGGCCGTAATTCACAATGCGTTCAAGGCGCTGTCACAATTCGCTGTTGTCGTGGCAGACATGAATTCTGCGGAATCGGTCGAAACGCTGCCGGGCCGGCTGGCCCGGATCGCGGCCGAGCACCCCGAGGTGGCCGCCACATTTTGGTCGGTTTCGGAAACGCTGACCTACGCCGAACTCGACCGGCTCTCCCGCGCAGCTGCCGCAGCGCTGGTCCGGCGCGGAATTCAGCGGGGCGAGCCCATTGGCATCCTGTGCCCGAACGCACCCGAATTCCTGATCGGGCTGTTCGGTGTCGCGGCGGCGGGCGGTGCCGCGACTCCCCTGCCTCTGCCCGCCGGTTCCGCGCAGCTGAGCGGATATCCGCAGAAGCTCGCGACCATTGTGGCGGCCGCCGGGATGCGCACGGTGCTGGTGTCGCACCGCTTCGCCGATCTTGCCGCGCTGCTCGACACCGCAGTGAACGTCGAATTGGTCGACACGGCAACGCTATCCACCGAGGACAGCTCCCCGCTGCCCACCATCAATGCCGACGACCTGGCCATCGTGCAGTTCACCTCCGGCAGCACGGCCACCCCCAAAGGCGTTCGCCTGACCCATCACAACGCCCTCAGCGGGCTGGCCGCGATCCGCACCGGCATCGCGCTCGACCTGACCGATCAGGGCGGGTTCTGGCTGCCGCTGTTCCACGATATGGGCCTGTTCGGCACGTTGTCGGCGATCCTGCGCGGAATTCCAGCGCACGTCTGGTCGCCGCTGGCGTTCGTCAAGGATCCGGCCCGCTGGCTCGCGGAATTCGCGGCCAGCGGCACCACGATCACCGCCATGCCGAATTTCGGCTACGAGGCGCTGCTCAACGCCATCCCGGCGGACGAGGTCACCGACTACGACCTGCGGCGCTGGCGCATCGCCTTCAACGGTTCCGAACCGATCTCCCGCGATGTGGTCGAGGCGTTCTGCGAGCGTTTCGCGCCCGCCGGTTTCGCGCCCTCGACGATGTTCGGGGTCTACGGCATGGCCGAGGCCACCCTCGCCGTGGCCTTCCCACCGCTCGGGCGCGAGCCGCTGTTCGAGTGGGTTGACCGCACCGCACTCGCGGAAGATGCTCGGGCACAGATTGTTTTGCCCGAGACTCCCGGTGCGCGCGCCGTTGCCGGTGTCGGCTCCGCGGTAGCCGATCTGCGACTGCGGATCGTGGATCTCGGTACCGGTGCGGAACTTCCGGACGGCGCGGTCGGTGAAATCCATATCCAGGGCCCCTCGGTGACCGAGGGCTATCTGACCGCCGACTCGTCGAGCGTCGCGGGACTGCATACCGAAGGTTGGCTGCGCACAGGCGATCTCGGCTACCAGCGTGCTGGTGAACTCTTCGTCACCGGCCGCTGCAAGGACATGATCACGGTGCGCGGCGTCAACTACTACGCCCAGGATGTCGAGGCCGCCGTGCGTGACCTCGACGGCATCTACAAGGGCCGCTGCACCGCAGCGACCGATCCCGATGGCGCGGATGTCATCGCGCTGATCGCCGAATCCGAACGCACCGGCGCCGCGGCCGACGAACTCGCCGATCAGATCCGCGGCCGCATCTCCACCGAGCTCGGACTCGCCGCAGTCGAGGTGTATCTCGTTGCACCACGCAGCATTCCACGCACCAGCAGCGGCAAACTGCAGCGCCTCGCCGCACGCGACCTCATCTCCCCACGGCAATGACCTTCGACCGAACTGGAGCCTCCTGTGCACAGCTATGAAGTCTTCCGTCACTACGAGCGCCTGCATTGGCGGCTGACCGATCTGGACCTCGACGCCGTCGACCGCGCACTGGTCCGTCCCGAATACGTGACCCTGGCCAAGAGCGCGACGATGGGCGAATCCAATGTCATCGCCGCGGTACACGGTTTCATGAACGAATTCGTCGACGACTACGACTTCTCCACTTTCGCCGTGGTGTGGGGCTACCAGGAAGTGCAGCACCACTACGCATTTCGCTCCTGGCTCGGCGCGGTCGGTGAGAGCGTGGACGAGAAGGCCGTCGACTCCATGCGCGAGCCCTACGCGCCCGGCAGCACTCCCTCGGCCACCCTCGCCACCAACATCATCTCCGAACTCACGGTGAACCACATCTACCGCGCCGTCGCGAGCTGGGTGCAGGAGCCGGTACTGAAGGGCCTGCTGCTCAATGCGAGCCGCGACGAGGCCGGACACGCCCGCGAATTCATCCACTACGCCACCAAGCGGCTGGAGCAGCGGCCCGAGGAATTGCCCTCGGTGCTGGAGACCCTCTACGTCTACAGCTCCGAGGCCAAGATCAAGCATCCGGTGAGCACCTTCAAGGCGGGCATCAGCGAACTCGGCGACCACGAGACCATCGACACCGGGTTCGATCTGTTCCTCGAACAGGTCGCCGCCGAGGGTGAGCTGGAGGTGCTGCACGACAAGGTGCGCCGCACCTTCGCCAATATGACCGGCCTCGACCTGTCCTCCAATGCGAAGGTCCGCCGCGCCCTCGCCGACGCGATCGCCTAGCTCATGGAGCGACACAGCTCGGTTCAGGTGCCGTGGTCGGTGATTCCGGACTACCACTGCTTCGGCTGCTCCCCGCACAACACGTCCGGGCTGCGGCTCGAGTTCGAACCGCATCCGGACGGCCTCCAGGCCCGGTTCCGGCTCGGACGCAGCTTCGAGTCCTACCCGGGGGTTGTGCACGGCGGGCTCATCGGCGTGATCTGCGATGAGGTGATGGGCAACCTCATCGTGCTGGCCCGCCACCATCCCGCATTCACGATCTCGCAGCGCACCCGATTCATTTCCCCACTGCTGATCGACCACGAATACCACTGTGTGGCGACACTATCCGAATCGCAGCAGCCGATTCAGGCGTCCGCCGAGATCCTGGACGCCGACGGCACCGTCTGCGCCACATCCAGCGCGGCCTATCAGCCGTTCGAACTCGATGCGGTCCGCCATCAACTCACCCTCCGCGACGACGAGGTCGCCCTGCTCTCACACGCACTGACCACCGCGAATGCCCTCTCTTCGAATGGAGTTCAGCAATGACCCACACCGCCGACGACATCCTGCGCACCGTCACCGATATCGCCGCCGCCGAGACCGGCATCGCCGAGGCCGAACTGCGCCCCGACGTCGACTTGCGCGGCATGGCGGGCGTCGATTCGGTGCGCGTGCTGCGCATGGTCGCCAAGATCGAACGCACCTACGACATCGAGCTGGAGGACCAGGACGTGTTCGGTCTCTCGACGCTCGCCGATGTCGTCAAGGTGGTCGATCGGGCCCTGCACGAGGCGGCGGCATGACCGTCACCGCCGATACCAACCAGCACTACGACCTGGATCCGGATATCTTCGGCCAGTTCCTCGACCCGCTGCGCAAATACAGTTCGGCGCTGTACAACTCGCGGACTGGGGGATGGCAGCCGACGGAGTCGGCGGGGCGGGTGAATACAGTCACCCTCGAGCAGGCGCAGCGGCAGAAGCTGCGCTTCGTCGCCGATCGGCTCGGACTGCGCGGCGGAGAGCGACTGCTCGATGTCGGCTGCGGCTGGGGTTCGCTGATCCTGTTCATGGCCGAGGAATTCGGTTGCGACACAATGGGAGTCAGCCCGGCACCGCGGCAGCACGAGTACATCGCCGAACAGGCCGTCGCGCGTGGTGTCACCGAACGGGTGCACACCGAGGTCGGACACTTCGAAGAGCTCGACCTGCCGGTGCGCAGCTTCGACGCGGTGACCCTGCTCGGCTCGATCGTGCACATGCCCGACCTCGGCGCGGTCTTCCGGCGCGCACGGGCGGTGCTGCGGCGTGGTGGCGCACTCTACGTCTCGGAAAGCTGTTTTCGAAATGCCTCCGCCCGCAATGCCTTCGACACCCGCGTCGGCACCGAATTCGTCCGTGAGGATATTTTCGGCTGGGGTGATCTGCGCCCACTGTCGGAGCTGCTGACCGCCGCCGAGGACGCCGGTTTCTCGATCATCGCGGTGGACGACCTCACCGAGCACTACCGCCGCACCATCGATGACTGGATCGCCAATGTCGACGCCGCCGCCGAGCGCATCGACGCGCACGGCCCCGGGCTGGCCGCGAAGCTGCGGCACTACCTGGAGATCGCCAATGCCGGATGGGGTTATACGACCAAGCACTACGCGCTGACCTGTCGCAATGCCCGGTAGGAGACGTGGATGAGTATGGAGTCAGCTCTGATTCCGGTCGACGAGGTGGCCGCCGCGGTCGACGGCTTCCTCGCCGCCTCCCCGGCCACGCGGGCCTGGGATGTGGAGACCGCCTTCGACTGGTCGCTGGCCGATGCGGGCCGGCTCACCGAGGGGCAGCGCTCGGCGGTGCAGTTCGTCACCCTCATCGAGGATCATCTGCCCGGCTATTTCGACGTGTACCACCGGCACTTCCCGGTGGACGACACCGTGGACCGGGCCACCTTCGTCCACAACCGCGAGCTCTACCACTTCACCGTGCGGTGGGCGCTGGAGGAGGATACCCACGCACGCGCACTCACGCGGTACCAGGAAGCATCCGGCATCGCTGAACGTGGCTCTCTCCGTGAAGAATTGGCGATCGAAGGGCAGAAGCCGTTCGATCTGCCCTACGACCATCCGGTGCAGTTCTTCGCCTACGCGCTGGTGCAGGAGAAGGCGACCCAGATGTACTACCAGCACCTGCGCGATGTGGTCGGCGACCCGATCCTCGCGGCGGTGCTGGGCCGGTTATCCCGGGACGAGGCAAGGCATTTCAGCTTCATGGCCGATGTGGTCGGACGGTATCTGCGGGTGCAGGGCGATGCGACCGTGGAGCCGATCCGCGATGTCATCGCCAATTTCCGCATGCCACTGGCCGATACCATGCGCGGCTACTGGCGGTGGGCGCTGAAGATCGCCGATGTGGCCTCCTACGACCACACCGAAGCCTATGAGCATCTGGTGAAGGTGATCGACCGGACGGTGGATGCCAGATCCGATCGGCTCGACGAATTGGTTCGCTTCATCGGCGAGTGCAACGCGCTGGCCTGACAAATAGCCCTGCCTCCACATGTTCGGAGGCAGGGCTATTCATTTCACTGCTCCGGATTCAGCACCAGAATCGTGGTCGAGCCATGCGCGATCAACTTGCCGTTCGCATCCACGATCCGCCCCTCCGCGGTCGCGGTGCGTCGCCCGACGTGAATCGCATTGGCCTCACACGTGAGCCGCGATCCGTCCAAAGTCACCGACCGAATGAAATTCACCTTCAGCTCCAACGTCGTATAGGCCACGCCGTCACCGAGTTTCGTGAATACCGCACTGCCCATCGCGGTATCCATGAGCGTCGCGATCACCCCGCCGTGCACCGTGAACATGGCGTTGATGGTGGCCGGATTCGGATCGAGGTAGTACCGGGTGTACCCGTCCCCCGCCGTCTCCAGCCGAATCCCCAGCGACGCGCCGACCCCCAGATTCTCCTGCAGCCCCCGCTCGAATACCGCCGTCAATTCCTCGACGCGGGTGGCGACGGTCCCATTGCTGTGAGTATCGATGCTGGTCATGCCCTCTTCCTCCCTGGCGAACAATGCCAGCCCATTCGACCAGCGCCCGGTGAACTGCACCTGGCCACGACCCACTGCATATCCAGCTTCGATCGGCTGATCGAAATCAGAGGTCGGCGACCGCGCGCACCAATTCGGCGATCTGCTCGAAGTCCTCGTCCGCGAACGGGCCGGGGCGGCCGAGTACGACGTGCTGGATACCCACATCCGCAAAGCGGGCGAATGAATCCGCCTGCTCGGCAACCGATTTATCCGGGTACCAGTACGCGACCATGGTCTTTTCGATGTCCTCGTACGGACGGCCGACGGCTTCGCAATGTCCGCGCAGGACTTCGAGTTTGGCCGCGACGGTCTCGGCGGATTCACCGAACAGATTGCAGGCGTCGGCGTATTGCGCGACCAAGCGCAGTGTCTTTCGCTCACCCTGGCCGCCGATCATGATGGGCGGGTGCGGGCGGGTCAGCGCGTTGGGAACATTGAGCGGCCGTTCGAGCGTGTAATGCTTTCCGTGGAAAGGCTTTTCGGAGGCAGCCCACATCTGCTTCGCGATCCGCAGAGTCTCCTCCAGGCGCTCGTATCGCTCGGAGGTCGGCGGGAAGAACAGGCCGAGACCCGCGGCTTCATCACCATTCCAGGCCGCGCCGATGCCGAGCCAGGCACGGCCACCGGAGAGCACATCGAGGGTCGTGACGCTCTTGACCAGCAGACCCGGATCCCGATAGCTGACGGCGGTGACCAGAGCACCGAACCGAATTCGCTCCGTCCGCGCCGCGATGTACCCCAGCGCGGAATAGGCCTCGAGCATGTCGTGTTCCGCCGGGCCGTTCGAACCGATCTGGAACAGATGGTCCATGACGAATACCGAGTCGAGCCCGGACTGATCGGCGGCCCGCACGATCCGGTCGACTCGCGGGCCGATCGCACCCGGTGAATCCGGCCAGGTGAAGTCGGCAAGAGAAATACTCAGTCGCATGAGCCGAGCCTGGCACGACCGGGGCGCGCCGGGGAGGCACCGTCGGTCCTAGGACAACAGTGGCTTACGCCCGGACATCGAGCTCCACCACCGGGTCTGGTTCGCCGCCCGGCCGGTCGCCGGCTTGCAGCCAGCGATCGATGCACTCCAGCAGTTCGTCGGGGTCGACGGGCTTGGTGATGTAGTCACTGGCGCCGGATGCCAAGCTCTTCTCCCGATCTCCCGCCATGGCCTTCGCGGTGACCATGATGATCGGGAGCCGGTCGAAGCGGGGCATTCTCCGTATCGCCGCCGTCGTGGCGTATCCGTCCATCTCCGGCATCATCACGTCCATCACGATCACATCGACACCCGGGGTGGCCTGGAGTGTTTCGATGCCTTTTCGCCCGTTGGGCGCGTGGTCCACCGACATCCCGTTCAGTTCCAGCACTCCCGCGATCGCCAGCACATTGCGCGCATCGTCATCGATGATCAGGACCTTGCGTCCGGCCAGTCTGGGCTGGTCTGCCTGCCGCGCCGGTGTTTCGAGCTCGGTCCGGTGCGGATGGGTCAGCAACAGGATGAACCGTTCGCAAAACTCATCGGGCGAAGCCACCAGTTCGACCTGCTGGTCCCGGGCATCCGCCTCGATACGCCGTGCCTGTTCGGGGCCGAGTTCATAGACCGGATGTGCAAGCAGCGGAATACTTCTCGACTCCGTGCCCTCGCGGAGCTCACGCAGGAACTCCGGCGTGCCGACGCCCGGCAGACTCGCGTCCAGCAGGACACACCGATATGGACAGGCCGGCAATGCCTCGATTGCCTTGTCGGGGGTACCGACGGACTCGATGCGGACCGACCCTGCGGTGTCCGCAAGAGCCCTGACGACCCCACGGACCATCCGGGTCAGCGGCCTGCTGTCCTGGTCTTCTATGACAAGTATGGAACGATCGATCGGCTTCGACCGCGTCCTGGACTCGGCCGCGACCTCCAGTTGCGGTGTCAGCGGAAGATAGACCGTGAACGTACTTCCGACGCGGAGGCGGCTTTCGGCACGAATCTCACCGCCGAGCAAGTTCGCCACCTGCCTGCTGATCGACAGACCGAGGCCGGTACCGCCGTATCGCCGGCTGGTGGTGCCGTCGGCTTGCTGAAACGCGGTGAAGATGTTCTCCAGGTTTTGCTCTGCGATACCGATTCCGGTGTCGCTCACGGAGAACGCGATGCGGTCGTCCTGTCGCCACACCGTGAGCCGGATCATGCCTTTGTCGGTGAACTTGACCGCGTTGGACAACAGGTTGCGTAGCACCTGCCGCAGCCGCTGCTCATCGGTGTTGAGGTGAGTGGGAACGCCCGGTTCGACATCGACCTCGAACTCGAGGCCCTTCTGGCTGATGAGCGGCTGGAACGTGGTCTGCACGTATTCCAGCAGCTGCTGCAGCGGCACGAACTCCCGTTGAATGTCCATCTTCCCGGCCTCGACCTTGGACAGGTCGAGAATATCGTCGATCAGCTGCTGTAGATCCTTGCCGGCGGACTGGATCACGTTGGCGAATTCGACCTGCTTCGAGGTCAGATTCCGGGTGGTGTTCTGCGCCAATATGCCCGCCAGGATAAGCAGGCTGGTCAACGGTGTGCGCAACTCGTGCGACATGTTCGCAAGGAACTCCGACTTGTACTTCGACGCCAGCGCGAGCTGTTGGGCACGTTCCTCGATCTCTTGCCGGGCTTGTTCGATTTCGAAGTTCTTGATTTCGATATCGCGGTTCTGGCGGACCAGCAGCTCTGCCTTTTCTTCGAGTGCCGCATTGGACTGCTGCAGCTCGCCCGCAAGTCGCTGCGATTCCTGGAGCAGGGCGTCGGTGCGCGCGTTGGCCATGATCATGTTGGCATTCACGCCGATGCTTTCCATCAGCTGTTCCAGAAAATCTTGTTGTACCAGCGTGAACCGGCTGAAAGAGGCCAGTTCGATCACACCGAGCACCTGGTCCTCGAACACGATCGGCAACACGATCAAGTTGACCGGTCGCGCGGCCCCGAGACCGGAGCTGATCTGGACGTAGTCCGGCGGTGTCCGGTCGACCACGATCGCCTTCTTGGTCAGCGCCACCTGCCCGACCAGCGACTGGCCCAGCTCGAATGCGACGTTGCCCGCATTGCGCCCGTAACCCGCGATCAGCCGCAACTGCACGCGGTTGTCTTCGGATTCCATGAAGAAGAACGCACCGTACTGGGCGCCGACGAGCGGGGTGAGCTGGTTCATGATCAGATGGGCGACCGCGCTGAGGTCCCGGTGTCCCTGTAGGCGTCCAGACATCCGCGCCAGGTTGGTATTGAGCCATGCCTGCTCTTCGTTGGTGCGGGTGGTTTCGCGGAGGGACTGCACCATTGTGTTGATGTTGTTCTTGAGTTCGGCGACCTCACCTTGCGCTTCGACAGAAATCGATCGAGTGAGATCTCCGGTCGCCACCGCGCTCGCGACCTCGGCGATGGCACGCACCTGACGCGTCAGGTTGCCCGCGAGCTCATTGACGTTCTCCGTCAGTCGCTTCCAGGTTCCGGATACGCCCTCTACCTCGGCTTGCCCACCGAGCCGACCATCCTTACCTACCTCGCGTGCCACCCTGGTCACCTCGGCGGCGAACGCCGACAACGTGTCGACCATGGTGTTGATCGTGGTCTTGAGCTCCAGGATCTCGCCGCGCGCATCGACGTCGATCTTCTGCGACAGGTTGCCGCGCGCCACGGCCGTGGTGACCTGGGCGATCGATCGAACCTGGCTGGTCAGGTTGCCCGCCATCGAGTTCACATTGTCGGTGAGACTCTTCCAGGTGCCTGCGACATTGGGCACGCGCGCCTGCCCGCCGAGGATGCCTTCGGTACCCACCTCCGCGGCGACGCGGGTGACCTCGTCGGCGAACGAGGACAAGGTATCGACCATCGTGTTGATGGTCTGCGCCAGCACGGCGACCTCGCCCTTGGCTTCGACGGTGACTTTCTGCGACAGGTCGCCGCGCGCAACCGCGGTGGCGACCTGAGCGATCGAGCGCACCTGATCGGTCAGATTGTCCGCCATCACATTGACGGACTCGGTCAGGCCCTTCCACGTACCGGATACGCCTTTCACATCGGCCTGGCCGCCGAGCCGCCCCTCCGTACCAACCTCGCGAGCAACGCGGGTGACCTCGTCGGCAAACGAAGACAAGGTATCGACCATCGTATTGATGGTGTCCTTCAACTCCAGGATCTCGCCCCGGGCATCGACCCGGATCTTCTGCGACAAATCCCCGCGCGCAACCGCGGTGGCGACCTGAGCGATCGAGCGCACCTGATCGGTCAGATTGTCCGCCATCACATTGACGGACTCGGTCAGGCCCTTCCACGTACCGGATACGCCTTTCACATCGGCCTGGCCGCCGAGCCGCCCCTCCGTACCAACCTCGCGAGCAACGCGGGTGACCTCGTCGGCAAACGAAGACAAGGTATCGACCATCGTATTGATGGTGTCCTTCAGCTCCAGGATCTCGCCCCGGGCATCGACCCGGATCTTCTGCGACAAATCCCCGCGCGCAACCGCGGTGGTTACCTGGGCGATCGAACGCACCTGATCGGTCAGATTATCCGCCATGAAGTTCACCGACTCCGTCAGTCCCTTCCAGGTGCCCGAGACTCCCAGTACCTGGGCTTGGCCACCGAGTTGACCTTCGGTACCAACCTCGCGAGCAACGCGGGTGACCTCGTCGGCGAACGAGGACAAGGTGTCGACCATCGTGTTGATGGTCGACTTCAGCTCCAGGATTTCGCCACGCGCATCCACGGTGATCTTCTGCGACAAGTCGCCCTTCGCCACCGCGGTCGTCACCTCCGCGATCGACCTGACCTGCCCGGTGAGATTGCCCGCCATGATGTTCACCGATTCGGTGAGGTCCCGCCATGTGCCCGACACGCCGGGCACCTGCGCCTGACCGCCCAGCCGTCCTTCATTGCCCACCTCTCGGGCGACACGGGTCACCTCACCGGCAAACGCCGAGAGCTGATCCACCATCGTGTTGATGGTGTTCTTCAGCTCCAGCAACTCTCCCTTGACATCCACGGTGATCTTCTGTGACAGGTCACCCCGCGCCACCGCCGTGGCTACGCCGGCGATGTCGCGGACCTGAGCGGTGAGGTTGTCCGCCATCGCATTCACCGAGTCGGTCAGATCCTTCCAAGTGCCCGAGACCCCGGGCACCGACGCCTGGCCGCCGAGCTTGCCCTCGGTGCCCACTTCCCGGGCGACACGGGTGACCTCGGTGGTGAACAGTGAGAGCTGGTCCACCATGCCGTTGAACACGGTGGCGATCTCGTCCAGCAGCGGATCACCGACCTTGGGCAGGGACCGCCGGAAGTCACCATCGCGCACCGCTTTGAGCCCATCCAAAAGGGGCTGCAGGCGTTCTTCGTCGTTGCTGCCTACTCGATCCATGGTCGCGGTGTCGTGGACCATTAGCTGTACCTACCTAACTTCGCCTGTGCAGCCGCTCAGTACCCCAGGTCGACGTCGAAGCAATCCTGGCCGGCGGCGACCCGCCGAATAGCGTCCAGTAGGTCGTCGAACATTCCGGTCTTGAGCACCAGTCCGGCGCCACCCGCCGCGATCACACGGTCGACGATGGATTGATTCGCATCCCCGGTGAAGACCAGCACCCTGGTCTCCGGGGCGACAGTGCGCAGCCGCTCGATCGCATCGATCCCATCTCCATCGGGCAGTCGCCGGTCGAGCAGGATGACGTGCGGATGGTGACGGCTTGCAGCACCAATGGTGTCCGCGACCGAGCTCGCTATTTCGATGACCTCGATGTCATCGACGAGCTCGAACGCGGAGTCCAACGCCATCACCACCATAGGGTGATCTTCCGCCACCAGTAGCCGAGTTTGACCAGGGCCGACATCGGCCGACATAAATGTCAGTCTACATCGATGCAGGTTCGTTGCTGCCAGATTTCTACCAGCCGTACTTTCTGATAGAAATTTCATTATTGCAATCGAATCGACACAATATTCGTACCATCCTGCGGTCGGATCACAGGATGGTGACCGCACCTTCGGCAAGCTGTCACCGTCGGCGCAATACTGCTGAAGCCTACCGCCGATACAGCGATTGACACAGGTCCTGGTGGTGATTGATTGCGCATTTTTGCATCGCCACAGATCGGGGCACACGTATATCAGCGGCAACCTTCGTCACCACACCGTGAGTGAAGCAGCACCGGGCCTGCCGTCCGCCGATGGCGCTGCGAGTCTCGGGCGACATGCCGCCGAGCACCTGCGGCGGGGCAGCCTTCGAGCTTCACATGATGGTCATCGGCATCGGGGACGAACGGATATCCGAGGAATATACGACCTGTACATCTCGGAAACAGGTCGGTGGATAGGCAGAGGACGGACGGGGATATTCAATGATCGCGAGCCAATTGTCAGGTGACTTAGCGGCGGGAGCGGTCCACTGATCTCATTTTGCGCTAAATATACAAAACTGACCGGCACTGATTGCTTTGGTACCACAAACCGCGCAATTCCGATGAGGCTGCCACACGAGTAGCTAGTTCATTGCGGCGCTAAAACAGATTCGTAGCGAGGTCCCGGCCGTGAAACTCGTCGACACGCGATTCCGGGCCAATTCTTACGACGACTCATCCCACAGATGAATATCGAAGGCCGCCACAGCGGCGGCACCGGAACAAGCCTTGTTTTCAGCAGATTCCTAGGACAATAGTGGCGGGGATTCCGGGAAGGCGATCGGGAGTGCGGTGAGTGCGCGGTGGAAGGGGCCCGGTCGCCAGGTCAGCTGGTCGGGGGGCACCGCGAGGCGGATCTCGGGTAGTGCGTCGAGTAGTTGGTCGATGGCGTCCTGGGCGAT
The DNA here is from genome assembly GCF_050942345.1 of Nocardia pseudovaccinii. Lineage (NCBI taxonomy): Bacteria > Bacillati > Actinomycetota > Actinomycetes > Mycobacteriales > Nocardiaceae > Nocardia > Nocardia pseudovaccinii. The sequence goes on from NZ_CP192074.1 coordinate 7,649,803, forward strand.
CATGTAGGCCATCGAATTCGCGGGGCATACGTGTGGTCCGGCGCCCCAGGCCAGATGGGAGCGATTGCCCGCGTACTGATTCGCGACGATCGCCGGATCGGTGTTGCAGGCGGCGATGCTGATGACGACCGGCTGGTGAGCGGGTAGCCAGACATCGTCGATCAGGATCGGCTGGCGCGGAAATGTGATGCAGAAGTTCGCCATCGGCGGATTGTTGAACAACACCTCGTCGAGCGCGTCCCTGGTCGACATGGTCCCGCCGAGCACGCTGCCGCCGAACCGCTCGTCGGTGAGAATCAGCAGCAGGGCATTGACGATCAGATTCTGTTGCGGTTCGATGCCCGCGCCGTACAGCGTGCCCAACTGGTGCACCATCTCGGTATCGCTCAGCGCCGCCGGATGCCGCAGCATCCGGGTAGTGATGTCGTCGCCGGGCTCGACGCGTTTGAGCTGGGTCAATTCCAGCATCGCCCCGACGAGCAACTGATTGCCGTGCTCGGCATCGATCCCCTCGAAGATCGCGGCCATACCGGTCGCGGCCTGCTGCGCGATATCGTCCGGACAGCCGAGCATGGCGTTGAGCACCGTGAAGGAGAGCGGAAACGCGTACTGGCGCACCAGATCGGCCGTCCCGTCCCCGCAGAACGAATTGATCAGCGGAACAGCGAGTTTCGCCACCGTATCGTGCAGGTGATACTGATCGACCTTCTCCAGGCCCGCGACATTGGTCTGCCGATACCTGGCATGCGCTTCACCGGCATTGCGCAAGGCGTTCGGTCGCCACTGCATCATCGGCAGCACCGGGCAGTCCGCGGCCACACTCTGCTGCCAGGTGCGCGGATCGGCCGGAAAATGGTCCGGATCATTGAGGATCTGCAATGCCGAGTAATAGCCGACCACCAATGTGGCGGGCACTCCCGGCGCCAGATCCACCGGGACCAGCGCCCCGTACCGCTCACGCATATCCCGATACGCCCGATGCGGATCCGCCGCGAATTCCGGCGTGTACAACGCCACCCGCGGCCCATCCGTGTCGATCGGCGAAGTGAACGGTGCACGGCCGTGCGCCGAGGTCGGCATCGTCATCGAGAAAACTCCAGGCATTCGAACAATCAAGCCCCGTGAGCCTATGCACCCACCCATCACCACGCACCCCGAACGCCGATAACACCCCACATGCCGGATCGGCGATCACCATGTGCTGGTTGCGGTATCGCCCGAAAGCGCCACTCCACCAGCGCATGCTGTCCGGTGCTCGACCCTCTCAGACGAATTCGACCGAATCGATGCGCCAGTCCCGGCCGGAGCGCTGCAGGGTCACCTTGGCGGTGAGGTCGATGCTGTCGACAACGGTGCCGTCGGGCGCTTTGACATCCTGGGTGATCATCGCCAGCCGATCGAGCCGCTGATCTGTATCGGCACCGTGCTCGGTACCCAGGATCAGCACAGTGGCCTCGACGGTGGAACGCGCACGCGCCCACTGATCCCACTGCACCCCCGGCCCCCGTTCGGACGTCGTCGCCGAGGTCGCCGCGAACTTGTCGGTAAGCCAGGGCGTTGCGCGCCGGAATGCGTCGAACCTGCTGGTATCGGTCCCCGGGTGCCAGGTGAACATGGTCCGCAGGCCGGAGGTGATGGTCTCGATCGCCGCGTTGTCGGCGGGTTTGTCATCGCTACCGGACGGCGTCGAGGAACACGCGACGCACAGTGCCGCGGCGAGCCACGCGAGCAGGATGAATGCGTACCGCGGTTTGGACATGGCAACCTCCTCAGAAGTGCATGGCGTGGATGCGCCAGCCTTGTTCGGTCTGCACAACGGTTGCCCAGACCGTGATTTCGATGTTCTCGATCGGTTTCGCCGCCGCATCGGTGATCGTCTGGCCGATCAGCACCACCCGATCGATGCGCGCGGATTGATCCGCCGGATGTTCGTCGGTCGTGACCTGCACGGTGACCTCGACCTTCGCCTTGGCGTCCGCCCACGCTTTCCACTGCGTCTTCGAACCGCCGGAGGTGGTCTCGCGAGCGCGGGCGCCGAGTTGGTCGGTGAGGTACGGACGGGCGCGGGCGTAAGCGTCGTCGGGTGAGTTGTCGCTCTGCGGCCGCCAACCGAACATCGTCGAGAAGCCATTGCGCAGAACGATATTCGGATCCGCAGTGTCGGCGGCACCGAGCGGGGCCGGAAGTGCGAGGCCGCGCACCGTCGAACCGCAACCGCTGATCGACGCGATACCGAAGGCCACGAACAGCAGGGCCAGCACGATTCGGCGAATGCTCATGACATGCTCCGTACCTTGGCATCGGCGGCAATGGCCGCCTCGACAACCGCGCCGTCGGTGCTCGACGCGTGCACCATCCGGCCGTCGCCGATCGCGATGCCGACGTGCCGCGGTGTTCCGTTCGAATTCCATTCGCTGAACACGAGATCGCCAGGTTTGGCCTGATCGGCGACTATCTCATGACCCTGCGCCCATTGCTGCTGGACGGTACGTGGCAGCGTGGTGCCACCACTGGTCGCGACATAGGTCACGTAGCTCGCCAAACCGGGTGAATCGAAACCACCGAGCGTGGGACCCTTGGTATTTCCGCCGCCCCAGGCGTATTCGGTGCCGAGATACTCCTTCGCCGCCTGTGCCGCCTTGGCCTCACGATCAGGCTGCTGATCCTGCGTCGCACTGAAGTCGGCCGAGGCGAATTGGCGTTCGAGATCCCTGATGGTGCGCACATACGGCCGGGTCTGGGTGGTGTAATCACCGCCGGAGGGCATACCGGCCGCGGCTTGGACCGCCCCGAAGCCCGCGTTGTACGCGGCCAACGCGAGATCGACCGCATCGCCCCGCAACGAACCGCTGTTCACCCCGGCCGAGGTGTCCTTCCAGTTCTTGCACATGAAATGCGCCTGTGCCACAACGGAATCGGCAATGCTGTTGATATCGGCGACACCGTTGTTGTCGGCGTCGACCTTCCAGGTCTCCCAGGTGCCGGGCATGAACTGCGCCGGGCCCCTGGCACCGGTCGACGACACCGGAGCGTTCGCACCGTAGTTGAAGTTGTTCTCCGCCTTCAGTTGTCCGGCCAGCAGCGGCGCGGTGATACCGCTGTTCGGGCATTCGGCGGCACCCTTGACCAACCACGGCACGAATTCCTGCGGCACCTTGCCCGGCGCGAGGCCCGTCCCCGGACGCACCGCACAGTCGGCTATCGCATGCGCGATCTTCAGCGCCGACTGCGACGCCGCGGGCGCGGCCTGCTCCAGCATCGGCGCGGGATCGACGGCCTTACCGCTGCCCAGTCGCAGGCCCTGCCACAACTCGAAATGCAAATGAGCGCCGGAGGATTGGCCATTGCTGCCGACATCGGCGATGTGCTGACCCGCCTTCACGATGTCACCGGTTTTGACGTGCAGACCGTTGTCGTACATATGTCCGTAGACGGTCGAGACCTGACCGGTGGATGTCGTCGAGTCGATGACGATCCAGTTCCCGAATCCGGTTGCCGGTCCTGCCGCCGAGACTTTGCCGTCCAGCGCCGCATAAATCGGGGTGCCCTCCCGCGCGGCGAGATCGATGCCGCGGTGGAATTCACCGCCGCGCTGACCGAACGGCGACGAAACCGTGTACTGGCCCTTGGCCATCGGGCCGGTGATCACCGCGCACGGCGACGATTGCGAGAGATCGTCGGGGACCGTGCGTTCAGGGGCGGGCTGATTGCGCGGCGGCGGCGGGATCTGCACGTCATTGGTCACGACCACCGGGCGGTCCGTGGTTGTGGTCGCCGTTGTCGATATCGTCGTCGTCACGATGGTTGAAATCGTCGAGGAGATACCGGATTTGGTTTCGATGCACGGAACGGCCGAGCTGGTGACCGTTGTTGTGACTGTTGGACAAACCGGTACTTTGGTGCCGCAAGGCTGACCGGTCACAGTGGTCGGTCCTGTCGTGCTCGGGCATGTCGTGGTCGTTGTCGTCGGCCCAGTGCTTGTCGTCGCCCCGGTGCTTGTCGCGGTCCCAGACGAAGTCACCGTCGTGGCGGCAACCGTCGTTCGCAACGGTACGGCCGATGTCGTAGTCGTCGTAGCGGTTGTCGGCACGACCCGAGCAGATGACGAAACCACCGGCGGCACAGTGGTTCCGGTGACAACGGTGACCGGAGCCGGACCGGGCGAAGCGGTGACCGGAGCCGGACCGGGTGAGGTCGAGACCGGCGCGGCGCCCGCGTACCCGATCCGATTCCCGGACAGCAGACCACCCACCGCCATCACGACGACCATCGCCACCAACACCAGCACCATCGCCAGCCGACGATGCGGTTCGCGGTTATTACGAATCGATCCCATCCAGGTGTCCCCACGCGCTCGAATGCGGAATGGACAACAGCGTGGCCGCGCACCCACCGCACCGCATCTGCCCGGTCCGCCACCGCGCAGCCGCCTCGATCGTGACCGCCGCGAACAATATCGGCCCCTACCTGCGCCGATGCCCTCGAATACCGTGCCCGAACGGGCAACGACCTGCACGTTTAGTTCTTGATGAGTGCACGGTTAGAAGTCCGCGGATGCTCGAGTTCCAGGCATCGAGAGCACTCGAAGCCCAGTCCTCACGAGAGGTGCTCCGATGGAGAGAACCGCGGTCTATGTCGACGCGCGCGACCCGATCTCGCGCGCCGGTCTCATCGCCCAGTTGCGGTCGCGGACGGAGGTGCTGGTCGCCGACGATCCGACACGGGCCGTCGTCGCACTGGTCGTCGCCGATACCGTCGACGAGTCCACCCTGCAGACGCTGCGGCGCCTGCAGCGCGGCAGCTGCCGTCCGGTACTCGTCGCATCCGATTTCGACGAGCACGGATTGGCCGCGGCGGTCGAGGCCGGAATCGCGGGACTGGTGCGCCGGCAGGACGCTTCGGCCGAACGCCTGGCCCGTGCGGCATGTGCCGCGGCGCGCGGCGAAGGCACGGTGCCGCCCGATCTGCTCGGCCGGCTGCTCGATCAGGTCGGCCGGTTGCAGCGCCAAGTGCTGCATCCGCGCGGACTCAGCCTGACCGGTCTTTCGCAGCGGGAGATCGAGATCCTGCGCCTGGTCGCCGAGGGCGATGACACGGCCGAGATCGCCGCCAAACTCTGCTACTCGCAGCGCACCATCAAAAATGCGCTGCACGACATCACCAGCCGCCTGCAGTTGCGCAACCGGTCCCATGCCGTGGCCTACGCGCTGCGCCAGGGCCTGATCTAAGGCTGGTGACACGGTGTTCGTCGAGGTGGACGAGGCGCTGCGGACGCTGATCGGAGCCGATGCGGTCGATCGGAACGAGGTCGATGTGGTGTTCGACGCGCCGACCAAAGATTGGGCCGCGCGGCGCAATTCGCCGACAGTCAATATGTTTCTCTACGACATCCGCGAGGATCTGCGGCGACGCCAGCGCGGGCTCATCAACGAGTACGACGACCGCGGTGTCGTGGTCAACCGACACCAAGGTCCCCGGTATTTCAAACTCTCCTACCTGATCACGGCGTGGACCCAGCGGCCCGAGGACGAGCATCGACTGCTGTCGGCGCTGCTGTCGTGTTTCCTGCGCCACGACCAGATTCCGCCCGCCTCGCTGACCGGGACGCTGGGCGATATCGGCTTGCCGGTGGCATTGAATATCGCCTTGCCACCGCCGGAGGATCGCTCTTTCGCCGACGTCTGGTCGGCACTCGGCGGGGAGTTGAAGCCGTCGCTGGATCTCGTCGTCACCGCCCCCGCGGACGGTGGCCGACGGCTGCCTGCCGCGCCGCCCGCCACCGACGGTGTCACGGTCGGTATGCAGGACCGCGACGGTGCGACCGTCGACGCGCCACGCAAGGCGGTATCGCGGTGAGTGCGTCGAGTCTGCGATATCTGTTGGCCCGCTTGGGAATTGTCGAGGCAAGAGTGCGCCGGGCGGTCGCGCAGCGCCGCGTCGGCGACCCGCAGCCGGACGACCCGTTTCGCGGTCTGTATCTCTCCGATGACGCGGTCGATCGGCTGCTGCGGACCCAGCACGAGCCGGTCGGCCCGGATCAACCGGAGGCACAGGGCGTCATCGATGCCGATTCCGCCGCCGCTGCGGCGCGGGCCGATGGCAAGGAGGTGCGGCTCGCGCAGGTGGTCGACGCATTCGGACTCGATGCCCTCGATGTCGAAATCCTGCTCGTCGCACTGATACCGGATGTGGACGCCAGGTTCGAATGGCTGTACGGCTATCTCAATGATGACGTGACCCGTCGCAGAGCGACTGTGGGCCTTGCCCTTTCGCTGTGTGGTGTGCCCGCCGCAGCGGCGGAGGGGCGCGCCAGATTCGCCGCGACCGGCGCGCTGGTGCGCGGGGGTCTGATCGCGGTCGACGACGCGGACCGCCCGCTGCTGTCGAGGACACTGCGTGTACCGGACCGCGTCGTCGGATACCTCTTGGGTGACAACACACCCGAACCCGAACTGCGCCAGGCGATCTCGCCGGAACCGCCGTGCCCCGACGCCGCCGATTCCCGACTGGTCGCGGCACTGCGGACCCGCGCGCCGCTGCTCTATCTACGGGAACGTCCCGGCGGGGGCGGTGTCGCCGCCGCCGTAGCAGCCGCGCGACACCACGATCGCGCCGCACTGATCATCGACCTGCGCCGGGTCGCCGAACATTCGGACCTACTGTCCGCCGCGGTGCTCGAGGCACGACTGACCGGAGCGGTGCTGATCGCGGCCGGTATCGATGTTTTCACCGAACGACCTGAAACCATCCGGCAGATCGCCGAGGCGTCGGCCTGCGTCGTACTGGTCGGCACGGCGGTATGGGATCCGGAATGGGTGGCCCGGCAGCCGCTGACCTTCGATATCGAGCCACCGAATGCCGAGGACCGCACCCGCATGTGGCGCAGCACCCTCGATGACCTACTGCCCGACGAACTCGACCCAGCGGCCGCGACGATGCAATTCGTGCTGACCCCAGAACAAGTCGCGCGCGCCGCCGCAGCGGCCGCCGCGTACGCCGAACTGTCCGGGCGGCCGGTCTCTGCGGCGGATCTACGCCGCGGCGCCCGCGCCCAGAACGGCGCGGGCCTCGAGCGACTGGCCCGCCGGATCGAACCCGGCGTCGGCTGGCCGGATCTGGTGCTGCCCGCGCCGGCGCTCGACCAACTGCGCGAGGTCGCGTTGCGCGCCAGGCAGCGCGCACTGGTGCTCGACGAGTGGCGGATGCGGCCGGGCGGCGGACGTGGCCGCGGCGTCACGGCGTTGTTCGCGGGCGACTCCGGCACCGGTAAGACGATGTCGGCGGAGGTGATCGCCGCGGATCTCGGGCTCGACCTCTACACCGTGAATCTCGCGACGGTCGTCGACAAGTACATCGGCGAGACCGAGAAGAATCTGGAGCGCATCTTCGTCGCGGCGGCGGGTGTGAACGCGGTGCTGTTGTTCGACGAGGCGGACGCCTTGTTCGGCCGTCGCACCGAGGTCCGCGACTCACACGACCGCTACGCGAATATCGAAAGCGCCTATCTGCTGCAGCGCATGGAATCCTTCGACGGACTGGCCATTCTCGCGACGAATCTGCGGGCGAATCTGGACGACGCGTTCACCCGCCGCCTGGATGTCGTAGTGAACTACACGCTGCCCGACGAGAGCGCGCGGCGCAGCCTGTGGGAGCGCTGCATCGGCACCAGGATTCCCCGAGCCACGGATCTCGACCTGGATTTCTGCGCCCGCGGCTTCGAATTGTCCGGCGGCAATATCCGCTCGGCCGTCGTCACCGCCGCCTACCTGGCCGCCGACGCCGGAAGAGAACTGCGCACCGCCGATCTCGTCGCCGGTGTGCACCGGGAGTACCGCAAGCTCGGAAGACTCACTCTGGCAACGGAATTCGGCGAATACCACGAAGCCCTGCGCTAGTGCGGATTGCCCGATCGGGCAGTATTGGCTGCCCTTTCGCCGTCACGCCGGCCGACTGTCGGCGGCGTCGCCGCCACGCATACTCGACTCACGTGACGACAAGGAGATCGGCCGTGCGCGAATGTTCGAACTGCGGACAGCCCAACTCCGAGAATGCCGAATTCTGCGTGAATCCGCAGTGCCGCACGTACCTGGGCTGGGCGACGACGGCGTTCTCGGATCCGGCGGCAATGCCGCCGACCCCGACGCGCGCCGAGACGGCCGGGGTCTTCCCAGGGGCGCCTCGGCAACCGAACGGTCCGGCGACACCGTCGAGCCCACAGCGCTTCGGGGTCCGGGTGACCATGGACCCGACCGAGTTGAGCGTCGATCCGGGCGCGGTCGTGGTGAGCACGGTGACCGTACACAACACCGGCACCCGGGTGGAGGAGTTCGAACTCGGCGTCGCCGGTCCGCTGCGACAGTTCGCACATCTGGAACCCGCTGTGCTCAGCGTATATCCGGATGCGAAGGTCACCGCGGTGCTCCGGTTCGCACCACCACGCGATGCCTGGGTGCGGGCCGGGCGCGCGCCATTCGTGGTGGGCGCGCGGTCGCGGGTGAATGCCAGGGTCGAGGACAAGGTCTCCGGCACGGTGACCATCGGCTCGTTCACCGAGTTGAAGGCGGCGCTGCAACCGGAATCCAGTCGCGGGCGCAAACCCGCGCGGCATACCGTGGTGGCCACGAATCTCGGCAATGTTCCGCTGGGCGTGCAGGTGGTGCTCGCCGACCGGGCCGGTGCGCTGACCTTCGAGCCACCGCAGGCCATCACCACCCTCGCGCCGGGAGCGAGCGCGGAAACGCCGGTATTGGTCGGCGGATCGCGAAAGTGGTTCGGCCGCACCGAATCTCATGCCTTCACTGCTCAGGTGAGTCCGGCCGACGGCGCTCCCCCGATCGGGCTGAACGGTGTGCGGAATCAGGTTCCCGTCTTCCCGTGGTGGGTGCCGACCGCCGTGGTGGTCCTGCTCGCGCTGACTTTGGCTGTTATCGCGCTGGTGCCCAAGCACAAGGACACGGTGCCGGGGACCACCGGAATGATCCAGCTCGCTGCCGAGCAGATCCTGGAGAACGCGGGCTATAAGCCGGTCATCGTGCAGCGGGCCGATCCGAATGTGCAGCTGGGCCAGGTGATCGAGTCCAAACCGGTTGCGGGATATGAGTTGAAGCACGGTGAGCCGGTTCAGTTGTTCGTGTCGATCGGGCCGTGTGACGGCGGATGCCTGATCGAGGTGCCCAATGTCGAGGGGTTGAAGCAGGCCGATGCCGAGGCCGCGTTGAAAGCGGGGCAATTCGAGGTCGAGCGGTCCATCGAAGTGCCGGATCCGGCAATTGCCAAAGGGTTGGTGATCTCGAGCAGTCCCGCGGCGGGGGAAAAGAAGGAACCGGGCAGCAAGATCGTTCTCAAGGTGTCGACCGGTCCCACACCGACCACCACGGTGGCTCCACCGACCACGACCGGCGGTACAGGTGGCACCGGCGGTAAGGAACAGGTCGAGGTACCCGATGTGGTCGGAAAGCCGAAAGCCGAAGCGACCGAGAAGATCCAGGCTGTCGGTTTGACCGTCGACATCGCCGAACAGTCGAGCGCCACCGTTGCCGCTGGCAAGGTCATCGCCACCGATCCCGCAGCAAAATCCAAGGTGGACAAGGGATCCGCGGTCAATGTCGCCGTCTCGAGCGGTCCAGCGCCCATCCCGGTCCCCGATGTGACCAAGAAACCGAAGGCCGACGCACTCTCGGCTCTGAGCGCGGCCGGGCTGAAGACCAAGGTGGTCGAACAGCCGGATACCAAGATCGCCGACAGTGCCGTGATATCGACCGACCCCGTCGCGAAGACAGCGGTCGCCAAGGACACGGTGGTCACCGTGACGGTCTCGCAGGGACCACCGTGCAAGCCGGGCTTCGTCTTCCGGCTCGCGAAACCCGACGACCACGTATGTGTCGCCCAAACGATCGCGGATCGCACCAAAACCGAGAACAGCCAAGCCGCTTCACGGGTCAGTGCCACCGACCACACCTACGGTCCGGATACCTGCAACCAGGGCTATGTGTGGCGGGAGGCGGTGAAAGACGACCACGTCTGCGTCGTACCGCAATCCCGTACCGACGCCGCGACGGACAACGCAGCCGACAAGGATCGACACGCCAAGTGAGGAATCATGCGAGCACATGACCACGAGACCGCCGAGGAAACAGTTCGCCCCAAGTCGAGCCGGGTCGAGGACCCGACGGCGGCGCAACTGCGCGCGGCACTGTCGGGACGGCTGGACGCGGTAACCCCGAGCGGCCTGCTCGGATTGCAGCGAACCGCTGGAAATGCCGGTGCGACAACGCTATTCGAAGAACAGTCGCCGGTGCACGGTGTCATCGGATCCGGCGGCGGCGCCCCGCTCGAGCCCGAGGTGCGCGCCGATATGGAATCCCGCTTCGGACAGGATTTCGGCGATGTGCGTGTGCATACCGATGATCGCGCGCATCAGTCGGCGAAATCCGTCAACGCCCACGCCTACACGGTGGGCTCCGATATCGTCTTCCAGCGCGACACCTACGACCCGTCATCGGATGCCGGACGGCACACCCTCGCCCATGAACTCACCCATGTGGTGCAGCAGCGCAGCGGCCCGGTCGATGGTACCGACGCCGGTGGGGGCGTGAAGGTCAGCGACCCGTCGGACCGATTCGAACGGGAGGCCGTAGCCAATGCCGACCGCGTGATGTCCGCGCCAGCGGTGACCGCCGGGCCCGCGGTGCAGCGCTGCGCCGACGAATCGGCCGAGGTCCAGCGGACCGAAGCGCCCGCCGAGCAGGAGGAAGACGAGCCGACGGCGCAAACGTATGTCCAGCGCGCCCAGAGCGAAGAGGAAGAGGAGTCGGCGTAGGCCGGTGATTCGATCGGAGTCAGAGCATGCCCGAGCCCGCCCGCAAATCGAAACTGCCTCGGCCCCCGCATAATCCGGCGACTCCGGTGCGCGCGGTCGGCGCCGCGAATGCGATGCAGCGGCTGCAGGCGACCGCTGGCAACGGCGCCGTCGCCGCGCTGTTCGCTCAGCGACTCAGCGCGGGCGAGGGGGCGTCGGCATGTCTGCCGCCCACCGTGGCTCCGACCCCGATGACACCGAAGCAGGATCCGAAGTTCGCGGCGGCGACCGATCAGGTAGCGGCGGAATCGGCCGCGGCAAAAGCACATCCGGCACCGGCGAAGGAAGTCGAGGCGGCCCGGGACGCTGCCGTCGCACCGGCCGACGATAAAGACGCACAGGCCAAAGCCGCCCACACCGCGACCATGGCGGCAGCGAAGCCGGCGGGCTTCGACAAGGCCGGATTCATCGCCGCGGTCAATGCCGCGATCGCGGCCAAAGCGCCCAAGAATCTCGACGAGGCCGATAAATTCGCGACATCGGGCAAGGCCGATCAGGTCAAGAACGAGGTGCTCGGCAAGGTCGGCGCGGGCAAGGAAGCCTCGGCGAAGAACATCGCCGACACCACCAAGGCGACACCGGACACCTCCGTTGCCAAAGACAAACCGGTCACCACGATCCCCGCCGCGCCACCGGCCCGCCAACCCGTCGCGCCCGATCCGGCGGCGGCAGTACCGAAACCCGCACCCACCGAACAGGTCCAGCTCGGCGCGGGCAGCTGTGAGACCAACGCGAAAATGGCCGAGGCAGGGGTCACCGACGAACAACTCGCGAAATCCAATGAGCCCGAATTCACCGGCGCGCTGGACGCCAAGAAGGAGCTGCAGGCCCACGACGCCGCAGCGCCCGCGCAATTCCGCCAGCAGGAAGCCGCCACCCTCGCCGCGGCCAAGGATCAGGCCGGTGCGAGCGCGAAAACCGGTCTGGCCGCGATGGGTTCGGCCAAGTCCGCCGCACTGCAGGCCACGGGAGCGGGCAAGGACGCCGCCAAAGCCAAGGACGAGGCCGAACGCGCGCGCATCACCGGGGAGATCAAGAAATTCTTCGACGCCACCAAGACCGAGGTAGAACAGATCCTCACCGGTCTGGACGGTTTGGTGGCCCAGAAGTTCGAGGAGGGCGAACGCAAGGCCAAGGAGGCGTTCACGGCCGACCACAAGGAGCGGATGTGGCAGTACAAGCTGCGCCGCTACGGCGGCCCGCTCGGACCAACCCTGTGGGTGAAGGACCTGCTCCTCGATATGCCTGCCGAGGCGAACAACCTCTTCCTGGAATCCAAGAAGCTCTACGAGTCCAAAATGTCGGCGGTCATCAGCGATATCGCCGACACCGTCGGAACCGAGTTGAATCGCGCCAAAGAGCGGATTGCGCAGGGGCGCACGCAAGTTCAGAAGTTCGTCGCCGACCAACCGGCTAATTTGCGGAAGCTCGCGGGGCAGGCCGTCGACGAAATCGGCTCGCAATTCTCGGATCTGGAGAAATCCGTCGACGAGAAGCAGCAGTCGCTGGTCGACGATCTGGCGACCCGCTACAGCGAGGCGCGCGACGGAATCGACGAGGAGATCAAGAAACTTCAGGACGAGAACAAGGGGCTGGTCGGCAAGACGATCGATGCGGTCGGCGGCGCGATCGAGACGATCAAAAAGCTGAAGGACATGCTCCTGGGCGTACTGGCGCGGGCGGCGGGCGCGGTCGAGAAGATCATCAAGGATCCGATCGCCTTCCTCGGCAATTTCGTCAATGCGGTCAAGGCCGGGATCAGCAACTTCATGTCGAATATCGGGACGCACCTGAAGAAGGGGCTGCAGGGCTGGCTGTTCGGCGCCCTCGCCGAGGCAGGCATCGAGATTCCGGCGAAGTTCGACCTCAAAGGCATTATTACGCTATTGCTTTCACTGCTCGGCCTCACCTGGAACTCGATCCGCGCGCGCATCGTCAAGGTGGTCGGCGAACCCGCGATGCAGAAGATCGAGGGTGCCGTCGATTTCGTGAAGGCGATCGTCACCGAAGGCATTCCGGGACTGTGGAAGTGGATCGCGCAGAAGATCACCGACCTCAAAGAGCAAGTGATGGGCCAGATCCGGGAATTCGTGATCAGCAAAGTGATCACGGCCGGAATCACTTGGCTGATCTCACTACTCAACCCTGCGGCGGCCTTCGTCAAGGCCTGCAAGATGATCTACGACGCGGTCATGTGGTTCGTGGACAATGCCGAGCGCCTCGAGGAATTCGTCGACTCGGTACTGGATTCGGTCGAATCGATCGCCTCCGGCGGTGTCGGCAAAGTCGCCGCCCTGATCGAAGGCACCCTCGCCAAGACCGTCCCCATGCTCATCAGCGGCCTGGCCAGCCTCCTCGGCCTCGGCGGAATTGCCGACAAGATCAAGAAGATCCTGGAGACGGTGCAGAAGCCAGTCGGCCAGGTGGTCGACAAGCTCATCGGTGTCGCGGTGAAGTACGGGAAGAAGTTCGTGGGGAAGTTGAAGAATTCGAAACTCGGGAAGGCGGCCGGACGAGCCGCGGACAAGGTGAAGGCCAAGCTTCGGGGAGGCGACGACAGCCCGGAGGGTAAGCAGAAGCGGCTCGAGAGTGGACTCGCGACCGGTGTGTCGATCGCGAACCGATTCTCCGGCAAGACAGTCGGCGAAAGTGTGCTGCGACCGCTGCTGAGCGCGGTCCGGCTGCGGTACGGATTGCAGGTGGTCGAGCCCGTGCAGCAGGGCGATCACTGGGCGGTGCACGCGGAAGTACAACGCGCGACGCAGGTGACGGCCGCCAAAGCGGGCAAGGGGATCCAATGGGATAAACCCCCTGCGACAAAGCTGCAGGCCCGCGGACTCGACCGAGCTGAGATCACCCATGTCTTCGACCAAGCGCCCAACGTCAATCTGATCAAGTCGGCGATCATGGAGGGAATGCTGGCCCGCGCCAAAGCCAGGACGCATCCCTCGAAGCCCGGCAAACCAGCGCAGGATGCCAAGGGACGACCGCAGCCGGAATTCATAGCGGGACGTCGTCTCAGCATGGGCGGCCGATCTCTCACCGACGGGATTCTCGCAACTCTCGGCATGGAGAACGACAGGCGTGTGGTCAGGATTCACAAGATCTACGAAGCGAAGTCGAGCGAACGCCAGAAGTACAAACTCGCGGAGGAACACGATCGCTACAGCCGCATGTCCACCACACCTCAGGGCGAACACCAGATGAGTGACAAGGACTTCCTCCGAAAAGAAGTCATCGAAAATCTCATCGCGCAGCACTACCCCGGTGAGCCGTACGAGACGGCGCAGGCCAAGGTGACCACGAGATTCAAGTCGAGGCTCGAATCTCTTATGGCTGCCAAGTATCGAGAGGCCACTACCGGCCAGGCGGTACGAAATCGGGAGCGGTTCAGCCCGGACGTCGATATGAAGACCGGATCCGATATCCCGGCCGTCGTGACCATCGACGAAAAGTCCTACACTGTTGTCGCATTCTCGCCGCACCAGATAGTCACGGTGGGCGTCCTGCCCAGTGATGTGAAGCCCGGTGACACCGTCCCGGCGCGGCTCGCGGAACAAGGCGTAAAAGCCGAATTCGAGAACGTCGCGATCACGGCCGACGCGCTGTCCAAACTGGCGTCGGATGTCAAAGCTGCGGCGGGCAAGTGACACATCGTCCGCTCCCCCGATTGCTGTGACCCGAACCCACGACAGATGACGCGGCGCCAACCCGAGCTGTGCAACCGGCACGCGTTTCGCACGCCCGACCAGCCGTGGCGGGAGCAGCGCGATGGCTCGAACGCTGTCGTCCAGGGATAGACCGGGCTCTGTTGACATACCTTGCCCAGTAAATTACCTTTGCTTACAAAGCAATTGTGTCGAACCTGACCTCACGATCCCACGCGACCGCGCGGGCCCCACGCTCCACAGAGGACTCTCAATGACCGAACCAGTCGTACGGCCCAGGGCACTGACCATCGGATTGCATCCACAAGCCATGGACTACAACCGCTTCCCCGACCTGGACGAGGCACAACTGACCGCCAGGATCGGCGCCGCGAATGATGCCCTACGGGACACCGAATTCGATATCACCCCATACCTGGTCGGCGCATCGCCCGACCAAGCCGAAACCGAAATCCGAACCCTGCTCGCCGACAAGCGATTCGACCTCGTGATGATCGGCGGTGCGATACGAGCCTTCCCCGACCACACCCTGCTGTTCGAGCACATCGTCAACGCCATAGTCGAGGCGGCCCCGGGAATTCGATTCTGCTTCAACACTTCCCCCGAGACCACCCTCGACGCCCTCCGCCGAGCATCCGCATCCATGTGAACTCGCGATACGCGCCACCGCCGAAACGATCGTCCGGCGGTCGCCGTGACGAGCCATGGACGAATAGCCAACGCCCGGACGCAGCGCGCGGTAGTGGTCGCCGCGCAGGAGTGGATCCGCTTCGCCGAATAGCCTGTGCAAGAACAAGGCTCAACGCTGTGCTGGCCGGGGACAACGGCGCGAGCTAGCGGAACCAGGACTGATTGCGCCGCTCGTTGAGCTCGATCAACTCGTCCTCGGTGAGTTCGTCTTCGAACGTCGTAGGTTGGGGCTGAACTTTCGGCTTCACGATATGCGGACGTCCCGCGGCGAGCTCGATACTGTCGAGTGCCGCCTCGATCGACAACCTGACCGGCCACGGCGAAGGCGACGACGAGGTCATCACGGTCGACCTCACCGCGCTACCACCCGAGGTCTACGCACTGGTCTTCACCGTGAACTCGTTCGCGGGCCACAAGTTCGACTAGGTGAACCGGGCGTATTGCCGCTTGGTAGACGATCAATCCGATACGGAGCTGGTGCGTTTCGAACTATCCAAAGGCGAGCCGACCACGGGCGTGTTCATGTGCATGCTCACCCGCGACGCGTACGGCTGGAATATGACGGCCCTCGGCGAATACGCCAAGGGCATGACCGTGCGCAAGATGATCGATCCGGGCAAGCGATTCGTGCTGACGACACTATGACCACTCAGCGCTTTGCGTTACTTAGAAATAGTCTTTCAGCATCTCGGTTGACCATGGTGCCTGGTGGATCTCGCCACGCGGCCCGAACTCCGCAAACCATGGCTTGATGTCCAGCACAGGAGTACCGTCCACCGCGTCCAGCTCGGCTACGTGCAAGTCCAAGCCGTCAACGCGAAGCAGTCGAGTCCGGGAAACCCCGAGCCAGTTGACGCGCCGCATATTTCAATGTCCAAAGATCCCGACCTTGGGCCATGCCGGGTTGTCGCGGGCACTGCGTGCACCGAAGTGCAGGTCCGTTGGATCGGTCAAATGGAACCGGAAGACGATTTCGAGGTGGCTGAACGCGTCCAAGCCCTGCACGGACTCTTCGGTGAACCGAGGGTCATCTATGCGGATGATTGTCTCGGTACCTCCCCAGTGATCGTCTGTCGGTTCGCTTCGGCCACCGATCACATGTGCGACCGGCACAACTTCGAACACTTCGTTTGCCATATGACCCCTGTCCTACGTTCCACTCGCGGCTAGATATTCCTCAGCCCGCAAATCGATCTCGCTCATGCCCGCGATATGCCGGTACTGTGCCACGGTTGCGCGTATGTCGCGGGCAACATTTCTGGTGCGCCCCGACTGGACGCCGTCCATTGCGTCGAGCGTGGACGTCCATGTTGTGCACGCCTGTTCCAGTTCGCCGATGCGGGCCTGCACAGTGCCGAACGGAGACCAGCACTTCGGCAGGTCGAGCACCATCTGTGGCATCGAGTACTACCCTGCTCCGCGTGGGCCGCCCTTGTATGCCTTTGTGCCATCGATTGCTTTGCCGGACAGCCACACTTCGAGCGGCGCGCAGGAGCGAACTGGTCGCAAACGACTGCAGCCCGGCGTCGGCAACCGGGTTCCACTCAGACCGTGAGCAACTCTCCTGTGGCGGTGAATGCTTGCGGTGCCGTCCGGCGTATCTTGGCCAATACCTTCGTGGTTCGTGCCGAATTCACTGCCGACAAGACTTCTACCGATGGCTGCCACATCGACACGGCTCCTGTGTGGTCGCCCATCCTCCACCGGATCAGCCCGGTTTCGGCTGCCGTCAGGGCGTATACCCGCGCGTGTGTGTCGGGTGACCAGATAGTGGTAGCAAGCTGGTAGTGCTGCTCGGCGGCGGTAAGCTCTCCGACCGCTAGCAGGGACTTGGCCGACTGGTCGACCACGGTCGCTTTGTTCGGGCACCACAGCGCAATCCATCGTGGTTGCTCGCTGGTCATCGCTGCGTTGATGTACGGATCGGCCCGGCGCAGGGCGGCGAGAGCTTCTGGCTTGTTGCCTGTTTCGGCATGACAGCGGGCAACGGCGACTGTGAACAGTGCCATTGCGTCTGGGCCGATCTTCCCGGCGGCGCGGCGTTCGGATTCCGTGGCAAGGTCGATGCTGAATTTCTGTTGCCGAATGTCGGTGCCTTGCAGGGCAAGGATGCGGAAGACGAATGCATCTTGTCCGGTCATCTTCGATTCTTCGGCCAGCCTGAGCGCGCCGAGGAAGTACCGTTGTGCAACGCCGTCATCGCCTGAGTCGTGCGCCTTGAATCCGGCCAGGTAGGCCAGCTCAGCGGCGGCTGAAAACGCGTGCATCCGCGTCTTTTCGTCGGGGTATCGAGCTCGCAGCATGGCGGCAATGTCGGTAGCCAGGAGTTCGGCAATCGCAGTCCGGCCGACTCCCCCTCCGCGAGCTTCATCCAGCTTGATAAAAGCATCTGTAACCGATTGCACTGCAAGGATTTCTGGCATCCCGACCAGGCGTGTGTCGTCTACTCGGATCAACCGGGCAAGGTCGGACTGAGCGACGAGACCGGTGGCGGACAGCGCAGCGCTGTAGGCGGCTTTTCGCAGGAAGCTGCGCCTATCCACGTCTGCACGTCCCAACACCTCGACGGAGGTAACGGCATCGGCGAATGGTGCGCATACTCGTTCGTAGCACGAAATAACGTCCGCCGTCGCGGTGCGTTCACCGGTTTCGTAGTAGGCCAGCGTTGTCTTACCCCAAGGGACGCGAGCGGCAAGCTGCGACAGCGACAGCCCAGCTGACTCCCGTACCTGGCGAAGTCGTGCCCCGACGATTGCGCCGTTATCCATAAGCCCAGCTTAAGCGCAATGCGCCCGCCGCGCGGCGGCCCAAGCGAACGTGAACAGCTGTGGACGCATTCACGCATCGATCCGATACGCCCAGGGCGACGCTAGTGAGTATGACGCCGGGCATAGCCAACGAACATCAGGCAGTACCGCAACGTATTCCGTTCGTCGGCCCACCTAGGCCCGAACTCGTCGGTTGGTGCCAGCCGCCACCCGCCGAAGTGATTGCACAATTCGGCGTTGCGATCAGCGAGTTCGACTTTCAGACCGATCCCGAAGAACCGTCCCGGTGCCGGGGTGTCGAGTCCTCCGGCACCGGTGACTACGAACCACCCACAGAGGTGCCAAATGGCGCTCGGTGAGCCGAAAGTGAAGCTCTGCCCCCGCTGCACCTATGAGGACGCCCAGCCGAATACCGGCATTTGCCACTACTGCACGGCCGATATCGAGAGCGCAAGCCGCGCAATTGTTCTCGCGCTGCGCGACGCCAACACCAGATCCGATCGCCCAGCAGGCTGGTTGCAGCACGACGACGGATCATGGGCACCTGTTGACGATCACGGGTTTATCGGCCAGACGTTCGCGTTCGCACTGGATGACCTTCATCAGTTAGACGAGCACGCCGTGATCGCCGTCGAGCCGATCTCGATAGACGACACGGAGGTCGACTAGCAGTGTCGACTACTGGAGTTGTATGCACCACCGTCGCCGGGGTTTTGACGTTGGGCGTTGTGGTCTTCTATGTGCTGCCGTACCTTGTCGACCGCCCGATGCATGTCGACGGGGAACGTCCCAGCACGGAAATACTCGCTCGCATCGCTCGCGACCAGTGCCACCGTGCACCGGACTACCCGTACAGCGTCGATGAAGCGCGCCGCGTATTCCGTGCGCGCATCAACTGCGACGCCGATTCATGCGGCGCAAAGCATGAGGCTGTCTGGACTTTGATCGACGCGGGGGTGCTCCGACCAAGCACACGTGTCGAACGGCAATGAGACACTGACACAGACGGGCAACGACGACCACACGGAGGCATCAGCGTGGGGAATGACGAACAAATAGGTTTCGAAATCGAATTCGATGAGAAAACACAAGCATGGCTGGATTGGGTTGCGCCCGAACGCATCGAATCACAGGTGCAGGCATTCCTTACCCGGACCATCCCCGACATGACCAGCGATTCGCCATGGTGGAAACCGCCGATGTCGACTCGGATCATGGAAGCGGCGAAAGAGTTGTTCGGCGACCGGGCCGGATTCTTCGCCATAGAAAACCGCGACTCCGCAGACCAATTCATCCTGTTCCTTGGCGAATGCTACGTGCGGCGCGCGGGTTATGGCTGGATGAACATACCGGAATGGGGTCCGCCACTGTACGACGATTTCGGGCCGTCCGTGCGGCTCGGCGACGACCGGATCTCCGACGTGTCTATGGTGTCGATAGCGAAGCGCCTGTTCGACGACGGTGACGGACCCGAGATGATCGAATACAACATCACCGAAGCTGTTCGCCGGGCACGGAAAACCCGAGCCGTCACATAGCAGCACGCACCTGGTCTGATTCTTCGCGTAAACGTTAAACGGGGGGGTGGGTACTGACGTGCCCGATGAATATGACACTGTTCGACGCGACCTGTCCAACTACGAAAAGGGTCTGTATTTCGAACTGGGCAGGGCGCACGAGCGGGGGGAGACCCCGGAAAAAGGGTGGGTCCGTCAATTCGAGATCCGGACCAGTGAAGGTCCACGAGTCCTGGATTCAGCGCGGACCGAAGGCCGAGGAACTCGAAGTGTGGAGCGCAAATCGGGTAGGGTCAATGAGCGGGATGCCCACGAGCAGTTAAAAAAGGAGCGGGCAGGGCTCGAATCCCACCAGTTGACACACAGCACTTGGGAAACGGTCGAAGGTGAGAAGCTTCCCGATAAAGTACGCGAGGACATGCACGAATTGTCTCGCGATTTTCCCGGCAGGTTTCATCACGAGATAGTTTCCCGCGCCGATGCGGCGCGAGCTGTCCGGCTCGGGCAATCCTTGATGTCCAAACAACTCGAATTGATCAGGGCGTACGAGCTGACTCGTGCTGACCGCGCACGTAAACGGTTGGAGAAGATCCGCGAGATTGTCCGGGCGCGGGAGCCGAAATCACGGGAGGAACCGGCGCGGGAGAAAGAGCGTCCGCAGCGGGAACGGGAGAAAGCACCCGAGAGTAGAGCGGTTGAACGAGAACCCGCAGACGCACGCATCAGAGAAAGCGACCCGGATAAGGCGGAACCGGCAGCCGTCGCCAGAGAGCGCACCGACCCCACGCTGAAGGCAAGAGAGGTCCGCGAGCGCGAGGAAGCGCAAGCGCGGGAGATGGTCAACAGTCTCGGCTCATATCTCAGCGATGCACAGAAAGAGCAAGTGCTAGCCTCGATCTTTCATTGGGGTGATGTGCTGGCCTGATCGGGTTCGGATTGCCGTCTGCGGCCGTGCCGGCCGCAAGATGGCAGCGGCGGGGTCCCGTTCAGCGGGGTGGCTGCCGGGTTCCACGGGCCCGGGAATGGTTGGCCTTCGACTTGTAGGGGCGGTTTTGGGCTGGTTATCCGGGTTGTAGGCGGGCCAGTGCGGTAAGCGTGAGTTCGGTCCAGGGGTTGTGGGCCGACAATCGCAGGTGGGTTTGCCGGGCGTGGTGTGCCAGGCGGGCGGGAGTCGAGAACAGACGTAGCCGTAAGGTTTTCGGTTCCCAGCGGCGTGCCTCGTGGTCGGCGAGGGCGAGCATCGGCATCCAGGCGAGTAGGTCGAGCGCGAGTGCGACGAGCGCGAGCCAGATTCGGTTGGCCTGGTAGTCGTGGTAGGGCAGGTTGCGTAGCCCGGTGTTCTTGGCATGACGAATCCGGTCCTCGCAGCGAGCGCGGCGCCGGTGACGCAGTTCGAGGTGGGCGAGCTGGCCGCGGCGGGTGTTGGTGGCGAATGCGGTCAACCTGAGTCCGTCGCGGTCGGTGAATCGCAGTTGCGCGCCGGGGTGCGGGCGTTCCTTGCGGATGATGATCCGCATCCCGGGCGGCCACCCGGTCAGGTCGAGCATGCCGGTGATCTCGGCGACCCACGCCCCGGCACGGGGCTCGCCTTCGGCGTTGTAAGCCGGTGTCCAGGCATGTTTCGGGACTTGGTCGACGGCCTCGGTCATCGTCTCGGTGAGGGTGAGCCCGGCCGAGTACTGTACCCGGCGTTTGTGGCAGTGGGTGAGGAATTCGTGGGTGCCGCCACCGGCATCGGTGCGCACCAGCACTTTTCGGCCGACGCGGTAGCCGGGCCGCCACGGTAGTTGCGCGAGCGCGGCGTCGAGAACTTGTTTGTGGTCGGCTGCGGTATTGCTGCCGGCGTTGCCGGGTCGCAGTTCGAGCACGGCGGGTTCTCCGGTCCCGTCCTGGCCGTGGTCGATGAACGCATTCAATGGGTGAAATCCATATCCGCACTTGAATGTCGGCGCAGCTCGTTCTTTGTCGCTGTGCGCGTCGACCAGGCTTGCATCCAGATCGATGACCAGCGGATCCGCAGCGCTGATGTCGTGATCGGGTGCCGCCTGCGCGGCCAATGCCCACGCCGCTGCCCGAGCATCGGCCCGCGCTGCGGCGATCCCCGCGAGCACCTTCGGTGCGTTCCGAGCGAGATCGGCGACCAGCCTCGACACCGTCGGATCCGAAGCAACGTTTCCGAAAACGCCGGGCTCACAACGTAGTTGAGCGATGTCGGCAGCGCAGTCGCCGCCGATCGCGATCGAGATCGCCAAATCCAGCACGATCTTGCCCGGATCATGCGACGCCATCGGCTTGCGCCACGGCATCAACGCCGCCGACAAGCCCTCGACCAGCCCAATTCTCTCCGCGGTCCGCACCAGCAGCACCGCTCCGGCCTGCGACACTACCCCCGAACCATGCCCGTCCACGGCCAGCCGCGGGTACGGCGAAGTAGACTTCCCCACCAGAAAGGTGCTCCGATCCTGCGTATTCCAGTCTTCAGCACACCGGATTATCGCAGCTCAGAGCGCCTTTCGCGCATATCCGGCAATGAAGTGCCGGACGATATCGATGGACGAGCTAACTCCCAGCCTGTCGTAGGCTGATCCGATTCCCATCCGGGTCGACAAGGATGGCGAAGATGCCGCCGGGCTGTGGCTCGGGCGGCCCGATGAACGGGACCCCGCGTTCGACCAACGTTCGGTAGTCCGTGTCGAGGTCCTCGCAGTCGATGACCAGCCCGCGCAGCGATCCGGCAGGCATCTCATCGAACCAGTTGACCAGGGTCAGGCTGGTTTCGGCACCCGGAATACCGACCTGGATCCAGCGCAGCTCATCGCCGAACGGGGCCTCGGCGATCACATCGAGACCCAGCTGCTCGACATAGAAGCGCTTGGCTCGCTGCTGGTCGCTCACCGGAACTGACACCACGGACACGAATCGCATCAAGACTCCTCATTATCGAGTTTCGGCGAAACTCTATCATTGCAGGTTATGGCCAGACCAGCAGCTACCGAGGATGTTTTCCGGGCGATCGCCGACCCGACCCGTCGAAAGATCATCGACCTGCTCGCGGGAGGGCCGCACACGGCCGGTGAACTGGCCAACAACTTCACCACCTGCCAGTCGACCGTGTCACAGCACCTGAGCATCCTGCGTCGCGCCGGACTGGTGACCTACGTCGAGCACGCCAACCGCCGCGTATACCAGCTGAAAACGGAGCCATTGACCGAAGTTGCCGCCTGGGCAACCCGTTTGGCGCCTGCCCACTCGTAGGCGTCGGGCCCACCGACACGGCAAACCGGGGCCAGGTCGAGCCGCTCAGGTGTCCCGATATAGAACCGCGCATCTGCCCCGATTACCCGCCGCCCACGTCCACCAGAAAGGTGCCCCTCAGACCACGGCGGTCCTACCTCAGCAGAGCTGATAATCACAGGTCGAAGCATGTTTCTTCGCTACACCAGCCCACGTTGGGGGATTTCGGCGAATGCCCGAGGCTAGCCGCGCGGAGGGAAGAGCGAGAGAACGACCGCAAAGACATAGTCCTCGAGATGAAACCCACACGCGGTCAAGAACCTCCGATGCCACCACCTGTACCGCAGCGGACGCCGGAGCAGGAACGCGAGAACGCCCGAGCGCTAGCTAGAGAGGCCGGGCTATCGCCGGAGATCATGGGAATTATGGGACTCAACAGCGACAGCCCACACCAGATGATCGATCCTGACCAGGCAAGGGCACGCGTTGAGGCTGAACGGGACCGCTCTATACACCAGCAGCGCGAACGCGCGGAACGCCAACGTCAACGCGGGCACGGGCGGGAACAGAACTGAGACAGACCGAAGGGGATAAACCTCCTACGCCGTCGTGTGGCCCACTCTCGGACGTACCGGCGTATGTGCCGTTCTCGAACTTCGATATCTTGGTGAAGTGCCATCCGGCGCGAGATGCCGACTCTCGCACCGAGATTCACACATCCAACCTGATCTCCCGAAGCCGGTTGCCGAGGGCCTCGCGAGCCTGCTTGGCACTACTGCTGGTCACTTCAGGGCAGGGTGGTATTCAGTGTGCGGAGTTCCCAACTCCCAGGCCGATTCGAATGCCGCGCGTCACCGGGCAACCACCCCGCATCCTCGATCTGCTCGTTGCCGAACCATTGGCCGTCACCAGCGAAGTGGCCGAACAGGACAAGACGGTCGTCGTCGAAAAGCCAGAAATCGACCAGCGGCAACCACAGCGTGGTGGCATGTGGCGGGGAAGCCATCGCACCTGTTCGCCGCCCTCATGGTTTCGTGTGGTGGCCCACTTGTCGGCTATTTCACCTGCCCGTGATCACGGCTGGCCGGTGGCGAGCGCCTGTACGGCGTCGAGGAAGTCCGGGCCGCCCATGACGTATCCGCCGACGGTTCCACCGATCAGCACACCTGCGGGGATGCTGATCCCCCATATCAGGGGCAGGCATGCCCCGAGGAGGCCGCCTACGATGGCACCGCCGACGACGCCAGGCAGGTTCTTGTTGATCTGCTCCTTGAGCCGGTCGTAGGAGCTGATGTCATGCAGTTGCGCAATATCTTCCGTCGGGGTCGGTGTCAGCGTCAGGGTGCGGCCGTCCGCACCGATGTGCTGCGCAATCGCAATCGAACGCCCGCCGACGGCGTACCACTGCGGCACTTCGGTCACCGCCGCTCCGTCGCCGGACTCGAGCACCGCCGCACCGTTCTGCGCGATCTCGAACTTGCCATTCTCGACGGTGGCGATAACGACCCTGTCGACCGGCGAAGCGGTGATCCGGTAGTTGATTCCATGATCCACACCGGAAGTCGTGTCCCCCACAGTCGGCTGCTCCGTCACGGCCAGCTCTGCATGAGCGGTTGCCGCAGTGATACCCACGGCCGAGATGGCCACGAAAACGGCAGCAGTGATCTTCTCGAACTTCATTCTTCGAATCCCTCCACTCAACTGCCCCTGATGGGCGGACCGAGTCAGACCTTAGGCGTCGAATTCAATGGTGTGTGGTACGCCACACACAGCAGACGACAGATCTGACGACAGCAGCGACGTCACTGACGCATCACCGACGCCGAAGAGGGGCGAAACCGTGCTAGCGGCCAGGAGGTCCTCCCCGGCGGCCAGTTCGTGGAACACAGTGGCGGTCAGCAGATTTCCCCCGCTATGGGGTTGCGGAAGCCCCGCCTGGCGGGGCCTGGGCGCCAGGGTCAGTTGAGGGCGACGACGCCGTTGCCGCTGACGGCTTCGGTGAGGCGGTGGCTGTCGCCAGAGGTGACGACGACATGGGCGTGGTGCAGGAGTCGACTGTCGCAGGAGGCGCGCGACGCCGAGGTTCGCCACGGCCTCGAGGCGCTGTACGCCCTCGGCGAGGCCAAGGAGCAGACGGCCCAGGGTTTTGGGCATGATCTCGTCGAATCCAGAAGGATGCAGGTTCGAACTGACGGCGAGGCTGCGTCGTTCATATGCGGCGTCGACCAAGCGGTAGAAGCCTTCGGCGGCGTCGGCGGAAACCGGCAGGAGGCCGATGTCGTCGAAGATAACGAGGTCGTTGCGGGTGACGGCTTTGCTGATGGTGTCGCCCACACGGTGGCGGCGGACCAGGCCGCCGAGGTCCTCGATGGTGAACCAGGCGACGGTCATGCCCGCGCCGACGGCGGCTTGACCGAGGGCCTCGGTGAAGTGGCTCTTTCCTGTTCCGAAAGGTCCACTGACACAAAGGTTTTCGCGGCGGCGGTGACCGACGCTGGCGCCATCGCTGCCAGCACGGTCACCGATCCGGCGCAGGACACGTGAGGAGGTGTCATGCGCCGGATCGCCGACGATGGGTCATCCGATGTGGACGATGCTCTTGCCGTGGGTGACGCCGCCCGCCAGGTTCGTGATCGCGGTCTCGACGTCGGCGAGGGTGTATTCGGCGGTGATATCGATGCGCACCGACCCGTCTGCGACCAGGGCCATGGCGCGAGCGGCGCTGTCGGCGAGCCGCTGCGGGTGGGTTTGGCTGGCCAGGTTGCTGTTGTAGGTCAGCAGGGACTGGCCGTGCATCAGAAGGTCGTTGGCCGACACGGTGACCGGTTCGAAGGTGGCGATGTTGCCGTAGACCACGATCCGGCCGTGCGCCGCCAGCCGGGCCAGGCTCGCGATCCGGGTGGGCCCGCCGATCGGGTCCAGGATCACATCGAAGGTCTCCTCACCCAAAACATCGGGGAACTGATCTCGGGTCAATACCTCGTGGTAGCCGAACCGGCGCGCGTACTCGACCTGACCGGGGTTACCGACCACCCCGACGATCCGCTGCGCGCCGGCCGCGGCGGCGAACTGCCCGGCCAGCGACCCGACACCCCCGGCCGCGGCATGGAT
The DNA here is from genome assembly GCF_050942345.1 of Nocardia pseudovaccinii. Lineage (NCBI taxonomy): Bacteria > Bacillati > Actinomycetota > Actinomycetes > Mycobacteriales > Nocardiaceae > Nocardia > Nocardia pseudovaccinii. The sequence continues at coordinate 7,675,649 of NZ_CP192074.1, forward strand.
CAGCACATTGTCCCCGCCACGGACCCCGCCGACGGTGTGGACCAGGTCGTAGGCGGTCGGCGTCACCCACCCGAACCCCGCCGCCCTCCGCTGGTCCACGCCCGACGCATTGATCGCCAGCACCGCCGGCGCGGTCACGATCTCGGCGTAGGCGCCGCCGCCGATCAGCGCGACGACCTGCTCACCGATCCGGGCTTTGTCCACGCCCTCGCCCACCGCGATGATCTCGCCGGCAGCTTCGAAGCCCGGCACGAACGGGCGCGGGATCGGGAAGTGCCCTCCGCGCACCAGCACGTCACCGTACTGCACCCCCGCATAGCCGACCTGGATCGCGACCTCGCCCGGCCCGGCCACGGGCTCGGCAATCTCCGAGATCCGGAACTGATCGTCGGTGTCCAGCACTACAGCCTTCATCACATACAACTTTCTGTGTTGACTCAGTATCCTGATACTCAGGAACTTAAGCAGTATCAGCTAATTGAGTCAACTGAGGGAGTTGTGACATGGCGGACGTGCCGGTCGAGGAATACGTGTGCACCCGCATCCGCCGCGCCGAGCAGGCGCTCATGGCCCACCACGAGGCCGTGCTGCGCGGCTACGGGCTGACCATGACCCAATACACGGTGCTGCTGACCCTGTTCCGCGACGACGCCATGTCAGGTGCTCAGCTGGCCCGCGCATGCGGAGTCACCCAGCAGAGCATGGCCACCGTCCTGACCGGCATGCAGAACAAAGAACTCATCGACCGCAAGCCGTCGCCCGTGCACGCCAAGGTCATGATCGCCACCCTCACCCCCACAGGCCACGACCTGCTCAACCGCGCCTACCAGGAAGTCATCGTGCTCGAACGCGCCCTCACCGACCGATTCACCCCCGACGAGCACAAGCAGTTCTGCGAATTCCTCGACCGCGCCACCGCCACCCTCATCGAGCAGACCCCCACCACCCACACCAACTGACCATCCCCACCTGCCGCCCGGCATGGGGAAACCCACTGTCCGCCAACGCGTTATATCTGCTGGCTACCAGCGGGAGAGATACCTGACCACTGACAAAACCGATTGGACATCGCTCGGGTTCGAGCCTGCGCGTCCGACTGCACGATGGGGCAGCTTCCTGTTCCCTATCGGCTCGCCGCGGGGACGTACTGCGAGGACCACAGTCGTACGACGCTAAGTGGGAACAGTTCACCTCGGAATGAGGAGGCCCAATGCCCACCTATCTGTCGCCTGGCGTGTATGTCGAGGAGGTGGAGGCCGGGTCGCGACCGATCGAGGGTGTCGGTACGGCGGTGGCGGCCTTCGTCGGGTTCGCCGAGCGTGGGCCGTTCAACGAGCCGACGCTCATCACCAATTGGAGCCAGTTCAGTCAGCAGTTCGGCGATTTCGTCGACGGGAGCTATCTGGCGCATGCGGTGTACGGGTTCTTCGGCAATGGCGGTGGCGCCTGCTATGTGATCCGGGTCGGCGTGGACGGCAACGGGAATGACAAGGGGAACAAGGAACTTCCCGCCGGTACGCGTCAGGCGGTGCTGGGCGGGTATCGGGTTGCGGCACTGGCTCCGGGCAATGTGAAGCCCGATATCACCGTCGAGGTCGCCGCGGCGGGTGACGGTGCGCCGGAGGATCAGTTCACGATCATCGTCAAGCGGGGCCCGAAGGTGGAGGAAACGATCGGGCCGGTCACCACCAAACGCGGTAAGGACAATGTGGTGACGGCCGTGCGGGCACAGTCGAAGCTCATTTCCATCGAGGAGCTGAGTTCCGGTGGCGCACTTGCCCGTCCGGACTACGGCAGCGTGACCCTCGCGGTGCCGCCCGCACCGAAGCCGACGCCGGACCGCGTGTGCGCCGAGGATTACGTCGGTGATGTCGCCGATCGCACCGGCTTCTCCGGGCTGGAGGCGATCGATGAGGTGACGATGGTCGCGGTGCCCGATCTCATGAGCGCCTACGAGCGGGGCGCGATCGATCTCGAATCGGTGCAGGCCGTGCAGCTCGCGATGATCGCGCACTGCGAATTGATGGGTGATCGGGTGGCGATCCTGGATCCGCCGCCTGCGCTCGGTCCGCAGCAGGTCAAGGAGTGGCGGGTCGAAAAGGCCGGGTACGACTCGAAATACGCGGCCCTATACTACCCGTGGATCAAGGTATTCGATCCGGCCGCGGGCACCGGGCGCTTCGTCCCGCCCAGCGGTCATGTCGCCGGGATCTGGGCGCGCAACGACGAGTCGCGGGGTGTGCACAAGGCTCCGGCCAACGAGGTTGTCCGCGGTGCGCTCACCCTCGGCGTGCAACTGACCAAGCCCGAACATGATCTGTTGAATCCCTTGGGTATCAACTGCATTCGCACTTTCCCGGGACGCGGAATCCGGGTGTGGGGTGCGCGCACGCTGTCCTCGGATCCGGCCTGGCGGTACCTGAATGTCCGGCGGCTGTTCAACTACATGGAGGAATCCATCCTGAACGGCACCCAGTGGGTGGTGTTCGAACCCAATGACGACGCGCTGTGGGCGCGCATCCGGCGCACGATCAGCGCCTTCCTGGTGAACGAATGGCGTAAGGGCGCACTGTTCGGACTCACCCCCGACGAGGCGTTCTACGTCAAATGCGACCGCGAAACCAATCCGGCCGAGGCCATCGACGTCGGTCAGGTGGTCTGCGAAATCGGTGTAGCCCCGGTCAAACCCGCCGAATTCGTGGTCTTCCGCCTCGCCCAGATCTCCGGCGGCACCAGCCTCGTCAACGAATGACCCCCACAGAAAGCAGGACATCATGGCGCTCCCAGACCTCGACACGTCGGTCGGCCATTCCTTCGGTTTGGAGATCGACGGTGTGGTGATCAAACAGATTTCGGAAGTGTCGGGCCTCAAGCTCGAACAGGACGTCATCGAACTCAAACAGAACACCGCCGACGGCAAGTATGTCATCAAGAAGCTGCCCGGCCGGTACAAGGCCGGCGAGGTCACCTTGACGCGCGGTCTCACCGGTGACAACAGCTTCGAAAAGTGGGTCAAGGATTCGCGATTCGGCAAGATGGGCGCGGCGCGCAAGGGCGGGGCCATCATCGTTTACGACTACGAGGGTCAAGCGATGAAGCGCTACAAGCTGACGAATGCCTGGCCGAAGTCGCTGGAAATCGGTTCCTTGAAGGCGGGCGACACCAGCGTGCTCACCGAGAAATTGGTCATCACCTACGAAAACCTCGAGGTCGAGTAATGCGCCGCGTGCACAGTGGGATCGACCGACTGGGCGCGGTAGCGGTGGATACGCGGGTCGAGCCGACGCCGGAGCCGGTAATGCGGACGGAGTTTCCGTTCGTGCTGCCGCGCGGCTATCTCGACCCGTCGGGAACTGTGCACCGCAGCGGCACCATGCGATTGGCCACCGCGCGTGACGAATTGGTGCCCCTGCGCGACGATCGGGTCCGGGAGAATCCGGCGTATCTGTCGGTCGTGCTGATCGCCCGGGTGATCACCCGACTGGGCACCCTCACCGATATCCACGCGAGCATCGTCGAGGATCTGTTCGCATCCGACCTGGCCTTTCTGCAGGATCTGTACCAGCGGATCAATGCCGAGGGACACAGCAGGGCCGGGGTCGCCTGCCCGGAGTGCGCGCACGAATTCACCATCGACCTCGCGGGCAGCCGCGTGGGGGAATAGCGACGTACGGGGTCGATTCGTTGCTCCAGGAGATCTCGTACGTCGCCTACCACTTCCATTGGCCACTCGCCGAAATACTCGACCTGGAGCATCCGGATCGGCGGCGCTTCGCCGATGAGATCGACCGCATCAATACCAGAGCCCGAGGGAGGTGATCAGCGATGGGGTGGTTGGAACGGCTGTTTTCGTGGCGGGGCACCGAGTCGGTGCGTGAGCCGGAACCTGCTGTGCGGGTGCGCGATTGGCCCGCGATGCGGCCGATGCAACGGACTGTTGCAACGCCATCGCTGATCAGTGGCCCGGTGCGGTTCGCGGATGGGCTGGTCTCGCATCGGGATCCGTCCTTTCGGGAGCCGGTGATGCATGCCGTCGATGCCGAGGCGCCGTCCGGGTTCGTGGGTGGGCTCGATCGCAATCCGGTTGCTGTGCAGCGACACTCGGATGGGTCGGAGGTAGCGAGTGAGCACCAGCCAGCGGTGATGCTGCGCGAGTTTGCGGTACCGGCGGGGTCCGCTGGCCCTGTGAGCTGGGCAGCTCCGTTGGGCTCGGCAGGTCCAGTGGGCTCGGCCGGGCCGTTGGGCTCGGCAGGTCCGGTGGTTCTCGCCCGCCTCGAACAGCCTGGGAACGAGTTCGTGTCGGCCAGGCGCGTTTTCGAACCGGAGATTCGTCCGGTGCCGACCGTGACGATTCCGCCGTCGTCGACACCAGAGTCAATAGCGCCACTTCCGCAGGACTCCTCATCGGCAAGCGATTCTTCAGTCGCGCAGTATGATTCGGAATCGGCTGAGCCATTGAGCTCGGGGGGTGACGAGCCGGAGAGCCGAGTAAATGTCGCCACCGCGGCGGTCGATACATCGTCCGAACCGGCACCGACGCATCCCGATTCGACGGTGCCGGTACAGCGCTCGATCTCGCCCCTGCGTCCACGGCGGTACGGGCTCGGCGCTCCCCTGCCGGAGACCAACGACCCTGCGCATTCGACGCCGCCGTTCGTTCAACGATCCGCTGGCGAAGGCGATTCGGGGCTCGCATACCCGCCGCCCGCCGAACCGCCCGGCATCCAGCGGAGCTACGTCGGCGGCACACACGACATGATGCGTCGCACAGTCGAACGATCGGCCGACGCACGAACAGAACCGGTCTCACCGCCGACGCCCCAGGCGATGGGCGCCAGCGCGACTTTGCCCCTTCAGCGCGCGGGATCGTACGACGACTACTCCGAAATCCGTTGGGCTCCAGATACTTCTGGGAAATCAGCGTCGATATCTGAGCACTCGATGCCGACCTTTCAGCGGTCCGTGCTGACCTCCAGGCAACCAGTACCGACCTCCGGGCAGCCGATGCCGACCTCTAGGCAGCCGACGCCCACCTCCGAGCAGCCCGTACCGACCTCCGAGCAGCCGATACCCACCTCCGCGACCGCCGAGCGGCCGATGCCGATCTCCAAGCAGCTGATACCCACCTTCGAGCAGCCCGTGCCCACCTCCGACCACCCGGTGCCGAACTCTGGGCAACTGATACCCGTCCCCGAGCAACCAATGCGCACCCCCGAGCAACTGAATCCCGGTTCCCAGCAACCGACGCCGAGTTCTGAAGAATTGGTGCCGATCTCCGGCCGAACAGCGCCGACCATCGGAGCGATCGACACAGCGACCTCCGTCGACGGCCCGCTGCCTGTACCTGCGATATCTCCCGATACCACGCCACGCCCCGGAACCGCATCCGAGTCAGCCCAGTGGACCGCGCCACCGCATGAGCCCGACTTCATGGCGGACTCATCGGCGAGCCACACCTCGAACTCCGAATCGGCTGCACCCCCGGCATTTACGTCCATAGCGTCCCCTGACATCGTTGCTCCAGTACTCGCGACGCGCACCCTGCAACTCCAAACTCGGCCTGAAGTTACGGACGTCCCGGCAGCTCCACTTCCGCCCCGAGCCTCGACCACGGTGCAGCGCGCGATGTCCGAGCCGACACCCGAATACTTCGGCGACGCTGTGAAGTTCGATACGAACTCGCCAATCCCGGCCACCTCCGCTCTGCCCCACCGTGCACCAGCCCCTGGATCCACCGAATCATCGGCCAGCGCAACCCCCGTAGTGAGGACAGTCGGCACGCTGGCCCTACCCACGATGTTGCAACGCTCAGCGGGCTGGCAGCCAGCTGCACCGGCGCATTCCGCACCCCGGACGACAATCACTGCGCAGCGCCAACCCACGAGGCACGCACGCCCCACCACCGCCACACTTGCTCGCCCACTCGCAGGCTCGCCAGACCCCCTGGCCCCGCCAACCCTTCAGCGCATCTTCGACTTCGGCATCTCGACTGGATCCACCCCGTCGGACACCACAACCACATCCGCGCCAGACCCTGCACACACCGCCGCCCACAACCGCGCGATCCAGCCTGTGTGGTCCCCGATGCCCCTACAACGAACCGTGGCAGCGCCAACACTGCCCACGGATGTCGCCGACACGCCCGTGCAAAGCAGCCCTCCCGAACCACCGCAAACCACAGAACCCGCCGTCGTCTCCGACCCCACGCCCATTGCTCAGCCGAGCAATACCGTGACAGACACCAACGCCCCCATCGGCACCTCCCCCACCGACATCGACGCACTCGTCGCCCGCCTCTACGACCCGATCGTCCGCAAACTCAAGGCCGAACTGCGCCTCGATCGCGAGCGTGCGGGCACGGCCCTCGACCTCACCCTCTGATCACCCGAGGAGACCACCATGCCAACCGATCTCGACCCCGCGGTCAGCGTCTGCTTCGTCGTGACGATCGACAATATGAGCCTCGGCGCATTCAACAGCTGCGAGGGCCTCGGCTGCGAGGTGGTGATGGAACAGCGCGAGGAGGGCGGCAATAACGGTTACGTCTGGCAGCTGCCCACTCGAATCAAGTTCTCCACCATCAAACTGAGCCGTCCGGTCACCCCGGATACGGCGAAGGTGGCCGCGTGGTTCGGCAGCGTCGCAACGGGTGTGCGCGCGAAGACCGGCCAGATTCGGGCCATGACCGCCGACGGCACCGTGGTCGCGCAGTGGGGTCTGCTCGGTGTGATGCCGGTGCGCTGGACCGGCCCCTCGCTCAATGCCGAATCACCGAAGGTCGCCGTGGAGACCATCGAGATCACCCACCACGGCTTCGTCGAGCCGGGGAAGGCCTGAGATGCCCGCGCCGATCGCCTTCGCAGCCAGCAGTGCGGGCGCCGACCGATCCGGCAGCGGCCGACCGAAATTGGAGCATGCGTTCCTCGAGGTGCGCGACCCCCCGGTGGAAAAGGGATCGCTGCAACCCGGCCCACGCCGCGGGCAGATCGACTTCCAGTTCAACCCGAAGGAATTGTCGGTTACCAAGTCCGCCAAGTGGAATCGGGATGCGCAGAAGGGCAGCAAGAAGAGCGGCGTGCCCGAGTTCAAGGGCGCCGACCCCGCCAAGCTCACGCTCGAAATGTTTCTCGACGCGGGCCCACAGCAGGACACCAAGGTTGTCGACACGGTCGAGCGGCTGTTCGCCTGCTGCGTACCCACCGACGAGAGCCACGACAAGAAGAAGTCGAGCCCGCCGTGGGTGATCTTCCACTGGGGCGGGCTGACCGGATTCACCGCATATGTGAGCTCGGTGGCGGTGAAATACACCCTGTTCACCGCGGGCGGTCTGCCGATCCGCGGCACCGCGACGGTCACGATCGAGGAGATCGCCGCCGATCAGCCCAAACAGAATCCCACTTCGGGCAGCCTGACGGCGCGCACGATGCACACCGTCATCGCGGGCGACACCCTCGCCTCGATCGCCTGGCGCGAATACGGCGATCCGGCCCGCTGGCGCGCCGTCGCGACCGCCAACAATATCGATGACCCGATGCGGTTGCGGCCCGGTACGGAACTGCTCATCCCGGCCGCCGAAGAGCTGGGGTAACCGTGCCCGCCCAGGATTTCACCAACCAGCTGCTCGTCCGCATCGCGGGCACACCACTGCCCGCCGATATCGCGGCACTGCTCACGCACGGCATGGTCGACGACAACCGCAGCGCGCCAGACCTTTTCGTGCTGCGCTTCCGCGACCCCCAGAACATTGTCCTGGACAAGGCGAATATCAAGATCGGCGTTCCGATCGAACTCGGGGTCGCGTCCAATGAGGCGAACACCCCGGTGCCGCTGCTGTCGGCCGAGGTCACCGCGATCGAGAAGGAGTTCGACGGTACCGGCACCTTCACCACCGTGCGTGGCCTCGACAAATCGCATCGGCTGCAACGCGGACGGCGGGTGACCGGCTTCGAGCACATGTCGGCCGCGGACGTCGCGCGCCGGATCGCGAGCGACGCGGGTGTCGATATCGGCAAGATCGCGGCGGGTGGTCCTGTGCTGGAACAGATTTCGCAGGGCAATGTCAGCGACTGGGAGCTGCTGCGCCAGCTCGCGGCGGACAGCGGCGTCGAGGTGGCGGTCACCGACGGCAAACTCGACTTCGGCAAGCCCACCACCGCGGGCAACGCGCCGCGCACCGAGGCCAAGGCGACCGAGGATCCGCTCGTCCTGGAGCTGGGGCGCAATGTGTTGCGGCTGCGCGCCATTGTCACCTCGGCCGACCAGGTACCTGGCGTCCAGGTCCGCGGCTGGGATGTGACGCGCAAGAAAGCCGTCGTCGCCGATGCCCCCGCGAAGACCGTGACGGCCGAGAACGGCGTGCGACCGGACGACCTCGCGAGCTTGTTCAAAGCACCGAAACTCGTTGGTGCGCAAGCTCCGTACGGCACGCAGGGTGAGGTGGACGTCGCATGTAAGGCACTGGCCGAACAGGTCGCGAGCGGATTCGCGGAATTGGAGGCGGTGCTGCGGGGCAACCCGAAGGTGCGCGCGGGCACAGCCGTTGCACTCGCCAATGCCGGTAAACCGTTCGAGGGCAAGTACACCGTGACGGCGTCGCGGCACACCTTCGATCCGGAGACCGGATATACGACAAGCGTCATCGTCAGCGGACGGCGTGATCGCACGCTCGCCGGACTGGTCAACGGTGCGGCACAAGCGAATTCGGCTCGCGCGAGTTTCGCGGGCGTGGTGATCGGACAGGTCAGCGATAACAGCGATCCGGCGAATATGGCCAGGGTCCGCATCACTTTCCCGTGGCTGGCCGATGGTTTCGTCAGTGTGTGGGCCCGGACCGTGCAGCAGGGGGCGGGCCACGAACGCGGCGCGCTTTTCCTGCCCGAGGTCGGCGACGAAGTACTCGTCGCCTTCGAGCACGGCGACTTCAGACGTCCGTACGTCATCGGCGGCCTGTACAACGGCGTCGACACACCCCCGACCGGGGCGGGCGATCTCGTGGACCGCACCAGCGGCGCGGTGAACCGGCGCTCGATCGTCTCCCGCACCGGCCATCGGGTCGAATTCCGTGAGCAGGCGGCGGGCGCCCAGGGCGTCCATGTGGCGACCGGCGACCAGAAACTCACCCTCGACCTGGACCAGCAGCAGACCATGATCACCGTCCACAGCGACGGAACGGTCACCATATCGGCGCGCAACGGCGTGACGGTCGACGCGGGCACCGGAACCCTGAAGCTCACCGGCAACGACATCTCACTCGGCGCGAAATCCGGGATCACCCTCGACGGTGGCGCCGGACCGGTGAAAATCTCCAGCACCGCGGGCATCGAGGTGCGAGGCACAACCGTATCCGTAAATGGCAGCGCCAGTGCGGAATTGACGGCCGGAGCGACCGCGACCGTTCGCGCCGCCATGGTCCGGATCAACTGACGGAAAGGAAGGGGTCGATATGCCACCCGCCGCTCGCGTTGCGGATCCGACCGCGCACCCCGGTGTAATCGGCCCGCCGGGCGTGCCGACGGTCCTGATCGGCGGCATGCCCGCCGCCACCGTCGGCACGCCGCATATCTGCTCATTTCCGCCGCCTGCCGTCCACCCGCCGTCGGCCATCGCGGGTCCCGGCTGTCCGACGGTGCTGATCGGCGGGATGCCCGCCGCCCGCGTCGGCGATCTGTCGGCCTGTGGCGCACCGATCGCCATGGGCTGCCCGACCGTCCTGATCGGAGGATGACCATGGCCGAACAGTTCATCGGCGCGGGCTGGGCCTTCTTTCCCATGCGAACCGACTACACCGGCGCCATCGCGCTGGTGGGAGCGGACCAGGAGATCAAGGAGAGCATCCGGCTGATCCTGGGTACCGCACCGGGGGAACGTCCGATGCGTCCCGAATTCGGTTGTGCCATCCATGAATTCGCATTCGCACCGGCGGACGCCGCGACGGCGGGGCAGATCGTCTACGAGGTGCGCGCCGCGCTGGAGCGGTGGGAGCCGCGCATCGACGTCGACACCGTGCAGGTGCGTTTCGATGATGTGGACAGCGGAACGCTGTATATCGATGTCCGATACAGCATTCGGGGCCGCAACGACCCCCGCAATCTGGTTTTCCCGTTCTATGTCATCCCGGAGCACGCGGAATCGGGTGGTGTGTCGTGACGTTGCCTGCGCCCAACCTCGACGATCGCGGCTTCCAGGACCTCGTCGACGACGCGAAACGCTATGTCCAGCAGCATTGTCCGGAATGGAGCGACCACAATGTCTCCGATCCCGGCGTCACCCTGCTGGAAACGTACGCCATGGTGGTCGACCAACTGCTCTACCGGCTCAACCGGGTGCCGGACCGGCTCTACCTGAAATTCCTCGAACTCCTCGGCATTCGACTGTTCCCGCCCGCAGCCGCCACAGTGCCGGTCACCTTCTGGCTCTCCGCGCCGCGCGAGGAGGTCGTGCTGGTGCCCGTCGGCACGCAGACGGCCACTGATCGCGAGGACACCAGCCGACCCGATCAATGGCGCACCGAGACAATCGAACCCGTCGTCTTCGCGACCGCCGTCGACCTGCCTATCGTGCCGTGCGCATTGAGCGCGATCGCCACCGGAGCTGCGGGCGGGCCCGTGATCGATCGCACCGACGAGCTGACCACCGGAGCGCAATTCGCCTGCTTCTCCCCCACTCCCGCACCTGACGACACGATGTACGTCGGGCTGTCGAATCCAGTGCCCTCGTGCGCCGTTGTGCTGCGATTCGACTGCCGCGTCGAAGGTGTCGGCGTCGACCCGCGCCAGCCACCACTCGTGTGGGAGGCATGGGACGGACGCCGCTGGGCGGGCTGTGAACTCGAACGCGACGACACCGGCGGACTGAACCGCCCCGGCGATGTCGTGCTGCACGTGCCGCCCACGCACCGGGCATCGCCGATCCAACGGCGCACGGCGGGCTGGCTGCGGTGCCGCGTGGTGCCCGTGCGCCCCGGCCAACCGCCGTATACCGCCGCGCCCCGGGTGTTCGCCGCCTCGGCCTTTACCATCGGTGGAACCGTCGACGCCCGCTACGCCGAGATCGTGCGCGACGAGATCATCGGTATGTCCGAAGGTGTTCCAGCACAAGAGTTTCCGCTCGACCAGCGACCCGTCGTCGCCGAGCCGGACGAGGAGATCGTCGTCGAGGTCGCCGCGGGCGATGGCTGGCAGCAGTGGATGCGGGTCGAGCACTTCGGTGACAGCCGACCCGATGACCAGCACTTCACCCTCGACGCCGCCGCGGGCGTCATCGTCTTCGGACCCGCCGTCCGTCAGCCGGACGGCTCGGTCACCCACTACGGCGCCGTGCCGCCGAAAGGTGCCCCGATCCGGGTACCGCTCTACCGGACCGGTGGCGGACGTCGCGGCAATGTGGCGCGCGGCACCGTCCGTTCGCTGCGCAGCTCGCTGCCATACGTTTCGCGCATCGAGAACCGGCGACCCGGTACCGGCGGTGTGGACGGCGAGACGGTCGAGAATGCGAAACTACGCGCGCCGATGATGCTGCGCACTCGCGAACGTGCCGTCACTACAAGGGATTACGAGTTACTCGCGCTGGCGTCCTCGCCCCGCGTAGCCCGCGCCCACTGTCTTGCGGGCACGGGCCAGGACGCGGCGGTGGTCCGGGTGCTGATCGTTCCCGAGGTGGACAGCGACGAGACGGCGACCGTCCCGTTCGGACGGCTGCAGCCGTCCGACGAGTTGCTGCAGCGTGTCGTCGCGTATCTGGACGAACGGCGGATGATCGGGGCGCGCCTGATCGTCGAACCGCCGCGCTATCGCGGGGTGACCGTCGTCGGCGCGGTGCGCGCACGTGCGACCAGCGATCCGGCTCGGGTCCGCGCGAGTGCGATCCGAGCGCTCAACAGCTATCTGCACCCGGTGACCGATGGCCCGAGCGGTCAGGGTTGGCCGCTCGGCAGGTCGGTGCAGGCCGGGGAACTGTATGCGGTGCTGCAGGGTGTCGACGGCGTCGAGCAGATCGACGACCTGCGGTTGTACCCCGCCGATCCGATCAATGGCACGCGCGGTGAAGCAACCCAGCGAATCACCGTGCCGCCCAATGGTTTGGCGTATTCGTTCGAGCATCAGATCAAGGTCACGTCATGAGGGGCACGGTCACGGGGCTGCCGTCGGCGCATCCGCTCGGCGAGTTCCTGCCGGGCATCTACCTGGACGACCCGTTCGTTCAGCGCTGGACGAACGGGATGGACGAGATCCTCGCTCCGGTCTTCCTCACCCTCGACGCCATGCACACCTACGTCGATCCCGCGCTCGCCCCCGCCGACTTCCTGACCTGGCTCGCGGGCTGGGTCGATGCCGACACCGACGAACAGTGGCCGACGGATCGGCTGCGTGCCGTCGTCGCGGCCGCAGTCGGCATGCACGCGCGTCGCGGGGGTGTCGCGGCGATGAAGGAGCACATCCGCACGGTGTGCGGCTGCGAGGTGGAGGTGGTGGAAAGCGGCGGCGCACGATGGTCCCGCACACCCGACACCGTCGCCCCCGGCGATACGGTGTCACGCCTGGTCGTGCTGGTACCCCCCGACCGCTGGGATGGGCCTACCCGGCAGCGGATCGCACGCGCGGTCGAGGCGATGTGCCCGGCGCACGTGCCGTTCGAGTTGGCCCGGCAAGCACGGTAACCGGATTCGCGGATTGAACGCCCAGCTCGGCGAGCATCTTCGCGTAGTCGCGCCGGGCTCGCTCCGCGGCGGCCAGATCGTCCGCGCGCTGGTAGGCCGAGATCAGCAGCCGCCAGGCGCGATCCAGGTACGGATCGATATCCAGGCTGCGCCGCAGCGCATCGATCGCGGCGGCGGCACGATCGCGGCCCAAATCGAGTTCGGCGAGGGTGACACCGGCGAGTGATGCCTGGGTTCGGAGCCGGTCGCGTTCGGCAACAACCCACTCGACGGCTCCATCCGAGGGCAGTAGTTCGCCGCGGTATTCGGCCAACGCCGCCGTGAACGCACTGTGCGCCCGGTCCTCGTCACCGAGTTGCAGTGCGGACCGGCCCGTCTCGAGCACAGTCTCGAAGGCGACAACGTCGGCGGTGCTACGGCCGTTCAGGACAAGGGAATACGTCTCGCCCCGGCGCATCACCAGCGTCGATTTGCCGCGGCCGGTATCGGGTTCGAGGAAACGCCGGACCGCGGATACGCTCACCTGCAGGCTCTGCCGGGCCTGCGCCTCGGGCAGATCGGGCCACAGCGCCGCGACCAGGTCGTCACGATGCACCCACCGCCCGGCGCGCATCGATAGGTAGCGAAGGGCAGCGGCGGCGCGTGGCCGGAGGGTCCGCGGATCCAATTCGATGCCGTCGACCTCGACGACGAAGGCACCGAGACAGCGCAGCCGCAGCACTGCGTTCTCCGGGATCGGCAGCGTGACAACGGGTTTCGCCTCACGAACGCGGTCGACGAGCGCCTGCGGCAATGGCATACCGATTTCCACGGCGAGCGCACGCGCGGCGGCGAACGGCGCCGCGGCGACGTTGCCGGTTCGGACGGCGTTGGCGAGCAAGGCGATCGCGCGAGCACCGGGTACGCCGGTCGCACGAGCGAAGGCCTCGGCGCGCGTCGCCTTGGTTTCGGCATCCCCCGCATTTTCGGCCGCGGCCGCCAAGGCTTCGAACGCCGACGCCCACGCCTTCGGTGTATCCGCGCGCAGCCGCACGCACCGTTCGATGACCGCCCGCCACAACGACATCGACGGCTCGCCCGCCAGCAATGCCCGATACGCCGCGATCGCCGCCGCCAGCGCGGCTCCCCAATGATCGCCTGCCGCATCGCATTCCGCGGCGACCTCGGAGCCGCCGAGCTGTGACAGCGCGCGGCACTGCCGCAGCAACGCCGTCGCACCCGCGCGTTCGGCCTCACCCGCGAGCAACTCGATGCGCATCCCGACGTGCTCGCCACAGACCATCGCCGCGATGGTGCCGACGAACTGTGTCCACAGCTCGAGCATCGGGACCGTCGCATCGTCGATCGACAGCTGGGCTTGCTGATCGGCTCGACGCACGTGACCGGCCAGTAGCAAGGCGCACGTGTGCGCGAAAGCCATACCGGCACTGTGTTTGTCATCGTCGGCATAGTCCAACGGACGACGCATGGATGCGGCACGGATCCGATCGAGCCAATGCAGTTCGACCTGCGGCGCGGCATCGAGCCAGATATCGACCAGACGCCGCTCCCGCGCAGCCGCATCACGCAGATCGGGCTCGGAGAACAACCGCTCGGCATGTCGATACCGCTGCGACCCCCGCCGCAGATTTCCGGCCGCAACCTCACGGCGAGCCGTCGCCAACGACAGCCAGGGATCCTGCTCGACCACCGATGCGGGCAGGCCCGCGCACCACACCGGACTCCGCGGATCGCCGACAACCCGCGCCCCGTGCGTGTTCAGCAGCCTGGCCACCTCGGTCCAGTGTTCCGCGCGCGCGAACAACCGTGCCGCCTCCGGATAGGCGTGCTCGTCCTCGAGTTGGGTCGCGGCCTTGCGGCACCACCGGGCCGCCTCGGCCGCGCCGAGTTCTTCGCGCAGGGCTGAGGCCAGATGCTGACGCAGCACCTCGTGGTACCGGAAGCTGTGGCCGTCGTCGTCCGAACTGGTCAGTGCCTGGCGCCGCTCCAACTCGGCCAGCAGCGCCGCCGAATCGGTGCGATCGAGCAGCCGGTCGCAACGCTCGTCGGTCAGTGTCTCGAAAACGTGTGTGCGGCGCAGGAATTCACATAATTCGGCGGGCAGCTCACCGAGCACGGTGCGCGCGAGATAGCCCTGCAGATACCGCGCCCTCCCGCTGAGCGCGCGGATCGCCGCGCGTCGCGCACCGGCGCCGAGGGTCTGGGTGCCGAGGTGGAACAGGTGCAAGCCCGCCGCCCAGCCATCGGTGAACCGGGACAGCGCCGCCGCCTCGTCCGGCGGCAGGCGATGGCCGTAGACGCTCGCGAACAGCTCCTCGACCTCCCAGCAGCGGAAGCGCAGATCGTCACCGGACAGCACGGTCACCCGACCGATCTCCGCGCGCATCAGATTGAAGGTGGGACGTACCCGAGAGCCGAGGACGACACGCACACCCGGACCCGATAATGCGAATCGTTCGAAGGCCGCCTCGGCAGGCCCGCCCACAATGAAGTGGAAATCATCCACTATCAGTGTTCGCGGACCGTGCTCCGACGCCGCCCGCAGCCGCCGCACGAAACGCTCGGCATCGAGATCGTCCGGATCGGCCCGATACCAAGCCACGCCATCGCCGTCGGCCGCGGCATGCTGCTGTAGCAGGTGCGTCTTCCCCGAACCCGCAGGCGCGATGACCACCGTGACATCGGCATCCGCCATCCGGTGCAGCAACCTGGGCCGCCGCAATCCCAGCCGCCCGCCCTCAGACGATGCCGTGGCACCTGATTCGACCACGCAACACCTCCTCCCGGCCATCCCCGGTGTCACCTCCGAGTTTGCGCCGAGTCGAGCACCCCGACACGGGTATTCGACTACGCAATTTTCCCAGTTGACTCGCGCGAACCTACCTCCTCCATACTGGTCAAACGATCATCATGCGCTCATGGCGGCATCGGGCGAGAGCCACCGACACCAGCGAATGGTGGTCATCAGTCCTGCGGGAGGGTGAACCGGAGGGTGAGGAGTTGGAAAGGGCGTAGCTGCAGGCGAACTCCTGCGCCCTCCGGGGTTGCGGAGGTGTCTTCTGGCAGGGGGCGTTCCAATAGGTCGCAGGTTTGGAATCCGGCGTTGTCGAAGCCTGTGGTTACCAGCGCCGAGGCTCGGCCGCCGTGGGCCTCGTAGACGCGGAGCACGACGTCGCCACTGCTGTCGTCCGCGAGTTTCACGGCGCTGGTCACGACGGCGTCGTTGTCGATGGTGAACAGTGGCGCAACGGGTTCGGCGACACCGGGGCGCGAGGTGGTGAGGTTGATGCGGTAGCCCGCGCGCACGGCATCTCCGATCGAAGCGCCGGGAATCAGGGCGTGCCGGAAGTGGTGCGTACCGTGGTCTGTCTCCGGATCAGGGAACCGGGGTGCCCGCAGCAGTGAAAACCGCAGCGTTGTCGTTGTTCCACCATCGGCTCGAACAGTACGGGTGACGTCGTGGCCGTAGGTCGAGTCGTTGACGAGCGCCACACCCCAGCCGGGCTCGGCGAAGTGGACGAAGCGGTGATTGCAGGCTTCGAACTTCGCGTACTCCCAGCTGGTGTTGGTATGGGTAGGTCGGAAGACGTGCCCGAATTGGGTTTCGGACGCATAGCGGTCGGCGTGGATGTCCAGGGGGAAGGCAAGTTTGAGGATTTTCTCGGTCTCGTACCAGTCGACGGTAGTGTCGATATCCAGACCGCGCGCACCCGGCCGCAGTGTCAGCGTCTGCTCGACCTTGGAAGACCCGAATGAGCGGCCGATCCGCACCGCCGCTGCTTCTTCCGAATATGGTTCTGCCACAACGAATTCCGCCGCCGTCAGGTCGGTGACCCGATTTCGGTAGAAGAGATCGACATCCCAAGCGTCCCAAGAGTTCGGGAAATCCGGGTGTAGCTGTAGGAGATTCGCGACCGAACCCGGTGGCAGCGTCTCGCGCTGGTGCTCGAGGTCGAAAACCGATGCGACGAGCCCGCGCGCGTCCACTTCTACCCGCAACAGACCGTTGTCGAGGACGAACCCGCCACCCGCACGCTCGACCACCGAGCATGAATCACCCGAATCCATCGGAGCGGCCGCACCGGCTGGAACCGCTCGCCAGGTGTGCGGCGTCGGGTTGAACATATTCGGTCCCACCCGCTCACCGCCGAGCACCCATTGCGCCCGCTCGATAATCGCCGTCAACTCTTCGGCCACTGCCGCATACGTCTGCTCCGCCTCACGATGCACCCATGCGATCGACGAGCCCGGCAGAATGTCGTGAAACTGATTCAGCAGCACCGTCTTCCAGATTCGATCCAGTGCCGCGTACGGGTACTCGAGGTTCTTCCGCACCGCCGCGGTGGCAGCCCACAGCTCGGCCTCCCGCAGCAGGTGCTCGCTGCGACGGTTGCCCTGTTTGGTCTTCGCCTGACTCGTCAATGTGCCACGGTGCAACTCCAGATACAGCTCCCCCACCCACACCGGCGGGTTCTCGTACTCGGCCTCGGCCTTGGCGAAGAAGCCGGATGGGGAGTCCCAGACCACTTTCGGTGAACCCTCGAGATCGGCCATCCTGGCGGCCTTCGCGATCATCTCCCGTGTCGTGCCGCCGCCACCGTCACCCCAGCCGGTCGGCGCGAGCGATATCGACGCACGGCCCTTCTCCTTGAAATTCCGTGCGGCGTGGGCGATCTCACGACCGTGCATCGAACAGTTGTAGGTATCGACCGGCGGAAAATGGGTGAAGATCCGGGTTCCGTCGATCCCCTCCCACAAGAAAGTATGGTGCGGAAACTGGTTGATCTGGCTCCACGAAATCTTTTGTGTCAGTAGCCATTTCGATCCGGCCGCCTTGATGATCTGTGGCAGCCCGGCGGCGAACCCGAAGGTGTCGGGCAGCCACGCCTCTTCGTTCTCCACACCGAATTCCGTCAGAAAGAACCGCTTACCGTGCACGAACTGCCGCGCCATCGCTTCCGAACCCGGCATATTCGTATCCGCCTCGACCCACATCCCGCCGGTGGGCACGAACCGTCCCTCCGATACCGCCTGCTCGACCCGCTCGTAGACCTCGGGACGATGCTGCTTGATGAAGTCGAACTGCGCGGCCTGGGACATCGCAAAGATGAACTCGGGCTCGTCGGCCAGGAGGGCGGTCATATTCGAGGTCGTCCGCGCGACCTTGCGCACCGTCTCGCGCAGCGGCCACAGCCACGCCGTATCGATATGCGCGTGCCCCACCGCGGAAATCGTGTGCGCGGACGGCACCGCGGGCTTGGCCAGCACATCGACCAGGCATTCGCGCGCCGCCGCAGCGGTGGCGTTCACATCCTGTAGATCGACGGCGTCGAGTGCGCGCTCGATCGCACGCACGATGTCGTAGCGGCGGGCAGGCTCCTCGGGCATCTCGTGCATCAACTCGCCGAGGACCTCCAGATCCTGCACCAACTGCCAGACCTCGTCATCGAAAACCGCGAGATCCATTCGGCCCAGCCGATATTGCGGGTCGTCACCAGCGGTGAGCTTGTCACCGAGAGCGTTCGGCGGAAAGAAGGGGATGATCGGGTTCGAAGCCGCCTCGACATGTAACAGCACGTGCTCCCCACCGACCGAAGGGGACGCCACCCGCACCCACTGGTTACGCGGGTGCAGTCCCTTCACCGGCGACCCGTCCGACCGATAGACCAGACCCTCGCACTGGAAGCCCGTCATATTCCGGTCGAATCCGAGATCGATGATCGCCTCGACGGTTTTGCCCGCCCACTCGGCAGGCACCGTACCCTCGACCGTGAACCAGCTGGTCCCCCATGGCGCGCCCCACCTGGCACCGGATTCGATGGGCGTCCGAGGCGCGGCCAAGCCCTCGGCAACCGGCACCGGCTCGTCCGGCGCAACCCAGATCGACGCCCGCAGCGGCACCGACTCCGGATAGATCGCCGGAACGATCCGCTCTGCGAGGACCCGCCCGAGGCGGTCTTCGATCAACCGACGGTCATCGTGCACAGCGCTGGCTCCCATCGGACCGGAGGAGTGATCACCAACCGCCCCATTGTCCGACAGCACAGTGAATTCCGGGTGATGCCAGCCCCTTTCATCATTCCATCATTTGATGTACCGTTATTTAACGGCTCAATAGATGCGGTTTATTCAATCGGCGGACCGGACTTCGGCGACGCCGACGGACATGCAGCTGTGCGCGCTCGGGAGGCGAAATGCTCAGTCTGGAAGGTCGACTGGCCCAGCTCATCAAGGAAGCACGAAACCTCGGCACCGGGACGACTGTTGAGACGGTAGGTGACTTGCAATCCGCCCTCGGCTCCTTGGACCAGGAACTCGAGAGCACAGCCCCCGACGCCGAGCAGCGCCGTCAACTCGGCAGACTGCGCCGAGAAGCGGGCCTGCTTTTGGCCGATGCTCGCGCCCGAGCTGTTCTTGCGCGGGACTTCGGGTGAACCCCTGGCACGGCGACCCGATCAATCCGTGACTCGTAGCACTGTGTGTCGATCACGCCCCGAGATGGGGAAGACTCGACCCCATGGCCACCATCCGCACCGAGATCGTCATCGATGCTTCCCCACAACATATTTGGGACGTGGTACGTGATGTCGGGGCCGTGCACACACGCCTGCTCCCCGGCCGAGTCGCCGACACCCGCATCCGGGGCGTCGAACGCTTCCTCACATTTCCGGACGGCCACATAATCCGGGAACTGATCGTCTCCGTCGACGACGAAACCCGCCGAATGGCCTACTCCGTCGTAGCAGGCGCCAGGCCGCCGTTGGACTACCACCACGCGTCCTTCGAGGTCCGAAGCGAAGGTGAGCGCGGCCGCCTGATCTGGACAACCGACGTCCTCCCCGACACCATCGCCCCCGAAATCCGAATCCGCACCGAGTACGGCATCAAGGAAATGAAACAGGCAATCGAAGCATCGGCATAGGCACCTCGATGTCCCTGGCGCACAATCGATCAGCGGCATTTTCGGCTTCGGCGGTGAAGTGCTGCGGACTCAGCGATGCAGCGAGGTTTCACGTTGCATATGCGACAGCTTCTGCGGATTGCGCACGGAGTAGATGCCGCTGATGAGGCCATTGTCGATGCGCACCGCGGTGACGGTGTCGAGTTCGCCGTCGAGCCGGATGATCAGCGCCGGGTAGCCGTTGACCTGTGTCGGTTGCAGTGTCGCCGCGGCTCCGATTGTGTTCCAGTAGGCGGCGAACAGCCGAGCCACTCGCTCGGCCCCGACGACAGGGCGCGGGAGGGCCTGTTTGATTCCGCCGCCGTCGTTGAGGGCGACGACATCGGGCGCGAGGATTTCGAGCAGGCGCTGTAGATCGCCGGTTTCCACCGCGCGTTGAAAGGCGGCGAGCGCGTCGCGGGTCTGGTCCCAGGAGATCACTCCGCGGGGTCGGCGCGCGGCGACGTGTGCTCGTGCGCGGTGGGCGATCTGGCGGACCGCGGCGGGGGTTTTGTCGACGGCTTCGGCGATTTCGTCGTAGGCCAGGTCGAATACCTCGCGCAGTACGAACACCGCGCGCTCGGTCGGGGCCAGCGTCTCGAGCACGAGCAGCATCGCCATCGAGACACTGTCGGCCAGTTCGACATCATCGGCCACGTCGGGAGCGGTGAGCAACGGCTCGGGCAGCCATGGGCCGACGTAGGACTCTTTGCGCCGGTCGAGGGTGCGCAGCCGGTCGAGTGCCTTGCGGGTGGTGATCCGGACCAGGTAGGCGCGCTGGTCCTGCACCGTGGTCAGGTCGACATCGGCCCACCGCAGCCAGGTTTCCTGCAGGACATCTTCGGCGTCGGCGGCCGAACCGAGCATTTCGTAGGCGACGGTGAACAGGAGCTTGCGGTGCGCGAGGAACGCTTCGGTGGCGGGGTCCAGGCGCTCGGGTTCGCCCGCGTCACTCATTGCTCTCGACTGTGCCATACACACGAGACGCCGGTCCTGCCCACTTTGTGACACCCGCCGTCAGTGACGCCCGTCACGTGAGCGCGGACGTCACAGGACCGTGGTCACGAGCGTCTTGTGTTCGTCCAGTTACCAAGACAGGAGGCTGACATGCAGGTCGTCGTAGTCGGCAGCGGCTATTCGGGCACGCTCGTGGCGAACCGGGTGGCCAGGAAGGTCAAGGATGCCGAGGTCACGGTGATCAACCCGCGCCCGGACTTCGTGGAGCGGGTCCGGCTGCACCAGCAGATCGCGGGAACATACTCGGCGGCAACACCTCTCGCGGAGGTACTGCGGGAAGGGATCACGGCACGGGTAGGCACCGTCGACAAGATCGGCGAGGGCACCGTCGCCCTCGCCGACGGCGAGCGGATCGATTTCGATTACGCCTTCCTGGCCGTGGGCAGCACGGTGTCGCCCATCCCCGGAACCGTGCCGGTGGGCACATGGGAAGGCGCGCAGCAAGCTCGCGCGGCGCTGGCGGCGCTCACCGCGGGTGACCATGTCACCGTCATCGGGGGTGGTCCGACCGGCATCGAGACCGCGGCCGAAATCGCCGAGGCCAGACCCGATCTGCGAGTGCGGCTGATCGGTTCCTCGGTGGGCGGCGGCCTTTCGAGTGGGGCCCATCGGCGGGTACGTGCCGGGCTGGAGCGACTGACCGTCGAGATCATCGATGACGAGGTGGCCGAAGTCGGTTCGGGCGCAACGGATATCGTGCGGCTGCGGTCGGGTCGGGAGATGGCTTCGGACCTGACCCTGTGGGCGATCGTGTCGGGCGTACCCGACCTCGCGGCGCGCAGCGGCCTCGAGGTCGACGTGCGCGGGCGTGCGGTCGTCGACGAGTTCCTGCGCAGCGTCAGCGACCAGCGGATCTTCGCCGTCGGCGACTGCGCTGCCGTGCCCGGAGCACGTTTCGCCTGCTACACCGCCTACCGCAGGCCATTCACGCCGCCGACAACTTCGCTCGCCTGCTCGCGGGCCGCAAGCCCAAACCGCATTCCTTCCCGTACGTCAGCCGCGGCCTCTCGCTGGGCAGGAAGGACGCGGTAGCACAGTTCACCCACGCCGACGACACGGTCCGGCGCGCCTACTTCGCCGGACGCACCGCGGTCGCACTCAAGGAAATGACCACCCACAGTGCGTTCTCGTCCGCCCGCGCGGGCGTTTCCAGTTTCTGATCAACAGGAGAATCGAATATGAAGATCGGCGTCATCATCGGCAGCACCCGTCCCGGCCGCATCGGCGAACGCGTGGCCCGATGGGTCCAGGGACAGGCAGCCGAACACGCGAGCGACAGTGCGGATTTCGAGCTCGTGGACATGCAGGACTACCAGCTGCCATTGCTCGACGAGCCCGTCCCGGCGGGCCGGGAGCCAGGCCGACAGCCGCACACCCGGCAATGGGCCGAGCGCATCGGCTCCTGCGATGCCTTCATCTTCGTCACGCCGGAGTACAACACCGCCCCGCCCGCCTCCCTGACCAACGCCATCAATTTCCTGCACCGCGAATGGGGCGGTAAGCCGGTCGCCTACGTCGGTTACGGCATTTACGGCGCGGTCATGGCGGTGCAGAAGCTGCGCGCGCAGGCAGGTGTGCTGCGGATGGCCGATATCGGGCCGCAGGTGGCGCTGACGCTGCGCGAGGACTTCGTGAATTTCGCCGACTTCCAACCGCGTGAGCTGCACGTCGCGGCGGTACACAGGCTGGTCGACGAGTTGCTGGCGTGGGCGCGGGCGCTGGCCCCGCTGCGCACGGCTCTGGTGTCGTAAGGCGAATCTTCATGCGTATCACAGTCTTCGGAGCAAACGGTCGCACCGGCCGCCTGCTCACCGGCCAGGCGCTCGCCGCCGGACATGAGGTCGCGGCGGTCACCCGGCAGCCGGATTCGTTTCCGCTGCATCATGATCGGCTCGAGGTAGTCGGTGCAGATGTGCTCGATCCGGCGGCCGTCGACACCGCGGTGGCAGGGCGGGATGCGGTGCTGTCGACGCTCGGGGTGCCCGCCGGGAAGGAACCGATCAGCACCTATTCGCGTGGTGTGGCCAATATTGTCGCCGCGATGGAACGGCATCGGGTACGTCGGCTCACCGTTGTCAGCTCGAGCGGAGTCGACCCGCACCCGTACTCCGACGGCGGATTCCTGTTCAACCGCCTACTACTGCCATATGTGACGCGGGTGGCGGGTAAGACCCTGTACCACGACATGCGGCGAATGGAATCCCTGATCCAGTCCACCGATCTGGACTGGACGATCGTGCGCCCGAGCGGGCTCTACCACCTGCCGTCGGTCACCGACTACACCGTCGTCCAGGGCCACGCCGACGGCAGATTCACCGCCCGCGCGGACCTGGCCGCGAGCATGCTCGCCCTACTGGACGACCACCGCTACGTCCGCACCACCATCGGCGTCATCACCACGGCCGACAACCCCACCCTGCTCGAGTGGATTCGCCGCGAAGCACTCGCCACGAGCTGAACCGACCGGGGTTCGGCGTCGACACCGTCTGCCGCGACGCCGAACCCGATACGCTCGAAACGTGATCATATGGCTGAACGGCACCTTCGGAGCCGGAAAGACCACGACCGCACAGGAATTGACGGCATTGCTGCCCGGATCTCGGATCTTCGACACCGAAGAGGTCGGGATAATGCTCCGCCACGTTCTCGCCTCCGAGATCGTCCGGGACTTCCAGGACTGGCAGCCCTGGCGCGCCCTGGTAGTGGCCGCAGCGACCATCGAAACCGACGCCACCAAGCCGGGATCAGCATGGCGCCTGGAACACCTCGGCGATTACGACGCCGCCCGGTCATGGCACAGCCGGGAAGCCCACGTCATCGACACCACCGATCTGCAACCACGTGAAGTCGCAACCCGCATTGCCGACAGCGCAGGAACAACGGTGGTTCCGGTCGAATCTTGACGGCGCTGTCTGTCGAATGTTCCCCACCGTTGTCCTCAGCTGCGGGGCCACCGTTGTTCATGCTGCCTGGTGCAGCCACAGGTTCCGGGTCGCAAATCGTTGGTCGGTACTCCTCGTGTCGACGGGTCCACGCCGCAGCGGCGGCGTGCTCTGCGACATGTTTGCTCCACTCCCACATAACCAGTCCCCCTGAGAATCGAAATCACTTGCGCACACAGGGGGTTACCGACATCCCGCCCCCGCTGATGCGCCGTGATCACGATATGAGCGCGTTCCTCCTCGATCGAGAAGCCGCGTCGGCCCACACCCTGAACTCCCTGGTCCACTGGCCGGACAGGAAATCCGGACCGGACCCGGGGATTCCGGACCGGAACGCAAAGATCAGCTGACCTGGGACTACGATCGCAGGACAGTCATCACACGCGGACAACGCCCAGGCAGGAGTCCCATGTGTCGCTTGTTCGGTTTGTCGGCCGCGCCGCGGCGCGTGCGTGCCACGTTCTGGTTGCTGGATGCGTCGGACAGTCTGTCGATACAGAGCAGACGTGAACCCGACGGCGTCGGCCTCGGCACCTTCACCGCCGACGAGGCCCCGCTGGTGGAGAAACAACCGATCGCCGCGTACCAGGACGTCCAGTTCGCTCGAGAGGCGCGCGAACGAGAATCGATGACGTTCGTCGCGCACATCCGCTACGCCACCACAGGCGGCTTGCAACCCATCAACACCCACCCGTTCGAACAACGGGGGCGCCTGTTCGCCCACAACGGTGTGCTGCACGGCCTCGACGAACTGGACTCCGAACTCGGCGACTACCTGGACCTGGTACACGGCGACACCGATTCCGAACGATTCTTCGCCCTGATCACCCAGCGCACCGATCAGCACGACGGCGACGTCACCGCCGGTATCACCGACGCGGTCAGGTGGATCGCGGACCGACTGCCCGTCTACGCCCTCAACCTGGTACTCACCACGGCAACAGACCTGTGGGCACTCCGATACCCCGACACCCACGGCCTCTTCGTCCTCGAACGCGAACCAGGCGGCCCACAGGGCGATCGGCACCTGGACCAAGCCGGACGAGCCGGAATCCGGACCCGAAGCGGCCACCTGCGCGAATTCCCCGCGGTCGTGGTGGCCAGCGAACGCACCGACGAGGACCCACGCTGGCGAGCACTCGCACCCGGCGAACTACTCCACGTCGACGACCAGCTACGCGTCCGATCGACCACCGTCCTGGATTCCGCACCGCGCCACCCACTCTCGCTCGCACAACTCGACACCCGTGCGGCGGCAGCACAGTCGGGTCGGTGACCAACCTCCCGACCCGAGCCCGCTACCGCGGTAGATGTCCTACCCCAGTGCAAGACTCGGGACGTGAGATGGGCGGTGGCGGAAACGGGCGACGGAGGTGCGACTCTGTGTCCGCTCGATCAGGATGGCCGGCCCGCCGGACCAGTTGTGCGCGAGCCCTCGCTCGCCGAGGCGGTGCGTGCACGACCCGAGGTCGAGCGGTGGGTTTGGCGATCCACGGCCGAGATCTACCGACCGTTGCTGGCGGCGGGCGTGCGGGTCGAGCGGTGCTACGACGTGCAGGCCGCGGAGGCGCTGCTCATCGGTCATGAGGAGGGTCAGTCGGGTCAGGCCCGCTCGCTGGCGGCGGCTTGGGCGCGACTGCACAACCTGCCCGTCCCGCCGGACGCGCCCGCGCGTGCCGCCGAGACCCAGCCGTCACTGTTCGAATCCGGCCCGGTACCGCTGCCACCCGGCACGGACGAGTTCGACGCACTGCTGAAGGTCTACGCGGGCCAGCTGGCTCGTACGGTGAAGACCGAATATCCGGAACGTATGCGGCTGCTGCTTGCTGCCGAATCGGCGGGCATGCTGGTTGCCACGGAGATGGCCCGATCCGGGATCCCCTGGCGCGCCGACGTCCACCGCGAGCTGCTGGACACGCTGCTGGGTGAGCGCTTTCCCGGCGGGCTGGAGCCGCGCCGGATGGCGGAGTTGGCCGACGAGGTGTCGCGGGCATTCGGGGAAGGTGTGCGGGTCCGGCCAGACCTGCCCAACGACATCATCAGAGCCTTCGGCCGCGTCGGGATCTTGTTGTCCTCCACCCGAAAATGGGAACTCCAGCAGATCGATCACCCCGCCGTAGCGCCACTGTTGGCCTACAAATCGCTGTACCGCCTGTACACCGCCCACGGCTGGTCCTGGCTCGAGCAGTGGGTGCACGGCGGCCGCTTTCGTCCCGAATACTTGCCCGGCGGTACGGTTTCCGGCCGCTGGACCACCAACGGTGGCGGCGCCCTGCAAATCCCCAAGGTGATCCGTCAAGCGATACGCGCGGACCCGGGCTGGCGCCTGGTGGTCGCCGACGCCGACCAGATGGAGCCGCGAGTCCTTGCCGCGATCTCCCGCGACCCGGGATTGATGGAGGTGGCCGGTCGCGGCGAAGACCTGTACGCCGGTGTCTTCGGCGGCGACCGCACCCAGGCCAAAATCGCCCTGCTGGGCGCTATTTACGGCCAGACCTCCGGCGATGCCCTCACCCACATGGCCGAACTGCGCCGACGTTATCCGGCCGCGGTGGCGTATGTAGACGACGCGGCTCGCGCCGGTGAAGAAGGCCGGTTGGTGCGCACTTGGCTCGGCCGCACCTGCCCGCCGGCCTCCCTCACATCGCCCGAAGCGGACGGGTATGGCAGCACCTCCGCGACACGCGCTCGCGGCCGCTTCACCCGCAACTTCGTGGTGCAGGGCAGCGCCGCCGACTGGGCCCTGCTGGTACTGGCGGGCGTGCGTCATGCGATGACGCACGCCGGGCTCCGAGCCGAGCTCGTCTTCTTCCAGCACGACGAGGTAATCGTGCACTGCCCGGCCGAGGAAGCCACGGCGGTCGCCGAAGTGATCGCGACCGCGGCCGAAACCGCGGGCCGGATCGCCTTCGGGCCGACACCGGTGCGGTTCCCGTTCACGACCGCGGTGGTGGAGTGCTACTGGGACGCCAAGTAAGGTTCCCACGCGAACCCGTCCGGATCGGTGAAAGCTCCGGCATTGCCGCCGATGACGATCCGATGCGACCCGGTCCCCTCGTGCGGCACACCAGCATCCTTGGCAGCGGCACGGCGCCCGTAGAGCGCCAGCTTGATCGTGGACGCCGGGGTTTCGAACTCGACGTACTTGCTGCCGAAGCTCTTCGCAACGGCCAGGCCGTGGTCGACGTAGAACTGCTTGGTCGCCTTGACGTCGTCGACCCCGAGGAGAACCACGAAATCGTCGATCTCGCGGGTGGCCGGACCGGTGTCCTTCTTCGACGACGTCGCGATCTTCCAGATCGCCCCGTCCGGCGCCTGGACGACGCCGCCATAGCCCCAGAAGCTCTTCTTGGCGGGCTTCAGTGTCGTCGCGCCCGCGGCGACAGCGGTGCCGATGAGGCTGTCGACGGTACTCGGCTGCGACACCACGAGCGAGAGGATGAAGCCGCGGAAGCCGGTCGTCGGCGCCTCCGAGGTGCGCACGCGCACCTTGTCGCCGAGACCGAACGCGGCGGTGTAGAAGGCCTCTGCGGCCGCAGCGTCGGGCACCTCGAGGATGACGGATTCGATAGCGGCTTGGTTAATGGTGATGTTCATGGCACTAACGCTATTTTCTACCCGGCGACCAGCGCTTCTCGATTCCTGATCGCTTCGGCAGCGGTTGAATCAGCCCGTCGAGTCGAGCCACCGGCGGCCTCAGTCGATGTCGAAGACGAACGAATACCAATCTCCGGACAGCCTTTCGAACCGGCGCGCGCTACTCCCCACCGGCTCGGTGCCGGGCGAGTAGACCCAGCCGCGGACGGTGGAACCCACGAAGCCGTCGGCGTCGTAGAAGTAGACGCGCCCATCGGACTCGCGATGAACCGAACTGATATCGAGCCCACCGAGACTCAGGCCGCGACGAGTATTCGGCGCCGCCTCGCGCAGCATCCCAGCCGCGACTTCCTCCATTTCCGGATGTGCGGCACCGAAGCTCGCGGGCCGAAAGATCAACCCGGCCAACAGCCCCGCGACGACAACCATCGGCACCGCGGCGACTTTCCAGGACCACCGGCGCTCTCGACCGAGCAGATACAGCGTCTTGATCGCCCACCCCAGCAGGGAAGTCCCCAGCAGAATCCCGCCGACCACCAGGACGATAAGCCGATCGGGACCGGTCAGGTTCGTGACGAACGGAGCCCGGTCGAGGTGGACACACAAGAGAAACGCAACACCAAGAACTGCCCCCGTCAGGATCGTGGACCCCGGTGCCGTAGCGGTGTCCTGTCCGCCTCCGGCCGGAGCGCGCGATGTTTCGATCGGAGCCTCCCCATCTCGACTTCCGGCCGAACGCCTGATCCGCGCTCGGCGATGCCCTCGACCGAACTCTACGGAATCACTTCCTCGAACTGCCTACCGGAATCGGCGCGCTGCCGCTGGCGGCGCTATGTGACCGGTGAAAAGTCTTCTGGGACTTGGTCGGTGGCAAGCAGTGGTGCGGCCAGCCGGTCCACGTAAGCACCGAGGGCGGCGCGGTCGACGCTCGACAGCGCGGTCGTGCCGAATCTTGTCGCGCAGGAAACTGACGCCGACGATGATCGCGGCGAGAAGTTCCGCGCGCAAGGCGGTGTCGGGGCCGTCGAGGCGGTCGGCGAGCAGGTCTCCGAAGGCGGAGTTGATGCGTTCGCGGAGTATCGCGCGAACGGTGTCGTCGTTGGCCGCGCCGACGAAACGCGAGATCGCGGCGGCGCCGCCCGCACCGGCCGCGAACAGTGTCAACCAGACACTGCGCTCGGTCGGCGGCTCGATCGGCACCGCGGCAGCGACCGCAATCCTCGCCTCCCACACCATGACCGGCACCCTGCTACCCACCCTCGACGCATACAGCATCGCTTTCGCGATCTCCGGCGCAATCTGCATCCTCGCCGTCATCGCCGCCGCCCTGGCCCCTTACCGCCACAACGCCGTTGAACGAGCCTGTGCCCCTGCTACTTTGGGCGCGACCGGACGAATCTGGTTGACCGCCAGCAAAGTTGACCACCGGGCGATCGTCTCGACACCGGCCGCTGGTAAGTGGGCCCGTGATGCCATGGCGCACCACCTGAAGACCGCCCGGCGTCTAGGGTCTGAGCATATGAGCTGCCGCATGTCCGAACTGGTCGTCAAATGTACCGACCCCGTTGCCCTGTCCCGTTTCTGGTGCTCGGTGCTGGACTACGTCGAGCTGAGCAGGGAGGAACCGGAGGACGGCATCGAGATCGGGCCGCCGTCCGGATTCGGCGGGGCCGCTCCGACGCTGGTGTTCAGCCGAGTCGAGGAGCCGAAGGCCGCGAAGCTCCGGCTGCACTTCGACGTGAACCCGGTCGACCGCGACCAAGACGCCGAACTGGAGCGGCTGTTGTCGCTCGGTGCGCGACCGGCCGATGTCGAGCAGACCGGTGACGAGCCGTGGCACGTGCTCCAGGATCCGGAGGGTAACGAGTTCTGCCTACTGCGTCAGCGGTTGCCGGAGCTGTAATCCGCGAATAGCCGAGCGCCGCATAGCGGCCGAACGCTGGCACCGCGAAATTCTGCCCGGCATTCTTGATTCGTCCATCGCCAGCGGCAATCGAGTTACCCTGAATTGATGCGTTGGTTCCGTCGGTACGTCCTGGCCGCGCTCGCCGCCGCGGCGTCGACCCTGCTGCTGTGCACGAACTCCTCGGCCGTCCCGCCGATCCGGTCGAACGCGCTACCGGTACTGGACTCGGATTTTCTGTGGGGTGTCGCGTCATCCGGCTTCCAGTCCGAAGGCCATGCGCCCGATAGCAATTGGACGCGTTACATCGCGAACTCCGGCGCCGACGAACTGCGCGATTCGGTCGACTTCTACGACCGATACGCCTCCGACATCGACCTGGCGGCCGAGCTGGGTGTGAAGGTGTTCCGGATCGGGATCGAATGGGCTCGCGTACAGCCTGCGCCGGGCGCCTGGGATGCAGGGGCGTTCGGTTTCTACGACGCGGTGATCGCGAAGATCGTGGCTGCCGGGATGCGACCGATGATCACCCTGGACCACTGGGTCTATCCCGGCTGGGCGGCCGACCGCGGCGGCTGGCGCAATCCGGGCATGGTCGAGGATTGGCTGGCCAATATGCGCACGGTCGTCGACCGCTACGCATCCCGAAATCCGTTGTGGGTCACCGTGAACGAACCGGTCGCCTACATCGTGCACGAGACCGGCCGGGGCGCGGCGAGCGCACCCGAGATGCTCGATCGCCTCGCCCAAGCCCACAACGCCATCTACGACTACATCCACCAGGTCCAGCCCGGCGCCCAGGTGACCAGCAATGTCGGCTACGTGGCCGGCTCGGAGGCGCAGGTCAACGGTGAGTTCGTCGATCGCGTCGCCAACCGGCTCGACTACGTGGGCGTCGATTACTACTTCGCCTACGATCCGGTGCAGTCGCTGCTGAGTTCCATCACCAGGGCCATCGGGTCGGCAATGCCGCAGCTGCCCGGCCAGCGCATCTGGGAACTGCCGGTGCGCACCGAAGGCATCTACTATGCGCTGCAATACTATTCGCGCCGCTTTCCGGGAAAGCCGCTCTACATCGTCGAGAACGGCATGCCCACCGAAAACGGCATTCCCCGCGGCGACGGCTACACCCGAAGCGATCACCTTCGCGACACCGTCTACTGGATCCAGCGCGCCAAGGCAGACGGCATGAACGTCATCGGCTACAACTACTGGAGCCTCACCGACAACTACGAATGGGGCAGCTACACACCACGATTCGGCCTCTACACCGTCGATGTGCGCACCGACCCTACCCTCACCCGCCGCCCCACCGATGGCGTCGGCACCTACACCCAGATAATCGCCGCGGGCGGTCTCCCCGCCGGTTACCGCCCCACCCGCGCCCCGTCGATCTGCGTGCTCGTCGACCCACCGGCCAGCTGCCTGAGCCCGGTCGCAAACCCGTAGCGTGCGCCGCCGACCGCATGCCGAACAGTCGCGCGCGGTCGCTGCCAGACGCCAAGTTGCCGACCACATTCCGGGGAGATTGCCGATGACTTTCATGGAAGTGCCAAGAGTCGCGTCCTGGCGACACGAAGGGGCTCGAACCGGTTTCGAGGTTGCATACTTCACCACAGACGACGGGGGACGGCAGGTTCGGGGCGTCACCACCGCCACCGAGGACGGCCAGTCCTGGATCGTGGACTATGTGATCGAAGTGGACCAATTGTGGTTGACCAGGTCCGCCCGGATCACCGGCCGCTGTGACGGCCTGACCCGCGTCACGGTGATCGGATCGGATGGCTTGGGCAGCTGGCAGATCGATGGGATCCCCGCACCGCAGCCGCGCGGGTGTCTGGATCTGGACCTGGAAGCTTCAGCGGTCACCAACACGTTTCCCGTGCACCGGCTGAATTTGCCGATCGGGCAAACGACGTCCGCGCCAGCTGCATACGTCCGCGCGGTCGGGCTTGCTGTCGATCGCTTGGAGCAGACGTATTCGCGTGCCGGCGAACGGCTTTACGACTACACCGCCCCCGCATTCGACTTCGCCTGCCGCCTGACCTACGACCAGCACGGCCTGATCCTCGACTATCCGGGCATCGCCACGCGAGTCCAATGAGACCGGAGGTCAAGCCCGAAGTCCATACCCACCCCCTCGCCATTGTGCACACCGCAACGGCCTCGATTACATTGGCACACTGCGAGTTCTGCATTCGCGCGCCGTCACTGGCCGAGGGCGTCGAACACCGCCTCTGCGCGATCCCGCGTCTCGTACATGCGCCAGCCGGTCTCGGCGATGCGGTCCGGATCGAGCGTATGTCCTTCTGCGGCCCCGCATTTCGCCGGATCAGCGGTGACCATGGCATGGATGTCGCCGCGTTCGACCAAGCCGCCGATGGTGAGCGTTCCGGCGTAAATATTGCGGTCGGCCAGCGCGGCGTTGAGGGTGAGCGCATAGTTGCGCAGCGCCGTGGCGGCCAAAGCCAACTGGCCCAGCATCGGCATGGGCCGCACACTGGACAACCCGCCCGCGAAAAACAGCCCGCCGGTACCGCGTTCGAGCATGCCGGGCAGCACTGCACCGACGACGTGCACCGCGGGCCAAACCCAGTCGAATGCCGATCGCGCGATCGCGACGTCGATCTCCGCGATCGGGACCGGCAGCTGCGTCGGGCCGGGGAATGACACATCTGTCGACAGTGCTCGACCGCGCTCGCCGCGACGGGACACTACGCGCCGACGCCACCGACGACGACGTGGTGAAGCTTGTCTGGGCGCTGTCGCTTCTCGGCGACAACGCCGGCGAATCGGCATGGCAGCGATCCCTGCGGTTCGTGCTCGACGGTCTCCGCGCTTCCTGAACCCGCGCGCCCCATCGGCCCGGTCAGGAGACGGGTGTCTCCACGGCGATTTCGCCACCCAGCTCGTAACCGCCACTCAGCCGCAGCCCGTCACCACTCCAAAACCGTCCGGGGTCATACCAATTCGGGCTTCGGTCCGGTGGCAACAGCCCCATCGACTGATAGGTCGCGGCCACGATCTCCGCGCAATACGCGCTCTCCAACTCCTGGACGACCGTTCGGCGCGACCGGGGTCGCGGGAGGCGTGCCCGGCCGCGTAGCCAGCGTCCGGCGAGACCGGCGGTGGAAGGAAAGGGGGTTCCGTCGAATCGGGCGATGGTGCGCAGCAAGCTGTCTTCCATCTCTTTGGTTGCCGGACGGTTCAATTGGCGCAACCATGCCTGCTGACCGTAGCGATGCGCCCATACCAGTACCGCATCACGCAGGTTGTGCAACTGGACGCCGCGGTGCGCGACACCCGACCACATGTCGGGCAGTGATCGGCCGAGCTCCGCATGCCAGATCAACGCGGGCAGATCATCGAGCACGACCGACATTCCCACATGGTTCACCGGACTGTTCGTCGTCATCCGAATCGCACGATCGGCCGCCGAATGCCCACGGAACAACCAGATATCGCCAGTTCTGGTGAGCTCGAGCGCCCGATCGAGACTGATGCTCGTCCCCGTCATAGAAGTAGCCTATGCGGTATGAGGTGGTGGAAGGCAGTGGGATTGGCAGGTGCGGCCGGGGTGGTCGCCACCGGCGTGGTGGTCGTGCGCGCTGAGCGCCGCCGCCGCGCCTACACCCCGGACCAGGTCCGCGAACAGCTGCACGTGCGATTCGCGCAGGCAACCACAGCTGAGGCGACAACCGAACCCGCCGCTCCCCTACCGCGGCCGACCCCCGGCCTCCGCAGCCGCATCCGACATCTGTTTCACCGCTGACTCGCGGTTCGAAAGCGGGTCGTTCAACCCGATATTCGACGTTCTCCGTTCGACTCGACAGTGATCGGCACAAGCCTGCGACCGAGGCCGGGCACACGACAAGCGTGCGTCGTCCCCGCTTGGTGGCGTCCCCTCGTCGGCGCTGTTCGTATCATTCGAGCAACTTGCTAGCAATCATCGACGACCAGTGGTTGGCTGAGAAAGGGGCATCGAAGAGGAGACATACCATGACCAAACCGTTCAGGGGTGTAGTCAACCTCGACATTCGCGACTCCGTGCCGGACTGGGGTCCATACGAGCAGCCAAAAGCATCGCCCGGCTCACCGAACGTCCTGTACATCGTCCTCGACGACGTCGGATTCGGCGGCCTCGGCTGTTACGGCGGGCCGATCGATACGCCGAATATCGACAAGATCGCCGCGAACGGTCTGCGCTACAGCCAGTGGCATACCACGGCCCTGTGCTCGCCGACCCGGTCCTGTTTGATGACCGGGCGTAACCACACCACCAACGGGATGGCTTGCATCAGCGAAGCGGCCATCGGATTCCCGAGTGGGAACGGGCACATTCCGCCCGAGTGCGCCACCCTGCCCGAGGTTCTGGTCGAACACGGTTTCAGCACGGCGATGGTCGGCAAGTGGCACCTGTGCCCCGAAGACGAGATGAATCTGGCCTCCACCAAGCGCAATTGGCCCGTCGGCCGCGGCTTCGAGCGCTTCTACGGCTTCCTGGGCGCCGAGACCAACCAGTGGTATCCCGATCTCGTCCACGACAACCACCCCACACAGCAAACAGCTACTCCGGAGCAGGGCTACCACTTCAGCGTCGACATCACCGACAAAGCCATCCAGTACATCGACGACGTCAAAGCCATCGCCCCTGACCGACCGGTCTTCCTCTACTACGCGCCGGGCTGCGCGCACGCACCACACCAGGTGCCTCGGGACTGGGCCGACCGCTACCGGGGCCGGTTCGACGACGGCTACGAGGCCATGCGTGAGCAGATCCTGGCGCGGCAGAAGGAGCTCGGCCTCGTCCCCCAGGAGACCGAACTGCCCCCGCTGAATCCGATCGGCACCCCCGACACGCGCAGCGGACCCGACGGCAAGCCCTTCCCGCCGCTGGACTACACCCGCCCCTGGGACACCCTCTCCGCGGACGAGAAGCGACTGTTCTCCCGCATGGCAGAGGTGTACGCAGGGTTCCTGTCGCACTGTGACGACCAGATCGGCCGACTACTGGACTACCTCGAGGACATCGAACAACTCGACAACACCATCGTCATTCTGGTCTCCGACAACGGTGCCAGCGGCGAAGGCGGCCCCAACGGCTCGGTCAACGAGAACAAGTTCTTCAACGGCATCGCAGACGACATGGCCGAGAACCTGCGGATGCTCGACGAGCTGGGCAGCACCAAGACCTACAACCACTACCCGAACGGGTGGGCGATGGCGTTCAACACTCCGTTCAAGATGTGGAAGCGGTATTCGTTCAACGGCGGCACCTGCGACCCGTGCATCATCTCGTGGCCGGCCGGGATCGCCGCCCGCGGCGAGACCCGCGACCAGTACCACCATGCCGTGGACCTGGTCCCGACCGTGCTGGACTGCCTCGGGATCGAACTCCCGGCCACGGTCAAGGGGTACACCCAGCTCCCGCTGCAGGGCGTGAGCATGCGGTACAGCTTCGACGCGGCCACCATCCCGACTGCCAAGCACACCCAGTTCTACTCGATGCTCGGCACCCGCGGTATCTGGCACGACGGCTGGAAGGCTGTCACCACCCACCTCGCCGTCAGCGGCTGGAGTCACTTCCCAGAGGACACCTGGGAGCTCTACCACACCCAGGTCGACCGGTCGGAGCTGCGCGACCTCGCCGTCGAGGAGCCCGGGAAGCTCGCGGAAATGATCGGGCTGTGGTTCCACGAGGCCGGTGCCAACCAGGCGTTCCCGCTCGACGACCGGTCCGCCGTCGAGGTGCTGACCACCCCGCGTCCGCAGCTCGCGGCGCCACGCAACCGGTACGTCTACCGGCCGGGTGGGGCCGAGGTTCCCGAGTCGGTGGCGGTCAACATCCGCAACCGCTCCTATTCGATCGGGGCGCTCGCCGACATTCCCGGACCGGGTGCGGCCGGGGTGCTGTTCGCGCATGGCGGCCGATTCGGCGGCCATACGCTGTACGTCAAGGACAATCGGCTGCACTACGCATACAACTTCCTCGGCAGCGAGGAACAGCGAATCGTCGCCACCGAGAATCTGCCGACCGGCGAGAACGTAATCCTGGCCGCCTCTTTCGACAAGGACGGTGAGGACCCGCCCGGCACCGCGCACGGCACTTTGAGCCTGTTCCACGGGGACCGGAAGGTCGGCGAGGGCCGGATCCGAACGCAGCCAGGCAAATTCACCCTCGCGGGCGAGGGTCTCAGCGCAGGCCGCGACACCGGAGAACCCGTCACCGACGACTACCCCGGCACCGCGCCCTGGGCGTTCACCGGCGGCACACTGTACCGGGTGGCCGTCGACGTCAGCGGCGAACCGTACGTCGACCTCGAACGTGAAGCCGCCGCCATGCTCTCCCGCGAATAACCCCACCGCCTCCGCCACCCGGCCTCTGATGCCGGGTGGCGGCAAGGCACCGATTGCCTTCTCCAACAACATCATCCGTGCTTGATCGGAACGGCAGTGGCTGCCGGTAGTCCCCGCGCGTCCGCGGGCCAAAAGCGTCACACCGCACGGTGTGCTCGAAATGCTCGGGCATGCGAGAGCCGGAGTCGAGAAGGCATCCGCGAGCCACGAACAGGCAGAATCAGGTCATGCCGCACCGTTCGATGCCCGCTCCGGACCAGACCGGTTATTCGGTCCGCACGGCGGCCGAGCGGCTCGGGATCCCGACTGCGACGCTGCGCAGTTGGAATCGCCGATACGGAATCGGGCCGCAGCCGGAGCGTCCCGGGCGGCACCGGTTGTACACCGAAGCCGATATCGGAGTGCTGACCCGGATGGTCGAACTCATTCGCGCGGGCGCGACACCGGCCGGCGCGGCCGCCACGGCGCGCGGACCCGCGCTGACCTTCGGCGACCGCCAGGCCCTGCTGTCCGCCGCGTTCGCCCTCGACACGCCGATGGTGTGCGAACTGCTGGACAAGCATGTGCGTACCTACGGGGTCGTCGACACGTGGGATCGACTGTGCCGCCCCGCTTTTGCCGATATCGTCGCCCGCCAGCTCGACGGCGAGGGGTGCGTGGATATCGAGCATCTGCTGTCATGGTGCATCATCGCGACTTTGCACCGGACCGCACCGCCGACGCGCACCCATGATCCGGTGCCGACGATCCTCGCCTGCACGAGCGGCGAGTCCCATTCCCTGCCACTGGAGGTGGCGCGCGCCGCGCTGGCAGAGCGTGGCACGGGTGCGCAGATGCTCGGACCGGACGTACCCACCGCCGCGCTGCACGACACGCTCACCAGAGTTACCGTCCCCGCAGCCGTCATGCTCTGGTCCCAGCAAGAGGCGACGGCTCTGACCTCGGCGGCACTCGCGTGCATCGATGCCGGTGCCCGGGTCTACCTCGGGGGACCTGGCTGGGACCATGCGATCCTGCCCGATGCGGTCATTCGGATGGGAAGCCTGGCCGAGACGGTCGAACGGCTCGGCCGGACTCCGGTCTAGGCGGGCACGCAGTGGTCCGAGTCCGAGGCCCCCGGGCAATACCGCGCTGAATCATGCTCACATTCCGTTGAATTCGACGATCGGCGGCGGGTAGTCGGCAGCGCCGACACCCGCCCGCCACGGTCGATGGATCTCCGCGCCGGGCAACATCGCCAGCTCGGGCAGCCAGCGCCGCACATAATCGCCTTCGGGATCGAACCGCTCGGCTTGGCGCAGAGGGTTGAGCACACGACTGGAGCGGGTGTCGGTGCCCGTACCCGCCATCCACTGCCAATTCAGCCGGTTGTTCGCGATATCGGCATCGACCAGCCATTGCTCGAAATGTTCTGCCCCGGCCCGCCAATCCACACGCAGCGTCTTGACCAGGAAACTCGCGGCGATCAGCCGGGCGCGTCCCGGCATCCACCCCTGGGTGAGCAGCTGTCGCATCCCGGCGTCGACCATCGGGTATCCGGTGCGCCCGGCCCGCCAGGCCGCCTCTGCCCGGGGATCCGAACGCCACGGTTCGTGCGCTGCCTTGTAGTCGGACACCGCCACCTCGCCCCGGTCGGCAAGCACCTGGTGATAGAAGTCGCGCCAGGCCAGTTGCCGCACAAAAGCGTATCCGCCCGGACCGGCCGTATCGGTGCATGTCACCACCTCGGCCGCGGACAAACAGCCGAAATGCAAGAACGGTGATAGTCCCGAGGTGCCATCGGCGGCGGGCATATCCTTGTCATCGGCGTAGCGGCGCACCGGCCCGGACAGCCACTGCTCCAACATCTTTCGGCCTGTCGCCTCGCCGCCCACCGCTAGTTCGGGTGAACCGGCACCGATGTCGGCAGGGTCCGGTATCGGCTCACTTGTCAGCCGCGGCACCGTGACCATGCCGGGCGCAGCGCGCGGTCGCCGTATCGGCGTATCGAGCCACCGGTGGAAGTACGGCGTGAAAATCGCGTAATGGCCGCGCCCGGTATCGGGCCGAATCGCACCCGGATCCACGGCGGTGATCGAAGCCGCGTGACTCTGCACGGCGCAACCGATGCGCGAAAGCCGTTCCCGCAGCGCGTGCTCCCGACCACGGCTGTAGCGGGTGACGTCCGTGGCGAGGTGCAGACTCCGCGCACCGACATCGATCGCAACCCGCTCGACCTCGTCGACTACCCGGCCGCGGCGGATGATCAGCCTGCCACCCCGTGCCCGCAACTGCTCGTCGAGCTCACGCAGCGCCGCGGCCAGGAACCGCATCCGATTGGGCGCGTTTCGCAGCCTTGCCAGGATGTCGACATCCAATACGAACAGTGGCACCACCGACTCGGCTTCGCGGCACGCGGCGAGCAGTGCCGGGTTGTCGTGGACACGCAGATCCCGGGTGAACAACACGATGGAGGCGGCCATACCCTCACTGTAGATTCATATTGATGCACAAATGATGCAAGTGCATTCGCGTGCCGCTATGGGCGTGGTAAAGATTTTTCGGCGGCGCGTCGATCTTCGGCATTCCCCGTTCGACTCGAAGGTGAGAGGGTCCGAGAGGGACCCGGATACCCGAGGAGACATGAACCATGAAGTACATGCTGATCTGGCGCGCCACCGACGAGGCCTACGCGGGGATGGAGAATTTCGACTTCGACAAGATGCTCGAGACCGTGGGTCGGTACAACGAGGAGATGATCAGGGCGGGCGTGCTGGTCGCCGCGGAGGGTCTCGAC
Source organism: Nocardia pseudovaccinii (assembly GCF_050942345.1). Classification (NCBI taxonomy): domain Bacteria; kingdom Bacillati; phylum Actinomycetota; class Actinomycetes; order Mycobacteriales; family Nocardiaceae; genus Nocardia; species Nocardia pseudovaccinii. The sequence goes on from NZ_CP192074.1 coordinate 7,713,836, forward strand.
GATGCCGCCGATGGCGTGGTCGTCGATTATTCCTCCGAGACGCCCGTGGTCACCGACGGACCGTACGGCGAGACCAAGGAGCTGTTCGGCGGGTTCTACATTCTCAACGTGGCATCGAAGGAGGAGGCCGTGGAGTGGGCCAAGCGGTCGCCGCTCACCGGTCCCGGCTTCAAGACCGAAATCCGCCGGGTCACCACGATCGATGAGTTCCCGCAGGACAACGAGTGGATCCAGAAGGAGCGCAAGTGGCGGGAAGCGACCGGTCAGCTCTGAGCGGATCGAATGGCTGAGCACACCAGCCGGGCGGCCGTCGCCGCGATCTGGCGGATCGAGTCGGCGCGGATCGTCGGTGCACTCGCGCGGTACACCGGTGATTTCGCGCTGGCCGAGGACCTCGCCCAGGAGGCGCTGGCCGAGGCCCTGGTGACGTGGCCGCGTGACGGCGCGCCCCGCAATCCCGCGGGGTGGTTGCTCACCGTCGGTCGGCGGCGCGCGATCGACGCGTTCCGTCGGCGCTCCGCCCTCGACGAGAGATATGCCGCCCTCGCCCGTGATCTGGGCGAGGGCGGTGTGGTCTCCGGGCGCGAACCCAACCGCGACGCCGAGGACATGCTCTGGGATCCGGATCGGATCGATGACGACGTGCTCGCATTGATATTCATCTCCTGCCACCCCGTGCTGTCACGGGAGGCGAGGCTGGCGCTCACCCTACGAGTGGTCGGCGGTCTGACCAGCGATGAAATCGCCAAGGCGGGCCTGGTACCGACTGCCACCGTGCAGGCCAGGATCACCCGGGCGAAGAAGACTCTGGCGGCGGCGCGGGTGCCGTTCGAGGTGCCGTCGGCCCGAGAGCGGGCAGAGCGCCTCGGCTCGGTGCTCAGCGTGATCTATCTGATCTTCACCGAAGGCTCGACTGCCAGCTCCGGTGACGAGCTGATCCGATTCGAGCTGGCGGGCGAGGCACAGCGTCTCGCGCGGGTGCTTGCCCGGCTGGTGCCGAGCGAGCCCGAGGTCTACGGTCTGCTCGCGCTGCTCGAACTGACCGCGGCGCGCTTTCCTGCCCGTACCGGAGCGGACGGCGAGCCGGTGTTGTTGGAGCAGCAGGACCGCCGCCGCTGGGACCGCGCCGCGATCCGCCGGGGACGGGCCGCTCTGGCCCGCGCGGAGCAGGTCGGCCGTGGCCTCGGCGCCTACGGCTTGCAGGCGGCGATCGCCGAATGTCATGCCATCGCGGCCTCGGTCGATACGACGAACTGGGAGCGCATCGTGCTCATTTACGAGGCGCTCGGCAGACTGGCCCCGTCGCCGGTGGTCGAGCTCAACCGGGCGGTGGCAGTCTCCATGGCCCAGGGACCGGCTGCGGCGCTGCCGATCGTGGACACCTTGGCGGCTGGGGCGCTTGCGAATTCGCATCTCCTGTCGAGCGTTCGGGGTGAGCTGCTCACCCGCCTGGGACGCACCGATGAGGCGCGCACCGAACTGGAGCGCGCGGCAAAGCTGTGCGGCAACGAACGCGAGCGAACGGTGCTGCGGCGCAAGCTCGCTGCGCTCGGCTGACGGTGGCCAGTACCTGGGCGCTGATGCGGGTGACGGACGCCGGGGGTGTCATCGGACGGCTGCGAGCCGCGTTGCCGGACGTGGTCAGAGGGCGTCGGGCCACCCGTGCCCGGTGCGGGCAATATGCAATTCCCGGGCGGTCGGGGGGTCAGCGTGGTCGCCGTGGCGCCCGAGGACGATACCGGCCAGCAGATGTCCGGAGCGCAGTGCGGCGGCCAGGTCTTCGCCGCGGCGGCGGGCGGCGAGATTGGGGGCCTGGCACCGGTGGCTGCCGAGGTCGAGGCGCTGGGTCGCGCCTGCAGCACCGTGGGCGCGGATCTCACCGACTCCGCCGCCGTCGAAGCCCTCGCGAGTTCCCTTGCCGCCGAATACCGTATCGATCTGCTGGTGAACAATGCCGGAATCATCAGCCGCGGTCCGGCGGTCCAGGTGTCGCTTCCCGAATGGCGGCGGGTACTCGACGTCAACCTCGATGCGGCGTTTGTCCTGGCGCGCTGCATCGGTGCGACCATGGTCGAGCGCGGTGCGGGCCGGATCGTCAATGTCGCCTCGCTGCTGTCGTTTCAGGGCGGCATCAATGTCGCCGCGTATACCGCCAGCAAACATGCCGTTGCGGGGCTGACGAAGGCACTGGCCACGGAATGGGCCGGTCTCGGCGTCGGAGTCAACGCGGTCGCCCCGGGGTATGTCGCGACCGCCAACACCGCCGCGCTGCGGGCCGATCCCGCACGCAATCGCGCTGTCACCGAACGTATTCCGGTCGGGCGGTGGGCCGAGGCCGAGGATATCGCGGGCGCGATCGTCTTCCTCTGCACGCCCGCAGCGGCCTATGTGCACGGCCACATTCTGGTGGTGGACGGTGGATGGATGGCCCGGTGAACCACGTCGTGAACTCCCCGCCGAGCGCGGTCGCCAAGGTGGTGCTCGTGCTCGAGGCACTGCCGACCTGTCGCGGGATCAGTGAAATAAGCAGGGCCACTGGACTTTCCACCTCCACCGTGCACCGGATTCTGCAAGAGCTGGCCGCCCTCGGCTGGGTCCGGGTCGACTCGGATCACCGATATGCCGTCGACGACGAGGAGAACGAGGCGCACACCCGCTGCCTCGGCGCCCCTGTGCTCGACCATCACGGTATGCCGGTCGGCGGAATCAGCGTATCGGCCTTGGCCTTCGACCTCGATCGCGCGAAGGTGCGCGCCTGCGCGCCACTGCTGATCACCGCGGCCCGCGACGCCTCGCACGCACTCGGCCTGCCCAATTCGGCCCCGCCCGCCTCGGTACCGCGCAAACGCCGCTGATAGCGGTGGATTCCATGCCGAACCGAGTCACCTGGAGTGCCACACCACCTGATATTTCTGCATTTTTGCAGACGGTACCTGCAACTTTCCCTCTTGCCTGGACGCGAACGGGGCATCGATACTCGCCAGGCGAGTCTTGTGCGGTGCGTCACATGCACCGCACAACCTCGTGCGGAGAGAAAGATGAGGAACGACGGGATGACGTCCGCCGATACAGAAACCAGCCCCGACAAGGTTGAAGCAACCAGCTCTGAGAAGGGTCTCGCGCGAGTCGCGCAATCCCTCGCCAGGTGGACGGAGAAGTGGTTCCCGGACGCCTACGTCGTCGCGCTGGCGGGTGTATTCATCGTGGCCGTCGCCGCACTGGCCAACGGCTCGTCCCCGCGAACAGTCGCGAACGCGTTCGGCGACGGCTTCTGGGATCTGACCGCCTTCACCCTGCAGATGGCGATGGTGGTGCTCACCGGGTACGTCATCGCCACCTCTCCACCCATCGCCCGGCTCATCGACCGACTGGCCACCTTGCCGCAAACCGCCAGCAGCGCAGTGAGTTTCGTTGCGTTCCTCGCGATGTCGATATCGTTTCTGAACTGGGGCCTCAGCCTGGTCTTCGGCGGTCTGCTGGCCCGCGCGATCGCCCGTCGGGCCGATCTACGCGTGGACTATCGCGCGCTGGGCGCGGCGGCGTTCATGGGGTTGGGTGCGGTGTGGGCGCTGGGCATATCCTCCTCGGCCGCGCAGCTGCAGGCCACCGCCACCTCGCTGCCTCCGGCCCTGCTGAAAATCACCGGTGTCCTCGACTTCGGGCACACGATCTTCACGTGGCAGTCCCTGCTCATGTGCGCCGTGATCATGGCGCTCACGGTGGTGATCGCGCACTTCTCCGCACCGAAGGACGCCGCGATCAAGACCGCCCAGGACCTGGACGTCGATCTCGATGACCAGCCCGCGGACGTGGCTGCACGCTCCCGGCCCGGGGAATGGCTCGAGTACAGCCGCATCCTGCCGGTCCTGGCCGCGGTGTTGACGGTGGGCTGGTTGATCTCCCAGCTCACCAGCAAACCGGTGCTCACCGTGGTCAGCAGCCTGAACGGTTATCTGCTCGTCTTCCTCATGCTCGGCTTGGTGCTGCACGGGACCCCGCGCAAGTTCTTGCAGGCCATCTCCCTCGCCGTACCCGCCACAGCCGGAATTCTCGTCCAGTTCCCGCTGTACGCCGCCATGGCCGCGATCCTCACCAAAGCCAAAGGCCGGGGCGGCCTCACCATCTCCGAACACCTCGCGCACTTCTTCACCAGCATCGGCGGCGGAGGAGGCTTTGCCGTCGTCATCGCCCTCTACACCGTGGTACTCGGCGTCTTCATCCCGTCCGGCGGTGGAAAATGGCTGGTCGAAGCCCCTTACGTGATGCAGGCATCAACTGATGTCCACATGAACCTCGGCTGGACGGTGCAGATCTACAACGTGGCCGAGGCGCTGCCGAACCTCATCAACCCGTTCTTCATGCTGCCGCTGCTCGCAGTGCTCAAACTGCGGGCGCGCGACCTCGTCGGATTCACGTTCCTGCAGTTCCTGTTCCACCTGCCGGTGGTTCTGCTGCTCGTATGGCTGCTCGGCATGACATTCGAATACGTGCCCCCGATCCTGCCCGCCACCCCGTAACCTCGGCCGGTCCAGCGGCCCCTTCCGGGGCATCGGCGTATTCGATTGCCTCTTCGGCTATCTCACGACCTCGGACCTCGGCGAGCCTCCCGCTACCTGACGAGAAAGTGCCAGCCGACCCACGCCCACACGAGCACAGCGACAATCCGCGCCACCCGATTGCCCGTGAGATACGCGATCGTTTCCCCCAGGGGCGCGATCAGATCCCGGCGCACATGCGTGACCACGACCATGCCGAGCGCGATCACCAGCACCACCAGGAACCCGACGATGACGATCACCCGATCGCTCATCTCGACACCAACCACCAGCCAGCACCCAGCCACACCAGCCATCCGGCCAACCGCAGCGGCAGCTGCTCGAGCGCCGGATCCAGCAGCGTCGACAAGGTCGGGTGCAGGTCGCTCGCTCGCCTCCAATCCGGTTGCTGCACAAAGGCATACACTTCCCACACCGACGCGACGACCAGCAGCGTCGACCAAACGACCACTCCGCGCCGCAGCCGGACGGTGGGTGGAATCCGCTCGGGTCGCGAGCGGAACGCCAACACAGACACCACGATCACCGGCACCGCCACCAGCACGGTTGCCTGCCAACTGAACGGCCGAGTCGCGGCCCCGCCCACCGCCAGCACAACCACGACGGCCAGCAGCAGCATCCGCCGCCGAAAGGGTCGTGCCGGTTCCCCTGTCACCTGGGCAGAATAAGCCCCTGAGCACCGAATTCGGGCGTTCGGTGGCACCGACACCGCGGCCGGTCGCCGACCACGCACAGCACCGACAGCGAATCCACCGCGTCAGCAGCATCCGCACCGACCACAAGGCGCCGGATTCGTACTGTCGGACCCCGCTCTCGGTGCCGATCCCGCCGCAGTCCGTCAGCTCATCGCCGCCGAACGGTCAGCGGTGACGCCGCGGGCCTGGCGAAAAGTCGATCGCTTCCAGCACTTCGCCACGACCTCGACGCACCAATCGTTTGGTGATCGTGACCGATTCGGCGGACAACTCGCGCAGCTCTTCAGCTGTTTCGATGGCCGCATGCAACGCGTGGCCGTCCTCGACGACCCGGCTCAGCAATCCGGCGCGCTCGGCTCGGCCCGCACCGAACTTATCGCCCAACAACAACATTTCGGCCGCCTTTTCGGAGGCGGCCACCTGCGACAGCAGACCGGCCCCGCCTTCCGCAGTCGGTCCCAGCTCGACGAAAGGCAGCGAGAATACGGTCGAGCGACCCGCAAAAGCGAAATCACAGTGCAGCAGCATGGTTACGCCGACGCCGACCACGATGCCCTCGACTGCGGCGATGATGGGCGTATCAGAGTTGACCAGCGCTCGTAGCAGGGTCACGGCGTTCTGAAAGCCGGGGCCGTCGCGGAAGTCCACGAGCTCGGTGTCGGCGGTGAACATCGCACCGCGCCCGGTGATCACCACCGCGCGCACGCTCGGGTCCTGATCCACGCTCTCGATGGCGACGGCCAGTTGACGGTAGGTGTCGACGTCGAGAGCGTTGCGTTTGCCGGGGCGGTCGATCGTCAAGACACGGATGCCCGGCGAGGGGTCTTCGATGGTGATGGTCATCTGGTTCCTCAGCGTCGAATGGCCGTGTTCCCCCGAGGACGGTGGGGAACACGACCATGATCGGAAGCTACGTCACTCGATGAGAAGACTGATCACTTCGGCTACACACGACGGCTTATCGGCACCTTCACGCTCGATCGTTACGCCGAACACGACCTGCGCACCGTGCGGTGTGCGGGTCAGCGATTCGAGGCGAATCACGCCACGCAACTTGGCGTCCACCGGCACCGGAGAGATGTAGCGGACCTTGTTGCTGCCGTAGTTGATGCCCATCGAGAAGCCCGCGAAAGACACTGTGCTGGACAGCATTTTCGGAATGAGCGACAGCATCGGACTGCCGTGGGCGATGGTGATGCCGTACGTGCCCTGTGCCGATTTGTCGAGGGCCTCGGCTGCCACATCGCTTTCCCGTTGTGCAACACGGGCATTGCGCAATGTGGCCTGCACGCCCAACGGTGCCTGCCGTGCGATTACCTGAGCGATCTCGATGACACGGCTGTGAGCATCGATGAAACCATGCAGTCTGTAGTCCACTCACCCCTGAGGAGAACCATGCTCGCAGTAACCGCCGATGTGACCGTCAAGGCCGGGTCCGGCCCCGAGTTCGAATCCGTCGTCGCCGATCTGGTCGCCCAGGTCCGGGCCAACGAACCCGGCAATCACGCCTACCAGCTGGTCCGCTCCCAGGATGATCCCAACAATTACCGCTTCTTCGAAATCTATTCCGACAAGGAAGCCTTGGACGCCCACACGCGCTCCGACCACTTCCGCGCCGCTGGCAAGCTCATGGCGCCACTTCTGGCCGCACCCCCGAAGCTCGAGTTCTTCGACACCCTCTGAACCCCACCCTCTGCGGACCCGAACCGTCCGCAGAGGGTAATCCAGCTCGCCGCACGTACACCTGCCGAATGAATGCTTCGGCGGCTGATACCCCGTGGTCACGGTGGTTCGAACGCAGCACCTGATCCTCAGCGGAGCTTGCTGGGGCCGCGGATCTGGCGCGCCGCCGCAGTGGCCCAGCCGAGGTGGTAGTGGCCGCCCTCGTCCAGGAACTTCGCACGCAGTTCGTACCAGCGCAGACCCGGGTGCCGGTGATGCACGCCGTGCAGGTTGAAGCTCAGCGCGAAACGCTCGAGCGATCGAAGCGTACGCAGGTTCATCGCCTCCAGTGGTGCGTCGAGTTCGGTGCCGTAGTGATAAGCGTTGTCCGACAGGGAGATAACCAACGCACGCCCCCCCAGAGCCGCCAACAGCATCCAGCCGTCCGCACCGTAGGCGACAAACGCGGCGGCGTAGAGCACAACGATCGCAGCCGCATCGACACGGAACCGGCCCAGCACCCTGGCCTGCGCGATACGTTCGAAAAGCAGCCCCGTGACAGAGTCCGGTGCGTCCATCAGCCGACCGAGGCGACGCAGCACCGAGGCAGGCAGCACGGCCAGCAGCACCGCCGCGACCTCGAGCAGGTACAGACCACCGAACAGCCGCAGGTAATACCCGGGCGCTGCCTGCACCCAACTGGATGTCGCGGGGTCGTAGATCTCGGTGCGTTCCCGTGTCCTGCTGTACCGGTGATGCAGCAGATGGCCCGCCTTGAGCATCGCGAACGGTGAACCGTACAGCACCCCCAGCACACGCCCACAAGCGTCGTTAGCCGCACGCCCGCGAATCAGACTGCCGTGGATGGCCTCATGGAGCAGCGACCAGAACGGTGTCGTCGACAAAACCATGACCAGCAGCGTCCAGCCCCATATCGCGCCGCGTGGCAGCAACACCAGCGGCAGCAAGAACATCTGGAACAACGCGAGACCAACAGCGATGCCGATCAACCAACCATTGATAGCCCGAGCCGGTCGCGCCGGTCCCCGGGACCCGCGAATCCTGTCACGGGTGCGCACCTCGGTCATTCTGCTGCCCTCGTTCGCATCGAGCCTGCCACGGCTCATCGTGCCACCCCCGACAAGAATCGGCCGAGGTCGAAATATGCTGCCGACCAAGAACACTCGATCTTTTCATCGAATGGCCGGACACGGTTCACCTTGGCGCGGCTGCGGCGGCATGCTTCGGATCGGCCGGGGCAGTGGGGCAGAGTCGGTTATCTGGTCTGTTTCTTCGCCTTGTTCGGCTTCTTCTTTGTCTTCGGCTTGTCGTGGTCGGGCTCCCACTCGAAGCCCGCGAGGTTTTGCTCGCAGTGCCAGTTTTCGACTACAACATCGTCTTGGTCTCGTTCGCACCAGCGTTCCGTCTTGCCGCACGCGGTGACACCGAGTCCGGCGGCTACTGCGAGCGCCAAGGTGATCACAGTGGCGCGGAATCGGGAGCTATGCATCGGGTCTTTCCGATTTCGGTGATCTCGGTCGGTATCGGAGTCTGAGCGCATATGAAATCCATTGATAGATCGAGGGTTTGGCCCCCCATCCTCGCCAGTCGGCCTTGCAGGAACCTTAACGATCGGTATCTGAGGACCAGGCGCACGGGCCGGGCGCCCGCCTGCGGTGATCGGCGAAGTGCTGCGCTACAGAGTCCGCCTCATCGGGACATGGCTTGCCGCCCGACATCCCGTCACCGTAATCGCATCCATAGTGATGCTGGGGCCGTCGGCTACCCAAAAAGCAGTTCCAGAGCTGTCGTTCCCGGAAGGCACTACTCCGACATTCGCCGCGGCTTCGGCACGCTTCGACGCATGGGCAATCGACATGCCAAAGACACCGCACAGCCGGATCACGGCTACGAGCTCGAAGACATAAGAGTGCGCTGGCGGCGTTCCGCGACGCGCAGAGGATCAAATGGCAGGCGTGTTGGTACTCGCGGACCTCGACTTCGAGTTCGCGACGCTGCCGTGGGCCGACCAGGGACGTACGTTCGACGCCTCGGCCCACAAATTACTGAGCTGGCTGGTCGGGCTTCGTCTGCTCGGGCTGGGTCTGCTCTGGTTCGGGCCGTGGGTGCTGCTGCTCGAGCAGAGGCTCTTCGGGCGAAGGCACGTGCGGCGGAGGCGGCTCGGGCAGTGCGTAGACGGACCGGGTCACTGTGGCCGACATAGCGCCGACGTTCGCGATCGCGGTTCCCCCGAGCACGAGCGCCAGTGGAACCGCTCCCGCCACGACAATCGAGACCACCTTCTGTCGACGCGGGTCGGGTGCCCTGTGTGTGCTTGTGCCCATAGATATATCCCCTTCATACGAAAAGAGATTTTGGACTCGAATATTCATATCCGACAGCCATATCGACGACTTCGGAATATCTCCGAGCATAGGCGACAGTTTGCCGCATGTCCATGGCGCCCGTTCGATCCGTTATGAGTATTCCGGTCGGCAAATTAGGTAACTCCGACTCTGAATAAGACGGGCGATTACCGTGGCTTCGGATGCTCGCATCTCGCACTCCCATCGACCTCGAACCCATGTGACCAGCGACGACGAGCTCGTTCACGAAGGTCGACGACATACCCTGTCGACCGAGAACCAGATCCCACCCGGCCGCTGGGACTCGACTTTCGGTCTATCCATCGCCGATCCGGCATCCGAAATTACGATTCGCATCGGGTTTGCCTGTTAATGGTCGGACTTATTTTTCGGTTCGTCGCCGGGCTGACCGCCGCCGGTAAGCAATGGACCGATCGGGAGAGCCTCAAATCGGCTCGATGACGCTCTTTCGCAGGTGCCCGTAAACCACCGAGGTGCGCACGTCCGCGAGCTCCTGCCGCACGGTCAGCTTGTCCAGGACCACCGCGTGCAGATGGTCGGTGTCGCGAACCGCCACATGAAGCAGGAAGTCCTCGGTGCCCGTGAGCACGAAGACGCCGATCACCTCCGGCATCCGTGCCACGAAGGCCTGGAACTGCTCGATGATCGCACGCGTCGGCGGCCGTACCCGCACGGCGATGATCGCCTGCAGCCCCCGGCCGATCGAGGGGAGGTCCACCTCGGCGTGAAATCCGAGCAGCACACCGCGCTCACGGAGGGAGCGCACCCGTTCCAGGCAGGTGGAGGGAGCAATGCCCAACTCCTGCGCCAGGTCCCGGTTGGTGCGCCGACCGTCTTGCTGCAGAAGCCGCAGCAACGCCGAATCTAGTTCATCCATGTTCCGTCTCACTCACAGGTACTCGAATTTAGTTCGGCAAGCGTGCCATGTTCCCGGACTAATTGCTAGCTTGCACGCTGTAGTCCGTTCATGATGCGCTTCTCCACTATGCGGTCTGGCGGAGATGGAAGTTCGGACGGGAAGGGACATCAGGGGTGGACGAGCGCAGGATCAGGATCTCGGCGATCTGTTCGGTCGTGGCGGCCGCACTGTTCTGGAGCAGTTCGTATGCGGTGACCAAAAAGGTGCTGGCGGATGTCGGTCCGTTGACCATCGGGGCCATCCGCTTCACGCTCGCCGCCGTGCTGCTCGGGATCATGGTGCGCATGCGCCGCAATCCGGTCGCGCGGCCGGATGCCCGTCGGCGACGGATGATCTACCTGAGCGGCGTACTCGGCATCACGGTCTACTTCGTGCTGGAGAACATCGGCGTCGAACTGTCGACCGCTTCCGACGCCTCTTTGATCGTGGCCACCTACCCGCTGATGACCATGCTGGTGGAGCTGGTGGTCTTCCGCGCCGGAATGCCGCCCCTGCGGGTCGGTGGCGTGCTGCTCGCCACGACCGGAGCCTTCCTGGTCGTGCGCAACGGGGCGGAAGTCGGAGGCAGCGGGCGCTGGTCCGGTGATGTCCTGCTGCTGCTCGGCGGGCTGGTGTGGGCCGGGTACAACGTGCTTGGCAAGTACGCGGGGCGCGGGCAGGACGCGATGAATCTCACCTACCACCAGACCGTGGCGGGTGCCGCCGGGTTCCTACTCGCCTCGCTCTTCGAGATCGGGGACTGGCGGGTCCCGGACGCCACGACCTCGGCGCTGCTCGCCCATCTGGCCGTGGCATGTTCCGTCGGCGGCTTCCTTCTCTACAACTACGGTCTGCGCCGGTTGACCTCGAGCGTCGCGGTCAACATCCTCAACCTGGTACCGGTGTTCGGTGTGCTGGGTGCTGTGGGAATCAACGGCGAGGCGGTCCGGCTCGGACAGGTCTTCGGCGGCGTGATCATCGTCGCCGGTGTGACAGTTGGGTTGATCGAGCGCCGAACGGCGGTCGAGAAGGCCGCGGTTTCCGAGCCGACCCCAGTCGGCGAGTGCGCATGAAAGAGTCCGGCCCGGGGATCTGCGGGCTCTCGCTCTGGAGCGGGCACGGTCGCGCGCTGGTCATCGGCCGACATCGCATGGCCGGTCCTCGGCTCTGCTTACACCGCTCCGAGGCCACCGGCCGACCGCACCCCGGGCAGGTGTTCGACAAACAGTGCACGCTTGACGCCGCCAGCTCAGCGGCGTTAACTGATGGATAGTTCATATATGATGAAATAGTCAGGAGCATGTGATGGACTCCGATTCGACTGCGGCATTCGTCCGACGCCGCCCGAGGATGCCCAGGCCATGACAGCCGACGCGCGGCTCCGGCCCGGCAGTGATGTGCACCTGCGAATCTGGCTGGGCGGCATGGCCTTCGACTACGCGGCCACCATAGTGGCGGCACGCAATGTGATCCACGATTGGACACGAAAGCGTTGGTTCACAATCGAATTGATCCATTATGCGGTCGAGGAATGCCTGCTGCTGCCACGGCTACCGTATGAACGGTTGTTTTCGGGCCATGACATGCCACTGAAAGCCTGACGTTCAGGTGTCGTTGGCCGAATTGGCCGCACCCCATCCATGCCCCCAACAGCACATACCGATCCGACAGGCGGACTCGAATGACCACAGGACTGTTCGACATCGAAGGAAAGACCGCACTGATAACAGGCGGGTCCCGCGGCATCGGATTCATGATCGCGCGCGGCCTGCTCACCGCGGGCGCGCGAGTGATCATCGCCTCCCGCAAGAGCGCCGATATCACCACGGCGGCAACCGAATTGGCCGAGCACGGCGATTGTGTGGCGGTCACAGCCGACCTGGCCACCCCCGAGGGAGCGCACACCCTGGCCGATGAGGTCGCCGCCCGGTTCGACCGGCTGGACATCCTGGTCAACAACGCCGGCGCCACCTGGGGCGCACCGCTGGACGAATTCCCGCCCGCCGCATGGGATCGAGTAATACACACCAATGTCGAAGGCGTCTTCCACCTCACCGTCGCCCTGCTGCCACTACTGCGCGCCGCCGCCGAACCCGACGACCCGGCCCGCGTTGTCAATATCGGCTCAGTAGACGGCATCCGCCCCTCCGATATGGACAACTACAGCTACACCGCGAGCAAAGCCGCGCTTCACATGCTCACCCGGCACCTCGCCAAACGCCTTGCCGCCGAAGCGATCACCGTCAACGCCATCGCCCCCGGCCCATTCGAAAGTAAAATGACCGCCTTCCTGCTCGACACCGACACCGCCCGCACACACGTCGCCCAAACAGTCCCCCTCGGCCGCATCGGCAGGCCTGACGACATCGCCGGACTGGTCACCTTCCTGACCTCGCGCGCAGGTAGCTACCTCACCGGCACCATCATCCCGCTCGACGGCGGAATCACCGGATGCGCCTAGATCCCGTTCGACTACTCGGGAGCGGCTGACTCACCACCCAGCCCGCGGCTCAGCAACGGAAGCCGTGGCTGGCAGTCACCGCGAGTCTGGTGTCCCATGCGGCAGTGACCGGCTCGCCCGCGAACCGGGGTGCCACACCGGCACCCGCGCTGTGGGAAGACACTGGCCTACGCGACAGCCGACACCTCCGGAAGGCCATCGACGCCGTCCCGCCTAGGCCGCTGACCAGAACCGCACACCTGGCTGACTCGAGTGCGCAGTCGGCGCGGCCTCGCTACCAACATCACGCGGCGTGCTCACGAGGTCAGGTGCCCAAACCTGATCGCCAGCAGATTCGCTACCAGGACGGCGACGAAGACGACCGCGCCCGCTCGGTAACTCACGGCCCACAGTCCCACCGCAGCACTGCCGAAAACCACGACCTTGGTGACGACCGCGAGCACTGGGTTGCCGAATGTCGCATGCGGCGCCGCGAAGAGGCCCCAGGCCAGCGCCGCGAGGATGGGCACGCCTACGGCCAACACGAGCTTGACCGGAGTCACAGCGGCGGTCTTCCAGCCCCACAGTCCCAGCGCTCCGAGCGCGACCAACTCCATCGCGAATGCCAGCGTGAGGTTGGCCCATTTCCAGACTTCCTGCATGTGCGTTCTCCCATAAGACCGCGAGAGCGTCGCTCTCTAATGAGAGCAGTGTGCACGGTAGATTCGGCTTCGTCAACCCTGTTGCCGCGAGCACCTATTGCTTTTGGCAACCGTCGCCAACGGCAACGGAGCATGGGGGCATCCTCGGATTGGGCAACGGCGGGAATGCGGCGGGCATTATAGATCGGCCACTGCGGCGACTTCTGGAGTTCGGCGAAACCGCGTAGAATTCGAGCAGGTCGGGACAGCATTCGGAGCCCTATCATGACTGAGAGAAAGAATTCACACACGAAGTTCGCCCGGCTGGCGGCTGCCGCCGGTGTAGCCGCGGTTGCCGCGATTCCGGTCGTCGCAGCCGCAGCGCAAGCGCCTACCGCGCGCGCAACGACGCCCACGTCTGCAACCCAACTCGTCGACGGCCCCGGTTGGGGTCACGGCGGTGGTTGGGGTTGGGGCGGCGGCGGCTGGGGTTGGGGTCACGGCGGCGGTTGGGGTCACGGCGGTGGTTGGGGTCACGGCGGTGGCTGGGGTTGGGGCGGCGGCGGCTGGGGTTGGGGCGGCGGCTGGGGTAACGGCCCCGGCTGGTGGAACCCATTCGGCGGGGGTGGCTGGGGGAGCTTCTAGCGCCGGTAACCGAGCCCGGACACGCACAGCGTGCCGGGCTCGGTTATATCGAGTACCGATCATGTGGAGTCAGGTTCGATCAACCGGGCCGGCGCTGGTGACGAGATGAAGATTGTGTGTATCGGTGGCGGGCCGGCCGGGTTGTACTTCGCTATTTCGATGAAGCGGCGCGACCCGGCCCATGCCATCACGGTGATCGACCGCGATCCGCCCGGGTCCACCTACGGCTGGGGCGTCGTGTACTGGGACGACCTGCTCGACATTCTGTATCGGAATGACCCCGACAGCGCCCAGGCGGTGCGTGCCGGGTCGGTTCTGTGGCGTGAACAGGCAATCCATGTGCGCGACGACCAGACCGCACATTTCGGGGGCTACGGGTTCAGCATGGGGCGCGCGGCATTGCTCGACGTGCTTTCCCGACGGGCGAGCGACCTGGGCGTCGATGTCCAGCACGGGCGAGAGGTCCACGATCTGTCCGGCTTCGACGGCACCGATCTCATCGTCGCTTCCGACGGCGCGAACAGCCGGGTACGGCAGCTGGGTCGTTTCGGCACGTCCGTCACACTCGGCGAGAATCGATATATCTGGCTCGGTACGGACAAGATCTTCACCCGATTTACCTTCGACTTCGAACACACCTCGGCCGGCTGGATCTGGTTCCATGCCTACCCGTCGGTCGCCGGAAAAATCAGCACCTGCATCGTTGAGTGCCAACCGCAGACTTGGCATGGACTGGGATTCGATTCCCTGGACAACCTGGAGAACTTGCGTGTGCTGGAGAACATATTCACGCGCCTTCTCGACGGTCACTCGTTGATCAGCAAGACACGAGGCGAGTTCGCAAGGTGGAGCCGCTTTCCCGAGGTAACCAACAAGTCCTGGTATCACGACAACGTGGTGCTGCTCGGCGATGCAGCCCACACGACGCACTTCACCATCGGTTCGGGCACCCGGTTGGCAATCATCGACGCCATCGTGCTCGCACAGAACCTGTACGAGCATGCCGAGGTCGCCGACGCGCTGGAGAACTACGATGCGCAGCGGCGCGCTGCAATGCGCCCGATACAGGCCGCCGCCCGTACCAGCATGATCTGGTTCGAACACGCCGACCGGTATCTCGACCGCAGCGCCGTGCAGTTCGCCTATGCGATGGCGGCTCGGCACGGGCTCCAAATGCCGTGGCGATATCAGCTACACCTGCTCACACAGGTACCGACTGTGCGCAAGATCCGGCGTGCCATCGACTCCGGACAGCGGTGGTGGCGGGCTGCCCGACGGGGGGAACTCGCGATGGCACTACCCTCGCAACGACGCCAACCCGAACCGATCCCGACCGATCAGTCGATGTTCTGATCCCCGCACAAGCCGGGTCGACCGGTCTGCCGCCGTATCCCGAAACGGACAAAACCAGGGTCGAACTGACTGTGTCCGATCATGTTGCACGGCAATGGATTCAGCGTCAGCTCGATCGAGCACCGCAGGCAGCAGGACGCGGACCCAGGACCACGACGAGCTCGGGGAGACCGTGAGGTCGACGGTGCAGTGAGTGCGGCAGCGCGGGCATCCGAGTGAACATTCGAGGAGTCGTTTGCACAGAATTAACGTGCAGGGCACATGACCGCGGCCGACAGCACTGCGCCGACCACTAAAATCAATGATGCGTCTACGACACGACATCGGTGTCACCGCAAGAGCACAGCGGCTCTATCGGTTCCTAGCGCCCGCAGATTCCGACAGACCATACAAGCGTCGCGGCACCTTCACACCGCCCGCTGAACTGAGTTGGCAATCTGTCCTGAACCCAGCGACAACGCGGAGACCCTTATGTCCCACGCCGACCTGAAACCCGCCCGCCACCTGAACGTCCGCATCATGACACCGGGCCAACTCGGCAGCGGCACATCCGCTGACCCGGCAACGCTGTCGCAAAAAATTCCGTTATCGGGCGAAACCGGGCCATCCCGGCAACTCAGCTCGCTCGACGTCGTGCTCCTCGATGCCGAATCACCCACCATGCTGCTGCACGTCGGGTCGGTCACGCTACTGGAGCCCTCCACCGCGGGGAGCGCACTGGACGTCACGGTGCTGCGACGGTTGATCGCGAGCCGACTACATCTGATCGCCCCCCTGAGGTGGCGATTGCGCACCGTCCCATTAGGTCTCGACCTCCCCTACTGGGAAGACAGCGACACCATCGACCTCGGATATCACGTACGCGATACACGCCTACCCGCAGGTTCGACCGATGTAGCGCTGGCCGATCTCGCCGCCCGCCTGCACGCCCAGCCCCTGGACCGAAATCGACCACTGTGGGAATGCCACCTGATCTCCGGGTTGACCCAAGGCCGCCAAGCCATCTACACCAAAGTGCACCACGCACTGATCGATGGTGTCTCAGGAGCCGAGGTCATGGCCGCGGTCTTCGATATCGTGCCCGAACCCCAGCCCGTACCACCACCACCCGACGGGCTCCGCTTGGGACGAACGCCCAACCCCGCCGAAATACTCGGCCGCGGCATCGCGCACACGATGACCCGCCAAGCCGATCGGATGCGCCTACCGCTGCGCCTGGGACCGACATTGTCGAACACACTCACCGACATACCCAAAGCCAATCCCACACTGCCCGGTAACCACCCCAACGGCCCCGACCGGTCCTTCGCCTTCGCCTCGGTATCACTCGACACCGTCAAACAGATCAAGAACAGCTTCGGCGGCACCGTCAACGATGTGGTAATGACGTTGTGCACCACCGCATTTCGCCGCTGGCTACACGACCACGACGCAGCAGCCGACGCCCCCGCCGTGGCCGCGATCCCGGTATCGGTGCGCACCCAGGAGCAACTCGGCACCGCGGGCAACCAATTCTCCATCATGTTGTGCGAACTACCGATCGGCGAACCCGACCCACAACACCGCATGAAACTCACCCACGCCGCAATGCTGACCGCCAAAGACCGCTTCCAAGCCACCCCACCGACCCTGCTGCACTACGCCACCGCGGCCCTACCCCAGATCCTGCACGGTCTGGCAACCCGCTTGCTCCTACGCGTCGCCGCCCCCGCACTCCCCCTGGCCAACATGATCGTCTCCAACGTGCCGGGACCGCAGATACCGTTGTACGCCGCAGGAATTCGAGTGGCCGGGACCTACCCCATCTCCGTACTCACCGACCTTTCAGGCCCACTCAACATCACCGTCATGTCCTACAACGGCCACCTCGACTTCGGCATCCTCGCCTGCAGCGACACCGTCCCCGACGTCTGGAACATCGCCGCCTACCTACAAGACGCACTCGACGAACTAGCTCAATAACGGGCACCCGCGACGGACAGCGTCCCGGACGGATGGGTCGTGATCGAACCCGTCGGGCGTTCTCGGGTTCACAGCGAATCGAATCGCTCTCGCTCCAGTCGTTCTCGCTCCCGTCGTTCGATCTTCGCCTGCTCCTTCCCCAGGCCCGATAGCGTTCGAAATAGTCGGCCAGGGGGCGCAACGTGTTCCGCGTCCGTGCCAACTCGGGACCGAAGCTGCCGGACGATTGTGCGTTGAGGTACTCGTAGAGTTCGATCGCCTCCTCGAGCGCCGGATACGCATACGGCCCAACACGATCACCAACTCGAGCGACGCGGTCTTGTGCAGCATCGCGGCGAGGCTCGCCAAGTACTGGGAGTCGTGTTCGGCCAGCCGCCGGTACGCGGCGATCGACTCTTCGTCGAGTTCGATGGCCTCCGCGAGCTGCCCGGCTCTCGCGAGCAGTTCGCCTGCGGATTCCGCGGAACTCGCCAAGCCTGCATCGAAGGTGTCCGGGCGGGCTCTGGTGAGAAACCTGTAGTGCTCGAGGGATTCCAGGGCGGCGAGGAGCGCCTCGTCGAGGCGAGAGCGACGCACCGGGAAATTCTCGATCGGATCGAATCCGCCCGCGTCAGGGCGTACCCCTGGATTCAACAGTCCCGACACGTACTCCCACGCCCGAACCCGCGGCTCCGACCGCGCGAACCGGCCCGGATCCGCGATATCAACGAATCCAACTCGGTCACAACATGATCCAACACCACCCAACAGATCTACCAGCACCCACTGGCCGCAAAGTGGGCACTAATTCCCGGTTGTCGAACTACGCCAAAGCCGCTTTCCTGCAAGGGCTTTCGGCCGCGAAGCCAGGTCCGCAAATTCTTCGATTAGAGAGTCGAAGTTCATCCGTAGTATTTGTGCGCTGTCTCGGGAAGTTCGCCCGCTGAGCCGACCTTGTGCAGGATCGCTGATGCAATCTGACGGAGGAGGTTCGGATCGACGCCCTCCGCCGAGCCGTCTCGCACTCCGTCCGACCTGAGGATCAGATCACCAATCGAGTCACCGTTCTGAGTGCAGGGGCGCACAGTGTCGGGGTACACCCGAACAAAGCCTTCATATTTGGCGGCACCGCCATAATCGGACGCCCAGCGATAGACCGTTGTGCCCGGCTGGCGCCAAATTCCGATCGAATATGCCACCTTGTCCCTTTCTCAGTTGCTCCACTGGTAACCCAGCCCGTCTTTTGCAGCCGCCTCGGCGTCCCAGCGGCCGGTCCGTGACGTGGCCGACCTGCCACGTAAACGCATAAGCCGCGGGCGGCCGATCTCGAGACGCTGACCGACTCCGAGTGCAGCTCGGATCGTGGCTGGCGGGCGAGGACATCGACGGCACCCTTGGATACACCCACGGCCTCAAACGAACCCGCGGGTCCGCGACGTTGCCGACATCGAACTCGGAACCGGGCGCCGCCCCGGCGAAGCACTCGCCCTGCGCTGGGCCGATGTCTACCTCGACAACAAACCGGCCCGAATCACCTTCTCCGGCACAATTATTCGAATCAAAGGCACAGGACTCATCCGTCGGAATGGACCAAGACCGACTCCGGCTACCGGACAGTGGTCCTGCCCCAGTTCGTCGTCGACACTCTCCGGCGCGTCAAAGCCGACGCTGTCGACAACGACCCGGATCTGGCTTCCCCAACCGCGACGGCGGCATGTGGGATCCACACAACTTCAACCGCCTGCGGCGCCAAGCCCACGGCGAGAAGTTTGCCTGGTCACACCCCAGACCTTCCGCAAGACCGTTGCATCCCTCATCGCCGACCAATACGGCCCCAGGCCACAGCCCAACAACTCGGCCACGCCAACGACTCGGTCACCAAACGTCACTACATCGACCAGCCGACCGAAGCACCCGACTTCACGGCGGCCTTGGGACGACTCTCACGCTGAAAACGTGTCGTTTCCGTGTCGTTCTACCCCCGAAACGGACAAAACCAGGGTCGAACTGCTACGTTCGCCCTGGTCACAGCTCCCCCATCTGGACTCGAACCAGAAACCTGCCGATTAACAGTCGGCTGCTCTGCCAATTGAGCTATAGGGGACTATCCTTTGGCTCGTCCGTACTGGGCGGGCCGAGGTGAAACTTTAGCGTATCGGCGCTCGCCTTCCCAAATCGCGTCTCTACCTGGAGACATGCGAGGGCTTCGGCGTGTCCGGGGGTGGCGCGCGGTGGGGGTGGATCCGGATCGACAGGCGTACCGGGCGTCGGGCAGGATGGTAGCCGCGCACAGGCACTTTGGGAGGAGCTCTACGAGATGCTGCGGTTGATCATCGGCATTGCGGCCGGGTACGTGCTCGGCACGAAGGCCGGGCGGGGTCGCTATGAACAGATCAGTGCGGCGACCCGCGCGGTAACCGGGAGCCCGGTGACTCGCAAGCTGGTTCTCTTCGGGCGACAGAAGCTGTCGGACAAGCTCAGCACCCAGGCGAAGTTGGAGCCGATGGTGCCGCTGGATGAGCGGACCACGGTTCTGGTGCCGCAGGATCAACTGCGCCGCTGAGTTCGCGGGGCGGATCGGGGAAGCGTCGAGCCGCAGCTCAGCCCGCGGCGAAGTCGTCGTGATTCCCCATCGCCTGGGTCAGCAAACTCTTGCGGTACTGCTCCAACGCCACGAGATCGCCGAACAGCGCCATATAGGCCTCGGCCTCCTCGGTCGAAGACACACGCTGCAGCTTCGACTTCAGCTCCGCGATCTGGCGGCCGACCCAGGCCTCCTGCACACGAGCCAGCACCCCGGTGACGAACCGGGGAATGTCATTGGCCGACTTCACCGGCATCTGCTCACCCGACAACTCGGAAACCAGCGCACGCATGGTCAGATCATCGGTACCGTCCGACACAGCGTTGACCCACTCCGCGCCGCTGAGCCCCGATGCCGTGCCACCGGCCTCTGCGATCATGGCGCGAACGGCGGCGTAAGCCGGATGGGTGAAGGCCTCGGTCTCGATCGAATCGAAAACCGCACCGGCCATCGCCGGATACTGCAATGCCGCACCGAGCGCTTGCCGTTGCGGCAGCAGCGTCGGATCGTTCGGGTTCGGGCGCGCGGCGGGGTGTTCGGCGACGACCGCGCTGGGCTGTGCCGCGCCGGCCGCCGGGCCACGGCCGCCCGGACTCCCACCGTTGCGATTGCGCTTGGCTTCCTCACCGACCCGCCGCACCACGGTCTGGATATCGTCCCAGCCGACCCAGCCCGCGAGCTTGGTCGCATAGGCCTTGCGCAGCGCGTTGTCCTTGATCTGCGCCACCACCGGCACGGCACGGCGCAGCGCCTCCACCTGTCCCTCGGCGGTGTCCAGGTTGTGGTCGGCGAGCAGGCCGCGAATCACGAACTCGTACAACGGGGTTCGCCGTGCCACCAGGTCACGCACCGCGCCGTCGCCGGAGCGCTGGCGTAGTTCGCACGGGTCCTGGCCGTCGGGGGCGATGGCGATGTAGGTCTGCCCGGCCAACTTCTGGTCGCCCGCAAAGGCTTTCAGCGCCGCCGCCTGCCCGGCCGCGTCACCGTCGAAGGTGTAGATGATTTCGCCGCGCCAGAAGTTGTCGTCCATGAGCAGTCGGCGCAACAGGGCGAGATGTTCGTCGCCGAAGGCGGTACCGCAGGAGGCGACGGCGGTTTTCACCCCGGCCAGGTGCATGGCCATGACGTCGGTGTAGCCCTCCACCACCACCGCCTGGTGGCCCTTGGCGATCTCGCGCTTGGCGTGGTCCAGACCGAACAGCACCTGAGACTTCTTGTACAGCAAGGTTTCCGGCGTATTGATGTATTTGCCGGGCATGGTGTCGTCGTCGAAGAGCTTGCGCGCACCGAAGCCGATGACGTCACCGCCGAGATTGCGGATCGGCCACAGCAGCCGTCGGTGGAAGCGGTCGATCGGGCCGCGCTGCCCCTGCCGCGACAGCCCGGCCGCCTCGAGCTCCTTGAAGTCGAAGCCCTTGCGCAGCAGATGCTTGGTGAGCGTGTCCCAGCCCGCGGGGGCGTAGCCGCAGCCGAATTGCTGGGCGGCATTGCCGTCGAAGTTGCGGTCGGTCAAATACTTGCGCGCCACCTCGGCGTCGGGCTCGCGCAGTTTGGCCATGTAGAACTCGTGTGCGGCGGCATTGGCGGCGACCAACCTGGCCCTGGTGCCGCGGTCGCGCTGCACCGAGGTGCCGCCGCCCTCGTAGTTGATCTGGTAGCCGATCCGATCGGCGAGCTGCTCGACCGCCTCGACGAAGCCGACGTGCTCGACCTTCTGCAGGAAGGCGAAGACGTCACCGCCCTCACCGCAGCCGAAGCAGTGGTACAGGCCGTGGTTGGGCCGCACATGGAACGAGGGCGACTTCTCGTCGTGAAACGGGCACAGGCCCTTCATGGAGTCCGCGCCCGCCCGCTTCAGCGCGACGTACTCCCCCACCACATCCTCGATCCGGACGCGTTCGCGTATTGCCGCGATATCGCGATCTGGGAGTCGTCCGGCCACGGCGGTCAGTCTAGGCTAGTCCGGCCTCGACACGCCCAGCGGCTGGTCACGCGTCTACTCGCTCCAGTCGACTCTCGGTATAGGACGCGATCTGGTCGACGATCACTCGGACTCGCGCGGTGTCGTCGGTCGCGGCCTGCCACCACGGGAGCAGCAGCGGGTCCAGCCCGTGCGGTGCCGTCGCCAGCAGTCGGGTCGCGACCGCCTGTATCCGCTCGCGCTGTACGGCCTGACGCTGCTTGTGCACGAGATCGGACATGACGTAGCGCAGGGCGACGGTTTTGAGCATCGCGACCTCGGCGGCGACGATCGGCGGAACCTCGAGATCCGCGGCATAGCGGGACAACACCGCGCGCCCGCCGACCTCCCGCGTGGCCATGATCGCAGCCGTGGCGAACCGGCCGACCAGTTCACTCGTGAGGCGCTTCAACGCGACCGAACTGGCGAGGGTGCCGTCGTAGCAGGCGGCTTCGGCCACCACCGGCAGTTCGGAGAGCCGCTGGGCGGCACCGATCAGGTCGTCCACCGAAAGCGTGGGGTGCTGGCCGTGCCCGAGTTCGGCTAGCGCCGCCTGTTCGGACGGATCGGCCAAGGCCCGCAATTCGATGCGCCCGGCGATTACGCCGTCCTCCACATCGTGCACCGAGTACGCGACATCGTCGGACCAGTCCATGATCTGGCATTCGAGGCTCTTGCGACGGTCCGGCGCATCCTTGCGTACCCATTCCAGCCGATCCAGATCGATATCGTAGGCACCGAATTTGGTCCCCGAACCTGTTCTGCCCCAAGGATATTTGATTGCCGCGTCGAGTGCGGCGCGGGTGAGATTCAAACCCGCGCTCGTGCCGCCCGCATCCAGAACCTTCGGTTCCAGCCGGGTGAGGATGCGTAGGTTCTGCGCATTGCCCTCGAATCCGCCGTACGCGTCCGCGAAGAGGTCGAGGGCATTCTCGCCATTGTGGCCGTAGGGCGGATGGCCGATATCGTGCGCCAATCCGGCCAGATCGACCAGATCCGGATCACAGCCGAGACCGTCGGCGATGCTGCGCCCGATCTGGGCCACTTCGATCGAATGGGTCAAGCGTGTGCGCGGGGTGTCACCGTCACGCGGCCCCATGACCTGGGTTTTGTCGGCGAGTCTGCGCAGGGCCGCCGAATGCAGCACGCGAGCACGGTCGCGGGCGAATTCGGTGCGGTGACCGGTTTCGAATTCACTGCGCGGCGGGCCGAGTCCGGCGGACTTGGCCCGCTCCACCACCATTCGCTCGCGGTCGTGCTCGGTATACATCGAATCTCACTGCCCCGCTGAGTATTTGAAGTCCGATGAGAAGTGCGTGAGCTGGTACCAGAGCAAAGCGCCGGTCTCCCTTGCGATTCCGTGCGCCTGCGACTCTCTGGTGTAGACGGCGGGGCCGGTCCGGGTCGGCGCGGTCCAGGCATCCAGCCCGGCATCGCGGGCCATGGTTCTGGTGCGCAGCGAATGCCACGGATCGCTGACCAGCACCGCCGAGGACATCTCGCGGGCACTCATGGCGGTCGCGACGGCCTCGATGCTGCGCAGGGTGTCCGAACCGGTTTCCACCGCGAGGATCCGGTCGCTCGGTATGCCGCGCTCCTCCAGATAGTTCTTGCCGGAGGCGGCCTCGGTGTACAGATCGCCATCCTGCTTACCGCCCACGGTGATCACCTTCGGCGCCACACCGGCCTTGAACAGTTTGTATGCCTGGTCCAATCGCGCCTCGAACACCGTCGACGGGGTGCCCGAGTATTGCGCGGCGCCGAGTACGACGATCGCGTCGGCCTTGGTGTAGTCGTCGATTCGCGCGACCTGCCAGACCCGGAATGCCGTGCCGCCGACCAGCACCGCGCCCATCACGATCGCGCCCATGACCAGCCGTCGTGCCCAGCGCACCAGCCCGCCTCCGACGCTGCGGGATGCGCCGGATCCGGTAGCCGAGGCCAGGGTCGCCGAATTCATCTCACCAAGTTTGCCAGGTCACCCCCGACGAGAACGTAACCGACGCATATCGATCGGCCCACACTTACCTTTTGGTTAGTACTGAACTTATTAGTCAGTACTTGTCGTCAGCGCAGTGAGCCTCGAGAATGAATTCCGGCGCCGAACCAGCATCTCGATACTTTGAGGAGTGGATACATGACGACATCCGTGACGGTCCTCGGGCTCGGCGCGATGGGACAGGCGCTGGCAGCGGCGTTCGTACGGGCCGGACACCCCACGACAGTCTGGAACCGCAGTGCTGGTCGGGACGCGGAACTCGTTGCGGCAGGGGCGAAGTCGGCGCACACCGTGGCCGAGGCAGTGACCGCGAGCGACCTCGTGCTGGCCTGCCTGTTGGACCATCGGTCCGTGCACGAGGTACTCGACCCGGTGACCGATATCCTGGCCGGCCGCGCGTTGGTCAACTTGACCAGCACCGAGCCGCGCGGATCGCGTGAACTTGCCGAATGGGCCGCGAATCACGGCATCGACTTCCTCGACGGCGGCATCATGGCCGTCCCGCCGATGATCGGCCGAACCGGCTCATCCGTGCTATACAGCGGCTCCCGTGAACTCTTCGACAACCATCGCGCAACTCTCGAATTGCTCGGCAGCGCCGAGTATTTCGGCACGGACGCCGGACAGGCCGCACTGGTCGACTTCGCCCTGCTCGCCGGAATGTACGCCATGTTCGCGGGCTTCTATCACGGTGCCGCCATGGTTCGCACGATCGGCATGTCGGCCGAGGACTTCGGTAAACGAGCGTCCGGCTGGATCGCCGCGATGACCGGATCACTTCCGAGAGCCGGAGCCACCATCGACTCCGGCGATTACTCGAAACCGTTCCAGCCCTTGGATTTCACCAAGGCCGCCGTGGACGCCATCGTGTCGGCCAGCCGCGATGCGGGCGTCGACCTGGACATCGTCGGAGCGATCAAGAATCTCGTCGATCGCCAGGTCGCCGACGGCCACGGTGTGGACAGCAGCGAGCGGATGTTCGAAAGCCTCAACCCGCGCGCCGCATAAGGCCTACCAACCGCGTTCGCGCCATTCGCCGAGGTGCGGGCGTTCGACGCCGAGCGTGGTGTCGTCACCGTGACCCGGATAAACGACGGCCTCATCCGGATAGCGATCGAAGAGCTTGGTGGTGACGTCGGTGAAGAGGGAGTTGAAATCTTCCGGATTGGTGGTGCGGCCGACTCCGCCCGGGAAAAGGGAGTCACCGGTGAACAGGTGCACGCCCGGACCGTCGACGAGGGCGAGGGCAACCGAGCCCGGAGTATGTCCACGCAGGTGGACGACCTCGAAGGCCAGGTCGCCGACCTCGATGAGATCGCCGTCGGCAAGTAATCGGTCGGGACGAACCGGCAGCGCTTCGGCATCGAGTGGATGCGCGGCGGTCGGTGCGCCGGTGGCGGCGGCAACCTTTTCCAGGGCCCACCAATGGTCCCGATGCTGATGGGTGGTGACGACCAGGGCGACGCGGCCCGGCGTCTCCTGGTTGACGAGTTCGATTATGCGGTCGGCTTCGTTGGCGGCGTCGATGAGCAGTGCCGCACCGGTGGCGGTGCACTGCACTAAATAGCAGTTGTTGTCCATGCCACCGACAGACATTTTGATAACGCGGGCACCGGGGACGTCCCGCTGTTGCGGATTCGATCCAGGGGACACGTGACCGGTGTACGGCAGGTCGATCGTGATCACAGTTCGATGCTAGCCAGCTAGATTCATCCCATGCCGTCGATAGCGCCGATTCGTCGAATCCGCTGGTTCGCCGCAGTGGTCCTCAGCGTGGCGTTTCTCTGTGTCGCGCCGGCCGGTGGCCCGGCCGCCGCCGAGCCACCGCTGCGGATGGGGCCGTATGTGGTCGACTCGGCGCAGGTGCTCGATCGAGGACAACTCGATCGGGTGTCGGCGGCGGTCGACGACCTCTACGCCGATCAGCAGATGCGGCTCTGGGTCGTCTATGTGCACGATTTCAACGGGATGAGTCCGCAGACGTGGGCCGATCGCACCGCGACCATGTCCGGATTCGGCGGGCGTGATCTGTTGCTCGCCGTCGCCACCGAGGATCGCGCCTATTGGTTCAAAGGCGAGTTGCCCAGCAGTGTCAGCGATTCCGAGTTGGACGGCGTATTGACGCGCGATGTGGAGCCCGCGCTGCGCAACGGCCGGTGGGCCGACGCCGGGATAGCGATGGCGGATGGGCTGGATTCGGCGATGCGCGGTGGCGGGGTCAGCCTACGAACGCTGCTGATCGTCGCCCTCCTGATCGTGCTGATCGTCGTTGGACTGGTGCTGTATTCGCGCAAGCGGCGCGCCGACCGCAGGCGGGCCGAGTTGGCGGCAGCACGGCAACTGGATCCCGATAATTCCACCGCGCTCGCGGCATTGTCACTGAACGCCTTGCAAGACCGGTCGAAGGAAGTGCTGGTCGAGATCGACAATGCCGTGCGGACCAGCGCCGAGGAGTTGGCGTTGGCGACCGGTGAATTCGGCGATACCGCGGTCACTCCGTTCAGCACCGCCTTGGCGAATGCGAAGTCGGCTGCCGCCAAAGCCTTCTCGATCAGACAGCAGCTCGATGACGATATTCCCGAGACACCGGATCAGCAGCGCACCATGCTGGTCGATCTGATCGGCACGGTCGGGCGGGCCGATCGGGAACTCGACGCTCAGGTCGCCGAATTCGATGCGATGCGGGATCTGCTCATCAACGCATCCGCTCGCTTGGACGGGCTGACAAGGGATTTGGTCGAATTGACCGGACGCGTGCCGGGTTCGGAGACCGAACTCACCCGGCTCACCACCGCGTATCCGGCCAGCGTGCTCGCGCCGGTTCGCGACAACGTGACGATGGCCCGCGAGCGAATCACCTTCGCGGAGCAGAACATCGACACGGGACGTACTGCCCTCACCCAGCCGGTCGGCAGACAGGGCGGTGCGGTCGCCGCGATCCGGGCCGCGGAAGGCGCAGTGGGACAGGCTCGCACGCTGCTCGATGCCGTCGACAATGCGGCGACGAATATCCAGCAGGCGAGCGATGGGCTGCCCGCCGTACTCACCGAGCTGCGCGCGGATATCGGTACCGCGAAGGAGCTGTCCGGCTATGGCGGTGTCGATCTGCACGCCGCCATCACGGCGGCGGAAACGGCCCTGACCATCGCAACCGCCACCGCGACCAGCGACCCATTGGACGCCTTTCACGACGCCGTCGCGGCCGATAACGCGCTGGACCTGGCCAATGCCGCAGCCACCGACCGCAAACTGGCCGCCGAGGATCTTCAGCGCCGACTCGATCGGGCGCTGACCGATGCCCGCGCCCGGATCGGCGCGGCAGCCGACTACATCAGCACCCGACGCGGCGGCATCGACGCACAGGCACGCACCCGCTTGTCCGAAGCACAGCGCAATCTCGATGCGGCACAACAGCTTTCCACCAGCGATCAGGCGCAGGCCCTCACCAGCGCACACACCGCCGCCGACCTGGGTGCTCGCGCACTGCGGGAGGCGCAGGCCAGCGTGCGGGCCTGGGAGAACAGCCAACCGCCCTCGGGCACCGCGCAGGCCGGTGCGGTACTCGGCGGAATTCTGATCGAAGGACTGTTGCGCGGCGCCACCCACCAACGCTCCAGCGGCTACACCCCCGGTTCGTTCGGCGGTTCCACCGGATCCCGCCGCATCAGCCGGGGCGGCCGGTTCTGAGGGTTGACCCTGACACCGTGTGAGGCCATAGACCGAGAGTCGTCATGTTCAGTATCGGAGACTTCGCCAGACACGGACGGGTATCGGTGCGGATGCTGCGCCACTACGACGCGATCGGGCTACTGCGGCCCGACCGGGTCGACGCGGTGACCGGCTATCGCTACTACGAGGGCGGTCAGCTCGCTCGGCTCAATCGCATTGTCGCACTGAAGGATTTGGGCTTCACACTCGAGCAGGTGGGCCGGATCCTCGACGACAAGGTCGACACCGCGGAACTGCGCGGCATGCTCGCGCTGCGCCGCGCGGAGTTGGAGCAGCGGATCAGCGGCGATCGCGCCCGACTCGTCCAGGTCGAAACGCGGCTCCGGATTATCGAGAAGGAGGGCGTTATGCCCGCAAATGATGTGGTGGTCAAGTCCATCCCGGCCGTCCGGGTCGCCGAATTGACCAGCATTGCAGCCGATTTCCAGCCGCAGACGATCGGCCCCGTGGTCGGGCCGCTGTTCGGGCAGCTGTGCACACGCCTGGAACAGGCAGGCATCGCCATCGTCGGACCCGCAATCGCCTACTACCAGGAGCAGCCGGACGGGTCGGTGCACGTGCACGCCGCCATGCCGGTCAATGTCGAACCCGCCGCGTCCTGCGAATTCGCGATCGTCGACCTGCCCGCGGTGCCCCGGGCCGCCACCGTCGTACACCGGGGCAGCATGGACGAGGTCCTGGAACCATGGCAGTCCCTGGCCAAATGGATCGATGCCAACGGATACCGTTCCGCAGGCCCCGCCCGCGAGGTGACCCTCGAATACACCGAGGACACCTCCGGCTGGGTCACCGAACTCCAGGAGCCCATCCACACCTGACAGCCGCGGTCAGACCTCGAGGGTGACGGTGTGGAAGCCGGTTGGGCCGGAGGGGAAGGGTGAGCGCGGGGTGCCGTCTTGGATTTCCCCGGAGCGGCTGATGGCGCGGGCCTGGATGGTATGTTCACCTGGGGGCAGGTCGAGGGTGGTGCGCCAGCGACGCCAAGCGGCGGGGGCGAGTTCGGTGCCGAGATCGACTGGGCGCCAATCGCCTTCGTCGACGCGGAGCTCTACGGACTCGACACCGTGCGGCGGCGCCCAAGCCACCCCCGCGACGTTGGCAGCGGCACGGCCTGGCGTGGCGACGTCGATGCGGGCCTGCGGTGTCACCCAGATCGGATCCGACGGCCAACCGCGCTTCCACCAGTAGTCGATGTGACTGTCGTCGGTGAGTTCCAGTTCGGCAAGCCATTTCGCGCCCGTGTACTGGCCGTAGAGGCCGGGTACGAAGACGCGGGCCGGGAATCCGTGCTCGGGGGCGAGCGGCTCGCCGTTCACACCGATCACCAGATATCCGGGCCACGCGCCGGAACGCAGCGGTTCCACCGGCAGTGAGATGGTGTAGCCGTCGACGGCCCTGGTCACCAGCCGGGTCGCACCGGTTTCGGGAATCGCGTGCTCGAGCAACTCCGCCAGCGGAACCCCGTACCAGCGGCCGTTACCCGCGCGACGCTCACCGGGCCGATTGTGCACGCACACTATGACAGCATCGAATTCCACTGCGTCCGCGGCCAATTCG
Organism: Nocardia pseudovaccinii; assembly: GCF_050942345.1. Classification (NCBI taxonomy): domain Bacteria; kingdom Bacillati; phylum Actinomycetota; class Actinomycetes; order Mycobacteriales; family Nocardiaceae; genus Nocardia; species Nocardia pseudovaccinii. Next base: position 7,742,883 of record NZ_CP192074.1, read on the forward strand.
GCCAGGGACAGGCGCAACGGATGTGCGACCTTGCCGGTGACCGACAGCCGCCAGCGCGTCGGATCGATCCGCGGCGGACTCAGATTGACATCGGCGACATAGAAGCTCCGGTTGCCGGTGATCAACGATGACAGTCCGGGTTCGTCCTCCAGGCCGTCCTGCGGCACCATCGAAATCCCGCCCAGCGGGCCGACCCGGCGGATCGCGGCGCGCTGCCTGCGGTCGTAGTCGTGGATCAGTGCCCGCGCCCCGGCCAGCAGTCCGGCACCGGCGCCCGCCCACAGCAGCGCGCCGAACCGCCCATGCGGGCGCCCGCGCAATCCGAGACCGAGCACGCCCGCGGCTGCGGCCGCACCGGCGACGGTTGCGGGCGAGCGCGTCGGTCGACGGAAGCCCAAAGCGGCTGCGGCGGCACCGAAGGCGGCGACGGCGGGCGTACGCGCCTGATCGGACAGCGCTGCGAGCCCGACGGCCGCGGCGACCGCACCGACACCGACGCCGAGGCGCGTCACGGCCTTATCGTGCTTGCCCGACAGGGCGACGGTCGTCTCGACCACCGGCACCGGCGCGGTATCGGCCATGCCCCGGCCGATGGCATCGATCAGCGAATCACCGCGCGAGGCCGCGATCAACTCGCCGACGCCGAGCGCCCCGACACCGATCGCGGCGGCACCGAGCACACCCCCGCGTTTCCCGTTGGTCCGCACTGTTCGAACACCCGCTTTCCTCGATCACAACGCCTTCGCTACGAACCTACCGCCCCTCACTCCTGTAGGGCCTCGGTGAACCGGGCCAACAACTCTCGCAACTGTTCGCGCTCCTGCACACTGAACGCGGCGGCCACGCGGCGCTCGATGGCGGCGGCCTTGGCATCGGCCTTGGCGAAGGCTTTGCGACCGGCGGGGGTCAGGCGGGTTTCGAGCACACCGCGGTGCCAGGGATGCGGTGTGCGTTCCACGAGACCGCGCTCCTGCAGATTCTTGAGCACCACCGTCATCGCCTGCGGCGTCACCATGCATTCCCGGGCGAGAGCGGCGGCGGAGACGCCCGGGTTCTCCGACAGCGCGTAGAGCGCCGCGTACTGCGGCACCGTAAGCGGTTTGACCGCCTCGTGTTTGACGGCCATCAGCTCCTGCTCGGCGCGCTTGAGGTCTAGACCGAGCCGCTGCTCCGCAGGCAATTTCATAAGTGTCAAAGATAGCTGAAGTATCAAAGCCTTGATAGTCTTCGATGTATGGACAACCCCGTAATCCCCGAGAGCCACGCCGATTTGCTATCGCGCCCGCTGTTCGCCCATCTCGCAACGCTGAACCCGGACGGCACTCCGCAGGTGACGCCGGTATGGCAGGTGTGGGACGGCGGGCGCCTGCGCTTCACCACCACGATCGATCGACGGAAAGCCGTCAATACCAAGCAGAATCCCGAAGTCGCGGTGAGCATCAACGATCCGGAGAAGCCCTACCGCTACCTCGAGGTCCGCGGCGTCATCGAGGCCATCGAACCCGATCCGAACGGGGAATTCTTCGATGTGCTCGCACGCCGCTACGACCTGCCGTATCAGCGTCCGGTCGCCGACCATCCGCGCCGGGTGGTGCTCGTCATGCGCCCGACGCACGCCACCTACCAGTAGCAGCAGGCGCCCTCAGGAGCTGACGGCCTCCTCCGCGAGGGCCGTCAATTCGTCGCGCACCGCGGGCACGAGCCGGTCGGCATCGCCGCCGAGCACGCCGACGGTCAGCCGTCCCTCGAAGGTATAGACCAGGAAGGTCACCGCCGCCGAGGCGCCCGCGGAGGGACGCGGATGAGCGGAGACGTAAACGATCTCGTAGTCGGTGAGCGCGATATTCGCGGGGATGCGGAAGGCGGGCACGGCACCGGTATTCGTCACCGCGACATGTCCGGCTAGTGAGTGGATCCGGGTTGGGCCGAAGTAATCCGGGAAGTGCAGCACCGACTGCTGGACGATGCCCTCGGCCAGATCATGCCGCAATCGGGCCGAAATGTGTTGGGCTAGTTCGAGGATGTCCGCGGACAGGTCGACCGCCGCGGCGAAAGAAGCCAGACCCGCCATATTGGTGCCTTCCGCACGCGCGACCGGCGGGTCGAGACGGGTGCGCATATCCACCGGATACAGACAGCCGAGCGGCACGGGATCGCCTGTGGCCCTGGCCTTTTCCGAGGCGACAGCGCGCAGCAGGGCCGCGGTGACCACGCCGTTGACGGTCGCTCCCCGATAGCGCCCGAGGCCGATGATGCGGGCGCTCGCCTGCTCATCCAGGATGATGCGCCGCGGCTGGACCAGTGCGGCGGGCGCGGGAATCGCGGGCTCGCGCGGAATGACCACGGGCTCCAGCGGCTTGGTCACATCTTCGAAACCGGAGATCGAAGAGCGGGCGATTCCGCGCGCCGACGCATGCCATTCCAGCGATTGCGGATAGTCGTGCGGCACAACGGTTGTCGTCCCGGATTCGACGTAATCGGTGTAGAAGTCCCATAGTCGGGCGAGGAGTTCGACGCAGTGGCCCGCGTCGGCGATGCTGTGGTGGGCGAAAAGTGTCACGCGCGAGCGGCCGCGCTCGGAGCGCACGACATCCAGGTACGCCAGCTGTCCCGCCGGATCGATCGGCTCCGGAATGCGGATGGCGTCCGGATCACCGAGGCTCGCCGTCATGCCGATCTCGGGGGCCTCGCCGCGTCGTAGCAGATAGCCGCGGCCGGTAGCGTCCTCGGCGATCCGGCAGGTCACCACCGGATAGGCGCGCTGTAGTGCGGTGAAGGCCGCCCCCAACGCATTCGTATCGAGATCACCGACGACCGTGACGGATCGTCCGGTGTAGGTCCCCGCGCGCACGAAACGTTGTTCCGAGGCACCCAACACCCGCACCAAAACCTCCTCATCCCACAACACATTGCTCAGGGTGCGGCAACTACAGACCGGGGCGCAAACCCGGAGCCGCTCCGACTGAGAGAGACTGCCCACATGAGTCCCGCGGCACACATCAGTCTTACGACGCATCTGGAAGAGCTGGGCTTTCCGTTGGTGGTAGGCCAGTTGGCGCATCCGACGGTGGCGGGCATCGCCAAGGGCGATCTGCCCGAACCGGTCTTCCGGTCCTGGCTCGAACAGGACTATCTGTTCCTGCTGGACTATGTGCGGGTGTTCGCCCGGCTGGCCTGGCAGGCGCCTGCGTCACATCTGGGCGATCTGGTGGATCTCGCGCACGCGACGTATCACGAGGAGCTGTCCCTGCACCGGTCGCTGGCCGCCGAATTCGGCGCGGATCTCGATGGTGCGACAAAGGGTGCGCCGTGCGCGGCCTACACCGCATTCCTGCTGGAGTCGGCCGCGTCCTACGCCGATGGACTGGCCGCGCTGTACCCGTGCATGTGGGGCTATGCGACCCTCGGCACAATCCTGGCCGAGAATCCGCCGTCGGAGCCGCGCTACCGCCGCTGGGTCGACACTTATGCCGACCCCGGATTCGCGGCGCTCACCCGCCGCTGTGGGCAGATGCTCGACGAGGCGGGTGGCGATCCGGCGCGTGCAGAAGCACTATTCCTGCAGGGTATGCGCCACGAATACAAGTTCTGGGATGTGTCCGGCTAGGGGTGCAGCACGATCTTGCCGCGCGTGTGGCGCTGCTCCAGTTCGCGATACGCCTCCTGGACCTTGTCGAGCGGATAGACAGCCGCGACGGGTACCTCCACTGTGCCCGCGGCGGCCAGATCGGCGAGTTCGGCGAGCACATCGATGGTGCCCGCGGCGGCATTGCCGTCGGTCTTCACGCCGTACCTCTCGGCGGCCGCCCAGTTGATGATGGTGTCGATGCGTTCGACCGCAATGCCGAGTTCGATTGCGATATCGACATATTCGGCACCGAACGTGTCGATGAACGCGTCCACGCCAGCGGGGGCGGCCGCACGGATCCGGTCGATCAGGCCCGCCCCATAGGCCACCGGAATCACCCCGACCTTGCGCAGCCAATCGTGATTGACCTCGCTCGCGATACCGAGAACCGTTGCGCCCCTGGCCCGCAGGAGTTGTACGGCGATCGAACCGACGCCGCCCGCCGCACCCGAGACCGCGACCGTATCGCCCACGTGCGGATCCACGGCCCGCACGGTCGCGAAAGCCGTTGTCCCGGCGACATACAACGACCCGGCGACATCCCAATCCAGCTTCGAGGGCTTGAGGGTCACCTGCTCGGCGGACACCACCACGTGGGTGGCATGACTGGCCCGCTCATCGGTGAATCCCAGCACCTCGGCGCCGATCTCGATCCCGCCGACACCCGATCCGATCTCGACGACGCGACCCGCGAAATCGGTCCCCTCACCCGAAGGAAAGGTCGCGGGCCACCGCTCGTGCAGCGCACCCGAACGGATATACCCCTCCCCCGGATTGATACCGGCCGCCACGACCTCGACGACGACCCGACCGGGTCCCGCCTTCGGCGTCGGCACCTCGACCACCTTCAGCTCTTCGACTCCGCCATAACGATCGAACTTCACAGCTCTTGCCATATCCGGCTCCCGCCTACTCGGTGACATACGCCCGTCAACCGAGTAACCCGGCAGGAAATTTCCATGCACCGACGATCTTCGCGACGCACTGCCATGAACGGCACCAAGCCTTAAGCTGACACCCGTGGGTGAGGAAAGGCTGCGGGCATCGGACGCAGACCGCGAGAAAATCGCCGAACAATTGCGGGTGGCGATGAACGACGGCCGATTGTCGCTGCATGAATACGACGACCGACTCAAACAGGTGTATGCCGCCAAAACCTATGGCGAGCTGACTCCGCTGCTCTCGGACCTGCCTGTGCCGCGCAAAGCAGCACCTGCGGCACAACGCGTGCCGCAATGGGTCATCATCATGTGGATTCCATGGGCCGCAGTGAACGCACTGTGTCTCACGATCTGGGTGGCCACTGGCGCGGGATACTTCTGGCCGTTCTGGGTCGCGGTGCCGTGGGGCTGCGCGCTGCTGATCCCGAGCGCGATCGGGATGCTCGTCCAGTCGAACCGGAAACCTGGCACGAATCCACCTCCGACGTAAGAAATCCGCGACCCCCGGAATCCACTCAGCGGTTACAGATCCTTACATGCGAAACGCCCTGCCGCAGCGCGACAGGGCGTTGATCGCTATCGAATTCAGGCGCCGATGAGATGCTGCGCCAGGTAGCCCTCGACCTTGTCCAGCGCAATCCGCTCCTGCGCCATGGAATCACGCTCGCGAACGGTGACCGCCTGATCCTCGAGGGTGTCGAAGTCGACGGTGATGCAGAACGGCGTGCCGATCTCGTCCTGGCGCCGGTAGCGACGGCCGATGGCGCCGGCATCGTCGAATTCGACATTCCAGCTCTTACGCAGCTGTGCGGCAAGATCTTTCGCCTTCGGCGTCAGATCCGCATTGCGCGACAACGGCAGCACCGCCGCCTTGACCGGCGCGAGCCTGCGGTCCAGCCGCAGACTGATGCGCTCCTCCATAACGCCCTTGGCGTTGGGCGCCTGGCCGACGGTGTACGCATCGACCAGGAACGCCATCAGCGAGCGGGTCAGACCGGCCGCGGGCTCGATGACGTACGGGGTGTAGCGCTCATTGGTGGTCTGGTCGAAGTAGCTCAGGTCATTGCCGGAATGCTCCGAATGGGTCTTCAGATCGAAGTCGGTGCGGTTGGCGACGCCCTCCAGCTCACCCCACTCGTTGCCCTGGAAGCCGAAGCGGTACTCGATATCGGTGGTGCCCGCCGAGTAGTGCGACAGCTTGTCCTTCGGGTGCTCGAACAGGCGCAGGTTCTCCGGGTCGATGCCGAGGTCGGTGTACCAGGCGAACCGGGTGTCGATCCAGTACTTGTGCCACTCCGCATCCTCACCCGGCTTGACGAAGAACTCCATCTCCATCTGCTCGAACTCACGGGTGCGGAAGATGAAGTTGCCCGGAGTGATCTCGTTGCGGAAGCTCTTGCCGATCTGCGCGATGCCGAACGGCGGCTTCTTGCGCGCGGTGGTCATCACATTGGCGAAGTTGATGAAGATGCCCTGCGCGGTTTCCGGGCGCAGGTAGTGCAGACCCTCTTCGGACTCGACCGGGCCGAGGTAGGTCTTGAGCATCATGTTGAAGTCACGCGGCTCGGTCCACCGACCGACGGTGCCGCAGTCCGGGCACACCACCAACTCCATCGAGACGGAGTCCGGATCGTCGATCTTGTGCTTGATCGCGTAGGCCTCCTGCAGGTGGTCCTGCCGGTGCCGATGGTGACAGTTCAGGCATTCGACCAGCGGATCGTTGAACACGCCGACGTGGCCGGAGGCGACCCACACCTGACGCGGCAGAATCACCGACGAGTCGAGGCCGACCACGTCCTCGCGGCTGGTGACCATGGACCGCCACCACTGCTTCTTGATGTTCTCCTTGAGCTCGACACCCAGCGGACCGTAGTCCCACGCCGATTTGGTGCCGCCGTAGATCTCACCACACGGGTACACCAGACCCCGGCGCTTGGCGAGGTTGGCAACGGTGTCCACCTTCGACTTGGGTGCCACTCGAGAATTCTCCATCCACTGAGAGTCGGATAAGGGTCGGCCCGGCTCGGGGGACCCGGGGCACATGCCGATAGCCCATTGGCTTGCCGACAGTGCACTGATTTGCCTATAGCCTATCGGCCAGGACCAAGCGGGTTTCCACCGCACGGCGGCCCAGGTTTGACATGCGCAACTGTGCATATCAAAATGGAATCGCTTTCCAATAAGGAGTTGGTTCGATGACCGCCGAGACCGCTACCGCCCACCCGCACAACCCGTACCGATCACCCGCGCCGGTGCCGGTGCCGACGCGGAGCGTCCTGGAGGACGCGGGTGAGTTGCTACGCGCCCTCGCCGCCCCGGTACGCATTGCCATTGTGCTCCAATTGCGCGAATCGCCGCGTTGCGTACACGAGTTGGTCGATGTTCTCGGTGTCACCCAACCGCTCGTCAGCCAGCATCTGCGGATTCTCAAGTCGGCGGGCGTGGTGCACGGGGAGCGCTCCGGCCGGGAAGTGCTGTACGAACTCGTCGACGACCACCTGGCGCATATCGTGGTCGATGCCGTGGCCCACGCCGAGGAAGGGTGATCGTGCCAGATAAGACGGCCTTGCCGGAAAAGCCGGTGGGCATCCGCAGTACCCGCCAGCGCAGTGCGATCGCCGCGCTGCTCGGCGATATCGAAGAGTTCCGCTCCGCGCAGGAGTTGCACGACGAATTGCGCCGCCGCGGCGAGGGCATCGGGTTGACCACTGTCTACCGCACCCTGCAGTCGCTGGCCGATGCCGGACTCGTCGATGTACTGCGCACCGACACAGGCGAATCCGTCTACCGGCAGTGCTCCACCGGACACCATCACCACCTGGTCTGCCGACACTGCGGTCGCACCGTCGAGGTCGAGGGCCCGACGGTCGAGGCATGGGCCGAAACCATCGCTTGCGAACACGGATTCACCGAGGTCAGCCATACCATGGAGATCTTCGGAACCTGCTGCGAATGCGCTAAGGCGGACCGCTCCAAAATGTGATGGCAGTCACATGGTTAACGTCGCTGGCGCCGAGGAAGATTTCACTGCGAATCACATAGCGTCCGGGGGTTCCGGGCGTCGCGCACTGAGATCGAAATCTTCTGGGAGGCAGCGTGCGATCGACCATTTTCGCGGCGGACAGACGCCGGAAAATCACCACAATCGGAGCGGCCGTACTCATCGGCAGCTCTGCCCTGCTCTTGACCGCGTGCAACGACAAGGACACCAAGGCGGGACCGACGACGCCGACGTCCGCACAGAGCACCATCGGCCAGGGGCAGCCGGGGGCGAACAGCGGTCAGTCGACCGTCCGCACTATCGGCAAGACCGGGTGGTACGAGGGCTTCGATATCACGGTGGACAAGGCGACCGTGGTGCCCGACGAATTCGGCGGCGCCAAGGTCCTGATCGATATCACGTACAAGAACACCACGCCCGACAACAAGACGATCAGCAATAACACCTATCTGCAGGTCGACAAGGAGGTCGACGGCGGGGCGAGCTTCGACTCGCCGACCGTGCCCGGAAAGGGTTCGGCCACTGGCAAAGTAACTACCTCGGTCAAGACGTTGCACGATGCCGAGCATCTGCTCGACACCGTTACCGTGATCTACGGACAGGCCTCGGACAACCAGACCAAGATTCCGCTGAAGGTCTCGGCTCAGGTCGAGGGAGTCGCGCCGAAGACGCTGAATGTCACCGGCAAACTGGTGCAGGATCAGACGACGATCGAAGTCACCGGCGGCACACTGGCTCCGAGCTACACCAAGAACGAGCGCGACAAGATGGATCTCTCGTTGCACATCAAGATCATTGGCGGGCCCGGGATCCCCGCGGGCGGATCGAATATCTTCTACGACTACTTCACCGTGAAAACTCCGAACGGCCAGACGATTCTCGCCGATATCCGCGGGCCGATCAACGAGCTGCTGAATACGAACGAAACCATCGACAACGCGAAGAATTACGTCGTTTTCGTGGTTCCCTCCCCGGCCACCGGTACCTACGTGGTGACCTACGACGCGAAGAAGGGTGAGGGCGCCGCCCCGAACTTCTCCTTCACCATCTCCTGACAAACCGACCGACGCAGGCCACCACTGCCGAGCAGTGGTGGCCTGCGGTCGATTTCGCCGATCAGACGGCGACCGGGTCACCGGAGCGGACCGGGGTGGCGTCCACTGCTGGACGCCGTCCGCGGAGTGCGCCGACACCCAGCAGCACCAGGGCGGCGATAGCCCAGATAGCCAGGACCACAAGGGGTTTGGTGGCGGCGGCGCCGTCGAAGAAGGCAACCGAGCGCAGCAGTGACGCGGCGGCGCCCGGTGGCAGCAGTTGACCGATGGTGCCCCACGGCTGCGGCAGCAGTTCCGGAGCCGAGGTCGCGGCCGAGAACGGGTTGCCGACCAGGAGCATGGTCAGCGCGGCGATGCCGATGCCCGCACGGCCGATGGCGGTGGACAGGCCGACGACCGCGCCGGAGACCGCGAAGGACACCAGACCGGCGACGGCGGCCAGCGTCAGATAGGGGCCGGGGACCACCGACATCCAGGTCTGGATGATGACGATGCTCAACAGCCCACCCGCGATGCCGAAGGTGATCAGTCCGATCGCCTTACCACCGACCGACGGAATCAACAGGCCGAGTACCACACCCGCCGCGATACCGGACATGACCAGCGGCAATACCATCGCACCGAAGGCGGTGCCGCGCGGATCGTCCGGATCGGCGGCCACCACATCCTCTACCGGCGCGGCCGGCGCACCGGACAGCTGCTGGGCGATCGCGGTGAGCTGTTGTGCCACAACGGGACTCGCGCCGGAGGCGACCAATACACGCGGGGCGCCGCCGGTGATGACGGCACCGTAGACGTCCCGGTTCTGAATCGCCGCGCGCGCCGCCGCTTCGTCGGCGGGGTTGCTGATATCGAAGGCATCGGGATCGTGCTGGGTCAGTTTGTCGGCGACCACGGCTGCCTGCGGGCCGCTGACGGCGATGGGCAGGTCGCGTGGCGCGATATGGGCCGCGGGCCAAGCGAAGGCGATCAGCATCAACGCCTGGAGCAGGGCCGCGGCGACGCCGACACCGACTGCCCGCTGGATCGTATTCATGACGTTCTCCCGGAAATCGAATGATCGTTCTCTTTCGATGTGGATACCGTCGCACGCACCCTCGAGCTTGTCAAGAACGAGCATTCGTTTTACTTTGGAGCCATGCCCAGAGTCAGTGAGGAACACCTGGAACGTCGCAGGCAGCAGATCCTCGACGCCGCGCAGCTCTGTTTTGCCCGCAAGGGTTTCTACGAGACCTCGATGCAGGACATCTTCACCGAATCGGGCCTCTCAGCGGGGGCGGTCTACCGGTACTTCAAAGGCAAGAACGACATCATCGCCGCACTCGCCACCGATACCACGGTCGAGCTGCGCGCCACCATGACCAGGGCGATCCGATCCGATCCGCTGCCGACCCCGGCCCAGGTTCTCCGGATCGTCGCCGAGTACATGGTCGCGCACAGCGGTCCGGACGGTCATGTCCGGCTCGCGCCACAGGCGTGGGCGCTGGCGCTGGTGGACGACGAGGCGGCCGAATACGTCAAGTCCGCCGTGCTCGCGATGCGTGATCGCTGGACCGAGTACACCGAGCGCATGGTGCGGGTCGGCTGGTTACCGCCCGATACCGACATCCACGCGGTGGCGACGGCGATCATCGGCCTGGTGCCGGGATTCATGTTGCAGCACTTGATCGTCGGCGACCTGGATCCGGAAACCTTGGCTCGCGGTGTGGCGGTTCTACTGCCCTTTGGCGAGCCCGCCGTCCAGCCGGTCGACTCCTAGGCGTCGCATATCCAGTGACTGCCTCGCATGGGGCGCACCTGGTGCGAGGTAGTCACTGCTTGTGCGGGATCGCTCGTCAGAGCCAGCCGAGGCGTTCGGCGGCGCGGACGGCTTCGGCGCGGGTGCTGGTTCCGGTTTTGCCGATGGCGGATGAAAGATGGTTGCGGACAGTGCCTTCCGAGAGGTGTAACTGTTTGGCGATGGCACCTGCGGTGGCGCCGTCGGCCGCGGCGGTGAGGACCTCGCGTTCGCGGGCTGTCAGTGGCGAAGTACCGACGGTCAGGGTTTCGGTGGCGAGGGCGGGATCGACAACGCGTAAGCCCATGTGGACTCGGCGCACCGCGTCCGCGAGTTCGCGTGCGGGGGTGTCCTTCACGACGAATCCGCTTGCGCCAGCGTCGATTGCGCGCCGCAAGTAGCCGGGGCGGCCGAAGGTCGTGACCATGAGGATGCGGAGATCCGGATGGGCGGCATGTAGTTGCGCCGCGACCGCGATGCCGTCCATGCCCGGCATTTCCACATCCAGCAGCACCACATCAGGCGTGGTGCGCGCGACCGCGCCCAGGACTTCGTCACCGCGACCGACCTCCGCGACGACTTCCAGATCGGATTCCAGACCGAGCAGTGCGGCGAGTGCGCCACGGACGAGTGCCTGATCGTCGGCGAGTAAGAGGCGGATCATGCGACGTGGTCCTTCGACGACAGGAATGGATATGGGAGTGCGCTTTCGGCCGAACGATGGCGGAAAGGCGGCTGCTGCGGAATGGGTCGACCGTGCGGCAGCGGCTCTCGCGGGCATACGACCTGCGTCACGTCCGTAATCCGCACGCATTTCGAAACAGCCGGAAAGTGCTGCGACAGCGCGAAAAGTGCACGCTCAGAATCATTTCCGGATCACTCGGGCACTGTTGCACGCACACGAACACCTCCTTCGGACGACAGCGTCAATGTTCCCCCGGCGGCCCGCACCCGTTCGCGCAGGCCGGACAGTCCCGACCCGGAATCGACTGTCCCCAGACCACGGCCGTCGTCGGCCACCTCGATGCTCGTCTCGGTCACCGTGACCGTGCAATGCCGGGCCGCACTGTGCCGGATGACATTGGTGACCGCCTCGCGCAGCACCCAACCGAACAATTCGCTGTTGCGGGTATCGGGTAAGGCATCCGGCAGCGCCGCGGCGATATCGGCGGCCGCCAGTGCGGTTCGCGCATTGGCCAACTCACCGCGCAGCGATACCTCGCGCAGACCGCCGACGGTATCCCGCACTCCGGCCAGCGCCTCCCGCGCCAGCCGCTCGACATCGGCCATCTCGGCCTTCGCCCTTATCAGATCCACATCGATAAGACGTTGTGCGAGTTCGGTTTTCACCGTGATCACGGTAAGCGAGTGGCCGAGGATATCGTGCACGTCGCGCGCGACCCGGTTGCGTTCCTCGACGATCGCGAGTTCGGCCTGCTGCCGTCGGGCCAGCTCGGCCAACCGCTCGCCACGCAGCCCGAGCTGCCTGGCCAGCCAGATCAGGGCGGGTACGAAGGATACGTAGAACGGCATCCCGGACAGGCGCGGCAGCACCACCGGCACGAGCAACATCGCGAGGGTCACCGTGCATGCGACATAACCGGATTCGCGCGAGGGCATATGAAAGATCGCGATCACGCCGACAAAGATCAATGTCGGCAGCGCGACCGCGCCCAGCAATGCCATCAACCCCGCGCTGCACGCCGCCATACCGGCGAGCACCGGCCACATGCGCCGGTCGACCGGGCGCTCCGCCAACCGAGTGGTGCCATCGGTCCGCCGGAAAACGATGAAGGAGCCGACGATCAGCACCGCGTACGCGAGCAGTGTCGTGGTCGCCAGGCTCGCCGTCGGCTGATCCGCGTCCTGCCAGCGCTGGATGATCGGTCCGAGCATGTACGACAGCCAGATGACCGACATGAACCCGTTGAACCATCCGCGCCGCCTCGTGTTGGCACCGATTCCGCCGTCCCGGACCACCCGATCGAGTAATTCGGATGCCGCGCCACCCCGCAGCACGGACTTCACCCCCATCGGTACTCCCGCACCGACAGCGCGCATGCGTAAATCCGATCCCGGTTGCGCACGCGGTAGTCGATCACAAAGGTCGACGCTACCGAACGGGCAGCCGCGGGTACTCCTGGCAGCGTACGAAACACTCGCTCGGCATCCTCCACATGCGCCGACCGCCGCCGCCCAGCATCGCATAGCCAGCCCGCGCGGCACGGCCCACCACCCGCCCTGCGATCAGCCCGCCACTCCGACCCGCCCCTGCGGAAGTCTTGGCCGCAGGCCCGCGCGCTCGCCTCGCACAGCATGATCGATTCGCCCGCACCGGCGCACCACAAGGTCGCCCGGCATCGCATGGCTGGTCCGCGCGGCACGGCCGACCGCCATCCGACGACCGACCCACGCGGCACTGTCGCTACAGCCCCACGCACCGCCTGGTCCATTCGCACCGGGCTGCCGCATCGCACGGCATAGCCGCCCACCCTCGGGGGTAGGCGGCTGATCGTGCCGAATGGTTCAGCGTGCGGTGTCACGGCGGAAAAGAACGGCCGCGCCGCCGACGAAGATCGTGGCCCACACGACGACATTGAGGATGGCCAGTGCGATCGACCCGCCGCTGGTGTCGCCGAAGGGCATACGGGCCAAGGTGGCGACGCCGTTTGTCGGGAAGATCTTGGAGACCGTCTCGAACCAGCCGTGCAGCGGCATGAACAGGCCGCCCGCGAAGGACAGGCCCGCAAGGGCCGGACCGAGCAGTTGCATGACATTCTCCGAGGGCAGCAGGTAGCCGACGAACAGGCCGAAGGCGGCGAAGACCAGCGAGCAGATCCACGCGAGCAGGAAGCAGCTCACCCAGGCGGTGACCGTCAGGTGGGCGCCGACGATTCCCCCGACGACGAAGACCGCGGTGACCGAGACCAGCCCGAGCACCATCGCGACGGCGACCTTGGTGGCGATGTAGGCGACGGGACGCAGTGGGGTGAGCCGCAATTGGCGACTCCAGCCCTGCGCGCGTTCGATTGCGACCATGGCGCCGCCGCTGGTGGTGGCCAGCATCGCGCCGTATACCGCCATCGACACCATCACATAGCCGGTCACATTGCCCGATCCGAAAGACTCTGTCCGGTAATCGGATTGCAGGCCGAAGATGACGAAGAACAGCGGCGGCATGACCAGCGTGAAGATCATGGTGCGCCGGTTGCGCAGCATACGGCGCAGTTCCAGGCGCAGGAAGCCGAGGCTGAAGCCACCGAGCGGAACACGGGTCGAAAGAGCTTGTGGGGCAAGGGTGGTCATTTCAGTTGTCTCCGGTGGTGAGCGCCAGGAATGCGGATTCGAGATTGTGCGAGGTGATTTCGAGATCGACTGCGGCGGTCTCGGTGAGCAGATAGCGAGCGATGGCGTCGGAATCCTTGGTGTGCACGATGATTCGGTCACCACGCAGCTCGACGTCATCGATGCCAGGGACCGCGAGCAGACGGGCCGGATCGGCACCGGGCAGTGTCGCACTGACGGCCCGCCCCGCCGCCAGGTTCTTGATCTCGGCGGCACTGCCGTCGGCGACGATCCGGCCCGCGCGCACCAGTACGATCCGGTCGGCGTATGCGTCGGCCTCGTCGAGGTAATGGGTGGCGAACAGGACGGTGCGGCCGCGATCGGAGTCCTCGCGCATCGCATTCCAGAATTCCCGGCGTCCTTCGACATCCATGCCGGTGGTCGGCTCGTCGAGCACGATGAGGTCCGGATTCGGCAGCAGCGCGAGCGCGAAGCGCAGGCGCTGCTTCTGGCCGCCCGAGCATTTGCCGACCAGCCGACCGCCGATATCGGCGATACCGGCGCGCGCGAGCACCTCATCGACCGAACGCGGATGCGCGTGCAGGGTTGCCACCAGTTGCACGGTCTCGGCGACGGTCAGATCCGGCAGTAGCCCACCGGACTGCATGACCGCCGAAATGCGGCCTGCCGCAAGCGCTTCCGCCGGTGGTCCGCCGAAAACCTGGACACTGCCTGCGTCCGGCGTTGCCAGCCCGAGCAGCATATCGATGGTGGTGGTCTTACCCGCGCCATTGGGGCCGAGGAAGGCGACGATCTCCCCCGGCGCGACCACCAGGTCGAGTCCGTCGACGGCATGCACCTCGCCGCCGCCCGGGAGCCGGAAGCTCTTGCGCAGGTCGCGCAGTTCGATCGCGGACGACGCCCGGTGCCTGCCCGAGCCGCCCGCCGCGGCGAAAATGGCCGTGGATGTCGGTGCCGAAGTCATGACTCAACGGTCACGCAAAACGGGGGGCGGTACCTCGCACGAGTGTCACGAACCTGCCATGACATCTGTCATGCGGTCAGCGGTTCAGGGTAGCAGTCCCTGCCGCGCCTTACCCGCGCCGGAGAGCACGAGCAGCAGCATGGTGGCCAGTGCCTGATCGTCCAGACCGGCGGCCGGAAAGGTGTAGCGCAGCATGACATCGGCCTGATTGCCGCGGGTGATCAGCGTGATCGAACCGAACTGAATCGCGCTGTTGCGCTCGGCGACTCGCTTGTGCAGCTGCGGCTTGAGCGGGCGGTCCCAGGCCAGCACGCAGGTCAGCGTCAGCACATCCAGGCCGGGCGCCAGCGTCACCGCGCGTAGCGAGCACAGCGCGCCCTCGTATTCGAAGCCGATCGAACCCTCGGAGTCGACGCGCACGTCGACGTCGTAGAGCGATAGGCAGGCGCCGGCGCGGGCCTGTAGCTCTTGTTCGGGGGTGACTGCTGCGTCCATGTCGGTGCCGCCGTTCATTTGCTGCCGCCGTTCACTTGGTCCCCCCGAAGCGGCGATCACGCGAAGCGTACTGGAGACAGGCCTCCCACAAGTTGCGCCTGTCGAAATCGGGAAACAGCGTGTCCTGGTAGACGTATTCGGCATAGGCGGACTGCCAGATGAGGAAGTTCGAACTGCGGAATTCGCCGGACGGGCGCAGGAACAGGTCGACGTCCGGCATATCCGGCTCGTCCAGGTATTTGGCGATCGTCGCCTCGGTCACCCGCTCCGGATCGATCTCGCCCGCGGCCACGCGACGCGCGATTTCCCTTGCCGCATCGGCGATCTCGGCGCGACCACCGTAGTTGACGCACATGGTGAGGGTCATCACCGTGTTGTCCTTGGTCAGCTCCTGCGCGGTCTCGAGTTCGTTGATCACGCTGCGCCACAGCCGCGGTCGGCGCCCGGCCCAGCGCACCCGAACACCCATCTCGTGCATCTCGTCGCGACGGCGGCGGATGACATCCCGGTTGAACCCCATCAGGAAGCGCACTTCCTCCGGGCTGCGCCGCCAGTTCTCGGTGGAGAAGGCGTAGGCCGAGAGCCACTTCACGCCGATCTCGATGCAGCCCTCGACGGTGTCCATCAGGACCGCCTCGCCGCGCTCGTGCCCCGCGGTGCGCGGCAGCCCGCGCTCCTGCGCCCAACGACCGTTGCCGTCCATCACCAGCGCCACATGCTTGGGCACCAACTCCGCAGGCAGTTCCGGCGGCGTCGCCCCCGATGGATGCGGCGACGGCGGGCGGACGGTGCGTTCGGCACCCGACCGTGCGCTGGTCGACCTGGTCGGCGCGGCAGAGTCTCGACGGAGGATCACGGCACCTATCCTGCCTGATGGTTGTGTAGGGAATGCGACGACGTCTCGTCTCCTCAGCCCACCTGTGCGGCGGTTGACGACTCCAGCCCGGTCGCCGCGTCTGCCGAACGCGAACGCTCGATCAGCGGAAGTGTGCGCAACTGACGCTCGAGATGCCACTGCAGATGCGCCGCGACCAGGCCGCTGGCCTGTCTGCGGATCTGATCGGGGACCTGCTCGACGTAATCCCACTCGCCTTTCAGCAGAGCGACCAGCAGATCGAGCACGCCCGGGGCCGGAGTGGCCGACCCCGGCGGGCGGCAGTGCACGCAGACCGCACCGCCCGCGGCGACGTGGAAGGCGCGATGCGGGCCGGGTGTCGCGCAGCGCGCGCATTCGTCCAGCGCGGGTGCCCAGCCCGCAAAACCCATGGCGCGCAACAGATATGCGTCGAGGATCAGCTCGTGCGGGCGCTGTTTGGCGGCGATCGCCCGCAGCGCGCTCGCGGTCAATGCGTGCAGCTTCGGTGCGGGCGCGCGCTCCTCACCGGCCAGCCGCTCCGCGGTCTCCAGTACCGCGCAGGCCGTGGTGTAGCGGCCATAGTCGTCGACGATATCGGCGGCGAATGCCTCCATGGTGTGCACCTGGGTGACCGTGTCGAGATTGCGGCCCGGATGCAACTGCACGTCCACGTACGCGAACGGCTCCAACCGCGCCCCGAACCGCGACTTGGTCCGCCGCACCCCCTTGGCCACCGCCCGCACCAACCCGTGCTGCCGCGTCAACAACGTGACGATGCGATCCGCCTCGCCCAGCTTGTGCTGGCGAACCACCACCGCCTCGTCTCTGTACAACCGCACCCTGCCATCCTCCCACGAACCCCCGACCCCCACCCCGAGGCGCGGCCCAATAGCGTCGACCGATGAGGCTTGACCGGGGAGGAAATCGTGCGTGAAGATCGGGTGCCCTTCGACCTCGCGGGCTATCGAGAGCGGGTGCGATCCGGCGCCTGCTTCATCTGCGACCTGGTCGCGGGTGCGCCCGGGTCGCAGCACGAGGTCATCCTCGACGACGGCGCGCACATCGCATTTCTCGGGAGATACCCGACGATGTACGGGCACGTGCTGATAGCTCCCAAGGCCCATATCGAGCATGTGATTCGCGATTTCGATGAGGATGCGTACCTGCGACTGCAGGCGGTGGTTCATCGGGTCGCGCGCGCTGTCGAAGCCGTCGTGCCGTCCGAGCGCACCTATCTGCTCTCCCTCGGCAGCCAACAGGGGAACGCGCATGTGCACTGGCATGTGCAGCCGCTCACTCCCGGCACGCCGTATGAGCGTCAGCAGTTTCATGCGTTGATGGCGGAGAACGGGGTGATTCCTTGGTCGGGGGCGGAGGCGGCGGAGTTGGGTAGGCGGTTGCGGGCGGAACTCGGTTCGGGAACCTAGATCCGCGGCTATGATCTGCGGATGCGCGGAATTCGGTTCTGCTCAGTGGTTTTGGCGGCGGTCGCGGCTGTCGCAGTCGCGAGTTGCGCGGACAACCCGAGTTCGCCCGCGGCCGATGAGACGGCGTTCGTTTCGGTGACGGAGTTGGATTCGACGATCGTTGTCGATGCGCGGTACTTCGGGGAGCACAACTTCATCGGTGGGCGGATCAATGGGTATGAAGCGCCCAAATGCTTGTTGACGAAAGAGGCGGCTGCCGCGCTTGCGGAGGTGCAGCAGGAATTGCGGCCGATGGGGTTGGGGCTGAAGACCTACGACTGTTATCGGCCGCAGCGGGCCGTGGACCAATTCGTCAGTTGGGCAAAGGATCTCGGCGATACCAAGATGCGGGCGGAGTTCTATCCGACGGTGGACAAGGCGAATCTGTTCCGGGACGGATACATCGCGGAGAAGTCCGGACACAGCCGGGGCAGCACTGTGGATCTCACGATCGTCGCGCTACCGCCCACTGATCAGGAGCAGTATCACGGCGGTGATCCGCTGCGTGCCTGCACACTGCCCGCCGACCAGCGCTTCCGGGACAACAGCCTCGACTTCGGCACCGGCTACGACTGCTTCGACCCACTGGCCCACACGGCCGACCTCTCGATCGGCGGCACCCAGCGCGCGATGCGGGAACTGCTGACCAATCTGATGGCCGAGCACGGCTTCACCAATCTTGCCGAGGAATGGTGGCACTTCACCCTGAAGAACGAACCCTTCCCGAAGACCTACTTCGACTTTCCCATCCGCTAGGGGGTGCGCAGAATCCCGCCGATGAGCAGCATCAGCGACTGCTGAGCCTGCGCCTGCGCGGCCGCCTTATCCGTGGCGTGCGCAACGATCAACCCCGCCTCGGTGACCGCACTGAAGATCAGCTGGGCCAGGACCTGAATCGGCGCATCGGCGATCAGCCCCGCGTCACGGGCGCGTTCCAGTTGGGCGATGACCAACCCCAGCCCATGGCGCGCCTCGAACTCTCGAAACGCCTGCCAGCCGAGGACCGCGGGGCCGTCGTAGAGGGTGATGCGGATCATCTCCGGGCGCTGACAGATCTCCAGGAAGACATTCAGGCCGATGGCCATCGAGGTGAGGATGTCATCGGGATTCCCTGCGCCGATGGCGTTTTCGATTTCCTGCGTGGTCTCGACCTCTATTTTTTCGAGCACGGCCAGGAACAGACCGCGCTTATCGCCGTAGTGGTGGTGCAGAGCGCCGCGGGTGACTCCCGCCTCGGTCACGAGTTCCTCGGCCGAGGTCGCCGCGAAACCGCGCTCGGCGAACAACCGGCGACCGGCCTGCTCGAGCGCGGCTCGGGTGGCACGGGAGCGATCCTCCTGACTACGGCGTTGCATGCGCCCGAGTGAACTCCAGAATCGTTTCGGAGAGCAACTCGGGCTGATCTTCGGACAGGAAGGTGTAAGAGTCGTCGATGAACTTCAAAGTCGCGTTCGGCAGGTCGGCGGCCAGGCGTTCGGCGAATTTCACCGGGAAGATCTTGTCCTCGCGAGCCCATGCGACCAGCACCGGAACCCGAACCGACGGGAATCGAGTCGCGGCCTCGAGCGTGTAGCGGCGATGCACGGTCTTCAGAAACCGGCGCAGATCCTTGCGGATCGCCGCCGAATTCCGGCTCGGCAGCAGGTAGGAGTCGGCGATCTCCGGCGGGACCGGGCGCTTGGTCACCCAGCCGAAGGCGATCGGCAGCCGATGCAGCGCACGGATCCGCATCAACTCGGTCAGTGGCCGCAGCGAGCCGGGTACCCGCGCCAGCACGGGCAACGCCGCGAAGGCAGGCGGGAAGAACGCCTCGTAGGCGTCGCACGAGGCCAGTACGACGCGGCCGATCCGCTCCGGACGACGGGTCAGCAACAACTGGGTGATCGCGCCGCCGGTGTCATTGGCGACCACGGTGACGTCGGTGAGGTCGAGTTGCTCCAGAAAGTCGGCGATCAGATCGGCGACCCCGGTGGGCGTGAGATCCGCTGCGGGGACCGGGATTTCGTGCGAGCCGAGCGGCAGGTCCGGACTCAGACAGCGATAGCCCGCCGCCGCGATGGTTGGGACGACATTGCGCCAGAGATCGGAGTTGACGAGCAGGCCGTGCACGAAAACGACCGGCGCGCCCTCCCCCGCGTCGTGATACCGAATGCGGCCGCCGGGGAGATCCACCTCATGCGTGCGGCCGAGTGACGTACTGATTCCCATGGTTCCTCCATGTGTTCGCAGTTCATGTCCACCATTACATACATACGGTATGTATGTCTACAGCTCCGCCTCCTACCTGGGGTGGAGATTCAGGAGCTGATGTGGACGGTTGACCAGCTCTCGCGCTACCGTGCAACGAAAGATCGAAGGAGACGGAGCTCACATGACGGTGTCCGACGCCACCCTGCGCCCATTCGATACCGCCGAACTCGGCCTCGCCGACCACGCGGCCGCCCTCGCGCAGGGCAGGATCAGCTCCGTGGCCGCGGTCGGCGCCGCACTGGACCGGGCCGAGGCGAGTCAGCCGGGACTGAACGCCTTCCGCATCGTCCGGCGCGAAAAGGCACTCGCCGAGGCCGCCGCGGCCGACGAACGCTTGGCCGCCGGCGAACGACTCCCCCTGCTCGGCGTGCCGATCGCGATCAAGGACGATACCGATATCGCCGGTGAGCCAACGGCGTTCGGCTGCGGCGGCGAGCTCCCGCCGAAAACCGAAGACGCGGAATCGGTTCGACGGCTGCGCGCGGCCGGTGCGGTGATCATCGGCAAGACCAACACCTGCGAACTCGGCCAACTGCCGTTCACCAGCGGCGCCGCCTTCGGCCACACGCGCAACCCATGGGGTGCCGAATACACACCGGGCGGCTCATCCGGCGGTTCCGCGGCCGCCGTCGCGGCCGGATTGGTACCCGCCGCACTGGGTTCCGACGGCGCTGGCTCGGTCCGCATCCCGACCGCATGGACCAATCTCGTCGGGATCAAACCACAGCGCGGCCGCATCTCCACCTGGCCCGCCGCCGAGGCATTCCACGGCCTCACCGTGAACGGACCGTTGGCCCGCACCGTCGCCGATGCCGCACTGCTGCTCGACACCGCGGCCGGACCGCATCCCGGCGATCTGCACACCCCAGAACCGCTCACCGTCTCCGATGCGGTCGGCCGCGATCCGGGACGACTGCGCATCGCCCTCTCGCTGCGCATCCCGTTCACCGCCACCAGAACCGCGCTGCATCCGGAGGTCGAAGTCGCGGTGCAGCGCATCGCCACCACACTGCGCCGCCTCGGTCATTCGGTAACCGTGGCGGATCTGCACTACGGCATCATGATCGGTGCGTCCTTCCTGCCGCGCTCGCTGGCGGGCGTCCGCAACGCCTACGACAAAATGCCTGGCGTGCAAGTGGATCCGCGCACCACCGCGAACGTCTGGTTCGGCCGCGCGCTCAGCGGACCGGCGCTGTTCGCGGCACGTCAGGCGGAAACGTTGCTGCACAAGCGAATCGGCGGCTTCTTCCGCGACTACGATCTGGTGCTCGCACCCACCACCGCGACTCCCCCGCCACGCGCCGAAGAAATCGACGGCATCGGTGTCAACGCCACCAACGACCTCATCACGGCCGCCTGCCCGTACACCTGGCCCTGGAATGTACTCGGCTGGCCCGCGGTGAATGTCCCGGCCGGGTTCACCGACACCGGCCTGCCGGTCGGCGCACAACTCATGGGCACCGCGAACACCGAGCCGCTTCTGGTTTCCATTGCGGCACAACTGGAATCAGAACTGCGCTGGGATCGCCAGCGCCCCGAACCCTGGTGGTGAGTTCAGCGATCGGGCGGGGTCCAGATCTCGGTATCGCTCTTGGTGCCCGCCGGGCACCCGTCCGGACCCCGGCCGTTGACGACGCCCTGCGGATACATCAGCAAGCACTGCCGCGGCTGGTCGGACTTCCCGAGGCCGGTGGCGACGAGGATCCCGATGGTCGACTCGTCGGCCACCCGACCTCGGGAGAAGTACAGCGTCCCGGTGACTCCGAGATAGTCGGTCCCGCGCAGTTGCAGTGCGATGGCGGCACGATTGACATCGCGGGCACGCTCGGGCCGGGCGCGATTGGCGCGGACCGCCTGCAGGATCACACCGGCTACGTCGTACGCCAATCCGGTGCGGTCGCCGGGCCACGAAGGATGGTAGGGAGTCAGATCGGGGTAGGCAGCGAGATCCGCTACGAGCCTGGGTAATTCACCGCACAGCTCCTGAAAGTCGATGGTGGGCGCTTCGATACCGATCACACCGTTGCCGCGCACGCACTCCGCGCCGCCCAGAATGACAGGCACCCCCTTGGCGACATAGCGCACGGTCAGACTCGCCGGTAGCGCCGCCATCGCCTTGGGATCGGCGATCAGGCGTGTCACCGTATCGGCGCCAAGGATCGCGGGCGATTCCGTGGCCAGGCACCCCCGCGTGACGGCATTGCCGAAGGTCGCGAAGTCGTCGTTGCGCCCCGCGAAGAACAGCAGCGTGTGACGATTGAAACCCGGCGTCTCGCACGGTGCCGGAAATCCGTACAGTTCCTGCTGCACGTCCCAGCTGCGACTATCGCGTGGCACCCCGCGTCGGTCGAGTTCAGCGTTCAGGTCGCTCACCAAGGTGTTGACATAGACGTCGTCGGCGACGTTCGGATAATACACCAGCACACGGTCGTAACGTCGGCGTCCGGCTTCCGGTCCACCGTCCGGATAACGCGCTCCCTCAACATAATCCGCGATCAGCCTGGCCTGGACCCGATTGCTCGGCACGGACTGGAAGAACATCGGCGACGCGGCCTCCAACCCGTCGGCCGACAGTGTCGTCGCGACGACCGGGACCCCGAGATCGCCCAATTTGCCGATCGCCCGCGCCGTCTCCGCGGTGCTGCGGTCCATTCCGACAACACCGAGCACTCCCGTGTCCTTGCGCAGCATATCGGCCAGCAGATGATCGACCACCCACGATGCCTCGCGCATATTCGAACCACCGTTGGCGACAACGATGCGCAGCAGCGGCTCCGATTCGTCGGGTGCGCCGATGGCACGGCGCTGCCGCACGGCCAATCCGGCCAACTCCTGTACCTGCGCGTGCGGATATCGAACATTGCTGTCGGAGTAGCTGATTCCAGCGAAATAGACGAGCGAAATCAGCGGTCGCCGCGGATTCGCGCGGCGGATATCGGTGGCAATCTTGTTCTGCCGGAACACTTCCCGCTGCATCGCCGACAGTTCCCGGTCGTCGGCGAAA
Source organism: Nocardia pseudovaccinii (assembly GCF_050942345.1). NCBI lineage: Bacteria > Bacillati > Actinomycetota > Actinomycetes > Mycobacteriales > Nocardiaceae > Nocardia > Nocardia pseudovaccinii. The sequence goes on from NZ_CP192074.1 coordinate 7,765,626, forward strand.
ACCTGCCGGTCATTGTCGCTGTAGCCGACGCATTCACCGCCACGTTCGGCCACCGCGATGCCGGAGGTCCACGGCCAATGCGAACAGGGGACGCCGCGCAGCGCCGGGACATACACCAGCGCCGTCGCCGCCAATGCCGCCACCGGGATCAGCACACAGATCGTGACAAACCATTTGCGGGCGGCAAGGGGCGGCGCGGGTGGCACGGCCAGGTGGGTGCGGTCGGGGTCGCCGATCCGGCCGTGTGCCGGGTCGGGCAATGCCAACCGCAGATACCAGGCGTCCGACAACCGGTGGGTCCGGCTGTTGTCGATATCGCGCAGCCATTGCTGCAGCGGATCCGGCACCGGTCCGGAAGCCGTTCTGTCGTCCAGACTTTCGAGGTTGTCGAGACTGTGCAGATCGCCGACGCTCGCAAGTTCGTGCACCGGCTGCGCGGGTTCCAGATCGCGCGGATCGTGATCTAGGGCGGCGACCACCACCAGCGGATCGAAAATCCCTGTCTCATTGCGGATATCGTTGATCCGGTGCAGCAGTTGGGCACCGGGGCTACCCACCGCGACGGTGTCGAGCAGCGCCACCGGATAGGCGGTGCGGCGCCAGCTCGACGGCCGCCAGATCCGTTGCCGGTACGCATCGCGCAGGTCCTCGAGGAATGCGTGCACCAGCAGCTTGGCGACCTGGTCCTCGTTCTCGTCATTGCGCAGCGGGGCGGTCAGCCGCGTCGCGAAACCCAGGAAACTGTCGGACAGTTCGGGTGCCATATACCGCTGGTGCATGAACCAGCGGGTCTCCTTCGACAGCCCCGGCACCATTCCGCTGATCCACATCCACAGCCGCAGCACCGGCCACAATGCGAGCACGGCGAAGACCACCCGGGTGATCCAGTCCCCCACCTCGCCACCCATATCGGAGTCGCGCGAACCGAGTCGCAGCAACTTCGGCAACCGAGTCCGCAACTCCACCGCTGCTTCGGTGTCATCACTGATGACGCGCTGCCTGGTGAGCCAGTCCGCGGTTCGATAGCGCGGGAACGAAATCGGGCCCATGGCGGTGTCGTCGGTGGAGAACCCCGTGACCAGCCGCTGCAGAATCGGCAGGCAGTGCGCGTCCACCTCCTGGCCGATCGCGCGCGGGTCGGGCCGGATGGCATCCGGTGCCAGACTGTGCAATTCGACCCGGGCGCGCGGCACCGCGCGACGACCACCGGACTCGCCGAGCCAGCGATAGATCTCCGTGAGCAAGTCACCATTGGCCGCGGGCCCGACCAGGCATATCAGCGGACGCGGCAGCTTGCGCCGCCTACGCACCAGAGTTCGCAGCACCCGGGGACGCTCATGCGGCACATACAACGTCCGCAACAACTCCAGGAGCTTGCCGATATCGTTGGCACCTCGCACCGCAGTGACCTCCCCCGTGGTTCAATACTCCGACGGTACAAGACCTCTCGGTGCTAGATCGGTGCGTTTCGCCACCAGCGTTCGAGGAGGTCCCGGCCGGACTCGCCACCGAATACCCGCAACTGACAGAAGCTACGCCCGCTGTCGGCGAATTCGACCTGTACCGTTCCGGCGGGTCGACCGGCCGGACCGGAGATGTCTTGCCAGATCACGCGGCCGCGGCCGGACGGGCGTTCCCACTGCTCGTCCCCGGCGACGGGCGCATCGGTAAAGGGCTCGACAGTCATCGCGACTCGATTGGCATTGCATCCCATGACGAGCAGTTCCAGCGGATTGCGATCGCCGTTGCACGATAGGTAGGTCGTCGCAGCCACCGCCTGGTTCACATCGATCGGTCGCTTGTCCGAGTCGACCGCGACACATCGCATGCCCTGATAGCCGCTGTCCGCCGGGGTTTTCGGAAGTAGCTCGGGCAGCACTCGAACCATGTAGCTATAGCCGCCCCATGATGCGGCGCCAGTGGCAACCGTCGTTGTGGGTGTCATCGCGGCACTGCTCGACGCGACCACCGCACTGGACGCCGCCGAAGCATCGGTCGAGGTCACATCTCTCGAATTCCCTTTCAACGCAAGCGCACTCGCGACACCGAGCACAACGACCGATGCCGCGATACCGACGGCAAGCGCGATGCGTCGACGCGACCGCTGCCTCGCCGGTGGCCGCAGATCGAGCGTCGCCACATCAGCCCGGCGATCGAAGGCGGCCGCCGCCGCCTGCGCGAGTGCACCACAGGAGGGATAGCGATGCTCCGGGTTCTTCGCCAGCGCCCGCGCGATCACGTCATCGATCGCCTGCGGCAGCATCGGATTCGCGGCGCTCGCACATGGCGGCGGATCCTGGATATGCGCCTGCAGCACCGCGACCGGGGTGCTGCGGGGAAAAGGCTTTTGCCCGGTCAGCAGTTCGAACAGGGTGCAGCCCAGCGCGTAGATATCGGCGCGATGATCGACCGGGCCTGCGATCAACTGCTCCGGCGCGGCATAGGCCAGCGTCGCCAAGACCGTACCTGCCTCGGTCAGCGCCGTCGTTTCGATTACGGCCCTTGCTATTCCGAAATCGGTGACATAGACGCGATCCTGCTGACCCGGCCGGGGCTGCAACAAGATGTTCGCCGGTTTGACATCGCGGTGCAGCATCCCGACCCGATGGGCCTCGTCGAGACCCCGAGCGGCCGCATCGATAATGTGCAGCGCCCGTTCAGGTGTCAGCTCTGCGGGCCCGCGGCGGATGAGTGCCGCGGCGTCGAAGCCGTCGACGAACTGCATCGCGATCCACAGCCGACCTTTCTCGACACCTCGATCGTGCACCGCGACGATATTCGGATGGTCCAGCCGGGAGGCCAGCTCGGCTTCACGAATGAACCGAGCGCGAAATTCCGCGTCCGCACTGTGGTCTTCGGACAACACCTTCAGCGCGTCACGGCGCGGCAGTCGCGGATGCCTGGCCACGTACACCGCACCCATTCCGCCGCTGCCGAGTGTCCGCTCGATCACGTACCCGGCGAAAAACGTACCCGGAACGAACTTTCCAGCCATATCCCTACTCGCTGTTCAATAGCAGAGCGAGTTGCGCCGCGACCTGCTGATGGGTGCTCTTCAGATCGCGGCCGCGGATCAGCGCGATGTAGCGACCGTGCACGAGTCGACAGATGATTCGCAGCGGGATCTGCGGGGGCACATCGAGCTGCTCGAAGCACCGAACGTCCGGCACCGCGTCCGGTGTCGGCGCGGGACGGATTGCGGAATCATGTTCGAGCTCGGGCTCCGGGAAAGCCCGGCGGGCGGCGATCGCATCCGGATACCGTTCGAGCTCATTCCAGCCGTTGATGGCGTCCAGCTCGAGCGAACTCGGGTGTTTGCGCGAGCCGTTGAGGTAGGAGCCACGTGGACCGAAGACGATCCCGGTCACCATGGCAGCGGTGCGCCAGCCCGCATTCTGCTCGTAGTCGGTGATCGCAACCGTCGGAAAGGGCCAGCGCCCAGGTACCTCGGCGATCAGCTTCGCAAGCATGCGGTCACTGTCGAGAGGCAGCGCGGCGAGCTTGTCCGGCGGCGTGGCCGAAAAGCCGCCCAACCGTGTCGATTGTGCTTCGAAAGCCTGGCGTGCCACCCCGGTGAGTACGGCCAGATCCGGACTCGTATGCCCGACCAGCACACTGATCACGAAAGATTCGTGCGCCATCGTCGCGGCCAGCGTCGGCACGTTCGGGCGCCAATGCGCGAATGCCGACGGCTGGTTCGCGATGACGACCGGCATATTCTCGGGACTCACCGCAGCATCAACCGCATCCATCTCCCGAGCGGCCTGCCGAGCCGCGTTGGCATCCGGAAATCGCAGTAGTACAACGGTCAGTAACCGGGACCGACCGGTAACGGGCGCGCCTACCTGTTCCTTGTCCGCGCCGCCCACCATGAATCCGGCCAGCATCCCATACCGTTCGAGCACCGGGCGCACCGTTTTCGCGAGCACCCGCGTCGCCTTCGCTGGCGTCGGTAGCGGCAACGCGCCACCGGTCTCGAAGGAGAATTTCAGGGACGCGTCGGCCTCGACCGGATCGATGACGGCCTCCGCCATCCGGGCTGATTCCAGTGTTCGCCCGTAGCCTTCGTTGCCGTTGGGCGGGGTGAGGGGGTCGGTACTGTTCACGCCGATATCGAGCGATTTCGGATTCGGATTGGACGGCACCGGATGCCCGGACAGCGCGCAGCTCGCCGTCAGGATCGTCACCAGGACCGCGACCACCGTGGCGGACAGCGCTCGCGCCTGGCCTGCGTGGTGCATGCGGGGGCTACGCTTCGTCTCAGATCGGCGCATCGAGCCACCACCGCGTGCGCAGATCCGCACCGGACTGCGCGCCGATCACCCGTAACCGACAGAAGTTCCGATTCGGACTCTCGAACGACACTTCCAACTCGCCGAGGACTCCTCCCACACGGTTCGTGTAATTGCCCCAATGCAATTCGCCCGCACCGGAGGACCGGGTCCAGCGCTCCGCACCCTCCGGCCGCTCTTGCGGAGCCGCCGGTCGCATGGCCGAGCGATCTGTATTACAGGTGAGAATGATCTGCTCCATCGGATCTTGGTCGCCGGTGCAGTTCAGCCGATCGATCGGCGCCCGCGTATCGAACGAAATGGGGTCCCCACTCTGATCGAGGAACTTGCAATCATGCAGTTCTCGATAGCCGATGCCGAGCGGTGTGGCCGGCAGCAGATCGGGAAATGCCTCGAAGACAATGGCATGTGGACTCCACGCCGCCGCCGATGCGGCAGCCGCGCGGTCGACACTGGTACTCGGTCCTGCCCCGGCGGACGCGGCCGGTTCGTTTCGGCTGATCCGATGCGCCGCCGAAACCAGCACCGCGACAAAGGCAATGGCGACCACCATCGCACCGAGCAGCAACCGCCGCCGATCCGGCCCGCGCGACGCGGGAGCGGGGACAACCACGGTCTGATCCGATGAGGGAAGCAACGCCGCCGTGGCCGCGGTCGCGAGCGCACCGCAACTCGGGTACCGGTCCTCCGGCTGCTTTGCCATGGCCCTGGCGATCAGCGCATCGAATGCCATTGGCACGCTGGGATTTCCGCGCGAGGGTCGCGGCGGTGGCTCGTTCAGATGCGCGTGCATCACCACCCCAGGACTGTCCCGCTGGAACGGGACCGAACCGGTCAGCATGTGATACAGCGTGCAGCCGAGCGAATAGACGTCGGCGCGATCGTCCACGTCGGCACCGTTGATCTGCTCCGGCGCGGCATAGGCCACGGTCCCTGGCATACCGCCATCGCCGGCCACCGTCGTCACATCGCCCACATCGCGGGCGACGCCGAAATCGGCGATCAGCACCTGTTCCGGCCCATCGGGCTGTTGGGCTACGAGGATGCGGCCCGGCCGCACATCCCGATGCAGCAGACCAGAGCGATGGATCTCGTCGAGTCCGCGTGCGGCCTCGGCGACGATGCGGACCGCGCGCTCTACATTCAGCTCGGTCCGGCCGCGCCGGATCAACTCACCGACATCGACACCGTCCACATACTGCATCGCGATCCACAGCCGGCCGTCCTGTTCACCACAATCTCGGACCGCGACCACATTGGGATGCTGGAGCCGGGCGGCGATTTCGGCCTCGCGCAGGAAACGCGCACGAAAGTCTGGCTTGTCCGCATAGTCATCGGACAGAATCTTCAGCGCGTCGCGGCGCGGCAGCCGCGGATGCCGCGCCAGATAGGTGGCGCCCAAGTCGTCGGCACCGAGGCGTCGCTCGATGCGGTACCCGGCGAATGTAGTGCCCTCGGCAATGTCCACGACGTCTTTCCTCGCTTACTCGGTTCAGAACGGCGCGCTACGCCACCAGCGGTCGTACAGATCTCGTCCGGAGTTTCCGCCGGATACGAACAGCGAACAGAAGTTCCGCTGCGGATCATCGAACAGAATCCGGAGCAGGCCCTGCGGCCGATTCGGTCCGAGCGGGTCATTGTCCGCGGTAGTGGTGTCGAACCAGAGAATCCGGCCACGCCCGGATCGGCGCTCCCATCGCTCATCGCCGATCGGGACGAAATCAGGGTGCGCGAAGTAATTGGTCGGGCTGCGATTCGAATTGCAGCCTACGAGAACCGACTCCACCGGATCCCGGTTTCCATTGCAATCCAGATCAGCGACCGCGGGCGCGGGCTGATTCACGTCGACGGGACGATTGTTCAAGTCCCGCGCGACGCACCTGAGGCCCTGGTAGCCGCTCTCGACCGGAGTGGCCGGAAGCAGTTCGGGAAAGGCCTGCGCGATAAAGGTGTGGCTGCCCCAGGACAGCCGACCGTTCGTGGTCGTAGCAGTGACGGCGGGCGGGCTGGTCGCCGCAGTGCTCGTCGTCGACGCGATCGTGCTCGGCGTCGCCGAGGGGTCGGCGGAATTCCTTGTCAGCACGACCGCACTCGCGACACCGACGACAACGACCGATGCGGCGATACCGATCGCGAGCCCGACGCGCCGCCGCGCGGGACGCCTCGGCTCGGTATTGCCCAGGTCGATCGTGAGCGCATCCGCCCGGCCGTCCAGGGCGGCGGCCGCCGCATCGGCCAGCGCACCACACGACGGATAACGATCATCCGGGTTCTTCGCCAATGATCGCGCGATCACCCGATCGATGGCCTGCGGCAACAATGGATTAACCGTGGTGGCACGCGGCGGCGGGTCCTGGATGTGCGCCTGCATCACCGCGACGGCAGTATCGCGCGGAAACGGCTTGGTGCGGGTGAGCAATTCGTAGAGCGTGCAGCCGAGCGCGTACACATCGGCCCGCCGATCGACCACGCCACCCATGAGCTGTTCCGGCGCGGCGTAGGCCAGAGTCGCCAGCACCGACCCGACAGTGGTCAGCGCGGTTGATTGTCCTGCGGCCCTGGCTATTCCGAAATCGGAAACGAAGACCCGATCCGGTTCGCCGGGACGCGACTCGAGCAGAATATTGGCGGGTTTGACGTCACGGTGCAGCAGTCCCGCGCGATGCGCGGCATCCAGACCGCGCGCGGCCGATCCGACAATGTGCGACACCCGCTCCGGCGCCAGGACGGCGGCGTCGTGGCGGATGAGCTCGGCCGCGTCGATGCCGTCGACGAACTGCATCGCAATCCACAGCTGACCGTCGTGCACCCCTCGGTCGTGCACCGCGACGATATTGGGATGCTCGAGCCGGGCGGCGAGTTCGGCCTCCCGAATGAATCGAGCACGGAACTCCTCATCACCGCTATGGGTCTGTGCGAGCACTTTGAGCGCATCGAGGCGCGGGAGCCGCGGATGCCGCGCGACGTACACCGTCCCCATTCCTCCGATGCCCAGCACCCGCTCGATCAGATACCCGGCGAAAACTGTTCCCGGGGTGAGGGTCTCGGTCATATACCCCGCTCACTGTGCACCAGCAGCCCGTACTGAGCGGCAACCCGCTGTTGGAAGTCGTGCAGCGTCCGACCGAAAAGTACTGCGACATAACGCCCGTACAACACGGTGCAGGTATAGGTGAACAGTTGTGCGATCAGGTCGCCCGACTCCTTCGAACAGCTGACATCCGGCACCCCGGCCGGGCCGGGTATCGATTGCAAACCGTCCTTGTCGGCCTTGTCCTGAGCCTTCGCGAAGGACTTGCGCGCGGCGGCCACATCAGGGAACCGCATCAGAGCCTCCAAACCGCTGAAGGCCATGAGTTCCGGCGGATTCGGCTTCCCGACTCCCCGGTACAAAGCAGTCGCATGTGTGCCGTATACGACGCCACTTGCCTGGGGAGCGCTGTCCCAGCCCGCGTTCTCTTGTTCGGTGCCGAAGGCCACGGCGGGAAACGGCCAACGCCCCGGCGCTTTCGGCACCATACGCGCGATCATGCCATCGCGGTCCAGCGGCAGTGCCGCGAGCTGTTCGCGCGGGGTGACCGCGAACCCGCGCAGTCTGGGCAGCTGGGCATCGAATGCCTTGCGCGCCAACGTGGTGAGGGCGGCTAGGTCGGCAGAGGTATGTCCACCGAGCAATGTGACGACGAACGACTCCTGCGCGAGCGAGACCGCTATCGTCGGCACGTTCGGACGCCAATGACCATGTGCGGCCGGATATTCCGGGATGGTGACGGAAACATTCTCGGGACTGACCGACGCATCGACCGAGTCGATCTCCTCGGCGGCCCGCTGCGCCGCGGTGGGGTCCGGAAATCGCAGCGCCAGTATGGTCAACAGCCGGGCGGCGCCGACGACCGCGGTACGCTCGACCGCCTTGTCTGTGCGCCCGACCGCGAAACCAGCCAGCATTCCCCGCTTTTCGAGGACGGAGCGAACCGGCGCCGCGAGATACGCGCCCGCTTTGGCGGGCGTCGGCAGCGGCACGGCGCTGAAGCCACTCAGGGAGAACGTCAACGTCGAATCCGACTCGCTCGGATCGGCCATGACCTCACCCAGCCGCATCGATTCGATGACCCTGCCGTACTGCTCATTGTCGACGGCCGGTTCGTGCTGCGGTTCGAGGCTGTATCCACCGGCATCGAGCGACCCGAGATCGGGTCGTTGCGGGCTCGGCCGCCCGTGCACGGTACAGCCGGTAGCGAGCGCCAGCACGACCATCATGCCGGTCAGTGCGGCACGGACCTTGCGTACCCGATCACAGCGGCGCATCAGGCCACCACCGATCGTGGAGTTCGGTGCCGGACGCGGCGCCGTGCGCGTGCACGGTGCAGAAATTCCGGCTCGGATCGTCGAAGTAGACCTCCAGCTGGCCGCGGATCTTGCCATCGCTTTCGATATCGGAACCCCAGTTCACATGTCCGGTGCCGGACGACCGGACCCAGCGTTCATCACCCTCCACCCGAGCAAAGAAGCGATCGGGGAAGATCGGCGACTTATCGACATTGCATTTGACGGCCATGGTGCGCGCCGGGTCGCCATCACCGATGCAGAACAGCTCGCCGACCGCGGTGGGTGCGTCGTCGAAGGAAACGGTATTACCTTTCGCGTCGAGTGGAATACAGCCACCGACGTCCTTGTACCCGGTCGCTATCGGCGAGGGCGGCAGCAATTCGGGAAATGTCTGGGCGATATATGCGTAAGAACCCCACTCAGCGGCGTTCACATTCGGCGGGCCCGCCGTGGTCGTGGGTGTCGATGTGGTGGCGGGTGGATCGCCGCCGACCCACAGCACTGTCGAAATCACGCTCGCCACAATGACGACACCCAGCAGCCCCGCCACGAGCAACCGATCGCGACGCTTGGTCTCCGGTCCGGAATCGGTGAGCGCTTCCCCGGCCAGCGCCGCCCGCGCCGCCGCCGCGAACGCTCCGCAACTGGCGAACCGCTCGTCCGGCCGCTTGGCCATGGCCTTGGCGATCACCGTGTCGAATGCCGTTGGCACGCTGGGGTTTCCGTGTGAAGCCCGAGGCGGCGGCTCGTTCAGATGCGCGTACATCACCGCCCCCGGACTGTCCCGAGGGAACGGGACCGAGCCGGTGAGCATGTGATAGAGCGTGCAGCCCAGTGCGTAGACATCGCCACGGTGGTCCATCGGATCACCGCTGATCTGCTCCGGCGGCGCATAGGCCAGGGTGGCGGTGGTCCCACCGGAGGCGAGGGTGGTCGAATCGTCGGCGGCACGGGCGATTCCGAAGTCGGTGACGAGCACCCGATCGGATCCGTCCGGCTGTTCGGCGACCAGGATATTTGCCGGTTTCACATCGCGGTGCAGCAGACCCGCCTGATGGATCTCGTCCAGGCCGCGGGCCACCTCCACGAAAATCCGGACCGCACGCTCGATTCCGAGCGCACCACGCTTGATCAACTGGGCGGCATCGACGCCGTCGACGTACTGCATCGCGATCCACAGTTGGCCATCGTTCTCGCCGCGATCGCGCACGGCGACCAGGTTGGGATGCTGTAGCCGCGCGGCGATTTCGGCCTCACGCAGAAATCTGGCCCGGAATTCCGGATCCTCCGCATGGACATCGGAGAGGACCTTCAGCGCGTCCTTACGCGGCAGCCTCGGATGCTGGACCAGGAATACGGTGCCCATACCGCCCGCGCCGAGACGGCGTTCGATCTGATACCCAGCGAATACCGCACCCTCGACCACGCTCACAGCTCAGCCCTCCGTATGCGTCGGGACCCTTCCGACGCACTTGCGGCGGCCCGGAATCAGCACGGACAGCCGTCAACGGGCCGACTATAACAGCGCGGGGCGCATTGCCACAGCGGGCTCCAATGCCCCCATTCCTGGGGGTATCCAGCTGTCAGAACCCGAGCTTGCCAAGCTGTTTCGGGTCGCGCTGCCAATCCTTGGCGACCTTGACGTGCAGGTGCAGGTAGATGCGGACACCGAGGATGTGCTCGATTTGTTTGCGGGCGTTGGTGCCTACCTCTTTGAGGCGGGCGCCGCCCTTGCCGATGACGATGGCCTTCTGCGAGGGGCGTTCGACGTAGAGCAGCGCGTGCACGTCGAGCATGTCGTCGTTCTCTTCGCGCGGGAGGACTTCTTCGATGACCACGGCGAGCGAATGCGGGAGTTCGTCGCGGACGCCCTCCAGGGCGGCCTCGCGGATGAGCTCGGCCATGAGGGTTTCCTCGGGCTCGTCGGTGAGCTCGCCGTCGGGGTAGAAGGCCGGGCCCTCCGGCATTTTCGAGGCGATGACGTCGACCAGGACCTCGACCTGCTCGCCCTTGACGGCGGAGACCGGTACGACGTCGTGGTCCGGGCCGAGCAGTTGCGACAGCGCCATCAACTGTTCGGCGACCTGGTCGCGACTCACCTTGTCGATCTTGGTGACCACCCCGAGCAGAGTGGTTTTCGGCGCCATCTGCTTGATCTGCTGCAGGATCCACTTGTCGCCGGGTCCGATTTTCTCGTCGGCGGGAATGCACAGCGCGATCACGTCGACTTCGGAATACGTATCGCGGACAAGGTCGTTCAGGCGCTGGCCGAGCAGCGTGCGCGGGCGGTGCAGACCCGGGGTGTCGACCAGGATGAGCTGGGCGTGCTCGCGGTGCACGATGCCGCGGATGGTGTGGCGGGTGGTCTGCGGGCGCGAGGAGGTGATCGCGATCTTCTGGCCGACCAGCGCATTGGTCAGCGTCGACTTGCCGGTATTCGGGCGGCCGACGAAACAGACGAAGCCGGAACGGAATTCGGTGAACTTATCGGCCACCCTGCACCTCCGCGCCCGCGGCATCGTCGACGATCTCGAAGACCGCACCCGAGCGGTCGGTGAAGACGATGCGCGCCTCGGGCGAAACCTCGCGAACCGCGAAGACGCCCGCATCCGATAGCTTGCCGCTGACTACCACGGCCGCTTCGAATCCCTCTGCGCCACTGGAAATCGCGGCCGCGACGGCGGCCTGCAGGGCGGTCAGTCGCAGGGACTGCAGGGCGACGTCACCGGCCGCGTAGGTGCGGCCGTCGGTATCGCGGATGGCGGCGCCCGAGTTGCCGCCGGTGCGGCCGAGCGCGCCTTTCGCCAGCACCACGAGTTTGGTGTCCTCGGCATCCAAATCGGTCATTCGCTGTCTCCGTTCTCATCACGATCGGTCGGGATTTCCCGCTCGGATCCGTTACTTTTGCGCTTGCCGTTGGCCTTCTCGGCATGCGATTTCTCCGGCGCCTTGCGCACCACAACGGTATGCACCCGCACCCGTCCCCGCGCGTCCGCACCGCCTTCGCCACGCAGCACCAGGCCGTGCACAACGGCTTTGGAGCCGGGCAGCGGCACCCGGCCCAGTGCGTGGGCGAGCAGGCCGCCGACGGTGTCGACGTCCTCCTCCTCGATTTCCAAGCCGTACAGGTCGGCCAGATCGTCGACCGACAGTCGTGCCGAAACCCGGTAGCGGCCCTCGCCGAGATCCTCGATGGGCGGGGTTTCGTCGGTGTCGTATTCGTCGGCGATCTCACCGACGATCTCCTCGAGCACATCCTCGATGGTCACCAGTCCGGCGATGCCGCCGTATTCGTCGACCAGTATCGCCATATGGTTTCTGCGGCGCTGCATTTCGTCGAGCAGGCTGTCCAGCGGTTTGGAGTCGGGCATGAACACCGCCGGGCGCATGGCATCGCGCACCTGTACCTTGCGGCTTCTATCCGCGTATGGCACAAGGTCTTTCAGGTACACCACGCCGAGGATGTCGTCGACGTTCTCGCCGACCACCGGAATGCGGGAGTGACCACTGCGCACCGCGAGCGACGTCGCCTGTGCCGCAGTCTTATCCGCCTCGATCCAGACCATTTCGGTGCGCGGGACCATGACCGCGCGGGCCGGGGTATCGCCGAGTTCGAAGACCGACTGGATCATGCGGCGTTCGTCGTCGGCCACCACACCGCGCTCACTGGCCATCTCGACCACTTCCCGCAGCTCGATCTCGGATGCGAAGGGGCCGTTGCGAAATCCCTTACCGGGGGTGATCGCATTGCCGATGAGGATCAGCAGCCTGCTGACCGGACCGAGTACCGTGCCGATGAACTGCAGCGGCAGCGCCGAGGCCAAAGCAATGGAGTAGGCGTGCTGACGGCCGAGTGTGCGTGGACCCACTCCGATCACCACATAGTCCACCAGCACCATGACGGCCGCGGTGAACAGCAGCGCCCAATTGTCGTCCCATAGCGGAATCAGCGCCGCCGCCAACAGCACAGTCGCGCAGATCTCGCACAGAATACGAAGCAGCACAAGCAGATTCACATATCGCGGCCGATCGGCCACGATCCTGGTCAGCCGCACCGCACCGGGCCGCTCCGCCCGGACCATATCGTCGAGACGCGCCGGTGAGACGGTGTTCAGCGCCGAATCGACTCCGGCGAACACCCCACCGACCGGGACGAGCAGAACCGCCAGCAGGATCAGGGTCAGCGAATTCACGCGGGGCCTAGCGCCTCACCGGGCGTTGTGAAACCGGCCTTCCCCAGCAGCCGGGCATCGCGCTCGGCCAATTCGGCGCGCCGCTGGGCCTCGCGCAGGCTCTCGTACCACTCCTCGAGCAGCCGCGCCTGCAAGGCGAACATCTCCTTCTCCTCCTCCGGCTCGGCATGGTCGTAGCCGAGCAGATGGAGCACGCCGTGCACGGTGAGCAGGGCGAGTTCGTGATCGAGCGAGTGACCGGCCTTGCGGGCCTGACCGGCGGCGAATTCGGGGCACAGCACAATATCGCCGAGCATGGACGGACCCGGTTCGGCGCTGTCCGGTCGACCACCGGGCTCCAGTTCGTCCATCGGGAAGGACATGACATCGGTCGGGCCGGGTAGGTCCATCCAGCGCATATGCAGATCCGCCATGGTGTCGAGATCGACGAGCACCATCGACAGCTCGGCCGCCGGATGCACGTCCATCCGGCCGATCACGAATCGCGCGACACTGACCAGGTCTTCTTCGGGTACGTCGACACCCGACTCGTTGGCGATCTCGATGCTCACCTGATCAGGGTATTCGGTGTGCCCGGGCCCGCACCGCGCGGCTGGCCCGGACACGTCCGTCGCACTATCGCCGATCTCCCCGGCTCGCGGCGCGGCGCTGTGCGCGATTGCCCGGATAGTGCGGTCCGACCTGGGTGACCCGCTCGGCCTCGGCCCGCTCGTAGGCGTCGACGATATCGGAGACCAACCGGTGCCGAACCACATCGCTGCTGGTCAGCTGGGCGAAATGGATATCTTCGATGCCGGTCAGGATCTCACTCGCCGCGCGCAGACCCGAGCGCGCGCCATTGGGCAGGTCGACCTGGGTGACGTCACCGGTCACCACGATCTTCGAACCGAATCCGAGCCGGGTGAGGAACATCTTCATCTGCTCGGCCGTGGTGTTCTGCGCCTCGTCGAGAATGATGAACGAATCGTTCAGCGTGCGACCTCGCATATACGCAAGCGGTGCGACCTCGATGACACCGGCCGCCATCAGCTTCGGAATGGCCTCCGGATCCATCATGTCGTGCAGCGCGTCGTAGAGCGGGCGCAGATAGGGATCGATCTTCTCGTTGAGCGTGCCGGGCAGGAACCCGAGCCGCTCGCCCGCCTCGACGGCGGGACGGGTGAGGATGATCCGGTTGACCTGCTTGGTCTGCAATGCCTGCACAGCCTTGGCCATCGCCAGATACGTCTTGCCGGTACCCGCGGGGCCGATGCCGAACACGATGGTGTTGGCGTCGATCGCGTCGACGTAACGCTTCTGGTTGAGTGTCTTGGGCCGGATGGTTTTACCGCGCCGGGACAGAATGTCCAGGCTCAGCACCTCGGCCGGGGATTCCGAGGAACCCTCGGTGAGCATGGATACGGTGTGGCGCACCGCCTCCGGAGTCACCACTCGATTGCGACCGGTCAGCGCGACGAGCTGTTCGATCACCCGCTCGGCGAGCGCGACATCGGCCGCCTTGCCGGTGAGGGTGACGGAATTGCCGCGGACATGGATATCCGCATCCAGCAACTGCTCGAGTTCACGCAGGTTCTGGTCGGCCGAACCGAGGAAGGGGAACACGGATTCGGGAGCGAGTTCGATGCTGGAACGCACGGTGCGCGCTGCCGGGCCTGTACCGTTGTCTGCACCTCGGGGGATGGAGGCCGACGAAGTCGGTGGGGTGGGTAAACTCCCGCCTGCAGTGGGGGTAGTCGGGTCGCCGATCTCGCCTTGTGTTCTCAAAAGTGGCTATAGCCTGCTTTCCGGTCTCGAATTGCTGCGTCGTTGATGAAAGTTTAACGCGCCCCACTGACAACAGGCAGTGAATAAACGGCTACCACGGCCGCAGCGATTGCTTGCAGGTCGCTCGAAATGGTCAGCTGACGGGGTGGCGATTGCCTGCTGATCGCTACCTACCGTCGTGGCATCTGGATTCCCCTGCGCCGGCGTGCCCAATCCTCGGTGAAGTCACGAAATCGACGCACCGCATCCGATGGCGGGGCGGTCGCCGACCAGATCAGCCCCACATCGCGGGCCGCTGCGGCATCGGCGAGCGGGACGGTCACGATGCCCGACAGCGAACCGGCTGCGGGCGTGGGATCTTCCAGCGGCAGCAGCGCGACGCCGAGTCCGGCCGCGACCAGTCCCGCGGCGGTGAGCAGGTCGCTCGATTCGAAGGCGATGCGGGGGCGGATATTCGCGGCGGCGCAGAGTTCGTCGAGAATCCGGCGCATACCGAAACCCGGATGCATGGTGATGAATTCGGCGTCGCCGAGCTCGGCGAGACGGATCTGTCGGCGGGCGGCGAGCCGATGTTCCGCGGGCACGGCCAGCGCGAGCGGCTGGGCGAGGAGTTTGCGCCAGCCGATGCCAGGGGCCGACGGACGGGGCGACACGATCGCCAAATCCGCTGTGCCGTCGACTATCTGGTGGATTACCGCGTCGAACGCGCCCTGCCAGAGGGTGAACGATATGCGCGAGGATCCGCGGCGGAAACCGCCGATCAGTTGCGGGATCAGCCAGCTGCCGAAGGAGTGCTGAAACGACAGGCGGACACCGCCTTTCGCGGGATCGGCAAGGTCGGCGACGGCTTGGGCTGCGGCATCGAGTTCGGACTGGGCGCGGCGGGCGTGTTCGTAGTAGGTCCGGCCGAATTCGTTCAGCACGATGCGTTTTCCGTGACGATCGAAGAGTTCGACGCCGAGGCGGCGCTCGAGGCGGGCCAGCATGCGCGAGAGCGTCGGCTGGGCGATATGCAGCCGCTCGGCAGCCGCGCCGACGCGCTCCAGTTCGGCGAGTGTCGTGAACCACAGCAGGTCGTCACCCAGCACGTACAGACCTTTCCTTATGCGTCCAATGCATTAGAAACCAGATTACTATTCATTTCCCTTCTTAAGAGCAAGTGTCGATTCTGGTGCCATGACCAGCACGGATGCCCGCTCGATCAACACATCACACGAACGTCGGATCACTACCGCGCTGTTCGCCGCAGGGCTGGCCACCTTCGTGTCGATGTACAGCGCGCAGGCGTTGCTGCCGAGTCTGTCGGCGGCATTCGGGGTCGCCCCGGCGCAGGCCGCTTTGGCCGTGTCGTTGACCACCGGGTTTCTTGCGTTGGCGATCGTGCCGGTGAGTGCGTTGTCCTCGCGGCTCGGGCGTACAACAGTGATGACCTGGTCGGCGGTGGTATCGGCGGTCATCGGTCTGCTGCTGCCGCTGAGCCCGTCGCTGGAGGTGCTGCTGGCGGGGCGGGCGCTGCAAGGGGTGGCGTTGGCCGGGGTGCCTGCGGTCGCAATGGCGTATTTGGCCGAGGAGATCGGAGGCGACGGGTTGGGTGCGGCGATGGGTGTTTATGTCGCGGGCACGTCGATCGGCGGGTTGTCCGGGCGGTTGATTCCGGCATTCGCGTTGGATCTGACCTCATGGCGCTGGGCCGAGGCCGCGGTCGGCGTTGCGGCGGCCGGGTGCACCGTCTGGTTCGTGCGTGGGTTGCCAGAGTCGCGTGAGTTCGTCGCTCGACCCGCCGGAATGCGTACCGTGCTGCGCGATATCGGCGCGCCGTTGCGGCACGGCGGGCTGCTTGCGCTGTTCGGGC
This sequence comes from Nocardia pseudovaccinii, assembly GCF_050942345.1. NCBI lineage: Bacteria > Bacillati > Actinomycetota > Actinomycetes > Mycobacteriales > Nocardiaceae > Nocardia > Nocardia pseudovaccinii. Next base: position 7,782,056 of record NZ_CP192074.1, read on the forward strand.
TGGCCTTCGTTCTGGTGGGCGGATTCGTGTCGATCTACAACTTCCTCGGATATCGGCTGACCCGGCCGCCGTTCGAATTACCTGCGGCCGTGGCGGGTTCGGTGTTCCTGCTGTATCTGGCCGGCACGCTCGCCTCTGCCGCTGCCGGGCGTTGGGCCGATCGCATCGGTAAGCACCGCGTGCTCGCGGCATCCGTCGCGCTGATGGGTGTCGGCGTCCTGGTCAGCATCCCGGACCTATTGATCGCGGTCATCCTTGGGGTAGCCCTTTGCACCGCAGGGTTTTTCGGCGCCCACGCGGTGGCGAGCACCTGGGTCGGCGCGATAGCTCCCGGTGGCGCCGGATCGTCGCTGTACCTGTTCACCTACTACCTCGGCAGCGCCGTCATCGGCGGTACGACAGGGATCGCCTATGCGAAGGGAGGGTGGGCCGGGCTGGCGGCCTGCGTCGGTGTAATGATGGCTGTAGCCGCAGTCCTGGTGTGGTACTTGGCGATTCACACCCGCCGCGGAGTCGGAACCGTTGCTACTTCCCGAGTCTGTGCCGCGCCGACGGCGTGATATCCGGCGATCACCTACGGCGCTCATGACCGCGAGGTCGCAGGCCGACGTCCGGACCAAGCGTGGGTCGCGGCGGCGAAGGCAGTCCAACGTGTTTCGCAGGGCAGCCGGTGTCGCTGGCGTCGGCGGCGCGGCGGAGTTCGGATGACGGGCTGGTGCGGGCAACGGGTCTCGAGGCTGACTGCGAACGGCTGTATGCACCCGAGTCCGGACGCTTCCAGCAATTTATAAGCAAAGCCACTGGATATCGATCCACGGATAAGACCACAGCATTTGTGCCATATACGCAAACCGCAGGGGTGGCCGTCCGTTAACTACGGAGGCAGCCTGGCCGATCTACTACTGTGACCGATATCGAATTCTCTTACTTCGGGGGTTTCACATGCTGATCTTCGGCTGGCAGCGGCGTCTCCACACGCTCGCCATGATCACCTTGGTCTGCGGCCGCTGCGGCAACCCCGCCGCACACGCGCTGCGCAGACTGGCCACTACTTTCACAGTCTTCTTCATCCCGATCATCCCGCTCGGTAACAAGCACTACATGGAATGCACCTGGTGCGGCGCATCGACACCCCTCGCCGTACCCCAGGTCACCGGCCTCATCGCCCGCGCCAACGCCGAGAAAATGGGTTCCGCCCAGCCCCAGCACCCTGCCCCAGGCGGCCCCAACGCCAACTGGCCCGCCCCCGGCGCACCCAACGCCCACCCACAACAGGCCGCCCTCGCTGCACCCAACTCCAACTGGCAGCAGCAGCCAACTCTCGGCGCCCCTAACGCCCACGTGCAGCAACCCGTCCCCGGCGGACCGAACGCACCCTGGCAGCAGCCCGGCCCCAGCGCGCCGAACGGCCGGTGGCAGCACTGACCGAGCCTTCGGTCATGAACTGCCGCTTGCCGAACCCCTCGCCAGCCTCGACGACGAGTACGACACGGTCGAGTACGGCAGCGGTACCGTCCAGGAGATAGACGCCCATGTCGACGCCGAGGCCCGCAGGATCGTCAGCCCCCGCGTAGTCCGTCCGACCTCGGCTGGGCGACGATCGCGGCCCCCATCCAGCGTCGTAAATACCGACGCAGCTCATCATCACTGCGTGGCGGATTGCCCGGAGAAACGAAGAACGACTGCATCGTTCGCAGGATGTATTCGACGAGTTCGTGCAGGGACGCGTCGTCGTATCCGTAACGCGCCCAATCGACGTCGAAGCGTTTGATCATTGTCATGCCGAAGGTTTGTGCCGCTTCGGAGGTGAGGCCTTCGGGGTGCACATTCGAATATGTGCTGGACAGCAGAATGCCCAGGTGGGGCGTTCGACGCACATCGGACAGCGTGAAGACCACGCCCTCGGTCATGGCTTCGACAGGGTCCTCGATACCGCTGACCTGCTTCGTCAGCCGGTCCAGAAAACCGTCGACCGAAGCGATGGCCGCGGCCTGCATCAGCGCGTCCGCACTGGGGAAGTATCGATACACCGTCTGACGGATGACCCCCAGTGATTCCGCGACGTCGGCGATGCTGATCTCCGAACCCGTCTGTCCGATGAGATCGACTGCGGCGGCGACTATTCGACGGGACGCTTCTTCATCGCTGTTCGGCGGACTCCCGCCCCACCCGCGCCTTCCTGCCACTGCTCGCCCCCTCGGTTCGAACGATGTCCCTCGCATGCGAAACCGACAGCGGGACAACCCTGCCGACCGTCCTGATCAGGGGCTCTGACGCTACCACAGGGCCGTCATTGTCCCAGCTCGAGCAATTATCATCATACACATGACTCGATCTGTGTATGATCACCGGTATCGAAGCTTCGGCACGTCCGAACACGGCTACAGCCCCCTTCCGAATTACGAGGTACAGCCAAGTGACCGATCTGCAAGTCCGAAAGATGCGATTCGCATTCGCGGACTACGACGTACCGTTCCTGTGGAACGAAGAGAATCCGGCCTTCTCGTCCATGGCCAACGCGGTGTCCTTCCTGGCCATCGGCTTCGAGAAGATGATCGTCAATATGATTCGCGAGGCCATGCCGCGGATAACCGATCCCGCGGTCGCGGAGGAAGCGGACGCATTCGTGCGTCAGGAGGGCCAGCACTCGACGGCCCACCGCCAGCACGCCAATGCCCTGATCAGGCGATACCCCGGGCTCCAGGAGACCCTCAACGAAGTGATCGCGGAATTCGACCGCCTCACCGTGCAGACCCCCCTGGAATATCGGCTCGCCTACACCGCCGACCTGGAGGCCACCTTCACACCGGTGTTCAAATTGATGCTCGACAACGATTCGACCCTGTTCCGGCCGGGCGACGACCGTGTCGCATCGCTGTTCATCTGGCACTTCGTCGAGGAAGTCGAACATCGCAGTTCGGCGTTGATCATTTTCGATTCGATTGTCGGCAGCGACGCCTACCGCATGCGCATGGCGCCGTCGATCTTCCGGCACGTCATGAATGTCGTCAAGGTGGCCAGCGCAGGCTTCAATAAGCATGTGCCGCAGGAGGATCGGCGCATCGATGCACTGGCGATGTTCGCGACGCACCGGGGTAAGCAGAAGCTGCGGAAGTTGTTGCGGCTGCCCGTCGAGGACAACGGTCCGATGTCGCGCGCGTTCGACGATCTACGACTCGGCGAACAACTGATCGCGCTGGTGGGCATCATCCGCAGTCAATTGCCCAAGCACAATCCCGATCACGAGAAGCTGCCCGCACTCGCCGATGTGTGGTTCAAGCGCTATGACGCCGGTTACGACGTATCACATTGGTACACCGCCGATTCCATTGCGGCGCAGGGGGACTGATGGCCGATCATTGCGCACCCACCTTCGACGAACTCGCGAAGGCGCTCGGCTTTTCCTGTCAGGAGGCCGGTGGACTCGTCGAGGTGCGAAACCCTTTCGCATTGGAGAACTGGACGCTGCCGGTACTCGAGTTCACCATCGTCCTCGGCGCGGTGCTCGCGCTGATCTACGCGATTGTGCGCCTGCGACGTCACGGCGATCCGACAAATCTCGTGGTCTGGTTCGGCGCGACCGCATATCTGTTCATCATCGAACCACCGCTGTACTTTCCGGCGGCCTTCGGCATCGACGCACACGTCGACACGATGTTCGCGCACAACGTCTTCACCGTGGATTTCCTCTGGGGTCGGCTCCCCCTCTATATCGTGGCGATCTACCCATTGATGGCCACGTTGGCCTTCGAAATCGTCCGAATGCTGGGCGTTTTCCGTCGATACGGTGTGCTCGTCGGCGCCGTCTGCGTAGGCTTCGTCCACCACGGCTTCTATGAGATCTTCGACCACCTGGGACCGCAACTGCGCTGGTGGGAGTGGTCGACCGAGAATTCGCTCAATCAACCGATGTTCGACTCGGTTCCGCTACCGAGTGTGGTGGTATTCGCCGCGCTGTGGCCGATGTCGCTGGCGTTCTTCGTCCAGTTGCTCGTCGGTCGTCATATCGACCAGGGGCGCGGTTTCTCTGGACCGCAATTGGTGTGGCGCACTGTCGTCATCGGCATTCTCGGGTCGCTGGGTACGGGTGTATTGCCGATCCCGGCAACAGTTTTCGGCGCCGGGAGCACCACGTTGCGGGGATTCCTCTATGCGGCCGAATTGGTCGTCGTCAGCATTGTCGCGATTCCGATTCTCACTCGCCAGTGGCTGCGGCTACGGCGAGACCACTCGGACTACACGAACCGCTTCGTACGGATCTACGGCGTCGTGTACCTCGGCGTGATGGCGTTGCTCTGGGTAAGCGCGCTGCCCGATTACTTCGCTGCCGTCGACGGTTCGACGAGCAATGGCGACCCCATCGGGAATCTCTGGTACGCGCTGGCGTGTTTCGCGGTCGCAATACTTTGTGTGCTGGCGATCTTCACGGTGCCGTACCGAGCAGCCGAGCCGCTACCAGCGGGAGGTCAACGCGCCCAAGGCGCCGAGAGCGACGGCGGCGGCGGTGGAGGTGCGCAAGACGGTGGGGCCGAGCAGGGTTACGTCGGCGCCGGCAGCAGCGAAGGCGGTGAGCTCGGAGTCGTCTAGACCGCCTTCGGGGCCGACGATCAGCAGGATTTCGGTGGCCTTGTCGAACGGCAGCTCGACGAAGCGCGCGGTGCCGGATTCGTGTAGTGCCACCGCGATTCCGCCCGCGGCGACGACCGCACGGACCTTGTCGAGCAGGTCGCGGGTGCGGTGCAGGTCGGCGACCTCGGGGATGTAGGCGCGGCGGGACTGCCGTGCGGCCGAGCGGGCGGCGGCACGCCATTTCTCAACGGCCTTGTCCGCCTTGGCTTCCCAGTTGGCGATGCAGCGCGCGGCCTGCCACGGGATGATGACATCGGCGCCCGCCTCGGTCATCAGCTCGACGGCCAGCTCCGAGCGGTCGGACTTCGGCAGCGCCTGCACAATGGTCACCCGTGGCGTCGCGGGCGCGGCGAGCACCCGATCGAGCACCTTCAGCTCGAGCCGATCCTTCTGCGCCGCAACAACTTCCGATGCCGCGAGCAGACCGGAGCCGTCGGACAGCGTGATCGGCTCGCCGACCCGGATGCGGCGCACCGTCGCGGCATGGCGTCCCTCCGGACCGTCCAGCACCGCGATGGCACCTGGCTCCGGAATATCGGAGAGATAGAAGACCGTGGCGGCCAACGACTATCGCCCGCTGAACGACGCTCGCAGCCGGGCGAACAGGCCGCTGTTGTGCTCGGACTGCGCCGACATCACCTCGGCGCGATCACCGGTGCGCATGCCCTTGTATTTGCGCAGCAGATCGGTGGTCTTGGCGTCGAGTTTGGTCGGCACCACGATGTCCAGATGGGCGAGCAGATCACCGCGCGCGCCGGAGCGCAGGCGCGGCATGCCGTGGCCGCGAAGCACCGAGATCTCGCCCGGCTGGGTGCCCGGCGGAATGGTCAGCTCGGTCGGGCCGTCCAGGATGGTATCGATGACGACCGTGGTGCCGAGTGCGGCATCGACCATCGGCACCCGGATGGTGCAATGCAGATCGTCGCCGTCGCGAACAAAGACATCGTGTGGCTGCTCGACGATCTCCACATACAGATCGCCCGCGTGCCCACCGCCGGGACCGACCTCGCCCTGCGCGGCCAGCCGCACCCGCATGCCATTGGCGACACCGGCCGGAATCGGCGCGGCGATCTCGCGACGCGCCCGCACCCGCCCGTCGCCGCCGCACTTGTGGCACGGATCGGGAATGGTCTCACCCGCGCCGCGACAGGTCGGACACGGACGTGAGGTCAGCACCTGACCGAGGAACGAACGTTGCACGGACTGGACCTCGCCCGCCCCACCACAGGTCTCGCAGCGCACCGCCTTGGACTTGCCGTTGGTGCCCGCGCCGTGGCAGATATCGCAGAGGATGGCGGTGTCGACGGTCAGGTGCTTGGTGACCCCGACCGCGCATTCGGCCAGGCTGAGCCGGGTCCGCAGCAGCGAATCGGCGCCGGGCTGCACCCGGCCGCGCGGCTTGCGCGTCCCGCCGGAACCGCTCATACCGCCGAAGAAGGCCTCGAAGACATCGCCGAGCCCGCCGAAACCGGCGCCGGTGAAGCCCGCGCCGCCGCCACCGGACTCCAACGGATCGCCGCCCATATCGACGACGCGCCGCTTCTCCGGATCCGACAGCACCTCGTAGGCGGTCGACACTTCCTTGAACCTGGCCTGCGCCGCCTCGTCGGGGTTGACGTCGGGGTGGAGCTCCCGCGCCAGCTTGCGGTAGGCGCGCTTGATCTCCTGGTCGGTCGCGTTCTTCGCAACGCCGAGCAGTCCGTAGTAGTCCCGTGCCACTTTGAGTTCTCTAGTCCTTGGTTTGCAACAGCATTAGTCGGATGCACTCAACTTTATCCGCCGGAGGATCGAGCGTATCAGCGACGGGTGCCCTCAGCGCTCCGCGAGCACCTCACCGATATAACGGGCAACGGCCGCGACCGATGCGATGGTCCCCGGATAGTCCATCCGGGTCGGACCCAGCACGCCCATACCGCCGAGCACCGCACCCGCGGCACCGTAGCCGGTCGACACGACCGAGGTTCCGCGCATCTGCTCGACCTGGGTCTCCTCGCCGATGCGCACCGTGATGGTGCCCGGATGCTGGGCGGCCGCGAGCAGCTTCAGCACGATCACCTGCTCCTCCAGTGCCTCGAGCACATCGCGCAGCGAACCGGGGAAGACGAAGTCGGCGGCATTGCGGGTCAGGTTGGCGGTGCCGCCGAGCACCAGCCGCTCTTCCGGATGCTCGACCAAGGTCTCGACCAGCACGGTCGAGACGCGCACCAGCACATCCTTCAGCCGCACCGGCGCTCGCTCGGGCAATTCCGCGACGGCCGCGGAGGCGTCGGACAGGCGCTTGCCGTCCATCGCACCACCGAGCATGCCGCGCAGCGCGGCCAGGTCCTGATCATCGACGAGTGCGCCGAGTTCCACCAGACGCTGGTCGACGCGACCGGTGTCGGTGATCACGACCAGCAGCAACCGCGCCGGATTCAGCGCGACCACCTCGATGTGGCGGACCGTGGACGCCGACACCGTCGGATACTGGACGACCGCGACCTGACGGGTGAGCTGAGCAAGCAGCCGAACACCGCGGCGCAGCACGTCGTCGAGATCGACGCCGGACTCCAGGAATTCCATGATCGCCCGGCGCTCGGCCGGCGAGAGCGGCTTCACTTCGGAGATGCGGTCGACGAACTGCCGGTAGCCCTTGTCGGTCGGAATGCGACCGGAACTGGTGTGCGGCTGGGTGATGTAGCCCTCGGCCTCCAGCACCGCCATATCGTTGCGAACCGTCGCGCTGGATACTCCGAGGTTGTGCCGCTCCACCAGGGTCTTCGACCCGATCGGCTCCTTGGTCGCGACATAGTCCGCGACGATCGCACGCAGGACCTCGAAGCGCCGATCCTCGGTGCTCGACATGGGCCCCACCTCCTCGCTCGTCCTCGGGTACGTCGTAACGGTCACGTGCGCACCGTCCGCATCGACCCGAATTCGATGCAGGCTACTAGGTACGTCTGTTTATCCAGTCTAATTGCCTATTCGACAATTGCCCGTTCGCACACCATGGACGCATGTGACCCAGATCCCCTCGACACCGACTGACGTTGCGCCGGAGCGAGATCCGACTGCTAACCTCACCGCGCAGCCAGTGTGACAGGGGGATTCGAAAGCCGTGAACGAACCGGACTATCCGCAAATCCTCGCGCCCGCCCTCGGCGGTCCGGCAACTCCACCGATCGGCTTCCGCCCCTTCGGGTTGCCGCCGAAAGCGCCGGACTACCGCGTGCTGCGGGTGGCCGACTATGTGCTGCCCGACGGCTCGCTCCCCCAGACCCCGATGCCGCCCTACCGAGGCACCCTCCTGCCGTTCAATTTCATCCTGGCGCACGGCGTCGACGAGAACGATCCGATGCCCCGCTTCCAGCCGGAACCCGCGGAGACCGGAATCGCGTTGGTGGCGTCCTGCATGCCGAGGGTCTTGGCGCATCTGTTCACCCGCCCGGACGTCGTGCTCAACGGACAGCACGTGCCGCAGAAGGTCGGCTGGGGCGTCACCTTCATTCCCGCCGAACCGGGACTACACCATCTGCGCGTCGGACCACCACCATGGCGAGCGCCCTGGTCCCGCTTCGGCAGCCACCCCATGGCCGCCGACATCATGGTGCCGGTCACCGCAGACCACGAGACCCGCGTCTACTCCCGGGCATCCATGGCCGTCAGCACCCCGGGCCGACTCGGACCACAACCACAGCGCTGGATTCCCGGCATTATCAGCTGGCTGTTGTTCACCTCTATAGCGATCCTGGCCATGGTGCTCGGCGCTTACCAAGTGCTCACCTACTAGGCCCGGCGATCGGACCCTGTTATCGACCGGCGGCGGCTTCTACCAGGGCGGCGACCTCGGTGGGGCGGGAGACCAGGGAGGCGTGGGAGGCGTCGATTTCGCTGGTGTGGGCACCCATGCGGTCTGCCATGAAGCGTTGGGAGGCAGGGGGGATTACGCGGTCGTTGGCTGAGACGAGGTACCAGCTGGGGGTTGCGGACCAGGAGGGAGCGCCGGAGGGCTCGACGTTGGCGGATACGGCCAGGGAGCGTTGGTGGGCGATCATGTCGGCGGCTACTTCGGGGGATACGTCTTGGGCGAAGACGGAGTTGAAGTAGGCAGGGGCTACGTAGCCGTCGATGTTCTTGCCTGCCAAGCCATTTGGATCGTCGACGACGCGTACCTGAAGCGCCGGAGGCAGTAACTGGCTGCCGGGGAAGCTGATCGGGTTGAGTTCGAGGAGACCGGTTTCGCCCTGCACTGGGGCGAAGGCCGCAATGTAGACCAGCGCTTGGACTTTCGGGTCGTGGACATTGGTGATGACGAAGCCGCCATACGAATGGCCCACCAGGACAACAGGTCCGGCGATGGTGTCCAGGGTTCGCTGGATGGCCGCGGCGTCGAAGGCAGGGCCGCGCAGCGGGTTGTCGGGAACAACCACTTGATAACCGCGGTCGCGCAGCGTCGCGGCTACGCCGTTCCAACTCGTGGTGTCGGCGAAGGCGCCGTGCACGAGCACGATCGTCGGGAGGGGTTCGGCAGTCGCTGGGGCGACCGCGAGGACAGGCGTGAAAGCCAAGGTGAGCGCCGCGATGCAGGCGCGAAGACTACGGGTGATTTTCATCAGAGTCCTGCCTGTCGTCGTTGATGCTGTCGGCTCATGATGTTGTCACCTTTTGCCGAGCCCCGACACGCAGACGGACTGATCAGTCGGTTACGGCGCTCTGCGTGAGCACCGACTATCGCGCATCAACCCGCCCGAATTGGTGCACGACGACGCGGAGTCCCGAGCGCTTGTGACACTGACTCCGCGCTGCCGCAAAGGCTCGAGCACCTCACATAGCCGGTCACTATCTCGCACACAGTAGACGTTGTGCGAGATAGTGACGGCTTGTGTGGGAGCGCAACCCGAGGCCGGATGTCGCTGCGGCAGACGGCACCCCGGGACGGCACGGACCGAGAGCGAACTAGCCCGCTGCTAGAGCTCGGACGCGGTTCTTGCCATCTTGCCCGCCAGTGCGTCGAGGCCGAGCATGGCGAGTAAGGACTCGCAATCCGCTGCGTTCTCGGCGTGGCTGGCGACCGTCCTGGCGGCTATCGCGCACTGTCTCGCGTTTTCGGCCTTCTCGGCGGCGCGCGCCTCGGCGAACTCGCTCTGCTCAGGGATCAGGGTGATGTGTCGTGCCGATGGCATAAGACTCCTTGGGTTGGCCCGAAGCCTACGCGTCTTTACCGATCTGTGATAGCGCAACGGCCGGTATGCATGAACTCAGCCGTGAAGTGGGGGTAAGTCACAATGCCCGCTATGCCGGTTCCTGCTTGCCGTTTCGCAGGTATCCAGCAACTCGACGATGACCTTGTCGCCCCGCCGTGTGAGTGATCGAGACGGCGACGAAAAGCCCGAGCGGAGTCAGGTCAGGAGGTCCCGAACGACGCCGTCGGCGAGTAGGCGGCCGCGGTCGGTGAGGATCAGATGGTCACCGGAGCGAACTGCCAGACCGTCGGCGACGATTCGGGTTGCGGCGGCGGATTCCGTCGGGGCCAACTCGTTCAGCGGCAGACCGGTGCGCAAGCGAACGGTGAGCATGACGCGTTCGGTGTGCTGTTCGTCGGCAGTGAGCATTTCCCAGCCTGCCGCGGGAAAACCACCGCGCGCGACGGTATCGGCATAGCGCGCAGGGTGTTTGACGTTCCACCACCGCACGCCGCCGACGTGGCTGTGCGCGCCGGGCCCCGCGCCGAGCCAGTCGCCGCCGTCCCAGTACCCGAGGTTGTGCCGACAGCGCGCGGAATCGCCTGCGGCCCAATTGGATACCTCGTACCAAGTGAGGCCTGCCGCAGCGAGACGAGAGTCGATGCGCTCATAGCGGGCAGCGAGCACATCGTCATCGGGAGCGGGCAGTTCGCCGCGACGCACGCGACGGGCCAGCGCGGTGCCGTCCTCGACGATGAGCGAGTAGGCCGAGACGTGGTCGACACCCGCGCTCAGCACCGCGTCCAGGCTCGCGTCCAGATCGCTGTCATGTTCGCCCGGCGTGCCGTAGATCAGGTCGAGGTTCACATGGTCGAATCCGGCAGCGCGAGCCTCTTTCGCCGCGGCGACGGCTCGGCCCGGCGTGTGGGTGCGGTCCAGCACCTTCAGCACATGCCGGGCCGCGGATTGCATGCCCAGCGACACCCGGGTGAATCCGGCCGCGCGGATACGTTCGAAGAACTCCGGTGCGGTCGACTCCGGATTGGATTCGGTGGTCACCTCGGCATCGGCGGAGAGGGTGAAGTTCGCACGCACCGAGTCCAGCACGTCCGCCAAGCCGTCACCGCCGAGCAGTGACGGCGTGCCACCGCCGACGAAGATCGTCGCCACCTCGGGCGTGGTGGTCGGCAGCGCAGCGAACCGTTCGGCCGCCGTCGCCAACTCACCGCGCAGCGCCTCGAGCCAGGACTGCGGCGACGCCGAGGTGCCCAGCTCGCCAGCGGTATAGGTGTTGAAATCGCAATATCCGCAGCGTGTGGCACAGAACGGAACGTGGATGTAGATCCCGAACGGCCCGCCGCCGAAGTCGCGCAACACCAGGGCAGGCGTCTCGGCTTCGATCGGGGCGGCGGCGGAACTCACCCCTCCAGTGTGACCGCCGCTCCCCTGGGCCGTTGCGGGCGGGTTCAGTCGGCGACCACGGTGTTCTGATTCGCGGTGAGGAGCCAGCGTCCGTCCTCCTTGGCCATGACGTACATCGGCGAGCCCTGACCGGACAGCTGGCCCGCGCCGTCGAAGTACCGCTGGACCACCTTGACCGCAGCCACGTCCGGACGGATGAACAGCACATGCTCGACCTCGTAGGTCGCGGTACCGTCCCGCATCGCACCCGGCAGCACCCGAGCGGTGAACTCACCGATGGCCGCGCGGCCGAACAGTCGCTTGCCGCCTCCGGTCGTCCAGATGGCGTCCTCGCGGAACAGACCGACGAATTCGTCGACGAGCTCGTTCTGCTGGGAATGTTGAATTGTGGCGACGACCTCGCGGATGGCGTCCAGATCGGTATCGGTACTCATGCGACCGAGCTTGCTACCTCGACCTAACTCGAGGTCAATCCGAGTGACTCGCTTCACTGGCGATGATCCTGACGAATCATGCGACGCATTGCGACCGCTGACTATGACAGCCATCACAATCGGCCCGCATAGTCCAGGGAATTTCCCTCGATTTCGCGGGAAATATGGCCGCGCGGTCGGAAGGGCCACCCTGACGTGGCACAATAGGCCGCATGCGCGGATCTGGAGTACGACTTGTGGCACGTCGCCACGTCGACTACAAGCGCGTCTGTAGCGCCTGCTGTCTGCCCGGTTCTCTTCGGTAGCTCAGCGGCGCGCATTCCCGGGTTTGCCCGGTGATTCCCCGATTTCGACGGACATCGGCCCGCTGACACCGCAGGCGTGAGTCAGCCCCTCACGCCTTCAGCACGGATGTACCTTCACCCAGCAGGAGCGACCCCCATGACGTCGAGCACCGACGCCGGTCCCACGGATCAGCCCGGTTCCGGGCCCCACGCGCGCCCGCAGCGCCCGGCCTCCGAACGACGGGTCCGCCCGGACCGTCCCCGGACCGAGGCAGCGGCGGGTCCGCGAGTCCGCACCGGTAAGCCGGTGCGCCGCAAGGCCGAGGGCCAGTGGGCGCTCGGCTACCGCGAGCCGCTGAACCCGAACGAGCAGTCCAAGAAGGACGACAACCCGCTCAATGTCCGGGCCCGGATCGAGAACATCTATTCCAAGCAGGGCTTCGACAGCATCGACAAGGGCGATCTGCGCGGCCGGTTCCGCTGGTGGGGTCTCTACACCCAGCGCGAGCAGGGCTACGACGGCACCTGGACCGGGGACGAGAACATCGACATTCTCGAGGCCAGGTACTTCATGATGCGCATCCGCTGCGATGCGGGCGCATTGAATGTCGCGCAGCTGAAGACCCTCGGCCAGATCTCCACCGAATTCGCCCGCGACACCGCCGACCTGTCCGACCGCGAGAACGTCCAGTACCACTGGATCGAGGTCGAGAACGTCCCCGAGATCTGGAAGCGGATCGAAGGCGTCGGCCTGAAGACCACCGAGGCGTGCGGCGACTGCCCGCGCGTGGTGCTCGGCTCGCCGCTGGCCGGTGAATCACTCACCGAGATCATCGACCCGACGCCCGCGATCGACGAGATCGTGCGCCGCTACATCGGCAAGAAGGAGTACTCCAACCTGCCGCGTAAGTTCAAGACCGCGATCTCGGGCCAGCAGGATGTGGTGCACGAGATCAACGATGTCGCGTTCGTCGGGGTGAATCATCCCGAACACGGCCCGGGTCTGGATCTGTGGGTCGGCGGTGGTCTGTCGACGAATCCGATGCTGGCCCAGCGCGTCGGCGTGTGGGTGCCGCTGGACGAGGTTCCCGATGTGTGGGAGGCCGTCGTCTCGCTGTTCCGCGATTACGGCTACCGCCGCCTGCGCACCAAGGCCAGGCTCAAGTTCCTCATCAAGGACTGGGGCATCGAGAAGTTCCGTCAGGTGCTCGAGGACGAGTACCTGAAGCGCAAGCTGATCGACGGACCGGCGCCGGAGCAGCCGAAGAAGCCGATCGATCATGTCGGCGTGCAGAAGCTGCGCAACGGGCTCAATGCGATCGGCTTCTCCCCCATCGCGGGCCGGGTTTCGGGCACGGTCCTGACCAAGGTCGCCGACGCGGCGGAGAAGTACGGCTCGGACCGGATCCGGTTCACCCCGTACCAGAAGCTGATCGTGCTCGATATCGCCGACGACAAGGTCGACGCGCTGATCGACGAGCTGGAACCCCTTGGCCTGCAGGCACGTCCGTCGCTGTGGCGCCGGAACCTGATGGCCTGCTCCGGAATCGAATTCTGCAAGCTCTCCTTCGCCGAGACCCGCAAGCGTTCCCAGGCGCTGGTGCCGGAGTTGGAGGAGCGGCTCGCGGATCTCAATGCGCAGCTGGACGTTCCGGTGACCATCAATATCAACGGCTGCCCGAACTCCTGCGCGCGTGCGCAGGTCGCCGATATCGGCTTCAAGGGTCAGCTGATCGATGACGGCGCCGGGAATCATGTCGAGGGTTTCCAGGTTCATCTCGGTGGCAGCCTCGGCTTCGACAGCGCCTTCGGTCGCAAATTGCGTCAGCACAAGGTGACCACCAACGAGCTCGGTGACTACATCGAACGGGTGGTGCGCAACTTCATCAAGCACCGCGAGGACGGCGAACGGTTCGCTCAGTGGGCGGTTCGTGCCGACGAGGCCGACCTTCGGTAAATGGGAGAACTAGCGTGACAACGGATCAAGTAACGGCGGACCTGCCCGCGAAGCTGTCGGAAGACGAATTGCGGGCTATCGCCGAAAAAGGCGCGGCCGAACTCGGTGCCGACGCCACGGCACTGGATTTGCTGCGGTGGACCGAGGACGTCTTCGGCACCGGCTACATCGTCGCCTCGAATATGCAGGACGGCGTGCTGGTTCACCTTGCCGCCCAAGTGCATTCGGGTGTGGACGTGCTGTTCCTGGATACCGGCTACCACTTCGCCGAGACCATCGGCACCCGGGATGCGGTGGAGGCCGTATACGGCGTGAATGTGATCAATGTGCGGCCGGAAAGCACTGTGGCCGAACAGGATCAGCTGCTCGGCAAGGATTTGTTCGCGCGCGATGCCGGTGAATGCTGCCGGTTGCGCAAGGTTGTGCCGCTGAAGCGCTCGCTCGGCGGTTACAACGCCTGGGTCACCGGCATCCGCCGCGTGGAGGCCCCGACCCGGGCCAACGCCCCGCTCATCTCGTTCGACGAGGCGTTCGGACTGGTGAAGATCAACCCGATCGCCGCCTGGTCCGACGACGAGATGCAGGCCTATATCGAACAGCACGGCATTCTCGTCAATCCCCTGGTGGAGGAGGGATATCCGTCCATCGGCTGCGCTCCGTGCACACGGAAGCCGGAGCCGGGCTCCGATCCGCGAAGCGGCCGCTGGGCCGGCCTCGCCAAGACCGAATGCGGGTTGCATCAGTCATGACCGAAACCATCAGCGCACGTTCCTTGGGCATCACCGATTTCGACACCCTCGCGGCATTGGAGTCGGAGTCGATCCACATTTTCCGTGAGGTGGCAGGTGAATTCGAGCGGCCGGTGATCCTGTTCTCCGGCGGCAAGGATTCCACGGTGCTGCTGCACCTGGCGCTCAAGGCCTTCTGGCCCGCGCCGCTGCCGTTCGCGCTGCTGCACGTCGACACCGGGCACAACCTGCCCGAGGTGCTCGAGTTCCGCGACAAGGTGGTCGAAAAGTACGGTCTGCGACTGCATGTCGCGAAGGTCGAGGACTACCTGGCCGATGGCCGTCTCACCGAGCGCCCGGACGGTATCCGCAATCCGCTGCAGACGGTTCCGCTGCTGGATGCCATCACCGAGCTCCGCTTCGACGCGGTCTTCGGCGGTGGCCGCCGCGACGAAGAGCGTTCGCGCGCCAAGGAGCGAATCTTCTCGCTGCGCAATGCCTTCGGGCAGTGGGATCCGAAGCGGCAGCGGCCCGAGCTGTGGAATCTGTACAACGGCAAGCACGCTCCCGGCGAGCACGTCCGGGTGTTCCCGCTGAGCAACTGGACCGAACTCGACATCTGGCGCTACATCGCGCGTGAGGATATCGATCTGGCGAGCATCTACTACTCGCACGAGCGCCCGGTGTACCAGCGCGACGGCATGTGGATGACCCCCGGCGTCTGGGGCGGCCCGCGCGATGGCGAGCTGCTGGAGACCCGTTCGGTGCGCTACCGCACCGTCGGCGACGGATCATCCACCGGCGCAATTCTTTCCGACGCGGCCGATAACGAGGCGATTCTCGCCGAAGTGGCCGCGTCCCGTTTGACCGAGCGCGGCGCGACCCGTGGTGACGACCGAGTGTCGGAGGCCGCGATGGAAGACCGCAAACGAGAGGGATATTTCTGATATGTCCGACCTACTGAGGCTGGCCACCGCCGGTTCTGTCGACGACGGTAAGTCCACCCTGGTCGGACGCCTGCTCTACGATACGAAATCCGTACTGGCCGACCAGATCGACGCCGTCACCCGCGCGTCGGTGGACAAAGGTCTTGCCACGCCGGATCTTTCGCTGCTCGTGGACGGGCTGCGCGCGGAACGCGAACAGGGCATCACCATCGATGTCGCCTACCGCTACTTCGCAACGCCCAAACGGTCTTTCGTGCTCGCGGACACGCCCGGGCATGTGCAGTACACCCGCAACACCGTTTCCGGCGCGTCCACCGCGCAGCTGGTGATCCTGCTCGTCGACGCGCGCAAGGGCGTCATCGAGCAGACCCGTCGGCATGCCGCGGTCCTCGCGCTGCTCGGCGTGCCGAAGCTGGTGCTCGCGGTGAACAAGATCGACCTGGTCGATGATCCGGCGACCGTATTCGCCGCGATCTCGGCCGAATTCAACACCCTCACCAGCACGCTCGGCTGGGCCGCCGAGGATGTGCTGGAGATTCCGGTCTCCGCACTGCACGGTGACAATATCGCCTCGCGCTCGGCGAACACTCCGTACTACGACGGACCTTCGCTGATCGAGCACCTCGAATCGGTACCGGTAGATGCCGACAGCTCGGGCGAGCACGCGATCGGCCTGCGCTTCCCGGTGCAGTACGTGATCCGTCCGCGCACTGCCGAATACCCGGACTACCGCGGCTACGCGGGTCAGATCGCGGCGGGCTCGGTCTCGCCGGGCGACGAAATCGTGGTGCTGCCGTCGGGCATTCGTTCCACCGTCGAGCGCGTCGACACCCCCGATGGTGAGCTCGCCGTCGCACAGGTCGGCCGCAGCGTCACGCTGATCCTGGCCGACGATGTGGACATCTCGCGCGGTGACATCATCGCCTCCCCCGCCGATGCGCCCGAGCCGACCGACTCCTTCGACGCGACCGTCTGCTGGCTCGGCGATAAGCCGCTGCGTCCCGGCGCGCGACTGCTGCTCAAGCACGGCACCCGCACCACGCAGGCGATTGTCGGCGCGCTCGTCGAGCGGTTCGACGAGCAGAACCTGACGGCCGAGGCGAGTCCGGAGTCGTTGGCGCTCAACGATATCGGCCGCATCTCCGTGCGCGTCGCCGAGCCGATCGCGGCCGACGACTACCGCGTCAACCGGCACACCGGCAGCTTCCTGCTCATCGATCCGGCGGGCGGCAATACCCTCGCCGCCGGTCTGGTCGGTGACGTGCTGACCGCGGTCGAGGTCGGAGTCTGAGGTGAGTTCGCCCGGTGGTATCGGCTCGGTGGCGCGGCTGCCGGGCGGATCCATGTGGGCGGAGCTGGAGCGATTGTCCGACCACGGACACGGACCGAGTAGACCGATGTTCGGCCCTGTCCGGGTCACGGCTGCCACACCGATCGGCGGATACGCGGAGCCCAGGCCTGCGCTCATCGCGGTGGCGCACGGCAGTCGGGATCCGCGCTCGGCCGCGACGATGTCGGCGGTCGTCGCCGATATTGCCGCCGCCCGGCCAGATATCGATGTGCGACTCGCCTTCCTCGATCTGAATGCGCCGTCGGTCGAGCAGGTCGTGAATGCCGTTGCCGCACAAGGGCACACGCATGCGGTTGTGGCGCCGTTGCTGTTGGGCAGCGCTTATCACGCGCGAGTCGATCTACCGGGAATGCTTGCTGCCGCCCGCACCGCACACCCCCAACTCGTGCTGACCCAAGCCGACGTTCTCGGGCCGGACCCGCGACTCATTACTACCCTCCGCGACCGCACCCTGACCGCGCTGTGCCCGGCTGCGGGTGACGCACGACCGCGGCAACGACTTGGGGTTGTGGTAGCTGCGGTTGGGGCGGCATCGACGGCGGCTAATGCGCGGACCAGCGAGGTTGCGCGACAGCTCGCGGCGATGACCGGCTGGCTCACCGAGGTCTGCTTCGCCACCACCGAACCTTCTGTCACCCAGGCGATTTCGCGTCTGCGCGCCCGAGGTGCCGAGGGAGTGCTCGTGGCGCCGTGGTTCCTCGCGCCGGGGCTGTTGACCGACCGCCTGGTAGCCGCCGCACCCGAGGTGGTGCATGCGCAGGTCATCGGGCCGGACACAGCGTTGACCGAAATAGTTTGGGACCGCTACGACACCGCGCTCTCCAGCGCATTGAGCCTCTCCGCCTGATCTTTGGCCGCACGGCCTCCGAACAGTTTTGCGCAGGAGGCGACTACCTGTCGAATGACCTAGGCCCTCAGGTTGATCCGCTGCTCAGGCGGTTGGCGGCTCGGCGCGCCCTCTTTATCAACGGCGCTAATGTTCCAGGCAACCGCGATCCGGTTCAGGTCCGCAGGTCGCCATCAGTCAGCACAGCAAGCAACGGCAGCCCGCCGCACGCACGCGCACGCAGATAGGTGACTTGACGTCCTCCCCGCCCTGAAGGAGGACGGAGGTTTCTACCGTTAGGCGGCAGTTGGTTCCTGCTTCGCGGACCGGCTAGCGCCAAGGTCTCCACAGGCTGTCACCGCACGTCCTGCGGCGAGAATGTTCTTGGCCGCGTTCACGTCCGCGTTATCGCTGTATCCGCACATGGTGCACTGGAAGCGCGCTTGGCTCTCACGGCTCCCAGAGTCCACATGCAGGCAGCGGGAACACGTTTGCGACGTGAATGCGGCCGGAATCTTCACTATCTCGGTACCCGTATACCGGGCAATGTTCTGGAGTGCCACCTCGAACTGGTGCCAACCCTTGGCGAGGATGGCCTTGTTGAGACCAGCTTTCTGGCGCACATTCGTGCCGGGCTCGGCCACGGTGCCCTTTGCCGAGGCGGTCATGTTGCGGGTGCGCAGATCCTCGAGCGCGACCAGACGGTACCTGGATGCCAATTCGTGCGCTGTCTGATTATTGAAGTCGGCTCGCCGGTCCCGTTCCCGTTTGCGGATCTCCCGCATAATGGCGATGGTCTTCCGCCGGTTCGCCGACCCCTTCTTCTGACGGGCTAGTCTCTGCTGCGATCGGCGATAGCGCTCGGCTTCACCCGGCGTGGTGAACTGTCGGTCGAACATCGCACCATCTGAGCAGGCGACCGCAACGGCGACACCGCGATCCACACCCACCGCCGAGGTCGACCGATGCTGCGCCGGTGTCTTAACGCCGTCGTCGACGAGGAACGATACATACCAGTATCGCCCGTCGCGGCTGACGGTGGCTGAGCGAACAGCACCGCCCAGGGCACGGGACCACCGGAACCGAACCCAACCGAGCTTCGGCAGCTTGCACCGCCCCCACTTGCGGCCAAGGCGCTCCACGGCGATCTTGCCGCCCTCTGGGAACCGGAACGACGGACACCATCGCCGACCCGACCGCCACCGGACACGAAACGTGCCATGCGTTTTGCATGCCTTCTCCAAGTCCATCAGCGTTTGCTGGAGGCAATGTCCTGGAGCCTGTTTCAGCCACTCGTGCTCGTTCTTCGCGTCGGCGAGTTGGCGGGCTTGCTCGTTGTAGTTGATCCAACAGCCTCGGCGCCGGTACTCGCGACGCTGCTCCAACGCGGTGTTCCACACGGCGCGACAGGTGTCGGCGATCAGTTCGGTGAACTCGGCCTGTTCGGGCGTGAACTCCACCCGATACCGCCGCCCCGTCAACATGTTCGAAACATTAGCATTTGGTGTCATGGTCGACTCGCCAACAGCCTGAAGGGTGTCTCATCTCGCCTGCTACGCAAGGAATTCGAGGACATCAGGATCCACTATTGGCAGGGTGGCACGCTGTGGTCGCGCTCGCATTTTCGCGGGTTCGATTGGCGGAGAACCAATCTCGGTCCTGCATCAGCACATCGAGAACCAAGATCGGCTAGGTCGCACTTGATGCGCCCCCCGCCTTGAAGGCGGGGTACGTGCGCTACATTTCATTGATCGAAATTCGCCGCATAGCGTCTGCCGATATCGCTGCCCACCGCAACGTCGATCACCGGACTGCGCACCCGCGAATTCTGGCACACCGCGCGGGGAGGCCGCATCAGCCTCGAAGGCCGGACTGGAACGCGCTCACCGAATACGGACCGGCGCCCCTCACCGCGGCGTGATCGAGTCGGCCGCGGTCGCGGATCCCGAAGCGATGCGCCGGTCGATGGCGGCCAGTGCGAACTCCCCCCAGCGAATGTTCTCCTGCTCGAAGGAGATTCCGCGCAGCAAGGTCAGGTAGGGACCGATGCGCTCGGCCTCGGCCAGATACGCCTGCTCGCTGCGCCCGTCGAGCAGCCGGGCGCGCAACCGTTCGTAGCGAGCCAGCTTCGCCCTGGACCAGTCCAGCTTTTCGGCCACCGCGGCGCGTACGGTCGGCGCATCGCCCGCGTCCATGCCCTGCACCTTGACCATCAATTCGTCGCGGACGGCGGTCGGCTTGGCGGGCTCGGCGATGAATGCGCGCAGCGCGGCTCGCCCAGCCGCGGTGATCGCGTGCAGGCGCTTGTTCGGACGACGCTCCTGCTGCACGACCCGGGTATCGATCAGGCCCTCCGCGGCCATCCGCTCGAGTTCCTTGTACAGCTGCTGGGGCGTGGCCATCCAGAAGTTGGCCACCGAGGCGTCGAAGCCTTTGGCCAGGTCATAGCCGGACGCCTCCCCTTCCAGCAGAGCGGCCAGTACCGCGTCACGTAACGCCACTCGCACAGGCTACCAGCCTCGATGACTATTCAAATTCTTGTCTAGTCAACTATGGACACTAGAGCGCATGCACGGTTACTGTTCGGAGTTGATAGACAAATAATTGACTATGAAAGGTGGAGCGATGCATCCCTTCCGTGCAGCCGTGGAGGCCGGCGACGAGGCCGCGATCGAGGCGCTGCTGGCCGAGGACGTGGTGTTCACCAGTCCGGTCGCGTTCAAGCCGTATCCGGGCAAGGCGATCACCGCGGCCATCCTGCGCGGGGTGATCCGCGTATTCGAGAACTTCCGCTATGTACGCGAGATCGCCGACGCGAATGGCCGCGACCACGCCTTCGTCTTCGAGGCCACCGTCGACGGCAAGCAGCTCACCGGATGCGACTTCCTGCATTTCGACGAGAACGGCAAGATCGACGACTTCATGGTGATGGTACGTCCGCTCTCGGCCGCGCAAGCGTTGGCCGCGCGCATGGGCGAACAATTCGAGCAGATCAAGGCCGAGGCGACCGAGCAGATCCAGCGTGCGGCGGGGCAGGCGTGACCGATTACGACGCCATCGTCATCGGCGCGGGCAATGCCGGGCTGACGGCCGCGGCGACCTTGCAGCGCGCGGGTGCGCGAACTCTGTTGCTGGAGCGGCACAACGTTCCGGGCGGCTGCGGAACTTCTTTCCGCCGTGGACGTTTCGAATTCGAGGTCGCGCTGCACCAACTCTCGGGTGTCGGTGCCGAAGGACAGCCGATGTCGTTGCGGGAAGGCCTGTTCCAGCAGTTGGGTATCGCCGACAAGCTGGAATTCGTACAGGAGCACGACCTGTACCGCGCGGTGATTCCCGGGCAACTCGACCTCACGCTGCCCGCCGACTGGGATGCCGCGATCGACGCTGTCGAAGCCGAGTTCCCCGGCAACCGCGACCGGACGGCGAAGTTCTTCGAATTGCTCAAACAGGTGACGTTCTGGCAGATCACCGCCATGCGCGGGATGCCGGTCGAGCAGATCGATCCGGTGCTGTTCGAATACGGGCTACGGCCGCTGAAGGCGGTGCTCGACGAGTTCTTCGACGACGACCGGATCAAGGTCGCGCTCGGTATGTACTGGACCTATCTCGGGCAGCCGCCGTCGAAGCTGCGGTTCCAGGATCTGGCGCTGACCTTGTTCGCGTACTTCGAATTCAAGCCATGGCATCTGCGCGGCGGCTCACAAGCCATGTCCACCGCCATCCTCGACGCCTTCCTGCAGGCGGGCGGTGAGGTGCGGTTCAACACCGCGGTCGAGGCCATCCTCACCGATGCGGGCCAGATACTGGGTGTCCGGCTCGATGACGGCACCGAGGTCACCGCACGCGACGTGGTATCCAACGCTTCACTGCCGGTCACCTACGGCATGCTCGAAGGCATCGAGCTGCCCGCTGCGGTACGAGATGATCTGGCCACCAGGCGAATCGGCGTATCCGGTTTCGTGCTGCACATGGGCCTGGACGCCACCCCGGCCGAACTCGGGTTCACCACCAGCACAACCTTTGTCAATATGGACACCGACGACGACCGCACCTACGACGCGTGGCGCTCCTTCCAGCCCGCGCGCGGAATATGCGTCAGCTCTTACGATGTCGCGCCGATCGGATTCGCGCCTACCGGCTCCACCCATGTCAGCCTGATGACCCTGCAGTACGGCGATATCTGGCGCAATGTGGCTCCGTCGGAATACGCGCGCACCAAGTTCGCCTATGCCCAAACGCTGCTCGACCTGTGCGAGACCATCACCCCCGGCATCCGGGATGCCATCGAAGAGGTCGATGTCGCAACACCGTTGACCATGATGCGCTACCTCGGCCACCCCGGCGGCACGATCTACGGCTACGACCAGGACGCCACCGAGAACTGGCTGTTCCGCAACAGCGAACGCGAAACCCACATTCCTGGACTGCACCTGGCCGGTTCGTGGGCAGGCATGGGCGGATTCCAGCCCACTCTCGAAGCCGGCGCACGCGTCGCGCGCCGCCTGCTGCGTGCCAAGTCCGCCTGAACGGAGCACATCGTGAAACATCCCCTCGCAGAACGCTTCGACGGCGCGGCACAGATACTCGTCGAAATCGATTCCCGCATCCCCGACACCCGCGACCACCCCGCCGAAACCCGCGCCTCCATCGAGGCCTACCACCCCCAGCGGCTGCGGCTGATCGTCAGCGAGATCATCGACGAGACCGCGACCACCAAAACCTTCCGGCTCGAGGGTGTCGACCAAATCGAACTGCCGCCGTTCCTGGCGGGACAGTACGTCAATGTCTTCGTCGACGGCACCAGCCGCCCGTACGCCATCTCCTCGAGCCCCACCATGCTCGACCACTACGACCTGACCGTGCGGCGCGTCACCGGCGGACGCATCAGCAATCTGCTCATCGACACGGTGCGGGTCGGGCAGGTCCTCACCACGACCGGGCCGATGGGCACCTTCCACCACAACCCGCTCTTCCACGGCGACGACCTGGTATTCCTCGCGGGCGGTTCCGGTGTCGCCCCGGCGATGAGCATGATCCGCGAGATCGTCGACCGCGATCTGGACCGCACATTCCACCTCGTCTACGGCTCCCGCTCCGCCGACGACATCATCTTCCGCGCCGAACTCGACGCACTCGCCACCCGATACCCCGGTGTCGTCGTCGATCACGTCATCGCCGAACCCGACACCGACTGGACCGGACCCACCGGATTCCTCACCGCCGACACGATCCGTGCTTCGACCGGCGAACTCGGCGGCCGCATGGTCTACGTCTGCGGCCCGCAGGCGCTCTACCCGTACGCGCTCGGACAACTCCGCGCACTCGGCCAGCCGCGCAAGCGAATCCGCTTCGAAGCCAATGGCGCACCGAGCGACCCGGCCGCCCGACCCCATTGGCCCGCCGGCGTGGATCCCGCCGAGCAGGTGACCGTCACCGTCGGCGGCACCAGCTTTCGTACGCCGCGCAACCGGCCACTGCTGGATGCGTTGGAGGACAACGGTATTCGGCCCGAGGCCGGATGCCGATCCGGTGAGTGCAGCCTGTGCCGGGTGCGGATCGTCAAAGGCGAGGTGCACACCGCCGAGGAAGCGAAACTACGACTCTCCGACGAGCAGTTCGGCTACACCCACTCCTGCGTGGCCTACCCGATCAGCGATGTGGAGATCGATCTTTGATATCAGGCGGCGGTGTCCGGCAACGTGTCGATCGGCGGCAGCGGTCGCTCGCAGATCTCGCGCGCCTCGTCCGGCGGAATACCGAACATGCGCAGCAGATCCTCGGTGACCTCGTCCGCGGCCGCGGCATCGTCGCGTTCGGGATTGTCGTGCAGGAGCTGACCGAGGCATAGCGAGGCACCGGCGACGATGGTCATCGCCAGTTCCACATCGCGGACCTGGAACCGTCCCGCGCGCACCGCGGCATCGATATCGCGTCGCGCGCGGGGCGCGAGGCCCTTCGTCGAGCTGACGAGGGCCAGACCGTGATGGAGCAGCACCTTGCTCAACGTGGGATTTTTGCGGTGCAGACGACCGGTCAAGCGGAAGCTCTGCGCGAAGATATGCGCTGGATCGTCCATGCCCTCGGTCAGCACGTCGAGGGTTGAGCCGTGCCGATCGAGCGCCTCCTCGATCGCGGCGCGGAACAAATCCTCACGACTTTCGAAGTGGTTGTAGAACGATCCCATCCCGACATCGGCGGCCTGGGTGATCTCCAGGATCGGCACATTCGGTTTCCCGGCGGCGAGGAAAGACTGGGCCGCGCTGACCAGCGCTGCCCGGGTACGTGCTTTTCGCCGCTCCAAGCGATTGGGTTCGGCACCGGTTTGCTCGCTCATCACCTCTCCCTGGTCCATCTCGCAATCCTAACCTGTCGAGTCAGTAATGACGAATTCCTCAGAAAATCTTGACTGAACACTCCCTCGTAAGTGACGATATATTCAGTTGCATGAAGGGAGAAGCCGATGATCGACCAGCACGACCCGCATACGGGTCTGCACAGCGAATTCGGCGCCGAGGCGGGTGAGCATCCGGGGCGAGCGCGGAATCCGATCATCAAGGTGCACGACCTGGCGTGGCTGGAGTTCGAGAAGCCCGACCTGGCGGCCGCCGAAATCTTCGCTCGCGCTTTCGGTTTCACGACCGTGCTGCGCACCGCGGACGAATTGCAGCTGCGTGGCACCGACCCGGGTGCACCGTGTGTGGTCATTCGCCGTGGTTCGCGGTCGAGGTTCATCGGCCCCGCATTCCAGGCGGCGGCCACCGCGGATCTGCTCCGGCTGGCGCAGGCCGCCGGACCCGAACCGGTGCCGCTGCCGGAGAGTATCGGCGGTTTCTCCGTCGACCTGTCCGACCCGAGCGGTTTGCGGGTGCGAGTGGTCGCCGATACGCATGTGCTCACCGCCCTGCCCGACCAGCAGCCACACACCCTCAATTTCGGCCATGAAATGCCGCGCATGAACCGGACCCAACGTCCGCCCCGGGTACCGGCGCAGGTGCAGCGGCTCGGGCATGTGGTGGTCCAGACGACCCGCTATCGGGAGACGCTCGACTGGTATCTGAAACACCTGGGCCTGATCGTCAGCGATTTCCTCTACTACCCCGGTCAACGCGAGCGCGGCCCGGTCATGAGCTTCACCCGTTGCGACCGCGGCCGCACCCCGGCCGACCATCACACGCTCGCGCTGGTGCTGGGCCCGGTCAACCGGTATGTGCACTCCGCCTATCAGGTCGCCGACCTCGATGCCCTGGCCGCGGGCGGTGAATATCTGCTCGACCACGGTTACCAGCGGTCGTGGGGTATCGGCAGGCATATCCAGGGCAGCCAGATCTTCGACTACTGGCGCGATCCGGATGGGTTCATGGTCGAGCACTTCAGCGATGGCGACATGTTCGACAGCACGCTGGAGCCCGGCTGGGCGCCGATGACCGCATCCGGGCTGGCCCAATGGGGACCGCCCGCCACCAAGGACTTCCTCGGCCTCAAACCCGGCCGGGAATCGGTTCGCGAACTGCGCGGCATATTCGACGCGCTGCGTGCGGACAACGAATTCGATCTACGCCGCCTGCGCGGTCTACTGAAAGTTGCCAACTCATGAGTATTTCCGTTCTCCGTACCGCCGATGCCTGGTGGGTGTCGACGCCGGCGGGAGCCGCGCGGGTGGATACCGCGGCGGCCACCACCGGTCAGTTGCTCGCCGACCGGGCAGCGCTGGCGGCGGCCGCATCGAATACCGAGATCGTCCCCGTCGAGAGCCTGGCGCTGGTTTCACCGGTGACCGCACCGTGCCGAGTGGTCGCGCAGATGACGAATTTCGCATCCCACGTGCGGGATTCGGGCGGCGACCCGGAGACCGTGCCCTTGACGTTCTTCCGCAAATCCTCCGGTTCGATCAGCGGACCGCTCGACGATGTCATCCGGCCCGCGCACGTGCAGTTGCTGGATTACGAGGTGGAGATCGGACTGGTCTTCGGTAAGGAGATGCCGGTCGGGACCGCGATCACCGCCGACAATCTCGCCGAGTACGTCGCCGGGCTCGTTGTCACCAATGATGTTTCGGCGCGCGATGTGCAATTGCCGAAAACCCAATTCTACGAGGCGAAGTCGTATCCGACCTTCACACCGGTGGGTCCGGCGCTGGTGCTGCTGGATGCCGACGAGCTGAAGCGGTTCACCGATCTGCGGTTGCGGCTGTGGGTCAATGGTGAAGCGCGCCAGGATATGACGGTCGCCGATATGATCTACGGTCCCGTCGAGACGCTGCGGGCGCTGACCCGATTCCAGCGACTCGATGCGGGTGATCTGCTGCTCACCGGTACCCCGATCGGCACCGCGATCAGCGCCCCGCCGAAACCGGTCGAGATCATCGCCTCGCTGCTCCCGGCGGCGACGAAGTGGAAGCTGTTCTTCAAGGGGCAGGGCAAGAACCCGAAGTATCTGCGTGACGGCGACATCATCGAGGCCGCGGTGGCTACCGATGACGGCGCGATCGATCTCGGTCGCCAGCGTACGGTTGTGCGGTACGCGCGGTGAACATGACGACAACGGATCTGCTGTGGCCGCGCTACTCGGGCCCCGGCGACCTGGCCGAGATCGAATCCCTGCCGCTGGAAGAGCGTGGGCTGCCGGAATCGACCTACGCACTGCTGGTCCGGGCCACCGAGCTGTGGCCCGACCGAAACGCGCTCACCGTATTGCCGGAGGCCGCTCGATGGCGAGAACCCTTGCAGCGCAGTTACTCCGAACTCCTGTCCGACGTGCACCGCTATGCGAATCTGCTGCACCGGCTCGGTATCCGACGCGACGACGCGGTCGCATTGATGGCGCCCAACTGCGCGGAGTTGATCCCCGCGACGCTCGCCGCGCAGCTGGCCGGTATCGCCGCACCCGTCAATGGCGCGATGTCGGGTCCGCATATCGCGGAACTGCTGCGCCGCTCCGGTGCCAGAGTGCTGATCGCGGCCGGGCCCGAACTCGCCACCGACACCTGGGAATCCGCACTCGACCTGGCGAATGACCGGCTGCTCGATGCCGTACTCGTGCTGCGCCCCACCGGCGCCGCCGAGCCGCACCCGCTGCCCTTGATCGACGGTGTGCATATCGGCTATATGAATGAGCTTGCCGCCGAGGATGATTCGAGCGCCTTCGCCGGACAGCTCCCGGCCTACGACGATCTGGCCGCGCTGTTCCATACCGGCGGCACCACCGGCGTGCCGAAACTGGCCGCGCACACCCATTCCGGCGAGATCGCCAACGCGTGGATGATCGCCGCCAACTCCCTGCTCGACGCGGATGCGACGATCTTCGCCGCACTCCCGCTGTTCCATGTCAATGCCCTGGTAGTGACACTGCTGGCGCCGCTGTTCAAGGGACAACCGGTGGTCTGGGCCGGTCCGCTCGGCTACCGCGATCTCACGCTGTACGGCGAATTCTGGAAGATCGTGGCGCACTATGGCATTGCCGCGATGAGCGCGGTTCCGACCGTATATGCTGTACTGGCGCAATGCCCCGTCGACGCCGATATCAGCAGTCTGCGCTACGCGATGGTCGGCGCGTCACCGCTGCCGTCCGCGGTGCGGACGAACTTCCAGACGCATACCGGTGTCACCCTGGTCGAAGGCTATGGACTCACCGAGGCGACCTGCGCAACCGCCCGTAGCTATCCGGACCGGCCGCGACCGGGTGCGGTCGGGCAGCGGATGCCCTACCAGCAGGTGCGTGTGGTGCGCGCGGGCGACCGGGAGCCGCTGCCCACCGGTGCGATCGGCGTACTGGAGATCAGTGGCCCAACGGTTTTCGCAGGTTATGTGACGGGCCGCAATGAGCAGGGCCACATCCTCGACGGCCTCGGCACCACGGTTGACGGCTGGCTCGATACCGGCGACCTCGCGCACATCGATGCGGACGGCTTCATCCATCTGCACGGCCGCGCCAAGGATCTCATCATCCGTGGCGGCCACAATATCGACCCGGCGCTGATCGAGGACGCACTCCTGTCACATCCGCACGTCACCGCTGCCGGTGCCGTCGGACGTCCCGATGTCCACGCCGGTGAAGTACCAGTCGCCTATGTCACGCTGCAAGCCGATGCCGATGTCACCGAGCCGGAACTGCTCACGTGGGCGAGCGAACGGGTGCCCGAACGAGCGGCCGTACCGAAATCCGTTGTGGTCCTGGATGCATTGCCGGTCACCGATGTCGGTAAGCCATACAAGCTCGGGCTGCGCGCCGATGCGACTCGACGTGAACTGCAGGACGCACTCGAACAAGTCGCCGGGGTGCACAGCGTCACGGCGGCAGTAGACGACGGGGCGATCGTCGTGACCGTCGAACTGGCAGCCGCCGCCGACGGTGTCGCCACCGCAATCCTCGGCAGGTATGCAATCCGCTGGAAAGTCGTGGTCCGGCAGTGAATCTCGTGATCGGCGCGAGCCGATGAAGTCGGTTCCGGTGGTCGTCGTCGGTGCGGGCCCATCAGGCCTCACCGCGGCGACGCTGCTGGCCGAATACGGCATCGAAACCCTGGTGCTGGAACGGTGGGACGGCATATATCCGCAGCCTCGGGCGGTACATCTCGACGGTGAAATCCGCCGGATACTCGCACGTCTCGGCGTAGGGGACGACTTCGACGCGATTTCGCGTCCGGCGCTGGGCCTGCGATTGATCGACCCCGATATGCGGGTACTCGCCCAATTCGATCGCGATCCGGCGGGCGGCGCCAACGGCTACCCGGAGGCGAATCTATTCGACCAACCGGAGCTCGAAGCAATCCTGCGTGCCAATGTGCGGCGGTATCCCGGCATCACCCTCCGAGGCAATGCCGAGGTCGTCGACGTGACGCAGGAAAACGACTGCGTACGTGTCGATTTCACCGATCGCGCGACCGGCGCGGCCGATTCGGTCCTGGCCGGATATGTGCTGGGTTGCGACGGTGCCAACAGCGTGGTCCGGTCCGCGATCGGAGCCACGATGCGCGATCTGAACTTCGCACAGCGCTGGCTCGTGGTCGATGTGGACACCGCTGCCGACTTCGGGGAATGGGAAGGAGTGCACCAGGTTTGCGACCCGGTGCGTGCCGCGACCTACATGCGGATCGGAACGACTCGCTACCGCTGGGAATTCCGACTCCGCCCCGGTGAAACCGCCGCAGACTATGGCGATTTGACGAGTCTGCAGCCACTGATCGCACCTTGGACCGGGAACACTCCGTCCGGGGAACTCCGGCTCGTGCGCGTCGCCGAATACACCTTCCGCGCTCAGCTCGCCGACCGCTGGCGTTCCGGCCGGATGTTCATTCTCGGCGATGCCGCCCACCTGACCCCACCGTTCATCGGGCAGGGCATGGGCGCCGGGTTACGCGATGCGACCAATCTGGCCTGGAAGCTCGCGGGCGTCCTCGCCGAAGACCTGTCGGCGAGCGTCCTGGATACCTACGAAATCGAACGAAAACCGCACGCGCACGCCATGATCAGGCTCGCCAAGTTCATCGGATGGGCCATGAC
This sequence comes from Nocardia pseudovaccinii, assembly GCF_050942345.1. Taxonomy (NCBI): domain Bacteria; kingdom Bacillati; phylum Actinomycetota; class Actinomycetes; order Mycobacteriales; family Nocardiaceae; genus Nocardia; species Nocardia pseudovaccinii. The sequence continues at coordinate 7,811,294 of NZ_CP192074.1, forward strand.
CGACGGCGGTGAGTTCGGAAATCTGCTACGCCGCCTCATGGCGCCCCGGGTGCACCACCTGCCCGGCTTCGCCGAACTGGTCACCAACGGACAGACGCCGCCGCTGCACCGATCCGAACTTGTTGTGGCGCATCGCTTTTACCGAGGGCAGGCGGGCAAACTGGTCCCGAACGTACTCCTCGACGGCCGTCGCTTCGACGATATCGCGGCGGGGCGTTTCGCGATCGTCACCGCTGTCCAGCCGACACCGGCACAGCGCCGCGAGATCGAAAAGCACGGCGGTGTCATCGTCATCGCTCAGGGTGCGTTGCGACGCTGGCTCGGGCACAGACGCGGTGCCCTCATCCGTCCCGACGGCACAGTGCAGCGAACCAGCCGTCAACTGTCCGACCTCATCGCCGACTTGCCGCGATTCAAGGCACCCGCTCCGGGTGATTCATCACGCGTGCTGCATCCCGACGCGTAAGCAGAGGATCTCAGCCCAGTAGCCCGTTCACGATGGTGTGCGCGGTGGCGACACCGCGATCATCACCCATCTGCAGGGCGGTATTGGCCGCGCTGATCACCGCGTCGAATTCGAAAGCCATGGCATCGGCGTCGCGACCGGCGAGATCGCCCTGTTCCTGCGCGTGCCGAATCTGCTTGGCCAAGAAGTCGAGCCATTCGCCGCGATCCTCGGCGATGGCGTCGCGGACCGGGCCGGGCTTGCTGTCGAATTCGGCGATGGTGGCCACCCGGAAGCAGCCGCCCGGAAAAGTCGGGTCGGTGATGTGGTCGAACCAGCGGTCCATGATGGCGCGCAGGCGGGGTAGGCCGCGCGGTTCGCTGAGGCTGGGCGCGATCACTCGTTCGACGAAGGCCTCACGGGCCACCTTCACCGCGGCGACCTGCAGCGCTTCCTTGGTGCCGAACAGGGTGGCAATCCCGCTTTTGCTGATGCCGAGATCGGTCGCGAGACGGCCGATGCTCAGACCGGTCAGCCCCTCGATGGAAGCCACGTCGGCGGCATGTCTGGCGATCGAGGCCCGGGAGCGGGCGCCCTTGGCGAGGCGCTGATCGGTGCCCTGCGCGGTGGATGTCGACTCGGCCATGAGGCCATTCTTCCACTTCCGGGTTGCAAATACGAACGCACGGTCGTACGTTTATTGCACGAACGGTCGTACGTTTAGATTTCGCCTCATCGAAGGATCTCCTCATGACCGAAGTATCCGAGCGGACCGACAGTCCGCCGACCTCGAAGGCCGCCGTGCGCACGCTCGTCATCGCCTGTGGCGCAGCGTTCATCGCCTTCCTGGATCTGTCCGTCGTCAATATCGCGTTTCCCTCGATCGCCCGCGACTTTCCCGGTACCGCGACAACCACGCTGACCTGGGTGGTCAGTGGATATGCCATCGCCTTCGCGGCACTGCTCACCCCGGCGGGCCGCTTCGCCGACACCCTCGGACGGCGCAGGCTGTTCCTGATCGCACTGGCCGGTTTCGCCATGACATCCCTGCTGTGCGGTCTCGCGCCCACCGCGGGCTGGCTCATTGCCGGACGCCTGCTGCAAGGTGCGACGGCGGCGCTGATGGTGCCGTCCGCACTCGGACTCGTCCTCACCGTCACCCCGCGCGAGAAGATCGGTGCGGCCATCGGAGCCTGGTCTGCCGCAGGCGGCTTCGCCGCGGTGGTCGGTCCTGCGATCGGCGGCGCGCTGGTCGAGACCTTCGGCTGGCGAGCGGTATTCGTCATCAATATCCCGGTGGCGATCGTGCTGATCGCGCCCGGGCTGCGCATTCCCGTGCCCGATATCCGTCAGCCCGGCAGCGCGCTGCCAGACCCCATCGGGACCATCGCCATTGCTCTTGGACTCGGCGGCGTGGTCGCCGGGGTGACCGAGGGGCAGCGATGGGGCTGGACCGCACCCGGCACACTCGCTGTACTCGGCGTCGGCGCACTGCTGATCGTGGCCGCACTGATTCGCTCTGTGCGCCACCACAATCCGGCCATCGCGGTCGAATTGTGGCAGAGCAGGCCGTATGCGCTGGCCAATGCCGCCTCGTTCGCCTTCGGTGCGACCATGTTCGCCTGGCTGCTCGCCGGACCGCTGTTCCTCGATGCGATCTGGCAGTATTCGGTGCTCGGCTCGGCCGCGGCATTGACGGTGGGCGCGGTGTCCTCGATGGTGACCGCGACGATTGCCGGTCGCGTCACGGCGGCGAGCACGCGGCGCTGGCTCGGTATTCTCGGGGCGCTGATGTACACCGGCACCAATGTGTGGATGAGCACCGATACCTTCGGGCCGACACCGGCGCTCTGGTCCGCGTGGGTACCAGCTGGGCTGCTCGGTGGCGGCGGCGTCGGGATCGTTGTGACGGTGCTCGGCACCGCCGCCGCGAGTTCGCTTCCGCCGCAACGCTTCGCGGCCGGAATCGGCATGAATCTGACCGCCAGGCAGGTGGGCGGCGCGCTCGGCGTCGCGGTGCTGGCCGCGGTCTTCGCCGCCGATGCCGACGATGCGCTGGCCGCCTTCCACACGCTGTTCGCCGTTTGCGCGGGCATCGGTATCGCGTCCGCATTGGTTATCGCGATTCCGGCGCGCATCCCTGCTGCCGTTCCTGCCCAGAGCTAGGAGTCACCGTGACGCACAACGATATTCGTACCGAAGCCAACGACCCGATGCTGTTGTCGAACACCGCCGCACTCGAACTGCTCGCCGACGCGCCCTGGCAGCGCTACGCGGTAATCGGGGATTCGATCGCCCATGGCGTCGGCGATCCGAGCCCCGGGTACGACACCGCCGGATGGGCAGATCGCGTCGCCGCGGTGTTGACGGCGACGAATCCCGCTCTGGCATATCTGAATACCGGCCGGATCGGCGCGACGTCCGCGCAGGTACGCGCCGATCAACTGCCGCAGGTGCTCGAATTCGCACCGGATCTGGTGCATATCAGCTGCGGCGGAAACGATCTGTTCACTCCCGGCGGCAATCTCGACGAGTTGCGCACGAATCTCGACGCGATCTTCGGCGCGCTTGCCCGCGGCGGGGCACAGGTGAGCACCTTCACCCTCGCCGATGTGTGGGAGGCGGAACGGATGGCGCCGATGCGCCCGATGCGGGACCGGATGTCGGCGCTCAACGACATCACGCGCGAGTTGGCCGCTCGTTACGACGCTGTGCTGGTGGAGTTCTGGGACCATCCGCTGCGGCTGCGGCCGGATGTGATGAGCGCCGATCTCATTCACTTCACGATGAGCGGGCATGCGGTGGTGGCCACCGAAATGGTGCGCGCACTGCACAGGCTGCTGCCCGAACCCGCGCATTGATCGAAACCAGGCCGCGTTCGAGCTTGTCACTCGGACGCGGTCCGGTGGTCTTCTCCTCGACGCTTATGACTGCCGAGGGCGACATATTCTCGGCGTGCAACCGCCGAGCCGGATACCTGATCGGCGTTCGCAAACGCCGAAGCCCATAGTGAATGCGGATCAGGGCAGAACCTGCGGCACCGCGCCCGGAGCCATGGCCCGAGCAACAGACCGATGACGTCCCCCGTGCACCGGTGAGCGCGCCGCTGATACCGCACGGAATCGCTACGACGATGAACCCGGACAAGCACGCCGCAACGCCGGGCACTCCCGAACCGACCGCACCCGCGAGTGCACCGGCGGCGCCATTGGCCGGCGGGTCGTGGTTCTTCGCATCCGGAGGGGTGGCGACATCGTCGAGCGAGATGCCCACCGCCACCGGCTCCGACTCGGAAATTAGCTGCACCACCGAGGCAGGCGACCAGCGCGGGGGCGGTTCCCGGATCGGCCGAGGCCACCCCCGCGAATGTGCCCCTCACAGCCAATGGCGGCATTCCGGCGATCATCATGCGGCCTGCGTTCTTGAAAGTCCGAGCGTGCACCACGATCATTCGCGGTGCGCGGATCGATCTGCGTGATTCGATTTGCCGTTGCGGTCACTCACCGTATCGATCGACGAGTTCGGCACCGAGTACGGCCAACTCCGCCTGCACAGATCGCGGTGCCAGCACTTCGATTTCGGCACCCCAGCCCGCCAATTGTTGGGCGATCATGCGCGGTGTCGGTGCGGTGATGCGGACCTGAACGCGACCGTCGGCCACCGGGCCGTCTACCTCACAGTGTCGCCCCTGCTGCTTGCGCAGGACCGGAAGTAGTTGCGGCGCAATGAGTGCGGTGGCGGATGTGGCGGCACGACGCTGTTCGACCTCGCCGACCACCTCCGCCCAGGCGGTGGATAGATCGAAATCCGCAGGACGGTGCGCAATTTCGTCGGTGATCGTGGCCTCGACGATGCGATCGACGCGGAAGGTGCGCCTGCCGCGGTCGGTGCCTGCGATCAGATACCAGATGGCGTCCTTGTCGATCAGGCCCCACGGGTCGACGGCGCGCCGGGTGCGCTCCCCTGCCCGCTCGTATGTCAGCTGCACTTTGCGGCGTTGGACGACCGCGCGCTGCAGCAATTCGACGAGCTGCGGCCGGGTCTGATCGTGCTCACCCCAGCGCGCGGGATCGATCACCACCGCGTCGGCCGCGGCCTCCGCATCGGTGCGGAAGGTCTGTGGGAGCGCGCGCACCAGCTTGCGCAGTGCCGACTTCACCTCGGGCACCGCGCTCGCGGACGGGCCCGCCAACAGGAACAGCGCGCGAGCCTCCGGTTCGGTGAGGCCACTGAGATCCGTGCGCGCGCCGCCGACCAGCGACCAGCCACCGCCGCGGCCCGGCTGCGGATAGACCGGAACTCCCGCGGACGAGAGCGCCTCCAGATCGCGGCGCGCGGTGGCGACCGATACCTCGAGTTCGGCGGCGATCTCGGAAGCCGTCACCCGTCCGCGGGTCTGCATCAGCAACAGGGTCGCCACCAATCGGTCTGCTCGCATGAGCGCAATTCTGCCGAAAAAAGTGCTCATTCGGTGAGCACTTCAGGCGGAATCATGGATCGCACAGAACCCGATCAGAGGAGACAAAGATGTTGCGAGGAATGGCCACCGTTTCGTTTTACGCCGACGACCTCGAGGCCGCGAAGGACTGGTACATCGAGGTCCTCGGCCTCGACCCGTACTACGCGGTGCCCGGCGGATATTACGAATTCCGCATCGGCGACTACCAGCACGAACTGGGGATCATCAATCGCAAATTCGCCCCCGCAGGCGCACAGAACGCCCCCGGCGGAGCAATCCTGAACTGGCACGTCGACGATGTGCAGGCAAGTTTCGACCGACTCGTGGCCCTCGGCGCCAAGGAATACGAACCGATCACACCACGCGGCAATGGAGACTTCATCACCGCCTCGGTAGTAGACCCCTTCGGCAACGTCCTCGGCATCATGCAGAACCCCCACTACCTGGAAATCCTCGGCCGCGCCTGAACACCCGCCCCGGGCGCGCTTGCCCCGAGAACGCGTCGACGGCGAGTCCGTTCTCGGGGTTTGCCCACCCTTTCGTGACGTCGCCGACGGCCAGCCTTGCCCGAGAATGCGTTGGTGGAGTGGGCCTCTCGATGTTTGCCACCACCAACGTACGGTGATCATCGGTCCAGGTCAGTGGCGGAACCAGCGCTCCAGGATTTTGGCGACGCCGTCGGCGGCGACGTCGTCGGCGACTTCGTCTGCCCAGTTGCGAACTTCGTTCGGTGCGTTCGCCATTGCTACGGAATGTCCTGCCCAGTGCAGCATTTCGCGGTCGTTGTAGCCGTCGCCGATGGCGAGGGTGGCGGCTCGGGGGATGCAGAGTGCGGTGCGCAGTCGCTCCAGTGCCCACCCCTTGGAGACGCCCCGGCGCGAAACGGTAAGCCACGGGCCGAATTCGCCGTGTACCCAGCTCGCACCCGGTACCCGCAGTCGGGTGAGCAGGCGCAGCATCTCTTCCAGGGAACCGTCGGGCCACCAGCCGTTCAGTCGCGGGGTCGGCTCGCTGCTCAACGCGCCGTCATCGACGAGAACGTATTCGCCGATAGAGAATTCGCCCGGACTGACGCCCGTGGCCCACGTGCCGATGCCGACCTTCTCCACCGCGAAGATCATCTCCGGAAACAGAGCTCGCAGGGCGATGACCGCGGGCCCCGGATCGAAGGTCTGCACCGCCACCGGCTCCCCCCTCGCCACATCGATGTGCACCGCGCCGTTGGAACACAACGCATGTCCATCGATAAGCCCGAGCTCCTGCAGCACCGGCCGCGTGGTCATCAACGTCCGCCCGGTCGTCACAACCACATGCGCCCCCGCCGCCACCGCCGCCCGCACAGCATCGATCACCCGTTCACTGACCGGCGATCCCGTCTGCAGCAACGTTCCATCGACATCCAGCGCAATAAGCTGAGGTCCCCCGTGTACCACCAACCCATTGTGCATCGCTATGGCACTCGGCGTCATCGAAATTCGACCGGTCCGGATGTGCCCATCACTCGCTGACAGACCAGCGAAACGAACAGCCGCGCTCCGTCACGGAACCCGCGCCCCTCATGAGCGCCGAGAAGAAGTGCGAATTCTGACAAACGGTGCGGATCTACCCGAGCACGGCAGTCCGCCTCGCCCCCAACAGCCATGCGGACCAGCGACTTTCACCCAACCACCGATGCTGCCACGGTGACTATGTCTGGCGGCGGCGGGCTTCGCGATAGCGCAGTCGGTTCGGACGGCGGAATTCGCAGGCGCTGCCCCGTGGCCACGCTGCGGTCTCCACCCCTCAGCCAGAGCCCACCCACGAGAGCCGCCACCCACTGCTCCGCCAGAGGATCTCGGCACGAAGTGCCACCCGCACCAGTGCAGCCGAAGCAGCGATGCCGACCGCGCAACGGTCCACACGCACAGCACGCCATCTCGGGTCGAAGCGGATGGTCGCCACCATCACCGATCGGCATGGGTCGAGGTCGGTGCACACTGCACGCGCAGCTCGTATTCGACGCTGTGGCAGACGAAGAAGTCCTGGGATTCTCCCGAACGCGTGGCGAGGCCGAATATCGGCGGGATCGCAAGTGTCACGCCAACTCCGAACGGTAACCCGCACTTACCAACGCTAGGAGTGCAGACCCGTGCACGTACATGGCGTTCGGATGCAGCACCGGCGGCCGTGCGTATCAACGACTTCACCACTCCGCCCGGAATACCACCCCGGACAACCTGCGGGCACCGCCCACAATCGGCCAACACCGCTCCACCGACCCGTGCAATCGCGCAAGCTCAAACCCGGCCGCGCTCAGTAGACGATCGCCCGCCGCCGCCAACCTCCATGCAGGCGCTGCGCTGCGCCCCCCCGAGGAGTACTACTGCGGACTACCTGCGGGCACCGCCGCCACCGCCGGAGCCGCCCGAACCGTGTGAGGAGATACCACCGGAGGAGGCGCCGCCCGAGCTGGTGCTGCCGCCGGAAGTGGTTCCGCCGGAGAACTTGCCGCTGGAGGAGGGACCTCCGGTCGAACCGCCGACCGTGCCGCCGCTCGTCGAACCACCCGACATACCACCGCCAGTCGAACCACCCGACATACCACCGCCAGTCGAACCACCCGACATACCACCGCCAGTCGAACCACCCGACATACCACCGCCAGTCGAACCACCCGACATACCACCGCCAGTCGAACCACCCGACATACCACCGCCAGTCGAACCACCCGACATACCACCGCCAGTCGAACCACCCGACATACCACCGCCAGTCGAACCACCCGACATACCACCGCCAGTCGAACCACCCGAAGCGCCACCACCCGTCGAACCCGATCCACCACCACTCGTCGAACCACCCGACGCACCACCACCCGTCGAACCCGATCCACCACCGCTCGTGGATCCGCCTGAGGCACCACCATCCCCAGAACTGCCCGAGGTACTGCCGTCGGTCGAACCACCTGAAGCGCCAGTGCTTGTCGAGCCGCCCGAGGTACTACCCGACGAACCGCCGTTGTGAGAATTTCCCGACGTCGAACTGCTCGCGCCCGAAGTCGTGCCGCCGGACGCATCACCCGTGCTGCCATCCGAGGCGGATCCGCCCGATGCCGCAGTCCCGGTGGATGTTTCGCCCGAAGTCGTACCCGGTACACCAGCGCCCGTCGAGGTACCGCCGGTCGCCGGGGTCGCAGTACCCGGGGGCGTTGTGGTGCCAGCCGGAACGGTGGGAGTCGAATTGGTCGGGGCGGGAGCCGAACCCGGAAGGCTGACGCTCGGGATGGGCGCCGAAGGCTGGAACGGCACGGCGGGGATCGTCCGCGGGCTTCGGATGAATGGCAGCGGGTTCAGGAACTGAGCGGGGTCGGCGTAGGTGACGCCACCGGAATGTGCTGTCCCACCGCGTGGTTCGCTGTGACTGCCGCCGTGTGCCTCGGCCACGGACGGGCCGATCGTTGGTCCGATCGGCGTCGTATGGGCGACGGAAGCGACCTTGTAGGCCGGTCGACCGGAATAGCCGAAACCCGCGGTTGTGGTCGCCCAGCCAACCGCCGCCGAACCGGCCTCCGCGAGCGCTTCGACATCGGGCTCGAGCAGCAGGTTGTCTATCGGAAAGCTGCCCGGCAAGGCATCCACCAGGGACGGCATCTGCGAGATGTTCGGGCCGCCGAATACCGTGACGGCCGATACAGCCACCGCGGAAGCCACTGCGGCACTGGAGAATACGGCGACCTTCGGCGCTCGATGCCGGCCACCGGTCGACAGCGGTGCGAAGCTGCGGGCCGCATAGCCGGCGGCGCCGACCGCGACGGTCTGCCCCGGATCGCTCGACATCACCACCGGTCGGCCGAGTTCGGCAAGGATGCGCGCGACCTCGACCGGACGGGTGGCGCCACCGACCAGCAGGATGCAGCTGATATCGGACAGGCACCGTCCCGTCGATTCCACACATTCGTGGACCACATCGAGGGAATCCCGGATGTGCTGGGCACGCATGCTGGTGATATCGACAATCGAGGTCATCTGCAGCATCGACCCGTTGTCACCGGGTTCGGCGACCCGGGCATACCGCGCGATCATCGAACCGAGCGGCCGACCGCCGAAATCGTAGGAGCGCACGGACTTTCCGACAATCGGGTGATCGTCCCAGTCCGGTCCGACCCGCACCATGGACACATCGAGGCAAGACCCGCCGAGGTCGTACACCAGCACGAAGCCGGGCTCGAGCGGTCCGCGTTCCTGTTCGAGCCACTCCGCGGCCGCGACGGGTTCGGGTATGAGCAGCACATCCGCGGCACCGGCCAGATTCAATGCCTGCCGTAGCAGCGACAGTTGCTTATCGGAATAGCATGCGGGATAGGTGGCCACGGCTCCCGCGGTCGGCGGGAAGGATTCGAGCAGGCCGTTCACCACGGCGGCGACCAGGTTCGCGGGTGACCAGAGCCGACCGCCCACGACGATCGACTCGGGTTCGCGCGCCAGGTCGGCGAAATCCGTTACCGCCATGTCGAATTGGGGGATCCCCCCGATTCGGATGCCACCCGCACTGTCGAAGGTCACTGCCGTGCGGCGCGTCCGCACCGACGACAACGGTCGCTCGCCGGTCACCATGGCGGACACGGAGTTCACTGAACCGATGCTGAAACCCAGACCTGTAGTCATTCGCTATCCCGTCAACGCACCGAGACCACGTCCATCACATAGAAGATCCATGTGGCCGCGGTCGCTTCCCAAACAGCACCCACAGGTTAGCTGCTGCCGGATCGATTCGGATGTCGATTTGATATGAAACGTTCGGCTTCCGTTGGCCCTGTTTAAAACTCCCAGCTAGATCGCATGAGAAAGATTCATCCAGACCCCTGGACGTTCGGCGTTTCGCGACCGAAGGCCCGATTTCACTGCGGTAAGCCAGATTCCGCTACCACACAGTAACTCAAATCGAGCCCCGGATCTGCCCTACCGAACAGAACCACCCAGAACCGGCAACACACACCGACCGGTCGGTAACCAAACTGTTGCCAGCACTGCAGATTTCATAGTACGAGCGTCCCAACCGTCGGAATATGACGCGTCAAACGCAACGGCTGATTTCCGCCAGCAGCACCACTCCCCGACCGCTTGACTGGATTCAGCGATGAGCAAGCGCGCTCGAACGAGCCGAGTTCCCGAGCCGCCTCATCGCTCATGAAATCTGAAGAACGAGAAGGGAATTCGAAGACGATGTCGACACGTTTCGCGGACAAGGTCATGCTCGTCACCGGGGCCAGCTCGGGCGTCGGCAAGGCGGTGGCCCTCCGGGCAGCGACCGAGGGTGCGGCGGTGGCGCTCGGCGCACGTGGTAAAGACGCGGGCGAGCAGGTCGCGGCCGATATCCGCGCGGCGGGTGGCCGGGCGATCTTCGTGCCGACCGATGTCACCGTCGAGGACGAGGTCGCCCGGCTGACGCAAGCAGCCCTCACCGAATACGGTCGGCTGGACGCGGCATTCAACAATGCGGGCGCCGTCAATGCCTTCGGCCCGATCGAGCAGATCGACGAGGCGGGCTGGCGCGCCGATCTCGAACTCAATCTGACGAGCGTGTTCTACGGTCTGCGCCACCAGGTTCCGGCGATTGTCGCCTCCGGCGGCGGCGCGATCCTCAACAACGCCTCGAACCTCGGCGTGGTCGGCATGGGCTCGGTGGCACCGTATGTGGCGGCCAAGCACGGCGTCGTCGGGCTGACCCGCGCGGTGGCGCTGGAGGTCGCTGAACAGGGTGTTCGTGTCAACGCGCTGGTCTCCGGCGCCGTCGATACGCCCGCTTTCCGCAACTCGATGGGTGCGACGCCCGAGGGTGAAGCGGCCATCGCCGCACTGCATCCGCTCGGCCGGATCAGCAAGCCGGAGGAGATCGCGTCGTTCTGCGCCTATTTGCTGAGCGACGAGGCCAGTTTCATTACCGGCGCGGCGCTCGCGATCGACGGTGGGTTCACCGCCAAATAGTCGCCAATCGGCACCTCGGTCCGGCATTCGCCCTCATCGCGTCGCCGTGCGCCGAGGTGCCGACCGTCGTCACGGACCCTACCGCGCACACACCATGTCGGCGGAAGGCGAAAACCGTTACACAGCACGATTAAGACATGGGCGCGCTTGCGCCGCTGCTCAGGCGCGGGCGAGCAGGCGACGCACGATACCGGTTCGCACCGCGCTTCGGCGGACCAGGACCGAGGGCCGACGGCGGTGCACCAGGTGATCGAAATCCTGCGCCTTACCTGCCGGTTCACGTAACCGACCGGCGTTGAAATCATCGGCCAACTGCCGAACCGTCTCCTGCGCGCAGGATTTGTTGGTACCGATGAATCCGGTGGGACCACGCTTGATCCAGCCGGTGACATACATTCCGGGCAGCACCGCACCACCGGAATGTTCCAGCACGCGGCCGTTCAGATTAGGAATCACGGCGGCCTGCTCGTCGAACGGCAAGCCCGGCAGTGCAACACCGCGATAACCCACCGAGGTGAGCACCAACCCGGTATCCAACCGCTCGGTCTCCCCCGTCGCCACCGCACGGACGCGACCATCCGGATCGGTGACGAGTTCGTTGCGGCTCAGCTCGATGCCGGTTACCTCGTCGGTGCCCAGAATCGCGGTCGGCGCGGCCAGATACCGGAAAACGATCCGCTTGCGCGTACCGAACGGCCGGTCGGCCACCTTGTGCAGCAGCCGCAGCTTCTGCTCGATGTGATACGGCAGTTCGCCGGTCACCGGGGGCAGTTCACCCTGGATGGCGATATCGACATCCGCGCCGAGCAGTCCGACGAATTCCGGTACCGTGAAAGCGGATTCGGCCGGACCTCGCCGCCCGAGCACGACCACTTCCTCGATCTTGCTCTCCCGTAAGACCTGCAGCGCATAGGGTGTGATATCGGTGCCTGCCAACGCTTCCGGATCGCTGGCAAGAATGCGCGCCACATCGAGTGCCACATTGCCGTTGCCGACGATGACGGCCCGGCGCTGCGACAGATCGAAGGTGCACTCGGCGTGATCTGGATGCCCGTTGTACCAGGCGACGAAGTCGGTGGCAGATACATTTCCCGCCAAACCTTCTCCAGGAATGTCCAGCTTACGATCCGAGGACGCACCGACCGCGTAGATCACCGCGTGAAAGTAGGCGAGCAGCTCCTGGTGCGAAATATGTTTGCCCACTTCGATATTCAGGTATGACTCGAAACCGGGCTGCGCCGAGATGATATCGAAGAGCTTGTTGACTTGCCGGGTCTTGGCGTGGTCCGGCGCGACGCCGTATCTGGCGAGTCCGTGGGGTACCGGAAGCCGGTCGAAGACCGTCACAGTGACGTCGGGCTGGGTCAGCAGTTCATCGGCCGCGTACATGGCCGAGGGCCCGGATCCGATGATCGCCACCCGTAGCGGCTGACGCTCGGTATGGATCTCCGCGGCGGGCACCGGCTTCGCCAGCAGCGGCCGCGGCCGCGCCTGCCGATAGAAGTCGGCGTTGATCTCGATGAACGGCTGCTGCTCGTCGGTCAGCTTCTTCGATGACGTGATGGCATCGACCGGGCATGCACTGGCACACGCGCCGCAGTCCACGCACGCCTGCGGGTCGACATAGAGCATCTCCGCCGTCAGAAAATCGGGTTCGTCGGGCGTGGGATGGATGCAGTTGACCGGGCAGGCGTAGACGCAGGACGCGTCGCTACAGCAGGACTGCGTGACGACGTACGGCACGTCAGCCGGCCTTGGCCGAGCGCAACGGCTCGGAGCGGTAGCGGGTGGTGTGGCCGTCGATATTCAGCAGCTTCCAGACCGCCTTGCCGATGGGGTTCATCAGGCCGATGTCATTGGCCAGCGTGCGCACATCGCCGAAGAAGTCGCTGAACTCCTGCTTGGCCTGCTTCGAACCGTAGAACAGCTCTTTGCGCACCTCGTCCGGGATATCGAATTCCTTGAAGAACGACCGGGGCGGGGTGTAAATGGAGCGGCCGAGGATGAACATGACGATCGGCATGACGATCGAGAGCACCAATTTATTGGCTGCATTCTTCTCGGGCACATGCCGCTTCAGGAATTCGTGCGCGAAGGAGATGTGGCGCGCTTCCTCGGCGACGTGAATCGCCATTACGCCGCGCATGATCGGGTGCACGTCCTCGCCCGAGCGCAGGATCGCCTTCTGAATGTGGTCGATCGGCTCCTCACCCGCGAGCACGGCCATGAAGAACAGGTTCGGGAACAAGGCGGCCACCGGCGCACCGATGTACTTGAACTTGCGCACGAGTGGGCCCATACCGGGTACGTCGATGCCGATCCGGTTCACCATCTCCTGGAACATCAGGGTGTGGTTGTGCTCCTCGATCATTTCGTGGGAGCAGTAACGGAATTCGGGCGAACCGTTGGGCAGGCCGAAGCTGTGCGTCACCATGCCGCTGATCAGGATGGATTCGAACTGCAGACCGACCTTGGCGACATTGGCTTGGCGGTACTTGCCGATCGCGATCTTCCGATCCAGCGGCAGCGCCCGATACCAGGGGTGGCGACCGAGCGCATCGCCGGATACCGGCAGCACCCAGCGCTCTTCACCGGCATCGGCGGCGAAATCCGGATTGTCCCAGTCGATGTCCTCGAAGGGGTCGAAGTGCTTGTTCACCGAACCTTCGGAGAGCAGCAGCAGCTTGGCGGCATACTCCTGCGCCTTCGCCAGATCGGGATCGACTGCGGGCGTCACGGCTGTAGACATCGTCGTCACTGCCTCTCCTCGTGGGACACATTTACTGTATCCCATAGTTACACCTACGAGGAGTCACGTCAACCTGGCACATGATCGGCATTCCCGGCAACGACCCGGTGCGCCGCCGGGTCCGCCTTTACCGCAGCCCGAGTTGCGACAAGCTCGCGACCACGGAGTCGGCGGGCAGCGCCAGCGCGAGCACCACTCCAGCGGCCGACATCCCCGCCGCGATCGCCACCCGGGTCAAGCGGCGCTTGGTGCGCCGTGAAAGTAAAAGGGCGCGCGTCGTCGCTCTGCGTGGTTTGCGCCGATGCTGATGTCCGGTGGTCTCCTCGTCCGCGGCGGCGGCGCGACGCGCCATGATGGCGGCGCCGTCGGCGATCGTGCGTTCCGGATCCGGGGCCGTGATCACCGGACGCGCCAGTTCACCGGCGAGCACCTGGGCTACCTCGACCGGCCGGGCCGCGCCGCCGACCACCAGCACGCAGTCCACATCGGCCATGGTCACATCCGCCATCCGCAGACAGCGATAGACCAGATTCAGCGACGATCGGATATGGATGGTGCGCAATTCATCGGCGGTGGCGCCGGTGATCGCACCGGAGATGGAGGCAGGTACGGTCCCGTTCGCGGCCCGCGCGGCGACCAACGCGCCGAAGGCACGTCCGCCGAATTCCGTCGAACGAATCGGCGACCCGACGATCGGATTGTGCGGACAGCCCGCGCCGACTCGCACCAGGGTGATGTCGAGGCTTGCTCCACCTAGGTCATAGACCAGGGCCAGGCCCGGCATCAGCGGTCCGCGTTCGACCTCGAGCCAGGTGGCTGCCGCGACGGGTTCGGCGACCAGCGCGACACGGGTCAGGCCGATCGCATCCAGCGCCGCGCGCAAATCCCCCAACTGGCCTTCGGTGTAGCCCGCGGGATGCGTCAGCATGACACCCGCACCGACCGCTCGACGATCACGATGCGCCTCGGTGATCAGACAATCCGCGACGACCGCGATCAGATCGGCCGCGCTCAGCGCGCGGTGCCCGACCCTGGCCTGCTTGGTCTTGCGTTGACTCAGATCGGCGAATTCGGTGATGGCGCGCCCGTGCCGCGGAATCATGCCGACCCTGGCCATTCCGGTGCTGTCGAAGGTGAGGGTGGTGCGGCGGGTGACGGCGGGCGAGCGTTCGGCGGCGGAGCGGCGACCGGGTGGAGCCTTGGCCGAACCCTCCTCCGCCAGAGCGGAAACCGTGTTCACCGTGCCTATGCTCAAACCAAGACCAACCGCCATCGCAATCCTCTGATCGCCGAGCCGATTTGCTTCGAACCTTGTTCACGCAACCACTCCGCGACCGGCCTGCCAACCACCGGACACACGATTGTCCGCATGCCGCCGCCACTGACACAGGTTGCATAGCAATAGCACCGATCCCGGCTCACCTGGCACGGGAGGTGACGCGCCGATATCGTGGCCGGATCTTCTTACGGCGCGCCGGAATTCAACGATGCCCTGTAGCCGTTTGCCAGCAGGCAGCCAGCTCGCCGCTCCCGCGTCTTATATGCGAGAAAAGCCCTGATCAGACCCCATCGAGGTTGCCGAATACGCCGCAACAAGCTGATCCGAGCCATATCGAAACCGACCAGTCCGCCATCGGCCGGATAGGCCCGCTCCGGCAACGAGTTCCGACTTCCCGCACCGGAATTCGCGAGCGATTCCGGTGCGGGAAATCAAAACCATCACACCCATTGGCAACTCGTCAGCAACAGCCCAGCACCGCTTGGGCACTCGCCGCCCGCCGCACCGGTCCCTGCCGTGGTCCGAGCAATCGCGACACCATCTGCGCGGCCTGCTCCTGCCACCGCGCATACGCCATCGGAAAGCCCGAGCGCTGTGCGGCCTGCGCCGCCTGCCACAGCGGCATCGCCTGGTAATCAGGCGCGTGGACCAGCAGTGCGTCCAGGAATCGATCGGTCGCGAAGCGCGGATCGGTGAGCTGCTCGGACGTACCCCAGCCCGCGGACGGCCGCTGCTGGAACACCCCGAGCGAGTCGTGATCGATCGCCTCGGTCACGTTGCGCAGCAGCGATTCCTGCATTGCGGTGGCCAGCGCGACCACCGCCGCATAGGCGGGCAGATCACGACGCAGAACCACTTCGACAATCGTTCGCGCGTTATCCCATTGCTCCGGATTCGGCGTGAAATGCCGTTGCTCGCCCTCGATTCCGTGCGGTGTCAACTGCGCCGGAGTGAGACCGCCATATGAGTTCGGGATCGGCTTCCCCACCGATTCCGGACCGATCGCGGCCACTTCGGGCGAGTCCGCGGGAATCTCGGTGATAACCGGGCCATCCGGTGCGCGTACTGCCGGCGTTCCGGGTGGTGGTGCGGCGATCGCCGGACCGGATTGGATCAGCACCGCGACGCCGGCAGCGGCCAGCGCCAGAAATATCTGTCTTCGAATCGACATGGTGATCGTTCAACTTCCCGCCGCCCGCATACGGGCCGCGTTCGACGACCATTGCGAATGCTCACATCGGATTACGTTCCGATAATTCACCGGAACCCACTAGCGGGTGTTTCGCATTCAGCACAATATGACGTGGAAACCGGAGTTCGGTTTCGACACGCCAGGAATGGCCACGGATTTCGCGCTTGCGGAATCCGCGGCCATAAAGCGGAGTCGAATTCGCGCTTATCCCGCAGGCAGTTCCGGAATACGGGTGGCGCGGGCGTAGACGGTTTCCCCATCGCTGAGCTGCAGCGCCTCGGCGTCACCGCGGGTCACCTGGGCGGCGAACAGATCGCCGGTGGCCGCATTGCGCAACTCGACGCGCACCTCGAATCCGAGGTGCACCACGCGCTCCACAGTGGCGCGGGTGACGCCCGCCGATTCCGCGGTGCCCTCGTCCTTGGCCAGCGCCATGCTCGCATCGCGGCCGACGCGAATATCGTGCGGACGCACCAGATGTCCGTTGAGCCGGGCCACCGCACCGAGGAAGGACATCACGAATTCGTTGGCGGGCCGGTCGTAGACATCCTCCGGACTGCCGACCTGTTCGATGCGGCCCTTGTTCATCACCGCGATCCGGTCGGCGACGTCGAGCGCCTCCTCCTGGTCGTGGGTGACCAGCACGGTGGTCACGTGGACCTCCTCGTGCAGCCGTCGCAGCCAGGTGCGCAGATCGGCACGCACTTTGGCATCGAGCGCGCCGAACGGCTCGTCGAGCAGCAGCACCTGCGGATCGACCGCGAGCGCGCGAGCCAGTGCCATGCGCTGACGCTGGCCGCCGGAGAGCTGAGCCGGGTAGCGGTGCTGGAAGCCGTCGAGGCCGACGATGCCGAGCAATTCGTCGACGCGCTTGGCGATTTCGCTCTTGGGACGCTTGCGGATCTTGAGTCCGAAGGCCACGTTATCCCGCACGGTCATGTGCTTGAACGCGGCGTAATGCTGGAACACGAAGCCGATATCGCGCTTCTGCGGCGGTATGTGGGTGACATCGTTGCCCGCGATGGCTACGACGCCGGAGTCCAGCGATTCCAGGCCCGCGATCGAGCGCAGCAGCGTCGACTTGCCCGAGCCCGAGGGGCCGAGCAGGGCGGTCAGCTCTCCCGAGGGGATCTCGATGCTGACATCGTCCAGGGCGGCGAAGGAACCGTAGTTCTTCTTCGCATTGGTCACGGTGATCACTTGGTGCCCCGCTTACGTTCGAGGAGGGTCATCAACAGGAGGACTACGAGGGCAAGGCCCATCAGCAGGGTCGCGGCGGCGTATGCGCCGAAGGTGTTGTGGTCGTTGATGTATCGACCGTGTACGAGCAGGGTCAGCGTCTGCGATTTACCCGGTAGCGCGGAGGACACCATGATCACCGCGCCGAATTCGCCGAGCGCACGCGCGACGGTCAGCACGACACCGTAGGTCAGGCCCCAGCGGATCGCGGGCAGGGTGATCCGCCAGAACGTCTGCCAGCGGGACGCGCCGAGGGTGGCCGCGGCCTGCTCCTGATCGTCGCCGATCTCGTGCAGCACCGGCTCGACCTCGCGCACCACGAACGGCAGCGTGACGAAGATCGTCGCGATCACCATGCCGGGCAGATTGAAGATCACCTTGAAGCCGACGTCTTCGAGTCCGCCGAACCAACCGTCGGCACCCCACAGCAGGATCAGCGCGACGCCGACCACGACCGGCGAGACAGCGAAGGGCAGATCCACGATGCCCTGCACCAGGGTGCGGCCCGGGAACTTGCCGCGCACCAGGGCGATCGCGGTGACGATGCCGAAGATCACATTCACCGGGACCACGATCGCCACGATCAGGATCGACAGCTGGAATGCCGAAATCGCCGCGGGCGTGGAGATCGAGTCGATGAACGCGCCGATCCCCTTCTCGAAGGTGCGCCACAGAATGATGATCAGCGGCAGCACCAGCAGGATGAACAGGTAGCCGAGCGCAACCACGCGCAGCGAAATACGAGTCGGCCAGGACAGATTCATCGCGCCTCCTCTTCCTTGCGCGCCGTGCGCTCGGCCCACAGCCGCAGCACCAGCAGCGTCGCGAACGAGATGACCAGCAGTGCGACCGACACCGCCGCCGCATTCACCGGCCGATCGATCTCGATCTGCTTCTGGATGTACTGCGAGGCCATTTCGGTCTTGCGCGGAATGGCGCCGCCGATCAGCACCACCGAACCGTATTCGCCGATGGCGCGGGCGAAGGCGAGCCCGCCGCCGCTGATGATGGCGGGCGCGAGGGTCGGCAAGACGATGCGGCGGAAGGTGGTCCAGTTGTCCGCGCCGAGGGACAGTGCGGCCTGCTCGACCTCCCGGTCGGCCTCGATGAGCACCGGCTGCACCGAACGCACCACGAACGGCAGCGTGACGAAGGCCAGTGCCACCACGAGGCCGGGCTGGGTGGCGTTGAGGTGAATATCGATCGGACTCTGCGGCCCGTAGAGCGACAGCAGCACGATGCTCGCGACGATCGTCGGTAGCGCGAACGGTAGGTCGATGAGCGCGTTGACGATGCTCTTGCCCGGGAACTGGTCGCGGACCAGCACCCAGGCGATCAGCGTGCCCATCACCACATTGATGACCGCCACCACCACGGAGACGAGCACCGTGATGCGCAGCGAGTCGATGGCCGCGGGTGCGGTGATGGCATCCCAGAATCCGGACCAGCCGTCATCGAATGAGGTGACGGTCAGGGCGGCCAGCGGTAGCAGCACGATGATGCTGAGCCAGAGCACCGCGGTGGCGATGCCGAGCGGACCCACCGAACCGGTTACCCGCAGCCACGACCAGGTGCGACCGGCGGCCTTGGGGGTGGCGTCTTCGGAGCCGCCGGGAGCGGGCGCATGCCCGATCCCGGCGCTGCTGCTGTCAGTCACGATCGTCCAGTATCCTGCTTCGATTTGCGGTGTGCGCGGTGCCATCCGTGGTTACGCAAGCTGCCTCCTCCGGGCCCGACGCACACACCGCGGGGTGTTTCGGATCACCGACTTACTTGGTGGCCTTGTCGTAGATGACCGCGACGGAACCGGTGTTCGCGGTGAACAGCTCCTTGTCGACGGTCTTCCAGCCACCGAGATCGGCGATGGTCCACAGCTTCTGCGGAGTCGGGAAGTCCTTGGCGTAGTCGGCGGCCACCTTCGGGTCGACCGGGCGGAATCCCGCCGAGGCCCAAGCCTTTTGGCCCTCGGTCGTGAACAGGAAGTCGCGGAAGGCGTTCGCCGTGTCCAGATGCTTGCTGTTCTTCAGTACCGCGACCGGGTTTTCGATCTTGAAGGTGGTCGGCGGCACGATGTGCTCGATCGGGTCGCCGTTGCGCTCGGAGAAAATCGCCTCGTTCTCGTAGCTCAGCAGCACGTCACCGGTGCCCTGCAGGAAGGTCTCGGTGGCTTCGCGGCCCGACTTCGGCTGGACCTGCACATGCTCCTTGGAGATGAGCTGGCTCAGGTAATCCAGACCCGCCTGCGGGTTCTTGCCGCCGTCGCTCTTGGCCGCGTACGGCGCGAGCAGATTCCATTTGGCCGAGCCCGAGCTGAACGGGTTCGGGGTGACGACCTGGATGCCTGGCTTGAGCAGATCGTCCCAGTCCTTGATGCCTTTCGGATTGCCCTTGCGCACCACGATCGCGACGACCGAGCCGAACGGAATTCCCTTGGTGGCGTCGGCATTCCAGCTCGGATCGACCAGACCGGCGTCGACCAGGCGGGTGATATCGGGCTCGACCGAGAAGTTGACGATATCGGCCTCGGCGCCGTCCTTGACCTTGCGGGATTGATCGCCCGAGGCGCCGTAGGAGCCGTTGATCTGGACGCCCTTGCCCTTATCGGTCTTGTTGAACTCCGGGACGACCTTGTCGAAACCGGGCTTCGGGACGGCGTAGGCGTAGAGGTTGAGGGTGCCGCCGCTGCCGTCGGGCCCACCTCCGCCCACGGTGTCACTCGCTCCACCACCGCACGCGGTAAGCACTACGGCGGCGACAGCCGTTAGCGCGGCGATCACCGGGCGACGGTGCGATCGGGAGGATCCGAGGAGCAAGGACCTGGGTGACATGGGTGGAACCTTTCCTATGCGCTCCGCCGCGACATGGACTAGTTGTCGCGGCGGTAGAACTGCGGCGCGACTTGTCGACCGAAGGTCGGGGTACGGACACTGCTGCGAAAAAGTTTGCGCGCCAGTCTAGAGAAAGATGGGTGCGCAGCAGCGCCCGGCGCCGATCAGCGACAGAGAATGTCCGCGACCGCGAGATTGCCGACAGCGATCAACGCCAATTCATGGCGGACCTGCGGGACGGCAATCGAAGACACGGGCAGACTGTATCAGAGGAAATGCCACCAGCTCGAATCAACAGAGTTCCAGGAAGAGGGGGGTTTCATCCCATGACTACCAGCCCGGACCGTGTGCGCACCGTATTCCCTGATATCAGCACTCGCGCGTGGGAGCATCCCGCCGATCGCACCGCGTTGGTGACGCTGCGCTCACTCACCGGGTTCGATACCGTTTTGCGAACCCTGTCCGGATTGCTGCAAGAACGCCAGCACCGGCTGCTTTACCTCGCGACCGCGGTCCGGGTGGACGAGCGGCAGTTCCGTTCGCTGCATCAGTTGCGTCAGGACTGTGTGGAAATCCTGGACGCGCGCATCACACCCGAGATGTTCGTCTTGCAGAGCCCGCACGTGAATGCCTTCACGATCGGCATGGACCAGCCGTTCATCGTGCTGACGACCGGGCTGATCGATCTGATGGACACCGAGGAACTGCGCTTCGTCGTCGGTCATGAACTCGGGCACGCGCTGTCCGGACATGCGGTGTACCGCACCATGCTCATGCATCTACTGCGCATTTCGGCCAATCTGGGCTGGATGCCGGTCGGTGGCTGGGCACTGCGCGCGATCGTTGCCGCACTGATGGAGTGGAGCCGCAAGTCCGAGTTGTCCGGCGACCGGGCCGGACTGCTGTGCGGTCAGGATGTCGAGGCGTCGGTGCGGGTGCATATGAAGACCGCGGGCGGCACCTGGATCAAGGAGATGAATCACGGCGCGTTCCTGCAGCAGGCCGATGACTACGAGCGCTCCGGCGATCTGCGCGACGGTGTGCTGAAGTTGCTCAATCTGGAACTGCAGAGCCATCCGTTCTCGGTGCTGCGAGCCGCGGAACTGCGCCGCTGGATCCAATCCGGTGAATACAACCGGATGCTCGGCGGCGACTACCCACGCCGCGAACACGATAAGCACACCAAGATCAGCGACGAGATCAAGGAGGCCGCGCGCACCTATCGACAGAACTTCGACCAGTCCGAGGATCCACTGATCCGCACGGTGCGCAATCTCGGGCATGATGTCGGATCCGCGGTGAGCACGGTGGGGCACGAGGTCGGCGAGACCGTCTCCAAGATCGGCAAGCGGTTCAACGACTGGCGCACCGGGGGCGATCGGGACGAATGAGCGCTACGTCGGTCGGGACGTGAGGTCGACCCCGCCTGTGAGCACGGTAGGTCACGCGGTCAGCGAGACCGCCTCCAAGATCGGCAAGCGCTGCAACGATTGGCGCCGCCAGGGCGATCGGGCAATCCGGCGAATAGCAACCGCTGACGGAACGAAAGATCCCGCACGCCGACTAGGCGTGAAAAATCCCGAGCTGCACACCTTTTCGACCGTCGCAGGTGTCCCGAGCAGCTGTCGGGGAGGCCGTGCGCAGAAGCTGGCGTCGACATCGCTCGCCGTGTACCGGCCCCATGGGCTCAGGCTGGGTGAGTCGCCGGTGTGTGTGCCGGCTGGAACGCGCCGGAGGTGTGCGACTGCTCGGCCCTGATCACGTGCGTCACCGCATTGATCAGCGCCAGATGGGTGAAGGCCTGCGGGAAGTTGCCCAGATGACGTCCACTGCGCGAATCGATCTCCTCGGCATAGAGCCGCAGCGGACTCGCATAGCCGAGCAGCCGTTCACACAGATGCCTGGCCCGCTGCAGTTCGCCGATCTCCACCAGTGCGGAGACCAGCCAGAACGAGCAGATGGTGAAGGTGCCCTCCGCGCCGGTCAATCCGTCATCGGTGGTTTCGGTCCGGTAGCGCAGTACCAGACCGTTCTCGGTGAGCCGGTCGGCGATCGAGAGCACGGTGGCGCGCACTCGATGGTCGGTGGGCGGCAGGAAGCGGTTCAGCACCACCAGCAGCAGTGACGCGTCCAGGGTGTCGCCGCCGTAGGTCTGGGTGAAGACACCATCGGCATTCACGCCGTTGGTGAGGATATCGGCCTTGATCTGGTCGGCGATGGTGTACCACTCGGTGGCCCGCTCGTATTCGCCGTGCAGTTCGGCCAGCTTCGCACCGCGGTCCAGCGCCACCCAGCACATCACCTTCGACGAGGTGAAATGCTGTGGCTCACCACGCACTTCCCAGATGCCGCGGTCGGGCTCCTGCCAGCGCGCGATGGTCGCCTCGACCTGGCGCTCCAGCAGCGGCCACAGCGACTCCGGAACCTGTTGGCGGGATTTCACGTGCAGGTACACCGCATCGAGCATGGTGCCCCAGATATCGTGCTGGTCCTGGTTGTACGCGCCGTTGCCGATGCGCACGGGTTTGGCGCCGTCGTAGCCGGTCAGGTTGTCGAGTGTGGTCTCGGTGAGGTCGCGTTCACCGCCGATGCCGTAGAGCACCTGCAACGGAACGGGTTCGCCGTTGTCACCGGTGGTGGCGTCGTTGAGGAAGGCGAAGAAGTCGTTGGCCTCGCGGTCCAGACCGAGGGTGTACAGACCCCACAGCGCGAAGCTGGAATCGCGCACCCAGGTATAGCGGTAGTCCCAATTGCGTTGTCCACCAGGAGTTTCCGGCAGCGAGGTGGTGGCGGCGGCCATCAGCGCACCGGTCGGCGCGTAGGTGAGTCCCTTCAGCGTCAGCGCACTGCGCTGGAGGTAGTTGCGCCACGGATGATCCGGGAAATCGCCGAGGGTGATCCACTGCCGCCAGCATTCGGTGGTCTGCCACATCTTCTGCGCCGCCTCTTCGAAGGTGCGCGGTGCGGGCAGCTCCGACCAGGTCAGCGCGACGAACACCTCGTCACCCTCCTTCATCCTGGTCCGGGCGCGGGCCTCGCGGCCCTCGAGTCCGAGCCGCAGGTCGGTGGTCAGCACCAGCGTCGGGCCCACACTCGGATCGGCGGTCCGGACCGCAGTGGCCTCCTCGTACACCTTGCCGGTGTACTCCCAGCGCGCCGGGGCACGGTGGTAATCGAAGGCGGGTTCGCAGCTCATCTCCAGCTCGACCGTGCCGTTCACGCACTTCACCGTGCGCAGCAGGACGTGCTCGGCGTCCCAGTCCATCGGCGTGCGGCGGTGGGTCTTGCTGCGCTGATCGTTGTTGTGCCAGGGACCGAGCACCAGCGCGTCGCGCACGATCAGCCAGCCGGTCTCGGACTGCCAGGTGGTCTCCAGGATCATGCCGCCGGGCAGATACCGCCGCGCCGCGGGCACATTGACCCCGTACGGGCCGATCCGGAAATGACCGGCACTGCGATCGAGCATCGCGCCGAAGATGCTCGGCGAATCGGGCCGTGGCACGCACATCCACTCGACGCCGCCATTGCTGGCGATCAGACAGCTGGTCTCACAGTCGGACAGGAATGCGTAATCGTCGATCGGCGGATAGGTGGCATGCTGACGCACGTCACTCAGCTGACTGAGCACAGGCAGGTCGGCAGGTTCTTCTACGGTCAGATCATCGGAAGACGCCATACCTCATCTTCGGTCCGTCTGCCCGTGTCGTCCACCGAGCGCGCCGAAACCCGGCCACCACGCGGTGCCGACGGCGCGGCGAATTCAACACGGCTAGGCTGGTGCCGTGCATCAGATTGCAGGGTGGTGGGACGGCTTCGAGCTGTGGGTCGCGGGATTGCCGTTTATCCCGCAGTTCATCGTGGTGTTGGTCGGCATGGTTCCGGTCAGCTTCGCCATCGCCTACCTGCTGGACCGGCTGCTGCGGGTCTCGCTGCAACTGCTCGGCCGTAATCGCGCGTCCTCGACGGCACTCACCGCCGAGGATGTCGTGGGCCCCGAACCCGCCCTGATGCCCGAGCCGATCGCACCGCCGGTGGCGGTGCGCGAGATCGCGCAGAGCGGGGCACGTTGATGCCGCGTTCCCGCGTTCAGCTCGCCTTGATCGCGCTGCTCGTGCTCGTGGTCATCGCCTGGCTCGTCACCCGCTAGCCGAGTCGTCCGAGTCCGCGCCGGTCGTCTACGTCCTTGCCGATCTCGGGGCAGGTTCGCCGACCTCAGCTCGTCACCAAGCCCGTATCGAGCTCTGGATTGCGCGCGGTCCTACCGATGCGGCCACCCCGCGACTAGTCACACTGCGATCTGCTCACGCGGGCCGCGCTGCGATCTGCTCACGTGGGCCGCGCTGTGTCCTGCTAATGCGCGCGCCGCAACTTGCTTACGCGGCCGCGCTGATCCCATCTGCCTCGGCGCGCAACCCGCGCAACCGGCCGAGTTGCACATCCAGGTCGGCGATGCGTTCCTCGCGGTGATCGCCGTATTTCCCGTAAGCCACCTCCGCGACGCGCAAGCGTTCGTCGGCGGCGCGGAGTACATCGGTGGCGATGTCGGTGAAGTGGTCACGCAGTGTGCGCTGCATGGCGCGCAACCGATTTCGCGATTCCTTACCGACCTGGAAGATCACGTCGTCCATCAGTCTTGCCACCGAAACCTTGGCCTCGGCCTGACGGCGCTGCTTGCGCGCCTTGCGGTCGTCCCACAGCGCATTGGCACCCAGCAGCAGCGCGGCGGCGGCCGAATACCAGTTCACCAGTGGCATTTTCAGCAGGCTGGTGAGCACACCGACCATGAGCAGACCACCGTAGGACCCACGCATGACGGTCAGGAATTGGCCGAGCACACCGGCTTTCCCACTGGTCAGCGGATCCAGCGGCGCGACCTGGTCGAGCACTTCACCAGGATTTTCCAGGCGTAGGTCCGGTAGCGGCGGGCTGCGGTGATCGGCGGGGAATTTGGCGGCCACCTGTTCGGACAGTTCCACCGCCCGGTAGTGCGCCACCACGAAATTCTCTTCGACGGCCTCGCAGATGCGCGCATCCAGATCCGCGCCGAAATCCTGCCAGCGGCGGGCTGGATCGGTGTTGAGGATCTCGGCCTCGGCATCGCGCACCAGACTGCGCAGCCGATGCCGCAGGTCGTGTTCGATATCGGCCATCAGCTCGGTACTGCCGTCACCGAGGGTGACCTGCCAATTGGCCGAGCGCTGCCGCAGCTGGTCGGCCTGGTCGCGGGCGGCGACAAGTTGTTCGGTGATCTCCACCCGGCGGCGCGGATCGCGCAGCGCCTCGGCCTCGGTCCGCAGGGTCACGGCCAGGTGGTCGGTGACCAGGCGGATGTCGTTGGCCGCGGCGTCCAGTACCAGGCTGTCGGCCCTTGCCAGCACATAGTCGCGCAGGTGGTCGACCAGTTGGGGCACTCCGGATTCGATATCGCGCTGGTAATTGCCCGCCTGCAGGTGCAGCAGCGCGGAAACCGGCGCCACCGCGAAACCGAGACCGGCCGCGTCCAATAGTTCGCGATTGCGCTGCTGGGTGTGCTGCCAGTGCGGGTGCAGGTCGATCTTGTTCAACGCGCAGATGACCGTCGGACAGAGCTGCTGGATGCGCTCGAGGTAGCCGATCTGTTCCGCACTGAACTCGGATCCGGCGTCACCGACGTAGAGCACGACATCCGCGGCGGCGATCATCGACCAGGTGGTGTGATCGTCGCCGTTGCCGCCCGGTGCGTCCATCAGGACCAGGCCCTCGGCGAGCAGCGGGCTCGGCTCGGTGAATTCGGCGCGAATCACCCCGTCGGCGGCCAGCGCGGGCCCCGGGTCGAGCGGATCGACGGGCTGGCGTTCGATCCGGCCCGCACCCAGCGATTTCACCAGTACGGCGGTCGGCTCCGGTCCGAACTCCGCGATCACCGGCACGCTCAGCGCACTCTCGGTGGCGCTCACCCGCGCCCCGATCAGGCCGTTGACCAGGGTGCTCATACCGTTCTTCGCGGCGCCGACGACCACAAGGCGCAGCCGTGTGTCACCGACCCTGGCCCGGACCATACTCAGTCGGCCACCCAGGTCTTGCCGGCCCGCGGAGCGGGTCATCTCCTGCAGTTGATCGAGAATTCCGATCACTGGCGCCATCGCCGCCGGATGTTTCACCGTGGCGGCCTCCAGCCCAGCTGCGGCAGACAACCGCTCCTCCTAACTGTCGTACGAATATCGCGTTCGACGATGACATGCGCTGGCGCGACGGATGCGCGCGACCCCCGTGCGGCTCCTAGAACAGGTTGATATCCAGGCCCGCCACGAAGTGGTGGCCGTCGTCCACACCCGGATCGGGCAGCAACGGGGTGGACAGCCCGGCGGCCATGAGGGTCAGTGCCGTGTGATCGGGCTCGTAAACCGGGTGCGCGAAATCGGCCGGATCGCCGAGGTCGGCGGCGATCGGGTGCGCAGGCGGCTTCATCGGGGTGACCGGTGCGGGCATCGTCGGCGCGGGCACGTGCGGCTGCTGAGTCGGGATCGGCGCCGGGGAATTCACGGTCGGGATATCGATATCAGGGGTCGCCGGGACCGTCGGTGCGGAGTGGGTCACCGTCGGCACCGAGACGGTCGGGACGTCCACGGTCGGGTCGTCGATGTCCGGCTGGGTGGTGTGCGTGTTCGGGACCGAGTTGCCGCCGTTGACGGTGCTCGGGGTGGTGCCGCCGTTGTGACCGGCGCTGGTTCCGCCACCGTTGCCGGTGCTCGGGATCGTCACATCGTCGTCGTCCGGAATCGTCGGCGTCGCGGTGTGGGTCGGCGCGTGCGTGGTGGGAGCCTGGGTGGTCGGCGCGTGGGTCGCGGTCGGGATCTTCGTCGTCCCAGTGGCATCCATGTCCGGAACAGTGGGGTGGCCGGGCTTGGTGCTGCCCGTATCGGGCGTCTTGGTCGGATGCCCGGTGGTGTTGTCGCCGGGGATCGGGACCGTCTTGGTGACGGTGGTCGGAGTGTTGGTCAGCGGCGTCGTGGTCGAAGACGAATCGTCGACAACGACCGGATGCTTGGCCGGAACGGGCCTCGGCTCGAACAGCGCGGGAACGGTCGCGGCGGGCGCGGTCAGCGGCGACGGACCCGCCGGGGCGACGAGGACGTTGGCGACCGGAGTGCTCGCCACATCCGGCTGAATCGTGGTCTGCAGCGGAGTCGCCGCAACCGGCGCTGCCACCGCAGCAGGCGCGACGACCGCGGGGGCCACCGCGGCGGGCGCGACGGCCGCGACCGGAGCGGGCAGCGGCGCCGCGAACGGCTGCACGGGCTGCACCGCGACGGGCTGCACGGCCGAGTACTGCGGGACGGATCCACCCACGGGCTGGGTGCCGACCGGGTTGACCGTGCCGTTCGTGCCGGCATTGTCGAGGCCGGTACGTCCGGCGGTGCCAGGGGTTTGGCCGAGCCAATCGGAGTACCTGTCGATATTGTCGCCGACCCGGCCCGCGCCGACCTCGACCTTCAGCGCGCCCTCGACCTCGATCTTGGACTGCGTGGCGAGGTACACCCCGTTCGGACCGGCACTGAAGTCCACTTGGAGTTCGGTGTGCACGCTGAAACCGGCTTCGGCATTGATGAAAACGCCGAACGCATCCGGGCTGCCGACACCGTGGTACATGTCGGCGCTGTGGAATGCGTCGCCACCATGGAGCACATCGTTGCCATGGAAAGCGTCGTTGCCATGGAACAGCTCACCACTGCCCCCGGTCGCGCCGCTGTGAAACATGTTGCCGCCGTAGAACGGAACGTTGCTCGCGACCGCATCGCCGTCGTCAGTGCTTTCGGCATCGCTGCTCACCGACTCGCTGATGGCCGTCCCCGACGTCGGAACACGGGGCAGGGTAAAGGGATTCGAACCCGGAGCGAGGAAGCCATTCGGGCTGGGGAGGTTCGGGCTGGGGAGGTTGAAGCCGTGGCCGCCCTGACCGAGGTCGAGTCCGGGCACGTTACCGAGGCCGGGCACATGTCCGGTACCGAGATCGAGGCCGGATTGCGGTGAGTCGCTGTGCAGATCGAGGCCGGACCGTTCGCTCTCGGTTCCGAGCGCGAGGCCGGGCTGATAGCTGCCGTACCCGGTGTTCTGCCACGGCTGCGGTGAATGCTGCTGCGGCACAGGCCCGATGTACACGCCCGAATTGGGCACATTCGGAATGGTGAACGGCGCGTTGACGCTCACATCGCGCGGGGTCGGCGTCGACGAATGCAGCGGCGCGGGCGGTGTCGAATTCGGGTCCGGATCCGGGAAGGTGACCACGGGGCTCGGCGCGTCCGCATCGGGGTCGCGGGTGTAGGCCGAAGTCCAGCTGTCGAGCCGTTGCCCGCCGGGATGTACGGGTGCGGTACCGCCATTGGCGGCGACCAGCGCGCCGCCGGTCACGTACGCGCCCGCCCTCGCTACCCGCGCGACGCCGGTGGCAACGCGATAGGCGGTGTCGCCCGCACGGTCGTCAGCGTCGGTGGCATCGCTGTCGAAGGGCAGGTCACTCGTCATGCAAGCTCCACTCTCAGGTTTCCAGCATCCTCACCACGCCGGGCAGACCGAGTGAAGATCACCTAACGATATTCCGGAAAACCCAACTGTCACATTCTGCGGGTCCGCAGAGCATACGACTGTGACGAGCAACATAACCTTGCCATTGCAGAAACCAGAACGGAAGCCCTGTTTCTCCGGGCATCCGAATCGGGGACCGGTGTTGCCATCGGACCAGCTCGAGCGCTCCGAGCCCGCGCCACGCGTCGGCCCCGAAACCGTGTCGACGAGACTAACTCGTCGGCGGCCACCCGTACAGCCCGAAGTTCGATGCGCCGCAAGAGATTTCTAATGATTGCTCAAGAGATGGTGAAGTTCGGCTCCCTAGCGTCGGTCTCGCCGGGACGAACCCGGCACCGACGCGAAGGAGATCGCACCATGATCGCAACCCTCGGACGCGGCCGAACCCGCATTGTCACCATCGCCACGGGTACCGCATTCGCCGCCACCGCGGCCGCGCTGGTCGCGGGAGTCGCGTCGGCCCAGCCGCCGCTACCGGGCGATGGGGACGTGACGGTGACGTGCGTGGTGCAGGGCCCCGGCGAACCCCACGTGGTGATCATGGAGCGGCCGGGTCGGATGCCCGGCGCTCCGAGCGCACCGCTACCGCCGGACCTCGCGCTGCCGGGCTGCCCGGATATCGATCCGTCCGGACCGGTCATCGTGGCGCCCGGTCGGCCCGGCGGACCTGTTGGGCCCGGCGTCTTGCATGTCCGACCCGCACGTCCGGCGCCGACCGGCAGCAGCGGCAGCTGACCGAGGTCCGGCTCTATGGTGGCCCCATGACCGGACAACGCATCTTGGTCGTGGACGACGAGGTTCGAGTTCTCGCGTCGCTGCGGCGCGGGCTCGAACTCTCGGACTTCGAAGTGGTCACCGCGGGAGACGGCGCCGAGGCGCTGTCGATGGTCCACAGCGCCGAACCGGACGCCATGGTGCTGGATGTGAATATGCCGAATCTCGATGGGGCGGGCGTGGTTACGGCATTGCGCGCGATGGGCAACGACATCCCGATCTGCGTGCTGAGCGCCCGAACCGCGGTCAGTGATCGCATCGCGGCCCTGGAGCGCGGCGCCGATGACTACCTGACCAAACCCTTCGACCTCGGCGAACTCGTCGCCCGCCTGCATGCGTTGCTGCGCCGTCGGCCCGCGCTGATCCGGCCGTCCGGCGATGACCAACGCCAGGTCGGACAGGTGCGCATCGATCGGGCCGGGCATCGGGTGTTCGCGAGCGGACACCAGGTGGAACTGACCAAACGGGAATTCGAGGTGCTCGCGCTGCTCGCCGAGAACATCGGGATCGTGCTCAGTCGCGAGCAGATCCTTTCCGCGGTCTGGGGTTACGACTTCACCACCGACACCAATGTGGTGGATGTGTTCGTCTCCTACCTGCGGCGGAAGTTGGAGGCGCACGGTGCACCTCGGGTGATCCACACCGTACGCGGGGTGGGATTCGTACTGCGGGAGGAAGCATGAGCGCCGACAGAGGAATCGTGAGCGAGCAGCGGCAGCGCGAGCGAGCATCGGCATCGGCAGCGGCAGCGGCAGCGGCAGCGGCAGCGGCAGCGGCAGCGGCACAACGATCCGAGCGCCGACGAGTCGGTGGAGCCGGGCAGTGAAGTCTCCGAAAGGCAAAGTGTCCCTGTCGTTGCGCGCTCGTGTGGCGCTGGTGTCGGGCGTGGTCGCGGCGCTGGTCGCGGTGACGCTCGGCATCGCCTACACGGCACTGCTCGACGCCACCGGTTCCCGCCAGTTCGACGAGACGGTCTCGACCATGGGCGTCGCCATCGCACCGCCGCTGGATACACCACCACACGTAGTGATTCGGACGCTCCTCGATCCACCGCCCTTGCCCGCCCCCCAACTGAATCCCGTCCCCGAACCACAGCCCCTCCCCACCCGGCAACCCGGTCCCGCAATCCCTGCCCCTGGACCGGGCCCCGCAGTCCCCGCCCCGCAATCGGATCCCGCGATCCCCGGCCCACAACCCAGTCTCGCAATCACCACCCCACAACCCGGTCCCGCGATCCCCGGCCCACAACCCGGTCCCGCAATCACCACCCCACAACTGGGCCTCGACATCCCCCTCCCCTACCTAGATCCCTCCCTACCTGGGCGGGTGATCGTGGGCCCCGGGGATGTCCGCACCGCTGTCGCAGGCGCGCCCGGTTTAGTAGTGCGGCTCGAACCCGATCGCGCACTGGTGGATTCGGCCATCCGCCGTAGCCAGCTGATCGGCGTCGGGATCGGCATCGCGGGCGTGCTGCTCGCCGCGGTGCTCGGCTGGTTCCTGGCCGGTTATGCCGCGCGGCCACTGCGCAGACTGGCCACCGCGACGCACGGCATCGACACCCTCGAACAGCTCCCGCCGCTGAGCGGCCGCGGAGCCCGTGAGGCGGAAGAACTCTCCGACGCCATCACCCGCATGCTCACCCGGCTAGAGGCGGCGCACGGCGCCACCAATCGCGCGCTCGCCAGTGCCAGGGACTTCGCCGCGGTCTGCGCCCATGAACTCCGCACACCACTCACCGCGATGCGCACCGACCTGGAAGTCTTGGCCACCAAGGACTTACCCGCCGAGCAGCAGCGCGCGGTCCTCGCCGACGTCCTGCTGGCCGAGCGCCAGATCGAGAACACCCTGACCGATCTGGAACAACTCGCCGTCGGCGAACTCACCGAATCCGACGCCTTCGAACCCTTCGAACTCTGTGAAACCCTCGACCGCGCAGTACAAGACGCCCGCCGCAGACACCCCGAGGTCAGCATCGCCCTGACCGAATGTCCCGCGACCACGGTGACCGGCCTGCCGGGCGGCCTCATGCTCATCGTCACCAACGCGGTCGCCAACGCCGTACAACACGGTCACGCACGCACCATCACGATCGCCGCCCATCACCGCGAACCGAGCATCGCCACCGCGAGTTCTGTGAATCCAAGCCTGGCTGGCGCGAACCCCGCCGATCCAGGTAATACCTCTCCAAGCGTTGTCGGCGGACCCGCCGATCCAGCCACGGCTGGCCTGTACCCCGCCGATCCGAAGGCTGCGGCCCCGAACGGCGACGTGAGCCGGGCCGATCCGAATGCATTCCGACGCAAGGCGGCCGCCAAAGTCGAGATCGTCATCGACGACGACGGCACCGGCATCCCCGAATCCATCCGCCCCACCGCTTTCGACCGCTTCATCAAAGGCCCCGGCTCCCCCGGCTCCGGCCTAGGCCTCGCTCTTGTCCGCCAACAAGCCGAACTCCACTCCGGCACAGCCGAACTCGACTCCAGTCCACTGGGTGGCGTCCGCCTGCGCGTCCGAATTGCCGCCTTGGACCCCCGCTGAAGCTCAGTCGCCCATATCTTTGAGCGACTCGGTATCGAACGTGATGCTCACCGGCTTCGGGAGACTCACCGCGCTCCCGAATGGATAGCGATGCAAGTCCTGATAGCCATCCTCGTCCGGCTGGCTGTGCACGACAATCTTTCCGGCCTCGCGATCGATGAGCAGATAGATCGGAATCCCAGCCTGCGCGTAGGCGAGCGGCTTCTCGATTCGGTCACGTTGATTGGTATCCGAATCATGTGAAGTAACCTCCACTGCCATCACTACGGCGTCAGGCGATGCCCACTCACCGGCACCCGCGAATGAATCGGGGGGCGCCAGAATGCCGTCCGGACGTGCTCGCCCCTTGCGACAAGACCCAACTGCCAACCCCTGCCCGATGACGTGCAGAAACAACTCAGGGTTCAGCGGCAGCAGCAGCAGGAGCAGCCAGTTGAGTATCCGGCCATGATCGCCATCGGGCACTCGTTTGACCCCCAGTCGTCCACCGATAAGTTCAACCTGCACGCCTTCGGTCTCGCGCTCGACGGCGCGAGCGATCGACTCGAACTCGGTTGTAAAAATGGGACCATCCTCCGACGCAAGAGCCGGGTCCCTATGTACCGCAGTCACAGCCCGCCTCCTCGGTTTCTGCCCACCAGACAATGGATCCTGCCTCATAGTCGTTCCCTATGAGGCAGGATCCCGCAGTTCGGCGACAACCGCCGGAGTGGCGAACCTATTTCTGGCCCTTGGGTTTGTCGGAGGCAGCATCAGACGACAGGGCGGCTACGAACGCTTCCTGGGGGACGTCCACGCGGCCGATGGTCTTCATGCGCTTCTTGCCCTCCTTCTGCTTCTCGAGCAGTTTGCGCTTACGGCTGATGTCACCGCCGTAGCACTTGGCGAGCACGTCCTTGCGGATGGCGCGAATGTTCTCGCGGGCAATGACTTTCGAGCCGATGGCGGCCTGGATGGGCACCTCGAACTGCTGGCGCGGAATGAGTTCGCGCAGTTTGGTGGTCATCTTGTGGCCGTAGGCCTGGGCGGCGTCGCGGTGCACGATCGCGCTGAACGCGTCCACCGCTTCGCCCTGCAGCAGAATATCCACCTTGACCAGCGCCGATTCCTGCACACCCGACTCCTCGTAGTCGAGGCTGGCGTAACCGCGGGTGCGCGACTTCAGCGAATCGAAGAAGTCGAAGATGATCTCGGCCATCGGCATGGTGTAGCGCAGCTCGACTCGGGTCTCGGACAGATAGTCCATGCCGCCGAGTTCACCGCGCCGCGCCTGGCACAGCTCCATGATCGAGCCGATGAATTCGCTGGGCGAGATGATCGTGCACTTGACCACCGGTTCGTACACATGCCGGACCTTGCCCTCGGGCCAGTACGACGGATTGGTGACGACGTGCTCGGCGCCGTCCTCCATCTCCACCTTGTAGACCACGTTCGGCGCGGTCGAGATCAGGTCCAGATCGAATTCGCGCTGCAGGCGCTCGCGGGTGATCTCCATATGCAGCAGGCCGAGGAAGCCGCAGCGGAACCCGAAGCCCAGCGCCACCGAGGTCTCCGGCTCATAGGTCAGCGCGGCGTCGTTGAGCTGGAGCTTGTCGAGCGCGTCGCGCAGGTCCGGATAGTCCGAGCCGTCGACCGGGTAGAGACCGGAGTACACCATCGGGCGCGGCTCGCGATAGCCGGTGAGCGGTTCGCTCGCACCGCCGCGCGCGGAGGTCACGGTATCGCCGACCTTGGACTGGCGCACATCCTTCACGCCGGTGATCAGATAACCGACCTCGCCGACGCCGAGGCCCTGGGTGGGCTTGGGCTCCGGGGAGACGATGCCGACCTCGAGCAACTCGTGTGTCGCGCCGGTGGACATCATCTTGATCTTCTCACGCGGAACGATCTTGCCGTCCACCACGCGGACGTAGGTGACCACACCGCGATAGGTGTCGTAGACCGAATCGAAGATCATGGCGCGCGCGGGCGCGTCCGGATCGCCGACCGGCGCGGGCACCTGCTTGATGACCTCGTTCAGCAGCTCCGTGACCCCGACACCGGTCTTACCGGAGACCCGCAGGACGTCATCGGGTTCGCAGCCGACGATATGCGCGATCTCGGCGGCGTAGCGGTCCGGATCGGCGGCAGGCAGGTCGATCTTGTTCAGCACCGGGATGATCGTCAGATCCTTGTCCAGCGCCAGGTACAGATTCGCCAGTGTCTGCGCCTCGATGCCCTGTGCCGCGTCGACCAGCAGCACCGCACCCTCACACGCCTCGAGCGCGCGCGAGACCTCGTAGGTGAAGTCGACGTGGCCGGGCGTATCGATCAGGTGCAGCACGTAGTCGGTGCCGTCGACCTGCCAGGGCAGCCGCACATTCTGGGCCTTGATGGTGATGCCGCGCTCGCGCTCGATGTCCATCCGGTCCAGGTACTGGGCGCGCATCGCCCGCTCCTCGACCACACCGGTGAGCTGCAGCATGCGGTCGGCCAGCGTCGACTTGCCGTGGTCGATGTGCGCGATGATGCAGAAGTTCCGGATCCGGGCGGGATCGGTGAACGTCGTGTCGGCGAAGCTGGCGGGCACTCCACTCCTCATGGGTATCGGCAAACTGCCATCCATCGTCCCATGCGCGAGGTAGCGGCACTGTCAGCGGTTCACCGTTCCGCGTTCTGTACCACTTTTCAGCCGCGGTAGCCGGTGCCGGGGATGCGGAGCGTGTAGTCGGCGCACAGGTAGGTCTCGGGTACCTGCTCGGTCACCGGCACCTCGAAATAGTCGTCCTTGGTGCGGACCGCGAGGTACTGGTCCTTGGCATCGCGATGACACCACATCCCGGTGAGGCCGTGGCCGTACGGCGAGTAGTCGGAGAACAGGCAGGTAATGCAGGAGAGCAGGCGGATGTCGTCCGGGAACTGTTGCCCGAGCCGGAACAGCGCGTCCTCGAAGTATCTGTCGGTGCCCTGATAGGTCTTCCCGTCGATCTCGATGGCGAGTTCGAGTGACTCCCCCGCCCCGCCGGGCGGCAGTGTCAGCCGGAAGTGGATCACACCGGCTCGGCGCTGGTCGTGCAGTTGCACCGAGCAGGGCAGTTCGCCGGAGAACGCGCAGCCCGAGAGGACATCCCACTGGTCGACGGGCAGCCCGACCCGAAGTGCGGCGCCCTTGTCATAGGGGCCGAGCGCGTCGAAGTCCGGGCCCGCCACCGGAACGCCACGGATAACCGTCCGGATATCGAACCGGTTCGCACCCCAGTGCCGCGATGGCCCGAGCCGCCACATGATGGGCTCGGTACCGTGCCCGTCGGTGTAGTTTCCCGGAAAAACCTGCGGCTGCACAGCTCGATCCTTCTTCCACGACGAATTGCCCGACTCTAACGGAGAATTCGCCGTATTTTCGGCGGGTGGAGAAGTTGGTTTTCGTCCTGCGCCGATCTGATGCCGAGGCGACCGAGTCGTGGTGCGAATCGCTGCGGACCGCCGTGGCCGCGCGACTGGTCGACCTCGGGGTTGCGGGTGTCACCGTCTATGTCCGTGATGCGGCAGTCCAGGCCGCGCTGATGCGAATGGTGACGCTCGACCCGCCGATCGCCGCGGCCGTCACGGTCTGGGTCGAGCAGAGCTACGGTCCCGTGGCCACGGCCGCGGCGGATATCCTCGCCGAATTCGCGACCGCGGCACACGGCTACCTGGTGACCGAGTCGGTGCCGCTGCGGCTCGACGATTCGATCCCGACCCGCACCGAGGGGTTCGGCAACCTCGCCTTCCTGCGCAAGCCCGCGGAACTCACGCAGGCGCAATGGCTGAGTGACTGGCAGGGACGGCACACCGCCGTGGCCGTCGAGACGCAGTCGACGTTCGGCTACACGCAGAACGTGGTGGTCCGGGCGATCACCCCGGACGCGCCCGCCATCGATGCCATTGTCGAGGAACAGTTTCCGGCCGCGGCGCTCACCGACCCGCTTGTCTGGTACGGCGCGCGCGACGCGGCCGAATTCCAGGATCGGGTGCGGCGCATGCTGGACTCGGTCGCGCGGATCGGTGCCGATCGCGACCTCGATACCGTCTCCGCCAGCAGATACCCGGTGCTGCAACCGTTTTCGACACGGACAACGCAGCGGACCGGCGCATGATGCGCGAACTCGCCCTACCGGGCGGTAGGCAGCGCTGATGAGAACGCGAGATCGCGCCGTTACCATCCAAGGATGGCCCGAACTTGGAACACGATCGGCAAGCAGCTAGGCCTCATCGCGAAGGAGCAGGGTCCCAAGATCGTCAAGCAGCAGGGACCGAAGCTGGTGGACAAGCTCCAGCGCTCATCACTGCTCGAGCGCGCGGTCGGGTCGCTGGCGACACGTAAGGCGCCCGCGGTCGCGATCCGGCCGACCGCCTCGACCCCGGTACCGACCGGCGAGCGGGCCAGGCAGATCGTTTACTGCCCCCAGCTGGACGGTCGGGCCGATCCGGGCGAGATCGTGTGGACCTGGGTGCCCTATGAGGAGGATCCGAATAACGGCAAGGACCGCCCGGTGCTCGTCGTCGGACGCGACCGCCGGACCCTGCTCGGGCTGATGCTGTCGTCGAATCCGGAGCGCGCGCACGACCGCGACTGGGTCGGAATCGGCAGTGGCAGTTGGGATCACGAGGACAGGCCGAGCTGGGTCCGCCTCGATCGAGTACTCGACGTCCCGGAGGACGGCATCCGTCGCGAAGGCGCGATCCTGGCCCGCAAGACCTTCGATCTGGTCGCCCATCGACTGTGCGCCGAATACCACTGGCACTGACTGGGAAGCAGGCCTGGGTGCAACCGACGCGCTCGAACGCTGCGCTGACATCGTCGACGAGCCGTACGTCGCAGCGTTATGGGGGACAACCTATTCGAGTTTGTTCCGCAACCGACCGTTGAGAATTCCTCGCCGACCCGACAGCATGCATGATTACCGTCGCCAGCTCACCGAGCCCAGAACACTTCAGCACTGTCACCGTCGTTGACGACCAGGTGACAGCGATCGAGGTGGGTGCCTTGACCTGCGGCGAGGAATATTGGTTGGCGGACCCGATGGTGGTCAACGGTGCGGGATCGGACGTGGACACCGTCAGTGGCCGCTCACCGCCCTGGGAGCACGGCGCATTTCGTCGCGGCGACGCACGGTTCGCAGACCACATGCCTGCGCCACGCTCGCACCCTCCAGGACATACTGCAGTGCGATCAGAACAAAGCCGAACAGCCACCGCCACAACGTCTGCCAGAAACGCGGACGCCGGCCATTCTTCCACCGCACCACCCGCATTCCGAGCAACAGCTTAGCGACGCTGCCACGAACCAACAATGTGCCGACCACGTGATTGACGAAAGACACCGCAACGACACAGGGAACAAAACCCGCGAGGAATTCCACAGCGCCGTCGGTATCAGGAAAGACCCGTACCGAAACCCCCAGACCGACAGTCAGGGCCAGTAAGCCGTCGATCATGGCCGCCAAGGCCAGGCGATTCTCACCTGCTTCCTCAGGAACATCCCCCTGCGGCCGAGATTGCGGATGCCGACCGCCCCCGCGGGCTCGAGGGCTCGGATATTGAACACTCACTCGACGCATTGTGCCTCACTCCCGGATCCCAAGCCATACGCTCGACCCGGTAGCGAGACCCGCACACGAACGATCAAAGGCCCAGCACCACAATGGATGCGCAACTGCACCGGGCCACCCTGTCCGATCCTTGATCGGCTCCGCCGCCGCTACTGCGGTCGATCCCTCCCGATGAACGCTGCTACCGGGGCGGGCGGGGCTGATCAATCGTAGTCATGGACCGCTGAGCCGGATGACGATCCCTACACCGTGAACCATATGAGCCCCGACGGTTATTGGATCCGAACGAAGCAAACGCCTACCTGCGGACCATCTACGAGGTCGCCAGCAAATAGCGAGGGCATAAACACGGTAAGGGGATCTCAGCAACGCTCGGCGGCCAATTCGACGGCACAACCGCATGCCCGCTTCAAGGCGGTGCGATCTCGACGCGCTGCGGCCGAAAGTACTTGCGCGGGAACCGTAACCGGTTCACCGTGCTCAGGTGTCGTTAAGGATTCCTTAAGACCGATCGCCAAGCATGATCGCGAACCAGTGGTCTACCTATGGATTTCACACGGATTCGGACTCTGATGCCGAATAGTCGCTTACTGCTGTTGCGACAGTTGATTTTGATTCGATCAGGAGCCTTGATGATCTCGACCCGTCTTACCCTCCTTGGGCTTTCCGCGCTCGTGCTGGCCGCTACCGCCGGTCTGGCGGCGGCTCCCACTGCCGCGGCGCAACCCCCGCTGCCGACCTACACCTGCAAGTACACGCCCATCGTAAATGTCTTGGCAGTATTCAACTCGATGAAAGCGCGTAGGTGCACGGCGTCACCGGGCGCCCCGTTGGATGACACATATTTCTATCCTGTCAGGATGGAAAACAGCGTCACCGGCGAAAAATGGGAGTGCGGTGCTGCGTTTGCATACTTCGACAATCCGATCTACCCGGGAATGCCATACGCAGAGGAGGTGCTCAACGCCGGGGTGGACGCGAGCAACTGTCGCCCTATCTGACCGCGCGGCGCGAACGATATAGCCGTTCTGGAGTGACCATTCTCCACAGTGTTACTTATTTCGATTTCGAACAGGAACCACGATGATCACAACCCGCCATGCCGGCCTCGGGCTGCCCACACTCGTCCTGGCCGCCACTGCCGCCGGCCTGGTGACCGCCCCCACAGCTACGGCACAAGCCCTGCCGACCTACACCTGCAAGTACACACAGCTCACCCCATTCGGATCCGTGAAAGGGCGTGAATGCACGGCCGCGGCGGGTGCCCCTTTAAGCGGCTGGCACATTTTAACTTTCCAAATAGAAAACAGCGAAACGGGTGAAAAATGGTTGTGCCGAGACGTCGAGGCGGCCATTATCCCGTATAATATGGACAAGATCGATCCGAGTTATTCCGATTTTGAACGGGCGTACGGTCGCGGGGCAGATGCAGGGAGCTGTGACCGCATACTGGACTGAATCCGTTTACGTGCGGGATTGCACTGGCCCTCGTGAACTCGTTCAGTCGGAGACATGTCCAATTATCGGTGCTTATTCAGTGAAAACCGCTGAGTCGACAGCAGGACAACAAGCTAGAACTTCCCGACTTGGCGAAGGGCCGCAGACGCTGATGCATCTCATGGCTCGGCCCGGGCTTACTCGCCCGAACCCCGCAACGGTTCAAGGGATCCGAATGTCAAGCATCCATCTGTTGTCTCGGATCCGCAGAAGCTCGGGATCTATACCGAACTGAATTTACTGGGGAACATCGCCCCAGCATGTTGGCCGTGAACCAGTGAGTACACAGAGGAGGTTGAGTACACCATTGAGCAGATATCCAGAGCCACTGGACGATCCCGAGTCGATCGGAGCCGCAACGGTGGTCGAGGTTTGAGCAGAAAGATCGGAGGCGGCCGACGCGGTCGGAGCAACGGTCGCAACCAAAGCCAGACCAGTGGCGACGCCCGCCAGCGAACGCTTCAGCCGAACATGTGCAGTACTGGTTTCCATGGATCGTGTCTATCTTGCTCGGAGAGCCAGGGGCAACTCTGCAGAGGCCCTCAGGACTGGGGATAACTCGAAGTCTCTCAGCTTGTGCTTTGTGTCGGGGTTCGCGCCGGGCCAGGACCTGCCCGAGCGGGATTCCGAAGCCGTTGACCAGCAGCGACCGTTTGATGCACTTTTGCGGCGGTCGACCGGAGACGGTCCGGCGTGTTCTCCACCGTCGGGTGCTTTGGTGATGCAGCCGTCGACAGCGACGTCGTCGAGGGCCAGCCCGACGATGCGGTCGCAGGTGTCCAGCGCGATCGTCTTCAGCCGCGCGCGTCCGGGAAATCAGGTACCGACTCCGCCTGGGTGATCTGCGCTGCCATCGCAGCACTCACTGGTCGGTCTGAAGGCGCGGGGAGGCGGTCAAGACACCATTTCGCGGGAACGGCCGAAGAGCAGACCGTAGACCAGCGCGCCCAGTACGCCACCGATGAGCGGGAACACCACGAAGACCCAGACCTGGGGTCCCGCACCGTTCTGGTAGAAGGCGACGGCGAGGCTGCGGGCCGGATTCACCGAGGTGTTGTCCACAGGGATCGAGATCAGGTGGATCACCGCGAGCGTGACGCCGATCGACAGGCCGGCCAGCGGAATATCGGAGATCTGGTCGGTGGAGGCCAGCACCACGAATACCAGCAGGGCGGTCAGCATGACCTCGATGATGATCGTCGCGGACAGGCCGTATCCGTTCGCGATCACCACCTGTCCGAGCGGACCGCGCACCGCGGACGGACTGTGCTTACCCCAGCCGTTCGCCCCGAGTCCGTCGACCGCGCGATCGTAGGACGGCAGATTCTTCGCGATCGCGAACAGCACTATTCCGGCCAGGAATCCGCCGATCAGCTGCGCGATCACATAGCCGACCGCGGAGATCACCGAAAGCCTGCCGAGCAGCAGCTGCCCGAGGGTCACGGCCGGATTCACATGGCAGCCGGAGATCGGGCCGATCGCGTAGACCAGGAACAGCAGAGACAGGCCGAAGGCCAGTGCCACACCCAGCGGCCCGACGCGCTGACCGGCCAGTACCGCGGTGCCGACACCGCTCATGACCAGAATGAATGTGCCGAGCGCCTCGGCGGCCCACTTCTTGGCCTCCGGCGTCGGCTCCAGTTCGGTGACTTCCTCGACGACTTCCTGAGCAGTGGGAGACATACGCGCCACCTTCCGAGAGGATCTTCCCCGTATGCACGGGGTTTGCCTTGGACCTGCTACGAAAATCACGGCTGATGTGAAACTGGACGTTACGCGAGACGGGTGAGCACTACAACGCTGACCCTTTCGAGCGACCCGCAAGCGATCGCTACGGCCGGGCTCGGCTAGGCGAGCCGGGTTATCTCCACCACAACCTCCAAATCGGTCGAACCGCCGCCGGAGAAAATGCCCTTCAGCGGCGGCACATCCGCATAGTCACGGCCGACGCCGACGGATATGTGCTGTTCGTTGATGGCGATATTGTTGGTCGGGTCGTAGCCCCACCAGGCACCGGTCCAGGCCTCGATCCAGGCGTGCGACTGTCCCGCGACCGTCGTATTGATCTCGGCGGCGGGATTGGGATGCAGATATCCGGAGACGTAGCGGCTCGGAATCCCCATGCTGCGCAATAGCACCAGGGTCAGATGCGCGTAATCCTGGCATACGCCTTGACGTTCGGCGAAGGCCTGCACGGCCGAGGTGTGCACCGAGGTGGTACCCGCGATGTAATTCATTTCGCCGTGCACCCATTCGGACGCGCGCACAACGGCTTTCGCGGGCGGGACGCCGCGCGCGAGCTGTTTCGCGATCGCCGCCAGCTTCTTGTCCTGTGGAACATAGGCGGTCGGCGAGAGCATTTCGTCGAAACGGTCACCGATGTGTTCGTAGTGCAACTCCTCCCAGGACAGCTCTTCGGCCGGACCGGCGAACGGTTCGGTCTCCACCACCGATGATCCGGTGACCTCCAATTCGGTATGCGGCGCGTGCAGATCGAAGGAGGTGACCGCGGTGCCCCAGTAGTCGGTGTAGCGATAGGACCGGGTGGATGGCACCGTCTCGACCCGATTCAGGATGACGTTCTGCCTGCTGTCCGCGCGCGGAGTGAGCCGAGCCTCGTTGAACGACCGGGTGACCGGGGAGTCATAAACATAACCGGTGGTGTGCACCACCCTGATCCGCCAGCTCACAGCTCTCCCTCCACCTGCGCATGGTTATCGTGACTGCTGCGCAGATCGGTCCAGGCCACCCACGGTGCGGCGTGGAAGTACTGCAGCGCGATCGCCTCGCTGACCTCGCGACAGGTCTTCTGCAGCGAGAGCAGGCGATTCTGCAGATCCTCCAGCAGCGCACCGGGCGGCAGGAATTCGAGTTCGCTGCGGGCCCTGCCGAGCAGCCGCTGCGCCTCGTGTCGCGCGCCGACCCGGCTGCTCGGGCGCTGATCGAGTTCGGCGAGGCAGGCCTCGGCCACCCGCACCGAATGAAACACCGAACGCGGGAAAAGCCGGTCCAGCAGGATGAATTCGGCGACCAGATTGGCGTCGAGCGCGCCGCGATGGGTGCGCAGATAGGTGTCGTGCGCGCCCGCCGAGCGCAAAACGGTCACCCAAGCCGGTGACGAGGTGCGGTCACCCGCGCGCGAAAGCAGCAGGCGCACCGTCATATCCACGCGTTCGATGGAGCGGCCGAGCAGCAGGAAGCGATAGCCGTCGTCGCGGCTGAGTGTGGAATCGGAGAGACCGGCGAACATCGCCGCCCGATCCTTGATGTAGTGGAAGAACTCGTGCGGGCCGAGACCGCGGGCGGCCTTCTCGGTGGCTGTGAGCCCGATATAGGTGGCGTTCAGGCACTCCCACATCTCGCTGGAGGTGACTTCGCGTGCGCCCCTGGCGTTTTCGCGAGCATTGGCGATCGAGTCGACAATGGAATTGCCGTGGTCGTGATTGAAGGCCACCAGGTCGGTGACCGACCAGACATCGAGTTCGACGTCGGGCGGTTCGATACCGAGTACTCGCAACAGAACTCGCGAGGTCCGGTCCGGGTCCACCGTGGCGTCCTCGAGCAGCTGATGCACCGCGACGTCGAGGATGCGGGCGGTGTCGTCTGCGCGTTCGACGTATCGTCCGATCCAGTACAGGGATTCGGCGTTGCGGGCCAACATCAGCGCGTCACCTCGCTCTGCTGCTGACCCCGACCTAGTCGCTGATCCTGTCGCATCGATCCCAGCCGCTGTTCCTGTTGTTGCTGCTGCTGTTGCTGATTCGACTGAGCCGGGGTCAATTCCCGGCCGAGCTCACGTTGATCGGATTGCGGCGGGTCGCTCACCAGTTCCTCGCCCGCCAGCTCGCGGTCGGCGGGTGAGGCGCGCCCGGCAAGGACCCAGGTGTCCTTACTGCCGCCGCCCTGACTCGAATTGACGACCAACGACCCCTCCGGCAATGCCACCCGCGTCAAACCACCCGGCAGCACCCAGATGTCTTCGCCGTCATTGACCGCGAAGGGCCGCAGGTCGACATGACGCGGCACCAGCTCGTTGCCGATCTTGGTCGGCACAGTGGACAACTGCACCACCGGCTGGGCGATCCAACCCCGCGGATCCGACTTGATCTTGCGCCGGATCGTCTCCAGTTCCCGTGGCGTGGCCACCGGACCGATGACGATGCCGTAACCGCCGGACCCCTCGACCGGTTTGATCACCAGTTCGGCGATGCGGTCGAGCACCTCCTCGCGCTCGTCGTCGAGCCAGCAGCGATAGGTATCGACATTGGGCAGCACCGGTTTCTCGGCGAGGTAATACTCGATGATCGTCGGCACATAGGCGTAGGTCAGCTTGTCGTCGCCGACACCGTTGCCGATCGCGCTGGAGATGACCACATTGCCCGCCCGCGCGGCATTCACCAGTCCGGCGACGCCGAGCACGGAATCGGGCCGGAAGTGCATGGGGTCGAGGAAGGTGTCATCGATGCGGCGATAGATCACGTCGACTTGGCGCTCCCCCGCCGTGGTCCGCATGTAGACGACATTGTCGCGGCAGAACAGGTCGCGCCCCTCGACCAGTTCCACCCCCATCTGCCTGGCCAGCAGCGAATGTTCGAAATAGGCCGGGTTGTAGACGCCGGGCGTGAGCACGACGACCGTCGGATCGGCCTCGTTCGGCGCGGCCGAGGCGCGCAGCGCGGCCAGCAGATGCGTCGGATAATCGCCGACCGCACGCACCCGGTGCGAGGAGAACAGATCCGGGAAGACCCGCGCCATGGTGCGCCGGTTCTCCATCACATAGGAAACCCCGGACGGTGAGCGCAGATTGTCCTCGAGCACCCGGAAGTCGCCGCGCTCGTCGCGGATGAGATCGATTCCCGCCACGTGGATGCGCACGCCGTTGGGCGGCACCAGTCCGGCGGCCTCGCGGTGGAAGTGCTGACACGAGGTGACCAGCCGCTTCGGGATGACCTCGTCGCGCAGGATGTTCTGCTCGCCATAGACATCGGCGAGGAACAGCTCCAGCGCCGTCACCCGCTGCTTGATCCCGCGCTCCAGCTTGGCCCATTCGGCGGCCGCGATCACCCGGGGCACCAGATCGAGTGGGAAGGGCCGCTCCTGTCCGGAGAGCGAGAAGGTGATGCCCTGATCGATGAAGGCGCGGTCGAGTGCGTCCGAGCGGGCCGCGAGATCGGCCACGTCGATCG
The DNA here is from genome assembly GCF_050942345.1 of Nocardia pseudovaccinii. Classification (NCBI taxonomy): domain Bacteria; kingdom Bacillati; phylum Actinomycetota; class Actinomycetes; order Mycobacteriales; family Nocardiaceae; genus Nocardia; species Nocardia pseudovaccinii. The sequence continues at coordinate 7,855,575 of NZ_CP192074.1, forward strand.
GCGCGAGCGCCGAGAAGATTCCCCTATATGGCTGACGCACCCGGCCCTGCCCGTCGAACATCTCGTCGAAGGCGTCCGCGTACCGGCCGGGACGGTAGCCCTCGAATAGTCCGGATGTGGTTGCTCTGCCGTTGCCGTTCGCATGCCCGTTCGACCGGACACGGGTCGGCGCAGGTGATCGTGCCGAACGTGGCGGCGAGGCGGGAGTCATGCAAAAATCGTGCTACACGCAGCGTTGATGCCGTGTGAGACACAGGTAAATTTCTTGCATCACTCCAGGTTTACGCCCCCTTACAGCGGTCGGTAGCGTTGCCGGTCGAGCCGTTCGCGCGGTGGCGATTTCGCGTGCCGCAGTGGCAGTGATTTCGTGTGCGACGCAGCGGCTGGTACCCTCGACCTTCGGCGTCGCGTTACCTGATTACTCCGGTTGTCAACGCGCGCTCGCGAACTTTTCAGCACAGTCCACCAGCGACAGGAACACGAGGAAACAGGCGTGGCCAACATCAAGTCCCAGATGAAGCGGATCCGTACCAACGAGGCGGCGCGCCAGCGCAACCAGTCGGTCAAGTCCGAGCTGCGCACCGAGATCCGCAAGGTCCGCGAGGCCTTTGCGGCCGGCGACAAGGCGAAGGCCACCGATCTGGTCGTCAGTGCCAGCCGCAAGCTGGACAAGGCCGCCTCGAAGGGCGTCATCCACGCCAACCAGGCCGCCAACAAGAAGTCGGCCCTCGCGCTGGCGCTGAACAAGCTCTGATCGCACCGGTACCGCTGCGGTACCACCCATACGTTGACGCAGCCGCCGTGGCCTCGATGACCACGGCGGCTTTTGTCGTCGCTGATCGACTATTGCGAGGATCACTTTTCGGTCCGGTAGCCTGATTTCGGGTATTTCTTCAGCAATACTTCAGCAATCGCTCGCTTCGGCGCCGATGCGGCCCCCTGGGCGTTGAGCGGATCCGTCCCGACAGATGCCAGGTCATCGAGACTGCCCTGGGCAAATCGGCAGGAAAGTGGCGTACCCACCAACATCCCCAGGTCATCCCCCGCATCCCATTCCTCGAGCCGAATTCTGATCGGGCACCACATGTCGGAGGTTCCCGCTACGATTCGGCGCATGGTTACCGTGTACGCCAATCAGACGCCGGTTCGCTCCGAAGATCTGCCGGACATCATCCGCGCAGCCGAGGTCCTCGGCATCGGACTGAAGATCGAGAACGTCATGGTCCCCGATGAGGAAGGCGGCTACTCGCTGGAGTGGATCGTCACCCGGGACGAGGAAATTCCGGTCTACGAGGAGTGGGAGGGCCGGTACGAGGAGTCCGAAGAGGACATCGAACTGGTTCTCAGCTCGGTCGAATAGATCCCTGCGAATCCGCACCCGCACCGAGCGGGTGCGGATCTCCGAGTGCTCAATCCAGGTCGGCGTTCAAACGATCCAGCGCGGCCTGGGAGTCGGCATCGGCCGCGCGATAGATGATGATGCGCTGGTCCGGATCCTGTAGCGGCATGAGCACTTCGAAATTGACCACCAGCGGCCCGACCTCCGGGTGGCGCAGCGGCTTCCTGCCGCGCCCCTGCACCCGCACGTCGTGCCTGGCCCACCCCTGCGCGAACTCCTCGCTGCGTGCGGTGAACTCGGCGACCAGGTCGGCCAGTTCCTGATCGTCCGGATGGGCCGCCCACGCTGCGCGCAGATCGGCGATGCCCGCGCGAATGATCCGATCCCGATCGCAGTAGAAATCGCGCATGGCGGGATCCAACAGGCACAGCCACATGGAATTGCGCTGCCGCGGTGGTAGCGCGCCGAAGTCGACGACCAACCGCGCCATTTCCGGATTCCACGCCAGGATGTCGTAGCGGTGGTTGATCAGCATCGCGGGCAATGGCGACAGATCGTGCACCAGCAGCTCCAGCGCGGGCGCGGGGACAGTGCTCGGTTTCCCGGCATTCGGCTGGCGCTGCTGGGCCAGATCGAAAAGGTAGGCGCGCTCGTCGGTATCGAGGCGCAGCGCGCGTGCGAGCGCCTCCAGGACGTCCGCGGATGGGCGAAGGCCGCGCCCTTGTTCCAGCCGCACGATGTAGTCGGTGCTCACACCCGCCAGCTCGGCGACTTCCTCACGGCGCAGACCAGGGGTGCGCCGAGCCTGTTTGCGCGGGGGCAGCCCTAAGTCGCCGGGATTCAATCGCTCGCGCCGAGCGCGCAGAAAGGCCGCGAGTGCTTGTGCCCAATTCGCGGAACTCCCCGGCCCCCCGTGGTCACGCGAGCTACCGCCTCCGGGCCTCAGCTCGCTCCGCTGTGTCGCATTCACCGTGCTCGTCATCGCCCTCGATCTTACGGCTGACTAGGACTGGCCTTCCCAGGAAAAACCTTCCCTTACCCACACTCTCGCGCCGTTCCAGACTCGATGACACCGGAAACGAAGTACGAACGACAGGAGCACGACATGTCCGGAGCCCGCACCCTCGATACCTACCGGTTGCTCGGCCGCTCGGGTCTTCGGGTGTCTCCGCTGTCCCTCGGGACCATGACGTTCGGCGCCGATTGGGGTTGGGGCGCCGATAAGGACGAGGCCCGCAAGATCTTCGACACCTACGTCGAGCGCGGCGGCAACTTCATCGATACCGCGAGCCAGTACACCAACGGCACCTCCGAGCAGCTGCTCGGCGAGTTCAGCGCCGCCAATCGCGAAAGTCTGGTGCTGGCAACGAAATACACGATGCTGCGGCGGCCGACCGATCCCAACTCCGGCGGCAATCACCGCAAGAGCATGGTCGGTTCGGTGGAGGCCAGCCTGCGTCGGCTGAACACCGATTACATCGACCTGCTGTACTTGCACGCCTGGGACTTCCTGACCCCGGTCGAGGAGATCCTGCGCGCCATGGACGATCTGGTCCGCGCCGGGAAGGTGCTCTATGTCGGCATCTCCGACGCACCGGCCTGGCAGGTCGCCCGCATGCAGACCATCGCCGACCTGCGCGGCTGGTCCCCGCTGATCGCGCTGCAGATCGAGTACAGCCTGATCGAGCGGACCGTCGAACGCGATCTCATTCCGATGGCGCAAGAACTCGGCCTCGGTGTGGTGCCGTGGTCGCCGCTGGCCAGCGGGGTGCTCACCGGCAAGTACAGCCGCGCCGATTTGGCGCACGATTCGGACAGCTCACCCGAGGGCACCCGCAAGAACGTAGCGGCCGCCAACGGGTCGCTCACCGAACGCGGCCTGGTGATCGCCGACGTGGTGAAAGATGTTGCGGCACAACTGGGTAAGACGCCGTCACAGGTAGCGCTCGCCTGGACACTGCAGAATCCGGGCGTCACGGCACCGATCATCGGTGCCCGCACGGCAGCGCAGTTGGAGGACAACCTCGGAGCGCTCGAGGTCGAATTCGACACCGCGCAGCTGGACCGGCTGCAGCAGGCCAGCGCGATCGAGTTGGGTTTCCCCCACGACATGCTCGCCCGCCCGATGACCCGCGGCGTGACCTTCGGCGACCTGAAAATCGAAGGCCGCAACTGAGTTTCACCTGATGGGGTGGTGCGAGTCCGGCTCGCACCACCCCATCAGCGCGTCGGGCCGGAATTCCGCCGAATGGTCGCCCGACGACGAGAAGTTCGTTGGCCGATGCCTCGAATTCCGTCGTTGTCCTGGCTGGCGGACTCGATGGCAGAAGCATTCGAGGGGATCGTTCAGTTGGTGACCGACGTGGTCGCCGATCTTCGGCAGTCGCAGGAGCCGGTTCCCGAACCGCGGTGAATTGTCGCCGTCAACCTGCGCTCGGTGCCCCTCCGCCGCGGTATTGCATTCACGGCACCCACTCAGCTTGCGGAGTGCAGGTCCAGGATCTGCGTGAGTGCGTGTTCCAAGGCGTAGTTGGCGTCGGCGGCACCGCCTTTTACGTCGGCATTCAGCGTGGCGACGACTTGCAGGGCCGTACCGATGCTGGCCTGGTTCCACCCCCGCGCTTGGGCCTGGGCCTTCTTCACCTTCCATGGCGGCATGCCCAATTGCTGGGCCAGCTTGAACGGGTCGCCGCGGCCCGCGGAACCGACGCGGGCAATGGTATGGATGGAGTCGGCGAGTGCGTCGGCGAGCAGTATATGCGGTACGCCGCGGTCATTGGCCCAGCGCAACGCCTCCATGGCACCGGGTCGATCCCCGGCCACCGCGAGTTCCGCGACATCGAAACCGGAGATCTCGGCCTTGCCGGAGTAGTAGCGGCGTACCGCGGCGATATCGATCTTGCCGCCGGTATCGGCGGCCAATTGTGAACAGGCGGCGGACAATTCCCGCAGATCCGAGCCGACCGCCTCCAGCATCACCTGCACGACCTCGCTCGAAACCCGCACCCCGGCATTGCGGAACTCGCCGCGCACGAACTCCACCCGCTCAGCCGCCTTCGTCAACTTGGCGCAATCGTGCACCTGCGCACCCGACTTCTGCAGCGCAGGGGCCAGCGCCTTGGCCCGGCCGCCCCCGGAGTGCAACACTACGAGCACCACACCTTCGGGCGGATCCGCGGCGGCGTCGGTGATCACCGCGACCGCCTCCTTACCCGCCTCCGCCGCCGACTCGAGCACGATCACCCGATCCTCGGCGAACAGCGAAGGGCTCAACAACTCCGCCAGTTCCGCGGTGCTGGCATCCCCGGCCCGCAGTCGATCAACGGGTACCGCGTCGGGGTCCGGCGCATCGGCCCGCACCTGCGCCGTAATCCCCGCGATGGCCCGTTCGACCAACAGCTCTTCATCACCGAGCACCAGGTGCACTGCCGCAGTCCGTTCGGTCACGACTGCACCTCGCTGGCGCTCGGCTCCGTCGTGCCTGACGGTGCTGTGTCTTTGGTTCGCTCGCTGCGCTCGCTCACGCGAGCATCCTACGGTCCGTCACCGACACGTCCTCACACCTCACAGGCACCTCCGATTTGTCACCGTACTTGTTCGAACTCGGACCTCCCGGTCGTCTGGCTGTCCTTCCTTCATCGACAACCAGGCGCTGTAGTCGGCAGATGACTGTCCCGACTTCGGCCGGACGCGGGCCAAGACCTGCGCTCGGAAGCTGCCCCGAGGTCGATCAGCTTTGTCCAGATCGGCGCACGAACTATCGGGACGGCGATCTGGCTCGTCGAGCCGTCAGGGTTCGCAGCTGACGACCCTCACCTAGAACCAGGACGTCGCCTTGTTGATCGGTCCGGGCAACGGTGACGCCCAGCCCGGCCAGATCCGCGAGCACACCGGGGTGCGGATGGCCGAAGGTGTTGTCGGCACCGACGCTGACCAAGGCGAGTCGAGGGCGGACGGCGGCGATGAATTCCTTTGTGGTCGTGCGGGAGCCGTGGTGCGGCAGCTTCAGCACGTCGGCCTGAACGGGAGCACCCGAGTGGAGCAGTCGTTGTTGCGCCGGTGCCTCGATATCGCCGGTGAACAGAATTCGGCCCGCGGGAGTGGTGGCGGCGATGACAATCGAGCGGTCGTTGGCGTCATCGGCGCTCGGCGGGCCGGTCGGGCGGTGTGCGGGCGGGGCCGGGGCCAGTACGTTCAGTTCGATAGCGCCGAAACGCAATACCTGTCCCGAGGACAGCTCCAGCACCGGGATGTGAGCCTGTGCTGCGAGACTGGCGACTTGCTCCGGACCGCTGACCGATGCCCGCCGATCTCGTGGTGAACGCGGTGCGTTGGACGTGCCCGTCGACTCATCTGAATCCGCCTCGGATCTGGTCGAATTCGATATTCGCACCTCGCCGGTGCGTGCGGATTCGACGTCGACCGTTGTTCCGGACAGCTCGCCAGGCCCGACACCCACGGCATCGACCGTCCGGCCTTGTAAGGCACCGCCCAGACCAGCGATGTGGTCGGCGTGCGGATGTGTCAGCACGAGTAGCGAGATTCGGTTGATGCGCAGACGATTCAGACAGGTGCGCATGATGCGCGGGTCCGGACCGACATCGATGACCACCGCCGTGTGATTACCGACAGACAATGCGAGTCCGTCACCCTGTCCGACATCACAGACGGCCAACACCCACCCAGCGGGTGGCCAACCCGGATGCCAGACCCGCACCGGAATCAGCACGACCGCGACGCCCAGCAGAACGGCAGTTGCCAGACGACGCAATGCCGCCGACCGCAATGCCAGCACAACGAGAACTACTGCCGCACAGGCGATAGCCCCGCCGGTGAGCCCACCGCGCACGGAGATCTCCGCGCCAGGCACATTCGCCGCGTGTTCGGCGACGAACAGCAGCCACCACAGTGGCGGTTGCGCACAACGCAGTATCAGTTCGGCAAGCGGAGGCCAGGCCGCGGCGAGCGCGGCGCCGAAAGCCCCGAGCACCGTGATCGGTGCGATTACCGGTTCGACCAGGATATTCGCGAGGATCGCAACCAAACTGAGCCGTCCGGTCAGCGCGATCACCAGCGGTGTCGTCACGACGAACGCGGCGGCCGATACCGCGACGATCTCGGCTGGCACCCGCCACCAGCCGCGGGCGCGCAACCAGTCCGCCCAACTCGGCGCCAATAGGATCAGTCCGGCGGTTGCCAGCACCGACAGTCCGAATCCGGCACGCACCGCCAGTTCCGGCCACAGCGCGAGCAGACCGATGACCGCCGTGCAGAGCGCGGGCAATGCCTGCTTGCGGCGTCCGGTTATCAAGGCGAGCAAGGTAATCGCACCCATTGCCCCCGCCCGCAGCACACTCGGGTCCGGACGTGCCACCACGATGAACATCAGCAGTGCCGCCGCCGCGACCGCTGCACCGACGCGCGGGCCCAGGGTGAGCAGCCGCACCGCACCGAGTACCACCGCCAACAAGATCGTGAAATTGGCCCCGCTGACCACGCAGATATGTTCCAGCCCAGCGATTTCGAACTCCGCACGGACTTCGTCGGACAGCGCGGACGTGTCGCCCACCACCAGCGCGGGCAACAGCCCGGCCTGCTGTTCGGGTAGTACGCGTGCGGCCGACGCGAGGTCGGTGCGCACTGCCGCGGCGACCCGTTGCCACCAGGGCAACGCGCCGACCACCACCGGCGGTCCCTGGGCACGCAACGTGGCAACGGTGAGATCGCGGTGCCATGGCAGCTCAGGTCTGGCCCGAAACTCCACCGCCTGTCCGGGCAACAGCCCGTCCCAGTCCGCACCGGACCCGAGCACCACCACGGTGCCACCCGCCCGCACCGTCGAACCGCCTTGCCGGTAATCGCGCAACTGTGCCCGCACCGTCCACCGCTGCTCACCCCCGAATGCGCTGGACCGCACTGGTTTCGGATCATCTGTGGGTGTGACGACCACACGGACCGAAGCCGCTGCGTTTCGCAATGGATGCGTCGCCACCCGGTGCTCGCGCCACGCCCCGGCCACCGCGAACCCGGCACCCAACAGCAGCGCCGCGAGTGCGGCAACGGCGACCACCCGCCATCGCTCACTGGGATGGGCCGCCGCGCGCAACAGCCCCACCCAGAGCCCGATCGCCAGCAGCACCAGCACCGACGCCAGCACCAGACCGGCCACCCATCCCACCGTCAGCGCGACAACCGTTGCACCCCAACAACTCAGCGCCGCAGGCAGCAACCGTGCGTCGAGCACCGGTACCGCCTCCATCGACGGCTCGCCATCCTCGGCAGCCCGGCGGTCGATATCGCCCTGTCCGTCCGACACACCTTCGATTGCGGTCATACCGTCACCAGATCGCGCAGACGGGCGAGGCGGGCCGGGCCGATACCGTCGACCTCACCGAGTTGGGCGACATCGGTGAATCGTCCATTCGTGGTGCGCCAGGTGACGATTGCGCGAGCGGTGACCGGGCCGATGCCGGGCAGGGCGTCGAGTTCGGCTTCGGTTGCGGTATTGAGGTCGACTTTGCTCGACGGGCGTTGTGCCGCAGCGGAATTCGGAGCCGATCCGCCTGGCGGTCGTCCGCCTGCACTGATCGTGGTGCTGCCGAGTTGCGGCCCCACGTTCGGGCCACTTGGACCAACGAGAACCTGGTCGCCGTCCTGGAGACGCTGTGCGAGGTTGAGTCCGCTCAGATCCGCGCCGTCCTTGGCACCGCCAGCGGCGGCGAGTGCGTCGGCGACCCGTGCCCCGGCGGGCAATCGCACCAGGCCGCCGCGATGTACGAGGCCGACCACACTGATCACCAATTCCGTTGTGGGACTGGCGGTTACCGGCACGGCTGATGGTCCGGATCCGGATGATGCCGCCATGCTGACGCTGGGCAGCTCAGCCGGTACCGTGCCCGTGCTGATGCGCACCGCCGACGGCAGCGGCACCGCCTGCGCGACCGGTCGCTCACGCAACACCACGACGGCCGCGACGACCACCGCGGCCAGCCCGACCGCGACGAGCGTCACCAGCCCACGCCACCCCGGATCCAGGCGAGTCCCCCGAAATCGTTCCGGCACAAGCCGATCCCGCCAAGCCGAGCGCCGCTGCGGCACATCCAGCCAACTCGGTGCCCGCACCTCGCCGACCCCGTCGTCATCATCCTCGAGATCGGCCCCGGCCGCCTCGGTAGACGAAACCTCAGGATCGGACTCCACCGCCTCGGATAACTCCTCGTCATCCCACCGCCCACCGCGAACCGGCGGCTTGCTTCGCCGCCCCGATCGCTGTCCGGACCTCGACGAACGCGGCGAACTTCGGCACAGCTCGGCGTCGGTACGCGCCGGACTTCCGGCACCGATCGTTCGGCTGGCACCGACTCGCTCGGCCAATACGCTCAGTCGTCGGCGAATCCGCTCACGCTCGTCATGTCGGGACATGGCGGCGACGCTAGTCCCGCGACAAGGTCGGGAATCAGTGTCGACCAGGCGAGATAAAAAGTCTGTTGATAACTCCGAGCCTGTGGATAACCCCGCCCGCACGGACGCGAATACTTGCCCGACAACAGCGGCGGCAGACGCTCATTACGAGACCTGAGGCACGTGGATCAGGTTCGCAAGGCGATGAGTACCGTCGTGGTGAACCGAACCATGAAGGAACCGCCCGCAGCATCAATAGCAGCCCCGACACCTTCCAGCACCTCTTCCTGTGTGGCAGAGGAGAATTGGGCGTGGCCGCCGGTTGTCGGCAACTGATCCAGCCACTCGTCTCGGGTGTACGTCCGCTCCCAGTCGAACGTCCACTGCTCGGGTTCACCGAAGCCACCCGCCGCCCGAATCCCCTCGATCGCCTTGTCGGACGGCGTCGCATACGTGGTCTTCGCCCCCGCTGCCCAACGGGCAGCGAGCGAGTCGGGGACGACCCGTTGATAGACCGCGGCAAAGGCTTCGGCCAAGTCCGTCGGCGGTTGGCCCGCATTCCAGAACACGGCCAGCCGTCCACCGGGTCGCAGCACTTCAGCGGCCTTCGCGGCGCCCGCGACCGGGTCCACCCAGTGCCAGGTCTGGCCGGAGATGACGGCGTCGAAGATTCGCCCCGCGGGGTCCCAGGCTTCGAAGGCAGACACTTCGACCTCGAAACCGTACTTTCGCGCCCAGTCACCCATCCGCGCATCGACCTCCACGCCCAGTACATGACAACCCGCCGCCCGGAACTGCCGGGCCGCGATGCCGGTACCGATGCCGACATCGACGATCTCAGGTCCGGGGCTGGCGGCGACGATCGCATCTACCATCGCCGCCGGATAGCTGGGCCGGGCCCGGTCATAACGTTCCGGGTCCGAGCCGAACGATTCGGCCAGCTCACGGGCTCGATGGGATTCGCGTTGGTCGGAGGACGTGGGCTCCGAAGGTAGAGTGGGCATGCGCCCACCATAGTGGGCGCATGCCCACTTGCCAACGGGTGCGCCCGGGAAAAGGAGATACCGTGCCGACTGGCGTGGCCATGCGCGATCCCCGCGAGCAGCTGTTCGAGGCTGCCGAGCGAATCCTGTTGCGAGACGGCCCGAATGCGCTGACCAGCCGCGCTGTCACCACCGAGGCAGGCTGCGCAAAGGGCGTCCTGCACCGGCACTTCGCCGATTTCGACGCCTTCCTCGCGGAACTCGTACTCGACCACATCGGCCGAATCGATCGACAGTCCGCCGCCCTACACGAATCAGCAGGCACCAGCACAGTTACCGACAATCTCACCGACGCCCTGACCACCGTCTTCGAATCGGTCGCGATAGCCATAGTCAGCCTCGTCACCTTCCGCGACGAACTCCGCACCCGCCTGCGCCAGGTCCGCCCCTCCGGCGTGCCCGTACTCACCGAAGCGACAACCATGCTCGCGTCCTACCTCACCGCTGAACAGGCCCTCGGCCGCATCACCCCCGAAGCCGACACCGACACCCTCGCCCTGACCCTCATCGGCAGCGCCCACCTCCTCTTCGCCGACCGCAGCAACCCCACACCAACCCCCGAAGCCACCCGCAAAGTCGTAACCACCGTCATCGCAAGCACTCTCAGGTGAGATGGCGGGTGTCACCGAGGCTGACGACCTGGCGGTTGTGGAAGTAGTCATCCTCGCGCAGCTCCGTGATACTTCCCGGAGCAGCATGGAACCGGGCGTAACCGAGTGATTCGATCGGCAACATCGCCCACGCCGCAATGACGAAAGTGATTGCGCCGCCGTGGGTCACGACGATCTGACGATCGCAGTGACGTTTCCGGATCGCATCCATCGCCGCGTAGACGCGCTGCGCGAATGCGGCGATGGTCTCCGATCCCGGTATGCCTTCATCGTGGCCCATTCGCTCCCCGGCAACCGGCGGCCGCACGAATCGCTGATCCAACCATTGCTGGGGCTTGCCCTCGGCCTCGCCGTAGGACTTCTCACGCAATCGCGGATCGAGAATCGGCGGCACCTGCAGCACATTGCCGATCACGGCCGCGGTCTGTGCCGCGCGCTGTAGATCCGATGAGAACAACTCCACGCCAACCTGCGCCGGAATCCTCGAGCGAAGCGCATCGGCGATCGCATCCGCTGCGCGCAAACCGGCAGGCGTGAGTTGCGAGTTGTACCACCCGCCCACCAGGCCCTCAACGTGATGTGTCGACTCCGGATGAGCGATGACATAGATGATTCGCACGAGCCGATCCTCGTCGACGTGGTCGTGACTTCGGGGGCGGGCCGTGCCAGGAAGGCGACGCTGGACGACCGACGACGACAACAGGCCGAGCCGGAAACACAGTTAGCGACCAATCAGCTATCCAGACCAATCGGTACTATTCAACTGATTGTCATCTCCGGCGAAAGGCCAGGCGATGGTGTCGAGGCGAATGTGACGAGGCTGCCGCGGTATGCGGCGATGCTGGCGCTCGCGGGCCACCTCCCCAGCGACGACCAACGCTGGGCATACGAGGTGAAATTCGACGGTATTCGCGCCATCGGGCAAGTCGACCGCGACCTGCGCCTGATCTCACGCAACGGCAACGACATCACTCCCGCGTGGCCCGAACTCGCCGATCTCGCCCCGGCGACCCCGCCCTTCGTCATCGATGGCGAAATCGTGACTTTCACCGCCGACGGCCGCAGCTCCTTCGAGGCGCTGCAACCACGCATGCACCAGCGCAATCCCGCGGCGATTCGAAGCCTCGCCAAGTCCGTGAAAGCGACTTACCTCATCTTCGATCTACTCCATATCGGCACACGCTCTCTGATCGATCTGCCTTACGAGCAGCGTCGGCAACTACTGGAACAACTCGACCTCCGGGGCCCGCACTGGCGGGTTCCGCCGCGTCTGCACGGCTCCGGCGCCGACGTTCTCGCCGAATCGCGACGGCTCGGCCTCGAAGGGATCGTGTGCAAGCGACTCGACAGCCCCTACCTGCCCGGGCGACGCAGCCCGCTGTGGACCAAGGTCAAGAACGTCAACGACCAGGAAGTCGTCATCATCGGTTGGCGCCCGGGTGTCGGCCGCCGGGCCGGGCGCATCGGCTCATTGCTCATGGGCATCTACGACAACGCCGGAAAGCTGACCTATATCGGCAATGTCGGCACCGGATTCACCCAGGCGATGCTCGACGAACTGAAGGCGAGACTCCAACCGCTGCAACGCAAGACACCCACTGTCGACACCAGTGTTCCCGACGCCATTTGGGTCGAGCCCCAGTTTGTCGGTGAGGTGTCGTTCACCGAATGGACCGGTGACGACCGGCTTCGACACCCGTCCTGGCGCGGCCTCCGTCTCGACAAGGAACCACGACAAGTGAAACGCGAACCTCAGCCCTGACGCCAGCCTCTACCGCATCAGGCTCGAGCCGCTGGTCGAACTCGACAACTGGCTCGGGGCGAGGAGACCCTGCGCTTCGAGCTGACCGAGCACGAAGGCGGTACCCGCCTGGTGCTGGTCGACGAACTCCCACCGGGCGCGGCGGCACGCAATGCCGCGGGTTGGGACGAGTGCCTGGACCGCCTTGTCGGAGTCGCGCCTGCGCCGGATGCCTGGAATCCCGCTTCGCGGTCTACTCGGCGGCATTCGAGTCGGCTCTCGGTCCCCAGGAAGGCCCACCCGCCGAGTACAAGGGCTGACTCGAAAGAGTGATTCCTCTCCGGATGAGTGGGTCCGGACCGGATCCGGGCCTGCTCAACCGGAGAGGAATCCTGGGCATCCCGAGTTCTGTTGAGTGTCGGCACATGGCATCTACCTCCATTTCATAGCTGGGGCCGAATAAACGGATCTAGGTGAACAGCCTGGTGACGAAGGCGTTCATGTTGTCCCGGACCCGCTCGATCTTGGTCTCCTCGGTGATGAGATCTTCGCGGTACCGATTGCCGAGCGCGGGCGTTCGCTTACCGCGCGCGTAGAGCGAACACGCCAGATCGGTGCACATATAGGTGCCGACCGAGTTGCCCCGGCGTCCGGATTCGCCCGCCTTGTGCGCGGTCATCAGCGAGACGCCCCCACCGGTATGCGCGGTCAGGCAGATCGCGCACATCTGGGTCCGGCCGGATCCGCCCGTTTCGTAGCGCAGCGCGACGCCGATGATGCGATCGTCCTGCGGCACAACGAGATAGCCGCGGCCGGGTAGCGACGGATCGCTCCAGCCGAGGAAATCCAGGTCATCCCAGGGCTGTGCGTCCAGGTCCCGGGGCACCGGCAGCTTCTTGGCGGTCGTCTTGGAACAGTTGACGAACGACGACCTGATGTCGCGTTCGGTGACGGCTTTCATGACGGCATCGACTCCTTCGATAGATCGGTTGACAAACCGAAGGAACGCTACAGCTGGTCATTAGCCCAGGCAACGGAATTTCCAGCTCACACGCGGCGCATCACCGACACGACCTTCCCGAGCACCACGGCCTCGTCACCGTCGATCACGTCGTAGGCCGGATTGCGCGGCTCCAGATAGACGTGTCCGTTGCGACGCCGATAGACCTTCACCGTCGCCTCGCCATCGATCATCGCGGCGACGATTTCACCGGAATGCGCCTCGTGCTGTTTGCGGATCACCACCAGGTCGCCGTCGCAGATCGCCGCATCGATCATCGAATCGCCGCGCACGCGCAGCCCGAAAACCGTTCCGCGACCGACGAGTTCACGCGGCAGCGTCATCATGTCGTCGGCGTGTTCCTCGGCGAGGATGGGCGTACCTGCCGCGATATCGCCGACGACCGGAACCACGACCGAATCCTCGGCCTGCTCCGGAACCGCGGACGCTTGCAGGAACATGCGCACATCGATCGGCCGCGACATGGTCTCGCCGCGACGCAGAAATCCCCTGTCCTCCAAGGATTTCAGATGCTTCGAGACCGAGGACGAGGACCGCAGCCCGACGGCATCGCCGATCTCCCTGGTATTCGGCGCGTACCCGTACCGCAGCACCCAGTCCCGGATCGTGGCGAGGATCCGCTGCTGACGCGGCGGCAGGGTCGAGGAGTCGAGGTGCTCGAAGGCATCGTGGTCGTATCCGGTCACCCGGGAATCCTAGAGGTGCGCGCGGACAATTCCCCGCTTTGTCACACCCGGCCCCCCTGCGTCGTCATACCGGTGAAGAGCAGCACCTGGGAACTTTGGAGGAATCATGACGACCATCCTGCTGACCGGCGGCACCGGTACCCTCGGCCGCCACGTCACACCACTGCTGGTCGAAGCCGGTTTCAAGATTCGTATGCTCAGCCGCAATGCCCACGAATCGACCGACGGCATCGAGTTCGTGACCGGAGATCTGCTGGCGGGCACCGGCGTCGAGGCCGCGGTCGACGGCGCGGAGATCATCCTGCACCTCGCGGGTGCCCCCAAGGGCGACGACATCGCGACCCGGCATCTGGTCGACGCCGCCGTCAAGGCGGGCGTGCAGCACATCGTCTACATCGGCGTGGTCGGCGCCGGGAAGCTGCCGATCGGCTACTTCCGGGCCAAGTTCGCCGCCGAACAGGCCATCATCGAATCGGGCGTGCCGTACACCATCCTGCGCGCGGCCCAGTTCCACGATCTCGCCCTGAAGACCGCACAAGCCATGGCGAAGAGCCCGATCGTTCCCGCACCGGGCGCGATCCTGTGGCAGCCGGTCGATTCGCGGGAAGTGGCCGCGCGGCTCGTGGAGTTGACCCGCGGCACACCGGCCGGGCTGGTACCCGATCTGGTCGGGCCGACGGTGTACACGATGGCCGAGCTGATCCGCGGCTACCTGAAGGCCGAGGGCAAGCGGCGGTTGTTCCTGCCGGTTCCGGTGCCGGGCAAGATCGGGCGCGCGTATCGCGCGAAGGAAAATCTGACCCTCGATGGTGCGACGGTCGGCAAACTCACCTGGGAGAACTTCCTGGCCCAGCAGGTGTGAATCTCCTCCCGCAACCGCAGTAATAAATGATGTGCCGACACCGCGTCTGCTCTGCTACCGTGGCCGACATGAAGCGCGCTGCTGTGACGACGACGCCGGAGACCGTCCCGGCGCGCTGATTGCTGTCCAGATCGAAAGCCCCGGGCGAGTGCCCGGGGCTTCGTCTTGTGCTCACTCGCCCGCTGTCCGCGAGGAGACCCCCGTGCACGACCACCGCAAACTCGGCCGCGAACTCGGCCTGTTCGATACCGACCCGCTGATCGGATCCGGCCTGCCGTACTGGCTGCCCGACGGCGCCACCGTGCGCCATGCACTCGAGGAGTTCATCCGCACCGCGGAACGACGCGCCGGCTACCGGCACGTGTACTCACCGGTGCTCGGGAAGCGGGAACTCTACGAAATATCCGGGCACTGGTCGCACTACCGCGACGACATGTTCCCGCCCATGCAGTTGGGCGGCGAGCAGGTGGTGCTACGCCCGAGCCTGTGCCCGCATCACGCGGTGATGTTCCGCTCCCGCTCGCACAGCTACCGCGAATTACCTTTGCGGATAGCCGAATTGGGCGGGATGTATCGATCGGAACTCTCCGGTGTACTCGGCGGACTCACCCGTGTCCGCGCGATACAGCTCAATGACGCACACATCTTCTGCACCGTGGATCAGGTCGCCGACGAGGTCGCGGGCGCGCTGGAACTGATTCGATCGGCGCACGCGGCCATGGGCATCCGGCCCACCCGATACCGCCTCTCGCTACCCGGACCGGGCGGGAAATACGTTGCCGCCCCGGAACTCTGGCAGCAGTCGATCGCCATGCTCACCGATGTGCTCGACCGCTCCGGCCTGCCCTACGAAGCAGCCGAAGGCGAGGCGGCCTTCTACGGCCCCAAGATCGATATTCAGTTCACCGACAGCGCGGGCCGCGAATTCACCCTGTCCACCGTGCAGGTCGACTTCCATCAACCGGAGCAATTCGATCTGCACTACATCGGCGCGGACGGCGCCGAACACCGGCCGGTCATGGTGCACCGCAGCATTATCGGCAGCGTCGAGCGAGCCGTCGCGCACCTGATCGAGGTGCACGGCGGTGCGTTCCCGGCCTGGCTTGCCCCGACCCAGTTGGTCGCCCTACCGGTTTCGGCGGCCGAGTCGGCACCCGCCGAGGCGCTCGTCGAACGCTGTCTCGAGCTGGGACTGCGCGCCGAAATCGCTGATCGGGGCAGTCTCGGCGCGCGCATTCGCGAAGCCCGCCTGGTCCCCTACCAGGTCGTGATAGGTCCGAAGGAAGTCGCCAATGACCTTGTCGCGGTGCGGATTCGGGATGGACAACGCCTCGAACCATTAAGTGCCGACGAATTGCTTTCCCGCATAACCGAACTCATCGCCGCGCACAGCATCCTGCTCTGACCGTCAATGCTCGGTGACGAAGTGGATCGCCAAGCGGTCACACAGTTCGCCGAGTGCGCACGCGTCTATGTGTGGCGCGTTCGGCCACGCATCGGCGTTCGTCCACGGCACCGAGGCTGGGGTGCCGTGCGGACGAGCGAATACGTGCTGATGGAAATGCGCGACGCTGCGCCCGGTGATCGCGGAGAACACGAATTCCGGTGCCAGCTCGACGTGTAACGCGTGTGCGGCGCGTCGAGCGGCCCAGCCCACCGCCCGGGCCTCGGCGTCGGTCAAGGTAGACAACGTCGGTGCGTGCCGCCGGGTCTCCACGAAGAGGTAGCCCGGCACCGGCGTGCCCTCGGTGAGCGGCCGATGGGTGACCAATACCAGGTCGTCCGCGTAGATCACCGGACCGACGAGCGCACCGATCCCCCGATGCTTATCGCAGATCGGGCATTCGGTCCCCATATCGTCACCATAGCTGCCGTACACCGCCTCGATATCGAAGCTTTGCCATCCCACTCGATATCGCCGAGCGCCGTTGCGGCACTTGGTGGTATCCCGCTGACAAGGTCGGGTCGGGCGGTGCCGCCTGGCGGCACCGCCGCACATTGTGGATCGTGGCATCGTCGATCAGTTCAGTGCCTCAGCGGTCATGCCGCGACGTTAGTCACCGCCGGTGCCGACCGAAGGGGTTGCGATCACGCAGAAATTATTAC
Organism: Nocardia pseudovaccinii; assembly: GCF_050942345.1. Taxonomy (NCBI): domain Bacteria; kingdom Bacillati; phylum Actinomycetota; class Actinomycetes; order Mycobacteriales; family Nocardiaceae; genus Nocardia; species Nocardia pseudovaccinii. The sequence goes on from NZ_CP192074.1 coordinate 7,872,385, forward strand.
GCTCACCACGCCATTCGACCGGAGATGCGGCACACCCGCGAGTGCTGGACCGTAGCCGATCAGGCGCAGCCGCCGGGGACGACCAACACACCGACCGCACCGACGCCGAGGTGGACGGCCAGCGTCGGCCCGAATTCCGCGACGATCAATTCGCGGATGCCGGGCAGCAACTCGCGCAGTTGGGTGGCGACCGTATTCGCGGCATCCTCGGCACCCAGGTGTTGTACGGCGACGGCGGCGCCATCGTCACCCGCCGCATCCACCGCTGCCGCAACGAGTTTGGCGTAGGCCTTGGAGCGGGTACGAACCTTTTCGCGCAGTTCCAGGCGGCCCTCGACGATCTGCAGCAGCGGTTTGCTCACCAGTTCGCTGCCGAAAAAGGCCGCGGCGCTGCTCAATCGGCCGCCACGGCGCAATTGCTCGGTGCGGTTCACCAAGATGAAGGTGCGTGATCGACTGGCCGCGGCGACGGCGGTGTCATAGACGACATCCAATGTCGCGCCACTGTGCGCGCGACGCGCGGCGGCGAGCACCGGCAAGCCGGTAGCCAGACCTGCGCCGAGTGAATCGACCAGCCGGACCTGATCGGCGGCATCCATATCGCGGACCGCCTGCCGTCCCGCCTCCCAGGTACCGGAGAGTTGGCGCGAAAGATGTACCGCGACAACGCCGTCCCCATTGCTACGCTCCAGCGCCTGCTCGTAGACGGCACGCAGCTCACCGGGTGAGGCCGCCGAGGTCGTCACGGTATCCGAGCCGTAGTCGATATCGATGGCGTCGACGCCTTCGCGGATGGTGCGGTCGCCGACCAGCACATGCAGTGGGACAACGGCGATGTCCAACTCAGCGACGAGTTCGGCAGGGAGGCTGGCGGACGAATCGGTGACGACCACAACGGCCACGGACTACCGAACCTCCTGCAAGGTCTTCACCATCGAATTCGCCACCGCGGTATGCCCGGCCCAGCCCCAGTGGATGCCGTCCGGATTCGCGTCGCCGGAGAAGATGTCCTCGCGCACTGCTTCACCGAGATCGACCAGCGGGACGGAAGTCTTGTCCGACCATGCGCGCAGTGCCTTGACCGCAGGCTCCCGGCCGCTGTGCACATGTCCGTACGCGGCACAGTTGTGCACGGACGGCAGTACCGCGACGACCGGCAGATCCGGACGCAGCTGGGCCAGCGCTTCGCGCGACTGCTCGAGGTAGTCCACGCTCACCTTCGGCGGCAATGCCACGGGGCGACCGAGTTTCGACAGCTTGGGCTGCAGCCAGTTGTAGGTGGCGCGGACCCCGCGACGCAGCACGGGCGGACGCACATAGCGGATCAACTCGCGCAGCGCGGTCGGCAGCGGCGAGGGCAAGGTATCCATGCCGCCGACCGCGAAGACGACCGCACCCGCGCGCGGTACCGCGGCCCACACCCGGGGGTCGCCGATCAGCGCCCAGTACGCGTCCCGGCAGGTCCAGCCGATCCGCCCGATCAGCTCGACGTCCCAATCGAGTTCGGCGCCGACCAGATTCGGCCAGATCTTCGGATGGTCCGCGGGCAGGCCGCCCTTCGGACCGAAGTAGGACAGCGAGTCCGCGATCACCAGCAGCACCGGACGATCCGATTCATCGGTCGAGGCCGGGTCGGCCGTAACCTCGTCGCCGGTAACCGATTCGAGCGGGGGATCGTCGACGACCGAATCCACTGTGGATTCGTCACCGCTCGCCGAAACCGCAACCGTGACTTCGAGCTCGGATTCCGCTGCGGAACTAGTAGATTCGTCGTCGGATTCAGCGCCGATCGCCGACGCCGCGATATCCGTATCGAAAGCTGCCGCAACGCCTTCCGGTGGTTCACTTGCTGGTTCCGCCGGCTCCGCGCCGGTTCCGAACTCGGTCGCGTATGCGGCGGGCTCCTCGTTACCTTCACCGGAGTCGGCGGCGGTAATCGATTCGTCGCTGTCGGACTCGGCCGACTGCGACTCGGCCGGTTCCTCCGGCTCGACCGTCTTCACCGGAGGAGGTCCGAATAGAGCGTCCGGGATCGCCCGTTCGGGCTTCGCCGAAACCCGACGGAACAATTCATCCGGTACCTGCCGAACCGGTTCTTCAGAGGACATCCGGGGCCACCTTCGCCGCTGCATTCCACACATCCAGGCGCCAACCGGGCTGATCGATGCTCGGACCGTGACTGCTCAGCTGCACCCAGCTGGTATTGGCCAATCCCCCTAGGGCAGGCCAGTTCCGCGGCGGCAGGTCGAGCAGCGCGGCCGTTAGGGCGGCGATCAGCCCGCCGTGCGCCACCAGGATGATAGTCCGGCCTGGCCAATCCTGCCGCTCGGCGAACAATTCTCGAACAACCGGTAGGGACCGTGCGCCGACCTCGAGCTTGCTCTCACCGCCGGGCGGGGTATAGGCCGCATCCAAGCGCCACGCGACCCGCGCGCCCGGATAGTCGGCGTCGACCTCCAGATGGGTCAACCCCTCCCAGTCGCCGAGGTTGGTTTCGCGCAGCCGCCGATCCGGGACCACCGGAACATCGGTGTGGTCGGCCAGTGCCGAGGCGGTATCGAAGGCGCGCCGCAGATCGGAGGACACGATGGCGATCGCATTGCGCGAAACCAGTTCGCGCGCGGCCTCTTTCGCCTGACGACGACCGAGCTCGGTGAGATCGGTGTCGATCTGCCCCTGCATCCGGTCGGATGCGTTCCACTCGGTCTGCCCGTGCCGCAGCAGGATCAGCGTGCGGACGCCGGCATACTTGCTCACTCGCGTTCTTCCCCCGCTTCACCACGCGCCACGACACCCTCGGACTCGGTGTGCTTGAAAACCTCGGTCCCGGCCGCGATCCCGTCCACCGGAACCGCCGGACAATCCTTCCAGAGCCGTTCCAGCGCATAGAAATTGCGTTCGTCATTGTGCTGGATGTGCACGACGATGTCGACGTAGTCCAGCAGTGCCCACCGACCCTCGCGGGTCCCCTCGCGCCGGACCGGCTTGTGCCCGGCTTCGCGGAGCTTCTCCTCGACATTGTCGACGATGGCATTGACCTGACGCTCGTTCGGCGCGGAGGCGATCACGAAGCAGTCGGTGATCACCAACTGTTCGGAGACGTCGAGCACCACGACGTCGGTGGCCAGCTTCTCGTCCGCCGCGCGCGCGGCGACCTGCGCCATCTCCACCGATTCGACAGATGCGCTCATGCCTGCGCCTCGCTGGCGCTCGGCTCCGGCATGACCGCAAATGCGGCTGTATCTTCGGCTCGCTCGCTCCGCTCCCTCACGCCTTATCTACCTTCCACTGCTACGGGCACATATAAATGCCGCTTCGATATGTACTGCACGACGCCGTCTGGCACGAGGTACCACACCGGCCGGTTCTCGGCGGCGCGGCGACGGCATTCACTCGACGAGATCGCCAACGCCGGGATCTCGATCATGGTCACCGCATCGACCGGCAGGTCACGCAGATGCTCCTCGAGATGATCGGTGTTCAGCTCATACCCCGGTCGGCTCACCCCGACGAATTTCGCCAGTTCGAACAACTCCGCCCAATCCTGCCACGTCAAGATGTTGGCGAGCGCGTCAGCTCCGGTGATGAAGTACAACTCGGCGTCGGGATGCTTGGTGCGCATCTCACGCAGGGTGTCGACGGTGTAGGTGACCTTGCCCCGGTCGATATCGGCCCGGCTGACCGAGAATCGGGGGTTGGAAGCGGTCGCGATCACGGTCATCAGGTAGCGATCCTCGGCCGGGCTGACCTGCTTATCGGCCTTCTGCCACGGCTGTCCGGTCGGGACGAAGATCACTTCGTCCAGTTCGAACCGGTTCGCGACCTCGCTGGCGGCGACGAGGTGGCCGTGGTGGATGGGGTCGAAGGTGCCACCCATCACCCCCAGCTTGCGTCGACGCCGACCGTTCTCCTGCATGAGAGCCGAGCTTAACCGGTCGGTTCGGTTCGAGCCGGGGCCGGACGGTCAACTGCTGACGACCGCCCGCAGACCCGGCTTCAGCACACCGTCGAGTTCGGACCACGGGATCGTGATGTCGATATAGCCCAGCGCGTGCGAAGCGATCTCCCCGAGGTAGACGCGCAGACCGTCGGGCATGGCCAGCCAGTCCTTGAAGTTCTCCACGGCCGGTGCGATGCGCTGCTTGTCGTAGGGGTTCGTGCCGACGCGGGTCTTGGGGATCTGCACCTCCGCCTGCGCCGATAGTCGATCGAGGGCCTTCGGCAGATCGGTGAACAGATCCGGCAGGGTGAGCGCCTTGCCGGTGTCGATATCCGTCACGTGGGTGCGTTTGAAGGTCGTCGGATGCGTATAGCCGTCGTCGACCTCGATGCCGAGCACACCGCTGAGCACATGGCGGCCGATATGCGCGACCTCACTTTTGTATCCCTTCACCTTCTGGTTCTCCGCCGCGGCCCGCAGGTACGGATCCAGCTCGGCGCGCAAGCCGTCGTTGAAGTCGGTGCGCGCATCCTCGGTTCCGCCCTCGACCTGCGGCAGGTCGAATGAGTACCAGGGGCCCTCCAGCCGAATCGAGGTCGCGGTGAAGGGCGGTGCCGCGGGCGAATCGGCCCGGTCGGCGGCCCCGCACGCCGTCAGTACGGCGAACAGGACGCCGACCAGGACAGCGGCAGCGGTCTTCCTCATTTCGCCTCCCCGAATAGCTCGCCTTCGTGCCCGAGAACGTACCACCGCATCAGCTGCTGACGATCGCGCGCATCCCCGGCTTCAGCACGCCGTCCAGCGCGGACCACGGCACGGTGACATCGATATTGCCCGCGGCATGCGAAGCGATCTCACCGAGATAGATCCGCATACCCTCCGGCATGGCGACCCAGGTCTGGAAGTGCTCCGCGACCGGGGTGAGCAGGCTCTTGCTGTAGCCGGTCGCTCGCGGATTCTGCTGCACCTGGGCCTCGGCCTGAGTCGAAAGCGTGTTCAGGCCCTGCTGCAGGTCGGTGAACAGGTCGGGCAGGGTGATGGCCTTGCCGGTATCGATGCTGGTGACATGCGCGGCGTCGAAGCTGTTCGGATGCGCGGCGCCCTCGCCGTACATGATGACGACCAGGTGGCCGCTGAGCACCCGCGAACCGATGCGGACGACCTGGCTGTCACCGCCGGTGACCGAATCGCCCGGACGGCTGATGCGGTCGATCCACTCCTGCGCCCCCGCCCGCATCGCCGCGTTGAATTCGGTTCTGGCATCGGCCTTTCCGCCGCTCACCTGGGGCACGTCGATCTTGTACCCGGCACCCTCGAGATGAACTGTTGTCGCGGTGAAGGTTTCGGCTCGAGGCGATCCGGCGACGGTCGTCGACGCGGCCGGTGTCGCCGTCACCGACGCGGCCGGTGTCGCGGTCGTCGACGATCCGCCCCCGGTCGTCGGCGATTCGTCCGGCCCACAGGCCGTGAGTACTGCGGCGCTGGCCAGCGCGCCGATAACAGCAGCGGTCTTCTTCATCCGGAGCTCCGAATCGCGAACGCACCGAGCCGATCTCGGTGTCCCCCCAACGATGCCGATCCCACCTAACAGTTTTCTTATCGTCCGCAAATGCACGCCGACAAGCGGGGCGAGCGCCCCGTATATTAGACGGGGAATCACCCCCGGTTAGCTGTTGAACAGGAGTACGCACCATGTCCGTTACCGCTCGCGAGACCATCGAACGCCTGCTGGCCTTTACCCCTGGCGGCCCTACGCCGGAGATGGCTGATATGTATGCCGTCGACGCGGTGTTCGAGTTGCCATTTCTGCCGCCGGGTGCGGAACATCCCGAGGTCGGGCGCGAGGCGTTTCGCGCTCATCTGGTGGAGGGTGCTCGGATTCAGCGCTTCGATTCCGTCGACGATGTCCGCATTCACGAAACTGCCGACCCCGAGGTCGTCATCGCCGAATACCGGATCAACGGAACGGTGTCGGCCACCGGCAAGCGGTTCGACCTGCTGATCATCAATGTCTCCCGGGTGCGTGACGGGTTGATCGTCTCGACCCGCAGTTACTCGAATCCGCTTGCCGGTGCCATCGCTTTCGACCAGGTGGAGGCGTTGCTCGGCGGACTGGTCGCTGGGTGATCAGTGGTCGTCGCGCTGCATGTCGGCGAGTTGGGTACGGGTGTTGAGGAGTTCGGTGGTTACTTCGGGCGTAGGGGACGTTTCGGCGATGTTCTCCAGTTCGGCGAGTAGGTCGCGCATGGTGGTGAGCCAGGGGCGGTCGGATTCCATACCGGCGCCGTAGAGCTGTAGCCAGGCGGCGGAGCGTAGGCATTTGGCTCGGGGGCCGATGCGGTCGAGGGTGCCCCAGAGGTGGGCGGCGCGGAGGAAGGCGACGACAGCTTGTTCGTCTTCGCCGCAGTAGTCCAGCACCGAGGCGGCGGACCAGGCGAGCTCGGCTTCGAGTTCGACGCGGTCGGGGTCGTTGTGGACCAGACGGGCCGCCTCGACGAATTGCTGTGCCGCATCACGGAATCGGTTGAGCTTGCGCAGGGATTCGCCGTATTGGCGGCGCACGATCGCCATTTCGGCGCGCGGATACGGCTGCTCGCCGGTCGCGAGGGACTGCTCGAAGAGGGCCGCCGCCTCCCCGTGCCGTCCGGCCCGGTGGCAGGCTCGCGCGGCGACGAAGGTGAGGTGTATCGCATCCGCCGCCGAAATCGGCTCCCACCGTGCGGCCGCGGTGAGCGCCGCATCGGCCAGTTCGTATTCCCGGCCCTGCTGTCCGGAGAGCACCATGACGAGCTGAGAACTCAGCCGGGCGAGATGTTCGGCGGGCAGCGCGGTCGCGCCGATCGAAAGCGCTTGACGCAGATATTGTTCGGCATCCTTCGGATTGTCGACGAGACGTACTGCGGCAAGTTCGGCCAGCTGCCGCGCGTCCTCGGCTTGTTCCTCAACGGTGGCGGTCTCCGCAGGCGCGACAGCCGCAACCTTGCGCGGCAACGTGTTTCGCGCGCCGAGCGGCAGGTGGTCGACCAGCGGTTGTCGCGCGAGCCGGGCCGCGACCCGCTCGCTGACCACCGTATTGCCATTGCGCGCGTCATAACGTGCGGTGAGCTTGCCGATTTCGACGCTCAGCTTGTCACGTACCGAGTCCACCGTGCCCACACCGACTTCGAGTGCACCGAGATCCAGCTCGGCCAGCCGCCGCAACAGCACGCACACTCCCGATACGAAGGCCAGCCGAATGGCGGCGTCCGCGCCGGGATCGGTCAGCCACGCCGCGTGTTCGGCCAGTATCTCCAGACCACGCGCCTCGTTCCCGGTCAGTGCGCAGAACTCGATGTGCTCGCCGACCGAGCGCCGCAGATCCGGAAGGTGGCGCACCAGTGGATAACCCGTCAAATGCGCACTGCGGGCCTCGGCGGTGCGCCCGGTGCGCAGCATCGGCAGCAAGGCCTGCCCGAGCACCCGATGCGGCTCTTCGGCACAGCTGCGGGCACCGTCGATGACCGGACGCCAGCTCTCCAACGCGGACTCGTCGTCTCCGGCCTGCGCGTAGTTCGCACCCCACTGGTTGCGTTCACAGGCATCACAATCGGACATGCCGTCGCGCGGTGCCGCACGCGCGGCGTCCAGCAGTTCGGCGGCCGAGCCGTCCTGACCCAGTTCCCGCGCCAGGTCCGATCGCAAAGCGAGCACCGGACGCGCACTGTATCCCCGCTGCCGGTAGCGACTTTCGAGCTCGTCGAGCCAACGGTAGGTGGTCTGCAGCGGCACCGCGGGATTCTCGATCAGACCCCAGGTCAGCCATTTCAGATACCAGTGCACCGAATGCGTCATCGGACCGAGTTCGGCCGGGAATTCGTCGTAGATCCGCAACAGCCTGCCGTAGGCGACCGGTGCCAGATCGCGTTCGCCCGCATAGGCATAGGCCTGGGCGAGCTCCAACAGGACACTCCCCTCCAGTGCCCGGTCCGCACCCGACTTCGCCTCGGCGGCAAGCATTTCCAGTCGTTCAGTGCGACCGCGACCGTGTGGCAGCGAACGGCTCTGCGCCAGCGCGGATTGGATCTCGGAGGTATCCATCTCAGGCCTCCTCCGCGGTCTCGCCCGCCGCACGCCGGGTGGCCCAGCTGAGGAATTCGCCGAAAGCGCGATTGAGCAGCGCGGTATCGTCCGGTCGCAACGGCCGGTGCGTCATCAATAACGCTTGGCCGTAGAGCGATTCGACCGCGGTCCGCAGGAAGGCCGGGTCGTCGATCCGGCTCAAGCGTCGGACCACCGGGCTGTTGTGGTTCAACACCAGTTGGGCACGGGGTGCGCTCGCCTCCAGCGCTCCGAGGATTTCGGTCCAGAGCTCATCCGCGCCGACAGTGGTCTCGACCCGTGCGCGCTCATTGCGCGCACCCCGGCTGTCCAGATGCAGTGCGGGCACCGAAACCGGATGGAACGCACGCAGAATCACATCGCAGGACAGCGGATCCAGTGCGGTGCGCGCCGCGGCGAGCACTGGAGCCAACAAGAGTTCCTCGGCGGGATCCACCGGGTCGAGGGCGGCCGTAACCGCGGCGGCGTCCAGCTCGGTCACCGTGACACCAGGCAGGATCGTCGGCAGCAGCGCGACGAGTTCCGCATCGTAGGTATAGCCGCCGTTGACGACGCCGATGCCTTGCGCGGCCGCGGTGGCAGCGACCTGGCGGAATTCCTCCACCGTCGCCGTCACCCGCACGCTCGGATGGTTGCGCGCGAATTCGGTCAGCGGAACTCGGCCGTCGGTGGTCTCGAACAGCAAGTGCGGCACCATGATCCGCAGCATGTCCGGCGAATGCCTTGCCATCGCCTTGACACCGAGTGCGTGCACGGACAGGAATGCGGCGAGCCGCTCGGGCTGTTCGGCGGCGATTTCGGTGAGCCAGTCGCGGATTCGGCCGCCGAGGCTGTCGCGGACGATGGCGAGGCGTTCGTCTTCGTAGAGGCCCTCACGTGAGGCGGTCGGGCGCAGGCTGTCGGTATCGATGACACAGCGCACGAAGAAGGCCCAGTCCGGCAGCAGTCCACGCACCGCGTCACCGAGCAGCATGCCCTTGAGATAAACCCGGTGCGCACTGCTTTCGGCGGGATTGCCCGGCTGTGACAGCACGAAGGCGACCCCGCTGACCCCCGCCAATTCGGCATCGAGATCGATCACATCCAGCGGTGTGAACCCCAGGACACGCTCGCCGTACTCGAACAGCGCCGCACGCCGCTGGGCCGGGGATGCATAGGCGCGCCGCCACACCGGCGGACCATCCGTCGCGCGGAGTCCGGCACCATTCGCCTCGACCGTCACCTCGTAGGGCAGCAGCGAGCCATAATCGCGGACCAGATCCAGCACCCGCCCCGGTGTGAACCATGCCTGCGCACCGGCTCGCGGCGTGAGATGCACCGTGGTGCCCGGCTCTTGCTGCTCTGCCGGATCGAGCAGCCGCAGCGAATAGGTGCCGTCGGCGGCGGCCAGCCATTCCACCGGCCGTGCGTCGGGATCGAGGGCCGAGCGGGTGACCACGCGGATCGTCTCGGCCACGGTGAAGCACGCCAGCAGCCCGATACCGAACTGCCCGAGGAACTCTCGGCGCGCACCCTCGATATCGTCACGCTTCGACGAATGCCCGATGGTAGCGAGGAAGCGGTGCACATCCGCCTCGGTGAGACCGATGCCGTGATCGGTTATCCGCAGCCCAGATTCGTCGACAATCAGCCGAATCGCGGTGGGCGCCAACGCATCGTGCTGCCTGCGCGCGGTGACGGCATCGACCGCGTTCTGCAGTAGCTCACGGATGTAGACCCGGGGACTCGAATACAAGTGGTGCGAGAGCAGATCGACGATTCCGCGCAGATCGACCTGGAACGAATAATCCCCACCACCGCTGCGGCCAGACCTGGCCGGCGCGTTGTTCACCATGGACCGAATCCTGGTGCGCAGCGCCAATAGTTCCCTTAACGAATGCTGATGGTGTTAACGGAGACCGATAATGAGTTCGGTCACAATCGCGTCACACCGGCAGCAGCCGGGACACCACCGCGGTCAGTTGTTTGGCCGAGCGGCACTCGTGCATCTCGATCACTTCGCGATACCTGTCGGCGGCGGAATCGCCGGTGCCCCAGTTGCTTTCCTTCTCCGGATTGAGCCAATGCGCGTGCTTGGCGGTGCGCACCAGCCCGCGCAGCGTATTCAGATCCGGATCACGGTAATTGGTGCGGGCATCGCCGAGAATCAGCAGCGAACTGCGCGAGGTCACCGCATCGGGCCACTGCTCGACGAAGGTCGACAGCGCATGGCCGTAGTCGGAGTGCCCGTCCAGGCCGACCACCTTGCCCTCGGTGAAAATGCGGGCCATGGACTGGTCCAGCTGGGTGTGCGGATCGAAGAACCGGGTCACCTCGTCGGTCCGGTCCACGAAGGCGAATATCCGCACCCGGGAGAACTGTTCGCGCAGCGAATTGACCAGCAAGAGAGTGAAGTTGCTGAATCCGGCCACCGAGCCGGACACATCGCACAGCAGCACCAGTTCGGGGCGGCCCGGTCGCGGTTTGCGATTCACCAGGTCGATGGGCACGCCGCCGGTCGACATGGATTTGCGCAGCGTCTTGCGCAGATCGATCTCACCGCGACGAGAATGCCTGCGCCGCACGGCAAGCCGGGACGCCAGGATTCGGGCCAGCCGCTGGGTGCCGCGCCGCATCTCCGCCAGCTCGGTTTCGGAGGCACGCAGGAAATCGACATCCTCGACTTGGCGAGCGACGGCATAGCTCGCGACGCGCTCCTTGCCGATATTCTCGGCCACCCGCCGGTGCGTTTCCGCCTCCACGATGGCGCGGAATCCGGCGATGCGCTGTCGGCCGATACGCCGGGCGATCTCGGTATCGAATTCGCTGGTATCCGGTCCGGCGGCCATACCCGCCAGAATCCTGGCCAACAGTGTTTCCGGCTGTACCTCGCGCAGCGTCCGGTATGCGGAGAAGGAGGGGCCGCGCGAAGATTCGTACTGACCGAGCTGTTCGACCAGCTGTGCGGCGATCATCTCCTGCTGCTGCGTCGAATCCTCCCTGGTCAGCAGGTCTGCGAGTAGTCCACGCAGCGCGGGAATATCGATCTCACCGGACGGCGTGCGCGGAACCTCGAGATCATCCGCAGTGCTGCTGCGCGCGCCGAGAGCCGCCGGGAACCACAGGTCGAACAGGCCGTCGAAAGTACTGCGATGGGTGGTGCGGCGCAGTAGCGAGCAGGCCAGACCCTCGCGCACGACCTCGCGGTCCATCAGATCCAGCACCGACACCACACGGCCCGCGTCCACCGTCTCCGACGGACCGACCGGGATGCCGCGCGCCCGCAGTGCCTCGACGAAACCGACGAGATGTCCCGAAATCCCGTGCGGCGCTTCGAGTATGGGCTGCGATCCGGCCGCCATGGCTCAGGCCAGCTTCAGCTCGGCCAGCGCGCGATGGTGGTCGGCCTGGTGCTTGAGCACGACACCGAGGGTGGCGCGCACGGTGGTTTCGTCGAGGTCTTGCAGACCCAGCGCGAGCAGGGTGCGTCCCCAGTCGATCGATTCCGCGACGCTCGGCAGCTTCTTCAGCTGCATCCCGCGCAGCACGTGCACGATCCGAACCAACTGGGCGGCGACCGAGGCGGACAGCTCCGGAACACGGCTGGCCAGGATGCGGCGCTCGAGTTCCTCGTCCGGGAAGTCCAGGTGCAGATAGAGGCAGCGGCGCTTGAGCGCTTCGGACAGTTCGCGCGTCGCGTTGGAGGTCAGCACCACGAACGGCTTGCGGCTGGCGGTAATCGTGCCGAGTTCGGGAACGGTGACCGCGAAATCGCTGAGCACCTCGAGCAGCAGACCCTCGATCTCGACATCGGCCTTATCGGTTTCATCGATGAGCAGCACGGTCGGATCGGCGCGACGGATCGCGGTCAGCAGCGGGCGCGAGAGCAGGAATTCCTCGGTGAAGACGTCGGCCTTGGTCTCTTCCCAGTCGTTCTCGCTGGATGCCTGGATCCGCAGAATCTGCTTGGCGTGATTCCACTCGTACAGCGCGCGGGCCTCGTCGACGCCCTCGTAGCACTGCAGCCGCACCAACTCCGCATCCGCGGTCTGCGCGACCGCCCTGGCCAGTTCGGTCTTGCCGACACCGGCCGGACCCTCGATCAGCAGCGGCTTACCGAGCCGATCGGCCAGGAATACCGAGGTCGCCGTCGCCTTATCGGCCAGGTACCCGGTCGTGGCCAGCCGTTCGATCACATCGTCGACCGAGGTGAAGATCGGCTCCTGCACTGCGCTTTCGGTACCCACGTAGCGTCCTTCCATTCATTCCCACCCCTAACGCTACGGGAGTACCCGAAGCAAGCGCTCGGCGGTTCTTACACCGAACGAAATCTAGACCGGCCGGATCTGGCCGTCACCCCAGACGATCCACTTGGTCGAGGTCAGTTCCGGCAGCGCCATCGGACCGCGGGCGTGCAGCTTCTGGGTGGAGATGCCGATCTCCGCGCCGAAGCCGAACTGCTCACCGTCGGTGAAGGCGGTGGAGGCGTTCACCATGACGGCGGCGGCATCGACGCGGTTGGTGAATTCGCGGGCCGCGGCCAGCTCAGCGGTGACGATGGCCTCGGTGTGGCCGGTGCCCCAGGTGTTGATGTGCTCGACGGCCTCGTCGAGATCCTTGACGACCTTGAGCGCGATATCGAGGGTCAGGTACTCCTCGCCCCAGTCCTGATCGTTGGCGGGCACCAGTCCGGGCAGGTCGCCGTGCACGGTGACGCCATGACGTTCCAGCGCCTCGATCAGCCGGGGCACGGCGGTGGTGGCGATCGCGTCATCGATGAGCACCGTCTCGGCGGCATTGCACACGCTGGGACGGCGGGTCTTGGCATTGATCAGGATCTGCTCGGCCATCTCCAGATCGGCGGCTTCGTGCACGTAGACGTGGCAGTTGCCGGTACCGGTCTCGATGGTGGGCACCTGCGCGTCGCGGACTACCGCATTGATCAGGCCCGCGCCACCGCGCGGGATGACCACGTCGACCAGGCCGCGAGCCTGGATCAGATGGGTCACGCTGGAGCGATCGTGGCTGGGCAGCAGCTGTACTGCGTCGGCCGGAATGTCCAGTGCGACAAGGGCTTCCCGCAAAACTGTGACGAGTGCGGCATTCGAGTGCGCGGCCGAGGAGGATCCGCGCAGCAGCGCCGCATTGCCGGATTTGAGCGCGAGTCCGAATGCGTCGACGGTGACATTCGGGCGGGCCTCGTAGACCATGCCCACCACGCCGAGCGGCACCCGGACCTGACGGATCTCCAGCCCGTTCGGCAGCGTCGACCCGCGCACGACCACACCGACGGGATCCGGCAGCCCGGCCACCTGACGCAGCCCGGACGCGATGCCGTCGATGCGCGCCTTCGTCAGCCGCAGCCGGTCCAGCAGGGACTCCTCGGTCCCCGCCGCCTGCGCGGTCGCGATGTCCTCGGCATTGGCGGCGAGCACGGTATCGGCCGCCGCGAGCAACGCATCGGCTGCCGCATGCAGCGCCTCGTTCTTCTGCGCTGTGGTCAGCTGTGCGAGCGCGCGCGAAGCAATCCGAGCCTTGCGCGCGGCATCGTGCACCGCTTCGCGGATATCCTGGCCGGTCGTCGTCCCTACCGTCATAGGTGACAGCCTACTGACCGGGCGAAGTGGCCTCAGCACCCATTCCCGCGAGTGCGCGGAGTCGACCAGCGCGTTCGAGCTCCGACCGCCCGCACCACGAGTTCGCTCAGCAACTGTTCTTACGGCCGCTGCCAGTCACCCGTCCAGACAGGTTGCCGCGCCATCAGGTCCGGCTCGCTCGCCGAGCGCAGTCGAAGCGTGGCACGACACGCTCCGCAGCACAGCAATATGGCTGCGCTCGACGGACCTCGATCACCTCAGAAGCCAGTCCCCCGTCCAGACAGGTTGCCGCGCTATCCGGTCCGGCTCGCTCGCCGAGCGCAGGTGAAGCGCTGCACGACACGCTCCGCGGCACCGCCACATGACTGCGCTCGACGGACCTCGATCACCTCGGAAGCCAGCTGGCGGCGGCACTGGTCCCCAGCTTCGTGCCATTCCGCCGGCAGGGCGCACCGGGGGCTCGAGGTCGGCAGGTGGCTCCCGCCGAAACATGCTGCGCGGCAGGGCAAACCGGCATATCGGCTCGGTCCGGTCCGAGTTCTCAGCTTTGACGAGCCGATACCTTGCATATCGGACCGAACGGTGCCTGGTCCCAATAGATACATGAAGGAGACCCCGAGTGAACAAGGCGGCAAGGTGGCTCGCCGATCAGTGGCGGATCTGGATCACCGTGCTGGTCGTGGCCGTGGTGGCGGGTATCACCGCGGTCGTGTGGGTGAACCGGTCGCCGGTGCAGCCGCAGGAGGTATCCGCGGTCGGCGGCCGGTTCCGGATTTCGCACCGGCTCGACTCCACTCCGGTGCCACAGTGGACATTGCGCGCTGCCGACCTGTCCGACGAGCCCGGTGTGGTTCTGCTGGCCGCGCCACAGACGCTGCATCGTTATTACGGCTACGGCGCACCGATGGACGCCGGGACGATGATCGTCGCGGCAACCGCCGTGCCCGGCGGGCCTGGGCCGGGTGAAAATGCCGGACTTACCGTCGGTCGGGTGCGGATGCACGGCATCGATCCGGACACCGGCCAGGTGCGATGGACGACCGATGTCGGCGAACTCCTCGGGTGCCAGGAGCAGGTATTCGACGGAAAGATCGCCTGCCACGACACGAATCGGGTGTTGATCATCGAAGCTGCCACGGGCGCGGTACTCGCGGACCGTGCGACCGACTTCGAGGTCATGGACGTGGCGGTACGCGACGGCGTGGTTTCGGTAGCCGGCCGAACCGCGGACTGGATGACCGCTGTCGTCACGCAAGGGACCGTTTCCGCAATCGACGCCACCTGGCGGCGGACCTATCCGACGCCTGTTCCCGGCGACCCGGTCAGGCCCAGGATCGCGCAGGACTACTTCATGGACGGGCACGACCATGACGTTCGCGTCTACGATCTGCGCACCGGCGAGTTGCTGCTTACCGGACCCGTTGGCTACACGTTCGACGGCGGAATTGTCGCTGCGCAGGTGATCGAGCGCAGCGGGAGCGCGGGCCGGGTCACGCTGCTCGACCGCAATGGCCACCCGATCACCGAGGTCAGCAACCCCAGCTTCGTCTTCGACTGGTACCCGACCGCGACCGCGACGCCGCCGCCGATCCTCACCGGCGAAAGTGCCTACGAGCGAACGACAGGCCGGGTCCTCTGGACCAATGCGGAGACCGGCATCGACGAGTACTCCGGACGCCAGAGCGCGATCGAAGGAGTAGTTGGTAACACTGTGATCGTCCGATCGCTCGATGGCACACAGCTCGCCGGTCTCGATCTCACCGACGGACACCGAATCTGGCAGCAGCCGACGCCGTTCGCGAATGCCTCCCGCTACTCCCGCAACGACGGCATAACCGACGCAAGCCATCTCATCCTGACCGACGGCACCACCGTGCACGCGATCGACGCTGGAGACGGCTCGAGCGCTTGGTCGATGCCGTTACCGCCCAGCGGTAGGCCCAATTTTCGCTCGGCGGTGAAGGCCATGGGTGGCCGCATGGTCACGACGACCGCGCAGGAGTTCACCGGATACGCTGCGGCATAAGATCTTCGACATTCAGCGGCAGATCTCGGTGGATTCGAACCGAAGGCGGCCCAGCCGTCGGCGTCGCCGCCGAAAAGCCTTCGATCACCGCCACCAACAGCGGCGGAAGCCATGCGGATCCGCTTGGCTCCACAGACATCGCCGACAGCCCGAACGGCGATACCCGGATCACCGCAGCGGTATTCAGCACCGGCGAACCCGGATCGGAATCCGAGTTCCTGATCGTTCGGCCTGGTCCGGCCGGGCTCGCCCCGCTTCGGCTGCCGGACAGCGGTCGGCGACAGTCGCTTTCGTCCTCACCGGGATCGGCGGCTGACCCATCGCGCACCGATTGTCGGCGATCGCAAGTGCCCCGAACCGCCGCGCCGGCAGCTGGTTCCGGCCCATACCGGTGCGGGTCATCCAGGTGAACGATGCTGGTCAGTCAGATCATGCGCCGTTGCCCCCCGGGCCGAGGGATTCAACCCAATATTCGTGCCGTACCGCGTCCCACAACCGCGCCAGTTCCGGGAACCGCTCACGGACCTGCACCAGATCCGGCGCGGCGACGACGCTCGACATCGAAATCAGCGGCTTCACTTCGGATAGATTGCGCACCAACATCATTCGAATGCAGCAATTGTCGATACGCCAGATCGCCTGCCAGCCGTCCACCTCGGTGCGATGCTCGCTCATCCGGGACCGACTACCCGTGGCCACCGCTGTCCGCGCCCGGCAGCCCTAGTTCGGTCAGTTTGTCCAGCACCTCACGCAGGGTCTGCAATCTCGGCCCATCGCCCGCGTGCACTTGGTTGTCGAGGGGTGGGAACTCGAGCCCCCTCGCGGCAGCACGCTCACGCGGCGTCAACGACTCCGGCGCAAGGCGACCCGCATCAACCAGCGTGTAGTACGCCGCCGCTTTCCACACGCACCGGCCGATCCGACAAGCGCGATGCTGGCGCATCTGCTCGTGCGCCAACTCGATATCGGCATACCCGCAAACACTCGGCGGTGCCAGGATCGTGTCCTCCCTCATCACGCCGCTCCCGTCTCAACGGTCGGGTGCGCGACCCTGGCCCATGTGGTTGCGGGACAGACCGTTTCGAGATCGAAGTCCTCACACACCCGCGCCGGTTGATCGTCGACCTGAGCCAGGTCGTAGACCACGATCGCGGCCACACAAAGCCCGGCTGCGATGCCGAGGGCGTACCCGATCGGATCGGGTGTGTCCTGCGGCGGCCGTATCGTGTACACGTATTGATAGCCCAGTAATTGAGCGTGCTGCATCACCGCGCTCGCGTGCCTGGGTGCGGCGAGTCCGGACACTTCACCACGCACGAATCCGACAGCTTTCGGCGTGTCGAAACGCCCGTTATCTTGTTCTGCCACTTGATTCTTCGTCATCGCTCCGCCCCTTCGGTCGATGGATTACGGTGGGTGGCGGCCGAGCAGGTCTCGTTCCTCAGTAATTCCCATCGCGAACGCCGTCCACAGCACAGCAGCAGCAATCGCTCGATACCAAGAGAAAACGAGAACTCGATTGCTATTGCTTCAAAGCGCCAGAACGGGGCTCGGTTCCACGCTAGATACAGGCTCGGTTTCTGACCCGATGTGACTCGATTCCAGGAGACCCTCGTGACAATCATCGACGACGACAGCCCGTCATCAACCCTGCCGCGCCGCCAGCTCGGACGGTTCCTTCGCGAGCGCCGCGAAGGAACTGGATTCACCATCGCCGAAGCGGCCAAATTGGTAGATCTATCGCGAGCTGTACTCCAGCGGATCGAGACTGGACAAATTCAGAAGGTCCGCCAACAGGATGTGCATGCGCTATGCGAGGTGTACGACGTTGCAGAAGACGAGACCGCGATAGCAGTCGATCTGGCGGCGCGGGGTCGAGCCAAGACCTGGCACCACGTATACGGCGGGTTGTACGGCAGCGCCTTCACCATGTACATCGGACTCGAAGCAGCTGCCCGTCGGCTGAGCACCTACCATGAGCAACACCTCCCCGGTCTGCTCCAAACAGCCGAATACGCACGAGCAATAATCCGCGCGTTCCCCGAATTCACCAGCTCCGAAGTTGATCGGCGCGTCGAGCACCGGAT
Organism: Nocardia pseudovaccinii; assembly: GCF_050942345.1. Lineage (NCBI taxonomy): Bacteria > Bacillati > Actinomycetota > Actinomycetes > Mycobacteriales > Nocardiaceae > Nocardia > Nocardia pseudovaccinii. Next base: position 7,890,112 of record NZ_CP192074.1, read on the forward strand.
GAAACGGCAAGCCATTGTCACCCGGAAGACGAATCCTGTGCAGATGGAGGTTCTGCTGCATATTTCGGCGCTGCATCGTGTTATCGGTGGCCCGCGCGTCATGGCGGCACAGCTGAGGCACGTCGCCGAGCTGTCGAAGCGGCCGAACATCACCGTACGAATAGTTCCGTACAGTGCAGGCTTGACATGGGGAATGCCTTTCGGCCCGTTCATCATCCTGGATTTCGACCGGCCCGCCAAGGGAGACCCCGTTGAACCTCCCATAGTGTTCATAGAGGGCGGAGCGGCCCAAGACGTCTACCTCGAGAAGCCCAACGAAGTTCGGTTCTATCATGAGCTTCATACAGCCATCCAGGGTGTATCTCTGGGTGAGATCGAGAGCAGAAACCTGTTGCGGCAGATAGCGAAGGAGCACGAACGTGGTGAACGCTGACCTGTCCGAGGCGAAGTGGTTCAAGAGCAGTCGCAGCGAAGGCGACGCAAAATGCGTCGAGGTGGCCTGGCTCGACGCAGGCAAAGTCGGCGTCCGCGACTCGAAAAACCCAACTGGCCCAGCACTGATATTCACTCCCGGCGAGTGGGATGCTTTCACCCAGGTAATGAAGGGGCACAAGGGTGGTCAACGTTAAGCGATCCGGGTGAACTGGTTCAAGAGCAGCTACAGCGAAGGCAGCGGGCAATGCGTCGAGGTGGCCTGGCTCGACGGAGGCAGAGTCGGCATCCGCGACTCGAAAAACCCAACCGGCCCAGCACTGGTATTCACCCCCGGCGAGTGGGACGCCTTCGCAGCAGGCGTACAAGACGGTGAGTTCACCAGTCCCACCGCATAGCAGCTCCCCGACGACAGCCAACGGCCTCGGTCCCGCACGTAACGGACTGGGGCCGTTACCATTTCAGCCGACTGCATCGACATCGCCCACTAAGCGCTCACGAGAGAAGCTTCGAACCTGCGCGCGTAGACACGCCACAGCCATTGCTGTCCGTTGTCAGTTGATCTGACCGAAATCAGGCGAGCGAGCTCCGAATCACCTTGTCGTGCACGAGATGAACGATTCCACCGCATCTCGCCATCAATCAGGTCGGCGAACTCCGCCCGTCTCGGGGAGGCCGGTGCTCACCGACGCCCGGCTGAGGCCGATAGCGCTGGGCTTCATCGCATCCGACACGTTGACCAAATATTCGTTCAGCAGTAGCGTGTGGCCGAAGCGACCATGAACAGGCGGATACGGATGATCGACTTCACCGACCAGGTTGTCATCGTGACCGGAGCCGGTCGCGGACTCGGACGACTCTATGCTTTGGAGCTAGCCGAACGCGGTGCGTCCGTTGTCGTCAACGATCTCGGCGGCAGCATGCACGGCGCGGGCGCGGGCGCGGACGCGAGCGTGGCCGACCGGGTCGTCGCGGAGATCGAGGAGGTCGGCGGGCGGGCCGTTGCTTCGCACGAGTCGGTGGACAGCCTCGAGGGTGGGGCGGCAATCGTCGAGAAGGCGGTTGAGACCTTCGGTCGCCTCGATGCCGTGGTGAGCAACGCAGGCATCTTCAACAGCATCGCATTCGAGGATATGACGGCCGCCGACTGGCGCCGCATGCTCGATGTCCACCTCGACGGTGGCTTCTATCTGAGTCACGCGGCCTATCGCGTGATGAAGGAACAGAAATACGGTCGGTTCGTGTTCATCTCGTCCTCGGGTGGCATGTTCGGACAACCGATGGAGTCGCACTACGCGGCCGCCAAGGCCGGTCTCGTCGGGCTGTCCAATGTCATCTCGATCGAGGGAGCACAGCACGGCATCAAGTCCAATACCGTCCTCCCGTTCGGGTTCTCGCGCATGGTCACCGAAACTGTCGGAGATCCGAAAGCGCTGGACGCCTTGGGATTTCTGAAGGTCATCAAACCGGAGCTGGTCGTACCCATGGTCGTGTTCCTCGCGAGCCGGGACTGCGATCTGACCCACCACAATTACTCCGCCTGCGCAGGCCGGTTCGCGCGCGTGTTCGTCGGCCTGGGCGAGGGCTGGCTGGCGGATCCGGACAGCGACCCCACCGCCGACGATATCGCTGCCCACCTGCCGCAGATCTCGGCAACCGAACCGTTCACCGTGCCCGGCTCGATCTTCGAGGAAGTATTCGCCATCTGCGAGCGCCTGGGCGTCAACGCTCTTCAGTAGCAACAGCTTCCGCCACCATTCGAGATCGCCCCGGGCGTTCCGCAACTGGACGGTCGCCATGATGCGCAGGGCGCCGAACCGATCCAGCACAAAACCACCCACCGCCCCTTCTTCCGAACCGAGCTTGCTCGCATCCCCGTCGATAACCGCCAACAGATTTGCAATCAAGTGAGCTGGTGCCGCGTCCAGATGGCTTCTGAGGTACTCGAGATCCGTCGATGTCTTATGGCGGTGCCGCAGGACGTGTCGTGCCGCGTTTCGACTGCGCTCGGCGAACCAGCCGGACCGAAAACACAGCGGAGCTGTGAGAAGGCTTGGGCCCCTGTTGGGGTGGGCTCCGGTGGGGCGTTCAGCGATTCCCGGCCCGATTTTGCTCGACGGCGGCCACGAAATCCGGGTGCGCGGAAACGATCAGCTGGTCGGCTGTTTCGTTCATCCAGACATCGGCGAAATAGCCGGAGCGACTCCAGTACAGCATCGCCACCAGCAACGCGATCGGCATGCATCCGGGCGCGATCGCGAAAGCCAAAGGTATATAGAGCGGTTCGAGTTCGAGCGCCCGTGCGATGAGAACGGCCGCGATTGTCAGTGGTACCGCCAGCAGTGCCAGCAGCGCGATTCGACGGAAGCGCCGGACCTCGTGCAGACAGACCTCGCAGGCCGGGCAGTCGAAGCGGACGCGCGCCAGGACGGGTTCCCGCCGCTTGGGTTTCATGGAGCGCAACATGGCTCGCGGTGTCGGCAGCTCCGATAGTGGGCCACTGGAATTGACTGCGCAGGAACGGGTCTCACTGGCGGTCAGACCGTGCTCGCTGCACAACCCCGGCATCGGCTCGGTAAGAACGAGCTCCATCGGTGCCGCCGCGAAAATCGGAATCCAATCCGGGTTGACCTCAGTGTCGAAGACCACCCGCGCCCTGGTCACTGCAGCCACCCGCGCTGCTGGCGGGCCCGGAAGTATTCGTCGTCCTCGTCGTCGTCATCAGTCGGGGATACGATGCGATCGCGGTTGGGCTTGCGGGTACCCGGGATGACGGCGTTCCCGGCGGGCGCTGGCCGGTCCTCAGGAGGTGGCGTCGGCCGGTCCGATGGCCGCTGGTCCTCCAGCGGTTCAGACCGGAGTCGCACCAACTCGGCTTCGCCTTGGGCGGCCAGCCGTTGCCGTTCTTCCTCCGGCATATCCGCGAACTGCTGCATGGCGGCGGGCAACGTGCGATCGAGCACCCGATTGAATGCCTCGCTGTGCATCAATTCGCGTGCGCTGCCTTTGCCTTCGAGAACACCGCGCAGCTGCTGCTTCAATTGCGGATCGGTGGCGGTATCCATCAGCACCCGAATCGCCCGGGACAGTTGGCGCGAGGCCCCGAGATCGCCGTGGGCCAGATCATGAATCGGCTCGGGCGCGTTCAATCAGGCTCCAGGGTGGTCGTAGGTGGCGGTGGGCAGGCTCGGCATATCGGCGGACTCGACCACCGCGACCACGCCGAAACCGACCCCGGCGATGGCCTCGAGTGCGACATACGCGGCGTTGAATTTCTCGACCAGCAGGCCCCATTCCGCGATCACCTTCACTGTGGTCGCGGTGGCGGCGGCGACCAGGGCCGCCGTCGCGAAAATTCCGACGCCGCTGAGCGCGGAAGCCTTGGCCGCGGCCCACTCGATCACCGCCATGGTGCCCCAGTCCAGCAAGGTCTGCAAGGCATTACTCATGGCGGTGGAGAGGTGGTACGCCGTCGATGCGAAGCGGTTGATCTCGGTCGCCATCTCCTTCAATGGCTCGACCTGCGCGGAAATGGCTGTCGAGAGCTCCGTGAAATAGGCTTGGGCACTGGTCGCCGCATTGCCGTCCCACGTCGCGTCGACAGTCGTCGCGGCGGACTTGACCGATTCGGAGAAACTCGCGCTGTAGGAAGCCAGGTTTTCCACCGCCTTGCCCGCCTTCTGCAGGGCCTCCCAATCACCGGAGATCTTGGTGGTGAACCACTTCAGCGGGTCTGTCCCGAGGACGTTTTCGCACCACTTACAAACCCAATACCACGGCGAAATAGCGTTCGAGGTGATGAGGAACTCGAAACTGTCGTTGAGCGGGTCCTCGAGCGAAGGTTCCGCCAGATGCTCGGACGGCGTCTTCGTCATCAGTTGCTGCCTGTGGGGTACGTGCGGTCCAACTCGTCGGCGCGCGCGTGGTCGGTGGTCCGGTAAACCTGCGCGACCTTGGTCAATTCGGTCGCCGCAGCCTCGGCGAGGGTGCCGAGGGTGGCGTAATTGGGCTTCAGCTTGTCGTGCGCCTCGGCAACAGCGCTCAGCCCGGTACGGATGAGCCCGCCGTCGCCCCACACGGTGTTGTCCAGGACCAGCCACTTGTCCAGATAGGTCGCGACATTCGCATTGGCCCCGGCCAGCGTCTTCAAAGCCGCGGCGAACGTGTCCCCCGCGGCTGGATCGACTTTGAATGTCTCCGACATCGGACCTCCCCTCTCGGCCGTGCGCCGGCCGCTCTACACCCAAGCACCTTCACACAAAATTCCTGCTCGGCGCAACTTCGCCGATATCTCGGGCGGCGGCGCGTGGCAACCGTCCCGACTGCGGACGATCTGCGGCACCCCCGTGCGCGGCTCGGTGCCCGTGGGCCACTCTGATCGTTTAGCGACCCGGGTTGGCTGACCTGTGAAAACGCTTGGGCCACTGTTGTGGTGGTTGCCAGGAGTTCGTCGTCGATGCTGGTTGGGCGATGGTGTCGTGGGTGCGGAGCTGAACCGGCGATCACGCGGGAAACGATGAGCGAGATCTGCACCGAGACCGCCGAACCGACTCCGCCCGAGGTGGGCGAAGATTCGGCCCGTAGAGTGGGAATGGTTGCGTCGCAGCCGATTCCGGATGGATCGCCGCTCCGGTTGGTGCTGGTGGCGCAGGCCCTCCACGTTTCCCTAGTCGTGACATGCCCGGCTGATCCCATCGATCTCGTTCAGGATTTGCCGTAGAAAAGCACGGGGTGGGCGGTCGGAAGTCTCCGGGGCGGCGAGCAGGGCTTCCACGATCGGCGCGAGCGCGGGGGCGCTGTCCACGGCCACTCGGAGGAGACCGAGTTCGGCGCAGCGGGAAAGTGCCGGAGTCAGGCAGGCGATCGCCTGATCGGTTCGTCCGGCAGCGGAAAGGCAACCGCCGTATAGCAATTGAGCCTGTAGAAGAGCGCGGGGGCGAGGTTGGGTACGGATTTCGGCAAGGATCTGTTCGGCGGCGACGACGCAGCGCTCGGCGGCGGACGGTGACTGTTGAGCGAGTAGGAGACGAATGGCCGAATCGTGGGTGAGTTCGGCGGTGATCGCGAGTGGGTGGTTCGGTTGCCGCTGGTACGCGGGCAGGTGCTCGAGCGTCTGCCGGTCTGCGTCGGTGATCGGCAGACCCAGCCGTACCCGCTCGTTCACAATGCGCGCGCTCAGCCGTGGCAGGGGGATATGCTCCGCGACCATTTGCCCCTCGTCCAACTGTCTTCGTGCGGCATCGAGATCGCCGCGCATTGCCACCAGCCTGGGACCGGTCCCATAGGTGGCGATCAGGAATTCCATGGCGCCTGCCGCGACACCGGGGCCGAATGCCAGCAGCTCGGCGGCTTCGGCGTATTGCCCCTTCTGGTAGAGCAATTCACCGAGCAGCCCGCTGGCCATCCGGGTCGCGTGGGATTTGCTGCCGGTATTCCGGGCACGGGTGAGCGCGGAGCGGAAGAGCGCCTCGGCGCCGGCGATGTCGAGTTCTTCGGCGGCGGCTTGGCCCGCGATACAGGCGCCGTAGACCACACCTGCGGGGCCGTTGATGCGCGTCCGGTAGGGCTCGGCCCATGCGTGCCAGCGGCGGGCACCGGCGAAGTCGAAACGATAGTAGGCGGCCGCTTCCGCGGTGGTGGCCGCGACACTGGCAAAGAACGGGCGCACCGGCTGCTGCAGCCATGCCTCGGCGGCAGCCGGGAAATCCTTGAACCGGTCCGTCACAAGGTATTCCGCGGCTCGTGTCACATCGGCCTGGATGCGCAGATCCGCGGTCCCGGGATCGTCCGGCGCGGCGGTCGACAGTGCCGCGTCCACGCGATCCAGCGCGGTCCGGGTTGCGACGGGGCGCTGCAGCGAGATGTTGGCCCAGGCCACCGACAGTTGCAGTTGCGGATCGGCAACCGTGATCTCGGCGGGCAGCTTCTTCACCAGGCCCAGGAAGGTGGCCATGCGGGAATCTTCGATGAGCTCGTCGGCGTGTTCTTGCACCAGTTTTTTCGCCTGCTCGGCGACCCCGGCCGCGAGTGCGTGATCCACGGCTTCGGTGAGCATTTCGTGCTCGGCGAACCAGGTCGACGCGATCAGATGGAGCTGTTCGAGCAAGCCGGGGTGCTGCTGGATCAGTCTGCGGCGCAAGAAGTCCGCGAAGAGCGCGTGATAGCGGAACCACCGCAGTTCGTCGTCGACGCTGCGCAGGAACAAGTCTCGGCGCCGGACCTCCTCGAGCTGTTCCTGCCCGGACCGCACTCCGGTCAGCGCCTCGGCGAGATCTCCACAGATGGTGTCGGTGACGGCGGTCCGCATGACGAACTCGAGCATCGTCGGTTCGAGCTCGGCGACGACGTTTTCCATCAGGTATTCGCCGATGGCGTAGTGCTGCCCCGTGATCTGGTCCAGGTAGCCGCCTGGATCCTCCTTGCCGCGCAGTGACAGTGAGGCGAGTTGCAGAGCCGCCACCCAGCCCTCCGTCGACTCGCGCAGCCGGTCGACGTCGGCGTCGGAAAGGTGCAATCTCTTCGCACCGACCAGGAAATCCGTCGCTTCCCCGGAATCGAATCGCAGTGCGGTCTCGTCGATTTCCACCAGTTCGTCCTGAACGCTCAGGCGCCCCAACGGAAGACCGGTGCGAGTGCGGCTGGTGACGATCAATCGCAGGTAGTCGCCCCCGTTGTCGAGCAGGAACTCCATCGCGGCGAGGGTCGCCGGACTGGTCACCTGGTGCCAGTCGTCGATCACGACGGCAACGGGCTCCGCACTGTCGTGGATCTCGTTGATCAGGGCCGTCATCACCTGCTGCGCCGCCGCGGCGGAATGCTCCTCGAGAATCTGTGTCAGTTCGATCGCCAGCGTGGGACGAACCTGGCGAATCGCCTCCACCAAGTGGCTCAGGAACCACACGACATTGTTGTCGTCCTCCGCGATCGCCAACCAGGCCGCCCGGACGCCGTCCACGTCGAGCTCGTGCGCCCACTGTGCGGCCAGGCTGCTCTTGCCGAAACCGGCCGGGCCATGAATGAGGACCAGCCGCCTGGATTGTCCCTCCCGTAAGGTTTCCAGCAACCGCGGGCGATTCACCAGCCGGCGCAGCGTCGTCGGTGGACGGAACCGGGTCTTCGGGGCCGACTGCGGCGGCAACGCGATTGCGGCGGCCGACATTGTCGACGAGATCGGCCGACCGCCCGCGACCGACACGGTTTCGACGGATCCGTCATGCTCCGGGGCGGCCATCGTGTCCACCGGCAACCCGCAGGAGAACTGCGCGGTGCGCAACCGCTCGCCGAAGTCCCGTGCAGTGACCGGGCGCAGCGCGGGGTCGGCGGCCATCGCGGCCTCCAGGATGGCGCACACCATTGCCGGTACCCCGGCGGATCGCAGGTCAGGGACGGGTTCGGAGGTGATGCGCACGAACTGCGCCACCATCGACTCGCCCGCCTGGCGCTCGAACGCGGCGTGGCCGGTGAGCGCCGCGAACAGCGTCGCGCCCAGCCCATACATATCGGAGAGAACCGACGGAGGTTCGCCGCGTATGACCTCCGGAGCCGTATAGGCCGGGGTCCCCGCGACGAGCCCGGCCGCTGTCTCGAACGCGCCGCCGACGCGCGCGATACCGAAATCCGCCAACTGCGGTTCACCGTAGTCGCTGATCAGCACGTTAGCGGGATTGACATCGCGATGGATGACGCCGGCGGCGTGCGCGGTCGCCAGCGCGCCCGCCAGCTTCACGCCAACGGCCAATACCTCCTGCCACGGCAGGGGTCCGTCCGCGCGAATCCGCGCGTCGAGTGAGCCTCTGGGGTGGAAGGGCATCACGATGAACGGCCGGCCGGTCGGGGTGACGTCGGTCGTGAGCACCTGGACGATGTTCGGGTGGGTCGAGAACTTCCCCAGCGCTCGTTGTTCGCGCAGGAAGCGGGTCCGGTCTTCGTCGTCGACCGTGGATCCGAGAACCTTGACCGCGACGTCCCGATCGAGTGCGGACTCGGTACATCGGTACACGATGCCGAATGCGCCGCGGCCGATCTCTTGGGCATCGGCGAACCCGGCCGCAGCCAGTTCCGCTGCGATACCGAAAGTCAGGTCGCGTTGCGTCCCCTCGGCCTTACCGTCGGACACCCACCGCTCACCCGATCACAGGCGCAGACTTCCCGGAAATTCGCGCGTTTGCGGCGGCCTGGCACTCCGACCGCACCGCGAGCGACTCATGTACTCACCTCTCGAGGCGAAAACCAGCTGGTCTCGATAGGTCGATCATAAGCCGCGACGACGGGAGCAGCGTGCCTGTCATCGAACTGGCCGCGCTGAGGTGGGCCGAGTCCGTCCCCAAGCGGGCGAGGGCGGATTATCTTGGGACTCATGCCCACCATGCCGGATCGGATACCGGCCGAGGGTGCCCACGATGCGTTGATCGGGCACCTCGAGGCCCATATGGTTGCCCTGACTTTTGTGGACAATGCCGGGATAACCAGGGTGAAGACGGTGCCGAAGGGGCGGTTGGCACATGCCGCCAAATTCGGGATCGGAGTGTCGCCCTGTTTCGAGACGTTCACCTTCGATGATCTGATGTCCGTCGGGCGGTATCTCGGCGGGCCCGATGGTGATCTGCGGCTGATTCCCGATCTGTCGCGATTGACCGAACTCGCCTGTCAGCCGGGGTGGGCCTGGGCGCCCGCCGATAAGTACACCCAGGACGGCACCCGCTTCGTCGCCTGTCAGCGCGCCTTCGCGACCCGGCAGGCGCAGGCGGCGCAGAACGCCGGGCTCCGGATTTCGATGGCATTCGAGACGGAGTGGTCGGTCGGGCGCGGGGATGTCGAAAACGATTTCGTCCCAGCGGTATTCGGACCCGCCTACAGCTTGATCCGGTTGAGCCAGGTGGGCGAGTACGCCAGTGATCTCGTCGCGGCGCTGGAGCGTCAGGAGGTCGCCGTCGATCAGTTCCATCCGGAGTACGCGCTGTCGCAACTGGAATTGTCGGTCGCGCCCAATGATCCGGTCGCTGCCGCCGATGACGCCATTCTGGTGCGGCACACCATCCGGCAGGTGAGCGCGCAATACGGTTGGCGGGCGCTGCTCGCGCCGTGTATCGAGCCCAGCGGTGCGGGTTCCGGTGCGCACCTGCATTTTTCGCTGCACGACGACGATGGACCGCTCTTGGCACAGGGCGAGGGACCGTACGGCATGCGCCCCGCGGGCGAGGCGTTCCTGGCCGGTGTGCTGCGCGAACTGCCCGGATTGGTCGCGATCGGCGCGGGCAATCCGGCGAGTTTCCTGCGGCTGCAACCCTCGCGGTGGGCCGGAGTCTGGCAGTGCTGGGGCCGGGAGACGCGGGAGGCGGCGCTGCGCTTCATCACCGGCGTGCAGGGCACCGAGGAATGGGCAGCCAATGCCGAGATCAAATGTTTCGACGCGACCGGTAATCCGTATCTTATCGTTGGTACGGTCATTGCCGCCGGACTCGCCGGTATCGCCGAGGAATTGCGTCTGCCCGCCGAAATCAGCGGCGATCCAATGGGATTCGATGCCGAACACCTGATGCTGTCGGGTGTGCGACGGTTGCCGACCAGTTCGATGGAGGCCGCCGACGCACTCGCGGACTCCAAGGTGCTCGCCGAGGCACTCGGCGTCGAACTGCACGACGCGCTGCTCACCGTGCGCCGCGCCGAGGCCGAACGTTATCGGGATATCAGCCCGGCCAAGGTGATCGAGATGACCCGCTGGCGGTTCTAGCGTGCTCACCGATGGTGTCGCACTGACCGATCACCATTGTCACGGCGTCGTCGCCGCGGATCTGGACCGCCCCGGCTTCGAGCGTCTGCTCGGTGAAGGGCAGCGCGGCACCTTCGATTCTGCCATCGGTCTTGCCGTAAGGCGTTGGTGCGCACCGATTCTCGACCTGGAGCCGCATGCCGATCCGGAAAGATATCTGGCGCGCAGGGCCGAACTCGGCTGGCGTGAAACGACCACGCGGCTGCTGCGCGCCTCCGGCACCACGCGATGGTTTCTCGATACCGGATTCGGCGGCGGCCGAGCGGAATTCGCCGCGGTCGCCCCCGGCGAGGTGCGCGAGATCGTCCGGCTCGAACAGATAGCCGAACAGGTGATCGCCGAAGTCAGCATCGCGACAATGCCTTTCGAGGATATCGAAACCACATTGCGCGGTCGGGCCCGAAATGCCGTCGGCCTCAAGACAATCGTGGCCTACCGCTATGGTCTGAACTTTCCCGTCACCGATGCCCTGCCATCGACGATCATCCACGAACTGCGCCTCACCGATCCGGCGACGCTCGGCTGGCTGGTCGGACTCGGTGCCCGCATCGGCGCGGAGTTCGGCCTGCCGCTGCAGTTCCACACCGGATTCGGCGATACGGATCTGCGGCTCCAGCACACCGATCCGCTGCTGCTCACCGACTTCCTGCACGCCACCGCGGGCTCCGGACTATCGGTCATGCTGCTGCATTGCTGGCCCTTCCACCGCAATGCGGCCTACCTCGCGCACGCCTTCGACCATGTGCACTTCGACCTCGGCCTGACAATCCCCTACGTGGGACAACGAGCCGCGGCGGTACTCGGCGAAGCGCTCGAACTCGCGCCGTTCCGGTCGATGCTCTACTCCTCCGACGGCTACGGACTCCCCGAGCTGCACTACCTCGGCGCACGGCTGTGGCGGCGCGGTCTCGGCCGCCTACTGGACGAATGGATCGCCGACGACGCCATCACCCTCGCTGATGCCGAAGGGCTCGTCATCGCGATCGCCCGCGGAAACGCCGTGCGCACCTACCCCTAGCGTGCGGCGGCGATGGCGGCGTCGAGTCCGTTGGAAAGCTGGCTGGAGTCGAGTTTCCTACCGTTGACGAAGACGGTCGGAGTGGCGTTGACGTCGCCGTTGAGGACCTGCTCGGTCTTGTCACGGAGATAGGTGTCGTATTTGCGATCGGTAATGCATTGGGCAACCGACGGGTCCGTGTAGCCCGCGTTCTTGGCGATCTCGACGAGTTTGCTGTCGGGCAGGCCAGTGCCGCCCTCGGCGGGCTGCTGTTCGAACATCGCGGCGAACCAGCCCTGATACTTCGAATGGTCTTGTCCAGCAACACAATACGACGCGTTCGCGGCGCGGGAGGAGTACTTGGTGCTGGAGGCGCGGTCCAAGAACGAAATGACGTCGTACTCGATGACCGCCGTGCCGTTCTTGGCGGCGTCCTCGAGCGTCTTGGCATTGCGTTTCTCGAATTGCTTGCATGCGGGGCACTGCAGGTCCGCGACCACGCGAACGACGACCTTCGCATTCGAATCGCCGACGCGGACCGCACCGGTGGCGGTCACGCCCGCCGGGGTCGTCCCGGAACCGGCGCCCGCTGCCGTCGCGGCACCCGAAATGACGTTGCTCTTCTGCACCACAACGACGCCGACCACGCCCACGACGACGAACAGCACCGCGGCGACCGCCACCAGAACGATGACAGCGCGGTTGCTGGACCGGGGCGGTGACGGCGGAACGGCCCATCCCCCCTGAGGGTTGCTCACGGTACCTTCACCATGCTTTCGCTCGCCGAAAAGTTCCGCTCCGCACGATAGCGGTCGCCGAACGCGGCATGCACGTCCGGTCGCGCGCCGGGACGCCGCACCGCCGATTCCTGTCGCCAGGTTCTCGAATATTGAAGTGCGCACAGCCCTGCGTGAATCTAGCGTTGATAGGGAACAGACCGAACAAGATAAGGACGCTTCCCATGTTTCCCGTCGAGCTGCGCGGCACCAGGGCGCAGACGCTCATGTGGGCCAACGAGCACGAAATCGAGCAGTCCGCGCTGCGGCAGCTGCGGAATATCGCGCAACTGCGATGGGTCCACGGCGTCCGCGTCATGCCCGACGTGCACCTCGGCAAGGGGGCGACCGTCGGCTCGGTGATCGCCATGCGCGATGCCGTCGCACCCGCGGCCGTCGGCGTGGATATCGGCTGCGGCATGGAGAGCGTGAAGACCGACCTCACCGCCGCCGACCTGCCGGACAATCTGCATTCGCTGCGCTCGCGCATCGAGGCGGCGGTGCCGGTGGGGTTCCAGGCCCATAAGAATGCGGTCGACGTTGCGAAGTTGGGCACGCAGTTCGCCGCCTCTCATGGTGAGCTGGCCAAGCATGTCAGTGGCTGGGCGCGTTTCTGGTCCGAGTTCGGCTCGCTGAATCCTGGCGTGCAGGCACTGGAGTCCAAGGCGCACAGGCAGATCGGCTCGCTCGGCTCCGGCAACCACTTCATCGAGGTCTGCCTCGACGAGCACGATTCGGTGTGGATTCTGCTGCACTCCGGTAGCCGCAATATCGGCAAGGAACTCGCCGAGCGGCATATGACCGTCGCGCGCGCACTGCCGCACAACCAGGACCTACCTGATCGCGATCTAGCCGTCTTCCTGTCCGGCACACCGGAAATGGAAGCCTACCGGCGCGATCTGACCTGGGCGCAGGAATACGCCGCACGCAACCGCGCTGTCATGCTGTCGCTCGTATGCGGTGCCGTGCGGGCCGAATTCCCCGGACGCGAGGTGCTTTTCGACGACCCGATCTCTTGCTTCGCTGGAGAGACCTCGGTCATGACAGACCAGGGTTGCCGCCCCATCGCGGAACTCGCGGGTGGAATGCAAACCTTGCTTACCGAGGGCGGCGAGTGGGTGAAGGCACCCGTCAAGTCCTTCGGGCAACAACCACTCTGGGAAGTGGTAATCGGACGCTATGGACAAGAGCGCACCATCCGAGCAACAGCGGACCATCGCTGGTTGCTTCGGCCGAAGGTGGCACACAATCGCGCCGAAGCAATCACTTCGGAGCTGCGCGGCGGGGACCGTCTTGCTTACACCTTTCCGAAGCGCGCGGATAACCTTCAACCGTCGCGTGAAGGTATCGCCCGAGGCTTTGTGTACGGAGACGGCTCCATCTCCGGCGATGCGCTGGCTCATGCCAACTTCTATGGTGCGAAGGACCAGGCCCTTCTGCCCTACTTCGACACCACCGAGCGCTTGCGGACCTATCACTACGTGTACTCGACCGACACAATGCGGAAGACGCACGTGGGGTTGGACGAGGTTGCCCTACTGCGAGAACAAGGCCGGACGGTCCAAGAGTTCAAGCGGCTCGGCGGACTCCCGCGCGAGTGGAAACGCGAGTACCCGGCGCTCGACGGCTCCACCTCCGACCTGTACGGGTGGCTCGCCGGCTATTTCGCAGCAGACGGGGAGGTCGGCAGGACGGGCCGTCCAGCTATCTGGTCTGCCAATCGCGAGGATCTCGAATTCTTCAAGGCCGCCTGCGATGTACTGGGTATATGGACCCTGCCCATTCGGAAGAAGGTCCGCAGCGGATTCGGCAAGTGCGAGACCAACATATTTGTCATGGGAATCTCGCGCGGAGACCTCACTTCCGAGTTTTTCGTACATACAGAACACCGCTCACGGTGGACTGCCAACAATAAGGCCGTAGAGCGACGTGGTTGGATCGTTCGTTCGGTCAGCCCAACTACGGATGTGGAGGAGGTCTATTGCGCTGTTGTGGAGCACACACACTCATTCGCCCTGGCGGGGAACATCCTGACCGGAAACTGTCACCACAATTATGTGGCGGAGGAGGAGATCGACGGTGTGCCGATGCTGGTCACCCGGAAGGGTGCGGTGCGGGCGGGCGCAGGCGATCTGGCATTGATTCCGGGTTCGATGGGCACACGCTCATATGTGGTGCGCGGCAAGGGAAATCCGGCCTCGTTCCAGTCGGCATCACACGGTGCGGGTCGGCGGATGAGCCGGAATGCGGCGAAGAGGCAGTTCACCGTCGCGGACCTGATCGCGCAGACCGAAGGTGTGGAATCGCGTAAGGATGCGGGTGTGGTCGACGAGATCCCGGCCGCGTACAAAGACATCGACGAGGTCATCGCCGCACAGAGCGATCTGGTCGATATCGTCGCGACGTTGCGTCAGGTGCTGTGCGTGAAGGGGTGAGACGTGGCCGAATTGCGGTGAGTACAACCGCAATTCGGCCCGAGTGAGCTCAGCGATATCCAAGGCGCCGCGTTGCCATATTGCGGAGTCGCCACTTGCGGACCGACACGCCGGAAACTGTACGTCCCCGAATTTCGGGCAGAGCCGAATTACGTTCAACAACAACGCAATTCGTCATGAAGGTATTCAGCGTCGCCGCATCGTACCCGCGACGCCCGCACCGAGCAGCAAGACGCCGAGAATGAATGCGTATCCACTCGTCACCCAGGTGATCAGTGCTAACCGCATCTCATCGGACAACATCGGCAGGTCGTCGTGAATGATCCGCCAGGTGTCGTCCGGGAACAGGAAGTACACGAATCCCGGCACCACACCCCAAACCAGACCGGCCAGCACCGTTCCGGCCGGTGCATACGCGGCGAGCGCCGCCACGAGGAGCAATAGAAGCGCGCCACCGACGATCTGGAACGTCGATCCCGCCCGATTGGCCGCGGATCCGAGAATTACCCACTGCCGGGTATCGAGCGCCGCATGCGCGGCTAGTCCGATCCCGACCGGGGTCACCACCAGACCGGTCAGTATGCCGAAAACGGTCCGCCCGAATCCACCGGTACTGCGGAATTGAGCACCGGGTGGCGCCCATCCCGGCGGCGGCTCGTAGTTGGTCATGGCTGCCTCCTGCGCGGTCCCACGGTGCGGAGCAATGATCTCACTCTATTGTCCGTTGCCCAGGGATATTTCGCCGTTTCGGCTGCGGTGCCGGTCGCCGGTGAGTCGTAACTCGCCGCCCCGCACTCGCCCGTGACTATCGCGGGCATTCCCGTCGACGTCGAAACGTTTCGTCGCGAATCCACCAGGGTGCGCCCTCTGGCGACGCCGGAGATTATCGGTGTCTACCGGTTGCGCGAAGGGACCTTCGATCCGCCGAGCATTTCGTCGAAGGGATACCGCGCGGCACGGTCGTCAGTATCGGTGTCGGTGGCATCAGGCACGATGGAGCGCATGACCACCGCGGCCGGTACTTCAGCGATCGACCTCACCGCGCCCGATCTGCGGGAACGGGCCGAAGAGCTGCTGCGCGACCTCGCGGGACCGCAGGCGGGACTGCGCGAGGATCAGTGGACGGCGATCGAGGCGCTGATCGTGCAGCGGCGGCGGGCGCTCGTGGTCCAGCGCACCGGCTGGGGTAAGTCGGCGGTGTATTTCATCGCGGCCAAGCTGCTGCGGCGGGCGGGGCGTGGACCCACCGTGATCGTGTCGCCGCTGCTGGCGCTGATGCGCAACCAGGTCGCGGCCGCCGAACGAGCGGGCGTCGTCGCGGCGACCATCAACTCGGGCAATGTCACCGAATGGGATGAGATCCACGATCGGGTGGCCGCGGGCGCGGTGGATGTGCTGCTGGTCAGCCCGGAGCGACTGAACAATCCGGACTTCCGCGACCAGGTATTGCCCAAGTTGGCCGCCGACGCCGGACTGGTCGTGATCGATGAGGCGCACTGCGTCTCGGACTGGGGGCACGACTTCCGGCCCGACTACCGCCGCATTCGCACGCTGATCGCCGATCTCGGGTCCGATGTGCCGGTGCTCGCCACCACCGCGACCGCCAACGATCGGGTGGTCACCGATGTCGCCACCCAGATAGGTACCGACACGCTGGTACTGCGGGGAACCCTGGATCGTGAATCGCTGCACATGTCGGTGGTGCGTTTCGATGACGCCGTCGAGCGCACCGCATGGCTCAGCGGACACCTCGGCGAGTTGGCAGGCTCCGGCATCGTCTACACGCTCACCGTCGCCGCCGCGCACGACCTCGCCGACGTACTGAATTCGCACGGACACAATGTCGCCGCCTACACCGGGCAGACCGATACCGCCGAACGCGAGGCGCTGGAGGCGGCGCTACTGAACAACGAGGTGAAGGCGCTCATCGCCACCTCGGCGCTGGGCATGGGCTTCGACAAACCCGATCTGGGTTTCGTGGTGCACGTCGGTGCGCCGTCCTCCCCCATCGCCTACTACCAGCAGGTGGGTCGTGCCGGTCGTGGCACCGATCGCGCCGAGGTGGTGCTGCTGCCCGGTCCGGAGGATGCCAGGATCTGGAGTTACTTTGCCTCCGTTGCCTTTCCACGCGAACACATCGTGCGCTCGGTACTCGACGCACTGGATTTCGACCGGGCCATGTCGACCGTCGCGCTCGAGCCCATGGTCGAGCTGAACCGCTCGCGCCTGGAAATGGTGCTCAAGGTGCTCGATGTGGACGGCGCGGTGCAGCGGGTCCGCGGTGGCTGGATCGCCACCGGACAGCCGTGGGTCTATGACACCGAACGCTACGAACGTCTCGCCGCGGCCCGCGAGGTCGAACAGCAGGCGATGATCGACTATCAGCGCACCACCGGCTGCCGGATGCAATTCCTGCGCCGCCAACTCGACGATCCGGGCCTGCCCGCACTCGAGGCCGACGCGCCCGGTTGCGGCCGCTGCGACAACTGCACCGGGACTCGCCTCGATACCACCATCGACTCCTCGGCCATCGCCGCGACCCGCGCCCGGCTGGACCGTCCCGGCCTCGATCTCGCCCCGCGTAAGCAGTGGCCGACCGGGATGGCGAAACTCGGTATTCCGTTGTCCGGCAAGATCACCAACGGCGCGGAGACCGGACGCGCGCTGGGCCGGCTCACCGATCTCGGCTGGGGTCAGCGCCTGCGCGCCCTGCTGGACGCGCCCGACGATCCGGTTCCGGATGCGGTCTTCGATGCCTGTATCGCGGTGCTGCGCGAATGGAATTGGACGACGCGACCGACCGCGGTCATGGCCCTCGAATCGCACCGCTATCCGGTGCTCACCGCCACCCTCGCCGCCCGCCTCGCCGAAGTCGGTCGTCTGCGTGACCTCGGTACCTTGCAATTGCGTCCGGACCGGCCGCCGGTATCCGCGGCGAACTCGGCCCATCGGGTGGCCGGATTGTTCGACTCCTGGCTGATCCCGGACCTGAGTTCGGTGGACGGTCCGATCCTGCTCGTCGACGCACTCTCCGATACCGGATGGACGCTGACCGTGGCCGCTCATGCGCTGCGCAACGCCGGGGCACCAGCAGTGCTGCCGTTCGCACTGGCCAGCCAGACCTAGTCGGATTCGCTCGTAGTCGGCACATGCTCGCGGACGACGAGAGTCCCGGCCGCCATCCGGAGGCTCCGCCCGCATCCGCGAACACTGCCGTTTGCCAGTCGATAACTAACAAACTGGCGAATATTTGGCTAACTAATGCTTCGGACCCGAAACATCGGTCACGATATGCGTATGTACTCGAACCTTGCCGCAAAACGGCTGTTGGAGGAGGTCAAAGCGCGGTATGGCTCGGCCGAGGCATTCTTCGAATCCTTGGACAACCTGCGCATCGACCCGATAGCCGACACCACCGAGCTACCGCCCATGCCGGAGCTGCGCGGGCTCGACTGAGCCTGCGCGGATGGCTACCGGACACGCCCTACTGGCGCGCGTCCGGTAGTCGAAGCGTCGGCGGGTCCGGCTCGATCCGCACGGTGTCGCTCAGGCTGTTGTCCGGCGGTATCGGCCTGCGCGGCTCGCGGACGCCCGCGGCGCCGCCACCGGCCTCACCTGGACCCTGACCACCGCCTGCGGGCACCGCGCCCCGGCCGAACAGTCGACGAATCGCTCGCATCAGCTTGGTCATCATCTCGCCAGTGTGCGCCCCTTCGACTCGGATGGCATCGGTGTTCACAACCGGCGAAGCCGCGGGGTCAGCGGGTCGCGGCGAGCAGTTCGACGATTTCGGCGGTGCCGCCGGTTTCGCCGAGGCGCGGGAAGATCTTGCTGACGCTGTGCTGGTGGGCCTCGGCGTCCGAGTCGGTCATGGCGTCGACGGCCAGGGTGACGTGATAGCCATGTTCGTGCGCGGCGCGGGCGGTGGATTCGACGCCGATGCTGGTGGCGATTCCGGCCAGCACGATCTGGGTGATGCCGCGGCGACGCAGTTGCAGATCGAGGTCGGTGCCGTAGAACGCGCCCCAGTTGCGCTTGGTGACGTGGATATCCTCCGGATGGCCGGTGAGCTCGTCCACGATCAGGTCCCAACCCTCGGGCGGATTTCCGCCCGGATACGGAAATTCATTGCGCCCTTTGACCTGATCGGCACCATCGAGCGCGAACGAGACGCGGACGAGGACGACCGGCAGGCCGTGCTCCCGGAATGCGTGGGCGAGTGCGGCGGAATTCTCGATGACCGCGGCGGCCGAATGCGGTTGGCGCGGTGCGGCGACAATGCCTTGCTGGAGGTCGATGACGACCAGCGCGGTGCGCTCGTCGAGTGTGGTGACCGGCATGAATTACCCTTTCTGAGCTGAATTATACTGGGACATAAGAAAGTTCAAGCGGAGTCGCGTCCCACCCGCGCGAGCGAGCGGTCGGCGAGCGTGACGATGACCAGCAGCACCGAGACGACGAGCAGCAACAGTGCCAGCTCGTGCACGCCGGCACTGTCCGCGACGTGCGGGAATACCGCGGCATTTGCCGCCGCCGCGATCAGCGCACCGAGATACGTTCCGGTGCGCAATAATCCGGCCGACGACGCCATCCGCGCCGGATCGGCCTGGTGGTACAGGGCGTTCTGATTGGCGAGCCCGTTCAGTCCCTGCGGCAGACCGCTCAGCACACCGACCACCACGAGCAGCCAGATTCCGGTGTGCGGACCGAGTAACAGCAGGCACGCACACGCCGCGACTTGCAGCAGACCACCGGCGATGAGCTTGCCGCGCACTTGGTGACGCCGCCCGGTGATCGCGGTAATCGCGATGGCGCTCAACGACATCGGCAAAAGCACCAGTCCGGCCACGGACGCACTCAGCGACCGTCCCTCCTCCAGCCATTGCGTAAAGCCGTACAGGAAGGCATAAGCCGTGACGAAGGCGAGCACCTGACGGCCATAGGTGGCCAGCAACGGCGCATTGCCGCCGAGCACTCGCAGATCGATGAACGGCTGGGCGGCGCGCAACTCCCGCAGCACGAATCCGATACCGACCACACCGGCGAGCAGGAGCAGATACCAGTGCGCGACAGCCGGTTTCATCAGAAACAGCATCGAGGCGACCAGCGTTCCCGCGAACAACACCATGCCGGTGATATCCAGGCCACCGCCCTGCCGTGCCCGCACGCTCGCGGGCAGCTCGGCCAATTCGGGCAAACTCATCCGCCCGAGCACCAGACAGGCCAGCGATAACGGCACATTGACGGTGAAGATCAGATGCCAACCGCCGACGCCGATCAGCGCCCCACCCAGGGTCGGCCCGACCACCGCCATCACCTGATTGGCGATCGACAACATGGCGAGCACCCCGGCCGGGCTCTGCGACCCGGTGCGCTCGGATTCGCTGCGCAACAAGAACATCGAGGCCGGATATGCCGCCGAGGTACCGAAGCCGAGCAGCACTCTGGACAGGATCAGGACACCTAGCCCAGGTGCGAAGGCGCCGAGTACGCCCGCGATACCGACCAAAGCCGTACCGAGCAGATAGAGCGTGCGCGGTCCGTATCTGTCGACGAGCCGCCCGACCACCGGCTGCCCGACCGCGGTGGCCAGATACAGCGCCGACACCAGCCAGATGGTTTCCGACGGCGGCGCGCCGAACGCCTTGCCGATCGGCACCAGCGCCACCGCCAGCATCGAGGAGTTGATCGGATTCAGAATCGAGCCGAGAATCATCGGCGCGATCAGCCTGCGATCGAATCCCCTTACATCAGTGGATGATTCGGAGCACTCTTCGACGGCCGTCATGATTGCGCCACATCGTCGAGCAGTGCCAGTGCCTCGAGGATGGTGCGTCGCTGCGCCTCCGTGTACCGCTCGTGCAGCGTGCGCGCCAACCACTCCTGACGCACCTGCCGGTCGCCCTTCAGTCGCTCACGGCCCGCGTCGGTCAACGACAGCAATTGCCTGCGCCCGTCCGTGGGATCCGAACGACGCTCCACGAATCCGTAGCGATCCAGCGCCGCGACGGTCATCGCCATCGACTGCGGCCGCACCCGTTCGGCCGCGGCTAGATCGCTGGTGGATGCCGCGCCGTCGCGATCCAAGCGACTCAGCACCGCCGTCTGCGAGGGGGTGAGGTCGTCATCGGCGGCCAGTTCGCGCAGGCGCCGCCGCAGCCTGCCGACGACCACCCGCACCTCACTAGCGGCTCGGACGGCCGATTCGGAGATCTTCTCGTCCATGCCATCGACTCTATTTTATCCAGTCTCAACTGTACAGTTTCAACTACACAGTTTGAGCTGTATATCACGCGGGATGCGGGCGGCGGACCCACCGAGCCGTTATCGTCGGACAGGTGGCCAGTAAGTCCGCGTCGCCCGCTGTCGAACTCGACGTCGGCGACCGCACCGTCCGCATCTCCAACCCGGACCGGATCTACTTCCCGGAGTCCGGCGCGACCAAGCTCGACCTGGTGCAGTACTACCTGAGCGTCGGCGACGGCATCGTCCGCGCGCTGCGGGACAGGCCGTGCATGCTGCACCGGTTCCCCAAGGGGCTCGCGGGCGACAAGGTGCATCAGAAGCGGCTGCCCGCCGGCGCGCCGGACTGGATTCCCACCGTGCGCGTCTTCTTTCCGCGCTACAGCCGACACGCGGACGAACTCTGCGTGGACAAGCTGGCCGATGTCATCTGGGCGGTGCAGATGTCCACGGTCGAGTTCCATCCGTGGAACTCGCGCCGCGAGGACACCGAGCGTCCCGACGAATGGCGCATCGACCTGGACCCGATGCCGGATTGCCCGTGGTCGCGGGTGCAGCGAGTCGCGGGCGTCGCGCAGGAAGTGCTCGACGAGCTGGGCGCGGTCGGCTGGCCGAAAACCTCCGGCGGCAAGGGCATGCACATCTATGTGCGCATCGCGCCGGAGTGGGGTTTCACCGAAGTTCGCCGGGCGGCGCTGGCCTTCGCGCACGAGGTCGAGCGCCGCGCACCCGACGATGTGACCACAACCTGGTGGCGCAAGGACCGCGATCCGAAACTGCTGTTCGTCGACTACAACCAGAACGCCCGCGATCACACCATCGCCGCCGCCTATTCGGTGCGCGGCGTCCCGGAGGCGACGGTCTCGACCCCTGTCCGCTGGGACGAGATACCCGACGTCGACCCGCGCGACTTCACCATGAAGACGGTCCCCACCCGCTTCGCCGAATTCGGCGATCTGCACGAGGGCATCGACGAGGCGGTGTTCCGCATCGACCAACTGCTGGAGTGGGCCGAACGCGACAATCTGGACGTCGACCTCGACGAGGATTGACCGCCGAACGATCGTCACACAGGGTGGCGGCTGGAACCGGACAAAGGGCACCGGTGCTACGGTTCGCTTCGGAGACAGCCGCGGGCGCCGTGCCAGTGGTTTTGCCGGGACAGGAGGTCGTCATGAGCCCCGCCGAGGTTCCGGTGCCGGTCGCGATCGGCCCGTCGACGCCCGCGCCGACGTTGCTGCGCAAGGCCGTGGTCGAGGGCGGCGCGACCGTCGCGGATCTGCCGCAGGCTCGAGCCTTGATCTGGGCGGGCGGGCCAGGTGAATTCCCGGACGAGTTACCGCCGTCCGTCGAATGGGTGCAGTTGCCCGCGGCCGGTGTCGAGGACTGGTTCACCGCGGGCATTCTCGCTCGGCATCCGGAGGTTCGATTCACCTCCGCCGCAGGCGCTTTCGCCGCGAGCGTGGCCGAGCACGCACTGATGCTGCTGCTCGCCGGGGTGCGTTATCTGCCAGAGCACCTCCGGGCGGGAAGTTGGCGACAGTACGATTTCTTCCCGCATGTCGGCACACTGCACGGCAAGACGGTGACCATTGTCGGTGCGGGCGGGATCGGGCGCGCCCTGATTCCCATGCTCGTCCCGCTCGGCGCGCACATCATCGCCGTCAATCGCTCGGGCCACCCGGTGACCGGACCCGGCATCCCGGACACCGTCGAGACCCTTCCGGCCGAACATCTCGCCCGCATCTGGCCGCGCACCGATCACGTGGTGATCGCCGCCCCCGCGACGCCCGAGACGAAACACCTGGTCGGAGCCGAGGAACTGGCCCGGTTGAAGCCGTCGTCCTGGGTGATCAATGTGGCGCGCGGCAGCCTCATCGATACCGACGCACTGGTGGCCGCGCTGGCCTCCGGCGCGATCGGCGGCGCCGGTCTCGATGTCACCGATCCCGAACCGCTGCCGGATGGCCACCCGCTCTGGGTGCTGCCGAATGCCATTGTCACACCGCATGATTCGAATCCACCGCAGCTGCGGCTCGCGGCTTTCGCGGACCATGTCGGGGCGAATGTGCAGCGCTTCACCACCGGGCGCGACCTGCTCGCTCCGATCGATATCAAACGGGGTTACTGACCCACCCCGGGCCCAGGTCGGTGTCATTCAGCTATGAGCACTGGAATCCACCACGGTGAGCGGCGGCCTCCAGCACCCTGTCGCGAACACTGAACGGGCAGCACCGCATTCCCTCGGATTCGATCGAGGCCTGGCTCAGAATGTCTGCACCATAAAAAGCCTTTTTTAAATGTGCCATTGACAACTGGCACATTCATGTCTGACGCTTAGGTCATGACAAGGTCAACGAGGACCTCGGTCCCCGGCGTTCCGACGGTGCCGTCGGCACGGTCCAGACTCGCTGCCGCGGCATGCGAGATCGGGCTGCGGCCGCTGAACAACGCGGTACCCATGAACGCACCGGGAGTGTGGTTCGCACGCAAGCTGATCGCGACGATCATGGCCACGGCGGGTCCGACCCCGCGTGACATATCCGTCGCCCAGGTCAGGTCCGGCGCTGTCCGCGGCGAATGGGTCCGCGCACCCGGCGTGGATTTCGGACAGCGCGCCATCTACTACATTCACGGCAGCGGCTACGTCCTCTGCTCGGCCCGCACCCATCGCGGTTTGGCCGCACAACTGTCCAGGAAGACCGGACTGCCGGTCTTCCTCACCGACTACCGGCTCGCGCCGGAGCATCGGTTTCCGGCCGCCGCCGATGATGTCGAGGCCGGATACCGCTGGCTGCTCGACCGCGGTTTCACCGCACAAGACCTGGTGATCGCCTGCGACTCCGCGGGTGGGCATCTGGCACTGGATCTACTGATCGAGAACGGCCGCCACGCCCGCCCACAACCCGCCGCCGTCGCGATGTTCTCCCCGCTGATCGATCTCACCCTCGGTTTGGCCGCCGAACAGGAACGGCGGCAACGGGATCCGGTCATCTCGGCCCGCGCGGCCGGACGACTTCCCTATGCCTATACCCGCGACCTGCCCGCCGACGCACCGCGCCTGCGGCTACAAATTCCACCGGGTATGGCCATGCCGCCGCTGCTGATCCAGGCGGGCGGCGCCGAAATGCTCTGCGCCGACGCCCGGCACCTGCACGCGATGGTGCGCGATGCGGGCGGCGACTGCGCACTCGAGATCTGGCCGGGCCAGGTGCACGTCTTCCAAGCGTTGCCGCTACTGGTTCCGGAGGCGGACAGGGCATTGGATCGGGCCGCCGAATTCCTCCGTACCGCACTGATTTCCCAGACCGTCACGAAGAAGGTGAGCTGAGATGTTCGGACTGGAAAGGCTCATTCCGATCGGCATCCGACCGCGGCGCAGCCATGGCGCCCGCGCGGTGGTGACCGGTGCGGGCAGCGGTATCGGCCGGGCCTTCGCACTCGAAATCGCCGAACGCGGTGGACAGGTGATCTGCGCCGATATCGATGAATCCCGCGCCGACGAGACCGTCGCCCTCATCGAGCGCAACCATCCGGGTGCCGCGCATGCGTTCCGCTGCGATGTTTCGCGGCGCGAGGAGGTGGAAGTGCTTGCGCGCTTCGCCGAATCGCTGTTCGAACGCCCGGTCACGCTGGTGGTCAACAATGCCGGTGTCGGCATCGGCGGAAAGCCGGTCGGCGAAATCGGTTTCGACGACTGGGAGTGGGCGCTCGGCATCAACCTGTGGGGTGTGGTGCACGGATGCGAGATCTTCGCACCGCAACTACGCGCCGCCCGCCGCGGCGGCATCATCAACGTCGCCTCCGCGGCCGCCTTCGCCGCCGCACCATCGATGGCGGTTTACAACGCGTCCAAGGCCGCGGTGCTTTCGCTTTCGGAGACCATGGCCGCCGAGATGAGCGGCACCGGCGTCGCGATCACCGTGCTGTGCCCGACCTTCGTCAAGACGAATGTGGCTCGCGACGGCCGCATTACACCGCAATCGGCCCGATTGGCCGAGACCATCATGCGCCTGACCGGCTCCTCCCCCGACAGCGTCGCGCGCACCACCCTCGACGCCCACGACCGCGGGCAGCTGTATGTGCTGCCGCAACTGGACGCGCACCTCATCTGGCTGCTCAAGCGCTACTTCCCCGCCCAGTACACCTATGCCCTCGGACTCCTGGATCGGCTACTGCCACAGGAGGACTCGACCACTACGGACCGGACCTCGGTCTCCGACAAGACGGGAGTCTGATCATGGCCAACGGTATGGACTTCGACGACATGCTCCGCAAGATCAAGGATCGCCAATGGGCACTGGCCGATATCGACTGGGATGCACCCGGCGCGGAAACGATTTCGCCCGAACTGCACGCCAAACTCAAGCCGTTCATGGCCGATCTGATGTGGATCGAGAATGTCGGTGCGCGCGGTTTCGCCGCCATGGCGAAGAAGGCGCCGACCGAAACGCTGCGCGAGATCTACCGCTACTTCCACGCCGAGGAGCAGAAGCACGCCAATGCCGAGCTCGCGCTGATGCGGCGCTGGGGCATGCTCGACGGCGATGAGATTCCGCAGCCGAATGTGAATGTCAAGCTGGTCATCGACTTCCTGGACCAGTACTCCGACGATATGTCGCTGTCGTTCCTGGGCACGGTGATTCCGATGCTGGAGGTGGCGCTGGACGGTGCGCTGATCAAGTTCATCATGGACGAGATCGAGGATCCGATCTGCCAGGAGGCATTCAAGAAGATCAATGCCGACGAATCCCGGCATCTGGCCGTGGATTTCGCGGTGATGGATCTGCTCGGTCACGCACAGATGCGCAAGCTGCTCATCGATCTGGTCGGCGGGTGGGCCAAGCCGACATTCATCATCGGCGTGCTGAGCTATGTGCCGCTGCTGAACAAGATGCGCGACAACATCGTCGAGATGGGCGTAGACGAGGAGAAGTTGTACGCGGCGCTGAAGCGCTACGCGAATGTCGGCGAGCGCAGTGAATTCGCGCGCAGGCTGCCGATGTATCAGATCGTGAAGATGCACGGCGGCTGGGTGATCAACCGCGGCCACCCCTATCACCTGCTGGCCGACGCACTGGTCAAGATCACCGCCCGGGTGCCGAAGCGGCTGCTGCGGCCGCAGCCGACCTGGTCCAAGGAACTCACGTACGAGCCCGCAGCATGACGAAGGACGAGATGAACACAGCATCGCGCAGCGATTCGATGAGGGGCGGCGGTCGGGCGACGGGTGGGCATATCCTGGATGTCGCCATAATCGGCGGCGGATTCGCCGGTATCGGCGCCGCGATTCGCCTGAAGCAAAAGGGAATCGGCGATTTCGCGATCTTCGAACGCGGCACCGCGATCGGTGGGACCTGGCGCGACAACACCTATCCCGGTGCGGCGTGCGATATTCCGTCGCGGCTGTACTCCTACAGTTTCGCGCCGAACCCGGATTGGTCGCACACCTACTCCGGCAGCAGCGAAATCCTCGGCTATATCGAGTCGATGGCCGCGAAGTTCGGACTGCACAAGCACTTCCGCTTCGGCCACAACGTCACCGGAATCGCGTTCGACGAGGACGCCGGGGTCTGGCACATCACGATCGAGGACCGCGCGGAGACCATCCGCGCCAGAGCGGTGGTGTTGGCCTCCGGGCCGCTGGCCAATGCGAGTCTGCCGAACATTCCCGGCATCGAGGACTACCGGGGGCACAAGATCCACAGTGCCCGTTGGGATCACGACTACGACTTCACCGGGAAGAAGGTGGCGGTCGTCGGCACCGGGGCCAGTGCGGTGCAGATCATTCCGGAGCTGGTGGAGCGGGCGGCCTCGGTCAAGGTGTTCCAGCGGACGCCGGGATGGGTGCTGCCCCGAGTCAATCGGCGCACCACCCCCTTGACCAAACAGCTCTACCGGCGGGTGCCCGCGGCCGAATCCCTCTCGCGTCTGGCCTGGTTCTACGGACATGAATCCGTCGCGCTCGGCGTGGTGTGGAATACCCCGCTGACCAGAGTCGTCGAATTGGTCGGGCGGGCCCAGCTGCGCAGACAGGTGAAGGATCCGTGGCTGCGCCGCCAGCTCACCCCGGACTTCCGCGCCGGATGCAAGCGGCTGCTGATGACCGACGACTACTATCCGGCCCTGCAACGCGACAACTGCAAGCTGGTCACCTGGCCGATCGCACGCATCGCCGAACACGGCATCCGCACCGCGGAAGGTGTTGAGCACCAAGCCGATTGCATCGTCTTCGCCACCGGATTCGATGTCTCCAAGACGGGCACGCCCATCCCGGTCGTCGGCCGGGACGGGCGGGTCCTCGCCGAGGAGTGGCACCACGGCGCCTATGCGTACAAGAGCATTGCGGTTTCCGGCTACCCGAATCTGTTCTTCACCTTCGGGCCGAATTCGGGGCCGGGACACAATTCGGCGCTGGTGTACATGGAGGCCCAGATCGACTATCTGGTTAGCGCGATCGGCACCATCCTGGACCGGGATCTGCGCATGCTCGATGTGCGCAAGGACCGGCAGGACCGCTACAACGCGGCGATCCAGCGGCGCCTGGGCAGCACCACGTGGAATTCCGGCTGCCGCAGTTGGTATCTCACCGAGGACGGGTTCAATGCGACCATGTACCCGGGTTTCGCCACCCAGTACGTGGGCCAGCTGCGGACGGTGAACCTCGACGACTATCACGTCGTACCCGCCTCGGACACAGCGAAGCACCGGATCGCGGCGGTTTCCTAGGTGACGGGCACTGGTGGTCGGGACGCTAGACTCGGTCGGTTCGAAGACCGCATTCCGGCCGCCGGTGCAGCGTGCCCTAGTCGCTATGGGAGGTGATATCGGTGCCGGAATACCGGATCGATGATCTCGCCCGCGCCGCGGGCACCACGAGCCGGAATGTGCGTGCCTACCAGGAGCGCGGACTGCTACCGCCCCCGGTCGGCAAGGACGGGCGCGCCAGCATCTACGACGATTCGCATCTGGAACGACTGCGACTCATCGACGCGCTGCTGCAGCGCGGCTTCACCACCGCCCATATCGCCGGTTTCATCACCAGCTGGGAAACCGGCAAGGACCTCACCGAGGTGCTCGGCCTCCAGCACGCGGTGACGGCCCCCTGGGCAAAAGACGAAACCTTCGAGGTGCCCCGCGAACTGATCGGGACCATTCTCGGCACCGATACCGACGAACTCGTCGACCGGCTCGCTGAGATGAAGCTGGTGCGGATCGAGGGCGATACCGTCGCCTTCACCGATACCGCCCTGCTCACCTCATTCGCCGAATTGCATGAATACGGCCTGGAACTGCGCACGCTGATCGAGATCTATGCCAAGGTCGCCGACCGCATCGATGACATCACCCACATCATGATCACGGCCGCCAAACAGCACATCGTCGACGAACACGGGCCCGGCTGGCTGCCCGAGACCAGCAGCGAAATCGCCGACACCACAGCGATGCTCAACAAAATGCGCGAACTGGCCGTCGCCTCGGTGCACGCCACCCTGGTCCGGTCGCTCGATGTCACGCTGCGCCGCGAGTTGGGCGATTACCTCGCCACCGCCGCGGAGCGCGAACGCGGACGTACCGGTTCATTGCCCGACGCGCCTTGACCGCCAGCGAAATTCGCTGGGGTGCGCGTTGGTTTCGGGGGTTCACGCCGCCGATTGTCCGAGCTCGGGCCGACCGAGCGTTTCGGCTCGACAGGCTCGGTGCTCGGGGCACAGATAGGCAAATCCGGGCCGGATGAATGCCGGGTCCAGTCGCTGTGCGAACGTCAAGTTTTCGCGACGCCAGCAATCGCCGCATACCACTGTGTTCATGTGGCACCTCATTCCGCTCACGGGACGTGTGACCAAGGATTCCCAATTCCGGCGAAATCAACGCCATGTGAGCCCATGGCAACACAACCGTTACTTCGGACCCGGGTTCCTACTCGCCCAGGCCGCGATCTGGCTGCGGTTGGTGAATCCGAGCTTGGTCAGGATGTGTTGGACATGGTTCTGCGCGGTGCGCTCGGATAACACCAGCGCGGTCGCGATTTCGCGATTGCTCTTACCCGCGGCGACGAGAGCGGCGACTTCGCGTTCCCGTGGGGAGAGCGTCGCGCGGTTCAGCGGTGTCGCGGCGAGGGCGCGCAGGCGCTGCA
The DNA here is from genome assembly GCF_050942345.1 of Nocardia pseudovaccinii. NCBI lineage: Bacteria > Bacillati > Actinomycetota > Actinomycetes > Mycobacteriales > Nocardiaceae > Nocardia > Nocardia pseudovaccinii. The sequence goes on from NZ_CP192074.1 coordinate 7,918,901, forward strand.
CCCAGGGGGCCATACCGTAGGACTCCGCCAGTGGCAGTGCGGATTTGGCCATGCTTACACCGTCCTCGGTGGCGCCGCGGCGGATCAGGAGGTCGGCCAGTTCACAATCGGCCTCCACGGCGAAGCAGCGGGCGCCGATCGCACGACAGATCTTGCGGGCGGTGCCGAGATCCTGCTCGGCGGTGGCCGAGTCGCCGATGGCTGCCGCGAATTTGCCGAGCCACAGGGTGACCGGGCCGAGGTAGTGTCCGTTGCCGCCTCCGCCGACCGCATGACCATCGCGATACGGGGCGAGGCGCTGCGCGAAGTAGCGAATGTCCTGGTCCAGACCGAGAGCCAGTGCGACGGAACCGCCGACCACCAGCGCGTTGAGCACGAAGTACGGCGGGATCACCCACTCTTCGGGCGGCCCGAGCCCGCGATACAGCGGTTCGGCCTCTGCCGTGCGACCGTCTTCGACCAGTGGAAATGCCGTGCCCAGCCGGGCGAAGATCTCGTTGCGTACCTCGCCGCGCATGGACAACGGCGGTAATTCGAAGCTGATATCGAGGTGACCGCGGTGATGGCCGATGGTGCTCACCAGCGCCCGGTACGCGCCATAACCCGCCGGATGGCCGATCGATTCGGCCAGTTCGCGCGCCTGCCCGCCGAGCCGCAGCGCCTCGTCCAGATCCCCGTGGCCCTGCGCCAAGGCCGCCTCGGCCACCAGCAGATGCCAGCGCGCCATCGGCCCGCCGGTATGCCGCACACACCAGCGCAGCCGCGACAGCTCACTGCCGATCGCCGCGAGTTCGCCACGCTCCCAATGCGAATCGATGGCCCACAGCCTGCCCCACAGTTCGATCGATGGGCTGCGCAGGCTCAGTCCGGCATCCGTCATGCGGGCTGCCAACTCGGCGCGCTCCACGCGGTGTTCCGGTGCGGCGCACGCGAGTTGACGGGCACGCAAGGCGGCGACCACGGCCTCCGGATCGCCGCACACGTCGGCGAGTTTCAGTGCGGCGCGGCTCGTCTCGTCGACATCATCGAGCAGACCCAGATAGACCGAGGCCTCCGTCGAGCGCGCGAGCAGCCGCGTCCGGAGGAGCTCCGACAGGTCGTCGAATTCCAGTGCTTCCGTGCACCATTCACGAATATCGCGATCCCAGACACGATCGCCGACCGGCTCGAGCACGAGTGCGCACTCCGCGATCAGGGTGGCATCGCCGACGCGGCGGCCGATGGTCAGCGCGGCAACGCAGTCCGCGCGGGCCGCACCGAGATCGCCCGCCCGCAGCCCCGCCGTCGCCCTGGCCAGCAGCAATCTGCCGCGATCGGCCGCGGCCGATCCGGCGGCGTGGTCGAGCGCCAGACCGTAGAGCCGCACGGCTTCCTCGAACGCCAATTCCCGCAATGCCGCATCGCCCGCGCGACGCGCCCAGTGCACCGCGGGACCGTGCTCACCGGTCACCGCCGCACCCGCCCAATGTCGGGCCAGTGCCGCCGAATGATGTTCCAGCGCATCGGGATACAGTTCCTCGATGGCCTGTGCCGCCCTGGCGTGCAGGATCACCCGCTGCTGCAACAGCAGGCTTTCCTGCAGTGCGGCACGCACCAGCGCATGCCCGAATCGCACCGCGCCCGGCTCCGCACCGACTACCAGCAATCCGGCCGCAACGGCCTCGTCCACCGCGGCCAGACACTCCAGCGCGGGCCTGCCGATCAACCGCGACGCCACCGCGATCGGAAACTCCTCGCCGAGAATCGAGGACGCCCGCAGCAACTCCTGGGTACGCGGCGCGAGCGGCACCAATCGACCGCGGACCACCTCACGCAGGGTCGCGGGCAGTCGCAGCGCACCGGTCGCCTGTAGTGATCGCCCGAGTTCGCGCAGATAGAAAGGGTTTCCAGCGGTCATCGTGTAAGCGTCGAAGGTGATCTGATCCGGGACGACCCGCCCGGCCTCGGCCTGCAGGCACTGTGCCGAATTCTCCGGCGACAGACCGGTCAGGCCGAGTGTCCTGGTCACCGGCTCCCGCAGCAGATCCGGTTTGATCGCGCGCCAGCCGGTCGCGGCATCGGATACCGCGTCACGTTCGGTGGCGCACACCAGGATTCGCTTACCGCGCAGATTCCGGATCAGATGCAGCAGCGCCTGCAGCGACGGTTCGTCGGCCCAGTGGATGTCATCGATGACGAACAGGGCCGCGGTGCCATCGAGACGATCGGCGAAGCTCTCGAACAACGCGGTGCGCTCGACCGGTGCGACGTCGACGGCCGGTAGATCGGCAAGGGCCTGCCGCCACAGCCAGAACGGCGGTGCGTCGGGCAGTTCCAGCGCCCGGGTCCACAGCGTGCGCACACCCCGCGCCTGCGCGCGCTCGGCCAGTTCGGACACCAAACGGGTCTTGCCGATACCCGCCTCGCCGGAACACACGACCAACTGCGGACTTCCGTTCACCGCAGCGTCGAGCCAGCGGAGCAGATCGGCAAGTTCGTCTCCCCGCCCGATCAGCTCGGTCGACACGCGCCACCTCCGAGACGTTGACATTACCCGCGCGGTGGTGCGCACGAGCCACCATCGCGACTAGGACGCCTCACGTTCGGTCAGGCCGTCGGTGGTCACATCGCCTTCGAAGGCGTGGATGCTCGCATCCGGACCCGGACGCACCCCCGCGCGCTCGAATGCCGGGAACAGCCGTTCGGCCGCATATCGGTCGGCGGCGGCCGCCGATTCCCAGACATCGACGATGTGCAGTGCCCCGTCGGACACTCCGACGATGTGCAGCAATTGTCCCGCGATCGGTGCATCGCCGAGTTCGGCCACGACCGCCTGGTATTCCGGCAAGCCCACTCCGGGCGTGCGGGTGATGTTGATGTACGGCATCGCTTCTCCTACCTCGCGCCACCGTCGGGTGCGGTGGTTGCAGCGAGACTACGAAGGAACCGACAGGTCCGACGTCCGCCGAACTACTCATTCCAGCTACTCATTCGCGCAGGTAGCCTCGTAGGTAGCACAATTCGGGAGGACTCGATCATGGCGTCGGAAAGTTTCGAGAGCGAAGTCGCGGACCCGCGCGCCCGGTGGCGGCACCTACCGAAGGAGCCTGACCGGTACGTCGAAGAGACCCAGGTCGAGCCGACATATTCGTCGTACACGCTGCCCGCGGTCGACCCCACGCAGGATTTCATCCGGCTCTACGGCGGCTGAGGCCTTTCAGATCTTGCGATGGGGCGAGTCGCTGTCGAAACTGGACCGGTCGAAGTTTCGCGAGTGCAGGAGCCAACATGGCCACAGCTGTTCGTCGTATCTCGTCCGGGTTCGCGGTTCTCACCGCAGTCGTCGCGTTGGGAGGCGGATCGTTGCTGGCGTCCGGCGCGGCCGTCGGCGCACCGGGGGATGTCGCCACCACGGTGACGCTATCGTGGCAGGCGGCCACCGGATGCACGGCGCAGGTGAAGGCAACGGTGGCAGGGAGTTCCGCGCTCGGGCTCGGGAATTACATTCCGCCGGTGGAGTTCTGGGATGAGGGAACGTTCCTCGGGAGTGTCACGCCGACCGTGAACAAGGCGACTCCGTCGAACGGTGTTTCGTTGACCGGCCAGGTCGATTGGAAGCCAACCACGACCGGCAATCACACGGTGCGGGCGAAGTATGTGGGCGGCAACTACACGCCGGAGTCGGAGGGCTCGGTTGTGGTGCGCGTCGGGACGGGCATCGATCTCGGGTCGGCGTGCTTGCCGATCGGATGAAACCTGCTGCGGGCGTTGGACTTACGTCAGAGCGCTCGCCTGCACGATCAGCACGATGTACAGCGTCAGGATGAACAGGACGGCCGGGAGCACCGGATAGTCCGGCTTGCTGCCGCGCACGAACTTTACCGCTCCCCAGATGGGAAGCAGTAAGAGCACCAACGGAATCCAGGCGACTATCGCCTGCGCTGATGTATGTGTCCATGGTTGGACGAGGGCGATGTCGGTGCCGGCGGCGATGGCGGCGCACAGCAGTCCGAACGCGGTGCTGCCGGTCGCGCCGAGGGTATTTGAGTAGAAGTGCTCGTCGGTACGTGGCGTGCGAGATGTCTTACGCGCGAATTCGAATTGCAAGAACGCGCCCGCGAAGATCAAGGCCACGGCCGCGGTCTTCCAGGTGGCGCGAACCGCACCGGTGTCGGCGGCAGAGAGGACGACGTACGCGGTGACCAGGAGTTGAACCGGATAGGTGACGGCCAGATTCGCCAGAATATCGGTTCGAACGGTCGCCGACAGGCGCTCGAGACCCCACAGCGCCAGACCGTAGGCGAGGACGGCGGCGATCATGAGCGCGGAGACCACCGAGAGCGTCAGGCTCGCGGCGGTCGCGCCGACGGCGATGACGGCCATGGCGGCACGGAGTTCGGTGGCGGAGATCGCGCCGGTGACCAACGGGCGGTCCGGGTTGTGCACACGGTCGTAGTCGAGGTCCTTCTGTTCGTCGACCATGCGCAGATACAGCAGGACGAACGCGACGACGACGATGCGCAGAACCGTGGACCCGGTCGGATGCCAGGCTGAATCTGATTGTGACACAAGGGCCGCGGTGCCCTCCAACGCGAGCACCCAGAGCACGCCGTACAGGACGTAGTGCGGTTTGTACATAACCGCGGTGAAGCGGCCGATGCGGACCACCGAATCGAGGACACCGGAGGACGAAGTTCGAGCGACCTCGCTCATTTCTCGCTCCACCGATCCCACATGGTCACCTCAGCGGCGGGCGTGCGCCGCAGGCCCGGCCCCCGAGTGCCGGGCAGCAGATGCGCGACCGGCAGCATGGCGACCTGGGTGACCTGCTCGAACGGAATCCCGAGCAGGTCGGCGATGTCTCGCTCATAGGCCAGATGTGCGGTCGTCATGGTGGAGCCGAGCCCACGTTCGTGCAGCGCGAGCATGAAGTTCCAGACCGCCGGGTAGATCGAGCCGTAGAAACTGGCCAGCAACAGTGGCGAGGCGTCCGCGGGCGGGCGACCGAGGGAGCATACGATGACCAGCGCGGGCACCTCGTGCAGATGCGCCGCGAGATGCTGCCCGGAGGCCAGGTCACCGAGTTGGTCCGGACGGGGTGTACGCGCGGAAAGGTAAGCGGCGAAACCCTTTCGGTAGTACTCGGCGATCTGCTGTTTGGTCTCCTGATCCTGAACGACCAGGAAGCGCCACGGCTGGCGATTGGTGCCGCTCGGCGCGTGCACCGCGATGTCCAGACAGTCCAGCAGGTCCTGGCGCGCAACCGGACGGGTCGGGTCGAGGCGGCGACGGAAGGCGCGGGTGGTGGTCAGCAGGTCGGTGCCCGAGAACTCCTCGCCCATCAGACTCCTTCGGTATCGGCCTCGGAAACCAGTGCGTCCTCGGCGAATTCGAGATCGATCTGGGCGGCCACGGCATCGGCCTGGAGGATCTCGCAGTGGATGACGGTATTGCCCGCCCCCTGATCGGTGATCTCCGCGGTGCATTCCGCAGGCAGGTCCAGCTCCACGAATCGGTCGAACGTGCTGGCCACACATTCGAGTTGGGGCAGGTCGCGCACGACCATCGACAATGCGGTCTGACGGCAGGCTTCGATGAGCAGACTGCCGGGCACATGGTCGAGCTGGTGGTCGAACAGGAACGGATGGCCGAGATCGGGCACCAGCCGCGCCCGCGCGACCGCACCGTCGCGCACCGGCGCGCCGATCACCACATTGCGCCAGTTCTCCCGGCCCACCGCGGCGGGTGCGGCGCGTTCGGTCAGTGCCGACGCACCGCGAAACTCGCCGAGCCCCAGGCTGTCCCGGAATCCGCTGCGCAGCCCCGACCACTGTCGCCCGGTCACCCAGGAGAAGGATCCGTCGACCGTCAGCATCGGCGCGCCGTCGGATTCGATCTCGAGCACCATATCGAGCCCCTGCAGCACGCCACCGCGCTGATGGCGTTGCGGAACACGCACGTGCATCACCAGATCGGCGGGCGCGGTGCGCACCTCCCAAGCGGCGGTGTCGGATCCGGTGCCATTGAAAGTGCGTACCACGAATGCCATTTCGTTCGGCACTCCGTAGAACTCGTGCGTCAATGCGATGGCGGCCTGCCGGGCCGCCTCCATGACCACCAGCGGATCATGGCGCACCGCGAGCGATCCGGCGTGATCGCCGTAATACGCATGCATTCTTGGTAATTGGGCTCCAGCGACGAAGGTGTGCTCGCCCACGGCGTCCAATGAGGTGACGAACACCTCCGAGACCGCGCATCGGTGTGCGAGTTCCCGGGAGATCGTGCGGGTATGGCTCGCCGTCTGTACGGCGGCCGCGTCTGTGGTCACGTTCGACCCTCCAACCATTCTTCGGCGGACACCGGCCGCAACGTCTGCGACGCGGTGCCGGTCCGCATGGGAAGTACATAGGATCCGAGTACGATCGCCGACCACGGATCGAGCTCCCGGCCATCGGCCCAGGCCTGATACAGCAACTGCGCGCAGTCCGCATCCGAGGCAGGATCGAAGCCGGATGGGGCTGTCCTACCGCCCCGTGCCGAATCGTGTAGCACCCGGTCGAGCGCGTCCGCCCGATCGAAGCTGCGCGCGGGTGTGCGCGCATACAGTTCCTCGGCGATCGCCGCCGCGTCCGCCGCGCGGTCCGTGCCGGTGCAGGCTTGTGCGATCACCGCTGCCCGGCTCCATTCGTCCAGGTAGATGGCGAGTTCCCGCAGTACGTCGGCGGGATCGTCGGGCGAATGCACCAGGTTCAGCAAGTAGTTGTGACGGCCGAGCAGATACCGCAGCTCACCGGGGCGGCGCTTGCGCGGATCGGTGGCGCCCTTCGCCTCGGTCAGCCGCACCGGTACGGGCAGCTCACCGTCGGGCGCGTGCACGACGAGTACGAGCACATCCGAGATGGCGACCAGCAGGTCGGCCAGGCGGCGGCGTTCGGGAGAAGCGATATTCCATGCGAAGTACCACAGTGCGCGAGCCAGATGCCGGTCGACCGGGACGCGGAACGCGCTGACAACCCGAAAGCCGTTGTCGGCCAACCAATTCAGCGTCGGATCGACAGAACGCGCGACAATCGCGTCCGGCTTGAGCAGCAGCAGGGAATGCTCCCTGGCGAATTCGGCCGCGTCGATGCCGAGTCGATCGAGCTGGTCCACCGATTCCTGCACGTAAGTGTCGGCGACGTAGGCGTCGACCTTCTGCGGCGACGGCGTCAGTGGGCTCAGCAATTCCCGCAACGACTCACTCATGGGGCCGCTCCGTCGAAGTCGTTGCTGGCCAGGATGTCCGCTATCGAGGGCAGCGGCATGCCGAGGTATCCCGATTCCAGGCAGTAGTCCAGCAGTACCCGCAGATACTCCTTGCCGCTCGCCGGAGACGGCTTCCCGAGCAGCACGTCGGCGCGGGCGGTGTCGAATACCAGCCGCCGCCGGAAATAACTCGTGTACAGCGAACCGATGCGGCGGTAGTACTCGCGCTCGATCGGCTCGAGATCGTCCTCGGCGAAGGTCGCCTCCGGCACGAAGGTGGCGACCTCGAAGGACGGATATTCGGCGAGCACGTCGGAGACCTCGCGCAGCGAGAGGGTGTCGCGGCCGAGGGCGTGCAGCGTCCGATTCTGTGCGGAATCGAAATCCAGTACGGCCGCGGCGATTACATCGGCGACATGGTCGACCGGCGCCAGCGAGAGCGTCGCGTCGTAGCGGCCGGGCAGCGAGCGCAGCTTGCCCTCGACCATGAGTTTCACGACGGTGTAGAGGTTCTTGTACTCCCGGATCGTCCCGGTATCGCTCGCTCCGGTGACGATGCCGGGGCGCACGATGGCCCACGGCAGGCCCTGCTCCCCGGCCGCGCGTACCAGCTTTTCGGCGCGAAACTTGCTGTCCTCGTAGCCATTTCCGAAGGTTTGACCGGCGTCGAGTTCGTCCTCGGTGATGGTGCCGCCCCGCATGCCGCAGACGTAAGCGGTGCTGACGTGCACGAGCGGCACCTCCCACTCGCGTGCGAGCGCGATGGCATTCGCGGTGCCGACCACATTGAGTTCCTCGTAGTCGGCCGCCGATGCGTCGAATGCCGTGGTGGCGGCGCAGTGCACGATGATGCCGACCCGCTCGGCCAGATCCTCGGTATCGCGCACGGACAGGCCCAATCCGGGCAACCGCACGTCACCCGCGACGGCGGTACCGGCCTCGATCAGGGTTCCGTCATTGCGCACGATGGTCGAATTACTGTGCAGCACAGCGGCAACCGGTCGGCTCGCGGCCGCGAGCCTGGCGACCACCTCGGCGCCGACCAGTCCGGCCGCACCGGTCACCAGCACGGTGTCGCCGGAGTTCACAGTGGCACCCCGGCAGCGGCCAAACTGCCCGAGACCAGGGCGATCACGGCATCGACCCGGCGCACACCCACCAGTTGCTCGGGTCGGTAGCGCGGCAGTTCGAACGCACGCTCGAGGACGACGGTGAGTTCCATCAGCCGCAGTGAATCGAAGCCGAGATCCTCCACGAGGCGGTGCTCGTCGGACAATTCGGCGGGCGGTTCCGGGGCCATCGTCAGGACGATCCGGCGCACCTTGTCGGCAGTCGTAGCGCCAGCCACCGCGGGCCCACCCGTCACCCGGCCACTACCCCTCATCGGATCGCTGCGCGATGCTGCCCTCATAGCTCTCCTTCCCGCAGATGCGGTTGTTGGCCACCGGAGGCCAGCAGATCGCGGGCCTCGTCCAGGGGCAGGTCGGTATTCAGATACCCGGCGATGCGCAGCCAGTCGTAACCGATCGCCAGCGTGCGCCGCCACTGCTCACGTGAATCGAAGGAGGCCGGGAATCCCGTTGTCGTCTCCGCCCCCGCCGCGACCCATCGGACCAGGGTGACGAAGTCGTCCAGCACCGCGAGACCCGCGAGAGTATCTCCGCCCGTTCCGATTATCTCCGAGAAACGGACCCGTCGTGCCGACTCCAGCTGCGTCAGCAGATCGTCACGACGCAGGGCGTGGTTCGGCAACAGCCGCCGCAGAGTCTGCGCGGGCGCTACATCGGCGGGCAGCGAATGAATCCCGAATGCGGACAACAAGACACGGACCGCCATGGCGATGAGCCGGTGTGCCGCGATATCGGCGACCGCACCCTGGGAGTTCTTGACCGCACCGGCCAGGTCCTCTCTGGCGTTCTCCAGGACGACGTTGGACCACACCAGATTCAGCGCGCATTCGGTGAATCTGATTGCGGGCAGGGGCGACAATGTCGCGATCACATCGTCACGGGTGGCACCGGTCAGGCCGAGGGCGGGCGCGGCCGCGTGGGGCACCGGGGTGTACGGCTTGACCGGCTTGCACATGGCCAGCGCGGGTTCGATGAGTTCACCGCCGCGCCACTGCAATCCGACCAGACCGAGTCCGAGGAACTCGAGCAGATCCTCGGCGATGTCATGTTCGGCGCGGCCCAGGACATCGCGCAATGAATGCCGGAACACCACCGAACGCCAGGCGCGGGCCGCGCTGTCCGACAGCGCGAAGACATCACGATCGTCCCGGATCACGTGGATGTGGCCGCCGATCGTCCAGGTGGTGACTCCTGGACGGCGTGCGAACAGGATCTGGTGCGGATCATCGGCGATCTCGGGCACGCCGAGCTCCGCCGCCAGCTGCCGAACCTGTTCCCACGCGAGGTGTTCGGTCGGCTCGGTGAGGTCGTTGTAGCGGTCGATGAGCGCATCGGTTCCGATGCGGTCGAGTTGATGCGGCAGCCACTTGGTTTCCAGGTAGCTTTCGCCCTTGCGGGCAGCCCAGCCCTTCATCGCCTGGAGCAGTCCGTCGCGTGCCCAGTCGGCGGCTTCGGCCTCGGCGCGCATGGCCCGCAGCGCGACCGCGTATCGCAGCGCCTGCGTCGCGCGCCGAGTCCACCAGTCGGCCGCAAGCGCGATGAATCTCGAATGCGGTAGCAGTGCACGCAATTCCGTGACGTTCGGCGCCCCAGGCCGGACCACGGTCGCACGCAGGAATCGCTGACACCGGTTGAGCAGATCCTCGTCGATCTTGTCCGAACCACTCGCCGCCAGCTCCAGTTGATTGCGCAGCTGCGTCTCGGACCGCGTCCGCACCTCAACGCGCCGACCATCGATGAACAACACGGTCGGCAGTGTCGGCAACTCCTCGTCACCGGGGGCGACAACCAGGAAGTCGATATCGGATCCGGCATTGCCGAATCCCTCCGCCAGCGAACCTTCGAACAGGACGGTCGAATCAGGCGGTACCGCAACACTGTCCAATGCCCGATCGAGCAACTGCCGCACTCGTTCGGCAGGCAGCGCGGGCTCGGGCACGGCATCGTCGGTAGCCGGGCTGTCCGTGCGCGGTGCCGATTCGGTAGTGCCGTCTGCCGCGTGCACCACCGCGCCCGCCAACGCGCCGTCCGCGAACAGCTGCCACATATGCCGACGCCGCGGTTTACCGCTGGAGGTGCGGCGGATGAGGCCGCGCGGGCCGGTCACGATGTGCACCGTCTGTGCGGGCCCGAGTTCACCGCGAATAATCCTGCGTGCCTCGGCAATCCAGTCTCCCGGTGCCGATTCGGCGAACAGCGCGATGCCCTGGGCACCGGCCTCGGTGATCGCGACGGCGGCGAGTTTGCCCTTGGTGATTCCGGTTTCCTGGGCCACCCGGGATTCGATGTCCTCCATGAACACCGATCGGCCGCGGACCTTCAGGCTCGACCCCATCCGGCCGAGGACGAAAACCTCTCCGTTGTGCAGGAATCCGGCATCGCCGGTGAACAGCACCCGCTCGACGATCCGCGTCGACGAACCAGCGGTCGGTTCGCCGGAGTAACCGAGCGCGACCGAATCGCCGACGACGATCATCTCGCCAAGGGTGCCGTCGGGCAGTTCCCGGCCGTCTTCGTCGACCACTCGCACGGTCGATTCGGGCGTCGAGTAGCCGAGTCCGGTGATCCACCCGGAGCTCTCGACACGATGGGTGTCGTCGAGCAATTCCTCGGCCAGGATCGTAATGGGTCGACCGAAGCGAAGATTCGGATTGTCGAGCCGCAGTGCGGTGATGGGCCGGTTGCGCGCGGAAGAGGTCACCATCAGCGTGGCCTCGGCCAGACCATAGGCGAGGGTGTACGCGCTGGTCGAAAAGCCCTGTCTGCCAGCCAGACCCGCGAAGGACTGGAGGTCGGCCACCTCGACCGGCTCGGAACCGACGGCCAGCGTGCGCCAGCCGGACAGATCCAGATCCGCGATCTCCTCCGGCGCGACGCGATGCGCCACATAACCGAGCGCGAACGACGGCGACGGCGTGTGCTGTGCGTGCGACATGGCGCGCAGCCAGCGCGCCGGATCGCGGACGAACTGGTCCGGGCGCATCAGATACAGCTCGCCCTGATTGGTCACGGTGGTGAGAAACGCGCCGACCAAGCCCATGTCGTGATAGAGCGGCAGCCAGGAGACCATGGTTTCGCCGTGGCGCCAGTCGATCAGCGTCGAGATCATCGCGATGTTGTTGGCCAGGTTGTGCCAGCTGACCCGTACCCCGCGCGGCGTTCCGGTGGACCCGGAGGTGAATTGCAACAGCGCGCAATCATCGGGCTCGCCGAATTCGCGCTCCGTCGGCGCGGGACCCGGATTCGCGGCATCGATCACCAGCGGCTCGTCCGCGCGGCCCGCCGCCTCCGCCGCTTTGCGCACCAACTGCTCGAACTCGGTCGAGGTCACCACCAATCGCGGCCGGGCCTGCTCCAGAATGGCCGCGATATGGGCGATGATCTGGTCGAGGTCACCGAACATCGGCGGCGCGACCGGGGTAAAGACCCCACCGCAGGCCCACACTGCGTAAAAGGCGGCGGCACAGTGGAATCCGGTCGGCATGATCACGCACGCGCCATCGCCGCTGCCCATACCGTGTTCGCGCATGCGCGCCGCGATCGACCAGCTCAGCTCCGCGAGATCGTGATAGCTGCGGTACTCCCAGCCGTCGGCCTCGTCGGCCAGGTGGATCCCGGCGTCGCGCGCCGGATCGGCCAGCCAATTACGAACTGCGGCAACGTCTTTATCCGGCTTCATCCCGCAGCTCTCCTCCCGACAGCACGGTAACGGTACCGTTCGTGCCGTCGACCCGTATTCCCATACCAGAACGTATCTTCTTGGTCAGGTCCTTGACCTGGACCACCGTCGGAACTCCCAACTCCCGTGCCACGATCGCGACATGGGTGAGGGGACTGCCGCGCTCGATCACCAACGCCGCCGCCGAGGGCAGCGCGGCCACCCAACCCGGATCGGTGCGGTATGCCACCAGAATGCCGCCTGCCACGTCGCGTGGCTCGTCGACGACCACCGCGGCGCCCTCGACGATTCCGGATGCCGACGGCGTGCCGGGCAGGACGGTGCCGACAGTCGCGGCCGGGGTGTCGGTAACCGGTACCCAGCCCTGGCGCGCGAGCTCCGCGCGCCCGAAGGTCGGCCCCGAGGTGACGAAGCGGGCCGGGGCGACCAGCGCGGCGTCCCTGGCGCGCAGGGCTTTCCGTGCGGCGACCAGATCGCGCAGGGCGCCGCTGGTGGCTGCTTGTGGGTCGCTCGGAACGGCACTGTCGTCGTAGCAGCCGCGCAACTCATGGACGGTCAGGGCGAAGACATCGTCGAATTCGTCGATGACGCCGCGCGCGACCAGATCTCGGCCCATTACCCGGATCATCCGCTTGACCATGCCGAAGGCCCGCGTGCGGCAGAACCGCAGCCGCTCCCGATGCGCGGCGCACCGATTCACCTTGCCGCGCAGGCGTTCATAGATCCGCCGCCGGAAGCCGCGCAGATTGGCGTCCAGGTACTCGTCGGCCTCCGCACCGCGGCTGTGCTGTGCCGCCTCCCCGACGCGGCCGATCGCGCTGCGCAGCATGATGAAAAGGCTCGCGGGCTCCTCGCGCAGATCCGGAGTTTCCAACTTCAGTTCGTCCAGGCTGCGGTAACCGTAGCGATCGATGTAGTCCTCGATCAGGTCGCGGAATTCGCTGCGGTCACGTACGGCGTCGTAAATCTGTTCCGGTGCAGTCGAATTGATCAACGACACCAGTTCGGGATCCTGGCGAACGAACTGCGCGAGTTCGGTCATGGCGCGGGCCGGTTCGGCGGATTCGACGTCCGCGCCGGGGCCGACGACGGCATACAGGAACCACTCCGGCGCCTTCGGCAGCAGCAGTTTGGTCAGCAGATACATCAGACCGGTACAGGTCAACAGGATTGCGTCCAGGACCATCAGCGGACCCCAGCGCTCGACCAGGTCCCGGTCGACCTTGCGATAAGCCGCGTAGGCCTGTTCGCCGGTCAGCGTCGAGTAGTCGAGTGCGTCGTATTCGTCGTAGACGCGGTAGAAGTCGGTCATGAAGCGCTCGACCATCTCGTCGATACCGAACAGCCGCCGCACATAGGTCACCGTGGTGATCGCCCGCGACCGCAGCCGGGCCAGTGGCGTGCGGAAGGTGAACGGGCGCAAGGTCTTCGCGATCTCGTCGGGAAGGGGTTCATCGACGCCGAGCGCGGCCTCCAGCACCTTCCGGTTCAACGGATACCCGGGTGCGATGCCAACCATCCGGTACCAGTGCAGCAGGTTGTAATAGACCCGGCCGTGAAAGTAGCCGAGTAGCACCGGAGTCCAGCGATCGGTCTGCCGCAGTTGCGCGTCGGGCACCCGCAGCGATTTGGCGTAGCCGTGGTAGACGCGGCCATAGATGTCGGCGGCGGTCGTGTAGGTCAGTGGGGAGGTGATGCCGCTGAAACTCTCGATGATGTTGGAGTTGTCCCAGATTCGCTCGTCGCCGTCGGCGAGCTCCTCACCGGCGCCGCGCAGTACCGCACCGCGCACCGGACCGTCGGTCACCGCCGTGGTGATCGGCCGTGACTGCAGGAACCAGAGGCCGTCGGCATCGATGGCCCACTCGATGTCCTGTGGCGCACCGAAATCGGCCTCCAGCTTGCGTCCCCACTCCACCAATTCGGCCAGTTCGGCATCGGCGAGCACCGCGCTCTCGCGGCGCTGTGGCTCGACCTCGAGCACCGTGCAGCCCTGCTCCCCCACAGGTGCATAGCTTCGATCCTTGTCCCCCACAGTCGTTTCCAGCACCGTGCCGGAGGATTTGTCGACCACGACCGAGTCGGCGTCCACCGCGCCCGACACCAACCCCTCGCCGAGCCCGTACACCGCGCTGACGACCAATTCGTCCGCGGCGCCGCTGATCGGGTTCGCGGTGAACATCACTCCGCTGGCCCGCGCATCGATAAGACGTTGCAGGACAACGGCTATGGCGTCGGTGCGCGGCTGTCGGTGCGCGAAGGCATAGCGGATGGACCGTTCCGAGAATGCCGAGGCCCAGCAGTCACGCACGCGCGCCGCGACCGCGTCGACACCGTTGACATTGAGGAATGAATCGAACTGGCCCGCATAGGACTGGCCGGGACCGTCCTCGACGACCGCCGACGATCGAACCGCGACCGCGCCCGTCCCCAGGCGGCCGTAGGCATCGGCGATCAGTTCGAGTACCGGCTGCGGCAGTGGCGCATCGACGATCGCGGCGCGTAGTTCCGCACCGGCGGCCAGCGCCGAATCCAGATCGCCCGATGATGTGACATTCAACACAATAGTCGCCAAATCGGCGTCCGTATCGGTCTCGATAAGGAACCGGTTGAAGACATCGGTGCCGAGCACCGCCCAGCCCGGGACCCGGAAGCCACCATTGTGCAAGGTGTACAACCCACGCGCTTTACCCCCGCCTAGCGCGGCAAATGTCGCCGAGTCGGTCCACGGTCCGAGTACCTGCAAGACTTTTCTCCCATCACCCCCGTTCACCGCACCGGAGCAGGCGCTCCGGCACAACAAGGCAGCGCAAACCGAAGGGGCTGTCTGGATATATCCGAGATTTGCTTTCGACGTTAGCCCGCAAACCTTGGGTACTGCTTGGTAAAGACTTGGTTCGAACGCCCAGAGGCACCAGTAAGCTGACCATTTCGAGCGACCTGCAAGCAGTCGCCAGCGGTGCCATGACGTTCGTGGGTTGTGAGGAGTGATTCGGCGTGGGTTGGACCTTCACCCCGGACGAGTTCGCCCATGTCTGGCGCGAGACCGAAGTGGACCGTCACCCGTATCCGCTGCGCATTCTCGAGACGCCGCGAACCGAGACCGAGGCCGACAAATTGCGCGCACAGCTGGAGGAGCGACTACCGCCGCGCAGCGATCCGGATCTATCGGCATGCCTGCGGATCATGGCCACACCGCAGACCAGGATCGTGGCGATCGGCGGCGGGCACGGTCCAGGCACCGAGATCCGGTTGTTGGCCTGTGCGATCTACGACCGCGCGGTCCTCGCCATCCAGGAACCCGGTGCCGGACCGGATTTCGGTGGGCGCGTACGACTTTCGATCGGACTCAGTGCCAAGCTCGGCGCGCGGATCGCCGCATTGCTGCCCGCGGTCCCGGCCGGACACGAACCGGCGCGGGCAGCCTCCGCCGATGCGATCCGCGACGACGAGACGGTGGTCGTAGCGCAGCGAGCGGTGCCCTCGATCCGGCGACTGCTGCTCAAGCCGCATACCGCCGAGGGACATATCCGGATCGAGGGGCGGCTGGACCACCCGTCGCCGCAGCCGCCGATCCACTACACCTGGATCGACGTCAAGGGCGACGGGCGCTATCTGATCAAGGCGGGCGACACCGTGCACATCGTGCCCGCCTCGGCCGACCAACTCGCTACGCAGCTGCAGAAACGTATTCCCGTGCAGGCCCGATAAGTCGCCACCGGCCGGAACTATTTCATCCGGAGGCATGGCTAACG
This sequence comes from Nocardia pseudovaccinii, assembly GCF_050942345.1. Taxonomy (NCBI): domain Bacteria; kingdom Bacillati; phylum Actinomycetota; class Actinomycetes; order Mycobacteriales; family Nocardiaceae; genus Nocardia; species Nocardia pseudovaccinii. The sequence goes on from NZ_CP192074.1 coordinate 7,934,689, forward strand.
GTTAGTCTGAGGCGGACCGACCGATCCCCGGGGGTGTGGTTCATGACGATCGAAAGCAGCCGAGCCGATATTGCCCGCTTCAAACAGGAGGCACAGGCGGGCACCGTCAAGTTCGATCCGGACGCGGCGCGACGCTGCGCCGAAATGTACAACAATCAAGCCGACCGACTCATCTATCTACGCCAACGCCTCGAATCGGCGGGCGAGCTGGACGGCTTCGGCGGATTCATCTCCGCACAGCAATTGGAGGCCGGATTCGCGCACAAGGCCCGCGACGCCGCCACCCTGCTGGACCACTACATCGAAGCCGCCTACCGCATGAAAGAGGCATTCCTGATCAGCGGCGGGCTGTTCGAGGAGGCCGATGCCGCGAACGCCGCGGCGCTGCGTGCGATCGAAACGCGGGTGCCGCGATGAGTGGTGATGCCGCACAAGGCGGCTGTCGCGCGGGTCAGGACGCAGGGACAAGCGTCAGCGAGGCGCGGCGATGAGCGGTAATGATCCCGATTACATCAGCTCGATGGAGCATTTCGAGTCGATGAAGCATGAGGAGATCTACGCCAAGACCCAGCAGATCGACGCCGCGCGGATCCTCAATGCATCCGTCACGTGGCTGGAAGTGGCAGGGACGCTGGCCAGTTCGTTTCCGCTGACCAGGGCGGGTTCGGATCGGACAATGAATTCGATGGCATGGGAGGGCGCCGCCGCCGAAGCCGCGTATGCGAGTGCCCGCAGCTACGCCGACTCCGTCGATGAACTCGCCGCGATCATGGGACAGGTCGGCACCCGCCTCGGCGCGGTGGCCGCGGCCGCCGAAGCCGTGAAGATCGCCGTTGTGCCACCGGGCAATTCGGGCCCGATCGGCACCATAGCCCGGCTGCTCGAAGCCGCCCATGTGATCAATGCGCAAATGGCGGAAGAGGCGCTGCGACAAGAAGCCGTCCTCGCCATGAACATGATCTACAAACCCGCCTACCAAATGGCAGGCACCGCCGTCCCCGCCCTCCCCACACCCCCCGCCTTACCCGGCACACCAGGCGCGACACCCACCAAGCCCGGCGCACAGGCCCCCCAAACCTCACCCTCCACCCCGGAATACCGAGCGCCACAACCGACGCCCACACCGTCTACCCCGGAGTCCGAAGCACCACAACCAACTCCGAACTCAACGCCCCCGGCACCCGGCACGTCGAATTCCCAGCCACCACAACCGACCCCGGCACCCAGCGCCCCGGAACCTGCTCCCTCCACTCCGGAATCCCGAGCACCACAACCAACTCCGGACCCAACGACACCAGCACCGACATCTCCGGCCCCCGGAACCCCGGCACCGCAACCCACCCCGGCGCCCGGCCCACCGGAACCGGCATCGCCCCTCCCCACTCCGGAATCCCAAGCGCCACAACCAACTCCGGATCCGACGACACCAGCACCCGGCACCCCGGAGCCCCAGGCACCGCAACCCACGCCCCAGGCACCCCAGCCGACCCCGGCTCCGCCCCCTCAGCCTGCTCCAGATCCACAGCCCACCCCTGCACCTGCCACACCGGAATCTCCAGCGCCGCAACCAACAGCGCCCCCGACACCGGAATCCCAGGCGCCACAGCCAACTCCGGCGCCCGCCCCAACGCCGGAACCATCAACCCAACAAGCACCGCCTCCGGCCCCACCACAGGCCCCGCCCCCAACGCAGGAGACCCAACCGCCCGCCCCCGTGCCAGCACCCCCTACCCAACAGGCACCCCCACCCCCGGCCCCCGTCCCGTCGCAACCAACCCCTGCCCTGCCCGACCCCGGCGGCCAGCCCGGCATCACCGGCCCCATCCCCGACCAATCCGGCCCCTCCCAACCCCCACCGACCTCCAACCAACCCGGCGTCATCCCCACCCCAGAAGGAACCCGCTGACCCACCCACACTCCCAGCGTCACGGTGTCACAAATTGTGGTTGGCCTGTGGTCGGACGCAAGTCCATAGACTCGGGTTCCGAGATTCATTGCCGCGCAGCGCTTTAGCTGGCACCACGATGCGCATCGCTGCCGACCCAGGCCCTTCTTCCACAGCCTGGGCAGGCGCACAACCCGGACCGCGTCAGACTTTGACCAGGTCGTCGGCGTGGATTACCGGGCGTTGCATGGTGTCCGGGAGTTCAGTGGTGGAGCGGCCGAGCATGCCGGATAGCTCGGTGCTGTCGTATTCGACTACGCCGCGGGCGACTATGCGGTTGTCGGGGGCGATGAGGTCGACGACGTCGCCGCCGTGGAAGCGGCCGCGGACGCCGGTGATGCCCGCGGCGAGCAGGGAGCGGCGGCGGTGGGCGACGGCTTGGACGGCGCCCTCATCGATGAGGATGGCGCCGCGGCTGTCGGCGGCGTGGCGGACCCAGAATTTGCGGGCGGAGAGGCGGACCGGGCGGGCGGCGAAGGCGGTGCCGACGGTGCCCGCGCCGAGCGCGATATCGGCCTCGGTGGCGGCGGCAAGCAGGACGGGGACGCCCGCGTCGGCGGCCAGCCGGGCCGCGGAGAGTTTGGAGGCCATGCCACCGGTGCCGAGTGCGCCGCCGCTGCCCGCGATGACGCCGTCGAGGTCGGCGCTGCTGCGGACCTCGGGGATGAAATTGGCGGCGCCTTTGCGCGGGTCGCCGTCGTAGAGGCCCTCGACATCGGAGAGCAGCACCAGCGCGTCCGCGCCGACCAGATGGGCGACCAGTGCGGCGAGCCGGTCGTTGTCGCCGAAGCGGATCTCTTCCGTTGCGACAGTATCGTTTTCGTTCACCACAGCGACCGCGCCGAGCGAGCGCAACCGATCCAGGGTGCGCTGCGCGTTGCGGTGATGCTCGCGCCGGGAGAAGTCGTCGGCGCTCAACAGCACCTGCCCGACCGTCCGCCCGAACCGCGCGAACGAGGTCCCCCACGCATGCGCCAATGCCAACTGACCGACGCTGGCGGCGGCCTGCTTGGTGGCCAGATCCCTTGGGCGACTTGTCAATCCGAGCGGCGCGATACCCGCACCGATAGCGCCGGAGGACACCACGACCACATCGGATCCGGCCCGCATCCGCGCCTCCACCGCATCGGCAAGCCGATCCAGCCGCGCCACATCCAGCCCACCCTTCAGGCTGGTCAGCGCCGAAGATCCGATCTTCACCACCACACTGCGCGCCGAACCAATCGCCGTCCTGGCCTCACTCAGCCCGGACTGCGACATCACCTCGGCCATCCCCGAACTCACCTGCATCGCAACCGAACTCCCTGTACCGCAACAGAACTCGACATACCCGCCAGTCCGGCCGAACCCGCCGGGCGCAACACTGCACCCTGAACGCCCTGGCCGCCACCGAATTCCGACACGCGCCGGACGGGTGACCCGAACCGCGGCGCTCGCCGTAACGCCGTGCCAGACCCCGGCGCACACCACAAGCCCACGGCGTTCACGTTATTCCTCGTCGTCCTTGACCAGACCACGGCGTACTCGGGACGCGTGTTTGCGTTCGGCGGCACTGATCCGGTCGTTCTGCTCCAGGCGAATGTCGGTGCCGCGGCCGGTGGGCACCATATCCACACCCGCGGAGATCTGCGGCTCCCAATCGAAGGTGACATCGCCGATGGTGACCGGCGCACCGGGCTCGGCGCCCTGCTTCACCAGTTCGTCTTCGACACCGAGGCGGGCCAGACGGTCGGCGAGGTAGCCGACGGCTTCGTCGTTGTCGAACTGAGTTTGGCGCACCCAGCGCTCCGGCTGCGGCCCGCGCACGATGAAGCCGCCCGGCTCCTCGGGATCGGCGATCACGCTGAAGCCGGATTCGCTGACCGCGATCGGGCGGATCACCGGGCGCTTCGGCGCGGCCTTCGGATGCGCGGTCCGATACTGCTCGACCATCTCGGCGAGCGCAAAGGTCAAGGGACGCAGGCCCGCCCGGCTCACCGCCGAGATCTCGAAGACCGGCCAGCCACGTGCGGCGAATTCAGGCGTGACCATCTCCGCCAACTCGGCGGCATCGGGCACATCGACCTTGTTCAGGATCACCACACGCGGCCGATCGGCCAGATCACCGAGCCCGGTATCGGCATCCAGAGCGGGTTGGTAGGCCGCGAGTTCGGCCTCCAGCGCATCGACATCGGAGACCGGATCGCGTCCCGGCTCGAGGGTCGCACAGTCGACGACGTGCGCGAGCACCGCGCAGCGCTCCAGATGCCGCAGGAAATCCAGCCCGAGCCCACGCCCCTCGCTCGCACCCGGGATCAGACCGGGCACATCGGCGATGGTGAAGGTGGTGTCGCCGCTGGAGACCACACCGAGATTGGGCACCAGCGTGGTGAACGGGTAGTCCGCGATTTTCGGCTTGGCGGCCGAGAGCACCGACACCAGCGAGGACTTGCCAGCCGACGGGAACCCGACGAGCCCCACATCAGCGACGGACTTCAACTCGAGGACGAGATCGCCCTCGTCGCCGTCCTCGCCGAGCAGCGCGAAACCGGGCGCCTTGCGCGCCTTGGACGCCAGCGCGGCATTACCGAGTCCGCCACGTCCGCCACGGGCCACGATGAACTTGTTGCCCGAACCGACCAGATCGACGACCACCTTGCCGTCGTCGTCCAGCACCACGGTGCCGTCGGGCACCTTCAGCACCAGGTCGGTGCCCTGCTTACCGTCGCGGTTGCTGCCCTCGCCCGGCTTGCCGTTGCTCGCCTTGGCATGCGGATGGAAGTGGAAGTCCAGCAGGGTGTGCACATTCGGGTCGACCTCGAGGATCACATCCCCGCCGCGTCCGCCATTGCCGCCGTCCGGACCGCCGAGCGGCATGAACTTCTCGCGGCGCACGGAGGCGCAGCCGTGACCACCCTTGCCCGCACGCACGTGCAATACGACACGGTCGATGAATTTGGACATGTCCGAATCATCCTCCTCGGTGGGCGTAGCGACTGCTTGCAGGTCGCTCGAAACGGTCAGCCGTAGCGACTGCTTGCAGGTCGCTCGAAAGGGTCAGCCGTAGCGACTGCTTGCAGGTCGCTCGAAACGGTCAGCCGTAGCGACTGCTTGCCAGGTCGCTCGAAAGAACCTGCATTATAGGAACGCGATCTTTCGAGAACGCGAAAAGCGGGCCAGGGAATGCACCCTGACCCGCTCAGCTTTTCCGGAATGCCAGAGGCGGTCAGGCCTCGGCCGGCTCCGGAACAACGATATTGACGGTCTTGCGGCCACGCTTGGTGCCGAACTCGACCTTGCCCGCCGCCAGGGCGAACAGGGTGTCGTCGCCGCCACGGCCGACGAGCACGCCGGGGTGGAAGTGCGTGCCACGCTGGCGAACCAGGATCTCGCCCGCCGAAACGGTCTGGCCACCGAAACGCTTGACGCCGAGTCGCTGGGCGTTCGAGTCGCGACCGTTGCGGGAGCTGGATGCACCCTTCTTATGTGCCATTTCTGAACTCCTGTGAAGTAATTCGAGAAAGCGCGGAGGCTTACTTGATGCCGGTGACCTTGAGGACCGTCAGCGGCTGACGGTGACCCTGACGCTTGTGGTAGCCGGTCTTGTTCTTGAACTTGTGGATGCGGATCTTCGGGCCCTTGGTGTGCTCGACGACCTCCGCGGCCACGGAAACCTTGGCCAGCTTGTCCGCATCGGTGGTCAGCTCGGCGCCGTTCACCACGAGAACCGGGGCCAGCGCCACGGACGAACCCGGCGCACCCTCGATCTTCTCGACCTTCACCAGGTCACCGACCGCGACCTTGTACTGCTTTCCGCCGGTCTTGACGATCGCGTACGTTGCCATCGGTCGGCTGCCCTTCTTCCTGTAATGCGCGCGGCTCGTGCTCGCGCGGCTGCGTGCTCCCGCCCGGATGACTCCGGCTGGAAACCACAGCACTCTGGTCTGGTAGTCACCGCCGCCTCAGCAACCTGATGGCTCTCGGCTTCGAGCCGAGTCACAAACACAGCGCGAATAAGCGCTGTCGCCGGGCAGCGACTGTCCAAGATTACAGGACGGGTACCACCCCGACCAAACCGGTGCCCGTGAAAGGCAGGACCCCCGTCGCGGAATGCGGCGGGGGTCCCAGGTTTTCGATCCGATCGTGGCGATCAGTTCGCGTCGTCCACCGGCGGTCCGGCGGGACGACCGACGGCGCGGCGGCGCGGCTTGCGCGACGGCACCACGACCGGTACATCCGCCGTGTAGTCCACGACGGGCCCTGCCGCCCCCTGATCCGCCGTCGGCAGCACGAAGACGGCCCCGGCGCTGTCGGCGGCCGGTGCGGCGGCCGAACGCGCGACGCGACGTCTGCGGCCGGCCGAACGGGGTGCCGCGGATTCGGGCACACCGTTGGACGATGCCGCAACCGGCTCTACCGCGCGCTCCGCGGGTTCATCCGCGACGGACGTCGAAGCTGCGGCAGCGACCGGCGCGACCTCCTCGGACGCGGACGCGACAGCCTCCTCGGCCACCCCTTCCGCCTCCGCGGCTCCCTCGGTCAACGCTTCCGCGACTTCCTCGGCAACCGCCTCCGCGACTTCCTCGGCGACCGCCGCGACCGACTCGGAGACGACGACCTCCTCGACCGGAGCCTCATCGCTTGCGGCGACGACATCCGCGACGGCTTCCGCCACCGCGACCTCCTCGAGGTCCGCGACATCCTCCGCGTGCACTTCCTCCGACTGATGCGCCGCCATCGCCAACGCCACCGGATGCGCCCGCTTGACCGCGATCTCCGCCTCGTCTTCGACAGCATGCGCGGTGCCATTGGCTGCCGCGGCGGGCGCACTCGCCGCCGCACCCTTGTCCCGGCCACGCCGCCGCCGCGATCCGGTCTCCCGGCCACCACGCGTGCTGTCCTCGGCACCGGTGAGCTCCACCGGATAGGTGTGCACGACGATGCCCCGACCATGGCAGTGCTCGCAGGTCGTCGAGAACGCCTCGACCAGACCGGTGCCGAGCTTCTTGCGGGTCATCTGCACCAGGCCGAGCGAGGTCACCTCGGAGACCTGGTGACGGGTGCGGTCGCGGCCCAATGCCTCGGTCAGCCTGCGCAGCACCAGATCCCGGTTCGACTCCAGCACCATGTCGATGAAGTCGACGACGATCATGCCGCCGATATCGCGCAGCCGCATCTGGCGCACGATCTCCTCGGCGGCCTCCAGGTTGTTCCTGGTGACCGTCTCTTCCAGATTGCTGCCGCCCGCACCGGTGAACTTGCCGGTATTGACGTCGATGACGGTCATCGCCTCGGTCCGGTCGATCACCAGGGTGCCGCCGGAGGGCAGCCACACCTTGCGATCGAGCGCCTTGGCGAGCTGCTCATCGATCCGGTAGGTCTCGAAGACGTCGATACCGTTGTTCTCGTGCCGGGAGACCCGGGCGAGCATGTCCGGGGCGACCGTGCGGATGTAGTTCTCGACGGTGCTCCAAGACCGCTCACCCTCGATGACCAGCTTGGAGAAGTCCTCGTTGAACAGGTCGCGGATGACCTTGACCAACAGGTCCGGCTCTTCGTACAGCGTCTTGGGCGCGCCGTTGTCCTTGGCCTCGGCGGCCTTCTCGATGGTGCGCCAGGTCGCCTGCAGCCGCTCGACGTCGCGAGCCAGCTCGGCCTCGCTGACGCCTTCCGACGCGGTGCGGATGATCACTCCGGCGTCGGCGGGCACGATATCGCGCAGGATCTCCTTGAGCCGCTTGCGCTCGGTATCGGGCAGCTTGCGGCTGATACCGGTCGACGAACCGCCGGGCACGTACACCAGGAAGCGTCCGGCCAGGCTGATCTGGGTGGTGAGCCGGGCGCCCTTGTGCCCGACCGGATCCTTGGAGACCTGGACCAGCACCTGATCGCCTGGCTTGAGCGCCTGCTCGATCTTGCGCTCCTTACCGCCGAGACCGGCGGCCTCCCAGTTCACCTCACCGGCGTACAGCACACCGTTGCGGCCGCGGCCGATGTCGACGAATGCCGCCTCCATCGAGGGCAGCACATTCTGCACCTTGCCGAGGTAGACATTGCCGACCATCGACGCCGAGCCGGTATTGGTGACGAAGTGCTCGACCAGGATGTTGTCCTCGAGCACCGCGACCTGGGTCGCGGTCGGGTGCTCCGAGAAGGTCTTCTCGCGCACGACCATGACCCGGTCCACCGCCTCGCGGCGGGCCAGGAACTCCGACTCGGTCAGGATCGGCGGGCGACGGCGACCGGCCTCGCGACCGTCACGCCGACGCTGCCGCTTGGCCTCGAGCCGGGTGGAACCGGTGATGCCCTGCACCTCGTCGACCGTGGCGCGGCTGCGGCTCTTATTGCGCGGCTCACGCTCGTGCACGACGGTATTCGGCGGATCGTCATCGGAGACGCCCTCGCTATCGGCGCCCTCCCCTGCCACCTTGCGGCGACGACGGCGACGGCGACGGCGGCTCGAACCCTCCGGCACACCGGATTCGTCGTCCTCTGTCTCGGTGTCGTCGCCGGACTCGGCTTCGGCCTCGCTCTTGACCGCGGCCTGCTCGTCCTCGGCGCCCTCGTCGACGGCTTCGGTGTCGTCGCCCTCGGATTCGGCGTCGGCGTGCTGTTCACCCCGGCCACGACCCCGGCCACGACGGCCACGCCGACGACGACGCGGCTGATCCGCCTCGCCCTGCTGTTCGGTCGACTCGTCCTCGGTGGTTTCGGGCTCTTCCTCGACGGTTTCGACCGCGGTTTCCTCGGCGCGACGGCTGTCACGCTCGGCCCGACGCTGCCGACGCGCCTCCTCGGCGGCCGCGGCGTCCGGCGGCAGGAACAGCGGTGCGGCGACCGAGGCGGCGGCCTCGAAAACGACCGGCGTCGCTACGTGCGGCTCCTGCGGAACCGAATGGGTGAACAGCTGCACCGACGGCTGATGCGCCGCGGGCTGCTCCCCCGATGCCAGCGATTCGGACTGGTCGATCGCCTGGTCCGGTGCGGAGAAAATGGGCCCCGGCTCGGGCTTGGCCGCTACCGCCTCCGGCGCAACCGGCTCGGTCGCTACCGGTTCCGGCGCAACCGGCTCGGGCTCGGCCGCAACCGGCTCTTGCGCGGTGGTCGCGGGCGCCTCGGGTTCGACGACCTCCGATTCCACCGTGCCGAGCGCATCGCGGACAGATTCCGCTACGGCTCGGTCGACATTCGATTGCGCACTACGTGCGTCGGCACCCAACTCGGCGAGCTTGGCCAGGATGCGTTTGCTGGTTACCCCCAGCCGCTTGGCAAGCGCGTGAACTCGGATTCGCTCCGGCAATTGTTCGGCATCCTGTGATGTTGTTGTCAGCGGCTCTTGATCGGCCACGAAGTCTCCTCGGGTCCCCGGGCGCGTCCCTCCTGGCAGGAGTGACGCGGCCGACGCGGGGGCACTGTCCGTTCACCTCACGCGGTTGGCGCGAGGTCAAGTGGTCTCGCCCCGCGTGCCCGGTTAACACCCATGGTTTTCGTCGGTCGGGCTAACTGGTCACGCGGCGCCTGGCTGTTGGCTGAACTCCACGGCGCGAGCGCTCATCCAGCGTGCCGACGCGAACCTCCGGCCCCAGCAACGGGCCAGTTGTTCGTAGCAGCGATGATCGGCATCGAACCGCAGTGTCATCCGGTTACCGTCCGGCACCGATCGTCCGCGTACCTGCGCGAACAGTCGGCATCGTCAGCAACCACTGCCAGTATCCCACACAGTGCGGCGACGTCTCTCCATCACCGCACTCTCATGGCCCTGGATCAGGCCGGGAACTCGGGAAACCAGAGAGCGATTTCCCGCTTGGCCGATTCCGGCGAATCGGAGCCGTGCACCAGGTTCTCCTGGGTCTCCAGCGCGAGGTCGCCACGAATGCTGCCGGGGACGGCCTTCTCGACCGGATCGGTGCCGCCGGCGATCTGACGGAATGCCGCAATGGCGCGCGGACCCTCCAGGATGGCCGCGACGACCGGGCCGGAGGTGATGAACTCGATCAAGGAACCGAAAAACGGCTTCTCGGCATGTTCGGCGTAGTGGCCACGCGCCAACTCGTCGGATACCTGCTTCAGCTCCAGGGCGGCGATCTTCAGCCCCTTGCGCTCGATCCGGGCCAGCACCTCACCGACGAGGCCACGGGCCACACCGTCCGGCTTGATGAGTACCAACGTCTGCTCAGTCACGGCGCACAGCCTAATAGGCGATACCCCCGGTTACCGAACCGGCGGCTACGAAGAGCCCTGGATGCTGACCCGTTCGAGCGACCTGCAAGCAGTCGCTAGCGCTGACTGGGCAGCAGGCCGAGCTCCATCCGGCGCTTGACGTCCGCGCGCAGCACCAGGATGAAGCCCCAGACGACAGCGAAGAAGACACCCATGACGCCGATGGAGATGTGCACGAAGACGCCGAGGATCAGCAGGACCTGCAGGCCCAGATTGAACGGGATGGCCCATGGGCGGCGTTGCAGTCCGGCGCCGAGGATCATCATCAGCGCGAGGACGACGAGGTAGCCGCCGGAGAACCAGCCGATACCGCCGCCGACGGATCCGACCACGGGCAACGCGAGCAGCACTGTGATCGCCTCGAGGATCAGCGTGCCCGCCATGACGCCGCGCAGACCCTTCCACGGGTCTGCCGCGGGCGGGGGGACCTGCGGCTCGCCGTCGGCCCGCTCGGGCTCGGCGGCGTCGCCGGTCGACTCGGTCACGCTGTCTCCTTCTCGGCATTCGCGGGCCCCACGTGTTTACGCATGCTGCCGCATCCGACCCGCACAACTCACGCCGGGTCCTTCCCGAACAGAGCGCGCGCCGCACCGGCAGTGACCACGGATCCGGTCACGACGACGCCCGCGCCGGAAACCATTTCGCCCGCATCGCCGACCTCCTCGGCGATGGCAATGGCCGTTTCCAGCGCATCGGGCAGGGTCTCGGCGGTGACCACTCGTTCGTCACCGAAGCGCTGCACCGCGAGGTCGGCGAGGCGTTCGACATCCATGGCGCGCGGCGAACCATTGTTGGTGACGACGATCTCGTCGAATACCGGTTCCAGCGCGTCCAGTATGCCCGCCACGTCCTTGTCGCCGAGCACCGCGACGACGCCGACCAGCTTGCGGAAGTCGAATTCGGCGGTCAGCGTCGCGGCCAGGGCCTGCGCGCCCGCCGGATTGTGCGCGGCGTCGATGAAGATGGTCGGGGCATTGCGCATGCGCTCCATCCGGCCGGGACTGGTGACACTCGCGAAGCCCGCACGCACCGCCTCGATATCGAGCTGCCGATCCGCACCGGCACCGAAGAACGCCTCGACCGCGGCCAGCGCGAGTACCGCATTGCGGGCCTGGTGCTCACCGTGCAGCGGCAGGAAGATCTCGTCGTAAATCCCACCGAGGCCCTGCAATTCGAGCTGCTGGCCGCCGACCGCGATCTGGCGGGCCAGCACCCGGAACTCCGAACCCTCGCGCGCCACCGCGGCATCGACCTCGACGGCCCGGCGCAGCAGCACATCCATGGCCTCGGGTTCCTGTTCGGCGATGACGGCGACGGTATCGCGCGGCACCAGGCTCTCCGGGGCACGTTTGATGATCCCGGCCTTCTCCCCCGCGATGGAAGCGAGATCGTCGCCGAGGAAATCGGTGTGATCCAGCCCGATCGGAGTGATCACCGCGACCTGTCCGTCGATGACATTGGTCGCGTCCCAACGGCCGCCCATGCCGGTCTCGACGACGGCGACATCCACCGGCGCCTCCGCGAAGGCGGCATAGGCCATGCCGGTGAGCACCTCGAACTTGCTCATGGCCGGACCGTCCGCGGCGGCGGACTGCTTATCGATCATTTCGATATAGGGCAGCAGTTCGCGGTAGGTCTCCACATACTTGGCCGGGGTGATCGGCGCGTTGTCGATGCTGATCCGCTCGGTGGCCAGCTGCAGATGCGGGCTGGTGATCCGGCCGGTGCGCCGGTGCAGCGCGGTCAGCAGCGCATCGATCATCCTGCTCACCGAGGTCTTGCCATTGGTGCCCGCGATGTGGATGGCCGGATAGTTCTGCTGGGGCGAGCCGAGCAGATCCATCAGCGTCGCGATGCGGGTGAGCGACGGCTCGATCTTGGTCTCCGGCCAGCGCCGATCCAATTCCGCCTCGACCAACGCCATTTCGGCCAGGTCCACCGGGGACGGTCCCGAGCCGAGCCGCCGGTTCGGGTGCTCGTCGTCGGCGTACTGGGGTTCCGGTTCGGCGTTCATTTGCCGCTCAATTCCGCGAGCCGGGCGCCGATGCGCGCGACCTCGCCCTCGGCGACATCGCGACGTCCCTTGATCTTGTCGACCACCTGATCCGGCGCCTTGGCCAGGAACGCCTCGTTACCGAGTTTGGCTGCGGTGGTGGCCAATTCCTTCTCGGCCGCGGCGAGGTCCTTCTCCAGGCGGCGGCGTTCGGCATCGAGGTCGACCGCGCCGGAGGTGTCGAGCTCGACCGTCACGGTGGACCCGCTCAGGCGCACCTCGACCGAGGCGGTCGCGGTGAATTCGGCACCGGGCTCGGTGAGCCGGGCCAGGTTGGTCACCGAATCGTGCAGTTCGGTGAGGCCCGCGGTATCCAAGCCGATCAGCTTGGCCGCCACCTTCTGTTTATCGGCCAGCCCCTGATCGCTGCGGAAGCGACGGATCTCGGTGATCAATCGCTGTGCATCCGAAATCCGTTGTGCGGCGGTCACATCTGTGGCCACACCGGTGGCCTGCGGCCAGGTGGCGACGACGACGGATTCGCCGCCGGTCAGCGCCCGCCACAGCGATTCGGTGACGAACGGGATGACCGGATGCAGCAGCCGCAGCACCGCGTCGAGCACATTGCCGAGCACGATGCCGGTCGACTCGGCGCGCGAACCACCGGCGGCGAACTGCACCTTGGACAGTTCCAGATACCAGTCGCACAGTTCGTCCCAGGCGAAGTGGTACAGCGCCTCACACGCCTTGCCGAATTCGTAGGCGTCGAAGGCCGAATCCACCTCGGCGCGAACCTGTTCGAGCCGATCGATGATCCAGCGGTCGGCGTCGGTGAGTTCGGAACGATCGGGCATCGCGCCAGGCTGCGCGCCGTTCATGAGCGCGAACTTGGTGGCGTTGAACAGCTTCGTCACGAAGCTGCGCGAGGCGAGGGCATGCGATTCGCCGACCGAGAGGTCGCCGCCGGGCTGCGCACCGCGCGCCAGCGTGAAGCGCAGCGCGTCCGCGCCGTAGGAGTTGATCCAGTCCAGCGGGTCGATGCCGTTGCCGCGCGACTTGGACATCTTCTTGCCGTACTGATCGCGAATCAGGCCGTGCAGGAACACATCCTGGAACGGCACCTGCTTCGCGCCGCCCTTGCCCGCGGTGAGCACGTGATCGTCGGAGACGAAGGTGCCGAACATCATCATCCGGGCCACCCAGAAGAACAGGATGTCGTAGCCGGTGACGAGAACGCTTGTCGGATAGAACTTCTGGAGCTCCTCGGTGGAATTGGGCCAGCCCATGGTGGAGAAGGGCCACAGGCCGGAGGAGAACCAGGTGTCGAGCACATCCGGGTCCTGCACCCAGCCCTCGGGGGCGGTCTCGTCCGGACCGACGCAGACCACCTCGCTGTCGGGGCCGTACCAGATCGGGATGCGGTGGCCCCACCACAGCTGCCGCGAGATGCACCAGTCGTGCATGTTGTCGACCCATTCGAACCAGCGCGGTTCCTGGCTGGTCGGGTGGATCACGGTGTCGCCGTTGCGAACCGCGTCACCGGCGGCCTTGGCCAGCGACTCCACCTTGACCCACCACTGCATGGAAAGGCGCGGTTCGATCGCTTCGCCGCTGCGCTCGGAATGTCCGACACTGTGCAGGTACGGCCGCTTCTCGGCGGCGATCCGGCCCTCGGCCGCGAGCCGCTCGCGCACCTTGACCCGTGCTTCGAACCGGTCCATACCGTCGAATTCGGTTCCGGTGCCGGTAATCCGGGCGCGCTCGTCCATGATGTTCGGCATGGGCAGGTTGTGCCGCAGGCCCATCTCGAAGTCGTTGGGGTCGTGTGCCGGGGTGATCTTCACTGCGCCGGTACCGAATTCGGGATCGACGTAGTCGTCGGCGATGATCGGGATCTGACGTCCGGTGATCGGATGTTCGAGGGTGCTGCCGATCAGATCCTGGTAGCGCGGATCCTCCGGATGCACCGCCACCGCGGTATCGCCGAGCATGGTCTCCACCCGGGTGGTGGCCACGATCACATGCGGCTCATCGTCTTTCAGCGAGCCGTAGCGCAGCGAGACCAGCTCGCCCTCGACATCCTCGAATTTGACCTCGATATCGGAGATGGCGGTGCGCAGTTCCGGTGACCAGTTGACCAGACGCTCGGCCCGGTAGATCAGGCCCGCGTCGTACAGGCGCTTGAAGATGGTCTGCACGGCCCGCGAGAGCCCGTCGTCCATGGTGAAGCGGTCGCGGCTCCAGTCGACGCCGTCGCCGAGGGCGCGCATCTGCCACTGGATCTGTCCGCCGGATTCGCGCTTCCAGTCCCAGACCTTGTCGATGAACAGTTCGCGGCCGAAGTCTTCCTTGGTCTTGCCGTCGACCGCGAGCTGCTTCTCCACGATGGTCTGGGTGGCGATGCCCGCGTGGTCCATGCCCGGCAGCCACAGCACCTCGTAACCCTGCATGCGCTTGCGGCGCGAGAGGGTGTCCATCAGGGTGTGGTCGAGTGCGTGGCCCATGTGCAGGCTGCCGGTGACGTTCGGCGGGGGCAGCACGATCGAGTAACCGGGCTTGTCACTGGCGGCATCGGCGGCGAAGTAGCCAGCCGCTACCCAGCGCTCGTACATCTCGGCCTCCACCTCGCTGGGAACCCAGCTCTTGGGGAGGGCATCGGCACGATTACGCGGGTTGTCAGGGGCTGCGCTGGTCACCCAGGCATTCTAGTGGGATGCCCGCTGAGCTCATAAAAGGGCCGGGGCATAAAAGCGGCGGAGTCTTCGGTGGATGAGGGACACCGAAGACTCCGCCTACACCTGGAGAGCTTACCGCCGAAACCGGCCCGAGCCCCGAATCCACAACCAATTCTCAGCTTCTTGACGAGTTCATTGCGCGGTCACCGGAACGGCACTTTCTCCGCCCCTGACGGCGCATCTGATGCCCGGACACCCTGGACCCCGCGCCGACTGGAAGGGGCAGTGACAACCCAGCTGTGCTTGTGCGCGAGTAGGGCTCCGCAGTGGGGATGACCCGTGGGTGCGACTGGCGGTACCCCATCTCTTGAAATAGCCAGCAAGAATCAGGGTTTTCCCTGTTGCCTAATCGAATCCGGCTGGGGAGCCTGGAAGAGGTGAACCCTCCGCTCGATTCGCCTTATCCCGGTTCGCAACCGCGACTCCCCGATATCCGTGTGGTAACACCGGATTCCGTGCACGATCTGCGCGGCCGCACGATCGAGGAACTGCGGTATCCAGCGAGGACGGCACTACTCGTGGCCGGGATTCCGGGGGCGGGCAAGAGTACGGCGTTGCGACTGTTCTTCGGCGCGCAGGCCGATGCCGAGGAGCCGCCGCGCGGCCCCGAGGGCACGGTGGTGCTGGATTCGCACCATTCCCGAAATCGATGGCGGCACAAGCTCGGTCGGCTCCCGTATCCGCTGTGGCGGCCGGTGGTACATGTGGCGCATTACGCCGGAATCCGGGCCGCGCTGCGCGACGGCGCCGGACCTGTGGTGATCCATGATTGCGCCACCTTCGGCTGGGCCAGACGAATGATCGGCCGCTGGGCAAGACGCTACGGCCGGGAATTACACGTGATCCTGCTCGATGTGCCCGCCGGTGTCGCACGCGCCGGTCAGCACGCCCGCGGACGCCGGATCAATCCGCTCTTCTTCACCCTGCACTGCCGACGCTGGGATCGCCTCATCCGCGCTGTCGACTCCGGTCGTCCACCTCCGCCCGAGCCGGTGTCGACGGTCGTCCTCGACCGGACCGCCATCGACCACATGGGCCGGGTCAGTTTCGCGGCTTGACCAGTAGCAATCATGGAACCAGCACGGTAAGCGCGCCGGGGACCGCGCGGAGCGAGACGGGCAGGGTGCCCGCCGGTTCGCCGTCTGCGGTGGCGGGAGCGCCGGGGGCGGTCAGCGTCACCTGAGCGACGCGATACTGCTTGGACTCCGGGTGATCGATTCGCTTACCCGCCGACAGAGCGGGCAGCAGGCGCAGCATATCCAGGCGCGAAACCGCGCCTACGACAGTCAGATCAAGGAGCCCGTCGTCCATGACCGCATCCGGGCAGACCCGCATGCCGCCGCCGTAGGTGCGGGTATTGCCGATGGCCACCATGACGGCGTCGGTCTCGATGACGGTGTCGGCGTCGGGGTTGTCGAGTGCACCGGGCACGACGCCGGAGAGCTCGATTCGGTACGGCACGGTGAAGCGGCCGGATATCTCGGCCAGTGCGGCGAAGGTGTAGCGCAGCGGGCCCTTGGGCCAGCGCATATCGTTGGCGCGCAAAGTGACTCGCGCATCGAAGCCGGTGCCGGTGACGGTGGCGAACCACTTGGGGGTGAATCCGGGCGAGGGCGATTCGATGCGGCCGAGGTCGATGGTGCGGGTGCGGCCGCCGAGGATAAGGTCCGCGGCCGCGACGGGATCGTTGGTGGGCACGCCGATTTCGCGCGCGAGATCGTTGCCGGTGCCCGCGGGGACCAAACCGAGCGGCACGCCGGTCTGCGCGATGGCTTCCAGTACTACGTTCATCAGCCCGTCACCGCCGATGCAGACCACCGCGTCCGGCTTGGCGCTTCCGTTGATCGAACCCCGCACTTGACGTACGGATTCGGCGGCCGAAGATGCACACACCTCGGTGACCTCGACCCCCTGTGCGGCGAAGCGCGCCAGCGCGGCCGTGGCCACCTCATGCCCTCTGCCGACACCGGACTGCGGGTTGGTCACCACGGTAACCGCACGCACCGGGCGCGAATCCTGTGTCACGGGACCAGCTTTCCAGGGTTGAGGATGCCCGCCGGATCCAATTCCCGCTTCACCGCGCGCAGCACGCGCACGCCCAGATCGCCGATCTCGTCCGGAATCCATGGGCGGTGGTCGGTGCCGACCGCGTGATGGTGGGTGATGGTGCCGCCCGCGGCCACGATCGCGTCACCGACCGCGCGTTTCGCGATGTGCCACTGGGCGATCGGATCGTCCAACTGCTTGGCGATGACGGTGAAATACAGCGAAGCCCCGGTCGGATAGGTGTGCGAGATATGGCACATCACCAGCGGCGGGGTGCCCTGCTCGGCAAGCGAATCCGTCAGCGCGGCGGTCACCTTCGCCTTGAGCTCGGCCAGATTCGACCAGGTGGTCGCGGTTTCCAGGGTTTCGCACAGCACGCCGAGATCGAGCAGCGCATCGCGCATATAGGGCGCAGCGAAACGCCCGTGCTCCCATTCCTCGGCCGGAATCCGGCCGAGCGCATTCCCGCCTGCCTCGATGAGCAATGCGCCCGCTTCGGCGCGGCGGGCCACGACATGGGCCTCGGTGCCTTCGAAGGTGGTGATGGCAAGGCAACCCGCCACCGCCGCACCACCGATATCCGCGGAACGGGCCAGGTTGACGCCGGTCTCGACCTCATCCGACAGGCGCAGCACCGTCGGTGCCGCACCAGCCTGGACCACCGACCGCAGTGCGGCGGCTCCGGTTTCGAAGTCTGGAAACGACCACGCCTGGTAGCCGATGGTCTCCGGCATCGGATGCACCCGCAGCGTGACCTCCGTGATCACACCGAGCGTTCCCTCCGACCCGACGAACAGTTCACGCAGGTCCGGGCCCGCGGCGGAGGCGGGGGCGCGGCCGAGTTCGATAGTGCCGCTGGGGGTCGCGATCTTCAGGTGCTGGACCATGTCGTCGAAGCGGCCGTAGCCCGCCGATGCCTGACCGGAGGACCGGGTTGCGGCGAATCCGCCGATGCTGGCGAATTGGAAGCTCTGCGGGAAGTGGCCGAGCGAAAGTCCATGGGCGGCAAGCAGTTCCTCGGCCTTGGGGCCGGTGAGTCCCGCACCGAGGGTGGCGGTGCCGCTGACCGGGTCGATCTCCGAAATACCGTCCAGGCGGCGCAGATCCAGCGCAATGACGGTGTCGAAGCGACCGCGGACCGGATCGACGCCGCCCACCACGCTGGTACCGCCGCCGAAGGGGACGACCGCGATGGCGGTGTCGGCGCAGTAACCGAGCACCGCGAGTACCTGCTCGTGATCGGCGGGGAAGACGACGGCATCCGGGGCGTCCTGCGGACCGTCGGCGCGACGGCGCAGCAGGTCGGGGGTGCTCTTACCGCCCGCGTGCAGCAGACGATCGTGGTGGTCGACCGAAATGCTGCCCACGCCGACCACCGCGACCAACCCGTCCCGTTGAGCCGGCGTCAGTGTCGACTCGCGTAGCGGCACATCGCCCTCATCGCGGCGCGCCACCGGGTCACCGGACACTCCGAATACCTGCGTCAACAGGTTCCGAATCGAAGCCGAAAGCGGCTTGTGTCCGGCGGGGATGCCCCAGGCGTCCCAAACCATACTCGCCGCGTACGTCGGCGCGCCCGGGTTTGCGGCGGGCGCTCCGGTCCCGGACGAACCGATTTCGCCGGTGTGCTGTTGCATCTCGACCATGCATTACAGTTTGACATAGACTGTCAAGCAGTAACGAACAGACATGGTGGTGATACTCGATGACCTCCGCAGCGTCCGCCCCCGATGACGCGCTCTCGGCGACCGATCTCGCGATCCTCGACGCGGCCAGGGCCTGCGTGGAGGAGTTCGGGGTGCGCCGCACCACGCTCACCGAGGTGGCCCGTCGCGCCGGCGTCAGCAGGCCGACCGTCTACCGGCGCTGGCCCGATACCGGATCGCTGGTGGCCGAACTACTGGTGCGCGAACTGCGCGCGATCGTCGCCGACACCATGCCCGCCGCGGGCGACGCGCGCACCAGACTGGTCGAGGGCGTGGTCGCGGGGGCGGCGACGATTCGCTCGAATCCGTTGTTCGGCAAGATCTTTCGCACCGATACCGATCTGATGCTGACCTATGTCTTCGGCCGCCTCGGCCGCAACCAGCGTGCGCTGATCGAGCTGTTCAGTGCGGGCATCCGGGAAGGCCACCGGGACGGCACGATTCGCGCGGGTGATCCAGAACAGATGGCGACAATGCTGCTACTCATCGCACAGTCGGCGGTGCAATCGGCCGGTACGGTCGCGCCGCTGCTGGCCGGGCCTGCGCTGGATACCGAATTGACCCGGGCGATCGACGGCTACCTGGCTCCCGTCGAAGAGGCGCGATGACCTCCGTACGCCATCGAAAAGGATTGTAATGACTGCGAATTCTGCTGACGCCCACGGCGATTCCGCACTGAATGCGGGACGCCGCAACCGTGAGCTGCAGTTGCTCGGCGACGGCGGCGAAATCGATGTGCTGGTAATCGGCGGCGGCGTGACCGGTGCCGGTGCGGCGCTCGATGCCGCCGCACGCGGACTGCGAACCGTGCTGGTGGAGCGGCACGATCTGGCGTTCGGCACGAGCCGGTGGAGTTCGAAGCTGGTGCACGGCGGACTCCGGTATCTGGCCAGCGGACAGGTCGGCATCGCACACGAAAGTGCGGTCGAGCGCGGGATTCTGATCACCACCACCGCACCGCATCTCGTTCGCCCCCTGCCGCAGCTGGTGCCGCTGCTTCCGGAAATCGGTATCGCACAACGGACTTTGATTCGCGCGGGCTTCGTCGCCGGAGATGTGCTGCGCCGCAGTGCGGGCACTTCGCCCGAGACACTGCCGCGTTCGCGTCGGGTCGCCACCGCCGAGGCGCTGCGGTTGGCGCCGACGGTCCGTCGCGACGGGTTGCGTGGCGGCCTGCAGGCTTGGGATGGACAGCTGGTGGACGATGCGCGGCTGGTAGTGGCGCTGGCTCGTACCGCGGCGGCAGAGGGCGCGACGGTCCTTACCCGCGTGGAAGCCCTTGATGTGACCGGAGATTCAGCCACCCTGCGCGACGCCCTGACCGGCGACACCATGTCCGTCCGGACGCGCACCGTCATCAATGCCACCGGCGTCTGGGCCGACCAAGTCGACCCGAGCATCGAACTCCGTCCGAGTCGCGGCACCCACCTGGTCTTCGACGCCGAATCGTTCGGCGGCCTGACCGCCTCGCTGACCGTCCCCGTACCCGGCAGCACCAGCCGCTTCGTCTTCGCCTTCCCCGCCGCGCACGGCCGGGTCTACGTCGGTCTCACCGATGAGGATGCCCCCGGTCCGGTCCCCGACGAGCCGAAGCCCACCGAAACGGAAATCGATTTCCTTCTCGACACCATCAACACTGCTCTCCGAGAACCGTTGGCCCGCAAGGATATTCGCGGAACCTACGCCGGACTGCGACCGTTACTGAAGACATCCGCCAACAGCACCGCCGATATTTCCCGCCGACACGCGGTCCTGCACTCCCCCACCGGCGTCGTCACCATTGTCGGCGGCAAACTCACCACCTACCGCCGGATGGCCGAGGATGCCGTCGACGCGGCCATCGCGCACGGCAACCTCACCCCTGGGCCGTGCCGAACCAAGCGACTTCCGTTGGTCGGCGCGGTCTCCGGCGCCGCACGCGACCTCATCAACGCCCCGACCGTGCTGGTCGAGCGCTACGGCAGCGAATCTGCGGCCGTACTCGAACTGGCCGACCGGAATCCCGCCCTCGCCGAACAGGTCGCGCCCGGTATCGATGTCACCGCAGCCGAATTCGCCTTCGCGATCACCCACGAAGGCGCCCTCGACACCGACGATCTACTGGACCGCCGCACCCGGATCGGTCTCGTCCCCGAGGACCGCGCCGCGGCCGTGCCCGCGGCGGAGGCCGCTTTCGCGCGGCAGCGTTAGCTTCAGTCCAGCTGCCAGGCGTCGAGTTCGGCTCGCATGGCGGCGCGCGGCCAGAGGTCGAGGCCGTGCGCGGCCTCGGCGGCACGAATTTCGCGTAGTTCCGCGGTCTCCTCGGCGGCGGTCAGAAAGCGGAAGCCGAGCCGTTCGTAGTACGGGCCGTTCCAGGCCACATCGACGAAGGTGGTCAGCGTGATCGCCTGCATCCCTTGGGCTTTCGCCCAGCGCACGGCATGGTCGATGAGCCGTTTGCCGATCCGCTTGCCCGCGTGATCCGGATCCACCGAGACCTGGTCGATGTGGGCGTTACCGTCGACGATTCCGAGGATCAGGTAGCCGATCGGGCGGCCCGCGTCATCGGGGTAGATCCAGGCGCGGCCCGCCCGCTGGAAGTCCCGGAGCGTATCCAGTGACGGCGGCTCGTCATCGGCAACGGCCATCATGCCGATGTCGGCGAATGGTTTACCCGCCACCCGCTCGATATCTTGCAGTGTCGGCAGGTCGTCCTCGACCGCCGGTCGAATCATCCGCATGGACGATTCTCCCACGACATTCATTCGACCGGAGTCGCCAGGATGCCGTTGACCAGTGCACGCAGCGCCCAGCGGGATCGATCGCCGCCGCCGCCCACCAGCATTTGTTCGCGCATGCCGACCAGCGTCGGGTATCGCTCGGCAGGGAGTTCGGCGAAGTGCCGGGCGACCTCGGCGACATAGTCCTGCTCGTTGGCGTCCCTGGTGTTGTATGCGCTCTGCTCCACGGCCTGCGCGGAAATGTGCAGGTAGATCAGGTCGACGGCCCAGGAATTGGTCTGCGGCTCCACGCCGCCCTCGGCGAGCAGGGCCAGTAGCCGCTCGACGATCAGCAAGGCATTCGGGCTCGTCGGTATCGAGCCGAGCGCGACCAGTGCGAGCCCTTCGTGTTTGGACATCACATCCACGGTCGTCTCGACCAGTGTCGTGAGGCGGTCGCGCCAGGTGTCGCCGGTCGGCTCGGGCACCGTGCCGAGCACGTGGTCGAGCATGGCCGCCATCAGGTCGTCGCGGTTGGCGACGTAGACGTAGAGCGAGGCCGCACCGGTATCGAGGTCCTGCGCGACGCGGCGCATGGTGAGGGCGGCCAAGCCATCGCGGTCGAGGATGCGCAAACCGGTTTCGATGATGACGTCACGACTGAGGGGTGCCTTCGCGGGGCGGGCCCGGCGGCTGACGGGTGTGGCGCTCATATCCCGGAGCATACGCTCTGACGAACACTGTTTGACACGAACAGCGTTCGTTCCATATGGTTCACCCGCAAAACTGACCCCAAGGACTTCTCATGATTCTCATTACCGGAGGCCGCGGCGCGGTCGCCACCAATCTCTCGTCCCTGCTGCGCGCCGACGGCCATGCCGTCCGCGTCGGCTCCCGGCGCCCCGAGCAACTCCCCGCGGGAGTGCCCGCCGTCGCATGCGACCTGCGGGACCCGGCCACCTTCGCAGCCGCGCTCGACGGCGTCACCTCGGTGTTCCTGTATGCCGAGCCCGAGTGCAGCACCGAATTCGTTTCCGCCGCAGCCGAAGCCGGAGTCGATCACATCGTGTTGCTTTCCTCGTCCGCGGTGCTCGATCCGGATACGACCACCAATCCGGTCGCGAAGTCCCACCTCGATGCCGAGCTCGGACTCGCCGACGCACCGATGACCGTCTCCGTGCTGCGTCCCGGCGCTTTCGCGGGCAATGCCCGCGGCTGGTCGTTCGCGATCAAGGCCGACCGCCCGGTCAGCCTCCCCTACCCCGATGCCTACGCCGATCCGATCCACGAACTCGACGTCGCCGAGTGCGCCCATGCGCTGCTCACGAAACCGGACCACCGTGGTGGCGTCTACACCCTCACCGGCCCGCAGACCTTGACCTTCACCGCACAGATCGACCTGATCACAAAGGTCACCGGACGCACCGCGACCATCGCCCACGTCACCCCTGACGCGTGGAGACGGGAGGTGGCCGACTTCATCCCCGCCCACTACGCCGACGGGCTCCTCGACTACTGGCGCCGCTGCGATGGCGTCCCGACCCCGATCACCGACACCGTCACCACCCTCACCGCCCATCCCGCGCGGCCCTTCACCACCTGGCTCGAAGACCATGCATCCGAGTTCACCGGCTGAACCTTCCCGGCTGGTCGTGCACGGCAGATGGATCCACGATCCAGCACATGGATCACTTCGTGCGCCTTGGTCGTTCACCGATCGCCTAGCCTCAACGCGCTAGTGCCGCGTCCAGCTGGCTGCTGAGGCAATCACGATCCGTCGAGCGCAGTCATATGGCGGTGCCGCAGAACGTGTCGTGCCGCGTTTCGACTGCTCTCGGCGAGCGAACCGGACCAGATGGTGCCTTAACCCATCTGGAGCTCGCAGCGGGCAGCACTTGCGCGAGGGAGCCCTTGGATTCGTGGCATCGAGTGATGCACGACACTTCGTCGGCCGGAGCGGATAAAGATCATTGCGCGTTCGCGCTCGCGGTTCTTCGAGGGCCGGTGTCGGGAGCTCGGCACGTTCTATGCTGGACGCCGGTAGTGGTCCGGGAAGGAGACGCGAGTGCGGAATGACGCGTCGACGGTGGGGATTGCGCTGGGCGATGGTCTGATCGCACGTTTCGGTGCGGTTGTCGTGTATCTCGCGGGCGAATCCCCTTCCACGGACCGGATACTCGGTGCGATCGAGGCCGTGGCCGATACGCGCCATCCCGGGGCGGCGATCGCACAGCGGCTGGCCGCAGTGGTTTTCGGCGGCAATTCCGAACCGCCACCGTTCGGCGTCATCGCACCGACGGCGGACGGCACCGTCATTCTGCTGCGCGGGCAGGTCAGCGCGGAGATCCAAGGCGCGGAGGGAACCCGGCGACTCTCCGGAGCACGCGCGTTCACCTGGGTAGACGAAATCGTGCGAGAACCGGTGCGCCGGATCTCGGTTGGCGCCGATGCCGCATTCCCGATCCACGAACTCCCACGCACCGACCTGCGTGCCGGCATCGTCCCCGGCAGCGGCTTCGTCCTGCGCATAGCCGCTCGCCGCAACGGAAAATCCGCAGCCACCCGAGCCCGCACCACCGCCAACCCCACCGCCGAGCCGCCACCCACCGCTCCGGCCGGACTGGAAGCCCTGCGCGAGCCGACCGCGAAATCCGAGCCCACCCCGACTGCCCAACGCGTCGGCACGCCCCGCCCCGCCAGATCTGCCCAGCTCAGCGCGTCAGCGCAAGCGACCGAGACCGCGCGCTCATCCGAATCAACGCAACACTCCGCTGCAACTGCCGCCGCCCATGGACAGCCGGGAGGCTCGCCGCGATCGGCTCAGCCCCGTGCCTCAGCGCAAGCCACCGAGACCGCGCGCTCATCCGAATCAATGCAACGCTCCGCTGCACAGTCGGCCGCGCAGGGACAACGAGCAGATTCGGCGGCGGCCGGAAATTCCGCCCGACCCACCACAACTGACCAGCCCACCGGCGCGGCTCAAGCCACCGGATCCGCCAGCGCCACCGGCTTGGAGCGCGCCGCTGGATCAACCCACCCAACGGGATACCTACGGAAACCCCCTGCGCGGTCAACCGAAGCCGATCCGTCCGCTGGGTCGCCGCGCGCTCCCCGGTCTCCGCAACGATCCGCCGCCGAGTCCGCCGAATACGACGGGCCGACCGACAAGGCAGGCCCCACCGGATCGATACACTCCGGCCGGTCCCCGCAATCCGGCGCCGAGCCCACCGCACACGACGAGCCGACCGAGAAAGCAGGCCCCACCGGATCGATACACTCCGGCCAGCCCGCACAACAATCCGCTGCCAACTCCGCCGAGGACGACGAACCACCCGAAAAAGCAGGATCAACCGGGTCGCCGGACTCGGGCCGGGCCCCGCAACGATCGGCCACGCAGGCCGTGGGATTCGGCGAGGCGAGCGATAAGGCCGGGACCGTGGGATCGACGGCCGATGCCCGGCCGGGCCCAGCATCATCGGAGGCGCGGCCGAGGGGTTCAGCACCGTCCGATGGATCAGGGCAGGTAGACGCGCCGGAGGAGATCAGTACCCAGGCCATGTCCGCCCAGGAACGCGACGAGGCCGCTGGAACACGGTCGGGTGTGGCAGCGCGGCCGGAACCGATTGCACTGCACAAGATTCCGGCGTTGCGGGGTGTACGACCGCGGCCATTGCGACCGGTAGGCAGCGCGAAAAACCCGGAAAACTCGCGGGCGGGGCAGCCCGTCGGCGCGCTGGTTCTCGCGGATGGCTCCGCGTTTCCGCTGGACCGACCGTATGTTGTCGGCCGAAGCCCGATGATCGACGAGACGGTGCGTGCCGCCACTGCCACACCCCTTGCGGTCCCGCGCGACCGCCACGTCTCGCGGGTGCACGCCTATGTCTCGGTCGACCGCGGCAAGGTCTACGTCCGCGACGCCGCAACCCCCGCAGGCACTTTCATCGCCGCCCCCGGCGCCGACGAATGGACCCGCATCGGCACCACCCCCACCGAGTTACATCCCGGTTGGAGCCTCCGCATAGGCCAACGCATCCTCACCTACCGCACCGAAGCTCACCCGAAACACCCAACCGAGGCCACGAGCAAACGCCGCCGCTCCTGAGCGGCTCGTACCAACAGCAGACCTGCCCGACGGTGGAGGCGCACTCGGGTACCCGCCCCGGCAGCGTGCACAGCTCCCGTGCCGTCCCGTTCAGTACATTCGCGGGGCCACTGCGTCAACGGTTGTCGCGTCGTGCGCGGCGAAGGAAGCGGTGGCGCTTGCCGATCCGTCGTGCGCCTAGTGCGGCGGCGACCCCGGCTCCGGCGCCTAGTACGGCTGCGACGGCGAGGGTGGTGCTGGTGGGCGGGGTGTCACGGAGAATCCAGGCGCCACCGGCAACGGCGGCGGACAGGATGACTGAACTCGCGGACAGGCCGATGATGTTGGCGAGGCCGCCGTGGCCGCGGCGTAAGGTGCGGGTGTTGGACTCCAGGTAAGCCACGGCGAACAGAACGAGGACCACGATCACCGCCGCCGCCGCGGTGCGTGTCGGGTTCTGGGCAGTGCGGAATTCTATTCTCTGCGTGGCGATTTCGGTTCCACTGCGCAGGAGCGTGAGCTCGCCGTCGAGGTTTCCGGCCAGCACATGCGAGTTCACCGGGTCGGGCAGGTCGGCCACGCCACCGGGTTGCAGCGGCACCGGATCCCCACCCAGCCGCACGCCGAATACCTCCACCGTGAGCGCGGCGGAGTCGACATCGATTCCGTTGACTTGCAATGGAATCGGCTTCGACAGATCGACTTCGATCGGATTCGGCCCCGTCACATCGATACCGGCGAGGGTGACCGTGCCATGCACCAGATCCCCTCCGGCGGTCGGCGCACCCACCCCGAGCACCGCCACCGCACAGGCACCCACCGCAAGCAACGCACCCACCAAGAACAACGGCCACGGCGAGGCGAAGCTGACGACATCGCGGATCGGCACCAGATCCCGCCGATCGACATCAGCCAACCGAACACCGTTGTCCTGCAACCCATGCACCGGACGCACCCGAATCATCGGCGGCCGTAAGGGCGCCGACCCGGACGGCCCAGGCATCGACTTCCCAGACGACGGCACCGGTCGTGCCGACTCGCCATACTCCGACGAACCCTGACCGGCTCCATTAATAGGCCGTACTGATGGCACATCCCCCGGCATGCGCGACGCCGCCCCGCCCCGCCCCAACCGGGGCGGCTCCGCTGCGGGCCACCCAGACCCGGGCGGCTCCGACGCGGGCGACCCGGATATCGGGCGCGGCCTAGGCGTCGTACCTCCCAAAGCGTGCGCCCCAGGCGCATCCGCCCCAGGCGCAGGCCCCCTCGCCCCTGGCGGCTCCGGCGCGGGTGACTGCGACCAAGGCAGGTCCACCCCGGGCGGCTCCGACGTGGTCCGTGCACCTGGTGTCGCAGCGCCGAACTGCTCGGAACCACTCGTGATATCTCCGTGCACCGGTGGCACCGTCGATATCGGTCCACCCGCAACCGAATCCGTACCGTCTGGTCTCGGCGTCCGCGAGATTTCGGTCGGGGCCGACGAAGCGGGTGGCACCGCGGGAATCACCCCAGGTCGGGCGTCCGTCGGAGGCCGGGTGGGGTCGGCGGTTACCGGCGTGCGGGGTCCGAAGCCCGCGGGAGGCGCGGCTGTCCGCTGCGTGACAGCGGCCTGCCCATGTCCGCCTCGCGCCCTCGGCGTCGGAATACCGGATCGCCCGGCGGCGCGACTGCTCCCGGTCGCGGCGGCGACAATGGTGTCCGCACCGATGACCGGAATACCCACGGGCATAAGCCAATCACCGCCCCAGCACAAGGCGGCGAGTTCGGCGAGCGCGATCCCGAAGAGTTCGGCGGTGTCGAAACGATCGGCGGGATCGGTTGCGAGGCCGCGCATCACCACATCGGCGATCGGCTCCGGCACGCCGGGTGCGACCTCGATGAGGGGTATCGGGTGACCGAAGGCGTGTGCGAAAAGCGTTGCCAGATGATCTTCGTGCGGCGGAAACGGCAGCACCCCCGACAGCAGCTGATACAGCATGGTCGCCAGCGCGTAGACATCGGTCGCGGCCGAAAGCGGCTGTCCGCGTGCCTGTTCCGGCGCGATATAGGACGGAGTTCCGACGATCTCACCGGTCCTGGTCACCAATGTCTCATCGCCGCCGACAATCTTGGCGATCCCGAAATCGGTCAGCTTTATCGCACCGCCGGTACCGAACATCAGATTCGACGGTTTGACGTCCCGGTGCAGAATCTTGTGGCGATGCGCCGCTTCCAACCCCGCGGCACAGGCCAGCCCGACCGCGACTGCGGTAGCCGCGTCGAACCCCTCGGTCGCGAACCGACTGCCAACGGTCCCGCCGGGCAGATACTCCATAACCAACAGGCACAGCTCATCGGCCTCGATGTAGTCGAAAACCCGCACCACATGTGGATGATCGATGGCCGCAAGCAGACGCGCCTCGGCGACGAACCGGCGCCGCACCTGCTCGTCGTGCGCGAACTGCGGTGGAATCTGCTTGATGGCAACCGGTCGCCCCAACCGACGATGCGTACCAGCGAGCACCACACCGCATCCGCCCCTGCCGACCTGCGCACCGATGTCATATGCGGGCAGCACGGCCCGCAATCGGCCGGTATCAGATGTCAAGATGTCGCCCCATCCGGGAAGCGCACGGTTTCCACATCGGCGGTTTCGTCCTCCTCGGTCGGCGCGAGATCCTCGACTTCCGGTGTCGGCGAACAGTATCCGAGCAGGAAACCGACCGAAGCCGCCACACCGGCGACCGCGAGCCACAATCCGGTATCCGGAACCCACCACCGCAACACCGATGCGGTGAATCCGAATATCAATCCGATGCCGATACCCGGCGCAAGTAACCGCAACCCGCGCTGCCACCGGTTTGTGGACAGCCGGTGCCGGGCAATCGCCAGCGCCGCATCGGCAATGGCGAGCGCGGTCAGCACCGCCAACGCGATTCCGAACAGTCCGTATACCGAATACATCGAGCCGCGCACATCGGTGTCCAGCAGTATCGAGGCGATCGGTGCGCCGTCGTCGCCGATCACTGCCAAATCCGCGACGATCAGTCCGGTCGCCTGCCCCTCGAGTCCGGTCAGATCGAGCCGGTACTTCAGCGCCTCGGATCTTCCCGGTGCGATGGTCAATTCGACGGCGGTCGAGTACGAGAAGAACGTCAGCCCGAGCACATGCCCGGCCAGATCGACCCGCCGAATATGCAACGCCCCATCGCTGTTGTTGGTCAACGCGACAGCCACCCGGATGGTGCTGTTCGGTTGCAGCCGTAGTGGTTCGGTGGCGGAGGTTTCGGTGATATCGCGATCGTCGATGGCCGCCGACATGTCGACACCCTGCGGCTTGGCCGCGACCGGTGCCGCGAACAATCCGGCGAGCACGAGGGCGAACACACCGGGCAGCAAGATAATTCGCGTGGCCGCCGAGACACGGGCTCGCATCATGGTTCCCTCCGCGCGGGTAGGTGCGAGACGAGCCGATGCCCGTAGAACCAGGCACCGATCAACAAGAAGAACAGAATCACCGTCAATGTCGAAGTGGCGGAGCTGACCCGGCTGACCAGCACCACATCCAGCGGCGCGGTGAGTGTGCGACCGCAGCGCGCCGTCACCTCGTATCGCCCGACTTCGATCGACGTCAGCGCCAGGGGCGCCCGGAACCCGCCGTCCGCCCCCGCGACGGTGTTACCCACCGGCGTCTCCCCGACCAGCAAGCTGACCTGCGACCGCGGATCGCACCCCGATCCGGCCGCGGTGACATCACCACCGAGCCCGATGGCCGTGGGTGTGAGCTCCAGCGCGGCGGGTGGCGGCGCAACCGGCGGCGCCGGTGCCACAGTCGTCGGCATCGGTGCAGGCCCAACGGTCGGCACAACCACCTCGGGCTGCCTATTCGACGGAGATATCGGCGGCCGCGGATTCTCCGGTATCTGCCGCTGCGGCGGCACCGTAGTGGACGAATCCGCAGGTGGGTCCGGCGTGATCGGCTGCGGCGGAGTCGGCGTGATCGGCGGCTGTGGCGCCGGTGGGAAGGTGACGGTGATCGGCGGCAGCACAATATCGGGCAGCCGTGGTTGTTCGGGATCGGAAGTCGGTCCGGAGCACCCATCCGACGACCGTCCGGCGCACGGATCGGTGGGCACCCGGCTGGTCGTCGTCTGCGTCCCGGTTCCGTCGCGTGTCCCGGTCCCGTCGCGGGTTCCACCGCCGTCCGAATTGTCATCCGGCACCGCCGTGCTGGACGGTGCCGCGGACCCATCCCGCGTTCCCGGCCCGTGGTGCCCGGGCGTCGGCGATGGCGAAACCACCGGCGAAGTCGGCTCCCCCGATGCCGGAACACCGAAGGCCGACACCCCGCCGAACCAGACCGGCGCCACCGCGACCAACAGCGCGGCAGAACAGACGATCCCCCACCGAACACCGAATTTCGCGCGCCGAGACGCCGCGTGCCGACGCTCCCCGCCGGCACGCGTCGGAATTGCCGCCAGCGTCCCCATCGCCCATGCCTCAGATCAGCGATTTGATCAGTAGCAATGGTAAAGCCAGCACCCACCGGCGCGGAGCCTTCTCGCCGAGCCCGAACCAGGCGAAAACCGCTGGCTACCAGGTAGCGTCACCGATGTAACCGACACCGAAACCAGCCACCGATGCATACGATCCGAACCAGGTGGTACCCGTCGGGCAGGAGCCGACAGCCGCAACGTGCGCACCCGCGATCAGGACAAAGGGTGGGTCCGCGACGACCTTCGCGGGGAGAGGACAATATCGGGCATGCACCGCAATGGGCCGACACAGGACATCGACGAGTCCGAACTGACCGTCACCCCGCCGAAGGAGCAGGCGGCGGGTGTGACGGCTGTGGCTGTTGCGCTCAAACGCGGGGTCGAGGAGATGGGCGTGCTGCGCACTGCGCGCACATTGGCGCGGGTCAACCAGGTGCACGGCTTCGACTGCCCCGGCTGCGCCTGGCCGGAGCCGACCGGGCATCGCCGCCCGGCCGAGTTCTGTGAGAACGGCGCCAAGGCCGTCGCCGAGGAGGCGACGCTGCGCACCGTCACCCCTGAGTTCTTCGCTCGGCATTCGATCGAGGAACTGGCGAGCAAATCCGGTTACTGGCTCGGCCAGCAGGGCCGCCTCACCCATCCGATGGTGCTACGCCCCGGCGCGACCCATTACACGCCCATCGAGTGGGACGACGCCTACCAACTCATCGTCGAGCACCTGCGCGCGCTCAACTCCCCCGACGAGGCCCTGTTCTACACCTCCGGCCGCACCGCCAACGAGACCGCATTCCTCTACCAATTGCTGGTCCGCAGCTTCGGCACGAACAATCTGCCGGACTGTTCGAACATGTGCCACGAATCCTCCGGCGCCGCGCTGATGAGTTCCATCGGCATCGGCAAGGGTTCGGTCTCGATAGACGACTTCGCCCACGCCGATCTGATCATCGTCGCGGGCCAGAATCCGGGCACCAATCATCCGCGGATGCTCAGCGCACTGGCGGACGCGAAGGCGGGCGGCGCCAAGGTCGTCGCGGTCAACCCGCTGCCGGAGACCGGACTGCTCGGCTTCCGCGACCCACAGACGGTCAAGGGTTTCACCAGCGGCGTCACCATTGCCGACGACTTCCTGCAGATCCGGCTCGGCGGCGATATGGCGCTTTTCCAGGGCCTGGGCAAACTGCTGTTCGAAGCCGAGGACCGCGCACCGGGCACGGTGGTCGACCGCGAATTCGTCGACGCACATTGCGCGGGCTTCGCCGAATACGAAAAGAATGCGCGCGCAGTCGATCTCAGCACGGTGCGGGCGGCAACCGGCCTCACCGACGACGATTTACATCGCACCGCAACACTTTTGGCCGAATCCAAGAACATCATCATCTGCTGGGCGATGGGCCTGACCCAGCAGCGCCACGGCGTCGCCACCATCGAGGAAGCGACCAATCTGCTGTTGCTGCGCGGCATGATCGGCAAGCCCGGCGCGGGCGTCTGTCCGGTGCGCGGCCACTCGAACGTGCAGGGCGACCGCACCATGGGCATCTGGGAGAAGATGCCCGAGGACTTCCTCGACGCACTCGACCGCGAATTCGGCATCACCAGCCCGCGCAAGCATGGCTACGACACCGTCGATGCCATCCGGGCCATGCGCGCGGGCGCGGCGCGGGTGTTCATCGGCATGGGCGGCAATTTCGTGTCCGCAACCCCGGATACCGGGGTGACCGAGGCCGCGCTGCGCAGTTGCGCGCTGACCGTGCAGGTCTCCACCAAACTCAACCGCAGCCACGTCGTGCACGGCACGACCGCACTCATCCTGCCCACCCTCGGCCGCACCGATCTCGACCTGCAGAACGGCACGAAACAGCAAGTGTCGGTGGAGGATTCGATGTCGATGGTGCATCTGTCCACCGGTCGACTGAAGCCGGTCAGCGAACAATTGCGCAGCGAGGTCGCCATCGTCTGCGAACTCGCACAGACACTGTTCGGTGCCGAGCACCCGGTGCCATGGGCGCAGTATCAGCAGGATTACGACAAGATCCGCGATGCGATCGCCCGTGTCGTCCCCGGCTGCGACGACTACAACAAACGCGTGCGCGACCGCAACGGCTTCGTGCTGCCGCATCCGCCACGCGACTCCCGCGAATTCCGCACCGCCACCGGCAAAGCCAATTTCGCGGTGAACGAATTGACCTGGGTCCCGGTCCCCGAGGGCCGGTTGATCCTGCAGACCCTGCGCAGCCACGACCAGTACAACACCACCATCTACGGCCTCGACGACCGATATCGCGGCGTGCACGGCGGCCGCAAGGTGGTCCTGATGAATATCGACGACATCACCGAATTCGGTTTCGTGGACGGCGATCTGGTGGATCTGGTCTCCGAATGGACCGACGGCACCGAGCGCAAGGTGACCGGCTTCCGCATCGTCGAATACTCGACCCCGCGTGGAAATGCCGCCGCATACTATCCCGAGACCAATCCGCTGGTTCCGCTGGATCACGTTGCGGCACGGTCGAATACACCGGTATCCAAGGCCGTGACCATCCGGGTGGAGCCGCACATCCATATGGGGCAGCCATCGTGAGTAGAGTGACCGCGCGCCGCAAGACGCGCCGCATCTCGCCCAACGGCGTGATCGAACGCCCGGATTCCGTCGCGGTAGAAGAACCGTTGGAGTTGCGCCTCGACGGCCAATCGCTCACCGTCACCATGCGCACCCCGGGCAGCGATATCGAATTGGTGCACGGATTCCTCCTGGGCGAAGGCATTATTCAAACCGCCGAGGATGTGGTGAGCGCCCGCTACTGCGCGGGCACCGACGAGAACGGGCACAACACCTACAACGTCCTCGATGTCCACCTGCGCACCCCGATCCCGGTGCACGGCCGTAACTTCCTCACCACCGGCGCATGCGGCCTCTGCGGCAAAACCGCACTCGAGGAGGTCCGCACCCGGACCAGATTCCCGCTGCCGACCACCTCGATCACCGTCGACACCGAAACCCTCGCCGCCATGCCGGACCAATTGCGCATCCGCCAAACGGTTTTCGATGCCACCGGCGGTCTACACGCGGCGGGACTGTTCACCACCGACGGCACCGCACTCGCCGTGCGCGAGGACATCGGCAGGCACAACGCCGTCGACAAAGTACTCGGCTGGGCCGTGCTCGAAAACCGTATCCCCGCAAACGATCTCGTGCTCATCGTGAGCGGCCGGGCCTCCTTCGAACTGGTCCAGAAAGCCGTGATGGCGGGCATCCCGATGCTCGGCGCCGTCTCGGCCCCCAGCTCGCTGGCCATCGATCTGGCCGCCGAATCCGGCCTCACCCTGGTCGGCTTCCTGCGCGGGGACACCATGAACATCTACTCCCGCTCGGACCGGCTGACCATCACCGACGAGGTCGCCGCCTATTGATCGTGACCCGAGGTCCGACTTACGGTTGCAGCACCAGATCCCTGGTTCGGCGATGAACGGAGAGACCGATGCGGATCACGGTAGACGGCAAATCCGGCGGGCTACGCGTGCGGATGCGGTTCGAACAGCAGCGCAATCGCTGGCTCGCGGTGCGAATCATGTTGGGGGTATTGGCATTTCAGGGCGCAGTCGTCGGACTGTGGGCGGTCTTGGCGCCGCATTCCTGGTACGCCAGCTTTCCCGGCTTCGGCATGCAGTGGATTTCCGCGGACGGCCCGTACAACCACCATCTGGCCTCCGATGTCGGCTCGTTCTTTCTGGCGCTGACCGCGGTGACACTGGCCGCGCTATTCCTCGGCGGCAGCGCACTCGCCCAGGTCGCGGGCCTCGGCTGGCTGGTCTTCGGCCTTCCGCACCTGATCTATCACGCCTTCCACAAACCCGCCGAGATGGGCGGGGCCAGCTTCGCCCTCAGCGTCATCGGTGCGGCGCTGATCGTCGCGCTCGGTCTGGCCCTGATCCTGGTGACCCCGCGAGGGCCACAGCTGCGCGATCCCGCCCCGATCACCTTCCAACGCCCCCGCCGCCGTACCAACCGCTAGACCGCCGAAACAGTAACGCCCCACAGCGCATGCTGTGGGGCGTTCTCCGTGCGAAGTGGGCGCGTTCAGGACGCGTGCCAACCTCCGACCTCGGTCAAATGGCCGAGGGCCCGCACAACGGCCGGCGCACACAGGTGTCCGTCGTCCGGTCCGAGCCACGCCATCTCGGCGATCTCCGCCGCCGGAGCCGGCGTGCCGTGACCGGGCGCGCGGAAGCAGTGCATCTCGACCAGCGTTCCGGGACGCCCGTGGGCGGGGGCAGTAATCGTCACCACGGGCGTAATCCGGTGCGCCTCCAATTCGACGCCGACTTCCTCGCGCACCTCCCGAACGAGCGCTCCCGCCAGAGTTTCTCCGGGTTCGGGCTTGCCGCCCGGCAGATAGAAGGCGTCGCGTCCCTCGGTTCGGACCGCGAGTAAGCGGCCGTTCTCGACGCACAGCCACGCCACCGACGTGAGCATTCGTTCCCCGATCATGGTCCGGCTGACCCTTTCGAGCGACCTGCAAGCAAACGCTACAGACGACTGGTCAGTCCTTCAACGCTTCGAGCAACGCCGCACGCTGGCGGGCGCCGAGTCCACCGATGCGGCGGTCCTCGGGAATCTCCGCCTGGTCCATCAGTTTGGCCGCCTTGACCGGTCCGACACCGGGCAGCGCCTTGATCACGGCAGCAACCTTGGTCTTCTTGACCAGGTCATCGCTGTCCGCCTTCTTCAACAGGTCGGCGACCGAAACCTTGCCGGCCTTCACCTTGCCGATAAGTTCGGAGCGCGCCTTGCGGACCGCAGCCGCCTTGGCCAACGCCTCAGTGCGCTGTTCCGCGGTCATGGTAGGCAGTGCCATGTCTCCTCCGCTTTCACTCGTCACTCGAACATCTGGTTGACCGGACCGAGTAAACAGCACGACGAGCACCACACAAGCTCGACACACCGGGTTCGAACAGCGAGAAATAGCGACAAGTTTTCTGAAACACCGCCGCCCCACCGGGCTGAAGACCCATGCGGACCAGGCGAAAAGGACAAAAGGAAGCCACAAAGCCGCGGAGGCGGTAACACACGAAGGGTTTCTGGCGACACCAAAAGCAGACGCACAAGTGCGGGACAGAAGGTTCAACGGCGAACCAGGGAGTCAATGGCGATTCCGAATCCGGGCGCGATCGGGCGGCACAGTGATGTGACAAGCGGTCGTCACCGTATCCCATATCACTAGCGCGCCAACAAGATAACCGGCGGGGGAGCCCGTTCGGTGCGCAATACAGTTCGACGAGTGCTGGCGCGGGGGGCCATCTGCGCCAGTACGTCTGCCCAGCCAACGGGATTCCATGTCACGCGATCACCGGGCACTGCTACGCTCCGAATTAGAACACGTTTCAATTCGTGAGAGGTTTCCATGGCAGCCAAGATCCGCGATGTGATCGAGCAGTACGTGAAGTTGGTCGGTTCCGGCCCGACCGAGGCGATCGTCGACCTCTACGCACCCGACGCGGTGGTGGAGGATCCGATCGGCACCGAACCCAAGCGCGGGCACGACGCCATTCGCGAGTTCTACGAGGTGCTCGGAAACCTCGATCGGGAAACCGAGCTGCGCACGGATTCGGTTCGAATCGCAGGCAACCACGCCGCCTTCATGTTCACCCTCGTCACCAAATTCGGCGATCAGCGCTTCACCCTCTCACCCATCGATGCGATGGACTTCGACGACGAGGGCAAGATCGTTGCCATGCGCGCCTACTGGAGCCAGGACGATATGCGCAACGAAGCGTCCTGAGTCGACACAGACCGCGGGTGCGGCAACCGAATTCGGTTGCCGCACCCGCGTTTTCGATGATCAGGCGCTCGCGCGAGCCGACCCGAGCGGTTTCGGCCGCGCGACCGCGGCGAGACTCGGGATGACGTCGAAGACCGCGGCATGACCCGCGACCTCGAGTAGCCGATCCACGCAGCGCGGACCCGTGATCAACTGGAGTCGACGGCCGCTGTGGCCGAACCAGGATCGGGCCTCCATCAACACTCGCAGACCGGCGACGCCGAAGAACGTCACCTGCGATAGGTCGATAACCACCACCGCGCCCGCCGTCGGCAGTGCCTCTAGCAGAGACTGCCGAAGGGCGTCGGCCGTCAGGTAGTCCATCTCGCCGCCCACGGCACACAAGGTGACCGAATCCACCGGCTGCGACACGACTACGCACAGACAATCGGCGGACCGCTTCGGTCCGGATCCGTCCACGGCAGCGATACGTTGATCTGAGGAAACTAGAACTGTCGACATGAGGACCTCGGTCCGTCGCATCCGCCGGAGAAACCTCGTCGGCGGGAACTTTTCGCCCTGACCACCTAGGGACCAGGACTGGGCTGGTTACTCAACCGTGACCTAGGAGTACCCCAACCGGCAGGCAGCTACACATCGGACTAGTTCGAGCGCGATCGCCGCAGCATCGCGTAGTAGCAGTGCCACTGCAGGTAATCCCCCTGGCACTCCCGCGTGAAGACGTTTACCAGCTCCCACCCGAAATGCTCATCGAGCCATTCGACGCAGGTCGTCACAAGCGAGAGGATCCCCTGGTAGTCGGGGATCGCCGTATTTGCGATCCTTGCGGACTCCCTAGGGGTATCGGCGTAAACCACAAGGTACCTGCGCTGATACGTGCGCATATCGACGGTGCCGTTGAGAATCGCGGCGGCATCCAGCAGCGCGCCCGGGCCAGCCGGAAGCAACGGAGGTGGCGGTTGCATTCAGTCTGACCCGGTCCGCGTAACTGCTACGCCGACTTCTCCCGGCGCTCGGCGCGCTGCGCCTTGCGCGGCACGATGGTCGGCAGCACATTGTCGTTGACGGTGTCGGCGTTCACGACCACCTTGGCGACGTCATCGCGGCTGGGGATGTCGAACATCGCCAACTGCAGGACCTCCTCCATGATGGCGCGCAGACCGCGGGCGCCGGTGCCGCGCAGGATTGCCTGATCGGCGATCGCCTCCAGCGCGTCATCGGTGAACTCCAGGTCCACGCCGTCCATCTCGAACAACCGCACATACTGCTTCACCAGTGCGTTCTTCGGCTCGGAGAGGATCTTGACCAACGAGTCCTTGTCCAGGTTCGTCACCGAGGCGACGACCGGGAGGCGGCCGATGAATTCCGGGATCAGACCGAATTTGATCAGATCCTCCGGCATCACCTCGGCGAAGTGGTCATCGGTATCGATCTCGGCCTTGGACCGCACCTCGGCACCGAAGCCGATACCGCGGTGTCCGGTGCGATCGGAGATGATCTTCTCCAGCCCCGCGAACGCACCCGCAACGATGAAAAGCACGTTGGTGGTGTCGATCTGGATGAATTCCTGGTGCGGATGCTTGCGCCCGCCCTGCGGCGGCACGCTCGCCTGCGTACCCTCCAGGATCTTCAGCAGCGCCTGCTGCACACCCTCACCGGAGACATCCCGGGTGATCGACGGATTCTCGCTCTTGCGGGCGATCTTGTCGACCTCATCGATGTAGATGATCCCGGTCTCGGCTCGCTTGACGTCGTAGTCCGCGGCCTGGATCAGCTTCAGCAGGATGTTCTCCACATCCTCACCGACATATCCGGCCTCGGTCAGCGCCGTCGCGTCGGCGATGGCGAACGGCACGTTGAGCATCTTGGCCAGCGTCTGCGCCAAGTAGGTCTTACCGCAGCCGGTGGGACCGAGCATGAGGATGTTGGACTTGGCCAGTTCGACGGTCTCGCCGCGGCTGTCGCGACCCTTGTCGCCCGCCTGGATGCGCTTGTAGTGGTTGTAGACGGCCACCGCGAGGGTGCGCTTGGCGGTGTCCTGCCCGATCACGTAGTTCTCCAGGAAATCTCGGATCTCGGCAGGTTTGGGCAGCTCATCGAGTTTGACCTCGCTGGACTCGGCCAGCTCTTCCTCGATGATCTCGTTGCATAGATCGATGCACTCGTCGCAGATGTACACCCCTGGTCCCGCAATGAGCTTCTTGACCTGCTTCTGGCTCTTTCCGCAGAACGAGCACTTCAGCAGATCGCCGCCATCTCCGATGCGCGCCATCTCGTGGGTCCCTACTTCCTTGTCCGCGTGCAACCGTCTATCCAGGTTGCCAGCAATCCGCCACCCTCGGGTGTAATCACGAACACCTCGAGCGATTCCGACGGTTCGAGCACTGCCGTCAACCGGGAGCAAAGGTCCCTAGGTCGACCGTACCCGGTGTGTGCGACGGAGGTCGACAACTCGAGCATGTTTCTCACGGGGGTCGTCCGAGTTCTCACCACTATGGAACACGTTCACCCCGATCGACGGCCATTCGACACTCCTGGCCGCCCGCCTCGGAAACCCTTCCGCCCGACACCCTTCCGGCCGGTCAGCTTCCCTGAAGCAGTCCGGCCGGGGCACATGCCGAGCGGCATGTGGCCCGGCCGGATTTTCCTGACATAGAGCAACTTACGAGCGATCGGCGCGCCGCGTCCGGCGCGTCCGCCCTACTTCTGGGCGCTGAGCTTGCGGTAATCGAAGACCGTGTCGATGATCCCGTATTCCTTGGCGTCCTCGGCCGTCAGGATCTTGTCGCGGTCGGTGTCCTTGCGGATGGTGTCCGCATCCTTACCGGTGTGGCGCGCCAGCGTGGTCTCCATCAGGCGACGCATGCGTTCGATCTCGGCGGCCTGGATCTCCAGGTCCGAAACCTGCCCCTGGATGCCACCCTCCAGCGACGGCTGGTGGATCAGCACGCGGGCGTTGGGCAGGCAGGCACGCTTGCCGGGGGTACCGGCCGCGAGCAGCACGGCCGCGGCGGAAGCGGCCTGACCCAGGCAGACGGTGGCCACATCGGCACGCACGTACTGCATGGTGTCGTAGATCGCCATCAGCGAGGTGAACGAACCACCGGGCGAGTTGATGTACATGGTGATGTCGCGATCGGGATCCAGCGACTCCAGCACCAGCAGCTGCGCCATGATGTCGTTGGCCGAGGCGTCGTCGACCTGCACGCCGAGGAAGATGATGCGCTCCTCGAACAGCTTGTTGTACGGGTTGGACTCCTTGACACCGAAGCTCGAGTGCTCGATGAACGAAGGCAGGATGTAGCGCGACTGCGGGCTCGCCGGGGCGGTGCCGCCGAGGCCGGCGCGCGGGTCGAACAGATTGGCCATCTTCGTCTCCAAAGTCGTTGAGGGGGAACGGGGCAGCTCGACAGTTGCTAGTTACCCGCGCCGTTCGCCTGCGCCGCGTGGGTGATCACGCGGTCGATGAAGCCGTACTCGAGGGCCTGC
The DNA here is from genome assembly GCF_050942345.1 of Nocardia pseudovaccinii. Taxonomy (NCBI): domain Bacteria; kingdom Bacillati; phylum Actinomycetota; class Actinomycetes; order Mycobacteriales; family Nocardiaceae; genus Nocardia; species Nocardia pseudovaccinii. The sequence continues at coordinate 7,973,834 of NZ_CP192074.1, forward strand.
TGCGCGGTGAACCAGCGGTCACGGTCGGCGTCGATGGTGACCTGCTCGATCGGCTTGCCGGTGTGCAGCGACTGCAGCTCGTTGAGCTCACGCTTGGTGTGCGCGAACTGCTCGGCCATGATCGCGATATCGGCCGCGGAACCACCGATACCCGCCGACGGCTGGTGCATCATGATGCGCGCATGCGGCAGGGCGTACCGCTTGCCCTTGGTGCCGGCGGTGAGCAGGAACTGACCCATCGATGCGGCCAAGCCCATGCCGTATGTGGCGATATCGCACTCGGCGAACTGCATGGTGTCGTAGATGGCCATGCCCGCGGTCACCGAACCACCGGGCGAGTTGATGTAGAGCGCGATGTCGCGGGTGGGGTCCTCCGCCGTGAGCAGCAGGATCTGCGCGCACAGTTTGTTGGCGATGTCGTCGTCGACCTGAGTGCCGAGGAAGATGATGCGCTCACGCAGCAGGCGCTCGTACACCGAATCACTGAGGTTCAGACCAGCAGTCGCGGATGTCATGACGACCCCTGCCTTGTTCATTGTCACGGATACCTGCCTTCTCTTACCGGCTCGTTGCTGATACCGAACAGCCATCTCTGGTTCGCTTGTCACAAACATTAACGAAGCCGGGCGGCACCGAACTCCCGGTACCGCCCGTCTTCGCTCACAGCGCAATCACCAAACCACACACGTCCAGATCACGCTGCTCCTCCATGGAATTATTCGGCGCTCGCGGTGGTGGCCTCTTCGGTGCCCTCCGGCTCGGAACCCTCAGGGGCGCCGAACATTTCGGCGGTGTCCACAGCGTTGCCGTCGGAGTCGGTGACCTTCACCTTGCCGACCACACCGGCCAGCGCCTTACCGCGACGCACATCCGCGAAGACCGCGCCGAGCTGGCCCGCCTGCTGCACCTGCTGGATGAACTGCTCGGGCGAGAGGCCGTAGCGCTGCGCCTGGAACAGGATCCGCTCGGTGAGCTCCTCCTGGCCGACCTGGGTGTTGTCCGCCTCGGCGATGGCGTCCAGCAGCAGCTGGGTCTTCACCGACTTCTCGGCGGACTCCTTGGTGTCCTTGTCGAATTCCTCGCGGCTGGAACCCTGGGCCTCGAGCGCCTCGGCGAGCTTGGCCTCGTCGTGGTCGAAGCCGTGCACGGCATCGTGCACCACGGCGTCGATCTCGGCCTGCACGACCGCCTCCGGCAGCGGCACCTCGACCTGCTCGAGCAGGGTCTCGAGCACCTTGTCGCGAATCTGACCGGCCTGCTCGACCTTCTTGACGCGCTCGACCCGGTTGCGCAGGTCTTCTTTCAGCTCGTCGAGGGTGTCGAATTCGCTGGCCAGCTGGGCGAAGTCGTCATCGGCCTCGGGCAGCTCGCGCTCCTTGACCGAGCGCACGGTGACGGTGATGACCGCCTCCTTGCCCGCGTGCTCACCGGCGACCAGGGTCGAGGTGAACTCCTTGGCCTCGTCGACCGAAAGCCCGTTGAGCGCCTCGTCCAGGCCCTCGATCAGCTGACCGGAGCCGACCTCGTGGGACAGGCCGGTAGTGGCCGCCTCCGGCACGTCCTCGCCGTCGACGGTGGCCGACAGATCGATGGAGACGAAGTCGCCGTCCTGGACCGGACGCTCGACGCCGGTCAGGGTGCCGAAGCGCTGGCGCAGCGACTGCAGCTGCTCCTCGATGTCCTCGTCACCGATGGTGAACGAGTCGACGGTCACCTCGATGCCGTCGTAGGCGGGCAGGACGATCTCCGGGCGCACGTCGACCTCGGCCGTGAACGCCAGCTCCTGACCGTCCTCGATCTTGGTGATCTCGATCTCGGGCTGGCCGATGACCTTGACCTCGGAGGTGGTGACGGCCTCGCTGTAGCGACCGGGCAGCACGTCGTTGACGACCTGCTCGAGGATCGCGCCGCGGCCCAGGCGGGCCTCGATGAGCTTGGCCGGGGCCTTGCCCGGACGGAAGCCGGGGATGCGGACCTGGTTGGCCAGCGCCTTGTAGGCCTTGTCGAAGTCCGGCTTCAGCTCCTCGAAAGGCACCTCGACGTTGATCCGGACCCGGGTCGGGCTCAGCTGCTCGACGGTGCTCTTCACGGACATGCTCCTTGTTCGTTGGTTCTGGTCGACTTGCTTGTGGCCGACTTGCTGGGGGTAATCACGAGCGAAATCGCCGCACGGCTCAACGTGCGTATCTCGACCAGGTTAGTTGACCCGTCGCGGCGGGCTGCAAGCAGCACCACCGCCGCGGGCTGCGCGTTGCGATTACTTGCCGACGCCGACCGCGTCGGTGACGAAGACCAGCGTTTCATTGGGCTTGATGCCGTTGCCGCCCGCGCCGTAACCGAGGTTCGGCGGGATGATCAGCAGCCGCCGCGCACCCGCCTGCACGCCGACCAGCCCCTGCTCCCAACCCGGAATGACCTGTCCAGCGCCGAGCGTCAACTGGAAGGGCTTGCCGCGGTCGAACGAGCTGTCCAGCTTCTTCTTATCCGACCAGGTGATCAGCGTGTAGTTCATGGTGAGCGGCTGACCTGCGACCGCACCGGGACCGCTGCCCGGAACGAGATCCTTGACGAGGAGCTGGGTCGGCGGGGTGCAGGTGTCCGGAATGGTGATCTTCGGCGTCGCGCCGAAACCGCCGACCACCACGATGTCGTCGGTGGTGCATTCGGCGCCGGTGTTCTGCGCGGGCAGCTGACCGAAGGTGGGCTGCGCCGATGCCGCGGCGGCCGATGAGGTGTGGGCAGACGTGGTGGCGGAGGAGCCCTTGTCATCGTCCGAGCCACATGCGGCCAGCGCGAATGTCGCCGCGGCGATGGTGCCGATACCGATGATCCTGCGCAGTGTTTGCATGCGGCGGACCATAATCCACCGCGACCGGCTCGGCCCAACCACCCGCCGATAGTGCGACGACGGATGGCACCGGATCGGGTGACCTCCGGCACCAGACGGACCCGTCGTGGACGCGAGACCGTGAGAACCGATTGGCGCGCGCCCGCGTAGGTAGGCTGGCTGTGAATTCTCCATCCGGCGTTATCAATCGACGTCGGCAACCGCGCAGGACCCGGTAATCGGCGGTCCCTCCAGGTGCCGCCGCTGATGCCCGAGTGTGAGGAGAGTCGAGCATGACCCAGGTAGCCAGCGCCGGGGGCGATACCTCGGCCGACAATGTCGAAAGCGGCGACGGCGCGACCGTCGCACCCCGGCCGTATCAGCTCGCGGAGGCGCCGGGCCCGCTCGATCGCGCGGAACTGGAATCACTCGACGCGTGGTGGCGGGCCGCGAATTATCTGGCGGTCGGCCAGATCTATCTGATGAACAATCCGCTGCTGCGCGAACCGCTGCTGGCCGAACACATCAAGCCGCGGCTGCTCGGACATTTCGGCACCGTGCCCGGCCTGAATCTGGTCTGGGTACACGCCAATCGGGCGATTCGGCAGCGTGATCTCGATGCGGTCTTCGTGGCCGGGCCAGGACACGGCGGACCGGGGCCGAACGCCTGTGCGTGGCTGGAGGGGACGTACTCCGAGCTGTACAGCCATGTGCCGCGGGACGAGACCGGGATGGGCGCGCTGTTCGCCCAGTTCTCCTTTCCGGGCGGGGTGCCGAGTCACTGTGCGCCGGAGACGCCCGGTTCCTTCCACGAGGGTGGTGAGCTGGGCTATTCACTGCTGCACGCGTTCGGGGCGGCACTGGATAATCCGGATCTGACGGTGTTCTGCGTGGTCGGCGACGGTGAGGCGGAGACCGGGCCGCTGGCCACCAGCTGGCATGCCGATAAATTCCTCAACCCGGCGCGCGACGGTGCGGTGCTGCCGATTCTCGCGTTGAATCAGTACAAGATCGCCAATCCGACCATCCTGGCACGCATTTCGGAATCCGAATTGCTGATGCTGATGCGCGGATACGGCTATGAGCCGATCGTCGTCGCGGGCAGCGATCCCGCGAACGTGCACCAGGAAATGGCCATTGCTGTCGACACCGCCCTGGATCGCATCGCGGAGATTCAGCGGACCGCACGCGCGGGGACCGATGGGGTGCGCCCGAGCTGGCCGATGATCGTGCTGCGCACGCCGAAAGGATGGACCTGCCCGCCGGTGGTGGACGGCAATCCGGTTGAAGGCACCTTCCGAGCGCATCAGGTGCCGTTGGCGGCCGCGCGTACCGATGACGGACATCGGGCCGTGCTCGAACAGTGGTTGCGGTCGTATCAGCCGGAGGAGCTCTTCGACGAGTCGGGCAGGCCGGTCCCGGCGCTGCTCGACCTGGTACCCAACGGCGATCGGCGGATGAGCGCGAATCCAATTGCCAACGGGGGCATGCTCGTTCGGGATCTACGGCTGCCCGATTGGCGGCCCTACGGCGTCGAGGTGCGTGAGCCGGGCGCGACACAGCACGAGGCAACCCGGGTGCTCGGCGCGTGGCTGCGCGATGTCACCGCGCGCAACGCGGACAACTTCCTGACCTTCGCCCCCGACGAATTGGCGAGCAATCGGCTGCAGGACATTCTGCAGGTCACCGGTCGTAACTGGCAGGCCGAAATCGGCGAATTCGATGTGGATCTCGACCGCACCGGACGGGTGATCGAAGTGCTGTCCGAGCATATGTGCCAGGGGCTGCTCGAGGGATATCTGCTGACCGGCAGGCACGGGGTGTTCACCTGCTACGAGGCCTTCATCCACATCATCGACGCGATGTTCAATCAGCACGCCAAATGGCTGGACGCGAGTGCGGCGGTGCCGTGGCGGCGACCCATCGCTAGCCTGAATTACCTGCTGTCATCACATGTTTGGCGACAGGACCACAATGGCTTCACCCATCAGGATCCCGGATTTCTCGATGTCGTGCTGAACAAGAAGCCATCGATCGTGCGGGTGTATCTGCCACCGGACGCGAATACGCTGCTGTCGACCTACGATCACTGTCTGCGTTCACGGCATTACGTCAATGTGGTGGTCGCCGGGAAACAGCCGCAGGCGGACTGGCTTTCGGTTTCCGATGCCGCGGTGCACTGCGCGCGCGGTGCCGGAATCTGGGGCTGGGCCGGACAGAACGACGATCTCGGCACCACGCCCGATGTCGTGCTCGCCTGCGCCGGAGATGTGCCGACACTGGAAACGCTCGCGGCGGCGGCGATTCTGCGTGTACGTCTGCCGGAACTGCGGATGCGAGTGGTGAATGTGGTCGACCTGATGCGGCTGCAACCATCGGACGAACATCCACATGGCCTGTCCGACAGCGAGTTCGACACGCTGTTCACCCGGGACCGTCCGGTGATATTCGCATTCCACGGGTACCCGTGGCTGATCCACCGACTCACCTACCAGCGCACCAACCACAGCGAGCTGCACGTGCGCGGATACAAGGAAAAGGGCACCACCACAACACCTTTCGATATGGTGATGCTCAACGATCTGGACCGGTACCACCTGGTTATGGATGTGATCGACCGGGTTCCGGCGCTGCGGGAGAAGGCGGCAGGGCTGCGCCAGGAGATGGTCGACGCTCGCTGGAATGCCCGCGCCTGGACTCGCGAACACGGCGAGGACATTCCGGCGGTCGCCGAATGGACCTGGCCGAACCTCAGTCTCTGATAAGCCCCGCGAAACTTCCTTGCGTGCGGTGTGCGGCTCGGCGACGATCGCAAGATGCTGTTGACGATCACCTGCACACCACCGGAGGGTGCGGCATGGCCCGCGACCGATCTCGGCTTCTTGCTGCACAAGAACCCGGACCGGGTGCAGGCGTTCGAGCAGTCCTATGGCACCGCGCATGTGGTGTACCCGGAGGCGAGCGCGGCGCGGTGTACGGCGGCGCTGCTGTTGGAGGTGGATCCGATTCGGTTGGTGCGCGGGCGATCGCGCAGCACACCGGATTTCAGTCTCGGGCAGTATGTCAACGATCGGCCGTATGCCGCGTCATCGCTGCTGTCGGTGGCACTCGGCGCGGTATTCCGCACGGCACTGCACGGACGTTGCGATCAGCGGCCCGAGTTGGCGCAGACGGCACTGCCCTTGCGAATCGTGTTGCCGGCGGTGCCGTGCAAGGGCGGACCGGAGGCGGCCGAGCGGGTCTTCGCGCCGCTCGGCTGGACCGTGATCGCCGAACCACTCCTCCTCGATCCGGCCTTTCCGGAGTGGGGCGATTCGCATTATGTGCGACTGGAGCTCGCCGGAACCATCCGCCTTGCCGACGCCCTCGCACACCTGTATGTCCTGCTGCCGGTACTCGACGGTGCCAAGCACTACTGGTTGGCCGCCGACGAAGTCGACAAACTCATTCGCGCGGGGGCCGGGTGGCTGGCCGAGCATCCGGAACGCGGCTGGATCACGCGGCGCTACCTGGCGCGACGTCAGTCGCTGGTGCGGACGGCGCTGGCGCGGCTGGCCGAGGTGGACGATGTGGAGGCCGAGGAGCTCGATGCGGTCGAGGAGGGGGGCGACGAGGCGCTGGACCCGACTGACAGCGGGGCGGTCGCAGCCGATTGGTCGGGCAGTGGACCCGAGGCCGTGGGCAATAACGCCGGACCCGGTGTACCGGCAGCGACCCGGTCGACCGAGATCTCGGCGGCAGAGGCCGCGACCGTAGACGCCACGGCCTCGGAAGCCACGTCGGCTGCCGAGCCAGCGGCGACCGAGGGCGAAGATCGGGCACCGTCGTTGGCGGTCATGCGAAGGGCCGAGGTGCTGGCGGCGCTGCGGGGCGCCGGGGCGCATCGGGTGCTCGATCTCGGCTGCGGCGAGGGGGCATTGTTGCGGGAACTACTGGCCGACAAGGCTTTTACCGAAGTCGTCGGTGTCGACGTATCGATGCGTGCCTTGAACATCACCAAGCGGCGGTTGCGGCTGGATCGGATGCCGGAGCGAGTCGCGCAGCGTTTGACGTTGCTGCAGGGTGCGTTGACGTACACCGATGCGCGGTTGCGTGGATACGACGCTGCCGTGCTGATGGAGGTTGTCGAGCACGTCGACGAGCCGCGGTTGGGTGCGCTCGAATACTCGGTATTCGGCTCGGCCGCACCGGGTTCCGTAGTAGTGACGACGCCGAATGCCGAGCACAATGTGGTGTACGAGACGCTGCCCGCCGGCAAGTTCCGGCACTCCGATCACCGCTTCGAATGGACCCGTGCGGAATTCGCGGACTGGGCCTCTCGCGTGGCCGAACAGTATGGCTACGCGGTGCGCTTCGGGCCCGTCGGTGTCGAACATCCCGAATTCGGCCCACCCACGCAACTGGCCCTGTTCACCAAGGCCACAACCGACAGCAGTACGAGAGGAGCCGCGTGATGACCGAGCTATCCGTCCCGGAGCTCTCCCTCGTCGTGCTGATCGGCAGTACCGGATCCGGTAAATCGACGTTCGCGCGCAAGCACTTTCGGCATACCGCGATCGTCTCCTCGGATGCCTGTCGCGGCATTGTCAGCGACGACGAGAACGATCAGTCCTCGACGCCGGACGCTTTCGCACTGCTGCACCACATCGCCGGTATCCGGCTGCGGCGCGGCCTGCGGACCGTCATCGACGCCACCAATGTGCAGCCCAAGGCGCGTCAGGAACTGATCGCGGTCGCGCGAGCCCACGACGTGCTGCCGGTGGCGATCGTGCTCGACGTGTCCGATGACGTGTGCTTCGAACGCAATACGCAACGTCCCGACCGGGCGCACCTGGCCAGGCACGTGGTGTCACGGCAGCAGCGCGAACTGCGCCGCGGCCTGCGCGGTCTGGAACGCGAGGGCTTCCGGAAGGTGTACATACTGCGCGGTGTCGAGGAGATCGAGTCGGCGACCATTGTCGACGAAAGGGCCTGGAACGATAAGCGTGAACTCACCGGACCGTTCGATGTGATCGGCGACGTGCACGGCTGCCGCGCCGAATTGGAGACACTGCTCGGCGAACTCGGCTACGAACTGGCGCGCGACGACGCGGGCCGGGCTGTCGGCGCGAGTCACCCGGGCGGGCGCACCGCGGTATTCGTCGGCGATCTGGTCGATCGCGGACCGGATACCCCTGGTGTGCTCCGACTCGTCATGGGGATGGTGCGCGCGGGAACGGCGTTGTGTGTCACCGGAAATCACGAGAACAAGCTGGTACGCGCACTCGACGGCAAGAAGGTGCGCATCGCGCACGGCCTCGCGGAATCGCTGGCCCAGCTGGAGACCGAGGACGAGGATTTCCGCAAGGCGGCGCTGGACTTCTGTCGCGGGCTGATCAGCCACTACGTGCTCGACGGCGGCCGCCTCGTAGTCGCGCACGCGGGGCTCAAGGAGGAGTATCACGGGCGTGCGTCGGGCCGGGTGCGCGCCTTCGCGATGTACGGCGAATCCACCGGGGAGACAGATGAATACGGTCTGCCGGTGCGTTATCCGTGGGCCGAGGATTACCGCGGCCGCGCCACCGTGCTGTACGGCCACACGCCGGTGACCGATCTGCGCTGGGTGAACAACACACTCTGCCTGGACACCGGTGTCGTCTTCGGCGGCGAGCTCTCAGCCCTGCGGTATCCGGAGCGCGTGCCGGTTTCGGTTCCGGCCGAACGGGTTTGGTACGAGCCGGTGCGTCCGCTGCAGGCCACCACAATGGCGACGCCCGGCGGGGTAACGCACCGCGATCCCGGCGTGCTCGATCTCGACGATGTGATGGGCCGCCGTGTAGTGGAGACCCGTCAGCACGGCCGCGTCGGCGTGCAGGAGGAAAACGCCGGGGCCGCACTGGAAGTGATGAGCCGCTTCGCCATCGATCCGCGCTGGCTGGTGTACCTGCCGCCGACCATGGCGCCGTGTGCCACCACCCAACTGGACGGCCACCTCGAACATCCCGCCGAGGCCTTCGACTACTACCGGTCGGAGGGTGTGCGACGCGTGGTGTGCGAGGAGAAGCACATGGGCTCGCGCGCAATCGTCCTCGTGACACGCTCAGCGCAGGCCGCGGCCGATCGGTTCGGCGTCGACGACGGCAGCACCGGTGCGCTCTACACCCGCACCGGGCGTCCGTTCTTCGACGACGCCGCGCAGACCGAGGAGCTGCTCGCCCGGGTGCGGGCCGCGGCCGAAACAGCGGGCCTGTTCGAGGAACTGAATACCGAATGGCTGCTGCTCGATGCCGAACTGATGCCGTGGTCGGCCAAGGCCGTTGGCCTGCTGCGCAATCAGTATGCCGCTGTCGGTACGGCGGCCCGTGCCGCACTCGGCACCGCGACCGATCTCCTGACTGCTGTCGCGGCCCGGGGCTTGGACGTCACCGATCTCGCGGAACGCACCGCCGCACGCAAGACCGACGCGATGGCCTTCACCACCGCCTACGGCCGGTACTGCTGGCCGGTGGACGGCCTAGCCGGTCTACGGATCGCGCCGTTCCAGATCCTGGCCGGTGCGGGCATCAATTACGCGGTGCGCGACCATGATTGGCACCTGTCGACGATCGACCGGCTGGTCGCCGCGGACGCCGACCTGTTCACCCCGACCGGCCGAAGGATCGTCGATCTGACCGACCCGGACAGCGAAGCCGCCGCAACCAGCTGGTGGACCGAGCTGACCACGGCGGGCGGCGAGGGCATGGTGGTGAAGCCGTACGACGCGATGGTCCGCAGCGACGGCGACCACCTGGTCCAGCCGGGCGTGAAATGCCGAGGCCCCGAATACCTCCGGATCATCTACGGTCCGGAGTACCTGCGCGAGGACAACCTACGCAGGTTGCGCACCCGAGGTCTGGGCCGCAAGCGCTCGATGGCGCTGCGCGAGTACGCACTGGGTCTGGAAGCGCTGGACCGTTTCGTCGCAGGCGAACCGCTGTGGCGCGTGCACGAAGCGGTGTTCGCGGTCCTCGCCCTGGAGTCGGAGCCGGTCGACCCGCGCCTCTGAAGGGTCACGCCCGCGGCCGGTACCTGACCATCGCCCGGCCACCCGGCCGTGGGCGGATCCTTCGATGAACTCCACATAGCGGCCCGGACCACATCGGCGACCGGAGTGCCCGCAGAACCGTCACGCCCGAGCGCGGTGCGGGTCTCCGAGATCCAGCCCGGACTCACCGAATTCAAGCGGATTCCGCGCGGCAGCCCGACCTCGTCGGGCCGTGCGCTATTCCGACCACCGGTACGCACCATTGCGTCTATCCAGAAACGCTGGTTACAGTAAGTTAGCAGGCTGCTTGCAACTGTTAGCAGAGGCCTGCGTGGCGTTACCTGACAGACAAAGGAGTCTGACCATGCCAGCTGCGAGCACCGATGGCGCGGGCGTGCCCGGCCACATGCTGGTCGACGACCGATTCACCGCCGTCGCGGCGAAATTCTTCGCGATGTTCCGGCGTAGGAGCCAGGGCGGCGGCGCGCTGGCGGTGTACCTCCACGGAGAGCCGGTCCTCGATATCTGGGCAGGGTGGGCCGATAGCGACCGGCGGTGGCGGGCCGATTCCATGGCACTGTCCTATTCGACCGGTAAGGGCGTCACCGCGACGGTAGCGCATCGGCTGATCGAGCGCGGCGTGCTCGCGTTGGACGCTCCGGTGGCGGACTACTGGCCGGAATTCGCGGCGCAGGGCAAGGGCGCCATCACGATTCGCGACGTGCTGAATCACCGCGCCGGATTGCAGCGCACCCGCGATCTGGTCGCCGATTCGGACGATCTGCTCGACCACGATGCCGTGGCCGCCGCGATGGCCGCATCCGCGCCGGATCCATTGCGGCTGTGGGCTTCCGGATATCACGGCCTGACCTTCGGCACCCTGGTCGCGGAGATCGCGCAGCGCGCCACCGGCCGCGACTTCACCGACCTCGTGCGCAGTGAACTCCGAGAGCCACTGGGCGACAACGATTTCTGGTTCGGTGTACCCGACAACCAGCGGCAGCGGCTGGCCCGGCTCTCGCCCCGTCTCGGCATCGCCAGGGTCCCGTTCGACACGCTCATCGCACCCTTCGCCTCGGTGAGGGTGATGAATTCCGCTCGCAGCGCGGTCTACGACGGTTGGGCCGATATGACCCTCGGCATGCGCCCCTACGACGCGATGATGCCCGGGTGGAACGGCGTTTTCACCGCCCGAGCCATCGCCAAGATGTACGGCGCGATCGGCAACGACGGCTTGGTCGGCCACCGCCGTCTGCTCCGTCCCGAAACCACGCACCGCATCGCGGAAATGCCGCCGAACAGCCGCTACGACTACGTGCTCGGCGCCCCACCGCATTTCGCGCTCGGCTACCACCGCGCCATCGTCGGCACCCGCCTCACCCGCCAGGCCCTCGGCCACTTCGGCATCGGCGGCTCCGGCGGTATCACCAATCCCGGCCTCGGCCTCGGCATCGGCTTCGTCACCAACCACCTGGGCAACCACGCCATGTCCCTCGGCGACGCCCGCCTCCCCTTCCTCGCCGCCCTCACCGAACGCGCCGCTCGCGCGGCCATCGGCGATCCGGCTGCCGACAGGTCGGACGGCACCTGATAGGCACCACGCGGGTGCGGGCGATCAGTCCGAATCCTCGCGCACGCCCTCAGGCTCGAGAACGGGCGCGCAGCCGCGTGCCCACAACCGGGCTCAGCGCTCGGGTGGCTTCAGGCCCAGCGAACGGATGAGGTGGCGGATTTCGTTGCGGTACAGCTTTGCCGGATCGGCGGTCTGAGAGCGCAGGTGGCCGAGGATTTCCAGGGAGACAAGGCCGTGCAGGTGGCCCCAGATGCGCAGAGCGATCGCGACCGCGGCGGGCGGTAGACCGGGGAACTCCGCCTTGACCTCCTCGACGAGTTTCGGCTCGAAGTCCGACCACTCGAAACCGTTGTCCGCGTACAGGTTTTCGGCGTGCGGCCACGCGCCTGCGGCCAAACCGGTCAAACCGGCGCACACTCGGTGTTCCGCGTCCGGGGCCGCGCCGCCCTCGGGCGGCTCGTAGTTGGGCACCGGATCGCCGTAGATGAGGCGGAACCCGGCTGGGTTCGCCAAGGCCCAATCACGAAACGCGCACCCCCACGCGAGGATTCGGCCGGAGGCATCGGTTGCGGGACGGGCATCGCGGGCCGCCTCGACCGCATCGGCGAGTTCGGAGTACACGTCGTTGATCAGCGCGGTGATCAGGTCATCGCGGGTCGGGAAGTAGCTGTAGACGGCATTCGCGGTCATGCCCATTTCGCGCGCGATCGCCCGCAGCGTGATGGCGCCCGGTCCGCCCTCGGCCATCAACCGGAGCGCGACCTGCTTGATCTCCGCTGTCGTCTCGGAGCGTCGTAACTCCCGCCTGCTCGGCGTCGCAGTGCCCACGGCGGCCACTCTACAGCGGTGTGAGAAAACTTGACATTGCGCAAATACTTCACGGCGTATAGTTTCTACACGCCGTATCAATCAGTTCGAGGAGAACCATGTTCATCGGAATCGTCGGCGCGACCGGCAATATCGGCCAGCGGGTACGCACCGAGGCCGTCGCCCGCGGCCACCACGTCACGGCGTTCACCAGGGACGCAGGCCAGATCACCACCAGCCAGCCGAACGTCACCTGGCGCAGCCTCGACATCTTCGACAGCGCGGCCATCGCCGCGGCCCTCCCGGGCATGGACGTTCTGATCAGCTGCTACCAACCGGGAAATGCGGCAGCGGATTTCGATGCCACCGTCGCGCGCTCCATCGCCGATCCGACGGTCTACGCGAGTGCCGCTCGCTCACTGATCGAAGCACTGCACACGCACCCGCGCACACGGCTGATCGTCGTCGGCGGTGCGGGGAGTCTGGAGTACGAGCCCGGCCGAGTCACCGCGGATGACGACCAACGCCTCGCCGATACCCTCGAAGGACTCGGGCTCCCCCGCGAGTACGCCGCCGCGGTTCGCGGCCACCGCGCCGCCCTCGATATCCTGCGCACCTCGAATCGGCTCTGGACCTACCTCAGCCCGGCCGAACTGATCGCCCCCGGCGAACGCACCGGCCGCTACCGCGTCGGCGGCGACCAGCCGGTCCGCGATATCGACGGCCACAGCCGCATCTCCATCGAGGACGCCGCGGTAGCGCTGCTCGACGAAGCCGAACTACCGCGATTCATCCAGCGCCGCTTCACAATCGGCTACTGATCGGATACTCCCGCACCGAACTTCGGTGCGGAAGTTCAGCTTTCACGTTTAATCTTGCGTCGACCACCAGCGATGTTGTTGCTGATGATCTGCTCGAATATCGCGAGAAGTACTGGGGCGTTGGTCTTTTCACCGTCATGGACGGCCACGGTGCGCCCGGTCCAGCTCTCGTGGCCGCCGGTGATGATGCCTTCGGGATCCGTGCCTGATAACGCACGATTTCTGCCGATCTGCTTGTCCAAGGGGTTCGGCCTCCCGCATTTCGGGCACGCGGACCGGCCGGGCAACGCTCAGGTCAGTCGCGCGGCCAGCCGCGACGCGTTCATATGGGCGATGGCTTCGATACTGACCATCGGGTTCACCCCCCGACGAGGTCGGGAATCAGGAGGCATCGGCGACAACGACATTCGGCACATCCCAGACCACGCCGTCCGGATCGGTGGCCGAATCCGCGCGCGAGCCGCCCATGCGTGCCGAACCCATATTGTGCAGCGCACCCATTGCGCAGCGGCCGGGATCGTAACCGGCACACAGGCATTCGGCGACGAAGGTGTCGTGTGAGCCCGCGGCACCCGGTTCGTAGACCGGACCCGACTGGTGCCCGGAGAAAATGCGGAGGGCACCGGCGGCTCCCAAAATCTGTGCCGCACAGGAGATTCCGGCATGCATATGCGCTTTGTCGTATCCGGACAGGCGGTAGCGGATGCCGTGGTCGCGAGTGATGACACCACGCGAAGGTGTCACAATTGGCTTCTTCCCCCACATCTATTGGTGGGGGATTCCGACCTTCACAGGTCGTGTTTCCTGCTTCACCGGCGACTGCCGCGCCGACGACTGCCGGGGTGGTCTTACACCGCCTCCACAGGCAGACACCGCCAGCCCGGCGGCCAAAATATTCCTCGCAGCGTTGACGTCACGATCATGGGTCACACCGCAACGGCACACCCATTCCCGCACATCCAACGCCATATCATCGTTCACCGACCCACACGCCGAGCAGGTCTTGCTCGACGGGAACCATCGGTCCACGGCGATCACCTGACGCCCGTACCAGGCGGCCTTGTATTCCAGCATGGAACGCAACTGCGACCACGAGGCATCGGAGATCGCACGCGCCAGACGGTGATTGCGAAGCATCCCGGCCACGTGTAGGTCCTCGATCACGATCGTTTGGTTCTCACGAACGAGCCGAGTACTCAGTGTGTGCAGATGGTCTGTGCGGCGGTCGGTGATACGAGCGTGGAGACGCGCCACCTTCCGGCGAGCCTTATCCCGGTTGACCGACCCTTTGGTCTTGCGGGCAAGGGCGCGTTGAGCTTTCACCAGTCGCGCCTGTTCTCGCCGTAGTTGTCTGGGATTGGTGATCTTCTCACCGGTCGACAACGTCAGCAGCGACGTGATCCCGGCATCCACACCAACAACGCTATCGGTGTGCGGGTGGTCGGTGACCGCGGTCTCGGTGAGCATTGAAACGAACCAGCGGCCCGCGCTGTTGCGAGACACGGTGACCGTGGACGGTTGCGCACCTTCGGGCAACTGCCGAGACCACACGATATTCAATGGCTCGGCCATCTTCGCGAGGGTGAGTTCCCCGTCACGGAAAGTGAACGCGGACCGCGTGTACTCCGCCGACGAGCGAGACCTCTTCCGCGACTTGAAACGCGGGTAACGCGCCCGCTTGTCGAAGAAGTTGGCGAACGCACGCTGCAGGTGCCGCAGCGTCTGCTGCAACGGCACCGACGACACCTCCCCCAAAAACTTCAGCTCATCGGTTTTCTTCCACGCGGTCAGCATCGCGGAAGTTTCGTTGTAGTTGACGCGACGCCGCTCGATGTACCACGCGGTAGTCCTGGCTTCCAAAGCCTTGTTGTAGACCAAGCGGACACATCCGAACGTGCGCACAAGCTCCTGCTGCTGCTCGGTCGGATAGAAGCGGCACTTGTACGCCCGCTTCACCAACCTCTCCCCCATGACTCACACACCAACAAGTCAGTTCATGAACAGTGAACAATCAGCGTCAGAATCAATTTCGGCTCCGGGATAAGACGGGGCGTGAACCTGAAGCGCTTTCCACCCACAGCGCAAACCAGACATCGCCGCGGTACAGCCATCCGATGAGGCCGAGCGTCGTGCGCTCGGCGAGAGCCGACGATATCGTCCTCCTACCCAGAGGACAGAATGACAATTAACTTACTAACGCGTGCCCAATCCGCCGACGATCAGGAAACGGCGAAAAGGATCCGGAAGGTCGCACCCGCGCCGGGCGTGCGCAACAGCTGGATCCGGGCGCCGTGCGCGCCGAGGATCGCATCGGCGATGGCGAGTCCGAGTCCCGAACCGCCGGTGCGGGAACGCGATTCCGCGGCCCGGTAGAAGCGATCGAAGATGCGTGGGGCGTTCTCCGGCGCGATGCCGGGTCCGTCGTCGTGCACATCGAGTACGGCGAATTCGGACACGTCGGGCAGTACCGCACCCGCTTCGGCGGCGACCGGATCGGTCAGCGCGGCCGCGGCTCTGATCCCGACCGTGACGGTGATCGACGCCTCGGATGGCGTATGCACCAGGGCGTTATTGACCAGATTCGTCACGACCTGCCGCAATCGATGCTCGTCACCGACCACCCGAACCGGATCATCCGAACTCTCCAGACCGATGTCCCGATCCGGGGCTCGGGTAGCGGCATCGCGCACCACTTCCATCGCGAGCACCACCAGATCGAGCTCCGCCAGATCCAGCGCCCGTTCCTGATCGGATTTGGCCAGCAGCAACAGGTCGTCGACGAGCACCCCCATCCGGATCGCCTCGCCCTCGATCCGGCTCATCATCTCGCGCACGCCCACCTCGTCGGACGCACCACCGCGCCGATACAGCTCGGCGTAGCCGCGCACGGAGGTCAGCGGGGTGCGCAGTTCGTGGGAGGCGTCGGCGATGAATGCCCGCATCCGCTGCTCGGAATCGGCGAGCTGGCGCAGTGCCGTGGACAGCCGGGTGACCATCACATTGAACGCGGTACCGAGCCGGCCGACCTCGGTATGCGGATCGGTCTGTGCGACACGGCGATCCAGATCCCCGGCGGCGATCGCCTCGGCCGTGTGCTCGATCCGGGTCAGCGGTCGCAGGCCGATGCGCACCAGGAGCGCCGCGATCACGCAGATGGCGAGCAGCAGCGTCGCCCCCGCCGCCAACTCGATCGTGCGCAGGTTGCCGGTGGTCGCCTCGGTGGTCGCCAGGGACATCGCGATCGCGACGGTGCCGCCGTCGGGCTGCCATTCGGTCGCGGGCTGCACGACGGTGCGCACCCGCCAACGGATATCGCTCTTCTGGTCGCCGACCGTGAACGCGGTATTCGGGCGGGCGCGCACCGATGCCGCGTCCATCGCGGGCAGCGCGGGCACGGTGCTCACCTGGGCCGGTGCGCCGAGCTTACCGATCTGATGCCCGCCGACATCGAAGAACATCAGTCGGAAGTCCGAAGGCAACTGCTCGTACTCCGGCGGGCCGGACGGCGGGGGCGGCGGTGGCCGCTTGGTCGAAGTCATATCGCTGGCAACGCGATTCAGCTGGTCGTCCACCCGATCGAGCAGCGCCCGATCCAACATGGTCACGCTGAGCAGCCCGAAGGCGGCCATTCCGATACCGGCGATCGCGACGAGGGCCAGCAGCAGCCGAGTGCGTAAGGTCAACCGGCGAGCCCGATTCCACACCCGGCGCCCGTTCATGACTGCGCCTCGCCGGCGCTCGGCTCCGCCATGACCGAGCGATGCCCGGCTGTGTTGATTGTTCGCTCGCTGCGCTCACTCACGGACGTCCGCCGCCGAGGCGCAGGGTGTATCCGACGCCGCGAATCGTGTGGATCAGCGGCGGATTCCGGGCATCGACCTTACGCCGGAGCTGGCTGATGAAGGTCTCCACGACCCGCCCGTCGCGCCCGGTCTCCGCACTCCACACGCGATCGATGATCTGCTGCTTGCTGACCACCTTCTCGGCATTGACCACCAGATACTGCAGCAGGCTGAATTCGGTTGCCGACAGCCAGATCTCGGTGCCCGCCCGGTATGCCGCGTGCGCATCGATGTCCAGTTCCAGGTCGGCATATTTGAGCAGCCGATCGTCGCCGGACTCGGGGCCACGCGTGCGCCGCAGGATCGCCCGCAACCGCAGCAGGACCTCCTCGATGCTGAACGGCTTGGTCACGTAGTCGTCGCCACCGGCGGCCAGCCCGGCGATCCGATCCTCGACCGCGTCCCGGGAGGTCAGGAACAGCACCGGCACCTGGCTGTCGGACTCCCGCAGCCGCCGCGCCACCGCGTAGCCGTCCAGATCCGGCAGCATCACGTCCAGCACCACGATGTCCGGTGGATGCGCCGACGCCTCGGCCAGCGCCGCGTACCCGCTCGCGGCGGTATGCACGTCGAATCCGCTCATCCGCAGCGCGGCGGAGAGCAGGTCCAGAATGTTGGGCTCGTCGTCGACCACGAGAACGGTCGCGGCCGGTGACGTGTCACGGTCGGGCACGCCTACACACTATGCCGCACCGTCCACCGGGCCGACCCGCAACATCACGCCTGTCGCTTTCGCCGGTCAGCGGCCGCGCTCGGGTGTCGGTCCGCGCCGCGCACGTGCCGGTCGACGCGCGGCCGCATTCGTGACGTCGCCGCGCCGGTCCGCGGGCACGAAGGTGATGATGTCTGCTCGCGATGTGATCATCAGCTTCTGGAAGATCGAAACCATCTGTGCGTCTATGGTCTTGAACGAATTGCCGCGACTGGCCGCGATCGCCGTATTGGTCCAGCCTGCCGCCGCCAGCGTGGCCACCTCCTGTTCGGCGGTCGACAGTTCCTGCCAGGGTGACGGGCGGTCGCGCCGGATGGGATGGTCCACCTCCAGCTTGCCCATCGACAACGTGCCCAACGCCAGCTTTGCCACCTCACCGTGCTCCGGCCGCAGCATGGCACCCTCGCGCCGAGTGGCTTCGAACAGCTGGTGTCCGAGCACATCCCGTGCGATGTCGATCGCGTTGTCGGTTTCGGTTTCGAATGGCACCAAGTTCGCTATGTTCACGCCCATGCGCTGCCGCCAAGTGGCGACTCCGCCGCCCAGTAGTGCGATTTCAGTGGCCCCCGCAAGCACCTGGTCCGAGACGGCACCGTCCGCGGTCCGCGCATCGCCCGACATGCGCGCGAGCGTCCACATCCGGATGTGCACCGCCCAGAGGGCACCCCATTGGTCACGCATCGCGACCTGATCCGCCAACGCGGAGCGACCGACGGCGAGCGCTTCTTCGGGGTCACCATGCTTGGTCAGGGCAATCGCCCACGCCAGTTCGGCCCAGGATTTCGCCCAGCGCGCCCCCGCCGCAACGGCGTTGTCGAGATGACGCCGGGCAATCTCCATGGCCTGCACCGCGGTGCCACCGAAACCGGCCGCAAGTGCCTCGAACAGTTCGCACATGGCCGCACCACCGAGATCGCCAGCAGCGGCGAACTTCTGGCGAGCGCTCCCGAGCACCGCTACCGCACGTGCGTCGCCCTGCACCAGCATCAGTTCGCAACCGCGCGTGAACTCGACGGGTGCGGGCAGACCGAGATCACGCTCGAAGGTATGGCGCCAGTTCGCTCGTGCCGCCGGATCTGTCACGCACGCGGCGACGCACTCCTCGAGCATCCGCTCGGCGTCGTCGTGCACACCCTGGCACAAGCTGATCCAGCCGATCAGGGCCATTACCGATATCTGGAGTTCGACGGGTTGTGGGTCGAGTTCACGCGTTGCCGCCAGCGTTCGCTCGGCCCACCGCCGAGACTCGCGCAGCGACCCCTTGATGAAGGGAACCCGCAATGAGATCAGGCCGACGACGATTTCCAGCCCGATCACCGATTCCCCCGGGGTGGTGAGGCTTCCGTCGATCGCGCAGAGCAGGTTGTCCCAAGCCGCCCGCGCCCAATCGAGCAGATCCTGCTCGGCAGGACTGCACCATTCGGCGCAGGCCCGCATGACTTTGTCGCGGTAGTAGCGCCGATGCCGGGCGGTCAGCCGCTCCCATTCGGCGCCCGCCGCGCGCTCGCGCAATCGCTGCTGAGCGAATACGCGGAAGCTCTCCAACAGTGAGTAACGGACCGTGTCGGAAGTCAGGTGGACCGACACCAGAGACTGATCCGCCAAACGCTCCAAGAGACCCTCGACCTCGCCCGTCGCGATGCTGACGCGTGGGTCGCCGCCGACGATGTCGAGATCGGCGCAGACACCCTCGATCGCGTCCAGTTCCGCACCGACATCGAGCACGGACGTGTCGTCTTCATCGTCGGGATCCACGTCGTAACCCGCGGCGAAGACCGACATCCGATCGAAGAGCAGGCGTTCCTGGTCCGTGCACAGGTCATAGGACCATGCGATGACATCCCGGATGCCCTGATGCCGTTCCTCGGTGCCGACGCGTGGACCTGGCGACCACCGCAGCCGCCGATCGCCTGCCTCGCCGCTGAGGTCGCGCAGAATCATGCGCAACGGTTGATGCCGTAGGCGGGCGGCGGCCAGCCGGATATAGAGCGGGTGGTTGTCCACATGCCTGCAGATCGAATCGGCCAGCGCGAGTTGATCATCGGCGATGGCACGCCCGGTGAGCTCCGCTCGCTTGCGGAACAGTCGCAGCGCCTGTTCTCGCGGCAAGGAACCGATCGGCACCAATTGCTCATCGACCCAGCCGACCGCCTCGCGACTGGTCGCCAGCACCGTCAACCCCGGCACCGCGTCGAGTAGGTCGGAGATCAATCGCCCGGCGCCGTCGAGGACGTGCTCACAATTGTCCATCACCAGGATCGTCTGCAGTCGGTGGCCCACGGCGTCGGAACGAGTGAGGGTGTCGACCAGAGCGGCCCATACCGATCGATCGGAGAAGTCGGCGTCGACGATCGCCTGCGCGACCTCGTCCTCGACCGCCGATACGTCCGCGCCGCTCGCCAACCTGGCCAGCCGGACCCAATGGACGGGAACCCGACGAGCCTTGTGGTAGCGGTGCACCGCCTCGGTGGCAAGGCGAGTCTTGCCGATTCCACCCGAACCGATCAAGGTGATCAGTCGCGCCGAATCCAGCAGCAACTCCGCGATCTTGTCCAGCTCCCGTTCGCGTCCGACGAAATCACTGGCGGCTGACGGCAGCGATCCGAGGCTCGATGAATATCGCCCGGTCATGGTGAGCACACTAGTCAGCTGGAATCTGAAACATTCGTCGTTGCACCCGATGTACGTGACCTACCTATGTCACGAAGCTGAGACCAGCGAATTCACCATCGGAAGGATTTCACGTGCGCGGAATTCAGATACTCGGCGCCGGCGAGTGTGGCCTCCCGCTGGCACTGCGGCTGCGGCACAGCGGCATCCCGGTCACCCTGGTGACCGATCGCGACGCCGCCGCGGTGCTGTCCGGCTCGGTGACCAGCACACAGGTGAAGTTCGGGCCGACGTTGGACCTCGAATCCCGAGCGGGGCTGGGTATTTGGCGCTCGACTGCGCCGCGGATCCTAGGCATCCGATTCAGCTTGGTCGTCGACCGCAACGTGGTGTCCGGGTGGGCCGGACGCTTCAGCGAACCAGCGCAAAGTGTCGACCAGCGGACGGTGTTCGCGCGCTGGCTTGCCGACTTCGCGGCTGCGGGCGGCGATCTGGAGATCGCACAACTGTCTGTGCCGCAACTGGATCGGCGGACCGCCGCATACGATCTGACTGTCGTCACTCGAGCATCGCGTGAGCTCGCCGCATACTTTCCCGCCGACCCGAGCTGGTCGGTTCCGGCCGAGCCGATGCGTCGGCTGGCGGTGCTGTACCTCGACGGGGTCGAACCCGATCCGGATGGCCTCGGAACCTACATGGCCCTTCCCGGCCACGGCGAAATCATCTCCTATCCGGGCCTGACCGGTCCTCCCGGACAGGAGAGGCGTTGCGAAATACTGCTTTTCGAGGGACTACCCGGCGGCGGACTGGATGTTTTCGGGCACACCGTCCCGGCCGAGCGGCTGCCGCGCGCAGTACAACTCTTGCAACAGTATCTGCCTGCGGCACTTGCCGATCGGTATCGCAATGCCGAATTGACCGACGGTGGCGCGACTCTGGTCGGCGCCGTACCGCCGACCGTGCGCGAGCCGATCGGCACACTGCCCTCCGGCACCCTCGTGCTGGGCGGCGGCGATGTCGTGTGCCGGATGGATCCCGGCGGTGCGCAGGGCGCCAACAGCGCCGCACACTGCGCCGCCCAGTACAGCGCGGCGATTCTGGACAATCCCACCGGCCCGTTCGACCGGGCCTGGATGACCTCGGCGGCACGGCCGTGGCTGACCGCGATCGCCCATGCCGCGGCACGCTGGACAATGGCCGTGCTCGACCCCCCACCGGCCGTGCGGGAATTGATGCTCGCCGCACAGGAGGACACCGCACTGGCCGACGCGTTCGCCGAAACCTTCGTCCGCCCAGCGAATATGGTGAAATTCGCCGCTGCCGAAACCACACCCCACTGAGCCGGTGTGGATCGCCGAATCGCGGTCAGCGCGTCGTCGATACCGGGAAGACCACGGGTAGGGCAGCAAGAGCGCGGTGGAACGGACCGGGCCGCCAGCTCAGTTCATCCACCGGCACGTCCAGCGTCAGATCGGGCAGGGCGTCGAGGAGTTGATCGATGGCATCTTGGGCGATCAGATAGGCCGCCGTTCGCGCCGGGCAGGCGTGCGGTCCGGCGCCCCATGCCAGGTGCGAACGATTGCCGAGGTACTCACCGCCGCTGATCGTTGGATCGTTATTGCAGGCGGCCATGCTGATGACGACCGGTTGGTTCGCGGGCAGCCAGATATTGCTGGACAGAATCGGTTGCCGTGGATATGTGACGCAAAAATTGGCCATCGGCGGGTCTGCGAACAACACCTCGTCGAGTGCGTCCCGGGTCGATAGGCTGCCGCCCAGCACATTTCCCGCGAACCGCTCGTCGGTGAGCATGAGCAGCAGCGTATTGACGATCAGATTCTGTTGCGGTTCGATTCCCGCGCCATACAAGATGGCGAGCTGATGAATCAACTCCGGCTCGTCGAGTCGGGTGGGATGTTCGAGTAGTCGCGTGGTGATGTCATCGCCGGGTTCGGCTCGTTTCAAGTCGATCAGGTCCAGCAATGCCTCGCTGAGCATCTTGTTGCCTTGCTCGGCGTCGACTCCATCGAATATCGCGGCAGTCGCCTGTGCGACCCGCTGGCCGATCTCCGGTGGACAGCCCAGCATCGCATTGATCGCGCCGAATGCGAGCGGCAAGGCGTAATGGCTGATCAGGTCCACCGAACCAGACGAGCTGAAGGCCTCGATCAGCGGAACGGCAATGGACTCCACGGTGGCATGCAGGGCATGGAGATCGGCCCCATCGATCGCCGCGGCGATGACCTGCCGATAGCGGGTGTGTTCGTTACCGGCACTGCGCAGTGCGTTCGGACGCCACTCGAGTATCGGCCGTACCGGACATTCCTCGGGGATCGTCTGCTGCCAGCCGCGTGGATCAGCAGGGAAATGGTCTGGATCGTTCAGGATGCGCACCGCGGTGTAGTAATCGAGCACCAGGGTCGCGGGCACTCCCGGTGCGAGTTCCACCGGCGCCATCGCGCCGTAGCGGCTACGCATCTCCCGATAGGCGGTATGTGGATCGGCGGCGAATTCCGGGGAGTACAGCGGGACGTAGTCGCCACCACCCCCGGCAGGCGATACGTGGTGCGGAACGGGACAAGTATCGGGCTCGAGTGGAGGCTGTTGCGTATTCAAAAGCGAAACTCCGAACGCTGGCCAGGTCACACAGGCAAGTGGTGGGTCGCGGTAACGATCGCGCAATAGGTATGTCCCGAACATCGGTAGAACCACGGGCATTTCGGCACCGCCGCCCAGCGAGCACCGGTCGGTCGCTACCGATGCCCGGCCGCTGCCCAACGGTGCGTCATCATTCAGTGAGCCGGGATATGTTCCATTCGGTGGGACCGACCGCGCGACAGTTGTTCGTCGTAGCCGACGGGTTCGCCCGGTCGCGCAATCGGGAGGTCGTCGCCGATGAGGACGAGTTGGGCGATGGTGAGCCGACGTACCGAGTATCCGGGATACGGATAGAGCAACAATGCTGTCGGCGTGTATCCGCCACCGTAATTCAGTGTGCGTACGGTGGCTTCCGTCGCATCGCCGGATGCGAGCCTGCCGCCGAGGTCGGCCAATCGAGCGCGATCACCGGGATGGAACACATCGACCGGCCGGAACAGGTAGTCCCACCGGACCCAAGGGGCAGGCTCAGTGAGCCAATGGGAGATGGTGGCGTGCTCGAGTTGCACGATAGCCAAATGGGTCCCGGCACGGCGGTGAGCTTCCCGCAGTCCGACGTGATCGAGAGTCGGCGCCATCGAGGGCATGGTGTCCGAGGTCACGTCTTCGATCAACCACCAGGCGCCGCGAGTACGTTCGTCATCGCGAGCCCGCATGGTGATCCGCCATTGCCCTCGTCGGGAGGACCCACTGGTCACGATCACGTCGAACTGGAGCTTCTGCCCCGGCACCGGACCGTAGAGCAGATCCAGCACCTCCACATGTCGATCGAATTTCGAAATCCGGTGGAACAATTCGGCAATAGAACGTCGCGGCACATACTCTTCGGCCTCGACACCGCACAACCGGCGGAGGCCGACGGGCTGGTGGATCATCTGCGTATCGAGTTCCCAGATCAGACCGACCGCCGGGCGCAACGGGGGGATCGGCGCCACCGCGGGACCGAGCCACAACCGCACCGCGTGCACATCGCCCGCCGGACCGAGCACCGGCCGCAGCATCAGCTTGTGCGGCCCAGCGCCGGTCGGGATCGTCAGATCCATATCCTCGCCCCGAAGGTGCACCAAGCGGATCATCCCGGTGATGTCGCGGGTCGTCAGAGTGTCATAGAGCGCCGGACTCTTCGCCAGCAATCGCTGCACAACACGGTCGCAATTGGCGAAATTGCGCGACGCTTCCCCCATCGAAGCCACCGAAGCGACCCCGGGCGCCAACGTCTCCACCGTCGCCCACGGAATCATCGCACCTCCCTCCGCCCCGACCGTTGCCTGCCAACACATGCGACTGTCTGCACGTCGGTTCAGTATTCCCAGATCGGGGAGGTGTCGGCATCGGGTGCTGCCACGTGGGCAGCCGGGTTCACTACCTAGGTGTGTGGGCGCGACGCGATGTTCCCCCGCTAACCAGCGTCGCACCTCCCCGAATACGCTTACGCGCCTAGCACAATTCGCCACTGTCCGTGGCGGAACCCCGCGATCTCATCGTGGTCGGCACTGCTCGGGATCATGAACCTCACTCTGCGCCACCGCCGAGAATCCGGTCCGCGACACGCGACGCATCAAGCGCCGCACGAGATTCCCGGTTGCCCGTCTACCGGAGCGGACCGCCGCGCAATCCGGCGACCCTCGACATCGCCGAAATTTCTCGACACCGAAACAGGCTCCGGGCAAAGCGCCGGCTATCTGCGGGTGTGGCTGCCAGCAAACTAATCCGACTACCGATCGACCTCAGCTTCGCCAGCGTCTCCTAACGCCGTCAGGATGCGATCCAACTTCCAACCGACGTCGGCGAACCGGTCATCCATTGCGGCAAGCCGGTCGTCAATCGCGGAGAGCCGATCATCAACAGCGCCGAACCGGTCATTGATCTCAGCCCTGAGACTGCCGATCTCCTCGATAACCGCGTCATGGTTGCGCGCCACCTTTGCGTCCAACGCGGCAAGGTCGGTCGGCGAACCAGCTTTCGCCTTCACCTCCGCCTGCTGCATCGTCAACGCAGCCAGAGCGTCTCGAGGTTGGTAACCCGATCCTCCAACGGTGCTGGCATTTACATCCTCTCGAACATCGCCGGACGACGATACCCAAGAAGGGAACGGGATTCCGACCCCGTTCTCATCCCTCCCCAAGCCCCATTTGCTGTTTCTGTCGGGGTGACAGGATTTGAACCTGCGACCCTCCGCTCCCAAAGCGGATGCGCTACCAAGCTGCGCTACACCCCGTGGCCTCGCGGCGAAAGACGGTGCCGACGAGGATGAATCCTGCGTGGAGCGGGTGACGGGAATCGAACCCGCACCATCAGCTTGGAAGGCTGAGGTTCTACCATTGAACTACACCCGCAGGCATACGACATCTGATGGGATCGCCACGATGTCGTGTGCGAACCGACTGTACCGAATCGGGCCTCGGATACGCCAATCAGCCCCCACCAAAGCGTCCAGCGGGGCCGATGCGCCCACGATCCGAGCCGCCGACGGTAGCCGATCGCTATCACCAATCGCATCGAGTCGGCGAGTGAGCCGGAAACGTCCCTTTTCGGCGTGCTGTCGGCGTGTCGGTCCGCGACTTCCCGGCGAACAAAATTGATGTGTAACGCCAGCGGCCCGACAGCGATGACATACCCGATCGCCATTCGCGAGGGACCGATAACTCGTTATAAAACGGCGTTTTTCAGTGCCGAGTGGCTTGCTAGGATCCTTTTTGCCGGACGGGGGTATCTGGAAAGGGGGCGGTGAGCGTGCACCAAGCGAGGTGGACACAACCGCGTAGCAGTGGGAACGATCGGGGTGACGCCGGCACCTGCGTGGGAACAGGGCACCCGGGTACCGACATCACCCGTGGCGGGTGAGTGCGATGTCTGCGGATATCGAGCCACCCGTAGCGCAGATGGCAGGCGCGTGGGCGCGTGCGGTCTGCGCGGAACCGGGATCACACGCGTCACCACAACAGTTGCAGCCGGTATTGGTCGAGATCATCGAGCGGCTGCTGTTGCTGGCCAGGTCCGAGCCCTTCCCGGTGCCCGAGGCTCGGAACTTGGGGGCGCGACTGGTCGAAGCGCCGTTCGAACGGACCAGAATGCTGGCCCAGGCCACCCGCTGGCTGCTCGGCTTCCCGGCGGGGGCGCCCGGGTCGCTGGTCGCCACGCGCTGGCCGCTGGTCGCCAGCCAGGCCATCGACAGCTATGCCCAGGCGCTGCAGGAGCGGGCGCTGGCCCAGCAGGAGCAACACATTTCGGCCGCGGTGTCGTTGCGGGTGCAGGAGATCGCCGCGCTACAGCATCGGCTGCGGCACGAGGCAACCCATGACGCGCTCACCGATCTGGCCAACCGGACGCTGCTGCAGGACAAGGTGCGGCTGATGGCGGCCGATCCGAACCGCGGCGTGGGTCTGCTGCTGATCGACCTGGACCGGTTCAAGCAGATCAACGACAACTACGGACATGCCGTCGGCGACGAGGTGCTCGTCGAGCTGGCCCGCAGGCTGCGCGAGATCTGCCCGCCGGATACGGTCATCTGCCGCTACGGCGGTGACGAATTCGTGCTCGCCACCAACCCGCTGCACAACACGCTCGGCGAAATCGCGCATCGGATCGTGGCCGCGCTGCGGGATCCGGTGTGGTCGACGGCCGGTCCGGTGCCGGTCTCGGCCAGTGTCGGCACCGCATACTGTCCGCCGGGCGACTCCTGCGATTTCACCGATCTGCTGCGTCGCGCCGATCGCGCGATGTATTCGGCGAAGACCGCGGGTGGACGCCGCTTCGCCCTCGCCGACACCGATAAACCCGAAATCAAGGCCGTCGCAGGCTGATCCGATACAGGCCCTCTGGTCACCCCCGGAGGGCCTGTCCAGTCAGCTGACCGGGTGCAGGAAACCCTGTACAAGCGATACGAGTTCGGCGGGCTTCTCGAAGAACACCACATGGCCGCTGTCGATTTCGGCGTAGCGGCTGTTCGGGATCGCTGCGTGCAGGTCACGGGCGTGGGTGACCGGGACCAACTGGTCCTGGGTGCAGCCGATCACCAATGTCGGTGCGGCGATACGGCTCAGCTCGTCCCGGATGTCCACTGCGAGGTTCACCTCGATCTGCCGCAGCGTTCCTGGCTCGGGTTTCGTGGCGCGCAATTGGGCCAGACCCGCGTGGCCGAGCCCGCTCAGGAATGCCGGGCTGAACGCCAGCAACGGACCGAATGCGGAGGCCATTTCGGGTCCGGCCTCCAGCGACGCCGCCCAGCCGTGCAGGGTGAGCAACTGCCGTGGATCCTCCGTCACCGACCAACCGGCCACCAGGACGAGTCTGCGCACCAGGTCGGGACGCCGTCCGGCGACTGCTGCCGCGACGACCGCGCCGAGGGAGAAGCCCACCAGGTCGACCGGGCCGGTCGATGCATCCCCGATGGTCGCGATGATCTGCGCGACCAGCAGATCCAGGGTCAGTCGGCCGTCGGGTGCGGTGGTTTCGCCGCTGCCCGCATAGTTCGGTGCGACAACGGTGTGGCGGTCGGTGAACTCGGAGATGAGGTGTCCGAAATTGGACTCGGCACTCATGCTGGTGCCGTGGACGAGGACCAATCCTGGTCCGGCACCGGACACGGTGTAGTGGACATCGGTATCGGAGACACGGACGACGGGCATAGCGGGAACCTTTCGATCAGGGGATCAGATATCCAGGACCAGGCGCGGGGTGTGGGCGCGCGAGCGGCAGATCATCATCACGTCGGTGTCCTGCGCGGTGAGGATGCTGTCGCGATGGTCGGGGATGCCGTCCAGGACAACGGTTTCGCAGGTACCGCAGGTGCCTTCGCGGCACGAGGACAAGACCGCGATACCGGCGCCTTCGATGGCGTCGAGGACGGAGGTGTTCGCCGGGATGTGCACGGTGACACCGGATTGCGCGCATTCGACGTCGAAGGCGGAATCGGCAGTCACTTCGGTCGGCTTCGGTGCGAACCGCTCGAGGTGCAGGGCGTCGGCGGGCCAGGTTACCGCGCAGCGGCTTTCGACGGCGGCCAGCAGCGACTCCGGACCGCAGCAGTACACCAGCGTGCCCCGGTCCGGCGTGGCGAGGATGGCGTCGAGATCGAGCGGACCGGTCTCGCTCTGCGGACACACCTCGATCGGCCCGAGCGCCGACAGTTCGGATAAGTAGGCCATGCTCGCGCGGGTGCGGCCGCCGTAGTGCAGGCTCCACTCGCCGCCGCGACCCGCGACGGTGCGGATCATCGGCAGCAGCGGTGTGATGCCGACGCCACCGGCGATGAACAGATAGCGTTCCGCGTCCCGGAGCGGGAAGTTGTTGCGGGGACCTTGGATTCGCAGATGATCGCCCACTGTCAGCTGGTCGTGGACGTAGGCCGATCCACCGCGGCTGCTCGGCGCACGCAGGACCGCGACCGTCAATCGGTCGTGGTCGTCGGGATCGCCGCACAACGAGTACTGGCGCACCAGGCCCGGGCGCAGGATCAGGTCGATGTGGGCGCCCGGCTGCCATTTCGGGGTGTGGCCGTCGGTCACGGCGAGGGTGAGTTCGACGATGCCGTCGGCGACGGTGCGGCGGTCGGTGACGGTGACGGTGAATTCCGGCTCGGCGGTCATACTCCGGCTCCGATCAGGACCGCGGGCCGCGGATCGGGCGCGCGGTCGTGGTGACCGTCCGGGTGGGCGAGCAACCACTGCCAGATCTCGATCGGGTCATCGGCGATCCGGGTTGCGCCGCAATGGCATCGGCCGAGCAGCTGATCGCTGCCCGGAAACCACTGCACGCGGTGGCAGGCAGCCGCGGTCATGCTCGGGTCGCTTCGGTCCGGGTGAGCTCGGCGATCAACCGACGTGCCGCCAGCGCGCCGGTGTCGATATTGATCGACAGCTCCTGGTAGGTCCCCCCGGCGCGTTCCTCCGCGGCGATGACCTCCTCGACCAGGTTCAGCGCCACCACGTCCTGCATGACCACGGTGTGATTGCTCTTGTGCAGGTAGTCGGTCACGTCCTGGTCGTCGATCGCGAAATCCCTTGCCACCATCCAGAAGTCGTGTACCGAATGCTCGGTTTCCGGAGTGAGGGCGTACACGATTTCGGTGTGGAACGCGCCGGGATCGGTGTCGGCACCGCGTCCGGGCAGGTAGCCCTCGGGCGGATAGTCGCCCTGCGGCGCGACGCGGCTGTGCAGCCGGTACAGGCACGGTGGCTGGAACTCGATGTCCTGCCAGCGGGTGATGCGCCCGGTGATGCCGGTCGAATTGGCATAGAACGGTGGGCATTCGGCATCGTCCATATGCCTGCTCACCCGCACCACACCGGCTGCCTGGTCGACCTCGGTGGTGATCGGCGTCTCCGCGACCTCTGGGGTGCCGATATAGCCGCCGTGCAAATAGGTTTCGTGGGACAGGTCCATCAGATTGTCCATCAGCAGCGCATGCCTGGCCCGGATGGTCTCCAGGCCTCGGATGGTGGTCCAGCCGTCCTGTACCAGCCACGGTGCGCGCGGGATCGCGGCCGGGTCGGCCGATTCGCGGTCGCCGATCCACACCCAGACGAACGAGTCCTGTTCCACCACAGGGTAAGAGGCAACGCGGGCGCTGCGGGGAATGCGGGTCTGCGCGGGTACCGCGACACAGGCGCCGGTGCGGTCGTAGGTGAAACCGTGGTAACCGCAGACGACACGGTCACCGACCAGCCGCGACTGCGACAGCGGGTAGCGGCGGTGGATGCAGCGGTCCGACAGCGCCGCCACCACGCCGTCCTCGGTCCGGTAGAACACCAGTGGCTCGTTGCAGATGGTCCGCGCGAACAGGTCGCGGCCGATCTCCTGGCTGTAGGCGGCCACATACCACTGGTTGCGGGCAATTGCGGTTGTCGGGCTCATCGGAATGCTCCTGAAATGTGGGCTGTGCGGTCCATCGTGTGGGCCGCCGATGCGTGAGCCAAGACACACTTCCGTCGAACGGAAGTCAGCGCCCGCTACCCAACTGCCTGGTGATGCCGTGCGCTGCGGTGCGCACCGCAGGAGCCCACATGGCCCGGCGGGAGTCGCCAGCCGGTACGACGATCGACAGCGCCGCCGCGACCTGACCGTCCGAACCGAAAATCGGCGCGGCGACGGAATATCCGTCGAGGGTCACCTGTCCGTCGCTGATCGCGACCCCGGTGCGGCGCACTTCGGCCAATGCGCGCCGCAGCACCTCGGGCGTGCTGATCGTCTTCGTGGTGAATACCGCCAGCGGCCGGTCGGCGATCTTGTCCACGATCTCGGCGGGGGCGTAGGCCAGGATGGCCAGCCCGACGCCGGTTGCGTGCATCGGCCAGCGCGCACCCACTCGGGTGCGCACGAATACCGCGTCGCGGCCCGCCAGGAATTCGACATAGACCACTTCGGTGCCGTCGCGGACAGCCAGCTGCACGTTCTGGTGCGTCGCCTCGTACAGGTCCTCCATGAACGGCAGCGCGACATCACGGATTGGCCTGGCGCGCGGGCAATAGGAGGCGATCTCCACCATGCGCAAACCGATCTGGTACCCGCCGCTCGCGGCCCGATCCAGCGCACCCCACTGCACGAGATCGACAACGTGGCGATAGACCGTTGTCTGCGGAAGACCGGTGCGCTCGGCCAACTCCGACAGCTTCAACACCGGGTGGGCGTTGTCGAACGCCTCCAGCAGCACCAGTGCGCGGGCCAGCACCGACGACTGGGTCATCGCCGAAGCCTGTCAGGACAGCGCATGCCAGGCTCGGACCAGCGCCGAGCGGAAATCATCCGCCTGCTCGGCCGTCATAGCACTGATCATCTGCTGTTCCACCGCGTCGACCTCGTCGGCGACATCGGCGAGCAACCCCCGTCCCGCCTCGGTGAGATGGATCAGCAGCTCGCGCCGGTTGCGTGAGTTGCGTTCGCGCGCAATGAGTCCGCGACTCTCCAGAGCGCGGACCACATCGGCGACGGACTGAGCCGTGACGAACGAATCCCGCGCCAGCTGCGCGGCCGGTAAGCCGTCGTGCCGTTCGAGCACGGTCAGCGCGGTGTACTGCAATGTGGTGATCCCGACCGGACGCAGCAGCTCGTCCAGGCGCGCCCGCACCGCCAGCTCGACCCTTTTGACCGCGTACAGCAGCGAGGTCTGACTACGCGGCAGTCGGCTTACGGTCGGCTTCGCCTCCGAGATGGTCACCAGCACTCTCCTCACCTCGTCGCGGGCGCCGAACCGGGATGTTCGGCGAAATCGAGAATAGACCATTGACAGGAATCCTGTCAGTGGCGAATAGTGGCTGACATCACTAAAACCATCAGGTTTCCTGTTGATGAGAGCAGACGCATCTCGGCCGAGCGGCCGGAGTCGTCGGGACGGGACCGAGCAAGCATGAGCACGAACGACAACGTCGACGGACAGCTGTTCATCGACGGCAAATGGCGGAACTCCGCATCCGGTGGCCGCAGCGATGTGGTGGACCCGTCGACCGGCCGCGTCATCGGCACCGTCGCCGAGGCCGACCGCAGCGACGTCGACGACGCGGTCGCCGCCGCGCGGGCGGCGTTCACCGGTGCCGAATGGTCCGGTCGCAGCGGCCGGGAACGAGCGCGCATCCTGCTCCGGATCGCCGAGCTGGTGCGCGAGAACGCCGATGAGCTCGTCCGGCTGGAAAGCCTCGACGTCGGCAAGCCGGTCACCCTGTGCCGATCGGTGGACGTCTCGACCACCATCGAACAGTACGAGTACTGCGCCGCGCTGGCCCAGACCATCGACGGCGCCACCCGCCGCACGCCGCTACCCGCGTTCGCGTACACCCGCCGCGATCCACTCGGCGTGGTCGCCGCCATCACGCCGTTCAACTTTCCGCTGATCCTGTCGAGCTCCAAGATCGCGCCCGCGCTCGCCGCGGGCAATGTGGTCGTCCACAAGCCCGCCGAAGAAACGCCGCTCAGCGCACTCTTCATGGCGACGCTGTTCGAACGCGCCGGTGTGCCGCAGGGTGTGGTCAACGTCGTCACCGGCTCCGGTCCGGTGGTGGGTGCGGCGCTGCTCGAGCATCCGGGCGTGGACAAGATCGCGTTCACCGGATCGACCGAGATCGGTCGGCGAGCGGCGAGCGTGGCCGGTGCGGCGTTGAAGCCGGTGACCATGGAACTCGGCGGCAATGCCGCGCAGATCGTGTTCGCCGACGCCGATATCGACAAGGCCATCGGCGCGATCATCAAGGGGTTCGTTTTCAATACCGGGCAGTTCTGCATGGGCGGTCCCCGGCTGCTGGTCGCTCGGCCGCTCTACGAGACCGTCGTCGGCATCCTCGCCGAAGCCGTCGCAGGTGTACGCGTCGGTGACCCTCGCGACCCGGCGACCGTGGTCGGACCGATGGCCGCGGAACGGCACGTCGCGAAGGTCGAAGAATATGTCGCGCTGGCCCGCCGGGAGGGCGGCCGGGTGGTGTGCGGTGGTGCACGCCTGGATCTGGACGGCGGCTATTACTACCGGCCCACCGTGATCGCGGACCTCGCCGACGACTCCCGCGTAGTGCAGGAGGAGATCTTCGGACCGGTACTCACGGTGCAGGCCTTCGATACCGAAGACCAAGCGATCGCGCTGGCCAACGGCACGCGCTACGGACTCGCGTCCGGCCTGCACACCACCGATCTCGCCCGCGCACACCGCGTCGCCGACAAATTGCAGGCCGGAATCGTCTGGGTCAACGACTGGGCGATGCTCGACCCGGCCATGCCGTTCGGCGGTGTCAAGGACTCCGGCTTCGGACGCGAGTACGGACCCGAGGCCCTCGCGTCCTACACCAAGGTCAAATCCGTTGTCATCGCACTCGATTGAATCCGCAAGGACACCTACCATGACCACATCCACCTGGGCAGCCGTCGTCGAATCCGGCGGTGCGCCGTTCACCCTCTCCGCGATCGAACTCGATGAACCACGACCGCACGAGGCGATCGTGCGCATGGTCGCGGCCGGTGTCTGCCACACCGACCTCGGTGTCGCCAGCGGCGGACTGCCGTTTCCGCTGCCCGGCGTCCTCGGTCACGAAGGTGCGGGCATCGTCGAACGCGTCGGATCCGAAGTCACCGGTGTCGTACCCGGTGATCACGTACTGCTGTCGTTCACCTCGTGCGGAGCGTGCGCGAACTGCCGTGACGGCCACCCGGCCTATTGCGCAACCTGGTTGCCGCTCAACCTGATCGGCGGTGCGCGAGCCGATGACAGCCACACCATCACCCGCGGCAACGCGCCTTTGGGCGGGCACTTCTTCGGGCAGTCGTCGTTCAGCCGACTCGCGCTGGTCGACGAGCGCAGCATGATCGTCGTCGACCCCGATGTGCCGCTGGAATCGATTGCCCCGCTCGGGTGCGGAGTCCAGACCGGTGTCGGCGCGATATGGAATGTCGTACGGCCGCGGCCGGGATCGAGCGTCGTCGTACTCGGCGCCGGCGCGGTCGGAATGTCCGCGATTATGGCGGCCACGCTGTCACCGGCCACGACGATCATCGCCGTCG
Organism: Nocardia pseudovaccinii; assembly: GCF_050942345.1. Taxonomy (NCBI): domain Bacteria; kingdom Bacillati; phylum Actinomycetota; class Actinomycetes; order Mycobacteriales; family Nocardiaceae; genus Nocardia; species Nocardia pseudovaccinii. Next base: position 8,007,163 of record NZ_CP192074.1, read on the forward strand.
ACAAGATCGCCGAACGTCTCGAACTGGCCTGGGAACTCGGCGCCACGCACATCATCGATGCGACGACCACCGATATCGCCACCGCGATCACCGAAATCACCGGTGGCGCCGACGCCGTCGTGGAAACCACCGGCAGCACCGCCGTGCTGCGCACCGGCGCGGATGTCCTCGCCGCGCGCGGCACGCTGGTCGTCGTCGGCGCGCCACCGTTCGGCGCCGAGGTGGCGCTCGACGTCAATGCGATGCTGCCGGGCCGCAAGGTCGTCGGACTGACCCTGGGCGATCACGAAACCCGCACCGCCATACCGGCTTTGGTCTCGCTGATGCAAAGCGGGCGGCTCCCGATCGACAAGCTGATCACCCGGTATCGATTCGACGATATCGGCCAGGCCGTTGCGGATATGACCTCGGGCAAGGCGATCAAACCCGTCCTCATCTTCTGATCCCTCTTTCGAAAGGAACATTGCATATGGATCTCACCGGCAAAGTCGCCATCGTCACCGGCAGCGGCCAAGGTCTCGGCCTCGCCTACGCCAAGGCGCTGGCCGCCGCCGGCGCGGCGGTCGTGGTCAACGATGTTGCCGCGGACCGCGCCGAGAAGGCCGCCGCCGAAATCGCCGAAACCGGTGGCCGGGCACTCGCGGTACCGGTCGCCGTCGGCACCACCGAGGCCGCGCAGACACTGGTCGCGACGGCCGTCGACGCGTTCGGGCGACTGGATGCGATGGTGACCAATGCGGGGATCCTGCGCGACAAGGTGCTGTGGAACATGTCCGACGACGACTTCGACGCCGTCATCCACGTCCATCTGCGCGGCACCTTCACCTGCGTTCGGGAAGCGGTCCGACACTTCCGTCAGGCCGGTCACGGCGGGCGGGTCGTGCTCGCCGGATCCCCCGCCGGGCAGCGCGGCAATTTCGGTCAGACCAACTATGCGGCAGCCAAAGCCGGTATCGCGGCGATGGCGCGCACCTGGGCGATGGAATGCGCGAAGGCCGGAGTCACGGTCAATGCGATCATCCCCAACGCGGCAACCGCGATGACCGAGACCATTCCCTTCCTCGCCCCTTACGTCGAGGGAATGAAGAACGGCGAGCCGATCCCCTCGGTGGTGCGCCGCGCGGCCTCGTTCGGCACCCCGGAGGATGTCGCCGGACTGGTGGTTTTCCTGGCTTCCGACGCGTCCGCCGATATCACGGGCCAATGCATCGGGATCGGCGGTGACCGGTTGTCGCTCTGGTCGCATCCGAGCGAAATCCGCAGCGCCTTCCTCGACGGTGGCTGGACCGCCGACGCGATCGCCGAGGCGTTCGACTCCTCGATCGGTGAGCAGCTCGAAACCTACGGCATCCCGCTGCCCAAGATCCCGACCACCGCGCAGCAGCTGTCATGAGTCTGGACCTGGACCAACTAGTCGCGATCGACGTGCACACGCACGCCGAAACCGATGGCTGCGGCCACTATTCGCTACCGGACCAGCTCCGGGCGGGCGCCGACGCCTACTTCGGCGCCGAATCCGGCCCGCCGACCATCGACGAGATGGCCGCTTACTACCGGGAACGTCGCATGGCCGCGGTCGTATTCACCGTCGACGCCGAAGCAGCGCTGGGCCATCGGCGGATCAGCAATGAAGACATCGCCGCCGCGGCCGCCGCGCACAGCGACGTCCTCATCCCGTTCGCCAGTATCGATCCGGCCAGAGGGAAGGCGGGATCGACCGAAGCCCGGCGACTGGTCGTCGAGCACGGGGTCCGCGGCTTCAAATTCCATCCGAGCGTGCAGGCTTTCCGGCCCGACGATCGTGCCGTCTACCCGCTCTACGAGACCATCAGCGAACTCGGCGTGCCCGCCCTGTTCCATTCCGGTCAGACCGGAATCGGCTCGGGACTCCCCGGTGGCGGCGGCATCCGGCTGAAATACTCCAACCCGATGCTGCTCGACGATGTGGCCGTCGACTTTCCGGATCTGACCATCATCATCGCGCACCCCTCGTTTCCCTGGCAGGACGAAGCGCTGGCCGTGGCCACGCACAAACCCAACGTCTATATCGATCTGTCCGGGTGGTCGCCGAAATACTTTCCGCCGCAACTGGTCAAGTATGCCAACAGCCTGCTCAAGCGAAAGGTGTTGTTCGGCTCGGACTTTCCGCTCATATCTCCGGATCGGTGGATGAAGGACTTCGAGCAACTCGATGTCAAGGACGAGGTCCGTCCCCTGATCCTGCGTGAAAACGCCATCACCGCATTGGGATTGAGGTCGACATGATGGACCAGGGAATCGGCTCGTGGCCGCGTCGGCGGGCCCGGATGGAGCCCGATGCCATCGCGCTGATCCAGCAGGATCGGCGCGTCGACTACGCCACCCTCGCCGATCGCGTGGACTCCCTCGCCGCGACCCTCGCCGATTTCGGCGTCAAGCCGGGCGACCGGGTCGCCTACCTCGGACCCAACGACATCGCGACCTTCGAAACACTCTTCGCCACAATGCATCTCGGTGCCATCTTCGTGGCACTCAACACTCGGCTGGCCGCGCCGGAGATCGCCGGTCTACTCGACGATGCCGACCCGACTGTGTTCGTCGTCGGTGCCGACACCGGTAGCGATGCGCTCGCACGAAGCTCCGCCGCTCCCCGGCTGCTGCGCTTGGGCGAGGAGTACGAGAACGCGATCACCGACCACACCGGCTGGACACCGCCCGCCCACCCGGTCGGACTCGGCGATCCCGCATTGATCCTCTACACCTCCGGCACCACCGGCCGCCCCAAGGGCGCCGTGCTCACCCACGGCAATATCGTCTGGAACACCCTCAACCAATTCGCCCATTTCAGTCTCGGCCGCGACGATGTCAGCTTGTGTTCCGCGCCGCTGTTCCACGTACTCGGACTCGGACAGATCACACTGCCGACCCTCTACGCAGGCGGAACCGTAGTAGTCATACCGAAATTCGATCCCGGCGAGTTCCTTGCCACCATCGAGCGCAGGCGGGCCACGGTTTTCCCGCTCGCCCCGACCATGCTGAAAATGCTGTGCGAGGCGCCGGAGTGGGAGACCACCGATCTGTCGAGCGTCCGCTGCGTCGCCTTCGGCGGCTCCCCCGTCCTCGAACACGTGGCCAAGGCGTGGCTGGCCCGCGGCATCCAAGCCCTACAGGGCTACGGCATGACCGAGGCCGCACCCGGCGTGCTCATGGCACTGCGCCACGGCGCAGACGCACATCCGGTATCCGCGGGTGTTCCGCACTTCTTCACCGACGTCGCGCTGCTCACCCCGACCGGCGAGATCATCGAAGGACCCGGCCAGGGCGAGCTACTCGTCAAGGGCCCCAACGTCTTTGCCGGATACTGGAATCGACCTGACGCCACCGAACAGGCGTTCATCGACGGCTGGTTCCGCACCGGCGATATCGTCCGCATCGACGATGACGGCTGGGCGCACATCGTCGACCGTGTCAAAGACATGATCATCTCCGGCGGCGAGAACATCTACCCCGTCGAGGTCGAGGCGGCCATCTCCCGCCTGGACGGCGTCTCCGATTGCGCTGTGGTCGCGGTGCCGGATGAGCGATGGGGTGAGGTCGGATTGGCGTTCATCGTCGTCCGCGCCGGTAACGCAATCGACGAGGACGCGATTCGCACCCATCTCGAAGCGAATCTCGCCCGATACAAGATCCCGAAATATTTCATCTTCCGCGAGCAGCTGCCACGCAATGCCCTCGGCAAGCTCGAGCGCCTGCGACTCCGCGGCGACGCTCGCCAAACGCGCGGACTGACACCGTAAATCCACAACAACCGAAGGAGCGCGCCACATGGCGACCACCGTCGACAAACCCACCGACCTACTCGACCTCATCGGCACCGAACTCGGCAGCAGCGACTGGCTCGAGATCCCGCAGCGCGATATCGACATGTTCGCCGAGGCCACTCACGACGAGCAGTGGATCCACGTCGATGTCGAACGCGCGAAGACCGGCCCGTTCGGCGGCACCATCGCCCACGGCTACCTGACCCTGTCGCTGCTCATTCCGCTCTGGTCGCAAATACTCGTCATCGAAAACCGCGGCATGGCAATCAATTACGGCCTCAACAAGGTCCGATTCCCAGCCCCCGTCCCCGCCGGTTCCAAGGTCCGCCTCACCGCCACCCTCACCGACGCCACCGACCTCGGCGACGGCGACGTCCAAGTCACCGTCGACGCCGTCATGGAACGTGAAGGCGCCGACAAGCCGGTCTGCATCGCCCAGATGGTGCACCGCTACTTCCGGTAGAGCTGCGGCTCAGCCCGCCTGACAAGTGGGGCACCAGAAGAGGTTCCGGCCCTCCAGCACAGTGTGTGCGACGGGGGTGCCGCAGAGGCGGCAGGGGGCGCCGGGGCGGCGGTAGACGTAGGTGCGGGGGCGGTCGACCGCGTAGGAGGGTTCGCCGTGGTCGTGTTCGGGGCGGACGACGACCATCTTGCCGACCCGAACGCCCACCCGCATCAGCGCGACCAGATCGGTCCACATCGCGTCCCACTCGTCGGCAGTGAGCGCGGTGCCCGGTCGCTGTGGCGAAATACCGTGCCGGAAAAGCAGTTCCGCGCGATACACATTGCCGACACCGGCGAGTACCTGCTGATCCATCAGCAGTGCGCCGATGGGCCTGCGCGAGCGATGAATTCGCCGCCAGGCCCGTTCGGGATCGGCGCCGCGCCGCAGTGGATCCGGGCCGAGCCGTTCGGTCAGTGCCGTCACCTCGGCGTGGGTGTACACCTCGCAGGCGGTCGGTCCGCGTAAATCGGTGCCGTACAGGCGATCATCAGCCGACGCGTCACCGACGATCCGCATCCGCACCTGCCCGACCGGCTCCCCCATCGGCAGCGGCACCTCGGTGAACACCCCGTACAACCCGAGATGCACATGCACCACCAGACCCGACTCGTAGTGGTGCAGAAGGTGTTTGCCCCACGCCTCGGCGCGCGTCAGCACCTGTCCATCGATGCGCGCGGCACCGGAGGCGAACTTGCCCTGCGGACTGGAGACGCGCACCACTCCCCCGGCAAAGCGCCGCTGATGTAGACGCGCGAGCCGATGCAGTGTGTGCCCTTCAGGCATCGAAGGTCGAAATCCTCTCCGGTCCGCCGACGCGCACGGCAGGGACGGCGGCCAGTTGCTTCGAGCTCGAAACGCACACCACATCGCCCGCGAAGCGCCGTTGCCGCGGCCGCGCAAGCCGGTGCGGCGTATAGCCCTCAGGCATCGAAAGTAGCGATCCTCTCCGGTCCGCTATCTCGCTCGACTTGCGAGACAGCGGATTTCGCCAGTGGTGCGTCAGTAGGCCGGAACGGCCGGGGCCACACCGGACTTCTCGTACTCGGCCAGGATGTCGATGCGGCGCTGGTGGCGCGGCTCCTCGGACCATTTGGTCGAGACGAACGCGTCCACGATCGCCAGCGCCTCCTCGGTGGAGTGCATGCGGCCGCCGATGCCGATCAGCTGGGCGTTGTTGTGCTCACGGGCCAACTGGGCGGTCTCCACGCTCCAGGCCAGGGCACAGCGGGCGCCGGGCACCTTGTTCGCGGCGATCTGCTCACCGTTGCCGCTGCCGCCGAAGACCAGCCCGAGGCTGCCCGGATCGGCGACGGTGCGGCGGGCCGCCTCGATGCAGAAGGCGGGGTAGTCGTCGAGTGCGTCGTACTCGAGGGCGCCGCAGTCGACGACCTCGTGGCCCGCCTGCTCCAGATGGGCCTTGACGTGATTCTTCAGTTCGAAACCGGCATGGTCGGCACCCAGGTATACGCGCATGGCTGCGATTGTGTCAGGCGTGTTTCGCGCGGCACGCGGTGGGCGGCACCACTGTCATGGTGCACCTGGCGACACCATCGACTCGGGATTGCGCTCCCTCGTGGCAACGGGCCCGCAACGCGATCGTTGATGGCAGAAGTTCACCGCTGTGGCTGGCCATCTCGATCGGCCACGGCCGGCCTGCTCGGTGCGGCAACCGGCCAGGCGAGCGCCGCGCCGACTGTCGATTGCCTGTGGGCGGGATCCGGCCAGGCGCAAGGCGCGACAGTGGTGGCCGGTGGCTCGACCTTCCGTGCGAGTGTCGCACCACCGGGCATTAACACCACCGGCCGCCACGGCGAATCGACAGGTATGTCAGCAGTGTTCGCGGCCACCAGCGCCGACCGCACGGCAACAGCCCGAACCTCGTCCCCGGCAAATGAATAGAGTTCTTCGCATGCAGCCGCACGACTCCCAGCCGCCCCAGCAGCCGGGCGGACCCGCCGATCCCTATCCCGCTCTCGGCGGATGGGCGCAGGCTCAGGACGCGACCGCCACACCGAACGATTCGCCGCAGTACCCATCGACGCCGCAATACCCCACCGCGCCGTACCCCGGATTCCCCACACCCCACTACGGACCCGCACCGTACGGATACGGTGTGGCTCCGGTCCCGCCCGGTACACCCCCGCAGCGGCAGCCGCGCGGCCTGTCCCCGTACGGCATGCCCGCGCGGCACCCGTGGGAGATTCCGCTGCTGGTCGTCGTCTGTGTGATCACCACGCTCGCGATGCTGATCGCGGTGGCGGTGTGCATCGATCTCGTACTGGATGGGAAGCAGCCGAATATCTACCTGATCATCCTGGTCTTCGCACCGATCGTGGTGTGGTTCCTGCGCGGTATGGGCTACGCGGCCATGCGGGTCAACGGCGTCAAGATGTCGCCGACCCAGTTTCCGGAGGGCTATCAGCTGGTGGTCGAGGCGGCGGCCCGATTCGGAATGGCCAAGGTGCCGGATGCCTATGTCGTGCTCGGCAACGGCCAGATCAATGCCTTCGCCTCCGGTCACGGGTTCCGGCGTTACGTCGCGGTCTACAGCGATCTGTTCGAAATCGGCGGCGCCGCACGCGAACCCGAGGCTCTCGCCTTCATCATCGGTCACGAGGTCGGGCATATCGCGGCCGGGCACACCTCGTACTGGCGTCAGCTCGGCATGTTCGTGGCGCCATCACTCCCGATCATCGGTAGCTCATTGATCCGGTCCCAGGAATACACCGCCGACAACCACGGCTATTGCAACCGGCATGTCGGCGCACCGGGCGCCATGGGCACCCTCGCGGCGGGCAAGTACCTGAACAAGTTGGTGGGCTTCGATGAGATGGCCGATCGAGCCGCGGTCGAGAAGGGCTTCTTCGTCTGGATCAGCAATGCCATGTCCTCGCATCCGGTGCTGACCTGGCGGATGTGGGCACTGCGCGACCGCAGCAGGCACGGCAAGCTGTTCTGGCGACCGAACCGACCGGCCGGTGCGCCACCGGCCGGTCCGTACCCGAGCAGCTATGGCGAGGTTCCGGCGTTGCCGCCGAAACCCGTGCCGTAGGTCTGCGGTCAGTCGAAGGACGGATCCTCGGTCCGGGTCCGCTTCAGCTCGAAGAAGTGCGGGTAGTCGGCCAGCGTGACCGCCGCGTCCCACAGCTTCCCGGCCTCCTCACCGCGCGGGATCCGCGACAGCACCGGACCGAAAAAGGCATTGCCGTTGATGTGGATGGTCGGGGTGCCGACATCCGGACCGACCTTATCCATGCCCTCGTGATGGCTCTTGCGCAGCGCCTCGTCGAATTCGGTGCTCTCGGCGGCCGCGGCGAGTTCGGCGGGCAGGCCCACCTCGGCGAGCGAATCCGCGATCACGGCGGCGAGGGTTTCCTTGCGGGAGTCGCGTGTGTACTCCTCGCGACGGTTGTGGATGCGGGTGCCCATCGCGGTGTAGAGCGGGGAGAGCACCTTGTCACCGTGCTCCTCGGCGGCGGCGATGGCGACCCGGACCGGACCCCAGCCGGTGGCGAGCAGCTCCTCGTACTGCGGCGGCAGCCCCTCCCTGCCCTCGTTCAGCACCGACAGGCTCATCACGTGGAAACGGGCTTCGATATCGCGGACCTGCTCGACTTCGAGAATCCAGCGGGAGGTGATCCAACACCAGGGGCACAGCGGGTCGAACCAGAAATCGGCAACGTTCTTGGTGGTCGTCTCGCTCACAGAGCTGTTCCTCTCCATCGCACGCTCGTAACGCGCGGATTCGCCGCGCCACTATCCGTGGCCAACCACGCGGGCGCGCGATTCGTTCCCGGACCGGACGCCCGATTTTCCGAAAAGGCGGCCCGAGGTCCCAGTAGGGTGACACGCAGGCGTCCGGTTCCCTCCCGAAAAGGAGTCCGTAATGACCTCTGATCAGCATTTCGTCATCGTCGGCGGCGGGCTGGCCGCGGCCAAACTGGCGGAAGCACTGCGCGCCAACGATTTCGCCGGAACCGTGACGCTGATCAGCGCCGAGGATTACCTGCCCTATGAGCGACCACCGCTGTCCAAGGAACATCTGCTCGGTAAGAAATCACTCGAGGAATTCACCGTCGATCCGGGTCAGTGGTACCGCGATCACCATATCGACGTCCGGCTCGGCACCGAGATCGGCGCGATCGATCCGAGCGCGAAAACCGTGACGCTGCCGGATGGTTCGACCCTCGGCTACGACAAGCTCGCACTCGCGACCGGCTCGACACCGCGCCGCCTGCCGATTCCGGGCATGGATGCGCGCGAGGTGTACACGCTGCGCACCATCGGCGATTCCGACAGCCTGATCGAGCTGTTCGGCTCGGCCCGGCGGCTGGTCATCATCGGGGCGGGCTGGATCGGGCTCGAGGTCGCCGCGGCCGCACGCGCCGCCCAGGTCGAGGTCACCATTGTCGAATCCGCCGAACTGCCGCTGTTGGCGGCGCTGGGCCCCGAGATGGGTGAGGTCTTCGCGGATCTGCACCGCGACCACGGCGTCGACCTGCGATTCGGCGCGCAGGTCGAGTCGATCACCACTCATCAGGCCGGGGCGATCACCGCAAGTCAGGGAGGGGTGGAGCTGGCGAGCGGGGTCCGGCTCACCGACGGCACCGTGATCGAGGGCGATGCGGTACTCGTCGCGGTCGGCGCGCGGCCGAATATCGAACTGGCCGCGAACGCGGGACTGGCGACCGACGGCGGCGTGCTCGTCGACGCGAGCCTGGCCACCAGCGACCCGGATATCGTGGCGGTCGGCGATATCGCCGACGCGCAGCATCCGGTGCTCGGGCGCCGAATTCGGGTGGAGCACTGGGCGAATGCGCTCAATCAGCCCGCCGTCGCGGCGCAGACCATGCTCGGCAAATCGGCTTCCTACGAACGCCTGCCGTACTTCTTCACCGACCAATACGACCTGGGCATGGAGTACACCGGATATGCCGCGACCGGTGAGTACGCGCGGGTGGTCGTGCGCGGTGATGTGGCGAAGCGCGAGTTCGTCGCGTTCTGGCTCGATGCCGAGAACCGGGTGCTGGCAGGGATGAATGTGAACGTCTGGGATGTGACCGACCGGATCAAGGAGTTGATCGGCCAGCAGGTCGATCCGGAAAGGCTCGCAGACACCTCCGCGCCGCTGTGATGTGAATCACTATCAAGGATGCGTCGAATCGGCGCACCCAGCTCCGACCTCATCGCGAGCGCGCCGCCGGGGCGCACCGCAGGCTAGGAGACCGGAAATGAAATACATGCTGCTCAAGACCTATGGTCCCGCCGCCAGCTGCGACGTCCCGATCACCGAGTGGACGCCGGAGGAGATCGAGGCGCATATGGACTTCCAGCGGGCGCTCGGCGCGGAGCTGGCCAAGACCGGTGAACTGGTCGACGCGCAGGGCCTGGCCGGGCCGGACGAGGCACGACTGGTCAGTTCGGACGGGCGCTCGGCGCCGGTCGTCACCGATGGGCCGTTCCCGGAAACCAAGGAGTTCCTGGCCGGATATTGGATTGTCGATGTGGAAAGTCCGGAGCGTGCGCTGGAGATCGCCGCACAGGCGTCGGCGGCCCCCGGACCGGGTGGTAAGCCGATCGGCGAGTACATCGAGGTGCGCGCGGTGATGGGTGCCCCGGCGACCGAGTAATAGTTGTCCATGCACGGAGCACCGCCCATCGAGGACCTGTTGCGCGAACTCGCGCCACAGGTCCTCGGCACGTTGGTACGCCGATTCGGCGATTTCGACACCGCCGAGGACGCACTGCAGGAGGCGATGCTCGCGGCGGCGGCCCAATGGCCCGCCGATGGGTTGCCGGAGAATCCGCGGGCGTGGTTGATCCAGGTCGCGCAGCGACGGATGGCCGATACGGTGCGCGCCGAGGTGGCCCGGCGACATAGGGAGACAACGGTTTTCGAGCGCGACGTGCCCGATGCCGAGGCCATCGATCGTGACGACACGCTCGCCATGTTCTTCCTCTGCTGCCATCCGGCACTGTCGTCCGCGAGTGCCATCGCGCTGACATTGCGTGCGGTCGGCGGGCTCGGCACGGCGGAGATCGCCAATGCCTTCCTGCTGCCGGAAACGACCATGGCACAACGGATTACGCGTGCGAAGAAGAAGCTGGCCACCCTCGACCGCCCGTTCGCCCGGCCCGGTGACGCGCAATGGCACGAGCGGCTCGGTGCGGTGCTGCATGTGCTGTACCTGATCTTCAACGAAGGGCACACCAGCACCGCGGGACCCGACCTACAGCGCACCGACCTCTCGAACGAGGCGATCCGCCTGACCAGGTCGATCCATCGGCTGCTCCCCGACGACACCGAGGTCACCGGGCTGCTCGCGCTCATGCTGCTCACCGACTCCCGCCGGGCCGCCCGCACCGGCGCGCACGGTGAATTGATTCCGCTCGCCGAACAGAACCGCGCGCTGTGGGATCGCAATCTCATCACCGAGGGCATCACGTTGACGACCGATGCACTCGCCTCGGGTCTCACCGGTCCCTATCAGATCCAGGCCGCGATCGCCGTACTACACGCCGAGGCGCTGCGTGCCGAGGACACCGATTGGCGTCGAATCCTGGCCCTGTACAACATAATCGAGCGCATCTCGAAGAACCCGATGGTCACTCTCAACCGCGCCGTCGCCACCGCCATGGTGCACGGCCCCGCCGCCGGTCTCGAACTCGCCGACACCCTCGAAGACCAATTGGCGGGCAATCACCGCCTCGACGCCGTCCGCGGCCACCTACACGAAATGGCAGGCGATTTCGCCGCAGCCATCACCTGCTACACCTCCGCCGCCAACCACACCACCAGCCTCCCCGAACGCGACTACCTGACCCTGCGCGCCGCCCACCTGCGCCACGACGCCTTACCTCCAGCCTGAAGCCGGTCGGTTGTCATCGTTCACTCCCAGGCAACCCGAATGCATTCGCCGCCCCTCGACCCACCGCGGGCGCCGATGCGGTCGGCCTACTGTCCTATCGGATAAACCTGGCCACGTATTGGACATCCAGCTCTACGCACGGGACGCCGCGATGCTATGGCCTTCGGAATGATGATCGGCAAGGGGTTCCATCGAAAACCATTGGAGGGCATCCAGTCCGACAAGAACGATCACTGGTTCATGAAGAAGAACAGCGAAGGACTCTCGGTTGCTGACCGATCGCTGATGCCGGACGGAGCCGAGTCTCAACGCCTACATCGACCAGGAGCCTCCAGACCGGCACAGTGAACGCGGAAGCGGCGCGGATCGAGCCAGCGCGAATTGGCAAGCAACTCTGGCGTTTCACCGTCTGTACGTCGCAAACGTTGGTGTACGCGACGACTCGCCCGGCGAGACCGAGGATGCGCTGAGTTCGGCGCGTGCGGCAGCAGACCGGATCGGCCGCGAGGTGCTGTATGACCCGAATCCGAACAGGTTGTTCGGGCCTGTGACGGTCGCGACCACCGGCAGCGAGAAACCACAAGTCAGCGTGAAAACCCGCGACGGACGGCAGGTCCTGGCCGGGCCACTCGTGGCCTGACCGAGAACCCGACGCGGTCCCCTTCCGAGCGGACGACGGCAGGCGGCAGACTGCTCGGTGTGGCAGGCAAATTCAGTGCTGGGATTCTGTTGTTCCGTCGGACCGCCGGTGATACCGAGGTGCTGATCGGGCATATGGGTGGGCCGTTCTGGGCGGGTAAAGATGCGGGGGCCTGGTCGATTCCGAAGGGTGAGTACGAACCGGAATACGAGAGCGCCGAGGTGGCCGCGGCGCGTGAGTTCCTCGAGGAACTCGGGTTGCCGGTGCCCGATGGCGAGCGGGTGCCGTTGGGCGAGGTTCGCTACGGCAGCGGCAAATCCGCCAAGAACCTCACCGTCTGGGCTGTCGAGGGCGATCTGGACCCAGCCGCCGTCGTCCCCGGCACCTTCGAAATGGAATGGCCACCCAGATCCGGCCGCCTCGCCACCTTCCCGGAAATCGACCGCGCCGAGTGGTTCGGCCTCGCCACCGCGCACGACAAACTGGGTGCGGGCCAGCGGCCTTATCTCGAGCGACTGGCCGGACACCTCGTCTGACTGGCCCCGGACAGCGAACACCCCGCCTCAACCGGGCACCCAACCGGCTGCGACAACCGGGCACCCGCACCCATCAACCACCGCACGTCCCCAACAGCAACCGAGCACCACTGACCCACTCTGATGGGGCCAGCCTCACCAGAGATGCAGGAAACTCCGGACATCGTCGAGACCATCGAGTGCCCGTCCGTCCACGTCCGACGGATCCACCTCAGCACGCGCCGCCAAGGACCGCACCAGCGCAACGGACTCATCGCTGAGCTGTCCGAACCGTCGAGCGGTATGTCCCAGGCACAGGCCTGCCAGCCCGAGCAGCGGGCTACCCGGCACCGCCCGCATTCCGGCCTGCACGCACCAGTGCTCGACGAACTCCCGATCGTCGTCGTTCAAGGCACTCCCCACCAGAGCATCCGCCGCCTCGGGCTCATGCGCCCGGTCTGCGAGCGCCCGCTCCAACACCCCGACTACCACGTCATGCGGCAGGGCAGCAGGATTGTGGAAGATCAGATGTGAATGCACGCCACGAGATTACCCATTCCAGCGCGGCGCCCCAGGCCCTTGGCTCGGCCGGGCGAACGTTGTCGGCTGCGGCGCTGGCGAGCCCAGCCGCCTATGGTCAGCGCGGCGCGCCACTCCAGGTCTGCCCGGTAATCAGCTCGTATGCCTCCATGTACTTCTGCCGAGTGGCGTCGACGATCTCGGCGGGGATCTCCGGCCCCGGGTACTCCTTGTTCCAGCCCGTGGAGGTGGACCAGTCGCGGACGAACTGTTTGTCGAAGGAGCGTTGGGGGCGGCCGGGTTCCCATTCGGCGCCAGGCCAGAAGCGGGAGGAGTCGGAGGTCAGTACTTCGTCACCGAGGGTGAGAATGTCACCGTCCCAACCGAATTCGACCTTGGTGTCGGCGACTATGACGCCGCGCACGGCGGCGTGCGCGGCACCGCGGGTGTAGATCCGCAGCGTCAGGTCGCGCAGTTGCTCGGCGACCTCGCGGCCCTCCTGATTCACCACATCCGCGAAGGTGATGGGCTCGTCGTGGCCCTCGGAGGCCTTACTGGTCGGGGTGAAGATCGGCTCGGGCAGTATGTCGCCATCGCGCAGACCGCGCGGCAGTGCGACGCCGGAAACGGTCCCGGTGCGCTGGTATTCCTTCAGACCCGACCCGGTCAGATAGCCGCGCGCGATGCATTCGACCTGCACCATCTTCAGCGGCTTGACCCGGATGCCGCGACCAGCGAATTCCGCGGGCACATCGGTCGCGGAGACAACATGGTTGGGCACATCGGTGAAGAATTCGAACCACCAGTTGGACAGCTGGGTCAGCAGCGCGCCCTTTTCCGGGATCGGCGTCGGCAGCACCACGTCGTAGACCGATACCCGGTCCGACGCCACCAGCAGCAGGGTGTCGCCGTCCTCGTAGAGGTCGCGCACCTTTCCGGCGTGGATGTGCTTCACGTCGCAGCTCCGATCCTGGTCGATAGGGTTCAGGGGAAAAAGTCCCGCGCGGGCAACCTTACCGAGGTGGCATTGTGGTGAGTGCTGTGCCCGCCGGGGGCCGCCCGTGCATGTTCTTCGCACCACGAAGGAGTCCAATGTCCGCACCGAACCTGACTCGCGACCAGGCGATCGAACGCGCCTCGACAGTGCAGGTCGAGAACTATCGCATCGAGCTCGACCTGACCGACGGGACGGGGCAGCCGGGCGAGCAGACCTTCTTCTCCCGCAGCACGGTCACTTTCACCGCGACCGCGGGCGCGAGCACGTTCATCGATATCGTCGCCCGCGGGGTCCGCTCCGCCGTGCTCAACGACACGCCGATCGACGTCGCCGACTACGACGAAGCCAAGGGCATCACCCTCACCGGTCTGGCCGAGCGCAACGAACTCGTCGTCGAGGCCGACTGCGAATACTCCAATACCGGTGAGGGCCTGCACCGCTTCGTCGATCCCACCGATGACGCGGTCTACCTGTACTCGCAATTCGAAACCGCCGATGCCAAGCGCATGTTCGCCTGCTTCGATCAGCCGGATCTCAAGGCCAGCTTCGATATCAGCGTCACCGCCGCGCCGAGCTGGAAGGTCATCTCCAACTCCGCCGCGGTCGATACGCTCATCGCCGATCCCGGCAAGCACCTGTTCCGCACCACCCCCCGGATGAGCACCTATCTGGTCGCACTCATCGCGGGCCCGTACGCGGAATGGACCGACGCCTACACCGACGATCACGGCACCATCCCGCTCGGCATCTACTGCCGCTCCTCGCTCGCCGAACATATGGACGCCGAGCGCCTCTTCACCGAGACCAAGCAGGGATTCGGCTTCTACCACGGCAACTTCGGTGTGCCGTACGCCTTCGGCAAGTACGACCAGCTGTTCGTCCCGGAGTTCAATGCGGGCGCGATGGAGAACGCCGGTGCCGTCACGTTCCTGGAGGACTACGTCTTCCGGTCCAAGGTGACCCGTGCCTCCTACGAGCGCCGCGCCGAGACCGTACTGCACGAGATGGCGCATATGTGGTTCGGCGATCTGGTCACCATGAAGTGGTGGGACGACCTGTGGTTGAACGAGTCGTTCGCGACCTTCGCCTCGGTACTGTGCCAATCCGAGGCGACCGAATACACAAGTGCCTGGACCACTTTCGCCAATGTGGAGAAGTCCTGGGCCTACCGCCAGGACCAGCTGCCCTCCACGCACCCCATTGCCGCGGATATCCCGGACCTGCATGCGGTGGAGGTCAACTTCGACGGAATCACCTATGCCAAGGGCGCTTCCGTGCTCAAGCAGCTCGTCGCGTATGTCGGTCTGGAGCCGTTCCTCGCGGGTCTGCGCGCCTACTTCACCGAACATGCCTACGGCAATGCCACTTTCGACGATCTGCTGTCGGCGCTGGAGCAGTCCTCGGGCCGTGATCTGTCCGGCTGGGGCGCGCAGTGGCTCAAGACCACCGGCTTGAATATCCTTCGGCCGGATTTCGAGGTCGACGCCGAGGGCAAGTTCACTTCGTTCGCCGTGGTGCAGGAGGGTGCGGCACCTGGTGCGGGCGAACGTCGCGTCCACCGCCTCGCCGTCGGCGTCTACGACGACCAGGACGGAAAGCTGGTGCGCACCAAGCGCGTCGAGCTCGATCTCGATGCCGCCGAGCGCACCGACGTCCCCGAGTTGGTCGGCGTGTCACGCGGCAAGTTCGTACTGGTCAACGATGACGACCTCACCTACTGCTCGGTGCGCCTGGATGCCGATTCGCTCGACGTGCTGGTCAACCGCATCGCCGATATCGCCGAACCGCTCCCCCGCACGCTGGCCTGGTCGGCCGCCTGGGAGATGACCAGGCAGGCCGAATTCCGGGCCCGCGATTTCGTCGCCCTGGTCCAGCGCGGCATCGGCGCCGAATCCGAAATCGGTGTGGTGCAACGACTCCTGATGCAGGCCAACACCGCGATCGGCAGCTACGCGGATCCGGAATGGGCCACCACCACCGGCTGGCCCGAATACGCCAATCGGCTGCTGGAGCTCGCTCGCGAGGCCGAGGCGGGTTCGGACCACCAACTCGCCTTCGTCAACGCACTCACCGGCGCCAAGCTGTCGGACTGGCACACCGAGGTGCTGGGTGAACTGCTCGACGGCGATCCGGCGAAGGTCGGTCTCCCGGGTCTGATCGTCGACACCGATCTGCGCTGGCGGCTGGTCACCGCACTCGCCGCCGCCGGTGAGATCGACGCCGAAGGGCTCGCCACCCCCACGATCGATACGGAGTTGTCCAACGATCCGACCGCGGCGGGTAAGCGGCACGCCGCGGCCGCGGCGACGGCCCGTCCGATCGCCGAGGTGAAGGAGCAGGCCTGGACGACGGTGATGTCCGACGATTCGGTCCCGAATATCACCGCCCGCTCGATCGTCGGCGGCTTTGCGCCCAACGGCCAGGGTGAGCTGCTGACGCCGTACGTGGAGCGCTATTTCGCCGAGGTTCCCGGCGTCTGGGAGCGCCGCTCCAGCGAGGTCGCGCAGACCGTGGTCATCGGGCTCTATCCGGCGTGGGCGATCAGCGAGGAAGCCGTCGCGACGGCGGACAAGTTCCTCGCCGACGACCATCCGCCCGCGCTGCGGCGCCTGGTGATCGAGGGCAAGGCGGGCATCGAACGCTCATTGCGCGCCCGCGCCTTCGACGCCCAGGACTGAAACACCCAGCGCTGAAACACAAACGGCGCGTTCACCTCAACCGAGGTGAACGCGCCGGACGTGGAACGATCAGCGACCGATGGCGGCGGCCATCACGCGAACCGCGGAGACCAAGCCGTCGATGAGCTGGCCCTGCCGGAACGAGCTCAGCGCGGCGGTGACGCCGAGCTGGCAGACGCGGTCGTTGGCGCGATCGGCGACCTCGTGGCCGGAGCGCACCTCGATGGCCTTGTCATTGGGCGAAACCGCGATGAGCACCGAACGCGCGGCCTCCGGGGTCGCGGGGAAGACCGCGTCCGCACCGGCGGCCGGATCCGCGCCGAGATCACCGATGTAGATGTTGAAGCGCACCTTGGTCGCGCGGGTCGCCTCGCTGAGTACGTTGTCCATGGTGAGCCGCTCGTCATCGCTGAACGGGGCTTCCTTGAACACCGCGCCGGCCTCGTGCACACCCGAGACGCGGCCGCTGCTGGTGACCACCGAACCGTGCGGCAGTTCGGATTCGACTACCGCGGGCCAATTAGAACTTGCCACTTGCCCGGCCTCCGATCAGCTCCACGTCGGTGGATTCGATTGCCGCATGGTGCCCATGCGACGACTCAGCGTGGTGACCCGATCCGGTCACCTCGTCGGTAGCACTCCACAGCACGGGAGGCTGCGTCCACTTCTGACCGAGATCGAAGTGGACCGGCTTCTCGCCGGGCAGTGGCTTGCCGAGAAACGACAATCCGGCGATCGCGCCGTAGATCACCAGCGGGATGCCGAGGAAGATCAGCACTGTCTCGAGAATGCTCACGGAACAAAGGTAGACGATCCTCTGTAGTAGTTCGCGCTCTGGTCGAACTCGTGTTGTCCGGTCACACCAGCCAGGCGGCGGCATTCGCGGGCAACTGCCCGTTCACCGGTGGAGCGCTGACGAGCAGTACATCGCCCGGCGGCAGGGAGATCGGCACCGGGGATGCGTTCAGCACGCAGACCAGTCCACCCGGTCGACGGAAGGCCAGGCAACCCGACGGGCTGCCGTACCACTCGATCCGCAGGCCCGCGAATTCCGGTCGGACACCGCGTAATTCGATCGCCAGGCGATACAGCGACAGCGTGGAGCCCAGCGCCTCCAACTGCGCCTCGACCGACGACGACGCCCATTCCGGCGGTATCGGCAGCCAGGACCGCTCGGCCGTGGTGAAGCCGAACGGCGGCGTCGCGCCCTCCCACGGAATCGGCACCCGGCAGCCGTCGCGTCCGCGCTCGGTATGTCCGGAACGCTCCCAGACCGGATCCTGCAGCACCGCCTCGGGCAGATCGTCCACATTCGGCAGTCCGAGTTCGGCGCCGTTGTAGATGAAGACAGCACCGGGCAGCGCCAACTCCACCATCATCATCGCGCGCGCCCGCGCCACCCCGACCGGACCGCCGCCATAGCGGGTGACCTCGCGCTCGATGTCGTGGTTGGACAGGGTCCAGGTGGGCGAGGCGCCCACCGGCGCGACGGCCGCGAGCGAATTGTCGATCGCGGCCCGCACCGGATCGGCGGCGAATTCGGTCTCGGCGAGACGGAAATTGAAGGCCAGGTGCAGTTCGTCCGGTCGGACGTACTCGCCGAATCGGGTGTTGTCGTCGACCCACACCTCGCCGATCGAGACCGCGTTCGGATACTCGTCGAGCACCTTGCGGATGCGGCGGTGGATCTCGTGCACATTGGGATTGTTGAAGCGCGGATCGCTGTCGTCGTGCACGAGCATCTTGGTATCGACGCGCACCATATCGGGCAGTCCGTCCGGTTTGGCCATGCCGTGCGCGACATCGAGGCGGAAGCCGTCGACGCCGCGGTCGAGCCAGAATCGCAGCGTCTGCTCGAAATCGGCGGCGACCTCGGGATTCTGCCAGTTCAGATCGGGTTGCTCGCGCGCGAAGATGTGCAGGTACCACTGGCCGGGGGTGCCGTCGGCCTCGGTGATCCGGGTCCAGGCGGGTCCACCGAAGATGCTCGGCCAGTTGTTCGGCGGCGTGGCGCCGTCGGGTCCGCGGCCGTCGCGGAAGATGTAGCGCTCGCGTTCATGGCTGCCGGGTGCGGCGGCCAGTGCCGCGGCGAACCACGGATGCTGATCACTGGTGTGGTTCGGCACCAGATCCATGGTGACCTTGAGATTGCGGTCGTGCGCCTCGGCGATCAACTCGTCCATCGCCGCCATACCGCCGAACAGCGCGTCGATATCGCGCGGATCGGCGACGTCGTAGCCGCCGTCGGCCATCGGCGACCGCATCACCGGACAGATCCAGAGCGCGTCCACCCCGAGAAGTTCGAGGTAGCCGAGCTTCTCGCGAACTCCACCGAGATCGCCGATCCCGTCACCGTCGGAGTCCGCGAAGGATCTCGGATAGACCTGGTAGAACACGGCCGACCGCCACCAAGGTTGGGCGGTGCGATCCACCGACGCCGGCACGGCAGGTGTATCAGTCACATCCGCAATAGTGCCAAAGATTTTCGGTGAATTCGCCCAAGCTCAACTGTGTTCTGCGACATCCGGCAAATTGTCAGCGTTGCTCAACCCGAGCCGAAACCCCGGCGCTGACCCGGGAACTCGACGAAATGATCTCACCAAGCCGCATTCATCAGCGAATTTGCCGCCATCTCCAAATAGTCGAGCAATGCCTTGCGATGTTCGTCGTCCAGGATTTCCGGTTCGATTTCCGCCACGCCGATGTGCATGCAGCGCAGCCACGCGTCGCGCTCCACCGGACCGATTTTGAACGGCATATGCCGCATCCGCAGCCGCGGGTGCCCACGTTCGTCGGAGTAGGTGCGCGGCCCGCCCCAGTACTGCTCCAGGAACATGCGCAGGCGGCGCTCGGCCGGTCCGAGGTCCTGCTCCGGATACAGCGGGCGCAGCACCTCATCGCCCGCCACCTCGCGATAGAACGCCGCGATGATCCGCTGGAACGTCTCCGCACCACCGATCGCCTCGTAGAACGACGTGGCTGTCTGCTCGCCGGAACTCATCAGGTCCTCTCGATCGGGGCAATGTGCCGCCGTCCATTGTGCCCGCGTTACGAACGGGCGGCCCTTCAACCACAGTTCATCCGACATTGTGCGAAATCACCGTGCAATAGCAGGCGTTCCATGGTCAACTGGGTGGCAGTCTCTGCCGAGATACCACATGATCTTGATTACGAAGAAACCGGGGTCACTATGAAGCAGCGGCACGGCCGATCACATGAGGCCAGGACGCACCGACAACTCCAGCCCGCCGACGTCCACAATCGTGGGTCGGGGGCTACTCCGCTGCACATCTTGTCCGACCACCATCCGGGTGCCCATCGCACCGGTGAGCCTGCTCACCACATTCCACACCTCACGCCCGTCCAGAACGAGGCCGCCAGCTGGTTGAAGCGCCGGGTGCTGCTTCTGAATGCCACCTACGAGCCGCTCACCGCACTGTCCGCGCGCCGCGCCGTCGTACTTCTCATCTGCGATAAAGCCGACACCGTCCACCACGACCCCGAGGGTTCGGTGGTGCATTCCGCCGAGTCCGCCGTCACGATTCCCTCCGTCATCCGGCTGCGCAGCTATGTGCACGTGCCCTATCGCGCGCGCGTCCCGATGACCCGTGCCGCCCTCATGCACCGCGACCGCTACCGCTGCGGCTATTGCGGCGGGAAGGCGGAGACCATCGACCACGTCATACCGCGCAGCCGCGGGGGCGAACATTCCTGGGAGAACTGCGTCGCGAGCTGCGCGCCGTGCAACCACCGCAAGGCCGACAAGCTGCTCAGCGAGCTGGGGTGGACGTTGCGTTCGCCGCTGGTTTCGCCGAAGGGGCCGCATTGGCGGCTGTTGTCCACGACCGCCGATCTTGATCCGGTGTGGTTGCAGTATCTCGGTGAGGGCGCTGCCTGAAGCCTCGAGGCATGCGTGGCCTGAGCGGGTTTCGCATGTCCTCAGGCGAGATGTGCCGCGGCCGGAGGTCATGACGATCAGGATGTCGCCGTCGATCCTCCAGGGCGGGGCGCCCGCGATGTGTTCGGCGAGGTCGTCACCGGGCCGGAATTCCGGCAGCCCGGTGATCGCCGGACGAGCCGATCACGTGTATTCGACGACCAAGGTGGCCCAGGTGTCGGCTTCGAGGGCCTCGAAGACGTGCGGTGCGTCGCCCGGGTAGGCGATGTAGTCGCCGG
Organism: Nocardia pseudovaccinii; assembly: GCF_050942345.1. NCBI lineage: Bacteria > Bacillati > Actinomycetota > Actinomycetes > Mycobacteriales > Nocardiaceae > Nocardia > Nocardia pseudovaccinii. The sequence goes on from NZ_CP192074.1 coordinate 8,027,862, forward strand.
GAGCTAGCTCGACGGGTGCGTCGATCGGGCCGACGAGCGCGCGTCCACTGGCGAGGAGCACGTGCTCGACCACGCCCGGGATATGCGGCTCCGATTTGCGCGCATGACCGGGTTCGGACGTGATGCGGAACAGATCACGGCGGGAGTTGGCCGGACCGGCCGCCAGCAGCGTTGCGCGGTACTCGGACTCGGCGGCGGCGACCACCGGCCCCTCCCCCGCGCGGATGACGTGAACGGTGGGCCGCGGCGGGTCGAGCAGCCGTGAGAAGGGCATATCCAGGGCGACGCACAGCGCCCACAAGGTCTCCAGGCTCGGATTGCCGGTGCCGGATTCCAGTTGGGACAGTGTGGATTTCGCCACACCCGCGCGGTTGGCGACCTCGGTGAGCGATAGCCCGGCGCGGGTGCGTTCGCGGCGCAGGGCAGCGGCGATCACCGCCTGTGGCGTCGTCGGACTCTGCTCCATTTCCGCTCCCGTCAAGTAACCGGCCGCCCAACAGAGAACCATATTGACGAATCGTCCCGCCATGTTCACTATAAGCTACATGCGTTCGATATGGCGAACACTCGATCGGGACACACTCTCCGGGATCGCGGCGGTACTGCTCGCGGTCGGGCTGATCGGTGTTTCCTACGGTGCGACCGCTGTCACCTCCGGATTTCCGCTCTGGGTACCGGTTGTGCTCGGGGTCGTGGTGCTCGCGGGCGGGGCGGAGTTCCTGTTCATCGGTATCATGGCCGCCGGTGGCAGCCCGATCGCGGCGGTGCTGGCCGGACTGCTGGTCAATGCCCGGCATCTGCCGTACGGGCTGTCGGTGCCCGATGTGGTCGGCACCGGATGGCGGCGGCGCATCGGCGTGCATGTGATGAACGACGAATCCGTCGCGCTGGCACTGGCCCAGCCCGATGTGGCGCGACGGCGGGCCGCGTACTGGGTGAGCGGGTTGGGCGTGCTCATCGCATGGCCGGGTGGTGCGGCAATCGGTGCGCTGATCGGGACCGTGGTGCCAGATACCGGTGCGATCGGGTTGGACGCGGTGTTCCCTGCGGTGCTGTTGTCGCTGATCATGCCCGCACTCCGAGCACGCGGCACCTTGCGCGCCGCACTGATCGGCGCCACCGCCGCCGTGGCGAGCGCTCCGTTCCTGCCCGCTGGAATGCCTGTGCTGGTTGCGCTTTCGGGACTGTTCTTCGCGATCTCGAACCGGGACGGCGACAACCCGGGCGTGGCGCGGGCATCATGAGCGAGCGCGACAACAACACCGCCGCCCGTGGTGCGCAGCCGAGCACCCACGAGGGGCAGGTATGATCACACCGGTCTTGCTGGCGGCCATGGGCGCTTTGTCCGCCGGAACCTACGCGTTCCGTTCGTCGGGTCCTGCTCTGCGCAATCGCATCCGCTTCCCGGAGCGGGCGACGAAGCTCCTGGAGATCGGCGCGGTCGTGCTGTTGGCCGCGATGGTCGCCGTCACCACCCTGCCCACCGGCTCCGGCCATCTCGGATTCGCCCTTCCCGCAGGCGTTCTCGTCGGCGGCCTCCTGGCCTGGCGCAACCAGCCCATGCTTGTGGTGATACTGGCCGCCGCAGCCATTACCGCCGCCCTGCGCCTGTTCGGCGTTTCCTGACTCGGGGGTTGAAGAAGAGTGCGGTGAGATCCGGCGCTGAGCCGGAGCTGGTCGAGCATCTGATCGACCAGCGGCTGTGGCGCTTCGACACCCGCGCCGACCACGGGCCGCTCGAGGGAACAGCGGACCGATCGAGCGGCCCGGTCAGCGTTCGCGGCAGCAGCTGTGCGGGAGCCTAGCTGGGAGTGAGCGGGATGCCGCCACCGCGGCGGCGGGCTACCGAGCCGTAGCGCGCATCGAGACGCAACCAAGTTCTGGTGGCCCGCACGCGGACGATCTCGGCGGGCGGGATGCGGCGCGGGTCGGCTTTATCACCGGAGTGCGGAATGAAATCCATTGCGGTGAGAGCGAATACGACGCGCATCGGCACCTGCACCCGAGCTTCGGCCGCCGATACGGTGAGCACCGTCTGGTCCAGCAGGGAGGCGGGCGGGCCGTGACTGCTGCCGTGCTCCTTGGCCAGCGCCGCCCCCTGTTCGGCGAGTTCGACGAGGGTGCGCGCAGGCACGTCATCGACATGTTCGAAGCCGACATCCGGCGGCAGCGCACCGCGCCAGGCCGAATCCATCGAGTAGCCGAGATCGATCGGACTGCCGGACGGCAAACCGGCCAGCACCAGATCGGCACCGACGGTGACATCGTCGACACTGAGCTCGGCGACCACGGTGCGCACCGCGAGCGCCTCGAAACCCGTTGCCACCCATGCGGATACGTACCGTTCCCCGCGACGGCGCATACGCACCACCGCCGCGGGGTCCAAACGCGTCGCCCGGGTCAGAAACGTCGCCAGGTTCTCACGCTCGGCCGGATCGGAAACATCGAGCACCCGCTGCCCCGACATCAGCGCGTCACCATCTTTGCGCCGCAACTGGATTCAGCCATCACCACACGACCATTCCACCACTGCCCGCGATCGAGCCGAACATGTCCGCCGGATCGGCCACCAGCTCCCGCCGAGTCGATTCGCGCCGCTGTCAGTCTTTCCACTCGGAGAGGTAATCACGTTCGCCATCGGTGAGCCGACGCAGGCGCTGCGTGCGCATATCGAAGGCCGCGATCTGGGTGGAGGCGATCACCGCCGCAGGCGAGTCCGGGGCCGCGCCATTGGCCCGGACCTCGTAACCGATGGTGAAGTCGACCGCGCGCAACTGCTCGATCCACATCGCGATATCGAGCGGGGTGTCCTCGTGCCGCAGCTGGCCGCGGTAGCGGACCCGAAGGTCCGCCAGCACACAGCCCTCACGCAACGGCGCGGTCGGGCGCCCGTCCTCGAACAGCCACGGAATCCGCGCCTCCTCCAGCAACGTCACCATGCGGGCATGGTTGACGTGCTGGAACACGTCCATGTCCGACCACCTGACGTCTACCTTGGCGTGGAAGCGCTTGGGCAGCAGCAGGCTGTCGCCGAGCGCGCTCCCATTACGGTTGAACGAACTGGTCAACGCGGTACCTCCGATTGAGCGCCCACCCCGCTCACCATGCTTCGCACTTGCCGCGCTGCAACCGACAGCGTGGCGAGATCGTGGGTTCCGGACTCGAACAACTCCGACAGCGCGGCCCGAGCGCGCCCGAGCCGGGACTGGTTTTTCGACTCCCAGTATGCAATCTTCTCGTCCGCTGTCTCCTCCGGGTCGCCCCCGGAGAGCACGTCGAGGGTCAGCGAGCGCAGCGATCCGTACATATCGTCACGCAGTGCGAGCCGGGCCAACGCATGCCAGCGATCGCCGCGTTCCAGGTGGCTGACCGCCTGCAACAGCCAATCGATCTTGAGGTGATCGTTGAGCGCGTAGTACAGCGAGCCGACCTCCTCACCGCTGCGATCGGTGATATCTGCGATATCCAACACATCGAGCAGCGGGAACAGATTCAGCAGCCCGAAGACCTCGGTGGCGAGATCGGTCGGCGCGCCGCGGGCGATCACTTCGGCGGACTGATCGGTCAGCGTCGAGACATGATGTCCGCGCAGCCAGCCGGGCACATTCGGCGCCAGTTCCCGCACGCCCCGGCTGTACCGGTTGATCTCCGCACCGACCGCGATCGGCTGCGGACGGTTGCTCAGCAACCAGCGCGAGGCGCGGTCCAGCGTCCGCTTGGTCTCCAGCTCGAGTTCGTCGCGCACCGACACCGCGGCATCGGTGGCCCGGATCCGCGCCCACAGATCGTGCAGATCGAAGATCTCGCTGGCCGCCGCGAATGCGCGCACGGCGTCGGACGAGCTGGCGCCGATCTCCTCGTTCAGCCGATGGGCATAGGAGATGCCGCCGTAGTCGACCATCTCGTTCACCACCATGGTGGTGGTGATCTCGCGACGCAGTCGGTGCCGCTTGATGGCGGTGCCGAAACGCTCGCGCAGCGGTGTCGGGAAGTACTCCGGCAGCCGGGTGGCGAAATACGCGATATCCGGGAGATCGGTTTCGAGCAGGTCGGCCTTGAGCGAAAGCTTCACGTGCGCCATGAGATTGGACAATTCCGGCGACGCGAGACCCGTGCCCTCTTCGATCCTGCGCTTGATCTCCACCTCCGAGGGCAGCGCCTCCAGCTCGCGATCCACCCCGCGACGCGCCTCCAGATCTTCGATGAGCCGCTGGTGCACATTCAGCATCCCGGCTGCCTCGGCCCGGGAGATGCCCATCAGGAAGTTCTGGGAGACGTTGTCCTGCAACACCATCTGGGCGACCTCATCGGTCATCGAGGCGAGCAGCGGATTGCGTTCGGCCTCGGGCAGTACGCCCGCGCTGACCACGCCGTCGAGCAGCACCTTGATATTGACCTCGTGGTCGGAGCAGTCGACACCGGCCGAGTTGTCCAGTGCGTCGGTGTTCATCTTGCCGCCGTTGCGGCAGAACTCGATTCGGCCCAGCGCGGTCGCACCCAGATTGCCGCCCTCACCGATCACCTTGACCCGCAGCTTATTTCCATTGACGCGCACCGCGTCATTGGACTTGTCGCCGACCTCGGCATTGGTCTCGGTACTCGCCTTGATGTAGGTGCCGATGCCGCCGTTCCACAGCAGCTGAACCGGCGCGAGCAGAATCGCCCGCACCAGTTCCGGCGGTGACAGGGCGATTACATCATCTGCCAGCCCCAACGCCTTCCGGGCCTGCGGGCTGATCGGCACCGACTTCACGGTGCGATCCCAGACGCCGCCGCCGGTGCTGATCAGCGAGGTGTCGTAATCGGCCCAGGACGAGCGTGGCAGTGCGAACATCCGCTGCCGCTCTCGGAACGAGGTGTCCGCGACGGGCTCCGGGTCCAGGAAGATGTGCCGGTGGTCGAAGGCCGCGACCAATCGGATGTGCTCGGACAGCAGCATGCCGTTGCCGAAGACATCGCCGCTCATATCGCCGACCCCGACCACAGTGAAATCGGTTGTCTGCGTGTCGATATCCATCTCCTGGAAGTGGCGCTTCACGCTCTCCCACGCACCCTTGGCGGTGATGCCCATCGCCTTGTGGTCGTACCCCGCCGAACCACCGGAGGCGAATGCGTCACCGAGCCAGAAGCCGTAGCGCTGGGCCACGTCGTTGGCGATATCGGAGAAGGTCGCGGTCCCCTTATCGGCGGCCACCACGAGGTAGGTGTCATCGCTGTCGCGGCGGATGACTCGCTCGGGCGGCAGTACCGCACCGGTCGCACGGTCGACGTTATCGGTGACATCGAGCAGACCAGAGATGAAGGTCCGATAGCATTCGACGCCCTCCGCGCCGAGTGCTTGCCGATCCGCGGTCGGATCACCGGTAGCGGCGGGCGGCTGCTTCACCACGAAACCGCCCTTGGCACCCACCGGCACGATGACCGCGTTCTTCACCGCCTGCGCCTTCACCAAGCCCAGGACCTCGGTGCGGAAATCCTCCAGACGGTCCGACCAGCGCAACCCGCCACGCGCCACCGGACCGAAGCGCAGATGCACACCCTCGACCCGCGGCGAATACACGAAGATCTCGAATTGCGGCCTCGGCTTGGGCAATTCGGCGATCTCGCGCGGTTCCACCTTCACCGAGATGTATCCGCGCGAATTGCCCTGGGCATCGGTTATGTAGTAGTTCGTCCGCAGCGTCGCCTTGACCAGCGACAGGATCGCACGCAGGATCCGGTCGGCGTCCAAGCTGACGACCTCATCAATGCGGCCGCGGACCCGGGTCTCCAGTTCGGCGGCGTGCTCGGCCGATTCGGTATCCGGATCGAACCGCGCCGCGAACAGATCGACGAACAGCCGCGCGATATCCGGGTAGGCGAGCAGCACCCTGGTGATATTCGCCTGGCTGTACGGGAAGTCGGCCTGCTGCAGATACTTCGCGTACATCCGCAGGATCGATGCGGTCCGCCACGTCAGCCGGGCGCGCAGCACGAGTTCATTGAGCCCGTCGGCTTCGCCACGCCCGAACCAGACCGCTTCGAAGGCCTCGGTGAACCGGTCGTGCAGCCCACGCTCCTCCGATTCGAGCGCATCGGCCCTCGCCGAAGACTCCAGCAGTTCGGCATCCAGATCCCGGTCCAGCGAACTGCGCAGCAATTCCGGGCGAGCCAGCAAGCCGAAGTCATAGATCCAGCGTTCGCCGCCGTCATCGCCGAGCACCGGATCCAAGAGAATCTGATACGGCCGCTCGTCGACCACCTCGACGCCGAGGCTCTGCAGCACAGGCAACACCTGGCTCAGCGAGATGCCGCTGCCGCCGATGTAGAGCGTGAACCGCCAAGAACCCGGCACCGAATCCGCACGGCGATACAGGTATTGGTCGATGGAACCCGAAGCGAGGCCCTCCAGCCGGACCACATCGGCCAGGGCGCGCTCGGCGGCGAAATCCTGTTTGTAGGCCTCCGGAAATGCCTCGGCGTAGCGCTGCACCACGCCGGGATCCAGCACGGTCGAGGTGCTCACCGCATCGTTGAGGCGGTCGTCCCAGGTGTGCGTCGCCTCGGCGAGCAGGTTCTGGATGCGCAGCCGATTGGCCTCGGAGGTGTCGGCCTGGGCAACCGATTCGCGCGGCACCCCGAGCTCGGACTCCGGCATGCGCACCGTGAAATACACACTGGCCAGCTCGCTTTCGCTGACCCGCGCCGAATAGTCGATGGAGACACCGCCCAGTTCGCGCACCAGGATTTCCTGCATCTCCAGCCGCACCCGCGTGGTGTAGCGATCCCGGGGCAGATAAACCAGGCACGCGACGAACCGGCCGTAGCCGTCCGAGCGCAGAAACAGCCGAACCTGTCGGCGCAGACCGACATTCAGCACCGCGGTCGCGGTGCGACGCATGGTCTCGACATCGGAGGAGAACAGTTCGGTGCGCGGAAACGACTGGATGACCTCGAGCATGGCCTGTCCGGAGAACGAATCCAGATCGAAGCCGCTCTCCTCGATCACCGAACGCACCCGGCGCGCGATCACCGGGATATCCATGACGTTCTCATGTACCGCGGTCACGGTGAAGACACCGATGAACAAGTGCTCGCCGACGATGGTGCCGGACTCGTCGAAGTCGGCGACACCGATGAAGTACGGGTACACCGAGCGGTGCACGGTGGCGGGCACCAGGCCCTGGGTCAGCATGAGCAGCTGGCGGTCGCCGGCGTTGATCGGCACATGGAAGTCGGTGCCGACATCCGGGCGCAGCACGCCGAGGCAGGTGCCGGGCAGCGGGTTCGAGATCGTCTGTTCCTGATCGGCGCTGAGCCGGTAGCGGGCATAGCCGAGCACGGTGAAATTGCCACTGGCCAACCAGCGCAACAGATTCGCGGTATCGACGAGATCGGTATCGGAGAACGGCGCGTGGCCGGATTTCGCCGCCACCTCCAGTTCATCTGCCAGATTGCTCTGCACCTGTTTGATGGCCTCGGTGTCACCGATGACCTGACGCACATCCGCGACGACGTCCGGTATGGACTGCTCGATCCGGCCCAGCAGGGCCGCACTGGTCGACGGGTGCAGTTGCAGATGCATCCATGATTCGCGCAGGCCATCGGTGCCGTTGCTGTCGACCTCGTGTGGCGCGGCGCTGATCAGCCGTCCGTCCGGATCGCGCGTCACCTCGAAGATCGGGTGGATCACCTCGCTCACGCTGACGCCCATCCGGCTCAGCGAGGAGGTGATCGACTCCACTAGCAGCGACATATCGTCGGTGACCAATTGCACCGCGGCGCCGAGGCCGGAGCCGTCGTCGGGGTGGTAGACCCGTACTAGCGCCCGCCCGGCGGGGCGGGTCATCGCGAGTTCCATATGCCGCCGGAAGATCTGAGTGATCCCGGTGATCGCACAGTCCACATCGCCCGCGTCGACGTGGCGGAAATACGCCTCCTCGAGGGTTGCGAGCTCGCCGCGCAGCGACTGCGGCAAACTCGCGGCCCACGCCGCGCTGGACAATTCGGACGAGACCGTCATTTTTTCGCCAACTCCTCGGATTCGGTTCCGCAACAAAGTGACGCCGGTCCGAGAGTAGCTGTGCCATGCTGACGCGTGGGTGAATTCCCTTCTAAATGCAGGGTGTTCACCGATACCGCAGCGTTCGCCGCTTGATTGCCGAGGTCATGGTCCCGGCACAGCTCCCGATCGGACCGGCAACGTCAGGTAGACGCAATCGCGGTGGTAGCGACCCAATGCCCGGACTGCGCCTGCGCATGCACGTTCCCCACCATAGTCAGATCTTTGGAAGGGCGTGTGTCGACCGTATTTCCTTCGGTGGAGACACCGTGCGGCGCGTGTTGGCCGCAATTCCTTCGACAGAACGACCGCTCGACATCGTCATGCACAGATGTGATTCCTCCCCCGCCTCGAGGCGGGGGGATTCCGTACTACGTGTGCGGAGTTCTTGTCCTGCGGGGACGTGGGTCCGCAGTTCTCACACAAAGGTGCGTTCGGACAGCAGGAGACAGTGCTCGGCTCTCGCATCGCAGTTCTGGTCGCAATCCCGTGTCATCCGCTTGGCCCACTTCCGGGCGGTGGTCCTGGCGCTGCCGACTGGATTCCCGCCCGACGATGTTGCGGGACAAGGTTTTTGATATCGCTCAACGCGTTCGCACGAGACTTACCGAAGTCCCGGATGATCTGTTGCCGCGGAACCGACGCCCCGCCGCGGAGGCAGTCGAGTTCGGCCCGCCAGCCGGTAGGTTTCCCATCGAGCCCAGTGGGCCGATCCTCTCCCGGGCCCGGTGAGCGGTCCCGAGGTTCGCCGATACATCGGTTCCATACCCGCCGACAGCGGTCCCATCGGCCAGCAACGCCTGCTCGGCGGCGCGGGACAGCTCAGCCGGTAGCTGTACCGCGCGTTCCCATCCCCTCGCTCACGATTCCCGCCGCCTCCACAACGGCACCCGAAATCGGATGCCTCTGCCGCTTTGCCCGGTCGAAACATGGTTGTTTCGGCTCGACTCAGCCGCCCCGCGGATGCGGAGGAGGGCGGCCTAGAGAGCCCGTCGCGGACGAGCGTCTGGCCGCAAAAGCCGATCCGGCGGGGCCGTGCACATGGCAACCGCCCCGCCGGACGCCGGACTCAGTCGCGGGTGAGCTTGCGGTGCGTCACCCGGTGCGGGCGGGCCGCCTCCGGGCCGAGGCGCTCGATCTTATTGGCCTCGTACGCCTCGAAGTTGCCCTCGAACCAGAACCACTTGGCCTCGTTGTCGGTGTCACCCTCCCACGCCAGGATGTGGGTGCAGGTGCGGTCGAGGAACCAGCGGTCGTGGGAGATGACCACGGCGCAGCCCGGGAACTGCTCGAGCGCGTTCTCCAGCGAACCCAGCGTTTCCACGTCGAGGTCGTTGGTCGGCTCGTCGAGCAGGATCAGGTTGCCGCCCTGCTTGAGGGTCAGCGCCAGGTTCAGGCGGTTGCGCTCACCACCGGAGAGCACCCCGGCTGGCTTCTGCTGATCCGGCCCCTTGAAGCCGAACGCGCTGACGTAGGCGCGCGAGGGCATCTCCTGGTTGCCGACCTCGATGAAGTCCAGCCCGTCGGAAACGACCTGCCAGACATTCTTCTTCGGGTCGATGCCAGCACGGTTCTGGTCGACGTAGCTCAGCTTGACCGTCTCGCCGACCTTCACCTCACCGCTGTCGGGCGATTCGAGCCCGACGATCGTCTTGAACAGCGTGGTCTTACCGACACCGTTCGGACCGATGACACCGACAATGCCGTTGCGCGGCAGGGTGAACGACAGATCCTTGATGAGCTGACGATCCCCGAAGCCCTTGTCCAGATGCTCGACCTCGACGACCACATTGCCCAGACGCGGACCCGCCGGGATCTGGATCTCCTCGAAGTCCAACTTCCTGTGCTTCTCGGCCTCGGCAGCCATCTCCTCGTACCGGCCGAGGCGGGCCTTGTTCTTGGCCTGGCGGGCCTTGGCGCCGGAACGCACCCAGGCCAACTCCTCCTTGAGCCGCTTCTGCAGCTTCTGATCCTTCTTGCCCTGGACCTCGAGCCGCTGGGCCTTCTTCTCCAGGTAGGTGGAGTAGTTGCCCTCGTATGGGTAGGCGCGGCCGCGGTCGAGTTCGAGGATCCACTCGGCGACATTGTCGAGGAAGTACCGGTCGTGTGTGACGGCGAGGACGGCGCCCTGGTAGGAGGCCAGGTGCTGCTCGAGCCACAGCACGCTCTCGGCGTCGAGGTGGTTGGTCGGTTCGTCGAGCAGCAGCAGGTCGGGCTTGCTGAGCAGCAGCTTGCACAGTGCGACGCGGCGGCGCTCACCACCGGAGAGGTTGGTGACCGGCTCGTCCGGCGGCGGGCAGCGCAGCGCATCCATGGCCTGCTCGAGCTGGGAGTCGACATCCCAGGCATCGGCGTGATCGAGGTACTCCTGCAGCTTGCCCATTTCGTCCATGAGCTCATCGGAGTAGTCGGTGGCCATGAGTTCGGCGATCTCGTTGAAGCGATCCAGCTTCACCTTGACCTCGCCGAGGCCCTCCTCGACATTGCCGCGGACCGTCTTCTCCTCGTTCAGCGGCGGCTCCTGCTGCAGGATGCCGACCGTGGCCTCCGGCGAAAGGAAGGCGTCTCCGTTGTTCGGCTGGTCCAGTCCGGCCATGATCTTCAGCACGCTGGATTTACCCGCGCCATTGGGGCCGACGACGCCGATCTTCGCGCCGGGAAGAAAGTTCAAGGTGACATCGTCGAGCACGACCTTGTCGCCGTGCGCCTTGCGAACCTTCTTCATTTGGTAGATGAACTCAGCCATACAGGGAAGCCTATCGGTGTGGGTATGGATGGAATGCAGCAGAGCCACCACTGTCGCCGGGGGTATCCGGCCTGCGGTCAAGCGTCGACGGGCTCGGTATCCGCGAGCCGGGGCGGTGCGGAAGTCAGGGACGTCGCGTCCTCCCCCGGTCCCTCCCCATCGACGCGTGCACGGTCATCAGCGCTGGATCGGTCACAACTATTCCGTGCCAGGGTACTGGGTCCCGACGCCGCGCCCGAAACCGCGCGCCGGACCACCTGTGCGGTGCAGCGGGACAGGTCCGGACCGATCGAGGTGGCGCGCATCTCGACATCACGCCGCTCCACGCCATCCCTGGCCCGGTACTCGTGGGTGCGCAGCTGACCGTAGGCGATGACCGGATCGCCGCGCCGCAACGAGGCGTCGACACCGACCACCAGACGACGCCAGCAGCTGACGGTGAGATAGAGGGTCCCGCTGTCGACCCATTCACCCGTCTCCGGATTGAACCGCCGGGAATTACTCGCCATCCGGAAGCTGACCACCTGCTCGCCATTGGTCAGATCGCGCTTGACCGGATGGGTCACCACGGTCCCGATCACGGTAACCATCGATTCATACATCATTCCGCCCCTTCACATTTCGATCCGTCCGGCTCCCGGGTCCCTCACCGAGATGCCCTTTCAGCCTGACGGCTCCGCGCCCCCTCCGGCCGACCCGGCTCCCGAATGTGGACAACCTCGCCACATGTGGACAGTCACCGCTTCAAATCCCCGAAAGAATTAAAGCGCCGCCAGATCGGTATTGGCGCCACACAGCACGATCACCGGCCGCTCACCCTCGGCAGGCACATACGCACCGCTCTGCACGGCGGCCAACGCCGTTGCCCCGGCAAGTTCGACCACGACCCGGAACTCGCGCCACAAATATTCGCGAGCGGTCGAGATGGCGTCATCGGTCACCAGCAGCGACCGGACTTCATAGCGTCGCGCGACATCCAGCGCGATATCCCCGATTCGATTGGCGCCCAAGGAATCCGCCGCGATGCTGCGGACGTTCACATCCACCGGACGGTCCGCTTGCAGCGCGGCGTTCAGCGTCGGAATGCCCTCCGGTTCGACCCCGACCACCTGCTGACGCCGCCCCAACGCCGCGGCGATCCCGGCGACCAACCCGCCGCCACCGACCGCGACCAGCACCGGCGGCCGCCCACGCACCTGCTCCTCCAACTCGAGCCCGACGACACCCGCACCGGCGACCACGGCAGGCAGGTCGTAGGCGTGCAGCTGCAACGCCCCCCGCTCTTCGGCGAGTTCGGTCGCGTACTTGTAGGCCTCCGCGTAAGTCGTTCCGTGCCACAGCACTTCGGCGCCGTAGGACCACATCGCGGCCACCTTGGTATGCGGCGCCGACTCCGGGACCACGACCGTGCACGTCTTGCTGAGACGAGCCGCGGCAAGCGCGGCCGCGATCCCGGCGTTCCCACCGGAGGCGATGACCACGTGGTCGACCTGAGCCGAGGACTCCAGCAGCGCGTTGAAGCTGCCGCGCACCTTGAATGTCCCACCGTGCTGCAGGTACTCGAGTTTCAGCGTGACCGGAACCGGCCCGTTCGGTCCGATGATCGAGGTATGGAATACCGGTGTCTTGCGCACCTGACCGGCCAGCCGTCTGCGGGCCGCCCGCACGTCGGATCGATATACCCGTCGGGCGTGCCTGTTCTCGACCACCGCGGTACTCCGCTCACTCACGCTTGCACCTCGATGGGAGCTCAATGACGTATTCCTCGATCACGTTTGGCCAGCTCGGCGAACATGGCATTGTGGGCGGCCAGCTCCGCGTCGTGGTCGCGATCGGCGGCCCGGTCGGTCCGTTTCGCGAGTTTCGCATCGCTGCGCGACCACTGGATGAGCAGCGCCAACATCACCACGACCAACGGCACCTCACCGCTGGCCCACGCCAGGCTACCGCCGGTGCGCTGATCACCGAGCAGGTCGCTGTTCCAGCCGAGGGCAAGACTGCGGAAGAACCATCCGCCCATCACGGTGGTCATGCTCATCAGCGCGATGCCGAAGAAGGCGTGGAAGGGCAGGGACCCGAACACCATGCCCAGCTTGGTCAGCGGCTGCACTTGGCGCGGCTTGGGGTCGATGCCGATGACCACCCAATAGAACAGATAGCCGCTGAGCAGGAAATGCAGATTCATCATCAGATGCGCCGCGTGGGAGTCGACGAACGAGTCGTAGATGCCGCCCATGTACAGGGCGTAGAACCCGCCGACGAAGATCACCGACGCGACGATCGGATGGGTCAGAAAACGCGAGACCGGATTGTGCACCGCCGCCAGAATCCACTCCCGCGGCCCGGGAACGCCGCCGCGCCCCGCCGCAGGCAACGCCCGCAGCGCGAGGGTGACCGCACCGCCGAGCGCGAACAGAATCGGCGCGAGCATCGATAGCGCCATGTGCTGTCCCATGTGCACGCTGAAGACCGCGGGCGAGTACCGCCCGACCCCCGACGAGGTGGCGAAAAGCAGGATTGCGCAGGCCGACAACCAGGCGATGGTCCGCCCGACCGGCCAGGCGTCCCCCCGCGCGCGCAACCGCCGCACACCGAGCAGGTACAGCACGGCAAGCACGATGGCCAGCGTGCCGAAGATCAAATCGAAGCGCCAGTCGAACAGTATTCGCGAGGCCGTCGGCGGACCGTCGAGAGTGTAGCCGAGTTCCACCTCGGCCGGTGTCGGCACACTGGCCGGCGGCGGTGGCGGCGTGCGCCCCAACCCGACGGCCAGACCCATCGTGGCCGCGAAGATCAGCACCTCCAGCCCACCGAATCGGATGAGCGCGGCGCGGTCACGCGGATTCGCCGCGAGCGCGGGGAGGCTGGCGCGGCGCTGCAGATATCCGAATACGCCGAGCACTGCGAGTGCGCAGGCCTTGGCGATCACGAGTCGGCCGTAGGTGGTGGTGAACAGATCGCTCCACGGCACGCGCACCCAGGAATTGATCACACCGCTGACGCCGATCACGACGAAGGCGATGGTGGCGGTGAGCGAGAACCGCCTGGCCGCGACATCGGTGTGGTCGCCGCCGCGCAGCGCATGCGCGAGCACCGCGAACAATCCGCCGACCCATACCGCGGCCGAAACCAGGTGCAGGATCAGACTGTTGGTGGCCAGGTCGTGCGCGCCGCCCGCGGAGGAATGCCCGGTCAGCGCAAGCGGCATCATGGTCACGATCGCGCCGCCGAACAGCACCGGGGTCCATCCCCAACGCAGTGCGAGGCGGCAACCCACCGCGACGACCAGCGCGAACACCACCGTCGTGCGCCACGCCTGGGCCAGTTCGACTTGGTCGATCGCGCGCCACAGCTGCTCCGGCCGCCAGATCTGCCCGACCGGCTGCCCGGTGGTGTCCGACACCGTCAGCGGTATGAGCAGCGCCGCACAACACGCCCAGGTCAACGCGAAGTTCGAGGCGCGCCGCACCGCCCGATATCCGCCGACATCGAGCAGCCCATCGGCCTGTGGCGGCACCAGGAATGCGGCGAGCAGCAGCGAGCCGACGGTCAGCGCCGCGGACAGATCGGCGAGTGCGCGCACCGCGGGCAGGCCATAGGTGGTCAGCGGTCCCGGATCCGGAATACCGAGCAGACTCAGCGCCTGCGCCGCCGACAGTCCGACGATCATCGCGGCGACCACCGCGGCGATGGCACCGGCCAGCACCGTCAAGGTCGCGAAGGTCGCCCCGGAGCCCGGCTTACCCGTTTCGAGCTCGGGTGCGACGGACGGGTCCTGCGGTGACGACATGGCACTGAGCGTAGTCGGCCCTTAATGCGTGGCCCGGCGGGGTTTGGGCCGATATGGTGACTAACGGATCGGAGGTGCGATGTCGATCATGCCGCGACTCGCTTGGCCCGTACACCGCAGGTGGCTGAAATGTTGCTGACGCTAAGAACCTAGCCATCTGGACGGTCGCTATACTTGGCGCGCTGGACAGCACGGCCAATGTCGGCCATGGTGGAACCCACTGCCTCCGTAGCTCAGTTGGATAGAGCAAGGGCCTTCTAATCCCTAGGTCGCAGGTTCGATTCCTGCCGGGGGCGCCGCGCAGCCCGTCCGTTCGCGTTTATGCGGGCAGACGGGTACCGCGCACGTCGTCTCACCCTCTGTCGACCGTCCGCGGATCCAAGTTCGAGGGCTCGTCCCCGAGTCAACCCCTGGGAACTCACCAATTCAGTTGTCACGTGTGTGACCGATTCCCGTCCGAATAGCCCGAAGTATGCAGAGGTCACGGCCTGCCGTGGGATAGGTACCACCCCAGAGCACCTCTTAAACGGGGAAAATCAGAGTTCTTCCGCGACTCGCCGTGACCCGACCGGCGTTTCTATTGAGACGATTCGGAGTCCGCCGCCGTCTGGACTGGCGCTCTCGCGGTTCGTCGTCTGAGGAACCAGCCACCGACCAGGACCGGAACCATGATCAGCGGTACGGCGACGATTGCGCTGCGCTGTTCGGCGCTTCCGCTGCTCGCCATCAGCGCTACTACACCGGCGAGGAAGACCAGGGTGGCGATGCCGGTGTAGGGGGTGCCGATCAGGCGGAATGCGGGGCGGGTCGCGCGGCCGTCGCGCCACCAGCGCCAGAGTTGCAATTGGCACAGGACGATTGCCGCCCAGGCGGTGATGACGCCGAGGGCCGACATGTTCAGCACGATCTCGTAAGCCTGCTCGGGGACCACCGCATTGAGTCCGACGCCGGTCAGGGCGATCGCACCGGTGGCCAGAATTCCAACATAGGGAACCCCGTTCGCCGACAGCTTGGCGGCGCGGGCGGGGGCGCTGCCGTTCATCGACATGGAGCGCAGGATTCGACCCGTCGAGTACAGGCCCGCATTGAGGCTGGAGAACGCCGCCGTCAGTACGACCAGATTCATGACGGAATCCGCGCCCTCCACACCGATTTTGGCGAAGAACGTGACGAACGGGCTCTGCCCCGCACGGAAGGCGGTGTAGGGCAGCAGCAGGCTGAGCAGCACCAGCGAACCGACGTAGAACACGGCGATGCGCGCGATCACCGAGTTGATGGCGCGCGGCATGATCTTCGCGGGATTTTCCGCCTCTCCGGCGGCGGTGCCCACCAATTCCACTGCGGAGTAGGCGAATACGACACCGGTCGTGACGACGACCAACGGCAGCAACCCGGTCGGGAACAGTCCGCCGTGGTCACGCAGGACACCGGGCCCGGTACTTTCGCCTGCTATCCGGAAGCGGCCGACGAGAAAGACCGTGCCGATCACCAGAAAGCTCACCAGCGCGACAACTTTGATCAGCGCGGCCCAGAATTCCAGCTCACCGAACCAGCGCACCGAGACCAGATTGATCGCCACCACCACGGCCAGCGCGATCAGCGCGATGACCCACTGCGGAATCGAGCCGAAGGCCGACCAGTAGTGGACATAGGTGGCGATGGCGGTGATGTCCACGATGCCGCTCATGCACCAGTGGAAGAAATACATCCAGCCGACCGCATACGCGAGTTTCTCGCCGTAGAACTCGCGGGCGTAGGAGACGAACGACCCCGACGACGGACGGTGCAGTACCAGCTCGCCCAGCGCGCGGAGCACGAAGAAGACGAACACTCCGCATACGGCGTAGACCAGAACCAGCCCGGGACCGGCGCTGGCCAACCGACCGCCCGCACCCAGGAACAGCCCGGTCCCGATGGCGCCGCCGATCGCGATCATCTGTAACTGACGCGGGCGGAGACTCTTCTGATACCCGACGTCCTCGTCATGCAATACGTCAGCCACAGTGCCTCCCGCGCTCCCCGAATCGTATCGTTGAATAATGTATCGTCAAATAGCGGTACACTCAATGGTGGTAAAATAATCGCCGTGCGAGCGGTGGTAGTCGGATCCGGAATCGTCGGCCTGTCAACGGCATTCGAACTGCTGCGCGGCGGGCACCATGTCGTGGTGGTGAGCGCGGCGCCCATCGACTCGACGACATCGTTTCTGGCCGCCGCGGTGTGGTTTCCCACCGCGGCCGGGCCGACCGAGCGCGTCGCCGCCTGGAGCGTCGAAACGTTCACCCATCTGGAACGACTCGCGCGAGCCGGTACCCCTGGCGCGCGCATGTGTGAATCGCTCGCGGTCTATCGCGACGAACCGGCGACACCGTCCTGGTCCGAGGCCGTCCGAGCGTTCCGGCGGGCGCGGACGGACGAACTCCCGCCGCAGTACCGATTCGGGTTCCGGTTCGCCGTTCCGCTGCTAGAGATGCCGATCTTCCTGCCGTGGTTGGCATCTCAGGTTCGTGAGGCGGGCGCGTACTGGGTTCGGCGGACGATCGGAAGTCTGGACGAGCTCGACGATCTGGCGCCCGATGTCATCGTGAACTGCGCGGGCCTGCGTGCCGGTCCACTGGCAGATGATGCCGACGTCTACCCGATCCGCGGCCAGATCGTGCGCATCACCAATCCGGGTATCTCGGTGTCGGTACGTGACGAAGCACACCCCCTCGGACGAGCCTATGTCCATCCCCGCACCCACGACTGCATCCTCGGCGGCTCATTGGAGACGGGCGCATGGGATCGCACTCCCGATCCGCAACTGACACAGTCGATCCTGCGTCGCTGCCGAGACCTCGTACCGCAGCTGACCGGCGCGGAGATTATCGAAACGGTCGTCGGACTGCGGCCCGGTCGCGCCGAAGTCCGCCTGGAGATCGCGCAGGCCGACGCGTCATCGGTTCCCGTGGTCCACAACTACGGCCACGGCGGCTCCGGCATCACCATCGCCCACGGTTGCGCCCGCGAGGTATCGGCGCTCATCGATACGCTGTGATCGGTTGAACCAGTAGTCGCGTTGGCTCGTAGTACGGGGGACGAGTTGCGATCCGCGCATCGTCGAATTGCGACGAAGGGTTCGAAAGATGAATTCAGCCAGACGTTTTCAGCAAGTCACCGTGCCGATCGCGGCCGCCGCTGTCGTTCTCGCGGGTCTGCTGAGCGCCTGTAGTGGCGAGAAAGGCGCCGAGGCGGTGGCACAGACGACTGCGGCCACCGTCGCGGGGCAGGCACCGGCGGTAGCGAAAACGCAAGGCTGGCTGAAGATCTACGACGGCACCGCGCCGACCGGTACCGCGAATGCGGTCCAGCTCCGCGTGACCAGCAATCCTACTGTCGGACAGTATGTTTCGGACGGATCGGGCCGGTCGCTGTACCGGTTCGACAAGGACACGGCGGCACCGTCGGTATCCAACTGCTCCGGACAGTGCGCCGTGACCTGGCCGCCGTTGACCGTGACCCGCGACCAGGTGCTCTATGCCGCGGGCGTCGATCCCCAGCTCGTCGGATTCATCGAACGTGCCGACGGCACATGCCAAATCACCATCGGCGGCTGGCCGGTGTACTACTTCTCGAAAGACACCAAGCCGGGTGATCTGCTCGGGCAAGGTGTCGGCGGAACCTGGTTCGCAGTGGCACCGAACGGCGGCAAGGCCCTGAGCAAGTGATCACCGCAGCCCCTCATTGGCTGCCCTGACCTGTGGGGTGGCTGAATTGACGCCACTCCCGGTCCAACCGGATATGGCGGCGATGGTTCAGCGCCCACGTGGTGGACCAGACGACTGCTGCCGCGCCACACCAGATTTCGAGGAGAACAGCGATGCCGACACCGATGCCGTGCACGGCGGCGGCACTCGACCGTTCGGGAGGGGTGGTCGGTGTTCCGTCCGGGCCCAGCCAGACGGGGGCGGGCCGACCGGGTGCGGTGAGATCGGGGACACCGACGATCGCGGTGCCGGACTTGCCGTCGTGGGTCCAGGACACCTGCGCCTCGAAGTGGTCGCGCACCGTTCCGTTGCGGTCCGCGATGGGTGCGGAGACCCGGGCGGGGGTGCCGATTATGGTCCCTGTCACAACGAGTTTCGTCGCGTTTTCGGTGTGGATCCGTTCGGATGCCGCGCTATAGGCCGCGGTACCGGCCGCAGCGGCGGTCGGTACCGCGATCAGCAGTACCAGGACGGCCAGAATGCGGACGAACCCCTCCACCCGATCGGAGACCCGCATCAGCGGACTGGGATTCCAGGGCTGCATCCGCCAGCTCCGCACCGGCCACGTCGGCGACTCCGACACCTCCATCACCTCCTACGACGGAGCCCGCGAGCAACCGCGACTCCTATCCCCGGCATTCCCCCGAGTCGCCAATTGATGCACCAGCGCAAGCCCGGAACATGGACAAACCCCGCTCGGCGCACGTCCGAGCGGGCTTCATCGGCTCATACCTATTGAATCGACGGACGCGGCGACCCGGTTACGCTTCTGCTGCCCGACCACCCGAGCGCCGCCCCGACGGCGACCATGCCGACGCCGAGGGCGAAGTGCAGCCAGTTGTCGGCGGTGTTCACGGGGACGAAGTTCGCACCGCTGTGCTGGTCGATGACCAACCCGTACAACCACAGCACCAGGTAGATGATGCCGCCGCCGAGCAGGAACGCCCGGGACGCGAGCGCTGTGCGCGATGCCAGCAAGCCCGCGACGCCGAACACCAGGTGGACGATGTTGTGCAGGATCGAGACGTTGAACAACCCGAAGAGCTGGGCGTCGGAGCTGTGTCCGGCCCATTCCATGCTGTCGTAATTCGTGGTGATGCCCGGTATGAAGCCGAGCACGCCGACCACCAGGAACACCGCGCCGACCGCCGCCGCCGCGATGCGCAGCGGCGTCCAATGCGCGGATGAGGTTTGCGCGTGATGCGCGGCCATGGTGACCGCCTCTCCCGAACCAGGCGTCGGAACAGGCGCCCGCTTCGTGCGACTGATTTCGATGACTGCCGGTTTGTGGCAGTCACCTGCGTCATACCCGTGCGCTGTGTAGACAAACGAAAAACCCGCAGGTCCAGCGCGCAGACCGACCCCTATAGCCAAATGAGGCAGAAGGTGTGTCCGACGGGATCGGCATAAACACGGAACTGCTTGTCGTCGTTGGCCTGCACCAATCGTGCGCCGAGCGCGAGCGCTTTCGGCTCGGCCGCTTCGATCTCGTCCACCAGCACATCGAAATGCAGCTGCTGGGACGCTTCCGGATCCGGGAAACGCGGTGGTCGATACTGCGGCGCGTATTGGAACGCCAAGCGCCTGCCGCCGGGTTCTTCGATGACGACCCAGGTGTCATCCGGCGCATCGGTCGGTTCGGCGCCGAGCAGCCGGGCATAGAACTCGGCCAGCTTCGGCGGATCCGGGCAATCCAGCACGACAGTGCGCAGACTTCCAACCCTGCCTTCGGTCATCATTCGACCTCCTGTATGTCGCGGAAATGCTCATCGCGTACCCGCGTGCGGACACTCGAATCCGCCTGCGGCGGTACGGGCGGAATCTGCATTAGGGTCGACGCCCGTCGGGAGGTTTCAGTTGTCGAAACGCATAACGCTGCTCATCGTGCTGCTGGCCGGCGTCGCCGCGTGCACCAGCACACCCAGATCCGATCTGCCCCTGCCGTACCACGGCGATGCCGACCAAGTCGTCACCGTCGTCGCCGAGCACGCCGCGGATACCACCGCGACACTGACTGCATGGCAACGCATTTCAGGTGGCTGGCGCGCCGCTATCGGTCCGCTTCGGGCCTATGTCGGGCGCGACGGCATCGGCCGAGCAAGCGAGGACTCGGCGCATACTCCAGCAGGTGTGTGGACGCTGAGCGAGGCGTTCGGGATCGCGCCGAACAACGGAACCCGCCTCCCCTATCGCCAGGTCGGCGCACAGGACTGGTGGGTCTCCGATACGAGCTCGCCGAGTTACAACCACCACGTGCAATGCGCCACCGGCACTTGCGAGTTCGATGAGCATGCCAGCGAGAACCTGAGCGCGGCCGGTCCGGCGTACGAACATGCCGTGGTGATCGATTACAACCGTCAGCCTGTCGTCGCGGGCGCGGGTTCGGCCTTCTTCCTCCATGTCGAGACCGGACGCCCGACCGCTGGGTGCGTATCGATCCCGGCTGCCGACCTCGAAGCCGTTATGCGATGGCTGGATCCGAGCGCGCACCCGGTGATCAATATCGGCAGCAAGTGACTATCCGCAGATCTCCCCCACCGCACCGGCGAGCAGCGACAACCCGCGATCCAACTCGTCCTCGCTGATTGTCAACGGCGGCAACAGCTTTACCACCTCGTCGGCCGAACCGGAGGTCTCCACGAGCAGCCCGCGCTCGAAGGCGAGTTGGGACACCTTGCCGGCGCACGACGCTTCCTCGAACACGATGCCGTGCACCAGCCCGCGCCCGCGCGTCGAGACACCGGGGAATGCCGCCGCGATTTCGGCGAGCGCGCGCGCCGTGCGCTCCCCTTTGGCCACCGTCGAAATCTCCAGCGTGCTATCGGACCAGTAGTGCTCCAGTGCAACCCGCCCGGTGACGAATGCCGCATTGTTGCCGCGGAAGGTGCCGTTGTGCTCACCGGGGGCCCACTGATCGAGTTCGGGCTTGAAAAGCACCAGCGCCATGGGCAACCCGTACCCGCCGATGGATTTCGACAGCGTCACGATGTCGGGAGTGATGCCCGCGAACTCGAACGAGAAAAACCCACCGGTCCGTCCGCAACCCATCTGCACATCGTCGACGATCAGCAGAATTCCGCGCGCTCGGCACAATTCGGCCAGCTGCCGCAGCCATTGTGAGCGTGCGACATTCACCCCGCCCTCGCCCTGCACCGTCTCCACGATCACCGCGGCGGGCTTGTCCAAACCCGAGGACGAGTCGTCCAGGGCCCGCCGCATCCAGCGCAGGTCGTCGGCCGCATCGAGGAAGCCGTCGTAGGGCATGGGCATCGCATGCGGCAGTGGCACACCGGCAGCCGCGCGTTTGGCGGCATTGCCGGTCACCGATAACGCGCCGAGCGACATCCCATGGAAGGCGTTGGTGAAGTTGAGAACGGTCTGGCGTCCGGTGACCTTGCGCGCCAGCTTCAACGCGGCCTCGACCGCATTAGCGCCGGTCGGACCGGGAAACTGCACCTTGTAGTCGAGTCCGCGTGGCTCGAAGATCGTGTCGCGCAAGGCCTCGAGCAGTCGCCGCTTGGCGACGGTCGACATATCGAGGCTGTGCGTGATCCCGTCGCCGACGATGTAGTCCAGCAGCGCCCGCTTCAGCACCGGATTGTTGTGGCCGTAGTTGAGTGCGCCCGCGCCCGCGAAGAAGTCCAGGTAGTCCTTGCCGTTCTCATCGCGCAGCCAGGCCCCGCTGCCGGTGTCGAAGACGGTCGGCCAAGCCCGGCAGTACCCGCGCACATTCGACTCGAGCGTCTCGAAAACGGTCATCTCAGTGTTGTTTCGAGCGACCTGCGAGCAGTCGCTAGCGGCGACAGTCATCGACATTCCTTCCTGTCGTGCGCGAGCGCCCACGCGGCAAATCTGAAGTGACTGTGTTTCTAACATTGGTGCAGCGGGTTTGTCGCACTTTTCCAAAAATCGCGCGCTTACCTACCGCGCGTCCCCCGACGCACCGTAGAGTTAACCGTTTGTGCGCGGCAGTGTGGAGGGCAACAGATCGCAGCTAGCCGCACTGCACGCACTCCGGACCGCGCGGCTGTACCTCTACCTCGTCCGAGCCGGTTTCCGGCGCCAATCCCAGTACAAACTGGCGATGTTCGCCGGTCTGTTCACCAACTGCGTCTTCGGATTCGTGCGGGCGGCGGTGATGATGGCCGCGGTGCGTGCATCCGGCGGCTTCAGTGGTTACGACGCGGGATCGATCGGCGCCTACGTCTGGCTGTCCCAGGCCCTGCTCGGTGCGACCCAATTCATGGGACCTCCACTGGAATTGGTGGATCGGGTCAAGAACGGCGATATCGCCATCGACTTCTTGCGTCCGGTCGATGTCCAATTCAGTTATCTCGCCATCGATCTCGGCCGCGCATCGTGCACGATCCTGCCGCGCGGCGTGCCGAGCGTACTGGTCGGCGTGTTTACCTTCGGGCTGGTCATGCCCGGCACACCGGGG
The DNA here is from genome assembly GCF_050942345.1 of Nocardia pseudovaccinii. Lineage (NCBI taxonomy): Bacteria > Bacillati > Actinomycetota > Actinomycetes > Mycobacteriales > Nocardiaceae > Nocardia > Nocardia pseudovaccinii. The sequence goes on from NZ_CP192074.1 coordinate 8,050,626, forward strand.
CCCTACCTGCTCGGGCTGGTCGGCGTGGTGCTGGCCGTAGCGTTGTCATTTCTATGCCTTTTCGCAGTCGGATTGATCGGATTCTGGGTGGTGGAAACCCGCGGGCTCCGAGTGCTATACCAGATTTGCGGCACGTTTCTGGCCGGGCTGTTCGTGCCGGTCCATATGTTCCCGGCATGGCTGCGCACCGTCGCGCATGCCACTCCGTTCCCGTCGATCCTGCAATCGCCGATCGACATCCTGTCGGGTCGGGTCACCGGGATGGATGCCGTGACGGTCGTTGCCGCACAGGTGTTCTGGGTACTCGCGGTCGGTGCGGTGGGCCGGGTGCTGCTGGTGGCCGGGCGCCGCAGGCTGGAGGTGCAGGGTGGCTGAGCCCCCGTATACGCCCGTACCGGCCGGTACCTGGTTCACCCCCTACGCGGCGGTGCTGCGGTCGCGAATGCGAGCCCAGCGCGCATACCGATTGTCCTTCGCCAGTGAAGTATTCAGCGCCTTCTTGATCGGCATCGTCGAATTCGCCGAGGTATGGGTCATCTACCACAATGTCCGGGTCCTCGGCGGGCTCGATCTGGACGGCGCGCTGCTGCTGTTCGGCCTGAGCAATTCCGGATTCGCACTGGCCCAAGTGCTGTTCGGGCACCTGGATTCACTGCCGACACTCATCCGGCTCGGCGTGCTCGACGCCTATCATCTACGCCCCCAGCCACTCCTGTTGCAGCTCATCACCAGTGACATCTCGCTGCGCCGATTCGCCCGCGCCTCGGTGGCGATCATCGTGCTCGGACTCGGCCTCGTTCGCAACGATCTCACTTGGGGCCCGCAAACTCTCGCACTGCTGGTCATGACCCTGCTCAGCGGCATCGCCCTGTTCGGCGGCGTGTTCGTCTGCGCCGCAGGCGCGCAGTTCTACCTGATCGACGGTGCGGAACTGACCAACAGCTTCACCTACGGCGGCTCCTTCGCCGCCATGCAACCGGCTTCGGTATTTCCGACATCGCTGAAACTGGTATTCGGATTCGCCATTCCGGTCGCCTTCACGGCGTATCTACCGACCATCGCACTGCTGCACCTACCCGGCCCACCGCTGCTGCCACCCTGGCTGGCCTGGTGCGCACCGTTGGCGGCGCTGTGGGTGTGGCTGCTCGCGTTGGGTTTGTGGCGACTAGGCACTCAGCACTATCAGGGAGGCGGCGGATAAGCGTGGCGGACAGCGAGCTATCGGACTCGATCATCGAGATCGAGAACCTGACAAGGCAATTCATTCTGTATCGGAGGAACGGGCAGCGCTGGCGACGCAGCCGCGAAACGCTCACCGCGGTGGACCGGATGACGTTTCGCATCGAACGCGGTTCGGCGGTGGGCTATATCGGCGCGAACGGGGCGGGCAAGTCGACCACCATCAAAATGCTGACCGGCATCCTGGTCCCCACCTCGGGCACCGTGCGCACCTGTGGCCTGGATCCGGTGCGGCAGCGGCGCGAACTCGCCGCCCGGATCGGAGTGGTTTTCGGGCAGCGCTCCCAGCTGTGGTGGGATCTGCCGCTGCGCGAATCGTTTTCGATTCTAGCCGCGATCCACCGGCTGGAATCCGATGTCGCGCATAAACGTACCTACGAGTTGGTCGAACAACTGGAGATGGCCGAGACACTCGACACTCCGGTGCGCCAGCTCTCGCTCGGCCAGCGCATGCGGGCCGAGGTCGCCGCGGCGCTGCTGCACTCCCCCGAATTGGTCATCCTCGACGAACCGACCATCGGCCTCGACGTGCTGTCGAAACAGCGACTACGTGAGTTCCTACGGGCCGAACGCACCGAGCGCGGCACCACGCTGTTGCTGACCACGCACGATATGGGCGATATCGAGCGGCTGTGTGACCGGGTGCTGGTCGTCGACCGCGGCAGTCTGGTGTACGACGGTTCACTGACCGGCCTGGCGGTGCGGGTGGGCGCGCGGCGGGTGCTGGTCGTCGATCTGGCCGAACCGACTCGCAATCTGGACGATCTGCCGAGCGCCGAACTGTTGACCAGCGAGGGCGGGGGCATGCGCCAGCGATTGGCTTTCGACGCCGAATCCACCACCGCCGCACAGGTTCTCGCCGCGGTCTCCGACCGCGCCGAGGTGCGCGACCTGTCCATAGAGGAGCCGGACATCGAGGACGTGGTCCGGCGGATCTATGAATCCGCTTGGTGACCGACGCCGCTGCCCGGCTCCGATTCGATTGATATTCAGTTGTTTTCGGGTTCGCGAGCGCCCTGGTCGAGTCGGAACGGCGGGTATTCGTCACGCATCAGCGAGGCGTAGGCGACCACCCGGATGGCCCACCGGTGCACGCCGAGCAGGAAGTCGAACAGCCCCTTCGGATAAACCGCCGTGAACAGCAGTGCCACCACCGCGACCAGTAACAACACGTTGGCCAGCGCGAATGCGCCCCAGTCATTCTTGCCGCCCATACTCGCACTGAAAATCGCACCGAGGATCAGATAGTGCGGAATGGCCAGCAGCCACCATTTCACCAGCACCAGACCACGACTCAACTGCTCGGGATAGTCGATTTCCAGATCCGCCGGATAATCCGGATCCGACTGCAGACTGAACGGCGGATACCTATCGGTGCCGAGCACCGAGTAGGCGTAGAAGCCGACCCGCCATCCCCACCGCATGACGCCGACATTGAAGTCGAACAGTGCGCGCGGATAGTTACCGGTGATCAGAATCGCGAAGAATGCGACCACCGAGACGATCACGTACGCGATGGACAGGAATACCAGAATAATGGCGTGTGGGATGGCCAGGATCCATTTGACCAGCCACATCCAGCGCGATAGCGCGGGATCGAGATCTCCTCGGACTCGAACCGGATCGGCCGCCGCAGCGACGGTTTTCTCGGGCTCCATGATCGATGCTCCTTCCAGGTGCTTCGATGCCTCGACAACGAGTGGAATGTCCCGATTGTCCCGTATCGGACATGCGGCCGGACCACGTTCCGATACCGACTCGCCAACGAAAAGGTGGCCGCCGTCGTGCCGAATCGCGCAGTGCCGCAACGGCCCTGCCGCAGGCCTCAGCTCGGCGCCTGCCCCTGGGCCGAGTACAGACTGACCTCGCCCTCCTCACCGAGGAAGGCGTTCACCAGCATGATCTGCCCGGCCTCCAGCTCATCCGGGTCGGGGGCGCTGGTGGTGATCGAGATCTGCGGAATCACCGCCCAGTTCACGACATAGCGTTCGGGCGGTCCGTCGTCGTCGGACAGGCGGGCGAGCCGAAACACCGACACCGTCTTGCGGAGGATGAGCGTGCGCACGACCTCGGCGATTCGCTCCGGATCTTCCAGCGCGAACATGAACCCGAACGTCAACTCGGGCGAAGACACATAGGCGGGCACAAACACCGAGGCTAGTCGATCGAACGGCGTCGTGCGCGCGCCTCGCCGGAAGTGGTTGCTGCCCATGCGCCAAGCGATTTCACGAAGGTAGGAAAGTCGGCAGTTATGTGACCGATCCGTAACGGATCATAACGATTTCCCGGCAGCTCATCTGTTTCTACACCATTCTATTGCGCCGATTCGACTATCGCGCTTTCCTGAAAAGGTCCCGATTTTCTCGGGCCGTCTTCCTCATCGCATCGTCGCGGATTTCCCGGTTTCTTTGCCGTGCTGGTGGACTATGCGGAGGGCGATCCGGCTGCGGGGCTGCGCCGGAGCCGAGGGGTGCCCCTCCCCGAAATCCTCCTCGGCCCTGGCGCATCCAAGACACACCCATCGCCACCGCAGAGGCGTGCATCATGCCTACCCAATATGCAGCAGCAGGTCGTATCGAAGCCGACGAGCTGCCATCACCATCGGCGCTACTGCGTGCATTTCGCGAACCCGACGATCCGAATCGACACCGACACCGTGTCCTGGCCGCGGGACGCGCACTGGTCGAATGTCATGAACGCAGGCGCAATGCCCTGCAGGCCGCGCATGCGCCGGAGGCGCCGAGCGGCCGCGTAGCACAGTGCCTGCAACTCGTCGACGACCTCGACGCACACCGAACCGAACTGGTCGGCCATATCGACAATTGGGTCGCCGACAATGTGGAGCATCGCGCCGGCGCCTCGCTGCACACCGAGACGCTGGGCGCGGTCATCGATCGAATGGCGGCGAAATGGGTTGCGGCACAACACGCATTGGGCATCGCGGCACCGGTCGGGCCGCCGCATCCACTGCAGCTGGACGATGACGCCCAGCTGCAGTGGAGCCGATTGGCCGAACTGGCCGACGGGTACAAGGACCTGATCACCGATGTGATCGAGCACCGGCGCAGGCTGCCGGTGTGGTGATCACCGGGGGTTTTCCGCCTCCGGCTCGACCACCTCTGCCTCGACGAACGACGCGCTCGGCTCGACCTCCGCGTCATAGGACACGTCGGCCTCGTCGACGAGATCATTCCCGTGCTGCGCCGCGGCATCCTTGCGCGCGGCGGCCGCGGCCTCGTTCATCTCGATGGCGTCGGTGATCCACTCACCGATCTCCCGGGTGACTTCCGCGACGGTGCCGGTGATGATGTTCGCAATATTTCCGACATGTCTTGCACCAGAGGAAGTCAATTCTTGAATTAGATCCTTGTTACTTTCGAATTTCCCGATCATTCACACGCCCACTTCGGTTGTGTTCCGCTGTCGCATCACGATAACACCGGGCGTGGACTCCTTCCCGACCAAGAACGGCGGCAGTGCCAGCTTGAAAATCTTCAGCCAGACCGATCCGACTTGCTTACCGAGCGAACCGGTGTTGTACGGCAATCCATACTTCTCGCACAGTTCCCGAACCTCCGGCGCGATCTGCGGATAGCGATTCGCGGGCAGATCCGGGAAGAGGTGGTGCTCGATCTGGTGCGACAAATTCCCGGACATGATGTGAAACAGCTTGCTGCCGGTGATGTTGGCCGAGCCGAGCATCTGCCGGACGTACCACTCACCACGAGTCTCCTCGGCGGTCTCCTCTTCGGTGAACGTCTGTACGCCCGTGGGGAAGTGGCCACAGAAGATGATGGAGAAGGCCCAGAGGTTGCGCACCAGATTGGCGGCGGTATTTCCGGCGAGTGTGCTGACGAACAGCGGACCGGTCAGTGCCGGAAAGACGAGATAGTCCTTGAGCACCTGCCGACCGGCCTTGCGCCACTGGCCCTTCAACAATCGCTTGACATCCGACCAGCTCTTCTTGCCCCGGATGATGTTCTCCGCCTCCAGGTCATGGCCCATCACGCCCCATTCGAACAGCACCATCAGCGCGAAAGCGTAGAGCGGCTGGCCGAGTCGCAGCGGATTCCACTGCTGAGCCTCGTCCATGCGCAGGATGCCGTAGCCGATGTCCCGGTCCATGCCGTGGATATTGGTGAAGGTGTGGTGCATGTAGTTGTGCGAATGCTTCCACTGGTCCGCCGGGCAGACCGTATCCCATTCGAACTCACGGGAATTCAGGCCGCGCTCGCGCATCCAGTCGTACTGGCCGTGCATGACATTGTGGCCGATCTCCATATTGTCCAGGATCTTCGACACACTCAGCGCGGCCACCGCGGCCAGCCAGAACGGCGGCAGGAAGCCGAGATACATCAGGCCGCGCCCGGCGATCTCGAAACCGCGCTGCGCCTTGATGATCGAGTAGATGTATTCGCGGTCGGCATCGCCGAGATCGGCGACGACGCGGGCGCGCAGGTCGTCGAGGGCCCGGCCGAGTTCCTCGACCTGGTCCGGACTCAGTACCAGCGGGCCGTCTTTCGTTTCGGTCAGAATTGTCATTGCTTCGGTCCCCTTGCTTTGTCAGATATCGATGTCGACGTCGCCGACGGGCGCGTTGATGCAGAGCTGGATGGGCTGATCCGGATCGCTGTCGGTCTCGCCGGTGCGCACATTGCGGGTGCAGCCGCTGCGCCGAACCGCGGTGCAGGAGAAGCAGATGCCCATCCGGCAGCCGTACTCCGGTGTCAATCCCGCGGCCTCGGCCTGCTCCAGCAGGACCGCACCGTTGTTCTCTGCGCTGCGTCCGCTGGCCGAGAAACTGACCGTGCCGAAGGCCTCGTCGGCGTCGACGGGCGTGCTGGACAGGGTGAATTCCTCGGTGTGCAGCCGCGCGTCCAACTGCTCTGCCTCGAAGATCTTGCGCACCGCGTCCATCAGGCCCTGGGGCCCGCAGACGTAGGTCTCGCTGTCGGCGAACCAGGGTGCGACGGATTCGAGTTGGTCGTAGTCGAAATGGCCGGAGCCGTCGCCGGGATAGCGCAGTTCGATGCGGAAGTTCTTGTGCGCCTGTGCGATCGCCTCCAGCTCTGCCCGATGCGGCACCGTCTCCGGCGATTTCGCATAGTGCAGGAAGGCGAGTTCGCCCGGATAGCCCTCGTCCGCCAGCGTGCGCAGCATGGACAGCACCGGGGTGATGCCGCTGCCGCCGCTGATCAGCAATACCCGCTCGGGGCGCGGTTCGGGCAGTCGGAAGACACCGGCGGCCGGTTCCAGGCTGACCACCATGCCGGGTACGGCGTTGCGGTAGAGATATTGCGATACCAGGCCGCCCGGATGCGCCTTGACCGTCAGTTGCAGGTGCCGGTCGCGCCGCCCCGCCGGATTGACCGGTGAATAGCACCTGGTGTGCCGGACGCCGTCGATGACGACGCCGATCTGCACATATTGCCCCGCGACGTGGCCGCGCCACTGCCGGGTGGGCCGCAGGGTCAGCGTCACCGATCCCGGCACCGAGCGGCGGACGTGGGTGATCTCCGCCCGCAACTCCCGAACCGTCAGCGTGGGGCGGACGAGTTCCAGGTAGCGGTCGAGCGGGTGCGGTGTGGTCAGGGTTTGCACCAGGTCGATGAGTCCCACCATGCGGTTGCCTCTGCTTTCGGGCCGCGGCGTACTCCTGAACCCTCATCGGCGAAGATTTCAGTGCACGCCTGTACACTCAACTAGTGTGACCGATGAACCGGGTGCAGTGTCAACCAGGAACTGATGTGACCCGAACTACATCCTAGGAATAGACGAATGGTGAACGGCTGTATGCTCACTGTGATGACCGAGACCGCAGCTACCCGGGGCGAGCGCAAGGAGCGCACCAGACAGGCCCTGCTCGACGGCACGCTCGCACTGGCCGCCGAACGTGGCTTCGGCGCGCTGAGCCTGCGGGAGATCGCCCGCTCCGCGGGCATCGTCCCGACCGCGTTCTACCGGCATTTCGCCTCACTCGACGATCTCGGCGCGGCCTTGGTCGACGAGGGCATCCGGGCGCTGCGCCTGGCTCTGCGTCAACTGCGCCGCACGCCCGACGCCAGACTCTCAGAGACCGTTCGGTTCGTTTTCGGTCAGGTCGCCACCAAACGCGAACTCTTCGGCTTCATCACCCGCGAACGCCGCGGCGGCTCGGCCGCCCTGCAACATGCCATCGCACTCGAACTGCAATTGATCGTCCGCGAACTGGTCGTCGACCTGTCGCGCATTCCGGACCTGGACTCCTGGTCCCCCGACGACCTCGAATTGGCCGCCGACCTGATCGTCTCCACGGTCGCCGACTGCATCGCCGACTACGTCGCCGCCACCCCGCGCGACCAACCCGCGATCATCGACCGCACCATCCGCCAGGTCCGTCTCATCGCACTCGGCATGGCCGCCTGGCGGCCCGCCAAGGAGCGCTGAACAATCGATCTCGCCTACACAGCGTCAACCACGCGATCCGGCTCACGGACCGGCAGCAATGCCGCCAAACCGATGGCGAGGACTACCAGAATGCCGACAATGCCCGCACGGTCGGCGTCGAAGGCCCAGACGAAGAAGCCGAAAAGTGCTGGGGCAAGGAAGGATACGGCGCGACCGGTGGTGGTGTAGAGGCCGAACATCTGCCCCTCGCGGCCGGGTGGGGCCAGGCGGGTGAGGAAGGAGCGGGCGGCGGATTGGGCCGGGCCGACGAAGATGGTGAGCAGTAGGCCGAAGACCCAGAACATGACCGGACCGGACACGAGCAACAGCGCGATGCCACAGATCACCATGGCGATCAACGAGACCACGATCACGATCTTCGGGCCCACGCGGTCGTCGAACCGACCCGCGGTGACCGCGCCGAGTGCCGCAACCACATTCGCGGCAATGCCGAACAGCAGCACGTCGGAGTCGGCGATGCCGTAGACCCGCACGGCCAGGATCGCACCGAAGGTGAACACCCCGGCCAGACCGTCGCGGAAGATCGCGCTGGCGATCAGGAAGCCCACGGTGCGTCGATCCACCGCCCACAGCTCGCGCAGATCCCGCCACAGCACCCGGTAGGAGCCGAAGAATCCGGCCTTCGCCGCACCGGGATCGGCATTGGTGGGCGGTAATTCGGGTACGGCGAACAGCACCGGCAGCGCGAAGGCGGCGAACCAGACCGCCGCCAGCATCGCGACCAATCGGATATTCGTACCGTCATCGATGGGCACACCGAGCAGACCTCGGTTGTCACCGTGGCCGGAGATGAAGCCGAAGTAGCTGATCAGCAGGATGAAGATGCCACCGAAATAGCCCATGGCCCAACCGAATCCGGAGACCCGGCCGACATCTGCCGGAGTGGAGACCTGGCGCAGCATGGCGTTGTAGGGCACGCCCGCCAATTCGAAGAATGCGGAACCGAAGCCGAGCAGGACCAGGCCGAACCAGAAGTCGTGGTAGTTGTCGTGAACGAAGAACATCAGCGCCATCGTCAGGATGGTCAGCGCGGTCAATACGCCAAGTGAGCGTTTACGTTTCGCACTCGCATCGAAGCGCTGGCCGCTGATCGGCGCGGTCAGTGCGACCACGAAACCCGCGATGCCCAGGGCCCAGCCGAGCCATGCGCTCGGTTCCACCCCGCCCGGCAGATCGTCGCCGACCTTATCGGTGAGGTACACCGAGAATACGAAGGTCAGGATCACGGCATTGAATGCCGAGGACCCCCAATCCCACAACCCCCACGCCACCACTTGCCCGCGCCCGGCGGCCTGCCCGACGGTCGCCCGCGCGTCAACCTCCGGCTCATCCGTCACCCGGCCACCACCCTCATCGAATCCGCTGCGCGATGCGGCGCTCATGGGCGCAGCCTAGTGCGGATTTCGCCGTCGGGCGGGCCAACACTCGATACCGCCACTCCTATGCACCCAGTTGCATAGTACCGGGTGTAACGATAACCTGGCGTCATGGCACTCGAACATGCGCTGCTGGTATCGCTGACCGAGCGCGCCGGTTCGGGTTATGAGCTGGCGCGTCGCTTCGACAAGTCCATCGGCTTCTTCTGGCGCGCCACCCACCAGCAGATCTATCGCGTACTCAAGCGCATGGAGGAATCCGGCTGGCTCACCAGCGAGGCGGTGACGCAGGAGGGCAGGCCGGATAAGAAGGTCTACTCGGTGAACGAGGCGGGCCGGGCAGAGCTGGCGCGCTGGATCGCCGCACCGTCCGATACCTCGATACCCCGCAATGAGCTCGGTGTGAAGATTCGCGCCGCCGCACACGGCGATATCGGCGCGCTCCGCGATGAGGTCGCCCGCCATCGCGAGCAGCACAATCAGCGCCTCGAGCTTTTCCTGCTCATCGAGAAACGCGACTTCCCTGCTCCGGATCAGCTCTCCGGCACCCCGCTGCACCAGTACCTCGTGCTGCGCGCGGGCATCCGCGTGGAGTCCGGCTTCGTCGAATGGTGCGACGAAGTACTGCAAGCCCTGCAACCGCGTGCAACAGCCCCGCACGTGGACCCGAAGAAAGGTGAGACTCAGCGATGAGTTCGTTCCCCCATCTTTTCGAGCCTCTCGATCTCGGCTACACCACGCTGCGCAATCGCGTGATCATGGGGTCGATGCATACCGGCCTGGAGGATCGCGCCTGGGATACCAACCGGCTCGCCGCCTATTTCGCCGAGCGCGCCCGCGGCGGTGTTGGTCTCATCATCACCGGCGGCTACGCCCCGAACCGCACCGGCTGGCTGCTGCCGTTCGGTGCCAAACTCACCAATAAGTCCGAGGCCTACCGGCACCGGGTGATCACGAAGGCGGTGCACGAAGCGGGTGGCAAGATCGCCATCCAGATCCTGCACGCGGGCCGCTATTCCTATATGCCGGGCAGTGTTTCGGCATCCTCGATCAAGGCTCCGATCAATCCGTTCCGGCCGCGCAAGCTCTCCGCGCGCGGGGTCGAGCAGACCATCGACGACTACGCCCGCTGTGCGCGGCTGGCCCAGTTCGCGGGCTACGACGGTTGCGAAATCATGGGCGGTGAAGGCTATTTCATCAACCAGTTCCTCGCGCCGCGCACGAACAAGCGCACCGACAAGTGGGGCGGCTCGCCGGAGAACCGGCGCAGGCTCGCGGTGGAGATCGTGCGCCGCACCCGCGCGGCGGTCGGGCCCGGCTTCATCATCGTATTCCGTTTGTCCATGGCCGAATTGGTCGAGAACGGCCAGACCTTCGACGAAATCATCGCGCTGGCAAAGGAACTCGAAGCGGCTGGCGCAAGCATTCTGAATACCGATATCGGCTGGCACGAGGCGCGGGTGCCGACCATCGTCACCTCGGTGCCGCGAGCGGCCTTCGTCGAATTCACCGCGAAGATCACCGAGCAGGTGAACATTCCGGTCTGTGCGTCCAACCGGATCAATATGCCGGAGATCGCCGAGGAGATCCTCACTCGCGGTGACGCGCAACTGGTCTCGCTGGCGCGGCCGTTCCTCACCGATCCGGAATGGGTGAACAAGGCCGCCGCCAACCGGGTCGACGAGATCAACACCTGCATCGCCTGCAACCAGGCCTGCCTGGACCACGCGTTCCAGCACAAGACCGTGTCCTGCCTGCTGAACCCGCGGGCGGGTCACGAGACCGAACTGAAACTGCTCCCGACTCGGCGCACCAAGCGTGTCGCGGTCGTCGGCGCAGGCCCGGCCGGACTATCGGCGGCGGTCAATCTCGCCGAACGCGGGCACCGGGTGGACCTTTTCGAGGCCGACGACAAGATCGGCGGGCAGTTCGATATCGCCCGCCGCATTCCGGGCAAGGAAGAGTTCAACGAGTCGATCCGCTACTACACCAGGATGCTCGAGGTCACCGGTGTGACCGTGCACCTGAACAAGCGGGTCACCGCGGCGGAACTGCTCGAGGCCCGCTACGACGAGATCGTGCTGGCCACCGGTGTACGCCCGCGCATTCCGAATATCCCCGGCATCGACCACCCGATGGTGCTGTCCTATGCCGAACTGGTCCGTGAGGAGCGGCCCGTCGGCAAGCGCGTCGCCGTCATCGGTGCGGGCGGCATCGGCTACGACGTGAGCGAATTCCTCACCGTCGAAGGACATCCCACCCTCAAACTCGACGAGTGGAAGGAAGAGTGGGGCGTCGACTCCGCCGACGAACAGAACCGCGGCCAGCTCACCGAACCCAAACCGGCACCCGCCGCCCGCGAAGTTGTTCTGCTGCAACGCAAGTCGACCCCGTTCGGTAAGGATCTCGGCAAGACCTCCGGCTGGGTGCACCGCGCGGCGCTGAAGGCGAAAGGCGTCGAGCACGTCGGCGGCGTCAACTACGAACGCATCGACGACCACGGCCTGCACATCAGCTTCGGCGAGAAACGCCAACGCCCCCAACTGATCCCGGTCGACAACGTCGTCGTCTGCGCAGGCCAGGAATCCGTCCGCGAACTCGAAGAGCCCTTGCGCGCCGCCGGCGCCAACATCCACCTCATCGGCGGCGCCGACCTGGCCGCCGAACTCGACGCCAAACGCGCCATCGACCAAGGCACCCGCCTCGCGGCCCGCCTGTAGCGACTCCACTCCCCACGCCGTGCCTCTCGGGGTGAGAATCACGGACTGCTGCGACGCGCGGTCGCACCTGCTGCAGGGCACCGCCCGCCGCACCCGGAATGGGTGCTGGGGCCACTTCCCACCCGTATCGCCTAGGCTCCTCTCGTGAGTTTGCCCTCTGCTACCTCCGAGAATCGTGCGGTCGTTACTGGTGCCTCTTCGGGTATCGGGACGGCGCTTGCTGCTGAGCTTGCTGCTCGCGGGTATTCGTTGATCCTGGTCGCGCGGCGCGGGGAGGTGTTGAACGAGCTCGCGCAGCGGCTGACGTTGGCGCATGGGATTACCGCGGAGGTGCGGGCGGTCGATCTGGCCGATCGGGCGGCGCGGGGGGCGCTGGTCGAGGAGTTGGCGGCTCGCGATATTTCGATCCTGTGCAATAACGCGGGTATCGCAACCTTCGGTGCGGTCGCAGAATTGGATCCGGCGTATGAGCGGGACCAGATGGAGCTCAATGCCGTCGCGGTGCACGATCTCACCTTGGCCGTGCTGCCCGGCATGATCGCCAGGGGTAGCGGTGGCATCCTGATCAGCGGGTCGGCGGCGGGCAATATGCCGATTCCGAACAATGCGACCTATGCGGCGAGCAAGGCCTTCGCAAATACCTTCTCCGAATCGCTGCGCGGCGAATTGAAAGGCTCCGGCGTGCACGTCACCCTGCTCGCGCCGGGCCCGGTCCGCACCGAAACTCCCGATCCGGCCGAGGCCTCCATCGTGGACCGAATGGTGCCCGACTTCATGTGGGTCACCTCCGAATACACGGCCAAGATCTCCATCGACGCCCTGGCCCGCAACAAGATGCGCGTGGTCCCCGGCCTGATCAGCAAGGGCATGAGCGTCGCGGGCCAGTACGGCCCCCGCGCCCTCACCGCCCCGGTCGCCGGCGCGTTCTACAAGAAGCTCGGCGGCTGAGCAGTAGCAGCTTCGCCATCACCGCCCAACCGGGTGCGCGCAGCGAGGTCCAAGGTCGTCGCGGTCAAATGCCAGACCTGATCGGTGGCCGCGTCCAGCGTCGTGGCCGAACCGTCCACCGACATCAACGCCGGAATCGGTCCGGTTCGGCGCAAGCGCAGGCCGCATCGCAGGGCCGATCAGCAACCCGTCAGGAAATGTTTCAGGTGCGTCAAGGATCCGTCAGCATCGCCCCTGACCAGCACGAACCAGCGTAGTCCTGATATCGGCCCCGCATGCCGAGAAAGCGGGGGCACACCCAGGAGAACCACGTGACGCTGCTCGAGATCTTCCCGTCGCTGCGGTCGGGAATGCCTTCGCGCCTCGACTCCGCGGTCTGGCCGCAAGACACCCACTACGACGACGACGGCCGAATCACCCTCGGCGGGGTCGCCCTCGCCGATATCGCCGACCAGTACGGCACCGCCACCTATGTACTCGACGAGCACGAGGTCCGCACCCGCTGCCGCGCTTACAAGAAGGCCTTCCCGGAGGCCGAGATCATCTATGCGGGCAAGGCGCTGATGATCCGCGCGGTCGCGGAATGGGTTACTCAGGAAGGACTTTCAGTCGACGTATGTTCGGCGGGTGAACTCGCCATCGCCATCGCGGCCGGTGTCGACCCGAAGCGAATCGTGTTGCACGGCAATGGCAAATCCTTCGACGAACTCGAAGCCGCGGTGCAAAGCGGTGTCGGCCGGATTGTGATCGATTCGATGACCGAGATCACCCTGCTCTCGGCACTGGCCACCCGACCACAGCAGGTCCTGCTCCGGCTGTCGCCCGGCATCGATGTGCACGGGCATCCGGCCGTGAAAACCGGTGTGCTGGACCAGAAATTCGGTTTTCCGCTCGGCGGCGATATGGCCGCCGAGGCGGTCGAACGCATTATGCGCCAGCCGAACCTCGAGCTGATCGGCTTCCACTGCCACCTCGGTTCCCAGATCTACGATCCGGACCACTACGGCGAGGCGGTGCGCCGGATGATCGCCGAAATGGCAAGGGTCCGTGTGGATCACGGCCACATTCTCACCGATCTCGACCTCGGCGGCGGACATGCGGTCGCCTACCGCAGCGGGGACGCCGAGATGAATCTGGCCGAACTCGCCGACATCATCGACGACGCCCTGGACGCGGCCTGCGCGCGGAACCACTTCCCGCGCCCGAATATCGCCTTGGAGCCGGGGCGCGCCATCGTCGCGCGCGCAGGCGTGACGCTGTACCGCGTGCTGTCGGTCAAGCCTATCGATGGCGGACGGACCTACGTCACCGTCGACGGCGGCATGGGCGATAATGCCCGCGTCGCGCTGTACGGCGCGAATTACGAAGTGGTCATTGCCAATCGCCATCCCTGCGGCCCACAGATGACCGCGACGGTGGCGGGTCGCTACTGCGAAGCGGGCGATTTGCTGGCCACCGATATCCGGCTCCCGGCCGACCTGCGCCCCGGCGAGGTGCTCGCGGTGCCGTGCACCGGCGCCTACCACCACAGCCTCGCCTCGTCCTACAACAGCGTCGGTCGCCCACCTGTCATCGCGGTACGCGACGGACGCGCCCGCCAGCTGATCCGCCGGGAAACCACCGACGATCTACTCGCCCGCGATATCGGCAATTGACGGGCCGATCTCAGTCCTGTCCGGCGGCGCGCTCGATGAATCGGCCGAGCAGTTCATGCAGCTGTCGGCGTTCGGCCTCCGAGAACGGCGCGAGTAATTCGACCACCGCCGCATCGGCGGTGCGATTTGCGGCCTCGAGCCGCTCCCGCCCGCTCGGCGTGATGTGCACGGCATAGCTGCGACGATCCCGCTCGTCCTTGCGCCGCTCTGCCAGCCCCTGCCGCTCCAGCTCATCGATGATGTAGACCATCGATGACTTGTCCAGTTGCAGCCGGTCGACCAACGCGCGCTGGCTGAGCGGCCCCACCTCGGCCAGACAGCCGAGCACCCCGAGATGACGCAGCTCGAGCCGCTGTTCCCGCAGTGCACGATTGGCGGCCGCACGCGCATAGCGGTGCGCCAGATAGAGCTGACCACCGATCTGGGCGCCGAGCTGATCCGAAATATCCGCCACGGTGCAAACTATATCCGATGACAGATCGTCTGAATTCAGATAGTTTTAAATCATGAATATTGTCATCGTGGGAGCCGGGCTGGCCGGACCCCTGCTCGCACAGGGCCTGCATCGTGCCGGAATCACCGTCGAGCTCTACGAACGCGAAGCCGCGGACCAGCACAGCCAGGGCTACCGCATCTCCCTCGATCCGGAGGGCGACCTCGCATTGCGCAGCTGTCTGCCGTCGGACCGTTACGAACGAATCCTCGCCACCGCAGGCAAACGCGGTACCGGGGTGCGGTTCCTCGACCCGCAACTGCACGTCGTCCGAGAGATGCTGGTGCCACCGAGGGCCGATGAGCATGTGCACGGACGGCATCTGACCGTCGACCGGGTAACACTGCGCAAGATCCTGCTCACCGGCATCGACGTCCACCACGGCGCATCCTTCCAACGCTTCGAACTGCTCGACGACGGCCGGGTCCGGACCTACTTCGACGACGGCACGGTCACCGATGCGGATCTGCTGGTCGCCGCCGACGGCACCCATTCCCGCATCCGCGCCCAATGGCTACCGGACGCCGAGGTGATCGATACCGGCCAAGCGGAGATCTATGGCAAGACAGCGCTGACCGACGAGATCCGCGCGTTGACCCCCGACGCCGCACTGGACGGATTCAGCGTGATCGCCGGTACCGATGGCCGATTCATGTCGCTGGCCGCACACGAATTCGCCGCCGGCGACGGCGATGACTATGTGATGTGGGTGGTCGCCGCACCGACTGCAACGGTTCCGGCCGACCTGTCCGCTATGGACAAGCGGCAACTACGGAAAATCGCCATGGAACTGATCGTCGACTGGCCGGAGAATCTCGCCGCACTCGTGCGCCATGCCGATTCGGAATCCGTCCACAACACCACGATGCGGACGGCAAAACCGTTGCCGCACTGGGAAACCGGGCCGGTCACACTGATGGGCGACGCCATCCACACCATGATCCCCGCCGGGAGCAGCGCGGCGACAGCCCTGCGCGACGCCGCCCTGCTCTGCCGCCGCATTACCGAGCGGACCGGTTCCCTGCGCGACGCGGTCCACGCCTACGAAACCGAAATGCTCGACTACGGTTTCGCGATGGTGGAGCGCTCGCTGCGCAGCGCTACCTGATCCTCGCCGCGGCCCCATTCGAAGATCCACCCTCTCCCGATCCGCAGACCAGCACTGCTCGGGATCGGCGTCATCGGTGCTCGCGCTCAGCGCTTGCGGGTGCCGAAAATGCTGCGGCTGATCTCGCGGCCCGCGGCGGTCGCGGCCGAACGCAGGAAGCTCTTCACCGCCGGATTCTTCATGATGCGCTCGGCGGCGGATTCCTCCTCGGGTGCGGCCTTCGAATGCCCCGGCGCCGGAGCCGTCTCCGGTTCCTGTTGTGCCGCAGCGGCTTTCGCGGCCATGATCTCGTAAGCCGACTCACGATCGATGGTCTGGCCGTATTTGGCGGCCAGCGCGCTGGACAGCGCCCGCGACTTGATCTGATCCTCCCCGATGGTATCCATCAGCGACCGCGGCGGCTGAATCCTGGTCCACGCCACGGGCGTCGGCGCGCCCTTCTCGGAGAGCACCGTCACGATCGCCTCCCCGGTGCCCAGCGAGGTGAGCGCCTGCTCCAGGTCGTAGACGCCGGTCTTCGGGTAGGTGCGCACCGTCTTGGACAGCGCCTTCTGATCGTCGGGCGTGAAGGCACGCAGCGCGTGCTGAATGCGCGCACCCAGTTGGGAGAGCACCGGATTCGGGATATCGGTGGGCAGCTGGGTGCAGAAGAAAACGCCGACACCCTTGGACCGGATCAGCTTGACCGTCTGCTCCACCTGTTCCAGGAAAGCCTTCGAGGCATCCGCGAACAACAGGTGCGCCTCGTCGAAAATAAAGACCAGCTTGGGCTTTTCGACATCACCGACCTCGGGCAGCGTCTGGAACAGATCGGCGAGCACCCACATCAGGAAGGTCGAGAACATCACCGGCCGCGCCGCCTGCGCACCGAGTTCGAACAGCGTGATCACGCCCTGACCGCCCGCGGTGCGCAGCAGATCGGCCGGATCCAGTTCGGGCTCACCGAAGAAGGTGTCGCCGCCATCGGCCTCGAGATTCACCAGCGCGCGCAGGATCACTCCTGCGGTGGCCGCCGAAACCCCGCCGATGCCTTTGAGATCCTCCTTGCCCTCCGGACTCGTGAGATGGGTGATGACCGCGCGCAGATCCTTCAGATCCAGCAGACCGAGACCCGCCTTATCCGCCCAGTGGAAAATCAGCCCGAGCGTCGACTCCTGAGTTTCGTTGAGCTCCAACACCTTACTGAGTAGCACCGGCCCGAATGCGGTGATGGTCGCGCGGATCGGCACCCCGACACCGCCGGTGCCGAGCGAGACGAATTCGGTCGGATAACCGGTCGGCGCCCAGTCCGGCGCACCCGTCTCGGCGGCCCTGGCGCTGAGCTTTTCATCGGCCTGCCCCTGCTGTGCGAGCCCCGAAAGGTCGCCCTTGATATCGGCGAGTACCACCGGAACCCCGGCCCGCGAAAGCTGTTCGGCGATGCCCTGCAGTGTTTTCGTCTTACCGGTGCCGGTCGCACCGGCGACCAGCCCGTGCCGGTTCATGGTGCGCATCGGAATCCGCACGCGCGCAGTCGAATCCACGGCGCCGTCCACGACAACTGTGCCCAATTCCAGTGCCGCTCCGTCGGACGCGTATCCGGCAGCGATCTGCCGCGCCACCGACTGTTCCGCGGCCTGCGCGGTCTTGGACGCCGCCAACCGCGCGGATTCCGCCGCGGCGGCGCTGGCGACCGCGGTCTCCGCCGTCGCGGCCGCCTTGGATTGCGCGGCCTCGGCCTGCGACGCATTCGGGTCCGCGCTCGCGGCCGCCGCCTCCTGCTCGGCCAACTCGCGTTCGGCGGCTTCGGCCGCGGCGGCCGCTTCCGCGGCCACGCGCGCCGCCTCCTCGGCCGCCTTCCGTGCTGCGGCCGCCTTCTCCTGAGGGGTTGTCATCGCGCGTCCTCCGTCTGGTCCGCAGTGTTAGCTGTCGTGCCGAAAACGCATACGCCGATCTCCCGCAAACTCTATCGCCGCTGCTGCCCTCGAGACGGCTCAACTCAGTGGTGACATGCACTCCTCAGCAACCAGCACTGGTTCCGAGCGAAGCGAGAGCGAGCATGCGCCGTTCGCGGCCCGTCTCGCATCCGAGTGGCCGAAGCGCATGCGAGCAGTCGCGAGTCTCGGCCGCTCGGATGCGAGACATCCGGGGGCCGCGAACACGGGATGCCGAAGGCATCGCCAATAAATACAGCTAATGTTGCCGGGGTGTCCGACAAATACGTGGTGTGGATGGATTGTGAGATGACCGGCCTGCGTCTCGACAGCGACAAGCTGATCGAGGTGGCCGCGCTCGTGACCGACAGCGACCTCAATATTCTCGGTGACGGCGTGGATATCGTCATCCACGCCGACGACGCGGCCCTGGCCGCCATGCCGCAGGTGGTCGCCGATATGCACGCACGTTCGGGCCTGACCGAGGAAGTGCGCCGCTCCACGGTCACCCTCGCCGATGCCGAAAAGCAGGTACTCGACTACATCCGCGAATACGCCCCGGCCGCGGGCACGGTCCCACTGGCCGGCAATTCCATCGCAACCGACCGTGGCTTCATCGCCCGCGATATGCCCGCACTCGATGCGCATCTGCACTACCGGATGATCGATGTGAGTTCCATCAAGGAGTTGTGCCGCCGCTGGTACCCGCGCATCTACTTCGGCCAGCCCGAGAAGGGCCTGACCCACCGCGCCCTGGCCGATATCAAGGAATCCATTCGCGAACTCGAGTACTACCGGCGCACGGCCTTCGTCGCCGCCCCGGGACCGTCGACCACAGAGATCACCGCCGTTGCGAACGAATTGAGCGGTGCCGACAAGACGGCCGAGCAAAACGCGACGTCAGAAACCGATTAGGGACTCGAGGGGTTGACACGCTAATATCGACCGCGCTGGTAATTCACCGGCGATGGTGGCTGTAGTTCAGTTGGTAGAGCACCAGGTTGTGATCCTGGCTGTCGCGGGTTCGAGTCCCGTCAGCCACCCGAAGCGGGCCAGGTCGGAGTGCATCAGCTCCGACCTGGCCTGTTGTCTACTCGCCCGTCGTCTACTCGACAGTGCCGCTCGGTTCAGATCGGCGACAACCATTCCTTGCTCGTCGTTGCCGCCTTCAGCGCATCCGGCAACGGCTCTACACCGAGGCCGGGCCCGTCAGGCACGGTGATGTATCCGGCTTCCAGCCGCAGCGGTTCGATGATGTCTTGTTCGTAATAGCGATCCGAGGCCACGATGTCCGCGGGCAACGTACAACCGGGTAGCGCCGCTACCGCGAGATTCGCCGCCTGACCGAGCCCGGTTTCCAGCATTCCACCGCAAAATGCCGGTACGCTGTGCGCCGCACAGACATCGTGCGTCGAGCGGGCCTCGAGATAGCCGCCGACACGTCCGGCCTTGATATTCACCACCGCGCACGCCCCCAGCTCGATCGCGTCGGCAGCGCCCCGGGCCGAGAGAATCGATTCGTCCAGGCAGATCGGCGTACGCAAGCGACGGGCGAGCATGATGTGATCGCGGCAGCAGTCCTCGGCAAGAGGCTGTTCCAGCATTTCGAGTCCGAACTCGTCGAGACCGGCGAGGTGGTCCGCATCGGCCGATGTATAGGCGCAGTTCGCATCGACCTGCAGCTCGAGAGCGTCGCCGAAGCGCTCCCGTACCGCCCGCACCGGCGCGATATCCCATCCCGGCTCGATCTTGAGCTTGATCCGCTGGTAGCCCTGTTCCAGATATTCCACGACGATATCCAGCAGTTCGGGTATCTCGTCCATGATCCCGATCGAGACGCCCGCGGCCACCGATGTGCGAGTCGCGCCGAGATATCCGGCGTAAGACCGTCGTCGGGACCGCAGCCAGGCGTCGAGGATCGCCATCTCCAACGCGGCCTTGGCCATTCGATGACCACGAAACTGCGCAAGCGTGGGCGCTACATCTTCCGGATCGAGATCGCGGCCGGCCAGCGCAGGCAACAGAAACCGGCGGATGACATCGGCGGCACCATCGATGTACTCGGAGGAAAAACTCGGAGACGGCAGGGCGACGCACTCTCCCCAGCCCTCGGCGTCCGAGGCGACCACCCGCAGCAGGAGAATGTCGCGCCACAATTCGACCCCGAACGAGGTCCGAAATGGGCTGCGTAGCGGAAGGCCCAGCCGACGCAGCTCAACGCCCTCGAGCCTCACCTTCACAGCTTGACATATCAGCACCTCTTCGATAGCCGCTTACTATCACCAAATTATCTGACAGATCACCGTTTCACTCCGTAGACTGCGGGCATCAGGGGCGGTGTCACCGGGACGCCATCCCGGCTGATCAGAAAGACACCAAGTTCGTGATGCGTTCCGCGGTAATCGCAGCTTTCCTCGGCACAACCCTGCTCGCCGGCGCCACCGGTACCGCAACCGCGGATATCGCGATCGAACCGGGCACCGGATCCAGCACGGGTTCGAGCTCGGTCACCACCGGATCGGCCGGCGGTGTCACCACCACCGGCTCCTCGGGCACCGGCTCGGCCGGTGCCGCGATGTCCGGCTTCGAGAATCTGCTGTTCGGCGGGCCGCTGCTGTGCGCCGCGCTCGGGAGCGCCGTCGGGGCGACACTCAGTTGCGCGTAGGCGATTGCCTAGCGATTGTCGGCGTTGCCCGCCTTCCACTCCGGCCACGGAATGTTCCAGTCACCGAGTCCGTCGACGCCCGAAAGCGTGCCGCCGACAGTGTTCTTGACGATGGTGATGTCGCCGCGCTTGGCGTTCTGCAAAACCCACAGCGCGTTAGCGGGGCTCAGGTTCAGGCAGCCGTGGCTGGTATTCGAGGAGCCCTGCGCACCGACCGACCACGGCGCCGAGTGAAAGAAGATGCCGGAGTAGGAAAGTCGGGTCGCGTAGTCGACCGGCGTCTTGTAGCCGTTCGGCGAACTCACCGCGACGCCGTAGGTCGAGGAGTCCATGATGATGCGGTCGAAGCGGTCGCCGACGATGTAGACGCCGTTATCGGTGGGGGTGCTGTCCTTACCCATCGAGGTGGGCATGGTCCGCACCACCTGACCGTTCATCTCCACCGTCACCTGCTTGGTGTTGTCGTCCGCGGTGAAGATCGTCGGATCGCCGACGGTGAAGAACGAATGGATATTGTCCTGGCCGAACAGCCCGCTTCCGAGATCACGGCCGTAGACGTTCACATCGATGGTGACCCTGGTCCCCGGCGCCCAGAAATGCTCCGGCCGCCACCGGACCTCGCGCTTGTTCACCCAGTAGAAAGCGCCCTCGACCGGCGGCTCGGTGGTGATCTTGATCGCCTTCTGCGCGGCCATGCGGTCCGGGATGTTTTCGTCGAACTGCACGGCCACCGGCTGGCCGATGCCGACAACCTCGCCCTCGCCCGGCAGCAGATAGGGCTTGGTCTGGCTGTCCGGGGAGCTGGTGGTGAAGCTCAATACCGTGGAGTTCGCGCCGCCGAGACCGATCGCGTCGGCCTTCAGCTTGTAGGTCTTGCCGTAGCCGAGTACCTCGGTGTTCTCCCAGGTCCGGCCGTCCGCGGCCAGCTTGCCCGCGACCGGAACACCCTGCGGGCTGGTCAATGTCACGGTGGTGAACTTGCCGTCGTCGACCTTGACGGTCAGCGGCACGCCCGGTGAAACTCCCATGTCACCGTCCTTGACCGGCGACAACAGCTTGGGCTTCATCAGTTCGGTGATCGGATTACGGTCGATTGCCACCGGCGAGGCGTCGGTGGCGTTGGACGACGAACACGCCGTCAAGGCCAGCGCCAACACCGCGCATACGACTACCGGTCCCGTGATCTTTCTCATCGACCGATGTCGACCCTGACCAACGTTCATTACCAACCCCGTTTCAAGTCCCGATGCGGCCAGGGCACCCGACGGCTTCGGATCCAACCCGACCACGCTCCTCCCGCAACGCCGACGGAGTTCGGTCCGGACCACGCTCCAGACATTCTGCCAGCGCAACGGGTCCGGTCCAATGGGAAATCACTCCGCCACAGGCGAGTTCCATCGGATAGATCATCCGCACCCCGCCGGGTGTTAACACCCATCGCGAAGTCCGCAACGTCCCCGGTCAGAAACCGATTTCACTTCTGGGTACTCGGCCTGTTAATGTTTGTCCCGCACCGGAACACGGAGCGCAGCAAGACACGCGCCATTAGCTCAATTGGCAGAGCAGCTGACTCTTAATCAGCGGGTTCGGGGTTCGAGTCCCTGATGGCGCACAACAGCAGAATCCCCCGTCGTAGGCAGCACCTCCGACGGGGGATTTTTCGTTTCATCAATTCGGTTACGCACGGCCATCGAAGCGGTAACGCCGGGTGTGTTGTTCGCCACCCGGTCCGTCGCGCGAAGTGACTCAGCCGACCCAGGGCGGGTTGATCACGGTTCCGTCGGGCAGTTCGCCCTGGAATCCGACCGGGACCGTCACGACGAGCACGGCTGGGTCGGCGGCCGAATTCGTCAGGGAGATCATCGAATTCGCAGGCGCTACCGCGGCGTCACCGGCCACCAGCGCCTCCGCCTGCCCATCGATCGTGATCGTCACCGCTCCCTGGATCACTACGAACGCCTCCTCGCGCAGCACCTTGTGTGGCACGCCTTCCGTCTCGCCCGACACCTGGATCTGCCAGACGCAGAGTTCGGCGCTGCCGGTGCCAGGACGGATATAGGACGTGAATCGGGTGCCGTGCATTTCATGGACTTCGGCATCGGCGGCGCGGGTTACCGGCATGTCTTAACTCCTTCATTTGGTCAAGCAGCTTGACTATATAGTCAAGCAACTTGCCTATCCGTGTCAAGATGTCAGTCATGTCGAATCCGAAACCCGCTTCGACCCTGCGGCCAGGCCAGGATCTCGCGCTGCTGCTGCTCGCCGCGGGGGCGGCTGCCACCGACGCCATTCACGCCGGAGTGGTCGCGGCCGGGTTCGCCGATGTACGGCCGACGCACGGGTTCGCCTTTGTGCGGCTGTCGCCGAACGGGGCGACAGTCGGCGAGTTGGCCGAACATCTGGGAGTGACCAAACAGGCGGCCAGTCAGCTGGTGGACGAACTCGTGCGCAAGGGTTACGCCGAGCGCAACGCGCATCCGGACGACGCGCGTGCACGGTTGATCACACTGACCGCGAAGGGGTGGGCGTGCACGCGCGCGGCCGATGCCGCCGCTGCCGAATTCGCCGACCAATGGGCGTCCGTTTTGGGCGATTCAACGGTGGCCCAATTGCGTAACGTTTTGACCCGCGTGGTGGCCCCCGGGAGAGTCCGTCCGGCCGTTTGGTGACCAAATCGAGACAAAGTGGCCTGCGTTACCCTGAAATTTCCGTGACCTGCGTCACATCAAGTTTAACAGCAAACTCCCAGCATAGATGGGGTTTCGAGAAGGCCGACCTGGGCTTTCCAAGATCGGCAACCCCCGCCATTCACTCCTCGTTCACCCTGCGTTAACCGACTGTGACCAAGCTGAGATCAGGTCGCAAGCAGACCTACAGTTTGGTTACACCGTGGAGCGATCCACACACAGTCGGAAAACGACCGCAACGGCAGATGGGTTTCACCCGCCGCGGTCGCCGGAGATATCAGCGGCACCACGACCGCAATCTCCCCGCTCGACAGCGGCACCCGCTGGGAACCGACCCCGGGTGGCTTACACCGCGTCGCGCGCCAGGGCTCGCCTGGCCTTCACAACAAAACCCGAAAACAGCATACGGAACCGATTCAGGCGGGCCTTCCCACCGGGTGCCCCGTCGGAGATCCGCGCTGCCTCAACCGGGCCGGATCCCCTCTCTGGACACGATCAAGGAACTGATTTCGAAATGCTCGACAAACGCCTCACCTCTTTCCGCCGCCTATCGCTGCGTGACAGTGTCACCCTCGCTGTGGCCGCGGCCGGTCTTATCGCCGTCGGCACCTCCTCCGTAGTCGCGCTGGCCGACGACAGCGTTCCGTCGCGCATTGCCATGGTCGCCGATGAGCAGCCCGCCCCCGCTGCCGCGCCGGTCGATGCGGTGGCCACGCCGGTCGATGCCCCGCTCATCCCCGCCCTGCCCGCGCTGCCGGAACTGCCGCCGGTCCCCAGCGTGCCGCTGCCGCCGCCCCCGGCCCCGGTCTACGAGGACAACCTCGACGGCTGGATCCACCACGCCCTCGACATCATGGCGGCGAACGGCATCCCGGGTAGCTACAACGGCATCTACCGCAACATCATGCGCGAATCGGGCGGTAACCCCCAGGCCATCAACCTCTGGGACTCCAACGCCGCCGCCGGCATCCCGTCCAAGGGTCTGCTCCAGGTGATCGACCCGACCTTCAACGCCTACCACGTCGAAGGCACCGCATGGGACATCTGGGACCCGGTCGCCAACATCACCGCGGCCTGCAACTACGCGGCCCACCGCTACGGCTCGATGGATAACGTCAACTCGGCGTACTGATCCACGACTTCGCGAACAATGCCTCCCCGCCCGACGGCGGGGAGGCATTGTCGTAGGGTCGACCAGGACCGACCACCACCGATGCGGATTCCGCCATGACCGATTACGCCCACTCCGACCATGCATCGAAGAGTCGTGCCGAAAAGGCGCGCCGCCTCGCCACCTTTATCTGGGATCGCGGCATCACCGGAACGGAACTGCTGGATATGCCTGCGGCGGTCCGCCGGAAGCTGGCACGCGCGGCCGAGACGAATCCGCCGAGCACCGACGAGACGTGGACCACGGTGGCGAAGCTGCTCGACGAGAAGGACACCTGGGCCGCTCGTCATCCGAATCATCCTGCGGCACAGCGCAATAGCAGCGACGAGAAGCTGCTGTGGGTGAAGCCGCCGATCACCCCGTGGTGATTCAGTAACCGAGTTCGGACTCGCTCTCGGCCTCGACGACCACCTTGTCCGCCAGCGAGCGCATCGCGCGCGCCTCGGCGGGCGTCATCGGATCGACGAAGATCCGGCGCACCAGTTCGACGTGGTTCGGTGCCGCCTTCTCGAGCACCTTGCGTCCATCGGGTGTGAGTTCGACCAGAATCCCCCTGGCATCGTCCTCGGCCGGGCGCCGATCGACCAGTCCGCGAGCGGCCATGCGCGCCAGGTGTTTCGAGAGCCTGCTCTTCTCCCAGCAGACCTCGGCGGCCAACTCCTTGGCGCGCAGACATCCGCCGGGCGCGGCCGACAACGGCACCAGGAGCTCGTAGTCGGCGGTGGACAGGCCGTCCTGGGCCAGACCGGCCGATAGCGCGGCATCCAGGCGCTGGCGCAACCGGATGAAGGCCTGCCAGGTCTGCTGCTCGTCATCGCTCAACCAACGCACCACGGGAATGATCCTAGCCAGTGATTGGTTGACATGGACACCAACTACTCAGGAGGTGCCCGTGCCAGCCATCACTGTCCCCGACATCATGGTGCTGCCGCGACTCCCTCGCCCCACGGATTCGACGCGGGAACGCAAGGTGAGCAGCATCAGCACCGCACATCAGCAGCGCGAAGGCGCGGGCTTCGAGGTGCGCAGGCCGTTCCCGAGTATGGATCTGCGCTCGGCCGATCCGTTCATCCTGCTCGATCAGATGGGTCCGGTCGCCTATGAGCCGTACGAGGCCAAGGGCGCGCCGTGGCATCCGCACCGCGGCTTCGAGACCGTCACCTACGTCATGGACGGCACCATGGTGCATCACGATTCCAATGGCGGCGGTGGCGTCATCAGCGAGGGCGATACCCAGTGGATGACGGCCGGTTCCGGCATTCTGCACGATGAACTGCCCGCCGAGGAATTGGTCATCACGGGCGGCTGGTTCCACGGCATCCAACTGTGGGTCAACCTGCCGCGCGCGCAGAAGATGGCCGCACCGCGCTATCAGGATCTGCGCGGCAGTGAATTGACGCTGGTCAGTTCGCACGACGGTGGCGCACTGGTGCGGATTATCGCGGGCGCGATGGGCGGCTTCGAGGGTCCGGGTTCGACCTATACCCCGATCGCCTACGCACACGCCTCGCTCACCCCGGGCGGACAGCTGGAAACGCCCTGGCCGCAACGGTTTACCGCGATGGCATATGTCCTGTCCGGCAGCGGAACAGTGGGCACCGAGCGCCGGCCGATCAGCGAAGGCCAACTCGCGGTATTCGGCCCCGGCGACTCGATCACCGTCGCCGCGGACGCATTGCAACACAACCGAACCGGCGACCTGGAGGTGCTGCTGCTCGGCGGCCTGCCGATCAAAGAGCCTGTGGTGCAATACGGTCCGTTCGTCATGAACACCCGCGCCGAAATCATCCAGGCCATGGCGGATTACCAGGCCGGACGCATGGGCGATATCCCGGCCGAACATCTGGTGGGTAGGCGTTTGGGCGAATAACGAACGAAGGGGCGTTGTCCCCTAATGCCCCTAATTGTTTTGCTGCGCGGTTGACAAGTACGCGGCCCGTCACAACAGTGGATGCGGCGTCTCCCCCTGGACGCTACTCCACCGCAGCACACAAACAGAGGAATATATGAACGTTCGCCGGCTCACCGTCAGCGTTGCCGCCGCGGGACTCGCCTTCCTAGCGGCGCCCGCAGCCCTGGCCGACGTCCCTACCGGTTCCGCGGGAACAGGCTCATCCGCCATCGATACCGGATCGGCCGCGACCGGTTCGGCAGGCATGTCCCAGACCGGCTCGGCCGGTGGCGCATTCGCCAACTGCGACGAGGCCCGCGCGGCCGGTCGGGCACCGCTGTTCCGCGGGGAACCGGGCTACGGCCCGCATTTGGATCCGGACGGCGACGGTTTCGCCTGCCCGACGGTCTGATAGTCCTGAACGTAGAACACCCGGTGTGGCTGGCCACACCGGGTGTTCTACGTTTTCGGCTCAGCGGAAGATCTTGACCAGCACCAACCCGACGACCACCGCGGCCGCGCCGATCAGGCTGTACTTCACCTTCGGCTGGTTGAGCTTCGCCAGCACCATGTGCTTGGTGTCATCGGCGATGCGCTGCGGATCGGCCCGTACGGCGATTTCGTCGAGCGTGCTCGCGAGCCGTGTCCGTGCGGCCTCGATCTCCCGTTCGATCCGCTCGGTATCCCTAGCCACGTATATCCTCCTGTATTCAATATGCCGCGAACCGCGCTGCCGACGAGTCTAGCCAGCCGGGCTGCGTCGGTGCGGCGGCATTGTCGGGGCGTTCGATTACCGTGCAAGAGGTGACCGACATCCAACGACTCTCCCCCGGCGATGCCGCCCCCGATTTCACTCTGCCCGACGCCGACGGCAAGGACGTGTCGCTGTCCGGCTACCGCG
Organism: Nocardia pseudovaccinii; assembly: GCF_050942345.1. NCBI lineage: Bacteria > Bacillati > Actinomycetota > Actinomycetes > Mycobacteriales > Nocardiaceae > Nocardia > Nocardia pseudovaccinii. The sequence continues at coordinate 8,077,840 of NZ_CP192074.1, forward strand.
GCCGCAAGGTGATCGTCTACTTCTACCCGGCCGCGAGCACCCCTGGCTGCACCAAACAGGCCTGCGATTTCCGCGACAACCTCGCCGACCTGGAGGGTGCGGGCATCGAGGTCATCGGCATCTCGCCCGATAAGCCCGCCAAATTGGCCAAGTTCCGCGACAACGAAAAGCTCACCTTCCCGCTGCTGTCGGATCCGGACAAATCCGTCCTCACCGCATGGGGCGCGTTCGGCGAGAAGACCATGTACGGCAAGACCGTCACCGGTGTTATCCGCTCCACATTCCTGGTCGACGAAAAAGGCGAAATCGAAGTGGCGCAATACAACGTTCGCGCCACCGGTCACGTAGCGAAACTCCGTCGCGACCTGTCGGTGTAGACCGAAGCACAGATCGGCTTGCGCCCAACGGGTTTCGTCCAGCCCGAAGGCGCATAAAGCGAAAGGTCCGGAGCCACTGGGGCACCGGACCTTTCGAAGATCATCTCCTAGGTGGGCTGCATCTGCTGGGTTGCCCATTGCACGAGCAGGCGGACGTGGTTGTCCCACCAGCGGTAGAACTCGGGGGTGAAGGCCGCCGGCGGCGGAGCCTCACCCGGGAAGAGCATGGCGTCGTTCGGAGCACCGACTTTGGTGGTCGGTCCCTGGGTTCCGGTGCCCGGGAGCTGCTGAGGCGATCCGGCCGCCTCGTTACCGTGCTCGTGTGCATCCGGAGCGGCCAATACGGACGGCAGAGCGCCCCAGTGTTCGTTGTACTGCGGAAGGTTGTCCAGATCGAAGTCGGTCACCGTCGAGTCGGCGGTGTTGCCGGCGGCCGCGGGTTGCCGGGCCTCCGGACGATCGAACGGGTTGATATTGGGCTGCACCGAGGAGCCCGCGGTGGAACCGCTCGCCGATCCGGTGTCACCGTCGACCACGCGGGCGTCCGCGGTGACCCGCGCGTCCGCGACGACGGCCCCCGTACGCGTTGTCACGTACAAACCGCCAGCGACCAGTCCGCCCGCCAGCACACTGGCCGCGGCGAACATAGCCGTGTGACCGCGCGTACTTCGCACCCGCTCGACCGGCTCACTCACACCGGTCACGTCGCTCATCGCGAACAGCGCCGCACCGACCGCCGAGGCGGAGGCCGCGATCTTGCACGGCAGCACCGGAGCGCCGAAGCCGTCCATCGCGGTGGCCACCACCGAGCTGTCCGCCGCCGACCCGATCGGCACCACCGCATCCGGCCGAACCATTGCCGCTTCGAACTGGTCCCACGCATCCGACACCGCGACATCGAGCGCCTCGGCGGTCGGATTGCCGGAATGACTCGTCGCGGCCAGCACCCGACTGCGCTTGCGGTCGATCAGCGTGAACGCCTGATGCCCCGGAACCACCTCGCAGATGAGCAGATCGTCGAATTCATCGAGCCAGGTCATGACCCCGGCCACGCTCAGATGTGCCGACTTGGCCGATACCAGCGAGGCAGTATGCCACGGGCCGGATGCCAATTTGGTGACGATGGCACGCCGCTCGGCGGCATCGCGGTAGGTGACCGCCGCACCCACGATATCCCGCTCGGACTCCAGCTCCGCCGCTAGTGTGTCCATCGCCGTCTGGACCGCAACCGCCAGGTCCGCCTTCGAATCGCCTCGAGTCTTCACCACCCGCTGCAGCAGCACCCGCTCGGATAGCTTCTCGCCGCCGTCGGCGAGGGCTACCGCGTGAACGGCGCCGCGTTCGGTGGAAACGCCTAGAGTTACCACAGATCGAGCTCCCACTGATCACGCCTTCCCAGTGCAATTGCCGAGCTCACGAGCTTGCCGAAACCCCTGAGCCCCTTGGATTCCCCGGCACGAAACGTGCGTCGAGATGCACGCACGCTCGGTTATGTGTTCGGTGCCATCTCGGGCTTGGATGGGTGATGAAATGTGACAGTCCTTAACACGCAGATACGGTGCGCGTGTCGCATATGTGTCGATACCGCTAGCCTTGATACGTGGATGTACGCACGGAGGCCAGGTCGAAGCAGCGACGTCTGGACCCTGCGTTGGACCTGCAGGACGACCCGCAGGAGCTCATGCCGCGGCGCAGGCCGACTCAGGAACGCAGTAAACGCAAGTTCGATGCCCTCTTGCAGGCGTCCCGGGAATTGCTCGTCGAGGTCGGGTTCGAATCGTTCACCTGTGAAGAGGTGGCGGCACGGGCGGAAGTGCCGATCGGCACGCTGTATCAGTTCTTCGCCAACAAATACGTCATCGTCTGCGAGCTGAATCGCCAAGACCTGGTTGCGGTTTCCCAGGAACTCGCCGATTTCCACGGTGAAATCCCGTCATTGGACTGGTTGCGACACATGAACCAGTTCGTCGACCATCTGGCGAATCTGTGGATGACCGACCCGTCCCGGCGCGAGGTATGGCTGGCAATGCAGTCCACCCCGTCCACCCGAGCCACCGGCGCGATCCACGAAAAGGAATTCGCCGAGGTCGTCTCGCAAATGCTGCGTCCGCTGACCCCGCGCACCCCCCGCGCCCGCCGCACCATGATGGCCGAAGTCCTGGTGCACGTCGTCTACTCGATGCTGAACTTCTCCGTGCAAGACGACCAGAGCAACACCGAAGCGGTCTCCGAACTCAAACGGCTGATGGTGGCATACCTCATGGTTGCCGAAAAGGAATCCCGAACCGGCGGCCAGCGCTAACATTCAGCAATCCGCTTTCGAGCCGGGCATCCTGCGTACAGGGCACCCGGCTCGAACATCGAACGGCTACTGCGCCTCGCGACCTTCGATCAAATCGGCGAGTTCGCCCGGATCCTCGAGCACGACCATGGCGGCGGCGGTGTCGCCGTCGTGCGTCAGGGACAGGTGAACCCTTGCGCGGGGCAGGAATTCGGCGGCCAAGCCGTGCAGTTTGATGCTCGGGCGCCCCCAGGCGTCGTTGACCACCTCGATGAGGGGGTACGGGTTGTCGCCGATCTGTGGGCGGCGCGCGAAACGCGAAGACGCCCAAGCCTTCAACACCGCCTCTTTGGCCGCCCAGCGCGCCGCGTAACTGCGAGCCGGGTCGGTGCCCTTGCTCTGACAGTAGCGCCGCTCACCGGCGGTGAAACTCTCCCGGAGCATGGTGGTTCCGGACCGTTGCAACTGTTCGGCGAACTCGGAGATGGTCACCAAGTCCAAGCCGATACCCAGGATGGTCAATGCGTCGCCGCTCCTCAGCCTTCGAGCTCAATGAAAAAGTCAGAGTGCGGCCGCCGTAGCGACCGCACTCTGCACGGTAATGGCCGAAGCCGCTATGCCATAGAGCCACCGGCATCGAGTTGCCCGAGAATCACTGCCCCGGTGCCACAACCCGCGCCGTCGGCCCGGTAGGTGCCGTCGCCGGACAGCCGCGCCTCCGGCGAGAGCAGCACGTCGGCCTCCAGCTGCCGCTTCTGCTCCGACGGCGTGCCGTCGGCACCGAGGCGACGATCGGCAGGCCGCTCGTACAGCGGGGCACCACCGCACATGGCCTCGGTGAACCGCTGCCGTCCGGCGAGCTGACGCTGCTGTGCCCGGCGCTGGTACTCCTCGCGCCGACCCGGCTCGATCGCCTGGATGAACGCCTCCGGATGCACCACCGCGAGCAGACCCGATACATGGCCGAAGCCGAGCGAGGTCAGCAGACCGGCCTTGAGCGGGAATCGCTCACCGAAGCGCAGCGGTTCGCGCGCCCAGACCAGATGCGGGTAGGCCCGCATCTTGTCGTCGACGCAGTCCAGGCTCCGATTCGGCGGCACCACACCGTTTTCCAGCACCTGGCACAGGCCGATGAGCTGGAAGGCCGCGGCGCCGCCCTTGGCGTGTCCGGTCAGGCTCTTCTGCGAAACCACGAACAGCGGCGCGCCTTCGGAGCGTCCGACGGCCGTGGCCAACCGCTCGTGCAGTTCGGACTCGTTCGGATCATTGGCCGCGGTCGAGGTGTCGTGCTTGGAGATGACCGCGATATCGTCCGGCGCCACACCGAGTTTGCGCAGTTCGGCGGCGAACTTGGATTCGCGGCCGCCACGCCCCGCACCCAGCGCGCCAAGGCCGGGCGCCGGGATGGAGGTGTGCACGCCGTCGGCGAAGGACTGTGCGAAGGCGACCACACCGAGCACCGGCAGGCCCATTTCCACCGCCACGTCGCCGCGCGCCAGCAGCACGGTGCCGCCTCCCTGCGATTCCACGAAGCCGCCGCGACGGCGGTCGTTGGCACGGGAGAAGTACCGGTCGCTGATGCCCTTGGCGCTCATGGCCGCCGAATCCGCGGTGGCCGACATATCACCGAAGCCGACGATGCCCTCGATACCGAGATCGTCGAAGCCACCGGCGACCACCAAATCGGCCTTGCCCAAACGGATCTTGTCGACGCCCTCCTCGACCGACACCGCAGCAGTCGCGCAGGCCGCCACCGGATGCACCATCGCACCGTAGCTACCGACGTAGGACTGCACCACATGCGCGAGCGCGACGTTCGGCAGTGCCTCCTGCAGGATGTCGTTCGGGCGCGACTCACCGAGCAGGTTGTCGATGTAGAGCGAACGCATCGAGGACATGCCGCCCATACCGGTGCCCTGGGTATTGGCGACCAGGCTCGGGTGCACCCAGCTCATCAGCTCGGCCGGGCTGAACCCGGAGCTGATGAACGCGTCGACGGTGCAGACGATATTCCACAGCGCGACCCGGTCCACCGAGGCCGCCATATCGGCGGAGATGCCCCAAATGGTGGGATCCCAGCCGGTCGGGATCTGACCGCCGACGGTGCGCGACAGCTTGGCCTTGCGCGGTACCCGAATCTCGGTGCCCGCCTTGCGGATCACCTGCCAGTCACCGGAATCGGCGACCGGGGTGATCACCGTGTGCTCCGGATCCGCGGCGTAGAAGGCGCGCGCCTCGCCTTCGCCGCCGACCGTGAAGGTCAGATCCTGGTCCAGGAAGACCGAGGTCATCAGCGGCGCGGCATTGTCGATCATGGCGCCGTCGTCCTCGTAGCGGCGCACACCGCAGCGCGCGACGACCGCGTCGTGGTACTTCTCGGCCAGCTCGTGTTCGGGGACGTAGTCACCGGATTCGGTGTCGTACCAGCCGGGCTTGGGATCGTGCTCCCAGGCGACCAGGCCGGTGGTCCAGGCGAGTTCGAGCACACCGGCGGCCGAGAGCTCGTCGGAGACCTCCATCTCGAACCGGGTGCGCGCCGAACCGTACGGGCCGAGCTCACCGGCACCGACGATGACGACCATATCGGCGAGATCGGCGGTCACCGAACCCCATTCGGGCACCGGCAGCGCCGAGCTCATGGTCGGCGGTGCGGGCAGCGCCGAAATCGTCCCCGCCGCAACGGCTTCCTCGGTCTCGGCCGCGGCGGCCTCCTGCGCCTGCTTGGCCAGTGCGGGCAGATCGAGCTTGACCCTGGCGAGTCCGCCGGTGAGGTCGATCTGCTGCGGTCCGGTTGCGGTCACCTGACGGGCCCGCGAGGTGCACCACTTGAGCAGCTCATCGGCCATCTCGGCGGTGGACCAGGTGTGCACACCGGCCTGCTCGACCGCGGTCACCATCGGATCGTTGTGGCCCATGAGCCCGGTGCCGCGCACCCAGCCGATCAGGGCATGTACCAGGGTGACTCGGCTCGACCACGACTTCTCGGCCCGCCACTTGGCGACCACCGCGTCGAGTGCGGCCTTGGACTCACCGTAGGCGCCGTCGCCGCCGAACATGCCGCGGTTGGGCGAACCCGGAAGCACCACATGCAGTTTCGCGTCGACATCGTGATCGATGCCGATCTTGGACAGCCCACCGATCAGCCGCTCGACCGACCAGAGCAGCACCCGCATCTCCATTTCGGCGCGGGCGCCGGCATCGGCGAGATCACCGGCGACCCGCGGTGCCGCGAACGGCAGCAGCAGGGTCGGGGTCATCGCGTCCTTGATCTTGACCTTCGCACCGCCCGCATTGTCGACCTGCTCGCTGCCGACCCAGTCGATCAGCGCGTCGACGTCCTGGTAGGACGCCATATTCGCGGGCACGACCCACAGCGCGGCACCGTGGCGCGCGTTCTCGCGGTAGAGCTTGCGGTAGAAGCCGAGCCGCTCGTCGTTGAGGCTCGAGGTGGTGACCACCACCGTGGCGCCGCCGCCGAGCAGTCGACCGGTGGCCGCCGCCGCGATGGAACCCTTACTGGCACCGGTGATCACGGCGATATCCGAGGACCACAGGCCGGACTCTTCGGTGTTCAGCGCCGCATCGGCGATGCGCTCGTACAGTCCGGCGAGCACCGAGCGGGCCTCGTGCTTGGCCTTCTCACGCCACCAGTTCGCCTGTGCCGCAACGGCCGCACCGGCACCGAGGAAGCCGTCCACCGGCTCCTCGCCGGAGCCGATGTCGTCGAGCAACCAGAGCTTGGCCAGATCCTCGCGTGCGGTCGCCCAGCGGTCGTCGATCAGCACGGCCTTGCGGGCGTCGAAGGCGGGCGCGACCAAACGCGGCCAGTCCGAACCCAATTCGGCCGAGACGAGATCGACCAGGGTGTCATCCGAGGCCTCCGGCGCGGAGGCCTGCTCGGTCAGGCCGAGCTGTTCGAGCACCACGCGGGCGGCCGTGGCCAGCACACCGTCGCGACCGGTGATCTGTTCGGTGAACTCACCCAGCGCCGCGGCGTCCACGGTGGCGCCGCCACCGCCGCCCGCGCTCGGCAGCGATACCGCGACACCCCGACGGGCCGCGACTGCCTGCACGGCGGCGTCGATGGCCGCATCGACCGAGGCGGCGTCGCTCACACTCGCGACCAGCCCGCCGAGATCGCCACCACGCACGCTGACGCCCTCGCGGGTGCCGAGCGAAACCTCGGCGGTGACATGGTTGGCCCAGCCGTCGCCCAGCTCCCAGACCTTCTTGACCCGCTCGGCGATCGCGGCGGGCCGCTTACCGGACGGACCGAAGACCTTGCGCAGGTGATCGCCGATGGCATCGGAGAGCACCGAACCAAAAGGCTTGTAGGTGCGGGCAAGCCGCTCGACGGTGGCCGAGAGCGCACCCATATCGGCGTCGGCGGCACCGTCGATGGCACCGAGCGACAGCTCGGAACCGAGGTCGACGAGCAGCTGATTGCGCCGCGACGAGACACCGTCGCAGAGGCCCTCGATGGTATCCACCGGGCCGATCTGATCCAGCCGCAGCTTGGTCCACAGCGCGATAAGTACGCGGGTGGCGTCGGCGGCGGTGAAGGCGATGTCATCCGGACGCGGACCGCCCGAGCTCGCGACCGGAGCGGCCACCGGGGCGGCCGCCGCGACCGGCGCTGCGGCCGAAGCGGTTTCGACCGGCTCGTCGGCGGGATCGTCGACCGGGGCGGGATCGGTATCGGTCGAGTAGACGACCGCGGCCTCGCGCTCGATATTCAGCACCTCGACAGTGACCGTGCCGAAGGCGGGCAGCTTCAGCGTCTGGCTGGCCAGGTTCGCCACGGTCGGCGTTGCGCCCAAACCGATTTCGACGAAACGCTGCACCCCGAGTCCGCCGTCGACGGCATCGGCGAACAGCAGATCCTGGGTCTCGATCCAGCGCACCGGGCTGGCGAACTGCCAGGCCAGCAGCTCGATCAGCACCACGCGGCACAGTTCGGTCGGGCGTGCGGCCCAGTTGTCGAAGTCGGCGAGCACGGTGGCCAGCGGCTCCGAGGGCACCAGATCGGCGATCTCCTGGATGAACGCGCGCTCCAGCGAGAACGGCTTGGGCACCAGGTTCGGAATGTAGCGTCCGAGCAGGATTTCCGGGTGCAGGTCCGCGGGCAGCAGCTGTTCGAGCTTCTGCCGGAACTCCGGCACGCCCTCGCGCAGCACGGTGGAGTGGAACGGCACGTCGATCCCCGGAACCAGGATGAAGGCCCGCTTACCGCCGAATTCGGCACGGCGGCGGTCGATTTCGGTCTCCAGGGCATCGAGGCCCTTGACCGTGCCCGCGATGGCGTACTGCGAACCGCGCAGGTTCAGGTTGACGACCTCGAGGAATTCCCCGACGCTCTCGCCCACACCCTTGACGAAGTCGATGACCTCGTCATCGGGCAGACCGATCTGCGACGGCCGGATGGCGGCCATCCGGTAGTCGCTGCGCCCCTGCGCATCCCGGGGCACCAGCTCGTGCATGGCGGAACCGCGCTGGAAGACGACTTCCAGCACCGCCTCCAGCGGCAGCACACCGGCGACGGCAGCGAGCGCGTTGTACTCACCGACCGAATGTCCGGCCAGCATGGCGCCCTCGACGTAGGCGCCGGCCTCACGCAACTCGGCGACCTGGGCCACACCGAGCACGGCCATGGCGACCTGGGTGAACTGGGTCAGGTGCAGCACGCCGTCCGGGTGCCGGTGTTCGACACCGCGCGCCTTGAGGTAGGTCGGGTTGTCTCGCACCACGGCCAGGATCGAAAAGCCGAGTGCCGCACGGGTGTGCTTATCGGCGCGCTCCCAGATCTCCTTGGCGGCCTTCGAGCGGGCGCGGGCGTCCAGGCCCATGCCCTTGCGCTGAATGCCCTGGCCTGGGAAGGCGTAGACGGTCTTCGGGGCGGCGGTGCGGCCGGTCGCGGTCATCACCAGATCCCCGTCGGCGCGGCAGGAGACCTCGACGATCTCGCTACCCGCGTCGACCGCGATCCGCTCGACGCGCACGTCGATCTCAGCGCCCGGGCGGACCATGCCGAGGAATCGGGTGGTCCATGCCGTCAAAGTCCGTGCCGGAGTGGAGCTTTCGGGATCCACCGCGGACACCGCGTGCTGCGCGGCGGCCGAGAGCCACATGCCGTGCACGATCGGGTTGCCGAGTCCGGCCAGCTTGGCGGCCGAATCACTGGTGTGGATCGGGTTGTAGTCACCGGAGACCGAGGCGAAGGCACGCATGGTGCGCGGCGCCCGCATGGTGACGTCACGACGGCGGCGACGCGGGGTGTCGGTGGCCGCATCCGAGACCACACCCGCCGCGCGCGGCGGATCGGTCAGCTCACCCGCGCCGTTGCGGCCGCGGATGGCGAAGCGTTCGGTCAACGTCGCCAGCGGCACCACGTCGAGGCCCTGATCCCGCATCTCGCCGACGGACACCCGCACCTCGACGACGCGTCCCAGGTCGGTGTCGACAACGTCACCCGATTCGGCGCGGACAACGAGAATGCTGGTGTCGTGCGGCAGGTCGCGCTCGAGTGCGATCTGGTGATCGAGGTGGACCAGATCCAGCATGCCCTCGATGACACTGTCGCCGTCGGCGCTACGCGCGGCGCCGAGCACCGCGAAGACGGCGGGCCAGCACGCACCGACGAGCACATCGGGCACGCTGCGCCCGAGCGTGCTCAGCGTGCCGGGCAGGCCCGAACCGGTGACGCCCGCGTGATCGGCGATGAGGTCCGGGGTCCAGGCGACATTGAGGTGTGCGACCTTGCCCTTCACCTCCGGCAGCGCCTGGCCCGCGGCGACCGCGAGCAACGCGGACATGGCGGTGTCGGCATCGGTTTCGGTGATGACCGGCGCGCCGCCGTTGTAGAGAGAGGTCGGCACGGTGATGCGCAGGCGGATGCGCACGGCGTCACCGCCGAACAGCGGCACCGTGAGCTCGACGTAGGCGTGATCGGCATCCGGGCCGGTGGTTTCGGTAATCGTCGCACCGGTCGGCGGATGGACGGCGCCCTTGTCGTCGACAGTCCATTTGGCGAGGTCGCCGAGGCGGTGGATCGGGTTGACCGTGGTGCGGCCGGACCATTCGACATCCGGCGCGGCCAGCACCGCATCGACCGGCCCCTCGGTGACACCGGCGGAGCGGCGCGCGTCCACCGCGACCGGCGAGACACCGGCACGAACCAGCGCGTACGCCGTGTCCTGCTCGAAGCGATCGAGCAATTCGCCGACGGGCTCGTCGACGCGGGTGATACCGGCGACCGAGACCGTGCCCGGAATGACACAGACCTGATCGGCCGAGTAACGCGGATCATGGGCCTGCCACAGCGAATCCGAACGCCACCAGCGGCGCACGTCACCGTCCACCACGGGCACGAAGTTCACCGGCTTGCCCGGGGTCTTGCACAGGCTGACGAAGAACGGCACATCCGCCGGGTGCAGCAGGGTCTGCTCGGCCACCGGGTACTGCTGCTTCAGCGTGCACAGCGCCTCGACCGGGTTCTCGAAGACCGCGTCGGATTCGAACAGCGTCGGGATCTCACCGCGGTCGGCCGGATGCAGCCGGGATTCGGTGCGGCGCATCATCTCCGCGAACCGGTCGCGCCAGGTGATGTCGAGCCAGACCGAACGGGTGGCGTCCAGGATGGCGTCGCCGAGGTCGCTGCCGCAGTCGAAGTCCTGGCGGCGGTCCAGGCCGACGGCCAGCTCGACGTAGCGTTCCAGCCACTCGAGATAGGTCATGGTCGTGACATCGCCGAAGTACGGCTTGGCCGTGGCATTCAGCGCGGCGATGATCTCGTCGCGACGCTCGGCGACCGCGTCGGCGTCACCGGCGACCTCGTCGAGCAGGCGGCCGGTGCGCGAGGCCGCGTTGTCGATCTCATGGATATCGGCGCCCAATTGGCTACGGCCGGAAGCCATTCCGCCGGTCGCGGTGCCCGCGCCGACCCAGTCCGGGGTACCGGGGGTGTCGACGAGCAGCTGCTTGACCTCGGGTGCGGTGGTGGCCTCGAGCGTCGCCATGGCGGCGGTGCCGACCAGCACGCCATCGAGCGGCATCACCGGATAGCCGTGCGGCACAGCCCATTCACCGGTCAGGTATTCGGTCGCGCGCTCCGGGGTACCGATGCCGCCGCCGACGCAGACCACCACATTGCCGCGGTTGCGCAGCTCGGCATAGGTCTCCAGCAGCAGGTCGTCCAGGTCCTCCCAGGAGTGGTGTCCACCGGCCCGGCCGCCCTCGATGTGCATGATCACCGGGTAGTCCGGCACCTCGTCGGCGATGCGCAGCACCGCGCGGATCTGGGCGACGGTGCCCGGCTTGAACGCCACGTGCGTGATACCGACCTCGGTCAGCTCCGCGATCAGCGCGACGGCCTCTTCCAGCTCCGGAATGCCCGCGGTGACGACGACACCGTCGAACGGCGCGCCCGCCGTACGGGCCTTCTGCACCAGGCGCTTACCGCCGAGCTGCAGCTTCCACAGGTACGGGTCGAGGAACAGCGAGTTGAACTGCACCGCGCGGCCCGGGTGCAGCAGCGTCTTCAGCTCGGCCACCCGGTCGGCGAAGATCTGCTCGGTGACCTGACCGCCACCGGCCAGCTCCGCCCAGTGGCCCGCATTCGCCGCCGCCGCAACGATTTTGGCGTCGACGGTGGTCGGGGTCATACCCGCGAGCAGGATCGGCGAGCGACCCGTCAGCTTGGTGAACGAGGTCTCGACAACGACGCGTCCGCTCGGCAGGCGCACCGGGCGCGGCGCGAAGGCCGACCACGGCTGAGCCACCTCGGGCGCGGCGCCGGGGGTCAGCAGGCTGCGCTGACCCGCGCGGGTCGCGGCCGCGAGGATGCCGACGCCGGTGCCCTTGAGTGAACCACTGGTGAGCCGACTGAGCAGATCGCCAGGGCCCAGATCGAGAATCCACTGCGCACCGGCGGCAACGACGCCGTCGACCTCCTCGACCCAGTCGATCGGGTCGACGAGGATCTCCTTGGCCAGCGAACCCGCGAGCTCCGCATCCAGACCACACTGGGACGCCCAGCCGCTCACGATGTCGACCGTGTCGGCGAGCGCGGGGTGATGGAAGGCGACATCGACGGCCAGGTCCTCGAAGACCGGCGCGAACACCGCGCCACCGCGCGACTTCCCATCGCGCTCGCGAGTCTGCTCGTCATGGATCTGGGCGCAACGCTGACGCACCCGCTCCAACTGGGTCGGCGTACCGGAAAGCACCACACGCCGCCGACCGTTGCGAATCGAAACCACCGCGGCCGCGGCGGGGTCCACGCCCGCGGACACCTCGGCCACCACCGTGCGCAGATGCTCGGGATCGACATTCGATACCGCGACCATCGACGAACGCTCGCCCACCGGCATGAGACCGCGTCGCCGGGCAACCAAACCCGCTGCGGCGCCGATCATTTGGGCGATCGCGAGCAGTTCGGCGTCACGCTGCCCACCGGCCTGCACCGAGGTCGCGGCGAGGCGGCCCTGCGAGTGGCCGACGACCGCGACCGGCGCGTGCTCGTTGGCATCCAGCCCCTGCAGCCGCAGCGCGCGCACGGCGGCCACCTGCGTCAGGAATACACCTGGCATCGACACCACGGCCGAGCGGAGCACCTGCTCCGAAGGCGCGGCGGAAACCTCCGCCTCGTCACCGTCGGCGAGCTCGTTCTCGAGCATCCAGCCGATCGGGTCGAAACCGACCGGTCGCACCACAAGTAATTGTGCCGCAACAGGTTCCAGCAGCGTCGCCGCTTCATTGACCAATGCGGTCAGTTCGGGCTCCAGTGCGGCATCGCGCCCGATCTCCTCCAACTCACCGAGCCAACGCGCACCCTGCCCACCGAAGGCCAGCGCGTAGGGCGTTCCGCCCAGCAGTCGATCCAGCAGCGGGGCCCTCGACCCCCCTTGCTGTGGCGCCCCAACCACTTTCGGGCTCTGTCCGGTTCCGGCCGCAGTGCTCTCATTGATCGTCAAGACGCTTCGACTTCCTTCTCTGGCGACATGCCGTCGAGACACGCCGCTCCCTCCGGTGCGCAGGTGTTCCTCACCAATGAGCCCTGATGACTGCAAGGATTCCAGAAAATCATGAGGAAATCCTCACGTTTGCTCCCAGAATCCCCGCTTACCACCGAGTATTTCCGTACTCCCGTACCAGAATGCTCAGAAACATGACCCTCCCTCATGTTCAAAGCCGCTGGTCCACCCGGTTACCAACGCGTACGAAACATGAGCACTCCTCATGTTGACCGTTACTAAATCGTTATAATGCCAGGTGGGGTTACTGGCGAGTACGACATGCCGGGGCTGCGCTTCGCGATGTCGGTCAAGGCCGGTAGAGTTTGGACGGTCGTACCATCAAGCGCGAGTGGCGAAATTGGCAGACGCGCCAGATTTAGGTTCTGGTGTCCACGGACGTAGGGGTTCAAGTCCCCTCTCGCGCATTACTCGAGCACGTATTTGCATCAAATTTGATGCAAATACGTGCTCGATCACCTCCTCGCACACGTTCACCCCTCGCTCGGGCCGTCGGACGTGGCCCAGATGCGACAGCGAAGCCGCTCGCGGCACACAGTTCCGTCATCGGTGACACCTCCGCGTGCGCGAGTAGGAGTTCGCTCGCCCCTCTGACACACGGCAACGGCACAACTGAGACGGACGCGTGCTCGAGTGGTCCCTCGACACCCCGCAGACGCAGGGTCATTGCACAGTTGCGGCACCCGGAATGTTTGCTGCACAGCTTCGACGACCTACATGCCTCCTGACGACCTCGCCGACGATCGACGACGTGTCGGTGCCGCTGTGTCCTCATCGAGGCGGAGGTAGTCGGGATCTGATCGGGAAGGCTTCTCTACCCGCTGAAGGCAAATTCATCACCCCAGGCCGATCCCAGACTCCGATTGGCGGCGGCGCTCATGTGCGTCCCGTCAGCAGAGTCCCCCACCGGTGATCGCAGCGAAGGTTCGACCGCCTCTGGGTTATCGCGCCGGCCGCAGCCGGGTGGGGCGCCCCATCCCCACAGCAGCGGTGGCCAAGCCCAGCACGCACACAACGGCCCCGACGACGACGTTGGACCAGATCATCGCGGTGGTGGTATCGACGTCGGCCACGATCCAAGGGGAGACGATCAGCCAGACCCCGAGCAATGGTGCGACGAATGCCATGCCGTGGGTGCGGCCGTATGCGGACCCGAATGCCAAGGCTAGCAACGCGATCGCGATACCGCAGATCAGGTTCGTCATTGTCAGTGTCGTCTGGCCTGCAAAGCCGGTGATCCAGGCGGACGCTGCTGCGTACAGTCCGGACAGCAGCATCAGCCCTTCGGTGACCTGTGCGGTGGGGTGTTCGGCAGCTTGGTCGTAGCGTTCACGCAGCGCGACGATGTCGGGGTGGGTGTGGATCGCGGTGTGCGCAGATGTCGACATTGTGCTCATCTCCTCGGTGGGCTCGTCAGGACTTCTTGCCGGTGTCCTTGGGGGTGGTTTTCGCTGGGGTTACGGCGACCTGGTGTATCTCGACATGCCTTTCGGATGTTTGCGGTTCGGTAATCGGCATCGACACCGTGAGGATTCCGTTGGTGTAGGTGGCGTCGATATCTTCTTCCTTCGCGCCGGTGGGCAGCGGGATAGACCGGTAGAAGCTGCCGTATCGGAATTCCGATCGGGTGCCTTCCCGTTCTTCTTCGCTGCGTTCGGCCTTGATCGTGAGTTGTCCGTCGCGGACGCTGACGTCGACGTCTTTGGCCGGGTCTACACCGGGTAGTTCGGCGCGCAGGGTATAGCGGCCGCTCTCGACGTGTTCTTCCACGCGGATCATGTGGCCCTCGAGCGATGTCCACGGGGGCATCGACTCGAATCTGGCCATCAGATCCGGCCAATCGGGCATGGCAGGCAGATTCGGGAACCAGGACTGGCGTTGGCGGTGGGGAGAAAGGGTGTTCATGTCAACTCCAACATGCAGGGAACATACGATGCCCCTTCGAATTGGACTCGCTCACTGTGTCGTGGCAGTAGGGCCGACGGTCCTTCCCTGGAGGACGAGGGTCCTCGGGACCAGTTCCGAGGGTTCAGCTCCGCTGACGTGGGATGAGTAGGCGCCGACTCGAAGGGGAGGCCAAGACACGACGCCGATTGTGGAATCACTGCCTCGCCGGGAGTAATCGCCCTACCCGTCTCGGACGCGGGCGATCGGTAGAACAGCGATGGGGCCGGAGACCTCACCCGTAAAGTTCTGAGATGGCCAAGCGTCGGCATGTGCACGTCGCGATCGGCATGGCGCTCCGCGCGTCGCGATGCGGTGCCGCGTTCGCCTATTTGGAGCGCACGATGATCATCGGGATCAGCGCACCAGCGAAGTACTCACCGACCGCGACAGCGCCACCTAACGCCCCCAAGGCCAGCAGCCCCGCTCCGCCTCTTCCGCAGATCCCGGACGACCCACACCGTGGGCGAAACGCCACGCCCTGGCTACTCGTGCGATCAGGCCCGCTGTGACCAGTGCACCGATCGCGAAAGCAGCGCCACTTCACGAAAGGTCGGCATCCCGCGCGTTTCTGGTTTACTCCGACCGGCTTTCGCCTCAGCTCCGTCGACCTCGTACTCCGATATCCGCGCCTGTCCGTGCGCCGCCGAGAGGGCTTGCCTATTCTTCCGATTTCGCCGCATCATCGAACCGCATTCCCGCTGACGTGACCCACTCATCGTCATCAGCCGGCAATCGGTCGATCGCGCCGTAGGTCTCCCATATGCAGTCGGTCTCGGCGACGCAGTCGAACGACCAAGACGGCCTACACCACCGATGAGCGTGTTCGCGCCCATCGGCAATTCGTCGGTCAACTCGACCGGGTTTCCTTCGCGCCGCGCTGCGAGCTGCGTTGCATCGCCGAGAATCGACTCGCTGCACTCTCTTCCTCGGCCCGCAATTCAGTCGCACTGAGCACATGGGAGTCCGGACCGGGAAATGTCAGCGCCCGATGCCCGGTATCGACCCAATGCACGAGGTATGGCGGCGCCCCGTCCACACCGTGCACCTCTTCGATAAGCCCCCGCCGAACGTCGCCGTCGATGGTCCGCGCTTCGACCACCAGCCAATCTCCTGGCTTCGCGTGCATCCCCGGACCTCCTTCATCCGCGTCGTCCCGTCCACCTCATCGTCGCTGCACCGGCGATACGCGGGCAGGGTCGTAGGTCTCCGCCATCCGGGGCTGTTGTCACCGATGCCGGGCGCACCTTGTTCAGCGTGCGGATCGCCGCCTCAGGCCTCAGGAGCGGGTGTTGGGTCCACTGATCAGCCTCGACGGCACCGACGAAAGAGCGACCACCATGCAACCGAACGAGATCACCGCGATCCTGAACCTCCCGGTCAGAGACGTCGAGACCTACGAGCGGGCGCTCGAGCTGACCGGTGAGCTGGCCGCAGTTCCAGGCGCGGGCGGGAAGCCGGTCCAGGAATGGCTCGATGTAGGACCGTTCCTCACCGAGTTGCCCAGAGACAGCGGGGCACCAACGTAACCGCGTGTCGACGCTGCACCGCCTTCGTCCCGGTGCCGATGCCGACCTTCGTTAGCGACTCCGGATCGATCTCGCCCTCGGCGGCTGACCTGTACTCAGACGCAACATTGGACGATCGGTCCCGGGTACCGCAGGCCGGTACGAAATCGCCACGGGCAAGTAGATCGACAGCCAGAGGTGGCTTGGTACATCGGCCGCGACCGGCAGGTCAGCCAATTCCCGCGCGTGTCGGCAGCACTTTTCGGCCATGGCAACTGCGCGGTCACCCGATCACAGCCTCCAGTACGATGCGGGCTCAGTCCGCCTACACCGTGCAGAGGGCGCGGATGCCGGCTGCGCCGCCCGAGGTCGGTGAGGTCAGCAGTAGGCACGGGTTGTAACCGCGGGCGGACACAACCGCCTGGATCTCCTGCCATCGTGCTGCATCGACGGCCGGTGATCGTGACAGCACGAATCCGGACAAGCGCAGCGGATCACCGACAAGCGCCCAGGAGTAGTCCTCGGCTATGTAGGTGACGATGTAGTTGGTGGGACCGTCGGGGGAGTTTTGGAAGGGCACCTGGGGGAAACTGACGTGCAGCTGGGCCTGGCTGGCCGGGTCGTTGATCCGGGCGTTGCCGATGATCCGGTTCGTGGCGCCGGTCCAGGTGGTACAGCTGTTTTCGACCCGAATGTTGCTCGGGTCGACCAGTTGGTAGTTCGCGACGGTGTCGCGGGCGCAGTCGAGATTGTACGGTTGCGGGACGGCGGCGACCTGGTTCCAATCTCCGAGGTAGCGCTGCACGTCCAGGGACGCGATCGGGGACAACGGCTGCCAGTCCGTGTTACCGGGCGCGCTGGATACGGTTGCCGTGGTGGACGCCAGAGCCCCAGCGAGCACCGCGACCGCGGCAATGGCGCGGACGGTCTTGCTGGACCTTCGTACGGAATCGATTCTGGAGGAAGCTGCTCTCATCTGATAGCTCCTCGGAGTTGTTAAGGCTCGAGGTGGGAGGGATCCGAGTTCCGCACGGTTCAAGGAACAGGCCCACTCTACCTGTGATCGAGGCAGAAACGATGCATGTCGGATCGGATGGCGGATCGTTCAGCTATCAAATGAGACTGCACAGGTATTCGCGCGACGACCCACCGGAGCGGCCACGGCCACCCTTTGCCTGGGCAGGCGAGGCTGCCGTTCTGGAGCACGGGAGAAGACGGCTGCCGATTCGGCTCCCTGTGCCCGCATACGCTCCGTACATGGAAGCTCGATCGCTTGTGGACTTCCGTGCACAGTCGCGGGTAGTTCGGCTCTGGCCGGCGGGTCGATCGTTGTGGTGCGCTCAAAGGCATGCCGAATCGCAAGATCTATCAGGATCGGCGAACTCTCACCCGCGGCCAGCTCGCGATCGAGCTGCGCCTGCTCGCCGATCAATTGGAGTCCGGCCAGGATCTCAGCTATGGCGGTCTCGAGGCCGAAGGCCGTATTGCCGTACCCGACCGAGTCGACCGCGAGCTGAATATCGAGTGGTCGCCGAGAGATGCCGGATTCACCATGGGCGTCGAGATCATGTGGCCTATTTGCTCTTCTTCCTCGGCAACGGCCATGCCGGCAACGCACGTGTAACGGCGGCCCGTGCGATGAATGACCAGTGACGGGCTCAGGGCAGGACAGCAGCAGCCGGGCCCCGCTCGGGTGTTGCAGCAACACGGTTGTCACCCTGTCTTCCCGCTCCTCGATGAGGACGGACCCAAACCCGGACACGGTCGTATACCAGTCACCGGCCACAGTGGGATCGCTGCTGGGCACACCAAGGTGATGAATGCCCGTGATCGGCGGAGGTACCACATGATTCTCGTCCATGCCCAGCAATGGCCTTCGATGCCGGTCCGGTTGTCTTCTCGACGGTGCGCTCCTCGGGCCGCGAGAAACGTCGAGGTGATTCATGCTATGCGGCGGCTTGTGTGCGGCGTCGACCACGGCAACGCCGTGCGGTCACTGCGCTCGGCCGGACCGCCGATTGTTCCCCGCCGCACTGCACCGCGTCTGGTTGCCAACGGACGATCCGCAGGGGGCTTTCGCCACTATCCCGCTTCGGGAGCCGTGGAGTGCGATAGCAGAAAGGAGGCTGACATGACGCAGAACGCCACCGAGCGGATTCGGCGCGGTGACCTTCGGTGGCGCACTCGACGTCGTCTGCCGGGAGGTTCGCCGACCACTCGGCACCTGGCTCTTTCCTGGAGGTGAATGCAGTGTATGCCCGCGACATTTTCAGCCGACCGGTTGTAACCGTCCGACCCGACAAGCCGCTAACGGAGGCTATTTCGCTGCTGACCGAAGGCGGATTCGGTGCGCTACCGGTCGTCGACGAACAGGACCGAGTGATCGGCATACTGAGCGAAGCCGATGCGCTGGCCGCGCGCGGCGCCGCCCAGACCGCCAGCGTAGAGGCAGCGATGACAGTCCCGGCCGAGGTGGTCGAGCCTGGTACGGCCGTCTCCACCATCGCCTCCCGGATGATTGCCGGAAACCTGCGGTCCATGCCGGTGGTCGAGGCCGGTGTGCTCGTCGGCATAGTCGCTCGCCGCGACCTCCTGCGCGCCCTCGTCCGCGACACGGCAGCTGCGGCGGCCGATGTCCGCGCCCTGCTCGACAACTACGCCGGTAGCAGACGGCAATGGTCGGTCGAGGTGGCCGAGGGCCGGGCAATCATCCGGGGCCGCTTCGCCGACACGGACGAACAGCGCACCGTCTCAGAACTCGTGCTCACCGTCGACGGCATCGACGACGTCGAGATCGCGGCCGACCCCGCACCCTCGACACGACCGCCGACAATGCCGCTGAAAGAATGGTTGCAGCAGCGGGCCGATGAATCGATCGTGTAGCGCGCTCGACACTTACCAGCAAGAACGAGAACCCCACGTCCGCGCAATGATTCGACTCGCGATCTCCTTGGGCCGGGCCATGACCGTCGGCGGGCCACTGGGAGACCATTTCCGAGGGTTGGTCTTCCCACGGGTGCTTCACTTACCCCCCATACGCCGCTTCGCCACCCCAGGAGTTGCACCTGCGTTGCACACCTCCGCTCTGGTGATCAAGTCGCACAGCCGAGGACACCTCGCCCGGCAAACTATGCCCCAATCCCGTTCTGCCGCAGGGAGTTCGGCTCGACAAAGTGATCGCAAACCGATTCGCGCTGATCACCTCCTCAGCGCTGGACGAGCAGCAGCGCAACGAACTGGAGCGCCGCGGCGCCGTCGTCGTCTCCGCGGCCCGGGGAAACGAACTCGCCAACTGGCTACAGGAAGGTCGGGCCAGCGCCGCGATCATCAGGCCTGACGGCACCGTGATGCAGGCGAGCCGGCACACCCCAGCGATCTGTGACGCGGTGCCCTCGTTCGCCGGAGTACCACACATCGGCGATACCTCCTACACCGAGTGCTCGAGTCCCCGACTCGGATTAGGGGGCGATCGATGACCGAGCTGCTGGTGCTGAACGTAGCCAGACAGGACATGCAGGCGGTGTCTTTGGACGGCACCTGGGTGCGGACCCTGATCGCCGGACTCGATGAGAGGCCCGACGGTATTGTCGTCGGCCAATCCCCGGGGCCATGTGTACTGGACCGATATGGGCGCCCCCGATCCCGGCAGTGGCCCCCGTCCATAAACGGCTTACACCCGTAACACGTCACTCGAACGGGCCAGATGGCAATTGCCAGACGTAGCCACGCATCAGCATCTCGCCAGCGTCGAATATCGCATCGGGGTCCAAGCGCAGTCCGGCGGCCGTGGGAAGGTGACCGATACGTCGCACCCGCAGTGCCGATCACCCCATCTCCGAGAACGGTCTGGCGAGCTTCTGATCAAGGGCAGCCCGTGACCGGCGTGCCGCTTCGAGTCCTGGTGTGTTGTCGGTTGGGCGGCCTCGCGCGTGGTCTGGGAGTGCTCGATCCGATCCAGGCGGAAGACGTCGGCTGGCCACGTGTCGAGGGGCTGGTGAGCTGGTCTTCGCGCAGGTAGACCGATGGTGGGTGGTCGCGGTTGTTGGCGATGGCGTATTCAGGAGGTATCGGCATTACCCGGCCTGTCGCTGTTCGCACATACGTGGCACCACCGTCGAACTGGCGTAGCGTCCCGCTCATGGCTGCGATCTCGGTGCAGGATCTCGTCAAGACGTTCGGGCCGACCCGCGCACTGGACGGTCTCGACCTCGAGGTGGGGACCGGGGAAGTGCACGGCTTCCTCGGCCCCAACGGTTCCGGCAAGTCGACGACCATCCGGGTGCTGCTCGGACTGCTGCGGTCGGACTCGGGCGACGCGCGCCTGCTCGACGGCGACCCCTGGCGCGACTCGGTGTCGCTGCACCGGCGGCTCGCCTACGTTCCAGGTGAGGTGAACCTGTGGCCCAATCTCACCGGAGGCGAGGCGATCGACCTCCTCGCCGGGTTGCGCGGCGGGCTGGACGAGTCGCGGCGCGCCGAGCTCCTCGAACGGTTCGAGCTCGATCCGACGAAGAAGGCGCGCACGTACTCGAAGGGCAACCGGCAGAAGGTCGCTCTGGTGGCGGCCTTCGCGTCGGACGTCGAACTGTACGTTCTCGATGAACCCACGTCGGGCCTGGATCCGTTGATGGAGTCGGTGTTCCAGGACTGTGTCGAGGAGATGTCGGATGCGGGAAAGACCGTCCTGCTGTCGAGTCACATCCTCGCCGAGGTCGAGGCGCTGTGCGATCGGGTGAGCATCGTCCGCGAGGGCCGGACCGTGGAGACCGGCACGCTCGCCGAGCTACGCCACCTCACACGCACGTCGATCACCGCCGAGACGCAGCGGCCGGTGACCGGACTCGAGGCCGTCGACGGTGTGCACGACGTGCGCGTCGACGGCCTCCACGCCCGATGCGAGGTGGACACCAGCGCGGTCGACGCAGCGCTGCGGCAGTTGCTGGCGTTCGGCGTCCTGTCGTTGACCTCGACGCCACCGACCCTGGAGGAATTGTTCCTGCGGCACTACGGCGACGAACTGGCCCGCGAAGGCGAGAACCACCGACGGGCCGAATCCGAGACCCGGACACGATGAGCACCCGGACGGCACCGGCACCGGCACCGCCAGCCGAGTCGACGTGGCGGAACCGGTACGCGGGCACTGCCCGGCTCGTGCGGCTCGCACTGCGCCGCGACCGTATCCAACTGCCGGTATGGCTGCTCGCCCTCACGGCCCTGCAGGCGTTCTCGGCGTCGAGCGTGCTCGGCCTGTATCCCACGGAGGCCGACCTGCGCAGCTTCTCGATCGCCACTGCGGCGTCACCGGTCGCGCTGGCCACCAACGGCCTCGTCTCCGGCTACAGCGCCGGGGCCGTGCTCGCATGTCAGATCGTCATGCCGCTGTCGCTGGCTGCCGCCTTGATGACCACGCTGCTTGTCGTGCGGCACACCCGCCAGAACGAGGAGACGGGCCGCGCCGAACTCGTCGAGTCCGCTGTGGTCGGTCGCGCGGCCTTGCTCACTGCCGCGCTGATGGTGGCTGTCGGGGCCAACCTGCTTCTCGGACTCCTCAACATCGTCGTCCTGACGGCGCAGGGCCTGCCACTGGTCGGGTCGGTGGCCCTCGGCGCGGCGGTGGCGGCGGCGGGGATCGCCTTCGCGGCGATCGCCGCGGTCACCGCACAGGTGAGCGACAGTGCCCGCACCGCGAACGGGCTGGCCGGGGCCGCGTTGGGCGTGGCGTTCCTGTTGCGGGCGGTGGGCGACATGACGGGCACGGTGACGCACGACGGCACCCGGGTGATCAGTGGCTGGCCGACGTGGCTGTCGCCGATCGGGTGGGCCGAGCAGATCCGGCCATACGACGACAACACCTGGTGGCTCCTGGCGTTGCCCGTCGCGTTCGCGCTGGTGGTCGGTTCCGTCGGATTCGCCCTCACCGAGCACCGGGACGTCGGCTCGGGACTCGTCCCGACCCGCCCAGGGCCGGCCCGGGCATCCCGTTCGTTGCCGACCACGCTCGGATCGGCGTGGCGGATGCAGCGGACGATCCTGTTCTGGTGGGCGTTCGGCACCGGCGTCCTCGCGGTGGTGTACGGCGCGATCGGCGATCAGATCGACGACTTCCTCGGCGAAGGCGACCAGGTGGCCGACATGATGGAGCAACTGGGCGGCGGCACCACCGACATGGTCGACGCCTACTTCGCCGCGATCTTCGGCATAACGGCGATCGCGGTCTCCGGCTACGCGGTGCAGGCGCTGCTACGGATGCGCACCGAGGAGGCCGCCGGTCGCCTCGAACCCGTTCTCGCGACAGCAGTCTCGCGTCCGCGCTGGATGCTCGCGCACCTCGGCCTGGTCGCGGCGGGCATCGTGGCCCTGCAGCTGCTGACCGGGGCGGCGACAGGACTCGCGTACGGGCTGGTCGTCGGGGACGTGCCCGATCAGGTCGTGCGGCTCACCGGTGCCGCTCTCGTCATCGTGCCCGCGATCCTGGTCGTCGCGGCCGCGGTCGCACTCCTCTTCGGCAGCCTCCCCGCCTGGTCGGCCGGACTCTCCTGGAGCGTCCTCGCCCTCTGTCTGACCTTCGGATTCCTCGGATCACTGCTCGACCTGCCCGAATCCGTCCGGAACCTGTCACCGTTCACCCACGTACCCGCGGTCCCCGCGGCGCAGGTGACAGCCACTCCGCTCGCGTGGCTGACGGTGCTCGCTCTCGGGATCGGTGCCGCCGGGGTCGTGTTGTTCCGCCGCCGCGACCTCACGACCTCCTAGTGTGTCGCGCATTTGGCTGAGTTTTTCGAGTGCGACGCGCCTGCGGGCAGCTTTCGCAAGGATCGATTCGGCGGTCGCGGTCCAGACCTACGGGCGGGTCTTCGTTGTGCGCGTCGAGGTACTCCTGGATCGAGGGGCCAGGTCGGGTACGCAGTGAAACACCCCGCGCCGCGACGAGCACGCGGAAAGCGGTGAGGAGGGCGCGGCGGCGACCCGGCAGGCCCGAGTCCGCAGGAAGGGGGCTCTCTGTGAGCGCGTCCAGGATCGCTACCACGAATTCGCGAGAGACCAATTCCTGAGGTAAGCGAGGTTGCTCGCCGGTTTGTTCATCGGTTCTATTGCCACCTGTGGTCGGCACAGATGAGTCCGCGGACGATAACCATCGCCCTGCGGCGTTGGGCCAGCATCTTGTCGATATCCTTCGCGATCAGACGCAGTTTTTCGGAGTCCATACAACCCGAAGACCAGAGTCTCCGTAGGCCGCCATTTCGTGGTTTCACCAGTCGATCTGGCCAAGCGTGTCGTGCTGGGGCGTCCCCGCCGCCTATCTCAATGTCTTCCCCACGGATCTCACCACCACCAAGTCCCGCCCCCTCGCCCCGCTCTCGACCTCCGAGTCGGCTCAATCCTCGGATGGCAGCCCGCTAGCACATAGCGAGGGTGTGGACCGCATTGAGCTGAGCCGGTGTGCCGAGCACGATCAGGATGGTGTCGGCGTGGATTCGGGTGTCGTCGGTGGGGTTGGCGATGAACCGACCGCTCGACGCTCGGATGCCGATTACCAGGGCGCCGGTGGTGCGGCGCAGCGCGGCATCGGTCAGGGTGTGGCCGATCAGCGGCGACTGCGCGCCGATCGTGATCTCCTCGATGCGGTATTCGAGGGCGTCCTCGTGCATGACCACGTCGAGGAACTCGGCCACGTTGGGCTGCAACGCGAAGGCCGCCATCCGGCGACCGCCGATCAGTTGGGGGTTGACCGCCCGATTCGCGCCCGCGCGCAGGAGTATGGACTTGGAACTGTCGTTGCGCGCCCGCGCGATGATTACCAGATCCGCGCGCTGTGATCTGCTCGACAGCGTCACGTAGACATTGTCGGCATCATTGTCCAGTGCCGCGATCAGCGCGTAGGCGTGCTCGAGACCGGCCGCGTGGAGCACGGCATCGTCGGTGACGTCACCGAGGATGTGCGCGAACTCGATGCCGCGTAACCGCTCCGGATCGCGATCGATGACTACGATCGGTTTGCCGAGGCTGCTGAGGTACTGCGCGGTCGAGCGGCCCACTCTTCCCCAGCCGCAGACGATGACGTGCCCGCGCATCCGATCGATCTGCCGATCCATTCGTCTTCGCTCCAGACGGTGCCGTAGGTGTCCATCGATGAGGGCCTCCAGCATGACCCCGAACAAATAGAAGGCAGTGCCCGCCCCGACCAGGATCAGCACCATGGTGAAGACCTGCCCCAACGGGGTGAGCGGATGGACCTCGCGGAAACCGACCGTCGTTATCGTCGTCACCGTCTGATAGAGCGCGTCGAGAAACCCGAACCCCAGCACCAGGTAACCGATTGTGCCCGCAATCGTCACCAGCACGAACGCCAGAACCACACGGCTGAGGCGGCGCAACGGGTTCACACGAAGATTGTGGCATCGGCGCAACAACCGTGGCCCACCATGTGCTTCATATACCAGGGAGCCGATCCATCCGTTAGTCCTGCAACAGCTCGACACCGAACGGGATGGCGGCCGCCCGGGGCTGGATCGCGGTCGACCCACGCGTACTACGGGAAGGTGATAGGTCCGCCTCGTGCTCCGCCGCCTCGAAGGCGGTCCGCACACCCGTTGCCGGGGCCCTCGCCCACCACGAGCACCCGGAGGGGACTGACTACCGTGCCGCCATGCGGCCGCGCCCTTCAATTGTCGATCTTCATGGGCAAAAACGACATCCGGCACCATCGCCCGCTCTACTCCCAGATCGGGCACCGCGACCGCGGAGCCCGATCGCCGACCAGCCGTGCGATGAATCCAGGCGCCTCTTTGCTTCGTCGACGAACGCGTCGCGACAGGTTGAGCCGCCGCGTACTTTCGACCGGAAATACGCAGGCCGCACGGCGGCGGCGCTCAGCTCAGGTAGGACCCGAGTCGCGGGACGGCCTCCACCGGATGCCGGGCCGTGATGGATCAGGCTGGCCGGAACCGCTCCTGTTGAGCCTCCTCGATTGGGGCAGCAGGACGGCGCCGCCAGCTGAATACTGAGCAGTCGGCCAATAGCAGTTCATAGCATCCGTTGCTATCGTGGATGCATGACGAGAACGATCACACAGGCCGAGCTACGCAACGGCAGCGCTGGCGTGATGGACGCACTCGAAGCCGGCGAGGACTTCGTCATCACCCGCAACGGGCGCGCCGTCGGCGAACTGCGGCCCATCGCGCCACGACAGGACATGGCGGTCGCGGACCTCAAGGCACGGCTTGCCCGCTTCGCCGATATCAGCAGTGGCACGGCGGAGCGAGCTGAAATCGAAGCGGCATTCGGAGAGGACCGCCTCGATGACTGAACCGGAATCGGATAAGCGAGTTCCGGTGGGACTGCTGGACACTTGCGTCCTCATCGACATCGGCATCATCGACGAGGCCGAACTGCCGGTTCGAGCGAGGATCAGCACAATCACACTCGCCGAACTGGGTTTGGGCATCGCGGTCGCCGCCACACCGGAAGCTCTGGCGTTGCGCACCGAGCGACTGCTGGAGGTCGAGCACGGTTTCGATGCGCTTCCCTTCGCGTCCGCGGCGGCACGGCGATTTACCTCCATGGCGAAACTGGTGGTCGCAGCGGGACGCAATCCCAAACCACGCAAGATGGACCTGATGATCGCGGCCGTGGCATCGGTGCACGATCTACCGCTGTTCACCCGCAACGCGGACGACTTCAAAGGGCTGGATCCGTTCTTGACCGTGATATCGGTCTGACAACTCGAGCACCGATTGGGACCCGGTCGGCATCTGCCAGCACCTCGCTGCCCCGCAGCTGGCGCCCAGGTCATCGAAGTATTGGCAAGCGGATTACCCAGGGTGGCATGGTCACTCGCCGAAGCGGCCCTACCACCGGCCCGCCACGTCGATGCCG
This sequence comes from Nocardia pseudovaccinii, assembly GCF_050942345.1. Lineage (NCBI taxonomy): Bacteria > Bacillati > Actinomycetota > Actinomycetes > Mycobacteriales > Nocardiaceae > Nocardia > Nocardia pseudovaccinii. Next base: position 8,103,857 of record NZ_CP192074.1, read on the forward strand.
GGACTACTTTCCCGCAACTCGAAGGCTGAGCCGCTCAGGCGGGCGGGGTCGGCGCCAGATCGGTCAGTAGATCTTCGAGCACTGCCTCCTCCTCGACCTGTTTGCCGAGTTCTCGCATCGCATGTCGCAGATCCGGATCCCAGGTCGCGGTAACCGGTTTGCCGGTCAGTCCGGGGGTATCGGTCACGGCTACGGCCGCACGGTACTGCTGGTGATCGAATCGCCATGGGGCCCAGGCGAATCGGCTGCGCAGGAAGTTGGCGATGGCGATGCCGTACCAGTCGAAGTCACCGTGGTAGCGCAAGCGGGCGCCGTTGCCGACGGCGAGTTCCAGCAGGCGCAGCACAGCGGCGCCCGGTTGTCCCGAGGTGCACACCAGTGGTAGGCAGGCGGGCCCGTGGCGGTCCGCGGCCGCGGCTACAACTGCCGGGTTCTCGCAGATCGAGATCACCTGGCCCGATATGAACACCGGCGGGTCGCGCAGGAGCTGACGTAACGTGAGCACAACCGGTTGTCCGACCCGCTGGAATTCCCGCAGTACCCGCCCCGTCGCAGTGTGCGAATCGCCTGGCAGACCGACGGTCAGCACTGTGCTGCTCAGCTCATCTACTACGACACCGACCGCCGCCCAAGTGGTGCGCCGGTCGGCACCGTCTGGAACACCGCCGAGCTCACGCGCGGCGCTGAGCGTCAGCGTCGCCAGCGGCTCACCGGGATCGAGGGCATGCGCGCCACCGACCACTCGAGCGGCCAAGGCTCCCAGCAACTCACGTTCCGCGGGCAACGCCGCAAGCACAGCCTGTAACCGGAGGATCAGTGGTCCCGCGGCGACGGCATCACCGGCAAGCCTGCGCACCAATCCGGAGCGAACCGCTTCGGTCCACCAATCCAGCAGTTCGGTTCGTTGCCCACAGTATTCCCACAACGGCTGCAACGCCTCAGCCCAGGCTCGTTCGGCTGCGACGCCCGCTGAGGCACGATTGACAACCGGCCCACGCAGTGCCGCGACGGCCGCCGCGAGGCCATCGGGGTGTATGCCTGAATACTTCAGTGCCGCATCGAGTTTCGCCAATGGGACGGTCACGCTCGCGCCGGTGCTCGCCCGGCGGCCGAGTAGTTGATCCACGGCCATGCGTTGGGCGGCGGTGGGGTTCTTCAAGCTGATCGTCTCGGCCAGCGAGAGCCCTCGGGCCAGCCGCTCGGCCACCCGGTCCACCAGCCAGTCGGTGTCCGCACCGCCCAGGATCTTCGCGAGCCGAACCGGATCATGCGTCATTCGAACAGCCCATCCTGGGTGGCATCGGATGTGCGCTCGCCAGTGACCGGGACAAGCGCCGGAGCCGGTCGCCGCACCCGCGTACGCTCCCGCCCGTCCCACTCCCAGTTGGTGACCAGCACCGCGGACACTCCGTCGACACGGGCGAGCTGGGCTATGGCCAGCCCTGGAACCTCTGGGTAGCAACCCCATTCGCGTTCGCTGGTCATGACGACATCCAGGTCGAAGGCGGCCAACAGGCCGAGGTACTTGGCACGGGCGTTGTCGTCCACACCGGCGAATGCCTCATCGAGCATGACCAGCCTGGGGGCATGCGGATTGCCCGCCGACGCGTAATGGGCCGATGCGGCGGCGAACAACGGCACACTCGCCGCCAGCACTCGTTCACCGCCGGAGGCGGGTCCGGTCGCCGCCATCCAATTGCCGTGCTGGTAGCGCTGAATGATGAATTTGTTCCACTGCCGGTAGTCGAGTGCCTTCGTCAGATGCTCGAGCCAGGTGCCCGCGGTATCGGCCGAGCGGACACGCTCGATCTCGCGCTGCAGGAATTCGCCGACGGCGGCGCGATCGGCTTCGTTCCACACATCCGCGGTCCGGCGCAGCTGCCGCAGCGCCGCCCCGGCCCCCGCCGGGGCGTCGTCACCGGGCACCCAGTCCAGCCGCAGTTTCATCCCGGTGCTGGTCGGCCGGGCGGCGAGCTCCGAATTCATCTGTGCCACTTGCCGTTCGGCGGCGAGAATGAGTTCCTGCAGGGCGCAGGCGACCTCGCTGACCAGATGGTTCTCCAGAATTTCGCGTTCACGTTCGGTGAGCAGCCTGCCCCGGTCGACAACCTCGGCGTCAAGAGTGGCGGCCAACGCCGACACGGTGGTGATCTTGCCGCGGAAGACGACATCGACAACGATGCCTTCCTCCAACAATGACGCCGACGTCGAATTACCCTGTCGGCTCAACATATCGCCAAGGGCCTTGTGTTCCTCGGTGACCCGGCGCTGGGCCCGTTCCAGCGCCTTGTCGTCGTCGACCACCTCGGCAAGTTCGACGTCTACCGCGCGGGCGAAGGTCACCGCCGGATTCGGCGCCCACGGTTCGCCGGTATCGGGTATCGCGGTGTGTGCCAAGGCGATGTCGAGCAGTCCGGTGTCGGCGAATCGCCGCAGCCCGGCCGCGGCGCTGTCGCGCTCTTGTCTTTCCTGTTCGAGTAGGGTCGTCAGCTCATCGCGTTTGCCCTCGGCGCGACCGGCATCGAGCAGGGTCCGTTCCAGATCTTTGGTAAGAGTTCCGTGGCGGTTGCGATTGGCGGTCGACTCGCGTTCCACCCGGGCGAGCTTCGTTTCCAGTTCGGCGACGGCCGCGCCGACGCTGGCGCTCAAGGTGTCGAACCGCTCCTTTGCGCCGATGGCGTCGCGGCGTTCGGCGGCGGCGAGTTCGGTGCGCTGCTCACGGCGCTCGATGGCCTCTTCGAGATCGCCGCGCGTGTCCGCAGCGTGCTGCTCCGCGGTACGCACAGACATCACCGCCGACCACAGTTCGCCCACCGCGACCCGATAGTCGGCGAGTGCCTCGGCGACCTGTTCCAGCGATTCCCGGTCGGTCGGCAAGCCGCAGTCGGCGGCGTCGCGGTCGCGTTCGGCGGCCACCGCCGCGTGTGCCGCTGAGGTGCTATCAGCTTCGGCAACGGCGGCGATGCGCTCGTCGGCGAGTTCCCTTTGTCTGCGGGCGATCTCGGCACGATCCTGATGCGCCGTGCGCAGTGCCGCGTCGCTGGGTACCGTATCGCGTTCGATGCGAACCGTTTCCAGTTGGGTCGCCAATACCGTTCGCTGACCAGCGATTTCGCTGATCTGTTCAGCGAGGTTCGCGATCTCGTCGCGTAGTTCGGCCAGACGCTGCCGCCGGGCTTGCTCGCGCGCCCCGGCACCTATGTACTGTGCGGCAGGCTTGTGCCAGGCGCCGTCGAGGACGCCGATCCGGAATCGGCCGCCGGGATCCACCCACGTGTGATGACTCGAGTCAGCGCCCAGACCGATGGCACGCAGAATATTCGCCACCGTCTCCGGATCGACGGCACGAGCGTGTTCGTCGGCGTCATCGATCGCCGGTACGGCCGCCTCGGCCAGGTTCACACCAGGCGCCGACTCGCCTGCGGTCACGATGACATCACCAGTGTCGGAACGAAGTTCGCCGCCGGGCGTCACCCAGGCATCCAGTATGCCCGCCGCTTCGAGCGCCGCTTCCAGTCCGGCCTTGGCAAGATCATCGAGACCGGCGGCGAAATCGATGAGCCGCCACAGCGGTGCACCGTCCCACTCGGCGCGGGTGGCCGGGTCGCGGGTGTAAGGCGTTGGCGGAGTTTCGATTCCGCCGCGCTCCAACCTATTCTGTTCGGCGAGCAACAGGTCGCGGGCGCCGGTGAGCCGGGCCTGTTCGGCTTCGGCCGCGGCATCGGCGCGGCTCAACCGCGCGGTGAGTTCCTCCGCACGGGCGCGGGCCGCAATGACGGCGGGGTTGTCGCCGGTGAGCAGTTCGGCCCATTCGGTGAGTCGATCGAGCAGATCGGCGAGATCGTCGAGTGTGAGTTCGGTGGCAGCGGTGAAGTGCCGTTCCGTTGCCCGGGCCAATTCGCCTGCCTCGGTGCGGATCCGGCCCTCGGCATCGGCACACCACTGAGCCAGTTCCGCCGCGCGGCTGTCGATTTGATCGATATGTCCCCGAGCTTCGCGCAATCGTGCCTGCGCTGCGTCGGCGCGGCCGATCAGAGTCCGCACATGCTTGATCGCGCCTTGCTGGGCTGTCACTGCCGTGGCCGCCGCATGCCGTAAGACGTCGATGGAGGCGGCCTGCTCCAAGCGGCCCGTGACCTCGACGGTATGCGGTTGTGCGAGCAGGGCACGCTCGGCCGCTATCTCTGCCGCGGCACGGCGTGTGGCCAGTTCCGCATGAGCGCTCTCGGCGGTTCCTTCGGCGTCGGCATGTTTGCGTTCTCGCTCAGCCGCGCCACGTTCGGCCTCGGCGCGCTCCGACTCTCGTTGCGCGGCGGACTTTTCCGCCCGCTCGGCGGCGGCTCTGGCGTGTTCGAGTTCCCGGGCCGCTTCCATTTCCTTGCTGTCGTGCAGGGCTTGGCGGCGTTGCGTCAGTCGCGTCTGCTCGTCGGCCACTTCCTCGAGCCCCGCACGCAACCGTGCTTCCAGGTCCCGTGCGGCGGCCAAAGCGGTTTTGGCCTCGCCCAGATCTCGCCCGACGCGCTCATATCGGGAGTGCGCTTGCCGCAGCACACCGGCCTTACGACGGGTGGCGATCCGCGCGTATCCGCGATAATGATTCAGGAAACTGCGTGTACCGGCCAGCGCCTCGCGCATCTCGTTCAGCTCGTCACGGTCTTCCTGCAGGCTGCGGAATGCCTCGGCGACATCGGCCAAGATCGCCTGATCCAACGGCGGCAGCGACTCGGTCAACGCCTGTGACAGCGCTTTCTCGCTCGGACGCTTGGATAGTTGGGGTTGGCGCAGTTGGATCAGCAGATCGACCAGCGCGCCGTAGCGCTGCTCACCGAGCCCGAACAGGGCCCCGTCCACCGCACGCCGGTAATCACGCGCCTTGTCGTAGCGCTCACCGTAAGCGGCTACCGCCTCTCCCAGCCGATCCCTGGTAAGTGGGAATCCTTGTCCGTCGACCAATTGGAAGTCGACACCTACCCGCCCGGAGACGACGAAATACCAGTGCCCGGCGATCCCGCGCCCGGCAACGGCTTTCATTCCGCAGCCGATGGTGCGGTAGTGCATCGCCCCCTCGGCGTCGACGCGCCCGAATTCCAGCCAGGAGTACCCGATTCGCTCAGGATGTTGATGTGCGCCACCGAGCAGCAGATTCCACTCCATGCGCTTCTTCGGATCCGCGTCGGGTTCGACCCGGTGCGCGGACAGGTCACCATCCAGCAGGAACGGCAGCAACAGCGCGAGCACCTTCGACTTGCCGGTGCCATTGTTGCCGCGCAGCAGCAGACGCCCGTCACGAAACCAGAATTCCTGCAGATCGTAGTAGAACAGGTCGACCAAACCGGCACGCAGCGGCTGCCAGCGCGCCGAATGTGGTTGCGGCAGTTGTTGTTCTGTCAACGTCACGCCTTTCGGCCGGTCGGCTCGGCGACCGTTGGGGCATCCACTCCGTACCGGGCGATCGCGGGCAGCGGCAGTACCCACTCCTCGTCGGTCGCGCGGGGTGAGCGGTGCACCAACCGCAGCGCTTCCAACTTGGTCAGCGCGGCCTCGACCAATTCCGTTTCGGCCCCCGTCTCGGCCGAGCCTGCCCGCCATACACGTTGGCGCACATACTCTTTCGCGAGACCAGCCATCCAAACACGCAGCTCAGGCACCGGAACTCGCGCGCCGATCGATCGCGCGAGACGCTCGGCGATCAGCAACGTCGCATGGCCGTCGGTACCCACCTCCGGCATCCGGATATCGGTCAGCTCATCACCCGGATCAACCATGGCGATACCCTCGGCCCGCACCTCGGCGACCAGCCCGGTGAACGTGGCTATCCGGGCGCAGATCGCCGCACGCTGACCGGTCAGGTACGCCCGCTCGTCCTCGCCCAAGCGCTCGTAGTACAGCACCGGCTCGTCGAGCAGGATCCGGGTGAGCCGCTGACGGATGCGCCGGTTGCGCAGATCGTCAGTGGTGGCGGGCATTTCGTGGGTCAACTCGGCCAGGCGGTCGGCGAAGCCGTTCGCCCGCACCATCGATGGACCACGCACGCTGGTCAGCAGCGCCGAAGTGATCCGGCGGCGCACATCGTATAGCACATCGCCCCCGTGATCGATGAACGATTGTTCCTCACCAGCGACCCGATCCAGCACACCGAGATCGAGCAACAATCGAACGACGGCGACCAGATCGCCACGCTCGTCCCGACGTTGCAGCGTGAACACTATTCCCGCGGCCACCAATTCCGGATCCGCAGCGGCCAGCACGATCTGCTCGGCGAGCCGACCGAGGGTGATCTGATTATCCGAACGCTCCAGCACTGCCAGCGCCAGACAGACCAGCACATAGCGACGTCGCCCGAACGCGAGCTTGCGGCCGGCGTCGACGGCAGGGTGGGTTGGATCGGCGGTGTCGGCGACGACCTTGAACAGCCTCGCCACCTCACCCGAAACCGACAACCGCCACCCGGTCTCCCGGTCGAACCATTCGCGTAGTTCCTGAGCATGCCGGGTCACCAGCGCGAACATCTCGGCGTCACGACTGTCGGCCCGCAGCAGCGGGCGGCGCAGCAGGGCACGGGCGGCCTTGCGCTGTTCGGCGGCCCGGGTCGCGACCACCGCGTCGGTGAGAGCACTGGTCATGATGCCGCCTCCCGCCACGCCATTGGATCCTCGATCTGTAGCAAGTGGTCGGGCCCACGGAAAACACCCATATCGGTGCGGATTTCGGCGACACCGGAGTTGGCCAATTCGGTGAGGCGTACCAGCAGGCTGCCGTCGGAGGTCACCGTCGTCACCTCGGTGCGCCCGGGCGTCTTCCCGGCGAGCGCGTCACCGAGCAGCCCCAGGAACAGACGGAACGCATCCGGGTCGAGGTGGCCGACATCCGACAGTCGTGTCGGCGCACCCACTTTCGCGAGCAACACCTCCCGCGCCGCGGCCGTCTCCTCCGCTTCCTTGGCCGCCAACTCCGCCAGATACCGGCGCTGCTCGGTACGGTCGATCACCCGGTTCGGGCGGCCACGCCGCTCATATCGTCCCGTCTTACGCAACCGCGGGCTGATCATGATCGGTGCAGCATCCGCCCACGACGCGCTCGGCGGCACCGGCCGCTGCTCCCTGGCGTCGACCGTATCGGCGTCAATGGTCAAATGACGCGCGGAGTGCAGGCCGAACGCCGCCCGCCACAAACAATGCATCGCGGCGTCGTCGGGGGCTTGCGCGAACCACCGTGCGAGCGTGCGGAAATCAGCCGATCGATCCGACCGCCCCGCCCGCCGGTCGTTGAGCGCCGCGACCACCGCCAACATCCTGGGCACCGCGGCCCTGGCCTGACCGCGCAGAATCGCGGCCTGACTGGCATGTCCGGAGCCGCTGATGAACCAGGCGTGGAAACCGTCCCAGCGTTCGGCCCACAGTGCCCGGCACCGCGCGAATTCCCGCCCCCGGAAATCGTCGGTTCCGTCGGGCGCGGCATCCGCGGACTCGCGCTCGGCCGCGACATCGAGTAGCGCAGATACACCACGCCGCTCGAGTTCGAGCACCAGTTCCGAGATTTCGGCTCCGGTGGCAACCAGATCCTTGATGAAACGCTCGAGATACTCGATAAGGCGATCCTTATAGGCAAGGAATGCCTCGACCTCCGCGTCCTGCAATTCGATCGTTCGCTGCAGCGAGCCCATAAACGCCTGCGCATTATCTGCCAGGTCACGGAACCGCCCGGCAAGCGCGTTGAGCGACAAGTGAACTCGCGCGACATCCGGTTCGGTGGCACCCGCCAGCTCCAGCAGCGCACGCAGGTGCACGACGATATCGACCAATGCCACCGATTGCAGCGCCCCGCGCCTACCGAGCGCCGCGTCGTAGGCGGCCAACGCTTCCTCCGCGGCCTCACCCTCCACAGTGAGCTGATATAGGAACCGCGCCCGGTGGAACTCCTCCACCGTTGTCACCCGACTGGTGTCGGGATCGGCCCGCAGATTCCCCCACCCGCACAGCTGAGCCAATGCGTCGACGATCACCGCGTATTCGGGCGACTGTTGCCCGGACTGCCTGAGGTGGTGCTGCACGTCCTCGGGCCGCAAATGAATGGTGAACCGCCGCTTGGCCGATGCGAACGCCCCCATGATCCCCCGGTACAACCCGGTATTCCCGGCATTGATGTGCGCGAACGGCCGCGGTCCCTGACTCGTCTCCCGAGCGGGTTGCCCCGCATCGGTCGCTCCCGCCAAAACACCCCTCCTCACTAGCGTTTGTGCGAGTCTACGGGCACGCCCCGACACGGACCAGGACCGACCAACGCGATTGGCCGATCCTGCCCGGCAACAACGCGAACCACGGTTCACCGAGTCGGTAGCCGGGCCGGCTCGAGCCACGATCGAGACCGGGAGCATCGACCCGCGAGACCGCTCGAAGCTTCGCCACGGCAGCGCGGCGTCTGGGGATCACAACGATGGACACGGTCAGAACATCCGACCGGTCGAGACCGTCTACGGCGCCCGGGCCTACACCGCAATCGAGCACCCGTACGTCGACATCATCGGTGAGAGAAGGGCGGTGACGATTCGACCGAAGCTGGTCAGGCCCGGCGGCCTGCCGGGCCTGACCAATTGCTTGATGCGGATCTGACCCACGTGCAAACCACAACTTAGCGTCGTTCCACCTGTGGCCACATGAATCTGCCTCGATACGCGCGTCTTTGACGATCGATGTTGTCAGCAGCGGTAGGAGGGCCATGTCCGGTTGAAGCCGTACGACGCGCCCTGCTTGGCAGGCCCGTACACCGGACGCAGCAGCGAGTCGATATCGACGAATGCCCGCTCGTGCGCGCCAGGCAACAGATGGACCCACTCACACAACCTGGACATATGCCCCCGCAGCACCGACTCCAGCTGACCGAACTCTCCGCACGTTAGGGGACATGGTTAGAAGGGCGAGTCGCTTCTGTCGTAGTAGCTGCGACGGGCGGTCGACCTGCTGCGAGCGCTGCGCGACTCCGGGCAACCGCATCCGATTGCCGCGGCAAGCCGACTTCGAGCGCCAAGCCCTTATCCCCTAGCCTTGACGAGCGGCAGCGCAACCGATGCTAGTCACGCCGGAAAAGCTCGAGCTGCAACCCTTCCGGCTTCAGAGTGATCGTTTCCTTGACGCGCAGCTGATAACCGGGGTCCGGTGTCAGATCGAAATTCCGCAGAATCGTCGCGAGGACCAACTGAAGCTCGTGGTAGGCGAACTGACGGCCGATGCACCCTCGCAGCCCGACCCCGAACGGCCTGTAGAGCTCGGGGTGGCGGGCTTTGACTCGCTCTGGAAGGAACCGATCCGGGTCGAACGCCTCGGGATCACCACCCCACGACCGATGTCGAGCCGATGCCTATCTGTCCCCGTTGTCCGCTGTCACCAGGTCGGACACCGTGTCAGTGGGGGTGTCAGGTCGGCGTCAGGTCGGTGTCAGCCGGGCTGGCGACAGTAGTCCACATGAACAGCGCAGCGAACAACTCGAACCACACCGCGAACACCCCGGCCTGGACGGGCATGGTGCCGGTCGACGACACCGCCCTAGCCGTCACCGACACCGGCGGTCCCGGGATCCCCGTGATCTACTGCAATGGCCAGTTCGCCACGCAGGGGTACTGGAAGCGCGTCATCGCCGACCTCGGTCCCGGCTTCCGGCACATCACCTTCGACGAGCGGGCCCGCGGCAAATCCAAGACCTCGGCCGACTATTCCTTCGCCACCTGCGTCGACGATGTCGACGCCGTGCTCGCGGCCCGCGGCGTCGAGCGGGCGGTGGTGATCGGATGGTCCTACGGGGCGTTCGTCGCCGCGCACTGGGCCAGCCGCAATCCGCAACGGTGCATGGGCGCGGTCCTGGTCGATGGCGCGCAACCGCATGACTGGCTCGACGAGGCCATGGAGGCGCGGATCCGCAAGCTGTTCAAGCGGTTGCGCCCGATCACCGCGCTGCTGCGCCCGACAGGGCTGACCCCGCGCATAGGTGCGGCACAGCAGGCCGAGTGCAATATCGAACTCGGCAAGATCGCCCGCGAGCGCGAGCTGGGCCCCGTACTGGACAACATCACCGTCGCGACGCGGTATGTGCTCGCCTCGGGCGCCTCGCTCGGCAGCAAGGGTGACGAGCAGGAACGCATCCGCGCCAGCCTCGGCGCGGTGACCGCCCGCAACCACAACATCCGCATCAGCGCGAAAGTCGCCAGCAACCACGACCACATCCTGCGCAAAGACTTCCGTGCCGTCACCGACGCCGTGCGCGAGGTCGCCGCCCTCGACCGGGACGGTTCAGCGATCCGCTGACCGACTCGCTCACGACCGGTCAGGCGGCGCCGTTCACCGCCTCCGCGACCTACGCGACGCGCCCCGAGCGATCCGGACACCCGGGCACAGGCCCGGCCGCAAGCCACCACTCATTCGTTCAATCGACTTCCACCACAACAGATTCCAAGGAGAACCACTATGTCCATCACCCTCACCGACTCCGACAAGGCCACCCTGCGCACCGCCGCCTACGGCGCCATCTCGCTGCTGGTCGCCGCCGATGCCACCGGCAAACCCCACAAGATCGCCACCAACGGCTCCATCGCCCTGTCCTCGGCGACCGGCCTGGTCGGACACGTGCTCGCCAAGAAGTCCAAGCCCGTGAACCTCGACGGCAAGACCGTCGCCGAACTCGCCGACCACGTGCTGCCCGCGCTGACCGCAGCGATGAGCCTGCTGCACAAGCAGGATCCGGCCGAAGCCGACAACTTCCGCAACACCGTCCTGGTCGCCATCGAAGCCGCCCGAACCCACCGTGACAAGCCGAGCCCCACCATGACCGAGATGGTCCGCAAGATCACCGCAGCCCTCGACGCCGCGTGATGCGACAAGACGGTGCCCGGAAACCGGCGTCAGGTCGGTGAACTGAAGGGATGCGCATCGAGAGACCGGATAGAGCTCATGGTCTGTCCGGTCTCGTATGGACGCCCGAACGTGGTGAGCTGTGGGAGACATCCGAACTCCATTTGCTGATTGACAGCTGCGCTGCGAGCGAGTCGGCGCAGCCGTTCATCAAGCTCGGCCCTGCGGGTGCGTTGGCGTTGCTGGACTTTCAGCGCGGCAGCACCGCAGCGCCCGCGACAGTGACCGAGTGGCTGGACTCCTACATCGATCATCTGAGCGAGCCTGTCGTCCGATGTGTCATCGGCGCGGTCGCTGGCTGTATCGACAGCCATTGTCGAGCCGAGTCGTTACCGCGTCCCCGCGGCGAACACGGCACGATATGGTGCGGACCAGCAAATGAGGAGCACCATGAGTACAGCGACCGAACTCGGTCCTTCGAATCACCTATCGGGTAGTGGCGGCAGTGTCCGGGCCGGCGTCGTGGTCGGTGCGTTGGGGGTCGTGTTCGGTGATATCGGCACCAGCCCGATCTACACCATCCAGACCGCGTTCAACCCGGACGATCCCCATCCGGTGCCGATCGGTACCGCCAACCTGTACGGCGTTGTGTCGCTGATCTTCTGGTCGGTGATGATCATCGTCACGCTGACATATGTCCTGCTCGTAATGCGTGCCGACAATGACGGCGAGGGCGGCATCATGGCGCTGATAACGCTGTTGCGGCGACTTGGTGGGGGATCGGGTGGTCGGGTCGCCGTGCTGTTGGCCGGGCTCGGCATGTTCGGTGCCGCATTGTTCTTCGGCGACTCCATGATCACCCCGGCGATCTCCGTGCTATCCGCGGTCGAGGGGTTGAAGGTCGTCCAGCCGGGGTTGGAAGAGTTGGTCGTGCCGATCACGGTGGTGATCATCGTCGGGCTGTTCGCCGTGCAGCGACGCGGCACCGCGGCGGTCGGTCGACTGTTCGGGCCGGTGATGATCGTCTGGTTCGTGGCGATCGGCGCGTTGGGGGTGGTGGGTATTGCCGATCATCCGCAAATCCTGAAGGCGCTGTCGCCGACCTATGCCATCAGTTTCATGTGCGGGCACTTCGGCATTGCCTTCTTCGCGTTGGCCGCAGTCGTACTGTCGGTGACCGGCGCCGAGGCACTGTACGCGGATATGGGGCACTTCGGGCGCAAGGCGATCACCCGCGGCTGGTTGGGACTGGTGCTGCCCGCGTGCACTTTGAGTTACTTCGGACAGGGAGCGCTGCTGCTCGGCGATGAGAGTGCGGTCGGCAGCCCGTTCTTTCTGCTCGCTCCGGGTTGGGCGCGGTTGCCGCTGGTGCTGTTGGCGACAGCCGCTACGGTGATCGCCTCGCAAGCGGTGATCACGGGCGCGTTCTCGGTGGCCGCGCAAGCGGCCCAGCTCGGTTATCTGCCGAGGTTGCGGGTGGCGCACACCTCGGAGTCGACGATCGGTCAGATTTACGTGCCGTGGATCAACTGGGTGCTGATGGTCTCGGTGATCACGCTGGTTTTCGCCTTCCGCAGCTCGGCGGCGCTGGCGTTCGCGTTCGGTATGGCCGTGACCGCCACGATCACCATCACCACCCTGCTGTTCTTCTACATCGCCCGCACCAAGTGGCACACCCCGTTGTGGCTCATCCTGCTCGGCGCCATCCCCTTGCTGGTGGTCGATGTGATGTTCCTGGCCGCGAACATGACCAAGTTGGTGCATGGGGCGTGGCTGCCGCTGCTGATCGGGCTCACCGCCTTCACTGTGATGACCACCTGGGCACGCGGTCGTGAAGTCGTCACCGACGCGCGGGAAAGGGCGGAGGGACCGCTGCGCGAATTCATCGACCAGTTGCCGGACTATCGGCCGCCACTGGTACGGATCCCCGGTACCGCGGTATTCCTCAATCGTGGCAAGGAGACCGCGCCGCTGGCGATGCGGGCCAATGTCGAGCACAACCGCGTGCTGCACGAGCATGTCGTGATCATGTCGATCATCACGCTGCCGGTGCCGCGCGTGCCGGACGCCGAGCGGACCGAAATCGACCCGCTCGGCTACACCGAGGACGGAATCATCCATGCGAACGCGTATTTCGGATACATGGAGACACCGAACGTCCCGAATACGCTGCGCCTGCTCGACCCGGCGAAGACCGAGGGCCGGATATCGGTCGATGACGCCTCCTACTTCCTGTCGAAGATCGAGCTGAAGAAGGGGACCGAACCCACGATGGCGCAAGGGCCTGTTCATCGCCACGTCCTACATCACCGCCGATGCCGCCGAGTACTTCGGCCTGCCCGGGGAGCGGACAGTGATCATGGGTTCGCGAGTCGAGGTGTAGCTGTACCGGCCAGCATGATGTCTCCTGCGGGTGTCGCCGACGACGAAACGGCCCGGCCGGCAATTCGCATTGCCGGGCCGGGCCGTTGGATCGGCTGCGGATGACTAACCGCGGAACGGGTAATTGCTGTCGAGGTCGAGGTTCAGTTCGACCACGTTGACGCGGGGTTCACCGAGGAAGCCGAGGGTCCGGCCATCGGTGTGGGCATCGACGAGTGCGCGCACTTGATCCTCGGAGATATTGCGGGCTTTGGCGATTCGCGCGGTCTGGATGGCTGCGTACTGCGGTGAGATATGTGGGTCCAGGCCGCTGCCGCTGGCGGTGACCGCATCGGTCGGCACCGGGGTATCGGTCGAGGCATCGCCGATGATCGGAACGATCCGGCCGACCGAATAGTCCTCACCCGGCTTGGCGCATTCGACCGCGACGCCCTTGTAGGTGGACAGGAACGGCTTGGCCGGGCACGCTTCGTTGACGCTCACGACCTGCACCGGCTGCGAAACCTCACCGACGGCGTCGCGCGGCCCGATCACCGAAAGCACCGCGCCGACACCGTCTTTAGTGCAGAACGAACGGCTGCCGTCGACCCCCTCACGGTCGCCGATCGCCTTGCTGCGCGAGCACACGGTGGACAGCAGGCTCAACTTCACATTCGCCGGATCGGCGTCGAGCGTGTCGACGATGCTCTCCGGGCCGAGGTTGGACGCCGCGGTGGACAGCGGGTCGTAGCCGTCACCGGCCGCGGACGGGCGGCTCTGGAAGTACTGCACCAGGGCGTTGCCGTCCTTGTCGGTGAACGATTGTCCGATGATGCTGCTGCCGACGACCTTGCCGTCGGACTCGATCAGCGAGCCCTGCGCCTTATCGTGCAGGCCGGGCAGCTGAGCAACCGCGAAAACCGCCAGTGGGTAGGCGATTCCGGTGATCGCGGTGAGTACCAGCAGCGCACGCAACGCGGCCAGATGCTGCCGGATCCAAGTTGACATACGCATATCAGGACATCCCGGGGAGGAGTTGGACGACGAGGTCGATCAGCTTGATGCCGATGAACGGCGCGACGATGCCGCCGAGACCGTAGATCGTCAGGTTGCGGCTCAACAGTTTCGAGGCATTGGTCGGGGTGTAGTTCACCCCGCGCAGCGCCAGCGGAATCAGCGCGATGATGACCAGCGCGTTGAAGATGACCGCCGACAGGATCGCTGACTGCGGGCTGGACAGCCGCATGACATTGAGCGCGTCGAGGCCGGGGAACAGTGCGATGAACAGCGCGGGCAGGATCGCGAAGTACTTGGCGATGTCGTTGGCGATCGAGAAGGTGGTCAGCGCTCCGCGGGTGATGAGCAGCTGTTTGCCGATCTCCACGATTTCGATGAGCTTGGTCGGATCCGAATCCAGATCGACCATATTTCCGGCCTCTTTGGCTGCCGAGGTGCCGGTGTTCATCGCGACGCCGACATCGGCTTGGGCCAGTGCCGGAGCGTCATTGGTGCCGTCACCGGTCATGGCGACCAAGCGACCGCCGTCCTGCTCCTTTTTGATCAGCGCCAGTTTGTCTTCCGGTGTGGCTTCGGCGAGGAAGTCGTCCACGCCGGCCTCATCCGCGATCGCTTTGGCGGTCAACGGGTTGTCGCCGGTGATCATGACGGTGCGGATGCCCATTCGGCGCATTTCGTCGAAGCGTTCGCGCATGCCTTGCTTGACGACGTCTTTGAGGTGGATGACGCCGAGCAGCCGGGCCTTGCCGTCATCGACTTCACCGACGACCAGTGGTGTGCCGCCGGATGCGGAGACGCCGTCGACGATCATGCCGATCTCGTCGGGTACGTTCCCGCCTTGGGCGCGGACCCATTCGACGACGGCGCTGGCGGCGCCTTTGCGTAGTTGGTGACCGTCGGCCAGGTCCACACCCGACATCCGGGTCTGGGCGGTGAACTCCACCCAGGTCGCGCCGGTCAGCTCACCCGGGGTGCGTTCGCGTTTGTTGAACGTCTGCTTGGCGTACACCACGATGGAACGCCCCTCGGGGGTCTCGTCGGCGAGGCTGGAAAGCTGTGCGGCATCGGCCAATTCGTCATCGGGAACGCCGGGCGCCGGAACGAATTCCGAGGCTTGGCGGTTGCCGAGGGTGATGGTGCCGGTCTTGTCCAACAGCAGGGTGTTGACGTCGCCCGCGGCCTCGACGGCGCGGCCCGACATGGCAAGCACATTGCGCTGCACCAGGCGGTCCATACCGGCGATGCCGATGGCCGAGAGCAGGGCGCCGATGGTCGTGGGGATCAGGCAGACCAGCAGTGAGACCATCACGATGCCGGTCACACCGTGTAGGTCGAGTGCCGAAGTGTCAGCCACGCCGGGGTTGTTCGATTTGGCGAAGATCGCCAGCGGCTGCAGGGTGACCACCGCGAATACGAAGATGATCGTGAGCGAGGCGAGCAGGATGTTCAGCGCGATCTCGTTCGGCGTCTTCTGCCGGCTCGCGCCTTCGACCAGGGCGATCATCTTGTCGATGAAGCTCGCGCCGGGCTCCTGGGTGATCTTGACGACGATGCGGTCCGAGAGCACGGTGGTGCCGCCGGTCACGGCGGAGCGGTCACCGCCGGATTCCCGGATAACCGGGGCGGATTCGCCGGTGATGGCCGATTCGTCCACCGATGCGATACCTTCCGCGACATCGCCGTCGCCGGGGATGATCTGGCCCGCCTCGACTACGACGTAGTCGCCGCGTTGCAGCGCGGGCGCGCCGACACTCTCCTCGACGACCCGCGCGCCGGGTGACCAATCGACGAGCCGGCGAGCCATCGTGTCGGTCTTGGCTTTGCGCAGCGTGTCGGCTTGGGCCTTACCGCGTCCCTCGGCGACGGCCTCGGCGAGGTTGGCGGAGATCACGGTGAGCCACAGCCACACCACGATCGCCCACGCGAAGAAGGACGGGTCGGCGATCGCGAGAATCGAAGACCAGACGGCCCCGATCTCGACGATGAACATCACCGGGTTGCGCCACATGGTGCGCGGGTCGAGCTTGCGCGCAGCATCGGACAGCGAGGTCAACAGCATCTTAGGATCGAGCGCGCCACGCGGGACGCGGCCGCCCTTGTGCTCGGTCTGCTGCTTCGGAGCAGCGGCCTCGGCCACAGCGGTCACTTCAGTAGTGGGACTGGTCATTTCAGTGGATTCCTTCAGCGAGCGGCCCGAGCGCGAGTGCGGGCAGGAAGGTCAGCGCGACCAGGATCACCGTCACACCGACCACCATGCCGACGAACTGCGGCCGGTGCGTCGGCAGCGTGCCGATCGACTCGGGGGTGGTGCCTTGCTGGGCCAGCGAACCGGCCAGGGCGAGCACGAAGATCATCGGCAGGAACCGGCCGAACACCATGGCCAGGCCGAGCGCGGTGTTGTACCACTCGGTATTGCCGGTCAGACCCGCGAAGGCCGAGCCGTTGTTATTGGCCGCGGATGTGAAGGCGTACAACACTTCCGAGAGCCCGTGCGGTCCGGAATTGAGCATTCCGGTGCGCTGTCCCGGCATCGCCATCGCGGCCGCCGTGCCCACCAGCACGATGAGCGGGCTGATCAGGAAATACGAAGCGGCGAGCTTGATTTCGCGCGGGGTGATCTTCTTACCCAGGTACTCCGGTGTGCGACCGACCATCAGACCCGCGACGAAAACGGTGATCACCGCGAGGATCAGCATGCCGTACAGCCCCGAGCCGGTGCCGCCCGGCGCGACCTCACCCAGCTGCATGTTGAACATCGTCATCATGCCGCCGAGGCTGGTGTAGGAGTCGTGGAACGAATCCACCGCGCCCGTCGAGGTCAGCGTAGTCGCGGTCGCGAAGGTCGCGGAATCGGCCACGCCGAAACGGGTTTCGACGCCCTCGAGGGATGCGCCGATCGCGGTCGGCACCGTGCCGTGGTGCTGCAACTGGAAGAAATTCTGCAGGGTCACGCTGATCAAGGCGATCGTGCCCATCACCGCCACGATCGCGTAGCCCTGCTTCTTGCTGCCGACCATCCGGCCGAAGGTGCGCGGCAGCGAGAAGCTGATCACCAGCAGCAGGAAGATCTCCACCCAGTTGGTCCAGGTGGTCGGGTTCTCGAAGGGATGCGCGGAGTACGCGTTGTAGAAGCCGCCACCGTTGGTGCCGAGTTCCTTGATGACCTCCTGGCTGGCCACGGGTCCGCCGGTTATCGTCTGCTCGGTGCCGTTGAGTGTCTGCGCGACCTGGTCGTGTAGGTGGAAGTTCTGGATCGTGCCACCGGCGATGAGAATGATCGCGAAGACGAACGCGAACGGCAGCAGGATGCGAATGGTGCCGCGCACCAGGTCGACCCAGAAGTTGCCGAGTTCGCCGGTGTGCCTGCGGGCGAAGCCGCGCACCAGCGCCACCGCCACCGCGATGCCGACCGCGGCCGAGACGAAGTTCTGCACCGCGAGACCGGCCATCTGCACCAGGTGGCCCTGGGTCGATTCACCGGAGTAGTTCTGCCAGTTCGTGTTGGTCACGAAGCTGATCGCGGTGTTCCAGGCCAGCGCCGGGGTCATGTCGGTGGCCGGATCGTTCAGGTGCAGCGGCAGCCTGCCCTGGATCAGCTGGAAGAAGAACAGGAACAAGACGCTGACCGCGGAGAACGCCAGCACACTGCGGGCGTAGACGGCCCAGGTCTGTTCGACCTCGGGCTGGACGCCGATGACCTTGTAGATGACCTGTTCCGCGCGGGAGTGCTTCTTGGCGTTGTACACCCGGAACATGTAGTCGCCGAGCGGCACATGCACCAGGGCCAGCGCGATGATCAGGGACGCAAGGAAGGCGATCCCCGCTGTTGTCGTGTTCACCTAGAACCTCTCGGGGAAAAGCAGCGCCGCGACCATGTAGACGGCGATCAGAATCGCCAGTACCAGACCGATCAGATTCGCGATCACAGCTTTTCCACCCCCCGCTGGATCAAGCCCAGCAGCGCGAAGATCGCCACGGTGAGCACCGTGAACACCACGACAGACATTTACACAACCTCCATATCGCGCGCTCCCTCATCGGACGCGCCAGGGTGAGTCAAGCGGCAGCGGGGCGCCTGTGGAGGGGCCTTTACGAGTCTTTAGCGTCTCGTCGATAAGGTTTGACACTTCACTTACAACTGAGCCCTGTATGGATGAAAGGATGCCGTCAAGGTATGCCGACAGGGAGTTAACACACCGTAAAGATCGAGATCGACGCTCGATCGGCGGGTAGAAAAGTCACGACCCTGCCAATCGGAAGATTCCGGCGCAACCGGGCTTCGTTGCGAAAGGTATTGCCATGTCGGTTGTTACCGTTGTAGTGATCGCTGGATTTGTCTGCTGCGCGTTGCTCATTCGTGCACTGGGAGCCAGCACGAATACTCGCGTGGATGGTTTCTGGCAAACCGATGTCGTTACCGACCGAATGCGGCACCCGGGCGCTTCGTCGAGTCGCGCGATGGTAGGCGAGTAAGGCGCAGGCGACTGTGCTGTATCTCGGTGCTCCACCAGATGCGGGCAAGAGTTACGCGTTGCACGGCCGGGGCGCCTCGTCGGATCGAGCGCGCCTTGTGTCGCCGCCGGAAGTACTGAGGCGCAGGCTGTCGCGCCGCAATGTCGAGCTCGCCGGTGCGGGCAATGCGCCAGTGCGCAGTATCTTGCGGCCCGACAATGCATTGCGCGAATCGGCGGTCGCCAGCGGAAATGAATCGGAGAGTACAGATGACAACCGATTCGAGTGACAGTGACCTGGCGCCGTCGGACGGAGCCGACCAAGGCGTGCATACCAGTCGTGACACAGAACCTGTGATGACCAAGACGACAACCGAGGTCAAGGTACTGGTTGTCGACGACGAGCCGCAGATCGTGCGCGCGCTGCGCATCAATTTGTCCGTACACGGTTACGAGGTGATCACTGCGGCCACTGGTGCCGATGCACTGCGCGCAGCCGCCGACGAGCATCCCGATGTGGTGCTTCTCGATCTCGGGCTGCCCGATGTGGATGGTATCGAGGTACTTGCTGGACTGCGCGGGTGGACTTCGGTGCCGGTGATTGTATTGTCCGCGCGTACGGGTTCGGCGGACAAGGTGGAAGCCTTCGACGCGGGTGCCGATGACTATGTCACCAAACCGTTCGGGATGGGCGAGTTGCTGGCCCGGCTGCGCGCCGCGGTCCGGCGCGGTGCTGCTGTCACCTCCGACTCCGTGGTGGTGACAGCCTCGCTCAGCATCGATCTGGCCGCCAAGAAGGTCATCAAGGACGGTGACACCGTGCGTCTGACACCGACCGAGTGGGGAATCCTCGAGATGCTGCTGCGTAACAACGGCAAGCTGGTGGGGCGCAGGGATCTGCTGCGCGAGGTGTGGGGTCCGTCCCACGAGTCCGAAACCCAGTACCTGCGGGTGTATATGGCCCAGCTGCGTCGCAAGCTCGAGGTCGATCCGTCGCATCCGAAGCATCTGTTGACCGAAGCAGGTATGGGATACCGGTTCCAGCGATAGTGGCTACGCGCGCTGCGCGACCAGGAGGAGTCGTCGCCCCTGGCACGATCGCTCGTGGGCTTACCGTTCGTGCTCGTAACCGGCGCACTCGTACAACGCCGTCCACACCGACAGGCTCGACAGCGACTCGATGGTTTGGGTACCGCGGCCTGTCAATCGGATCACATCGGTCGCCTCGAGCGGCCAATCCCAGCTTCCCTGGCTATCGGCGGCGATGAGGCTCTGCGAGGCGATCACCCGCAGCACGCGCGCCAGGGTGTTGCGGCGAACGTGAATGAGTGTGGTCAGCTCGGCAGTTGTGTGGGGCCTGTTCGACAGGGCGTCCAGAATCTCCACGACATGACGACGGCTGACCAGCTCACGCAGCGCCGCAATATCATACGGTCGATCGTTCATCGAGGCGACTGCCTCAGGGAAGTGCACATCAGCTACGGACACTAGCGGCGTCTTCATTGCCGCAAATTTTTCTTGATGAGATTTCTCGGACCGCCACGTCACTCTTTACAGAATTCATACGGGCTCCGTTGGCAGGACTTCGTCGGATTCCTACCGGCAACGGCTCATTGCGGTTCTATCCTCCGGCTCCGCCCGAACCCCTACTGATCGGGACGCGGTGTTCGTGGTGCGTGTGATGTGAGATGTTGATGCCGAATTGTCTGGCCGCGGATTGGCTCGGCGCGTAACGCGTGCCGACATTATGAGGTGATCAGCGTGTTCGGTGAATCCTTGATGGGTGAGCCTTGGTCGAGATGACGATCCTGCCCGACTGGTGGGCCCAAGCGAATCCAATTCTGCCGCAGCGGTTTCTGTTCTCTGAGAGGAGAATAAGTATCCGAACGGCCGAGCCGCCGCGATCCTTGTCTGGGTCCGCGGCGGCTCATATTCCCTCGGCGTGCCCGCGCAGCTCAACAGTGGCAGCGTCGAAGAGCGGTCAACCCTGACCGGGCTTGTGGCCGTGATTCGCTTTCTTCTTGCGGCGGGCGCGTTTCTTGCTCGCTCGTTTGGACAATGTCGCCTGTCTCCTTACCGGGGTATCGAATGCTCTACGCGGCAGGCACGAGCCGGTTGCTCCATGCCGCAAGCCGGGTCCGAGAGCGCGAATTGCGTACCAGTGCAGCCGCTTCCGTGAGTTCGGTGCCCTCGTAGTAGCCGCCGTTGACGACCGGCGTGGCCGACACGCTCAATGCGACCAGCAACGACGCAGCCGCGTCGAGCGGCGCCATACGATGGCTGCGCAGCTGCGGAAGGTCGATCTCGAAGTCGGCAGGGGCCACGCTGACCGAGGTGAGTCCCGCGGGCCCGGTCTCGGCCAGAGAACGGCAGAACATCGTCAGGGCAAGCTTGGCCTGCGCGTATACCGCGAGCGGGGTGTAGATACCGCGGTTGCGATCGAGGTCGGTGTAGTCGATATTGCCGCCGATATGCAGCCTCGAAGTAACAGTGACCGCCCGGCCGCCGACTGCCGCCACAGCGGGAGCCATTGCCATGGTGAGGCGCTGCGGCGCGAGGTAGTCGGTCTGAAAGGTCAGTTCGTGCCCGTCCTCGGTATACGTGCGCCGCTGCGGCGGTGCGATGGATGCGGTGTTGATCAGTGCATCCAGGCCGGGCAGCTGGGCGGTGAGTGTGCGGCCGAGCTCGTCGACCTCGCTGAGGCGGGCGAAGTCGGCATGCACCATGCGCACCTGGTTGGGTCGCGATTCGGCCGAGAGCCCTTCTGATATCTCGTCGGCGCGATCCTTGCGCAGGACGTGGGCAATAACGATGGCACCGTCGGCGATCAGACGCTGGGCGACCGCGAAACCCAGGCGGTGGTCGGCACCGGTTACGAGCACGGTACGGGCGGTGGAGGAGTTTGCGGACATAGTTCTCCCATCGGGTGAGTGCGCAGCGGTCGCACCGCGAGGAGCAGTACGGGGACGCGCGGAAGTGAGGTTCGCGACCAGATGTCGCAGAGATGCGTCACATGCTCAGCGGATGCTTTGCACGCTCAGCGGTGAAACCGCACAAAATAGAGCAGCCGTGCGGCTTTGGAGATCAGGACAGACCGGCTACACCGGACTCGGCGGTTCGTCCTCACTCCCGAAGCCGAACAGCTCCAGGGCGGACGGCATGCGCGCCACACGGTGTCGAGCAACGGCGGCCGCGGTGCGCAAGGCGCGAGGAGGGCCAAAAGTTGCGGTCACACCCTCATATAAACGCACCCCGCGCAATGCGGACAAGCCCGCCGTACTCGCTTTGACGGATATTTGACACCCCGGGCCGCGGTGCTGGGCGAACCTTTGCCGGGTACCGCAGACCATCGAAACCGAATAGGTCGATCTGCAGGAGTCCGGCCGCACACCCCAGTTCTACGAGGTGAAGCGACCACGGTGGTGTGGGTACCGCGGTCGGCTCCAGTACCGCAGGAGCCAGCGGCAAGGGAGCGAGGCTGCCGTGGCAGCGACCAGCGACCACGGTCGGGGACCACCTGTTCCAGGGGCTCGGTCAGCCAATTTCCGTACCAGGCCAGCGGTGAATGACAGTGCTGCGGGCAAGTCGGACGCTTATATTGACGAAATATTTCCGGCTTGCCTCGGAATTCGCCAATATCCTGGTGGTGTGCACATCGAGGGAGCCTTTCTGCCGGGAATTGGTGTGCACAAAGACATTTCACTCACCAGTTCCCGGCGGATCGGGGTAGTCGATCGCCGGGACGGCACCGTCGACCTGATCGTCGGCAAACCAGGCGATCCCGACGTCGCCGGTCGGATCTTGCTGTCGGCCTCGGAAGCGGCACTCTTGGCTGCACTGCTCGGCGCACCACAACTGGTCGCTCGGCCCCAAGACGATTGTCGCGACATCCACGCGGTGGCGATCCGGCACGTGCCGATCCACCGCGGATCGACGTATGACGGACAGAGGCTCAGCCAGACTCGCATGCGCGCCCGCGCGAAGGCATCAATCGTCGCGGTGATCCGAGCTGGGCAGGTGATTCCGTCGCCCGGCCCCGACCTCGTATTCACCACTGGGGACGTGTTGGTGATCGTCGGTACCGCCGATGGCGTCACCACGGCTGTGCGCATCCTCACTCACGGATAGCACCGCCGACGGCGCTCACGCTCGGTTACGCCGACGACGGCATCATCCACCTCACCGCCCGATTCGGTTATATGCAGACGGCGGACGTGCCATGAACGCTGGCCGCACTGTGGAATCCACCTGTCTGCCAAGGCATCTGATCGACTGGAAATCATGAAAGTGCCGACGCAGATGGTCTTCGTCGGCCACCGTGGTCCACACCTGATTACGGGCGGTTCGGTGGGCTCGGGGCGGAGGCGCTGCGTGCGGTGCCGGTCGACCAGTTGTCGGTATCGACGGCACGGCCGACGAAGTGTCGGACCTCGCGGTGCAGGTCGAGGTCGCGCAGGTCGCTGTGCACGACGGCGTGGACCGAATCGGCCAAGTTTCTGGCGTCCGCGTTGGCGATCGACTGCATCATGCGTGCCGCGGGGTCGCGGGCGACGGATTCGAGATCGCGGGCACCGAGACCGAGGTGTCCGAATGCGTTGGCACGCCCCATCGCCGAGGTGTCGCCGCGCGAAGCCTGCTCCAGCGCCCGCATCTTCGCTTCGGTCGGGTTCGCCAGGTAGTCGTTGACGATCGACCTCAGATGATTGCCGCGATAGGTGTGTCCGTTGAGAGTGTTCACGCCGTCGATCAGGTCGACACCGCGGGGCAGTGAGTCGCGGTAGCGAAGCGTGGCCCTTTCCATCGCGTACACCGCGGCCTGGAGGCGCTGTTCCTCGCGCAACCGCGCCTGCCTGCCACCCAACCCCGCCAGCCGACCGAGTGAGTTCTCCGCCAACGTCTGCGCCGCAGTGAGTTCGGCCAGTGGCCGATGGACGAGCGGATTGTGCTGCGCGTACCTCTGCTGTTCGGCGTAGACCTCCATGGCGTCCGAAATCATCGGCCCACTCCAGCCCTCGAGCTCGAGCGCGCCGGCCGCCTCCGCCAGACCGCCTCCGGCACGCCACACCACGGCCTCGACCGCAGCCGCCGCCCCGCGCGCGGTCCCCACACCCCCATACGCCTGCCCGTATCGGCGTGCTATCTGCCGGAAATGTGCTGGCCCCATATTCCCGTCGATGCGCGAGTGCGGATAGGTGTGTCCCCGGCCGACGAACCACTCCATCGCCGGCTCGGCGACGGTGCCGAGCCCACTGACCAGCGCCGTCGTGCTGGCGTGGGAAGCGCCGAATTGTCCCATCCCCAATGCCCTTCCACCGCCTGCGCCGCCTGCGGACGACCCCCGCTGCATGGCGAGTGCGAACCGGTTCGCCACCCAATCGTTGCCACTGGACAGGCCGCTGCCCAGCTTGCGCAGCTGGAAGATCGCGATGATCTCCACCACCGCGCCTATAACGAATACCGCCATCTCCTGACCGCGTGCCTGCCGGAACAGATCACCGAGGAACAACAGGTAGACGCCCAGAAATATGGTGTAGGCCGCCATCCGCCCGGCCGCGATGAACGAATCGACCATATTGCGAACCAGAAACGTCTGCGTCGGCCCGTAGATGAACCCACCCGCGGCGAATCCGAAGATCGACATGAACCCGTGATAGATAGCGTCCAGTGCCGCCTTGATGATCTTCAGTCCAAGATAGACCGCGAACAACAACAGCACCGCACCGGCCAGCAACAGCACCAGCCCCGCACCGACCTGCCTCGCCGTGGGATCGTCGGCCGCGGCATACGCGGCGGAATCACCGCACGACTTCATGCCGTTCTTGACGCGCTCGTCGTTGCCGGAGTTGACCGCTGCCGTCCATGTCGCCTTGCACGCCGGTCGATCGTCGACCACGTGCCCGAAATTCCATACCTGCAACGGTTTACGCGCGAAATTGTCGGCCATCTCCGACTGGATGGTCGCCACAAGCGCGGCCGGATTCGGATCGGCATCGCCGTTCAATCCGGCGGCCACCGAGATGCCGACATTGCGGCCCTGGGCCAGCCACCCGTCCGAGGACAACACCTCCGCCAGCGGATCCGACAGGAACAGCGTCCCCGCGATCGCCACCCCTAGCATGCTGACCACTTGCATCGTCGCCTTCGAGTAGAACCCGCGGGTGACAAAGTAGGCGACGAAGAACGCCCCGATGGTGGCGGCCGTGACCAGCATCAGCGGCGTCGCGATTTGTCCGGTCAGGTTCACCGCGACCCCGTGCAGGGCCGAGCTGAACACATTGAGCCAGGAGAAGCTCAACGCCCACCCGACCAACCAGATCGCGAAGGTGACAATGACATTCCAGCCGGCGAACTCCAGATCGAGGATGACCGCCAGCGCGGTCGTTCCGGGATGGAAGGGACCACCGTGATCGGTGACGAAGGTGTACTTCGACAACTCGACACCGGATGAGTCGCGCACGTGCGTCCAGCTCAGCCCGCTATTGGGAGCCGACGACGCAGTACCGTGCTCGGTCGGAGCGACCGCGCCCGGCTGCGCGGTGGCCAACGCGCCGACCGCGACCGGGACGACCACCAGCACGGTGAACGTCACCACCCCCACCACAATTCGCCGACGCCACCGACTCGCCTCGATCCACGCGGCGACCCGCCGGGCCACTACCTGCGGGTACCAGCGATCCGGGTCGAAAAATGCCGACTGCCATGCAAGGAACGCCTCCTGGCCGCGCCGCTTACGCACGCCGCCGACGGTCACCGGATCGGCCGTCATACCGAAATCCATTGCAGCGCCATAGATTCAGACCTCATCGAGCGCCACTCAACTGTTGTCCACGGCACCGGTGTCATCGCTTCGAGCGCTGGAGCATCCACTGGGTGATGGCCGCGACCGCCGCGATCATCGATGCACCGCAGGCGATCAAGGCGGCACCGGTGAAACTGGTGGTGGAATATCCGGAGGAACGAACACCCGGCAACATCAGGTCACCGCCGGAAAAGGCCCACTGAATCCAGGAACCCACTTGGCCACCCGCGTCCCAACCGCGAGAGGTCATGTCCAACAAGTCCGAGGCTCGGCTATTCAGGTTACGCATGGCCAGCGGCACGAAAACCGCCACCGCAATACCGGAAGCGACCGATGTCCGATACAGCGCCGCCTTACGGAGTCGGAGATTGGTCACCACCACCGTCACCATCACGAAGATCGCGGCTGTGGTGAGGATGGCCCACGTGCCACTGATATCAGCCGTGGTCGGACCGGATCCCGACCACGCCATCAGGTAGCTGGTGGTGGCCTCGATCCGGCCGAAAGCATCGGCCCGAGCGGACCCGTCGGGTCCGGTGACGGTGATCCAAGGCCGGAACAGCATGACCAGGGTGACCAGGTTCGCGGCAGCGGCCACCAGATAACCCGAGTTTCCGCGTACCGACGCTGCCCATCCATCCGGCAGAGCCCACTGCAGCACTCGCGAAGCAGACTGCAGCGCTCGCGTCCGGGGGATGGTCCGTGTGGTTTTCGCGACACGAGAAGATTCACGCAACTGCCAAGGCGTCGGCTGAATCATCTCAGCAACCACTCGGAAACGTCGACCGAAGCCGATGGACATCTCCGTCCGTGATGCACACGTGCCCGCCGCCGAAAAGTCCCTGATGCCAGACCATCTCAGCATGCTATGAACGGGTTGGCACCCTCATTGCGCTCCATACGAGGCTTTTACCGCAACTCGGATAGACCGATGAATTCCTTGATGAATTCCTTGCAGCCAACCGCTCGGCATTGCCGACTACCGATCGTTCGCCGGGCCACCAAGTGCCTCGGATCGAGATGAGAAGTCCTCCAGGCGCATTCGACACGCGCGTTGCACGGACAACAAACCCGCGATCCGCCCGGGTTCACGGATTGAGCCAAGTTGAGATACTGGCTAGGCTCGTTTTGAACTTAGTTCAAATCGATTCGGGGAGACTGCATGTCTGTTGCCGTGGTGATCGCAAGCCTGTTGCAGGTGGGTTGGCGGGAATGTTCTTTGTGATGCTGGGCGCCTACCGGACTGCTGGGCCGCTTGCGCAGGGCGCGGCGGATGCGGCGGCGGCGCGGCAAGGGGTGGCGCCGGAGGTGCTCGCCGAGCACGGGGTCCGGTTGGACGAAGGACGAGGGGCTTTTCATCGCGGGATATGCGATCGCGGCGGTGCTGACCGTGCTGGCAGCACTCGATCTAGCCGGTATCGGGACCGGACGGGTGTTGTCGTGGGTGGTGGAGCCATTGGTTCTGCTCGGGGTCGGTTGGGTGACCACCATGCAGGTGTTCGCGATGCGAATGACGGTGTCCGCGTTCGCGAAACTCGACGATCCGCGAGTGCGGGGGCTCGACATCCGCACGGTGCTGCAGGCCGCGGTCGATGCCCTGCCGTCGTGGTGTCGACCGGCGATCGTGGCACGGTGGCTGCTGGCGACCGTGGGCTCGCTCGCGGTGATCGTTCTGCTGACTCTACCTTCGGCCGACCGCTACTTCTGATAATCCAGCCGGGCCTGCAGGCCATCGAGCACGGTGCGCAACCCGAACTCGAAACCCGTATCGGCGGGCAAGGTTTCAACGGTCTCGGGTGCCGCGGCTTCCAGCCGGGCCCGAAGTCGGGGGAATTGCCGCGCAGTCTCGGTGATGTAGGCGAGTACCTCGGCCTGGCGTGCGTCTTCGTCGACACCCGCACGTCGCGTCCGGGCCTGCTAGGCGCGTTCGGCGGCCGAGCCATGCGCCGCGCCGATGACATACATCAGCACGGTCGCGGCGGCATGGTCCGCGTCCGGCCCGGTGAACCCCGCACACTCGAACACCGCCAGG
This sequence comes from Nocardia pseudovaccinii, assembly GCF_050942345.1. Classification (NCBI taxonomy): domain Bacteria; kingdom Bacillati; phylum Actinomycetota; class Actinomycetes; order Mycobacteriales; family Nocardiaceae; genus Nocardia; species Nocardia pseudovaccinii. Next base: position 8,131,355 of record NZ_CP192074.1, read on the forward strand.
CAGCATTCGTCGAACCGGGCTTTGCCCGGACCGTAGATCAGATGCGTGCTCATGGCGGGCAGCAGCCAGAAATGGCGGCCGAGCATCGCGTGCACCTCGCGCGCCAACTTCGCAGCGGCCGAACGCCATTTGGTGACCGCGGGGTCGGGCAGTTCGATCTCGCGCCAGACCAGGTCCGCGGCCAGGGTGACCAACTCGTCCTTGTTCTTGACGTAGTAGTACATCGCGGTGGACGCCACGCCCAGCCGAGTACCGAGCCGGCGCACGTTCAAACCGGCCACGCCCTCGGCGTCCAGCACCGCGACCGCCGCGGTGACGATCTGTTCCCTGGTCAACGTCTCTCGCGGCACAACCGCCACCGTACCCAGCACCAACTCCGACTCGGCGGATCGAACCGCAGTGGCTTCCCGGACCGGCGCCCCGCGGATAGGGTGGCTGTCATGACCGATGCCGAGCTGTCCGATCTTCGGGCCAGGACTGCTGCCGGTGACACGGACGCGGCCGACGAACTGGTCGAGCTGGCTGGTGAGCGTGGCGATATGGATGAGCTGCGGCGTCTGGCAGCTGACGGAAACGGCGATGCGGTCGACCAGCTCGTCGAGTTGGCGTCCGAACGAGGCGATGTCGCCGAGTTGCGGCGGCTCGCAGCCGACGCCAACAGCGATGCTTCCGACATTCTGGCCGAACTCACCGAAGAGCAGCGCGACGACACGGAATAAGCGCCGGTGATGCTCGGCCGTTGCTCTCGGCTGCGGGCTGGCTTGACGCAAAGTTGTTGCGGCTCAGCGACTTTTGCGAGGCCAGGTGCTCAGGCACGGGGTTGTCCTGTGCCAGTGCGGAGATGATTACCGCGGGCCGGGTTACGGTGTGGCCGAGGAATAGGAGCCAGCCAAACCACAACAGCGCCTTGGTGGTCCGCCCGCTGCACCTACGGTCTAGCTGAGGCAACCGCACCCGCTGGATGCGGGCGGCGCCGGCCCGCTGATCCAGTCGCCGCCGACGGCGAGGCGGTTGCGGGTTCACGATGCCCCAGATTGCGTGCGGCTCCTGCTGGGTCTCAGATGAGGTTCAGCGCAACGGCGATGGTGCCGAGCGTCGCCATGATCGAGGTCACGCCGACGTGCATCCCGATCGACAGCCGGATGTCTTTGTTCCGCCAGGCGAACCAGAATCCCGGGAACATGAAGATCACCCGCGACACGAACACCCACGGCGTCCAGAAGTGGTACAGCGAGAACAAGACCGCGCTGACCACCGGCGCCCAGCCGCCCAGGTGGGTGATGCGGGGCAGCAGGAAACCGCGGAAGTACAACTCCTCGATGAGTGGGAGGGAGATTCCGGTCAGCGGCAGGCATATCAGCATCGTGGTGAGCCTGATCGAGTACGAGTATCCGTCGAGGAATGCGGTGGCACTGCCGGCGCCGTCCGTATACGGGACCCATGCGAAGAAGTGGTCGAGGAAGAAGCGGTTCACCGGCATCAGCGCGAAGCTCAGCACCATCATCCATACGATGAGCGGAATGACCATCGCCACCAGCTTCCCGCGCGGGACCGGCTTGTCGGTGTAGTGCAGCACGCCGCGCAGCGAGAAATGGCCGTTGCGCATGCGGCCCAGCCACAGCAGCCCCACCAGGACCGGGATCAGAACCACGCACAGGGCGATCGCCCAGCCCATGAGGACCGGATAACCGATGGCCTCGACGAACGGCTCCCCGATGAGCAGATAGACGGCGACGACCAGGGCGCCGGGGACAAGATGCAACGCGATCGACAGCGGCAGGCAGTGGCGGTCACCCAGCAGCCGCGCGGCTATTCCGTTCGGTCGAGTGTCTTCAACGGCGCGCATGACAAGAATTCCTCTAGAGGCAGGATCGGACGGCTTCGGCCAGGCTCGACGCCCTCGGGTCGTCGGGCCGGAGGTCCCAAGGTTGGTGGGCGGATTCCACAGCGGCTCCTATCCGCGTATTCGGTTGGGGCACAATATGCTTCGAGTGCCGTGGCTCAGTGGGGGTTGCTGAGGACGTGCTCGACGTGGGCGAGATAGTCGAGCAGATCCCCGATTTCGGCCAGCGGCACACCCGCTCCGGCCAGTGTCCGGACCTGCACCAGCCGCATCAGCTCGGCAGCTCGATATCGCCTGTGGCCGGAGCCGTCGCAGTCCGGTTCGTCGACCAATCCGTACTGGTGGTATTGCTGCACCGTCGTCACCGTGACGCCGACGAATGCCGCCGCTTGGCCGATCGTGAACCCGTCCCGCGCGACATGCAGTGCCTCGCAGGACTTCTCCAAACCCTGCACGGGGATCGCCAGGGTTTGCTGTGTCGTCATCGAACGGCCCTAATTTCTCTTCCGGTGGCGCGTTCACTGGCGTTGATCAGCCGTTCCCGTTCACGGTTGCGCCACGAATCCTCCCCGTAGTTCTGCGCGAACGTCTCGATGAACTCCACGGGCCCCTCCCCGACGACCTCGCGGAGCGGGGTTCGATCCGCGGCGCTCTGTTCGAATAGATGGGCAAGATCCTCGAACATCGGAACGCCGCCACCCGGACCAGAGCTCGTCTGGTACCGCTCGAAAGCCTCGACTGCCGCGCGATGGCTCTGCGGAAGCTGTCGCACGCGCGCCCGATACTGCCGCCATCGCCGCTTATCACCGAGATCGCCGATTACCTTTTCGACGAACATGATCACTTGCTCCCTTCTTGGAGCTGTTCGAGCCGTTCGGAGAGGAAGCTCCAGGTCCGCCAGAACTCGTCGAGATATTCCTGGCCCTGAGCGTTGAGGGAATACACCTTGCGCGGCGGCCCCTTCTCCGACGGGATCTTCTTTACGTCGACCAGGCCCCTCTTCTCGATCCTGACGAGCAGGGCATAGACGGGATATCCGAGAAGCCCTGCTCCCGCAGCCACGCCGTGATCTCATAGCCGTACGCCGACCGCACGGCCAGGATTGCCAGAACGATGCCCTCCAGCGTGCCCTTGAGCATCTCCGTTATCTGCTTGCCCATGGACCACCTCCTCGCACTACTCAGTGTTGCCGACTACCAGTAGATAGTAACACTGAGTAGTGGTGGCGCAAGACGCTCGCTGTCCAGCGAAAGTCAGGGGTTCGGTAAGAGCACAACGACGTTTCGGGTAGCGTCCGGTCGAGCGGCTCCGGGGAACGGACCGAGGCCGATGTCCAAGGTCAGCGCCACCGGCCGAATCCCGATGCCACACCTGTCGCGAACTGTTGCAGTCTCGCGAAAGTTGCTGAGCCGCAACAACTCTGCTTCAAGACCAGCCCGCAAACGAGACCAACGGTTCGCTGAACTACCGGTCCCTCGACTGAGCAAATCAGCGGCAATACGGCGCGTTCGAGAGCAGTAGGCATCTGGGTGCGCGTTCGCTGGACGAATCACGAGCCCGGCGCGCACACTGGCGCGATGCAGACTGCCTACAAGAGCGCACGTGGTCAGCGCGCGGTCCAGCGGTGGTGCGCGCAGGCCATATCGCGAGCGAACTTTCCGCTGACCACGACCGCCATCGATACCAGCGTCGGACGGATTCAGCTCACCTCTGCCGGAACCGGAACGCCACGAATCGTGGTGGTGCCGGGCACCGGATTCAATGCCGCAGTGGCCTTGCCTTGGCTCCAGGCGTTTTCGGCACATTGGCCGAGCGTGATCGTGGATCTTCCCGGTCAACCCGGTCTCAGCGACCCGCGCCGGCCACGCCGAGCCCGGCTGCCCTGGTACGGCCAGGTGCTCGATGAAATTCTGACCGTCGCACAGCTGGATGACGTTGTACTGGTGGGCAATTCGCTGGGTGCGGCAGTGGCTCTCGCCGCTGACTCGGCTCGCATCACGGCACGAGCGTTGATCTCCCCCGCCGGCTACATCCGACTCACCGTGAACCCGAAAGTCGCTGTGGCTTCCGCCATTTGGATGCTACATCCCAGCACGGAACACACACGCGACATGCTGCGGTGGTTCGTCGCTCCCGGCGAGGAACCACCCGAGACCGAGGTGGAATGGATGACTCTCATGGCCACCAGCTGTCGCACCACTCTGGCCCCACCACCTCTGCCAGCGGATGTGCTGGCCGACCGCGCCGATAGCCCCTGCGTGGTCGCTGTCGGCGAGCACGACCGGTTCCTGCCACCTCGCCGACTGGCCCCGGCAGTCCAGCGCACCATGAACGTCGACCCGCACATCATCGCCGGCATGGGCCACCTGACCACCCCAGCCCACCTCGACGAGGTGGTAACACTCGTAGCCGAGGTCGCACCGCGACCGGGCGGCGCATGAGTGGGCGGAATCGCTCGCCGTCCACCCCGGCAGGTTATCCAGCGGTTCGGCCGAAGAGTTTGGCCACATCGGTAACCGATTCCGGTTCGGCGAGCACCAGGATTTCGTCACCGGCGTGCAGGACGGTATCGGCGGTGACGGTGACCAGCCGCCCATGCCGGATCAGCACGCTCACCCACAGATCATCCGATGGCAGGTCGTTGACGGTGCTGCCGTCGGCCGTCGCCCCGGGAGCAATGGTGAACCGGTGCAAGCTGTTCGGCTCCTCTTCGAAGCGGGCGTTCATACCCCAGGGGCGTGGGTTGACCGATTCCAGGGGAATGCTCAGGCGGCGGGCCAGGGCGGTCACCGTGCCGCCCTGCACGATGACGGAGAACGCGACGACGACGAAAATGATGTCGTATGCGCGCGCGGCGTCGGGGACACCGGCCTGAAGGATGAACACGCCCAACAGAATCGGTACTGCGCCCTTGAGGCCGGTCCAGCAGATGAACAACCGCTCGCCACGGGTGAGATCGGTGCGCCACAGCAGGACTGCGACCAGCAGTGGGCGAATCACGATGGCCAGCAATGCCGCCAGGCAAAGCCCGATCCCCAACGCGTTGCCCCCGGTGATCCCGTGCGGGCCGGTGATCTGGATAGTCAACCCCAGCATGACGAAAGCGACGATCTCGGCCAGATTCGCCAACGCGGAATGAAACCGCTCGATCTCGACCTTGTACGGGGCACGCTGGTCACCGACCACGACGCCCGCGACCAGCACCGCCAAGAATCCGGACCCATGGGCGATGGTGGTGAGCGCGTAGATGGCGAATACGCACATGAGCACGCGCACCGAATACAACCCGGCCGCGGGCAGCAGGATGCTGCGCATAAGCCAGAGCAGCCCCAACCCGCCGAGGACGCCGATCGCCGCGCCGATGACCAGTTGCGTTGTGAATGACCAGGCGACGGAAACGGCTGCGGCGCCGGTGAATTGACTGGTGCTCAGCAGCACGACCAGCAGCGCGATGCCGACCGGATCGTTGGCGCCTGATTCGCCCTGCAGTAGCACGCCGCTGCGTCCACCGATCTGCCTACGACCGAGCACGGAGAACACCACGGCCGGGTCGGTCGGTGACAGCGCGGTGGCCAGCAGCAGCGCGATGCGCCAGTCCAGGCCGAACAGCAGGTGCGCGGACGCGGCAACCGCCAGCGCGGTAAGCAAGGTACCGGTCGCGCCGAGCCACAGGATGGCTCCCGCGTTGGCACGTACCCTGCGCCAACCGAGCTGCATACCGCCGTCGAAGAGGATGACCACCAGCGCGATGGTGACCACCCGCTCCACCTGCAGGATCGGTACCTCGGTCAGCGGTGTCCAGATATCGGAGGCCACGGCGGCTCCGATCAGGAACAACGCCGATGCCGGTATGGGAAAGCGCTCGACAAAACGGTGTGAGAGCACCGCAGCGAGTCCGACTCCGGCGACGATGATCAGCGCGGTCGCGAAGGGCAGCACATCGTTCATCGGAGCCGACCGATGCCTTGCCCTGCCACCGAGTACTCCTTCTGATTCCGGCGATGAAACATACGTCGCCGACCAGACTTCCCGGCACACCCGTACCAACCTTAACGGTCCGGAATCCTGCCGTGGCAGCGAATTTCCGCCGGGGCGGTGGACCTGCTCGTGTCGCCCGGCTACGGAGCGCGATCGGCATTCCCCGCGTAGCGGATCAGCATGTCGACCGGGTCCAGCGTGACCAGGCCGTTGGTGACGATCTCGTCGATCTGCGGCAGGAACCGTTGGATGCTGTCCTCGGCATCGACGATGATGATCGCCACCGGGAGGTCCTTCGACGGGGCGAAGAAGCGGCGGCTGTGAATACGGTAGGTGGTGCCGTAGCCCTCCATCCCGCGAAACACCGACGCCCCCGCCAGTCCGGCCGCATGGGCACGCCGCACGATCTCCCGCCACACCGGCTCCCGATGCCAGGTGTCACCATCACCGACGAAGATCGACAGCCGCAACGCCTTGCCCACAACCCGCATTCGCGCTCACCCTATCCCGGACACCCGATAGGCCCGTCGCGGCCCTGACAACGCTTTACCGCGTGCTTCGATCCAACTCCCCGCTGCGGTGCGTAATCAAGGAATTCGAACCCCGGCCGCGAGTGTCATACGCCTTCTTTACAGGCCCCAGACCTCCACACCCGCGATGATCAGAGCGCCATCCGGGCCACCATTCAGCACTGCTGTCGACAGCACGACGCGTGGTGGCGCTCAGACCCGACCACAGCCGACCGCCAGGCCCGTCCCCACCGCCAGAAATGACGCCCCTCAAACGGAAAATCCCTGGTCAGCTCCTGACTCAACCACAGATGGACAGCGAGACAATGGAGATCAGTTCATTCCGTTACCGACTTCCTTGCGGACAGACTCCTGATAGATAGCGGCATAGGTCGGTGAGTCTTTTATAAGGTCATCACAGAAAGCCGCGACATCATCGCCAATGAGTTCCATGACTCCTTTGTCGGCCGCGACTCCTTCCTCGAAGAAATCGAGAATCCCCGAGAGCAAGCTCCCGTCGACCAGCTCGACTGGCCCGATCTTGAAAAAGTACTTCTGAATCTCCTTGTAGACAATCTGGTAATCGGGTGGGAGCGCCTTGACTCGCGCCATGTGCGCCCGCCACTCTCTCTTACCTTCGATGATGTCGCGGATGCCCACTTTACCCTCCTAGCCGGCCCAGTTTCTTTGCAACGTTCTTGTTCAGCTGCTCGCGCCACTTGTCGCGATAACTCTTGGCTCCTTCTTCGCCGGCAATCGCCGTACAGAAGCCTTTGATGTCGTCGCCCAATGCCTCGTGGACACTCTGACCATCCGACGCTGTTTCCTCGAGCAGCCCTAGAGTGCCGTCGAGAATCGGCATCAAGTTTCGGCCCGTGCAGCCCGAGTAGGGGAAGAGATGGATCTTGATCTCTTCCCACGCCGTTTGATACTCGGTCGGGAGGGCCTTGGCTCGAGCTTCGAAGGCTTTATATTCCCTGGTGAGATCGTTGCCTGTGATTGTCTCCCAGAAGTTCATTTCTCGTTTTCCTTGAGCTCATTGATGCGCGATGAGACGTATTCCCATTTCGCCCAGAATGTCGCTAGTTCTCTGCGTCCCGCGTCGTTGAGTGCGTAAAATTTGCGCGGCGGGCCGACTTCGGAAGATCGTTTGGAAACATCGACCAGTCCATTTTTCTCCAACCGCAGCAGGATGGCGTAGATCGTCCCTTCGATGACGTCTGTGAAACCGAGTTCATTCAGCCGGCGCGTGATGGCGTAACCATATGTCTCCTCGGTGTCGATGATCTCGAGGACGCAGCCTTCGAGCGTACCTTTCAGCATCTCCGTCAAATTGTCCGTAACAGCCCCTCTCTCGACAGGAATACGCTATTCAGTACTACTGAGTAGTACTAGACTGTATCACAGAGTAGGCAGTGAGACTGCCCTTCGCCCGACTCGGAGGGGTCGCCCCGGAGCGGCCGTCGATCGCAGTGGAGGGTGGACGGCAGGCTCCGTCACACCCCCTCACCCGAGTCGAACGAACCCTCGGTTACGCAACCGCCCGCACATACGCCGACCACCACACCTGAAACAACGGCACCACCGCCACCCCATATGAAAGCCAACCTCCACGAAATCGCCGCAGCACGCGCAGCACTTACCCAAGAACCCCCACCCCCTACTCACTGCCGAACCCCGCCACAATCACCCCCTAACCACCACGGTGCCGGTCGCCCACAACACGCGACCGGCACCACAATCAACAACATTCCGATCAATGATTCCGCCCATGCCACAACCTGTTTGAAGCAGGCAACAGACCGAAACCAAGCCAATCGACAGAACGCGACGACGGCCTGCCACTCAGCTACTTCCACCGAGGCAGCGAAAACTGTTACAGCTCAATAGAATACAACGCCTACAACAAGAAAGAATGATCTGTGCTACGCTCCAGCGCCGCACAATAGAACCACTCGCGCACACATTTGCACCAATATTCTTGCTCCCGCGTGTTCAAATCCCCCCTCGTGCATTACTCGAGCACGTCCCCCCGCGCTTGTGCAGTCAGACGTCGGCCCAGCTGAGACAGCAATGCCGCTCGCAGCACACATTTTCGTCACCGGTGACACATCTGCGTGTGCGAGTAGAAGTTCACTCACCCTCTGCCCCACGGAAACGGCACAACTGAGGCGGACACGTGCGCGAGCGCTCCCCCGCACCACCCGTTGACACACGGCATTGCACCGTTGAGCCAACCGGAATGTTTGCTGGGCAGCGTCGAGGACCACATGCCACCTGATCGAGACACGCCGATCAGGCGACGGAAGGGCTATGGGGCACTTCGATCAGCGACGGGCATGTGATTGAGATCGCTGCCGCCGAGCGGGTGGCCGCGATCGGGTCGCAGGTTCCCATTCGCCGGAATCGAGTTCGGCCGCCATGAGAACTACCGCCCGCTCCGAAATCACTGTCCGCCATGGACACGATCACACCCGAATGCTCAACCAGCAAAGCGACCGCCATCACCCTGGGCATCGGCCGGTGGAACGCGTGCAGCAGTACATCACCGATGGTGATGCCCCGCCCTTGCGGGAACCTCCCACCTCCCGCGCGAGAAGGATCTACATCCCGAAGTGTGTGTGACGGACGATCGCAACAGCGTCCGCCGGTCCGTGCAGTTCCACCTGTGCCGCCGCCCGGCGCCCGAAGAGGTACAGCAGGACCTCACCCGGCGCGCCGCCGAGCCGAACGGTGGGCTCGGCATTCCGGATCATCACCCGTTCGCCAGTTCCCGCCCATACGATCTCGAGTCCGACCTCGCGCAACCGTCGGCTCAAATAGCGGCCACCTCGACGAACATTCCGCCACAACGCCTCATCGAACGCTGGCGTCAGGGTGTCGCGAGGGCCGAGTCCGTTGGCCCTGCGCACGTCTTCATGGTGGACGAAGAACTCGTTCAAGCTCGGGAAGGAGCGGACCCACCCGATGCGGAAGAACCCAGGGGGTGGGCCCGACCGAAGCCGCGCAACGAGCCACCCGAACTCTGCGCGCCCGGCGAGGCGCACTCTGCGCCGCTCGGCGAACCGTTCGAACGGCCCGGGAAGGACCAGGCACAGACCCGCAACGGGATCCCTCTCACGCAACACGAGATGGGCGGCCAGATCTCGCGTGGTCCATCCGGCGAGGAGCGTAGGCGCTTGCGCTCCGAGTTCACCAAGAAGATCGCATAGCGCAATACGCTCCTGTGCGTCGAACGGCAGGTCCCGCATGACATCAATGATGGCAACGCGATTCGGCTGCACAACCCAGCGGGGCCACGTCAGCCGCACATCCGCTGTTGGAACCGGTGATGCGCGCCGGACGACGCATCGCTGCTGCGGACGGCGTCGCGATGTGCCGCGACCGCTTCGAAGCCGACCTCGTGCAACTGCCCGACGCGGCGCGCGATCTGCCTGTTCACTTCGCGCCTGTAGCCGAGATCACGCCGCAGCTGCGGTTGCTCACCGCCGAGGTTCAGCACCAAGCCCGGCGGCGGACCGCACGAACCCGGCCGCGTGTAAGCGCGATGCGGCGCGGAAGGAAGCTTTCGATGCGTCCTGGGTATTTGGGCCCGGCGATCTCCCCCCCAATGACTCCCGTGGTTCGTGCATGTTCATGATCGACCTCCCAACACGCGATAAGGGCTATATAAGTCCAGTCACCAGGCATTTATCATGGCAGATGGACGAATTAGCCCAGAGAATCGTCCAGAAAGTGTGGCGGCGAGGACCGGATACAGGGGAGGTGCCAGATGAAAGCGATCGTGGTGACGGACCAGGTCGCCGGAACGGCCGGGATGAAGCTGGTGGAGCGGCCCGAGCCGCAGGCGGCGAGGCTCGCCAGCCTCTCGGGCGCGAGCTACGGCGATGTAGTCGTTGAAGTTCATGCGTCGGGATTCACCTGGGATGAGCTGGAGTGGCCCTCGACCTGGACCGACCGCCTCGGCCGTGACCGGACGCCGTCGATCCCCGGGCACGAGCTGGCCGGAGTGGTCAGCACTCTCGGCTATGGCACGACGGGGCTGTCGGTGGGACAGCGGGTGTTCGGCCTCACGGACTGGACTCGCGACGGCACGCTGGCGGAGTACGCAGTCGTCGAGGCACGCAACCTCGCGCCGCTGCCGGGTGACGTCGACTTCGCGGTGGGCGCGGGCGTCGTGATGCCGGGCCTGACCGCGTGGCAGGGACTGTTCGAGCATGGCCGCCTCCGGGCGGGGCAGAGCGTCCTGGTGCACGGTGCGGCCGGCGCGGTCGGTTCGATGGCGACGCAGCTCGCCTGCGAGGCCGGCGCCTATGTCATCGGCATCGGACGCGCTGCCGGCCGTCAGACGGCGCTCGACTTCGGCGCGCAGGAGTTCGTCGACCTCGAGAACGACTCGCTGGAAGACGTCGGCGGAGTCGATCTGGTATTCGACGTCTTCGGCGGAGACATCGGGAGGCGGTCCGCAGGCCTGATTCGGACCGGAGGAACGCTGGTGACCATCGCCGGGCCGCCCGAGGCGCGGCCCGCCGACGGCCTGGCGATCGACTTCGTTGTCGTGCCCGATCGCGCCCAACTGAGTGAGATTGTCCGGCGGGTGCGTGACGGACGACTGCGGACGAACATCGGCAACATCGCGACCCTTGACGATGCCGTAGCCGCCTTCAACCCGACCAAGCGGGCCAAGGGGAAGACGATCATCCGCGTTCGCCCGTAAGGACTCGGCGACGCGATCGCCGGGCAGCAGATCGGCTCCCGATCACGGCATCGATGTCGAACACCCGCTGATCATCGACGTGGATGCGACCGTGACGATCTCGCATTCGGAGAAGGAATGTGCGACACCGACATTCAAGATAACCTTCGGCCATCACCCGCTGGGATCGTGGGTCGACCACGCCGCCCCACCGGCACCGGTGAACCTCTTGTAGTGATGCTGCGAGCCGGCAACGCCGGCTCCAATACCGTCGGCCGACCACAAACAGGTACTCAACCAGGCTCTCCGATAGTTACCATGGCAGCCCGGCTACCGAGTCGGCCGGAAAGTGCTGGTGCGCACCGATTCCGGTGGCGGCACCCACGAATTCACCGCCTACTGCCACAATCGGCACCTGCAGTATTCCGTCGGATTCGGGCTGATTTACGCCACGGCCGCCGCAGTCGATCTCATCCCCGCCGACGCGTGGACAGAAGCCTACGACGCCGACGGGAAGGTTCGTGACGGGGCGTGGGTGGCGGAGCTGACCGGGCTGATCGACCTGAGCCAGTGGCCGCCGGGCATGCGCGTAATCGTGCGGAAAGAGCGCCCGCACCCTGGCGCCCAATTGCGGTTCACCGACCGCGACGGCCTGCGGTTAACGCGATCGCCACCAACACCCGCCGCGGGCAGCTGCCCGATCTGGAACTCCGGCACCGCCGACGCGCCCGCTGCGAGGACCGCATCCGCAATGCGAAGGACACCGGTCTGGCCAACCTCCCACTGCAGGGGTTCGAGCAGAACCGGATCTGGATCGAGATTATCTGTCTGGCAACAAAACTCACCGCCTGGATGCAGATGCCCGCCCTGCACGACCACCCCGCACGCCGCTGGGAACCCGAACGGTTTCGGCTGCGACTGTTCTGCGCCAAGGCCCGCGTCGCCCGCCACGCACGCCGAACCCACCTCCGATTCTCGGCCCACTGGCCCTTCACCGAACTGATCCTGACCGCACTGGCCCGCCTGATACCCGGCTGACCAGCACAAAATCGCCCTAGCCAGAGGAGAGGACCAACCACTCCGGGACAGTGGAACCCGGCAGCCGACTCGCTGAACGGGCCACGAATCATGCCGTTCTGCGGCCGGAACGCCGCAAAACACCAACCCGACCCGTCAGGCCAGCACGTCAGCCCCACGAAAGATCCGAGCTAGGGGCACAAGCTATCCGGTGACCAGCCGAACCATCGGAAGGGTATTCACCGGTGTGCCCGTGGCCGCTTCGATAGTGCCGCGCAACATGGTCCACGCCTTGGGATGATGGTCGATGTAGCGTTCGAGCGCCAGCGCGGATTCATCGGCTGTCATCGGTGTCGCGATCGCGGACACCTTGCGGCGGAATCCGATGGAGATCCGCACATGCGGGTTCGCGGTGATATTGCGGTACCACTGGGCGCCGACGCCGAATCCGGAGACCACAACGTACGTAGCGGATTCGGGATGATCGACCACCTCCAAGGTGACGTATCGGCGAACGCCGGTCCGTCGTCCTGTGTGCTCCAACATCAACAGCCGCGATCCGAACAGGAATCCGAGGCCGACCCGGTAGAGGATTATCGGTGCTCGGACCACCCATCGGGTTCGCAGCGCGCGAGCGCCGAATCTTTCGGTTCGGCTGGGAGAGACCATCGCTCATGCTCCTTCGGTGATGATGTCGGTCGGGTGTCATTGGGCTCGTTCGCGCACGACGTGGGCGATGTCGATGTGTTGGACCAGGCGCGCCGCCGGCAGCTGTGACAGTCCGGCGGCGGCCAGCACCGCCGCGACGGCGAGCACGGGCGCGGCGACGCCGAAGGCGAGGTCGAAGGTGAACATGTCGCTGGTGAACGAGCGCAGCAATGCCCAGGCCGCGAAATATCCGGCGACCAGTCCGAGCGGGACGGCCAGCAGTGTCGCGGTGAGGTTTTCCGCGGCCAGCGACGCGGTGAGCCTGCGCACGGGCACGCCCGCCGCGCGAAGGGTGGCCAGTTCGGTGGTGCGTTCGGCGAGGTTCACCGTCATGGTCACGTAGATGACCGTGAAGGCGAGCACCGTGCCGAAGATCAGCATCGCTGCGATGAACGCCCAGAACAGCCCGAGGAACCGGTCGAGCTGGTCCTGCATGGCGTGGGAGTCGTTGTAGGCGATGACGCCGGGTAGCTCGGTTACCGTGGCGCGCAAGGCGTCTCGATCGGCGTTCGCGGTGAAGCGCAGCAGGTAGCCGCGCAGTCCGGCGCCGCCGATGTCCGTGACGGTCGCGTCGGTGGCGTAGGCGTAGGTTCCCAGCGGCTCATCGAGCAGACCCGTCAACTGCTCGGCTTTCGGCAGACCACCCGCAGGGGTGACGGTGAGAGTATCGCCGACCGAGACTCCGAGCTGCTTGGCCACCGCGGCCCCGGCGAGGATGCCCGTGTCGGGCAATGCCACGGTGCCGCCACCGTGTGCGCGGAAACCGTGCATCGTGGTGTCGGGCAGCAATCCGGTCAGTGTCGTCGAATACGAGCGCCCACCCGCGGACAATGTCACCGGTGTGAGACCGGTGGGCTCGACGGCGGTGACGCCGGATATCGAGCGCAGTTGGGTGGCAAGCTCGTTCGACGGATCCGAGGTGATCACCGTGGCGTCCTCGCGTTCGATCTCGTCGAATTGGATGTGCAGTGCCGAGCGCATGCTGGTGAGCATGCCGAGCGAGGCCAGGATCAGGACCAGCGCGAGTACGGTCCCGGTCATCGTCGCCACCGTGCGGCGGCGGCCGCGCGCCAAGGAGCGCAGCGTCATTCGCGCGACCACTGGTACCCGGTGCCAGCGTGCGCTCGACCGGGACCATCGCCCTGCGCGCGCCGGGCGCAGGCCGTCGCCGCGCATTGCCGCGGCGGGCGCGATGCGTGCCGCGGCCACCGCCGGGGCCAGGCCCGCCGCGACCCCGGTGAGCAGGCCGAGCAGCACGGCGACGATCGCGGTCGTCGGCCGGTGCTCGACGACGGTGTCGGGAATCCCGACCGCCTCGGTGTAGGCGGCGGTCACCGCCGAGGTGGCCAGGAACCCGCCGAGTACACCGAACACCGTGCCCGCGAGCACCATCCCCAACCCGTAGCCGACGTAATGGCTGATGACCGTGCGCCGGCGTGCGCCCATTGCCAGCAGCGTCCCGATGATCGGCCGCTCGGCGAGCACCAGCCTGGTGATCAACACGTATTCCGCCACACCCGCCGCGACGAGGAACAGCGCGGGAAAGGCGACCGCGAGTTCGGAGAAGCCGCTGAGATCCTCGTGCAGGGCCGCGTTGGAGGGCTGATCGGCCCTGGTCTGCACGTCGAGGGCCCCGGTGTCGCACAGCAGCCGGGTGACCTGGTCACGCTCGGATGCCGTTGCCCCGGAATTCATTTCGACGAGGGTCTGATCGGGGCCGGGACGTCCGGACAAGCGCGTCACCTCGTTCTGGGGCGCGAACACGACCGCGAAGCCGTGCGGGTCGCCGAGCACTTCCTGGCGGCTGCGGGCTGGCCACAGGTACTCCGATGACCAGGCGATGCCCGACACCGTGACGGTATGCCAGCTCGTGCCGTCGAAGGTGCGCACCTGGCTGCCCGCGTGCAGGCCGAATGTCTGTGCCGCGTGATGCTCGACAAGCACCTCGTCCGGATAGGCCGGATCGGGCAATCTCCCTGCGGCCAGGCTGATCTCGTTCACGCCCGCGGACCCGGTCAGGCCCACGATCCTGCCCAGCAGTTTCGTGCCGCCGATCGACATCGCCGTATGGGCTTGGGTGCGTACGGCGACGCGCGCCACACCGGGTGCCCCTCGTAGAGCGTCGGCGATTCGCGCCGGATTTCCCCCGGTGGCGGTGAAGTCGGCGAAGTGCAGGCGAGCGTAGGTCTGCTGGTAGGAGGTTTCGAGGTTACGGAAGGAGTCGTAGCTGGCCACGAACAGCAGCACGCCGAGCAGCACGGTGACAGCGACCGCCGCGACCTGCGCGGCACGGCGGCGCAGATCGCGCAGGATCTTCGTCGCGAGCACCCGGTTCGACACCATGAACATCGCACTCACCACCGAATGGTCGCGGCGGCAACCGGATTCGCGTTCACCTCGTCGGCGACGACACGACCGTCGCGCATGTGGATCACCCGATCGGCGATGCCCGCTGCCACCTCGTTGTGGGTGACCATGACAACACCGCGACCGGCCCGGCTGGTCTGCTGCAGAAGTTCGAGCACGCCCCGCCCCGTGGCCACATCCAGCGCGCCGGTCGGCTCATCTGCCAGCAGCAGGTCCGGATCAGTCGCCAGCGCCCGCGCGATCGAAACACGCTGCTGCTGACCACCCGACAGCTGCGACGGGAAGTGATCGGCGCGGTCGGCGAGTCCGACCGCGGCCAGCAACGTCCGCACGCGGCGGCGATCGCCACGGCCGGTCAACTCGACAATGACCTCGACGTTCTCGCGCGCGGTCAGGGTCGGGATCAGGTTGAAGAACTGGAATACGAATCCCACGTGATCGCGCCGGAATTCCCCCAGGGTGGCCGGGTTCCGGCCCGAGATGTCTTGTCCCGCGACAACGATCGATCCGGAGTCGGCCGCTTCGATGCCGCCGATGATATTGAGCAGTGTGGTTTTTCCCGAACCGCTCGCCCCCAGGACCGCGACCAGCTCGCCCGGTCTGACGTGGAGGTCGACGTCGGTCAGCGCGTGGACCGCGGCCTCGCCTGTGCCGTAGGTCTTGTTCACTGCTCGCAGTGTTATGCCGCCGCGGCGGCGAGCATCACCGCTGGTGTCTGTCCGATCCATCCGAATTCGCCTCGCTCGCTTGGTTTTCGGTCAACCCTGCCGCGCGAAGCAGCGGGCCGGTCATATCCACTGCGCCCAGACTCGGATCGATCAGGCGGTGCAGGATGAGTCCGTCCAGCAGCGCCGCGACCACCGCGGCGGTCGCTTCGGGATCGGTCACCGCGCCGTTGGCGCGGAACCAATTCGCCATCGCCGCCCGCGCCTCGGCCACCAATCGGCCGAGTTCGATACGCAGCCGCTCGTGCCGCGTGGCCGCCAGCATCATCTCCGTCATCGCCACCGTGACCGGATCGGCCGCTGTGTAGGAGGCGATGGCGGCGAGCATTCCGCGCATCGCCTCCGGCCCGGGAAGCGCCAGCACACCGGCCATCACCGACTCGTACTCCCGCCGCGCGGCGGACACCGCGGCATCGATCAACAGGTCGGTTACCGAGTGGAAGTGATAGTGCACCACCCCGGGACGCACCCCGGCGCGCTCGGCCACCATGCGAGTGCTCACCGCACCCCAGCCATGTTCGGCGACGAGTTCGATCGCCGCCGCCATCAGGCGGGCGCGGGTTTCTCGACCTTGTTCGGTTGCGGTTACCACCGGACCTCCGATTGGACGATCACCTTGGGCGTATGTCCAAACTACGCCCATCAATTGCACTATGCAATAGTTTCCTACTACCTGCATCTGATGGCAGAGCACCCCCAGCGCATCGAGTGCGTGATTTGACAATATGGAGGCACGCTCGCCGGCAAGTCGCGAAGGCGGCCGATCACAGTGTCAGCCGCGGTATTGGTGGCCGGCGCGTCATCGGGTACCGGACAGGCGATAGCGCGAAGGTTCGCCGAACGCGGCTTCCGCGTGGCCGAAACCAGTAGACACCTGCGGCTGGACCCGACCGTCACGATGGTCCGACTGGATTGCCGGTCCGAAGAATTGGTGCGTCACTGCGTCACCGAGGTGACTGATCGTCTCAAACCGGTCGACATGCGTATCCGTCCGCGCGGTTCTCGGACGATCGGTGTCTCGGGTCCGCCACCCGCGTTCGGTTGCGGACCTGACCGTCCGAATCGAATATTCGGATACGCCGCGCTAGCGCTATCGCGTCGGAGTCGATGCCACACGCTGCCGTCAGTCCTCCCGTTGCTGCGGAGATGGCTGTCCGAAACCGCGCCATGCCGAATCCACCGACACTGCAAGACCGCACGAGAGTGTCAGCGGCTGAACCGCACGAAAGCGTCACTAGGAGACGACGCCCTGACGCCGCCGGGTAGCGTCGATGATGGGTAGATGACCACCAGATCGCGGGCCCAGTCTTTCAATATGGCCGCCGCCGAGTATGCGGCCAGCCGACCTTCTTATCCGCCTGAGCTTTTCGACGCGATCGAAGAACTCGCAGGCCACAGTTTGACGGGTGCGCGCGTCGCCGATGTCGGCGCGGGCACCGGGATCGCCACCGCGCTGCTGGTTGGGCGGGGAGCCGAGGTCACCGCGGTCGAGCCTGGTGCGGAGATGGCCGCTGAGTGTCGTAGCCGGGTCCCGGGCGTGCTGGTCGTGCGTGGAGACGGCAACGCTCTCCCACTCGCGAGCACTTCACACGACTTCGTCACCTACGCGCAATCTTGGCAGTGGACCGACCCGGCGGTTTCCGTGCCCGAGGCGCTGCGTGTATTACGTGGCGATGGTGCACTGGCGATCTGGTGGAACACCACGGCGTTCGATGTGCCGTGGATCCACGCGCAGCACCTGCGCATCGCCCACCACTGCGGGACGAAACCCAGGCCCGCCGCGCGCCCGGACGACGCCGAAGCCATCCGGCTTGCGGGCCTGACAGGTCTGCGCGTCGCGCGGTGCCAGATGCGCTGGTCCCGCACGGTCTCACTGGACACGCATCTGGCCAACATCGGTAGCCGCTCGGCGTGCCTCGTTCTCGACGAAAGCCGACGGCGTGCCCTTCTTGCAGACGAACACAGGCTGCTGAGCACTGCTTTCCCGGATGGCACCATCGAGGAGACCTATCTGGTCGACATGTTGGTGGGCACCCGCCCGTGAGCATGGGCCGAGCCTCTGGCACACGAAACGAGATCTTGTCGCAGACCTCCCCATCCCCCGCTGTCCGATGAGCCGCATGCCGCCCCCACTGTGGCCGCCGTCGCGGCAAGCTGCTGTCCGACCGCGTGGCTCGGCTGTCGGAGCAGGTGGCCTGTGCAGTGACCATGTCCGGCTGGCGGCGAAAACCCTGCGTGTCGCCGAGCGCACGTGTGGCCGTGGCTGTCGCCATGGAAGTCAGGGCACCAGCCGCGCAAAAGGTGGCATATCGCAACTATTGCAGTAGGAGTCCATCCGGTAGCCTCCGAATCCGTGACGCACGACGCTCCGGCACGACGTTCCCTGCGCTCGATGCCTCTTTCCGATCGCAGAATCGCCGTGACGCAACGGGATACGATGGCGGATGAAGGCCGTCCCACCTCGATTCGATGAGCCTGACCAGCGATTGGCTTTTCTACACCGTGATCGCCGCAGCTCTCGCCGCGGTTATGGTCACTTTGTCGGCCTGGAATCGGGTGCGCGGCCCGCGCCCGGTGCGCTGGCTGACACGACTGCTGATGATCGGCATGTGCCAGGCGACCGCGGTCGCGGTGCTGGGCCTGTGGGTCAACGACAACTTTGCTCTCTACAGCTCGTGGAACGACCTGCTGGGCGAACCGGCCGCCGACGACACCGCACCGGGCGGGGCAACCGGCACCGCCGTCTTCCACGACCTCGGCGACAGGGTCAGCTCCGCTGAATACCGCGGCCCGCGGTCGCGTCTTCGGGGGCGGGTGCTGGTCTGGACGCCACCGCAATACGACCAGCCCGAGTACCGCGGGGAGCGGTTTCCGGTGATCATGTTGTTGCACGGAGTTCCCGGAACGCCGCAGGCTTGGATCAAGGGCGGCCGTGTCACCACCGAGCTGGCGGAGATGATGCGCAAAGGTCAACTGGCGCCAGCGATTCTGGTCATGCCGCGGGTCGATCCCGGCGGAAATACCGACTGTGCCGACATCCCCCGCGGCGCGCAGACCGCGACATGGCTGTCCCAGGATGTGCGTAATCTGATCATCGGCCATTTCCGGGTGATCGGGGACGCCTCCGGGTGGGCGATGGCCGGGGACTCGACCGGCGGGTTGTGCGCGATCACGTTGCCACTGCGGTATCCGGCGCAGTTCGCCACGGGGCTCGCGTTCAGCCCCGACGACTTTCGCGGCGATCCGGATGTGGTGCCCAGCCGGACGCTGCGTCGGCTCAACGACCCGATTCGCCTTGTCGGCACCGGAGCGCCGGTTGCGCTGCTGGTCGCGACGAGCCGCCGCGACCCGTCCAGCACGCCCGCCAATGCCCGAGCGCTGGTCGCTGCCGCGAAGGCGCCGACGCAGGTCGCGCCTCCGCTGATCGTCGATGACGGCGGCCACAATTGGGGGACCTGGCGGGCGATGTATCCGAAAGCGTTCGGCTGGCTCAACACTCATCTGAGTCCACCACGAAAGCCGGCCGCGCCCGCCGCCCTGTCCATCCCCCGGCCCGGAACCACCGAGCCGCCGCAACGGCGCCAGCCCTGTCCGTCGGTATGTTCTCCGCACTGAAGTCGGCTCTGCCGCAGTCGATCCGGATGAGCGTTACCGTCCCGGTTCTGTGTGCAGGACCGAGAGCAGGTCTTCGTGGTTCACCCAGCCGATCACGGCGGTGTGGTCGGCATCGACCACGGGAAGTCCGGTGCTGCCATGACCCGCGAGGGCGATGACGATGTCGTGGAAACAGGTGTCGGCGGCGATCGGCGACAACTCCCGCACCAGCGGGGCCAGGGTGGGCGGGGGTTCGGGCGCGTCGAGGGATTCGGCGACCTCGCGCGCGGACACACATCCGCGATAGCGCCCGGTCGCGTCGAGAACCGGAAGAATCCCGCCGGGGTTGCGCTCGAGCGCGGTCGCGGCCGTTGCGAGATCGCTTGTCTGCCACAGGGGTTGCGGGATAGGTCGGGCGAGGTCGGCCGCCGTCACCGTCGCGAACGGATGCCGAGGGCGATCGATGTCGACGCCGCGACGCCGCAGTTTTCGTGTGTAGATGGTGTCTTTCGACAAGAGCCGCGACACGGCTGCGGCCATTGCGACGGCGGCCATCAGGGGCAGGATGATGCGGTACTCGCCGGTGAGCTCGAACAGGATGATGACCGCCGTGATGGGAGCGCGGGTCGCGCCGCCGAGCGCCGCGGCCATCCCGACCAAACCGTACGCACCGGGGGATTCCGTTGCGCCGGGCAGGATTTGGTGCGCGATATCACCGAATGCGGTACCGGCCATCGCGCCGATGAACAATGTGGGCGCGAAGACTCCGCCGGAGCCGCCGATGCCGATCGTGAGGCCGGTGGCCACCATCTTCCCGGCCAGTAGCAGCGCCAGCATGCCGAGCAGGTACTTGCCCTCGACCGCGTTTTCCAGCACGGGATATCCGACCCCGTACATCTGCGGCAGGGCGACGAGCAGCCCGCCCAGCAGCAGTCCGCCCACGGCAGGACGCGCCCATTCGGGACCGCGCCAGGCCCAGTCGCACAGATCCTCGATCAGATACAGCACCTTCGAGAAGCACACGCCCACGATCCCCACCGCCAAGCCGAGTAGCAGGTACAGCGGGTATTCGACAGGATTGCGGACCGCGAAGACCGGCAGGGTCAGAAACGCCTGGTCGCCGAGGACGGCCCGGCCCACCACGCTCGCGGTTACGCTGGACAGCACGATCGCGCCGAAGGATTCGGCGGCGAAGTCGCGCAGGATCAGTTCCATGGCGAAGAACGGCCCGGCCAGCGGTGCGTTGAAGGTCGCGGCGACACCGCCCGCAGCGCCGCAGGCCACCAGCAGTCGCATACGTTGAGTATCGAGCCGGATCGGCTGCGCGATGGCCGATCCGGCAGCCGATCCGATCTGCACGATCGGCCCTTCCCGGCCCACCGAGCCGCCCCCGCCGATACACAGCGCCGAAGCCACCGCCTTGAGCACGACCACCTGCGGCGCGATGCGTCCGCCACGTTCGGCCACCGCATACATCACCTCGGGTACACCATGCCCGCGCGTTTCCGGCGCGAACCGGTACACGATCGGCCCATAGATCGCACCGGCCACGACCGGGGCCAGCAGCAGGAACCAGCAGCCGAGTCCGGGCCAATGTGTCGAGGCGATCCGGCCGAGCCCGGAGTAGTCGTCGTAACCGGTGAACAGGCGGGTGGCCGCGGTGATCAGGAACCGGAACGCCACCGCCGCGACGCCTGTCACCGCGCCGACGCCGACCGCCATGACGAGCACGCCCGATGAACTCTCCCGCAGCCAGCCGAGAAAAGTCCGGCGCGAGCCGCGAGAGATTCTGAGCGTGTTCTGTTTGGCCCCGTCGAGCAACAGCATGCATGCAGTATGCAATAGTTGTCATATACATGAGAGCTGGGTCGCGGCATCCGTGACCGGAGACACCCCGCCCGAGGTCGGTTGATCAGACGAGTACCGGGGTCGTCGAGGGCTCGGTCTCCGGACCGAGCCTGTCCACGGGCGTGTCGGCGTCGATGCGGCCGCCCCGACGGCTGTCGTGACGGTGTGACCACTGCAGCAGGCCCAGACCCAACAGTCCGGCCAGGGCGGTGGCGATGCCGATCTTCCAGCCCGGCGGCCGCCAGGCCACGATCAGGTCGCCATCACGAGTGCCCGGCGGGATGTCCACGGCGACAAAGGTATTCGCGACGGCGCCGAAGCCGATGTCGTGCCCGTCGAGCGTAACGCGATAGCCGGGCCAGGCCAGGCGGGCGAACACCAGCCGCCCACCTTCGGTCGAGTCGACCCGCAAGTGGCTGCTGACACTGTCGCGGCCGACCTGGGTGAAGGCGACAGCCTGCGCGTCGGCGGGACCCGCACTGGTGGAGATCGGGCCGTTCTCGCGTTCGAGCACCCATATGTCGCGTTCGTGCCCCGGGTAGTCGACCCATTTCCACCCCGGTGGGGCGGGATGGTTGCCGATGTCGGGGTACTGGGCGCGTTGCAGCACCACACGATCCACCTTCATCAGGTCGATATAGGTTCGCCCGGTGGACGGTTCGACCGAGAAGGCCGCACCGAACGCGGCCGGGCAGGTGCTGCCGTCCCAGCCCATGCACAACAGCTTGCTGAACTTCCGGTAGCCGATCGGAGTGTACGCGTTGACATATTGCAGCCCCATGTTCTTGGCGTAGTTGCCGAACGCCAGCGAACCCCAGGCCCGGTCGAGGCTCTGCTCGGCGGGCGGCACCAGGGCGCGGTCGCCGAGTTGCAATGTGACGCCGTCGAAATGCGGGAACGCGGCGCGCATGTCAGAACGCCGCTCCGGGAAGTGATACGACAGCGGCGTCGGCGCTTGCGCGATGACCTGGTAGTAGGCGATAGGGAACATGGCCGCTATGGCCAGCACGCAAGCCGCCGCCACGCCGCGGATACGCGCCAGCCATACCAGGGCCGCGGTGAGCACAGCCACCACCGCCACCGCACCCAGATGCCGCAGCACCAGATGCGGTGCCGCGCTGAAGGATCGGACGAACAGCAACCCGATCAGCACCGCAGCCGCGATGCCCCGGCGTCGCCAGTCGGCGAAACTGCCGTACCGCGACAGCAATACACACACCAGCACCAGCAGACCGACCGCCAGCATTGGCAGCACTCGGGCGGGCCAGCGCAACGGCCCGATACGGCCCGGCCCGGCGGTCCACATCAGGAACATGAGCGCGAACAGGGCCGCACCGGCGAACTCGCGCCACGACCGCCGCACGGCGGCCCAATCGATGAAAGCCAGCAAGGGAATCAGGAACCAGGCGATGTAGACCATCGGGATCGGCTGCACATATCCCCACCAGCCGGTGAAAGCCGGAACCGTGCTGGGCAGACTGGCGTTCAACGATTCCGACCAACCCACGTTCAAGAAATCGTCGTTGAGGACGCGCTCATTGCCGCGCCATGTCACCGACGAGGAAAGCATTCCCGGTAGATAGGTTTCCAATCCCGCCAGGCCCGCACAGGCCGCCACCGCCAGCAGCCGCAGCGAGGGCCACCATGTACGCCGGTACACCACCTCTCCGACAACCACCGCCACGATCATCAGCGCGGCCTCGACCGCAGGAAAGACGTATTGGACCGAGATCGCCAGGTACAGGAACACGAAGACCGGAATCGGCCCGTTCCACCAGCGCCTGGCGTCCGGCTCGACACGCACGTACCGCACCGCCGAGGCCCACGCGTGCAACATCCACGCGGTACCGGTGAGCGAAGTAGCCCAACTGGATTCGTCGAAGAACAGGAACCATCCCGACAGCGGGAAAGCAACGCCCGCCACCGCAGCCCACGGCGTGCGCGCCCCATAGGCCAGGCACACCCGGAATACGCCCAACGCGGCGATGATCGAGAAGATCAGCTTCACGACCGTCACATACAGCGCAAGGTTGTCCACTTCCGGCGCGAACCAGTCCAGCAGCAACTGCGGCGGGTTGTAGAGCCCCGCCTCCTCCATGGAGTAGTTGCCCGACATCCACTCCCACGGCACCAATGCCGGGAACCGCCCCTGATGCAGGTGCCGTCCCAGCATGACCCACATGGGCCCATACTGCGATTCGGTGTCGTCGGTATAGAAGTGGCGCGGATTGGCCAACAGTACCGACGCATACCCCGCGACCACGCCGACGACGGTGACGAATCCCCACCGGCACACGTCCATTCGAGCCCCGGGCGATGTGCGAACTACCACGAGTCGTGGACCCTACCCGATAAAGGCAGTATGCAACAGTTGCGATTTGCCTGAGTTCTGTCCCGGCGCGACGGCGACGGGGATACCCGTGAACAGGGCGCACGCGGCACGATAGAAAGATAGATGCACACAGAGTCGGCGGAGGCGGTCGCGATGGCGAAAGACACAGTGGTCGGAGAGTCGGCCGACGAGATCACCGATGCGCTGCTGGCCGCGTCCCGATTGCTCGTCGCCATGTCCGCGCGCTCGATCGCACTCGTCGACGAATCCATCACCATCCCGCAGTTCCGGACACTGGTGATCCTGTCGACCCGAGGACCGTCGAAAGTCGTCACGCTCGCTCAATCGCTCAACGTTCAGCCGTCCACGGCGGCCCGCATGGTCGACCGACTGGTCACCGCGGGGCTGGTGAACCGCAAACCGAATCCCGATTCACGCCGCGAGCTGATCATCGAATTGACCACACTCGGACATCGAGTCGTCGACCGGGTCACCACCCATCGACGGAGCGAGATCGCCACCGTCGTGGAACGGATGTCCGAGCGGGACCGATCCGGGCTGGTGCGGGCGCTCACCGCGTTCACCAATGCTGGCGGCGAACCCCAACTCGGCTTCGACATCGACAGTTATCAACTCTGATCGAGAGCATCCGACCCGACGACGAGCGGCGTCATACCGTTATTCCCCGGATGGCGAGCGCGGATTCTTGTTGTGCGGCCACGATCCTCGGTGTATTCGCCGTGCCCTGGCATGCTGGGATCAGGCGACCACAGGCCACGTCACTGGAGAATCCGATGGTGCCTGATATCCATCAGACCATCACCGACGACGGCGCGGACTGATCGCCTGGTCGGTGGGCATCGCGGCGGTCGACCCGATGTATGCCGAGTTCTACCCGCAGGTCTCCGAAGGCGGTATGACCGACGTGGCCAACTATCCACAAGCGATGCGAGAAGCGCTGCGCTTGGACGATATCTCCTCGACCGCAGGCTATCTCGACTCCACTGTCTTCGGGTTGCTGCTTGCGCTGCTGGCGATGATCTTCGGCGTCATCGAACTCGCCGGACCGCGCGGTGGCAGCCCCGATTCGATCCTGCACCTCCCAACCGGTCTCGGACCGAATCGAGCGCTGTCCTCCGCGCCCACGGTTTGCCCAGCTGGCGTTTTTACGGCATCTTTACGGGTGGTGCGCCGGGAAGTCTGGTCGGCAACCCGGCCCGGTCGGCGGGTCGGGCGGTCCGGCGAAGGGGTGATTCGTGAGGCTCGCTCGGGTGTGCTGTGCGGCGACGGTTGATCGTACCGATGTCGAGGGCGGATATGTGTCGGTGGAAGCTCGGACGGTCGTATCGTGCTGGTGTGCACGCAAGTCAAATGGCCGAGGACTACCCGTCGGTGACCAAGGATTCCGACGCGTTGGCCGCGGCGAAGCTGCTGGCCGAGCATCGGCTGCCGGGCATCGTGGTCACCGACCGCGACCAAGTGCCCCAGGCCGTACTGCCAGCGTCGCAGGTGGTGCGGTTCCTGGTACCGGGATATGTCCAGGACGATCCGTCGCTGGCCGGCGTGTTGTCGGAATCGGCGGCCGATCGGGTCGCGGAAGCACTGCGCGGCAAGACCGTTGGGCAACTGCTGCCGGAATCGAAACCCAAACCCGTCCTGCCGGTGGCCCGCGCCGACGACACCGTGATCGAAGTCGCCGCGCTGATGGCCCGCTGCCGATGCCCGCTGATCGCGGTCGTCGACGGAACACGAATGATCGGCGTGATCACCGCGTCACGGCTCCTTCAGGTGGCGCTCGCCGCCACGTGAACGGCCGCCCGCGCGGGAGTAGCCGACGATGACCGCCATCGCGGTCACCGCATTCGCAGTGGCGTATCTGCTCATCGCCACCGAGCGCATCCACAAAACCAAAGCCGCCCTCGGTGGCGCGGCGGTAATTCTCGCGCTCGGGGTGCTCGATTCCGGGGAGGCGTTCTTCTCCCACGACACCGGAGTCGACTGGGATGTCATCC
Source organism: Nocardia pseudovaccinii (assembly GCF_050942345.1). NCBI lineage: Bacteria > Bacillati > Actinomycetota > Actinomycetes > Mycobacteriales > Nocardiaceae > Nocardia > Nocardia pseudovaccinii. Next base: position 8,156,984 of record NZ_CP192074.1, read on the forward strand.
TGCTGCTGTTCGGGATGATGATCATCGTCGGGGTACTGCGCCAAACCGGCGTCTTCGAATACACCGCGATCTGGGCGGCCAAGCGCGCCAAGGGATCCCCGGTGCGCGTGCTGATCCTGCTGACTCTGATCACCGCCGTCGCTTCGGCGTTTCTGGACAATGTCACCACCGTGCTGTTGATCGCCCCGGTCACCCTGCTCGTGTGCGACCGACTCGGAATCCGCGCCGCACCGTTCCTGATCGCCGAAGTATTCGCCTCCAACATCGGTGGCGCCGCCACCTTGATCGGCGACCCACCCAACATCATCATCGCCAGCCGAAGCGGGTTGTCGTTCAACGCTTTCCTGGTGCACATGACGCCGATCGTGGTGCTGGAACTGGTGGTGTTCACCCTGATACTTCCGAGACTGTTCCGCGGCTCCTTCGACGCCGACCCCGAACGGATCACCGATGTGATGGCACTGGACGAACGCGAAGCCATCCGCGACCACCGACTCCTGATCGAATGCGGCGTCGTACTGCTCGCTGTGTTCACCGGATTCGTGGGTCACCCGGTGCTACATGTTGATCCCTCGGTCGTCGCGTTGCTCGGCGCCGGAGTGCTGGTGCTGATCTCCGGCACCGAGCCCACCGACTATCTGTCCGGTGTCGAATGGGAGACGTTGCTGTTCTTCGCCGGACTGTTCGTGATGGTCGGCGCATTGGTCAAGACCGGTGTGGTGGAGACGATGGCAGGCTGGGCCACCGACGCCACCGGTGGTGACGCGCTGGTGGCGGTGATGGTGATCCTGGTGGTATCGGCGCTGCTGTCCGGGATCATCGACAACATTCCGTACGTTGCCACGATGAGCCCACTGGTCGCCGACCTCGCGGCCGGAATCGACAACCCCGGGCACACCGACGCCCTGTGGTGGTCGCTGACTCTGGGCTCGGATTTCGGGGGGAATCTAACCGCGGTCGGCGCCAGCGCGAACGTGGTGATGCTCGGCATCGCCGCCCGCGCCGGGGCACCGATCTCATTCTGGGAATTCACCCGCAAGGGCGCGGTCGTCACCGCCATCACCATCGCGGTCGCCGCGCCGTATCTGTGGTTGCGCTACTTCGTATTCGCCTGACATCAAGGGAGAAACCATTGTTCGTAACGCTGCGCGACCAAAGCGGAGCGGAGCTCAACCACGTCACCATGGCGCTGGGCTGGGACCCCGTCCGCACCAGCCGCTGGTTGCGCTCACAGTCGGTCGACATCGACTTGAACGCGGCGGCGCTGTTGTTCGCCGCCGACCAGATCGTCGATGTCGTCTACCACGAACAACTCAGCTCCCGCGACGGATCGGTACGGCACCTCGGCGACAGCACAACCGGAGAAGGCAAGGGCGACAACGAAATAATCACCGTCGACCTGACCCGACTACCACCGGAGGCCACCACCATCGTCTTCATCGTCACCTCCTACTCGGGCCAGACCTTCGACCAGATCGAAAACGCGTTCTGCCGCCTGGTCGACGGCGTGTCCGACACCGAAATCGCCCGCTACGACCTGACCGGCGGCGGGCCGCACACTGGGCTGGTCATGGGCAAACTGTTCCGCACGAACGAGGTGTGGCAGTTCGACCCGATCGGCGAAGCCATCCGCGCACAACATCCCGTCGAAGCCATCCCCCAACTGCGGGCGTTTTTGACCTAGTCGCGACGGTCCAGCGCGCGACCGACATGGCCGGCAAGAACAGTCCGACACCCCGAGATTCAGGGAGCGTCAGCGTTGCGCCGCTGGGACGGTTGCTCACGGCGCTGGACGGTGAGTCCTGAGATCAGGAGGAGACCCGGAAAACCGGCCTCGACATATTCCCCGCGAGGCAAGTGTCGCGAGTGGGTACTCTCCCGTCGGGCGCGGCCGGATCGCGAATAAAATATCGCGCCGCTCCCATGGAGGAGCACTCGTCATGGCCGAGATCGCCGCACTGGTGCTGATTGGGACATTCGTTGGTCTCACTGCTGATGCGAACCAAAAACCGCTCCCGAGATTAACCGATACAACCGCTGTTCGAGTTCGTCGGCGCTTATCGGAACCAGCATCGGCTATCCGGGCGCGCAGAACCTCGCCACGACGAAGATGGATTCGCATCGTCGAGGTAGGCTGCCTCGCCGTGGGCGCCACGCCTGCCGACGCCCTCGACTGGACCAGCGGCACCCGCCTCACAATCCGCTGCTACTACGACGGCATCCTGCTCGTCCACCACACCGATCTCGGCACCGCACACGTCACCAGCGCCTACTTCCGCATCCCCTTCCGGCAACGACGCCAAGCACACCTGGACATCGGCGACAAAGTCCTGCTCGTCGCTCACCCGGATCAACAGCAACTCGCGATCTACCCACCACCGATGCTGAACGCGCTGTTCGGCAACTACCTGCGGTCACTGGAGTCATAGCCGATGACAACAGACGTCCGCACCGTCGCCGACCCGACAGCCATCGACGCCACCCGAATCCTGTTGTCGCAGATAGGCATCACCGCCACCGACCTACTCACCACCCCCGCCGTACCCACCTTCGGCCAAGCCATCCCGAAACTTCGGGCCACCCTCACCCCTGGCACCCTGCGCACCTACAACACCCACCTCAACTGGCTCGAAACCACCTGGCACAACCACCCATTGGACCAAATCTCCAAAGCTGATCTCGACCACCGAGCCCACACCATCCAGACCACCAGCAGCGCCAAACCCGGCGCACGCAACGGAACCAGCGCACGAGAACACTTCATCAGCACCGCACGCTGCCTCTACCGCTACGCCGAAGACAACAACTGGATCCACCCCACCCGAAACCCCGCCCGCCACCTAGCAATACCCACCCGACCCCCATCACAACGCCAAGCGATCCCCTCGCCCCAACTCACCGAGATCTGCCACATCACTGCCCTCACCTTCAACGACCCCGAACTCGACACCCTCCTACTACGCCTACACACCGAAACCGCCTGCCGCCGTGTTGGTGCCCTGCGGCTTCGCCCCTGCGACCTCGACCCACACCACTGTCTAATTCTGCTACGCGAAAAAGAAGGCATCGACCGGTGGCAACCCGTCTCCCCCACCCTCATACGACACCTCTTGCGCCACGCCGAACAACGCGGCAGCCCACCCACCGAACAACTCCTGCGCTACCGCAACACCAAACCCATCACCGCCCGCCGATACGACCACCTCTGGGCCCGCATCGGTGAACACCTCCCCTGGGTCGCAACCCAACACATCACCACCCACTGGCTACGCCACACCACCCTCACCTGGGTCGAACGCACCTTCGGCTACGCCACCGCCCGCACCTACGCAGGCCACCACACCCGAAAAACCCACGGCACCACCGCCACGTACGTCAAAGCCGACCTCTACGAAATCGCCGCAGCACTATCCGCCCTCACCCAAGAACCCCACCCACTAGTCACTGCTGAACCCCACCGCATCACGCTCTGACAACCATGGTGCCGGTCCCACCAACACGCGACCGGCACCATCCAGAGCAGCCCTCGACCAACGATTCCACGGCCACAACACATTTGACTCGGGCAACAACCCGAATCTGAACCACGCGACAGAACCGACGCCAGCCCCTTCCGCCCAGCTACCCCCAATGGAATACCGAAAAGTGTTGCAGCTCAAGATAATACCGTCGTCAATACGTGATCACAGATTCTGTGCTATTCTCTAGCGACGCACGATAGATGCCACTCGTGCACACATCTGCACCAATATTGTTGCGGCTGCGTGATCGATTCCCCTCTCGCGCACCTCTCGAGCACGCATTTGTGCCAATGCCTGACACGAATCCGTGTTCGAATCCCTCTGACACGGCGTTCCCACCGGCGATGCTGCTCGGTGCTGGCCGAATGCGCGGACCGGCGGGCTCGCCGACCACGTTTGTCTCCAGGGCCTCTGACGACGCCGACGCGCGCAGGGGTCGCTCGCCACCCGACCAGCCCTGAAGGTGCGCCATAGTCCCCCGATATCGGCTTCGTATCCCGTTCGACCTGTGGGTCTTGCTCAGCGAGATTGGCCGCGTATGCGATGGCCGTCACACTGCAGGCTCGATTCGACAGCCCGCAGCCGCGGGTTCCGGATAGTTCGAAAAGGATGGAGCCGCGACCATGGTTCGAATCGGCGTATTGGCACCCTATGTCGACGGTCTCATCACCTCTGGTGGATTTCTCCGCGATTTCGCCGGGACGCTGGAGGACTGCGGCGTCGAATCGTTGTGGACCGTCGAGCATGTGGCGGTAGCCGAAAGTTACGAACCGCTGTATCCGTATTCGGACGACGGACGAATGCCCGGTCCGGACACCGGAGTCGTCCCGATGACCGATCCGCTCGAGACCATCGCCTTCGCCGCGGGTTGCACGACCACGCTGCGGTTCGGCACCGCAATGGTCGTCGCACCCCTGCACAGCCCGGTGGTGCTGGCGAAACGGGCAGCGACCATCGACCTGCACTCCGACGGCCGGCTGTTGCTCGGATTGGGCATCGGATGGCAGAAAGAGGAATACGCCGCCGTCGGTGTGCCCTATCGCGCGCGGGGCGCTCGCCTGGACGACTGCATCGGCGCGATGCGGACCCTGTGGGCCGATGCTCCGGCGAGCTTCCACGGTACCCACGTATCCTTCGACGGACTGCACTGTGTGCCGCAACCGGCTGGCGGCGCGATTCCAATCGTGTTGGGCGGCAATAGCGAACCTGCCGTGCAGCGAGCAGCTCGACTCGCGGACGGTTGGTTCCCCTACACCATCGGTCCCGAGGACTTCGCGCTGCGAGCCGACCTGATCCGCGAGACCGCCGAGGCCGTCGGAAGGGCCTCGGATGCAGTCGAATTCACCGCTTGGCCGGGCTCGTGTGACATGACACGCGAGTTCGACCCGGACTTCATCCGGCCGTATGTGACAGCGGGCGCTTCCCGACTGGTGATCAACCCGCCGTTGTTCGGCCCGGAATCGCTACTCGGCCCGCGCGGCCTGCGCGACTACCTCGCCCGGTATCAAGACACGCTGGAGAAACTGTGAAACCCCTGATCGACGTCGTCAACGTACTCGATGTGATAACCCTCGCGGCAGACCACGTCGATTCGTGGCTGCAACGCTGGCATACCGACTATCTACCTGATGCGCACGAACAGCGTGGCATGCGCGTCGTGCGCGTATGGCGGTCCTACCCGTCACCTGACACCGTCTCGATCCACATTCTGTGGGAACTCGACGGCGGCTACGCCTTCTACGGTATGCGCAGCGCGGCCGGTGCCGATCCGGGGGTGGACCGATTCTGGGTCGAGACCGACGCCATAGCCATCACCCGCGACCGCCGCATGCTTCAACCACTGGAGGCGAACTGATGACCCGCTGGTTCATTCGTACACCGGTCGATAACGGGGTCGTGTTACCCGAAGCCGGAACATCCTCGGTGCGTGTCTGTTCGGCCGGGCCGGATCTGCCCGGCAGCGTCGGCGGATTGGGCATGACATGCGACCTGACCGCAGATGTCGAGCCATGGCGAGCACTGCCCGGCCTGCCTACATCAGCCGATATCGTGGCGCTGAGACCGGTTGCGTCGCAGCAGGTCACACTATCGGGGCCGCGAGTCAAACGGACCCTGCTGCTGCGGGTCCGACCCGGTACACCTGAGCACACCGTCACGCGGTTCGAAGCGGACCTCACAGCGATGCCCCGACACATCCGCACCATTCACTCGTGGGCACTGAGCAGAACCGACGCCGCTGCGGGCTGGACGCACGCGTGGGAGCAGGAGTTCGCCGACCCCGACGGTCTCAACGGCGAATATCTGCTGCACCCCTATCACTGGACCTGCGTCGATCGCTGGTTCGACGCGGAGATTCCCGACGCCATCGTCGAGCCCGCCATCGCCCACATTTTCCGCTGGGCCGACAACCCCATCCTCGGGTAGAGCAGGCCTCGGTGGCTTCTAATCGGCTGACACGGCCCGCTTCCCCCTCGCTCCGGCCGGTTGACCCCGCCCGAAACTTGCGGCGAATCTGCTGCGAGATGCCCACGGGTCACGACTGCTAGCTCGATGGCCACTGAGTCGGCCCGCCACAGACCAGCGCGGGCCGATCCAGCGCCGAAGATCCGGCTAGTCGCGGAACGACGCCGAGCGAACTGTGCTACTCGATTTTCATCTCTTCGTAGGCGACAGTGACGCTCTCACTCACCGGCTCTGCGTGCTCAGCGTCGAGCGAAGGCTCCGTCCAACTGGTCGGCAGGGCGCGCAGCAAGCGAATTCGCCGACCAGGATTCTTATCAGAGTCCATCACGGTGATGGTGATGTCCTCTCTGGCGGAATCCATGCCTCCGTCGGCCAACGTTCGCTCGATCCAATCGGTGAACGCTTTGCTCCGATCAAGCCCCCGGGTGATCCGCACCTCCCCCAGCGTGCCCTCCGACGGCGTGCTGATACCCCGCACGTCCTGCACCGTTTCCACCCTGAAATCGCCCAGATCGATGGCGAAGCTACGGTTGTCGGCCTTGTCCTGGATTTGCATGTCGACCTCCTGAATTCGTAACCGGTTGGGTTCTCTCTCATGAGGCAATGCCACTCGAGAATACGGTGTGGCTCGGGCCACCGGAGTGCGAATTCGCCGAGGCGCACCATGCCCTCGCCGTCCTGGGGATCATGGTGAGCGGCTGTTTCCAGGACCGGCCGGTGGGTAGGTCGACATGCAGAGGTCGAGTAAAGAGCGGCGGTTGGCGATGAAACCGGTCCAAGTCGAAACAGTCACCCTGGGGCACACGAACATCGCCGCGCTGCGAACGGATTCGAGTCCCGCCCGCATGAGAGGGATGGCCCGGGTGCGGGGCCCATGTGCACGTGGGCGTCGATGCCATGAATGAAGACACCGACCCAGAACCCGAGGAGCGCCGAACCCTGGACGGGACGGAGCAAGGCCACAGGGACTTGGTCGCGCAACCGCACACCCCCGACGAGGGCGGACCGATCCTTACCGCGGAAGCGGCGGCTGCGCGGGCCAGCACGGCGCATAACCCGCTGGGCAAGCCGGGGCGACGATTCGATCCGCGATCGCCGTTCATGGTCGGCATGACAGGCGCGGCCGGAGTGGCGGTGACCTACGGCGCGATCCAAGCACTGATGGCCGTAAGTCAAGTGCTGGTCTTGATCACCATCGCGTTGTTCCTGGCAATAGGGTTGGAACCTGTCGTGTCGTGGTTGGTTCGGCCGTGGTTTCCACGATGGGCCGCCGTGACCGCGGTGTTCCTGGTCGCGATCGGCTTGCTGGCCGGGTTCCTCGCCGCCGCGATACCTCCGCTGGTCACCCAAGGTAGCGCCCTGGTCCACAACGCTCCGGACTACGTCGACCATCTTGCGCACCGATATCCGCTCATCGACACGCTCAACACACGCTTGCACCTGCAGGACCGACTCCAGCAGTGGCTCGGGTCCGATCCCTCGAAGCTGGCCGGTGGTGTCCTGGGCGCGGGCCGCCTCGTATTCAGCATCGTCAGTGGCACGGTGGTCGTCGCGGTGCTCACCGGCTACTTCATGGCCAATTTCGCACAGCTTCGAACTTCGATCTACCGGCTGTTTCCGCACTCGCGCCGAGCTCGAGCGATCCTGATCGGCGACGAGATCTTCGTGAAGGTCGGCGGCTACATCCTGGGCAATCTGGTCATTTCGGTGATAACCGCGGTGTTGACATTCATCTGGCTGCTGATCTTCGACGTGCCCTATCCGCTATTGCTGGCCGTCCTGGTCGCCGTCCTGGACTTGATCCCGGTAGTGGGCTCCACGCTGGCCGGAATCATCGTGGCCCTGGTCGCACTCACCGTGTCCCTGCCCGTCGCGGTGGCCACCATCGTCTTCTTCATCATCCTGCGGTTGTTCGAGGACTACGTACTTGTGCCCAGAATCATCGGCAGAACGGTGCGGGTGCCTGCGGTCGTGACGGTGGTGTCGGTGCTGCTCGGTGGAGCCTTGCTCGGGATCGTCGGTGCCCTGCTCGCCATCCCGGTCGCTGCCGCGGTGCTGCTGATCATCAGTGAAACGGTGTTGCCGTCTCTGGACGAGCGCTAGCTACCCGCGCTCGGCTGGATGCGGGCGGCGGACCGATCTCCGGGATCAAATCAGTTTGGGACGGCGCTCCGGGATCAGCCCCCTGCTGCTGCTCACCTGGCTTCGCGTCCGGATCGACGTTGTCCGCGCGCTCCCACTCCTTGTCCAACTCGGTTCGCGAATCCGCCGCCGCACTGCGATGCACATGCGCCTGAATGTGATCGGACACCTGAGACGGCTCCGCCGCGCAGGTATCGCCCAGCAGGGAAGGTCTCGGGGCCAACACAGGCCGAGGATCTATTCGGGATCTGTCCCATAGATCGAGCGGTACTCCTTGGCGAAGGCGCGGCGGCCGAGCAGGCGCCAGGCGAGTCTGGCGGCGAACGGCATGTCGGCAAGGAACTTTCGGCGTTCAGCGTGCGGTACCCCTTGCAGGATGAAGCCGAGGAAGACCAACTGCCGGTCCTTGGGCACGGCGGCGCGTCCCCGTTCGCCGAGCGCCGCCCATTCGCGAACGGTCATGACGCGCCCGGCGAGCGGCAGGACGAGTGCCTCCTCCTCGGCCATATGCTCGTCGAGGGCGGCAGCGAGCGACGACAGCGTGGCCACGAGATGCCCGCGCGCCTCAGGATGCGCCGATGCGGCGAATTCCTCGGCCTGGCGGTCCGCGCGGGCGATCAGTTCGGCGATCCGCTCATGCTGTTCCTCCATCCGCAGAATCAGTGCGCCATCGGTCTTCGCCCGCCCGAGCAGCAGTGGCCACATCAGCTCGTCCTCGCCGGCGTGGTGGTGATGCAGGCCGGTATCGAGTTCGGTGAGGAACTCGACGATGCGGCCCGCGCGAGCGGTATCGCCGTCGGCTACATCGCCGACGAGTCCGGGCAGCGCGTTGAAATGGCGGCGAAAGGCGTTGTGGACAAGCACCATGTCAGCCGTATCGGGGCGTTCGGTGGTCTGAGTCGCGGTGTTCATGGTTCTCACTGTGTGTCGATCCGCTTGTAGCGCACTTGCAATAGACTTGGCCGGTCATGGTGCGGATTCAGGTGCTCGGCTCGCTGGCCGCGCAGACAGAGCGCGGCAGCGTCGATCTCGGTGGCCCACGCCAGCGCGGTGTGCTCGCCCTTCTGGTCGTGGCCCGCGGCGCGGTCGTACCGATCGACCGGCTGATCGACGATCTCTGGCGCGGTGAGCCGCCGCCGCGTGCACTCGCCGCGTTGCAGGTCTACATTTCGCACTTGCGCAAGCTCCTCGAGCCGGATCGGCCGCCCCGCTCGCCGGCCACCGTGCTGGTGAGCCAAGCACCGGGATACGCGCTACGGCTCGCCCCCGAGGCGGTGGACGCCTGGCAGTTCGAAGCCGAACTACGCAGCGCGCCAACGGATTCCGCAGAACGACGGCGCATTCTCGAACAGGCGCTCAGCCGATGGCACGGCCCGGCATTCGCCGAGTTCAGCGACGAATCGTGGGCACAACCCGAAGCGAACCGACTCGAGGAACTACGCCTGGCCGCGCGCGAGCGACTGGCCGCGACACTGGTCGAACTCGGTGACCCGACCGCCGCTGCCGCGGAAGCGGATGCGTTGACGAGTACGCATCCGCTGCGCGAGGAGGCGTGGCGTATTTCGGCGCTGGCGCGGTTCCATGCGGGGCGACAAGCGGACGCGCTCGCCGCGCTACGTGCCGCCCGCGACGTACTCGCGGACCAACTCGGCATCGACCCCGGCCCCGCCCTGGTCCAACTCGAGGCCGATCTGCTGGCGCAACGCATCCCCGTCGATCTACCCGCACCGGTTTCATTTCCGTCACCGACACCCGAGCCACCCGCAGCGCATTCCGAATTCATCGGCCGGACAAGGGAACTGGATGAGCTGCGGCGGGCGGCACGAGCGGGCGGCGCACCTCGTGTCGCGGCCGTGATCGGGGAAGCAGGCAGCGGCAAATCCCGCTTGCTGCAGCGGTTTCGGGCCGAGCTGGCGGCCGGCGGCTGGCGTGTGGTCACGGGCCGCTGTCCCGAGGAGGACGGCGCACCACCGGCCTGGGCCTGGTTGGAGGCGCTACGTGAGCTCGCAGGCACGGTCGATCCCGGCCGATACGCCGAGCCGCTGGAGCCGTTGCTCGCCGATCGGCGCCGCGAGTTCGGCGCCGATGCCTCGGTCGGGCGGTTCCTACTGCATCGCGCCGTCGGTGCGTACCTGGACGAGGCGGCACGACAGCAACCGCTCGCGGTATTTCTCGACGACCTGCACCGCGGCGACTCCGAGACGGCAACTCTGCTCGCCAGCGTGGCGAAATCGGCCTCGATCCTGATCGTGATCGCCTACCGTCCCGACGAGATCGGGATGCCGCTGGAAGACACGCTGGCCTCGCTGGCCACCGTGACCGCAGCGCGGATACGCCTGCGCGGCCTGGGTTTCGACGATGCGGCGGTTCTCATCCGGTCGGTATCGGGACACGATCCGGATCGGGCAACGATCGAGGCACTGGCCGAACGCACCGACGGAAATCCCTTCTACCTCACCGAAAGTGCTCGTCTACTCGCCAGTGAGGGCGCGCTCGTGGCGACTTCGGAGGTACCGGAAGGCGTCCGCGACGTGCTACGCAGGCGCTTCGCACGGCTACCCGAAGTCAGCGTGTCGGTCCTGCGCCTCGCCGCGGTGATCGGACGCGAATTCGACATCGACGTGCTGATCGGCGCGGCCGAAATCGACGAGGACAAGGTCCTCGATGCCGTGGAGGCGGGCGTGCTCGCCGGACTGCTCGAGGAACCGGATCCCGACCACGCGCGCTTCACGCACGCGCTCGTCCGCGACACCTTGCTCGGTGACCTGTCCCGCATACGGCGACGCCGCTGGCATCTGCGCATTGCCGAGTCGATCGAGCGGGCCCGACCGGACGACCTGTCGGCGCTCGCGCACCATTTCGGGGAGGCGCTCACCGCGGCGACGGCACGGCGGGCCGCCGACTATGCTCGCGCGGCGGGTGAACAGGCCGAACGCCGATTCGTCCACGATGTCGCGGCCGAAAGCTACGGTCGCGCCGTCAACGCGCTCGAACGGATCACCGGCGCAGACACGACGGCCGAGCGGGTCGCCGTGCTTTCGGCTATGAGCAGGAGCCATCTCGCCGCCGGCGCCGGACTGCCAGCTCGCGATGCACGCGACCAGGCGGTGTCGGCGGCCGACACGCCTGAATTGCTCGTCGAGGCGCTCACCGCATGGGACACGCCGACTCCCTGGCTGAACCGCGCGTACGGATCCGTCGACCAGCGGGTGGTTGCCTCCATCGACGAGGCGCTGCGGACACCCGGGCTCACGCCGCAGGCGCGCTGCAGGCTCCTCGTCGCGCTCGTCCGCGAGATCGGCGGAGAACTGCACGAACGAGCAAGCGAGGCGGCCGAGGAAGCCGAAGCGCTGGCACGCGGACTGAGCGATCCTGGACTGCTCGGGCTGGCCTTGCAGGCGCGAACCTCGGTGTACGACACATCAATTCCGCTCGCCGATCGTGAACGGCTCGCCACCGAGTTGATTCGCCTCGGCGAGGCCAACGATCTTCCCGCTTTCGCGCTGATCGGCCGCAACGCCGCATTCCAAGTCGCCGCGGCCGGTGGCGACGTAGACCGCGCGAATACCGAACTCGCGGCCGCGACGCTGCTGGCCGACCGCTACCAGTGGCGTCAGGCCCAAGCCGCGAACACCATGGGCCGCGCGATGATCGCCCACCTGACGGGGAATCTCGAAGCGGCAGAACAGCATTATCAGCAGGCCCACGAATTGTTCATGCGCCACAAGGTCTTCGATTCGGACGGCAACCAGCTGATCGCCCTCCTCACCATCCGTCTCACGCAAGGCCGGGTCGGCGAATTCGCACCGCTGCTCGCCGAAATGTTCACCCAACTCGGAAGTTCGGGCAACGACCTCGTCGCCGACCCGCTCGCGTTGGCGCTGCTGGCGACCGGTGACCGGCGCGGCGCACGAGCGGCAACGCAGGGTCGCCGCCCGCTGCGTAACGACTTCTTCCGCTCGCTGTTCCTCACCGTGCGCGGCATGGCCGTCGCGGGTCTCGAACAACGCGCCGAAGCGGCGCAGGTGTACCAGCAGCTGCGCACCTACACCGGTCAGATCGGCGGCGCGGACACCGGCGCGCACGCCGTTGGCCCGGTCGACACCGTGCTCGGCGACCTCGCGGCGCTGCTCGGCAAACCCGACCGCGCGGCGGAGCACTACGCCGCCGCAGAACGCCTCGCCCGCCGCTGCGGATGCCGAGAGTGGATCACCACCGTGCACAACCGCATCGGTTTACAAGTGGACTACTAGTCGCATCCGGAAGCTGGGTAGCAGATCACGCATCAGCCAGCAGAAGGAGCGCCGCCATGCCGACCGACCGTCAGCTCAAGACCTTGACCACCATCCACCGCACGGTAATAAAGATCAGCGGCGGCATCCTCGGCACAACCTTCAAAGGCATGCCGACGCTCACGCTGACCACCACCGGCCGCAAATCCGGCCGACCGCACACCGTCGTCCTCACCGCACCGATCATCGACGGCGACACGATCGTCATCGTCGCCTCCCGCGGCGGTGATCCCACCGACCCGGCGTGGCTGCACAACCTGCGCGCGAACCCCGCAGTCCAGGTTTCGCTCGTGCACGGCCCGAACCGGCCGATGACCGCTCGCGTCCTGTCACCGGCCGAGCGGGACGAACTCTGGCCCGACGTCATCGCAGCCCACCCCGGCTACGCCGACTATCAGGCGATGACGACCCGAACAATTCCTCTGGTCACCCTGACCCCACTCGCCGATGAGATCGACGCTCCATAGGCCCGTGACTCGCGACGCGGACGGGCGGACCGTTCATCTTTGCCAGCGATACGCTGGGCATTGTCGAAAGGGAGCGCATGGCGCCGATGTTCGCGTACCTGCCGAGTGGATTGCACGCCGCTGATGACAGCCGATGATCCATTTCGGACCCGCCGCGACGCGGTCACACCCGTCGCGGATGATTTGAGCGCGTCCGGGTTCGAGGACGCCGAAGAGGTCGGGCGTGGCGGTTTCGGTGAGGTCTATCGCTGCAGGCAGGTGGCGCTGGATCGCACGGTGGCGGTGAAGGTGCTGACCGCGGAGCTCGACGAGGAGAACCAGGAGCGGTTCTTTCGCGAGCAGCGGGCGATGGGGCGGCTGACCGGACATCCGAATATCGTCACTGTGCTCCAGGTGGGTGTCACCGCAAGTGAACGTCCCTATCTGGTGATGCCGTATCACCCGTTGGATTCGCTGGACGCGTGGATCCGTCGGCAGGGACCGTTGCCGGTGCAGACCGTGTTGTGGATCGGGGTGAAGATCGCGGGTGCGCTCGAGAGCGCCCATCGGCTCGGCATCGTGCACCGTGATGTGAAGCCGGGAAATATTCTGCTCACCGACTACGGCGAGCCGGCGTTGACAGATTTCGGCATCGCGCGCATTGCCGACGGATTCCGAACGACCACGGGCGTCGTGACCGCGTCTCCGGCGTTCACCGCGCCCGAGGTGCTCGGTGGCGACGACCCGACGTCGGCCGCGGATATCTACGGGCTCGGTTCGACCCTGTTCTGCGCGCTCACCGCGCATGCCGCGTTCGAACGCCGCCGTGGTGAGCAAGTAGTCGCCCAGTTCCTGCGGATCACCAGCCAGCCGGTGCCGGAGCTGCGCGAAAGCGGCATACCCGATGACTTGTCGGCGGTGGTGGAATCGGCGATGCAACGGGATCCGCAGCAGCGGCCGTCGGCGACTGGAATAGGCGAGGCCCTCCGGCAGGTACAGCTGCGCCACGGATACCCGGTCGGCGAGATGGCGCTGCACGTGAAACCAGCCCCAGAGCCGTTGGACTACGCCTCGGCAATGCGGGAATGGGGCCCGCCGCCGACGGCTGAAGGTCACGGCAGCATCGGCGAGTTGCCATTGGAGCTCACCAGTTTCGTCGACCGCCGCACCGAGACGGCCGAGGTGAAAAATCTGTTGTCCACCTGCCGACTCGTGACGCTGGCCGGGATCGGTGGCGTCGGCAAGACCCGGCTTGCGCTGCGAGCGGCGGCGAACGCTCGACGCGATTTCGCCGATGGGGTCCAGGTTGTCGAACTGGACGATGTGCGCAACCCAGCGATGCTCATCGACGTCGTCGCGGCCGCCCTTGGCCTGCGGGACGATTCGGCCCGGTCGACGCAGGGAGTGCTGGTCCAGTTCCTGCAATCCCGGGAAACGCTGCTCGTTCTGGACAACTGCGAGCAAGTGTCGGCGGCTGCCGCGGGGCTGGTCGAGACGTTGCTGATGGCCTGTCCGGATCTGCGGATTCTCGTCACCAGCCGCGAACCCCTCGACATTGCCGGGGAAGCGGTACTGCGGGTGTTGCCGCTGAGCGTGCCGGACCCCGACGGTGAACCGCCGCTGCGCGGACTGCCCAAATACGACGCCGTGACATTGTTCGCCGACCGCGCCGCGGCGGTGGTGCCCGGCTTCGAACTCACCGACGACAACAAGGCCGCCGTGACCGGAATCTGTTCGCGGCTGGACGGATTGCCGCTGGCGATCGAACTCGCGGCGGCACGGATGCGCGCCATGTCGCCGCACCAGATCCTGCAGCGGCTCACCGACCGATACGCGCTGCTCACCCGCAGTAGTCGCACCGCACCCACCCGGCAACAGACACTCCGAGAGTGCATCGACTGGAGCTACCAGCTGTGCACGCCGGTCGAGCAGCGGATGTGGGCTCGGCTAACGGTATTCGCCGGTGGTTTCGAGCTCGACGCCGCCGAATGCGTGTGTGGTGCCGAGTTGGCGCCGGAGAGTGTGCTGGACGCACTGTCCTCCCTGGTGGACAAGTCCATCGTGAATCGGGAGGAACCCGAAGGCGTCGTGCGCTTCCGAATGCTCGAGACCATGCGTGACTACGGTCGCGAGAAGCTACGAGAGACCGGCGAATACCAGGATCTGCGTCGACACCACCGCGACTGGTACCAGCGCCTGGCGTTGGACGCCGAGGCCGGGTGGATCAGTGACCGGCAGCTCGACGTGCTCGCTCGACTCGACCGCGAACAGTCGAATCTGCGGGACGCGCTCGAGTTCTGTGTATCCGACGACACCGCGGAATCGGCCGAGTCCGGGTTGCGCACCGCCGCCGCGTTATTCGTGTACTGGAGCTTCCGAGGACGGTTCGGGGAAGGCCGACGCTGGCTCGACCGCATCCTCGACCACCCCGCCGCACATTCGATACCCGATCGCGTCAAAGCACTGCATACGAGCACGTACATGGCTGCGGTGCGGGGAAACCTGCAATACGCGGCCAGCCTCGTCGAGCAGGCATGCGCCCTCGCCGAACAGGACCCCGCACCCACCACCAAAGCGCTGGCCACGGCCGCCGAGGGCACCCTGGCACTGTTTCGAGGTGAACTCGATCAGGCGATATCCGCACTCGAGCCCACCCTCGCGGTATTCGAATCCAACGCACGAGGAGCTCTGTATATCTCCACGTTGTCCAACCTCGGATGGGCACACGCACTCCGGGGAGACACCGGACGGGCGATCCAGTATCACGAGCGGATACTTTCCATCACCCAGGCGTGCGGCGAATCGCTGTTCCGATCGACCACACTGTGGGGCATCGCCATCACCGTATGGCAGCAAAGCGAGCAGTCCCGCGCACAAGAGTTACTGCTGGAATCACTACGAGCCAACCGGCGCGTCCGCAGCCCTGTCGTCGCGGCGCTGGCAATCGAGGGACTGGCCTGGACCGGCGCCGACGACAATGGCGAACGCGCGGCCATCCTGATGGGCGCCGCCGAGCACCTGCTGCGCTCCGCCCCAGGTGTCACCACTTTTTTCACGGAGCTATCCCACTATCACGACGAATGCGAGCGCCTCGTGCGGCGCGCACTCGGCGACCGCGGATTCGACGCCGCCTTCCAGCGCGGACAAGCCATGGGGATGAACGCCGCTGTCGCGTACGCCCTGGGAGAACCACCGACCACCAAACCACACGACTCCGGACCGACCCTGACCAAGCGCGAACGCGAAGTCGCCAACCTTGTCGCCCAAGGACTCACCAACAAACAGATCGCCGCAAAACTCGTGCTCTCCCAGCGCACCGCACAGCACCACGTCGAACACATCCTGAGCAAACTCGGCTTCACCTCCCGCGCCCAGATCGCGGCCTGGGTCATCGACGAGGTCCGGCAAGAGCGGGACCACGGATCCAATGGCGGTTTCGGCCCGATGCGCTGAACGAGGTTCGAGAGTTCTTCTCGTTAAACGGAAATTTCCGGTCATCGCACCGCTTAAACCGGAATCGTCTGCTATGTATTTATCAACCGACACAGTGATAGCCTCGCGCATTCACGCGATCAACATAGGGGCAATCAACAGCACGCGGCACTGCCGATAGCTTTCGGATTGCACTCCCATAGCTCGCTCTGTCAAATCCACCTCCCAGTGAGCGGGACAAAGCGCGCCGACCGGCTCCCACGGATCGGATCGAGATTCACATATTCCGCACAACTTTTATTGCTTCCACTTTTACTTTCTCGGTGCTAAAAATGTCACTACCGTACGGCACCAGTTATACGCACCTCCTATTATTCGAGGTAAATAGATTCGAGCTCCTTCGGCTCAGAAACACGGCAAATGCATGAAATGAATCACCCGGTGCCGCACACCGAGTGGAGGAAATGCTTCTGGATTCCAAAAGACATCACCAATCGGATTCTGCACGGACCAAAGCACCTGAGCTGCTCGGTCCTGCTGATCATCCGCTACCGACCAAATTATCCGAGATATCCCACTCGAAGAGGAGAAGAGATATGTCTGTAGAAAACCATCGTCGATTCCTGGCCAGACCGGGCGAGCGACGTGCACTGCGCACCGCAGTCGCGTTGAGCACGGCGACAATGCTCGGCGCCGTCGGCATCTCGATCGCCAACGCCGAGCCGTCGCCGCCCGCTTTCCCGGGCGTCTTCTCGGCGACCGACGCGACCGCCGACATCGAAGCGATCAAGCAGCTCAAGACCAGCTACTTCGCGGATATCGACGCGAAAAACTGGGACGCGCTGCGCGACCTCCTCGCTCCGGACGTCGTGGTGGACACCACAGGCAGCGGTGGCCCCATCCTTGTCGGCCGGGACCCGTTCATCGCCTTCCTGAAGCTCACGATCGGTCCCGCCAAAACGCACCATCAGGGCTTCGATCCCGCGATCCAGCTGACGTCCGCGACGACTGCCGAGGGCGACTGGAGATTGGAGGACATACTCGTCTGGGGCGGGACACTCGGGGTGCACGGTTATGGCAACTACCACGATCGCTATGTAAACAGCAACGGCAAGTGGGTGATCAAATACTCCAAACTCACCCGCACCCGCCTGGATCTGATCAACCCCGACGACGGCACGGTAATCCAGGCGAACGTTCCACTCGAGGAGATCGTCGAGAAAGTCAAGGATATCATCGGCCCCTGGTAATCACGGCAAAGGCGGGAGACCACTGCGTGGCCTCCCGCCTTTGCGCTGCCCGAGGTGAAGTGGCAACCGGAGCGGGCGCCACTCAGCAGCATCGATGCCTTTCCGGGAAAGATGACAGGAAACTCGAAAACATGCCGGAGCCATTCTTTTGATTGGCCTCAGCGCACGGTAGCCATCGATTTCTTTCCCGCACCAGAAGTGGATCCAGGTAAGTGCGGTGAGGTGGAGATTTTCAATTCTCGGACAGTGGGATGGGCCATACGAATAGAACGCACCGCGCGAGCCCAGCGCCCCGCAGGAACCCGAACTGCCAGCGCGAGGACCATAAGCATCGCGAGAGCGATCCAGGCCCTGCCCCACACACCGACCCGGCCGAAGAAACTGCCAGTCAATAACAACTGCACACCTCTCGATGCGGCGGCTACCCGCGCGTGGGCGTCCTCGCGCAAGTCCGCCCGACCCACACGCGCGTCCGGAGAGCCGCAGGCTCCGGCCGCATCCAGGTATACGCGAGCGAGTATCGAACTTCTTTCTATCGATTATTCGATAATATCTGACGGATAATTGATAGAATCCTAATGCCACGACAGCGGAGGGTCAAGACCGTGCCCCTGCCGCGACTGAGCAGAGTTCCGCCCCAGACGCTGCCGCGGCACCGCCGCGGACGGGATTCCCGTCGCGACACTCGGCCGGATCCCCGGCTTCTCCAGGTATCCGCACTGCAAATGCCGCAAAACCCTGCACCCCAACGGGGATCGGGATGGCGCCCGACCTCGTTGTCAGCGCGCTCCGCACGTCCCCGTCGGGGTGTACTGGCAGGGGTTCTCGGTGCGACCTCGGTACTGATCGTGGCCGTCACTGTTGGAGCGCGCCCCGTAGCCGTAACCACTGTTGCGCTGACTGTGGTCATTACTGTTGGGGCGCGTCCCTACCCCGTAGCCGTGACCACCCCCGGGACTGTGCGAATCCCGCGGCCCGGCCGAGGCCGCGAAAAGGTGCGGCGACGCGATCGTCATCAGCACCAGCGCGATGCTGAAAAGCGTCGCAATCACCACACGACGCACCGTCCAGAACTTCGTCGCGATCTCCATGAGACATCTTCCCCTCAACTAACGTACCGCTATATAACGACACATTAATCGATGGTACGTCGCAAGGGAAGGCTCCGGCCCGGATTCATCCACGTCAAATCGCCCGCCGACGTCTCCGAACAGGCCTGATGACCTGCGACGATCAGCAATGCGGCCAAACCTGATCACTCAGACCGTGAGGACCATGCGGTACCGGGCCCGTCCCTGTTCCATTGCGGCGTATGCCTCGGCGGCTTGATCCAGCGGCCGCTGTTGGATTCGTGTGCGCACGCCGGATTGGACCGCGAATTGCATCGTTTCCTCGATATCGCGCGCGGTGCCGGAGGCGTGGCCGGTGACGCTGAGTCCGCGAGTGATCAGCTGCATCGGGCTGATCGGCAGTGGCTCGGCGGAGACCCCGATGGTGATGAGCTCACCGCGCGGTAGTAGCCCATCGACGGTTTCGCCCATGGCTTTCGCGTTGCCCACGGTCCCAAGGACAACGGACACGCCGCCGAGTCTCCGCAACGCTCGGCTGACCTCGCCGGCAGTCGAGTCGATGTAGTGATGGGCGCCGAGGGCGCGGGCGTCTTCGGCTTTGTCCGCGCCGCGGGCGATCGCGATGGTTTCGAAGCCCATCGCGTGAGCGAATTGCACGCCGAGGTGGCCGAGTCCGCCGACGCCCAGAATGGCGACGCGGTCGCCGGGTACCGCCCGGGTTTCGCGAAGCGCGTGGTAGGTGGTGACGCCGGCGCAACCCATCGGCGCGGCCTCGGCCAAGGAGAGCGCGTCAGGGATGCGGGCCAGCGCATTGGCCGGTACGGTCACCGACTCGGCGTATCCGCCCGGGTACTGCCAGCTGGGAACCTGCATGTTCCGGCAATGGATGAAGTCGCCACTGCGGCATGGGACGCATTTGTTGCAATGCCCACCGAACCAGCCAACGGCAACGCGGTCACCGACGACGTAGTTGTCGACGCCTGCGCCGAGTTCGGCGATCGTGCCCGCGATCTCATGCCCCGGTGTCAGCGGCCACGACATGTCCGGAAATGCTCCGCTGACGAACGCACGGTCGGTACCGCAGATCCCGCACGCCGAAACCGCGAGGCGCACATGGTCGCGCGGCGGCGCTTCTGTTTCGACATCGACCAGTTTCAACTCCGCACCGGCGGATTGCACGTGAACGGCCTGATGATTGGACATCGGTATCCTCGCTTTCCCTGGGAGCGGCGGTGCATTTGCCCAGCACAAGGTCGATCTTGTTCAGCTGGGCCTGTTCGAGTGTGTCGTCGGGGCGGGTCCAGAACGCGCAACTGTAGGTCCGTGTCGGATCCAGGAACAGAGAGAAGAATTCATCCGACGGATCGAGGCGAACACCGCCATGGGAGTCGACCTCGCGGTAAGTGATGTGACCGGTCATGAGTGCGGCACTTTCTCACAAGCCAGTACTTGCTGTTCACAGCTGGCGGTGGAAGATCTCGGATGACCGCATCGGTCTCCGTGGTCGCCGCCGCCTCGAGCGAAACGATTGCGCGCGCTGTGTCCAACGCTACCGCTGTCGGCGACGGCGGGAACCACGATTTCCTCGGCCATCAGACTGGGAAGGTCACTCTGGTCCCAAGGATCTCGATTTCTCGCCGCGGTCAGTCCGAATTCGGCCGCAATACCGCCGCGCCGTACCAGTGGCAGATCAGCAGCGCCAGCTCGACGTCCAACCGGTCGTCGGTGATCGGCCGCCCCCGCCGCGAAACCGCCCGCCCGACCCGGTATTTCACCGAGTTGAAATGGAGATCGAGCTCTGCGGCAGCCGCCTTGTAGCTGGAACCGGTGCGCAGGAACACCCGCAGCGTCTCGCGCAGCCGGGCATCGTTCTCGTTGTCGGCGGCCAATTCGCCGAGCACCTCGCCCACCCATTCGCGGACCTCCGCGCTGCCGCCGTCGAACAGCGCCGCAGCCGACAACCCCGGCTCACCCGCCGCGATGATCCTCGGTTCCACATCGCCACCGGCGAGCGCGACCGAGCGTGCGCGCAGCGCATACCGATGCGACCGGCGGAAACCGGATAGCCCCTGGCCCATGATGCCGATCGCCAGATGCGGGGCATCCGGACACTTGGCGGCGAAATCACGGACCTTGTCCACCGCGTCGGACTGCTCGGACCGATACGGCAGCCAAGCCCAGGCGCTTGTCCGGTCGGCGGCCCCGACCAGCGGCGCGGCGTCCGCGCCGACCGCCTCGGCCAGCTCACGGACGAAGCGTTGCAGCCGGTTCAGCTCGTCACTGCTCGCGCCGGTGTCGGGATACCAGAGAATCAGCGCTAGGTGATGCCAACGCATCGGGTAGCGTATGGCTTCGGTCGCGGCATCGATATCGACTGGCTTCTTCCCGGACAGCACCTCGAGTACGCGCAGCGCGCGGGCACTGTTGCGGCTCTCCAGCCACTGCTCGCGCTCGGACTCGTACACCGCGACGACTTGCTGGGTGATCCAGTCGATGTAGTCGAACATCGTGGTGGTGATCGCTTCCGCGACCGCGACACCATCGGCGGGCGCGATATCACCGGCCCGTAATTCGGCGAAGACCAACTCGGTCATCCGCCTGTGGCCGACCCGATAGGCGCGCACCAGGGCATTGACCGGAACTCCATGCTGGGCAAGGCGTCTGGCGTACTCGATGGCGGCCGTGGGAGCGTTGATCCGAGCGACCGGTATGTCGTGCTGCAGCGCGTGCAGGACGGTATCGAGATTGCCTTCCACGCTGGCGCCGAGCAGTTCGACGGTGCGTGGGTCGCCGCGTAATTCGGGGATATCGTGCTCGAGACCGCGTCGGAGGATCGCGCTGATTTCCGTCACCCGCTCGTTCATGCGGGCGGCGATCTCCGCGACATAGCGGCTCACATCGACATGACCGTCGCGACGAAAAGTCGTCACGCCCCAACGGTAGTTACTCGACGGCTACCGCGCGGAAAATTGCGGTGTTGTGCTCCAGGGACAACACCGGCAGCGAACTGCGGATCGTGGAAATCAATCCGAATCAGCTGGCCCGGGCGGCGTATTCCGACGGTGTCCTTGCGGGTGACGGTGAGCAGAACGAGCGTGCTCGCGCGGGAACTTCGGAGACGTGGCCGTCGATGATCGGTATTCCGTAGCTGCGTTCGAATTCAGCCAGCAGTTCGACGTCGACCGGGACCGCGCCACAGATGGCGAACCGTACCGATGCGGTGTTCGGCCGGATCTGGGCGGGCAGATCCGACAGCAGTGCATACGTGGTCGGGACCGCGGATATATATGTCGCACGGTTGCGCTCGATCCGGTCGAAGAACGTCTTCGGGCTGAAGGCCACGGTGGCGCGGCCACCGGCGATTAGCGGCGACAACGTGCCGACCACGATGCTGTTGACGTGGCACAGCGGCAGATTCAGCAGGCTGTGGTCGGCCCCGTCGAGTTCGAATGCCTCGATCACCATTGCGCACATGGCGTCGAGGTTGGCGTGGTCGACCGTGACGCTGTTGGGTTTGCCTGTGGTGCCGTTGCTACAGATGAGCAGCGCCAGTGTGTCGTTGCGGGGCCGTGCGGGTTCAGCGACATCGGGGTCCGCGGCGGTGAGATCGTCCGCGGGGATCACCGCGTGCACCGGGGCATCGACACTGGGCCGCTGCGCGGTGATCAGGACCTTGGCGCCCGTGTCGGTCAGCTGGCAGTCGGCTTCCGCGTCGGTCAGCGACGGGTCGATCGGGGTGACCGTGGCACCGACACGCCAGGTGGCGAACAGCGATACCACAAAGGCGGCAGTGTTCGGCAGCATGATCGCCACCACGTCGCCGCTCGACACTCCCGCGGCCCGCAGGGTAGCGGCAGCACGCCGCACAGCGTCGAGGAATCCTGTGTTGTCCAGGTCGGTGCTGTCGTCGGCGACGGCGGCCGCGTCCGGCGCGGCGGCCGCACGACGGTCCGGAAGAGTCGAAACATTCATCGGTGTCCTCGGTAGGGGTACAGGGAATGACGACAACGGTAGAAATCACACCGCTGCTGGACACCGTCGTGCATGAACCAAATTCCCCGCGGGCATTGTCACCGGAGGACAATGCCCACCTCGCAATGCCCCGCCGCAGTAACCGGGATGAAACTATCGCCTGGTCAGATGTCAGCCCTGCAAGCCCTGAACCGGCTTGTGCGTGTGGGCTTCGATATCCGTTATGGCCGCGTGCAGCAGTTGGTGAGCCAAATCTTGCAGCGCACGGGCACAAGCCAGCTCATCGCCGATGGCGGGGACATTCTCGTCGGCGGGATTTGTGTGAGCGGAACCGGCCGAGATCAACGGCTCATCTCCGCGGCCGATCAGCTGGGCTTTTACTTTGGTCAGGCGGTCGAGTTCTTCGATGGCGATGGAGATGTTCCAAGTTTTCGACGGCATTCGCACTGCCCTCCAGATTCAGCGGGGACTGTGTCGCTTCACCTCCAATATCGCACCATCATGGCTCGCGCACACCATGCTCGGTTCGGCGATTTTGCCGACCATGCGCTCGTATCGGGGCGATACCCTTGGGCAGAGAGGTTTGGCGGAAAGGAAATAATGTGGGGCAACTACGACCTGGGCCGCATCGCGCGTAGCCGCCGGCTGAGCGCCTGGCGCTGATCCCCGAGCGACCGATGTACGAGCCGACCGACCTGGTCGATCCAGCGGAGCGAACCCGCACAGCGCTTGCCGCTGTGGTGGCACGGTTTTCCAAGGCTTGGGCGTCCGGTTCGCCACCAGATCTGTCGGCGTACCTGCCCCGCGAACCGGCCGAGCGGCGCACGATACTGATCGAACTGATCAAGATCGATCTGGAATACCGCTGGCTTCGCTACCACTTTCCCAAACGACTGTTCGAATACCGCGCGGAATTCGCAGAGCTGCAAGATGGTCCGCTTCCGGCCGAGCTGGTCTACGAGGAGTTCCACGCCCTGCGCCGCGGTTCGCACACAGCCGATGCGGCTACTCTCGCCGAGGCCACCGCCACGGCGGCCGGTCCCGATCTCGCACAGCTCACGAGCGACTACCACAGCACCATGATTGCTCGTCCGAGTGCCCAAATAGTTCTCGACACGATCGATGTCGGCCACCATATCGACGATTTCGATCTCCTGATGAGGATCGGGGCCGGCGCCTTCGCCCAGGTGTATCTCGCTCGACAACAATCAATGCAGCGACTGGTCGCGGTCAAGATTTCCCATAACCACGGCAACGAGCCACAGACCCTTGCGCAACTGGACCACGAATACATCGTGCGCATCTTCGACCAGCGCCTCATCGCCGACGGCGAGCTGAAGCTGCTGTACATGCAGTACCTACCCGGGGGAACGCTGCTCGACGTGCTGCGTCTGCAGCACTCGACGCCTCCGGAATACCGCAGCGGGCAACTGCTGCTCGATGCCATCGACAAGGTACTCGCCGATAAGGGCGAGGTTCGGCCGACGGAATCAGCTGTTCGGACCCGGACCGCCGCACTGAGTTGGCCGGAGACCGTCGCCTGGCTGGGCCGCCGGCTCGCGGACGCACTGCAGCACGCGTCCGACCGCGGGGTATTGCATCGAGACATCAAACCCGCAAACGTGCTGCTGAGCGCCGAGGGAATCCCGAAACTGGCCGACTTCAATGTCAGCTCCAGCAAACACCTGAAGGGGACGAGTCCTCTCGCGTACTTCGGCGGATCACTGGCGTACATGTCGCCCGAACAGCTCGAAGCCTGCCACCCGGACCTCCCGGCGACCGCCGCCGACCTCGATACTCGAAGCGACATCTACGCGCTGGCTGTCATGCTGTGGGAGTTGCTCACGGGACACCGGCCATTCGCGGATGAAACCTGCGCGGGCGAGTCGGAGACATCGCTGGCCCGCATGCTCGAACTGCGGCGTAGACCCGTCGAGTCGACGTTCCTATCGGAGCTTCCGCCGGATTGCCCCGCGGCGTTGCGCCAAGTGCTGCTGAAGTGTCTGTCGCCCGACCGCGAAGACCGCTACTCCTGCGGTTCGGAATTGGCCCAGCAGCTCGATTTGTGTCTCGAGGAACTGGCCCGCGACCTTGTCTATCCGCCGCCGAACAGCTGGCGGGCCCGGCTTTCACGCTGGCCCACCCCCATCCTGTGGTTGTCTTCGCTGGTCGGCGTCACCCTGGCTACGGTCTACATGGCTGTGCACGTCCAGGAGCTGATCAGAGAGCAGCTCTCCGATGCCACCAACTCGCAGCTGAACAAGGGTGTCATCGTTTTCATCCTTTGCGCCTCGCCGCCTGCCATCCTCATCTACGCATACATGTCGCGTGATTTGCTCGCGGTTCCTCGCGGTTTACGCGTCGGCAGACGCTACGACGAGGCAAAGCTCGCGCGGGTGCGGTCGCGAACACTGTTCTGGGGCGACCTGTGTGCGATGAACACCCTGCTGTTCGCGGTGTGTGCAACGGTGACGGGAGTGATGTTGCTTCGCTGGTTCACCGATCTACCGGCGCGGCTGATAGTCCATGCCGCGGCAACCGTTCTGGTGGCGGGCACCATCTCCGTTGCGTACACATTCTTCCTTTCCACGTTCTACGTCGTCCGCTGCGTCTATCCCATCTACCTGCGCCACGGCCGCACGTCGGCGCACGACGCCGCCTATCTGCGTGCGCTGCGTCGCAGACTCACGGCCTATCTCGCGGTGACTGCGTCGGTGCCGCTGGTCGGAGTGCTGGCCGGATTCACCGCCCTCGAACCCGAGGAGCTTCCGCTCGTGCGCGATTCGGTCCTTGGGTTGTGCGCGGCCTCCGGGCTCGCGTTCGTCGCCGCTTATTGGTTGTTCCGCAAGCTGGATGCAGATCTGCGCGCACTCGAGCGGGTGGTCTTGCAAAAGCCTGATTCTCGCTGACGGCGTTATTCGGTGGCCGGATTGCGCCCTCGCATTGCCTGGAAAAGCACCTACGGAATACCGGAGCAATCGCAGAACACCGCAGCGTAGGATTCACCTCGGGGCTTGTCGAAAGGCGAGGTCGGGATGCATGAAATGGCTATAACCCAGTACCTTGTCGACGCCGTCTGCGAGCATGCGCAAGGGCGCCTTGTGCACGACGTGACGGTCGAGGTCGGCGCGCTGTGCGCTGTGGTGCCCGAGTCCATGCAGTTCTGTTTCGAGCTTGCCACCGAGGGAACGATCGCCGAGGGAGCAAAGCTGGACCTGCGCATTGTCGAAGGGACGGCGCGTTGCCGGAACTGCGGGGCGGAATTCCTCCTGCCCGACCTCATCGTGCTGTGCCGTTGCGGCAGCGCCGATGTCGAGATAACCGCGGGGCGGGAACTTCGAATCGTATCGATGGAGGTGAGTGAGCAATGTGCGCAACCTGCGGATGCGAGGGCGACGGGGTCGCGGTGATCACCGTCGGACATCAAGACCACGATCAGCCGCACGATCATGGCCACCATGAGCATGGTCCCGGGCATGAACACGAACACCCCCACGAACACGCTCTGACCACGCTGACCCTCGAACAGAAGGTGCTCGCCAAGAACGACGAGCTCGCCGCGGCGAACCGTGCGCGATTGCGTGAACGTGGGATCTTGGCGCTGAATATGACCAGTTCGCCCGGCGCGGGGAAAACGACCCTGATCGAGCGGACGATCCGCGAACTCGACTCGGTTCCGGTGGCCGTCATCGAGGGCGATCAGGCGACCATGCTGGACGCGCAGCGCATCGAGGCAACCGGCTGCAAGGTCGTGCAGGTGAATACCGGCGCCGGGTGCCATCTCGATGCGGACATGATGCGACGCGCTCTCGACGCGCTGGATCCGGCGCCGGGCAGCCTGCTGTTCGTCGAGAATGTGGGCAATCTGGTCTGTCCGGCATTGTTCGATCTCGGCGAGGCGGGCAAGGTCGTGATCATCTCGGTCACCGAGGGCACCGACAAGCCGTTGAAATATCCGCACATGTTTGCCGCGGCGGAGCTGGTATTGATCAACAAAACCGATCTGCTGCCATATGTGGACTTCGATTCAGGGCGATGCGTGGAATACGCGCAGTCGGTGAATCCCGGCGTAAAGATTCTTCCGGTATCGGCGGCCACCGGCGATGGACTGGCCCTCTGGTACGACTGGCTCGAGGCCCGGCTAACCGTCGGCATACCGATACCTTGAAAGCCGTCAGCTCTCAGACCTAGACTCATGTGATCAGAGTCACACGCGGATCTGTCGGCGTAGCTGACCAGAGATTCATCCGCGTGCCCCCGCTGCGGAAGGTGGCAGTCCGATGCCAACTCAGGAAGCAGTAAAAGCCGAAGACACCTTGATCCACGTCCTCTGGATCAATGCGGGACTCAGCTGTGACGGCGATTCGGTGGCCCTCACCGCCGCCACCCAGCCGAGCATCGAAGAGATCGCACTCGGATCACTCCCGGGATTGCCGAAGATTGCCGTGCATTGGCCGCTCATCGATTTCGAATGCGGCCCGACCGGCGGCGCGGACGATTTCCTGGAGTGGTTCTTCAAGGGAGATCGGGGCGAACTGGATCCGTTCGTTCTGGTCGTCGAGGGGTCGATCCCCAATGAGCAATTGCACGAAGAGGGTTACTGGTGCGGCTTCGGCAACAATCCTGCGACCGGTCAGCCGATGACGACGAGCGAATGGCTCGATCGACTGGCGCCGAAGGCGACCGCGGTGGTCGCCGCGGGCACTTGCGCGACGTACGGCGGCATCCACGCGATGGCGGGAAATCCGACCGGCGCGATGGGTGTCCCGGACTATCTCGGCTGGGAATGGAAGAGCAAAGCGGGCATTCCGATCGTCTGCGTGCCCGGCTGTCCGATCCAGCCCGACAATCTGTCCGAAACCCTTACATACCTTCTCTATATGGCCACGGGCCAGGCGCCGATGATCCCGCTCGACGACGCGCTGCGCCCGAAGTGGTTGTTCGGCGCCACCGTGCACGAAGGTTGCGACCGAGCGGGCTACTACGAGCAGGGTGATTTCGCCGAAGAGTACGGATCACCGAAATGCATTGTGAAGCTGGGCTGTTGGGGCCCGGTCGTCAAGTGCAACGTGCCCAAGCGCGGCTGGGTCAACGGCGTGGGCGGGTGCCCGAATGTGGGTGGCATCTGCATCGGCTGCACGATGCCGGGATTCCCGGACAAGTTCATGCCGTTCATGGACGAACCGCCGGGCGGCAAGATCTCCTCGACCGCTTCCGGGCTGTACGGGTCGGTGATCCGCAGTCTGCGTCACATCACCGGCCGCACCGTCGACAAGGAACCGCGCTGGCGGCACAAGGGCGGGAAGCTCGAGTCCGGCGCGACACGCACCTGGTAGGGAGATATTTCGATGACAGAGATCATTCCCGATCCGTCGCTTCGCAAGATCGAACCCGACGCCCTGGTCGAGATGGCCTGGGATCCGATCACCCGCATCGTCGGCAGCCTGGGCATCTACACCAAGATCGACTTCAACAGTCGCGAAGTGGTCGAGTGCCACAGCACCTCGTCGATCTTCCGCGGCTATTCGATTTTCATGAAGGGCAAGGACCCCCGCGACGCGCACTTCATCACCAGCCGCATCTGCGGCATCTGCGGTGACAACCACGCGACCTGTTCGTGTTACTGCCAGAACATGGCCTACGGGGTCAAACCACCGCCCATCGGCGAGTGGATCGTCAACCTCGGCGAGGCCGCCGAGTACATGTTCGACCACAACATTTTCCAGGAGAACCTGGTCGGGGTGGACTTCTGCGAGAAGATGGTCGCCGAGACCAACCCGGGCGTGCTCGAACAAGCCGAGCGCACCGAGGCGCCGCACGCCGGTGACCACGGCTATCGCACCGTCGCCGACATCATGCGGGCGCTCAATCCGTTCACCGGCGAGTTCTATCGGGAGGCGCTGCAGGTCAGTCGGTACACGCGCGAAATGTTCTCCCTGATGGAGGGCAGGCACGTGCACCCGTCGACGCTGTATCCCGGTGGGGTCGGCACGGTCGCGACGATTCAGCTGATGACCGACTACATGTCGCGGCTGATGCGGTACGTGGAGTTCATGAAGAAGGTCGTGCCGATGCACGACGACCTGTTCGACTTCTTCTACGAGGCGCTGCCGGGCTACGAGCAGGTTGGTCTGCGCCGCACACTGCTCGGCTGCTGGGGATCGTTCCAGGATCCAGCGGTATGCAACTTCGACTACAAGGGCATGGAGCAGTGGGGCCGGGGTATGTTCGTCACCCCCGGCGTAGTCGTGGACGGGAAGCTGATCACCACCTCGCTGGTCGACATCAATCTCGGTCTCCGGATCCTGTTGGGCAGTTCGTATTACGAGGACTGGACCGATCAGGAAATGTTCGTCACGACCGATCCGCTCGGCAATCCGGTCGACCGGCGCCACCCGTGGAATCAGCACACCAACCCGAGACCGCAGAAGCGCGACCTGGACGACAAGTACAGCTGGGTGATGTCCCCCCGCTGGTTCGATGGCAAGGACCATCTCGCACTCGACACCGGAGGTGGGCCCCTGGCTCGCCTGTGGGCGACGGCGCTGGCCGGGCTGGTGGACATCGGTTACGTCAAATCCACCGGTTCCAGCGTGCAGATCAACCTGCCCAAGACCGCGTTGAAGGGCCCGGTCACCTTGGAATGGAAGATTCCGGCGCACGGCAGCAACACCATCGAA
This sequence comes from Nocardia pseudovaccinii, assembly GCF_050942345.1. Taxonomy (NCBI): domain Bacteria; kingdom Bacillati; phylum Actinomycetota; class Actinomycetes; order Mycobacteriales; family Nocardiaceae; genus Nocardia; species Nocardia pseudovaccinii. Next base: position 8,186,252 of record NZ_CP192074.1, read on the forward strand.
CGCGACCGGGCGCGGACCTACTTCCAGGCCTACGCGGCGGCATGTGCGGTGCACTTCGCCGAGCAGGCGCTCGGTGAGATCCGGGCGGGCCATACCAAGACCTGGGAACACTTCGAGGTGCCCGACGAGGGCATCGGCTGTGGTTTCACCGAGGCGGTGCGCGGTGTGCTGTCGCACCACATGGTCATCCGGGACGGCAAGATCGCCAACTACCACCCGTATCCGCCGACGCCATGGAACGCCAGTCCGCGTGACTCCTTCGGTACGCCGGGGCCTTATGAGGACGCGGTCCAGGGCCAGCCGATCTTCGAGGAGAACGACCGGGAGCACTTCAAGGGCATCGACATCATGCGCACGGTGCGCAGCTTCGATCCGTGCCTGCCCTGCGGGGTGCACATGTATCTGGGCAACGGCGTCACCCTGGACAAGCTCCATTCACCGACACAGGCGCTCACCGCGGAATGACAGGTCGGGCCGACGACGGGAGGCACAGCGTGGATGGTGGCCCGCAGCAGCGAGCCAGACCGATCGACGACAACCAGTGGCGGGGCGCGGGTGATCGGATCGACACCCTGCTGGATGCCTGTTCGGCAGGCGGGCCGGTGGCGCGCGAGCGCGCCGAGCGTCTCGTGCGTGAGGTGGTCGACCTCTACGGCGCGGCACTCGGCCGGATCACGGCCGGGCTCGACGACCGGGTCGTCGAGCAGCTGACCCGCGACGATCTGGTCGCGAGCCTGCTGTTGGTGCACGGCCTGCACCCGCACGACGTGCGAACGAGGGTGGCGACGGCGCTGGACAGCGTCCGCCCCTACCTCGGCTCGCACGGCGGCGATGTGACGCTCATCGATGTGGCCGACGGTGTCGTGCGGCTCGAGCTGTCCGGCAGCTGTCGCACCTGCCCTTCATCGTCGGTGACGCTGGAACTGGCGGTGGAGGATGCGGTGCGTGCGGCCGCGCCGGAAATCGAGACCATCGAGGTGGTCGCCGCGGCGGCAGAGCCGCAGGCGGGGGTGATACCGGCCGAAGCGCTCTTCGCGCGGGTACACACCGCTGATCCGCCCGCGGGCAGCTGGATCTCGGTCCCGGAGCTCGCGGAGCTGGCGGCAGGCGAGGTCGGCGGGTTCACCGTGGCCGACGTGCCGGTGCTGGCCTGCCGGGTCGGCACGGACCTGTTCGTCTATCGCGACCGCTGCGCGGCCTGTGGGCGTTCGATGGCGGGGGCCGCGCTGCACCGCAGGATGGGAGCTCCGGCCGGTTCGGCGGTGCTGCGCTGTCCGGGGTGCCTGGCCCATTTCGACGTGGTGCACGCCGGAACGCGGTTGGACGGCGAGGGGCATCTCGAGCCGCTGCCCGTGCTGGTGCGCTCCGGTGAGATCTCGGTGGCGGTGCCCGCGGAGGTCAGTGGATGAACCAGGGTCTGCGCGCACTGCGCCGTATCGTGACCGATCCGCCCCCGCCAGCAGCGGCCGGAGAGCGATGCGAAATGTGCGCCGAACCGGTCGGTGCACAGCATCGGCATGTGGTGGATATCGAGGGCAGGCAGCTCATGTGCGTATGCGTGGGCTGCTATCTGCTGTTCACCGATCAGCACGCCGCGCTGCGCTACCGGGCGGTGCCCGACCACTACGTCTCGTTCCCCGACTGTGCGATCGGTCAGGGCGAATGGGACGCCCTCGAAATCCCGGTCGGCCTGGCGTTCTTCTTCGTCAATTCGGCGCTCGGACGCACTGCCGCGTTCTATCCGGGACCGGCCGGGGCGACCGAATCCGAACTGCCACTGCGGGATTGGCAGGCGATGTTGGATCGCCATCCCGAACTCGACCGGCTCGCACCGGATGTCGAGGCCCTGCTGATCCGGATGCCCGAGCGCGGCGGTCCCGGTGCGGTCCTGCTGCTTCCGATCGATGCCTGCTACGAGTTCGTCGGACGGATGCGGATGCTGTGGCGCGGATTCGACGGCGGCAAGGAGGCCAGGGACTACATCGCCGAATTCTTCACCACGATGTCGGCTCGGGCCCGGCCGGAGGTGGCGTGATGAGCCCGGCCTATGCGATGACCTTCGCGGTGCTCGAGGTGCGACCGGAACCGTACGCGGTCGCCCCGAATCTGTCGGCGCGCATCGGCATCGCCGCGCTGGCCGAGGAGCCGGTGCACGCGATCGCGCTGCGCGCCCAGGTGCGCATCGAACCCTTCCGGCGCGGCTACTCCGACGCCGAAGGCGCGGGGCTGCTCGACCTTTTCGGCCCGCGCGAACGCTGGCACGAAACACAGAAGTCGTTCACCTGGATGCACTGTGCCACCATGGTGCCCGGCTTCTCCGGCGGCGCCGAGGTGGAACTGCCGATGCCGTGCACCTACGACTTCGAGGTCACCGGATCGAAGTATCTGCACGCCCTGCGCGAGGGCACCGTGCCCCTGATCTTCCTGTTCAGCGGCACCGTATTCATCAGGGGGGAAACGGGTTTCGCGGTTCAGCAGGTGCCATGGGACCGCGAGGACAAATTCGAGATGCCGGTCGCCGTATGGCGCGATCTCATGGACGCCCACTATCCGAATTCCGGCTGGGTGCGGTTGCGCAGGGAGAATGTCGAAGCGCTTGCCGCCTACAAGTCTTCGCACGGATTGCTCGGATTCGACGACGCTGTCGCGAAACTTCTCACCGAGGAGTCCGCGCCGTGAACGCCGCCATGACCCGCGCCCGCGCCGTCGCCGACGCGGTGCTGTACGAGGGGTATCTGCTGTACCCGTACCGGTCGGACGCGCGAAAGAACCAGTCCCGCTGGCAGTTCGGCGTGCTCGGCCCGCGCGGCGCGGCCGCGGCCGGATTCGGTGAGGACGATTCGCTGGCCGCCGAATGCCTCGTCCGCGCGTCCGGTGCCACGCGGATCACGCTCACCGCGCGGTTCCTGCAACTGCAGCGCCGAACCGTCGAACTGGACGGGACCGAGCGCGCCGAACTGATCGTCGACGGCCGCCGATGGGTCAGCTGGGACGAGGCCACCGAATGCGAAATAACCTGTGGCCCTTGGACTTTGGTTGAAACTACGACGCCGATCGAGGTGCCGGGCTGGCAGGCGGTCGAACCGATTCCGGGATCGACGGCGGGCACGATGGTGCGCATTCGCGCACCGATCGAGGGCACACTCGAATTGACGGTCGCCCCCGAGGGCGACTATCGGCGGATCGGAATACGGCTGCGCAACAGCGGCGGCGCAGCCGCCAGTTCGGACGACGCCACCGCCCGCTCCATGCTCGGCGCCCACGTGATCGCCGAACTCGACGACGGTGAGTTCGTCTCGCTCCTCGACCCCGAACCCGGCGCAGAGACGGCCGTCGGGCACTGCGCCCAGCACCGCTGTTTCCCGGTCTTGGCCGGGCCGCCCGGCCACCACGGCGTTGTCCTGGTGTCGCCGATCATCCTCTACGACCATCCCGAGATCGCCGAGCAGAGCGCGGGCCAGCTGTTCGACTCCACCGAGATCGACGAAATCCTCACACTGCGGGTGATGACGCTCACCGACGACGAAAAGGAACGGGCCCGCGCCACCGACCCGAGAGCGGCCGAGATCATCGACCGCTGCGAAGGGATGACGCCCGAGGCCATGCACGACCTGCACGGACTGTGGCGCGAGCCGACGCCGCACCTGGTTCCCGAGGTGCCCGAGGGCATGAGCTGGTGGGATCCCGCGGCCGACGGCGCGGTGCGCCCGGAGTCCGACGCGGTCCCGATCGCCGGGGTGCTGGTACGCAAGGGCAGCCGGGTTCGGCTGCGCCCGATGCGGCGCGCCGACGCACACGACCTGTTCTACGAGGGCAGGGCGGCGCGCGTCACCTCGGTGCACGCCGACGTCGACGGCGAAACGCACGTCGGTGTGGTCATCGACGACGATCCCGCGGCCGATCTGCACGAGTGGTATGGCCGCTATCTGTATTTCGCTCCAGATGAGCTCGAACCGATTGTCAACGGCGACGAGTGAAAGGAATACGGTCATGGAAGTAGTCGGTGTGGTCGCTATCGCGGTGGTGGCAGTCATTGTCGTGGGCGGCGCGTATGTCGGCATACGGTCGATCCCCGACCTCCGGCGGTATATGAAGATTCGCCACATGTGAGATGGGCGCTCGTGTGCTCATTGCCGGGATCGGCAATATCTTCCTCGGCGACGACGGATTCGGCCCCGAGGTGGTCAGTCGGCTGCCCACGGCGTGGGAGGAGAACCAGCGGATCGTCGACTACGGCATCCGCGGGTTGCACCTGGCCTACGACCTGCTCGACGGGTGGGATGCGGTGGTGCTGGTCGACGCCCTGCCGAATACCGGCGAACCCGGACGCGTGCAGATACTGCGCGCCGAACACGAGTCGGGGGCGACGACGGCAATGGACGCGCACGCGATGAATCCCGAAGCGGTCTTCGCCGCGGTGCGCGCGCTCGGCGGTGTCGTGCCGCCGACCGTCGTCGTCGGTTGCCAGGTCGACTCGGTGGCCGAGGGAATCGGCCTCAGCCCTGCCGTCTCCGCGGCCGTCGACCCGGCGGCGGCCGAGGTCACGCGCATCGCGGCCCAATTGCGCGCTGGACAGGAGGTGTGAGGATGTGCCTTGGCATTCCGGGGCGGGTCGTGGAGATTCCGGACGGTTACCACGGGCAGATCGCCGTGGTCGAGGTATCCGGGGAGAAGCGCAAGGTCAATATCGGTCTGCTCGACGCGGATCAGTCCGCCGCACCGGGTGATTGGGTGATCATTCACATGGGATTCGTCGTCGAGAAGACCGACGCCGCTGGGGCGGAGCGGGCGATGGCCGGGCTGCGCCTGCTCGGCAGCGGAGAACAGCCGTGACCGTCGACCGCGTTCGCCGCCGCCTGCTCGTGCGCGGCGTGGTGCAGGGCGTCGGATTCCGGCCGTTCGTCTACACCACGGCCGTCGAGCTCGCGCTGACCGGCAGCGTCGCCAACGACACGGACGGCGTCGTCATCGAGATCGAGGGCGCCGAGGCATCGGTGCGGGAGTTCGTTCGCCGGGTGCACGAGTCCCCGCCGCCGCTGGCCGCCGTCGCCTCGGTCGAGCAGACCGCGGTCGATATCCGCGGCGGTACCGGATTCCGGATCGGGGACACCCGGCGCGGCGGCGCCGGACGCACCCTGGCCTCACCCGATGTGGCGATCTGTACGGACTGCGCGCGGGAACTGCGCGACCCCGCCGACCGCCGCTACCGCCACCCCTTCGTCAACTGCACCAACTGCGGCCCGCGATTCACCATCATCGCCGGACTGCCCTACGACCGCGAGCGCACGTCCATGGCCGATTTCGCCATGTGCCCGCGCTGCGCCCGCGAATACGCCGACCCCGCCGATCGCAGGTTCCACGCCCAGCCCATCGCCTGCCCGGACTGCGGGCCCACCCTGTCCTACGTCGGCCCCGGCGATCCCGCCCGACCACTCGCCGCGGCGCGCGAATTACTTTGCGCCGGAGGCGTTCTCGCGGTCAAAGGCATCGGCGGCTACCACCTCGCCTGCGACGCCGACAACGACACGGCCGTGGCCGAATTGCGTCGCCGCAAGCGGCGCGGCAACAAGCCGTTCGCCGTCATGGTCGCCGACTTGGACGCCGCGGCCCGCATCGTGACCATCGATCCCACCGGTGCGACCCTGCTGAGCGGTCCGCAGCGGCCTATCGTCCTGCTGCCGCGTGGCCAACGGCCCGTCGCCGACGCGGTCGCACCGGGCAATCCCGACCTCGGCGTCATGCTCGCCTACACCCCACTGCATCTGCTGCTGTTCGGCCTGCCCGGCGATCCACCCGGCCCCGACGTGCTGGTCATGACCTCCGGCAATCTCGGCGGCGAACCGATCTGCTACGACGACGCCGACGCCCGCACCCGTCTGGCCGGGCTCGCCGACGCCTGGCTCGGCCACAACCGGCGCATTCTCGTCCCGTGCGACGACTCGGTGGTGCGTGTCGTGGACGGCGCCGAGCTGCCGGTGCGCCGCTCCCGCGGCTACGCACCGCTCCCGCTGGCGCTGCCCATCCCGGTTCCGCCGACCCTGGCGGTCGGCGCCGACCTGAAGAACACCTGCGCTGTCGCCGACGGACGGTACGCCTGGCTGAGTCAGCACATCGGCGACATGGACGATCTGGCCACCTTGCAGGCATTCGACACGGCGCGATCCCACCTGGAGGAACTCACTTGCGTGCACCCGACCCAACTCGCCGCCGACGCGCACCCCGGCTACCGTTCGACCGCGTGGGCCCGGGCGAACGCGGCCGACCGACCGGTGCACACGGTGCAACATCATCACGCGCATCTGGCCGCGGTGATGGGCGAGCACGGGATCGATGCGAACGAGACGGTCCTCGGCATCGCCTTCGACGGCACCGGGTACGGACCCGATGGCGCGGTCTGGGGCGGTGAGGTGCTCGTCGCCGGATACAAGGGCTACCGGCGCATTGCGCACCTGTCCTATGTGCCCTTGGCGGGCGGCGACCTCAGCGTCCGAAAGCCCTATCGGATGGCCCTGTCGCATCTGCGCACCGCGGGCATCGAATGGTTCCCCGGCATCGCCTCGGTCGACGCCTGCCCCGAAGCCGAGCGGGCCGTGCTCGCGCACCAATTCGACACCGGGCTCGGCTGCGCGCCGACCTCGAGCATGGGCAGACTGTTCGACGCGGTCGCCTCCCTGGCCGGGGTGCGGCACATCGTCGACTATGAGGCGCAGGCCGCGATCGAACTCGAGGGTCTGGCCCGCGGGGCAGGCCCGGCGGCGGGCCGGTACCGATTCACTTGGCACGACGGCGATCCCGCGCGGATCGATCCTGCCCCGGTACTCGCCGAGGTCGTCGCCGACGCGGCAGGCGGCGTATCGCCCGCGATCATCGGCGCCCGATTCCACGCCGCCGTCGCCGACCTCGTGCACGACACCGCACGGCGATTCGCCGCGCCCGAGTCGGCGATCGCGCTGTCGGGCGGTGTGTTCCAGAACGCGCTGCTGTTGTCGAGCTGTACCCGTCTGCTGCGGCACGACGGATTCCGTGTCATCAGTCATCGCAGACTGCCACCGAACGACGGCGGGATCGCGTTCGGTCAGCTCCTGGTAGCCGGTGCGGTGTGAGTGAAGGAGACGAGCGATGTGTCTTGCGGTTCCCGGAAAGGTGCTCAGCGTCAACGAACGCGACGGCACGCTGATGTCGGAGGTCGACTTCGGCGGCGTGCACAAAGACGTGTGCCTGCAATACATCCCGGACGTGGCGGTCGGCGATTACGTCGTGGTGCACGTCGGGTTCGCGATCCAACGCCTGGATGAAGAATCCGCATTGCGGACGCTGGCCGAGTTCGAACATCTCGGCGTACTGAAGGAGGAGTTCGGCGACGGTTTCGCGCTCGCGGCGAAGCAGGCCGGTGTCGACAACCCCGAAGCCCCACAACCCGGGGCGAACAATTCCGACGCGACCGCGCCGGGCGCAACCGTCGACGACCAGGAGGCGAAGTCATGAAATACCTGGACGAATTCAGCAATCCCGAGCTGGCGCGGCACCTGCTCGACCGTATCCGCGCCACCACCAGCAAGCGCTGGTCGATCATGGAAGTGTGTGGCGGACAGACACATTCGATCATCCGCCACGGGATCGACCAGCTGTTGCCGGATCAGATCGAGATGATCCACGGGCCCGGTTGCCCGGTGTGCGTCACCCCGCTCGAGGTGATCGACAAGGCACTGGAGATCGCCGCACGGCCGGGGGTGATCTTCTGCTCCTTCGGCGACATGCTGCGGGTACCCGGCAGTCACAAGGATCTGTTCCGGGTCAAGAGCGAAGGCGGCGACGTGCGGGTGGTCTACTCGCCGCTGGACGCGCTGGAACTGGCCAAGAACAACCCGGATCGGCAGGTGGTGTTCTTCGGCATCGGATTCGAGACCACCGCGCCCGCCAACGCGATGACGGTGTACCAGGCCCAACGGCTCGGCATCGAGAATTTCTCGCTGCTGGTCTCGCACGTGCTCGTCCCGCCCGCCATCGCGGCGATCATGGAGTCGCCCAGCTGCCGGGTGCAGGGATTCCTCGCCGCCGGGCACGTCTGCACGGTGATGGGCACCGGCGAATATCCGCCGCTGGCCGAGAAATACAAGGTTCCGATGGTGGTCACCGGATTCGAACCGCTGGACATCCTCGAAGGCATCCGCCGCACCGTGCTCCAGCTCGAGGAAGGACGCCACGAGGTCGAGAACGCCTATCCCCGCGCGGTAGCCGCGGCCGGGAATCCGGCGGCCAAGGCGATGCTCGAGGACGTCTTCGAGGTCACCGACCGAGCGTGGCGCGGCATCGGCGTGATCCCCCTCAGCGGCTGGCGGCTGTCGTCGCGCTACCGCGACTACGACGCCGAACAGCGTTTCGCCGTCGGCGATCTGCACACCGCCGAGTCTTCGGTGTGCCGGTCCGGTGAAGTGCTCCAAGGCTTGATCAAACCTCACGAATGCGCCGCATTCGGCAAGGAATGCACCCCGCGAAACCCGTTGGGCGCGACAATGGTCTCCTCCGAAGGCGCCTGTGCCGCGTACTACCTGTACCGGCGTCTCGATCTTCCCGCGGAGGTCGCCCATGCCTGACACCAACGGCAGTCGGGCAGCCGCATCTCCCCCGCTCGACATCGATGGTTGGGTCTGTCCCATGCCGCTGCGCGACGCGCCCAATATCGTGATGGGACACGGCGGCGGCGGTGCGATGTCGGGCGAGCTGATCGAGCACCTGTTCCTGCCCGCATTCGGCGCGGCCGCCGACACCGAGCTCGGCGATTCGGCGGTGCTCCCCCTCGGCGACGCGCGGCTGGCGTTCTCCACCGACTCGTTCGTGGTCAAGCCGCTGGTGTTTCCGGGCGGCTCGATCGGTGACCTCGCTGTGAACGGCACCGTGAACGATCTGGCGATGTCCGGCGCCAAGCCGATGGTGCTCTCGACCGCGTTCATCCTCGAAGAGGGCACCGCGCTGGCCGAGATCGCCCGCATCGCCGAAGCCGTCGGCACCGCCGCGCTCGCGGCCGAGGTCCGGCTGGTCACCGGTGACACCAAGGTCGTCGACGCCGGGCACGGCGATGGCATCTTCATCAACACCGCGGGCATCGGACTGGTGCCCGAGGGCGTGGACATCCGGCCCAAGCGGGCAAGGCCCGGCGATATGGTGCTGGTCAGCGGTGAGATCGGACTGCACGGTATCGCGGTGCTGAGCTGCCGGGAAGGACTCGAGTTCGGCACGACACTGTGCAGCGATACCGCGCCACTGCACGGATTGGTCGCGGCCATGCTCGCCACCGGTGCCGATGTGCACGTGCTGCGCGATCCCACACGCGGTGGCATGGGCGCCTCCCTCAACGAGATCGCCCGGGCCGCGGGCGTCGGCGTCGAACTCGACGAACGGGCGATACCGGTGCCTGTCGGGGTGCGCGATGCCTGCGGGTTGCTCGGTCTCGACCCGCTGTATGTCGCCAACGAAGGCAAACTCGTCGCGTTCGTGCCACCCGCCGACGCCGACCGGGTCCTCGATGCCATGCACGCGCATCCCCTCGGCGCTCACGCGGCACTCGTGGGTCACTGCGTTGTCGAGCATCCGGGGATGGTGGTGGCCCGCACCGCCCTCGGCGGCACCCGTGTCGTCGACCTGCCCGCAGGAGAACAGCTACCGCGAATCTGTTGAACACGGCGGTGGCTCCGCCGGACGAGTGGGAAAGATGGGACCGTGGCGATGGCGACGATCACCACGAGGCTGCGAGATGCCTGGGCCGGATTCGACCGCGGGCAGCGTCGCGGCATCCTCGGCATGGCAGCGACGATCGTCATCCTGCACATCGTGGGATGGGGAACGCTGCTGTTGCTGGTCGTGCCCGACGAGTACCTGGTGGACGGCGCGATCTTCGGCGTCGGGCTCGGCGTCACCGCCTACACGCTGGGCATGCGACACGCCTTCGACGCCGACCATATCGCGGCGATCGACAACACCACCCGAAAACTGGTGGCAGACAAGCAGAAACCGATCACGGTCGGCTTCTGGTTCTCCTTGGGGCACTCCACGATCGTCTTCGTGCTCGTCGGACTGCTGGCCTCGGGGATTACGGCGCTGGCGCGAAACCTGGAAGACGAGGACTCGCGGCTGCAGCGGTGGACCGGGGTTTTCGGCACATCGGTCTCGGGCACCTTCCTGATCCTCATCGGACTGCTGAACCTGGCCGCGCTGATCGGGATCTGGCAGGTCTTACGTGCCATGCGGCGCGGCGGCTACAGCGAAGCGCAACTCGAGCGCGCACTGGACTCGCGCGGCGTGCTCAACCGGATCTTGGCGCCGGTCATGCGCACGGTGCGCAAGCCCTGGCAGATGTATCCGGTGGGGCTGTTGTTCGGCCTCGGTTTCGACACCGTCACCGAAGTGGGTCTGCTGGTGATCGCTGGCGGCGCGGCCGCCACCGGGCTGCCCTGGTACGCGATTCTCGTTCTGCCCGTGCTGTTCTCGGCGGGCATGTCGCTGTTCGACGCGCTGGACGGTTCGTTCATGAACTACGCCTACGGGTGGGCCTTCGCCGGACCGATCCGCAAGATCTACTACAACATGGTGGTCACCGGGCTCTCGGTCGCGGTGGCCCTGCTGATCGGTGTCCAGGAGCTCATCTCCATCCTCACCGAGAAACTCGAGGTCACCGGCGGGGTACTCGCCTGGATCGGGGGCGTCGACCTCGCCACGATGGGCTTCATCATCGTCGGCCTCTTCGCGTTCACCTGGGCAGGCGCACTCGCGATCTGGCATTACGGCGACATCGAAAACCGCTGGAGCGCAACGCTATCGGAGGAACCGACCTGATGGACGGTGTGGAGATGTTCGCGCGCTACGCGTACGCGCCCAACCACCTCGGGTACTGCGGGCCAGAGCACACCGCGGCGCTACGTGACCGCGATGGCGAACGCGTGCGGGTGCTGGCGCGCGGCTTCTCCGGCGCATGGCCGTACCTGCGGGCGATGTCGCGCCTGACCGGCGTCACCGACCCGCTCGACGAGCGGCTGGTGGCGTCCTATTGGCTGGGTGGAGGCATCGGCGACGAACTCGACGGTCCCGAGTTCCTGGCCGAGCTGCTGCGCCTCATCGCTCCGATCGCGGGTGTGTACTGGTCCCATCTGGGGCCCGATCTCGCTCCGGAGGCGGCCGCGAACCACAGCTTCCACGTCTTCGGCGTCTACCCGTGGACCAGGCTGCTGCCCGTCGCCGGCGGCGACCAGCCCTTGGAAATCCTCGACAACTGCCGCATCACCGCCGCGACGGTACTGGATCGCCACCGCGACGACCTCACGGTCGGGATCAGCCGGTTGCGCTGGGACGGCGCACGCCTATCACTGTCGGCGACGACACGGCGAACCATCCCGGTGTGGACCGACGGCTACGCCGCGCTCCCTGACGCGGCGCCGGGGGACGACATCGCACTGCACTGGGGACAACCGTGCGGGCGGTTGACCGCCGAGCAAGTCGACGACCTCACCAGCAGCACAGAACGTCAACTGCAGGTGACGAATCAGCGTTTGGCGGCCATCGACGGCGTTGGTCCGCGCTACCGCCCATAGGGATTGCCGAGACCCGGCTTTGGCTCGGCGCCTACGCGAGCGGCCCGGCGACCGTGAACTTCGCCGACTTCACTCCGACGCGGTTTTCGGGGTGGCGGTGATGATCTCGAGTACCGCTGCGATCAGTGGGCCGTCGGGGTCACTCAGGCGCGGCAGCGAATTGCGATTCACCAAGAGGGATCCAAGGGTGAGATCTACCAGTTCGGCACCGACCTGCGCGGCGGATCTGCGCCCTTCCGGCTCGAACCACGTCCACGCCCACTGCGCGGAACCGAAGATGAGCAGGCTCCGGATGCTGGTATCGACAGTGCGGAACTCACCCGAGGCAACGCCCGCATCGACCACGTTGTGCAGGATTCCGATGTAAGCCCTGCGCAGCTTGCGCCCTTCGGAAGCTTCATCCTGCTGCGCGAACCGCGCGACCTCACGCTGGAATGCGACGGTCCGATTCCGATCGTGCACCTGATAGAGCATGGCCGCGTGCAACAGCCCGGCAAGCTGCTCGGTCGGCGTGGCGAACTTCGAAACAATCCGCTCGGCCTCGTCGATCCGCTGCCGCATGTAGGAAACATGTAGAGCTTCCAACAACCGCGCCTTCGTGCCGTAGTGATGCACGATCAGGCCCTGAGAGATGCCCAACTCCCTTGCGACACCACTGAAGCTGGTTCCGTCGTAACCCTTCTCGGCGACATGGCGCGTGAAGATATCGAGAATCGCGCCCGACTTGCCCGGTCCTGTCGCACGCTCACCCACGGATCCCACCCCTCCTCGGCCAAATTTCCGGAAACTCTAGCACCAGCCGACTGCTTTGCCAGTCGTTGACTGAGTGCGCAGTCAGTATTAGCATTATGCGCCGAGACGCAGCGCCGCACTCGCCGCATCAACCGTTCATCTCGAAATAGTCGAGCAACAACCTATGATTCAGCACGCCCATCCCGCCGAGGCCGTCATCGATCGACGAGCCACATGACCAGCCTCCGCGATAGCGCCACCGACATCACGACGCGCATCGCCCGATTTGGCGACCACTACGTCAGCATCGGCCGCAGATGGTGGTCAGCAGCGCCGTGAGCACCATGGACGCGGGCATAGCGGCACCGGGGGACAGTGCGATCGATGCGGCGTCGGTGCTGTCGCCGGATCAACTGCTGGCCGCGATCGCAGGGCGTCTCACCGAACCGTTCCCGATGATCACGTGGGCGAGAGAACTCGGCGATCTGCATGCCGCCCTGATTTCGGCGGTTTTGAATCCGCAACGGCATGCGCCCGAAGTCACCGAGACGGCCCTGCACGCGGATATCGCGAAGGTGATCGACAAGATCAACTCTTGGGCGGCGTCCTACGTCCGTCACAGCCGGTGCGCCCGCCGCCACACCCACACCTTCGGTGAGGTGATCAGTCATGTCGCGAAGACTTACGCCGAGGCATGGTGGACGGTGCTGCACGCCGACTGCGAGGAGCTTCGGCACTCCGCATGGGTCCATCTCAGCGAGGTCCGTGACGGATACGAGCACCTCATCGGCGATATCCGGGCAGGCCGCGTCCAACTCCCACTGGGCTGGCGCGGCATCCGGCACACCCGCCAAACCGACAGCCCGGAAATCGACGCCGACGTGGCGGTCCAGGCCGAGCAGTAGCAGGCGGTCGAACATCGGCGCGGCGTGCGGGAATCGCAGCAGCGTGCGGCCTGATCACCGCTGCCCCGAGCAACACGACGCCGACTGCACGGTCCGAAGCGCTGGCGTGCGCAAAGAGGATATCTGCCTCCGGTTGTCTGTTCAGGCCCCTCGCATTGGCCGCGAACCCGGTAATGCATTTCGACAGCGGCGCCAGCCGGACTGGCTCACGAGATCTCCCGCAGCGCCGCGACGGGGCAGGAGTCCACGGCCGTGCGGGCAGCCGTGACGAGATCAACGGGCACCTCGGCGCCGTCGAAACGGTAGATGAGCTCGGCGTCGCCATCGAGGCTGAACACCTCGGGTGCCTGTGCGGCGCACAGGCCGTGTCCCTCGCACCGGGGGTAGTCGACGGAGATCTTCATGGCGGATTCCTCTGTCAGGCTGGAATGAGTTGCAGCGGAAGGCGTTCGAAGCGGTGGATGATGTTGTTGATCGCCCATTCGGGCGCACCGGCGATCTCGATGCGGTCGACCTGCTCGACGAGTGCGGCGAGCATGGCCTGCGTTTCCAGCCGCGCGAGACCTTGACCGGCGCAACCGTGTATGCCGTGACCGAAGCCGAGTTGGCGGGTGGCGTCGCGGCGGATGTCGAAGGTGTCGGGGTCGTCCCATTCCAGCGGGTCACGATTGGCCGAGGAGTAGATCACGACCACGCGGGAGCCCGAGGGGATGCTGGTTCCGGCGATGTCGGTATCATGAATCGTCTTGCGGGAGAACGCACGTAGCGGTGATTCGAATCGTACGACCTCGTTCACCGCGTTCGGTATCCGTGTTGGATCGTCCTCGAGCATCTGCCACTGTTCGGGGTGGCGTGCGAAAAGGTACATGGCGCTGGCGATCGCGCTGATCGTGGTGTCCAACGAAGGGGCCAGGTAATCGATCAGCAGAGCGGGGCATTCGGCGCGGGAAAGCTTGCCGTCGTCGGTGGCCTGCAGCACGTCCTCCCCGACGCTGCCCGGCAGCAGGTCTCGCTCGCGGGCGAGCCGTCGCGTGAAATGCATCATCCCGATCGCCGACGGTGCGGTGCACATGGACTGCCGGTTGAGTGGCCCGAGCGCGTCGAATGTGGCTCCCGCCCACCGCAGCAAGTGTTCTCGACCGCGCTGGGGCCACCCGATCAGATCCGGCACGACCGACAGCGGCAGCGCGGCCGCCAATTCGACACCATCGATACGTCCCTGCGCGATCGCATGTTCGACGGCCGCGGCCGCCTGCTGGTCGATCGATTCGCGCATCGCTCGCAGTGCCCGCGGGGACAACCGGCGGGCCAGCAACGCGCGGCGGCGGTTGTGATCCTCGCCGTCGCTGTTGAGGGTGGTGCCCTTCGAGAGCCGGTTGGCCACCGGGTTCAACCCGACACCGGCTCCGGAGACGAACGTCCGATCGTCGCGCAGGACGGCCTTGCATTCGGCGTAGCGCGGCAGTGCATAGGCGCGTTGCTCGGCCAGCCACACCACCGGCCCGAGTTCGCGCAACCGCGCATAGTGCGGATAAGGGTCGAGAATGCCCTCGCGCGAATAGATGTCGGGACGGTAGACCGGGACGTGGGCTGGAGGAACTCCCCTTCGAGCAGTCATAGGTGCGCCCCGAATACAGTCACGACATAGGCGATTGCCAGCACACAAACGCCGATCGACGGCGCGTACTCGCCCACACCGTCACCGACCTTCACATGGGTGATGACAGCGCCGATCATCAAGAGCACCAACCCGATTCCGGCCGCCGCCCCGAGCGGCCACCACACCATGCCGACCAGCACGCCCAGGGCCCCGGTGATCTCGAGCACGCCGATGCCGCGGAAGACGGTCACCGAGTAGCCGAAGTGTTCGGCACGCTGACGCATGGCCGCCACGGCCAGCACCTTGACCGCACCGAGCGGCAGAAGCCCGACCGCCAACAGCACGGCGAACACGATGGATGCGGCTGTCATCGGCGCACTCCTACTTTCCAGTGATTGTCTGACGATATCGTCACTCACGAGGATGCAGTCAGTCAAGGATTCTGAATATTTCGTCAGCACGACCGGCATTGGGCAGCGTCGGCCTCGAGCCCCGTCGATCGAATGTGACGAATTCGTCAACTGCTTTCAAATGACTCTGTCATCATGAGTGCCGATATCGTCAGTTAGCTGAAAGGAGTGGTCGATGCTCGGCTATCGCCACCCGCGTACCGACCTACCGTGCGAGCGCAGCACAGAACGCAAGGGCGAGGCGCGGGCGAGGCGGCGCGTCCTCGGATTCGTCGCGATAGCCGTCGCCGCGGTGTTCGCGGTGGTCGCGGCACTGCTGCCGATCCATACCGCGGATGCGCTGATCAAGGTTCCCGCACCGATTCGGCAGGTGACGATGGCGGTCGGCACCGGCGCAGTCTTGGACCTCGACCTCCTGATGCGGGGCAAGGTGCAGATCCAGTCGAAGGTCCCTGTCCAGGTGTCGTCTTTGGTGACCAGCGTCGAGCCGACTGATTCCGACAGCATCACGCTCCGGGTCGCGCAGCAGACCTCGCGGCTGGATCGCCAGGGACAGGCCGGGTTACTCGACGCACTGGTCGATCAGGTGAGCATCAGCCGGACGAGCGGGACGCCTCGGCACACCCCGGCGCAGACGGTTTTCGAGCCCGGTCAGCGTCCACTCGAGACGGTCCGCAGCGGATTCCAGTACAAGTTTCCTTTCGACACCGACAGGCACGACTATCCGTACTTCGACGTCATCTCCCAACAGGAGACACGCCTGCGGTACGTCGACGACACCACCGTGCGAGATGGCCTGGGCCTATTGCATTTCCGCTCACAGGTACCGCCGGTCGACCTCGCTCCCCTGCTGCCGATGCGAGGCGAGATCACACTGCCCGCGGAGTCGGTGGGACGAGCCGGAGACCAGGGGGTGGCGATGTCTTTGTACTACACCGCCACCCGCGACATCTGGGTCGAGCCGGTGACCGGCGCGGTCATCACGGTGAGCGAATATCAGCACCGATATCTGGCGACGGCGTCCGACGACCCCGCCGCCATCACCGTCTTCGACGGCACACTGCAGTTCGACGAGCAGTCCGTCCACGAGATGACCGGCCAGGCTCGCGACGCCCGCAGGCAAATCGCCGCACTGCACGTCTACGGCCCCATCGCCGCCGCGATAGCCGCGATGGCGGCGCTGACATTCGGCATCTCGCGGCCCAGAGCACGCCGAGCCACTAAATGATGAATCAGTCAAATGTGACCGTTGCATCATATTGATGCCAACTGTTAGCCTCATCACGCTTGATCAAATGATCAGAAACGCCGCGGCCCGCGGCCACCACAAGGAGTGCAGTTGAACGAGAACACCGGCGAGAGCACAGGTTCAAGGCGCGCCTTCATGACCGGTTCGACCGCAGCGGGCATCGGGGCCATCCTGGCCTCCCGCGCACCCGACGCGGCCGCGGACTCCTCGTCCTATCCACTGAAGCTGGTGTGCGCCATCCGACGTCGGGCGGACCTGTCGCCCGCCCAGTTCTACGACTACTGGCTCAACAGCCACGGGCCTTTCGCCACCGAGCAGATCAAAGTGCTCGGCGGCTACCGCTACGTCCAGAGCCACACGGCGGATTCGACTCAGAACCTGCTCCTCGCCACCGCGCGAGGCACCGGCGCGGCCTTCGACGGCGTCACCGAAGTCTGGTTCCCCTCCGCACAAGCCGTGATCACGGCATTGACCACACCCGCCGGAATCCAGGCCGACGACCGACTCACCCAGGACGAGAAGAACTTCATCGACCTGGCGCAGTCCTCCTACTTCGTGACCCAGGAGCACGTGCTGCTCGGCTAGCGGGCGTCACGACACGCCGGTAATGTCCTGCGGCACTTCGGCTTCGGCGTGGTGACCGAATCGGCGTTCGAGTTCGACACCCTCGATGTCGAGGTCGGGGACATAGCGGGCGAACCAGCGCGGGTGGTACCACATGCGGTTTCCAATGATGGCCATGACCGCGGGCACCAGGGTCAGCCGGACGATGAAGGCATCGAGCAGGACACCGACCGCCAGGGTGAACGCCAGGGGTTTGACGATCGGATTGTCGGTGGTGGTGAAGGCGACGAATACCGCGCACATGATCAGCGCCGCCGCGGTGACGACGCGCGCGGAGTGCGCGACGCCGTTCTGCACCGAACTGATGGCCTCGCCGGTGCGCGTGTGCTCCTCCTTGATCCGGGATACGACGAAGATCTGATAGTCGCTGGACAGGCCGAAGATGATGGCCAGCGTGATGATCGGCAGGAAGCTCAGCGTCTGCGCCTTGGTCACGTCGAAAAAGCTTGCACCCCAGCCCCATTGGAATACCGCGACCTGGGCGCCGAGGGCGGCGAAGACCGACAGGATGAATCCGACGATCGAGGACAGCGGGACCAGAATCGTGCGGAACGCGATCGTGAGCAATACCAGCGCCAGACCCACGACGACCGCGAGGAAGGGGGGCAGCGCCTTCGCCAACTGGTTCGAGGTGTCGATGTTCGCTGCCGTCGTGCCACCGACGAGATACTTTGCGCCGGTGCCACTTTCGATGTTGTCGCGATCGTCACGCAGCCGGTGCACCAGATCGGTGGTCGCGGAGTCGTTGGGACCGGTCTTCGGGATCACCTGGACGAGCAGCAACCCGTTGCCGGAGCCCGCGGGCTGGACGGCGGCGACGCCGGGCACCTGCCGCAGTCGGCCCATCAGTGTTTGTGCGGCGTCCGGACTGGTAGCGGCCGACAGGTCGGTGACAACCAGCAGGGGTCCGTTGAAACCGGGGCCGAACGACCCGCTGACGATGTTGTACGCCTTCCGGGCGGTGCTCGACTCCGATTGCGTTTCACCGCTGGGCAATCCGAGGTCCATGCGCGTGGCCGGGATAGCCAGTGCGGCGAGAACGGCGATACCGAGAACCAGCATCGGGATCCGGAATCGGGTGACGAATCGGCCCCACGCGTGCCCGAATGTGCGTTCGGGCTCGTAGGCGGCGATGCGCGCGACCTCCTGCGGCTTGCCTGGATGCAGCGGCGGCGAGATGAACTTGGCGACCATATCGCCGGCGAAGCCGAGTAGCGCGGGCAGCAGTGTCAGTGCGACCAGCATGGCGACCAGCACCGCACCCGCCGCGGTCAGCCCCATGACGGTGAGGAAGGGAATGCCCGCGACCGCCAGGCCGCACAGTGCGATGATCACGGTTATCGCCGCGAATACGACCGAACTGCCCGCGGTTCCGACGGCAAGCGGAATCGACTCGTCCGCAGCCATGCCCAGCACGATCTGGTGCCGATGCCGCGACAGGATGAACAGCGCGTAGTCGATGCCACAGGACAGACCGAGCATCAGCGCCAGCGACGTCGCCGCCGAGGCCACGTCGACGAAGGCGGCGACGCCCAGAATCCCGGTGAGCCCGATACCCACGCCCACCAGCGCGGTAATGATGGGCAGTCCGGCGGCGACCACCGCGCCGAAGGTGATCAGCAGAATGATGAATGCCGCGACGATGCCGAGAATCTCCGGGGTATGCGGGATCTCGGCCGTGAAGCCCGGATACACCGCACCGGAGAATTCCACCGTGAGACCGGCATCGCGAGCCGAGTCGGCGATGCGATCCACCTCGTCGAGGGTGCCCTCGCCGACCTCGCCCGCCGACACCGCGAACTGCACGCTGCCCAGTGCCACACGCTGATTCGGCGACACCGCCTGCGCCTCGAACGGATCGACGACCGCCGCGACCTGCGGCAGTCCCTTCAACCCCGCCATTGCCCGTTCGATCTCGGCGGTCACCTGCTGGTCGGTCACCTTGGCCACGGCGGGGGTTTCGAAAACAACCTGCATCTGCGCGCCACTGAACGCGGGCATCCGCTGCTGCAGCAATGACACGGCATCCTGCGACTCGGTGCCAGGAACGGTGAAGTTGTCGTTGGTCTTACCACCGGCGCCGACGGCGAAACCGATCGCGCCGACCAGCAGGACGATCCACAGTGCGAGCACCCACCAGCGGCGACGCGCTACGACCTGGCCGAGGGCGAACAGATACCGGGACATACGGGTCCTCTCACCGAGCCACCGATTGACACATCAGCAAAGCGATCACGCACAACACCGGTACGATAACACAACAACTGATGATTTCCTCATAAACGCAGCAATGGTCAGCAACCTGTTAGACCATCGAGACAGGCGTCAGAGCGCCGCGTCGTCGAGTTCCATTGCGGTGGCGTCGATATCGGAAATGACCGCCCAATCGGCGCCGAGACCGGGCGGGACGGTCTTGGCGAAGAACGAGGCGACGGCGACCTTGCCCTCATAGAAGGTTCGATCGCCGGTGCCGGAGCCGAGAGCGGCGAGCGCGATTTCGGCGGCGACGAGCAGTCGCCAGGCAACCAGCAGGTCGCCGACCGCGAGCAGGAACCGCACTCGGCACCGGAAACATGCCGGGCCGCAACAGCATCCTGATGGGCCGCGGTGTAGAGGTACACCGCACCGGCGTATGCCTTCTTCCGGGAAGGCGTCCATGATCGTGTCGGTGGCCGGTGAGACGCTCAGGCCGATCGCGAGGCCCAGCAGCACCAGCGGCCAGGCGAACGCGGCGTAGCCGGATTCGGCGTCGACCCGGATGGGGACCACCAGGGCGAGAATGCCGAGCATCATGCCCGCCACGACCATCGCGCGCAGCCCGAGGCGCGGAGTCAGTACACCGGTGATCGCCGAGCCGACGAAGACCGCGCCCGCCAGCGGCAGCAACCGCACGCCCGTCTCGAGTGCATCGTCTCCGAGCACGAACTGCAAATGCCGGGTGACGTAACAGATCGAACCGAAAGCAGCCAAGAAGAACAGCAGCACAGCGAGATTCGCACCGGCGAAGGCACGGTTGCCGAACTTGCGGATGTCGAGCATCGGGTTGGGATGACGCAATTCCCAGACAACGAATCCGGCGGCGGCGATCACGCCCACAATGCCCGCGACCAGCGCGGAAGTGCGCCAACCGTTGCGCGCCCCTTCGAAAAGCAGATGAAATCTCCAGAGCCGCGGCGCAATTGGAGGGAGCGCACCCGCAACCGGCGCACGACGGCATCGAGTAGAACCGGCTCGCCGCGGCCACTGCGATCGTGACCAGGATCGTTCTGATCCTTCGGGTCAGGCCAGGGCCAGGAACAGCTTTTCGAGTTCGTCGACGGTCATGGGTTCCGAACCTTCGGGCGTTTCCCGGGTCAGGCATTCGCGCAGGCCGCTGGCGACTATCTTGAAGCCCGCGCGGTCGAGGGCACGGGATACCGCGGCGAGTTGGGTGACGACATCTTTGCAGTCGCGGCCCTGTTCGATCATCGAGATCACGCCCGCGAGTTGTCCGTGTGCGCGGCGCAGGCGGTTGAGCACCTGGGCGATGCTTTCCTCGTCACCAACCATGAGAATCGTCTCCTTCGATCGAATTACCCAGTATACCCGCCGGGGTATATGCGGCTTCCGGGGTCAGTGCGAGAAGCTGATGGCGGGCAGCACCTTCTGCAGCCAGGCCGGTGACCACCAGGCCGCACGACCGGTCAGGCGCAATAGCACCGGCAACAGCACCAGTCGGATAAGCACCGCGTCCAGCAGCACCGCGACACCGAGGATGATGCCCATTTCCTTGGGCGGCAATGGATCCGCCAGCGCGAAGGTGAAGAACACCGCCACCATGACCGCCGCCGCGGCGAAGATGACCCGGCCCGAATGCGCCACACCGTCCACGTGCGCGACCTTCGGATCATTCGACAACTCGTAGTGCTCCTTCGCGGTGGCCAGTAGGAACACCGTGTAGTCCATCGCGATGGCGAAGATCATGGCGAAGAAGAACACCGGTCCCCAGCCGTCCAGGAATCCCTGCGGGGTGAAGCCGAGCAGGCTCGCGCCGTGCCCGTCCTGGAACACCAGTTTCGCCACACCGAAGGCCGCCGCCGTGGACAGCAGGCTCACCACGGTGCCCAGCAGCGCGATCAGCGGAGCCCGCAAAGCGATCAGCAGCAACCCGAAGCCGAGTACCAGGATGACGCCCACGATGATCGGCAAGTAGTCGTCGAGCGCCTGCTGCAGATCGAGATTCTCCGCCGCCGCGCCACCGACCAACGCGCCGTCGGGCAGCCGATCACGCAGCATGTCGAGGGTCGCGCCCATGGACGCATCCGACGGATCGACCTCCGGCATGGCCTGCAGCATGACGAGACCACTGCCGTCTGAGGCGGGCTGCGGCGGGGTGACCATGGCGATGCCGTCGGTCGCCGACGCAATCTCGGCTGCCCGCGCGCCGATGTCTTGCGCAGCGACTATCTGCAGCATCCCGGGAGCGCCCGCCCCGAACTGCTGCTGCACCAATTCGTAGCCGCGGTGCACCGGAGCATCCTCGGGCACGACCGCGATCGAGGGCATTGCCACCTTCAGGCCGAAGACCGGAATCGCCAAGCCTATGAGTACCGCCAGCGCGCCGATCGCGAACGGCCACGGCCGCCGGTGCTGCAGTTCGGCCCAGGCCGCGAAGCGCGGCGATCGGTGTTGCTGCCGCTGCACATGCGGCAGCGAAACGGCATTCACCTTGCGCCCCAATTTGCCCAATGTCGCGGGCAGCAGGGTCAGCGTGGCGAGCAGGACGAACGACACCGCGAACATGATGCCGACCGCCATCGTCCGCACCGCCGGGGCGGGCACGATCAGTACGGCCGAAAGACTCACCAGCACGGTCGATCCGGACAGCAGAACCGCCTTGCCCGCGGTGTCCATGGTCTCGGCGACCGCGGCCCGCGCATCGCCTGTCTGCCGAATGGCGTCACGGAAGCGGGACACGATGAACAGCGCGTAGTCGATACCTAGGGCGAGTGCGAACATCATGGCGAAGTTCATCGCCCACACCGAGATCGGCGTCATCTGGTTCAGCAGCACCAGACCGCCCGCCGAGGCAACCAGCCCGGCCAGCGTCAGCAATAGCGGCAGCCCGGCGGCCACCAGGGAACCGAAGGCGATCACCATAATGCCCAAAGTGACCGGCCAGGAAAACATTTCGGCCTTCATCATGGCGTCGTGATTGGCCTTGTTGAAGTCACTCCACAGCGCCGAGGACCCGGTCGGATAGACCTCGACCCCATTGCCGGACAGTGCGGTCAACTCCGCCTTCCGATCGTCGACCGCGGCGACCATGTCGTCGGTGTTCGCATTCGCGCCCGCGATGAGAATGCCGGTGTGCCCGTCGGCGCTGATCGTCATCCCCTGCTGCGGCGGTATCACCGCACCGAAGCGCGAGTCCCGCCCCAGCACGTCGGTGATCTCCCCGATCACCTGACGCAT
Organism: Nocardia pseudovaccinii; assembly: GCF_050942345.1. Taxonomy (NCBI): domain Bacteria; kingdom Bacillati; phylum Actinomycetota; class Actinomycetes; order Mycobacteriales; family Nocardiaceae; genus Nocardia; species Nocardia pseudovaccinii. The sequence continues at coordinate 8,208,808 of NZ_CP192074.1, forward strand.
CCGGCCACTGTCGACAGTGGCCGTGTCCGAGTGGACGACGACCTGAACCGCAGCCGCCGAGTTACCGCCGAAGTGCTGTTCGGCGAGTTCCCGAACCTGCACCGACTCCGATCCGTTCGCCTGCCAGCCCGCACCGGCCAGGGAGTCGAACACCGTAGGCGCGGCCGCACCCAACGCGACCAGCGTCAGCAACCACACGCCGAACACCCATCGCGCCCGATCTGTCATAGCCGCACCCAATCGGCCCAGACCACCGGTCGTTCCGGTGGCGGTCATGCCTTGCTCTGTCACTCGCATGCTCGATCCTCTCTATACCCCCATGGGTATGTGATCCTGTGAGCACAATACCCCCTGGGGTATATGACATGCCAAGCTCGGGTCGAGTGAAAGATCTAACTCCGCCATACCCCTGTGGGTATCACCCCTGAAGGAGACCCAATGTGTCAACGTGCCGTTTGCCCGAAATGCGGTAAGCCCACCTATCGAGGGTGCGGTGAGCACGTCGAACAGGTGCTGTTCGACGTGCCGCCCGAGCTGCGGTGCTCATGCACCGCGCCGAATCCGCGTCCGAGCAGGTCATGGTGGCCTTTCGGGTGACACGGCGGGCGGCGGCGGCTTCAATCGAACGATCTTGACGTGTAGCCTTGTCAGTCGGATCAACGCAATGTGAATAGGGGCTCGCGGCCCCGCAGCCGGGTGTGCGCCGTATGCGATCACTCGGCCGGGGGAACATCGGATCCGTCACTACGGAGACCTCATGAGTTCACCGAATCGATTCGACGAAGTTCAAACTCGCGTAGCAGATCTCGCTCCCGTTTTCCGCAAACCGCTGGACTCGCCGTACGAGATCTCGAACGAATTGTTCACCGCACTTCGACACGTCCTGCACGACGTGGGCGGACAGCCGGACGTGCCGGTCGAGTACCGCGAAAAAGATGAAGAACCCTGGGAGATGAACACCTACGTCACCTGCGAATGCCTCGGCTGGCGTGGCGTGTGGAATTCCGAGGAGCGCCGACGAGCCGAAAACGACCTCGGCGCGACGCTGTACTTCGGCCTGCCCTATTACGCGCGCTGGGCGACCGTCGCGGCGAAGGTTCTGATCAACAAGGGTTTGATCACCCCCGACGAACTGTCCGCGAAATTGGACGAGGTACGCGCACGGCTGGAGGCGCGGCAATGACCAGGAAGTATGCAATCGGCGATCGCGTCCGGGTTCGAAACGCGACGTCGATGTTCCACACTCGCACCCAGGCCTACACCCGTGGTCGAACGGGTGTCGTCGTCGAATACCGACCCGAATGGGTGATTCCGGAAGACGAGGCCTGGGGACGTGACGACGGTCGCTTCGAACCGTTCTACGTCGTGCGATTCCGCCAGACAGATCTTTGGCCCAAATACACCGGCTTCGACGTCGACACCCTGGAGACGGAGGTCTCCGAGCGCTGGCTCGAGCCCGCAGAGGAGGATGCCAAGTGAGTCAGACCCACGATCACGGGGCGCATGCGCCGATCCAGACGAGCTCGCAGATCAGCGAGTTCGAGATCCTGGAGACCGCGGTTCGCGAGCTCGCCATCGAGAAGGGCCTCTTTTCGCAAGAAGACCACCGACGGTTCTCCGAATGGGCGGAATCGGTCGGGCCGCACGGCGGATCGAAACTGGTCGCGAAGGCGTGGACGGATCCCGAGTTCAAGGCGCGCCTGCTCGCCGACGGCACCGAGACGTGCAAGGAGGTCGGCATCGACTGGCGCGACCCGACCGGCTCCGGAACGCCGAGCGACTACACCTACTTCTACGTGCTGGAGAATACGCCCGAGGTGCACAACGTGATCGTCTGCACGCTGTGTTCGTGCTATCCGCGACCGGTTCTCGGTATGTCGCCGGACTGGTATCGCACCCCCAATTACCGTCGGCGCCTGGTGCGTTGGCCCCGTCAGGTGCTCGCCGAATTCGGCCTGCATATCTCACCCGAGGTAGAGGTCCGGGTGCACGATTCGAATCAGAAGTCCCGGTTCATGGTGATGCCGATGCGCCCGGCGGGCACCGAGGGCTGGACGGAGGAACAGCTGGCCGCCATCGTTACCCGGGACACGATGATCGGCGTGGCCGTGCCGCAGGTCGACTGGACCGCGCAGGCGCCGCCGGACCAGGTCGAGGCCGCCTCGGAAAGGAGCGGTCGGTGACAAGCAGCCCGTACGACGTGCTCCTGCGCACCCTCGATCCGGAGTCGCGGCGGGAGAACGCGCTGCCCGAACTCGATCGCAAGCCCGACCCATGGGAGTCGAGCATGCAGGCGACATGCGAATGCCTGTCCTGGCGCGGCGCATTGGACAATCTGGAACGCCGTCATGCCGAGGATGCGCTCGGTGAGACGATCTACCACGACTTTCCCGTACACACCCGATCGGTCGTCGTGACGGCCCACACGCTGATGGATCGTGGAGTGATAGTCCCGGACGAGTTGCGCGCCCGAATGGACGCGGTCCGGGAGCGGTTCAACCGCGAGTAACTCGACGACTTCAGCCCTCGGGGTAGAAGACGAACAGTGTGCAGCCGGTGCTCGACTGCGGGATGTGTGACGATCCGGCCGGAGCGTGGATGAACGATCCGGCCGGATAGTCGCGGAATCCGTCGTTGAACGTGCCGGACACTACGAAGACCTCCTCCGGCCCGGGTTCGTGCAGATCGATGCCCTCCCATGCGGTGCCCGGATCCATTTCCAGCACGTACGCTTTCGCGTCGTTCGCCCCGCGCCACAGCGCCCGTGAGCGAATGCCCGGAAACAGCTCTCGCACAGGCGAATCCGCGACGGTTGTCCACTCGTATCCAGGGAACTCGGTGATCTCCATATCTCTACAACCGCCGGTTTCGGCCGCACTATTCCGCTGAGCGAACCGGACCCGAAATTCCTCGGCAACCCGGAATCCACGGTCCGCGACGCCATCAACGCAACTCCACAGTAGCCGCACGTGTCCACACCGGATTCGGTAGCCACGCAACAGTTTCGCCGTCGACAACAGCTCCCGACGGGGGTGTCGTGCGAACGACGGATATTCGGCGAACTGTCCGCTTGGCATCGTTGACAGCGGATGTTCGACAACGAACTGTGGGAGGAAAAGTGTTGGGCAAGGCGGGAATTCGACAATCGGGTGCGCGTAGCGTGGCCGCGGCCGTGGTGCTGGCGGCGGCGGTCGTCCTCGCGGGTTCGGCGGGTGTGTCCGCGAATCCGGGAACAGGCAGTGCGGGGAGCAGCGACGGGGGCAGTAGCGGTGGGGGTAGTGGAAGCAGCGGCAGCAGCGGCGGCGGCCAGTCCGCACCGCCGCAGACGCAACGCTGCAACCAATCGACCAAATCCGGCGGTGCGGGGGTCACCGACACGATGCACCAACTCGGCAGGAGCGGCCCGACATCGTTCGTGCTGGTCTATGAGACCTACAGCATCCCGGATCTGATCGAGGTGTTCTACGAAGGATCCCTGATCCGCAGTACGGGGTATGTCGGCGACAATATCAACGAAGGAACCGGGTCGGTGGTGGTCAATGTCCCGCCGGGGAGCGCGACGGCCGTGCTGGTGCGCGTCACCGGTCCGAACGGGACCGATTGGGACTACACCGTCAAATGCCCGACGTAACCCAGTGATCACCGGATAGCGGATGGGGCGCGTCACCACCCGCGCGCCCCATCCGCTCAGCAAGATCTTGCCCAGCACACCGTTCGGTTTGGCTGATTTTGCCGGAACGATCGAGCCCGAGCCATTCTGTGCCGATCGCCTCGAGTCGCGTCGTAACTACGCAGCAACCGTGTTTCGATGGGTGGGAGAACATATGCAGGACAAGGTGATTGCGCCGCAGGCAACGGTCGGGGACCGAACATCCTGTCCCCACCCGAGTTCGGCGAGAGGAAGCATCCGTGCTCACCTTCACTGGTCATACGTCCGTGCCGCGAGCAGCGCACAACTTCGTTCCGTCGCTCAGCCCGCGCGAGCGCGAAGTGCTGCGAGCCTGGATCCTCAGCGATTCCAAAACCGAAGTGTGTCAACAGCTCTACATCTCGGCGGGCACGGTCAACACCCACCTCGCACGCATCCGCGACAAGTACCATGCCGCAGGCCGACCGGCGTCGACCAAGGCCGCATTGCTGGCGCGCGCACTGCAGGACGGTCATATCGGCCTGAACGAGCTCTGACCATCGGGCAGCGAGACAGATGCAGATAGCAACTGTTGCATACTGCCCCGGTCCGGTAGTGTCTCGGACTCGTGGCATCGAGTGCGGCTGTTGGATCACCGAGGGATGTGTGTCGATGGGGGACGATCACCGGGGTCGGCGTGGTCCTTGGCTATGCGGCGGTGCTGCTGGCAAACGGACGGCACTTCTATACCGATGACACCGAATCCCAGTACGGGCCGATGTGGGTCATGCTCGGTCGCCAGCTGCGGGAGGGGCGGTTTCCCGCGCTGGTGCCGTGGGAGTGGATGTCGGGCAACTATGCGCTGGAAGAAGCCGGAATCTACAACCCGCCACAGCTGCTGGTCGACCTGATCGCGCCGTCGGTCGACAACCTCGCGCTGTTCGTCACGGTGGTGAAGCTGGTCTTCTCGATCATCGCCGCGCTGGGCGTGTTCCGGATCTGTCTGGCATACGACGCGCGTGCGCCTTGGGCGGCGGTCGCCGGGGTCGCGTTCACGCTGAGTGGGTGGTTCCTGTTCTTCGACGAGGCCAGCTGGGCGACCTCACTGACCGGCACCGCGTGGATGGTGCAGGCCTGGGCCGCGGCGGTGCGTTATTCGCGTGGCCGGGGCGGACCGATCCCGGTCTTCGTATTCCTGTATCTGGCGATCTCGGTCCAATATGTCTTTCCCGCAGTCGAATCGGCATTGATGATCGGTGCGGTCGCCGTCGGCGAATTCTTCTACCACCGCGGATGGCGACCCTCGATCCGGCTGCTGCTCGCGGCGGGATGCGCGGGTCTCGCGGGGTTGGCGACCTATCTGCCCGGTGTGCTGTCCTCGGCGGTGACCTGGCGCGGAAACGAGCGGGTGCTCAACGACCCGTTCCTGACGGTGCCGTGGTCGGAATCGCTCAATGCCAGCCTGCCCAGCACCGTGCCCGCATTCACCGGATGGTGGGGCTATATACAGCCGCTGCCCATGGTGTACATCGCGTGGTTCCTGATTCCCGCGCTGGCATTCATCGATTGGCGGGCGGCGCTGAAGTCGGCGCGGGACCTCGGTTCGATCGCGATCTTCGCCGCGGGGATGTTGATGTGGACCGCGGGGCCGGGTCGTATCGGCCCGCTGCGGTGGCCCGCCAGGGTGTTGCCGATGCTCGCGCTCGGTTTGCTGGTGCTGGTGTGCGTACTACTCAGTCGCCACGGCACTTTCGAGCAGTGGCGACGTCGCGGGACGGCCGCGGGGGTATTGATCGGACTGCTGTTCCTGCGGTCGTTCTCGGCCGCGCCGGCACTGCTGGTGTGGCATCTCGTCGCGGTCGTCGCGGTGACCGCGCTCGGGGCCGCGGTGCTGTGGGTGATCCGCACTCGAGGGGTCGCGGTGGCCTGCCTGCTGACCATCGTGGCGATGTTCCCGATCGCCAACTCGCAGGTGCGCGGCGCACCGCCGACGCCGATGTCGTACAACTTTCCGGAACGGCGCTCGCAGATGCAGGCGACCTTCCCTGATTTCCCCGGTGTCACACTGCAACTCGCCGATCGCGCGCTCGTGCAGCCGAGCGATAAGAGCCTCGCGGGCGCATACGGGTCCCTCGCCTTCGGCAATTACGCCAAGAACCTGCCCTTGGACTACGTCAACGCGTACACCCCGATCGGATATGCCGCCTTCAGCGCGCTGCTGTGCATGGGTTGGGACGGCAGCACCTGTCCGGACGCCTACCGTCGCGCATTTTCGACCGAATCCTCCACTGGCAAAACGATTGTCGATCTGATGAAGGTCGATCGGGTCGTCCTGCAGCGGGCCCAATTCCCCGATGCCCGCGACCACCCCGCACCACCGGGCTGGCAGTGGGTCGACTACCCGGGCCACGAACGCTACATCTGGGTACTCGAACGGGTCGACGGTCCGCTCTCGACCCGCAATGGACTGATCGCCGATGCCGAAGGCGTACAAGCGAGTTCGGTGTCACGCGACAGTGTCACCAGCCGGATCCGGGTCACCTCACCCGGCGGCGGACGTGTCGTCTTCGCTCGCCTCGGCTGGCCGGGTTATCGAGTCACCCTCAACGGCACCGATATTCCGTTCACGACGGTGGCGGGCACCTTCATCGCCGTCGACATCCCGCCGAACACCGACAACGCGGAATTGCTCCTGTCCTGGCGGCCACCCGGGTGGAAGATCAGCAGTGCGGCGGCACTTGCCGGACTCGCCGGGCTGGCCGCCTTGCAGTGGGCTCATGGCCGGCCCAGGCGTCGATTCCCGGACGACGAGGTGCCCGATAAGCCCGAGCGCGAGCCGGAACTGGTTGTCGCGCGCGGCTAGCTAGAGCGGGTACGCCTGCAGCCCCTTGGCGGCTCCGCACTCCTCCCCCGCGGTGGTGAACGCGGTCAGCGCTCGCACCAGCCCCTGCCGCTGAGCAGCGGGCATGGTCTGTACGACGCGGGCGATTTCCGCGCGACGGCGCGCGGTCACCTCGGCGACGACGTGGCGCCCGTGCTCGGTGAGATCGACGATCTGCTCGCGACGGGACTGCGGATTGGGTTGCCGGGTAAGCAATTCCGCTGATACGAGTCGCTCGACCATCCTGGTCGCGGTCGAAGGCTGCACATCCAGCTGCTGCGCCAAGGTGGCCAGATTGCTCGGGCCTTGCGTCGCGAGGATCACCAGAGTACGGAACTGCGGCAGCGTGATCGTATCGTCGACGTGCGCGATCGAGCGGGCTGAGATGGCCATGAGCAGGCGGGACGCGGTCAGCAATGCATCGGTGACCTCGTCGACCGAGTCCGATGGTGTCGAGCGGGCTGACGTCGCCATCATCCTCCTCCGTCGGTGTGACGTAAGGACCTTACCCGCTAACACCGTCTTGCTTATGACAACTATTGCAGAGTGCCATTGTCGGAGTTGGATTGGACGTACGCCCAAGGCGATTGTCCAATCGACTCGACGAAGGGGCCTTCCGGTGGTGCAACGCATCGACGTCGCCCGAGTGGTCCGCGAGCGGGCACGGTAACCTGCGAGGCCGATGTTTCGATCTGCGAAGAAGATGGGCACCTCAGATGGCTGATTTCGCCGAGCGGTTGAACAAGCTATTCGAAACCGTGCATCCCCCCGGCCGCCGCTCGCATACCAACGCGGAAGTCGCCGACGCGTTGACGAACTCCGGACACCCGATCTCGAAACCCTATCTGTCCCAATTGCGTTCGGGACAGCGCGCCAACCCGTCCAACGAGACCATGGCCGCTCTCGCCAAGTTCTTCAAGGTCAAACCGGACTACTTCTTCAACGACGTCTACGCCGCCAAAATCGACCACGACCTGGAACTGCTCTCTCAGCTCCAGGGCTACCACCTGCGCCGACTATCGAGCCGGGCTTTCGACCTTTCCGAGGAATCGCAGAATCTGCTCGCCACCATGGCGGAGAAGCTGCGGGCGAGCGAAGGACTACCGGCCGCGCCGTCGGACACCGGCGACTCAGGACCCGACCAGGCATAACGTCGTGCCCGGCGCATGTCTCGATGGAAAGTCGGCGAAGGTGCATGCGACCAGACTCGATCTCAGATACCAGGCGTCGGTGGCATTTTCGGGATCGAGTCCGGTCAATTCGGCGATTCTGATGAGGCGGCGGCGGACGGCGCTGGTCGAGACGCCGAGTCGGCGGGCGGTCGGCGCGCGTTTGCCTTGCGCGGCGAAGTAGGCGCGCAGGGTGTCGAGGAGTCCGGGCTCGGCCCGCAGTGGATCGAGGATCGCGCGCAGGTGCCGGTAGCCGGGACCCGGCTGGATCAGTTGGTACTCATGCGCCAGATCTTCGAACCGGTGCAAACCGGGTCCGCGATCCAGGCGCTGCGCGAGGTCGAGCAGTTTGTGCACGCGGTCGGCGGCATGGGGAATCCGGCTGCGCGGCGATGCCGTGAATGTCGCGATTATCGGTGCGGCAGCGGCGCGGGTCAGCCGAGCGACCAGGTCGTCCAGTCTTTTCTCGACATCAGCCGCGAATTCCGTTGGGATCAGGATGGTTCCGCCGTCGACGCTGAGTATCGATAACACCTGGCATTCACGAAGGGTCGCCAGCTCGGCTTGGACGCGCCGCAGCTTGCGGCGCGCGACCACCCGGGAATCGAGTCGACGATCGTTCTCGTCGGGATGCGGTCCCAGCGCGACCGCGACCACGAAATAGGACCGCGAGAGTTCGGTGTCGCATCGGTGTGCCATCGTCGGATCCGCTTTTCCGGCCAGCAGCGCCGAGACCAGCGTCTGCGCGGCGACTCTGCGATCACCGGTCATGGCACGCACTTCGCCGACGTACCCGCGCAATACCGCGGTCGAAAGCGCCTGTGTCGCTTGGATGAGCCGGGTGCCGTCGGTGTAGAACCCCTGCCGAACCGACCGCGGCCCATCGGATGCGACGAGTTCGAAACCGGCTTTGATACCGGCATGCATGACGTGCTGGATCAGCGCGATCGGCAACTCCCGATCCGCCATTCTGGCCGCGATGGCTTCGAGCCGGGCAACGGTTCGCTCTGATACCGGCCTACCTGTACGAATCGCGGCGGTGAGCCCTTCCAGACCACAGCGCGCGATCGTGATCAGGTCGCTCTGGACGGCGCCATCGAGCCCTTCGCCCGGTACGCTTTCGAGTCGGTTCACGATCTTGCGCGACAATGCCGCGAAATTCGGTTCGATCGGATCATTCGTGACCGTCATGGCATTTCCCCGTTCGACTGCAGCGTCGGTCGGTCACGCTACGACAGATTTCGGTGTGTGACACGCACCAGGCGGTCGATGGTGAACCGACACAAAACCTTCCGTGGATTTCGATGACGCGCACCGAGCCGACGCTCACTCGGTCAAGGCGGCTTCGAATATCGGCCAGGACTTGTGCAGGTCCTCCTGCCAATAGCCCCAGGAATGCGTGCCGTTCGATCGGAAATCGAAAGTGGCGGGAATGCCGAGGGATTCGAGCCGGTCGTGCAGTTGGTGGGTGCACATGTTCATGACCGCTTCCAGCGGCACACCGAACATCACCTGCCACACCAGCTGGATCAGGTCGCCCCGCGTGCCTTCAGGGGTGTCGAACGGGCCGAGTGCGCCGGTTCCCGCGGAAACATAGATGGCGGTGCCGCGCAGCCGATCGGCGTGCAGGTAGGGATCATTGGCGGCCCACGCCGGATCCGCGGGCGGGCCCCACATATTCACGGCATTGCCGCGCCAACGCGCGACGACGCCGGTGACGAACGCCTGTCCCTGCGGATCACTGGTGCGGACGCAACCGCTGTAGGAGCCGATCGCCCGGTACCGGCCTGGCGCCGCCAGTGCGAGCTGGAACACCGAGGTCGCGGACATCGAAAGCCCGGCAATGGCATTGGCGCCGTTGCCGTTGAATGCCCGGTCGATGATCGGCGGCAGTTCTTCGGTCAGGAAGGTAGTCCAGCGCTGCCGCCCGAGCAGCGGATCATCGGACCGCCAATCGGTGAAATAGCTGCCCGCGCCGCCGATGGGGATGACGACATTGACCTGCTTGTCGCGGAAGAAGTCCGCCACATCGGTTTCGTCGTACCAACTGCCGCCGACACCGCCGTTGGCCCCGTTGAGCAGGTACAGCGTGGGTGCGGGCGCGTCCTCGTCGCGGGCGCGCAACACCTGTGCCGGGAAGGCGGTGTTCATCGCGGCCGAATAGACGGATATGTCGATCAGGCGGTCGTTCCGTTGCTGGATGCGGTCCAGGCGCGACCCGTCGGCGGACTCCGCTATCGGTTCCTGCGGTGGCTGGGCGCGCACCACAGCGGCAGGCGCCCCGCAGATGACGAGAACCATTGCGACACATAACAAGCGGACTCGAACAAGCCCGGCGCTGTCGATGGTACCGATCACGAGTGCTCCTGAGCGATATGAAGTTTCTACCAGGCAAAAAGCAAGTGTTCGACTGCGGCGGAGGCGATTTCGTCGGTGATCGGTGCCGAGGGCAGCGCCGACATAGCGGGGCGGTCGGCCAGGGAGACCGTGCTCGTTGTACGTCGCCAGGTCGCGCCGTCGGGGCGGTATTGGATCAGTCCGCGGCCCGAGTCGCGAATGCCGAACCGGTCGAGCATGGTTGCGACTATCTGGCGGCTCATGGCGGCCAGCTCGTGGGTGGGCCGGTTGCGGTGGATCCGGGTGCCGAGGTCCACCTGGCCGATCGCGTGTGCGCCGTGGCGCTGCCAGGTATCGATGAGGATGCCGATCTCGACGCCGTAGCCGGGCGCGAACGGGAGGCTGGTCAACAGGTCTCGCGTCGCCGCGTATTCCCCGCCCAGCGGCTGCAGCACCTCCGCGAGTTCGGGGGCCAGCGCGGCAAGTAATGGACGCGCCACCAGTTGGGTGACGCGCCCGCCACCGTCGGCGTCGCCGAATGGATCGGTGGCCAGTGGCCGCCGGTAGTAGCCCTTGACCAGCTTCAATTGCTCGTCGAATAGCAGCGGCGCCACCAAGGCCGGTACGAATCGCGGGTCCGGCGCCACCAGGTCGGAGTCGTGGAAAACGATGACATCACCGTTTGCCACCGCCAGCGAGCGCCACAGCACCTCGCCTTTGCCCGGGCGTGGCGACAGTCCCTCGAGGGCCTGCTCGCGGGTGTAGACCGCGGTCGCACCGGCCGCTCGGGCTCGCACCATGGTGTCGTCGGTCGAGCCGGAGTCGATGACGATCAGTTCGTCGACAAGCGTGCCGACGAGCTCGCGGATCGCGGCGATCACATCGGTGATGGTGTCCTGCTCGTTGAGCGCCGGGATGACGACGGAGATGATGCGCTCGCCTTTGCGCTCGACAAGCTCTGGCAGCGACCAGGTTCGCTGGAACCAGGCAATGCCGGTGCTCGTATATCTCATCGGTGAGTCCCTTTCCTCGGAGACCGCGGGGTGTCAGATACCCGGGTCGAGCACGTTGGTGGTCAGTTGCGGCCAGGTTTCGGCCCAGGGGCGGATGAGGCGGTCGCAGCGCCAGATGACGATCTCGCGGTTGATACCGGGAAATCCGAGTCGATCATCGAGACGCGCCACCGACGTGACATCCGAAAATGTATGTCGCAAAAGCGGTTCTGCTGTTTCAGGGGCGACGTACAGCACCGTGGAGTCGGTCTCCGACGGCTGACCGAAGTAGGCGAATCCGCGGTTGGGGCTGTAGATCGGGGGCAGGCCGGGACTGCCGAGCCGGTCCAGCGCACTTGCTTGCCAATAGGTGTGCGTAACAATGACTGTGTCGGCGTGCTCGCCGAGATCGACTGTGCGGTAAGCGCTATCGACGGCAGCAAGCAGTTCCGGCCAACCGCTGGTGCCGAATACGCGCATTCGGGTGGACAACTCGCTCTGCGTACTCGTCGGCCGATCTCGGGTAGCCGACGATACCGGCAACAGAGACACCGCGGCCACAGCGATTGTCGCGGTGAGCGCGGACAGAGCGATTCCCGTGGCCCGCTCCCATCGGCGGAACTCGCGGGCCTCCGCCCACACCGCACCTGCGGCGAACAAAATGGGAAGTAGCCCCGCGACGTAGTACGCACGCGTCCCGGTCACCAGCACGAAACCCGCTTGGACGGCGGCCGTGACGACGATGAACAGATACGGTCGCAGCGCGGAATGCCTGATCAACGCCCAAATGCCCACCAGGGCAAGGAATCCGCCGATACCGGTCAGCATGGCGAACTGCATGGGCAATCCGGCGATTCCACCGGTGGCGGTCTGCTGTTCGGCTCGTATCGTCGCGCCCATAGCCAGTTGCGGCCACCCGTGCCGCGCCTGCCACACCAGTCCCGGTAGCACCGCCATTACCGAAAACGCGGCGCCGAACCACAGGGCAGGCTGCCGAACCAGATCTCGCGGACCGAAAACAATGACACCGATACCGATTCCGGCGACCAGCACCGGAGCCAGTAGTTTCACCTGTAGATCCAGCGCGACGACCGCGGCCGCCGCGATCAGGAGCCGATCGTCACGAATCCGGATCCAGCGCACGGTCAACCAGATCAGCACCGAAACCAGCGTGGCATCGAGAGCGAACGTCGACAGCGTGGCCGACTGGGTGATCGCGAACGGACAGCAGGCGTAGGCCAGTGCCGCCAGTACCTGCGCGAAAACCCCGCCGCCGAATTCGCGGGCCGACGCGGCGGCCGTCAGGATCGCGAGCACGGCCGCCATGATCGACGGAATACGCAGTGCAACAAGTGAACCCGTATCGATCCAGTCCATGCATCGAGCGATGAGTGGTAGCAACGGCCCCTGGTCGACGTAGCCGAAGGAGAGCCGATGACCGGCTGAAATGAAGTACAGTTCGTCACCGAAGTAGTCGTATCGGTCCGCTCGCGCCAGCAGCACGACCGCGACGAGCGCGGTGATCGCGCCCACCGGACGCAATGCGAACGGCGGCAGGGTATTTCGCCGATCAGCGCCATCCGCCTCGGTCGCGGTGGTCATCAGCGCCTCGTCGGCAAAAACGCGGGAAGCCGGACGGTCATGACAAGACGTCGACCCGCACGGCATAGTCACCGTCCGCGACCACCGCGGTGATGACCGCGGTCAGCGCCTTCGCGTACCGGTCGATCGAGGCGTGTGCCTGCGGGGTATCCGGAAACATCAGGCTCAACTTGGTGACATCGTTGAACCGGTTGATCCAGAGATAGACCTCGCTCGCACTGGCCCGGTTGCCGTACAGGCCGCCGTTGATCCGATCGAACATTTCCGCGCCCGCCATCCTGCGGACATCGACATACGACAGCATCGGCGCGGCCCAGCCCGGATTCGTCCGGATGCCAAGATCCGGCGTGACCAGCTCGAGCACCCGGTGCGGCGAAATATCGGTCAGCTCCTTGGCGCGCTCGGTTGCGTCCTGGACCGAGGCGACAAGCGAGGTGAAGGTGTCATCCGGCCGGATCGCCGCGGTGACCGGAATGAGGTTGGTGTACCAGCCCACTGAGGTCGCCTCACCGGCTGTGGCGCGGGTATTGGCGGGGGTGAGTCCGAAATACCAATCCCGACCGGTCAATTCGAGCTCCGCCATGGCGAGCACGGTGAACAGTCCGCCGATGAATCGGCCCCCATTGTCCTGGCAGACCTGCTCGAATCGCAATGCTTCGGCCTCGCTCATCAGCGGCAGCGTCACCTGCGCACCCCGGATGTGGCCACCGTCGGTCAGTCCGAGATCCAGAGGAAACGACGGCATTTCACCGTCGTTGAGGTGCAGCAGCTCGACCCAGTGCCGGATCTGCGGTGACGCCAGCGTGAGCTGTTCATTGAGCTCGCGTTCGCGCGCACAGTACGCGACGTGACCGTCGACGGGCGTGGAGGGGACTCGGCCACCCGATAATTCGTTGCCGTACAGCGTCAGCAGATCCACACACGACAGCGCTTGCGCAACCCCGTCGGTATGCAGATGATCCACGGCCGCGTACACCGTAAACGAATCACCGTGATCGATCACGCCGAAGCTGAAGCAATCCCATTCGAACGGGCCCGGAGTTTCGGCCTGTACCCGGTCGCGAATCGCGTCGGCGTCGGCGAATTCACCGTGGTCGGTAGCGGCGAATTCGATATCCTCCGGCCGCGCCACATGCCGCACGATCCGGCCGTCGGTGGTAAACGAAAACCAGCTCCAAAACGTGTCGTGCCTGCGCAGGAATTCGTTGCATGCGCGGGTCAGCGCATCGTAGACCGGAGCGCCGGGAATATCGAAGGCAATCATGCACAATCGCGAAGCTCGAACGCCCGCATCGGCATTGCGATACGCGGTCCGCAGATACGCCTCCTGCTGGTAAGAGGGGCCTGTCGCATGTATCGGAGCGGTCCGCACCGCCGCCCGCGAGCTCGGCGACGCCGTCCATGCGGTGAGCCGGCCGCCCTCGGGATGCCATTCATCGAAGAAACCGAAATTGACCAACGGATGCCCTCAATTCGTGAAGCCAGGAGAATCTCAGTCAACGGCATGTAATGCCCGTCGACCATGGCCGGGCGCGAACTTTGTGATGTTCCCCAGCAGCAATGGATTTCGCCGAAAGATCGTCCAAACAGCCTTATCCGCCCTGGTAATCGCCGACTATCGTGACGACGGCATCGGGTAGCGGGAAGGAAGAGTCGAGTGCGAACTGCAAGGCTGATGGCGCTCATCTCCGCGGTGGGTCTGGTCGCCGTGCCCGTGACCGCACGCTCGGAACCCGGTGGCCCGATCACGGTCACCACGGCCACCACCGCCGCTCGCCCCGCCGCCGACGGCTCCTACCTCGTAGACATGGTCGAGAACCCGGATGGCATGCTCGACCTGCGGGTGCACTCGGCCGCGATGGACGCCGATATTCTCGTCAAAGTGCTTCGGGCACCCGATAGTTCGCTACGCGCACCCACCCTGTACCTGCTCAACGGCGCCAGCGGTGGCGCGGATGCCAGCAGTTGGCCCGAGCAGACGGATATCGTCGATTTCTTCCGCGACGAACAGGTCACGGTCGTCACTCCGATGGGTGGCAATGGCAGCTACTTCACTGATTGGCGCGACGACGATCCGATCCTCGGCCGCCAACGCTGGACCACCTTCCTCACCCAGGAACTACCGCCGATCATCGACTCGGCCTTCAACGGCAGCGGCGCCGACGCGATCGCGGGGATCTCCATGGCCGCGACATCGGTATTCCAGCTCGCGCTCGCGGCACCCGGACGCTACCGGGCCATCGGCTCCTACAGCGGTTGCGTCCAGACCAGTGACCCGCTGGGCCAAGCCATGGTCGATGCCGTCGTCCTACGATGGCGGGGCAATCCGATCAATATGTGGGGGTCGCCCAGCGATCCGGCCTGGGCCGCAAACGACCCCTATGTGCATGCCGAAAAGCTCCGCGGCACAGCCGTTTACGTCTCGACCGGAACCGGCGTCCCCGGACCGCTCGACACCCTCGGCGGTCACGGCATCCGAGGTAACGGGGGCAAACTCGTCGGGCAGCTCGTCAACGGCGGCGTGCTGGAGGCCATTACCAACCAGTGCGCGCACGCTCTGCGCGACCGCCTTCAGCAACTGAACATCCCCGCCACCTTCGACCTGCGCCCGACCGGCACCCACTCGTGGGGCTATTGGCAGGAAGACCTGCACAAGTCGTGGCCGATGATCCGCGACGCGCTGAACGGGTAGCGCGCCAACTCAATTCAGCGCACCATCTCAATTCAGCCGAGCGCCGACCCGGGCCATCGGCGGGGCCCAGCCGGGTCGCTGCGGACTGCCCTGCCTCGGCGGCGTCGGCGTGTTCGTCGCTGTTCGTTTGGCCCCGCTCAACGCCTGGTCGGTGAGCACCGTTTCGGAGATGTGGCCTCGAGCCACGCGGAGCAATTCTTGGTCCGCCGGATTACGCAGTACATCGTTGACGCTGCCCAAGATACGGTCCGCCTGTCTGCTTCCGATCTCCCCCAGTATGCGCTGGGCGGCGAGGGCGTCGCTTGCGAATGGACCACCATGCAATGGGCGTCCAGACCCGAGGGTGCCGCCACCAGCGACTGTTTGGAGATCCTGTGCCACGTCCTCCGTGGGTGTGCGCAGGTATGAGGCGACAAATCGGTCCTCGTCCGCGGTAAGGGTGACGCCTGCGGGCGCCGAGCGCCGATACCGGAATGCGGCGGCCTGCAAGGTGGCGAGATCCGCGGCGACTTCGCCGGTGGAACTGCCCCCCTCGAGGAGTCGGAGCGAGGAGTCCTGGACACGTTGGACCGCGGCCACCACGCGGCCGAGATGGTTATTGCCGAGCGTCCAGCCCTTGGCGTTGTCATCGACGATCGACGACGAGCGAATGGCGTTGAACATGATGTCCTCGTCGGTGAATCCGGCGGCCATCAATGCCGCCGGTGCATCGGTGATCTTCCCGCCGATATCCACCAGACCCTGTATCGCCGCCGCCGCGCCGCGAACGGTATTGATGCCGCCATTCGGCGCGGCAAGGGCGGCCTCCCGGGCAGCCCGCGCGAACACAGGCCGGTGCACGTATGCCTGGGCATAGGAGCCGTCGGGGCCACCCACACCCGGCGCGCCCCAGAATCCCCATTGGCCCAATTGTGCCTCGCGCTCCATCCGGGCGAACGGCCGCAGCGGTGAACGGGTCCGACCCCAGAGCCATTCGGTCGCAGGCGAATTGCTGACGGTGCTGAACGCGGCAAGAGCAGGCAGCATGCCCATTCGCATGGAATGGCCCGCCCCGGCCGCTCCCATGCCGAGGGCGGTCGCGCTGCCACCCGAACCGCGTGCGCCACCACCACTGCCCTGCACGGCCAGTGCGAATCGATTCGCGATCCACTCATTGCCGCGATCCAGACTTTTACTGAGGCGTTTGAGCTGAAGGATCGCCACGATTTCGAAGATCGCGCCGATGATGAACACCACCATGACCTGATCACCGGCGAGCTTGAACAGGTCTCCCAGGATCAGCACATAAACGCCGAGGAAGATGGTGTAGGCGGTCATCCGTGCCGCAGCCACGAAGCTGTCGACGACATTGCGGATCAGGAACGTCTGCGTGGGGCCGTACACGAATCCGCCTGCGGCGAAACCGAAGATCGACATCAATCCGTGGTAGATCGTGTCGAGCGCCGCCCGGATCACCTTGATCGCGAGCACGGCTCCGAAGGCGAGCAGGATCGCCCCGGCCAACAGCAGTAATAAGCCGGTGCCGATCTGCTCGAAATTCGGATTCTCCATCGATTCCTTGGCCGAGCTGTCCCCGCAGGAGCCGATACCCTTTTTCACCCGGTCTTCGCTGCGTGCCGTGACAGCTGCCGACCACGCGCTACGGCAAGAGGCCTGCTCGTCGACTACATGCCCGAAGTTCCAGACCTGCAGCGGACGACGAGCGAAGTTGTCGGTCAGCGTGCCCTGCATGGTCGCCACCATGTGGTGCGGATCGATATTGTTATCGCCGTTCAGCCCGGCCGCCACCGAGATGCCGAGATCGCGGCCCTTCGCAAGCAGGCCGTCCGACGACAGCACATCGGCGAGGGGCTCGGCAAGGAATACCGGTCCCAGCAATCCGACCATGATCATGGTCACCACTTGCAGGGTGGCTTTGGAGTAGAGGCCGCGCACGACGAACCACGCGACGAAGAATGCGCCGATCGTCGCCGCGGTCACCAGCATGATCGGCGTCGCGATCTGTCCGGTCAGGCTGTGCGCCACACCGAGCAGTGCTTTCGAGAAGAGGTTCAGCCACTCGAAACTCAGGGCGTAGCCGATCAGCCAGATCGCCGTGATCACAATGATTTTCCAGCCCGCGAATTCCAGGCCGATCACCAGGGAAATCGCGGTATTTCCCGGACTCAGTACGCCGCCGTGGTCGGTGGCGAAGATATAGCCGGCGGCCTCGACGCCCGAGGAATCGGCGACATGAGTCCAGCCGAGCGCAGTACCTACCGACGATCCGGCGGACCGGGTACCGCTTTCGGCCGTAGCCGAGGCTGTAGCGCCGAGTAGACCAGGGAAGACGACCAGAACGAAGACAGTGAGCAGCACTCCGACCGTCCAGCGCCGACGGCGCGTGGCGCGTATCCACGCACGACACCTTCGCAGCACTGCGGGCAACCGCCACCGGTCCGGATCCCAGTAATCCGATCTCCAGTTGTTCACGACCACAACCTGATTCGTTTCCGCGCACCCCCGGATCGCAGGCACGGCATGGCAAGACGAGCATCGAAGCGGACAACACTCGGAGCTGCTCAACAGTCTCCGGAAACGACAACTTCACACGCTAATCACGCGCCGTGAACGACCACCCTCCGATCAGTGAACAGAGCACTGCGAAAACATCAGAGCCCGTTGGCTTTTCGTCTTCATCCCGACCACGGCCGTTCACCGTTTGTTCGTCCTGCGCGGTCGCGGAACATTCGCGCTGCCCGACGCGTCGTCGGGCGCAGGTTTCGCCGTAACATTGCCCAGGGTCAGGCTCGATCGAGCAGAGAGCGCCCACGAAAGTGGCTGTAGCTCAGTATTTTCCACAGAAAGCGAGCAAACCTACCGGTCCGGTCTCCACGTGGACCGCTAGCCCGATCGAGGAAGCGTGACGATTGCCCGCCCATCGCTGCTACAGCGAGTACGCACCGTCGCGAGAATCAAGTCCTTAGAGCGGATCCGGGTTGGCGTAGCGGGATTTCGGAGCCTCGACGATCACTTCCGGTTCGGCCGAGGGCCCGAGCGGCGGACGCTCGGCAACTACCTCGAATTGGCCGGTGTGATGTTGTCGGATATTGGCTATTCGCAACACTTTTCGGCGCGCGAGGAACCAGCCTCCGACCAAAGCCGGCCCCAGGATGACGAGCATGGCGAGTACGGCTGTGCGCTGGACCATGTCGCCGCTGGTGGCCATCAGGATTACCACGGTGGCGAGGAAGAGCAGAGTCGCCACATCGGTGTACGGGGCGCCGGGTAGGCGGGAGGCCGGGCGCCAGGCCAGACCGCGGCGCCACTCCCGCCAGAGTCGGAGGTGACACAGCACAACCGCAGTCCACGACACAATGGTGCCGAGTGCCGACGCGTTCAGCACGATCTCGAATGCCTTGTCCGGCACCACCGCATCGAGCCCGACGCCGACCAGGGCGATCGCACCGGTGGCGAGAATACCGACGTAGGGTACGCCCGTCCGCGACATGCGCGCCGCCACACCGGGCGCGCTGCCGTTCATCGACATCGAACGCAGAATCCGGCCGGTCGAGTACAGCCCGGCATTGAGGCTGGAGAACGCGGCAGTGAGCACGACCAGGTTCATGACCGAACCGGCCGCCGGAACACCGATTTTCGCGAAGAACGTGACGAACGGGCTCTCACCGGCCCGAAAGACCGTATAGGGCAACAGCAGTCCGAGCAGCACCAGCGAACCGACGTAGAACAGTCCGATGCGGGCGATGACGGAGTTGATCGACCGCGGCATGATCGTCTCCGGACGCTCCGCCTCACCGGCCGCGATGCCGACCAGTTCGACTGCGGCATAGGCGAATACGACACCGGTCGTCACCGTGACCAGCGGCAGCAAACCGGTCGGGAACAACCCGCCGTGCTGACTTATCACCCCGACACCGGTCTGCGCACCCTGAATTGTGAAGCGACCGGCCAGGAAAATCGTGCCGACGATCAGAAAGCCCACCAGCGCAACGACTTTGACCAGAGCGACCCAGAACTCCAGTTCGCCGAACCAGCGCACCGAGATCAGATTGGTGCTCACCACCGCGATCAGGGCGATGAGCGCGATCACCCAGTGCGGGACGACCTCGAACGCGCCCCAGTAGTGCACATAGGTGGCGATGGCGGTGATATCGACGATCCCGGTCAGGCACCAGTGGAAGAAGTAGGTCCACCCGACCGCGAAGGCCAGCTTCTCCCCGTAGAACTCGCGCGCATAGGAGACGAACGATCCGGCGGAGGGGCGATGCAGCACCAGTTCGCCGAGCGCGCGCAGGATGAAGAAGACGAATACGCCGCACACCGCATACACCAGGAACAATCCCGGTCCGGCGCTGGCGAGCCGCCCACCGGCACCCAGGAATAGCCCGGTGCCGATCACCCCGCCGATCGCGATCATCTGCACTTGGCGTGCGCGCAGCGATCTGCGATAACCGACGTCCTCGGCATGCAGCGCATCTGCGAGCGCCGATAACTCAACTGGTCCCCGAACTGCGATCACGACCAGGCCTTCCAGTAAGGGAAGTCATGTCGCGGAAGAATGTACCGTTATTTAGCGGTACATTCAACGTGTTTTGTTTGAAGGTTCAACGGGTATTCTGGCGGCCCCACAGGACGATATACGAGCCGGACTCCCGGCCGAGCGGGTTCGTGCATATGCACAAAACCCGAGGTCCAGGCTCTGCATCATGCCGATAGCCCGGCGCCGTCAATTGCGGTGAGCTGAATCCAGCAAGCCGAACCCATGATCGGCTGGCGGATCAATGGAGATTCGGAGGATGCGGTGAAGCGATCTCGACGGCGGCTCGCGGTGCTGGTGGTGGCGGCAGGCCTGGCGATGGGCAGTGCCGGGGTGGCGATCGCCGATCCGGCCTTCCCGCCGAATTTCCCACCGGATCAGAATCAGCTGCCACAGTTGCCGACCGAACCGCAGATCTACGATCTGCTGCCGATCCCGTCGCCGGATCAGGATCCGTGGTACGACGATCCCGCGGATCTCGCGTCGTATCAGCCGGGCCAGATCGTGCGCAGCCGCGAAGTGCAGACGCGGGTGCTCGGAATTCCCTTCCCGGTGTATACCGAGCAGCTGCTGTTCCGCTCGAACGATGTGCACGACAATCCGATCGTCACCGCGACAACCGTTGTGGTGCCCGGCATTCCGTGGCAGGGCAGCCCTCGGCCGGTGCTGTCCTTCCAGGAGGCGATCGACTCCACCGATTCGGCGTGCAATCCCTCGCACACCATGCAGACCGGCACCATGAAGGAGTCGGCGCTGGTGATCTATTGGCTGGCACAGGGTTTCGCGATCAACGTGCCCGACTTCGACGGAAAGTTCAATACCTTCAACACCTATGCCGAGGGCAAGATGGTCCTCGACAGCCTGCGCGCGATGAAGAACGATCCCACCCTCGGCCTCACTGATTCCAGCATCGCGCTGTACGGATATTCCGGCGGCGGTTCGGGTTCCATTCGCGCGGCGGAGCTGCGCGCGAGCTACGCACCCGATGTGCGGCTGCTCGGCACCACCATCGGCGGCACGCCCGGTGACCTGGTGGCGGAGGCCAGGTACGCGACCCACGCGGAACCCGGACTCACCGGCACCAGCAACTTCACCATGTGGCTCGGCTTCGCGAGTCTGGCCCGGGAATATCCGGACGTCTTCGATCCCGCCGATCTGCTGACCGCCGAGGGGCAGCAGATCATCAGGGACGTCCGAAGTCGTTGCTACGCGACCATTTCGCTCACCGGCGTCTACCGGCCCATCAGCGCCTACTACCAGCCCGGCAAGTCGCTGGAATCGTCCCCGGAGATCCTTCGGGTCCTGCAGGACAACAGCTTGGGCAAATACCTTCCGGATACGCCGATCCTGTGGTGGCACGGACTGTGGGATGAACTGATTCCGCCGTCGGTGGTGCTGCCTACCGTCCAAAGCTATTGGGAGCGCGGCGTGGATCTGCGCTTCTACACCGTTCCCGTCCCCGAGCACATCGTCAATGCCGTCACCGGCTGGCCGCCCGCGGTGGCCTGGACCAGCGCGGTGTTGCGCGGTCTGCCGCCGGGGCCGAAGTTCAAAGCTGATTTCCAGCCGCTGCCGCCCGGCTTTCCCGGTAGCTGAAATCGTCTGTGTCCGAACCGGTAATCGCGAAATGCTGCCGGTAGCGGTCGGGCGTGGTGGCGAGCTGGCGGGAGAAGACCCGGTGCAGCGTCTCACCGTGTTTGTAGCCGACCGCTTTGGCGATCGCGACCACCGTCAGATCTGTCGTCTCGAGCAGTCGCCGGGCCGCCTCGACACGTAGATTCTCGACGAAAGCTGCTGGTGTACTACCGGTTTCGGTACGGAAAGCGCGGGCGAAGGCGCGCTCGCTCAACCCCGCCCGCGCTGCCAATGCGGACACGCTCAAGTCTTCGTCCAAATGGTCGGGCAGCCATTGCTGCACGGCCCGGATCGCCGGGGTGCGCGCGGGTTGCGCACGTAGCTGGGCGCTGAATTGCGCTTGGCCACCGGGCCTTCGAGTGAAGACGACGAACCACCGGGCGATCAACTGCGCGACCTCGGTACCGTGATCGGCCTCGACCAAGGCGAGCGCTAGATCGATACTCGCGGTGACCCCCGCCGAGGTCCACCGGTTGCCGTCGTTGACATAGATCCGGTCCGGTTCGACCAGCACCCGCGGGAAGCGCTCGGCCATCACCGCACACGCTCCCCAATGCGTTGTCGCACGATAACCGTCGAGCAATCCGGCACCGGCCAACAGAAGCGAACCGGCGCATACCGATGCCACCCGCCGCGATCGCCGGGCAATCGCCGGGAGCTCGCGCACCACTTCGGCGGATACCGATGAGACGAAGGCTCCGTTGCCCCCGATCACGATCATGGTGTCGATCTCGTCGTCACCGGCGGCGATCTCCGGCAGAGAATGTTCGACATTCATCGTCAGTCCGCCGTCCACCGCGACGGTGCCCGCGCGCGGCGATGCCGTCACCAACCGGTAGGCCGGTGCGCCGACGATGGCGTTCGCCGCACCGAAAATGTCCATGGGGCCGGCCAATTCGATCAGCTGGATGCCGTCGTAGACCACGAGGACAACCGTGCGAGGCGTCGACACATCCCTATCATCGCCGCACTGCCCCCGGACTGTCACGGCAATGTGCAGTCCGATCACCTCGCGTGCCGGACCGGTGCGACCACACCGGCGGCGTGCCGTCCGAGGAAGGGAATGATCAATTCGGCGACACGGTCGGCGAACTGCGCATGCGGATAGTGCCCGCAGTGCTCGATGACGGCCACCTTGCCGATGCCCATCGGCATGGCCGCGACGATCGCCATGGCTTCGGCCTTCGGATCCGGGAAATCGGGATCCTCGGCGCCCATGATCACCAGTGCCGGCCGGTGCACCTGCGACAGCGCCACCTCGGCGTCGGCCGGAGTGGTCTTGCCGGTCTTCCGGAACTCGCGCCACCGGCCGGGTTCACGCAGGGCCGTGAACACGCCGTCGAGGTAGCGCGGAAAGTCCTCGGGCTTGGTCGGATAGGCGACATCGAGGTACCTGCGCCATAACCGCGGCGACCCCAGCAGCAGCGTGCCCATCAACCGCACCAGTCCGCGCCGGTACCGCGGCACCGTCCACAGAGCACCGAAATCCAGTCGCTGCCTCTTGGTGAACGGGTTGATCTCGACGATGGCGCTGACGAGTTCGGGCGCCTCGGCCGCGGCAATGGTCGCCGCACCGCCGGACAGGGAGTGGCCGACGATCACCGCGGGACCGCCGAAATGCCGGATCACACTGAGCAGATCGCCCGCGACATCGGTTCGGCTGATGGCCGCCTTCCCGGTCACCGACGGCCAGCCGGGGCTGGATTCGCCGTGCCCGCGCAGGTCGGCATTCACCACCCGGTAGCCCGCGGCGGTGAGTCGCGGTACGAGATGGCGATAGTCGTGCCGGGAAGTTCCGATACCGTGCGAAAGCACGACCAGCGGTCCGTCCCCTACGACATCACAGGCGATCCGCCCCTCCTCGAATGTCACGAACTCGGTCATTTGTCTTACCTTCCAAGCGTTTTCGAAACGTCGCGTGGCGCGCGATGTGCTCGAATTGAACGCCGGAATTGCGCGGTTGTCGGTAGCCCCGACCGGATCGGTCAGATAGACAGCTGGTTTCGTCAGTCCCTGACCCAACCGGCTCCCAGCCGCCTCCGCGCGGGCTACCTTGCAGCTAGAGCGATCAGTCCCAACTCTGCACCGCGTCGTAGCGGCGGCGCATCTGGCGGCGACGGTAGAACACCTCGTCCACCGATAGCGTCGTGGTAGTCACGGGCGCCAGGCGGATGTTCAGACCGAGTTCCCTGATGCGGTGTTCCAGATCGATGCGGCGCTCCGGCGGCAGGTTGGACCACATCGTTTCGAAGCGGCCGCGGACCGGAGCGTCAGCGCCGGCGATCAGGTCCAGCAGCAGCGGCCAGTCGTGGGCATCGGTGGCGATGCCGGGCAATGCGGAGACCATCGCATCGTTCATCTGCGCGAGCAGGGCTATCATCCGGCGCTGAATCCCGGCGTCGGCGTGTGCCAGCAGGCTGAAAAGTCCACGCCACAGGTCGGATTCGATGCGGCCCTCCAGGCTGCCGACGAGTCCGGCCAGCGCCGCGTCGTTCGCGATGATCGGATTCGCGGCCAAGGCCCCCAGTGCCCACTTGCTCAGCCTTCCGATAAAGGTCAACAGCTCCGGCGCCGCACCGGCCCGGAGATAACCGGCGACGAGATTGCCGATCATTTCGGTGGAGCCGATGCTGAACAGGACATCACCGATCGACGCGGTCAGCTCGGCTTCACAGCGCGCGAACGTCGACAGCGCTGCCAACTGCAGCCCCGTAGACCCGATGAGCACGGTATGCAGCATGCGCGGGACCCGCTGCCGCGGCCCGGCCAGCAGTTGACGAAAAATGGCGCTCACGCCCGCGACGGAATAGGCATAGGCGGCGGAGAAGATCAGGCCCTCGTCATCGAGCACGCCCTGTTCGAAGGCCGCGACCAGTGTGGGTGTGGCGAAGGCGTCGAGGAACGGCCCGGCGGTGATGTAGTCCTTGCGGGCCAGCATTTCGTTGAGGATGCGCACGATGGGTTCCGGCGGCGCCACCTCGGCGAGTTGGCCGACGGTGCGCGGATCCATATACGGCGCGCAGTCGGCCACATACGCGGGCGCGAGCATGGCAACCGTCTCGGCCGCCTTCTTCGGGTGATCGACACCGACCGCACCCGCAGCCCGGCCCGTCATCATCGGCGGCACCAGGCGCTGCACCAGCGGCATCGAGATGCGCAGCGGAATGATCGGCACCAGCTTGCTGATCCGCTCGAATGTCTCGTTGTGCTGGTCGAAGATCAGGCCCGCCAGCCGATCCTGGAGTTCGTGCAGATTCTCACTGCCCAACCGCTCCAGATGCGCCAGTCGCTCCACGGGAGCGTGCAAAGTCCGTGACAGCAGGACGATCTGGGCGCCGGTTACCAGATCACTCATCAGCCGAGCCGGCTCCCGAACATGATCTTCTTCGTCACCGCCCGGAATGGCCGGGGCAGCGCGCCGACCATCTCATCGATGGCCTCGATGAGCGCGGCCGTCTCGAGTTGTTTGGCCGCGCGGAACATCTCGAGCAGTTCGGCGGCCTCCTGTTCGGTGATCAGCCCGGTTGCCGCCAGCGGCCCGCGTAGTTCGTGTTCTAGGTCGGTCCTGGCGGTCATACGGCTACCTGTTTCTTCATCTATCGCAACGTCGATCACTCGTGAAAGCCCCGAGCATAGGTGTCTCGGCGACCCGGCGGGGCAGTGCGTAAAGAATTCGTTATCCAAAGATCTTCATAACTTTTTTGAGAGGGTTGACTTCCTTTTTATTTGTGCCGCAAGACAACTCGGGTTTTATTCTCAGTCACGGGAAGTTGCGTGTCCGGCTGTGCGCGCACATCTGTTTGTATCTGGGCATGATGGATTGGTGTCGGCGCACCCGGGTCCATACCTGCCTCGGGAGCCACCCATGCCGGCATCCGGCCTGACGCGCCGGACGTTCCTCGGCGCGGCGGGCCTCGGTACCCTCGCGCTCACCGCCGCGTGCACCGGCTTCGCCACCACGGGCAGCGGCGGCATGCTCTTTCTGTCCACGCAATTCCGCCCCGCCGACGAGGCCGAGCGTTTCCGCGGCCTGCTCGGGAAGACAGCGCCGGGCGTCAGCTATGTGACCATCGAGGAGAGTCCGTTCGCGAGTCAGGTGCGCAGCCAGGTCGGGGCGGGCTCGACGCAGGTCGGTCTGCTCGGCGGCCTGCACGGCGATATCGCACCGCTGGCCGACGGCTATCTCGAGGATCTCACCGGCCTGCTCGCCGATCTCGGCAACCGCGGCTGGCCCGCCGCCTACCTGCGACTGGCGCGGGCCGGTACCGACCGGACGTGGTATATCCCCTGGGCCACAGCCAGTTACGTACTCGCCGCACATGCCGACGCGCTGCAGCATCTGCCATCCGGCGTGGACGCCACGGCACTGACCTACGACCAGTTCCTCGACTGGGCGATCGCGGCGCGCCGAGCCAACAGCAACCGACCGATGCTCGGGCTGCCCGCAGGCCCGAAAGGCCTGCTGCATCGATTCACCCAGGGTTATCTGCTGCCGTCGTTCACGGGCGGTCAGATCACCACCTTCCGCTCAGCCGAGGCCGTGACGGCCTGGCAGTACTTCCGCGAACTGTGGGCCAACTGCGCACAGTCGAGCACGAATTTCGACTTCATGCAGGAGCCCCTTGCCAGCGGCGAGGTGCGCATGGCCTGGGATCACGTCGTCCGCCTGGTGCACGCGCCCGAGCACGAACCGCAGGACTGGCACATGCTGCCCGCGCCGCGCGGCAAACACGGACTCGGCTATATGGCCGTGGTCGCCGGGCTCGCGATTCCCAAGGGCAGCACCGATGCCGAGCTCGCCCAGCGCACGATCAGCGCACTGACCAAGCCGGAAACCCAGATCGAACTGCTGCGCTCCAACGGCTTCTTCCCGTCGGTCGACACCGCCATCCCGGACGATTTGCCGTCGGCGGTCAGACTCGAGGCCGATGCCGTGGAACGGCAGCAGCAGGCACCGGGCGCGATCCTGTCGCTGCCACCGGTCGGTCTCGGCCAGCGGGAGGGTGAGGTGAGCAAGGTGTTCAAGGACAGCTTCCGCTCGATCGTGTTGGAAGGAGCCGATATTCGGACCACACTCGATCAACAGGCGCGGGTGCTGCAAGGCATTCTCGACGAGCTGAAGGTGCCGTGCTGGGCACCCGATCCGGTCGCCGACGTCTGCGGGGTGGGGTAGCCGTGCGCGCGCGACTCGGTTCACCGGCTATTCTGCTGCTGCCCTCGATCGTGCTGCTGGCCGCGCTGTTCGGCTGGCCATTGGTGCGGGCGATCTTCGATGCGTTCGGCGACGATCACGGCTTCACGCTCGCGCACTGGCGGCGCTTGTTCGACGACCCGTATTTCCTTACCTCGCTGCGCAATACCCTGTTGTTGATCGTCATCGTGGTGCCGATCCAATTGGTGCTCGCGGTCGGTATGGCGCTGCTGATGCAGGCGCGGCCGCGGTTCGCCAGTGGCCACTTCTACCTGTGGTGTGTGCCGTTGGCGATCTCCGAACTGGCCGCCGGACTGGTGTGGTTGTCGATCCTCGGCAATCGCGGATACCTGAACTCACTGCTGGTCTGGCTCGGCTTGTCCGAAGACGGTGTGCAGTGGTTGAACTATCAGCACACCGGAACCATGCTGCTCGCGGTGGTGATCGCCGAGATCTGGCGGGCGACCTCACTGGTCTTCGTCATCGTGGTGGCGGGCGTGCAGCTGATTCCACGGGATTACGACGAGGCCGCGCAGGTGTTCGGGGCGAACTTCTGGCAGCGCCTCCGGCACGTGACGCTGCCGCAACTCGGGCCGAGCCTGCAGGTCGCGCTGATCCTGCGCACCATCCTCGCGCTGCAGGCCTTCGCCGTGGCACAGGCACTGACCGGTCGCGACTTTCCGCTGCTGGTCGGCGAGACCTACGAGTGGTACTCGAATCTGCAGAATCCGGCGGTCGCGAGCGCGGTTTCGCTTGTGGTGCTGGCCATCTCGCTCGGTACCGCGGTGTTCTATCTGCGGACGGTCCGGGCGCCGGAAGGGTCGCGATGAGTGAGGCCACGGCGCTGCCGCCGATCGATCGCGCACCGCTGCGCCGACGTCGGTGGCGGGCCGTCGGAGTGCAGGTGGCCTGTATCGCGGTGACGCTGTTCATGGCGCTCCCGATCGTGCTGATCGGACTCGCCGCGGTGTCCTCGCGCGAGGCGCTGAACGAGTTCCCGAAGCCATTGCTGCCCAGCGAATTCTCCACCGAGACGCTGCGGTCGTTCTTCCACGCGACCGGAACCGTTGCAGCACTGGGCAACTCGGTGCTGGTCGGGCTCTACACCGTGTTCTGGTCGCTGCTCATCGGCGCGCCCGCCGGATATGCGCTGGCTCGCAATGCCTTCCGCGGTAAGGACAGCTACCAGATATTCATCCTGTTCGTGCGGGCGCTGCCGATCGTGGTGCTCTCGGTGCCACTGGCCACGATGTTCCTGCGGCTCGACGTCTACGACACCGTCTTCGCCGTGACGCTCGTGCACACGACGCTCGCGCTGCCCACCACCGTGCTCATCACGGCGAGCATTTTCGTCGCGGTACCGGCCGATCTCGAGGAGGCGGCGCGCGTCTTCGGCTGCACGCGCTGGCAGGCGGCTCGCACAGTCGTCGTGCCGCTGGCACTTCCCGGTCTCGCCGCATCATCGATCTTCACGTTCGTGCTGTCGTGGAACGAGATCCTCGGCGCGACCATCGTGACGCTCGGACATCGCACGTTGCCCGCGCAGGTGCTCACCACGCTCGGTGAGGCGTCGACGCCGTACCGGTTCGCGGGCGGGTTCGCGCTGATCATTCCGGCGCTGGTCTTCATCTTCGTGATGCGACGCTATCTGGTGAACATGTGGGGGACGACGCTGAGATGACAGAGGTGCAGGGCATATGGCCGAAGTGATTCTGCGAGACCTGGCGAAGACCTACCCCGGCAGCACGACGCGCGCCACCGACCAGGTCTCGCTCGAGGTCGCCGACGGTGAATTCATGGTGCTGCTCGGGCCGTCCGGCTGCGGTAAGACGACGCTGCGGCGCATGATCGCCGGGCTGGAACTGCCCGACGCGGGGCAGATCGTGATCGGTGGCAAGGATGTCACCTACCTCGAACCGCGGCGGCGCAATCTGTCGATGGTGTTCCAGTCCTATGCCGTCTTCCCCAATAAGAAGGTCGCCGACAATATCGGCTTCGGCCTGCGGGTGCACGGTGTGCCCGCCGAGGAGATCCGGCGCAAGGTCGCGTGGGCCGCGGATCTGCTCCAACTCACGCCGTACCTGGATCGGTATCCGGCGAAATTGTCCGGCGGCCAACGCCAGCGTGTCGCGGTGGCGCGCGCGATCGTCATGGACGCCGATGTGCTGCTCATGGACGAACCGCTGTCCAATCTGGATGCGCTGCTGCGACTTTCGTTCCGCGCCGAGTTGAAGAAGCTGGTCGGCGAGCTCGGCACGACCACGATCTATGTCACCCATGACCAGGTCGAGGCGCTGTCGCTCGGCGATCGCGTCGCGGTCATGCGCGACGGGGTGATCGTTCAATGCGGTTCGCCGACAGCGGTATACGACGGTCCGGCGACCGAATTCGTCGGCGGCTTCCTCGGCAGCCCACCGATGAACTTCCTCACCGGGATCGTCGACATAGGCGAGGCCGGACCGCATATCGATCTCGGCGGGCAATCGCTGCCGGTTCCCACCGCACTCGCGTCGTTCAACGGCAAGAAGCTCAACCTCGGCATCCGGCCCGAGGCCATCGCCGTCGGCGACGAGGCGGGCACTGATTCGGTGCGCGCCCAACTCCAGGTGCTGGAGCCGCTCGGCTCGTCCACCCTGTTGACCACCGATGTCAGCGGACAGACCGTCAAGATTCAGACGCGGCCCGGCTTCCGGGCCGACCAGGGCGATGCGCTGAACCTGCATGTGCCACCGCGGGCCTGCCGCTGGTACGACCCGGAAACCGGATTATTGCTGGAGGACTCAGTATAGATATCCGGTGGAGAGTTCGTCGTATCCGATCAATTCGACGTCCGAATACTTTGGAATCTCGCCGAAGCCCTCCGTGGATACCAATGAGCCATCGAGAGTAAGTTTCGCCTGCGGCAAGATTCGGCAGCGCGATGAACAAATATAGTGAATGGCCATCGCACGCCGCGCTTGTCCCGGAGTCAATTCACCGGGATCACTGAAACAGTCGCCGATATTGGAGATTATCGATCGCATTTCGACTAACCGACTCGCACGGGCACAGCAGATTCTTCCGCAATTCGGCCACGGCCGACGGTAAGTGACACCAAGGCAATGTTGCCGATCGTGGTAATCAGCGGTCCCGCGACAGTGGCGAATTGATATCCACTTGCCAGAAGCACTCCCAGCACACCGAGGGCTCCGGCGAATGCATTCGCGGCGAACATTTGCCAGGTTTCTTCCTGAGGCTTCGACCAGGCGTGCCGGAGCGTCGGGACGGTGGCGACGAGATTGGCGCAGATGGCCACCAGCGCACCGAAAGTCTTCTCCGAAATCTCCAATGTGACCAGCACACATGCGATGGAGGAGAGCAGACAAGCCCAATCGATATTGTCGCAGGGCCGCAGACTCACCCCACGCCGCAAACCGAGGACGATAACGGCGGCATTCATACTTGCCGACGCGGCATTGATACCAGCGGCGAGATATGCGCCCGCCAGATATGCGACCATCGCGAATACCGTATTGGCAGTACACCAGGCCACCCAAGACGCCATTCGCGGTCGCGTACCACCATCCAGAATTCCGACCAGATATGCGACGACACCATACAATGAGATGCCGACGCTGACCAAAGCTGCCGACGTGCTCAGACTCCAGAACTCACTCACGTACACCATTCCTCGTTTTTCGCGCAGACATGCGCGAGACAGCCACAACCGGCGATTGGACCCGCATGCGAACACACCGAAGGGAACAAATCCGGTGCGACGATGGGGACCGTATCTGCCGTGGGTGAACACTTCGGGATGATTTGTTCGTTCGCGATTGAAACTATCGTTACACGGAGGTTCCGGCCTCACAAACGCAGCAGGTCGGCCGTAACGAACTTTTACGTCGGTAACTGACGCTTAACAGGATATGGTTACTGAGCTCACATCGGTGCGGAATCGACATTGATGAGCACCGTTTCGAGGCGGCAAGCACGCCACAGACACACGAAGACCCCAGCCGTAGCTGGGGTCTCCCGTGGTCACGCCGACCGTTGTGCGAGTCGAAACCTCTGCACCCCGGCCTCGATTACTGAGCCTGCCACACTTGCCGGGAATCGTCGCGCCGAGCCCCGGGTCCTGCGGGACCCCACCGTGCGCTTGCATCTGCAAGTCCGGTCGAATCGCGCTCGACCAGGCAATTTCCAATAACCAAGGCCCCTCCGAGATAACGAAACAGCAACATCGTGATCATCCCGTGTCCAAACTGTTCGACTCGGAATGTAGGGCTCATGACGGAATCCCCAACGGATCTTGCGGCCGCCGGGCCGTTTTCGTGTTCGGCGACCGAGGACCGCCGGACTCGGACTACCGTGGCAGCAATGACCGATCGACCCGCTGGAGGCCCTTTGCGCAGCATCGCCCGCGTACTGCTCATCATCTCGGCGTTCGTCGGCATGGCCATACCGACCGTTCCCGCCGCGTTCGGCGCACCGATCAGCGATGACGTCACTGCCGGGAAGATCGATGAGTTGCTGGCACTGCGGGCCGCCTCGCCGGGTGCGAGCAAGGGTGAGCTGATCGAGCGGTTGTCGGGACGCCTGCTCGGGACGCCGTACGGCGCGGATATGCTCATCGGCTCGGCGGACCAGCCCGAACAGCTGGTCATCGACCTGCGGCGAGTGGATTGCTTCACCTATCTCGACTATGTCGAAGCGCTCAGCAGGTCCGCGGATCGCGACCAGTTCGTCGCGAATCTGATCGCGACCCGCTACACCGACGGTCGCGTCGAGTTCCAGCAGCGCAAGCACTTCTTCAGCGATTGGTCGCATACCGCGCGCATCGCGGCCACCGATATCACCGGCACATTGAGCCCGGCCGCGGTGACCGTCACCAAGCACCTCAACGCGAAAGCCGGTGGCGGAACATATCTTCCGGGACTGCCGGTGGTCGATCGCGATATCACCTACATCCCCGGCGCTGCGGTGGACGAGAGCGTCATCGGTGGACTTCGCACCGGTGACTACATCGGCGCCTACGCCGACCAGCCGGGACTCGATGTCACCCATGTCGGAATCTTCGTCATGACACCGAGCGGCCCGGTCTTCCGCAACGCGTCCTCGCTCGCCGCCAACAACAAGGTGGTCGACTCCCCCTTCGCCGACTACGTGCGAACGACGCCGGGCATCATGGTGCTCCGCGCGCAGTAATCGAAACGGAGCCGGCCAGCGCGACAGCGGGCGAGCGGTTTCGGCGGCGACGGCGCGAATCCGTCGGATCACGGCGTGGTCGTCGATCGCCACAGAACTCGTGCGCTGCCCCGCATGGCACCGCCGAGTCGACTCGCCCGCCCCGTGATCCGCTCTCGCAGTATGCCGTTCTCGTACCGCCTCGCTTCTGCCCGACCATCGGTGGCCGGCTCCCATCCCAACTGTGCTCGGGGTGGCACCGTCGTCGACAGAGCCGGGATGCCCTAGATCCAGGGACGTTTGGTCCTACCGAACCCAGGTCAGCTGGTCCGGGGCGTGATCAGCCCGAGGTCGGCGTCGTAGCGGCGGTACAGCAGGTTCCCGCGGCGGCTGACGGGATCGATGAAGAACAGGAACGGCAGGCCGACGGCGCACAGGCGGTCGACGGCCGCGGTCTCGGACAACTCCGGAATTCTCGGATCGGCTGCTGATGGGTCACTCGGCGAACGGAGCAGCTCGATACCTGTGGGATCGCCACGGTAGACGATCGCGTCAGCGCCGGTCTCGGCGTCGACGAACAGGTGCGCCTCGTAGTCCATCGCGTCCAGCACCGCGGCCGCCGCATCCGGGGGGACCACCAGCAGCGAACAATTCTTGCGGCGGGTGATCGTGCCATGTCCGGATGCCGCGAGTAGTCGCCGTATCGGCTCCCCTTCCGGCGCCACCCGTCGCTTTGTCGTCAAACGCTCGATCAGGCGCTCCAGCCGCTGCACGACCGGCAGCACCATGCCCGCCCCCGGCGTGATCGTCTGCACGCGCGCCGGAGTGCCGCGCACGCACAGATTCACCTGCACCAACTGCGGCCCGCTCGGGCAATTCGCGACGACGACCCGCACCCGGGCACCACCGTCGATTCGATTTCGGGTAAGCAATCGCCCGACCGCGCCGGCCACGCGTTCGAGTTCCAACTCCGCGATCGGTCCACGCGGAAATACGACGATGTCGGGGAAGGCCGGGGTGGACCACTTCCCTGACGCACTCATGACGACCTCGCTATTGGATTGTTCGAGTTCCGACCCTCGGGACTCGATGGCAGCATCCGCGACGTCCACGATGGGAGGGCCGAAAGTCACTGCCACACCTGACCTTCGGCACCAAGTGCACCGCCCGACCGGGCGGGTGACCATCGACCTTCGAGAACAGGAAAAAGGCCCTTTCGACCGGCGCATCGGCGGACGAGGCTCGGGAGTATGACCGACACCCGCCTTTCCCCCGTACGTTCCGTGCCGGACAATTCGACGGTGCTGGCGGCCATGCGTTCGGCCAGCCGCGCGCCGTCGTTGCACAACACCCAACCGTGGCGCTGGGTCTTCGACGGGACCCGACTGCACCTGTACCGTGACGACGACCGCCTGCTGACCTCGGCGGACCCGCTGGGTCGGCAACTGGTGATCAGCTGCGGCGCGATGCTGCACCACGTGCGCACCGCATTCGCCGCAAAGGGCTGGCACACCGATACCACCCGGCTACCCGATACCGGCCGCCCCGGCTATCTGGCGGTGATCGAGTTCCGGCCATGGCCCGAGCCGCCGACCGGCGTGCTGGCCCGCGCCCACGCCATCGATAAGCGACGCACGGACCGACTGCCGCTGTACGCGCCGACCGACTTGTCGCCGCTCCTGCATGCCGGTCGAATGCTGGTGACACCCCACGACATCGAACTCGATCTCCTCGACGACAGCGCCCGCGCGAAGCTCACGGCGGCCTCCGACCACGCCACTGCGGTCCGGCGCTACGACATGGAATACCAGGCCGAATTGCATTGGTGGGCCGGACATTCCGGCGATACGGAAGGCGTCCCGCGCGAATCCCTGGCCTCCGATGCCGAATTCGCCCGCGTCGGCGTAGGCCGCACCTTCCCGTCCGCACCGCATGCGGCCCGCCGCGACACCCTCGAGGACCGCGCCCGCCTACTGGTACTCAGCTCGCCACGCGAATCCGTCACCACCTGGCTGCACACCGGCGAAGCCCTCTCCGCCGTCCTCCTGGAATGCACCACGTCCGGCCTGGCAACTTGCCCGATGACCCACATCACCGAATTGCCTTCGGCCCGCACAGCTATCGCAACCATGCTCCCCCACCCCACCATCCCCCAGGTCCTCATCCGCGTCGGCACCACCCCCGACAACACCCCCGAACCCCCACCGACCCCCCGCCGTCCCCTCCCCGACATCCTCACAATGCGGTAACTCGAGAATGCGCTGGTGGTGGGGCCTTCTCGACATCTGGCTCCGCCTACGCGTGGTGATCGACCGCCCAGATGCGCATATCGGCGGGGCTACGCTGGAGGGACCCAGCGGAGGTGTTGCGATGACGAGCGTGTTCCTGGTCGATGACCATCAGATCGTGCGTCGCGGTGTGAAGGATCTGATCGATTCCGAGCCCGATCTCGAGGTCGTCGGCGAGGCGGGCACGGTGTCGCAGGCATTGGCGCGCATTCCCGCGCTGCGCCCGCAGGTCGCGGTTCTGGACGTGCGCCTGCCCGATGGCAATGGCATCGAATTGTGTCGTGAACTGCTGAATCAGCATCCTGAGCTGCGGTGTCTGATACTTACCTCGTTCACCGACGAGCAGGCCATGCTCGACGCCATCCTGGCCGGGGCCAGCGGGTATGTGGTCAAGGACATCGACACGATGGAGCTGGTCGAGGCCATTCGCGAGGTCGGCGCGGGTAAGTCGCTGCTCGATAATCGGGCGGCCGCGGCCCTCATGACGAAGCTGCGCGAGGAAGCCGAGGCCAAGACGGGACCGTTGGCCGGTCTCAGCGAACAGGAACGGACGCTGCTCGGTCTGCTGGGTGAGGGGCTGACGAATCGGCAGATCGCGAGCCGGATGTTCCTTGCGGAAAAAACCGTGAAGAACTACGTCTCCCGGCTGCTGACCAAACTCGGGGTCGAACGTCGCACCCAAGCAGCGGTGCTGGCCTCCAAACTCAACGCGCCCACCAAACAGCAGGAGTGAGCAACCTGTGGTTTCGTTCGGCGTGACATGGGGTATCCCCGCCGGGCAGAATACAGATCATGGCAGACGAGTCGACCGTCTCCGGCCAGGCGCCGGTCACGGAAACTTTGTCTCAACTGCGACTTCGTGAACTGCTCGGCGAAGTCCAGGACCGCATCGCCCAAATGGTCGGCGTCCGCGATCAGATGGACCGCCTGATCGAGGCCATGCTGGTCGTCACCGCCGGATTGGACCTGGACAATACGCTGCGCTCGATCGTGCACACCGCCATCGAGTTGGTCGACTCCGAATACGGCGCGCTCGGCGTGCGCGAAACCGACAGCAACGAGCTCGCCGAATTCGTCTACGAGGGCATCGACGACCGCACCCGGATCATGATCGGCGATCTGCCGCGTGGTCACGGTGTCCTCGGCCTGCTCTTCGAACAACCGAAACCCATTCGGCTGCCAGATCTTTCGAAGCATCCCTCGTCGGTCGGCTTTCCCGCCCACCACCCGCCGATGCACACCTTCCTCGGCGTACCGGTAAAGGTTCGCGACGAGATCTTCGGCAACCTGTACCTGACCGAGAAGGCCGGTGGGCAGGAATTCACCGACGACGACGAGGTGGTGGTGCGGGCGCTGGCCGCCGCCGCGGGTATCGCCATCGCCAACGCCCGCCTGTACGAACAATCCCGGATCCGCCAGCAATGGCTGGAGGCCAACCGCGATGTGGCCACCGAACTACTCGCCGGCGGCGAACCGAACGAGGTGCTGGAGCTGGTCACCGACCGAGCGCTGCAGCTGACCCAATCGGCGTGCAGCTTCCTCTCACTGCCCGAAGATCCGGATATTCCGCCCGACGAGGTGACCGATCTGGTCGTGGTCGCCGCGGCGGGTGTCGATGCGCAAAAGCTGACCGGACAACGCATTCCGATAAACGAATCGCACTCGGGCATCGCATTTCGGGAGAACCGGGTCCTTTCGGTCGATCGGCTCCAATACAGCCTGCGGTTCGGCAACTCGACCGAATTCGGTCCGGCGCTGGTACTGCCACTGCGGGCCGAACAGACGGTTATCGGTGTGCTCACGCTCCTGCGTCCACCAGCGGCCGGGCCGATCGACGCCGCAGGACAGGCCATGATGGCGGACTTCTCCGTCCAAGCGGCACTGGCACTGCAACTTGCCCGGAGCCAGCGCCGCAACCGCGAACTCGACGTGCTCTCCGACCGCGACCGGATCGCGCGTGACCTGCACGACCATGTCATCCAGCGCCTGTTCGCGGTCGGTCTCTCCCTGCAGGGCACTGCCCAGCGGGCCCGCGTGCCCGAGGTCAAATCCCGGCTCACCGAGACCATCCAGGACGTCCAGTCGATCGTGCAGGAAATCCGGCATTCGATCTTCGATCTGCACGAGAGCACCACCGCGGATGCGCCGACACTACGTAAACGGCTGCACGGCATCATCGCCGAAATGATCGGCGAAAGCGGATTGCGCACCACGATTCGCCTCGCCGGTCCGGTCTCGGTGCTGACACCGCCGCTGTCGGAGGATGTCGAAGCGGTGCTGCGCGAGGCGGTGAGCAATGCGGTGCGGCATGCGTCGGCGACGACGGTATCGGTCCAGCTCCGGGTGCGCGACGATGTCACCATCGAGGTGACCGATGACGGTATCGGCGTGCCCGACGACCTCGCACGGATGAGCGGATTGGCGAATCTGGCGACACGCGCCGAGCAGGCGGGCGGCAGTTTCAGCGTGATCAAGGGCGAGCACGGGGGCACGATGTTGCGCTGGTCGGCACCGTTGCCCTGAACCCGTATTGCCCAGGCGGGGTTGTCCGGGCGCTGTGTCATCCGCACCCTGTTCGGACATGAGCGGCCTTTGGGCCCTGCGGTTGGTGACCAATGCCAGGCGTGCGCGACGACCTCGGATTCCTAACCTACGGGTAGCTGATATCTCGGAACCCGAAGGGACATCCATGACCGACCAGCACCGCGATGAATCACACCGGCTGGCGTCGGCCGAAGTAGTGGTCGGCACCGACGGCTCCGAGGCGGCCGATCTCGCCGTCCGCTGGGCCGCCGAGACCGCCTCCCAGCGGGGCCGGCGGCTGCGCATCGTGCACGGTCTCGACCTCGCGGCGACGGGGTCGGTCTACGGGATGTACGACGTGATCATGCCGCCGGTGATCGACGCGATCCGCGGCGAAGGTGCCGACGTGCTGCGCACCGCACGCCGACTCGCCCATCAGATCGATCCGGACCTCACCGTGGAAACCGAACTCTCCGATGCCAATCCGGCACATCTGTTGATCGAGCTGTCCGAGGCGGCGCATCTGGTCGCGATCGGGACCGCAGGTTCCGACGGCACCCTGAGCTATCTCGGATCGACGCTGCTCGCGGTCGCAAGCCACGGCCGCGGTGCGATCGTGGTCGTACGTGACACCGGCACCGAACAGCAGACCCGACGCGTAGGCCCGGTTGTGCTCGGTATCGACGGTGGAGCGGGGAGCACGGCCGCCGTCGGGGCCGCGTTCGCCGAGGCCAGCGAACGCAGAACCCGACTCGTCGCCGTCCACGCTTGGAGCGACCTGTATTTCGACCGCATCGCAGGGCTCCCCTACGCCGTTGATCACGATGCCGAGACCGCCGGACAGGCGATCCTGGCCGAGCAGCTCACGGGCTGGCAGGAGAAGTACCCGGACGTGCAGGTCATCCGCAAGGTGTACCTGTCGGGTCCGCGGCAGGCACTGCGCGAATGGTCGCGGTCGGCGCAGCTGGTCGTGGTCGGCAGCCGGGGGCGCGGCGGATTCCGCGGACTGCTGCTCGGCTCCACCAGCGACGCACTGGTCCAGACCGCGCACTGCCCGGTCATGGTCGTCCGTCCGCAGTAGCACGGTCACGCTGGAGGGCTACGAAATCCCATGTCCACCACCATAAATCCCCCCGTACTCGTCGGCTTCGACGGCTCCGACGCCGCCGCCGAGGCGGTGCGCTGGGCCGCGGCCGACGCCGTCCACCACCGCGCGCCGCTGCACATCGTGCACGGCATCGGCGCCCCGATGGACTTCGGCCCCGGAATAGCCTTCGACCAAATCGATTACGACACCTATCGAGCGGACGGCGCCGCCGCCGTCACCGCCGCCAGCGCCTACGCGACCGCGGCCGCGGCACCGGTCGGCGACCTCGAAATCGCCACCTTCGTGGTCGACGCGCCGCCGATACCGGTCCTGCTCGACCGCTCCAAGGAAGCGCGCATGCTCGTCGTCGGCACCCGCGGTCTCGGCGCCTTCCGTCGTGGCCTGCTCGGCTCGGTGAGCACCGCCGTCGCAAGACACGCGCACTGCCCGGTCGCCGTCATTCCCGAACCCGAGGATTACAAAGCCGATCGGCTGCGGGGACCGGTGCTCGTCGGTGTCGACGGCTCCCCCAGCGCCACCCGCGCCATCGAGGTCGCCTTCGACCAGGCCGCCCATCGCGCGGTCGGATTGCGCGCGGTACTCACCTGGTCCGAATTCAACCGCTATATCTCCCGAGACGATATGCAGAAAGAGGCCGAGGCGTTGCTCTCCGAGAGCCTGGCGGGCTATGCGGAAAAGTATCCGGACCTCGAAGTACAGCGCGTGGTCGTCGAGGATCGACCGGCCAGATGCCTACTCGCCGAGGCGGAATACGCGCAACTGATCGTCCTGGGCAGCCGCGGCCGCGGCGGCTTCGCGGGCATGACCCTCGGCTCGGTCAGCCAGGCCGTCCTACACGCCACCGACTGCCCCCTCATCATCGCCCGCCCCTGATATCCGGCCACCTCGGCTGGTGCTTCAGCAAGCTCCGGAACGCACCGGTCCGTAAGCGCGCGCAGCGAGTTCACAGGTTGCGTTAATCGGGGCGCACGGTGGTGTTCACATCCTGTTTACGATGTCGGGATGTTGATTCAGGACGCGCAGGAGAGATCGGTTGCACCCCCGGGGGAAGTGGGGATTGCGCGTCCGTGGCGAACTCGGTTGATCTGGGGCAGTATCGCGGGCGCGGTCGTGGTGTTGATCGCGGGGCAGTTGATGGCCGTGCATATCAATGCGCTCGGGCCGCTGACCAGTCTTTCTTGGGATTATGTCGGGCGGCCCAAGTCGGCGACCACGCCGTGGGCCGGGTTTCTGCTGGCGCTGATCGGCGTCTCCTGGAAGGTGCGGGTGCGCGCACTGGCGGCCGCGGTCGGCATCGATGTGGTCTTCGTGATCATTCGGGCGATCGAGGGGCGGTTGTTCACGGTCGGGAACGGTCCGACCATTGTGCTCACCGCACTGGCGGTGATCGCGGCCGTGCGCTGGACCGGTGCGCGTCGCGAAACCGCGCTGCGCACAATCGCTCTCGGTGCGCTGCTGATTCTGGCGACGAAGGTCGGCGAGATCTGGCTGGACATCACCGCATGGGCCTGCCCGACCGTGCTGGATCCCTATGCGGAACTGGCCGATCACGCGCTCGGCAATCCGTCGTGGCTCGTCGGACAGGTACTCGACGCGGCAGGACCGGTGCCGCTGGGTGTGGTGCGTTGGGTGTATTTCGAACTGCCGGTCGCGGCCATTGTGGTCGCGGCGTGGCAACTGCGCGGCGTCACCGCGGGCAGGTGGCCGCGGCACTACCTGGTGCGCACATTCCTGACGCTCGGTGTGGTCGGTCCGCTGTTCTATGTGGTCTTCCCGGTGGTCGGGCCGGTGCTCGCGTTCGGCCCGGAGGGGCAGGGTTTCGAACTCGCCGATGTCTGGCCGAATATCGTTGCGGCACTGCCGTCCTCGGTCGATTCGATGCCTTTCGACAGCATCACACCGCGTAACTGCATGCCGTCACTGCATACCGCGTGGGCGCTGTCGCTGTTCATCCACTCCCGGCGCGGGCCGCTCTGGTTGCGCTGGGGTGGTGCGTTCTGGCTGGTCTGCACCCTCGTCGCGACGCTCGGCCTCGGGGCGCACTACGGCGTCGACCTCGTCGCAGGCGCGGCACTGTGCCTGACCGTCGAATCCGTCCTGCGCGATCCGGACCGGGGTTGGGACCGCGGCCGTGCCCAAGTGGTGGCCTTCGGTATCGCGACCTTCGCGGGGGTGCTGCTGTGCGTGCGCTTCCTCGCGCTGCCGATGGCGAACTACCCGTTCCCGTTCGGCGTCGCGATTCTGGGTGTCTTCGCCGCGCTGGCGTTCACCTTCTACCGGACCTGGTTCGCCGCAAACGACTCGGTAGAGGTCGACCCGCTGAGTCCTGCGCAGCGTGCCGATGATGGCACCGTCCGGCCGTCTACCGTGCCAGACTGACGGCGTGAGTGAGCAGGACGGCACCGAGAAGATCCGCCCACCGACCCGCGATCGCGGTGACGCAATCGGCGCCGGACTGATCTGGCTGGCCAAATGGTCGCTGTGCATCGTGGCGATCGCTGCGGGGGCGTGGGTGCTCGGCACCGTCGTCGCCGCGCTCTGGGTGGTACTGCTGCCGATCGCGCTGGCACTGATCGTCGCGACAATATTGTGGCCGCCGACCCGCTGGCTCACGGCGCACGGCTTTCGGCCCGGCGCCGCGGCAACGGTCACCCTGCTCGGATTCATCGGAGTCCTCGCCGGTGTCATCGCACTGATCGTCCCGTCGGTCGTGGACCAGGCCCCGGAGCTGGCCGACAAATCCACCGAGGGCGTCAACAAGGTGCGTGATTGGCTGCATGGTCCGCCGCTGCGCATACGCGACGAGCAGCTGCAAGCGGCGGTGGACGCGATCACACAGCGGTTGAAGTCCAGTTCGGAACAGATCGCCTCCGGCGTCTTCACGGGCGTGACCACCGCGACCTCCACGCTGGTAACGCTGTTGCTGGTACTGGTACTGGCGTTCTTCTTCGTCAAGGACGGTCCACGGCTGCTGCCGTGGCTGCATGCCGTACTCGGCAGTCGCGGTGGCAGGCACCTCGAGGAGGTGCTCAATCGCATCTGGTCCACCCTCGGCGGATTCATCCGCGTCCAGGCGCTGGTGAGTCTGATCGACGCGGTGTTCATCGGCGCCGGACTGGTGATCCTGCACGTCCCACTGGCATTCGTGCTCGCGGTGATCACCTTCATGGGCGGTTTCGTGCCGATGGTCGGCGCATTCGTCGCCGGGGCGCTGGCGGTGCTCGTGGCACTGGTGGGCAATGGCGTCACCACCGCGCTGATCGTGCTCGGCATCATCATCGCGGTCCAGCAGTTGGAAGGCAATGTACTGCAACCGGTCCTGCAGGCGCGCAGCATGAAACTGCATGCCGTTGTGGTCCTGGTCTCGATCACCGCGGGCGGCTCCCTCTACGGCATCGTCGGCGCCTTCCTCGCGGTACCGGTAGCGGCCGTCCTCGCCGTGGTAGTCCGCTACCTCGGCGAACAGATCGATGTCGTCACCGCACCCCCCGACGAATCCCCCGAACCCGAGCCCGCGCCGGAATAGCTGTCGCAGAGCGGGCGGTCGACCGGATCCGCCCGCTGCCCGAACCCGGGAGCGGCGCCGTTCTCGGTCTGGTGCCCGAGAACGAGCGCTACCCGGCGAGCGAATTCCGTGAAATGCTCACGCGCCTCGGCATCGACCTCGAAATGCATCCGGTGGTCGTGCCGTGAGCTATTCGGAGTACTTGTAGAAACCCTCTCCGGTGGCGATGCCGAGCTTGCCCTTATCGATGTAGTTGGTCTTGAGCCAGGCCGCGAGTTCCTGCCCCTCCGCACTGTTGACCAGGATGTTGTAGGGGGTGGTCAGGCCGATGACGTCGAGCATTTGGAATGGCCCGACCGGTGCGCCGGTGCCGATCCGCCAGGTCTTGTCGACCGCCTCCGGTTCGGCGAATCCGCCCGCGCCGAGGGCCATGGCCGCATTGAGCAGCGGCACGAGCAGCGAATTGAGGACGTAACCCGCCTTCTCCTTGTGCAATTCGATCGGCTCCATGCCGATCGCGGCGGCGAACTCGACGACCGCCCGAAAGACCTGCGGATCGGTCTCGGGCGTGCCCATCACCTCGGCGGTGTTGTACCGCCACACCAGATTCGCGAAGTGCAGCGCGAGGAATTTGCCGGGGCGGCCGGTGTAGTCCTTGATATCGCTGGGCAGCAGGGTGGACGAGTTGGTCGCGAAGATCGTCTTCGCGGGCGCGAGTTCGCCCAGCTGCCGGTAGGTCTGCTCCTTGACGGTGAGCACCTCCGGCACCGCTTCGATCACGAGGTCGGCATCCTGCACGGCCGCGGCGAGATCGGTGGTCAGCACGATGCTCGCCTCGGTCTGCTCGGCCTTGCTATCGCCGCCCGGCACTTCGATGCGATATGTCGCCGCGAGCTTGGCGAAACGGTCGCGAGCACCGGCGATGGCCTCGTCGCTGATGTCGTAGGCGGTGACATCGAATCCGTGGAATGCGGTCTGGAATGCGATCTGCGATCCCAATACCCCGGTTCCGAGGACGGTCACCTTGCGGATGGTCATCTGCTCAGATTAAACGCCGACCGGGCCACACTGGTCATCGAGCGGGTGTCACCCCGACCATCGGCACCCAGATCCGAAGTCTGGCAACCGATCTCGCAATATGTACGGCGACGAGGAGTTGTCCGGCGAGGCGGCGGCCGCCGGATCCGACCTTCGCGAATGGATCCCAGCTAACTCACAGCCACAGGCTAGGGTGCACAAATCTTGCGCTTCCAAGATTGTCTTGTCGGTCCGGATCGGACGGGTCGGCGGTCTCGGATGGAGACCCGACAACAGGAGGAACGTGGATGAAGATCAAGTCGAAGCTGGCGAAGGGTGCGATCGCGGGCGGTGTGCTGGTCGGTCTGCTCGGCGTTGGTGCGGGTGTTGCGAGCGCCGATCCGGGGCAGGATCAGCGTCCGGGTATCGAGCAGCAACAGCAGGGCCACGATCAGCAGCGCGGGGATCAGCGCCAGGACCAGCAGCGGCATGATCAGCAGCCGCAGGGCCACGGCTTCTGGTTCTTCGGCCAGTGGATTCCGCTGCCCTGATCCCGACTCGACGCGAAAGGCCCTGTGTCCGTTGACATGGGGCCTTCGCATGTTTGTCCGCCCACAGCGTAATGCCCGGCCGGATCGGCAGGCGCGGTCGTACGCTCTCCCTATGACCGAGCTGCACTCGATCCGAGGTGGACGCGACGACCGACCTCGGCACACCGCGGAACCGCTGTGGCGCGAGGTGCTCGGCGAACGGCTGCGCACGCTGCGGCAGGAGCAACGCGAGACCCTCGTCGAAACCGCCGGTCGCGCGGGTATTTCGCCGCAGTACCTGTCCGAGGTCGAGCGGGGCCGCAAGGAGCCGTCGAGCGAGATGATCGCGGCGCTGGCCGGTGCGCTCGGCACCACCCTGTTCGGTCTCACCGAGCAGGTGGCCGACGAATTGCGCACTCATCGTCGGCTCACCTTCGCCCGGCAGGCCGCGCCGCGGGCGAGTGCTGGACCCACCCTCATGGCACTCGCCGCCTGATCAGTCGGCGCGGGCACCCAGCACGTGGTCGACCAGGCCGTAGTCGACGGCCGCCTGTGCGGTGAAGACGCGGTCACGGTCGGTGTCGTGACGCAGTCGCTCAGCTGGTTGCCCGGTGTGCCGCGACAGGATCGACTCGATTTCCGCGCGCATCCGCACCAGCTCGTCGGCTTGCAGGATCAGATCGGGAATCGCGCCCTGACCGCGGGCGGCGGGCTGATGCAGGACGATCCGGGCGTGTGGCAGCAAGGAGCGGCGACCGGGTTCGCCACCGGCCAGCAGTACCGCGCCGACCGCGATGGCCTGGCCGACGCAGGTGGTCGCCACCGGAGCCTTGATGAATTGCATGGTGTCGTACACCGCGAGCATCGCGGACAGATCGCCGCCCTCGCAGTTGATGTACAGATTGATCTCCTGCTCCGGACTCTCCGACTCCAGGTGCAACAGCTGGGCGATGAGCGCGTTGGCGACGCCGGAATCGATCGGGGTGCCGAGGTAGACGATCCGCTCGGCGAGCAGATGCGAGTAGATATCGGTGATCCGCTCACCGCCGCGCGGATGCTGGGCGATCACATTGGGAATGGTGTAGGTCATGCCGAAATTCCGATCCGCTGGCGCTGGGGCACGATTTCCCCGAACGAGCCGACAATGTGGTCGATGAAGCCGTACTCCTTGGCCTGCGCCGCGCTGAACCAGCGGTCGTGCAGCGAATCCTCGTAGATGCGGTCGTACGGCTGGCCGGTATCCCCCGCGATAATGCCGAGCACCGTCTCCACGGTGTAGCGCAGGTCATCGGCCTGCACCTCGACGTCGACGGCACTGCCGCCGATTCCGGCCGAGCCCTGATGCATCAGCACCCTGGCGTGCGGCAGGGCGAACCGCCGACCCGGCGTACCAGCGGATAAAAGGAATTGTCCTGCGCTGCAAGCCAATCCGAGCGCCAGGGTGGAGACCTCGCAGGGCACCAGCCGCATCACATCGCGAATGGCGAGCATCGCCGGAACCGAACCACCCGGGGAATGGATCCACAATGAGATCCCCGCTTCGGCGTCCTCGGCGGCCAAGGTGAGCAGCTGCGTCATGAGCAGCGTCCCGTTATCGTCGTCGAGCGGTCCGTCCAGCACCAGAATCCGCCTGCTGAGCAGCTGCTCCCTGGCGCGCCAACTGAACAACGGTGTCTTGTCATCGTGAGCCATGACTCCACCGTGCCGCGCGCCTACCGCAAAAATCTCGCCACGCTGCCCACAGCAGATCTGCTCAGA
The DNA here is from genome assembly GCF_050942345.1 of Nocardia pseudovaccinii. Lineage (NCBI taxonomy): Bacteria > Bacillati > Actinomycetota > Actinomycetes > Mycobacteriales > Nocardiaceae > Nocardia > Nocardia pseudovaccinii. Next base: position 8,253,367 of record NZ_CP192074.1, read on the forward strand.
GCAGCGTCAATCGTGCGAATGCGCGTCGATGCGCGCCTGCACCTCGGGCCGCCGCAGCGGCGGCACGTTCTTGGGCGGAACCTTCCGCTCGGGCAATTGTTCGAGCAGCCGCATGGTCGCGGCCGCGATATCGGCGACGGCGGCATCGACCGCAGGGCGCGTAGCTGCGGAAATGCTGGACAGCCCGCCGACCTTGCGGACGTACTGCAATGCCGCGGCATGCACCTCTTCCGGGGTGGCGGCGGGCTCCAGCCCACGCAGGGCAGTGATATTTCGGCACATGACTCGAGGCTAGCTCGGGTTGGCCTGGGTTTAAGGGGCGAGGATTCCGCGCGCAGGTCGCTTCGACAGGCGAGGTCGATTCGAGCCGCACCATAGGACAGCGACCGGCCGTCAACCGATCGACGACATCCTCGGTCGATGGCAAGGTCATGACGAACTCCGATGCGGGACGAATTCCTGCGCCTTGGTCTTGACGCCCTGCCACATCAGATGCCAGCCATCCGGATCGCCGCGCATAACCGCCTCCGCCGTGTCTTTCATCTGCTCATAGGTCGCATGCGGCGGAATCGGCGGTACTTCGGGATCGCAGCGCACATCGATCAGCACCGGACGATCCGCGCTCAGCGCCAGGCTCCATGCGTCGGCGAGCTGGTCCGGATCGTCGATCGCGACCGAAGGCAGCCCCATACAGCGCGCGAGATCGGCGTAGGAGGTTTCCGGAAGTATCTGCGACTCTTCGAATTTCGGTGCGCCGCCCATGGAACGCAGCTCCCAGGTGACCTGGTTCAGATCATTGTTGTGGAAGACGCACACGATCAGCCGGGGATCACTCCACAGCCGGTAATAGCGTGCGATGGTGAGCAGTTCGGCCATTCCGTTCATCTGCATGGCACCGTCACCGACCAATGCGATCGCCGGTCGTTCCGGATGCGCGAACTTGGCGCCGATGGCATAGGGCACGCCGGGTCCCATGGTCGCCAGGGTGCCCGAGAGCGAGCCGCGCGTACCGATGCGGAATCGCAGGCAGCGGGCATACCAGTTGGTGGACGAGCCGGAGTCCGCGGTGACGATCGCATTATCGGGAAGCTGTTTCGACAGCTCCCAAACCACGCGCATCGGGTTGACCGGCTTGGCCTGCAACATCGCCTGCCGCTCGACCGTGTCCCACCAGCGGACCACATTCTGCTCGATCTTCTCCCGCCAGGATCGATCCTGCTTGCGGCGCAATAGCGGAATGAGTTCGGCCAGTGTGGCTTTCGCGTCACCGACGAGATTCACCTCGGTCGGATAGCGCATGCCGATCATGGTGCCGTCGATATCGATCTGCACGGCACGCGCCTGACCGAACTCCGGCATGAACTGGGTATAAGGGAAATTCGACCCGATGATGACCAAAGTGTCGCAGTCGCGCATCATTTCATAACTCGGCCTGCTGCCGAGCAACCCGATCGGCCCGGTGACGAACGGCAGATCATCCGGCAGCACATCCTTGCCGAGCAGCGCCTTCGCCACACCAGCACCGGTGAGTTCGGCGAGTTCGACCACCTCGCGGGCGGCCGAGCGTGCGCCCTGACCGACGAGCACCGCGACCTTGGATCCGGCATCGATGATCTCGGCGGCTTGTTCGATCTCGGTGTACGGCGCGATCACCGTCGCAGTCACCGCATGCGGTGGGCTGGACGGCACCTGCTTGAACTCGTGTTCGGGCGGCTCGTAGGGCTCTTCCTGCAAGTCGGCGGGAATGATCACCGCGGTGGGCGCATGCCGGGTCATCGCCGTTCGGAACGCCCGGTCCAGCGCGTTGGGCAATTGGCTCGAGACATTGACCTCGACCAGATAATCGCTGGCAACATCCTTGAACAGACTCTGCAGGTCGACTTCCTGCTGATAGCTGCCGCCCATGGCGCTGCGCGCGGTCTGACCGACGATCGCCACGACCGGGACATGGTCCAGTTTGGCGTCGTAGAGACCATTCAGCAGATGGATCGCACCCGGTCCCGAGGTGGCCGTGCAGACGCCGACCTTCCCACTGAACTTGGCGAATCCGGTGGCTTGGAAGGCCGCCATTTCCTCGTGCCTGGCCTGCACGAACTGTGGTTTGTTATGCGCGCGACCGAAAGCGGCGACCAGACCGTTGATGCCGTCGCCGGGGTATCCGAAGACTTGGTCAACGCCCCACTCCCGTAGTCGTTGCAGGACGTAGTCACCAACCTGTTGCTTCATGAGGATCTCCTGTTGGTATCCGGGTTGGTCAGACCGGTCATACCCAGCGAATGGGCAGGCAATCAGCGGGTGTGCCGCGCACCGGAGTGGGTAGCCGCACTGTGCCGAGACAGGAGGGGGTGGACGAATGATTGATCTCCCGCTGGCGCGACTCGCGGCCGAACTCACCGGAAACGTGGCCGCCACCTACAAGGCCGAATTCCTCTCCCACCACTACGAACACCGCGTCCGGCCGATGGCGCACTATTCGATGGGCTGGATCCCGCTGTGGGCGCGCCTCGCCACCGCCGTATCCGCACCGGCCAATGCACTCGCACAGAGCCGGGGCACGGGTGGGCTGCTCAAACGGCTCGGCGGTGTGGACCCGCGCCGCGAACTGCCGCGCTTCGCCCGCGAACGCTTCACCGAGAAGTTCGCCCGCCGCGCAGCGGACGAGCGCGGCCACCGCGGCCGAGTGCTGCTGTGGCCCGACACCTTCACCAGTAACTTCGCCCCCGAAATAGCCGAAGCCGCGGTGACCGTGCTGGAGGCCGCCGGATTCGAGACCGAAATACCAAGGCGCACAGTCTGTTGCGGATTGACTTGGATTTCCATCGGCCAACTCCCCACCGCGAAACGAGTATTGCGCCGCACTTTGCGTCAGCTCGAACCCCAATTGCGCTCGAGCACTCCGATCGTCGTGCTCGAACCGAGCTGCGCCGCCGTCTTCCGCTCCGATCTCACCGAACTGCTCCCCGGCGACGAAGACGCCCACCGCCTGGCGAATCAGGTCCGCACCCTCGGCGAAATCCGCACCGAACAGGCCGACGACTGGGAATCCCCGCGCGTCGACGTGCACGCCATGGTCCAACCACACTGCCATCAGCACGCGATCCTGCACTACGAGGCCGACCAAAGGCTCTTGACCGCAACCGGACTCGACGTCGAAGTGCTGGATACCGGATGCTGCGGCCTGGCAGGCAACTTCGGCTTCGAACGCGGCCACTACGACGTCTCGGTAGCCTGCGCCGAAGACAAACTCATGCCGACCATCCGCAAGCGCGAGCCCGGAACCCTGGTCCTGGCAGACGGTTTCAGCTGCCGAACCCAAATCGAGCACCTGGATCCGCAAGCCCGGCCTCGGCACGCGGCACAAATCCTCGCCGAGGCGATCCGCGACAACTGAATCAGTCGGTGCCGAACAGCCGATCGGCGGGCGCGAGTTGGCCGATGGTGTTCGAGATCTGGGCTACCAGAGCCCAGGGGCGCTGGGTGTCGGTGGTGGCCTTGCCGCTGGTGAGGATCGCGCCGGAGAGTCCGCGGGTGGGATCGGCCCAGCCGTACTGGGTCGTCAGGCCGCTGCGGCCGAAGTGCGACTGAGTGTTGCGCCCGAACTTCGAGCGGCGAGCGCCGAGCTCGAAGCCCGCGCTGCTGACTCGTCCGGCCAGGCCGGGTATGCGGCGCGCAGGGCGGATCGCTTCGCGGAGCGTGCCGGGCTCGATGATCCGGACGCCATCGAGTTCGCCACCGCGAGTGAGGATTTCGTAGAAACGGGACAGCTCGTAGGCCGTGGTGACGATATTGCCCGACGGCAGTTCGGCGGTCAGGAAATCCCGATTCGCGGATCTGGCGGTCGCACCGTCCATCCGGCCGCCGAGGGCCTTGCGCGCCAGAAGCATCGACATGCGCGACGGTGGCGGGCCGGTCTTCACACTGGGCACGACCTTGTCGACATCCTCGGGGCGGACCCCGAAGTTGTTCCAGCGGAAGCCCAACGGTTCGAGCACCTGTTCGGCGAGATGTTCGCGCATCCGCTTCCCGGTGGCCCGCTGCACCAGCAGCCGTTGGATCAAACCGCTGGTCAGTGCGTGATAGACCCGGAACCGACCCCGCGGCCAACTCGGCACCAGATCGGCCAAACCCTGTACGGCCAACTCCTCGTCGAGTACCAGCTCGACGCCCTTGTACGGCGGCGTGATGAACGGCACTCCGGCCGAATGCGACAGCACATCGCCGATGGTGATCGCATCCTTGCCGTGCGCCGCGAACTCCGGAATGTATTCGCACACTGGATCATTCAGCGCGAACGCACCCTGTTCGATCAGCATGAACATCAGCGTCGCGGCCACACCCTTGGCCGTGGAGAACCCGCAGAACAGTGTCTCCGGCGTCGCGAGCACCTGCTCCGCATCCGGACCGTCTTTCGGCGCATTACCCCAGCCGTGCCCGATCGCTCGGTTCAGCACGATTTTCCCGTTGCGCCGCAGACAGGTCTGAATCGCGGGCGTCGTCCCCATCCGGTACCACGCCTGCACCGACGCCCACAGCGCCGCGACGTCGTCGTTCGTCAACCCGGCATCGGCCGGATCGTCCTCGTGCCCGACCGTCGTCACCGCGTCCAGATCATCGGCGACGGTCACCAACGTGCCAGGAACCACCTTCACCTGGCCAGCATATCGACGCTGATCGTTCCCCCTATCGAGCCCACGCCCTGGTTTCACGAAACGAGCCGGGGTACTCGGCGGCCAGGAGGTGTGACATGCCAAAGGAATGGAGCAATAAACAGGAACGGCAGTACGAGCACATCAGAGACTCGGCAGAAGACCGGGGCGCGAGCCGGAAGCGGGCGAAGGAAATCGCCGCGCGGACAGTCAATAAGAATCGCGCCCAAGCCGGGCAGTCCAAGACCGCGAGCCGCTCCTCGATAAAGGACAAGTCGCCGCAGCAGCGCGGTGGGCAGCGCTCGGGCCGCAGTGGTCCGAAGGGCCCGACCCGTGACCAGCTGTACAACGAGGCCCGGCAACGCAATATCAAGGGCCGCTCGAAGATGAACAAGCGCCAACTCGCGCGGGCGCTCGGCAAGGACTGAGCCGGATATGGCCGTGCCGGGCGCCGCGGGCGATTAGCCGACCGAACCGCGGGTATGGCGCACATATGGTCCCGACGATCGACCAACTGCTGCACGCGCTCACCCGGGCGGTGAACACGCTGGCGGATGCCGGTATCCGCTTCGCGGTCGCGGGTGGTTGCGCGGTGTACGCGCGCGGCGGGCCCGCCTCGGAGCACGACGTCGACATCTTCATCAAACCCGCCGACCTGTCGCAGGCCCGCAGTGCGCTGGCCCGCGGCGGATTGCGGGTCGCCGATCCACCCGAGGACTGGCTGACCAAGGTCTATGACAGCGGCGTCCTCATCGACCTGATCTACCGGCCGAACAACCGTGCCGTCACCGATGAATTGCTCGATCGCGCCGACATGATGCGGGTCGGCCCGACGATGGCGCCGGTGATCAGCGCGACCGACCTGATGATCGACAAATTGCTGGTCTTCGATGCGCACCGACTGGACCTGAGCCCACTGCTGACGATCGCACGCGATCTGCGCGAACAAGTGGATTGGGAGCGGGTGCGCAAGGAAACCGACATTTCCCCCTACGCCCGAGCCTTCCTCGGATTGCTGGACGATCTCGGAGTAATCGAACCGAAGCGGGTGGTGTGAATGGATCGACCCCAATATCTGGTCGCGCACCTGCGCCGGGCGCTGGCCGAGGATCCGCGCACCGCCGAGCTCGGGGTGCAGGTGACGATCCGCGGCGATGTCGTCGTCCTCGGCGGCGAGGTGAGCAGTATCGAACGCAAGCTGCAGATGGAAAAGGTCGTGCGCGAACAACTTCCGCGCGCCCACATCCACAACGACGTGCACGTCACGCCGCCCTGCGCACCGGGAGCCGCCGAGGCGCTGGCGGACTGAGACCGGAAGGAGTGTGGCATGCGGATCGCGGCAATCGGTGACATCCATCTCGGCGCCGAGTCGGGCGGCGAACTCCGCCCGGCGCTCGCGGAACTGCACGACCGCGCCGATGTGCTGCTGCTGGCCGGTGATCTCACCCGGCACGGCACGGTCGAGGAAGGCCGCGTCGTCGCCGCGGAATTCGCCGATCTCGGCGTTCCGGTCGTCGCGGTGCTCGGCAATCACGACCACCACAGCGACGCGCAGCACGAGATCACGGCCGAGCTCACCGATCACGGCATCACCGTCTTGGAAGGCACCGCAACAGAATTCGCGGTCGATGGCCATACCCTCGGCATCGCGGGGACGAAGGGCTTCGGCGGTGGTTTCGCGGGCAAATGCGCGAGCGTCTTCGGCGAACGCGTGATGCGCGAATTCGCCTCGCACACCGTCGACCTCGCGGAGATGCTGCGCGACGCGCTGGCGGGCCTGCACACCGATATCACGATCGCGCTGACCCACTACTCCCCGATCAGCGACACCCTGCACGGCGAGCCACGCGAGATCTACCCGTTCCTCGGTTCCTATCTACTCGGCGAAACCATCGATGACCAGCGCGCCGACCTCGCGATCCACGGGCACGCGCACGCAGGCACCGAACGCGGCACCACCCCCGGCGGCATCCGAGTACGCAATGTTGCTCTACCGGTGGTGCGCACCGCCTACGTCGTCTACGAGCTGTCACCGGAAACAAAAGAATAATAAGGAGTACCGATGCCCTCGATCGGATCCATCGCCACGCTGGCCGCGGCGACCGTGGCGGTTGCCCTGCTCGCCGGCTGCGGCGGCAACGGCCCCCTCGACCCGGTGCTCGCCACGCCGACCTCCCATCCCGACATCACCATCACCTTCTCGTCCCCGGGCAGCTCCGCACAGGTGCCCGATCCGGACGAGATCACCCCGACGGCGGCAAAACAGCTGTGCGACATGCTCGAACCCGAGGTCGACCGTTGGCGCACCGAGGGCGCGCAGCTCGGCAAGCTCGGCTTCAACGGCACGGTGCACGATTGGGCGGCCCGCAACGGCGGCCTCAACGACACCGTTGTGAAGGACCGGGCCATCGTCGATCGCATCACCACCACCCAATGCCCGGACATCCGGCAACAGGTGCTCGACGCGCTGAATGTCAGCACGCTCGCCGACGGTCTGGTGGGCTTCGGCCGCTGAGCGCTCACGAAGATCGAGTGGCGAGGATTCCGGCCAGGATGACCCGCAGGCCGCGTTCGAATTCGACATCGGTATCGGCGTCGAACAGCTCGGTCACCATCCGGGCGGTCCGCGGATAACGCTCGGCATCGACTGTGTGCGCCATCCGCGCGGGATCGTAGGGATTGCCGTCGGAGTACTCCGCGCCGGATTGCGCCTGTTCCTCTATGACGAACCCGATCGTGTAGTGCAGCAGGATCGGAAACACCCGCTCGGCATGGTCCACCGAGAAACCCGCGTCCTCGAGCGTGCGCAGGGTCAGTTCCGTGGTGCGCCACATGGCTTCATCGCTGACATAAGTTCCGGCCAGCACCTTCGCCCCGTCCCGATAGCGCAGCATCGACCGGCGCAACCGTCCGGCCACCGCCACCACCCAGTCCTGCCAGTCCTCTCCTTGCCGCGGCGCCTCGATCCCGTCGACAGCGGAGACGAATACCCGCCGTGCCATCGCATCGAGTAGTTCGCGCTTGTTCTTGACATGCCAGTACAGGGCGGGTGCCTGCACATCCAGGGCCCCGGCCACCTTCCGCATGGTCAGTCCGTCGAGACCGACCTCGTCGAGCAAACCCAACGCTGCCTCGGCGATCACCGTCGCATCGATCTTCACTGTCACCTCCTGCTGTCCGACCCCTTGACACCTTAACAATGTTCTGGTCTCCTTAACAACGTTAAATCGCTTAACAACGTTAAGGAGACCGACATGGAAACGACCGATGTGGTGATCGCCGGCGCCGGACCGACCGGGCTGATGCTGGCCTACGAACTGCGCTTGGCCGGCGTGGATGTCGAGCTCGTCGATGGACTTCCGGCGCGCACCGGCGAATCGCGGGCGGGTGGGATCCACGCCCGCACCATGGAAATGCTCGATCAGCGCGGCCTGCTCGACGACCTGTTCCCGCTCGGCCGCGTCATGCAGGCCGGGCACTTCGGCGGCCTGCGCCTGGACTTCAGCGACTTCAATACCCGCTACCCCTACACCCTCGCCGTCCTGCAGTCGGTGATCGAGCGCGAACTCGACCGACGCGCAACCGAACTCGGCGCGGTCGTGCAGTGGGGTTCACCCGTTGTCGGTTTCCATCAGGACGCGGTGGGTGTCGAGGTGGAAATCGGCGGCCCGAATCCACGCCGGATTCGCGCGGCCTACCTGGTCGGCTGCGATGGCGGCCGCAGCGCGGTACGCAAACTGGCGGGCATCGACTACGTCGGCACCGATGCGACCGCGACGGGCATGCTCGCCGATGTCGAACTGGCCGATCCGCCCGCACAGACCGTCTTCGCGCACCGCGCCGGTGCGGGCGACTTCTCTGTGGTCCAATTCGAGCCCGGCTGGTACCGACTGCTCGTGCAGCGCCACGACCTCGTCCTGGAGCGCGGCGCCGAACTGAGTTTCGAGGACTTCCGCGCCAACTTCACCGAACTCGCGGGCACCGACTTCGGGATGCACAGCCCGCGCTGGATCTCGCACTACAGCGATGCCGCCCGCCAAGCCGACCGCTACCGCGTGGGCCGCGTCTTCCTGGCCGGGGATGCCGCGCACATCCACTACCCGGCGGGCGGTCAGGGCCAGAACCTGGGTTTGCAGGACGCGATGAATCTCGGCTGGAAGCTCGCCGCCACCTTGCGCGGCAACGCATCCGATGAACTCCTCGACACCTACGAGTCCGAGCGCCACCCCATCGCCGCGCGCGTCCTGCACAACACCCGCGCCCAGACCGCGCTCGGACGCCCCGGCCCACACGCCGACGCACTGCGCGACATCATGAGCGACCTGATCGATATGGACCAGGTGCGCCACCGCCTCGGCCTGATGATCACCGCACTCGATATCCGCTACGACATCAAGGGCGAGCACCCGCTCATCGGCCGTCGCGTCCCGGATGCCGATATCAGCACCGCCGACAGCGAAACCCGCGTCCACGCACTGCTGCGCGCGGGCCGCCCGGTCCTGCTGGTACTCAATGGAAACGACGTGCCCGCAGTCCCGGAATGGCGCGACCGGGTCGAGATCATCAGCGCCGCCAGCCGCGCCGGGCACTGGTCCATCCCCGGTCTCGGCGAGATCCCGGCCCCCGCCGCCGTCCTGCTGCGCCCCGACGGTTACGTTGCATGGGCAACCGAGGAACCCATGACCGCAGGCTTGACCGAAGCACTCACCACCTGGGTCGGCGCCGCCGACCTCGACTTCACCTGAACCATGCCACCCCGTACAGTTCGGACCGAACGGCAGCGCGCCAGCTATCCAGAGTTTCCGCCCGGATGCGGTATCCGGATACCACGGCGATCGCCCGATCGGCTGCCGCCAGCCGACTCCAGCTCGACCTACCGGCGATTGCTTTAGAATCTCTTTACAAATACATGACCGAAATTAGGCGCCGAACTCGAATAAGCCGAGCAATAGCGGCCAGCGATACGGTGACCGTTTTGTCCGATTTACCCGGCGCGAACCAAGATCTTCGGTTGATCAAGTTGTCTTCGGCATGACACTGTCCCCCGATGGACATCGTACGAAAACCCGCCCGAGAAAGATCAAAAACATTGCCTCGCAAAAGGGTTCCTAATGTGTATGCTATCGATCAATCAAGACCCCACTACGAGGTGGGATGATGACCGAGGACGGTGTCGAGGTGGATGTCAATGCACTCCGAATGCGCCGTGCGACCGTCTTCGCAATAGGCGTCGGCGTGTTGACTCTTGCTGCGGCCGGTCCACTAGACGGGCTGCTGCTAGGCATGTTCATCTGCATCGGACTCGGACTCGGTTGGGTGAATGCCCAACTGACCCGATTGACGGTCAACCGCGTCGCCGACGCCGAGAAACCGAGGAAGCAGGGGTTGTACCTCTCCTCGGCGACTCGACTGATCGCAATAACCGGCGGTTCGCTCGCAGTGGGTTTCCTGGCAAGGCCGCACGGCATCGGAATCTTCTTCGGCCTGGCCGCCTTTCAAGTGATTCTGGTGTTGGTCACCGTCTTGCCTGAAGTGAAGGAGCTTCGCCAGCAATCATGACGAATCAACTCGCCTTCATCGCCCAGTCGGCGCTTCCGGTGCTCGCGGAGGAAGCGCCCGCCGAAGAGCCGAAAATCAAGGTCGGCGAACATGCGGTCGCGCATCTGTGGGGTATGGACTTCAATGTCGACACGATCATTTCGACCGCTCTCGCGGCGGCGATCGTGCTTGGTCTGGCGTTCTACCTGCGGGCGAAGCTGACTTCGGGCGTACCCAACGGCGTGCAACTGTTCTTCGAGACCGTCACGGTCCAGATGCGCAACCAGGTGGAAAGCGCGATCGGCATGAAGGTCGCGCCGTTCGCGCTGCCACTGGCCGTCACGCTGTTCATCTACATCCTGTTGTCGAACTGGTTGTCCGTGCTGCCGGTGCAGTACGGACACGGCGAATTGATCGCACCGCCCGCGTCGGACGTCAATTTCGTCTACGCGCTGGCCCTGTTCGTCTTCATCATGTATCAGGGTGCGGGTATTTATCGGCGCGGCCCCGGTGGCCATGCCAAGCAGTTGCTGAAGGGCCACACCGGATGGGGCCCGATGGTTTTCATCAATGTCATCGAGGAAGTCGCCAAACCGCTCTCGCTGTCGCTGCGATTGTTCGGCAACATGTTCGCGGGCGGCGTGATGGTCTCGGTGATCGCATTGTTCCCGTTCTGGATCAGCTGGGGGCCGAATGCCATCTGGAAACTCTTCGATCTCTTCGTCGGAGCCATCCAGGCATTCATCTTCTCGCTGTTGACCGTCCTCTACTTCAGCCAGTCGATGTCGCTGGAGGACGAGCATTAGCCCCTGCGACGCTTCGTGTCGCTCGAAACAACTACGGATCGGCGCCGCCGATCGATCTCAGTAAAGAACAGGAAGTGAAAAATGGCAGACGCAACAACGGCGGCCATCGTCCAGGGCGCGCTCATCGGCGGCGGCATCATTATGGGCGGTGGCGCCATCGGCGCGGGTATCGGTGACGGACTCGCCGGCGCCGCGTTGATCAACGGCGTTGCCCGTCAGCCGGAAGCCGAGGGTCGCCTCCGCGGTAACTTCTTCCTGACCGTCGGTCTGGTCGAGGCGGCGTACTTCATCAATCTAGCGTTCATGGCGCTTTTCGTATTCGCTACTCCAGGTAAGTAATTCAGTATGACTCCGCGAACGGATGTTGTTGCCGAGGGGAACTTCCTGATCCCCAACGGCACATTCTTCGCCGAGCTTTTGATCTTCCTGATCGTGCTCGGGGTCATGTGGTTCTTCGTCGTTCCGCCGATACGCAAGGTATTGGCGGAACGCGAGGCGAGAGTCGCCGAAACCGCGGTCGACAACAAGGAAGCCAAGTCCTTGTTCGCCGACGCCGAAGCGAAATACCAGGCCGCCGTCGCGCAGGCGCGCAGTGAAGCGGTCGAGATCAGGAACCAGGCGAGGCACGAGGGCCGAATTATCCTCGAGCAGTTGCGAAGTGAAGCGCAGGACGAGGCCGACAGGATCGTCGCGGAATCCGCGACGGAACTGCGGGCCCAGGCGGACCAAGTGGCCGCGGAGCTGCGTGAGGCTGTCGAACCGCTCGCCGAGACATTGGCCGATCGAGTGCTCGGCATCAAGGATCGGCACGCCGGCACCAGCGCCGGCCACAAATCAGAACGAGCGTAGCCAATGAACCTCAACAGCGGCATCCTTGCCGAAGGGGCTATCCGCGCAGCCGGGTCCGAGGACTCGGGCATTTTCCACATCACCTTCGACTGGCCGATCTTCTTCAGCCAGCTCTTCGGTTTCGCGGTCATCATCTTCGTCATCGTCAAATGGGTGGCGCCGCCGGTCAAGCGGCTGATGGCCAAGGCGCAGAACAATATTCAGAAACAGCTCGAGGAGAACCAGCAGGCGGCCGACCGCCTCGTCGAGGCCAAACGCGCCTACGACAACGCGGTGACCGACGCCCAGGCCGAACTCGAGCACATCCGCGAGGACGCGCGCGCCGACGCCGAACGCATCATCGCCAAGATGCGCGAATTCGCCGACGCCGAGGTCGCCCGGGTCCGCAGCCAGGGCCGCGACCAGATCGCCCAGATGCGCACCCAGCTCATCCGCGATCTGAAGGACGAGCTCATCACCACGGTCATGGACAGCACCGAGGAAAAGGTCCGCTACGAGATCGGCTCCACACACGTGGCGGCCGACAGTATCGACAAATTCCTCGAGGACCTCGAGGCGATGGCCAACGCCGAGCCACCGGTCCGCCGCCGCGCCGAGCCCTGGACTTTGTAAAACCGGGTGGTCGCCGGACCGCATGCCCTGGCATGCTGGCCGCGTGAGCACCGCGCAGATCACGATTGATTTCGCGCCCGAATTGCGGCTGTTCGTCGCGGCCGCACAGCGGGACGGTAGCTCCCCCGTGCGGATCGACACCGTGTCGACGCTCGGACATATCGTGGAATCGCTCGGCGTGCCGCTCACCGAGGTGGGCGAACTGCTGGTCGATGGTCGGTCCGTGGACCCGTCGTATCTGCCCATCGACGGCGAGTCGGTGTCGGTGCGCGCCGTGGCGCGCCCGCAGCGATTCGACGAACCGATGCGTTTCCTGCTGGATATCCACCTCGGCACCCTGGCGCGGCGGCTGCGCCTGCTCGGCGTCGACACCGCCTACGAAAATCCGGATATCGGCGACGCCGCACTCGCCACGCGCTCGGCAACCGAACATCGCATCCTGCTCTCCCGCGATCGCGGACTGCTGCGTCGACGCGAAATATTTGCTGGCGCATACATTTACAGTCACCGTCCCGTCGAGCAACTCGACGACGTGCTATCGCGTTTCGCACCGCACCTTGCGCCATGGACCCGCTGCACCGCCTGCAACGGCCCGCTGCGGATAACCGATAAGCAGACCCTGCGCGGCCAGCTCCCGGACGAGACCGAGCGCACCTACGACGCGTTCGCACAGTGCGTCGACTGCGGCCGAACCTATTGGAAGGGTGCACATCACGCGCGTCTCGACGCGATCGTCACCCACGCCATGCAATTCGGCACCTGACCGCGACGCCGCGCACCTTCTGCGCAACGCGCATGTTTCGCGGCAACGCACGATCCACGGCAACACACACGATCCACGGCAACACACACGATCCACGGCAACACACACGATCCGCAGCAACACACACGATCCGCAGCAACACGCACGAAATCGTGGCGAAAATGGGTGTGGCGCGCGGATCGATGCGCGCGAGATGTTCCCGCCCAGCCGGATCAGGCGCCGAACGCACCTTCGAGGCGACTGCGGGAGCCGGGGTGGACCAGGCGCGCCACGCTCACCAAGGCACTCGCGGACCAAGTGCGACGGCGGATCTGGAGGCACGGTTCGGTGCGGCGGATACGCAGTAGCCTGCAGTCCTCCTGGCTGCCCTGTACCGCCTCGACGACGTGCTCACCGCGCACCAGCGGGGCCACCTCGCTGAGGTACCGGTTCGGGGTGATCCCGGCGAAATTCTGGTCGAGATAGCCGGGTGCGGCCGCGGGGTTGACGTAGCGGTCCTCCACCTGGATCGGCACCTCGTCGTCGAAATGCACCAGCAGCGAATGGAATACCGAATCGCTCGGCCAATCGTCGAGCAGTGGGTTGGCGGTGTCGAGAGGTTCGCTGCGCAGAAAGATGACCTCGGTGCGGTGCAGGTGACCGCGCTGCTGGATCTCATCGGCGATATTGCGCACCTCGAACAGCGGCGAGGCCACCTTCGCGGGTGCGACGAAGGTGCCGACCCCCATCATCCGAACGACCACCCCGGCCGCGGCCAGCTCACGCAGTGCCCGGTTGACCGTCATGCGGGAGATTCCGAGCGCGTCGACCAGCTGATGCTCCGAGGGCAGCTGATCCCCCGCGACCCAGCGTCCGGCACCGATCTGCGTGCGGATAAGGGTCTTGATCCGCTCGTACGCCGGTGCCGCATCGGGTCCGGACGCCGCGAACAAGACCGCCAGGTCTGCATCGCCCACCGGGCGGGCCATCGCTACCACCTCTCACGTCGCCTGGCCGCAACCCTAGCCGTTCCGGTTGACAGTCACTTGTATATACAGGACTATGCATCTGGGCAGGCTGTCCCAGCTGCTCCCCTTCTCCTGATGGAAGGCGGATCCATGCCGCACCACGACGAAATCGACGCCGGACTGCCGATCGAGCGCCGCACCATCGAAGTAATTCCCGATGCCGAACGCCACGGCACGCCGCGCAATCAATTCACCCTCTGGTTCGGGGCGAATATGCAGATCACCGCGATCGTCGACGGTGCGTTGGCGGTGGTATTCGGCGCCGACGCGCTGTGGGCGATTATCGGATTGCTGCTCGGCAATATTCTCGGCGGCATCGTGATGGCACTGCATTCGGCGCAGGGTCCGCGGCTCGGATTGCCGCAAATGATCTCCAGCAGAGCGCAATTCGGCGTCCTCGGTGCGGTAGTGCCGCTGTTACTGGTGATCGTGATGTATCTCGGTTTCGCCGCGACCGGTACGGTATTGGCCGGTCAGGCGGTGAACAAGATCCTGCACGTGGACAATTCGACCGTCGGCATACTCGTCTTCGGTGCGCTCACGGCAGTGGTCGCGGTGACCGGCTATCGGCTGATCCACGTGATCGGGCGAATCGCGACCGTGGTCGGCATCATCGGTTTCACGTACCTGACCATCCGGCTGTTCGCCGAATATGACGTCAGCGCCTACGTCGGTACCGAATCCTTCGACATCGCGACCTTCGTCCTCGCGATCTCCCTCGGTGCGGGATGGCAGCTGACCTTCGGACCGTACGTCGCGGACTATTCGCGCTATCTGCCCCGCACGACCAGTGCCCGGACCACCTTCTGGTCCACCTTCGCGGGCAGCGTGCTCGGCTCGCAGTGGGCGATGACGCTCGGCGCGCTGGTGGCCGCGGTCGCCGGAAAAGCGTTCCTGGGCAATCAAGTCGGCTTCATCGGCGACCTCGCCGGACCGTCCGCGATCGCGCTGCTGATCTACCTGGTCATCGTGGTCGGCAAGCTGACGGTGAACTGTCTCAATGCCTACGGCGGGTTCATGTCCATCCTGACCTCGGTGACCGCATTCAACGGTCGGTCGCACACCACCCAAGCCGCGCGGGCGGCCTATATCGTCGGCTTCACCGTGGTGTCGATGCTGATCGCCATCGGTGCCAGCGCCGACTTCCTCGACAACTTCAAGAATTTCGTACTCGTCCTGCTCATGGTCTTCACCCCGTGGAGTGCGATCAACCTGATCGACTACTACCTGATCTCGCGCGAGCGCATCGATATCCCGGCGCTCTACGATCCGGACGGCCGCTACGGACGCTGGAACTTCGCCGCGCTGGCCTGCTATACCCTCGGCATTCTCGCCCAGATCCCGTTCCTCGCACAGAAGCTCTACACCGGCCCGATCACCGATCTGCTCGGCGGCGCGGATATCTCCTGGATCGTCGGCATCGTCTTCACAGCGGCCATCTACTATCCGCTGGCACATCGCACGAGCAACCCGCCGGACCGGATGATCTACCCCGCGGACGCGGTCGCGGCGACCCACGTTCCAGCCGAATAGCACGCGCCGCCCTGCCGCGAACCCACTGACGCGCGGGTCGATTTCGACGATCTCCACCGGCTTGCTCAATCATAACTAGTTACCGGCTGGTCGGGTGTAGACCTTGGTAGAGCGATCCGCACGCACACGCCGGGAGGGGTTTTGCGCATCGATTTGGGCCGGGATCTACGGGAGCGCGCCGACAAGAACGATGACCTTCCCGAATGGCGGCCAATTCATTTCGATCTGGCCATCGATAGGGACCGGTCGGCATTATCCGAACTACTGGCGACAACGGACGTGCGGGTACACGACACGCTTCCCGCGCAATTGCGACAACTCGTGCTCGCACGCGAACCCGCTTGTCCCCATACCGAGTTGGACGAACGCATAGGGCAGCTGCACGGCACGGATCCCGCCGAATACGGCAGGTGGGTGTGGTACCCGTGGTCGGCCGATCTCGTACATGTGTTGCCCGAGACAGAATTTCGGGAAGTCCGCACGGACCGCAACCGCTACCGGATCACCCGGGACGAACAGCAGCGGCTGGCGCGGATGCGGATCGGCGTGGTCGGGCTCTCGGTCGGCAGTGCGGCCGCGCTCACCCTCGCACTCGAAGGAATCGGCGGTTCGTTCAAGATCGCGGACCTCGACCGGCTCGGCCTGTCGAATCTGAATCGCATCCGCGCCCGCGTCGCTGACCTCGGCATCGAGAAGTCGGTCATCGCGGCGCGACAGATGTTCGAGATCGATCCATATCTTCGAATCGAGCGGTGCCCGAAGGGGATTCGACCAGAGGCCGTCGACGACTTCCTGCTCGGCGGCGGTGGTCTCGATCTGCTGGTCGAGGGGTGCGACGATCTGCACACCAAGGTGCTGCTCCGAGAGCGGGCACGCGTCCACGGCATTCCGGTGCTCATGCAGACCAGCGATCGCGGCCTCCTCGATATCGAGCGCTTCGATATCGAACCGGATCGGCCGATCTTCCACGGTCTGCTCGGTTCGGTACGGGCCGCGGATCTGCGCGATGCCACGACACCGGAGAAGATCCCGTACGTCCTCGAAATCCTCGACGCGGCCCGGCTCAGCACTCGCGCGGCGGCCTCGCTGCCCGAGGTCGGACGGACGATCGGCAGCTGGCCTCAGCTCGCCTCCGGTGTGGCGCTCGGCGGCGCGATCGTCGCGGATGCGGCGCGGCGACTGCTGCTCGGCGAACCGGTCGGATCCGGGCGCTACTACGTCGATCCCGGCGAGTTGATCGACGCGAAGCACTGCATCTATCGCGAACCTGCCGCGCCCGCAGCATTATTCGCGATCGCCGACGAGGCCCGAAGGGATCCGCCGCTGCCACCGCAACCATCGGAGCGCGCAACGGCATCCGACGATGCCGTGCGGTGGATCGCGGCCATGGGCACACTGGCACCCTCCGCACACAATGCGCAGCCGTGGGCGCTGACCTGGCGGCGCGATAAGGCGGTCCTGGAGTGCCGTCACGACCCGAGACGCGACCTGCCCAGCCTCGACTTCGCGCACGGCGCAACGTGGGTCGCGTTCGGAGCGCTGCTGGAGAATATCGAGCTCGCGGCCGGGCAACTCGGATTGCGCACGCAGATCCGGACGTGGCCCAGAGCCGACCTCGTCGCCACGGTCGAACTGTCCGGCGCACCGGAATCGGCGGCGTCACCGCTCGTCGCGCATATCCCGACCCGGGTCACCAACCGGCGGCGCGAGTTGCGGCGACCGCTCGATGCGGAGACGGCGCAATCGCTGGTTACCGCCTGTGGCGAATTCGGCGGACGATTGCAGCTGTCCTGCGAGAGAACGGAATTGGCGGAGCTCGGCGCGCTGATCGGCGCGAGCGATCGCATCGGTCTGCTGAACCGGGCGATGCACCGCGAAGCGATGAGCGGCTACCGGTGGACACCCGAGGAAGTGCGAGCCGAACCCTACGGTCTCGATATCGCCACCGCCGAACTCACCGCGGCCGAACGCGGAGCGCTGCGACTGCTCAGCCAGTGGCGGGTCGCGGAATGTCTGGCCGAGATCGGCGGCGGCCGTGCGCTGGAAGACCTTTCGCGGCGCGCGGTGGCAGGCGCCGCCGCGGTCGGGCTGCTGACGATGCCGGGTGTGTCACGCGAAAGCTATCTGCGCGGCGGGCGCACCATGCAGCGGATGTGGCTCACCGCGACGGCGAAAGGCATTGCACTGCAACCGATGACCGCACTGCCCTACCTTTTCGCCCGCCTCGAACGCGGCGGTGGCCACGGCCTCTGTAAACGCGAGCAGGCCGAACTCCGCGAGCTGCGCGAGCGCTATCGACGGGTGTTCGAGACCGATGCGGACCATGCCGAGGTGCTGCTGTTCCGACTCGCGTACGCGGGACCTCCGACGGCGCGTTCGCTGCGCCGCCCGTTGGTTCAGGTCCTCGATCTCGTCTGACTCGCGAACCGCCGACTACGAGGCGTGGTGCGTCGGGTGGTAGTGCTCCCAGGCGTCGGCCAGTGCCTTGCGCACATCCGAGGGCAGGTAGTCCCGGATCTCCGCACACAGATGGACGCTGTTCCCGCAGTCGTCGCACCAGATCCGGACCGTACGCGCGTCCTTGGCAACGGCGGCCGCGATCCAGTCGGCGCGCATATTCCCGTGATCGACGGTGGCTACCCATCTGTCCCCGTAGCCATCGACATCCTGATGGATGGCATTGACCATGGTCACCGCGAACATCGGGTTGGGCTGAGCCTTCTTCTTCGTCATAGCGGGAAAACCTCCGGCCCTGTCGAGCGAAATATTCGTGCGACACCGAAGTAATACCTCCCGGCGAGCGGGAGGTCCAGCAACCTGGCGGTGACCGATTGCTTCGCGACGCAGGAAGCAACCGTAACCCCGGCCGACCTACCCGGCAAGAGATCGATTTCGGGTGGAAACCGAAGGGAATCCGCAGGTAAAGAGATCGCAAAGGCCCTAGGCCAATTGCCGGTACGGCGCCGCTGCCGCCCATGCCGCCGCGTTGAGCGCCCGCATGATCTGGGCCACAGCAACCCCTCGGCCGGAACCTGGCCTGCCCTACCGGATTCCGGGATCGGTCATGGGGAAGGGGTTGGGCACGAAGGAGACTCCGGATCGCGGCGCCGCGGGAGCGGGAATCGGATCGAACGCTCGGCCGAACGCTCGCTCAGGGCGGACCGGCCGTCCCGGCGCAGGTGTATCCAGGCCGCGATCAGAACGATCAGGAATTCGATGACGTAGCCGTTGATCAAGACCTTGGTGATCGGCCACCACGGCGGCAGCAGGAACACTCCGATCGACACCCAGGTCTTGCTCCAGTGATAGGTCCACGAGGCGGTCACCGTGAACAGCAGCGCCGCCCCAACCCACCAGCGCCAGTTGTCCAGCCCCTTGTGCACGAGGAAGACGAACAGCGGCACGAACCACACCCAGTGGTGTCCCCAGGAGAACGGCGACACCGCGCAGGCGGTGAGACCGGCCAGAGTGATCGACAGCAGCCGCTCACCTCGCTGATACAGCGCCGTCGTGACCATCATGCTGGCGATCGTGACCGAGCCCGCGATGAGCAACCACAACCACACCGGTGCGGGCCCGTCGAGCAGATGCGCGATGACACCGCGAATGGACTGGTTGGACGGATGGTTGTCCGGCGCGATCCGGTTGGATTGAAAGAACGTCGAGGTCCAGTACTGCCGGGAATCGGCGGGCAGGGCGACCCAGGCGAAGGCGACCGATGCCACGAAGGTGGCGAATGCGGTAACCGCCGCGCGCCACTGCCGCAGGGCCACGAAATAGGCGACGAAGTAGATCGGGGTGAGTTTGATGCCCGCCGCGAGTCCGACGCCGACGCCACGCAGTTTGCTTCGGTCCCCGCGCAGCGCGTCCAACAGCACCAGCAGCATCAGCACCAGGTTGATCTGCCCGAAGTAGAGCGTTTGGCGCACCGGCTCGATGAATACGCAGCTGGCCGCGATCAGCACGCTGACCACCACCAGCCGAGTCGTGATCCGATAGCCCAGCAGCCGCCAGCTGAGCAGCACACAGGCGATGAGCACGGAGAGGTTGACCGCCAACCAGGTGTTCGTCACGTACCCCCACGGCACCAGGTAGATCGGCACGAACGCGATGGTGGAGAACGGCGTGTAGGTGTAGAGCAGCCCGCGCATGGTCGGCTCGGTGTACAACGGCATATCGTGCACGATGCGCCACGCACCGTCCCGATAGATGTGCACGTCGAGGCCACCGACCAGAAACCCGCCCTTGTCCAGGAAGGGATCGATGGTGGTGAAGAGCAGGATCACCGACAGCAGGGCGCTCCCGGCGAGCAGGTATATCGCTGGTCCCGTACGCGGAAACTCCAGCTTCCGGGTGTCTCGCACCGATCCGCTATGACCGAGGCAACACCGTCGCAGGATTCGAAGTACAGGATCCTGTTGGGTGATAAGACCTCATCACGTCGACCGATCCATCCCTTCGTCCCGCACCTGCTGCACTACGGCGATAACCAGTTTTTAACGTACCTAATGACCCGCGCCTGCATCATGCCCCGAAGCGCCGGGGCAAGCAAGCCGCGGGATCACCGTTGCCTGCTGGCCCTGGCCCGCCTGCGCTCCGCCTGGAGTTCGGCAAGTTCTTGTTCGAGCATCTCGGCGATGCGGAACTGCCCGGTGTCGTGGATATCGGGCGTGCGAACCACCTGGAGGTGCGAATCCGGCTCGGCGGGTGCGCTGCCCTTGCCGCGCGCGTTCTCGGTCGTCCTGCTGTCCTTCCTGCCCTCGAGTGAACTGGGCTTGCGCGCCGTCGCCGCGGCCGAACCGTTGCCCCTGCGCAGTGCCGACACGACCGACGGCTTGTTCTCCGCGGCGGGCTTCTCCTGGCTCACCGGGGCGGCCTTCCGCGCGGGCGCCTTGGCCGGGGGCGGCGGGGTCTCTACCTTCGCGACGGGCTGGGTCTCGGCCGTAGCGACCGGCTCGGGTGTGGCCGGTGCGAAGGGGTTGTTCTTCGCGACCACCGGCTTCGCGGCCACCGGCGCGGTCGGCTCCTTGACGACCGCGGGGCGGTTCGCGGCCTTCGCGGGAGCGGGCCGCTGCTCCGCCGCCTGGGGCTCCGCATTGTCCGGCGCCTGGCCGTTGGTCGGCGCGCGACGCTTCTCGGGTGCTTCCGAACCCTCCTGCGCGGCAGGGCTTTCCCCTTCCGGCGACTCCTCGACCTCGACCGCTTCGGCCTCCACGATCTCGTCGACTGCCAGCTCGGCGTCCTGTTCCGCACCTTCGGCACCCGTCAGTGCCGCATGCTCCGCGGACTCCCGCTCCGCCCCCGGCGCCACCAGGGCCGCCTGGGTGTTCGCGCGGTAGGACGCGATCGATGGCATCGTCTGCTTGAGTTGTTCGGCCGGATCGGGCAGCTCGCGGACCTGCTCGGTGGCCCGGTAGATGGCCAGGCCGTAACGCGCGCTGGCCGCGTCGTGAATGAGCAGGGCGACACCGATCATCACCGGCGCGACCGCGTGCACACCGGTCTCGTACCACTCCCCGTCACGCAGATAGGGGTAGGTGTTGAGGGTGACAGTCAGTGACAGCAGGGCGATTTCGGCCGCGGCGACCTGTCGGCGGTTGTCGATCACGCCCCATTCGGCGACCTTGTTGGTGCCGACCATGATGATGATCAAGCAGACGCTGATCATCGCCTCGATGAGGTAGCTGAACCAGTACAGCGGATCGGAAGGCCCGCCGGGCGCGATGTTGTGCTGCACATTGACGGCGGACCACAGCATGCCCGCCGCCACCACGCCGGCCAGTGCGCGCAGTGACCATCCCCGGTGCCGGTACAGCGACGCCAATTTGGCGTGCGGGCTGGATTCCCGCCGCTGTGCCGCAATTGCCTTGCGGGCTACCAATAGATCTCTGATGTCGGCCTTCTCGATTGCTTCAGTGGTCTGCCGGGCGCGGTCGGCCGCGGAGGCCGCGGCCTGAACCTGTTTCCATCGCTGTGCGCGATCCTCGCCGCGAATCTTCTCCGCGAGCTCACGCTCGGCGATCAGTTCGTCCTCGGAGAGCGCCTCGGTCAGCGCGGGATCGAACTGGTAGGCCAGTCGGCCCCTGGCCCGCTCGACCCTCCTCGCGAGCTGTCCGACCTCGTCCTCGATGGGATGATGCTCGATGGTCAATTCGACTCCCAGCGGGAGAGATTCGACGGCAGACAAGTGATCACGCGTGGGAACGGCACCAGACATTCATAGTCGATTCACCGTTGCCAGCGAAACTGTCAATTTGCCGCCGGTGGGTCGTCTTGCGGCGTGCCGCGCGCGACACACGCATGCGAAGTTTCGATTTAACGACGATTCGGCACTCGTGAACGCCGCCCGCCGCGCAATGAACATCCGGTTCACCGGCCCGGATTCGCTGCGGTGCGACTGCTTGCGACCAGCAAACAGCCAACCAGTCGGTTCATTAAAGGGGTGTCGACACATTCGGGCGTGTCGCCGCCAACTGGTCGATAGGTCAGGCGATTTCGGATCCGCTGGGCCGGTGCGCCGCGACATAGTCATCGATCTCGCGCAGGAAGCCGTCCAAGCGGCCCGGCGTCAGCCAGGAGGCGCGGAACGAGTTCTTGGCGAGTTCGACGATACGGTCGAGATCGAGGTTCGCGTTGGCGGCGAGAGACAGATAGTTGTCGGCCGCATAGGCGCCGAAGTAGGCCGGATCGTCACTGTTGACGGTGACCGCGAGGCCGCGATCGAGCAGCGTCACGATCTCGGTCGACTTCATCTGTTCGGTCACAAAGGAATTCGAGACCGGACAGCAGGTGAATCCGATGCCCTTGGTCTCGGCGAGTTCGACCAGGCGCTCGTCCTCGACGATATTGGTGCCGTGGTCGATGCGGTCGACGCCGATATCCTCCAGCGCCTGCCTGATGTGTTCGATCGAGCCGTCCTGATCGATATCGCAGTGCATGGTGAGCAGGAAGCCCTCGCGGCGGGCCCGCTCGAAGACGGCCGCGAATTTACTTGGCGGATTGCCTCGTTCGTCCGAATCCAGTCCGACGCCGATGATCCAATCCTTGTACGGCAGCGCCTCGAGCAGCGTCGCCATCGCGAACTCGGCCGAATAGTCACGCAGGAAGCACATGATCAGCTCGGCGGAGATGCCGAACTCCCGGCGGGCCCGCACGATCGCCGAGCGATACCCGCCGATCACGGTGCCGAATTCGACACCGCGCCCGGTATGCGCCTGCGGGTCGAAGAACATCTCGACATGTCGGATGCCGTCGGCGTGCGCCCTTGTCAGATAGGCGAAGGCCAGATCGTCGAAGTCCTGCGACTGCTGCAGCACCCGCATGGCCGGGTAGTACACCTGCAGGAACGAGGTCAGATCGTGGAACTTATAGGTCTGCTTCACCTCCTCGACCGTCCGCTCGGTCAGTTCGATCCCATTGCGTTGCGCCAGCCGGAACTTCAAATCCGGCTCCAGCGTCCCCTCCAGATGCAGATGCAATTCGGCCTTGGGCAGGCCGCGAACGAATGCGGCGAGATCCGTTGACATGCAGCCATCATCCCCCTGGACGGCCGCCCTCGGGTGGGTTCAGGCGGCGTCCGACAGTGCCTCGTGCCAGTGCCAGGTGTCGGTGTATTGGTGCAGGGCGAACAGCTTTTCGTCGGCGATATGCCAGATGTGAGCGAATTCGGCGGCCACATGCTTGCCGGTGGCACGCGCGGTGCCGCGGTAATGGCCGGTGACGATGACGGTGTCCGGATAGGCGTCGAACCATTGCTCGGCGAAGGGCGCGATCTCGTATTCGCGGAACACCGGCTGCCAGATACCCGCGAGCGCCGCCTCCGGGCTCTGCGCCTGCGTGACCGTCACACTGGGCATGCCGGGAGCCACCCAGCCCTGGAAGCGTGGATGCAGCGCAGCGAGGATGGCCGCCGCGTCCCCGGACTGCGTTGCTTTGTAGAACTTTTCGACTACGTCTCGGTTACTCATATCCTCATATTAGAGGGATCGTTCTACATCAACCAGCGGGAGCGTCCGGTGATACCCGGCACAGCCACTCACTAAGTGGTGCGGATTCGGGATCGCAGTGCGAGAACGCCCGCGGCCGAGCCGATCATCGCCAGGCCGACGACCCACAGTCCGGCTCGCTGGGTGCCGGTGAGGTCCTTCAGTGCGCCGGTGAGATACGGCGCGACGAACCCGCTGACATTGCCGATGGAGTTGATCAGGGCGATTCCGCCCGCCGCGGCCGCACCGGACAGGAAGGTGCTCGGCAGCGCCCAGAAGGTGGGCAGCGCGGCGAGTACTCCGACGGCACAGACGGTGACCGCGACCATGGCGGCGAAGGGGTTGCCCAGATACAGCGCCACCGGAATCGCGAGTCCGCCAACCAGCGCGGGCAGCGCGACATGCCACGCCCGCTCACCGGTTCGGTCACCGTGCCTGCTCCACAGCACCATCACGACGGCGCCGATCACATAGGGCACCGCATTGATGAGTCCGCGCTGCACTACCGAATAGTGGGTGCCGTACTGCTGCTGGAAGCCGTTGATGATCGTGGGCAGGAAGAATCCGAGCGCATACAGGCCGTAGACGATGCCGCCGTAGATGAAGGCGAGGCCGAGCACGCGTGGATGGGTGAGCGCCTTGCGCACCGTCCAGTGTTCGACCCGGGCGGCCTGCTCTTTCTCGAGTTCCGAGGTGAGCCAGTCCCTTTCGGTCTCGGTCAGCCACCTGGCCTGCGTGGGCCGGTCGGTGAGGAAGAACCAGGTGACCACCGCGAGGGCGATCGCGGGCACGCCCTCGACCAGGAACATGAATCGCCAACCGCTGAGGCCGAAGACACCGTCGCCGTACTGGATGATCAGGCTCGATACCGTCGAGCCCAAGGCGGTCGAAATCGGCACCGCCGTCATGAACAGCGCGACGATCTTCGCGCGCTGGGTCTGCGGAAACCAGTAGGTGAGATACAGCAGGATGCCGGGAAAGAAACCGGCCTCCACCACGCCGAGGGTGAATCGCAAGATATAGAGCCAGGTTTCATTGGGCACGAATGCCATGGCGGTGGCGACCACACCCCAACTCACCATGATTCTGGCTATCCAGCGGCGCGCACCGAACCGGTGCAGCGCCAGATTGCTCGGCACCTCGAGTACGAGATAGCCGATGAAGAAGATGCCGGAGGCGAAACCGAAGGCCGTCTCGGTCAGCCCCAGCTCCGTTTTCATACCGCTGGGCCCGGCGAATCCGATATTGACCCGGTCCAGGTAGTTGATGAAATACAGCAGCCCGAGATAGGGCACCAGTCGAATCGTGACCTTGCGCAACGTCGCGCGGGACACCTCGGGCGTTCCGTCCATTCGCGAACTCTCGACCCGCATCCGTCCCGCAGTCAAATTCCCAGACCCGGCGATACCAATGTTCGACACCGGACAGCCGACACGTCATGTGCGGGGACCCGAGCGTTCAACCGGCAACCGTACTGTTCGAGCCAGAAGCGAACGGAGATTCCCATGCTCGAGCCGCGACTTCGAACCCTATGGCTGGCGAATGTGGCCGCGGGCGCGGCCGCTGTGACCGTGCGCACCCCACTCTACGCCCGCCCCGGATCCACCCATTCCGTTCGCGTGCAACGGGATTCGATGCTGGCCACGGACCTCGAGGTCGTCACGGTGACCGACCGTTCGGTCATCCTGACCTGGACCACGTGCACCCGCGACCGCTATGGCCGCACCCGCCCGGTCCCGGCCGATACCGAGGTCCGTATCGCACCGGTCGACGGCCGCTCGGCGGCGCGACCGCGCTACCTGGACTCCCGGCCGACCGCCTACCACTATGCGGAACTCGACGGCCTCGAACCCGGCCGCACCCACCGATTCGAGGCCTACTCGGACGGCCACCGCGCCGTCCCTGCCCGCACCCTGGTGACCCGCCGCTCCGGAACACCGGAATCCACCGGCACATTCACCACCGCCGAGCCGCCGCCGGGACGACTGCTGCACACCATCGCACTCGCCAATGACGTGCACTTCGGCGAGCACAGCAGCGGCCTGATCGTGGCCGGGCTTCCCACCGGCCTGCGCCACGAGACCGAGCACTATCCGGAGTTCATGCTGACCGCGTTGCTCGACGATCTGCGCCGACCGGACCGCGCGGCCGATCAACTGATCGTCGCGGGTGACCTCACCGATACCGGTACCCTCGAACAGAGCCTCGGCGTGCGGGCGCGGCTGGACGAGTGGGGCGTGCTCGGCCGCGACTACTTCGTCTGCCGCGGTAACCACGACAAGCCCGACGAAAACCGTATCGACCACTGGGGCACGGTATTTCACGCACGTCAGCGCCTGGTCGAATATCGCGTCGGTGAGCTGCGCATGATCGGCCTCGACACCACCCGGCTGCGTGGATCCGGTGGCACAATCGTCGCACCGCAAATAGCGCATCTGCGCGAACTCCTGGCGGCTGATCCGGATCAGCCCACCCTTGTTTTCGGGCACCATCCGGTGACTTCCCATGCGGCGGTGAGCAATCCGGGTGGCCCGGGGTTCGTTCTCGATCGCACGAATGCCGCCGCGCTCGGCACGCTCTATCGCGACGCTCCCGGCGTATTCCTGCACCACTGCGGCCACACCCACCGCAACCGGCGCAACCGCCCTGACTCCGGTGTCGACGTGGAGTTCCTGGAAGTCGCCGCCACCAAGGAATATCCGGGCGGCTACAGCCTGCTGCGCGTCTACGAGGGCGGCTACACGGTCAACTTCTACAAAACCCGCACCGAGTCGGCCCGCTGCTGGAGCACCCGCACCCGCCGCCAATACCTCGGCATGCATCCAGATCACGCCCTCGGCAGCTGCGCCGACCGCAACCACGTTGTCCAGCGCGATTTCTCCGGGTTGTAGTTACAGTCGGTCATGCGGACAGTGACCGTGCGGCGCACCATCGCGGCGCCGATCGAGCGGGTTTTCGATTGGATCACCGATGCGGCGAACTACCGTCAGGTGTCGGGCGTGCTCCGGGCCGAGGTCACGCGGGTCGGCACCGACGGCGTCGGCACCATTCGCGAAGTCACCACGGCCGCATTGAAGCTCACGGAAGAGATCGTCGGGTACGAGCGCCCGGTGCGAATGGACTATCTGATCCGGTCCTCGATTCCGCCACTGCGGCACGAGAGCGGGAGCATGCGGCTGCGGGAGACCGCGGACGGTACCGAAGTCACCTGGGTCTCGACCTTCGAGGTCCGGACTACTGTGTTGAGTGACGCATTGACCAGGGCATTCGCACCCGCAGTCGCCTTCGGTTTCCGCACGGTGCTGCGGACGGCCGAGCGCGAACTCACCGGCTGACGCGGCACCGCCCTACCGGCGACCCGGCTACTGTCGCAGACAGGCGGGAAACTTCGGGAAGCCGAGCCGGGAGAGGTTGGTAGCTGATGAGCGTTGGTGGTCTTCGATTGGCATCGGTTGTCGCCGCCGTCGTGCTCGGATCCGTTGTGGCCGGACCTCGTTCGTACGCGGCGCCGGACGAACCGGGCTCGGTGGTGACCGCGGATGGATCACGGATTTCCGGGATTCGGGTTCGGGATGATCGGCATCTCACGTTGACGGTGTACTCGGGTGCGATGGCGCGGGAGTTATCGGTGGAGGTGCAGCGGCCCGCGGATACCGGAGTGCCGCGGCCGACGTTGTACCTGTTGGCCGGGGTGGATGGTGGGGTCGATGGGGCGACCTGGGGGTCGAAGACCGATGTCATGGGGTTTTTCGGGGATAAGAACGTCAATGTGGTGCAGCCACTCGGTGGGGCGTACAGCTATTACGCCGATTGGCGGGCGGCGGATCCGGCGTTGGGGGTCAACAAGTGGCAGACGTATCTGACACGGGAATTGCCGCCGCTGATCGATGCCGCGTTGGGCACCAATGGGCGCAATGCGATTGCCGGGATCTCCACCTCCGGTACGTCGGTGCTTTCGCTGGCGATTTCGAGTCCGGGGTTGTACCGGTCCGTCGGCGCGTTCAGTGGTTGCGCGCAGATCAGTGATCCGGTCGGGCAGGCGTTCGTCGGGCTGTCAGTGCGCAAGGGCGGCGGCGATCCGGTGAATATGTATGGGCCGCCGCAGGATCCGATGTGGGCGGCGCATGATCCGTATGTCAACGCCGAAGGCTTGCGCGGCTTGAATTTGTACCTGTCGGCGGGGAGCGGACTACCCGGGCCGTACGACAATCCCACCGATCCGCATACCCAGACTTGGGCAGAGGGTGGCTTGCCCCTGCAGGTGACGATGGGCGGCGCGATCGAAGCATCGACCGCCTGGTGCACCCGCAACATGCGAGCCCGGCTGAATCAGCTCGGCATTCCGGCCACCTACGACCTCGAACCCACCGGTACCCACTCGTGGGGTTACTGGGAGCGCGCACTGAAGGAATCCTGGCCGGTTCTCGCCAACGGACTGGGCGCCTGAGCCCCGCCGACCTCGCCTTCACCAGACGCGAGTATTCCCCGAAGTCGAAATAGTCCACGGTCACTCTCCTAGGCTTTGGTACGAGTGGAACGGCATGTGTCTCGAGCACTCGGCGACATCTAGGAGGAATCGTGTCCGAAACCGTGCGTGGCGTGGTTGCCCGTAGCAAGGGCGCACCGGTCGAACTCGTCGATATCGTGATCCCGGATCCCGGGCCGCACGATGTGGTGGTGCGCATCCAGTCCTGCGGGGTGTGCCATACCGATCTGCACTACCGCGAGGGCGGGATCAACGACGAATTCCCGTTCCTGCTCGGGCACGAGGCCGCGGGCATCGTGGAGACCGTCGGGGATGCGGTCACCCATGTCGTCGCGGGCGATTTCGTCATCCTGAACTGGCGCGCGGTCTGCGGTGAATGTCGCGCGTGTAAGCGCGGCCGCCCGTGGTACTGCTTCGCCAGCCACAATGCCAGCACGAAGATGACGCTCACCGACGGCACCGAACTCAGCCCCGCCCTCGGCATCGGCGCATTCGCGGACAAGACGCTGGTGCACGAAGGTCAGTGCACCAAGGTCGACCCGAATGCCGACCCGGCCGTCGCCGGACTGCTCGGCTGCGGCGTCATGGCGGGTCTCGGCGCGGCGATGAATACCGGCAATGTGTCGCGTGGCGATACGGTCGCGGTCATCGGCTGCGGCGGTGTCGGCGATGCCGCCATCGCGGGTGCGCGACTGGCCGGTGCGCGGACCATTATCGCGATCGACCGCGACCCCCAGAAGCTCAGCTGGGCAACGGAATTCGGTGCAACTCACACGATCGATGCGACAAAAACCGATGTCGTCGAGCAGATCCAGGAGTACACCGACGGTTTCGGCGCGGATGTGGTCATCGACGCGGTCGGGCGCCCGGAAACCTGGAAGCAGGCCTTCTACGGACGCGACTTGGCGGGCACCGTCGTGCTGGTCGGCGTCCCGACGCCGGATATGACCATCGATATGCCGCTGATCGACCTGTTCTCCCACGGCGGCGCACTGAAATCCTCCTGGTACGGCGACAGCCTGCCAGAACGCGATTTCCCGATGCTCGTCGATCTGTATCTGCAGGGCCGACTTCCGTTGGAGCGCTTCGTCACCGAGCGCATCGCCCTGGACCAGGTCGAAAAGGCCTTCTCCGCAATGCATGCCGGTGAAGTGCTGCGTTCGGTGGTGGTCTGGTGAGCCTGCGCATCGATCGGGTCGTCACCTCCGGCACCTTCTCACTCGACGGCGGCACCTGGGATGTCGACAACAATGTGTGGTTGATCGGCGACGATGCCGAGGTGGTGATCGTCGACGCGGCGCATGACGCGGACGCGATCATCGCGGCCGCCGGCAACCGCAATGTCCGCGCGGTCGTCTGCACCCACGGTCACAACGACCACGTCACCGTCGCACCGGAACTCGCGAAACGCCTCGACGCCCCGATCCTGCTGCATCCGGGCGACGATCCGCTCTGGCGCATGACCCACCCCGACGTCGACTACGAATCACTGGCCGATACCCAGCGAATCACCGTGGCGGGCACCGATATCGAAGTCCTGCACACCCCGGGCCACTCCCCCGGCTCGGTCTCCCTGCACCTGCCCGAGGCCACCGCCCTGTTCACGGGCGACACCCTGTTCAACGGCGGCCCCGGCGCCACCGGCCGCTCGTTCTCCGACTTCGGCACCATCATCGATTCCATCCGCCACCGCCTGCTGACCCTCCCCGACGAAACCACGGTCCACACCGGCCACGGCAAAACCACCACCATCGGCACCGAAAAACCCGCCCTATCCGACTGGGTCGCCCGCGGCCACTAACGAGAATCAAGATCAGGTGGAACTGGTGGCGGCGGCTTCTCGGGCCGATGCCGCCATGGATTCCACCTGATCTTGATTACTGTTCGGCGTCGGCTTTGATGCGCTCGAGGGTTTGGCGCATGCCGTCGCGGTTGGTTTTGGTGCGGGCGCGGCCGGCTACGAGCCAGTAGAGGCGCAGGGGGAGGTTGTTTTCGTTGAGCTGGAACGATTCGGTTACGTCGGTACCGCCCTCGACCGGTTCGAAACGGTAGCGCCAGGTATTGATCGCCATCCCGCGCGGTCCGAGCACGGTGAATGCGAACTCACGTCCGGGCTCGCACGCGACGATCCGGCAGACCGTCCAATACTTCAGCCCCCAGCCATTACGGTTGACGTGGCCGCGGAATTTGACGCCCACTGCGGGAGCCGTTGCACCACCGAGCCATTCGGTGGCGAAGGTCTCCGGCGAGTACTTCCCGGTATTGGTTATATCGCTGACCAAGGCCCAGATCTTGTCTGCGGGTGCCGCCATTCGAACCGTCACGCTATCGTGCATACCTGCACGCTAGCAGGCACCTTCTCAGACAGGTCCGCTCAGTGCGGATCGATGCCGGTCCAGAAGGCGACCAGATCGGCGCACACGCGGGCGGGGCGCTCCT
The DNA here is from genome assembly GCF_050942345.1 of Nocardia pseudovaccinii. Taxonomy (NCBI): domain Bacteria; kingdom Bacillati; phylum Actinomycetota; class Actinomycetes; order Mycobacteriales; family Nocardiaceae; genus Nocardia; species Nocardia pseudovaccinii. Next base: position 8,284,031 of record NZ_CP192074.1, read on the forward strand.
CGTTCGGTAGGTGGCCCACACCGTCGTAAACCGCGGTGCGCGCGCCTATTTCCTCGGCATAGCGTTCGTGGACGCTCGGCGGCCAGAGATCGCCGGAGTTGCCGTAGGCGATGAGGATCGGGAGACCGGTGGCGCGCAGGGCCGCGGTGCAATCGGTCGGACCCTCCATGGCCCGCATGATGCCGATCAGATTCGCCTTCTTCGTCGTGAAGATGCGGTCGCGCAGGAATTCGAGCTTCGCGGGTGGAACCAGGGCCGCCATGGCCTGACTCATCTGCTCCCACAGTGCCCGCTGGCCACCGCTTTCGATGAGTTGGGCGACCAATTGCGGTGGCGCGAAGTTGATATCGGAGGTCGAGGACGGGCCGGAGGCGAGCAGGCCGAGGCTGCGGAAGCGGTCCGGATGGGCGGCAAGCGCGGCACGCGCGACGTAGCCGCCGAATGAGTGACCCACCAGGTGAATCGGAGTGTCGTCCGAGATCTGGTCGGCGACGAGGATCAGATCGTCGGCGAAATCCGCCATCGTGTATCCCGATGCCTCATCGGGACCGTCCGACTGCCACTGCCCGCGCTGATCGTAAGCGACACAACGGAATCCGGCTGCCGACAGAATGGGCACCATGGCCTCGAAGTCCTCTTTGGAGCCGGTGAAGCCGGGGACCAGCAGCACCGTGCCGCGCATCTCGACGTCATGCGGCGGTACGGATTCCCAGGCAGCCAGCGCGCCCGCCGCGCCGCGCAGGGTGAAGGATGTGGACTGCGCGGTGGCGTGGCTCATCGGTTCCTCCATCGTGCTCGGCACTAGTGCGGCAACACCGTCCAGTCTATCCGAGCAGACATTCGGAATCGTTACTTATTCGAGATATTCAGAACAAAGTCATCGGCTCGGTCGGAATCGGTTCGGGCTGCGGCTCGAGTTCGGGCAGGCGGGCGCGGACCTCGTCGTGGAAGCGGCGGGCGAGGTGCAGGGAGGAGGCGTTGTCGGGAGTATGGATGAAAACCGTTGGTGAGCGGCCCTCGCGCAGCCAAGCGATGACGATGTCGAGCCACGGCTGCCAGCCGGCAACTGTGCGCTCGGCCGAATCGCGGCCGTGATAGCGGACGATCGGGAACTCGGTGAGCGCTCGCGTGCGGCGCGGCACCCGCGGCTTCTTCGCCCGCGCCTCGGCCTCCGCGGCGCTCTCGGCGGGTCCTTCGAAAAGCAAAGTGGTGTCGAAGGGCACCCATTCGGCGCCTACGCGCCCGAGCACCTGCTCCAATTGCCGTGCGGCGCTTTCATTTTCGAAGAATGCGGGATGACGGACCTCGACGGCGGATCGGTACGAGCCGGGCAGCGTGCGCAGGAATCCGGCCAGCGTCCCGAGATCAGTCGGACCGAACGATCCCGGCAACTGCACCCACAGCGCATGGATGCGCGGGCCGAGCGGTTCCATCGCATCCAAGAAGGTGCGCAGGTCGGCTTCGGCACCGTGCAGCCTGCGCTCGTGCGTGATCGGCTTGGGCAGTTTGACGACGAAGCGGAAGTCGGGATCGGTCTGCTTCGCCCATGACCGCACCGTGTTGCGCGTCGGCGTCGCATAGAACGTCGTATTGCCTTCCACCGCGGTGCACCACGAGGCGTAGTGCCGCAACCGCTCGGCCGGAACCGGTTGATATTCCTGCCATGCCGCGTGCGTCCACATCGCACATCCCACGTGAAGCCGCATGACAGGGACGCTAACGCACGTCACGTACGCTGACGGCTCCACCTCCAGCACCTCGGGAAAGAGATCATGACGCGGTTCGAGAATGTCGGTGTGGCCAAGAAGGCCAATGTGTACTTCGACGGCAAGTGCATCAGTCACAGCATCGAGCTGGCCGATGGCACCGCGAAGTCGGTGGGCGTCATCCTGCCGTCCACCCTGACGTTCAATACGGTCGAGCCGGAGATCATGGAGTTGATCCAGGGCGAGTGCAAAGTCACCCTCGCCGGCGAGACCGAAGCCGTGACCTACCGCGGTGGCGAATCGTTCTCGGTGCCGAGCAACAGCTCATTCGAGATCGAGGCGCTCACGACGCTGCACTACGTCTGCCACTTCGGCTGAGCCGGTCAGACGCCGACGCGCTCGGCACCCAGTGAATCCGCCAGCGCGGTCAGCACATCCGCGCACCCGGCATCGACGGTGAGTGTGGCGAGTTCATCACCTCGGGTCGGGCCGCGGTTCACGATGGCGACCGGCTTGCCCTGTTTCGCCGCATATCGCACGAACCGCAGCCCGGACATCACCGTCAATGACGATCCCGCCACCAGCAGCGCGTCCGCCGCCTCGACCATTTCGAATGCGGTGGCGACGCGCTCCTTGGGGACGTTCTCCCCGAAGTACACGATGTCCGGCTTGAGCATGCCGCCGCAGCGCGCGCAGTCCACCATCCGGAAATTCGCGGTATCGGCGACCACCGCATCGGCATCGGGGGCCACCTCCACCCCGGTGGCCGTCGCCGACGCCGCGAAACCCGGATTCGCCGCCTCCAACCGCTCGGCCAAAGTCATCCGCGAAATCAGCGCCGCACAGCCGAGGCACCGCACCCGCGCATAGGTCCCGTGCAGATCGATAACCCGCCGATGACCCGCCTTCGTATGCAGCAGATCGACATTCTGCGTAATCAACCCGGTGACGACGCCCGCGCGCTCCAACCGCGCCAACGCCCGATGCGCCGCATTCGGCCGCGACCCGTCCATGGCCCGCCACCCGATATGGTTGCGCGCCCAATACCGCTGCCGAAACGCCGCATCCCCCACGAACTGCTGATACGTCATCGGAGTCCGCACCGGCGACCCTGGCCCCCGATAATCCGGAATCCCGCTGTCGGTCGACACCCCGGCCCCCGTCAGCACCGCGACCCGCCGCGCCGCTAGCAGCCCGCACAACCGCTCGACAGCGGATGCGTCGAATCTGGACATGGAATTCAGAGTAAGCGCAGCCGCCCGGTCGGTGACCCCGGGCGGCTGCGAAGGCACTACGTGATCAGGCCTGCAGGCCGAGCTCGATCTCCAGCGTGAGGGTGATCTTGTCGCCGATCACCGCACCGCCGTCGGGCAGCGGCATATCGATGGTGATGCCGAAGTCGCGACGGTTGATGACGGTCTTGGCTTCGAAACCGGCGACCGGGCCATGGCCCATACCGGGGTTGACGCCGAGGAATTCGACATCGAGGGAGACCGGGCGGGTGGTGCCGCGGATGGTGAACTCACCGTCGACGACGAAATCCTCGCCATCGACGCGGAATCCGGTCGACTTGAAGGTGGCCACCGGGAAGTCGGCGGCATGGAAGAAGTCGGCGGTGCGCAGGTGCGCGTCGCGCTGCTCGTTGTCGGTGGTCACCGACTCGACCAGGATCTCCGCCTCGGCCGAGGCGGTGCCGTCCTCATTGATGACCAGCTTGCCGGAGAAGTCGGCGAAGCGGCCGCGGACCTTGCTGACCATCAGGTGACGCACACTGAAGCCGAGGGTGGAGTGGGCGGGATCGATGACCCAGGTGCCCGCGGTCAGATCCTTGACGGTGGTGGTCGACATTGTCGGTCTCCTCATATGGTTGATTTTTCAATTACTTGTACATCGAACGAGTATTCAGTTCTGGCATTTCAGGACCGGTGCGCCGTTGCACCGAGGGATCAGGTCGGGTCGGCGAATTCCGGATCAGGTCACTGCGCGACTTCCACGGCGCTGCCCTGGGCACGAGCCGCGACCAATGACGCATGAGTCGGCGCATCCGGGACATGTGCCGGACGCAGTGCGTCGAACTCCTTGCGCAGCACCGGAACTACCTCCGCGCCGAGTAGATCGAGTTGCTCCAGCACCGTTTTCAACGGTAGACCCGCATGGTCCATCAGGAACAGCTGTCGCTGATAGTCGCCGAAGCTTTCCCGGAACGTCATGGTCTTTTCGATCACCTGCTGTGGACTGCCGACGGTCAGCGGCGTCTGGTCGGTGAACTCCTCGAGCGACGGGCCGTGGCCGTAGACCGGCGCGTTGTCGAAGTAGGGCCGGAATTCACGCACCGCGTCCTGAGAGCTCCTGCGCATGAACACTTGTCCGCCGAGGTCGACAATGGCCTGGTCGGCGGAGCCGTGGCCGTAATGCTCGAAGCGACGCCGATACAGCTCGATCAAGCGCTGGAAGTGCTCCTTGGGCCAGAAGATATTGTTCGCGAAGAAGCCGTCGCCGTAGTAGGCGGCCTGCTCGGCGATTTCGGGACTGCGGATCGACCCGTGCCACACGAACGGCGGCACGCCGTCCAGCGGTCGCGGCGTTGCGGTGAACGCCTGCAACGGAGTACGGAATCGGCCCTCCCAGTCGACTACATCCTCGCGCCAAAGCCGATGCAGCAGATGGTAGTTCTCGATCGCCAGCGGAATGCCATCGCGAATGTCCTTGCCGAACCACGGGTAGACCGGACCGGTATTGCCGCGGCCGAGCATCAGATCGACGCGGCCGTCGGCCAGATGCTGCAGCATGGCGAAGTCCTCGGCGATCTTCACCGGATCATTGGTGGTGATGAGCGTCGTCGCCGTCGACAGTTGCAACCGCTCGGTCTGCGCCGCGATATAGCCGAGCATCGTGGTCGGCGACGACGGCACGAACGGCGGGTTGTGATGCTCGCCGGTGGCGAATACGTCAAGGCCGACCTCTTCGGCCTTGCGCGCGATCGCGACCATCGCCTTGATGCGCTCATGCTCGGTCGGGGCCCGACCCGTCGTCGGGTCGACCGTCACATCGCCCACCGTGAAGATTCCGAACTGCACCACGCCTCCTCTCGGAAAGTCTGACACCTATTTGGTGGATATGGCAACCAACAGGGCGGCATCGCCATCTATTCCCGAGGGGTCACTTGCGCAGCCGCGACTCCAGACCGTCCATGACGCAGAGCAGACCGAAATCGAAGGCCATCGCGCGGGCGGTCTGATAGTCGGCGGGTTGCATCTTCCGATAGTCGTCGAGCATCTCCGGATAGTCGGAGGCGAGCTCATCCATGACGTCGAGCACCATCTCCTTGTCGAAACCCTTGTCGCCGAATGCCTTCGCTGCAGTGATCTCCGGGATGACCTGCCCGAGTACATAACTCGTCACGGTGCCACTCGCGAGGTAGATATCGACGCCGGTGAATCCGGCGTCGATAAAGGTGCGGCGCAGTCGATCACTGAGCTCGAAGGCCTTGGGGCCCACGCTCGGCAGGGAGCCGATCAGGGCGGTCACCCAGGTGTGGTCGAGCATGGTGAGCCGGAAGTTGTAGGCGTAGGTCGTGACGACCTCACGCCACGAGGCCTGGTCCGGATCCGGAATTCGGATCAGACCCCAGATCTCGTCGAGCACGAGTTCGAGCAGTTCATCCTTGTTCGCGACATGCCAGTAGAGGCTGGTCGCACCCGCATCGAGCTTCGCGCCGAGCTTTCGCATGCTCAGCGCGCCGAGTCCGTCCGCGTCCAATACCTCGATTGCGGCGGCGACGATCTGGTCGCGGCGCAGTCCGGCCGCCTTCGGCTGGCGCGGCTCACGGGTCCACACCGAGGAGAACTGCTGCTTTGTCACGGGGTCAGCATAATTCTCTCGCACATTGTGCGATTCTATCGTACGGTGTTCGAGTGGAATCGAACGTTGTACGAGATCCTCGCCGTTGGTGGATTCTGGGGGTCCTCTGTCTATCTCTGCTGGTGCTGATGATCGATGGCACTGTGCTCAATATCGCCATTCCGTCTTTGATCCGGGAACTCGACGCGACACCGTCTGATGTCCAGTGGATCCTCGACGCCTACGTCCTCGTCTTCGCTGGACTGTTGCTCACCGCGGGCAGCCTGTCCGATCGGTTCGGCCGGCGGCGCATGCTGGTGATCGGGTTGGCACTGTTCGGCGCGGCGTCGCTCGCGGCAGTGTTGGCGACCGAGCCGTGGCAGGTGGTCGGGGCGCGCGCCCTGATGGGCGTCGGCGGATCGCTGCTCATGCCGTCGACCCTGTCCATCCTGATGACCACCTTCGCCGAGGACGAGCGGCGCAAGGCGATGGCGGCCTGGTCCACCGTATCGATGGTCGGCATCGTGCTCGGGCCGACTCTGGGCGGCTTTCTGCTGCAGCATTATTGGTGGGGTTCGGTGTTCCTGCTGAATATCCCGGTCGCGGCGCTCGCGATTGTCGCCGCGCTGGTGCTGATGCCGGAATCCACCGGTGAGCAGCGGCCGGTCGACCTGATCGGCGTGCTGCTGTCCATCGTCGCGCTCACCTCGACGGTCTACGTGATCATCGAGCGCGAGTGGAACATTCCGATGATCGGACTCGCCGTGGTCACCGGGTTGGCGTTCGTGGTCTGGGAGAGCCGGTCGGCGCACCCGATGCTGCCGCTGGCGGTGTTCCGCAATCGCGATTTCACCGGCACCTGCTGCACGCTGCTGCTGATGGTGTTCGGTATGGGCGCGATCATGCTGATGCTCACCCAGTACCTGCAATTCGTGCTCGGCTACGGGCCGATGAAGGCGGGACTGGCGCTGCTGCCGTATGCGGTGGCCGCCGCGGTGTGCAACGGTCTCGGCGCGACGCTGGGCAAGAAGTTGAGCAATAAGACGCTCATCGTCGCCGGTCTGCTCGTCATGGGCGGGGCGTTCGCGATCCTGGCCGTCGGTTCCGGATACTTCGCGGTGCTGGCCAGCATGCTGGTCATGGGGATCGGCGGCGGTCTGGCAGGTCCGGCCGCGTATGCCGCGATCATGAGCGCCATTCCGCTCGAGCATGCGGGCGTCGGCTCGGCCATGAACGACACGCTGCAGCAGGTCGGCATGGCGATCAGCATCGCGATCCTGGGAAGCGTACTGGCCGGTGTGTTCACGTCGCATATGCCCGATGACGCACCCGCCGCCGCACGTGAATCCATCGGCGCCGCATTCCAACTCGGATATATCGAACCGGCCAAGGAAGCGTTCACCGATGCCATGTCGACCGGCGCCTGGATCAGCGCGGGCTTCAGCATCGCCGCGGCACTACTCGGGTTGCTACTGCTGCGGACACGGCCCGCGCCGCAGGTCGACACGCCGGAGGAAGTAACCGTGTCATAGCTGGCATCGATTTTTCGCTCCGAATAAGGTCGCTTCGCGCCGCAGGCTCGGCTAGGCTCCCCTCGACCTCCTTGCCGCGCATACGAGTACATTGCACGGGGAGTTTCTCGAGCAGGAGAGTCGAGCCTGCACGGGGCGTTGCGAAGAGCGAATAATCTGATGACTGAACGGAATACCCGAATGAAGCTTTGCGATAGCACTGCGGCGGCGATCCTTGTCATCGGTGCCGTGACCTTGGGCGCCGGAGTTTCGCATGCCGAGCCGGTCGCCGCGCCCCCGCGGCAGGACATCACGTACTCGGTCAAACTAGTCGACAAGACAGTGGTGGCCAGCGTGCGCAACGGCACCTTCACCCTGTCCAAGGCGGCCGAAAGCGAGCTCGCGGCCGGCGGCGACGGGCGGCTGGTCGACAAGGACGGCACGCTGGTCGATAAAGACGGCAAGGCCGCCGATATCGCCGATGTGGTCGATGTCGTCGATCTGGCCGATACCGATGGTCACGTCGTCCTGACGCTGCCGCTACGGTTCCGGGTCGCCGATACCGACATACCGGTCACGCCGGTGGTCGAAAAGGACGGCACGGTACTGGAACTGGCAGCGCAGAAGCCCGCCGGGCTCGACATCTCGCAGCCACTGGCCATCAAGCCGGTCGCATCGATGACCGAAAACAACGCCGCCCGCAATGAATTCGCCACGCAGTTCGGTCTGGCCACGGCGGTCGGCGGCTTCGTCGGCACCGCCATCGGCGCGGTCGTCGGATGTGTCGCCACCATTGCCGCGGGCTGCATCCTCGGCTTGACCACCGGCGCCGCCCTCGGCGGGATCCTCGGCACGATCGTCATAGGCGGACCGGTGCTGATCGCCTCCGGCGTGGATTATGTCAACACGATGATGGCTCCGGACGGCACCACCCGGTTCGCGGACAAGACGACGCCCCAACCCGCACCGAAGTAGTTCCGCAGAACCGACTTCCTCACCCGCAGAAGGCGCCGTCTACCAGGCTGTCCATCGCGCCCTTGTAGCCGAGGCCGAACAAGGGCGGGACTTGGTTGAGGCTGACGGTTATCGCGCGGGTGGGGGTGTAGCCGCCGAAGACGAAGAAGCCGTCCATGGCGCCGCCGTGGCTCCAGATATCGATGCCGCAGGCATTGGTGCGGTGGAACAGGCCGAGGCCGACATCTTCGGGAAGGGCTGGGTCACCGCCGTGGATGGTGTGCTGCATTTCGGCGAGTTCGGTTGGGCGAAGCAGTTTTCCGGAGAGGAGGGCGGTGAAGAAGCGGTTCAGGTCGGCATCGGTGGAGACGAGCGCGCCATCAGCCAGGCCCCAGCCCGGGTCGATATCGGTGATGTCGACCTGGGCGCCGTTGAAGATCTGATACGCGCGCGGGTGCGGACCGCGAATCACGTTCTCCTGCGGGAATGCGGGCCAATAGGTGTCTTGGAGATCCAGCGGGATCAGGATCCGGGAGGTCACCTCGACGCCCAGCGGCCGTCCCGTGACCTGCTCGATCAGCTTTCCGGCCAGCAGGTAATTGGTATTGGAGTAGCTGAAACGCGAACCGGGCGCGAACAGCGCGGGCATATCCAAACCGAGTCGGATCAGCTGATCCGCGGTTTGGTACCGCTGCAATGCCTCGACGGACCCCCAGTCCAATCGAAGGAGATAGTCCGGAATACCACTGGTGTGCTGCAACAGATTTCGGACGGTGATCAGATTCCCGTCGCCGCCCGGGCCGCGCACCACACCGGGCAGATAACGCTCGATCGGAGCGTCCAGCTCGACTCGCCCCTCCCCCACCAATTGCAGCACCACGGTCGCCACGAATGTCTTGGTATTGCTGGCGATCCGAATCTGTGCGTCATCCGGGAACGGAGCGCCCGTCGCGAGATCGCCGACACCGCTATTGATCTGAGTCGCGTCGCCGTCGGCCGTCACGACCAGTTGCCCCCCTGGCACGAAAGCCGAACGGACCAGGTCATCCAACCTGGCTTGCAGCACCTGGGGGTGCACCGCGGCCGGTTGGGCCGAGGACGCCGCGAGATGCGGCAGCGAAATCATGAGTGCGGCAACCAAAACCGTCGCTACATTGAACCACCGCATCCATCCTCCTTCGTCGCGACCCGCTCGGCCGCGCGTCGTTGGTCGGAATGTCTTGTCGGATCAGCCGTTATAGGACACATGCGGTGTCCAGTCGTCGAGGGGGCGGACGGCGGCGGCGTGCAATGCCGCGGCGACCCGATCCCGGGTAAACGCACCTTCACCGAGCACACCATTGATCTGCACCGCGACGGCGCGGAAACCGTCGGGCGCCATGGTGGTGTCCAGGCTGGTGACGAGATTCCGCACCGCCGCCTTCTGCACACCGAGCGATGCCGCCTCATGCCACGGCTTATCCGCCGCGGCGCTCCCCGTGACGAGCACGCGCGCACCGGGGGCGAAGAACGGCCGCGCGGCCTGCACTGCGGGCAGCAGCGCCGCGGCGCCGATCGTGAAGTCCTCGATCAACTCCGCGACCGTCAACCGCAGCGGATCCGCCTGCCGGAAGATGCTCGGGTTGAAGTGCAGCACGTCGATGCGCCCGTGCCGCTCGCCCACCTCGGTCACAACTCGAGTGACATCGTCGGGATCGGCCAGATCCACACCGACACCTTCGGCATCGAAACCTTCGCCCAGCAATTCCTTCGCCAACGGCTCGGCCTCCGCGCCGAGCCGACAGGCCAGCACCACTACATACCGGTCGCGTGCGAAAAGACGGCCGACGGACAGCCCGACGCCGGGACCGGCACCGAGGACGAGCAACACGGGAGCAGCCATGCATACGAGACTAGATCGTCAATCTGTGCAGGTCACAATGTCCGGTTCTTGCCTGCCCCGAACGCTGTCGGTAACACTGGGAAGGTTGAGCAGGCCCTTTCGAGTGACCTGCAAGCAGTCACTAACGGGTGCAACAAGTCGTTAGCGGGTATGACCCGGACATGCGCTGGTGTCGTGACCCGAGACGAAAGCTGAGGCGGCAAGAATGACCCGGGAACTAGGCCGCCGCCATGGATGACGACACCGTCGAGCTTCCCAAAATCACCGAGACTCACCGCACCGGGCACCGGCGAGCAGCGCACCGACGAGCGGAACCGAAACCGCATCGCGCCCGCAAAGCGGCAAAGATCGCAATGCGCGTCCTGACATCGATCGCCGCTCTCGCCGTTGTGTCCGGCACCGGATTCGCCTGGTCGGCCAAGAACGAATTCGATAGCGGCTTCACCCACACCGACGCGATCGGCAAGGATGCACCACGCTCACTCGGCGGCGATCTGAATATCCTGCTGATCGGCCTGGATACCCGCAAGGACCTCGACGGCAACGACTTGCCGAAGGCGATCCTGGACCAGTTGCACGCCGGCGACGGCGACAACGGCGGCTACAACGCGAATTCACTGATCCTGCTGCATATTCCCGCGGATATGCACAAGATCGTCGCCTTCTCCATTCCGCGCGACGACTATGTCGCGGTCTCCGGCATTCCGGGCTACGACCACGCCAAAATCAAGGAGGCCTACGGGCTGAAGAAGGCCGCCACCGAGACCAAGCTGGAAAATTCGGGCATGAAGGACAAGGTGGCCCTGGAACGCGCGGGCCGCGAGGCGGGGCGGGCATCGATCGTGCAGACGGTGCGCAATCTGGTCGGCGTCCCCATCGACCGCTTCGCCGAAATCTCGCTCGTCGGCTTCTACGATCTGGCCGACAAGCTCGGCGGCGTCGATGTCTGCCTCAACCACGCGGTCGACGACAGCTACTACTCCGGCGCCGTCTTCCCCGCGGGGCCGCAGCATCTCGATGCCGCCAATGCGCTGTCCTTCGTGCGCCAACGCCACGGATTGGAGAACGGCGACCTCGACCGTACCCACCGCCAACAGGCCTTCCTCACCTCGGTCGCCAAATCGCTGAAGGACGCCGGCACGCTGACCAACATCAGCAAACTCTCCGGTCTCATGGATGTGGCGCACCGCGATATCGTGCTGTCCGACGGCTGGAACCTGCTCGACTTCGCCCGCGACCTCGGTTCGGCGGGCTCGATCTCGGTCGAATTCCGGACGCTGCCGGTGCTGCGCTACGACAATATCGACGGACAGGACGTCAATATCGTCGATCCGGCGGCCATCAAGAAGGAAGTGCGCGCCGCCTTCGGTATCGAAACCACGCCGACCACCTCGACGCGTACCCCGACCAGCATCGTCGATGTCCGCAATGCGAGCGGATACACCGGCCGGGCCGCTCAACTCTCCACCGCTCTCACCAAGCGCGGCTATCCGGCGGGCACGGTGGACAACGGCACCACCCGCGCCACCTCCACCATCACCTACGGGACCGGCGCCGAGACCGATGCCGCGCAGCTCGGCGACATCCTCGGCCTCACCGCGACCGTATCGCCGAATGTCGAACCCGGCCACATCAGCGTGGTCGTCGGCACCGATTTCACCATGCCCACCGAACTCGTGCCGACCACCAGCGCGTCCGCGACCACCACCTCCGCCACACCCGCACCCGATGCGGGCAAGCCGGTCGCGACCACAATCGGCAGCAGCGTGCCCTGCGTCAATTGATGCGGATGTTCGCGCAGGTCACACCCGCGGCGGCGAACCTCGCCCGAAATGGCCGGTAAACTACGGCACGGGCCAGTATGTCGTAGGTGCGCCGCAGGGAACGCACGGCGAAACACAGGAGAGTCATGTCGAGTCGCCGCTTCCGGTGGAGAGCAGCTGCGGGTTTTGCATTGGTGATGATGTTGCTCGTCGCCGGATGTTCATCGAAGTCGGAAGCGCCGACCACTCAGGCCGGACCGCCGCCGCCCCCGATCGTCATAACGCCCGGCGGTGGCAACAATGTCGATCCGCTCGCGCCGGTCGTGGTGACCGCGAACGACGGCATGCTCACCTCGGTGAAGCTCACCAATGAGGCGGGCCGTTCCATCGAGGGCATCTACACCCCGGACAAGACCGCATGGAAGCCCGTCGATCCACTCGGCTATGGGCACACCTACACGGTCAGCGCCGAAAGCCTCACCATTACCGGCCGCGTCGGGCCGACCACCTCGACCTTCAGCACGCTGGCGCCGAACAACCAGACCAAGGTCTATATGACCACCACCGGCGGTACACCGCTGACCGACGGCGGCACCTTCGGTGTCGGCACCGTCGTGGTCGCGCATTTCGACGAGGACGTCCCGGACAAGGCCGTTGCGGAGAAGCGGCTCTCGGTGACGACCAACCCGCCGGTCGAGGGTTCCTGGTACTGGCTCGACAAGCGCAACGCGCACTGGCGGCCGCAGCAGTACTTCGCACCGGGCACCAAGGTGACCGCCGCCGCCAACATCTACGGCGCGGACCTCGGCGGCGGCCTCTACGGCCAGGAGGACACCAAGACCACCTTCACCATCGGCCCGTCGCATGTCTCCATCGCCGATGACAACACCAAACAGGTGCAGGTCTTCGAGAACGGCAATCTGATCCGCACCATGCCCACCTCGATGGGAAGGGGCGGCAGCGAGGTCATCGGGGGGAAGACGCTGACCTTCTGGACCCAGCCGGGCATCTACACCGTGATGGACAAGGGCAATCCGGTGATCATGGACTCCTCCACCTACGGCCTGCCGGTCAATTCCCGGCTCGGCTACAAGGAGGCCATCGGCTGGGCCACCCGCATCAGCACCGACGGCATCTATCTGCACCAGCTCGATTCCACGGTCTGGGCGCAGGGCAGCCAGAACCTCTCGCACGGCTGTCTGAACCTGAGCCTCGCGAATGCCCAGTGGTTCTACAATTTTGCGATTCCGGGCGATGTGGTCGAGGTCCGCAATACCGGCGGCGCACCGCTCGAGGTCTGGCAGAACGGTGACTGGGGCGTGCCCTGGGACGAGTGGGTCCAGGGCAGCGCGCTGCACTGAGTCTTTGCCGCCCGGACAGAATTTCCGGGCGAAAGTTCCAGGTGTGGCAGAATCGTCGGCATTATGACCGTCTTGACCAGCGCTTCTCCGGACCGATTGCCCCGGGGGCCGCATCGCTTGACCCGGGACGAAGTCGTGACGTCACAGCGCGAGCGGCTATATATCGCCGCATTGGAGGCAGTCGCCGAACTCGGTTACGGCCCGACCACGATCACCGATATCGTCGGCCGGGCCCGGGTGGCCCGGCGCACGTTCTACGGGTTGTTCGAGAGCAAAGAGGAATGCTTTACCGCCGCTTTCGATTTCGCGGTCGACGTCATCACCCGTGAACTCGACCGGGTGGTCACGGAATCGGGTGCGGACACCTTCGTCGAGCTGGTGCGCACGACGCTGGAAACGTATCTGGAGTTCCTGGCCGCCGAGCCGGGCGCCGCACGCGCGCTGCATATCGAAACCCTCGCCGCCGGACCGGGACTCATCGCCCGCCGGGCCCGCACGCACCGTATGTTCGGCTATCGGATGGTGGCCGCGGCCCGAATCGGTGTGCGCGCGGGCGAAGTTCGCGCCGAACCCGATCCGGGGCTGATCGATGTGCTGCTCGGTGGCATCGACGATCGAGTCAGGGCCACCCTGATCGAATCCGGGCCGCAGGAGCTACCGGCCTTGGCGCCCACACTGACTCGCGCCGCACTGGTCTTGCTCGGCTCCGGCCCGGCCTGATTCACCAGCCCGGCTCGCCGTCGACCGGAATGTTCACCCAGCTCGGCTGATTCGGGTCCAGCTCGATGTGCTGCGGCTTCAACCCACTCTCATTGAGCAAGGGGCGCAACGGAAGACTGCTCGGGAAGTTTCCGGCGAAGATGTCGACGCGCAGCCGGTGCCCCGGTTGCAGCACGCCGTCGGTGGCGAACATTCCGATATCGATGACCGTCGGCTGACCGGGCACGATCGGTTCGCGGGTGTCCAGGGTCAGATAGGGGTAGGGGTCGGTGTAGTCGCCGTTGGCCGAGCGGGTGGCCTTGCTCTCGTCGACGGCGCGCAGGGATGCCGTGCGCTGGCCGTGTGTCCACTGGGTCGAACGTCCGTCCGGCGCAACGTCGTTCAGGGTCACGGTCCAGTAGCCGTCGGTGGCGTCCAAGACGGTATCGAGGTGTATCGCGATCGGGCCGGAGATCTGCGTCGGCACGGCGACCGGCGAGCTGGTGAAGGTCAGACCATTGGTCTCGGCGATCCGCGAATCCTTCGTGCAGATATCCGGCAGCGGCAGGATGCCAGCCGTCCCCTGCGCACCGTCGCGTGAGCAGAGCGTGGTCAAGCCGGGTGCGATCGAAACCCGCGCGGGTCCGCCCGGCTCCCCGGTGAGGCTGCCGTCGTAGGCGCTGCCCGGCGCGGTGCCCGAGGCCGTCGCGTTCAAATACATACGGCGGTAATCCATATCGGGCCGCGGGAAGGCCGAGGTGTGGGTCCAGCCGCCGCCCTGCTGCCACAGGGTGACCTGGTCGTAGTCATCGATGCCGTTGTCGATGCCCTTGAGCCACTTGTCGAACCATGCGCGCTGCAATACATCCAGGGCCGCCGGTCCGTCGGCGTCACCCATGCCCGAGCCGGTGGTGATGTGATAGTTGTTGTCCATCACCAGCTTCTTCTGGCTGTCGGGCACATTGATCGCGTTGTAGACCCGCGGCGAGGAGTAGGCGAAGATGTCCTGCCAGCCGCCGTAGACGAAGGTGGGCACATCGATGCGATCGGGATGTCCGATCCAGGCCGTGCGCAACGGGCTTTGATCGTCGAGCACCGAATACATTTCGGGCGGAATCTGATCCATGCTCTGGGTGCCCAGCGCCATGATGATCATATTGAAGAAGGTGAACGGGTCACGGACGCGATCCGCCAGCCAGGTCCAGTCGAACTTGCCCGCCAGCATGGACACCACATCGGGAATCAGCTTCGTACCGTCGACGGCGAGCAGCCATTCCGGGATGAACCCGATGCCGAGTGCGCCACCGGGTGCGGCCACGTCACGGATCAGATCGCTACCCGGCACGATCGGGAAGATCGCCTGCAGCGCAGCGGGTCTGCGCTCCGCGGTCTGCAGCTGGTTGATGGCCGAATAGGAGATGCCGCTCATGCCGATCTTGCCGTTGGACCACGGCTGCGCCGCGGCCCAGTCGACGACCTCGACGCCGTCCTGCTGCTCGCGATCGCCGAACACCTGCCAGGTGCCCTCGGAGAAGCCGGTGCCGCGCACGTCGACGACCACCTGGGTGTAGCCGCTCTGCACCAGTTTGCGATCCACCGCGAAGGTGCGCGCGGTGCCGCCCGCCAATGCTTGTGCCAGATCGCTGATCCCGCTCAGGCCGTAGGCCGAGAGATCGAAGCCGTGCAGCGCCTGCATCAGCGGCTCGGCCAGGCCGGGGATGGCCAGCACGGAGTCGGCGATATTCGCCACCAGCTTGGTGTAGGGCGTGAGGTTCACGATGGTCGGCGTCGGCTCGACGATCGGCTGGCCCGAGGCGTCGGCCGGGTGGTACACATTCGCCTTCAGCACCGTGCCGTCACTCATGGTGATCGGGATGTCCCAGTCGATGTAGACGTTCGGATACTGTTGCGGCCCCGCATGAGTCGCGGTCAATTGCGCATCGAGACCGAGCGTGGCCTGGGTCGGTGCGGCGGCGACCACCACTCCGGCAAACACGGCGAAGGTGGCTATCGCAGCAGCCACTGCCTTAATCGGACGTCGACGTCGGATCATGCTTGCCAAACCCTCCCGGCAATGAGGAACTACCCCGTTCCCATCAACGAGTGGGTACAGTAACGTGCATCACCGTTGGTGCGCAACCACGACTCACTACAACGCTCTGTGCAGCACACCTCGGACCGTGGACCGCAGTTAAGTTGCCAGGCATTCTCCCGAAACGGCTGTGCAACAGCAAAAAACGAACACATTGGTGCGTTGACATCCTCGTCTCCGTGTACGGAGGCGATTCCTGCTAGACCGTTACAGCCTGTCGGTGGGTTCCTGCTTCATCGTGCGGTGCCGGAACGGGTTCCGGTCTTACCTGCACTCCACAGGCGTTTAGTCTCTCCGCCTGCCCGGCGGCGAGAATGTTGTCAGCGGCGTTGCGGTCCCGGTCGTGGACGGCACCGCATCGGCATATCCAGGTTCGGACCGACAGCGGCTTCGGCCCGTCGATCACTCCGCACATCGAGCACAGCTGCGATGACGGGAAATACCGGCCGACCCGGGCAAAGTACCGCCCGTATCGAGCTGCTTTCTCCTCCAGGAACCGGGTGAACATGCCCCACCCCGCATCGTGCACCGACTTCGCCAACCGGGTACGCGCCAAACCCTGAGTGCACAAGTCCTCGACATACACCGCTTGGTTATCACGGATGATCGTCGTGGAGTGCTTGTGCACCCAATCCCGGCGTGTGTCAGCGACTTTCGCGTGCGCCCGCGCTACCCGCAGACGTGCCTTCGCTCTGTTCTGGCTGCCTTTCCGCTTCCACGACAAGGCCTGTTGGGCCTTACGGAGTCTGCGTTCGGCACGGCGGAAGAACTTCGGGGACTCGATCACCTTGCCGTCAGACATGACAGCGAAGGTGGTCAACCCCAGATCAATACCCACCTCTGCATCGATTTCAGGTAGCGGCTCGCTGTCTGCCCGCACGACGAACGACGCAAAATACCGCCCGGAGGCATCACAGATGATCGTGACCGACGACGGGGTCGACGGCAGCTCCCGCGACCACTGCACCGCGACATCACCGATCTTCGGTAACCGCAGCTTGCCGCCTTCAGTGACCACGAAACGGGCATTAGCCGTGAATCGGATGCTCTGCCGATGATCTTTACGGGAGCGGTATCGGGGCGGGGAAACCTTGCGCCCCTTGCGTTTCCCGCTGACCGAGGCGAAGAAGTTGCGGTAGGCGGTGTTCACGTCTGCCAGCGCCTGCTGCAACACAACCGCCGACACTTCGCCCAGCCATGCCCGCCCCGGAGTCTTCTTCGCAGCGGTTAGAGCTCGCGACAGAGTTGCGTCACTCAGATAGGGCTCACCGGCAGCTCGCGCCTCCTGTCGCGCGCGTAGTGCGTCATTGAACACCACGCGCGCGCACCCGAATGCCCGCGACAGGGCTTGCTGCTGTCTCGGTGTCGGGTAGGCGCGAAAGGTGTACCGCAACTGCACATATCACACACTACAACTTGCCGGGCCAGCATCAGGCGGGCTCGGACGGTGACGCGCCGTTCTCGATGTTGAAACATCGAATCGGGCATAAGGCGCGCTCGAGCCTTATGTGCCTCAGGCATGGGCCTTCACCTCCGCCTGAAGGTCGGGGCATTAGCCCGCATGCCGGCACGGGCCGCCCGAAACGTGTTCGGTGCATGACGGCACCCCCGGAAAATTCGGATCTAAGTTATGTAATGAACACTCCAGTGTCCCAGTCCTGCGGGCGGATTCGACGCCGGTCTAGCCGGATACTAAACGTTCCGCCCGGCCAAGTCAGGGTGTTGGTACCGTTACCATCCACGAAGTAGCTGGTGCATCCGCCGGTCGACCACACCCGGGTGCCGAGCAGTTTCCGTGCCCGCGTGACCCATTCGCGCTCGGCCCGCTCGGACGGACTGTAGCGGCGAATCCCCTTGGCGCGCATGTGCTCGATCGTCTTGGCGATCAGCTTCGTGGTGGGTTCGATGGCGAGGAACTGCGAGGTGTGCGGCAGTGCGGTATTCGGTCCGGTGACCGCGAACAGATTCGGCAGCCCCGCGAAAGCGATGCCGCGATACGCGCGAAAACCATCGCGCTGGAACTTCTTTCGCGTAGAGGTCGTCGCGGTGCGGAACTCCGGGAAATGCGCGATGGAATCCTGGACGCGGAATCCGGTGGCCCACACGATCGCGTCGACCTCGTGCAACTCCCCGTCGGCGGTGCGCAGGCCGGTCGCGGTGATCTCGGTGATCTTCTCGGTGCTCAGCCGCACATTCGGGCGGGTGAACGAGCTGTAGTACTCGTCGGAGACCATCGGTCGCTTGCAGCCGAATGCGTAATCGGGCGTGAGTTTTCGCCGCAACTCGGGATCGGGCACCTGCTCGGCCAGCACCTTGCGGACGACCCACTCGTAGACCGAAACCAACCGCGGATGGAATTCGGCGAAGTGCATGGCCTCCAGGAACAGGAAGACGAATCCGCGTGCCGCCAACCGAATCGGCGGCACGGTGCGCAGTATCTTGCGCACCGTCGGCGGAATCGGCCGGTCCAGACGCGGAATCACCCAGGCCGGAGTGCGCTGGAACGAGATGAGCTCACCCGCCGACTTCGCCAGCGCGGGCACGATCTGCACCGCGCTCGCCCCGGCCCCGACCACCGCGACCCGCTTGCCCGTCGGTTCGAATGACGGGTCCCACTTGCTCGAATGCATCTGCGGCCCAGCGAAACCGGAGCGGCCGGGGATATCCGGAACAGCCTCGGCGTGCAGGGAGAAGTAACCCATGACGACGGCGCGGGCCCGGACCAGTCCGCCGTCGCTCAGCCGCAGCACCCACTGTTCGGCCTCGTCGTCGAAATCGGCCTCGGCCACGTCACTGTTCAGCCGCACATGCCGCCGCAGATCGAAGGTGTCGACGACCTGCTCGGTGTAGGCACGCAATTCGGGCTGGGTCGCGTACACGCGCGTCCAATCCGCGTTCGGTGCAAAGGAATACGAGTACAGCACCGATGGCACGTCAACCGCGCAGCCGGGATAGACGTTATCGCGCCAAGTGCCGCCGATGGCGTCGGCACGTTCCAGGATGACGAAGTTGTCATTGCCGAGGCGTCGCAGGTTCACCGCGACGCCGAGCCCGCTGAAGCCCGAGCCGATAATCGCCACTTCGTAATTCGACATGGATGTCATCCAGCGGCTAGTTGTGTGTGGTCCGGCAGGAGCAGTTCGGTGAGCTCATCGAGCGCGGCATCCATGGCCCCGGTGAGATACGACATCGGCGGCAGCTTGTCCTGGACACCGAGCACGCCGAAGTGCAGCCCGCCCGAGTAGCCGATGCAGGTGAAGTTCAGCGAATTGCCATGCATGAGCAGCGAGATCGGATAGATCGTCTCGAGCCGAGCACCGTTCCAGTACAGCGGGTTTCGCGGTCCCGGCACATTGGAGATGCCCATCGGGTGGGAGGAGGCGGTGTTGGTGAAGCCGAAGCTGAGCCCGAGGATCCACGGCAGGGTGACCGCGAGCCCGTAGCCGATGACCTCGTTCGGGGCCATCTCACCCATATGCTGCTTCGCGGCGCGGATGTAGTACTTGACCGCGCTCAACCGGTCGCGCGGATCGGCGATATCGGTGGCCAGCGCGGTGAACATCATGCCAGCGCGGGTGCCGGCGCGAGCGTCGTCCTCCTCACGCAGATCGGTGGGCACGCCCGCGGTCAACGACTCTTCGGGCAATGTGGCGTGATCGGTCAGGTAGCCGCGCAGCGCCGTGCTGACGAGGTACAGCACGATGTCGTTGATCGTGCAGTCACCCGCCTTCGCCAATCGCTTGAACAGCGCGAGGTCGTAGCGACGCCTGGACAGATCGCGCGCGCCGGTGATGGTGCCGTCGAGAATGGTCTGCGGCTGCTGATATGCCTTCTGCGCCATCGTCTTGTCGCCGCGTGCACGCCGGAAGGCATCGCGGGCGGCGGATCCGACACCGCGCAACAAGGCCAGCACACCGGTCAATGCGGTGAGCAGGGCACGGAACGGATTCGCCGTACCGGCTTCCGCCGATTCGGCGGCCGGGCGCACGGTGAACAGGTCCGGCACATCGCGGGCGGCGGCATCCTCGGTGAACGTATCGGTGAACAACCGCATGGCCGATGCGCCGTCGAGCAGGCTGTGGTGCACCTTGAGCAGGAGCGCGAAACGGTCCTGCGCGAGTCCTTCGATGACGTGCAATTCCCATGGCGGACGGCTCATATCGAGCTGCTTCCGATGGATCGACGACACGAGTTCGGTCAACTGGTCCTGGCTGCCCGGCTCCGGCAGCGTCCACTCCCGGATGTGCTCGCTCAGGTCGATATCGTCGACCTCACGCACCATGGCCGCAACACCGGGCGGCGGGAACTTCAGCGGGCGGAAGTTCCACGGTTGCGGCAGGCTCGCCGGTGCGTCCAGTCCGGCGCGCCACTGCCGCAGGAATTGGGACGCCCCGCCCTCGGGTGCGGTGAATTCCAGCAGGAAGGCGATATGCATCGGCATATCGGGGGATTCGAGCGACAGCCAGACACCGTCGGTCGCGGTCAATCGATGCAACGACATCTACATCCTTAGCCTCGATCCATGGACTCGGGTTTCGGGCTGGTCTGCGCGCCGGAGGCGCGCAGACCAGCGGGTTTCGGGTATGAGGTAGCCGCTGGTCTGCCCAGCATTTCCACGTGGATCTCGGTTCGGGCCGGTTCTGGCCGGGTGGTCAGGTAGTGACGGGTTGTGGCGGTGTGTAGCCGATCGTGTTGTGCCACAACATGAGCCATGGCTCGACCCAGGGCCAGTGGGTGGGCAGATGCAGAATCGGCCGACGTTGCGGGCGGGCCAGTCGGGCGGGGATGTTGACGATTTTGCGGCGCAAGGTAGCTGCGCGGGCGCGGCGGTGGTTGCCGCCGGCGAGGGTTCCGGCAGCGCGCAGCAGGTTATGGGCGATCCCAGCGCAGATCACCCAGGCGGAGTTGGCACCGAATTTCCCGGACGGCATATGGGCCAGGGGACCGTCGATGAGGTCGGCGAAAACGGTCTCGATGACGGCGTGTTTGCGGTGGGTGATGTCGGCATCGGCAACCGGCTCTTGCGAGTTGGTCAGGAAGGGGTGGTGACGCCACACAGGGAACAGCGCGTCGGGGTAGCGGGCGTCTTTCACCCGCCGCACGATCAGCCGGGCGGTGACGCGGTCCTTGGTGGAAGCAAAAGCGGTGTAGGAGGTTTCGGCGACCTCGGCGTCGGAGATCCACTCGCCTGTGTCGGGGTCGCGGACCGCACCGGGATAGCGCACCGGGGTCCACGCGTCATCGGGAATCGAGGCGATCGCTTTCTTCACGGCCGCGTTCTTGGTCAGCACCAGCGAGAACAGTGCCCCAGCCCGCAGCGCTGCGCGCACGACCCTGCGGTTGCCATAGGCCGAATCCCCGCGCACCACGATGGTGCCGGTGGCCCCGGCGGCGCGGGCGACGCCGATCGCTTCTGTGACCATCGACCCAGCTCCTTTGCCGGAGCCGGTTTTCCCGGCGCGTAACCGCATCCCGGCAACAACCGGTGCCGCGAGGTCGGTGCTGAGCGTGGCCGCCAGGGGTGAAAGCCCTTTGCGGAGAACCTGTTTCCCGGCGATCTTCGCATGCCCGTAGGACGCGCCCTGCTTCTGCTTGCCATAGACCGGGCGCAGCAGCGAATCGATATCGACGAAACACCGTGTCTGCGCGCCGGGCAGCAGATCGGTACGGGCGGCCAGCGCGGACAGGTGCTCGCGCATCACCGACTCCAACTGCTTGGCATGACCAAAGCTGAACTCGCGCAACAGAGTTCCCACCGTCGAGGGCGCATACACACCACCGAACAGGTGCCCCATCCCGCCGCTGCGCAGCAGGTCGATGTCATCGATACTGTCCGCACCCGCGCACATCCCGGCGATCAGCGTGGCCAGTTTCGGGGCCGGGTTGGCCGACCCGGAAGTGATCCGCGGCGAAGCTATGGCGACCTTGTCAGCCAACATGCTGGTCAGGCCCGTTTGCTCGGCCAACGTCATCACCGGGACCAGCCCAGCCACCGAGACGAGATTGTCGTCATCGAACACTGCCGAGCCCTCGGCGAACGTGTGAAACAATCGCACTGAAAGTGTCTTTCCGATCTTGCAACGATTGATGCGTGAGAACACCAATCATCGCAGCTCGGAAGGCACTTTCCCTATTCCGGGGACGGCCCACCACTGATTACGTCCACGGATCGAGGCTTAGAGTGTGCTCGGCGAATGGGGTCAGGCGGGTCGTCGGATCAGGTCGAGATCGAGATCGATGGGGATGACGGCGAAGTGGAAGCGATCCTTCGGCGCCTGCGCCCCCGCGGGCAGACGCACCTCGAAGTTCCGGCAGACCATGCCGGTCACGTTCTTGATCTCCAACATCGCCAACCCGCGTCCTGGACAGAAGCGCGGACCGGCCCCGAACGGGGTGGAGACCTCGGGCCGATGCGTGCCGTGCTCGGTGCGCAGCCAGCGATCCGGGTCGAAGCGCAGCGCGTCCTCGAAGTTCTTCTCCTGCAGGCTCGCATGCTGCACATTGACGATCACCCAGGTGCCCGCCGGGATGTGCACACCGTCGATCGTGGTGTCGACGGCAGCCTCCAGTCCGACGATCGGGGTCGTCGGCCGCAGCCGCATCGATTCGGCGACAACGGCTTCCAGATACGGCTGCCGGTCCAGCGCCGAGGGGATCTCGGTGACCTCCTCGCGAATCCGTTCCTGCACGGCCGGATTGCCCGCGAGGTGGTAGAGCAGCCAGGCCATGGCATTGCTGGTGGTGTCCTGACCGGCGATCAGGATGGTCAGCGCCTCGGCGAACAGTTGGTCATCGGTGAAGGAGGCGCTGCCGTCCTGCGCCAACAGGAAGGCCTCGATGAAATTCGTCGGCGCCGCAGGCAGATTCGCGCGGGCCCGACTGATGACGCCGGTGAGATCGGTGCGCAGCGCGGCCAGTGCGCGCTCCAGCGCCCGGTCGTCCGGAAGCTTGACGTAACGCCAGTACGGGAGCGGGCTGTTGATCCGCCGGTTGATGAGCGGGAAGATCAGCTCCAGGTGCCGCTGGATGATGTCGCCGGACTGTTCGATGGTGTTGATGTCGTAGTCGAAGGTCAGCTTGGCGGTGACGTCTACCGTGTAGCGGGTCAGGTCGGCGCGAATATCCTTGGGCGACTGCTGCTCCCAGCGCTGCCGCAGCCGTCCGGTGATCGTCTCCAGGGTGGGATGGAAGCTGCGCAGATGCGAGGCATTGAAGGCGGGCATGGCCAGCTTGCGACGCAGCCGCCACGCCTCACCTTCCAGCGAGAACAGTCCGTTGGACCCCATCTCGTCCATAACCGATTCGATCGCCGACTGCCGCCGGAACCCGCCGGGCCGGTCACGGAATATCTCGCGGTTCAGATCGGGATCGCTCACGACCACGATGTGCCGCCCCGGCATCTTCAACTGATAGAGCGGGCCGTACTCATCGCACCACTCGTCGAACTGACGGTGCAGCAACGAGGGCCGCATCTGCGGGAGATTCCCCAGCAACGGCCACCGGCTCGGCCCCGGGAGATCATCCACGGTCTTGGCGGGTGAGATCGAGACGGACAAAGCTGGCCTAACGTCTAAAGGAACTGGTGGAGTCTCGGCGGACGAGAAAAAGCCGCGAGAAACTTGTCTCGAAGCACAAAGAAAGGTCCGCCGAGTTTGTTCATGAATGCGACCGGAGTCGAAGAATAACGACGGCCTCCCCGCAGTTGAAACATTCGGCCAGACCATTTTGACAGCCTGCCGCCATTTATGCCGAGGCGGGCGATGACTCAGCGCGAACAATGGCGACCGTAGCCAGCGCAAGCGGGCAGTGTCAACCCTGACGATTCGTCATCGTCGACTTTCCGCAGGTAGAGAGGAATTAGTGAGGAACGCAACAGTGCCCCACCCAAGGGCATGAATCTGAAACAAAGCCTGGTCGCTGACAGTTTGACGAAATACGCTATCCCCCAAGGCTGCCCGGCATCTCAGCGTGCGGCCGAGCGCACAGCGACCAGAAAATTTCAGCGGCAAAACCGAAAGTAATTCCGGATTGGCGAATCGTGGCTAGACTCTGCCCGTACCGGTCGGATGTCCAGGGTCGATCCCGCCTGCGCGAGTTACTCCTGGGAGTTCAGACCAGAATTCGTCCGGTCATGGGTTCACAAGGAGACACCATGCAAGTTTTCGGCAGCTGGAACCACCTGTTCGGAAAGGTGAGACCAGCGGTCGCCGCAGCCGCGATGACAGTCGCGGCGAGCGCCGCTATTACCGGGCAAGCGAGCGCAGACCCGGCCGCGGACACCCACTACGCGGCCCTCGGTGATTCCTTCGCCGCGGGCGCGGGCGTATTTCCGCAAACCGAACTCGCCACGTGTTCACGGTCCGCGGTCAACTACCCGTCGCTGGTCGCGAAGGAGCTCGGCGTCGCGACCTTCAAGGACGTCACCTGCGGTGGGGCCACCTTGGACGACCTCGCGAGCTCGCAGCGCGGCGTCGTCTCCGGAACCGCCGCACCGCAGTTCGATGCGCTGACACCGGACACCACCCTGGTGACAATGACCATGGGCGGCAACGATATCGGCCTGGCGAGCCAGGCCCTGCGGTGCGGAAATCTCCTGCCGGAGCCCTACGGCACATCATGCGCGGACACTTTCACCGCGAACGGCGTCGACACTTTCGCGGAACGGACCAAGGCCCTGGCACCCGTCTACGGCACCGCGATCGATGAAATCCACTCACGCGCACCCGAAGCCACGATCGTGATCGTCGGATACCCCACCGCCTCGCGCGAAGGCGCCTGCCCGGCACAACAGCCCGCCTGGCCGCGCGACGCCGACTACCTCCAGGACGTGCTGGTCGACCTCAATACGCTGCTGCGCAATGTCTCCGCCGCACACGGCGCGATCTTCGTCGACACCGCCACCTCCAGCCTCGGACACGATATGTGCGCCACGCCCGATCAGCAGTGGATCAACGGGTTGATTCCCTCGCTGTCGACTCCATCCATTGTCCCGCTGCACCCCAACACCTTCGGCGAGCAGAACATCGCACAGCAGGTTGTCGCCGCACTGCGGTGAGATCGCGGCGCCGGGCGCGGTACAGCGCCAAGCGTCACTGTGACACGACGTCAGGATTCGGCAGACGGTCGAGCCAATCGGTCAGCCGAGCAGGCAGGATGCCCAGTTCCTCCCAGACCGCACCCGTGTCAACGGTCTGCGGGCGGGAATCCAACAGCGCCCCCAGCCGCATTCGACGAGCCTGCACCTCATTGAACGGCCGCACCGCCGCGGCGGACATCCGCAGCATGCGGGTCGGCCAGCATCGGCACCCACCCGCTGCCACCAATCTCTCGACCACTTGCCGCCCTACGACGCCGGTTCCGCCGACCACCAAGAACATGATACGCATACTTCTATCATTGCTCTACTATCTATCAACGCTAGATCTAGCGTTGATAGATAGTAGATGCGGCGAAACCGCCCCTGCCAATGGCGATTCGCTAGTCTGCGAACAATGGACGCAGCAAAAGAGTGCACCGCATGAGGCGGGCCCAGGGCCGGGCCGGTCACGAGGATCGTCGTCGAGCGATCCTGGAGGCGGCACTCGAGGTTTTCGCGGAACGCGGCTATCAAGGCGCGACCATTGCGATCGTCGCGGAGCGGGTCGGACTCAGCCAGCAGGGCGTGCTGCACTACTTCCCCAATAAGCAGACACTGCTGGCGAATGTGCTCGCATTGCGCGATCAGAACGATCTCGATGTCCTGCTCGCCACCGCACAGGGCCGTTCGACAACCCTGGAACTCCTTGCCGAACTGGTGGAACGCAATGTCGAGCGACCCGGAATCGTGCAGTCGTTCACGGTGCTCGCGGCCGAGAGCGTCACCCAGGACCATCCAGCGCGCGACTACTTCGTCGATCGGTACGCGCAGGCCCGGGAGATGTTGACAACCTTCCTGGAGCGCGCACTTGGCGGCGATCCGCCGCATGGCGTCTCACATCGAGATGCCGCCGTATTACTGATCGCGGTTCTGGATGGTTTACAGCAGCAATGGTTGCTATCGCCGGATGAGGTCGATATGCCCGCGCTGCTGCGCAAGTTCCTGCGATTGATCCGTCCGGATGGTGATCCGGATTTATAACGCATCGATAACTTTCCCTACCGGTCGCTAGGTAGTTCGACCATACTTCGAGGTAGATGCCCGCGCGTCATACGAACAAGGGAGTCGACCGACATGGCGAATCACCGAGCCGACGCCGAGGCAGTGGTCGAAAAGGCGTTGGCCGCACTGGATCTGGATGCGCGTTGCCGCCTGCTCGCCGGACAGGACATGTGGTCCCTGCCCGCGATTCCGGAGATCGGGTTGGCGTCCCTCGTGATGTCCGACGGTCCGATCGGCGTGCGCGGCGTGCACTGGAGTCCGGAGGATCCCTCGATCGCCCTGCCGAGCCCGACCGCGCTGGCCGCAACCTGGGATCCGGCTCTGGCCCGGCGGGCCGGGCAGTTGCTCGCGCAGGAGGCCCGGCGCAAGGGCGTGCATATGCTGCTTGCTCCGACGCTCAATCTGCATCGAAGCCCATTGGGCGGCAGGCATTTCGAGTGCTATTCGGAGGATCCGCTGCTGACCGGTGCGATCGGCGCGGCCTATGTGACCGGTGTGCAGGAGGGCGGCGTGGCCGCCACGCCCAAGCATTTCGTGGCCAATGATTCCGAGACCGACCGATTCACCGTTGATGTGCGGGTATCCCAGCGGGCACTGCACGAGCTGTATCTGGCGCCGTTCGAAACCGTGGTCGAGCAGGCCGAGCCATGGGCTTTGATGGCGGCCTACAACAGCGTCAACGGCGTCACGATGACCGAGCACAGTGCATTGCAGAACGAAATCCTGCGTGCACGTTGGGGTTTCGACGGCGCTATCGTCTCGGACTGGACGGCGGCGCGCAATACTGTCAGCGCGGCCGTCGGCGGGCTCGATATTGCGATGCCGGGACCGCAGAGCGTTTTCGGCCATGCCCTCGCGGAAGCGGTTCGCGCAGGCCAGGTTCCGGCCGAGACGGTCGAGCAGATGGCACGGCATGTGCTCCGGCTCGCCGCCCGGGTCGGCGCGTTGGCCGGGGCACCACCTGAAGTCGCCACGGCGCCCGCGACGTTCAACGGCGACGCGCTGGCACGCGAGATCGCCCAACGCTCGATCGTGCTGCTGCGCAACGAGAGTGGCGTGCTTCCGCTCGGCAAGGTCCGCCGCATTGCGCTGATCGGCCAGACCGCCGACCAGCCGAGGGCGCTCGGTGGCGGCAGCGCCCAAGTGTTCCCACCGCATACCGTCTCTCCGCTCGAGGGCCTGCGGGCCGTGCTCGATGCGGATACCGAACTGGTCTATGCCGTCGGCGCGGATCCCCGGGTCAAGATTCCCGCCGCGAAGGAAGGTTTCGACCTGCGGGTCCAGCTCTACGGGGCGGCTGACCGCCTGCTCGGCGAACATCCGCTGCCGGAGGCCGCGATCGAATGGATCGGTGAGTTCCCGGACGGTATCGGGGTCGGGGAACTGCATCGGGTCGTTGTCACCGGCACCTTCACGTCACGGGCGACGGGAACGCATACCTTGGCCATCGCCGGTATCGGGCCGTTCCGGCTGACGGTCGGCGATGTGACCTGTTTCGACGACGCGATCGTCCCCGAGGGCGACCCGGTGGCGGCCTTCCTCCAGCCGCCGGAGACGCTTTTCGAGGTCGAACTCGCTGCGGGACAGCAGGTTTCGATCAGTATTACCCATACCGTGACGACGCTGCCCGAGATGCCCATCGCCTTCGAGAAGTTCTCGCTCGGACATCAGGAACCGAATATCGACCCCGAGGCGCTCATCGAAGAAGCCGTCGCCGCGGCGGCCGCGGCCGAGGTGGCCGTCGTGGTCGTCGCCACCACCCCCGAGGTGGAGAGCGAAAGTTTCGACCGCACATCGCTTTCGCTGCCCGGTCGACAGGATGAGCTCGTCGCCCGGGTCGCCGCTGCCAATCCGCGCACCGTGGTGGTGGTGAATACCGGGTCACCCGTGCACATGCCGTGGGCCACGGATGTCGCGGCGATCCTGCTCACCTGGTTTCCAGGGCAGGAAGGCGGTGCCGCGCTGGCCGATGTGCTCATGGGGCGGGCCGAACCGAGCGGACGGCTGCCCACCACTTGGCCCGTGCATCAGGACGATGCGCCGGTGCTGAATGTCACGCCGACCGATGGTGCCCTCGCCTACGAGGAGGACATCTACCTCGGATACCGTGCGTGGCAACGACTTCCGACCGCACCGGCATACTGGTTCGGGCACGGAATCGGTTACACCACCTGGGAATACGAGAGCGCTGCCTTCGCCCCCGACCCGGCATCTGGTCTCGGCACGCTCACCGTGACGGTTCGCAATACCGGAGATCGTCCCGGCCGCGAAACGATCCAGACGTACATCGCGCATTCATCCCAACCGGAACGCCGACTGGCCGCCTTCGCGGTCGTCGAAGCCGAGCCGGGCGAGACTGCCGAGGTGGCGATTCCGATCCCTCGCCGGGCCGCCGAATCCTGGGATGAGGCAACGAAGACCTGGGCACTACCGGCCACCGCCTACGACCTGCTGACCGGTCGATCGGTCGCCGATATCCGCCTGACCACGGCCGTTCAAGGACCACACGCATGACGTTGCGCCGAATCACCTTGTTCCTGACCGGATTTGCGCTGTGCGCCGCAGCGATGCCCGTGGCCGCCGCCGAGCCGGGACCGTATCCGACCGCCACTTGGGAGCAGGTGCAGGACGAGGAAACCCGGTGGGCACAGGAGGGCAAGGTCGAAGCCCCGACGCCGCCCGGAGTCAACCGGTACGACTGCGCGCCCACTTTCCCTGGCGCGGTTCCCGTTGTCCTACTACATGGTTTCGCGGGCGACGAGTATCGAGCCTGGGGCTATCTCGGACCGGCCCTCGCCAATGCGGGCCTGTGCGTCTATTCCTTCTCCTATGGCGGCAGCAATGCCATGCAGGGCGGTGGCAATGGTCCGCTCGCCGATTCGGCAGTAGAGATCAAGCAGAAACTGACCGCGCTGACCGCCCGGCTCGGCGTCCCGAAGGTCGACCTGATCGGCCATTCCGAGGGCGGCATCATGGCGCAGCACATCGTGAAAACCGATCCGGAGATCGCCGGTGGCGTCCGTTCGGTGACCACCATTTCCTCGCCGACACACGGCACGCTCGGCGAGCTCGGTGCGACTCTGCTCGGAAATCTCCGCGACGAGCTGCCGGTACCGCCCGCGGTGAAGGATCTACTGGCCGGATCGGTCTTTCTACAGGAACTGAACTCCGGCCCCACCACCGTCCCCGGCATCGCCTACACCACCATCAGCAGCCGCTTCGACCCGATCTCGTCCTTCGGCCAGAACGAGGCCATGATCGCGGAGCCTGGTGTCGACAACTACGTCCTCCAAAACGTCTGCCCCGCAAGCAAAGCCGGTCACAACGGCACGGTCTTCTCACCCACCACTGCCACACTCGTGCTCAATGCGCTCGATCGTTCGACAGTGCGACCGATTCCGTGCCAGGACGACTCAACCGGTTAGCAAGGCAGTCGTATTTCGTTGTGCGGTGGATACCGCGACGGAACTGGTGGTGGTCCAGGCCGCAATGTTCCTTGGCGGTTTGGAAAACTTCTCGATCGCCCACCTCGCGCCAGCCACGATCTGCTTTCGGCTGACGGTGTAGGGATGGAAGGCACGGACGCCTACTCGGCGGGCGGCATTCGCCGATAGCCGGGGTGCACGCCCGGGGTGAGCTGTTGTTGTTCGGCGATGCGGTTGAGCAGGGTCGCCAAGTGTTCGTATTCGGTGTCGTCCAGTCCCGCGCAGATATCGCCTTCGTGTGCCGTGGCGATCTGCCACACCTGGCCCATCAGCTGTTGCGCCTTCGGGGTGAGGTGTAGTTCGTGGTTGCGGCGGTCGGTGGCGCTGCGGCGGCGTTCGACGAGGCCCTTGTGGTCGAGGTTATCGATCAGGGTGACGACGCGGCTGGGGACGACGCCGAGTTCGGCCGACAGTGACCGCTGACTGCGTCCGGGCTGGGTCGCGATCATCCGCAGCAGTCCGATATCCGGCGGGGACAGTTCGATATCGCTGATGCGCTCGGCGAATCGCTGGGCCGCGTGCGCGCCGATCTGTGCGAGCAGAAAGGTCACTGCCCGTGTGCGTGGCGCGTGCTGCGCATCCCCTTGCTCGGCTTCGATCACCACGCTATCGTACACAGCGCAGTATCGTTCACTATACTGAATGATTCACCTTAGAGAATTGAGTTTAGCGTGAATGCCGAGCTGATCGAGAAGCTGATCCGGTTCCAGCGGCCCGAGCGGGTGCTGCCCTATCTCGACGAACTCGACGACATCCGCATCGCGAGCCTGTTCGGCCTGGATCCGGCCGAGTACAAGCGACTGCGGGCCGGATTCGATGCACAGGTCCACACGGCGGCGACCGAACTGCTGGCGAATCCCGAAGTGGCCGACGCGGTGGACCGGCTCCCATTCGAGCCCGGCCAACACGTCGTCGCCATCGGGGAGAGCACGACGGCGGATCGGCGGTCCTGGTTCGAGATACTGCGCGCGCTGCTGGCCATTCGCCGTCCGGACGACGGCATCCGACTCAGCAATCTGGCCGTATCCGGGTGCACCACAACACAGGCGCTCGCCGCACTGTCGACGCTGACCAGTCAGCGGCCCGATTGGGTGCTGTGCCATCTCGGCGCGAACGATGCCAAGCGCCTCGGTGGGATCGACGGACCTCGGCTGGTCAGCATGTTGGAAACGAACCGCAATCTGCTGCTGCTGCACGACTCGGCGATGCGTGACATCGACGCGCGGTGGATATGGCTCACCCCGGCCGCGGTGGACGAGGCGAAGGCAGCCGCATTCCCACACTTTCAGCGGGCTGGAATCGCTTGGCGCACTTCGGATATGGCCGACACCGCCGCGATGCTGGCCGATCAGCCGGAGCCGATCGTCGACGTGTTCGCGATAACCACCCCCGACTCGGGTTTCGACGGGCACCTCGACGATGGCGTCCACCTGACCGGCTCCGGCCAACAGGAGATCAGTGCGGCGGTCGTCGTCACGCTGGCCCAACTGTCCTGAACCGGTACCCCGGCTACGCAACACACTCGAAAAGGTCAAGCATGCGCGTCACCACATTCATCTTCACCTGCACACTTGCCGTCGCCACTGCCGTGGGCACGGCCGCGGCCCAGCCCGCGGACGAGGGCGACGGCGTCGCCTTCACCGCACGCGCGGTCGACGGCGCCAGTGTGATCGATATCGACTCGGGGACAATGTCGTCGGACAATGATGTCTTCCAGATCAAGGCCGCCGATGGCACCGTGGTCGCCGCGATGCCGTTGCGGCTACGGCTCGACGATTTCGAATTCCCCATCGCCGCAGCGATTTCCGGTCACAGCGCGACCCTCGTACCGCAAGTCGATATCGCGCGCGCGATGTATCGGCCGGTCGCACTGCCCTTCGAGGATCAGGCACCCTTCCGATCGGAATACGAGCGCGAGGTCGCGGCCTGGAATCGGATGAGCAGCACCATCGCCATGGGTGCC
The DNA here is from genome assembly GCF_050942345.1 of Nocardia pseudovaccinii. Classification (NCBI taxonomy): domain Bacteria; kingdom Bacillati; phylum Actinomycetota; class Actinomycetes; order Mycobacteriales; family Nocardiaceae; genus Nocardia; species Nocardia pseudovaccinii. The sequence goes on from NZ_CP192074.1 coordinate 8,315,425, forward strand.
ATCGTCGGCACGGTTGTGGGCGGACTCGGCGGCGCGGCCGTTGGATGCGTGCTCGGCGGGGTGGTCGGAGCGGCGGCCGCCACCGCCACCATCATCGGACTCTTCGGTCCGATCCTGCCCGCAGCCGCGGTCGGCTGTCTCGGCGGCGTCATCGCGGTCGGCGCGCTCGGCACCATTGCGGGTCAGCTGTTGGTCACCGCCCCGGTGATCGTCGCGGCCGCGATCCAGTACTTCACCACGATCAATTCGCCACTCCCGCACTGACGATCGGGTCGCCCTCGGCGACGGTTGGAGACGGCCGCTGAGTTGTATTTCGTTGCGCCGCAACGAGTGCAGTCCTGGCGGCGGATTGCGCGGTGAACGCGAACACAACTGAGCCTTGGCCACCCTCCCCACCTTCGGTGACATCCCTGGTGCATGGAAGGCGACTAAACTTGCGGTCTCGCCAGCTGGGGTTGGCGAGACCGCGATGTTGTTCGTAGCACTCATCTTTGGAAGGACGCATGCCCACCACAGAATCCGAGCTGGACGATCTCTATGCGGCCATTGAGAAATCCGCGCGGTTGTGGAACGTCCCCTGCACGCGAGACACGGTCTGGCCCAACCTGACCGCATACGGCACGGTGCTCACACAGTCCGTGATCTCTTTCAGAGTGGTCACCGAGGCCCGCCGCTCGGGAGACCTCGACTACCGTTTTCTGACGCTGCCGAGAGACACCGACCCTTACAACATCGCTCTTGCCAACAAACTGATTCCCGAGACCGATCATCCGGTCGGCGCTCTGCTGGACCAGGTCCGGAAACAGTGCCCCATCGACAGCTACGGGATCGATATCGGTGTAGTCGGCGGCTTCAAAAAAGTCTGGCCGTTCTTTCCTGCCGATGGCGTGCAAAAGGTATCGGAGCTTGCCGCCCTCCCGTCCATGCCGCCCGGTCTCGGCGAACACGTCCGCATGTTCGCACGTCACGGCTTGGAGGACAAAGTCGGCTTGCTCGGCATCGACTACCACGACAAGACGATGAACGTGTATTTCCCCGGTCTGCCTGCCGACTGCTTCGAACCCCGCGCCATCACGTCACTCCACCGAGATGCCGGATTTCCGGACCCGACCGATCAATTCCTCTCGCTCACCGAGAAAGCATTCGATATATACGCCACCTTCAGCTGGGAATCTCCTCGGATCGAACGCCTCTGTTTCCCCGTGATCACACCCGACCCGAGAACGCTCCCAGTCCAGATCGAACCGCGCTTCGAGCAACTCGTCGACAAAGTTCCGATCAGCACAAACGACCGTCGATTCACCTATGCCGCGACCTCGTCGCCCCAGGGAGAATCCTGCAAATTCAGTTGGTTTTACCAATGGCAACCCAGAATACTGGACAAGATGAAGACATCCGATTCATAGAACTGCCTGGAGTGTCAGTGCACGAGCGCGGTCAGGATCGCCTGTGCGCCAACGGCATCGAGACCGCTCAGGTCAGCGGCGAGCATCGTCGGGGTCGGGAAGAGATAGGAAAGGCCGAACTGCTCCAAGCCGCCGACGGGTTTGCCATAGGCCGCGACGAGATCGTCGAGAGCATCGCTGTCCGACACGACACCGCGGATGTCATTTTCGAATGGGTCCCACGGCTCCCCCGCGAGCAGCCGCTGCACCCTGGACACCAGATGGATCAGGCCCTCGATATGCGGCACATGCGCCATGAGCAGCGCGGCATCTATTGTGGCTGAGGATATTTCGATGACGCCCGGATCGCCGTCCATGTCGATCGTGCGCCGGTAGCGGGTCGGCGTGGCGCTCTCGACACCAGCGATCGCGGTGCACGCCAATTGTGCCAATCGCCGCTCGATGTTCGTCCCCTCGGCAACCGGCACGCGCAGCGCGAGACCGCCATCCGCGACAAGCCGATCCGCACGCCGCCGACGTTTGCGTAGCTCGACAGGCGTTGCGCGAAATATCGCGACCATCACCCGATTGAATTGACGCAGGCTCCCGAATCCGGCAGCGAAGGCGATATCGGTGACCGACAGATCGGTATCGTCCAGTAGTCGTCGCGCGAAATGCGCACGCCGCGAACGGGCCAGCTGATCCGGCGTCGCACCGACCTGCTCATGGAACATCCGTCGCAGATGACGTTCCGACACCGCCAACCGCGCGGCGAGTTCCGCCTCCTTGCCCTCGTCCAGTGCACCCACGGCAATGAGATCGATAGCGCGACAGACCAATTCGGATGCGCGCGTAGGCTTTCGATCACTCCGATAGGGCCGACAGCGGTGGCACGCCCGAAACCCTGCCGCCTCGGCACCCGCAGCGGAGGTGAAGGAGACGACATTCTCCGCCCGAGGGCGTCCGGGACACGGCGGCAAGCAGTAGATGCCGGTCGTGACGACGCCTTCGAACGATCCCATCCCCCGAGTCTGCGCTCCGAGCCGCGCACCGACCAGCCATATCCGGACACGGTCTGTCCGGATATGGCGTGATCGACGGCCGCGGCCAACCCAGGATTGGCCGAATGGACGCACAGACGAGCAAAGATGTGATCATCCGAGCCTGGCGCGAATTCGCGACCCAGGACTCCGACCGCATTGCCGCGGTATTCACCCCGGATGCCGAATGGCTCGCACCGCCGCAGAACGCCACCGCCCGCGCGCTCGACGGCACCAATCACCTGGTCGGTCGTGACCGCATCGTGCACTTCCTGACCACAGAGTTTCCGGCCGTGTTCGTATCCGATCGAAGCGTGCAGTTCACTGCCGTCATCGCCGAGGGCGCGACGGTCGTCGTGGAGGAGCGGATGCAGGCGACATTGATGAACGGCAACCACTACGACAATGACTACTGCTTCATCTTCGAACTGCGCGACGGTCTGATCCACCGCGTGCGCGAGTACATGGACACCCGTCGCGCAGAGGAAATGTTCAGCGCCGACTGAGAGTGCCATCTCTTCGGCAGCTATGGCAACAACTTCGGCCCGATCATCGAGGGCTCCAGCACGGCACCCGCTAGCTCACCTCCGGTCCGGATCGGCCGATCCGGACCGGAACAGCTCACTTCACGCCGATGGGCTTACCGAAGAATGAGGCGAAGGTCTCGCCGAAAGTCGACTTCAACAGCTCGATTCCGTTCGGATCCAAGGCCAACCAGCCCACATCGGCGGTGCTGCAACCCTGTTGTGCCGGAACACCATTGAGCCGGTCACGCAGCCACAGAAGGGCGGGCGCAGTGCCCGACACCTCGGTGACAACATGCTCCGCAAAGTGCTCGCGGGTGTATTGCACACTCGCGGAAGGGCTTTGGCAGTAGGCATCGACCAGCGTGTTGACCTGACCCACCGGAATGATTTCATCCGGATTGCCCTGCCAGATGTACATCGGCATATCGGGTACCGACTTACCCATGCGGGTCCTGTCGAGCACATCGACGACCGCCGGGTGCTCGATCGGATCGCCGGGCACCCGGAGCATGCCCTTCAGGTTCAGGAACGGCAGCAACGCGGATACATACTGCACACACAGCCCGCCCTGCACAGTCGACACCGCCCGGCCGAGCAGATCGATATTCCCGTCGATGAATCGGGCGAAATCCGGATACTCGCGGGTGAGCCCGTTGATGGCGCCCAGGACCAGACCGGAGGTGAGCTGGTTGTTCGCGACATTCAGCGTCACCCCGAGATCGGCGGGCACACCGCCCTCGGCCGCGCCGACGATATTGAGCTCAGGCGCATAGCCCTGCTTCAACTCGGCCGCGTGACCGGTGGCAATGGCGCCGCCGGAATAGCCGTACATCCCGATCCGGGTATCCGGCGCGAGCCGCATCGGCTCGAGATTGCGTGCCGCGCGGATGCCGTCGAGGGTGATCCGCCCGGCCAGCGGTCCGGCCGCGTAGGCATTGTTCGGTCCCTGATGATCGGGAATGACAACCGCCCAGCCCTGCTGCACCGCGCCCTGCTCAATCACCCACTCGGCAGGAGCGACGACCTGACCGACGAACGGACTGACCGAAAACTGTTGCAGCGCATAGGAAGGTGCACAGTACCCCGCCAACGAATCCTCGGCGATCTGCATTGATACGAGCTTGTCCGGTGCCGAACCGCGCGGCTTCACGACCGTCGCGACCGCTGGAATCGCCTCGTCCCGGCTGTTGTTCGAGCGGTAGGAGACCTGCCACGCATCGACATTCACCGGAATCAACCCGAAGTTGGCGACATTGACCTGCCGAGCCGAGATGATCTCGCCCGGCGCCTTGCTCGCTACGAGCTCTGCGGCCGGATGGTAGAAACCCGGATCCAATTCGGGCGGCAGCGGAACCGGTGCCGCGGGTTGCACCGCAGCCGGATCCGCTGGCGGCTCGGCGACCGTGACCGCGGTCGTCGCGAGCAGTGCGATGGCCGTGACTCCGGCCGAGAAAATGATTCGCCGGGCGCGACCCGCTAGCGGATTGATCAACTTCCAGCCCCTTCGCCTACTACTGTGAGACCGCTCCGTCTCACATGTTGGCGACTATGGCACAGACGTGATGTGCATCGCAACAACGGCCGCAGTCTTGGGCAGAAATAGACCCGATTCGCCGACTCGATGTGCCGAGCGGCGGAATATGCCGTAACTTTCGGTTCACCGAACCGGCCGGTTGGTGCCGGAAAGCTTGCTGGGGAAGCTCCGAGGAAACATGCACGTGCTCAATGAACCGGTCTCGACGGTTCTGTATTACGTCTTCTTGCTCTTCTACGGCGCACAGGATGCGCTGGGCAGATCCTTCATCCTGGGCTGACCGAGCCGTCACAGCACACCGAGCAGTCCGCGTGGCTGCTCGGATACCGTGGTGCTTGTGACCGAGCACAGCGAGGGAACCAAAGACACAGCCCCCTTGGTCGCAGCGCAGCCGAGCGCCAGCGAGGCGGAGCTGTGACCATCGTGGACAGGCAGTACGGCGGGCGCGCGGTGAGCGAGCGCAAGGCCGAGCGACGGCAGCGGTTCCTGGACGCCGCCATCCGGACCTTCGCCGAGCGCGGCTATGCGGACTGCTCGCTGGCCGATGTGTGCACCGCGGCCGGGCTGTCCAAGCGGCAGTTCTACGAGGAGTTCCAGACCAGGGAAGACGTGCTCATCGCGTCCTACGACTACATCCAGGACCAGTCCGCATCTGTTGTCGGGCAGGCCGTCGCAGCGCTGGGTCCGGATACGGATATCGCGGCCGGGCTCACCGCGGTGCTGACGGCGTTCATCGGTTCGATCAGCTCCGATCCGTACCGGGCCAAGGTCGCCTTCGTCGAGGTGGTCGGGGTCAGCGAACGCATGGAGAAGCACCGCCGTGAGCGCCGCCACGCGTGGGCGGGGGCAATCGAGGCGCTGCTCATCTCGATCGCGGGCCCGGATATCCGCGTCCGTGGTGGAATCACCTGGGCGGCAAGCGCACTCATCGGCGCGATCAACGGCGTCGCGCACGAATGGATTCTGGCCGACCCGCGCCCGCCGATCACGCAACTGGTCGAGGTGCTCGCTCCCATCGCCACCTCGCTGATCATCACCGAGGAATAGCGCGCCGGGCAGCGTCCACGTAAGTTCGGCGTATGCAACTCGGTCAGCCAAGTCGCACCGCGCTCGCCACGGCCTACGCTCGCGCCTACCATCAGATCGCGGGTGAGCCGCGCATCTTCACCGATCCGCTGGCCGTTCGGATCGCTGGCATCACGCCAGATCAACTGGCCGACTTGGAGACCACGAAATATCAGGATGACACCGACATGCGTCGCCGACGCCGTCTGTTCCTGGCCGCCCGCGCGCGCTTCGCCGAGGACACCGTTGCCGACGCCGTGGCGGCGGGCACCCGGCAGGTGGTGATTCTGGGTGCCGGACTGGACACCTTCGCCTACCGCAACCCGCATCCGGATGTGCGGGTGTTCGAGGTCGATCATCCCGATACCCAGGAGTGGAAGCGACAGCGGCTCGATGTGGCGGGCATCGAACTTCCGTCGTCGCTGATCTTCGCGCCCGTCGACTTCGAAAGCCAGACGCTCGCAGCAGGATTGGCTGCCGCCGGGTTCGATCGGCGTCGGCCGGCCGTGTTCGTGTGGCTCGGTGTCATCATGTATCTGACTCAGGACACGATCCTGGACACCCTACGGTTCGTCGCGGGTCAGGCGACACCGGTGCGGTTGGTGTTCGACTATATCTATCCCGCTTCGGCTTCCAAAGGCGAGGAGATGGATCAGCGCACCGCGCGAGCCGATTTGGTGGCGTCCATCGGCGAGCCATGGCTCAGCTTCTTTACCGCCGATGAGATCGCAAATATCTTGCGGGAGGCGGGATTCGACCGAATCGACGATCGCGACGCACCGCATCTCGTCGCCGGTTACCTCGGTATCAAGCCCCGACAGGGCTCCATCGCTCCGCCACATGTGCTGTGTGCCATGCGAACCGGGTAGGTCAGCAGCCGAGTTGGTCTGCGAGATCGAGGAAGTCGGTGGCGTTGACGTCGAAATCGTCGTCGAAGGAAACGTCCACGTCACCACCGGCGCCGAACTCGAGTGGCCGTGCGACGAAGGCCGTACGGAAGCCCAGTGCGCCCGCAGCCTGGATGTCGTATTTGTGGCTGGCGACCATCATGATCTCGGCAGGCTCCAGCCCCAGATACCGTGCGGCCATGCGATACACCGTGGGGTCGGGCTTGAACGCACCCGCCATCTCGGCGGTGAACACCGCATCCCACGGCAGCGCGGCGCGCTTCGAGATGTTCACCACGGCGGCGACATCCGCATTCGACAGGGTCGCGATCGTGAATTCGCTTGCGAGCCTGGTCAATCCGGCGACGACATCAGGCCACGGTTCGAGTCGTTGCCAGGCGAGTGTGAGATCGGCGCGTTGGTCGGGCGACAGGTCGATGCCGTAGTCACCCAATAGGCCGTCCAGTGCGTTGGCGTATACCGAATGCACGGTGACCCAGTTGTCTCGGTCGGGCTCCGCTTTCCGCAGCGCGGCGAAGTACTCGGCGCGCCAATGGTCTACGAAACCGGGCCAATCGATGTGGCGATATCGAGCACCGCCGATGCGGCGCGCGTCCGCGCAGACGGTCGAATGAAAATCCGTCGCCGTACCCTGCACATCGAAAAGTAATGCTCGCAACACAATTCGCACCTTTCCCTACCCGCGCTGGACCAGCAGATAGCTGCGTCGGCTCGGATGTTCGGTATCCGGATGCGGTTCACGGTCCAACCGCGCCTCAGGAACCAGACCAGCCCTGACCAAGGCTTCGGATTCAGCGTCCGGGTCCAGGTAACGAAAGGTGAGATCAACCTGCTGGCCCCACCAATCGGTGAGCGTCTTGGCCCCACCATCCGGAAAGTCCGCATCGCTGGTGTGAAACGCGATGAGCGCGTGCCCACCCGGCCGCAACACCCGCGCGAACTCCGCATAGGCCGCCGCCCGCTGGTGCTCGTCCAAATGGATCACCGCATAAAGGCAAACCACCCCCGCCAACGATTCCGCCCGCACCGGCAGCGCGGTCATATCGGCCGCCCCAACCGCCACCGAAGTAGTCCGCCGCGCCACCCCACACATCGCAGGCGAAAGATCCATCGCGATGGCCCGCACTCCCCGCCCCGCCAGATAAGCAGCGACATGCCCAGGCCCACAACCGATATCCGCGACCACACCGCCGTCGGTGAGTTCGGCGAACACCTCCAGCATCCCTCGATCCAACGGCTTCCCCCGCAACTCATCCCCGAGCTCATCGGCATAACGCTCGGCCACCAGGTCATAACTGCGCCGCGTGCCGATCATCCAGCCAGCGTAGTTCCGCCTCGCAACCCGCGCCTGCCGTGGACCCACCGGCCACGGGAGACGGCCGGCCACAGCGCCGACCAGGCCGGCTCGAGCGGCGCATTGCGAACTCGCCGCCGAGCACACCGGGCAGTCGGTGGGAACGTACGGCGTTATGTGATACCTACGGCCTGGCCGACGAGGTGATCGGCGGTCCGGCCGGGGCCCCGGAGTCCGGCACCCCTGCGTAGTCGGGCAGTTCGACGCCGTTGATCGCGCGCTCGACCAACTCGGCGAACCACTCTCCGGTGAAATCGGGGCCCGGCTCGGCGTCCGGCCCGGGGACGTCGCGGCTGCGGGCGTTCAGTTGGGCGATCTCCTGGTTGGCCTCGACGAACGAGCGCATCCGGTCCTCGTAGGCGGCGAACCCGGCCTCCGGGTCCCACCCGGCGGCGGCCAGCTCTCCGGCCAGCAGGTAGGCGCCGACCAGGGCCAGCCCGGTGCCCTGCCCGGACATCGGCGACGAGCTGAACGCCGCATCCCCGAGCAGCCCCACCCGCCCGCTCGACCATCGGTCCATCACCACCTGGGCGACCTGGTCGAGGTAGAAGTCCGGGGTGTCGTCCAGGTGCGCGAGGATGCCCGGGGTCAACCAGCCCAGACCGGTCATCCGCTCACGAAGCAGGCGCTTCTGGGCCGCGACATCGCGGTAGTCGACGTCGAGGTCGGCCGAGGGGAAGGAGAACATCGCCATCGCCCGAGTGGCGTCCTGGATAGGCCGCAGACCGGCCGAGCGCCCGGACTCCTGGTACTCGATCAGCCACTTGTCCAGCCCGAACTCGTTGGGCACGCTGTAGAAGGCCAGCACGTGCCCGAGGTGGCGGACGAACTGCTCGTGCGGCCCGAAAACCATTGTGCGCAGCGCCGAATGCAGTCCGTCCGCTCCGATCACCAGCTCGAAACGCCGCCGGTCACCGCCCGCGAAGACCACGTCGACCCCGTCGGCGTCCTGGGTGAGCTCGGCGATCCGGTCGCCGAAAATGTATTCGACACCGTCGCGGGTGTCGTCGTAGAGCACCTGCGACAAGTCACCGCGCAGGATCTCGATCTCCGCGATGAATCCGTCGCCGCCGTCGTCGTCCACGCGGAAGGTCTCCAGCACGTTGCCGTCCGCGTCCACGGTGTGCGCGCCGATGGTCTGGGTGCAGGCCGCGCGCACCGCCGGGTCCAGCCCCATGCGCCGGATGACCTCCTTGGTCACCCCGCGCGCGTCCACCGCCTGCCCACCCGGACGCAGCTCGGGGGCCCGCTCCACCACGGTCACCTCGGCTCCACGTCGGCGCAGCCAGTGGGCCAGCGCGGGCCCCGCGATACTCGCCCCCGCCACCAACACTCTGGTACCGCTCACTGTTGCCTCCCACTCACCCCGCCGGATCACTGTCCGGATCGATTGCTTCTGCTCTGACCCACCGCTGTCGGTGTATCCAGAGGTATCGACGACGGATCCATCCAGAATTCATCGGTGCGGCTGAGCGTAATTCGTTGTGCCGGTCGCGCGGTGTCTGTTTGGCTCTGTCAGTGGAATGGGTAAGGGAGTTCTACTCCAGAAGCGGTTCTTGGTGGGGTGGCGCCGAGGCTCGGGTGACCGACCGGGACCGTCAACGGGTGGATCTGCTACGGGCGCATGGGATTCCGGCAGGGCGGATGCTGGAGCTGGGGTCGGGGTATGGCACGACCGCTGCGGCTGCGGCCCTGGCGGGCTACGCCATGACCGCGGTCGAGGTCAGCGACCGTGCGGACTTCACCAGCAGTGTGGCTCGGGGCGTGGCTCCCGGCTCTTTGACCGTTCACAAGACCGACTTCTACGAGGTTCGTCTCGATGGGCGATTCGATGCCGTGTGTTATTGGAACGGTTTCGGAGTCGGTTCCGATGCCGACCAGCGCCGATTGCTCCGCCGAATCGGGTCCGAGTGGCTCGAGCTGGGCGGAACGGCCCTGATCGACGTGTTCAACCCGTTCGTGTGGTCTCGATGGGATGGCGACGAGGAACACCGGGTGCCGGATGCCGCCGTCGGCTACACCCACGAGCTCAGAGAACGGATTCGTTTCGACCCGGTGACCTGCACTGCGGTCGATACGTGGTGGGAGTCGGACGATCCCGACCACGAAGTGAGTCAGTTCCTGCGCTGCTATACGCCAGCCGATCTGGTGCTGTTGCTCGAGGGAACGGGGATGTCGCTGATCGGAATCGTCGTGGAGGAAGAGGTGGTGCCCGTTTCGGAGCACCCTGGCCTGAGCGTCCTGCTTCGGGAGGAGTTCGAGTACCTTGCGGTGCTGCGTCGGGCTGACGACGGTTGTCCGGCAGTGTCTTCGGACGGCGAGCATCCGCTCATGTGAGTGGGTGGCCTCAGCGCTTGTAGTGGCTGGTGTTGTCGGCGGTGACCAAACCCACACCGGCTCGACCGAGCGGACTTGTCGCAGAACGAGGCTCACGAGCAAACGACGCATCTCAGGTAGCGTCGGCGCAGATCGTGCCTTTGTCGGCTGGCTGGTTCCCCTTCTGCGGCAGTGGCTTTCGAGGCGGCCGAACACGATCCAACACCACACATCACATCTACAGCACGCACTCACAAGTGCTGTTGCAGTATTGGGCCAGCCACGGTGCGGAACGAAAGTCCGCACCGTGGCGACCATCGGATCGCGCGCCGAGAATTACCGCACCCGGAAAACGGTGAGCCGCCAGTCCGTTGAGCGGGTGCGGGCGATGCGGGCGGCGATGGCGAAGTGCTGGCGGCCGCGGTCGTAGGTGGCGAAGACCTCCGCGGTCGACGCGTCGACCATCATGAGGCCCGCGCGGTAGAGCACCGCCACGCCGAGTGCGCGGCCGGGTGCGAGGTCGGCTCGGACTATGGTCCGCACCGCAGAGACCACCGCGGGCGTGGCCATGGTGGTGAGTTGGGCGACGGGGCGGCGGTGGTCGAGTATCTCGAGTGCCAGCCGCAGCGCCCGCTCGACGAATTGCTGTGCCGTCGAATCCAATTCGACGACCGGTGGCAACTCGGCATGCCCCGCACTGAGTGCCCGCCGCACACCAGGCGGACCGGATCGTCCGGTCTGATCATTCCGCGATAACGGCGTGCGGCACGGCGACGCACGCGGCGGATCCTCGACTTCCGCCCGGCTCCCAGCCGGACGGTACGGCAACAACGGCGGCTCAGTCCTCGGCGCATACAAAAACCCCGACGGATGTCTCTCCAATGAAGCACCCCCCAAATGAGTTCGAACTACTACCCCCAACCCCAGACCGCCCCAGCATTCCACGAATATCCCCCCAGGTAAACCACCCAAGCGACCGCTCTGGCGTCAACAATCAAGATCAGGTGGCACTGGTGCCGGAGGCTTCTCGGCTGATGCCTGCACAGATTCCACCTGATCTTGATGCGAGTCAGCCGGAGATGCGGGCCAGGGTTTGGAGCGGGTCGGTCAGGACGTCGGCGAAGGCCAGTTCGGCGGCACCGACGAGGGGGGCGTCGTCGGCAAGTGCGGAGGTGCGCAAGCGAACTCGCTCACGCACCGCGAGCAGACCGTTCACCGCGAGCCTGCTGCGGACCTGCGCGGCGGAGGCGAGGTAGATCTCGCGAAGCACCCCACCGAACACGACCATCGTCGGATTGAAGATATTGACCAGGTTGGCGACGCCGTACCCGAGCCAATCCCCCACCTGGTGCAACGCATCTCGGGCAGTGGCATCACCACGCGCGGCAGCGTCCACGATCGCCTCCACCGCCGCACGCCCGGTGAGATCCGCCCGCCCGGCGGCCGCGATCAACGCGAGCTCGCCCGCCTCGGCCTCCAGACAGCCGTGCGACCCACACGTGCAAGCCCGCCCACCCGGATTCACGATCATGTGCCCGACCTCGCCGCCGTATCCGCCCTCGCCACCGAGCAGCTTGCCGCCCATGATGATTCCGCCCCCGATACCGACCTCACCGTGCAGATAGATCATGTCCGCGACCCCGACGCCGACGCCGCGCTCCCGCTCGGCAAGCGCACCGAGGTTGGCATTATTACCGACCACTACGCGCAACCCGAGTCGCTCCGAAAGCAGCGCCCCGACCGGCACATCCACCCACCCGATATTCGGCCCGTACCGAACGACCCCGTCCTCCTCGCGCACCATTCCACAGAACGCGACTCCCACACCCACACACACCGTTCCGGGCCCGGATCCGCGAATCATGTTCTCCGCGAGGTCCACCAGCGCACCGATCACATCAGTCGGATCGAATGTCCCACTGGGACGGCGCGTTTCCCGCCGATCGAGCACCACCCCGCCCAGGCCGACCCGAGCCACCGCGAGCCGATCCGCCCCGACATCCAGCGCCAACCCGTAGACCCGCTCCGATTCCGGCCGCACCACCAGCGACGGCCGCCCCGCCTTCCCCGTCTGTCCCGGCAGCTCCTCGCTGACCAGACCGGCGGCAGCGAGGTCGGCGGTCAACGCCAGAATGGTGCTGCGATTGAGCCCCATTCGCTCGGCGAGCGCCGTCCGCGACATGGGTCCGCTGGAGTGGACATGCCGCAGCAGCACGGCAAGGTTCTGCCGCCGGATCTCGTCCGGGGAAGGTGCAGCTCTCATTCGGGCGAACCTCCTCCCGGTCGCTGGCGACCTTGCAGGTCGCTCGAAATGGTCAGTCGGTCAACTTCCTGGCAACGCACGCTTGCGCGAGAGCGCGTCCACTCCCGCTGCCAACAGCAGCACGAATCCTGTCACAACGAATTTGGTGCCCGCGCTGTAGCCCATCAGGCCCATTCCGTTATTGATCACCGCGACCACCGCCGCACCGAGCACCGCGTCGAGCATCCGGCCGCGCCCGCCGAACAGACTCGTCCCGCCGATCACGGCCGCTCCGACAGCGGTCAGCAACACATCACTGCCGCCGGTATTCGGATCGACGGAGTTGGCCCGCGATGCCGCGATCAGCCCGCCCACCGCGGCCATCGTCGAACACAGCACGAAGGCACAGATCTTGATCCTGTCGACCGGAATGCCCGCCCGCCGAGCCGCTTCCGCACTGCCGCCGACCGCGTAGATATGTCTGCCGAACGAAGTGCGGTTGAGCACGAACGTCCAGAGCAATAGCAGCGCGACGATCAACGGCACCACGATCGGCATGCCCTTGAGCGAGTTGATCGCCGGATTGCGGCTGCGTTCGTCATTGAGGATCAGCACCGCAGCGCCCGCCACCACGGCGACCGCCGCGATCCGCAGTGCGATCACCGGCGCGGTCTCACCGGTGAGACCGAGTTTGGTGCGCGCCCGCAGTTTCCGGTATTGGATCAACGCGAATCCGGCCAGCAGCACCACATACATGACCCAGCCGAGCCAAGGCGGCACATTCTTATTGGCGATCGCGACGATCGTCTCGTCGTGGATCGAGATATTGCGCCCGTTGTCCATGATCTTCAGCGCGACACCCTGCAATGCCAGGAACGCCGCCAATGTCACCACGAACGAAGGGATTCCGATCTTCACGACGATCGCGCCGATAATCAGCCCGATCGCGACACCGGTGAGCAGCGAGACGAGAACCGCCGCGTACCAGGGCCATCCCTTATCGGTGAGCAATACCGCGAGCACCGCCGCACACACGCCACTGGCGAATCCGGCCGACAGATCGATCTCACCGAGCAGCAATACGAAGATCAGTCCCATGGCGATCACCGCGATGGCCGCGCCCTGGGTCAGGAGATTCGCGAAATTGCCCTGCGTCATGAACACCGGCCGCGCGATCCAGAACACCACCGACAGCACGGCCAGCGCGATAATCGACGGCAGCGCACCCATATTCCCGCTGCGCACCCGTCCGACATACGAGTTGACCAGCTCCGTCACCGGCGAGGACGTGGCCTCGAACTTATCCGTAACCACGGCGCTCATACGCTTGCTCCATTTCCGAGGCCGAGACTTCCGCTGCGACCGGCGGTGATCAGTTCGACGACCTGCGCGTGCGTCACGTCGGCGGTGCGCACCTGGGCCGCCATCCGGCCGAGATACAGTGCGGCGATCCGATCCGAGACCGCGAAAACGTCGTTCATATTGTGCGAAATCAACACCACCGCAAGGCCTTTGTCGGCGAGTCGGCGAACCAGTTCGAGCACCTGCTGGGTCTGAGCGACACCCAGCGCGGCGGTCGGCTCGTCCAGGATCACCACTTTGCTGTTCCACAGCACGGCTTTCGCGATCGCGACCGTCTGGCGCTGACCGCCGGACAGGCTCGCCACCTGCTGTCGCACCGACTTCACCGTCCGAACCGATAAGCCCGCCAGGGTCTTTCCGGCCAGCTCCTCCATCCCGTACTCGTCGAGGACCAGGCCGTGCTTCTTCTCCCGGCCGAGGAACATGTTCTGCACGATGTCGAGGTTGTCGCAGAGCGCGAGATCCTGGTAGACGATCTCGATCCCGAGGTCGGCGGCGTCACGCGGACTGTGCACACGCACCGGTTTGCCCTCGAACAGGAATTCACCCGAATCGATCGGATGGGTGCCGCCGATGCACTTGACCAGGGTGGACTTGCCCGCGCCGTTGTCGCCGACCAGCGCCGTCACTTCACCTGAGTACGCGGAGAACGCGACCTCGTGCAAGACATGGACGGGACCGAAACTCTTCTCTATCCCGCGTAATTCGATGACCGGGGTATCCGGCATGGGTGGAGCTCCTCAAGTTGGGCGCCCCTTCCGCGATCCCCTCATCGAAATCGCGGAAGGGGCGTGGTAACACGATCAGCGGACCCCGTTATCCGCGCAGAGCTTGGCGAATTCGCCGGTGCACAGCTCGGCCTTGGTGACATAGCCGTCCGCGACGACGTCGTTCACGTTCTCCTTGAAGATCGCCTTCGGTTCCAGCAGCACCGCGGGCACTTTCGCCTTCGCCTCGGGATCGTCGACGGTGCTGTTCGCCTCGCCCTTCTCCCCCTTCGCGAGTGCGATCGCCAACTTCGCGCCGGCGTCGGCTTCCAACTTGATGGCCTTGTAGACGGTCATGCACTGATCGCCCGCGAGCACGTTCTGCAAGCCCTGGACCGTGGCATCCTGGCCGGTCACCGGGATCTGGCCGTTCAGCTTCTGCTTCTTCAGCACCGCGATCGCCGCATTGCCGAGCCCGTCGTTGGCCGCGACCACACCGCCGAGATTCGGCGTGCCGGTGAGCATCTGCTCGAAAATGGTGCCCGCCTTGGTGTTGTCCCACTCCGGCACCGCCTGATCCGGCCCCTTCGCATACTCACCGGAATCGAATTTCGGCTCGAGCACGCTGTCGTAACCGTTCTTGAACAGCGTCGCGTTGTTGTCGGTGGGGCCGCCGTTCAGATACGCGACGATCGGATTGACCGCCTTCTTATCGGTGAGGCACTTGGACAGCCCGTCCCCCATCAACTTGCCGACCTTCACATTGTCGAACGACACATAGAACGGCGCCCCGCCGCCGAGAGTCAGCCTGTCGTAATCGATTACCGTCACACCCTGCGACTTCGCCTTCTGGATCACGGCCTTGCCGGTCCCGCTGTCGAGGTTGGTGATCATCAGCACCGAGGCGCCATTGGTGATCATCTGATCCGCGATGGTCTGGAAGGCGTTCTTATCCCCCTGCGCGTTCTGGATATCCGCCTTGATCCCCGCCGCGTCGAACGCCGCCTGCAGATACTTCCGATCCGCCGTCTCCCACCGCGCGGATGTCTTGCTGTCCGGCAGGATCACCCCGATCTTGGCGCCCCCACCCCCGGAGTCCTTGTTGTCGTCCCCGCAGGCAGTGAGCGAGGTGAGAAGCGCGACCGATACGGCCGCAATGCCGAGGATCCCCTTACGCATGAGGGTGAGCCTTTCGTCGAACTACCGCCCGACCAGGCCGGGCAGCGAATGTTGTTTGGTGCAACATATTCCACTGTGACCCGAAGCACAGCCGTTTCGCAAAGATATTTGTTGTTCGCCATAACAATCCGGCCACAGCGGGTCTGCGGGGCTCGGACCGAACACTCGCGCACGATCGGTCGGCCTTCAAGGTGATGCCGGACGTCGACGCACAGGCCATCCGCCGCCCGACAAAGGCGGACTGATCGATAGGCGTCCGCCTCGCCGCACCGAGTACCGTTATCCCACCCGCCGTCGACGCAGAGGACCCCGCCGATGCCGCTCGGAATCAATAAGATCCGCCAGGTAAAGCTCCCCGTCAGCAACCTCGCCAAGAGCGTCGCCTGGTACCGCCAACTCCTGGACCTCGAACCCGTCTTCGAGTTCTACGAGGACGACGCCGTCCGCGGCGTAGTCCTCCTAGAACCCAACGCGGACCTCCACATCGGCCTCCGCGAACGCGCTTACTGCGCGAGTCACCCGCACCTGAACGACTTCGACGCCTTCGCGCTCGAGGTCGACTCGCTCGATACCTTCACCGAACTGATCAGGCGTGCCGACGAACTAGGCGCTCCTCACGGCGAGATCCACGACCGGGGGCCGTATGGCGCCGCCCTCGACATCAGCGATCCCGACGGCACGGTGATCCGGTTCCTGTACGAACCCGATACCTACCCAACCGGTTTCGCTGGCCTGGAATTCGGGCCAGACGGCACCCCGATCGGCTACGAGCAACCGCGACTCGACGACAAGCCATGAATCCGTCTGGGCCCGTTCGCATCGAGGGCCAGTTGGTCGATCCAAACCGACGGAGCGCAGCTTCGTTCGTTCGTTACAGAGTGGGGTGCCTCCGATAGGATCGACGTAATAGCAAGTGGCGCTTGGAGAATGTCGTGGGGGAACCGTCATCAGATGCACAGTCGTTGGTGGCTGTGCCTGCCGAGCTGGTTGATGCCGCGAAGGCAGTCAAGTACCTGCTGGATGGACTCACCTCCGGGTTCAAGTCGCTCGATACGGACGTGGAGTCGCTGCTCCGGACGTGGCAGGGATACCAGGGTGGACTGTTCGAGGAGGGATACGCCGAGGTCAAGCAGGGATTGGCAGACCTGTTGGACGCCATGGGGGATACGACGGTCGCGTTGAACACCAGCGCTGAGTCCTACCTCGAACAAGAGCATGTGAACACCGAAGCCATCCAGTCGGTGGCATCCTCATTGGACCTACCCGATGCGTCATAGCGTGGATCTGGAGGTACTGGACTCGGTCATCGCGCGGATGAAGGGTTTCGAGGGCTTCTTCAACGACCAGATCACTGCCTTCGACAGCGCGATCAGCAAGTTGCAAGGGGGGTGGGAGGGCAATGCGGCTGCCGCGCAACAGGACTCCCATCGCAGGCTCATGGCCGCCGCAGAAGAAATCCGCCAGGGTGTCGAGGACATGCGGTGTGCGGCCGAGGCCGCACACCAGCGGTACAGCGCAGCAGTCGCGGCGAATGTCGAGATGTGGCGGGGCTGAGCCAGATTGACGCAGCTCGATGTCGACCCGGAGCTATTCTACGAGCTAGCCGGGGCCTATAGCTGGGCCAGCCGCGCCGCATCGGCAGCGCTGCTGAAGATGGATCAAGAGCTACGCGCGGCCATCAATATGAGCGGCAGCGATACCGGCGGAACCGAGTGGGGCGGAAACTATTTCCGCTCCGGGATCGAAGCATCGGTCACTGCTGGTATGGCCACCGACGTGCTGGTTCGGATGGCGGCATTGATTCGGCAGAGCGGGGTCAACCACGATCAATCCGAAAATGCCGACGACTACAACACCCCCGGTGGTGCGCTACCCGAAGCCGACCCAGGCGGCCAAACCGCTACGGCGCGACCATTGAAGAACCCTGCGGGCGGATCCAGACCGGAGCCCATGGGCTGGCGCGACGTCATGGGATCGATCAAATGGATCAACGGTGACACCGCAAAACTGCAGAATGCAGCAGACAGTTGGCTGGCGGCGGCAAGCGCCTACCAGGCGCTCGACAGCGAGATCAAAGTCAAGATGAAGCGCCTGCTCGGATCGAGCTCACCGGAAATTCCCGACATCGACAAAACCAACAAGACCGTGCTCGACGCGGTGAAGCTGCTGGCCGATGCCATGCGTCAGCAGAGCGGCGCCACAAGCGGATACGCCGACATCCTCACCGCGGCGCAGGAGGGAATCGAACGCGAACTGCAACTTCAAACGGTGACCCAGGCGATCAACGACGTCAACGAGGCGACCATCGGCAAACCGATCGCACCAGCGATCCGCATCGCCGCCGAACTCGAAATACAGCTCAGCCGCAGCCGTATTCACGCCATCTTGGATGGGCTGGCCAACGCCCGCGACGTAACCAACGGCACCCTCAACGGGGTATCTACAACGGTGGTCAACACCGTGAACACGAAGTTCAAGCCCGTCCTCGACCTGCAGCTCAAACGCCCACCCGAGCCGACCTCCGCAGAGCAGAGGCGTCGCAATAAACTCGAAGGCGCCAAAGCCGAGGCCCGCGCCGGAATCGATCCGACCAAGCCCAAACAATCGATACCTTCCGTGACCGGCGCGACGCGGCGCATTCCCGACGACCTCGACACCAGCAACAAGAGGTTGACCGAAGTCAAGAACGTTAAGCGCCAGGAGTACACGGATCAGATCAAAGACTTCGTCCAGTTCAGCCAAGCCAACGGCTACGAGTTCGTACTCGTCACCGACAACAGCACGGAGCTCGCACCGGACATCGAAGCATTGATTCAGCAAGGGAAGATCAAGCACGTGAAGATGGACTTCAAGAGTTGACCCCCACCGACGACACCTCCGCTGCACAGCTCCTCGCCGATTACCACAAGGTGGGCGGTTACGCGGAGACGATCCCCGCGATCGCCCACGCCGTTTCCATCACACCCGCGGTCATCGACGTGCTGTCGCAATGGTTGGTCGAGTTGGAAACCAGATGGCCAGGACCGGAAACCGAGGGCCGCGGACTGGCACGGTTGACTCTGGCACAATCCTTGGGGCGCAAGGAAGCTCGCAAGTCTGCCGCGGTCGCAGCCTTGATCGCGCAGTTCGATGAATCCAAGCAGATGAGCTCGTTTGCCCGTTGGTCGGCTGGTAACGCGATATACGACATCCCGGCGGATATCGAATACTTCGATCAACTCTCGACCATCGCCGCTAACCGAGCCTTCGGTACTGATCGCCAAATGGTGGTGGCCTGGCTGGGGAAATCCCGGCACCCGCAAGCCGCTGCTGTCGCGGTCTCCCAACTCGACGACCCCGATGTACAGGGTCACGCGCTGGAAGCGCTGGCGAAACTCCGCGCCCAAGGTGTGCGGGAGTACATCGAACCGTTCCTGACATCGAAGAACAAATACCATCGCCGCTCAGCCGACAGAATTCTCCGCTATGACCAAGGCTGACCGGCCATTATCCCACACGGGCTGCAGTTGCTACCAGATCCGCCGCTGCGCGGTGGATGCCTCCAACGCACCGCCGACCACAACTTCCCCCTGAAGCTGGTAGGGCTCCAAGACATTCAACGCAATACCTTCAGCATGCTCGAGAAACACCTCGATGCCGTCACCGCCGGTTTCGGGCAGCCGGACATCGACGACCAGTGCGGCCGCACGAACCTGGGCGCGCATCGCAGCGACCGCTCGGGCGTTGGATTCGTTTGCCTGCTGGGCAGACTCAGCGTCAACCGCGATCAGCTTCGTCGCACCTGAACCGTCGACGACCAGCCCGAACGGGAAGAACTGTCCACGCTCCGAAAGTTCCCGCTCGGCCAAGGTCAACGCCTCGTCAAGCAGCCCATCCAGATCGGACTGCGCCTCATCCGAAGCAGCCTCCCTCCAGGCAACCACTGATCTCCCTTCACAACTCGCTAGATGACCGAACAGGTGGAAACGCGGGTTCGTGTCGCACTCAACTCACGCAACAAGCAATGCTCGGGACCGTTCATTGAAGTCTGCGACCAAGGGGTGGGGCCCGAACGACATCATTCGACTTCGAACGTCTCGCACGGCTTCAACCGACCGCGAGGACTTCACCTTGCTGGAGAGGTTCAACGTCCGGACGGCGGCGGCGTGGGCTGCTTCGAGGTCGCGATTCTGAATATGGGCGACTGCCAACGCGGCCGATGACAACGCACCTCGGCGTGCTCGATTCTGGTTGCGGGCGTGTGCGATTGAACGGCGTGCGTGCGGTGCGGCGTCCTCTGGTTGTCCAAGATCCCGGAACGCATTCGCCCACTCGCCGCAGATGTACGCCTCGTCAATGAATTTCGCCCACTCAGGTTCCTTGTCCGGTACGACGTTGGCGAAGGCGTGTTCAGCGGCATTCACCGCCTGTGCGGTACCAACCTTGTCACCTACGGCTGCGAGGGCTCGTGCTTCGAGAGTCCACAGGTCTGCCATACAGGCGGGTGAGTTGACCTTCGACAATCCTTGGCGACCGGCCTGAGCGAGTCGGCGGCCCTCATGCGGGTGGCCGAGCAGAGTCGCTTGATCAGCGAGACCCGCGAGAACGTGAGCGCCAAGTGCGGCATCTTTCGACTCTTCGGCGAGACGCAGGGCCTGGATCAAGTACCGCTGAGCGGTTCCATGCTCGCCGTTGTCGAACGCCATCCACCCCAAGAGATAGGTCTGTTCAGAGGCCGCCTCGCAAAGTGCCTGGCGAACCTCTTCGGTGTGCGACCGGCGAAGCAGCGGATATACGTGTTCGTTCATGTAAGCGGCAAGGACCAAACGGCCCGATCCGCCGCCCTGGAAGATGTCCATCTCCTGGAACGTGCCGAACATGTTCTTCACGGCCGTCACATCTTCGAGCCGGACCGTTTGCCGCTCGTCCGGCAACTGGTCGAGGGTGTTGAGAAGCCAATCGCGAGATGGACCGATTGCCGCGATGGCGGCGAATGGTGCCGCCGCCAAAAGCTTCCTTCGGTCCACGTCTGCCCTCCCGAGATCTGCAACTGCTTCCACCGTTTCGTCCAACGATGCGCTGTAGGTGAGCGAACGGTCAACTGCCGATGCATCGCCAAGACCGAGGTCGTATGTGGTGACGCGGTAGCCAAACCGAGTGGAGAACAGATCCGCGAGAAGAGCCGGGACCGGTGGCCGCGGATGTTCGCCTTCGTCAACCCAGCGGCGCACGCTGGAGGCGTCCGGCCTGACATGGTGTTCTCCTCGTTCGAACGCGAGGGTGCGGACTTGTCGTGCCAGTTCTCCACGACTCCACCCCGAACGGGCCAGCAGCCCTTCGAGCTGCACATTAGGACTCTTCATCCTGACCATCCGTTGGTCTAGTCGTGGCGGTGGGCGAATTCACCACCATTCAACACCCCTGGCAAGACCTTCGCGGCGGGTCGGAGCAACCAGACTCAGTTGTGCGCTCGGAACAAATGTCTCTCTTCCCCGTGAGGAAGTTTCTTGGGGGCCGGGCGCAACCAGCAGCAGTCGATTGCCAGGGGAGGTCAGCAATGTCAGATCACGTACTACCACAACGAGTTCCGTTCGTTGGGCCTCCGATCCCCCAGCCTTGCATGGCCGTTGAAGTGGTCGAGATGTTCGCAGCCGCAGTGCGGGAGTGGGCAGACGACGACACCGAATCGTCCCGGCGGCGGGGTGCCACGTCCCCCGCCGCCGGGCGCACCAACCACACCGAGGGGTAGCAATGCGCCGGGATAGGTTGCGCACCACGGAATCACCGGATGGCCGCAAGATCGCGAAATGGCGTCTCAACGGCACGGTCGCACAGATACACCAAGTCCAGAACCGAGCCGATTCGTCACCGGCCTACCGGTGGCCGGAACACAAGCAAGTGCCCAACGCCGAACGCGGTCTCGTACTGTTCGATGAAGCGTCGCCGCCTGATCTGGCTACCGCTCGCGAGATGTTCCCGGGACATGGTGATCTCTGGGACGCGATCCGGCACGAACGTCTGTTGTTGATCTTCAGGCTGGCCGAACTCCCGACGGCGGGTGAGCAGTGAGTGAACTCGAAGAACGGCTCGGGCGGCTCGGAGCTGCTGCAAAGTCCGCTGGCTACGGGCTGCGCCCGAAGTACCACCAGCCATATGGCTGGGAGCTGCACACACCCGAGGATCATGCCGTGATGTACGGATCGCTCGATGAAGTCGAAAGATTCCTCGGCACAACGGCATTGATCGCTCCGCTAATCGACGCTGGCCTTGCCACCGACCATCAACATCGCCGGGACAGCGCATGAGTGTCTGCCCTCTCGCGCCCGTCAGCTCCGTGGCAAGACCGCCAGAGTCGCACCAAACCGACACCAACAGCGGGATTCGATACCCGAATGGGTCTGGACGGTGCACAGCGGGATCATTTCCGCGCGAGCGGCGGCCGGGCCGGACGCACCCAAACGTCGGAGCGAGTCCTCGGCCGAACGCATTGAGGGGCAGCCGCCACTGCCTCACATGCCGCGGACGAACTCGCGGTAGAGGAATTTCTGATGAAGGCTTTCCAGAGTTCCTGAATACCGACGGAATGGGACCAGGGCGAGGCGGAGGGATCTGGTGGTGGGGATGCTTGTGCCCCAGTCCGCTACGGAGGCAACGGCATCGATCAGACCGGCCTCCGTCTCGTTGGTCTCCGCGGTGTCGAGGCCGAGGCGTCTGAGGAGTTGGTCTCGGACGCCCTCGATGTCGAGTTCTAGGCGGCGGGCTTCCTCTTCGGTGTTGCAGTGGGATAGGGCTCGGCGGAAATCTATTGCGCGGGAGCGGTACTCGTCGATTCGGCCGCAGATCATCTCTAGCCAGCGCTCGTCGCTGTGGCGGCCTCGGTCTCGTAGGGACCACAGTCTTCCGCCGAGTAGCGGCAGTTCGTACTCCAGCAGTTGAAGACGTCTGCCGTGGCGGCCACCGGCGACCTGACGGATCTCGGTCGGGATACCGCGGACGGCGGAGATGACCTCCTCAACGGTGTTTTCGGGAACGCCGTCATCGAAGAGGTCGAACATGATCGAGAAGTCGCGGCGGAGTGGATGTGGTGTGTAGGCAATGGTTTTCACTTTTGCGCGTGCCGAGTAGCGGAGGGAACGCACCAGGGTGGCGATAAGCCAGAGTTGCTGTTCGCTATCTGTGATCAGGTTCCGGAACTGGCCTTCCATCGCGAAGGACGATGCCCTTGCCCACTGGCCGAAGGGGTCTCGCTCGACGCCATCGGCACCCGCCAACATGTCGATGCGGGCGCCATGGTGGCTTTGGTTTCTGACGTTCTCCGATTGGTAGTCCGCCCAGGCGGCGATCTTCGTCAGCATCCGTTGGCTACCGCCGTGCTGTTGTACTTCGCGGTCGGCTCGACGGGTCTTGTCGATCAGCTTCAGGAGGGTTTCGACGCCGGTCGTTTTGAGCGTCTCCAAAGCGGTGTGCTCGGCCCCAGCCAAGGTGACTTCTTCGTTGCCTCGGATCGAGAGTGGCACAGCGATCCTCAAATCGAACAGATGCCGGAGTATGCGGGGGAAGTCTCCGTAGTCGGCGGGGGTCGGGTCCAGCTTGGTTGGATGCGGGACGAGTACCTCGTCGAAGTAGATCAGGGATTGGACCAGCTCGGCATAGCTTTGTTGAGCGAAAGGGTCGCGTGGCCGAGTAGGTGATGCCTGGTTCTGGGAGAGAATGAACTCCTCTGCACTGATGAAAGTGGTGACGTCCACCATGACTCGATGCGACATCAACTGCTCCGGGACTCCGCCAACAGATTGACGAACCATCGGACGCAATCGGGCTCGCCTGCGATTGTTTCGGCGAAGGTGGGCTCACGCTGATGGAGGAAACCCTCATCGAGCGGCAGAGGGCTGCGACCGTCACCCGCAGTTGCAACGCGCCCCATAGCTAGGGCGAGGCCGATACCTGCCACGCCATCCCACACTTTTTGATCGGGGCGGTAGAAGAGGTCGTACTGGTGATCGGAAGTCGCTGTCCACGTGGATAAGTCGATGGATGCGCGCACCATGTCCAGCGTCTGGGATGTGGTGCGTATCTTCATGGCGCAGCCGATCTCGGCGAGGTTGGATTCGAACGCTCTAGCCTCGGAGTACTTGCTCCGTGTCATCGAGGCTCGGCGAGGTGTAGGTGTAGGTGGTAATCGCTTGGCGGGCTGGCCATTTGCAAGCACCTCGTCAGCCCAGTGGATCGCGATGGGAGTGCGGCCGACTCCTAGTTCGGGGGCAAGTACGTAGGCCGCTGTGGGGACGCCTGCGTCGAGACGGCATACCACGCTGCAGAATTCACGTCCCTCTGGGGAAACGAATTGGCTGGTGCCATCGATCGGGTCGATGACCCAGGTCGGGTCGCCGGATGTGGGCAGCTTTGGATCATCTTCTTCTGCGACGAATCTGGAGCCGGGGAAGTGCTGCTCGACAGCGTTGACTATCGCCTCTTGTGTCGCCAGATCAGCCTCGGAGAGGAGGGTGTTGTCGGCTTTTCGGTCGACGTGCAGGGTAGCCAGATTGCGGCGATACCGGCTGAGCAACGGCATCAGCTGGTCATCGAGTGCTTCCCACAACGATCCAACGCCACCCACGCGGCCCTCCCGCACGTTGTTGTGTTTCGTTGAGCGTAGCGGCCTGGTACGAGGACGGTGGCCGTAACCGGCGGGGCGAGTTCACCAGAGCTGTGGTGATTGCCCGACCGGCGATTTAACGTGAGACCGCTCAGAATCAGTGCCCCGCTCCGTCTACAGTCACATGAAGCTCACCGTTCAGACATTCCTGACCCTCGATGGCGTTATGCAGGCCCCCGGCGGGCCTGAGGAAGATCCCAGCGACGCGTTCACCCACGGTGGCTGGCAGGCCCCGTTTCCGGACCAGGCGGTGGGCGAGTTCGTCACCGAGCTCAACAGCCACGCCAGCGCGTTCCTGTTCGGTCGCAGAACGTTCGACATCTTCCGCGGCTACTGGCCCGATCAGACCGAACCCGGCAACCCCATTGCCACGGCGATCAACTCGCTGCCCAAGTACGTCGTGTCCAACTCGCTCAGCGAAGCCGATGCCACCTGGCGCGGCGAGCACCCCGACACCGCTCACCTCCTGACCGGTGACGTCGTAGCGGCGGTGCGGGCGCTGAAGGACGAACCCGGCGACGAGCTGCAGATCTGGGGAAGCGGCAAACTGCTCCAGACGCTGTTGCAGCACGAGCTCGTCGACCGCTTCCGCCTGATGACGTTTCCGCTGATACTCGGCTCCGGTCGCCGCTTGTTCAACGACGGCAACCTCCCGGCGACGATGCGCCCTGTCGACCTCACCCTGACCGATCTCGGCATCGTCCTCGGCACCTACGAACCAGCGGGCCCGGTTCGCCACGGCCAGATGTAACCGACTGCGGGGCCGTGCAATTGGTGCAGCAACTCGCACGCTCGGAAGTCAAGGGCACCTCACCCGAAGACGGATGGCGGCGAACTCCGCACCAGCGGTGGTCGTTGGTTCGGCCCCCTTGCCCGCAACACCCGCCACGCTCTGTCGAGGGGTCAGGGATTGGCGAGCCTGCCGGGCTCGGGGCCGGTGAGCTGGTCTCGGGCATCTTTCCGGAACGCGACGACCAGGCGGTTGCGGTCGTCGCGGCGGTTGGCCAGCACAACGTGGGCCGGGTCGACGCCGTGCAGCGGGATCGCAATCACGTCGGGACGAACTGCCGACAAGTGCAGGCCAGCGGCGATGGCGATGGCCTCACCGGCAGCGATGACTTCGAGTTTGTCCTCGATAGCGTCGATGATCGGACCGTCGGGCGCGGGGCGGCCATCGGGGCGGGGATCGATGCGCCAATAGGCACTCCAGTCCGGGTTCGACTGCCGTAACCGGGGCACGGGTTCATCGGCGATGTCGTCGAGCGTGACGTATTCCTTTCCGGCCAACCGATGGTCCACCGGCATGAGCACCACGCGCGGTTCGTCGTAGAGGACGGTGACGTGCAGTCCCTCGGTGGGAAACGGCAGGCGGGAAACCAGTACGTCCACCCGGTGGTCGAGCAGCGCGGCCGGGACGTCGGTCACCGACACGTGCACCGCGCGCACCTCGGCGTCGGGATGGTGGTGGCGCATCTCGCGCACAACGGGGGTGATGATCAGGTTCCCGGTGTAGCCGATCGTGACGCGGTCGGACCGGGCGGCGGCGCGGGTCTGCGTGACGACCCGGCTCGCGGTGCGAAGCAGCGCTTTCGCCTGCGGTAAGAACACCTCGCCGACCTCGGTGAGCCGACTGCCCTGTGGGCCGCGGTCGAGCAGCCGTACCCCGAGTTGCTGTTCGAGCCGGTTGATCTGCCGGCTCAACGACGGCTGCGTGACGTGCAGAGCCGCGGCGGCACGACCGAAATGCCCGTGCTCGACGACGACCGCGAAACAGTGCACCAGCCGCAGGTCGAGATCCACTGCGGGCGGGGACATGTCGCTCATGGGGCCACGGTAGTCCCGTCGATATCGTGCCGCCGCCTCGTCTACCCATACGAGATGCAGTGATGCGTGAATCGTATTGCCTGATACGAAAGAGTCATTGGATCACGAGGATCGCCCGGCACCAGAGTGGAGGTATCGGCCCGATCGGGCATGCTCAACTCACTCGGAGGAAACGCCCATGACGATCAATACGGTGGTGGACACGGCGCGTCGAGCGCTAGGGCGAGTCGGTGTGAGTCTGCCGGTCTCCTTCACCAGCACACCGCAGGCCGACCAGCAACGGGACGCGGGCCGCCGACTCGAACGTGCCGGTTACCGCACCATCTGGACCAACGAGGTGATCGGCAAGGACGCCTTCGCGCACCTGGCCGTGCTGCTGGCCGCCACCGAACAGATGACGGTGGGCACCTGTGTGGCCAACATCTGGGCGCGACCGCCGCAGACCGCGCACGCTGCGGCGGCCTACCTCACCCAGGCCTATCCCGACCGCTTCGTGCTCGGTCTCGGGGTCGGCTACCCGCAACAGGCCGACAGCGTGGGAAGGCAATTCGGCGACCCGCTGACCACCATCCGCGACTACGTAACCGGCATGGACGGTCAGACCTGGCCACCCGCACCCGACGCGGCGTATCCGCGGATCCTCGCGGCGAACGGGCCCAAGATGCTCGCACTCGCCGCAGAGATCTCCGACGGCGCACTGCCCGCCGGGTTGCCTGTCGAACACACCGCGCGGGCCAGGGGGGTACTCGGCCCGGAAAAGCTGCTCGTGGTCGGGCTTTCCGTGGTGGCCGACGACGAACCCGACCGAGCCCGCGACACCGCTCGGCAGGTGGTATCCGCCTGGTCCCAGCGCCCCTCCTTCCGAGCGGTCCTGGCCGACCTCGGCTACCCGGCCGAGGAGCCCAACGATCGGGTGGTTGACGCGCTCGTCGCATACGGCACACACGACTCGATCGCGCGGAAAGTGCACGAGCACCTGGCCGCCGGAGCCGACCACGTCACCCTGCTGCTACCGATCGGCACCGAATTCGACCCCGGCATAGACCATCTCGTCCGCCTCGCTCCAGCCCTGAATTCCCGCGACTGATTACCCGGCACACCCCATGGCCGAAACCCAGCGGCATCCCGTCTGGGGTGATTGTCGAAACGAATATCTGGGTGGGGTCGACAGACAGGTCGGTTCGTTTCCGCACTATCAACACTATTGAGGAGTTCGTATGCGACACATCGTGAAACGGCTTGTTGGGGTGTTTGCGGTGGTGGGGTTGGCGCCGGTGCTGTTTGCGGGGGCGGCGCAGGCCGATGATGGGGACACGGTGTATTTCTCGTCTGGGTACATGAACTGTTCGATCGCGGGTGATGGCGCTGTCGGGTGCGATTTCACGAGTCAGGCGCAGGTTCAGTACAGCTTCTTGCCGGTTCTTCTTCCGGTGCGGGACATAGTGATCGATCAGTCGTGGTTGCCTGCGCATCCGACGTTCGCGCTGGGGACGCATACGTTGCCGGGTGGCAATCCGGGGCTTGTGGATGTGAAGACGGGGGATGGTACGTGGGGCGCGTATATCGAGCATGCGGGGGCGCGATGTGAGTCCGGGTTCCATGGGAGTTTCAGTTGCAAGTCCAAGGGGCGGACCTGGGGTATTTACAGCGGGATCATTTCTGCTTCGTGACGTGGGCGGAGCCTGGGACGGGGACGTTCCAGGCTCGTCCGGCGCAATATCCTCGCAGGGGTGGTATTGAGGAGTTGTGGTGAATAGGTGTCCTGTTGGGACCTCTGGTCGAACTCGGTGGCGGGAGCATAGTGGGTGGCGTGGGGTTGTTCGGGATGCTGAACTTCCTGGCGGGCAGCAAGTTTGGGTGATCAGTGGGTATGACGCGGTAGCCGGGCTGTTGGCGGATGCGCGGCTCAGTGTGGATAAGCGGTATTCCGGGGGTGGGTATTCGGGGTTTTCGTTGCCGCCTGCGTTGGATCGGAATCTGCTGAATTTGGACGGGGTGGAGCATGGGCGGCTGCGGCGGCTTGCGGCGCCTACGTTTTCGCGGAGGTCGGCGGATTCGCTGAGGAAGGTGGTTCAGCGGATCAGTGCGGCCACGTTCCGAACTCTGGACGAAAATGCCAGTGGGGCAGTCGATCTGCTGGATCAACTGTGTGTTCCGGTGCCTGCGCTCGTGATCGGCGAGTTGCTCGGTGTGCCCGCTGATCGGTACGGTCAGTTGCGTGATGCTGCCACTGCGATGGTGACGTTCGATGCCTCGTCGAAGGAGTCCGCGGTCCGGCTTGCGGAGGCGGTCGAGTGGATGGCGGGGACGTTCACGAGTGTGGTGCGGGCCAAGCGGGATGAGCCCGGCGATGATCTGATCAGTGGGTGGGTGCGGGCGGGCGATGACGCGGACCTGTTGTCCGAGGACGAGTTGATTTCGCTGGCCTTTCTGATGATGCTGGCGGGGCTGGAGAATGTGGTTCATCTGTGCGGCAACATATTTGCGGCGCTCTTGGCCACTGGTGTACCAGCAGACTGGAAGGATCGGCGTGGTCAGTTGATGGAGGCCGCCAATCCGTTGCCGTTCGCAATTCGGCGATTCACCGTCAGCGACTTGACGATCGGCGACCGGATCATTCCCAAGGGCGACACCGTGCTGTTGTCGGTATTCGGTGCCGATTCGGATCCTGCCCGCAATGGGCGACCGAGCCTGATGTTCGGGCGCGGATCCCACTACTGCCTGGGGGCACAGGTCAGCGATCTGATCGTCGACGCTGTGGTGCCGGAGTTGTTCGTTCGGTATCCGCGAGTGCGCCTGGCTGTGCCGGAATCCGAGTTGGAGCATCGGGCATCATGGCGGTCTCATGGGTTGGTTGCGTTGCCGGTGCTGCTCCGGGGTCCAGGAGAATTCGGTAAGAATGCTCGGCATGAGCGAAATGGTTGAAGTCAGGGCGACGAGCGCGGCCCCGGATCGTCCGGTCGACAACCCGTCCGATGAAGCCCTGCACGACCTGCTCGCCAGCATGAACTTCAGGTATCCGTACGTCATTGTCGAACGCCCGAATCTGGTTCCGCTCGGCCACTACTACATCCAGGTTCATATGGATGAGCAAGTGGATCCGGAGGATGGTCACGGATACTTCGTCGAATACCGCGACGGCGGGCCCGATCGACATTTCCGAGCCACGGTGCACGATACGGAACCGTGGGGCAGCGCATATTCGCCCGCCCTCGAGCTGGTGGTGAAAGTGGTGCAGGACTGGGCTTCTCAGCGGCCAGGGTGGCGGGAGACACTGTCGTGGGAGCGGATCGACTTCCAGAACTAGGCGAGCCTTTATCAGCACCCCGTCCAGATCGGTTGCCGCGCCATCAGATTCGGTTCCAGTCGAAACGCGGCACGACACGCCCCGCGGCACCGCCATCTGACTGCGCTCGACGGATATCGACCACCTCAGAAGCTAGCTGGACGCGGCACCGGCGACGACGCGATCGCAGCCGAAAGCGGGCAGCCCCACGCCCGAGATCAGGCGGAGCGACGGGTGCGGTGCTCCGCGACGTGCACGCGGGTCGAACAGCGGGTCGAACAGTATCTGCGCCTGCCGTTGCGTGAGGTGTCGACGAAGACAACGCCGCACCCCGCGCGGGCGCAGCGTCCGATGCGGCCCGGATCCTCACAGAAGAGCTCCGCGAGTCCGGCCGCGGTGTACGCCTTGACGCGCTCGTCGGTGGGCGCATCCTCGCGGGCGTAGTGCAGGTGGGGCGCGCGGCCGTCGTGGGTGGAGATGTAGGGCTGGCTGGTGGTTTCGGACAGTAAGGCGTTGAGCAGGTCGACGCTCGGTTCGGTGAAGACCTCGTCGAGGCGCGCGATCCAGCGGCGCAGCTCGGCGGTCTGCCGGGCGTTGAGGGCGCCGAGGGGCTTGTAGCCGGAATCGGCGAGCAGTTGCAGCAGGTCTTGCCGCGGGTTCGCGTTCACCAGGCGGGCGGCGAGTTCGGCCGCCGCGCCTCCGTAAGGGTTGAAATGCACTAAGCCATTACATCAGGCTGGATGCATGATCGCTACCTGCCCTTCTTGCTCCTGGTCGTCCCCCACCCTTGTGTCCTCGCACGGCGCAACCAGCTACCTGCGCTGCATCTGTGGGCGGTGGCTGATCAGCGAGCACGGATCGGTTGTGGCGCTGGCCGGGACCAGCACAATGGGCCTAGCCGACGCCCGGCCGCCACTCGGGGGCCAGCACTGACCAGACCTCCACATCGAGCCGCTGACCTCGATGTGGGTAGAACTCGCGCAGCACACCGTCTTTGGTCATTCCCAATCGTCGCGCCACGGCGATGCTGGCGTGGTTCGGCGACGCGACCAGCCATTCCACGCGGTGGATGCCGCGCTCCCGGATTGCCCAGTCGATGATCACGCGGGCGGCCCGGGTCGCCAGGCCACGGCCCGCGGCCGAGGGCTCCAGCCAGCAACCCGCCTCGGCGACGCCGAGCGCGAGGTCCATCGTTCGGAACAGGACGCTGCCGACCAACTTGCCGTCCAGCCAGATGCCATAGATCCGGCCGGTGTCGGCCGCCGCTTTCTCCGCGTAGTCGCGCAGGTAAGTGCGGCTCGACCCCAGATCCGCTACGGCGTCGGCGACTTTGATGTATTGCCCGATGGACTCCCGTCCCCGGTCCATATGCTCCAGGAACTCCGCGGCATGCCGCGGTTCGAGCGGACGTAACTCGGCACCGTCGGCACCGAGGGATATCGCGAACATCGTGACCTTCCGTAGCTATGGCCGAAGTCGGCGTCCTCCCGTGGTTTTGTTGCGGTACATCGCGGTGTCGACGGCGTGCATCATTTCGTCGATGTCGGTAGGGCGGTCTTCGGCGAAAACCGTTCCGATACTGGCGCCTACGACAACGGGCCGTCCGGCCACCTGTATCGGGGTGGCGAGCCCGTCGACCAGGAGCGCGGAAATTGTTTCCAATTGCTCTGTGCCAGTGCACTTCTCGACGAGTACGATGAACTCGTCGCCGCCGATTCGCGCGACCAATCCGCCGACGGATTCGACGGATTCACGAAGACGCTGGGCAACGTCGCGCAGCACCCGGTCCCCTACCGTATGCCCCCACACATCGTTCACTTCCTTGAACCCGTCGAGGTCCAGATAGCAAACACCAACTGGCGGAATGGCATTGGCCAGTCGATTGAAGAAGAGGACACGGTTGGGCAGACCGGTCAGGCTGTCGTGGTTGGCATCGTGCCACAGCTGGTCGGCCAGTTGTTTGCGTTCGGTGACGTCGACGGCGACACCGATCAGGAAGCGGACCTGCCCACTGTTGTCGCGGACCGCAGACATGGACAGGTCGATGCTGGTGATGGTGCCGTCGCGTCGGAGATGGTCGGTTTCGAGGCGGAAGCGGTCGGTCCGACCGCTGAGTAGGTGCTCCAAATTGGCATACGCGTCACCGATATTCGCGGGACCGAGCAATTCGGCGACCGACCGACCCGGCATCATCGCCGCGGGTAGTCCGAGCATATCGGCCATGGCCGCGTTCACCTCCAGTACCCGACCGGTGACGTCGACCGTCCCGATCCCAACCGATGCTCCCGCGAAGACCGCTTCGAACCTGGCCTCCGACAATTGCCTTCGCACCTCGGCCTCCTGCGCGGCCGAAAACACCGCTGCGAGTGTGGTTTCCTGCTCCCCTAACGCCGCGTTCCGCAGCGCAGAGGTGAAACCCGCGGCGAACTCGGCAGCGACAACTATCGCACGCTCGCGAACTGGCTCGTAATCGGATTCGGTTCCGGTTGGGCAGATTTCACGAACGATCTCCCGGCAGATAACCAGAACTGAACGGCTGACGGCAATTTGGTCACGATAGTTCGCCGCGACGAGCACCGCGGCGGCGTCCTGCGCGACCGTGACCTCCCGCGTCCCGCGCACGGCCGCGATCAGCACATCGGCGAGTTCCGCTAGCAGAGTTTCGATTTGGCTTCGCGTGAGGATCGGAGCGACGGCGCCGTCGAGCGCATCCGCCCATCGCATTGCCAGCTCACGTGTCCCCACACGAATCCCCTGCCACGGCTCCGGTCAGACCTTCCGGCCGACGCCCGCCAGGCCGAGCGATCGGCCCGGCGTCTCGTATAGGTCGCGTGCGGATTCCGGTCGCCAGGCGGGTAGCTCGACGACGCCGGGTTCGACCAGCTCCCACTCGTCGAACATCGCGGAGATGCCGTCCTTCGAGCGGAAGTGGATGCCGACGCGGGTCACATCGGCCGCATTGCGACCGAGCTTGCCCGCATCCTCCGGGCGCAGCTCCGATGTCAGGTGCGAGATCGCGACGTAGCTTCCGGGGGGCACGGCCGCATGCAGGGCGGCGACCTTCTCGACCGGCCGCTCCTCGTCGGATAGCAGGTGCAGCACCGCCACCAGCAACACTCCGACCGGTTGCGCGAAATCGATGAGGCCGGTCTCGCGGACTCGGGCGAGCAACTCGTCGTGCTTGCGCAGATCCGCTTCGATGGCCGCGGCCTTGTCGTTGTCCACCAGGATCGCGCGGGCGTGGGCCACGGCGACCGGATCGATATCGGCGTAGAGCACGCGAATCTCCGGATCGACCGACTGCGCGACCTCGTGCACATTGCCCGCGGTCGGAATGCCCGAACCGATATCGAGGAACTGACGCACCCCCTGGTCGGCCAGGAAGCGGACCGCGCGGCGCAGGAAGGCCCGGTTGCTCAGCGCCAGACGGGGCAGGTCGGGCACCAGCTGTTTACCGGCCTCGGCGGCCTTGCGATCGATCTCGAAGTTGTGTGAACCGCCCAGCAGGGCGTCATACATCCGTGCCGGGCTCGCCTGTTGCAGATCCACGCCCTCGGGCGCCCACGCAGGCCTGTCCATCGCAACCCCTCTGCATTCACCATCGGACCAACCCATCCAGGTCCGCACCGCCGGATACCGCGTTGTTGATCACCGAATGGTGCAGTCCGCAATAGTAGTCGGGCCGGTCGGTCCGAATGATCACGAATTCGCCACTGTTGTTCTGGGTCTTCCAGGGCTGATCCATATTCATACATGCGCATGAGTGCAAGATCCGCTACGCTGACGAACGGCAGCAATATCAACTGGAAGGGGCGTTCGACTATGGGCGAGCAGTGCGTGTCGCCGAAGCGGTCCGCAGTGGTGGTCAGCGAGGCTGAACACATGGATCATGACCACTCGCATGACCACGCACAGTCCGGTCATTCGGACAAACACGGCCACAGCCACGACCACGGTGTCTCGGCGGATTCGAATCCGCGCTGGCTGGCCATCGCGCTCGGTTTGATCGTCGCGTTCATGGTGGCCGAGGTGGTCGTCGGCCTGCTCGCACAATCGCTCGCACTGATCTCCGATGCCGCACACATGCTCACCGATGCCGCCTCGATCGTGCTCGCGATGATCGCGATCCGGTTGGCTCGACGTCCGGCGCAGGGGCGATACACCTACGGATTCAAGCGGGTCGAGATCCTTTCGGCGCAGGCCAACGGGATCACCTTGCTGCTGCTCGCGGCGTGGTTCGTGTACGAGGGCATCAATCGGCTGATCAATCCGCCGGATGTCGAAGGACCGCTGGTGTTGATCACGGCGCTGGTCGGGATCGTGGTCAATATCGCGGCCGCGTGGAGCATCAGCCGAGCCAACCGGACCAGCCTGAATGTCGAGGGCGCGTTCCAGCACATCCTCAACGACCTCTATGCCTTCATCGGGACCGCCATCGCGGGCGCGGTGGTGTGGTTGGCCGGATTCGCCCGTGCCGATGCGATCGCGGCATTGGTCGTCGCGGCGCTGATGATCAAGGCGGGCTGGTCCCTGGTCCGGGAATCGGGGCGGATCTTCCTGGAAGCCGCGCCCGCCCATCTGAATCCCGACGCCATCGGGGCGCGCATCGTCGCGCTCGAGCAGGTGACCGAGGTCCACGACCTGCACGTCTGGCAGATCACCTCCGGACAGCCGTCGCTGTCGGCGCATATCCTCGTCGACAACGCTGCCGACTGCCATGCGATTCGTTCGAAGATCGAGGCCGTGCTGCACGACGAATTCGGGTTGGAACATACGACTTTGCAGGTGGACCACTCGTCGGAGCTGACGGTTTCCGCCGAGGATGCGCACTGCGTGGAGGCGCATGGGCCGGTGCACCGGTCCTGACCGGCGCTTGACCTTCGAGCTACCTGAGACTCCATGATGAGCGGGTGGCGGGCGATGGGTTGATCACGATCGGCGGATTGGCGCGGGCCTGTGGGCTAACGGCCAGTGCGCTGCGGTTTTATGACGATTGTGGGTTGCTGGTTCCGGTTCGGGTGGACGAGGCGACCGGATATCGGTACTACAGCGAGGCGCAGGTCGAGTGCGGGGTGATGATTCGGCGGCTGCGGGGAATCGGAGTGTCGCTGGAGGTTGTTTCGGAGATTTTGAACGGGGACGCGGCGCGGGCGGGGCGGTTGCTCGACGAGCATGTGGCGGAGCTTGCGCAACGGGCTCGGGAGGCTGCCGCGGTGGCGCGGGTGATCAAGGAGGAGATCGGGGCGGGGGTGGTGTTGTCCGCGGCGGTGTTGGCGGCGGCCATCGAGCAGGTGCGGTCGGCGGCGGCATTGGATCGTGAAATACCGGTGCTGGCTGGGGTTTTGGTGGAGTCGGATGCGGATTCGGTTACGTTGACGGCCACGGATCGGTATCGGCTGTCGACGCGGGCGACGGTGCCGGTGCGGCCGAGTGGTGTGGCGTGGTCGATGGTTGTCGATGCGGGTGAGTTGGGTGGAATCGGTTCCTGGCTACGGGGATTGGACGAGGTCATCGTGCGCGCTCCGGACGAAGGGCTTGTCCTGACCGGTGGTGACTCCGAGCGTCGGTGCGGGACCATCGACGAGGCGTTTCCGGATTATCGGGCGATGTTGGCCGGTCTGGGTGCGGTTCGGACTCGTGTGGTGGTGGGGCGGGATGCGTTGCTCGCAGTGCTCGAGGGCGGTGCGGCGCCGGTTGTCTTCGCCGTCGATCAGTCTGGGCTTTTGGCGACCTGCGATCGGCAACTCAGGCCCGGATCACCCGGGTCACTTGGCTCACCTGGCTCATTCGGGTCGCCCTACTCACCCGGGTCGCCTGGGTACACCGACCCACTTGCGCGCCTGCACATTCCGGCGACCGTTACCGGGCCAGGTATCGAACTTGCCTTCTCCCCCACGACATTACGGCCCGCATTGGTGAGTGCGATCGGTCCGGAAATCATGCTCGATATCGCAGCGGCCGACGCACCCGTGGTCGTTCGTTCCGCGACGGACGGTGAGCTGACCACGCTCGTTATGCCGACTGCCATTCCGAATTCGAAGGAGTACGGCGCATGAATGCCGCTGCGGAAACCATGGCCGCCATTACACAGGCGGTCGAGCTCGGGCGAACAGGCTCGCCCGAGAACGCGCGAGCAGCACTGCTCGGGATATGGGCGGCGCTCGGTCCGCAGGGTGATCCATTGCATCGGTGCACGTTGGCGCACTATCTCGCGGATCTGTATGACGATGCGGCACAGGCGCTTTGCTGGGATGTGCGGGCGCTGGACGCGGCGGACAGTCTCACCGATGAGCGGTTGCGCCGGCATGATGCGAATTTGGATGTGCGGGGCTTTTACCCGTCGCTGCATTTGAATCTGGCGGACAACTATCGGCGGCTCGGTTCATTCGATGCGGCGCAGTGCGAGATCGACGCGGCGCGAGAGTGTGTGGATGCGCTCGGCGATGATGGTTACGGGGCAATGATTCGCACCGCGATTGATGAAGTCGCCGAAGCGATTCGGACGCGGACGACCGCTCGGCGAGTCTCCGCTCCCGTTGGACGCGGGTAGGTGTCGGGGAGGCCGCCGCGGATCGCATCCACAGCCTGCGGCTAGGTGCGCGGTTGGACACCGAGTCCACCGGATTCGTGCCGCACCTGGGAACGACACCCGGGCCAGGAATCGGCTGCCGGTGGCGGCACGATCGCCTCGATTGTGCTGCCGCCGCCAGCTGGCCAGGTGTCGGTGCGGGCGGATGCTCCGGCTCGCTCAGCTGACCGTCGCCGCGCGTGTTGTCGATCAGTTGCCCGAGTGGTGTGCGATCGACATCCCTCGTGTGTGATTCGGGAAAGTCCACTGGTTTGGCTCGACGCAATGGGTTTCGGGTGTGCGTCGATTCGCTCGCCGAAGCAGCCCCGCCCAGCGCAGGTGAATTCGAACTCTCAGCGCAGTAGTGAGCGCGCTGTTGGTGCGAGTCGTAGCTGATCTTCCCGCCTGGACTGGAGTTTCGACAGTTCCGGCTGCACTTCCTCGGTCCAGGTGCGGGAGTTGGACAGCGCATTGAAGTGGGCTTCGAGTGCGGCGGAGTCCTCGAACAGCGCTAACCAGACGAAGACGATTTCCTCTCGAACTGGAAGCGCTGCAAAGGTATTGGGGGTGGGATCGGTCTGGAAGTAGGCGATCGGAGTGGCGCCGGTCTCGACCAGCAGTGGCCGGAGCCGGTTCTCGAAGAACTCGGTGAATTCGGTGAGCGGACCTTCCGGGTAGTAGACGGTGGCCAGCACTCGTGAGTGAGGCAGCTCGGTTGCCGCTGCACCAGGGCGCTCGGTCGGGAGCGTGAAGTTGGATGTCGCGGTGGCGGGCTGCAGGAGCAGGGCGTTCGTCGTATCCACCATGGTCGCGCGGACTGCCGGGGCGTGTTCGCGCCATGCGGCTCCGTCGATATAGAACGCTTTCAATGCGGTGCCGCGGGAGGGCATGCCGTGGAAGGCGCGGAGCCAGACGAAGCGTTCCGGGTCGTTCTGGTCGCGGAATTGCGCGATGATGCGCATTCCGGCCGCCTCCTGGGTCTCCACGAGTTCCCGATCGAACAGCTCGATGAGCACATCCCGCGTGCCGGGGTGCAGGGTGTACTGCCTGAGTTCGACTACCGGCCATGGGTTTTCGGTCACAAACTCATCGTGCCGAGCTCGAATGCCGACCGCGATCGACTATCTGCCCTTTTTCGCCGGATTCCTGCCAAAAACTTCAGTCCGTTTGCGCGGCCGAGCGCGATGATCGAGATATTCATCGAGGCACGGTTGACTATGCCCATGAGTCGCTTGCCCACCCTCGTCGTCGTGAGCGGACCGCCGGGCGCCGGGAAGACAACACTCGCGCATGCCGTGGCCGCCGAGGTGGGGTGTCCCGCGATCTGCCGGGACGAAATCAAGGAAGGCATGGTGCACGGACGGCCGGATTTCGCGGCGGAACCCGGCGACGAGTTGAGTCTGCTCACACTGCCGACGTTCTTCGGTGTGCTGGAGCTGTTGTTGCGAGCGGGTGTCACAGTAGTGGCGGAGGCGGCATTTCAGGATCGCCTGTGGCGGCCGGGGCTCGAGCCGCTACGTGGTCTGGCCACGGTGCGAGTAGTGCATTGCGAGGTCGAGCCTGCCATCGCGACGGCGCGGATTCATCGGCGCAAGCGC
Source organism: Nocardia pseudovaccinii (assembly GCF_050942345.1). Classification (NCBI taxonomy): domain Bacteria; kingdom Bacillati; phylum Actinomycetota; class Actinomycetes; order Mycobacteriales; family Nocardiaceae; genus Nocardia; species Nocardia pseudovaccinii. The sequence continues at coordinate 8,352,955 of NZ_CP192074.1, forward strand.
GAAAACCCTTTGCGGCGAGCACATTCCGGTCCCGAAACAGATGCATCCGACGTCCACCGCGTATTCGACCGCGTATCGCTGGATGTGCCCGCGATCGAGGTCGACACGACGGACGGTTATCAACCTGGACTCGATGAGATCGTGGCATTTGTCAATAGTCACGGTGACCGATCTCCGAGGCCGCGTCCAGCTGGCTTCTGAGGCAACCGAGATCCGTCGAGCGCAGTCATATTGCCGTACCGCAGGACGTGTCGTGCCGCGTTTCGCTGCGCTCGGCGAGCGAAGCGGACCTGACAGCGCGGCAGAATCGAATTGCCGCCAGGGCATCAGCCCGACGAGCTTTTCCGGACGCCGCGGACTTTATGTCTCATCGGGAACGGCCAGAGACATGTCAGCGATACGGTTCGGGTCGGCGATGATGTCGATGGTGGCTATCCGTCGGTCGGTGATGGTGAAGGCCAGCAGGAGGTTCAGGTTTCCGCTGGGGGCGACGACCAGGCCCATGTGGCCATCGATGAGGGCGGGACGGGTGTAGGGGGCCTGGCTGGAGAACATCAGGGCGCTGGAGGCGACGCGGCGGGCGCCACTCATGCGGATCGGGTGTCCGCTCGGGGTGGCGACGGCATCTGCGTGCAGTTCGACGTCCGGGTCGAGCACGGCTATCAGCGCGTCGAAGTCACCGGCGCGGGCGGCCTGCAGGAAGGCGTCGACGACCACACGTTCATCGGCGATGCGGTCGGTCTCGGCCACAGGTGCGCCACGGACGCGACGGCGGGCGCGGGCGGCCAGTTGCGCGGCCGCGGCAGGGGTGCGGCCGAGAATGGGCGCGAGTTCGGCGTAAGGCAGATCGAAGAGGTCGTGCAGCACGAAAGTCAGCCGCTCGGCCGGAGTCAGGGTGTCGAGCACGACCAGTAATGCGAGCCCGACCGAGTCGGCCAGCACCGCCTCTTCTTCCGGATTCACGCTGTCCGCGGGGACGGCGGGCAACTCGGTCGGTAGCGCGCCGACCGGGTCTTCGCGGCGGGCCTTGCGGGCCCGCAACATATCCAGGCAGATGTGGGCGACGACCGCGGTCAACCAGTTCCGCAGGTTGCGCACGCCTGCGGTGTCGGCACGGTCGAGGCGCAGCCATGCCTGTTGGACGGCGTCGTCGGCCTCGTTGGCCGACCCGAGCATCCGGTAGGCGACCGCGCCGAGGTGGGCGCGGTGGTCTTCGAAGCGCTGCGCCAGCCACTGGGTCTCGTCGGTCATCGGCGGTCTCCTTCCGTCCGATTCGTCTGTCATGTCGACGGGTCGAGCTCCGTCATATCTATGACGGCCGAAACCGCGGTGACATGACACGCCCGCGGATCCACCTCGCACAGGAGGACGAGCTGATGCGCAAAACATCCGAACTGCGCCCCACGCTGGCGCCGACACCGGACCGGCGGCGCTGGCTCGCACTGGTGGTATTGCTGGTGGCCGGGTTCATGGACCTACTCGATGTGACGATCGTGAATGTGGCGCTGCCGACGATCCAAAGCGATCTGAACGCACCCTACGCGGATCTGGAGTGGGTGGTGTCGGGTTATCTGCTCGGATTCGCGGCGATGCTGATAACCGGCGGCAGGCTCGGCGACCTGATCGGCCGCAAAACCGTCCTGCTCGTCGGCCTCACCCTATTCACGCTCGCATCGCTGGCATGTGGAATCGCCCCTGGCCCGGCGTGGCTGATCGCCGCACGGATAGTCCAGGGCGCGACGGCGGGGCTGATGATCCCGCAGATCCTGGCGATCATGCACGTATCGTTCCCCGCCGCCGAACGCGGGAAGGTGCTCGGCATCTGGGGCGGTGTGCTCGGCTCGGCATCGGTGGCCGGGTTGATCGTGGGCGGAATCCTGGTGCAGGCCAACCTTTTCGGCTGGGCATGGCGGCCGATCTTCCTGGTCAATGTGCCCGTCGGGGTACTCGCCATTCCCGCGGCGATGGTGCTGGTGCGACAGTCTCGCTCGGCCACGGCGGATCGATTGGACCCGATCGGCACCGTGCTCGCGATCGGCGCGGTACTGCTGCTGGCGTATCCGCTGACCGAGGGACGCAGCCTCGGCTGGCCGGTCTGGACCTTCGTGCTGATGGCCGCCGCCGTGCTGGTTCTCACGGTATTCGTCGCGTATGAGCGCCGCCGAAGCGAGACGGTCGGATCGCCGCTGGTGGTGCTGAATCTGTTCCGGGAGCGCTCATTCAGTACCGGTATGGCGGTGTGGCTGTTGTTCTGGATCGCTCTGGGCGGCTACTTCCTGATATGGACGCTGTATCTGCAAGCAGGACTCGGCTGGACGCCGCTGCGGGCCGGGCTGAGCGCAGCGCCGTTCGCGGTGGCCGCTGCCGCGGGGGCGGGTACCAGTGTGGAGGTGTTCGTGCCGCGCTATGGGCGGATGGTTCTGCTCGCGGGCGCGATGATCAATGCCGCCGGGTTCGGGCTGTACCTGTATCTGGCCGCGCACTACGGCCCCGGCATCACCTCCGCGCAGATGTTCGTACCGCTCGCGATCAGCGGATTCGGGTTCGGACTCTTCGTCGCCCCCACCGTCGACCTGATCTTGTCCGGAGTTCCCGGCCACGATGCGGGGTCCGCGTCCGGACAATTGTCGACCATCCAGCAGGTCGGCATGGCGCTCGGCGTCGCGCTGGCCGGAGTCTTCTTCTTCACCCAAATCGACAACACCTCCGCCCGCGGCACCACCGCAGCCATCCCCACCCTCCAGCAGCAACTCACCGACCTGAACATCCCGGCCAGCGCCCGAGACCAGATACTCACCCAGTTCCGTGCCTGCGTACACGATCGCTCCGCCGCCACCGACCCCACCGCCATTCCATCCAGCTGCCGACCCATACCCGGACAGCCGATCTCCGAGCCGTTGCAGCAAGCGCTGACCAAGGCGGGACTAGATGCCAACGCGCACAACATGTCTCGTTCGTTCGCGCAAACCCTGTGGTGGGCCATCGGCATTCTCGTCGCCGTCGCAGCAGGTGTGTTCGCACTCCCGCGCCGGTTGACCGCGACACCCGAACCAAATCGGCCCGGCAAGGATTCGCTTGCCGTGCACTGAGACAGCGTGAAGGCGTGAACCGCCGATTCGACAATGCTGTGCATGGACCGCAGGCCACGCTCGTCTACGAGATCGACAAGCCGGTGGGCACATTGAACCGCGCCGACGGTGCCGATGTAGGCCGAACAGACTACAGCGGCAGGCCACTACGAGCTGCCAGAATTATGACCGCAATAAACGCACCGGGTCTGAGGCGTGACCCACTCACCTTGCGGCACTCAGTGATTCACATCCGCCGACGCCCTCCCGAAACCCCCTTGGAGTCACCATGCCCCGAAGGCACAAGTACGCGGAGTCCCATTTCGCCATCACTACTCTGCTCTCGGCGGATCGATTCGCGGAAATCACCAAACAAATCGGCGATACGACCAGGATGCTGGGCGTCGGCTCGGTGCGTTTCGAAGGCGCCGAACGCGGAAGAACGAACTTCTCCGTGCGCAGCCTGTCCGGCTTCTACGAGCTGATCACCTTTCATGTGGTGATCGATGACACCGCATATGGATCGTCGGGACGCAGTTGCATCGACACCTACAAAACGACGCAGCAGACGTATATGTTCATCCCGCTCTCGCCGAAGACGATGAACGGGTACAGCGTCTACCGCAAGTTCATGAATGCTGTCGCGGCGGCGATTCGCGCTGAAGACCCGCGCGCAAAGGTCACGATTTCCGAACGGGCGGTGTGAGTTCGGATGGACGCGCTGTTCACCCTCATCGGTTTGGGCCTGGCCGCATTGGGCGTGTGGGGCACGATCAGCTTCTGGACCGACGGCAAATACAAACGGAACCGACCGGATCAGACGCTGTCCGGATTCAGATCCGACGACGATACCGAAAGCGAAAGATAGGATATGGATTTCGTCATCGGACTGCTCATCGCGTGGTCCGTCGGAAAAGCGAACCGCGTCGGGAAGCAGATCAACGGCCTGACCGACCAGGCGCTCGACCTTGCGGTCGACCGCGTCTGGAATATCGTCGCGGCGAAGCTGGGCAGCACCAACCCCGCTATCGGACGGTTGGTCGCGGAGGCGCAACGGGGCGACGTATCACCGCGGACCCGCGCCGACGCCCAGCGCGTAATCGACGAAGCCGTCGCCGCGGACCCGCAGTTCGGCGCCGCGCTGCGCGAGGCCGCCTCGCCGGTCGCACAGACCTCCTCCCAGCGATCGAATACCCGGCAGTTCGCAGGAGTTTCGCTGGAAGGGGCCAGCGTCGCCGGTTCGGTCGATATCAGGAACAAGAGCAAGATCGTCAACTACGCCAGCAAGCACCCGGGCGTCACCATCGTCGCGGTGATCGTCGTGATCATCCTGGCCGGCCTGGTCATCGGCCGGCTGACGGGCATGGGGTCCGCCACCGAATCGGCGTCGGGACTCGGTCCCGGCCGCAGCGAAACGAATTCACCTAGCGGCAGTGCGAGGCCGCGAGGCCGCACAACGACCGACTCCTCGGCGATCATCGGTACCTGGACCGCATCCGACGCCACCGGAACCAAGACCTTCAGCTCGAGCGGCGGCCGATGCGACGGCTTCTACTACTACCAGGGCAAACCGCTCGATATCGGCGGCCCGATGATCTGCGTCATCTCGGGAAAAGCGGATGCCGACGGGCGCTATTCCCTCGTGGTCACCCAAAGCCCCAACCGCAGCACGTACAAAGTCGAATTCAGCGATGCCGACCACGCGGTCGTCTTCGACTCCGCGGGCACCCGCCTGTACGAACTCGAGCGGTTCTGAGCCCGGCCTCGAATGGTCCAGGCCGGAGCCATTGAAATCCTGCTGGCCTGAACCAATTTTCACCGCTTCGACCGCCGTATACCTACCGGTCTTCCACGCATGAGCATCGTTTCGTTTACTGTGTCAGACTGCACTGGTGCCCGAGACCGCTGAACTAGTTACAAATGTTTCCGACACCGCCCGCTGGGTGGCCGCTTTCCGCGCGGCCGAATCCGCGCGCCCGGACGCCCTCTTTCACGATCCCCTCGCCGACCGAGTCGCCGGGGAGCGGGGCCACGCCATAGCCGCCCACACCCCGCGCTTGATGCTCAATGGCTGGAACCTGGTCACGCGGACCAAACTCATCGACGACCTGATCCTGAAGACCATCGCCGAGGGCTGCGATCGGGTGATCAATATGGCCGCCGGTATGGATACCCGCCCGTACCGGCTGGATCTGCCAGCCGAATTCCCTTGGATAGAGGCCGATCTCCCCGAGTTGGTCGCCGAGAAGAACGAGCTGCTGAACGGAGAGTCGCCGCGCTGCGCGCTCACCCGCACGCCGGTGGATCTCGCCGATCCCGAGGCGCGGGGGCAGTTTCTGGACAAGGCCCTCGAGGGTGCGCAGCGGGCGCTGGTGCTCACCGAGGGTCTGATCTACTACCTCAGCGACGACGACGTCACCGGCTTGGCCGCGGCGCTGGCTCGTCCGGAAATCGCTTGGTGGGCACTGGATGTCAATAACCAGGCGATTGTGAAGCGGATGAGCAAGGCCACCACCAAACTGCTGGCCAACGCCCCCTGGCAGTTCGGTCCTGTCGATCCGCTCGGCTTCTTCGCCGACCTCGGCTGGACGGCCGACGAAGTGGAGCCGCTGGCCTCGGCGGCACACCGGTTCAAGCGGATGCCCTGGTTCATGAAGCCGACGACACTCTTCCCGCAGCCCGATCCCCGCAAACCGATCGAAAACTCTTGGCAGCCTTGGAGTTCGGTGGTGCGGCTAACCCATGGATAATAGCTGGCTACGCCGCTTGTCCCCCACGTCGGCGGCCGAATCTCATAAACTGATTTGCTTTCCGCACGCTGGCGGCTCGGCCATATCTTTCGGCCCATTGGCCGGTTGCGTCGGGCCGGAATACGAGGTTTTCGCTGTCCAGTATCCGGGGAGACAGGACAGACGACGTGAACCGCTCGTGGGGAATATTCCGGACCTCGTCGACGGCCTGCTGCCCGAGCTGATAGCAGCAGTCGGGGATGCCGAGGACTTTTCCTTGTTCGGGCACAGTATGGGGTCTGTCGTAGCTTTCGAGGCATGCCGACGGCTCGAGCAAGAATCGGGAGCGAGCGCGCGGGTCCTGTTCGCCTCCGGTCGGCGCGCGCCTTCGGCAGCGCTGCCCGAGCTGCGAGTGCACCTGCTGAGCGATCGAGAACTCGCTGAGCACCTGCTGCGGTTCGGCGGTACACCGGCGGCGTTGCTCGAGGATCCTGAGTTTCGAGCGTTGATCCTGTCGATCGTCAGGAACGACTATCGAGCCATCGAGACCTACGAGTGCAGTGCGGACGCGACGGTCAGCAGCCCCATCGTCGCGATTGCCGGTGACCGTGACCCCGATGCGAGTTTCGCGGAAATCGAGGTATGGGGCTCGCATACCACTGGAAGCTTCTTCGCGAAATCATTTCCAGGCGGTCATTTCTTCATCGATGCGAATCGCCATCCGATAGGACAGCTGATTCGCGAGCATTGCGCCCGAGCGCTCTCGAGCTAGACCAGCGACGACCGGGTGGGCAGCTCGCTCGCCCACCCGGTCGTTGTTCCTAGCCCGCGAGCCAGCCTTCGATCACTTCGGCAACATCGGCTGAACCGTCCTCCAGGATCGAGAAGTGGTCAGCAGGTACCGAAACAACGGTGTGCATCGAATCCCACGGTTCGGCCTGCCAGTCCACGCGATCCGACGAGCTCCCCAGGAAGCTCTGGGCGCACTGGATGAACAGCGTGGGCGTGGCGACGGAGCCGGGCGTCATCTGCTGTAGCAGCTGCACGTACCGGCCCATACCCGTCAACCGATCCCGGTCGAAGCGACCGAATGTGGCTTCGTTCGACACCATGTGTTCGGCCATCGCTCGCAGCAGCCAATCGCCGTCATCGTGCACCTGGTAGGTGTCGAGCATGACCACGCCTGCGGGCGCTGGGCCACCGGCCGCTTCCAGGTGCTCGGTGACGCGGTAGGCCAGCAGGCCGCCCGAGGAATAGCCGAGCAGAACGAACGGATCTCCCTGCGCCGCTTCGAGGACGGAGCGCGCCAAGGCTTCCGCGGCCGCCGTCGCCGTCGCCGGAAGTGGCTCTCCCGTCCGGCACCCGATCGGCGACACCGCCACGATGTCCCTCGCACTGCCCAGGTGTGAGGCGATCCGGGCGTACTGATGCGCGCCTCCGGTCGCCAGTGGCGGTGTGAGGCAGATGATCCGCGGCAGAACGGGTCCCGCGGCGAGTCGCGTCGGCACCGGCAGCCGGTCCGGTTCCGGTGCGGCGGTGAATTGTTCGCGCAGCTCCGCCGTCACCCGCAACAGGTCGAAGGCCTGGACGAGCCGGCCGCTCTCCACCGCGCCACGGAACATCCCGTACAGCGAGTCGTCCTCGCCGGTCGGCGCATCGCCGCGTCGTGCGGTCGCGATGAGCTCCGTCCGTAGGTATCGAGCCAGCGCCGCAGGCGTCTTGTGGTCGAAGATCGCGGCCGTCGGCAGCGTCAGACCGGTGGACGCGTTGAGCGTGGTCCGCAGTTCCATGGCTGCCAATGAGTCGAAGCCCGATTCGAGGAAATCCCGCTCCGGGTCGAGAGCATCGACGCTCTCATGGCCCAGCAGCCTGGCCGCGGTCTCGAGAATGTGCTTGCGGAGCAAGTCCTCTTGCTCGGACTCCGGGAGCTGGGCCAGCTGCCTGCGCAGTGCGCCCGCGTCCTTGGCCCCGGTGCTCTGCCGCCGCCCGGCTCGCTTGGCCAGGTCACGCAGGAGTGCGGGCACCGCGTCCCGAGCCCGCAGGGCGGGCAGGTCGATCTCGGTCAGGATGCTCGCCGGAGTCTCCGAAGCTACTGCGGCATCGAATAATTCGAGTGCCTTGTCCGCTGCCAGCGGCGGCAGACCCTGGCGGCGCATGCGCTGCCGGTCGGCCTCGCCGAGCCACTGTGACAGGCCCGTTTCGATATCCCACAGACCATAGGCGAGCGCGGTGGCAGGCAGACCTTCGGCGCGCCGGTGGGTGGCGAGCGCGTCGAGGAACACGTTGGCCGCCGCGTATCCACCCTGCCCGGCGGGCAGGATGGACCCCGCCACCGAGGAGATCAGCACGAAGGCGGACAGCCCGGCGGCCCGGGTGAGCTCGTGCAGATGCCAGGCCGCGTTTGCCTTGGCGCCGAGGGAGTAGTCGATCTGCTCCGGCGTCAGGGTCTCGACCATCCCGTTGTGGGCGACGCCCGCCACGTGCACGACCGCACCCAGGGGATATTCGGCCGGAACCGAAGCAAGCAATTCTCGCAACGCATTTCGGTCCGCGACGTCGCAGGCGGCCACCCGCACCCGGGCACCGAGATCGGTCAATTCCGCGATGAGATCCGCGGCGGCATCCGGTCCTCGGCGGCCCGCCAGCAGCAGGTGCCGCACACCGTGCTCGCTCACCAGGTGCCTGGCGAGGAGACGACCGATGCCACCGGTGCCACCGGTGATCAGTACCGTCCGTTCCGGATCCCAGGGTGCCCGCGGGTCCGATTCGGGCAGCGCGGCCCGCACCAGCCGCGGCACCAGCGTCCCGTCCGCCCGAACGGCGAGTTCCGGTTCACCCGACATCGCCACGGCGGCAAGGTGATCCGGCATGGTCTCGGCCGCGGCCTCCACCAGCACGATCCGCCCGGGATGCTCTGCCTGCGCCGCACGCACCAGGCCCCACACCGCAGCCGTGGCCGGACCGGCCGCGGCGTCGGTGACCACGACCAAAGTGCTTGCCGCGTAGCGCTCCTCGCGCAGGAACTCCTGGACGACGCCGAGCGTGCTGTGCAGCGCGGTGCGCAACCGGACCGGCACATCGTCGCCGTCGACCGGGGTGCGGAACAGGACGACCGAGGCCGACGTGGACGACCCCCACTCGGCCCACGAACCCGCCGAGCGCAGTTCCGGACCGGGCCGCCAGCCGAGCTCGTACCGCCCCTCCGGCGCGGATCGGGCTGCGGCCGAGAGCAATTCGAGCGACATCGGGCGCAGCGCGAGCGACCCGACGGACAACAGTGGCGCTCCGCCGGAATCGGCCATGGCCAGCGCGACCTCGCCCTGGTTCAGCCAGGACAATCGAACGCGCACCCGGCGGGCCCCGTCGGCGTGCATCCGCACCGAGGACCAGGCGAACGGCACCAGGGTAGGCCGCTCGGCCTGCTCGTCCACGCCCTGCGGGAGGCCGAAGGACAGCGCGTGCATGGCCGCGTCCAGCAGCGCCGGATGCACGCCGTAGCCCTGGGCGGCGGTCGGCTCGGGCAGCGCGACCTCGGCGAAGAGATCCGCACCGCGCCGCCACATGGCTTCCAGTCCGCGGAAGGCGGGCCCGTAGTTGTAGCCGTGGTCGGCGAGTACGTCGTAGGCGCCGGCCAACTCGATATCCGTGGCACCGGCCGGTGGCCACTGCGCGAAGTCCGTCCAGCCGTCCGGCGTTTCGGTTTCCCGGCTCGGGCTCACCGTGCCCTGCGCGTGGTGCGTCCACGGCACCGACGGATCGTCGTCGTCCCGCCGGGAGTAGATGTCGAGCCGTCGGCGACCGTCGGCGTCGCCGTCGCCGACGATCACCTGGATGTCGACGCCGCCCTGCCCTTGGAAGACCAGTGGCGCCAGCAGGGTGAGTTCCGCCAGCTCCGGGCAGTCGACTTGGTCGCCGGCGTGGGCGGCCAGTTCGACGAATCCGGTGCCCGGCAGCAGCACCGTGCCGAGCACGTCGTGATCGGCCAGCCAGGGATGGGTGTTCGTGGACAGGCGACCGGTGAATCGGACGCCGCCACTCTCCGGCTGTGCCACCAGGGCCCCCAGCATCGGGTGGTCGGTGGACCGCAGGCCGAGTGCGTGCGCCTCGCCGGTGTGCAGCGGGCCGGTGGACCAGAAGCGGCGGTGCTGGAAGCTGTAGGTCGGCAGGTCGACCCGCACGCCGCCGGTTCCGGTGTAGTAGCTGGTCCAATCCACCGTCGCACCCGAGACGTGTAGTCGGGCGAGGCCGGTCAGCACGGTTTCGGAGTTCGTCTTGTTTCGTTTGGACAGCGCGATAGTCGTTGCGGTGTCCAGGGTTTGAGCGATCATCGGGGTCAGCACCGCGTCGGGTCCGACCTCGGCGAACCTGGAAACACCCAGATCCGCCATTGCCGCAACGGCATCAGCGAACCGCACCGTGTCCCGCACCTGACCGACCCAATACGACGGATCCGACATTTCGTCCGCGACGCGGGCGCCGGTCACCGTCGACACCAGCGGGATACGCGGGCGCGCGAACGTCAAACCTTCGATCGCCGTGGCGAATTCGGCCAGCATCGGGTCCATGGAGGCCGAATGGAACGCATGCGAAACCCGCAGTCGGTGTGTGCGCCAACCATGTTCGGCACAAGCCTCGGCGACAGTCACGACATCGGCTTCTACACCCGAGAGCACCACCGACGACGGACCATTCACCGCAGCGATCGACACCGCACCGGTCAGCAGCGGCCGCACATCGGCCTCGGCGGCACCCACGGCGACCATCGCGCCACCAGAAGGCAGCGCCTGCATCAAGCGGCCACGCGCCGCCACCAACACACACGCATCCGACAGCGACAACACACCAGCGATATGCGCCGCAGCGACCTCACCGATCGAATGACCAGCCACCACACCCGCACGCACACCCCACGATTCGAGCAACCGGAACAACGCCACCTCGAACGCGAACAACCCCGCCTGCGCGAACACCGTCCGATCGACCAGATCGTCGTCCGCCAATGCCGTGCTCAGCGAAACAGGTTGTTCCAGCAGCGGATCGAGCTCGGCGACGATCGCATCGAAGTGGTTGGTGAAGACCGGGTAGGCAGCGCACAGCTCCTTGGCCATATCGGCCCACTGCGCACCCTGACCCGAGAACACCACACCCGTCGAACCCGCCAGCACGCGGCCGGTCACCACATCGGGTGCCGACGCACCGGCCGCCAAGGTCCGGATACCCGCCAACAGACCATCACGGTCATCAGCCACCACAACGGCCCGGTGCTCGAAGACACTGCGCGTCGACGCCAGGGAGAAGCCGATATCGATCGAATCGTATTCGCCCACATGTGATCCCAGCCGGTCGGCCTGAGCGGCCAGTGCTTCGGCGCTGCGGGCCGAGACCACCCATGGCAGCAACGCGCCCGCCGGTGCGGACTTGACCACCGGCTCCGGCTCCACCGTCGGCGCCGGGGCCTGTTCGATGATGACGTGGGCATTGGTTCCGCTGATACCGAACGACGACACACCCGCACGACGCGGCCGATCCACCTCCGGCCACACCACCGCCTCGGTCAACAACCGCACATGGCCCTCGGACCAATCAACTTTGGTGCTGGGCGCATCGACATGCAGCGTCTTCGGCAGCAGTCCTCGGCGCATCGCCATGACCATCTTGATCACACCACCGACACCCGCCGCCGCCTGAGCATGACCGATATTCGACTTCAACGACCCCAACCACAGCGGACGATCCGCAGCACGCTCTTGCCCATAGGTAGCCAGCAGCGCCTGAGCCTCGATCGGATCACCCAGCGTCGTACCCGTGCCGTGAGCTTCCACCACATCGACATCGACCGGCGAAACCCCCGCATTCGCCAACGCTTGGCGAATCACCCGCCGCTGCGACGGACCATTCGGCGCGGTCAAACCATTCGACGCACCATCCTGATTCACCGCCGAACCAGCAATCACCGCAAGCACCTCATGACCATTGCGCTGCGCGTCGGACAACCGCTCCAGCACCAACATCCCGGCACCCTCGGACCACCCGACACCATCAGCCGCATCCGCGAAGGACTTACACCGGCCATCCGGCGACAAACCCCGCTGCCTGCTGAACTCCACCAGAGTTTCCGGGGTCGCCATCACCGTCACGCCACCGGCCAACGCCAGATCGCACTCACCCGACCGCAGCGACTGCGCCGCCAAATGCATTGTCACCAAAGACGATGAGCACGCCGTATCCACCGACACGGCCGGGCCCTCCAATCCGAGGGTGTAGGCGATGCGACCGGACACCAGGCTGCCCGCGGCGCTGTTACCGGTCCCCTGGGCGTAGTCGTGGTACATGACGCCGGTGAAGACACCGGTCGAACTACCGCGCAGCACCGCCGGATCCACACCTGCTCGCTCCAACGCCTCCCATGTGGTTTCCAGCAGTTGCCGCTGCTGCGGATCGGTCATCACGGCCTCGTTGGGACCGATCCCGAAGAAGTCCGCGTCGAAATCGGCAGCCGTGTGCAGGAATCCGCCCTCTCGGGTGTAGGACCTGCCCGCGCGGCCGGGTTCCGGATCGTAGATGCCGTTGAGGTCCCAGCCGCGGTCGACCGGGAAGGTCGATACCGCGTCCCGGCCGGTGTGCACGAGTTCCCAGAGATCTTCAGGAGACCTCACCCCTCCGGGGTAACGGCAGGCCATGCCGACCACGGCGATCGGGTCGCCGTCGACCGCCCGGACGGCGGTGACCGCGACATCGCGGCTGGTCCCGGCGAACTCGTCGGCCAGATACCGCGCCAAAGCCTGGGGCGTGGGGTAGTCGAACACCAAGGTCGCGGGCAGGGAGAGACCGGTGGCCGCCTTCAGCGCATTACGGAATTCGACAGCGGTGATCGAATCGAAACCCAGCTCGTTGAAGGCCCGGTCCGCTGCGACCGCGTTCGTGTTCTCGTGGCCGAGGACGGTGGCGATCTGACCGCGCACGATCTCCAGCAGCACGTCGAACCGCTCGCCGTCGGGAGTACTCGACAGCTGAGCACGCAACGCCGCGGACGCGCCCGAGACTGCTCTGCGGCGCTGCGGGATCAGTGCGGAAAACAGTGCGGGCGCGGTGAATCCCGCGGAGCGCATGGCATCCAGATCCACCCGGGCGAGGACGAGGGCCGCCGTGTCCATTCCCGTCGCGACGTCGAACAGGGCGAGACCCTGGTCCGCCGACAGCGGCAGCAGACCCGACCTGGACATCCGGCGCCGGTCGACGTCGCTGAGCTCCGCGGCCATACCTCCGTCCGTGCTCCACAGACCCCAGGCCAGAGATACACCGGGCAGCCCGGATGCCCTGCGGTGCGCGGCCAGCGCGTCGAGGCAGGCGTTGGCCGCGGCGTAGTTGCCCTGGCCGGGGCTACCGAACGCACCGGCGACCGAGCTGAACAGCACGAACGCCTTCAACGGCAGGTCGGCGGTCAGCTCGTGCAGATGCAGCGCGGCGTCGACCTTCGGGGCCAGCACCGCGTCCAGCCGCTGCGGACTCAGCGACGCGATCGCACCGTCGTCGAGCACACCGGCGAGGTGGAAGACGCCCGTAAGCGGTTGTGCGGCAGGAACACTGGCCAGCACCTCGGCCAGCGCACCGCGGTCGGCGACATCGCATGCGATGTACTCGACCTCGGCGCCGAGCTGCTGCAACTCTTCCCGCAATGCCGTTGCGCCGGGGCCGGATTCACCGCGTCGGCTGAGCAACAACAGATGGCGCGCGCCATGGGTTTTCACCAGGTGCCGCACGAACAGCCCACCGAGGTAGCCGCTGGCACCGGTGATCAGAACCGTGTCGTCCGGATCAAAGGAACCGGTCGCCGGAGCGGTGGTCGAGACGACTCGCCCGAGTCGCGCTCTGTACACCTGCCCATCACGCACCGCCACCTGCGGTTCCTCTGACGCCAGAATCCCGCCCAGCAGACCGTCGAGCTCGGAATCGGTATCCACCAACACGATCCGGCCGACGCCCTCGGCCTGTGCCGAACGAACGAGGCCGCCGACAGCGGCACCGGCGAGATTCGAAATATCCTCTCCAGCAACCGACACCGCACCACCGGTCCGAACCACCAACACCGACTCACCGAACCGAGCCTCGGCAAACCAGGACTGCAGCACCTGCAACACACCATGAGTAGCCGCACGAACGGTCGCGGGATCATTGCCCGCAGGGCAGTCCAGCACCACCACCTGCGGGACATGCTCACCCACATCACCAAGATCCGCCCAGGAAACAGTAGCGATCTCGCCTTCGGACACCGAGATCGGCGCCCAGCCCACATCGAACACAGCGGTACGAGAAATCGGAGTCCCCGCAGTGAGCTGCGCCGGATCAATCGGCCGAGACGCCAAATGCCGCACCGTCGCCACCCCGACACCGGTCGAATCCGCCAGATCCAAAGCAACCCCACGCTCACCGATACGAGTCAGCCGAACCCGCAACGCATCGGCCCCCGCCGCGTGCACCGTCACGCCCGACCACTCGAACGGCAACACCAGCCCGGTCTCCCCCGACACGGCACCATCGGCAAAACGCAAAGCGTGCAAAGCCGCATCCAGCAACGCCGGATGCACACCGAACCGCTCCGCATCCGCTCGCGCCGCCTCCGGCAACTCCACCTCGGCATAGAGCCCGTCCGATCCACGCCACACCGCTCGCAGCGCCTGAAACACCGGACCATAGTGATAGCCCTGCGCATCGAGAGAGTCGTACAGGTCCTCGACCGGGACCGCGGTGGCGTCGGAGGGCGGCCACTGCGCCAGGTCCGCCGGTGCGCCGTCGGCTCCCGGCACGAGGACGCCTTCGGCATGCAAAGTCCACGACGCCACCGAATCGGCATCGTCGTCGGGGCGGGAGAATATCCGCACCCCGCGACGCCCCTCGTCCGCACCGCCGATCACGACCTGCACCGCGACACCACCGGACTCCGGCAACACCAGCGGGGCACGCAGAATCAGCTCGTCCAGGCTCGAGCAGCCCACCCGCTCACCGGCGTGCAGGGCGAGTTCGACGAGACCGGTGCCGGGGAACAACACGGTGTCCATGACCCGGTGATCGGCCAGCCAGGGCTGCGTCTGCACCGACAATCTGCCGCTGACGGCGACCACATCGGAATCCGGTTGCGACACCACCGCCGATACCAGCGGGTGACCGGTCGCGACGAGCCCCATCGACCGGGCGTCACCCTTGCCTGCGGAACCTTCGGGTATCCAATAGCGCCGGTGCTGGAAGGCATAGGTGGGCAGGTCGATGCGCCGCGCCCCCGTACCGGCGTAGAAACCGGCCCAATTCACCTCGGCACCGGCCACGAACAATCCGGCCACCCCAGCCGACACCGCGGACACGTCGGCACGGTCACGACGCGCCAACGCCACCACCACAGCAGCCTCGTCGTCGACAGTCTGCGCGACCATCGGGGTCAAGACCGCATCGGGGCCGACCTCGGCGAACCTGGACACACCCAGATCTGCCATCGCCGCAACAGCATCGGCGAACCGGACGGTGTCACGGACCTGGCCCACCCAATACGACGGATCCGACATCTCATCGGTGATCCGGGCACCGGTCACCGTCGACACCAGCGCGATGGTGGGTCGGCCGAAGCTCAAACCTTCGATCACCGACGCGAACTCGGCCAGCATCGGCTCCATCAGAGCCGAATGGAAAGCATGCGAAACCCGCAGGCGATGCGTCCGCCAACCATGTTCGGTGCACGCCGCGAGGAGAGCGGCGACTGCGTCCTCGACGCCGGAGAGCACCACCGACGCCGGACCATTGACCGCCGCGATCGACACTCCATCGGCCAGCAACGGCGTCACGTCGGCTTCGGAAGCACCAACAGCGACCATCGCGCCACCCGAAGGCAGCGCCTGCATCAACCGGCCACGCGCGGCCACCAACACACACGCATCCTCGAGGGACATCACACCGGCCACATGCGCCGCAGCGACCTCACCGATCGAATGACCCGCCACCACACCCGCACGCACACCCCACGATTCGAGCAACCGGAACAACGCCACCTCGAACGCGAACAACCCCGCCTGCGCGAACACCGTCCGATCGACAAGCTCACCATCCGCCAACGCCACGCTCAGCGAAACAGGTTGTTCCAGCAGCGGATCCAAATCGGCGACGATCGCGTCGAAAGCCGCGGCGAACACCGGGTACGCACGCAACCCGGCCGCCATACCAGCCCACTGCGCACCTTGACCCGAGAACACCACACCCGTCGAACCCGCCAGCACGCGGCCGGTCACCACCCCCGGAATCGTTTCACCGCGACCGAGCGCCTGGATACCGGCGCGCAGGGCGTCGTCCTCGGGCGAGAACGCCACGGCCCGATGCTCGAACAACACGCGCGAGGTGGCGAGCGAGAATCCGATGTCGATCGAATCATGGTCGCCGACATGGGAGGCCAGCCGCCGGGCCTGCTCGGCCAGTGCCTCGCCGCTGCGCGCCGAGACCACCCACGGCAACACACCGCCCGCCGGAAGGGTCTTGACCACCGGAGCCTGGTCCGCCACCGGCGGCTGTTCGACGATGAGGTGAGCGTTCGTGCCGCTGAGGCCGAACGAGGAGACACCCGCACGACGCGGCCGATCCACCTCCGGCCACGCCACCGGTTCGGTCAGCAGGCGGATATGGCCTTCGGACCAATCAACTTTCGTGCTGGGCCGATCGACGTGGAGCGTCTTGGGCAGCATGCCGTGCCGCATAGCCATGACCATCTTGATCACGCCACCGACACCGGCCGCCGCCTGGGCGTGGCCGATATTGGATTTCAACGATCCCAACCACAACGGCCGATCCGCAGCACGCTCTTGCCCATAGGTAGCCAAAAGGGCTTGGGCTTCAATCGGATCGCCCAGCGTCGTACCCGTGCCGTGCGCCTCGACCACGTCTACCTCGGTCGGCGATACACCGGCATTGGCCAACGCCTGCCGGATCACCCGCCGCTGCGACGGACCATTCGGCGCCGAGAAACCATTGGACGCACCATCCTGATTCACCGCCGAACCAGCGATCACCGCAAGCACTTCATGACCATTGCGACGGGCATCGGACAACCGCTCCAGCACCAGCACACCGGCGCCCTCGGACCACCCGACACCATCGGCCGCATCCGCGAAGGACTTACACCGGCCGTCCGGCGACAAACCCCGCTGCCTGCTGAACTCGACAAGCATCTCCGGCGTGGACATCACCGCCACGCCACCTGCCAGCGCCAGATCGCACTCACCGGACCGCAGCGACTGCGCGGCAAGATGCAGGGCGACCAGCGACGACGAACACGCCGTATCCACCGACACCGCAGGACCTTCCAAGCCGAGCGTGTAGGCGATGCGACCGGAGACCAGGCTCCCGGCGACGCTGTTGCCGGTACCGGCGCCCAGCGCGTAGTCGTGGTACATCACGCCGGTGAACACACCGGTCGAGCTGCCACGCAGCACCACCGGATCCACCCCGGCCCGCTCCAGCGCCTCCCACGAGATCTCCAGCAACATCCGCTGCTGCGGATCCATCACCAATGCCTCGTTGGGACTGATCCCGAAGAAATCCGCATCGAAATCGGCTGCGGAGTACAGGAACCCACCCTGACGGGTGTAGGTCTTGCCCGCCTTGCCAGGTTCCGGATCGTAGATGCCCTCGATATCCCAGCCACGATCCGAAGGCAACTCGCCGGTGGTGTCCATGCCTTCGGCAACCAGACTCCACAGGTCCTCGGGAGAAGCGACACCACCCGGATAGCGGCAGCTCATCGCCACCACCGCGATCGGATCGTCGCCGCTCACCCTACTGGCAGTAACCGCGACATCCTGGCTCGTGCCGGAGAGTTGGGAATCGATGAACTCGGCGACGACCTGTGGGTTGGGGTAGTCGAAGACCAGCGTCGCCGGGAGTTGCAGACCCGTCGCAGCATTCAGCTTGTTACGGAACTCGACCGCACTCAACGAATCGAACCCTAGCTGCTGAAAAGCCTGTTGCGGCTCAACAGCATCCACGGACGCATGCCCGAGAGTGGCGGCAGCCACCGATCGGACGAGATCGAGCAAAGCGCGCGCACGGTCCGCATCCGGCAAACCGGCCAGCTTTCGGGCGAAAGCCTGACCCGCCGCACCTCGGTTGGCACGGCGCACCGGGTTCGGCACGAGCGCGCGGACCATGGCCGGAATCAGCTCGCCCCGAGTCCGGAGCACCGCCCGATCGACCCGCAGCGCCACCAGCTGGGCCGAATCGGTGGCGATCGCCGCATCGAACAGCGCAAGTCCCTCGGCCTCGGAGATCGGCGGGAAGCCCTGCCTGCGCAGCAGATCGAATTCTGCCTCGGACAGCTCGACACCGAGCCCCGACGATCGCGCCCACAACCCGTAATCCACAGCCGTCGCGGGCAATCCCGAACTCCGACGATGTGCCGCGAGCGCATCGAGAAAGACATTCGCCGCGGCATAGTTCGCTTGACCAGCGGCCAGCACCAGCCCACCCGCGGACGACACCAGCACGAACAGCGACAGCGAGTGATCGCGAGTCAGCTCGTGCAGATGCCACGCCGCATCGACCTTGGGTCCGAACACATAATCGACCCGCTCGGCCGTAATCGATTCGACCAGACCGTTGTCCGCTGTTCCGGCCGCGTGCACAACACCGACCAACGGATGTTCAACCGAGATGCCGTCCAGCAACGCCGCCAGTGCCGACCGATCCGACACATCACACGCGACGATGGTCACCTGCGCGCCCAGCTCGGTCAGCTCCTCGCGCAGTTCCGCGGCACCCGGAGCATCCGGTCCGCGCCGAGACGTCAGAAGCAGATGGCGCACACCATGTTCGGTCACCAGATGCCGGGCGATCACCCCACCCAGACCACCTGTACCACCGGTCACCAGCACCGTGCCCGGCTCGGACAACCGGACGTTCGAACCGGGCGCGTGACGACTCAATCGCGGCACGAGCAGGGTCGCGCCGCGCAGCGCGGCCTCGGGTTCCAGCGCAGCGGTCGCGGCCGCAGCGGCGATGGCGAGCGCGTCACGATTCTCGTCCTGAGCCAGGTCGAGCAGCTGGAATCGGCCCGGATGTTCGGCTTGCGCGGCGCGCAGCAGACCCCACACCGGCGCCTGGCCAAGATCCACCTGCTCCGAATCGGCAACGGCCACCGCACGTCTGGTCAGCACCACCAGACGTGAACCGGCGAAACGCGGTTCGGCCAGCCAACCCCGCAGTGTGTCGAGCACAGCGATCCCGATCCGGCGGGCGGCCTCGGGCGGCGCACCGTCGTGGACGGGGATCTCCCACAACACGATCTCCGGAACATCAGCGTCCTGCGCCGCATCGAACTCGGCGATCAGCGCCGCGAGATCACCCTTCAGTACCGCCACCCGGCCCGGTTCGACGCTCTCCGTGGACGGCACGGCAGCGACCCACTCCACGCCGAAGAGGGCATCATCCACCCGATCCGCCTGCAGGCGATCGGCCGACACCGGCCGAGATACCAAGGCCCCCACCGACATCACCGGCTCGCCCTGCTCGTCGGCCAGCTGGAGCGCGAACCGAGTGCCCTCGACCACGATGCGAACCCGCACCGCGCTCGCACCGGTCGCGTGCAGCACCACCTGGTTCCAGGTGAACGGCAATGCCGGGAAACCCTCGACACCGCCACGCATACCGTGCACGATCCCGGCGTGCAACGCCGCGTCGAACAGTGCCGGATGGATGCCGAATCCCTTGCCGTCCTGTGAATCCGGCAGCGCGACCTCGGCGAACAACTCGTCACCACGCCGCCACGCCGCCTGCAAACCCTGGAAGAACGGGCCGTAGCCGTACCCGATATCGAGCAGCTCGTCGTAGACGCCGTCGATGTCCAAGGGCTGGGCACCGGCTGGCGGCCACGCGGCGAGGTCGAAATCGGCCGCCGTCTCGCCGGGTGCGAGCACACCTTCGGCGTGCAGCAACCACGGCCCCTCGGCGGTCTGCCGCGAATGCACACTCAACCGCCTGCGACCGGCCTCGTCTGCCGCCGTCACCACGACCTGTACCGCGACGCTGCCCTCGGCAGGCACAGTCAACGGCGCCTGCAGGACCAGCTCGTCCACCACGGCACAACCGAGCACACCGCCGACGTAGCTCGCGAGCTCGACGAATCCGGTGCCCGGCAGCAATACGGTGCCGAGCACGCTGTGGTCGGCCAGCCACTCGACCGAGTCCACGGTCCACCGGCCGGTGAAACTCACGCCACCCGAATCCGGATGCGGCACCACCGCACCCAGCAGTGGATGCTCCACCACATCCAGCCCGACCGAGCTGACCCCGCCCAGTTCGGCGCCCAGCCACGACATGGCCAGCGCCTCCGTGGGATCCAGCCAGAAACGCTGATGCTGGAAGGCATAGGTGGGCAGGTCGACGCGCTGACCTCCGGCGTGCAGACCGGCCCAGTTCATCTCGGCACCGGCCACGAACAACCCGGCCACCCCCGCCGACACCGCGGACACGTCGGCACGGTCACGACGCGCCAACGCCACCACCACAGCAGCCTCGTCGTCGAGAGTCTGCGCGACCATCGGGCTCAGGACCGCGTCCGGTCCGACCTCGGCGAACCGGGACACCCCCATATCCACCATCGCCGCAACGGCATCGGCGAACCGGACGGTGTCACGGACCTGACCCACCCAATACGACGAAACAGTCATCTCATCCGAGACGCGCGTACCAGTCACCGTCGACACCAACGGAATGCTCGGACGCGAGAACACCAAACCTTCGATCGCCGACGCGAACTCGGCTAGCATCGGCTCCATCAGAGCCGAATGGAAAGCATGCGAAACCCGCAGGCGATGCGTCCGCCAACCATGTTCGGTGCACGCCGCGAGGAGAGCGGCGACTGCGTCCTCGACGCCGGAGAGCACCACCGACGCCGGACCGTTCACCGCCGCGATCGACACTCCATCGACCAGCAACGGCCGCACATCAGCCTCGGAAGCACCGACAGCGACCATCGCGCCACCCGAAGGCAGCGCCTGCATCAAACGACCACGCGCCGCAACCAGCACACACGCATCCGACAGCGACAACACACCAGCGATATGCGCGGCGGCGATCTCACCGATCGAATGACCGGCCACCACATCCGCGCGTACGCCCCACGATTCGAGCAACCGGAACAACGCCACCTCGAACGCGAACAACCCCGCCTGCGCGAACACCGTCCGATCGACAAGCTCACCATCCGCCAACGCCACGCTCAGCGAAACAGGTTGTTCCAGCAGCGGATCCAAATCGGCGACGATCGCGTCGAAAGCCGCGGCGAACACCGGGTACGCACGCAACCCGGCCGCCATACCAGCCCACTGCGCACCTTGACCCGAGAACACCACACCCGTCGAACCCGCCAGCACGCGGCCGGTCACCACCCCCGGAATCGTTTCACCGCGACCGAGCGCCTGGATACCGGCCAACAGCCCATCACGGTCCTCGGCCAGTACGACCGCACGATGGTCGAACAGCGCACGCGTAGACGCCAACGAAAAACCGACATCCACCTTATCCAGGTCCCGATCGCCGACATGAGACGCCAAGCGGACGGCCTGAGCGGCCAGCGCCTCGCCACTGCGCGCCGACACCGCCCACGGCAGCAATCCACCCACCGGGACAGTCTTTTGCGTCGGAGCCTGTTCAGGCCCTGGTTCGGCCACCGGGGCCTGTTCGATGATGACGTGGGCATTGGTTCCGCTGATACCGAACGACGAGACACCCGCACGACGCGGCCGATCCACCTCCGGCCACACCACCGCCTCGGTCAACAACCGCACATGGCCCTCGGACCAATCAACTTTGGTGCTGGGCGCATCGACATGCAGCGTCTTCGGCAGCAGTCCTCGGCGCATCGCCATGACCATCTTGATCACACCACCGACACCCGCCGCCGCCTGAGCATGACCGATATTCGACTTCAACGACCCCAACCACAGCGGACGATCCGCAGCACGCTCTTGCCCATAGGTAGCCAGCAGCGCCTGAGCCTCGATCGGATCACCCAGCGTCGTACCCGTGCCGTGAGCTTCCACCACATCGACATCGACCGGCGAAACCCCCGCATTCGCCAACGCTTGGCGAATCACCCGCCGCTGCGACGGACCATTCGGCGCGGTCAAACCATTCGACGCACCATCCTGATTCACCGCCGAACCAGCAATCACCGCAAGCACCTCATGACCATTGCGCTGCGCGTCGGACAACCGCTCCAGCACCAACATCCCGGCACCCTCGGACCACCCGACACCATCAGCCGCATCCGCGAAGGACTTACACCGGCCATCCGGCGACAAACCCCGCTGCCGACTGAACTCCACCAGAGTTTCCGGGGTCGCCATCACCGCGACACCACCGGCCAACGCCAAATCGCACTCACCCGACCGCAATGCCGCCGCAGCCGAATGCATGGCCACCAAAGACGACGAACACGCCGTATCCACCGTGACCGACGGCCCCTCCAAACCGAACACATACGAAACCCGGCCCGAGGCAATAGATCCCGTATTCGCGTTGGCCGGATAGTCGTGATACATCATGCCGACCCACACACCGGTCCGGCTGCCCTTCAACGACCCCGGATCGACACCGGCCCGCTCGAACGCCTCCCACGAGGTCTCCAACAGCAGAAACTGCTGCGGATCCATCAGCGCCGCCTCATTGGGGCTGATATTGAAGAACGCCGGATCGAATTCACCCGCGGCATGCAGAAAACCGCCCTCACGCGTATATGCGGAGTTCGGCGTCTCACCGGTCGGGTCGTACAAGCGCTCGGTGTCCCAGCCGCGATTCGCCGGGAACTCCGACGCCGCGTCGGTCCCGGCCGAAACCAGGTTCCACAGCTCCTCCGGCGACCCCACCCCGCCCGGATACCGGCACGCCATACCCACGATCGCAATCGGCTCACGAAGCGACGACTCGAGCTTGCGGTTGCGGGCACGCAACCGCTCGGTCTCCTTGAGCGAGACACGGAGGGCCTGAGCCAGCTTCTGAGTATTGTCATCGGGCTTGGTCATCAATCGGTCCTTCAGTCCTCGGAGGAGTTGTTGTAGGCCAGGTCGATCAAGCCGTCGATATCGAGCTCGTCGATCGACTCATCCGTGACGGTCTGATCGGCGTCGTCCTGGCTGTCCTGCCCGTTCGTGAGCTTCATGAGGGCGTCCAGCAGGCCCGCGTCGCGGAGACGGGCGAGGGGGATCGTCTGGAGCGCGTTACGAATGCTGTTCTCCGACAGCTCCGTTGCCGGCTCCGAGTCCCGATGGCCGCCGAACTGGCCTGCCAGATATTCGGCGAGCGCCCGCGGTGACGGATAGTCGAACACCGCGGTCGCCGGCAACCGCAGACCGGTCGCGGTCGCGAGGGCATTGCGGAATTCGACGGCGGAGAGCGAATCGAAGCCCAGCTCGCTGAAGGGCCGGTCGGGTGCGATCACATTCGCATTCCGATGACCCAGAATCGTCGCGACCTGACCACGCACGATCTCTACCAGCACGCCGAGGCGTTCACCGTCGGGTGTGCTCGCCAACCGTGCCCGCAACGCCGCCGACGCACCCGAGGCCGCCTTCCGGCGCTGCGGGACGAGCCCGGAAAGCAGCACGGGCACTGCGGACCCCGCGCCACGCATGGCATCGAGATCCAAGCGGGCGAGGATGGGGGCCGCTGCGTCCAGACCGGTCGCCGCATCGAACAGCGCAAGACCTTGCTCCTGCGACAGCGGCAGCATGCCCGACCGGGACATCCGGCGCCGCTCGGTGTCACCGAACTCCGCCGCCATACCGCCGTCCATACTCCACAGACCCCAGGCCAGCGAGGTTCCGGGGAGCCCGGCTGCCCTGCGGTGCGCCGCCAGTGCGTCCAGGCAGGCGTTGGCCGCGGCGTAGTTGCCCTGACCGGCATTGCCGAATGCACCTGCCGCCGAACTGAACACGACGAACGCCCGCAACGGCAGCTCGGCGGTCAGCTCGTGCAGGTGCAGGGCGGCATCGACCTTCGGCCGCAAGACCGCGTCCATCCGCTCGGGGGTGAGCGCGGCGATCGCACCGTCATCGAGCACACCAGCCGTATGGAACACACCGGTCAGCGGGCGGTCCGCAGGGATAGCGGCCAGCACCGCGGCCAGCGCGGCACGATCGGCGACGTCACACGCGACGAACTCGACCTCGGCACCCAGCTGTTGCAGCTCGTCCCGCAGTTCGGCTGCACCCGTGGCGGATTCACCGCGACGGCTCAGCAGCAACAGACGGCGAACACCGCGTGTGGCCACCAGATGCCGGGCGAACAACCCACCGAGGTAGCCGCTGGCACCGGTGATCAGAACCGTGTCGCCCGGAGCGAACGATCCGGTCGCCGGAGCGTCGGTTGAGACGACCCGGCCGAGTCGCGCGACGTGTACCTGCCCATCGCGGATCGCCACCTGTGGTTCCTCGGCAGCCAGAATCCCACCCAGCAGACCGTCTATGCCGGAATCGCTGTCGATCAGCACGATCCGGCCGGGATGCTCCGTCTGTGCGGCCCGAACCAGGCCGCCGACAGCGGCACCGGCGAGATTCGAAATATCCTCTCCAGTAACCGATACCGCACCACCGGTCCGAACCACCAACACCGACTCACCGAACCGAGCCTCGGCAAACCAGGACTGCAGCACCTGCAACACACCATGAGTAACGGCACGAACCGTGACGGGATCATTACCCGCCAGGCAGTCCAGCACCACCACCTGCGGGACATGCTCACCCACATCACCAAGATCCGCCCAGGAAACAGTAGCGATCTCGCCTTCGGACACCGAGATCGGCGCCCAGCCCACATCGAACACAGCGGTACGAGAAATCGGAGTCCCCGCAGTGAGCTGCGCCGGATCAATCGGCCGAGACGCCAAATGCCGCACCGTCGCCACCCCGACACCGGTCGAATCCGCCAGATCCAAAGCAACCCCACGCTCACCGATACGAGTCAGCCGAACCCGCAACGCATCGGCCCCCGCGGCATGGACAGTGACGCCCGACCACTCGAACGGCAACGCCAGCCCGGTTTCCTCCGACGCGGTTTCATCGGCAAAACGCAAAGCGTGCAAAGCCGCATCCAGCAACGCCGGATGCACACCGAAGCGTTCCGCATCCGCTCGCGCCTGCTCGGGCAACTCCACCTCGGCATAGAGCCCGTCCGATCCACGCCACACCGCTCGCAGCGCCTGAAACACCGGACCATAGTGATAGCCCTGCGCACCGAGGGTGTCATAGACACCGTCGATATCCACCGCGACCGCGTCCGCGGGCGGCCACGACACCAGATCCACTGCGGCACTGTCGCCTTCCGGCGCGAGCGCACCCTCGGCGTTCAACGTCCACGGCGTATCGGCATCGTCGTCGGAGCGGGAGAAGATCCGCACCCCGCGACGACCGGCCGCGTCCTCCGCATCGACCACGACCCGCACGGCGACCCCGGCCGAATCCGACAGCACCAGCGGCGCCCGCAGTACCAGCTCCTCGAGCACCGTGCAGCCGAGCTGTTCTCCGGCGTGCAGGGCGAGCTCGACCAGACCGGTGCCGGGAACCAACACGATGTCCATGACCGCATGGTCGGCCAGCCAGGGCTGCGTCCGCACCGACAATCGCCCGCTGAGCGCGATCGCGTCGGACTCCGGTTGCGACACCACGGCCGAGACCAGAGGGTGCCCGGTGGCCGCGAAACCCATCGACCTGGCGTCACCACCGGCGGCCGACTCGGCGGCCATCCAATAGCGCTGACGCTGGAAGGCGTAGGTGGGCAGGTCGATGCGCCGAGCTCCGGTACCGGCGTACAGGCGGGCCCAATCGACGTGAGCGCCGTTGACGAACAACCCGGCAGTCCCGGCCACCACGGCGGACGCGTCCGCCCGGCCCCGGCGAGCCAGCGCCACCACCGTCGGAGCCGCGGTCACCGTCAGCTCCTCGACGATCTGGTTGACCATCGGGAAGAGCACGGCATCCGGTCCGACCTCGGCGAACCTGGACACACCCAGATCTGCCATCGCCGCAACAGCATCGGCGAACCGGACGGTGTCACGGACCTGGCCCACCCAATACGACGGATCGGTCATCTCATCGGTGATCCGGGCACCTGTCACCGTCGACACCAACGGAATGCTCGGACGCGAGAACACCAAACCATCAATCGCCGAAGCGAACTCGGCAAGCATCGGCTCCATCAACGCCGAATGGAAAGCATGCGAAACCCGCAATCTATGTGTGCGCCAACCACGCTCGGTGCATTTCTCGACTACCGCGAGCACGTCGTCTTCGATGCCGGAGAGCACCACCGATGCCGGGCCGTTGACCGCCGCGATCGACACCTCGCCGGACAGCAATGCCGTCACGTCGGCCTCGGAAGCACCGACAGCGACCATCGCACCGCCAGCAGGCAACGCCTGCATCAAACGACCACGCGCCGCCACCAGCACACACGCACCCTCGAGGGACAACACACCAGCCACATGCGCCGCAGCGATCTCACCGATCGAGTGACCGGCCACCACATCCGCTCGCACACCCCAGGATTCGAGCAGCCGGAACAACGCCACCTCGAACGCGAACAGGCCCGCCTGCGCGAACACCGTCTGATCGACCGAATCCTCGTTCGACAGCGCTACATCCAGCGAAATCCGCTGTTTCAGCAGCGGATCCAGCTGCGCGACAATCGCATCGAAGTGCTCGGCGAACACCGGGTACACGGCACGCAACTCGGCAGCCATACCAGCCCACTGCGCACCCTGACCCGAGAACACCACACCCGTCGAACCTGCCACCACCCGGCCGGACACCACACCCGGAAGGGATTCGGCCCGGCTCAGCGCTTGTGTTCCGGCCCGCAGCGCGTCACGTTCGGTCGCGAACACCACGGCCCGGTGGTCGAACAGCATTCTCGAATCGACAAGTGAGAAGCCGACATCGATCGGGTCGTCCTCGCGGCCGCTCACCTGCGCTGCCAGGCGGGCGGCCTGATCGGCGAGCGCCTCTGCACCGCGGGCGGAGAGCACCCAGGGCAGCACTCCGCCTGCCGGAGCGGTCTTGACCTCCGGAGCCGGGTCCAGTGCGGGCGCTTGCTCGACGATCAGATGCGCGTTGGTGCCGCTGAGGCCGAACGAGGACACTGCCGCACGACGGGGCCGATCCACCTCCGGCCACGCCACCGGCTCGGTCAGCAGCCGGACCTGCCCCTCGGACCAATCCACCTTCGTAGACGGCTGATCCACGTGCAGGGTCTGCGGCAGCAGCCCGTGCTGCATGGCCATGACCATCTTGATCACGCCACCCACACCCGCGGCGGCCTGAGCGTGACCGATGTTGGACTTCAGCGACCCCAGCCACAACGGCCGAGCGACATCCCGATCTCGGCCGTACGTGGCCATCAGCGCCTGCGCCTCGATCGGATCACCCAGCGTGGTACCGGTGCCGTGCGCCTCCACCGCATCGACGTCGACCGGCGAGACACCCGCATTCGCGAGAGCCTGCCGGATCACCCGCCGCTGTGACGGGCCGTTCGGCGCGGCGAAACCGTTCGACGCACCGTCCTGATTCACCGCCGAACCCGCGAGCACCGCGAGCACCCGATGACCGTTGCGCCGGGCATCGGACAACCGCTCGAGCACCAGCACACCCGCGCCCTCGGACCAGGCGACACCGTCGGCCGCGTCCGCGAAGGACTTACAGCGACCGTCCGGGGACAACCCACGCTGGCGACTGAACTCGAGGAACATGTCCGGTGCCGACATCACGGCCACACCACCGGCCAACGCCAGATCGCACTCGCCCGACCGCAGCGACTGCGCGGCCAGATGGAGGGCGACCAGCGACGACGAGCACGCCGTATCCACCGACACCGCAGGACCTTCCAAGCCGAGCGTGTAGGCGATGCGGCCGGAGACCAGGCTGCCACCGGCGTTGTTGCCGGTGCCTGCGCCCTGGGCGTAGTCGTGGTACATCACGCCGGTGAACACACCGGTCGAGCTGCCGCGCAGCACCGCCGGGTCGACACCGGCACGTTCCAGCGCCTCCCAGGAAACCTCCAGCAGCACCCGCTGCTGCGGATCCATCACCGTCGCCTCGTTCGGGCTGATCCCGAAGAAGTCCGCGTCGAAATCGGCTGCGGAGTAAAGGAATCCGCCATGGCGCGTGTAGGTCTTACCTGCCCTGCCGGGCTCGGGATCGTAGATACCGTCGATATCCCAGCCCCGATCGTCCGGCAGCTCTCCGGTGGTCTCCCCACCGGACGCGACCAGCCGCCACAGATCCTCCGGCGACGCGATTCCACCCGGGTAGCGGCAGCCCATCGCCACCACGGCGATCCGGTCGTCGCCGACGGCTGTGCCGGTGGTGATTTCGATGTCCTGGCTCGTGCCGGTGAACTGGGCATCGATGAAGTCGGCGACGAGCTGCGGGTTGGGGTAGTCGAAGATCAGCGTGGCCGGTAGTTGCAGACCGGTCGCGGTATTGAGCTTGTTGCGGAACTCGATGGCGCTCAACGAGTCGAACCCGAGCTGCTGGAAAGCCTGCTGGGGCTCGACGGCAGCGCCGGAGGCGTGCCCGAGGGTTCCCGCGGCAGTGGTCCGGACGAGATCGAGCAGTGCGGCGGCACGATCGGTGTCGGAGAGCCCGGCCAGCCGCTGCGCGAACGCCTGCCCGGCCGCGGTCCGAGCCGCCCGGCGCACGGGAGCGGGTGCGATCGCCCGCAGCAGGGCGGGGATCTGCTCGCCCCTGGTGCGCAGCACGGCCGCGTCGACCCGCAGCGCCACCACCTGGGCCGTCTCGGCGGCGATCGCCGCATCGAACAACGCCAGGCCTTCGGCCTCGGTCAACGGCGGGAAACCCAGCCTGCGCATCCGATCGAAGTCGTCCTCGGACAGCTCGGCACCGAGACCGGCCGACCGCGCCCACAGGCCGTAATCAATTGCGGTAGCGGGCAATCCGAGATCGCGACGATGCGCCGCGAGGGCGTCGAGGAAGACGTTCGCCGCGGCGTAGTTGGCCTGCCCGGCAGCCAGGACCAGCCCACCCGCCGAGGACAACAGTACGAACAGCGACAGCGCGGCGTCGCGGGTGAGCTCGTGCAGATGCCACGCGGCATCGGCCTTGGGCCCGAAGACATTCCCGACCCGGTCCGGCGTCATCGACTCGATCACACCGTTGTCTGCGATTCCGGCCGCATGCACGACACCCACCAGCGGATGCTCGGCTGAGATGCCGTCCAGCAGTGCGGCCACCGCGGCCCGATCCGACACATCGCAAGCGGCGACCGCGACTTGCGCGCCGAGCTCGACGAGCTCATCGCGCAGCTCGGCGGCGCCGGGCGCACCCAGCCCGCGCCGGGACGTCAGGAGCAGATGGCGCACACCGTATTCGGTCACCAGATGCCGGGCGATCACCGCACCCAGGCCGCCGGTCCCACCGGTCACCAGCACCGTGCCCGGCTCGAGCGGCCGAGCGACCGCATCGGATGCGTGGCGGCCGAAGCGCGGCACCAGCACCTGCTGCCCACGCAGTGCGGCTTCCGGTTCCGCGGCCATCGCCGCGGTCGCGACGGAGATCGGATCGTGGTCGCCGTCCAGGTCCAGGAGCTGGAATCGACCCGGGTGTTCGGCCTGCGCGGCGCGCACCAGCCCCCAGACGGGCGCCTGGTCCAGCCGCACCGAATCGGAATCGGCAACGGCCACAGCGTGTCTGGTCGACACCACCAAACGGGAACCGGTGAAACGGGTTTCGGCCAGCCAGCCCTGGACGGTGTCCAAGAGCCGGGTCACCACCCGGCGTGCGGCCTGCGGCGGCGCCGCGTCCTCGAATGGGCTCTCCAGCAGCACCATCTCGGGGACGACCGCGTCCGGGTTCGCATCCAGGTCGGCGATCAGCTCCGCGAGATCACTGAAGCCCCGCACCGCACCGGAACTTCGGCCCCAGCCGAGCGCGGCCAGCCGACCGGGCTCCGTCGGCGCCGCAGGCGCGGCAACGGTGCTCCATTCCACGCGGAAGAGGGATTCCGCGGCGTGATCGGCGCCCAGGCGATCGGCCGAAACCGGCCGGGACACCAGCGCACCGACCGACAGCACCGGGTGTCCCTGTTCGTCGGCCAGCTGCACGGTGAACCTGGTGCCGTCGACCACGATTCGGACGCGCACCGCGGCGGCGCCCGCGGAGTGCAAAACCACGCGGTTCCAGGTGAACGGCAGGGCCGGGAAATCACCGACACCATCCCGAAGACCGTGCACGATACCGACGTGCAGCGCCGCGTCGAGCAGTGCCGGATGCACTCCGAAGCCGTTGCCGTCCTGCGGATCCGGCAGCGTGACCTCGGCGAACAACTCGTCACCGCGGCGCCACGCCGCCTGCAGCCCCTGGAAGAACGGGCCGTAGCCGTACCCGAGGTCGAACAACTCGTCGTAGACGCCCGCGAGGGGTGTCGGCTGCGCACCCGCGGGCGGCCACACGGCCAGATCGAAATCGGCCGCCGTCTCGCCGGGTGCGAGCACACCTTCGGCGTGCAGCAACCACGGCCCCTCGGCGGTCTGCCGCGAATGCACACTCAACCGCCTGCGACCGGCCTCGTCTGCCGCCGTCACCACGACCTGTACCGCGACGCTGCCCTCGGCAGGCATCGTCAACGGGGTATGCAGGACAAGCTCATCGACCATCTCGCAGCCGAGGACGCCGCCGACGTAGCTCGCCAGCTCCACGAACCCGGTGCCCGGCAGCAACACCACGCCGAGCACGCTGTGGTCGGCCAGCCACCGCATCGAGTCCACCGACCACCGGCCGGTGAAAATCAGCTCACCCGACTCCGGATGCGACACCATCGCACCGAGCAGCGGATGCTCCACGGTGTCCAGCCCGGCCGAGCCGACCCCGCCCAGTTCGGCACCCAGCCACGACTTCGCCAGCACCTCGCGGGGATCCAGCCAGAACCGCTCGTGCTGGAAGGCGTAGGTGGGCAGGTCGATTCGCCTGCCACCGGCATGATGACCGGACCAGTCCACGTCGGCGCCGGAGACGAACAACCCGGCCACCCCACCCAACACGTTGGGCGCATCGGCCCGACCCCGACGCGCCAAGGGCACGATCGCCGGAGTCGCGGTCAGCTGCCCGGAGTCGGCAATCTGCGCGATCATCGGGGTCAGCACCGCGTCCGGTCCGACCTCGGCGAACCGGGACACCCCCAGATCAACCATCGCGACGACCGCGTCGGCGAACCGCACGGTGTCACGGACCTGGCCGACCCAATACCCCGGAACGGTCATCTCATCCGAGACGCGCGTACCAGTCACCGTCGACACCAACGGAATGCTCGGGAGCGAGAACACCAAACCTTCGATCACCGAGGCGAACTCGGCCAGCATCGGCTCCATCAACGCCGAATGGAAAGCATGCGAAACCCGCAGGCGATGCGTCCGCCACCCACGTTCCACGCAGGTGTCCACAACAGTCTGAACCGCATCCTCGGCACCGGAGAGCACCACCGACGACGGACCATTGACCGCCGCGATCGATACTCCATCGGCCAGCAACGGCGTCACGTCGGCTTCGGAAGCACCAACAGCGACCATCGCGCCACCCGAAGGCAGCGCCTGCATCAACCGGCCACGCGCGGCCACCAGCACACACGCATCCTCGAGGGACATCACACCGGCCACATGCGCCGCAGCGACCTCACCGATCGAATGACCCGCCACCACACCCGCACGCACACCCCACGATTCGAGCAACCGGAACAACGCCACCTCGAACGCGAACAACCCCGCCTGCGCGAACACCGTCTGATCGACCGAGTTCTCTACCGACAGAGCCACATCCAGCGAAATCTGCTGCCCCAATAGCGGATCCAGCTGCGCCACGATCGCATCGAACGCCTCGGCGAACAGCGGATACGCCGCATACAACTCGACGGCCATACCAGCCCACTGCGCACCCTGACCCGAGAACACCAACCCCGTCGAACCCGGCACCACACGACCGGTCACCACACCAGAAACGGATTCGCCGCGGCCCAACGCCCACATACCCGCCAACAGCCCATCACGGTCCTCGGCCAGTACGACCGCACGATGGTCGAACAGCGCACGCGTAGACGCCAACGAAAAACCGACATCCACCTTATCCAGGTCCCGATCGCCGACATGAGACGCCAAGCGGACGGCCTGAGCGGCCAGCGCCTCGCCACTGCGCGCCGACACCGCCCACGGCAGCAATCCGCCGGATGGAACAGCCGCCACCGGCTCCGGCTGCACGGCCGGGGCCTGTTCGATGATGATGTGCGCATTCGTGCCACTGATGCCGAACGACGACACACCCGCACGACGCGGCCGATCGACTACCGGCCACGCCACGGACTCGGTCAACAACCGCACATGCCCCTCGGACCAATCCACCTTGGAACTGGGCGCATCGACATGCAGCGTCTTCGGCAACAGCCCGTGCCGCATCGCCATGACCATCTTGATCACACCACCGACACCCGCCGCCGCCTGAGCGTGACCGATATTCGACTTCAGCGATCCGAGCCACAGCGGACGATCCGCATCACGACCCTGCCCGTACGTAGCCAAAAGAGCCTGGGCCTCGATCGGATCACCCAGAGTTGTTCCGGTGCCATGGGCTTCCACCACATCCACCTCGGTCGGCGCGATCCCGGCATTGGCCAGCGCCTGCCCGATCACCCGCCGCTGCGAGGGACCGTTCGGCGCGGTCAAACCGTTCGACGCACCATCCTGATTCACCGCCGAACCGGTCAGCACCGCAAGCACCTGATGACCATTGCGCTGCGCGTCGGACAACCGCTCCAGCACCAGGATGCCGACACCTTCCGACCAGCCAACCCCATCGGCGTTGTCGGAGAACGACTTACACCGGCCGTCCGCCGACAGCCCGCGCTGCCTGCTGAATTCGACGAAGGTCTCCGGTGTGGCCATGACGGTGACACCACCGGCCAAGGCCAGATCACATTCGCCCGACCGCAGCGAGGCCGCAGCCGAATGCATGGCCACCAAAGACGACGAACACGCCGTATCCACGGTGACCGACGGCCCCTCCAGGCCGAACACATACGAAACCCGGCCCGAGGCAATGGATCCCGCGTTCGCGTTGGCCGGATAGTCGTGATACATCATGCCGACCCACACACCGGTCTGACTGCCCCGCAACGCTCCGGGGTCGACACCGGCCCGCTCGAACGCCTCCCATGAGGTCTCCAACAGCAGGAATTGCTGCGGATCCATCACCGCGGCTTCGTTCGGGCTGATATTGAAGAACGCCGGATCGAATTCACCCGCGGCATGGAGGAATCCACCCTCACGGGTGTATGTGCTGTTCGGCTTCTCCCCGGCCGCATCGTAGAGACGATCGACATCCCAACCACGATTCACGGGGAACTGCGACGCCGCATCCGTCCCCGTCGCAACCAGGTTCCACAGCTCCTCGGGAGAACCGACCCCGCCCGGATACCGGCACGCCATACCCACGATCGCGATGGGTTCGTCGAGCTGACGGTCGGTGGTCCGCAGCGCCGCACGAACAGCTGCTGCCGAGAGCTGGTGGTCGGCGAACTCGGCGGCCAGGTATTCGGCCAGCACCTGCGGTGACGGATAGTCGAACACCAAACTCGCAGGCAACCGCAGACCCGTCACGGTCGCGAGGGCATTGCGGAACTCGACCGCGGAGATCGAATCGAAGCCCAGCTCGCTGAATGCCCTGTCGGATGCGATCGCATTCGCGTTCCGATGGCCCAGAATCGCCGCGACCTGACCGCGAACGGTTTCGACGAGCACACCGAGGCGCTCGCTGGCGGGAGTAGCGGCCAAACGCGAACGCAGCGCCGTAGCGCCGCCCGAAGCCGTCCGACGGCGAGCAGGGAGCAGGGCGGACAGCAGGGCCGTGGCCGACCCCGCGGTGCGGATGCCGTCCAGGTCGAGACGGGCCAGCACGGGAGCGGCCGCGTCGGTTCCGGAAGCGGCGTCGAACAGCGCCAGACCTTGCTCTTCCGTCAGCGGCAGCATGCCCGACCGGGACATCCTGCGCCGCTCGGTGTCGCCGAGCTCCGCGCCCATACCCCCGTCCGCGCCCCACAGACCCCACGCCAGCGACTGCCCGTTGCGCCCGGATGCCTTGCGGTGCGCCGCCAGTGCGTCCAAACAGGCGTTGGCCGCGGCATAGTTGCCCTGCCCTGGATTGCCGAAGGTACCGGCCGCCGAACTGAACACGACGAACGCCCGCAACGGCAGCTCGGCGGTCAGCTCGTCCAGATGCAGGGCGGCATCGACCTTCGGCCCGAACACCGCGTCCATGCGGGCCGGAGTCAGCGAGGCGATCGCACCGTCATCGAGCACACCAGCCGTATGGAACACACCGGTCAGCGGGCGGTCCGCAGGGATAGCGGCCAGCACCGCGGCCAGCGCGGCACGATCGGCGACGTCACACGCGACGAACTCGACCTCGGCACCGAGCTGTTGCAGCTCGTCCCGCAGTTCGGCTGCACCCGTGGCGGATTCACCGCGACGGCTCAGCAGCAACAGACGGCGAACACCGCGTGTGGCCACCAGATGCCGGGCGAACAACCCACCGAGGTAGCCGCTGGCACCGGTGATCAGAACCGTGTCGCCCGGAGCGAAGGACGAGCCGGTGGCCGACGAGGGGGACGCCCGGACAAGTCGCGCACCGAAGACCTGCCCGCCACGTACCGCAACCTGCGGTTCCTCGGCAGCCAGAATCCCACCCAGCAGACCGCCGATGTCGGAATCGCTGTCCACCAGCACGATCCGGCCACGACTCTCCGCCTGGGCCGTACGGACCAGACCGGCCACGGCGGCACCGGCCAGATTCGTAATATCCTCCCCGGCAACCGAGACCGCACCGCTCGTGCGGACCACCAACGCCGACTCGCCGAACCGCTCATCGGCAAGCCACGACTGCAGCACCCGCAGCACACCGTGCGTCGCGGCCCGAACCGTGTCCGGCTCATTACCCGCAGGGCAGTCCAGCACCACCGCGGCGGGCACCTCGTCACCCAGATCCGCCCACGACACCGCATCGATGCCGGTGCCGGACACCGAGATCGGTGTCCACTCGACCTGGAATACGGCGCTGCGCGCAATGGACGCACCGGCGCTGAGCTGCACCGGATCGATCGGCCGTGATGCCAGCTGACGCACCGTCGCCACCGCGGCTCCGGTCGAATCCGCCAGATCCACCGCCACGGCACGGTCACCCACCCGGGTCAACCGCACCCGCAGCGCACCGGCACCCGCCGCATGCACCGTGACACCCGACCACTCGAACGGCAACTCCGGGCCCGCGCCGTCGGCGCGCAGGTGCCCGGCCGACCGCAGCGCATGCAGCGCGGCATCGAGCAGCGCCGGATGCAGCGCGAAACCTTGGCCGTCCTGCGGGTCCGGGAGGGCGACCTCGGCGAACACCTCCTCGCCGCGCTGCCACGCCGCGCGCAGGCCCTGGAAGACAGGGCCATAGCCGTACCCGGCATCGAGCAACTCGTCGTAAACACCATCGACGTTCAAGACCTGCGCACCGGCCGGAGGCCACACCGCGAGATCCACGACGGGCACGGCCGCGCTCGGGGCCAGCGCGCCTTCGGCATTCAACAGCCACGACGACGCCGCATCGACATCCTCGTCCGGGCTGGAGAAGATCCGCACCGCGCGTCGGCCGGTCTCGTCCGCAGGATCGACGACGATGCGCACCGCGGCCCCATCGGACTCCGCCAGCACCAGCGGGGCCTGCAGCACCAGATCGTCCAGCGTCGAGCAGCCGACCCGCTCACCCGCGTACAGCGCCAGCTCGACGAATCCGGTGCCGGGGAACAACACGGTCCCCAGCACCAGGTGATCGGCCAACCACGGATGTGTCTGTGCCGACAAGCGACCGGTCAGGATCATCGCGTCGGAGTCCGGCTGCGATACCACCACCGAAACCAACGGGTGGGCGGTCGCCACGAGACCCATCGCCCGGGCATCGCCGCCGTCCGCCGACCCGCCGGACATCCAGTACCGCCGACGCTGGAAAGCGTAGGTGGGCAGGTCGATTCGGCGCGCTGCGGTACCGGCGTACAGACCCGGCCAGTCGAGGTCGGCGCCCGCGACGAACAACCTGGCCAGGCCGGTCGGCATCGCGGACACATCGGTCTGGTCCCGGCGCGACAGCGCGGCCACTGTCGCGGCCACGCCATCGCCGGTATCGAGGGTTTGCGCGATCATCGGGGTCAGCACCGCATCGGGACCGATCTCGGCAAACCTGGACACACCCGAACCGGCCATCGTGGCGACCGCATCGGCGAACCGCACGGTGTCGCGAACCTGACCGACCCAATACGCCGGATCCGACATCTCATCGGTGATCCGGGCACCGGTCACTGTCGACACCAACGCGATGCCGGGTCGGCCGAAGGCCAAACCCTCTATCGCCGAAGCGAACTCGGTCAGCATCGGCTCCATCAGAGCCGAATGGAAAGCGTGTGAGACCCGCAATCGGTGTGTGCGCCATCCCTGTTCGGCGCACTGTTCAACGGCGGCGAGGACATCGGCTTCGACACCGGACAGCACGACTGACGCCGGACCGTTCACCGCCGCGATCGACACCGCACCGGCCACCAGCAGCGGCAGCACCTCGAGCTCAGAGGCGCCGACGGCGACCATCGCCCCACCCGAAGGCAGCGCCTGCATCAACCGGCCACGCGCGGCCACCAACACACACGCATCCTCGAGGGACATCACACCGGCCACATGCGCCGCAGCGACCTCACCGATCGAATGACCCGCCACCACATCCGCACGCACACCCCACGATTCGAGCAGCCGGAACAGCGACACCTCGAACGCGAACAGACCCGCTTGCGCGAACACCGTCCGATCGACAAGCTCACCATCCGCCAACGCCACGCTCAGCGAAACAGGTTGTTCCAGTAGCGGATCCAACTCGGCGACGATCGCATCGAAGTGTTCGGCGAACACCGGATAGGCGGTCCGCAGCCCGGCGGCCATACCGGCCCACTGCGCACCCTGCCCCGAGAAGACGAAACCTGTCGACCCCGCCGCGGCACGACCGGTCACCACACCGGGTACCTGCGTTCCGGCAGCCAGCGCACGGACGCCCGCGAGCAGACCACCACGGTCATCGGCCACGACGACCGCACGGTGCTCGAACACCGCACGAGTGGAGGCCAGGGAGAAACCGACGTCGATCGGATCGTGTTCGCCCGCAAAAGATGCCAGGCGGGTAGCCTGAGCGGCGAGAGCCTCGGCGCTACGGGCCGAGATCACCCACGGCCGCGCAGCCGGTACCGAGGCCGACTCCGGAGCCTGGGCCATCACCGGCGCGGTCACCGGGGCCTGCTCCACGATGAGGTGGGCATTCGTGCCGCTGATACCGAACGAGGAGACACCCGCGCGACGCGGCCGATCCACCTCCGGCCACGCCACCGCCTCGGTCAGCAACCGCACATGCCCCTCGGACCAGTCCACCTTGGTGCTGGGCCGATCGACGTGCAGCGTCCGCGGCAGCACGCCGTGCCGCATCGCCATGACCATCTTGATCACACCACCCACACCCGCGGCGGCCTGGGCATGACCGATATTCGACTTCAACGACCCCAACCACAACGGACGATCCGCAGCACGCTCTTGGCCATAGGTGGCCAGCAGCGCCTGCGCCTCGATCGGATCACCCAGAGTTGTCCCCGTGCCATGAGCCTCGACCACGTCCACCTCGGTCGGCGATACACCGGCATTGGCCAACGCCTGCCGGATCACCCGCCGCTGCGACGGACCATTCGGCGCGGAAAAACCATTCGACGCACCATCCTGATTCACCGCCGAACCAGCAATCACCGCGAGCACGTCATGACCATTGCGACGCGCGTCCG
Source organism: Nocardia pseudovaccinii (assembly GCF_050942345.1). NCBI lineage: Bacteria > Bacillati > Actinomycetota > Actinomycetes > Mycobacteriales > Nocardiaceae > Nocardia > Nocardia pseudovaccinii. The sequence goes on from NZ_CP192074.1 coordinate 8,390,675, forward strand.
ACAACCGCTCCAGCACCAGCACACCGGCACCCTCGGACCACCCGACGCCATCGGCGGTGTCGGAGAACGACTTACACCGGCCGTCCGGCGACAAACCCCGCTGCCTGCCGAACTCGAGGAACATGTCCGGAGTCCCCATCACCGCCACGCCACCTGCCAGCGCCAGATCGCACTCACCGGACCGCAGCGACTGCGCGGCAAGATGCAGGGCGACCAGCGAGGACGAGCACGCGGTGTCCACGGTGACCGACGGTCCTTCCAGACCGAACACATATGACACCCGGCCCGAAACCAAGCTGCCCGCGGCGCCGCTGCCGGTACCCGTGCGCTGGGCGTAGTCGTGGTACATCAGGCCGGTGAACACACCGGTCGAGCTGCCACGCAGCACCACCGGATCCACCCCGGCCCGCTCCAACGCCTCCCACGAGATCTCCAGCAGCAACCGCTGCTGCGGATCCATCATCGTGGCTTCGTTGGGACTGATGCCGAAGAAATCCGCATCGAAATCGGCTGCGGAGTACAGGAACCCACCCTGACGGGTGTAGGTCTTGCCCGCCTTGCCGGGTTCCGGATCGTAGATGCCCTCGATATCCCAGCCACGATCCGACGGCATCTCACCGGTGGCATCGGAGCCGGAAGTGACCAGGTCCCACAGATCTTCGGGCGAGGCGACGCCACCGGGGTAGCGGCAGCTCATCGCCACCACCGCGATCGGATCGTCGCCGGTGCGAACCCGGCCGACCACGGGCTTTTCGACCGCCGCGGTGCCGGTGAGCTGGGAACCGATGAACTCGGCGACGACCTGCGCGTTCGGGTAGTCGAAGACCAGCGTCGCCGGGAGTTGCAGACCCGTCGCAGCATTCAGCTTGTTACGGAACTCGACCGCACTCAACGAATCGAACCCTAGCTGCTGAAAAGCCTGTTGCGGCTCAACAGCATCCACGGACGCATGCCCGAGAGTGGCGGCAGCCACCGATCGGACGAGATCGAGCAAAGCGCGCGCACGGTCCGCGTCCGACAAACCGGCCAGCTCGAGCTCAAAGGCCTGGCCCGCAGCGGTCCTGGTCTGCCTGCGGACCGGGGCCGGTGCCAACGAGCGGACCAGAGCGGGGATCTGTTCGCCCCGAGTCCGGAGCATCGCCGGATCGACCCGCAGCGCCACCAGCCGCGCGGTATCGGTTGCGATCGCGGAGTCGAACAGCGCAAGACCCTCGGTCTCGGTCAGCGGTGGGAAGCCCTGGCGGCGCATCCGATCGAAGTCATCTTCGGACAGCTCGACACCGAGCCCCGACGATCGCGCCCACAACCCGTAATCCACAGCCGTCGCGGGCAATCCCGAACTCCGACGATGTGCCGCGAGCGCATCGAGAAAGACATTCGCCGCGGCATAGTTCGCTTGACCAGCGGCCAGCACCAGCCCACCCGCGGACGACACCAGCACGAACAGCGACAGCGAGTGATCGCGAGTCAGCTCGTGCAGATGCCACGCCGCATCGACCTTGGGTCGGAAGACATAGTCGATCCGGTCCGGCGTGATCGCCTCGATCAAACCGTTGTCGGCCGTTCCGGCCGCGTGCACCACACCCACCAGCGGATGTTGATCGGAGATGCTGTCGACCAGCGCCGACAGCGCAGACCGATCGGACACATCGCACGCGGCGATGGTGACCTCGGCACCGAGCTCGACCAACTCCGCACGCAGCTCGGCAGCGCCAGGAGCATCCAGGCCACGCCGAGATGTCAAAAGCAGATGGCGCATACCATGTTCGGTCACCAGATGCCGGGCGATCACCCCACCCAGACCACCCGTGCCACCGGTCACCAGCACCGTGCCCGGCTCGGACAACCGGACGTTCGAACCGGGCGCGTGACGACTCAACCGCGGCACGAACACACTCGCACCCCGCAGCGCGGCCTCCGGCTCCGTCGCGACAGCAGCCGCCGCGGCCGCCACGGACAACGGAGCACCGTCTTCAGCGAGATCGAGAAGCTGGAATCGGCCCGGGTGTTCGGCCTGCGCGGCACGCAGCAACCCCCACACGGGCGCCTGGCCCAGATCCACTTGCTCGGAATCCGCAACGGTCACCGCGTGTTCGGTGAGTACAACCAAACGGGAACCAGCGAAGCGAGTTTCGGCCAGCCAACGCTGGACCGTGTCGAGAACACCGATGGCGACCTGCCGTGCGGCCTCCGGCGCCGCACCGTCATGGTGGGGGCACTCGAGCAGCACGATGTCGGGAACAACCGAATCGGGAGTCGCATCGAGATCGGCGATCAACCCGGCGAGATCACCGTAGCCTCGCACTTCACCGGAACTCTGGTCGCCATGGCTGTGACGAGAACCCAGTACCGCCACACGGCCCGGCTCGACGCTCACCGTCGACGGCGCGACAGCGACCCAATCCACGCCGAAGAGGGCCTCCGACATCCGATCCGCGCTCAGGCGTTCGGCCGACACCGGCCGAGATACCAACGCGCCCACCGACAACACGGGCTGACCCTGACCGTCGGCTATCTGCATGGCGAACCGGTCGCCCTGCGGCACGATGCGGACCCGCACCGCGGCAGCACCGGCCGAGTGCAGCACCACCCGGTTCCAGGTGAACGGCAGCGCCGGGAAACCCTCGACGCCACCACGCATCCCATGAACGATCCCGGCGTGCATAGCCGCGTCGAACAGTGCGGGATGGATCCCGAAACCCTTGGCGTCCTTTGGATCCGGCAGCGCGACCTCGGCGAACAACTCCGCATCACGCTGCCACGCCGCCTGCAACCCTTGGAAGAACGGGCCATAGCCGTACCCGATATCGAGCAGTTCGTCATACGCACCGTTGATGTCCAACGGTTGCGCGCCGGTGGGAGGCCAGGAGGCGAGGTCGAAATCAGCCACCACCTCGCCCGGGGCGAGGACTCCTTCGGCATGCAGAACCCACGGCCCCTCGGCCGCGTGCCGAGAATGCACGCTCAGCCGTCGGCGACCAACCGCATCAGGGGTGGCCACCACGACCTGGACTGCGACACTGCCCTCGGCCGGGAAGGTCAACGGAGTGTGCAGGACGAGCTCGTCCACCACCTCGCAGCCCAACCGACCACCGACGTGACTGGCCAACTCGACGAATCCGGTTCCCGGCAGCAGCACGGTACCCAGCACGCTGTGGTCGGCCAGCCATTCGACGGAGTCCATCGACCACCGTCCGGTGAAGCTCACGCCGCCCGAATCCGGGTGCGGCACAACAGCACCGAGCAACGGATGCTCCACCGCGTCCAGCCCGGCCGCGGTGACGCCGCCCAGTTCGGCACCGAGCCACGACTGGGCCAGCATCTGCTTGGCGTCGAGCCAGAACCGTTCGTGCTGGAAGGCGTAGGTGGGCAGGTCGATTCGCCGCGCTCCGGAACCGTGGTAGATGCCAGCCCGGTCCACCTCGGCACCGGCCACGAACAACCTGGCCACCGCACTGGTTACGGTCACCGCGTCCGCGTGGTCGCGTCTGGTCATCGCGACCGCCGTGGCGTCACCGAGAGTCTGTGCGACCATCGGGGTCAACACGGCGTCCGGCCCGACCTCGGCGAACCTGGAGACACCCGAACCGTCCATCGTGGCAACGGCATCGGCGAACCGCACCGTATCCCGGACCTGACCGACCCAATACGACGGATCACCCATCTCGTCGACGACCTGGGCGCCGGTCACCGTCGACACCAACGCGATGGTGGGTCGGCCGAAGGTCAAACCCTCTATCGCCGAAGCGAACTCGGCCAGCATCGGCTCCATCAGAGCCGAATGGAAAGCATGCGAAACCCGCAATCGGTGGGTCCGCCAACCGCGCTCGGTGCAGATCTCGACAACACCGATGACCGCGTCCTCGACACCGGACAGCACGACCGAGGACGGACCGTTCACCGCCGCGATCGACACCCCATCGATATCGGCCAGCAAGGGCAGCACGTCGGCCTCGGACGCACCGACAGCGACCATCGCCCCACCCGAAGGCAGCGCCTGCATCAACCGGCCACGCGCGGCCACCAGCACACACGCATCCTCGAGGGACATCACACCGGCCACATGCGCGGCGGCGATCTCACCGATCGAATGACCGGCGACCACATCGGCCCGGAATCCCCAGGATTCGAGCAGCCGGAACAACGACACCTCGAACGCGAACAGACCCGCTTGCGCGAACACCGTCCGATCGACCAGATCGTCGTCCGCCAATGCCGTACTCAGCGAAACAGGTTGTTCCAGCAGCGGATCCAACTCGACGACGATCCCGTCGAAAGCCTCGGCGAACACCGGATACGCCGCATACAACTCGGCCGCCATACCAGCCCACTGCGCACCCTGACCCGAGAACACCACACCCGTCGAACCCGGCACCACACGGCCGGACACCACACCGGCTGCAGGCGCACCCGCGGTCAGCGCCCGCACACCCGCGAGCAGCCCCGCACGGTCATCGGCCACCACGACGGCCCGATGCTCGAAGGCACTGCGCGTCGACGCCAGCGAGAAACCGACATCGATCGGATCGTGGTCGACCACATGCGATGCCAGCCGCGCGGCCTGAGCGGCCAGAGCCTCGCCGCTGCGCGCCGACAGCATCCACGGCACCGCCGGGACCGTCCGGGCCTCCGGGACCGGCTCGACCGCCGATACCGGGGCCTGCTCGATAATGAGATGTGCGTTGGTGCCGCTGATTCCGAACGAGGAGACACCCGCACGACGCGGCCGATTCACCTGCGGCCAGGCCATCGGTTCGGTCAGCAACCGGACGTGGCCCTCGGACCAATCAATCTTCGTGGACGGCTGATCTACATGCAGGGTCCGCGGCAACAGTCCGTGCCGCATCGCCATGACCATCTTGATCACACCACCGACACCCGCCGCCGCCTGAGCATGACCGATATTCGACTTCAACGACCCCAACCACAACGGCCGATCCGCAGCACGCTCTTGCCCATAGGTAGCCAACAGCGCCTGAGCCTCGATCGGATCACCCAGCGTGGTGCCGGTGCCGTGCGCTTCCACCACGTCGACATCGACCGGCGATACACCGGCATTGGCCAAGGCCTGACGAATGACTCGCCGCTGTGAGGGACCGTTCGGCGCGGTCAAACCATTGGACGCGCCATCCTGATTCACCGCCGAACCAGCGATCACCGCCAGCACGTCATGACCATTGCGACGCGCGTCCGACAACCGCTCCAATACCAGCACACCGGCGCCCTCGGACCAGGCGACGCCATCGGCGGTGTCGGAGAACGACTTACACCGGCCGTCCGGCGAGAGCCCCCGCTGTCGGCTGAACTCCACAAAGGTCTCGGGAGTCGCCATCACGGTCACACCACCGGCCAGCGCCAGATCGCACTCACCCGACCGCAGCGACTGTGCCGCCAGATGCATTGTCACCAGCGACGACGAACACGCCGTGTCCACCGTGACCGACGGCCCCTCCAGACCGAATACATACGAGATACGGCCGGACGCAATGGATCCCGCGTTCGCGTTGACCGGATAGTCGTGATACATCATGCCCGCGAAGACACCGGTCGCACTGCCGCGCAGCAGCGCGGGGTCGACACCGGCCCGTTCGAACGCCTCCCACGAGGTCTCCAGCAGCAGAAACTGCTGCGGATCCATCAGCGCGGCCTCATTCGGGCTGATATTGAAGAACGCCGGATCGAATTCACCCGCGGCATGCAGGAATCCGCCCGAACGCGTGTACGTGGTGTGCGGTGTTTCCCCGGTCGGGTCGTACAGCCGCTCGGTATCCCAGCCGCGGTTCACCGGGAACTCCGACGTCGCGTCGGTCCCGGTCACGACCAGCTGCCACAGCTCCTCGGGCGATCGGACCCCGCCCGGGTACCGGCACGCCATGCCGACGATCGCGATCGGTTCGCCGTCGAAGGTTTTCGCGGCGGTGACCGCCACGTCGTGCCCGGTGCCGGTGAGTTCGTCGGTCAGGTGTGCGGCCAGCGCCTGCGGTGTGGGGTAGTCGAAGACGACCGCGGCCGCCAGCGACAGTCCGGTGGCGGTCTTGAGCCGGTTACGCAACTCGACCGCACCAAGGGAATCGAAACCCAGGTCCTGGAAGGCGCGATCGGGATCGATCGCGGACGCACTGTCGTGGCCGAGAACTGCCGCGATATGGGTGCGGACGGTATCGAGCACCGCCTGCCGCTGCCGACCGGCGTCCAGACCCGAAAGCCGTTGCCGCAGACTCGACCCCACCGTCGAGAGCGCCGCGGACCGCCGCACCGCGGGCGCCAGTGCGCGCAGCAGCGGGGGCAGCAGCCCGGACTCGGCCTGGCCGCGGACCGCGGCGGTGTCGACCATGGCGATCACCGCGTGCGCCGTGCCGCGTTCGAGCACCGCGTCCCAACCGGCCAACGCCTGCTCGTCCGGGATCGCGGTGAATCCGCCCCGGCTCATCCGAGCCAGGTCGACCTCACCCAACTGCCCAGCCATACCGCCCGAGCGCGCCCACGGGCCCCACGCCAGCGACTGACCGGCCAGCCCTCGTGCTCGCCGGTGGGCAACCAGCCCGTCCAGGAAGGTGTTCGCGGCCGCGTAGTTGCCCTGCCCGGGACCGCCCACGGTCCCCGAAATCGACGAAAACACCACGAACGCGGCAAGATCCAGGTCCGCGGTCGCCTGGTGCAGATGCCACGCGGCATCCGCCTTCGGTGCCAGCACCGTATCCACCCGCTGGGTGGTCAAGGAGGCGATGACCCCGTCGTCGAGCACACCCGCGGCATGGATCACGCCGGTCAACGGCGACTGCGCGGGGATGTCGGCCAGCAGCCCGGCCACCGCGGCGGCGTCGGCGACATCACACGCCACCACCCGCACCTGCGCACCCAATTGCTCCAGCTCGGCGCACAACGCCGCGACGCCCTCGGCCCGAGGACCGCGGCGGCTCACCAGCAGCAACGACCGCACGCCGTGCTCGGCCACCACGTGCCGGGCCACCACCGCACCCAAACCACCTGTGCCACCGGTGATCAGCACCGTTCCCGCACCGAAGGCGTCGTCGGCGGCCGATGCGGACGCGACGGGCGCTGGCCGGGTGAGCCGCGCGGTGTGGGTGATGCCGTCGCGGAGGACTACCTGGGGTTCGCCCACGGCCAGGACAGCGGCCGCGACGGACTGGTCGACGTCGGTGTCGGTGTCCACCAGGACGATTCGTCCCGGATCCTCGGTCTGCGCGGACCGCACCAAGCCCCACACCGCGGCACCGGCGAGATCGGTGAGGTCCTCGTCGGCCATTGCGACCGCACCGCGGGTGGCGACCAGCAGTGTGCTCGCGGCGAACCGGTCCTCGGACAGCCACGCCTGTACCACCTCGAGGACGCGTGCGACCTCGGCATGGGTAGCGGTCACCACGTCGGCACCGGAGACTTCGCTCCACCCGGCCCCGGTCTCGACCACCACGACCGGCGGCACCGCCGCTTCCGAATCCAGCCGTTCCCACCGGACCGAACCCGAATCCACTGCGGGCGAATCCGATTCGACCGGCGACCACACCACTTCCAGCAACGGATCGGCCGCGCCGCTCGCACCCGCGGCGAGCTGCTCCAGTCGCATGGGCCGGGGCGTCACCGATCCGGACAACACCGGCTGCCCCTGCTCGTCCGCCGCCCACAGCGACACCGACGATCCGGTGGTGGTCAACCGGACGCGCAGCACCGATGCCTCGGCCGCGTGCAGCGCGACCGATTCCCACGAAAAGGGCAGCACGACTTGCCCGGCCGCCATCGTGAACGGTGAATCCTGCTGTCCCACAGCATTATCGAGGACGCCCGCCAGCAGTCCGGCCTGCAGTGCCCCGTCCAGCAGTGCCGGATGGATCCCGAATCCTTCGGCGCGCGCACCACTATCGGCGTCGATGGCGATCTCGGCGAATACCTCTGTGCCACGTCGCCACAACGCACGCACACTCTGGAAAGCCGGACCGTACTCGTATCCCCGTGCCGACAGGGCCGTATACGCGGACGCGACATCGAGATCGGTCGCCGCGGCAGGCGGCCAGGTCTGCGATGCGGGCGCGGCCGTGTCGTCCGGGATGGTCAGCTGCCCCCGCGCGTTCAGGACCCACTGACCGTCCGGGTCGTGCTCACCGCGCGAGTAGATCGAGATCGGCCGCTGCGCGAACTCCGGTCCGGGCCCGCCGACGACAACCTGGATCCGCACACCGCCCGAGGCGGGCAGCAGCAGCGGCGCCTGCAGCGTCAGGTCATCGATCACCGGGTATCCGGCTTCGGCACCGGCGCGCAAGGCCAGCTCGACGAAGCCGGTCCCCGGCAGGAGCACCGACCCGGCGACCGCGTGGTCGGCCAGCCACGGCTGCGTCGCGACCGACAACCGGCCGGTCAGCAGCACGTCGCCGGACTTCGCTTCCGACACGACCGCACCCAGCAGCGGATGCCCCATGGCGCCCAGACCCACCGATTCGACACCGGCGGCCCCGAGCGCGGGTTCGAGCCAGAAGCGCCTGCGGTCGAAGGCATAGGTGGGCAGTTCCACCGGTGCCGGGTTCGGGTCCGTGAGCACCGCGTTCCAGCGCACCGGCACCGCCCGCACGGCCAACCGCGCGACCGCGGCGAGGATCTCGGCGGGTTCGTCACGCTCGGGATGCAGCACCGCCACCGCGGTCGCCGCCTCGGGCAGGCACTCGGCCGTCATCGCCGACAGCACCGAGTCGGGACCCACTTCCACGAAGGTGTCCACACCGTCGGCCCAGGCCGCGGCCGCGGCGTCGGCGAACCGCACCGGCCGCCGCACCTGGTCGACCCAGTACTGCGGCGAGCACCACAGACCGGGATCCGCCACCGCCCCGGTGACGGTCGAGATCACCGGAATCCGGGGCGGATCGAAGCGAAGTGTCGCGACCACCTCGGCGAACCGCGCCAGCATCGGTTCCATCAACGAGGAATGGAAGGCATGGCTGACCCGCAACCGTTTGACGCGTCGCCCGCGCTCGCGCAGCTGCTCGGCCAGACCGTCCACGACCTCCGCGCGACCGGAGATCACCACTGCCGCCGGGCCGTTGACCGCGGCCACGTCCACCCCGTCGACACCGTCCAGCAGTGCGGTGATCTCCTGCTCACCGGCCTGCACCGCGAGCATCGCTCCGCCGGTGGGCAATTCCTGCATCAACCGGCCCCGCGCCGCGACCAACGCGCACGCATCGGCCAGGCTCAGCACACCGGCGACATGCGCGGCGGCGATCTCACCGATCGAATGCCCGAACACCACATCCGCGGTGACACCCCATGATTCGAGCAGGCGGTACAGCGCCACCTCGACCGCGAACAGCGCCGGCTGGGTCAACCGGGTCTGCTCCAATTCGGTTCCGGAGCTGATCGCGTCGCGCAAGGAGAGCCCGATCAGCGGATCCAGCAGCGCGCAGACCTGGTCGAAGGCCTCGGCGAACACCGGGAACCTGCCGTATAGCTGCTGACCCATGCCCGCCCGCTGGGAGCCCTGCCCGGCGAACATCACACCGACCCGCGACGCCGCGCCGGAACCGACGGCGACATCGGGACCCGGTTCGCCTGCCGCCACCGTGGCCAGTCGCCGCAGCAGCTCGGCCCGGTCGTCCCCCACGACCACGGCCCGATGCGCGAACAGCGTGCGAGTCGAGATCAGCGAATGCGCTACCTCGGACACCGACACCGCGGGATCGGCGGCCACGAACTCGTGCAACCGCGCGGCCTGCGCCCGCAGCGAGGCCTCCGACTTCGCCGACACCACCCACGGAACCGCGACCGCGACCGTGCTTCCCGAGCCGCTGGGGTTGGCGCCCTGCTCGGATTCGGCCGGTGCGCCCGCGGATACGTGTTCGAGGATGACGTGCGCGTTGGTGCCGCTGATGCCGAAGGAGGACACCGCGGCCCGGCGCGGCCGGTCCGCTGCCTCGGGCCAATCCCGCTTCCGGGTCAGCAGTTCGATCGCGCCGGTGGACCAGTCCACCCGTGGGGTGGGCTCGTCGACATGCAGGGTCGGCGGCATCGCCCCGTGCCGCATCGCCATGATCATCTTGATCATGCCGCCGACGCCCGCCGCGGCCACCGAGTGACCGATATTGGATTTCAGCGACCCGAGCCACAGTGGCCGCTGCGGATCACGGTCCTGTCCGTAGGTGGCGAGCAGGGCGTGTGCTTCGATCGGATCCCCCAGCACCGTGCCGGTGCCGTGCGCCTCGACCACATCCACGTCGTCGGCCGAGAGCCGCCCGTTGGCCAGCGCGGCGCGGATCACCCGCTGCTGCGATGGACCGTTCGGCACGGTCAAGCCGTTGGACGCGCCGTCCTGATTGATCGCCGTTCCGCGGATCACCGCCCACACTCGATGCCCGTGTCGCTGCGCGTCGGACAGCCGCTCCAGCACCAGCATGCCCGCGCCCTCGGACCAGCCCGTGCCGTCCGCCGACGCCGCGAACGACTTACACCGGCCATCGGCCGCCAGCCCCCGCTGCCGGGAGAACTCCACGAACATCCCCGGCGAGCCCATGACCGTCACGCCGCCTGCCAACGCCATCGCGCACTCCCCCGAGCGCAGCGACTGGGCCGCCAGATGCACCGCCACCAGCGACGACGAGCACGCGGTGTCCACCGACACCGCCGGGCCCTCCAGTCCAAGTGCGTACGCCACCCGGCCCGACACCACGCTGCCGGTCGTACCGGTCAGCAGGTAGCCCCGCAGATCCACCGGACCCGCGTGCAGCAGATCGGCGTACTCCCCGTTCGACGCACCGGCGAAGACACCGGTATCGGATCCCCGCAACGTCGACGGATCGATACCGGCTCGTTCCAGGGCTTCCCAGGAGGTTTCCAACAGGATCCGCTGCTGCGGGTCCATCGCCAGTGCCTCGCGCGGGCTGATCCCGAAGAACTCCGCGTCGAATTCCGCCGCGTCATAGAGGAACCCGCCCGAGCGCGTGTACGACTTCCCGCGCGCCTGCGGGTCCGGGTCGTAGAGCCCGTCGACATCCCAACCGCGGTCGGTAGGGAACTCACCGATCGCGTCGACACCCTCGGACACCAGATTCCACAGATCCTCCGGAGAGGCCACCCCGCCCGGGTAACGACAGGCCACACCCACAACCGCAATGGGCTCGAATTTCTGATCCTCGACTTCCCGCAGCCGCCTGCGGGTTTGGCGCAGATCGACCGTCAGGCGCTTCAGGTAGTCAAGGTGCTTGTTGTCGTCGACCATCTAAGTTCCCGCAATCCTTCCGAACTCGAGCCAAGCTCGAGGAATTCAGTGCTCAGGCTTCCAATTCGCTGTCGAGAATCGCGAAAAGCTCTGCTTCGTCGGCGTTTTCCACATCGTCATCGCGATGGACACCAGCGGTGTCGATTCGAGCTGCCCAACTGGTCGCAATGGACTGCAACCGAGCCACGATCCGGGCACTTTCCTCCTCGCCCCGATTTCCGGTCGCGAGGGCGGATTCCAAATCCTCGAATACCGCGTCGATCGAACGAACCGGCTTTTCGCCTGGCCCGTCGATGAGTTGTTCGCGGAGATACTCGGCCAGTGCGGCCGGTGTGGGGTAGTCGAAAACCACGGTGGCCGCCAGCGCCAGGCCGGTATCGGCTTTGACCCGGTTGCGCAACTCGACCGCACCCAAGGAATCGAATCCCAGGTCCTGGAAGGTGCTGCGGTCGGCATCGAGTGCCGACACGACGTCCCGGCCGAGCACAGCCGTCACGTGCTCACGGACGGTATCGAGCACGACCTTCCGCTGCCGATCGGCATCCAGACCGGCAAGCCGTTGCCGCAGACCGGATATCACCATCGAGGTCGCCGCCGGACGGATGGCGGCCGGTGGTAGCAGTTCCCGCAGCAGGGGTGGCAGCAGTCCGGCATCGGCCAGGGCGCGGATCGCGGTGGTATCCACCCCGGCGATCACCGCGTGGCCCGGACCCGTTTCGAGCACCGAATCCCATGCGGCCAAGGCCTGCTCGTCCGACAACGCGGTGAATCCGGCGCGCATCGTCCGGGCCGCATCGGCATCGGTCAGGTGTCCGGTCATGCCGCTGGAGCGTGCCCACGGCCCCCAGGCCAGTGACCGACCGGCCAGCCCTCGTGCTCGCCGGTGGGCCACCAGACCGTCGACGAAGGTGTTCGCCGCCGCGTAGTTGGCCTGCCCGGGGCCGCCGATCGTGCCCGACAACGACGAGAACACCACGAACGCAGCGAGATTCAGATCCGCGGTCGCCTCGTGCAGATACCAGGCGGCGTCGGCCTTCGGCGCCAGCACCGCATCCACCCGGGACGCGGTCAATGCCGCGATGACCCCGTCGTCGAGGACGCCCGCGGCATGGATCACCCCGGTCAACGGCCACGGCTCGGACACCTCGGCCACCAGGCGGCGCACCGCGCCGGGATCAGTGACATCACACGCCACCACCCGAACCCGCGCGCCCAGCTGCTCCAACTCGGCGGACAGCGCCGCGACCCCCTCGGCTTGCGGGCCACGGCGGCTGACCAGCAGCAACGACCGCACCCCGTGCTCGGTGACCACATGCCGGGCCACCACCGCACCCAAACCGCCGGTGCCGCCGGTGATCAGCACCGTCCCCGCACCGAAGGCGCGAGCATCGTCGTCCGTAACAGATGTGAGCGTTGTGGGTCGGACGAGTCGAGCGGCATGGGTGACCCCGGCGCGCACGACGACCTGGGGTTCGTCCACGGCCACAACGGTGGCCGCGAGTCGCTCGTCGACACCGGTATCCGCATCCACCAACACGATTCGGCCCGGATCCTCCGTCTGCGCGGTACGCACCAAGCCCCACACCGCGGCACCGGCGAGATCGGTGAGGTCCTCACCGGCCAGCGCGACCGCGCCGCGCGTGACGATCAGCAGGGTGCTCGCAGCGAACCGGTCCTGGCCCAGCCACGCCTGCACCACCTCGAGAATCCGTGCGACCTCGGAATGGGTAGTGGCCACGACGTCGCTGCCGGTGTGTTCGTTCCCCCCGGCCCCGGCCTCGACCACCACCACCGGGGGCACCGGCGACTCCGGATCCAAACGGTCCCACCAACCCACACCCGCATCCATCGCCGCGGACTCGGACGCGGTCGGCGACCACACCAACTCCAGCACCCGATCGGCCGGACCGCCCGCACCCGCGGCGGCCGCGGCGAGCTGCTCCAGCGGCGTCGGCCGCATCGTCACCGACCCCGACAGCACCGGTTGCCCCTGCTCGTCGGCCACCCACACCGACACCGACGATCCGGTCCTCGTCAGACGCACACGCAACACCGACGCTCCGGTCGCGTACAGCGACACCGACTCCCACGAGAACGGCAACACCGCCTGTCCGGCTCCGATCTCGAGCACACCGGCCAGCAGTCCCGCCTGCAAAGTCGCGTCCAGCAATGCCGGATGGATCCCGAATCCTTCCCCGCGCACCCCGGTCTCCGCATTCGCGGCGATCTCGGCGAATACCTCCTCGCCGCGCCGCCACAGCGCCCGCACACCTTGAAAGGCCGGACCCAGTTCGTAACCACGCGTCAGGAACTTGGTGTACGCGACATCGACACCGGTCGCCGAGGCGGGCGGCCATGCCCCGAGTTCGGGTTCGGCCGTGTCGTCCCGGGCGGTCAACAGGCCGCGCGCGTGCAGCACCCACTGTCCGTCGTGGTCGTGTTCACCGCGCGAGTAGATCGATATCGGCCGCTGCGGGGACTCGTCGGCGGGCCCGCCGACGACGACCTGGATCCGCCGACCGCCTGCCGCGGGCAGCACCAGCGGCGCCTGCAGCGTCAATTCCTCGATCACCGGGCACCCGGCTTCGGCACCGGCACGCAACGCCAGCTCAACGAACCCGGTCCCCGGCAACAACAAGACCCGGCCGATGACATGGTCGGCCAACCACGGCTGCGACAGCGGTGACAGCCGCCCGGTCAGGACGACACCACCATCCGCCATCGGCAATGTCGCATCCAACATAGGGTGTTCCACCGCACGCAAACCCACGGATTCGACACCGGCGGTGCCGAGCGAGGGTTCGAGCCAGTAGCGACGACGCTGGAAAGCGTAGGTGGGCAACGACACTCGCGAGACCGGACGAGCGGCGAAGAACCCGCTCCAGTCGACATCGACACCGACCGTATGTGCGTGTGCCAGGCAGTTGACGAACTGCTCGACCTCGGCACGCCCTCGACGTGCACCGGCAATCACCGACGACTGTGCTTCGGCATCTTCCGGCAAGCATTGCCGGGTCATCGCCGTCAGCACCGCGTCCGGACCGATTTCCAGGAATCGACGCACGCCCGAGGCCACCAAGGTGTCTACGCCCCGGGCGAACTGAACGGCCGCCCGCACCTGCTGGACCCAGTAAGCGGATTCCAGCACTTCATCGCCTGCGATCCGGCCGGAGAGATTCGATACCAGTGGAATCTGCGGGCGATGGTAGGTCACATCCCGTGCGACAGCGGCGAACTCGGCCAGCATCGGTTCCATCCGGTGGGAATGGAACGCGTGCGACACCCGCAACCGGGAGGTCTTGCGCCCGCGATCGGCAAACCACTGCTCGAGTGCCGCCACGGCGTCCTCGTCACCGGAAACCACAACGGCTGCGGGTGAATTCACCGCGGCGATGGACGCTCGGTCGTCATGGCCGACGAGAGCCGCGGATACCTCGTGCTCGCTCGCCGCGATGGCCAGCATCGCGCCGCCTTCGGGCAGCTGCCCCATGAGGCGGCCACGCGCCGCGACCAGCAGGCAAGCGTCCGGGAGCGACCACATACCGGCGATGTACGCGGCGGCCAGCTCACCGATCGAATGTCCTACCAGGACATCCGGTGTCACGCCGAACGAGTTCAGGAGTCGGCTCAGGGCGACTTCGTATGCGAACAGCGCGGGTTGGGTGAACTCGGTCCGATCCAGAACAGTGTCAGTGCTGCCATCGGCCAGCTGACCGGTGAACATCACCTGCTTCAGCGAACCGCCCAGTAGTGGATCGAACTGCTCGCACAGCTCGTCCAGCGCGGCAGCGAATACCGGAAACGCCTCGTACAGTTCACGTCCCATCCCGGCCCGCTGTGCGCCCTGTCCGGTGCACAGGAAGGCTGCCTTGCGCGTCACCGCCTGCCCCGCCGTCACGCCACCGGCGGTGCTCGCCGATCCGTGTTCCGCGAGTGCTGCCAGTCCGGCGAGCATCGTGTCGCGGTCGTCGGCGACTACTGCGGCCCGCCAGTCGAGCCGGGCGCGGGTCGTCAGCAGCGAATAGCCGATGTCTTCGACTGCCGAATCGGGGTTTTCGGTCACCCATTGCCGCAGTTTGGCCGCCTGCGCACGCAAGGCGTCCTCGGTTTTCGCCGATAGCAGCCATGGGGAGACATCGGCGGCGACCACCTTTGCAGCACGATCGGCGGTGTCGTCCGCCGGTTCGGCGGGAGCCTCCGCCAGGACGGGGGCCTCTTCCAGAATCAGGTGCGCGTTGGTTCCGCTGGCGCCGAATGAGGACACGCCCGCGCGACGCACCCGCTCGCCGATCGGCCACGGTTCTGCCTCGGTGAGCAGCCGCACCGACCCCGCCGACCAGTCCACATGCGGCGTCGGAGCATCGACATGCAGTGTCGCGGGCAGGATTTCGTGCCGCATAGCCTGCACCATCTTGATCACACCGCCGACACCGGCCGCGGCGGAGGTGTGTCCGATATTCGACTTGAGCGAGCCGATGCGCAGCGGATCTCCGGCGCGATCGCGTCCGTAGGCGGCGATCAGCGCCTGCGCCTCGATCGGGTCGCCGAGGGTGGTGCCGGTACCGTGCGCTTCGACCGCATCCACGTCGGCGGGCGTCAGACCGGCACTGGCGAGGGCCTGCGCGATCACCTTTTCCTGCGAAGGACCGTTCGGTGCGGTCAGACGACTGCTGGCGCCGTCCTGGTTGACCGCGCTGCCGCGGATGACGGCGAGGATCTGGTGGCCGTGACGGCGCGCATCCGACAACCGCTCGACCGCGAGCATGCCGAGGCCCTCGGAGAATCCGGTCCCGTTCGCCGCTGCCGCGAAGGCCTTACACCGCGCATCCGGCGAAAGCGCACGCTGCCTGCCGAAGGCGATCAGCAGCGTGGGGTCCGACATCACGGTGACCCCGCCGACCAAGGCGAGCGAGGTCTCGCCCTGACGCAACGCCTGACACGCGAGGTGCAGGGCGACCAGCGACGACGAGCAAGCCGTGTCCACCGAGAGTGCCGGACCTTTGAACCCGAAGGTGAAGGCGACCCGTCCGGACAGAACGCTGGCCGAAACACCCAGGTAGGCATGGCCTTCCGACTCTGCGGTCAGGCCCGGCGAACCCACGCGGGGGCCGTAGTCCTGGTGGATCACACCGGCGAACACTCCGGTGTCGCTGCCGCGCAGCGTCGCCGGATCGATGCAGGCGTCCTCCAATGCCTCCCACGCCGCTTCCAGGAACAGGCGCTGTTGCGGATCCATCGCCTCGGCCGCGCGCGGGCCGATTCCGAAGAATCCCGCATCGAAATCGCCTGCCGCGTCCAGGAATCCGCCTTCCCGGGTGTAGATGGTCCCCGGCATATCCGGATCGGTGTCGAACAGGCGCTCGAGGTCCCAGCCTCGGTCGGCCGGGAACGGACCGACCGCGTCGGTGCCGGAAGCGACCAGATCCCACAACTGCGCCGGAGTCTCGACACCGCCCGGATACCGACAGCTCATGCCGACGATCGCGATCGGTTCGCCCGCACGTTCTTCCAGATGCTGGATGTGCTTCTTGGCGGCGCGGAGGTCTCCGGTGAGCTTGCGCAGATACCGGCTGAGCCGTTCCTCGTTGCTGGCGGCGGGGTTGCTCATGCTGGGCCAAACTCCTCGTCGATCAGGTCGAACAGCTCACTGTCGGAACGGAACTCGAGATCGTCATAGGCACCGTCCGACGATGTGCCGGTCAGGTAGGTGCGCAGGCGCTCGTTGACGCCCCGCAATCCGGCGACGGTCTCGTCGTTGTCGCTGCCGTCGGCGATGATCCGCTCGAGCAGGGCCTCGAGCCGCGCGATGTCGTCAGGCACCGCCGATGTCGGTTGCGCGGGCGCTGCCACCGCGGTCTCCGCCAGCAGGTAGTCGGCGACATCTCCCGCGGTCGGGTAGTCGAAGACCAAGGTCGAGGGCAGCGACAGGCCCGTCACCCTCGAGAGCCGGTTCCGGAATTCGACTCCGCCTAGGGAATCGAAGCCGAGTTCGCTGAAGCCGCGATCGGGTCCGATGTCGTGGGCCGACCCGTAACCCAGCACCGCCGCCACGTGTTCGCGCACCAGATCCAGGACGACCCCACGTCGCTTCGCCTCGGCCACACCGTGCAGACGCTCCCCGAGCGACAGTTCACCACTCGATGCCGGGGCCGACCGGCCGCGTGCCCGGACGAACCCGCGCAGCACCGCCGGAATCGGACCGGTATGCGCTTCCAGGCGCAGTTTGTCGGTATCCAGCTGCAACAGCGCTGACACCGGTTCGGCCGTGGTCAGCGATTCATCGAACAACCGCAGGCCGTCGGCGCGGTCCAGCGGAGCCAGGCCCAGTCGCTCCAACCGGTTCATGGCCGTGCGATCCAACGCGCCGGTCATGCCGATGTCCTGCTGCCACGGTCCCCAGGCGAGTGCGAGTGCAGGCAGTCCCGCGGCGCGGCGTTGCATCGCGAGGGCGTCCAGGAAGCTGTTCGCGGCAGCGTAATTCGCTTGCCCGGCCGAACCGATCAGGCCGGCAATCGAGGAGAACAGCACGAACGCCGACAGATTCAGGTCCCGGGTGAGCTCGTGCAGATGCCACGCCGCATCGGCCTTGGGAGCGAACACCCGATCGACCTGGTCACCGGTGAGCGTGTGGAACGTGCCGTCGTCGAGCACGCCCGCCGTGTGGACGACACCGGTGAGCGCGTGCTCCGCGGGCAGACCGGCCAGCAGCTCCCGAAGCGCGTCGCGGTCGGTGACATCGCAGGCGGCGATCCGCACCTCGGCGCCGGATCGGGAGAGTTCCGCCGCGAGTTCCGTTGCACCGTCGGCACGCTCGCCACGTCGCGAGACCAGCAATAGTCGCCGCACACCGTGCGTGGCGACCAGGTGCCGGGCCAGCAGCGCGCCCAATCCCCCGGTCCCGCCGGTGATCAGCACGGTTCCGGACCCGAACGATACTTGCTCTGCGACACCTCCCGAGGTCAGCGCCTCCAGTCGCGGTATCAGGACGTGGTCGCCCCGCACTGCCACCTGCGGCTCCCCGGTCTCCAGCACGGCTCGGATCGAGTCGGCCGAAATATGCTGTGCACCAATGGATTCATCCGCGTCGAGCAGCACGATCCGCTCCGGATATTCGGTCTGAGCGCTACGTATCAACCCCCATACCGCGGCCGATGCGGTATCCGGCGTCTCATCGGGCAGGGCTGCCGCACGGCTGGTCAGCACGACCAGCCGCGACCGCGCGAATCGCTCGTCGGCCAACCAATCTCGCACCGTGCGCAAGGCGGCATCGACCCGATTGCGCGCGGACGACTGCGAATCACCGTGCAGCGCAGCGGCTTCGGACCACACCACGACGTCCGGAACGATCGAAGCCGAAGCGAGCGTGGTCAGATCCGGATACCGCTGGTCGATTCCGTCCACGTGCGCGGCTCCGAGCACAGCCGCGCTCCCGGCCGGGGCGTGTCCGTCGGGGATCTCCACCGTCGCCCAGCGCAACCCGTACCGTGCCGCGCGTCCGCCCGGCAGCGTGGCACGGAACTGCTGGACGTCGTAGGAGCGCATGACCGCTTCGTCGATGGTGACCACCGGAGTTCCGTCCTGGTCGACGGCCACGACGGTGATCGCCTCACCGCTGCGCTGGATGGCCATCACCCGCAACGTCCTGACCGTGGACGTGGTGTGGATCTGCGTTGCGCCCCAGCGGAACAGGAGTTTGCCCTCGGCGGGATCGCCCTTGTGGTCGGGCCAGATCAGACAGGCGATTCCCGCATGCATCACCATGTCGAACAGCGCCGGATGCAGCTGGAACCGGTCGGCCGGGAATTCCTGGCTCAGGGTGACCTCGGAGAAAACCGTGTCACCGCTGCGCCATGCGGCGTCGACGCCGATGAAGGAGGCGCCGTATTCCAGTCCGGCGGCCCGCGCCACCTGGGCCGGAATCCAGTCGGTATCGACCGGTTCGGCGTCGACCGGCGGCCACGGCGCGTTTCGCAGCATGTCCATCAGTCCGATGTCGATCAGCTGGCGACCGCTCAGCACGCCACTGGCGTTGCGCGTCCACTCGCTGTCGGTCCTATCGCCGGTGAGGCGGTAGTGGAACGTGAACGATCTACGTCCCGTGGCATCCGGTTCGCGCACCAGTACCTGGAGTTCGACCTCGCCGTCCGCCTGCGGGAGGATCGGCGTCTCGAGGATGAGCTCCTCCACGGCGCCGCATCCGATCCGCGGACCCGCGACCAGCAGCATCTCCATGAGCGCGGCACTCGGGACGAGCACCACGCCGTAGGTGGTGTGGTCGGCGATCCAGGGATGGGTGCGCAGCGAGAGCCGCCCCGTGAACAGCCACTCGTCGCGGTCGGCCACTCGCACCACATCGGTGAGCAGCGGGTGTTCCGCGGTCGCGTTCCGGGACTCACCCGGGCCGGGTTCGAGCCAGTACCGCCGATGCTCGAAGGCGTAGGTGGGCAGGGCAATTCGTGATACCTGGCGGGTGGCGAACAACGGATTCCAGTCGACGGCCAGCCCGGCGGTGTGCGCGTGGCCGAGCATGGTCAGGAACTGCTCGGCCTCGTCGTGATCGCGACGGGCCGCCACGGCGACCACCGATCGAGCCTCGACCTCCGCGGGCAGCGTGTGCCGCGTCATCGCCGCCAGCACGGCGTCGGGGCCGACTTCGAGGAACCGGCGCACGCCCGACGCCACCAGCGTCTCGACTCCGGGCGCGAAACGCACCGCGGCGCGCACCTGTGACACCCAGTACCCCGGATCCAGGATCTCATCTCCCGCGATCCGGCCGGAGATGTTCGACACCAACGGAATTCGCGGGGCGTTGAAGGTCACTCCCGCCGCGAGGGTCTCGAACTCCGCCAGCATCGGGTCCATCCGATGGGAATGGAACGCGTGCGACACCCGCAGTCGGCTCGTCTTGCGGCCGCGCTCGGTGAACAGCCGGTCGATCTCGTCGATGACCTCCTCGTCACCCGAGATCACCACGGCCGCAGGCGCATTCACCGCCGCCACCGAAACCCGATCACCGAATCCGGCGATCGCCGTGCCGATTTCGGTCTCGGACGCGGCGACCGCGAGCATCGCGCCGCCCGAGGGCAGCGCATCCATCAGCCGCCCTCGTGCCGCGACCAGCTCGCAGGCGTCTTCCAGTGACCAAACACCGGCCACATACGCCGCGGCCAGTTCACCGATCGAGTGCCCGATCACCATGTCCGGGACGAGCCCGAACGACTCCAGCAGCCGATACAGCGCCACTTCGAACGCGAACAGCGCGGGCTGGGTGAGTCGGGTGCGATCCAGAATCCCGGTCTCCGCTGACCCTTTCGAGCGACCTGACAAGCAGTCGCTGGCTGACCCTTTCGAGCGACCTGACAAGCAGTCGCTAGCGGTGACGCCCTGATCGTCGATCAGGTGTCCGGTGAACATCGCTTGCTTCAGGGAACATCCGAGCAGCCGATCGAACCGGGCGCACACCTCGTCCAGCGCCGCGGCGAATACCGGGAAGGCCTCGGAGAGACCCGCGCCCATACCGACCCGCTGCGCACCCTGACCGGTGAACAGGAAGGCGGTCTTCCCCGAGCCCGCGGTGCCGGAAACCACTCCGGCCGAGGTGGATCCGGCGACCAGCTTCGCCAGCCGCGCGAGCAGTTCGTCGCGCTCGGAACCGAGGATCGCCGCTCGCCACTCGTGCCGCGCACGTGTCGTGGCGAGCGAATAGGCCACATCCGCCGGATCGGCGTCGGGGTGATCGATAAGCCACTGCTGCAGTTTCGCCGCCTGTGCCCGCAGGGCGTTCGCACTCTTGGCCGAAACCAGCCATGGCACCGCCGTGTGCGGGCGCTCGGTGGCCGGTGGCGAGACGACAGGCTGCGCGGCGGGCGCTTCCTCGAGGATCAGGTGGGCGTTGGTGCCACTGACGCCGAACGAGGACACACCTGCCCGGCGAACCGTTCCCCCCGCGCGCCACGGTTCCGGCCCGGTCAGCAGGCGCACCGCGCCCGCGGACCAATCCACGTGCGGGGACGGCGCTTCCGCGTGCAAGGTCGGGGGCAGGGTTTCGTGTCGCAGCGCCTGCACCATCTTGATCACGCCACCGACACCGGCCGCCGCGACGGTGTGACCGATATTCGATTTGATCGATCCGATGCGCAGCGGCTCCCGATCGCCGCGATCCTGCCCGTATGCGGCGATCAACGCGTTGGCTTCGATGGGGTCCCCCAGCGGAGTGCCGGTCCCGTGCGCTTCCACGGCATCCACGTCGGCGGGTGTGAGCCCGGCATTCGCGAGGGCCTGCGCGATCACTCGCTCCTGCGACGGACCGTTCGGCGCGGTCAGGCCATTGCTCGCACCGTCCTGGTTCACCGCACTGCCCCGGATGACGGCCAGGACATCATGGCCCAGCCGCTGCGCGTCCGACAGCCGCTCCAGGATCAGTACGCCCACGCCCTCGGCGAAGGCCACACCGTCGGCCGCGGCGGAGAACGCCTTGCATCGGCCATCCGGCGACAGGCCGCGTTGCCGCGCGAAATCCACGGAGAGATAAGGGGTTGCGGCCACGGTGACGCCACCGGCCACGGCCAGCGATGTTTCGCCCTGACGCAGGGCCTGACACGCCAGATGCATGGCCACCAGTGAGGACGAGCATGCGGTATCGATCGTGACCGCCGGTCCCTCGAGGCCGAACACGTAGGCCACGCGGCCGGAGACGACACTGTGGGTGGTGCCGGTCAGCCGGAATCCTTCCAGGTCGCCGGTCACGCGATCGACATATCCGGAGGCGCACGCACCCGCGAACACACCGGTATCGCTGCCGCGCAATGTGTTCGGGTCGATTCCGGATTCCTCCAGTGCCTCCCACGATGCTTCCAGCAGCAACCGCTGCTGCGGATCCATGGCCAGGGCTTCGCGTGGGCTGATTCCGAAGAATCCGGCGTCGAAATCGCCTGCGTCGTCCAGGAATCCGCCGCCGCGGCTGTAGACCGTGCCGGGCTTGTCCGGGTCCTGGTCGATCAGCCGCTCCAGATCCCAGCCACGATCGTTCGGGAATTCGGTGGTGGCATCGGTCCCCGACCGCACCAGATCCCACAACTGCTCCGGGGTTCGGACGCCGCCGGGGAATCGGCAGCTCATGCCGACGATCGCGATCGGCTCGTCCACGCGGACGCGGCGCGATACCCGTGCGGTCCTTGGACCGGATGCTGTTCCCTCGATCTTGGCGTGCAAGAGGGTGGCGACCGCCGCGGCGGTGGGGTGGTCGAAGACCAGAGTGGACGGCAGCTGGACACCGGTCGCCTTCGACAGCCGGTTGCGGAATTCGACGCCGCCGAGCGAGTCGAATCCCAGTGCGTCGAATCGCTCGTCGGGGCTGATGTCGTCGGCGGAACCGTGTCCGAGCACGGCCGCCGCATGCTCCCGGACCAGGTCGAGCACCACCTCGGCGCGTCGGCCCTCCGGTACCCGGCTCAGTCGTGTGCCCAGCGAACTCGACGCGGCCGCGGTCCGGTCCGTGGTGCGGGGCAGGAAACCGCGGAACACGGTCGGCACCGCACCGTTGCGTGCTTCGCGCCGCAGCTGCGCCGGGTCGAACCCGATCGCCGCCAGGTGCGCGGCGGCGCGGCCGGTGGCCGCATCGAACAGCCGGAGACCTTCGTCGTTCCGGAGTGGGTGCAGGCCGAGCCGTTCCCAGCGGGCGACGGCGCTGCGGTCCAAGGCGCCGGTCATCCCCGCGGCGGAATTCCAGGGCCCCCACGCCAGCGAAATCGCGGACAGCCCTTCGGCTCGGCGACGGTGCGCCAGCGCGTCGAGGAATGCGTTGGCCGCCGCGTAGTTGCCCTGTCCCGCCGATCCGACCGTTGCCGCGACAGAGGAGAACAGCACGAAGGCCGACAGGTCACGGTCGCGAGTGAGCTCGTGCAGGTGCCGAGCGGCGGTGGCCTTCGAGTCGAACACGCGCCGCAGTTGCTCGGCGGTCAGGCCCGCGAGGGTGCCGTCGTCGAGGACTCCCGCCGCATGGACGACGCCGGTCAGTGGATGGTCGGGCTCGATCGAATCCAGCAGCGAACGCAGGGCTGCTCGATCGCCTACGTCGCAGGCCGCCACCCTGACAGCAGCGCCTGCTTCCGACAGCTCGGAAACCAGTTCCGTTGCACCATCGGCAGTTTCGCCACGCCTGGACACCAGCAGCAAACGGTGGACGCCGTATGCGGCGACCAGATGCCGAGCCACGAGTGCGCCGAGGCCACCGGTGCCGCCGGTGATCAGTACGGTGCCTGCGCCGAACGACGTGCCGGGCTCGGCATCGTGCTCGGCTCGTGCTTTCGCCAGTCTCGGCACGAGCAGTGCGCCGTCGCGCACCGCGGCCTGCGGTTCGTCTGCCGCGATCACCGCGCCGACCAGCGTCGGGTGATCCATGGCCGCGGCGGCCGACGAGTCGGCGTCGAGGAGGATGAACCGGCCCGGATATTCGGATTGGGCGCTGCGCATCAGGCCCCAGACGGCTGCCGCGGCGAGATTCGGAGCCGCGCCCGGCAGCGCGGCACCGTTCGCCGTCACCACGACCAGCCGAGTGTCGGCCAGACGATCTTCGGCCAGCCAGGCCTGTACCGTCGCCAAGACCGTTTCCAGATGGCCGCGAACGACCGCCGAATCCTCGGCCGCATCGATGACCTCCGGATGCCACCACACGACATCCGGAATCACTTGTGCCGCAACGATTTCTGATGGAGTCGGGTAGCAGGTTTCGATTCCGTCGACCGGTACCGAACCGAGTACGGCCATCCGGTCCGCGGACAGACTCGATGACGCCGCCGGTGCCTGCGTCCACTGGATCTCGTAGAGGTCGGCGTCATCCCCGGCCAGTGTGGCGCGCATCTGTTTCACGTCGTAGGGCCGCATGACGACCGCGTCGACGGAGATCACGGGCCGTCCCGAATCGTCAACGGTCGCAACGGAGATCGTCTCCGGGCCGCTCGCGACCGCGATGACCCGCAGCGTCGTCGCCTTGACCAGCGGCTGATGCAGTCGCGCCCCGCCCCAGCGGAACAGCAACCGGCCGGTGTTCGGATCGCTGTCCTGATCGTGCCAGACGAGCCCGGCCAACCCGGCGTGCATCACCAGGTCGAGCAGAGCGGGATGCAGATCGAACCGCTCCGGTCCGGATGCGGCGGCCGTATCCAAGGTGATCTCGGAGAAGACGGTTCCGCCCCGCTGCCATGCGGCGTCGACACCGATGAACGCCGGACCGTATTCGAGTCCGGATCCCTTGGCGATCCGCTCGGGAATCCATGAGGTGTCGAGGATTTCGGCGTCGGCAGGCGGCCACGATTCGTCGCGCAGCCGGTCCAGCAGAGCGTCATTGCCGTCCCAGGAGGGGGCAAGTACGCCGCTGGCGTTGCGCACCCACTCACCCGCGCGGCGGCCTGTCTTACGGAAGTAGAAGTTGAACGGCCGTCGCCCGGTCGCGTCGGGCTCCTGTACCGACACCTGGAGCTCGACCTCGTCGTCCTCTGTCGGAAGTATCGGAGCCTCCAGGGTCAGCTCCTCGACGACGCCGCAATCGATTCTGCTGCCCGCGACGAGCAGGAACTCGACCAGGGTCGCACTCGGCAGCACCGCGGTGCCGTAGGTCATATGGTCGGCGACCCACGGGTCGGTCGACAGCGAGAACCGGCCGGTGAAAACGAACTCGTCCTTACCGGCAACCGGCACCACACCGGTGAGCAACGGGTGGCCGATGGGGTCGCCGGTGGCATCGGGACGCGGCGGCAACCAGAATCGCTGATGCTGGAAGGCGTAGGTGGGCAGGGGAATTCGTAGTGCCGCCGGGCGACGGAACAGTGGCGTCCAATCCACGCCCACACCGGACGTGTGAGCATGCGCCAGCATCGTCAGGAATTGCCGGGGCTCATCGTGATCCCGGCGTGCGGCCGCGGCAACCACCGATTCCACACCCTCCGGGAGGGTCTGCCGGGTCATCGCCGCCAGCACCGCGTCGGGCCCGACTTCCAGGAATCGGCGTACGCCCGAGGAGATCAATGTCTCGATACCCGGCGCGAAACGCACCGCGGCCCGCACTTGCCCAACCCAGTAGCCGGGTTCCATGACCTCGTCCCCAGCCAGCTGGCCGGACACGTTCGACACCACCGGTAGGCGCAGTCGGTGGTACGTCAAGTCCATTGCGACAGACTCGAATTCGGCCAGCATCGGCTCCATCCGATGCGAGTGGAAGGCGTGACTCACCCGCAGCCGCGACGTCTTGCTGCCGCGCTCGGCGAACAGCGCCCCGATCTCGGCGACCGCGTCCTCGTCGCCCGAAATCACCAGGGCCTCAGGCGCGTTCACCGCAGCGATGGACACTCGATCGGGGTATCGCGCGAGGACCTCGTGCACATCGGTTTCGGACGCCCCGATGGCCAGCATCGCACCGCCCTCGGGCAACGCACCCATGAGACGGCCGCGCGCCGCCACCAACCGGCACGCATCCTCGAGCGACCACAGGCCCGCGAGATACGCGGCCGCGACTTCTCCGATCGAATGGCCGATCAACACGTCCGGGGTGACGCCGTAGGATTCCAGCAAGCGATACAGCGCCACCTCGAAGGCGAACAGCGCGGGCTGGGTGAACTCGGTCCGATCCAGAACCTCGGCACCGGTACCGCCGAACATGATGTCTTCGAGCGAGCACTCCAGCAGCGGATCGAACTGGGCGCACACCGAATCCAACGCGTCCGCGAATACCGGGAACGCCTCGTACAACCCGGCGCCCATACCGATCCGCTGTGCACCCTGACCGGTGAACAAGAATGCCGTCGTCCCCGAACCGGTGGCACCCGTGATGACACCGGCGCCGGTCCCCGATTCGGCGAGGTTCGCAAGCCGCTCGAGCAATTCGTCCCGATCGCCACCGAGAACCACACCGCGCGAATCCAGCTGCGCCCGCGACGTCGCGAGCGAATACGCCGCATCCGCGACGTCGATCTCCGGTCGCTCCGCCAACCAGGTACGCAGCCGGGCGGCCTGCGCGCGCAGACCTGCCTCGCCCTTGCCCGACACCAGCAGCGCGGTGACCGGCACGTTCGACTGCCGATCCGCGTCGTCTTCGATGTCGCCCTCGGCAGCCGCGACCGGTACGGGCGGTGCTTCTTCGAGGATCACATGCGCGTTGGTGCCGCTGATCCCGAATGACGACACACCCGCCCGGCGCATTCGATCGCCCGCGGTCCACGGTTCGGCGTCGGTCAACAGACGCACCGCGCCCGCGGCCCAATCCACGTGCGGCGTCGGCGTTTCGGCGTGCAGCGTCCTCGGCAGCCGCTCATGCCGCATCGCCTGCACCATCTTGATCACACCGGCCACACCGGCCGCGGCGACCGCGTGGCCGATATTCGATTTCAAGGACCCGATCCGCAACGGTTCCCGATCGCCGCGATCCTGTCCGTAGGCGGCGATCAACGCCTGTGCTTCGATCGGATCACCGAGAGTCGTGCCGGTCCCGTGTGCCTCCACCGCGTCCACGTCGACCGCCGAGATCCCCGCATTGGCGAGGGCCTGCACGATCACCCGCTCCTGCGACGGACCGTTCGGTGCGGTCAGGCCGTTGCTCGCGCCGTCCTGGTTCACCGCACTACCGCGAACGACGGCCAGGATGTTGTGACCGAGCCGCTGCGCATCCGAAAGTCGTTCGAGCACAAGCACACCCGACCCCTCCGACCACGCGACGCCGTCGGCGGCGGCCGAGAACGCCTTGCAGCGACCGTCCGGTGACAGGCCGCGCTGGCGGGAGAAGTCCACATACAGAGTCGGGCTGGCCGCGACGGTCACACCGCCTGCCAGCACCAGCGAGCTGTCGCCCTGGCGCAGTGCCTGGCATGCCAGATGCAACGCCACCAGCGACGACGAGCACGCCGTGTCCACCGTCACCGCCGGACCTTCCAGGCCGAACGCGTACGCGACGCGACCCGAGATGACGCTGTGCGACGTGCCGGTCAGCCGGAAACCCTCCAGGTCACCGGTCACTCGCCGCGAGTAACCCGACAAGCAGGCACCGGCGAAGACACCGGTGTCGCTGCCTCGCAACGACACCGGGTCGATGCCCGCGTCCTCCAGGGCCTCCCAGGCTGTTTCGAGCAACAGCCGCTGCTGCGGATCCATCGCCAATGCTTCGCGCGGGCTGATACCGAAGAAGCCAGGGTCGAAATCGCCTGCACCACTGAGGAATCCGCCGTGACGGGTGTATACCTTGCCCGGTTTGTCGGGGTCCGGGTCGAACAGCCGGTCCAGGTCCCAGCCGCGGTCGGCGGGGAATTCGCCGATCGCGTCCCGGCCCGCGGCCACCAGCTCCCACAGGTCCTCGGCGGATCGCACACCGCCCGGGAATCGGGCACCTATGCCGACGATCGCGATCGGTTCGTCCGGCGTCCCGCGCCGCGATACCCGCCGCTGCCCGCGGTCGGTGCCCGTGACCTGCGCCCGTAGCAGCGCCGCGATCGCACCCGCGGTCGGATGGTCGAAGATGAGTGTCTTCGGCAGCGGCACACCGGTGGCCCGTATCAGTCGGTTCCGCAGCTCCACCCCGCTGACGGAGTCGAAGCCGAACTCGGTGAACGGCAGATCGGGGTGGATCGATCGGGCCGACTCGTGGCCGAGCACGGCAGCGGCGTGCGCGCGGACAATGTCGAGAACCACTGTGTCGCGCTGATATTCGGGGGTGGCCAGCAGCGTGCGCGCCAGCGGGCTGTCGTCCCGCGCTCCGCCTTGCTCATCGCCGTCGGGAAGTCGCCCCTCGGAAATGTGCTCCTCAGTTGCCGCATCGACATCGGTTGTCGCACCGGTGAAGCCACCGGAAGTGACCGGTACACCGGCCCAGAAGTTGCGCCGCTGGAACGCGTACGGCGGCAGTTCGACCCGCGCGCCACCGGGGACCAATACCCGCGGATCCACCTGCACGCCAGCGCAATAGGCCTGTGCCAGCGACGCTGTGAACCGTTCCGGCCCGCCCGCACCGCGCCGCAACGATCCGACAACGGATACGCCCTCGGCCGCACCGGCCGCCTCGGCGGTTACGCCGATGCCCATCGTGAGCACCGGATGCGGACTCGACTCGACGAACGCGTTGATGCCGCCCGCGATCAGCGCCGTCACGGCATCGGCGAATCGAACCGGTTCCCGCAGCGACCGATACCAGTAATCGGCGTCCAGTTTCGCCGTATCCAACCGTTCGGCCGATACCGTGGAAAAGAACGGTACCGAACCGGATCGCGGGCTGATCGGCTCCAGTTCCTCGAGCAACCGATCGCGTAGCCGCTCGACCGCCTTCGAATGTGACGCGTAATCAACCGGAATCCGGCGGGCCCACACACCGTCGCGGGCGCAGGCGGCGAGAAACTCCGCCATCGCCGGAACATCACCGGCTATGACGCTTTGTGCCGGGCCGTTCACCGCCGCCAGCGACAGCCGGTCCCCATACGCCGACAAACGTTCCCGTACCGCATCCGCGCCGAGTCCGATCGAGGCCATACCGCCCTGTCCGGCCAGCTCATCGGCGACTGCCCGGGACCGGAGAGCGACCACACGCGCCGCATCGGACAGCGACAGTCCACCAGCGATGTAGGCGGCGGCGATCTCGCCCTGGGAATGGCCGATCACCACGTCCGGCTCCACACCGGCCGCGCGCCACATCCGGGCCAGCGAGACCATCACCGCGAACAGCACCGGCTGCACCACGTCCACACGATCCAGCGGGGGCGCGTCTGCGTCGCGACGCAGCACCGCCGTCAGCGACCAGTCCACGTACGACGCAAGTGCCGCTTCACATTCCGCGATCGACTCCGCGAACGCCCCACCCGAATCCAGCAGGCCAAGCGCCATGCCCTCCCACTGGCTGCCCTGTCCCGGGAAGACGAACGCGACCCGCCGCCGCTCGGCCCGCTCGGTTGCCGGGTCGATCGCCACGGCGGGCGCGGTCGGGTCGGCCAGGGCCGCCAAACCAGCCAGCAGCTCCGCTCGATCCCGCCCGACGACGCTGCCGCGCCACCGCATCTGGGCTCGGGTGGCCAACAGCGAGTACGCCACGTCGGCCGCATCCTGCTCCGAATGGCGGAGCAGCCACTCCCGCAGCCTGGCTGCCTGCGCCCGCACACCTTCCGCGCTGCGGGCCGATACCACCCACGGCACCGCACCGTCCGCGCCATCTGCCGTGGACGCGGCGGACCCGACGGCGGGCGCCTGCTCCACGATCACATGCGCATTGGAGCCTCCCATGCCGAACGAGGACACACCTGCCCTGCGCACGGTGGCCAGGGGCCAGTTCTCGGCGCCCGTCACCACGCGTAAACCCAAGTCCGCGAGCGGAATTCGTGGATTCGGCGTCTCGAAGTTCAGGCTGGCCACCAGTTCTCGGCGGCTCAGACAGAGCACGGTCTTGATGAGACCCGCGATACCCGAGGCACCTTCCAGATGCCCGATATTCGTCTTGACCGATCCGACGGCCAGTGGCGCATCCCGCTCTCCATGCACACCGTAGGTTTCGCCGAGCGCGGCGGCCTCCACCGGATCACCGGCGGGTGTTCCGGTGCCGTGCAATTCGACGTATTGCACCGACGGCGCCTCGATGCCTGCCGCGGTCAGCGCGGAGTGGATCGCCGCCGCCTGCGCATCCCGGCTCGGGGCCGTCAGCACGCGGCGTTCGTTGCCGGTGTTGACCGCACTGCCGCGGATGACGGCATGGATCCGGTCGCCGTCCGCGACCGCCTGCGCCAGTGGTTTCAGCACCACCATGCCGCCACCCTCGCCACGCACGAACCCGTCGGCCCGCGCATCGAAGGTGTAGCAGGCGCCGAGCGCCGACTGCGCGCCGAATTGCTCGATACGCGCACCGCTGGTGGGCGACAGAATCAGGTTCAGGCCGCCGGCCAGGGCCACATCGCTCTCACCGCTGCGCAGGCTCTCGCAGGCCAGATGCACCGCGACCAGCGAGGATGCCTGGGCGCTGTCGACCAGGATGCTCGGGCCGCTGAAGCCGAAGTAGTTCGAGATGCGGTTCGCGATGATGCCGCGGCCGACACCCCACAGTGAGTGGCGGCTGACACCTGGGCCACCCTGGGAGGCCAGGATTTCGGCGAAATCGGTTCCGGTGCTGCCGAGGAACACACCGCACCGGCGGGCCTCGCGCGCCGTGGCGGCCAAGCCCGCGTCCTCGAGCGCCTCCCAGCTCAATTCCAGTGCCAGCAACTGTTGCGGATCGATTGCGCGCGCCTCATTGGGCGAGACCCCGAAGAAGTCCGCGTCGAATTCCCCTACGGTGTCGACGAATCCCGCCCGCTCGGTGATGCTCTCCCGCCCCGGGGGAGCCGTGCCGATCGCGGCGCGCCCCTCTCTGAGCAGCTGCCAGAAACTGTCGAGATCGGCCGCGCCCGGCATTCTGCAGGACATGCCGACGATAGCGACCTCGAACGCCGATCCGGTCACCTCTGAACATCCTTCCCAAGGCAGGTTGGGGACCCGCCGTAAAGCCTCTGACGAGTGTGTTTGTTGTCTACGGCAAAGGAATCAGGCGATTCCTGATACGGACATAACGGATTCCGACGCGGTCGAGGATCAGCGAAGAGCCCTGAATGATGCGGAGCGTCTTCCGCAAGCGACCTGGGGCTCCGAGGAGATGGCTCAGGCTAAGCCCAGACTGGACACGGTGCACCACCGGACTCAGTAGGGCAAATAATCAGCAAACGATGCTGACGATCGAAGCGCTACGTGGGTACGCCAGAATGCCTAGGCGCGCACAAGAGGGGGTGGTGCCCGAAACATCTGCCGCGAGATGCGTACACAGCACCTACGCGACAGCGATATGGATCAGCACGATGATCCTTCGAATTTTCGAACAGTAGAACGCGATTCATCGTACTGAACAGTAATTTGACGATCTTGACCTTGTCAACCGGCCAGTAGCTTCCCGATGGTTACCGCGACCGAGGACGAGCAACGGGCTCGAGGCGGTGATCACCAGACGGCTCCGGCGTGGTTGTGCGGTGTAAAGCATTGGTCTCCTCAGGGCATCGCTACACCAGGAATAGCAGACCTCGTCCGAGTGAACTTTCCAAATATGGGAAGGCGATCCGGTCCGCGTTCTGATCGTTTGCTGCGACCGGGACCTCCACCGACGATGCTGTTCGCCGGAGCGAAAACGAAAAATGGCCCGGAACAAAGTGTTCCGGGCCATTTCCCTAGTAGCGGGGACAGGATTTGAACCTGCGACCTCTGGGTTATGAGCCCAGCGAGCTACCGAGCTGCTCCACCCCGCGTCGGTAGAGACAACGCTACAGCATGGGTCGGCGCTTACCTAAACGGCAGGTGAGAGGGGTTAACCAGCGGGTAATCGGCGGTGGGTGCGAGCATGGGGGGTATGCCGATTGCCACTAGTGCCATTGCCCATGTGCGACTGACAGTTTGCGATATCGATCGGTCGCGGGCGTTCTACGAGAAGGTGTTCGGATGGCCGGTCGCGCTGGAGGTGCCCGCCGATGCGGATGAGGCGACGCGGGAGCGGCTCGGGTTCCTGTTCGGCGGGGTGATCTATCGGATGGAGCACGGGATGATCGGGTTGCGGCCGGTCGGCACCGACAGCTTCGACGAAGATCGGGTCGGGCTCGATCATCTCGCGTTCCCACTGAACTCGCTGGCCGAATTGGAGGCTGCCGCAGCGCATCTCGATGACTGCGGGGTCGCGCGCGAAGACATCAAGGACATCGGGTTCAGCTATATCCTCGAATTCCGGGATCCGGACAATATCGCGTTGGAACTGATCGTCCGCAAGTAGGCTAGGCCGCCTTCACCACCTTCTGCACCGCTGCGACGAAGAACTGGTCGAAGGCCGCCTGGTCGAGCGAATCATCCAGCGCGGCAACGCGAACCGCGACCGTGATGCCCCGGACCTCGGCGTAGCCCAGGTATGCGTTCTGGGTCAGCGGTTTGGCGCTGGCATCCGTCGTCGCGGTGCTGGTCGCGTGATAGGCGATCGCGTTCGCGCCATTCAGCCCCTGGGGCACAGGCTGACTCGTGACGCGCTCCGATGCGGTGACCTGATGGCCATCGTAGGTCGCTACCACCTCGACCGAACCGCAGCGCTTATTGCCGTCGGCGATCCGTTGCAGATCTCCGGTCCGCCCGGAGACGAATTCGACAAAGATCTGGCCCGACTTACCGGTCGCCGCGGAGATGGATGACTGCGCGAGCAGTTCCTTGGTCGCCGCCCCGAGATCCTGCTGCGTGGAACCGCACTCCGCCGGTGTGAAGGTGGCGTTCTGCTGGGTTGCGGTGAGATCGCCGACCGTCGACTGCAGCTGCTCCGGCGGCAGATCGAGTTTCTTTGTGCCCGCGGGGAATTCCTCCGGGGTCAGCACCAACTGCTCGCGAGGCGTGGTCGGCGCCGAGGAACTCGAGTGATCCGCCGAGTCGTCCTTGCTGCCGCAGCCCGCGACGAGTACCGCGGCCGCCACCATTGCCACTGCCCACCGTGCATTACGCAATTCGATCATGGGGTGATCATGTCAGCTGTCGCCATGAGCACCCACTTGCGGAAGGTATTTCAGAGCTCCGTGATCCGGGTGCGGTGGCGCTCCTGCAGCTCACGCGAGCGACGCAGATAGTCGAGGACGAGGCGCAGTTCCGCTGCGCTGTAGCGCGAGACCTCGCCCGCACCCTCCTCGGCGATCGGCCCGTAGATCCGCATGACCTTGGCCATCGCGGCGTCGGTAATGCGGATGACGA
Source organism: Nocardia pseudovaccinii (assembly GCF_050942345.1). NCBI lineage: Bacteria > Bacillati > Actinomycetota > Actinomycetes > Mycobacteriales > Nocardiaceae > Nocardia > Nocardia pseudovaccinii. The sequence goes on from NZ_CP192074.1 coordinate 8,423,640, forward strand.
CCTTGCGGCGGTCCCCCGGTTCCGGCTGGCGGACGACGTAGCCGAGTTTGGCGAGACGGTCCAGCATGGTGGTCACGCTGCCGCTGGTCAGGCCCAGTTCGGCGGCGAGAGCGCCAGGGGTGGATTCGCCGTGCCACAGGATTTCCAGACAGCGCAGGTCGGTGCGGTTGACGCCGAGATTGGTCGCGGCCGCCTGGTCGACGGCATCGACCGCGGCCTGTAGCGCCTGCGCCTCGCGGCCGAGCTCGGCGCGCAGTTCGGCCAGCTCCAACTTTTCTCTTGACATTCAAGCCTCTTGATCGTCAAACTACTGATGTCTTGATAATCAAGATACAGCAGAGCCAAGAGAGATTTCGGAGGCACACCATGAAGAAGGCGCTGATCATCGGGGGCGGGATCGCCGGGCCGGTCACCGCGATGGCACTGCAGCGGGCCGGACTGGAGCCGATTGTGTGCGAGGCGTACGCGGAGGCGGCAGCCGAGCAGATCGGCGCGTATCTGACGGTGGCGGTGAACGGATTGTCGGCGCTGGCGCTGTTGGACGCGCATCAGGTGGTCACCGAGATCGGGCACCCGACCGCCACACTGTCGTTCGCGACCAGCAGCGGCAAGCACATCACCGATATGCCGATCGGCGGCACACTGCCCGATGGCACCGTCACGCACAGCATCAAGCGGCGCGATATGTATCGAGCGCTGAATACCGAAGCGGTGCGACGCGGCGTGCGGTTCGAGTACAGCAAGCGGCTGATGGACGCGATATCGACCGAGAACGGCGTGCGTGCGACCTTCGCCGACGGCACCACGATGGACGCCGACGTACTGATCGGTGCCGATGGAATACGGTCTCGTACAAGGGAAATCATCGATCCGTCCGCCCCGGCGGCGCACTTCCTCGGCATCTACGGGCTCGGCGGATTCGTCACCGATCGGAGGCTGCATCGCGAACTCGGGTTGCGGCCCGGTGTGTACAGCATGATTTTCGGGAAGAAGGCATTCTTCGGCTACTTCGTCGCACCCGACGGCGAGATCTGGTGGTTCGCCAATATGCCCCGGACACAGGAACTTTCACCGGCCGAATCGGTGGACTGGCGAGCGCGACTCGTCGAAATGCTGTCGGCGGATCGCGGCCCGGCCGCCCGGATCGTCTCCGCCACAACGGATGACGTCTTCGTCCCCGCCTTCAACCAGTACGACATGCCGACGGTCACCAAGTGGCACAACGACAATATGGTCATCGTCGGCGACGCCGCCCACGCCGTGGCGTCCTCCTCCGGCCAGGGCGTATCCATGGCGGTGGAAGATGCCCTGACACTGGCGATCTGCCTGCGCGATATCCCGGATACCGCCGCGGCCCTGGCCGCCTTCGAGGACCGCCGCCGCGAGCGGGTCGAGAAGGTGGTCGCCTATGGCGCGGAGACCAGTGGGGACAAGGCGTCGAACGGACTCGCCCGCCTACTGGTCCGCATGCTCACGCCCTACTTCCTGAAGAAGGCGGCCAAAGCCGGTGTCACCCCGCTGAACTGGATGTTCGACTACCGGATCGACTGGGCCCAGCCGGTGCCACGGGCTCAGCGGGTAACCGAGAGGTCGGCGTGACGGACGGCCGCGCGCGGCGTGGGTGAAAGCGTCTTGTGCAAACTGGTGCGCATGGTCGTGGCCGAGTCGAGCAGATAGTTCTGCCGCACCTTCCACGGATGCCGGTCACCCTGACGTGGAAAGTCGCCGATCGAACGCTGAATGTAGCCCGACGCCAGATCGAGCAGCGGGCGCTCGTCGAGCTTGCCTTCCGGCTTCGGCACCACGGCCGCGTAGTCATTGCGGTCCAGGTGGTTGATGACCTTGCAGACCAACCGCGAGGTCAGGTCGGCACGCAACGTCCATGAGGCATTCGTGTAGCCGATGCAGACCGCGAAATTCGGTACACCGGTGAGCATCGCACCCTGCCAGACGAATTGTTCCGACAGGTTCACCGCCGCTCCGTCGACCTGCGGCACGATGCCGCCGAAGGCCAGCAATTGCAGCCCGGTCGCGGTGACCACGATGTCCGCCTCCAGGATTCGACCGGACTTCAGCCGAATTCCCTCGGGCACAAAGGATTCGATGTGGTCGGTGACGACCTGCGCCTTCCCCTTCTTCATCGCCCTGAAGAAATCGGCATCCGGTACGGCGCACAGCCGCTGATCCCACGGGTCGTACTTCGGCGTGAAGTGCTCGGCAACGGCCTTCTCATCCTTCAGGATTCGTGCCGTCAGCCCGGTGAGCAGTTTGCGCGCGGCCTCCGGGCGGCGACGGCAGTACTGATAGAAACCGATGCTGAACAGGATGTTCTTGGTGCGGATCACGCGGTGCGCCAACTGTGGCGGCACCAGCTCGCGGATCTTGTCGGCCTGCTTGTCGCGGCCTGGAACGGCGCTGATCCAGGTCGGCGAGCGCTGCAGCATCGTCACCGATTCGGCCTGTTCGGCCATCGCGGGCACCAGCGTGACCGCCGTCGCACCACTGCCGATGACCACGACGCGCTTGCCCGCGTAGTCGAGATCCTCGGGCCAGAACTGCGGATGCACGACCTGTCCGGCGAAGGAGTCGATGCCAGGGAAATCCGGGGAGTGGCCCTGGTCGTAGTTGTAGTACCCGGCGCAGGCGTAGAGGAAATTGCAGGTCAGTGTGCGCCGCGTGGTGCCGCCCGCAGCATCGCGCTGCTCGATGGTGAGCGTCCAGCGCGCCGATGCGGTGGACCAGTCGGCCCCGACCACCTTGGTGCCGTAGCGGATATGCCGGTCGATGCCGAATTCCGCGGCCGTCTCCTCGACGTAGCGCAGAATGGACGGACCGTCGGCGATCGACTTCGCATCCCGCCACGGCTTGAACGGATAGCCGAGGGTGAACATATCCGAATCCGAGCGAATTCCGGGATAGCGGAACAGATCCCACGTCCCACCCAGCGATTCGCGCGCCTCCAGCACGGCATAGGTTCTGCCCGGGCATTCGGTCTGCAGCCGATACGCCGCGCCGATGCCGGACAACCCGGCGCCGACGATCACGACATCGAGGTGGTCCGGAACTACGGCGGTCTCCGGCCCACCCGTCACCCGACCACCGCCCCTCATCGAATCGCTGCGCGATGCTGGCCTCATTGTTCCAGTCTGCGAGGCCAGCGGACCAGATTCTTGACTTTGAGCGACAAGTATTTGATTCTAGGCGACATGTCGGTGATTCGGTCCGCGGGGTTGCGCGGATTTCGCGCGACGGTGGCCGAGCTGGGCGGGAACGCCGAGGAGTTCGCCACCGCCGTCGGACTGCCGATCGCCGCGCTGGATGCCGACGATCTGCTGGTACCGGATCAGGCGGTCGCCGCGGCGCTGGAGCTGGCCGCGCAGCGGCTCGACTGCCCCGACCTCGGACTGCGCATTTCGCATCGGCAGGATCTGGATATGCTCGGCCCGCTGGCCCTGGCCATCCGCAATTCGCCGACGCTCGCCGACGCCCTCGAATGCTGTTCGCGCTATCTGTTCCTGCACGCGCGGTCGCTCAGTCTGACGATCGAACCCGACCCGTACGGCGACCGTGGCGTGACCGCCTTGCGCTATGGCGTCCAGCCCGGCGGACCGACACCGGTCCAAGGTACCGACCTCGGACTCGCCTTCGTGCACCGCACATTTCAACGGCTGGTGGACGTGCGCTACGGGCTGCGCTCGGTCGAACTGCCGTACCGGCCCGCCGCGCCGATCCGTATCTATGAGGAGTTCTTCGGCGCGCCCGTGCGAGTCGAGCGTCCCGCGGCGGCATTGCGAGTGCCGATCAGCCTGGCGACCCGGCCGCTGAGCGGCGGCGACGAGAATCTGCACCGCTTGGCCATGGCATTCCTGGCCGAACAGTCCGGCGGCGCCGGTGCCGCCATCGCACCGAAGGTCCGCGCCGCCGTACAACAGCTACTGGGTACCACCCCGCCGGAAATCACCGCCGTGGCAAGACTTTTGACGATCCACCCGCGCACACTGCAACGTCGCCTGGCAGCCGAGGACACCTCCTTCGCCACCATCCTCGATACGGTCCGCCGCGACGAAGCCCGCCGCTACCTGACCACCACCGATATGCCGATGAGTCAGGTGGCCTCGCTGATCGGACTGTCCGAACAGGCCACCTTCACCCGATGCTGCCGAAGATGGTGGGGCACAACGCCTACCGCGGTTCGGCGCGAGGGCGCGCAGCACCGGCTACCGCAGTAGACCGACCGCCTCCTTGGTCGCCTCCGCGACCAATGCATTGTCCGTCTGGGCGTCTGGGCTGGAATGGGTGGTCAGCACCGCGATCACGATCGGTGCGGCGCCTCCGACGGGCCAGGTGACGGCGACATCGTTGGCCGAACCGTAGTCGCCGGTTCCGGTCTTGTCGCCGGTCTTCCAATCATTGGGCAGTCCGGCGCGAATGCGAGCACCGCCGGTGGTGGTGGCGATCAGCCAGGCTGTCAACTGCTCGCGCTCAGGTGCGGCGAGCGCGTCGCCGACTGTCAGTGCCCGGTAGTCGGCCGCGATCGCGGCGGGTGTGGTGGTGTCACGCTCGTCGCCGGGAATGGCGGTATTGAGCGTGGGCTCCGTGCGGTCCAGTCGGGAGACCTGATCGCCGATGGACCGCAGGAACCGCGTCAGCGCCTGCGGGCCGCCGAGCAGTTTCAGCAGCTCATTGCCCGCGGCATTGTCGCTGCGGGTAATCGCCGCATCGCACAGTTCCGACACCGACATACCGCTGTCGATCCGGGCGCCGGTCACCGCCGAACCGCCCGCGGCCGCCGCATCCGCCTCGGTGAAATGGATGATCTGATCGAAATACCCTGTGGCAAGCGGGTGTTCGTGCAAAAGCGCGGCACATGCGAGCGTCTTGAATGTCGACATCATCGCGAACCGCTCGTCCTGGCGGAAACCGACGGTCCTCCCCGAACCGGTATCGACGGCGAAGACCCCGAGCCTTGCCTGATGCTGCTGCTCGATATCGGCCAACTGGCCCACCGAAGTCGGCGCCGGGGCCGGATCTTTCGACTCGCTCCCGCACGCACCGAGCAGCACCGTCGTCACCAGGACGAGCCCCATGCGAGCCCCACGTCTATCGATCTTCGTCATGGCGACACGACAGCACAGTGTCGATCGGCCTGTCCAAGACCGACGTGACCGAAAGCCGATATCGGAATCGATATCGTCGCAGCCTAGCGCCCCGAACGCGGGCTCGGATGCACCGAGGATCACGGCGTAATGCCGAGGATTGTTCGGCCGGATCTGTGAGAACCCTCGCACGTCCGGCCACCCGATCCGCCGCAGCAGAGCTGCAACCGCTCTAGCAGGGATCGATGAACGCCAGATAGTCAAGGAATGAACGAGCCGTTCGCCGGATGCGCGCGTAAGCTCCCTGGTCCGGGAGGTCGGGTCAGTGCAGTTTTCAGTATTGGGTGAGGTCTGCGGGTGGCGTGGGGAGACGCCGCTCGAATTGGGACCTCCGCAACGTCGCGCGGTACTGGCCGCGCTATTGCTGCGCGCCGGAAAGTCGGTCACCGCAGCGGAATTGGTGGAGGGGATCTGGGGCGAGGATCCGGTGCCGCGCGCCATTGCCGCGCTGCGCACCCATGTCGCGCAATTGCGCCGGGTACTGGAGCCGGAGCGGATTTCGCGCGCGCCCTCGACGGTGCTGGTCTCGGTCGGTGACGGTTACGCATTGCGAATACCGCCGGGATCGACCGATATCGAGGAGGTCGAGGCCCTGGTGGCCATGGCCGGACGGGTGCGCGGCGAAACGCCGGACGCGGCACGCGAAGCGTTGATCGACGCACTCGGCCGCTGGCGTGGTCCTGCGCTGAGCGGATTGGCCGGACCTTTCGCCGAGCGGCACCGTACCCGGCTCGAGCAGTGGCACTTGGCGATTCTCGAAGACCGGCTCGCCCTCGATATCGAGGTCGGCCGCGCCACCGACGCGGTCGCCGAATTGGGTCCGCTGATCGATGAGCATCCGTTGCGCGAACGGTTCCGCGCGCTGCTCATGGCCGCGCTGTATCACTGCGGCCGCCAAGCCGAAGCGCTCGAGGTGTTCGCACGGGCGCGCCGCGATCTGGTGGAGGGAATCGGTGTCGAACCCGGTCCGGAGCTGACCGCGATGCACGAACGCATCCTGCGCGCCGAAATGCCGGCACCGCGATCGAACGGCTACGGTCCGGAGCCGTTCGTGCCCGCGCAACTGCCGCCGGACATCGCCGATTTCACCGGCCGCGAGCAACTGGTCGAGCACATTGCCGAGCAGTTGACCGGCGGCGGCAGCGCGGTCGCCATCTCCGCGGTCGGCGGCATGGGCGGTGTCGGCAAGACCACATTGGCCCTGCATGTGGCCCATCACGTGCGCGATCGCTTCCCGGACGGACAGCTGTATGTGAACCTGCGCGGCGTCGATCCGGTGCCGACCTCACCCGGTGACGCGCTCGGCGGATTCCTGCGTGCGCTCGGCATCGCGGAGGGCGAGATTCCGGGCGCCGTCGACGATCGCGCGGCCGAACTGCGTACCCGCCTCTCCGGCAAGCGCATGCTGATCGTCCTCGACAATGCCCGTGGCAGTGCGCAATTGACGCCGCTACTCGCCGGAACACCCGGCACGGCCGTGCTGATCACCAGTCGTTCGGCGCTCACCGAGATGCCCGCCGTGCGCCGGACTCGCCTCGATGTACTGGAGCGCGACGAAGCCATGGCATTGCTGATCCGCATCCTCGACCCGGAACGCGTTGCGGCCGAGGAAGGCGCGGCACGGCAGGTCGTCGCGCTGTGCGGCTGCCTGCCGCTGGCGGTGCGCATTGTCGGCGCGCGACTTGCGGTCCGGCCGCAGTGGACGATCGGATCGTTCGCGGCGCGACTGGCCGACGAGAAGGGTCGGCTCGCGGTGCTCGAGACCGGTGAACTCGGCGTCGAGGCGGCGTTCCGGCTCGGCTACGGGCAGCTGAACGAGCAGCAGGCCAAGGCTTTTCGCACACTCGCGCTCGTCGACTTCCCGGATCTGCCGGTCGACGGCGTGGCCGCGGTGCTCGGCATCGCGGAGTCCGAGGCCGAACGGATATGCGAATCGCTGGTCGACCTGAGCCTGCTCGAGACGACGGTGCCCGGCCGCTACCGATTCCACGATCTGCTGCGTCTTTTCGCCCAGAGCGTCGCCGACGAGGACGAGTCGGCGGTGCTGGGCCGGCTGCTGGACTACTACCTCGCGGGTGCGAAGAACCTGTTGAGCGCCATCGACTACAGCAACATCACGCGCTTGCTGATCCCGACCACGGTGCCCGGGCGGCAGTTCACCAGCGGCGCCGAGGGACAGGTCTGGAACGACGTCGAGCGACCGGTGGTGATCGCGCTGCACCGGCAGGCCGCCAGGGTCGGTGGCCGCGCACTGCAGGTGGCGGCGGATCTGGCCTGGGTAATGGCCGAACTGATGGACGCGGGCACCCGCGCCAGGGAACTGTCCGAAGCGCTGACAGCCTTGCTGGACACCGCGATTCGCGAGTCGCACGCGAGCGAACGTCGCATCCGGGTCGCGCTCGGCGCGCTGCTGCAGGTCGGGCTCGGCGAAGTCGAGGCGAGTCTGAAATATCTCGACGCGGCGGCCGGGCCACCCACCGACGACGCCGATCGCCGGATCGCGGTGCTTTCGGAGGTACTGCTCGGCATTGCCGATCGGCGGCTCGGCGATGTCGAAACATCGCGTCGGCATTTCGAGAATGCGATGCGCTTCGCCCGTGAACTCGGTGACCGGTCGATGCAGGCGTGGTGTCTGGCCTTGGTCACCCGAACCTATTGCGAGGCAGGACGATACGACGAAGCGATCGACATCGCGGATCGGGCCATCGCGCTGGCGCAGGCGTCGTCGAATCCGGTCGCACTCGGTTGGGCCACCCACGAATTGGCCGCCACACTGTCGATGCGCGAAGAGCACGAGCGCGCACTCGAACTCGGCCGCGATGCCGTGCGGATCGCGCAGCGCAATGGTGTGCGACTCTGGGAGGGTTGGGCGCGAACCAGATTGGCGCAGATCCAGCTGCGCGCCGGCAATGTCGCGGATGCGGAAAGCCAAGCCGCAGAGGCGGTTCGGCTGCTCACCAAGGCCGCCGATCCGATCGATCGGGCGCGTGCCCTGGCTCTGCACGCGAGCGCGTTGGCGGCACAGGGACGCACCGGTCCGGCCGCGGCGGAGTTCGGCGAGGCCGCCGAGATCTTCCGGCGCGCGGGGCTGGCGCCGCCCACCATCGACCGGCTCTTCAGTGCCGCGCCGACCGCTGACGTCGCGGATTAGGCGGCGTTTATTCAACGTTTATCGGACGCTGATGGTTGCCTGGAATTCTCTGGGTCGATGCGATTGCCGTCGTGATGTCACCGTGCGGGCGCGCTATATATCGACTTGTGTGCGAGGGGTACGCAAGGCGTATCGACATGTCCGACCGCGGTTTCCGATCGACAGGTTCACCCGATCGCGGGCGTCGCATCGACAGCGGCTGCGGGCCCGCCGGGTCCGGTCCACGCAGTCCGCGCACGCCGTGGTCGCCCCGGCAGCACCGGTTGCCGGTGCGCCCGGTCCATCGGCAATCTGAAAGCACGTCGAGTCGCAATCGCGAGCTCTGACGAGTCCGTGACATGCCGGGCGTACTCCTTGTCGCGCCCCCCGGACCAGCACACACTTCGGAGATGACAACCTTCGACGACCTCCGGGCGCTGTTCATCAACTGCACGCTCAAGCGCTCCCCCGAGCCGAGCAATACGCAGGGCCTGATCGATGTCAGTGCCCACATCATGGCGAAGAACGGCGTCCAGGTTTCGCATATCCGAGCCGTAGATCACGACATCGCGACCGGCGTCTGGCCGGATATGACCGAACACGGCTGGGCCACGGATGCATGGCCTGCGCTGCAGCGGCAGGTGATGGACGCCGACATCCTGGTGCTGGCCGGGCCGATCTGGCTCGGCGACAACAGTTCGGTCACGAAACGGGTGATCGAGCGACTGTACGGCAATTCGTCGATCCTCAACGAGCGCGGCCAGTACGCCTATTACGGCCGGGTCGGCGGCTGTCTGATCACCGGCAACGAGGACGGCGTCAAACACTGCGCGATGAATATCCTCTACAGCCTCCAGCACCTCGGCTACACGGTTCCGCCGCAGGCCGACGCCGGTTGGATCGGCGAGGCAGGCCCCGGACCGTCGTATTTGGATCCGGGCTCCGGCGGACCGGAAAACGATTTCACCAACCGCAATACGACCTTCATGACCTGGAATCTGCTCCACCTGGCCCGGATGTTGAAGGACAACAGCGGCATCCCCGCCCACGGCAATCAGCGCTCCGAATGGGATGCGGGCTGCCGATTCGATTTCGAGAACCCCGACTATCGTTAGGGCTCAGCAGATTCGGGCATGGTCGCCGGACATGCTGTGCCACACCGGGATTCGGGTGTGAACTGCGCCGATGTCAGACACGGGTATCGTCGGAACGGTGCCCGGCCTACGACGAGCTGGTTTATTTCTCGGTGCACTGCTCGCCCTGGTCGCGGTCCTCGGTGTGGCGGGACTGCCGGTGTATGTGCATCCGCAGACCGATCCGTTGCGCCGTGCCGATGCGATCGTGGTGTTGGGCGGCACCGCATATGAGCGTTTCGATGTCGGCCTCGATCTCGCCGAACGCGGATACGCACCGCAACTGCTGATCTCCCGATCGACCGGCGAAGACGATTCGGTGATGGACCGGTATTGCGCGCCCCGATTCGAGTTCACCGTCAGCTGTTTCGTACCCGATCCGTGGACGACCGACGGTGAGGCGCGCGAGATCGCCCGGCGGGCAAGCCTTTACGGCTGGCACCACATCATCGTGGTGACCTATACCCCGCATGTGTCGCGGGCCAGGTACATCGTCGGCAAATGCTTCCACGGCGAGTTGACCATGGTGGCCAGCCCGAGCGACAGCGGCCTGAAGTTCTGGACCTGGATGTACATCCGGCAGTCCGCGGGCTACGTGCGGGCATTCTTCAACCGAGGTTGTTGAACCGCGAACGCAGCGATGTCGGGTCCCATAGGCTGGATGCGGTTGTTGGGAGAGGACCGCCGTTGCGAATCGATGAGCTGCGCACGGTCGGTGACGACGAGCTGAGCGCCGATATCGTCATTATCGGATCCGGGCCCGCCGGACTGACCATCGCGACCGAGCTGGCCGGAACACCACTACGCATCCTGGTGCTGGAAAGCGGCGGGCTGACCGCGACCGAAGAGGTCGACGCACTAGCCGATATCGAGAATGTGGGCGCGCGCCGGGCGCAGTCGGATCGAGTCGCGGGCGACCGGATCCTCGGCGGTGCGTCCCATACCTGGAGCGGTCGCTGCGGTCTGCTCGACGATCTCGATTTCAATTGCCGCCCCTGGGTTTCCGGCTCGGGCTGGCCGATCGGCGCGGTCGGCCTCGAGCCGTATCTGGCGCGCGCGGCCGAACATATCGGCATCGGCTACGGCAGTGGCTTCACCGATGACGCGTTCTGGCAGTTGGCCGGTCGGCCCCAACCCACGGATGCCCTCGATCCGACGCGCTTGCGTCCGTACTTCTGGCAGATCAGCCGTGATCCGGTGGACCCATTCGACTGCAAGCGCTTCGGTGCGCACGTGAAAGATCTTGTCGCACCGAATATCCGGGTGCTCATCGATGCGACGGTCACCCATATCGACACCGATCCCGAAAGCACCCGGGTGGTTTCGGTACAGGTCGCCGGAGCGGATCCGCAGCCGCGGTCAGTGCGCGCATCCGCGTTCGTCCTGGCCACCGGCGGCATCGGAAATCCGCGGCTGCTGTTGGCATCCCGGCGAAGCGTGCCCGGTGGCATCGGCAACCGGCACGACATGGTCGGCCGGTATCTGATGGATCACCGCTGCGGCGCGGTCGGCGCATTGGATCCGGCCGTGGCGGACAGCGCGCTGGAGCGCTTCGGCAAGTACGTGGTGAAGACGCCGCACGGTAAGCACACCTTCCTGCACGGCGTCGCGCTCTCGCCGAAGATCCAGGAGGCCGAGGGCCTGCTCAACTGCGCACTGTGGCTACAGGAGGTGACCGCGGAGGACGATCCATGGGAGTCGGTGAAGCAGTTGCTGCGCGGACGCGGCGATCGGCACGATGCGCGAGTCGCGATGAGCCACGCCGGATTACTGCTCGCGGGCGCGCGGGCCAGGCTCATCAAACACGCCGGACTGCCGCACAAACTCGATCGAATCGAATTGCGCTGCATGGTCGAACAGCTGCCGAACCCGGACAGCCGCGTCACGCTGACCGACCGCACCGATCGGCTCGGTGTACCGCTGTCCCGGATCGATTGGCGGGTGAATCCGCAGGAAGACACAACCGTGCGCCGGGCGGCGGCCTTGGCGGTCGAGGAGTTCGCGCGACTGGGATTCCCGGCCCCAACGCTGTACGACTGGGCGCGGATGGACAGCGAGTTGCCGCTGGTGCTCACCGATTGGGCACATCCGACCGGGACCACCCGGATGTCCGCGGACCCGCGCGACGGCGTGGTCGGCACCGACTGCCGGGTGCACGGAATGGCCAATCTCTATGTCGCGGGCAGTTCGGTTTTCCCGACCACCGGCCATGCGAATCCGACCCTGACGATCGTTGCGCTGGCGGTTCGGCTAGCTGATACTTTGCGGACTTTCGCATAGTCTGCGGCTTATGGACAAGACGCCCGGTTCGCCGCACCCACATGAACCGCATCGCGAGGGTCTGGCCTCTCGGCTGAACTGGTTGCGGGCGGGCGTACTCGGGGCGAACGACGGCATTGTTTCGACCGCGGGTCTGGTTGTCGGTGTCGCCGCGGCGACGACCAGCGCCGCGGCCATTTTCACCGCGGGCATCGCCGGACTCTCCGCGGGTGCGATCTCCATGGCTGTCGGCGAATACGTTTCGGTCAGCGCACAGCGGGATTCCGAACGGGCGCTACTGGCCAAGGAACGCACGGAACTCAAGGAAGAACCGGACTTCGAGCTGGCCGAACTGGCCGATATCTATCAGTCGAAGGGGCTGACAGCGGAGACGGCGCGCAAGGTGGCCGAGGAGCTGACCGCGCACGACGCCTTCCTGGCCCACGCCGAGGCCGAACTCGGTCTGAATCCGCGCGAGTTGACCAATCCGTGGACCGCGGCCGCCTCCTCGGCGGTCGCGTTCACCGTGGGTGCGCTGCTGCCGCTGTTGGCGATCATCCTGCCGCCGACCACCGCGCGCATTCCGGTCACATTCGCGGCGGTGCTGATCGCGCTGGCGATCACCGGGTCGGTCAGTGCGCGGCTCGGCGGCAGCAATCGCGGGCGCGCGGTGGTGCGAGTGGTGGTCGGTGGCGCGCTGGCGATGGCGGTCACCTATGGCATCGGTCAATTGGCGGGTGTCGCCGGGGTATGAGAACGGGCCGAAGGAAACCCCTCGGCCCATTCTGTATTCAGCGCACCGGCGTCAGTAGTAGTGCCGCCGACCGCCGACCGGGTGCCGCCCCACCGACCCGGCGAGGGCCAGTACCGCACCGATGATCAGCAATATGATTCCGGCCGTGGTGAGCAGACCGATGCCGAGTAGATACCCGACAATGAGGAGTATCAAGCCGAGGATGATCATCGTTCTTTCCTTTACTTGGTCGTCTTGACCGTTGCGCGGCCGGATGTTTCGACCGGTGCCGACCCGCCGGGCTGGCGCATGAACCGATTCCAGCTCCACACCTGCTTACCGCCCTGCGGCGGGGTGACCTGCGCGGCGGGTTTGGTCGCGGCAGGCGGCGGTGCCGCCGCCGGTGGCGTGCTTCGACGCTGCCCGGCGTCCTTTGCCTTGGCCTTTTCCTGGGCCGCCAACTCCCGGCGCGACTGCCGCAGATCGCGCCGTGTGGCGCTGTTGCGGCGGGAACTACGCCAGACGCCCGCGAGTAGCAGGCTCAGGCCGAGCATCCCGATCGCTCCGATCGCGATCCCGTAGAGGAAAAGTTCCCCCGCGGAAGCGGTGAAGTGATAGTCGAATACCCCGAAATCGCTGGATGACGTACGAACTTCGCCCGTATTGGCCGCCACTCCGGCAACGCCGATAATTACCGCGCCGATGAGAACGACGAGGCCGATGAGAATGATCATGACAATCCCGTTGCGCTGGTTGACATTACTTTCTGGCTATGCCCGGTAATTCCGTAGTCAAACACCCGACCGGCGCGGCGTTTGGAAACTGCCGATTCGGTTATCTGCCGGATCGAAGGACAGCCACCTACAAGGAGGTCGTGATGACCTATACCTTCGATATGACCGATTACTCAGACGAACGCGCTGTGGTCGCCGAACGCGCGCTCTACAACCTCGGCGGCGTGCAATCGGTCGACGTCGACCGCACCTCGGAAACCATCACCGTGAATTCCACCCTTTCCTACGGTGAAGTGCTCGACGCGATCCGCTCCGCGGGCGTCGGCGCGAAGTAGGCGGACCTGGTGTATTCGCTCGGGCTCGCCCCGCGCACGCGTTTGAATGCCGTGCTGAATCCGAAGGCATCCGCGTAGCCGACCCGGCGGGCCACCGCACTCACGGTGGCGCCGGGTTCGGTCAGCAGGTCCGCGGCGATCGTCATCCGCCAATCCGTCAGATAGGCCAGCGGCGGTTCGCCGACCAGTTCGGCGAACCGCTTGGCGAGCGTGGTGCGCGAGACTCCGGCGACGGCGGCCAGCGTGGTGAGTGTCCATGGTGCGCCCGGTGTTTCGTGCATCGCCCGCAATACCGGACCGACCACGTCATCGCTCGCGGCCCGGTACCAGGGCGGGGATTCCCGGCCGAACCAGTCGCGCAAGGTGCATACCAGTAGCCAGTCCAGTAGTCGGTCCAGTACCACCTGACGTCCAGGGCGCGGCCCGGACAGCTGCACCTCCAGGTAGTCGCGCATCGGACCGCAATCGTGGTCATCGCTCACGACGGCCACCCGCGACAGCACGCGCAGCAGCCGATCGGGTACCGCGCCGCTGAGTTGATAGGTGCCCGCGAGCAGGACGGTGTCGCCGACCGGCTCCTCGAGCGCGGTGCAGCACACGTCGACCGGATTGCCGGTGCCCGCCGGGTCATCGGTGAACACGAACGGCTCCGGACCGCGCACGATGGCGGTCTCCCCCACCCCGATATGGTGCGCCGCGCCGTCGACCACCAACCAGCCCTCGCCACGCAGCGGCGCGAGCAGGGTCAGCGCGGCGGCGTCGGTGAAGCGCACCGCGAACGGCGCGGTCAGCACCGATGTACCGAATATCGCGCCGGTCGCGCGCACACCGCGCAGCAGATCGTCGAACGGGTCCACATCCCAACGATATCCACCGCGGATGATCGGACATGGACGGCGGACGCTCGTCCATGGTCGTCCGCCGCGGCGCCCGGTTGACTCGAATCATGACGATTCTGGTTCTCGGCAGTACCGGCAAGACCGGGCGACGGCTTGTCGCCCGCTTACGTGCGGCGGGCGAAAAGGTCCGCGCGGCATCGCGTTCCGGCGAGGTGCGTTTCGACTGGTCCGAACCCGCCACCTGGGCGGGTGCGCTGGACGCCGCGGAGGCGGTCTATCTGATCGCACCCGATGATCCGGATCCGGTTGCCGCCTTTGTCGCAGAGGCGGTTTCGAGCGGTGTACGGCGCTTCGTCGTGTTGTCGGGGCGCGGAATCGAGCACGTCAACGAGGAGTTCGGGGAGGGCATGCGCGCCGCGGAAGCGGCGGTGCGGGCCAGCGGTGCCGAATGGACCGTATTGCGCGCCAATAACTTCGCTCAGAATTTCGACGAAGACCTGTGGTTCGAGCCGCTGTCCGCCGGTCGGCTCGGCCTGCCGATGAACGAGGTCGGTGAGCCGTTCGTGGATGTCGAGGATGTGGCCGCGGTAGCCGCGGCGGTGCTCACTCGGGACGGCCATGCGGGGCGGGTCTACGAGTTGTCGGGGCCGCGTGCGCTGACATTCGCGCAGGCCGTCTCGGAAATCGCCACGGCGGCAGGGCGCCCCATCGAATACGAGACTTTGACACCCGACGCCTACCGCACCGAACTGCTCGCCCATGGTCTTCCCGAGGAGGTCGCGACAGCGCTGAACGCGATGTTCGAGCTGATGCGCACTGGGCGCATCGCCGAACCGTCGGACGGCGTGCATGCGGTACTGGGCCGACCTGCCACCGATTTCGCCGAGTACGTCGAACGCGTCTGGTCCGCCCGACCGGACTAACGCCGCCCGAGGCCGAGGCCTCCGGTCCACCCGACCGGACTAACGCCGCCCGAGATCGACGCCTCCCGTCCACCCAACCGGACTAACGCCGCCCGAGATCGAGGCGTCGAGTTACCCGGTCGACCAGGTCCGGAGGCATGCCGGGTTCGCGGCGGGCGGCCAGAGCTTCGCGGCGGCCCGCTTCCAGGACATCGCCTTGGATATCGCGAATCTTCATCACCAGATTCAGATCTCGGGCCGCGTGCGCCTTGGCGTCCTCGTCGGCGGCCTCAGGATCGGCTCGGGCCAGGCGTTGGCGGAGTTGGTTGCGCAGGCGTTCGTAGACTTCGTCGGGGAGGCCTTCGGTTTCGGCGATCTGCTTGAGGCAGTCGAGTTCCGCGCGGACGACACGCTCCCAAAGGCTTCGTTCGAGCAGCCGTTCCTTCTGGGAGTCGGCCTGAACACCGGTGAGCCGCACGATAAGTGGCAACGTAGGGCCCTGTAGCAGCAGGGTGAACAGGACGACGGCGAAGGCCGTGAAGAGGATCTGGGTGCGGCCCGGAAACGGTTCGCCGGCATCGGTGAGCAGCGGAATGGCCAGTGCCAGTGCGATGGTCGCGACGCCGCGCATGCCCGCCCA
Organism: Nocardia pseudovaccinii; assembly: GCF_050942345.1. Lineage (NCBI taxonomy): Bacteria > Bacillati > Actinomycetota > Actinomycetes > Mycobacteriales > Nocardiaceae > Nocardia > Nocardia pseudovaccinii. The sequence goes on from NZ_CP192074.1 coordinate 8,439,501, forward strand.
CCAGGTGACGACCGTTTCCTTCCAGGTGTAGGGCTCGTCGGCGTCCTCGTCGCGCCACCACCACCTGCGCAGGGAAAGGGTGGTCAACAGCCACACCAGCCGCAGTCCCACCACCACCGCGACAACGACGCTCGCGACGCCGAGCAGTCGCGGCCAGCCGTCGCCCGTATCGTCGAGTACGACTCCGAGTTCCAGGCCGATCAATCCGAAAGCGAAACCGCTGATCAGCATTTCGGTGATCTCCCAGAACGCATCGCCGACCAGGCGGTAATCGCGATCGCCGAAATCGGTACCCGCATCGGTCAGATACAGCGCGCACACCAGTACCGCCAGCACCGCCGACCCCGAAAACGCCTCGGCCACACCGTAAGCGGCGAACGGCAACAGCAGGCTCAGCGCCACCTGCCAGGATGCCTCCGCCAGCTTGCTGGTCAACTTGCTGCCCGCATAGCCGAGCGCCATCCCGACCACGATCGCGACCGCCGCCGAGATCACGAACTCACCGGCCGCGTGCCATGCCGAGAACTTGCCGGTGAGCACGGCCTGTACCGCGACGCTGTAGATGACGATCGCGGTCACATCGTTGAACAGCCCCTCCCCACCGAGCGTCACCACGAGGCGGCGCGGCAGGCCCAGCTTGCCCGCCATGGCCGTCGCGGCCACCGGATCGGGCGGGGCGACAACAGCACCGAGCGCCAGGCAAGCCGCCAATGGCAGCGCCGGATACCAGGCGTGGAAGACCGCCGTCACCGCGGCGGCCGTCGCGAACACCAACCCGACCGCGCGCAATGCGATCGGACCCCAATTCTCCGCGAACTGCCGCCATGAGGTCCGCCGTGCTGCCGCGTACAACAGCGGCGGCAGCACCAGCGGCAAAATCAGGGCGGGCGGCACATCGACTCGAGGAACCACGGGTATCAGCGCGAGCACACATCCGAATACCGTCATCAGGACCGCCGATGCGATACCGAGTCGCCGCGCGAGCGGTTCGGCCAGGATCGTGGCGAATAGCAAGACGAACATCAGCACCAACTGGTCCATGACGCCCCAGTCTGCGGTGAGTTGCTGAGATTTCCCTAGCGACCGCGCCCATACGGCACTGTGAGTTTCCGGCGTTCCTGTCGCGTCAAACGGTTGGGCACCAGCTGCCACCAGGTCACACACCGCCACACCCATTCCATCGGGCCGTAGCGGAACCAGCGCAACCAGTAGCAACTCCACAGTGCCTGCACCGCGATAATTGCGGCGGCCGAGCCGAGCAGTGCGCCGTAGCGATTGGAATCGGATAGGCCGAGCCATGGATCAGCGGCCAGGACAAGTCCGGTTGCCGAGACGTAATTGGTCAGCGCCATCCGCCCCATCGGCTCGAGCACCTCCGCGAAGACCTCACCGGTCTCGGTGCGCAGGAATAGCAGGAATCCGGTGAGATAGGCGAGCGCGCCGAGCAGTCCGGCGACCGGAGCCACACTGCCGGTCCACAGCGCGCTATACGGCGTGCGGTACTCCCACACCCCGGCGGCCGCCGCAGCGGGTACGGCCAGCACGAATACCACCGCGATCCCCCAACCGCGATAGCGCAGGTTATCCGCGAGGCCGAAGCGGTCGGCGGCCAGACCGAGCAGGAACAGACCGGGCACCAGGCCGAGCCCGCCGCCGATCGTGACCGGAACACCGATCGTCGCGACCAACCCGCCGAGCAATATCCCATAGCGCGGTAGCCGTGCGGCGGGCAGCAAAACCACCAACCCGACGATCGCATACGGCAGCAACGCCTCACCCGGCTGGAAAACATGGTGGATCAGACCGAACACACCGAGCGCGACGAGCCGCCGCGCAAGTACCAGCCGTGGCCGGTCATTGCACTCGGCCGCGCGATCCAGGAACAGCGAAAAGCTGAGCCCGAAGAGGAACGAGAAGATCGGAAAGAACCGTCCCTCGAACAGCACGGACAACACGTGCCGTGTCGGATCCACAGTTCCGGGCCCGACCATCGCCCGCATATCGGTGATCTGCCAGATATTCACCACCAGAATCCCGCACAGCGCGAAACCACGCACGGCGTCGAGCTCGTGGATGCGCGGGCGCGCACCGGCGGGATCCATAGATTCACGCTATCGAGGCCCCGCTCCAGATCCGGTGAAGACAACGCCGCTCAGCCCGGGTCGGCGACGACCAGCGCGCACAGCGAAAGCATCCTTCGCCTGCCGCAGCCCATGCCGGTGATATCGAGCACTAATACTTCGTGCATTAACTATTCATGCGCTAAGTTGGATGTCGACCCTAGGAGGTGCCATGGAGATCGACGATCCGTTGCGGCTGGATCGACAGGTGTGTTTCGCGCTGGCCGTGGCCAATCGGTCGGTGCTCGGTGTGTACCGCCCACTGTTGGAGCCGCTCGGGCTCACACATCCGCAGTATCTGGTGATGTTGGCGCTGTGGGGTGAGGCACCGATGTCGGTGAAGGCGATTGCCGAGGCGATTCAGCTGGATTCGCCGACGCTCTCGCCGCTGCTCAAGCGGCTGGAGTCGGCCGGGCTGATTACACGAGGTCGCGATAGTCGTGACGAGCGCAACCTCGTGGTGGATCTGACCCCGGCCGGGCGGGCGCTGCGCAAGCAGGCCGAGCAGATTCCGCCCGCCGTGGTGGAGCGGCTCGGCGTGACATTGGCGGATCTGGAGGAACTGCGCGAAGTACTGACCCGGGTCAACGAGGCCGCGCGTCGCGCGGGTGACCCTGCCACCTCGAGAGGAGTGCATGCATGACTCGACCCAATCCCATCCAGTGGATCGGCTACGCCTTCGGGCGGCGCCTGCCGGATCCGTTGCGCGAATGGGTGCGCAACGACCTCACCGGCAAGTACGCGACGCCACGTCATATCGTGCGCGGGCTGGTACCGTTCACCCCGCTGTTCGCCGTATTCCTTTTGTTCCCAGGCGAATTGTGGTTGCGCGGGTCGATGGTGCTGTTGGCATTACTGCTCGCACTGTTCTACACAACGGCCTTCATGCCGATGAATCGGGCGCATCGCCTGGCGAAACACGGACTCCCGGCGGATTTGCAGAATCCGGAGCGGGCGCGGCGGCGGGCGCTGGAGCGGGCGACCTACGCGGCGCAGCATCCGCATTGAGCAGACCATCCTGTCAGTGGACGGTGAGGTCCAGACGACGGTGGCGGCGCACGAAAATGCTCGGAACCCATTGGACTGCATCAGGATTCGATGCCAGGCCGAATGACGGGCTGCGGGTCAGGAGGGTTTGCAGAGCAACGCGGGCCTCCAACCGGGCCAAGGCCGCGCCGACGCAGAAGTGGATGCCCTTGCCGAAGGCCAGGTGATTACGTCGAGCCGGGCGGTCGAGGCGGATTTCGTTGGGCGCGGGGAAGATTGCGGGATCGCGATTGGCGGCCGACCACAGTAGGAGGAGGTGGCTACCCGCGGGGAGATCGGTGTCGCCGAGAGTGGTGTCGCGGACGACGTGGCGGTGGTGGGCGCGGAACGGAGACTCCAGGCGCAGAACCTCTTCGAGGAACGTGGCGAGCATGTCGGGTTCGGCGCGGAGACGGGTCTGGAGCGCGGGATCGGTGGCGAGGATGCGGGTCGCATTGCCGATGAGGCCCGCGGTGGATTCGCCGCCCGCGCCGACGAGTTGGATGAGGATCAGGACGGCGACATCGCGGGTGAGTTCACCTGTGGCACAGGCTTTTGCCAGGTCACCGAGAAGGTTGTCGCCCGGATGGTCGCAAGCTTGGACGAGTTGGCGGCGCAGATAATCGGCGAGTTCGGTTGCGGCGGTTACGACGACAACCAGCCGGTCGGTGGTGACCACGCCGTCGAGCAGTTCATTACTCGTATAGCCCCAGGCCAGCAACTGGGGAATGTCCGCATCGGGCAGGCCGATCAGCTCGGCCACCAAGGTCATCGGCAATCGGTCGCCCATGGCCGACATCCACTCGATGTGTCCGTCACGGAAACCCTCCTCCCACAGCCGGTCCGCCGCAGCGGTAATGGTGGGTTCCAGTGCGCGAATGCGTTTCGCGACAAGCGCGGGCAGCACCAGTTTGCGGTGCGCCTGGTGGGTCGGATCGTCACCGGTGGCCAGCACATGGATGGCCTGTCCCCCGCCGTCCAGATCGAAGACCGCCGCCGAACCATCGGGTTGGCGCACCAGGGCGGCGGTGAGGTTGGAGGAGAAGTCGGCGGGGCGGGTGGTCGCCGCCGTGACCAGATCCCAGCGGCTGACCAAGTAGAAATCGGTGTCGGCGATGCGGTGCACCGGCGATTCGGTGCGCAGCCGGTCGTAGAGCGGATACGGATCGTCGAGTACCCCGGGGTCGAACAGGTCGATTTCAACTCGGGTCATTCGCTCACCTCTCCGGCACGGTTTCGGTTTCCGCACACCAGATTTCGCGGTGCCGCCCGCCCTCGTCAATAGCCTCGGAAAACTGAGATTCCGGTACCGAATCCGCAGGTCGGACCATGTCTCGGCGCCTGCCGCCGACCTGCTGACGCACTGCGAATCCGCGCCTAGAATGTCTTAACTCGAGACAAATTTTTCGAACCGTATCTGGGAGGTCGCGATGACCGGACACCCCGACTGGCTCGCCGGCGGCCACCGCCGCGACCTCGCGATCGAACGCATCCACGCCGCCGCGGCAGACCTCATCGCCCGCAAGGGCATGGCCGGATTGAATATCGATCACGTCGCCGCCGCGGCCGGATGCTCGCGCGCCACGGTCTACCGCTACGTCGGCGGGAAGTCGGCATTGCGCGATGCCGTATTGAGCGAGGCCACCGCCCGCAACGCCGAGATCATCCGGCGCGCCGTCGCCGCCCACACCGGCCCCGACCGCATCACCCACGCGATCCTCGCCGCGCTCGCAGCGGTCCGCGCCGACCCGGTCGCCACGGCCTTCCTGACGACGACCAGCCCGAACGAGGTCGACACCTATCTCGCGGGCAATCCCCGATTGGCCGAGGCCGCAACGGAACTCACCGGAACCAGCGGTGACCCGCTCGCCGGACAGTGGATCGTCCGCGTGGTCCTCTCGCTATTGTTCTGGCCCGCAACCGATCCCAGCGCCGAGCGCGCTCTCGTCGAACGCTACGTCCTCCCGGCTTTCGCGATTCACCAGTAGCGACGACGCGCGGAGCGTCGAGCGGTGAAGTTGGGCGGCCTGGTCTCGGTCGGCCTGGCGCGCCGACGGGTTCGCCATGGGGCGTCTGCGGGGCGGGTGGCGTGGAGTCGTTTCTTTCGCATGGCCAGGAGCGTCAGCGCAGGGCCCACGGGGCAATGGCCTGGACGGCGGGCCAGCCGAAGTCTTCGGTGTCCTCGTCTTCGACGAACCACAGCCAGTTCTGCACGGCTCGGACCAGCGTCCAGGCGCGGGCGCGATCCGGATCGAGTCCGGCGATATCGACGACGGCGGCGAATCGATCGTCGAGGGCGGATTCGGTGCGCCGGTTCCACAGCAGCGACAGCGTGGTGAATTCGAGATCGCCCGCCAGGGGCTGCGGATCGATGACCAGCCATGGTTCGCGGGTGCCGCCGAGGACGTTCTCGTAGTGCAGATCCTCGTTCACCAGCAGTCGGTCCGCACTCGGACCGAGCTGAGCGCAGACGTCGACGGCCGCGTCGAGCATCTTGCGCGGGAAGGGTCCGCCGAGGCGCTGCCAGTTCTTCGGCAGATCCTCGGCCAAGCGCTCGGCCTCGGTACGCAGGTCGCGAGAGATTCCGGACGGAGCGGGGATGGCGAGCCGACGCAGCAGGACGGAGATGATGCGAACCGCGTCGTCGATGGGCTCGAAGTCCAACGACCGGGCGGGATCGAGTCGTTCCAGCAGGAGCGCGCCGTGCTCGGCGTCGCTGTCGAGCAATCGCACCGCGCCATCGCCCGCCCAAGCGGTCAACGCGACCGGTTCGTCGCGAGTCTCGGGAGTGAGATGGCCGAGTTTGAGCACAACCCGACCGCCATCCGCGCGCACGGCGGGCAGCACCAAGCCGCCGTAGCCATACATGGGTGCGCCCTCGAACCGAAGCTCCCAGCGCTCGGCGAACCGAGCCGCGAGTTCGGGCAGACCATCCAACCAAGCCCGAGCCGCAGGCTCCATCTTGACGAGACGATCGGCGAAGAATTCGGGGACAACGATCACCAATCGAGCATCTCAGCCGTGTCGAACGGTTTTCGTCGTCGATCGGCTACGGGAATCCGGGCAGTGGCGGCAGCGGGGGCAGGCCCGGGATGATGATCGGATTCGGCGGGACCGGGTTGGGGTTCGGATTCGGCGGGACCGGGTTGGGGGCCGGATTCTCCGGGACTGGATTTTCCGGGGCCGGGTTCTGCGGGGCCGGGTTCTGCGGCACCGGATTCTGCGGCACCGGATTCTGCGGCACCGGATTCTGCGGCACCGGATTCTGCGGCACCGGATTCTGCGGCACCGGCGGCGGTTCCGCGACGCCCTGACCTTGCGGTATGCAGGTCCAGTGGCCATCCGGCGACTGTCCCCATTGCGCGACGACCCCTTCGTGCGAGCAATCGTCGCCGCTCCGGTGCGCCTCGCGCGCCTGTTCCTGCGGTGCGCAGACCCACAGGCCGTTGCGCTGATCCCATTGCGCGACGACCCCTTCGTGCGAGCAATCGTCGCCACGCTTGCGCGCCGGTTGCCCCGCGGAGGTCGTCGCACGGTTCGACTGCGGCACGAGCGGGGGCGCGGGACGGGCGGTGCTGGCTTTGGCGCTCGACGTGCCCGACGTCGGTGCGTCGTTGTTCGAATCCTGATTCGACCGCAGCAGCGCGATCGCGACCACCAGCGCGAGCGCGGCGGCGATAACGGCCGCGATGGTCAGGACGCGCCCGCTGTCGTTTCCCGATGTCGTACCGCCGCCGGGTTCCACCATCACACCGCCTTCGTGCCGAGTAGGGACTACCTTCACGAAAAGCTCTGCTGGCAGGCTACCGAAGATCGCAGTGCGAAATATCAACTTTTGCGACCTGCGTTTGCGCAGGTAGTGCCTTATTTGACGCCGACACGCAGCTTGACGGCGTCATCGCCGGTTTCGCGCAGCGCCTGACTGATCAGACTGCTGAGATCGATGCGCGGCGCACTGGCGGCGACCGCGTCGGCCAGCGGCCGCAACCCCGGAATGAGCGATTTCAGCTCGGGCCCGACCTTGTCCATCCATTCGGTCACCCGCTGCAGGAACGGCACCAGACCGTCGCCCTCCAGATACATCTCCGGACTGTTCCCGGCCGTGACCAAGCGACCGACCGCCTCGACGAGATCGTCCAGCGACTGACCGAATCGCGCCAGATCGGGCGCACCGATCGAGGTGGCCGGTCCGGCCCATTCGATATCGCTCGCGGCCAGCTGAAAGCTATTGAGCAGTTCGGCGATTTTCGGGGCCCTGGTCATGATGGTGGCAGCGAGCAGATCGCCCGAGCGTGCCAGTTCCGGCATTACCGCGGACGTGCCGGAGATCGACTTGCCGAGCGTATCCACGATCGAGCCGACCACAGTGGGATCCAGCTGGTTCATGGTCTTGGTGACCAGCCGCGCCACCTCCGGAATCGATAGCGGTGTGCGAATGTCCTTGGTATCGAGCCGCTGTCCGTCTTTCAGATACGGCCCGCCGTCGGTATTCGGCACGAACTGCACATAGGGCTCGCCGAGCGCGGAGAGCTGTTCGATGGTGACGGTGCTGTCGGTCGGCACCTGCTGGCCCTTGTCGACGCGGAAGCCGACCTCGACGCCAGCGGCCGTATTCTCCACCGATGTCACCTTGCCGACCGGGATACCGGTGAGCAGAATCGGCGAACCCACTCCCAGACTGCCCGAATTCCGCAGCACCATGGACACATTGGTGTAATCGGCGAGCGGATCGAACCGCACCACACCGAAGGTCAGATAGCCTGCGCCGAGGATCAGGATGGCGGCGATACCGCCGAGCGAGATCAGCGAACCCACCTTCATCGGACCGCTCCGATCATGCGCAACGTTCGAATGATCCGATCCACCTGCTCGGGTTCGGATACGGCGGTGCCATCGGTCCTGATATTCAGCTTCGGCCCGCGTTCCACGAAAGGAATGATCTTGTCGCGCAATAACGCGACGAGCATGGCCAGATTCGAGGGCGACCGCAGGTCCAGCGGACCACCGGTCAGCATCGGCACGAAGGCCTGCAGCATCGCGTCATCGGCCTGCACCAGCGGTGCCAGCCAGGTCATCGAGCGACCGACCGGGCCGAGTACGCCGAAGATATTCGCCACTCCGGCAAACGAATTCGTCGCCGCATTCACCTGCGCTACCGACTCGGCGCTGAGGATATTGTCCAGTTCGGGCCGAATATCATGCAGCACTTCGGAATTGGTGAGCAGGCCGTACAGCAGCGAATCCACCTGGTCGAGATTCGCCGCCAGATCCGCGGCATCGCCGCCCATCACCTTCGAGATGCGCGCGGTCTCCCTGGGATCCCGCGGCAGTACGGAATTGAATCGAGTGATGATGTCCTGCAGCTGGCCGATCGCACCGCCCTGAACGAAGAAGGCCATGGCGGCCATGGTGTCCTCGAGCTGTACCGGCGGCTTGGTCCGCTCGATCGGAATGGTGCCGTCGGGTCCGAGCAGCGAACCGAAACCATTCGACGGCGTGGTCAACGCGATGTGGATATCGCCGAGCACGGTGTTCTGCCGCAGCTCCGCAATGGTCGTCGTTGGCAGTTGCACCGACTTCGCGATATCGGCGTCGACCACCACGAATCCACCTCGGCCCGTGGACGCATCGGCCGCCGGGACCACTGTCACCTTGTCGACCGTGCCGATCTGCGCACCATTGGCGATCACCTTGGCCTTGGCGGGCAGGTTGAGGACATTCGCGAATTCGATCTTCACGCGATAGGTGGCTCCGGATACCGATGTGCCGGGGACCGGCACCGATGACGGATCGAAAGCACAGCCGCCCAAGGCGATTCCGGTCGCCAGCACGGTCGCCACGAGACGCTTTCTCATCGTCCACCTGCCAATCCCAGTACCAGCGGAACGAGTTGCGTGTCGACCATGCCGTCCGCGGCGCCCATGCATTTGCCCGGCGTGACGGCGTTGACCGCGGCACAGACCTCTTCGGCGTTCTGCTGTGCAATGGCCACCTTCGGCGGCGCGTAGCTGATGCCGGGCGCACCATCGGAAACCACCGTGCGGAATGCCGAGGTGAGCGCGGGCGTCATGAGCACCACATCGCGCAGCGAACCGACATTGGCGCGCAAGAGTTTGATCAGCGGCACACTGGCGTCGAGCGCGCGCATGATCGGATCACCGAACATGGTGGTGATGTCATTGAGCATGGGCAGAATCTGGCGCAGGCCGTCGAAGAGTTGCACTGCGGGACCGAGCAATTCGGTACTCGCCTGATCCAGTGCGGGGCCGATGCGGACCAGCATGGACTGCAGGTCGCCCCAATACTGATTCACCTTCTGCGATACCGAGGCGAACGCATCGAAAATGCCTGCCAGATGGCCGATATCGGCATCGGGTGATTTCAGTGCGGAGCCGAGTTTGCGAATCAGCTCGTTGACCTGCGGACCCGTGCCCGCGGTCGCCGCGTCGATCGAGGCGAGCCCCTTGGCCAGCGAATTCTGATCGGATCCGTTGAGCTGATCGGAAAGCGAGGACAGCGCGGTCAACGTTTCGGTGAGGCTCTTCGGGGTGAGCGTTTTGGTGATGCACTGACCGCTGTCCCAGCGCCGCATGTTCTTACCGCTGGACAGCACGGCCAGATTGCGATCGGCGACCACGGTGTCGGACACGGTGGTGGCCGAGGCATCGGCGTACACCGGATGGTCGGCATCGACATCGAATTCGACCCGCACGCTCTTGCCCTGGTTCCGCACCGAGGTCACCGTGCCGACGGTGATGCCGCGCATCGTCACCTGATTGCCCGGATACAGCCCGATGCTGTCGGGCATTATGGCGCAATAGGATTCGGTCTTCCGCATCGGATCGAAGGCGATGAAATACCCGCCGACCGCGAGCGCGGCGACAACGACGGCACCGGCGATCGACATGAACGCCTGCGAGCCGAGCACCCGGTTCAGCATCAGCACGCCTTACCGGGGAGCGGCACGCACACTGCACCGGACTGATCCGCCACGATCCCGCCCTCGGGAATCACCAGGCCCTGCAATTTCTGACTCAGATCATGTGCGGAGGAGATGATCGGCTCGAGCTGACCGCCCATCTGTTCCAACCGCGGCAGGGCATCGGCCAACTGCTGTGCCTTGGGTTTCAGCGTGGAATCCCAAGAAGGCGCGAGTGCGGCGACCCGCTGAACCACGCTGTTGAGCAAGGCAATCGATTCGCGCAATTCGGCGCGCTTATCGAGGAGTACGGTCTCGAGCAGATTGGCATTCTCCATCAGCCTGCGCAGATCACTCTTCGCGCCGTCGTACATGGTCACGTATTCATCCGCCACCGCAATGGCACTGGAAACCTGGGTGCGCTGGCGGTCGATGGCATCGATATAGCTGCCGACGGTATCCAGCGTGCTGCGCAAGGTATCCGGTGCGCCCTCGACCGACTTGTCGAGTGCGGCCAGATTGCGCCGCAAGGTATCACCATCGATCTTGCCGATCGGTGTCGTCGCATCTTGGAAGGTCTGAATCAGGCTGTAGGGCAGGCGAACTCGATCGGCCGGAATCGGCTTGTCGCCGAGCGGCTCGGTGCCCGCCGGGAACAGCGCGATGTAATGGCCGCCGACCACGGTGAGCATGCGCACGTCCAGCGAGGTCTGGTCGCCGACGAAAACATCGGAGTCCACGGTGAATCGCATGACGACCTTATCCGGTCTCAGCTCCAGCGATTTCACGGTACCGACCGAGATGCCCGCCAATCGGATATCGTCGCCGGACTTCACCGACTGCGCCTCGGACAGCTCTGCGGTATAGGTCGTCTTGCCGAACGGAATCACGTAAAGCGCCGCGGCAGCGCCCATTGCGATGACCACGAGCACCGCGCCGATAATGCCGAGCCGCACTTCTTTGCGCAGCCGCGCCGGTTCGTCGAGGATCGGCGTGTTTCCGCCGAACCACCGTCTCACCCGTTGCATACGGCCACCTTCTGTCCGCCGATCAGCACCTGCACCGGATTCGGCAGCTCCGCATTCCCTCTGCTGCACTCCGGTTTCCAGTCCGCGACGGTGTGCGGCACGGCATTGTCGATCGAGGCGAGCAGCCCCGGTAACTTGCCGAAAACGTCGACGGCTTCCTGCGGGTCGGGGAAGAGTTTGCGGAGGAGCCCGTCGATATCCGCGCCGCTGCCGGCGGTCAGGCCGACGGTGGCGAGCAGCCGGTCGAGCGGTCCGAGCACCGAGGGCGCGTTCATCGCGAATTCGGCGAGGCCGCCGATATTCGCCTGCAGCGCTTGGAAAATATCGGTCAGCCGGGCCAGCAGCGGAACCAGATAGTGCACCCGGCCACCGACCCGGTCGGCGAGTTCGGACATATTGCGCACCAGCGTCGCGATCACCGTCTGCCGATCGCCGACGTATTTGCTCAGCTTGCCGATGGCATCCATGGCCGGACCCAAACCCGAACCGTCGCCCTCGATCACCGCGAGCATGCTTTCGGTGAACTGGTTGACGGCTTCCGGAGACATGGTGGCCAGCACCGGTTTCAGGCCGTTGAACAGGCTGGTCACATCGAAGGACGGCAACGTCATCTCGGTATCGACGACCGCGTTCGCGGGCAACCGGACACCGGGATTCGGCTGCTGCTGCAGGTCGATATACCGCTGGCCGGTGAGGTTTTGATAGCGGATCGCCAGGGTGCTGTTGTCATAGATCGGCGTGGTGGTCTTGACGGTGAGCCGGACCTTGGCCTCGAGGCCGTCGAGCGATAGGCCCTCGACCTTGCCGACCTGCACGCCGTACATGCGCACGTCATCACCGACCTTCAAGCCGTTGGCATCGGTGAACAGCGCATCGTGCGCCTCGGTATCCCCGGCCACCGGCCGCTTGATCGCCGTCAGCACGAGTGAGAGCACCACGATCATCACCGCGGCGAAAACACCGAGCCGCCAGGCCGCGCCACGCACCGTCATCGCACACCCGCCTGACCGAGCAGCGGCACCGCGATACCGGGCACACCCCGCAGATCGACATCGAGATTCAGCACCGGACCGTCGGGCGTATCCGGCATGGCGGCCCGCAGCCGCTCGAGCAGGGCGCGCAGTTCGGCCGCGGACTGCTGGGGCCGGGGGACCATCTGCGCCAACACATTCAGTATCGGCGCGAGCATGTCGGCGCCCTCGGCGAAGTGGCCGCCCGCGGTGGTCAGCGTGGTTCCGAGCGCGGGCAGGATGCTGCCGGCCAGCGCCGCGACACCGCGGTCGTAGCGTTCGCGATCGGTCTGCAGGATCTTGATATCGCGGATCTGGTCGAGAACCTGGATGGTCGCGCCCGCGAATTTGCCGCCGCCGTCGAAGGCCGGGCCGAGTCTGCCGACGAGTTCGGAGGTCGGCATGGTCTGGTTGTCGGCAATGGTGCGTGCCACCGTGATCAGCGCCTGCACCAGCGGGGTGAATGCCTGGAAATCCGCGGAGACCTGGGCGATGACACTGGCCAGCTGCGGTGTGAATATGGTCGCGCCGACCTGGGACAGGCTGCGCAGAATGCTGCCCATCGTCGCGTCGTAGACATCCGCCGCGCGTCCCCCGGTCAGATCGATGACCGCATCCGGTCGCAACGGCGAACCGCCCGGGCCACGGCGCAATTCGAGTTCGCTGATGCCGAACAGGTTGGCGGGCGCGTAGTCGACACGCAGGCTGTCATCGATGCCGAAGAGCCGAGACTGGTCCAGCTGCAAGGTGATTCGCTGGGTGCCGCGCGCATCCGGCGCGATCCGCGCGACCGTGCCGACCAGCACACCGTCGAGACGCACTTGCGTGCCAGCGCTGACACCGTCACCGATTTCCCGGGTGTGCAAGGCGATCCGCAGGCCCTCGTCGGCGCGCAGGTTCCGATAGAGCGTGGTCGCAAGGGCGACGACGGCTATCAGCGCGATGATCGCCGAACCGACCGTCCGCGAACGCTTCTTATCCGCGGCAACGCCGGGCATTCCATACTTCGGCATCCGCTACCCCGTAAAACTGATCGCCGCGTTGAAGCCCCACAGCACAATGCTGAGCACCATGTCGATCGCGATAATGGCCACGAAACTCGTGCGCACCGCGCGACCCGACGCGATACCGACGCCCTCGGGGCCGCCCGTGGCGAAGAATCCGTAATAGCTGTGCACCAGGATCACCACCGTCCCGAAGATGGCGACCTTGATCACCGCGGCGATCACGTCGAAGCCGGAGACGAACTGGAAGAAGTAGTGGTCGTAGACGCCCGCGGACTGGCCGTGCACGAGCGTGATGATGCCACGGCAGGCCGCGTAGCTGAGGATCAGCGCGATCAGAAAGGTCGGCACGATGGCCAACGCACCCGCGAGCACCCGGGTGGTGACCACGAACGGCACCGAGCACAGACCGAGCGCCTCGATGGCGTCGATCTCCTCGGAGATGCGCATCGAACCGATCTCCGCGGTGATCCGGCAACCCGCCTGTGCCGCGAAACCGACCGCGGCCGCGATCGGAGCCAATTCACGAGTGGTGGCATAGGCCGAGACGATGCCGGTGACCGGCCCCATCCCGAGCATGCTCAACGTCGCGAACGATTCGACCGCGACGGATGCGCCCATCACCAGTCCGAGCACGATCATCATCGGCACCGTGCCGCCGCCGACCACGACCGAGCCGCGACCCCAGGTCATATCGGTGATGGCACGCATGGTCTCACCGCGATACCGCTTCAGCGTCAACGGAATCGCCGCGAGCACCTGCCACACGAATACCGCGACGAAGCCGAACCCGTCGACCGCACCGAGTACCCGGCTACCGCGACGGAAATACCGCGTGACCCAGCCGAACCCCTTGGGGGCGTAGGACGAAATCGCCATCACGCCAGCCTCGTCGGCAGGAACATGGCGGTGACCTGCGTGAGCACCAGATTCACCACGGTGATCGAGACGACCGAAAGCACCACGGCGGCGTTCACCGCATCGGCGACACCGCGCGGTCCGCCCTTGGCCTCCAGCCCGCGCTGGCACGCGATGACCACCACGAGAAAGCCGAATATCAGCGCCTTCACCAGCGAGACCCACACATCCGCGGTGGTGGTGAACGAGCCGAAGGTGGCCCAGTAGCTACCCGGCGTGACGCCCTGTCCGCCGATGGCGACCGCGTATCCGGCCATGATGCCGACGAAGATGATCAGGATATTCAGCAGCGGCGCGACCACCAGCATCGCCGCCATTCGCGGGATCACCAGGCGGTGAATCGGGCTGATGCCCATGGTGTTCAGCGCGTCGATCTCTTCGCGAATGGTGCGCGCGCCGAGGTCCGCCGCAATGGCCGCCGCGCCTGCGCCACCGAGCAGAAATCCGGTCGCCATCGGTGCGCCCTGCTTGATGACGCCGAGTCCACCCGTCGCGCCGAGCAGTGAATCGGCGCCGAGGGTGTGAATGAGATTGCCGACCTGGATCGAGACGATCACACCGAACGGGATCGCCATCAAGATCGCGGGGACGGTCGTGACGGTGATCAACCGCCAAGCCTGGAGCAGGGCCTCGCGCCATTGGAATTGGCCGCGGGCGATATCACCGACCGCGCCGAAGACCGACTCCTGCGCGACGCCGAACGCCCGGCCGAAGGTGCGCAGCGACGAGACGACCGTATCCGAAAAGTTCTTCCGGACAACCGAACTCGCGGATTCGCGGGTATGCAGGTCCGGCGTCATAGTCCGTATCCCGGTGTCGCGCCTGCGGCACGGGCTGTGTCGAATTTCATGCCGCACTCTCCGGATTCGGCGTCGATGCCAACATTCAGCAAGCTAATCGTTACGGCGAGTAACAACAAAATCGGCAAGCTGTGATGCTCGCCACTTAGTCACCGTTTCCCCGCTCAGCGTGGTCATTCATGGATCCGGTCACACCGGCTACGGACTCGCGGCGAGAAACACAAAAGCCGAGAACAGAGCCACATGGACACCGCCCTGCAACAGCGTCGCGCGACCCGGCACCACCGTCAGCACACCGGCGACGACCGTCAAAGCGAGCAGCACCATCTGCGTCGCACCGAGCCCGAGGACCAGCGGACCGTCTAGCCAGATAGTTGCTACGGCGATCGCCGGAATAGTCAGGCCGATGCTCGCCATCGCGGAGCCGAGCGCGAGATTGAGGCTGATCTGCACCTGATCGCGGCGAGCGGCACGCACGGCCGCGAGAGTTTCCGGCAGTAGGACGAGCAGTGCGATGACCACGCCGACCGCGGACTGCGGCAGACCAGCCGAGGCGACGGCCGATTCGATCGACGGCGAAACCACCTTGGCCAGACCGACGACCGAGACCAAGGCGACCATCAACATGGCCAGGCTGAGCAGCGTCGCGCGCACCGTGGGCCGATCGCCGCGCTCATCAGCGCCATCGGATTCCTCGACGGGCAGGAAATCATCGCGATGCCGGACGGTCTGCACCATTACGAACAGGGCATACAGCAGTAGGGAAGCCGCCGCGGCGAAGGCCAACTGCGCTGGGGAGAATTCCGGCCCAGGCTTACTGGTGGTGAAGGTCGGCAGGACCAGACTGAGGGTGGACACGGTCGCAACCGTGCCGAGCGCCGCGCCGGTGCCCTCGGCATTGAATACCGCCACCCGCCTGCGAACCGCACCGACCAGCAACGCCAGACCGAAAATACCGTTGCAGGTGATCATGACCGCCGCGAAAACGGTGTCGCGGGCCAGCGCCGCGGACTTCTCCCCGCTGCTCACCATCATCGTGACGATCAGCCCGACCTCGATCACCGTCACCGCCACCGCGAGCACCAGGGACCCGAACGGTTCACCGACCCGATGCGCGATGACCTCGGCGTGCTGCACCGCCGCCAGCACCGCACCGGCCAGTGCGGCGATCACCACGACCACGCCGATTCCGGGTAGCGATCGCCCCCAGGTGGCGGCCAGGATGATCGCGGCTAGTAGCGGGATGAATACGGTCCAGCGGGAAGTCGACGCACGGAGCATGACTTCCATCGTGTCAGCAAATTATTCGCACTCGATCGCGTGTGATCGGGCGCATGCGGTGCGTCAGTCGTCGAGATCGATCCGGACGGTCAGCAAGTCGGTGCCGAGCAATCGAACACCCGCACTGTTGGCCTTGGGCAATGTTTGCAACCGCGCGCGCGGATCGTCATCCGGCAGTAGGTGCGCGGTACCGGTGTGCCAATGTCCGTGCAGCCGCAATCGAACCTGGTTGTCGGCCTTGATATTTCGAATGTACTGCGACTTGTCACCGAATTCGGAGACGAGCCAGAACTCCTTGCCGACTCGTCGCCCCCCGATCGGCGTGATACGCGGCT
Source organism: Nocardia pseudovaccinii (assembly GCF_050942345.1). Classification (NCBI taxonomy): domain Bacteria; kingdom Bacillati; phylum Actinomycetota; class Actinomycetes; order Mycobacteriales; family Nocardiaceae; genus Nocardia; species Nocardia pseudovaccinii. Next base: position 8,455,942 of record NZ_CP192074.1, read on the forward strand.
GCCCACTCTTGCGCCCGACGGTCTCCAGCAACTGCTGCGTCGGCAATCTGCGCAGAATCGGATTCCCCAACCGCCGCTGAAATGTAGTCACGACTCGGTGCTGAATATCACGCAAGTTCGCCATGTCCCGACGCTAGCACCGGCCGATCGCATCTGCGGCGACCGTTGCTCGCCACACGCCGTCGTCCGATGCCGGTTCGGGGTTCGCCGCGACAACGGTCGCGCTGTAGTGCACCCGCGGATGGGCCGAGACATCGCGCTTCACCTCACAATCCCGCCAGCCGAACACGCACGGATTTCGGCCATTGCGACGATCGACTCGAGATTCGTGTACTGGATAGCGCGGCGATAAGCGACAATGTGCGGAGTGCGGACCCAGTTCACTCGCGAGCTCATCGCGTTGACCAATGATTTGACGCTCATGTGTCGGCTCGCCCACGATGCCGCCGAGCGTGCCACGGCCGCGCTCGGCGATGCCGATCTCGCCGCCACCTATGAGGCCTTCGCAATCGACGAGCAGCTACAGAAGATGTACTCCGCCTGCGAGGCAAGAACGGTGGTGCTGCTCGCACTGCAGGCGCCGGTCGCGCGCGACCTGCGGCATGTGGTCACCGCCATCCAGATCGCCGGTGAACTGTCCCGGATCGGCTCGCTGATCAACCGCGTCGCCGATCAGGTCTACAAGTACCATCCGGAACCCGTTGCGCCCCAACCCCTGATGGATATCCTCACCGCCATGGGTCGGCTGGCCGCACACCACACCGCCCTCGCGGGCGAATCGGTCGCCACCGGCCGCCAACCCGTTACTCCCGAATCCGGGACCCCCGCAATGGATCAACTTCAGCGGCAACTCCACTCGGCCCTGACCGAACGAACCGCCACCGAAGCCGCCATCGATATCGCCCTGGTGGGCAATAACCTCGAACGCTGTATCGACCACACCATCCGCATCGATCGCCTGATCCGCTTCCTGGACACCGGAATTCCGCCGACGGCCCAAACTTCCGAAGCAGGTTAGGAGTTGCGGCGGGCGATGGTGTAGAGGTCGCGGGCGGGGCCGGTGAGGCGGTGGCCCGTCGGCCAGACCGCACGCAGGGTTCGGGTCAGATCCAGGCCGGTGACGGTCGGGGAAACAAGAGTGCCCGAGGCGATTTCGGCGGCTACGGCCAGGGAGCTGAGGACGGCGGGACCGACACCGGAGGCGACCGCGGTTTTGATCGCGGTGGTGGAGGACAGTTCCAGCGCGACCGTGGGTTCCCAGCCCGGAATGGCCCGCGCGACAGCATTTTCGAACCAGGTCCTGGTGCCCGATCCGGGTTCGCGTTGGATCAGCGCGGTTCGAGCGAGTTCAGCCAGGTCGACCGAGCCCTGCCCGGCCCAGCGGTGCTGCGGGGCGACCACGACGACCAACTGATCACGGGCGACGATATGACTGTCCAGCCCACGGAAATTCCGCGGGCTCTCGATGAAGCCGATGGCGTCCTTGCCGTCGAGCACCGCCTGCGCGACCTCGACGGAATTGCCGGACTGCAGCGCGATCGCGGTATCGGGTGCCGTGGCGCGCAGGGTCATGAGCCAGCCGGGGAACAGGTATTCGGCAATGGTTTGACTTGCCGCCACCCGCAGGTGCGAATCACGCTCGGAGCGCAAGCTGTCGATGCCCGCGTCCAATTGCTCCGCCGCATCGACGACCCCGCGCGCCCATTCGGCGATCAATGCCCCGGCGGGCGTGGGCCGGGAACCGAGGGTGGTGCGCTCCAGCACCGGCACGCCGACCAGCTTCTCCAGATAGCGGATGCGGGAGGACGCCGAGGGCTGGCTGATGCCGTGCGCCTGCGCCGCGCGTCCGAGACTGCCTAGTTCGATGACCGAAAGCAGCAGGTCGAGCGCGGCCAGGTCGGGGACACGCGGCGACAGGGGCATAGAACGAGTCTATGCATCCATAGGAATGCGGTGGCTACTCGACACCGCCGAAGCCGACGAACCTGGACTCATGACCGCCATAGCAACCTTGCGCCCCGCACCCACGCGGCAACTGCTCGGCGAGAGCGCGACCCACCGCATCGAAACCCCCTCACTGCGGCATTTCGCACCCAATTGGTTCGCCGCCGTCATGGGCACCAGCATTGTCGCCAATGCCGCCGCCACGCTGCCGCTACAGTTCCCCGGACTGCGCGGCGCGGCGACCGTCGTATGGGCACTGGCGGCACTGCTGCTGGTGGCATTGAGCGTCGCCTGGGTCGTGCACTGGGTGCGCTACCCAGAGCAGGCCCGCAGCCACCAGGATCACCCGGTCATGGCACATTTCTACGGCGCACCGCCCATGGCACTGGTGACCGTCGGCGGAGGCACCCTGGTGCTCGGACGCGAGGTGATCGGCCTCGACGCCGCGCTCACCATCGATTGGCTGCTGTGGTCGCTCGGCACCGCGCTGGGCCTGCTGACCGCCGTCGCCATTCCCTACCGGATGTTCACCCACTTCCACATCGAGCCCGATGCCGCCTTCGGTGGCTGGCTGATGCCCGTGGTGCCGCCGATGGTGTCGGCGGCCATGGGGGCACTGCTGGTCCCCTATCTGCCCGAAGGCCAGTCGCGCCTCACCATGATCGTGCTGTGCCTTGCCATGTTCGGCCTGAGCCTGATCGCCGCACTGGTCACCACCACCATGATCTGGTCACGCCTGGTGCACCACGGCGTCCCGCAGTCGGGCATGGTGCCCACCCTCTGGCTCGTGCTCGGCCCGCTCGGCCAATCCGTCACCGCCGCGGGCCTGCTCGCCACTGCCGGTCCCTCGGCGCTGCCCGACCTCTATGCCAAGGGGCTGACCGTCTTCTCGGTCATCTTCGGCGTCGTCACCTGGGGATTCGCGATGCTGTGGCTGGCGTTGGCGACCGCCGTCACCGTAAAGACCGCTCGCGCAGGCGAATTGCGGTTCAACCTGACCTGGTGGGGCTTCACCTTCCCGCTTGGCACCTGCATTACCGGCAGCACCGTGCTCTACGGTCACACCGGCGCCGATCTCTTCGCCGTCGCCGCGGTCGTGCTGTACGTCGGACTGGTCAGTGCCTGGGCCGTCGTCGCCGCCAAGACCATTCGCGGTGTACTCACCGGGCCGCTGCTCCGACCGGCCTGATCCGTCACGCTTTGAAGTACACCAGCTGATGACTCGTCGCGAGCAACCCACCGTCGTGCGCCCAGAGTTCGGCCGACTGATCGAAGAACCCCTTGCCGAAATGCTGAGAGCGCGCGGTGGCCAGCAGCGGGTGATCGGCCTGGGCGGCGAGGCGGTCGGTATCGGCGTGGAAATACACGGTCAGCGTGACGGTTCCGGCGGGAACGACGCGGCCGAGTCGCAGCATCACCCGCGGGAAGAACACATCGCTCAGCGCGGTGAGGGCCGGATAGTCCAGTGGGCGCGCGGGCCGGTCGCGGACCCAGAGCGTCGTGGTGGAAGTCGGTTGTGCCGCAGCGCCGTCGAGCTGGGTGATACCGCCCTCGATGAAGCGCATCTCGTAATTGTCCACCCAGGCAATGAATTCGGGCAGTGCGTCCGGCTCGACGGTGTCCGGTGGCGGAGCGGCGGGCGCGGTGGCCTCGGTAGCGGTCCAGGTCTCGCGACGGGTACCGAAAACCGCTGTGGCCGTGGTGGTCACGATGCCGTCCTGGCTCATCGACAGCGTCCAGTGCTGGGTGTTGCGATTGGTCCGCACCGGTTGCGCCGCAATGACGAAGGGGCCCTCGGCAATCGGGCCCGCGAAGTTGACGGTTAGCGAGATCGGGTCACCGAGACATTGCGGATGTTGTTGTACCGCACGCAATATCGTTGCCGCGGTGATGCCGCCGAACGGGCCGACCATATTGCCGTATTCGGGAGTCGTCCGACCGCTGAAGTTTCCGGCGCCGTCGAATGTCAGCGCGACCGCGCTGTCGAAGGCGTGCCGTGCGGTGACGGTCGGACTCATCGTGTTCTTCTCCTCGAGGTAGACGCCGGTCAATCGCGGGGGCGCAGACCGTAGGTCAGCTGGGTAATCGTTTCGGTCAGTGCCACGTCCACGTTCTCCGCTTCGACGAACCCGGACCCGACAAAAGTGGCCAAACCCTGCAGTGCGGCAATGGCAGCGATACCGATCCGCATCGGATCCCCCGCAACGACTTCGCCACCCGCCTGCCCCTCGGCGATCAAGGCGATGGGCACGGTGAATGCCCGTCCGACCGCGGCAAGCATTTCCTCGCCCGAGCTCGGACTGTGCTTGCGCGCGAACATCAGCGCGAGCAGCGCCGGATTGTCGATCGCGAAATCCAGGTAGGCGCGCGCGACGGCATGCAGCCGCTCGGAGAACGATCCGGTCGGGCCGACCTCGCCGTACACCGCGGCGAGCCGGTCGAAGCCGACCAGAGCGAGCGCGTCGAGCAGCGCCTGCTTGTCCCGGAAGTGCCTGCTCGGCGCGGCGTGGCTGACGCCGAGGTCGCGGGCGAGCTGACGCAGCGAAAGCCCGTCCACGCCGGACTCGCGCAATGTCGCCTCGGCACGCTGGAGCAGTTCGGCGCGCAGGTCACCGTGGTGATAGGAGCGGGAGCGGACAAAACTCATGGTTGCTGCAGGATATCCGATATCGCGATATTGTTGGCATTGACTACTTTGTTGTCGCTGCCTACATTGGGCGCTATGACGAACCACAAGTGGACTTCCGCAGATCTGCCCCGATTCGACGGCCGCACCGTCGTCGTCACCGGCGCCAACAGTGGGATCGGCCTGGTGACGGCCCGCGAACTGGCCCGCGTCGGCGCCCGCGTCGTGCTCGCGGTGCGCGATATCGCGCGCGGCGCGGAAGCGGCGAAGAGCATGTCGGGTCGTACCGAGGTACGCGAACTCGACCTCGCCGACCTGGCCTCCATTCGCCGCTTCGCCGCGGACTGGTCCGGCGATATCGATGTGCTGGTGAACAATGCGGGCATCATGCTGGTCCCCGCCGGACGCACGAAAGATGGTTTCGAACGCCAATTCGGCACCAACCACCTCGGCCATTTCGCCCTGACGAATCTGCTACTGCCGCATATCACCGAGCGCGTGGTGACCGTCTCCTCGCAGGCGCACCGACGCGGCAGCATCGACCTCGACGACCTCAACTGGGAAACCCGGTCCTACAACTCCGCCGCCGCCTACGGGCAGTCCAAACTGGCCAACCTGCTGTTCACCCTCGAACTACAGCGGCGCTTCACCGAATCCGGATCCCGGCTCGCGCTGAGCGCCCACCCCGGTTGGGCCGCAACGAATCTGCAGGGCCATTCCGGCAACCGGATCCTGCACGAGGTCATGCAGGCGGGCAATAGACTGCTCGCCCAGGATGCGAGTTTCGGCGCGCTGCCCACGCTGTTCGCCGCCAGCCAGGAGTTGCCGCCGGGAAGTTACATCGGCCCGGACAGCTGGTTCGAATTCCGCGGTCACCCGAAGATCGTCGGCCGCAGCGCAGCCGCCGCGAACGCCGACCTCGCCGCCGCACTGTGGACCAAATCCGAAGAACTGACCGACGTGCGCTTTCCGGCCAACGCGTAATCAGTCGAGCATCGGGAATCTGCCCGAATTCAGCAATCCGGCGATCGCGTCCATTTTCGCCTGCGGCGCAGCGTAATCCGGATGCAGCCGGATTACCGCCGCGGCGTCGTGCAGCCGGATCATCTGCTGTTCGGCCTCGGTGACGCTGCGGCCGCCCGCACTCACCGCATGCCGGGCGAATACCGGCCGCTCAGGATCGACGCGCCCCAGCGCCAATGCCTTGTCCACCCGACGGGAGCAGCGACAGAAGGCCTCGGGATTTGCCACCCCGCAGGTCGCGTTCAGGAATGTGCCGATGCGTTTCTTGGCGCGTTCCAACCGCTTTCGGAAGGCGGGTGCGGTGATACCCAGAATCCAGGCCGCATCGGCGGAACCGAGTTCGAAAACGTCACCGAGCACGAAGGCGACCCGCTCGTCGCGGGCCAGGCACTGCAGCATGGCCTGAGTACAGTTCAACCGCACCTCATGGGAGAGCAGTTCGGCCTCGGGGCCGCGATAGTCGTCGGCGGCGAGCCCGTCCGCCAAACCGTCGCGGTAGGCGTCGAGGCTGAGCTGCGCCGCCTCCTGGGGCGTCTGGCGTTTCAGGTTCAGCAGATAGTTGACGCCGATCCGGTAGGCCCAGGTCAGCAGCTTGGCCTCACCCCGCCACGTCGCGAGATTGCCGACCACGCGCAGCAGGATCTCCTGCGTCGCATCCTCGGCCTCGGCGGGCCGCCACACCATGCGCAGCGCCAGCCGGTACAGCGGATCCTGTAGCCGCCGCACCACATCCGAGATGGCGGCCGCGTCACCGGCAATCGCCCGATCGACCAGTTCCCGCTCCCGAGCGATGTCTTCGGTGTTTTCTGCCGTGGGCGGGTCGGGGTGCGATAGCTCGGGTTCCACCGCACAATCCTTCGGCGGTATCCGCCGTTACGCAAGTCCTATATGCGCCGCGCGGGTGACTCGCACCCGCGCGGCGCACCCGGCTCATGCACTCGCGGTCGCCGCTGTCAACGAGTGGGCGCGCAACCACGTCGCGACGGCGGTCCCGATGGCATCGGGCTGATCCTCCGGAGCGTGATGTCCCGCCTCCCCGACCGACACGACCTCGGCACTGGCGAACGTCTCGGCAGCCCAGGCGATCACCTCCGGCGAACCGAGGCCGACGCCATTGTCGAGCCCCATGATGAGCTTCGGCACCTCCGGCGAGTCCGCGGCCCACCGGTCGTAGTTCTCCACCAGCGCGACCACATCGGCGGGTTCGCCCTCCAGCGGAAATTCCCGCGTCCAGGCCAGCATCGGCTTGCGCGATTCCGGCGTCGGGAAGGGTGCGCGGTACACATCGTGATCTTCCTGCTTCAGATCGACAATGCCCTTCGGCAGGTTGAACTCGATGAACGTATTCTCCACCAGCACCATTCGCTCCCCCTCGGCCGTCCGGAATTTCCGGAACAGTTCGGCGCCGAGCGGCGGGAGTTCCTCCCAGCGCATCGGCCGCAGGAACGTCTCGATCAATGCAATGCCCCGGATGCGCTCGGGATGCCCTGCCGCCCAATGCATGCCGAGCGCGCCGCCCCAGTCGTGGCCGACGATGACGACCTGGTCCAGGCCCAGCGCGTCGAACCAGGCATCCAGATAGCGGGCGTGATCGGCGAGGCGGTAGGCGCTGTCCGGCTTCCCGGACGCACCCATTCCGATCAGATCCGGTGCGAGTACCCGGGTTTGATCGGCGACGTGCGGGATCACATTGCGCCACAGGTGCGATGAGGTCGGGTTGCCGTGCAGGAATACCACCGGTACCGAACCGGTACCGAGGTCGGTGTAGTTGATGAACGAGTCGAGAACGTCGACGGTGGCCATGATGTGGGTCCTTCCTGGATCCGGCTTTTTGTGCCTGCACCCGGTTTCGACACAGTTTTCGGCCGCGCCGTGACCGCCATCGAATGTGACGCTCGTCACCAGCCCGGAAGGCGCCTGTACGGCCGATCTCAGCGCAACCGCAGGTAAACCTAACTTCCGTATGTGAGCCGTATATGTTTCAACCGTTCGATGCGCCATTCAGGAGATTCTCAGACTTAAGTAAAGTGATTGCAAAGGAATCTGGAATGATCTACTGTCTCTCTACGTAAGAACAATGAAGTTCACACAGACCGTCACGAGGAGTTATCCGCAGTACGACACGGCACGACGAGACTTCCCTCATCAGCCTCGTGGCGCCGCGAGAACGGATCATCCGGCCTGGACAACCGGCCCGTTCATTCGGCCGCGCACGAGCTCATTCGTGACACGACCACCCCTGGAACGGCGCCGGCACGCCGAGTCAGGGGTGGTTCCATGTCTGCCGTCGAGTCCCCCTGCCACGCCATGCGTTTCTCGACTAGCTGTGCCGAACGTCATACGCGACAATCACATACGGGACGAGCGGCCGCAGGTAGCTTGACGCCCGACAAGTTCATCGGTGCGAGGCTAGGAAGTTCGATCTTTGTGAAGTGGTTGTCGTCCCGCACCGCGCGTCGCGTACTCGCTGTTTGTGCACCCATCGTATTGGCTGTCGTTGTCGCAGCTGGCTGTTCCTCTACCGACGAGCGGACCGGCAAGGGATCCGGACCCGCGAATGCCGCGAATGCCGCGACCGTATCCGGCAAGGACATCAACGACCTGCTCGGTCAGCTCGTCGATGCGCCCGAAGAGTCGATGGAAGGCTACAGCCGGGAGAAGTTCCCACACTGGGACACCAATAAGACCGAGCACGGCTTCGGCCCCGATTTCGCGCAGTACAGCAAGTGCACCAGCCGTGACGTGATGATGCTCAGGGACGCGACAGGATCGGTCAAACTCGACCCGAAGACGTGTGAGCTCACGGTGGGTAAGGGTGGTGGCTGGCAGGACCAGTACGGCGTCATGGACTCGAAGACCGGAAAACTCAAGCCGTACAAGTTCATAACCGACCCGGCCGGTGTCGACGCCGAACACATCGTGCCGCTGGCCGAGGCCTGGCGTTCGGGTGCGAATAAGCGCGATGAAGATACCCGTCGGCGGATCGCCAACGACGCCGTCAATCTGATCGCCTCCGATCCCTCGGCCAATCGGTCCAAGGGTGACCAGGACGCCGCGAACTATCTGCCGCCGGGAAAATTCCGGTGTGGCTATCTCGAGCATTACGTCAAGATCAAAGTAAAATACGCGCTGAACGTTGATCCCGCCGAACACACCGCACTGCGCAACGCAGTCGCCGACTGCGTGAGTCGAGGAGAGTTCAAATAAGCGACATCATCGAGATTTCCGCCAGGGCGGCCGTCATGACCGAAGAGGAAGGGACGGTCTCCGGCGAGCTCGATGTGACCGTCGATGCGGCGGGTAAAGGTCTGGTTCGCTACCGCAAGACCGAGACCTGGTACACCATCGGCAATCTCGAGGCGGAGCCGCCGCGCACCTGGACCACCGTCACCGAGCTGGCGGCCGCCATCGAAGCCACCGCCGGAACCCGCGATGCGGCAGGCAATACCGTGCCCTTCGAGGCCTGATCCGGACTACGGCATGGTGATGACGACCTTGCCGAACGGATTGTCCTCGCGGAAGTAGCGGTACGCCTGCACCGCCTGGTCGAGCGGAAATGTTCGATCGATGACCGGGCGCATGCGGTGTGCGGTGATGGTGCGGTTCATCGCCTCGAAATCGTCCCGGCTGCCGACCGCGATCCGGCGGATCGCGAGATACGGTCCGACGAACGGATTCTCGAATGCCTCGCCTTCCGCCAGTTGCGTGGCGCCGATCATGGTGATCATCGCGTTGTAGCCCGCGGAGCGCACCGATTTCGACAGGGTGGGCAGTCCGACGGCCTCCACCACATGTTCGACGCCGTGGCCGTCGGTGAGTTCGAGTACCTTCTCGTCCCAGTCGGGCGTCGCATTGCGGTCGATGGTCTCGTCCGCGCCGAGCTTGTGCAGCCGCTCGGCCTTATCCGGGCCGGAGGTGATCGAAATGACCCGTGCGCCGAGCACTTTCGCGTGCTGCACGGCGAATAACGCGACGGTACCGCTGCCGACAGTCAGTACCGTCTGGTCCGGAGACACCGGTACCGGTGTGGTCAGCGCGGCCCATGCGACGACTCCCGCGCAGGTCAGCGTGGCCGCCTCGACATCTGTGAGGTGGTCGGGGACATGCACCACCGAATCCTCTTCGAGCACCGCGTAGGTGGCGAGCATCCCGTTGAAGTTGGCGCCGTACTGCTCGGCGACCTGCGCCAACCGCTGCGGGCCGTTGATGAAACGCACGAAGTACGACGCGGTTACCCGGTCGCCGAGGGCGGCGCGAGTCACGTTGTCGCCCACCGCGATGACCTCACCGACGCCATCGGACAGCGGGATGATGCCCGGGGTGGCGGGCAGCGGGTAGATGCCGTCCATGAGCATGAGGTCCCGCCGGTTCAGCGAGGCCGCGCGCACCCGGATGACCACCTGATTCGGTCCCGGCTGCGGCAGTTCCTGGTCTCGGACGGTCAAACCGGCGAGGCCCTGTAGTGGATCGAGGTGGTAGGCAATGGCTTTCATGATCTGCTTCCTGTGGTGGGCACGAACAGCGCCTCGAAGGGCGCTTCTCCGATACCGGTGGTGATGTGGCCGTGGCCGTCGGTGTCCTCGACATGGACCAGGTCGCCGGGCCCGAATCTGCGCCGAGCGCCGTCGCTCGTCGTCACTTCGATCACGCCGCGCAGCATCACGACCCACTGCCGCACCGGAGCGGGATGCGGTTCGCTGTCGAATTGCGCACTGCGCAAGTAGGTTACGGTCGCCGCCGCCGACATTCCGGCGACGGCCATCGCGGGTACGCCTGCGGCGACGGTTCGTCCCGTCAATGCGAGTTCCGCATCGACGAATCGGGAGCCGCCGTCCGCAGTGCGCACGATTCGACTGAACCGCAAGGTCGCGCCGTCGGTCACCGCACACCTTCGATGAATTGGTGATCGAAGGTGATGCGGCCGTCGGAGTCGAGGCCGATCACCTCGTAACCGCCGCCCGCGACGGAGCCGTCGGCCCGCGAAATCATCGACCAGGGCAGGCCGATCAGACCAGCGGGCAGCCGGGTGGCAACGCCCACCTCGAAGGTGTACTCGCCGGGTGCCACGAACATCTCGTAGGCGCGGGACACCCGGGCATCCATCGCGTCGTGGCCGCGCACTTCCAGGGCGGGGACGGCGAAATTCAGGTTCGCCGCCGCCTCGCGGATCTCCACCGGCGGGTCGACCAGAGTCTGCGCACCGGCGGGCGCCCAGATCTCCTCGATCATCTTGCGGCGGATCGCCGGATCGGATTCGTTCCACTGGGCCATGTAGCGCTCTGCGAAGTGGGCCAGGTTGTTGTCAACTCGGTTGCTCATGGCACCGAGTTTTGCGAGCGCGGCGCTGCGGCGCGATTCCCTCCAGGGAATGAAGCCGATGCGGGTTCGGTGATTCCCTCCGGGGAATGGCGCGGACACCGCGGGTCGGATATCACTGAACTCATGACGACAGTGGTGGAGCCGAATCCGTTCGCTCAGCAGTTGCGGCACTGGCGCACGCAGCGACATGTGAGCCAGCTCGATCTGGCCATTCGCGCGGACACCAGCCAGCGCTACCTGAGCTTCCTGGAGCAGGGCCGCTCGCGTCCGGGCCGCACCATGGTGGTGCGGCTGGCCGAATCGCTGGAGTTGTCGCTACGCGAGCGCAATGCACTGCTGCTCGCCGCTGGTTATGCCCCGATCTTTCCCGAATCCGACCTGGACACACCGGAATTGGGCCCGGTGCGGGTCGCATTGGAATGCATTCTCGAGGGGCACATGCCCTATCCCGCGGTCGTCACCCGCCCATACGGCGAACTGGTCGCCGCCAATGCCGCCTTCGATATCCTCACCGAGGGGGCCGCGGTGGAACTGATCACCCCGCCGATCAATGTCCTGCGCCTCGCCCTGCACCCCGACGGCCTGGCACGACGCGTGCTGAATCTGCCCGAATGGGGCCGCCACGTCACCGAAAGCCTGCGCGGCAAGGCCCTGCGCAGCCCCGACCCCCACCTCGACGACTTCATCGCCGAACTCGAAAGCTACCTCCCCGCCGCCACCCCCGGCCCCGACCACCTCGGCTTCGCCGTCCCCCTACGCCTGACCAGCCCCGACGGCGAACTCCGCCTCATCACCACCATCACCAGCTTCGCGACCGCGGTGGACATAACCCTCTCCGAACTCCACCTCGAAGCCTTCCTCCCCGCCGACGACCGAACCGCCGAATTCCTCCGCCGCCGCTCCGAACAGCGCCGAGCACACGCCAACTAGCGTTTTGTCGCGCGATGTGAACTCGGAGGCGCCGACGCAGCGGCCGATCTCGGCTCGACAACCGTCGGCATCGACACCCGGCTCTGCAACCCGGGGCACCGCTGGACAGCAGACCTTGGCCCAGTGCTGGCGTCAGCGTCAGTCACCTCAGCAGCAAATCCCCTGGCCGCCCGGCGGCTCGCAATCGACCGCGGACCGACCCGCCGGGCGGACTTTGGCGGCGACGTCCACGTCGGCGCGGGGTTCACCAGGCTCGGGCGGCGGAACGAAGGTGGTTGTGGACCAGGTCTATGTGGGGGCGGGAGGTGGTGCCGGGGCGGCGGACCAGGAAGCCGGTGTTGATGGGCGGGTCGTCGGGTTCGAGTAGGGGGACCAGGGTGCCTGCGGCGAGTTCGGGTGCACAGAGGTAGCGCGGGAGGACGCTGATGCCCGCCCCTGCGGCGATGGTTGCGGTGATGGCGCGCAGGTCGGCGACCACTACTGCGGCTTCGGCGGCGAGGCGGACGCCGAAGACGTGTCGCCAATAGCGGCGGAGAATGGGGAGCTCGGCCGAGTAGCTGACCAGGGGTAGACCGGTGAGGACGGTGGGTCCGTCGGTGCGCAGTCTCGCGGTATCGATGCGGGCGGCCAGTTGGGGGGCGGCGACCAGAACGAATTCCTCGTCCGCGAGCGGCTCGGCGACCAAAGCGCGGCCGCGGGGGCGCACCGTGGACACGATGAGGTCGTAGTGTCCGGCGCGGAGTCCGGCCAGCAGCTCCTCGGAAAGACCCGCGGTGACCGTCAGCCGCACACCGCGCTCGATCAACGGTGCGAGGGCCGGAAGTGCCTGCACCGCAAGCAATTCGGCGGGTCCGGCCAAGCGCACCGGCGGCTGTGGCACCGGTTCGGCCGGTTCGGCCCGCACCGTAACCCCGTCGAGCGCATCCAACGGCCCGCCGACCCGCGCCGCCAGCTCCACGGCAGCGGTGGTCGACGCCACCCCGCGTGGCAAGCGCTCGAACAGCCGATACCCCAGCCGCTTCTCCAGCGCCTGCAACTGCGTCGTCACCGTCGGCTGCGACAGCCCCACCAACCGCGCCCCCGCCGTAACGGATCCGGCACGATGCACCGCCAGGAACGTCCGCAGCTGATTCAGATCGAGACTGCCATCGGAATCCCTATCGCCCACCCAACAAGTGTATTTCTCTCCCAATACTCGATCAGCCGATCACCGATCCCACACCCCTCCGCCCCTCGCCCGAATCCCCGCCATGACCTCTGGGCCAGACTGCTCAGAAGCCAGCTGGACGCGGCGCTAGCTGCCGCGTGAGCGCAATCGTCGACGCTACTACACGACTCCCCGAGCTTCCGGTCTCCAGACCATCCGCTGCTCGCATGCACACGACCACACCCGCAATACCGAGCGCGTTCCTGACCGGCATCAACGCGGTTGCACCGCCGCAAGGACCTCCGGTCCACGAGCGGACAACCGCTCCTCGGCGAGGCGTGCACCGACAATTGCCCCGATGATCCCGATCGCGATCCCGACCGGCAGGGCCAGCCACAGCACGGAGGTCAGGTCGAGGGCCAGGCCGATGATCAGCACGATCAGGACCGGGATCAACGCGACCAGTTGGCCCAGGCTGGCGGCGATTTGCACCAAAGCCTTTGCGCAGCCTGGATTTCCGGAGGATGCGAAGGGGTTTCCGGTACGCGGCGGTAGCGGGTAGGCCGCGATTACCGACAGGAATACGGCCGATCCCGCGCCGACGCCGAGCACGGCGAACAGCGTCGACAGCGTCCACGGGTACATCGACCAGCGGCCGAGCGCACCCGGCAAAACCACGGCCAGCAGCACGGACGGCAAGCCGATCACCAGCAGCAGGGCCAGCAGCCGCCCCCGCACATCGGCGCGCACCGCGCCGGGCGTCACCAACGTCTGCCAGAGCGCGGTTCCGTCGTAGCCGTAGAGATTGTTGACGGCCAGGCCCGCGAACCACGCGGCACTCACACCCGCGAACACCGCACCGTCCGAGCCGTTGCCCTGTATTGCCGGAAAGACCGGCAGCAGAGCCCCTACCAGCAGCAAGGGCAATAGCGCCGCCCGGCGTCGACTGTCGCGAGACCACGTCCGCAACTCCTTGATCACCACCGCACCCACCGGCCCGGACGTCCGCACCCGGCCGAGCAGCATCCCACGCCCGCCCGTGCCGGATACCGAATCCAGCGGTGCGGTCAGCCGCCGCCGCAACAGCACCGACCATGCCTGCCACAGCACCGCCGTCAAGGCCAGCAATCCGGCCAACGCGCCGAGCGCCATCAGCCAATCGCCGCGCGCGGCTGCCCCTACCGCAACAGGTGCCCACCCGGATGGCAAGGCGCGCAATACATTCGCCAACCACGGTGCCGATTCCCGCACCGAATCCACATGATTCAGCAGTAAACTCATCGGATAGTAGGCCAACCCGGCAAGACCGGCGAGCAGTACCCCGAGATCGCGCCCCCTCCGCGAACGCATCGCGGCACCGATCCACGCCAGCACTACCCGCGAGAGCACAACCACGAATATCAACTGCAGCACCACACCGACCAGCGCCACCGCGGTGGCACTCCAACTCAGTTGCGCCGCAAGCACAATCAGTCCGGAGAAAGCGAGCAGATTGATCACCGGCGCGGGCCCGACGAAGGCCGCCGCCAATAACCCGGTAGCCAACTGCCGATGACTCAGCGGCAACAGCCGCAGATGTTCGGGCTGCACGGTCTCATCGCTGCTGCCCATCAATACCGGACCGCACAGCCAGCCGAGCGTCCATATCCCGAACCATGCGGCGGCCACCGTGATGCCACCGGCCACATCACCGTCCCGCACCCCGAATCCGATGAGACCCGCTGTGCCGAGCGCGAACACCAGACCGATGATCACACCGCTGACGAACGTGACACCCTGCCAGCCATTGCCCAGCGCGCGCTTGGTCAGCAACAACCGCATCCGAATCAGGACGCCAACCACGACAGCCCGTCCTCCCCGCCGACCCGGCCGCCGACCAGATGTACGAACGCCGTCTCCAAGGTGCTGTCCCCGCGCACTTCGTCGAGCGTCCCCGCGGCCACCACCCGCCCGGCGGTGATCACCGCGACCCGATCGCACAGATTCTCCACCAGCGCCATCACATGACTCGACAGCACCACCGCGCCGCCCGCCGCGACGAACCGCTGCAGAATGGTGCGAATCGTGCTCGCCGATACCGGATCGACGGCCTCGAACGGTTCGTCGAGCACCAGCAGTTTCGGTGCGTGCAGCAGCGCCGTCGCCAACCCGATCTTCTTGCGCATGCCCGCGGAGTAGTCGACGACGAGCGTCCGTTCGGCACCGGTCAATTCGAAAACTCCGAGCAATTCCTCGGCACGTTCGGCCACCGTATTCGCGGGCAGTCCGCGCAGTAAACCGGTGTAGGTCAACAGTTCTCGGCCCGTCAGGCGCTCCGGCAGGGCGAGTCCATCCGGCAATACGCCCGCCAAAGTCTTCGCCGCGATCGGATCGGCCCACACATCGACGCCGAAGATCCGCGCCTGTCCGGCGTCCGGCCGTAACAGTCCGCAGGCCATCGACAGGGTGGTCGTCTTGCCCGCACCGTTCGGGCCGACCAGCCCGAAGAACGAGCCCGGCGGCACGGTGAGGCCGACATCGTCGACCACCCACGGACCGCCGAATCGCTTATAGAGCCCGGTCAACTGCAGCGCAGGATCGGTATGCACCATCTATCCCCCTGGTGTTCGGTTTCCCATCTCCTACGTTACGGACGAACCGGCCATCGGGTTCGAAAATAATGCCGCCTGCCCCTGCAAGAGGCAGGCGGCACCAGCCCTACACCCGCACAGTCGCCACCTCCTGCTGCACCGGCGCATCCCAATCGATCCGATACCGCTGCTCGACCCCCATGGTCTTCTCCGGGTTCATCCCTTTGATCAGCAGCGGCATCAGCATGGACATCATCCGGCGGGCCACCGGCCCCGGCGTCTTGCTGTGGTTGATCTTGCGCGCCCGCGCCGCGACAGCCTCCACCCGCGGCCGCCGCACCCCCTCATAGGCCGCGAAGGCCGAGGTGTGATCCGGCAGGTCCCGCAGACAGCGCGCCAACTGCACCGCACTCTCGATAGCCAGCGACGCACCCTGACCCGAACTGTTGGACGGCGCATGCACCGAATCCCCGACCAGCACCATGCGCCCCCGATACCAGGTCGGCACCGGCGGCATAATGTGCAGTGCCCCAGTCGTTTCCAGGCTTTCCGCCGTGGTCCTGCGGGCGAATTCACCGCCCGGGGTGTCCTCGGCATAGGTCTCCCGCAGGATGGCCAACCAGTGCTCGGCCGGAATCGCACGCGCCTCGGTCAGCGACAGATACTCCTTGTGTGGCAGATTCGCACCCCACATGACCCTATTGCCGTCGACGACTCCGTAGAGGTAGTACGCCTTCTTCCCGAATGCGAAAACCATTGTCTCGGGGGGAATTCCGAAATCACCGTCGACAATCGCGCCGAATCCGATCATCCCGGTGTACTCCGGTCCCGGATTATCCGGGTCGATGAGACCGCGCACCGTGGATCGAATACCGTCCGCGCCGATCAGCACATCGGCGGTCGCGCGGCTGCCATCGGCGAAATGCGCGGTGACACCGTCAGCGTCCTCCTCGACGCGCACGAGTCGCTTGTTGTATTCGAAAGGAACACCGGCGGCGACCGCGTGATCGTGCAGCGTCCGGTGCAATTCATTGCGGTCGACCATCTTCAACGACGGAACGTCCGGCATTTCCGGCATCCGCAGCACTTTGCCGCCGACCGACAGCTGGGTATGCGATATCGGACTCGCAATCTCACGAACGAGGTCGCCTGCACCGACAATGTCGAGCGCGGCAACACCATTCGGCGCCAATGCCAGCCCGCTGCCGATGCCGTAGGTAGGACCTGGATAGGCCTCGTAGACGCGAGCGGCAATGCCCGCCTTGTGCAATGCGGTGGCCGTGACGGGTCCGGCGATACCACCGCCGATAACGATGGCCGTTTCTGTTTTGGACATGGGTGTACTCCAGTTATGTGCGATGCGGGTTTCTTCGAAAGCCCGAACCGACCGCCCCACCGCACACCCAGTTATCCTGTGGTTGCCAGCCTTGTAGCCGGGTGCGCGCATGCGGACACGGTTCGAGACGGTTACATCGAGCTCGGCGGCGGTGTTGCCGCACCCCGCCGGGCTCGGTCTCTAATCCGTCATCCCCCTTTCCACCACCTCCGTGACCTCGGCGGGCGTCATGCCGACGGCATGCATATGCCGCCACAGATCGACACCGGGGAAAGCGCCGGCGGCGATCTCGTCACGCAGCGCCGCGGCCCATGCCACCTCGGCCTCCAGCATCGCCACACCGTATTCGGCTTCGACGACGAACAGCCTGGGCAGATTGGCAGCCGCGAGTTGATCGAGTTCTCGGCGCGCAGCTTCGATGGTGCGACCCAGCGCGTCGATGCGCCGGCCGAGCAACTCGACGACTTCATCCGGCGGCAATGCCGCCACGACGGAGAGTCCGGCCGTGAACCGGTGGTGTTCCGGAGTCGGCTCGGCAATCAATTCCCTTGTCCAGTCCGCCATTTCGGCGCGACCGGCATCGGTTATCGCATAGATCGTGCGTTCCGGCCGAGCACCGTCGCGCTCATTGCCGACGACCTCGAGAAAGCCCGCCTTCTCCATGTTCTGCACGACGGTGTAGAGCGAGCCCCATTTGATGTCCATATCGCGGTCCTTACCGCGCTCACGCATCTGCGAGGCGATTTCGTAGCGGTGCATCGGCCGTTCGATGACGGTCGCGAGCACCGCCAGCGCCAGCAGATTGTTCACCTTGCGCTTCGTGGCCATGGACACCTCCTTACTCGTATACGAATATACGTCCACGAGTATTCGGGCACAAGTACTGGTCGCAGACAGGCTCGCGCTCCCCGCAGGTCCAGATCGCGTGTCGCTCTTCCGCCGTAACTTACTCCAGAGTAAGGTCGGCTCATGGCATGGAACCCGAAAGATATGCCCGACCAGAGTGGGCGCACCTTTGTCGTCACCGGAGCCAACGGCGGCCTCGGCGTCGAGACAACCACGGCGCTGGCGAGCAAGGGCGGCACCGTGATCATGGCCTGCCGCAATGTCGCGAAGGCGCAGCCGATCGCCGACCGGATCGACGGCGACGTCCGGGTCGAGCAATTGGATCTGGCGGATCTGGCATCGGTGCGCGAATTCGCCGCCAAGACCGGCGAATTCGATGTGCTCATCAATAATGCCGGTCTGATGAACATTCCGTTCTCCCGCACCAAGGACGGGTTCGAGACTCAGTTCGGCGTCAACCACCTCGGACATTTCGCGCTGACCGGACTGCTGTTGGATCGCCTCCGGGACCGGGTGGTGAGCCTGGCGAGCATCGCGCACAAGCAGACCCCGAAACTGTGGATCGACGATCTCAACTACGAGAACCGCCGCTACCAGCGCAATCTCGCCTACGCCCAGTCCAAGCTGGCCAACCTCATGTTCGCCCGCGAACTGCAGCGGCGACTCACCGAAGCGGGCTCCGACAAGCGCTCCTACGCGGTGCACCCGGGCGTCTCGGCGACCGATCTGTTCGCCAGGACCGAAACCCCACTGGACCGGATCAGCAAACCCTTCATCCGCATCATCGGCCATCCCCCGGCCAAGGCCGCCCACTCCACGCTGTTCGCGGCCACCATGCCCGATGCCGACCCCACCACCTACTGGGGTCCGAACCGGTTGTTCCAGAGCCAGGGCCCGGTCGAGCCCTCGCCGTCGAGCAAGCTGTCGAACAATCCGGAACTGCTGCGCCGCCTGTGGGAGGAATCCGAGCGCATGACCGGGGTCACCTACAAATTCTGAGGCCCGACCTGCTCCTACGTATCGTGTAGTAGACGGGTACCGTGGTATGCGTGTCCGCTCCACCTCGCCGCTCGGCACACAATCGCCCGGCCCTCATCGTGCTGGTGATCGTGGCCGCCCTCGCCTGCCTGGCATTGGGATGGTGGCAGTGGGAGCGGTTCGAATCCGCGAGCGGCACCGGTCAGAATCTCGGCTACGCATTGCAGTGGCCGCTGTTCGCGGGGTTCGCGGTCTTCGCGTACTTCCGGTTCGTGCGGCTGGAATCGGAAGCGGATAAGGAGCCGGAAGCCGAACCGGCTCCCGCGAAGGCGCGCCGACCCGCGAAAGTCGATGCACCGCGCGAGATTCCGGCCGGACTGCTGCCCGAGCGGCCAAAGGCTGCCCGCGACGATGATCCGGTGCTCGCCGAATACAACAAATATCTGGCCGAGCTGCACGCCCAAGATATCGACCAACACGTCCGGGATGCGGGCCTGGCCCACGACACACACAGGAGCGCCGGTTGACCACCAGCGAGAACTCGACCGAATCCGCCGCGACGCTCACCCCCGAGCCGACGGCCACGAACGTCGCGAAGATCAAGCCCGCGCTGCTGCGCTACCGTGTGCTCGCCTGGACGACTGGTCTGTGGCTGCTGCTGCTGACCGGCGAAATGATCGCCAAGTACGGCTTCGATGTGCACACCCCGAACTGGATCGCGGTCGTGCACGGCTGGGTCTACTTCGTCTACCTGCTGGTCACCGCCGACCTCGCGGTCAAGGTGCGCTGGCCGATCCCGCGCACCGTCGGCACCCTGATCGCAGGCACCATCCCGCTGCTGTCCTTCTTCGTCGAACACGTCAACGCGAACAAGGTCAAGCAAGACTTCAACCTCTGACCGGATCGCTCCGAATGCCGCACCCTTAGCGGGGTGCGGCATTCGGAGTTGGGCCTACACCCGTCGTCCGTATCCGCACCCGCTATGGGCCAGCCCCTTCGCCGGGATCCGCACACTTCCCACAGCCCCGAGTTCAGCCCCAGCGCTTGGACCAGCCACCTTTCGCCGGGATCCGCACCTGTCGCGGGTCAACACGCGTGGTGCGGCCCGTACCCGTCGCGTGGCCCACGCCTGTCGCCGGATCCACACCCGCTGTGGAGCCGAACCCGGCGCCCGCACGCGTCGTCGGGATCCGCCTCCATGGCCGGAGAACAGCACCCGTTGCGCGGCGCACATCCGTCGCCGGGATCCGCATCCGTTGTGGCCCCGAGGGTGCCGCTGATTCAGGACTCGGCGAGGGCCGCGAGCGCGGGGAGAAGTTGGGTGAGCGCGCGTCCGCGGTGAGATACGGCGTCCTTCTCAGCGGGGGTCAGCTGAGCAGCGGTGATATCGCCGCCCGCCGGAATGAACAGCGGGTCGTAGCCGAAACCGCCGTCACCCACCGGTTTCCGGCCGATCGCACCGGGCCATTCACCGCGCACCACGATCTCGGTACCACCGGGCACCACCAGCGCACAGGTGGAAACGAACTGTGCACCGCGCCGCTCGTCCGGAACGTCACCGAGTTGCGCGAGCAGCAGCGCGTTATTGGCCGCATCATCGCCGTGCCCCCCGGACCAGCGCGCGGACAGCACACCGGGCATCCCGTTCAACGCGTCCACCGCGATACCGGAATCGTCTGCGACACAAGGCAATCCGGTGGCGGCGGCGCCATCGCGCGCCTTCGCCAGCGCATTCTCCTCGAAGGTCGCGCCGGTCTCGGGCGCCTCGTCGTAGGCGGGCACATCGCCGAGTCCGACGATCTCGATGCCCGCGATACCCGCATCGGCGAGAATCCGACGCAGTTCGTTCAACTTCTTGGCATTGCGACTGGCGACCAGGACGCGGCGCGACATCACTTCTTCTTCGACTCGGCAGGCTGCGGCAGCACACCCGGATACGGCAGTGCGAGCGCCTCTTTCTGGATGGCGAACAGCCGGTCGCATCCCGCGAGTGCGGAGTCGAGCAGCTTGTCCAGGGTGGAGCGCGGGAAGGTGGCGCCTTCACCGGTGCCCTGAATCTCCACCAGGGTGCCGGTATCGGTGGCAACCACATTCATATCGACCTCGGCGCGCGAATCCTCTTCGTACGGCAGGTCCAACCGCACCCGGCCGTCGACGACGCCGACGCTCACCGCGGCGATCGCACACGAGATCGGCTGCGGGTCGGCCAATCCGCCCGCCGCGCCGAGGTAAGTCACCGCATCCGAGAGCGCGACATACGCGCCGGTGATGGCCGCGGTCCGCGTGCCACCGTCGGCCTGCAGCACATCGCAGTCGATGGCAATGGTGTTCTCGCCGATGGCAGCCAGGTCGATGCATGCGCGCAGCGACCGGCCGACCAACCGGCTGATCTCCTGGGTGCGCCCGCCGACCTTGCCCTTCACCGATTCCCGCCCGCTGCGGGTATGGGTGGCCGCGGGCAGCATCGCGTATTCGGCGGTGAGCCAGCCGAGCCCGGAATCGCGACGCCACGGGGGCACGCCCTCGGTGACGCTCGCGGTGCACATCACCCGGGTCTGCCCGAACTCCACCAGCACCGAACCGGCTGGATGCGTGGTGAAACCACGGGTGATCCGTACCTCGCGGAGCTCATCGTCCGCCCTGCCATCGGCTCGTCTCGACACGCGCCAAGCCTAGTCACATGGCTTACCGCGCGCGGCAACCGGTCAGATGTCGAAGGTTTCGCCCGGTGCGACGGCGTGCACCGGTCCGGAGAACTGCGCCTTCGCCTCCGCGATCACGTCCTCGCGGGAGGTCCACGGCGGAATGTGGGTGAGCAGCAGCTCTTTCACGCCCGCACGGGCGGCGATGATGCCCGCCTCGGTGCCGGAGAGATGAATGCCGGGGGGCCGGTTGGCCGGGTCGTGCGTCCACGACGCCTCCGACATGAGAAGGTCGGCGCCCTGCGCGAGTTCGAGAACCGCATCGCACATCGCGGTATCGCCGGTGTAGACGAAGGTCCGCCCGGACGCGGTCGCGATGCGCAGCCCGTACGACTCCGGCGGGTGATACATCCGACGCGCGAGCACTGTATGGCCAGGACCGAATTCGACCGCCTCGCCGTCGACCCACGTCTGGTGATCGATGACGTCGGACCAGTCGTCGCATTCACCGCCGATTTCGGCGGAGGCATTGCCGATGCGCACCGCGCTATCGGACGGACCACGCACGATCGCCCGCCCCACCGGGGGCGTCGGGTGGTAGCGCCGCCAGACCAGCAGTCCGGGCAGATCGAGGCAGTGATCGGCATGCAGATGCGTGAGGAAGATGTCGACCTCACCGGGATCGGCATAGCGCTGCAATGCGCCGAGCACGCCGGGTCCGAAATCGATGACCACCGGCGACATATCCGGCCCGGTCAGTAGGTACCCCGACGCTGGGGAGTCCGGGCCGGACACACTGCCCGAGCACCCGAGGACGGTAAGGCGCATTCCCCCATGCTCCCACGACGAATTCTGACTCAAGAACCGATCCCCCACATTCCGCTGCGCGCCGCGCGAGTACCACGGCTACGCATTGACTCCGGCTCGATCCCCGCGACGGTGTCGACGTTCATCACCAGAGAGTACCCAGCCGGCCAGCACTCCACCCATTGCCCCGAAAAGATGCCCCTGCCAAGAGATTCCGGGCTGTCCGGGCAGCACACCCCACAGCACCGACCCGTAAATCGCCAGTACAACCAGGCCGATGCCGATCTGCACGAGATTGCGGGCAAACCAGCCGCGACAGATAAGGAAGGTCAGCCAGCCGAAGATCAGCGAGGACGCGCCGAGGTGCACCGACCCGGTCGCGCCGGTGAGCCAGACGCCGACTCCGGCCACGATCCAGATGATCGCGGTGGCGGCGAGTCCGCGCCCGATGCCCGCGAGCAGGGTGATGAAGCCGAGGACGATAACCGGAAGCGTATTGGCGAACAGGTGGTCCCAGCCGTGGTGCAGGACCGGGGCCCAGAGAATGCCCCACAGACCGTCCGCCTCACGCGGTTCGATGCCGTTGTAATCGAGTTGATTGTGGTCGAGTTCGTCGACGCCTTCGACGCCGTAGAGCAGTGCGACGAATGCGGTGATGATGATGCCCGCGCGCAACCAGAGCTGTTTGACCGGCGCGAAGCTGTTCGCCTTCGCGGGAGTCGAACCGATCGGTTGCCCCAGTTGGGCGCGTAGTGCGGCGATCCGCTCCGGATCGAACGACGAACCGATTCCCGAACCGCCGGTCATCGCAACCTCCTCGTGGAGCGAGACCTCGGCGCGCGAGGGCCCGCTCCTTCGAGCGTACCGGGCCTATCGCGACCCAGCGGCCGATGAACTCAGGCCCAGAGCTGGCCGTCGAGGCGTTCCTCGGCCTCTTCGAGAGTTCCGTCGTACGCGCCGGTGGACAGGTACTTCCACCCGCCGTCGGCAACCACGAAGGCGATATCCGCCCGCGTGCCCGCACGCACGCATTTGCGCGCGACACCGAGCGCCGCATGCAGAATCGCGCCGGTCGAAATGCCCGCGAAAATGCCCTCTTCCAATACCAGCTCGCGCGTGCGCTTCACCGCATCGAAGGGACCTACCGAAAAGCGAGTGGTCAGCACCGACTCGTCGTAGAGCTCGGGAATGAAGCCCTCATCGATATTGCGCAGTCCGTACACGAGTTCGCCGTAGCGCGGTTCGGCCGCGACGATTTCGATGCCGGGCACCTTCTCGCGCAGGAAGCGACCGGTCCCCATGAGCGTGCCGGTCGTCCCGAGACCCGCGACGAAATGCGTGATCTCGGGCAGGTCGGCGAGGATCTCCGGGCCGGTGGTCTCGTAGTGCGCCAAGGCATTGGCCGGATTGCCGTACTGGTACAGCATCACCCAGTCCGGATTCTCCGCCGCGATCTGCTTGGCCAGCGCGACCGCCTGATTCGAACCGCCCGCGGCCGGGGAATCGATGATCTCCGCACCGAACATGGTCAGCAGCTGACGGCGTTCGACCGAGGTGTTCTCGGGCATCACGCACACCAGCCGGTAGCCCTTGAGTTTGGCCGCCATGGCCAGCGAAATGCCGGTATTTCCGCTGGTCGGCTCCAGGATCGTGCAGCCGGGCGTCAGCAGGCCGTCGGCCTCGGCCTGTTCGATCATCCGCAGGGCCGGCCGGTCCTTGATGGAACCGGTCGGGTTGCGGTCCTCGAGCTTGGCCCACAGCCGCACCGGATTGTCACCGTCCCACTGCGGGGACAGGTTGCGCAGCCCGACGAGCGGGGTGTTGCCGAGGGTCGCGATCAGCGATTCGTAGCGCGCCACGGGGTCGATCAGCCTCCAGCGACGGCGGGCAGGATGGTGACGCTCGCGCCCTCGGGCACCTCCGCCTCGAGGCCGCCCGCGAAGCGCACATCCTCGTCGTCGACGTAGATGTTGACGTAGCGGTTCAGCTTGCCGTCCTTGAGCAGCCGCTCCGCGAGGCCCGGATGGTTGGCGTCGAGGTTGTCGATCAGCGCGGACAGGGTCGAGCCCTGCGCGTCGACGCGCTTCTCGCCTCCGGTAAGGCCACGCATGATGGTCGGGATGGACACGGTTACCGGCATGGGAACTCCTCGAATTCGACGAACATAGGGGTACTAAACGGTCTCGTACGCATCGACGATCCGGACCGGCTCCTCGGTGACCTCACCGTCCACGATCCGGTAGCTGCGCAACTCGTGCTGCTCGGGATCGCGGGTGGAGATCAGCACATAATGCGCGAACGGCTCGGACGCGTAGGAGATATCGGTGCGGCTCGGGTAGGCCTCGGTGGCGGTATGCGAGTGGTAGATCACCACCGGGGTCTCGTCGGCATCGTCCATCGCCCGCCACACCTTCAGCTGTTCACCGGAATCGAACCGGTAGAAGGTCGGCGAGCGCTCGGCATTGACCATGGCGATGAACCGCTCCGGCCGATCCGAACCCTCCGGACCGGCGATGACGCCGCAGGCCTCGTCCGGGTGATCGGCGCGCGCGTGCGCCACCATCGCCTCCACCAGGTCGGTCCTGATCACCAGCACGAGTCAAACCCTTCCGCATTCGGCATATCCGCTGCCGACCTATCGCACCCGACAACGACCCAGAATATTCGGCTATTCCCGCCCGCCTGTCGGCCGGTACCCTCCCCGGCGCTGTTGCCAACGCTCCCGCACACTTTCGCGGATTCCGCCCGGCATGTCGGTACGGGAACCCGCTAGGAGCGCGGGAAGAGGTCCGAGTAGGCAGGGATGCCTGCCACGGAGTGGGCGGAAAGGATCGCGTCGACGATGGCGCGCTCGACGCAGACCGCCGCCGCGGTGCAGACCTCATCCAGCACCAGCAGGTCGGACGGGAAGGCGGGCGGCATCGGGGCGGCGGTGATTTCGGCGGTGCCGGTGGACAGTGCGAAGAGAGTGTCACCGTCGAGGGGTGAGTGCGCGGGACGGATGGCGCGGGCGAGCCCGTCATGGGCGGTGGTGGCCATACGCTGGCAACCGGCGGGGTCCAGAGGTGCGTCGGTGGCGACCACACCGATGGTCGTGTTGAGAACGGTGCCCTTGACCGGGAGGGCGTTGGCCACGGCCAGTTGCTCGGGCGTCGCGGGATACAGGTCGAATACCTCGGGGCCTTCGGTCCCGACGCCCCATGGCAGGCCGGTACGCGGATCGAAGACCGAGCCGACCGGATTGGCGACGACCAGCGCCGCCACCGTGACGCCCGCGGCGGCACCCGCACCGAGCACGACGCTCGCGGTCCCCACGCCGCCCTTGATCGAACCGGCACGCGCACCGACGCCCGCGCCGACGCACCCGCGCTCGAACTCCTCCGCCGCAGCTTCGGCCGCCAGGAAGCCGAAGTCGGCGGTCGGTCGAATTCGCCAGTCCCCCACCGGAAGATCGAAGATCACCGCGGCGGGGACGATGGGCACCACCCGGCTCGGGTCGGCCGGATCCATCGGTATGCCCTCGTGATGTTCCTCCAGCCAACGCATTACGCCGTCCGCGGCCGCGAGTCCGTAGGCGCTACCGCCGGTGAGCAGAATCGAATTCACTTGGCGCACAGTGTTGCCCGGGTCGAGCAGATCGGTTTCCCTGGTCCCCGGTCCGCCGCCGCGCACATCGACCGCGGCGACCGCACCGCCGGGTACGCGCACGACGGTACAGCCGGTCGCCGCGCCGGAACCCAACGTCGCATCCGGATCGAGCACATGATGATGCCCGACCAGCAGGCTGGGCACATCGGTGAGCGAATTCCGCTGTCCCGCTTGCACATTCTCCTGGCTGTTCGTCACGATCAACCGTCAGGGCGCGAGGGCCTGCAGCAGGGAATCCTGCATCCAAGTCAGCCAGTGATAAACATCCAGATGCGGCCCACGCGGATCGTCGGGTTCGAGGTGATCCGGTGTCTCGGCATCGATTCCGAGCACCGTGCCCAATGCCAGCCGCACATCGGTCAGCGCGGTCAACCAGGCGTCGGCCTGCTCCGGCGTCAGGACGATCTTCCCGCCGTCGGTCGGCACCGTATTCAGTACCACCGATCCGGCCGCCAATTTGGCATCGATGATCTCCGGCTCGTGTAAGCCGCGCAGCGCGCTGTTGAGATCGGCGCGATCGGCGTCGGGAGAGCCCGGTTCACTCCGGTGGAAATCCGGGAGCAATCGGTGCAGCCGGGGATCATCGGGCGGGGTCGTATTGCCGCTACGCAGCCCGGTGAGCTCGGCGAGCTCATCATCGGGTGCGGATTCGGCCCGCTCGGTCAGCAGCCCGGAAACAGCGCCGACCAGGGACCGCAGTACGCTCGCCTCACGCGCGTCCATTTCGGATCGCAATTTGAGGCCGCTCAGCGAGTTCTTCCGGCTCCACTTACGCACTGACGTCAGGGTAGTCGTACCGGTCAGTCGTCCCGCTGCATGGTCGCCCAGAGTCCCGCGGCGTGCAGCCGTCGCACGTCCTGTTCCATCTTGTCCCGCGAACCCGACGACACCACTGCCTTGCCCTCGTTGTGCACCTTGAGCATCAATTCGGTCGCCTTCGCTTTGCTGTAGCCGAACAGCTTCTGGAAGATGTAGGCGACGTAGTGCATGAGGTTGACCGGATCATCCCAGACGACCGTCACCCACGGACGGTCCTCGGCCTCCAGGATCTCGGTGTATTCGACCGCCTCCGGAGTCGCCTGTGCCGCCGACAGTGTCGCGTTCACTTCGCACAAGGCCATAACACTCAGGGTACGACTCGACTCCGGATACACAACACCCGCGCACCAGGAATCGACGGACGCCCCGGCCACACCGGCCTATCATGCCCGCCACGGCTGTCTACAGTGGCTTGCGTGGACATGCGCAGCACCGCACTGCTGACCGATCAGTACGAACTGACCATGCTCGCGGCCGCCCTCGGCGACGGCTCGGCGCACCGCCGCTGCACCTTCGAGGTGTTTGCAAGGCGCTTGCCGAATGGTCGCCGCTACGGCGTTGTCGCGGGCACCGGCCGACTCGTCGACGCGCTGGCGCATTTCCGTTTCGAGGAATCGGAGCTCGCGATCGCGGCCGGTTTCCTGGACTCCTCGAAGACCATCGATTGGCTGCGCGACTACCGCTTCACCGGCGATATCGACGGCTATCCGGAGGGTGAGCTGTATTTCCCGGGCTCCCCGATTCTTTCGGTGCGCGGCAGCTTCGCCGAATGCGTCCTGTTGGAGACCCTGGCCCTGTCGATCCTCAATCACGACAGCGCGATCGCCTCGGCCGCCGCCCGCATGGTGAGCGCGGCCGACGGTCGCCGGATGATCGAAATGGGCTCGCGCCGCGCTCACGAACTCGCCGCACCGTCCTGCTCGCGCGCCGCATATCTGGCCGGCTTCGACGCCACCTCCAATCTGGAGGCCGTGCGGCGCTTCGGCGTGCCCGGCGCGGGCACCAGCGCGCATGCGTTCACCCTGCTGCACAGCGCCGCGGACGGTGCGCACGAGGCGGCCGCGTTCCGCGGCCAGATCGAGGCGCTCGGCATCGGCACCACACTGCTGGTCGACACCTTCGACATCACCCAGGGGGTGGCGACCGCAATCGAGATAGCCGGGCCCGAATTGGGCGGTGTGCGTATCGATTCCGGTGATCTCGGCGTGCTGGCCAGGCAGGTGCGCGACCAACTCGACGGACTCGGCGCGACCAAGACCCGCATCGTGGTCTCCGGCGATCTGGACGAGTACGCGATCGCCGCACTGCGCGCCGAACCGGTGGACGCCTATGGGGTCGGGACGTCGCTGGTCACCGGATCCGGGGCGCCTACCGCCGGAATGGTCTACAAGTTGGTCGAGGTAGACGGGCTGCCGGTCGCGAAACGCAGCAGCCACAAGGAGTCGCGCGGCGGCACCAAGAAGGCGATTCGGCTGTCCCGCCGGACCGGCACCGTGGTCGAGGAGATCGTCTACCCGGCCGCCGGAAACCAGCCCGCCGCAAACGGATTCGAGGTTCGCGAGCTGCTGGCACCGCTGGTGCGCGGTGGCGAACCGGTCGATGGACTGCCCACCCTCGCGGACAGTCGCAAGTTGGTGGCGCGCGGGTTGGTCAGCCTGCCGTGGGAGGGCCTGAAACTGTCGGCTGGGGAACCTGCGATTCCGACGACATTTGTGAATTGACCCGGGCTGCGGCGTTGCGTCGGTTCGCCCATTCCACGACGGAGACGGCTACCAGCACGATCAGGACGCCCCTGAGCACCAGCAGTACCCAATCGACGGCCTCGTCGGGTCGGTTGCCGAGCAGAAAGTCGACGGCGAGATAGGCCGTATAGCCGATGAAGAAAGCGATCGAGATTCTGACGGTGCTGCTCACCTGGACCTCCGAGTGTTCGTAGCCCGCCCGATCGATCAGGCGGCACAATGTAATCCACAGACAGGTGCCGAGTGTTTACAGCCTCGGTGCTCAGATCGTGGGAAAGTGAGGTCGACATGAACCGAGCGTTGATCATCGTCGACGTGCAGAACGATTTCTGCGAGGGCGGATCGCTGGCCGTCACCGGCGGGGCCACGGTCGCCCGGCGCATCACCGGCTACCTGAACTCCGCGCATTACAGTGCGGTCGTCGCCACCCGCGACTACCACATCGATCCCGGCGGCCATTTCTCCGAACACCCCGATTATGTGGATACCTGGCCGCCGCACTGCCGGGTCGGCACCTCCGGCGCGGATTTCCATCCCGCCCTGAATACCGAGCAGATCCAGGAGATCTTCTCCAAGGGCCAATACTCCGCGGCCTATTCGGGTTTCGAAGGCGCCACCGAGGACGGCACCGGCCTGGCGGACTGGCTGCGCGAGCGCGCCATCGATGAACTCGACATCGTCGGCATCGCCACCGACCACTGCGTCCGCGCGACCGCACTGGACGCCCGCATCGAAGGTTTCGACACCAGGGTGCTGCTGGACTTCACCGCGGGCGTCGCACCCGACACGACCGCCGCCGCACTCGACCGCATGCGCACGGCGGGAGTCGACATCGAGGGTTCGGTCGTTCGCTGACGCAAACCGCCCGCCCCGACCTGCCGCAGGACACGCCGGGTTCGCGCATGGAAGGTGTGCGAAGCGGGCCGAGGATCCGATCGGGCGGTGATCGGTGTCGGTCCCAAGCAGTAGGCTCGTCGCGTGCCCGAACTGCCGCCCGTCCCCGAGCTTTTGGCCACCGCTGTGCGCGCGCTCGGCGGGAAGGAGCGCGTCGGGCAGGTGACGATGGCGGCCGCGGTGGATCACGCCATCGATACCAAGGAACACCTCGCGGTGCAGGCGGGCACCGGGACCGGAAAATCGCTGGCGTATCTGGTGCCGAGTCTGCGTCACGCGGTGCGCACCGGCCGGACCGTGGTGGTGTCGACGGCGACGATCGCGCTGCAGCGTCAGCTCGTCGACCGGGATCTGCCGCGGCTGGCCGAGGCGCTGAGCAAACCGCTGGGCCGGGAGGCGAAATTCGCGATCTTGAAGGGGCGCAATAACTATCTGTGCCTGAACAAGATCAATAGCGTGATTCCGGACGAGCCCGCGGAGGCGGAACTCTTCGACGCATTCGCCATCTCGCGGTTGGGCCGGGAGGTGCAGCGGCTCAACGAATGGGCCTCCAATACCGAAACCGGCGACCGGGACGAGCTCGCGCCCGGTGTCACCGATCGGGCCTGGCGGCAGGTCAGCGTGTCGTCGCGGGAGTGCCTCGGTAAGTCGCGCTGCCCGTTCGGCCAGGACTGCTTCGCCGAATTGGCCAGGGCGGAATCGGCGCAGGCCGATGTGGTGGTGAC
The DNA here is from genome assembly GCF_050942345.1 of Nocardia pseudovaccinii. Lineage (NCBI taxonomy): Bacteria > Bacillati > Actinomycetota > Actinomycetes > Mycobacteriales > Nocardiaceae > Nocardia > Nocardia pseudovaccinii. The sequence goes on from NZ_CP192074.1 coordinate 8,485,938, forward strand.
CAATCACGCCCTGCTCGCCATCGATGCGATCAGCGGCATCCAGGTGCTGCCCGAACATGATGTGGTCGTGATCGATGAGGCGCACGAATTGGTCGATCGGGTCACCGGCGTCGCCACCGCCGAACTGGCCGCATCGGCGATCAGCGCCGCGGCACGGCGCTGCGCCAAACTCATCGACCAACAGGAGGTCGACCGGCTCGAGGAGGCCGCAGAGGCCTGGCACGCGGTGCTCGACGAACTGCCCGCCGCCCGCTGGGACGCACTGCCCGACGGCATCGCGCCGGTGCTGGCGCTGGTCCGCGATGCCGCCTGGAATGCCCGCACCGCTCTCGCGCCACAGGGCGGCGGCACCACCGCACAGGGTGATCCGGAAAGCGCCGCCGCCCGCACCCAGGCGCTGGCCGCCATCGATGAGGTGCACGACAGCGCGGTACGCGCCGCGACCGCATTCGACGAATCCGATCCGGCCAAGCGTCACGATGTCATCTGGCTCGCCGCCGACGAGATCCGCGGCGTCACCCGGCGCACGCTGCGGATGGCGCCGCTGTCGGTGGGCGGACTACTGCGCAGCAGACTTTTCGGCACCGCCACCGTCGTGCTGACCTCGGCCACCCTGCAGATCGGCGGCTCCTTCGACGGACTCGCCATCACCTGGGGCCTGCCCGCGCAATCGGCCAACCGCAGCGATACCGCAACCGCCAACGGCGCCCAGGCGCCCTCGGACGCGGAGACCGTGCGCTGGAGTTCGCTCGACGTCGGCTCGCCGTTCGACCATGCCAAATCCGGCATCCTGTACGTCGCGAAGCATCTGCCCGCGCCCGGCCGAGACGGTCTGGCACCGGCCTACCTCGACGAAATCGAGCGGCTGATCGGCGCTGCAGGTGGGCGCACGCTCGGGCTGTTCTCCTCGATGCGCGCCGCACGCGCGGCCACCGACGCACTGCGCGAGCGGCTGAATACGCCCGTTTTGTGTCAAGGGGACGACGCAACCGGCGCGCTGGTGCGCAAGTTCGCGGACGACCCCGAGACTTCGCTGTTCGGCACGCTGTCGCTGTGGCAGGGCGTCGATGTGCCGGGTCCGTCACTGAGTCTGGTGATCCTGGATCGGATCCCGTTCCCACGCCCTGACGATCCGCTGCTGACCGCGCGACAGCGGGCCGTCGAGTCGCGCGGCGGCAACGGCTTCATGACCGTCGCGGCCAATCACGCCGCGCTGCTGCTGGCCCAGGGCACCGGCAGGCTCTTGCGTAGCGTCGACGACCGGGGTGTCGTAGCGATCCTCGATTCTCGTTTGGCGACCGCACGCTATGGCGGCTATCTGCGGGCCTCACTGCCGCCGTACTGGGAGACCTCGGATCCCGAAGTCGTCACCAAAGCACTGCGTCGGCTGACCGCCGCAAGCGCCTGAGCTGGCGAACCTGTGAGACCACTCACAAAGCATTCCAATGTTTCCAGGCAGAAGTAAGTTGAGAACCGATACTTCGGTGGAACCCCAATTCCCACACCGGATGTATCGGCGAGTCCCCGCGCCAAGCCCTGCACGCGGCGCGGGGACACCACAAATCCCTGTCACCGCCGGTCCACCCATGAGACCGTTTCCCAATGACGCACCAGCCAGATATCGACACTCTCGGCGAATTCTTGATCAGCGCAAGATCTTTGGCCGAATACCGTGCGATCTTCGCACTCACCGAAGCCGACCTCAGCGGACGCCTACTCGACTGTCCAGGCGGCGCAGCAAGTTTCACCGCCGAGGCGAGTGAACTCGGGGCCACGGTCATCGCGGCGGATCCGATCTACGCCCAACCCGCGGAGCGACTGCGCACCCTCGCGGTCTCCGAGACCGATCGCGGAAACATTTGGGCGACAGCACATCTGGACCGGTATCGGTGGGACTTCTACGGCGATCCGCAACAGCACCGAGCGATACGCCTGGCCGCGGCGGCCCGCTTCGGCGCCGACCTCACCGCGCATCGCGATCGGTACGTCGCGGCGCTATTGCCGTCGCTTCCCTTCCCCGACAACAGTTTCGATCTGGTCCTGAGCTCACATCTGCTCTTCACCTACGCCGACCGCCTCGATCCGGATTTCCATCTGGCGTCCCTGCTCGAACTCTCCCGAGTGTCCGCAGGCGAGACTCGCCTGTATCCACTGGTCGATCACACCGGCGCACGCCAAGACGATCTGGTCGCGCATCTGCGAAAAGAACTGCACGACAAGGGAATCCGCTCGTCGCTCCGGGAGACGGCCTACGAGTTCCACCACGGCGCGACCACGGTTCTGGTCCTGCACTCGAACCGGGACCATACGTGGAAACGACAGATCAGAGCGTCCACTTGAGGATCAATGTGACGACAGCCGCGATCACGGCCACCACAATCGCCGCCACGCCCCAGACAAAGCCCTGCCGCTGCCACGGACGCCCGTGGTCGATAGAGAACTTGCCGGGCCCGGTGAATGCGACAACCGCGCCGACGGTGGCGAACAGCAAGGGCATTTCATAGCCCTTACCGGTCAGCAGGCCGCCGCCCCAGGTCGCATTGATCGCATTGATCATGGTGCCGAGCACGATGGCCGAGGCCAGCGGCGTCAGCAGGCCGAGCACCAGCAGGAGGCCGCCGGTGAATTCGCTGAGTCCGGCGAGGGTGCCGAACAGTTTTCCGGGGTTGTAGCCCATGGAGTCGAAGGAGGAGGCGTTGCCGCGCCAACCCGGGCCACTGAACCAGCCGAACAGTTTCTGTGAGCCGTGCGCCGCGAGCAGGCCGCCGAAGACGACGCGCAGCACCAGGAGGCCGATATCGGCGGCGGAGTTGTCGAGAGTCACGCCACTCGGATGAGTGGGGCGTTCGAGTGTGCCGTTGGAAGTCATGCTGGTCCTCATCCGCGCATCGGTATGAACAATGGCTCTTTAGCCTCGGCAATGAATCGGACTGCGGTCCGATTATCCCACAGTTCAGCCCAACCGCGCGATAGGCGAGGCTTATTCCGCGAGGAAGAAGAAATATCCGAGGAACATCACCATCAGCGCCCACATCGCCGGATGCACCTCTTTGACGCGCCCCTTCGCGACCATGACGATCGGATAGAACAGCATGCCCATCGCCAGTCCATTGGCGATGGAGTAGGTCAGCGGCATCATGACGACGGTGACGAAGGCCGGAGTCGAGTACTCCAGCCGATTCCAATCGATCTCGCCGAGCGCGCGGGCCATCAGCACGCCGACCACGATCAGCGCGGGTGCGGTGATGGCCGCCGAACCGGCGACCACCGCGAATATCGGATAGCAGAACATGGCGATCAGGAACCAGCCCGCCGTGGTCACAGCGGTCATACCGGTCCGGCCGCCCGCTGAGACACCCGCCGTCGATTCGACATAGGCGGTGGTGGTCGAGGTGCCGATGACCGCACCGGCCATGGTGCCCACCGAGTCGGCGGCCAGTGCACTGGCCGCGCGCGGCAGTTTGCCGTCCTTGTCGAGCAGTCCAGCCTGGTTGGCGACGCCGATAAGGGTGCCGGAGCAGTCGAAGAAGTCGACGAAGAGCATGGTGAGAACGACGACGGCCATCTGCCCGGTGAACGCGTCGGGCAGATGGATGATGGCCTGACCGAAGGTGTGCTCGAGGCCCTTCGGCATCGCGACGACACCGTTGGGCAGATCGACCAGACCGCTGATGACGCCCGCGATGGCGGTGAGCACGATGCCGTAGAGCACCGCCCCGTGCCAGCCGATGACCAGGAACACCACGGTCATCACGAGACCGAACAGCGCGAGCAGCGTGGTGCCCTTGGTGAAGTCGCCGAGAGTGACGAGGGTGGCCTCGCTATTGACCACGATGCCCGCGTTCTTCAGACCGAGGAATGCGACGAACATGCCGATGCCCGCGCCGACGGCCAGCTTCATCTGCATCGGAATCGCATTGAGAATGCGTTCGCGCACCTTGGTGATCGCGAGTACGAAGAAGATCACCCCGGACAGGAAGGTTCCCGACAGCGCCAACTGCCACGGGATCCCCATCCCGAGCACCACCGAATAGGCGAAGAAGGCATTCAGGCCCATACCCGGCGCGAGTGCGATCGGATATCTGGCCCACACCCCCATGACCAGTGTGCCGAAGACCGCGGCGACGGCCGTCGCGGTGAAGACCGCCTGCATGGGAATGCCCTTGGCACCGAGCGCGCCCTCGTCGCCGAGCACCGACGGATTCACGGCGAGCACATAGGACATGGCGAGGAAGGTGATGGTTCCGGCCATCAACTCACGCTTCATGGTCGAACCGTTCGAACTGATGCCGAAGTACGCGTCGAGGCGTCCTCGGGTTCGCGTCAGAACGTCGGTGACCATGAAGCTCTCCAGTCGAAAAACGAGTACAGGCGTGCCAGGGCACGGTAGCCGACAATTCACTGCACTCGAGAACCCGGCCCATCAGCAGGTATCAGGTTTTCGTGAGCAGCGTCACGGTAGCCATCTCAGACAGATTGATCTACCTTTGCTTCGCACGACGTCTCGCAAGCAATGGTGCTCGAATCGGCGGACCGAAACACTCAAGGGGAAGTAAACGTGCGCAACACTTTTCGCGATCCCGGCATTGCCGACGGCGAGCTGTCCCAGTATGTGGCGACCGTCGGCGACGACCCGATCCGGTACCAGGTGTCTTCCCTGGTCGAACACCACGGCGACGACGCCTACCGCACCCAGCTGACGGTCGAGATGGCGAACAACTTCACCATGAGCGTCGAGCAGTTCTTCGACCGCACCGGCGGCACGCTCTCCACGCGCAGCTATGTCGCGGAGAGCAAACTCGGCGACACCCTGGTCAGCCGTGAGGACGGCAATTTCGAAGGCACCGCACACCTGCAGTTCGGCGGCAAGGTCGAACCGTTCCCCAGCCCACTGACCTCACTGCTCGGCGGCGCCACCACCTTCCGCGGCCTGGATTTCACCAAGGGCGCCAAGGCCACCATCAACCTCTGGCTCGCCTATTCGATCCACTGGCCCGTGGAGGTCAAAGTCGAAAAGCGCACCACCATCGACGTCCCCGCAGGCAAATTCGACGCCTGGCAGGTCAAAGCCAAACCCAGCTTCGCCCACATCAACGGCCTACTCGACAAGGTGATCCACGGCATCTTGCCCGCCTTCACCCTGCACTTCGACGCCGCCGCGCCCCACCGAATGCTCCGCTTCAGCTTCCCGACCGGACCATTGCCCTGGGACCCGAAAGGCCTGGTCCAACTGAGCTCCGAGTAGGTCCCGGATTCGACATCAGCCGTTCGGGGCGATTATCAAGCCCAGTTCGGCGTCGCTGGCGAGTAGTTCGTTGCGGGGCAGGACCCGGACCGTGTAACCGACGGCGCCGGACAGGGGGACTGGGGTTTCGACGGTGAAAAGGTCTACACCGGAGTCGGATCCGGTGTGGGTCATCGGGAAGATGGTGGTGTCGGAGAGGTCGTCGGTCGGTGAGACTCGGCCGAGTACCGCCTGCACCGTGACGTCTGCGGGGGTGAGGCCAGCGAGGTCGATGCGGGCGGCGAGCGAGAGTTCGGCGCCGATGACCGGGGTGTCGGGCAGGCCCGCGCTGTCGACCTGGATGATCTTGACCGAGGGCCAGGCGGCCTCGACCCGGCGGCGATACTCCGAAACCGCTCGGGCACCGGCGAATTCGTCGGCGCTCACGCGCTTACCGGCCGATGCGGCGGGGGTGTAGTACTCGACGGCATAGTCGCGAACCATGCGGGAGGCCAGCACCTGCGGACCGAGCGTTTGCAGGGTGTGACGCACCATCTCGACCCAGCGCACCGGCATATCGGAGCCGTCGCGGTCATAGAAGCGCGGTGCGACGGTGCGTTCGAACAGGTCGTAGAGGGCGGCGGCCTCGAGGTCGTCGCGGCGGTGTTCATCGGAGACGCCGTCGGCGGTCGGTATGGCCCAACCGTTTTCGCCGTCGTACATCTCGTCCCACCAGCCGTCGCGGATGGAGAGGTTGAGCCCGCCGTTCAGCGCGGACTTCATACCCGAGGTGCCGCAGGCCTCCAGCGGACGCAGCGGATTGTTCAGCCAGACATCGCAACCCCAGTACAGGTAGCGGGCCATCGACATGTCGTAATCGGGCAGGAAGACGATGCGATGACGCACTTCCGGATCGTCGGCGAACCGAACGACCTGCTGAATCAGCGCCTTGCCGCCATCGTCGGCCGGATGACTCTTACCCGCGACGACCAGTTGCATCGGCCGATCGGGATTCAGCAGCAGCGCACGCAAGCGCTGCGGATCGCGCAGCATCAGGGTCAACCGCTTGTAGGTCGGCACCCGGCGCGCGAAACCGACGGTCAACACATTCGGATCGAAAACGCTATCGACCCATCCCAATTCAGCCGAAGCCGCGCCGCGCTCCAACCAGGACGCGCGAACCCGTCGGCGCACCTCGGCAACGAGGGTGGCGCGCAAGGCATTCCGGGTCGACCACAATTCACCCAGGTCGAAATCGCGCAGCTTCTCCCAACCACGCGCCTCCTCGACCAGCTCGGGACCGATGTGCTCGCGTGCCTTGTCGAACCATTCGCGCGCCGCCCAGGTCGGGGCGTGCACACCATTGGTCACCGAACCGATCGGCACGTCGGTCGCGTCGAAGCCGGGCCACAGGGGCGCGAACATGTCGCGGCTCACCTCGCCGTGCAGTTTGGAAACACCGTTGGCGCGCTGGGCGAGTCGCAAGCCCATATGCGCCATATTGAATACGGACGGATCTGCTTCACGACCGAGCGCGACGATCCGGTCGACGGAAAGCCCCGGCAGCATGGCGGATTCGGATTCCCCGTGGCCACCGCCGAAGTACCTGCGCACCAACGGCATCGGGAACCGGTCGATACCGGCGGGTACCGGCGTGTGCGTGGTGAACACGGTAGCGGCCCGCACCGCAGTCAGCGCGGTGTCGAAATCCAGTCCGGCCGAGACGAATTCACGGATCCGCTCGACGCCGAGGAATCCGGCGTGCCCCTCGTTCATGTGGAACACATCGGGATCCGGCACACCCGCGGCGCGCGTATAGGCGCGCACCGCCCGCACGCCACCGATACCGGCCAGGATCTCCTGCTTGATCCGATGGTCCTGATCACCGCCGTAGAGCCGGTCGGTGACCGCGCGCAGTTCCGGATCGTTCTCGGCGATATCGGAATCCAGCAGCAGCAATGGCACCCGCCCGACCTGCGCGATCCACACCCGCGCCCGCAGCACCCGCTGATCGGGCATGGCCACGTGGATCAACACCGGCGAACCTTCGGTGGTCAGCAGCCGCAAGGGCAGCCCCTGCGGATCCAGCGCCGGATAGTGCTCGGACTGCCAACCGTCCGCGGTCAGCGACTGCCGGAAATAGCCGGAGCGGTAGAGCAATCCGACGCCGATCAGCGGCAGTCCCAGATCCGATGCGGACTTCAGATGATCACCGGCGAGAATCCCGAGGCCGCCCGAATAGTTCGGCAGGACCTCGGTGACGCCGAACTCCATCGAGAAATAGGCAATGCCGTGCACCGGCTCATCGGTCTGCCGCTGAAACCAGCCCGGCCGCGTCAGATAGTCGCGCAGATCCGCGGCGACGGCGTCCACTCGCCCGATGTAGTCCGCATCGGCGGCGAGCTCGTCCAGCCGGGCCGCGGGCACCTCACCCAGCATGCGCACCGGATCGTGGCCGAGCTCGCGCCACAGCTCGGGATCGAGCTCCGCGAACAGATCCTGGGTAGCCCAATGCCACGACCAGCGCAGATTCGTGGAAAGCTCGCCCAGGGCCGCCAAACGCTCGGGCAGATGGGCACGGACGGTGAAACGACGGAGTGCCTTCACCAACCGAACCCTACCCAATGCCGCAGCACCTGGTGGCTCCAGCGGGCCACGGCACCCATCGAGGCCGCCGCGGGTCTGCTACCGAGCAACCGGAGCAGACGCGACGAACCACAGGAACTGCCGCGGTCGCTACTGAATCGCGCCGGAATATCATTCGCGGCGAACCCGCGTGAATGAGAGCATCGGCTGATGCCGCACTGGATCGATGTGCTCCCCCAGTTCCTGCTGGCCTGCCTCATTCTGGCCGCATTACCCGGACCGGCGACGGCGCTGTTCCTTCAGCGCGCAGTGCGCGACGGTCGCGCGGCCGGGCTGGCGGCGGTGGCCGGAAACGAGATCGGGGTGTTCGGCTGGACGCTCGCCGGTGGCGCAGGTCTGTCTGTGCTGCTGGTCGCGAACCGGTTCATGAATACGGCGGTGCACGTCATCGGGGCGCTGGTGTTGATCTGGCTCGGTGTGCAGGCCTGGCGCGGCGCCCGCGGTACGGACGAATTCGGCAGCACAGCGCTTACCCGCCCCGCCGGCTGCCATCCCCTGGCGACCAAGCTGCTGCCCACCGGCCGGACCCCAGGTTCGGCGTTTCGCGCCGCACTGATCTCGATCGCGGCGAATCCGAAGGCGGCCGTCTTCGGCCTGACAATCCTGCCGCAGTTCCTGCCGTCGAGCGGTCCGGTGCTGCCGACCGTGTTGATCCTGGCGGGTATCCAGCTGGTCATCGATACCGCCTGGTGCATCGGCATCGTGCTGGCGGCGGACCGCGCGGGGACCTGGCTGCGGCGAACCGGAATCCGGCAGCGGGTGGAGCGCACGCTCGGCGCGATCTTGGTCGCACTCGGTCTCGGTCTGGCGGCCGACGCACGCTGATCCCGTCCACCCGACCCGCACCCGGTAGGTTGGTCGACGTGACCGGCCGCATCGCCATCGATGACACCGCCCCTTCGATATGGCTGAACAACAGTTCGGCCAAGGCCGTGGTCGGCGAGGTGTTTCCGGTGCGAACCGTGGTCTGGCGCGAGGGACACGACGCCGTCTCCGCCACGCTCGCGGTGCGCGGCCCCGGCTCTACGCGGATCACCCGCATTCGCATGACGCCGGACTACGAGCCGGATGTCTTCAATGCCACCTTCGTACCGAACCTGCCCGGCACGTGGACCTACCGCATCGAGGGCTGGAGCGATCCGATCGCCACCTGGCGTGCGGCGGTAGAGGCCAAGCTCGCCGTCGGGCAGAGCGCCGCCGACCTCGCCAATGACCTGGAGCTCGGCGCCCGGCTGTTCGAACGCGCCGCGCAGGCGGTGCCCAAGAAGCAGTTCGAGCGCTTGCGCGCCGCCGCGACGGCATTGCGCGCCGACGAACAGCTGCCCGCCCGGGTCGCCCCCGCCTTCAGCGCGGAGGTCGCGGAGATCCTGCGCGATACGCCATTACGGGACATGGTCACTCGCGGCCCGCAGCACTCGGTGCTGGTGGAACGTCAACGCGCACTGTACGGCTCGTGGTACGAGTTCTTCCCGCGCTCGACCGGCGGCCGTGATGCCGCGGGCAACCCGATCCACGGCACTTTCGCCACCGCCGCAAAGGAATTGCCGCGCATCGCGGGCATGGGCTTCGATGTGGTCTATCTGCCGCCGATCCACCCGGTCGGCGAGATCAATCGCAAAGGCCGCAACAACGCGCTCGCCGCCGAACCCGGTGACGTCGGCTCCCCGTGGGCGATCGGGTCGAAGGATGGCGGGCACGACGCGATTCATACGGAACTCGGCACCGCCGCCGACTTCGCCGAATTCGTCACCACCGCAGCCGAACTCGGCCTCGAAGTCGCGCTCGACCTGGCGCTGCAGTGTGCACCGGATCATCCGTGGGTCGCCGCGCACCCGGAGTGGTTCACCACGCTCCCGGACGGCACCATCGCCTACGCCGAGAATCCACCGAAGAAGTACCAGGACATCTACCCGGTCAACTTCGACAACGATCCGGACGGACTGTACGCGGAGGTGCTGCGTGTAGTCCGGCACTGGATCGGCTTGGGCGTCAAGATCTTCCGCGTCGACAACCCGCACACCAAGCCCGCCGATTTCTGGGAATGGCTGATCGCGACCGTGCGGCGCACCGATCCAGATGTGATCTTCCTGTCCGAGGCGTTCACCCGACCGGCCCGGCTCTATGGTCTGGCCCGCCGCGGATTCAGCCAGTCCTACACGTATTTCACCTGGCGCGTCGCCAAATGGGAGCTGACCGAATTCGGCAACGAACTGGCCGCCAAGGCCGACGAGGCCAGACCGAACCTGTTCGTCAACACTCCCGACATCCTGCACGAGAGCCTGCAGCATGGTGGGCCCGGCATGTTCGCCATCCGCGCGGTGCTGGCCGCGACCATGGCCCCGACCTGGGGTGTCTACTCCGGATTCGAACTCTTCGAGCATCAGGCGGTGCGTCCGGGCAGCGAGGAATACCTGGATTCGGAGAAGTACGAGCTGCGCCCGCGCCCGTTCGCCGAGGCGCTCGCGCGCGGAGAATCATTGGAGCCGTGGATCACTCGGCTCAACGAGATCCGTCGCGCGCATCCGGCGCTGCAGCAGTTGCGCTGCATCCACTTCCATCACGTCGACAACGACGCACTGCTGGCCTATTCGAAGGTCGATCCGGTCAGCGGTGACGCGGTGCTGGTCGTGGTGAATCTGAATCCCTATGCGGCCGAATGGGGCATGATCTCGCTCGACCTGCCCGCCATCGGCCGCGAATGGCACGACCATCCGGTGGTGTTCGACGAGGTCAGCGGCGAGGAATACCACTGGGCGCAGACCAATTACGTGCGGCTGGATCCGGCCGGCGCGGTCGCCCACATTCTCACGCTGCCCGCCGTATCGCAGCAGGCGCGCGCGGAACTGGCGTTCCGGAGGACATTTCGATGAAGCGTCGCGATCTGATGTTGCTCGCGGCGGGCACCCATACCGATCCCCATACCGTGCTCGGCGCGCACCCGCATCCAGACGGCACGATCGTGCGGGTGCTGCGCCCACATGCCGATACGGTGTTCGCCCGGGTCGGCGGCGTCGACCATCCGCTGAAGTCATTGGGGCACGGCATTTTCGCCGGTGTCATACCACATCCGGACCTGATGGATTACCGCATCGTCACCAATTACCAAGGCGCACAGACGATCATCAGCGCAGACGGCTACCGCTTCCTGCCCACCGTCGGCGAGCTGGACCTGCATCTCATCGGCGAGGGCCGCCACGAACACCTTTGGGATGTGCTCGGCGCGCACCCGCGTCACTACACCACCCTCGACGGCGAGGTGGACGGGACCTCGTTCGCCGTCTGGGCACCGAATGCCCGGGGTGTCACCGTGATCGGGGATTTCGACGGTTGGAGCGGGAGTACCGCACCGATGCGTTCGCTCGGGTCTTCCGGGGTATGGGAGGTCTTCGTACCCGGGGTCGGCGTCGGCACCAGATACAAGTTCCGGGTGCACGGCGCGGACGGACGCACCGTGGATCACGCCGATCCGCTGGCCTTCGCGACGGAGCTGCCGCCCGCGACGGCATCGGTGGTCACCGAAAGTAATTACGTGTGGTCCGACGGTGACTGGGTTTCGACCCGCGCACGCACCGACCCCACTCGCGCTCCGATGAGTGTCTACGAAGTGCACCTGGGCTCCTGGCGGCCCGGCCTGGGCTACCGTGAATTGGCGGATCAGCTCGCCGATTACGTGCGCGCGGCCGGATTCACCCATATCGAACTGCTGCCGATCGCCGAGCACCCGTTCGGCGGCTCCTGGGGCTACCAGGTCACGTCGTACTACGCACCCACCGCACGCTTCGGCTCCCCCGACGATTTCCGCGCCTTCATCGACCGCATGCATGCGGCAGGCATCGGCGTCCTGCTCGATTGGGTGCCCGCGCACTTCCCCCGCGACGAATGGGCGCTCGCGCGCTTCGACGGCACCGCGCTCTACGAGCACGCCGACCCACGCCGCGGCGAGCAACTCGACTGGGGCACCTATATTTTCGACTTCGGCCGCAACGAGGTGCGCAACTTCCTGGTCGCCAATGCGCGGTACTGGATCGAGGAATTCCATATCGACGGACTGCGCGTCGACGCGGTCGCCTCCATGCTGTACCTGGATTACTCACGCGCCGACGGCGAATGGGAACCCAATGTGCACGGCGGCCGGGAGAACCTGGAGGCCGTCGACTTCCTGCAGGACCTCAACGAAACCGTGCACCGCCACCATCCCGGCGTCGTCACCATCGCCGAGGAATCCACCACCTGGCCCGGCGTCACCCGCGGCGCCGATGTCGGCGGACTCGGCTTCACCATGAAGTGGAATATGGGCTGGATGCACGACACCCTGGGCTATTTGGGGCGCGATCCGATCCACCGCTCCTGGCATCACAACGAGATCACCTTCTCGCTGGTGTACGCGTGGAGTGAGAACTACGTGCTGCCCATCAGCCACGACGAGGTCGTGCACGGCAAGGGCACCCTCTGGACCAGAATGCCCGGCGACGATTTCGCCAAGGCGGCGGGCGTGCGCGCACTGCTGGCCTACATGTGGTCGCATCCCGGCAAGCAATTGCTGTTCATGGGCCAGGATTTCGGCCAGTTCCGGGAATGGTCACACGACCGCGGCCTGGACTGGCACGAACTGGAAAACCCACTGCACCAGGGCATTACGGCTGCCGTCCGGGATCTGAACGCGGTCTACCGCGCCCACCCCGCGCTGTGGAGTCAGGACACCAGCCCCGGCGGCTACTCCTGGGTGCAGGCCGACGATCGCGAAAACAACGTGATCGCCTTCCTGCGCTACGGCTCCGACGGTTCGGTGATCGCCTGCGTTTTCAATTTCTCCGGCTCGGTGCACGGCGAATACCGCGTCGGCCTGCCGAGCACAGGCACCTGGCGCGAAATCCTCAACACCGACGCCGCCGACTACGGCGGCTCCGGCATCGGAAACCTGGGCGGTGTCGAAGCGACCGACGAGCCATGGCACGGTCGACCGGCATCGGCCACCGTGGCGCTGGCCCCGAACACCGCGATCTGGCTGGCACCGGAGACATAAGGGGCGAGCGCCACCGCGCAGCGCTCAGCATGGCTACGGCGCCGGTAGCGCGATCCCGAACACCGCGATCGAACTCACGCCCAAGACATAAGCCACCACGCAGTGGTCGAGCCACCCCGCAAGCGTCAGCCTGGACTTCAGCCCAGTAGCCGACCACGAATACCGCCATCTGGCCCGCGTCGGAGATATAAGCCACCACGCGGGCAGGTCGAGCAGGCGCCACCCCGCAGCGCTCAGCCCGGCTTCGGCCCCAGTAGCGCCGGTCCCGAACACCGCGATCCGGCTCGCGCCAAAGACATAAGCCACGCCACGGATAGGCGAGCAGGCCACCACGCGGTGATTCGAGCAGGCCGAACCGCGGCGCCGACCCCGGCGTCGGCCACCGTGGCCCTCGCGTCGAATACCGCGATCTGGCTTGTGCCAAAGACATAAGCCACAACACGCTAGGTTGAGCAGGCCACCCGGGTGAGTCGCGCAGGCAAAGCCGCAGCCCTGAGCCCGGCCCTCAGCCACCATGGCGCTAGCTCCGAACACCTGCGATCCAGCCCGCACCAGAGTCATTGGCCACCACACAGGTAGAGCGAGCCGCAAGCCACCCGCAGCGCTCAGCCGCGCCAGTCCCGCAGGTCCCGGCGCTCAGCTGGGCCGGTGCGTTGCAGATGACCGCCCGGCAACCGACCGCACGGCTGCGGTCGGCGAATAGTGCCTGGCGATTCCATCAGCGCAGGCGATCCGCCGATGCCATGCGCGCCGCAGCAGCCCGGGTCAGTACAGCGCGGCAGCCAGTTTGCGGCGGGCAGCAACCACGAAAGGCTCTGCCGGGTCGAACAATTCGAAGAGTTCGAGTAGCCGGGTGCGCGCCTTGGTTCGATCATCGCCGGCCGTCTTCTTGATCACGGCGATCAACCGGTCGAACGAGGCCTCCGGCTGCTGGCTCATCATCTCCAGGTCGGCGGCATCCAGGGCCGCGTCGACATTGGCCGGATCGGCATCGGCCGTGGCGATCGCGGAGTCCGAAATGGTCTGGGCACGGGACAGGAAACGCACCTGACGCAGCGCGTTCTTTGCCTCCTCATTGCCCGGCTCCGCAGCGATGATGGCCTCATAGGCCGCTTCGGCACCGGCCATGTCGCCGCGCTCGAGCGCGGCCTCCGCGGCAGTGAAACGCGGGTCCTCTACGGCCTGGGGCTGCTGCTCACCGCCCTCGAGCTGCCCGCCGACCGCCTCGACGACCGCGCTCAACCACTGCCGGACCTGCGGCTCCGGCTGGGCGCCCTCGAAATCCGCGAGCGGGCGGCCACCGGCCACCGCGATCACCGTCGGAATGCCCTTCACACCGAAGGCCTGCGCAATCCGCATATTGGCCTCGGCCTCGACCGTGGCCAGATCCCACGCGCCCGCGCCCTCCTGGACGAGCCGCTCCAGCGTCCGGACCAGTTCGACGCTGCCCGGGCTGCGCTGCGAATACAGCACGACGACCACCGGCACCTGGGTGGACCGGCGCAGCACCTTCGTTTCGAAATCCGCCTCCGAGACGGCGTAGTCGCCGCCGCCTCCCGCGCCCGACGCACCGGCCGGGGGCTGCTTCAGGCTGGACAGATCCACCGCACCTGACATGGCGGCGGCGACGGCTGGCGAAGGGCGGCGGGCAGCGGGTCGAGTCACGGTTTCCAGTTTGTCACGGCGTGACCGAGGCCGGGGCTCCGGAGTCGACGGAAGTCACGTCGCTCAGCTCACCGAGCTGGCCCGCACGCACCGCCCACACCTCGAAGAGGACCGTGAAGAACGGCGGAATGCTCGACAGCAACGCGAGCGCCGTGGTCTTTGTGTTCCAGGCCAGCTCGCGGGCCGCGAGGATCGCGGTGATGACGAAAAGGACGAAGATGATGCCGTGCGTCATCCCGAACACCTTGACCGGCCACAGCACCGGTTCGGGGAGGCGCTTGAACACCATGCCGACGATCAGGAAAACCCAGGAGATCGCCTCCAGCACGGCGATGAAGCGGAACCGCTTGGCCACGGTGCTCAAGTCGAAGAAATTGCCCATGACCACCATTGTGCCGGACTGCTACGACGGGTCGTAGTTGAACCGGTCACACCTGAACTCCGCCGACCCCGTAGATCCGGGCCGGCGGAGCCGGGAATTACACCTTGATGATCAGCGCGTCACCCTGACCGCCGCCACCGCACAGCGCGGCCGCGCCGATACCGCCACCGCGCCGCTTCAGCTCCAGCGCCAGATGCAGCAGGATGCGCGCACCGGACATGCCGAGCGGGTGACCGATGGCGATCGCGCCACCGTTGACGTTCACCTTCTCCGCATCGATCCCCAGCTTGCGGGTGGACGCGATGCCGACCGCCGCGAACGCCTCGTTGATCTCGACCAGATCCAGCTCGGCGGGCGAAATGCCTTCGCGCGCACACGCCTTCGCGATCGCATTGGCAGGCTGATCCTGCAGGGTCGAATCCGGACCGGCCACCACGCCCGCGGCGCCGATCTCGGCGATCCAGCTCAGGCCGAGCGACTGCGCCTTCTCCTTGCTCATCACGACCACCGCGGCCGCGCCATCGGAGATCTGCGAGGCAGTGCCCGCGGTAATGCTGCCGTCCTTGCGGAAGGCCGGGCGCAGCTTGGCCAGCGATTCGACGGTGGTGTCCGCGCGAATGCCCTCGTCGGTGCTCACCACGATCGGATCGCCCTTGCGCTGCGGTACCGAGACCGGGACCACCTCGTCATCGAAGACGCCGTTCTTCCACGCCGCCGCCGCACGCTGATGCGAGGCCGCCGCGAACGCGTCCTGATCCTCGCGGCTGACCGGCTCGGCGTCGTTGCGCTGTTCGGTCAGCGCACCCATCGGCTGATCGGTGAAGATGTCGTGCAGACCGTCGTAGGCCATACTGTCGCGCAGCGTCACATCGCCGTATTTGTAACCCTCCCTGCTCTTTTCGAGCAGATGCGGGGCCTGGCTCATGGATTCCTGACCGCCCGCGACGACGATCTCGTACTCGCCCGCGCGAATCAGCTGATCCGCCAGCGCGATCGCATTGATACCGGACAGGCACACCTTGTTCACCGTCAGCGCGGGCACATCCATCGGAATCCCCGCGGCGGCCGCTGCCTGCCGGGCCGGGATCTGCCCAGCACCCGCGGTGAGCACCTGGCCCATGATCACGTAGTCGACCTGCTCCGGCGCGACGCCGCCCTTCTCCAGCGCCGCCTTGATGGCGAAACCGCCCAGGTCGGAACCGGTGAAGTCCTTCAGACCCCCGAGCAGCCGACCGACCGGGGTACGCGCACCGGAAACGATCACGGTTGTGGTCACGACGAGCCTCGCATTCATTGATCGAACAGCGTCGCGCACCGAGCACCCGCGACGTCAACCTCTGTACCCAACGGTAGCTTGTCCTACCCGAACGCCCCCTCCCAGGTAGGCGGTGCCCTCGCCTACGCTCGGCCAAGCGCAAGGGACTGATGACAGCCTCCAGCCGACTGTGTCGGATCAGGCGCTACGTTCGAGGGGTGAGCAACACTATCGACCCGTCGAACTTCATCCCCGGCGACTACGTCATCGCCGTCGACCACGTGGGTATCGCGGTACCCGACCTGGATGCCGCAATTGCCTGGTATGCCGACAATCTCGGCATGATCGAGACCCATCGGGAGGTGAACGAGGCCCAAGGTGTGCACGAGGCGATGCTGTCATTGCCCGGTGCACCGGACGGCGCGACTGCCCTGCAGTTGCTGGCGCCCCTCAACGCGGACTCCACCATCGCCAAGTTCATCGACCGCAGCGGACCGGGCCTGCAGCAACTCGCCTATCGCGTTACCGATATCGAGGCCGTCTCCATGTATCTTCGTGATCGAGGTCTGCGTTTGCTGTATGACGCCCCCCGTCACGGAACCGCAGATTCCCGCATCAATTTCATTCACCCGAAGGATGCTGGCGGTGTGCTGATCGAGTTGGTCGAACCCAACGCGAATGTTACGCACTAGTATCAAGATCGGGCCTGAAAAACTCGTCCGCATCACATTCGCGGTCGAGTCACCATGAGGTGCAAGTAGGCTGTAGTTTGTGTGCCATGTCGTCACCTGAGTCCGATCGCAATCGCTTCGTTGCACTGCCCTTCACCGTTGTGCGCAAGGGTTATGCGCAAGACGAGGTACGCAACTACTTCGACCGTTTCGATGCCGAGTTAAGGGTCACCGCCACAGATCGGGATGCCGCTGCGGCGCAAGCCCGTAACCTCGCCAGCCAGCTGGAGGACGCGCGGGACGAGATCGACGAGCTCCGTAAGGAAGTCGATCGCCTTTCGGTTCCGCCGACCACTGCGGAAGGCATGTCCGACCGCATCTCCCGGATGCTGCGCCTGGCGTCCGACGAGGCGTCCGAGGTCCGCGCGCTCGCGCAGGCCGAGGCGGCGGAAATGGTGTCGATCGCCGAGCAGCAGGCCACCGAAATGCGTGGTAAGTACGAATCGCTGCTCGCCGAGACCAAGGAGAAGCGCGAGGCGCTCGAAATCGAATTCGAGCAGACCCTGGCGAATGCGCGTACCGAGTCCGCCAAGATCATCGAGGCCGCTCAGGCCGAGGCCGACCGCCTCGGCAAGGAAGCCGATGCCAAGCGCAAGGCGACCCAGCAGGACTTCGAGGCCACCATGGCGGAGCGTCGCACCAAGCTCACCCGCGCCATGGAGGAGCTCGAGGCCACCAGCCGCGCCGAGGCCGCTCAGCGGATCAAGGACGCGACCGACGAGTCCAACCGCCTCATCACCTCCGCCACGCAGACCTCCGAGCGCAAGATCGCGCACGCCAAGGAACTCGCCGAGGAGATGCGCGTGCTGCGCGGCCGGGTGCTCGCCCAGCTGCTCGGTATCCGCGGCCAGCTCGACTCGGTGCCCGCCATGCTCGCGGCCGTCAACCGGGAAAGCGAACTGCTGGACGGGGTTCCGGATCAGCGCAAGTCCATCGGCGGCGGCACCAAGTCGGTCACCGGCGGTTCGCGCGCCAAGGCCATCCCCGAGCTCTCGGCCGAGGAAGACGACATCGACGCCGACGAGCGCGAGAACGCCGAAATCACCAACTGACGACGGCGGGCTGAGCGGCGACAAACGCAACACCCCAACCGAATTCACACCAAGGCCGCCCCATACCGGGGCGGCCTTCCTAATGTCCCGAGTAGCCGGAAACTGCCGCGATACGGGACACAGCCCACCAGAAAGACATCCCGGCCAATCGAGACGCCCAGAGCCCCTGGAACATTCGGGTTTGCAGCCCTTGGCAACCCCAGAGATGTTCAGCCCAAAGGAGATCCACAGTCTTGTCGGAAGCTCCGGCCGCCTGACGACCGGGTGCCGCGTCCCGGCTTCCGATGTGGACTCATGTGGCCACCAGCGATGCCGTGCACGGCACGACGACATCCGCTTTTCCAGAGATACTCAGCCCCTCGCCTCCCAGGCGCGGCCATATACCCGCACATGCGACCTGCACAACCTCGGACGCAGGACTCCTGCCCGCAGGTGCCCCGCTTCTTCCTGGTAAGTGCCCCCTCGGGGCGAAGGTACGCCTTCAGGCCGGAAGTCCGCACTTTGCCGCAAGCGCTACCCCGTCCACAGATGCGCACTGCCCGCAGCAGCCCACTGTCTGTAGGCGCGCCCGGTCAGTCCGCAGACTCACCCTGCGGGCACCCTTAACCCAAGCACCTGCTGACTTGGACGCGCACCGTTTGTGTGGCCGCATACCGTCTACGCGGGGTGTGCACTGGCGATCCAGGGGCGCAATGGGTTGCTCTGAGGCGCAGTGGGATTCAGGACCAGCGGCGGGTGATCCGGCGGGTGCGGCGGCCGTTCCAGCAGCCGCGGTGCCAGTGCCTGCGGTCGTCTTCGCCGTCGTCGACCGCCCAGGCGACGATATGTGCTACGCCGGGCGGGATTTCGTGATCGCAGCCGGGGCAGCGATAGGTTTTGACGGCCCGGCTGCCTGGGATGGTTCGCACGATGTACGTGTCGTCGCTGTCCGGTCCGGCCTCCCGCCTACCGAAGACATCGCCGATCGGCGGGTTGCCCTCCTGCGAGCGGCCCACCTGGCGTTCCGTCCGCGGTTTCCGTCGGGGCATCCCATAAGCCTAGGTCGTGGCCTACTTCACGCAGCGCGCGCAGTCCATCCTTCCGACGCACCACCCACACCCCTTCCCCCGCACTACCTACGCCGCGCAAGCCAATGCCCGACCAATCCATGCGCACACCCGAGCCAACGAACAGCCCGCCATACCCAGCCCGCAAATCCACGCCGAGCCCGCAAATCCACGCCCAGCCCGCAAATCCACGCCCAGCCCGCAAATCCACGCCCAGCCCGCGCATCTACCCCTGCCCACGAACCATGCCCAGCGGGAAAGTCATACGCAGCGGCCATCCAGTGCGCGGCGGCCAAACCAGTGCGCCGACAAACCACTGTGCGCCCGCCAAACTCATCCCCAGCGCACGAACGCATCCGCCGCGGCGCGCGCAATGCACGAACCCGTCCGCCGCGGACACTCATGCGCGACCGCCGAACATACGCACTGCAGACGACGTCACGTACCGCCGAGTACCTCCCATGCCCGGGACGCACTCCGTCCCTTCCACGCAACACCTCCCGCACCGCCCATGCTGGCGCAGCGAATCGACGCGCAACGCACGAACTCGTGCGGGCAACCCACAGGCGGCGAACAAAACCGTGCCCGGCGAACAAACAAAATGCGCGGCAAGCAAAGCCATGCGTGGCCGCCAACACATAACCACGGCGGGCGGACGTCAAGCACCGACGCCGAACTCCCGTACCGACGGCACAGTCCGTCCCTCCCTACTCAGCACCCTCCCGCGCCTCAACGTTTACCCTGCGAATCCATGCGCGGCGCACGAACTCGTGCACACCGGCACCCCCGTGCACGGCGAGCAAAGCCATGCACGGCTCCGAACATAAGCAACGCCACCGCGGGCGACGTCACGCACAGCCGGTGTCCTCACCTACCGGGAGCGCAGTCGGCCCCTTCCCACGCCCCGCCTCCCGCAGCGTGCACGTTGCCCGGCGAATCCGTATGCAATGCGCTCATATGCAGCGAGCAAAGGCATGCGCGGCCACCGAACGTGCGTACCGACCACGAACTCACGCCCCGGAGGCACGGTCCGTGCCTTCCTGCTCAACACCCTCGCGCGCCGTCCACCTTTGCCCGGCGAATCCATGCGCGGCGCATGAGCTCGTGCAGCAGGCAACCCCTGCACGGCCAGCAAAGCCACCCGCGGCTCCCGAAGCTAAAGTACTGCGGGCGACGTCACGAACCGCCGATGACCTCGCATACCAGAGGCACGGTCCGTGCCTTCCCGCTCAACACCCTCGCGCGCCGTCCACCCTTGCCTGGCGAATCTATCGGCAGCGCGCGAGCTCACGCGTGGCGCACGAACCGACGTACAGGCGGGCAAACTCACACGCAGCGGCGGCAAACCGGTGCGCGGCGAGGAATTCATGCGCCGCAGGCGAACTCGTGCGCCGAGGGGTTGCTAGAAGAGGCGGAATTCGTTGCTCTCGGTGCCGCGTAGGGCGTCGTAATCGAGGGTCAGGCAGCGGATGCCCCGGTCCTCGGCGAGGGTGCGGGCCTGGGGCTTGATCTGTTGGGCGGCGAAGACACCGGCGACCGGGGCAAGGAGCGGGTCCCGGTTCAGGAGTTCGAGGTAGCGGGTGAGCTGTTCGACGCCATCGATTTCACCACGCCGCTTGATCTCGACGGCCACGGTTGAACCGTCGGCGTCGCGGCAGAGCAGGTCGACCGGACCGATCGCGGTCATGTACTCACGGCGGATCAGTGTGTAGCCGGGGCCGAGGGTCTGCACGTGTTCGGCGAGCAGCTCCTGAAGATGGGCCTCCACACCATCTTTCACCAGACCGGGGTCCACACCCAGCTCGTGCGCGGAGTCGTGCTCGATGTCCTCGATGGTGATGCGCAGTTCCTCACCCGCCTTATTGGTAACCACCCAGAAGGCCTTCGCCCCCTCGGGAACCGCATCACCGTCGCGCTCCTCCAACCAGCACGGTGGGCTCATCCAGTTCAGCGGCTTGTACGAGCCGCCATCGGAATGCACGAGGACCGATCCGTCCGCTTTTATCAGCAACAATCGGCGGGCCATCGCGAGATGGGCGGTGAGTCGCCCTACGTAGTCGACCTGACAGCGAGCAATCACTAGGCGCACCCAAGCACTGTAGGGGAACGCCCGGCCCGGCCCAGCGTCACCCCTGCAGCGTCGGCGGTCAGCCCATGAGCAGAATTGCCGCGAGGAACGCGCTCACGGCGAGCAGACCGGATTCGATCCGGGTGAGCCGCCGAGTAGATGCCGCTTTCGCGCGCAGCATGCCGAAGCCGACCCCGGTTCCGATACAGAAGGCCAGCAGGTGACCGACATTGGTGAAGGTCTGTTCGATCAGCACGCCCTCGGCCGCGACGAGAAACCACACCGTCGACCAAGCGATTCGCCAGCGATGCGGAATGGCGACCACAATCGCCCCGACCAATGCCATAGCGCCGTAACTCACGCCGACGTCCTGCGCCCAGCGGATGCTCGTGGGCAACCAATCGGCCTCGATCGCGATCCAGAGACCGGCCGCGACAAGGAGCGTGGCACCGATATGTCCAGCCAGGAACACCCGCACCATATGGACCGCGCCGAAGCGCAGTTCGGCAAGTGCGAGCAGACAACCGAGCAATGGAATCAGCACCCAGGCGGCACTGACATCGCCGATCACCAGTGCGCTCGAGAGCACGGTGCCCACCCGGCCATTCAGCAGATTGTGCAGATTCGTGCTCGCGTGCAGCACCACCCGTGCCTGCGAGGTCTCACTCATCGCGGAGAAGACAGCTGTGACAGCGACAAGAGCCGCCAGATATCCGAACGTCGCCGGGAGCCTCAGCTGCCACCAGCGCGAGCGAAGCGGTCTGAGGGGATCGACCGGCGCGCGGTCGGCGGTTGTCGTCGCTGCGACCATCAACACCTCCATGCGCATCGACCGCTCCTATCGAGCATGCCGACGCTGATTACTACTTACTGTCACTCTCCATGATGAACGCCGGAGCGCCGCATAGGGTGACTGTTCCCTGTGAGATTGCTCCGAAACCTCGTGGTGTACAGCACACAAAGAAGACATGAAAGCAAAAAGGCCCCCAACTGGTGTTGGGGGCCTTTCGCAAGGATGTTCCGGCGGTGTCCTACTCTCCCACACCCTGTCGAGTGCAGTACCATCGGCGCTGGTGGCCTTAGCTTCCGGGTTCGGAATGGGACCGGGCGTTTCCCCACCGCTATAGCCGCCGTAACTCTATGAAACTATCCACACAACAACGCGACAAGTCCCCGAGGGCATAAACCCTCACGAACCGTCTGCTGCAGTGTCTGTGTGTTGTTTCAGATACCGCACAGTGGACGCGTAGCTTCTTCGTTGGTAAGTCCTCGGCCGATTAGTACCAGTCACCTACACCCGTTACCGGGCTTCCAGTTCTGGCCTATCAACCCCATGGTCTGTAGGGGGCCTTAACCACTCGAAGGTGGTGAGAAACCTCATCTTGGAACAGGCTTCCCGCTTAGATGCTTTCAGCGGTTATCCCTTCCGAACGTAGCTAACCAGCAGTGCCCTTGGCAGGACAACTGGCACACCAGAGGTTCGTCCGTCCCGGTCCTCTCGTACTAGGGACAGCCTTCCTCAAGTTTCTGACGCGCGCGGCGGATAGAGACCGAACTGTCTCACGACGTTCTAAACCCAGCTCGCGTGCCGCTTTAATGGGCGAACAGCCCAACCCTTGGGACCTACTCCAGCCCCAGGATGCGACGAGCCGACATCGAGGTGCCAAACCATCCCGTCGATATGGACTCTTGGGGAAGATCAGCCTGTTATCCCCGGGGTACCTTTTATCCGTTGAGCGACACCGCTTCCACTTGCCGGTGCCGGATCACTAGTCCCGACTTTCGTCCCTGCTCGAGCTGTCACTCTCACAGTCAAGCTCCCTTGTGCACTTGCACTCGACACCTGATTGCCAACCAGGCTGAGGGAACCTTTGGGCGCCTCCGTTACATTTTAGGAGGCAACCGCCCCAGTTAAACTACCCACCAGGCACTGTCCCTGAACCAGATCATGGCCCGAGGTTAGAGGTCCAATACGATCAGAGTGGTATTTCAACGATGACTCCACAAACACTGGCGTGCCCGCTTCACAGTCTCCCACCTATCCTACACAAACCGTACCGAACACCAATACCAAGCTATAGTGAAGGTCCCGGGGTCTTTTCGTCCTGCCGCGCGTAACGAGCATCTTTACTCGTAATGCAATTTCGCCGAGTCTGTGGTTGAGACAGCAGAGAAGTCGTTACGCCATTCGTGCAGGTCGGAACTTACCCGACAAGGAATTTCGCTACCTTAGGATGGTTATAGTTACCACCGCCGTTTACCGGGGCTTAAATTCTCAGCTTCGCCATTACTGGCTAACCGGTCCTCTTAACCTTCCGGCACCGGGCAGGCGTCAGTCCGTATACATCGTCTTACGACTTCGCACGGACCTGTGTTTTTAGTAAACAGTCGCTTCTCTCTGGTCTCTGCGACCACCCCCAGCTCCCGGAGTAAATCCGTTCACCAGACATGGTCCCCCTTCTCCCGAAGTTACGGGGGCATTTTGCCGAGTTCCTTAACCACAGTTCTCTCGATCGCCTCAGTATTCTCTACCTGACCACCTGTGTCGGTTTGGGGTACGGGCCGTGTACCAACTCACTAGAGGCTTTTCTCGGCAGCATAGGATCACTGAATTCACCTCAATCGGCTACGCATCACCTCTCAGGATATATGAACGGCGGATTTACCTACCGTTCTCCCTACAGGCTTACACCAGGACAACCATTACCTGGCCCAGCTACCTTCCTGCGTCACCCCATCGCTTGACTACTACAGCAGGGGTCGTATGCAGCCACTTCTCTTCACCCGAAGGTGATAGGTCCGCTTTTGGATACTTAGCACCACTGATTCGCCATTGGGCGCGGATACACGGGTACGGGAATATCAACCCGTTGTCCATCGACTACGCCTGTCGGCCTCGCCTTAGGTCCCGACTCACCCTGGGCGGATTAACCTGGCCCAGGAACCCTTGGTCATTCGGCGGACGAGTTTCTCACTCGTCTTTCGCTACTCATGCCTGCATTCTCACTCCCACAGCCTCCACAACTAGCTCACGCTGCTGCTTCCATGGCTGTAGGACGCTCCCCTACCCATCCACACCACTGCACCACAAACCGTAATCTATGGCGGATGTATTGTGTGAATGCCGCGGCTTCGGCGGTGTACTTGAGCCCCGCTACATTGTCGGCGCAGAATCACTTGACCAGTGAGCTATTACGCACTCTTTCAAGGATGGCTGCTTCTAAGCCAACCTCCTGGTTGTCTTCGCGACTCCACATCCTTTTCCACTTAGTACACGCTTAGGGGCCTTAGCCGGCGATCTGGGCTGTTTCCCTCTCGACTACGAAGCTTATCCCCCGCAGTCTCACTGCCACGCTCTCACACACCGGCATTCGGAGTTTGGCTGATTTCGGTAAGCTTGTAGGCCCCCTAGACCATCCAGTAGCTCTACCTCCGGTGTGAAACACGTGACGCTGCACCTAAATGCATTTCGGGGAGAACCAGCTATCACGGAGTTTGATTGGCCTTTCACCCCTACCCACAGCTCATCCCCTCAGTTTTCAACCTAAGTGGGTTCGGGCCTCCACGACGTCTTACCGTCGCTTCACCCTGGCCATGGGTAGATCACTCCGCTTCGGGTCTAGAACACGCGACTCAAACGCCCTATTCGGACTCGCTTTCGCTACGGCTACCCCACACGGGTTAACCTCGCCACATGCCACTAACTCGCAGGCTCATTCTTCAAAAGGCACGCCATCACCCACAGCAACAAAGTCACTCGCAGGCCCTGACGGATTGTAAGCGCACGGTTTCAGGTACTATTTCACTCCCCTCCCGGGGTACTTTTCACCTTTCCCTCACGGTACTAGTCCGCTATCGGTCACCAGGGAGTATTCAGGCTTACCGGGTGGTCCCGGCAGATTCACAGCAGATTTCACGGGCCCGCTGCTACTCGGGCACCCACTACAACAGAGCACGCATTTTCACCTACCGGACTATCACCGTCTATGGCGGGCCGTTCCAGACCACTTCGACTAACACGCACTTTTCTGACTGTCGCTCGACTCGGCAGAATCGAGAAAGTGAGCCCCACAACCCCAAGAACACAACAACTGCCGTCTATCACATGCTCCTGGTTTAGCCTCATCCGCTTTCGCTCGCCACTACTCACGGAATCACTATTGTTTTCTCTTCCTGTGGGTACTGAGATGTTTCACTTCCCCACGTTCCCTCCACACACCCTATATATTCAGATGCGGGTAACACGACATCACTCGTGCTGGGTTTCCCCATTCGGAAATCCTCGGATCTCAGCTCGGTTGACAGCTCCCCGAGGCTTATCGCAGCCTCCTACGTCCTTCATCGGCTCCTGGTGCCAAGGCATCCACCGTACGCTCTTAAACACTTACAAACAAAGATGCTCGCGTCCACTGTGCAGTTCTCAAACAACACACCCGCACCGAATTGAACTTCAGGACCTGACCAGAATCACTGGCGGTTTCACAGAAAACCCGAGCGGATCGTTATCTTGCCTGGAAAGAACGTCTGTTCTCTCAGGACCCAACAGTGTGTCGATATATTCACCGCGATCGAAGACTCGGCTCCGATCTGATGCGATGAACCTGTCAGCGTTCCACCCATGAGCATCCGCCGGAAAACATATGTTTCCGAAACGGTCTCTGGCACCAGCGTTTACCATCCCCGACTCTTCGGGGTGCCGTGCAGAAGTGCTCCTTAGAAAGGAGGTGATCCAGCCGCACCTTCCGGTACGGCTACCTTGTTACGACTTCGTCCCAATCGCCAATCCCACCTTCGACGGCTCCCTCCCACAAGGGGTTAGGCCACCGGCTTCGGGTGTTACCGACTTTCATGACGTGACGGGCGGTGTGTACAAGGCCCGGGAACGTATTCACCGCAGCGTTGCTGATCTGCGATTACTAGCGACTCCAACTTCACGGGGTCGAGTTGCAGACCCCGATCCGAACTGAGACCGGCTTTAAGGGATTCGCTCCACCTCACGGTATCGCAGCCCTCTGTACCGGCCATTGTAGCATGTGTGAAGCCCTGGACATAAGGGGCATGATGACTTGACGTCGTCCCCACCTTCCTCCGAGTTGACCCCGGCAGTCTCTCACGAGTCCCCGCCATAACGCGCTGGCAACATAAGATAAGGGTTGCGCTCGTTGCGGGACTTAACCCAACATCTCACGACACGAGCTGACGACAGCCATGCACCACCTGTACACCAACCACAAGGGGGCACCTATCTCTAGGTGTTTCTGGTGTATGTCAAACCCAGGTAAGGTTCTTCGCGTTGCATCGAATTAATCCACATGCTCCGCCGCTTGTGCGGGCCCCCGTCAATTCCTTTGAGTTTTAGCCTTGCGGCCGTACTCCCCAGGCGGGGTACTTAATGCGTTAGCTACGGCACGGATCCCGTGGAAGGAAACCCACACCTAGTACCCACCGTTTACGGCGTGGACTACCAGGGTATCTAATCCTGTTCGCTACCCACGCTTTCGCTTCTCAGCGTCAGTTACTTCCCAGAGACCCGCCTTCGCCACCGGTGTTCCTCCTGATATCTGCGCATTTCACCGCTACACCAGGAATTCCAGTCTCCCCTGAAGTACTCTAGTCCGCCCGTATCGACCGCAAGCCCACCGTTGAGCGGTAGGTTTTCACGATCGACGCGACGAACCGCCTACAAGCTCTTTACGCCCAGTAATTCCGGACAACGCTCGCACCCTACGTATTACCGCGGCTGCTGGCACGTAGTTGGCCGGTGCTTCTTCTACAGGTACCGTCACTCACGCTTCGTCCCTGTCGAAAGAGGTTTACAACCCGAAGGCCGTCATCCCTCACGCGGCGTCGCTGCATCAGGCTTCCGCCCATTGTGCAATATTCCCCACTGCTGCCTCCCGTAGGAGTCTGGGCCGTGTCTCAGTCCCAGTGTGGCCGGTCACCCTCTCAGGTCGGCTACCCGTCGTCGCCTTGGTAGGCCATTACCCCACCAACAAGCTGATAGGCCGCGGGCCCATCCTGCACCGATAAATCTTTCCACCACAAGACATGCATCCCATGGTCATATCCGGTATTAGACCCAGTTTCCCAGGCTTATCCCGAAGTACAGGGCAGATCACCCACGTGTTACTCACCCGTTCGCCGCTCGTGTACCCCGAAGGGCCTTACCGCTCGACTTGCATGTGTTAAGCACGCCGCCAGCGTTCGTCCTGAGCCAGGATCAAACTCTCCGTTGAAGACTCTCAACCACACCCCAAAAAAGAGGCGCAATCAGAAGAATTAACCAGAGTCCGAAAACCTTGGCAAAATCAAACGCCAGCAAAAAAATTTGCTGACTAAATGTCCAGCCCTCACCACACGGGGGTATGAAAGGACCGGAACCAATAAATAATTGGCACTGACATTCATCGACACACTATTGAGTTCTCAAAGAACACACGCACACACCATCTAGCGGGTTTGATCCCGGTCGATCGGTGAGGCAACTTATCCAGCTTAGCTCAGCCGGGAACTCGATTCAAAATCGGGGTCTCGTTCGAGCTAGTGTGATCGTCAGGCGCTCAACGTCCTACCTCGTTTCCCTGGTCCTTCGCCCAGCCTTTCGGCTCAGCGCGTCGGGCCCCGGGTCGGTGTCCGTGTCGCTCTGACTCGAATAAAGTTACGTGTCGGTGTGCACGATGTCAAATCGCCTGGTCAGGAACGGTTTTCAGCAAGAGGTGATCGTCGCCTTCCGTTCACATGATCAATCCGCGGCGCCGACTCGCTCCACCTGACCACCCAACGCCTGCAGCTGCTCGACGAAATTCGGGTAGCCGCGGTCGATATGGAAGACGTCGTGCACCTCGGTGGTGCCATCGGCAACCAGACCGGCAAGTACCAAACCAGCGCCGGCCCGAATATCCGACGA
This sequence comes from Nocardia pseudovaccinii, assembly GCF_050942345.1. Lineage (NCBI taxonomy): Bacteria > Bacillati > Actinomycetota > Actinomycetes > Mycobacteriales > Nocardiaceae > Nocardia > Nocardia pseudovaccinii. Next base: position 8,513,937 of record NZ_CP192074.1, read on the forward strand.
CCACACCGGCGCGCTCGACAGCCGCGGAATTCCACGCACCACCGCGTGATGTCCATCGGTCCGCGCGTCGGCGCCCAGCCGGATCATCTCCTCCACGAAACGGAACCGCGCCTCGAAGATGTTCTCGGTGATCATCGAGGTGCCGTCCGCAATTGCCGCCAGACCGATGGCCATCGGCTGTAGATCGGTCGGGAATCCGGGGAAAGGCAACGTCGAGAAATTCACCGCGCGCGGCCGATCGGCCTGGATAACCCGGAAACCATCCGGTTCGAACGAAATACGCGCACCGGCCGAGCGCAGCTTGTCCAGTACGAGGGACAGATGCTTGGGGTTCACACCGGTGACCCGGACATCGCCCATGGTCATCACCGCGGCAATCCCCCAAGTCGCGGCCACGATCCGGTCGCCGATCACCTGGTGCGTCGTCGGCTCGAGCCGCTCGACACCCTGAATGGTGAGCACCGAGGTACCCGCGCCGCTGATCCGCGCGCCCATCCGAACGAGCATGTTGCACAGATCGACGATGTCGGGTTCACGGGCCGCGTTATCGATGACCGTCTCCCCCTCGGCCAGCACGGCCGCCATGAGGATGTTTTCGGTAGCGCCCACCGAGGGAAAGTCCAGCCTGATCCGCGCACCCTGAAGTTCTTCGGCGCGCGCCACTACACAACCGTGCTCGATTTCGCTGGTCGCGCCGAGCAGACGCAGACCCGCCTGATGCATATCCAATGGCCGCGAACCGATCGCGTCACCACCGGGCAGTGCGACAACAGCGCGCTTACACCGCGCCATCAGCGGACCGAGCACACAAACCGAGGCACGGAACTGCGTCACCGCCGGAAAATCCGCGTGGTATTTGGGCTCCGCAGGCGTGTTGATCGTGACGACCGACCCGTCGATCGTGACGTCGCAGCCGAGGCCGCGCAGCACATCACCCATCAACGGAACATCGAGGATGTCCGGGCAGTTCGTAATGGTGGTCGTGCCTTCGGCCAGCAATGCAGCCGCCATCAACTTGAGGACGCTGTTCTTCGCACCCCCGACCGTGACCTCACCGACGAGTCGATTCCCGCCAGTAACCAAAAACCGTTCCATGCCGCCTCTCCGCGTATTCGGCGCACTGTTGGTGCAAAGGATAGTTGCGTTGCGGGCCGGTGGTAGCAGTGCCGGGGTTATATCCAGGTAGCTGGGACGACTTTCGGGGTGTCCAGCAACTTTTGCGCGTGTCGGTGCGGATCGGACAGTTCACGAACCACCTTGTTCGCCACCAGGCTTCCACAACACGTCACCGCCCGGGTTGGCGACACGGCTGAGGATGAACAGCAGGTCGGAGAGGCGGTTCAGGTACTTGGCCGGAAGGATATTCGTATCGTCCGGATGCGCCTGCACCGCGGCCCATGCCGAACGCTCCGCCCGCCGCGCCACCGTTCGAGCAGTGTGCAGCAGGGCGGCGAGCGGCGTACCGCCGGGCAGAATGAACGAATTCAGTGCGGGCAGATCGGCATTGAATTCATCGCACCAGGCTTCGAGGCGGTCGATATAGGGCTGGGTGATGCGCAGCGGCGGATACTTCGGCTCCTCGACCACCGGGGTCGAAAGATCCGCGCCCGCATCGAACAGATCGTTCTGCACCTGGCGCAATACCCTCAGCAACTCCGGGCCAGGGTCACCGAGCGCGACGGCTACACCGATAGCGGCGTTCGTTTCGTCACAGTCGGCATAGGCGACCAGACGCGGATCTGTTTTGACCACCCGCGAAAAATCGCTGAGACCGGTCGTTCCGTCGTCGCCGGTCCGCGTATAGATCCGCGTCAGGTGCACATTCACGAGTTCAGCCTAGAGTCCGGGCAGCCGACGGGTGCGATCCGAGGGCCGGGATTCGACCCAGGAGAGGAAGGCGGCCAGTGAGCCGCGATCCAGGGCCAATTCGTAATTACCGTCATTATCGGAAACCGCGGTCACCGCGATCTCGTCGGTCATGATGTCGTATTCGTCGCCACGCGGGCCGCGCCGATCACCGATCTCGATGCCCTGGCGTCGAATGGTGGAGTCGGGGCCCAGTTTCAGGCTGGAGAGCTTGTAGAAGACAAGGCGATCCTCGTCATATCGAATCAGGCCGTGCCGCCACCCCTGACCGCCGCGCGCGGGCAGCACCCGCAGAATCGCGGCGGTGCCGCCGCGGCGCAACATGATCAGCCGGTAGGTGGAGGCCAACGCCAACAGAACGAGCGTGAGCACCAGAATGATCAGGAGAACCATCCCGGTCTGCAATGCCGTTCGTCCCTTCGTTCCGCCGCCGTGTCGACGACACGGTATTCGATTGCGGTATTCGCAGGCCCTCCGTGGCCACGCAGGCTACCGCCTCCGGGCCTGATGCTCACACCGCGTGCGGCCATTCAACCACGGCCCCGAGTTTACAAATGGCCGGGCCTTGTCTTTGAACATTCGAATCCGGAAACGGCGCTGTCGGCGGCGAATACCTTCGCCGCCGACAGCGCCGTGCTATCGGGTCGTACCCAATCCTGGTGCGGTACTACGCCTTCGCCTCTTCGACCGCGCGCACCTGGCCCTGGGCCGCGATCTTCGCTTCCTCGGAGGCATCGGCGTCGGCCAGCACCCGACGGGCCGCCTCGACGTCGATCTCATCGGCGAACTCCGCGGATTCGGCCAGCACCCGGACCGAGGTCGCGGTCACCGAGAAGAACCCGCCGTGCACCGCCGCGGTGATCCGCTCACCCTCGGTGGGCACGATGCTCACGATGCCGCCCTCGACCAGCTGGCCGAGCAGCGGCTCGTGACCCGCCATGATGCCGATCTGACCTTCGGTGGTCTGCGCGCTGACGAACGTCGCCTGGCCGGACCAGAGCAAACGTTCGACGGCGACCAGATCAACTGACATCTCCGCCATGGGTGACTACTTTCCGGCGATCTTCTTCGCGGCCGCCTCGACGTCGTCGAGACCACCGCAGGAGTTGAACGCCTGCTCCGGGAAGTGGTCGAACTCGCCCTTGCAGACGCGGTCGAACGCCTCGATGGTGTCGGTCAGCGGCACCACGGAGCCCGGCTGGCCGGTGAACTTCTCGGCCACGATGAAGTTCTGGCCGAGGAACTTCTCCAGACGACGGGCCCGGCCGACGAGGACCTTGTCCTCTTCGGAGAGCTCGTCCATGCCGAGGATGGCGATGATGTCCTGCAGTTCCTTGTACTTCTGCAGGATCCGCTTCACCTCGTTGGCGACCCGGAAGTGCTCCGCACCGACGATCGAGGCCTCCAGGATGCGGGAGGTCGAGGTCAGCGGGTCGACGGCCGGGTAGATGCCCTTCTGCGAGATCGGGCGGGAGAGCTCGGTCGTCGCATCGAGGTGGGCGAAGGTGGTCGCCGGGGCCGGGTCGGTGTAGTCGTCGGCGGGCACGTAGATGGCCTGCAGCGAGGTGATGGACCGACCACGGGTCGAGGTGATGCGCTCCTGCAGCTCACCCATCTCGTCGGCCAGCGTTGGCTGGTAACCGACGGCCGAAGGCATGCGGCCGAGCAGGGTCGACACCTCGGAACCGGCCTGGGTGAACCGGAAGATGTTGTCGATGAACAGCAGCACGTCCTGGTGCTGCACGTCACGAAAGTACTCAGCCATGGTCAGAGCCGAGAGCGCGACGCGCATACGAGTGCCCGGCGGCTCGTCCATCTGGCCGAAGACGAGGGCGGTGTCCTGCAGGACGCCCATCTCTTCCATTTCCAGGTGCAGGTCGGTGCCCTCACGGGTGCGCTCACCGACGCCCGCGAACACCGAGGTGCCGGAGAACTCCCGCGCGATACGGGTGATCATCTCCTGGATCAGAACGGTCTTGCCGACACCGGCACCACCGAACAGACCGATCTTGCCGCCCTTCACGTACGGGGTCAGCAGGTCGATGACCTTGATGCCCGTCTCCAGGATCTCGGTCTTACCCTCGAGCTGGTCGAATGACGGAGGCTTGCGGTGGATGCCCCACTGCTCGCCGTCGCGGCCGAGACCCGGGGTGTCGAGGCAGTCGCCGAGGGCGTTGAACACGTGGCCCTTGGTGATGTCGCCGACGGGCACCGAGATCGGCTTGCCGGTGTCGGTGACGGTGGCGCCACGGACCAGACCGTCCGTGGGCTGCATCGAGATGGTGCGCACGATGTTGTCACCGAGGTGCTGGGCGACCTCGAGGGTCAGGGTCTTGGCCACCGAGGTCAGGGTGATCTCGGCGTGCAGAGCGTTGAACAGCTCAGGGATGGAACCCCGCGGGAACTCGACGTCCACGACGGGGCCGATGACGCGGACGACGCGACCTGTTTTCGCGCCGGTCCGGCTCTCTTGTGTGACTGCTGCGGTCATTTTTCTCTTCCTGCGCCTTTAGTCGCGGTCCGAGCTCGAAGCCAGCGCGTTCACGCCGCCGACGATTTCGCTGATTTCCTGCGTGATCTGGGCCTGCCGCACCGAATTCGCCTGCCGGGTAAGCACATTGGCCAGTTCGTTGGCGTTGTCGGTGGCTGCCTTCATTGCGGTGCGCCGAGCCGCGGACTCGGATGCCGCTGCCTCGAGCAACGATGAGTAGATGCGCGTGTTGATGTACTTGGGCAGCAGCGCCGCCAGCAGCACATCGGCATCGGGCTCGAACTCGTACTGCGCGGTGAGTTCCGCGGTCGGCGAGTCGGTGAAGCTGTCCTCACCCATGTCGTAGTCTTCGTCGACATAGCTGACCTGGATCGGCGCCAGGCGACGCACCTCGGGGGTCTGGGTCAGCATCGAGACGAAACGGGTGTACACGATGTGCAACTCGTCGACGCCCTCGATATTGCCCACCCCGTTCGGGGCCGGAACCTCGGCCTCGGAGCCCGCCATGAACGCGTCCACCAGGTGGTGGCACGCGGCCGTGGCATCGTTGTACTTCGGCTGCTGGGAGAACCCGGTCCACGCGTTGACCACCGGCCGATTCCGGAAGGTGTAGTACGTGAGGCCCTTATTGCCCATCACGTACAGCACCGGCTCCTTGCCCTCGCCACGCAGGGTGACCATGAGCTCCTCGGCGCGCTTGAGCACGTTGGAGTTGTAGCCACCGCACATGCCACTGTCACTGGTGATCACCAGGATGGCGGCGCGGCGCGGGTTGGCCCGCTCGGTCAGCAGCGGGTGCGACAGATTCGTCGACGCACTCGCCAGTTCGCCGAGGACCTTGGTGATCTCCTCGGCGAACGGCTTCGCGGCCGCAACCCTGGCCTGGGCCTTGGAGATTCGCGAGGTCGCGATCAGCTCCTGGGCCTTGGTGATCTTCTTGATCGAACTCACACCACGAATGCGGGAGCGCAATTCACGCAAGCTTGCCATCAGCGGTTCACACTCCCTTCATTCGCCAGAATCGAATAACGCATCAGCGGGCTCGATTACTTCTCGACGTGCTTGCGGGTCACCGACAGCGATTCGACCTCTTCGTGGTCGAGCTCACCGGCGGCAGCCTCGTTCACGACGCGCGAGCCGTCGGAAGCGAGGAAGCCCTGCTTGAACTTGTCGGTGGCCGCCTTGATGGCGTCGCCGTTCTCGTTGTCGAGGACCTTGCCGCCCTGGATCGACTTGAAGGCGTCGGCCGCGCTGCGGTGCAGATCCTCGAGCAGTTCCACGTTGAAGCGACGGATGTCGGCAACCGGAACCGAGTCGAAGTAGCCGGCGTCGACCAGGAAGATCGAGACGATCTGGTCCTCGACCGGAACCGGCGAGTACTGGTCCTGCTTGAGCAATTCGACCCAGCGGGCACCGCGCTCGAGCTGTGCGAGCGAGGCGGCGTCGAGGTCGGAGGCGAACGCGGAGAACGCCTCCAGCTCGCGGTACTGCGCCATTTCCAGACGCAGCGAACCGGCGACCTTCTTCATGCCCTTGGTCTGGGCGGCGCCACCGACACGGGAGACCGAGGTACCGACGTTGATCGCCGGACGGACACCCTTGTTGAACAGGTCGGACTCGAGGAAGACCTGGCCGTCGGTGATGGAGATGACGTTGGTCGGGATGAACGCCGAGATGTCGTTGGCCTTGGTCTCGATGATCGGCAGACCCGTCATCGAGCCGGCGCCCATCTCGTCGGACAGCTTCGCGCAACGCTCCAGCAGACGCGAGTGCAGGTAGAAGACGTCACCCGGGTACGCCTCGCGGCCCGGCGGACGACGCAGCAGCAGCGAGATGGCGCGGTACGCCTCGGCCTGCTTGGTCAGGTCGTCGAACACGATCAGGACGTGCTTGCCCTGGTACATCCAGTGCTGGCCGATCGCCGAACCGGTGTAGGGCGCAAGCCATTTGAAGCCGGCCGAGTCCGAGGCGGGGGCCGCGACGATGGTGGTGTACTCCATCGCACCGTGCGATTCCAGCGCGGTCTTCACGCCCGCGATGGTGGAACCCTTCTGGCCGATCGCGACGTAGATGCAGCGAACCTGCTTGGTCGGGTCGCCGGTCTCCCAGTTCGCCTTCTGCGCCAGGATCGCGTCGATGCAGACCGCGGTCTTACCGGTCTTGCGGTCGCCGATGATCAGCTGACGCTGACCGCGACCGATGGCGGTCAGGGCGTCGATGGCGGTGATGCCGGTGGCCAGCGGCTCCTCGACCGGCTGACGCTGCAGCACGGTCGCGGCCTGCAGCTCCAGCACGCGCTGCTCTTCGGCCTCGATCTCGCCGAGGCCGTCGATCGGCTGGCCGAGCGGGTTGACCACGCGGCCGAGGAACTTGTCACCGACGGGGACCGAGAGCACGTCGCCGGTGCGGCGAACCTGCTGGCCCTCTTCGATTTCCGCGAACTCGCCGAGGATAACCGCACCGATCTCGCGGTCCTCGAGGTTCAGCGCGACGCCGAGCACACCACCCGGGAACTCGAGCAGCTCATTGGCCATCGCCGAGGGCAGGCCGCTGACGTGCGCGATGCCGTCACTGCAGTCGGTGACAACACCGACTTCTTCGATGGAGGTTTCCGGGGTATAGCTCTGGGTGTAGCTCTCGATCGCGCTACGGATCTCATCGGTGGAGATCGTCAGCTCCGCCATAGTCTTCCTGCTCTCGCTGTCTGGTCTGGATGTCGGGGGAGGTGGGTCGTCAGGCCAGAGCCCGACGCAGCCGTTCCAAGCGGCCGGTGGCGCTGCCGTCGATCAGGTCGTCGCCGACCTGCACCACGACGCCGGTCAGCAGACTCGGATCGACCTGCACGTGCACCGTGACCGGCTTGCCGTAGATGCGCTGCAACGACGCCCCGAGGTGGTCGCGCTGCTGGTCGGTCAGCGCGACCGCGGCACGCACATGCGCGACGATCTGATCGCGCCGCGCGGCCGCGAGATCGGACAGCTCGCCGAACGCGCCGCCGATATTCGTCGACCGGGTGACCACCTGATCCGCCAGGGTCTGGGTGATGGTCTCGGTCTTGCCCGCGAGCAGCCGGTCGATCAGTTCGCGCTTGGCCGCTGCGGGCTTCGCACGATCCGAAAGTGCCTGCTCCAGTTCGGGATTGTCGCCGATGATCCGGCCGAGCCGGAACAATTCGTCCTCGACCGCCCCGAGTCGTCCGCTGTCGGCGGCGGACTCCAGCAACGCCTCCTGGCCGAGCAACACCAGGGTGTCGACCAAATCGGCGGTGCGCGACCAGTTCTGGGCCACCGCGGTGGTCAGCACCGCCAGGGTGGCGGGGCTGACCTTGCCGCTGAAGACCCGCTCGCTGAGTTCGGCGCGTGCCGAGCCGGCCACCGACACGTCCGCGAGCGCAACACGCAGCGAACGCTGGTCATCCAGCACGGCGACAACGGCGAACAGTTCCGACCCCGTCGTGGCCGCAACACTGTCGCTTCCGGTCAGAGCGGCCCGAAGTGCCTCCCGTGCCCGGGAGCTTGCCTCGCGGCTCGCTGCGTACATGCTTCTCACTTTCGCGTCGCTACCTTCCGACCCCGATGCCGGCATCCGACTGATCGAGTTCGGACAGGAACCGGTCGATCGATGCCGCTTGCTTAGCTTCGTCCGAAACCGACTGTCCGATAATCTTTTCGGCCAAATCGACGGCAGTTTTGCCGACTTCGGCGCGCAGCTCGGTCAGGATCTGCTGGCGCTGTGCTTCCAGCTGGCTGTGACCGGCAGCGACGATGCGGTCGCTTTCGGCCTGTGCTTCCGCGCGCATCTGCGCGAGGATCTGCTGGCCCTGGGTGCGTGCGTCCTCACGGATGCGCGCGGCCTCGAGCCGAGCGTCAGCCAACTGCTGCTGGTACTGCTGCAGCGTCAGCTGGGCTTCTTCCTGCGCGGCCTCGGCCCGCTGGATTCCACCCTCGATCTTGTCCGCACGTTCATCCAACACCTTGATAAGGCGGGGGATGACGTACTTGTAGAAAATGGCGCCGACGATCGCAATGCAGACCACCGACCAGACGATGTCGTAGGTCTCGGGGATGAGGGGATTGATGTCCTCCCCTGTCTCCGCCGCGAGCATAGAAAGCGTGCTCATAGCAATCTCAGAAGATGAAGCCGGCCACAAGGCCGATCAGGGCGAGGGCCTCGGTGAACGCGATACCGAGGAACATGTTGGTGCGGATGGTGCCCTGGAGCTCGGGCTGCCGGGCGATGCCCTCGATGGCCTTACCGACCACGATGCCGACGCCGATGCCGGGGCCGATGGCGGCGAGACCGTAGCCGATGGCGCCGAAGCCCTTGAACTTCTCGGTGGTGGTGGCGGCTTCCTGGGCCAGGTACGCGAGGCTCATGAGTCTTCCATTCCCTTTCTTTTGCTCACCCGCCGGTCGGCGTGGTGCAGCAGATATCCGGTAGTTGTGTGGTCAGTGCGAATCGGCGTGTTGTGCGAGTCCGATGTAAACGGCGGTCAGCAGCGCGAAAACGTAGGCCTGCAGGAAGATGACCAACATTTCGAACAGCGTGAACCCGAGTCCGGCCAGCAGCGAGAACGGCGAGAACACCTTCATCCAGGCCGCGGCATCGAACAGGAAGAACCAGGTGGCGCTGAAGAACAGCACCAGCATGATGTGGCCGGCCAGCATATTCGCCATGAGTCGGACGGTCAGCGTGAACGGACGCAGGATGAACGTCGAGACGAACTCGATCGGAATCAGCAACACGTGCAATGCGGGCGGAACATTCGGAACGACGATGCTGCTGCGCATGTAGGTGACGAACCCGTACTTCTTGATACCCACGAAGTTGAACGCGAGGTACGCGATGAGGGCCAGCACCAGCGGCATGCCGATTCGGGCGTTCGACGAGATGTTCAGCCCCGGAATGATGCCGGAGAAGTTGAGAAAGAGAACCGCGAAGAAGATCGTCGCGATCAATGGGAAGTACTTGCGACCGGATTCCTTGCCGAGCACTTCGTCACAGATCTGATCCTTGACGAAGACCAAACCGGTTTCGGCGATGTTCTGCAGACCACGCGGGACGATGCGAGGATTGCGGAATGCCAGCACCATGACGAGCACCAATACGGCGGTCATCAGCAGCCGGATCAGCATCAAACGGTCGAGTTCGAACGGCGTACCCTCGAACAGCACTGCTGGAGGGAAGAAGTCGGACAGCGATGGCGCGTGGAACTCGCCCGCCAAAGTGGTGACGCTCAGCGTTCTCTCCCGTGTTCGGGCCGCGGGTACGGTCATTCCCGCGGTTCGATCGGACATTGACGATCAATTGGGTCGACTCAGGTCGGCTCGAAATTCGTCAGCAGCTGTGCGGCATCCCGCCCGGGCGTCTGTACGTAGTGTCGGCGACATTCGTCGACATGCAGAACCGGAACCCCTCGGAGCCCGGCACGGCAGTAAGCATAGCGGCAGTCGGCGGGATCTCGGTGATCCCCCCTTGCTTGGTCGCTTGCTTACCAACACTTTACCAAGTTATCTACGACAGCGTGTAGGTGGGGGCGATTATTGCTGCGCAGAGGGCAAATCGGACTCACCGGTCGGTACGTTTACGTACGGAACCTTCTGCCGCAGAACGCCATACGTCTCCGCGCCGAGCACGATGAGCAAGGACCCGACCACGGTCAGGAACAGTGCCATCCGGTCGTAGAAGTCGAACCGCTGCAGCACCGCGATCACGATCATCGCGACCAGCAGCTTGCCCACCCAACTCACCAGCATGACCAGGCCCGCGGTGCTCGCAGGCAGCTTCGCGCCGAACAGCACGACGGCCGCGGTGGTGAGAATGAAGCCGCCGCCGATGGCCGCGCCGAGCAGTGCGCCCCAGAGCCCGGACAGGCCCGCGACGGCCGAGGCGATGGCCACCGAAACCACTACCAACACAGCCAAACCGATCACGCCGTAGCGCAGCGCCGCCTTCAGCGGGGCGTCAGGACCGGGGGCAGGGTTAGTAAGACTCACGACCCGAACTTTACCTGGGCCTTGCTTTACGAATCCGCGGGCTCCTTGCGCCGCAGGCCCGGTATGGCGGTCACCACCAGCGCGAAAACCAGCCCGCCCGCCATCATCAACACCACAATCCGGCGGTCATGGATCAGCGAAGTGCCGACGGCGCCGAAGGCGAGCACACCGACCCACAAATAGATCACCAGCACAACGCGACGGTGCGAATGTCCGATCTGCAACAGCCGGTGATGCAAGTGCATTTTGTCCGGTGTCGAGAAACTCACACCGGCCCGGACCCGGCGCACGATCGCCAACAGCAGATCCAATACCGGAATGAACATCACCGCGCCGACGAGCAGCAGCGGCGAAAGCAGACCGACGATGTCGCGAGGTCCGTAGCCCGCCAAATTGATTCGGCCCGAGGCACCCGTCGACACCGCGGCCAACATGAGCCCGATCAACATCGAACCGGAATCACCCATGAATATCCGGGCGGGCGAAAAGTTGTGTGGCAGAAATCCCATGCAGGCGCCCGCGAGCGCGGCGGCGAGCAGGGCAGGCGGATATGTGTCGACCGAACCGCCCTGGCTGTAGAGCAGGCCGACGGTGAATACGAAGACCGCACCCGCGCAGATCAGACCCAATCCGGCCGCGAGGCCGTCGAGACCGTCGACGAAATTCATCGCGTTGACCAGCGTCACCGTGATGCCGACCGTGACCAGGCCGCCCTGCAGCGCGTCCAGCACCACTGTCGTGTCGTTGAACGGGTTGTAGATGACGTACCAGCTCAGGCCCATCACCGCCATCACACCGGCGGCGGTCACCTGACCCGCGAATTTGGTCAGCGCGTCCAGGCCCCAGCGGTCGTCGACAATGCCGACGAGCACGATGAGCGTGGCCGCCACCAGCACCGCCGGGATATCCGGCGCGTAATCGAACCCCCTTCGCAGCGCGGGCAATTGGTGCGCGAACAGCACCGCGGCGACCACCCCGACGTACATGCCGACGCCGCCCATTCGCGGAATCGGTTTGACGTGCACATCGCGCTCGCGCGGCACAGCCACCGCGCCGAAGGCGATGGCGAGCACCCGAATTCCGCCGGTGGCCAGGAAGGTCACCGTGCCCGAGATGAGAAGCACGAGCAGCAGCTCGCGCAAAGGAACTACCGCACCCGAACCGATCATCCGTTTATCTGATCCGCCATCTGATCACTGCGTCCCGAGGTCACCGCGTCGCGACGCTGGTCAGCGCCTCCGGGGACATTCCGAGCACATCGGCGATATCGCCGACCGGAACCGCGCCCGCGCGCAGGATCCGCGGCTGATCGGCGGTGAGGTCGACGATGGTGGACGCGATCGCATGTTCGGCCGGGCCGCCGTCGAGATAGACGCCGACCAGATCACCGAGCTGATCGCGCGCCTCGGCGGCGGTCTTGGCGGGTGGCTGTCCGGAGACATTGGCGCTGGAGACCGCAAGCGGGCCGACCTCGCGCAGCAGTTCCAGCGCGACCGGGTGCAGCGGCATCCGCAGCATGACCGTGCCACGGGTGTCACCGAGGTCCCAGGCGAGCGAAGGCGCCTGCTGCACAACAAGACTCAACCCACCGGGCCAGAATGCCCGGATCAGGTCGCGGGCCTGCGGGCGCACCGAGAACACCAGACCGTCGATGGTGTGCCAGGAGCCGACCAGCACCGGCACCGGCATATCGCGACCACGCCGCTTGGCGGCGAGCAGATCGCTCACCGCGGTGGAATCGAACGCGTCCGCGGCCAGGCCGTACAAGGTATCGGTCGGCAGTACGACCAGCCGGCCGGATTTCAGGGCGCTGGTGGCCGCGGTCAGTCCGGCGGCGCGCGAGTCGGGATCCGCGCAGTCGTAGACGGTACTCACGGCCACCATCCTGTCACGCGTGCCACTCGATGCCACCATCGGCGGGGTTGGTTCGATCCGATGGTCGCCGGGTCAAGCACGAGTCGCGGCGACGAAGCGGGGCTTACCCGCGAGGTCCGGATGCTCGACGATGTCGGTGAAGTCATCATGTTCGGCCAGCAGAGCGGCGAGATCGGAGCCGTTGGTGTCGTCGTGTTCGACGGCGCAGGAGCCGCCGGAGCGCAGCAGGCGGGTGACGGTGGGGGTCATCCGGCGGATGACGTCCAGTCCGTCCGGACCGCCGAAGAGGGCCAGATGCGGATCGTGATCGGCGACCTCGGGATCGAGGTCGGCGCCTTCGGGAATGTACGGCGGATTGGCGACGACGAGATCGACCACACCGTTCAATTCGGTGAGCAGATTCGGATCGGTGACATCGTCGGCGTACAGGGTGATCGGGGTGTCGCCCTCGGCAATGCGCAGATCGGCATTGCGCCGCGCCCACTGCAGGGCCGCGGGATCGATTTCGATCGCGTGCACGTCCGCATCCGGGCGGGCCTGGGCAATGGCAAGTGCCAGCGCACCGGAACCGGTGCACAGATCGACGACGACTGGTGTGTGATCGTGCGGCAGCGCCTCCAATTGCGCCAATGCCCAGGCGAACAGCAGCTCGGTCTCGGGACGGGGCACGAAGACGCCGGGACCGACCGCGAGTTCGATTTCGCCGATCGCCGCGGTGCCGGTCAAGTGCTGCAGCGGAATACGCTGCGCGCGCCGGTCCACCAGGGCTCGATAGTCCTCGAGCAGTTCCGGCGCGACCAGCGGGGACAGCACCAGTCGGGTCCGATCGACACCGAGCAGATGAGCGGCCAAATGTTCGGCGTCGGCCTGCGGACTGTGCACGCCCGCCGCCCGGAGAGCTTCGACCGCTTGGTTTATGGCGGGGCGCAATGCCACACGCGTCATGGGCTTGTCCGTCTCTCCGCGTATCTTGCCGGTTGTAGGTGCGCACTGGCGTCGCGCGCCAGCGGTTGGTTGCCGGGTCGCGTCCCCGAGCGGTTGCCCATGTTCATACCAAATCAGTCGACGCGACGGGACGGTGTCCAACCGCGATTTATTCCGCAGCCATTCGGGCTTCGCGGTCCGCCTTACCCAGGGCATCCAGTAGTGCGTCCATATCACCGTCGAGTACGGCGTCGAGGTTGTGCGCCTTGAAGCCGATGCGGTGATCGGTGATGCGGTTTTCCGGGAAGTTGTAGGTTCGGATGCGCTCGGAGCGGTCCACGGTGCGGATCTGGCTGGCCCGACCCGCGGCGGCTTCCTGATCGGCCTGTTCCTCGGCGAGCGCCTGCAGTCGAGCCGCGAGCACCTGCATGGCGCGGGCCTTGTTCTGCAGCTGAGAACGCTCGTTCTGGCAGGTCACGACGATGCCCGAGGGCAGGTGGGTGATGCGGACCGCGGAGTCGGTGGTGTTGACGCCCTGGCCCCCCTTGCCGGAGGAGCGGTAGACGTCGATGCGCAGATCCGATTCGTCGATCTGCACCTCTTCGACCTCGTCGGGCTCCGGATAGATCAGTACACCGGCCGCCGAGGTGTGGATGCGACCCTGCGATTCGGTCACCGGAACCCGCTGGACGCGGTGCACGCCGCCCTCGAATTTGAAGCGGGACCAGACACCGTCGCGCGCGGCGTCGCGGCTCTTGATGGAGATGGTCGCGTCCTTGTAGCCGCCCAGATCTGAGATGTTCACATCGAGAATCTCGACCTTCCAGCCGTGCCGCTCGGCATAGCGGACGTACATGCGGGCCAGATCCGAGGCGAACAGCGCCGATTCCTCACCGCCCTCACCGGATTTCACCTCGAGCACCACATCGTCGCCGTCGTGCGGGTCGCGCGGGGCCAGCAGATCCGCGAGTGTCTGCTCCAACTCGGTGACCTGTTGTTCCAGGCCCGGCACCTCGGCGGCGAAGGACGCGTCGTCGGCCGCGAGTTCCTGCGCCGCGGCGAGATCGTCGCGGGCGGACTTCAGCTTGTTGTAGGTGGCCATGATCGGGGCGAGCTCGGCGAACCGCTTGCCGACCCGGCGCGCGGCACCCGGATCGTTGTGCAGCGCCGGATCGGCGAGCTGCGTCTCCAGGCCCGCGTGCTCGGCCAGAATGTCATCGATCGCGGACGGTTGCGTCACGGTGCTTCCTCTCAATATCCGTACTGGCCACACAAAAGCGCCGACGCCCGGCCTGCAGTGCAGGACCGGGCGTCGGCGGGGAAGCTACTTTGCGTCGGCCTTCTTGCCGGCACGCTTGCCGTAGCGAGCCTCGAAGCGGGCCACGCGACCACCGGTGTCGAGGATCTTCTGCTTGCCGGTGTAGAACGGGTGGCACTGCGAGCAGACCTCGACGGTGATGTGTCCCGACTCCTTGGTGCTGCGAGTCTGGAAGGTGTTGCCGCAACCACAGACGACCGTGGTCTCGACATACGCCGGGTGAATTCCTGCCTTCATGGGTGTCCTCTCGATATTGGCCGCCGGGTCGCCCGCGCAGATCGCGAGGACGTGAACCGGAGCCGACTTAGGCGGGAGGCCTGCTCATCGGAGCAGACGCAACGACCGCTCAGTATGCCAGAACGGTGGTTACGCTCCCAAAACACCCCAGACCCCCGGTTTGTTCCCGCCCCCTAGGTAGTCCCCGAGTCCCATTGCCAATTGAACTACTGGCACGCGTTGATCGTGTTCTTACGGAACCCTTAATACAGGTAGTCAACTACTCGCGGATACGAACACCAATGTTCATAGAGTTTAAGGCCTGATGCACATCGGCGTGCCGAGACAGAAGGGAGAACACTGTGAACAGCCGCGTTGCTCTGGCGGTCTTCGTTTCGTTGATTCTCACTGTCGCGGGCGGCTGGTCAACCACTCCGGATCGCCCGGACACCTACGCGTACGCGAGGCCCACTGCCGCACAGTTCGCCCCGGCGACTACCGCCGCGAACGGCAGTGTTCCAGCCGCCACAACGGCGATCATCCTGGCCTTCATGATCGCGGGCGCGGCAGCCATAGGTCTCGCGTTCTTCAGCCCGAGAACGCCGAAAGGACGCTCCCCCGCCGCCCCGCGCCTTTTGCCGGAGGTCATGTGCACGGAGACCACCGCTGCGGACCGGCGGCGGAAAGTGGACTTCAGTTCTGGGCGTACCCGACGAGTTACCCATGTGCCCACGAAATCTGTTGCGGCGTTTGTGCAAACAGTACGGGGACTCCGCCTCCGCGGAGTCCCCGTTCACTCATTCGTCCAGCGCGCCCGGTGCGGTCTTGCTGACCTGCATCAGGAACTCGAGGTTGTTCTTGGACTTCTTCAGACGGTCGATCAGCAGATCGATCGCCTGGTGCGAGTCCAGGCCGGACAGTACGCGGCGCAGCTTGTGCAGCACCGCCGCCTCGTCGGGGCTGAGCAGTAGCTCGTCCTTGCGAGTACCGGACGGGTTGACGTCGACGGCCGGGAACACGCGCCGTTCCGCGATCTTGCGGTCCAGCTTGAGCTCGGCGTTGCCGGTGCCCTTGAACTCCTCGAAGATCACCGTGTCACCGGTCGAACCGGTCTCGACCATGGCGGTCGCGATGATGGTGAGCGAGCCGCCGTTCTCGATATTGCGAGCCGCGCCGAGGAACCGCTTGGGCGGGTACAGGGCGGTCGAGTCGACACCACCGGAGAGGATGCGGCCCGATGCGGGCGAGGAGTTGTTGTACGCGCGGCCCAATCGGGTGATCGAGTCGAGCAGCACCACAACGTCTTTGCCCATTTCCACCAGGCGCTTGGCGCGCTCGATGGCCAGTTCGGCGACCGAGGTGTGATCTGACGGCGGACGGTCGAAGGTCGAGGCGATGACCTCACCCTTCACCGAACGCTGCATATCGGTGACCTCTTCCGGACGCTCGTCGACCAGCACAACCATGAGGTAGACCTCCGGGTTGTTGATGGCGATGGCGTTCGCGATGTCCTGCATGATCGTCGTCTTACCGGCCTTCGGCGGGGAGACGATCAGGGCACGCTGGCCCTTACCGATCGGCATGATCAGGTCGATGACGCGGGTGGTCAGCTTGTTCGGCTGGGTTTCCAGGCGCAGACGCTGGTTCGGGTACAGCGGGGTGAGCTTGCTGAACTCGGGCCGCCGCTTCGCCGCGTCGACCTCACCGCCGTTGACCGTGTCCAGGCGCACCAGCGGATCGAACTTCTGGCGCTGGTTGCTCTGCTCACCGTCGCGCGGGGCGCGCACCGCACCGGTGATCGCGTCACCGCGGCGGAGGCCGTTCTTGCGGACCAGGTTCATCGAGACATAGACGTCGTTCGGTCCGGCCAGGTAGCCGGAGGTGCGCACGAAGGCGTAGTTGTCCAGCACGTCGAGGATGCCCGCGACCGGCTGCAGGACATCGTCCTCGCGGATCTCGAGCTCGCGGGCCTCACCGCCACCGGCGCCACCCTCGCGGTCGCGACCACGACGACGTTCCCGGAACCGGCGTCCCCGCCGTCCGCGACCGCCCTCGTCCTCGTCACCGCCACGGTTGGCCTCGCCGCGGCCGCCGCCCTCGCCGCCGCGGCCGCCGTTGGCACTGCCGTTCTGGTTGCGGTCGCCACCCTGGCTGCGCTCGCTACCCTGGCTGCGGTCGCCGCCCTGATTGCGGTCGCCGCCCTGGCTGCGCTCGCGGCGGCGTTCGCCCTGTTCCTGCTCCTGCTTGGGCTCGTCGGCACGGGCCTCGCCCGCGGCGGCATCGCCACCGGCGCGCGCCTGGTCGCGACCGCGACGCTGCCTGCCGCGACCGCGCTGACCGCCCTCGCGACCGGAATCCTCAGTGGTCTCCGCCGACGCGGCATCGGCCTGGGACTGATCGGACTTCGACTCGGCAGACTTCTCGGCGGCCTTCGGCGCTGCGGATTCGGCGACGGCCTCCTTCGCGACAGCCTGCTTCGCCGGAGCGTCCTTGGCCTGGGCTTCCTTCGCCGGAGCGGGAGCCTCCTTCGCCGGGGCGGAAGCGGCGGGCGTCACGTCGAGGGTGCCCTGCTCGGCCTTCGCCGGCGCCGCCTTGGCGGCGTCCGCATCGGACTTCACCTCGCCTCGCGCGGACTTTTCCGCCTTCGCCGACTTTCCGGCCTGATTTTCCTTGATGGCGGCGATCAAATCGCCCTTGCGCATTCCAGAGGTGCCTCGGATACCGAGCTCCCCCGCGAGCGCGCGCAATTGCGGCAACAGCATTCCAGTCAGCCCCGATCGTGCGACGTCGGTTTGTTCGCTCATCTTCGAAATCTGTCCGGAGTCACTTTCGCGGTCCCCTGTCGGGTTGGAATCCACCCCGGGTGTCGCGAGCAGGTCCGTATCTGTCACGGAAATCCTTTCCTTCCCTCGATTGCCGTGTGCTGTTTCGAGGGTTTCGTCCCGCAGTCCGTGCGTTCTGCCGGACTCGGATGCGAGGGCCGAGCACAAAGCTCGGACCGGCGCTTTTTGCCGTATCACCTGCCCCGCCGGACCGGCGGCTTCGCCACCAGTTCCCGAAAGGTGGGAGAGATCATTCCAGTTGCGCAGCTACGCAGCACCCCCATGGCCTGGAGGCTCGAGCCTGGAGCCTGCTGGAGCGATTGCCCTGATGAAGCACCGGCGTCTGATGCGCACGATGTACGGACGTGCTCAGGATAGCTGGCAACCTGGAACATCGGCAAGGCAGACGCGCCGTCAGTCGACCTGGACGCCTTCCGCGAGTCCCGGCTCGACCACGCGGAGCCCGTCGATGGCCGCCAGTTGGCGGAGCTCGGCGGGGAATTCGCTGGTACCCAAGGCCAGTACGGTCGGTCCCGCGCCGGATACCGTGGCCGCGATCCCGGCCGCGCGCAGCCGGGCGATCCATTCGGTGGTCAGCGGCAGTGCGGGCGCGCGCTGGGTCTGATGCAGACGATCGGCCGTCGCGGGCAGGAGCAGGTCGGTACGTTGCGTCAGGGCGACAACCGCGAGTGCGGCGCGGCTGACATTGAACGCGGCATCGCCGTGCGGCACGACCTCGGGCAACAAGCCGCGGGTATGCGCGGTCGACGAGCGCTCCTCGGGAATCAGCACCACCGGACGCAGCGTGGGATGCGGATCGAGGCGCACCGCACGGTAGACGCGGCCGTGATCGAGCGCCACGGCACCGTCGCTTGCGGCGTCCGCCGCGGTTTCGGTCCAGGACACCACGATTCCGCCGAGCACGCTGGCCGCGGCATTGTCCGGATGACCTTCGAATTCCGATGCGAGCTGGACCAATTGGTCACTGCCGATGGCCAAGGCCGGATCCAATTTCGCGGCGAGCCCGCAGCCCGCGGCGAGCCCGCCGACGACCGCCGAGGCCGACGAGCCGAGACCACGCGAATGCGGAATTACGTTGCGGCACACCACATCGAGACCATCGGCCCAGACGCCCGCCGCCTCCAGGCCGCGCTCGATCGCGCGCACCACGAGATGTGAAGGGCCCCATGGCACATCGTCGGCTCCCTCACCCTCCACTCGGATGGTAAGGCCGGAATCGGTAGTGCGCACCTCGATCTCGTCGTAGATGCCCAAAGCCATACCGAGCGAATCGAATCCGGGGCCGAGATTGGCACTGGACGCGGGCACCCGCGCGGTCACGGACAGACCGGCGGGCAGCGTCCTCGTCATCAGTTGGCTTTCGCGCGAATTCAACTCAGGCCAGCTCGAGTTCGTGGGCGACCGCGATCGGGTCGACCGGAATCGCCTGCACCTGCGGCATTCCCGCGAGCGCGTTATCCGGATCCTTGAGGCCGTTGCCGGTCACCGTGCACACGACGGTCAGCCCGGAATCCAGCCAACCCTCCTTGCGCGCGGCGAGCAGGCCGGCGATGCTGGCCGCCGACGCGGGCTCGACGAAAACACCCTCGGTCGCGGCGACCAGTCGGTACGCCTCCAAGATCTCCTCGTCGGTGGCGGCGCGGAAGGCGCCGCCGGACTGCTCCTTGGCCTCCACCGCGCCGTTCCAGGACGCGGGCGCGCCGATCCGGATGGCGGTCGCGATGGTCTCGGGATCCTTGACCGGGGCACCGTTGACCAGCGGGGCAGCGCCCGCGGCCTGCACACCGAGCATGCGCGGCAGGCCGGTGGTGATGCCGTCGGCGTAGTACTCGCGGTACCCGCGCCAGTAGGCGGTGATATTGCCCGCGTTGCCCACCGGGAGGGCGTGCACGTCGGGCGCCTTGCCGAGCACATCGCAGATCTCGAACGAGGCGGTCTTCTGGCCCTCGATACGGGCCGGGTTCACCGAATTCACCAGACCGACGGTCGGGAATTCCGCGGTGACCTTGCGCGCCAGCTCGAGACAGTCGTCGAAATTGCCGTCGACCTGGATGATCTTCGCGCCGAGCATGACGGCCTGGGCCAGCTTGCCCATGGCGATTTTGCCCTGCGGAATCAGCACCGCACAGCTCATCCCGGCCCGGGTCGCATAGGCGGCGGCCGATGCCGAGGTGTTGCCGGTGGATGCGCACAGCACGGCCTTCTGCCCGCGGTACTTGGCGTCGGTGATGGCCATGGTCATGCCGCGGTCCTTGAAGGATCCGGTCGGATTCAGACCCTCGACCTTGAGATACACATCACAGCCGGTCAGCTGCGAGAGGTGCGGTGCAGGCACCAGCGGGGTGCCGCCCTCGTACAGGGTTACCGGGTCCCAGTCGGCGGCGCCCGCCAGGCGATCGCGGTAGGCGGCGATCAGTCCGGGCCACCGCGAGTGCACCCCTGCCTGCGGCGCAACGGCTGTGCTCACCCACCCCGCCGGCTCCGCCGTCTGCCGTCCCCTGGTCGTACTCATTCGTTGGTGCCTTCCAATCTCAGAACGCTGGTCACGGATGTGACGGATTCCATTTCCGCCAGGGCGGCGACGGTGTCCGCGAGCGCCGACTCCGAAGCGTGGTGGGTGACCACGACCAGGCGCGCACCCTCGCCGTGTCCTTCCTGACGGACCGTGGAAATGCTCACCTCGTGGTTGGCGAATTCGCCCGCCACCTTGGCCAGCACCCCGGGTCGGTCCGCGACCTGCAGGTTCACGTGGTAACGCGTGGGCGTATCGCCCATCGGCGCGATCGGTAGCTCAGCATAAACCGACTCGCCCGGAGCGCGGCCACCGAAGAACTTGTTGCGCGCCGCCATCACCAGATCGCCGAGTACCGCCGACGCCGTCGGGGCACCGCCCGCGCCCTGGCCGTAGAACATCAGCCGACCGGCGTTCTCCGCCTCGACTACCACCGCGTTGAATGCGCCGGTGACCGCGGCCAAGGGGTGCTTGCGCGGTATGAGGGCCGGGTAGACACGTACCGAGACGCGCTCCTTGCCACCCTCTTCCGGGCTCGGTTCGCCCGGACCCGCGGCCACCCGCTCGCAGATGGCGAGCAGTTTGACCGTGCAGTCCAGCGCGGAGGCGGTCTCGAGATCCTCGGCGGTGATCTTGGAGATGCCCTCGCGGTACACATCGGCCGCGGTCACGCGGGTGTGGAAGGCCAGCGAGGCCAGAATCGCGGCCTTGGCGGCGGCGTCGTAGCCCTCGACGTCGGCGGTCGGATCGGCCTCCGCGTAGCCGAGGCGGGTGGCCTCTTTGAGGGTGATCGCGTAGTCGGCGCCGGTCTCGTCCATCGCGGAGAGGATGAAGTTGGTGGTGCCGTTGACGATGCCGACGACCTTGTTCACCCGGTCACCGGACAGCGACTGGATCAGCGGGCGCACGACCGGAATCGCACCGGCGACGGCGGCCTCGAAATACAGGTCGGCGCGGTTGCGCTCGGCGGCGGCGGCGAGCTCGCCGGTGTAGTCGGCCAGCAGTGCCTTATTGGCGGTCACCACGGATTTGCCCGCGTTGAGCGCGGCCAGAATGAGGCGGCGGGCCGGATCGATGCCGCCGATGACCTCGACCACCAGATCGACATCCTCGCGGGCGACCAGCGCGTCGGCATCGGTGGTCAGCAATTCGGCCGGGATACCGCGGTCGGCGTCCAGGTTGCGCACGGCGACACCGCGCAGCACCACCGGCGCGCCGACGCGCGCACGCAGGTCATCGGCGTGGTCGCGCAGAATGCGCACCACCTCGGTGCCGACATTGCCCATCCCGAGGACCGCGACTCCGATCGGACGATCGGTTCCCCATACGCCGAACTTCGCAGCGTCGGGCCCACCCGTTGCCCGACCACCACCCCCGATGGAATCGCTACGCGATACTGAGTTCATTGCACCTCCAGGCTGAGCAGATCCGCCACCGTTTCCCGGCGCAGAATGAGTCGCGGCACACCACCCCGCACCGCGACGACCGCCGGCCGAGTCAGCTGGTTGTACCGGCTGGACATCGAATAGCAGTACGCGCCGGTCGCGGCGACGGCGACCAGATCGCCGGGGCCGACATCGGCGGGCATCCAGGTATCACGGATGACGATATCCCCACTCTCGCAATGCTTTCCGACGACCCGGGCGACCACGGGGGCGGCGTCGGAGGAGCGCGAAACCAGGCGGCAGTCGTAGTCGGCCTGATACAGCGCGGGACGGATGTTGTCGCTCATGCCGCCGTCGACGCTGACGTAGCGCCTGCGCAGACCGGCATCGAGCGAGACGTCCTTGATGGTGCCGACCTCGTAGAGGGTGACGGTGCCAGGTCCGGCGATGGCGCGGCCGGGTTCGACGGCGATCTTCGGCTCGGGCAGTCCGGCGCGGCTCGCCTCGGTGGCGACCAGCTTGCGCAGGCTCGCGGCGAATTCGTCGAGCGGCGGCGGATCGTCATTGGGCAGGTACGAAATGCCAAGTCCGCCACCGAGATCCAGTGTGGCGATCTGCGCGGTGCGCTCGATGCCGAACTTGTCGATCGCCTCGCGCAGCAGCCCGAGCATGCGGCGCGCGGCGATCTCGAAGCCATCGATTTCGAAGATCTGCGAACCGATGTGGCTGTGCAGACCGACGAGCCGGAGATTATCGGCCTCGAAGACGCGCGCCAGCGCCTCCATGGCATCGCCGCCCGCGATCGAGAAGCCGAACTTCTGATCCTCGTGTGCGGTCGAAATGTATTCGTGGGTATGGGCTTCCACGCCGACGGTGACGCGGACGAGCACATCCTGAACGACTCCGGCGCGGCCCGCGACGGCCTCCAGGCGCTCGATCTCGATCAGCGAGTCGACCACCACATGCCCGACGCCCGCCTCGACCGCGGCCGCCAGCTCGGCGACCGATTTGTTGTTGCCGTGCAATGCGATTCGGTTCGCGGGGAAGCCCGCGTGCAGCGCGATGGCCAGTTCACCGCCGGAGCAGACATCGAGGGAAAGGCCCTCGTCGCGAATCCAGCGGGCGATCTCACCGCACAGGAATGCCTTGGAGGCGTAGTGAACTCGCGCGTCCGGGCCGAAGGCGGCGACCATATCGCGGCAGCGGGAACGGAAGTCGTCCTCGTCGACCACGAACAAGGGCGTGCCGAACTGCTCGGCGAGCTCGTGCACCGGCACACCGGCCAGGTGCACGACGCCCGCGGCATCGCGAGAAGCGTTGCGCGGCCACACATTCGCGGGCAGATCGATCATCTGTTTCGGATCGCTCGGACGCTCCGCGAGGCTGGGTGCGTGTGGAATATCGGCATGCCGAGGACCGGCAGGGTGGACGCTCACGACTCCACCTCGCTGACGCTCGGCTCCGCCGTGACCGTCCGAGACGCTGTGTCTATGGTTCGCTCGCTGCGCTCGCTCACTACATTCGCTCCGGTGCACTAACGCCGAGCAGCTCGAGGCCGTTGCTCAGCACCTGACGGGTGGCATTGGCCAGGGCCAGCCTGGCGGCATTGGTCGGCGTGACGGGTTCGTCGCCGAGGGGCAGTACGCGCAGGTTCTTGTTGGTCTGGAACCGGTGGTAGGCGCCGGCCAGTTCCTCCAGATACCGTGCGACGCGGTGCGGTTCGCGCAGACTCGCGGCGCTGGCGACGGCCCGCGGGTATTCGCCGATGGTGCGGATGAGTTCTCCCTCTTCATCGGCGGTGAGCAGACCGAAATCCGGTGTCACCGTGTCGTATTCGAACTCGGCGGCATTGCGTGCGATGGACGCGGTCCTGGCGTGCGCGTATTGCACGTAGTAGACCGGGTTCTCGTTGCTCT
This sequence comes from Nocardia pseudovaccinii, assembly GCF_050942345.1. NCBI lineage: Bacteria > Bacillati > Actinomycetota > Actinomycetes > Mycobacteriales > Nocardiaceae > Nocardia > Nocardia pseudovaccinii. Next base: position 8,537,279 of record NZ_CP192074.1, read on the forward strand.
GGCTGGTCCACAGGTTCAAGTCGATATCGATGCTCGAGTTCACCGAGCTGCGCACCAGCGAGTACCGGGAGGCGTCGACGCCGATGGCCTCGACCAGATCGTCGAGGGTCACCACGGTGCCCGCACGCTTGGACATTCGCACGGCCACACCGTCTTTGACGAGATTCACCATCTGTCCGATGAGCACCTCGACGGTGGCCGGATCATCGCCGAAGGCGGCCGCGGCGGCCTTCAAACGGCCGATATAGCCGTGATGGTCCGCACCGAGCATGTAGATGCACAGATCGAAACCGCGCGAACGTTTGTTCTGGAAGTAGGCGATATCACCGGCGATATAGGCGGCATTGCCGTCGCTCTTGAGAACGACGCGGTCCTGATCGTCACCGTATTCGGAGCTGGCGATCCACCAGGCCCCGTCCTTTTCGTAGAGGTCGCCGGAATTCTTCAGCTTGGTGACTGCCTGTTCGACCGCACCGGATTCGAATAGCGAACTCTCGTTGAAGTACACGTCGAAATCGGTGCCGAATTCGTGCAGCGATTCCTTGATATGGGCGAACATCAACTCGACGCCCTCGGCACGGAAAAGTTCGAGCTGCTCGTTTTCCGGCAGAGTCGGCGCGTCGGGGTGCGCGGCCACGATCTTGGCGGCGATCTCGCCGATGTATTCACCCGCGTAGCCGTTTTCCGGGGTCGGCGCGCCGGTAGCGGCGGCGACCAGGGATTTCGCGAAGCGGTCGATCTGCGCGCCGTGGTCGTTGAAGTAGTACTCGCGGGTCACGTCGGCGCCCTGCGCGGCCAGAATGCGGCCGAGCGCATCACCGACGGAGGCCCAGCGGGTGCCGCCGAGATGCACCGGACCGGTCGGATTGGCCGACACGAATTCCAGATTGATCCGGGTGCCCTTCAGGGTGTCCGAGGTGCCGTAGGCCGCGCCCGCGGTCAACACCTGTTGCAGGATCGCGCCCTGCGCGGAGGCGGCGAGCCGGATGTTGAGGAAGCCGGGACCTGCGACCTCGGCGGTATCGATGGCGTCCGTGGTGGCCAGCGCCTCGGCCAGCCAGGTCGCCAACTCGCGCGGATTCGTTCCGGCCTTCTTACCTACCTGCATGGCCACATTCGTGGCATAGTCGCCATGTTCCGGATTACGGGGGCGCTCCACGTTGACCTCGTCGGGCAGGACCGCAGGGTCCAGTCCACGTTCGACAAGCACCTTCGCCGCGGTCGCGCGAAGGAGATCTGCAAGGTCAGCTGGAGTCACGAGTCTCTATCCTATGGTCTGGGCAGGTGTACGCCTCGAGTGGGCACCTCGGCGGAGCCCTCCGCAACCACCCAGCACCGTGGATCAATACGTGGAAAGAGCACAGCGAGCTATGCCGAGCAGCACGAGCGCCAAATCGGCCAAGGCCGTCCGGGCCGCAGGGAAGGTCGCACCGTCGCGGAAAAAAGGCGGCGGCAAGGTTCCGATGGGCAAGGGCCCGCTGAAGAAGCGCCAGATCCCCTGGTTGGTCATCGGAGCCGCCGTGGTGATCGTCGCATTGATCGGTGCGCTCGCGTACAGCCTGGTGCCGAAGTATCGGGACAAGGCCGAACTCGAGAAATTCACGCCGAGTGCGCAGAAGAAGGATCCGTCGGATCAGATCGCCGGGGTGACCAAGAAGGACTACCCGGCGGGACTGCACGTCGCGGGTACGCAGCGCGTCGCGTACGACCAGACCCCGCCGTTCGGTGGTCCGCACGATCAGGTCTGGGCGAACTGCATGGGCGTGGTCTACAGCAAGCCGGTCCGGGTCGAGAATGCCGTGCATTCGCTCGAGCACGGTGCGGTGTGGATCGCCTACAACCCCGACAAGGTCGACGCGGCGGGCATCGACACGCTGAAGCAGAAGGTCGAAGGTAAGCCGTTCACGTTGATGTCCCCGTTCCCCGGACTTTCCTCGGCGATATCGCTGCAGTCCTGGGGGCATCAGCTGAAGCTGGACAGCGCCGACGACAAGCGGGTCAATCAATTCATCACCGCCTTGCGCGCGAACCAATACGCCTACCCCGAGGTGGGCGCGAGTTGCTCGAACCCCGCGTTCGACGCGAACAACCCGACGCCGTACGACCCGACGCCGCCCGGACCGGATGCGGTGCCGATGGACGGTAAGGGCCTGTCGCAGGACAAGACCGAACTCGGCGGCGCCTCGGGCGGTCTGCCCGGTATGCCGAGCATTCCGGGTGTGCCGAATATCCCGGGCGTGCCCACCGGGATTCCGACCCAGCCGACGGAAGGTCAGTAGATGCCCGTGGATACCGAAATCGAGCCGGACGTGGCGAGCGATTCCATGGGTTTCGCCGCGCAGGCACGTCGGCAGCGCACTCCGCTGCTGGTGCTCGGCGCGATCGGCATCCTGCTGATCGGCTTCGCGGTCGGCGTGCTGGCCCGGTTGCCGCTGGACAGCAATAGCGAACCCGATCCCGGCGCGGTCGATATCGGATTCAGCCAGGACATGTCGGCACACCACGCGCAGGCCGTGGAAATGGCCGGTATCGCGCTGATCGCTTCGACCGACAACGATGTGCGCAGGCTGGCCTACGACATTCTGACCACCCAGCAGGAACAGATCGGCCGAATGCAGGGCTGGCTGCAGATGTGGGGCAAACCGAACCAGAATGTGGACGGCTATATGGGCTGGATGACCGAACAGCCGGGTCATTCGCATTCCGGCGCTGCCACCGACCACGCAATGTCCGGCCCGTCGGCTTCCATGCCGGGCATGGCGACCACCGCGGAGGTGACCGCGCTACGCCAGGCCACCGGTCCCACGCTGGACACGATGTTCCTGCAGCTGATGCTGCGCCACCATCAGGGCGGACTCTCGATGACCGAATACGCCGCCCAGCACGCCGAAACCACCGCGGTGCGCACACTCGCGGCCGCGATGGCGACCACCCAGCAGGGCGAAGCACAACTCATCACCACCATGCTGACCGCCCGCAACGCGAAACCCCTGCCGCAGAACTGATCGATCGCGTCGGGCCGGGAACCGAAACTCCCCGGCCCGACACACTTTTTGGCGGACGCCTCGCAATGCGATACGCTTGGCCCCGCCCGAACGGCCGCCCCCACCGGCACCGTTCGAAATCTACCCCGCCCTCGTAGCTCAGGGGATAGAGCGTCTGCCTCCGGAGCAGAAGGCCGCAGGTTCGAATCCTGCCGAGGGCACCGATAAAAGGCTCTGACCAGTGCATTCCGGTCAGAGCCTTTTTCATGCCGCCAAGTCAGCTCGCATGGATGACACGACTTCGGCCGAAGTCTTTGCCGCATCCCGCTGGGCATCGTCTTGCGAATGGGCGTAGATCCTCGCTGTGACACTGGCATCGGCGTGCCCGAGCCAGGCCGCAATCACCGCCAGCGACACCTCGGTGAGTCTGGGCGGTAGTGCTCGAATGTCGTGCCGGATCAGGTCGCTGTGGTCGACGGCCAGGCTCGGTCGTCGATGGTGAGCCAGGGTTCGGTGGCCGCGCAGGTGGGGGGTGTGCCGGTGTATTCGCGGATGTCGCGGTGCAGGTGGGATTGGTCGGCGTAGCCGGTGTCGGCTGCTACTCGGGCGGGAGAGTGTCCTTGGACGAGGCGGTGGACGGCGTGGTCGAAGCGGACCAGTTTGGCGGCGCGTTTGGGGGTCAGGCCGATTTGAGCGCCGAAGCGTGACCACAGTCGTTGGCGGCTCCAGCCCAGCTCGGCGGCGAGGTGCTCGACGCGGAATCGGCCGCGGCTGAGCTTGATTTGGCGCCATGCCCAAGCGACCTCCGGGTCGACGCGGTGGTCGTGCCGGGACCGCGTGGACAGCGCGGTGCCGACCAGGGCGAATCGGTCGGCCCAGTTCGGTGTCTCGTGCAGGCGCTCACGCAGCCACGCTGCCTCGCGACCCCAGAGGTCGTCCAGGCCGATGATGGTTCCGCCCAGGTCGCTGGGCGAGAAGCCGAGGATGGCCTGGGCGACAACCGGTTCCAGGCGGATCTGGACGCATTCGACGGCGTCGACGCGGACCGGAAGCGCGGTACCGGCGAGGCCGAGGGTCAGGCTGCCCGAATGGCTCCGGCCAGTCGAGTCGCGGACCTCGAAGCTGCACTCGCCGAACTCGACGATCACCGTGACCGCCGGATGCGGAATGACACGCACCTGCTCCGGGCCGTTCCCGTGGACATGAAATCCGGCCATGTCGACGCCGCGCAGGGCGGGTGGCCGCGCCGGTCGCGCGATGTCCCAAGGCACACGTCGATTGTATGAGCAGCAGCGGACGCTGACATTTCTTCAATACGCGACCCGTCGTCGTGCCCGAACGTGGTGGCGTCCCAACCAATCGAAGGAGGAACCGTGGATGAAACCACTGCCGCCGCAGGACCGAATCGGTCGCGGCGTGTCGGGATGCTGATCGCCACCGTCCTGGTCGCCGTGCTCACCGGCAATACGACCGGCGCAGCGAACGCCGAGGCCGACGACTCGAATGAGCACATGGTGCACCTGCCGGGCGGAGACATCCACGTCGTCGCCGACGGAACACCCGGCGCTCGCGCGCTGGTGCTGCTGCACGGGCTGGGCGCCTCGACCGCCTACTGGGATCCGGTGCTGCCCGCCTTGCAGGACCAGTACGTCGTGCGCATCGACCTGCTCGGCCACGGCAAGTCCGATAAACCCGACAGCGGCTACCGCACGTCCGAACAGGCGAGCCGAGTCAGGGCCGTGCTCGACCAGCTGGGCGTGCGCCAGGCGATCGTCGTCGGGCATTCCTCCGGCGGCTACGTGGCCACCTCGCTGGCCGAACAGCGTCACGACCTGGTGTCGGCGATCATGCTGATCGACTCCGGACCCCGCCTGGACGCCGTCACCGACAACGGTCCGGTCGGCAACCTGCTGTTCGTTCCGGCGATCGGGCAGCCGCTGTGGCCGCTGCTCCCGGACGTCGTCCTCCGGCAAGCCATGAGTTCCGCGTTCACCCGGGACGTGCGGATCCCCGACCAGTTCGTCGCCGACCTGCGCGGCATGACCTACCGCAGTCTCACCGCGACCTCCACCGCATCGAATGACTACCTGCGGGAACGGACCGAACCGGACCGGCTCACCGACCTCGGCGTGCCGGCCATGGTGCTCTACGGCACTCAGGACAAGCGTTGGCAGCCGGACTCTTTCGAGGACTACCGCCGCGTCCCGGGCATTCGGATCGAGAGCCTCGACTGTGGCCACACACCCATGGTCGAAGAGCCCGACAGCACCGGCGCACTCATCCGTGACTTCGCCGGTCAGCACTGAATTCCCAGCAGCCGACCGGTCTTTCGTGGAACTCAGTTCTCGTAGTGCCCGGTGATCGACGGATGGTGGCTCGGCCGGATACGTGATCAGAGCTACGAAAACCGATACTGATCGGTGTCCGGTCGTGGTGGTCCGTGTTGCCGTAATCTCACACACAGTCGGGGTGAGCGGGAGGACGGGACGATGACATATCCGCCGGGTGGGCAACCGCCGTTCGGGGCGCCACAGGGGCAGCCGCAGCAGCCGTATGGCCATCCGCAGCAGGGTGGGCCGGGGTATCCGCAGCAGGGTGGTTATCCGCAGCAGGGTGGTCCGGGATATGGACCGCAGCAGGGGTATCCGCCGCCCGGCGGTTATCAGCAGCAGGGGTATCCGCCGCCGAAGAAGCGCAGGACCGGGCTGATCATCGGCCTGTTGGTGCTGGTGCTCGTCATCGCGGGTGCGGTCGCCGCGGGCGTGGTGCTGACCGTGCAGGGCAAGACGCCGCTTGCCTCGGACGAGAAGAAGATCCAGGCGGCCATCCACGACTTCTATGACACGCTCGAGTCGAACGGTTTCGCCGCCGCGGCGGGCAAGGCATGCGCGGCCGACCGTGCCGAGTTCGACACGCTGACCGATGAGCAGAAGAAGGAATTCGATACTGCCAAGATCGAGGTCAGCATCGACAAGATCGATGACATCGTCGTCACCGGCGACCGTGCGACGGCTCGGATCACCGGCAAACTCACGCTGACCGTCCCGGGTGAGACGCCGGATACCGATACGGGCACCACCGAACACCTGCGCAAGGAAGACGGGAAGTGGAAGATCTGCTCGGCGGAGTCGGGTAAGAACTGACGTAATCTCGTCGGATGAGCTGCTGCGGACCGTCGCGCCGGACCCTCCTCAGCGCCATCGGGCTGGCCGCACTCGCGAGCCTCGCGGACCCGGGTTCGGTTCGGGCCCAACCGAATCCGCTCTTCGCGACCGATTTGGAGGTCGTCACGGTCACCGATCAATCGGTGATTCTCACCTGGACGACGGTGGCCCCGGATCCGAGCGGCCGACTGCTGCCGGTCGACACGGGCGCCGAAGTGCGCCTCGGTCCGGCCGATTCAGCGCTGACCACCGTCTATGCCGAGGAGGAGCCCACACCGTTCCACTATGCCGAGATCGACGGTCTCGAGCCAGGCCGTCCCTACCGATTCGAGGCACGGTCGAACGGCGTCCGCGCTGTCCCCGCGCTATCGCTGACCACTCGCATCCCCGGAAGTCCGGAATCCACCGGCGAATTCACCACCCTGACACCGCCGCCCGGCCGTCCGCTGCGCACCGTCGCACTGGCCAATGACGTGCACTACGGCGAGCAGGTCAGCGGCCTCGTCGTCGACAACCTGCCGCCGGGTTTCCGGCAGGAGCCCGGCCTGCCGCCCTACCCGGAGGTGATGCTCGCGGCCGTGCTCGATGATCTGCGCCGCCCCGACCGCGCCGCCGACCTCCTGCTCATCGCGGGTGATCTCACCGCGGAGGCGAAGCCGGAGCAATCGCGTTCGGTTCGCGGGCACCTGGACTCCTGGGGCGCGCAGGACCGCGACTACCTCGCCGTGCGCGGCAATCACGACCGTCCGCACCTCGGTTCGGAATATCAGGGCTGCGTACCCGCACCCGCGGATCATTACGATTGCTGGGCAGAGCAATTCAATCCGCGCCAGCAACTGATCGAACACGAGTTGGGCGGCCTGCGGCTGCTCGGACTGGATACCAGCGAACTCGATGGTTCGGGCGGCAGCATCGAACGCCCGCAATTCGACCGGCTCGGCGAACTGCTTCGCGAGGATCCGGACCGCCCGACGCTGGTCTTCGGACATCACCCGGTGACCATCGAATCCGGTCTGACCAATACCGCCGGACCGGGCTTCGTCCTCAACCGCCCGGACAGCATCGAACTCCAGACGCTCTACGAACGCGCTCCCGGCGTATTCCTGCAGCACAGTGGCCATACCCACCGAAACCGTCGCACCCGCCCCGACACCGGTGCCGCGGTGGAATACCTGGAGGTCGCCGCGGTCAAGGAGTACCCGGGCGGCTACAGCCTGCTGCGCCTGTACGAGGGCGGATACATGATCAACTTCTACAAGACACGCACCGCGGCCGCCCGCCGCTGGAGTGCGACCACCCGCGGCGAATACTTCGGCCTGCTGCCGGATTACACGCTCGGCACCTTCGCCGACCGCAATCACGTTGTGCTGCGGGACTTCTCGGGTCTGTCCTGACCGGCCGACGAACTCACGTCCGCCGCAGCCGTACCGATACCGTCGCCGCAGTTCGGACGCGGTATCTTGCTTAGGTAAGCCTCATCATATGAAGTGAAACCTTGCACGCGTCGGAAGGACTCGAACATGTCGATCAGATGGAAAGCGATTTCCGCAGCGCTGGCCGTCGCTGTCGCGGCGCTCGGCGTGACGGCCTGTTCGAATTCCTCGGACGACAAGAACGAGATCACCGTCTACAACGCCCAGCACGAATCGCTGACCAAGGAATGGGTGGACGCGTTCACCAAGGAGACCGGCATCAAGGTCACGCTGCGCCAGGGCGGTGACACCGCACTGGGCAACCAGTTGGTCGCCGAGGGCGCGGCGTCCCCCGCCGATGTCTTCCTCACCGAGAACTCCCCCGCCATGGCGCTGGTGGAGAACGCCGGACTGTTCGCCGACGTCGACAAGAAGACCCTGGACCAGGTGCCCGCACAGTTCCGCCCGTCCACCGGGAAGTGGACCGGCATCGCCGCCCGATCAACGGTTTTCGTCTACAACAAGGACAAGATCGCGGCCGATCAGCTGCCCGCATCGCTGCTCGATCTGGCGCGGCCGCAGTGGAAGGGGCGCTGGGGCGCTGGCGTTTCCGGCGCCGACTTCCAGGCCATCGTTGCGGCCCTGCTCGCGCTCAAGGGTGAGGACGCTACCAAGGCGTGGCTCGAGGGCATGAAGGACAACGCCACCGCATTCCCGAACAATGTCGCCACCATGAAGGCGGTCGACTCCGGTCAACCCGACGGCGGCGTGATCTATCACTACTACTGGTACCGCGATCAGGCCAACACCAAGGAGAGCAGCAGCCACACCGGGCTGCACTACTTCAAGAACCAGGATCCGGGCGCCTTCGTCTCGGTTTCCGGTGGCGGCGTGCTGAAGTCGAGCAAGAAGCAGGAGTCGGCGCAGAAGTTCCTGGAGTTCATCACCGCCAAGGCCGGCCAGGAGATCCTGCGCGACGGCACCTCGTTGGAGTACCCGGTCGCCAGTGATGTGGCAGCCAATCCGGCGCTGCCGCCGCTGGCCTCGCTGCAGGCGCCCGCCGTCGATCCGAGCAAGCTCGATGCCAAGAAGGTGACGGCGCTGATGACCGAGGCGGGTCTGCTCTAGTCATGGCCGTCCGGACCGCTGTCGCCACACCCCGGGTCGGAAGACCCGGGCCACTCGTCACGACCGTCGCGCTGCTATTGGTGGCGGCGACGTTCGTGCCGCTCGGCTACATCGTGTCCACCGTCTTCTCCACCGGTCTGCACGAGGCGGCGGAATTGGTTTTCCGCCCGAGAGTCGGTGATCTGCTGCGCAATACGGTCGGGCTGGTGCTCGTCACCGTCCCGATCTGTGTGGTGCTGGGGGTCGGGCTGGCCTGGGCGGTGGAGCGGACGAATGTGCCGGGCGCGGCGTGGTGGGGGCCGGTATTCGCGGCACCGCTCGCCGTGCCCGCGTTCGTGAACAGCTACGGCTGGGTCAGCGTTTTCCCGACCATGCACGGGCTGTGGGCGGGCGTCGTGATCTCCACCATGTCGTATTTCCCGCTGGTATATCTGCCCGCGGCGGCCACACTGCGCCGCCTCGATCCGGCGGTGGAGGAATCGGCGCGTGCGCTGGGTTCCGGCCCGGTCGCGGTCTTCACCCGAATCGTCCTGCCGCAGTTGCGATTGGCGATTCTCGGCGGCGGACTGCTCATCTCGCTCCATCTGCTCGCCGAATACGGCGCATTCGTGATGATCCGGTTCGACACGTTCACGACCGCGATCTTCGAGCAGTATCAATCCAGTTTCGCCGGTCCGGCAGGCAGCATGCTGGCCGGTGTGCTGGTGCTGTGCTGTCTGGTGTTGCTGGCGGCCGAGGCCGGGGCGCGCGGTAAGGCGCGTTACGCCAGGATCGGCAGCGGTGCGCCTCGCGCGGCTGCCCGGATTGCGTTGGGGCCCAGCACGATTCCGGTTCTGACTGCCTTGGCGGCAGTGGTCGTCGGCTCGATCGGCGTGCCGCTGTGGACCATCGTGCGCTGGCTGCGCATCGGCGGTGCGCAGGTCTGGGATTACACCGAGATCGGCACAGCGCTCGGACAGACCGTCGCCCTTGCGGCGATGGCCGCGCTGCTCACCACGCTCTGCGCGTTCCCGGTGGCCTGGATCGCGGTGCGCTCGACATCGGCCTTCGCCCGAATGGTGGAGGGCGCCAATTACATTACGAGTTCGCTGCCGGGCATCGTGATCGCGCTGGCCATGGTGACGGTCACCATTCGGTGGGCGCCGCCGCTCTATCAGACGGTGACCATGGTCGTGGCCGCCTATGTGCTGATGTTTCTGCCGCGGGCGCTGGTCAGCGTGCGGGCCGGGCTGGCGCAGGTGCCGGTCGGGCTGGAGGAAGTGTCGCGCTCGCTCGGTCAATCGGGGCCGGTCACCTTCGTGCGCGTCACCTTGCGGCTGACCGCACCCGCCGCGGCCTCCGCCGGTGCGCTGGTATTCGTTGCGGTCGCGACCGAATTGACCGCGACATTGCTGTTGGCGCCCAGCGGAACTCGCACACTGGCGATGCGATTCTGGTCGCTCTCGGGCGAATTGGACTATGCCGCGGCCGCACCCTACGCACTCATCATGATCGTCGCGGCCGTGCCGGTGACGTATCTGCTGTTCACCCAATCCAGGAAGGCGGCCGGGTTATGAGTCGGCTTGTCGTGGCGGATGTTTCGAAGACATTCGGCCACCACCGGGTACTCGGCGGGATCGACCTCGAAGTGCCGAACGGCAGTTCGACCGCGGTGGTCGGGTCATCGGGATGCGGAAAGACCACGCTCTTGCGGGTGATCGCCGGATTCGAGGCGCCGGACACGGGTTCGGTCGCGATCGGCACGGAAACCGTGACCCGCGACCGGTTTTCGGTACCGCCGCAGCGGCGCAATGTCGGTTACGTCGCGCAGGACGGTGCGCTGTTCCCGCACCTGACCGTCGGCCAGAACATCGCCTACGGTCTGCACAACGGATTCTGCGGACTACGACGCGGCCGGAATCGAGTGAACGAGCTGCTGGAGATGGTCTCGCTCGATCCGTCCTACGCCGACCGTCGCCCCCATCAGCTCTCCGGCGGCCAGCAGCAGCGCGTCGCGCTCGCGCGTGCGCTCGCCCGCAAACCCAATGTGATGCTGCTCGACGAGCCGTTCAGCGCACTCGATGCCGGGCTGCGAGCCACCACCAGGCAGGCCGTTGCCGAGACGCTGCGCGCGGCGGGCATGACCAGCATCCTGGTCACCCACGACCAGGAGGAAGCGCTCTGCTTCGCCGAACAGGTCGCGGTCATGCGCGAGGGGGTATTCACCCAGGTAGGCGCGCCGGAAGAGGTCTACGCCGCGCCCACGGATCTGTTCACCGCCAAATTCCTCGGTGATTGTGTACTGCTCGATGCGGTGGTCGACGGCGATGTGGCCAAATGCGCGCTCGGCCGGGTTCCGGTGCAGAAGTCCGCGCCGACGGGGTCGACGACCATCATGATCCGCCCGGAACAGCTTGTGGCGCAGGTGGTTTCGGACAGCGAAGCGAGTAGCGGGATCGTGCACGAGGTGGAGTTCCGCGGGGCGGATGTGATGCTTACCATCGCGCTGGACGGCGATGTCGATCCGGTGCGGGTGCGCCGGGCCAGCGTCGCGGCGCCGACCGCGGGCGAGCGCGTCCGCCTGGAGGTGCTCGGAAACGCCGTGGCCTTCGAAGCGGCCTGAACCACGGACACCCGGCCCGGCGGTGGCGTATCACCGGGCCGGGCACCCATGGCGCACCCTCACCTTCGGAGCGAGCGGCGGGAATTGAACCCGCGTAAACGGCTTTGCAGACCGTTGCCTCAACCACTCAGCCACGCCCGCCTCGCAATGAATATTGCCGTCGCCGCATCGGAATGCCCACGTTTGCACTCAGTGTGATCTGAACCGATGACGCTCGAATCTCCGGAATGCGACTTCTGCGGTGCTCACCGATCGGGAGAAGAGCCGGAGCGGAGGCGGAACGTGGAATGATCAAGACCATGTCGCGGCCACGCCCACTTCCGATTGATCCGATCGAGGAGGCCCATCGTCAATGGGTCGGCCACGGCTGGGGCGATTTCGCCGACGGAATGGCGACGGTGACCTCGCTGGTTCGCGCCCAGCAAATCGTGATGGCTCGAGTGGACGAGGCCCTGAAACCAACCGGTCTGACATTCTCTCGATATGAACTCCTCATGCTGCTCGCTTTCAGCAAGACGGGTGCACTGCCCATGGCGAAGGCCAGTGCGCGACTGCAGGTACACCCCACCAGCGTGACGAATACCGTCGATCGACTCGAGGCCGCGAAGCTCGTCGAGCGCGTGCCGCACCCCAGCGACCGACGTGCCACCCTGATCGAAATCACCTCTGCCGGAAGGGAATTGGTCGCCGACGCGACCGAGGAACTCAACGCGAAAGTCTTCGCGATTCCCGGCCTTCCGCCGGATCGGCTGCACACGCTGCTGCAGTTGCTCGCGGAATTCCGCCATGCCGCAGGGGACTTCGACACCGGTGATGAACCGGCCCGATGGTCGGCACACGAGCAGTAACCAAACAGCCGAACCGGTCGGTCTTTACACTGCGCGGACGACCGCGCGGTAACGGTCTGGCATCCAACTAGCGAATTTCCCGCCCCGTCTTCTTGGCAGCGGAGGCGAAAGGGTCCACCATGGAATCCATGGTGCTGGTCTTGGGGGTATCGGCGGGCGCTGGTGGTGCCCGCGCGATGCTGACGCATTCCGATCAGCCGCATCTCCCCCCGATCGATCGATGCCAGGTGCCGCGTCGGGCGGGTGGTGGGGTCGAGGAACCAGTCTTCGAGGCGATCCGCCAGATGCGCGCGGCCGCCGACCGGCGCGACGAGCTCATCACCGGAACCGCCGTGACCTGCCGCTGCCCGCTGCACGCCGACGCCATCCGCACCACCGCGGGCCGCACCCGGCTCACCATCGTCGACGAACCGCTGGCCCAGCTGCGCTACCTGCGCTTCACCGGCTGCCTGCCTACCACTGGCTCGGTCATCCTCTACGACCTCGGCAGTTCCGGCCTGACCATCACCCACGCCGACTGCCGCACCGACACCATCCTGTCCAGCAAGCGCAGCACCGTACTCGGCGGCGACGGCTACGACGCACTGCTGCGCTGGCAATTGGCCCGCGGCGGTGTATTCACCGACAAACTCACCAGCCGCAAGCATCGCGAAGAACTCAGCAGTGCTCGGGTGATCACCGCCATGGACAACAGTTCCGGCGGACGCGCCGTGGTCACCCGCAGCGACCTCGCCGAACTGTGCGCCGCGGGCATCCACCACTCCGCATCATTCGTCCGCCAGCTGGTCGAGGAAACCGGCGTCCAACCGGAAGCTCTGATCTTGCTGGGCGGCTGCACTCGCAACCCCGATATCCGCGAAGAATTGTCCGAAATGATCGAACTCCCGGTCATCTACGACGAGGAGCCCGAATACGTTTCGGCCCGCGGGGCGGTTTTGCTTGCCGCGGAACGTCCCAATGGCGATGTGCGTATGGCGCGCTTACGCAGTGGTGCGCTGACCGGTTCACTGGTGCCGACCACCACCGGCCGCCGCAAACTCATTGCCGCCGTTGCGGTTACGATCGCATTGGGCGCGACCATCGCCGGACTGCTCGCCATGGACCACAGCTCCGCCCAGCCGCCCGGTGGTGTCAACGCGCCGACCCCAGTCGAAGTCGCGGAAATCCCGGCGAAATCCTTCAACTGAACCCGACGCGGTATACGAAGACCGACGGTGCCTTTTAAGGAGTCGGCAAGGGGTTCTTAGGGGGCCTGACCGATTGTGGACGCAATCGATCGGATGGTCTTGGAGGCAGGAATGGCGTTCGCAAGCTCGTGGCAGATGTTCAGGACATCGGCCGCGGTACTGAAGTCGCGCAAAGAATTGGCGGTTTTTCCGGTGTTCTCGGCGGTCGCGAGCGTCCTGGTGGCCGCGACATTCATTGTGCCGATCATTGCCAACGATATCTGGCACAAATCATCGACGATGACCTACGTGCTGTTCGGGCTGATGTATCTGGTCTCCGCGTTCGTCACGATTTTCTTCAATGCGGCATTGATCTCGCAGGCGAATGTTGCGTTGCAGGGTGGGGACCCCGATGTGGCCGAGGGGCTGCGGGCGGCGGGGGCGCGATGGCCGCAGATTCTGGTGTGGGCGGCGATTTCGGCCACGGTGTCGCAGGCGTTGCGGTGGCTACAGGATCGAGTGCCGTTTCTCGGGATGATCTTGGCCGCTATCGCTGGGACGGCATGGCAGGTGGTGACATTCCTGGTGTTGCCGAAGATCGTGCTCGAGGATCGTAATGTTGTTGCGGCGGTGAAGGATTCGTCGGCGGCTTTGCAGCGGACCTGGGGGGAGAATCTGGCAGGCAATGCCGGGCTCGGATTGTTCGGCTTGCTGTTCGCCCTGCCGGGCATTCTGGTGATGTTCGTCGGATTCCTGATGCTCGGCACGGGTGCGGTAGCCGGGCTGGCAGTGATCGCGCTCGGCATCGCATGGCTCATGGCGACCGGGGTTGTCGTGTCCGCGCTGTCGGGCATCTACCAGACGGCGCTGTACCGGTACAGCGTTGATGGCAACGCGCCGATCGCGTTCGCCACGGCCGATCTGTCGCAATCGTTCCGGCGACGTGGCCGCGGCTGATCGAATACACCTGTGCCCGGCCGAGATCCACCCGGCCGGGCACAGTGCTATGCGTCAGCGCTAGCTGTTGGTGAACTTCGCCGGACGCTTCTCGACGAAGGCGCTCATGCCTTCCTTCTGGTCGTCGATTGCGAAGAGCGAGTGGAAGACTCGGCGTTCGAAGCGCAGGCCCTCGGCGAGGGTGGTTTCGAAGGAGCGGTCCACGGCCTCCTTGGCGATCATGGTGACCGGCAGCGACATCGAGGCGATCGTTTCGGCGACCTCGAGTGCGGTGTCCAGCAGTTCGGCGGCGGGCACGATGCGGGAAACGAGGCCGGCGCGCTCGGCCTCCTCGGCATCCATATTGCGGCCGGTGAGCACCAGATCCATCGCCTTGGCCTTGCCGATGGCACGGGTCAGGCGCTGTGAGCCGCCGATGCCCGGGATGACGCCGAGCTTGATTTCGGGCTGACCGAATTTCGCGTTGTCGGCGGCGAGCAGGATGTCGCAGATCATGGCCAGCTCACAGCCACCGCCCAGGGCGTAACCGGCGACGGCGGCGATGGTGGGCTTGCGGAACTGCGCCAGCCGGTCCCAGCGGGCGAAGTAGTCGTTCATGAACATGTCCATGTACGACTTGGGCTGCATCTCCTTGATATCGGCACCGGCCGCGAAGGCCCGCTCCGAACCGGTGATGACGATGGCGCCGATCGCGTCATCGTGCTCGAGTTCGTCGAGCGCAGCGATGACATCGTCGAGGACCTGCGCGTTCAGCGCGTTCAGCGCCTTCGGGCGGTTGAGCGTGATCCAGCCGACCCGGCCCTTGCGCTCCAGCAGAATCGTCTCGAAGTCGCGCCCTCCCGTCGCCCGACCACCGCCCCCCACGGAATCGCTTCGCGATGTATCCATCTTTCAGACACCCTCTTCATCGGAACGGTCACGGATATCGGTGACGATAGCGGAGAAGTCCTTCCCGCCCTGCGACTGGTTGAACCGGGTGTAGATCTCCGCGGCGAGTATGCCGAGTTGACCATCGACGTCGTTATCGCGCAGGGCATTCGCGGCAAGACCCAGGTCCTTGGTCATCAACGCGGTGGCGAAACCGGGCTGGTAATCGTTGTTCGCTGGGCTGGTCGGTACCGGACCCGGAACCGGACAGTAGCTGGTCAGCGCCCAACTCTGGCCGGATGCGGTCGAGACCACATCGAAGAACGACTGGTGGCTCAGGCCCAGCTTCTCGCCGAGCACCAGGGCCTCGGACAGGCCGATCATCGAGATGCCGAGCAGCATGTTGTTGCAGATCTTCGCGGCCTGGCCGACACCGGAGCCACCGCAGTGCACGACCTTGCCGCCCATTACCTGGAGCACGTCGAGCGCATCGGCGAAGTCGGCCTCGGTGCCGCCGACCATGAAGGTCAGCGTGCCCGCCGCGGCACCCGCGACACCACCGGAGACCGGGGCGTCGAGTGCACGATGACCCGCGTCGATGGCGGTAGCGGCGGCCGCTTTGGCGTCGGCGACATCGATGGTCGAGCAGTCGATGAACAAAGTGCCCGGAGCCGCGGCGGAGAGCAGATCGGCGTAGACGTCGAGGACGAGCTTGCCATTGGGCAACATGGTGATCACGACATCGCGGCCCGCAGCCGCCGCAGTGGCCGAATCCACCACGGTGGCACCGTCTTTGCGTGCCTGCTCCTGTGCCGCGGGGACGGGATCGAAGGCGAGTACCTCATATCCGGCCTTGACCAAGTTCGCGGCCATCGGACCGCCCATATGGCCGAGGCCGAGAAAACCGATCTTCTTCGTCACTTGATTGCCTCCAAACCCAGTTCCTTATCGCCCAATTCGACGAAGTACGCGTCGACCTGCTCGGCGGTGACATCGGCGAGCGTCGCGGGCGACCACCGCGGGTTGCGGTCCTTGTCGATCACTTGCGCGCGGATGCCTTCGACCAGATCGTGCGAGGCCAGCGAAGCGATGGACACCCGGTACTCCTCGTTCAGCACTGCCTCGAGGCTGTTGGCGGCACGGGCGGCACGCAGCGAACGCAACGTCACCTTCAGCGCCACAGGCGATTTGGCGAGCAGTTCGGTCGCGGCCTTGGCTGCCTCCGGCGAGCCGTGCGACCGCAACCGATCGACGATCTCCTCGACGGAATCTGCGCCGTAGCAGGCATCGATCCAGTCCTGCTGGGCGACCAGCTCGGATTCCGGTGCGGCCGTGGCGAATTTGGCGATCGCGATTTCCGCGGACTCGGTCCGCAGCGTTTCCAGCAGTGCCGGAATGTGTTCCGAGGCCACGTAGTAATCGGCGAATCCCGCGGCAATGGCGTCACCGGCGCTCATCCGCGCGGTCGTCAGTGCGACGTGCGTGCCGATTTCGCCCGGCGTGCGGGCGAGCAGGTAGGTGCCACCGACATCCGGAATGAAGCCGATGCCGACCTCCGGCATGCCGATCTTGGAGCGCTCGGTGACGATCCGATGGCTGCCGTGGCCGGAAAGACCGACACCGCCGCCCATCACGATGCCGTCCATGACCACCACATACGGCTTCGGGTAGCGGCCGATCAGGGCGTTGAGGATGTACTCGTCGCGCCAGAACACACCGGTGGCCGAATCCGCATCGGCGGCACCGGCCGGGGAGCCACCATGCAATGCGGACGCGTCACGGTGGATGGCGACGATATCGCCGCCCGCGCAGAGCCCGCGCTCCCCCGCACCGGTGACGACAACGGTGCGCACCTCGTCGTCATCGGCCCACACCTGAAGTGCGGCGGAAATGGCAAGGGCCATCGGATGATTCAGTGCGTTGATGGCCTTGGGCCGGTTCAGCGTGATCAGACCGAGTCCGTCGCGCTTATCGATGTGAACTTCGGATTCCGTCATGCTGCTCCTACCACCGAGCGGGCGACGACCACCCGCATGATTTCGTTGGTGCCCTCCAGAATCTGGTGCACCCGCAGATCGCGGACGATCTTTTCCACGCCGTATTCGGCCAGGTACCCGTAGCCGCCGTGCATCTGCAGCGCCTTATTCGCGACTTCGAATCCGGCGTCAGTTGTGAATCGCTTTGCCATGGCGCACAGTTCGACCTTGTCGTCGGCATCGGCATCCAATGCGGCGGCGGCCCGCCACAGCAGGGTCCGCGCCGCCTCCAGCGAGGTGCGCATATCCGCGAGCTGGAATTGCAATGCCGGGTTGTCCAGCAGTCGGCTGTTGAATGCCTTGCGCTGGGCCAGGTACGTCACGGATTTCTCGAGCGCCGCCTGGCCGCCGCCCAACGAGCAGGCGGCGATATTGAGTCGCCCGCCGTTGAGCCCGTTCATGGCGATGCGGAAGCCATTGCCCTCGACGCCGAGCATATTGGCGGCGGGCACCCTGGCATTGTCCAGAATCACCTGACGAGTCGGCTGGGCATTCCAACCCATCTTCTTCTCGTTGGGGCCGAAGGAAATTCCCGGGGTATCGGCCGGAACGATGAATGCCGAAATCCCGCGCGCGCCCGCATCGCCGGTGCGCGCCATGATGACGTACACATCGGTGCTGCCCGCCCCGGAGATGAATTGCTTTACCCCGGTGAGCAAGTAGTCGTCACCGTCGCGAACGGCCTTGGTGCTCAAGGCCGCCGCATCCGATCCGACGCCCGGCTCGGTGAGCGCGTAGCTGCCGAGCCATTCCATCGAGGTCAGCCGGGGCAGCCAATGGTTGCGCTGCTCGGCATTGCCGTAGTTGTCGATCATCCACCCAACCATGTTGTGGATGGAGATATACGCGGCGATGGCGGGGCAGCCGGTGGCCAGTTGTTCGAAGATGCGCACGGCATCGAGCCTGCGCAGTCCGGAGCCGCCGACGTCCTCGCCGATATAGATGCCACCCATGCCGAGCGAACCCGCCTTGCGCAGCACATCCACTGGAAAGTGCTTCTGCTCATCCCATTCCAGGGCGTTCGGGGCGAGGTATTCGTCGGCGAAGTCGCGCGCCATTTCGGAAATGGCGCGCTCGTCGTCATTCAGTGCGAACACGATCGTCGACCTCCCGTCCGTGGGCCATTCAGTCCATCGTCGGAATGACGAAGTGGTTGCTGTCCTTCAGCCCGGAAGGCCAGCGCTGGGTAACGGTCTTGGTCTTGGTGTAGAAGCGAATCGAATCCGGACCGTGCTGGTTCAGATCACCGAAACCGGAGCGCTTCCAGCCGCCGAAGGTGTGGTACGCGATCGGCACCGGAATCGGCACATTGATGCCGACCATGCCGACCTGCACGCGGGCGGCGAAATCCCGTGCGGTATCGCCGTCGCGGGTGAAGATCGCGACGCCGTTGCCGTATTCGTGCTCGTTGGGCAGGGCCAGCGCTTCGTCGTAATCCTTGGCCCGCACGATCGCGAGCACCGGACCGAAGATCTCTTCCTTGTAGATCCGCATTTCCGGGGTGACATTGTCGAAAAGCGTTGCGCCGGTGAAGTACCCGCCTTCGCCGCCGTCGACCGCGAGACCGCGCCCGTCGATCACCAGCTCGGCCCCCTCATCGATGCCGATCTGGACGTAGTTCTCGACTCGGCCGAGCGCATCCTTGGTGACCAGCGGGCCGAAATCGGCACCGGCATCGTCGGAGCGCCCGACATTCAGCTTGGCG
Source organism: Nocardia pseudovaccinii (assembly GCF_050942345.1). Classification (NCBI taxonomy): domain Bacteria; kingdom Bacillati; phylum Actinomycetota; class Actinomycetes; order Mycobacteriales; family Nocardiaceae; genus Nocardia; species Nocardia pseudovaccinii. Next base: position 8,556,148 of record NZ_CP192074.1, read on the forward strand.
ATTCGCTCGATCAGCTTCTCGCGCAGGCGATTCGCGGTCTCATGGCCGACCGGGACAGCAACCGAGATGGCCATGCAGCGCTCGCCCGCCGAGCCGTAGCCCGCGCCGATGAGCTGGTCGGCGACATCGTCGAGGTCGGCGTCCGGCATCACGATCGCGTGGTTCTTGGCGCCGCCGAAGCATTGTGCGCGTTTGCCATTCGCGGTCGCGGTCTCGTAGATGTACTGCGCGATCGGGGTGGAGCCGACGAAGCCGACGGCCTTGACGGTCGGCGAGTGCAGGATCGCGTCGACGGCTTCCTTATCGCCGTTGACCACGTTGAACACACCCGCGGGCAGACCCGCCTCGAGGAACAGCTCGGCCAGCCGCAGCGGCACCGAGGGGTCGCGCTCGGACGGCTTGAGCACGAAGGCGTTTCCGCAGGCCAGCGCCGGACCGGCCTTCCACAGCGGAATCATGGCCGGGAAGTTGAACGGGGTAATGCCCGCGACCACACCGAGCGGCTGACGCATCGAGTAGACGTCGATGCCGGTGCCCGCGCTCTCGGTGTACTCACCCTTGAGCAGATGCGGAATACCCGCCGCGAATTCGATGACCTCGATACCGCGCTGGATATCACCCCTGGCGTCGGGGATGGTCTTGCCGTGTTCGGCAGACAGCAGCGCCGCAAGGGAATCCATCTCGTCCTGCACGAGTGTCAGGAACTTCATCAGCACCCTGGCCCGCTTCTGCGGGTTGAACGCGGCCCACACCTGCTGCGCCTCGGCCGCATTCGCGATGACGGCATCGACCTCGGCCTTACTCGCCAGCGGCACCCGCGCCTGCACCTGGCCGGTATTCGGATCGAAGACATCGGCGAAGTTGCCCGAGGCCCCGGCGACATGCTGTCCGCCGATGTAATGAGTGAGTTCGCGAACCATGCCAGTCCTGTTCTCGTAGTGGACGCCGCGCATCGCGCGATTTACGGTCATCCTATAGTTGGATGTCCAAGTAAATATAGGCGCGGGAACAGACTGTGATTCATCCCACGGCAACCGCCCAGCGAACTGAGCGTGCACCCGCCGCCCGACCAGCGCGGTGAGCGTAGTCGCATGGCGGCTCGGAACCCCGGCGACCACCACCATTCGACTGCGCTCGGCGGGGCGCAAATCCCGTGGGAGAGCTGTTGCCGGTCAGGTGGAGGACTTCGACTGGCGGGTGAGCAACCACGCACCGAGAGCGAGGACCACTGTGCCGATGATCAGGATCGCAACCATCACCCCGACCCCGTCGTCGAACCAATGGGCAACCGCTGAGCCCACGGCCAGCGCGATCATCACAGCGCCGCCGATCATGAGCACTGCCGAGCGCTGCGTGGCTTGCAGCGCGAAGCAGACGACCGCCACCGTGACGGCGAGTACGAAACCCGCGCGCTCGGCGTCGACGTAGACGGTCACGACGCCCGCCGCCGAGATGAGGACCGCGACAAGATAGCCCGCCCAGGTTTCGACGACCACGCCGATCCTGGTGAGCGCGAACCAGATCGCGCCTAGGACGAGCAGCCCGAGCCCGATCCAGACTTCTTCGACCCCGAACACCTCGTCGAGTACGCCCGGGACCAGGACAACGCTGTACCAGGCGGCAACCAGCAGGCCGATGACCGACGGCAACGCAAGGTAGCCGAGTACGGCCACCACCAAGCCCGCAAGGCAGGCGGACACCCAGGCGTCATCGATATCGCCGCCATCGATGGCCGAACCCACCGTCACGGCGACCGATCCGGATGCGAGTGCGAAGAGCACTGTCGCAAGCCGCACGCGAGAGCCGGGCGGGACCGCGGAGCGCCCGAACAAGGCGGAGACGCCACCGGCGAGCGTGATCGCGCCGAGGGCGAGGCCAGCCGATACCAGCCCGAAAATGACGACGCGCCCGGTCCGCTGTAGGTCGTCCCAGGACGATATGAGCAAGAGAGCGAGAGCACCGAACACCAACCCCGCGCCGATGTAAGCGGCGATCTCGGCGAGTAACTTGCCGGGAGATTCCGGCTTTGTCCGCTCCGCCACCAGCGCCTTCGCAACCGCATCGCGCTGAGCTTCGGTCAATACACCTTCGTCGACCAGCCGCCGCAAGGCCGCCCCCGACCGATCCTGGATCCCCATGTATCGAGTATGGACGGTGCATCGGCAATCGTTAACTGCTGCAAGCCGACTCAGCGCTTCAGGCCGAGTTCCAATACCGTGCCGGGGTGCGCGAGTGAGGTGAAATGCGATAGCCACCGCCTGCCACATTCGGCCGAAGCGGCGAACCGAATTCGATGACGGCTGCGGCCACGACCGCATCGCGCATCCCGGTGGTGACCGTCGGGGCTTCGACCGTGGTCCATGCCCCGGCGCTGATTTCGCACCACCGCGAGATCCGATCGACACCAGCGGTGCACCACTGGCGGACAGCCTGCGAGTTCATTTCGACTCACCACCAATCGCATTTGTGCGGTGTGCGGTTCGTTCCCATGGATAGTCCTTGGCTCGAGGTGCGGTCCTGCCAGCGGAAATGGTCGCCGTTCGGCAGCTGCCTCCATCGGAACTCGAGCCGGGGTGGATGTCGCGGGTTGCGGTCACGGTGAGCGGAATTCCGCGGCAATCATTCGGCCAACTATCCGGCCCGCGGTTCACCTGGCGCTGTGACTGCCATCACCGTAAGATTAGTTTGACGTCCTAGTATCGGGCGCCAAACAGGATCTCCCCCGGAGGACCCCCGTGGCCGACAGCACCGCGCTCCACACGCCCACCCATCCCGTCCGATTCGTGACCTCGGCCGCGCTCTTCGACGGGCACGATGCGGCGATCAACATCATGCGACGGATCCTGCAGGCGCAGGGCGCCGAGGTCATCCACCTCGGACACAATCGCGCGGTCAGTGAGGTCGTGGACGCGGTGCTCACCGAGGACGCCCAGGGCGTCGCGGTGAGTTCGTATCAGGGCGGACATGTCGAGTACTTCGAATATCTCGCCGACGCACTGAAGAAGGCCGGCGCCGGCCATGTCCGGATTTTCGGCGGTGGCGGCGGGGTGATCGTCGCCGAGGAGATCGCGCGCCTCGCCGAATCCGGGGTGACCATCTTCTCCCCCGAGGACGGCCAGCGCCTCGGCCTGCCCGGCATGATCAATCAGCTGATCCGGACCTGCGATTTCGATCTCGCCGCCGAGCCGCCGGTGCTGGACGCGGTACTCGCCGGTGAACGGGCCGCGCTCGCCCGCGCGATCACCTGCCTGCAGCAGGACACGCTGTCGGAGTCCGATCGCCAGACCCTGGCCTCGGCCGCCGCCGCACGCACGGTGCCGGTGCTCGGCATTACCGGCACGGGCGGTTCCGGAAAGTCTTCACTCACCGATGAATTGGTGCGGCGTCTGCGTTCCGATCAGCAGGACAAATTGCGCGTCGCGATTCTCGCGGTGGACCCGACCCGGCGACGCGGCGGCGGTGCGCTGCTCGGCGACCGCATCCGGATGAACGCCCTCGACGGCGATCACATCTTCTTCCGCTCACTGGCCACCCGCGGCGGCCACGAGCTGCCGCAGAATATCGATGCCATCGTGACCGCCTGCAAGGCAGCGGGATACGACCTGGTCATCCTGGAAACCCCCGGCATCGGCCAGGGCGACGCCGCGGTCACCGACCACGTCGACGTTTCGATGTATGTGATGACACCGGAATTCGGCGCGGCCTCCCAGCTGGAGAAGATCGACATGCTGGATTACGCGGATGTGGTGGCGATCAATAAGTTCGAGCGCCGCGGCGCCGAGGATGCGCTGCGTGATGTCTCGCGCCAGTTGATTCGCAATCGCGAGGAGTTCGCCAAATCTCCCGAGGAGATGCCGGTATTCGGCACCAGCGCAGCCACTTTCAACGATGACGGAGTAACGGCGCTCTACCAGCACCTCACCGGATTGCTCGCCGAGCACGGTCTGCACCTGGAGCCCGGCGTACTACCGAAGGTGGAAACCCGCTCCTCCACCAGGTTCGCCCAGAACATCCCGCCCGCCCGGGTGCGCTACCTCGCCGAGATCGCCGATACGGTCCGCGACTACCACGCCGATACGGCCACGCAAATCGTTGCGGCACAGCGCCTGCAGCGGCTCGAGCAGGTGGCGGCCGAACTGCCCGATGACATCGCGGTGGCCGAACTCGCCGAAAAAGCCCGCGACGCGCTGCATGCCGACAATGCCGAACTGCTGGCGGGTTGGCCCGAACTGGCCGACTCCTATCGGGGTGCGGAGCAGGTGGTTCGGGTTCGTGATCGGGAGATCCACACCCCCCTGCGCCGGGAGACGCTGTCCGGCAATTCCATTCCGCGCGTCGCGCTGCCACGCTTCACCGATCATGGTGAGCTGCTGCGATTCCTGCGCTCGGAGAATTTACCCGGACGGTTCCCGTTCACCGCGGGCGTCTTTGCGTTCAAACGCGATAACGAGGATCCGGCGCGGATGTTCGCCGGTGAGGGCGATCCGTTCCGCACCAACCGGCGCTTCAAGGTGCTCAGCGAACATGCCGAGGCGACACGGCTTTCCACCGCCTTCGATTCGGTGACGCTCTACGGGCACGATCCCGCCGAACGCCCGGATATCTACGGCAAGGTCGGCACCTCCGGTGTCTCGATCGCGTCACTCGACGATATGAAGGCGCTCTACGACGGCTTCGACCTGATCGCGCCGACCACCTCGGTATCGATGACCATCAACGGCCCGGCCCCGACCATCCTGGCCTACTTCCTCAATACCGCCATCGACCAAGCGCTGGAACGGTTCTCGACCGCCGAAGGCCGCGAACCCACTGCCGAGGAGGCCGCCGATATCACGGCACGCACCCTGACGACAGTGCGCGGCACCGTTCAGGCCGACATCCTCAAGGAGGATCAGGGGCAGAACACCTGCATCTTCTCCACCGAATTCAGTCTGCGCATGATGGCCGATATCCAGGAATGGTTCGTGCGCAAGGGCGTTCGCAACTTCTACTCGGTCTCGATTTCCGGCTATCACATCGCCGAGGCCGGTGCGAATCCGATCAGCCAGCTGGCCTTCACCCTCGCCAACGGATTCACCTATGTCGAGGCATACCTCACACGCGGCATGCAGATCGATGACTTCGCACCGAATCTGTCGTTCTTCTTCTCCAACGGCATGGATCCGGAATATTCGGTGATCGGCCGGGTGGCGCGGCGCATCTGGGCCGTTGCCATGCGAGATCGCTACGGCGCCAACGAGCGTTCGCAGAAGTTGAAGTACCACGTGCAGACCTCGGGCCGATCGCTGCACGCACAGGAGATGAGCTTCAACGACATTCGCACCACCCTGCAGGCGCTCATCGCCATCTACGACAACTGCAACAGCCTGCACACCAATGCCTACGACGAGGCAGTGACCACACCCACCGAGGAATCGGTGCGCCGCGCCCTGGCCATTCAGCTCATCATCAACCGCGAGTGGGGCATCGCGATGAACGAAAATCCGCTCCAGGGCAGTTTTCTCATCGATGAACTCACCGATCTCGTCGAGGAGGCCGTGCTCGCCGAATTCGATCGCATCAGCGAGCGCGGCGGGGTCCTCGGGGCCATGGAGACCGGCTACCAGCGGGGCAAGATCCAAGACGAATCCATGCGCTACGAGCACCGCAAACACGATGGCTCGCTGCCGATCATCGGCGTCAATACCTTCCGCAACCCGCACGGCGAACCGCATCGGGTCATCGAATTGGCTCGCGGTACCGAGACGGAGAAGCAGTCACAACTGCAGCGCGTGCGCCAGTTCCAGAACGACCACCGCGATGCCGCACATGCCGCCCTCGCCCGCTTGGACGCGGTGGCCCGCACCGACGACAACATCTTCGAGGTCCTGATGGACGCCGCCCGGGTCTGCACCCTGCAACAGATCACCGACACCTTCTTCACCGTCGGCGGACAGTACCGCCGCAACGTGTGAAATAGGTTGGGCCGTCAGAAGATTCGCACCTCTGGAATCGAGTCCATCTGACGCGCCCACTCCGGGTATTTCGCCAGCTTGGCGTTGTGCAGCGCCATGATCTTGTCGCGCAGTTCGGGGTCCGGCTCATCCGATACGTCGGGTCCGATGGCGATCTTCTGGAAGTGCGGAACGATCTGCGGATCACCGGCGAGGTGGACCGGATCGTGCATATAGCGCTCCATCGCGTCCAGATCCTCGATGCCCACGCAATAGGCATGGGTCAGCCCTTCGCTCACGTCGCCGAGATTCTGGCCGACGGTCGCGAAGGACACCGATTCGACCGATGCGGTGCGCTTCATCAGCGCCAGTACCTCGGCCTTCTGCGCATCGGTGGTCTCTTCGCGGAAGCCGAAGCGCAACAGATGAACGATCATGGATACCTCCTCGTTTTGAACTAGCGAGTTCAATCTAGATAACTGACTGGTAGATGCACAAGAGTGAACCCATAAGTTCAATCGGGCGCTAACATGCAGGGGTGACAGGTACGACGGCGGCGCGCGGGCGCATCGATAAGCGGCAGGCGATCCTGGACGTCGCCTTCACCGTCTTTGCGCGGCGCGGCTACGACAAGGCCTGTGTGCAGGAGATCGCGGACGAGGCGGGCGTCGCGAAACCGACGGTCTACAACCACCTCAATGACAAGCAGACCCTCTTCCGCCACGCCGTGCTGGCCGCCGCCGACACGGTGGCCGCCGAAACCCTCGCGATCATCGATCGCCTGCGCGAGCCGGGCGACGATCTATCCGCCGCCCTCACCGCGACGGCGCGCGCGCTGCTCGCGGAATGCTCGGGCGAGCGCGCCCGTTCGCTGCGTGCGCTCACCTACGCGCAGCTCGCCGCCTTTCCGGACCTGGCCGACACCGTGCTGGAGCGCACCTCGCGACACATTGCCGAGGCGCTGGCCGATCGACTTGCGCGACTCGCTCTTGCGGGCAGGCTGCGGACCAACGATCCTGCGCAGGCCGCCGAACAGCTGCTCGCCCTGCTCACCGCCCCGCTGGAGGCCCGGTCCCGGCTCGGCACTCGCGAGGTGAGCGACGCCGAGCAGGCCGATATCGCCGATGCGGCGGTGCGGACATTCCTGTCCGCCTACGGTTCCCGCTGAACCCGAACGCGCCCGCCCGCGCGCGTGTGACAATCGCGATGTCAGGGCCTTCAGCGTGGTTGGGACGGCGGACATGCATCTCTCGAATATCCGGATTATCGACAGCCACATTCATCAGTGGGATCCGTTCCGCACGCCGCGCGAATTCAGCCAGACGGCCAAGTTGCTCCGGATGCTGCCCATTCCGATCGATTGGGCCAAGCGGGTGGCACCGCGCCGGGATCGGGAGTTCGTCGGGGATCCGACCGCTTATGCGAATCCATATCTGCCCGCGAATTACCGCGTGGATGCCGACGGCGTCCCGGTCGAGTCGATCGTGCATATCGAGGTCGGATGGACCGGAAAGGGCGCGCTGGCCGGGGCCGATGAGACGAAATGGGTGGCCGGGCTGCCATTCGGCGGCGACCATCCGGCGCTCGGCGCCATCATCGGGAATGCCGATCCGGCGGCACCGGATTTCGCGGCGCTGCTCGACGCCCACATGGCCGCATCGCCGCTGGTGCGCGGCATTCGCGCACATGTCGCGCACCATCCCGATCCGGATGTCCGGCCCTATACCGAGCACGAGAGCGCACTCACCACCAAGGAATTCCTCAACGGTTTCACGGCACTTGCCGAGCGCGGGTTGTCTTTCGAGGCCTGGGTGTATTCGCATGCGCTACCCGATGTGACGGCGCTTGCCGAACGTTATCCGGAAGTCCCGATCGTGCTCGACCATCTCGCCACGCCCGCAGGGATTTTCGGCCCGGTCGGCAAACACACCGGAACGAATCCGAGTCTGCGCCGGGAACTATTCGTCCGCTGGCGCGACCATCTCACCGCGCTCGCCGAAAACCCCAATGTGGTAGCGAAAGTCAGCGGTTTGATGATGCCGATCCTCGGCCACCCGGTACCACCACGCGGCACGTCGACACCGATTCCGGTGCTGCTGGATCGAATTCGTCCGCTCGTCGCACATGCCTACGAAGTCTTCGGCGCCGACCGCCTGCTGTGGGGCTCCAATTTCCCAGTGGACAAGCCGATTACGAGCATCGCCGACAGCGTCGAGCTCATCGCCACCGCAATCACCGAGCACGGCGGCAGACACGATCAGCTCGAGCAGATCTTCCGAACCAACGCCCAACGGACCTACCGAATCGAATCCTGAACCCGGCCGAAACTTCGCGGCCCGGGGATCGGACCCGGCACCACCGCTCGATCAAGGGACGAAGGCTTCGGCGATTTCGCGGGTCAGGGTGTCGCGAGCGGTGGCCAGGGATGGGCCGTACCAGGTGAGACTACGGCCTTCGACCAAAGCGACAGGCAAGCCGGGGAATGCCTCGGGACCATCGGATCTGGTGAATACGTACGGCTCGTCAGGGAGCAGGACGAGTTCGACATCGCGAGTCAGCTCGTCCTCGGCGACGTGCGGATAACGCTCGATGCGGTCGACGTGCACGAGCCGGAGGCCGAGGCGCGCCGCCAGGTCACCGGTGAAGGTGTTGTGGCCGACCACCATCCAGGGGTTGCGCCAGATCGGAATGACCGTACTGCGCGACGGCGCGGGAGCTGGTGCGGCCCAGGATATTTCGGCCTCGACAAGCCAGCCGGGCACCGGACCGTCGAGCGCTTCGGTGAAAAGTCGGCGCAGCGAGGCGAAACCCTCGTCCAGCGTTTCGATTCTGGTGACCCACACCGGGATTCCCGCATCGCGCAGCCGCTGCACATCGATGCGGCGGTTCTCCTCCTGATTGCACAGCACCAGATCCGGTGCGAGCTCGATGATTCGGCGCACATTCGGATTCTTGGTGCCGCGAACCCGCTCGACGTCCAGGTCCGCGGGGTGGGTGCACCAATCCGTCGCCGCGACAAGGACTTCGGGGCGACTCACCGCGACGGCCTCGGTCAGCGACGGAACCAGCGACACCACCCGGCGCACCGGGCGGTCGATGCGCACGGCCGCGCCCAGATCATCGATCATGACAGCACCCGACGGCAGAGGACACGCAACTGTTCGGGTGGCACGGGCGGCAGCATATTGCCCGCGCCGAGAACCAGCAGATAGAGAATCTGCGCCGTTTGCTCGGCATCGGCTTCCGCGTATCCGCAGTCCGCGAGCAGCGTGCGCAACACACCGAGCCGGGTACCGTCGACGCGCTCCTTGGCCGCGGCCGCGATCGGGTCGTCCAGCGCCCAGGCCCGCACGGCAACCTCGATGGCGGCGGGCTCGTCATCCTCGAGCACCAGATCGATGAGCAGGTCGAGCCGACCGCGCGGATCGAGGTCGGCGGCCGCGATCTCGCGCAGGTACCGCGTGGTGTGCATTTCCTCGAAGTAGGCCAGCAAAGCGGATTTGTAGCTGGGCATACCCGGAAAGTGGTGGTAGAAGGACCCGGTGCTGAGTCCGGTCGCCGCGACCAGCTTGTCGATCGTGAGTCCGGTCGGCCCGGCCGTACCGAGGATCACCAGCCCTGATGCCAACCATGATGCCTTGCCCGCCACGTTGGCCAGCCTATAACATAAATTTTGTTCTGTTCTGGAGCGCACCATAATTCACGGGAGGTCGCGATGACCCCGCCAACCACACACACCGGGACATCCGCCCGGTGGGCCGCACCCGTGCATATGGCTGGTGCCACGCTCATCGGCCTCATCGGAGCGGTTCATCTGCTCGTCGTGCACATCTTCAACGGCCCCGACTCCGCGGGCGAAGAGGTGGTCGACGAATTGTCCAGACGCACCCCCACAGCCTTGTTCGACGGTGACAGACGGGTCAGCGTCTTCGATCTGAATACCGGCTACAGCGTCGGAATGGGTCTGCTGGGGCTGCTTTTCGGGGTACTGGTGATCAGCGCGGTCCGGGCCGCGCCACAGTTGATCGCCCGCTGGTCGTTGTTCAATCTCGGCTGCGTGGTGGCAGCGGGCGGTCTCTGCTGTATTGCCGCGCTGTATTTTCCGCTGCCGGTGATAGTGCTGTCCGGCATTGCCACACTGTGTTTTGCGGCCGTGCTGATAGCCGGGCCGATCGAACAGCGTTGAACCGAACTCAGCGATCCAGGGCGTCGTAGAGCGCGCGGATGTCGCGCAGCCCTGCCGCGGCCGTCGATTCGTCCTCGGCGATCATGCGCAGAGCGCGACGTAGCAAGGTCGGGTCCAGATCATCGATGGCGGGGCGGAATTCGAGCTTTGGGAGGTCGGGCAGTTGGATACGGTCGCCGTAGGGGTCGTCGGAAACTGTCGGGGTCGTATCGCGTTCGATGCCGACGATGAGGGTATCCAGGTCGAGGCCGCGCAGGGTGAGGATTTCACGAGGACGCTCATCCAGACGTTCGGCGAGCAGATAGCAGACCGCGGCCACATGCTTGCACGGCCAGCCGGGATCCGGACAGGTGCAGGAGAAGTCGAGATCGGCGGCCGTGGTCGGGAGCAGATGTTCGCCGAGGCTCGTCGGCAAAGCACCGGAGGCGATTTCGGCCAGTACACCCGGCGTGGTCCGGATGGTCTCGATGAGCAGTTCGAGTTCCTCGTCGCGCAGTGGCCGGATGGCGAATACCGAGGTGAACGGGCGCGGCTGACTCCCTTGGACTTCCGCGGTAACCGCACCGGGTTCGATCCGATAGCTGACGACCTGCCCGGCTCGGGCGTAGGTGCGGCCGCGGGCGAGTCGACCGGGTTCGGCCATTTGCTCGACCGCCTCGATCAGCGCCTTGCCCCACCAGGTTCGTCCGAATCCGCCACGGCGGCTGCGTGCTTCGACCCCGCCGCGCACCGGGCGGCGTTTGCCGTACTTGCTGTAATCCTCGAACGGACTCAATCGCCGACCGCCTCCGCGCCGAGGGCGAAGAGCCGGTGCAGTTCGTCGGTGCTCAATTCGGTGATCCAGTTCTCGCCCGCACCGATGGCCAGATCGGCGAGTTGGCGTTTGCCGCTGATCATTTCGTCGATCTTCTCCTCGATGGTGTCGACGCAGATCAGTTTGCGCACCTGCACATTGCGCTGCTGACCGATCCGGAAGGCGCGGTCGGTCGCTTGGTTCTCGACGGCCGGATTCCACCAACGATCCAGGTGCACAACATGGTTGGCCGCCGTGAGGTTCAGGCCGGTGCCACCGGCCTTGAGCGACAACAGCATCAGCGGTGGGCCGTCCGGTTCCTGGAAGCGCTCGACCATGGTGTCGCGGTGCTTCTTCGGCACGCCACCGTGCAGGAACGGAATCTTCGTACCGAAGCGCTCGATCAGATAGGGCGCGATGAGCTCGCCGAATTCGCGGAACTGGGTGAACAGCAATGCCTTCTCGCCATCTGCCAGTACCGCATCGAGGACATCCTCCACCAGGGCGAGCTTGCCGGAGCGGTGACTGCCGCGGTGCAGCACGCCGGAGCCGTCGCCGAGGAAATGCGCGGGATGGTTGCAGACCTGTTTGAGCCTGGTCAGCGCGCCGAGCACCGCGCCCTTGCGCGCCATACCCTTCGCATCCTTCAGTTTGGCCATCATGTCGTCGACGACCGCCTGGTACAGCGCCGCCTGCTCCACGGTCAGGTTGGCGCGCACCGTCATCTCCAGCTTCTCCGGCAGATCGCTGATGACGGCGGGATCGGTTTTCACCCGGCGCAGCACGAACGGCTGCGTGACGGTGCGCAGCCGGCTGATGGCGTTCTCGTCCCGATCGCGTTCGATCGGCACGGCGAACCGAGCACGGAAAGTCTGTGCGCTACCGAGCACCTTCGGCATTGTGAAGTCCAGAATCGAGCGCAATTCTTCGAGGCGGTTCTCCACCGGAGTTCCGGTGAGCGCCAACCGATGTCGGGCAGGTAGCGCCCGCGCCGCCTTCGCCTGTCTGGTCCCCGCGTTCTTGATGTGCTGCGCCTCGTCGAGCACCACGCGATCCCACTGCTGCCGCGCCAATTCGGCCGCGTCCCTCGCCAGGAGCGAATAGGTGGTGATCACCAGGTCCGCGTCCGCAACGGCTTCGTCCAGATCCGCGCCCGACTTGCGGCCGACACCGTGGTGCACCAAAATCCGCAGATCGGGGGCGAATCGCTCCGCCTCGCGCTGCCAGTTGCCGACGACCGACATCGGGCTCACGAGCAGGGTCGGCCCTGGCGCACCGTCGCCATCCGGTGACTCCTGCCCGCTAGCGCGCGCGTCGCGGTCGTCCCGGCGAAGCGCTGCACCCCGCTGCCTCACATCGCGCAGCGAAACGACCTGCGCGTCCTCGGACCGCGCAGTACCGGTGTGCCGTTGCGTCAGTTGGCGATCGACCTCGCGTTCATGTACCAAGAGCGCCAAGACCTGCACGGTCTTACCCAGGCCCATGTCGTCGGCCAGGATTCCGCCCACCCCGTAGCGACTCATGGTGGCAAGCCAGGCCAACCCACGCTCCTGATACGGCCGCAACTGCGCTTTCAAACCGACCGGCGCACTCACCGGAACCGCGTCGCGGGTCTGGTCCAAAAGGTCCGCGGCCCAACCGGTTGCGCTCACCTCGGTGATCGGAACCTTCTCGACATGGCCGGTGACGAGTTCGCCGACCAGATCGGCGAAGGTGATTTCGGTGTCGTCGAGATGGGCGGCGACATAGCGTGCGGCAGCGGCCAGCACCTTGTGGTCGGCCTGCACCCATTCGCCGCGCAGCTGCACCAGATCCGATTTCGAGCGGACCAGCCGTTCCATCTCGGCCTTGGTCAGCACGGTATCGCCGAGGGCGAGTTCCCAACGATAGGAGACGAGTCCGCGCATGCCGACCGTGCTCTCGGCGGCGGGTACGCCGCTCTCCACGCGCAGCCGCATGGTCGGGGCGCTGATATTCCAAGCGCGCGGCAGCAGCAGCCGCACACCCGCCGCCTGCAGCGCATGTCCACCGTGTTCGACCAGGTCCGCGACCACCTCGGTCGGCAGCAGCAGGTCCATCGACTGCGGATCGTTCGGCAGGTCGCGCAGGCGCGGATAGGCCCGCGTCGCCTCCCCCAGCTTCTCGATCGCGGTGCGGACCAGCACCGGATCACCCAGCAGCGGAACCGGATTCGGCGCTTCGCCATCGGCACGCAGACAGACCTGCAGTCGCCACAGCGCCACCACGTCATCGGCATCGGTACCGGCCTCGCCGAGCGCGATATCGCCCTCGGGCTCCAGCAGGCGCAGCACCAACTCGGGCTCGTCCCCGGTCAGACTCGCCCGCCAGCGTTCCAGCACCTCGGCCAGCTGATGGCTGCCGCCATCCAGGGCGACATCATCGATGAGCGCGGCCACCAGCGGATGCGCCGACGGCGGCGGATCCATCAACTCCCGGACGATCGGATCGGCGAGTTCGGTGATCATATCCTCGAGCAGCATCCCCGGCTTCCCCGCGACGCGCAGTGCGGGCGGCATGGCCACCGCCAACTCCGCCAGCCAGGCCCGCTGACGCTCGCCGCCGACCAACCGCCAGCGCACCCACCACTGCCCGTCGTCGCGGCGCAGCTCGGGCACCACCCGCCCGGCCCGCACCCACCGCTCGACACCGTGCGCCACGTGCGCGAGAAACCGCAGATCCCCCGAAACCGCGTCGACCGGCAGCCGCTGGCGCAGCGCGACCGCGGCCGCGGCCGGCACCATCGCATGCGCCCTGACCTGCTCGGTCGCCCCCTGCGACCCGCTGACGAGCACCTGCGCCCGATGCCGGAACTTCGACGCCGTCAGCACCCCGCCCAACGGTTCGGGTAGCGCGACCGGGGCCTCCTGCCAGAGCAGCAAGCCCGATCCCGGCGACCACAGACCGTGCAGCATCACCCCATCCAATCAGGCGGGTCCGACAGACGCCGCGGCCATCCTCGCCCGCTGCTCAGTCGAGTTCGTAATCGAACCAGATCTGGTGCACACCGTCGGTGTCGACGGTGAGACCACCGGTGCCGGTGATACCGGTCAGCCCACCGGTGCCGCTGGTCGGCACGATGGTGAAGAACTCGGCCGTGCGGTCGGTGCCGAGGGTGGTCGCCGAATGCGCGAAGTTGAAGCTGCCCGCGCGATCGTGCAGCGCGCCCTCGAACGATTCCATGGCGACATAAGTCCCCGCACCCGTCGCCTGGTCGAAGGCGGCGGTGAAGAGAGTCGCGGACCGTCCGGTGACCTCGCCCGCGAACTCCTTCTCGATCTGCGCGATGCCGACCGGCAGCGCGGTGGCGATGGCCGGATCCGGCACGACATCGGTTGGGGTGAAGGAGGCGACGGAGAAGGTGCCGATTGCTTTCATGCGGCGCAGCGTAACGGCAGGTACCGACAACTTTTCACGAGTCTTTGCGGTGGGCGAGGACCTTGCGCACGACAAGACCGACGACCAGTGCCCAGAAGGCCGCGCCGATGCCGAGGAACCCGACACCGGACGCGGCGATCAGGAAGGTGACAACGCCCGCCTCGCGGTGCTGTTCGGATTTCAGGGCACCGGCAAGGGCGGCCGCGAGAGTCGCCAGCAGGGCAAGGCCCGCAACGGTTTCCAGCGTGCCCTTGGGCGCGGTGGCGATCAGGGTGACCAGCGCCGCCGAGCCGAGGGCGAGAATCAGATAGGAGGCACCCGCGGTGCAGGCCGCGATCCAGCGACGCTTCGGATCCGGATGGGCGGCGGGCGCGGCCGAGAGCGCGGCACTGATCGCGGCCAGGTTGATGGCGTGCCCACCGGCCGGTGCGCCCAGAATCGTGCCGATACCGGTGACGGACATCGAAGCGCGCCAAGGGATTTGGTAATCGAAGGACTTCATCACGGCGGTGCCCGGAATGTTCTGCGAGGCCATGGTGACGATGTAGAGCGGAATGGCGATACCGATCATCGCCTGCCAACTCCAGTGCGGCACTGTCAGTTCGAGCGAGGGGCGCATCGCCGCGAGATCGAGATGCTTGTGCTGCACCGCGATACTGATCCCCGCCCCGATCGCCGCGGTCGCGAAGGCCGCGATCACCGCCCAGCGCTTGGCGAATCGCTGCAGCACCAGCCAGACCACGATCACCGGCACCACCACCGCCGGACTGGCCTGCACGGCCTTCACCGGCGCGAGACACAGCGGCAACAGCACACCGGCGAGCATGGCCTGCGCGATCTCCACCGGAATCGCGGCCACCAGATTGCCGAGCCGCTGCCACAGTCCGGTGATCACGATCAGCACACCGGTTATCGCGAACGCCCCGACCGCCGCGGCCCAGCCACCGGCGACCGAACCGGTGCCGGCGAGCAGTGCCGCACCCGGCGTCGACCAAGCCAGTGTGATCGGCAACCGATATCGATAACTGAGCAGCATCATCCCGATGGCCAGCGTGAGGCAGAGCGCGAGCAGTCCCGACGCCGCCTGTGCCGGGGTGGCCCCGACCGCCGTCAACCCGCTCAGCACCACCGCGAATGAGCTGGTGAATCCGACCAGCGCGGTGACGACACCGGCCCCGACCGGCTGCGCGAGCCGCGCCTCACGGTGGACCGGTGTCGGAGTGTCGGCGAGCGCCGGGGAAAGCCTGAACATTTCTGGAATCCTCCCCGGTCATCAGTCCAGTTGTCACAGCCAGTCCCCGGAAACTGGACTGAATTGCGTGGCATCCGGCTAGGGTGAATCGCCGAAACCGCATTCAATTCGAACGTGGACGTACCAACTTATTTGGCGTGTACATGGGTAACTCGCCGGGTACACCCAAAACTGATGTGGCACATGACGCAGGACCTGTACGCAGGCATAGCGGCTCTTACTAGTATGGCCTGAATATTCGGGGAGGCGGAACAGAGAGGCGGAACAGAGCTTGTTGAGCGCGGTGCTGATCTCGGCGGATGAGCTTCGGGAAGTATTGGCGGACAAGCGGGTTCGTCTACTCGATGTGCGGTGGGCGCTCGGTGATCCGGACGGCCCGCAGCACTATCTGGACGGACATATTCCCGGCGCGGTCTTCGTCGATCTCGAGACCGAACTGGCCGCACCGCCATCACCCGCGCGCGGGCGGCATCCGCTGCCCGATCCCGCGCAGCTCGAAAAATGCGCACGCAGCTGGGGTCTACGGACCGGCGATCCGGTGGTCGTCTACGACGCGACGGGCGGTATGGCCGCGGCGCGGGCCTGGTGGCTGCTGCGCTGGGCCGGAATCGCGGACGTGCGGATTCTCGACGGCGGACTGCCCGCGTGGACCGGTTCGGGCGGTGCGATCGCCTCCGGCGAGGAGGACGATCCCGAACTCGGTGACGTCGAGGTGAATCCGGGGCAGCTGCCGGTCATCAATGCCGATGCGGCCGCCAAGTGGTCCGGTGTACTGCTCGACGCGCGCGCGGGCGAACGCTACCGCGGCGAGGTGGAACCGGTCGATCCGCAGGCGGGCCACATTCCGGGCGCGATCAGCGCACCGACCGCGGAGAACCTCGACGCCGACGGACGGTTCCGGAGCGTGGACGTTTTGCAAGATCGCTTCGCCGCATTCGGGTCCGGGCCGGTCGCGGTCTATTGCGGCTCGGGGGTGACCGCCGCCCACCAGATCGCGGCACTCGCCGCCGCAGGCATCGAAGCGGCGCTGTATCCGGGCTCGTGGTCGCAATGGTCGAACGACCCGAAACGCCCGGTCGCCACCGGGACATAGCTCGCTACGGGCATGAGCGGGCAATGTCGTTCAGTGCGGCATTGTCCGCAGCGGTCACCGGTAGGTCGTACCGGACCGCGACCGTCAGGTATTTGCCCGCATAAAAACAACGGTTCGTGCGCGGCGTCCATTCGGACGGGGTGCTGTCACCCTTGGCCTGGTTGACACTCGCCGCGGTGGCCAGCAGATTCACGTCGATATCGTTGGCGAAACGCACCCGCCGCTCGAGCGGCCAGGACACCGCACCCATATCCCAGGCCGCGGCCAGCGGATAAACGTGGTCGATCTGGATATCGCCCGCATCGGCCTTGCTGAAAGCGATCCGCTTGCCGGTGTACGGATCGTCGAGTGTGCCCGCGGTGACCACGCAGTCGTGGGTATCCGGCCGGAAGCTCACCACGGTCAGCTGCGCGCTCAGTACGTTGTTGCGGGTATCGCAGCCGTCGTGACCGCCGGGGCCGTCGTAGTCATCGGTCCATGACGGTCCGAATGCGCACCGCTGACCTTCCTTGCAGCCGCGCTCATAACCGCCGGGATGTCCCCGGGCGGCAACGATTCGCACCGATGCCAACAACTGCCCGAGTTGAACCCGGGTCGGGCTGAGTTCCCCCTCCCCGCTGCCGGATGCGGGCGCGACCGGACCACCGCTCACCTCGGCGCATCCGGGCAGCGCGAACAGCGCCGCCCCGATCAGGGCAGGCAGCCATCGTCGGATGTCGGCACGCACGGTGCCAGATGTACCCGTATGGACCGACATTCGCAGAACACAGCTGGAAAAGCGCCTCGGAGCCGGTCAGGACCTACAGCCAGGCGCGAGCCAGCAGATCGTCATTGGCGACTTCACTGGACCGGGGTGGGAATCTGGTGGCCACAATGGACTCGGTGTGCGCGCCGTCGTGTCCGATCAGCCACGAACCACCGCGCTCCTCGCACTCGGCGATCTTCGCGAAGGTGGTGAGCAGGAACGTGACGGCGTCACGCGGGTCCAGGGTTCGGGCCAGCCGCTGTGATTCACCGGGCCGGGACAGGTCGAGCCAGACGCCGGACTGTCCGTCCAGTCGCATGCCGACGATCTTGTCGGCATTGACAAAGGTGAATTTGCGCCGTTCCCACGGCGTGGTCGGCGTGAAGCTCTGCTCGAGTACCTGGAGCAGAATCGTCATGCTTTGCCCTCCGCTTTCCGTTGACGCCCAACTGCGGTTCTCATGCGATGACCAGCGGATATACCAGTATGTTCCGAAAATGGTGCCAAGGGGTAGTAACTGGTTCATCTCGGCGAGTTCAGGGATTTTTCCGGCGACCGATTAGTTCGGCGACCGGGCCGCGTCTATATCCGCAAAGGCAACACGATCAGGGAGGACTCTCACATGAGCGAGCGCAGCGAGCGAAGAATCAACACAGCGCCCAGGGCGGTCATGACGGAGCCGAACGCCAGCGAGGCGCAGTCATGAATGCCCTGCCGCCCGTCGTCGATGCCGGCACCTGGCAGCGCCAACTCGATGAGCTGCGCGTCCGGGAGAAGGCAGCGACCCGAGAACTCGATGCGATCGCCGCCCAGCGGCGGCGCCTGCCGATGGTCGAAATGCCCGAATACACCCTCGAGGGCGAGGAGGGATCGGTCCGGCTGGCGGACATCTTCGACGGTAAGTCACAGCTGATCGTCTACAACCACATGTGGTTTCCTGGCGAGAAGTGGCAGTGCGGTGGTTGTACCGGGTTCACCTCGCAGTTCACCCGGTTGGAGTTCCTGGACAACTACGATGCCCGGTTCGTCATCGTCACCCAGGGGCCGATCGACGAGGCACTCGCGTACAAGCGGCGGGTCGGGAACAAAATGGCCTGGTATTCCACGGCGAACAGTCCATTCGGCACCGACGTCGGCGCACCGCCCGGCGGCGGATTCGCGGTCAACGTATTCCTGCGCGACGGCGACACGGTCTATCGCACCTGGCACACCAACGGCCGTGGCACCGAGCAGCTGAGTCACAGCTTCGCGCTGATCGACGTGCTGCCGTACGGGCGGCAGGAGCAGTGGCAGGACTCGCCCGAGGGGTGGCCGCAGTCGCCGACCTACAGCCGATGGAGCGGCTCCGAAGACATCGCCGCGCACTACGGCGACCCGGGGGCGTGACTACATCCGGCCCAATAGCGTGAGCGGATCCTCGAGCAATCCGGCGACGGTCGCGAGGAAGCGCGCTGCCAGCTCACCGTCGACCATCCGGTGGTCGAAACTGATGCCGATGGTGGTGACCCACCGGATGGCGAGTTCGTCGCGGAATACCCAGGGGCGCTTGCGAATCGAGCCGAGGCACAGGATCGCGGCCTCACCCGGATTGACCAGCGGAACACCGGCGTCGACCCCGAAGACGCCGACATTGGTGATGGTGAAGGTGCCGCCGCGCAGGTCGGTCGGGGTGGCGCTGCCCGAACGCGCCGTCTCGGCGAGCCAGCCGATCTCCCGGCACAGGTCGCGCAGGCTCAATGCCTGGGCTTCCTTGAGATTGGGCACCAACAGGCCGCGTTCGGTGGCGACCGCGATACCGAGATTCACATAGTGCTTGGTGACGATCTGCTGATTCGCCTCGTCCCAGAATGCGTTGATGCCGGGATATTCCGCGAGGGCGGCTAGGACGGATTTGGTGACCAGGGCCAATGGCGTCAGCGTCAGGCCCTCGAAGGATTTGGTGGTGCGCAGGTGGTCGAGCAGTTCCATCGATGCGGTGAAGTCGATGGTGACGAAGGTGCTGGCCTGTGGGATGGTGCGCGCGCTCGCCACCATTGCGGCCGCGGTGCGTTTGCGGATGCCGCTGATCGGCGTGCGTTCCTCGCGGGTCGCGGGGCGAATGATGCCCGCATTCGGATCGGTGACCGATGGCGTCGGCGGCGCGGCCGGGCCGTCGGCGCGGGTCGGCGCGGCGCGCGGCTGCGATACCGGGACCGCCCCGCGCACATCCTCGACCGTGACCGCACCGTCGGGGCCCGAACCCGCGACGTACCAGAGGTCGATGCCGAGTTCCTTGGCGAGTTTGCGCGCACCGGGTGTCGCCGCAGCCCTGGCCATTCCCGACTCGACCGGCTCAGCGGCCGAACCCTCCTGCGGCGCGGTCGGTTCCGCAACCCTGCTGCGTCGCCGGGACACCGTCTCATCATCGGGCCCGTATCCGACCAGCACCGACGTCCGCCCGTTCGCCCCCTCCTGCGCGACCGCCAGATCATTGCGCACCCGGATCAGCGGCGCCCCCACCGCGACCGTCTCGCCGGGCCGAGCGAGCAATTCGATCACCGTGCCCGAAAACGGCGACGGCAGCGAGACCACCGCCTTGGCCGTCTCCACGTCGGCGATCGTCTGATTCAGCTGCACGGTGTCGCCGACGCCCACCGACCACGACACCAACTCCGCATCGGCCAGTCCCTCGCCGAGATCGGGTAGCCGGAATTCCAGGATATTTCCCTGATCATCCTCGGGGGCACGATCTTCCACTGGGGCACCTCTCAGTGAGCGGTAGTCAGGCGGCGAGTGAGCGATCGACCGCGGCGAGGATGCGGTCCGGATCGGGCAGGTGGTGCTTTTCGAGCTTAGCCGGGGGGTAGGGGATGTCGAAGCCACCGACGCGCAGCACCGGCGCCTCCAGGTAGTAGAAGCAGCGCTCGGCGATCCGCGCGGCGATCTCGGCGCCGAGCCCGCCGAAGACCGGCGCTTCGTGCGTCACGATCAACCTGCCGGTCTTGGCCACCGAGGCCTCGATGGTGTCGAAATCGATCGGCGACAAGCTGCGCAGATCGATCACCTCGAGCGAATGCCCTTCCTCGGCAGCGATTTTCGCGGCGGTAATGGCCGAGGCGACGGTGCCGCCGTAGGCGAGGACGGTGGCATCGGTACCGCTGACGCAGACGCGGGCCCGGTCCAACGGCATGGCCTCGGCATCGAAATCGATCTCGGCCTTATCCCAGTAGCGCCGCTTGGGTTCGAAGAAGATCACCGGATCATCGAGCGCGATAGCCTGGCGGATCATGAAATACGCGTCGGCGGGATTGCTCGGCGTCACGACGCGCAGTCCCGCGGTGTGGGCGAAATACGCCTCCGGCGACTCGGAGTGATGCTCCACCGAACCGATTCCACCGCCGAACGGAATGCGAATCGTGATGGGCGCGATCACTTTTCCCTGCGTCCGGTAGTGGATCTTGGCGACGTGCGAAACGATCTGGTCGAAGGCCGGATAGACGAAGCCGTCGAATTGAATCTCGCAGACCGGGCGGTAGCCGCGCAGCGCCATGCCGAAAGCCGTTCCGACAATACCGGATTCGGCCAGCGGCGTATCGATGACGCGATTGTTTCCGAAATCCTTTTGCAGCGTATCGGTTACCCGGAACACCCCGCCGAGGCGGCCGATATCCTCGCCCATCAGAACGACTTTCGGATCGTCGTCCATGGCCCGCCGCAGCCCGGCATTGAGCGCTGCGGCGAAGGTCGTGATCATGTGGGGACTCCTTCCGGTCGCGCGGCACTGTCACCGGGATCGCCGGACAGATACTCCGCGTACTCGTTCCGCTCCTGGGTGATCAGCGGATGCGGGGTGGCATAGACGTGATCGAACAGTTGTGTCGGCGCCGGATCCGGCATATCGATGGTCGCGGTGCGCACCTGTTGCGCGACTTCGCCGGCGGTCGCATCGACATGGCGCTCGAATGCGTTGTCCCATAGAGACTCACGTTCCAGCAGCTTGCGCAGCCGCGCGATCGGATCGCGGCGCGCCCACTCCTCGGTCTCGGCGGCGGAGCGGTAGCGCGTCGGATCGTCCGCGGTGGTGTGGGGACCCATCCGGTAGGTGAGCGCCTCGATGAACGACGGTCCACCACCGGTGCGGGCGCGGACGGCGGCCTGCCTGGTGACCGCGAGG
The DNA here is from genome assembly GCF_050942345.1 of Nocardia pseudovaccinii. NCBI lineage: Bacteria > Bacillati > Actinomycetota > Actinomycetes > Mycobacteriales > Nocardiaceae > Nocardia > Nocardia pseudovaccinii. The sequence continues at coordinate 8,577,699 of NZ_CP192074.1, forward strand.
ACGGCGAGCACATCATTGCCGTCGACCTGGAGGCCGGGAATTCCATACCCGTAGGCGCGCCGCGCGATCGGGGTCGCGCTCTGGATGCGGACCGGGGAACTGATCGCCCAGTGGTTGTTCTGACAAAAGAAGACGACCGGCGCGCCCCAACTCGCGGCGAAGCCCAATGCCTCGGCGAGATCACCCTGGCTCGACGCGCCGTCGCCGAAGTAGGCGATGGTCGCGATCTCCGCACCGTCGAGGTGGGCGGCATAGGCGTAACCGGTCGCATGCAGGCCCTGCGAGCCGACGATGATATTCGGGTTGGTCATATTGACCGCTTCGGGATCCCAGCAGGAGTGCGCGACCCCGCGCCACATCCGGGTGAGTTCGTTGGGATGGACGCCGCGGCAGTAGGCGACGGCGTGCTCGCGGTAGCTGCAGAAGACGTAGTCGTCGGGGCGCAACGCGTATGCCGAGCCGACCTGGGCGGCCTCCTGCCCGATCATCGGCGCCCACAGTCCGAGCTGGCCCTGGCGTTGCAGAGCGGTTGCCTCGGTGTCGATCCGGCGGGTCACGACCAGGTCCGTGTACATCGCGCGCAGCTGTGCGGGCCCGATATCGGCGATCAGGGCCGCGTGTTCCCGGTCGAATACGCGGCGGCCGTCGGGTTGCACCAACTGAACCGGATAGTCGGATTTGTTCGTCATTCGGGATCGCCTCCTGACCATGAGCGCAGGGCTGGTGTGCCCTATATCACATAGCATCCACGAGTAGGCGAAGTGCGCAAGTGATCAACACGCGAGTAAGCAGAATGCCCAATTCTTTCCCGCGAACTGATGTCATACTGCGTTGTATGACCAGTAGAGAACCCGCCGACGCGACCCTGGACGCCACCGACGCGCGACTGTTGCTCGAGCTGGTCGCCAACCCACGCGCGACCGGTGTCGAGCTGGCGACCCGGCTCGGGTTGTCCCGCAATACCGTGCAGGCGCGGTTGTCGCGCTGGGAGGCGAGCGGTGTGCTCGCCAGCTTCGAACGTCGAGTGCAACCGCACGCGCTGGGCTACCCGCTGGCGGCCTTCGTCGCCGTCGTCGTCGATCAGCACCGATTGGATTCGGTGGTCGCCGAACTCGCCCGGGTGCCGGAGGTGACCGAGGTGTGCGGCATGACCGGCCTGACCGATCTCACCGTGCGGGTGGTGGCGCGGGATGCGGACGATCTGTACCGGATCGCCGGGCAGATCTTGAAGATTCCCGGGGTGGAACGCACCAATATGGCATTGGTGATGCAGCAATTCGTCGGACCGCGCACGGCTCCACTGCTGGATCGCCTGGCCGGATCCGCCGATCGCTCGCTACGAGCCTGATCCGGCGGCATTGTCGGCGAGTTCTCGGTTTCCAAGACTCGCAAGACCTTCCGCACCGGGAGGTCCGACAGCGCGGGGTTCACGCCGCCGTGCCGGGAATCTGGAACGAAGTCACCAATGGAGTGCGGTTAGCTATGCCTTCGGCGCCCGGCAGGTTCAGTCGGTGACCAGGGCTGTTGCGGCGGTGCGGATTACTTCGGGGATTTCTACTGGTTTGCGCGTTTCGTTGTCTACGTAGACGTGGACGAAGGCGCCCGTCGCGGCCAGTTCCAGACCATCTTCGGATTCGCGGAAGATGGCCAGGTCGTAGGTGATGCTGGAGCGGCCGAGGCGGGAGATGCGCAGGCCTACCTGGAGTTGGTCCGGAAAGCTGAGCGAGCCGTGGTACTGGCAGGAGGTCTGGGCGACCACGCCGAGGGCGGGCAGTTCGCGGATATCCGTGCCGGTGGCATGCATGAGCCAGGCATTGACCGCAGTGTCGAAGTACGAGTAGTACGTCACGTTGTTCACGTGGCCGTAGTGGTCGTTATCGGCCCACCGGGTCGGCATCGGCCAGAGGACTGGATACTGCTGGGTCACCCGGCCGACGATAGCTCAGCCGGGGTGCCGCCCTGCCGGTGGTCGCGCGGACTCACACCGAAGTGACGTTTGAATGCCGTGCTCAGCGCGAACGCGCTGCCGTAGCCGACCTGGCGGGCAATGGATTCGATGGTGGCATCGGATTCCTGCAGCAGGTCGGCCGCCAGGGCCAGCCGCCATTCGGTGAGGAAAGCCATCGGCGGTTCACCGACCAGATCGGTGAACCGGCGGGCCAGCGCGGCGCGCGAGACCCCGACCGCCTCCGCCAAGCTGGCGACCGTCCAGCCGTGCGCCGGATTGTGCTGCAACAGCCGCAGCGCCTTGCCGACCAGCGGATCGCTGTACGCGTGATACCACGCGGGCGCGTCATTGCGGGCGAACCAGGCACGCAGGGCCGCGATCAGCACCATATCGAGCAGCCGGTCCAGGACGACACCCTGTGCGGGCTCGTCCTTGGTGGCTTCGTCGACCAGGATGTCGAGCAGCCGGGTGTCGAAATCGCCGCGCTGCAAGATGATTACCGGCGGCAGAGCACGCAACAGCCGCTGACTCGCCGCGCCCGCGGACTCATAGGTCCCCGTGACCATCATGGTGGCGCCGTCCGCATCGGTGCCCCACTGGCGCACACCGAGACTCAATGTCTCGCAAAGGATTTCACCATCGGCGGTCTTGGTGATATTGCCCGGATCGATGAAGATCTGCGGTGCGGTGGCCGGATCGTCGGCGACCGTATACGGATCGGGTCCGCGGAAGATCGCGATATCGCCCGCGCTCACTTGCCGTGGCTTACTGCCCGCCGCGTCGGTCATGATCCAGGCCGTGCCGCGGATCATCGACACCACCGTCAGCGGCGCCCGATCCTGGATGCGCAGCGACCAGGGCGGGTCGAGCAATGAACACATGACGAACGCACCTCGGGCGCGTGGACCTTCGAGCAGACTGGCGAGCGCATCCACATGACAAACAGTAGACGCTGACGCATGATCACGAGTCGCTGAACTATGTTTCGTCGCGCGCCGCGCCGATGTACTGGAAACATGACAAACAGCACCTCCCACCAGCGTCTCATGCTCGTCACCGGCGGTACGGGCAAGACCGGCAGCCGCGTCGCGACCCGGCTCCGGCAGGCCGGTCATCCGATCCGGATCGGTTCCCGCGCGGCCGAGATCCCCTTCGACTGGGCCGACCGCAGCACGTGGACACCGGCACTGTTCGGCGTGGACGCGGTGTACGTCGCCTTCCAGCCGGATCTGGCGGTACCGGGTGCGCCCGAGACCATCCGCGCATTCACCAATGCGGCCAAGGTCAACGGTGTGCGCAAACTCGTGCTGCTCTCCGGTCGCGGCGAACCGGAGGCCGTGGCGTGTGAGCAGATCGTGCAGGGTTCGGGGCTCGACTGGACCATCGTGCGCTGCAGTTTCTTCGCACAGAACTTCAGCGAAGGCGCATTCCTGGAGTACGTGCTTGCGGGTGAGGTGGCACTGCCGAATGGCGATGTGCCGGAACCGTTCGTGCATGCCGACGATATCGCCGATGCCGCGGCCGCCGCGTTGACCGAGGACGGGCACAGCGGCGAACTCTACGAACTGACCGGACCCAGGTCGTTGACGTTCGCCGAAGCCGTCGCGGAGATCGCCGCGGCGACCGGACGCGAAGTCGCCTTCATTCCGATCTCCCGCACGGATTTCGTTGCGGCACTGACCGAGTACCAGGTTCCCGCCGACGTCGTCAGCCTGCTCGACTACCTTTTCGGCACGATCCTGGACGGCCGGAACTCCAAGACCGCGGACGGCGTCCAGCGTGCGCTCGGCCGGGAACCGAAAGATTTCCGGGATTACGCCGACGAGACTGCGGCCGCCGGAATTTGGAACATCTCCGGCGAGTAGGTGGTTGTAGGAAATGAGACCGCCGCACGGACACCCGATCTCAATGGCGAGATCCGCGGAGCCGGGCCATCGGACGACGATGTCCCGGACCGGCTCCCCGTGCGGCCGCGAGATCGCGGTCGACGCGGTACCGTCGAATCGGTGGCGACCACGACGATCGATCCGCAGATACGGATAGCACGCGCCGCGGTATTCGTGGTGTTCGCGTTGAACGGCTTCCTACTGGCCATGTGGGTAGTGCACATCCCGGCCATTACCGACCGGACCGGTATCGCGCATTCCACGCTCGGCATGTTCATTCTCATGCTGGCCGGTGCGGGCATTGTCGGCATGCGCATCGCGGGCCCGCTCGCCGACCGATTCGGCAGCCGGACCGTGGTCGCGGCCGCCGCGGCGATCGTCTCGATATCGGTGCTCGGCCCTGGATTGGCGACCGGACCGGTCAGCCTGGCGATTGCGTTGGCCTGCTTCGGTTTCGGCAACGGTGCGCTCGACGTTTCGATGAATACCCAAGCGGTGCACGTCGAGCGGGCTTATGGCCGACCGATCATGTCGGCGTTCCACGCCTTGTTCTCCGGTGGCGGATTCCTCGGCTCGCTGCTGGGTGCGGCGGCTCAGGGCGCGGGATGGGATGTGCGCCTGAGCTTGTCGCTCGCGGCGGTGGCGGGGTTGGCGATTACCGCCGCGCTCGTGCCACGCCTGCTGGTCGACACCGGATCGGCGACACGAGAAGCGAATTCGGATACGCCCATGGAAAGTGGCCCACACGACCACATTCCGGAAAGCACGGACCGCGATCGTGAGTCCGAAGCGACACCGCATGATGGCGCAACAGCCCAGTCGACAACCGCACCGAACCGCTCCCGAAAGGTTTGGGCGCTGGCCGCAATCGCCTTCGCCCTACTCCTCACCGAGGGCGTCGCCGCCGACTGGAGCGCACTGCAGGTCCGCGACCACCTCGATGTCGACGATGCCACCGCCGCACTGGCGTTCGGCGCATTCTCCTGCACCATGACCGCGGGCCGATTCACCGCCGACCGCTTCGCGGGCGCCTTCGGCCGCGTCGCCGTCGTCCGGTACGGCACCTTGATCGCCGCATTCGGATTGGTCCTGATCATGGCCTCGGGCTGGTTGCCGCTGACGCTGCTCGGCTGGGCGATGTGCGGCCTCGGCCTGTCCGGCGGAATACCGCAAATCTTCACCGCCGCAGGAAATCTCGGCTCGACTACGGCGGCTACCGATATGTCGCGGGTATTCAGCCTCGGTTACCTCGGCCTGCTCGCGGGCCCCTCCATTATCGGCTGGCTGACCGCCCTGGTCCCACTCACCACCGCGATGGCCGTTCCGCTCATCGCGGTCCTGCTCTGCTGTGGCTACGCGGGTGCGGTTGCCCCGCAACGGACTACCGGATAGCAGCTGATTCCCGGGCAAGCGTGGCGAGTTCACGCCATTGCGGCAGCGGTAGCTCCGTCGGATCGGCGGTGAGCACGTGTAGACACACGTGATCGGCCCCGGCATCCAAGTGCTGCCGAACGCGATCGCCGATCACCTCGATATCCCCATACGCCGCAACCGAATCCACCAGCCGTGAGCTGGGACCACCGAGGATATCTTCGTCGCCGAAACCGAAGCGTCGCATATTCGCCGACTGATGCGGCGCGGATTCCAGATAGCCCGCGATATGCGCCCTGGCGACCTCACGAGCGCGCGCCCGATCGGCATCGAGGACAACGACCTGCTCGACACACAGAAATGCCTGCGGCCCCATGATCCGCCGCGCCTCGGCGGTGTGCTCGACCGGTGCGTGATAGGGATGCGCACCCCAGGTCCGCTCGGCGGCCAATGCCAACATCTTGGGGCCCAGCGCGGCTAGCACCCGCCGTGGCGCCGGGTCCGGCCGCGGCCCCTGCTGCGGAACGGCATCCATCGCATCGAGATAGCCGCGCATCAGCGCCAGCGGTTTGCCGCCGGACGGAACCGTGTAGCCACCGGCCTCGATGGGGCGACCACCAACTCGCTGACCGCCGAGTCCGAGCAGATAGCGACCAGGGAACGCCTCGCCGAGTGCGCGTTCGGCGGTGGCCATGGCCATCGGATCCCGCAGTGCCACATTGGCAATGCCCGCGGCGACTACCACTCGCTCGGTAGCCCCGAGCAATAGCCACGCCTGCCCGACCGTATCGCGTCCGAACGCTTCGCCGAACCACAGTGCGCCGTAACCCAATTCCTCGATCTCGGCGGCGGCCTCGCGCACCCGCCCGACCGGTTGTCCGTCGAATGCGAAGGTCCAGATGCCGACGCCGCCGAGTTCGTGCTCCATCATCATCGCGCTCCCAACGCTAAAACGGAGAGGTTCTCCGCTTCCCTGGGCGGTACGATAGCGGAGAACTTCTCCGGTTAACAAGGGGTGCGCATGCGGGTCGACGCTCAACGGAACTACGAACGCGTACTCGAGGCGGCTGCAGCGGCATTCGCGCAGGAAGGTCCGGAGGCCTCGCTGAATGACATCGCCCGCCGGGCGGGCGTCGGCCCCGGCACTCTCTACCGACACTTCCCCAACCGGCAGGCGCTGCAGGCCGCCGTGCTGAGCGAGCGGATCGAAATGCTTTGCGGCCGAGCCGAAGAATTGCAGTCCCGCGAGCCGACCGAGGCACTCACCGCATGGCTGCGCGCCCTACTCGTGCACGCCCAGACCGATCACGGCCTCGGCGGCGCCGTCCTGGCCGGACCGGTAGACCTGGGGTTCGACTGCCGGCAGGCGGTCCATCAGGCGGGCGCTGCTCTGCTCACCAGGGCACAGCAGAGTGGCGGCATCCGTGCGGATGTCGGCATCGACGATGTGATCCAACTGGTTGCCGGGATAGCGCTGGGAGCACGTCACAGCACCGATCCGAATCAACCGGATCGACTGCTCCGGCTCGTCACGGATGCCCTGCGTAGTCCGGGCGAACAGCGTCGGAATCGGTAAGTTCGAGAGATGTTCGACAACAACAGGCTCGAGCGCCGGATCGATAACCTCGAGCGCAAGCTCGACATGATCATCAAGCACCTCGGTCTGCCCAGCCCGGACCCGGCGACACCCTATGACGAAATCGACGAACTCATTCGGCAGGGCAAGAAGATCCACGCGATCAAGCTCTATCGCGACCTGACGGGCAGAAGTCTGAGGGATGCCAAGGACGCGGTCGAAGCGCGCGAACGGCACCTGCAATGACGAAAGCCCGCTTCCATTCGCGGAAGCGGGCTTTCATGCAGAGGTGCTTACAGTGCTTTCAGTTCCTCGGTGACCGCACCGACCGATTTCTTCGCGTCGCCGAAGAGCATCGAGGTGTGGTCGGCGTAGAACAGGGGGTTGTCGATACCGGCGAAACCGGAGTTCATGGAACGCTTGAGCACGATCACGCTCTTGGCCTGGTCGACATTCAACACCGGCATGCCGTAGATCGGGGACGAGGCGTCCTCACGCGCGGCGGGGTTGGTGACGTCGTTCGCGCCGATCACCAAAGCCACATCGGTGCGCGAGAATTCACCGTTGATGTCGTCCATTTCCTTGAGCGCGTCGTAGGACACTTCAGCCTCGGCGAGTAGCACGTTCATGTGCCCGGGCATGCGACCGGCGACGGGGTGGATGGCGTATTTGACCTCCACACCCTTGGCCTCCAGCAACGACGCCATCTCCTTGACCGCATGCTGGGCTTGGGCGACGGCCATACCGTAGCCGGGGACCACGATCACCTGGTTGGCATATGCCATCTGGATCGCGGCATCCGCCGCGGAGGTGGCCTTGGCCTGCTTCTGCTCCCCACCGGACCCACTCGGTGCGGTGCCGCCGCCACCGAATCCACCCGCGACGATCGCGGGGATGGAACGGTTCATGGCCTTGGCCATCAGGTTGGTGAGGATGGTGCCGGACGCGCCGACGATCATGCCCGCCACGATCATCGCGGTGTTGTTCAGCGCCAAACCCGCCGCGGCGGCACTCAATCCCGTGAGGGCGTTGAGCAGCGAGATGACCACCGGCATGTCCGCGCCACCGATGGGCAGCACCACCATCAGGCCGAGCACACCGGCGAGCACGAGCACCGCGATCATCCAGTACTGGGGCACACCGTCTTTGGTAGCGCCGATACCGATCACCACGGCGGCGGCGATCGCGCCGAGCAGCAACAGCAGGTTCAGCGGCTGCTGGAGCTTGCCGACCCCGATCGGACGTCCGGGTAGGATTTCCTGCAGTTTGCCGAACGCGATCAGCGAGCCCCAGAACGACACCGAACCGATGATCGCCGCGAACAAGGATCCGATCACGATATGGATCGTGGGTTCTTCATCGAAGTGCGAGAACCCCTGGGAATTGATGAATTCCGACCACGCGATCAACGCGACGGTGCCACCACCGACACCGTTGAACGCGGCCACCAACTGCGGCATCGCGGTCATCTTCGTGTACTTCGCGGGCGGCACACCCAGCACAACACCGACCACGAGTCCGGCGACGATGAGGATCCAGTTGGAGGTGTGGCGGATCGAAATCAAGGTGGCCACCACAGCGATGACCATGCCCGCCGCGGCGATCAGGTTGCCGCGCACCGCGGTCTTCGGGCCGGTCAAACCCATCAGACCGTAGATGAACATGCCGAAGGCGATGATGTAGAGCCCGTTGACCAGATAGGTCACATTGTCGAAGGTATGCATCACTGATCCACCTTCACCGGTGCGGCCTTCTTACCCTTGAACATTCCCAGCATCCGGTCAGTGACGACGAAACCACCGATAACGTTCAGGGTTCCGAACACGACCGCGACGAACAGAATGATCTGGGTCAGGATCGAAGGATCCTGCACGTTCCCGAGGGTGACCAACGCACCCAGCACGACGATGCCGTGAATAGCGTTGGTACCCGACATCAACGGCGTGTGCAGGGTATTGGGCACCTTGGAGATGACCGCGAACCCGACGAACCCGGACAACACCAGGATCGCGATATTCGCCAACAGTTCGGTGTACATCAGTTCTTCACCTTCGCCTCGGTCATCTCCGTCGCCTCGCCAGACTCCGCCACATGAGCGGGCTCCGCAGTCTCAGTCGACTCCACCGCCTCGGTCGCGCCAGCCGAGGCCGCAGCGTCCGATTCGGTCGAATCACGGGTGACGCATGAATCGGCGAGCACCTGATCGGAGAAGTCCGGCGCGAGCTTTCCGTCGACCAGCATCAACTCGAGTAATGCCGCGATGTTTTTCGAGTACAACTCCGAGGCATGCTCGGGCATCGTCGCGGGCAGGTTCAACGGCGAAGCGATCGTCACCTCGTGCTTGACCACGACCTCACCCGGCTCGGTCAACTCGCAGTTGCCGCCGGTCTCACCGGCCAGATCCACGATCACACTGCCCGGCTTCATACCCTCCACCGCTGCCGCGGTGACCAAGCGCGGCGCGGGACGCCCGGGCACGAGCGCGGTGGTGATCACCACGTCGAAGCCCTTGATCGCATCCTCGAGCGCCTGCTGCTGCTTCGCCTTTTCCTCATCGGTGAGCTCACGGGCATAACCACCCTCACCGGCCGCATCGATCCCCAGATCCAGCCACTGCGCACCCACCGACCGCACCTGATCGGCGACCTCGGGGCGCACGTCGTAGCCGGTGGTCCGGCCACCCAGACGCTTCGCCGTCGCCAGCGCCTGCAGACCCGCGACACCCACACCGAGCACCAGCACCGTCGCGGGCTTCACAGTGCCCGCCGCGGTGGTCAGCATCGGGAAGAACCGCGTCGATTCCGACGCCGCCAGCAGCACAGCCTTGTACCCGGAGACATTGGCCTGCGAGGACAGCGCGTCCATCACCTGGGCCCGCGAAATACGCGGAATCGCCTCCACGGCGAAGGCCTGCACCCCGGCCGATTTCAGCGCGGGAATCTGGTTGTCGGCATTGCGCGGGGCGAGGAACCCGATCAGGGTCTGCCCGCTGTGCAGCTTCGCCACCTCGGTGTCACTGGGCGCAGCGACCTTCACGACCACATCGGCCGACCACGGATCACCGATGGTCGCGCCCGCATCCACATAGGCCGCGTCCGGAATGAGCGCACCGACCCCGGCGCCCGCCTCGACCACCACCTCCACGCCCTGCTTCAGCAGGCTCGGGATGATCTTGGGCACCAATGCGACACGCCGCTCGCCCGCGTTTGACTCGCGAACGACTCCGACACGCGCTCCGCGCGGCGACTGGTCGCCTACGCTCTGCGTTGTCTCCACTTGTCAGACTTCCTTCTCTGGCTGAGCTTCAAGCAACCGGTCGACGGCCGGACGATGTTACTTTGGAGTAAGTTCGTCCAAATCCTCGCAACTGTACCCGGCTCGCTGATCTTTTCGAGCGACCTGCCAAGCAATCGCTAGCGGCGAGCGTAGCTGAGATGGCGGTCACAAGTTGCGGCCGGATTCCGCCGTTATGTCGGATTCGCGACCAACATAAAGGTTCGAATCCTGGTCGCTGCGGCGCAATACCTTCCCATAGTGACGTGCGTCATGCCGAGTATGTTCCCGGTGAGCGGTACGCCGTATGGTCGGCGGTGTGAACGACTGCGTCTTCTGCCGCATCGCGGCGGGGCAGGCCCCGGCGACCAAGGTCTACGAGGACGACACGCTGTGCGCGTTCCTGGACATTCGCCCGATCGCCCGCGGCCACACCCTGATCATCCCGAAGCGACACGCATCCGAATTGGTGGATCTGGACCCCGAATCGGGAGCGCACATTTTCCGTGCCGGACACCGGCTCGCGCTGGCGATCAGGCGCAGCGACCTGGCCGCGGACGGCGCGAATCTCGTGCTCAATGACGGCACCGCGGCCTTCCAGACCGTCGCGCACGTCCACCTGCACGTGATACCGCGCCGGCACGGCGACAAACTGAGCTTCGCCGCAGGACTGCTGCTGCGGCGACCGCACGATCTCGAGTCCACCGCGGCCGCCATCCGCGCCGGAATATCGGCATTGGCACACGAAGACGAGACCAGCGCCGAGGAGCGAGAATGACCGACCCGACCCAGGACCGGAACGAGCTGACCGGCCTGCTGTCCGAGCAATGGGAGACGATCGCGACGCTCGTCGCCGATCTCGACGAAGAGCGTTGGCGCACACCGTCTCCGCTGCCGGGTTGGTCGCTGTTCGATGTGGTGGCCCACGTTGTCGGGACGGAATCCTGGTTGCTCGGTGAACGCCCGCCCGCGCACGATCCGATCCGGCCCAAAACCGATGTGACCACGCTGCCACATGTGCGCAACGAGACCGGTGTGCTCAACGAGATCTGGGTCGACCGATTGCGGCCGCTGTCGGGTAGGCGACTGCTCGAGCTGTACCGCGAGGTCACCGACCGCAGGCGCGCGGCGCTCGCATCCTTCGGTGATGCGGAATGGCAGGCCGAGACCGTATCGCCGATCGGCAAGGTCAGCTATAGCCGGTTCATGCGGGTGCGGCTGTTCGACTGCTGGATGCACGAACTCGATATCGCCGACGCGCTCGGCGTATCCGTCGACGAGGGCGGACCGCGGGCCGAGCGGGCCTTCGGCGAACTCACCGCCACCATCGGGCGGGCGGTGGCGAAGGGTGCGCAGGCTCCGGACGGATCGCGCATCACCTTCGAACTGACCGGCCCGTTGCCGCAGACGCTGCACGTCGCGGTGGACGGCCGCGCCAATATTGTCGATGAACTGGACGCGCCAGCCACCGTGGTGGTTCGGATGGGCTCCGGCCTGTTCGCCCGGCTGCGTGGCGGACGCACCACGGTGGATGCGCACGAAGGCGAGTTCCGCATTTCCGGCGATGCGGAACTCGGCAACCGACTGGTGCGCAGCCTGGCCTTCACTATCTGAGCCGCGGTGCGACTTTTCCTGTCCAGCTACCGATTCGGCGCACACTACGACCGGCTCGCCGCACTCGTCGGCGAGCCGGGCCGAGTCGCGGTGATTCCCAACGCATGTGACGCCTGGCCCGCGGCCTGGGCGGGTGCCGTCGCCAGTGACGTGATCCCGCTGCGCAAGCTCGGCTACTCCCCCGACGTGCTGGATCTGCGCGAATTCGTCGGTCGCGCAACCGAACTGGAAGCCGCACTGGCACAGTATCCACTGGTGTGGGCACGCGGCGGCAACACTTTCGTCTTGCGGGCCCAATTCGCCCGCAGCGGAGCCGATTTCGTACTGCCGAAACTACTCGCCGCCGACGCGCTGGTATATGCCGGGTACAGCGCGGGCGCCTGTCTGCTGACCCCGGATCTGCACGGTCTGGAATCCACCGACGACCCGGCCGAAGTCCAACCGGCGTGCGGTATCGAACCACGGTGGGACGGACTGGGTCTGGTCGACCATCGCATCGTGCCGCATCTGGATTCCGCGACCGATCCGGACGGTGAGGCCGCGCTACTCGCCGCCCGCTACCGGGCCGAGGGCATCGCGCACTGGGCGCTCACCGACGACGATGTCGTCGTGGTCGACGGCAGCGATATCGAGATCTTGCGGTAGCCCGCGAAAGACCACCCAGCGCATCGCGCAGTACATGTAGACCGCCTCGCACGCCCCCGCCAGCAGCCGCGACAGATGGTATTCCAATCCCAGCGCGGTCAATCCGCTGCCGACGCCGAGGATGAAGGCGAGGTAGTTGATCACGACAACCACCACGTACACCACGGCCTGCCTGCCGACCGGTGCGTGCGAGTGGAAGTTGAACGTGCGATTGAGCACGAAGCTGAGCCCGAACGCGCAGATATAGGCCATCGTGACCGACAGCCATACGGGCAATCCCAGCCAGCCGTGCAGCACCGTGAGCAGCGCCAGATCGACACCGAAGGTGAAGCCGTTGATCAGCGCGAAGCCGAGAAACGTCGGAGCGACAAGGCGATTCAGCCCCAGCGGCAGCCGCGCGACGACGGCCTCGCACCAGCGAGAGAAGCCCGCCACCAGGGACTCGGTGCTCGTCACGCCGCCAGCATGCCAGCGGCAGGTGTCCATCAGGTGATCGTCCAGGAAACAAGATCGGGTGGCACCCGATCCCGATCAGCCGATCTGAGTGAGGGGCGAACGGTGGTCCAGGGCGGACCAGGCGACGAGGCAACGGCGGCGGGTGACGTCGTCGACGTCTTCCAGGAGGGCCTCGAGCAGGAGGCGGGGTTTGCGCTGCCACTCGTCGGTCAGGGTGGCGATCACGGTCTTGCCGAACATGCCCGAGCGATCCAGTGCCGTGACCCATTCGGCGATATCGCCCGCGTGGATGCGGCGCAATGAATCCGGGTCGATACCCCCGTCGAGAACTTCGTAGGAGAACACCGCAGCGACCAAATCACGGTAATCCGGCGACTCGACCTGCATGAGACCTCCTCGGCGCGCCTGCGCACCTGATGGAATCGGACAGCGCCCCGAACGGGCGCCTTGTCCGGAATTCTTATCGGCCTACGGACCCGGCACCACTGGACCGGCCCACAATCCCGTTGGGCTCCGCGTTGTAGCAAACCTCCAGGGAGAACCGGACGCGCGGCTGTTACAGTCGGCCACTCACCCTGGCCCGTACTCGCCGTATAGCGTGAGTCGTGTGGACCTGCATGACCTGATCTCCCGCCTGCCCGACGGCGCGGTACTCACCGATCCCGACCTGCTGGCAGGCTATCGGCAGGACTGGGCGCGCGATCCGAGCGCCGGCACACCGCTGGCCGTGGTCCGCGCGACCGGTACCGATGATGTCGCGGCGACGTTGCGGTGGGCGCACGAACACAAGGTCGCGGTGGTGCCGCGCGGGGCCGGATCCGGATTGTCCGGCGGTGCGACGGCCGTCGACGGCGGCATCGTGCTCAGCACCGAACGCATGCGCGCGATCACCGTCGACCCGGTCACCCGCACCGCGGTGGTCCAGCCCGGCTTGCTCAATGCCGAGGTCAAACGTGCGGTCGCCGAGCGCGGCCTGTGGTATCCGCCGGACCCGTCCTCCTTCGAAATTTGCTCGATCGGCGGCAATGCGGCCACCAACGCGGGCGGCCTGTGCTGTGTGAAATACGGCGTAACCACCGATTACGTGCTCGGCATGGAGGTGGTGCTCGCCGACGGCACGGTGGTGCGGCTCGGCGGGCCACGTCTCAAGGATTCGGCGGGCCTGTCACTGACCAAGATGTTCGTCGGCAGTGAGGGCACGCTCGGGGTGATCACCGAGCTCACCCTGCGGCTGCTGCCCGCCCAACCGCCGCAGGCCACCGTGGTCGCGACCTTCGCGACGCTGACCGCCGCCACCGAGGCCATCCTCGGCATCACCGGCGCCCTGCGCCCCGCCATGCTCGAGTTCATGGACGCCGTCGCGATCAACGCGGTCGAGGACGAGATGCGGATGGGTCTGGATCGCGAGGCCGCCGCGCTGCTCGTCGCCCGCTCCGACGCACCGGGCGAATTCGCCAGGCACGAAGCCGAAATCATGGTCGGCATCTGCGAAAAGGCCGGGGCCACCGAGGTTTTTCACACCGAGGATCCGGAGGAAGGCGAAGCCTTCACCGCCGCACGACGTTTCGCCATTCCGGCGGTGGAGAAGATCGGGCCGCTGCTACTCGAGGATGTCGGTGTTCCGCTGCCGCGGCTCGCCGATCTGGTCAACGGTATCGCCGCCATCGGCGCACGCAATGACGTGCTGGTTTCGGTGATCGCGCATGCCGGGGACGGCAATACCCACCCGCTGATCGTGCACGATCCGACCGATGCGGCGATGACCGAGCGCGCGCACCGCGCCTTCGGCGAGATCATGGATCTGGCCATCGAGCTCGGTGGCACCATTACCGGCGAACACGGCGTCGGCCGGTTGAAGAAGGCATGGCTGCCCGATCAGCTGGGTCCCGATGTGATGGCTCTCACTCACCGGATCAAGGATGCGCTCGACCCGCATGGCATTCTCAACCCAGGCGCGATTCTGTAGACGGAACATTCCCAGCCGCTGAGGAGTTTCACCCGATCATGACCACCAGGCTCGAGCACAATGTCGCCGATACCCGATTCGAGATCTATCTCGACGACACCCTCGCCGGGTACGCCGACTACGCCGAACGCGAAGACGCCGACCTCACCCGCCCCGTCGGCTCCACCGACGACCATCCCCGTAGGGTACGGGACTTCCACCACACCATGACCTTCCCGGAGTTCCGCGGCCGTGGCGTGGCCGCCCAGGTGGTCGAATACGCGCTGCAGGATTCGCGCGCACAGGGTTTCGCCATCATCCCGACCTGCTGGTACGTCGAGCAGTACATCGCGGAACACCGCGAGTACGCCGATCTGGTCGCCTAGCGCAGGTAGTCCGCGAGGATCGGACCGATCACCGCCAGGGCTTCCGGGCTGGTGAGCTTGTTGTGTTCGCAGCCGACTTGGTGGTCGTCAATGGTCCCGGTGACATAGGGCCGCCAGGTTTCCGCGTTGGGGAGGTACCCGGGTCGGCCGTTGGTGCTGCTGAAGAAGAGCGCGTCGCCGTCGAAGACGGCCGGGTGATAGTCGGCGCTTTCGCGGATCAGCTGCTGGTAGTCGAGATAGAGATGCTCGAGATCTGCGGGGGTCAGGGCCGCGAAGGTGCCGCCCGCGGCGCGCAGGAGTTCAGCGGCGCGGTCGGCGAGCGCCGCATCCCCGTCGAAGTTGTCGAGCAGCGTGGGATCGATGCCGCCGAATTCGGCGAGCAATGCCTCCGGAGGCGGCATCTCGACGGCGCTTTCCGGTTCGACATCGGCGCGGCCGTCCATGAGGACCAGGGCCGACACCTGGGCGCCGCGGCGTTGGAGTTCGACGGCGACCGCATGGGCGAGCGGGCCGCCCGCGGAGTAGCCCAGCAGTCGGTAGGGCCCCGCGGGCTGGGTCAGCAGGATACGGTCGGCGTAGCGGGCGGCGCGCTCGGTGAGGGTGCTGTCCGGTTGGTTGCCGTCGGTCACAGCCGGTGACTGCAGGCCGTAGATCGGGTGATCACCATCGAGATATTGCACCAAACCGGCGTAGCACCAGGCCAATCCGATTGCGGGATGGATGCAGAACAGTCCGGGACCCGTGCCGCTCGGACGCAGGGCCAGGACAGTGCGCAAGGCCGGATCGACGCCCGGTTGGTCACCTTCGATGATGCGTTGCGCCAGGACAGCGGGAGTCGGTTCGCCGAACATCCACTGGACCGGCATATCGAAGCCGCTGCGTTCGCGGATTTCGGCGACGAGTCGAATGGCGACCATGGAGGTACCGCCGAGTTCGAAGAAGTTGTCGTCCAGGCCGATTCGATCCGCGCCGAGCACCGCTTCGAAGGCATCGACGACAAGGCGTTCGGTGCTGGTGACCGGTGGACGGTACGGCAAATCCTTGCGCGGCGTGGTCGTTGGCGGGGGCTGGTGCACAACCGTGCCCGGCGGGGCGGTGACATCCAGGTCGCCGATGACGACGGCCGGGTCCGCGGTGACCTCTTCGAGCACCTGAACGAATCGCTGTGTCAACGTTTCCGCGGTCGTCTGTTCGAAGAGATCACGGGCGAAGGTCAGGGTTCCGGTGATCCCGGCGGGCGCGCCGTCGGCGTCGAATTTCTCGGCCAGCATCCATTCCAGATCGTATTTGGCGCCGACCGCCGCGAGCGATAACGGTGTGATCACCAGGCCGGGCAACTGAATCGGTTCGCGATCGAAGTTCTGGAACACCAGAATCACTTGGAACAGTGGCGAATGCGCGGTCGATCTGGCCGGTGCTAGTACCTCGACCAGCCGCTCGAACGGCAGATCGGCATTGCCGAAGGCGTCCAGATCGGCGTCTTTGGTTGTGGCGAGGACGTTTTCGAAGGTCGCGTCGTGCTCGATCCGGGTGCGCAGGACCAGGGTATTGACGAACATCCCGACGAGATCGTCGAGTTCGCCGTCGCCACGGCCCGCGGTAACCGAACCGATCGCCACATCCGTCGTACCGGAGAGCCTGGCCAGCAGGACCGCGAGCGCGGCGTGAGCCACCATGAAGACACTCACGCCGTGCCAGCGCGCGATCTCCCGAATCCGTTGCTGCACAGCGATTCCGACTTCGAATTCGACCAGGCCCGCGCGGTGCGTGGCCACCGTCGGCCGTGGGTGATCGGTGGGCAGCGCCGATACCTCCGGCAGTCCGTCCAGTGCGCCGCGCCAGTACTCCAGCTGAAGTTGCGCCGCGCTGTCGGGATCGTCATCGGCGCCGAGCAATTCGCGCTGCCACAGTGCGTAATCGGCGTACTGCAACGGCAAGGGCGCGAACTGCGGTGCGGTACCGGCCCGGCGGGCGGCATAGGCCAGCAGCACGTCACGGGTCAGCGGCGCCAATGACCAGCCGTCCGCGGCGATGTGGTGCATGACAACAATGAGCACCCAGCGCTCGGGCTCGAGCCGCAGCAGCCACACGCGCAGCGGAAGTTCTCGGGTCAGATCGAAGCCGTGCCCACCGGCGCGCATGGCGAACTCGGCCGCGCTCTCCGCTCCGATATCGGAGACCACCACTGGGACAACGGCTTCCGCCGCCGGTAGCACTTCCTGGTACGGATCGCCCGCGGCATCCACCGGATAGACGGTGCGCAGTGATTCGTGCCTAGCGACCAGATCCGGGACGGCGGCGCGGAGCAGCTCCGGATCGAGGTCGCCGCGGACCTCGACGACGATGGGCACATTGTGCGCGGGTGAGGCCGGGTCGTAGCGGTTGAGGATCCACATGCGCCGCTGAGCTGCCGAGAGCGGGATGTGGCTCGGTCGCTCGCGCGGTCCGGGGCGGGGTCCGGGTGGGGCGGCCGCGGTCCGGATCGCCTCGGCGAGGTCGGCCACGGTGGGCGCATCGAAGACACTGCGCACCGAGATTCGGGTATCGAGTGCCGCACCGAGCCGAGCGACTATGCGGGTGGCGATCAGCGAATTGCCGCCGAGGGCGAAGAAGTTGTCGTCGAGCCCGACGCGGGTGACACCGAGCAGTTCGCCGAAGGTTTCGGCGATCGCTCGTTCGGTGGGCGTCTCCGGGGCGCGATATCGGCCGCGGCGCAGATCGGGTGCGGGCAGTGCCCTGCGGTCCAGTTTTCCGTTCGCGGTTCGCGGCAGTTCGGTGAGCGCGATTATGACCGAGGGGACCATATAAGACGGAAGTCGCTGTGCCACAGCGCTCTCGAGCACATCGGGTGCGAATTCGGCACCGGGTACCACGTAGGCGACGAGCACTTCACCGACGGCGGCATCGGTGTGCACGTTCACCGCCGCCTGATCCACCGCCGGGTCGGCGAGCAGCGCCGATTCGATTTCCCCGAGTTCGATGCGCAGACCGCGCAGCTTGATCTGCAGGTCCGAGCGGCCCAGGTATTCGAGGTCGCGGCCGCGCCAGCGCACCAGGTCACCGGTTCGGTACATGCGTTCGCCCGGTCGGCCGTACGGGTCGGCGACGAAGCGCGATGCGGTCTGGCCACCGCGGCCGTGATACCCGCGGGCCAGTGCGATGCCCGCCAGATACAGCTCACCGGCGACGCCTTCGGGCACCGGATGCAGCCGATCGTCGAGCACGACTGCGGACATGCCCGCGATGGGCCCGCCGATGGTGACCTCGTCGCCCACCCGCAGCGGGTTGCTCTCCGTTGCCCAGATCGTGGTTTCGGTCGGGCCGTAATCGTTGAAATGCAGGCGATCCGGCGCGGACCAGCGGGCGACCAATTCGGGCGGACATGGTTCACCGCCGGTAATGATGACGCGCACCGCATCGCATCCGGCCGGATCGACCGAGGCCAGCGCCGAAGGTGTCAGGGCGATGTGCGAAACCTGTTCACGTATCAGCAGTTCCGCGAGTTCCTGGCCGCCGAATGCGGTCGGGCCGGCGATCACAAGCGTCGCTGCCGGACCCACTGCGATCAGGAGTTCGAGTACCGCGGCATCGAAACTCGGGGAGGTCACGTGCAGGACGCGGGACGCGCTGGTGGTCCTGTCGCGTTTCTGTTGTGCTGCCGCGAGGTTGGCGAGTCCGGTGTGGGTGACGACGACGCCCTTGGGTCTGCCGGTCGATCCGGAGGTGAACAGGACGTAGGCGGGGTTTTCAGGCCGCACGTTCGGCAGCTCGATCGGTGCACCGGTTGTGGCATCGAGTGATTCGATGACGTCCGGATCATCGAGGGCGAACCACCGCGTCGAATCCGGCAGACTCGGCTCGATCGAACTCCGGGTGATGCCGATCTCGGCAACCGAGTCCGCGATGATCTGCTGGATCCGCTCGACCGGGTTGCCGGGATCGACCGGGACGAAGGCTGCTCCGGTCTTCGCCACCGCCCACACGGCGAGCACCGACTCGAGCGAGCGGCGCAGGGCCACCGCGACCAGTGACTCGGGACGCGCACCCGCGCGGATCAGTAAGCGAGCCAGTCGATTCGAGCGCTCGTCGAGGTCGGCATAGGTCAGTGTCGCTGCGCCATCGACCACTGCTGTGCCGTCCGGGTTCGCGGAGACCGCTGCTGCGAGCAGCTCCGCCAGGACGCGCGGCGGCCGCTCGATCCGCGCCCGCCGGGACAGCAGATCTCGGCGATCGGCAGGTGCGAGCAATTCGATATCCCCAACGGGTACTTTCGGATTCGCCGCTACCGCGCGTAGCACGCGCAGCCAGCGCTCGGCCATGTGCGCGACGGTTGCGCGGTCGAACAGGTCGGTGGCGTATGCGATCCGGACCGATAGGCCGGACGAATCGGTCTCCGCCACCGTGGCGCTCAGATCGAAACGAATGCTCGGCTGGTCGAGATCCAGTGCTTCGGCGCGCAGGTCCGGCAGCGCGAGTTCGACCGGGGTGGGGTTCTGCATCACCAGCATTGTCTGGATCAAGGGGTGCCGGGAGGCCGACCGGGTAGGTGCGAGCAGGTCGACGAGCCGCTCGAAGGGCACGTCGGCGTTGGCGAGTGCGTCGAGGTCGGTGCGCCGAACCCGCCCGAGTAGCTCGGAGAACGGTTCCGCGGCACGAATTTCGGTGCGCAGCACCAGGGTATTGACGAACATGCCGACCACGTCGTCGAGCTCGGCGACGCCACGGCCCGCCACCGGAGTGCCGATGGCGATATCGGTGGTGCCGCTCAGCCGGGCGAACAGCACCGCGAGTGCGCTGTGCAGCACCTGGAATCGCGTGCATCGGTTCGCGGTGGCGAGTTCGTCGAGACGTGCGGTGAGCGCGGCATCGAATTCGCGGTAGACCGTGCCCGCCCGCAGCGATGCGGTCGGCGGGCGGGGGCGGTCGACGGGCAGCGGGAGTCGATCGGGCAATCCGGCGAGTGTGTCCTTCCAGTACCGAATCTGTTGTGCCAGCGGCGATTCCGAATCGTGCTCGGGGCCAAGGCGCTCGTGCTGCCACAGCGTGTAGTCGGCGTACTGCACCGGAAGCGGGGACCAGCCGGGTGCCGCCTCGGTCAGCCGGGCCGTGTAGGCAGTCGTCACATCGCTGGCAAGTGGGCCCATCGAGAAGCCATCGGTGCTGATGTGATGGATTACCAGCACCAGCACGTGCGTGTTCTCGGCGAGCCGGAACAGGCGTAGCCGCAGAGGCACCGCAGCGGTCACGTCGAATCCCGCACCGACACAGTCCATGATCGCGCCTGGCAGTTTCGCATCGGTGATGGTGATCGGATCGAGTTCCGGGACAACAGAATCCGTTGGCAAAATCATCTGATATCCGACACCGTCTCGGGCCGGATAAACCGTGCGCAGTGATTCGTGCCGCTCGAGCACGTCGCGCACGGCCGCCTCGAGTGCTGCCGGATCCAGCCTTCCGATGAGCCGCAGCACGATCGGCACGTTGTAAGCGCCGGAATCGGGATCGTATTGGTTGACGAACCACATCCGCTGCTGCGCGGGTGAAAGCGGAATTCGTTCCGGCCGTGGCCCCCGCCGAGGACCGGTGTGATCCATGGCAGCCGTAGTGCTCAGCCGAGCGGCGAGCGCGCGGACGGTCGGTGCTTCGAAGATCAGGCGGACGGGCACCGAAATCGCGAGGGCCGAGCCGAGCCGAGCGGCGACTCGGATTGCCGAGAGCGAATCACCGCCGAGTGCGAAGAAGTCGTCGGCCGCACCGACCTTTTCACGGTCGAGCACCGTACCGAACACATCGGCGACCAGGCGCTCCCGCCCGACCGGTTCGACGTATTCGGCCACCACCAGTTCGGGTTCGGGTAATGCGCGCCGATCGACCTTGCCGTTTGCGGTCAGCGGCAGCTCGGTCAGTACGGTGATCGTCGCGGGGACCAGATGCCTCGGCAGGCGCTGGGACAGATAGTCCCGCAACTCGTTCGCTTTCAGGACCGCATCCTCGGTCGCCACCACATAGCTCGCCAGCACGTGAGTTCCGGCAGGCCCTTGGCGCGGCACGGTGATCGTCATCTCGACACCGTGGCACTTGCGCAGCATCGCATCGACTTCACCCGGTTCGACTCGGATGCCGTGCAACTTCACCTGGAAGTCATTGCGCCGCACGTACTCCAGTCGCCGCCGGGACATACGGCGAACCAGATCGCCGGTGCGGTACATCCGCTCCCCTGGAGTTCCGAACGGGTTCGCCACGAACCGCGCCGCCGTCAGTCCCGGCTGCCCGACATAGCCACGGGCAAGTCCGGGTCCCATGACATACAGCTCGCCGATCGCACCGATCGGTACCGGACGCAACCACGAATCCAATACGGCCAGACCGGTTCCCGGCAGCGGTGCGCCGAGATCGGCGGGTTCTCCCGGACGCAG
Organism: Nocardia pseudovaccinii; assembly: GCF_050942345.1. NCBI lineage: Bacteria > Bacillati > Actinomycetota > Actinomycetes > Mycobacteriales > Nocardiaceae > Nocardia > Nocardia pseudovaccinii. The sequence continues at coordinate 8,599,215 of NZ_CP192074.1, forward strand.
TGGGCCGGTGAACGTCGCTGCCACCGAGGCTTCGGCGGGGCCATAGGAATTCAGCAGCGCCCTGCCCTCGGCGAGACGCGCGATCAGCTCCGGCGGGCACGCCTCGCTGCCGGAGACCAGCACTCGCACGCCCGCAAATGCGGCGGCGGGCACCGTGGCCAGTACGGCGGGAGTCGAGGTCAAGTGGGTCGCACCGGATTCGGTGATAGCCGCGCACAGCTGGGCACCGGCATTCGCCTCCGGCGGCGCGATCAGCAGGGTCGCACCGGTTTCGAAGGCGGACAACCACACCAGAATGGCCGCATCGAAACTCGGATTCAGACAGTGCAATATGCGATCACCCGGCCCGGCTCCGATGGCGGCGGCGGTACCGCTCACGAGACCGCTCAGACCGGCATGGGTGACGACTACGCCCTTCGGTGTTCCGGTCGAGCCGGACGTGTACACGATGTAGGCCGGGTGCACGGCAAGTAGTGGCCCGCGTCGATCCGCGGCTGTCAGCGGCGCCGTAGTTGCCTTCGAAGCGTCCAGCACCTGCCACGGCACCTCGTCCGGCAGTTGATCGCGCACCGTCGCGACAGTCACCCCGAATAACGCACCACAGTCAGCGGCGATATCGATGATCCGCTGCACGGGCTGGGCCGGATCGACCGGCACAAAGGCGGCCCCGGACTTCGCGATCGCCCACACCGCGACCATCCACTCCGGCGATCGCGGCACTGCGAGCAGCACAGCCGTTTCCGGTTCCGCACCGGCCTCAATCAATATTCCGGCGAGCCGATTCGACTGTTCGTCGAGTTCTCGATAGGTCAATTCCGTTGGACCGTAACGTATTGCGATCCGGTCGGGGTGGATGCCGCCCGCCAGGATCTCCGGCAGCAACCGCAGTGGCTGTGGACGTGCGCGCAGCACCTCCCCGGGGTCGGCGCCGTTTACGGCCATGACCGGCTGGTTCGGATCTTCGCCGAGCCGCGCGAGAATGCGGGCCAACCGGTCCGCCAGCGTTTCCGCCTCGGTGGCGTCGAAGTACTGGGCCGAGTAGCTCATGACCAGACGCAGACCACTTCGGCCGTGTGCCACCAGTGCGAGTGGATAGTGCGTACCGTCGTAGGCACGGAATCCGTTGATTCGCAATGCCGCCCGCTCGGCCGCCGCCATGAGTGCCGCGACGTCCATCGGATACGACTCGAACACCAGCGTGGTGTCGAAAAGTGGCCCGATACCGGCCGCCGCCTGAATATCGGTGAGCCCTGAAGTGTGATGCTCGAGCAAGCGCGCCTGCTCGCGATGTACGCGCCCGAGCAGGTCCGCCACCGACTCGGCCGGTTCGAGGGTGATCCGCACCGGAATGGTGTTCACCAGCATGCCGACAATGCGTTCGGCACCGGGCAATTCGGGCGGACGGCCCGATACGATGGAACCGAATACGATGTCGTGTTCCCCCGTCAGCTCCGCCAGCAGCAAAGCCCACGCGACCTGCACAATCGTATTGAGGGTGACACCCTGCTCAGCGGCAATCCCCTGGAGTGCGGCTGCATTGGGTTGCCCCAAAGGGACATCGATGGTCCGAACGAGTTTCGACACTTGCTCGTCCGCCGACCGGCTCGCGCTGCCGTCGGCGATAGCCGGAGCCCGCCCGGCGGTCACCAAGGTCGGACCTGGTAGGTCGGCCAACGCGGCCGACCATGTGGCTCGGGCGGCAGTGTGGTCGCGGTCCGCCAGCCACTCCAGGTAGCGCCGATACGAGACAGCTGGGGCGAATCCCGCACTGTCACCGTCGGTTTCGTACAGCACGAGCAGTTCGCTGAAGAGCAGCGGCATGGACCAGCCGTCGAGGATCAGGTGATGGTTCGTGATCACCAACCGGACATCGCGCTCGCCGCAACGCACGCAGCGGAAGCGCAGCAGTGGTGGCCGATCGGGGGCAAAGGGAGTCGCGAGTTCCGCATCGGCGAGGCGGTCGCATTCCGTCGCGTCCGCTTCGATGTAGCTCCATGGCACGGTTACCTGCTCGAGCACCAGCTGAATCGTCGCATCGTCGCCGGGCAGGAAGGTCGTACGCAGTATCTGGTGTCGCTCGACGAGCGCGCAGGCGGCCCGCTCCAGCCGTGCGATATCCACCTCGCCGTCGAATTGGATTACCGCCTGTACCGAGTACCCGTCGGCGCGCCCGGCGGCCAGCTGGGTGTGGAACAACAGACCTTGCTGCAGTGGCGCGAGCGGCCAGACATCCTCGAATGCCGGGTACCGCGACTCCCATTCGTCGATCTGCTGTTGCGTCGCTGACACCAGCGGCAGATCCGACGGAGTGAAACCACCCGCGTCCGGCGCACGCAGCAGTTCGGCAAGCGACGTCAGTTCCGATGTCCACTGCTGCGCGATATCTTCCAGATCCGACGCCGAAGACCTGGAATGCCAGACCGCCTGCAGGACCGGGCCCGCAACGGTCTCCAGAGCCAAGGCATCGATCGTGATATCTCCTGCCGCAGGCAAGTCCGGGCCGCCTGCCAACGACGTCACAACCGAATCCGGCAGCCACGGCTCACCCGCATCGACCGTAGGCACCTGCCCGAGGTAGTTGAACCCGATGCGCGGCCGCGCGGACGACAACCGCTCGCGCCCGATCGGATTCAGATACCGCAACAGCCCGAACCCGGACCCGCCCCGGGGCACCGCGCGCACTTGTTCCTTCACGGCCTTCAATGCCGTCAAGGGATCGGCCGCCCCGACATCCAACCGCACCGGGAACTGACTGGTGAACCACCCGACCGTCCGGGAAAGGTCCGCCCCCGGCACCAATCCCTCATCCCGCCCATGCCGCTCGACGCTCACCAGCACTGGGCTTCGGTCCCCGCGTCGCCGCGTGACCGCGCACGCCAAGGCACTCAACAGTGCCTCCTCCACCCCACACCGCAACGCCACCGGCAAACGCTCGAGTAGCGTCTTCGTCACCTCGACGGGCAGCCGAACCTCGATCCGCTCACGGACTCGCCGCGTTTCGTCGGCCGGACTCTCCGGCTCCGTGTCGAGGACATCCGGCACATCGACGGCAATGTCACTGCGTCCCGTCGGCACCTCGATCGCATCGCTGCAATAACCGCGCTCCTCCGGCGAGAGCGCAACCTCGCGACGACGTCGAAGGGGCGGATCCGGCGTGGCGAGGACCTCGCACCAGTAATCCAGCTCCTCGATCACCGAATCATCGGCGGCGGCCACGGCCAAAGCGTGCGCCCACGTTCGCATGGACGTGCCGACCGGCGGCAGTACCGGCTCATCTCCCGCCGCGATCTGCGTCCATGCGGTGATCAAATCGGCAAGCACGATCCGCCAGGACACCGCGTCGATGACCAGGTGATGCGCCACGATGACGAGGTGACCGGCCCGCGTCGGCCCGGCATCGAGCCACACCATGGCGAGCATTCGGCCGCGGTCCGGATCGAGACGATCCGTCGCATCCGCGATAGCCCGAGCGGACGCGTCCGAAGAAGTCGCGGAATCGACGGCTAGCAGTGTGTCCGCGTCGACCGCCCCGACCGGGCGCACTTCGAGTTCTCCATCCACCAAGGCCGCGCGCAAGATGTCGTGCCCATCGATGACGGCTTGTATGGTGCGCACCAACGGGTTTCGCTCGATGGCGACGGGCAGGGTGAGCACCATCGACTGGGCGAAGCCGCGTGCATCGGTCGACTGTTCGAGCAGCCAGGAAACGATGGGCGTACGGGGTATCCGGCCGATGCCCGCACCCGGCACTTCATGCAGTATCGGGCGACCTGTTGGTGCCGTGACGAATCGGGCCAGGTCGGCAGGTGTCGGATGCTCGAAAACAGCACGGGCCGCGAAGATCAGCCCTTCGGCGCGCGCCCTGGACACCAGCTGAATAGCCATGATCGAATCGCCGCCGAGTGCGAAGAAGGACGATTCCGCGTCGACGGTCCGCGTGCCGAGGATCTCCGCGAATATCGCGCACAGCGTGCGTTCGGTCGCCGTACCCGCCGCATGCACCGGTTCGGTCGCCATGGGCTCGGGTTGCGGCAGGGCGAGACGATCGATTTTGCCGTTGCCGGTCAACGGCAGCGCGTCGAGCACGGTAATCGCTCCGGGTACCAGATGTCCGGGCAGCCGGTGGGCACAGAAGTCACGGATATCCGAAACATCCAGTTCCCTGTGGTCGACCGGAACCACATACGACGCCAACATCGATCCGCCCACAGCAGAGCGCCGCAGTACCGTCACCGCGATCTCGACACCGGGATGCATGTCGAGCACGGCGTCGACCTCACCCGGCTCGACCCGCATTCCGCGCAACTTGACCTGGAAATCCGTGCGGCCCAGATATTCCAGTACCGGATCCGACGCCCCATCGTGCTCCGCATCAATCGGATGCTCCATCTGCCAGCAAACCAGGTCACCGGTCCGATACATCCGAGATCCGCTCGGCCCGAAGGGGTTCGCCACGAAGCGTTCGGCGGTTATGCCCATTCGTCCCGCATAGCCCCTGGCGAGCCCGGCCCCGACGATGTACAGCTCCCCCGCAACCCCGATCGGAACCGTCCGCAACCAGCGATCCAGCACAAACAGCCCGACCCCTGGCACCGGACGCCCCAACCCCGATGGCCGAGCCGGTGTCAACCTATCCGTGAAGGTCACCGCGACCGTAGTCTCGGTCGGCCCATAAGAATTCAGCAGTGTCCGCCCGGATCCGAACCGTGCCACCAACTCCGGCGGGCAACTCTCGCCACCGGAAGACACCGCATGCACCCCGTCCAACGCATCGGTGGGCAGCGTCGCCAAAACCGCGGGCGTCGAAAACAACTGCGTCACGCCGAAGTCCTGGATCACTCGCGCCAATTCACTCCCGGCCGCCTGATCCCCCTCCGCGACAACCAATGTCGCGCCCGTCGAGAACGCCAGCAGCAACTCCAGTAACGAGGCATCGAAACTCGGGTTCAAACAGTGCAATACCCGCGCCCACGGCCCCGAATAGAACGAATAACGCTCTGCCGCAACCAGTCCCGCCAAGCCGACATGCGTAACCACAACCCCTTTCGGCACGCCGGTCGAACCCGAAGTGAATACGACATAGGCCGCATGCTCCGGCCGTACGACCCCACTCAGGTCCGAACCCACTGCGGCATCGGCATCGGCATCGGCATCGGCATCGGCATCGGCATCGAGCACGATCCACGTCACATCGCTCGGCAGTCCCTGAACCAGCGTCGACACCGTAATCCCCAGCCGTGCACCGCATTCCGCCGCCATCCGCGCCACCCGCTCGCTCGGATTCCCGTTCCCGATCGGCACGAATGCCGCGCCCGATCGAGCCACACCCCAGAACGCCAGCACCGATTCGATCGATCGAGGCAGCGCGCTCAACACCGGTATATCGGGTCCCGCACCGAGCCCGATCAGCTTGCGCGCCAAGGAATTCGAGAGTCGATCCAGTTCCGCATACGACAACGTCCGGTCACCACATACCACCGCGGGTGCGTCGGCCGCCGCGGCCCGCAACCCCGACTCCAGCACCTCGGGCAACAACCGCACCGCCGAAACCCTCGGCCCGTGCACCCCGCGAAGCAGGTGCCGCTCATCGTCGAGGAAGTATTCGAGCTCCCGGACCGGCGTATCCGGCTCCGCGGCGAGCATCGACTCGAACAGTCCGATGAATCGATAGTGGTGCCGGGCAAGGGAATCCGCGTCGTACAACTGCGGATTGGCGGTGAAGTCGACGTGGATCGGACTGTTGGCGCCGTGCTGATACAGGTTGACGAACAGGTCGTCGATCGGCCCCGACGTCAATACATGCAGTGCGGTTCGGACACCGGTGAAAACGACTTCCGTCGGGAACAACATGATGTTGAATACCGGCCCGACCAACCCACGCCCCGGTACCGCGGCATCGGACTCGTCCGCACCGTGCCGGATTTCCTCATGCCTGTACCGCTGGTGCCGCAGTGCACCGGACACCTCGAGCCGCACCGCCGCGACGATATCGGCGACCGTACTGTGCGCGGTGACCTCGATCCGCAACGGCACCACATTGGCCAGCATGCCGCCCGAACGCCGCAACATCGCATTGGTCCGCCCGGATACCGGCAGGCTCAGCACCACCTCCCGCTCACCGGTCATCCGCGCGTAATACAGCGCGAGCGCCGCAATCGCCAATGCCGCCGAACCGACACCGAAGCGCGCCGCGGCGGTCTCCATCCGCGCGATCGTCAGCTCCGAGAGCTCGATCCGATGCTGACGCCCCAGCGGATGTGCGGGTGCCGCCGCATCCACCAGACTGCACCGCTGCGGCATGTCCGCCATCCGCTCGGACCAATACGCCGCATCGGTCGCGAATCGCGTCGACGAGCGATAGCTCATCTCGGATTCGTGCACCTCCCGTAGGCTCGCCGCCGTCGCGGGCGGCGGCTCGACACCGGCCAGCGCCGAGTTGTACAGCTCGGCGACCCGATACAGCCCGGTCACCGACCCGAAGCCGTCGACCACAATGTGATGGGCCCGCGAGTACATGAACACCCGGTCGGCACCGACCCGCAGCACCGCCGTTATCCCGAGCCGATCCCGCAGCAGATCGATCGGCGCCGCCACATCGGCGCGCATCCAACGCAGTGCCTCGGCATCCGGATCCGCCGCGGCACGGAAGTCCAGATACCGGGCCTCCGTCTCGATCCGATGGTCGACCACTTGATATGGCCGACCATCCTTTTCGATCAACCGCAGCACGCCCGATTCGAACTCGTGCGCGGCCTGGCGGCCGACCCGGATCAGCAGGTCGAGATCGAGCGGCCCGGACATCTCGATGTACTGCGCCTCGTAGAGCGGCACATCGGGATCCAGCTGCTGGGCGTACCACATCCCCAGCTGCGCGGGCGAGAGCGGAAAAACCTGAGTTTCAGCGGCAAGCGATGGCGGTGCCGATGACAGGCCGTGCGACATGAGCAACCACCCGGATCAGTTACTTCGATGCCGTCCGACGGGCACCGGTCTACCGTTGGTCCGTGCGTGCGTCGCGTCGACCGTAACCTCCTTGGTCTCGATGTGATGCGTCTCGACATCCGTGACCAATGCGCGCAGTACCGCATCGCCGCCCTCGGTCGGCGGCGTGGACAGCGGGACCCAATTCATCCCCGACCGCGGTCCGATTACGATCTTGGTCATATCCCCACCTCGTTGTGTTTACGAAGTCGAGTATCCACCCTTTGCGGGCGTCTTTAACAGGAAACGAGCCAACTGATTTATTGGTTCAACTTGCGTTCGAAATATTGTTCGGAAACGCGTAACGCACATCCCCGCGAAGACGACAAACTTACGAAGACCGTTTCCAGCGCGACCTCGTCGATCGAGGTTCGCAGCGTTAATTTGCGCCTTCTACCAGGCAACTCGGTGTCGAGCCTCGTTCAAATACTAATGCGCAGCGCAATGTATCGAATTGCTCCAGTTAAGGACACAAATAAACAACCGATCGGCTTCGAAATTATTTCACCGGATATTCGCGCCCCAAATGAGCGGGCATCCGGAACGCAAAAAGACCGGATGTTCACACCGCTCGGTGCAGCGGCATAAACACCCGGCCGGAATGCGCTATCAGCCCCGCAGCAGTGCGCGCGACATGACGACGCGCTGGATCTGGTTGGTGCCCTCGTAGATCTGAGTGATCTTGGCGTCACGCATCATTCGCTCCACCGGGAAGTCGGTGGTGTAACCCGCGCCGCCGAAGAGCTGTACGGCGTTGGTGGTGACCTCCATGGCCACATCGGAGGCGAAGCACTTGGCGGCGGCGGAGATGAAGCCGAGGTTCTTCTCGCCGCGCTCGGCGCGGGCCGCGGAGGTGTAGACCATGAGGCGGGCGGCCTCGATCTTCATCGCCATATCGGCGAGCATGAACTGGGTGTTCTGGAAGTCGGCGATCGCGGTGCCGAACTGCTTGCGGTCCTTGGTGTAGGCGATCGCGGCGTCCAGTGCGCCCTGCGCGATGCCGACGGCCTGCGCGCCGATGGTCGGGCGGGTGTGATCGAGGGTCTGCAGCGCGGTCTTGAAGCCGGTGCCCGGCGCGCCGACGATGCGGTCACCCGGCACTCGGCAGTTCTCGAAATACAGTTCGGCGGTAGGCGATCCCTTGATGCCGAGCTTGTGCTCGAGCGGGCCCACCACGAAGCCTTCGTCATCCTTGTGCACCAGGAATGCGGAGATGCCGTTGGCGCCCTTCTCCGCATCGGTCACCGCCATGACGGTGTACCAGGAAGACTTGCCGCCGTTGGTGATCCAGCACTTGGAGCCGTTGATGATCCAGTCGTCGCCATCCTGCTTGGCACGGGTGCGCATGCCTGCGGCGTCGGAGCCGGCCTCACGCTCGGACAGCGCGTAGGAGGCCATCTCGCCGTTGACGATATCCGGTAGCACCTTCTGCTTGAGTTCCTCGGAGCCGTTGAGGATCAGGCCCATGGTGCCGAGCTTGTTGACCGCGGGGATCAGCGAGGACGAACCGCAGACGCGGGCGACCTCTTCGATCACGATGCAGGTGGCGACCGAGTCCGCGCCCTGGCCGCCGTAGGCCTCGGGCACGTGCACCGCGTTGAAGCCCGCGGCGTTCAGCGCGGTGAGCGCCTCCTCCGGGAAGCGGGCGTTGCCGTCGACGTCCTTGGCGTACGGAGCGATTTCCTTCTCCGCCAGCCCGCGGATGGCCGCACGCAGTTCGTCGTGGAAGTCCTCGAGCTGGAAAAGGTTGAAATCGGGGTTTCCCGCCATGGGACACACTCCTGGGTTTGTCGGTCGTGATTTCACTGGATCAGAGTTCCACCAGGCGGCACTCAGTGCCATACTCCGATCGAGCATACGTCCAGAAGTCTACGTCAAGTGCGGTTATTGCGTGGCACTGAGTGTCAGATACTGCATAGTATGACTCCCGTCACAGACTACCGAGCTGCCGCGTCACCAGATCCGCGACCTGTCGTGGCGGCATATCCCTCGGGAACACCGCGACCACCATTTCCGCCGACCCCGACCCGCGACCACGCGGAATCGCCGCCAACTCCTCGCGCAGATCCGCCGCGCCCGCGTCCGATTCGCCGCGCACCATGCGGCGCAGCAGGTAGTTGTGCGTGGCCGTCACCGCGGCCGTGAACTGCACCCGTGCCAGATCCGGCACCTCCGGCAGCCGCTCACGCAGATAGTCGGTGAACAACCGCTCGTACCGGAAGACGGTCACGATCTCGCGCTCCCGCAGCGCGGGCACCTTCCGCACCACCCGATACCGCCGTTCGGCAATCTCGCGCCACTGGGTGAACCGCTCGAATACCTGCACCACCGCGGCAGAGACCGCCTCCCACGGATCCCCCTGCGCCGCCGTCAAGAACTCCGCCGCCTGCGCCAACTGCGACTCGTGATCGGCGAAGATCACATCCTCCTTCGACCGGAACTGCCGAAAGAACGTCCGCCGCGAAATCCCCGCCGCCTCCGCGATCTCATCGACGGTCGTCGCCTCATACCCCTGCTCGGCGAACAACCGCAGCGCCTGATCCACGACGGTCAGCCGAAACCTGGCCGCATCATCCCCGTTACGCCCCCGAACGGTTTCCTCAATCGCCACCGCATCACCGTACTGACCCCGGCCGATGCGTGATCCGCATGGCCGAAAATCGACGCGAGGACTCAGCTGTGGCCGAGCTGCTCTTCTTCGAGCAGCTCTTCGATTTCCTCGACGAGCTCGCTGATCTCGTCCGGGAACACCCAGCGACGCATCGACCAGAAGCGGAACGCCATCTGCAGCAGGTTGCCGATGATGAAGGCGCTGATGAAGTCCGCGATGTTCTCGACGGTGAAGCTCACATCGGGCTGGCGTAGGTCGAAGACGTAGCTGGAGATCCACAGCGGGATGAAGCTCAGCACGACACCGACGCCGCTGACGCCGAAGAACAGCAGCGCCTCATGGTGCTTCTCGCGCCCGCCGCGGTTCTTGAACGACCACTCGCGGTTGAGGATGTAGGAGCAGATGACCGCGATCACGCCGGAGATGATCTTCGCGGTGACCGGCTTGGTCTCCAGCACGGTCCACTTGAGCACATAGAAGATGCCCGAGTCGATGATGAAGGTGGTCGCGCCGACGATGGCGAATTTGATCAGTTCGTGGTGGCGGTAAGCGATCTCCCGCATGGGCTTGGGGAGGACGTTGACCACGTCGTCGACGAAAGACACAAGGCCCGAGTGTACCGGTAGGGATCATGGCGCTCGGACATGACAAGATTGCACGACGTGAGGGAGCGAAGCGAGCGAACCATCAACACAGCCCCCATGGGGGGGACGCCGGAGCCGAGCGTCAGCGAGGTGCAGGCGTGACCCCCAGCCGTTCATTCGATCCTGCCGCTATGCCCACCGTGACCATGATCGGTGGTGGCCAGCTCGCGCGCATGACGCACCAGGCCGCTATCGCGCTCGGTCAGCGGCTGCGGGTGCTGGCGGAGAATCCGGATGACCCGGCCGCACAGGTGAGCCCCGAGGTCGTACTGGGCAGCCACACCGATCTGACCGCGCTGCGCAAGGCCGCCGTCGGTTCGCACGCGCTCACCTTCGATCACGAGCATGTGCCGACCGAACATCTGGAGGCCCTGGTCGCCGAGGGCGTGAATGTGCAGCCGCCGCCGCACGCGCTGGTCTTCGCGCAGGACAAGCTCGCCATGCGGACCAAGCTGTCCGAGCTCGGGTTGCCCGTGCCCGCCTTCGTGCCCGTTACTTCGGCGGCCTACGCGGTGCGATTCGGTGACGAGCACGACTGGCGGATCGTGCTGAAGGCGGTCCGCGGCGGCTACGACGGGCGCGGCGTCTGGATGCCGGAGTCAGCGGCCGAGGCCGAGACGATCGTTTCCGATCAGCTCGCGCACGGTGTACAACTCCTCGCCGAGGCCAAGGTGGATCTGAAGCGCGAACTGTCGGCGATGGTGGCGCGTTCGCCATTCGGTCAGGCCGCGACCTGGCCGGTGGTGGAGACGGTGCAGCGCAACGGCCAGTGCGCCGTGGTGATCGCACCCGCACCGGACCTGAGTGACGAATCGGCCGCGCGGGCGGAGACGCTCGCGCTGAACCTGGCCAAGGAACTCGGCGTGGTCGGTGCGATGGCCGTCGAACTCTTCGAAACCAATGACGGCGCGATCCTGATCAACGAACTGGCCATGCGCCCGCACAACTCCGGCCACTGGGGCATGGACGGCGCGTGCACCGGCCAGTTCGAACAGCATCTGCGCGCGGTGCTCGACTATCCGCTCGGCGACACCAGTCCGTTGGCGCCGGTCACGGTGATGGCGAATATTCTCGGCGCGGCCGAGGCGCCGGCCATGTCGATGGACGAGCGGCTGCACCACCTCTTCGCCAGACTGCCGCAGGCGAAGGTGCACCTGTACGGCAAGGGCGAACGCCCGGATCGCAAGATCGGGCATATCAACGTGCTCGGCGACGATGTCGCCGTGGTGCGCGAGCAGGCCGAGCGCGCGGCGCACTGGATGTCGCACGCGATTTGGACCGACGGATGGGATCCCCACGGTGAGTAATGCGCAAGTTGGCCTGATCATGGGCAGCGACTCCGACTGGCCGACCATGGAGGCCGCCGCGATCGCCTTGGCGGAGTTCGATATTCGATTCGAAGTCGGCGTCGTCTCGGCGCACCGCACACCCCAGCGCATGCTCGACTACGCCCGCGAGGCGGCGGGCCGCGGCTTGAAGATCATCATCGCGGGCGCGGGCGGCGCCGCCCACCTGCCAGGCATGGTCGCTTCCGCCACCCCGCTCCCGGTCATCGGCGTCCCGGTCCCGCTCAAATATCTCGACGGCATGGACTCCCTGCTGTCGATCGTCCAGATGCCCGCGGGCGTCCCGGTGGCCACCGTCTCCATCGGCGGCGCCCGCAACGCCGGCCTGCTCGCCGCCCGCATCCTCGCCACCGCCGACCCAGCCCTGCGCGCCCGGATGGAGCAGTTCCAGGCCGGCCTGGAAGCCATGGTCCTGGAGAAGGACGATGCGCTGCGCAGCAAACTCCTCGGCTGACTAGCGCGGCTCGGGCACCTGCGCGCCGTTGGGTGTGCGTTGTGAGGCGCTCGATCCGAGGAACATCGCGAACAGCGCGGGGCGGCGGCGCTGCAATTCCAAGCGTCCACCGTCGGCTTCGATGAGTGCCCTGGCGAGGGCGAGTCCGACACCGGTCGAGCCGCCGGCGGAGAAACCGCGGTCGAAGATGTGCGGCGCGAGTTCGTCACGGACGCCGTCACCCTCGTCGGCGACCTCGACCACCACCAAGGGCTCGCGTTCGCTGACGGTGCGCACGGTGCGCACCGATACCGTGCAGGTGCCGCCGCCGTGCATCAGCGCATTGTCGACCAGCACGGCGAGTGCTTCGCGCAGCCGGGAACCGGTGATCGGGGCGCGCAGCGATTCGTCGCCGATCAGCCGCAGGATCCGGCCCGCCTCGGTGAACGGATGCGACCATTCCTCGACAACACCGCGCAGTTCGTCCATTACCGGCACCGGATCGCGATCGGCGGCATCCTCGTCGCGCGAGGCCCGCACCAGATCGTCGATCGCATCGGTCAGCCGGTCGACCTGCGCCATTGCTTCCTCGGCCTCGTGCACCACGGCCGGATCGGAATGCGCGGACAACTCGTCCAGCCGCAATCGCACCGCGGTCAGGCGACTGCGCAGCTGATGCGAAACATCCGCGACCAGGGCGTGCTCACGCTGCAGTCGCCCGGCGATCTCGACGGTCGCCGAATCGAGCACATCGGAAACCCGGTCCAGTTCGGAAATCCCGTGCCGCCGCGGATCCGGCCGGAAGTCCCCCATCGCGAGCCGCGCGGCGCGGGCCGCCACGTCGCGGAGCGGATCGGCGACCCGGCGCGCGGTGATCATCGCCACCGACACCGCCGCGCCCAGTGAGGCGAGCACCGCGAAGGCGACCACCGCGACGGCCTGGATCTGCCGCGTATGCATCGGCCCCGACGGCACCTCCAGGCGCAACGAACCCTTGGTGCCCATCGCCAGCGATTCCACCACCGGATCGTGGACCTGCTCCGCGCCGATATCGAGCCGGGACGCGTTGTCCCGCGGCGCCGGATAGATGATGGTCAGCTTGCCGTCCTTGGGGATCAGCGGCCGCACCAGCCGGGTGTCGAGTTCGCCGAGCACCGCGCCGTCGCCGTGCTCCTGGGCGATGATCTCGGAGGCGATCCGCTCGAGCCGGTTCTCCAGATCGTTGCGGGTGATGTCCTCGACCCAGAGCCACGCGGTGTAGATCAGCGGGACACCGAGCACCACCGTGGTGATGGTCAGCACGGTGAGTATCGATCGCAGAATTCTGCGTCTCATATCAGTTGCGCCGCACCATCAATCGGTGTTCAACCGGAAACCGACACCGCGGACGGTGACGATGCGTCGCTCGGCCATCGGGCCCTCGTCACCGATCTTGCGACGCAGCCAGGACATGTGCATATCCAAGGTTTTCGAACCACGCAGCTCGGCGTCGCCCCACACCTCGCGCAGGATCGTCTCGCGCGGCACCACCTGGCCCGCGCGATCGATCAATACCTTGAGCAGCTCGTATTCCTTGTTGGCCAAACCGACTTCGACGCCGTTCACCAGCACCCGGCGCGCCGCCGGCTCCAGCCGGATACCGCCGACCTCGACCGCCTCGTCACCGATTCCGCTGCGCCGCAACAAAGCTCGCACCCGGGCGAGCAATTCGGCCAGCCGGAACGGTTTGCCGACGTAGTCGTCCGCGCCCGCGTCCAGCCCGACGACGAAGTCCACCTCATCGGTGCGCGCGGTGAGCATCAGGACGGCCAGATCGGCACCGCGGGCGCGCACCTGCCTGCACACCTCGAGCCCGTCCATACCGGGTAGGCCGAGATCGAGGATGAGCAGATCATGATCGCCCTCCAATGCGCGTTCGAGCACCGCGGGCCCGAAGCGTTCCACGGTGACCGAATAGCCCTCGCGCCCGAGCGCACGCGACAGCGGTGCGGCGATGGCCTCATCGTCTTCGGCCAGCAGTACGGCGGTCATTGACCCAGATTATCCCGGGATTCCTCGAACACCTGCCGGTACAGCAGTGCGTGCACCTTCTGCACCTGCGGGATGTCGTCGTATTCGAGCGGTTCCTCCGAGGACGATCCGATGATCAGGGTGCCGGTGCCGAGCATCCGGTCGAACAGCCCGTGCCGGAACTGCACACTCGAAATCCGGCTCATCGGAATATCGATGCCGGTGTGGGTGATCACGCCCTGCCGGATGAGCACCCGGCGGTCGGTCACGATGAAGTGTGTCGACTGCCAGCTGATAATCCTTGCGACACAACGCCATACGATGATGCCGAGCCAGACGACCAGCACCACGATCAGCAATACCGAGCGGGTCGTGCCCTCGGTCCTGCGCCAGATCAGTCCCCCGGCGAATCCGGCCAGCGCGGTCGCGATGATGAGCGTCACGATCGGCCAGAACAGCATTTTCCAATGCGGATGACGATGGAGTATCAACTGCTCGTCCGGGGCGAGCACCTCCTCCGGATAACCCATGCCGGAACCCTACCGCGAGAACACGCCGGAAAGCGTGGACAGCGACGCGCGCCGTGCTGCACAATCGGCACCTTGCGCCGTCGCTACCTCGAGAGGCTCTCGAGCAACCTCGAGATTCCGCACAGGATCGCTCCATAGCCTCGATCCGACGGCAGCCGCTCGACCCGGCTCTGCCGCTCGACTAGCTCTCGTTTTGTTCTGCTCAACGCTCTGCCTGTGAAAAGACAAGTCCGGCTTGACAAGACGTCGAAAACGATCGTGGAGGCGTGTGTGACCAAGGATCTGACCCAGCTGGAAATCCTGACCGAACTCGAACCGGTGGCCGAGGAGAATCTGAACCGCCACCTGTCGATGGCCAAGGACTGGCACCCGCACGACTACGTCCCGTGGGACGAAGGCCGCAACTTCGCCGCGATGGGCGGCCAGGACTGGGAGCCGGAACAGTCCAAGCTGAACGAGGTCGCCAAGGCCGCGATGATCACCAACCTGCTCACCGAGGACAACCTGCCCTCCTACCACCGCGAGATCTCGGAGAACTTCTCCTCGCACGGCGCGTGGGGCACCTGGGTCGGGCGCTGGACCGCCGAGGAGAACCGGCACGGCATCGTCATGCGCGACTACCTGGTCGTCACCCGCGGGGTCGACCCGGTCGCGCTCGAGCAGGCCCGCATGATCCACATGACCCGCGGCGTGCATTCGCCCGACGCCTGGAGCGGATTCCTGGTGAATGTCGCATATGTGACCTTCCAGGAACTGGCCACCCGGGTCAGCCACCGCAATACCGGCCGGGTCTGCGACGACCCGATCGCCGACCGCATGCTGCAGCGCGTCGCCGCCGACGAGAACCTGCACATGATCTTCTACCGCAACCTCTGCGCCGCGGGCCTGGATCTGGTGCCCGACCAGGCGATGGCGGCGATCACCAAGATCCTCACCAACTTCGTCATGCCCGGCTACGGCATGCCCGACTTCCGCCGCAACGGCGCGCTGATGGCCAAGCACGGCATCTACGATCTGCGCCAGCACCTCGAAGAGGTGGTGCAGCCGGTGCTGAAGAAGTGGAATGTCTTCGACCGCAACGACTTCGGACCGCGCGGCGAACGGGCGCGCCAGGAACTCGGCGAATTCCTGGAGAAGCTGGAGAAGGACGTACTGAAGTTCGAGGAACAGCGCGACCGCCTGCTCGCCCGCGAGGCGGCGCGCGGCATCATGCAACCGGTCTGATCCCCTGACGCTGGAATCCTTTGTCGGCTGCCCCGCAAGGGATTCCAGTTCAGTAGTCGGCGCGCAGGTGGGTTACATCGGCGGCGGAAACGACGTGCTCGCCGATGCGCAGGCGGCCCGCGCTGTCGACATCGGTGGCAATGCCCTCGAGGGTCTGGCCGCCGGGCAGTTCGGCGCGCACGGGTGCGCCGAGGGTGGCGCAGCGGTCGCGGTAGACGCCGATCAGGTCGGTGGTGGCCCAACCGGCGTCCCGCCACGCGGTGAAGCGGCGGGCGAATTCGGTCAGCAGTGACCGCACGAGCTCGGTGCGGTCGGTGACCTTCGCCCCCGCCAGCGTGAGCGAAGTGGCATGCGGCACCGGCAGTTCCGCCTCGGTGAGACCGACGTTCAGGCCGATCCCGACGACAATGGCGGGCGCCCCACCACCGGAGGCGACTTCGGCCAAGATGCCCGCGACTTTGCGGCCATCGATCAGCACATCGTTGGGCCACTTCAGATTCGCGTCCACACCGGCGGTCGCGCGCAGTGCGTCCACCACGGCGACACCGGTGAGCAGCGGCAGCCAGCCGAGCGCGGCAGGCTCGATGCCGGGCAGCCGCACCAACACCGACATCGCTATCTGTGCGCGCGGCGGGCTGACCCAGCTCCGAGCGTGCCGACCCCGGCCCTGCTCTTGGGTTTCGGCGAGCAGTACCGCACGATCGGCGTCGAGCTCTCCGGCCCGAGCGATCAGGTCCGCATTGGTGGACCCGGTCGACTCCACCACGGCGATGTGGGAGAAGAACGACAGCTCGGGCGACTCGGTGAGACTGCGCCGCAACTGCTCTGCATCCAACGGTGGCCTGTGCACACCGGCAGGCTATCCGACGAGGTCGTACTCGCGAATCGGTACCGCGACGGACATGCCGTCATCGGATTCCGCGTCGACCTCGGCCCACTCCTGCGGATCCACCACGATCGGCTCGGTTTCCACGGTCTGCCAGCTGGTCCACGAGGTCGCCGCGGCGTGCTCGGCGACTCTGCTGCTCCATCCCCACATGATTTGCTCCTCAGCTAGGTGTACGTCCTCCCATGCACCGCACTGCCCCCTTATCTCGAGCTGAAATGCGAACGTCCTCAGGGTATCCGGGCACCGCCGCACAGCTCCACTGATTTTCCCGCCTCTAGCACCGCGTTCGGGTCGGCATTCGACCAGGAAGTTTGCCGCCATTCACATGTTGGAACATGATCTAGCTGCGGTTTTCTACTGACCGGTAAGCGACACTCGGTTACCGAGAGGCACTGGCACTGGTTACACTCCGGAGCCATGACGAGTGTCCAGCACCAGCCCGCATCGGAATCGGCGGGCGCCCCCGATATCCACACCACCGCTGGGAAGCTGGCTGATCTGCGGAATCGGCTGGAAGAGGCCAAGCACCCCATGGGTGAAGCCGCGGTCGACAAGGTGCACGCCAAGGGCAAGATGACCGCCCGTGAGCGCATCCTCGCACTGCTGGACGAGGGCTCCTTCGTGGAACTGGACGCGCTGGCCCGCCATCGCAGCGTGAACTTCGGCCTGGAGAACAACCGGCCGCTCGGTGACGGCGTGGTGACCGGCTACGGCACCATCGACGGCCGCGACGTCTGCATCTTCAGCCAGGACGTCACCGTCTTCGGCGGCAGCCTCGGCGAGGTCTACGGCGAGAAGATCGTCAAGGTGATGGATCTGGCGCTCAAGACCGGCCGCCCGCTGATCGGCATCAACGAGGGCGCGGGCGCACGCATCCAGGAGGGCGTCGTCTCGCTCGGCCTCTACGGCGAGATCTTCCACCGCAATATCCAGGCTTCGGGCGTGATCCCGCAGATCTCGCTGATCATGGGTCCGGCCGCCGGTGGGCACGTCTATTCGCCCGCGCTGACCGACTTCGTCGTCATGGTCGACGGCACCAGTCAGATGTTCGTCACCGGACCGGATGTCATCAAGACGGTCACCGGTGAGGACGTCACCATGGAGGACCTCGGCGGCGCGCACACCCACATGACGAAATCCGGTGTCGCGCACTATGTCGCCTCCGGCGAGCAGGACGCGCTGGACTACGTCAAGGATCTGCTGAGCTACCTGCCGAGCAACAACCGCGCCGAAGCCCCGCGCTTCCCGGCCACCGACCCGATCACCGGCGCCATCGAGGATTCGCTCACCGACGAGGACCTCGAGCTGGACACGATCATCCCGGATTCGCCGAACCAGCCCTATGACATGCACGAGGTCATCCGTCGGCTGCTCGACGACGACGAATTCCTCGAGGTGCAGGCCGAGCGCGCGATGAACATCATCGTCGGCTTCGGCCGGATCGACGGCCGCAGCGTCGGCATCGTCGCCAACCAGCCGACCCAGTTCGCGGGCTGCCTCGATATCGACGCCTCGGAGAAGGCCGCGCGCTTCGTGCGCACCTGCGACGCCTTCAATATCCCGATCATCACCCTGGTCGATGTTCCCGGCTTCCTGCCCGGCACCGGCCAGGAATACAACGGCATCATCCGGCGCGGCGCGAAGCTGCTCTACGCCTACGGCGAGGCCACTGTGGGCAAAATCACGATCATCACCCGTAAGGCTTACGGTGGCGCCTACGACGTCATGGGTTCCAAGCACATGGGCGCCGATGTGAACCTCGCGTGGCCGAGTGCTCAGATCGCGGTGATGGGCGCCTCGGGCGCCGTCGGCTTCGTCTACCGCAAGCAGCTGCAAGAGGCCGCGAAGAGCGGAAACGATGTCGATGCGCTGCGGCTGGAGCTGCAGAACGAGTACGAGGACACCCTCGTGAATCCCTACGTGGCCGCCGAGCGTGGCTACGTCGACGCGGTCATCCCGCCCTCGCACACCCGCGGCCAGATCGTCTCGGCGCTGCGTTTGCTCGAGCGCAAGATGGTCACCCTGCCACCGAAGAAGCACGGCAACATTCCGCTGTGATCAAGCGATAACCTCGATGGGCCGCGCACACTGGTTGCAGAGACGCAATGAGTCGATTCGAGGATGATGATCGCTTGATCCATATGTCTTCGAGTTGGGCATGGGCTCGATCGAAATAGAGAGAGGATCTGGCACTGTGACGACCGTGGCAGATGAAGATGTGTTGACCGCCGTCGAACTGGATCTCACAGTCGACCCGATCGCGGATGCGGTCGAGGCGGCCGCACCAGCGGCAGCACCGGCCCCAGTGGTGGCCGAGCAGCCGTTCATCCGAGTCATCAAGGGTGCGCCGTCCGATGAGGAAGTCGCGGCGCTGGTATGTGTGCTGTCGGCGGCCGCGAACGGTACCGCGAGTAGCGGACCGGTCGGTCCGTCCGACTCCTGGGGTCGCCCGACCCTGATGCACCGCGGCACCTCGCCGTTCTCTCCATACTCCTTCCCGCAACTGTCACACCTGCGCGACTGATCGGATGACGAGACTCGTTCTCGCCTCCGCGTCGCCCGCCCGCCGCGTGGTATTGCG
This sequence comes from Nocardia pseudovaccinii, assembly GCF_050942345.1. NCBI lineage: Bacteria > Bacillati > Actinomycetota > Actinomycetes > Mycobacteriales > Nocardiaceae > Nocardia > Nocardia pseudovaccinii. Next base: position 8,618,464 of record NZ_CP192074.1, read on the forward strand.
CTCGGCGGGCATCGAACCCGTCGTCCGGATCTCCGATGTCGACGAGGACGCCGTTGCCGCGGCACTGCCGCCCGGCACGCCGCCCGAAGTCGTCGTGGTAGAGCTCGCACGGGCCAAGGCACGGTCGGTGGCCGCCACGATTCCGGATTTCGCCGCGGATTGCGTTGTGGTCGGCTGTGATTCGATGCTGCTCGTCGACGGCGAACTCCAGGGCAAGCCGCATACACCCGAGGTCGCGCGGGCCCGCTGGTCCGAAATGGCCGGGCGCAGTGCGGATCTCATTACCGGCCACTGCGTCCTGCGCATGCGCGACGGCGAAATCGTCGCCGAATCCGTCGACTGCAGTTCCACCACAGTGCATTTCGCCAAGCCCGAACCCGAGGAGCTGGACGCCTACATCGCGACCGGCGAGCCGTTGCAGGTGGCCGGTGCTTTCACTCTCGATGGCATGGGCGGTTGGTTCGTCGATCGCATCGACGGCGATCCGTCGAGCGTTATCGGGATCGGACTACCACTGCTGCGCCGACTGCTTGGCGACATTGGGGTCGGCATTGCGCAGTTGTGGCGCCATTCGCCCAGCTGACGGCGGTGCGATCCGCGCCTCCGCCCCGGCTTCCGCGCCGATCGGCACCGGTGTCGCGTCGCGCTCCGGCTCCCGCCGTGCCATGAGTTCCAATCGAACCACGCAAAGCTCCGGCTCGACGAACGGTTGCAGCCGGACATTCACCTCACCGCGCACGCCGTTCCGGTCGAGCACCTCTTTGATCAAGCCCAGGTGCACGCCGCACACCACCTCGGAATGGGTGCGCGCGAGTTCGCGCAGCGGGCAGGCGGTGAGCCGGATCAGGACCTGCTGATCGGTTTCGGCGGCCGCGTCACGCTCCGGCGCGAAACCCAGTTCGGACATCAGCGTCATGGTGACGTCCTTGGCGTCCTCCAGCGATTCGACCGCGTGGTCGCCCGCGTCGAGTTTGGCGCCCCAGGCACGTCCGGCGGCAATGGCCGCCTCGGAGCGACGCCGTGGATCGGGGCCGAGCTGATCGGCCAGGACCTGGGCCAGTTCCTGATAACCAACCGATCGCTGCACCGCGCTGTAGCCGATGCGCGGGCGCCCGCGGCCGCGCGGTGGTTGTTGGAACTGCCGCACCAGCGATTCCCTGGTAAGCACATCCAGATGGAACCGAACAGTGGTGACGTGCTGTCCGGTGATTCTGGCCAGTTCTTGGGCGTCGAGAGGTTCGCTGGCGCCACGTAGGATCGCGAGCAGTCGACGCCTCGGCCAAGAATCGGACATAGCTCACCCCTCCTCCCGGGAGACTTTATCGGATGAGGGTGCGATTTATTCGCCCATTCAGCCGATTTGTGATCTGAAACGAGTTTCACTAACGCCTCACACCTAACATCGGCGTGAGACCCGAACCGCTGTAACCACCCGTCTACCTCGTGTGAAGGACCCATATCGTGCCCGTTGCCCCGGACTCTCATCCAGCCTTCGGTTCGTACGCACATCCTCACCGACTAGTAACCACAGAGTGGCTGTCGGCAAACATCGGCACGCCGGGGCTGAAGATCATCGAGTCCAATGAGGACATCCTGCTCTATGACATCGGTCACGTTCCAGGCGCCACCAAGGTCGATTGGCGAGGCGACCTCAACGATCCGGTTACGCGTGACTATATCGACGGTGTCCGGTTCACCGAATTGATGCGCGCCAAGGGAATCGAGCGCGACGATACCGTGGTGATCTACGGCGATCGCGGCAACGCGCAGGCCGCGCATACGTTCTGGGTCTTCACCCTGTTCGGGCATCCGGATGTGCGACTGCTCGACGGCGGACGGGACGCGTGGATCTCCGAGGTGCGCGACACCACCTTCGACCTGCCTTATCTGCCGCGCAGCGAATATCCGACGGTCCGGCGCGATGACAGTTCGGTGCGGGCGTTCCGCGAGGATGTGCTCGCCCACCTCGGCAAGCCGCTGATCGACGTGCGCTCCCCCGAGGAGTACTCCGGTGAGCTGATCCAGCCGCCCGCCAATCCCGAGGACGCGGCGCTGCGCGGCGGACATATTCCGACCGCGACCAACATTCCGTGGACCGAGGCCTTCCACAGCGACGGGCGCTTCCGTTCCCGCGCCGAATTGGACGATATCTATGGCGCGCTGGCGGTCGCGGATGATCTGGTCGTTTACAGCCGGGTCGGCGAGCGGTCCAGCCACACCTGGTTCGTACTGACCTATCTGCTCGGGTTCGACAGCGTGCGCAATTACGACGGGTCCTGGACCGAATGGGGCAACTCGGTTCGCATGCCGATTGCCAAGGGGTATGAACCGGGTGACGCACCGACGGCCGGTACCCGCAAGGCGCGCGCCCGATAGCCGTGATCTGGGCGCATCACAACCGAAGGCGCATTGTGATGTGCGACCTACTGTGGAGTAGGGCTATCCGAGTGCGGCGGTTGTTGGCAGACTGCCTACACTCGCCCGAGACGGAAGTATGTCGACCACGGGGCGACCAAGAAGATTGCTAACAGGAGGCTCAGTGCCCAGCCATGCCAGCGCGCGGATATCGAAGGTACTCGTAGCTAACCGAGGCGAGATCGCCGTTCGCGTGATCCGGGCGGCCAAGGATGCCGGTATCGGCAGTGTCGCGGTGTACGCGGAGCCGGATGCCGATGCCCCCTTCGTGAAACTCGCCGACGAGGCGTTCGCCCTCGGCGGGCAGACCTCGGCCGAGTCGTACCTCGTCTTCGACAAGATCCTCGACGCCGCGGCCAAGTCCGGCGCCGACGCCATCCACCCCGGCTACGGATTCCTTTCCGAGAACGCCGACTTCGCCCAGGCCGTCATCGACGCCGGGCTGATCTGGATCGGCCCCTCCCCGCAGTCCATCCGCGACCTCGGTGACAAGGTCACCGCGCGCCACATCGCCGAGCGTGCGAAGGCGCCGATGGCGGCGGGCACCAAGGATCCGGTCAAGAACGCGGCCGAGGTGGTGGAGTTCGCCAAGGAGTACGGCGTGCCCGTCGCGATCAAGGCCGCCTTCGGTGGTGGCGGTCGCGGTATGAAGGTCGCGCACACCATCGAGGAGATTCCGGAGCTGTTCGACTCCGCTGTCCGCGAGGCCACCGCGGCGTTCGGTCGCGGTGAATGCTTCGTCGAGCAGTACCTGGACAAGGCCCGCCACGTCGAGGCACAGGTCATCGCCGACAAGCACGGCAATGTCGTCGTTGCCGGTACCCGTGACTGCTCGCTGCAGCGCCGGTTCCAGAAGCTGGTCGAGGAGGCGCCCGCGCCGTTCCTGACCGATGATCAGCGCGCGCGTATCCACGCTTCGGCCAAGGCCATCTGCAAGGAAGCCGGTTACTACGGTGCGGGCACCGTGGAGTACTTGGTGCAGGGCGACACCGTGTCGTTCCTCGAGGTGAACACCCGCCTGCAGGTCGAGCACCCGGTCACCGAGGAGACCGCCGGAATCGACCTGGTGCGTCAGCAGTTCCGCATTGCCGAGGGCCACGAGCTGGCGATCAAAGAGGATCCGACGCCGCGCGGGCACGCCTTCGAGTTCCGGATCAACGGTGAGGACGCCGGTCGTGGCTTCCTGCCCGCGCCCGGTCCCGTTTCGGTGTACGAGGAGCCAAGTGGCCCCGGTGTGCGCGTGGATTCCGGTGTGGTGCAGGGCAGCGTGATCGGCGGTCAGTTCGACTCGATGCTGGCCAAGCTGATCGTTACCGGCGAGAACCGGGAGCAGGCGCTGCAGCGGGCCCGGCGCGCGCTGGCCGAATTCCACGTCGAGGGGCTGGCAACGGTCATCCCGTTCCACCGCGCGATCGTCGAGGATCCGGCGTTCATCGGTGACGGCGAGAAGTTCGACGTCTACACCAAGTGGATCGAGACCGAGTGGGTCAACACCGTCGAGCCGTACACCCCGGCCGGTGCCGCCGCTGACGAGGACGAGGATCTGCCGCGGCAGAAGGTCGTCGTCGAGGTCGGCGGGCGTCGGGTCGAGGTGTCGCTGCCGGGCAACTTCACCGCCGGCGCCGGCGCCGGCGCCGCGGGCGCGGGCAGCAATGGCGCCGGAGTGATCCGCAAGAAGCCCAAGCCGCGCAAGCGTGGCGGCGCGGGCGGCGGTGCGGCCTCCGGTGACGCGGTCACCGCGCCGATGCAGGGCACCGTGGTCAAGGTCGCGGTCGAAGAGGGCCAGTCGGTCGAGGCGGGCGATCTGATCGTGGTGCTCGAGGCCATGAAGATGGAGAACCCGGTCAACGCGCACAAGGCCGGTGTGGTCACCGGACTGTCCGTGGAGGCGGGCGCGGCCATCACCCAGGGCACCGTGCTGGCAGAGATCAAGTAAACAGCTGGCGAAGACCGTCTCGGAGCGGGCGCTGGACAACGACGTCCGCGCCCGCTCTGTCGTATCGTGGATCGGTGACCAGCTCTGCCGTCGTGCCCACCGTCGCGGAGGTCATCCGCGGCCGTCGTGAATCAGCCAGCCGCGCAGACGGATACCGCCTCGCCTTGGTCGTCGAGGGTGGTGGCAGCCGCGGCGTCTACTCCAGCGGGATGGTGCAGGCGCTAGAGGAACTCGGGCTCGCCGCGGTTTTCGATGCCGTATACGGCACTTCGGCAGGCGCGATCAACGCGGCCTGGTTCTTGTGCGGGCGGGCACTGTCGGGCATGCGGGCCTGGACCGATCCGGTGATCATGCGGCGCGCGGTCGATCCGGCCCGGCTGCTGCGCGGGCGGCCCGCCTTCGATCTGGACTACCTGGTGAACGAGGTCTACGACGGCATCGAGCCGATGGATTTTCCGGCAATTCTGGCCAATAGCACCACCTTTCATCCGATCGGCACCGATATCCGCACCGGGCACGCGGTCGATCTGCGCCGTCACATTGTCGACAAACCCACGCTGATGACGGCATTGCGGGCCTCGGCGGGGCTGCCGATTCTCGCGGGTCCGCCGGTGCCGCTGGGCGGTGCCGAATACCTCGACGGCGGGCTGTCCGAAACGGTGCCGATCCGCACCGCGGTGCGCGACGGCGCGACGCACGCCTTGGTGCTGCGCACCCGGCGCACAGATGAAAAACGCCCACCAGCGCCTCGGCTGCACCAGGTCGTCGGGGGTAGCTATCTGCGTGTCAGGGCACCGGGGGCCTACCGCGCCTGGCTGCAGCGGCCGCATCAGCAGGCCGTCGAGGACAACTTCCTGGCGGGTCTCGGGGACGCGGCTCTGCAAATCCACCCGCCCCTCGGCTCCCCGGATGTGGACAGCGCCGCACGCGATACCGCGCTGCTCTACCAGGCATTGACGATCGGACGGCAAGCCGTGCATGCGTCCCTGGCCGCGTTAGTTCAGTTCGACGGTGGCGCCGTTGGAGAGCATGAAGTCGTGTAGTTCGAGCCGACTCGGGGTGGCATCCTGCGCGACGTCGAAGACCAGCTGGGTGGTGGCCGATTGGCCCGGCTGGAGTTCGAACGAGTAGCCGTAGCGGCGCTGGGTGGTCTGCCACATGGTCGCGATCGCATTGTGGTCGACCTGGCGGCCCTGGGTGTCCACGAGACGTTGACCGACGGGCAGGAACCACTTCGGCTCATCGGAGATATTGCGGACCGCCACTGTGACCACGGAGTAGGAGCCGCTCGCATTCTGCAATCCGATCCGCGAGACACCGGAATCCACCGAGGTGACCACGAATTCGAACTTGCCGTCGCGCACCGGGCTGTTCAAACCCGCGGACACCGGCGCTGGCGGCTCGGCTGATTGCGCGGTATCGCCGTCGCGCACCGCAACCGATGGATCGGCCGTGCGCGTACCGCCGCCACTGCCGGTATTGCCGAAGGCGATCAGCGCTGCACAGCCCGCAGCCAGCATGAACGGGGTCAGGAATAGGACGACGAGTGCGCCGACCACCCTGGACAGGAAGGACTTACGGCGCCGACGCTGATACTTGCGTGGCGGTGACGCGATCCATGGGCGGCGCTGCGAGACCGACCAGCGGGGGGCAAGCGGAGCCCGCTTCGGTTGTGGTGCGGCCCGTTTCGCTGCGCGCACGACCGGCGTCGGTTGGACCGCAGGACGATTCGGTGACCATGGGGAATGCTGCGGCGCGGCGGGTCTCACCGGTGACGGTGCCAATCGGGTTGCCACGAGCGTCGGCGTTGGGCCGGGCTCGGGCAGGATCTTGGTGGGATCGAGTGGCTTCGGCGACTTGACGGGTGACGCTGGTGATTCTGCCGACGGAGACGGCGTGTGTGTCTCCACCTGTGTCGGCGCGTGGGTCTCCACTCGCGTCCGCGCGGGTGTCTCTGCTCGCGTCGGCTCGTGGGTCTCCACTCGCGTCGGCGAGTGCGTCTCTACCCGTGTCGGCGCGGGTATCTCCACCCGCGTCGGTGTCGGCTGCTCATCCGCTACAAGCCCTCGCGTCTCAGGTGACGACGAGGGCGCATCCGGAAGCGGCGGAGGCGGTGTTGCCATTCGTGATAGCGGCGCCTGCGTCTCCGCTCGCGTCGGCGGGTGCGTCTCCACCCGCGTGGGTGTCGGCTGCGCATCTGTGGTCGGCCGTCGGGTCTGCGGTAACGGCGCGTGCGGCTGTCGTGCGCCTGAGAGCGGAGGCTGGGGTGCCGACCGCGGCGTATGCGACTGCGGCGCATCCTGGTGCGCAGGCTGCGCTGCAGCCGATTGCGACGCGCGCGGCCGCGGCGCATCTGGGAGTAGAGGCTGCGCGGAGAACACAGCTGGTGGCCGAGCGGATGCAGTCGGCACATCGGGTGTCGAGTGCTGGGCCGAGGGGGTGGCCACGTCGGGTGCCGATGGATGCGGTGCGGGGTGTGGGAGGCGCGCGAAGGCGGCGGCTGTGTAGGCGGCGGCGGCGAATTCGCGGGCGGAGGGATAGCGGTGGGTCTGGTCCTTGGCCATGCCGCGGGCGATTACCGCGTCCAATTCCGGTGGGACAGCGCGGTTCACGGTCGACACGCGGGGCGGGTCGGTCATCAGGTGGCCGTGCATCTGACGGGCCGGGTCGGTGTCGCCGTAGGGGCGGCGGCCGGTCAGGCATTCGTAGAGGACGCAGGCCAGGGAGTAGACGTCGGAGCGGGCGTCGACGGTGCCGTTGAAACGTTCCGGCGCCATATAGGCCCAGCTGCCGATGGCCATGCCGGTGGCGGTGACGGCCGTCTGGCCCAGGCTCTGCGCGATGCCGAAGTCGATCAGATATGCATGCCCACCGGTGCCGACCAGGATGTTCGACGGTTTCACGTCACGGTGGATCAGCCCGGCTCGATGCGCCGCATCCAAACCCGAGGCCGCCTGCGTCACGAAGTCGACGGCCGCGGTGGGTGTCAAAGTGCCGACCCTGGCCAGCATTTCGGCCAGGTCGATGCCATCGATGTACTCCATATCGATGTACAACCGACCGTCGAGTTCCCCGAAACCGTGGATCGGCACGATATGCGGATGTCGCAGACTCGATCCGAGCCGGGCCTCCCGCTGGAACCGCTTTCGATAGTCCGCATCGGCGGCCACCTGCTCCGCCAGCACCTTCAGCGCGACCGTGCGCCCGGTTTCGCTGTCATGCGCCAGCCATACCGCCCCCATACCGCCCCGCCCGAGCAAACGGTCGAGCCGGTACTTCCCGAACTGTTCCCCCATCACTGACCTCCATCACTGGGACGAGGCAGGTGGCCGCGCCATTGCGGAGTGGGGCGGCAACCCGATCGAAACCGCATCCCCCGAACCTATCCCCGACCCTAGCCCCGCCACCCATCCTCGAACAGTGTGAGCTCCCCTACGTATTCCTACTCAATCGGCGACGCACGACCGCCGCAAACACCGGGGTGTACCACTCGGCACTGCTCACTTGCCCGGCTTGGCGCGGCCGCCATGGCCGGGCTTGCCCTTGTTCGGCTTGTCGTTGCCCGAGTCGCCGTTGGCCGAGTTGTCCACATGCGGATTTCCATTGCCAACGATCGTGGGTTCCGACTGCTGTTCGGGTATCTCGCCGAAGGGCTGCGCGGGAACCCAATTCGCGCTGCCACCACCTACAGTTCGACATGCCAGCGGTGTTCCGTCGGCAGCAGCGGTAATGCCGTCGATATCCGGATCGCACAGCTGCCCCACACCCGGAATCACCACATTCGGCGACGCCGCCTGCACCGATTCGGTCGGCACCAACGATCCGGGAACGGAAGGCGTAGTCCTGCCAGACGACGGTGCCGCGGAACTCGTTTCGCCCCCCGGCCGCCCCAACCACAGCGCCAGCCCGATCACAGCGACCAACGCGGCAATAGCAACAGCCGCATGCCCCGGACCAACTCCCCACAAACCCTCACTCTCCCCCGACAACTCGACATCTCGCCCCGGCTGCCCCATACCCCCACCAACCCACGTCGACTCACCCGAAGTACAAACATCCCGCGTTCGCTCAGCTGCGGCCGTACCGCCCCGCACCGGCTGCCCCCCAGACCGGCCGCCCCACATCGAATCACGCACACCACCGACATCACGCATTCCCTGCCCCGCGGCCCCGATCTCCGCGCCCTCGAACGGGCCGCCCTGCATCGCAGCATGCGCAGACCCGGCATCTCGCATCTGCTCACCCGCGGACCCAAAGGCCCACATCGAGGCAGCTGCTGACTCAGCGACCTGCATCGGCTCACCGGCAGACTCCGCGACGCGTGGCCCGGCACCGGCGCCGAGCGACTCGGCCGCACGCCATGGCTCGGGCAGGCCATGGTTTGTCGGCACGGTTTCCGCGGCGATCTCGACCGTCGAGGCCTCGCGGCCGGTCACCGCGACATACGCCGCGCAGGCGAATTCGCCTGCGCTGGAATAGCGTTCGCTCGGGTCCTTGGCCATGGCGCGGGTGATGACGGCGGCCAGGGTCGCGGGTACGGCGGGGTTCAGGGTGGTGGCGCTGGGTGGAGCGGTCAGCAGGTGGGCGCGCAGTTGCTGTGGGGAATCGACATTGCCGAAAGGTCTTTGGCCGGTGAGGCATTCGTACAGAACGCAGGCCAGTGAGTATTGGTCCGCGGGCGCGTCGGCGGCACCGTCGAAGCGTTCCGGTGCCATATATGCCAGGGTGCCGACCACATTGCCGTGCGCCGTGATCGCGGGCTGATCAATGCGATGTGCGATGCCGAAGTCGATCAGATGGACGAACCCGGTCGGGCCCACCATGATGTTGGACGGTTTGACGTCGCGGTGCACCAGGCCGACCCGGTGCATGGCATCGAGCGCCATCGCGGTCTGCGCGATGATCGCCACGGCACCCGCTGGATCCAGCGGCCCGGCGTCGCGCAGCAATGCGCTGACATCGGTGCCCTCGATGAACTCCATATCGATATAGAGGCGGCCGTCGAGTTCGCCGAAGGCGTGGATCGGAACCCGGTGCGGTCCCGGGGCCTGGGCGGCCAGGCGAGCCTCCCTGGTGAACCGCAGTCGACAGGTCGGATCCGCGGCGTGCGAGCAGGCCAGCACCTTCAGGGCGACGGCGCGGTCCGCGACCGTATCCCGGGCAAGCCAGACCTGCCCGGTCCCACCGGTGCCGAGCAACCGATCGAGGCGGTAGTGGCCGAACCACGTCTTGCCCATGTCGAACCTCCTACTACCTTCCGTTCGTCTTTTAGCTACCCGAAATCCACACCGGCATTACAGATTCCGCGAATCGGTTCCGGCGGCAGAGCCGATCATGACGCAACCGGCCCGCTCGGCGTCGCGAAATTCGACGAGCACGACGTCGATGCGGTGGCGCGGGAGCGTTCAGTAAGAGCCGCTAGCCTTGCTGTTATGAGTGACCTGCCCGAGATTCGCATCGGCACCGCGGAGCGTGAGCAAGCGATGCAGCGCCTGTCCGATCATTTCGCCGCCGGGCGGCTCAGCGTTGCGGAGTTCGACGAGCGCAGTGCCGTGGTCGCGGCCGCGCTGACTCGCGGCGACCTGGACAAAGTCTTCGTCGACCTGCCCGAACCCGCCCCTGTCGCGGCGGTGCCCGCCAAGCGCGACTCCGGGTTCATCGCCGAGTGGCCGGAGCGGGCGATGGCGGTGATCCCGATCGTCGCCGTCATCCTCTTCTTCGTCACCGGCAGCTGGCTCTGGTTCCTCGCCATCCCGCTCGCGGGCGCACTGCTGTTCGGCGGTCGGCACGAGCATCGACGCCGCCGCCCGCGCGACCGTCGCCGCCGCAGGGAACTGGAGGACTGATGGAACCCGTCGAGATCAATGCGGGCACCTGGTACCTGCGTGCCCTGCGCGCCGACGATCGCATCGATGACCGCCCCGCCCTCGCCGACGGCGGCATCACCGATCCGAACTACGTCACCCTCCGCACCGAGCAGTGGGCGGACGAATCCCACTTCTCCTGGGCCGTCTGCGAACCCACCACCGCCGAACTGGTCGCCGAAATCGTCGTGACGCCCGGTGCAGGCAACACCGCCGAACTGACCGGCTGGGCCCGCCCCGGTTACGAGCCCGCCCTCGAAACCGGAACCACCGCGGTTCGCCGTTTCGTAGAGGGCGGCCTCGGCCTCCGGCTCCCTTGAGCCGGAAGCCGACTCAGCGCATCACACCGGTATGTCCGGTGGAGTAGCGGCCCGGCTGCGGCCATATGATGAGTCCGTGCGCCCCACGCCCTACGGGTATGCGCGCCAACAGGTTCCAGTTCTCGATATCGATGGCATACACCTCAGCGTGGTTTCGACCCGATACCCAGAAAACGCGGCCGTCCGCGGAGAGGTTGCCCATATCAGGACTGCCGCCGCCCGGTATGAACCACTTGCGCACCAGTGCATTCGCGGCGAAATCCCAGACGGAGATGCTGCCCTCGCGCCGGTTGGTGATGAGCATCTGCTTGGAGTCGCGAGTGACATACAGGCCGTGCGTACCTTTGCCGGTCGGCACGAAACCTGTGTTCTCCCAGGACGATGCGTCAATGGTGTAGATGCCGTCCGCGACCATATCGGCGATGAAGAAGGTGCGCCCGTCCGGGGACAGCTTGACGTCCTGCGGCATGCCACCACGACCGCCCGGCAGGTCGATCATCTTGACCACCTCGCGCTCGGCCACATCGAAGACCAGCATGCGGCCGATGAATTCACAACTGACCAGGGCGAATCGACCGTCGGCTGTGAAGTCCATATGGTCGACGCCCGCGCAGTCGGGCACCGCGAGGGCGTGCACCTTCTGCCAGGTGTGCGGATCGTAGAAGTCCAGCGACTTATCCGCCTCGGCGACGACCAGCGCGTATCGGCCATCCGGTGTGTAGTACATGTTGTAGGGGTCGCGGACCGGGAAGGGCTCGCCGGGTTTGCCGGTGCGTGGATCGATCGGCAGCAGGGTGCCCCCGCCGATCGGCAGATCATTGGTGACATACAGCGTCTGCATGTCATAGGACGGCACCACATGCTGGGGTTCTCGACCACCGGCCGGGAAATTGTCGATCACTTGGAACGTTGCCGGATCGATCACCGAAACCGAATGCGATTCGCTGTTCGGCACGTAGACCAGGGGCCGATGATCGGCCACCGCCGGGCTCAACTCCCGATTCGCGGCATAGACGTCGGTCGGCGACAACGGCGGCGGCATACCGGGTAGCAGATTCTCCAGATGCGGCGGTGCCGCGCTGGTCGGGGCGGCGACCGTGGTGGGCGGCACAGTCGTCACACCCACCGATCCGGCCTCGCTCGGGGCGCACCCCGCGACCGTCACGAGGACGGTCAGCGCGGCGAGCAGTGGTGCGCAGGTTCGGTGCTCGCGCTGTCGGTTCACGCGCTGCACCGTGCCAGGAGGTGGTGAAGACGAGATGACATGGGTGCGAAGCCTAGGCGCTGGCGCCCGGATTCCACAGCAATCGCCGCCCGGTGCGCGACGGATTGCCCGAATCATCCGGAAATGCGTACTCGGACAGTCAAATTTCCGTTTGCGGTCGGATAACTATCCGGCGTCGTTGAGCACCCGATCGAGCGCATCGACCACGGCATCCAGCTCCGATTCGGTAACGGTGAGCGGCGGCCGGAACCGGATGCCCCGTTCGCCGGTGCCGAGAATCAGCACATGCTCGCGTTCCCGCAGCGCGGTCAGCACCTCGTCCCGCAGTTCGGCCGAGGCCAGCGTGATGGCACACATCAAGCCGCGTCCGCGCGGTTCGGTAACCCGAGGGTGGTCGCCCGCAAGCTGTTCCAGACGCCGCAGCAGGTGGGCGCCGAGCGGCCGGGACCGCTCGATCAGCTCATCGCGCTCGAACACCTCGAGGATGCGCCGGGTCCGGACCATATCGGTGAGATTGCCGCCCCAGGTGGAATTGATCCGAGAGCTGACCACGAAGACGTTGTCGGGCACCTCGTCCACGCGCCCGCCCGCCATAATGCCGCAGACCTGGGTCTTCTTGCCGAACGCGACAATATCGGGCTCGAGCCCGAGTTGTTGGTAGGCCCAAGTGGTTCCGGTCATGCCGACGCCGGTCTGCACCTCGTCGAGGATGAACAGCGCGTCGTTCTCGTGACAGAGCCGCTGCACGGCCTGCAGGAACTCCGGGCGCATATGCCGGTCGCCGCCTTCGCCCTGGATCGGTTCGGCGATGAAACATGCTATGTCGTGCGGGTTTTCAGCGAAGGCGTGGCGGGCCTGGTCGAGCGCGTGTGCTTCGGCGGCGGCGATATCGACACCATTGGCAAGGAACGGCGCATCGATGCGCGGCCAATCGAACTTGGGGAAGCGGGCCGTCTTCACCGGGTCGGTGTTGGTCAACGACATGGTGTAGCCGGTGCGGCCGTGGAACGCTCCGGTCAGGTGCAGCACCTTGGTGCCGAGTTCCGGTGCGCGCCCGTGGGATTCGTTATGCCTGCTCTTCCAGTCGAACGCGACCTTGAGCGCGTTCTCCACCGCCAGTCCGCCGCCGTCGATGAAGAACAGGTGCGGTAGCCGGGTGTCGCCCAGCACCCGCACGAAAGTTTCGACGAAGCGGGCCATCTCGACGGTGTAGATATCGGAGTTGCTCGGCTTGTTGAGCGCCGCGACGCTCAGTTCCGCGCGGAACTCTTCGTCCTCGGCCAGGGCGGGATGGTTCATGCCGAGGGCATTCGAGGCGAAGAAGCCGAACATGTCGAGGTAGGAGCTGCCGTCTCGTTCGTCGACGATCAGGCAGCCACGGGATTTCCGTAGATCCAGCACCAGGTCGAATCCGTCGGCGAGGATGTGTGCAGACAGGATCTCGTGTACCCGGGAGGCGGGGGTGACCGGTGCAGTGCCACTCCCCGCGCGGGTGCGCTCCAGTTCGATGGTCACACCCGTAGGGTACGTAAATCTTTACGAAAGTTCTACGGAATAACGGAGGAATTACGGTCAGAGGCTACCTGTCGTAGAATGTCTGCAAGATGATGGTGCTTCGAGTTCGCACGTTGGCGGTCGCCCTGATCTCCTGTAGCAACTGCTCGAGGTGCCGAGGAGAGGCCACCCGCACCAGCAACACGTAACTCTCGTCACCGGCCACCGAGTGGCATGCCTCGATCCCCGGGATATGTTGCAGCACGGCGGGCGCGTCATCGGGTTGCGAGGGGTCGAGAGGAGTGATGGCGACGAATGCCGACAACAGTTGCCCGAGCGCCTCGGGATCGACATGCGCGGTATAGCCACGGATCACCCCGCGCGCCTCTAGTCTGCGGACCCGCGACTGCACAGCCGAGACCGATAAGCTCGCCTTTTCGGCCAGATTCGACAGGGTGGCGCGACCATCGGCCATCAGTTCACGAATCAGCAGGCGATCGATGTCATCGAGTACGGGTCTTGCCGGTGTATCCGCCATCAGCGAAGGCTAACCCAGCGGGGGCTGCTCGTGGCAAAAACTTCTGCTCGTTAACGCACCGTACCCATCCGATATTGTTCGCCGACCCAAAGCTAAAGCGGAGCAACCGATGACAGATACGCTCGACGACCACCTGACCGAGAACCTGGCAACCCGGGCGGCCGGACTGCTGCACACACTCGGCGCGCCGACACCGGTCGCGGGCGAGCTGCCCGCACGAACGCCGATCACCGGCGGCACGCTCATGACCCTGCCCGCCGATTCCCTCGACGCTGCGGATGCGGCGATCGAGCGGGCGGCGGCGGCCTTCCGCGGCTGGCGCACCGTACCCGCGCCGGTGCGGGCCGGGGTGGTGCGGCGACTGGCCGAACTGCTCACCGCGCACAAGGCCGAACTCGGCGAGTTGGTCACCCTGGAGGCGGGGAAGATCGCCGCGGAGGCCGTCGGCGAGGTGCAGGAAATGATCGATATCTGCGAATTCGCGATCGGTCTGTCGCGCCAGCTCTACGGCAAGACCATGCCCTCGGAACGGCCCGGACATCGGCTGATGGAGACCTGGCATCCGCTCGGCGTGGTCGGGGTCATCTCGGCATTCAACTTCCCAGTCGCGGTGTGGGCGTGGAATACCGCCCTCGCGCTGGTCTGCGGCGACACCGTGGTGTGGAAGCCGTCGGAGACGACACCGCTGACGGCGCTGGCCTGCCATACGCTGCTGCGCCGTGCGGCGGCCGATGTCGGCGCGGATCCCGAAGTGCATCAACTGATTCAAGGTGGCGCGGCGGTCGGGTCCCGGCTGGTCGAGGACGAGCGGGTGGCACTGGTGAGCGCGACCGGTTCGATCCGGATGGGCCGCACGGTGGCACCGCGGGTGGCCGCTCGGTTCGGGCGATGCCTGCTGGAATTGGGCGGTAACAACGGCGCGATCGTCACGCCCACAGCGGATCTGGAGCTGGCGGCGCGCGGCATCGTATTCGCGGCGGCGGGTACGGCCGGACAGCGCTGTACGACCTTGCGCCGGTTGATCGTGCACGCCGATGTCGTCGGACCGCTGCTGAATCGCGTGGCCGGGGCGTATCGACAACTGCGCGTCGGCAATCCGCTCGACGACGGTGTGCTCGTCGGCCCGCTGATCAACGGCCGCGCCTACGCAGGGATGCGTGCGGCGATCGATCGTGCGCTTGCCGACGGCGGCGAATTGGTCTGCGGTGGTGAGCGAGTCGACGGCTTCGGCGACGACGCCTTTTACGTGCGTCCCGCGATTGTCCGCATGCCCGCTCAGACCGCCGTGGTCCGTGAGGAAACCTTCGCACCGATCCTGTACGTGCTCACCTACCGCGACTTCGACGCCGCCGTCGACCTGCACAACGGTGTTCCGCAAGGCCTTTCCTCGGCCGTCTTCACCGCCGACCAGCGCGAGGCCGAACGCTTCCTCGCCGCCGACGGCTCCGACTGCGGCATCGCCAACGTCAATATCGGCACCTCCGGCGCGGAGATCGGCGGCGCGTTCGGCGGGGAGAAGCAGACCGGTGGTGGACGGGAATCCGGGTCCGACTCGTGGAAGGCGTACATGCGGCGCGCGACCAACACCGTCAACTACTCCGATCAGCTGCCATTGGCGCAGGGCATCCAATTCGGCTGAGCCACAACAGCAGAGCGAATAATCGCTCGCGCGCACCACCGGCATCGACGTAACGTTGCTCGTACGACGCGGGGTGGAGCAGCTAGGTAGCTCGCTGGGCTCATAACCCAGAGGTCGCAGGTTCGAATCCTGCCCCTGCCACTGATGGTCCAGGCCGGTCGGCGCTAAACCGACTGGCCTGGACGTTTTTTCGTCGCGTGCGCTCTGCGGCGAGTCGCCGGGAGTGTCGGTAACGGGATGTATGCCAGGCCGATTGAGCGAGTAGCCCAGGCGCCCAAACCTTCAGACCGGCCTGGCAGCATCTCAGTAGGGGAACATGAGTATCCGCGTCAACACTCTCGTCGGCACCGGCCTCGCACTCGCGGGTGCGCTCACACTGCTGCTCAGCGGCTGCGCGCCGCAATCGAGCGGCCCCGGCCTCACCGCCGCGACGGCGTCGATCACCACGTCCAAGGTCACCTCGACACCGGTTGCGACAACGTCACCGCAGCCGACCACCGCAGCTCCGACGACCGCACCGCCGACCACCTCGGTGGCACCACCTGCGGCGGTCCCCGCACCGCCCGCACCGATCGCCTCGGCACCACCCGCGGCAGCCGCCCCGCTCGCCCAATCCCAGCCGTCCTGCGGCAACGACTCTTACCTCAACTCGGACAACCAATGTGTCCACCGCCCCCAGTCCGCACCCGCCGCCCCGCCCGGAGCCACCGCCCGCTGCACCGACGGCACCTACAGCTACAGCCAGCACCGCTCCGGCACCTGCTCCCACCACGGCGGTGTAGTCGCCTGGTTGTAGCTCCTTGCCATCGCAGCGGCGACTCCGCGGATGCGGCGCACCCGAGCTCCCGCACACCGTGATGGGCGTATCGGAAACCCGCCTTCCAACTGGGCACCTACACAAGTGGTGCCCAGTTCCGACAAGGGGTCACGAACTCACCTGCTCCGCATGAACTCGCGCCGCCCGCACGAATACACCCGGCCCGCCCGACCTGCTCCGTGCGCGAATTCGCTTGGCACACACGAGTCCCAGCCCATGGCCTGGCGGGCCGCGAACTTCGCTTGGTACCCGGACTCGGCTGGTGCGTGAGCTCCCCTGGCGCGAACGAACTTGCCTGGGGTGGTCCGGTGGCGTGATGCAATCATTCCGGCTCGCGTGGCCGGGGTCACATTTCACCTCGCATCCTGCGCAGCTCATGCCCACCAGTCGAGCTACATATTGAGCAGTCTGCTCAGCGTGTCGCACATCAGTTGTGCGTTCAGCTCTTCAAGTACAGGATGGCGGCTAGAAATGCTCAACGAAGCGAAGCGCCCGATCGGCGCCTCGCGGACGGGTGGACTCCATGACCGAGCTCGCGGACCGCGAACTGATCCCAGCCCCCTATGACCTGGCCGACCGCTATCGCGTCGGCGCGGGCACCGTTGTCCTCACCGGCGTCCAGGCGATTGCTCGACAGCTGGTCGAGCAGCATGTTCGTGATCTGCGCGCCGGACGCCGGGTCGGCACCTTCGTATCCGGATATCAGGGCAGCCCGCTCGGCGGCGTCGACAAGATGCTCAACGGGATGCCGAATGTACTGGCCGAGCACGATATTTCGTTCGTTCCCGGCTTGAACGAGGAACTCGCGGCGACCTCGGTGTGGGGCAGCCAAGCGGATCTGCCCGCGGGCGCGGCGACGCATGACGGCATTGTCGGAGTCTGGTACGGCAAGGGCCCCGGTCTCGATCGCGCGACGGACGCACTGCGGCACGCCAATATGTACGGCGCGAATGCCCGTGGCGGTGTCCTGTTGCTGGTCGGCGATGATCCGGCTTCCAAGTCTTCGACCGTCCCCGCGGTGAGTGAGCGTTCGCTGGCGGCAATGGGTATTCCGGTGCTGTTTCCGCGCAACGCCCGCGAAATCATCACGATGGGTCTGCACGGTGTCGCGCTCTCGCGGGCATCGGGATGCCTGGTCGCGCTGAAGATCGTCGCCGACGTCGCCGACGGCGCGTGGACAGTCGACGGCTCGGTCGGCGATATCGACATCACCGTCCCCGAGATCGAGTGGGAGGGCAGGCCGTTCACCTATCTCCAGCGGCCGATGGCCGCGCCGACGGACAGCGTGCTCGCCGAGGCCGATCTGTACGGGCCGCGCTGGAAAATGGTGCAGGCCTACAGCACACTCAATGAACTCGACGTCATCGAGGTGAATCCGGTGCGCGCCCACATCGGCATCGCCGCCACCGGAACCACATTCGATGCCGTGCGCCAGGCGCTGATCGATCTCGGCGTCGACGATGACGCACTGCATCGCGCCGGGGTTCGACTGCTGCGCATCGGCATGCCGTATCCCATTGCACCCGAACGGGTCCGGCAGTTCGCCGATGGGCTCGAGCGGATCGTCGTCGTCGAGGACAAGACCGCGTTCATCGAAACACAGATACGCGAAATCCTGTACGGCACTTCCGATGCGCCACAGATCATCGGCAAGCGCGATGCCGAGAACCGGCCGCTGTTCGCGCAGGACGGCGAGCTCACTTCGGGCCGGATCGTGGCACCGCTGCGCCGCGCGCTCCAGGGTCGGCTGGAGATGAAACGTCCCTTGCCGCAGCCACTGTCGCTTGCGGTTCTGCCCGCGAAGCGGGCCGCCTACTTCTGTAGCGGCTGTCCGCACAACCGGTCCACCGCCGTGCCGGAAGGGTCGATCGCCGGTGGCGGCATCGGCTGCCACACCATGGTGACCATGTCCGGCCGCGAAGACAGCAAGGTGACCGGGCTGACCCAGATGGGCGGCGAGGGTGCGCAGTGGATCGGTCAGGCCCCGTTCACCTCGGTGCCGCATCTGTTCCAGAACATCGGTGACGGAACGTATTTCCACTCCGGACAACTCGCGGTGCAGGCGTGTATCGCCGCGGGCGTGAATATCACGTACAAGCTGCTCTACAACGACGTCGTCGCGATGACCGGCGCGCAGGACGCCGAGGGCGCGCTCGCGGTGCCCGAGCTGACCCGCAAACTCACCACCGAGGGCGTGCGGCAGATCATCATCTGCGCCGATGAACCCAAGAAGTATCGCAAGCGCGACCTCGCCGCCGGAACCCTGCTCTGGCACCGGGATCGGCTCGACGAAGCCCAGCGCACCCTGCGCGAGATCCCCGGCGTGACCGTACTCATCTACGACCAGCACTGCGCCGCGGACGCGCGCCGTCAGCGCAAGCGGGGCACGCTGCCGGTCCGGCGGACCCGGGTGGTCATCAACGAGGCGGTCTGCGAGGGCTGTGGTGACTGCGGCGTCAAGAGCAACTGCCTTTCGGTGCAGCCGGTCGATACCGAATTCGGCCGCAAAACCCGTATCGATCAGACCTCGTGCAATACCGACTACAGCTGCATGGACGGAGATTGCCCCTCGTTCGTAACGGTCGAGCTTCCAGCGAAGGCCGAGAAGCGCAAGGCAACTCGGCGCACTGAGCCACCAGTACTGCCCGACCTGTCGAACGATGCACCGGCGACGACCCAGAACGTATTCCTCGCCGGTATCGGCGGCACCGGAATCGTGACGGTCAACCAGGTGCTCGCGACCGCGGCGTTGCGCGCCGGGTACGAGGTGGCGAGCCTGGACCAGATCGGCCTGAGCCAGAAGGCCGGACCGGTCGTATCGCACCTGCGGTTCGCGAGTGGCGAATTGGAACCGGCGAACCGCCTGACGCCGGGTTCGGCCGATTGCATCGTCGCGTTCGACCTGCTCGCCGCCACCGATAGCAAGAATCTGGCCTACGGGTCGAAGCAGACCACCTTGTCCGTCGCGTCGACCAGCAAGACCGCGACCGGCGAAATGGTCTACGACAAGTCCGTCGCGTATCCCGAAGAGCGCGAATTGCTTTCCCGGCTCGAACAGGTGTCGCGTTCAGTGCGGTCGTTCGACGCGCTGGCCGCGGCCGAGGTGCTGTTCGGCAATACCGCGGCCGCCAACTTCCTGCTCGTCGGCGCCGCCTACCAGATCGGTGGCCTGCGCATACCCGCGTCGGCGATCGAGGAGGCCATCGAGATCAACGGCGTTGCGGTGCATGCCAATATCGCGGCATTCCGCTGGGGCCGGGTGGCGATCGCGCGGCCGGACGAGTTCGCCGCTGTCACCGCGCGAAAGACGCACAAGCGCGCCGAGATCGCCATTCCGGCAGACCTCTTCGACGGCGTGACCGCGACAGGTGAGACCAGGCGGCTGCTCGAACTGCGTGCCGTCGAGCTGATCGGCTTCCAGGGCGTACGCGTCGCGCGCGGCTATATCCGCGCCGTGCAACGCATTTGGGAGGCAGAGCAACGCGTCACCGATCGCACCGAGTTCAGCGAGCAGGTGGCCCGCGGCCTCTACAAGTTCACCGCGTACAAGGACGAATACGAAGTTGCCCGCCGCTTGACCGACCCCGCTTTCCTCGACCAGGTCAGCGAGCAACTCCCCGACGGCGCCAACCTCACCTACCGCCTGCACCCGCCGATCCTGCGCGCCATGGGCCGCAGGAAGAAGATCGGCCTCAGCCCCCGCAGCCACCTCGCCCTGCGCGTTCTCGCCAAAGGAAAGCGCCTGCGCGGCACCAAATTCGACCCCTTCGGCTACGCCCACGTCCGCCGCGTCGAACGGGCCTTGCTCGCCCATTACACGGAAATGGTGACCACCCTGGCCACCGGCCTCGCCCCAGCCGACTACGACCGCGCCACCCGAGCCGCCGCACTCCCCGACCTGGTCCGCGGCTACGAGGACATCAAACTGGCCAACGTCGAGCTCTACCGAAACAGCCTCCAGGATCTCGGCATCAAACCCCCGCAGCTCTAGCAGCCGCACCGACCTGGCACCCCGTCTCCGCACCTGGTACCCCACATACGGGGATGCCAGATCGCGAGATGGGGTCCAGGCCGGTTCAGCTACGGAAAGTCCGGAACCAGGTGCCGAGGCATCGCGTGGGACGGATGGAAAAGTTTCGGCTATTCGGTGATCGAACGGACCTGCTGTTCGTATTGCGCGCGAGTTTCGGCATCGGCGGGGTGCAGGGCGCGGTTGCCGTCGAGGAGTCGGCGAACGAGGCGGACCGCGCGTTCGGGGGCGGCGGCCAAGGCTATGTCGATGGGGCCCAGGTAGTTCGGGACGGCTACCTCGGACTTGCGGGTTCCGCAGGTTTGCAGGATGGCGGCGGCGACATCTTCGGGGTCCACGGTGGGCATGCCCTTGCCGAGGGTCAGTCCGGAAGACAGGCGGGTGCGGACGGCCGAGGGCATGACGCAGCTGACGCTGACACCCTGTGGTGCGAACTCCAAACGTGTTGCGGCGGACAGGCCTACGGCGGCGAATTTGCTCGCGTTGTAGACGGCGAGGCCCGCGACCGGGATCTTGCCCGCGAGCGAGGCGACATTGACGACGTGGCCGCGGCGGCGCTCGATCATGCCGGGCACCACCGCGCGCATGCCGTGGATGAGGCCCCAGACGTTGATATCGAAGGTGGCGTGGCCGACCGCGTCGGGCTCGTCGAGGAACGCGCCCGCGGGCATGACGCCCGCATTGTTGACGAGAACATCCACCGCACCGAAGTCGGCCACGACCTTGTCCCACTGGTCGCGAGCACGGACGTCGAGCTCATAGGCACGCGCACCGATCGCCGCAGCGGCGGATTCGGCTGCGGCAGTATCGACATCGGCGATAGCGATTTCAGCGCCCTTGGCCGCGAACAGTTCCGCGGTCGACTGTCCGATGCCGCGGCCCGCACCGGTGATCAGCACCCGCGCGCCCTCGAGGTCGATATCCGGATAACCGTGACCGAGAATATTCATGCGAAGACTCCTTGTTCCAGCGCTCGGCGGGTGCTGCACAGACTGTGTTCGAAGGTTTGGAGACGGCGGCGACCGTCCATGAAATTCGGGCCCATCACCGCGAGATCGGCTGCGGTGGCGCCGATCACGAGGACGCGCGTGCCCGCCGCACGCAATACCCCGACCTCGGCGGCGAGCTGGGCACTCATGCGATTGCGCAGCTGCCGCTCCAGGAAATGACCGGGACCGGTCGCGGGGACTGCTTCGACGGAGGCCATCGGTGCGAGCACCAGCACCTCGTCGAGTTGTTGCGCGGCAAGCAGATCCACCGATGCGGTCGAGCCCGCACCGCCATCGATGAAACGGCGTCCGGCAATGGAAACGGGCGGGAACCAGCCGGGTACCGCCCACGATGCGCGCAGCGCCGCACCCAAGTGCGCCGACGGTGCGTCGGGCGCGCCGAACGGAACCCGTTCTCCTGTCGCATAGTCCATGCTGACCAGCCAGGTCGCGGGATGAGACACCCAGGAGCGGCCGGGATTCAGGCGATCGGCCAGATGTTGCAACCAGCTCGCATCACCACCACCGATCGGCAGTAGGCCGCTGCCCGCGGTGAGCAACCGCTGTCCGGTCGCGGGCGCACGCAGACTCAATGCCAACGCACCCAGCCGCGGCCGGGGCAGCGGCGGGAACCGTCCGGGTTCGGCACCCATATGCGCCGACAGGATCGGATTCGCCGAGGTGCCCCGCTGCATGGCGACGAGTTCATCCACGCCGACACCGCTGCCGAGCAGGGTGGCCGTCTCGGCACCGGCCGGTGTGCCGAGCAGCACGTCAGCTTCGCGCGGATCCCAATCCAGCACCTCGCGGGTGGCGGCCAGCGCGGCGACGATCCAGGCGAACCCGAGCGTGCCGCCGCAGCCGATGGCCAGGCCGCGCCGTTGCGACCGGTTTTTGTTACCCATGGTTTCAAACACTAGCAGAATTCAAATACCTTTGGTATCCGAAATCCATGGGTACGTAGAATCTGCGGTATGGCACGTCTGACCCGGTCCGAAAGTCAGGCCCGTACCAGGGCCGACCTGATCGCGACCGCACGCGATCTCTTCCTGACCGAGGGCTATGCGAAAACCAGTCTGGAGCGGGTCGCCGAGGAGGCTGGCTACTCGAAGGGCGCGGTCTACTCGAACTTCCGTACCAAGAAGGAGCTCTGTTTGGAGGTGCTCGGGCTGATCCACGCGACGAAGTTCGGCGAGGTGGCCGATCTGATGGCGGCGGGCGAGACGCTCGACGATCAGCTCGCGCGCTTCCACGAATGGGCCGAGCACACCATCGGCGATGTCGGCTGGACCATGCTCGAATTCGAATTCGCCACGGTCGCCCGCGACGATCCGGAACTCAAGGCCGCGCTGGTCTCCAGCCTCGCCATGATGCGCGGCGCCGTCGCGGCGCAGGTGCAGACGCTTTCGGACACGATCGGAATCCCACTACCGATGCCCGCGGAGAATGCCGCGACGGCAATCCTGAGCATGGGCATCGGACTCGGCATGCAGCGGGCCGTCGATCCGTCGATTCCGGTGCGGCTGATCACCGATGCGGTACGACTGCTCGTGACGATGGGCGATGGACCGCTGCGCGCGATGAGCCCGGATCTCACGCCGTGAAGTGCAACGTCCATTCGCCGCGGTAATGCAGCCGGGTGACGCTGCCCGGCGGAATGTCGATCCGCCAGAACGATTTCGGCGGCGCGTCCAGGGTCACCAGCAGCGCCGCGCGGATCACCGCCGGATGGGTGACCGCGATGGTGGACATGCCCTCGGAGGCGATTTCGGCCATCCAGTACCTGGTCCGCTCGACCACATCGGTCACGGATTCGCCACCGTGACCGCGGAACTGCGGGTCGGTCAGCCAGGCATACAGCTCATCCTGCGGCACCGACATCAGTTCGCCGCCGCGCCACGCGCCGGCATCCAGATCGCGCAGCCGGGCGTCCTCCTCGCCCGGAAGTCCCATCAGCGCAGCCGTTTCCACGGTCCGGCGTTCGGGTCCGGTGAGCACGCGCGCCGCGGTCAGGCGGCCATACGCCGCGATTGCTCGGCGACCGGCCTCGGTCAGCGATTCGTCTACTGGAAAACGTGCCTTTCGCATCGCCTCGGTCATGCCATGGCTGACCAGGTCGAGTCTGAGCACCTTTTGCACGGTTGGAAGCGTACGGTGCGGCGCTGGCGGCCGTACTTCGATTGCCACCCCTTCGCTCGGGCTGCGAGCCATTTGCCCGGCTCGAAGTCTTCCGGCCGCCGCTGCCGGTTGTCGGTGCCCGGGTGCACACTGATGCCATGGCCCAGTTCTCCACCGCGACCCAGGAGTGGTTCGACGGCGCATTTCCCGCGCCCACAGCCGCACAACTGGGCGCGTGGCAGGCCATTGCCGCAGGTGAGCACACCTTGGTCGTCGCGCCGACCGGTTCGGGTAAGACGCTGTCGGCCTTTCTGTGGGCCATCGATCAACTCGCCACCCGGCCGAAGCGGGAGGGCAAGGTGGGCACCTCGGTGCTCTATGTGTCGCCGTTGAAGGCATTGGCGGTGGACGTGGAACGGAATTTGCGCGCGCCGCTGGTCGGGGTCACCCAGACCGCGAAGCGCCTCGGCTTGGACCCGCCCACGATCACCGTCGGCGTCAGGTCCGGGGATACCAGTCCGGCGGACCGGCGATCGATGCAGCGGACACCACCCGACATTCTGATCACCACGCCCGAATCACTGTTCCTGATGCTCACCTCCGCGGCCAGGGAGACGCTGAGCGATGTCGGCACGGTGATCGTGGACGAGGTGCACGCCATCGCGGGCGGTAAGCGCGGCGCGCATCTGGCGCTGTCGCTGGCCCGGATGGATCAACTGATAACAGCGTCGCGGAGCGACTCGATGAGGGGTGGCGGTCGGGCGACGGGTGGGCCCGAGCGGCGCGCACAGCGGATCGGGCTGTCGGCGACGGTGCGACCGCCCGAGGAGGTCGGGCGGTTCCTGGTCGGAAATGCGCCGATCACCATCGTTTCGCCGCCCGCTCCCAAGACTTTCGATCTGTCCGTGCGCGTGCCGATCGCGGACATGACCGAAGCGGGCGATTCCGATCAGCCCGGGTCGATCTGGCCGCATGTGGACGAGGCGATCGTGGATCTGGTGCTGGACCACCGGTCTTCGATCGTCTTCGCGAATTCGCGCAGGTTGGCCGAGCGGCTGACCGCGCGGCTCAATGAGGCCTATGCCGCGCGACTGGGCGAGGCCGTCGAGACCGTGTCCGATACGCCGCGCGCGGGGCCCTCCGTGGTTACGCGAGCTGCCTCCTCCGGGCCTGACGCGCGCGGCGGGCACAAACCGCCCGCCCAACTCGGTGCGTCCACCGAAGTGATCCACGGCGCGGATCCGCTGCTGGCCCGGGCACACCACGGTTCGGTGAGCAAGGAGCAGCGGGCGCTGATCGAGGACGATCTCAAGAGCGGACGGCTGCGCTGCGTTGTCGCCACCAGCAGTCTCGAACTCGGAATCGATATGGGCGCGGTCGATTTGGTGGTGCAGGTGGAGGCGCCGCCGTCGGTGGCGAGTGGGTTGCAGCGGGTCGGGCGGGCCGGGCACCAGGTCGGTGAGATCTCGCGCGGGGTGCTGTTCCCGAAGCATCGCACCGATGTCATCCACTGCGCGGTCGCCTCGCAGCGGATGACGGCGGGGCAGATCGAGGCACTGCAAGTTCCCGCGCACCCCTTGGACATCCTGGCCCAGCAGACCGTCGCGGCCTGCGCGCTCGAACCCATCGATGTCGACGCCTGGTTCGAAACCGTGCGCGGCACCGGCAATTACGCCTCGCTGCCCAGGTCGGCGTATGAATCGGTGCTCGATCTGCTCGCCGGTCGCTATCCATCGGACGAGTTCGCCGAATTGCGGCCCCGGCTCGTGTGGGACCGCGACGCGGGCACGCTCACCGGTCGGCCAGGTGCGCAGCGGCTGGCGGTGACCTCGGGTGGCGCGATCCCGGATCGCGGCCTGTTCGCGGTCTACATGGTCGGCGAAAAGGCCTCGCGGGTGGGCGAACTCGATGAGGAGATGGTGTACGAATCGCGCGTCGGCGATGTATTCGCCCTCGGCGCGACCAGCTGGCGCATCGAGGAGATCACCTTCGACCGGGTGCTGGTCACTCCCGCGTTCGGGCAGCCTGGGCGGTTGCCCTTCTGGCATGGTGACGGACTCGGTCGTCCCGCCGAACTCGGTGCGGCGCTCGGGGAATTCATTCGCAAGGCCGGTGTGCACGCACCGAAGGGTGCGGACCCCGGCACCGATGGAAAGAAGAGCTCCTCGGCGGATCCAGCAGTCGACGCACTCCTGCGTGGCGCGGGCCTCGACGACAATGCCACCACGAATCTGGTGACGCTGCTCGATGAACAACGCACTGCCACCGGACAATTGCCCACCGACAAGACCCTGATCGTCGAGCGGTTCCGCGACGAGCTCGGCGATTGGCGGTTGGTGCTGCATTCGCCGTACGGCCTGCCGGTGCACGCACCGTGGGCATTGGCGATCGGTGCGCGGCTGCGGGAGCGGTTCGGGGTGGACGTCGCGCCGAATGCTTCCGACGACGGAATAGTCGTACGACTGCCCGATACCACCGACGATCCGCCCGGTGCAGAGCTTTTCGTGTTCGAGCCCGATGAGATCGATGACATCGTCACCGAGCAGGTCGGCGGATCAGCGCTGTTCGCATCGCGATTCCGGGAGTGCGCGGCGCGGGCGCTGCTGCTGCCTCGGCGCGATCCGGGTAAGCGTGCGCCGTTGTGGCAGCAGCGGCAGCGGTCGGCGCAATTGCTCGATGTGGCGCGGAAGTTTCCGGACTTTCCGATCCTGTTGGAGACGGTGCGCGAATGTCTGCGTGACGTTTACGATCTGCCGTCGCTGCGCGATCTGCTCGGACGGGTGGCGCGTCGCCAGGTGCGACTGGTCGAGGTCGAGACCGCTACGCCGTCACCATTCGCCAATTCCCTGCTGTTCGATTACATCGGACAGTTCATGTACGACGGGGACAGTCCGCTGGCCGAACGTCGGGCCGCCGCACTGTCGCTCGATTCGAGTCTGCTCGCCGAACTGCTCGGGCGGGTGGAGCTGCGGGAACTGTTGGACGCCACCGTTATCGAGCAGACCGAGCGGGAATTGCAGCGGCTCACACCCGAACGGTTGGCGCGGGACGCGGAGGGGCTGGCCGATCTGTTGCGGTTGCTCGGACCGCTTACTGCCGAGGAAGCCGCGCAACGCTGCGTCGGCGTTCAACTCGACGATGCGGAGCCCACCGGTGATCCGGCGGAATGGTTCGCAGACTTGGTGCAGTCCAAGCGCGCACTCGAGGTCACGTTCGCCGGACGGACCTGGTGGGTCGCGGTGGAAGATGCCGCGCGCCTGCGCGACGCGCTCGGCGTACCGCTCCCGATCGGCACCCCCGCCGCATTCATCGAACCGGTCGCTGATCCGCTCGGAGACCTGGTCGGGCGCTTTGCCCGCACACACGGACCGTTCACCACCGAGGCCGTGGCCGCTCGTTTCGGACTCGGCACCGCGGTCGCCGCGACGGCACTGCATCGGCTGGTCGCGGAAAAGCGCGTGGTGGAGGGCGAATTCACACCAGCGGCCAGCGGCTCGGAGTGGTGCGACAGTCAGGTGCTGCGCCGATTGCGCCGCCGGTCGCTCGCGGCCGCCCGGCACGAGGTGGAACCGGTCGCGACCGCTGCCTTCGGCCGGTTCCTGCCATCCTGGCAGCACATCGGCACCGGCGAATTGCGCGGGGTCGACGGGGTCGCGGCGGTGGTGGAACAGCTTGCGGGAGTGCCGATTCCCGCTTCCGCGTGGGAATCGCTGGTTTTGCCAGCGCGGGTGCGCGACTACTCCCCCGCCATGTTGGACGAGTTGATGGCCACCGGTGAGGTCATCTGGTCCGGGCACGGCGCAATCACCGCGAAGGACGGCTGGATTGCCCTGCACCTGGCCGATCAGGCCCCGTTCACCCTGACGCCCGCCGACGAGATCGAACTGTCCGAGGTACATCTGCGCCTGCTCAACGGGTTGGGGGCATCGATAGCCCCGTGGATGCCCATCGATTCCGAGCCCGGCGCCGGATCAGGCCAGGTCGTATCGCTGGACGATGATGCAGCACAGGATGTTTCAGCGATGCCGGGCAATTCGGCGACACGAGGCACCTCGGTGACCAACGGCTCAGCGGGCCGAGACAGTTCGCCGCTGCGACTTCCCCCGGTGCTGCACGGCGGCGGCGCGTACTTCTTCCGGCAACTCTCCGACGCCACCGGACTCCTCGACGACGCCGAAGTCGCGGATGCATTGTGGGAGCTCGTCTGGGCAGGCGTGGTCTCGGGTGACACCTTCGCCCCCGTTCGCGCCCTGCTCTCGGGGACCGCACGGACCACCACCGCCCATCGCACACCACGGCGCGCACCGCGCGGACGCGCCTACCTCCCACGACCGAATATGCCCACCCGATCCGGACCGCCCGCCGTCGCGGGCCGCTGGTCGCTGCTGCCGGAGCGAGTAGCGGACAACACCCTGCGCGCCCACGCAACGGCCGACACCCTGCTGGAACGGTACGGCGTGCTGACCCGCGGCTCGGTACAGAACGAGGGCGTGCCGGGCGGATTCGCGCTCATGTACCGCGTGCTCACCGAATTCGAGGATCGCGGCCGTTGCCGCCGCGGCTATTTCATCGATTCGCTGGGCGGCGCACAGTTCTCCACCACCGATGTGGTGGACCGGCTGCGCTCCTTCGACACCGAGCGCACTCGCCCCGGCACCGGTGGACAACGCCGGAGCACCGCATTCGCCTTGGCGGCAAGCGATCCCGCAAACCCCTACGGCGCGGCACTGCCCTGGCCGAAGGGCCCCTCCGAGGGCGCGGGCCACCGTCCCGGACGCAAGGCCGGCGCCATCGTCGTGCTCGCCGACGGCGAACTCGCGCTGTATCTGGAGCGCGGCGGCAAAACCCTGCTCACCTTCACCGAGGACCCGAACGTCCGCCAGGCCGCGGCCACCGCCCTGGCCGATCTGGTACGCGACCGCCGCGTCGACTCACTCGTGATCGACCGGGTCGACGGAGAAACCGTGCACGGCAACACCTTCGCCGGTTTCCTCACCGAGGCCGGATTCTCCGCGACACCGAGAGGCCTCCGCCTACGGAGCAAGCCGTGAACGGTGACACCATCGTGGCAGCCGCGGTAACGGCCACTCGCGCGCCGCAAAGCGAGGCCGGATTCTCGGTAACCCCACGCGGCCTGCGATTGCGGAGCAGGCCGCGCCCCGACGACGAGCCCGCGCACGGCGACACCACTCCGGCAGTCATCGCGACGGGCACTCGCACCCCGCAAAGCGGGAATCGCGCGGGGAAGAGCGGACTCGAACTACGGAGCCGACAATGAGCCCGGCCCGGATAAACCTATGGTCGAGCCATGCCTGAAGGCGACACCGTATTCCTGACCGCGGCCAGACTGCGGCTCGCGCTGGAGGGAAAGACGCTGATCCGCAGTGATTTCCGGGTGCCGCGCTATGCCACGGTCGATCTGGTCGGGCAGCGGGTCGAGGGGGTCGCCAGCTATGGCAAGCATCTGTTCGTCCGGACCGACGAGGTCAGCGTCCACA
Organism: Nocardia pseudovaccinii; assembly: GCF_050942345.1. Classification (NCBI taxonomy): domain Bacteria; kingdom Bacillati; phylum Actinomycetota; class Actinomycetes; order Mycobacteriales; family Nocardiaceae; genus Nocardia; species Nocardia pseudovaccinii. The sequence goes on from NZ_CP192074.1 coordinate 8,647,347, forward strand.
CGCATTTGAAGATGGAGGGCGAATGGCGGACCTACTGTGCCGGAGAACGGTGGACGCGGCCGCCGGTGACCGCCCGGCTGGTGCTCGGCACCGATGACACCGAGGCGGTGGGCTTTTCGCTCGGCACCGTCGAGGTGCTGCGCCGCGCGGACGAGCACACCGCCACCGACCATCTCGGGCCGGACCTGCTCGGCGCGAACTGGGATGTGACCGAGGCGGTGCGACGGCTGGCACGGCATCCGGCGCAACCGATCGGCCTCGCCCTACTCGACCAGCGCAACCTGGCCGGAATCGGCAATATCTTCCGCAGCGAAATCTGCTTCCTGCGCCGCGTCCACCCGGCCACACCGGTCGGCGACGTCCCCGACCTGATCGCCCTCGTACACGAGGCGCATCGCGTACTCACCAAGGCCGCCACCGAACCACCCTGGCGGCCACTTGCCTACGGCCGCGCCCGCCGTCCGTGTCAGCGCTGCGGCACCCGCATGGTCGTCCATCTTCTCGGCGAGACCGAACCCCGACCCGGCCGAACGGCCCGAAACCCCCAGTCCGACCGCATCACCCAGCGCGAACGCGGCATCTACTTCTGCCCCCGCTGCCAGCCAGAACCCATCTGACCGCACCGAAGGCAGCCATTTGCCATTCAGTTGCTAACACTTGCCCATCCCGAATCCACCGCAACCGACCCCGAATATCGGCCAGTTTCCAGAACTAACTAGACCGGTCGTCATAGTTCACGTACCGTGAAGGCGTGGCACCTCGCACCGACTCCCGCCAACGCTTCATCGACGCCGCGGCGGACCTCTTCCACACTCAGGGCTATCACGCCACCGGCCTGAATCAACTCGTCAGCGCGGGCGGCGCACCCAAGGGATCGCTCTACTTCCACTTCCCCGGCGGCAAAGAGCAACTCGCCGCCGAGGCCCTCGCCCAATCGAGCAGGCAACTGCGCGACCAGCTCGACGCCATCCTCGCCCACGGTGGCGATATCGCCACCGTCTTCGACGTCCTCACCGCACTGCTCGTCGATTCCGATTTCGAACGCGGCTGCCCGATCGCGACCATCGCACTCGACGCGGGGCGCGAGAGCGAAACGATCAGGCAGGCCTGCGTCACCGGTTTCGAATCCTGGCGCGAGTCGATCGAAAAGTACCTGCGGGACAAGGGAATCGACCAGGAGCGCGCCACCGAACTTTCGACTGTCGCCCTCGCCACGATCGAGGGGGCCCTGATGCTCGCCAAGACCAAACGCGATGTCGCGCCGCTGCGCGCGGTCGCCGCCCACCTGCGTACCACCTTCGAACGGGAGCTCTCCTGATGCGCGTGCACCACCTCAATTGCGGCACCATGCGCCCACTCGGCGGCCGACTCCTCGACGGCACCGGCAGCATCTTCCGCCGCGCCGAAATGGTCTGCCACTGTTTACTCCTCGAACTCGACTCCGGACTCGTCCTGGTGGAGACCGGCGTCGGCGAACAGGCGGTGCACCGCCCCGAGGAATGGCTCGGTCGCCGCTTCCTCCGGCTCACCAATCCGGTACTCGATCTCGCCCAGACCGCGGTGCGCCAGATCGAAGCGCTGGGTTACCGGCGCGAGGATGTCCGCGACATCGCGCTCACCCATCTCGATCTCGACCATGCGGGCGGCCTCGCCGACTTCCCGGACGCGCGCGTGCACGTATACGCGGAGGAACTGCGTGCCCTGCAGGGCGGACACACACGCGAAGAACGCTTGCGCTACAAGGAACCCCAGTTCCGGCACGGTCCGCGCTGGGAGTCGTACGCGGATACCGGTGACAGTTGGTTCGGCTTCGACGCGGTACGCGAATTGACCGGTCTGCCACCGGAAATCCTGATCATCCCGCTCGCCGGACATACCCGTGGCCATGCGGGCGTCGCCGTCGACACCGGGAACGGCTGGCTACTGTCCGCGGGCGACGCCTACTTCCATCCCGGCGTTCTCGACCCGGTTCGTCCGCGACAACCGCTCGGAACAGCCATGTTCGAGAAGAATGTGCAGACACTTCCCGCCGCCCGCATCGAGAATCAGCAGCGGTTGCGCGAACTGATGCGCGACCACGGCGACGAGGTCACGGTGTTCTCCGCGCACAGTTCGATCGAATTCCATGCCATGGAGCAGATCGGCGTATAGCCAAAACCCTTGACGGCCCGAGCAATTCCGATTAACTTGCAAAATGTAAGTTAACATAGGGAGTGCATCGTGAACGATCCGCGGCGGTATGTGGTCATCGGAGGCGGACTGGCCGGGCTCGCGTCCGCGGTCTGGTTGGCCGAGGCAGGCAAGCAGGTAACCCTGTTGGAACGCCGCGGTCGACTCGGCGGCCGGACGCACGCGATGAAAGTCGAAGCGGCCGATGACCTTCCCGATAACGGCCAGCATGTGATCGCCAGCGGTTACGACCACCTGTTCCGCTATCTGACCAGCGTCGGCACCCGCCAGTATGTCGCCTTTCCACAGGGCGGCACACTGCGCTGGCCGGGCGGACGCAGCACCCCCATAGTGACGAAGGGCTGGGGCGCCTGGCGCACCTTGTTCGGCGCACATCCCGACGCGAGCGTGCTCGATCGGCTGCGCGCGGCCCGCGCCACGGCGCGCCTTGGCTGGCAGAGCCTGCACCAACCCGACTATCTTGCCGACCTCACCACCGAACAGTGGTTCAATCGGGTCGGCATGCCCGCTCCGGCACGAGAAGCGTTGTGGGACTGGCTCGCTCTCGGTCTCGCGGCCGAGCCGGTGCAGCAGGAATCGGCCAAGATTCTCGCCGATTTGCTGGCCACCGGCATCCGACTCGGGATGAAACATCGTCGGGCGGTCACCATCGGCTACCCGACCACCGACCTCGATACGCTCTATATCACCGGGGCCCAGAGGGTTTTCGAGAAATACGGCGTCGAAGTCCGGCACCGCGCGGTAGCCCGCCGCATCAATATCGACAATGGCGCGGTGACCGGGGTAACGCTCGCCGACGGCTCGGTCGTCCCGGCCGATGCCGTCGTCTGCGCGGTACCGAATTCGAATATCGGCGGACTGCTCGACGACCTGCCCGAACATTCCGAAATCTGCGCCGCCGCAGATAAATTGGGCGTTACTCCGATCGTCAGCACCAACCTTTACCTGGACCGCCCGCTCGGCACCGAGGCCGAATTCGAGGCGCTGATCGGCGGCACCGGCGTCATCGACGAGGTCTTCGACCGGCAGCGGATGACCGGGCGCAGCACCGATCAGGCCTGGCTGTACTGCCTGACCACCAGCGGCGCGTACGAGCAGATCCACAAGACCAACGAGCAGATCATCGACGAACAGATGCGCCTGCTGCGCCGCTACTACCCCGCCGCGGAAAACGCGAAAGTCGTTCAGGGACACGTGGTTCGGATGCCGAAGGCGACCTTCTCCCAGGTGCTCGGCACGCACGGGCTGCGCCCGGATCAGCGCACCTCGGTGCCGACGCTTGTGCTGGCGGGCGATTGGACCGCGACCGACTGGTCGGCCACCATGGAGAGCGCGGTGCAGAGCGCTGCCAAGGCGGTGGACCTGCTACTTGCGCTACCGTCTTTGCCGTGACCACGGAGCGCTCGACGTCTGAGCACCCCACTGCGAAGCCATGCCCCACGCCCAAGCGCCGCATGTCCGCAGCCGACCGGCGCGCACAGCTACTCGATGTTGCGCGCGATATCGTCGCCGTGGACGGCTTCGGCGCGGTGAGTATCGATCGGGTCGCGCGCGAGGGCGAGGTCGCACGGGCACTGGTGTATCAGCAGTTCACCGATCTGTCCGGATTGATGACCGCGCTGGTGGATCGCGAATCGGCCATCGCACTGGCCGGTATCGGCACTCTCGACTGGTCCGACACCGATGACGACGCTGATCGGATCGGCCGCGGCATTCTCGCCTATCTGCATGCCGCACCGACCAGTTGGCGGATCATCCTCAGCCCACCCGATGGCGGACCGCCGGATCTGCGCGACCGGCTCGAACTCGGCCGGGCCTACGCGCGGGCGATCGGCGCGCGGCATCTGTCGCGCCATGCCGGGGTCACCGTCGATCCGGATGGCGCGACCGAGCGAATCATGCTCGCGGCATTGGAGGAACTGGCCCGGCTGCATCTGGCCGACGCACAGCGGTACCCGGATGAGCTGGTACTGCGCTACATTCGGTCGATCCTGGCGTGGGCCACCTATGTCGAAACCCCGAAAAATGAGTGCTGAACAGCGGTTTCAGCGTCATCACGAAATTCTCACGGACACATTGGTTTTCTTGTCGCAACGCGGGAACAACCCGCGCGAAAGAGAGGAAAACCATGAAGATCCGCACCGCGATCGCCGCTGGAATGTTCGCCCTCGGTGCCGTCGCCGCGGCCGGTGCCGCGTCGGCCGCGCCCACCCCGATGCACACCCCGTTCATCGGCAACTACGCGACCTACGACGCCTGCGCCGCCGACGGCAACTCCCCGAAAACCGGCGGCACCCAGTGGGAGTGCCGCGAGGTCGCCGACGGCTGGGATCTGTACACCTACTGAGCACTCGGACACCAGTATGCGCACCAGGTGTGAAATACCTTATTCTCTGACCTCGTGCGAGTGCTGGTGATCGAGGACGACGAGGGTCTCGGCATGGAAGTCGCCGCGGGACTGCGCTCGGCCGGTTTCGCGGTGGACCTCGCCCCCGACCTCGCGGATGCCGATTTCAAGATCTCCGTCAATGGCTACGACGTGCTCGTCGTGGATCGCGGCCTGCCCGACGGCGACGGTCTGCAACTGGTCGCGGCGCACCGCGCGCGGGGGCAGCGAGTGCCGGTCCTGATGCTCACCGCCCGCGACGCATTGGCCGATCGCATAGCCGGATTCGAGCACGGTGCCGACGATTACCTGGTCAAACCGTTCGCGCTGCCGGAACTCGCCGCACGGGTGCGTGCGCTGTCGCGGCGGCGCGAACATCCGGCGCCGGCCCGGATCGTGCTCGGCGATATCGATATCGACCTGCCGCGTCGCCGGGTGCAGCGCGCGGGCATTCTGCGCTCGCTGACTCCGAAGGAATTCGCCGTACTCGAACTGCTCGCCACGCGCGCGGGCAGCGTCGTATCGCGTTCGGAACTCATCGAATGCTGCTGGGACGAAATGGCCGAACCCGCATCGAATGTCGTCGACGCCGTCATAGCCCAGCTGCGGCGCAAACTCGGCGCACCGCCGGTGATCGAGACCGTGCGCGGCACCGGTTTCATGATCGGAAGTGACCCATTCGCACCTTGATCTCCACGGCGGATGCCCGCCCCGCCGTGGCCCGCCTGCGCCGCACCCGCTGGCTGCTCACCGCACTGATCACCGCCATCACCGCGACCTGTCTGATCATTCTCGGCATCGTTGCGGCGACCATCGATACCCGCTCGCGGGAGGCCGCGGTCGACGATTCCCTCGATCGGGTGGTGAGCGGACTGTTCCGTGCGGTCAACCTGCCCGAGGGCGAGGAAACCATCGATGTGAGCCAGCTCGAGAACGACGCACTGGCCAACGGCGAAGTCGCGGTGGTGGTGCTCAGCGCGCCTGGGAATGGCCGGTGGCAGGAGAATTTCGCGCATCTGCGCTCCTGGCTACCCAAGGACGACGGTGTCGCGGGTCTCGCCGACGACGCCGACCTGGCCGGGGAGACCGTCTTCCGCGACGGATACGACGGTGCGGGCCGCCCGGTCCGTATCGCGGCGACACCCATCACCTGGGAGGAGTCCGAGACCAAGGCGGTGGTCATCGCGGGCACGAATCCCGGTGCGTTCGACCGTGATCGGGCGCTGCTGATCTGGGGGCTCGTCGTCGGCGGGCTCACGCTGGTCGCGCTGTCCGCGGTGGCCGGACATCTGCTCTCCGGCCGGAGCATGCGGCAGGCCATTGTGCTGCTCGAAGAGCAGGAGCGGTTTCTCGGGGATGCCGCACACGAATTGCGCACGCCGCTCACGACTCTCGGTTTGGTCACCGCGCCGCGCCGCCGCAATCCGCACGAGGTCGAGCGGGCGTTGGTCGATGCCAGGGCATTGGGCAGCAGGATGGAGCGGATCGTCTCGGGACTATTGGCGCGTGCGCGAATGCAGGCGGGCGTCACCACCATGGAAAAGGTGCAGCTGCTGCTCGATCAGCTCACCGAATCGGTGGTCGAGGAATTCCCGCAGGACAATATCGTGCTGCAGGCGAATCCCAGTGTGGTGATCGGTGATCCGAATCTGCTGAGCCTTGCGGTGCGCAATCTCATCGAGAATGCGATCACGCACGGGGCGGTCAATCGCGGTGCGCCCGTGGAGGTGCATGTGGCCGATGGCCGGGTCAGCGTGCGTGACCATGGGGCTGGTTTGACTCCGCAGTTGTCGAGCAGTCCGTTCGCGCGCGGAGTGAGCGGTGGGCGTGGCAGCGGAATCGGACTGGCGCTGGTGGCGTGGATCGCCGAATTGCACGGCGGCACAGCGACAATGGAACCCGCAGCGGGTGGCGGCACGATCGCCTCGATTGTGCTGCCGCCGCCAGGCGTCTAGTTCTCACCTGTCCAACGGGACCGGTTCCAGGATCTCCGCGCGCGGTTCGGGGGCGGCGATGCGCAGGGCATCGGCGGAGGGGTCGTCCGGCTGGGTCTGGGAGCGAATCTCCGCCTCCACACGCGCTTGGTAAGTACTTATCTCCCTGTCGATTTCGTCGTCGTCCCAGCCGAGTATCGGCGCGACCAGATGGGCCACCTGCTCGGCGCAGTTCGCGCCGCGGTGCGAATATTCGATGGAGATCCTGGTCCGGCGGGCCAGAATGTCGTCCAGATGCAGCGCGCCCTCCGCTGCGGCCGCATAGACGGCTTCCACCTGCAGATACGACGGTGCGTCCATAATCGGTTGCAGCAGTTCGGGTTTGCCGTCGGCCATGGCCATGACCTCGTCGATGAGCGAACCGTAGCGATCGAGCAGATGCTTGATCCGGTACGGATGCACGCCATAGGCCTCGGCGAGCTGCACCGTCTGATTGATCAGCGCGAAGTAGCCGTCGGCGCCGAGCAGCGGAACCTTCTCGGTGATGGACGGTGAGACGCGCGCCGGAATATCCTGTGCCGCTTCGTCGACTGCGTCATAGGCCATCACCCGGTAGGTGGTGTATTTGCCACCGGCGATGCCGACAAGCCCCGGTGCGACCCTGGCGACGGCGTGTTCCCGCGAAAGCTTGGAAGTCGAATCGCTTTCTCCCGCGAGCAAAGGCCGCAGACCCGCGTAGACACCGTCGATATCGGCGGGCGTGAGCGGGGTGACCAGCACCTGGTTGACCCGATCCAGCAGATAATCGATATCGGCTTTGGTCGCCGCCGGATGGGCGAGATCCAGATTCCAATCGGTATCGGTGGTGCCGATGATCCAGTGCGCGCCCCACGGGATGACGAACAGCACCGAGCTCGCGGTGCGCAGGATGATCGCGGCATCGCTGACTATGCGGTCGCGCGGCACCACGATGTGCACACCCTTGGACGCACGCACGTGGAAGCGGCCGCGATTGTGCGAAAGCGCCTGGACCTCGTCGGTCCACACACCGGTCGCATTGATCACCACGTGGGCGCGGATTTCGCCGGCGCGACCGTCCTCGCTGTCGCGCACCTTCACCCCGACGACCCGGTCCGCCTCGCGCAGAAAGCCGACGACCTGGGTGGAGGTGCGGATCACCGCGCCGTAGTGCGCGGCGGTACGGGCGACGGTCATGGTGTGGCGGGCATCGTCGACGACGGTGTCGTAGTAGCTGACGCCGCCGATCAGTGCACCGGGGCGCAAACCCGGCGCCAGTCGCAGTGCGCCCGCCCGGGATAGATGATGTTGGCCGGGAACGGATTTCGCGCCGCCCATGGTGTCGTAGAGCACCAGTCCGGCGGCCACGTAGGGGCGTTCCCAGCCGCGACGGGTCAGCGGGTAGAGGAAGCGCAGCGGCTTCACCAGATGCGGTGCGAGCCTGGCGAGTGCGAGTTCGCGTTCCCGCAGCGCCTCGCGCACCAGCCCGAATTCCAGTTGCTCCAGGTAGCGCAGTCCGCCGTGGAACATCTTCGAGGACCGGCTGGAGGTGCCGGAGGCGAGATCGCGCGCCTCGACCAGCGCGACCTTCAGACCGCGCGTGGCCGCGTCGAGCGCGATACCCGAGCCGACCACGCCGCCCCCGACGACGACCACGTCGAAGTGATCCTTACCGAAGCGCTCCCATGCCGTCGCGCGTTGCTCGGGTCCGAGGAACTGCGATTCCGGTTGCTTGGTCATGCGCGACTCCTCCAGCCGACCCCGGCGCCGGGGTTCAGACGACGTTGTGGTCCTTCGGGCACACGATCGAGCTGCTCAGTCGGGGGGCGGTCTTCTGTTGTACAGGCTAAAGGAATCGGCGACGATCCCGTGTCGGGGCCGAAGCCGTGTCGCCCGCGGCCGATAGTCAGCATTACTCGCCGGTAGCCGACCCCAACACTAGTCCGAGAACCCGCTGGTCGCGATGTGATGCACGGCGCGCTCCGTCGTTTTCGCCGCTCGCCACGTCCGTTTTAGTAGCCTGCACGAATGCGTCGCTATGTGGCCGCCATTGATCAGGGCACGACCTCGAGTCGGTGCATCATCTTCGACCGGCAGGGCCGTGTCGTCGGTGTCGCGCAGCGCGAGCACGAGCAGATCTTCCCGCGGCCGGGCTGGGTCGAGCACGATCCGGAAACCATCTGGCGCAATACCGAATTCGTCCTCGGCGAGGTGCTGCGGAGCACCGGTATTGCCGCCGATGAGATCAATGCGGTCGGCGTCACCAATCAGCGCGAGACGACGGTGGTGTGGGATCGGGCCAGCGGCAAGCCGATTCACCACGCAATCGTCTGGCAGGACACCCGCACCGACCGTCTGGTCACCGAACTGGGCGGCGAATACGGCGCGACGCGCTACCAGGACCGCACCGGTCTGCCGCTGTCCACCTACTTCGCCGGTCCGAAACTGCGCTGGATTCTGGACAATGTCGAGGGTGCGCGAGCCAGGGCCGAGGCCGGTGAGCTGTGTTTCGGCACCATCGACAGCTGGGTGCTGTGGAAGCTCACCGGTTTGCACATCACCGATGTGACCAATGCGTCGCGCACCATGCTGATGGATCTGCGTACGCTGCAATGGGATTCGCAGATCTGCGCGGAATTCGGGATACCGCGGTCGATGCTGCCCGAGATCCGCAGCTCCTCGGAGATCTACGCGGAGATCAGCTCCGGTCCCTTGGCGGGCATACCCGTCGCGGGCATTCTCGGCGACCAGCAGGCGGCGACCTTCGGCCAGGCCTGCCTATCCCCCGGCGAGGCCAAGAACACCTACGGCACAGGCAATTTCATGCTGCTCAATACCGGAACGACGCCGGTATTGAGCAAGCACGGCCTGCTCACCACGGTCTGTTACCAGCTCGGCGGCGAGGCGCCGGTCTACGCGCTGGAGGGGTCCATCGCGGTGACCGGCTCACTGGTGCAATGGTTCCGCGACAATCTCGGCATCATTTCCGCCGCCGACGAGATCGAACCGCTGGCGCGCAGCGTCGAGGACAACGGCGGCGCGTACATCGTCCCCGCTTTCTCCGGCCTCTTCGCGCCGCGCTGGCGCCCGGATGCCCGCGGCGTCATCACGGGCCTGACCCGCTTCGTCAACAAGGCTCACCTGGCGCGAGCGGTATTGGAGTCCACCGCATTTCAGACGCGCGAGGTCATGGACGCGATGCGCGCCGATGCCGAATCCCAGCAGCTGCGGCTGGAACTGACCACCCTCAAGGTCGACGGCGGCATGGTCGGCAACGATCTACTCATGCAGTTCCAGTCCGACATCCTCGATGTGCCGGTGGTCCGCCCGGTCGTCAACGAGACCACCGCGCTTGGCGCGGCTTATGCGGCCGGGCTCGCCGTGGGCCTGTGGGAGAGCACCGACGATATCCGCGCCAACTGGGCCGCGGACAAGACCTGGCAACCCGCGATGTCGGCCACGGATCGCGAAACCCACCTCGCCGCCTGGAACAAGGCCGTGGAGCGCACCTACAACTGGGTGGATTGACGACTATCCGGCCGCGCGAGCCAGCCGGTCGATCGCCTCCGCCAACGTCGCCGCGTCCGAAGTGGTAAAGCACATGCGCATGGAGTGGCTGTAATCGGTATCGACGGCGAACGCCGAACCGGGCACGAAGGCCACGCCGTGCTCCAGGGCTCGTGGCAGCAGCCGATCGGTATCGGTGCCGTCGGTGAAGTCGGCCCACACGAACATGCCACCGGCGGCATCGGTGCAGGTGACGCGGTCGCCGAAGCGGGTGCGCACGGCATGCACGAGCGCCTTGGCGCGGTCGCCGTATGCGCTGCGGACGGTGTCGACGTGGCCGGTCAGCCAGGTTTCGTCGCTGAGCAGATCGGCGGCCATCTGGTGGGTCAGCGCCGAACCGCACAGGTCCGCGCCCTGTTTCAGCAATTCGACGGCGCGACAGATCCGCTCCTGCGCCACCATCCAGCCGACCCGTAGCGCGGGCGCGAGGATCTTCGAGGCACTGGACAGCCGAATAACGTTGCGGGAGTAGGTCGCCACGGGATCGGGCGAGGGCCGGTCGAACCAGAGCTCACCGTACGGATCGTCCTCGATCACCCAGAAGCCGTAGGTATCGGCGAGTTCGGCCAATTCACGACGCCGCGGCGGACTCATCGTGACGCCACCCGGATTGTGGAAATTGCTCACCGTGTGCACGACCGTCGGCCGCTCACCGCGTGCCAGCAGTTCCTTCAGCACATCCAGCCGCATGCCCTCGGCATCCAAGGGCACCGCCACGATTCGCGCACCGGCGGCGCGGAACACTTGCAGCGCTCCGACATACGCCGGATCCTCGACGACCACGAGCGCGCCCGGATCCAGCAGCACCTCGGCCAGCAGCGAAAGCGCCTGCTGCGAACCATGAGTCACGAACACCTCGTCGAGCCCGACCGCGCGGCCGAGTTTCGCCGACTCCCGCTGGCGCAGCACATCGCGCAGCGGAGGCCATCCGCGCGACCCGGTGTACTGCAACACCGCGGAACCGCTCAGCGCCGCATCGGCCGCTGCGACGAGCCGCTCCCGGGGCATCAACTCCGCATCCGGCAAACCGCCCGCGAGGCTGATCACCTCTTCGCGCGTGGTCAGCTCGAGCAGGTCACGGATCGCCGAACTCTTCAGTCCGCCCAGTTTGGTGGCGAGCGGTGGATTGATCGGCGACATGGAAACCTCCGAGGGGACGCGAAACCCCACTGTCCCATACCGCTACCAAATTGTGAAATATTCATCCCATGATCTGAGAGTTCAGGCGCGCTCCCGGATGGCGAAGATCACGTTCTTGCCGTCGCGGACCACCGTGATGATGGTCTGCCGGTAGACATTGGTCGTGCCGTCGGGGCGATGTTCGGTCAGGTCCACCTCGAACGTGTCCGCCGCCGACTCGGCAATCCGCAGGCAATGCGTGGTGCCGACCGGAATCTGGTCATTGATGGCCTGCTGGATGACCTCGGCCGTCGACACATTCTCGGCATCCGGCGCGACGAATCTGCGCGCCCGCTCACCATTGCGGTCGACGTAGAACTCGTACTGGAAGCCGAGGATCGCACCGGGGCCGGTCGAGGTGTCGCCCTGCCCGTTACCGCGGGTCACCTTGCCGTCTTTACTCGCGGGGCAGCTCAGCGCGGCGGAGGTGCTCGGCGGTGCGGGCGGTGCCGCCTTCGGACCGCCGTTGTCGTCGCGGCTGACCGCGACGAAGGTCACCACCAGCGCCAAGACCACCACGATCGCGGCGAGCACACCGAGCGCTATCCATCGACCACGCGAACTGTGCCGGGTCGGAGTCGCGGTGATGGTGTCCGAGATCAGCTTCGGCGCAAGGCGTTTGGCGATCGGATCATCGGCCCAGGACAGACCCGAAGGCTCGGATGGCGGCTTCGGCACCCCGCCGGATTCGGTCGGGCTGTTCCACCAGGTATCACGCTGGGCCGCCGAGGGGGTCGCATGCCGGACGGTGGCCTCGTTGGGGTCCGGTTCCACCGGCGGCTCGGGTCGGTGCGTCGGCGGCTCCGGTCGCCGGGGCGGCGGTGGCGGTGGCGGCGCATCGCCGAACACCGTCGTATCCGGCGCGCGGTACTGCGGGGGTGGCGGTGGCACCGTCGGCGGTTCGTCGGCGGGACGCCAGATCAGCTCGGGATGATCGGTGCCGGGCTCGGGCACCGACCACTGCGGTCGGCCCTGTTCACCCGTCGGTGGCCCGAATTCGCCGACCGGCGGCCCGAATTCGGAGACCGGCGGGCCGAAATCGTCCAACGGGGGTCCGAATTCCGACCCGGTCCGGTCGGATTCGTTGTCCCTGCCATCACCCACGGAGCCCACACCAAATCCTTTCCCCAGGACACACGTGTGGGGCGGTCGTGAACGACCGCCCCACCCGTCGAATCAGCTCGTGTCAGTACTGGAGTGACCCACCCCACTGGGTGGTGACCCCGGCAACGTTGACCGTCTGCGGAGCCAGTTCGCCTGGCGGCACCGGCAGTTTAACTTGCGCGGCGGCCTCGAGGGCAGCCACGCCGCCCGGCTGTTCCCGAATCCAGTGCTCGACAGCGGCCTTGGCCATGTTGGCCTGCGTCGTGTCGAGGATGACCTCGGTCTTGTTGTCGGCCAGACCCTCACCACCGGTGTAGGAGGTGACCTTGACGGTGTTGGCGCCGATGTACTCGACCGACACACCGGCCTCGCCCTGACCGGTCGGGGTGCGGTACCCGATGGTGCCGACGTAGCCCGCGGCATTGTTGAAGTGGTGGGTGTTGGCCACGTAACCGGGCGCCAGCGAGCCGCCGTCGATATTGGCGCCGATCTCCTGGTGCGGCCCGTCCATCTCGACGACGGGCGCGGCAGGCGCCTGCTGGAAGCGCGGAGCCTCCCAGCGCGGCTGCTGCACCAGTGTGTCGGTGTCCGGCTGCTGCGGGGTCCTGGCGCTCGGACCGCTCGGGGTGTTCGCACCCGGCGCGGTGGTACCGGGCTGCGCGGGCTTCGGAGCCTCCGCACCGGGGGCCGTCTCCGGCACCACGGCGGGGATCGCGGGGCCGGTCTGCCCCGGAACCGGCAGCGGCGCGACGCGCGGGGTGGTGACACCCGGCTGGGTCGGCGTCGACAGCTTCGGATCCCTTGGCTGATTCGGCATGACCTGGTTCGGATCCGGCGTGGTGACACCCGGCTGGCTCGGCGTCGGCGACGGCTTGGTATCCGGCTTACCCGGATCCGGCTTGGTGGTCTCCGGCTGGCCCTGATCCGTCGGGGCGGTGCTGCCCGGATCGGCGGGCGCGGGCGCCGGCGTGGTCGGTGTACTCGGCTGATCCGGAACTGCCCCCGCCGGCGCCGCGAAGAGCGTGGCCACGGCCGCCGCGGTGGCCAGTGGCAACGATGTGCTCGCCATCGCTCGCTGCGTCCGACTCGGCTTACGATGTTTCACTTTTCGCAATCCCTTTCCCGTGTGCGACCGAGTGGGTCACACGCAGTTATCCCTGGTGAGACGCTTGGTCCACGAACGAAGACCGGCGAACGACCAAGCGGCCGTTCGCCGTTCCCGTTGGAAAGGATCGATCCCCCCACACAGAACCCTCGCGATCGCCCGCCGATCGCATCTCTGCGGGAAGTGAACCACATGCGCGCCTTACTGGCAACGCGATGAAAAACGCCACAAGACAGTAGGTCTCGGGGCGGCTGGGTTCAGTGGCGGTTAATCCAGGTCGTCGTGACGCATCAGCAGCCGGGCCGCCTCGGTGACCGAGCCGGTGAGCGACGGGTACACCGAGAAGGTCTGGGCGAGATCGTTGACGGTCAGATTGTTCTGGACCGCGAGCGCGATCGGCAGGATGAGCTCCGAGGCGATCGGGGCGACGACCACACCGCCGATGACCACACCGGTCGCGGGCCGACAGAAGATCTTGACGAAACCCCTGCGCAGACCCGACATCTTGGCGCGCGGGTTGGTGTTCAGCGGCAGCATGACCGTGCGCGCGGGCACCTCGCCGTTATCGATGGCCGTCTGGCTCACGCCGACGGTCGCGATCTCCGGTCGGGTGAATACGGCCGAGGCGACCGTCTTCAGCCGGATCGGGCTGACACCCTCACCCAGCGCGTGATACATCGCGATGCGGCCCTGCATCGCGGCCACCGAGGCCAGCGGCAGCAGGCCGGTGCAGTCGCCCGCCGCATAGATACCGGGCACCGAAGTGCGCGACACCCGGTCCACCCGCAGGTAGCCACCGCGGTCGAGTTCGATGCCGACCCGTTCCAGGCCGAGGTCGTCGGTATTGGGGATCGAGCCGACGGTCATCAGCGCATGCGTGCCCGTGACGGTGCGGCCGTCCGAGAGCTTGACCACGATCCCCTCGGCGGTGCGCTCCACCGCATCGGCGCGCGCGTGCTTGACCAGTTCGACACCGCGTTCGGCGAGCGCGTCCTCGAGCACGAGCGCGGCATCCGCGTCCTCACCGGGCAGCACCCGGTCGCGGCTCGAGACCAATTTCACCCGCACACCCATTTCGGTATATGCGGAGACGAATTCGGCGCCGGTCACACCCGAGCCGACCACGACCAGGGTCTCCGGGAGTTCTTCCAGGTCGTAGAGCTGACGCCAGTTCAGGATGCGCTCGCCGTCGGGCTCGGCGCCGGGCAACACGCGCGGGCTCGCACCGGTGGCGATCAACACCACTTCGGCCTCGACGGCCTCCTCGGTGCCATCGGCCAGCAGCGCGCGCACCCGGTGCGCGGCCATGCCGGTGGCCGGGTCGCTGAGCTGTCCGCGTCCGGCCAGCACCGTCACGCCCGCGGCCTGCACCTTGGATCGGATGTCGGAGGACTGGGCCAGCGCCAGCGCCTTCACACGCGCGTTCACTTCGCCCAATTCGATCTGGGCCTGGCTCGGATCGAGGGTAATGCCCAGGTCACGGGCGCGACGCAGATCGGTGCGCACGCCCGTGGAGGCAATAAAAGTCTTCGACGGCACGCAGTCCCACAGGACGCATGCCCCGCCGATGCCGTCGCTATCGATCAGGGTGACCGTGGCCCCGTGCTGGGCCGCCACCAATGCCGCTTCATAACCGGCCGGTCCGCCACCGATGATCGCTATGCGGGTCATGGATACCTCCGCTGGAGCTGTTCGACCGGGATCTCCGGTGCCGGTAAACAACGTTAGCTGGCGAACACACGGTCATCTCGCCGGGATAGAGACGATGCGCGCAGGTTATTGGATACCCTTGCGTCGTGCCGATCTACGCCGCCTACGGGTCCAACATGGACTCGTCCCAGATGCTCGAGCGCTGTCCGCACTCCCCCATGTACGGGACGGGCTGGTTGGAGGGCTGGCGCCTCACCTTCAGCGGTGACGACATCGGCTGGGAGGGCCCGCTGGCCACCGTCGTCGAGGAGCCCGACTCGCGGGTGTTCGTGGTGCTCTACGACGTATCCCCCGAAGACGAGGAGCGCCTCGACCGCTGGGAGGGTTCCGATTTCGGCATCCACCGCAAGATCCGGCTGCGCGTGACGCCGAGTGCGGGCAGCGGTTCCGAACCCATCCTGGCCTGGTTGTACGTACTCGATGCGTACGAAGGCGGCCTACCGTCGGCGCGCTATATCGGCGTGATGGCCGATGCGGCCGAAAAGGCAGGCGCGCCAGCGGAATACGTGCACGCGCTGCGCACGCGCAACAGCAAGAACGTCGGTCCCGGATTCTTCGGTAGCTGAACAGACGCGGAAGCGGCCGACCCCTTTTCGAGGTCGGCCGCTTCCTCGTCTTCGTCAGCTCGCGTTCAACACGATATTGCTGAGCACCCGGACACCGACGGCCAGCGCGCGCTCGTCGAGATCGAAGGTCGGCTGGTGCAGATCCAGCTGTTCGCCGTGCCCGGACCAAACGCCGAGGCGGGCCATCGCGCCCGGCACCTCCTCCTGGTACCAGGAGAAATCCTCACCGCCACCGGACTGCAAGGTGTCGGCGAGCGCGTCCGGGCCGAGCATGCGGATCGCGTCCTCGAACATCCTGGTCGAGTGCTCGTCATTGACCACCGGCGGCACGCCGCGGCGGTAGTTCAACTGGTAGCGCACCCCGGTCGGCGCGAGCAGGCCGTCCACGATCTCGCGCACCATCGGCTCCAGCAGCGACCAGGTCGCGTGATCGCCGGTGCGGACGGTGCCGGTGAGCATGCCGGTCTGCGGTATCGCATTCGGCGCCTTGCCCGCGCTGACCGCACCCCAGACCATCACCGTGCTGGTGCGCGGGTCGATGCGGCGGCTGAGCAGACCGGGCAGGCCGGTGATCACGGTGCCGATGGCGTAGACCAGGTCGCTGGTCAGATGCGGACGCGAGGTGTGCCCACCCGGCGAATCGAGGACCAATTCGATGGTGTCGGCCGCCGAGGTGATCGCACCGACCCGGATGCCGACCCGGCCGACCTCGAGGCGCGGATCGCAATGCAGTGCGAAGATCCGGTCGACGCCCTCCATCGCCCCGGCGGCGACCATATCGATGGCACCGCCCGGCATCACCTCTTCGGCGGGCTGGAAGACGAACCGCACGCCGACCGGCAGTTCCTGATCGGCCAGCGCGAGCGCGGTGCCGAGCAGGATCGTGGTGTGCGCGTCGTGCCCACAGGCATGCGAGACGCCGGGCACGGTCGAGGCGAAGCTGAGTCCGGTGAATTCCTGCAGCGGGAGCGCGTCCATATCGGCGCGCAGGCCGATACGCGGTGCGTCCACCGGACCGATGTCACAGAGCACTCCGGTGCCGTTGGGCATCTTCTGCGGCGTCAATCCCGCCTTGGTCAGCCAGGCCGAGACGAACTCGGTGGTGGCGAATTCGGTGCGGGAGAGCTCCGGGTTCGCGTGGATGTGCCGACGCCACTGGACGAGATCGACCGTGTGCTCGGCCAGCCAGGAATCGACCGCATCCGGGCCGACTTCCGCGATATCCGATTGCGCGGCGCTCCCCTGGCCCCCCATGGTCGCGCGCGTCACCGTCCCGGAGCGTGTCGCGTGCGCCGCGGAACGGCCGGTAATGCTCACCGAATGTCCTCCTGTCGTTGAACGAGCCGTTGCAACAACCTGTCCCTATGTACTTGATCGCGGGCTACGGCGATAGCGGTACGCGCGAGCGCGATCGCACCGTCGGTTACCGCACGATCGGCCGAAGCGTTGACGCTCGCCGCGGCGAAGCCGGGCTGATGCGTCACCGCCCCACCGGCATCTATGCCGATGACCGGATGTATGCCCGGTATGACGTTGGTGACGTTGCCCATATCCGTACTCCCGAGCGGTCGCTGCGCCTCGAGTTCCGGTGCGATCGGCACCCGGCCCAAGTCCACGATCTGCTCGCGATAGGCAAACAGTAATCCCGAATCGGGCGTCAGCTCGGTATATGTCGGCGCAACCGTCCGGATTTCGTGAGTGCAGCCGGTCGCCAGCGCACCCGCCTCGAAACAAGCCGACGCTCGTCGCATCAGATCGTCGAGGGATGCGGAGTCGACTGCGCGTAGGTAATACAGCAGTTCCGCACGTCCGGGAACGATGTTGGGGGCTACGCCACCGTCGCTGACTATACCGTGCAGTTGCTGTCCGGGTCGGAGATGTTGACGCAGCAATCCG
This sequence comes from Nocardia pseudovaccinii, assembly GCF_050942345.1. Lineage (NCBI taxonomy): Bacteria > Bacillati > Actinomycetota > Actinomycetes > Mycobacteriales > Nocardiaceae > Nocardia > Nocardia pseudovaccinii. Next base: position 8,665,002 of record NZ_CP192074.1, read on the forward strand.
AGAGCAACCTGCGCGACGGTCACCGCGTCGCCCGCATTCCGGCCCAATTCCGGGGCGGCGCTGGCATGCGCCTCGTGGCCGTGGAAGACCACCGACAGATCCGCCAGCGCCAGCGAGCGCGCGTCGACGATATCGATGGGGCCGGGGTGCACCATCAACGCCATCGCGACACCGTCGAAGACGCCGCGCTCGAGCATCAGCACCTTGCCGCCGCCGCTCTCCTCGGCGGGTGTTCCGAAGACGACGACGGTGATGCCGAGCGCGTCGGCCACCTCGGCGAGGCCGAGCCCGGCGCCGACCGCGGCAGCCGCGATGATGTTGTGCCCGCAGGCGTGCCCGATCTCGGGCAGTGCGTCGTATTCGGCGCAGATACCCACCGTGAGCTCGCCGGATCCATAGGTCGCGCGGAATGCGGTCGGCAGGTCGGCGATGCCGGTCTCGACGGCGAAACCGCGCTCGGCCAGCGGCGCGATGGTCTTGGCGACGCTGCGGGTTTCCTCGAACGCCAGCTCCGGTTCGGCGTGGATCGAATGCGATAGCGCGACCAGTTCGGGCGCTGCGGCCAGGATCGCGGCCTCCGCCGCCGCACCCGGGTGCGCGTGGTGGTCCGTGCGTGATTCGGGGTGCCCGCTGCGCGGTGGTGGCATGGCACACAGTCTGGCACTGCGCCGACGATCGGGCGCACCCTGCGTCACGGGGCGATGCCGCCGTGCGGCACAAGGTTTGTGATCAGCGTGCGGTTATCCCGGGGCGAACGCCAGATTCTCCGGGGTGGTGGGGGTCGCGAGCCCGGCCAGCGCCTTGGCGTGCAGCGACCGCTTGATCACGGGAAGATTGGGCTTGCGATTTGCCGCGAGGGCGCCCGCGCGCTCGATCGCGGACTTCAGCAACACATCAGCATCCGCCTTTGCGTCGACAATTCCCGCGGAAATGGCCTCGTCGGCGGCAAAGCGGTGACCGGCGGTCATGGCCTGGACGCAGACCTGATTGGTGAGGCGCTCGGTGAGCAGCGCGTTCATGCCGACCGTGAACGGCATGCCGAGGTGCACCTCGGGCAGGCACCAGAAGCCGCGGTCGGCGCGCATCACCCGGAAATCGTGCGAGGTGGCGAGCATGGCGCCCGCACCGAAGGCGTGACCGTTGACGGCTGCGACCGTGGGCAGCGGGAAGGTCAGCAGGCGGGTGTAGATGCTGTGCACGCGATCGAGGTAGCCGTGCATCTTGTCCAGATTGCCGAACAGCCAATCGGTATCGAGCCCGTTGCTGTAGAACTTCCCACTCGCCGTGGTCACCAGCGCCGCCGGCCCCTCGGACGCCTCGACCTGATCCAACAGCCCATGGAACGCATCGATCCAATCCGGATGGAAACGGTTCTCACTGTCCGTCTGCCCCTCGCTCCCGAGATAGACGACGAACACATCCCCTTCACGTCCCAGATACGGCATGCATGCAGCGTAACGGCTATACAACGGAATCCCTACTCGCGGGTAGCTAACCCCCGGCGAGTAGATCAAGATCAGGTGGCACTGGTGGCGGAGGGTTCTCGCTTGCCGATGCCGCCATGAATTCCACCTGATCTTGAAATAGGGCGCCGTCAATGGCCACGCTGAGTGTGAGTTGGTTGGGCTGCGATGGGGCATGTGGTCGGGCACCGATTTCTCGAGGGCGGTGGCCTCGGGATGGTTTGCCGCCCCCTGGTTTGCGGGGAACAATGCTGAGCACGTCGTATGCCGTACCCGGCTTACCTCCCGCAGCCAGGTGGGCAGACCGGCGGCTTCCAGCGTGGTCGGCTGGCTGTGGTTACGTCTCGAGATTTGTCGAAAGTCTTACGAGCGTCGGTCGCGGTCGCACCGCTGGCGACTGGTCGCGGGTTGCTCGAAAGGATCGGCCGCGAGGCACCGGGGGTGCGCGAGCACGCGGCGCCGCGGGCGCGGCAAATCAGATACGGTGGCGGCATGCTTGCCGAACAGGCCGCGAAGGCGATTGCCGAACGTACGGGAGTGGAACGGCACCGGGTTGCGGTGGTGCTGGGATCGGGCTGGCAGGAGGCGGCCGCGGAGATCGGGACGCCGTCGGCATCGGTGCCGATGCCGGAACTGCCGGGATTCGGGACGCCGAGCGCACAAGGGCATGTCGGGATGGTGCATTCGGTCGCCGTCGACAACACGCCCGTACTGCTGCTGATGGGGCGTCAGCATCTGTACGAGGGCTATCAGCCGAGCGATGTCGTGCATCCGGTGAGCGCGGCGATCGCGGCGGGCGTGGAAACCGTGGTGCTCACCAATGCGGCGGGCGGGATCCGGGACGGACTGCGCGTCGGTGAGCCGGTGCTGATCAGCGACCACCTCAATCTCACCGGCCGCACGCCGCTGGCGGGCGCGACCTTCGTCGACCTCGTGGACGCGTGGGACCCCGAATTGCGTGCGGTGGCAAGGGAAATCGACCCGAGCCTGACCGAAGGCGTCTACGCGGGGCTGACCGGACCGCAGTACGAGACTCCGGCCGAGATCCGGATGCTGCGCACCATAGGCGCGGATCTGGTCGGCATGTCGACGGTGCTCGAGGTGATCGCGGCACGTGCGCTCGGAGCCCGAGTGCTCGGTATTTCGTTGGTCACCAACCTCGCCGCGGGCGTCACGGGTGCGCACCTGTCGCATGCCGAGGTACTCGCCGAAGGGCATGCGGCCGCACCGCGTCTCGGCAAATTGCTGCGCGGCGTACTGGAACGGCTGTAGATGCTGCGCTTCGGCACCGCCGGGCTCCGCGGGCCGCTGCAGGACGGGCCCGACGGGATGAACGTGGACACCGTGAGCCGGACGACCGCCGGACTCGTGGACTGGTTGCGCGGTCGCTGTCTCGGCGGCGGCGCGGTGGTCGTCGGGCGCGACGCCAGGCACGGCTCCGCCGAATTCGCCATCGCCACCGCGGAAATCTTTGCCGCCGCGGGCTTTCCGGTGACGCTGCTGCCGCGGCCGCTGCCCACCCCTGTTGTCGCGTACGCAGTGCGTGAGCTGGGAGCCGTTGCCGGAGTACAGATCACCGCATCGCACAATCCGGCGACGGACAACGGCTACAAGGTGTACCTGGACGGCGGTTCGCAGCTGATCGCACCGGCCGACACCGAGATCGAGCGCTGCATCGAGGCCGTCACCGAGCCGATCCCCCGCACGCCGGTCACACCGGCCGCCGATGACCTGGTGCGCCGCTATATCGATCGGGTGGCCCACCTGCCCGAATTGATCGGCGGTCCCGGCGAGCGCTCCGATGTCCGGATCGTGTTGACACCGCTGCACGGGGTCGGCGGCGATACGGCGGTGGCTGCCCTCACCGCGGCGGGATTCAAGCATGTGCACGTCGTCGGTGCGCAATTCGCGCCCGATGCCGACTTTCCCACCGTCGCCTTCCCGAATCCCGAAGAGCCCGGTGCCACCGACCTTCTGCTCGCCACCGCCACCCGGATCGGCGCGGACCTCGCCATCGCCCTCGACCCGGACGCCGATCGCTGCGCCATCGGAATTCCGGACGACGGCGGCTGGCGCATGCTGCGCGGCGACGAAACCGGTGTGCTGCTCGGCGATTACGTGCTGCGGACCGCGCCCCCGGATTCATTGGTGGCGACCACCATCGTGTCGTCACGACTGCTCTCGAAACTCGCCGCCGCCCGCGGCGCGCGATACGCGGAAACGCTGACCGGCTTCAAATGGCTGGCCCGCGCGGGCGACGGTCTGGTCTACGCCTACGAGGAGGCCATCGGTCACTGCGCGGACCCGGCCGCGGTCCGCGACAAGGACGGCATCTCCGCGGCGGTGCTGGCCGCCGATCTCGTCGCCCGGCTGAAGGCCGCGGACCGCACCCTCGCCGACGAACTCGACGACTACGCCGTCGAATTCGGCCTGCACGCCACCGACCAGGTTTCGCTGCGCCTACCCGATCCGGCCGCCGCCGCTGAACTGGTGAACCGCCTGCGCGCCGCACCGCCCGGCGAAATCGCGGGCGAGCCGGTCGAATACACCGATCTGCTCCAGGTGCGCGGCCGAATGCGCACCGACGCACTGATTTTCGAGGGCACCAGCTCCCGCATTGTGGTCCGGCCGTCGGGCACAGAGCCGAAACTCAAGTGCTACCTGGAGGTGGTCGAGCCGGTCACCGACCGGGATGCACTCGCCGCCGCGCGAACCTCGGGTGAGCGGCGGCTTGCCGAGTTGCGGGCATACTGCGGGCGGCTCGCGAAATAGCTCACGGGGTGGCGGGGACTGCTACCGGATTGTGTTGGCAGGGCTGGGGTGGGTTCTGTTGTCCTGCACTGACTTCTCGAGTCTGCTGGCCCAAGATTGTTTGCCTTCCCGCGGTTTTCCCGGCCGTGCCGGGCACGTCGTGTGCCGTACCCCGCTTACCTCCCGCCGTCAGGCGGGCAGCCCGTGACTTCCAGCTCGGTCGACCGGCTGCGTTCTCGAGAGTTTGTCGCGGGTAGTCGAATGGTGGTTGTGAGTGGGGTTTTCGGCAACCATTCGACTGCCCTCGGTGGGGACGAGCTGCCATTTGACTGCGCTCGATGGGGCGGGGGTCAGCGGGGACCGAATTGGCGGTCGCCCGCGTCGCCGAGGCCGGGGACGATGTAGGCGTCGGAGTTGAGGCCCGAGTCGACGACCGCGGTGACCAGGCGCACGGGTAGGCCCGAATCAGCAAGGGCGGCAATGCCTTCGGGGGCGGCCACCACACAGACCGCGGTGATGTCGGTGGCGCCGCGGGCGGCGAGCAGTTGCAGGGTGTGGCGCATCGAACCGCCGGTGGCCAGCATCGGGTCGAGTACGAAGACCGGCATCTCGGACAGGTCGGCGGGCAGTGATTCCATGTACGGCACCGGCTGATGGGTGGTTTCGTCGCGGGCGATGCCGACGAAACCGACCCTGGCGTCCGGAATGAGTTCGGCGGCCGCGTCGACCATGCCGAGTCCGGCGCGCAGCACCGGAACCAGCAGCGGCGGCTGCGCCAATCGCGTTCCCTCGGTGTCGGATACCGGTGTGGTGATCGGGAAATGGATCACCGGCGCGTCGCGCAGCGCCTCGTAGATCAGGATTCCGGTGAGATCACGCAGTGCGGCGCGGAAGGCCGGATTGGCCGTGTCCGCATCGCGCATCGTGGTCAGCAGGGCGGCGGCGAGTGGATGGTCCACGGTGTGCGTGCGCATGTTGGAACGATAAGGTCGAAGACGAGTTCGGCGGCAAACCTCCACCCGAATTTTTTTTCGAACGGCTGGAACCGATCGGTAAGGCAGCGCGTCGAACTAGGTGGATGACGTACTCTGCCTGGGAACAACAGATGGGGGAAGCACTATGCGAAAGATGTCGGCCGACACCGAGGGCATCACTGCCTACGGCGCGACGGCCGCGACCATGTCAGGTGATCTCGCCGCCGCCGGAGTGAGCGCCGCGGCCGCCGATCCCACTCTCCTCGGCCCCATAATGGGCTTGATCGGCGGCGATTTCATGGCGGCCTACGCCGCGGCCCATGCCGGGCATGTCGCCTCGATCGGTCAGTTGTCGGCGGTGCTCGCGAGCATGGGCGGTGCGGCAGCATCTTCGGCCGTCGTCCTCGAGGAAACCGACCTGAACAATGCCGCCGGGCTGAATGCCACCGGACTGGACGGGTGACGCCGTGATCGATGTCAGCGCCCTGGTCCAGCCACTGCTCGACCTGCTCTCCAGCTTCGGCACCGGCGTCCTGCCCACCGGCGGGCCCGCCGACGCACTGACCTCCACCTCGACCGCCGTCGACCAGGTGCACGCGGTCGGCCGCAACAGCATCAATCAGGTGAACAACGCATGGGACGGTGCGGCGGCCGATGCCGTCACCGCGAAGGCGCTGCGGGTGCAGACCTCGGCCGCCAGCATTTCCGACCGCGGCAACGACATGGCTACCGTCGTGAATCAGGCTGCCGCCCAAGTCGAAACAGGCCAGAAGGAGCTGAACGGGATCGTCCAGTCGTTCGTGAACCAGGCCACCGGTCTCGGTCCGGCGCTGGCCACCCCCGAGGGACTGACGGTGCTCGTCGGCTCCGCGATCGACCACATCGGTCAGGGGCTGAATGTGGTCGGCCGCGTACGCAACGAACTCGATACCCAGACCGCGTCGATGAACGAGCTGACTCCCGCGCCGTCGACGCCGTCGCTGTCCAATGTCGCGGGCACGGTCGGCACCGCCACCCAGAGCGCCTCGCAATTGTCATCGACGGTGAGCAGCGTCGCGAGCGGCGCCGGCGGCGTGCTCAGCAGCCTGATGAGCACCGCGAGCAAAGCCAGCACGACGACCGCGAGCACCGCGTCGAGTTCCAAACCGAGTAGCAGCACCACGACCGGGACCGGGCAGTCGTCGACCTCTGGTAAGGGCGTGAAGATCACCCTGCCGGACGGCAGTGTCGTGGAAGCCCCGAACGAGAAGGCGGCGACGGCGGTCAAGGCGGCCATCGGCGCGGTCGGCACGCCATATGTATGGGGTGGCAATACGCCCGGCTCCGGACTGGACTGCAGTGGTCTCACCAAGTACGCGTACGGCGAGGCCGGTGTCGACCTGCCCCGGCTGGCACAGGAACAGGGCAACGGCCATATGCAGGTTTCGCCGGGCGATCTGATGCCGGGCGATCTGGCAGTGTGGGATGGCCACGTCGCGATGGTGGTCGGCAACGGGCAGTTCGTCGAGGCCGGTAATCCGGTCCAGATCAGCTCGGTTCGGACCGACAACATGGGTATGAACTTCTATGGCTTCTACCGGCCGACCTCATAAGTGAGCGGAGCGAACGAATAATGTCCCAGCCCCAGACCCCACCGATACCCAATGTCACGGTGGCGTCGAGCACCAACCGATCGGGCACCATCTCGGTCCGGGCCACCGACCAGGGCATGCCGATCGAGATCAAGTTCGAACGCAGCGAATACCGTTACGGCGCACAGACTCTGGCCGACGAGATCCTGCGACTGACCAAGCGCTCCACCGTCGCCGCCCGAGCCCGCCGCCGCGAGCTGCTCGCCGAGGCGGGTATGCCCGCCGACATCCTGGACAAGCTCGGCCTGCCGACCCGCCAGGCCGCGGTGGACGAACTGGACCGAATCGATGACGCGGACACGGGACCGACGAGCTGGATGAGGCCGGTTTGAGCGAGCGAACGATGAGCACAGCTGCGATCGCAGTCATGCCGGAACCGAGCGCCAGCGAGGTGCAGGCGCATGAGTGAGCGGAGCGAGCGAATCATGAACACAGGCGCCCCAGCGCTCATGCCGGAGCCGAGCGCCAGCGAGGCGCAGGCATGAGTGCGGAGATGGACGCGTTGGTCGCCAACGCGACGGCGAAACTGGAAGCGCTCGAGGCCGCGCTGTACGGCCTCAAGCAGGTGCACGGCCGGTTCCGGACCGAGGACGGCGCGGTCAGCGTCGAGGTGAACAGCGACGGCGCCCTGGTCGCGCTGAGCCTGTCGGAGTCGGTCACCTCACTGCCGCCCGCCGAGGTCGGTCAGCTGATCGTATGGGCCTGTCGCCAGGCCGCCGAGGACGCCGGAACGCAGCGATCGAAGGTCGTTGCGACACTGAACGAGTCGTTCGTGGTAGCGCCGGAGGGTGCCCCGGGAAGCGTTGGAGGCGGGCCGGATAGTCACTGACTCGGAAGGTCGATAGGCTTCCGCACATGGCTTCTGGAGACATCGTCCCGATCGAGCTCGGCCTGACCGACGGCGATCTCGTCACCCTGTGGGCACCGCGCTGGCGCGACGGTGATGACGAGTGGGAGGCGTTCCTCGGACATGAGGACTCGCTGTACGGTTTCGAGACCGTTGCGGAGCTGGCCGCATTCATCCGGACCAACTCCGATAACGATCTCGTGGACCATCCGGCGTGGAAGGTCGTGGCCGGGCTGTCGGCGGCCGAACTGGAGCCGGAGGAGAACTTCACCTTCGATCTGGTCGGGGTGCCGGAGCTGGTCGCGAGCGATCCCGATGTCGACACCATCGCCGAGCTCGACGACACGCTCAGCATGGTGCGCAACATCGGTGAGGTGTGCGAGCTGGAGACGGTGACCAAGTTCTTCGGCTCCCATCCGGTGGTCGGCGCGCTGGCCAGCGGCGTGAGCGCCTTCGTCGGGCGCGACGGCGAGGAGCTGTGGGATCAGATCGGCGCCGCCATCGCCAAGGGCTGGGACGATGTCCTCGACGCCATCGACTCCGTGGTGCAGACCCCCGAGGTCGATGCCGAGGCGGTCGCGGTCGCGGAGGCCGAGCTGCTCGCCGCGGAGGAGAACGTCGTCGACGCCGATGACGCGGCCGACAGCGAGGAGGACGAGGAGTTCGAATCCGTCGACCTCGATGCGGACGACGAGGAAGAGGAAGAAGACGAAGAGGAGGAGGAAGACGAGTCGTTCTGGCACGAGGTCGGCATCGACCCGGTCAAGATCGTCACCTCCGACGGCACCTACTTCACGCTGCGCTGCTACCTCGACGACGAGCCGATCTTCCTCGGCAAGAACGGCTCGATCACCGTGTTCGGCTCCGAGCGTGCGCTGGCCCGCTACCTGGCCGATGACCACGAGCACGAGCTGGCACGGGTGAGCACCTACACCGATGTGCAGACCGCCGCCGTCGACGGTTCGCTCGAGGTCGAGGTGACCGACGAGAACGTCTACGTGCTGCCCGGTCTCGCCGACGATCTGAGTGAGGGCCCGGAGGCGGTCGATATCGAACAGCTCGATCTGGCGGTCGAATTGTTCACCGACGCAGCCGATTACGCCGACGACGACACGGTGGAGCAGGCGCTGGCGCAGTCCACCCCGCTCGGTTGGTACGTCTCCTACCTGCTGAACCCGGACCCGACCCGCCTGGCCCCGAACCCGCCGTTCACCGCGGAGGCCCAGAGCTGGCGGGACCTGGAGCGCAACTTCGAGTCCAGGCTCACGCAGGAGAAGTAGGGCTAGCCGAGCAGGACGGCGTAACCCGGCTTGATGATGTCGTCGATGATGCGCAGCCGCTCGGGGAACGGGATGAACGCGGACTTCATCGCGTTGATGGTGAAGCGTTCGAGGTCGCTCCAGCCGTAGCCGAAGGTGTCGACCAGCTTGAGCATTTCCTGGCTCATGCTGGTGTCGCTCATCAGGCGGTTGTCGGTGTTGACGGTGACGCGGAAGCGCAGCCGCGCCAGCAGGTCGAACGGATGCTTGTCGAGTGAGGGGACCGCGCCGGTCTGCACATTCGACGAGGGACAGAGCTCGAGCGGAATTCGCGTATCCCGCACGTAGTTCGCGACCAGTCCGAGTTGCGCGTCCTCGATCGCGCCGGGAACGGTGATGTCGTCGGTGATCCGCACACCGTGGCCGAGCCGATCGCAGCCGCAGAACGCCAGCGCCTCGTGGATGGACGGCAGCCCGAACGCCTCACCCGCGTGAATGGTGAAATGCGCGCTATTGGCTCGCATGTATTCGAAGGCATCCAGGTGACGGCTGGGCGGGAAGCCCGCTTCCGCGCCCGCGATATCGAAGCCGCCGACGCCACGGTCGCGCCACCGCACCGCGAGTTCGGCGATCTCGCGCGAACGCGCCGCATGCCGCATGGCGGTGAGCAGGCAGATCACCACGATCGGGCGACCGGCCTCGGCCGCGGCCGCCGCGCCCTCGCGGAATCCGGCGAGGGTGTGTTCGACCACCTCGTCCAGGGTCAGGCCGCGCTCGAGATGCTGTTCGGGAGCGAAGCGCACTTCGGCATAGACCACGCTGTCGGCGGCGAGGTCTTCCGCACATTCCCGAGCCACGCGGCGCAGGCCCTCGGGGGTCTGCATTACCGCGACGGTGTGCGCGAAGGTTTCCAGATAGAGCTCGAGCGAGCCGCTGTCGGCCGCATCGCGGAACCACGCCGCCAGTTCGGTCTCATTGTCGGCGGGTAGGTCGTCGTAACCGCAATCGGCGGCGAGCTCCAAAACCGTCGCGGGCCGCAGACCACCGTCGAGATGATCGTGCAGCAGCGCCTTGGGAGCTTGGCGGATCGAGGCAAGGGTCAAAGGCATCGGTCCTGTCATGACCACACGTTAGCCGCACGGACCCGTTCATGCGGCTGTGATTGCGCTCTCCGCCACCCCCACCCGAGACATAACCCGCGATGTCCCTGCTCGAGCAGTCTTCGAGTACCGGAAAGCCCCTTTTACCAGCCAAGAATTAACGTAGCGGTCGGTTTCCTGCCTGCTTGCCGCAAACCTTTTGCCCCCAACTCGGTGCGCTCGACTCGCATTCGGACTCGAACGTGTCGCCGACGAAATCGTATGTCGGGCGAAATCGGGTGCGGCGGCGTCAGGGGGCGATGCGGTCCAAGATCAAGGGGGCTTGCGGCGGGGGCGCGGCTCCGATGGTGAACGAGTTTTCGAGGGCGGCGAGGGCGCCGGGGAAGGCCCGCGGGGTATCGGTGTGCAGGGTGAGCAGGGGTTGGCCTGTGGTTACGGAATCGCCTGGTTTGGCGTGCATTTCGATGCCCGCGCCGAATTGGACGGGGTCGCCCTGGCGGGCTCGCCCCGCGCCGAGTCGCCAGGTGGCGATGCCGACGGCCATCGCATCGAGGCGGGTAAGCACACCGTCACGCTCGGCCCGAATGACTTCGGTGTGCTTCGCGCGCGGCAGGGGCGCGTCCGGATCGCCACCTTGGGCCCGAACCATGGCGCGCCAATGGTCCATCGCGCGACCGTCGGCGAGAGCGTCGGCCGGGTCGATATCGAGTCCGGCCTGGTCAACCATCTCGCGGGCGAGGGTGAGCGTCAGCTCGACGATATCGGCCGGGCCACCGCCCGCGAGCACTTCCACCGATTCGGCGACCTCGAGTGCATTGCCCGCGGTACGTCCGAGCGGGGTGTCCATCGCGGTCAGCAATGCCACCGTCCGCACCCCGGCGTCGGTGCCGAGTTCGACCATGGCCGTTGCCAATTCACGCGCACCGTCCAGGGTTTTCAGGAAGGCTCCGGAGCCGACCTTCACATCGAGTACGAGCGCGGCGGTCCCTTCGGCGATCTTCTTGCTCATGATCGAGCTGGCGATCAGCGGGATGGATTCAACGGTCCCGGTGACATCGCGCAACGCGTACAGCCGCTTATCGGCGGGGGCGAGATCGGCACCCGCCGCGCACACCACCGCGCCGATGCCGGGATCGGACAGGATCTCCCGCATCCGCGCTACCGGCACATCGGCCCGCCATCCCGGGATCGCCTCCAGCTTGTCCAGCGTCCCGCCGGTATGCCCCAACCCGCGCCCGGAAAGCTGCGGCACAGCGGCCCCACACGCCGCGACCAACGGAGCCAGCGGCAACGTGATCTTGTCCCCCACCCCGCCGGTCGAATGCTTGTCCACCGTCGGCCGCGGCAGATCGGTGAAGTCCATCCGACCCCCCGACGCGATCATGGCATTCGTCCACCGTGCGGTCTCCCGACGCGTCATCCCCCGCCACACGATGGCCATCGCCAACGCCGCCATCTGCTCGTCGGCCACCGCCCCCTTGGTGAATCCATCCACCACCCAATCGATCTGAGCATCCGACAGCTCCCCGCCGTCCCGCTTGGCCGTAATGATCGAAACCGCGTCCACTGCCGTCACACCGGCAAGTCTGGCACGAGACACGCTCGGCCCCTGGAACTTGTCGGTGCTCTCCGATAGCCTCTGCGCATCATCGAGTCGACATTGGGGGAGCAATGACGCACGCACACCTGGACCGCCGCGTGACGGACCTCGAGGCCCGAATCCGCGAGGCCGAAGACGGCTTCGGCGAATCCCAGTTGAAGCTCACGCGCCGAGTCACCGCAATCGAAATCGTCCAAAGACGAAGCTTCTGCCGCATCCTCGAACGCCTCGGCGTCCCCATCGACGAAATCTCGCAGATCACGGTCACAACCGACGACGAGATCGACGCCGTCCTCGAAGAAGACTGCTGAGCGGCGACCATGACATCCGCATATGTGGATCGCCGAATGACGAAGCTCGAAGCACGAGTCACCGATGTCGAGGAAGGCTACGGCGAATCCCAGCTCGGACTGACGCGACGAGTCACGGGACTCGAGATCTGGGCCGGACGTGTCACCGCACACGCAAACGGCGTGGGGCAGAACGTGAAGCTCATCGCCGAACACCTCGGGATCAGTCCGGCCGACACACCAGCGATTCAGCTCATCGACGTCGAGATGCCGACGGAAGCCGAAATCGACGCATTGTTCGAAGGACGAGCGACCTAGGTCTGCCCGGCGTCCAGATCATCGGGTCCGAAGGCGTCGGGAAGCAGGGTTCGAAGCGGCACAGGCCCGGTCTTGTGGTCCACCAGAAGATCGGCCCCGCCGTGTTCGTAGAGCAGCTGTCGGCAACGCCCGCAGGGCATCAGGATTTCGCCCCGGGAATCGGTGACCGAGAGGGCGAGCAACCGGCCACCACCGCCCGCGAACAGGTTCCCGATCAGTACACATTCGGCGCACAGGCCTAATCCATAGGAAACATTTTCCACATTGCACCCGACGACCACTCGGCCGTCGACCAGCCCGGCCGCCCCGACCGGGAATCGGGAATACGGCGCGTAGGCCCGCTGCATGACCTCATATGCGCTGGTCCGTAATAGTTTCCAGTCGATATCCACGTGTTCGCTACCTTCCGTGGTCGAGGGTCGGTTTCGGTATGGCGGGCGGCTCGGCTGGTCGAATTCTCCCGTCCCGGCCCGACGCCGCCCGGCTCGACCCACGCCTGATCGTGGACCTGGCCAGATCCCGGTGCGCGGCAACAGATTTCGGATATCATCGAATTACTTTCGGCCCCTTCGGAAGGTGGAGTCGATGTCCAGCCCGATCAGCGACGGCCTGTGGAATTCGCACGTCACGCCGGAAAGCTATGCAGGCCGGTACCAGGACGCGGTGCTCGAACAGTACAAGCTGTATGTCGAGATGGCCGACCGGATCAGCGCCCGCCGCAGCCTGACCAACAGCTTCTTCCTGACCCTCAACACCAGCGCCTTCACGATCATCGGCGTACTGCTGCAACTCCATCCGAGCCGTGCGGTGTGGACGCTGGTGTGCCCGACGGTCGCGCTGGTCGTGCAGTGCGGAGCCTGGTACTACCTGCTGCGTTCTTACCGTCAGCTCAATGCGGCCAAATATCAGGTCGTCGGCGCACTGGAGGAGCGATTGCCCGCATCACCGTATTGGCGCGCGGAGTGGACCGCACTCGGTCAGGGCCGAAACCGGCGTCTCTACCGGCCGCTCACCCACCTCGAGCAGTGGGTGCCGGTGATATTCGCGCTCACCTACGTAGTCACCTATGTCGTCGCCGTCCTGAAGTGATGTCGGCATGACCGCGGAGGATCTTCGACAGCGTGTGCGCGCGACGGAATCGAAGGCACTGTGGTCCGGGCTCGGCAACACCGCACTTGCGCTGCCGTGGGCCGCGGCGATCATCGGATTGATCTTCTTCGCACCGGAACCGCTGCACCGCGGTATTCCCGATGTGTCCCTGTCGCAGTGGCATCAGCTCGTGCTGTTTCCAGCGGTCATCTGCGGGTTCGGGTTGTGGGAGCGCGGCTACGAAGGGGCACGCGACTGGCATGCCTGGTACAGCGCGCATCGGGTGCGCCGCAAAGTCGACCGCCATCCCGACCGCGCCGCACTTTTGGTGCCGCCGCTCGAGGCGCATCTGAACGAGTTGCGGGCGATCCGAGGCCACCGTCAGGTGGCGCTCCGGCGGGTGTGGTGGATCGTGATTCCGATCGGCCTGATCATTGCGGTGCTGGTGTTCGGCGTGCAGACCGAGGACCCCGATGGCACGCTGCGCGATGCTCCGGAGGCCGTGGTGCCGCTGATCGCCGCACTCATCGCGATATCGCTCGCCATCATCGCGTTCGCACTACCACGCTGGCGACGCTGGTACGCGGCGTATACCGCCGAAAAGTGGTCGAATAGCCCGGCATACGCCGCAGCGCTCAGTCACCTCGGTCCCGACCCCCGCTTCGTTCGCGCGTCCGAGATTCCTCCACTGCGAGTGCAGTTCGTGCAACCGAAGTCGGTCGATTACCGATTGACCGTGGTATCGGCCGCGCGCAACGTGTTCAAATCGCCGCCGCTGGAGATCGCCTATCTCCGACTGTTCGAGAACCAGGCCAGAATCCGCAATTTCCTGCACGGCGCGTGGCGCGAATTCGGCTATGTCTACATTCTGCGTAGCTCGGGTTCGGTCAGCCCGGCGGAGGTTGCGCGGGCGCGGGCCGACAACGCGATACGCACCATGTTCGCCGCATCGCCGCGCACCTTCCGTACCGCGCTCGCCGGATTCGGATCCGAGCCGCTGCCGCCGGGTAAGCACCGGCTGACCGGGATCACCAATATGCCCGAACGCGTGCACGATCCGGCCGGTAGCTACCCGGTCCGCGCACTGCTGTGCCACGGCAGTTTCTGGAAGAGCGCGGTCGACCTGCTGTTGGCCAGAGTCGACCTGGTGGCGGTCGATCTGTCGGGGTATGTCCCGGCCAACACCGGAACACAGTTCGAACTGCAGCGGGTGATCGACCGCTTTCCGATCAATCGCGCGGTGCTGCTCTGCGATGCGGGCAGCGACCGCGCGTTCATCGAGGCTCAGGTGCGCTATCACTGGTCGCAGATGGCTTCGGGTTCACCCAACGCCGGGGCCTCCGAACGCACGATCCTGGTCGCCGTCACCGGCGCGGGGCGTCCTGCGGACCGCGAACTCATGACGCGGTTGCTGGAACGACGCCGATGGACGTCATAGCGAAATTCAGCTGTCGCCGACCGGAATCTGCGATAGTTTTCTGTTACCGATGAGTAGGTTATCGCCTGTCGAATGAGACATTTTCCACATTGCCGACGCTCACAATTCGGCCCGTCGAGCGGAGAGCCCCGACGTCGACCGGAAATCGCGAGTTCGATACATAGGCAATGTACATAACTTGAATTGCCTTGTCGCGCAAGATTTTTCAGCCGCTTTTCGATATCGGCAGCCCCTCCGGAGACCAGCCGCACTTGCCCGCGCAGGGGCCACGGCGCAACCCTTTACACATCAAGAAAGGTAAACCTAACTCGCTCGACTGTAGCGCAACGCACGGCCTGCCGAATTAGTTCCGCGATTGCGAGGGGATTAGAGTCCAGAACAGATCGGTTCAGGTTCCCGGCGGCGGGCCCCGCGCGAGCTATTTGGAGCAGCAAAGCGCAGCCACCTGGGCATTTACATCCACGTCGCCTGCCTCGGACTTGCAACCGGGTCCATCAACGACGTTGGAGGCACCGCACTCTATGACCACGATAGAAGCTCCGGCACAGCCGAAGCGGAAGACGCTGTACCGAGGCGACCCCGGAATGTGGTCGTGGGCGCTGCACCGGATCACCGGTGTCACCATCTTCTTCTTCCTCTTCGTGCACGTCTTGGACACCGCACTCGTTCGGGTCAGCCCCGATACCTACGACCACGCCATCGAGATCTACAAGAACCCCATCGTCGCGCTGATGGAGATGGGCCTTGTCGTCTGCGTGCTGTTCCACGCGCTCAACGGCGTACGCGTGATCCTGGTCGACTTCTGGGGCAAGGGCCCGAAGTACCAGAAGACGATGCTCTGGGTGATTCTCGCCATCTGGTTCCTGCTGGTGGTTCCGGCCGTCGGCCGCCAGTTCTTCTACCTGTTCACGGAGCATTGATCCCATGAGTGAGCGAAGCGAACGAATGATGAACACAGCCGCCACTGCGGTCATGCCGGAGCCGAGCGTCAGCGAGGCACAGGCATGAGCGCACCTGTTCTCGGTAAGTCGTACGACCGGCCCGCGAGCCTGGACCTCCCCCGCTCGCCGCGCGCCCGCTCCAACAACAACTTCGAGAAGTACGCGTGGCTGTTCATGCGCTTCTCCGGCCTGCTGCTGATCGTGCTGGTCCTCGGCCACATGACGATCATGCTGCTGCTCGACGGCGGCGTGAAGCGGCTGAACTTCGCCTTCGTGGCCGGCCGCTGGTCCAGCCCGTTCTGGCAGTTCTGGGATCTGAGCATGCTCTGGCTGGCCCAGCTGCACGGCGGCAACGGCCTGCGCACGGTGATCGCGGACTACTCGCGCAAGGACTCGACCCGGTTCTGGCTGAACACCCTGCTGGCCATTTCGATGATTCTGATCGTGGGCGTCGGCACCTACGTCATCTTCACCTTCGACCCCAACATCAGTTAGGAACAGGCGAACTCCCATGAGTGAGCGCAGCGAACGAATCATCGACACAGCGTGTTTCACACATGCCGGAGCCGAGCGCAGCGAGGTGGAGGCATGAGTGAATCCCGGATTCAGGAGCACCGCTACGACGTCGTCATCGTCGGTGCCGGTGGCGCCGGTATGCGCGCGGCGATCGAGGCCGGTCCCCGGGCCCGCACCGCCGTTCTGACGAAGCTCTACCCGACCCGCAGCCACACCGGTGCTGCACAGGGTGGCATGTGCGCCGCGCTGGCCAATGTCGAAGAAGACAACTGGGAATGGCACACCTTCGACACCGTCAAGGGTGGTGACTACCTGGTCGACCAGGACGCCGCGGAGATCATGGCCAAGGAGGCCATCGACGCGGTGATGGACCTGGAGAAGATGGGTCTGCCGTTCAACCGCACGCCCGAGGGCAAGATCGACCAGCGGCGCTTCGGTGGTCACACCCGTGATCACGGTAAGGCCCCGGTCCGCCGCGCGTGCTACGCCGCCGACCGCACCGGCCACATGATCCTGCAGACGCTGTACCAGAACTGCGTCAAGCACGACGTGGAGTTCTTCAACGAGTTCTATGTGCTCGACCTGGTCATGTCCGAGTCCGAGCGCGGTCCGGTCGCGACCGGTGTGGTCGCCTACGAGCTGGCCACCGGCGAACTGCACGTCTTCCACGCGAAGTCGATCATCTTCGCCACCGGCGGTTCCGGCCGGATGTACAAGACCACCTCGAACGCGCACACGCTGACCGGTGACGGTATGGCGATCGTGTTCCGCAAGGGTCTGCCGCTGGAGGATATGGAGTTCCACCAGTTCCACCCGACAGGCCTGGCCGGCCTGGGCATTCTGATCTCGGAGGCCGTCCGCGGTGAGGGCGGCATCCTGCGCAACGCCAGCGGTGAGCGCTTCATGGAGCGCTACGCCCCCACCATCAAGGACCTCGCGCCGCGTGACATCGTCGCCCGCTCGATGGTGCTCGAGGTGCTCGAGGGCCGCGGCGCCGGACCGAACAAGGACTACGTCTACATCGACGTGACCCACCTCGGCGAGGACGTGCTCGAGGAAAAGCTGCCCGACATCACCGAATTCGCGCGCACCTACCTGGGTGTGGACCCGGTGAAGGAACTGGTGCCGGTCATGCCGACCTGTCACTACGTGATGGGTGGCATCCCGACCCGGATCCGCGGCGAGGTGCTGCGCAACAACACCGATGTGGTGCCCGGCCTGTACGCCGCCGGTGAGTGCGCGTGCGTCTCGGTGCACGGCTCCAACCGTCTGGGCACCAACTCGCTGCTCGACATCAATGTCTTCGGCCGCCGCTCCGGCATCGCCGCCGCGGAGTACGCCCAGCGCACCGAATTCGTCGAGATGCCGGAGAACCCGGCGCAGATGGTGCAGGACTGGCTGGCCATGCTGCTGTCGGATCACGGCAACGAGCGCGTCGCGGATATCCGCACCGAATTGCAGTACACGATGGATATGAACGCCGCGGTGTTCCGCACCGAGGACACCCTCAAGCAGGCGCTCACCGATATCCACGCGCTCAAGGACCGCTACACCCGAATCACGGTGCAGGACAAGGGCAAGCGCTACAACAGCGACCTGCTCGAGGCCGTCGAGCTGGGCTTCCTGCTGGAGCTGGCCGAGGTCACCGTGGTGGGCGCGCTCAACCGCAAGGAATCGCGCGGCGGCCACGCCCGCGAGGACTACCCGGACCGCGACGACGTCAACTTCATGCGGCACACGATGGCCTACAAGGAGGGCGCGGAGCTCATCTCCGATATCCGCCTCGACTTCAAGCCGGTGGTGCAGACCCGCTACGAGCCGATGGAGCGTAAGTACTGATGACTGCCGTACTCGAAACACCCCCGCAGAAGGCCGCACCGGTTCCCGAGGGCTCGGTCATGGTCGACGTCAAGGTCGCCCGGTTCAACCCGGAAGACGACAAGGGCGCGCACTGGGAGACCTTCCAGGTGCCGGTCCTGCCGACCGACCGCTTCCTGAACGTGCTCATCTACATCAAGTCCTACCTGGACGGCACGCTCACCTTCCGGCGCTCCTGCGCGCACGGTGTCTGTGGTTCGGACGCCATGCGGATCAACGGCGTGAACCGGCTGGCCTGCAAGGTGCTGATGAAGGACATGCTGCCCAAGAGCGGCAAGTCCCTCACCATCACCGTCGAGCCGATCCGCGGCCTGCCCGTGGAGAAGGACCTCGTGGTCAACATGGAGCCGTTCTTCGACGCGTTCCGTGCCGTGAAGCCCTACCTGATCACCTCGGGTAACGAGCCCACCCGCGAACGCATCCAGAGCCAGGCCGACCGCGCCCGGTTCGACGACACCACCAAATGCATCCTGTGCGCCTGCTGCACCACCTCCTGCCCCGTGTACTGGAGCGACGGCAGCTACTTCGGCCCGGCCGCGATCGTGAACGCGCACCGCTTCATCTTCGACAGCCGCGACGAAGGCGCCCGCGAACGCCTCGACATCCTCAACGACGTCGAAGGCGTCTGGCGCTGCCGCACCACCTTCAACTGCACCGACGCCTGCCCCCGCGGCATCGAGGTCACCAAGGCCATCCAGGAAGTCAAGCGCGCACTGCTGTTCGCCCGCTGACCCCAGGACCAACCTCACCGGCCCGAAAAACGAAGGCCGCCTACATCTTCGGATGCAGGCGGCCTTCGCCATTCGTGCGCTCATCGGCCGTGCCCACCAAAGGCCGTTCGCTCATATTCGAACACATCTGCATCCAGTCACCAGTTGCCTTTGTCGTCTGCGCAATAAACGGCGGTACGGATGCGTTCCAGGGGGCATGAGTGAACCGAATGTAGAGGTAGTCGGCGTTCCCGCGCGCAATGCGTACGAGATCCGGCTCGATGGTACGACCGTCGGCGAGGAGCTGTATTTCGATGACGGTACGCACCGTGTGTTCTATGCGACCGAGGTCGATCCGGCGTTCGGCGGCCGGGGATTGGGCAGCATTCTGATCCACGACGCGCTCGCGGACACGGTGGCGAGCGGCCGCCGGATCGTGCCGGTGTGCCCGTTCGTGGTGCGGTGGGTCACCAGGCACGACGACTTCGCGGCGAGTGTCGACGAGCCGACACCCGCACTGCTGCAACGCATTCCGGCACTGCCCCGCTGACCGCATCACGCACCGGACCGGTGCAGCGGTGCGGCGCTGGCCCACCCGTCCCCCGCGATCACCACGTGGTCCAGGAAGCGCAGGCCGACGGTGCGGGCGGATTCGATGAGCAGCGTGGTCGCGCGGCGATCGTCGAAGCTGGGGACCGGGTCGCCGGAGGGGTGATTGTGCACGACTGCGAAGGCGCGACCGTCGTGGCGCAGCACGGTATTCAGGATTTCACGGACCGGGACGGCGACCTGATCGATCGCCCCCTCGGCGACGAATACCTTGTGCCGCAAGCGATTCTGCGCATCGCACACCAGCACCAGCAGCCGTTCGACGCGGGCGCCCGCGAACAGCGGCAGCGCTACCCGGACGACGTCGGCGGCGCCGTCCAGGCGCGGGGCGGTCTCCGGACTGTTGCGCGCCCTGGTGCCGAGATGGAAGGCGGCGATGATGGCCGCCGCCTTGGCCTCCCCCACACCCGCGCGCCGCGATAATTCCTCGGGCCGCGCGGCTGCCAGACCGGCGATGCCGCCGTGCTCGGCGATCAGCTCGGCGGCCATATCCAATGCGCTTTCACCGCGGCGACCTTGGCGCAGCAGCACGGCGAGCAATTCGCTGTCGCTGAGCGCGTGCGGGCCGAGCGTGAGCAGCCGTTCGCGTGGACGTTGGCCGGATGGCATTTTGGCGATGGGTACCGACATCAATCCCCCTCGAATGCGATGCGATCTCGCATCATGCCAGCACCCACCGACAGGCCGGATGCGATGGCGACCATGGTCTGCGCACCGCGACCGGGTCGGGCAGACTGAGTGCGCAGGTCCAACCATGGGGGTCGAATGTTCAACTGGCGCAGGCGGAGTGCGCGTCACATCGGGCTCGCCGCAGTCTTTCTCGCGGCCGCCTGCGGTGCGCAGGCCCAGCCCGTGCAGAGCCCGCACCTCGACAACACCCCGGGCATCGGCAAGTACTACCACCAAACGCTGGTATGGGGTCCGTGCGACGGTTTCGAAAATGGTGCGAACCGCACCGGACTCGAATGCGCCCGCGTCACGGTTCCGATCGATTACGCCGAGCCCGACGGCAAAACCGCGCAACTGGCGATCTCGCGATCGCGCGCACGCGGACAGAAGATCGCCTCGATCCTCACCAACCCGGGCGGGCCCGGCGGTATCGGCCTGACGCTGCCCGCCGACCTCGCGCAGACACCGCTGGCGCAACGCTTCGATGTGATCGGCATCGATCTGCGCGGACTCGGCGCGTCGACGCCGAAGCTCGTTTGCAGTACGCCCGAGGAGCTGGCGGCCGAACGTGCCGGTCTGGCAGGCGAATACCTGCCCTTCTGGATGTCGCAGGCCGAACACAACAGCATGGATCTGGCCGCGAAATGCGTGCAGCGCACCGGATTAGCGTTGCTGTCACATGTCGGAACTGCCGAGTCCGCCGCCGATCTCGACATCGTCCGGGCGGCACTCGGCGAGGAGAAGCTGACCTACCTCGGCGTTTCCTACGGCACCCGACTCGGCTCGACCTATGCCGAGATGTTCCCGGATCGGGTACGTGCCATGGTCCTGGACGGCGCGGCCGATCCGGCCACCAATATCGCCGATCCGGTGATCGTCTATGCCGGTATGCAACGGGCTTTCGACGCGTACGCCGCCGACTGCGTCAAAGCGCCGGACTGTCCGATCGGCACCGATCCGGCCAAGGCGTCCGGGCGCATGGCGGCATTGCTGCGGCCGCTGGCCGACCGCCCCGCCACCACGAACGACGGTCGCGGCCTCGGCTATTCGGACGCCACGACCGGGGTGATCTCGACCATGTACACCTCGAAAGCCTGGCCGGTGCTGACCCGCGGCCTCACCGAATTGACCAAGGGCCACGGCGATATCCTGCTCACCCTGGCCGACGACTATCTCGCGCCCGAGTCGGTGGACACCGGTTACAAGACCGCCGTGAGCTGCCTCGACGACCGGCGGATCACCGATCGAGCGAGCGCGCTCGAACTGGACCGGCGGGTCCGCGCCGCTGCCCCGGCGTTCGACACCGGCCGCGCGGCCGATTGGGTTCCGTTCGACGCCTGCACCTTCTGGCCCGTCCCACCGACCAGCCGCCCGCATACCCCGACGGTGACCGGCCTGCCGAAGTTGGTGGTCGTCTCATCCACCGGTGATCCGGTCACGCCGTACCAGGGCGCGACGAATCTCGCCCGCGCGCTGGGCGCCACGTTGGTCACTTATGAAGGCATCCAACATGGTTCGTTCCTGGACGGCGTCGAATGCGTCGACGAACCGGTCCTGAAGTACCTGATCGAGCTGACCCCGCCCCAGGAAGGGCTGCGCTGCCCGACGCGGTGAGCCCGATCAGCCGTCGGCAACCGCGATCTCGGGTCCGGGCAGGGGGGACAGCACACCGGCAGCCAATCGCTGCAATTGGTGAAGTTGCCGCTCGTGCACAACGATTCGGCGCAGTGCCTCGTTGATGGTGGCGCTGCTCGTCGACGTGCCCATGATGGCGGCCGCGGCGGCGAGCAGTTTCTGGTCGAGATCGATCCGCACGGATTTCATGCGCCCTCCTTCGTACATTCGCCATATTGCTTTATCCGGTCCGCTCATGTCTGGCAAATCGGGCACAACGTCGGAATTCACATTTGACTAATTACCCTACGGGGGTATAGTTCCCGACATGGAGCAGGAGCACGGAACGCCCGTCGAACACCACGAACACGCCGGGCATACAGCACATTCCGCGCATGAGGCAGCCGCCGGGCATACTCAGCACGCAAACACCGAGCATCACGCTCCGGCATCCTGGCGGATGGCTGCCCAGGCCACCCTGCACTGCCTCACCGGCTGCGCGATCGGCGAAATCCTCGGCATGGTGATCGGCACGGCACTCGGCTGGAACAACACCGCGACCATGGTGCTGGCGATCGTGCTCGCCTTCCTTTTCGGCTACGCGCTGACCATGCGCGGCGTCCTGAAGGCGGGTCTGCCGCTGGCCGCCGCGATAACCACCGCACTGGCCGCCGATACGGTCTCGATCACGGTCATGGAAATCGTCGACAATGCCGTCATCCTCGCCGTGCCCGGCGCCATGGACGCACACCTGGATACGGTCATGTTCTGGGCGACGCTCGCCTTCTCCCTGGTGGTGGCCTTCATCCTCACCACGCCGGTCAACAAGTGGATGATCGGCCGCGGCAAGGGCCATGCGGTGGTGCACGAATTGCACGGTCAGCACTGATCAGCTCGCCGCCGCAGGAGCCGGTCCGCTGCCGGTAATAACGCGAAGAAGCCCGCCCAGCTATACAGTTTGATCAGCTGGACGGGCTTTTGTTGTCGCAAAGACCCCGCGGTGCTTGCATCGACGTATGTTCACCGAAGCTCAGCTGTACTCGCCGGTGACCAGATCCGGCGATGGCGATGTCATGGTGCACTTGAGCGACGAGCACCCCGGCGTGCATGATCCCGATTACCGCGCCCGCCGCAACGCGATCGCCGCGCTGGCGCTGGATTACGCACCGGGTAAACCCCTGCCGCAGATCGACTACACCGATGAGGAACAACAGGTGTGGCGCATCGTGTCGGCCGAACTCGCACGCAAACACCAGAAGTACGCCGCCACCGAGGTGCTCGCGGCCGCGGCCCGGGTCGATTTGCCGCGCGATCACATTCCGCAGCTCGACGAGGTCTCCGCGGCACTGGTCCCGCTGACCGGATTCCGCTATGTGCCTGCGGCCGGTCTGGTGCCGCTGCGCGAGTTCTTCGGTTCCTTCGCCGACCGCACCTTCCACTCCACCCAGTACATCCGGCACCATTCGGCCCCGCTGTACACCCCGGAACCCGATGCCATCCACGAGATCATTGGACACGCCAATCAGATAGCCAGCCCGCGCTTCGCCGCCATCTACGAGGCGGTCGGCGCGGCCGTCGCCCGGCTGACCACCGAGACGGCGCTCAAGTTCCTCGCCGATGTCTTCTGGTTCTCCATGGAGTTCGGCGTGGTCCGGGAGAACGGCGAAATCCGTTGCTACGGAGCTGGATTGCTGTCCTCCTACGGCGAGATCGAGGAGTTCCAGCACGCCGAGCTGCGACCGCTGGACGTGGCGACGATGGGCACCGCCGTCTACGACATCACGCACTACCAACCGATTCTGTATTGCGCACAGTCGATTTCGGAGATCGAGGATGTGATCGGCGGCTTCTTCGCCAGCATGGACGACGATTCGCCGCACCGCGTACTGCATACGGCTGGTAGAATGTGACACATCATCGTTTAAAACTCGAAAGTTGCTGGGAGACATAGGGTTCGGCAAATTCGAACCTGCCGCGACAACCGGCCGACCGGCTGTTAGCCTGCCTCGCGTCCGATCTCTTCGAAGGGGCGCGAGCCGAGATGACAGCTGATACAACAGATTCCACAACCGAGACGCCGCTGTGGCTGCAGGGCCGGGACGCGGTGGTCGCCGCGACGCCGGCCGAGGATTGGCGCAACGGCGCGCCCGATTACCACCTGACCAGGCAAACCGTGCCGCGCGAGCGCACCACCGAGCACGCGGCGGGCTCGCTCGAGGCCATCGTCGAGGATCTGGTGCGGGTCTTCGAAATGGAGGTCTCACACAAGAAGGATCCGGCGACCTGGGTTTCGCTGGTGGCCGAGCACTACCGAGGCCGGGTCAACGGCGGGCCGTGGCAGGACGCCGAGGAATTCGCCAGGATCGGCAGCTACAACATCCTGATCGGCGACAACCCGTACTACGAGGTCGAGCAGGAGACCTTCGAGTCCTCCCACGAGATCTTCCACACCGCCTTCCCGAACGGCTTCTTCTGGGAGGTGCTCGAGGTGCTGGCCGGACCGCCCGCGGTCACCTTCCGCTGGCGGCACTGGGGCCGCTACGACGGCGAATACAAGGGCAACCAGCCCACCGGCGCATTGATCGAGATGTTCGGCGTAACGATCGCCCGGGTCAGCGACGAC
This sequence comes from Nocardia pseudovaccinii, assembly GCF_050942345.1. Taxonomy (NCBI): domain Bacteria; kingdom Bacillati; phylum Actinomycetota; class Actinomycetes; order Mycobacteriales; family Nocardiaceae; genus Nocardia; species Nocardia pseudovaccinii. The sequence goes on from NZ_CP192074.1 coordinate 8,689,322, forward strand.
CTGCGCATTCTCGAACTCGAGCACTTCTACGACAACAACAAATTGCTCGGCCCATTGGCACACGGGTGCCCGGTTACCCAGTCCGGCTAGGATTTTCGGCCGCTCGGCAGCACTACTGCTTGCCGAGCGGTAACCCCGCCTCCAGGAAATCCAGTGCGCGATTGAGGTTCTCGGCATTCAGCGGGTTGAACCTCGCGATGCCGAGCGCGACTCCCGCGATGGCACCCGCGGTCACGCGTATCTCGAAATCGTCCGCATCCCGGCCCATCTGGTCGGCGAGCAGGCCCGCCATCAGGTCGATGCCGCGTTGCAGTTCCAATCCGATGGCCGCGCGCAGCTCGGGCACGTGATACAGCAGGGCCTGACGTTCCTGTTCGAATGCCAGCTCGGCTGCGGGCAGATTCGCGAACACCCCCGCGACCGCATTGCGGAACGCCGTCATCGGCGGGATGTCGTGTGGCTGGGCCCGTATCGCGTCGATCATCAGTGGATCGAGATCGTCGGCGAGCACCAACTGTTCTTTGGTCGGGAAATAGCGGAAGAAGGTGCTGGGCGATACCTCGGCCGCCGCGGCGATCTGCTCGATGGTGGTCTCGGTATAGCCCTGCTCACGGAACAGCCGGAACGCTTCTTCGCGAATCGTCCGGCGGGTCCGTTCCTTCTTCCGCTCGCGCAGGCTCTGCGCGGCCGTCCCGTCCGCGGGCAGCTCAACCGACATGAGTCGATTCTGGCCCATCGACCGGCACCAGCGCGTCCGGTATCGCCTCCTCGTGTTGCGGTGCGGCCGTGGACCGCCCCGGCAGCACCCGCAGTGCGAGCGGCACCGCCACCGCGCAGAGAGCCGCACACACCCACAGCATCGCGCTCATGCCGCCGACGAACGCGGACTGCACCTGCTCCAGCATCGCCGCATTGCCGGTCGACTTCGCAACCGCCACACCGGCATTCACGCTGTCGCGAATCGGATCGACATTCAATGCGCCGAGATCGCCGCGGTACACGGTAGCCAGGACGGTGCCGAGCACGGCCACCGCGATGGTGCCCGCCGCCTGACGCAGCGCCTGCACCAGCGCCGAGCCGACACCCGCACGGGCCACCTCGAGATTGTCCAGCGCGACCGCCATGCCAGCTGGCAGCCCGAGGCCCATGCCCGCACCGGTCAACCCGACCCATACGGCCACGAACCAGTACGAGGTCCCCACTTCGGTCAGCCCGCCCAAGCCCATGCCGACCGCGAGCACCGTCAGGCCGAGTCCCACCATCAGCGCCGGTCCCAGTTTCGGCTGCAACCGATCACCCAGCCGCGATCCGATCAGCAGTCCGCCGATCAACGGCAGCAGGCGCACGCCGCTGCCGAGCGCATCCGCGCCGAGGACCGCCTGGAAGTACTGCGGCACGGTGAAGAACAGGCCGAACAAGCCGAACGTGATGATCACGGTGAACGCCGCGCCCCAGCGGAAGCCGGGGCTGCCGAACAGGCCCAGATCGACCAGCGGGAAGCTCGCGCGCCGCTGCCACGCGATGAATACCGCGACGGCCGCGACTCCGCCGAGCAGCGCACCCCAGCCGAGCCCATTGCCCCACCCCTTGTCACCGAGCCGGATGAATCCGTAGGTGACGCCGACCATGCCGAGAATCGACAGCGCGACGCCCGGCAGATCCATCGGCCGCTGATCCGGGTTCCGCGACTCCGGCACCAGGACCGCGATGGCCAGCACACCGAGCACCACCATCGGGACATTGATCAGGAATACCGAACCCCACCAGAAGTTATCGATCAGCCAGCCGCCGAGGATCGGACCGAGCGGCAGGCCCAGTGCGGTCGAGGTGACCCAGATGTTCATGGCCTTGGCCCGCTGCGCCGAATCCGGGAACAGCACCGGCAGCACCGCCATCGACAGCGGGATCATGACCGCCGCCGCGATGCCGAGTACCACGCGGGCCGCGATGAGTTGACCGGCGGTGGCGGCGAAGGCGCAGGCCAGCGAGGCCGCTCCGAACAGCACCAGCGCGCCGAGCAGCAGCTTTTTGCGGCCGTAGCGGTCGCCGAGCGCACCCGCGGGCAGCATCACGGCCGCGAGCGCCAGTGTGTACGCGGTGCTGAACCACTGCAGCGCCCCGGTGTTCGCGTTCAAGTCGACGGCGAGGGTGGGCAGCGCCACGGTCAGCACGGTCATATCCAGGCCGATGGTCAGCATTGCCAAGGCCAGCGCCCCCAGCGCCAACCAGCGGCGAGTCGAGTCTGTCTGCATAGCCCCTCCAGAAAATGATAGTTACAACTATTTGATAGTAGCTCTCATTTAGTAGTTCCTGTCAACACTTGGCGCATTCGTGTCTCATCACGGCCCACCGCGCGGCCGGTCAGTAGGCTCGCAGCCGATGAGCACCCGGGATCTTCGCCTCCTCGTCGCACTCTGCCTCGGTTCCGCACTGGCCATTACGGCCGTGACCTGGGGCCCTGCCGCGACCGTTTCGCACGCGACGCCGACGACCACCACGACGACGCCGTTCAGCACCCCGAATACCGACAGCTGCCCGCAGAAGACGCAGCCGCCCAACCCGATCGACGAATCCGAGGTCCCCGAACCCGGACAGCCGTCGCCGACCCCGCTGGCCGTGCCGACTCCACCGGTCGGCGGCTCACGCCTGGGTGAATGCGGCGTCGTCATCCCGCGCGGCGCACCGCCGGTGCCGCAGGAAATTTCCGCCACGGCCTGGCAGATTTCGGACCTCGATACCGGTGAGGTGCTCGCCGCCAAGGACCCGCACGGGCGCTACCGGCCCGCCAGCACGATCAAGGTGCTGCTCGCGACCGTCGCACTGCGCAGCCTCGACCTGAACAAGACCGTCACCGGAACCCAGGACGACGCGAATGCCGACGGCACCCGCGTCGGCATCGGCCCCGGCGGCCGCTACACCAACCGACAACTGATGCAGGCGCTGATCATGGCGTCGGGCAACGATGCCGCGCATGCCATCGCCACCCAGCTCGGCGGCGACGCCGCAACGGTGCAGAAGATGAACGATCTGGCGAAGTCGTTGCACGCCTTGGATACTCGCACCGCCAGCCCGTCCGGCCTGGACGGCCCTGGGATGAGCACCTCGGCCTACGACCTGTCGGTGCTGTTCCGCGAGGCCATGACGATTCCCTTGTTCGCCGAATTCATCCACACCGAGCAAATCGATTTTCCCGGCTACCCCAAGGACCCGAAAAACCCTGACGACAAAGACCATCCGGGTTTCCCCATCGCCAACGACAACCACCTGCTCTACGAATACGACGGTGCGCTCGGCGGCAAGACCGGTTACACCGACGACGCCAGGCAAACCTTCGTCGCCGCCGCCCAACGCGACGGCCGCAGACTCATCGTGACGCTGCTGAAAGCCGATGTGCTGCCGATACGTCCGTGGGAACAGGCCGCGCGCCTGCTCGACTACGGTTTCGCCCTGCCGAAGAACTCCACCGTCGGAAAGCTCCCGGAAACCAAGTCCGCATCCACGAAAGGCACTGCGGGACTTGCCTCCCCACCCCCGAAAGACACCGACCACGAAGCCCAGCCCACCGATGAATCCGACAACCACTCGGGCACCCGCACGCTTGTTTTGGTGAGCGGCGTAATCCTGGTTCTCGCACTCCTCCTCGGGGCCCGCCGCATGAGCCGCCGCCGTTAGGCGACCGGTTCCAAGGAGCCTGCGCGGCAGAGGTATGCCAGGATCGTCGATATGGGGATCGCCGGTCGAGGGTTGCAGCGAGTCAACGACTTTCTCGAGGTTCCGCCACGCGCGCCGCAGTACCACGGCGACAAGAATGATCCTCGCTACCCTTCGCCGCGCGAACTGCGCGGCAATACGGCGGCGTTCTTCGATATCGCGCTACATGGCGGATCAGCGGGCGCGGTAGCGAACACCGCCGTCTCGGGGCTGGCGTGGGTCGTCCTCGTCTTCGTGGCGACCTATGCGGCGCTGTCGTTCGTACACACGGTGATCGTGCAGCGCATAATCCACGCCACCATCGGCAAAGCACTGCTGGGCTTGGTGGTCATCCGGGGAGAGGACGGCCGCTGGCCGACCTTCGGCAACCTGGTCCGCGGCTACTTCTGGCGCGGATTCGCCACCGCCTTCTGCTTCTTCGACGACAACGACCTACCGGACTACGACCTCCACGAACCCGCCCGAGTCACCGTGCAGCGCCGCGACGTGCGCGCACTGCGATCCGGATCCGTTCAGCCGCAGACTGATCCGCGAACCTATCCCGGGTATGGGCCACCGCCGAACATGTACCCGGCTTACGGTTCCGCACCGACGAACCCGCCTGGAAGCCACCGGCCGAACCCGTATCCGGCAGGCGCCCAACAATATCCACCGCAATATCCCCCGAATCCGGCCGCACCCAACGGCTACCAGCCGCAACCGGCTCCCGGACCCGCATACTCGCCGAATTGCCTTCCGCCGCAGGGCTACCGGCTGCCGGACAACCAGCCGCCACACCACTTTCCGCCCCACACACGCTGACACCGGTACCGCGAGCGAGTGCGGCCCCTGCAGTTGCGAACCGGCTGGCACCCAACAGCCCCTATCTCCCTATCCACCGAACACCTATCGGCCGAACACTTTCGCCACCAACGGCCTTGTGCCGCGCCAGTTCTCCGCCAGTTCACCCGCCGCGCCGCGGGTGGTGTGCCTCGTCCGGAACCTGGGGCCGGATGCTCGAGGTGAAGTATTCTTACGGCGATTCACGAGGGGGGTGACCGCGATGGCATGGTGGACAGCCCGAGAAGTGCACCCTGGCACCGGAATCCGGCCCGGGTACGCACCTCCCTACCGCCAGGTCGAGTTCTCGCACCGATCGGCCAACGTAGACGCGCGTCCGACACGCCACCCCAGCCGGAAACGAACGGGATTGCGTCGGCACGCGCGGTTCTCGCCACATCAACAGAAAGTCAAAGAATGACATACGAATTCAAGGTCGCCCCAGACGATATCGACAAGGCGGCAGACCAGCTGGCGGAAATCGCTGTGGGAAGCGCGAGGGCGGTCGAGTACGCCAAGAAGTATCTCGATCTGGAAAGCAATGCCGGTTTGGCCCTGAAACCTCTCATCGGGGTCCTTCAAGAGGCCTGCGACGAACTGGCGGTGAATTACACACGGCTCGGCTCCAAGACGAGCGAATCCGCTACGGAGTTGAAGAACGCCGCGAACATGTACCGAACCGTCGACAAGGCACGAGCCGAAGCACTCGATAAGACTTACCCGACAAAGGCCGGAAAATGACAGACCTGACTACCGCATCCGATCCGACCGAGAAGCTCGTCGAACCGCAGGTAGAGGCCTGGTTGTCGACCGGAGGAACTCTGGTCGACTTCGTCCTCGGAAACGCGTACAGCGTTACCTATTACTTGAATCTCATCGTTTCGTTGACCGGATGGAACCCGATCGAAGAGGTGCAGAAGTATTTCGGAGGAGATTGGCAGGAAATGCTCGAGTCCGCCAAGGCAGTAGAGAATCTGGCGGGTTACAACACAGCCTACGGTGACGCCATCGACGCAGCGATGAAAAATGTCGAGTCATCGTGGCAGGGCAACGCGGCCACCAGCGCGAATGATTACTTCTCCAAACTGTCGGCGGCCCTCGACGGGCAGGTCGAGCCGCTGACAGAGATTTCCAACGCCGTCGCCGCCTTCGCGTGGGCATCGTTCGGCATCGCGCAGACCGTCCAAGCGGGAATACTGGAGCTCGGCGACCGTGTCGTTCAGTGGGTTCTGACGCAAGCCGCCGCAGCTGCTGCTGCGGCAACCGGCGTCGGCGCCTCCGCCGCCGCCGCACTCGAGGTCGTCTGCAATGCCATCCTCCTCGCGATGACACTCAATGTTGTGAAACAGGTCAAGAACCTTGGAGCCTTGCTGGCTGCCGCACAAGCAGCGCTCGGCACGATCACAGCGTTCATCGGAACCGCGATGGAATTCCAAATCCCCAGCCTCGGTGGAACCTACGACCATCCCGGAGTGAACTGATGAATCGCGAGGAACCGATGCTGGATCTCGCCGGCGGCGACGTCGGCATGTCACGTCACCTTGCGAAGGCTCTGAACATCATTGTCGGCAGCCCGGGCCTCGCTCCGGATCTGAAGGCGCAAATGCAGGAGATCCTGCAAGGAAAGGGCACCATTCGCGATCTCGTGCACAGCGAGTCGTTCGCGCGTCTCGGCGACGCGGTCATCCCCAAGGCGCTAGAGGATTTCGCGGCGACATCGCCCGAGGAAATCCAGCGAAAGGCCGAACTGGGGAACGCGATCCTCGAAAGTTACCGGAACCAGGATCCCGACACTTCGCCACCTGCGGAGCCATCTCCGAGTTCGTCGGCCGCGCAATCGCCGACCAGCACTCCCCAAGAAGCTCCGTCCACGTCGGCCCCCAACGTCGCAAGTAGCCGTGACCACCCAGCGAGCCACGTGATTCCAGGAACTCGAAAGCCCAATCGGGAACGGATCGTCACACCCGACGATCTGAACGACGACGATCTGTACTTCCAGGACCGCAATCAACGCGGATGGTTCGAGTGAGGCGACCTCGCCTGGCCGGTGACTACTACCGCCCCAATAGTGGTGACGGCTTCGAGGCGAACCCACTACCGCCGACTCCGCTGGTGTATCAGCGGCCGTATACGCATGAGGACGACGTGACGATCCGGGTGCGCCGGTGTCGGGACGCCTTGCCGAATACCGGTTCGCTCTGGCGGAAAACACCCCGGCGGCTACGCGTCGAACCACTCGAACTGGAAATTGCGCAACCTCTGCCCGACTTGTGTCCCGGGCACGGTCGTCCGGCTGTGTCGCGAAGCCACGTGCGGGCCCGCTTCTACGACACGGATCTGCATCCGCGGTTTCATCGCACAGCCAGAGAACGAGACCTCGGCAAGGACTTGTTCACCGGAGGCGTGGTGCCGGTCGCGCCTGTTTCGACGATCCTCGTCGGCGAGTGGCCCGTTTGTGACCGATGCGTCCGCACCGCCCGGCGATACCGCTGGGCCACCCGCTCGCTGCTATGGCTGATGGCCGCCAATCTCGTCGCTGTGGTGATCGTCAGTGTGGCGCATGTCGATCCCCTGCTCATCCCGCTGGTACTCGCACTGTTCCCGGGTTCGATTCCGCTGGGGCTGGTGGTGGTCATCCACCTGTTCGGCAAGAGTGCCCAGCGGGTGACGTACCGCCCGATCTATGACGAAAGGTTCGCCTTCGTCCAAGCTCACCCGCGCTTCCGGGCAGCAATAGAACAAGATCCGCGCTATCGTCCTTCGCTCGACAAAGAGCCTGACACGCCATAGCAATCGACCGTCTCGGCCCCGCCGGGGACGGCCGCGTCCGACATCGTGTCGACCCGCAGTCGACCCTTTCCGCCGGTTCGCTGGAGTCGAGGGCTCGAGCCAGGCCGTCCTGACAGCGCGTGGGTGTTCCGCGTCGACAGGTCATCCAGCGATCTGGCAGTCGAAGTGGAGCACCCCTCGGTACTCGAGCGGTGGATCAGGGGATGGTTTGTGCCAGGCGGGTGATTTCGCGGCGAATTGTGAGCTGGTCGCACGGGGTTATGTGGAATTCGTTGTATTGGTGGCGGTAGTGGTAGCGGCCGTCGCCGTCGATGTCGAACCAGTTCAGGTATTCGGGTGGGGCGGGATGGGAATCGCGTAGGCCGCGAAGGAATTCCACGGTTCCGGAACCGGAGCGCGGGGCGCGTAGCAGGCGGTAGATACGGTCGGACGGTGTTTCTTTGATGCCGGTCCAGGACTCGAGGTTGTCGACCAGGCGTTGGGCATCTTCGGCCACGGCCGGATGACGTCCGGGTGGCACGTCGCCGAGCACTGCGGTGAATACGGCGGGCACGATCGCGGCGGTGCCGACCTCGAGCACTACATTGCCGCCGAAATCGGTGGTGGGGCCCGGCCGTTGCACCAGGGTGACGCCGATGTCGGCGTCGATCGCGCCGAATGCGCGCAATGGGCGTCGCCGAGTTCCGGTGAGCGCCAATGCGATTCGCGGATCTGCGGCCACGCGCAAGACGGCAGAGAGGTCGGGGTTGGCGTGCAGCGGCAGGCGGCGGTCCAATTCGCGTGTGAGCTGGTCGAATTCGTCCTCCCAGCGCACCGAGGCGATCAGGCGCAAGGGAAAGGGGTAGCGATCCGACCGCGTCTCACGCCAGATGTGCATGAACTCATCGGGCGTGAACTCGAACTTCACCCGCGCTCACCGCTCGGGTACGCCGAGGGCGCGTCGGCCCCGATCGACGGGGGAACCGCCGGATCGTCCGGGCCGACCAGTTCTTCGTACTGGCCGATCAGATAGTCGGGAACCTTGCGGTTCGACTCGTCCTCCCCCGATTTGCGCCCCGCGCCGGGCGACATGCCCGACATACCGTTGCGGCCGGTGCCGGCCGCGCTGGTCGTCGCAGTGGAAACCGTTGCCGCGCCGGAGTTTCCGGTCGTCGGCACACCGGTGACACTGCGTCCCGGACTCGGTGTGGTGCTGCTGCCGGGCCCGGATGTGCCGCCCGATCCGGATGTGCCGAAGCCGCCCGCATGTCCCGAGGTCGTCGGAGTGGTGGTTGTCGCGGCGGGCGAGGTGGCGGTGGAGCTCGCGGCCGTCGTCGGGGACTGGGTCTGTTGTCCGGCAGTGGAATTCGAGTCGAGACCAGTGGGGTTCACCGTGCCCTGATCGGTCCCCGATCCATTCGACTCGCCGTTGTTACCGCCGGTGTTTCCGGTACCGGATCCAGTGGTGCCGCCGCCATTGCTGCCCCCGCTACCGCCGCTCGGCCCGGCAACGCCCTCGTTGCCACCGCCGCCCGGCGACGTGACCGGCACGAATGTCGGAACTCCTGATCCGGCGGGGCCGTAGGACGGTTTGTAGTTGTTGTTCATGGTGTCGATCGCCGTGCGATGCAGCGCCTCGATGCCGCGCTGATAGGCGACCTCCTGACTGTCGCCGTCCCCGACCAGCCCCGCGCCGACCGCGGAAATAATGACCTGCGCGGGGTCCAGCGACGTCGCCGAACCCCTGCTCCCCTGCGCCGCGGACGGTGGCGGCACCGTCATCTTCACCACTTCGGCGGCCGACGCCACGCCCTTTATCCGGTGCCCGCAGGCATTGATCACCTGCTCGACATCACTTGCCTGCCGATAGAACGTCTGCGCCGCAGCAAGAGCCGCATCAGCCATGGCCCCCTCGATGCCCGAGGACAATGCCTTCTGAATCGCGAGATTCGCGCCGAACAGTCCACCGCTCAGCGCGGTGGCGATGCTGATCCAGGTATCGGCCTGCTGATGCATGATGCCCGGACTCATCTGCTGGGCGTTGGTGTAGATCTCCTCGTGGGTGTGGCCCTCGAACTGCTCCATCCGAGTGATGTACGCCGGATCCTGGCCATCGGCAGACAGTTTCGTCTCGTACTGCTCCGCACCCTGCTGCTGACTGCGCGCGAGCGTACTCGGCTGACTGGTGTCGGGCTTGCGGCTCGAATCGAATGCACCGAGCGCCGAAGGAACATCGTTGATGTCGAGGCCGGTCATCGTCAGTTGTCCTTGCCGATCTCCGGCTCGATAGTGGAGGCGATGTCGGTGATGCCGTCGCAGGGGTTGAGGGTCTGTGGGGCGCGGTCGGTGAGATAGACCGCTATCTGTACGAATCCCACCTTGGTTCGTACGTCGACCTGACAGCCGCGGTGCACTTCCGGATCATGAACCAACAGAGCTTCGCGGCCGTTCACGGTGATCGGCTCGCTGAACGAGCCCACCTTCGCGAGGTCTTCCGCCCAAGTCGCGTTTCCGGAGTCCAGACTCAGGTCACGCAATTGGGAGGAGAAGCTGCAAACCAGGAAGCTGTACTCGGCGACGAGATCTCTACCGCGTTTGCGTGAGGCGGGATCGAATCCAGCCTTTTGAATCGTTTGGTCGTTAACCCAAGTACACGGGTCGAAGACGATCTTTGGACGTCCGGTGCTAGCAGTGTATTTGTTGTCCTGCGAGGGCGGCTGAAGCTTGGGTGCGGTAAGCGTCGGCCGGGCCGATTGCGTGTCAGTGGACGAGGTGCTGGCCTGACCGGAGTTGACAGCGGGTTGTGTCGGGTCGTTGTTCGTCGAACAACTCACCGCGAACGGGGTGACTGTTATCGCCAGCAGGGCAATCAGCGCCTTACGCATCCCTGTCATGACTTTTGTACCTCCGAGGTGGCTGTGTTCATGGCTCGGGCGTTCATTGCGTCGGCTTCCTCAACCAGTTGACCAGCTTGCAGATAGGCCGCCGCCATCCTGAGCGCTGCCTCTTTCATCCCGTTGAGAGCCTCGGTCATCTTTACGGCCTTGCCAGAGAATCCATCCTGAAGCTGCTTGGCAGAATCGAAGCCCCCAAAGCCTTCATGCTGGTGCACACTGCGGGACGCGACGATCTGCGGTTCAAGTGTGGTTTCGACCAACCGTGTGTAGACCTCAGCGCACCGCCGTGCGGCGTCGGCCTCCATCCGAAATGTTCCCCCAGTGGCTTGCTGATACAGCGCATTCGCGGCCGATTGCCCTACTTCCATCGGCTTCCCCTCCCTCGCTGATCGTCCGCTTACTGTACTGGACGCGTGAAACGGTCAATCGGTTCCGTTGGGACGCAAAGTCGTTCTCAATTGGTTTCGATCCTGCGGATTCAGCCCACATCTGCCGCACTCGGCTCAGACACTCTCACCGAGCAGCGTGCGGTGCCGGGTCGCGGCGGGTCGAGTGAACCCTCCGTACACGAATCATGCCAACGCTGATCTGGTCCACGAATACCCCCTTGGATGCAATCCTTCCTGGGGTTATGTCGCGATTGCATGATCATTCGCAATGTGACCTCCACATGGGATGGCGGTGTGCTCTGCTACTGCGAACAGTGAAACCTGATGGGAGGCGGGGTATGTCGGAGGACGGATCGACGCTTGCACGGCGGCAGTTGGGGAAGTATCTGCGGGATGGTCGACAGGGGTGCGGACTCACGCTGCACCAAGCGGCCGAGCTGATCGACCGCAGTGGCAGCACATTACAACGGATCGAAAAGGGCACGGTGGCGCATCTCCGCGATGTGGACGTCGACGCGCTGTGCAAGATCTACAGCTTCGATGCGGACCACACGGCCGCGATGAAAGGGCTTGCGGCGCAAGGCAACGAGCTGAGTTGGTGGTACGAGTTCGGCGACGTCATGCCAAGAAACTTCGACTTCTTCGTCGGGCTGGAAGCTTCGGCGCAGCGGCTGATTACCTATGAGCCCGAACTCGTGCCGGGGTTGTTGCAGACACCGGCGTACGCGAGTGTGCTCATCCGATCCGTCTATCCGGACGATGGCCCCGAGGAGCACGCACGCCGAGTGCAGTTACGGGTCCGACGGCAAACGAGAATCACCCGGAAGCACCATCCTGCGGCACTCGACGTCATCCTTCGAGAGCCGGTCCTCCGGGGAATGGTCGGCGGGCCTAAGGTGATGGCGACCCAGCTGAGGCATCTCGCCGACATGAGCATCCGTCCCAACGTGAACTTGCAGATCCTCCCGTTCCGTGCGGGATTCCCCCTCGGGGTCGCGGTCGGTCCGTTCGTCATCCTGGAGTTCGGCGCGGATAAGCACGGGCAGGCGATCGAGCCGCCAGTGGTCTACACGGAGAATTTCACGGGGAACTTGTATCTTGCGAAGCCAACCACCATGCGGCGATACCATGAGGCGTACGCGAGCCTCCGGCAAAGTGCGATGGATCCCATCGACAGCCGTGCTCTACTCACGCGAATGGCAAAGGAGTACGCGTGAACATCGATCTGACCGATGCCGACTGGTTCAAGAGCAGCCGCAGTGGGGGCAACGCGAACTGCGTCGAAGTCGCTTTCCTCCCGAACACCCTTGTCGGCGTTCGCGATTCGAAGAACCCATCCGGCGCCGCACTGGTATTCACCCCAGCCGAATGGTCAGCCTTCACCGCCGCGACAACCCGCGGCGAGTTCGACCGCTGACCCCAGAGGGGCACCGCATGGCGAACCGCTCGGACGCGAAGCGGTTCAAGAACAGTCATAGCGGTGCCCACTCGAACTGCGTCGAAATCGCGTTCCGTCCGAACACCCTTGTCAGCGTTCGCGATTCGAAGGACCCCATCCGGCCCTGCGCTCATGTTCACCTCGGCGGAATGGTCGGCCTCAACTGCCGCGACAACCCACGGCGAGTTCGACCGCTAGCAGTCCCGGCCTGGTTTTACTCTGCCACCTACCACTGGCTGGCGATGCCACAAGCAGACGGGACCCACTCCCTTCCAGTGGGTCGACGTGGTCGAGGGCCGATCGACATGGGAAGACGGCTGCCAGGCAACCGACCTGGCACCCAACCGTATGGACGCCCGAGGTAGAGCGCCGTTATCGTCGGGTGATGAACGCTACCGGGGGGCTTTCCAACCAGAATCTGGCAGTCGTGCCCGATGATGTGCAGTACAACATCGCCGACACCATGAAGCAGGCCCTTGATTCGGCTGCCCGCGAGGTCGAGACCCTACTCGGTTCCGACTGGACCGGCGACGCGGCCGACGAGTTCTCCACCGGGTGGACCGAAACCCGTGACAGCGGAACACAACTCATGCAAGCGTTGACTTCGCTCGCGGAGAAGCTGGGCGTCACCGCAGCCAACTACAAGAGCACCGACACCGGCAACGCGTCCGGTATCTCCAGCCTGGATCTGCCATGAGCTCTCAATTCAGTGTCGACCTCGATCAACTCGATCAGATCGTGTCGCGCCTCAACGGCCTGGCCGGGTCCTTGCACGATCACCTCGACGAACTCGACCACAAGGTCGCAGCCCTGCACAGCGGGAGCTGGGAATCCGCCGCAGCTAGCGCTTACGCCGAAGCCCACAGCCAATGGCTCGCGGCCGCACGGGAATTCGCCGAAGGCGTAGCCGCCGTGAGTGACGCGGCCTGCAAGGCGCACACGCGCTACAGCACCGCGGCCGATGTCAACAAGCAGATGCTGCAGGGCGGGTAAACCCGTGGGTGACACCTGGGTCATCGACTCCGGCATGTACTTCGATGCTGCCAAGAAATGCCAGTCGCTGGCCAGCGATATCTCGCTTACGTTGGGGCCGCTGCAACGCGCTCTCGTACACGATTGCGGCGGTATGGCCGGGGATCACGAGAAGTCCGAGCCGTGGACGACCGCATATGACCGGAACGCCTGCGACATAGTCACTCTCGCCGCCACCCTGTGCAATGCGCTGCAACGATTCGGAGATGTGCTGGCCGCCAACGGCTACAACTGGTGGCAGTCCAACCGATCCACCACCAGCGGTGCCGAGCCGACCCGCCCGACCCCGTCCGAACCGCTGTACGACTCCGGTATGGCACTGCCGACCACCGCCAAGGGAGTCAACGGCGCCGGAATCGATACCTCGATTACAGGACTGCTCGAACAAGTCCGAAAGATCCCCAACGGCGACGTCACCAAGCTCGGCATCGCGGCCGATGCCTGGAAAACATTCGCCAACAACACCAACGTCACCGGAGCCGCAGACCGTATCAAGGGCATCGACGCCAAGTTCAGCGGCAGCAGTGACCCGAATATCCGCGAGATCGAAGAAGACTGACAACCCTGCACAAGGCCGCGGAACTGCTGTCGCAGGCGGCGACAGCGTTGGCCGGACCGGTGCAGGATCATCACGACGCTCTCGCCACGATGCGCAACGATGTCCAGGCCGCAGTCGCCAGCGCCGCGAAGGAACTCGCGGGCGCGGTCCTCATCACCGTCGCCATCGTCGGAATCCTCGCAGTCGCATCCGCAGGCACCGCCGCCGCCCCTGCCGCCGCGGGCGGTGTCGCCGTCACCGCCGAAATCGTCACCACCACAGCCGGAATCATCCGCAACACCGTCTCCATCAGCCGCGTCCTGATCATCTTCGGCGCAGTCGTCGCCACCGGAACCGCGACCGGTGTCTTCACCGCCATCCCCGACCTCACCCAAAACGGCATCAACGCCGCCCTGGCCTCGATCGCGGCAATGACAGTCAAAGTCGTCGAGGACGACCACCACGCACCATCCGGCCCCTCCAATTCGAGTAATACCCCCGGAACTCCCGAGTATCAGGCGCGGGTTGAGGAACTGGCAAAGGACCCCGCGAAGAACGGCAAGGTGAGCCCGCAATCGAGGCGAGAGGCGGAGGTCGGACTCGCAAACGAGAACGCCGGTAGGGTTGGGCCGCTCGAGCGGGCTCCGCTTGGCCCCAACGGTGAAGATCAGGGTGAGTTCATAGACAGGAATACGAATGCCCATTGGGATGTGAAGAGCTCGCCAGATGTAATTCCGGATTATCGCCCAGCCGAAGTTGCAGGAAAACCGATAGCTAACGTGCAGACCGACCAGGAATTCATCGACATGATTCAGGACTCGCTCGACGACGGAGAGGGCGTCATGATCGACGAAAGTGGCATGACTGCTGAGCGTAAAGCTCGCCTTCAGGAGCTCGTCGCGAATAATCCTAAATGGCAAGGAAAGGTGCTGTGGTAAACGATGACCATAGGTCACGGTCGCTCTCCGAGTAGCGTTCGTTGTTGGCCTGAAGATCCGGCCGCGCACCGGGCGCTGTCGGACTACTTCGAGCGCCTCCCGGCTGATCCCGCTGCCGAGCAGACAACCTCGTCGCTTCTCAATGGTCGCGGCCTGGATTTCACGGGTTCAGATCTATCCGGACTGGACCTCCTCGGAGCGGAGCTGAGCGAGTCGACGATGAATCGAGTACCGCTCATTGATGCCGATTTGTACACTGGGTGGCTTGCCGGGGCTCGGCTCCAGGGAGCCGACCTCAGTAGTGCCGATCTTCGAAAGGTCCAGGGGCGTGGCTGCGATGCTCGGTACGCGAGGCTGCGCCAGGCCGACATGCAGCGAGCGGACTTTGCTCACTCGGATTTCCGGGAAGCGGACCTTCGCGGTGCATTGCTGCAAAGGGCAATCTTCTCGGGAGCAGATCTACGTGACGCCGACCTTCGAGAGTGTGTCTTCGGACGAACAAGGCTTTCGGGCGCGCGTATAGGCGGCTGCCTCGTCGATGGTGCCAGCGGTCTCGTGGTCGGGCCAGTAGACGTTGGTGTCGATTCACCAGCATTACTGGACGGACCAGACTTGCAGGCGTGGTTCGTTTCTCAAGGCGCACATGAAGTCGAGGTACGCCAGGCCACTTGAACACGTCTCCGCTCGTGGGGGAATCACCACCGTGCGCTCCAACACGAGCGGACCCGGCCGACGAATTCGCCACCGGCAACCGAAACCCGTGACGGCGGAACGCAACTCATAGCAGCACTGACCTCGTTCGCCGAAAAGCTGGGCGTCACCGACGCTAGCTACAACAGCACCGACACCTGCAACGACGAGCTAACCGATCGAGCGGGGTCCTGGTGTCCGGCATCTGCGGACCGGTCCCGTTCCAGGCGATCTCCAGATCGCGTGCACTGCAATGTTCGACACCCAGGGCTGCCACTGTGCCCCATATCTGTCGGCAACTACGGTGAAGGGCCTGAGATCGACAGCGAAGTGGGGGAAGTTTCGATGTTTCGGCGGCTGGCGCTGATCGCGGCGCTCATCGTAGTTGTGGCGGCCTGTCAGCATGGCGGGCCGGACGAGTCGGTGGCGGCGGGGCCGCAGTACGAGAAGTTGGTGCGGTTACGCAACACTGACGTGTGCGCGCTGCTGCCGCGTCCCGAACTGGCGAAACTCGGTCCGGTCACCGCGGTCGGCACCAATGAGCTATACGAGTGCGAGGCGAAACTCGGCGAAGACCAGAAGACCGGCCCGCGAGTGAACTGGTCTGTCCGGGCCCTCGACGACGTTGCTATGGATGCCGGTACCACCGTCACGATCGAGGGTCTGACCGTGAATATGATCAGCGACAAGGACACCAGACCGCCGGAGGAGATCGCCAGCGCGCGGTTCCGTACCTGCAGCGCGTTCGCGCAATTGCCCGCCGGAGGCTCGATGTCGCTAACGCTCACGATTCCGCCCGGGGCTGAGCCGTGTGCTGGCACACAGTCCCTGGTCACGGTGGCGCTGGCCGAGTGGAAACGCGCTCCGCGACTGGGCGATTCGCCAGACACGATACAAACGCCAGTGACTGGCGCGGACCCGTGTGCGGTCCTGACGAAGCTGCCGAACGCGGTGCGGGGCGATACCCAATGGGTCGACCGCTGCTGGTTCGAGCTCGACGGACACTCGATCTATCTCGAGTACAAACATGCCACGGACCGCGAGTTCGAGAATTACTTGCCCGTGAAAGTCGGTGGGCGGCAAGCGTATCGGACATCCAATGACGACAACGCCAGCTACATGCTCCGAGTCGGCCCGACATTCGACCCGGCTGCCGACGAATATGACTTCGCGAATGTGCCCGCCGTGACAATCAACGCAGTCAGCGGCCACAGCCAGGCGACACTGGAGAAGGCCACTGCTGCGGTAATGACCATCTTCCCCAACGCGGCATGACTTCGCTGAGATGTGCCATGGCTCCGCATATCCTGAGTTGAGCGAGGTGATCCTATGCTGGGAATAGCGCTGATCTCGGCCGAATACGTTCCGGCGTGCCCTTGCCAGGCCATATCCGTCGGAGGGCGGGAATCGCCACGGGTCATCACGCACAGGATCAGGCTGGTGCGGCTTCGACCCGGAAGCTCTACACTGAAGGCAGCGGATCGCTCGGACACGGTGACGCACATGGCTTATCGCAAGCGCCTGCGTGTGAAACTTCAGTAGCCGCTTCAACCGAGACCGGGGGGTCTTATGGCAGACAGAGTGCACGTCGAGACGCAACAGTTGCGCGCGGTCGGGGGCGATCTCGATGGTGTCGCGGCGCGGATCGACGCCGTGCTGTCGAAGGTCAAGGCGGCGTCTGCGGCGCACTGGGGGAAGTGGGGTAACGACGAGTTCGGGGACGGATTCGCCAAGGGCGACAACGGCTACGTGAACTCCGATCGCAACCTCCAAGCCGTCCTCGAATCCAAATCCGCACTGTTGCGGTCGTATTCGACGGGTCTGACAGACGCCGCGACAGAGCTGGAAGCGATGGAGGCCGCCAACACCGACGGCTTCCAGCACTGAGTCACCAGGAGATACGCGAAGAGACGAAGTACCTTCGAGCCGTTCGGGGGTGGGCAGGCAAGGGGAAGCCGGATGTCGAACGAGATGGCCAAGGCCAGGCTGGCCGAGCTGATGGATTCTGTGCGCAGCGGCATGGAATCGATTGCGCGCGCGCAGGAAGAGCAGGCGCGGCTGACCGCGACAGCCTCCGCGGCCGCCGGACGGGTCAGCGTGGTCGTCAACGCCAACAGTGTGGTGATCGAGATCAAGTTCGCCGACAACGTCGACGAACTGAGCTACGCCGAGATCGCGCGTGCGGTCACGACGGCCGCCCAGAATGCGGCGGCTGAAGTGCAGCGCAGGACTCGAGAACTCTTGAGCTCACTGAAACAAGGTCAGGCGCGCATCCCGAAGCTGTCGGAGTTGGTTCCCGGTCTGCCTGATGTTCCCGATATGGTGCCGACGCCGCCAGAGGTCTCGACCGCACCCCCGGAATCGCACGACCGCATGAGCACAGGACCGGCCCAAGAGGACGCGGACACTCCGATGGAGTTCAGCAACGTCGAGCAGTGGAACCACGAAAAGTCTTCGCAGGATGAACCTTCCATTGTCGAACGTTCCTGGTGAGTTCGGCATCGCGGCGCCTAGGTTCCTATGTCATCGATCACCGCACTCTGGGAGTGGATCCCCGACTGGATACTGCAAGGGCTCAACTTCGGGCAGGCATACCCCGAAGGCAGCGAAGACGACCTGTTCGATCTCGGTGACGCTTGGAAACAGGCTGCCGCGGAACTGGAACAGATCGAGCCGGACCTGAAAAGCGTCACCGACGCCACCCAGAAGTTCTATACCGGTGATGGCGCCACCGCGGCGGCCCGCGAATTCGCCACGCTGTTCGACAACGGTCCGAACTCGATCCAGAAACTTGCCGACGGGCTCACCGAGCTCGGCCACGCCACCCGAAACGCTGGCACCACACTGGAATACACGAAGATCCAGGAAGCCGTATTCGCCGGGATCACCGCGTATACCGTCTACACGCTGATCGCGAGCTGGCCCTGGGGCGAGGCCGCGGTCCCGCTGGCACTCGCCGCCGGTCGCGAGGCCGTCACCATCGCCGGTGAACAGGGCGCCAGGCAACTCGCCCTGGAAGCCGGTGCGGTCGGCCTGCGGAATCTGCTGAAGCCCTACCTCAAACAGATCGCCATCGCGGGGCTGAAGGCCGGCGGGTTCGGGATCGGTCTGGATGTCGGCATCCAGGGCTACCAATTGGCAGCGGGGCACCGCGACGACGGATTCGATCTGTCACAAACCCTGAAAACGGGCCTCGAGTTCGGGGCAGCAGGACTCGTCGGTGCGCCGGTGTCGATGGGCTTGGGCAATCTGCTAGGGCGAACGGCCTTGTCGCCCACATTGAGTCGGCTTTTCAGCCACACTCTCGGAGGTGCGGCGGGCGGGTTGGGGATGTACGGCGCCGGAATCGCCTGGCAGGTCGGTGGCCAGTTGGCCCACGGCGGTCTGGACTGGAGCAAGATCGACACCTCATTCGATCCACGCCTGCTCACCATGGGCGCGGCCATGGGAGCTATGGGCGGATTACACGCCCAGGCGCCGCGCGGCGCCCGAGGTACCGCGTCAACCGGCGGCGAATCTCCCCTTGCCGCCTCCGAGAAACCCGGTGTCGTCAGCGCGGAATCCAATGCCGAAGGCAGGTTACTGGCCCGTTCCCTGAGCAGAGATACCCATCCGGACAAGTTCGATCACCTTTCTCGGTCCGAACAGGACCATGCCGCGGCGTACTATTCGAAAGTCGACGCGGTTCGGACCGAGGCGACAAACAACGGCGGCTACAGCGACCAGCATGTCGCTCGGCTCGAGTCGTTGCGCAAGGAATGGAACCAGGCGGCGCCGTATGACGGCAGTACCGCCCACCCGAGCACTGCGGCGCACTCGGCCGGAGAAACAACCAGCGCAACGAGCACGGAATCCCGTGCCGGATCAGCGGATTCGAGCACAAGAGCCACGCCGGTGGATCGAGCACCGGCCGCGACTACCGACAGCGGCGGCAGAGCGATGCCGTCGGCGCGCACCACAAGCCCGGTCGCAGCCGAACGCGCTGGCGGGCCCCGGGATACGACGGCGAACGCTCAACACAGCACTGCCGACGGAGCTGTCGCGCGCGCGGGTCTCGGCGATTCGGGGACTTCCGATCGCAACGCCAACATAGCTGCGGCACAACAGGACAAGCCCGCAGCCCCCAGCGTCTCGGGCGTGGAATCGAAGCCGGTCGCCGCATCGGAAGTGCCCGAGTCCCGAGCTGCCCCGATCGAGTCACCGGTGCGCGAGAGCGAACCGGCCATCGGCTCCGGCGAGCCCTCGCACTCGCGCCCGCCGACCGACACCGCCGTTGCCTCGGACGAGGCCCATGATCGTGCACCGGCTGATCCCGGCACCGGGGACACCCATGGCCTCGAAGGCGACTGGATGCAGTCCGGTGGAGCGCTTCGTCCACGCGATCCCGGTTTCGACGACGCATGGGCGGCCGAAGCCTACGACCGGTTCCGCCGCGACGACGCCGATGTGGCGGAGATCAGCTCGAACCTCGCCCGCGTACCGCGCGCCGACGGGTCAACCGGCTTCTCCCGCAGCGAAATCGCGCAGATCAAGAACCACCTGATGCGTGACGAGCATCTGCTGCGCGACTACGACAGCGGCGGATTCACCAGGGCCCGGTTCGACCCGTCCGCGGATCAGGCCGAGGCGTGGATTCGGCTGCGCGCGGGCCGCCCGCTCGAACAGGACCTCATCATGCTCGAGCATGAACTCGCCGAGTCGAACTACCTGCGCGAGCATCCCGAGGCGACCTATCCCGAGGCACATGCGTTCGCCAACCAGCGGTACAACTGGGAGACCGATATTCCGGATCGAACCGGTGAACGATACGACACGCTGTGGAAGGACGACAATGGCGCTGCTGGTGTTCTACGACCGGGTACGGGAGGACACGACTCAGGTCGAGTACCGGTTCGGGACGACAGAGGGCAACCTGGATCGAAATCTGCTGATCGACAAGCAGACCCGGGAATTTCGCACGACAAACAGCCGGGCCGACGGCCTGCTGCGGGCGACGGCAGGCCGGATACTGCACCGGGTTCGGACGGAAGGCAGCTGGCCGAAGGGCGGAATCATCCAGTCCTAGCAGGCGACGCGCAGCGATCGGAAACCCACCGGGCCGGGCCCGCTGCGCTCGATCCCGTCGGCCGGAATACGGAAGGACCGGTACCGGAGGAGCGCCGCACTCCGGAGCAGAACACTCCGGGCGACGATCCACCGGCCCCCACTCGGAAAACGCGCCCCGCCGAATACGTACTCACCGACGACCAGATCCAGCAGATCTTCCACGAGCAGATCATTCCCGAAATGCTCACCGGTGCAGAGCGCGTCCCCGAATCCGACAGGCCGGAGCTGGTTGTCGTCGGCGGTCAGATGGGGGCCGGGAAGTCCACCGCGATACGGCAACTCCTGGATTCCTTCGAGGGGCGCGGTGGCGCGGTCCATCTCACGGCGGACGACTTCTTCAGGTTCCACCCGAAGTACGCGGAGTTGATGGCGGGCACGGATCACGATGGGGTCCGGCACATCACGCCGGAAATCGGCCGCTGGTTCCGCATGTCGATGGACCACGCGATCGCGAATCGATACCACGTCGTTCTCGAATTCGCGCTCGCCAAGCCGGCTGCCGAAGCCGAGGTCATGCGGAATTTCGTGAGTCATGGCTACACCGCGAAGGCTGAGATACTGGCGGTCTCGGAGCACCAGAGCCGTCTGTCCACCATTTCCCGATATCTGGACGAACGCGAGGACGGTGTCCATCGCTACACCCCGCCGTTCCTTCATGATGCGTCGTACGCCGGTTCCGAGGAGATGGTCCGGCAGCTCGAGTCGCCCGAACCTCCGGTCCGGCTCGACGATTTGAAAATCCGCGACCGTGACGGCGTGCTGCACGAAAACTCCCGATCGCCGGATGGCGAGTGGACCCACCCGCATCGAGCGGCGGAGACGCTGGACCGGGAGCGCAACCGTCCATGGACCGAGGACGAGAAGAACAACTTTCGCAGGCAACTGCGTTCGGTGCGCGATCGGCTGGCCCAGCAGGCCCTCGACCATCCGGACAATGCGCATACCTGGGAGCAACTGGCGCGCGAAACCGATGCGGCCGAGACTGCGGCGCGCCCTTGGCTCGAGGGGCCGGACGACCCCGCACGCCCACCGTCCGGCGAGCCCACTCCCCTGCCGCCGGACGACCTATCACCTCCGCCGGAGCATGACCGCGAGTACGAAAAGGCAACCGAGGACCTGGCGATAAGGCAGGCAGCCGACAAGGCGGGCTTGCGAATTCTGGTGATGATCGACGAGTGGGGACGGGCCAAGGGCGGGATCGTATCCTTCAATACAGATTTCAGCACCGCGCTCGCGGAGGCGGGCAACGATGTGACCGTCCGCGTCGATCATGACGTCACCGGCAACGAGGGCGGTAGTCGCCTGAGGATCGTCGGCCAGCCCCGCATCGAGGATGCCCCTGCGACCTCGGACCGCGCGGCGCTGCCGCCGGACGTCGACGTAGTGATCGGGCACAGCCGGTTCTCCGGGTTCGCGGCCCGGGAAGTGCGCGACGAACTCTATCCGGACGCCAAACTCGTACACATCGTGCACATGATCAACGAGTCCGACGGTCGAGTGAAGGGCCGACCAGCCGAGGGGCTGCGCCTTCAGCAGATGGAAATGGACCTGGTGTCGACGTCCGATGTCGCGGTAGGGGTCGGGCCCGCGATTGCGGAGGACGTGCACAGGCTGGCGAACATGTCGGAGAGCGACCCGATCGTTCACGAGCTGATCCCGGGTGTTCCGTTCGCGGAACAGATACCGCCGCGGGAAGCAGAAGGACCGCTCAAAGTGCTACTCGTGGGCCGGGCCGACTCTCCGCGAAAGGGAGTCCTCGAGGGAGCAGAGATGATCCGGCTCCTCAACGAGAGGGGGCTCGATGTCGATCTGATCGTCCGGGGAGTTCCGCCCGAGCAGGTGGCGCGTACCCAGCACATGCTCTCCGAAGCCGTGGGTAGGCTGGTCGACATTCGTCCATACACGACAGACCCCGCCGACATCCTGTCCGATCTTCGAGACTCGAACATCATGATCATGCCTTCGCGCGGGGAGCACTTCGGTCTGGTTGGAACAGAAGCGATGGGCGCCGGTGTTCCTGTCCTGCTGCCGAGCACGAGCGGTGTCGGTAGGTTCCTCGGCGACCCGAACCTGTTCCCCGGCAACCTCACTCGCCACAGCTTGGTCGAGCAGGGATTCGAAGATGAGATCCCCATCGAGCGATGGGCAGACCGCCTGGAGCACGCGCTTCGCGATCAACCCGGCTCATGGGAGCGCGCCCGGCGAATTCAGGATTACCTTCGGGAACAGAACCGTACCTGGCTCGCCGCCGCGGAGTCGCTGCTGGAAGCTCTAGCGGGACCCGCCGAGGTCCCGCGGGCCCGCAATGAGGAACAGGAGGAAACGTAGCCGATGACCGAACCTGCCCCGCTCGCACAGCGATACGAGGAGTTGCGCAACGTCGCCATCAGGCTTCTCGATGTTCTCGATGATGCCGAAGGCAACCCGCAGATGTTGAGAAGCGCGCTCGAAGCCATGCACCACGCCGTCCGCGGCGACGGTCCGCCCGGAACGCCGGATACCGGCGATCCGATTCGGGACCCCGCTCTACATCTGCTGACCCGGTTCGACTACACCCAGGGGACCAAGACACCTGTCACCCTCGACGAAGAAGCCGCGAACATTCGCCGCGAGCTTGCCGGTGATCGGGTAATCGACGATCGTCCACCCGGCGAGCCGGATCGCGAGGTTCGCCTGACAGAACTGCGCGGCATGATCATCGGCGGCCTGCTTCGTGAGCTGGCGGCACGACTGTCGCGCGGATCGGCATTCGGACCGAGCAGGGCCGGTGAAGAACTCGCCCAGGTTGCCACCGACCTGTCATGGGAAGTGCTCGATCAGACCTTCGTCGGCCGCCAATAGTGGAGAAGTGGCCACAATGACCCGACCTCAGGCCGCACCGTTCACTGTGGTGCTGTTCGACCGTATCGAGGATTCACGGAAGGGCCCGATCGAGGCGGCACGGATTGTCCGGCTACTGAACGCGAAGGGGCTCGACGTCGGATTGACCGTGCGCGGCGCTCCGCCCGAATGTGTGTGGTCCGCAAGACAATTACTCTCCAGCGTCGCTGAACGTCATGTCGATGTGAAACCGTTCACCGTCGATCGCGGTGAAATACTCGCCGACATCCGCAGTGCCGATTTGGTCATCATGCCGTCCGGCGTCAAGCATTTCGGCCTCGTCGGCTTGGACGCGCTGAGCTCGGGCGTGCCATTGCTGGTTCCCCGTGCGAGTGGGATCGGGCATTATCTCGGCAATCCGGCATTCTTCCCGTCCGACCTCGCGGAGCCCAGTTTGGTGGATCAAGATCCGGGCGGCCCGGTAGCACTCGACCTCTGGGCAGATCGGATAGCGGAACTGATCGGCGCACGGTCGGAAACCTCAGCCCGGGCGGTTGAATTACGACGGCACTTCTACCTGCGGAACAGCACACCTGAGGGTGCGGCCGAGTCGATCGCGGACTTCAACCGAGCCGCCGACACCCTTATCGGAAAGAAACTGATCCACGCCGGGACTGATGCCTCTGGCGCGGATTGGGACGACGCACTGTATTACGAAGCAGCCGTGGACATTATCAGCAGCCTGATTGCCGCTTGTTCGGCAAACGAATGGCTGTCCGAGCACGGCGGCCCGGCCGACCTCGTCACATCCGGTGATACGCACGGATCGCGACGAACATATTTGGCTCACCTCGGCGGTCTCGCAACGGCGGATCATGCGTTGATAGCCAGCACGATTCGAACCTGCGGAGGCCGTTTGGCGGATTTGAGCGCAGGACTCGGATCGCGCAGGCGACCCGATCCCGACAACTATCGACTTTCTCGCGGAGAGCATCGTTGGGTCTTCGAGAGAAAGATAGCTCCGGAGCTTTTCAGCAGCCTGCAATCGCGTAATCGGCCGACCGCGATCATTGTCGCCGGACCGCCTGGTTCGGGAAAGACCACAGCGATCCGAAAGCTGTGGGAAGGCCGAGCCGATCGCAATGGCGCAGCGGTCATCGATCCAGAACTGTTGTCTGCCTACCATCCCAGGAGCTGGGATCTCGTGCTGGCGGACGACCGCCGCGCCGCCGACCTCGTCATGTGGGATGCGATGGGCTGGACGGCTCTGGCCGTCGAGTACGCGATCGGGCAACGTGCCGACGTCTTACTCGAGATCGGTATCAACCTTCCCGACGATGCACACAATTTCGCTGCCGCTTTCCGCGAGTCGGGGTACCGAGTCGAGATGGACATCATGGCGATTCCCGAATCGATCAGCAGGCTGCATTCGACGGTGCGCTTTCACTGCAAACGCGGAAACTGGCAAGTCCTGACTCTTCCGGATCCTCATTCCAATCGCGAGGGTGCTTGAGCCGCACGGCGCGCGTCTTACCGCCGCTGAGGTGAGGGATCGAGCCGAAGTCGCGAAGATCTGGACCCGAGGTGGCGGCGAGGATGCGCCCTTCGAAGAGGCGGTATCCGGGCGCTGGCAGCATCCGGCTCAGCGGCGACGCAGACCCGAAAGTACAAGCGCCGCAAGGGCACCCGCGCCGAAGTAGGCTGCTCCGGTACCCATCGAAAGACCTGGCGCGCTCACGCGGGGTTTGATCACGGCGGGGGCTGGTGGGGGGATTTCGGCTTCCGGCTCGTTCTCCGATGCCGTTGCGGCCCAAGCGGTTGCGAACAAGAGAATGCGATAGGTGGTGTAGCTGAACACCATCAGACCGATGATCGATCCGAATACCGCGCCAGCGGGGCTGTGCAGCACCATCTGCAAGTAGAACGACGCGACGTATTTGAAGAGCTCGAAGACCACCGCGGCAATCGCCGCCGCCCGTGCGGCGCTGCGCAAGGTGACCGGCTCGCGGGGCAGGCGCGCGATCATCCAGACGAACACCGCCCACGACGCGAGGAAGCCGAGCAGTATCGAGATGAGCACCAGCATCAGTCGCGCGCCCGGCAACTCCGACAGGCGGAACGTGATCAGCAGCCGCGCGCCGAGGGTGCTCGACGCCAGCGTGGACAGGCCGATCGAGACCACGAAGGCCAGACCGAGACCGATCAGCGCCCCCAGGTCGGAGAGCTTGCTGAGGAACCAATTGCCTTCCGGGGTCTTCTGTTCCCACTGTTCGGTCAGTGCCGCCCGCAGGTTGGCCATCCAGCCGAGTCCGGTGTAGACGCCGACGAGCAGGCCGAGCACGCCGACCGTGCCGCGCGATCGAACCGCCTGATCGATCAGATCATTGAGCTGGCCGCCGAGCGACCCCGGAATGTTCTCGATGATCTTGTTCCGCAGTTCGGTGAGCATTTCCGGGTCACCCGACAGCACGGAGCCCGCGATCGAGAAAGCGACCATCAACAGCGGAAACAGCGACAGCACAGTGAAATACGTGATCCCGGCCGCGTAGTAATCACCGCGTTGCCGCTGATAATTGCCGCCCGCGCGGATGAGGTGATCCAGCCACGGCCGCGACTGGATCCGCCGTTCGAGCGCCGCCTTGATGTTGTCGATCACCTGCATCTGTCACGCCCCTTGAACAGAGACCGCGCGGTGACGGTCGACAAGCGGTCGCTAGCGGTATTCCCCCGTTAGCGAGCCAAAAACCCCACCCGGTCGTAAACCTGCGCCAGAGTGTTGCCAGCAATCTCACGCGCCCGCTCGGCACCTGCGTCGAGGATGCGGTCGAGTTCGCCCTGATCTGCCAAATACTCTTCCACCTTCGCCCGCAGCGGGGTGACAAATTCGACCAGCGCGTCGGCGACGTCGGACTTCAGATCGCCGTAACCCTTACCGGCATAGTCGCGTTCCAGCGTGACGATCGGAGTGCCGCTCAGCGAACTGAGGATCACCAGCAGATTGCTGACACCCGCCTTGTTTTCCGGGTCGTAGCGGATTTCGCGCTCGGTATCGGTGACCGCGGAGCGAATCTTCTTGGCGGTGATCTTCGGATCGTCGAGCAGGTTGATCAGACCGGCGTCGGTGGAGGCCGACTTGCTCATCTTCGACGTCGGATCCTGCAGGTCGTAGATCTTCGCGGTGCCCTTGACGATATGCGCCTCCGGCACCACGAAGGTCTTCTTGAACCGAGTATTGAAGCGCTGGGCCAGATTTCGGGTCAGCTCGAGATGCTGGCGCTGATCCTCGCCGACCGGCACCTGATGCGCACGGTAGAGCAGGATGTCCGCGGCCATCAGCACCGGATAGGTGAACAGTCCGACGCTGGCGTTCTCCGCGCCCTGTTTGACCGACTTGTCCTTGAACTGGGTCATCCGGCTGGCCTCGCCGAATCCGGTGATGCAGCTGAGCACCCAGGTCAGCTCGGCATGCTCGGGCACCTGGCTCTGCACGAAGAGGGTGGAGCGCTTGGGATCGATACCGAGCGCGAGCAGCTGCGCGGCCGCCGCCTTGGTGCGCCTGCGCAGTTCCTTCGGATCCTGCGACACGGTGATCGCGTGCATATCCGGGATGAAATAGAGGGCGTCGTAGTCGTCCTGCATGGTCACCCAGTACTGCAGCGCGCCAAGGTAGTTGCCGAGATGGAAGGACGCGCTGGTGGGCTGGATCCCGGACAGCACCCGCTGTTTGCGTTCAGCGGCCGGGTTCGTCTGAGCAGGACTGGACATGTCCCGATCTTCGCATGCGGTGTTCGATCGGCGGCGTTCGCGGGTCCCTCCGTGGTTACGCTCCGCTACCGCCTCCGGGCCCGTCGCTCACGCCGCGGTCACGCGGAATTTCGCGCCGCCCAGTTGCGTGGGTCGACACCGGGCATGCTCGGGCGGCCGGTGCTGTGCAGTTCGCGTTCCCGCTTGGACAACAGCTTGTAGACCGGTGCGCTCGGACCGGCCAGCGTTCCGCGCAGCACCGGCGGAACCAGCGGCGGGGCGATATGCGCGGTGCGCACGCCCTGGGCGAGCGCGCGGAACGCGATTTGCTCGGGCAGCCCCCAGCGCATCCCGTACATATCGCGGATGCGCGGCGGCAGACTGCCCTGCACCAGCAGGTAGAACGCGTCGACGACCGGGCGTATCGGCCCGCGCTGCGGATAGGGCACGCGCTGACCGGCCAGATACGAACCGACCAGCCGGGCCTCATCGGTGAGGAACAGCTCGTCCGAGGCGAGGTAGTCGTCGAAAGATTCGCGGAACAGCGGGTAACTGCCGGGCGCAGCCTCGCGCGGCATGCCGAACAGCTCGCCCCAGCGGACGTAGTCCTGGTACAGGCCCTCGCGTTCGCCCCCGGTCAGCGAGCGGACCAGCAGATCGTGCATCACCTCAGCCGAGTCGAAGGCGAAGGCCATGGTCATGTACATCAGATGCGGGTCGAGCGCGGAGTAGCCGGTGCCCGCCGGATGGTGCGGGCCCGCCTCCTCGGGCAGTGCGCCGACAACCTTCGCGTGCTTCTTCGTGGTGAAGGCGAGCGCGCGGTCCGCCTCGTCCTTGCTGCCGAGGAAGACGGCCTCGAAGAGCTTGCCGGTCAACGCGAGTCGCGAGTACGGGGTCATCCGATGCTCGGTGTTCTCGGCGGTTCCGACATACAGCAGCGGATTGACCGCGCCGATCACCAGGGCGCGCTGGCCATAGGTGAGCCCCACCGCGCGCTTGCTCATGACTCGTCGGGCCATCGAATTATCGGCGAAGTAGCCGGTCTGGGACATCGCTGCCTCCTCGTTGAGCGCACCGTCGGACGCATCGGGCTTCGGCGATCCGGATCACCCGTCATCCCGGCGCGGGCCGGGATCCACAGCATCTGGCAATAGAATCCCCCAGAATTCATAATCTGGCAATAGTCTCCACCAGATTGTGCCCGTCCCGGATCTGACCGCGACCGAACCGGATCGCGATCCGGTCGGCCGCAACCACACCCGTGCCAGAATCGCGATATGACTGCATCGCGAAGCGGTTCCGTGCGGGGTGGTGGTCGAGCGACGGGCGTTGGTGGCCGGACGCCGAGTAAGTCGGCATCGCCCAGCGACCCCACAGCGGGCGGCGGCCGGACGACGAGCGGGCCAGCAAAACGGTCCTACGGCGGCGTCTCAGCCGACGAGCGCCGTGCCCAGCGGCGCGCGGCGCTGCTCGATGCCGCACTGGAGATCATCGGCACCCAGGGCATCACCAAGCTCACCGTCTCCGGGCTGTGCGCGCAGGCCGGACTCAACGAGCGCTACTACTACGAAAGCTTCGACAGCCGCGACGCGGTACTGGCCGCGCTCATCGATCGGATCGCGGAGGAACTGGCCGGGGCGATCATCGGTGCGCTGCAAACCGCACCTTCCGACACTCGCGCCAAGGCGCATGCCGCGATCTCGGCGGGCATTCATCTGCTCACCGATGATCCGCGCAAGGCGCATGTCGCGCTGGTCGCGGGCATGGCGACGCCGGAACTGCGCGCCCGCACGAATCAGACCGTGCGGGTTTTCGCCCGCATCGTCGCCGCCGAGGGCATCGACTTCTACGGCATCACCGACCCGAATCCGGAGCCCACCATCGACTTCCGCGCCACCTACCTGGTCGGCGGCCTGGTCCAAACCCTCACCGCCTGGCTACAGAACGACCTCCCCCTCACCCGCGACGAACTGATCGACCACACCACCGACGTCTTCGTCCTCCTCGGCGAGGACCTCGCCCGCCGCCTCACCTGAACACCGCATCGACGGTAGTCGAATGGTTGTTTCCCGAGCCTGACAGCCACCATTCGACTGTCCTCGGCGCTATGGGCTCAGGCGGACGATGGCTGGGTCGGGTGGTTCGCCTTGGAGGACGACTCGGAAGGCCAGGCCCTTTGTGGACCAGTAGTCGGCGGCCTCGCGCATGGCTTCGGTGAACCATGTGCGTTCTTCCAGTTCGTCGATCAGCAGATCGGCCGAATCGCGGATCACGGCAACATATCCGGCGGCGGGGCCGACGAAATCATCGAGATCACGCAGGCATTCGTCGAAGGCGTCCTTGTTCGCGCCGAAGTAGTACGGAAATTGGAACGCGGCCGCGAATTCGTCGAAAACGCGTGCGGTGGTGCGCATCTTGAGCCCGCGCAGTTCACGCACCGCGTAGTCGACGGGTGCGTCGTAGCGCACGCCGCTCAGTGTCGGGGCGTCCACAGGGAGGGCACCCACCACGGCGGTCGGTGCCGAAGGCGCGTCGGTGGGCCGCCGGGCCTCGGGACGGGCAAGGAACTGCGATAACGGAACTGTCATCAGCGCATCCTCGTGAAGGTTTCGTAGTGGTCACCGGTGTACCAGGCGGAACCGTCGCTGCCGGTGACAATGCGTTCGGCGTCGCGGGAACGGTTGGGCTGCTTCGGGTTCACATCCCATTCCTGGTAGGTGATGGCTTTGCCCGCCGAATCCTTGGCGGGCAGGGTGCCCCCGCGGTTCATCCAGCGCTCACCGCCCTTGGTGCCGGACGCGTTCGCCGAATCCGGCCAGCGGCCCGCGTCGATCTCGACAAGAGTCGCGTAGGCGCGGTCCGGTACGCCGGGGGCTCGAACGGTGGATGTGGTGGTCACATCCGGGCCGCGCGCCGGAACCGCCACGCTCGCGCTGCGTGTGGTGGAGGTGATCGAGGCCGCGGTCGGCTTGCTGTCCCCGCCGCCACGCGAGGCGAGCAGTGCGATCACCAAGGCAAGTAGAGCCACACCGAGCGCGGCGAAGGCGCGAACCCGCTTCGAGGAAATATTCATGCGATCCCGATCTCCAGCACTGCCATGTCGCGAATCATCTTTATCGGGAACTTTATCGGTATTGCACCGTGACCGGCGCGTGGTCGGACCAACGCTCGGCATAGGTGGCGGCGCGTTCGACCACGGCCTCCTTCGCCCGGCCTGCCACCTCGCCGCGGGCCAGGTGGTAGTCGATGCGCCAGCCCGCGTCGTTGTCGTAGGCGCGGCCGCGGTAGGACCACCAGCTGTACGGGCCCGCGACACCGGGATGCAGGTTGCGCACCACGTCCACGTATCCGGCGGCGAGCATGCCGTCGATCCAGGCCCGCTCCTGCGGCAGGAACCCGGAGTTCTTCAGGTTGCCCTTCCAGTTCTTGATATCGAGTTCGGTGTGCGCGACATTCCAGTCGCCACAGATCACGAAATCGCTGGTCTGCGCCCGCATATGAGCGCCGATCTCGTCGAGGAAGCGGTACTTCTCGTCCTGCATCGGCGTATCCGCCTCACCGGTGTGCACATACACGCTGGCCACGGTCAATTCATCGAATTCGGCCTCGACATAGCGTCCGGTACCGGCGAATTCGGCGCTGGGATGCCAGGTTCCGTCGTGCCAGCGCCCCAGCCCGATGCGCACGGCCCGGGGTTCGCGACGGGACAGAATGCCGACCCCGGCCCGCCCCTTCGCTCCCGGCTCGGCATGCGTCAGATACCAGCCCGCGTCCAGTGCGGGCGCGAGCGCGGCGCGGGTCTGCTCATCGGTTGCCCGGGTCTCCTGCAGGCAGATGATGTCGGCTTCGGTGACCGCCAGCCACTCGAGCATCCCCTTGCCCGTCTTGCCCGTCGCCGCCCGGACCCCGTTCACATTGATCGACGAGATGATATAAGGCACCTGACGACCGTACAATGCTGGTCAGAAGAACTCCCCCGGGACATCGAAGTCCAGGAAGGGGTGATTGACGATGAAGTCAGGCACCACCAACTCCCCCGCCCCGATCAAAGCGCTGCATATCGGATCCGGTGATCCGGTCCTGCTGCTGCACGGGTTCATGCTTTCGCCGCACTGTTGGGAACAGGTTGCGCTGCGACTTTCCGCGCATTGCGAGGTGTTCGCCCCCGCCTTCGCGGGCCACTGGGGTGGCGAACCGATCGACGGCTGGTCCACCGATGTCCATGCCCTCGCCGACCGGATCGAGGATCAACTCGACGAACTCGGCTGGCGCACCTGCCATATCGCGGGCAATTCGCTCGGCGCCTGGGTCGGCTTCGAACTGGCCCGACGCGGCCGGGCCCGCACCCTGACCGCGATCGCACCGGCAGGCGGTTGGCAGTCGCCGTCGCTCATCCAGTTCCGCGTCGGCGCGAAATTCCTGTCATTGGTGCCGATCGTCGAGGTGGGTAAGCGGCTCGGCGGATTCGCGATCAACAATCCGATCGCGCAACGCTTCGCACTCCTGCTGCTGAGCAAGAACGCGGCCGCGGTCGCGCGCCGCGATATCGCCGCCGTGATCACCGCCGCACTGCACTGCGATGCCATGATCCCGTTGATCCTGGGCACCGTGCGCTCTCCCGCGCTGGAAGACCTGTCCAACCTCCCGACTCCGGTGCGCCTGCTGATGGCCGAATACGACCGGATCATCCCCAACCGCGTGTACGCCCGCCGCTTCCTGCAGGAACTGCCCGACTCCGCCGACCGTATCCTCGTCAACGGCGTCGGGCACGTCCCCATGCTCGAAGCTCCGGACCGCATCGCGACCCTGATAGCCGAACATATCTACGCCAGCCGCACACATTTGCGCGCGGTCTGAAACACGGCACATGCCGTTCACCGCCGCACACGTGCGGTGCCGACGGCCACGGGCATGTGCCGTTGGCACTACTGGGCGAGCAGGCCCTTGGCTATGTGGGTGACCTGGATTTCATTGCTGCCCGCGTAGATCATCAGGGACTTCGCGTCACGGGCGAGTTGCTCCACCCGGTACTCGGTCATGTAACCGTTGCCGCCGAAGAGCTGGACCGCGTCCATGGCTACCTCGGTGGCGGCCTCGGAGGCGTAGAGCTTCATGGCCGAAGCCTCGGCGAGGGTCGGCGGCTTGCCCGCCTTGCCGCGCTCGAGGGTGTTGAAGACCATGTTCTGCACATTGATCCGGGCGATCTCCATCTTGGCCAGCTTGAGCTGCACCAGCTGGAACCGGCCGATCTCCTGGCCCCACAGCTTGCGGCTCTTGGCGTAGTCCAGGCACAGCCGGTGACATTCGTTGATGATGCCGAGCGCCATGAAACCGACACCGATGCGTTCGGCGGTGAAGCTGGAGCGGGCACTTTCCCGGCCGTCGCCGCCCTTGTGCTCCTCGGTCTCGCCGAGCAGCCGATCCCGACCCAGGCGCACATTGTCGAAGAACAATTCACCGGTCGGCGAGGCATGCAGGCCCATCTTCTTGAACGGCTTGCCCTGGGTGAGGCCGTCCATGCCCGTGTCGAGCACGAAGGTGAGCACCTTGCGCTCCCGCTTATCGCCGCCGTCGCCCTCGTCGAGCTTCGCGTAGACGATCATCACATCGGCGAACGGACCATTCGTGATGAAGGTCTTCTGACCGTTGAGGATGTAGTCCTCGCCGTCGCGCTTGACGTAGGTCTTCATGCCGCCGAATGCGTCCGAACCCGAGTCGGGCTCGGTAATCGCCCATGACGCGACCTTTTTCATGGTGACGATATCGGGCAGCCACCGCTCCTTCTGCGCGAGCGTGCCGCGCGAGAGGATGGTGGTCGCGCCGAGACCGATGCTGACCCCCATCGCGGTGACCAGCCCCATGCAGACGCCGGACAACTCCCCGATCAGCACCGCCATCAGCGATTCCTGACCGGCGAACGGGCTACCGCCGGAAGACTTTTCGGACTTCTCGGGCAGCGGCTCGCCCGCCGCCAGCGCCGCCGCCTTCTTGCGTTCCTTGGCGAGCAACCGCTGGACCGCCTCGCCACCCATCGCATCGATTCCGAAGTCGCTGAACAACTTCCGGATGATCGGGTAGGGAGTCAGCTCACCGCTCTCCAGCGCGTCGAGGTGCGGACGGACCTCCTTATCGATGAAGGTGCGCACCGCCTCGCGAATCATCTCGTCGGTTTCGGACCATTCGAACATCGTCGTTCTCCTAACGTTCCCGCGAGATCAAGGCAGCCGAGCGGCGATATCGTCGATGAGCCAGGGGCCGTCGGTCTCGATGGTCTTCACGTCATGCCAGCCTGCCAGCTCGGAGATGGCGCCGCCCTGGACCGCGAAAACCTTGCCGGTGATCGGGCACTTTTCCGACGCCAGGTAGGCGACCAGCGGAGAAATATTGGCCGGGCTGAACGCGTCGAAATCGCCGTCCTCGATCGCCGCGGCCTCGGCGGCCATCATCTCGCCCATACCGGGCGTGGCCAGGGTGAGCCGGGTGCGCGCGATCGGCGCGATGGCATTGACCCGGACGCCGTAGCGCGCGAGCTCATCGGCCGCGACCAGGGTCAACGCGGCGATCGCGGCCTTGGCCGCGCCGTAGTTGGCCTGACCCGCATTCGGGATGGTCGTTCCGGAGGCCGACGCGGTATTGATCACCGCGGCATTCGGCTGGTTGCCCGCCTTGCTCTGCGCCTTCCAGTACGCGGCCGCGTGATGCAGCACCGCGGCGTGGCCCTTGAGATGTACGGCGATCACCGCATCCCACTGCGCCTCGTCCATACCCGCGATGAAGGCGTCCCGCAGGATGCCCGCGTTGTTGACCACGACATCGATGCCACCTAGCTCCGAAATCGCCTGGGCGACAACACTCCCCGCACCATCCCAGGTGGCGATGTCATCGGTGTTGGCCACCGCCTTCCCGCCCGCGGCGATGATCTCGTTCACGACCTCCTGGGCCGGACCGACATCGGAACCCTCACCGGCATTGCTGCCGCCGAGGTCGTTCACGACGACTGCGGCGCCTTCGCGGGCGAACAGCAGCGCGTGCTCACGCCCGATGCCGCGCCCCGCGCCGGTGATGACGGCGACCCGTCCTTCCAATGCACCCATCTACGTGGCTCCTCAGTTCGGTAGTTGGTCGGCGACTTCGGCCAGACCGTCGCTCAGGACGACGTCTTCGCCGCGGACGGTCTCGAAGGCGTAGGTGGTGACGCCGTTTTCGGAGCCCACCCGCCAGATTCGGGTCTCCAGGTCGTCACCGGGGAAGACCATCTTGGCGAAGCGCACCGCGAAGCGCTTCAGCCGGTTGACATCCGAGCCCGCGACCTCGGTGAGCACGGCCCACGATGCGAAGGCCATGGTGCACAGACCGTGCGCGATGATCCCGGGCAGACCCGCGTCCTTGGCGACCTGCTCGTCGAGATGCAGCGGCACCGGATCACCGGAAGCGGGCGAATAGCGGTAAGTCTGATCGAGATCGACATGTTGCGGCACCACCGCGACCGGCTCCCGCGCCCGCAGGTTCTCGTCGAACTTGTGTGCGGGAGCGGCGATGCCGACCGTCTTGCCCGCGTCGATATTGCGGAAGAAGGCGGTCAGATACTGCTCGTTCACCAATTCCCCTGCCTCGGTGCGGCATTCGACGAGGATGGTGATGGTGCTGCCGTTCGAACGGCTGGCATAGCCGATCGCCTTGGCCCGCGAGACCAGCCGGTCACCCGGCAGGATCGCGCGGTAGAAGTGGAAATCTTGCTCCCCGTGTACGACTCGGCCGAAGATGTCCATCGGCGCGACATCGATCACCGGCATCATCATGGCCTCGAACACCGGGACGATGCCGAAGATCGGCGAGGCCACCTTGCCCGCCAGATGCGCCTCGATCGGATCATTGGTCGCGGCGGCATATTCAGCGATCCGCTCGGCGGTGACCTCGAAACGTTCGTCTTCACACCAGGTTTCGAGTCCGCTGTCGTCGAATTCTACCGGCCGCGCCGCGGCGGCCTCCGCTGTCATCACCCGCCCCTATCAGGCCGAGGCCAGGGCGTCGAGCTGTTCGAGCGACCGGTCCAGTTGCTTAAGACCGTCCTTCTCGACCGCCTTGCCGAGTGCGCCCTTGATCAGCGCGCCCTCGAAGTCACCCGAGACCAGGATGGTGCTGCCACCATCGCCCTTGGGCTGGATATCGAAGGTGAATTCGGTCTTCACCCCTGCCATTCCGGTGCCGCCGAGGGTGAGCTTGCTCGGCCGCTCGACCGCGACGACGGTCCATTCCAGCTTGTTCGCCATGCCGAGCATGACGATCTTCGCGACCAGCTTGGCCCCCTCGGCCAAGGTAGCGGGCGGCTCTTCCATGAAGCGCTCGTGGATGGTGAACCACTTGTCCCAGGTCTGCGGGTCGGAGACGACCGCCCAGAGCGCGTCGGGGGTGGCGTTGACGTCCTTGGTGGCTTCGATATGGCCCATGAGTTACTCCTCGTCGAGTGAATGTCGTTGCTGCATGACCGCTTTCGCGGGGATCAGCGGTCCGCCCGCTGGTACGCCGTGACGACCGCCGCGCCGCCGAGGCCGATATTGTGCTGCAGCGCGGCGGTGACGTTGCCGACCTGACGCTTGTCCGCGGTACCCCGCAGCTGCCAGGTGAGTTCGGAGCACTGCGCCAAACCCGTTGCGCCCAAAGGATGTCCCTTCGAGATCAACCCGCCGGAGGGATTCACGACCCACTTGCCGCCATAGGTGGTCTGATTGTCGTCGATCAGCTTTCCGGCCTCACCCTCGCCGCAGAGCCCGAGCGCCTCGTAGAGCAGCAGTTCGTTGGCGGAGAAGCAATCGTGCAGCTCGATGACCTGGAAGTCCTCCGGCCCGAGGTCCGCCTGCCGGTAGACCTGCCGTGCGGCTTGAACATTCATGTCGTAGCCGATGAGGTTCTTGGCGGTGTTGTCGAAGGTGGAGGCGAAGTCGGTGGTCATCGCCTGGCCGACGATCTCCACCGCCTGCGCGGCGAGGTCGTGCGAATTCACGAATTCCTCGCTGGCCAGCACGACCGCACCCGAACCGTCCGAGGTCGGCGAACACTGCAGCTTGGTGAGCGGGTCGTAGATTATTCGCGAGGCCAGGATGTCATCGAGCGAATACGCATCCTGGAATTGCGAATACGGGTTGTTCACCGAATGCTTGTGGTTCTTGTAGCCGATCTTCGCGAAATGCTCCGCGGTGGTGCCGTACTGCTTCATATGCTCGCGCCCCGCCGCGCCGAACATCCACGGCGCCACCGGGAAAAGCACCTCGGAGATCTCCGCGAGCGCCATGACATGCTTGGCCATCGGCTGTTCGCGATCGTCCCAGGTGGATCCGAGCGAGCCCGGCTGCATCTTCTCGAAGCCCAGTGCCAGCGTGCAATCGGCCAGACCTCCCCGAATCGCCTGTGCCGCAAGGAAAAGCGCGGTGGATCCGGTCGAGCAGTTGTTATTGACATTGACCACCGGAATGCCGGTCATACCCAGTTCGTAAACCGCGCGCTGTCCGGAGGTGGATTCGCCGTAGACATAACCGACATAGGCCTGCTCGACTTCGCGATAGTCGATCCCGGCATCGGCGAGCGCCTTCGTACCCGATTCCCGCGCCATATCCGGGTAGTCCCAAGCGCTGCCGTCCTCGTTCTTACGGCGGCCCGGCTTCTCGAACTTCGTCATGCCGACACCAACGACGTAGACCTTGTTCGCCATCGAACTCCTCACGTAGTACCTGACCCGGTGCGACCATGCGCCCAAATCGGCAGCCCGCAGTGGCCGATCCCGACCGGATCGAACAGAAACAAACATACAGAGCTGTATGTAAGGCTGCAAGAGTTCCAGGCGATCCGGCCCGATAGATAAGAGAACTCCCAGCTCAGCGCGACCAGGAGCAACATGCCTCGGGTAGCGAACATTGCGCCATCCACCAAGGGACAAGTCGACGCGCTCGGCGATCGACGCGATGACCGACGTGCAGACGCCGCAGCCAGCAGCGCGCCGGACATGCGGACGCTGGAACCAGCAGGAAGATGATCAACGCCAGGCGCTGTTCGCCAGCCCGGCCGCGCACTCTTCGGTTCGACCGAGCAGGTCGTCAGCCTGCTTCGCACGGGATACCTGATCGCGAATCTGGCCGGCGCACAGGGGCATTGCTGAACGATATCGTGAGCTTCTATGCCAACGTCGGCATCGCGTGAATCATTACCGTCGCAACGGATATCGCGGTCAGCATCTGCTGACGACCTCGCCGAAGCGTCCAAGTTTCGGCGCGCACACGACTGAAACGTCGGCAGGCGGCGGGCCCGAAAAGCCCTATGCCGTCAGCTATTCAGCGGGACGCAGCAGCGGTCGCGCAACCAGCGCGGTGGTGGCGATCTCCCGCAGATGCACCGAGGCCCGTCGCCAACGCCGGTGCGCCCGTTCGGAATCCGGATCGATGAAGTTGGAGACCAGGATTCCGCGCAGTGCGTCCATCGCGGTGTAGACGAAATCGCGGGCTTCCTTGCGCCGCATCTCATCCGGTACGAATCGGGCGACCGCCATCAGCACCGCGTTATTGACGAACGGCTCGACCTTCTCCATGGCCGAGGCGAGTACCGGATCGGTCCGGCCCGCCACCCACAGCTCGGCGGTGGCGATGAACAGCGGCCCTTGGTGTAGCTCCCAGAGAAAGTCCAGGGCCGCCCCGACCGGATCGCCGCCGCCCTGAACCCTGGACATCTCGCGCATCGCGGTCTCCGCGCGCAGCTGCGCCAGATGGCTGATCGCCGCGACCACGAGATCGGTCTTGGACCCGAAGTGATGCACCTGGGCCCCGCGGGTGACCCCGGCCCGCTCGGCGACCCGCGGCGTGGTCGTCCCCGCATACCCGTATTCGACCAGGCAGTCGATGGTGGCATCGAGCAGCCGCGTGCGCATCTCACTACTGCGCTGCTCCTGTGTGCGGCGCTGCTGCTTGGGCGCTTCGAACCTGGTCATTCCGGCGATTCTACACTTACATACAGATCTGTATGTTCATCGCCGCACCGACCGACAAGCAAAAGTGATCACGGGTGGCCGAATTCGGCGTTCCTGATCCTCGGTATCCACCTGCAGGATGAGCGCGTTCCGTCGAAAAATGTTCTGATTGGCTGGCGTAACCAATCAGGAGCACCACAATGGAACTGAGAGATATCGAAATCTTTCTGGCGCTGGCCGAGGAGTTGCACTTCGGGCGGACCGCGGAACGGATGTATCTTTCGCAGGCTCGGATCAGCCAGTCGATCAAGAATCAGGAACGTCGTATCGGGGGACGTCTCATCGACCGCAGCAACCCACGCAATATCCAGCTCACGGCACTCGGCAAACAGCTGCTCACCGACCTGCGCCCCGCCTACCACGATCTGACCCAGGCGATCGAGAACGCGCGCTCCACCGCTCAGGGGGCGGCCCGGGTGCTCCGCATCGCGATGATCGGCTTCAATTCGTATGACTACCGGCCGTTTTGGGAGCTCTTCCGAACCCGTCATCCACAGTGGGAACTACAGATTCGCAATATCGAATTCATCGAACAGTTCGACCCGTTGCGCCGCGGCGAGGCCGACATCGTCATCGCATGGTTACCGGTCGAGGAACCCGATTTGACCGTCGGGCCGATCATCTCGATCGAACCCATGGTGGCCATGATGGGCGACGACCACGAACTGGCAGGCGAAAAGCAGCTATCCCTGGAGGCTTTCGGCGATCGCGGAGTGCTGGCGCCGAGCAAACCGATGCCCGACTACTGGGAAGACGCCATCAGCCCCTTCTACACACCCCGTGGCCGCCCCATCGAACGCATTTCCACCGTCTCGACGGTGGAGGACATCCTGACGGTCGCCAGCACCCGCGGCGCCTTCACCATGGGCATGAGCCACGTCGCCCGCTATTACAACCGCCCCGGCATCCGCTACGTGCCGATCAGCGATTCACACCTGGTCCGCTGGGCGCTGGTCTGGCGCAGCGACAGCGAAACCCAGCAGATTCGCGAGCTGGCAAGCGTTGTTCGCGAGTTGGGGCCGCTGGAGCAGAACTGACCACGGCGATCGGCCCGTCACGCAGCCGAAGACCGTCGGCACCGCGGCAGACGGCATGGAAAGGCCCGCCGGGGCAATGCGACGGGCCAGCGGGGACGGATCAGGCTCGTCCGACGTAGGCGAGCAGCCGACGGTACGTTGGAGCGTCGGCGGGCACCTCGACCTCGGGACCGAACATCCCTGGTACGCGGAAGTTTTCGAGGCCCATCTCACGCATGATCGCCAGCATCTCCGCACACAACTGCTCGTCGACCAGGCGCTCCTGTCCGGTCGCGACCGCCAGATCGACACCGTGCACGACAAGTTCGGTCAGGTGGATCACTGCCGCCATCGGCCCTGGCACCGCGCCGAAGCCGAGACGCACCGTCTGTTCGAGTGCGTCGGGGCGATGCCAGGCCGCGCGGTCGAGCTCGGCCGCCTCGACGTAGGCGCCCTGCGGGTCGGTGCCGAGCCAGTCGTCGTGGTGGTCACGATCCGGCGTCAGGCCCAGCAGTTGGGCGGCAAAGATATTCATGCCGCCCACCAGGTGGTTGAGCAGCTCGCGCAGATCCCATTCCGGGCACGGCGTCGGCGCGCTCATGTGTTCTGCGGCAATGCCTTCGACGATGCCGCCGGACATATCGATGGCCCGGTCGATGCGGTTGATCATGTTCATGTCGGTCTCCTGGAAAGTATCGAGCAGGGGTAAATCAGGCCCGGTCGAAAGTGTCGTCGAGCCAGTCGTAGATGCGAGCGAATGCGAAACGCTGTGCGCCGGACTGGCAATGGGCCGCAGCACCCTGTTCTTCGGTGAATTCGAGCAGTGTCTTCGGGCAGGTCAGGTGCGCGAAGAGGCGTTCGGGCTGGCCCTTGAAGAAACCGTCGTCGGCACCCGCGCACACCAATGCCGGGCAGGCGATCTTCTCGGCGATGCCGTCGCGGAGGTGGTAGTCCAGGTAACTCGCGGCGAAGGCCCGCGGTGTGTGCACACCCATGGCGTACATGCCGTGCGAAATCGCCCAGCGCATCACGGGATTCGCGGCCATCGCCGCATCGAGCGCGGCATCGAGTTCCGGATCCGCCGCGGCGGGCAGCCTGCGCTCCAGTTCCGCCCGCTCGCCGGGCAGACCCGCAGTGGCGATATCGCCGAGATCGTAGATGCCGTCGACAGCGATCAGGGCGGTGACGCGCTGGTCGTAGGCAGCGGCGCGGGGTGCGAGGACACCGCCCATGCTGACACCCAACAGGGCGATCCGGTCGACATCCACCTCGGGCCGGGCGGCGACGTAGTCGAGCACCGGTCCGACGACGTTCTCCCAGTCCGGACGGAAGGCCAGGCCCTGATGGTGCCTGGTGCCCGGCTGACCGGGACCATCGAAGCTGAGCACGTGGTAGCCGCGCTCGACGGCCGCGGCCGCACCGAAGAAGTGCATTTCCTCGACTGTGCCGTCGAATCCGTTGTGCATCACCACCGTTGGACGTGGCTCGCCCGAGTCGTCGGCGCGATAGAAGTAGCCGGGCAGCATGGTGTCCTCGTAGGGAATCGACACCGGCTCGATCACCTGGTCCGCGAGTTCGGCCGCGGCGCGAAAACATTCGACCGAGGCGTCGTATGCGTGCCGGATGCGCGGGTCGGTGGCATTGCCGTGCAGGAAGAATTCGGCGGCGCGGTAGTAGTTCGACGCGCGCAGGAAGCCGTCGCGGGCGCCGACCCGATGCGCCGTGCGCGCCGCATCCGCCACCCGATCGGCCGTGGCCAGCCACTCGTCGTGCCAGCTGTCGTAGTCGCCGGGGACGATCCGCTGGACCGTCACCACGACCTCACCGAAATCGGCTCCGCCATAAGCGATGTGACCGAAGGTGCGCAGGGTCTCGTACCAGAACGAGTGGTTGTCGGGAAAGAAGATCGGCTCCACAGTCAGCTCCTAAACGCAGTTTCTATCGGCGTTAAGGCCACCGTAGCGGGCCGCGGCCCACAAACGCAAGTCCCCACTGCGTTAAGATAGAGCCATGGAGGAACAAGCCCGCTCCCGCCGCCCCGGAGGTCGCAGCGCCCGAGTGCGCGCGGCGGTACACCAGGCGGTCACCGAACTGGTCGCCGAACGCGGCTACGGCAACTTCACGATCGCCGATGTCGCGACGCGCGCCGGTGTCGCCGATACCAGCATCTACCGGCGCTGGGGCAATCTGGAGGCGCTGGCCATGGAGGTGACCGTCGATCGGCTCAGCACCGAGTCGGCGATGCCGAACACCGGTTCGCTCGAGGGCGATCTGCGCGCCTATGCCGCGAAGGCAGCGCGCGATGTCAGCGGACCGGACGGCTTGGCACTGCTGCGCACAATTCTCGCGCTGCTCGACAC
Organism: Nocardia pseudovaccinii; assembly: GCF_050942345.1. Classification (NCBI taxonomy): domain Bacteria; kingdom Bacillati; phylum Actinomycetota; class Actinomycetes; order Mycobacteriales; family Nocardiaceae; genus Nocardia; species Nocardia pseudovaccinii. The sequence continues at coordinate 8,730,600 of NZ_CP192074.1, forward strand.
CGGCGCGGCGGGTGAACAGACGCGCGACCGATTCCTCGCCGAACGAGTGGACCAGGTCCAAGCCATGCTCGATCGAGCCACCGCCCGCGGCGAACAGGCCCCAGAGGTGCTGGAGGTGGTCGACATCATCCTGGCCCCGCTGTACACCCGCACCCTGTTCGGCACCGGCCCACTCACCGACGACTACGTCGATACCCTCGTCGACCGGCTGTTGCACACGGCAGCGGCGGCCGATAAGCGAAAGTGATCGAAAGACAGTCGAATTCGGCGTTGTTCCCGCCGCCCCGCTCTCGCAGGCTGAGGCGGTGTCCGAGATCAAGCCCTTCCGAATCGCGATCCCGCAGGCCGACCTGGACGACCTCGAATACCGCCTGACGCACACCCGGTACGTCGCGGAATTGCCCGCTCGGGAGGTCGCGGGCCGGGTGTACCCAGGAGTGCCGGTTCGGCCCGGCTGGGAGTACGGCGTTCCGCTGTCGTTCGTCCGGCCGTTGCACGAATATTGGCGCGACACGTTCGACTGGCGCGCACAAGAGCAGCGGCTCAACACATTTCCGCAATACATGACCGAAATCGATGGGCAAACCATCCATTTCGTCCACGTCACCTCTCCTGAACCCGATGCGATGCCACTGCTGCTGGCCCATGGCTGGCCGAGCTCGTTCACCGAATTCCTCGGCCTGATAGGCGAATTGACCGATCCGCGCGCACACGGCGGCGATCCGAGCGACGCCTTCCATGTGGTGATCCCGTCCTATCCAGGCTTCGCCTTCTCAGGACCGACGCACACCGCCGGGTGGCGCCCGGCGCGCATGGCCGCGGCATTCGACAAACTGATGAACCGCCTCGGCTACGACCGCTACGGCGTGCACGGCAACGACTGCGGCGCCATCGTCGCCCCGGAGCTGGGCCGGATCGCCCCGGACCGGGTCGTCGGCGTGCACGTCACCCAGGTCTATTCCTTCCCGAGGCGCGAGCCTGGCGAGCTGGATGGACTCAGCGAATACGAGCTGATCCTGGTGTACTTCGGAGAGAAATTCCGTCGGCATGCCATTCACAACGCCGCCCAGCAAGCGCAGCCGCAAACCCTCGGCCATGCACTGTCGGATTCCCCGGTCGGCCAGCTCGCCTGGAGCGGCCAGGCGCTGGCGAATGCGCTGAGCACCGACGAATTGCTCACCAATGTGGCGATCTACTGGTTCACCAACACCTCGGCGTCCTCGGCCCGGTTCCACTTCGAGCACCATCGCGCACGCATGGCGATCGAGCCGACCACGGTGCCGATCGGTTTGGCCTCGTTCGGATTCGACTTCAAACCGCCGCGCAAATTCGCCGAACGCGACCATCGCAATCTCGTGCAATGGCACGAATACGACCGCGGCGGGCACTGGGCCGCCCACGAGGCCCCCGACCTGTTGCTCGCCGACTTGCGCGGATTCTTCAAAAAGGTGATCTGATCGGTCCGCCCATCGGCGACGATTACCTCGACCCGATCTCTCGATCCGAGGAGTGCAGATGGCCAACGATTGGAACCAGAACATCATCGCGGAGTTCCGTGCGAACGCGGGCAAGGTCGGCGGCCCGTTCGAGGGCAAGGATCTGTTGCTGCTCACCACGACCGGCGCGAAGACCGGGCTGCCGCGCACGAATCCGGCGGCCTATATCCGCGACGGCAATCGTTTGGTGATCATCGCGTCCAAGGCGGGCGCACCCGATAACCCGGACTGGTATCACAATCTGCGGGCGAATCCGAAGGTCACGCTGGAGATCGGCACCGACACCATCGAGGCTACGGCCACCCCGATCACCGGAGGTCCGGAACGCGATCGGCTCTATGCGGCGATGGTGGCGGTCATGCCGGGCTTCGCCGAATACGAGACCAAGACGGATCGGGTGATTCCGGTCGTCGCGCTGGAACCCAGCACCTAAACCGCGGAGCGACGACCGGTCCAGACGGTCACCGTGAACAGCAGAACGCCGAGCACGGCCAGCCCCGCCCCGACGGTCGCGGGCGCGGTGTAGCCGAGACCCGCCGCGATGACGAGTCCACCCAGCCACGCGCCCGCCGCATTGGCGATATTGAGGGCCGCGTGATTGAGCGCCGCGGCGAGGGTCTGGGCGTCGGCGGCGACATCCATCAGCCGGGTCTGCAGACCGGGCGCGAGCGCCGCACCAGATGCTCCGATGAAGAACGCGCCGATGGCCGCCGTGTACGGATTGTGCGCGGCGGCAACGAATCCCGCCAGGATGACGACCATCGCGATCATCGCGACGTAGATCGCCCGGTCGACGCCGCGATCGGCCAGAATGCCACCGACGATATTGCCCGCGACCATCCCGAGCCCGAAGAGCATGAGCACGAACGGCACCAGGCCGAGCCGCAGACCGGCCACATCGGTCAGCGTGGTGGTGATGTAGGTGTAGACGGCGAACATGCCGCCGAAGCCGATCGCGCCGACCAGCAGGGTCAGCAGCACCTGCGGGCGACGCAGTGCACCGAGTTCGGTCATCGGATTGGTGATCCGGATACCGTGCAGCTCCGGAACGAATCGGATCAGCGCCGCGACGGTGGCGACACCGATCACCGCGACCACCACGAAGGCATCGCGCCAGCCGAGATGCTGGCCGAGCCAGGTCGCACTGGGAACGCCGACAACGTTGGCGGCGCTCAGTCCCAGCATAACCGCGGCAACCGCCTTTGCGCGCTGCCCGATCGGTGCCAGAGTCGCGGCGGCCAGCGAGGCGACACCGAAGTACGCGCCGTGCGGCAGGCCCGAAACGAACCGCGCGATGACCAGAGTCTCGAATGTGGGCGCGATAACCGTCGCGGCATTTCCGACGGTGAACGCCACCATCAGAGCGACCAGCAGACGTTTGCGTGGCACCCGCGCGGCAAGTGCGGCGATCAGCGGAGCGCCGACGACGACACCGAGCGCATAAGCCGATACCGCATGCCCTGCCGTCGGCTCGGAGACGTGCATGGCGCTCGCGATATCGGGCAGCAAACCCATCGTGACGAATTCGGTTGTACCGATTCCGAATCCACCGAGGGCCAGCGCCAGCATCGCCGGAATATGCCAGTCCGTCCGCTCGGCCTCGGCGGGTGCTGGGGTCTGCGTGGCAACGGTACTGGTCACGTATTCATGTAACCGTCCGGCGACGGCCTACGCTTCCCGGGCTGACGTGAGTTCCCCCACGTCAGCGTCGAGAAATCGAAAGCCTCACCCGCATACCGCACATTCCGGGCGCCGCACGGCAAACACGCGTCGATTCCCGCACCAGATATTGCGATCCGACTGCTTCGCATCGGAACGACGACGACAGTGACACGAGTCGTGAAACAGTGCGGGCACCCGTACCACCGATGTGGTGCGGGTGCCCGTATGTCGCGCCCGGCGCTGGCTCTCGTACCCAGCGCCGGGTATTCGGCGAACCGGTCAGCGCAGGGGCACGCGACCGGCTCGTGGCCAACCGGTCAGCGCAGGGCGCGGGCCAGGTTGGCGTCGAGCGCACCGAGGAACTCCTCGGTGGTCAGGTAGCCCTGATCGCCGCCGACGAGCAGCGCAAGGTCCTTGGTCATCTGACCGCCCTCGACGGTCTTGATGACGACATCCTCGAGTGTCTGCGCGAAGCCGATCACCTCGGGGGTGTTGTCCAGCTTGCCGCGGTGCTCGAGGCCGCGGGTCCAGGCGAAGATCGACGCGATCGGGTTGGTCGAGGTCGGCTTGCCCTGCTGGTGCTGGCGGTAGTGCCGGGTGACGGTGCCGTGCGCGGCCTCGGCCTCACAGGTCCGGCCGTCCGGGGTGAGCAGCACCGAGGTCATCAGGCCGAGCGAGCCGAAGCCCTGGGCCACGGTGTCGGACTGCACGTCGCCGTCGTAGTTCTTGCAGGCCCAGACGTAGCCGCCCTCCCACTTCATGGAGGAGGCGACCATGTCGTCGATCAGGCGGTGCTCGTAGGTGAGCCCGGCCGCGTCGAACTGGGTCTTGAACTCGGCGTCGAACACCTCCTGGAAGGTGTCCTTGAACATGCCGTCGTAGGCCTTGAGGATGGTGTTCTTGGTCGACATGTAGACCGGGTAGTTCTGCTGCAGGCCGTAGTTGAACGAGGCCCGCGCGAAGTCCTCGATGGACTTCTTGAAGTTGTACATACCCATCACGACGCCGCCGTCCTCGGGCATCTGCACGACCTCGTGCACGATCGGCTCGCTGCCGTCCTCGGGGGTGAAGGTGAGGGTGACGGTGCCGCCCTGGAACACCTTGAAGTCGGTGGCGCGGTACTGGTCGCCGAACGCGTGACGGCCGATGATGATCGGCTTGGTCCAGCCGGGGACCAGACGCGGCACATTCGAGATGATGATCGGCGCCCGGAAGATGGTTCCGCCGAGGATGTTGCGGATGGTGCCGTTGGGCGAGCGCCACATCTTCTTCAGGCCGAATTCCTCGACCCGGGCCTCATCCGGAGTGATCGTGGCGCACTTGACGCCGACACCGTGCTCCTTGATCGCGTTCGCGGCGTCGATCGTGACCTGGTCGTCTGTCTTGTCCCGATATTCGATGCCGAGGTCGTAATACTCGAGGTTCACATCGAGATACGGGTGGATCAGCTTGTCCTTGATGAACTGCCAGATGATCCGGGTCATCTCGTCGCCGTCGAGTTCGACGACGGTGCCTTCAACCTTGATCTTGGACATGGATCTTCGTGTCCTCCTAGGATGGTGCCCTTATTGCACGGCCAGGCGAACACGCTTGTGAGCGGACCCCAGCTGTTCCAACAGACAACGTATATGTCCCGCGTTGTCCGCGAGACGAGTGGTGCAAACAAGACAAGCGTACTGCTGCCATTGTTCTCACCGCGCGGGCAGCCCCCCATGTGAAGCCGCCCGAAATTGTTACCGACAAGTAGGTCGGACCCTGCCGAAATAGCGATGTCCGGGCATCCCATCGGACACCCGGACATCGCTATTTCAGGGTCAGACCGCGACCGGAATCCGCACGTCTTCCTCGGATCCCTCGATCAGGTTTTCCGGCTTGTCCCGAATCATCAACGCGATCACCGGAATTGCCGCGAGGAAGAATCCGGCGCCGACATAGAACGCCACGTCGTAGCTGTGGATCGAAGCGCGGGCCATCAGGTTGTCCATCGCCGGATTGTTCTGCGCGAAGGCCTTGGCCGTCTGCACCGAGATGGTGGTGAGCAGTGCGGTGCCCACCGCGCCGCCGACCTGCTGTGCCGCGTTCAACAGCGCACTTGCCACACCCGAGTCCTCCTCCTCGACCTGATGCAGCGCGACGGTCTGCATCCCGACGAACAGCGGGCCCATACCCAGCGCGATCAGCACCTGCGCGGGCAGCACGCTGGCGGCGTAGCTGTCGCCGTAGCTCAGCTGTGCCAGCCACACCAGACCCAGCACACCGAGCACGGCCCCGGCCACCATCAGCGGGCGCGGGCCCAGCTTCGGCAGCAGCGCGCTGGTGACACCGGCGGAGATCGCGATGCCCGCCGGGAACGGCAGGAAGGCGAAACCGGCCTTCAGCGACGAGTAGCCGAGGGTGATCTGGAAGTAGTAGCTCAGGAACAGGAACATCGCGAACATCGCGATCGGGATCAGCAGCGCGGCCAGGAAGGCGCCACCGCGGTTGATCTCACCCGGAATATGCAGCGGCAGCAGCGGATTCGACGAACGACGCTCGATTGCGACGAAGGCGATCAGCAGGGCGACGCCGATGACGAGCAGCCCGAGGGTGCTGCCGGCCAGCCAGCCGTCCTCGGCGGCGCGGCTGAATCCGTACACGATGGCGATCAGACCGAGCGTCACGGTGACGGCGCCGGGCACGTCATAGCCGCCGGTGCGCGGTGTCGGCACATCCTTGACCACGAAGGCCAGCGCGCCGAGCAGCGCGAGCAGCGCGATCGGGGTGTTCACCAGCAGGCACCAGCGCCAGGAGGCGTATTCGGTCAGCGCACCACCCGCGATCAGGCCGAGTGCCGCACCACCCGCGGAGATACCGGCGAAGACGCCGAACGCGGTCGCACGCTCCTTGGCCTCGGTGAAGGTCACCGAGAGCAGTGACAGTGCCGCGGGCGCGAGCAGCGCCGCGAACGCACCCTGCAGTGCCCGTCCGGCGAACAGCTCAGCACCGTTCTGCGCCAGGCCCGCCACCGCGGACGCACCCGCGAAGCCGACCAGGCCGACGATGAAAATCCGACGCCGCCCGAGGTAGTCGGCCATCCGTCCACCGAGCAGCAGCAGCCCGCCGAAGATCAGCGTGTAGGCGGTCAGCATCCACTGCCGATTGCCGTCGCTGATGTCGAGATCCTGCTGGGCGAACGGCAGCGAGATGGTCACGATGGTGGCATCGAGAACCACCATGAGCTGGGCCAATGCGATCACCCCCAGGGCCCACCAGCGTGCCGAACTCGTTTGCTTCTCCAGAACTTCCACCGCTGTCGCAGTCTCGCTCACCTTGGTCTCCTCGTCCGAAGTTCGTGCAGCCATCCTGTCATGGGCAGACATTTGTCGTCAAGAGAAAAATGTCGCACTACGACATTTGGCTGTTAAAGACACAAACCGTCCCGATTGCGCTAACATGAGGGCATGCTCGAGTCATCGACGCCGATCGGCGCGAGCGCCACAGCCGAGGACGCTGTGCGCGCCCCAGCGAACCCAGGGCCCAGTGCGCCCGGCAGCCCGGGGCTGCGCGAGCGCAAGAAGCAGCAGACCCGGTTGCGCATCATCGAGGTGGCGCTCGACCTGTGCGACGCACAGGGATTCGACGCGACGACGGTCGAACAGATCGCGGACCGCGCGGATGTGTCCCCGCGCACGATCAACCGGTATTTCGACAGCAAAGAAGCCATCGTCCTCGGGCCGGTCAAGGACTTCGGACTCGCGATCGCCGAATGCCTGCGTGGACTCCCGGTCACCGGCAATGAGCTGCGATCGCTGCGCGAGGCCTTCCTGCTGGTCGTCGACCAGGCCGCGGTGAATACCGAGGGACCGCTGTCGTTCCGGCGCTTCCAGCAGATGCAGCGGATCCTGCGCAGCAGTCCGACGGTCAGTGCGCAGAGCATGGAACTGGCCGACGACAAGAACGCCGCGATCGCCGACGCGATCGCCGAGCGGCTCGGCACCCAGCCCGACGCGCTGCCGGTGCGACTGGTCGTCGGCGCCTGGCAGTTGATCGGCCACCTCAGCATGGAGTGCCAGAACTCGATCTTCGACGCGGAGGACACCGCTGCGGCCGCCGCGGAGGCCCGCACCGGATTCACCACGTCGTTCGACGAGTTCATGCGCGTGTGCACCGGGCAGCCCGCGACCGAACCGGTGGACAACCGGTAACGGATTTCAGTCGCCGACGGCGCGGCGGTTACCATGTCCGTCAGGTCATGAGTGCCAGCGCGAAGCCCCGGCTTGCTGGACGGCAACCCTCCAGCAGCGGTGGGGTGCTCCGGGTGATGACCGGGCTTTCGATGGTCGAGAGCAAGCGCGCACTTCAGGAGGTATTTCCGATGAGTTGTTGTCCGTTACCCAGATCCCGATAAGACCTGCTGGCGAACAACCCTTTGGAGCACGACATGAGTGACCCCATCGCGTCCGCGGCCACACTCCCGGTCTACCGGACCGCGGCCCGGTTCAGTCGGGTAGCTAACATCGAGGATGTGCGTTCCCTCGTGATTCCCCCGGCATCGGCGACGCACTGTCCTCAGCGGGCTGGTTTCACGGCGGCGACGACGTGAGCGAGCGAACCATCGACACAGCACCCTCGGTCGCGACGGAGCCGAGCGCCAGCGAGGCGGAGTCGTGAGCGAGCGCAGCGAGCGAACCATCGACACAGCACCCTCGGTCGCGACGGAGCCGAGCGCCAGCGAGGCGGAGTCGTGACCGTGACCGACCCTCGTACCGCGCGTTCGTCCGCGGTGGCACTGCCACCGCCGGACGGGAGGCTCGGCATCATTGCCATCGGGGACGTGCGGCTGGAGACCGGCGCGGTCATCCCGGACGTTCATCTGGCCGTGCAGCGCTGGGGTGAGCTCTCCCCCGCACTGGACAATGTGGTGCTCGTCGAGCACGCGCTGACCGGCGATTCGCATGTCGTCGGGGTGCCCGACGATATCCATCCGCTGCCCGGCTGGTGGGACGGCATGGTCGGGCCGGGCGCACCGGTGGATACCGACGAATGGTGCGTCATCGCGACGAATGTGCTCGGCGGCTGCAAGGGCAGCACCGGCCCCTCGACGCTGGCGCCGGACGGAAAGCCTTGGGGCGCAAGGTTTCCGGAGATCTCGATCCGGGATCAGGTGACCGCGGAAGCGGCGCTGCTCGATCTGCTCGGCATCGAACGGCTGGCCGCCGTCGTCGGCGGTTCGATGGGCGGCATGCGGGTGCTGGAGTGGATGGCCGGCGCGCCGGAACGGGTCGGTTCCGCGCTGGTACTCGCCGTCGGCGCACGCGCCACCGCCGACCAGATCGGCACGCAGACAACGCAAATCGCCGCCATCAAGGCCGATCCGGACTGGCAGGGCGGCGACTACCACGACACCGATCGCGCCCCGACGACCGGCATGGGCATCGCCCGCCGCATCGCACACCTGACCTACCGCACCGAGGGCGAACTCGATCACCGCTTCGAGAACAACGCGCAGGGCGACGAGGATCCGCGCAACGGCGGCCGCTATGCGGTACAGAGCTATCTGGACCACCAGGCCGAAAAGCTTTGCAGTCGTTTCGATCCCGCCACCTACGTGCTGCTGACCGAGGCGATGAACCGACACGACATCGGCCGCGGGCGCGGCGGCATCGCAGCTGCCCTCGCCGCCATCCCGGTGCCGTGCGTGGTCGGCGGCGTCGACTCGGATCGCTTGTACCCGTTGCGAACTCAACAGGAACTGGCCGACGGACTACCGGGCTGCGAGGGCTTGGAGATCGTGCACTCCCGCGACGGCCACGATGGCTTCCTCACCGAAGCCGCCGCCGTATCCAAATTGCTCACCGAAACAATGCGACTGGCGCGAGTCGGTCGCAACAGCTGAAAGTTCGGCGTCCCATCATTCGGTCGACTGTGCGGCGGGGGCGCCGACGAGCAGTTGGACGATGGAGTGGACGAAGTCTTCCAATCGCTCGCGCGGGTACTCGTCCGGCGCGCTGACAGCGAGCCTGCCGAGCATCTCGGCGACGCTCAGTACCGCATTGGTAAGTAGTGCGGAATCCATTCCCGCCCAACGTGGATCGAGTGCGATGCCCGCGCGGACCAGGGATTCGGCTTGGGTGAAGACGCCGGTGCGGGAATCGGCGAGTGCCGCACGGTATTCGTCGGGGGCGCTGCCGGGAGTGGCGAGGATCAGGCGCCAGCGCGTCGGATTCTCCAGTGCGACACCGACGAACGCTTCGACCGTGGCCGAGGCCGCAGTCACCGGATCGGCACCGAGCAGATCGGTGGGCAGGGTCGCGGCGACCTGCTCGAGACCGCGTTCGCGTTCGCGTTCCAGCAGTGCCGCAACGAGTTCCGCGCGAGTCTTGAACACGGTGTACAGCACCGGTTTCCCGACGCCCGCCTCCTGTGCGACCGCCTCCATGCTCAGCTGGTGCAACTCCACCCGGCTCAGCACCGCGTAGGCGGCGTCGAGCAGTTGGACACGGCGCTCCTCGGGAGGCAGGCGTGGCGCGTATCGCCGTCGCGGCCGGTCCGGCGCGGTGCGCGATTCCGTCACTGTCGATTCACCTCCATTCGCGTCCATCCTGTCAGCATCGGCCTCCGGTTACGGAATCCGTCCGAGAACAAATGCTACGGGGCCGTTGTATTGCATGGCAGCAATTGCTACGGTTGCGTTGTATTCGCCGATTCAGGAGGGCGAGCAGGCAAAGGAGCAGCAGATGTCCTTCGATCCGACCACTCTTCGCCGGGACGACTACGGGTTCTTCGGCCCGGATTCGCCCAGCTGGAAGATCTGGACCGCGCCGACCGCCGTGATCGGCTTCCAGCGCGCGGTGGTCCTCGAGCACTTCGACCCGTTCCTGACCGCGGCCGTCGCCGATTCGCAGGGCATCTACACCGACCCGCGCAGCCGACTGGACCACACCTTCGCCTACTTCCTGCTCGTCGCGATCGCCGACGGCCGCACAGCCATCCAGGCCTCGGAACATCTGATGCAGGTGCACGCGCCGATGACCGGCATCGAACCGATCAGCGGCCAGCGCTACAGCGCGAACAGTCCGGAAACCCAGCTGTGGATCCACATCACCGGCTGGCATTCGGTGCTCGAGGCATACGAGGTCTTCGGTCCCGGCCCGCTCAGCCCGGAGGAAGAGTCGCGCTACTGGCGCGAGTGCGCGATCGCCGCCGAACTACAGACCTGCAAGCCGGAGGATGTGCCGCGCTCCCGCGACGAGGTGCGCGCGTACTTCGCGAAGGTCCGCCCGAACCTGTGCACCTCCGAGCGTGCCGAGGCGGGCATGCACCACCTGCTGTGGACCTCGCCACGCAACGGCGCGGGCATCAGCTATGCCCTCGGCAGTCGGCTACTGTCCCTGGCTTCGGTTGCCACACTGCCGAAATGGATGCGCAGGCTCGGCCGCTTCGATCGCTGGGGAATCGTCGATCTACTGGTCCGACCGGCCGCCAAGACCATCGTGTGGGGCAGCGCCGCATTCAATTCGTTCGGCCTGATCACCGCCGCGCCGTTCATCGCACCGATGGCGGGTCAGATCCTGGAGCAGCACCTGAAGGGCGAGCCGCCGACGCGACTGGAGACGATTACGCCGAGCGAGGCGCGACGGTTGTACGGCGGGCGCGGTCGGCGCGCGATAGCCGAGGTCGGCTAGCGCGCGGCGCGACGCGCGGCTTCGATCCGGTTGATATTGACCTCGATCCAGTCGCGCAGCGCCGCGATCGGGGTGCGCAGGCTGTGGCCGAGGTCGGTGAGGTCGTAGTCGACACGCGGCGGCACGGTGGGATGCACTGTGCGCGTGACGAATCCGTCGGTCTCCAGCTGACGCAGGGTTTGCGTGAGCATTTTCTGTGAGATGCCCTCGATGCGGCGGTGCAGATCGGTGTAGCGCATGGTGCCCTCGGCGAGCGCGTCCACGATGAGCACGGTCCATTTGCCCGCGACGTGGTCGAGCACCTGCCGGGTGGGGCATTTCGCCGAGAAGACATCGGCAGGTAGCCCGCTGGCCTCGATTACCGTACGCACCTTTCGGAGTGTAGCGCACTATTTAGTGCTGTCTTCCTAATAGTGCGTCACTCTCTGATAGTAAGAATCATGAACGCACAGACACTTTCGGTTCCCGTCGCGATCCGCGCCCGCCGCACCACCCGCCACTACCGGCCAGATCCGGTGCCCCGCGAACTGCTCGACGAATTGCTGGATCTGGCCGTCGAGGCGCCCACCGCGTGGAATATGCAGGACCGGTCGATCGTGGTGGTGACCAGTGCGTCCGGACGCCGCGACCTGTCGAACGCCGCCTTCGGCCAGCCGCAACCGCTGGAGGCCCCGGTCATGCTGGTCTTCGTCGCCGAAACGGCGGCGTGGCGGGCCGAGAATGCCGATATCGCCGAACTGGCGGGACGCAACGGCGCGTGGAATGCGGAGTTCACCGCGATGTTCAACTCGCGCAGCGAATTCCACTCGCTGCAACAGCACGGACTCACCCGCGAGAACGCCGTGAAGAATGCGATGATCGCCGCGACCTATGTCATGCTCGCCGCCACCAGCCTGGGCCTGTCGTCGGCCCCGATGAACGGCTGGGATCCGGACCTGGTCAAGAAGGCCATCGGCATCGAGAACCGGGCTGACCTCGCTATCGCGGTCATGGTCGCGATCGGCTACAGCGACGCCGCTGCGCCGCACCCGGGTCGCCGTCCCCGCGAACGCACTGTGTTCACCGAGCGATACCCGTCGAGCTGATATCGTCGGCACCGGCGAAATGGCGGCTCCGCAAGATCACGGGAGCCGCCATTTCGATGCGCTCGATCGGAAGCCGCGGCGCCGGGATGGATGCGTACGAAAGTTGTTGCGCCTCAGTCGACACCGCGTCCGGACGCTGACGCATAAGGTGTACGTGGGCCGATGGATGTTGTCTTGACTCGGGGAGTCGCCGATGTGCAGACTGGGCCGATATCGCACCGCCTCAGCTCGGCGGGCATTCCGGTTCATGGACGACATCGGGGGTAAGACCATGCGTATTCATCGTGCCGTACTGACCTCCGCGCTGCTGGGCGCGGTGTTCACCGGTGTAACGGGATGCTCGGACGAGCCGACCGAGACCGCCCGGCCCGCGGCGTCGACGACCACCCTGCCACCGGCGCCGACCGTCCTCGGCCCGCTCGGCTTCGGCAAACTGCGGCTCGGGATGAGCCGGAGCGAGGCCGAGGCCACCGGTGAAATCGCGACCTTCGACGACACCAACGATCCGCCCGGCTGCGGCCGCTATACCGCACGAGCGGGTTGGCAGGGTTTCACCAACAAGGGCGAAATAGTGGCGATCATGCCCGGCAAACTTCCGGTCCGCACGTCCGAAGGCATCGCCGTCGGTTCCACCGTCGACGAAGTGCGCGCGGCTTATCCCACGCTCGAGATCGGCTACAACTGGAGTTCCGCCGCGGTCCCCGACCGATCGGCGCACTACGGCTTCCTCGGCATCTACCGGAATATGCCCGCCGATGCGAAGGTCACCCAGATCATGCTCTACAACGACCGGGACACCTGCCACAACTGACGCGGCGCGGCCTCAGCCGACGCCGAGCGTATTGATCGTGGCGGCAATGAAGACGATGGCGGTGCCGAGCAGGCTCAGTGCGGCGACATCGAACGGCTTGCTGCGCACAGCGAGCAGTCCGACCCGGGCGGTCGGCAGGCAGAGCCGGAAGGTGGCCGCGAGCAGGGCCGCACCGCCGAAGAACAGCGCGCCGCGGCGCCAGCGATCCCAGGCCACGAAGACGACCGCGAGCAGAATGACCGCCGTCACGACCAGCATGGGCAGGTGGCAGCGCAGGAACTGCGCACCCGGGCTGGTCCGGTCGGACTGCCGTTCGGCGGCAGACGAGTCAACGTCGGTCACGCCCCGATTCTTGCAGACGACATGCGCCCGCTCACACCAGTGCGACGCGGCCGCGCACTCACACGGCGAGCCTCGAGGCAGGGCTACTGCTCGGCAACAGATTTCACCGCTCGGCGGCACACCCGATCAGGCATTGCCTCCAACTACTACGCGGCGTAGTTTCAGGAGAAAGATTCATCCGGCACAAGGGGGTACGGACAATGCGAGCGCTTACCCGGATTCGGCACTACCTGCAAGCGGTTCAGCAGGCGAAGCGGAACCGATCCGACCTGTTCGGCTGGCTCGCCCGCCGACCGCAGATCCTTCTCGGCACGATCGGATACGAAACAGCGCTGCTGTTCAGCAACAGACTGGATCCCAAGCTCAAGGAACTGGCCGAACTGAAGACGGCCGGACTCGTGAATTGCGAATTCTGCCTGGATATCGGCTCGGCGCTGGCGCACTCCAGCGGACTCACCGAACAACAACTGCGCGACCTGCCGCGCTATCGCACCAGTGACGCCTACAGCGACCTGGAAAAACTCGTCATCTCCTTCGCCGAGGCGATGACCGCCACCCCGGCCATCGACCTCGCGGACCTGCGCACCGAATTGCTGACGCACCTGTCCAAAGGTCAGTTCGCCGAACTGACGGCCAGCATCGCCTGGGAGAACCAGCGCGCCCGTCACAACCAGGGCCTTGGTGTGCGCCCCACCGGGATGGCCGAGGGCATGGCATGCGCCATCCCGGAGCGGGCCGCTAACGAGCGTTGAAGTAATGGCCCTGGTCGAGATCCTCGATGAGGCCGGGGTGCGTCGGCTTCCAGGTGAGGAGTTCCCGGGTCCACGCGCTCGAGGTCGGATTGTCCAGCGCGACAAGGGGACCGAGGAAACCGAAGTAAGCGTCCGCCTGCTCCGGCAGGATGCTGATCACCGGCAGATCCAGATGGCGACCGATCGCTTCGGCGATCTCACGGAAGGGCACGCCTTCGTCGTCGACGGCATGTAACCGCGACCCAGCGGGTGCGGTTTCCAGCGCCAAGCGGTACAGGTGCGCGGCATCGAGTGTGTGTCCGGCGGGCCAGCGGTTGCTCCCGTCACCGACGTAGGCGGCGACGCCCTTATCGCGGGCGGTGGCGATCAAGATCGGGACGAAGCCGTAATGGTCGAGCGAACTGTGCACGGTGGGTGGCAGCCGGACGACAGCCGATCGAACACCGCGATCCGCGAGCGCGACTACCGCATTCTCAGCGTCGACCCGCGGCCCCGCATCGAGTGCGTCGGCTTCGATGCCCGCCCGGGTCAGCCCGGCTGACGCGAGCGTGAGCGTGCCCGATGTGCCGACGAAGGGTTTGCCTGTGCCCGCGAGCGCATCGCCGATCGTCTCGATGGCGCGCAGATCGGCCGCGATCGCTCCGGCGTAGTCGCCGGTCTGCATGGCTTCATGTTTGAAGGCCAGGTGGATGACGCCGTCGGCCGCTGCGGCGGCCGCGCGCAGGTTGTCGAGATCGTCGAGATCTCCGCGGTGCACGTCTGCACCAGCTTTTGCCACAACGGCGGCAGCTTCATCCGAGCGAGCCAGGCCGACGACCTCGTGTCCGGCGTCGAGAAGTTCCGGGATGACCGCGGAGCCGATATGTCCCGAGGCTCCGGTAATGAAAATCCGCACGGAAGTACTCCAAGTCTCTTGATGCCCTCGCCTGCGCGAAGACAGTGATGTCAGTGACTGTCATCAAACGTACACGCGATGACAGTCGCTGTCATCAGATAAGATCCTGCACATGGGTCGATGGGAGCCTGATACGCGCGGTCGCCTCGAAAAATCGGCTCTGGAGCTGTACCGCGAGAACGGATTCGAGAGCACGACCGTCGCCGAGATCACCAAGCGTGCGGGGCTCACCGAGCGAACGTTCTTCCGGCATTTCGCGGATAAGCGCGAGGTCCTGTTCGCGGGGGCGAGCGCGCTCCAAGAGGCGCTCGTGCGCGGGGTGCACGACGCGCCCGCTGCCATGCCGCCGATCGAGGCGATCGCCGCGGCGCTCACCGAGGTCGCCGAAACCGTATTCGAGCAGCGCCGCGAGTTCGCCTGGCAACGGCAAGCCGTTATCGCGGCCAATGCCGAACTTCGAGAGCGCGAGCTGATCAAGTTCGCAACGCTCGCCGCCGCGCTGGCCGAGGCGCTACGCGGGCGCGGCGTGACCGATCCGGCCGCGAGTCTGGCCGCCGAGGCTGGGATCGCCGTATTCAAGATCGCCTTCGAGAGCTGGGTCGACGGCGAGCGCACCCTGTCGCAACTCATCCGAGAATCCGTCGACGAACTGAAACTCGTGACCGGCGCGCAGGACCTGCCCGATGTCGTTCCGGGCTAGCTGGAGCGACCTGGTTGACTGCACGGGTGTTCCGTTTGATGTTTCACGAGCCCGCGATTCCCGGAAATACCGGCAATGCGATTCGACTTGTCGCGGGGACCGGGTGTGAGCTGCATCTGGTCGAGCCATTGGGGTTCGAGCTCTCGGAGGCGAAGTTGCGGCGGGCCGGATTGGATTACCACGATCTGGCCTCGGTGACGGTGCACAAGAACCTCACGGCGGCTTGGGAAGCGATGCGGCCCGAGCGCGTGTTCGCATTCACGACCCAGGCGAGCACGCGGTACACCGATGTGACCTACCGCGAGGGTGATGTTCTGCTATTCGGCACCGAACCGACGGGACTGCCGCCGGAGGTGCTCGACGATCCGCACATTACCGATCGACTGCGCATCCCGATGCTGCCCGGCCGCCGCTCGATGAACCTCTCCAATGCCGCCGCCGTCACCGTCTACGAGGCCTGGCGCCAGTTCGGATTTCCCGGCGCCGTGTGACCTTGTCGCTCAACCCGATTCGGCGATGACGGCGGGGGTCAGAGGTCCAGCTCGAAGCGTTTGAAGCGAGAGGTTGCGCCTGCCGCGAGGCGGACGGCGGATTTGGGTACGCCGTAGTAGTCGGCGAGGAGTTCGATGGCGGCCTTGTTTGCCTTCCCCTCCACGGCGGGGGCGCGGACGTACAGCTGCAGGGTGCCGTCATCGAGGGTTTCGACGAGTGGGCCCTTACGGCTGTTCGGTTTGATCGTCGCCCTTACAACCGTCGGCACCTGTATCTCCCATCGTCCCAGCGCCTTTCGCTGTACCAGCACCTTTTCCGGTCTCAATGCCTGAACCAATTCCCGCACCAGCGCCAGTCCCGCACCAGCGCCAGTCCCAGCACCTGCAGTCTGCCCGGTCCCTCTACCTGCACCGGTTCCCGCGCCCGCGCCAGTCCCCAGTCCCTGCACCAGTTCCCGCGCCTGCGCCAGTTCCAGCACCCGCACAGTCTCAGCACCGGCCCGGTTCCAGGTCCGGATCCCTAACGCACCGGTTCCCGCGCCTGCGCCAGTCTCAGCACCTGTAGCACCAGCAGCATCGGCCCGGGTCCCTACACGCACCGGTTCCCGCGCCCGCGCCAATCCCAGCACCCGCGCTAGCCCCCAGCGCCCACGCCAGTCCCGCACCCGCAATCTGCCCGGTCCCTCCACTTGCACCGGTTCCCGCGCCCGCACCAGTCCCAGCACCCGCGCTAGCCCCCAGCGCCCACGCCAGTCCCGCACCCGCAATCTGCCCGGTCCCTCCACTTGCACCGGTTCCCGCGCCCGCACCAGTCCCCAGTCCCTGCACCAGTTCCTGGACCCGCGCCAGTTCCAGCACCCGCACAGTCTCAGCACCGGCCCGGTTCCAAGTCCGGATCCCTAACGCACCGGTTCCCGCGCCCGCACCAGTCCCCAGTCCCTGCACCAGTTCCTGGACCCGCGCCAGTTCCAGCACCCGCACAGTCTCAGCACCGGCCCGGTTCCAAGTCCGGATCCCTAACGCACCGGTTCCCGCGCCCGCGCCAGCCCCCAGTCCCTGCACCAGTTCCCGCGCCTGCGCCAGTCTCAGCACCTGTAGCACCAGCAGCATCGGCCCGGGTCCCTACACGCACGGGTTCCCGCGCCCGCGCCAATCCCAGCGCCCGCGCTAATCCCCAGCGTCTGCACCAGTTCCAGTGCCTGCACCGGTTCCTGCACTCGTGCCAGTCTCAGCACCGGCCGCTGCACCTGCGTCAGCACCGGCACCTTCTGCTGCCGTCTCGCTCGCCCCGGCGGCCGTACCGACCGCAGCGGCCTTGCCCTGCTCGGATTCTCCCGATCCCGACGAATGCTTCCGGCCCCGCACCACCCGCACGACACCCCATACCACCGCGCCGATCACCACGACGAATCCGAGCCATGGAATCGCCTTGCCGGTGAACACCACCGCGTCCTTCAGCCAATCGACCAGTGAATGCCAGCCGGAGACGATGCCGTCCCAGAAATTGGTCGGCCCCTCGTCGGAATCCTTGTCCTCGGTGGTGATGTCGATGGTGAGCGTGGACAGCGCGACCTGATCGTCGAGGTGCCGCTTCTGCGCGGTGAGGCTGTCGAGCTCACCCTGCCGACTCGACAGCGCCTGTTCGGCGGCAATGAGATCCGCGGTATTGGTCGCACCGGAGATGAGCGCGCGCAACCGGTCGACCGAGGCCTGCAGCGCCTTGATCCTGGCGTCGAGGTCCTCCCACTGCATGGTGACGTCGTCGCGGTTGGTACTCATCCGGGTGACCCGGCCGACCCCGCCGAGGCCGTCGATGAATTTGTCCGTCTTGTCCGCGGGCACCCGCACGGTGAGCGTGGCCTGCGGATCGGTGTCATCGGTGCCCGGCTGTTCGGTGCGGCTGTCGACCCGGCCGCCGACCTCGCGCACCTGATCGGTCACTTTGCCGCCCGCCTTGATCGGATCATCCGCAGTGATATCGACGCTGCCGGTGATGACCTCCTTGCGCGCCTCGACGGTGGTCCCGCCGGTATCCCCCTTCGCAGGGGAGCCCTCGCGCAGACTCGGCGGCGGCGCCATCGGCGCGACGGTCGCCATGCTGGACCGGCCCGGACCGGCATGGTCGTCGTTGTCATCACCACAGCCGACCAGCAACGTCAAACCCAGCAGGCCGATCACCAGCACAGCAAGCTTTCGCATGGACGCAGGTTAGCCGCTGCGGCGAATTCGGTCACGAAACTCGATGCGGGCCATTTCCGAATGCCGAAGGGACGCCGACCAGTTTCACGAGAAATCGTTCGATCTGATCGGCGAGCGGCGGCCAGGTCTGCCCGGGTTCGTTGAGTCGCATCGACACCGCGCCGTGCACCGCCGCGCGCAGGTCGAGCATGACCGAGACCGGGTCGTCGACGGGCACCAGACCGGCATCCATGCAGCGCCGGATCGCGGCGGCGGTGCGTTCGGTCAGCTCCCGTTTGAACGGCATGTCCACGCGCTGGTTGAGGGTGCTCTCGTGCAGCACCTTGTACATGCCCGGATGTCGATAGGCCCAGTCACCGAGGACGCGGATGCGAGCGCGCAATTTGTCGACGGGATCGTCGACGGCGGCCTCCGCGTCATCGATCGCGCGGACCAGATCGCCGTGATAGCGCTCCAGCGCGGCCGACACCAGTGCGTCTCGATCGGCGAAATGCAGATAGACCGACGTTGCGGCACTGCCGATTTCGCGCGCGACCGCGCGCATGGACAGGGCCTGATCATCGCCGAGTTCATCCAGCAGCCGGATCGCGGCATCGACGATCTCCGTACGCAGTCGGCCGCCGTGGCCGCGCGGATTGCGACCGCGCCGGGTCGTCGCATCGGAGGGCATCAGAGGATTGTAGCCGGACACACGTAGCGCTACAGTTGTAGCGCTACAGCTGTTCAGTTACTGCTAGCGACTGCTTGCCGGTCGCTCGAAAAGATCGGAGTGTGCTCATGACCAGCACTTTCGTCGATCCGAAGCTCGAATCGAATAAGCAGACCGTCCTCGCGTTCTACGAAGCCGCGTTCAATGCCAAGGACTTCGAAGCCACCGCCGAGTTCTTCGGTGCGCGCTACATCCAGCACAATCCGGAGATCGCCGATGATTTCGACGGACTACTCGCACGCCTCACCGGCCTGAAGGAGGGCGCTCCGAAACTCCACGTCGAAGTGAAACGCGTTGTGGCAGAGGGTGATTACGTGGTCGCCCATGTGCACGGCGTGCGCGAACCCGGCGACCGCGGGCTGGCGATCATGGATATCTTCCGCCTCGCCGACGGAAAGCTGGTCGAACACTGGGATGTCATCCAGCCGGTTCCGGAACAGACCGCCAACGCGAACGGAATGTTTTGAGCCTCAACGGAAGTCGCGGGATCTGGAATCGACGCGCAGGTCCATTCGCTGCAGATATTCGGCGACGACACTGACCGCGCCCTCGGCATTCTGGACCCGGCCGCGGATGAGCAGGGCGGGCGCGCTCTGGGCCAGGCGGCGATAGCGGGTCCACAGACCCACCGAGCAGACGACGTTCACCATGCCGGTTTCGTCTTCCAGGTTGAGGAAGGTGACACCGGCGGCGGTGGCGGGGCGTTGCCGATGCGTGACGGCGCCGCCGACCAGAACACGGGAGCCGTCGGGCACGTCGAGCAAGCCCGCGGCGGGGATGACGCCGAGCGCATCCAGTTGCGGACGTAGGAATTCGGTGGGATAGCTGCCCGGGGAAATGCCGGTGGCCCAGACGTCGGCGGCGGCCAGTTCGAGTTCGCTCATGCCAGGCAGGGCGGGGGCGGTGGTGGCGGCGCCGGTGCCGGGGAGGCGGTCTGGGCGTTCACTCGCTGCGGCGCCCGCCGCCCACAGCGCCTCGCGTCGAGTGATGCCCAGACAACCCAAAGCGCCTGCGGTGGCGAGGGATTCGGCTTGGGCGACGGTGAGTTCCACGCGACCGGTCAGGTCGAGGAAGGAGGTGTACGGGCCGGACGATCGGGCGGCGACAATGCGTTCGGCGAGGTCGGTGCCGATGTGCCGGACGGTCGCCAGGCCGAGTCGCACCTCGTCGCCATGGTTTTCGACGGTGGGTTCGGCGCGGCTGGCATTGATATCGGGTCCGCGCACCAGGACGCCGTGCCTGCGGGCGTCGGCGACCAGCGACTGCGGTGAGTAGAACCCCATGGGCTGAGCACGCAGCAATCCAGCGCAGAAGGCCGCCGGATAGTGCAGTTTGAACCAGGCCGAGTAGAAGACGATCGAGGCGAAACTCTGCGAATGACTCTCCGGGAAGCCGAAATTCGCGAACGCATACAACTTCTCGTAGATGCGGTCGGCGACTTCGCCGGTGATGCCGTGCAGGTCGCGCATGCCCTGATACAGCCTGTCCTTGAGGCGCTCCATGCGTTCGGGTGAGCGTTTGGAACCCATGGCGCGACGCAACTGATCGGCCTCGGCGGCGGTGAAACCGGCAACGTCGATGGCCATCTGCATGAGCTGTTCCTGGAACAGTGGCACGCCGAGGGTGCGTTTCAGCGAATTCTTCAGCGCGTCATGGTCATAGGTCACTTCCTCGTCCTTGTTGCGGCGACGGATGTAGGGATGCACCGAACCACCCTGGATCGGACCGGGTCGGATCAGCGCCACCTCCACCACCAGGTCGTAGAATTCCCGCGGCTTCAGCCGGGGCAGCGTGGCCATCTGCGCCCGCGACTCCACCTGGAACACCCCCACCGAGTCGGCGCGCGAAAGCATTTCGTAGACAGCGGTTTCCTTCAGGTCCAGCTTGTGCAGTTCGACGGTTTCGCCCTTGTGCTCGCGCACCATATCGATCATGTAGTGCAGCGCGGAGAGCATGCCGAGACCGAGCAGGTCGAACTTCACCAGATCTATCGCGGCGCAATCGTCTTTATCCCACTGCAGTACGCTGCGGCCGGGCATGCGCGCCCATTCGACCGGACAGACATCGGCGATGGGCCGATCACAGATCACCATGCCGCCGGAATGGATGCCGAGATGTCTTGGCAGACCCTCGATTTCGGTGGCCAGCTCCAGCACTTCCGCGGGAATATCGGTGCCGGTTTCGGCGCCGACCCCCGTCCAGCGACTCACCTGTTTACTCCAGGCATCCTGCTGTCCAGGTGAAAAGCCCAGTGCGCGTGCGGCATCGCGAACCGCTGACTTACCGCGATAGGTGATCACATTCGCCACCTGAGCGGCGTATTCGCGACCGTATTTGGCGTAGACGTGCTGGATCGCCTCCTCGCGGCGATCGGATTCGATATCGATGTCGATATCGGGCGGGCCGTCGCGCTCCGGTGCGAGGAAGCGTTCGAACAGCAGCTCGGCGGCGACCGGGTCGACATTGGTGATGCCGATCGCGTAGCAGACGGCCGAATTGGCCGCCGAACCCCGGCCCTGGCAGAGGATGTCGTTTTCCTTGCAGAAGCTGACGATATCGTGCACCACCAGGAAGTAACCGGGAAACTTCATCTCGTCGATGATCGCGAGTTCGTGCTCGATCTGCCGATACGCCTCGGGATTTCCCGACGGCGGACCGTAACGCCGAGCCGCGCCCGCAAGGGTGAGTTCACGCAGCCAGGACGCCTCGTCGTGGCCGTCGGGCACGTCGAACGGCGGCAGGCTCGGCGCGATCAATTTCAGATCGAAGGCGCATTCGCGGGCGAGCGTCACCGCATTCGCCACCGCCTCCGGACAGGCGGCGAACAACTGCGCCATCTCCGCGCCGGAGCGCAGGTGCGCACCACCGGTCGGCGCCAACCAGCCCGCGATATCGTCCAGGCTCCGGCGCGCCCGGATCGCCGCGAGCGCCATGGCACGACGGCGCTGGGCGGGTGCGGCGAAATGCGCTCCGGTGGTGGCCACCACCGGCAGACCGAGACGATCGGCCAGGGCGATGAGGTGGGCGTTGCGTTCGTCGTCCTCCGGAATGCCGTGATGGGTGAGTTCCACGCTCACCCGGTCGGCGCCGAAGCGCTCCGTCAGGTCGCGCATGGCGGCCTCGGCTCGCCCGAGACGGGCGTCTCCCGCCTGCAGATCGCGCTCGAGAGCTTGGCGCACATGACCTTTGCGGCATCCGGTCAGGATGTGCCAGTGCCCGGCCGCCGCCGCGGTGAGCGCGTCCAGGTCGTAGCGGAGGATGCCTTTCTCCCCCGCGGCCATGTGTGCGGCCGCGATCTCACCGGAGAGTCGGCGATAGCCCTCTTGACCGCGGGCGAGCACCAGCAGATGCGGACCGGCCGGGTCCGGCGAGCCGGTGCGCGGCGCCGAATCGGGTGCGCCGACATGGCCGAGCGAATTCCCGAGGCGCGGTGCGTCTTCCGCGGTGCCAAGCGACAATTCGGCCCCGTAGACCGTCGGGATACCCCATTCCCTCGCCGCCTCGAAGAAGCGCACGGTTCCGTAGAAGCCGTCGTGGTCGGTGAGCGCGATCGCCGCCAACCCGAGCCGCACCGCCTCCTCCACCAACTCCTCCGGCTGACTCGCACCGTCGAGGAAGCTGTAGGCCGAATGCGCGTGCAACTCCGCATACGGCACCACCGGACCACCGCTAGCGACTGCTTGCAGGTCGCTCGAAACAACACCGCGCGGTTCGACCGGTTCGGGCCGGTAATCCCCGCGCTTGCGCGACCACGCCGGACTGTCGCCGCCGTCGCCCGGGTACATCGCGTCCGGATTCGTCGGCCCCGGCCGACCGGATAGCACCCGCTCCAACTCCGCCCAGGTAGGCGGGCCGTTGCTCCAACCCATGACACATCACCTCCTCACATAGTCGAACATACATTCGAATCATGGAAAAGGTGTGGGCACCCGCCGAATCAGGCCGCCGGGAGCGGATCCATCGACTTCTCGCCCAGCGCGGCCTCGACCTTGTCCAGGCTGGAGCGGATCACGGCGCCATAGGCGTCGTTGGCGAGGACATCCAGGTGGCCGCGAGCAATGGTCAGCTGCATGTAGGCCACATCGAAGTCGCCGACGCGGCGGTGACTGTCGGCGAGATTGAGGTAGAGCGAGGGCAGGAATCCGCGTAGCCCCTCATCGAGCGGCACACCCGGGCCGAACACCGCGGCCAGCGCGCGCTGATCCCAGTGCAGCGCACCTTCTGCCGTGCCCTGCAGATCGGCGAGGTGATGCGCAATCACGCAGCGCTGCAACGGATCTCCACCGTCGCCGAGCTCGTCCCACAGTTCCGCCAGCATCCGCCGCGCCGCCTCCGGATCACTGCCGGAGAGCCGCACCGCGGCAAAGATTTCCGCCATCCGATCGTCCGCCATGCGCAGAGTATCGCACATATGTTCGATAGATTCGAGGCCGGTTCGAACACCTCGGCGTGGCTCGATTCGAACGCTCGACGTGACGAAGCGCACTTGGCAGGTAAACTTACTTCAGAGTAAGTTCATGCCAACTCGACCTGCAAAGGAGCAGCGATGACCCGAGCTTCCGCTGACGACGCCGACCTGCGCGGGCAGGTCCGGCGCAATCGCCGCAACCGCGACCTGACGGGGCGGCATGTGCTCATTACCGGCGCGTCCTCCGGCATCGGCCGGGCCGCCGCGCTGGCCGTCGCGGATAAGGGCGCCATCGTCTTCCTGCTCGCCCGGCGCGCCGACGAACTCACGGCGGTGGTCGAAGAGATCCGGGCCGAGGGCGGCAGCGCCTACGGATATCAGTGCGACGTAACCGATTCCGACTCCGTCGACCACGCCGTCAAGACCATCCTGGACGAGCACGGCCACGTCGACATGCTGGTGAACAATGCGGGCCGCTCGATCCGTCGCGCCATCCACCGCTCCACCGACCGGCTGCACGATTTCGAACGCACCATGGCGGTCAACTACTTCGGCGCCGTGCGATTGACGCTGGCGCTGCTGCCGCAGATGCGCGAGCGCAAGTTCGGCCACATCGTCAATATCAGCAGTGCGGGCGTGCAGGTGGCCACGCCGCGTTTCGCCGCCTACCTCGCGAGCAAGGCGGCGCTGGACAAGTTCGCCGAGGTCGCGTCGGTCGAAACCATGGCCGACGGCGTCACCTTCACCACCATCCACATGCCGCTGGTGCGCACCCCGATGATCACCCCGAGCGGCGATCAGGGTCCGTCGGAGTCTCCTGAATGGGCGGCCGCCACCATCGTGCGCGCGCTGAGCGAGCGACCCAAGCGCATCGATGTCCCACTCGGCACCTTTGCCGAATACGGCGCACTGCTCACCCCGAAGCTGCGCGACCGCATCCTGCACCGCTACTACCGAGCCATCCCCGACTCCCCCGCCGCCAAGGGCGAGCAGGCGGATACCGAGGAACCGGCGGAATCCCCTGTGCCGCAACGTGAACCGCGTCATCAGTCGACGGCCCGCCGGGTCACCGGCACCGCCCTGCGCCGCGCCGCCCGTTGGGTACCGGGCACCCACTGGTAAGCCCGCGACCTTCATCCCGCAGGGGGCGATAAAGGTCGCCGCGAACGGGATATGGCTGTGGCGAATTTGCCGCAACCATTCCCGTTCGTCGTTTTCGGTGGAGGACGAGGCGGGGCTACTCCCCTGTGGTCAACGGCTGGATCCGGTCGGCCACAATCGCGGTGACCGGTTTCGGGGCGGCACCGCAACTGGCTTGGCGCGGTGGGAATCCGACGGTGCGAGTCGTCACACGCCAGCGGCGGCCGTCGCGGTGGGTTACCACGGCGCGTACGGAATCGGTTGCGGTGGAATCGGTTTCGATGTGGGCGGCGAGATCGTCGAGACCTGCCGAAACCTGTTCGCGGACT
Organism: Nocardia pseudovaccinii; assembly: GCF_050942345.1. NCBI lineage: Bacteria > Bacillati > Actinomycetota > Actinomycetes > Mycobacteriales > Nocardiaceae > Nocardia > Nocardia pseudovaccinii. The sequence continues at coordinate 8,755,283 of NZ_CP192074.1, forward strand.
GCGATTTCCGCGACCTGCTCAACAGGATGATGACCGCTGCGACCACGCAGTCCGTCCAACGAAACCGTACCGCGCCGCACGGCTTCGACCGCCGCGATGGCGGCCGCGGTATCGACGCGACCATAGGTCAGTCCGGAGGGCAGCAGCACCATGGCGGGTGCGAAGCGATGACCGCCGGTGTGCGAGCACTCCCAGACCCGGTCCGGATAGTCGGCGGCCATATTCGCGGCGATCGGACGACCGAACAGGGCGCAGCACTGATCGCGCTTCCCGTGCGCGCACACCAGGATCAGCGGATCGCGCACGGGCGCGCCGATTCCCGGCGGTGGACCGTTCAGCAGGTTCAGGTCCAGGTCGAGCAGCTGTTTCAGGTCGGTGATCTCGAAGCGTTCGCACCAGGAGTCCCGCGGACGCGAGCTGGCGATCAAAACCGTTCGGACACCGGTGAATTCGTTGCGGCCCGGCCGCCGGATCAGCGTCGGACGAACCTTCGCGGCGGCGGCGCGGGCGGCGAGTTCGGCGGTGATCTCCTGACCGAGCACCTCATCACCGATCACATCCCGACCCCACGCGCCCGGCTGCTCGACGCACAACCACCCTGTCACCCGGGTTGCCGTGCCGGGCAAGGGCACATCGACCGCGGCCGCCGCCGAGCAGAGCATCCCTTCGAATCCGGTCATCCGCCCAACATCTGTCCGTCGGTAAACGCCACGTCCCAGCGACCATCGGCCTTGGCCCGATCGATCTCAGCCTGTCCGGCCGGATGCATCAGCCCCTGCCAGACCCCGTCCACCGAGGCATGGTTGGTCAGCAGCCAGTCGCGGAACGACTGCTCGTCGGGGAAGAACAGAACCGGACGGTCTTGCGCGGGCACCGCTTCACTCTAGATAGCCACGGGTGAGAGCGTCGCCAGGAACGGCAGCACGGTTGTCTCGAATTCGCGGTAGCGATCACGGTGGATGCTGTGACCGCAGGTGAAGGCGGTCACCGCGCAGTTCGGGATGGTGTCGCGCAGAATCGCCAGCTTCTCCGGATCGACCAAGCCGCCGGGACCGCCGCGCAGCACCAGAGTCGGCGCGGTGATGTCGCTGAGCCGATCCCACCACTCCGGATTCGGCTTGCGGAACTGTTCGAGCGCGGTCCGCGTCATCGAGCGATCGAAAGCGAGCACCGCGCGCGGATGCCGGATCAGGCTGGTGGTGGCGTGCCAGAGTTCCGGAATGGTCGGGAAGCGACGGGTCAGCTTCACCTCTTCATCGCCGGAACGCAGTGGCATCGGGCACTCCTCGACGACCAGCCGCCGCACCAGCTCGGGCCGTTCCTGCGCGACACAGGACACCGCATAACCGCCCAGCGAATGTCCGACCAGATCCACCGAGTCCAGCTCCAGGTGATCACAGAGATTCAGCACGTCCGCGCCGAATTCGGCGAACAGATAGGACTCGGTGTGCGCGCTGCGTCCGTGCCCGCGCAGATCGGGAATGACGACCCGCCGCCCGGCCCGCATCAAGATGTGCGCGAACCGGTCCCAGGTATGCCCGTCCCCGCCCATACCGTGCACCAGCACCACCGGCACGCCATCGCCCACCACGGAATCCCGATAGGCGATCCGCACGCCGTCGAGCACAGCCCTGGTCACCGCGAGATCCACGATTTCCGAGAGTACTGTGTTTTTGGCCGCGCGGGCCGCGGCGTGTTCGCGGCCCCTGGTGTCTCGCGTCCGAGCCGTCGAGACTCGCGACTTCGTCGCATGCGCTTCGACGACTCGGACGCGAGACGGGCCGCGAACGGGTCGCTCGTAAGACTCGCTCCGTCGTGGTCACCAGGGCGGCATGGTCCGGGCATCCATTACTCGGCCAGCGAAGCCACGGCGGGTGCGGTGCCGAAATTGTCTGGCGAAGGCCGGGGTATCGCGGCAATACTGCGGCCATGCCCTCCTTCGCCGAATTCGATCGCCGCAACTATCGCACCGTTGACGTCGCCGCCGGGTACGACGGATGGGCACCGACGTATGAGCAGACCGTCATGGACGAGATGGATCTCGCACTGCTGAATCGGCTACGGCGACCGGACTGGAGTGGGGTGCGACGCGCCGCGGATCTCGGCTGCGGGACCGGGCGGACCGGAGCTTGGTTGCGAGAGCGGGGAATTCGCCATATCGATGGCGTCGACGCGAGTGCGGGCATGCTGGCGCGGGCACGCGAGCGCGGGGTGCACACCACACTCGCTCAGGCCGATGTGCGTGACACCGGATTGACAAGTGGCGCATACGATTTGGTGATCTCCTCGCTGATCGACGAGCACCTGGACGAGCTGACGCCCTTCTACGCCGAAGCCTGGCGGCTGGCCGCACCCGGCGGCACCTGTGTCACGGTCAGCTATCACCCGCAGTTCATGATGGTGACCGGCATGCCGACGCACTACACACCCGCGTCCGGAGAGCCGGTTGCGATCAGCACGCATCTGCACTTGATCAGCGAGCAGGTGTCGGCGGCATCCGCGGCAGGCTGGGTGCTCACCGAGATGGCCGAGGCGCTGGTGGATGACGCATGGATCGCGGCCAAGCCGAAATGGGCGGAGCTGCGCGGACATCCGTTCACGCTGGCGCTGGTGTGGTCGCGCACGTAGTCAGTCGTAAAGCCCCTCGGCGCGCCAGGTCTGATCGTTGTAGATGAGCAGCAGGACACGGACGTCGGCCGGTTCACCGGCGAGCTGCACCTGGATGCGGGCGGCGATTCCGGCGCAGAGGGTGGCGGATTCCGGGGTCCACCAGTGTTCGTCCACCGGCCACGGACCTGCCCAGCCCGCAAGGGGCCACTGCTTGCTGCCCCAACGCAGCAGGGCCGGGTCGGCGGTGAAGAGGCCGCGGTCGGTGACCTGCACGGGCGTTCCGTCGGCGGCCTCCAGCCGCACCACCGGACGGTTCACCAGGATCACCGCGGGTGCGGGGCGGGGCAGGCGGCCGGGCCACGGCAGGGCCGGATCGGCGGCCGGAATCGGCTCGTCACCGAGGGCGACCATGGTGATGCGTTCGGCGGGTCCGCGGCCGCCGCTGAGCACACCGACCCGGACCGCCTCGCCGCCGAGCAGACCCTGCACCCGGATCAGGGCGCGGCGGGCCCGCTCGTCCTCCTCCCCGACACCGCCCCAGAGACCGAGCTGAAGTGCGCTCGCCGCAACGACTTCGACGGGTTCCAGGCGCAGCAGTGTGATCGGTGCGGTGGGACGGTCGCGGCGGGTGAGCCAGCCGTCCAGCTGCCAGCGCACCCGATCCGCGGTGCCCTCCGGGGTCAGCGGTTCGGCGCACCGCCAGATGCGCGAAAGTTGTTCGCCTGCCTCGGTTTCCGCGAGCACCGATAATCGGGTGCAGGCCATCGAGGCATTGGACAGCGCCTCGTGCAACTGGGTGGCGAGCATGCGCCCCGCGAAGGCGGCGGCATCGACCCGATCGATCGGCGGCTCGCAGCGATACTGCACCGCCAGGTCCTGCGGCGGACGACGCGCGGACGGCGGACGTTCCGGCACGGCCCTGGCACAGCGATGCGCCAGCACGGCATCGGCGCCGAAGCGGGAGGTGACCTCGATCGGGGTCAGTGTGGCGAAATCACCGATCCGCCGTAACCCCAAGCGATGCAGCAGATCCACCAGCTCGATGCGTTCGGGTGCGGACAGGCTCGGTTCGAGCGCGAGTTCGCGCACCGGCAGTGGCGCCAGGAATCGCGCACCGTCGCCGGGCGGCACGATCGCGGCGAAACGCGCGGCGATCACCGCCGTGGACAATTCGTCGGCAATACCGATCTGCGCCTCCACCCCCACCGCGGCGGCCGCGTCGACGATCCGTTCGGCCGCCGCCTCCTCGGACCCGAAAAACCGGGCGGCACCCCGCGCACCGAGCACCAACAGCCCAGGGCGCAGCACCTCCACTCCCGGCACCGTCGCATCGATGGCCGCCACCACCGGCTCGAACAATCGCGCATCCCGATCCGGATCCACCTGCGCGACATACACATTCGGACACCGTGCCTGCGCCTCCCGCTTCGTCAGTCCACGCCGCACCCCCTCGGCCCTGGCAATGGCCGAGCACTCCACCACCTTATTGGCGAACAGCACCGCCACCGGCCGCGTCGCAGGCACCCGCGCCACCGCCGCCGCCGTCACCGCCGACCAGTCCGGACACCACAGCGCCAGCACCCGCATCCCACCCACCCGACTCGGCCGGATCACCACCCCACCCCTACGGGCACCCCACGCAGCAGCCGGGCATTCCTGGTAGGCGGTGCCCAGTCGCAAGACGGGATCCCCGGTACCACCTGAAACTCGCTGCCGAGCGGCGGCGTGTCCTGGTCGGCAGCACAGGTTTTCGTGTGGTGTGGCCACGACGGCGCATGGTCCTGTGCATCGCGGGAGGGGTGGCCGAGCCTGGCGTGCTCATATGGGCACCGATGTGCACGCGGCGCGGCCAGCCGCGTATCGCGAAGGCGGATCAGGAGGCCGCCGCATCGAAACCCCGAATCGACGGAAAAGCCGCTTCGCGCAGCTGAGCATGGCGTGACGGCCCGACTCATGACGCCGCACCGCGCGCCTCGACGGTCACTTCATCGGCCGCGGCCACCGTTTCCAGTGCCACCCATTCCACTCGACTCACACTGGGGCGCAGTTCGATTCGGCCGCGGCAGGGTGGGCCCGCCTTGCCGCGGACCGCGACCTCGAGGCGGAGCGAGCGGAGACGGCCACGCCCCGCGCCGAGGCCGCCGTACCCGGCGATGCGGGTGTCCACGCGCAGGGACGGATTGGGCCAGCGGCCGTCGGTGACCACCAGGGTGGCCCCTTTGCTGCGCGCGCGGGCGGCGATGACACGGGTGCGAGACGGGGCGACAGCAGCGCCTGCGAGGCCGAGCACCACCAGATCGAGGCCGTCGAGCAATACCGCGGCCACCTCCACCGGATCCGGCCCGGGATCGGCGACGACGGCAAGGCGCTGCAATTGCGCACCCATCTCGACCGCGGCGAGCAGCCCGAGCCGCGGCACCCCGACCACCGCGGCATGTCCACCGCCCTCGGTCACCGCGGCGAGCAGCCCGGCCAGCAGCGAACTCGCACCCGAATAGGCCACCACCGAACCCTTGACCAGGCCGCCATCGGGCAACAGCTCCGCAAGGGCGGGCGGCACCGCGAGCGCTTCCCTGCGCAATTCGGCGGCGTGCGGAATCCGCTCGGCCGCCGCTTCCCCGCGCCCGGGTATCGCCGCCATCCGTCGGCGCAGCTCATCCAGTGTCGGTTTATCCCTCGGCGGCATCCCATTCCGCCGCCTCCCCGCCCCTGAATCCTCATCCGAACCCATCACAACCACCTACTTCCAACGATGGACCCGAGGCGAAGCGCGGCCCGAACCTCCACGATCAAAGGTTCAGCACCGATCCAGCTATCGATCGGTATCGAATATACGTTCGATACTCGCTCAGTAGAAACCCGCCCCCGATTTCCGTCAAGTACGCGCACCGACCGCGATCACTTCGTTGTTTTTGAGTTGAACTCAACTTAGGATCAGAGTCATGAGTGACCAAAAATGGTCCGGCCGCGGCGCGACGGCACGCAGGAGACTGCTGGAGGCGGCGCATGCGGAGCTGAGCGAAACCGGCGAACTCGAGGTGGCCGCCGTCGCCCGCCGCGCCGGAGTCAGCGTCGGACTGCCCTATCGATACTTCGGCTCGCGCAGCGGACTGCTCACCGCCGTCATCACCGACTTCTACGACCGACTCGGCGAAACCGTCACCTATGCGGAATTCGCCGGAAGGGATTGGCGCGAACGCGAACACGCGCGCGTGGTGGCCTGGGTGAACTTCCTCTACGACGATCCGCTCGCCCCCGTCGCGCTCGGACGATTCGGTGACGCCGAGGCGGCGGGCGTGGAACGGCAACGGCTGCAGCAGGCGATCGAGGTCGGCATCCGAAATATGGCGCAGGGCCAGCGCCAGGGCATGGTGCCCGCGGACCGTGATCCGGAACTGCTCGTCGCGGCCGTCCTCGGCGGCGTGCACATGGCAGTTGCGGTGGCGCTCACCCGCAGTCCGCGCCCGGACCGTGCCGTCGTCGCCGATCAAGTATGGGAATTCGTGGCCGGAGCAACCGGCTCAGGAAGGAAGAACCATGAGTAATGCACAACCAGAGGTCGAACGACTCGAGGACCTCGCAGGCGACCTGTCCCGAACCCATCGCACGGTCCACGAATTACGCGACGTCCCCGCCGCGCAGGTGGACGCCGATCTCGCCGCCCTCGATCGCGACGGCTACGTAATTCTCGAGGGCCTGCTCGACTCGGCGCAGTGCGCGGCACTTCGCGAAGAACTCCTGCCCTTACTCGGCCCGAATGGGCGAAATGCGTTCGAGGGCCACCGGACTCAGCGGCTCTACAGTGTGCTCGGCAAGACGCGCATGGTCGATCGGCTGGTCGACCATCCCCGCGTGCTCGCCCTACTGGATCGACTTCTGCTGCCTGGATATCTGCTGTCGCAGTTGCAGATCATCAATATCGCCCCGGGCGAAAATGCCCAACTCCTGCATCCCGACGACGGCTTCTATCCGGTGCCGCGACCACGAAAGGCATTGTCGGCGGCCACCGTCTGGGCGATCGACGAATTCACCGCCGAGAACGGCGCGACGATGCTGATCCCGGGCAGTCACCGCTGGCCGGACGGTCGGATACCGCAAGAGAACGACGTCCGCGTGCCCGGTGTCATGCCCGCCGGATCGTGCGTCTTCTTCCTCGGCACCCTCTGGCACGGCGGCGGCGCGAACCGCTCGGCGAGCCCGCGATTGGCCGCCACCGCGCAGTACTGCGAGCCGTGGTTACGCACCCAGGAGGCCTTCACCCTCTCGACCAGTCGCGATACGGTGCGCGCGGTCTCGCCCGAAATCCGGCGCATGCTCGGCTACAGCATTCACCCGCCCTTCATCGGCATGGTGGACGGAATGCACCCGGATCGCCTGCTGACGCAATAACCGGCACGGCGCGAATCAGGCCAGCTGGCCTCGTTTTCCGCTACCCTCGCACCGTGACCGAACGCGCTCGTCCCATTGTCGGCCCCGATTATCTGGTTGCCGGCCGCTACCGTCTGCAGTCGAAACTGGGCGGCGGCGGTATGGGCGCGGTATGGCTCGCACACGATCGTCTGCTCAACCGGGACGTCGCGATCAAACAGGTGCTCTCCACCGCCGGACTCCCGGAGGCGCAGGCCAACGAGATCCGCAACCAGATCATGCACGAGGGCCGGGTCGCGGCCAAGCTCTCGCACGAGCACGCCATTGCCGTCTACGACGTGGTGCTCGAGGCCGGCGAGCCGTGGCTGGTGATGGAACATCTGCCATCACGCAGTGTCGCAAGGGCATTGGCGCTGGTGAACGCACTGCCGCCGATCGAGGTGGCACAGATCGGGGCACAGGTCGCCGATGCGTTGGCGGCCGCGCACGCCGCGGGCATCGTGCACCGCGATATCAAACCGGGCAATATCCTCGTCGCCGACCGCGGACCCGTCGTCGGCATGGCCAAGCTCAGCGACTTCGGCATCTCGCGTGGTGCGACCGACAACTCCGACGAACCGGACGGCGTGATCACCGGCACCCCCGCCTATCTCCCCCCGGAGGTGGCGCGCGGCGCGCAGCCGACCACGGCCAGCGATGTGTTCTCCCTCGGCGCCACGCTCTACACCGCGATCGAAGGGCAACCGCCGTTCGGTATGGACGACGACACCGACGCCGTGGTCTATCGCGCGGCCATGGCCCAGATCATCCCGCCCAGCCGCAGCGGCATGCTCACCAACGCGCTGCTGCACATGATGGAACCGGCCCCGCAGCGCAGGCCGACCATGGCCGAGGCACGGGACGAAATCCTCACCGCCGCATTCGGTCCCGGCACCGGTCCGTATATTCTCGGCGCTCCGGTGCGCACCGAGGACGGCACCATTCCGGCATGGGCGGCCCGCAATTCGGCATCGGGCCTGCGCAGTCCGCACTCGACTCCGCTGCCGCGCCCGCATCGCGGCAACCCGTCGGGTCCAGCGGCCGCCGCACCCCAGCGCCCGAAGGCGAAGTCGAAGGAAGCGAGCAATGCCCCGCTCGCCATCGCCATCGGCCTGCTGATCGGCCTGATCCTCATCATCGCCGTCATCATCGCGATGATGTGATCGCTGCGACCGGAATCTGCTGCGCCACAGCTTCTTAGTTGCCGCGCGACTTCACGCCGCGCGCACGAATCGGCGCGGCGCACGAATCGGCGCGCGGCTAGGAAGTGCGCGGCAACCGGAATGCTTGCGGCTCAGTCGATGCGGCGGCGGTGCGCCCAGCGGGTGAGTGCGTTGCGGTTGGACTGCTGAGTCTTGCGGAGCACGTTGGAGGCGTGCGTCTCGACGGTTTTCACCGAGATATAGAGCTTCTCCGCGATTTCCCGATAGGTGTAGCCGCGGGCGAGCAGCCGCAGCACTTCCAGTTCGCGCGGGGTGAGCGAATCCAGTTCGGGATCCAGCGGCGGCTCCGGGACCGGCGATTTTCCGGTGAACGAGTCGAGGACGAAACCGGCCAGCCGCGGACTGAACACCGCATCACCACCGGCGACCCGCCGAATGCCATCGGCCAGTTCGGATCCCGAGATCGTCTTGGTCACATAGCCGCGCGCACCCGCGCGGATCACCGCGATCACATCCTCGGCGGCATCGGAGACGCTCAACGCCAGGCATACCGGACCGTCATCGATGCCTGCCAGTACCGCGACCCCACCGCCGTCGGGCATATGCACATCGAGCAGTACGACATCCGGACGCGCGGCATTGATTCCGGCGACCGCCTCGGCCACGCCCCCGGCCTCTCCGACGACCTCCATATCGGTCTCCCGGCTCAATTCGGCCCGCACACCGGAGCGGAATACGGCGTGATCATCGACGAGAAAGACCCGCACGGTCACCTACTTCTCCTCACCCTCGGTGGGTCGACCCACCCTGACGCGCGGACCGCCCGCAGGCCGCCCGCACTTCATCGGTACCACAATTGCCACCGCAGCCGTCGTCATCCGAGCTACGACCTGCGTCGCATCATCGGGGCGATCACTTGGCGTTGCGAACTGTCTGTCGTACTCCGTCGACCTGATCGTCGCCGACCGGCTGTTCCGCCTCGGCCCGGTCCCGATCGGCACCGGAGTCGGTGCGCGGCATGATGATCCGCACCTCGGTGCCCCGACCGGGCGTGGACAGGATCTCCACCTGACCGCCGCGCCGCTCGATTCTGGCGCGAATGGATTTCGCGACACCCCGCCGATCCTGCGGCACCGCCGCGATATCGAATCCGGCCCCGCGATCGCGCACGAAGATGCTCACCTGATGCGGTTCCGCCTCGGCGAACAGATCGATCTCCGGGACGCCCGCATGTTTGGCGGCATTCACCAGCGCCTCCCGGCTCGCGCCGAGCAATGCGGTGAAATGCTCCTTCGGCAGGCCCGACCCGCTGTCGGCGCCGTCCATCGTCACATCGCCGACGGTGACCGGAGTCACCTTCACCCCGTGCTGATCCTCGACCTCACCCGCGATCGTGCGCAGCGCCGCGGCCAGACTCGACTGCGCGGGCCCGGAATCCTCGAAGAGCCAGCGGCGCAGCTCCCGCTCCTGACTGCGCGCCAGCCGGGCCACCTCTTGCGGATCGTCGGCCTGACGCTGGATGAGCGCCAACGTCTGCAGCACCGAATCATGCAGGTGGGACGCGATTTCCTCGCGTTCCTCATTGCGAATGCGGGCCGCGCGCTCGGCATTCAGCGCGCGCATCATGCGCAGCCACAGCGGCACCGTCAGCAGACCGGCGCCGATCAATGTGACCGCCACCGCGATCAGCGCGGAGCCGAGCGAGCTCAGATCGATCCTGGCCAGCACCACCACGCCGAGTCCGAGCACGATCATGGTGATCCCGGCGACGATGCGCGACCAGGTCACCACCGAGGGTCGCGCGGGCAGCCCGAGCAGCGAGCGCGGGCCGTCGGTGTCGTACTCGCGCCAAACCAGCGCCGCACCCACCGCCACCACGACGATCGGCACGATCACCTTCGCCGCGGTACCGCTGAACAACCACGACACCCCGACCGCGAGCCCGAGCCCGAGCAGGGCCAACCCGATCGCCTGACGGCGCTCCTTACCGGTCGGCTTCACCGCATCGTGGCCGCCCGGGGTGAAGATCCACAGCATCCCGTAGGCGACGATCCCCGCCCCCGCCAGCGCGGACAGCAATACGAACGCCATCCGCACCTTGAACACATCGAGCCCGAGGTGGTCGGCGATACCGCCGGCGACACCGCCGACGATCCGGCCACCCGAACGCCGCACCATCCGCGGATACGGCGGTGTCGGCGGCAGGGCCGGCGCGGCGCCGAAGCGGCCGGGGCCTGGCGTGAACCCGGGCGCGGCGCCGAAACCCCGGGGATCGGCCCCCCGAGCAGCATCGAACGCGGGCACGGACGGGTACATGCCTTCGATACTGGCACGACCCACCGACACCGACCATCAGGAATCACCCTGATCTCGGGCTCAGGAAACGCTCGGTAATGCCGAATTCCGTGCGTATCGGTCACAGTGGAAAACGGTTCGAAGACTGCGATGTGTGTGATTTAGCATCGCCGAGTGGCGGAGACGGTGAACCGGCAGTGGATTTTGCGGAGGCGGCCCGACGGGGCGTTGCGGGATGGGGATTTCGAGCTCAGGAGCGTTCCGGTTCCGGCTGCGGGGCCGGGGGAAGCCCTGGTCAGGGTGCATCGGCTGGGTATTGATCCCACGCAGCGTGGTTGGCTCAACGATGCGGACAACTACATCGATGCGGTCCCGGTCGGCACGGTGATGCGGGGTAGCGGGGTGGGGCAGGTGGTGCACTCGAACACTCCGAGCTATCCGGTGGGCAGCTGGGTCGCCGGTATGGTCGGCTGGCAGGATTACGCCATCGCGTCCGAAGGTGGCTTGTTCGGGCTGAACGTGGTGCCCGACGGTGTACCCCCCACGATGATGCTGAGCCTGTTCGGAGCGCCCGGCTTGACCGCGTACTTCGGCATGACGGATATCGGCCGGCCCGAGCCCGGCCAGACGGTGCTGGTGTCGGCTGCGGCCGGTGTGACCGGATCGATTGCGGGACAGATAGCGAAAGTTTTGGGCTGCACTGTCATCGGCACCGCAGGCGGTCCGGACAAGTGCAGCTGGATCACTGATCACGCGGGCCTGCATGCCGCCATCGATTACAAACATGATGACATCGACGCCTGTTTGACCCGCATGGCCCCGGACGGTGTCGACGTCTTCTTCGATGGTGTCGGCGGCCGCGTTCTGGAGCATGGTCTGGCGCACCTGGCGCCCGGCGCTCGTGTTGTTCTGGCAGGTGCTATCTCTTCCGGGTATCAAGGTGCGGACCCCCAGTGCGGGCCGCGGAACTACATGCAGCTGGCCATGCGCCGGGCACGCATGGAAGGGTTCATCTTTCTCGACTATCTCGGCCGTTTTCCGGAGGCGTTCGCGGCGTTGCGCGACTGGCACGACCGGGGCGAGCTCACCATCGCCGAAACCGCAAGCAGCGGCTTGGAATCCGCACCGAGTGCACTGCGCGCTGTCTTCGAGGGCGGCAATCTCGGTAAGCAGTTGGTCGACATCGTGGAGTCCTGAAACAGTCCGGCCGAGCCGAACGCCGCCAGCACCGATCCCGGTAAACCTGTCGTCACACCGATGCCGTCCGGTCCGGACAAGAAACCCGCGCTGACCTGTCGTTCTTATCCGCCGCTCAGCCGTCGCGGGAGGCGCGGAGCGGACCGGATGCCGATTCGTGCTCCGCCGGACCGGATAACTGGTCCCGAACGCATCTACCAGTACTTTTCATACCTCCACCGGTCAACGGCCGCGGCGGCGCACCACCGCGCGCCATACGTTTCTTCCGGGGCGGAAACGTCCCACTGAACGCAGGGGACTCGCGCCGCAGGGGGCCGAGCACAGGTTCGGGGAGGAATCATGAACATCAAGTCGGTACTGCTCACCGCCGCCACCTCAATCGGAATCGCATTGGCGGGTATGCCATTCGCCGCCGCCCAGGGGATGGCGCCGCACGAGAAGAACTACTCGGGCCCGGGGGGATTCGAGCTCACCGTCGGCCACATGGACGAACAGTTCCGCCCGGTCCCCCCGCTCAATGGAATGCCGACCAACCGAGAGGTATTCCTGGACAACACCTTCTACGGCACCATCCCCGCGAATGCGACGGGCACCATGAAGGCGGGCTATCTGGTCGCCTGTGCGGTCGATCTCGATCTCACGGTCGATATCCAGGCCGGGATCGGCTTCGACGCCGGGTTCAGCATCGGTGTCAGCGGCAGCGGCGACTCGACGTCACCGAACTTCGATGCCAGCATCGGCCCGAAAATCTACGGCGGTGTCAGCCTCGACATGTCGATCGGCCCCGGCGAGATCAAGCCGATCGAAGTGGGCACCAAGGCACTGGCTCTCGGCGGCACCGGCTATCTGGTCAGCCACGACTATCACCTGGTGGTCAAGAACTGCGGCGGCCCGCTCACCATCCAGTCCTATGTGACCCTCACGGCCGACACACCCGAGGTCACCGCCGCCGACGCGGTAACAGGAGACCGGATCTTCCTGTAATCCGGCAGTCCAAGGGCGGCGGTGCGATCGACGATCGCACCGCCGCCCGACTCGTACCTGTCCTCGAACCGGCTAAATTGTCCCTATGTTTGTGTCGCCCAAAAAGATCGGGCGCACGTGGTAGCAGGGGACACCACCGCCGAGGCCCGGGGGGAAATCCGATCACCGCGTGCGGTTTTCGCGCAACGGTTCGCCGATCTCTATGCGGCCGCGGGCAACCCGACGCTGCGACGGGTGGCCACGGCGGCCGGAGCGAGGATGCGGGCCGCGCAGGGGACGCGGGCTGCCGCGAGTGCTTCGGTGCAACGGATCAGCGATTGGAAGGCGGGGCGCAATGTTCCGGCTCGCTTCGAATCACTGCTTCCGGTGGTGCTCACCCTGATCGACCTGGCCAAGAAGGCCGAGTCGCAGGTCAGTCGGCAGTTGCTGGAAGTGCGTGAGTGGCAACGGCTCTGGCAGGCCGCCATCGCCTGGACACCGAATGACGAGGACGACGCGGGCTGTCCCTACCTCGGCCTCACCTCGTATCGCAAGCAGCACCGGGACCTGTTCTTCGGCAGAAGCCGATCCACTGCCGAACTCGTCGATCTGGTCCAGGGCGCCGCCGCTGATGCGGATGGCGTCGTCGTGCTGATCGGCGCATCGGGTGCGGGCAAGTCCTCGCTGTTGGCCGCCGGACTCATACCCGCCGTCACCGACAACTGGTCGACCGCCACGATGACACCCGGGGCGAGGCCGCTTCGCGCGCTGGCCAAGGCTTTTCACGCGGACAACACGATAGCCGAGCCATCCGCCGACGAGGTGTGCACGGCGCTCGACCAGTGGAGCGCCGACCAACGCCGACTGCTCATCGTGGACCAGTTCGAGGAACTGTTCACCGCCTGCCCGGATGAGCGCGAGCGCGAAACCTTCCTGAATGTCTTGGACCGCTGCGCCACTCGGGCCGAGGATGCCCTCACCGTCGTCATCGCCCTGCGCGCCGATTTCTATGCCCAGTGCCTCGACTACCCGATCCTGCAGCACGCTCTCGAACACCGGAGCTATCTACTCGGCCCCATGTGGCTGGACGAACTGGACCGAGCACTCATCGGGCCGGCCAACCACGCCGGGCTCGAACTGGAGTCCGGCCTGGCGGAACTGGTGATCACCGAACTCTGCGGACTGGGCGATCACGAGAACCGCCAGAGCTACGATCCGGGCGCACTCCCGCTGCTGTCGCACGTCATGGCCGCCACCTGGCAGCACCGCGAAGGTCGCAAACTCACCGTCGCCGGATATCGCAAGGCGGGCGGTGTCATCGGCTCCATCGCCGCCACCGCCGAACAGGCATGGAGCGAACTATCCGACACCCAGCAGTCCTCCGCGAAGGATGTGCTGCTCGGACTCGTTGCCGTCGCCAATGATTCGCGCGATACCCGGCGCATCGCCGTCCGTCCGAACCTGCTGCAACGCACCACCGACCCGGTATCCGCCACGGCCGCACTGGAACTGCTTGCCCGCACGCGCCTGATCACCCTCGACTCCGACTCGGTGTACCTGACCCACGAGATCGTGCTGGACGCGTGGCCGCGACTGCACACCTGGATCGATGAGGACCGCGTCGGCTACCTGGTCCGGCAGCGGCTGGAAGCCGATGCCGCGGAATGGGATTCGACCGGGCAGGATCCCTCACTGCTCTATCGGGGCACCCGGCTCGAGACCGCACTCGGTCATGTCGATCCACCCGCGGTCGGCGGCCAGATCCGCACTTTCCTCGAGCATTCCCGAGCAGCGCGAACGCATACCCGCAGACGGTCGTCGGTGACCCGCGTAGCCCTCGCCATGCTCGGCGTCGGCCTACTCGTACTCGGCACGGTCGCCTACGCGCAGGCCGAGCTCACCAAACAGCAGCGCAACGACAAGAACTTCGGATCCGTACTGGCGGAGGCGGATCGACTACAACAAATCGATCCATCGCTGTCCGCGCAGCTATATCTCGTTGCCGGACAACTCAGGCCGGGCGATCCGGAGGTGCGGGCACGGTTGCTCGCGACCCAGAACCTCGCCCTCGCAACACCATTTGTCGCACACGACGAGGGAATCAGGACCATCGCGTACCGACCCGATGGCCGCGTGCTGGCTTCCGCGAGCAACGACAACACCATCCGTCTCTGGGACGTCGCCGATCCGCGACATCCCCACCCGCTGGGCGAGCCGCTACGCGAATCCCCTTCCGGGGCGATGTCCATGGCATTCAACCCGGATGGCACGGTGCTCGCGACCACCGGCACTTCGGCGCGACCGCAGCTGTGGGATGTCCGTGATCCGGCGCATCCCCGGCTGTTCGGATCACCGCCGACGGCCACCGGCGACACGGGTTATCTGGTGTCCTTCAGCCCGAACGGACGGACGCTGGCAGTCGGGTCCATGCGCGACAAAGGCATCACCCTGTGGGATGTCGGCAACCCGGCCGAACCGATCCAGGGTCGGTTCATCCCCGCGCCGCGCAATCGGGACCTGTCCACGTTCGCGTTCAGCGGCAATGGGCGGTTACTGGCGGTCGCGACCAGCGACTGGGACCGCAGTATCGCTACGGTCGAATTGTGGTCCGTCTCGGCCACAGGGGAAATCACCCGCGCTGGAACACCATTCGAGGTGCCCCACGATGTCGAAGCAATCCGGTTCAGCCCTGACAACACCGTCTTCGCTCTGGCCGGTCCACGCCTGACCGTACGACACACCTACGTCAGCGTGACCCAGTTGTGGGCCGCCGATGATCCCGCCCACCCGCGCCCGCTCGGAAATCCGCTGGTGGATAACGTGGTTCAGCAGCCGGTCCCCCTGCTCGCCTTCAGCCCGGACGGCCACACACTGGCGACCGGTGGTGCCACCGGAGCGAAACTATGGAATATCGCCGATCCCGCCCAGCCGACCCCGCTGGGCGCCCAGCTGTCGGCGATTCCATCCCGCTGCCTCAACGACGCGAGAATTCCCACCCGATGTACCGGTGAACCGACGGGGCTGGCATTCAGCTCGGATGGAAAGATTTTGGCCGTCGGTGGCACCGAGGGAGTCGTGCGGCTGTGGTCCCTGGCTCCTGCGGTTCTCGATGGGCACACCGATTGGGGCCGGAGTCCGATATTCGATGCCACCGGCACCCGAATGGTGAGCGATTCCAGCGACGGCACATTCGTCATATGGGATACCGGTAACCCCCGGGAACCAATCCGGATCGGGGAATTCCGGGCGAAACCGGGATCATCGATCCGGGCCCTGAGCCCTGACGGAAAGTCCTTGATAGCGCGGGACGGTCCGACGGGGCCGATGTTCCTTGTCGACCTCTCCGACCCGGAGAACATTCGGGTATCGGGCGACTGGCAGGCCGCGTCGTCGCAATGGTCGCGCCTGAGCTTCAACCGCGACTGGACCCTGGCGGCGCAGACTGTGGATCCCAAGGTCGATACTTTCCAACTCGCGAACATTGCGGACCGCTCCCGGCCGGTGCTACTCGGAACACCGACGTCCGTGGCTCCCGCGCAGGTCCAAGCCATCGGATTCAATCCGACCGGGCCCACCCTCGCGATCATCGAGTCGACCCTGTCCGAACCGAGTTCGCCGGCGATGGCCCTGCGAACCAGGCTGGCACTGTGGGACATCTCGAACCCGGACCGCCCTGTCCGGATGGGTACGTCCCCGCCGGAGCACTCGCCGCTGATGCTCGACGTGATCATGCACCCCGACGGCCGCACCGCCGTCACCGTCGCGAACGAAACCTTCCAGGTCTGGGACATCAGTAACCCGGCATCGCCAGAGCCGATCGGTGACCGGGTCACCGCACATAATCTGGCGATCAGCTCGACCTCGTTCAGTCCCGACGGCAAGACGATGGCCACCAGCGGAAACGACGGATCGGTGCGGTTGTGGGACTTCACCGATCGCCGTCATCCCCGCCTCACGGCCAGTTCCATCGCACCGCCCGGCCCCAACGTCTGGTTCATCCAGTTCCATCCACAAGGCGACTATCTGTCCGCCTCGAGTAGCGGTGGCGAGCGTCGACTGTGGGATCTGGACGAGCAGCACGCGATCGAACGCATCTGTCATGCCACCGCCACCCTCATGACGCCCGAACTCTGGCAGCGCTACCTGCCCCAACTCTCCTACCGTCCGCCCTGCGACTAAACAAGAGACCGCTTGGTCCAAAGAGATCAGAGATTTTCTCAGGGTTCCCCCCGATGCGCCGAAGTGCTGGTCAGCACGACCATGGAAACCATGACGAAAACGAGCTTCGGCGATCAGATTCACCAGATGTGGCAGTCGCGGCCCGTCCGGTTGCCGCGGCAAGGTCCGATCGCGGGCGTCGCGGCCGGGTTCGGGCAGCGCTACGGGATCGATCCGGTGCTCGTGCGGGTCGCGCTCGTGGTGTCGACAATCTTCGGCGGGGCAGGCATCGTGCTCTACTTGCTCGCCTGGCTGCTGTTCAGCGCGGCGGGTGATCAGTCCTCGGCGGCCGAGTCGCTGTTCGGCAAGGGGCACAGCTCGCAGTCGCAGACCAAGACCATCGTGTTGATCGTGGCGCTCGCCATCGCGGTCAGCACCATCGGACCGGTCGGCGTCGGACTGGCAGGCTCGGGCATGATCAGCATGTCGCTGCTGCTGGCCGGTTGGTGGATGCTGCATATGCGGAACCCGCAGCCGCCGCCCGGCACGAGTTCGCTCGGCGGCTTCGACGGCGGTCTCACCGCGACCGGCTACCCCGGGGCGGTATTCCCCCCGCGTGCGATGCCCGGCGACTTCTACGCACCCGATGTGCCGCCGATGTACACCCCCTACACGAAGTTGCCGGACGCATATGTTCCGGATGCTCCGGCCCAGGCAGCACCGAATACCTCGGCGCAGCAGGCAGATCCGGACACGGTTCGCATGCCCGATGCCGAAAATGGCGACGCTGAAACCGAGTTGATCGAAAAGGACGGCACGCCGATCGATGCGGGCGCTACGCCAGCCGATCCCGACACCGTCCTGCTGCGTAAGGAAGAGGCCGATACCGTCCTGCTCGACAAGGGTGACGCGGGTCCCGAAGCGCCTCCCGTCGGGACCACAACGCCCGACAACGGAACAACGCCGGGAATTCCCGCCTCCGAATCGCCGCACACGCCCGGCGGGACCACTACGTCCAGCGCAACAGGTCGCGACACCACACAACCTGCCGCTACGTCCGGCGGGAGCGACACCGACTCGGAGAGCGGCAGTAGCTCATCGCGAACCGAATCCACCTCGCGCACAAGCACTCCCCCATCCCGCACAACGGCCGCGCCCCCCACCGGTCTGACCCCACCCTCCTGGGACCCGCTCGGCGTCGCCCCACTCGCCTGGGACCTCCCCGAACCCACCCCGACCCGCACCATCGTCGCGCCCCCGCCGAAGCGTCCCCGCTCCCGGCTCACCCCGGTGGTGCTCGGCCTGGCCATCCTGGCCGCCGCGGGTGCGGGTGCGCTGGCCGCCTCCGGCGTCGAGTGGATGACACCGGGACGCATCGGCGCGGTGGCGCTGGCGGTGATCGGGTTGGGTCTGGTGATCGGCGCATTCCTCCGTCGCGGCTTCGGCCTGCTGGTGTTGACCGCACCGCTCGCCGGATTCGTGGTGCTGGCCTCGATGCTCGGCCCGATCGAATTCGACAGCGCCACCGTCGGCGATCGCACCTGGGCGCCGACCTCGATGGCCGACCTGGCCCCGAAGTACGAGTTGACGGTGGGGACAGGCACATTGGATCTGCGGTCGCTGAACCTGACCGAGAACCGGACCGTCGAGGTCGCGGTCCGGCTAGGCGATGCCAGGATCCTGCTGCCCGAGGGTATGGCGGTGCGCACCGATTGCACCGTCAATCTGGGAGATGTCAACTGCCCCACCGGTATTACCGGCCCGCATGCCGACGGCGCACCGGTGCTCGACCTGAAAGTCCACGTCCGGACCGGCAATGCGGAGGTGCACCGTGGCTGACCCCACCGATGACAACGTCACCAAGCGGGGACCTTCCGTCTCCCTGCTGATCGTCGGACTGCTCGCCCTCGGCGTGAGCATCTGGGCCTTCATCGGCCCGGCCACCATGACCGCCACCGGTGTGGCCTCACTCGGCTGGGTCGTCGTGATCGCCGCCATCGTGGTCGGCATCTTCCTGGTCATCTCCCCGCGCAGACCCCGCTGATCACCCGAATGGCCCGTCCCGCGGACGGGCCATTTTCTTTACGGAGGAGCAGAACGCCAATGCCCATGGAACAGTTCGACACCCACGACGAACCGACCGACCATACGGGAATCCCGATCGGCCGTTTCATGCCGCTGACACCGAGCCGCAGTTATCTCGGTGGCGGCTTATTACTCGGGCAGCTCATCCTCGGCCGCACACCGCCGCCCACAACCGCTACTCCAAATAGGCCGGACAGCCCAAATGTTCACTGATCCGGTCGAGTAGCCGCTGCATACTCACCCGCTGCTTGCCCTCGACACCCCGTGCGATCATCGGCACCATCCACCGCCCACTGGTCGCGACGTTGAACATCTGCTGGATCACCCGAGCGCCCTTCGGATGCGGCAGCACTCGACATTCGGCGCGAAACCACCGCTGCCCCTCGACCGCGAACATCGCCTGCGCCCGATCCACCTCGACCCGAATCCCATTGAGATCCCCGGCGATCGCGGCCCGGAATTCGTTCGGGCCGCCGCGCAACTCGATCCCGGGGTCGGGCCCGTCGACGAGGAAGAAGGCGTTGTCCGGACCGACCGGGCCCGGGCTCACCGTGGTGAGCAGCGCGGCCACCACCCCACACGGTGCCTCGACAACCGCGTGGAAGGTGCAGAGCGGCTTCTTCGCTGCCATCCGGACCCCCTGGGGAACTGGTCTATCCGGCTGACGGTACTCCCGAAATCCGGCAAATCAGTCCCGATTGCGGGGTCACTCCCATTCGATGGTGCCCGGCGGCTTGCTCGTCACATCGAGGACAACCCGGTTGACCTCGGCCACCTCATTGGTGATGCGGGTGGAAATGCGCTCGAGTACGTCATAGGGCAGCCGGGTCCAGTCGGCGGTCATCGCGTCCTCGCTGGAGACCGGACGCAACACGATCGGATGACCGTAGGTGCGGCCGTCGCCCTGCACGCCGACACTGCGCACATCCGCGAGCAGCACCACGGGACACTGCCAGATCTGGCGATCGAGTCCGGCGGCGGTCAACTCCTCGCGTGCGATGGCATCGGCCTGCCGCAGCGTCTCCAAGCGGTCCGCGGAGACCTCGCCGACAATGCGAATGGCCAGGCCGGGCCCCGGGAACGGCTGGCGGGCAACGATTTCCTCGGGCAGCCCGAGTTCGCGGCCGACCGCGCGCACCTCGTCCTTGAACAGCAACCGCAGCGGCTCGACGAGGTCGAACTCCAGATCGTCGGGCAGACCGCCGACATTGTGGTGGCTCTTGATATTCGCGGTGCCGCTGCCGCCACCGGATTCGACGACATCCGGGTAGAGCGTGCCCTGCACCAGGAACTCGACCTCCGGCTTGGTGCTACCGCTCTGTTCCACGACGACCTCGGAGACCGCATCCTCGAACGACCGGATGAACTCCCGGCCGATGATCTTGCGCTTCTCCTCCGGATCGGTGACGCCCTTCAGCTCACCGAGGAACTTGTCCACCGCGTCGACGGTCACCAGCTTGGCGCCGGTCGCGGCGACGAAGTCCTGCTGCACCTGTTCGCGCTCCCCCGCCCGCAACAGGCCGTGGTCGACGAACACACAGGTCAGGCGGTCGCCGATCGCGCGCTGCACCAGCGCGGCGGCGACCGCGCTGTCCACACCGCCGGACAGCCCGCAGATCGCATGGCCGTCGCCGATCTGCTCGCGCACCGAAGTGATCAGCGATTCGGCGATATTGGCCGGGGTCCAGGTGGCGGGGATGCCGGCGAGTTCGTGCAGGAAGCGGCTGAGCACCTGCTGGCCGTGCGGCGAGTGCAGCACCTCGGGGTGGTACTGCACACCGGCCAGCTTGCGGGCCCGGTTCTCGAATGCGGCGACCGGAGCGCCCGCGCTGGTGCCGGTGACCTCGAAGCCCTCGGGCGCGTCGGTGACCGCATCGCCGTGGCTCATCCACACCGGCTGTCTGGTGGGCAGGCCGCCGTGCAGCAGACCGCCATCGATATCGAGATCGGTGCGACCGTATTCACGGGTGCCGGTATGCGCGACGGTGCCGCCGAGCGCCTGCGCCATGGCCTGGAAGCCGTAGCAGATGCCGAAGACCGGAATGTCGAGATCGAACAGCCGCGCGTCGAGCTGCGGTGCGCCCTCGGCGTACACACTGGACGGTCCGCCGGACAGAATCACCGCGAGCGGCTGCTTCTCGGCGATCTCGTCCACCGTGGCGGTATGCGGGATCACCTCCGAATACACACTCGATTCACGGACCCGCCGGGCGATCAGCTGGGCGTACTGTGCGCCGAAGTCGACGACGAGGACCGGTCTCTGGGTTTCTGCCACTCGAACAGTTTAGTGAGGGAGCGCAGCGAGCGAACCATCGGCACAGCAGGGTTCTCCCTGACGGCGGAGCCGAGCGCCAGCTAGGCGCAGTCGGCAGGGAGCGCAGCGAGCGAACCATCGGCACAGCAGGGTTCTCCCTGACGGCGGAGCCGAGCGCCAGCTAGGCGCAGTCGGCAGGGAGCGCAGTGAGCGAACCATCGGCACAGCAGGGTTCTCCCTGACGGCGGAGCCGAGCGCCAGCTAGGCGTAGTCGGCAGGGAGCGCAGCGATGAACCATCGGCACAGCAGCATCGCTGGCATCGGAGCCGAGCGCCAGCGAGGCTTTGATGTCAGCGGCGGAAATCCTCCCGCGCGCCCCCACACTGCTGGTTATCCTCATGCCGTGCCCTTCGCCCGCGCGATAGACGCCGACATTCACTACGAGGACAGTGGCGGCGACGGTCCGGTGGTCTTACTAGCGCACGAATTCTTCATGGACCGGACGATGTTCGCATCCCAGATGGCCGCGCTCGCACCGGAATTCCGGATCGTGTCCTGGGATGCGCGCGGACACGGCCGCACCAGGGACCAGGGGCTACCGTTCACCTACTGGACCGCCGCGCGCGACGCCCTCACCGTGCTCGACCATCTCGGCGCCGAACGCGCCGTGTTCGGCGGCACCGCGCAAGGGGGGTTCACCGCGCTGCGCACCGCGCTCATCGCACCCGAGCGGGTTTCCGCACTGATCCTGATCAGCACCGAGGCGAACGGCCCGACGCCCGAGCAATCCACCGCGACCCAGAAATTCCTGGACGAGTGGTACGACGACGGCTCCCGGCAGGAGGCCGTCGAACAGCTCGCGTATTGGCTGATCGGCGATGACGAGTGGTACCGGGCGATCTGGACCAAACGCTGGCTGGTCCGCGACCGCCAGGGCATCGAGGTCGCCGCGGGCTGTCTGCTCGGCCGCGATTCGGTTTCGGATCGCTTATCCGAAATCACCTGCCCCGCCTTGGTGATTCACGCCACCGACAGCGGCATCGCCCGCGAGCGCGCCCAGCAACTGGCCGCCGATCTCACCGCATCGACCTTCGTCGAGATCGCGGGCGCGCGCCTGGCGGTAACGATGACCCACCCCGAACCGGTGAATCACGCCATCCAGCAGTTCCTCCGCGACCGATCCGTGCCCACCCACGTCCGCTGACCCGTAGTGCGCCGACAAGCCGAATGGCGGCTGCGAACTGTCTCGTCGACCACCCTTCGACTGCGCTCGGCGAGCCGAGGGGGTTGGGGTCACGCGCGCACGCTGAGGCCGACCCGCTGGAATTCCTTGAGGTCGGAGTAGCCTGCTTTGGCCATCGAGCGGCGTAGGCCGCCAACGAGATTCAGCGAGCCGAACGGGTCGTCGGAGGGTCCGTACAGGACACGCTCCAGGCTCGGACGCACCGACTCGCCGGTATCACCGGACAGCTCGCCGCCCAGATCCCACGGATCCTCCACGTGCAGCAGCGAACCGCGCGGCACCGACGGATGCGCGGCCGAGGAAGGCCAGTACCAGCCGCGGCCCGGCGCCTCGGTGGCCAGCGCAAGCGGGACGCCGAGCATTGCGGCATCGGCGCCACAGGCGATGGCCTTGGCCAACTGACCCGAGGTGGCGATATCACCGTCGGCGATCACGTGCACATAGCGTCCGCCGGTCTCGTCCAGGTAGTCGCGACGCGCGGCGGCGGCATCGGCGATGGCGGTGGCCATCGGCACCCCGATGCCGAGCACCTCGCCGGTGGTCGTCGCGCCGGGGTAGGAACCGTAACCGACGATGACGCCCGCGGCGCCGGTGCGCATCAGGTGCAGCGCGGTCTTGTGATCGCTCACGCCACCGGCCACCACCGGCACATCCAGTTCGGCGATGAACGTCTTGAGGTTCAACGGCTCACCATCGCCGACATGTTCGGCGGAGATGATGGTGCCGTGCACCACGAGTAGGTCGATACCGGCCTGCAGCAGCGCCGGGGTCAGCGCGCGGGCGTTCTGCGGGCTCACCCGCACCGCCACCGTCACACCGGCGGCCCGCACCTGCGCGACCGCGGCGGCCAGCAGATCCGGCTGCATCGGCGCGGCATGCAGTTCCTGCAGCAGCCCGACGGCCCGCTCATAGCCGCCCTTGGCGACGAGTTCGAGCAGCTGGTCGATCTTCGCGGCGACGTCGGCGTGCCGGGCCCACAGCCCCTCACCGTTGATGACGCCCAGTCCGCCGAGCCTGCCGAGTTCGATGGCGAACTCCGGCGAGACCAGCGCATCGGTCGGGTGCGCCAGGAACGGGATCTCGAATCGGTAGGCGTCCAACTGCCACGCCAGCGATACCTGCTTCGACGAACGAGTCCGCCGCGACGGGACGATATCGACATCGTCCAGTTCATAGGTACGCCGGGCGGTCCGACCCATACCGATCTCGACCATGTCGCGCACGCTTGCTCCTCTGTATCCTTGGCCGCGCCTGCGGCGCGGCGTGTTCGCGGCCCCCTGGTGTCTCGCGGCCGACCCTTTCGAGCGACCTGCAAGCAGTCGCTAGCGGCGCCGTCGAGACTCGCGACTTCGTCGCATGCGCTTCGACGGCTCGGCCGCGAGACGGGCCGCTCGTAAGACTCGCTCCGTTGTGGTCGCGTGAGGCGACAGGCCGAAGTCCGGACCTCGGAGCGCCTCCTCGCTTCGCACAGCCTTCGCTGTCGAAGCGCGTGGAGACGCTACCAAGCCCAATCATGCACGGACCGGACGGTCCAGTACACAAACGTCAACCGGGCTAGCCGCGACCAGTGTAGTTGGGCGCCTCGACGGTCATCGTGATGTCGTGCGGGTGGCTCTCCTTGAGCCCCGCCGCGGTGATCTGCACGAACTGCGCCTCCTGCAGATCCGCGATGGACTGCGACCCGGTGTAGCCCATGGCCGCCCGCAGGCCGCCGACGAGCTGATGGATCACCTGGTTGACCGGTCCGCGGAACGGCACCCGCCCCTCGATGCCCTCGGGCACCAGCTTGTCCTCGGCGAGCACGTCGTCCTGGAAGTAGCGGTCCTTGGAGTAGGACTTGGCCTGGCCGCGGCCCTGCATCGCTCCCAGCGAGCCCATGCCGCGGTAGCTCTTGAACTGCTTGCCGCCCACCAGGATCAGCTCACCCGGCGACTCGGCGGTACCGGCCAGCAGCGAGCCGAGCATCACGGTGGACGCGCCAGCCGCGATGGCCTTGGCGATATCACCGGAGAACTGGATGCCGCCGTCGGCGATAACCGGAACGCCGTACGGCTTGCACGCGGCGACGGCCTCGAGGATCGCGGTGATCTGCGGCGCGCCGACACCGGCGACCACGCGGGTGGTGCAGATGGAGCCGGGACCGACACCGACCTTCACCGCGTCCGCGCCCGCCTCGACCAGCGCGGCCGCACCGGCCCTGGTGGCCACATTGCCGCCGACGATCTGGATGCGATCGCCGACCTCGGCCTTGACCTTGGTCACCATCTGCAGCACACCGGCCTGATGGCCGTGCGCGGTATCGACGATGAGCACGTCCACCCCGGCGTCGGCCAAAGTCATGGCGCGCGACCAGGAGTCCTCGCCGACACCGATCGCGGCACCGACGAGCAGGCGGCCGTCACGGTCCTTGGTGGCATTCGGGTACTGATCGGTCTTGACGAAGTCCTTGACGGTGATGAGTCCGCGCAGGCGGCCGTTACCGTCGACGATGGGCAGCTTCTCGATCTTGTGGCGACGCAGCAGACCGAGCGCGGCCTCGGCGGTGACGCCCTCCTGCGCGGTGATCAACGGCGCCTTGGTCATCACATCGGCGACCCGCCGGTTCTGATCGACCTCGAAGCGCATATCGCGGTTGGTGATAATGCCCACAAGCGCGCCGGTCTCATCCACCACCGGCAGGCCGGAAATGCGGAAGCGGGCGCACATCGCGTCGACCTCGGCGAGGGTGTCGGTGGGGCGGCAGGTCACCGGGTCGGTGACCATGCCCGCCTCGGACCGCTTGACGGTCTCGACCTGCGCGGCCTGATCGGCGACGGCCAGATTGCGGTGCAACACACCCATGCCGCCCGCGCGCGCCATGGAGATGGCCATCCGCGCCTCGGTCACGGTGTCCATGGCGGAACTGCAGAGCGGGGTGCGCAACCGGATCTCACGGGTCAGCTGGCTGGAGGTTTCCACCGAGCTCGGGATGAGATCCGAAGCGGCCGGTAGCAACAGCACATCGTCGAACGTGAGGCCGAGCATGGCGATCTTGTTCGGATCGTCACCACCCGTAGGAGGGCGGACCGCGATTCGTTCGCCCGATACGGGATTACTCATTCGGATCGACCCCTCCTGGACGTCGAAAGCAACGAACGCCGGGTTGGCCGGCGTCGTGGAAGCTGATGGGATGGACGGTGGCGGCTCCGCCAGCGCTGTCGGATACTGGCCGGGGCCTGTCCCCCATGGTATCTGTCCCGCAAACAGGCGCCCGACAGCGCCTCGCTAACGCTCGGCCCCGCCGCGCGCCAGGCGCGCTGTATCCATGGTTCGCTCGCTGGCGCTCGCTCACGACTGCGCCTCGCTGACGCTCGGCTCCGCCGTGCGCGTGGGCGCCTGTGCCTATGGTTCACTCGCTGCGCTCGCTCACGGAACTGACCCCACCACCGAAACTGGCGCGCCGCATAGCTGGCGAAGAGCACCCTGTTCTGCGTACCGTGGGGGTGTGCGTGACCATCTACCACCTGGCTTGCCGCCGGATCCGTTCGCCGGAGACCCCTCCGACCCGTCCGCCGCGCTCGATGCCATCGAGCCCGGTGAACCGCTGGATCCCCACGAGCGCCTTGCGGTCGAGGAGGATCTCGCCGACCTTGCGGTGTATGAGGCACTACTAGCGCACCGTGGCATCCGAGGACTCGTGGTCAGCTGCGAAGACTGCAGACAAGATCACTACCACGACTGGGATATGCTGCGCGCCAACCTGCTTCAGCTGCTGGTCGACGGCACGGTGCGCCCGCACGAGCCCGCCTACGACCCGATGCCGGAAGCGTATGTCACCTGGGATTACTGCCGGGGATACGCGGACGCCTCGATGAACGAGGCATTCCACGGCGACGGATTCGACGGGTTCGACAGCTGACATCGCGCACCCCACACAGCGCGCTGACGCGCGGGCGCGATGTGAGATAGCTGACAGACAAGAAGCCGACCGCCGGTCGGCGATCGGTTCATGCACAACAATTCGAATGTCCGCGCACCCACGCACGCGCGGAAGTGGCGGATATGCATCCGCCACAGCGCTTCTACTGGATCGAGCGCTTCTCCCGAACCAAAGCGCTGTCGGAGTATCGACTCCGATTAAGTGGCCGGCCCCGATCCGGGCAACCCCGGCAAAGACGGCAAACCGGTGGGGACCACGAAGGTCGGCGGCTGCTGATGAGTCGGGGGTTGCGCGGGCGGGCCGGAATCCACGCTCGGCACGACCCCCGTGGGCTGGGTTCCCACGGTGGTCGGCGGAGCCTGAGTCGGATGACTGGGCTGGGTGGGCTGTTCAGGAGCGGGAGTGCTTATCGGCGGCGCGGTTGTCGGCGGTGTCGACTTACCCGGCGTGTTCGGTTCCGTCGTCGTCGGCACCTTCGTATCGACCGGCGGCACCACCGAGGAGGTAGAACCAGCATCGCCGGAAGGCTTGGTGGTCGGCGAGTTGGTGCCGTCGGTTGTTGCCGGGTTGGGTGTCGTCGTCGGTGTCGTACTCGCCGCGAGCGACTTCCCGATCTCCGGAGCGATCTTGTTCAACTCCGCGAGCAAGACATTGAATTCGTTGATTCGCTTGTCCCGCTTGACCGGATCGTCGATCAGCTCGGCATTCGCCTTGGCGCCCTCCAGCTTTGCCCTTGCCTGCTCCGGATTGTCCTGAGCGAGCATCGTTTTCGCGTTGGCCAGATCGCTGTCGGCGCGCTGCACCACGGTCGACTGCGCCTGTTCGCTGAACACGACTTCCTTGACGCGCCAGAGTGGATCACCAGGAGCGGCGCCATAGGAGAACGCCGAAAGACCACCGATGACCAGTGCCAGCGCGGCAGCCGTCCCGAGAATCGGACGGACAAGCCGTAGTCGCCCACCGGACTGCGCACCGATCCGAACCTGCCGGGCACCGATCTCCTGATTGACCGCGGCAACGATCTCATCGAGATTCGGTTCAGCGGGCAACGGCGGAGAAATCAACTCCGCTCGCCAGTCCGCCAGCAGCGACGCGAGCTGAAACTCCTCCGCGCTGTCGGTCTGTACCGGGCCGCTGCTAGCAATGGCATCGATCAGCGCATCGTCTCTGCGCACCGCCGCGATGTCCACCGGACCGGTGTCACCACTCCCGGCGTAGGGACCGCTGTTTCGCGATCCACGTCGCGCCTTCCAGTCGCCCCGACCGCGCTCGCCATCCCTAGCCATACATTTCACCTGCCCTCGCCACTTGTGACTTCAGTTTCGCGAGCGCCCGGTGTTGGGCGACGCGTATCGCACCCGCCGTACTGCCCACGGCGACTGCGGTTTCTTCTGCTGACAAACCCATGACCAAACGCAGGATCAGAATCTCTCGATGCTTCTCCGGAAGCGTCGCGAGCAGACTGTTCATCTGCCTGCTCGTTTCGGACTCGAGAGCTCGCTGTTCCGGCCCCTGGTCGGTGGATATGACATCTGGTACTTCGGCCATTGCCTCCGCCTTGTTACGGGCGGCGTTGCGATGAGCGTCGGCAACCTTGTGCGAAGCGATTCCGTATACGAAGGCCATGAAGGGCCTGCCCTGGTCTTGATACCGGGGCAGAGCTGTCATCACGGCCAGACATACCTCCTGCGCGACGTCGTCCGCAGAGAGCTGTCCACGCTCCGCGGCGCCGATCCGCGCGCGGCAATAGCGCACCACCAACGGGCGGACCAATTCGAGTACCTGAGCTAAAGCGGATCTGTCGCCCTGCGCAGCGGCAGCGACGGCGAGGTCCAACTCTTCGCCCGTGTTCGTCATCGTCAGAGAATTTCCTGGCGTTACAAGTGGCACCGGCAGTGATGACCAGTGCTTCCGCCGAAGGGGCGGAACGGGTCTAACAATAGCGATACAACCCGTGGATCCGGGCAACACGGTGGTGTCTTGATCAGACTCGAGAATCACTCATGGGACGAAAGTGCCCGCCACGACGGCCGATTGCCTGCGCGCACTGCTGCGCATCGGTCGCGGCCGCGCTTGCGCGAGCCCCCGTGGACACCCCGGAGCGCAACATCGAACTGGCCCAACGCAATGGGAGCAATCCGTGCGCGCGGCACTGCTCGGCGACCTCATCGGCGAGCGTTCGCGCACGCTCGACATCACCGGCTGCCGCGGCGGTCGCGGCGACCAAGAGCCGGGACTTGACCCGGTGCCGGACGGACGGCCCGTCCTCGGCCAGTGCGAGGGCCGTCGCGGCATGGGGTGCGGCGGTGTCGGCGGCACCGCCAGCGAGCGCGGTCTCCGCGCAGACCCAATGCCACCGGATCAGCGTTCGCCAGCCATGCGGCGACCGCGCCTGGGTCATCGCGTCATGACTGCGCCGGAGCAGGCGGGAGGCGAGCGCCAGACGGCCGGTGCCGAGCGCGTCGGCCGCGAGACCGGTCAGCGCGTCACAGATCGCGTCCACGCGTTCCGGACCGACCGCATCCCCCGTCGGCACGATCAACGCGGCCGCGCGACCGTCGTATCCGGCGGCGCGGGCATGCCAGCCGAGCTGACGCAGAAACGAGCCCTCGGTACTCGCGGCCAGCGAAAGCAGCACCGGATCGGTGGTCCGCGCGCGCAATACCCGCAACTCTTCACGTGCCGCGGCGTAGCGACCCTGACCACCGAAAATCACCGCCCGATGCCACGAATCGAGCGGGTTCGCGGCGGTTGGCAACTCGGTAGCGGCACGGCCGGGGCAGGCGCCGAAAGCCGCGTCGGCAAGCATGGCGGACTCGATATATATGGGGGAAGCAGGCACGAGCACGCCGAACTCTAACCCGAGTGCCGCAGGGGATCGCGCAGCGAGAAACCGGCCGTCAGGTACTTCCGGCTAATATTGAGCATTTCATCGCCGTCGCCATGTTTCCATCAAGTAAAAGTACTTCCGGCAATCACATAGCGTGTGCGACCGGAATTCACATGCGTTTCGCGCAATTAACCTCAGCGCCCCGTTTCTGCCATCTCCGGCCGACCGGACATCGTAGCGGGCCGTCGTCGGTGTGATAGGACCCACGTCTTCGCCTACTGGCTACCACACGGGGATGCAACCATCGACCCGTTCCCACCTGCGGGAATGCGGAATACTGACGCCATGCGAAGACATACCGCCCGCTGGCCAACCGATCAGTATTACCGGACAGGCTCAAAAAGTAAACAGCTTCGAGGTTAATTTTCGCAGCTTAAGATTTAGAAAACTGCTGCATCGAACTATTGACGGAATTTCGCGGCTGGACCTAACGTAACTCATCGCCACGGTCGGCGCCGCGCGAAATTGCAGCGACCGCAATAGGCGAGCCCATGGCACGCCGCCGACCCAGCGCCGTGGCCACAACTGTTGCAGAACAACTGCTCGACAACGCTGACGAGCTCGCACCACGAGGAGTTCACCATGCCCATGCCGACCCACCTCCCCGGACCGAACGCGGACGTCTGGGACTGGCAGATGCGAGGATCCTGCCGAGGCCAGGACTCCGCGGTGTTTTTCCATCCGGACGGTGAACGCGGCCGCGCCCGCACCGCACGCGAGATGCGCGCCAAGGAGATCTGCCGAGCCTGCCCGGTGCTCATGCAGTGCCGCAGCCACGCGCTCAAAGTCAGCGAGCCCTACGGCATCTGGGGCGGTATGTCCGAAACCGAGCGGGAGATGCACGCTCGACGTAACCGTCGTCGGATGGCCGTTTAAAACCAACTTCTTCCCATCCAGGTGGCGCGGCGCGCCGAATGCCTAGCAAACACCCGGCGATGGCCACAAGCCGAAGTCGGTTGTAGATACGGCGTTTCGCGAAACCAGCGGCGTGTCACGGCGTGTCCTCTCCAGAAGCGTCTGGCGTGTCGAGGTTTACCGGGCAGTTGCCGGCTCCGTATGCGGTTCGCTGATACCCCACCGCACGGGGTGCGATAGCGGCCCGCTACGGTAGTGACCGATGACACAGAATGGAGCGTTGTGACAACGCGGCCGCCGGCCGCAGAGGGCGACTCGTTCCGAAGAGAAGCCATCCCACCCACCATTACGTCGAATCGGGTGGAATCTGCGGTAACGGCACGCGCCGCCGAAAGTATCGAGCTCGCCGCACTTCTCGAACGTTGCGGCCGGTCCGACCAGGAGGCATTCGCCGAGCTGTACGACCGAACGTGCGCGCGCGTGTTCGGCTTGGTGCTACGCGTCCTGCACGACCCCGGCTACGCGGAGGAGACCACCCAGGAGGTGTATCTCCAGATCTGGCGGACCGCGTCGAGTTTCGACGCGACCAAAGGTTCCGCGGTGACATGGTTGATGACCCTCGCCCATCGGCGGGCCGTCGACCGGGTCCGCGCCGAACAGGCCCATACCCTGCGCGAAGTCGCTTATGGGATAAGGGTTCTCGGCAACGAATTCGATGAGGTCACCGAAGAAGTAGAGCGAAGGCTCGAGCAGCAGGCCGTCCAGCAGGGTCTAGGGACGTTGACACAGACTCAGCGGGAAGCCATTTCGCTCGCCTACTACGGCGGGCGAACCTACGCGGAAGTCGCCGACTTCCTCGGCGTAGGGTTACCGACCGTTAAGTCCCGTATACGGGACGGATTGACACGACTGAAGAAAAGTTTGGGGGTGACGTGAGATGAACGAAGCCCGGATCGATCTCGCGCACGCCGTCGCGCTCGGATCGATCGACGACGAAGACCACAATGCGGTGCAGGAAGTGCTCGACGGCGAGGACCCCGTACTACGCGCGGAATTCATGACCGAAGTCCAGCAGACGAAGGAAGTTCTCGGCACTCTCGCGGAGGCGACGGCGGCCCAGCCGCCCGCCGCCCTGCGTGCCAGATTGCTCGCCGCCATCGCCGCAGAGCAACCACCCGTCGCCTCTTAGAACTTCGCCGACCCGAGTCGGAATCAGTTCTCGCGATTGATATTTTTCGACTTGTTGCGTGCCATTGCGTTCATATTGTTCACAAGACGAAGGCCCCCGGGACGTGCGGTCCCGGGGGCCTTCTGCCGTGCGGCCTGCGCTCAGTGCGCGTGACCGTGGTGGCTGTGGTCGTGCTCCTCTTCGGCGGGCTTGTCGACCACGGCGCTCTCGGTGGTGAGGATCATCCGGGCCACCGACGCCGCGTTCACGACCGCGGAGCGAGTCACCTTGACCGGGTCCACGACACCGTCGGTGAGCAGATCACCGTAGGCGAGGGTGGCGGCATTGAAGCCTTCCTTGCCGTCGGCGACCTTGCTGACCACCACGGAACCGTCCACGCCCGCATTGGTGGCGATCCAGAACAGCGGCGCCGACAGTGCGGTACGCACCGCCTCGACACCGATGGCCTCGTCGCCGGAGAGCGAGTCGCGCAGTTCGACGAGCTTGGCGGCGGCGTGCACCAGGGCGGTGCCACCACCGGGCACGATGCCCTCGTCGACGGCGGCCTTGGCCGCGCTGACCGCGTCCTCGACCCGGTACTTGCGCTCCTTGAGCGCGGTCTCGGTGGCCGCGCCGACCTTGATCACCGCGACGCCGCCGGCCAGCTTGGCCAGGCGCTCCTCGAGCTTCTCCCGATCCCAATCGGAATCGGTGGCCTCGATCTCGCGCCGCAGCTGCGCGCCACGGGCCGCGATGTCCTCGGCGGTGCCCGCACCGTCGATGATCGTGGTGTCGTCCTTGGTGACGACGACGCGACGCGCCTTGCCGAGCACCTCGATGCCCGCCTCGCGCAGCGAGATGCCCAGATCCGGGTTGACCACGGTGCCCGCGGTGACGACGGCGAGGTCGTCGAGGAAGGCCTTGCGCCGGTCACCGAAGAACGGGGCCTTCACCGCAACGGCCTTGAGGGTCTTGCGGATCGAGTTGACCACCAGGGTGGACAGCGCCTCGCCCTCGACGTCTTCGGCGATGATCAGCACCGGCTTGCCGGATTCGGCGATCTTCTCCAGCAGCGGGAGCAGATCGGGCAGCGAGCTGATCTTCTCCCGGTTCAGCAGGATGTAGGCATCCTCGAGGACGGCCTGCTGGCTGTCGGCGTCGGTGACGAAGTAGGGCGAGAGGTAGCCCTTGTCGAACTGGACGCCCTCGGTGACGACGAGTTCGGTCTGCAGCGTCGAGGACTCCTCGACGGTGACCACACCGTCCTTGCCGACGGTGGTCAGCGCCTTGCCGACCATTTCGCCGATCTCCTCGTCGCGCGAGGAGACGGTGGCGACCTGTGCGATGGCCTGCTCGCCGGAGACCGGGGTGGCCAGCGCGAGCAGCACCTCGGAGACCGCGTCGGCGGCCTTGGCGATGCCCGAACCCACCACGATCGGATTCGCGCCCGCCGCAACGTTCTTCAGACCCGCGCGCACCAGCGCCTGGGCCAGCACCGTGGCGGTGGTGGTGCCGTCACCGGCAACATCGTTGGTCTTGGTCGCGACGCTCTTGACCAGCTGCGCGCCGAGGTTCTCGAACGGATCCTCGAGGTCGATATCGCGCGCGATGGTGACACCGTCGTTGGTCACGGTCGGGCCGCCGAAGGCCTTCGCGAGCACGACGTGGCGACCACGCGGCCCGAGGGTGACCTTCACCGCGTCGGCGAGCTTGTCGACGCCGCGCTCGAGAGCACGACGAGCCTTCTCGTCGAACTCGATCTGCTTTGCCATGTTTTTGTCAGCTCCTGTGTGTTCTGGGCCGAACGCACTCCGCCCCGGGTCGCGAAAGACACCGGGGCGGAACGCATGTGCCTATCGGCTACTTGGTGACGACGGCCAGGATGTCGCGCGCCGACAGGATGAGGTACTCCTCGCCCTGGTACTTGATCTCGGTGCCGCCGTACTTGCTGTAGATGACGACGTCGCCTTCCTTGACGTCGACCGGGATGCGGTCACCCTTGTCGGTGACGCGTCCTTCGCCGACGGCGATGACGGTGCCCTCCTGCGGCTTCTCCTTCGCCGTGTCGGGGATGACCAGGCCGGAGGCCGTCGTCGTCTCGGCCTCGTTGGCCTGGACGAGGATCTTGTCCTCGAGCGGCTTGATGTTCACGCTCGCCACGTTGAGCCCTCCACTTTCAGGGGATTTACGGTCGTCCGGAACTGTTGTCCCGGACCATCGGTATCGGTTTGTATCGAGCGACCCGCAGCAGTCGCCGACGGTCACTCGAACTCGACCCTGCGCATCAGCCCCGTCGTCGCGGGTGCCGGGACCCCTGCTCAGTAGTCGAACTGGCACACGCACATCACACAGTGCCGACTAGCACTCTATACATGAGAGTGCCAGCGCTCAAGGTTGGACGGTGCCAAAACCGTTGGTCCCCGCCTATGCGTGTCATTTTCCGACACGCGTGCGCCACGCCACGCCCAGATGTCTGAGGGCTTCCCAAGACTTCGGCAAATCTGTAACGTTCGGATAACGGATTGTGACAGTATTGACGACGGTCGTGCTCCGCTCGCCGTGTTCGTCACGAACCGGCGCCGTGGGGGGAGCACCAAGCGTCACGAAACACCCAGTGCCACAGAGCAATACCCGCTCCGCAAGAGCAAGATCAACGTCAGTACCAGCGTCACGACACCAGCGTTTTCAAACAAGAAGCTTCACCAGAGGGCAAGACCACACGTGATCCATGGCCGACCCAGCGACCCATCCGGACAACGGGTCGGCCCGGTCCCGCGTCCGGATCGCTCGCCATCCACGCGAGCTGTCCGGCTGTCCATTCGAGATGGTCGGCGACACCATGACCATCCGCTCGAAGGGAGGTGACATGCGAACATCCCTCGGCATATCGGCCGGTAACGAGGTCGTGTGCTCGGCGCTGGTCGCTACCGCGTCCAACGGCGCGCAGAGTTTCGACTATCGAGTGGTTTCCGCGGACGCGGCCCACTCCGATCTCGGCGATCTCGTCGCGTCCTCGATCGAGCTCATGACCACCCAGCTTCCGACCACGCAGCTCTCCTATGACGTGGCCTTTCCGACGCATCCGGTCGGCGCGCGCTTCGCCGGCGCGAAATCGGTCGGTGTCGATTCCGCCGCCGGTCGCCCGCCCACCAGCGTCGCGGTCGCTTATCGCAGTAAAGAGCAGGCGCAGGTGATCCGGTCGGCCACCGGCAAACAGCGCGATCTGCGGCTGGTTCCGGAAGGTACTGCGGCACTTACGTATTTGCGGCACACCGGACTCGTGGACCGCTACGAGACGGTCGCCATCGTCGACCTCGGCGCGACCGGTCTCAGCGTCACCGTGGCCGACCAAGCCGACTCCACCGTCCTGCGTACCGAGCGCACCGCGGCGATCAGCGGCAACGCCATCGACGAGCTGATCTATCACCACCTCGTCGATCTGCACTACGCCCGGCGCGGCACCCGCCCCAACCGAGGCATGCTGACCAACCGCGGCCGCGCCGCCAAGGAACACCTATCGATCGCGCCCGCCGTGACCATCGATCATGTCGCCGGGCAGCCGCTCAAGCTGACCAGGGCCGACTTCGAGGAACTGATCTCGGATCTGCTGCGCGAGACCGCCGTTTTCGTCGCCGCGGTTTTCGCGCGGGCGCCCACGTTTCCGCAGGCCGTCATCGTGATCGGCGGCGGGGCCAATATTCCGGCCGTCCTGTCCACCCTCGAACGCGCGCTCGACATTCCGGTGCACACCATCGACGATCCGGAGGCGGTGATCGCGAAAGGCGCCGCGCTGGTGGCGGATTCGGTGCAGCCGTCGGTATTCCCGGTCGTCGGCGCCGCCGACGCGCCGGTCGGTACCTTCACCAAGGTCGTCGGCACGCTGGCGGGTGCGATCGTGGTGGTCGGGCTGGTCATCGGCTACGGGGTGAAGACCTTCGCACCGACCGGGGACGACGAGATCTCCCCCGCGGGCACCACCAGCAGTGCCCAACTACCCACGGCGCCGGTGACGGTGGTGCCACCGACCGGTGCGGGCAGTTCGACCACCGGCCCGAACCGGGAGAGCACCAACCGCCCCTCCGGCGCCAATATCCCCTCGCTCACTCCGGACCGCGGCCAACCGGCCACCTCGACCGCCTCGTCGCCCGTCGGGACCACCCCGTCCGCGCCGACGCTGCGCCCGGATCCGAACCTGCCGCCGATTCCGTTCCCCGAGTTGCTCGGACCGCTGTTCGGAAATCCGAATTCGCCGGGTGCCGGGTCGTCGGGCCAAGACCGCGGTCCGGCGTCAGCGCCGCCGCAACTGGGTCCCCCGCAGACGCCCGCGCAATCGCGGATTCCATTCCCACCCAAGGCGAATTCTGGATCGAGCGCGGGGCTGTCGGGGCAGTTGGTCGGACCGCACGACTGAAACCCAGGCAGACAGGGTGGTTCGGGAGCCGGAGCAATTCATGTGCTGCCACCATCCAGACGCAGCTCACCCGGCGAGGTAGTCGAATGGTTGCTCAGAATCCCACCCACAGCCCCCATTCGACTACCCTCGGCAAACTTCCGACAACGCAACCACAGCCAGTCGACCGCGCTGGAAGCCACCGCCTGCCCACCTGACTGCGGGAGGTAAGCCGCGTACGGCACACCACGCGCCCATCACAGCCAGGAAACCACGGCAAACAACTCGCCCCAAGAACTCACTCCCCCACCACACCCCCATCCACAGTTTCCCCCACCCCCACCAGGCGCGCCCGGCTGGTCGAATGATCACGTGGAAACCATGGCGGCAAAATGCGAGAGATGACCGCCCTCAGTGCCACCTGATCTTGATTGCCTCCGCGCTCCCCTAGACTTGGCTGACGGAGACCGGGAGGCCGGGGTCGGTGGCGACGGTCAGGGGGGATGGGGTTGCGCCGCCTGCGATTACGTGGGCGCCGAGGGCGGCGATCATTACGCCGTTGTCGGTGCACAGGCGGGGTTTGGGGACGCGCAGGCGCAATCCGGCTGCGGCGCAGCGATCTTCGGCCATCGAGCGGATTCTGGAGTTGGCGGTGGCGCCGCCGCCGAGGACCAGGGTCTGCACGCCGACGTCCTGGGCGGCACGTACCGCCTTCATGGTGAGTACGTCGGCGACCGACTCCTGGAACGATGCCGCGATGTCCGGGATCGGCAGTTCAGCGGCGGTGAAGCCGTTGCGCTGGGCCGCCTCGACGTAGCGGGCCACGGCGGTTTTGAGGCCGGAGAAGGAGAAGTCGTAGCGGGCGTCGCGCGGGCCGGTCATGCCGCGGGGGAAGGCGATGGCCTTCGGATCGCCGTGCGCCGCAGCGGCAT
Source organism: Nocardia pseudovaccinii (assembly GCF_050942345.1). Lineage (NCBI taxonomy): Bacteria > Bacillati > Actinomycetota > Actinomycetes > Mycobacteriales > Nocardiaceae > Nocardia > Nocardia pseudovaccinii. The sequence goes on from NZ_CP192074.1 coordinate 8,791,812, forward strand.
CCAGAGCGGGTCCGCCTGGGAAGCCGAGGCCGAGTAGCCGGGCGACCTTGTCGAAGGCTTCGCCCGCCGCGTCGTCGACGGTGCTGCCCAGTTCGACGATCGGCTCGGCCAGATCGGTGACGTGCAGCAAATGCGTGTGCCCGCCGGAGACCAGCAGCGCGACGCACGGCGGCATCGGACCGTGTTCGAGGGTGTCCACCGCGACGTGTCCACCGAGATGGTTCAGTGCGTAGAACGGCACATCCCACGCTGCCGCATAGGCTTTCGCGGCCGCGACGCCGACCAGCAGCGCACCGGCCAGTCCGGGTCCGATGGTCACCGCGAGTGCATCGGGCTTACTGATGCCCGCGGCGGCCAGCGCTCGGCGCATCGCGGGCACGATGGCCTCGAGATGTGCGCGCGAGGCGATCTCCGGGACCACGCCGCCGAAGCGGGCGTGCTGCTCGACACTGGAGGCGACCTCGTCGGCGAGCAGTTCACAGGTCCCGTCGGGGTGGCGGCGCACGATGCCGACTCCCGTTTCGTCACAGGAACTTTCGATACCCATGACGATCACGAAAGCACCTCGTTCGGTTGTGCCGATTCGGCCGGCTGCGGGCGCCAGGCCGGGTTCGCTGCTAGTTCCGGTCTGCGCATGGTGTACGCGTCGGCGCCGCTCGGGTGGTAGTAGTTCTTGCGCAGCCCGATGATGTGGAAGCCGTGCTTGGCGTAGAGCGCGATGGCGGGGGTGTTATCGGTGCGCACCTCTAGGAAGACCGGCCCGCCGCGCTTACCCGCCTCGGCGAGCAGCGCCTCCAGCAGCATCGTGCCGACACCCCCGCGATGGCAGCCTGGATCGACGCCGATGGTGTGCACCTCGGCCTCGGGGTGTTCGGCATCACCGAGCAGCGCGATACCCGCATAGCCGACCATTCGCCCGGCCTCGTCGCGCGCGACGATATAGCGGTTGTGCGGTCCGGCCAGTTCAGAGTGGAAGGACACCGCCTGCCACGGATCGTCCTCCGGGAACAACAACTGCTCGAGTTCGACACAGCGCTCGATATCGGCGACGTCCATGGGCTCGATGCGAGTCACGGGTCCGCTTCGCCCCTTGGACCTCCGGTCGGGCTCCATGGCCGTCACGCTCCCGTCCGGTCGAGCGTGCGGTAGCTCCGTTCCACCGCATCCGGTCTGCGCAGGTACAGCGGGATCAACGGTTCCGGAACGGCGCGCGCGAGCAGTTCGGCAGCGGCGACCCGCACCAGACCGGCGGGTGACGGGGTTTCGGCCGGGAGCACGGGTAGGTCGAACAAGTCGACGTGCGAGGCGGAACCGGCGATCATGGTGGCCTGTACGGGATCCAGGTCACCGGGCTTGCTCACCTCAGGGCCCTCGATGCGATATCCGTCACGGTAGCGGGCCCAGTAAACCTCGCGGCGGCGCGCGTCGGTGACCACGAGCAGTTCGCTCTCGGGTGTGATGTCCGGCAGCAGCGACGGTTCGAGCATCGCGTCGGCGGCGATCGCGTCGAGGCTGCACACACCGTAGACCGGGACGCCGAGCGCGTCACCGAAGGCGGCGGCGGTCGCCATGCCGACGCGCAGTCCGGTGAACGGCCCCGGCCCGATGCCGACCACGACGGCCTCGATATCGGCCCTGGAACGATCTGCCTCCGAGAGGCATTCGAGGATTTGCGGAGTGAGCACCTCGGCGTGAGCGCGAGCGTCGACCCGGACCCGAGCGGCGACGGTGCGCACCCGCGCCGGGGCGACGGTGCCGGGTGCGGCCTGCTCCAGTTCCACCAATCCCGCCGTTACGGCGGGTGTCGCGGTGTCGACGGCTAGTACAAGCATGATTGGCCCAACGATACCGGGTGGTACCTGGGCGTGGTGCGGAGCTACTCGGTAGTTACGGCACCCTGGTCAAGGGGCCTCCGCGCGACCTATCCGACCCATTCCCAGATCGCGGTGCGGACTTCGGAATTCGGTTCGCGCGAGAGCAACACGTACAGGTGCCGCTCGGCGAGGTGTTCCACGACACCCTTGCCCCACTCCACCACCACGACCGCCTGATGCAGATCGGTGTCGAGATCCAGGGCGTCCAATTCGTCCAGATCGCCGCCGAGTCGGTACGCGTCCACATGCACCAGCGGTACCGGCGCGGCGCCCTGGCGCTGTCCGGCCCGGTGCTGGCGGGCGATGATGAAGGTCGGTGAGCTGACCCGGCCCTGCACACCGAGGCCCTCGGCGATACCGCGAGTCAGTGCGGTTTTGCCCGCCCCGAGCGGTCCGTCGAGCACCACCAGATCACCCGCGCCCAGACCGGCGGCGAGTTCGCGCCCGAAGGCCTCCGTGTCGGCGACCGTGGGCAGAATCCGTTGCTGCCGTTCAGCCACCGGCGACCTCCGCGGTTGATCGAGTGTCGTCGATGACGCCCGCACGCACGAGCAGCCGGTCGAGTGCGGCATTGACGAGATCCGGGAATTGCATATGCGCCATATGCGCGGCGTCATCGAGTCGGACGAGTTCGCTCTCGGGCAATTCGCGTGCCAGCGCCCGCGAATTGCGGAACGGGATGACGACATCGTGCGCGCCGCCGAGCACCAGCACCGGCAGGTCCGCGAGCGTCGGCAGCGCGGCAGATTCGTCGTGCAGTTCGAAGGCCTTCAGGAATTTCACGATCGTTTCGACGGGCGTGCGGTCGATCATGAGCGTCGTGAAGCGCGACAGTGTTGGGCTGACGTGTCCGTGAAACGAGCTGACGTGCAGTATCGGCGTGATCACATGCCGGACAGTGCTGCGCCCGGCCTGCACCAACGCGGGCGCGGTGTGCACGGCCAAGCGGAAACCGTCGACCGCCGGGTTGCGCAGCAGCTGCGCGATGCCCGCCGAGGTGACCTCGGCCGCGGCGGTCGAGAGCAGACCGATCCCGATCACCCGTGCCGCGAACAACTCCTGGAACTGCGCCGCCGCGGCGAGCACCGCCATGCCGCCGAGCGAATGACCGACCAGTATGACCGGCCCGGTCGCAGCGGTCGCCTCGATGACGGCCGCCAGATCGCGCCCCAGTTGGGCGACGGTGCAGCTGTCGGTGGTCGGGGTGCCGGAGCGGCCGTGGCCGCGCAGATCGAAGAAGACCAGGCGAGCGCTTGTGCCCCAACGCTTTTCCAGATCACGGCGCTGGAAGTGGTACGACTCCATGGTGTTGCAGAAGCCGTGCACGAAGATCACGGTGACCGGGGCGTCGGGCGGGCCGCATTCCCGGGTGGCAAGGCGCACACCGTCTTCGGTGAGCACCGCGCCGGAGCGGTCCTCGTCGAGCAGGTCGAAGTTCTCGTCGCGGTATTCATCGACGCGAGCTGGCCAGAGCACCCGGGCGCCGATGCGACGCAGGGCATGGGCGCCCGCCAGCGCGCCGACCACACCGGCGGTTGCCAAACCGCCGCGGACGACTGTTCTCATCGAATTCCCCCTACGTGGCGCCGCACCACTCGGCCGTGTGGGGAGCACACGATCTCATAGTGGATGGTGCCGAGCAGATCTGCCCAGTCCTGGGCGCGCGGTTGGTCCGCGCCGAACAGGATCGCGGTGTCGCCCTCGACGACGCCCGCGGCATTGTCGCCCAGATCGACGACGAATTGGTCCATGCAGATGCGACCGACGTTGGGGCGCAATTCGCCACCGAGCCACACCGCGAAGCGGTTGCTCAACGGACGGAACACACCGTCGGCGTATCCGGCGGGGATCAGGGCGACGGTGGTGTCGTGCGGAGCGATCCACTGGTGGCCGTAGGAGACGCCCTCACCGGCGGCGACCTCTTTGACCAGGGCGACTCGCGCTTGAAAGGTCATCGCGGGCCGCAGGCCGAACTCGCCGAGTTCGGGTATCGGAGTCAGGCCGTACATCGCGATACCGGGACGGACCATATCGAAAGCCAGATCCGGGCGGGTGAGCGTGGCGGCCGAATTCGCGAGGTGGACCAGTTCCGGTTCGAGGCCGTATTCCTTGGCGGCGGCTACGGCCTCGACGAAGCGGTCGCGCTGGACGTCGAGAAAGGGGTGTTCCGGCTCGTCGGCGTGTGCGAGGTGGGAGAAGATCGCGCGGAACCGCACCACCTGTTCGTCCACCAGCGTGCGCAGGGCCGCGAGTACCTCCGGGTACTCGAGCGGCGCGATGCCGTTGCGGTTGAGGCCGGAGTCGACCTTGAGCGAGACGATGGCCGTCCGGCCGGAGGCGCGCGCCACGGCCTCGATCGCCCGCAGGTGCTCCAGGGAGGAGACGCCGATCTCGATATCGTGCTCGACCGCGGCGCCGAAGTCGGCATCGGAATTATTGAGCCAGCACAGGATCGGGGCGGCAATTCCGGCGGTGCGCAGCTGCACCGCCTCGGTGACCGTGGTGACCCCGAGTTCCACCGCACCGGCCGCCAGCGCGGCCCGCCCGACCTCGACGGCGCCGTGGTTGTAGCCGTCGGCCTTGACCACCGCCATCACCGCCGCATCCCCCGCATATTCACGCAGGATCCGCACGTTGTGGGCAATGGCATCCAGATCGATAACCGTCTCCACTTGCGCCTCCACGCTTATTGATCCTGCCATTCGGCACCTGACTCGCGCGAGGGCGTCGGTTCATGGCCCAGCGGCGAGGGGCGGAGCAGGGGCGCTCGGAGGCCAGCGCAGGTAGGACTCGGATGCTCCGGACGGCCGCCTGTTGCCGAGACCAGCGCGTCTCGCAGGGGCGTCGATGCGGCAAAAGGGCGGCCCAGGGCAGCACACGTCACTTTGCCGCAAGCGTGCGCAGAGTTCGGATTGCCGGACGCACGTGGTCGAGGAGCGGTGATGCGGAAGTGGGGGCTGCGGAAGGGTGGTTTTCGTGGGCGGCGAGGTTGGCGGCGAGGGCGTGGACGCGGGCGGCAGCGGCGGCGGACCAGGCGGGATCGTAGCCCGCAGCGAGGAGGGCGCCGATGATGCCGGAGAGGACGTCACCCGCACCGGCGGTGGCGGCCCAGGAACCCCCTGCTTCGTTGACGAGTACACGGCGCCCCGGCGTGGCGACGAGGGTGGCTCGGCCTTTGAGCAGAACGGTGAGTTGCCAGGATTCGGCGAGTTCGCGAACGGCGGCCACCCGGTCCTGGCCGACTTCTTGCCCGGCCAGACGGGCGAATTCGCCTGCGTGCGGGGTCAATACGGTCGGGGCGGTGCGGCCGCGGACCAGGTCGGGGTCGGCGGCGAGCAAGGTGAGGCCGTCGGCGTCGACGACGACGGGAAGGTCGGTGGCGAGGATTTCGGCGAGTCGTTTGCGGGCGTCGGTGTCGGTGCCCGCGCCGGGGCCGAATACCCAGGCCTGCACTCGGCCCGTGGACGAGATATCCTGGGCGGCAATGACTTCGGGGAAATGATCGAGGACCTCCGCCGCGCCGGTTCCGGCGTAGCGGACCATACCGGAGGTGGCCGCGACGGCCGCGCCGGTGCACAGCACGGCTGCGCCGGGATAGGTCGCGCTGCCCGCGCAGATGCCGGTGACGCCCTGGGTGTATTTGTCGTCTGTGTGCCCCGGGATCGGCCACCGCGCACCGATCTCCGCAGGTTCCAGCGCTGCGAGATTCGCTTCGGGTAGCCGTAAACCGATGGGCACCAATTCGATTCGGCCGCAGTAGGGCGCGGCCAAGGCATGTACCGGTTTGTAAGCGCCGAATGCGACCGTAACCTCGGCTCGGACAGCGGGCCCGGTCACCGCGCCGGTGTCCGGATCGACCCCGCTCGGCAGGTCGGCGGCGATGATCGGAACATCCAGAGCGGCAACGATTTCCGCCGCCATCGGACGCAGCGGTCCGCGGCCGGAGATGCCGACGATGCCATCGATCACCAGGTCGGGTGCGCCGAAACCAGTTTCATCGAGAATTGGTGCACCGCTGCTCGATCCGGCAGAGCTCGATCCGGCAGAGCTCAGCTCGGCGACGCCAGCCGATCCGACGGGACTCGACCCGACCGCGCCCCGTCCAAGGGAACTTGCCCTCGTCGCGCCACCCGCCCCGGCGGGAATCGATCCGGCGTCGCCTGACGTGGCCGAGCTCGCATCATCGGCACGCAATACATCCGCCGCAGTTCGGATCCTGCCACCCGCCTTGCGCAGTGCGGCAAGGCCTTTCGCGTGGGCGCGTTCCGGATTCAGCAGCAGAGCGGACACGGCGACGCCGCGGCGACGCAGCATTGATCCGGCCCAGAGCACGTCGCCGCCGTTATCGCCGGAGCCAACGAGCAGCAGCACCGACCTGCCCGCGATGCCGCCGGTCCGCGCACGCAACTCGCTCGCGACCACCGTCGCCAATCCGTAGGCCGCCCGATGCATGGGCATGCCCTCGGGGACACGGGTGAACAGCTCGGCCTCGGCCGCGCGCACTTCATCGGCGGTGAAATAGCCTCGCTGGCTGGACATGGACGCTCGCCTCCACTGTGTCGATCGGGCACTGCGGTTCCGCTCGTACGGGATACGCCGGAGCGGCGACACCATGGTGCCGCGCGAGCCCGCACCGTCAGCAGACTACGCTTGGCCGTCATGCCGATGGTGCGCCGCGCGATGTCCACCCGGATCGCAACCGGATTCGTCCTGGCCGCGACACTACTGCTGGCGGGCTGCGGCTCCAGCGATACGAGCTCGACCGCCGCGTCGACCACCGCGAAGGCAGGCCAGCCGACGACCACCAAGTCCGGCGATTCGAAACCCGCCGCCGTCACCGTCGACGTCACGGATATGAAGTTCTCGCCCGCCGAGGTCACCGTCAAGGTCGGCGAGACCGTGACCTGGAAATTCAAGGACTCCGTTCCGCACACCGTCCAGGGCATCGGCGATAAGGCCATGGGCATCAACAGCCCGATCTTCGACAAAGGCGAATGGAGCTACACCTTCTTCGCCCCCGGCACCTACCGCTACCTGTGCTCCCTGCACCCCCAGATGCGCGGGACCGTCACCGTCGAATAGCGGTGCGACGGCATTCGCCGATCAACCCGCGCACCGAGTGAGCCGCACAGGCTCGATTCAGACCACGCATTCAACCTCGGCAACGCGATCTCCGCATGGCTCGGCGCGTCGTCATCGCCGCGGAATACGGGTACACCGCACCCAACTGGGTCGGGGTCGTCCTGGTCGTGAGTGCGCTCGGCTTGGCATTCCCGTCGGGCAATCTCGAACGTCGCGGTGCCGAAACATCAAGCGAGCCAACCGAATCCCTGGTAACGGCCGGGCAGCCCTCGTAACCGGCGGCGCTCGCCGGTTACGACTGTCCCGCCGAACCCACGTCGCAGCACACCACCGGCACCCGGATGTCACAGCGGAGCCGTCCCCTGCCGACCGCCTCACCGCGCGATAGATCTACCAAGCCGCCCTGCCGAACAAGCCACGCCAGCTCTCTCCACCGAGCGCCCCGTAAGCTCCGGCACCAGTGAAGTCTGCAGGCAAGCTCGCGAGAGCCGGACCGGTCGGGCGGGGGACGGCGCGTTGAGTAGATCGACCAGGCGCTATTCGACGGTGACGGACTTCGCCAGGTTGCGGGGCTTGTCGATGTCGTAGCCGCGCGCCTGAGCCACCTCGGCGGCGAAGATCTGCAGCGGAACGGTCGACAGCAAGGGCTGGAAAAGCGTTGGCGCCGAAGGGATTTCGATGAGATCGTCGGCGAACGGGCGCACCGTGTCGTCGCCCTCCTCGGCGATCACGATGGTGCGGGCGCCGCGGGCCTGGATCTCACGGATATTGCTCAGCAGCTTCGAGTGCAGTACCGCGCGCCCCTTGGGTGAGGGCATGACGACGATCACCGGCAGCCCCTCCTCGATCAGCGCGATCGGGCCGTGCTTGAGCTCACCCGCCGCGAATCCCTCGGCGTGCATGTACGCGAGTTCCTTGAGCTTGAGCGCACCCTCCAGCGCCACCGGATAGCCGACGTGGCGGCCGAGGAACAGCACGGTCGGCACATGCGCCAGTTCCCTGGCGATCGCGCGCACCTGCGGCGCGGTCTCCAGTACCTGCTGCACCAGGTGCGGCATCGCCTCGAGTTCGGCGAACTCGCGGGCCACCTCATCCGGATACTTGGTGCCGCGCGCCTGCGCCAGGGCCAGCCCGACCAGGTAGTTCGCGGCCACCTGCGCCAGGAACGCCTTGGTGGACGCGACGCCGATCTCCGGTCCGGTCCTGGTGTAGAGCACCGCATCGGACTCGCGCGGAATCTGTGCGCCATTGGTATTGCAGATGGCGAGCACGCGCGCCTTCTGCTCCTTCGCGTGCCGCACCGCCTCGAGCGTGTCGGCGGTCTCACCCGACTGCGAGATCGCCACCACCAGCGTGGACCGGTCCAAAACCGGGTCGCGATAACGGAATTCGCTGGCCAGCTCGACCTCGACGGGCAGCCGGGTCCAGTGCTCGATCGCGTACTTGGCCAACAGTCCGGCGTGATAGGAACTGCCGCAGGCGACGACGAATACCTTGTCGAAGTCGCGCAGTTCCTGATCGGCGAGGCGCTGCTCGTCCAGCACGATCCGGCCACCGGCCTCGTCGTGAGTGAAGTGGCCGATCAGCGTGTCGGCGACACCGGCGGGCTGTTCCTCGATCTCCTTCAGCATGAAGAAGTCGTGCCCGCCCTTCTCGGCGGCGGCCAGATCCCAGTCGATGGTGAACGGGCGAGTACGCGCCGATCCGTCATTGCCCGCGAAGTCGGTGACCGCGTAGGTGTCGGCGGTGATCACGACGGCCTGGTCCTGGCCGAGTTCGACGGCCTCGCGGGTGTGCTCGATGAATGCGGTGACATCGGAGGCGATGAACATCTCGCCTTTGCCGACACCGACGACCAGCGGCGTCGAGCGGCGCGCGGCGACAATGACGTCCGGATGGTCGGCATGGGTGAAGACCAGCGTGAACGCACCCTCCAACCGGCGAAGCACGGCCAGCGCGCTCGCCGCGAAATCACCCGCGGTGGGGCCTTCGGCGTACGCGCGCGCCACTAGGTGCACGGCGACTTCGGTGTCGGTGTCACTGCTCAGCTCGACGCCGGCGTCTTCGAGCTCCCGGCGCAGCGGGGCGAAGTTCTCGATGATGCCGTTGTGCACCACGGCCACCTTGTTGGTGATGTCGCGGTGCGGATGGGCGTTGCGGTCGGTCGGCGCGCCGTGGGTGGCCCAGCGAGTGTGTCCCATGCCGGTGGTGCCCGCGAAGTGGTCGGCCCCCACCTCGGCGAGTTCGGCCTCGAGATTGGCCAGTTTGCCCGCCTTGCGTTCCACCGCCAACACGCCCGTGCCATCCAGGATCGCGACGCCCGCGGAGTCGTATCCTCGATATTCCATGCGGCGCAACGCGTCAACGACAACGCCGAGAGCGTCCCGGTACCCGACGTACCCCACGATTCCGCACATGGCTCACCAGAGTACTTATCGGATAACGTTCACGTCGTGTCGGCGTCTGTGAAATCACTCCTGAGCACCCTGACCAGCCGGGGACCCCACCGCGTACTGCGTGGCAATCTCGCCATCGCCGGTCAGCCCGGGGTGGTGTTCACCCCGGAGTCCGGACTGAATCTACCCGCGGTCGCATTCGGCCACGGCTGGCTGACCGGCGCCGCCAACTATCGCGCCACGCTCGAACACCTGGCGTCCTGGGGTTTTGTGGCCGCGGCCCCGGATACCGAGCGCGGGCCGATTCCGTCACACCTCGGATTGGCCACCGATCTGCTCACCACGCTCGATATCTGCACCAGCGTCCGGCTCGGTGACGGTGCTATCAGCGTGTATCCGGACCGGCTGGCACTGGCCGGGCACGGCATGGGCGCGGGCGCCGCGGTGATCGCCGCCGGACAGCGTCGCGTCGCCGCGGTTGCCGCCCTCTATCCAGCGCCGACCGCGCCGACCGCCGAGACCATCGCACCGGATATCGACACACCCGCGTTGGTGTTGGCAGGGGCGACCGATATCGAATCGGTCAGCTCGAATGCGATCCCGCTGACCGCCGCGTGGGCCGGGCCGGTGGTGCTGCGGGCGGTCGACGGGGCGTCGCACAACGGCATTGTCGAAGGACGTCGCGCGCTGGCGGCGTTGGGGGTAGGCAAACACGAAGCCAAGACCGCGCGGACGACGCGGGCGCTGCTCACCGGGTTTCTGCTGCACAAACTGTTGCGCGATAAGACATACGCGGCGTTTTCCGATCCGGAAGCGGCAATCCCGCACGCCACGGTTGTCGATCCGGAAGCGCCGCGCGAAGAGGAGAAGCCGAAGCTCTCGGTCATGCAACTCGCGCAGTTGTTGCGCAAGTGATCATGGCCGGAGGCCGTCGAGCGCGAGTTCGATGAACCGCCGCCAATCGCCGAATCCGTCGCGGCTGATCGTGGCGACCGCGCCGACGATCATATAGAGGTCGGCGACGGTCGCATCCGCGCGAATACTGCCGTCGCCTCGCCCCCTGGCCAGCAGTTCCGCCCCGAGTTCGGCCAGGTCGTCGCGTACCGTACCGCGCGGTTCGGTGTCGCCGAGCATCGATTCGATGGTGCCGGACAGTGCACGCCCCTGCTCGTGCACTTCGGCGACATGGCCGAGGAAACCGGCCAGTGCCTGCCGCGTATCCGGATTCGGCAGGCAGGTGCGGCGCACATGCTCGAGAATCCCGGCGAAACGCTGCTCAGCAGCCGCCTCGATCAGGGCGCGGCGAGTCGGGAAATGACGATAGATGGTGCCGACCCCGACCCCGGCCGCGCGTGCCACATCGGCCATTTGCACTTCATCACCGCGTTCGGCGAACAGTGCCGTCGCGGTTGCGAGGACCTGGTCGCGATTGCGGGCGGCGTCGGTGCGGAGTTTGCGGGTGTTCGGGTCGGTCATCTATCTCCCTGTCTGCCGGTCGTAGGTTAGACCCGGATCGGTGCGCGGGTGCGCTCGACGACGATCGCTACCGCCAAGGCGATCAGCATCACCAACGCAATGAACAGTTGCGGGTCCATGCCGATGACCCTGGTCGCTTCGGCGGCGTGCTCCGGATCCTGGGCTGCGGTACCGGGGAAGAGCAGCGCGCCGAACATGGCCAGCCAGGTGACCGATCCGAGTGCGGCAGCCAGATAGAACTGGGCGCGCAGGTTCCCCCTTCGCTGCCATAGGACCACCAGCCCGATCGCGCCGATGAGTGTGCCCATGCCGATGTATTGGGCGTCGTGGAATTTGGCATGTGGGGGCCAGGCCGGGTTGTGCAGGTGCAGGTCGGCGATGTCGGGGATGACCAGGTCGGCGAGGAGGGGGCCGATGAGGGTGTTGAGGAGGACGGCGCCGACGAGGATTCGCGGGAGGGTCCAGTGGGTGGTCATGAGGGTCCTATCGATCAGTTGACGGAACCGGAATCCGATTCCGATTTAACGGTAGGGCCGCGGACTGCGGACTGTCAACGGGCCGTTGGCATTCCGGGTGGTTCAACCGGACTACGGGCCGTGGAGGACCAGTGGAACTCGGTTGTGGGGCGCTTGCACGGTGGTCGACCGCTCGGTACGGTCGATCCAGCTGAATTGGGGGCGGGGAGCCGGTCCGGCCCTGTTCGATGTCATCGACATCCGGCGACCGGGGAGGACCACATGGTCGGCAGGGGGAAGCTCGTGGCCGGGTCCGTTTTCCAGACCCTGTTCCGCGCTGTCCGCGAACGCATTGCCGGTGCCGATACCGACCAGGCAGCACGGCACAAGGACTCGAAGGACAACCTGCCGCAGCACGCCCCGGCGACGCCGAAGATCTTCTCCTGGCCGGGTCTGTAAAGAAGGGCGATTCAATGTCAGGCAATGAGCCCACGAGAATCCCCCCGCACGGGGAGAACGTATTCCATTGGGAACGTACCGAAATCGAGGAAGCCTTCAAACCGCTGGATCCGAAGAATGCCCACGGTGCGGCCATGACCTACTCCAACGTGGCCACCCAATGGGACCAGGGGCTGGAGACTTTCGCTCGATCCGTCCAGGGCTCGATCGCCGAAGCATGGGAAGGCTCGGCCGCAGATAAAGCCAAAGACGCGATCAACCGCTACGTCACCAGCGCCCACGAGCTGACGCCATTGATCACCCAGATGTCGAACGACATGGAATCCGCCGCCGACGGAGTCCGCAACGTCGCCAACGGAATTCCGGAAGCCAACCACCACTCCTGGACCGCGAACGTCTGGCCGCCCCGCGCCCACGAAGAAGAAAACACCAAGAACGAGGCGACCGCTGGCGCACGCAACGCCATGCTCACCAACTACGTGAACAAATTCGCCGAGTTCGACGGACGAGTTCCCGTGCTGCCCACCGCACTCGACCCGACCAATCCACTGGACATCTCCGGGCCGATCAAATCCGGCGGCAACGAACCGGGATCGTCCGGTCCCGGCGGGACCTCCGGGGGCCCGACGGGCGGCACCTCGACTGGCGGTGAGACCAAGGATGGGACCGAATCCGAGGGCAAGTCTCCCGAGGAGACCACGTCCACCGACACCAACCCGACAGATACCAGCTCTAGCTCGACGAACCCGAGCAGCACGGCGTCGACGACACCGACTACGACGACACCGGGCACCACAACCGCGACAACGCCGAGCACCGCGACAACCCCGAGTTCCACCCCGATCGGCACGGGTTCGCCCGGCTCGCCAGGCAGTTCCACCTCGACGTCGCCGAGTCCCGGCCGCACCGTATCCGGCACGCCCACGACAACTACGACCAATCCCGCTGCGGCAGCGGCCACTACATCCACCTCGACCGGACGCAGCGGAATGGGAATGGGCGGTATGGGCGCCGGCGCGGGCCGCGGCAAGTCCGATGAGGACAGCACCCACCAGATACCGGACTACCTCATCAACGCCGCCAATACCGAAGAACTACTCGGCGAGATCGCGCGCACCCTCCCTGGCGGCGTGATCGGCGAAGATCCGGAATCCCCGCCCCCGCCGGCCCGCACCTGACCGCCGCACAACACCCCTCCGGCCGCGCTCGACGCAGGCCGGGATCGTCCATGCGGGCGGGCGCACCCACCGCGGCCGAAACCTGTTGGTCAGAAACGCAACGGACGCACCGCACCCGTCACGAACCACCCGCACGATCGATTGGAATCTCCAGATGGCTGAATGGACTTGGGAGCCGGACGATTTCGCCGCACTGTGGTTCAGCCCCGCGAACGACCGCTTCCCCAATCCACTCCGCTTCACCAGCCGCTTCGCCCACCGCGACAACTTCGACACGCACCGGGTCACCATGCGCGAGCGCTACTCCGCCGACGAACTCGAGGAGATCCAACTCGCCCTGCACACCCTCACCGCCTCGACCATTCGCATCCAGATCTTCGGCGGCACAACCCAACACAAGAACCCGGCAGGCGGCGTCCGCGTCTACCGAATCGTCGGCGCCCGCACCGACCACCACGCCATGTCACTGGCCCAAGCCACTTTTGGCGGCACCAATGGCCCCATCCGCTGCCGCCTTTTCCCCGTGGATCACCTCCCCGCCCAACTCACCAGCTCCCTCCCTCCCTGCACCCCGGGCACCAACCCACCCGCCACCTTCCACCCCAACGACATCTACGGCCGCCCCAACAGCCACCTCGAGAGCGTCACCCGCAACTCTCCTCGCGAGCGCTACCAACGCCTCCTCAACCGCCCCGCCGACGGCGGCGGCTCCGCCCTCCTCCACACCGGCCCCGCCAACAAACTCACCACCCCGCTGACCACCATCCAATGGCACGACATAACCAACGACGGCCGCTACACCGAACACCGCTCCCAGCACATAACCGTCCGCCCCACCACCCCCACCGCCCTGACCAGCCACTTCACCACCTGGATCGACCAAACAACCCAACGCCTCCGACAAGCCGAAGAAGACCGCTGGTAGAACCCGGCAATCCTCAGATCAACCAGCTCTTGCGGCGGTAGTACTCGGACTCAGGGTCGTCATCCTCGTCGATCGGTGTGACGACATCGTGAGCTTTGCGGGCTGCGATCGACCGTGCGATCGCCTCGCGCTGCTCCCGTGCCTCGGCAGCCAGGCGTTCCTGCTCGGCACGAGCCTCGGTCTCGCGACGTTCTCGCTCGTCCGCCTCCGCCTGTGCCTTCTCCAACTCCTCAGCGCGTTCTTCCCAGAACGTGCGCATTTCTTCGTTCATTTGTTCAACGAAGTCGCGTCCCCGCTCTGCACTTCGCTGCTCGATCTCTACGAGTTCCTCGCGCAGCATCCGAGACCGGCGGTCGTGCTCTTCGAATATCCGCTCGATCTCTTCCGAGTAGTTCGTCATCGTGCACCTCCACTAATCGCATCCACTTGCTAGAGCGGGCCGGCCTCGGCGAGTTGCGCCCCACTATCGAAAGGTTGCTCGGGTTTCTCTTCCTCGGTGCCGGTAAGCGCCGGGTCGGGCGTGTGCTCGCCGTCCTCTTCCCGCTTGGTGCCCGTTCCGGTAGGCACGCCGGAGGTTGTGCCCGGACTTCCTGTGCCCTCCTCCTCCTGCGAGTTGTCAGAGGAAGAAGCGCCCCCCTGGTCTTCGCCTTCCTTCTCGACCTCGGTGTCCGAGATAACCGGTGCACCGTTCTCGTCCAGCTTCATGCTGTACTCGTGCGACTTTCCGTCGGCATCGGTCGAGACGAGTTTCAACTGTCCGTCCTGGCCCATCTCGAACTTCAAATGCTTTCCGGCCAAATCGAACTCGGCACCCGATTTACTGTTGTCATCCGGCTTGCCGTCGCCATCTTTGTCTTCAGTACTCGTCGGGTTGAGAATCTTTTCGATCTCCTGCACCGCATTATCGATCCCGTCCTTGATCGAAGTGCCCAGAGAGGTGAGTCCTTGACCGACGGTCTGACCGAGTGAAGTCAATTGCGATGCCGCAGAGGTAAGCGAGGACAGCCCGGACAGGAGATTGCTCGCCGTGGTGGCAGCGCTGGGCGTCGTTGCCGTGGTTGTAGTCGTCGGCGTCGAGGTATTCGTGCTCGGGGTCGTCGTCCCGGGGCCGGGGGTCGACGAAGTCGTGGTGGAGTTGTTGTTGGTGGGATTGTTGTTCGTCTTGTCCGTGGTGGTCCCTTGCGGGCGTGGATAAGGGTTGCTGTCCAAATCCTCCATGGCCTTGACCAGCAACGGATACGCCTCTTTGATCGCCGTATCGGTCGAGTTGCACTTGTCCACGAAGTTGGTCAGCGTGTCCTCGAATTTCTTCTTGAAAACATCGTCGAGCCACTTACGGCTGACCTTCTTCGTCGATTCCTTATCGAGGCCCAGCACTCCGGCCGCGGCCGAACTGCCGGCACCGACGGTAACGACACCAACCGCGGCAACAATACCCCAATCCTTCCACGAAAAATCCGACCAGCCGGTATTGGCGCCTTTGATTATCTCGTCGATATCCGAGGGCGACTTGCCGTCGACCTTTACTTCGCCGGAACTGCTTGCCAGTTCGTGGACGTGATCCGCCTTCGATTGAACCGCCGACCGAAGCTTCGGCACTACGGTTGTAATCGCATCGAGCGCGGCCCTAGCCTTACGTCGGTCCTCCTTGGACATCGCGAGCTGCTGCCCGAACATATACTTCGCGGCTCCAGCCGCCTGCCCCTGCCATATCGTGTCCAACTTCTGCGACAGTGCATACTGCGTATCCCACTGGGTATCAACCTCATTGAGCGATGAACGGAGAGCGGTAGCCGTATTGGCCAGCTTTTCCAGGTTCATGCCTCGCTGTTCGTCATACCTGGCGTAGATTTGATTCAAGGTCAGACTCGGATCATGCCCGAACGCCTTCTTATAACGCTCGATCAACTGAGCAAAGAACTGCAGTCCTGACGACCCCGTATCGAGAATTGCATCGGCATTCTTACCGCTGATGTCGGGTGACGTGGTATCCGCCATGCTATGACTCCTTCGAACCCGCCAGCTTCGGAATATGACTAAGCATTTTTGGTCTTGTCCGCATTCTCTTTGTCGGTATCGGAATACACGATGCTGGCCGCACCCGCCGTATCACCGATGGCCGCACCGGCCGATCCCCAAGCTTTCAGCCATTTCACGACATTTTCCAACCCGCTGTGGATTGCTTTCCCCTGGGTCGCGTAGTTACGCCCGGCATCCCCGTCGCCGAACATATTGTCGGATATCCGCTTGGCGCTGTTCGTCACCACAGCCGCCGACAGCTGCAGGTCGCTGCCGAACTGACCGAGTTCCCCGGTCTTGACGCCCAACATCTGGCTCGAATCGGTCATCGGTAAGGCCCCTCCAGTCCTGTCGTCCGATCGTGCGGCGGCGATCCAGCTCGCGCCGAGTGCTTGCCTTACTTCCTTCGACGCGTACGGGCGGGATCCGGTTCCATCGGATCGATCGGCCCAGGTCGCATGCGCAGAAATCTACTGGGTGGGTCTATCGGCTACAACCAAGCGTCGACGCGTCGCAGAAGAAATGAGTACGGCCCGACCCCGAGAACAGGGCCGGGCCGACAAACCAGAGGCTAGTGCCCGATCTTCCCCTGATCGGTCCGCACCCACTCGGAAGTCCCGTCCGGATGCCGATGGAACTCCCACGCGGAGTAATCGCCGTCCTTCTCGACCACGGTGACCTGGTCGGCGATGCCGTCGTGGTCCCAGTCGGTCCACACCTGCATGGCCTCGGGGCCGGTGGTGGTGACGGTGTCGAGGGTGCCGTCGCCGTCGATGTCCTGGGTCGGGTGGTGCAGTTCGACTTCTCCGAGGCCGTCCAGGGAGGAGGATGCGTCGATGCCGGGTAGATCCATGCCCGGGAATTCACCTGAGGTGATCATGACTCCTCCTGGTCGGGACTCGCGTGGGTGACACGGCGGTCGATCGGTGGGTACCGGTCCATAGTGTCATCCGCGAGTCCCGAACGCAGCTCCGCGCCCTAATTATTGGGGACAATCACTTTTTCGGAATGATCAGCCACAGCACCAGATACACGACGAACTGCGGGCCCGGGAGCAAGCAGGACAGGACGAACAGCAACCGGACGACGTTGGCGTTCCAGCCGAAGTATTCGGCGATGCCGCCGCAGACGCCGGCGATCCACTTGTCGTGGGTGGAGCGGGTGAGTCGGCGGGTGGGCGCGGGGGCGGTCATTGTGTTCCCTCTCTGGTGATGTTCGGTACGGCATCAACTCTGCCGGGGAAAACAGCGCTTCACATCGGTCGCATGACCTATCCCGACCCTGATTTCCGCAGGCCGCGGACTCAGGGTGCAACCCCGAGCACCGACCAGACCCCGCGGTGCCGGTGCGGCACGGACACGGCAGACTCATGCTGGTGAGCACCACTCTGCACGCGCGCGGACTCTCCGCGGGCCACGGCGAACGCACCCTGTTCGACGACCTCGATTTCACCCTCGCGCCGGGTGATGTGATCGGTTTGGTCGGCACGAACGGGGCGGGCAAGTCGACGCTGCTGCGCATGCTCGCGAACCGATCGACACCCACCGGCAGCATCACGCTGTCCCCGCCCGACGCCACCGTCGGGTACTTGGCGCAGGAGCCCGAGCGGATCCCCGGGGAGACGGTGCTCGAATTCCTCCTTCGCCGAACAGGTGTCGCCGAAGCACAGCGGATCATGGATGCCGCGGCAGAGCGTTTGGCCGACGGCGGTGCGGACGAATATTCGCCGGCCCTCGAGCGCTGGCTCGCGCTCGGCGGCGCCGATCTGGACCAGCGGGCCGAGGAGGTCGCGGCGGATCTCGGTCTCGCGGAAAGCCTGCCGAACGGCCTCGACACCGCGATGACCGGCCTCTCCGGCGGCCAAGCGGCCCGCGCCGGACTCGCTTCGGTTCTGTTGTCCCGGTTCGACATTCTGCTGCTCGACGAGCCGACGAACGATCTGGATCTCGACGGTCTCGCCCGGCTGGAACAGTTCGTGACCGGCGTGCGGGTGCCGCTGATGGTGATCAGTCACGACCGAGAGTTCTTGGCGCGCACCGTGAATCGCATTGTCGAGCTCGATCTCGCGCAGCAGCAGGTGGGAATCTACGACGGCGGCTACGAGGCGTATCTGATGGAGCGTGAGATCGCCCGCCAGCACGCGCGCGAGGCCTACGAGGAGTACGCCGACACCAAGGCCGGGCTCGAGGCCCGCGCCCAAATGCAGCGCAACTGGCTCGAACACGGCGTTCGCAATGCTCGCCGAAAGGCCCGCGACCCCAAGAAGGTCGATTCCGACAAGGCGGGCCGCAAGATGCGCGCCGAATCCACCGAGAAGCAGGCCGCCAAGGCCCGCCAGACCCAACGGCGCATCGAGCGTCTGGATGTGGTCGAGGAGCCGCGCAAGGAGTGGGAACTGCGCATGTCCATCGCGGCGGCGCCGCGCAGCGGCTCGGTGGTCGCCACTTTGTCGAATGCCACCCTCACCCGAGGGGAGTTCGAGCTCGGGCCGATCACCACTCAGGTCGACTGGGCCGACCGCATCGTGCTGACCGGCGCCAACGGTTCGGGCAAGTCCACACTCCTGGCTCTGCTGCTCGGAAAAAACCAGCCGGACAACGGAACTGCCACACTGGGCTCCGGCGTCGAAATCGGCGAGGTCGACCAGGCGCGCGGGCTCTTCAGCGGAAGTGCCGCCCTCGCGGAAACTTTCAGCGCCGAAATGCCCGACTGGCCCGACGCCGATGTCCGCACCCTGCTGGCCAAATTCGGTCTGCGCGGCCCACATGTCCTGCGGTCCTGCGAAACCCTCTCTCCCGGTGAGCGCACCCGCGCAGCACTCGCCCTGCTCCAAGCCCGCGGCGTCAACCTGCTGGTGCTCGACGAACCGACCAACCACCTCGACCTACCCGCCATCGAACAACTCGAGCAGGCCATCGAATCCTTCGAAGGCACAATGCTTCTGGTCACCCACGACCGCCGCATGCTCGACTCGGTGACCGCGACCCGCCGCTGGCACATGAACAACGGACATCTCACCGAAAGCTAGGTGATTTCTGCGGCTCATCGGGTCGGGGTTGCTGCCCGGCGAACTATAGGTGCCGCTTGCTGAGCCGCGCCTCATCGACGCGCACCCGGGGATGCCGTGGGCCCAAGGGCGAGGCGGGATGGTCCCGTGCAGTGCAGGCGGGTGGCGAAGGGCGATTTGAGGTGAGAGGCCGCCAGGGGGATCAGTTCGGCGGCTTGGGTGTAGCCGCGGCGTCGGTGGTGGCGTTGGAGTTCGGTGGTGAGGGCTGTGCGGGAGATGCCCAGGCGGAGTGCGGCTTCCAGGGTGGCCAGGGCTTCGGGCCGGGGCGCTGTGCGAGCTACGTCGATTGCGGTTCGGGTGGGGTTGGTGGCGACTATGCCGTGGATCAGTTCCAGTTCGGCCTGGTCGACATGGTCACGATGCACGATCAGGCGGCAGGATCGTGAATCCTGAATGCCCAGTACGTGGGTGGGTTGGCTGTGCGGTATCGGGAAACCGTGCAGTTCCGCGGCTGTGTGGTAGGCGGCGGTAAGGGTTGGCACTCCCATGGATAGTCGGGCCGCTTCGACACGGAGTCGGGCGGAGGGTGGGGTGGTTGCTTCGCGGAAGACGCCGCGAAAGACGCGGACCCATTCGCCTCGGTCGAGCAGCGTTCGCATCTCCGCGCGGGTGTACTCGCATAGCACCTGCCATGAGGTGAATACCCCGAATTGCTTGTCCCGCACTTCTTCCAGGCCTGGTCGCATACGCCAACTATCGGCGAAACCGAACCTCGCCCTCGGTGCCCGACCAGCGCAGACAGAAAGTCTGTGGATAACCGATTCCCTGTGGACAACTCGCCGTGCCGCAGCGAACCTTCGGGCCTCGTACCGGTCCCGCCACCCAAAGCGGCCAGGACGTGCGGCCGATTCCCCAACTACACCGCGGCGACGCGCTTGGCCAGATCGTCGGCCAACTGCTGGGCTTGAACCGGGTCGGTCGCCTCGACCATCACCCGAACCAGTTGCTCGGTTCCACTGGGGCGCAACAGGATTCGCCCGGAGTCCCCGAGGGCTCGTTCGGCTTCCGCTACCGCCTCGCGGATTTCGGGGGCGGCGGCGACCGTGGCCTTGTCGGTAACCGGGACATTCACCAGCACCTGCGGCACGGTCTGCAGCACCGAAGCCAAATCGGCCAGCGTGCGGCCGGTTTGCGCCATACGAGCCATCAGTTTCAATCCGGTGAGGATGCCGTCGCCGGTGGTGCCGTAGTCGGGGAAAACCACGTGGCCGGACTGTTCACCGCCGAGGTTGTAGCCGCCGCGACGCAACTCCTCGAGGACGTACCGGTCGCCAACGGCGGTGGTGCGCAAGGTGATTCCCGCTTCGCGCATCGCGATGTGCAGGCCCAGATTGCTCATGACCGTGGCGACCAGCGTGTTCTGGACGAGCGAACCGGTCTCGTGCATGGCAAGCGCGAGGATGGCCAGGATCGCGTCACCGTCGACGACGGCGCCGTCGGCATCGACGGCCAACGTGCGGTCGGCATCGCCGTCGTGTGCGATGCCGAGGTCGGCGCCGTGCTCGCGTACCGCGTGCTGAATTTGTTCGAGATGCGTTGAGCCGCAACCATCATTGATGTTGAGGCCGTCCGGTTCGGCACTGATCGCGATGACCGTCGCACCGGCCGCACGGTAGGCCGCGGGTCCGACCTCGGAGGCCGCGCCGTGCGCACAGTCGACGACGACGGTCAGCCCGGACAGGTCCTGTCCGGTCGCCTCGACCAGATGCTCGACATACCGCTCGTGCGTGCCCGCCTCGCTGTATTGATTCGGGATCACCAGCCCGTGATCGCGAGCGCCGGAAGCGTTCAACACGCGACCGATCCCCGCACCGATCGGCCGCAGCGTCGCGTCTTCGGCGATCAACGCCTCGATCCGATCCTCGATCGCGTCGTCGAGCTTGTGCCCACCGGCCGCGAAGATCTTGATTCCGTTGTCCGGCATGGGATTGTGCGAGGCCGAGATCATTACGCCGAGGCAGGCGTCGTACAGACCGGTCAGATACGCCACGGCCGGAGTCGGAAGTACACCTACCGAAAGCACATTCACGCCCGCGGCGGTCAGACCCGCGGTGACCGCGGCCTCGAGCATCTCACCGCTGGCGCGTGGATCGCGACCGACCACGGCGAGCGCGCGCTCCTTGCCGCGACTCAGGATCTGCGCGGCGGCACCGGAAACCCGCAGCGCCAGTTCCGGACTCAGCGATTCATTGGCAAGCCCACGGACTCCGTCGGTGCCGAACAAACGTCCCACTACCCTCGCCCCTCATCGTAGATCCGCGGCGTGCGCGACGGGCACGGAGGCGGCAGCCCGCGTAACCACGCAGGGCCCCGCAAACGCCGCAAATAGATACAGCACGAGAGCAGGCGCCCAGCCGTGCTGGGAGCCTGCTCTCGCACAGGTGCCCCGCCGACCGTACCGCCTCCGACACCTCCAGGGTGCCGGATGGCGGTGGCCGACGTAGCCAAAATCAGCGCTTCGAGTACTGGGGCGCCTTACGGGCCTTCTTGAGGCCGTACTTCTTACGCTCGGTAGCACGCGGGTCACGCGTCAGGAAGCCGGCCCGCTTCAGGGCGGGGCGGTCGTCCGGGGTGACCTCGATGAGCGCACGGGCGATGGCCAGACGCAGCGCACCGGCCTGGCCCGAGGGGCCACCGCCGACGAGACGCGCGTGGATGTCGAAGGACTCGGTCCGCTCGACGGTCACCAGCGGCGACTTGACCAGCTGCTGGTGCACCTTGTTCGGGAAGTAGTCCTCGATGGTGCGGCCGTTGAGCACGAAGTTGCCGGTACCCGGCAGCAGACGCACGCGAACGACGGCCTCCTTGCGACGACCGACGGTCTGCACCGGGCGGTCGATCACGATCGGGGCGTAGGCGGCGGGCTCGGCCTCGTAGCCGTAGTCCTCGTCGACGACCTCGACGTTGGCGTCCTCGGCTGCGTATTCGTCGGACTCGTTGAATTCCTCAGGAGCGGTCACTGGGCCACCTGCTTGATCTCGAACGGAATGGGCTGCTGAGCGGCGTGCGGATGCGTCGGGCCCGCGTAGACCTTCAGCTTGCCCGCGATGGCGTTGCCGAGCTTGTTCTTCGGGATCATGCCCTTGACGGCCTTCTCCACGAGACGATCGGGGCGCGACTCCAACACCTGACCGACAGTGCGCGACTTGAGGCCGCCCGGGTGTCCGCTGTGGTGGTGGATCAGCTTGTCCGCCTTCTTGTTGCCGGAGATGGCAACCTTGTCGGCGTTGATGATGATGACGAAGTCGCCACCATCGAAGTTCGGCGCGTAGGTCGGCTTGGTCTTGCCGCGCAGCAGATTCGCTGCCTGGACGGCGAGACGGCCGAGCACTACGTCAGTGGCGTCGATGACGTACCACTTACGGGTCACGTCACCCGCCTTGGGGCTGTACGTAGGCACAGTGGTTCCCTGTCTGTAGTCGGTGTTGCCAGCCACGGCGTGCAGTCGAGCGGTTCCCGGCGGCCGGTGGAGACCCAGGGCTCGACGTACTTCCACACGCCAACGGGCCACAATACCAGCCATGCCCCAGCGGTATGAAACCGGTCAGATCTCGATCGGCGGGCCGTGGTCGATGGCGCCGGGCGGGCCCGGTACCACGTAGCGGGGGACGTCGATGCTCGGCTGCGCGCACTCCGCACCCGCGGCGTCGAATCCGGAATCGTCTTGTTCCGACACCAGGCCCGGGTCGTATCCGCGAGCCGCGGCAATGCCTGCACGCTGCTCATTGGTGACGTATGGGGTCAATGGGCAGGAGACCGGTGTCCCGGCGACCGAAGCGGCCAGTTCGACCCGGTCAGCACCGGAGGGCATGGCCATCGCGGCCAGCACGGCGGCACCGGCCACCGCCGGCGCGCCGAACAGTTTGCCCCAGCGCTTGCCCTTGCGCGGTTTGTCCGCGTCATCGTCCGATTCGTGCGGATGCCACTCCGACTGCGGAGGTTGGTCCTGCTGTGGCTGATAGGGAACGCGCGGACCCGGCGGCGGCACCGGTCCCTGAGGTGTGGGAGGCCGACCGATAACGCTGGGCCGCTGTTCGTCCGGATACTGCCCGGGCGGGCGGGTGAATCGGCTACCCAACTCGGCGAGGTTCGGCGGCAAGGACTCCCGGCTGACCCGGGTGGTCGGCTCCTCCCCCGTCGGCTCGGTCGACGGTTGGACGGTCGGATATCCGGGCCCGTACTGGACCACCGGCGGATGCGACTGCCCGGCCTCGCGCTGGCCCTGCCCCTGCTCCGGCCGAACCGGCCCTTGATCGGGACGCCCCTGCCCCACCTGCTCCGAACGAGACGGCTGCGACGTCTCGGCCTGCCGCTGCGCCGACAACGCCTGTGCTTGCGCGGCCTCCACCTGCCGCTGCACCGAAAGCGCCTGCTGCTGTGCCGATTCGGCCTGATACTGCGTCGGCTCCACCTGCCGCACCCGCGGCGGCGCTGCGGGCTCGGCATGCCGTCCCGCCGATTCCGGCTCACCGTTCTCGTTATCGGTCACCAGCAGATGCGAGGCCCCGAGTACCAGCGCGTGCATCGGGTGATCGGCCACATGCAACCGGTGCCCGAGGTGGTTCTGGAACGCCAATCGCAGCGCGTCGTTGAAGCAGACATTGCCGGACAGCAGCACCGTCGAGGTGTCCGCGCCGATCGAGCGGGCCGCGGCCATCACCTCGATCACCACATTGTCGGCCGAACGCGCATCGCGCATCGCCTCCGCGGTGACCGGCACGTCGACCGATTCGGTCGGCTGCTCATCGTCGCCGTGCACCGCGACGACCAGCATCGTCCGCCCGTCGGAGTACACCCCGGTCGCCCCGATGCCGTGTGGATTGCGATCGTCCGGGGAGCGCACCAGACCGAGCGCACGCACATATCCGGACAGCGCAACGCTTTCCGGCAGCGGTTCGACCGTGACGTCCAGCCGTTCGACCAGGTCGACGTACACATCGACCTTCGCGTCGGGCCAGCCGTCCGGGAACGGCAGCGCGACCAGGTCCGGTTTGCCGCGCAGATATTTGCCGATGGCCGCGAGCGGGTTGTACATGCGGGCACGGAAGACCAGCTCGGCGGGCCAGGTCGCACCGGCCACCACGATCTGCGGATGGCCGAGGATGTCACGCACGTCGGCGATCGCCATCCCCAGATCCGGCCGCTGCCGCTCCACTCCGGCGGTATGCAGCCGACCCGACGAATCCGCCAGCAGATATGCCGGCGGCGTGTATGTACCTTCTACCTGCACGGGCCGGATCGGTGTCCCACCGCCGCCCGCGGCAACGGACACCACATCCCATCCGAGATGTACTGCCCCAACTCGCACCGTCACAGGCATAAGTGTGCCTGCTGCGCGAGCGACATGCTCACCACATCCGGTGAGAGCCCGCCTGAGCGGCGCCTCACGCGTTCGACTTCCGCAACCGCAGCCGGCGCCAGGTGATGATCGCCAATACCGCGGTTATCGCGACGAGCAGGCCGATATCGAGATACCAGATATTCGGCTCGTGCTTCCAGAGCGCGTCGGGTTGCGCGTTGGCGAACAGTGTCCGAATATCCACCGTCGACGCCCCGGCCGCATAGCCCCACCGTGACGGGAACAGCCACGAGACCTGCTCGAGCACCACCCGGTCGGTCACCGGAATGAGGCCGCCCGCCATGACCAGCTGGACCATGATCATCACCACGAGCATCGGCATGACCTGCTCGTTGGACTTCGCGAGACTGGACAGCAGCAGCCCGAAGACCACGCAGCACACCGCGGTCAACGCGATATCGAGATAGAGCTCGGTGGGCCCGTTCGGGATCACCGAACCCTCCAGCGGCGGCTTCTTGCCGACCAGCGTGATGCCGACCAGCACCGCCGCCTGCAGGAACGCGGTAATGCTGAACACCGCGATCTTGGCGAGCAGATACGCCGAGGGCAGCAGTCCGACCGCGCGCTCGCGATAGAAGATGGTGCGCTCACCGACCAGATCACGCACGGTCAGCGTGGACCCCATGAAGCAGGCGCCCAGGATCAATACGACAAGCAGTTGCTGCGTCTCACTGCCTCCGGACGGGACGAAGAGCACCTGGTTGCCGCTCTGCACTTGCTCCAGCGGACCGCTCTGGAAACCGTTGCTGCCCGGCACCACCAGCGACAGCGCACCGAGGATAAAGGGCAGGATCACGAGGAAGGCCAGGTAACCGCGGTCGGCGAAGATCAATCGCACCTGCCGTCGCGCCAAGGTGGAGAACTGCTTGGCGCGCCCGGATTGCGGCGGGCTGCCCGCCGAGCCCTGCCGCGGCGGCGCGGGCGGTGGCGGCGGTGGCGCGAAGGCCAGCCTGGACCGGTACGCGGCGAATGCCTGATCCGGATTCGCGGCGACCCGCCCGAAGATCTCCGCCCAGTCACTGGTCCCCATGGCCGCGCCGACGCTGGCCGGATGACCGCAGAAGGCCGTCTTGCCACCGGGTGCGAGCAACAGCACCTGATCACACATGTCCAGGCAGGCCACCGAGTGGGTGACCACGATGACGGTGCGCCCGGCATCGGCCAGTTCGCGCAGCATCGTCATCACCTGACGGTCCAGCGCCGGATCCAGGCCCGAGGTCGGTTCGTCCAGGATCAGCAGCGACGGACCGGTGAGCAGTTCCAGCGCCACCGACGCGCGCTTGCGCTGACCGCCGGAGAGCCGGTCCACCCTGGTCTCGGCATGTTCGGTGAGCGAAAGTTCTTTCAGCACACCGTCGATCACCTGCTGGCGGTCGGCCTTCGAGTTGTCCGGCGGCAGTCGAAGTTCGGCGGCATAGCCGAGGGCTTGGCGCACGGTCAGCTGGCGGTGCAGCACATCGTCCTGCGGCACCATGCCGATGCGGGAACGCAGCGCCTCGTATTCGGCGTGCAGATTGCGACCTTCGAAGGTGACCACGCCGCCGGAGGGCTGTGTACTTCCCGCGATCAATTTCGACAGCGTCGATTTGCCCGCACCGGAAGGTCCGATAAGCGCGGTGAGCGTGCCCCGTCCCGCCTGCATATTCACATCGACGAGCAGCTGCTTGTTGCCCTCGACGGTGAATCCGACACCGTGCACGTGCAGGCCCTGTTCGGCGACCGGCTTCTGCCGATGCACCAATGTGCCCTGCTGGACGACGAAGTCGATATTGCCGATGGTGATGATGTCGCGCTCGCGCAGCACCGTGCGCTGTTCGCGACGGCCGTTGACGAAGGTGCCGTTGGCCGAGCCGAGGTCCTCGATGGTCAGGCCCTCGGAGTCCGCGACCAGTCGGGCGTGCTTGCGCGAGGCCAGCGGATCGTTGACGACGATCTGATTGTCCGAGGTACGACCGATATTCAGCCCGCCGGGCGGCAGGCGGTCGGCCCTGGCGATCGGCGCGGTGGACGGGCGGGTGCGGACCGGCGGCAGCATCGAGGTGTCGGCCTTGAAGGTCATATTGACGTTCGGCTGCTGCGGTTGGGAGGGCGGTTGCTGCTGGGGCTGCGACTGCGAAGGGGGTTGCTCCGGGCGTTGCTGTTGCGGACGCTGCTGGGACGGCGGCGGCGCCTGGGGTGTCCGTCGCGGATGCTGATAACCCGGTGGCACCGACGACTGCGGTTGTGAAGGTGGTTGCGCCGCAGGCGGCCGCTGCGGCCGGGCCGACGGCGTCGCGGGCAGCAGATGCAATAGCGGCCCACTGATCGCGTCACCGAGCCGAACCTGCGTCGGCCGATTGATCGGCACCGGCTGACTCAACCGCCGCGCATCCACGAAAACGCCGTTGGTGCTGCCATTGTCGGTGAGTACCCAGCTGTTCCCCTGCCAGGCGAGCGTCGCATGCACCCGCGAGACCAGCGGGCTGTCCACGAACAACGTCACTTCCGGTGCGCGGCCCATCGTGACCTGTTGATTCGAATCGAAGACCCGTTCGGTTCCATCATGGCGCACGGTGATGGTCTGCGCCCCCGGTAAAGACATGCAGCGGATACTATTCCATCACCCGGACTTCGGCGGTGCCCCCGATGCGCCTTTATGCCCCGATCCGGAGACCGTTATGAACGTGCGACCGGCCGACTAGGGGGAGCCTTGCCGAAACTCCGAGCGACCGCAGTCATTGCCGCAGCACTGTGCGTAATCGCAATGTTGGCGGGCTGCACTCGCGCGGTGCACGGTCGAGCGGTTTCGGTCTACGACGATCCGTTCAAGGTCGCCGGGCTGCCCACCACGAACGGTCCGAGCGGACCGCGCGACGGCGTCCCCGACAGCTCGCTCACCGCGGTGAACGGCGACAGCGGCGAGGTGGATGCCCTGGCGCTCAACGCGATCGATGATATCCAGACATACTGGCGCGCGGAATACAGCAAGGACTTCGACGGCGAATTCAAGCCGGTCGACAAGCTGATCTCCTGGAGCGCGAAGGCGCCGCGCACCCAGGCGCTCGAATTCTGCAGGGAATCCACCTATCACCTGGTGAACGCGGCCTACTGCCGACTGGACAACTCGATCGGCTGGGACCGCTCGGTGCTGTTGCCGACGATCGAGGACACCTTCGGCAAGATGGCCGTGATCATGGTGCTCGCCCATGAATACGGACACGCCATCCAGACCCTGGCGAAAATCGTGCAGGCGAAGGACCCGGTGATCGTCAAGGAGCAGCAGGCGGACTGCTTCTCTGGTGCGTTCATTCGCCATGTGGCAGAAGGCAAATCCAAGCACTTCACCATCAATACCTCCGACGGCCTGAACTCGGTGCTGGCCGCGACCGTCGCCATTCGGGACTCCAATCCGGATGATCCCGAGAGCGTGCACGGGTCGGCATTCGAACGGGTCACGGCGGTGCAGATCGGCTTCACCGATGGCCCGAAGGCGTGCAAAGCCATTGATATGCATGAGATCGAGCGCCGCCGCGGCAATTTGCCGCAGAGCTTCAAGGACGATCCCGGCCATGGTGAGAATCCGATCGACAAGGACAGTCTGATCGAGCTCAGCAAGGCACTCGCCGCGATCCTGCCGCTGAAGCAGGCGCCGACCTACGACTACTCCGGCGCGAAGATCGACTGCAAGAACGGCGTTGCCACACCCCCGGTTTCGTATTGTCCGGCCAAGAACACCATCGCGACCGATGTGCCCGCGCTCGCGCAGCGCGGCACCTCCGATGCCGATGACAATGATCCGTTGCCGCTCAAGGTGACCGGCGATTACAACGGCTACATCGTCTTCATCTCGCGCTACACCCTCGCCGTGCAGCAGAGCAACGGCGAGCAACTCGTCGGCGCCAAGACCGGATTACGTGCGGCCTGCCTTTCGGGCGTGGTCACCGGCAAGCTCGCGCAACCGGGACGGACCCAGGCCCAGGGCGATATCGTCTTGGCCGCAGGCGATCTCGACGAGGCGGTCTCCGGACTACTGGCCGACGGGCTGGCGGCCAGCGATATCGAGGGCAAGACCGTACCGAGTGGGTTCTCCAGGGTCGACGCGTTCCGCGCCGGGGTGCTCAACGGCGAGCACACCTGCATGTCGCGGTATTCCTGAGCTTCCCCCGCCTCTCCGCACCTTCAGGCGCCAGACTAATACGTGTAGGAAGTACCGTTGGCGGCCGACGGTACGGGCGGATCGCGTCAGCCCGTACCCGGCAAGTTACCCATGTCCGCACGAAATCAGTTGTTGCGTTGGGCAGATGCGCGGCGACCTGAGTAGGTCAGCCGAATGGCGGGGGTGCGGCTGGTTCGAATCGCAGAACTCGGTTGCCGATCATGATTTCGGTGCCGGGTATCAGGCCCATCGGCTGGTGGGGTGGTAGGCGGATCCAGTCGCGGTAACCGGGCAGGCGGGTGCGGGTGCCATTGGTGGAACCGCGATCCACCAGGGACACATCCCAATTCACCAGCAGCACCTCGGCGTGTGCGCGGGACATGCCGCCCGAGGAATCCTCGACCTTCAAGGGCACCATGCCGCGGCGGGCCTGTTCGGAATGTTCCGGATCGCGGCCGAGGACCGCGTCCGCGGCCAGCATGTAGGTCATGCCGTCGTCTAGGACCAGCATGCCCAGCGGCGGGCGGACCACCTCGATCAGTTGCTGTGTCTGATCCACCGGCATCCCGCAGACCGTGCAGAACGCCGAGCGCGGATCGCTGGGATGCGCACGCGCGCACTTGAATCCCAGCACCTTGACGGTGAGCGCGGTGGCCTTCGCGGTGGCCTCCAGCCTGCGCTGCAGATCCGGATCCGGGCGCGGGGCCGGATTGGTGCCGCCCGTTTGGGTCGGCGCGTGATGCGGGTCGACCGGTTCCTGCTCCTGAACCGAATCGAGCATCGCGGTAGAGGCGCGGGTCTCGGTCAGATGTTCGGCCTCGAGCTGCGGTTCGGGCTCGGGACGCTGGGTCGGTCCCGAGTCGATGCGCGCGGTCGGCGGTGGATGCGCGTGCTCCGATCGCGCCGGTTCGGACCGGCCGCGCACCGCGTCCGACCAGACGATCGCGCCGCCCGCCTGTGCGATCCCCTCGACCAACCAGCCGATCCCCCGCTCTGCGGGCACATCCGGAATACGGCCCTCGGGGTCATCGACGAAGAGCGCGACGGCACGCGCGGGCACCGATGCGACCCGGTCCACCGTGAAGGCAGCATCACTGCCCCGATAGCGCTCGACCGTTCCGTCACCGGCGAGCACCGCGGTGACGGCACCGTGCAGGAAGATCGCCGCCCCGCCGGTCTCGGCCGCGGACAGGATCCCGAAATCGATTGGCGCACCGGGACTGATCCGCTCGGCATGCGTCATCAGCCAGCGGGTTGCCGCCCGCGCGACCAGTGCGCCCGGCCCCTCCGGATGCTGTTCGGCGGCGTCGCGCACGAGTTCGGCCAGCGATTCCAGCGCGATAACGGCGGGTGCGTCCGGAGTCGGGCGCGCATGCCCACGATGCGCGACGACCAACACCGCACCCGCGACCCGGGCGACGGCGTGACCTCCGACAACGACCTCGACCTGCCGATCCTTCAACGGTATCGGCCTTCCGGAGGTGCGCATTGCGGTGTCGTCGCCACATCGACAAGGGTATTGCAATCCAAGCCCTAAGGGGTCCCCCTGCCCGGCGTCCGTCCGGTAACTTCAGATGGACATCGGGAGGAACGAGGGGCCCTGTCATGGTTAGGACTTCGCGCATCGCGCTCGCCGTGGCTTGTATCGCGGTGACCGGCGTGCTGGCCGGTTGCAGCGGCGTGCAGGGTACGCCGCTGGCGGCCGAGCAAGACGTGCGCAAACTGGAGGTCGGCACCTATCCGGTCGATCGGCACAAATACGACCAGGACGCGGGCTCGAACGGGGCGCTGGTCGAGGGCATGCGAATGTCGGAGGCCGTGGTCGCCAGTTCGAAGATCGACCCGTCGCTCACCTACGGGCGCGAAGGCAAGGTACTCAGCAGCATCGACGATGCCGTCGAACACGTCGCGTCCGCGTCCAAGCCGGTGCTGGTGAACCGCAAGTACCTCACCGGATACGCGACCAGCGGTTCGGACAAGCCCGATCCGCCCGGTCAGACCCGGCCGTCGGCCGACACCACGGCGATCACCAACGTCGTATTCCGGTTCCCGGACGAGGCCACCGCGAAGATCGCCGCCAGGGAACTCGAAGACGCCGACATCAACATCTCACCCGACAACCGCAAACTGACGTCGAGCAAATACCCGGATGCCTATATCCACTACCGTCCCGGCATTGCCAACATCGGAACCTTCATGGCGCACAAGGAGTTCGTCATCTCGCTGTTCGTCGGGCGGCCCCGCGCGGACAGTTCGGACCTGCAGAGTTGGGTCGAGAAGACACTCGACGCCCAGGTCCCCGCGTTGGACAAATTCCAGGCCACGCCGCAGGAGAAATTCAGCAGCCTGAAGGTCGACCCGGAGGGCATGCTCGGGCGCGTAGTGGTCGCGGATCGTCGTGGGCACACCCCGAATGCCGATAACTTCGCGGTCTACGGGCCGAGTTACTTCGTGCAGTCGGCCGAGGACGAGGCCAAGACCCAGAAGCTGGTGGACGAGGTCGGGGTCGAGCGGTTCGCCATCGTCGACAACGGCTCGGTCACCCGCGTCCGCGACTATCCGGCCGCCCAGAAGTTCATCGACGGGCTGATCGACGAGGTGCGCAACACCTTCGACCCGATCGACGCACCCAAGGACGTCCCCGGCGCGAAGTGCTTGCAGCTCAACAGCAAAGGCGATCCCGAGCGGCAGTACAAATACCGCTGTTATGTCCCGTACAAGCGGTATGTCGGTGTGGTCACCAGCGATAAGGAACCGGATGTGCGACAGAAGGTGACCGCGCAGTACGCGCTTTTGGCCAATAGCCTCTGACAGAGCACGTCTAACTCCGTGTGAGTCTGTGACGCCGTCCTTTCGGGCTCCACAATTCCTCGGCAAGGGCCTGATGATCTGGATATCGCCAGCGCGCAGAACGCAGTTCCGGTGCTCAAAGCGCAGGTGAAGAGGGCCCAGCCGAGTCGCTGCCTTCCCAAAATGCTTCCGGCGCCGACGAGAGGTGTGAAGTAGGATCCCGCGAGGAGTACGCGAACGGGGAGAATAGCTCCGGAACGGGGGAAGTATGAGGTACCGAGGCGGGTTCGTCGCACTGCTCGCCGCAGCAACCGCAGCGAGCGTGAGTTGTTCGGCGACCGTGACAGGGCAACCAGGGCCGGGGCTTTCGCCGGTCGATGTTGTGACATTGAAGACCGGGGCGTATACCGCCGAGCCGACTGCCTACGCTCCCGACATCACCAGCATTCCCGACCTGCGGCTGATCGAAGCGCGCCGGATGCTCAACTATCTGGTTCATCCGTTCGAGATCGACAGCGAAATCAGCGTGACCGCGAATCAGACGTTGATGGCGAATGCCGATTCGATGATCAGCGAGAAATCCTTTCCTGAACTGTATCGTCCGGTCGCAACTGACAACAATCTCCTTGCGGGAGTTTATGTCTCCGGTACCAACGGTAATCTCCGCAGTCGTAAGAAGCTGATCATCTCGGTATTGCGCTTCCCGACCGACGCGGCCGGGCGAGCCGCCGCCGACCAGTTCGATCAGCTCACCAACAGCAGTCCGGGCCGTCATCCGGTGGCCATCCCGGGGCATTCGGATGCTCGGGCCTCCTCGCCCGACGACAAGACGGTGACCTCGTTCGTCGCGCACGGCCCGTACGTGATCGTGGCGAATGCCGCTCTCCCTCAACCGAATCAGACCATGGTCGCGAACAATATCGGTAAAGCCATCGACCTGCAGATCACCCGATTGGACCAGCAGAAGCCGGTACCACTGGACGACCTGCTCGACCTGCCGACGGATCCGGACAACATCATGCGCCGCGCACTGCCCGAGGCCCCGGACTTCAGCGACCCGTTCATCGGCAAGAGTGATTTCGGCTATTTCGAACCGTCCGGCGAACTGCACTTCGAGCGCAATCCCATCGAGCTGCAGAAGGCATTCGATCAGAGCGGGGTCGATCTCGTCGGACGCCGTGGCGCGATCCTCTATCGTGCGCGCGACCTGTCCGGCGCCTTCCACCTGCAATCCGTCCTGGCCAAGGCCGGTAAGAACGACGAGATCATCGCATCGCCACCGGGCCTGCCCGATGCCACCTGTATCAAGCTCGATGCCAGAGACGACACAAGGAATTTCGATCAATACTGCGTCGTGGTCTATGGGAGGTACGCGGCCGTCGTCGTCGGGAGAACGTTCACCGGAAACCTGGATCCGGTGCTGTACCAGCGCGCCGCCGCTCAGTACGCAATCCTGGCCAAGAGCGAGTGAGTCCGAACATGCGATTCCGACACAGCCTGTACGCCCTGATCGCCGTGGCCCTCGCCGCGACCGCAGCCTGCGGTGACAGCAAGGACGCGACCACCCCCGCCATCGACGTGACCAAACTGGACTCGGGGAACTATCCGACAACGCCACGCGATATGGAATCCACGCGCACGGCGGACTCGGGAGCCAACCTGGAGTCGGTGCGGATCGGAAACTCGATACCGTTACCTTTCGAAATAGACGGGAAGTTCGTTTACCAGCGCTTGGCATCGGTGGATGGGCGGACCACCCTGAAATCACCGGCAACGATGACGTCTATCTCGAGCAAGGAGTTCCCCGACCTCGCGCAAGGACTCGTCGCCGGGTGGGAATCATCTGGCGAGCGCCGCAAGAACCCGTGGGTCGGCAGCTCGGTAATCATTGATACGCTTCGATTCTCCGACGCGACCAAGGCCGAGACCGCGGCCCGTCGCCTAGCCGACCGCCAGGCGGAGCTGGACCCCGGCGAGACCGTGACGATCCCGGAACACCCGAGCGCCCGTGCGAAATGGTCGCCCGGTAAGCGGACGCTGGATTCATTCCTCGCACACGACACCATGCTGCTGTACGTGTACATCACCGATCCGGTCAGCGAACCTGTCGACACCGCGCCGCTGATCGCTTTCACCCAGGCGACGTTCACCAAGAGTATCGAGGCACTGAAGAACTATTCGCCGACGCCGATCGATCAGCTCGGGTCCCTTCCGCTGGATGTGGACGGCCTACTCGGCCGGACCCTGCCGCTCGAAGACCGGCAGCTGAGCATTTCCGGGATCGATCGGACGAGGCTCATGACCGAACGCAGCGCGCTGCCTTCCGAGAGGTTCCCGGCACTATCCAAAGCCGCCTTCGATGATGCCGGCGTCGATCTGGTCGCATACTCCGGCGAAAGGGTATTTCGCACTCGTGATGTCAGCAGCACCGTCCGCCTGATCGCCGCCCTTATCGATCAGCGGTCCGATGGATACCGTCCGATCGACGCGCCACCCAACATGCCGGACGCGAAGTGTTTCGACACCAAGGACAAAAAGACCTCGTCGCTCAGTTACCCGCCGGCGTGCTATCTCGCGTACGACCGATACGTCGCAAAGGTCGAGGGAACCAATGTGCAAGAGGCGTACCAAAAAGCCGCTGCGCAATACAAGCTACTTGCTTACGGGCGTTAGGGGGAGGGCATGAAGCTCACTACCAGGCCGACGGCTGTGCGAATAGTAGTGGCGCTGTGCATGGTCGCGGCGTTGGCTACCGCATCGGCAGGCTGTGGCTCGCAGGTGACCGGACAGCCGGTCCGCGTGGAGCCGGACGCGTCGAAGCTCGATTTCGGCAACTATCAGACCAAGCCGCGCCAAGTAGGTAATGCCAAGAGCGACAAACAAGCTCGGGCGCGCGAGGCACAACGACTGGCCGACTACGTGGCGCTGCCGTACGAAGCCGATCCCGCCTACGTCGAGGATGCCTGGGGCATCGCGACGCATATTGTCCTCAACCGCAAGACCCTCGGCAGCCTCGTCATCAACGACACCTTCGATGATGTCGCGAAGGACTTGGTCGCGGGCTGGGTCAACGCGTGGCGAACCGGGGGCGCTCAGGAGGACAAGCGACGAACGCTGAATGTCGCGGTGCTGATGTTCCCGGATGCGCAAACCGCGTCGGCAGTCGGGCCGACCCTCGAACACGACGACTTCACCTACAACGCCGACAATCAGCCCGTTTCGATTTCGAAGCCGAATACGTACGCACATTGGCGGCCGGACATCTCCTCTGTCGGCTCATGGACGGTGCACGACCGGTACATCGTCTACATCAAAGTGGTGGACGATACCTCGGCACCCGATCTGCCCGCGTTGACATCGCAGGTCGAAAAGATGCTCGGAGTGCAACTCCCGCTGCTCGACAAGTTCCAGCCGACTCCGGCCGGCGAACTCTCACGGATCCCGCTCGACCCACAGGGTTTACTCGGCCGAACCATACCCAGCAATCCGGAGAGACCCATTCGCGCGGAGCCCGATGGTGTCTTCAGCGGCCGCGGTACGGTGTCGTTGATGAATGCTGGCCAAGCAACACTGCCGGAACTGGAGAAATACGGCGTCGATCTGGTGTCGTTCGGCGATGCCGTCGTCTTCCGAACCAAAACCATGAAGGACGCCGAGGACCTCTGGACGACGTGGCAGCCATTGAAGCCCGATCAGAAGATGGTCGCTGCACCGGCCGGACTCGGCGAACATGTCCAATGTTTCGCGGATGGAGTAACCGAGAAGAATCCGACCGGCTCGATGAATCTGTGTGTGTTCCAGGTCGATCGGTACGTCGTGCAGGCGTTCGGGAAGCAACTGCAGGATCTGCACCAGAAGGTCTCCGCGCAGTATGTCCTGCTGCAGAGCCGTTGAGGACGGTTCGGATGCGACTCGAATACCCACCGACGACTTGCTAGATTTCTGGCGGAGGCTCGCGTATCCGGGCGTTCGACATCATCGAGGAGGACCGAATGGCGTTGCGGCCCGGCGCAATCGTAGGCGGCTACCGGGTACTTCAAGTTCTCGGCAGCGGCGGTATGGGCACGGTGTACCTGGCCCAGAACCCGATCCTCCCGCGTCGTGACGCATTGAAGGTGCTGAGCGCCGATCTGTCCACCGACGACGAATTCCGCGCCCGCTTCGAGCGCGAAGCGAATCTGGCTGCCGGACTCGATCATCCGAACATCGTCGCGGTGTACAACCGCGGCGAGGAGAACGGGCAGCTGTGGATCGCCATGCAGTACATCGACGGTGTCGATGCCGCGGACGAGGCCAAGAAGGGCCCCTCTGTGATGACCCCGCAGCGCGCCCTGCGGATCGTGTCCGAGGTGGGCAAAGGGCTCGACTACGCGCATCGGCGCGGGCTGCTGCACCGAGATGTGAAACCGGCGAACTTCCTGCTCTCCGCCGCCGAAGAAGGCGATGAGGAACGAATACTGCTCACCGACTTCGGTGTCGCAAAATCGTCGGAGGACGGCCAAGACCTCACGGCGACAGGCAATTTCATGGCTACGGTTGCCTATGCCCCGCCTGAGCAGTTGGTCGGAACCAGCCTGGACAATCGCGCCGATATCTACAGCCTCGGCTGCTCGTTCTTCAAGCTGCTGACGGGGCAGAACCCGTATCCGTCGACCATGCCGGCCGTGGTCATGATGGGCCACCTGCACGAGCCACCACCGAAACTGAGCGCGGTTCGACCGGGTCTGCCGCCCGCGTTGGATGCGGTGATCGAGAAAGTGATGGCCAAGGACCCGACACAGCGCTACGCAACATGTCGCGAGTTCACCCAAGCCGCCGAGGCCGCCCTTTACGGTGCTCAATTCCGTGCCCCGGAGGCCGGGTACTCGACCGATAACCGCATGCCTGTCGCGGGATATTCGACCAGCCCGACCATGCCGGTTACCGCGGATCCGTACGCTTCCACTGGCTACCACACCCAAACCCGAACTTCCACAACTGGATTCGCGCCACAGGAAAACACCGACCAGAGCCTGATCGCGACCCAGCGAAACCACTCCCGCCGGTCATCCATCCGCCGATTCCTGATACCGGCGGCTCTCGCCGTAGTCGTCGTTGCCGCCGTCGCAGCTGGAACGTTCTTCTTGACCAGCGGCGGATCCGGCTCCGGTGGTGGCGACAAGGTGACCGAAGCACGAAATGCCAATCCGCAATTCTCGGGAAAGACTGTCACCGCATTCAATTTCGGCAACTCGACGCTCTCTGTGGTGCTCAATCCCAGCGAGCAATCCAAGTTCCTGCAGAACCTCGGCTTTGTCTACAGCACCAAATACAAGGCCGTCGGCGATGAGAAGTCGCCCCGCGCACTGTCGGCCGCAAGTTATTCGGCGGATGTCGATTCCGAGGTCGTGATCGTGCTGCGGACCGACAGCCAAGCCGGGAACGGTGGCCTGCGTGGGTTGCCCGGCGGCCTCCTGTCCAGCAGCGCGAAGATCGTTGTGATCGACGACCCCTCGACGGTACAGGCTTTCCAGGTGTGGACCGGTCAGTCCCAGGACACATTGGTCGACAAGATGGTTCCGTCGATCGGCAAGGTCGTCAAGTAACACAGCGGACGCGGCCAACAGTCTTATCGAACGGGGATCGGTCTTGTAGACGCGACACTGCGCTGTTCGGTAGGGTATTCGCAGCCAGCCCACTCGCCAGTTCAGTGGCCGCGAGCAGGGGGAAGGAGGGGATCGGTGTGCTG
Organism: Nocardia pseudovaccinii; assembly: GCF_050942345.1. NCBI lineage: Bacteria > Bacillati > Actinomycetota > Actinomycetes > Mycobacteriales > Nocardiaceae > Nocardia > Nocardia pseudovaccinii. The sequence continues at coordinate 8,828,755 of NZ_CP192074.1, forward strand.
GTGGTGACCGAGACGATGACATTGCGGTCCAAGGCATCCGGGGGGATCTGTGTGGCCCTCCGACCGTGATGAAGCCCGGTCGACAAAGCTACAGCGCCCGTGTGACGCGATGGAACTGCCAGATTCTTTCGAACTGGATGGAACCGAACGGGCCGAGGACGCGTCCAACCATATGAACGAGGTCGACTCGCAGTCGGGATGTTGACCAGAACCAGAACCAGGAGCAGAAGCGATGACTTCACCAGGGAATTTCGTTGCGGATACCGAGGGTATCAATGCGAAGGCGAAGGAGTTCATGGAGCAGCACAACAGCCTGAACGCCGCGATCAGTCAGCTGAAGACCGACGAGGACAACGTCACGAACGGCGCCAACTGGCAGGGCGCGGCCCGCGACGCCTTCAATGCCTTCATGGAGCGGTACTACTTCCAGGCCTCCAAGATGAACGACCAGCTGATGCAGACCGCCGACAACCTGCTCAAGATGAGCAACCAGTTCTCGGATCAGACGCACGATTTCGCCTCGCAGATCCAGACGCAGGTTTCCAGCCTGGACCTGCCCGCGGTCTAATTTCCAGAATCACGCCACAAAGGAGTCTGAATAATGAGCATGGACAAGCCGATCTCCGCTAATTTCGACGGCGTTGCGGACGGTGCCCGCCAGATCCTCAACCGCGCCGAGAACATTCGGAACGAGCTCGAGGCGTTCGAGAAGAAGGTCAAGGCATTCTTCGACACTCAGGGCGGTCAGGCCAAGGAGGCCTTCGAGCAGTACCAGACGACTTGGAACCAGCATGTCGTGCAGCTCAACACGACGCTGAGCGGTGCCGCTACGCTGATCGACAAGGGAAACTCCGAATTGCAGGGCACGGACACCGCCCTCGCTGGCCTCTTCTGAGTTCCGATCATCCGAACTATTCGTGGCCCCCGGCGGTTTGCCGGGGGCTCGAATTGTTTATGCGCGGAACGGCGGTGCAACCCGTACTGGGACAACACCATTCAGGAATTGACCTGTAGCGAGGCCGCGAACTGCTCGCAGGGTTGTTTGATCGAGTCGGTGCCACCGAGGTACTGGCATCCGGTGCTGACCTGAAGTCCGTGCTCGACCAGGACGTGCCAGCTCACCGTCGAGCCGTCGCCTGGCTGTTCGGTGTAGGCGAGCCCGGACTTACCGCCGAAGACCACGTCGCGCCTCAGATCGCTCAGCTTGCCGTCGGGCTGCTGTTTCATCTGAGTTTCGAGATTGGCGGCGACCTGCTCGTATCCGGTACCCGGGGCGACCGGGGTCTGGATCAGTGTGATGCGGGCACGGGTTCCGTCCGACGGGACGAGGTCGACTCGCGATTTGGTTGGGTCGACGGCCTGCGTCAGGCGCCACCCGGACGGGATCTGAAAGCGTACGCGTCCAACGGTTTCCGATGATGGCTTCGAGGTCGTCGGCGGTTGGGTGACCGGCGACTGTGCGGTCGTGCCTGCGGCCGCTGAGGTGCTCGCCGCCGAGGCCGCAGGGGTATCGTCCGAGCCACCGAATGCGAATACGGCACCGGCGGCCACTGCGGCGACCACCAGCACTCCGGCAATACCAGCGATCGCATAGGCCTTGGTATTTCGGCCGGGTGGCTGCATGGCCGCGGCCCGCTGACGCAGCGGCTGCATCCACTCGGTGGTCGGCAACGGCGCGACTTCGGGCTGATATTCCGGTTCCTGCTGTGGTCCGCGCATCAGATCCGCGCCCGCGATCGGACGCACTTCGATCGCCTGTGTGCAGACCTGTTGCACCGCCGAACGAATCAGGTCCAGCTTCGCCGAATCGGAAACTCCGACAGCCTGAACAAAATCGGCGGGCTGACCCGCGAGCACGCGATCGATGAGCTCGCACAGATCGTAGAAGCCACTCGACTCCGGCTCGATATCGGCGACCGCGAGATTCGGTTCGTGTTCACACGATTCGATTCGAATACCCTGATGGCTGCGCACCACCGCGGTCGCGGTGGTCGAGAGCGGGCCGCATTCCAAGACGACCGTGCGACGGCTGCGGGCGGTGCCGACATCAGCGATCACCGCGCGAATCGCCATGTCCTCGAACACCACATCCGCGGCGAAGCGGCGGGCGGCCTCGGCGAATACCGCTCGCCGACGACCACCCCATTCGGTCGGACATACGACGGTGAGCTGCGCACACGGAACCGGGACACCTAGGTTGCGCATTACGGTGCCGACTACCGAGCCCATCGCCTCGGCGAGACTCGGCACGCGCGGCAGCAAGGCGATCCGATCCGCCGCGATGTACTGGACGGCTGAGCTGACCTGTGTCGGCGGCGTAAGTGGCTCGCCGACAACGAGATCACCGTTGCTGCCGAGCACCACCGACGGCGGCACATCCCAATGTGTGGCCGGACCGCGCGCCCATATTCGGGTGTCGGTCACCACCAGATCGACGTTCGACATCACTCGGCCGGTGGCATCCAGGCCAGCTGAATCAAGCCCTCGGTATTGCGCGTGACGTATGTGCCACGCCCAGGCGGTTTGATACCGGGGCGGGTGGTGCCGAAGAGCACGCCCTCGTCCTTATTGCAGCTCATGACCAGAGCGGCCGAACCGAGATCCTTCATGCGCGCCACCGTCGCCTCGTACATGGCGCGGCTGGCACCACCGGAGCGCCGCGCGATGATCACGTGGAAACCGAGGTCACGCGCATGCGGCAGGTGGTCGACCAGTGCCGATACCGGATTGCCGCTGGAGGAGGCGACCAGGTCGTAGTCGTCGACGATGACGTACAGCTCCGGACCACGCCACCACGAGCGGTCGCGCAACTGCTGTGGCGTGACGTCGGGTCCCGGCGTCCGCTGCGCGACATAGGCGGCGAGATCGGTCATGTTCTGGGTGAACTGCGGTGCGGTGGAGCCGTATCCGGCGAGGTATCCGTCGGGCACGAGTCCCAGCATCGACCGTCGGTAGTCGCCGAGGATGAAACGCGCCTGATCCGGGGTATTCGACGCCGCGATGCTCTCGATGATCGTCCGGAGCAATGTCGTCTTACCGCTCTCGGTATCACCGAGGACGATGAAGTGCGGGCTCTCGTTGAAGTCGAGATAGACCGGGGCCAGCTCGGATTCGTTGATACCGAGCGGAATTCGCATGCACTTGACGTCCGGGTCGACCTGCGACGGCCAGTTGCCCGCGAGCTGCAGCAACTGCTCGCGCGGCAGCAGTTCCGGCAGCATCCTGGCCGCGGGCGCGGGGCGGCCCGGGGTCAGCCGGGCGATGGTCGCCACCGCATCGGCGACGGCCTGGCCGAGGTTGTCCTGATCCGCGCTTCCGTCGATGCGCGGCAGACCGGTCAGCATGTGCAGGCACTCGGGCGTCATACCGCGTCCCGGACGGCCCTGCGGCACAAGCGAAGCGAACTTGCGGCCGAGATCGGAGTCCATGGGGTCACCGAGGCGGAGCTCGATGCGGGTGCCGATCTGGTCTTTCAGAGCGGGGCGCGCCTCGGCCCAGCGCGCGAGGGCGATGACCACGTGGACCCCGTAGGACAGGCCCTGAACCGCGAGGTTCATGATGGGTTGCTCGAGGGGGTCGAAGTCCTGGCGGATGGAGCCGAAGCCGTCGATGACCAGGAAGACATCGCCGAAGGGGTCCTCGTGCGCACCGGCTGCACCGGGACTGCTCGCCGGATCCATGGCGCGCAGGCGACGGAATTCGGTCATCGACTCGATGCCGAGCTGACGGAACCGAGCCTCGCGCTGGCGGACGATGGTGGTCATCTCGGCGATGGTGCGGCGGACCTTGTCCTCGTCGAGACGGCTGGCCACCGAGCCCACGTGCGGCAGGCCTTCGAGGCTGGCCAGGGTGCCGCCACCGAAGTCGAGGCAGTAGAACTGCACCTGTTCGGCGGTGTGGGTAAGAGACAGGGCCATGATCATGGTGCGCAGAGCCGTCGACTTACCCGACTGCGGGCCACCGACGACCGCGACATTGCCTCGCGAACCCGACAGGTCCACGACGAAGGGATCGCGGCGCTGGTCGTAGGGACGGTCGACGATGCCCATCGGCGCGCGCAGAGTGGCGACGGCGGAGTATTCGCCGGTGAGCACACTGCGTGGGATCAGTTGGTCGAGGGTGGGGGCCTCTTCCAGGGGCGGGAGCCAGATCTCATGGGCCGGGCGGCCGTGGCCGGCGATGCGGGAGGCCAGCATATTGAGGTTGGAGATCTGTTCGGCGTCGTCGGACTGCGGTTCGGGATCGTGCGACGGCTCGGACGGCAGCGGGACCCGGTCGATGGTGCGGAAGTCGACGTGGGTGGCGGTGAAAGGGCGTGCCTTGATGTCGATTTCGCCGCCCGCGACACCGGCCTGGGTGACCTCCCGCTGGGAGCCGCCGCCGACGTAGGGGCCGGAGACGTAGGAGGCCTGGAAGCGCTGGATCTCACCGGAGTCGGACTTGAGGTAACCACCGCCGGGGACGCCGGGCAGGTTGTAGGCGTCGGGGACGCCGAGGACCTGTCGGGATTCGTTGGCGGAGAAGGTCTTCAGACCGATGCGGTAGGAGAGGTGGCTCTCCAGCCCCTTCAGCTTGCCCTCTTCGAGGCGCTGCGAGGCCAGCAGCAGGTGCACGTGCAGCGAGCGGCCGAGGCGGCCGATCATCACGAACAGTTCGGCGAAATCCGGGTGCTGGGTGAGCAATTCGGAGAACTCGTCGAGCACCACGAACAGTGCGGGCAGCGGGTCCAGATCGGCGCCCGCGGCGCGCGCCTTCTCGTATTCGGAGACGTTGGCGAAGTTGCCCGCCTGGCGCAGTACTTCCTGGCGGCGGTTCATCTCACCGGCCAGGGCGTCGCGCATACGGTCGACGAGGTCGGCTTCCTCTTCGAGGTTGGTGATGACGGCCGCGACGTGCGGTACGCCGTCCAAGCCGAGGAAGGTCGCACCACCCTTGAAGTCGACGAGCACCAGGTTCAGCTGGTCCGGCGAATGGGTCGCCAGCAGGCTGAGCACCAGGGTGCGCAGGAATTCCGACTTACCGGAACCGGTTGCGCCGATGCACAATCCGTGCGGGCCCATACCGCTTTCGGCGGCTTCCTTGATATCGAGTTCGATGGGCGCACCGTCCGCGCCGACACCGAAGGGCACGCGCAGCCGCTCGCGGCCGTATCGGGGACGCCAGGCATGCTCGGGATTGAATGTGCCGATATCGCCGAGCTTCATCAGCTGGGTCCAGGTCGAGATCACTTCGGCGTCATCGTGTTCGACATCGCTGCTGCGCTGGGTTGCGGCGCGGTACGGCGCGAGTCGGCGCGCGACCTGCTGGGCCTGCTGCGGGCTGATCCGGTCGATCAGCGCGAAACGCTCCTGGTTGCCGGTGGCGCCGCGACCGACGCATTCACCGTTCTCGACGACCATCTTGATGCCGCGCGAAACCGCCAAACGCGGTGCGTAGCCGCACAAGTCGATGATGGTCACGCCCTCGTAACCGGATTCGCGAAGTTGGTCTTCTTCGGCCTCGAGCAGACCGCCGTCGACGACAATGACGATATGCACCAGGTTGGCGTTGGCCGGCTGGTTACGGGAGTAGCGAACGCGGTTGGCCAGCAACGGATGCAGGCCCGCGGTGGCCTCCCGGATCGAACCGTAGAACATGCGCTGGGTGCCGATGCCGTCCTGCGCGTCCGGATGCTGGGTGTGCGGTAGCCACTTGGTCCACTCCCATTCGCGGGCGGTGTCCGGGCCGCAGACGACGGCGATGAGCACCTGGTCCGGCGCCTGGAACATGCACAGCTGCAACAGCATTGCGCGGGTCATATCGCGCGCCTCGGCGCGGTCGCCGTCCAGTGCGATGGTCGCGAAGCCCTTGACCGCGATCGCGGTCGGCAGATCCGGAACGGTGGAGTGCGCGCGCACGAAGCGACGCAGCGAAACCGCCGCGATCGGCTCCAATTCCTCGACCGGACCGGTCTCCGGCGCGACCAGACGGGTGGCCAGGCGCTGTCCGCCGGTGCCGATGCGGGCGTGGCAGAAGTCCTTGTCCCCGGCGCGGCGTTCCCACATGCGAGAAGTTCCGGCCAGCATCCAGATCAGGGCAGGCTCCGGATGGCTCCATTCGACGGAAGCGCGCTGCTGCGTTGCGGTCTGGTCGACGTCCTTGCGGACCTGATCGAGGTAGCGCAGATAGTCCTTGCGGTCCTCGTTCGCCTCGGCCGCCTTCTGTCCCTTGCCGCCGCCCTGACCGGCGAACATGCCGACCATGGAGACGACCATCATCATCGGGAACATCATGCTCATCGGGTTCGACGTGATGCTGCTGCCGCCCTGGGTGAACATCAGCGCCATCATGCCGACCATGCCGACGACCATCACGACCGGCATCAGCTTCGATACCAGGCTGCCCGGTGTCACCCTTGGGATTTCGGGCGGCGGCTGCAGCGTGACCTCGCCACCTGGCGAGCGCGGCATCTCGCGACGCGCGCGCCGCTGGAACCGGACGGTACTCATCGGACGAGATCCCCCTCTTCGCAAGCTGCACTTTTTCGGCCTCAGTGTAGAGGCCACAGCTGACATGTCGTACAGTTCGACCAGCATTCTGCTGCCCGAACGGTGGGTTCGCAAGCTTGGCCCCCTCGCTCACGGGACGCGGAAATACGAGGTAGAGACCGAGTTGGGGGAAGCTTGACGCACGCGCGACTTGACCACATCGACGAAGAATCCTCGCGCGGTATCGTCCGTGCGCCCGACCTTGCCCGGGTCACGATTCTCGCGAAGCACACCCAGGTGGATATGGCGATTCCGGTCGATGTGCCGGTCGCGCTGGTGATCCCGAGTGTCGTCGATATGGTCGCTCAACACAGCCGCACCAACGATTTCGACAATGAGGGGGAGCGCTTCGAGCCCGCCGAATGGGTGCTGGCCAGGATCGGCCATCCGCCCTTCTCCAATTCGCTGAGCCTCGGTGAGCACGGTGTGCGCGACGGCGAGTTGCTCATGTTGGAGAGTGCCTCGCATACCGCGCCGACGCCGCTGTTCGACGACATCATGTACAACGTCGCGATCGCCGACGCCGATCACTACCGCAGCTGGACCCCGAAGGTCGCGCGGATCACCGGTTCGGTGCTCGCAGCGCTTACCATGATCGTCGGCTGCCTCGGCCTTCTGCTGTCCAAAGACGCACTGCCGGGCTGGATCAGCGGTTCGCTCGGGTTGACCGTGGCGATTCTGCTGGTGATCGCGGGCATGGTGCTCAGCAGGATGTACGGCGACACCTCGACCGCGCTGGTGCTCGGCGGCTGTGCGCTGCCCGCCGCGTTCACCGCCGGAATGCTTTACGTGCCCGACGATTACGGCTGGGCGCATCTGCTGCTCGGTTCGGTATTGGTCGGCGCGACAGCGGTTCTCGCGTGGCGTGTCACCGGCGTCGGACTCGCGCTGTTCATCGGCGCGGCAACGCTCGCGGTGTACGCGGTCCCTGCCGCGCTGGTCGGCGTGCTCACCGACCAGCCGGAGAAGGCCATCGGCGCCGTCGTCGCCGCGGTCGGACTCGCGGGTCTTTCACTCGCGCCGCGGGTTTCGATGCTGCTGGCAAGCCTTCCGCTACCGCCGGTGCCCTCCCCCGGCACCCCGATCGACCCGACGGAGGACGATCCGGACGATCACCGCGCGCTGCCGACCATGGACGCGCTGCGGGTGAAGTCGGAACGGGCCCGGATGTACCTGGCCGGACTCGTCTCGGCGACCACACTGCTTTCTGTGGCGGGTGCGTTGGCGGGCACCGGCCCCGGCGCGCAGGATCCGTATTGGCCGGGTATCGCGCTGGCGCTGGTGACCGCCGTGGTGCTGATGTTCCGCAGCCGGACCTACGCGGGTGCCGAACAGGCCGTGGTGCTGATCGCGGGCGGCGCGTCGATCGTGCTGATCATGATGGTCGGCGTCGCCGTCGGCATGGAACAGCCGCTGGCCGTCTTCGGTGCGGCGATGGTGGTGCTGGTCGCCGCGCTGATTCTCGGCATCATCATTCCGAACCAGTCCGCGACACCGCCGATGCGCCGTGGTGTCGAATTGCTCGAGTACGCGTTCGTGGCCGCCGTACTGCCGCTGGTGTTCTGGGTGGCCTCGCTCTACTCGCTCGTTCGCGGGCTGTGAACAGGCAGCTGCGCGTCGCGGCGGCAGCCGTGGCGTTGGGCCTGAGCGCGTCGCTTGGGCTGGGGGCCGGTGCGGCTTCCGCGGATCACCCGCCCGCGGCGAATCCGGGTCTGCTGCCCGCAGGCGATCCGGCCGCACCACCCGAAAAGACCGAGCGGCCAGCGAATTCCGATTGCTCGAATACGGTGTCCGGCGGTGAGGGCGCGACGATTCCCACCGCGCAGCGCTCCCTTGATCTGGACAGCGCGTGGCGGTTCTCCAGGGGTGAGGGCCAGACCGTCGCGGTCATCGATACCGGCGTCGCGCGGCATCCCCGGTTGCCGGGACTGATCGCCGGTGGCGACTTCGTGGCGAACTCGGGCGACGGCACCGAGGACTGCGATGGGCACGGCACTTTTGTCGCGGGCCTGATCGCCGCCTCGAAGATCGACGGCCAAGGATTCTCCGGTGTCGCGCCGGAAGCACGCATCATGACCATCCGTCAGACCAGCAAGATGTATCAAAAGGAAGGCCGGTCCAGGGAGCGCAATCCCGACGACCTGCCCGAGGGCTACGGCAATCTGGCCACCATGGCCTCGGCGATCCGGCGCGCGGCCGATGCGAACGTGAGCGTCATCAATATCTCCGAGGTGTGGTGCGGCTCGTCCAATGACGCCGACGGATCCATCGGCGCGGCAGTGCGATACGCGACGCTGGAGAAGAACGTGGTCGTGGTCGTGGCGGCCGGAAACCAGGACGGCTCATGCAAGACCGAACAGCAGATCATCGATCCGCTGAATCCGTCCGCCGATCCGTGGAGCAATGTCAGGGTCAATGTGAGCCCGGCGCGCTGGGACGACTATGTGCTCTCGGTGGGCTCGATCGATTCGAACGGCGCGCCGTCGAAGTTCACGGTGCCCGGGCCATGGGTGAGTGTGGCCGCGCCGGGCGAGAATATGGTTTCGCTCGACCCGCGCGGTACCGGGACCGCGACCGGCACCGTGAATCAGCAAGGGCAGCAGCAGGCGATGAGCGGTACGAGCTTCGCGACGCCACTGGTATCCGGTGTGGTCGCGCTGGTACGCGCCCGCTTTCCAGATATGAGTGCGTTGGATGTGGTCAAGCGGATGCAGGCCACCGCGCACGCGCCCGCCGAGGGGTGGAGTCCCTATATCGGCTACGGCGCGGTCGATCCGGTCGCGGCGCTGACCGATGAGGTGAGCAGCACGCCGCTGCCGCCCAAGCGGCCGAGCCCGGCCAAGAGCGCCCAGCTCGCGGTGCCGAAACCGGCTCCGCCGCCGGACAATCGGGCCCGCGATGTCGCGTTGATCGGCACCGGGATAATCGGAACCGCCCTAGTGCTCGGCTACCTCGCCTCGTTCCCGATCCGCCGCCGGTTCGGCGTCAAGTCCGACGATATGTAGCGTCTTCGTGGCAAACGGCGGTACATAGGGTGTCGCACCCGATCGATACAGGTAGTTCCCATGCACGTAGCACAACACGACGGCGGGCAACCGAGCCGTAGACAAGCCTGGGAACGCACGACCAGCATCCCGATGCTGGTGCTCGCCGTGCTCTTCATCGGTGTCTACGCCTGGCATGTGCTGGATACCGGAGCGTCACCGCGCCTGGATGCCTGGCTCGAACGGGTCGACATCATGATCTGGGTGGCATTCGTCGCGGACTTCGGCATCCGGACCTGGCTGTCCACCGATCGCCGGCGATTCGTGCGCACGCATCCGCTGGAGCTGTTGATCGTGCTGCTGCCGCCGTTTCGTCCAGTGCGGTTACTGCGCGCGGCGTTGTTGGTGCTCGACCAGCTCAACCGCAATCGGGTGACGCGCGCTCGCCTCGCGATATTCGTCGGCACGAGTTCGGCACTCACGCTGGTGCTGTGCAGTCTGGCCTTCTTCGATGCCGAATACGGCGCGCCCGACAGCAAGATCCACAACTTCGGCGACGCCCTGTGGTGGTCGATGGTGTCGGTGACCACGGTCGGCTACGGCGATGTGTATCCGGTGACCGTGCAGGGCCGCATGATCGCACTGATCCTGATGACGCTCGGCATCGGCCTGATCAGCTTCGCCATCGGCACCACGACCAGCTGGGTGATGGACCAGCTGAAGTCCGTCGAGGTGACCGCCGACCGCACCGAGGTGGAGATCGCGATGCTGGTCGACGAAATCCGCGCGCTACGAAGCGAAGTCGCCGAGTTGCGCGCGGCTTCGATGTCCGGGGACTAACTCAATTCGCCGAGGCGACAGGTGATTTCGAGGGTGACGGGTCCGCGGAGACGCCGTCGTGGGCGACCATGGCGTCCGCGCGGGACAGGCTCGGACCGGCCGCGAGGAGGCCGACGATCGGCCACGGTGCCGGTTCGGCCTTGGTGCCCGAATCCGCATCCATGCCGAGCGCCTTTTCCGCGTCGGAGTCCTTGATGCCGTAGCGGACGCCGGTGTCGGCGATATAGAACTTGCTGTCCTTGCGTCGGCTGTCGGGTTCGATACCGGTGGTCTGGACGAAGGCGCCGGTGCCCGGCGGGATGTAGACCGAGTCGGCGTTGGGGCCGGTACCGTCCGCTTGAGCCAACGGTACGACTTTGGCTTTATCCGGAATCGGCAGGGCCACACCGGTGAGCACGGTCAGTTCGGCGCGATTGCCGCCGTCCTTGTTGTCCGCGGCGGCGGCCAACGGCTTCCAGGACAGGCAGCTGACCGGCTGGTCCTTGTAGTCGACGATGGACGGTACGACCTGCGGATAAGCGTCGACCAGCAGCGCGTTCGACACCGGCGCATAGGTCTTGTCGGTCTGATCGACGACATCATTGCTGGATATCGAGCGGTATCGGCCGCGGATGATCTCGGCGGTCACCGGCGAGATCTGCTGCAGACCATCTTGCAGCACAACGTATTCCGTATTGGGCTGTGCGGGCACATGCACGACTTCGCCGATGCGGTGGTTGCCGACCGAGTAGCTCACCGAGCCGCCCGGATTATCGATCTTGGGCGGAATGACCGGCAGCACTTCGGGAATCGTATTGAGCAGGCCCTCACCGATCGGCCGGGCGGTTGCGCCGGTGATCTTCAATGCGTCGGTGACAGCCCGGTCCTTGAGGTCGACGCGGGCGCGCTTGCCCTCGTAGACCAGATACGCCGAGTCCTTACCCTGCACCAGCAGCGCCCGATCCCTACCCATGACCGAGGCCTTCTCACCGAGCGAGAGACTTCCGGCGAGCACCGAGGTGGTGAGATCCCTGCTGCCGTCGACCTTCATCTGGTCGCAGACGGTCCAGATCCGGCCCTTGCCGTCCTTGTCGAAGCGCAGCGAGGAGGGTGCGCCCGGAATGCCGATCAGCTGGCCGCGCGCCTTCTTGCCGATCTCGGATTCCTTGACGATGACGGCCTTTTCCGGCGATCCCGCGGCCAACCGGGCCGATGCGAGATTCAGCGTCGGATGCACCACATCGTTGATCACCACGTAGACGGCGCCGGATTCCTTGCCGATCAGGATCTTGTTGCTGCCGATCTTGTCCTGTGGACGCAGCAGTGCGAGCACGCCGCAACCGGCCAGCACCACGATCGCCATGATCAATCCGGCCGCGTAGGCGCGGGACTGGGAGCGCATCGGATCATGCAGCATGCGCACATCCCGGCGCACCAGCGCGTGTTCCATCCGGCGGACCAGGAAGCGGTAACCGCTCACCTGCCACCGTGTAGTGGGTTTTGAAGGCATGTTTCCCTCCCCGAACAATGCTCGCGTTCGCGGAACACAGTACAGTTCCGGAGGACTATTGTTCAGCTCGGCCGCTGCGATACGGCCGATACCGGGTACTTGGGGGGACGACGATGGCCGAACAAGCCGGCGCGGGACCACGCCCGCTGCTCGGGCGCATCTCACTGCGGAATCTGTTGATCGCGCAGGTGATCGGGCTCGTTGCCGGACTGCTCGCCCTGTTGGCCGGGCTCGGCGCGTGGCCCGCGTCGGGCATCGCGGTGGTCGCCGGACTGCTGCCGCTGATCCCGATTGCCAAGCGCACCATCCTGGATTGGATCGCCACCTGGTGGCGCTACCTCACCCACGGTGATTACGAGCTCGGCGATACCGTCGACTTCCGCGGCTCGGACGGACGCTCGCTCGGGCTGTACTGGGACGGCAGCCGGGTTGTCACCGTCGTCGAGGTCCTGGCCCCCAAGGGCGGGCTGACCCGGATCGCTCGTACCACCGTCCACGCCTCGCATCTGCTGCCGCTGCCGGAATTGGCGAAATGCCTGAACCAGCACGACATTCTGCTCAGCGGTATCGACATCATCAGCCACGGTCACCGCAGTCGCTCCGGTACGCCCGCGGGCAAGATCTATGAATCGCTGCTGGGACCGCTGCCCGCGACCGCACACCGGAATGTGTGGCTCGCCATCAGCTTCGACGCGATCGCGTGCCCGGAGGCCGCGGCCCGGCGCGGTGGCGGCAGCGAGGGTGCCTCACGCGCGGTAACCATTGCGACGCAACGCATTATGCGCACCCTGGAAGACGCGGACTGCAGTGCCCGCATCCTTACCGCACCCGAGATCCGCAAGGCGGTTCTGCAGGTCACGCAGGGCTTCGATCCGCGCACGCTGACTCATCGCTGGCGATATGCCGAGATCGGCAACAGTGTGAATATCGGTAGTGCGGTCGACCCGAAGCGGCTCGGTTCGGATCTGCTCTCGCAGCTGTGGGTCGCGCCGTCGCGCGGCACGACGGTCGCGGTGCGGCTACGTCCGGGTAGCTCGGCGGAATCGGTGAGCATCGGTGCGGCTTGGCGGCTGACCACGCGGGAACTGCCGGAGCGTACGAAGCTCAAGGGTCTGATCTCGATGAACGGGCGGCAGCGCGATGGTCTGCTCGCGCATCTGCCACTGGCCATTCCGGATCTCGACGACGCGGTTCCGGTGACCGAGTACCCGATCGATGTGATCGGTGCGCTGCATCTGCCGTCGTCGGGTTGCGGTCAGCTGATCGGCTCCGATGACGAGGGTCAGGGTGTCGCGGTCCGCATTGTCGGTACCGGTATTTCCACGGTGTATGTGGCCGGTGAGTTGTATCTGGCTCAGCAGTTGGTGTTCCGCGCGTTGGCGGTCGGTGAACGCATCCTGATCCGTACCGATCGAACGCATGCCTGGGAGAACCTGGTGACGACCATCGGGAATCCGGAGCGGCTGCAGATCGCGGTGGAGACGCATCAATCCGATGCCGGGTTCACCGCGACGGTGGTCGACGGTGTGCTGGCACCAGCACCGCACGCCGGTGTCACCACGATCTATGTGACCGGAGATCCGATGGGGTGGCCCGCGACTCGGCCCGACCTGTCGATCCATCAGCCGGGGGCCATCGGAAACCATGTGGTGCTGCGGACCGGGACTGCTCAGGTCGATCTGACGTTGGTGTCGATTCCGCGCGAGGCGACGTATATCGGGCATCCGCGCGGGCGGCGGGCTATGGCTGGGAGTCCCCAGTAGCCGCTTGTTTCGGTGCGCGGCATGGCTGTGGTTGCGTTCCAGGCTTTTTGGGCGCGGGTAGTGAAATGGTGGTAGTAGTCGGCGCGTCGAACCACCATTTCGACTGCCCTCGATGGGTTCCGCTCCTGGATGGTCAGCCTGGGTAGGGGTCTGTGGTGCGTGCGGCGCGGAGAGTTCTCGCCCACCAAGCCAATTGGCGGATCAGGCGATCGGCGGCATCTATAGCAGCGCCGTCTTGGGTGTTGCCTGATTCGTCGAATCGCCTTTTGGCCTGGTGGAAGCTGACGGTTTCGCGGATGGAGACCATGTGGATTTCCGCGACTACCTGGCGGAGTTGTTCGACCGCGCGCAGGCCGCCGGAGAGGCCGCCGTAGGAGACGAAGCCGATGGGTTTGGCGCGCCATTCGTGTTTCGCGTTGTCGAAGGCGGTTTTCAGGGACGCCGGGTAGCCGTGGTTGTACTCGGAGGTGATGGCGACGAAGGCGTCGGCGGCGGCCAGGCGTTGGCGATAGGCCTCGACCTCGGCCGTGAAGGTCAGGTCGGTCGGCAGTGGGGTGGTTATGAGATCGATGACGCCGGTGTCGAATTCGGGGGTCGCCCGGACCGTGCGCAGGAACCAGTCGGCGACCACCGGAGCGAATCGCTCCGGGCGCGTGCTGGCCACGATGACCTCTAGCCGTAGCGGAGTATCCACTGCGCGAGCCTAACTCGGTGTACCGGCGGTACGGTCGAGGCGGGCTCGGCGATCTCGATTCATTCGGCCGGATCGGTCGACGTGCGGCTCGGCGATTCCGCATGATTGACGGGACAACCCGGTGCGACTCTGGAGGAAACAACATGATCCTGGTGACCGGCGCGACCGGCAATATCGGCACGGAACTGGTTGCGGCACTGAGTAATTCCGGTGCTGCCGTGCGCGCATTGGTCCGCGATCCCGGGCGGGCACAGCTGCCCGCCGGTGTCGAGGCGGTGACGGGCGATCTGAACCAGCCGGAAAGCCTGACCGAAGCCCTGGACGGGGCCACCGGAATGTTCCTGCTGCCGGGCTACGCCGACACCCCCGACCTGCTCGCCCGCGCGAAGAAGACGGGCGTCCAGCACATCGTGCTGCTTTCGGGTGGTTCGGCGGCGCTCGAGGATATGAACAACGCGGTCTCCGCGTATATGACGCAGGCCGAGCGGGACGTGCGCGAATCCGGCCTGGCGTGGACCTTTCTGCGCCCGCGCTCGTTCATGTCGAATGCGCTGCGCTGGTTGCCGCAACTCGAACAGGGTGATGTCATCCGCGCCCAGTTCCCCGATGTACCGGTCGCCGCGATCGATCCCGCCGATATCGCGGCCGTCGCGGCGGTCGCCCTGACCGGCGGCGGACTGGCCGGGCGCGTCCTCGAGCTGACCGGCCCGCGAGCGCTCGTGCCAGCCGATCAGGTCGCGGTGCTGGCCGAAGTGCTCAACCGGCCACTTGTCTGCCAGGGCTTGACGAATGCGGAGACACGGGCCGAACTCGAGGCCTCCATGCCGCAGCACTACGTCGACGCATTCTGGAGCTTCTTCGTCGACGGCACCCTCGACGAATCCCAGGTCTACCCCACCGTGCAGGAAGTAACCGGCCGAGAACCGCGCACCTTCGACCAGTGGGCCCACGCACACGCCGACGCCTTCGCAGAGGCGTGATCGATCGCAGAATGCGACGACAGGCCGACGAACGACGCGTACCAACTGGGCCGCCCTGGAACCGATGACCTCGCGGCAGCAGGGACGCACGCCGCGCACTCGAGAAAGCGCATTCCGCGAGTAGACCCGCGTGTGCAAGTGGATGGGTCGTTGATCAGATGCTGCCGACTTCGCGACAGACGTGGTCGCAACAGTGTCTGCGGGCCGTGCCGGCATCGGGTCCGACGAGCAGGCGTACGCGGTCCATCTCTGGGTCGGCCCAGGAGATCCCCCGCCCGTGCCTGGGGTTGCGCCATTTCTGCTCGATGCGCGCACACGCCGCGTGGATGCGCTGATGCAGGGCCTCGGGCCGGATTTCGCGCCCACCGCACCCGCTGGCCGGTGCCGAAATCTTCGAGTACCTATGCGACCGCTCACAGAGCAGCCGACTCAGGAGTCGGTGTGACAAGTCCGGAAATGTCGACCAGCGGAGTTGTGGGCGCAAGCGCCGTCACATCGACGAACCGGCACCGGCCTCCGGTTTGGCCAACTCGGGTCGGGGGCCAGGGGGTTTCATATTCGGCCCGGGACGGTCGATCACCGGCTCCGGCCGGGGCGCGGACACGTTTACGTTCGGCACCGGAGTGTCGGGCCGCGCGATCGGCGCGGCGGGCCGTGGCTCCGGGTGCACCTGATGCTGGGGTGCGGTCGGCGGCGGCACGGCTCGCACGTGAAGTGGAGCGGGTTCCCGTTGGGGTGTGGTGGTCTCGACCGCGGGGGCGGCGAGTTCGGCGAGACCGTGGGTGGGTGGGATTCTGGCGGTGAAACCCAGTGTGCGCCTGGCTCGTTCGGGGTCGGCGGCGAGGTGGCGGGCGTCGGCGAGGAGGTAGCGGCCGGTTACCACGGGGGCCGGGCCGCCGCGGGCTTTGGCCATGATCGACGCGACTTCCCACATGGTGATGGGGTGGCCGGAGGCGATGTTGAGGGGGACGAAGCCCGGTGGGCGACGGTCGACGGCGGCCACGGTGGCGGCCACGATGTCGTCGACGTGCACCACATCCCTGACCTGTCCGCCGTCCTCGCCGACCAATGGCGGGCGGCCCTGATCGAGTGCGGCGAGGAAGTTTCCGATGAAGCCGGATCGCGTGCCTTCGCCGTATCCGTTGTGGTAGCGCAATGCCGTGACGGCCGCACCGTTGGCCAAACCCCAAGCGAGCGCGTAGTTTTCCTGCGCCAACTTGCTGGCACCGTAGAAGCCGCGCGGACGCAACGGCGCGTCCTCGGTGACCGGCTCCCAGGTGAGCAACTCTCCGGTACGCGGCGCCAGGTGGTCGAACATGCCGCGATCCAGATCGGACCGCCGCCGCAATCCGGGATAGATCGGCCCGCTGTTCATCCCGCGATAGCGCCCCTCGCCGTACACCACGATGGATGACGCGAGTACCAGATGACGCACCTTCGCCCGACCCATCACATCGAGCAGGACCGCCGTCCCGAGATCATTGTGCGCGGCGAACACCGCCGACTCCGGCCCGGAGGTGACGGCGGCGAGGTGACAAACGGTATCGATACCGCGCAGCAAAGGCTCGAGCGCATCGGCATCGCGCACGTCCGCCCGCGAAACCCCATCCGGCTCATGCGCACCCTCGAACAGCACATCGACGCCGACAACCTCATGCCCGGCCACCGCCAACGCCCGCCGCAACCGCGACCCGAGGAACCCGGCCGCACCGGTGACCAGCACTCTCTTGACTTCCTCCCTGCGGCTGAAGCCGGGGGATTCCAAACCGTGACCGCTGCTCATGCGACGGTCGCGGTTGTCGGTTGACGCTTCACAGACCGGGTACCTCCGAAGTCTCCACGCCCTGTAACCGCCAGCCCGGCGGCCAAAATGTTTCGTGCGGCGTTCACATCGGGATGGTCCGAGTGCCCGCACGCGACGCAGCGGAACCGGGCTTGGCTCTCACGCGATCCAGATGCGGCATGCTGACAGGCATTACAGGTTTGCGACGTGTACGCGGGATCGATCTTCACTATCCGAGTGCCCGTATAACGGGCCTTACTTTGTAGCGCCAGCTCGAACTGGTACCAGCCCTTGTCGAGGATGGCACGATTCAACCCGGCCTTCTGGCCTACGTTGCGTCCCGGCTCCGTACATGTACCCCTGGCTGTGCGAGTCATGTCCCGGGTCTTCAGGTCTTCCAACACGATTAGCGCATTACCGGTAGTGAGGGTTTCGGCGGTTTGAGCGCCGAAGTCCTTACGTCCCGCCCGAACCCGAGCGTACAGAGCCGCCAGTTTCTTACGGGTAGATTTCCATCGATCGGAACGCTTCTCTCGCCGGGCGAGCTGCCGCTGCAACCGGCGAATACGTTCCGCTTCCCCCGGTGTGATGAACTCCCCGTCCAACAGTTCGCCACCGCTGGTGGCTACGGCGACCGCGACGCCACGGTCTATCCCGACCGCCGCTGCAGGGTGGGTGTGCTGCTGCGGGGTAGTTGCGCCGTCCTCGATGAGCAACGACACGTACCATTTGTTGCCATCACGGAAAACGGTCGCCGGCCGGATCGTGCCGCCGAGGGCTCGCGACCAGCGGACACGGACCCATCCGAACTTCGGGAGCTTGACCCGCGCCCACCGGCGGTTGAGACGCTCGACGGCGATCTTCCCGCCTTCGGGGAACCGGAACGACGGCGACCACCTGCGGCCCGAACGCCACCGCACCCGCCACGTCCCATGGTCGCGGCAGGCCCGGTCGAGATCCATCAGGGTTTGCTGCAAGCAGTGGCCCGGAGCCTGCGCGAGCCACTGGTGTTCCCTCTTCGCGTCGGCTAGCTGACGGGCCTGTTCCTGGTAGTTGATCCACGCGCCACGCTTTCGGTAAGCGCGGCGCTGCTCGAGTCCGGTATTCCACACTGCCCTGCATGCGTCGCCGACCGGTTCGGCGTATTCAGCTTGCTCGGCGGTGAACCCGATCCGGTACCTACGTCCGGTGAGCATCAGCGGGCCTTCTGCTGTTCGATGTAATGTTCGACGATCTCGGGCGACGCACCGCCGACCGTGGCCACAAAGTACGAATTTGTCCAGAGTGTAGGAAGTTTCGACTTCAGCCAGGGAAATTCGTCACGCAATACGCGCGAGGAACGACTCTTGATGGCCTTCACAAGCCGATGCACCCCGTATCGAGGGTCTACTTCGATGAGGAGATGGACATGGTCGGGCATGGTTTCCAACTCGATCAGCCACGCCCCCTTCTCTTTGACGACTTCGCCAACGATCTCTTTGAGCCGTTCCTCCATCCGACCGGCGATGACACGCCGCCGGAACTTCGGACACCACACGACATGAAACGCGCACTGGAACACGATGTCCGCGTCAGTTCGCAGTGTCACAGTCACCTTTGACAATATACAACCTACAGCTATATATCGCTAGTGTGTTCGATTCACCTGTTCGCCGCCGCGTATGAAGCCGGAAGTCCGCCCGCACCATTCAGAACAGATCGTGTCCACATCCCGCGTTCGCATCTTCCGACCTGGGATGATCAGCACCTAGCGCCCTACAGCTCACGGTAGTTCGAACGGCAGCGACACTCCCGCATGGACACGGCAACGTTCGCAGGTGTCGGTTCCGGTGACCGCCGAAACCGAGCGCCGGATCAACTCCTTGAACGGCCCGAGATTCTTCTTGAATTCGGCGAAGACGTCGACCGCGTGCACACCGTCGCCCTCCTCGACGCCCGCATCCAGGTCGGTCACCAAAGCGACTGCGGCATAGCACATTTCGAGTTCCCGGGCGAGCACCGCCTCGGGATGTCCGGTCATATTCACCAGTTCCCAGCCCTGCGCGGCGAACCAACGGCTCTCGGCCCGGGTGGAGAAGCGCGGGCCCTGCACCACGACCATGGTGCCCGAGGATTTCATCGGCAGCGCGTCCGTCGCGGATTTCGTTGCCGCAGAGCGCAGTTCGTCGCAGTACGGGTCGGCGAAGGAAACGTGCACGCCACCGCCGTCGAAGTAGGTCTGCGGGCGGCCGGAGGTCCGGTCGACCAGCTGATCCGGCACCGCGACGGTCCCCGGCCCCCAATCCGCGCGCAGGCTGCCGACCGCGCACGGCGCGAAGATCCGCCGCACCCCGATCGAACGCAACGCCCACATATTGGCCTGATACGGCAGCGTATGCGGCGCGAATTCGTGCTGTTTGCCGTGCCGGGGCAGGAAGGCCACCGGGCGACCCTCCACCTCGCCGACCGCGATCGGCGCGCTCGGCTTGCCGTAAGGCGTCTCGACCTCGACGGTGGTCGCCTCGTTATCGAAGAAATCGTAGAAGCCACTACCGCCGATCACGGCGAGCGCGGGCCGAACATCCAAACTCATGCACCGATTCTCTCGCTCGTCCCCGATTCCCGACCAAACGGGTCCACATCCGGCCAACGCTCAGCGATCCGAGCGGATTGCGCGGCAGCGTGCGCCACCTGCGCACCGTCGGCGGGTTCGGCGTGATCGCGGTCGCCGGGGTGCAGGCCAGCTTCGTCCTTTCCCGGCCCTACCCGCAGGTCGGCGTGACGCTGATGATCCAATTCCTGACCCCGATCGCGGTGATCGCCTGGAACTGGGCGGTGCGCGGACAGCGACCATCAGGGGCCACACATCGGTGGCCGAAGCGGCGCAGAGCGCGGTAGCCTGACAACACCCTCGCAGCACTGTACCCTAGGGGGGTATTAACCAGGCCGGTCAAGCCGGTGAGCAGTGAGGAGACCGTCGGTGACATCCACCCCGTCGCACAATGACACCGCGCCAGGCAGTGACTCGGCGGGTGGCACCCACGACCATTCCGGCCATGGGTACATCACCGCCAAGGACGACTACCTCAAGCGCCTGCGCCGGATCGAGGGCCAGGCCCGCGGCCTGCAGCGCATGGTCGAGGAAGAGAAGTACTGCATCGATATCCTCACCCAGGTCTCCGCGATGACGAAGGCACTGCAGGCCGTTGCGATGGGCCTGCTGGAGGACCACATCAGCCACTGCGTGGTGGACGCCGCGGTCGCCGGTGGCCCCGAGGCCGACGCCAAGATCAAAGAGGCCACCGACGCCATCGCCCGCCTGGTACGTTCCTGACGCTCAACCGTGTCGCCGTCGGTACACCGCGGCCGCACCCGGATGCAATGGAACGGCATCGGTTCCGATGAGCGAGCGGGTATCCAGGAACTGGGTCCCAGCCGCCTCGGCAGGCACCAACCGATCCGCTCGGGAAACCAGCAGATCGACGATCGCCCCCGCCGCGGCATCGGACATGGTCGGGGCGGCGAGCAGCAGATTCGCGACGCCGACCGTGCGGACCGAACGACCGCTGTCGTAGGCGTCGGCGGGAATTTCGACCAGATCGTAGAGATGTCCGAAACGCTCCCGCATCGGCGCGGCCAACTCACCGAGTTCCACCAGCCGCAACCGCTGCGGCACATCGAGCGCGTCGGTCGGTACGCCGCCCGCCCATAGCAGCGCATCCAGCTCACCGGATTCCACACCCGCCACCGCATCTCGCAGCGGTCGATGCGAAATATCCACATCCGAAACGGGATTCACGCCCGCGGCCCACAGCAGCCGCTCCCCGGTCACCGCCGCACCGGATCCGGCGGCCCCCAGGTTGACCCGGGTCCCGCGCAGATCGGTGACCTGCTGAATCGGCCCTTCCGACCGCACGGCCAACTGCAGATAGTTCTCGTACACCCGACCGAGCGCCACCAACGGAGCCCGCTCACTCTGCACCGAATCCGCCAGCGCCAGTGCGGCATCGACCTGCCCGTTCGCCAACATCCCCAGATTTTCCTGCGAGCCGGTCGTCGTCACCGGTTCGATCCGCACCGTGCCCTCCTCCCGGGCAACCGCCGCGAGCAGTTCCGCGAACGCGTGATAGAAGCCGCCGACCTCGCCCGAGGCCAGCCGCACGAGTTCTGGACTCCGACCACATCCGACAGCACCGGCTGCGACACCGAAGACGGTGAGCGCCAGGAACTTCCGCCGCCGCATCACGACCGCACCGCCTGCGGCAACCGGATCTGGATCGCGAGACCGCGCGGCTGCACGGGGAGCACGGACAACGTCCCGCCGCGCGCTTGGGCCAGTGCCGTCGCAATCGGGAGCCCGAGGCCAGAGCCGCCGGACGACGCACCGGAGCCGCGGAAGAACCGGGTGGTCAGCTTGTCGATCTCGGCCGGTTCGACGCCGGTCCCATCGTCACGGACGGTCACCGTCACCCAGTCCGGCTCGACGTCGACCACGATGACGGTCTGCGTGCCCGGCCCGGCATAGCTGCACGAATTGCTCAGCGGCACATCGAGAATCTGGGCGAGTACATCGGCGGAAACCGCGGCTTCGGCCTCGGTGACCTGCGGTTCCGCCCGCAATTCCTGCCCGGCGCTCTCGTAGGCGGAGTACCAGGCGTCGATCCGATCCGCAGCAACTTGCACTGCGTCACAATGGATTTCAGTATTGGATGGAGCGCGTGCGGCCTCGAAAGCAGCTGGGGTCTCGGCGACCGCCAAGCTGAGCAGGCCATCGAGCAGCGCGGTCAACCGTTCGACCTCCGCGCCCGCGCTACGGAAGGTCGCCACCGCACTTTCCGGAATGGCGGCTTCCAAAGAGTCGAGACGAATCGTCAAGGCGGCGAGCGGGTTTCGCATGGCATGCGCGGTATCCGCGACGAGCTGACGTTGCGCATCCGCCGAATCGGCGACCGCCAGTGCCATGGCATCGAAGGATTCCGCCACCGCCCGCATTTCCGGTGGCCCGCCATGGTGGCGGGCGATCGAGACGTGGGCGGCGGCCTCGGCGCGCGGCTTCGGCAGCGTCGCGGTCAGCTCGGCGACGGCCTGCGACAGCGCCGCCAGCGGCCGCAGCACCCAGCGCGCCAGGCTCAGCGCCAGCATGGTGAACACCACCATTGCCAGCACCGCGCCGACCGCGATCACCGCCCAGGCTCGGGCGATATCGCGCCGGGCGCGGGCAGTGGATGCCTCGATCACCACCGCGCCGTTGACCTGCACTCCGGTGCCGACCGGACGGGCGATCAGCACCGTCGACGCACTCCACGGCGTCAGTCGATACACCGGCTGCGGCCGCTGGTTGCGGCGGGCGGCGGCAACAGCGTCCTCTACGGGATCGGCGGCCGCGTCGACGCCCGCATTCACCGTCCGCGCACCTCGCGCATCTACCACGAGCACGTTTTCCCCATAGAGATCGTGGTAGCGCCCGGCCTCGTCGGCCAGCGCCCGGCTGTCACCCTCGGCCACCGCCGCATCGGCGAGGCTGGCGAACCGGTCGGCATCGCCGGACCGATCGGCCACGAACTCCTGGGTGCGGCTGGTCGCGAAGGTCAGCGAGAGCGGTACCGCGAAGGCGAAGACGGCGATCGCCGCGAATACCGTCAGCGCGACGAGTAGTCGTCTGCGCATGCCGGGCTCCGCTCCTGCTAGGTCTGCCGGGCCGGCACGATCACTGGCCCCAGCGGTAACCGTAGCCGCGAATCGTCGTTATCAGCCCAGGTCGGTCCAATTTCGCGCGTAGTCCGGTCATGTGCACATCCAGTGAGCGCGATACCGCGACGAACGCGTCACCCCAGATCCGATCCATCAGCTGCTGGCGGCTGACCGCGGCACCGGGCCGCTCCACCAATGCCTCCACCAACTCGAATTCCTTCTGGGTCAACGCGATCGGCCGCCCGGCCACCTCGACCACCCGGGCCGCCAGATCGACCCGCACATCGCCGGTGACCACGTCGGCACGCTCCGGCTGCGATCCGGCGACGGCGCGCCGGACCACGTTCTCCAGCCGGGCCATCAATTCCGCGATCCGCGGCGGCTTCACCAGATAGTCGTCGGCGCCGCCGCGCAGTCCGCGCACGATCGAGCGTTCGTCGCTGCGCGCGGTCAGGATCAGCACCGGCACGGAACTCACCTCGCGCAGCTGGCGCAGCACCTGCAGACCGTCACCGTCGGGTAGTCCGAGATCCAGGATGACCGCGTCGTAGCCGCGGTGCGCGATGAGCAGATCGGCGCCGCGGCGCTTGCGCTCGGCCTGATAACCGCGGGCGTTGAGCGCCTCTACCAGCGCGTCGCCTACGCCGTCATCGTCCTCGACCACCGCCAGCCGCACACGCCGATCCTCCCATAGCAATGGAGCGGCGTATGCGGTCGGGCCGTCAGGGTCGAGCCGCCGCGAGGTCATGGTCCGGCCCGGCGGCCGAGGTATCCGCCTTGGTGAGCGAAACATCGTCCGTGGCAGCGGCATCGGCGTCGATGGCGGATCCGCTCGAGGTCTCTCGCATGAACCAGTAGGTCAGCAGCGAGATTCCGATGCATCCGGCGACGTACCAGAAGTACAGCGATTCATGGTTCGCCTGCTTCAGCGACAGCGCGATGGTTTCGGCCGTGCCGCCGAAGATCGCGACAGTCAGCGCGTACGGGAGGCCGACGCCGAGCGCGCGGATCTTGGTCGGGAACAGCTCGGCCTTCACGATGGCGTTGATCGAGGTGTAGCCGGTGATGATGACCAACGCGCCCATCATCAGCGCCCAGGCGGCGATCGGATTCTTGGTGTGCGCGATCACGGTCATGATCGGCACGGTGAGCAGGGTGCCCGCGACGCCGAAGAAAATCAGCAACTTACGTCGTCCGACCCGGTCGGACAGTGCCCCGGCCAGCGGCTGCAGCACCACGAAGACCAGCAGTGCGATGAAGTTGATCCACGAGACCGTCGGCTTGGCGATGCCGGAGGTATTGATCATGAACTTCTGCATGTACGTGGTGTAGGTGTAGAACGCGACGGTGCCGCCGAGCGTCAGCCCGATCACCAGCAGGCATTCCCGCGGGTACTGCAGCAGCATCCGCAACGAACCGCGCGCAGGCTGGTTTGCACCGGCGCTGCTCGCCGCCGGGTCACGTTCGGCCTCGACCTCGGCCTCGAAGTGCTCGGATTCGTCCATGCTGCGTCGCAGCCACATCACGATCAGCGCGCCCGCCGCACCGATCACGAACGGAATGCGCCAGCCCCAGTTGTTCATCTGGGCGTTGTTCAGGAACTGCTGCAGGATGATCTGCACACCGAGCGCCACCAACTGTCCGGCGACCAGCGTGACGTACTGGAAGCTCGAATAGAACCCGCGCTTACCCGTCGAGGCCACCTCGGACAAATACGTTGCGCTGGTTGCGTATTCGCCCCCCACCGAAAGACCCTGCAACAGCCGGGCCAGCAAAAGCAGTGCCGGCGCAACGATTCCGATCGTCTGGTATCCAGGCGTCAGCGCGATCAGCAGCGACCCCGCCGCCATCACCGTCACCGAGAGCGTGAGCGCCGAGCGGCGTCCGAACTTGTCGGCATAGCGGCCGAGCAGCCAACCACCGAGCGGCCGCATGAGGAACCCGACCGCGAAAATCGCTGCAGTGGAAAGCAATTGCGCGGTCGAGTCACCCTTCGGGAAGAACGACTTCGCGAAATACACGCTGAATGCCGTGTAGACATACCAGTCGTACCACTCGACGAGATTGCCGATGGAACCACGCAATACATTCGCGACCACCCGGCGCTCGCCGACAGGCTGTGTCGTAGTCACAAGATCTCCTTCTTCGACGCGGCCTTGCGTCGGTCGGAGACCAGTGTGTGCGCAGTCACAGCGCCGATGGAAGCGGACGGCACCCTTTCTAACGCTGTCTTAGGACGAATGTTGTCTTTCGCGGCCGAAATCGCGATCGGCCGCAAAATCAGCCGATCGCCACCACGGTCTACTTCGCGAGCAGCGGTGCGAGGGTGCGCAGAGTGGCGGCTTCGTCGGCGAGGACTTGGATGACGACGTGGTCGGCGCCTGCGTTCAGGTGGGTGGAGAGGCGATCGACGATCGAGTCCGCGTCGCCGTGGGCTACCAGGGCGTCGATGAGGCGATCGCTGCCGGGTTTGGTCACATCGTCGTCGCTGAAGCCGAGGCGGCGCAGATTGCTGACATAATTCTGGAGGTCGAGATAGAACTCGACGCGTGGACGGGCGGTGATGCGGGAGCGGACCGGATCTTCGTCGAGGACCACCTTGTGTTCGGTGGCCAGCAGCACACCCTCACCGAGTTCGGCGCGGGCGCGGGCGGTGTGTTCCGGGGTGACGAGGTAGGGCAGCGCGCCAGCGGATCGTTGCGCCGCGAGCCGCAGCACGCGCGGGCCGAGGGCGGCGAGGGCGCGGCGCTCCTTCGGTACGCCCGCGGCATCCAGTTCGTCGAAGTATTCGCTCAGCGCGTCGTAGGGCTTGCGGTATTCGCCCTGGTGTTCTGGGTGGCCCGCGCCGAGGCCGAGCAGGAACCGACCGGGGAAGCGCGCGTCGATCCGGTGGAACGACTCCGCGACCTGCTTCGCGGGTGCGGTCCAGATGTTCACGATGCTGGTGGCGACGGTGATCGACTCGGTCGCCTCGAGCAGCGACTCGATCACGGGCAATTCGGCGGGCGGGGACCCGCCGAGCCACAGGGTGCCGTAACCGAGTCCTTCCAAGTCCTGGGCGTCCTGCGGGGTGAACGCCCCGTAGTAGCGCCATACACCGAACCGTCCGAGATCTGCGATCGCCATGTTCCGAGCCAACCACGCTGTCACGGTTCCTATTCCGACCTCCAAATCGGGTTAGCACTCTCTATCTCAGAGTGCTAACTTGGATGGTGCACAGCTTCCGGCGCTTGCCGCCGTGGCAGGCGCCGCCGCTAGTGAAATGGAGGTGATTGCTGTGCTCCGGTTCGATCCATTCCATGACATCGACACCGTTGCCCGCCAGCTGCTCGGCGAATCCATCGGGACATCCCGCGCGCCACGGTTCATGCCGATGGATCTGTTCAAGGCAGGCGATCATTACGTACTCAACGCCGACCTGCCCGGTGTGGACCCCGGCTCGGTGGATGTGAGCGTCGACAACGGCACACTCACCCTGCGCGCGCAGCGCAGCCTGCCGAGCGACGAAGGCGTCCAATGGATTGCGTCCGAGCGCTTCGCCGGCACCTATATGCGCCAGCTCAGCCTCGGCGACAATGTCGATGCCGACAAGATCAGCGCAACCTATAACAACGGCGTGCTCTCGGTGACGATTCCGATCGCCGAACGGGCCAAGCCGCGCCGTATCGAAATCTCCGGTTCCAGCCAGCCACGGACGATCGAAGCAAGTTCGTCCGGCTGATTCGCTGGGTCATGCTCCCGCACCGCCCGTGCCCGCAGATTCACGGTGCGGGAGCCCCGTCAGCTCAGTCGCCGCAGCAGCCTTCGGTTGGGACAGTACGCATTTCGCGGGTTTCGGCATTGCGCGCGGCGAGGTCGGCATCGTCGGGATAGTCGACGGCAATGAGACTCAGACCATGTGCGGGCGCCACGGTGACCGAACTGGAGCGCTCGGTTTCGTTGAGTAGCGCGGCGACCCAGTCGGGCGTGCGACGCCCCTCCCCCACCGCGAGCACCGCGCCGACGAGGCTGCGCACCATGGACCAGCAGAACGCATCCGCGCTGACATAGGCGATGAGCAGGTCGCCATCGCGCTCCCAGTCGAAGCGCTGGAGTTCACGGACGGTGGTGGCACCATCGCGGCGGCGGCAGAATGCGGCAAAGTTTTTCAGCCCCAACAACTTTCGCGACGCCTCGCGCATGGCTTCGAGATCGACGTCGTGACGACAGGCGACAACACTGCGAGCCTGGAGCGGCTCGGCACCATATGGCGCGGTGGTCAGCCGATACGCATAGTGGCGGCGGATCGCCGAGAAACGCGCGTCGAATTCGGCCGGGACGACGCGAATGTCCTTGATCCGCACGTCTTTCGGCAGAAACCGCGCCATGCGATGGATGAGCTTGGCCGCATCCGGTTCGGTCCCGATATCGAAATGCGCGACCTGCCCCTCGGCATGTACACCGGCATCGGTGCGTCCCGCGACGGTCAATTGGATCGGCTCGCGGAACACTTTGCTCAGCGATTCCTCGAGCACACCCTGCACGGTGCGCAGACCCGGTTGCCGCGCCCAGCCGATGAAATCCGTACCGTCGTAGGAGATGTCGAGCCGCACGCGCAACACGTTCGTCCCGCCATCCAGCCCGACCCCGCTATCGGGGCGCACCTCGTCACCTCGACGAAGGACGGAATCCGCCGCTGGCCCCCCACCCCCGCCGGGGCGATGGGGCGCGGCGCTACGGGTCGCGAACGAACCGGTCGAATCCTGCACGGTCACGGTCATCTCCTGCTCGATACGCGCGAGCCAGCGCTTCGCTCATCGAGATCCACCTCGCACACGTGGAACACGCTGCCGCGAAAGCGATCTCCTTCGGACACGAATGAGCCCGCCGACCCACAGAGGGTGCGGCGGGCTCCTTCGAAGACTTCCAACGCGAGCGTCAGGCGTCCTTCTTGTCCTCAGCGGCCTCGTCGGCAGCGGGGGCCTCGGCCTCGACGGTCTCGGCGACGGCCGCATCGGCCTGCTCCTCGACCACGGTCTCGGCGACGGGCGCCTCGGCCTTCTTGGACGCGGCAACGCGACGAGCGCGGTCGGCCTCGTTGGTCACGGTCTTCTCCCGGACCAGCTCGATGACCGCCATCGGCGCGTTGTCACCCTTGCGGGGCAGCGTCTTGGTGATGCGGGTGTAGCCACCCTCGCGGCCCTCGAACGACGGACCGATCGAGGCGAAGAGCTCGTGGACGACATCCTTGTTGCGGATGACCTTGAGCACCTCGCGACGGTCGGCCAGGGTGCCGGCCTTCGCCTTGGTGACCAGCTTCTCGGCGTAGGGGCGCAGCGCCTTGGCCTTGGCCTCGGTGGTCGTGATACGACCGTGCTCGAAGAGCGCCGTGGCCAGATTGGCGAAGATCGCCTTCTGGTGCGACGCCGACCCGCCGAAGCGGGCACCCTTCTTGGGCTTGGGCATTGTTTGTTCTCCTTGTGTGAGGCCGGGCCGGGGTGCCTACCCCAGCGGCCTAGAGCTGTTCGGTCTCGGCGTAGTCCTGCTCGCCGCCATCGGTGTCACTGAACGTGCCGCTGTCGCTCCACGTTCCGGTGCTCGCGTCGTAACCCACCACGGACGAAGGATCGAACGAGGCCGGGCTGTCCTTCAGCGAGAGGCCGAGCGCATGCAGCTTGACCTTGACCTCGTCGATGGACTTCTGGCCGAAGTTGCGGATGTCCAGCAGATCCGATTCGGTGCGGGCCACGAGCTCGCCGACCGTGTGCACGCCCTCGCGCTTGAGGCAGTTGTAGGACCGGACGGTGAGGTCCAGATCCTCGATCGGCAGACCGAACGAGGCGATGTGATCCGCCTCGGCCGGCGAAGGGCCGATCTCGATGCCTTCGGCTTCGACGTTGAGCTCACGGGCCAGGCCGAACAGCTCGACCAGGGTCTTGCCCGCCGAAGCGAGCGCGTCCCGGGCGGTGATGGAGTTCTTGGTCTCCACGTCCAGGATCAGACGGTCGAAGTCGGTGCGCTGCTCGACACGGGTGGCCTCCACCTTGTAGGTCACCTTGAGCACCGGCGAGTAGATCGAATCCACCGGGATCCGGCCGATTTCCGCGCCGGACGCCTTGTTCTGCACCGCCGGGACGTAACCGCGACCGCGCTCGACGACGAGCTCGATCTCCAGCTTGCCCTTGTCGTTCAGGGTGGCGATGTGCATATCCGGGTTGTGCACGACAACACCGGCAGGCGGCACGATGTCACCGGCGGTGACGGTGCCCGGGCCCTGCTTGCGCACGTACATCGTGACCGGCTCGTCCTCCTCCGAGGACACGACCAGACCCTTGAGGTTCAGGATGATGTCGGTGACATCCTCCTTCACACCGGGAACGGTGGTGAACTCGTGCAGGACGCCGTCGATGCGGATGCTCGTGACCGCGGCCCCCGGAATCGAGGACAGCAGGGTACGCCGCAGCGAGTTGCCGAGGGTGTAACCGAAGCCCGGCTCGAGCGGTTCGATGGTGAACTTCGAGCGGTTCTCGGCGACGACCTCTTCGGTCAGCGTCGGACGCTGTGAAATCAGCATTAGGATCATCCTCCTGTACGGGCACCCACTATTTGATGCCCACGTTTTGGGGGTTGTGGGTGACCACCTGGTTCAGGCGGTCACCCACCAGCACGAAAGCTGTTACTTCGAGTAGTACTCGACGATCAGCTGTTCCTGCAGCGGCACATCGATCTGAGCGCGCTCCGGGAGCTGGTGCACCAGGATCCGCAGACGACCGGGGAGCACCTGCAGCCAACCCGGAACCGGGCGGTCGCCGACGGTCTCGCGCGCGACCTGGAAGGGCAGCGTGCCGAGCGACTTCTCCTTGACATCGATGATGTCGTACTGGGTCACCTGGAAGCTGGGGACGTTCACGGCCCGGTTGTTCACCAGGAAGTGACCGTGGCTGACCAGCTGGCGAGCCTGCCGACGGGTGCGCGCCAGACCGGCGCGGTACACGACATTGTCGAGCCGGGTCTCGAGCAGACGGAGCAGGTTGTCACCGGTCTTGCCCTTGAGGCGGTTGGCCTCTTCGTAGTACCGGCGGAACTGCTTCTCCATGACGCCGTAGGAGAAGCGCGCCTTCTGCTTCTCCTGCAGCTGGAGCAGGTACTCGCTCTCCTTGATCCGCGCGCGGCCGTGCTGGCCCGGCGGGTAGGGACGACGCTCGAACGCCTGGTCGCCTCCGACGAGGTCGACCCGCAGACGACGCGACTTGCGGGTGATAGGGCCTGTGTAACGAGCCATTTTTCGTTATTCCTTTCCCGCTAGACGCGACGCCGCTTGGGCGGACGGCAGCCGTTGTGCGGCTGCGGGGTGACATCGGAGATCGTGCCGACTTCCAGGCCTGCGGCCTGCAGCGAACGGATCGCGGTCTCGCGGCCCGAACCCGGGCCCTTGACGAACACGTCGACCTTCTTGACGCCGTTCTCCTGCGCCTTGCGGGCAGCGTTCTCGGCGGCGAGCTGCGCGGCGAACGGGGTCGACTTGCGCGAGCCCTTGAAGCCGACGTGGCCCGAGGACGCCCACGAGATGACGTTGCCGGACGGGTCGGTGATCGACACGATCGTGTTGTTGAACGTGCTCTTGATGTGCGCGTGGCCGTGCGGGACGTTCTTCTTTTCCCGGCGACGCGACTTCTGGGTCTTCTTGGGGCCGGAGGCCCGACTCTTCGGAGGCATCCTTTATCCCCTACTTCTTCTTGCCTGCGACGGTGCGCTTCGGGCCCTTGCGGGTGCGCGCGTTGGTCTTGGTGCGCTGGCCGCGCACGGGCAGGCCACGACGGTGGCGCAGACCCTGGTAGCAGCCGATCTCGATCTTGCGTCGAATGTCGGCCTGCACCTCGCGGCGCAGGTCACCCTCGACCTTGAGGGCCGAACCCTCGATGTAGTCACGCAGCTGCGTGACCTGCTCGTCGCTGAGGTCCTTCGAGCGCAGGTCCGGGCTGACGCCCGTCGCCTCGAGGATCTCCTTGGCGCGGGTACGGCCGATGCCGAAAATGTAGGTCAGTGCGATCTCCATGCGCTTTTCGCGCGGAAGATCAACGCCCATGAGACGTGCCATGTGGCAGGTTCCTTAATCGTTGCGGAGGTCTGCTCCCTGTCCGTCCCCTCGTCTTGGTGGGGCCCCGGCCTCCGGTCCGGGGGTAGGCGGGCACTGCGTGTGCCCGCTGGCGCTGGGAGGTCTTCTTTTTAGTTGGCCAAGCCGATCAGTGATCGGTGCCCGGCTGGTGTTGCGAACTCAGCCCTGACGCTGCTTGTGGCGCAGGTTCTCGCAGATCACCATGACCCGACCGTGACGGCGGATCACCTTGCACTTCTCGCAGATCTTCTTGACGCTCGGCTGAACCTTCACGTCCGTCCAATCTTGTTCGGTTCACACGGGTGTGAACACAGTTTTTCCCCAGCCGACGACTGGGGAAGTCTCTGTGGTGAGCCTTGCGGCTCGATGGTCACGCCTTCCGGCGCGATCACTTGTAGCGGTAAACGATGCGGCCGCGCGACAGGTCGTAGGGCGAAAGCTCGACGACCACACGGTCCTCGGGAAGGATGCGAATGTAGTGCTGCCGCATCTTTCCGCTGATGTGCGCGAGAACCTTGTGTCCGTTCTCGAGCTCGATCCGGAACATCGCATTGGGCAGCGGCTCGACAACTCGACCCTCGACCTCGATGGCCCCGTCTTTCTTCGCCATGTCCTCCGCGATCCCGGTTTACGCTCAAACCTGGTTTGATTGCCTTGTATCTGCTTCCATGTACCCATCGGTCGTCCCGATCGGCGGCATGCAAACAGTCGGCGCGTAGGTGCACCGCCGACCAAGCTTACCGGTTTAATTGCGGGCAGGCCAATTCGCCCTGGTCACAGCGTGCGGGAGCGGCTATTGTCCCGCTTTTGGTGCGCGCGACCCAGTGCGCGGACCCGCGGTTGCCAGCGTGGTCGTGGTGGCCGGAGCCGCATTGCAGTCGTGATCGTCACGCAGCGGCCACCGTCGGTGGCGAGACCGGAAGTCGGTGCTGCTCTGCTCGTCGTCGAATGCCCACCGGCTTCCCAGCCGGGCTGTCTTATCCGACACGATCCCCCCCTCTCTTATCTGGCACAGTCCCCCGTTCGGCATCGGCCACGGCATCGGCATCGGCATCGCGGTTCGTCGCCATCCACCGTGGCCGAGCGAGGTCAGGGCACTGCACTGTAAGGCAGAGCCGGAGCGTGGCGATGCTTCGTGAATTGGTCGCACCGAATGCGGTCGCGAACGCGTTCGTCACTCCGGCGGTGCGGAGCGTTGGCGAAGACGATTGCTCAGCGGGATATAGAGGCCGCCCTCGCCGGAAAGTAGAGGCCCGCCGGAGATCAGGATCGAGGCCGGATGCTGGTGACGAAGCAGACGCGCGGCAATCTGCCATGCGGAGTGCGCCGGTCATACGGCACAGCACATCTCGGCCTATCTATCGAGAGGCGCATGGGTCCAACAGATCCCGCGATAGGGGCGTTCGAAAACCGGTCATTCGGCCCACTCCCCACCCGTGATGAGGCAGAGTCGTCGCGTAAACTGACCACAGCCCAGGAATAAAGGTCGAGCAGATCAAGGGGGACGTGTGAGCCGTAATAACGACGGCCTCCCCATGCTGCCCCCGTGGCTTTCCGAGAGCGATGTCACCGGCGGCTACGAAGCACCCGTACAGAACCTGCCACACGACGACCTCATCGATGAAGCGCCTTCGCGGCGTGGACGTTCCAAGCGCGCGCCGGAGACCGAGCGTCCCGAAGCCGCGCGCCGGGACAAGCGCCGATTCGGCCGTCGCAAAGGTAAGGACGAGCAGCCCGAAGAACAGGGCCAGCGCCCAGGTTCGGCGGGGCGCGAATTGTCCGGTCCGGGTTTCGAACTACACAGCGGATCGGGTGGTTTCCAGGGCCCGAACGCCTTTCGCGGACCCGAACCCCAGCGCGGCCCCGAGCCAGGCCGACAGGGTCCACCTCAGCACGACTCCGGTCCACCTGCGCGCCCGGATGGGCCAGGTCAGGGTTCGCCGCGCTCGGAAAACGGTTGGCAGGGCAGCAATCAGCTGCCGACCCGCCACCCCGGCCAGCCCTCCGCCGGTTTCGACCCGCTCGGCAGCAGGCCGCCGACGCCACCGTCGCAACCGTCGCAACCGCTGGTGCACCCTTCCGGCCCTCAGCAGCCCGCTGCCGATTACCAGCAGCCGGGTGCGGGCCAGCCGATTGCCGCAGAGCCGCCCCCGCCCATCGAGGAAACGGTGCGCTACCAGGCGTCGCGCCCCGACCTGCCGTCCCCGCCGAACCAGGCCGCCGCACAACCGTATTCGCCTGCCGCACCACCGCAGCCGCCGACGAGCGAGCGGCCGGGGACCGGCGACTTCGACGCCCCACCCGCATGGCTCGATACGCCCCGCACCGAGCAGGGCCAACCGGCGGCTGGCATGGGCCCGCATACCCCCACAGCCTCGGCACCAGCTCATCCCGGGCCGACTTCGGTGCCCGAAAACCGGTCGGAAAATGGCCAGCTCACGCCGCCCGCACAGGTCGGCGCACCATCCGCAACGACCTCGGGCGGCACCGACGCACCGTCCGCACGGCTAGACGAACCGCACGCGGGCGGAATCGATGGCCCGTCCTCGCAGCACTCACCCGGGTTCGACGGCCCGCCTTCGCGAGTCGAAGAACCGAACCCACAGGGCTCTCATGGCGTCGCCGGACCGCCCACCCGACACGATGAACCGCGGCCGCACGACCCGCGCGGAGTCGACGGTCCGCCTTCGCGACTCGACGAGTCACGGCCGGGCTCGCGTACGGACAGCTCGGGCCCAGCACTCGATGAGTCGCGCCGGGCTGACTCGCACGGGGGCGATGGCCCGGCGCAGCAATTGGACGAGGCGGGTCCGGCGGACTCGCAAGGTGACGATGGTCCGCCGCCTTGGCTCGCGCCACAGCGGCCGTCGGAGGATCAGACCGCCGACGAGCAAGGTGCGCGCAGCGCGCAGCGGCCTGAGTTGCCGCCGCCACCAGGGGAATTCGACGCACAGTCGGCCTCCGGTATACCCGCGGACGCTGGTGTGGCACGGGGTTCCGGCTCGGCGGCCGGGGCGTCGGCGGATGAACCGGGCGCGGTAAGCCGTACGGATCAGGATGATTCGGCACGAGCGCTCGGTGCAGCGCAGACCGCGAACGACGCAGCGGGTTCCGCCGAGGGCGATCGCGCGCGATCCTCTGGTGCGACACCGATATTCGATTCCGCGACGGTCGATCCGGCCAGGCGGCCGGGTGGCTCCTCCCGGGTGCCCAGCACCGCCTCCTCGGAGTACGGCCCCGCACCGCGCGGCACCCAGGATTCGGGCGCGGGCACCGGCCACCCCGCAGGCGGATCGCCCTCGGGCACAACATCGTCCGCGAGCGGCGGTACACCGCACGACTACAGCCAGTACGGCCATGCGACGCACACCGCCAGCGACGATCCGGCCTCCGCGCGGGCAGCCAGCTCGGAAGCAGCACCTCGGACACCGGGCCAGTTCCATCGCCCGGCATCCGCACCACGAGCACCCGGCGGCGAGTTCCACCAGCCGCCCTTCGCGCCGCAGGGAGCTGATTTCCAAGGGCCCACCGGTACCGGAGTTTCGGAATCGGTTCGGCCGCAACGCGATAGCGGGTCGACCGCTCCCGGATGGGTCACCGGCCCCGATCCGACGGGTTCTGAGTTCCCGGAATCGGGGGCACCGCAGGCACCGAGCGAGGAGCTCGGACGTCCGGGCTCGGGACCGCAGGGAACCGCAGCCGAATCCCAGCGGCCGACCGGGACGGCAGGACAGTCTGGATCCGGTGCGGCGCAACGAGGACGTGAGTTGGCCACGCCTGGTTGGGCTGCGCACCCCGTCGCCGGCACGACGGGCGCACCGACGCCCGTCGCTGGACGGCACCGGTTGCCATCGGAAATCGACGCGGCCGCCGAGGCGGACGATGAGGCCGCAGGGGCGACCGACACTGCGGGCGATCAGCAGGTTCCGACGAGCGAGCAGTCGGCACCGCATGGGCCGGGCGACCGAGGAAGTGTTGCCGGAGCGGAGCAATCCGCGGTAGCCGAAGGGCAGCGCGGCGACCGTAATGCCCCCGGGGACGTGCAGCCCGCATCAGGACAAGCACCAGGCACCGACCAGCCGAATAGTCAGTGGCACAACGGAACTGGATCCGCCCAGCCGCCCACCGGGCAGACACCTGTCGGCGATCGGACCGGCCCACCATCGCAGAACGGACCTGGGCCCACAGGGCATGCACCCATCGGCGACCCGGCCGCGCCATGGCAGAACGGACCCGGGTACGCGCAACCATCCACCGGCCGAGCACTCGGCGGCGACCAAGCACCGTGGCAGAGCGGCCCCATGGGGCAAGCACCCGGCGGCGATCGCGCACCGTGGCAAGGCAGCCCGACACCCACAGGGCAAGCACCTAGCGACCATGCGCCGTGGCAAGGCGGACACGGACCAGCGGGTCAAGGGTCTGGCGATCAGTGGCAGGGCGGCCCGGTACCCACGGGGCAGGTGCCCAGCAGCGACCAGGCACCGTCGCAGAGCGGACCCATCGGGCGCGCACCGGGCAGCGATCAAATGCCATGGCAGAGCGGACCCACGGGGCAAGGGCCCGAAGGCGAACACGCACCGCGGCAAGGCGGACTCGCGCCCACCGGCCACGCACCTGGCAGCGACCAAGCACCACGGCCGAGCGGCCCAGGAACTGCGGGCCGAGCACCCGGCAGCGATCAGGCCGCACCGTGGCAGGGCGGACCCGAGTACGCGCAACCGCACATCGGGCAGGCACCGGTCGGCGATCAAGTCGGCCCACCCTCGCAGAGCGGACCCACAGGGCAAGGGCCCGGAGGCGAACACGCGCCGTGGCAGGGCGGACTCACGCCCACCGGCCACGCACCTGGCAGCGACCAAGCATCACGGCCGAGTGGGCCTGGATCTATAGGGCAAGCACCTGGCAGCGATCAGGCGGCGCCGTGGCAGGGCGGACCGGGGTACGCACAACCGTCCACCGGACAGGCACCGGTCAGCGGGCAGGTCGGACCACCTTGGCAGAACGGACCTGGGCCTACGGGGCAGGCACCCGACGGCGAACGGGCACCGTGGCAGAGCGAGCCCACCGGGCAGGCGCCGGGCGGCGATCACTCGACGTGGCAAGGCGGACTCACACCCACCGGCCAGGCATCTGGCGACCACGCGCAATGGCAGGGCGGCCCTGCGCCCATGGGGCAGGCGCGCGGCAGTGACCAGGCACCGTCACAGAGCGGACCCATCGGGCGGGCACCCGGCAGCGATCACACACCGGGGCAAGGCAACTCCGCGCCGACGGGCCGAGCATCCGGCGGCGACCAAGCATCATGGCAAGGCGGGCCTGCGCATACGGGACAGGCACCCGGCAGCGACCAGGCATCGTCGCAGAGCGGACCCATCGGGCGAGCATCCGGCAGCGACGACGCGCAATGGCAAGGCGGACCCGCACCTACGGGGCAGGCACCTGGCAGCAACCAAACACAGCAAGGCGAATTCGGCCCGACAGGCCAGGCACCTGGCAGCGACCAGGGACCGTGGCAAGGCGCATCCGGTCCCACCGGCCAAGCGCCCAGTGGCGATCACGCACCACGGCAAGGTGCGCCCGGGTATGGGCAGCCGCCGATCGGGCGGGCGCCCGAGGGTGAGCAGTGGCAAAATCCTGCGGCGCAGGGCTTCGCGCAGCAGGGGCATGGGCCGATGGGACAGCAACCGCCCGTTGGGGATCCGCAGGCTGGGTACGGCCAACCACCGGCCGGGCCGCCGCCCGGGTATCAGCAGGGTGGTCAGTATCAGCCGCAGCATCCGCACGGGCCGCAGCCTTCGCTCGATGACGTGCCGTTGCGGCGTGCGAAGAAGTCGCCGAGCGGTGGGTGGCGCAAGGCCGTGCACCATGTTTCCGGTGGCGCGATCAATCCCGGCTTGTCCGCGGAGGAGTTGCGGCTGCAGGAGTTGGTGGCGCGGATCCGGCAGCCGGTGCGCGGTGACTATCGGATCGCGGTGCTCTCGCTCAAGGGTGGTGTCGGAAAGACCACCACGACAATGGGTCTCGGGTCGATTTTCGCCTCCATCCGTGGCGACCGGGTGATCGCGGTCGATGCCAATCCGGACTTCGGCACGCTGTCGCAGCGGGTGCCGTTGCAGACCCGATCGACCGTGCGCGATCTCTTGCTGGATCCCGCGATCCAGCGCTATTCGGATGTGCGCAGGCACACCTCGCAGGGCACCAGCCGATTGGAAGTGCTTGCCAGCGAACGGGATCCGGCGGCGTCGGAGGCGTTCAACGACGAGGAGTACCGCGCGGTCGCGCGCATCCTGCAGCGGTTCTACAACATCATCCTGACCGACTGCGGTACCGGACTGATGCATTCGGCGATGGGCGGCGTGCTCGACCTCGCGCATTCGCTGGTACTGATCTCCTCGGCCGCGATCGATGGCGCGCGCAGTGCGGCGGCGACGCTCGACTGGTTGTCCCTGCACGGCCACGATCATCTGGTCCGCAATGCGGTCGTGGTGATCAACCTGCCGCGTGAGGGTTCCCCGAATGTCGGCATCCAGCAGCTGCGCGAGTACTTCCTGTCGCGCTGCCGCGCGGTGCACATCATCCCGTACGACTCGCACCTGTCCGAGGGCGCCGAGATCGATCTGCATCGTCTGCACAAGACCACCAAACGCGCCTACGTCGAACTCGCCGCTACGGTCGCAGACGAATTCGGCATCGATCACCGTCGCTACAGTGTCTAATTGCCGCGCCTTCGGCGCGGCGTGTTCGCGGCCCCCTGGTGTCTCGCGTCCGAGCCGTCGAGACTCGCGACTTCGTCGCATGCGCTTCGACGACTCGGCCGCGAGACGGGCCGCGAGACGGGCCGCTCGTAAGACTCGCTCCGTCGTGATCACCGATGCCGGCGCAGTCGGCACCCCACGCACGCACCTCGGGTCGTCCAAACCCGCGACTTCGTCGCATGCACTTCGACGACTCGGCCGCGAGACGGGCCGCGAGACGGGCCGCTCGTAAGACTCGCTCCGTCGTGATCACCGATGCCGGCGCAGTCGGCACCCCACGCACGCACCTCGGGTCGTCCAAACCCGCGACTTCGTCGCATGCACTTCGACGACTCGGCCGCGAGACGGGCCGCGAGACGGGCCGCTCGTAAGACTCGCTCCGTCGTGATCACCGATGCCGGGGCAGTCGGCACCCCACGCACGCACCTCGGGTCGTCCAAACCCGCGACTTCGTCGCATGCACTTCGACGACTCGGCCGCGAGACGGGCCGCGAGACGGGCCGCTCGTAAGACTCGCTCCGTCGTGATCATCGATGCCGTAGTCATGCGCGACTCACCAGGACAACCGGGACGCCCGCACCTCCGCGATCGACCGCCCGCGACGGCGGCGGAACAGTCCGCGCAGTGTGCCCGCGTTCAGGTAGCCGACCTTGACCGCTATCGCGTCGATGGTCAGGGTCGTGGTGCGCAGCAGTTGGG
This sequence comes from Nocardia pseudovaccinii, assembly GCF_050942345.1. NCBI lineage: Bacteria > Bacillati > Actinomycetota > Actinomycetes > Mycobacteriales > Nocardiaceae > Nocardia > Nocardia pseudovaccinii. Next base: position 8,867,034 of record NZ_CP192074.1, read on the forward strand.
TGGCGCGTTCCAACCGGACCTCGTGCACGAAATCCCGTGGCGACATTCCGATTTCGGCTTGGGTGGCGCGCTGTAGCGTGCGTTCGGTGACGCCGAGCAGATGCGCGGCGTCGGCGATGCGGAACTGGTCGGCGACGTGGTCGCGCACCCAGCGCTCGAATGCGGCGACCAGGGAGTCGTTGCGGGCGATCACCTCGGGGATCGCGGAGTCGCTCTGCGTTCGGCGATCACCGACCACCAGATATCGGGCGGTCAGCTCGGCCAGGGTCGGACTCTGCGCGGCGATCAGCGCCAGTGCGAGGTCGATATGCGATAGCGAGGCCGCCGCGGTGGTGAGCCGATCCGCCCGGCACAGGATTCGACTCTCGTCCAGGTCGATGCGCGGATATCGGCGCCGAAAGGCCGGGCCGAGCCACCAGCTCGTCGTCGCCGCCACACCGTCCAGCACACCCGCCTCGGCCAGATAGAAGGTGCCGGTACAGGCCGCGGCGAGATGCGCGCCGGATTCGTAGGCCCGCGTCATCAGTTGCAGCACCGGCCGATTCGCGGGTGCGGAGACCACGCCGATCAGCCCATCCGCATCCAGCACGCGCGTTGCGGGGACGACGATCAGACCGACATCGTCCGGCAGTTCGGTTATCGGTGTCGTCTGCGCGCGAAAACCGTGCGCTGTAAGCACTTGTTCGCCATCGGCGACGATGTGCACCCGCCATGGATCGGGAGCCGTATCCAGTTCCTCGCGCAGTCCGTTTGCGGTCGCGAAGGTCTCCAGTACGGCGGTAAGTCCGAGGTCGGCGACGCCGTCCTGCACGAAAACCGCTACATCCATGTCGCAAACAGTACTGAATATGTCGTTTCCGACACTCGGAACTGCGGAATAAGCGGCTTACTGTTCGTACTACTTATCCGGCCTGCCCTGCGGAGTTCATATGACGATCGTCGAAACCACCGGTATCCACCACATCCGCCTGACCGTGACCGATATCGACCGCTCCAAGGCGTTCTATCGCGACGTGCTCGGTTTCGAGATCGCGGTGGAATCGCCCGGTCGGCCGGAAGATCCACAGGTGCGCACCGATCCGGCCCAGTTCTACGGCGGCGTCGTATTCCAAACGAACGGAATGCTGTTCGGACTACGCCCGGTGGCCGAACCGACCGATAAATTCGATTCCGAACGCGTCGGATTGGATCATCTCAGCTTCACCGTGCCCTCGGTCGACGATCTGACCCGTACCGCCGCCCGTTTGGCCGAGGCCGGAATCGAACACGGCGAAGTCACGCCGCTGGACGGGCTCGGCATCGCGATCCTGTCCTTCAGCGATCCCGACGGCATCCACCTCGAGCTCACCGCACCGCTGTGAACGCGCCGACGCACTGTAGTAATCCGACCTTCCGTCGAACTCCGGCGCTGGCGGGCACGAAGGTCGGCTCCGCATTGCCGAGCACCAGCGAACTACTCTGCGCGCTGAGCGGAAAACAGGTCCGCGGACATGTCTGCCGATGGTCGCGGGATCTGGTCCGGTTGCACCGCATAAGACGCGAGCATCCCCGGTGTGCTGCCGTGATCGACTGTCTCCGAATGGAATTGGTTGCCAACATCAATACCTGGGCAACCGAGCACCTGACGCTACCGCCCGCCGACCGGCGCGACGCCGAACTCGGCGACATGATCGATCGCATCGCGGCCACCGCCGATCGCGCCTTTCACCTGCTGATGACCGATGATCTGACCGGCGAACATATGCACGTGGCATGGACGCGACTGGCCGAATTGTCGATCGCCTACGGCGATTTGGTTCGAGAGGCCGAGGACGGGCGCTGGTGCCTATCGCCCAACACCAGGCACCGGTGAGCTGCCCACCACGAATCGGGAAGGGGCCGTGGCTATCCCGTGGGGAAGCCACGGCCTCTCGTCGCCCCGGGTCGTCACCACTCCGGGAGTCGCCGCCGTCCCGCGAGTACATCGCGCACCAAATCGTCGTAGGCATCGGCCAATTCGGCCAGATGATGCCACGCGACGTGTAGCTGTTCGTCGTGCGCGTCCAGGGTCATCAACGCGTGGTGGGCGCGCACCGAGGATTCCGCGATCCGGTCGATGACCGAGCCCACGGTTTCGGTGTGTAGCGTCGCACCGAGCCGGTGCTGCGGCACGCTGCGCGCCACCCAATCGTCGATAGCCATGACCAATTCGATTCTGCGACGCTCGATTTCGAGGATCGTCGCCGGATCGGTCGATACCGATCCGCCACGACCGACGAGTCGCTTCTCATGCAGAATCGCCAGGTCACGGGCGAACCAGAGCAGCGGGCCACCGACAACTCGGTGACCGCGACACGCCCGAACAAGTAGATCCGACGTGGGAAGTAGTCCGGGAGTCAAGGACTGCACCGTCGAATCGACACACCTCGGTGTGCCGGGAAGAGCCATCACAACCGTTGATGAATCCGAACCTGCCACGTTGCCTCGCCGTCATCGCCGCACAACACCTGGATCAGGACGTTCATTACAATAAACCTCTGAAGGCACCTGTCAAGCGTTACCCGGCCGTAGGGTGTGACGAAGAGTACACTTCGTTACCTGCACGACTGACCGAGGAGCAAGATGGCGGACGGTCCGACGTATCTCCGGATCGCAGACCTCCTCCGTGAGGAGATCCGCGCAGGCAAGTGGAATCCGGGCGATCGGTTGCCCAGCCACACCGAGCTGGCCGATCAGATGCAGGTTTCGATCACTACCGCGCGCAACGCTATTCAGGTGTTGGTCACCGAGAATTTGGTCTACACCGCTACTTCCCGTGGCACCATCGTCCGAAACCAAGAAGTCCTGGAATCGGTTGTCACCGACCATATTCGTCCGGATCGTCCGCAATCGGCCCACGATATCTTCGAAGAGATCGCGCGCGCCGCACATCGCGAACCGACCAAGGAGTTCAGCGCGAAGATGGAACCCGCGAATCCGGAAGTGGCGCACTGGCTGGGCGTGCCGGAGGATTCCTGGGTGCTGGCCAGGACTGTCGTCCAGTTCCTTGACAACGAGCCGTGGTCGTGGGAGGTCAGCTTCTATCCACGGGACTTGGCGGAGGCGACCGGTATCGACTCGCCGCACGATATTCCGGAGGGCACGACACGCCGACTGGCCGACCGCGGCCACGGCGAGACCGCGCACCGCGACACGCTCGCCGCCCGTCCGGCCAGTGCGGAAGAGGCGATCGTGCTCGGCGTCGCGACCGGCACCATTCTGCTGGACCATCTACGCATCGGCGCCAACCACGAGCGCATCACCAGGGCCACTCGGCATCGGTCGATCGCCACCCGCAACCGGCTGGCCTATGAACTCGGCGACGACCAGGGCAGCAACGTCATCCGACACACGCTCGGCATCTCCTACCGGCCGGGGATCGCGTTGCCATGAAAAACGTTCCGCCATGAATACGGTGCAGTCATGAAAATCATCCGCCGGGCGACTCTGAGTGATCTCGGCACCATCTGTCGACTCCGGATCCAGCGCACCGCGTGGCTCACCGCGCGCGGCTCCGATCAGTGGACCGTCGCGGGCCGCGGCTTACCCATCGAGATCTTCGCGCAGGCGGTCGGCGAGGCGCTGGACGCGGGCGAAACCTGGATTGCCGAGGTGACAGGGGAACCGGCCGGGACGATCACCGTCAACGACCGCTCGGATCCGGGGCTGTGGTCGCCATGGGAGCTGGCCGACGCGGTGATCGTGCACTACATGATCGTCGACCTCCGCTTCGCAGGCCAGCGCGTCGGCCACCGCCTATTGGCCCACGCCGCATCGCTTGCGCGCCAACGACAACGCCATTGGGTCCGGCTGGACGCCTGGACCACCAATACCGATCTGCACGACTACTACCGCGGGGAAGGCTTCCACCTGGCCAGGATCGCGGGCCCGGCCGCCTCGGGACCGTCCCGCGCGCTGTTCCAACGCCGCTCCGACAGCTGGGCCTTCGAGCCGATGACGCCGGTTCTGACCCACGTACCGCTGCCCGCGGCGCCCCAGCCGACGCCGGAGGCTCACAGCGGCGGCAGATAGGCGATCTGCACCATCTCCTGACCGCGGTTGCGCGACACCAGGATGCCGCGCCCGGGCAGCAGCTTCATCGGACGGACATCACCGATCAGCTTGCCCTCGTCCTTGGGGCCGCTCATGATCAGCGCGTCGACGGAGAGGTTCTTCATACCGCCGAGCACGTTGTCGTAGAGCGCGCGCGAAACGCCGCCGGTGCGTCGGGTGACGACCACGTGCAGACCGATATCGCGGGCCTGCGGCAGGTACTCCAGCAGTGGCAGCAGTGGATTGATGCCAGCGGTGATCATGTCGTAATCGTCTATCAGCAAATAGATTTCGGGTCCGGTCCACCAGCTGCGCTCGCGCAGCTGCTGTGGGGTGATGTCGGAGCCCGGGATGCGCTTGGACATGTAGCGGGCGAGTTCGTTGACCATCGGTCCGCAGGTCTGCGATGAGGTGGAGTAGCCGCCGAGATGCGCCTCGTCGACGACGCCGAGCAGGCTGCGGCGGTAGTCGATCAGGATGATCTTGGCCTGCTCCGGTGTCGCCTTCTCGGTGATGCCCATGGCGATATTGCGCAGCAGCGTCGTCTTGCCGCATTCGACGTCGGCGAAGGCCATGAAATGCGGCTCCTGGCCGAAATCCAGGACGAACGGGTCCAATTCGTTCTCGCCGAGCCCGACCAGGACCTTGGTCGGGCCGAGTTCGACCTCGTGTTTGCGCGCGATCGCGACGACCTCGTCGCGACTGATCTGCAATGGCAGCATGCGCACCTCGGGGGCGCGTCGGCCCGGATAGAGCTGCTGCATCTGGTCTCTGGCCTGGGCGGCGCCCTCGGCCAGGGTCTGCGGATCGGAATCGGAATCGAGCCGGGGCAGCGCGATCAGCATATGCAGTTCATCGGGCGTGAGGCCGCGACCGGGACGACCGACCGGCACCAGAGCGGCAGTACGCCTACCCATTTCGGAATCCGTCGGGTCGCCGAGGCGCAACTCGATGCGGGTGCCGATCTGATCTTTCACATTGGGCCGGATCTCGCCCCAGCGCGCGGCGCCGATGATCAGGTGGATGCCGTACGAAAGCCCCTGTGCCGCAATGGCGGTGATCTGCGGTTCGACGGCGTCGAACTCCTCGCGCATGGCGGCCCAACCGTCGACGACCAGGAACACATCGCCGAATTGGTCGGCGGCGAGCGGATCGTTGGGATCGGCCGCGGTCCCGTTGATGAGCCGGGCCTCCATCTGGGAGTACTTGCGGCGCCGGAACTCCACCATGGATTCGATGCCGAGTTCGGCGAAGCGCTCCTCGCGCTGGCGCATCAGCGTGGTCAATTCGGCGACCGTGCGGCGCACGCGATCGCCGTCCAGGCGGCCCGCGACCGAACCGACATGCGGCAGACCGGACAGACCGGCGAGGCTGCCGCCACCGAAATCGAGGCAGTAGAACTGGACCTGTTCGGGGCTGTGCGTCGCCGCGGCGGCCATGACGATCGTGCGGATGGTGGTCGACTTACCCGACTGCGGACCGCCGACCACCGCGACATTGCCTTGGGCACCGGCCAATTGGATGGTCAGCACGTCACGGCGCTGTTCGTAGGGTTTGTCGATGATGCCGATCGGCATCCAGAGCTGGCCGTGCCGGTTGACCGGGGAGCGCCAATCCGGATCGGGCAGCAGCATATCCACCGTCGGCGATTCGTCCAGCGGCGGCAACCACACCTCGTGCGCCGGACGGCCGTGTCCGGTAAGGCGTTTCACGACGACCTCGAGCAGCGTCTCCGGAACGCCGCCGCCGAGCAGCTCCTCCTCTTCCGGCTCCGCACCCGGAGGCGGCGGCAGATCGGGCAGTTCCATCCGCACCGGTTCGGGCCGATCTTTTGCCTCGACAGGTCCGGCGGTGAACACCGTCGGCGACTGACCGCCGACCACCCGGCCGTCCACCTGTCGGCTGCCACTCGGTGACACATACGGCCCGGACACATACGTCGCGTTGAACCGCAACGGATCGTCGGCATCGCTCTTGAGATAGCCGGAGCCCGGAATGCCGGGCAGGTGGTAGGCATCGGTGATGCCGAGTACGGCGCGGGATTCGTTGGCGGAGAAGGTGCGCAGACCGATTCGGTAGGACAGGTGCGAGTCCAGTCCGCGCAGCTTGTTCTCCTCGAGTCGCTGCGAGGCCAGCAGCAGATGGACGTGCAGTGAGCGGCCGAGGCGGCCGATCATCACGAACAGATCCGCGAAATCCGGCTTCTGCGAGAGCAATTCGGAGAACTCGTCGACGATGACGAACAGCGCGGGCAGCGGGTCGAGCGCGACGCCCGCCGCACGCGCCTTCTCGTAGTCGGTGACATTGGCGAAATTGCCTGCGGCGCGCAGCAATTCCTGGCGGCGATTCATCTCACCGGCCAGCGCGTCCCGCATGCGGTCCACCATCGAGAGTTCTTCCTCGAGGTTGGTGATGACCGCGGCGACGTGTGGCAGCGAGTCGAGGCCGAGGAAGGTCGCGCCGCCCTTGAAGTCGACGAGCACCAGATTCAGCGCGTCCGGCGAGTGCGTGGTCACCATGGAAAGCACCAGCGTGCGCAGGAATTCGGATTTACCCGACCCCGTTGCGCCGATGCACAATCCGTGCGGACCCATACCGCTCTCCGCGGATTCCTTGATATCTATTTCGACCGGGGTGCCGTCCGGGGTGACGCCGACCGGCACCCGCAGCCGCTCACGCGCGGTGCGCGGACGCCAAACCCGCGACGGTTCGATCTGCGCCGCGTCCGGAATCTTCAGCAGCGCCATCAGTCCCGGATCTGTCCTGGTGTCGTCGCCGAGGCTGACGATCTGTGCGGCCGTCGCGATCCGGAACCGGGCCAGGCTACGGGCGAAGGAGGCGGATTCGGCCGCGCTCACTTCGTCAGCGGTGGCGAATTTCTCGGTTCCCGCAGCACTTTTCGCACTGACGGCACCGTCGCCGACGACCAATTGCAGACCGCGCCGGGCAGCCAGGCCGTTCTCGGGTGCGGTCAGATCGAGCACGGTGACCGAATCCAGACCGGATTCGCTGATCAGGCGTTCGGTGCCGTTGACGTAGCCGTCATCGACGATGACCACCAAATGCAAACGGCCCTGTGTCGGTTGCGGATTGCGCATGAAGCGGCCGCGTTCGAGCAGTTCGGAGGCAAGTGCGGTTTCTAGTTCGGCCAGCGAGCCGTACATCATTCTGGCCGAGCCCATGCCGTCACGGACGGTCGGATGTTGCAGGTGCGGTAGCCATTTCGCCCATTCCCAGGCCGGACCGTCCGGATCGGCGCAGACGATGGCGACCGCGACGTGGTCGGGTCCGTGAAATGCGGTGAGCTCCATCAGCATCGCGCGCGCCAGCATCCTGGCTTCCTCGGCATTGCCACCGATATTGATGGCCGGGAAAGCGCGCAGCGACACCGCGGTCGGCAGCTGGTGCACCACCGAATGGGTTCGTACGAAACGGCGCAACGCCACGGTGGAGACCGGCTCCAGATCCTCCAGCGGTCCGGTTTCCGGACGCGCCAACTTGGTCGCCAACCGGTGGCTGCCCACCCCGACCCGCACATGTCCGAAGTCCGGATCGTTCGGCCTGCGCTCCCACATCCGGCGGGTGCCGACCACCGACGGCAGACCGATCGGTTCCGGATGACTCCAGATCAGCGATTCCAGCTGCTTATTGCCGGTGCGGCGGACGTCCTTGCGCATCTGGTCCAGGTAGCGGAAGTAGTCCTTGCGCTCCTCGTTGAGTTCGCCCGCACCCTTGGGGCCGTTGCCCCGCATGCCGAGCATCATGCCGCCCATCGACATGAGCATCATCATCGGGAACATCATCATGAACGGGTTGGCGAGCAGGTTGCGACCCATCATCACCATCATCGCGATCATGCCGACGACGGCGACCACCATGATCACCGGCATCAACTTCATGATCAGTGGTCCCGGCAGGGCCCGCTGGATCTCCGGCGGTGAATTCAACGCCACCTCACCGCCCGGCGCGCGCGGCGGGGCGATGCGGGGGCGGCGCACGAAACCTTCGGTAGCCATGGGTCCCTCTACTGCTCTGTTGCTTCGGACGCGAGATCGACGGAACCACGAGCGCGCCGGAACGGAATCGACAGTGCCGCACCGAGTCCCAGCACGATCAGACAGGTGACCGAGCCGATGATCGCGATGCGGCGCGGCAGCGGATCGGGTCCCGCGGGATGTACCGGCGCCGCCATCACACGTGGGATATCGGCGCCGACGCTCACCGGCTTGTCCGGAAGTTGCGCGGTCAGCGCGGCCAGCGGATCGATCAGGCCGTGGCCGACCCGATCGTCGCGGCCAGGGCCGGGCTCTTGTGCGGTGCGGGTAATTCGGTCGATCACCTGTCCGGCAGTGAGTTCCGGGAATCGGGACCGGACCAGCGCGGCGAGTCCGGCGACATAGGGTGCGGCGAAACTGGTGCCCTGGATGGTTCCGGTGCCCTCCTGGGTGACCGCGCCGTTGACCAGTCCGGTGCCGCCCGGCCTATTGTCGAGCGAGACGATATTGCGCCCGATGGCGGCGGCGCCGACCCACGGCCCGTGCAACGACAGCGCCGATGGCGAGCCGTTCGGATCGATGGAGGCCACGGTCAGGACGTAGGGCTGGAACCACGCGGGACTCGCGATGGTCTGCACGCTGTCCCAGCCGTCACCGTCGTTCTGCTTCTCACAGGCGCCGCCGTTCTCCACATTGCCCGCCGCGGCGACCACCACCACGTTGTGGTCGTAGGCGTACTTCACCGCCGCACCTAGCGGAACGTCGGCGGTGTCGGTTCCGGCTGCGCTGCAAGATACTTCGGAAATATTGATAACCGTGGCCCCCATATCGACGGCACGAACCACCGAGGCGGCCAGGGCGAGCACACTGCCGTAACCGGAGCGCACCATGGCATCCGGCGGCTGGTCGCCGCCCGCGCGATCCTTGCGCTCATAGTGCGTGCTCAGCTGGCGGATGGTGAGGATCTCGGCATCGGGCGCGACACCGACGAAGGCATCGTCCGGGCTGGGGCGCGCGGCGATAATGCCCGCGACGAGGGTGCCGTGGCCATCACAGTCGACGGTGCCGTCGGAGTCCGAGACATAGTCGCCGCCCGCTTGCAGAGCGGGCAGTCGCGGATGCCGATTCACGCCGGTATCGATGACCGCAACCTTTTGTCCCGCACCGCGACTGAATTGCCAAGCGGCTGGCAAATCGAGCACACGCTGTGGCAGCGGCGACTCCGCGGGCGGGCCACCGATGAGCGACAGTTCGGCGCAGACCACCTTCTGCTCGGTCGGCTCCAAGGGCGCGGGCCGGCCGCTGAGCGCCTGCGCGGGACCGAGCGCACCCGGGTCGATCCTCGGTGGTGGGACAGCTCCGGCCGGAGCGGACCAACCGAGCACAGATGCGCCGAGAACCGCTGCGGCGCAGACGATTCCGGTTCCGCGCCGCCAGCCGGGCTTACTCGCCCGAGCAGTCATATGTTCCTGGCCATCGAATACACTCCCATGATCCACAGCACCAGCGGGATCACCGCGACGATCAGCAGATATTCGGTGATCTCCATGGCTCGGCGGGTCACCGGCGTCACCTCGAGGTGCGGACCGATCACGCCGAACACCAGCACCCCCGCCGCGACGGCCAGCAGCAGCACACCCGCGAGCAGCAGCAGATCCGAATCGCCGAGGGCCAGTCCGGTGATCAGGCCGATGACGAGGACGCAGCCGCCCGCGATCTGCGCACCGGCCTGCACCAGATCGGCGAACGAACGGCCGCGCAGACTGATGATCACCGCTGCGATGACGGCGAGCGTAATCCCTTGCCAGCGTGCGGATCCCAGCGGATCGGCGGCGCCGAGCGCACCGATGACCGCGGCAATGGCGCAGGCGATGAGCATGCCGGTCTGGTACTGGTTGGCGGCCCTGGCCCGCTCACCGAGTCCGGCGGCCGAGGGCAGTGCGGTCGCGCCGATCGCGCCGATGCCCTCGATGGTCGGGCGCGGTTCGTGATCGGCCGGATCGATCGCGCCACCGGCGGTCGGCACCGGCGGGATCGGCAGCCGGGCCAGCACCGCAGCCAGCCGCGGCACCGCGGAGATCAGTGTGATGGCCACCACCAAGATGGCGGCGCAAATCTGGGTCAGGTCGAAATCCCAGATCATCCGCACCAATGCGGCGATTCCGCCGAACAGTGTGACGGTCACCGCGGACGCCGCGAGCGCGGCACCGGTCGCGGTGGCGCGATAGATCACAGCCGCCGCCACCAGCGTGACCGAACAGCCGAGCAGCAGATGCGGACTGCCGAGATCGCCTGGCACGAATAGTGCTGCGCCGCCGAAGAACAACAGCAGCGCACACAGTGACAACCAGGTAGCCGTCAATTGATCCGCGTACTTACGCGCCGCGATGCCCGCGGCGACGGCAGCGATGACGGCGACGCCGGTCGCGAGGAACGGCGCGGCCAGACCACCGCCGTGCGCCCGCCCAGCGGCGAGCAGCAGCAGCGCGAGCAGTACCGCCGACACCGCGGCGACCAGACCCGTCCAACGGGCCGCAGTGGGCGACCAGCCGCGGAAATCGGCACTGGTGAGCCGGGATACCGCGTCGATGACATCGTCGAAGAGCGCAGGCGATTCCTTCGCGGTGACCGAGCGCAGCACCAGCAGTTCGCCGTCGAACACCTCGGCCTCGGTCAGGCTGCGGCTCGGTGCGATGGCGTCGCGACCCAGCCGGGCCAGGGTCCAGTGTTCGGTATGCAGTGGGGTGCCGCCGTCGTCGCTCTCCACCACATCGGGATTGCGCGATTCGATCAGAGCGACGAGATCACCGATAAATGCGGCGATCGGCACGGTCGCCGGAAGTCCGACATCGAGCTGGGTATTTCCCCCGATGACGGAGACTCGGCACAGTTCGGGTTCGGCGGCGCGGGTGCCGCTGCTCAACGGTTCGGTCAATTGCGCACCGATCCCAGCTCTTTACGGAACGATCCAAACACTTGCGCCCGGTTTCCTACCTGTCGAACCAACTCTACGACTCGGATCCACTCTCGCACGAACGTTCCCCCCGCCGCATGTGGTCGTCGCACACTTTGCAACCCATCGGTAGCAAAACATAATGTATCGGACGAGCCGAGCCGACGCGATCGCTAAGCTGGTCGGAAGATGAACGCGGACAATCACGCAACAAATAGATAGCTCCAACCAACACTTCGGGGTTTGACAGCAATGACCGGCAACCGCCAAGCACAACGGGCCTTCGACGCCGGAATCCTGTCGCTGGGCCTGACCATCGACGGACAGGAATCGGCTCGCGATCTCGAGTACGCGAAACTGGCGTTTGCGCGTGCCACCGAGTGGGACCCGACGATGTGCGACGCCTGGCTGGGCCGGGCCGCGGCGGGCGAAGTCACCACCGAGGTGCTCTACAACCTGTACAAGAACAGTGGGACAACACTTTTCCGCGAGCAACGCCGGTTGGGGCTGGCGCCGCGGGCATTGGCCGGACGCTTCCTGGCCGGGCTGTACATCGACTACCCGCTGTCCGGTTACACCGAAATCTGGCTGGCCCAAGCGGCTCAGTTGATTTCCGAGAAGGAGTACGACGAGGCCGAACGGGTGCTCGACGAACTCGCCACCCATCGCGCCTCGATGCTCTCGGATACCGATCGGGAGATCGACGACCGGATCTGCGCGTATATCCGTGGCGTACTGCACTTCAACACCCAGCGCTGGCCCGATGTGATGGCCGTGCTCGCCGGATCCGCCGAATGGGACGACCCGTATCTAGCGGCGGGCGCCCACGTGATGGTCGGCTCGGCCTGCGCCCAGCTCGGACTGTTCGGCGAGGCCATCCGGCGCATGGAACAGGCCGAGGCGGGCCCGATCCCGGCGGCCAGGACCACCGCCATGTTCTGCCGCGGCCTGTGCCTGCGCGAGACCGGTAAAGAGGCCGAGGCGCAGGCCCTTTTCGAGAAGGTGTATTCGCAGGCACCGGATTTCGCCGCGAATACCGCAGCCATGCGCGATCGCACCTACCGGCTCACGGTGACAACCAAGGAGTCGATCGACGCGCGCACCGACCGCTGGGATCCGGCGTCGGCGCCCTCGGTGGAGGCGATGCAGACCGCCGACGCCGAGGACCGCGCCAAGAAGATCCTGGCCGACGCGCGCGCCGAACTGGATTCCCAGATCGGCCTCGAATCGGTGAAAACGCAGGTCGCGAAGTTGCAGGCGACCGCGCAGCTGGCCAAGATCCGGACCGAGAAGGGTATGGCCAGCGTGGCCCGCGGCAACCACCTGGCCTTCACCGGTCCGCCCGGCACCGGTAAGACCACCATCGCCCGGGTCGTGGCCAAGATCTATTGCGGCGTTGGTCTTCTCAAGACCGATAAGGTCGTCGAGGCCAAGCGCGTGGACTTCGTCAGCCAGAATCTCGGCGGCACCGCGATCAAGACCGACAAGCTGATCGATACCGCGATGGACGGTGTGCTGTTCATCGACGAGGCATACACGCTGATCCAGACCGGTCTGCAGGGCGGCGACGCGTTCGGCCGCGAGGCGGTGGATACGCTGCTGGCCAGGATGGAGAACGACCGCGACCGGCTGGTGGTGATCATCGCGGGCTACGACGGTGAGATCGACCGGCTGCTCGCCGCGAACGACGGTCTGGCTTCACGTTTCGCCAAACGCCTGCAATTCCCGTCCTACACTCCGACCGAACTCGGGCAGATCGGCAGCCTGATCGCCCGCTCACGCGATTCCGAGTTGTCCGAGGGGGCAATGGAACTGCTGATCGAGGCGTGCGGGCGGCTGTACGAGACCGAGCGCGTCGATCAGAGCGGGCAGCCGCGCCGGGGCATCGATCTCGCGGGCAACGGTCGATTCGTGCGCAACATCATCGAATCCGCCGAGGAGGAACGCGAATTCCGCCTGGCCAATGACGAATCGCTGGATCTGAGCGCGGTGGACGAGACGGTACTCATGCGCATCGAAGCGCCGGATATGCAGGCCGCGCTCACCGGTGTGCTGGCTTCGCTCGGCGTCTGAGAGTTCAGTTTCCGACGGGCAAGATATCGTGCTCGACCAGCGCATCGTTCTTCGACAGCGTCGGGCCGGGCACCAGCTGACCGATGATCGACCAGGGGGCCAGGCGCGGTTCGCTGCCGAGTCCGAGCACCTGGGCGGTGGCGATATCCGGGATGCCGTAGCGGATTCCGTTGTCCGCCACATAGAACAGGCCACCGCGCCGCAAACTGCCCGGCTCCGTTCCGGTTACCTGCACGAACTCCCCCGAAGCCGGTGGGATGTAGGCGGAATCGACCCGATCGCCGGTGCCGTCGGAGGTGGCCAAACTCACCGGTTCAGCCGAACCCGGCAGCGGCAGACGGTTGCCCGCGAGCAGGGTGACAGCGGCTCGGTCGGTGGGGCTTTCGGTCGCGTCGTTGCCGGGTTCGGGGCCCTTTGCCCAGCTCAGGCAGGTGACCGGAGCGTCCTCGGCGGAGACGATCTTCGGGGTGGTCGCCGGGAAGTGGTCGAGGGAAAGCTGATGTAGTACCGGCATATTGGTCAGCACGTCCGGCGGTTCGGCCTTGATCTCGCGCATGCCCTGGGAATTCGCGGTGCGGATGACCTGCGCGGCGAAATCGGTGACCGGCTGCACACCGTCGGCGAGCACCACATACAGCTGGGACTGATCGGTCCGCCCGGTGCCGCCGACCGCGATGACACCGCCGATCGGCACATCGGAAAGCTTTGCCGGACCGGGCTGTCCGGCCTTCGGAATATCCGGCACGGCCAGCGGCGGAACCGCGATGGCGGCATCCAGCAGGCCGGTGCCGACCGGCCGCGGTTTGTGCCCGGCCAGGTTCAGCGCACGGGCGAGCACCGAGTTGGCGGGATCGACTTCCGCGCGCTTGCCGTCGTAGATCAGATAGGTCTTATCGGCCCGTCGCACCAGCAACGCATCCGATGGGCCGAGAGTCCGAATGCGCTCGTCCAGTTGGGGTTTGCCCGCGAAAATTGCGGTTTCCACGCCGGTCGCCGCGGCTGCGCTGCCGGTGATCGAGAGCTGCACCGTTTCGCACAGCGACCAGTCCGAGCGGCCGCCCTGCGTCGAACCGGGCAGTGCGGCGGGCGCACCCGGGATGCCGAGCATCGGACCGCGCGGCATCGACGAAAGCTTCGAATCCTTCACCGATTTGGGCGATTCACTGCTGCCGCTGATCAATCGGGCCGAGGCCAGGTTCAGCACCGGATGCAGGCGTTTGTCGTCCTTCTTGTCCTCGGATTCGGCCACCACCACATACAGCGCGCCGCTGTCCTTGCCGATCACGATGTTCGCGTCGCCGATCGCGCCCTGCGGCCGCAGAAAGGCCAGGATGGCCGCGCCGGCCACCACGAGCAGGCCGAGGGTGGCGCCGACGAGCATCGAACGCAGCTGAGATCGCATGGGGTCGTGCAGCATCCGCACATCGCGCCGGACCAGTGCGTGATCGAGTCGGCGCAGCAGAAAACGGTAGCCGTTGACCTGGGCCTTGGTGGTCAGCTGAGCCGGCACATGGTCTCCATCGAACTACGGGCAGGACAGGATAATTACAGTATCGTTCGGTGCCGCGGTGTCAATCCAGCGACAATTGGGCAAACTATTTCCCATCCGCGAACACCGGTGCGGCGCGGTACTGTTATCGCAATACTGGTCTGATTATCGGGGACGGGGCTGTGAACAAACGCGATACCGACTCCGGAGCGAACGCGCGTGAATTAACCGGAAACGAAAACTCCGTGAACGCGACGCACACAACGTTACGTGATCCGGAATTCTGGCTGCTGCGTCAAATGCCTTTGCGACTCATGATTCCGCTCGCGCTGTTTGCCGCGATAGCGGCCTGGATCGCAACGGCGCTGCACGCGCCGACGGTCGCCGTCATCGCGGTCGCCGCGGTCGTTCTCATTGCCGGTGCGGCACCGGTGCGTCGGCGCGAGCCACGCAATATCGTCGGCATGCTGGCGCGCGCGATCGCCTTTCGCTGGCGGCGGACCCGGCCCGGCCCCGCCGATGCCGGCCAGGCCGCCTTCGATGTGCCGCTGCCCGAGGGCGGCAGTTACGGCGTGCGCTGGGACGGCAATCTGCTGCTCACCATGTTGCGCATCGATCCGCCGCCGGATGCGCTGACGCTGCTGCGGCGTGGTTCGCTGTCCACCGACCAGGTGGTCCCACTCACCGAAATCGGCCGCTGCCTCAGTCAATTCGATATCAACCTGGCCTCGATCGATGTGATCAGCACCGGTGCGCGGACCGCGGGCGGTGGCCCGGTGGCCCAGCTCTACGACCGTATCCTCGGCCCGCTGCCCGCCATCGCGCATCGCACGGTCTGGCTGGTCCTGCGACTGGATCCGCTCGCCAATGCCGAGGCCGTGGACAACCGCGGCGGCGGCGGTGCGGGTGCGCTGCGAACCGCGATCATCGCGACCCGCCGGGTGGCCAATCGACTCGCGGGCCGTGACATCTCGGTATCGGTGCTGACCGCGGGCGAGATGAACAGCGCGGTGCGCCAACTCACCCGCGGTATCACGCTGGACGGATTCGTCGAAACCCCGAAATCGCTGGTGCACCAGGGCCTGTACCTCACCAGCTACGAGATCCGCCCGGAGCTGATCGGGTCGCGCGGCTTCGCCGATATCTGGGCCACCCCGAGCCTCACCACCACGGTCACCGTGCGCCTTCGCCCCGGTGCGCAGCGGCCCGGCGAAGGTCGCGAAACCGGTTCTCCGCCGATCAGACTGGGCGCGCTGGTCCGCTTCGACACCGCGGCCGAGCCGGTCGAGCCGCCGGTGCCCGGGCTGCGCACCCTGCCGGGTGAGCAATTCCGCGCACTGCTGGATTGCCTGCCCGCCCGCACTGCTCGACGCGACGGCGACAACGCGGGCGACTACCGCGGTCCGCTCGCCGCGCTCGATGGCATTGTCGTTCCGACCGCCGGTTGCGGTCAGCTGATCGGCGCCGACAATGCTGGTCAGGGCATCGCGGTGCCGCTGATCGGCGACGGCACCAGACATCTCGAGGTGATCGGCCGATTGGATCTGGCCCAGCAGGTGATCCTGCGGGCCATCGCCCTCGGCGCGCACACCATCGTGCACACCGACCGGCCCGAGGCCTGGCAGTCCATGGTCGCCAATGTCGATGCGCCGCATTCGCTCTCGCTGGCGCCCCGTTTCGCCGGTGCGGGGCATCACGTCGCCCCACCGCAGCCCGGCGGGCCCATTCCCGCCGCGACCGTCGTGGTCTTCGACGGTATCGCCCCCACCGCGCTGACCGGTGGCGCGACCATCGTGCATGTTCGCGCGCCCGAGCAGCCCGATGGGCAGTTCGATGCCGATATCGTTCTGGTGCAGGATATTTCGGCTCCCAACCTGATCACGGTGCGGACCTCGACGGCCAGCGCGACGGTCAATATGGTCACCACCCCGGACGAGATGTGGTACATCGGTGAATCCCTCGCCGCGGCACGGTAATCGAACGAATACGGCCGGTCCGGAAGCGTGACGCTCCGGACCGGCCGTGCTGAGCCTTTTCGAGCGACCCGCAAGCGATCGCTGCTGATCCTTTCGAGCGACCCGCAAGCGATCGCTGCTGATCTTTTCGAGCGACCCGCAAGCGATCGCTGCTGATCCTTTCGAGCGACCCGCAAGCGATCGCTACGGCGAGGTTCAGGCCCCGAAGCCGTCACCGATCTTGCCGTCGGTGCCGAGCGCGCGGTGCAGCGAGTTCTCCACCGCCGCGGCGACATTGTTGAGCGAGGTGAGCGTGTCACCGTACTCGGAGTGCCAGGCGTCGTAGACCTGCTTGAAGCTGGCGTGGGCCACGTTGCCCTCCCACGCCACCTTGAGCACGCCGCCCGCGTCCTCCATATCGCTGCCGTATTTGATCAGGTCGCCGTGCAGGGTGACCAGATCGTTGTACAGAGCCGTCATCGGGCCCTTGGCGTATGCCATAGTCATGGTGATTACCTCCGAATCGAAGACTGAATAGTGTGTCGGCCCAAGCACTTACAGGCTGATGTGCTCGAAACCTTCGCGGTTTTCCTGCTCCATCTGGATGTACTGCTGGGTACCGTGACCGACCTGCTCGGTAATGGCGTTGAGCTTCTTGTGCAGCTCCTGCGAGTGCTGAGCCCAGTTGGTCGAGGCCGCGACGAACGCCGCCTTCGCATCGCCTTCCCAGTGGGTCGCCGCGGCGACCTCGTCATCGATCTTCTTCAGCGTGCGCTGCATGTTGTCGACCGCGGCGGCCATGAACTCCTCGGCCTTCTTCGCGGTCGCCTCGTCTACGTGTACACCTTCACCACTCATCGTGGACACCCTCTCGTGTAGTGATTCCAATGCCCGGAAACGATGCCGGGTGACATCGCCGGAAGGTCGGCGGCTGACTTACTGCGCGCCCTCAGGGTCTACTGCGGAAGCCACCTTCCCCCGGGCAGTGATTCGATCAGTGCCGAAATCGCTTGCGCGATACGGTGATCGGTGCCCGGTGTCACCGTGGACCAGACCTGCTGATCCGCAGCAATCCCGGGCGCGGCCACAATGCGACCGCGTCCGGTGTCATAGACCGCGACCGCACCGGGCGGCCGGGTGGTCGTACCGTCGAGATGGGCGTAGGCCACGATCTCGGCGAAGGCATGGCAGGAGGCGAAGGCCAGGCCATAGGCGGTGGCGTCATGATCGGCGACGCCCAGTGCGTAGACGGCGTCCGCGTAGTCCTCGGAGGTCTGTGCCGCGGCTAGTCGCTCGCTCAATTCGCTCGACAGCGCGCTGAAATTGGTCACCTCCGCGGGTGTTCCGGCTCCGAGCGCCTCGAGCAGTGGGCGCACCAGCGCCGCGCCCGACCCGTCCGCCCAGACGGTCCGCACGTCGAAGGTGTCGCCGGTGCGCACCGCGATGGCATGCTGTTCGCCGCGGCGGGCCAGGCAGATCCGGGTCACGGCCGGCGTTCCGTCGGGCCCGGTCGCATAGATGCGGGCGACCAGCTCACGATCGGGTTGGGCCAGCGTGAACATGGCATCGGCCAGTTCGGAGTCGACATCGCCCTCGGCGTCGAGCACGCCCGCGCCGACCAGTTCGGTCACCGCGCGCTGCTGCGCCTCGGCCCACGCGTCGAACGAATCCTGCTGCGGTCCAACGGAAAGCACCAGCGGCAAGGTCTGGACACCGAGTCGCTCGGCCACCGCGAGCAGGCCGTCATTGGTCATGGTCGTCATTCGGCGCCTCCCGATGCCGTCCGACCGGTGGCCGCAGGTGCTTCCGGAGCGCCGAGTACCGCCGGGGCGGCGGCGATACCGAGATCGGCACCGATCGCGTCGCCGGTCACTGCGGCCGCGCGGGGGGCGTAATCCTCCTCCTCGGCTCCGCCGCCCGCCGCCATCGCGCCGGGAACCATCGGCAGCGCACTGGAACTCGCGGTGGAGGCCGGAACCGGTTGTGGGGTAGTCACTTCCACCGGGGTGGGCGCTTCAGTGAAGACCGGTGCCCGATACGGCTGCAACTTCGTGAGCGTCGGGACCGCACCGATTCCGCCCGGCATGAACATCCCGGGTGTGATCGCGGGCAGCGCGGGCATTGCCGAAGTCGCGGCCGCCGCCGACGCGCTCGCTTCCTCGGCCGCCAGTGCGGCGGGCGAGGCGATTACCGGCGGATCCTGCTGAATCCATGGTGTCGCAAGCGGTTCGGTCGCCGCCTCGTAGGTCTGCATCACGCGCGCGGCCGCCGCCTTCGCCATATCGGCGTCGGTGTCGGCCCGGGCGGCCACCGCCTCGAGCGGTGCGCCGAGCGCCCCGCCGATCGATTCGAGCATCCGCTGCACCGCCTGGATGGCCTGGATCTCGGCGGTATGCGGCATGGTCAGCCGGGCCAATTCATAAGCAGCGGCTTGGGTTTCGGCACGCGCCGCATTATTGCCCGCAGTCGTCGCGGCATCGGCGAGCCAATCGCGCAACCGCGAAATCCGTTCCAGCACCGGGCCACTCGTGGTGGATTGCCACGCACCGCGCATCGACGCGACGATCAGTTCGTATTCGGCGACCGCCGTACCGAATCCGGCGGCCAGCCGGGTCCACGCGGCACCGGCCTCGGCCATCGGTACCGCGCCGGGACCGGTGGACAGTTCACGCGCCAGCCGCTCCGGCTCGCGCGCGCCCCAGACCACACCGGTGAAACCGGGCTGCGGTGGTTCGATCATGGCGGCTCCGTGTCGTATTCGCTGTGGTGTCAGGCCGCGCCCGGGACGCCGAAGTCGGCGACACTGTCGTTCTCGGCGCGACCGAACTGTGCGGCCTGCGCGCGCAGCGTCGCCGCCAGCTTGCGCAATTCGACGATTCCGGCGGTCGCACTCTGGCCGTAGGAGGCCGCGACATCGTTCATCGTCTGCGCCGCGCGCGCCGAAACCTCGTCGACGCCAGCCGACGGCACCGTCAACGCGGGCGAGCCCTCGCGCAATTCCGCTTCCAGTCGGGCCGCGAGTCCGTCGAGCCGGATGGCCGCGTCCCGGGCCGCCGCCGGATCGAACATCACTCCATCGAAATCCGTACCGCCGCTTGCCATCGCAACCTCCTGAATCAACGAACCCTTAGAGGGTGAGTTCCTTATCGGGTGGTGGCTCCGAGATCTGTTCGGTCGCGCCGACCACCGGCAGCGAGACCCCCTCGATCGGTCCGACGACCTCTTCGCCGTGTTCGGCATTGACCAGGAAACCGGGCATATCGCCGCCCGCATCCCCCGCTCCGCGCGCACCTGCCCCGCCCGCCGCGCCGTAGGGCATCATGCCCGGGCTGCCCGGCGCACCGGTGGTGCCACGCACTGCGGCAGCGGGTTCCACTGCCGCGGAACCGGTTCCGGCGGCATTGAAACCGGGCATACCACTGAGTCCGGCGGTGCGCGGTCCGCTCCACGGGCTCAGTGGTGTCGATATCGGGGCCGCGCCGATACCGCCCACACCGCCGCCGCCACCACCTGCGCCACCACCCGACGCGCCGTGCTCGGTCTCGTCCTTCTCCGTAGCCTCGCGCTGCTCTTTCGCGATGGCGTCGGCTTGCAGTTTCTGTGCCTGCGTCGCGTTCTGCGTGGCCACCTGGGTGAGCGTCTGCGCGCCGGTCTGCGCCATGGTCATCAGCGGGGTGAGCAGCTGCATCACCTGCTGCATGGAGTCGACGCCCTTGGGGGCATCGGTGACCTCGACCTTCTTGCCGACCGCGGTCATATTCGCCGAATGCGCGGTCATTTCGACCCGGGTTTTGGTCACCACCGCGATGCCCTCGGTGATCGCCTCCACGGTCGCCGCAGCGATAAACGCTTGTCCGCCACCGGTTGCCAGCCACGGCGTCGCCGCGGCCACGGTGGCCATGTACTTAGCGATGACCGAGGCCATCAGCGCGCCGCCGGTCGCCACCGAGGTCGCCCCACCGGCGAGCGACGCCTTCTCCTGCGCGCTCTGCGTAGCCAGTTCCGCGCCGTTCTCCGCGGCCTGTCCGGACTTGTTCGCGGCCTGCATCGCGGCCAAGCCCTGCCACAGCGACATCACGGTCTGCAGCGCCTGGGTGCCGAGTTGGATCGCGGTCTGCGCGGCCTGCGCGGTATCGGAGAGCACCTTGGTCGGGTCGGGTCCACCGCCCGCGGGCGCGCCGAGATTTCCGGTGCCGAAACCGCTCGCCATATCGGTGAGCGGCCTGGCCAGTGCGGCCAGATCAATGACCGGCAGCGGCGGCAGTTCAGGCAGCGGTGGCAGCCCCGAGATCTCCGGAAGCGGGCCGAGGCCCATATCCTTCAGGATGTCGTTGACCGGTCGATCGACAAGCGGTGCAAGGGCACTGCCACGCAGCAGATCCACGATCGACGGGTCGAGCGGCGCAGTCATTGCTAGACGCCGGCAGCGCCGAATTCGGTGCCGGATGCCGCCTCGGCCGCCTCATAGGCGGCGGCGCCCTGATGCGCGGTCAGCGCGGTACCCGCGTGCACACCGGCCAATTCGAACATCGAACTCACGTGATTGGACTGCGCGTAGGCGAACGCCAGCAGAAAGTCCTGGCCGATCAAGCCGAATACCGGCGCGGCCGCCGCCACGGTTGCCACCTGGTCGAACGCACCGGCCGTTGCGACACCGGTGGCCATGGCCACCGCCGCGTCCCCATACGCGCGAATAGCGTCAGGCGTTGCTACAAGTTCGCTCATCGTAATCCCCCGATCCCGTAACTCAATTGATCGTCCCTTGTAGAACCTATCAATCGAACTGCAATGTCCGAAAGCAATTTTGCACAAACTTAAGGTTCTTGACACAAGTTCTACGGGGGCAGCGTGAACGTCGGGTGTCTACTCGGCAACTTCCTCGTTGAAGGCAGTGACCAATTCGCTACGTCGCTCGAATGCCTGCCGCACCGCGGCGGCCGCTGTCGCTACCAGCGTCGACTCGAATTCCGCCGGTGTCATCCGCGAAACAGCCTGGGAGAACTGCAGATCCAGCAATGTTCCGTTGCCGTCGACCTCAACGGTGATCGAACCGTCCTGCGCCGTCTCCCGCCCGCGCACCCCGGCCATATCGTCGGTCAGATCCCGGATCCGATACAGCCGCCGCTGCACGCCGGCCATCAGTTCGTCCATGGTCTCGTACACGATGAAAACTCCTCTCGGACAACGCCGAACTACACCTGACGCAACCAGCTATCCGGCTCGGTCTCGTACTCCTGCTCTTCAGCTAATTCCTGGCGCGCAACATCTTCGGCGGTCGGCAACCCGCTGAGCGCCAACATCTCAGCGGGCACTCCCGCCGCCGCCAACTCCGCCCTACGCGCCATCCCGGCCCGATTGGCTGCCTGCCTGCACAGCCGCAACACCTCGGCCGCCAATGCCTGCGGATCGCGCTTCAACTCGGCCGGTTGGACCGAAATACCAAGTGGCAGACCCTGTTCGGTGGTGCGCACCGAGATCGCGCCGCTGCGCGAGGTCGCGGTCCATTCGGGAATACCCGGTTGCGTTTCGTCCATGGCGGCCACCTTTCAGACTCGCTCGTCCTTGATCGCACGCACGATGGCGGCGATCCTGGTGTTGACCATCGCGGTCAACCGCTTCTTATCGGCGGCAACGGCCACCGGCGGGCTCTGCTCGTCGATCGCGTAACGCCCGTCCTCGTCCACATCGCGCCACACCAGCCGATGCCGGGTGACTCCACGGGGGCCGAATCGCGAACGGCCCTGGACGATATCGATACTTCCGATGCTCGGCGTGGGCGTTTCGAGGAAGCGTTCGGCCCGCTCGGCGACCGAATCGTCGAAGGAGTCGTGCACCGCCGATCTGCCGAACGAATAGTCCATATCGTCGTCGCGGTCCGGGGAGGCGAGCACGATATCGGACAACTTGCCCGCGTCGATCTCGGGCAGCACCTCGACGACAGCCTCGCCCAACGCCACCGCATCGCATTCGGTTACGGTGAAACCTCCTGCATGCCAAAAAGTTTTCCCGGGCAGCTGGGTGACCAGATAGCCGCGAGTCGCGCGCCGGACCGCGAGCACCCGCAGCAGGGTCTGCGGCTTACGCGGCTCGCGCCCGTCCCAGCCGTTGACCGCGATCCAGACGTCGGGGTCGACGATCGCGGCCATGGCATCGTCGAACGACCCGCCCAATGTGCGACGGACGCGCTCGAGCGCCTCGGACTTCAGCGCCTCGAACTGTTCCTCCGTCGGCACATCGGTGGTGAAGTAGAACGGCCACGGCAGCGCCTCGCCGAGTTCCGCGAACCAGAGTGCGTAGAACTCGAGGTCGGTGAACTTCCAGGTCGGATTCATTGCTCGACAACAGGTTTGACAACGACTGGCGCGTCGCCGAGCGCCTCCTCGATGTGCTCGACCGAATCCAGATACGCAGCCCGCTTATGTTCCTTGTTCTGGCCACCGGCACCGTGGCCCGCCGGTCCCATGCCGCCGGGCGAACCCGGCTGCCCCGTGCTCGCCAGCCCGGCGCGTGCGGCGGTCGCGGCCGCGGCGGCGTCACCGACCGCCGCGCGCGGAAACAGTTTCGAGCTCAGGCTATTGGGCGAAAGCCCGGCACCGGCTCCACTACCGGCACCACCACCGGCGCCCTTGCCTGCTCCGGCACCGCCGCCCGCCTTGAGCGCGTCCTTGCCCAGGGCCGACAGCGCCGACGGTAGCCCGGCCAATCCAGCCGACTGCATATCCTTGGCCGCCGCGGCCTGTGCCTGCTGTGCTGCCTGTTCCGCCGCCGACTTCGCGCTGTCCAGCCCCTGTTTCAGCGCGTCCTGTGCTTGCGAGGCCGCTTGCTGCGCGGCTTGCTCGGCCTGCTGCTGCGCGGCTTGCTGCGCCTGCTGGGCTTGCTGCTGTGCGGCCTGCTGCTCGGCCTGCTGGCGTTGCTTCTCGAGCTCGGCCTGTTGCTGTTTGGTCTGTGCCTGCGCCTGCTCGAGCGCCTTCTGCTGCTGCGCGGCCGCTTGCGCCGCGCGCTGCTGCGCCGCCGCGTTATCGGCCGCCGAACTTCCGCCGCCACCACCACCGCTGGTGCGCTGATCGCCACCGTCGGTGGTCCTGGAGTCCACACCGGGGATTCCGGTCGGCGGCGGCAATACGGGCAGCACCGTGCTGGACTGAATGCCCGGCCGATACCAGGCCCGGAATCCGTCCTGGGCCGTTTTGGTCGCCGCGCTTTCCTGTTCGGGCGTAATGGCCGCGTACTGACCGGTTTTGGCGTCCGGCTGCGGCAGAGTCTGGCGGAAATTGATCGTCCACATCGCGCCGTCCACCAATAACTGACCGATCTGGCGCATATCCGTGGTCAGCTGCTTACTCGCGCCGACGTATTTATCGACGGCGCCCTTCGCCGCCTTGGAGCCGTCACCCTGCCACCGATCCTTCACGAGCAGATCGATATTGCTGCCCAAGTCGGCGAAACCCGACTCCAGACGGGCCGCCATCCTGGTCCAGTCGCCGCCCATCGACAGCAGTCCGTTGGGCTTGTCCACCAGCGCCCAATACATCTCGGTCGCCTTGTAGTAGGTGAACGACTCGGCGGGCTCCAGATGCGGATCGACGACCTCGGTCGCCGGGCCGTGCTGTTCGAGCGGTTTGCCGTCGTATTTGCTGCCGTCCGCCTTCGGCATATCGGGATCGACATCGACCCAGCTGTACTGCCCGCCCGCGCCGCCCTGATATTTCCGCTGCATGATCTGGGTGGCCGCATCGGAGATCTTGGGCGCGGTCTTCGCCTTGATGGCATTGAAGACCGATTCCGAGGTCTCCTCCGACTTCTTCACCATCTGTCCGGCGATGACAAAGGCCTCACCGAGATCCTGCAGCGACTTCTTGTACTCGGGCAGTTTCTTGTTGATCAGCTCGCTCGCCACAGTGGCGAATGCGTTCGAGAGGATCTTGCCCGACCCCAGGCTGCCGAAGTGGTCGACGGTGAGCATGTCCTTGTACTGCTTCATGCCCTGGGCGTCGCTGGTCGGGTAGGGCCCCTTGGTATCCCCCGCGGCGATCTCGAAGACAGTCATCGCGTCGGCGATGTACTGCACCGCGTCCGGCGCGACCTTGGGATCGATCTTGAACACACCGCTCTTCGCCTGGTTTTTCAGGCCCGACCACGGGTTGCTGCCTCCGCCGGCCATCGATCAACTCCTGTCCTGCTCGGCGCTGCCTCGACGCGCGGTGTGCGCCCCCTCACGTCGCCCCTCATCCGCGCACATATCACACCGATGATCCCATGAGCTGCGTGAACGGTCGGTGACCTCACCGTGAATCATGCTGGCGCTCATGGGCCCTCCGGTTGTTCGTTCGGTGGTTTCTCGACTTCGAACCAGACGCGCTTGCCATCCCGTCGCACATCGACACCCCAGACGGTGGCCGTCTCCTCCAGTATGCCGAGCCCGCGGCCGTGGGTGCCGACCTCCATTGCGCCCGATTCTCGAGCGTCCAGATCGATCTCGATCGCGTCGGCACCGGCGGCGCCACTGACCAAACCGCTGGCAACACCCCTCGTGCGCGGCGAAACAGCCACTTTCGCAATCGGATTCGCGCTAGCCGCGCGGTCGCCGGCGCGGTGGCTTCCCGCTCGGCCAGCGCCTGAGCTTCCCGCGAAAGCACCAATTCCAGTGATGCGGCCCCCATGCCGAGGGGCCAGAACTCGGCGATCAACGCGATGACCGAATAGGCGGTGTCATGCCGAAATTCAGCGCGCTGAGAATCCAGCCCGGAATCCAGCTTCACAGCGGAGTGATGGCGATGAACATCCAGTAGCACCTCATCGCACCGATGCGCGAGCTCACCAGTCCAACTCGGAAACACCCGACTGCCCACGTAAGGAGCGGGTGTGGTCCCACGGCGTGACATCGGTGAACACCATGGGCGGGTCCGCATCCTCGGGCATCGGTAGCGGTCGCGCGGATGGCGGTGCGGTCGACACGTCGGGCCGTTCGGGCAATATCTCGCGCACCGAAATGTCGTCCGCCATCGAATCCCTCCTAGCTCACCCCGGCACCCCTACACCCAGCCCGGACTTCTCCAGTCGGGACACGATCGCCTGGATTTTGCCGGCGACCTCCGCCAGGTCCGCCGACGGTTTGTTCAACACGGACGGTGTCGCCCGGAAGCCCTCACTCATCTCGAACCCCCCTCCGACCCGGGGCTATAGCACAATTCGATCATCACATGGACGCCTGTCGTCCAAAAGGTGAAGTCCCACCGCATGAACTCGATTCGGCCGCGGCGCGAGCAACTCGGCCGCCGACAGCTGACGCGTCGCGGCTTCGAGATCTCGATCGCGACCGAAGGTGTCCATCAACAGTTCTCGGGTGACCTCCCCGCGCTCTGCGGCAGTCAGCAAGCGCGCCATCGCGGTTCGTGTTCGGGTGCCCGGATCCCCCGACAGTAACCGGGCCACCGTCTCGATCACGGTGTGCGACTGCCAGATTTCCGGCATTGCCACACCGCACTGCTGCACCGAGGGCGATTCCCCGCAGTACCACCGCTGTCCGTCCCACCAGAAGCAGAACGAGAGCAAGCCGACCGCCGCGCGCGGGCTCAGCACCGCATTGGTCACCCAATCCGGCGCTCCCGCATAGAGATTCGGCAGATCGACGCCGCCGTTATAGGCCGCGTTCAATGCCGGTGCGTCCCATACTCCGCCCGAGAGCACGGCCCGGCCGCCCGGCACGGCGTACAGCGTGGAGCCGCTGCTACCGTTCCCGCCGCTTTCGAACCAGCCGTTCGACGGCACTACCCGTGGTCCGCGGTCGGACGAAACGGCAACGTGCGCGGCCGAAATCATCGCCCAGCGGGCCCACAACTGTGGAAACGACGGAAGTTCCGGATCCACCGGACGCGCGGTCACCCCGTGCGCCCGCTCGACGAGCGCGGCGGCCACGGCGCGGCGCGGGCGGCGCCACTGCCGGTCGCAGTGACTCATGTAGGCCGCCAACCACACCGGCAGTCGCGGCCGCGGATACGCCGCCACATCGGCGCGATACGCCTCCGGGCGGAAGAGTTGGTCGGCCGGGAACGGCTCGTCGCCGTAGTCGTAATCGACCTCGACATCACCGTATGCGTTGGCCCGCAACAACAGTCGCCACCACGGCTCGGTGCCGGACGCGGCGACCTCGGTACGATACTGCCGCACCAGCGCGACCACCGACTCCGGGACTTCCAGGCGTACCGGCCGATGCTCGCCGGTGAACTCGACGCGCGCCGACTCGACGGTCACGGTCAATGCGAATACCGCGTTCAGATGCTGCCAACCGATTGGGCCGAGTTCCCCCAACTCGCTCGCGATGCGCGAAACCAACGTGTCGGGGTACCGGCCGTGGTCGGCGACGACGGAATCGCTACGCGATGCTCGAGTCATTGCTCTCGTTCCTGTTCCAACACAATCGATTCACCGATCGCGCGCTGTTGTTTCGAGTGCTGGGCACGTACTCGCCATCGATGTCTTTTCGATAGTGGCACGCGGATCGGCGCCCGCATCGCGTTACCGATGGTGACTAGCTAAAGAGACTGTTAAGAATTCGTTCCAGCCTCCGACCAGGGCATCTGCGACTTCGACGGCCGAATTATCAAAAGCTGAATTAGTTTCGGACTTTCTTTCCTGAGGACGATTCCACCCACAGCTACTCAATTCGGCTGCCGTGTTCGCCGTCGGCTTCCTAATGCGCCCGGTCGGCGGCTGGATGCTCGACCGCTACACCCGACCGCTTCGGCCGCCGCGCCGCACCGACCCGCTCGGTGACCGTGATGGCCGCGGGTTCGCTGCTGATCGCGCCACGCCCGGATATCAGACGATCGGCATCGCCGCACCGGTGCTGCTGTTGCTGACACGGCTGCCACAGGGATTCTCACTCGGCGACGAATACGCAACCAGCGCAACGTATTTGTCCGAGGTGGCTTCGCCGGGTCACCGGCTACACCTCGATCAACGCCATCGTGAAGGCCGAACTGTTCCCGACCCGGATTCGGGCGCTCGGTGTCGGCCTGCCCTAACGCGCTGACCGTCACGATCTTCGGCGGCACCGCGGAAACCATCGCGATGGCGCCGAAGAAGGCGAACCACGAATCGCTGTACTTCTGGTACGTCGCGATCTCGTCGACGATCTACTACTTCATGCGGGAGACCTCGAAGAACTCCGCGATCGAGGCGGAGGCCGATGCCGATGCCGAGGTGGCCGTGCGTTGAGCATGGCAATCCGCAAACGGCTGCGCGTCGAACCTTCGCTTTGCAAGGATCGGCGCGTGCGGCTTGTGCTGGTGGAAGACGATGACGGAGTCGGGGAAGCGCTGCAGGCCGCGCTCACCGCTCGGGGCTACCTCGTCGACCGCAAGCGGCGCGGGGCTGACCTACTACGCACCCACCGCGACTACGACGCGGTGATCCTCGATCTCGGACTACCGGATATGGACGGGCTGGAGGTGCTGCGGCGGCTGCGTGAAGTCAGCTCGGTCCCCGTGCTGATCCTCACCGCCCGGGCCGGTGAGCGCACCGTGGTGCTCGCGCTGCGCTCCGGCGCGGACGACTACCTGGTGAAACCGCCGCGCATCGCGGAGCTGGTCGCGCGGCTGGAGACGGTGACCCGTCGCGTCGTTATCCACACCTCGCCCGTGGAAGCGGTTGTCTCCCAAGACGTTCGGGTCGATCTGATGGCTCGGCAGGTTGAGGTGGCCGGAGTGCCGATCATGCTGACTCACAAGGAATTCCAGCTGGTTCGGATCCTGGCGGAGCGACCCGATACCGCCGTGAGCAGGCAAGAGCTGATGGACCGCATCTGGGGCGACTCATCGGCCTCGGTATCGCGGGCACTGGATGTGCATATGGCGGGATTGCGCGCGAAACTCGACCGGCCCGGTTTGATCACCACCATCCGTGGCTTCGGCTATCGCTGGCGCACCGACGGATCCTAGGTCTGCACCGAACCATGCCGCTGCTGGAAGCGCTGCTCGAACTCCGCGGCATAGACCGACGGCGCCACCGATGACGAAGATTGTTCCAGCACACCGTCATCGGCGACATAGAAGATCGCGCGCCCGATCGAGATCTCACCGGGTTCGGTCGGCACGTACACCATCCAGCCGACGCTGATCCGGTCTGCGCGCAGATCTTCCAGCGGATAGCCGGTGGTGTCCATATTCTGATCCAGAATGAACTGGCGGACCTGGGCCATCGCGGCGTCCCGCGAGATGGGCTCCGGCAAGGTGATCGTCACACCGGCCAGCGTGAGCTGATACAGGGCGCTGTCGATATCGAAGGTGCCGTCGTCGCCGAAGACCTCGACGAGCGTATCCCGGGTCACCACACCGATTTCCGCCGCCGACACCAGATTCGCCACCGCAGCGCGCTGCCCATCGCTCGGCTGCTCCGCGACCAACCCCGCCACCACTCCGGCCACCGTATCGGAGGTCCAGATGCCGGGCACCGCCTCGCTGAGCCGGTCCGCGGTCGGCGACTCGCCGCGATACCACCGACCGCCGTCCCACCAATAGCAGAACGACAACAGCCCGCTGGCCGCGCGCGGATTCAACACCGGATTGGCGACCCACTCCGGGGCGCCGGCATACAGTGCGGGCATCGGCGTCGCGCCGTTGTAGACCGCATCGAGTTCGGGCGCATTCCACACGCCACCGGACAGCACCGCGCGACCACCCGGCAGGGCATACAGGGTCGACCCGCTGCGTTTCGAACCTTCGAACCAGCCGAGGGCGGGCAAAACCCTTGGCCCCCACTGTGATCCGGCGGCCACGAAAGCCGCCGCGATAATCGCCCAGCGAGCCGACAGCACCGGGAAGGCCGGAAAGTCCCGCTCGGACAGCACCGGGCGCACGCCGGTCTCCCGGTCCATCCTGGCCTGCGCGGCCGCCGCGGCCGCCGGGCGCGATTGCCGGTCACCGTGGCCGATATAGGCCGCGAGCCAAACCGGCAGCCGGTCGCGCGGATATGCCTGCAAATCCGCGAGATAGACCTCGGGAAGCAATAGCTGATCGTCCGGGAAGGGCTCGTCACCATAGTCGTAATCGACCTCGATCTCGCCGGTGCTCGCCAACTCGATCAACAGCCGCCACCAGGGGCCATCGCTCAATTGAGCGGAAAGATGCCGCTGCTCGCGGACCAGTTCGACCACCTCATCGGCAGGCTGGACCCGTGCCTCGCGCTGCTCGTCATCGGCGAAGGTCACCAACCCGATTTCGGTGCTCGTGGTCATCGCGAAGACGGCCTCCAGGCGCCGCCAGCCCGGTGGGCCACCGGCCGCGAGCGCGCGGGCGATCCCGTGCATGAGCTGTTTGGCCTGCTCGGCGACGTCTACCGGTTCGTCGAGGGTGAAGCCGATATCCGGGGCGTCCTCGTCCTTTTCCTCGGTTGGGCTGTCGTCGGCCGCCTCGAATGCCTTCATGAACTCAGCCATGAACTCCGCGTCGCCATCCGGTACCGCCGCGCGCTGCTCGTGATTCGGGGTCGGCTCTTCATTCGACGTGTCGCCGGGTGCTTCGCCATCAGGTGTGGTCACGTCGCCGCAATCTCCCTCATCTGCGCACCGCGCATGGGAACGTACGCACAGTGCCCGAGCCTATTACCGTTCTTATCCTGGCACAGCGCCGAGATACGCGATTCACGAAAGCTTGGGGCTTAACCGTTCCTGAAGGAAGAACTCCATCGGAGTGCGACTCGTTATTGACCGCGCGTCATTACTTTCCGTCGGGATGGCCGACGGTGGCGAGGGCAGTAGTCCAGTCGGCGACGATGGCGTCCTGGGCGTCGGTCAGGGCCACCTTGCCCGAGCAGACCAGCGAATGCAGTTGGTTCTCGACGGTGTCCTTCGGGTTGTTGGGTCCGGCACCGGGCTTGTGGTCGGGGGAAGGTGGCTCCACCCACAGGTTGCGCGGGTCGTTGGGGTCGCCGCCGAGTTCCAGCGAGACCAGGTGGTCGTATTCGGCGTCGTGCAGCGAGCCGGTGTACCCGTAGGACTTGGCGTTGGCGTCCTTTTCCCGGTTGGTGATGTTGGCCGGCGGGCGGATCGAAGACGTGTAGCCGCTGGCGCAAATGGTGCTGCCCAAGGTGTCGGCGGTGACCTTGGGATTGGTCGCGCCCGGGGTGCACGCCGGATCCGGCAGCGGCTGACCGCTGACGGACTTGCCGAAATGGCAGCTGCCCTCGGCCGGTTGCGGCTGCACCGTATAGGTCCCCGACGGGCCCGGACCGACCGGCACCCGTGCGGCCTCGTGCGCGGCGGGCGGATGCGGCACGGCCTGGGATATCGGTTTCGAATTCTGGTGTGCACAACCGGCTGTCAACAGCGGCACGGACAGCAATGACACCAGCAGGAGCTTGCGCGTATTCATGACTTCCTTCGGCAGACCTTCAGCTGTACCCAATTGTGCGGTACCGCAGCCGAATTAGCTGGTGGACCTGCACGGATACATGGTCGAGCAGGTGGATGCTCGCGGGTCGGCTCGCGTCGCAGTCGTTGACGCTGCGCGAGCGTGCCGCGGCTCGGGGGCTCGGGTTCCCGCACACCGAGTAACCGACTGCCCGTCACCAGCGAATCCGGTGCTCGATCGGCGCTCATGGGTCAGCGGGTGAAGATTTGGGTGCGGCGGGTGGGGGTGGTGCAGACGTCGTAGATCAGGCGGCCCAGGTCGAGTTCCGGCGGGAGCGAGCGATACAGGAGTTGGCAGACCACGGTGCCGGAGGCGGTAACCGCGAAGCGGGTTCGGCGGTTCCCTACGGGTTCCCATTCGATTGCGACGAGGGAGATGTCGAGGTTGATGGTGTTGTCGCCGATGCGTAGGGCTAGGCCGGAGGGGTCACGGTAGAAGACGACCGGTGTGTCACCGAGATCGCCGTATACGCCGAGTTGCGGGCCGATTCCGCCGCCGACGGCTTGGAGTGCTCCGGTCTCCGGGTCGAAGTGTGCGGGCACGCCGAAGCCGGAGAAAGGTTGGACGAAAAGGGTTGCGCTGTTGCCGTTCTGGGATGGACGGTTCCGGTGGCCGCTGGAACCTTGGCGGTTTCGGGTGGGTGGTGGTGCGCCGACGGGCGGGGGTGTCATCGGCGGTGGAGTTGTTCGGTCTTGTTGCGGTGCAACGGGGTTGATCTGTTGGTGGGATGCTTCGGGCCAGCCGGGAGGCAGTGGGGCACCGGAGTGGTGCTGGTCGGGTGGCTCCGAAGGCATGGGTGTACCCGGGCGGTTCGGGGGTTCCGACGGGTGGCCTGATGACGGTGGGTGTACCCGGTCGTGCGGGGGAGTCGTCGGGTCGTGGGGTGGGAACGTTTGGGGTTGCGGGGGTTCCGGCGTGGTCGGCGGCTCCGGGGGTTCCGGCATTGTCGGAGGCACCGGCTCCGGTGTCGTCGGGGGCAACGGGGGCACCGGCGTGGTCGGAGGCACCGGAGGCTCCGGTGGCGTCGGCGGTGGCGTCGGCGGTGGCGTCGGCGGTGGCGTCGGCGGTGGCGTCGGCGGTGGCGTCGGCGGTGGCGTCGGCGGGAAAGGCGGAACCGGAGGAGTAGGTGGAAGCGGGGGCTTCGGGGGGACCGGCGGTTTGGGCGGCTGCGGCGGGTGCGGCGGCACAGGCGGTTTCGGCAGCACAGGTGGCTGTGGCGGCACCGGAGGCTTCGGCGGGTGCGGCGGCTGCGGCGGGTGCGGCAGCACAGGTGGCTGTGGCGGCACCGGAGGCTTCGGCGGGTGCGGCGGGCGCGGCGGGTGCGGCGGCGTTGGTGGGTGTGGTGGCTTCGGGGGTTCCGGCGGGTGCTTCGGCAGCGGCCACGTCGGATCGAACGGTGCCCGGCTCGGCGGATCGGGCATCTCGTACTCGTGGTTCAGCCTCGGCGGATGCGGGATATGGGAGCGCAGCACCGAGCCGGGCAGAGGTGGGGGCTCGGAATCACCCGAATCCGACCGGCCCTCCGGCGGCTCCTGCCCGCCACCCCGATTCGACCGAGCGCCATCCGGCGCATCCTGACGGTGCTGCGGGCTCGGATCGGTGGCCGAGTGATCGTCGGCGACCTGCGGCGTACCTTCGCGGACCGGCGGCACCTCGGGCGCGGACGATTCGCCGTCGCGATCACCACGGGCCGTGCCATCGGACGAGTCGGCGCGATCGTGGCTGTCTGCGGTGTCCGGCAGACCATGACCGTGTTGCGGGCTCGGATCAGTGGCCGAGTGATCGTCGGCGACCTGCGGCGTACCTTCGCGGACCGGCGGCACCTCGGGCGCGGACGATTCGCCGTCGCGATCACCACGGGCCGTGCCATCGGACGAGTCGGCGCGATCGTGGCTGTCTGCGGTGTCCGGCAGACCATGACCGTGTTGCGGGCTCGGATCAGTGGCCGAGCTCTCGTCTGTGGTCAGCGGCTGTGCCGGTTTCGAAACTTCTTGAACTACAGGCACTTCCGTTGTCGGCGGTCGCTCGGCGCCGTCGGAGGGGGAGGGTGGTACAGGGGTTTCGGCCGATGCTGGTTGTGGGAGTTCGTTGGTCAGGGGGAGGGCGAGGGGCGGGTTCGGGAGTGCGGGTGGGGGGAGTTGGGGTTGGTGGTCTACTCGGGGTGGGGCGTAGGGGATTTCGGTGCGCCAGTCGGTGCGGGGTGGGCGGTTGGCGTTCCAGTCGAAACCGATGCGGATCGCGTGCTGGTTGGCGTCGTGCCATGCGGCGATCGGGTTGTGCCGCAGGTAGTTCGATTCGGCGAGAGCGTCCTGCAGGAGCAGGATGTCTTGTGGCAGCGGGCTGCCCGCGATCAGGCGGTTCCAGGCTTCGGCGACATCGGCGACGGCATCGAGTGGGCGGCGACGGAGGATGCCGTCGTTCGGGTCGTGCACCAGATGCGGATCGCGCATGAGGTGGTTCTTGATCTGCTCGATCTCGGCGTGGGTGAAGGCCGGGGTCGAGTTGTCGAGTCGGCCGGCGACCAACCTGGTCAATTCGGCGCGGTCGGCACCCAGGTTGCCGAGCTGGTCGCAAAGGTTGTCGACCAATCGTCTTGCATCACCGGGCTGTTCGTTCCGCAGCTGGCCGGTGAGCGCGTCGACGATCGGGTCGAGGTCGCCGGAGCTGTCGAGTCTGCGGGCGATCTGATCGACGATCTCCGCCGCCCGCACAGCACGTGCCGCGCCTTCCGCATCCGGATGCGCGGCGAGATGATCGACGATGCTGGCGATATCGCTGTCGTCGGCGCGGAACCGGTGGTATTCGGTGTCGGCCCAGTCCTGCACGCGCGCCCACGCCGCTTCCTGATCCCGTTGGCGCTGTTTGTATTCCTCTGACAACTCGCCGCGATCGGGCACCCGATCCTGCGGATCCCATTCGCGCGCCATCGGCTGCACATCGGCCGCGCGCGGACGGAAGTAGGGATGTCCCTTGAATCCCGGACTGATTCGGCCCGGATGGTCCTTATCGCTGTACCAGGTGAATCCGGACAGCTTCGCCGATTCGAGGATGATGCGCATGGTGTTGTAGAACACGCCCGCCATCGGCGGCTCGAAGGTTGGCACACCCGGATCGAGTGGGTCCATGCCGGGGATCCGCGGCAGCAGTTCCTCATCGATCGCGCCGGGCGGCGGATCCAGGAACGGGTCGACTATGGACGACTGGAACGGATCGACCGCCCAACCACTGACGCCTTCCGGAAGTACGCGCGGCTCGAATGCCTTCGGCACCCTGGGACCTTGACGGTTTGTCGTCCAGTCCGGGCGGGTCGGATTGACCGGATGCCAGTCACCATTGGCGTCCTGCCACCGGGTGAGGTGGATACCCGGCGAGCCCTCGCGCCAGCCCGCGGTGAGATAGTCGCGACGCGGTGGTGTGAGTTCCTCGATGCGCACCGGCATCTCGCGCTCGGCGACGATCACGCGATATTCGATTCGCGTCTCAGGCCTTGTCATCGCCTGTGCCACCGCGGAATTGCGTCGGATCGCATCGGCGAGCGCAGCATCGTGGCCCGCGCGCGGATGCTCCAATGTGCCGCGCGGGGCCACCACGATGATCCGCGGATGTTCGCCCTCGACGAGGCCGACCCGATCCGTGATCGGCCTGGCACCCTCGGCGGCGAAGACGTCGCGACACGCTCCGGCCAGTTCGGCCATCTGATCCTGGATGCGGCCGATCCTGTTGTCCGCCTGGTTGACTCGGTCGGCGGCTTCACGGAGCAGTTGCAGTTGCCTGGTGTTCTCCTCGGTCGGCGCGAGACGGTTCGCCGCATCGCGCAGGGTCTGGTCGATCTCATCGGGGCCCAATGCGTCTCGGGCAACGCCGAGACGGTCTGCCAGGTCGTCGCACATCCCGCGCCATGGCTTACTGGCGAGCACCTCGGTGGCGCGCTCGGCACCGAGCCGGTCGAGCTCGGCGCGTGTTTCTGCCGACAGCGGTTGGTGTGCGATGACATCCGCGCCCTCGAGTGCGGCAATACGCCGATCCAGTTCGGCGAGGGCGGAATCGGCTTCGTTGAAGCGTTCCGCCGCGTCCTGCAGCTTGAAGATGTTGTTCTCGCGCTGGGTGCGTTCGGCCGAGCCCACCAGTTCCGGTTCCGGCCTCGATGTTTCGTCGCCGGTGCCCGCAATGTCCCTGGTTCCGACGATATCGCCGCTGAGCTGCCGCAGGGTCGGCTCCAGGTTGCCCTGGTTCAGGGCGTGATCGGGATCGCGAATATCGAAGCGTTCGGCGCGGTCATTGCGCTTGGCCCGCCAGAACTCGCATTCGGCCGCCATCGCGGCGCGTTCCCGCACCAATGCGGCGTGCACGGCCTCCGGTGTTCCGGACAGTTCGAGCGTCGCGATCGCCTCGTCGAGCCGCGCCACTTCGGCATCGGCACGGTTGAATTCGTCGGCCGCGCGCTCGAGTGCGTCGATCCGCGCATGCCGCTCGGCCTGCTCATGGACCAGCATGGTCTGGTTGCGCAGCTCTTCGAGGGTCGTCTCCAGCGGCAGGCCTGGCCGCAGCCCCTGCTCGACATCGACCGGTAGTCCTTCGGCGCGAAGTCGGCGAAGATCGCGCAATTCCTCGCGATCGGCGACGGCCACGGCACGCTCCGCACGCAGCCGCTCGAGTTCGGCGCGGACCTCGGGGGTCAGAGCGTCCGAATGCGGCGCAGTGTCGGGCGCGATTCCAGGATCCGGCTCCGAGCCGTCAGCGTCTCCTGGTTCGGGCGTGGAGCGCGTGGGATCCGAATCGTCCGCGTCGGTGTTCCGTGGTTCCTGCGAAGGTCGCGTCGGATCCGAGGTGTCCGCGGCGGCGTCCCGGGTCTTGGGCGCAGATCGTGTCGGATCCGAACCATCCACAGCGGGACCCTGTGCCCTGGATCGCGTCGGATCCGAAACGTCCTCAGCGACGTCTCGTACCCCGGGCGCAGATCGCGTCGGATCCGAACCACCCGGATCAGTGCCCCGTGTTTCGGGCGCGGATCGCCTTGGATCCGAACCATCCACAGCGGCCCGGGTCTTGGGCGCTGACCGCGTCGGATCCGAACCATCCGCAGCGGTACCCCGCGACTCGGGCGCAGATCGCGTCGGATCCGAACTGTCCGCAGCGGGACCCTGTGCCCTCGATCGCGTCGGTTCCGAAACGTGCGTATCAGCGCGTGACGTCTCGGGCGATGCCTGCGTCGGATCCGACTGTGCCGCAGCGTGTTCCGGTGGCACCGCAGATCCCGAACCCGGTGTCTCCGGCGGACCTGCCGGGCGGGCTGGCACCGCTCCTTCGTCGGGCGGGCGGATCGGGGTGACGGTGACGACTCCGGACTCGTCGACCACGACGTGCAGATAGTCGACTTGGATACCCTGATCGGACAGCTGACGGCGAAGCTCGGCGGGCATGACCTGCTCGGGCGCCCTCGACGGCGACGCGACCACCACGCGCTGCCCATCAGGTGCGATTCCAACGCCCTCGGCGACCATATGCGCCTGTTCCCCGGCCAGCACGTCACGAGAGGCGAGCACGGCGGCGCGCTGGCGAGCCACGTTCTCCTCGCCCAGCACGTGGATGTAGCGGCGCAGCTCGGCCTGATACGCACTAGCCGCATCCCTGACCTGGGCGGCATGTTGCTCGGCGGCGCGGAGATCCGCGAAATGCTGCACCATCTCATGGCTCGGCACGTTTTCACGATCCCGTATCGCGGCAGCTTGATCCTCTGCCACGCCCACCAAATCGTTGACGGCACGCTGTATTTCGTGCGGGCTCAAACCGTCAGGGTTGATTCCGAGGCGCCTGGCACCTTCGGCAATGCCCGGTTCCATGGCCTGGCGGGCAGCCGCAGTCTCCGCAATTCGAGCGGCCGAACCTGGCAGCGCATCACGCAATTCCGGCGTAACAGGCTCGTGTACCCGCGAGGGCCCATCCTGCGGCCAACCGCCCGAACCCGACTCCCCCGGCTCCGGTTGCCCCGGACTGGGCGGCTCCTGCGGCGGATGCTGCGATCCCCCATCACCACCAGCCTCCGGCGCACCCGCTCCCTCCTGCCCACCGAGTGGCCGAATCCGCACGTCCCCAGGCTCGCCACCGCGCCGCCCGCTCGCCCTCTCCTGCACCTCCGACGCCGAATCCCGCCGTGAGGCCGACGACTCCTCGCCTGCACCCGACGCCGAATCACCTTGCCGCCCAGCAGACGACTCTCCATCGACCGCCGCCGAACCCTGCCGCCCCGCTGCCGACTCCCCGTCCGAGTCCTGGCCCCGCCGCCCTGTCAGCTCCTCCCCGCCTGCCGACGCCGAATCACGATGCCGCCCAGCAGACGACTCCTCGCCCACTCGCGACGACGAATCACCCCGTTCCTCACCCAGACCCGGGACCGATTCATCCCGCTGTCCGATCGGCGGCTCTTCACGCACTGCAGGGCCCGAACCTTGCCGCCCGGCCGACGAGTCCTCACCTATCCCCGAGGTCGAATCACCGTGCCGCCCTGTCGAGGACTGCTCATCCACCTCCGACGTGGAACCCTGCCTCCCCGCCGACGGGTCACCGTCCACCGGCGAGGGCACCGGGTCGGTCGATGCCGGGGGATCTTGGGGTGGACGTCGTGAACCACCCTCACCGGTCGCTTCGGGCGAGGTACCAGTACCCGAATCACCGTGCCGTGTATGCCCATCCGACGAATCATGCTGAGTCGCAGCAGCTTCCGCGATATCGCGGGCGACCGCACGGCTCAGTTCCTCGTTCAGCCGCGTCAGTTCTGCGTCGGCCTCGTCCAATCGGCGTGCGGCGGCCTGTTGTTCGTCCGCGTGTTCCGGGCTCGGGTCGGCCATAGCCTCGTCGAGGGCGGTGCGCGCGTCTTCGCGGGCGACGAAAGCAGCCGCCCATTCGTTCGCGATGCGCCCGATTTCCGCCTGTCGAGCGGCCGCATCGGGATCCCGCCCCGGCGCAGCGCCATCCGGTTGCACCTCCGGCACGGATTCCGGCTCCGCATCGGGTCGCGCACTTCCACCGGAGCTCGGCGTATCCGGTGGGGTGGCACCCAACTGCGGCGCATCCGGCGGCGGTGGCAGTTCGGAGCCGGAGTGCTGGTCAGGCGGCGACCAGGACGGA
Organism: Nocardia pseudovaccinii; assembly: GCF_050942345.1. Classification (NCBI taxonomy): domain Bacteria; kingdom Bacillati; phylum Actinomycetota; class Actinomycetes; order Mycobacteriales; family Nocardiaceae; genus Nocardia; species Nocardia pseudovaccinii. Next base: position 8,905,103 of record NZ_CP192074.1, read on the forward strand.
TCAGGCGCGACGATGTCGACGGCGTACGGAATGCCCGCACGCCAGTCGGTGAGCGGCGGGCGGTCCGCGTCCCAGTGGAAGCCGAGGCCGATGGCGTGGGTGTTGGCGGCGCGCCAGGTGGCACCGGGATTGGCGTGCAGGAAGTCGGATTCGGCGCGCGCATCCTGCAGCAGGACGAGGTCCTGGGGCAGCGGTTCGCCCGCCGTCAACCGGTTCCATGCCTCGGCGACATCGGCGAGTCGATCCATCGGGCGACGGACATACGCGCCATTGGGATCGCTGTAATCGCGCACCAGATGCTCGTCGACCATCAGGTGGTTCTTGATCTGCTCGATCTCGGCGCGCGTGAAATCCGGTACGTCGTGGCGCATGTGCTGGGCCAGGATCTGGGCAATGGCGTCCGGATCCGCGCCCGCGCGCACGAGCTCGCGAATGTCGGCGATGGTGTCGCGCACCGCGTCCGGATCGTCGACGACAAATCGATTCGCCAAATCATCCGCGACACGGTCGTTTTCGTCCTGCATCCGCAGCAGTTGCGCATCGACGTCGCGGGTCGGATCGATACCTCGATCCGCGGTCACCAGCCTGTCCTGCACGGTCCCGACCACATCCCGTGCCGCAGCCATCTGCTGGGCACGGCGGTGGGCGTCGAGCCCGTCCATGATCCGATCGATATCGCTGTCATCGGCGAGGAACCGCTCGTACTCGGCATCGGCCCAGTCCTGCACGCGACGCCAGTTCACGACGTCGCGATCCCATTCCCGTTGCAGTCCTTCGGAAATCTCCACCCGATCCGCGGGATTGCCGTGTTCGGCCGGATCCCACGGCCGATGCATGGGCTGAATATTGCGCTCCGGCCCCGCGAACCACTCGTAGTCGCGGAAGACGGTGCCGAACGGCGGAATCTTCTGCAGCCACGGCCGGGCCCGCACCCACTCACCGATCTCCGGACGCGCCTGGATCCAGGCCTTCACCGCCGGATGCTTCGGCGTCTGCGCGGCCATCAGGATCAGCCGGGTGATGTTGTAAGCGTCGCCGCCCCAATGCTGTTCGAAGATCGGCGTGCCCGGCGGCACGGACGACGTGTCGTAGCGTGACGGCGCCTGCGGCATATTGACCGGCAGCGTGCTCTCCGCGATCTCACCCGGCGGCACGTGATCGGTCGGCAGGGTGACGTCGTTGACGACATCCTCCATGGCCCAGCCGCTGACACCGTCCGGCGGATCCTTGGGCGTGAACTTCTTCGGCACGGTCCCGGCATCGCGGTTGCCCACCCAATCCGGGCGAGTCGGATCGACGTGGTGCACACTGCCTTCGGCATCGACCCACGACGTCATATCCATGCGTCTGCCGTTGTGCCAGCCGGTGCTCAGTCGGCGGATCTCGGGTGGCGGCATCCGCAACGTCCGGGTGTTGCCCTCGCGATCCGCGAGCACTTGGCGGTACTCGACGCGGGTTTCCGGACGCACCATCGCCTGGGCGACGGCGGGATCGCGACGCAGCGCATCGGCGAGGGCCCGATCGTGATCCGCGCGCGGTGCCGCCGGATCGGGACGCGGACCGTACACGATGATGCGGGGGCGCTCGCCCTCCACGATGCCGACCCGGTCGGTGACCATCCGGCCGCCCTCGGCTTCGACCTGCTGCCGCCATACGCCCGCGGCTCCGGCCATTTCGTCCTGGAGTCGGCCGATCCGATTGTGCGCCTGGTTCACATCGTCGGCGGCGTGGAAGAGTCCGTCGATCTCACGATGGCGAGCATCTGCCTCATCCACAGACAGCGTGCCATCGCGCACCTCGTCATCCACCTCGAATCGCAGGTTGGTGATCGTTCTGCGCAGCCGGTCCGGTTGCAGCGTCGCCTCATCCGGATTGCCCGACTCATCGACCACACCGAGCCGGACGGCCAGATCGTCGCGCATGGCCCGCCGCGGCTTGATCTGCCGGAGTTCCTCCGCCCGCTCCCGCGCCATCCGATCGATCTCGGCAGCACCCTCCTCCGACGGCGGGCGGTGCCGCGCGACGCCCTGGTCCTCCAGCTCGGACAGCCGCTGGTCCACGCGGCGGACCTGATCGTCGAGGGATTCGAAGTCCTCGGTCGCGGCAACGAGTTTGCGCAGCGCCGCTTCGCGCCGTCCCTGCTCGCCGGGCTCGACCGGGCTGCGCACCTGCCGGTTCGCCTCCTCGAGGCCACCCAGCACGTCGACGACATCGGTTCGCGCGTGGGCATGCAGTGCTTGAATCGCCTCGTCGCGCGCATCCGGGTCCCGGCGCACCCATTCGGTCGAATCGTCCAGACCCAAATTGGCGGCGCGCTGGTTGGCCTTGGCGCGGACGAACTCGCGCTCGCGCACCAGATCTCGTCGCTCCTGTAGCAGCCGGTCGTACTCGCCGACCAGTCCGATGCGTGCCGCGAGCTCGCCGACCTCGGCATCCACCCGTGCGAATTCCGGTGCGAGCCGCTCCAATTCGGCTACAACGGCACGATCGGCATCCGAAAGCAATCGCCGCCCCGCGAATTCGGCAACGGTCGCCCGAATTCGGCGCGGCGTCCACGCATCCGCATCCTCTTGCGCCGGAAGTCGATCGGCCAGCTCCGCGATCCGGGCCGCCAGCGCATCCCGCCGCGCGACCGCATCCGCATGCGCCCGCACCGCCTCCGCATGCTCCGGTCCGGTCCGAGCTTCGGCCCCTGGCTCCGAGTTCCCGGCTTCCGTGTCATCCCGCCGGTTCTCCGCGTTGCTCTGTTCACCATCCTGGCTCCGACCCGACGGCTCCTCCGACTCGGACATCGGCGGGGCAGACGGGTCACCCTGCCGGTTATCCGCGCCGCGCCCTTCACCACCCCGGTTCCCACCCGACGGCTCCTCGGGCTCGGACGTCGGCGGGGCGGGCGGGTCGGCGGGCGGCTTCTTCGACCCGCCACCGGCTTCGGCGACGGGTTCGGTCGCCTCATCCGGACCCGCCTCTTCCGGACGAACCGGCTCCACACCATCCGAATCGTCGTCGAAACGAACCAGCACAGGCTCCTCGGCGCGCGACGGCTCGGACGACTCCGGGATCGGTTTCGCACCGGAAGCCGGACTGTCCGACGGATCGTGCAGCGGTCCCGACGGGGATGCCGTCGGCTCAGGACCATCCTCATCCGACTGCGGCGGTTCCTCGGAAGCCCCCTCGAGACGCCGCACCATCTCATCGAGTTCGTTTACCAACGCTCGATACTCGGCGTCTTCATCTTGATGATGTACCGACTCCTCGCCATCCGAATCACGGGTCGACGCCTCATCGGCAGCTGGCTCGGAATCAGCCGAATCCGATTCCGGACGCACCGGCTCCAGACCGTTCGAAGCCTCGTCGGTGCTGACCGGATCAGGCTGCTCCCCGGCCTCGGCGCGGGGCGGCTCGGACGGTGGCTCCGAAACATGGGGCGAGGCATCGCCGGATCCGCCGGGCCACAATTCGACCGGCACGGACGGCGCTCGGTTGACGTACTCGACGGAGCTGGACTCGCCCGCTCGCCCCTCGTCGACCAGCAGGCGATGCAGAACCTGCGCGGGTTCGGAGGCGTCGTCGCCGTAGCGCTCCACTTCACGGAACGCGTCGGAGAGGGCCTCGCCGGGGTCCAGGTTGTCGCCGTCGAAGCTGTAACGGGTGAGCTGATCGACCCAGGCGCGGAAGTCCGTCTCGCTGGGGTGTTCGCGGGTGGCGAGGTAGTGCTCCCGCAGCGCCTCCATCACACGCCGCTGCGCGCGGCCTTGTCCGGCGTAGTCGAGGACGTGGCCGAGTTCGTGCACCATCACGCCGTACACCGGGCGGTCGGCACCGATGATCCGGGTTCCATCGCGACTCGTCTTCGAGGCGAGCGTGTCCGCGTCGGATCCCCATGACTGACCGCGCGCCGATTCCTCGAGGACGACGATCGACGGGGTCACCTGCCGAAGCCGTTCGGCCAGTGGCGCATCCGCGCCGACGCGGGGACTGGTGCTCGTATAGGCGACTCCCCCCTGGGGATGGCGCGGGTCGCCGGGCTCGATGCGGACGCCGGCGAGCTTCATCTCCGGATGCTCGGTCAGCATTTCGTCCACCGCTCGCGCGATTTCGCGAACCACCTCCGGATCGATGCCCTTGCGCCGGAACCCCTCCACCTCGATCGAATGCCGCCGCGCCAGCACCTTCGCGACCTGCCGCGGACTGCGCTTCGACCACTCGTCGACGATCGGTCGCGACTCCGTCGGCAACGCCGGATGTTCTGTCGGGTCGGCCGACGACTTTCGTACTTCCCCATCGGTATTCGTGTCACGAGCGCCGTCCGCCTCATCCGGGACGGGGATCGGTTTCGCACCGGCGGCGGGGCTGTCCGGTGGGTCGTGCGGCGGGCCGGACGGTGTCGCGGCAGGATCGGGTCCGTCCTCATCCGGTCCTTCATCCAACTGCCGGAATTCGTCGGCCGCCTGCTCGAGTCGACGCTCCACCTCATCGAGGTGATCCATCAACTCCTGATGCTCGGCCTCGGCCTCCTCATCACGACGCCGGAACCCCTCCTCAGCAGCAGCCTGCTCACGCGCCAACGCATCATCGATCCGCGACCGTGGATCCGCCGAATCCTCTCCCCCACCCATCTTGGCGACCCATTCATCGAGTTCCGCATGCATGCGCGCATTCCACTCGGCCTGTTCAGCATCCATCTGCCGCTTCCAGTCCGATCGAGAGTCCGGCTCGGACGCGCCCGACTCATCGCCCCCGGTCCCGACCGGCGGATCGACCGCACCACCCGATCCGGACTCCTGCCGGGCACCAGCGTCGGACTCATCACCCCCAGACCGGACAGACGGATCGACCGCACCGCTCGACCCCGCGTCCTCCGGGCCGACCGGCTTGGGCCCGGGTCCGCTGTCGTCCGGACCACCCAACTCGCTGGGCGCACCAGCCAACTCGCTCGGAGCGCCGTAGAACTCGTCGAGGAGCGCCGCGAGATTTCTGATCTGTTCGGCGCGAGTCTGGATCTCCGCGCGCATGCGGCCGAGCTCCGCGGTCAGTTCGGCGGGGCTGAGACCTTCGTGCTTCTCGATCTTTCCATCACGGTAGGCCTCGTACACCTTGCGGAAGGTGGCATCGTCCGCACCCGCGATATCGACACCGACGAGCCGAGCCCAGTCGCGATTCGGTTCGGGCCGTCCACGCCCCTCGCCGGATGCGCCGTCGGCGCGGCCCGGATGATCCGCGAGCACACTTCCGAGATCCAGCGGGTCACCGGATTGCATTGCCTCAGTGAGGAGTTCACGCAACGCCTGCACGCAAGCCAGTTCATGGACAGGCGGTTCGCCAGCGGCCCGCGGATCGGCGGACAGGTCGCCCCGCGGCACATCGGAGTACGGATCGATATCGATCAGCGCACGCATGTATTCGGTGAGCGCGTCCACCACCTGATCGTGCTTACCGGCACCTTCGAGGCCCGCGATCACCTTGCGCAGCTTCGCCGGATCAAGTCCGTTCGCATCCAGTCCGCGCAGGATCTCACCGTCATCGGCGATCCGAATCTTGGGCGGCTGCAACGATTCCGGGCTGGCCGGTCCGAGCTGTGCGGCCAAGCGATCACGTGCGGCATTGACCGCGCCCGGATCGATATCGCGCAGTTGCTTGGCGTAATCGGCCAGATCCTTGAACTGCTGTTCGCGCCGCGCACTGCGCCATTCCGGATCGGCCAGCGCCTCGGCGACCCGCCGAGGCGTGAGCTCGGACTCCGGAATATCGAGCCGGTGCGCGAGTTGACCACGCGCATCGCCGATATCGTTGAAGTTCTCGATCTCGTTCATCGTGCGCGCGAAGTCCGCCAGCGCCTCGACCTGACCGGCGCGCAGAGCATTGGCCAGCTTCAGTTCCGCAATGGTCTGTGCCAGCCGATCCGGGTGCAGCGCCTCCGGTCCGAGGCCGAGTTCATTTGCCAGATCCACGATTTCGGCGACCATCTCTGCGCGAGTGCGCGGCGGCGCATCACTCTCGTGGCCGGGCGAATGACTCGTCGGTTCCTCGACGGGTGCCTGCACGGCGCGCCACTGACCGTCGTTGTCGCGCACCATCGTGACGACCAGCTCGCGACCATCGATCGTCTCCCGATGGTGGTACACCTCGGGTGTTTCGACCGGATCCAGATGAATCTGCCCCACGCGATCCACGCGCGCGTTCCGGTAATCGAGTTCGACCTCACCACGATTGAGCGCATCAGCCAGGGACGGATCATCGGCGAGCGCCCTGGCCAGCGCATCCGCGCGATCCAGCGGCCCGTTGATCACCACCAGCCGGTCCGGCGCGCCCTCCCCGACGGGCACCCGCGCGACCTGATCGCCATGGATTTCCCCGACCGGCTCCTGCTCTCCGGCACGCAGATGCGGTTCGGCGGCGTCGGCGAATTCGGCGACCCTCGCGGCACGCGCATCGTTCTCGGCCCACAACCTGCGCAGCGTGGCATCGAGATTGCGCGGGTTCACATCGTTGAGGTCCAGCCCGAACATCTGCGCCCAAGTGGACGCCTCGTCGCGAAGCTGGTCGCGGCGCAGGGCATGTTCGAAGTACACCCTGGGCCCCTGGTCGCGGCCCAGTTCCTGGCCGTCCCCGATATCGCCCCATTCGCGCAGCGGGTCGGCGCCATTGCCGACGGGCCGGAAGTTCTGCAGACCGGGATCGCCACCGAAGGCGCTGATCAGCTCCCTGAGGAAGCGGCCCATCGGATTGTCGTCGAAGATGCTGACCTGATCGGCCAGCGGCACCGGACGGCCCGTCGCATCGGGCGCACCCGATCCGGGGCTGGACTCACTGGTCGGTTCGTCCTCGTCGTAGTAGTCCTCGTCCTCGTCGAGCCGCCGCGCATCGGGATCCTCGATCTCCCCCGCCACCGGCTGTCGACCGCGCAGCTCGGGCGCCGAGTCACCCGGCAGGTCGGCATCGACGTACGGACGCGTGACCTCCTCGTTGAAGCGATCCGCCGCTTCCGCGAGGCCAGCAATCGCGGCCGCCTCACGCATCGTCCGGTATTCCTGCTCGTCGAGCACCCGGCGAATGGTCTCCGGACTCTCGTCGGGCAGGTCGAAACCGAGCCGGTGTGCCTTATCGGTGAGTGATTCGTCTTCCGGTGGCGGACCGTCGAGTTCGGTGGTCGGCTCCGGATGCGTCGGCTCGTGCTCGAGTGCCCCGGCCTCCTCGTCGGAGATCAGACCGAAGTTCTCCAGGTCATCGATGATCCGCTGCCGCTGTTCCGGATCGGCGACGGCCAGTGCCTCTTCCAGCACCGCCCGCGCCTCTTCCGGGGCGATGGCCTCGACCTCGAGCAGTTCGGTGACGGTCTGGCGCACCAGATCCGGATCGGCATCGCTGACCCAGAACCGGTATTCCTCGCCATCGGGCGTGCGTGGCACGACGAAATCGCCTGCCACATCCCGAATTCGACTAGAGAGCCGGTTCAGGATCGGCAGATGCTCCCGGTTGCGCCATGCGGTCCAGCCCTCCTTGGCGATTCGGGCCATATTGAGGCCCCCGCCTTCACTCTCCGGAGCCGGTCGAGCAACGGTTTCGTGCCCGGGTGTCGCCTGCGGTGGATGTGGCGTATTCGGATGCGATTCGAAGAGGTCCGGCGCATGTTCGACGCCATCCTTCAGCGCGTTCTGGCCGCGGCGGTCCTCACCCGAACCCGATGGGTACTTCGGGTAGTCGCCCACGTAACCACGCACGCGCATCTTCTCCCGAATCCGCTCCCACGCTCGGCGCAGTGGCGACTTCTTCTCGGGTGGCTCGGAATCCGCTGGGCGCGCGGGTGTTCCGGATTCTTCGGGAGCTTCGACTCGCCAGTGCCCCTCTTCGTCGGGCCGCACCTGTAGCGGCACCTCTTCGCCGTTGGCATCGATGACGATGCGGCGCGGCTCGTCCGGATTCGCCGGAGCGAACGGCCGTCCCGCCGACGGATCCTCGAATTCGTTGCCGGAGTTTTCATTTCGCGAATGTTCTGGATCGCCGGGCGTCCCGGCGGGAATGGGAGGCTCGGAGGGCGGCTTCTTACCGCCACCGCCAGCCTCGGCTGGCCGCCCGACCTCCTGCCGCGCCGCCGGATCATCGACGCGCAGCACTCGTGTCTCGCCCTGCGCGCCGATCCGCAACTCGCGTACGACAGTGCCGGGTTCGGCGCGCAACTCCGCGAGCTGCGGATGTCGATCGGCCGCATCGTCCAGCACGCGAACCGGATCACCGTCGCCCCAGCCGACCACGAATACGCGCGCAGGCTCACCCGGCACCACACCGACCCGATCGGTGACCGGAATCGCGCCGGCCCGCAACAACGCGTCGCGCTGCAGTGCGATCGCCATCGCCTCGTCGAGCCGTGCGGCCCGCTCCTCGGCCCGCGCGATGCGCTCCGGATCGCCTGCGGCCCTTGCCTCGTCGCGCTCACGCACCGCCGCCGCATTCTCGGCCGCCAACCGATCCAGCACGTCTTGTCGCTGCTGCTGGGCCTGTCGCTCCTGTGCACCGTCGTCCGGATGTGCGGGTGGGAACTCCGGTGCGTCGAACGAATCGTCGCCGGACCGTGGCCGATCGATCGGTCGCGGCGCGGAATCGCCCTGATCCGATCGGTTTCCGAACGACAGTCGGTCGGTGATCCTGCGCAGCAGGCCCTTCGGCGCGCTGTGGTCGTGCAGATCGGCCGAACCGTCGAGCAGGATCCGGGTTATCCGTTCCCCGAGCCGCCCGGTATCGGTGCCGGACATGCCCTGGAACTGTCTGGCCAGCACATCGCCCGCACTGCCATCTCCGGTGGGCGGCGCCACCCGCCAGCCGCCATTGCCATCGGACTGGAGTATGACCGGAAAGTCCCACGCCCGGGTCTTCACCTCGGTTCGAGTGAACTGCGGCCAGCGACGTTCCCGACCCGCCGCATCAGCCGATTCCGGCATGGCCAGTTGCCGCGTCAGCAGACGACGCGCCACCTCCGCCGGATGCGGCTCGCCGATCGATGGATCCGCTTCGGCCAGTTCGTAACCGCGGGCCATGAAGTCCAGACGCAGTCTGCCCTCGAGGTTCAGGGACGCATTCTCCCTGGTATTGAAGGCATCCGGGCCGAGCTGGCGCACCCAGGCATCGAACCCGAGATCCGTCTGTCCGGCGGCGCGGTAGCGCAGGTAGTGCGCGAGTAGTTCGGTGGCCGCCTCGTCTTCGGTCGGGCGGCGGTAGGGACCCTCGGCAGCGTCGGCGTCGATGAACCGGGCATCGTGCAGACCATCGGAACCCGGCCCCACTTGCAGATATTCGATCCGTTGCGTGCCGTCCCACAGCACACTGGTGTATTCCGGATGCGTCGCGGCCAGTTCGCGCAGCGCGTCCATGTGCTGGCCTTCGGGTGCCACCACAACCAGACGTCCGCGTCCCACCGGCTGGTGACCCGGAAAATGGGCGACCCGTTCGGTGCGCCGGGCGCCACCCGGATCCCGCGCCAGCTCGTCGTCTAGGGCGCGACGTACCCGGTCCGCGGCTTCCTCGGAACTCATCTGGCGCGGCGGTGCATCCTGATCGGCCGGACGCCCGGTTTCGGGCTCGGACGTATCCGACCACGGGCGATAGTCGTCGACGTTGTCCCCGGCGTGCCGAGCGACATCGAAGGCGACCTCGGCGGGTTCCAGACCGACCTTGTCGATGTACTTGCGCAGCGCTTCGCGCCCGGCCTCGTAACCCGCCCGCTCCGGCCGGATCGCCGGATCATTCGAGCGAGCAGCGGCCCGCTCGGCACGCTGATAGGCGCGATCGTAGGCGTCGGCATAGGCACGTTCGGCCGGACCGACCGGCACGAAACGACCCGAATCACGCAGCAGCCGAAGGGATTCGATTTCCGCCGCGTACTGACGGCTGCGCTGATCCCGGATCGCCGGTGTATCGGTGTGGCGCGGCGGCGGCCCCTCGCCGGGCGCACGGGTGATTCCGTGCGCACTATCCCACTGCGCCCGATAGAACGCGGCGAGGTCATTGCCGTCGACATGCGGCCCCAGCTCCACCAACCGATTTCGCACTTCACGGGCAGCGGCATGGTGTGCGGCCGCATCGATCATGCTGTCCGCGACCTCACGATTGTCGCGGTAGGCCCGCAAGGCTTGCTGCTCCGCCTGTTTGAAGGCGTCCTTATATGCCTTGGACAGCAACGTTTCCGGAGCCGGTGATGCTTCCGTCCCGAACTGCCGCCACCTATCGAATTCGAAGGCTCTTGCCTGCGCAACGGCCTCCCGATCCAGCATCAGATCGACGTATTCGTCACGCCCGAGCGTGAATCGCTCGAGCGGACCGTCGCCGAGTTGTTCGGCCAGATATGCCGCCCGAATCGCTTCCGCCGCATGCTGTGACGGTGCATCGGTCAGGCCGAGTAGCACGGTTTTCGAGGCCGGATCGTATCCGGCATCGACGCCGCGCTGCTGTCTGCCGTCGTAGCGGCTGGAATCCACGTCGAGGCCGAAACGGATCTCCACCCCGTGCCTGGCCAGTACCTCGGTCGCCCACCGTCCGAGTTCGTTGCCCCTGAGGATGCGCTGCAGCCGGTCCGACGCCACCTGCGCGGTGTCGACCATCGACTGGTCCGGCAATGCCGCGGCGGGTTCGTCCGGCGTTCGCGGTGCCACCAGGTGGTCTACCTCCGCACGGACGTCCGCCGCGGCGGCGTCGACCCAGGCGGCGCGCAGATCCACCGGCTCCCGCCGCACCTGGACGGCCCCCGAATCGTCGACGCTGACGCGGACCCGCTCCGCGACGGCATCGCCGTAACGGATGGCACGATGCAGGTCGCTGCCTCGATCGGCCGCCGCGCGCGATATCGCGGCATGGTCACCGCGAGCATCGACCACGATCACACGCAGTGGTTCACCCGGCAGTACCGCGACGCGGTCGTTGACCCAATGCTGCTCGGAGACTTCCGGACCGAGCACATCCTGTCCGACTCGTGCCGCGATCTCATCGAGCAGATGGTTACGCCGCGCCTCCACCTCGGCATGTCGGCGGGTCGCCTCGACCAGCGCTCGCACCTGCGCGGGGCGCTCGGAATTCCGTACGCCCACCGGCCGGATTCTGTCGTCCGCCACCGCCTGTCGGCCGCGCTCGAAAAGCTCCCGGTCGCCGCGGTGGGTTTCGGGGTCGAAGGCGCCGAACCGTCGGACCGCGCGATCCCAATCGCCTTCGACCGCACGCAGTTCCCGGGTGAGCGCCGCATGTTCGCGAACCAAGCGCCGCAGTTCCCGTGCCGATTCCGCAGAGGTCGGCTCGTGCATTCCGTCGGGATGCTGATGGGCATCCCAGGTGCCGCCGTGGATATCGCGCAGACTCGCGCCCTCGCTCGGATACAGCGGCGAGTCGAACATATCGCCGGACAGCAGCGCATCGACGCCCGCCTCGCGACCGATTCGGCGCAGTTCGTGCTCGCCCAGGCCCGGATCCGCGGCGGCCACGGCCGCGTCGCGGGCGGTCAGATACTGCTCGTGCAAGGCGCGGGTGTAGGCCGAATCCGCAACATCGTGTGTGGTCGGGGCCGGTTCCGGATATCCGGCCGCACCCAGCTCACGGCGGAGCTCGGCCTGCCAGCCGAGCACCTCGGCTTCCGTACGCAGCTGTGCGTCGACGTAATCCGCGCGATCGATGGCGCGGATACGGGCCGGATCCACCTCGACCCGACCGGACAGCACGGCATCCGCGAGTACCGCCGCACGTACCAGCGCCTCCGCCTGGGCGGGCTGGCCGCGGTCACGGGTGTCGACGGACACGTCCATGGTCCGGCCGTTGAACGAATCCGGCCGCCCGCCTTCGAAGCGCACCGCGGCACCGGCGGCCCGCAGCACGTCGGCCGCCTCGCGTCCGGTTTCGCTGCACCCCAGCAGTTCCCACACCGGACCACCGGTCATATCCCGCGGCCGGACCTGCCAGGCCCCGGCGTCCGGTTCGGGAACGTCGCCGGTCGGCCGGAACTCGGGCGAATCCGCCCCCTCGCCCGGCGCTTCGGGTCGGACCGAGGTCTCCGGCCTGCTGAAATGCGCGACGACCTTCTCGTACTCGCCCGGCCGACCGCGCATCGCATCGTGATCGAAGCTCACCTCGGTGAAGCCGAGTTCGACGGCCAGTTTGCCGGTGAAGGTGTTGCGTGCCGCCTCTTCCGGGGTCAGGTACAGCTCCTGCACACCGGCATTGAAGGTGTCGAGGTTGTCCCGGACCCGGTCGTCGGCATTCCATTCGGCGCGGATCTCGGTCACCTGATGTCCGAGCTCACGCATCATGTCCCGGAACATTTCGCGCCCGGTCGGCGTGCCGTCACCGACACGCACCGTCGCGCGCAGTACGCCGTCCGCATCGACCCGACCGTGGATCCCATGCTGGTTGTCCCCGCCGTACCGGTTGGTGTAGGCGTTCGGGCGGTCGTCGAAATCCTCGTCGTGCCTGCTCGAGTCCTCCGGCCGCACTGCGATATCGCCGTGTTCGGGCGGCAGATCGGAGGCGTGCGTACGGATTTCGGCCAGGCGTGCCATCACCGTGTCGTGCCACTGGCCGCGACCGTGCTTGTCGAACTCCGGTCGCAACGCGGCGACGCGTTCGGTGATCGCGTCGACCACCGCACGTGGCAGATGATGGTCGATGACCTCGATGCTGTCACCGTTGCGACGCAGGAAGTGTTCGGCGAACGGGCTCAACGCATTTCGTGCGGCTTCGCTCTCCTCGAACCCACGACTGTGGTCGATACCGAGCACATCGCCCTGCGGGCCGATCATCCAGCCCTGTCCGTCGCGGTCCGGAACCCGGATCAGCGCGTCCAGCAGACCGAGCGCACGGCCCGCGACGGTATCGGCGTAACCGAGCTCGTGCACATCGATGAACTGCGGATGCCGCTCGGCCGCAACATGTCCCGCCAGCTTCTCCATGTACACGACAGTGGATTTGGCGTGGAACACCTCGGGCACATTCGCACCGAGAGTACGACCGAGCAGCGACGCCAACCGCTCGGCGACGGCGTGGCGCGGATTCATGACGGTCTTGCGGATCAGTTCGGTGCCATCGTTGAAGGTGACCAGCTCCACCTTCCTTGCGGCATGCACCGAGGAACCCTCGCTGAGCACCGTAGCCGAACGTTCGCCGGATGCGATGGCGGAGCGGACGACATCGTCGAACGAGCGGATGCCGTGCGCGTCATCCCAAGCGTGACCGTAGAACTCGGCATGGGTTTCGGTCGAATGCTCGGGACGATGCTGAGCCACCTCGGGGCGGATGGCTTCCAGGCCCGCATCATTGGCGATTCGATCGAGTTCCGCTGCGGGCGCTTCGGGATTCTCGTCGTGTGCTCGGGCTCGGGCTTCGTCGTAGGCCGCGGTGTAGGTGCGCTCCAGCGGGGTTTCCGCGAGATCGTGTCCGGCGGCCCTGAGTTGTTTCGCCGCAACGATTTCCAGCGCGTGCGCACGGGCTTCCTCGTCGAGCATGCGCGTGATGTATTCCTCGCGCGGCAGGCGCATGCGTTCCTGCGCACCGCCGGGAGTCTCACGGGTATGTGCCAATTCGACGTGGATGGCGCCGTGCACCAAGGCGGCCATCTGTGCCGCATCGGAGGCGCCGACGTCCAGGGCGAGGGTGCGGCGGCTCGGGTAGTAGCGGTCGTCGGCGCCGGACTCGTGCACGATACCGACGTCGTGGCGGGTGAGCACCGCGTCGGCCCAGCGGCCGACTTCGGTCTCCCGTAGCTGTTCTCGAATCCGGGCGATGCGTTCCTGGGCTGCCTGACCCGCACGGTCCAGTGGAGTCAGATCGGTGGCGCGATCGAATTGGTTGGGTGACGGCTCGTCGATGGGCTCGACCCTGATGCGGCCGACCTGGTCGGCGTCAACGTTCAGGTGCTCGCGCACAACCTCGGGCCGGTCGAGCAGTTCGCGGATGTCCGGGTGCTGCCGGGCATCGCGCAGGATGCGCTGGTGGTCATCGGTGCCTGACGCGATGACCAGCCGGTCGGGCTCGCCGGGGATATGCACGATGTGTTCGTTGAGCATCCGCGCATTCGAGTTCTCACGTACGTATTGGGTGAGAACCTCTTCGATCGCCGCATTTGCCACTTGGTCGGCGCGGTGGTCGTAGGTCGCCTGGGCATGCTGACGCTGGTCGGCCAGGTCGGCGAGGGTGCGCAGATCGTGTTGTTCGGTACGCAGTTCGGCCTGCCGCTCGGGCGGAACATCCGGTCCGGCGAGTTCATTCGTGATGCGCTGCAGGCGGTCGGTGATCTGGCGTTGCAGCGGCTGTCGGGCGAGGGTGGGATCGAGACCGAGGGCGGTCGCGCGCTTGGCGAGTTCTTCAGAGGTGTTGCGTAGGTCGCGGAAGGCCGACTCGCGGTCCAGCGCCGCAGTACGCAGGCTTTCTGCGATATCCGACGGGGTGTCATGCATGCGCGCGCCCGGCGCGAGTTCGGCACTGGCCGCATGCACGCGATCCCAGGCGTCGCCGTAGTAATCGGTGTAGTTCTTGCCGTTTTGCCACTCGTGGGTGGCGATTTCTCGGCGTAGCGCGTCGACGGCGACATCATGTGCGGCCTGGCGGACCTCGGCCGAGGTGAGCGACGAATCGCTTGCCGACAGATCGGCGGCGGCGCGGTCATAGGCGGCGGTGTAGGTCTCCTCGAGCGGGTGCACGGCGATGTCGTGGCCGAGATCCCGGAATTCCTGGGCCAATTGGAAGCGTCGACCAGTTGCCGCGGCCTCCTCGTCGACCATGGTGCGCACGAATTCGTCGCGTGCCATCCCCCGGACGTCACCGGTTCGGCCCTGAACGTACCGTTCGGCGTGCACGGATTCGTGAGCCAGGGTGAGCGCCTGCTGGACATGATCGGCACCCGAGGTGAAAGCGACTGCGGTCAATTCGCGTCGTCGGAATTCACCGGATCGGCCGTCACCCGCCGACGGCTCGAATCCGTCGCGAACGGGACTGTTGTCGAAGCTCGCCGCGATCCGCCGTCCGGTCTCGGTCTGGCGCAACAGTTCACGGACCTGATCGGGCTGCGCATCGAGCGAGCGACCGATGCGAGCCCCCGGATCGGTTGCCAGCGGATGCTCGGAGCCGAGCGGGTGCATCGGATTTCCGGCCGGGTCGAAGGCGATGGCATACGTGCCACGGAGTTCGCGCGGAACCGTCGGCGGGAAGCCCTCCACCCGGCCCGCCCCCGGATCGCGCACCACGATCCCGCCGTTCTCGTGCACCAGCACATACGCGTGCGCTCCGACGTTGTACCTGTCGACCGCACCGCTGTATTCATCGACAACCAGCGCCGAAGACCCCTCCGGCATGGAAAGCAACAACCGCGCGATCTCGGCATGCCCCTCATACGAACGCAACTGCCCGCCCGCGGCCGTCTGTACCTCCGCGGCCGTCATCCCGTCCAGCCCGATCACCCGCTCCGGCAACCTGATCGCCGAACTCCCGGTAAGCGCCTTGATCAACCGCAGCGACAACTCCGCGCAGCGACCACGGTTCCGCTCCGGAATCCGAGGCTCATCGCCCCCTTGCCGTTGCTGACCATCCGCCCCGTCGCGTGACCTGTCCGCAGGCGCGTCGCCCGTATTCCGATGCGTATGCGATTCGGCCACCGGCTGCGGCACGAAAGCCGCTGCGGGATCGAGAGATTCAGCCCGCTGCCGCGCCGCCTCCCGCCGCGCCTCGACCTCCTCCCGCCGCGCCGAATCATCGGCACGATGCGACTTGGCAGGCCCGATATCCGCACCCCGATGCGCCCCGTCCTCCCGCGCCGTCGGATCCGTCGCATGCCGGACGTCGGAAGGTTCGGAGCGCATTGGAGTGTCGTCGGCGCGCGTGCTGCCCTCGTCGCTGGGGTGCACTGCACCCTCGTCGCCCTCATCGCCAGGACGCACCGCATCATCACCGTCAGTGCGCACGACACGCTCGCCCTCGGGACGCACAACACTGTCCCCTTCAGGGCGCACCATGCCGTCACCCTCAGACCGCACGACATCACCGCGCTCGTCGCCAGGACGCACAGCACCGTCACCGTCGTGACGTACGGCACCGTCACTATCGGGACGCGCGGCACTCTCGCCCTCTGCCCGCACCACCCGCTCGTTGTCGGCGCGCACGACACCCTCACCGTCGCGCCCCACAGCGTCGTTCGGCCGCGCAACGGTGTCACCCTCTGCCCGCACCACGCCGTCA
The DNA here is from genome assembly GCF_050942345.1 of Nocardia pseudovaccinii. Taxonomy (NCBI): domain Bacteria; kingdom Bacillati; phylum Actinomycetota; class Actinomycetes; order Mycobacteriales; family Nocardiaceae; genus Nocardia; species Nocardia pseudovaccinii. Next base: position 8,921,300 of record NZ_CP192074.1, read on the forward strand.
CCCTCGGCGCGCACGGGCAGCACCGGGCTCTCGCCCTCGGACCGCAGCGCATTGGTGCTGTTGGGGCGCACCGCACTATCGCGGTCCAGCCGCGCGGCGCCGTCATCGTCAGGGTGCATGGCACTGTCGCTGACAGGGGGCACGGCACGGTCACTACCGGAGCGCCCAACGGTATCCCCATCGGGCCGCAAGGCACCGGCACTGTCCGGGTGTGCAGCGGTGTCGCTGTGGGGGCGGACGGTGGCACTGCCGTCGGCGTGGGTTTCGGCGTGGATCGGGGCGGGTGCTGCCTGTGGGCCTGCTATGGGTTCGGCGGTGAGGTGGTGGGGTGTGGATTGAGCTGCGCCCGCGCGGTTTTCGGATGCGGTGCGGCGGGATTCGGATTCGGAGGACGTGTCGCCGGTACCGGTGCGGAATCGGTCCGGGCCGGGGCGGCCGTCAGTGGCGGTGCGGGCATCGGCGGTGGTTGGGGTTGTGGGACGAGGGTCTGTGGTGCGGGGTTCGGCGGGCGGTTGTGGGCGGGTCTGTTCGCCCCGTGGGGTTTCCGTGTTGGAGGTTGCGCCGGGGCGCATGTCGGCGGTTGAGGTTGTGCGCAGTGTGGATGGTGTTGCGCCGGTGCGTGCGTCGGGTGCGGCGTGGGTTGGTGCGGTTGCGGGATGTGTAGGAGCAGTGCCGGTTTGGAGTGGGGTCGACGCTGCGGCGCCTGCTTGCGAGGCCGCATTGTCGCCGGAGACGCGCGAACCATCGGTGGTCGTGTTCGAAGTGTGTTCCGCTCCTGCAGGGGTCAGGTCGGCTCGGGTAGCGGCATCGAGGCGGCTCTGCCCCTCGCGAGCCGACGCTCCCGCGTGGTCGGCCGACCCGGTACGGTCGCCAGCACCGTTGGACTCGGCATTCGAATTCGCCTGTACCGCAGCCGGATCCGAATGAGTCGCGGCTTCTGCTGCGGGCCGGACGGCACCGTCCGATCCGGTTCCCACCTCCGAATTCCGGACGCTCGACTGGTCGACTCCACCATCCGTCGTTCCATCACCGACGCGCTGCGTGTCTGTGGAACCATCCGCGTCGACGCGCGCAGTCGAGGAACTGTCATCCCCCACACGCGCGGCCGCACCATCGTCACCAGCGTGTGCAGTCGCACCGTCATCACCAGCGTGGGTAGCCGCACCGTCATCACCAGCGTGGGCAGTCGCACCATCAGCTCCAGCATGCGCAGCAGAACCATCATCGGAGGCCCCCGCCTTCGACATGCCGTCATCAGCACCATGCGCCTGCGCCGAATCATCGCCCGCACCATGACTATTCGACGAACCATCAGCTCCCGCCGCCGAACCGTCGTCCACGGCATGCGCTGCCGAACCGTCGGCCGCACCGTCCGCACCGCCACGCCCAGCAACGGACTCTCCCGTATGCCCCGCGGTCGGCGCACCCTCGCCGGTCTGCCCGGCTCCCGAATCAGCACCAGCACGTCCACCATCACCGGCCGCAACCGGACCGGCATCAGGGCGAAAACCAATGCGGGACAGGTCATCCGGATTTACCCGCGTACCGCTCGGCCGGTACCAATCCGGATGCCGATTGTGATAGAACTGCTCGGCCGCCGCACGATTCGCACCGGACATCGCGCCGTTCGAGGCGCCCGCCGTCAGCATGCGCAGGTCGAATTCGGTCTTCTTCAGACCATCGACGGCCTTGTCCCAACCGCCTTCCGGTCCGGACTTCGCCCAGGTGAACGCGAACTGCGCGCCGACGCTGCCGCCGAATCCGGCGATGGCACCCACTGTGCCCGCCGTCGCACCCGTGAGCAGTCCACGCAGCCAGGCCTTCATCTCGGTCTCGGCGAGCTTCTCGCCGAGACGCTCGCCGATCGGGCTCGCGACACCGGCGCCAACCGCGGAACTGATCGCGGTGATGGCGACCTGCTCCCAGTTGACCTCCTTGCGATGCCCCGAATTCACCTGGTACTGCTGAATTCCCCAGTCCTGGACCGTGCCGAGGACCGTGTCGATGGCAATGTGACGCACCAGGAAGTTCGCCAGTCGACGCCCGAGGAATTTGGCCACGATCTCGACGATCTTGTCCATGATCCGCTTGGCGATTATCCGGATCGCTACCCGCGTTCCGGCAATAGCCGCCGCCTCCGCCGCGGGCGCGGTCGGCGGAAAGATCCATGCGATCGCGATCTCGGCCGCAAGCAGCGCGAGGGAGGTGATCAGCATGAGCTGGCCGTATTCGATTTCGGTTCCGACGCTGGTCGCCGAATCGGCCAGCTTCTCGAAATCGCGGGCCAGCATCTCGAGCGATTGCGGACCTTCGAGATAACTGTCGAAGTTGGCGATTATCGCCTCGATGCCGTCGCCGTCCTGATATGCCTTCAGCGACGCCGTTTTCGCATCACGGATATCGGGCAGAATGTCGCGCAATCCGGCGGCCGCTGCGCGCCAGTCGTCGGCCAGTCCCCACATGCCATCGGGATCGCCCGCAGGCCAGTCGGATCCGGCGACCCATTCCAGCCATTTGAGATAACCCGGCAGCTCAGCCATCTGCGCTCACCCTCGGTCACCAGCTGGAATCGGTGACTCCGCGGTCCGTGGCCGATTGACGCGAGACGACCTCGACATTGCTGAATTCCATCGGTGCGCCGTCATCGTCGGAAATTGATTGGCGCTCTCCGGAATTCGGTGCCGCAAGCGAAACCTTCGGCGCCTTCGGCATTTCGGCGCTCAGGTCGGGCATGCCCTCGATCAGATCCGACAATTTGGGCAGTCGCGCACGACGGTCGTGCAGGGGCATCATCAGCTCCTGCGCCTTGCGCATCACCTCGGCGGTCGCCTTCTGCGCCGCTTCGGTCACCGCCTTCGCTATCTCGCCGTAGCTCAATTCATCGATGCCGGAACCGAATTTGGTTTCGATAATGGTGCCGTCGGCATTCACGGTGACCATGATCCGCTTGCGCACGGTGGCGCTCGCGGTCAGTTCGGCACGCTGCTGCTGCACCTGCGCGATCGCTCGAAACTGTTGCTGGACTTCATCGAGCACTGCCGCCATCTCGGCCTTGGCGAATTCGTTCGTCATGTTCTACAACTCACCGGAAGCCGTCGCCGTTGGACTGGTCCATCCGCCGCAGTTCCTTGGCGGTCTCGGTCTGACCGGTGTAGAAGTTGTCGAAATTCGTTGCCGTGGTCTCGATATTCCCGGTCATCTGCTCGCGCGCGACCTTGTATCCATCGGGGCCCTCGGCGAACTGGCGCCCGAGTTTGTCGTTCCCCCACGGCGCACCGCGGCCGACGAGCGCGGCATCCAATGTGCTCAGCACGCCGTTCACTCGATCCCGAACGGCGCTGGTCCGCTCCGCGGCCTTCTCGAACAGATCCGCGTCGTGCCTCAACTTGTCCGACATCGCGCACTCCTCGAGCTCCAGCGGTCACCCGCACCAATCACCATCGGATCCTCAGATTCGACGATGACAGCGCTTGGCGACTCACCAGTAGCTCGGACATGAACGGCAAGTGCCGCGCCAGTTACAGCGCCCACCGACCGCGGTTCGCGGTCACTTCGGCTTGCGGAACCTGCCCACGATGCCGTCGACAATGCGCAGCACACCACGCACCGCCATCGGGAAGAAGGCGGCCTTCATGAACTCGAAGTAGCTCGGGTTGTACCGCGCGACATACGAAATCGCTGGATCCACGGATTCGACCTGGTGCCACCAGAACATCGGGATGTAGAGGATGTCGCCGGTCTCGAGGACAACGTCGTAGTAGGACGCGTCCCGCAGCTTCTCGAAGCTGCTCACATCCGGGTCGAACTCGTCGGGGAGTCCGGTGTAGGGGTCCGAAACCTTCATCGGAATCCGGCCGTACACATTGCTGTACTCATTCGGCGGAAAGAGCCGGACCCGCTTGCGGCCGTGCAGCTGAATCAGCAGGCCGTGCCATGGATCATTGTGCAGCGGAGTCAGATTGCCCTGCTGGCCGATCCACACACTGCTCGCCGCCGGACTCTGCTGCCGGGTGCCGACGCGCGCGGGCAGCTGATCGGCGAGCGGCTGCGGGTCGGCGGCGGCACGCGAGTAGTAGTTCTTGCCCGGCTTCGGCTCGTCGAAAACCGCTGCCATGACATCGCGATATTCGAGCACCTCGACCGGCGACGTCTCCTGTGTGAACACGTTGGTCGCACTGGTCAGCGCGGCGACCTTCTGGTCACCGTATTTCTCGCGCAGCGCTCCCGGCTGAAAATCCTCGAATACCGGCCAAGTTGTTGCGACACCACGGAATACGACCGGTGTCTGTTTATCGAAGACGGCCTCGAGTTGGAAATCCCGATCGGGTACGACCAGCCCTTGCTGCCCACCCGTCGACCGATTCAGTACATCGCGAACACTGCGACCGGCCCACAGTACGAAACTGGCTAGGAAAATAGGAGCCAGCGTGACCGGCCTCTCATCGTAACCCTTGGTCATATCCCCGTGTCTTCTAAGAGAATTGGTGCACTGCTTTGACTTTCGGTTGCTCGAAGCAACCATCACCGCGCCGCGATCCCGACCCTATCGACATCCTCGAGTCTACCGTCCCGAACCGTGCCCACTGCTGGGAAGATCGGGACGTAACTCACGGCGCGGGCAGTTGGACCTCCCATGGACGGCAACAGCCGGTGCCGGTCGGAACGCCTAGGGTCGAGGAGACGCCGATTTCAGGAGATGTCGTGGCCGACTTGCCTTCGGACCCATTGATTTCGCTGGTGACCATGGCGGCTGAACATATGGGGTATTCGTGCCGGGCAACTGAGTCGGATGGGGTGCAGTTGGTGGGCCCGCGTGGAGATGGACCATATTTTCTGCGGCTTGACAACCTGCGGCGCAGGCTCAACGAGAAGCCATTTGATCAGTGGCCCGCGCACATCGCGGATCATGTCGAAACGTTCCTGGCGCAAGTCGATCTGGATTACACCGATCCGCTCGATACCGACGAATTCACGACAGTGCGTGGATTTCTCAAGACACGGTTCGCATCGTCGGACACCATCGCGGGTATCGACATCGTCGGGCACTACGTCGCGCCGGGCATCATCCAGGTGGTGGTGATCGAGCAACTCCTAACCGCCGAGGCCGTCACTTCCGGCCAACTCGCCCACTGGCAGATCGACACCACCGAACTCTTCGAACTGGCCGAGGCGAACACTCGTGCGGCCGACCGGCTGGCGATCGAATGGCGGAACTACAACGATGCGCATTTCGCCATTCTGAGCGGGTCGAACTCCGCGAGTGCCCACTCGAAGTGGCTCGGCGACTATCCGGTAATCGGAACGTACGGAGCACTTTTCGTCATCTCGCACGAGGGCAACGTCTACGCGCATCCGATTGTCGGGCCGAATGCGCTGACGGCGATGATTCTGCTGGGCAAGGTGGCCGCCAACACCTACCGCAGCGAACCGCAGCCGATCAGCCCGGCGGTCTATTGGTGGCGCGACGGGGAGATCGGCCTGGCCGCCATCACCGAGATCGACCCCGATCGCAACGTCGAGGTGCGCCCGACCCCCGAATTCGAGGCATTACTGACCAGCCTGGCGGTGACCTGCGAATTCGCGGTGTTGCCCGCCGACGCGGTCGATACCGCGCTCGATGCGATGGAGCAGTACCGGCACATGTGCACCGCCCCGGACGACAGTGCGACCCCACCCGCGCTCGACGACCTCATCGCCGAGATCGACCGCAACGGCGGCGCGGTCGGATTCGTTGCCGCCGTTGCGGATTCGCGCGGCGCCGTACTGCGCACCTGGGGACCGAACCGCGGGCGGCACCTGCTCGCCGTACTGGAACTCACCAAGGATCGCGACCTCGCCGTCCTGGACGTGGAGACGGGCCACCTCTACGACCCGCGCGGCCACATCGACGTCCGCGTGAGCGTCGGTGACGGCCGGTCACTGCCCTACCTCACTCCCGCACTGCTCGAGGACTTCGTGGTCGCCGCCGCCGACCCGGACGACCCGTTCCTGGTCGTCGCACGCGCGGATGAGACCTACATCCGAACCCGCCGCTACGAATGGGTATACGAAATCGAGCACCGGGCAGGATCCGCGTCGGAGCACTTTCGCGTATACACCCTGCGACACAAGGTCGTTCGCGATGTCATCTGGGCGTGGGTCTGTGGCGACCCGTCCTGGTCGGTCGCGGTGCACTGGCGGCGGGTCGATCCCACATCGCCCGGTATCGAGGCGGCATCCGGGCTGGAAATCCTGCAGGACGAACTGTCGTGTGCCGGTCCCGGCCTCACCCCCGACGCACTCGCCCTCCTCGATACCTTTCTGGCAGTTCGTGATACGCCGATCCCGTCGATGGATCGCACGCCGCCGGATGACCTCGCGATCGACCCGGCGATCTTGCGTGACCTGGCGTCATCACACACCGAAGAGGCACACCCGATTGCCGAAGCCGAGACGCCGGACGACCCGGACGAGACCTGAGGGCGGCCGGTGCACCCGCAATCACCCGGGTGCAAGGATCGACGCATGCGAGTACTGGTGCAGCGCGTATCCGCCGCGCAAGTGACCGTCGACGGACAGACCGTTGGCCGGATCGAACCGAATCCGCAGGGCCTGGTCACCTTGGTCGGAGTGACGCACGAGGACACGGAATCCACCGCGAAGGCATTGGCGGACAAGGTGTGGCGGTTGCGAATCCTGGAGGGCGAACGCGCGGCCGCGGATCTGGACGCACCCATTCTCGTGGTCAGCCAGTTCACCCTCTACGCCGATACCGCCAAGGGGCGGCGGCCGTCCTGGTCCGCCGCCGCGCCCGGCCCCATCGCCGAACCGCTGGTCGAGACCTTCGCGCAAGCACTGCGCGAGCTGGGCGCAACCGTCGCCACCGGACGGTTCGGCGCGCATATGCATGTCGAACTCGTCAATGACGGTCCCGTGACACTGCTGCTGGAGGGCTGAGCACAACCGCCCGAGCGCAACCACCCCTGACAACTTCGCGCACCGCTGGTTTGCTCGGCTACACTCACGAACCACGCGGAACAGCCGCGGCGTCCGCAAGCGCGGTTGTCATGGCTGTCAACAGGTCGATCGCGGCGGCACCGGTCGCCGGTTGATTGCCTGCTCATTCCGGCCATTTCTATGGCAAACTCGGTCGAGCAGAATGCGGCCGCTCGACGACCGTGACGCGGAAGGTGAAGCGGGAGTTGAGGTCGCGATGGATCTGAGTGCACTCGAGCGTCGGGTAGCCGAGGATCGCCGGGCAGCGATCGACCGGACGGTCGAGAACGAATTGCGTCTGGCCTCGTCGCTGTGCGACCTCGCAAAAGGCCTGGTCGCGACGAAGAACGGCCCCGGCAGGGACCGAACGGCCGAGGCGCTGGCGCCATCGCAGGAGTCCGTCGGCATCCGGCTGCACTGGCTCGCCGCCGGTCGCGTGACCGCCGAGTTCGCGGGCGAAGTCCAGGATGCGCTACGCGTCTTCGAGCAGGCGACCCGGCATATCGGCCATCGGGAACTAGCAGCGAGCACCATCCGCAATGCCTGCCACACCTATCGCCAAGTGTCACGGACGCATCCGCAAGTGGCCGCCGTATGCGCGGACGGGCTCTCGAAATGCGGCGTCTGGTTGTGCCGCCTCGACCCGAAGGCCGCCGTCGCCGCCAGCGAGGACGCCGTGCGCATCCGCAGCGCGCTGTTCGCGGCGAATCCGGATCAGTCCGGAAAATATCTCGCCAGCCTGAACATGCTGCTGCGCACACTGATGGTCGGCCGCCAGCGCAAACAGGCCGTGGCGATGTACCGCGAGCGGTATGCCGCACTGACGTCACCGGAGATGACGGCACGGCTGCGCGAAACCCGGATCGAGGACATCGATCTCACCAACAAGACCTTCACCGCGCTCACCAAACTCGAAGCCCGGACCTTGCAGCGCGCGGGACATCTGACGCAGCAGCAGATTCTGTACCAAACCTCGGGCGATCTCGCCACAATCGAGGAGATCAACTGGAAGCTCGCTCTGGTCGGCCTGAAGCCGCTGGCCGCGGGCGCCCTACCGGATCCCCCGTCCCGGCCGGTGGAAATCGGTGCGACCTTCGGCGCATTGAGTGTCCGCTGCAGCGCACGCGACGCCGTCGCCCAGGTTCGCGCCGCCATCATCGCGGCCTACGCCGCCGACAACGCGCGCCAGGTCGATCGCTCGGCCGTGCGTGGCGCACACGAAACCCACTGGCATACCTTCGATCCCGAACTGAACTCGGCCGAATCCCTCGGCGATGACGTAGTGCTGCTCGAACAGCCATACGGCGGTTCGGTTGTCGTCATGAGCCTGAATTGGGAAATAGCCCCCGTCGGCAAACATCCACTGGCACAGCACCTTTCCGCGCGCTGGCCGGTGATCAGCGTTACCGCGAACGAGAAGATGTCCTACGAGCTGTGTCGATACGAGGACGGTGTGGCCACCCAATACGCCGCACTCGGCCGCCCGAGCGGACAGGCCCCGCTCGATACCCCATTGGCACCCCTGGACTTCGCGGCCCTGGCCGACTACGGCGCGGACTACGCGTCCGAAACGCAGGTCCGCGCCGCGTTCGGCAACACCGATATGTTCGCGAAACTCACCCACATGCCCGCCAGCGGCATTCGGCAAGCCGCACTGGCCATTCCGCTCGCGGACTACGGCGACAATGTCCTTTTCTTCCGCGGCGACGGGAGTTAGCCGGGTACTTCCCAATGGGTTTCGGAGCGATCGAGCATAGCCTCGATCGCGGTTTCCAGCATTGCGGCGAGCTGCTCGGCACGCACGCCATTGGCCACCGGAGCGTGATCGAGCACGAATGCGTAGCGGCCGTCATCGGGCAGATCACGCCAGAGCATGAACTGCTCGAGGATGCCGCGCGGCCCGAACTTGGAGTGGCCCTGGTGAATGGTGATGGCACCGGTGAGGGACGCCCGGGTCTGGAAGAACCGCTCGCTCTGCCGCGCCGGTGACTCCCGATCCGCCGCGGTCACCAACGACGCGACATGCCGGAACTGCTCACGATCGTCGGCCCGATCGGTCATGATCGGAATATTCCGAAACCGTCCCGCCCCCAATGGTGGCAATGCGCGCACCACGGCATCGGCCAAACCATGCGGACCGCATTCGGTGACAATGAACCCGCCACTGTGCCCGAGCGTTTCACCGGGACGCTGCGTAACCAGATACCCGCGCATACCCGAACGCACCGCGCGCGCCCTGATGCGCTTCTCCGGATTCGTGATATCCGCGTCGTCCCAGCCGTGCACGACCACGAAAACCTCTGGGCGCGCGAAGGTTTCGAGAACATCGCGGATGGATCCGTCGACGGTGGCCCGCAGTCGCTCCCAGGTCTCGAACTTCTCGCGCTCATGGTCGTCGCGCCACCGCGTCCGACTGGTGTACGAGAAGGGCTATGTGCTGTTGGGCTCGGCTGTTCTTCTCGGTCAACTTCTCGGCCCTGAAGGGCCGGGCTCGCAGCTCTCACTCACGCCTGGCTGGCGTGGGCTCGGCCGCGTCGTCGGCAGCGTGACTCACTGCCCAGCCCGCATCAGCGCGTGCGGCGATGTTACGGGCTGCGTTCACGTCGGCGTGTTCAGCGAAACCGCACGACGTGCAAACAAAGGTGGCCTGGTCGGGCCGGTTCTTCCGCGAGGTGTGCCCGCACCGCGAGCACTGTTGGGAGGTGTATCGCGGATCCACGTGGGCCACGGGGATCCCGGCGCGGCGATCGTCGAACGGTTGGGCCGCATCCTTACCGAACCGGATCGGTTCAGCTTCAACACGTTCGCGGCGGTTCGACCCGGCCGAGCCGTAGTTCCCAGCCGCTGAATTCGCTCGCAGCGTCGCGTACGCCCCGGCAGTCTTGCGGATGCACTGCAGAGCGGGCTGCGCCGACACTCCGAGTTGCTTAACAGCGGTGTAGGTGAGCCGTTGCAGGGCCTGCATGCCAGTGGTGCCGGTGGTGAACGCAGCACGGGAGACCTGGTTAGCGGCCCGGTTGCACAGCGTCAGCGTCTCCCGCAGCGCGGACGCGGTCGCCGCGTCGGGGAGCAGTTTGACCTGCACGACCAGCTTCACCCCAACACCCTAATTTACGGCAGGAGTTTTCCGATCATGTTCGGAAGTTCTTGTGCGGCGGGCATTTCTGGGTCGCAGTCATGTTTCGTGGCAACGTTTGTTCCAGCGCCGACGTGGTAAATGACCTGCGTCACCATCGGTCGGCGCGGTACCGTCGTCGCGTGCAAGACTTCGGGCAATCGGCTGACGGAACAACGAATCCGGCCCGGCTCCGGGCCGAGCGTGCCTCCTCATTCGGCGCACATGCCGCGGCGTATGCCGAGCATCGCCCCGACTATCCCACCTCGGCCATTCGGTGGGCGCTGGAGCCGATCGCCACACCCGCACCGGTCGTTCTCGATCTGGGCGCAGGCACCGGCAAACTCACCGAGGGACTGCTCGCCGTCGGCGCGGAAGTGATCGCCGTCGAACCCGATGCAGCGATGCGCGCCGAACTGGCCCGCCGGTTCCCCGAAATGAACGCGTCGGCCGGTGCGGCAGAGTCGATTCCATTGGCCGACGGCTCGGTGGATGCGGTGCTGGCCGGGCAGGCATTCCACTGGTTCGACAAGGAGCGGGCGTTACCGGAGATCGCGCGGGTACTGCGCGCCGGTGGGGTCTTCGCCGCCCTGTGGAATGAGGATGACCTCGACGTCGAATGGGTTGCGGAGTTGCACAGGGTAACTCGGACTGCCGCGTCCCTCCCGTCACAGGAGCTACTGCCCGCACAACTGCCCGCACATCCGTCGTTCGAGAACTTCGAGCGGGCCGATTTTCCGCACCGCCAGCGCCGCACCGCCGAATCCCTCACCGCGACAATCGGAACGCATTCGCACACGCTGGTCATCCCCACACAGGCACGCAATGCGCTGCTCGAACGAATCTCCGACTACCTGCACGGCAGACCCGAGACAGCGACCGGCGAATTCGACTTCCCCATCCGCACCGATGTCATCCGCACCATGCGCCGCTCGATCGATACCGGAACACCGCAGCCGAATTGAGCCGCGCGGGGGTCTAGCGGAAGTCGCTACCTACTCGGTGCGCCACGCACCCCGCAACACCGCCCCTGAGCTGTACGGAGACCCGTATCGTCGCTCCTGAAACACCCCTCGAGCGATCATTGTTCGCCGCGGAGTTACGCAATCCCGCAAGGGAATTCGAGTAGCTATCTACTCGGGTGAGCACCCCTGCCCCGGTCATACGCTTCTCCCATCGTTGAAGTTCAGCACGAATCGGAGGAGAAATCATCGCCATTGTGGTTGCGGTCGACCCCTGGATGACCCCCGGGTTGCGGTAAGACGCACGAGCGCGGGTGCAAGGAACGACGACACCGATCCAGCGTGAGCTGGGTAACGTCAGGGCGGGCAGCGGACGCATCGTGTCCGAAGCCGTTGCGTACCAGACATTTACGTCCGGCGGGCGTCGGTGCGGCTCGGCTCCTCGCCGCGCGACGTCACCGAACTCGGAGTCGGAGAGCGTCACCGATCCACGAGACATTCAAGGCAATGCCCGCCGGGCCAGAGACTCCGGCGATGCTGAAGCCGTTCGCGCGGACGGCTATTCGGTGCCGACAAACGTCCGGTGCCGAAGCAACGTACGGCACCGATCAACGTATTGTGCCGTTCGACTGGCACAGCGCCGGAAATGTACGACGGCTCGAACTGCACTGCCGAAATGTGCGGCGCTATGAATTCGAAACCGATAACATACGGCACCCCAAACGTACAGTGCCGCTAAAAGTACGACTCCCACAGTGCCGAGAAATGTGCGGCACCAACCAAGGTCGGGTATCCCCAGATGTTCGGTACCGAGAATGGCCCGGTACCGACCAATGTCCGGTACCAACCTACTCCGGCCAACCGTAAGCGTCCGCAGCTCCGTCCTCCGATAAGTCCTGGAGCGAGCAGCCGCGAGCTGGAACGAAGCTACGAGCACGGGAGCCATGAGGCGTCACGTCAGGCTGTCTACGGCAGTCGCCGACCAGACAGCTTCCTCACCAACCGCGTTCCACTCATCCCATGCTTCTTCGTAGGCATCTTCGAGAGCATGACAGCGCAGCAGCGCGATCGCTTTGTGAACAGCAGCGGACCGTCCCGGCAGGCCGGACCGCCCAACCTCCGCGTCGAGCACCGCCACATCCTCGCCCGACAGGCTCACAGCCAGCTCCATTCCGGCAATGCTGCCAGAGCGGAAATGCGTGGGATACGGCTCGGAGCCGCCTACTCCGGACGAACCGTAAGAATCCGCGGCCCATCCTCGGTAACCGCAACCGAGTGCTCCCAGTGCGCCGCCCGACTTCCGTCCAACGTCACCACGGTCCAGTCATCGTCGAGCACCTTCGTCTGCGTAGTGCCCAACGTCAGCATCGGCTCGATCGCGAGCACCGATCCCACCACGAGTTTCGGCCCCTTACCCGGCGCACCCTCGTTGGCCAGGAACGGATCCATATGCATCTCCCGGCCGATGGCGTGCCCACCGTAACCGTCGACGATGCCGTAGGACCGGCCGTGCTCCTTTTCGGCCGCGCGCGTACCCATTTCGATGGCATGCGAGACGTCGGTCAGCCGGTTACCGGGCAGCATGGCCGCGATACCCGCCTCCATCGACATCTTGGTGGCCTCGCTGAGCAGCTCATCGGCCTCGATGATCGTGCCGACACCGAAGGTCCACGCCGAATCACCGTGCCAGCCCTCGAGAATCGCGCCACAGTCGATCGAGACCAGATCACCTTCGGTCAGGATCTCGGACGAGGTCGGAATCCCGTGCACCACACGATCGTTCACCGACGCGCAGATCGAACCCGGAAAGCCGTGATACCCCTTGAACGACGGCACCGCGCCCGCATCCAGGATCACCTGCTCGGCGATCTCGTCCAGCTCCAGGGTGGAAACACCGGGCTTGGCCGCCGCGCGCACCGCGACGAGTGCGCGACCGACAATCGCACCGGCCGCCGCCATCGCATCCAGCTCGCCCGCCGTCCGGAACGGCACGACCTTCTTCTTACGGTTGAAGACCATCCGGCCTCAGTGTCCCAGGGCGTGCAGCGCGCGTACGTTGACCTCGTCGATCTCACCGACACCGTCGACCGAGACGACCAGACCGTCGTAATGCTCCAGCAGCGGCTCGGTCTCCTCGCGGTACACCCGGAGCCGGTTGCGGATCACGTCCTCGTTGTCGTCGTTACGACCGCGCGCCATCATCCGGCCGACCACGGTCTCCTCCGGCACGACGAAGCAGAGCACCGCGTCGAGCTTCTTGTCCATGTCCGCGAGGATCTTCTCCAGCGCGTCGGCCTGATCGACCGTGCGCGGGTAGCCGTCCAGCACAAAGCCGTTCGCGGCATCCGGCTCGGCGACCCGGGCCTCGACCATGCGGTTCGTCACATCGCTCGGTACCAGATCACCTGCGTCGATGTACTTCTGTGCCTCCCGGCCCAGCGGCGTCTGAGCGGAGATATTGGTGCGGAACAGGTCCCCGGTGGAGATGTGCGGGACGCCCAGTTTGTCCGACAGTAGGTCGGCCTGGGTGCCCTTGCCGGCTCCCGGCGGTCCGAGCAGTACAAGTCTCACTTGAGGAACCCTTCGTAATTTCGATTCATCAGCTGGCTTTCGATCTGCTTCACGGTGTCCAAGCCGACGCTCACCATGATCAGCACCGAGGTGCCACCGAACGGAAGGTTCTGGGTGCCACCGGATGCGCCGATATCGAGGAAAAGGTTCGGCAGGACGGCCACGAGACCGAGGTAGATCGAGCCGGGGAGGGTAATGCGGCTCAATACGAAATTGAGGTAGTCGGCGGTGGGCCTACCGGGGCGATACCCGGGGATGAAGCCGCCGAACTTCTTCATCTCGTCCGCGCGTTCCTCCGGGTTGAAGGTGATCGCGACATAGAAGTAGGTGAAGAACACGATCAAACCGAAGTAGATCGCGATGTATACGGGATTGCCCGGGTTCACCAGGTATTTCTGGATGATCTCCTGCCACCAACTCTTATCGGTGGCGGTCTTCGAGGAGGTCAGCTGCGCGACCAGGTTCGGCAGGTACAACAGTGAGGACGCGAAGATCACCGGAATGACACCGGCCTGATTGACCTTCAGCGGCAGATAGGTCGAGGAACCGCCGTACATCTTGCGGCCGACTACACGCTTGGCGTACTGCACCGGAATTCGGCGCTGGCCCTGCTCGACGAAGATGACCGCGGTGACGATCGCGAACGCGGCCACACAGACCAGACCGAAGACCAGTCCACCGCGGTTCTGCAGAATGTTGTTGCCCTCGTTCGGGATACGCGCGGCGATACCGCCGAAGATCAGCAGTGACATGCCGTTGCCGATACCGCGCTCGGTGATCTGCTCGCCGAACCACATGACCAGTGCGGCACCGGCGGTCATCACCAGCACGATGATCACCATGCCGAAGATGCTGGTGTCGGCCAGGATGTCCTTCTGGCAGCCCTGCAGCAGCTGACCGCGGGCCGCGAGCGCGACCAGACCGGTGGCCTGCAGGATCGCCAGCGCGATCGAGAGATAGCGGGTGTACTGCGTCATCTTGTTCTGGCCCGTTTGGCCTTCTTTGCGCAGTTCTTCGAAGCGCGGGATGACGACGGTGAGCAGCTGGATAATGATGCTCGCGGTGATGTAGGGCATGATGCCGATCGCGAAGACCGACAACTGCAGCAGCGCACCACCGGAGAACAGGTTGATCAGCTGATAGATACCGGCGGAATCACCGCCGGAGACCAAGTCGATGCATTCCTGCACGCTCTTGTAATCGACACCGGGGGACGGCAGCGAAGCACCCAAGCGGTACAGCGCGATCAACCCCAGCGTGAAGAGAATCTTCCGCCGTAAGTCCGGAGTCCGGAAGGCCGATACGAAGGCGGAAAGCACAGATCCTCCTGGCGAACGACATGGTCATGCCACGGATATAGAAAACCCATGACGAGGCTTGGCAGACAACAATTGAACTCTAACAGTGGCACCGGACGAGCTCTTCACTCGTCCGGCGCCACTATCTGCAGAGTACCGTCAGCCCAGCTCGGTGACAGTGCCACCGGCCGCGGTGATCTTCTCCTTGGCGGCGCCGGTCACCTTGTCGACGGTCACCTGGACCGCGACGCCGATCTCGCCATCGCCGAGAACCTTGACCAGCTGGTTCTTGCGAACCGCGCCGGCGGCCACCAGCTCCGCCTTGCCGATCGCGCCGCCCTCGGGGAACAGCTTGGCGATCGCGCCGACGTTCACGACCTGGTATTCCGTGCGGAACCGGTTCGTGAAGCCCTTGAGCTTGGGCAGCCGCATGTGAATCGGCATCTGCCCACCCTCGAAGGCGGCCGGGACGTTCTTGCGAGCCTTGGTGCCCTTGGTACCGCGGCCCGCGGTCTTGCCCTTGGAGCCTTCACCGCGACCCACGCGGGTCTTCTCGGTCTTGGCGCCGGGAGCCGGACGCAGGTGATGCAACTTGATGGTCATGTCAGACCTCCTCAACTGTTACGAGGTGGCGCACGACGTTGATCAGCCCACGGTTCTGAGGGTTGTCCTCACGAACCACGGTCTGGCGGATCTTGCGCAGGCCGAGCGTACGAAGGCTCTCCCGCTGGTTCGCCTTGGCGCCGATCGACGACTTGATCTGGGTCACCTTGAGATCTGCCATAACTACCGACCTCCCGCTGCCTGAGCGCGTGCGCGCAGCATGCCCGCGGGGGCAACATCCTCGAGGGGCAGACCACGACGGGCCGCGACCTCTTCCGGACGCTGCAGCATCTTGAGTGCCGCAACCGTCGCGTGCACGACGTTGATGGCGTTGTCGCTACCGAGTGACTTCGCCAGAATGTCATGAATGCCAGCGCATTCCAGCACGGCGCGCGCCGCACCACCGGCGATCACACCGGTACCGGGCGAGGCCGGACGCAGCATGACCACACCGGCCGCCGCCTCACCCTGCACCGGGTGGGTGATGGTCGAGCCGATCATCGGGACGCGGAAGAAGCCCTTGCGAGCCTCCTCGACACCCTTCTGGATCGCCGCGGGAACTTCCTTGGCCTTGCCGTAGCCGACGCCGACCAGACCGTTGCCGTCACCGACGATCACCAGGGCGGTGAAGCTGAAGCGACGACCACCCTTCACGACCTTGGAGACGCGGTTGATCGCGACGACGCGCTCGAGCTGGTTCTTGTCGGCCTGCTGGTCACGACGGTCACCACCGCCACGACGATCGCGGCCACCGCCGCGGCCGTCACGGCTGTCGCCGCCACCGGCGGCACCATTCTGCTGTCCGGCGGGTCCGTTGCCGCCGTCACGCCTCTGACGTCCCGGCATCAGACGTTCCTTCCGTAAATGTTTGCAGTCATCAGAACTTCAACCCACCTTCGCGAGCGGCATCGGCGAGCGCCGCGATGCGGCCGTGGTAGTCGTGGCCACCACGGTCGAACACGACGGCCTCGATGCCCGCGGCCTTGGCACGCTCGGCGATCAGCTGACCAACCTTCTTGCCCTTGGCCGACTTGTCGCCGTCCAGTGCGCGCACATCGGCCTCGATCGAGGACGCGGCGGCAATGGTCTTGCCGATCGAGTCGTCGATGAGCTGTGCGTGCAGGTGACGCGAGGAGCGGTTGACCACCAGGCGCGGACGCTCGGTGGTGCCGACGACCTTCTTGCGCAGACGGAAGTGACGGCGGGTCTTCGACAGACGACGCGTCGTCGACACGTCCTTGCCACGCGGAATGCGCTTGGCCTTCTGATTTTCGGTTTGCGCCATGATCACTTACCCGTCTTTCCGACCTTGCGGCGAACGACCTCGCCGGCGTAGCGGATGCCCTTGCCCTTGTAGGGATCGGGCTTACGCAGTCCGTGGATGACAGCGGAGATCTGACCGACCTTCTGCTTGTCGATTCCGGACACGGAGAACTTGGTGGGCGATTCCACCGCGAAGGTGATGCCCTCCGGGGCCTCGATCGGCACCGGGTGCGAGTAGCCGAGGGCGAACTCCAGGTTGGAGCCCTTGGCCGCGACACGGTAACCGACGCCGAAGATTTCCATCTTCTTCTCGTAGCCCTTGGTCACGCCCTCGATCATGTTCGAGACCAGGGTGCGGGTCAGGCCGTGCAGCGAGCGGTTCTGGCGCTGGTCGTCCGGGCGGGCAACCTCGAGCTGGCCGTCCTCACCCTTGGTGACGGTGATCGGCTCGGCGACGAGGTGGATCAGGGTGCCCTTGGGACCCTTCACCGACACGCTCTGGCCGTCGATGGCGACCTCGACACCGGCAGGAATGGCGATGGGCTTCTTACCAATACGCGACATTTGTCCTACCTCCCTTACCAGACGTAGGCGAGGACTTCGCCGCCCACGCCCTGCTTGGCCGCCTGACGATCGGTGAGCAGACCGGTCGACGTGGAGATGATCGCCACGCCGAGGCCGCCCAGGACCTTGGGCAGGTTGGTGGACTTCGCGTACACACGCAGACCCGGCTTCGACACGCGGCGCAAGCCCTGCAGGCTGCGCTCACGGCTGGGGCCGTACTTGAGGTCGACGACGAGGGTCTTGCCCACGGTCGCGTCCTCGGTCCGGTAGTCGGCGATGTAACCCTCGCGCTTGAGGATCTCGGCGATATTCGCCTTGAGCTTCGAGTGCGGAGCCTTCACCTGATCGTGGTACGCCGAGTTGGCGTTGCGCAGACGTGTCAGGAAGTCTGCGATCGGATCAGTCATGGTCATAGTTCGACCTTGACACCTTTCTCGCTGCGGTTCCCATGCAACACCGGCACACCAATGGGCATGCCAGCCGTGGGCCTACAGCAATTCGGCGGTCCGGCCGACATTTGCCGACCGGATTGAGTTCTCATATGAGCTCTCGGTGCGAGGGCCGTCCACACGTCGATGCAACAGCGCATCTAGGACATGCGGACACAGAGGTGCCCGAGCAACCGCTCTAGTGTAGGCAAGGTCGCTACCAGGACAAAATCCGGGTCCGGCCCCTTACACTCACCCGCGTGCAGGATTGTCTCGCGACCGCGTTCGTGGGTCGCGAAGCCGAAGTAGCAACTCTGACGGCACTCGGACGGCGTGTGGTCGCCGGTCACGGGTGCGTTGTTCTGATCGAGGGCGAGCCGGGGATCGGCAAATCGGCGCTGTTGGAAGCGGCGCGAAGTCCGTTGGCGGCAGCGGGCCTGCACATCCGTGTCGGTGCGGCCGAGGAGTTGCGGCAGGGTGTGCCATTCGCCGGAGTGTGCTCCTGGCTGAACGACACGGGCACGACATCTGCGATCGACGCGTTGCGCAGCGGAGATCGCGTGGGCGATGTGGCGGCGACCCATGAACTCGCCATTGCCGAGGCGATTCTGGACCAGATCGACAGCTGGTGCGCGGCGGGCCCGATTGCCCTGGTCATGGACGATGTGCACTGGGCGGACCGTTCGAGCTCGGCGCTGTTGCACCGGCTCTGCACCCTCGTCGACGAGCTGCCGCTGCTGCTGGTGCTCGCGGCTCGGCCACTTCCGCACGATCCGGAATTCGCCGCCCTGTCGGCCGAACTGGTCGCACGGCAGGCCCCGATGCTGCGGCTCGGCGCGCTGCCCGACACGGATGCCGCGGAACTGGTGCGTCATCTGGTCGGTGCCGAACCGGGTCCTCGGTTGTTGGAAAAGGTGGCCGAGGCCGGTGGGAATCCGCTGCATGTCACGGAATTGGTGGCCGCTTTGGTGCGCGACGGGGCGATCAGGGTGATCGCCGACACTGCCGATCCGGCAGGCGCTGCCGTCGAGAACCCGTCCGCGTCGTTGGCCGAGGCGATTACCCAGCGGCTGGACTTCCTTTCCCGTCCGACGCGGGATGTGCTGCCGATGGCCGCGGCCCTCGGTCCGACCATTGATGTCGCGGACCTGGCGGTGGTGTTGAAGATCCCGATTCTGGATGCCTGGAGCGCCGTCACCGAGGCGCTGGACGGCGGGCTGCTCATCCGCGTCGACTCCGAGTTGGTGTTTCGGCACGATCTGATCCGGCACGCACTGGCCGATCGGCTACCTGCTTCACTGCGGTCGGATCTGCTCCAACAGGCCGGACAGGCGCTCCAGTCGACCGATGCGCCGATCGAGCGGGTTGCCTATTACTTGTGGGTCGCGGATCGCGAACTGGATAGGACCAGCCTCGATTGGCTGATCGGTGTCGCCGACAAGCTGATCGTTCGCGCGCCCGAACTGGCGAAACGATTGTTGAGCCGCGTCGCCGCCGCGCCGGATCTCGACGCTGGAATGCGCTCGGTACTGATCCGACTGAGAATTCATGCCCTGCTCTGGGATGGAAACGCCGCCGAGGCCGAATCGGTGGCGCGTGAGGCACTGCTCACACAGCCGGACATCGAACTTCACTGGCTGCTCGCCCAGATCTTTCAGGCCGAGGCCCGATTGACCGATGCCGTCGCGCTGGCCGAGGAGGTGCTGTCCACCAGGGAACTCGACGCCGAGGACGCCGCCCGTTTTCTCGGCATGTCCGGACTCGGCAATTTCTTCCTCGAGCGGTTCGCCGCGGCCGAGCGGGCCGGTCGGCAGGCCGTGACACTCGGCGAGAGCACCGGGAACCGGCTGGCCACCGGGTACGGGCTCACGGCGGTGGGCGCGGTGCGCTACACCCAGGGCCATCTCGACGAAGCGCTGGACCTGAGCGCGCGCATCCCGGCCCTCTTCGATGACGGAACCGGACCCGACCAATTCGATCCGTACGCCCTCTACGCCCATTGCCTGATCGAACTCGATCGGCTGAGCGACGCCGAGGAGGTTTTGCAGACGGCCATCGGGCGCAACCGCCGCTTCCGTGGCGTCTACTTGTCCTCGAACCTGGTGGCCAAGGCGCGGATGTATCTGGTGAGCGGGCGCTGGGACGACGCGCTGGCCGAATGCACGGCGAGTATGCAGACACCCGATGTACTCGGTTACGCGACCGTCGCGCACACCATTGCCGCGCTCATCGGAATTCGCCGCGGCACCTTCCTGCCGGACCCCGACGGCCTGCCCGCGCCGGACGATCGCCCGGGCAATATCGGCTACGCGCACTTGCATCCATGGGTCAAGGCGCTGAACGCCGAGGCTCGCGGCCGCCCCGACCAGGCACTGGAATTACTCGTCGACACACACCGTCGACTGGCCGACGGATTGGCCTCCGCCACACTGCATTACATCTTCCCGGACATCGCGCGCTTGGCCGCGGAAACCGGCGACGCGCATGCGGCCCGATCGGTGGTGGCCAGCGCGGATCTGCTCTCGAGCCGACAACCGACGGCATCACGAACCGGAACGGCCCTGCTGTGCCGTGGTCTCGCCGACTCCGATCCTGACGTACTCCGCACGGCAGCAAGCGCTTTCCGGCAATCAGGCCGCCCACTATTCGAAGCCCAAGCGCACGAAAACGCCGCCGTACTCCTCGCCGCAGCAGGACGCGACCCCGAGTCCCGCAACGCCCTGGACGCCGCGGTCGAACTGTATTCCGCTCTCGGCGCATCCTGGGATTGCGCCCGCGCGGTAGCCCGAGTGCGACCATACGGAATCCGCCGCGGCGTCCGCGGCCCCCGCAACCGCCCCAAATCCGGCTGGGCCGCCCTCACCGACACCGAACGCAAAGTCGCCACCCAAGTCGCCGAAGGCCTGTCCAACACCGACATCGCAGCCCAAATGTTCTTGTCCCGCCGGACAATTCAATCCCACGTGTCGAATATCCTCGCGAAACTCGATCTCCACTCGCGCCGGGAAATCACCACACCGCAGGCTCACTGAACCTCGGCTCGGTCGCCCACCCTCGCGTACTTTCGAAGCCGTCGCAGAGCCAATGAACACCTCGCACAGCTCACACCTATGCGAGGGTGATACCCGTTCTGCGGGAACGTCGTTGGTTATGCGGCACCGCCCAGCCGACAGTGGAGACCGCCGCAACCAGGGCAAATTGTCGCCCTGCGCGGCTAGTATGGCGCCATGTCGAGTCCGCGGATCGAGCGTCCCGACCTCCCGGAGTACATGACCTGGGAGGAGCTCGAGCAGCTACCTGAAGAGATCGCGGAGCAGATCGAACTCTGGAACGGGCGCGTCGTGTGGCTGCGACGCGGGCCCGCCGAACACCAAGCCTTCACCTTCGCGTTGACAAGCGCGCTCAAGAGCAGCGCCCGCAAAGCCATGACCGAACTGCCGCAACAGTGCTGGCGTGTGGACTTCGAGACGAATGTGTTCTTCGGCGACGCCGGAAAGTCCGATTTCGTCACACCGGACTTCCTCGCCTATCGCTGCCTGGACAAGCCCTACCAGGACATCCGCGCAGCGGACGTGATTCTCGTCGGTGAAGTCCTGTCACCCTCCAATTCCCAGACCGATATGGAAGAGAAAAAGGCGAGGTACGCCCAGGCCGACATCCCCTGGTATTGGGAGATCGCACTCGCCCGGGAAAAGAGCGAAATCGCCTACGTCCACGCGTACGCCCTCGCAACCGAGGTCGACCACCTCCCGCCCGGCGTTCGAGCCTTACACCCCGCGAACTACATCCTGACCGGCAAGTGGTCGCCCAACGATTCCGCCGCTATCACAATCAACTTCCCATTCCCCATCACCATCCCCTGGTCCGAACTCGAATTCTGAACCGCGGCAAGGGAATCGACACCCCTGGAAACCGGATGGGCGGGCACCGGAAACGCGCAAGGGCACGGCCTCCGGTGGAGGCCGTGCCCTTGTTCAGTTTCGTGCGGGTGCGCTCACAGGGAGCGCAAGCTCACCAGGAGCTCTTGTGCACGCCCGGGAGCTCACCGCGGTGCGCCATTTCGCGCAGGCACACGCGGCAGAGGCCGAACTTGCGGTACACCGCGTGCGGGCGGCCGCAGCGCTGGCAGCGGGTGTAGGCGCGAACGGCGAACTTCGGCTTGCTGTTGGCCTTGTTGACCAGTGCTTTCTTAGCCATGTGCTCAGTTCTCCTTGAACGGGAAGCCGAGGTGCTTGAGCAGGGCACGGCCTTCTTCGTTGTTGGTCGCCGTGGTCACCACGGTGATGTCCATACCGCGCGGGCGGTCGATGGAGTCCACGTCGATCTCGTGGAACATCGACTGCTCGCTCAGGCCGAACGTGTAGTTGCCATTGCCGTCGAACTGCTTCGGCGACAGACCGCGGAAGTCGCGGATACGGGGCAGCGCGATGGAGACCAGGCGGTCCAGGAACTCCCACATGCGGTCGCCGCGCAGGGTGACCTTCGCGCCGATCGGCATGCCCTCACGCAGCTTGAACTGCGCGATCGATTTGGTGGCCTTGCGGATCTCGGGCTTCTGACCGGTGATCAGTTCCAGGTCCCGGACCGCGCCGTTGATGAGCTTGGCGTCGCGCGCGGCGTCACCGACACCCATGTTCACGACGACCTTGACCACGCCCGGGATCTGCATCACGTTGGCGTAGTTGAACTCGCTGTTCAGCGCGTCCTTGATCTCGGCACGGTAGCGCGCCTTCAGACGCGGCTGAGTCTTCTCAGAGGTGGTCATGTCAGATGTCCTTCCCGTTCTTACGGGAGATCCGGACCCGCTTGCCGCTCTCCTCGTCCGTCCGGTAGCCGACACGGGTCGGCTTGCCGTCGGAGTCGACGACCATCACGTTGGACACGTGGATCGGAGCTTCCTGGGTCACGATGCCGCCCGAGGAGGCACCACGCTGGTTGGTGGAGTTGGCAACGTGCTTCTTGATCCGGTTCACGCCCTCGACCAGGACCCGGTTCTCCTTCGGGTAGGCCTGGATGACCTTGCCCTTGGCGCCCTTGTCCTTACCCGAGATGACGAGCACCGTGTCGCCCTTGTGCACCTTCATGTCAGAGCACCTCCGGAGCCAGCGAAACGATCTTCATGAACTTCTTCTCGCGCAGCTCGCGGCCGACCGGGCCGAAGATACGAGTGCCACGCGGGTCGTTGTCCGCCTTGATCAGCACGGCCGCGTTCTCGTCGAACTTGATGTACGAACCGTCCGGGCGACGACGCTCCTTGACGGTGCGCACGACGACGGCCTTGACGACCTCGCCCTTCTTGACGTTGCCGCCGGGGACAGCGTCCTTGACGGTGGCGACGATGATGTCGCCGATGCCGGCATAGCGACGCGACGAACCACCGAGAACGCGGATGCAGAGGATTTCCTTCGCACCCGTGTTGTCGGCGACGCGCAGTCGCGACTCCTGCTGAATCACTTCAGCCTCCTTGACCTGGATGTATACGCACGCCGGATTGCCGACCCGACGGGCATGGTCGTGTCACCACCCGAACGCGCGCCTGCCAGCGGTTTTCTCGATCGGATGGATCAACCACTGGGGGTTCGCGGCCGGATTGCGGGCACAGCTCCCGCAGGCAACCGGTTCAGTGTAGGGGAATCCCCAGGTCGGTCCCAAATCGGGGTCCCGCAGGCACAGGCTGAACTTCCCCTGTGAAACCCGCGTGGATCAGTGCTCTCGGGCCGTCCTGTTACTACCCTCGGAACAAGCAAGATCACCGGATGAGCTGTGCACATTCCATATCATCGCTGAATAGGGGGTTTCGTTGAGTTCGTCTGCGCGTCCCACCCGGCTCGGTCGTCGCACCTTTCTGATCGCACTCGGTGTGATTCCGGCCACCACCGCGCTGGTCTCCTGCTCGCGGGAGCAATCGGTGCGGCTCACCGGTGTCGACATGCGGGGCGAGGACCCGGCGATTCGGCCACAGGACGATCTGTTCCGCTACGTCAACGGCGGCTGGTTGCGCGATTATCAGCTGCCGCCCGACAAGTCGTCCTACACCACCTTCGACGAAGTCGGTGATCGGGTCGAACAGCAGCTTCGGGCCATCATCGACGGCATCCACGACCCGAAGGACGGGACCGCCGAGCAGCAGATCCGCGATCTCTACGACGCCCGGGTCGATCTGGCCGAAATCGAGCGGCTCGGCGTGGCCCCGCTGGCGGATCTGTTCGCGGCGATCGACGGCGCGGCGACCAAACCGGATCTGGCCAAGGTGATGGGCGGGCTGCCGATCGGCGGGCTCATCGGCTTGTCCGTCGGGGTCGATCAGAAGAATTCGGCCGAATACGTCGCCGACATCTCCCAGTCCGGTATCGACTCGAATATGGGCGAGCAGTATTACCGCAAGCCCGAATACGCCGAGCAGCGCGCCGCGTATCAGACCTATCTGCAACGCGTCGCCGCGGGCGCGGGCTTTCCCGATCCGGCAGGTACCGCCCAGCGGGTATTCGAACTGGAGACCAAGATCGCCACCGGGTTCTGGGACGATGTTCGACTGCGCAATCCCGATGCCGCATACAACCCGATGAGCTGGGCCCAATTGACCGCGCTCGCACCGCAATTCGATTGGGAGCCGTGGCTGGCGGGCAATACCGACCGACCGCGCGCACTGTTCGATCGCGTGGTGGTCGGTCAGCCGTCCTTCGTGACGACGGCCGGAAAGCTCTGGGCCGAGGTCGATATCGCGGCCTGGCGGGAGTATCTGCGCATGGCGGTGCTCAAACAGTTCGCATCGCTGCTGCCCAAGGCCATTGCCGATGCCGAATTCGATTTCGTCGGCAAGGTGCTGCAAGGGTCGCAGGAGCGTCCGGAGCTGTGGAAGGAGGGTATTGCGACCGTCAATGCGAACCTGAGCCAGCCGCTCGGGAAACTCTATGTGGACAAACACTTTCCGCCCGCGGCCAAAGAGCGCGCCTTGGCGATGGTCGCCGATCTCATATCCGCCTACCGCGCCGACTTCACCGATTCGACCTGGATGTCGCCGCCGACCAGACAGGCCGCCATCGCGAAGCTCGACAAAATCGTCACCAAGATCGGCTATCCGGACAACTGGATCGACTACTCGGGATTGACGATCACCCGCGGCAAGTTGATCGAATCCGTCCGCGCCGCACAGCGTTTCGAGACCAAGCGCGGTTTCGCGCGCCTGGGCACCCCGGTCGACAAGTCCGAATGGCGGATGCCGCCGCAGCTGGTGAATGCCCAGTACAACCCGAATGCCAATTCGATCTCGTTTCCGGCCGCCATTCTGCAGCCGCCGTTCTTCGACTCCCGTGCCGCGACCGCGGTCAATTACGGCGCGATCGGGGCGATCATCGGTCATGAGATCGGCCACGGCTTCGACGATCAGGGTTCGCGCTACGACGGTGACGGCAATCTGCGCGACTGGTGGACACCCGAGGACCGGACCGCATTCGAAGCCAAGACCAAGCAGCTCATCGATCAGTACAACGCGCTGGTCCCGGCCGGTCTCGACCCGAGCAAGCACGTCGACGGCGCGCTGACGGTCGGGGAGAATCTCGCGGATCTGCGCGGTCTCGGTATCGCCGTGGCCGCCCTCGGCATCGCCGATAAACGTGACGGCAAGGGCGACCCGGACAACCGCACGCTGTTCCTGTCCTGGGCCCGGATCTGGCGGGAGAAATCGACGAAACAGCACATGGAACTGCGATTGGCCATGGATCCGCACGCGCCCAACGAGTTCCGCTGCAACCAGGTGGTCCGCAATATCGACGAGTTCTACACCACCTTCGCCGTCGAACCCAGCGACAAGCTGTACCTGGCCCTGGACCAGCGGGTCTCGCTCTGATCCGACGGGCTGGCAACGCCGGAGACAGGTAGCCTCGGGCCAGCACTATCGCGCCTGACGAGGATGCGGCCACCGGCCGCATCGGGAGAGGAAATCCTCGTGACATCAACCGGTCGTCTCGGTCAGCTGGACCGTCGTGCCTTCCTGATCGCGCTCGGGGTGGTGCCCGCGGCCGTCGCTCTGGCCTCCTGCTCGAAGGATGAGCATCAGGTGCAGCTCACCGGGGTCGATCTGGGCGGCGCGGACGAGGCGATCCGGCCGCAGGACGATCTGTACCGGCATGTCAACGGCAAGTGGCTGCGGGAGTACCAGCTGCCGCCGGACAAGGCCGCGGTCGGCGCGATCAGCGATGCGAGCGATCGGACGCTGGATCAGCTGCGCGAGATCATCGAGGGTCTCGAGGATCCGAAACCGGGTTCGGAGGCGCAGCAGATTCGCGATCTCTACGACGCGCGCCTCGATGAGGCCGCGTTCGAAACACTCGGCATGACACCGCTGACCGATCTGTTCGCCAAGATCGATGGCGCGGCGACCAAACCGGATCTGGCCAAGGTGATGGCGGAGCTGCCCATCGCCGGGCTGATCGGTATCGGAGTCGGCATCGATCGCAAGGACTCCAATTCCTATATCCCCACCGTCAGCCAGTCGGGTATCACGCTGAGCGAGCAGTACTACCGCAAGCCGGAATACGCCAAGCAGCTCGCGGGCTACAAGACCTACCTCGAGAAGATGTCCGCGGGGGCTGGGTTCGCCGATCCGGCGGGAATCGCGCAGCGCATCCTCGATCTGGAGACCAAGATCGCGGCGGCGCATTGGGACAGCGTGCGCAATCGCAACACCGATGCCACCTACAACGTGATGGGCTGGCACGATCTGGTCGCGCTCGGACCGCAATTCGATTGGGATCCGTGGATGGCGGGCAATACCGATCGGCCGCGCTCGCTGTTCGACAAGCTCGTGGTGGCGCAGCCGTCGTTCGTGACCGCGGCCGCGCAACTGTGGGCCGATACCGATATCGCGCTGTGGCGAGAGTATCTGCGGGTCAACATCGTCGCGCAGTTCGCCCGATTCCTGCCCAAGGCGATCCGCGACGCGCGGTTCGATTTCGTCGGCAAGGTGCTCAGCGGACTCGAGGAGCGGCCGGAGACCTGGAAGTCCGGCGTCGGCGTCGTCGACGACAATCTCGGTGACCAGCTCGGCAAACTGTATGTGGACAAGCACTTTCCACCGGCCGCCAAGGATCGGGCCAAGGAGATGGTGGCCGACCTCATGGCCGCCTATCGGGAGAACTTCACCAATTCGACCTGGATGTCCAAGCCGACCAGGGACGCCTCGATCGTCAAGCTGGACAAGATCGAGGCCAGGATCGGATATCCGGATAAGTGGGACGACTACTCCGCGCTGAAGATCACCCGGGGCAAGCTGATCGAATCCCTGCGCGCCGTCAACGCTTTCGAATCCAAGAAGGCGTTCAACCGGCTCGGCACTCCGGTCGACAAATCCGAATGGGGTATGTCGCCGCAGACCGTCAATGCCTACTACTCACCCACCAGCAACCAGATCACCTTCCCCGCCGCTTATCTGCAGCCGCCGTTCTTCGACAAGGACGCGACGACCGCGGTCAATTACGGTGCGGTCGGCGCGACCATCGGGCACGAGATCGGCCACGGCTTCGACGATCAGGGTCGCAAGTACGACGCCAGCGGTAATCGCAGCGACTGGTGGACACCCGAAGACCTGGCCGCATTCGAGGCCAAGACCAAACAGCTGATCGACCAATTCGATGTGCTGGTGCCCGAGGGCCTCGATCCCAAATACCACGTCGACGGCGCACTCACGGTCGGCGAAAACCTCGCCGACCTGCGCGGCCTGCAGATCGCCGTCGAGGCCTATCGTATCGCCGCCAAGCGCGACGGCATCGACCCCGACTACCAGCAGATGTTCTTCTCCTACGCCCGCAGCTGGCGCGAAAAGCAGACCGAGGAATCAACCATCAGCCTGCTCCAGGACGTCCACGCCCCCAACGAATTCCGCTGCAACCAGATCGTCCGCAATATCGCCCAGTTCTACAACACCTTCGCCGTCAAGGAAGGCGACAAACTCTTCCTCCCCGAAAACCAGCGCATCACCCTCTGAGCCGGCGACCGACCTTCCTCGCTATCGGACCAAGTCCGCGAAGCTGATATCGCCCAGCACCACGTGCTCCAGTCGTACGAATCCGTCGCGATGCAACCGGTGCAGGCGGTATTCGGCGGCGTGGGCGTCGAGCCGGAACTCGCGGACCTCTTCGATGTCGTACTTGGTGTCGAGTGCGACGACGAGATAGAGCGGGATGCCCGCGCGGGCGTACTGCACCTTCTTGGCGAGCAGATCCTCGGCGGCGGTGGATGGCGAGGAAACCTGGATGACGATCAGAGCATCACCGGCCTCCGGTTTCGCACCCAGCTCCGGAAGGCACCGATAGACCGTGACATCCGGCCGCCGGAACGTGAATTTGGGTACCCGCCAGAGCACTACGTCGATATCGGTCTCGACTCGAATACACGGTTCGGTACTCGGCAACTGCTCCATGGCACCGGCCAGCCTGCGCGCCACGCGATTGTGCTCGGGTACCGGCGACTCACAGACGATCACATGCCCGTGTACGACCTCGATCTCGCGTGCTGTCGCCTCGGGCAGTTGACGGTATTGCTCCTCGGTCATCTCGTGCGGCAGATGGCCGGACGGGGCGATCGTCATGACGGAAGCCTACCCATTCGTCATGTCGAGAGCCCATATCGGCGGCAGCTGATCGACCGGCTATCCACCTTGCCGCTGCCCGCCGGAGCGAGGACGTCGGATCCGTATGAATAAGCCCGACATGCCGGGCTTATTCATACGGGAAGCGCTTCGAGGGGAATGGCTTGCGCCGCCGAGCGGCTGGGGTCAGAAGGCGCTGCCGGTGGAGGGCATGGGGAAATAGCCCGGCCAGCCCGGGTAGCCGAACCAGCCGCCGTAACCACCCCAACCGCCGTAACCACCCCAGCCACCACGACCACCCCAGCCGCCGTAACCGCCCCAACCGCCACGACCACCCCAGCCACCATGGCCCCAGCCCCCGTGGCCGTGGATGTCGTCGGCCTGATCCACCAGCACGATCGCCGGACCCTGGGTGTCGGTCGTATCGGCGAGCGCCGGACCAGCGACCGCGGCGATCGGGGCCAGGACCAGAGCGGAGGTGATGGCGATACGGGCGACCATGGGGCGGACGCGTCCGGCGGAACTCTTTTGATTCATCGGAACTAACCTCAATTCGGTATGCGTCAGTCGTGCGAAGACCCGCGTCCTCACGGGTTCGACGTCGATGCCTCCCGGACGAGAGGATCATTATTGACGTCATTTAACGTACCGCTAGATAGCGGCACGTTCAATAGGTTCACAACAGATGACATGACAGCAACCGGCAAGCCAGGGCGGTACGGCGATCAATGTAGGTTAGGCTGACCTTTGCTATTTCGGCTCGAAGAGAGCCGAGTCGAGGAATTCCTCGATGAAGGAGAGGGTGTCGATGGAGTCTGTACGGACGTCTCGTGGCTGGAAGCGGGCGGCGGTTGCCGTGCTGGCCGGTGCGCTGACCCTGGGTATCGCCGCCTGTGGGTCGTCGAGCGATGACGCGGAGTCCGGCGGTGGCGCACCCGTCACCATCAACCACGCACGCGGCACGACGACGGTACATGGCACCCCGAAAAAGATTGTCACGCTGGGGAATCAGTGGCTGGATTCGACGCTGGCGCTCGGCGTGACCCCGGTCGGCTATGTCGACAATGTCGCCTCGGTATCCAAGAGCACCCCGGCGTGGGAGCCGAAGTCGCTCGAATCGGCGAAAGCCTTGAATACCACCGGCAATATCGCCGAGCAGGTCGCGGCGCTGGAGCCGGATCTCATTCTGGTGGACGGATTCCTGGCCGACCAGAAGACCTTTGACGAGTTGTCCAAGGTCGCCCCGACGCTGCCCGCGCTCACCTCCTCGTCGATCCAGCCCTGGCAGGACCTGGTGACCACGCTCGGCAAAGTACTGCACAAGGAAGACGACGCGACCCGCGTGATCGCCGATGTGGACAAGAAGGTGGTGTCCATCGGCCAGGCCAATCCGGGTCTGACGGGCAAGACCTTCGCGAGCACCTGGTTGGCCAGCCCGGCCCAGCTGATGGTGCTGACCGATCCGAACGACGGGTCCAGCAAGATCTTCACCCAGCTCGGACTGTCCATTCCGAAGAACCTCACCGATCGGCCGTCGAATCAGGGCAGGCTGGCGCTGTCCCCGGAGCGGGTCGACGAGCTCACCGCCGATCTGCTGCTCGCGGGCTACTCCCCCGGTATGGACGAAAAGTACCGGCAGCTCCCCGGATACGCCGATCTGCCCGCGGTGAAGAAGGGGGCGGTGGTCTTCCTCACGGTTCAGGAGATCAGCGCCGTCAACCAGCCGACCGCACTGTCGGTGCCCTACCTGCTGAACAAGTTGGAGCCCGCCTTCGCCAACGCGGCGAAATAGGTTCAGCGCGCCGGAGATTCGAGGCCCGCACGCACCAGCGCGCTGGCCTTCGGCCATTCCGCGGCCAGAGCGAGCAGGTACCTGAGTTCATCGGTCCGGTCGCGCAGGTCGACCGGAGTGGCGCGACCGGACGCCGTCGCGGGTGACCCACCAGCAGCTTTGGCCTGTACCGCCCGCGCGATACACCGCGCGTATTCACGGATATCGGTGTGCGCCTCGACATCCGGTGCGTACGGCCGCAATTGCACCAGGGCGTCGCGGATTTCGACCGTCATCCGATACAGCCGTGAGGTGGAACCACTACTCGGCCGAGCCAGCACCACCTCGGGTACGGCATCGGTGAGCGCCCGCCACAGCGGGCGCAGTCGGCGACAGCACCGACCGGCCCGATCCAGCTCCGCCCGAAACAGCACCGCATTCCACAGCGGGATTCCGATCAGGCCCGCGAGTAGGACCAATGTCGCGTATGTTCCGATCACCCAGATCAGGCCCTGCTCATCGGGTCGAGTGCCGGTGGCCATCCGCACGAGCGCGACCACCGTCGCACTCACGGCATACCCGGCGACGGTCAGAAGTGCGCCGTAGGTCAATCGCTCCTTCGCCGTGATCCCCCCGGTACGCAACTCCCGCACGCAGGCCCGCGTCATCAGCATGCCGGACAAGGCGGTCGGCACCGCGGTAAGCGACCAGACCGTGAGTCCCCAATCTCGCTGCGGTGCCACCACTATGCCGACCAGCACAACAGCTCCGGCTGCCACGGCGATGCCGTCGTAGGTGCGCTGCCGCCGCACCGCGGTCCGCGTGTCCCCGCCGTCGAGCAAGCGGGCGAATCCGAATACATTCGACACCGCCAGCGCGCCGAAGATCGTGAACAGATCGAGCGCGAGATGAGCCCGGCCGAACCGGCCGACGCAGATGAAGACGAGCAGACCGACCAGATCCCAGGCCAGTGCGCGATTGATGAGCCGGTCGCTGAGGGTCTCGTCGACCAGGAACCAGCGGCCGATGGTGATCGCCGCGACGAATCCGACGATCACCACCACGGGCGCGACCGGCACCGAGTTCATAGCTCCAGACAGTAGAGTCCGAGCGCGGACCGCACCAACCGCGACTCAGCGCGCGGCGACGAGTTCGTCGGCCTCGGCGAGTTCGGCCAGTTCCTCCTCGATGTACTTATCGCCCGCGAAATACGAGGCCGCGGCGGCCAGGAACATCATCAGGGCGGCCGAGACGAACACCACGATCAGACCCGAGTGGAACGGTCCGGTGAGCAGATGCGGGAAGAACTCCTGACCGGTCAGGGTGTCCGCATTGACGCCCGGCTTGGCCAATTCGCCACTGGGGCCGAGCAATTCCTGGATCGGGTTGTAACCGAGGAAGGCGGCGAACATACTCGCGACGGGCGGCAGGTCGGCGAGTTGGGACGCGGCGCCCGCGGATACACCCTGGGCGCGCAGACCACTGTCGAGTGCCGAGGGCAGGCTCGCGGCGAGGCCGACGACCATGAGCGAGAAGAAGATTCCCATCGACAGCGCATTGCCGCCGTTGAACAGGGTGCCGCGCATACCGGATGCCGCGCCGCGCTGGGACGCGGGCACGCTCGACATGATGGCGGCGGTGTTCGGTGAGAAGAACAGTCCGCAGCCGATGCCGTTGAGCAGCACGATCGCGGCGAACACCCAGTAGTTGAAGTCGACCGGGATGACGAGCAGCAGCAGGAAGGTGAGTCCGGCCAGCGTTGCGCCGCCGGTGGTGAACCGGCGCGATCCGTAGCGGTCCGACAGCCAACCCGAAACCGGTCCGGCGGCAAGGAATCCCACGGTCAGCGGCAACAGATAGATACCGGCCCACAGCGGCGTCGATTCGTAGTCGTAGCCGTGCAGCGGCAACCAGATGCCCTGCAGCCAGATGATCAGCATGAACTGCATGCCGCCGCGGCCGATCGAGACCATCAGATTGGCGAAATTGCCGAGGCCGAACGCACGGTTGCGAAACAGCGACAGATGGAACATCGGCTCGGCGACCTTGGTCTCCACCACGCAGAACGCCGCGAGCAGGGCGATGCCGCCGAACACCGCACCGAGCACCCACGGGTTGGACCAACCGGTGGGATGTCCGCCATAGGGCTGGATCCCGTAGGTGATGCCGGTGAGCAGTGCGGTCAGGCCGAGGCCGAAGGTGATGGTGCCCGCCCAGTCGACCTTGCCCCTGGTGCGCATGCCCACCTCGTGCAGCGAGCGATAGGACCAGATCGAACCGATCACGGCGATCGGCACGCTGACCCAGAACACCGCGCGCCAATCCCATTCCGAGAGCACGCCGCCGATGATCAGTCCGAGGAAGGAGCCCGCGACCGCGGCGACCATATTGATGCCGAGTGCGGTACCACGCTGTTTGGCCGGGAAGGCATCGGTGAGGATGGCCGTCGAATTGGCCGTGAGCATGGCGCCGCCGATGCCCTGCAGCACGCGCCAGACGATGATCCACATCGCGCCCGAACCACCCTGGAACGGATCGAAGGACAGCGCGACCGAGGTCACCGCGAAGACCGCGAAGCCGAGGTTGTAGATCCGGACGCGGCCGAAGATATCGCCGAGCCGCCCGAACATCACCACGAGTACCGCGGTGACGAGCAGATAGCCCATCAACATCCACAGCAGATAGCCGACATTGCCCGCTTCCAGTGGATTCAGCCCGATACCTCGGAAGATCGCGGGCAGCGAGATCAGCACGATCGAGGCATTGACCGCACTGAGCAGTACACCAATGGTGGTGTTGGTCAGCACGATCCACTTGTAATGCGGGTGATCCCGGTCGTAGCGCAGGCGGCGGCGAATGGTCTGGACATCACCCAGATCGGCGGATGGAATCGTCACGGCAGCCCCTTGCTGATTGTTACCTCAGGAAACTATATAGTTAGCCGATGTAACTATCAAGCCGGGGCCCACTCAGTGAACCGCTCAGCCCTCCGCGGCCTTGCGGTAGCCACGTACGGCGAAAGCGCCGAAGACCAAGGCGAGCCCAACGGACCAGGCGAGGGTCTGCAGCAGCGGGGTCGCGATGGGGCCGCCGATCGTGCAGCCGCGCATTGCCTCGATGGCGCAACTCATCGGCTGGACGCGAACTACCGGCTGCAGCCAACCCGGGTAGTTCTCCACGGGTACGAATCCGGAATTGAAGAACATCCCGAGCAGCACGAGTGCCGAGAACAACTGCACGACTTTGTCGCCCGCCTTGCTGACGCCGACCGTGATCACCATGGTGGCGAAGCCGGGAATCAGCAGCACCGGAACGGCGAGCGCACCGAGCACACCCAGCCAGCCCTGCTCGAAGCGCAATCCGAGCGCGACACCGAGGGCGACCACGATGATCGTCGCGATCAGCGTGCGTCCGCATTCGGCGAGCAGTCGGCCGATCAGTCCGGCCGCACGGTGCACCGGCAGCACCCAAATGCGCCGCAGCAGACCGCTTTCCCGTTCCGCGTAGAGCGAAAGGCCGGTCCCCATGGCGCCGTACATCGCGCCGGTGACCGCGATCATCGGGACGAAACCGTAGATGGCGTCCACGCCGGAGGATGCGCTGAGGAATTTGTGGAGCACCAATTGGTACATCAACAGCAGCAGTACCGGCAGGATCACGGTCGAGGTCAGCACCTCCTGTTCGCGCGGCCAGCGTCGTAGCAGTCGGCCCGTTTCGACGAAGCTCTGGTCGATCAGTGTTTTCACGGCCGTCGCCTTTCCACCCACACCGAGATCGCGGCGAACGCCACGATCAGGCCGAGAATCCAAGCCACCGCAACGGCGACGGCCGAGGTGTATTCGCCATCGGCGAGATCGCGCAGGGCGGCAGCGGCTTGGGATACCGGCTGATTGCGGACGAAAGGCTGGATCCAACCCGGAAAGCCTTCGGCCGGGACGAAACCCGTGG
Organism: Nocardia pseudovaccinii; assembly: GCF_050942345.1. Lineage (NCBI taxonomy): Bacteria > Bacillati > Actinomycetota > Actinomycetes > Mycobacteriales > Nocardiaceae > Nocardia > Nocardia pseudovaccinii. The sequence goes on from NZ_CP192074.1 coordinate 8,955,383, forward strand.
ACATCATGATGAGCAGCAGTTGCGGCGCCAGCAGTGCGGACGCACCGACTTCCGGCTTACCCGTGGCGACGCCGAGTGTGTCGGCACCGATCACCAGTGCCACGGCGAAGGCCAGTGACAATGCGATGAAGACGAGAGCCGCTGCCGCACTGTGGAATCGGAATCCGAAGGCCGCACCGATGACCAGCGCTCCGGCGAGTCCGGCCAGCGCGCGAACCAGATTCGCGGACATCCGCGCGGCCAGCGGCACCCACGATTCGACCGGCATGGACCGCATGCGAGTTCCCATGCCGCTGAAGGTGTCTCGGGCGGCGCGGTCGGCCGCCGACATGGCGGTGAAGAACATGCCCTGCAGCACGATCACCGGCAGCAGGTACTGGGCGTAGTCCGCACCGGTCTGCTCCATCGACTTGCGCAGCGGGACATAGAAACAGACGAAGAAGATCATCGGCGCGACGAAACCGAAGGGCAGATCACCCTCGCGGACCGCCGCACGCACGGTGCGACCGCTCAGCGCGGTCCACTGCATTCCGGCGGGAATGGTGACTGATTCGGTCATGCGGTCACCAACCCTGGTTCATCGGTGGTGAGCTTGATGAAGACCTCGTCGAGTGACGGTCTGCGCAGGGCGATATCGATGAGTTCGATACCGGCCTCGGTAATGCGGCGCAGCGCCTCAGCCAGTGTGGCGGCACCGTCGGGAGCGGGGAGCGACACCCGGTCCTTGGATTCGGCGACGGTCACCGTGCCGAGGCCGTCCAACGCGGTGACCACGGCGGGCACGTCACCCGCGTCGACCGGAACGACCTCACAGTAGCTCGAACCCGAACGGGCCTTGAGTTCGTCCGCGGTGCCCTCGGCGATCACGCGACCCTTATCGATGACGATGATGTTGTCGCTCAACGCATCCGCCTCTTCGAGGTACTGCGTGGTGAGCAGGATCGTCACCCCCTGTTCCTTCAGCGAACGCACCAGCGACCAAACGCCCTGTCTGCTCACCGGATCCAGGCCGGTGGTGGGTTCGTCCAGGAAGACGACCTTGGGCGGGCGCACCAGCCCGCAGGCGATATCGATGCGTCTGCGCATACCGCCGGAGTAGCCGCCGACACGACGATCGGCCGCCTCGGTGAGATCGAACTGTTCGAGCAGTTCGGTGGCGCGGATCTTGGCCTGTTTCGGACGCAGACCCATCAGGCGGCCGAACAGGACGAGGTTCTCCCGGCCGGTCAGCACCTCGTCCAAGGCGGCGTACTGACCGGTGAGCATGATGGATGCCCGCACATCCGCGGCCTCGCGCACGACGTCGTATCCCGCGACCAGGGCGCGGCCCGCATCGGGCTTGGTGAGCGTGGACAGGATGGAGACCGTGGTGGTCTTGCCCGCGCCGTTCGGGCCGAGTACGCCCAGCACACTCCCGGCCGGTGCCGAGAAGCTCAGGCCGCGCACGGCGTGGACGTCGCCGAAGGACTTGCGGACGTCCTCGACCACGATGGCGTTTTCGATCGCGTTCATCGTTCTCCCGGAGTTGCGCTTGGTATGGCGGCGGCGACTGCGGTGATGCAGCGCTGCCAGATGGTGGCGAAACGGTCGATCTCGGTGGTGTCGAAAAGGGCGTCACTCCAGCGGAACAGGGTGGCCAGCTGGGGTCCGTCGGCGCCGGGGTAGACGGCGACGACGAGGTCGAGCGCGTAGCGCAGCGGCATCTCCGGTTCGGGGGCGACCGGAAGCCGTTGGTGCAGAGTGAGGTCGGTGATCGGGGTCCATGGACCCGACGTGCCCGCGGTGAGGTCCATGCGGCCCAGGTAGTCGAGCATTACCTGGGGATCTGTGTGCGGCTCGGCATCGCCGTAGCGGAGCAAGCCGTAGTCCAAGCCCTTGTTCGGGACACTGTCCAGTTGTGCTGCAACCGCTTTCAGCAGTCCGGTGGCTTCGGCGGAATCGGATTCGGCGCGGGTGATGTCGAGTGTCGAGCCCGTGCCGACGCGCAGTGGGTACACGGTGGTGAACCAGCCGACCGTCCGCGAAGTGTCGACGTTGCCGACGGCGGCATCCTCGCGGCCGTGGCCCTCGAGGGCGACCAGTGCGCCGGTGGAGCCGTCCTGGTTGCGTTCGGCTCGCCAGGTCGTGAGCGCGATTGTCAATGCGGTGAGCAGTAACTCGTGCATACCGAGGTCGCTGCCGAGGCCGTCGAGAATCCGACGGGTGGTGTCGGTCGGCAGGAACGACGGCGTGAGGCGGTAGGAGGACCAGGTGTCGCGGGTCGGATCGGGGCGGCGCAGGCCGAGTTCCGGATCGGGGCCGGTCAGTTGGTCGGTCCAGAAGTCGCGCTGGGCTGATACTTCCGGTGCGGTGCTGCGCTTGTCGAGTAGTTCCGCCCAGCTGCGGTATCCAGTGAATTCGGGTGCGACAGTGGGGGTTCGCCCCTCCGCGAGCTGCGACCACGCGTCGGCCAGATCAGCGAGAATGATGTGCCAGGAGACGGGATCCACCGCGAGATGGTGGATCGACAGCAACAGCACATCGGGGCCCTCGAAACGGACAGCCTGGATCAGGGTGCCGGTCTTCGGATCGATGCGATCGATCGCCGCTCGTGCATGCTTCTCGAGTGCGGTGCCGAAGTCACCGGATACCCGGACCTCGTGCAGGATATCGGCGGCGCGCACGCTGCCCGGCGCTCTGGTTTCGAACCTGTTTTCGGTGGTCGACAGCTGGCCGCGCAGCATGTCGTGACCGTCGAGGAGTGCCTGTAGCACCGCTTCCAACTGTGCCCGATCCACCTCGGCCGGCAGCTCTACCAGCGTCGAGAGTGCAAGCCTGCGGAAGCCGCCGTACTCGTACATCCAGGACATGATCGGCGTCGGAAGTATTTCGCCGATCGCGGCCGGGCTGTTCTCCTGTTGTGCCGCACGGGAATCGATGGCGGCGCCCAAATCGCGGACGGTGGGGTTGGTCATGACCATGGCCGGGCTGACCGAGAGTCCCGCGCGTCGCACCGCGTTCACCAGAGAGATGGCAACAATGCTGTCCATGCCGAGTTCGATGAAGTCGTCATCGATGCCGGGGGTCGCACCGCCCAGCGCCTCGGCGAGCGCGCGACAGAGGGTCCGCTCGGTATCGGTGCTCGGCAGGGTGCGCTGGGCGGAGCCACGTAGAGCCTCCAGCGCCAGCGCGTTCAGAGCTCGGACATCGAGCTTGCCGTTGGGGGTGACCGGCAGTTCGGGCAGCGCAATAACCCGCGCCGGAACCATATAAGCAGGCAGGCGCTCCGCAAGGCGGGCACGCAAGGCGGCCGAATCAGCACTGACCGCGAAGGCGACCAGAGTCGGGCCACTCGGCCGCTGCACAACCAGCACAGCGCCCGCACGAACCTGCGGCAACTGCAGCAAAGCCGTTTCGATATCGCCGATTTCGATTCGGTAGCCGCGAATCTTGACCTGGTCGTCGGCTCGGCCGAGATAGGCGAGATCGCCATTCGGTAACTGCCGCACCAGATCACCGGTGCGATACATGCGAACACCGGGTCGGAAGGGGTCGGCGATGAAGCGATCCGCGGTGATGGCGGCCTTACCGATATACCCGCGGGCCAGCTGAGCGCCGGACAAGTACAGCTCTCCGACGACACCGCGCGGCACCGGCCGCAGCATGGCGTCGAAGACGTAGGCGGACATACGATCCACCGGTCCGCCGATGGTGGGCTGGGCATTGCCCGCCTCGTTGCGACCGGTATTCACCGTCGCGACCACCGCCTCGACCGTGGTCTCGGTGGGGCCGTAGCAGTTGTAGACCGCGGTGCCCGGCAGCGCACGCAACTGCTCCCACATGGGCGCACCGATGGCCTCGCCGCCGAGGGCGAGCACGGTCAGTCGCTCACCGTCTACCAGACCGGCTGCCGACAGCTGGGTGAACATGGACGGCGAGGTGTCGATCATATCGATCTCGTGCCGGACGATGCCGTCGACGAGGCCCTGCGCATCGCGCATTTCGGTCTCGTCGAACAGGTGGACGGCGTGGCCGTCGAACAGGCCGATCATCGGCTGCCAGGAGGCGTCGAAGCTCAGCGACCAGGCGTGTGCGATGCGCAGTCGGCGGCCGAGCCGGGTTACCGCCGGGCGGTAGACGCGGTCACGATGGTCGGTGAAGTAGCTGGTCAGAGCTGCGTGGGTGCCGATTACGCCCTTGGGTTCGCCGGTCGATCCGGAGGTGAAGATCAGGTAGGCGGCTGTCTGCGGGGCGACCGGGCGGTAGGGCGGGATGGGGTGGTTCGCGATCCGCTCCGCGACGGCGGGGTCGTCGAGTACCAGCACCGGCTGTGCGGTCTCCCCGAGCAGGCTGGTGGCCTCCCCAATTGTCAGAATGAGTTTCGGATCGGCTCGGCGCAGTATGGATTCGATGCGGGCAGCGGGTGCCGAGATGTCGACCGGCACGTAGGCTCCGCCTGCTTCCAGTGCGGCGAGGATCGAGATGACGGAACGAGCCGATCGCGGTAGCGCAAGGGCGACAACGGTTTCCGGGCCGATACCGTTGGCGATCAGCTCATTCGCCAGTTGTCCGGCGGCTGCACGCAATTCACGATAGGTGTAGCGATCCGAACCGGTGCTCAGCGCGATCGCATCCGGGGTGTGGGCGACCTGGTTCAGGAAGAGCTCGTAAGCCGTGCCAATCGTGGAGACGTTCTCCGAGACAGCGACGACCTTTTCATCGGCAAGCAACAGATCCAGCGCATCGGGGCTCGAATCGCCATGATCGGGCAGCTGACGCAGCACCGACAGAATCCGCTGGCCGATATCGCCGACCGGGAAGTGTGGCAGGGCTTCGGCAATCGCCTCGAGCATGACGACGAGCGTGCCGTCGTTCAGATGCGACACCACCGAAAGCGGGTAGTGCACCAGACTTTCCATGGCCACCGGCAGAAAGCGGGTGCCGCTCGCGGTGACGATCGGATCGGTGGCCGCGCCGATGGGTGCGTTCTCGAAGACGAACAGCACGTCGAACAGCGCACCGTGCCCGGCCGCGCGCTGAATGGCCGACAGGCTCACGTATCCCGCATCCCGCATGGCCGCGGATTCGCGCTGCAGCTGCGCACATTGCTGGGCGACGGTGCTGGTCCGGTCGATAATGACGCGCGCGGGCACGGTATTGATGAACAGCCCGATCATCGTTTCGACGCCGGGCAGCGCATCCGGACGGCCGGAGATGGTAGTGCCGAAAACGACATCGCGTCGATCGGTGAGCCTGCCGAGTACGACGGCCAAGGCATACTGCACAACGGTATTGGGAGTCAGGCCGTTCGCCCGTGCCCATTGCACCAGCCGCGCGGTTTCGGCATTGTCCAAACTGAATCGGCTGCGGCGCGGAATCGCCGTGCCGACTTCGGTTGCCGTACCGGCGGCCAGCATGAGCGGACCGCTCAGCGGCGCGAGGTATTCGGTCCAGTTGTGGGTGATGGCGGCGGTGTCCTGCGCCGCGAGCCAGCCGATGTAGTCGCGGTACGGCCGTGCCGGTGGCAGCGAATCCGCCTGTCCCCCGGCGTCGTACACCGCGATCAGCTCGCGGAAGAACACCGCGACCGCCCAGCCGTCCATCAGGATGTGATGCGCGGTCACGATCATCCTGCGTCTACCCACCCCGCCGACTCCGCGAGCTCCGTCGGCTGCCATCCCCCGGTGTCTACCCACCCCGCCGACTCCGCGAGCTCCGTCGGCTGCCATCCCCCGGTGCCGCTCGTCGGGCAGCGTGACCAGCGTAATCCGCAGGGCCGGACCGCGAGAGAGATCGAACCGCTGCTGCCGGTCGGCCTCGGCGATCGCATCGAATTCCGCGGGTAGCGCGGAGATTTCGAACCAGGGCAGATCCACCCAGGTCGGCACGATCTGCACCGGCTTGGGTAGATCCTTATCCCAGAACGCGGCCCGCAGATTGGCGTGCCGCTCCAGGATCGCCTCGGCGCTGCGGCGCAGCATCGGCACGTCGATCGGACCGCCGATATCGATGACGAACTGCATCGTGTACAGATCGACCCCGTCGGCGGCCAGCCGCGCCAACGAGAACAGCCCCTCCTGCAGTGGGCTGAGCGCGAGCACATCCTCGATTTCGGCCGGGACGCTCCGGTCCACAGTCATCGCATCGCCTTTCGGCCCACGGTCATCGCATCGCCCCTCGTCGGGTCCGCCGCTCGGAAGAAATCGCCCCTCATTGCGACTGCTTCCATGCCGCACCCAATGCGGCCAGCGCGTCCGAGCCGAGGCCGGACACGCTCATCGCGGCATGCTGATGGTTGTCGGTCGGCTCCTCGGGCTCGGCCCGCACGCCACCGGTACCGAAGGTGTCGCCGATTGTCGTGGTCACCCCGGCGGCGACCACTTCGTCTACCGCGGCCGCGAGTTCGGCGATGGTCAGGTACTCGAATACCAGCTGCGGAGACAGCGGGAGGCCGAGCTCGTTGGCGCGAGCCGACCACTGGATGGAGATCACGCTGTCGCCGCCGAGTGCGAAGAAGCCGTCGTCGGCGGTGACATCCTCGATCTCGAGCAGTTCCTCGAGGATCGCGATGAGCTGCTGTTCGGTCTCGGTGTGCGTCACATCGGAAGAAGCTGTGCCCGTGCTGGTTTCACCGGTGCTATCGGTCCGGAACGCGACTCGCCCTGCGGTATCCCAGCGCGCCCGCTGCTCCGTGCGGAACAACCGGGCTCCCGGCAGGTAGGGGTCGTCGATGAACGCGTCTGCCGAATCCTCGACGTACCCCTGAGCGAGTCCGGCACCACCGACGTACACATCGCCGTCAACGCCGGGCGCGACCGGTCGCAGGGCTGCATCCAGCACCAACACCCGGGCCCCCGGAATGGGTCGCGCGCGTCCGCTGCCATCGACCGCACCGCGTGCCACCGCACCCGCGTACTCCGGAATCCGGAAGTCGAAGGTGGCGGCCGAACCGGCCGCGAGCGCGGGCAGCAGATCGGGAAGCGCTGCGGGCCAATAAGTTCCGACGACCTCCCAGCTACGCACCGACGGCAGCATGGAGACACCGGTCTGCACGAACCGCGACAGCGTGACGGGCTCGGCGACCACGTGGGTGACCGAATGCGCACCGATCAGCTCGACGAGCGCGACCGGATCTGCACGTTGCTGTTCGGTGCTGAGGATCAGCGTCGCCCCATCGGCGAGCGCGGCCAGCAACTCGACTTCGATCTCGGATCCCGTCCAGGGTGCGGCGACGAGTCGCACATCCGCCGAACCCGCGGCCCGGTCCAGCGATTCGCCGCGGCGATCGGCGGCAATGGCGCGTCGATCGGCCACCGCGGCCGCCAGCGCCTCCCGGTCCAGCACCACGTGCGAAACAGCGATGGTCCCGCCGGTATTCGCTACCGCATCCAGTGCGGCCAGCCTGCGCACCACCCCGGCCGCCGAAGCACCATCGGGCACTCGCGCCGATCCCCCGCCATCGAGCTGTTCGAACAGCTCGCCATAAGTGAGCGTCTCGGTACCGCACCGCAGGGCGATCCGATCGGTCGGCACCCCGCGGCCACGCCGGATCAACTCGGCAATGCCCGGCGTCCAGGAGAGCTCCACACCGGTGGCCCATTCACCGAGGACCCGCTGCCGTTCCGCGGCGGGCATGATGTCGAGCTCACCCACCGTGCTGTCGGGGGCTTCGGCGAAGGCCGTCAATACGCGAAGCGTGCGCTGCGCGAACAACTCTCCGGTCACAGGCTCGTACAGATCGGTATTGACGATGACGCTGGCATCGAAGCCGCCGTCGGGACCCGCGAAGAAATTGATGCTGAGGTCCAGCAGCGAGGTGTCGAAATCCAATGGCAGTACCGTCAGCGCGGTGTGCGCGTCCAAACCATGACCGGCACCGTCCCAATTCTCCTCGCGGAAGTGCATCATGGCCTGGAACAGCGGGTTCCTGGACCGGGACCGCGCCGGATTCAGCGAGTCGACCACGCGCTCTATCGGGATGTCCTGATTGCTGTACGCGCCGAGCGCCGTATCGCGGGAGCGCTGCAGCACGGTCCGCAGCGTCGGATCGCCGGACAGGTCATTGCGCAGCACCACCATATTGGCGAGCAGGCCGACCAACTCGGCGGCGGCCGGATCGACCCGGCCCGCGATCGGCGTGCCGAGCGGGATATCCACACCCGCCCCCAGCTTGTGCAGCAGAGTCGCGACCGCGGCCTGGTAGAGCATGAATTCACTGCCGCCGCTCGCCTCGGCGAGAGCCTTCAGTTTGCCGCGCAATGCGGCGGGCACCGCGAACGGCACCACATGTCCGTTCTTGCCGAGAATGGCGGGACGCGGGCGATCCAAGGCGACATTGATCTCGTCCGGCAGACCGGCGAGTGTGTCGCGCCAGTAATCCACCTGGGTGCCGAGCGTCTCGACCACCTCGCGCTGCCACAGCGCATAGTCGGCGTATTGCACGTCCAGGGGCGTCCAGTCCGGATCGGCGCCCGCGGTGCGCGCACGGTAGGCGGTGGCGAGATCGTCCAGCATCGTCCGGAACGACCAGTGATCCGCCACCAAATGGTGCACCAGCAGCGACAGTACGTGGGTCTTGTTGTCCAGCAAAAAGATTCGCGGTCGAATCAGCAGCTCGGTATCCGCGGCGAAGCAATGCTCACCGGCCGCGGCGAGTTCCGCACGCAGCTTCTCCGGATCGTCCAGCTCCGTTACCGGTACATCGATCGGCCCGGCAGGCAGCACCAATTGATATGGCACGCCACCGTTCTCGGGGAAGACGGTGCGCAGTACCTCGTGCCTGGCAACGACGTCGCCGAGCGCGGCAGTCAGCGCATCGAGATCCAGCGGACCGTCCACCCGCACCGCGAATGGAATGTTGCCGATCGCACTTGGCCCCTCCAGCTTGCGCTGGAACCACAACGCGAGCTGCGAATAGGACAGCGGAATATGCTCGGGGCGTTCCCGTTTCAGCAACGCGGGCACGGCAGCGCAGGCCTGTGCCGGTGCGGCTTCGATGAGCGCGGCGAGTCCCGCGACGGTCGGGGTATCGAACGGTGCCCGCACATCGATCTCGACGCCGAATTCGGTGCGAATCCGCACGACCAGGCGGGTGGCCAGCAGCGAATGCCCGCCGAGTTCGAAGAAGGAATCGTCCGCGCCGATCTGCTCGCGGCCGAAGATCTGCGCGAACAGGCCCGCGAGGCGGATTTCGGTGGCGGTGCTCGGCTCCCGGTAGCGGCGAGTCGTCGCGCGTTCCGGATCCGGCAGCGCGCGCCGGTCGAGCTTGCCGTGCACGGTCAACGGGATCTCGTCGATCACCGCGAAGGCGCTGGGCACCATGTACTCCGGCAGCGTCGCCGCGGCGTGCCTGCGCACCTCGTCGATTTCCAGGGCCGACTCGGAAAGGCCATTGGCCGCAACCACATACGCGGCGAGCATCGCACCGACGGCCGCATCGTCGACCGCGATGACGACACAGTGTCCGACACCTGGATAGGACGCGATGGCCGCCTCGACCTCGCCGAGTTCGATCCGGAAGCCACGCACCTTGACCTGCTCGTCGGCCCGGCCGACGAATTCGATCTCGCCATCGGCATTGCGTCGCGCGAGATCGCCGGTCCGATACAGCCGAGCGCCCGGCGCGAATGGATCGGCGACGAACCGCTCCGCCGTCAGCCCACGCCGATTCAGATAGCCGCGCGCCAATTGCGCTCCACCCAAATAGATCTCACCGACCACACCCGATGGCACGAGCTGCAACGCCTCGTCGAGCAGATACACCGTGACGTTCTGATTCGGCACACCGATCGGCACGATCCGCGTGCCCTGCGGACCTTCCACATTCATATGCGTCGCACACACCACGGCCTCGGTCGGACCGTAGTGATTGCGCAGTTCGGCATCGAAGACACCGGCGAACTTATCGGCCACCTCACCGGGCAGCGCCTCACCGCCCACCGGAACATGCCGCAGCGCACGCCATTCGCTCACCTCCGGCAGCAGCAGGAAGGTGCTCAACATCGACGGCACCATATGCAGCACGGTGACCCCGCAGCGGGTGATCAACTCGGCGACATACGGAATATCGCGGAAGGCATCCGGCTTCGGGATGACCAGCCGGGCGCCGAGCGTCAGCGTCACGAAGATATCGAGCAGGGAGGCATCGAAGCTCACCGAGGAGGACTGCAGCAGCCGGTCCTCGGCGGTCATACTCCATTCCGCGACGAAGCCCGCGAGATGTTCGGCGATCGCGGCATGGGATACCGGCACGCCCTTGGGCTTTCCGGTGGACCCGGAGGTGTAGATGACGTACGCGAGATGGCCGGGCAGCAGCGGCCGCACCCGGTCCGTGTCGACAGGATCGGTCTCGGGGAGTTCGACGGCCGCGGCCTCGGCGGCGTCCAGGTCGGCCCGCCCGAGCACCAGCCGGGGCGCGGCATCCTCGACGAGGTAGTCGATGCGATCGTCCGGGTAGGCGGGATCGATGGGCAGATAGGCCGCACCGGATTTGAGCACACCCAGCACCGCGACGACGAACTCCACCGAATTCGTCAGCCGCAATCCGACGATGTCCTCGGTGCCCAGTCCACGCCCGATCAGCCAGTGCGCCAAACGATTGGCGCGGCGATTCAGTTCGAGATAGCTGAGTTCGGTGCCGCGTTCGGCGGGGGCGACGACGGCGAGTGCGTCTGGCGTTGCGGCGACCTGGTTTTCGAAGAGCGCGACCATGGTGGTCGCTTCGGCCTCGACAATCGGGCCGTGCGACAGTTCGAGAATCGCGGCACGATCGGCCGCGCCGAGCATATCGATATCACCGAGCCCGCGGTCGGGATTCGCGAGCGCGCTGTCCAGCAGCTGCACGTAGTGGCCGAGTAGCTGTTCCACCAGGGCACGGTCCAGATCGGCGATCCGATACTCGGCCTCCAGATAGGCGCCGTCGGCTTCCGTGACAACGGTCAGTCCCAGCGGAACCTGCGCAACAGCACTACCGAGATCCAGCAGCGTCGCCTCGACGCCCGCGAGATCGAAGCCCTGCGCGCTCCTGCGCACCCCGAAGCCGAGTCGGACCAGCTGCTCCAACCCGTCCCGGCCGCCGACGCGATCCGGATTCGCCTCGCGCACAACGCGATCGATACCGACATGCTGATGTGCGAAGGCACCGACACAGGTGTCGCGAATGGTTTCGGTGAAACGGGCGAAGGTGTCCTCGGCGCCGATGGTGGCACGCAACAGCAGCGTATTGCCGAAGTAGCCGATCAATGATTCGGCGGCGGCATCGCGGCGCACGGTCACCGGGACCGATACCAGGAAATCCGTTGCCGCGGTGTAGCGATGGATCACCGCGTCATAGGCGGCCAGCCACACCATGAACGGGGTGGCGCCGTGCACACGCGCGAAGGCCTCGACCCGGCCGACGAGCTCCGCGGGTAGCGGCAAGGTGCACCGATCGGACTGCTTCGCCGCCACTGTGGCGACCGTGGCCGGACCAGGGAGTTCCAGGGATTCCGGCAGTGGGCGCAGGGTTGCGCGCCAGTAGTCGATATCGGCAGTGTCATCGTCGGCGGCGATATCGCCGAAGACCGCGACGTCGACGAATTGCGCACGGTCGGTCCGGACGGACTCGGCGCGGTAGGCGGCATTGAGCTCGGTGAAGAAGACGGCCCACGAGTCGTCATCCCAGCTGATGTGATGCGCGACCAAGAGCAGCGCGAATTCATCGGCACCGGTGCGCACCAGGCTGACCCGCAACGGCGACTCGGTCGCGAGATCGAACGGTCGGCCGAATTCCCGGCGTGCCAGCACTTCCAGTCTGCGCGAGCGCCCGGCTTCCGGCAGATCGGTCAGATCGTGTGCCTGCCAGGACAGTTCGAGGTCGGTACGGACGATCTGGTATGGCTCGCCGTTCTCGTCGAGCCCGTAGGTGGTGCGCAGAATGTCGTGGCCGTCTACGACGGCCGCTACCGCAGCACGCAGCCGCGCCTCGTCGAGCGCGCCTGTCAGCCCGTAGGCCACACAGATATTGAGGGTGGTGTCCTCCGGATCGCGGGTCTGCAGAAACCACATGCGCCGCTGTCCGGCCGAAAGCGGATGACGTTCACCGGGTTTCGATCTTCGAACCGGCGCCTTGTCGGAAGTCGGTGCGGTCAGGCCACTTTCGGCCAAACGCTGGCGCAGCAGCGCCTTCCGGCGGTCCAGCACGCTGGCCTGCTCGTTGTTCGACATCGTCAATCCCTCGCCTAGACGTTGCTGTCGGCCATCAGGCGCACGACGTCGTCCAACGACGCGCCGCCCAGAATGGCCGCCACCGGAAGATCGCGGTTCAGTTCGGCCTGCACCCGCTTGCGGAAGTCCAATGCCTGCAGTGAATCCAGGCCGAGGGCTACCAGCGGCACCGAGCTGTCGATGGCGTCGAGCCCGTCGGCGCCCATCACCTTGCCGAGTTCGACGCGGACCCGGTCGGACAGTGAACCGGCGGACGGCACGACCGCCTCCGGTACGGCCACGACGGCGGGAGCGACAACGACGGGGTCGACCCGAGGCGGGGCCGGTTCCACTCGCGCGAGCACATCGGCGAGCAGCGGACCCCAGCCGACCGCCGAGATGATGTCGTTCAACTGCGACCAATCGGCCGCCATCACAATGCGATTGCCGGGCCGTCCGATTTCGGCGTGCTCGGTGAAGCCGACGGCGAGTGCGTCGCGCGGGTCCATGGACTGGCCGCCCGCGGCGGCGATCCGGTCCACGCCGACCGCGTGCAGTGGCCCTTCGAGATCCCAGATACCCCATTGCATCGCAACGGCATTCGTGCCCGCCGCACGCAGGCGCGTGGCCAGCACGTCGAGCATGCGGTTGACGGTGGCGTAGAGAATCTGCCCGCGACCACCGAAGGTGGCTGCCGCGGACGAGCAGATGACGATCCGCGCATCCGTGGCCAGCGGCAACAGCCGCAGCAGATGGCCGGTGCCGATGATCTTCGATGCCGCCATCTCGAACAGCTTCTCGGCGGTCACATCGGCGAGTTCGGCGCGCACATAGTTCACCGCGGCGTGCACCAGCATGGTCGCCGGTGTGTCGGCCAGTGCGACGGCGAGCTCACGCACGCTGGCTTCGTCGCTGACATCGCACGCGACAACCGCGACATCGGCGGTGCCGATCTGTCGGACGACCCGCAAACGGCCTGCGACGGAATCGGTTTCGCCGGACCGGCTGAGCAGCGTGATCCGCCGCGCGCCACGACCGGCGAAGTACTCGGCGAACTTCAGTCCGAGCGTGCCGGTCCCGCCGACGATGACGACGTGCTCGAGTTCCGCATCGTCCTGAGCTCCGGCCGACGGTTCGAGTTCTACCTCGAGCCGCTTGGCATAGAGCCCGCTCGCGCGCAGTGCCAACTGCGGTTCGTCCTTGGCATGCAGTGCGCGCACGATCTTGGCGGCCTGCCCCGCATCGGCGGCGTCGAGATCGAGGTGCCGGAAGGCGGTGCCGATATTTTCCAGTCCGATGCAGCGGAATCCGGCGGAGACCGCGCCGTGGAACAGATGCGGTGCCGGGTCGTCGGCGACCGCGGCTTCACCGCCGATGGTCACCAGCCAGCAGTCGGCGACCGTGGCGTCGAGCGTGGGCAGCCAGCGCGCGTCATAGAACCGCGCCAGTTCCGCGACCGCGGCGGGCCCGTCCAGATCCGGCAACTCGGGCAGCAGCACGACGATCGAGTCGTAGTCGGCGGTGTCAGCGGGCTGGTCCGGATCGTAAACGGTCGCACCACCACCGTGGTTGAAGGCGGCGGTGCACAGCGCCGCCGCGAGTTCGGCGCACTGCCCGGTGTGGTCGACGACGAGCATTGTGCGCGGCGAAACCAGCGAGCGACGCTCGAGCCGCACCCAGTGCTCCGCCAGCCGGTTCGCGGTGTGCTCGGGGGCCACCGGCGTGGAAGTCTCGGTCCGGTAGTGAGCCCACAGGCGCTGCGGATCGAGCACCGTGTTAGGGAAGTCCCGCAGCGGTAAACGCGCTGTGTCCGAATCGGATTCGACCCGCAGCGCATCCCATCGATAATTGAGGTCGTGCACCGCGACGGTCGCCAGATTGCGGGTGAACTCGCCGAGTCCCACTGCAGTGCGCAGCGAGGTGCCGATCACCTGGAATTCCTGCTGCGGGCGGGCGGGGTCCGGCCGCACCGTGCTCAGGTTCTCCTGAATGGCCAACTGCAGCATCGGATGTTCCGACATCTCGACGAAGGTGTCGACGTCGGCGGTGGCCGCCGTGATCGCCCGATCGAACCGCACCCGGTTGCGCAGATTCCAATACCAGTACTGGTCGTGCCGCAGGTCGGGCGTGATGGTGGTGCCGAGTGTCGCACCATAGCAAGGGATTTCGGTCGCGACGAAGTTCGGGCCGCTCATTTCGTCGCCGAGCGCCGCTTCAAGTCCCTCCCGGTACTCGCTGACCACCGAGGTGTGCGCCGGATACGCGACGCGGATCTCCCTGGCGAACTGACCGCGCGCGGTCGCGGTCGCCACCATATCGACGATGGTCTCGCGGTCACCCGAAATGGCCAGGATATGCGCCGAATTGACCACCGAGAGCTCGGCCCAGCCGGAGTGCCTGGCCAGCAGCGCCTCGCACTGGTCGCGGTCCATCCCCAGCACCGCCATCGAATAGCCGCGCGGTGAAAGCTGATCGACGGCCAAGGCCCGATGTGTCACCGCGAGCACCGAATCCCGCAGCGTCATGACTCCGGAGACCGCACCGGCGGCCAGCTCGCCCTGGCTGTGTCCGATGGTCGCGGCGGGCTCGACACCGGCCGCGCGCCACATGGCGGCGAAGGCGTACATCTGGAACATCAACGCAGGTTGGAGCACCCGCACGTGATCCTCGAACTGTCCCTCGTCGCCGAGCAGATAGTGCAGCGGCTCGCGGTGCCCGAAGCGCTCCTCGAAGATCGCGGTGCAGTCGTCGACCGCGCGACGGAACGCCGGGGAGATCTCGTAGAAGAGTTTGCCCATGCCCGGCCGCTGACTGCCCTGTCCGGGAAAGACGAATCCGATGCCGCGTGCGGTGGCGACGCCATCGGTCACCACGACCGCCGGATGCTCGGCGCCCGCGACGATCGCTCGCAACGCATCGAGCAAGCCGTCGCGGTTGTCGACCATCGCGAGCGCCCGACGGCGGCGCGCGACCCGGGTGCGAAACAGCATGTCCGCCACGCGATCCGGGGTCACGCCGGGATGCCGCTCCAGATATCCCAGGATCGCGGCCGCCTCGCCGCGCAGTCCGTCCGCCGTATCGGAAGACAGCAGTACCGGGACGGTGCCGTCCGGTAGTCGGTAGTCAGGCATCGATATCCTCCAGCACGGGCATGGCCAAGATCGCGTGCGCATTGGTGCCTGCGACGCCGAACGAGGAGACGGCGCCGTAGCGGACGCCGCCGATCGGGTCCCAGGGTTCGAGTTTCGTGGCCAGCCGCAGGCTGGTGGCGTCCCAATCCACCTCGGTGGTCGGGTTGTCCGCGTAGAGGCTCGGTGCGATCTGACCGTTCGCGCCGCTCAGCAGCACCTTGATCAGGCCGAGCACCCCCGAGGCGGCCTGTGCGTGGCCCATATTCGACTTCACCGAGCCGAGTCGCGGACCGTCGGTGCCGCGGTCGACACCGCCGTAGGTCTGTGCGAGGGCGGTGAGCTCGAGCGGGTCGCCGACTGGCGTCCCGGTGCCGTGCCCCTCGATCAGGCCGATGTCGTCCGGCCGAATTCCGGCCGCCGCCAAGGTCTTCTCGATCAGTCGCTGCTGCGCCGTCGCGCTGGGTACCGCGAGCGGCGCGCCCTTGCCGTTGTGATTGACCCGGGTGGCGAGCACGCGGCCATAGATCCGATGGCCGAGTTCGCGTGCGCGCGACTCATGTTCCACAACGACTACACCGGCGCCCTCACCCCATAGCGTGCCGGTCGCATCGGCGGCATAGGAGCGACAGTGTCCGTCGACGGCGAGTGCGTTGTTCTTGGAGAACTCGAAAAACGCCGCGGGCGAGCCCATGACACAGACGCCACCGGCCAGCGCCCAGTCACATTCACCGGCACGCACGGCGTTGGCAGCCAGGTGCAATGCGGTCAGCGACGATGCGCACGCGGTATCGGTGGTCAGCGACGGCCCGATCAGTCCAAGACTGTGCGAGATCCGGCCCGCCACCGCGCCGAGCGCGGTCCCGGTGGCGCGGTATCCGGAGTACTCGGTGACCACACCGGACTGCGGCCCGTATTCATTGATGGACGCGCCCATGAAGCAGCCGACCTCGGCGCCGCCCAGTGCGCCCGGATTGATGCCCGCATTCTCCAGTGCCCGCCAGGCCACCCGCAGCGCGACCCGCTGCTGCGGATCCATCGAAATGGCTTCGCGCGGGGTGATACCGAAGAACATCGGATCGAATTCGGTTGCCTCCGAGAGGAACCCACCGGCATCGGCGACCCGGCTCCAGCCTTCGGTGCGGTGCAGCGCGAGCAACTCCTCGATCGGCCACTCCCGGTTGCGTGGGAACGGTCCGATGAGTTCGCGCGCTTCGGCCAGCGCCGACCAGAAGTCGGGCAGCGTCTCGATACCGCCCGGCGCCTCGACGGCCATGCCGGAGATGACGATCGGATCCATTTCGGTACTCATCCGACGCGATCCAGTTCGGGCGCGAGCAGCTCCGCGATACCGGCGGCATTGTCGTTCAGATAGAAGTGCCCGCCGTCGAAGATCGTGACGTCGATCTCCTGTGCGCTGTGATTGGACCAGCCGTACAGCTCACGCGGCGTGATGAAAGTGTCCTCGGCACCGCCGAGCACGTGAATCTTGGCCTGCACCTGGACATCCACCGGGCAGGTATAGGAATCGAACGCGCGGTAGTCGGCCTTCACCACCGGCAGCGCCATCCGCATGAGCTCGCGGCTACCGAGCACATCGGCGCCGGTGCCCTCCAGCGCGCCGAGGTGGTCGAGGATCTGCTCGTCCTCGGTCGGATGCGGCGGCAGGTCGACGGCCCGGCCCGGCGAAACCGCGGCGGATGGGGCGAGCAGTCGCACCTCGAGTCCGGCCGCTTCGGCATTGCGCACCAGTTCGAAGGCCACCATCGCGCCCATGCTGTGGCCGAAGACCGTCAGCGGCAGGCCGCGATTGTGTTCGGAGGTCCGGAATTCCGCGAACGCACCGGCGGCCAGTTCGGGAAGCGTGGCGAGCGCCGCCTCGCGGGCCCGGTCCTGACGACCCGGGTACTGGAAGATCAGCACATTGAAGTGCTCGCTGAGCACCTTCGAGAACGCTCGATAGGTGGACGCACCGCTGCCCGCATGCGGGCAGATCAACAATGGCGGGCGCGCTGTGCCGTTTCGAGCGACCTGCGAGCAGTCGCTAGCGGTGGAGCGGGGCTGGTGGAATTGCCGGATCCATCCGAGATTTGCTGGCATTTCTTGACTCCTGCGCTTCCGCCGGACGTCCCGGCGCAATGGTCGCGCCAGGCAGCGTCATTCGATCGGCGGTGTACAACACCCCCCGGCACGCTGCACTGTCTGGTTACTTCTGAACGGTCGCTCGATATTAGCGTAGCCTACCCTAACAAGTCTACTGATTCGGCCCGACCTCCCGGCGCCGCCTCACTGGTCGGTGAGATAGCCACCGCGCGTGAAGAATTCCGCGGCCGAATGCTCGGTACCGTCCGCAGTGCGAATCCGGGTGAGCACCAGGCCGCGGTTGCGCCCGCGATGCGCCTCGGTGCCACACACCACCGCGCCGCCGCCCTCCTGCACGATCACCCGACCGGGCGTGCCGCCGTAGCGCGCCTCGGAGACCACCGCCTCGAGCACCTCGATCCGCTCACCGCGGTAGTAGGTGTACGCACGCGGATACGGCTCGGACAGCGCGCGCACGAAACGCTCGAGATCGACGGCGGACCAGGTCCAGTCGATGCGGCTGTCCCGCTCGGAACGCTTGTGGAAGTAGGTGCGCTCGGATTTGCGCTGCGGCTTCCATTGCGCGGTACCGGATTCCAGGGCGTGCAGCGCTTCCTGCAGCGCGCCGGGAATGAGTTCCATACCGCGCAATACCAATTCGGTGCCGGTATCGGTGGGTCCGATGGGCAATGCGCGCCGCACCAGGATGTCGCCGGTGTCCAAGCCCTCGTCCATCCGATGCACGGTCAGGCCCGTCTCGGACTCGCCGCTGATCAGCGCCCACAGCACCGGGGAGAAGCCGGTGAACTTGGGCAGCAGCGAATCGTGCAGATTCAGGGTGCCGTGCGGGGGCAGGTTGTAGAGCTCGGCGGGCATCCAGGTGTACCAACTGTTCACCACGATGACGTCCGGTTCGGCCCGCTTCACCAGGTCGATGGTTTCGGCATCGGCCCGTTCGGTCAGATGCACCGGGATGGCGTGCTCGCGGGCGAGGTCCTCGACCGAATCCGACCAGATTCCCTTGTAGGAGTCCGCACTGGCCGGATGGGTGACCGCGAGCACGACCTCGTGCTCCGAATCGATCAGTGCCTGTAGCGTTTTGCGGCCCCAGGTCTGGAAGCCGAACGAGACGATGCGCATGAAAACCTCACGTAGATGTATTTGGGGATATCCGGGCCGAATCAGCCCAGCCGGGCGGCCGCACCCCGCCGCGCACCGACGACCTGACGCGCCGGGGCGGTACGCAAGACCCGATCCGAAAGTTCGCCGAGGCAGCTGAGATTCGGGAACCCGGGCCCCTGGGCGATGGCCGCCATATTCGGCAGATAGAGCTTCGCGTCCAGTCCGGAGACCGCCAGGTCGTAGCCGATCGCGGCCTCCAGCCTGGGCTGGGTCAGCGGACCGCCGACGGCGAGTTCCAGCAGGTCAGCGGCATCGGAATCGAAGAGCTCCAGGAACCACAGCGGCTGCCCGCCAGTCGCGTCGACCACCAGATCGAAGGTCTGCACCAGATCCGGGCGACGATCGTTGCGCAGCGTCACCGCCACGCCGTCGCCCTGTTCGGCGACCCGCACGACCCGCCCCTGCAGGTGATGCACGCGGTTGTCGCCGATCACGCTCTCCTGCACGCGAACCGAGAACACACCGCGGTCGGTGCGCCGGATGACATCGCGGCGCTCGTCCATGCTCAGCGCGTTCCACTTGGTCGGATCGCTGAAAAGCGCGTTTTCGAAATAACTTTCGCCGCGGGTGTAGATGGTGGCTTTGGGCGTGATCACCGAGATGGTCAGCATGTCGTGGCGGACCAACTCGTCCAGGGCCGAACCGGCGGTCTCGCCGCCGCCGATCACCGCGACGCGCGAGGAGACCGGCAGCGCGCGTTTGCCCGCCAGATCCCAGAATTCGGCGATGCTGAGCACCCGGGGGTGTTCGGCCAGAGCCCGACCGCTGTGGCCAGGACCGGTGATCATCAGCGCGTCCGTGTCGATCTGGGTGATCACACCGTCCGCATCGGTCACCGAGACCAGCCAGCCGTCAGCCGCCGCCGCGACCGAATCCACTGTTCCGAGGACCAATTCGAGATCGATCGCACGCGCCACCCACTGCAGGTATTTGGCCCAGACGTGGTGGTGCGGGCTCGGTCGGCCGCGGTCGATCCATTCGGCGTAGGTGCCGTGCTCGACCAGGAACGAGGTCCAGCTGTAGGCCATCATCGCCTCGTCGATGGCCCGGTTGTGCCCGCGCGCCCAAGTCGAGCGGTAGGGGAACCCGATGTCCTTTTCCGGACTGGTACCGAGCCGATGCTGCCCGTCGGTCCAACCACCGCTCGGCAGCCAGTTGCCGCCGACGGCATGCGCCTCGATGACGATCACGCGCGGGGCCGCGAGCCCCAATTTCCGCAGGACGTGCGCTTTTGCCGCCACCGCAAGGGCTTTCGGCCCGGCGCCGACCACCAATAGTGTGTCCACGGTTCTCCTGCGTTCGATCTGGTGCGGTAGCCAGGGTCACCTAACTTCCGACTTTCAGCTTTGCATAGGCTTACCTTATATTGCACTGTAGTGCCAGTCCTCGGACCGGCACCTCCCGGCAAACGAACGATTGGATGATCCGATGCTCAGCACCAGAAATAGGCAGGTGGCGCGCCTTGCCACCGCGGCGTTCTCGCTCACCGCGGCCGCCGTTATCGGCGCATTCGGCACCGTCGCCACCGTGGCCCCGGCCACCGCCGCGCCCATCGGCGCGCCGATGCGGACCGCCACTCCCGGCCTCGGCGAGTTGAAGGCAAAGCTGCAACTGGTGCTGAACACCGGCGCTTCGCGCTCCGCCCGCGCGGCCGAACTCGAGGCGGGCGAGGCCGGTCTCAGCCTGGTCGACCAGGTCGGCAGCGTCATGGCCTCGGCGCCGCCGAGCTTCCGCTGGGACGTGCTCGGCCCGGTCAATGTTTCCGGCGATCTGCTCACCGCCCAGCTGACCACGGCCATCGACGGCTGGGACCCCTGGTACTTCGACCTGTCCTGGAAGCAGATCGACGGCACCTGGAAGCTGACCCGCGAGGCCGAATGCACCATCGCGAGCGTCGCGATGGTGCCCTGCAACTTGTAATCGCCTGCGACACACGCGAGTTGGCCCCGAGGCAGATCACCGCCTCGGGGCCGCACGGCCATTCGGAGTAGTTTCACCGAACACCCCACGACATCAGAGTGTGTTTAGGCTAACCTTAGCTGCATGGGTAGAGGTTTCGAAGGGTTGATGCTGAAGGCGTGGCGCGCCGAGGATTACCGGCTCACGGTGACCTCGACCGAGTACATCAGCGATAAATACATGCGGCTCGGATTCGACGCGGGCGGACTGCTCGCCGATCATCCGGTGCATCCGACGCAGTGGGTGCGGCTGTGGATTCCGAACGGTGAGCGCGAGCATCAGCGGGGCTACACGCTGGTCGACCCCGATCCGGACGGGAACAAATTCTCGATCGAATTCGCGGTGCACCACGGGCCCGCCTCGATGTGGGCGCAAAAGGCGGCCGTCGGCGACCAGATCGATGTCTCAGTGCTCGGCTCGGATTTCCAACTGCCCGAACCACTCCCGAGCGAGTTCGTCATCTTCGGGGATACCGCGTCGCTGCCCGCCGTCAACTCGCTGCTCGACGCGATCGGCGATGTGCCTGCCCGGGTCTGGCTGGAATGGCAATACGAATCCGACACCGGGCTCCCGGTCCGCAATAAGCCGCACCACCAGGTGAAATGGGTGCAGCGGATCGACAACGGCCGGCTGCTGCGCGAGCAAGCCAACGAAATGGAGTGCCCGAAGGACGCTTTCGCCTGGGTCGCGTGTGACGGCCACACCACGCGGTCGATCGTCAAGGCGCTCAAAACCACCCACGATCTGCCGAAAACCGCTATCAAATACCGCGCTTACTGGAAATAACCCCCGCGGCCCGCACCGAGCCGTGCGTATTCGCCGAGGGTAGTCAAATAGTCGTTCCTGATCCCCGTACCAGCCACCTATCGACTCCGATCGGCAGCGATAAGGTGCGCAGCATGCGGGCGGAGGCCCGATCATACTTCGGGATGAACTGGGTGCGACTTTGGGGCGACGTGTCGGCACCGGGCGATGCGGGATGCTGATGGTCGAATGGCTTCCGGATGTCGGTGGCACAGAAGCGAGCGGGCAATGTCGGTCATTGATGCAGTCGTGTCCGCTGCCGCCATCCTTTTCGCGATGGCCGCGGCGGTGTTTCCCAGGCGGGTCGCCTATGCGCTGCCGGTTGCGTTGCCGCTGTTGCTATTCGGCTGCCTGATCCAGTTCGTGCTGGAAGATTTCTACTGGCAGATGGTGCCGTGCTACCTGGCGATCGTGGCCGCGACAGTGCTCGTCGCCAGCCGATCGCGCCGGACGCAAGGTGAGCCGACGCGTAAGCGTCGAGTTCTCACCGTCCTCGCACCCGTGGCCGTCGGTCTACTCGCCGCACTCGCGATTCTGCCGTGGAGTATTCCGCCGGTCCCGACACTGCCCGAGCCGACCGGCCGATACCGCATCGGCTCGGAGATCTTTCGCTGGATCGATGAGCAGCGACCGGAAACGTCAACTGATTCCACAGCTGATCGACGCAATGTCATTGTGCAGGCGTGGTATCCGACGGACGTCGAGTCGGCGCGGCAGTGGGTCTATATCGACGGGCAGGCCCGGCTGCCCGGCCGAGTGACGCAGATTCCGGGTTTCGTCATGCACAGCTACGGGCGTATCGATACCCACGCCTACGCCGACGTGCCGATCAGCGCGGAACGCGCACGCTGGCCGGTGGTGCTGTTCTCACCGGGATATGGCGCGCCGCGCGCGTTCTACACCGGACTCGTGGCCGATCTCGCCAGCCGTGGCTTCGTCGTACTCGCCATCGACCATCCGTACGAGGTGGCGGTCACCGAACTCGCAGACGGCGGCGTCGCGACGGCGACCGATGACTTTCCCGAGAACGATGCGGACGGCGAGCGGTATATGACCGAACACCTCCAAGTCCGCAGGGGCGACCTGTGTTTCGTGCTCGATCAACTGGACCGGCCCGACGCCATCGGCGCACTCTCGGGACGCCTCGATACCGATCACATTGCGGCGATCGGACATTCGTTCGGCGGCACGAGCGCGGTCGCCGCCGCGGCCGAAGAGCCCCGGATCAAGGCGGTGGCGAATATCGACGGCACGCTGTACGGGGATCTGCCCACGCTGAAACAGCCGTTCCTGTTGCTGGAGAGCGATCACTCGGAGACTGGTCATTCCGCGCAGTACCTGGAGCGCAACCGCGACCTCATCCAGCATCTCCAGGCGGCCGGATTCCGCTATGAAATCGCCGAGGCCAATCACTTCGACTTCACCGATGTCCCGCTGTTCCTCGCCGCGCCCGCGCGGTTCGCCGTCGCCCGATTCATCGGCGGTGAGCGCGGACCGGTGGATTCCCAGCGTGCGGCCAACGATATTTTGGTCGCATTCCTCCAGGGTGGGGACATCCAGGCAGCGGCGGCCGGTCACCCGAATATCCGCGGCGGTCCCATCCCTTAGAGCGCATCTGAGAACTCGGGATCGGATTCGCGTGACACCGCCGGTCACCGGAGTCGCCCGTTATTGTCGGTGGCTCATGTCACACTCACCGGTGATGAGCCGCCACACCTCCTTCCGGTATTGCCTCGACCCCACCGTCGAGCAGCAAGCCGTGCTCGCACGCCACGCCGGAGCGGCCCGGTTCGCGTTCAACAAATCCCTGGACTTCGTCAAAACCGCTCTCACCCAAAGGAAAACCGATCCCGACCATTCGGTCCCGTGGACCGGATACAGCCTGATCAACGCCTTCAATACATGGAAGAAAACCGAAGCCGCCGGGCGCGTGATCGCCGTCAACGCGGCGGGCGTCGCCGACGTCGAGGTGACCGGGCTTGCCTGGCGCACCGAGGTGTGCCAACAGGTGTTCGAAGAAGCCGCCGTCGACTGCGGGCGCGCCCTGACCGCATTCTCCGACTCCCGCACCGGCAAACGCAAAGGCAGGCGCGTCGGATTCCCCCGGATCAAGAAAAAACACACCACCACCCCGTCGTTTCGGCTCCGCAACAAACTATCCAAGACCGGTCGTGCGGCGATCCGCGTCGGCGAAAACAACATCGCACGCTCGATCACCCTGCCCGGTATCGGGATGCTGCGGGTGCGCGAGGACACTCGCAGCCTGCGGCGCATGCTCGCGAAAAGCCGGGCGAAGATTTTGTCCGCCACCATCACATTCCGGGCGGGTCGCTGGCAGATCAGCATCGTGACCGAGGCCGCCGACCTGCATCCCGCCTGCCACCACCCGCCGCGCGCAGCCGACGATGACGGTGACGGTGGCTGGGTGGGACTCGATCGTGGGTTGTCGGCGTTTCTGGTCGCCGCCACCGCCGACGGTGCCGAAGTAGCCCGCATCGACGCCCCACCCAAACCCCTGGCCACCGGGCTACACAAGCAGCGGCGGCTGGCGAAAGCGTTGTCCCGCAAACAGAAAGGATCCCGCAACAGTCAAACCGCCGCCGCCCGCCTGGCGCGCCACCACCACCGAATCGCTGCCATTCGCCGTCATTTTCTGCATCAGGCCACCAACAGGCTGGTCAAAACCCACGACCGGCTCGTCCTCGAAGACCTACACGTGGCGGGCATGCTCCACAATCGGCGCCTGGCACGCGCGATCGGTGACGCCGGATGGGCCGACTTCGCGCGGCTCTTGCACTACAAGCAATCCTGGCGCGGCGGCACCGTGGTCACCGCCGACCGCTGGTATGCGTCGAGTAAACGCTGCTCGAAGTGCGAGACCGTAAACACCGAACTGGCCCTGTCGGATCGAGTGTTCGCCTGCGGGTGCGGGTTCCGCGCCGACCGCGACCACAACGCGGCGGTCAACCTCGCCGCCTGGCCGACGATCCAGTATGAAGACTCTCCTCGATCCCCGGCCCCCCAAGCAGGGGGCCGGGTCACCAATGCCCGCCGACGGGAAGGCGCTGACCAGCACCCTACGGGTGCTGGTGAAACCATCCCGGACGACGCGGGAACCGACGTTCACACCTTCGTGGCGTGAACCGACGACGCCCGAGAAGGGCGGTGCCCGAAGACCCACAAGGGTTTTCAGACACGCTGTTAGACCGGTGCGGGCTCCAACCGCCATCCGGTGGCCCGCGACCGCTCGTTCCAGAAGTCGGCATACCGGCCGTCGAGCGCCAGAAGTTCCGCGTGCGTACCGCGTTCGACGATCCGGCCACCATCGAGGAACAGGATCTGATCGGCATGCGCGATGGTGGCCAGCCGATGCGCGACGACGATTACCGTTTTATCCCTGGTGAGTTCGTGCACCCCGCGCACCACGACGGCCTCGCTGTGCGGATCCAACGCGCTGGTCGCCTCGTCGAGCAGCACGATCGGCGCATCCTTTAGCAGCGCGCGGGCAATCGAAACCCGTTGCCGCTCACCACCGGACAGTGTCGCACCGCCCTCGCCGACCGCGGTGTCGTAGCCGTCGGGCAGCCGTTCGATGATTTCGTCCACCCTGGCCGCCTCGGCCGCACGTCGCAGTTCGGTGTCGGTGGCATCGGGGCGGCCGATCCGAATGTTGTCCGCCACCGACTGATTGAACAGGTAGACGTTCTGGAAGACGAGCGAGAGCTGATCCAACAGCGTCTCCGACGGTTGTTCGCGCACATCGTGCTCACCGACCACGACCCGGCCCGCCTCGACATCGTAGAACCGCGCCGCGAGCCGCAGCAGTGTCGTCTTGCCCGCGCCGCTCGGCCCGACGATCGCGGTGGTGGTCCCGGCGGGCACCGCGAAACTCAGCTCCGACAGCACGGGCTCATCCGGCCGGTAGCCGAAGGAGACACTGTCGAAGACGACGGACGGCACACCCGGTGTCACCGACGACTTCGCCTCGGGCAGTACGGGTTCGGCGAGCAGTCCGGTGACCCGGTCGGCGGCTGCCGCGGCCGACCGCAACGCATTGCCCAGCTGCGCGGCCTGATTCAGCGGTTCGATGAACCGAGAGCTCACCGCGATGAGCGCGACAGCGGCCGCCGCCGAAACGGCGCCGTCGGTAACCCGGCCCACCGCAATGTAGACCAGCACCAGGAACACTGCCTGCACGAACAGCGCGAAAACGATCAGCCCGGGCACCGAGGCGAACATCAATCGGGTGATCGCTGAGCGCTGCCGCGCCAGGGCAGTGTCGAGCGCCCGGTTGCCCGGCCCCACCGCACCGAAGGCGCGCAGCACCGGCTGCGCCTGCGCGAATTCGACCACGCGCGAATCGGCTTCGGCCGCCGTCTCGTGCATCCGCGCATCGGAGCGGGTGTAAGCGCGATCGGCCAGACCGTTGACCACGAACAGCACCGGCGCGGCGAGCAACATGGCGAGCGAGATCCGCCAATCGATGAACAGCATGCCGAGCGCGACACCCAGCGGAACCACAATGCTGGTGAGCACCTTGGTCAGCAGATACGCGATCAGGCCCTGGATCTCACGCACATTCTCGACCACGATCCGCGACAGCGGCCCGGCACTGTGCGTCTCGAACCAGCCGAGCGGCAGCGCATTCAGATGATCACCGAGCCTGGTCTGCAGCCCGCGCTGCATGCCGACGCCGATGCGCAGACCGAGTACGGCCTGCAGATATCCGAACACGACGACCCCGGCGACCGCGACCAGCATCCACAGCGCCCAGAACCAGGCGCGACCGAGCTCGTTGTCGAACAACGCCTCCAGCACCGGCACCAGCAGCAGATACGCCGCCGCCTGACTCAGCGCCTGAGCGATGATGGCCGCCAACAGTTTCGGCGTCAGGTGGGCGAATTCCGCCGGAATCAGCCCGAGCACCTTGCGAATCATCGTGTCACCTCGACATTTTCGACCAGCGCGAGCGCGCCCAGAGCCGCCTCGTTGATTTCCCAGAGTCGCTGATAGGTACCGCCCGCCTCGCGCAGAGCGGCGTGATCACCCTGCTCGACCAGGGACCCGTTCTCCAGCACCAGAATCCGATCGACACCGGTGACGGTGTGCAGCCGATGCGCGATCACGAGCACGGTCCGGCCCGCGACCAGTACCGCGAGCGCATCCTGCACCGCGGCCTCGGACTCCGGATCCGCGAAGGCGGTCGCCTCGTCGAGGACCAGCACCGGAGTATCGGCGAGCAGCGCGCGGGCGATCGAGAGTCGTTGCGCCTCACCACCCGACAGCGTGGCGTCGACGCCGATCTCGGAGTCGTAGCCACGCGGCAGCGCCAGGATGCGTGCGTGGATCTGGGCCGCCCGTGCCGCCTGCTCCAGTGCGGCGTCATCGGCCTCGGCTCGAGCCAGCCGCAGATTCTCGCGAATGCTGCCGCGGATCAAGCGCACATCCTGGAAGACGAATCCGACGGTGCGATAGAGCTCCTCGGTCGAGAAGTCGCGAATATCGCGGCCCGCGATGGTGATCCGCCCGGCCCTGACGTCGTAGAAGCGCGGCAGGAGCTTCGCGAGCGTCGACTTGCCCGACCCGCTCGGCCCGACGAGCGCGGTAATGGTGCCCGGCCGCAGCTCGAGGTCGATCTCGCGCAGCACTTGGTGATCCGAGCGATATCCGAAACTCACGGCCTCGAACCGCACCACACCCGCGGCCGCCGGATCGGGAGCCGATATCGCGTCGGGCACAGTCAATTCGGGTGTCTGCTGCAGTTCGTGCAGGCGCACCGCGGCCGCACCGGCGGCCCGCAGCGCCTGAGTTCCGTATCCGAGACCGAGCAGCGCACTGCCGAGCCCGAGGCCGACGAGCAAGAACGGCAATACATCCAGCGGGGCGACCCAATCCGATCCCACCGCGGCGAGTCCGGCGATTACCACGACCAGCATTACGAAGACCGGCGTGACCACGATGTCGGAGGCCGACTGGATCCGAATGATCGGCATCTTCAACCGATTCAGGCTGTCGGCTTGTCCGTCCACCGCCTCCTGAAACACGGTGTGCGCCTTGCCCGCTTGACCGAACGCCCGCACCACCTGGATGCCGTCGACGAATTCGATGGTGGCGTCCTGGGTGCGGCGCTCCCAGCGGGTATAGACCGCCATGCGATCGCGGCCGTCCTGATCCATCATCCGGCTGAACAGCACCATATAGGCGATCAGCGGAATCAGCAGTGCCAGTGTGAGTCGCCAGTCGACGCTGACCAGGTAGCCGAGGGTGACCAGCGGCACGGTGAGTGCGCCGACGAACTCCAGTCGCGCATGCGCGACCAGGTAGTGCAGCGCCTCGACATCGTCCTGCAGATACTTCTTCACCTCGCCGGAGGAACGTTCACCGAACCAGCCGAGCGGCACCCTGGTCAGCTTGGCCGCCAACAATCGGCGCAATGTCAGCTGGTATCCGGCATCGACCAGATGCGACCAGGTCAGCGCCGCCGCCTGCAGCAGGCCGCGCGCGACGAGCACCACCACCGCGATCAGCAGCAGTCGCCACACCCGATCGGTATCCACCCGGTCGGCGAGCAGTTCCCGGCAGGCCGCGACGATCAGCACGAACGGTACGACGGTGCCGACCGAGGCAATGGCCACGATGATGCTCGCGAGCGTCAGCGTGCGGCGCACGGGCGCAAGGATTTCCTTGCGCGCCGCCGCTTCCTGCTGCTTTCGCGCCTTCAGCACCGTCTTCGGCGGCCGGTTTCCGGTCTCCTCCACCGTCATCTGCCTCGCCCCTCTCGCTCCTTCGTGGAGCCTCTCGCCGGAATCGGCACCCATCTTCACACAAGATCGGCCGAGAGGGTAGGTTAGGCTAAGTTATCTAGTGGTCGTTCCAACCGAGGTCGCGCCCGATCACATCGAACAACTTCTCGTTCCACGGGCGATAGAACTCGCGCAGCCGGGCCACCGAACCCTCGTCGGGCTCAGGGACTTCGAGCGGATTGCGGTTCAAGACGTGATGACGGACCGGCTCGACGGCGGGCAGTCCGAGGAATTCGTGGATGCCGCACACCGTCTTCGAGATATCGGCGAAGAAGTCCTCGGCGGTGACGATGTAGACGTTGTCCTTGCCGAACGCCTCGAGCCAGCGGGCCACCGCATTGACGTAGACACCGGTGCCGAGCACCGGCATGGAGGGCAGCGTGGTCGGTGGCGGCGGCGCGGGAAACATCTCCAGCGCGTACCCGATGTAGTCGGCAAAGGTCTGGCCGTACGGCACGGCGCGCAGGCCGTCCTTGTTACTGAGGAACAGATCCCATTTGTAATGCGAGTACGCGCGATCCACCGGATCGCGCAACATCATCACGATCTTGGCGTCGGGTCGGGCCGCACTGTAGTTGTCGATCAACGGAAGATCGTGCAGCAGTGGGTCGAAATGGCCCGCGAGCGCCTGGCCGGTACATCGCATCACCTCGGCCTTCTGCCGCTGCGTCGGGAAGAACGGACCCCACATGTGCGGGCAGCCGTGCCCGATCTC
This sequence comes from Nocardia pseudovaccinii, assembly GCF_050942345.1. Classification (NCBI taxonomy): domain Bacteria; kingdom Bacillati; phylum Actinomycetota; class Actinomycetes; order Mycobacteriales; family Nocardiaceae; genus Nocardia; species Nocardia pseudovaccinii. Next base: position 8,984,218 of record NZ_CP192074.1, read on the forward strand.
CTTGGTGAGCGGCGCCAGGATGCTCGGATGCTGCATGAGGTAGCTGGCCAGGTCGGTAGTGCCACACTTCAGCGCGCCGACGCAGGCGAAATCCGGCAGCACGCGCGGCCCACCGAAACGCCGCAACCACAGCCGGATCGGTGGCACTCTGCCGAAATAATGCGGCAGCGTGAGATAGCGAATTCCCAGCCGCGCGGTGCGCAACGGACGCCCGAGATAGCTCTCCCGGTTGTAGCGGTGCAGTTGCCATTCTTCGAATACCGCAAACCCTTTCGTGTATCTATCGGACGCGTACTCTTGCGCGCTCGACGGCGCCACCACTGTTGACATCGGAACATCCCCTCGCACAACGATCTTCGCCGCAGAGCACGCGGCGATCTACTTTCCGAACCAACCGCTAGGAATGGTTCGTCCGACTACTGACACGCAATTCGAGGAAACTCACGTTGTTACCTCCTGCCAATCGATCCCGCTGCCCGTCGGGAGTCGATTTGCGGATCACGTTAGCGCCGAGTTCATCCCGGCGTCACCGAAATCCCGGCTGTCGATACACAGACGACAATGCATCCCATCTGGGCAACTTCACAAGACCCGCCAACAAGGGGATGCGCCGCCACACACTGGCCGCCGCTGCTCACCGGACCGAAATGCCGCACAGGGTAGGACACTTGCCGAGGAGTTCGATGTGCAGCTCGCACAGTGAGATCTTGCCTCCGACAACGATTTCCATGCCCAGGCACGAGCAGTGGCGAGAGGTGGCCGATCGGCGCTGCGGGCACCAACCGCTGTTCAATACCGAATGACCGGTTCTCTCACCGCACTTGGCAACACATCTTCGACGCGCCGGGGAAGCTTGTGTGAACGACGCACTATCCCAGCAACTTTCGTGCACGAGCATTACTAGCTTATGCAGCTGCACAGATTGCGACTGCGGTTGGAGATGTGAAAATGTTTGTCACGACAATTATTTCGAATATCGGCGATTGCCGCCGTGATCCCGGCACCTTGACCGAGCGGCAGGCGCACCGGGCGATGCAGGTGCATCTGAATTGCAGTGTCGACAGCTGCAAGGTCCGCCGCCGCGCCCGGCAGACGCTGGTCGAGTCCCGGCGGATGGTGCTGGACGAACGCGCCGAGCCGTAGTCGTAATGGCGCGACTGCGCCGCCTCGGAATCGACTGCACGCTGTCGGCGTTGGCAGAATCATGACCACCACCGAATCCGATCGCTCCGCCACGCCCGTCGTCGACACCGGCACCGCATTCGGTGCCAGGGTCGCCGACCGCCTGGAACGCGAGAATGTCATCTGGCTGACCACCGTCGGCCCCAGCGGAACACCACAGCCGAATCCGGTGTGGTTTCAATGGCGCGACGGTGAATTCCTGATCTTCAGCCAGGCCGATAGGCCGAAGCTGCGCAATATCGCCCGCAATTCTCGGGTGTCGCTGCATCTCAACAGCACCGCGACCGGCGGCGACGTGGTGATTCTCACCGGTACCGCGCGAATCGACGAAGCCGGGCCGGCACCGGCGGAGGTCGCCGCGTTCACCGAGAAATACACCGACGGACTCGCCTCGCTTTCGATGACCGAGGAACAGTTCCACGCCGACTACTCGGTCACGGTGCGCGTCACCCCGGATCGGCTGCGCGGATTCTGAGCCCGACCCGGCCGTGAGCTGGGGATTCGTGGCCGACTAAGGTCGTCGGTAATGAGAAGGAGGCAGCAGCCGCCGTTGCCCAAGCGGCACGGCCTGGATCCGGCCCGGCTCCGCCTACCGGAGCAGGGCGATTGGGCGACCATTCGCGACCATCTGGTGGATCGGCTGCCTCGTGTCCCCGCCGCGCGCATCGATGAGCTGCTGGACGCGGGCGGGATCGTCGATCTATCCGGTCCGATCGCGCCGGACGCGGCGTATGTACCGGGCGGCGCGGTCTGGTTCCATCGCGACCTACCCGATGAGACCGAAGTTCCGTTCGATATCCCGATCGTCCACCGCGACGACGATCTGCTCGTGGTGGACAAGCCGCACTTCCTGGCGACGATTCCGCGCGGCCAGCACATCCTGCAGACAGCGTTGGTGCGGCTACGTCGCGAACTCGACCTACCCGATCTCATTCCGGCGCACCGGCTCGATCGCGTCACCGCGGGGCTGGTGCTCTTCGTGATCAATCCGGCCCGACGCGGGGCCTATCAGACGATGTTCCACAAGCGCACGGTGCGCAAGGAGTACGAGGCCATCGCCCCCTTCGATCCGGAGCTGACGCTGCCGCGCACGGTGCGCAGCCGGATCATCAAGGAGAAGCAGGTGCTCGCCGCGCAGGAGGTGGTGGGTGAGCCCAATGCGGAGACCTGGATCGAATTGCTCGAGCAGCGCGAGGGCCTCGGCCGCTATCGGCTGCGGCCGCTGACCGGGCGCACCCATCAGCTGCGGTTGCATATGAACGGACTCGGCATTCCGATCCTCGGCGACGACTTCTATCCGGTGCTCACCGACAAATCTGTGCACGACTTCACTCGGCCCCTGCAATTGCTGGCCACATCACTCGAATTCACCGACCCGGTCAGCGGCGCACCGCGCCGGTTCGACAGTGCTCGGACGCTGCAGGCATGGGCGGATCCGCAGGGTTGGCGGGGTCGGCATTAACGCCGACAGAGCGTAGCGCGAAACAAGGTACGACCATGTTGATCACGCAACCCCCTGAAGCCGAACCCGTCGCGCCAGTTGCGGGCATCCGTAGACTGGGCCGGATGCTTCAACAGGACCTCGGCGAAGCGGCGCCGCCCCGCCACAAACTGCACGCCTATCTCGACGTGGCCGTTGTGGTGATCGTCCTGGCCTGCACGAATCTGATCGCCCACTTCACCACCGCGTGGGCGAGCATCCTCACCGTTCCGATCGCCGCCGTGGTGCTGCTCGGGCTCATGCGGCGACGTGGACTCGGCTGGTCCGAACTCGGACTCGCACCACGGCACTGGCGACGCAGCACGCTCTGGGCGCTCGGCGCGGTCGGCCTGGTGCTCGCGGTGGTCGCGATCGGGGCGCTGCTGCCGATCACCCGGCCGTTCTTCCTCGCCGACCGCTACGCCACCATTTCCGGCGCGCTCATCGCATCGATGATCGTCATCCCGCTGCAGACCGCGATTCCGGAAGAGCTGGCCTTCCGCGGTGTCCTGCACGGCACGCTCGACCGCGTGTACGGCGTCCGCGGCGTCTTCGCGACGGGCTCCCTGCTGTTCGGCCTCTGGCATATCGCCTCCTCCCTCGGCCTGACCACCAGCAACCGCGGCCTGACCGGCTTCATCGGCGGCGGCCCGGCCGGTCAGATCATCGGCATCCTGCTCGCCGTCCTCGCCACCGCCGCCGCGGGCGTCGTCTTCACCTGGCTGCGCCGCCGCAGCGGCAGCCTCCTGGCCCCTATCGCCCTGCACTGGTCGATAAACGGCGCGGGCGCGTTGGCCGCCGCCATCGTCTGGCACACCACCCTCAGCTGACCCGAATTCCGCGCAAGCCGGGGAGCTCGCGATTCGCGCATTTGTTCGAGTTTTCGGGGTGCGCAGCATTGACCTCGGGCGGGTAGCGGTTTAATCTCGGTGCGATCACACATATGTTCGAGCATGTAGGTCTGCGTCGGTATGACACCTGCTCCTGGGAAGGCTCGCGATGCGCGACAAACAGTCGACCGGTAGGTCCGAGATCGCCGCATTGGCCGAGCGGGTCGCGAACGCGCGGGGGCGGTTACCGCTGCAGGATGACGCGGCGCTGGTACAGGCATTATCGGATGACGAGATCGATGCGGAACGCGAACTTGCGCAATGGGTTCGGGCGCAGCGGCGGGGGCAGCGCAAACGGGCCGTCCAGGATGAACTCACGGCGGAGAAGCGCAACCGGCGAACCATGTCGGCCATCCAGCGCGCCGATGACGCGGATGCCCGCTGGCATCGGCGCGCACTTGCGGCGCGGCGGCGGGTCTCGAATCAGGATGCGCGCCTTGCCCAGTTGTACCGGCGGGCCGAATGGTCCTCGCGCGCATTGATCGCCGTCGTGGTGCTCGGCATGGTGTGGGCCGGGGTGAATGTACAGCACAACCTGGTGCCCAGCGGGAATATGGCAGATCCCCTGTACTGGTTGAGCTATGGGATCGAGGCGATGATCTCGATCCCGATCATCACCATCATGGTGGCCGCGACGACGGCCGCCCGCTGGGGCCGCGAACTCGACCGCGGCAAGGTCGTCTTCTTCGAGACCGCGCTGCTCGGCACGACCATCGCGCTCAACGCGGGCCCGCACCTGGCCGCCGGATCCTTCGGCCAGGCCGCCGAATACGCGATCGCACCGGTCATGGTCGGCGTCGTCATCTGGTTGCACGCCTGGGTCTCCGCGCGATACGCCCTGCTCATCGACGGTGTCCCGATGGTCGAGGACGAACCCGACCTGCCGCCCCGGCACCGGGTCACCACCGAGCGCGGCGCACCCATCGATACGTTCCGTGCCGATGAACCCACCGACCGTCGAGAACTGCTCGCCGCCAAGGGTTTCGATCCCCTGCTCGACCAAGCCGGTGTCCGCTTCCCGGTCGATATGGATCCCCATGTCGCGGAAGCGGCGATGCGCGCCGCACAACCCGACGCGGTTCCCGTCTCGCGCCTCGATTGCACGGAAACCCTCGTGTACCACGCGCAGAGCACCCGCTCGACCAACGGCCGCCTCACCCAACAGATCCCGAGCGACGACTACCGCCCCGGTCACACGGTGCGTGCGACGGATCCGATCCATGGCACCGCGCGGCCCTTCACCGACGCCAACGGAACATCGTCAGCCCATACGTCGGCAACCGGCGCGAATCGCCTCGGCGAAAACGCATTTCATGCGTCGGACCTCGACCCGCGCATTACACCTGATACCGCTGCGAGCGCCGAGCGCGCAGCGCATGCCACCGCGCGGGGTAAGTCCGTGACTGCACCAGTGAATGCTCGTGACACGACCTTTGCCGGGTTCGAGCCTCTGGACGCGCCAGGGACCGCTGCCGATGAGCGCGCGACCTTCGCTGCCACGGACTTCGCGCCACAGACGGCAGCGCAGAGTGCCGCCACTACCCGCGACGAGCGCACGGCCGTTGCCGCGAACGGATTCGTCTCCCGGACCGGTGCCGATGAGCGCGCGACTTTCGCTGCTGCGGGTGTCGCGCCCCGGGCAGCTGTATCGAATGCGCTCGGCACCCACGATGAGCACACGACTGCCGCAACCGGTCTCGATCCCCAGACCGCGGTGACTGCTCCCGATCAGCGCATGACTCTCACTGCCACAACAGGTTTCGATACCCGGGCCGAGCTGGCGGACGCTACCGATGAGCGCACAACTTTCGCTGGCACAGGCTCAGCTCCCCGGACGGCTACGCCGAGTACCGCCAGCACCCGCGACGAGCACACGACTGCTGCCGCAGCAGGACTCGATCCCCGGACCTCGGCGACTGCTACCGATGAGCGCACGCCTGTCGCCGCCAACGTCCGTACCGCGTCCGCGACTACTGCTTCCACTCGCTACGAGCACACGGCCTCCAATACCAGCGGCTTCGAGCCCCGTACAGCACCTGCGGCCGACGATCGCGGGGCTTTGCCTGCCGCAGACGACGCAACTGTTCCTGCTACGGATATCGACCTCCGGACCGCGACGGCGGCCGACGCCAGCGCTCCGGACGAGCACACGGCCTCGGGGACTGCAGGCTTTGAGCCCGATGCCACGACCAGAGCGTCCGGTCGCGCCGAGCGTTCCAATCGGAGTGCGAGCGCGACTTCTGTTGTCGGAGAAGCGGAACCGCGGCGGGCCGCAGCACAGTCGCAGCTGAGCATCTTCGATACGGCAACGGTCGAATCCGTCGCGCAGACCAATGCGGACGCCGGGGACCGCGCACCGACCGACACCGATCGCGCCACGGTGTTCCGCACCGCAACCGCTGCGGGCACGGGCACACCAGCTGACGCTGCCCATCCTGCGAAGTCCAGCACTCGCCCCGAAACCCCCACACGCACAAGCACACCCACCGAAACCCAGCGTGCTACCCGCGGTTCCGCGGCACCGACCCCGGCCGAACGCATCACACGAGCAATGGAGGGCCACCGCACTTCGAGCGCCGACAACTCCGCAGCCGATCACGAGGATCAGACCGCAGCATCCGAGGCCGAGGTCAGGCAACTCGTTGCGGATGAGACACCTCGCCGCACCACCAGCGAGGTGATCAGCGAAGTCGTGCAATCACTTTCGGCCGAGGACCTGCTGACCGAGAACCTCGGCTCCGAGAGCGACGATATCGAGGTATGGTCGGTCGCCCGCGCAATCGCGGGCCGCGGCCTCTCCGTCATCCCCGTGGAACAACTCGCCGAAATCCTCATGCTCGCCGACCAATCCTGGACCCCGACCAGCATCGGCGCCGAAGTCGGCCTCTCCCGCACCGCCATCGCCCAAGTCCTGGAATTCGCCCGCCGAGTCCGCCGCCCCTACGCAATCAGCAGCTAACCAGACCTCGCCACTGCAAGCAGCGCGACAGCAGCAGCGAACGGGTAGCAGCAGCAACGGCAACGGCGCTAACCAGCAGCGGCGACAGCGACAGCAGCTGCAACGGCAACCGGCAGCCCAGCAGCCCGACAGCAGCAGCGAACGGGTACCAGCGGCAACGGCAACAACGCTGACCAGCAGCAGCGGCAGCAGCGGCAGCAGCGGCAGCAGCAACGCTGCACCAGCAGCAGCGGCAGAGCGGCATTCGGTGCTTGCCACTCACGAATACCGCGCCGCTGCGGCCGTCAGCAACGCAGCGGCAGCAGCAACGAACGGGTAGCAGCAGCAACGAACGGGTAGCAACGGCAACGGCAACAGCGCTAACCAGCAGCAGCGGCGACAGCGACAGCAGCGGGAACGGCAACGGCAACGGCAACCGACAGCCCGACAGCCCGACAGCAGCAGCAACGCTGCACCAGCAGCAGAGCGGCGTTCGGTGCTTACCACTCACGAATACCGCGCCACTGCGGCCGTCAGCAACGCAGCGGCAGCAGCAACGAATGGGTAGCAACGGCAACGGCAACGGCGCTAACCAGCAGCAGCGGCAACGGCAACGGCAACGGCAACGGTGCTAACCTGCAGCAGCGGCAACGGCAACGGTGCTAACCGGCAGCGGTGCTAACCGGCAGCGGCAACGGCAACGGCAGCGACAGCAGCGGCAACGGCAGACAGCAGCAGCAACGCAGCGGCGGCGGCCCGAGGTAGCAGCAGCGGCGGCAGCCCGAGGTGGCAGCAGCAACGCGGCGGCTGTGCAACCAGCGGCGGCAGGAACGCCGCACCAGCAGCGCGGCGGCGCAACCACCGACAGCGCGGGGTTAGCGGCGGCGCACAGCAGCGTCAGCAGTGCGGCATTCGGTGATCCCTGCTCGCGCATACCCAGTGCCTACCTCGCATAGGTTGCACCGTATGCGAGGTAGGCACTGGGTATCCGGCAACGAGCGTTGAGGATGACGAGAAGGGCCGTCCGACTTGGATATCCCGAGTCGGACGGCCCCGATTACTCAGCGGCTGGGCTGATCTGTGTTGCGAGGTTCGACCAGTTACCGCTGCCTGCTCGGCCCTTAGTTGTACGTATCCGAGTACGCGTACGGATCCGAGCGCACAGCTTGCGACTTCCCCTCGGATGCACCCTTCGAATCCCGGTCCCCATGCCCCGGCCACCAGGCACGGTGCCCGATCAGCGCGGTCACTGCCGGGGTGAAGAACATCGCCATGACGAATGCGGCGATCGCGATGCCGACCGAGATCGCAAAGCCCATTTGCGACAACACATTGTTGCCCGCCAACATCATCGAGGCGAAGGTGCCCGCCAGGATTACACCGGCTGCGGCGACGGTCGGGCCGGTGTGCCGAACCGCAAGGGCCGCAGCTTGTTTCGGCTCGTTTCCGGCCCGCGCCTCCTCACGCAGGCGAGCGACCATCAGAATGTTGTAGTCGGTGCCGAGTGCCACCACGAACAGGTACATGATCACCGGCAGGGTGAAGATCAGTCCGGAATTGCCCTGGAAGTGCTGGAAAACCAGTACCGCGGCACCGAGCGTCGCGGCGAAACCGAGGAAGACCGAGGCCATCAGGTACCACGGCGCCACCAGACTGCGCAGCAGCAGCGCGAGCACGATCATGATGAGAATCGCCGCCACCGGGAACACGATCTTGTAGTCGTGCACCATCGCGTCCTGGAAGTCGACGTACACCGACGAGATGCCACCCACCACAGCGGTAGTGCCCGCGGGTGCCGCCGAATGCGCGGCGTCGCGCAGCGGATCACGCACCGTATCGAGCGCGGCATCCGATTCGGGCGCACCATCGAGGGTCACCTGGAAGTCGGCGGCCAGTCGGTCACTCGATACCGTCGGCGCCCCGACCTGGCTCACGCCCGGCACCGCGGCGATTGCGGCACGGTAGGCGGTGAGCTGGTCATTGTCGAGCGGTGCGCCGGTGTCCGAATGCAACAGCACCTCGGACGGTTGGGTCGACCCGGCGGGCATCCCCTTGAGCAATTCCTTGTTGTAGACGGTCGATTCGGAGGAATCCGAGGTCGAGCCCGAGCTCAGATCGAACGTCGGATGGAAGCCGAACGCCAGCACACCCAGGGCCACCAGCAGCCCACCGGACACCGCCGCGAACGCACCGGGCCGCCGACCCATCGCCGCGCCGATCGCACCGAAGCGCGCGCCCTTCGGCTCCTGCTGCCATGCCTTCGACGGCCAGAACACCTTGGTGCCCAACAGCGAAACCACGGCGGGCACCAGCGTCAGACCGGCCAGCAGCGCCACCGCGACGGCGATCGCCAGGGCGGGACCGAGCGCACGGAACATGCCGAGTGTGGACAGGGTAAGCGCCATGAACGCGATGATCACCGCACCCGCCGCCGAGGTGATCGCCTCGCCGACCTTGGTGACCGCACTGACCATCGCGGTCTTCGGATCCTCGCCGGCCCGCAGTCGCTCCCGGTACCGGAACATCAGGAACAGGATGTAGTCGGTGCCGACACCGAAAAGCACCACCAGCAGAATGGAATTCACCGAACTGTCGACCTTCAGATCGAAGGCCTTGCTCACCATCGCGATCAGACCGCCGACGGTGCCGGAGACCGCACCGATCACGACAATCGGCAGCAGCGCGATCACCGGGCTGCGGAAGATGATCAGCAGCAACACCAGAATCAGCACCACTGTCGCGATACCGATAATGGCCATACCCTTTTCACCGGACTCGGTCTGGTCCAGCATCTGCGCCGCCTGACCGGTGACGCCCGCCTTCAGATCCGAACCCTGCACCTGATCGCGCAACGCGTCGCGCAGTTTCTTGACCGCATCGCTCTGCGTCGTATCGCCCGCATTGGTCACCTTCGTCATCTGCACGGCGGCGATCTGCACCAACCGGTTCTCCGAGGCCGGAACGGCCTGGATACCGATGACGTCCTTGATTCTCCGGTCGTCGAGCTTCGACGCGATCGCCGTCACGCTCGCCGAATCGGCCTCGGACAGCGGTGCGCCGTCCGCGCGGACGAAGACGAGCAGCGCCGCGGGCGCCTGCTGTTGTGGAAATGCCTTCTGCTGCAATTGCATTGCCTGAATCGACTCGTAATGCGATGGCAGGAATTCGGATTGGTCGGTGGTCGATTTCAGTTGCGGCGCCGTGGCCACCACCGCGATCACGATGAACAGCCAGAGACCGATCACCTTCCACGGGTTGTGCACAACGATCGCGCCCAGTCGAGCGAACATGTGGGAGAAGTCCTTTCGAGGTCCGAGCGAGCGGACCGGTCTCAGATGTCGAGTTCGTCGATCTTCGGACTCGTCGCGGTGCCGACGAGTTCGCGGTAGATGCGTGCCGGAATCCGCCCGGCGAGTTCCTCGACCGAGTCGACGATGTCCACCGTGTAGTCGCCCCAGGTCTGGTCGTCGACGTCGAAGATCTCGCGCCAGTTCTTCAGATCCTTGGTCCAGTTCGTCAGCGCGAAGTCCATCCAGTCGGCCCGCTGCCGATGCACAACGTATTTGCCCTTGCGGCTCAGGTAGACCCGGACTACCTCGATTCCCGATTTGGTGAATTCCCTTGTCTCACCGAGCTTCCGCCCGACGAAGCGCTGCCTGCGCAGGCCGCCGGGACCTACTTTGAGCAGCACATCGCGCATATCCGATGCGTTTTTCTCGATGTTGATCGTTGCCACGTCCGAAGCAGTGTCGGTCGGTGTGCTCGAATCCGGTGTCATGATTCCCCGTCTCATAAATAGATATGCAAAAAAGCATGTGTCCAACGCCAGCGGACCCGATTCGGTCCGCTGCGGTGAGTTGATCTGCTGTTCTCCGGTCGCCTCGAGCCCACTCCTCGGCGTCCGTCGAGAATCACTATAAGTAGATGTATACGTATAACGCAAGACCTGTGTCGCGCAAGTTCAACGCGCCCCGGCGCGCAACTCCTCCCGGTCGACCCGACGCACCACCTTGACCAGCAGCAACAGCCCGATACCGAGCCCGAGCCCGAGTGCCGCGGCCGCTGCGAAACCCGCCGGGAATCCGCCCGCGTCGATCGCGACGCCGCAGAGGGAACTGCCGATGCCATTGCCGAGCGTCATCGCGGCGCCGTGCCAGCCGATCGCCTCGCCGCGCCCGCCTTCCGGAACAATTCGACTCAACTGATCGACGGATGCGACAAGTGTTGGCGCACAAAGCGCTCCGGCAACGAGCCCGGTCACCCCGAGCGATACCGGACCGACGGCGAAGCACATCGGAATGGTGACGGCGCCGAGCCCGGCGAGCAGCACATACGTCGAAATGGAGCGGTGCAACGCGCCGTAGACGAGCCCGCCGACCAGCGAACCGAAACCCCAGACCGCCATGACCACGCCGAGCCACCGCTGCGCGCCGAACTCGCGAATGGCGGATACGAATGTCAATTCCGAACCCGCGAGCACCGCGATCGCCACACACGCGCCGACGCACAGCGCGACGAACTCGACCCGGAACCATTCGCGCCGCGGCACTGTCGCGTCCTCGGCCTTGTCGTCCGAGCGCAGCGGCGGATTGCGGACCCACACAAAGGCTCCCGCCGACACCAGCGCCATCTGCATCCCGAAGAGGGTGAGCGTCGTCGACCAAACCGTCGCGGCGGCGACACCGAGCACCGGCCCGACCATGAACGCCATCTCCACCGACACCGATTCCAGTGCCAGCGCCGGTTGGCGGCTCTGCTCGGTGGTCGTGGCGATCACGGCCTGCCGAACCACCGTGAAGATCGGAATATCGAAAAGCCCGGCGATCGCCGCCAGCACCAGTAGCGCCCCGTACCCGACGAACGGCGCGATCGACCAGCACACCGCCCCGACCACGATCGACGGCAGAATAGTGCGCCGTAGCCCGAAACGGTCCAACATCCGCCCACGCCACGGCCCACTCGCCGCAACGCACAGCGTGACAATCGAACTCAACGCCCCGGCCTGCCCATACGACCCGTGCAACGTCTGCACCACATGCAGTGCGAGCAACACCGATCCGGCGAAGAACGGAATGCGAACCATCACCCCCAGCAGCAGCACATTGCGCACTGCCGAGTCAGCCAGCACCTCCCTGTAGGCCCGCACCCGACCGAGCGTCCCACGCCCGCCCACCCGCACGCCACCGATTAATCCCATGATTCGATCCGACGGCAACCACATGCCCCAGCGCGGATCACATCGGCGCGGGCTCACCATGTTCGAGGTAGACGGTACGGCTCTCGGAACGCGCGATATGTGCTTGACGTAGTCGGCGGGCGAGCCGCGGGATCAGGTAGTCATCGAGCTTCGACAACCCAACCCACGCCCAGCGGTCGAGTTCGCTCTCCTGGAGGCTGATGTCTCGCTCATCGGCTCCGATCTCACCACAATCGAAAACATAGAGAATCTTGTCGCCTTCTCCCTCGCTCGGCGCCCAATCGTGAACCAGCAAATGCCTTGGCGCACGGTCGATTCCGATCTCTTCGCGGATCTCGCGACGGCAGGCAGCGGCTGGCGACTCCCCGGGCTCGACATACCCGCCGGGAATATCCCAACCGCTGCCGTAAGTCTTGTGCACCAACAGCACCTCGTCACCGCGCACGAAGAGCGCTCCCGCCGCCAGACGTGCGCGCGCAAACCGATTGTCCGCATTGGTCATTGGTTACCTCACGACGTGCATTCGTTGGGCCAAGGCTTGCAAGACGAACGAAGGACTGCCGTGCGCGTTGCGCATCCAGGTGAGTACGAGTTGCCGACTGAGGTAATGATGGCGGACCTGTTCCGGGGCCGCCTGCTCGGCGTCCAGCAGAGCCGATACCGAATCCTGCTGGCGGCCAGCAAGATTGAACGCGCGAGCAAGCTCGAGTTGGTGACGAATCCGGCGCTCCACCGGGAGGGCGGAAGTATCCAGCCCAGGTCCCAACCGAAGCGCGATCTGCACATCACCGAGTTCCATCGCGGTGTTGACGCGATGGATTGCGACATTGGTGGGTCCGAACGCGGTCCACAGGCAGTTCCGATCACCACCCAGCTTCCGCGCAGCCACATCCGCCTCGGCCAGAAACTCCTGCACGGTGTCGCGACGATTGCTCCGCGCGGCTGCCATCGAGCCGACGAGCAGCAGCGTTCCGTACACCGACAACATGTCGTCCCGCCCCTCGTGCAGGTACGGCTGCAAGTAGGCCGCTCCGGCTTCGACCAGATCGACAGCGGGTTGCACACGGCCCGTGGACATCACCGTGAAGGCGACAGATCGCATCAGGGAACCGACGATCGCGAGATCGTCGGTTCGCTGAGCCGCCGCGAGACCTCGTTCGGCGGCGTTCCAAGCCAAATCGGTTTCACCGAGCTTGGTCAATACCGAGGCCGCCACCTGATAGCACAGTGCCAACAGCCGGTACCCGGATTCGTCTTCCGCTCGCTGGGCGACCGCCAGCGCGGCAGACAACAGGCCGGGCAATCGGCCCGCCACAAATCCGAACCTGGCCCCCTGATAGGCATCGAAGACACCACGCAGCTCCCGTTCGAGCGCGGGGAGCTGAAACGACTCCGGATCACGACCGGGCGGCACCGGCGCAGGCATCAAATGGCTGTAATCCATCAACGCGGCCCGGAGTGCGGGGATGGTCGAACTCCCGCTGTCGGTGGTCCATTCCAACAGACTCGGATCACCGATCAGGTCTCCCAGCGAAACATCCAATGCGTCCGCGAGTAGGCGGATCACCGACAAGCGGTCCAGCGGAATCCGATTGTTCTCGACCTTGCTCATCCAATCGTCTGTCCGCCCGACAAGACCGGCTAGCACATCTTGGGACATACCGCGACGCCGTCGGTACCAAGACACCCGCTCACCGATGGTGAGGTTCTGGGTCATTCCGCGCACAACACAATCTTCCGACTCGGCTGGGCAACAATCCCGGAAAGATATTCCGGGCATACATCTGATCCGGCCTCAGGCTACTTGCAAACCAAACGACATCAGTGCTGAACGGGACAAAGGCCACCGTGGACACCGAGGAACTCGCGAGCGTCGTCGATTGGGCGGACTACTACCGCCAACAGTTTCATCTCCCCGCCGAGGAACGCGGCGGTTACGTCATGCTGCCGGTGACGAACCATCTGGGCATTATCCACATGCCCAAGCTATTGGCCGAAAAAGTCCGAAATTCCTTGCTACAGCAGGGAACTCCCGGCCCGGTGCTGGCGCGGCAGATCCGCTGGACCTTCGTCGCGGCCGTGGACTACGCCCCGGGTGATCAGGTCCTGGAACTGCTGGCACGGAAAAACATTTGTGTGCCCGTCGTCGGCAGCGCGCTGATGATACCGACAGGCCTCGGGCGGTGGACCCGCGAAGGGGCGCACTGGATCATTCCGCCGGGTCGCGATCAATTGCTGCCAATACTGTCGAACGTCATCAGCACAACGCTGGCATCGTTATTCGATCGAAACGATAGACCGGCTCCGCCACAGACCGGATGAATAATCCGAACTGCCGAGCAAATATGAAAAAGGCCCGCTTCCCAAATGGGAAGCGGGCCTTTGCTCTACCGCCGGAAAAGGGGTTACTTGGCCTTCTCCAGGACCTCGACCAACCGCCAGTGCTTGGTGGCCGACAGCGGGCGGGTCTCCATCAGCTGGACGCGGTCGCCGACGCCGGCGATCTCGTTCTCGTCATGCGCCTTCACCTTGGTGGTGGAGCGAATGATCTTGCCGTAGAGCTTGTGCCGCGTGCGGTCTTCCAGCTCGACGACGATGGTCTTGTTCATCTTGTCCGAGACCACGTAGCCGATGCGAACCTTGCGGGTGCCGCGCTTGACCTCGGGGGTCACGTTCTCTTCACTCATGCCGCATCTCCCTTGCCAGCGGGTGCCGAGGCCAGGCCGAGCTCGCGCTCACGCATGACCGTGTAGATGCGCGCGATCTCGTGACGCACGACGCGCAGGCGACGGTTGTTGTCCAACTGACCCGTCGCCATCTGGAAGCGCAGATTGAACAGCTCTTCCTTCGACTCGCGCAGGCGGGCGACGAGCTCCTCTTCATTGAGCTCGCGGAGCTCTGCGGCCGGTGTACCGGTAGCCATCAGAACTGCTCCTCCCTGGTCACGATCCTGCACTTCATGGGGAGCTTGTGCATCGCGCGGCGCAGGGCCTCACGAGCGATCTCCTCGTTGGGGTAACTCATTTCGAACATCACGCGCCCGGGCTTGACGTTCGCGATCCACCACTCCGGCGAGCCCTTACCGGAACCCATGCGGGTTTCGGCCGGCTTCTTGGTGAGCGGGCGATCCGGGTAGATGTTGATCCAGATCTTGCCGCCACGCTTGATGTGGCGGGTCATCGCGATACGCGCGGACTCGATCTGCCGGTTGGTGACGTAGGCCGGCTCGAGAGCCTGGATGCCGAATTCACCGAACGCGACCGAAGTGCCGCCCTTTGCCATTCCGGAACGACCCGGGTGATGCTGCTTCCGGTGCTTGACCTTCCGTGGCATCAACATGCGTCAGCCCTCCTGTGTTTCCGCCGGAGCGTCGGCAACCGCGGTAGCAGCGCCCGCACGCCCGGCCTCGGTGCTGGTCGCGGTGGTACCGGCGGAACCGGACCGACGCGGGCGGCTCGGCCGCTCCCGACGCTCGCGGCGGTCACCAGCGGCGGGCGCGGCCGCGGCCGTGACCTCACGCTTGCCACCGACGATGTCGCCCTTGTAGATCCAGACCTTCACGCCGATGCGACCGAAGGTGGTCTTGGCCTCGTAGAGGCCGTAGTCGATGTCCGCGCGCAGCGTGTGCAGCGGGACGCGACCCTCGCGGTAGAACTCCGAGCGCGACATTTCGGCGCCGCCGAGGCGGCCCGAGCACTGCACCCGGATGCCCTTGACGTTCGGCGAACGCATGGCCGACTGGATGGCCTTGCGCATCGCGCGACGGAACGCCACACGGTTGGACAGCTGCTCGGCGACACCCTGGGCAACGAGCTGCGCATCCGACTCGGGGTTCTTGACCTCGAGGATGTTCAGCTGCACCTGCTTCTTGGTGAGCTTCTCCAGCTCGGCGCGAATGCGATCGGCCTCGGCGCCGCGGCGACCGATGACGATGCCGGGACGCGCGGTGTGGATGTCGACGCGAACCCGGTCACGGGTGCGCTCGATCTCCACCTTGGAGATGCCCGCCCGCTCCATGCCGGTGGCGAGGAGCTTGCGGATGGCGACGTCTTCCTTCACGTAGTCCGCGTACTGCTTGTCCGCGTACCAACGCGACTTCCAGTCGGTGGTGATACCGAGGCGGAAGCCATGGGGATTGATCTTCTGTCCCATTTACTTTGCCCCTCCCTTCCGGCGGCTGCGAGCAGCACCGGCGGTGGGCACGCTCTCGACCTCGATGGTGATGTGGCTGGTGCGCTTGCGGATCCGGAACGCGCGGCCCTGGGCCCGCGGCTGGAAACGCTTCATGGTCGCGCCCTCGTCGACGTAGGCGGTCGAGATGACCAGCGTGGCCGGGTTCAGGCCGAGGTTGTTCTCGGCGTTGGCCGCGGCGCTGGCGACGACCTTCGCGACCGGCTCGCTCGCGGCCTGCGGCGCGAACTTCAGGATCGCGAGGGCGTCCTCGACCCGCTTGCCGCGGACCAGGTCCACGACACGGCGAGCCTTCATCGGGGTGACGCGAACGTGCTTCGCCGTCGCCCGGGCAGTCGGGTTCTGAGTCTCAGTGGTCATCGCCGCTTGCTCTTCCGGTCTTCCTTGACGTGGCTCTTGAACGTCCTGGTGGGCGCGAACTCACCCAGCTTGTGGCCGACCATGGACTCCGAGACGAACACCGGCACGTGCTTGCGGCCGTCGTGGACGGCGAAGGTGTGACCGATGAAATCGGGGATGATGGTCGAACGACGGGACCAGGTCTTGATGACCTGCTTGCTGCCCTTTTCGTTCTGAACGTCCACCTTCGCGAGGAGGTGGTCGTCGACGAACGGGCCCTTCTTGAGGCTGCGTGGCATTTCTTACCTCCTCCTTCAGCGCTTCTTGCCGGTCTTGCGACGGCGGACGATGAGCTTGTCGCTCGGACGGTTGGGCTTGCGGGTGCGGCCTTCCGGCTGACCCCACGGCGAGACCGGGTGGCGACCACCGGAGGTCTTGCCTTCACCACCACCATGCGGGTGGTCGACCGGGTTCATGACGACACCACGGACCGTGGGGCGGCGACCCTTCCAGCGCATACGGCCGGCCTTACCCCAGTTGATGTTCGACTGCTCGGCGTTGCCGACCTCGCCGACGGTGGCGCGGCAGCGCACGTCGACGCGACGGATCTCACCGGAGGGCATACGCAGCGTGGCGTAGGGGCCTTCCTTACCGAGCAGCTGGATGCTCATACCTGCGGCACGGGCCATCTTGGCGCCACCGCCCGGACGCAGCTCCACGTTGTGGATCGTGGTACCGGTCGGGATGTTGCGCAGCGGCAGGTTGTTACCCGGCTTGATGTCGGCGGTCGGGCCGGACTCGATCGGGGTGCCCTGCACCACGCCCTTGGGGGCGATGATGTAGCGCTTCTCGCCGTCCCGGTAGTGCAGCAGCGCGATGTTGGCGGTGCGGTTCGGGTCGTACTCGATGTGCGCGACCTTGGCCGGGATGCCGTCCTTGTCCAGGCGACGGAAGTCGATCAGACGGTAGGCACGCTTGTGGCCGCCACCGCGGTGGCGAGTCGTGATGCGACCGTGCGCATTACGACCACCCTTGCTGTGCAGCGGGCGGATCAGCGACTTCTCGGGAGTCGACCGAGTGATCTCAGCGAAGTCCGAGACGCTGGAGCCACGACGGCCCGGCGTAGTCGGCTTGTACTTACGGATTGCCATGAGTTCTTCTCTGCTTTCTGGATTCCCGGGCGCTTACGCGACCGGGCCTCCGAAGATCTCGATGGGCTTGCTGTCGGCCGAGATGGTCACGAGCGCGCGCTTGGTGTCCTTGCGCTTGCCGTAACCGAAGCGGGTCCGCTTGCGCTTGCCCTGACGGTTGGCGGTGTTGACGCTGGTCACCTTCACACCGAAGACCTTCTCGACGGCGATCTTGATCTGCGTCTTGTTGGAATCCGGGTGCACGATGAAGGTGTAGGTACCTTCCTCGATCAGTCCGTAGGACTTCTCCGAGATGACCGGCGCCAGCAGAATGTCGCGGGGGTCGGCGATCGTGGTCACTTGCTCTCCTCCTGTGCGGATTCGGCGGGGCCGTGCACGAAGGCGTTCAAGGCCTCGACGCTGAACACCACTTCGTCGCTTTCCAGCACGTCGTAGGTGTTGAGCTGATCCGGCGCGATCGGGTGCACGAACTCCAGGTTCTGCACGCTCTTCCAGCCCGCGATGTCCTCACGTCCGAGGACGAGCAGGAACTTCTTCCGGTCCGACAGCTCGGACAGGAACGACTTCGCGGTCTTGGTCGACGGGGTCTGACCCGAGACCAGTTCGGTGATCACGTGGATGCGCTCGTTGCGCGCACGATCCGAGAGGGCGCCACGCAGCGCGGCGCGGATCATCTTCTTGGGGGTGCGCTGGCTGTAGTCACGCGGCTGCGGACCGTGCACGATGCCACCACCGGTGAACTGCGGCGCGCGGGTCGAGCCCTGACGGGCGCGGCCGGTGCCCTTCTGGCGGTACGGCTTCTTGCCACCACCGGAGACCTCGCCGCGCGTCTTCGTCGCGTGCGTGCCCTGGCGTGCGGCAGCGAGCTGCGCGATCACGACCTGGTGCATCAGCGAGATGTTCGCGGTGGCATCGAAGATCTCCGCGGGGAGTTCGACGGTGCCGTTGGTCTTGCCGCCGAGTTCCTTGACCGGGAGGGTCAGGTTGGTCTTCTTCTCGACGCTGGTCATGCGTGCGCACCACCCTTCACTGCGCTCTTGACGGTCACGACGCTGCCCTTGCGACCCGGAATCGCGCCCTTGATCAGCAGCAGGCCGTTCTCGGCGTCGACCTTGTGCACCGACAGGTTCTGTGTGGTGACGCGGTCGTTACCCATGCGGCCCGACATGCGCATGCCCTTGAACACGCGGCCGGGGGTGGCGCAACCACCGATGGAACCCGGGCGACGGTGCACTGCCTGCGCACCGTGCGAGGCGCCCTGACCGGCGAAGCCGTGGCGCTTCATGGTGCCTGCGAAGCCCTTGCCCTTGCTGGTGCCGGTGACGTCGACGTAGGCGCCCTCTTCGAAGACATCGGCGTTGATCTCCTGGCCGACCTCGAAGGTGGAGGCGTCCGCGACGCGGATCTCGGCGACGTGGCGGCGCGGGGTGACACCGGCCTTGGCGAACTGACCGGAAACCGGCTTGTTCACCTTGCGCGGGTCGATGGCGCCGAAAGCGACCTGGACGGCGCTGTAGCCGTCGCGCTCCACGGTGCGGATCTGGGTAACGACGTTCGGTCCGGCCTTGATGACGGTCACGGGGACGACACGGTTCTTGTCGTCGAACACCTGGGTCATACCGAGCTTGGTGCCCAGGATGCCGGCCGCCGGCCTGTTCTTGTTGTCAGTCATATCTCGAGTCCCCGTCACTGAATGTTGACGTCGACGCTGGCCGGCAGGTCGATGCGCATAAGGGCATCAACCGTCTTCGGCGTCGGGTCGAGGATGTCGATCAGCCGCTTGTGCGTCCGCATCTCGAAGTGCTCGCGCGAGTCCTTGTACTTGTGCGGCGAACGGATGACGCAGTACACGTTCTTTTCGGTCGGCAACGGCACCGGCCCGACCACACGGGCCCCGGTGCGGGTCACCGTCTCCACGATCTTGCGCGCGGACGCGTCGATCGCTTCGTGGTCATAGGCCTTGAGCCTGATGCGGATCTTCTGTCCCGCCACGCTAAGTGTCCTTTTCTCCGCTTATCGTTCGTGGTCCGGAAGCCGGCTTCCGTACCACCTTCAATTGCACAGCCCGAACACACGAAGACGTCCCAGCCCGATCGGATCAGGCCCGGAGGCGGCAGCCTACGTAACTACGCAGGGCCCCCGCTCGGGCAAGATCCAACACCGTGAGACCGCGACCGGGCACCGCCCGATCCTCGCCGCTGTTCATCTGTCATGGTTCTCCGGTCCACGCGGTCGGGCGTGTCGCCCATCCGCTCATTCCTCGGCCTCGGTTCGAAACTTCACCTGGCCTGGAACGTTTGTCCCGGACGTACCCGCGCTGGATGTCCAGCGAGGTACACGATTGGGTGTTGCTCGCCTCGCCACCCGCCACAACCGCCGAACGGCATGACCCGGTGCAAGGCAACCCGAACAGTATGCCCGACCGCGTTGGCGACTTCAAATCCGCCCCCTACCAACGCTTCGCCAGCAGGTCAGGGTGCGAATCCCGGGCGCGCCCCGACCCTACCGCAGACAAACTTACTTCTGAGTAAGATAGAGCCATGACGAAACCGACCGCGACTCATCGGATCTGGAACAAGTTGCCGGACAACCGGCTGGGGCACACCCTGTTCTCGCTCGGCATGGTGGCCCGGGTGCCCTACTTCGGGACGGTGCTGCCGAGCGTCGTGCGGCTGGAGCCCGGACTGTGCGAGGTGACCTCGCCGAAGTGGTTCGGCATCCACAACCACCTGGGCACCTTCCACGCGATCGCGGCCTGCAACCTGGCCGAGGTGGCCATGGGCATGCTGAGCGAGGCCACGGTGCCCGACACGCACCGCTGGATTCCCAAGGCCATGAATGTGCAGTACCTGGCCAAGGCCGAGACCGGTCTGCGCGCGGTGGCGAAGCTGGCCGAGGTGCCCGACTTCACCCGGATCACCGAGGGGCAGGAGCTGACCGTTCCGGTGTCCATCTACGACAAGCACGGCCTCGAGGTCGTGCACGCCGACATCACCACTTGGATCACACCCAAGTAGGTGACCTGCGGGACACAGTGTTGCGGGCGAACGGACGGAGCGGTTTGAATGCGAAGCATGGGTGACAGTGCGGTCCGGGAGTTCGACCTCTGCGTGGTCGGGCTCGGACCGACCGGCCGAGCGCTGGCGCATCGTGCCATGCGCGCCGGGTTCCGTGTCGCCGCCGTCGATCCGCGTCCGGAGCGGCTCTGGCCGCCGACGTTCTCCTGCTGGATCGATGAACTGCCGGAGTGGTTGCCGTCGAGCGCCATTGCCGCACGCATCCCGAAGCCGACGGTCTGGACGAAGGCCGAGCATCGGATCGACCGCCCCTACTGCGTGCTGTCGAAAACCGGACTGCGCGATGCGCTGCGGCTCGACGACGCCACCGTTGTCGCCGGGCGGGCCACTCGTGTCGAGGCCAACGAGGTGGAACTCGCGGACGGCACGATCCTCAGGGCCGCAACGGTTTTCGATACCCGCGGGCTGCCGACGCTCGGACAGCGCCGCGCGGCAAGTGCACACGGCATCTTCGTCGACGCCGAAACCGCCGCGCCCATGGTGACCGAGGGCGAGGGACTGCTGCTCGATTGGCGTCCGGAGAACGGTGCGGGACCGGGTGAGCCGCCGTCGTTCCTCTATGCCGTCCCGCTCGGCGACGGCACGGTGATCTTCGAGGAGACCAGTCTCGGCCTGCGCGGCGGCATGCCGCAGCACGAGTTGCGCAGACGCACCCTGAACCGCCTTGCCGCACACGGCATTCGGCTCACCGGCGCCGAGCCGACCGAGGCCGCGCACTACCCACTGGACCAGCCACCCCCGAAAAAGGGGACCGCCCAAGCGATTCCGTTCGGCTCCCGCGGCGGCATGATGCATCCCTGCACCGGCTACAGCGTCGCCGATTCGCTGGCCCTGGTCGACACCGCCGTCGCCGCCCTCCGGCAAGGCCGCGACCCCATTGCAGAACTCTGGCCGTGGCAGGCCCGGCTGGTGTACTGGATGCGCATACGCGGCCTCTGGGGCATGGGCCGCCTGACCACCGAACAGGCCGTCGCCATGTTCGACGCCTTCTTCAACGCCTCGCCGCGCGGCCAGCGCGCCCTGCTCTCCGCCCATGACGATTACACCGTCCTCGGCGCCGTCCTCTTCAACACCGTCGCCCGCACCTGGCCGTTCCGCTGGCGCTACGACCTGGTCGGCTGGACGAATCGAAACCGCTGGGTCGGTTTCGACTTCGCCGCAGCCGAACGCGAAGCGGGCCGGATCGGCTGACGGAGGTCAGGCGCCGGTTTCGGCGGCGCGTTGGTAGCCGCGGATCGCCGGATACGCGAACACGACGATGAGCCCGAGCACCCAGGCGACGGTCTTCAACAGGGGTTCGGCGACGGCACCGCCGTAGGACAGTCCCTTCATCGCATCGATGGCGCAGCTCATCGGCTGATTCGCGACCACGTCCTGCAACCAGACCGGATAGGCGATCACCGGCACGAACCCGGAATTGAAAAACATCAGCAGGGTATTGACGATGCCGATAATGCTCACCAGCATGACGCCCTCGGTGATGGTCGCGAGCGCCGTGACCAGCACCGCGAAGCCGACACCGAACAGCACCGGAATACCGACCAGCGCGATGGCCGCCAACGGACCCTGCCCGAAGCGGAAGCCGAGGGTGAAGCCGACCGCGATCACGAACAGCGTGGTGACCAGCACGCGGATCGCCTCGGCGAACAGCCTGCCGGTCAGTCCGGCCGCCCGATGCACCGGCATGGTCCAGAACCGACCGAGCAGCCCGGTGAACTTCTCACCCTTGAAGCCGAGTGCGCTGACCACCGCACCGGACATCGCCGCGACCAACGTGATCAGCGCGACCTGTCCGTAGATGCTCGGCTTACCGGTGGCCGCGGTGATCGAATTGCCGAGCACGACGCGGAACATGAAGAGCGTCAGCGCCGGATAGATCAGGGTCTGGATGGTGGTCGCGGGATCGCGCGCCCACACCAGCAGCAGCCGCTTGCACTGGATCAGGCTGTGCGTGATCCAGGTCGACAGCGCGCGTTCGGATGGCGTGGCCACCCGCGGCAGCGGGTCGAATCCGTCCACCTCGGTCCGCTCCAAGGTCTCGACAGAACTCATGACCGCCTCACACTCGCCCAGATCGCCAACGGAGTAAAGACGATCGCCATACCGCCCAGCCAGGTCAGCGGCACCCACAGCACATCCCAGGTCACCCCGTCATGGGCCATATCGCGCAGAGCGAAGGAGAACTGGGAGATCGGCTGATTACGCACGAACGGCCGGATCCACATCGGAAAACTGCGCTCCGGGACGAATCCGCAGGACAGCATGCCGAAGATCAAGGTGGGCAGCGTCAGTGCCTGACTCAGCGATTCCGGACTCTTGGTCAGGCTGCCGAGCGCGTCCGCGCCGAGTGCGAGCACGGTGCCGACCGCGAGCGAGAACACGCAGAACAACACGGCCTGACCGAGTCCGGCGACGAACCGGAAGCCGATCATGTAGCCGAAGATGATCGCCGCGGTCAGCGCGGTCAGCGAACGCACCAGCCCTGCGCCGATCCGCGCGCTCAACGGCACCAGCATGCCGATCGGCATCGTCTGTAGTCGCGTGCTCAGACCGGTCAGCGCCTCGTATGCGGACAGCTGCGCATTCGACATCATCGTGAACGCCATGGTCTGCAGCACGATGATCGGCATGACGAACTGGGCATAGTCGATGCCCTGGAACTTCATGACATAGCGCAGCGGCAGATAGAAGCCGAGCGTGAACACCAGCGGGGTGATCATCGCGACGATCAGTTCGCCCTTGACGGCCATGGTCCGCACAATGCGTCCGGATAGCGCCCGCCACTGTGCGAAGTAGGAGAGCCTGGCCGCGGGCAGCTCGGCGAAGAGCAGTGCCGAATCGGCCCGCTCGACGGTGGTGGAACTCACGATTGCGCCTCGCTGGCGCTCGGCTCCATCGTGACTTCCAGTCCTGTGTTGATGGTTCGCTCGCTCCGCTCGCTCACGCGTGGCCGCCCGAATGGCCGGTGATAGAGAGGAAGACATCGTCGAGCGAGGGCCTGCGCAGCGCGATATCGGCCAATTTGATCCCGGCGGCGTCGAGCCTGCGCAATGCCTCGGACAGCGTGCCCGCGCCGTCGGGTGCGGGAATCGAGATCCGGTCGCCGCCATCGACGTCGGCGAGTACGGCGGCGGGCACCAGATCACCGAGTGCGTTGGCGGCCTTGCCGAGCTGACCCGGATCCAGCGGCACCACCTCGCAGTAGTTGCCGCCGGTCTTCTCCTTGAGTTCGTCGGCGGTGCCCTCGGCGATCACCGTGCCCTTATCGATGACGATGATGTTGTCGCTGAGCACATCGGCTTCCTCGAGGTACTGCGTGGTGAGCAGCACCGTGATGCCCTGATTCTTCAGCGCGGTCACCAGATCCCACACGCCCTGCCTGCTGCGCGGATCCAGACCAGTGGTCGGCTCGTCGAGGAACACCACCTCGGGACGGACCACCAGTCCGCAGGCGATATCGACCCGACGACGCATACCGCCGGAATAGTGGCGCACCGCGCGACGGCCCGCGTGCACCAGGTCGAATTCCTCGAGCAGGGTGTCGGCGCGCTTGCGGGCGGCCGATTTGCCCAGGCCCATGAGCCGTCCGAACAATTCCAGGTTCTCCCGGCCGGAGAGGTTCTCGTCGAGCGCGGCGTACTGGCCGGTCATCATGATCGAGCGGCGCACACCCGCCGGATCCTTCAGCACATCGTGGCCCGCGACCACGGCGGTGCCGGAGTCCGGGCGCAGCAGGGTCGACAGCACTTTGACCATGGTGGTCTTGCCCGCACCGTTGGGCCCGAGGATGCCGAGCACACTCGCACGCTCGGCGGTGAAGCTGATGCCCTGCAGCGCGTGCACATCGCCGAATGACTTCCGGACATCCGCAACCGCGACCGCGACGTCACCACCACCATCGATGGGTGGTGGCTCGCTGGTATGCGAATCCGCTTGGTTCAAGCTCGGCATCAACTCTCCACTGTGTCTGATCGGCGGCGTTCGCGGGGCCTGGGCGGCGACCGCGGATCGCCAAGATCCGGCCCGTTCGAGCGACCTGCAAGCGGTCGCTAGCGCTAGGCATGAATACGTCCCGGTTGGTGATCCCTGCCGCCAAGCGTGATGTTACCGGCAGAGCCATCCCCGCATGGCCGACCGCGTCATACCCAGCGACCCGCGACCTAACTGTGTCCTTACTCACATTTCTTCCGGCCGATCCACTCGACCCGAGAACGTCGCTGGTGGCGGCCCTCGCGGGGCAGCGTAGGGGCGGTAGCGACACCTTGTCCGGCCGTCGCGGCGACCATAGTCTGCTAGACGGGGGAAACGCACTAACTCGTTTGCGGCAGCGCTGTTTCGCCAAAGCGTTCAGCGGCTGCGGCGGATCGACCCTGCGAGAGGTGACCATGGCCGAGACCGCGCAGCCGAGGCTGGCAGCGCATACGGGAGGATCGGGCCGACCGAACGTGCTGACGTCCTATGACCCGCGCACCGGCGAGATCGTCGGCAACTATGCCGTGATGGGCGCGGGCGAAATCAACCGCACCGTGCGCGCCGCACGCTCCGCCGAAAAATGGTGGGCGGAACTGGGATTCAACGCTCGCAAACGCTGGCTACTGGACTGGAAACGCAGTATCGCCAGGCGCGCAGGCGAATTGGTGGAAATCCTGTGCGAGGAAACCGGAAAACCACAGGCGGACGCGGTAATCGAGGTGATGCTCGCCGTCGAGAATCTGGATTGGGCGGCTCGCAATGCCGCGCGCGTGCTGGATCGGCGCAAGCTCGGCTCCACCTGGCTGACCCGCAACCAGCACGCGTCGGTCGGCTATCTGCCGCTCGGCGTCGTCGGCGTGCTCGGACCGTGGAACAACCCGGTCTTCACCCCGATGGGCTCGATCGCCTACGCGATGGCCGCGGGCAATGCCGTGGTGTTCAAACCCGATGAGCTCACCACCGGCGTCGGGGTCTGGCTCGCCGACAGCTGGAACAAGCTCGCGCCGAATCAGCCTGTGCTGCAGGTCGTTACCGGCGATCACGCCACCACCGCGGCACTGTGCCGCGCCAAGGTGGACAAGATCGCCTATGCCGGTTCGGATGCGGGCGCGCGCGAGGTGATCACGCTGTGCGCGCAGACCCTGACACCGGTGGTGGTCGAGCGGAACGGCAAGGGCACCATGGTGGTTCACGTCGACGCCAAACTCGACGAGGCCGCCGAGGCCGCGGTGTTCGGCGCGATGGCCAATGCGGGCCAGAACTCCACCGGCATCCAGCGGGCCTACGTCGCCAACTCCGTCTACGACCGATTCCTGGAATTGGTAGTCGAGCAGGCGCGGCGGCTGCGGCCCGGCGCGGACAAGCGCGCGTCCTACGGTCCGATGATTCTGGAATCGCAGGTGGACGTGGTGCGCAAACAGGTGCGCGACGCGCTGGCCAGAGGCGGACGCGCGGTGGTCGGCGGACTGGATTCGATTCGCGATCCCTACATCGAACCGATCGTGTTGGCCGAGGTGCCGGAGGAGAGCGTCGCGATCACCGGCGAGGGGATCGGGCCACTGCTGATCGTCAACAGGGTGGCGAATATGGACGAGGCGGCGCAGCGTATCAATGCGGTCGGCAACGGTGTCGCGGTGTCGGTGTTCACCCGGGATGTGCACGGTATCGAATCCTTCGCCGAGCAACTGCGGGTCGGCGTTGTAACCATCAATTCTTCGAGCACCTACGCCGGGATTCCGGCGCTGCCGTTCGGCGGGGTCGGTGAATACGGGCAGGGACACCATCACGGCGATCAGGGCCTGCGCGAGTTCAGCCGGACGCTGGCGATCGCGCGCAAGCGGTATCGCGCGGCGGTGAACCTGTCCACCTTCGACCGGCACCCACGGCATCTGCGCACGGCCAAGGCCATCTTCCGGATGCGCCACGGCTGAGTCTTTGGCAGCGCCTTCGGCGCTGCGTGTTCGCGGCCCCCTGGTGTCTCGCGTCCGAGCCGTCGAGACTCGCGACTTCGTCGCATGCGCTTCGACGGCTCGGACGCGAGACGGGCCACGAACGGGTCGCTCGCAGAACTCGCTCCGTGATGACCGGCTGTGGGGGACTTGCCGGTCAGCCCAAGAGGACGGCCTCCATCAGGGCGCAGACGCGGGCCAGTTGTTCGGGCCGGGGATCGAATTTGGTCAACCGGCCCACGTCGATGATCTGAGCGATGGCGGCGTGTACGCGGAAGCGCGTCTCCACCGGATCGCCGTCGAGCAGGTTGGCCCACTCCAGCACGTTCTGGCGTTGGATGGCGCGCAGCTTGTGTTGTTCGGCCTGCGGCAGATTGCTGAATTCGGCGTAGTAGACCGGCATGATCTCCGGCATCGAGAAGGTGAGCCGGGCCTGGCGGTAGGCGATGCGCCGGACCGCGTCCGGACGGCTGGTGGCCTCGGCCAGGGCCTCGGTGATCGCGATGGCCACCCGGTCGCCGGTGCGGTGGAAGGCGGCGGCGAGCAGGTCGGCCTTGCTGGTGAAGTACCGGTAGACGCTGGAGGCGTTGATGCCGACGGCCGCGCCGATTTCCTCGATGCTGGCCTCGTGATAGCCCTGGCGACCGAAGATCCGGATCGCCTCGGTGAGCAGCTGTTCGCGTTTCGAGGTGACCGGCAGGCCGCGGGTGGCCGGTCCGGGCTGGGGCTCGGTCGGTGCGGGCGGCAGTTCGGCGCGCAGGATCGACCAGCTCATCTCGCGCAGCAGCGGCATCAGCCGGGCGGTGGCGAGCGTGGTGCGATGCGAGGAGATGCTGGCGATGGCGCTGAGCACCCCGGCGGCGAGCATCGCCACATCGGCGGGCGGTGCGGTGGGGCGCAGCTGTGCGATCGGTTCGGCCAGCGTCGCGTTGAGCGCGTCGTAGACCTTCCTGATCCGGGCGCGGTCCTCGGCCTCCAGGTAGCGCCGCTCCCAGCGGTACAGTCCGGCCTCGCGGCGGATATCGATGGTGTGTTCGCTGATCGCCTTGATCAGGGCGTCGAGCCTGGGTTCGGGCTCCAGGTCCGGGTTGTCGGCGGCGCGGGCGACCTGCAGCAGGTGCAGTGCGCCTTCTTCGGCGGCCGCGACCAGCAGCGCGTACTTGTTCGCGAAGTGGCGATACAGCGCGGGGCCCGAGATGCCGACCTCCGCGGCGATCTCGTCGACGCCGACCGGGTAATACCCGCGTTCGCTGAACGCGCGCGCGGCGGCCCGGATGATCTGGACCTTGCGATCCTTCGGGCGACGCCGCACCGGCTCCGCGCCGGTCCTGCTCGCACCCGCGTCAGGCCGCGCGGAAGCGAGACCGACCTCGCTGCGATCCGCGACCATGTAGCTCTCCGTTCCGGTACGGCGCCGCTGGTTGACAGCGCCGGACAAATCATCCTAAGTTAACCACAATTCGCAAAGTTAACCACCATTCATGGTTCCCGCCAACGATTGCTCGCAGATCGCTCGAAAGAACCAGGCCCGCTGAATTCCAGATCAGGAGCACCAAATGAGCCAACCGGATTCCGCGACCACACCCGCGGGTTTCAGTGCCGTCCACGACGGCAAGGTGCTCCGGGTCACGATCACCAAGCCCAAGCGCAAGAACGCCATCGACTACGACACGATGGTCGCCCTCGGTGACACCTTCCTCGCCGCCGCCGAGGACCGCTCGGTGCGGGTGATCGTACTGACCGGCGAGGGCGGCGACTTCTGCACCGGCGCCGATCTTGCCGCATCGGCCGCCGAGGCGCAGCGCGGCATCACCTCGGACATGGTGATGGATGTCGCCAACCGGCTCGTGAAAGCCATTGTGGACGCGCCGATTCCGGTCATCGCGCGGGTCAAGGGCGCGGCCGCGGGTGTCGGCGTCGGCATCGCGCTGGCCGCCGATCTGGTCTACGCGGCCGAGGATTCCTACCTGCTGCTCGCCTTCATTAATATCGGCCTGATGCCCGACGGCGGTGCGGCAGCCATGGTCGCCGCCGCGGCCGGACGTCCACTGGCCGCCGAAATGGCCCTGCTCGGCGAACGACTCACCGCGCCTGCCGCCAAGGCGGCCGGACTGTTCACCGCCGTGGTTCCCGAGGACGAACTCGACGCAAAGGTCGAGGCGGCGGCAGCCAAAATCGCCGCGGGCCCGCGCCGCGCCCTCGAACTCACCAAGAAGGCGCTCAACGCCGCAACCCTCTCGGCGCTGGACGCCGCTCTCGCAGCCGAAAAAACCGGCCAGAGCGAACTGCTCCAATCCCCCGACTTCTTCGAGGGCGCGACCGCCATGCTCACCAAGCGCAAGCCGGTCTTCGCCGACTGATCGCACGAATCGGGCGCGCCGTGATCCCGGACACAAGTGCGCCCGCACAAGCGACTATGTTGATCGGCTATGGCTTACCTGGTTACCGGAGCAACTGGGTTCATCGGTCGATTTCTTATTCCCGAGCTGCTGAAACGGGAAGGGGATATTCATGTACTGGTCCGGCCGGGGGTCGATTCGGCGGACCGGTACACCTGTTGCGCCCGGGAGTGGATGGGTGGCGAGCGGGTGCGGCCGGTGCGCGGGGATATGGGCGCGCCCGGGCTCGGCATCGATCCGGCCTGGATCGCCGAGCATCGAGGGTCGATCGACCATGTCTTCCATCTGGCGTCGAGCTATGACCTCGCCGAGGGTGGCGGCGGCACCAGACATGTCGTCGATGTCGCGGAGCAGCTGAACGCCACTCTGCTGCACCATGTCTCGACGGTTGACGTGGCGGGCGGGTTCGACGGGTTGTTCACCGAGGACATGTTCGACGAGGGGCAGGTGCTGAGTTCGCCCATGCAGCGGGCGAAATTCGAGGCCGAGAAGATCGTGCGCGAATCCGCGTTGGGCTGGCGTATCTATCGGCCATCGATCGTGATCGGGCATTCGCGCACCGGTGAGATCGATCGAATCGACGGGCCCTACTACTTCTTCCGGCTGCTGCGGATGGCCGCGCAGCTGCCGAGGATCCTGCCGGTGCTGGTGCCGAAGCTGGGTGAAACCAATATGGTCCCGGTCGATTTCGTGGCTCGCGCACTGGCCCATATCGCACACCGCCCCGACTCGATCCGCACCACCTACCACCTGGCCGATCCGCGTCGGCAGAGCGCCGCCGAGGCGCTGAATCTGTTCGCCGACGAGGCCGGTGCACCACATCTGGTGGAGGTGATGCCCAAGCGCACCCTCGAGATGATGCTGCGCGTCCCCGGCACGAGCTGGCTGCTCCCGCGCGTCGGCGTCCCCCAGGATGTGTTGGAGCACAGCGAATTCAGCTGCTGGTTCGACTGCCGCAATGCCACCGCCGCACTCGCGGGCACCGATATCAAGGTGCAGCCGCTGGCCGCCTATGCTCCGCTGATCTGGAAGTACTGGATCGAGAATTGGGTCTGATCACCCTGCCTGCTCGTATTCGGCTCTGGCCGCGTCGATTTCATCGATATGCTCGATGGCCCAGGCGCGCAGCACATCCACGGCGGCGCTGAGGCTGTGACCGAGCGGCGTCAGCGTGTATTCGACGGTGACCGGCACGGTCGGATACACCGTGCGCGACACCATCCCGTCGCGCTCCAAGCCGCGCAGCGTCTGGGTGAGCATCTTCTGCGTGATGCCCTGCACCTGCCTGCGCAACTCCGAGAAGCGCAGCGTGCCCGGCTTCAGGGCCAGCAATACGAGCCCGGTCCAGCGTTCACCGAGCCGGTCGAAGACCGCACGGGACGGACAGTTCAGATCGAAGATGTCGTATGCCATGGGATCGTTGGTATCCACCAGGTACCTATACCACTAATTACTGCCTTCTTTAATCCGGAAACCAACCCTCTTAGTGTCGTTTTCGTCGCAACGACCGGGAGGAAGTCAGATGAAAGCCCTTGCAGCAACCGGTGATCGGACCTTGGTGCGGTTCACCGACACCACCGAACCCACGGCGGCCGCCGATGCCGCGATCGTCCAGGTCGAGGCATTCTCGGTGAACCGCGGCGAGATTCTCGCCATGACCGGGGCCTACGGCACGCCGACCGCACCGGGCACCGTCATGGGACAGGACGTCGTCGGCCGGGTCATCGCGGCCGCCGCCGATGACTCGGGGCCCGCCGTCGGCACCCGCGTGGTCGGCCATGCCGAGGGCGGCGGGTGGGCCGAGCGGGTGGCCGTCCCGACCGCAGCACTGGCCGAGTTGCCCGACACCATCACCGCCACCACCGCGGCAGCTTTGCCACTCGCGGGTTTGACCGCATTGCGTCTACTCCGGCACGTCGAGGCCCCGGCGGGCAAGCAGGCACTGATCACCGGCGCATCGGGCGGAGTCGGTCACTACCTAGTGGAATTGGCAACGGCCGCAGGCATTTCGGTAACCGCGGTGGCCGCCTCGCCCGAGCGCGGCGCCCGGCTGGCCGAACTCGGCGCGGCAGCCGTCGTCCATGATGTCGCGGACGCCGACGGTCCCTTCGACATCATCTTCGAATCGGTCGGCGGCGATGTCTTCGCGGCCGCGCTCGCCCGGATCGCGCCCGGCGGCACCGTGCTGTGGTTCGGTCAGGCGAGCCTGCGACCGATCCGGCTCAGCTTCTTCGAATACCTGACGGTCTCGCCGTTCACGCTGCGGCATTTCCCGCACTGGGTCGCCGACACCACCGATGCCGAGGATCTGCGCGTCCTGGTCGACCTGACGGCCACCGGCCGCCTGCATCCAGAGCTCGGTAGGGTCGCCGACTGGGCCGAAACGGCAAGCGTACTCACCGATCTGAACAACCGCCGGATCCGCGGCAACGCGATCCTCACCATCGACGCCTGAAGGAGCGATCATGTCGACCACCGAGCAGACCCGCGCCACCATCCTGGCCTACATCGAGGCACTCGGATCCGGTGACGCCGAACGCGCCGCAGGCTTCTTCACCCCGGATTCGACCTGGACGCTGTTCGGCGAGCTGCCGACCGCGCGTACCTGGACCGGACCGGAGGAGATCTTCGGGCAATTCGTCGCGCAGATGATCGAGCGGATGGACGCGTCACAGCCGATCGGCCAGGAGGTGCGGACCGTGCTGGCCGACGGCGCGCAGGCGGTCGCCGAATGGACCACCCGCGCGACCACCGAGGCGGGCGAACCGTACGTCAACAATGTGGCGATCGTCTTCCGAGTCGAGAACGGCAAGATCGCCGAGGCCCGTGAGTATTTCGATACGGGCTATGCGCAGCGCATGCTGTTCGGCTAGTTGCCCGTGACGGTCAAGTAGATCAGTGCCACATTCAGCAGGCTGATGATGACGGCGACCAGCCAGGCAAGGCCGGTGGTCACCCGGTGGTTGACGTCGGCGCCCATCAGTATGCGGTCGCTGGTGAAGCGGACCAGCGGGATGAGGGCGAACGGGATGCCGAACGACAGCACGACCTGCGAAATGATCAGTGCGCGAGTGGGATCGATGCCGACCGCGAGGATGCCGATGGCCGGTACCAGCGTGACCAGACGACGGGCCAACAGCGGAATCTTGCGGCGCAGTAGACCTTCCATGATCATCGCGCCCGCGTACGCCCCGACCGACGTCGATGCCAGGCCGGAGGCCAGCAGACCGATCGCCAGCAGCAGGGCGGCGACAGGGCCGAGCGCATCGCCGACAGCGGCGTGCGCGTCTTCGAGGGTTTCGATGTTCTCGCGGCCCCGCAAGGTATTCGCGGCCATCAGCAGCATGGCCATATTGACCGTGCCCGCCAGCACCATCGCGAGTCCGACATCGTATCGGGTGATCCGCAGCAGCCGAGTCCGCAGCGGACCGACCTCGGGCTGACCGTGCCGGTCCCGGGCCAGTCCGGAGTGCAGGTACACCGCGTGCGGCATCACGGTCGCGCCGATCATGGCGGCCGCCAGCAGCACGCTCTCAGAACCCTGGAAGCGCGGCAGCAGACCACCGACGGTGCCGGAGGCCGACGGCGGCGAAATCACGACGCTGGCCAGGAAGCCGATGGCGATGACGGCGAGCAGACCGGTGATGACCCGCTCGAACGGCTTCTGCCCGCGATGGTTCTGCACCAGCAGCAGCGCCATCGAGACCACCCCGGTGATCACGCCGCCGACCAGCAGCGGCAGATCGAAGAGCAGCTTCAGCGCGATCGCGCCGCCGACCACCTCGGCCAAGTCGGTGGCCATCGCGACGGTTTCCGCCTGCACCCAATAGGCAAGGCGCACCGGACGACTCGACTTGGACCGCACCGCCTCCGGTAGCGACATACCGGTGACCAACCCCAGCTTCGCCGACAGGAACTGCACCAGCCCGGCCATCACATTGGCCATCACGATGACCCACACGAGTAGGTAGCCGAACTGGGCGCCCGCGCTGATATTCGACGCCACATTGCCGGGATCGACATAGGCGATGGCCGCTACGAAGGCCGGACCGAGCAAGACGCTGACGGATCTCGCCCGGGTCGTCGCGTTCCGCGCCGACTCGACCAGGGTTGTACTCATAGAACAGAATTTTACGGGTTCCCGAACTTTTTGTTTAGCACTATCTATAAAAAACAGACCGCCCCGATTGTGCGATAGCGCACAATCGGGGCGGTCGGCTGGAAGTCGTGGGGATCAGCTCAGATGCCGAGGCCCTTGGCGAGGGTGGGCCAGGAGGCGTGCAGCTCGTCGTTCCAGTAGCCCCAGGAGTGGGTGCCACTGGGGCGGAAGTTGAAGGTGGCTGGGATACCCAGCGAGTCCAGCTTCGTCTTCATGTTGTTGGTGCAGTAGTTGGTGCCCGCCTCGATGACGCCGCCGATCAGGATCTGGTTTGCCAGACCGCCGGGGCCGGGAAGGGTGTACTCACCGTTGAGGGTGTCGTACGGGCCGGGCAAACCGTTGCCGGTCGAGATGTAGAGATCCGTACCGCGCAGCCCCTCGGCATTGACGTAGGGGTCGTTCGCCACCCAGTCCGGCCCGCCGACCGGGCCCCACATGTTGTCGACATTGCCGCCGCCCCAGGTCTCGACGGTCAGCTTGACGAACTCCGAGCCGACCGGATCACTGGTCTGGGCGCAGCCGCTGTAGGCCGCGGCGGCCTTGTACAGGCCCGGCTTGGCGATCGGCAGCGCGAGCACGGTGGTGCCCGAGGTGGACAGGCCCGCGATGGCATTGGTGCCGTTGGTGCCGAGCGCGCCGTCGATCAGCGGCGGCAGTTCCTCGGTGAAGAAGGTCTTCCACTTGTTGCGGCCGAGTACCGGATCATCCTTGATCCAGTCGGTGTAGTAGCTCCACTTGCCGCCGATGGGCTGGACCACATTGACGTTCTTGTCGCCGAGGAACTTCAGCGCATCGGTCTTGGCCACCCAGGACGCGCTGTCCTCACCGCCGCCCGCACCGTTGAGCAGGTAGAGCACCGGACGCGGCACCGAGGCGTCGGCGGGGCGCTGCACGTCGATCGGGAAGGTCCGGTCCATGGCCGCGGACCAGACGTACAGGCGGATGCTGCGATCGTCCTTGTACTCGGCCTTGGTGATCTTCGAGCCGTCCGGCGCGACCGGGTTCGCCAGCAGCGTCTTCGAATCGATGATCGGATCAGCCGTCGCGGTAGATGCGCCGAAGCCGGACATGACTCCCGCGAATACCGCGGTTGCCGCGATCACCGCCGCCGCACGTGTGCCGCGACGCCGGATCAGACTACGCATCAATTTCACACCTTCACTTCGTATCGTGATTACGGGAGGGCTTCCCCTGGCCGCGGGCATGCACCGCGGCCGACCATACGGCCTATTTAGTCGTGACGATAGTGGACATCGTTACCGCAATGTTGCTCCATCATGCCTCAGCGGCCGGAATGTGATCATGGTCGCCCCGGATATCGCTGACCGTATTCGGCCAGTCCGCCGAGGGCCCGGATCCAGTGTTCGGCGAAAGTCTTGACCTCGTCACCACCGAATACCTCGGCCGCGTAGTCGAAGCGCACGAGCAGGCCCTCGGCGGTGGCGTCGGCGGTGATATCGAGCAGCAGATCAGCGGACGGTGCGTCGGTGTGCACGCGCGCCGGGCGCAGATCTCTGTAACGCAACGCACACCGACCGGCGGGGAGTGCGGTCAAGGCGGCGGCGGTATCGGGATTGAGATAGCGCAGCAGGCCGTAACCGACGCCAAAGGACGGCACGGCACCAGTGAGCCGCTTGACCTGCTCGATCGCGATACCGGCCGCACGACCACCGACCAGCGCATCCTGGATATTCACACCATCCAGTTGCAGCGGGAGCGGGTAGTCGGTGGTGAAGGCGCCGACCAGGGTGTCGGTCTCGGCCATCGACCGGCTGTCGGCATGCAGCCGGACCACCGGGCCCATCGCCTCGGTAACGGTTTCGCCAGCGGAGGTGATCTGCGCGATCGCCAGCGCGGTGAGCAGGACTTCGTCGATGTCGGCACCGTGCGCGGCGGCCGCGGCGACGACGGCGGCGGTGCCCTCGGTGGTGATGGTCAGCGAGACCCGGCGCCGCGCGCGCAGATTCTTGTTCGTGGCACCGGCCTTGGCGGCGGGGACCGCGCTCAAGGTGTGGTGCCACCACGCCACTTCCTCGATTGCCGCCGGGCCGCTCGCACCCTCGGACAGCACCCGGAGCAGGTCGGACAGTCCGGCCTCGGGAACGGCGGGCGAGCGGTGCCTGCCACGCGACCAGGCCAGCGACAGCTTGTCGATGATGGTGCGCCACGAAGTGTCGTCCACGACCAGCCCATTGGCGACGATCACCATGGTCGAGGGCACCTCGCGGCCGCCGACCAGTACGAAGCGGATATTGCGGCCATGGACCGGGTCGAGTTCGGTGGCGACGGCGCGCACCACATCGTCGATCGGCGGCGGCGTCTGCTCGATGCCGTATTCCAGGCTGAGGAAGGCCTCGTCGAGACGCTGCGCCTCGGCCGGGATTTCGAAGACCGGATCGGCGCCCGCACGGTCACGATGCAGCCGGACCCACAGCATCGGATGCTGTTCGAGCACCGTATCGACGGCGAATTGCACCGCTTCCGGTGAGTAGTTGGGCGGGATCTCGAGGGTGACGACGCGCAGTTCGACACCGGAGTCCAAGAGCCGCACGGCATTCGGGGTCAGCGACAGCGGGATGGGGGTGTCGTCGGGTTCGTCGGGGCGGTGCGGGACGGCGTACTCGATCGGGTCGTCGTCGTGGATGACCGCGAACGGGACGCGCTCGGATTGGACGGCAATCTCGGGTTCGTCGTCGTCGAGGTCCAGTGCCGGGGCCTCGACCGTCGAGGGCAGGTCGTCCGTCGGTGCCGGGACATCGATCTGGATCGGGACCAGGACCGATGTCGGGTAGTCGTGGTCGAACCCGGCCGGATCGGCGAGCGGTGCCGCGTACTCGTATCCCTCCGGTGCGGCGGCGTATTCGACCGGCGCCTCGGCTTCGGTTGGCTCCGCGGCATTCTCGACCGGGGGCTCGGGCTCGGCGAGCAACCCGGCCAGGACGGGTCCGATTTCGGCGAGGGCCGCCGGTGACGTCATCAGCTCATGGGTCGCCTCGACCGGATGCTCGTTGATCGTGCCGTCGACATACGGCCGCCAGGCCCGGGACTCGGCGGTGTGGCCGGTGGCGCTGAAGAAGTCGAGTGTGCCGTGGAAAACCTTGTGCTGATGGTTGATTCCGAGCTCGACCGAGCGCACCGCGCCACGGTAGCTCTGACGCAGGCGTTCCGGGGTCAGCAGTGCCAGTTCCGGCGGGATATTGGCGTACAGCACCGCGAGCGCCTCTTCGGTGAGGTTGCGGATATTGCTGTCACCCAGCATGTCCGGGCCGATGCCTAGTTCGGCGAAGGCCGAGCGCAGTTCCGCCCAGAAGTCGGCGATATTGCCACCGGTGCGGCTGTCCAGCATGGCGAGCAGGGCGACTTCCGCACCCGCGGACTGCAATTCGACCGCGACCGCGTGGGCCAGCGCACCACCGAGCGACCACCCGAGCAGCCGGTACGGCCCCTCGGGTTGCACCGCGCGGATCTCCTCGACATAGCGCAGGGCCATGGCATCCAGCGAGTCCGGCCGGAAGTCCGATTCGGACAGTGCGGGCGACTGCACACCGAAGATCGGGCGGTCGGCGGGCAGATACTGCGCGAGACCGGTGTAGCACCAGGACAATCCGGCCATCGGATGGATGCAGAACAGCGCTTCGCCGGTGCCGTGGCGGATCGGCAGCAGCACGTCGAGTGCGGCCTCGGCGTTCAGTCCGTATTCGTAGCTCTCGGTTTCGTCGGCGGCCATGATGCGCTGGGTGAGCGCCGCGACGGTCGGATCGGTGAAGAACCACTGCACCTGGACCGCGATGCCGGTCAGCTCACGCAGCTTGTTCACCGCGCGCACGGCGGCCAGCGAACTGCCGCCGAGTGCGAAGAAATCGTCATCGGAGCCGACCAGGTCGAGGCCGAGTACCTCGGCGTATACGTCGGCGACGGCCTGTTCCTGCGGGGTCGCTGGCGCGAAATACGGACGCGGGGCGAGTTCGGGTGCGGGCAGTGCCGCGCGATCGAGCTTGCCGACCGGGGTCAGCGGCACGTGGTCGAGGACCACCACCGCCGAGGGCACCATGTGCCGAGGCAAACTGCGCGCGGCGTATTCGGTGAGCGCCCCGGTATCGATGGTCCGCCCCACCACCGGAAGTACGTAGGCGACGAGAATCTTTTCACCCGCGGGGTTTTCCCGGCCGATCGTGACGGCGAACTCGACCTGGTCGTGCCCACGCAACACCGCATCGATCTCACCGAGTTCGATGCGCAGACCGCGGATCTTGAGCTGGAAGTCCGTGCGACCGACGTATTCGAGCTCCCACTCCCCCGGTTCGCCGACCCAGCGCACCAGATCGCCGGTGCGATACATCCGGGCACCGTGCGGACCCCACGGATCGGCGACGAAACGTTCCGCGGTCAGCGTAGGCCGGTCGTGATAGCCGCGTGCCAGCGCGTTGCCACCGAGATAGAGCTCGCCGACGGCGCCCGGCGGCACCGGGCGCAGCCGCGAATCCAGCACCACCATCGGCGTTCCCGGCACCGGACCGCCGAGCGTGATGCGCTGTCCGGCGATCATCTCGCTCCACGACGCGGCCACCGTGGCCTCGGTCGGACCGTAGCCATTGATGAAATGCCGTCCCGGCTGCCATTTGGCGACGAGCTCGGGCGAGCTGGAATCGCCACCGCAGCACAGGAATCGGAATTCGTCCAGACCGGCCGGATCGACAGTGCCGAGCACGGCGGGGGTGAAGATCGCGTGCGTGACCCGCTCGGTGCGCAGCAGCGCGGCCAGATCCGGGCCGCCGAGGATGGTGGACGGCACGATGACCAGAGTCGCGCCGTTGTGGAAGGTACAGAGCCACTCCAGAATCGACGGATCGAAGCTCGGCGAGCACAGATGTAGGAACCGATGCTGCGGACCGAGCTGGAACACGGCGCTGGCGTTCTCCACGGCACCACCGACACCGACCTGGGTGACGGTGACGCCCTTGGGTGTGCCCGTCGACCCGGACGTGTAGATCACGTACGCCGGATGCTGCGGCAGCAGCGTGCGCAGCCGCTCGGCATCGGTGATCGGCGATGGCGACTTATCGGCCACGGCCGCGTGGATCGCGGGATCGTCGAGCTGTAGCCAGCTGGTTTCGGTCGATTCCTCGGGCAACCGCTCGGTGTAGGTGGAGGTGGTGATGCCGAGGACGGCACCGGAATCGGTCACCATGTGCCGGATCCGGTCCGTCGGATAGGTCGGGTCGATCGGCACGTGCGCGCCACCGGCCTTGGCGATGGCCCAGAAGGCGGCGACCATCTCCAGCGAACGCGGGAAGGCAAGGGCGACAAGGCTCTCCGGGCCGACACCGCGATCGATCAGCACCCGAGCCAGCCGCGACGAGTATTCGTCCAGTTCGCGGTAGGAGATCGAGCGACCGGCGGTGCGCACCGCGACATGTTCCGGATCGACGCTGACGGCGCTGGTCAGCAGGTCCGGCAGCAGCCGGACGGCGGGCGTCTCGCCGCGCCGCACCGGTGTCAGCGCCTGCTCTTCGGCAGCGCCGAGCAGCCGCAGGTCGCCGATCGGGGCATCGGGCCGTGCGACGATCTCGGTGAGCAGCCGGGTGAACCGGGCGGCGAACATCTCGATCGTCTTGTCGTCGAACAGGTCTCGCGCGAAGTTGAACTCACCGCGCAGGCTCTCCTCGGCGGTACCCGGTGCCCACATGGTCAGCGATAGATCGAATTTCGCGATGTCGACGGCGAAATCGAAAGTCTCCGCGCGTAATCCGGGAAGCTCGAAGGTGCTGGTCGGCAGGTTCAGATACGACATCGACACCTGGAACAGCGGGTGGCGAGCCGTGGAACGCGGCGGGTTCAGCAGTTCGACCAGTCGCTCGAACGGGAGGTCCGCATGCGAAAAAGCTTGCAGGTCGGCGTCTTTGGCATGGGCGAGCAGATCACCGAAGGTGCGGTCGTCGGGCACCGGCAGTCGCAGCACCAGCGTATTGACGAACATGCCGATCATGTCGTCGAGTTCGGCCGCGCCGCGACCGGCGACCGGGGTGCCGATGGCGATATCGGCGGTGCCGGACATGCGCGCCAGGAATACCGCCAGCGCGGCGTGCACCACCATGAACATGGTGGCGTTGTGCCGACGGGCCAGGCGCACCAGACCGGCGTGCACCAGCGGGTCTATCTCGAATTCGGTGCGCCCGCCCGCGAAGGTCCGCAGCGCCGGGCGCGGCCGGTCCGCGGGCAGATTCAGTTCGTCGGGCAGATCGGCCAGCGCGGTCCGCCAGTATCCGGCCTGTGCCGAGATCAGGCTCGCCGGATCGTCCTCGGAGCCGAGCACAGTGCGTTGCCAGACACTGAAATCCGCATACTGCACCGGCAGCGGTGACCACGAGGGCAGCTCACCCGCGCTGCGGGCCGAGTAGGCCAGCATGACGTCGCGGACCAGCGGCGACATCGACCATCCGTCGGCGCCGATGTGGTGGGCGACGAAAACCAGAATGTGGTCACCAGTATCGAGCCGCAATAGGGTGGCGCGGAAGGGTACCTCGACGGTGACGTCGAAGCCCACCGCGACGATCTGCTGCACCTGCCGCACCGCGTCCGATTCCGTGATCGGAATCGGGACCAGATCGATCGGCACTTCGTTGGGTGCGAGCACCTCCTGCACCGGACCGTCGGCGGTCTGCGGATAGACCGTGCGCAGCACCTCGTGCCGCGCCACCATGTCCTCGACCGCCGAACCCAGTGCGGTGATATCGAGTTCGCCGGACAGCCGGATGGCCACCGGGATGTGGTAAGCCGCTGAGCCGGGATCGAACTGGTTGATGAACCACATCCGCAACTGCGCCAGCGACAGCGGGATCCGCTCCGGCCGCAGCCCGGCCAGCAGCGGCTGTCGCCGACCGGAACCGGCATGGGTTTCGACCTTGGCGGCGAGTCCGGCCACGGTCGGTGTCTCGAAGATCGAGCGCACCAGCACCTTGGTATCCAGCGCGTCGCCGACCCGGGCCGCCACCTGCGTCGCCAGCAGCGAATTGCCGCCCATGGCAAAGAAATCGTCATCGCGTCCGACGCGCTGCACGCCGAGCACGTCGCCGAAGACTCCGGCCACGATCTCCTCGACCGGTGTCGCGGGCGCGCGGAAGACCTGGGTCTCGAACTCCGGATCGGGTAGCGCGGCGCGATCGAGCTTGCCATTCGCATTGCGCGGCAAGGACGTCAGCATGACGAACGCATTGGGCATCATGTACGACGGCAGCACCGCGGCCAGCGCCGCCTTCAGTTCGGCGACGACGACCGGGGTCGCCTCATCGGCCGGTACGACGTACGCCACCAGCCAATCACCGATCCGCGCATCGGATTTGACGAGCACTGCGGCCTGCGCGATCTCGGGCCTGGTGAGCAGTGCGGTCTCGATCTCGCCGAGTTCGATCCGGAAGCCGCGGATCTTCACCTGGAAGTCGGTGCGGCCGTGGTACTCCAGCTCACCGTGCTCGTTCCAGGACACCAAGTCGCCGGTGCGATACATGCGGGCACCGGATTCGAATGGGTTGGCCACGAACCGTTCCGCGGTGAGATCGGTCCGCCCGAAGTAGCCACGCGCCAATTGTGCACCGGCCAGGTACAACTCGCCGGATACGCCGACGGGCACCGGCCGCA
The DNA here is from genome assembly GCF_050942345.1 of Nocardia pseudovaccinii. Lineage (NCBI taxonomy): Bacteria > Bacillati > Actinomycetota > Actinomycetes > Mycobacteriales > Nocardiaceae > Nocardia > Nocardia pseudovaccinii. Next base: position 9,024,777 of record NZ_CP192074.1, read on the forward strand.
GGCGCGAATCCAGCACGTAGACATGGCTGTTCCACTCCGGCCCGCCGATCGGCACCGTAACCGCGTCGGCGTCGGTCACCCGATGGTTGGTGATCGAGACCGCGGCTTCGGTGGGGCCGTACAGGTTGAACAGGTCCGCGGCGTTGCTCTGGCGGAATCGCTGCGCGGTGGCGGCCGGTAGCGTCTCTCCGATGGCCAGCACCCGGCGCAGCGATCGGGACAGCTGACCCGTCGACAGCGCGTCCAGCATCGACGGCACCACATGCAGGGTCGTCACCGACTCACGCGCCATCAATTCGTTGAGATAGGCCGGATCCCGATGACCATCCGGCGCGGCGACGACCACCGTGCCAGCGCATACCGCCGCCGTCCAGAACTCCCAGACCGACAGGTCGAAGGTGGCGACCGTCTTGAGCAACAGCACATCATCGGCTCCGAGGCCGAATTCGGCCGTCTTCCAGAGCAACTGGTTGACGATCGCGCCGTGCGAAACCGCGACGCCCTTCGGCTGCCCGGTCGAACCCGACGTATAGATCACGTACGCGGTGTTCCCCGGCAGCAATGCACCACCGCGTTCATGCGCCGCGAGCGGAGCGTCCGAGTAGCGCGAGAGGTCGAGTTCATCGATTGTCACGGAATCGATGGCGTCGGTGTGGAAGCCGTCGTGCACGGAGCTCAGCAGACAGACCGGTTGTGCGGTTTGCAGGATGTACTCGACGCGTTCGACGGGTTGATCCGGATCGATGGGCACATACGCCGCACCGGATTTCGCCACCGCGTACATGGCGACGATCAGATCGACGGACCGGCGCATGCCCAATGCCACCCGATCCTCCGAGCGTACGCCGCGCTCGATCAGATACCGCGCCAACCGATTCACCCGGGCGTCGAGCTCCGCATAGCTGAGCTTGCGCCCCGGCTGATCGGATACCACCGCAACCGCATCCGGCGCCGCGGCCACCGTCGCATCCAGGAGCGACACCAGCGTCGCCGTCGCATCGATCGGATGCGCGGTGTCGTTCCAACCGGCCAGAATCCGCGAACTCTCGGCACCGGCGAGCAGTTCGATCTCGCCGACCCGCACCGACACATCGTTGAGCACGGCATCGAGCACCCGGACGAACCGGTCGCTGAATCCTTGCACTGTCGACTCGTCGAACAGGTCGGTGGCATAGCCGAAGTTCGCCACGATCCCGGCGGGCGCACCGTCGTCGGTGTAGCGGTCGGCCAGCGAGATGTGCAGATCCGTCTTGGCCAGTTGCAGATCGAAATCGACCGTGGCGACCGAGAGTCCGGGCAGCTCCAAGGTGGTCTCGGCCAGGTTCTGGAAGGAAAGGCCAACCTGGAACAGCGGATTGCGGGCGATCGAGCGAACCGGATTCAGCGCCTCGACGATTCGCTCGAAGGGCACATCGGCATTGGCGAAGGCCTCGAGATCGCGCTCGCGCACGTCGGCGAGCAGAGCGGCGAAGCTGTCACCGGGACGCACCCGCGTCCGGAACACCAAAGTGTTGACGAACATGCCGATCAGATCATCGAGTTCACGCTCGCCACGACCCGCGATGGGCGTACCGACCGCGATGTCGTCGCTGCCCGAAAGCCGGGCCAGCAGCACCGCGAGCGCCGCGTGCACGACCATGAACAGCGAGGCGTGATTGGCCCGCGCCAGCGCATGCAGTTCCGCGTGCCGATCCGCCGAGATCTCGAACCGCACCGACTTGCCCTGGAACGACTGCGCGGGCGGGCGCGGACGGTCGGTCGGCAGCTCCAACTGGTCCGGCAACTGCGCCAACGTCCGCCGCCAGTAGGCGATCTGCTGTGCGGCCGGTGAATCCGGATCGTCCTCGTCGCCGAGCGCCTCGCGCTCCCACAGCGCGTAGTCGGCGTACTGCACCGGCAGCGGCTGCCACCGCGGCGCCTGCCCCTGCACCCGCGCGGCGTAGGCGACCATGAGATCGCGGGCCAGCGGTCCCATCGATGCGCCGTCGGCCGCGACATGGTGCACGGTCAAGGCGATGACATGCTCACGCGGCGCCAGGCGGAACAGCTCGATCGCGACCGGAACCTCGACGGTCACATCGAAGGTCAGCACCGCGAAGTCGATGAGCCGACGTACCAGTTCGTCCTCGGCCACATCGACCGGCACCATGGCGAACCGAGTATCCGGCACCGGATGGATGACCTGATGCGGCCGCCCGCCGATGCTCGGATAGGTGGTTCGCAGCACCTCGTGCCGGGACAGCACATCGCCGATGGCCAGCCCGAGCGCGGCCGCATCCAGCTCACCCGTGAGCCGCACGGCGAGCGGAATATTGTCCACCGCCGAGGTTTCGGTATCGAACTGGTTGAGGAACCAGTACCGCTGCTGCGCCAGCGACAGCGGAATCAGTTCGGGCCGCTCCCCCGCGATCAGCCGCGGCCGACTCCGGCCGGATCCGGCGGTGCGTTCGACGACGGCGGTGAAGGCGGCGACCGTCGACGCGTGGAACAGATCGCGGACCGCCAACTGCGTATCCAGCGCGGCATCCAGCCGTGCGGTCACCTGGGTGGCCAGCAGCGAGTTGCCGCCGAGTTCGAAGAAGTCGTCGTCCAGGCCGACGCGCGCGACACCGAGCACATCACCGAAGGTGCCCGCGACGATCTCCTCGACCGGTGTCGAGGGTGCGCGGAACACCTTGGCCTCGAATACCGGTGCGGGCAGCGCCTTGCGGTCCAGTTTGCCCATGGGCGTCAGCGGCACCTTGTCGAGCACCGTGATACACGCGGGCGCCATATGCGCCGGTAATTTCCGCTCTACCAGGGCCTTCAGCTCGGCCATATCGACGGTCAGCCCGTCGATGGGGTGCACATAGGAGGCCAATACGGTGGTACCGCTGTCGAGTTCGTGCCCGACGGTGACCGCGAAATCCACATGGTCGTATGAGCCGAGTACCGCGTCGATTTCGGTGAGTTCGATGCGGAAGCCGCGGATCTTGACCTGGGAGTCGTTGCGGCCGAGGTACTCCAGTTCACCGGTCGCGGTCCAGCGCACCAGATCGCCGGTTCGGTAGAGCCGGGTGCCCGGTTCGAACGGATTGGCCACGAAGCGGGCCGCGGTGAGCGTCTGTTGGCCCAGGTAACCGCGCGCGAGTTGCGCACCGGCGACATACAGTTCCCCGACCACCCGGTTCGGCACCGGCACCAGCCGATCGTTGAGTACATAGGCGGCGATGCCGTGGATCGGCGAGCCGAGGGTCACCGGCTGCCACGGCACCATCGGCGCGGTGATATTGGTGGCGATGGTGGCCTCGGTCGGACCGTAGGCATCGAAGAATTCGCGGAGCAGCCCGCCCGCGATCGGTAGTACCCAGCGCCGCACCAACTGCGGTGGACAAGCCTCACCGCCGGTCACCACGACCCGCAGTTCGTCGAGTCCGGTGGGCTCCACCGAGGCCAGGGCCGCGGGGGTGACGAAGGCGTGGGTCACCCGCTCGCGCCGCAGCACCGCGGCCAGTTCCGCACCGCCGTAGACAGTCGGCGATACGACCACCATGGTGGCCGCGCCGCCCAATGCCAGCAGCAGTTCCAGCACCGACGCGTCGAAGGACGGCGACGCGAAATGCAGTGTCCGGGCCGCGCTCGTCACCCGGTATCGGGTCCGCTGTTCATCGCAGAAGCCGGATAATCCCTGATGGGTGACCACCACACCCTTGGGGACGCCGGTCGAGCCCGAGGTGTAGATGACATAGGCCGGGTGTGCGCCGTGCAGTGGTCGCACCCGATCCTGATTGGTCACCCGATCCACCGGATACCGCTGCAGCTGTTGCGCGGTGATCGGGTCGTCGAGCATCAGCCATTCGGCGTGATCGGGCAGGCCGCGGCGGACCGCGGCGACGGTCAGGCCGAAGCTCACACCGGAGTCGGTCAGCATGTGCGCGACCCGATCCGCCGGATAATGCGGGTCCACCGGCACGAATCCAGCGCCGGTCTTGGCCACCGCCCACACCGCGAGCACCGAATCCACCGACCGCGGCACGGCCACGGCGACCAGATCCTCCGGTCCGACACCACGATCGATGAGCAGCCGGGCGAGCCGGGTCGAACGCTCATCCAACTCGGCATAGCTCAGCCCGCCGGAGGTGGCGTCGGCGTCGGCGAATACGACGGCGCGGCCGCCGGGATTCGCCTCGACGGCGGCCGCCATCAGCTGCGGCAGGGTGATGACGCGCGTCCGCTGTGTCCGTGTCCGAGCCGGCCGCACCCGAGCCTGGCGCGTCACCTGGTCACCGCTTCCTCATGCCGACGTTGTCCAACCACCCGAAACATGAAGGAGCTCACCTACCCTGTAATCCCTAAAAAGTGCTCCCCTCCCAGTGCTTGCTCAGAAGCATCGCATGGTCAGACGCCGATCGTAACCGCATTGGCAGCTTGTTCCCGTCGACGATCCACCTGCGTTCCCCGGCCGATTGCTACCGCTCAGGGGTTTCGAGCAGCTCAGCGAGCCGGGGACCGATCTCGGCCAACGCTTCGGCAGAGGTCATCAACTCGTGCGTCGACCCGATCGGGCGATCGATGATCTCATCGGAGACGAAAGGCTGCCAGTCGGCGGGGGTGCGATCTGCTCGGGCCTCGGCATCGACCGTCGCTCGGAAGAACTCGAGCGCCCCCTCGAATACCCCCCGGTGGTACTGCGGCTCCAGCTCGACCGTGCGCATGGCCGTGCGGTAGATCAGCCGTAGTCGTTCGGGCGTGAGCACGTCCACGCCCTGGCCGATGGCCATCGCGTGCAGCGCTGCCACGGCCTCGTCACCGATTTCCTGCAGATTTTCCACCGCGGGCAGAGCCGCGGCGTCCAGACCCAATTCGGTGAAGGCCTCGCGGATCTGGTTCCGGAAGCCGGTGAAGTCGCCGCCCGGGTATGCGTCCAGGATCGCGAGCAGCTCGACCCGCGCGCCGTCGGCCTGCAGTCCGGTCGCCACCGCGTGGGCCAGTTTGCCGCCGAGCGACCAACCGAGAATCCGGTACGGGCCCTCGGGCTGGACGGCCCGGATCTCGACGATGTAGCGACGCACGATCTCGACCATCGAGCCCGGGTGGTAGTCGTCCTCGGTGAGCGCGGGCGTCTGGATGCCGTAGATCGGTTGGTCGGCGGGGAGGACCCGGGCCAGTCCGGCATAGGACCACGACAGTCCGGCCAGCGGGTGCACGCAGAACAGCGGCGGCTTGGTACCGGCGGCGCGGATCGGGAGGATCACGCCGAGTGCGGCCGCGGAGCCGGAGTCGACATCGCGCCCGTGCTCGAGCACCGCGCTGATCTGTTTCGAAATGCCGAGCACCGTCGGCTCGGTGAAGAACCAGGCGACCTTGATCTGCGCGCCGGTCACCTTGCGCAGTCGGCTGACGACCTGGGCGGCCAGCAGCGAATTACCGCCGAGGGCGAAGAAGTCGTCATCGATGCCGACCCGGTCGATGCCGATGACCTCGGCGAAGACAGCGGCGACGGTCGATTCGAGCGGGGTCGTCGGCGCGCGGAACTCCCGTGCCGCGAAGACGGGATCGGGCAGGGCGCGGCGATCGAGCTTGCCGTTGGGGTTCAACGGCATGGCATCGAGGACCACGATGGCGGCCGGAACCATATAGGACGGCAGATGTTCGGCGACACGGGTCCGCAGTGCCTCGGCATCAACTGTGCTCGCGGCTACGACATAGGCGACGAGCTGATCTGAACGCACCGAGGCCACCGCCTGCGCCACCGAATCGTGTGCGGTGAGCGCTGTTTCGACCTCGCCGAGTTCGATGCGCAGGCCGCGCAGTTTGACCTGGAAGTCGGTGCGGCCGAGGTAGACGATCGAACCGTCGGCCTTGCGAGTGACCAGGTCGCCGGTGCGGTACATACGGGAACCGGACGCACCGAACGGGTTGGCGACGAAGCGATCCGATGTGAGGTCGGTGCGTCCGGCGTAGCCGCGGGCCAATTGCGCACCGGCCAGGTACAACTCGCCCGCGACACCCGACGGCACCGGATGCAGCCGGGAATCCAGTACGTACGCTTGGGCATTCCAGACCGGCAGGCCGATCGGCACCGCGCCCTCGATATCGGCGGCCACCGGACAGTGGGTCGCGTGGACGGCGAATTCGGTCGGTCCGTACAGGTTGTACAGCTCGGCCGAGCTGACCTTGTGGATGGCCCGCACCGCGTCGGCGGTGAGGGCCTCACCGGCGACCAGCAGGGTGCGCAGGGATGCCAGCGCGGAGCCGTCGACCGCGCCCGCGAAGACGGTCAGCATCGAGGGTACGAACGAGGTCATGGTGACCCGTTCGGCCGCGATGACTTCCGCGAGGTACTGCGGGTCGCGATGACCGTCCGGGGTGGCCACGACGATTCGGCCGCCGGTGGACAACGGGCCGAACAGCTCCCACACAGACACGTCGAACGTTGCCGGGGTCTTGAACAACACGACGTCATCGGCACCGATGCCGTATTCACCGGTGATCCAACGGATCTGGTTCACCACCGCGGAATGCGGCAGCGCCACACCCTTCGGACGACCGGTCGAACCGGACGTGAAGATGACGTACGCGGGGTTGTTCGGCCGCAGTGGCGCGATCCGCTCGGTGTCGGTGACCGGCTGCTCCGAATAGCCGGACAGCTCCAGCTCATCGATCGTGATGGTAGGCAGTTCAGTCTCGAAGTCGTCGCGCGAAGTGGTCAGAACGCACACCGGTGCGGCCGACTCGAGCACATGCCCGATCCGCTCCGCGGGCTGCTCGATATCGAGCGGCACGTAACCGCCACCGGCCTCCTGCACGGCGTACGCCGCGACCACGAAATCGACCGAACGCCGCAGGCCAAGGGCGACAAGCTTTTCCGGTCCGACACCGGCCTCGATCAACCGCCGCGCCAACCGATGCACACGCGCACCGAATTCGGAGTAGGTAAACGAAGTGCCCGTCGCCGGATCGACGATCGCGACCGAATCCGGCGTCGCCGCGGCCTGCCTGGCGAATTCATCCACAAGCGTCCCCACCGCACCGAGCTGACGGTTGGTGTCGTTCCACCGCCACAACACCGCCGGCCGTTCGGTATCGCTGAGCAGATCGATATCGCCGACCGGTGCCTCCGGGCGAGCAACGATCTGCTCGAGCAGCGCAACGAACCGATCCGCGAAACCCCGAACGGTGGCGTCGTCGAAAAGGTCCCTGGCGAAGGACAACTCGGCGACCATACCGGCACTCTTGGTCGCCTCCTGAACGGTCAGCGACAGATCGAATTTCGCGGCATCGATCTCCAGATCGACCGCGCCGATCCGCAATCCGGGCAGTTCGAACGAGGTGTCCGGCAGATTCTGGAACGACAGCATGACCTGGAACAGCGGATGCCGGGCGGTCGAGCGCACCGGGTTCAACAGGTCGACCAGTCGCTCGAACGGAATGTCTGCATGTGCGAAGGCCCGCAGATCCGCATCCTTCGTATGTGCCAGCAGCGCACCGAAACTCAGTTCACCCGGCACCGCGCTGCGCAGCACGAGGGTATTGACGAACATGCCGATCACATCGTCGAGTTCGGCCTCACCGCGACCGGCGACCGGGGTCCCGATGGCAATGTCATCGGTGCCGGACAACCGCGCGAGCAAGACAGCGAGCGCGGTGTGCACAACCATGAACATGGTCGCGTTCTCGGTCCGCGCGAGTTCCCGCAGGCCACGGTGCAATTCGGTGCCGATCCCGAAAACCACCCGGCCACCGCGGAACGACTGCGTCGTCGGACGCGGCCTATCCACAGGCAGATTCAGCTCGTCCGGAATACCGGCGAGCGTGGTGCGCCAGTAGTTCGCCTGAGCGGTGATGACGCTGTCCGGATCGGCTTCCGAACCCAGCACCGCACGTTGCCAGATGCTGAAGTCGGCGTACTGCACCGGAAGTGGCGACCAAGCCGGTGGCGAACCAGCCGAGCGGGATGCGTAGGCGATCATCAGATCCCTGGTCAGCGGGCCCATGGACCAGCCGTCCGCGCTGATGTGATGCGCTACCAGCACGAGCACATGCTCGTCCGGCTCGACCTGGAAGAGCGCGGCCCGCACCGGAACCTCGACTGTCACATCGAAACCGGCCGAGGCCGTGGCAATGACCTGCATGGGTAGATCGGCCGCGCGCACCCGTATCGGAGTCAGATCCGGCACCGCCTGTTCGGCGGGCACGATCAATTGCACAGGACCGTCATCGGTCTGTGGATAAACGGTGCGCAGTACCTCATGCCGTTCGATCAGATCCGCGACGGACAGCTCCAGCGCGACCAGATCCAGCGCACCGGTCAGGCGCACGGCTGCCGGAATATTGTTGACCGCCGAGGACGGATCGAGCTGGTTGAGGAACCACATCCGCTGCTGCGCCATCGACAGTGGGATGCGTTCCGGGCGCGGACCGGCGGTCAGCGCGCGGCGACCACCGGATCCGGCATGCTGCTCGATCTTGACCGCGAGCCCGCCCACCGTCGACGCCTCGAACAGGGTGCGCACCGGCACCCGACCGCCGATCGCGGCACCGAGCCGGGCCACCACCTGGGTGGCGATCAGCGAATTGCCGCCGAGTGCGAAGAAATCGTCGTCGAGGCCGACTCGAGCCAAGCCGAGCACATCGCCGAAGACGCCCGCCACGATTTCCTCGACCGGTGTTGCCGGGGCACGGAATTCGCGGCTGGCGAAGGTGGGTTCCGGCAAGGCTTTGCGGTCCAGCTTGCCGCTGGTATTCAGCGGCAACGAGTCGAGCGCCACGATAGCGACCGGAACCATATATGCCGGAAGGGTTCCCGCGATCGCAGCCAGCAGTTCGGTCTGATCGATCTGGTACCCGGGAGCGGGCACGGCGTACGCGACCAACTGGTCGCCCAGCGTCGACGACAGCACGACGGCCACCGCCTGGCTCACCGACGCCTCGGCCAGCAGCGCGGTTTCGATCTCGCCGAGTTCGATGCGCTGGCCGCGGAATTTGACCTGGAAGTCCGTGCGGCCGATGTAGTCGAGCACACCTGTCGCGCGCCGGACGACCAGGTCACCGGTGCGGTACATGCGGGTGCCGTCGCCGAATGGGTTGGCCACGAATCGATCCGAGGTGAGATCGGGGCGGCGCACATAGCCGCGGGCGAGTTGGTCACCGGCCAGGTAAAGCTCACCGGCCACGCCCGCAGGCACCGGATGCAGTCGCGAATCCAGCACGTATACCTGGGTATTCCACTGCGGCAGGCCGATCGGGACGCCGGGGTGGTCGTCGCCGCGGGCCTCCCAGTAGGTCACCGAGACCGCGGCCTCGGTCGGTCCGTACAGGTTGTGCACGCGGGCATCCGACATGGCGCGCACGGCGTCGACGGTTTCCGGCGGCAGCGCCTCGCCGATCACGAAGATGTCCCGCAGCGTCGGGCAGGAGCCCGCCGCGGTGTGCGCGGCGAAAACGGTGAGCATCGACGGAACGAAATCGGTGACGGTGACGCCCTGTGCAGCAATGGTTTCCGCGACATAGGCAGGGTCGCGGTGGCCGTCGTGCGTGGCGACCACCAGTTTCGCGCCCGCGCGCAGCGGCATGAAATAGCCCCACAGCGAAACATCGAAGGTCGTCGCGGTCTTCTGCAGGTACACATCGCCGACGCCGAGTGGATACTCCGCGAGCATCCACGTGGTCTGGTTGTGGATGGCCGCATGCGAAATCGCCACGCCCTTGGGACGTCCGGTCGAACCCGAGGTGAAGATGACGTAGGCGGGGTGCTCCGGACGCACCGGGCGCAATAGTTCCTCGGCACGCACCGGACTCGCGTCGAATCCGTCGAGTGCCAACGTATCCAGGTGCAGCACCGGCGTATCACCCGGCACTGCGACCGCATCCGCGGTGGTGGTCAGCACCGCCACGGGCTGGGCCGTATCCAGAATGTGCGCGATCCGATCAGCCGGATGATCCGGATCCAACGGCACATACGCGCCACCGGCAGTCACGATCGCGTACATCCCGACGACCAGGTCCAGCGAACGCCGAATCGCCAGACCGACCAGGGATTCCGTGCCGACACCACGCTCGATCAGCAGCCGCGCCAAACGGTTGACCCGCTGATCGAATTCCCGATAGGTCAGCGTCGCGAAGCGACTCGATGGGGGGTGGTGGTCGGGCGACGGGTGGGCCAGCGTCGCGGAGCGACTCGATGAGGGGTGGTGGTCGGGCGACGAGTGGGCCAGCTCGGTGCCCTCGTAGACGACCGCGATCGCGTCGGGATGGTCCGCGACCGCTCGGCGATAACTGTCGAGCAATAGCTCCGGGGCCACCGGATTGGCGGTCTGGTTCCATTCGAGCAGGATTCGCTCCTGCTCGGCGGTGGCCAGCAGGTCGAGTTCGCCGACCGGGATGCGCGGTGCGGCGATGATCCGATCGAGCAGGCGGGTGAAGCGCTGCGCGACCCCCTCGACAGTCGCCTGATCGAAAAGGTCCCTGGCATAGACGAATTGACCGGCGATACCGGCGGGCACGCCGTTCGCATCGTAGGCGTCGCTCACGATGAGGTTCAGATCGAACTGCGCCACCTGAGTGTCGATGCCGACTCCGGAGACGGAGAGGCCGGGCAGTTCGAGGCTGGACTGCTCCAGATTCTGGAACGACAGTCCCACCTGGAACAGCGGATGCCGCGCGGTCGAGCGGACCGGGTTGAGCACCTCGACCAGCCGCTCGAACGGTATATCCGCATGGGCGAAAGCCCGAATGTCGGCCTCTCGCTGACGCGCGGTCAGCTCGGTGAAGGTCGCACCCACGTCCACCCGGGTGCGGAACACCAGGGTGTTGACGAACATGCCGATCAGATCGTCCAGCGCGGCCTCACCGCGACCGGACATCGGGGTGCCGATGGCAATGTCATCGGTACCCGAGAGCCGCGCCAGCAGTACTGCCAGCGCAGTGTGCACGACCATGAACAGCGTCGCGCCCTCGGCACGCGCCAATTCGATGAGGGCACGGTGGGTTTCGGGATCGATGCGCACCTCGGCCGTGCCGCCCGCGAAGGACTGCACCGCAGGGCGCGGCCGGTCCGACGGCAGATCCAGCTGTTCGGGCAGATCGGCCAGTGCGTCACGCCAGTAGGCGACCTGCTCTGCCGCCAGCGATTCCGGATCGCCCTCGCTGCCGAGCAGCTCGCGCTGCCAGATGCTGTAGTCCGCGTATTGCACGGACAGTGGTGCCCAGCCCGGCGCGGCATTCGCGGAGCGGGCTGCATACGCGAGCATCAGGTCGCGGGTCAGCGGCGCGACCGACGAACCGTCACCGGAGATGTGGTGCACCACCATGGCGAGCACGTATTCGTGTTCGATGGCGACGTCCGCGGAGCCCTGCGCAGCAATGCCAGCCACCACCTCCGGACCCGCCGCACCGACACCGTCGATAGCGAACAGCACGACCCGGACGGGCACCTCGCTGGTGACGTCGAAGGTCGTCGAGATCAGCTCGACGACTGCGGATTCGAGTGCATTCGGCGCGACCTCGCGGACCTCGAGTTTCGGCACGACACCATCCGCGGGCAGGATCAGCTGGACCGCACCCGCATCGGTCTGCGGATAGATGGTTCGGAGGATTTCGTGCCGCTCCATCACATCCGCGACCGCTTGGCGCAGCGCCGCCACATCGAGGGTCCCGGTGAGCCGCACGGCGATCGGGATGTTGTAAGCCGTGGACTCGGTGTCGAATCGGTTGAGGAACCACATCCGCTGCTGTGCCAGCGACAGCGGAATATGTTGCGGCCGTGCACCTGCCACCAATGCCCTGCGGGCACCGGTACCGGCGAGCTGTTCGAGCTCGACCGCGAGTTCGGCGACGGTGGATGCCTCGAAGAGCACCCGCACGGGTACTCGGGTGTCCAATGCCGCACCGAGGCGCGCGACCAATTGCGTTGCCAGCAGCGAATTTCCGCCCAGCGCGAAGAAGTCGTCGTCCAGACCGAGGTAGCGGCTGTCGTCCACGCCGGTGCCGATGCGCAGCACTGCGGCGAAGGTGCTCGCCACGATCTGTTCGGTATGGGACTTCGGCGCACGGAAAGCCGCCTGCTCGAAGACCGGTTCCGGCAGCGCCTTGCGATCCAACTTGCCGACCGGGGTCAATGGGATCTCGTCGAGCACGACGACCGCGGACGGCACCATATGCGGCGGCAGGCGCCGCGCCGCACGCTCGACGAGGACACTGGGCTCGATGACCCGGCCGGACACCGGCAGCACATAGGACACCAGGATCGTGACACCCGCGTCGCTCTGCCTGCCCATGGTGATCGCGAATTCCACATCGGCGTGCCCGCCGAGCACGGCATCGATCTCACCGAGTTCGATGCGGTAGCCGCGGATCTTCACCTGGAAGTCCGAGCGGCCGACGTATTCCAGTGCCCACGGTATCGACGGCAGCGCCGCATTGCCCATCCGTAGTTCGGGTTCGGCGAACCAGCGCACCACGTCACCGGTGCGGTACATCCGCGCTCCCGGCTCGCCCCACGGATTGGCCACGAAACGCTCCGCGGAAAGCCCCCGACGGTTGTGGTACCCACGCGCCAACGCGCCGCCGGACAAATACAGCTCCCCAGCCACGCCCGGCGGGACCGGGTGCAGCCGCGCATCCAGCACCAGCGCCGACATACCGTGTACCGGTGTGCCGATAGTGATCGGCGCACCCGCCCGCAGCGTCGCGTAGGAAGCGATGACCGTGGCCTCGGTCGGGCCGTAGCCGTTGTAGTACCTGCGGCCCGGCTGCCACTTACCGAGCAGCTCCGGTGTCGTCGCATCGCCGCAGACCATGAGCATTTCGAGCTGCTCGAGCCCGATCGGATCCACCGAGCTCAGCACCGCCGGGGTGATGATCGAATGCGTGACCCGCTCGCTGCGCAGCAGATCACCCAGTTCCGGACCGCCGATGATCGCCGCTGGCACGATCACTACAGTCGCGCCGACCGAAAGCGCGACAAGCCATTCCAGCACCGACACGTCGAAGCTCGGCGAACAGATGTGCAGCAGCCGGTGCTCCGGCTCCAGCCGGTACAGGCCGACCGAATGGTCGACCAGGCCGCCGAGACCGGTGTGGGTCACGGCGACGCCCTTGGGCATGCCGGTAGAGCCGGAGGTGTAGATCACGTAGGCCACATGGTGCGGCCGCAACGGCGTGATCCGGTCGGCGTCGGTGACCGGTGCGGCGGATCGGTCGGCGCACAGCGCGTCCGTCTCCGCATCGTCGAGCGCAAGCCATTGCACGTCGTCCGGCAACTCACCCAGATACTCCGAAGCGGTGAGACCGACGAGCGCACCCGAATCGGTCAGCATGTGCCGAACCCGATCCACCGGGTAATTCGGGTCGACCGGCACGTGTGCGCCACCGGCCTTCGACACCGCCGACACGGCGGCCACCATCTGATACGAGCGCGGCAGAGCCAGCGCCACAAGGCTTTCCGGACCGACGCCGCGATCGATCAGCACTCTGGCCAACCGCGACGAGTACTCGTCGAGTTCGCGATAGCTGATCGACCTGCCCTGATAGCGGATGGCCGTACGCTCCGCACCACGACGCAGCCCGCGCATCAGCAGATCAGGCAGCAGCCCACCGGCCGTCACGTGATCCGGATGCACCCGGGTCAGGAATTTCGTCTCGGTATCGGCCAGCAGCGGCAGATCACCCACCGGCAGCTCCGGCCTGGTGGTGATCGCCTCGAGCAGCCGTACGAACCGATCCGCGAACACCCGAACGGTGGACTCGTCGAACAGGTCACGTGCGAAGGAGAACACCGCGTACATGCCCTCGGACACGCCAGGAAGCTCGGTGATCGCCAGCGACAGATCGAATTTCGCGGTATCGATATCGAGATCGACGGCACCGACTCGCAATTCGGGCAGCTCGAACGAGTTGTCCGGCAGATTCTGGAACGACAGCGCCACCTGGAACAGCGGATGCCGCGCCGTGGACCGCTCCGGATTCAGCAGATCGACCAGGCGCTCGAACGGAATATCGGCATGCGCGAAGGCCTGCAGATCGGCGTCCCGCACCGCCGAGAGCAACTCCGGGAAGGTCGCGCCGCCGCGCACCGAGGTCCGCAGCACCAGCGTATTGACGAACATGCCGATGACATCGTCCAATTCCGCCGCACCACGACCGGCAACCGGCGTGCCAACGGCGATGTCCTCGGTGCCCGACAGACGGGCCAGGAATATCGCGAGCGCGGTATGCACGACCATGAAGATCGTCGCGTTCTGTTCGCGACCGATCTCCTGCAGCCTGCGGTGCACCCGGGGATCGATCGTGAAACCGACTGTGCCACCGGCGAACGTCTGCGTCGTCGGGCGCGGCCGGTCGGCGGGCAGGTTCAGCTCGTCGGGCAGCCCAGCCAGTGTCGTGCGCCAGAATTCGGCCTGCGCGGTGATCAGGCTTTCCGGATCGTCCTCGGAACCGAGCACTGCCCGTTGCCAGAGACTGAAATCCGCGTACTGCACCGGCAGCGGCTGCCAGGCAGGCGGCGCACCTGCCGCGCGCGATGCGTAGGCGAGCATGAGGTCGCGGGTCATCGGTCCCATCGACCAGCCATCAGCGCTGATGTGATGCGCCACGAAGACGAGCACGTACTCGTTCTCAGGGGCGACCTGGAACAGTGCACCTCGCAATGGCACCTGATCGGTGACATCGAATCCGGCGGCGATGATCTCGACGACTTTCGCGTGCACCGCATCCGGCGCGACCTGTTGCGGAGTCAGATCCGGAACCGCCTGTGCCGCGGGCACGATCACCTGATGCGCGACACCGTCGCGGTCGGCCGGATAGACGGTCCGCAGCGTTTCGTGCCGCTCGACCAGATCGGCAACGGCCTGCTGCAATGCGGCGATATCGAGCGCACCCGTCAGCCGGACCGCCACCGGCAGATTGTTCACCGCCGATTCGGTATCGAACTGGTTGAGGAACCACATCCGCTGCTGTGCCAGCGACAGCGGAATCTGTTCCGGCCGTGCACCGGCCACCAGCGGCACCTCGCGACGCTGCCCCGCGCCGGGTGCGACCGCGGCGGCCAAGGCGGCAACCGTCGGCGCTTCGAAAACGGCACGCACCGGGACGCGACTGCCGATCGCGGCACCGAGCCGGGCCACCACGCGGGTCGCGACCAGCGAGTTGCCGCCGAGGTCGAAGAAGTCGTCGTCCGCACCCACGTGCTCGATGCCGAGCACATCGGCGAATACCTCGGCAACGGACCGCTCCAGTGGCGTCGACGGTTTCCGGTAGGGCCGCCCGATGAACTCCGGTGTGGGCAGTGCCCTGCGGTCGAGTTTGCCGCTCGCATTGAGCGGCAAAGCGTCCAGATGCACGAACGCGGACGGGACCATGTACGACGGCAGCGCTGCCCGCGCGTGGTCGAGCAAGGCATCGTCATCGATCTGCGCACCGGGAGCAGCCACCACATAGGCGACCAGCCGATCACCGGCGCTCCCCTCGACCAGCGCCACCACGGCGCGCTGCACAGCGTCCGCACCGAGCAGCACGGTCTCGATCTCACCGAGTTCGACGCGCTGTCCACGCAACTTGACCTGGAAGTCGCTGCGGCCCAGGTATTCCAGGGCGTGTTCGCCATCGCGAGGCACCCACCGCACCACATCACCGGTGCGATACAGCCGCGCACCATCGACATGCGCGACGAACCGTTCGGCCGTCAGCGCCGGTGCGTTCACATAGCCACGCGCCAATTGCACACCGGCGACATACAACTCGCCGACCGCGCCGACCGGAACCGGTCGCAACTGCCGGTCGAGCACATGCACCCGAGTGTTCGCGACCGAGGCACCGATCGGAATCGCCACGCGCCCATCAGCTTCGGCGGGATAGGCGGTGACGACTGTCGCCTCCGCGGGGCCGTACCAGTTGAACAGGTCGGCATTCGGCAGGAAGGTG
Organism: Nocardia pseudovaccinii; assembly: GCF_050942345.1. NCBI lineage: Bacteria > Bacillati > Actinomycetota > Actinomycetes > Mycobacteriales > Nocardiaceae > Nocardia > Nocardia pseudovaccinii. Next base: position 9,040,677 of record NZ_CP192074.1, read on the forward strand.
TCGAAGCGCGCGGCGGTCTCCCCCGATAGCGCCTCACCGGCGGCGAATACCCGGCGCAACGACGGGTACGACGCGGGTGCGCCGTCGAGAAATGCGTCGAGCATCGACGGCACGAAATGCACAGTGCTGACCGAGTATTCGTCGATCACGCGAGCCAGGTACGCGGGATCGCGATGCCCGTCCGGTTCGGCGATGACCACCGCCGCACCGGTCTGCAAGGTCCAGAACAGCTCCCACGTGGAGATATCGAAGGTGATCGGCGTCTTGTGCAGTACGACATCACCCGGACCGTGTGGATAGGTCCGCTGCGCCCAACGGAATTGGTTCGCCATCTGCCGATGCGTGATCGCGACACCCTTGGGTCGCCCGGTCGAGCCAGAGGTGTAGATGACGTAGGCGGTGTTGTCGGGAAGCGGTGCCGCGACGGTCGGCAGGTCACCGAAGATCGAGGCGTCGGCCGCAGAGCGAACCGGTCGCTCGAAAACGTCCACATGGACCAGCGGTGCGACGGTCTCGGTTCGGAAGCCGGTCCCGGTCGTAGTCAACACACACACCGGAGCCGCACTGGACAGCACATATTCACTGCGCTCGGCCGGATGGTCGGGATCGATCGGCACATACGCCCCACCGGCCCGCAACACACCGTAGATCGCCACGACCATCTCGATACTGCGCCGCATCGCCACCGCCACCAGCGATTCCGAGCCGACGCCCCGACCGGCCAAGTCCGCGGCCAGCTCCCGCGAACGCGCGTCGAGCTCGCGGTAGCTCAACGTGGTATCGCCGTAGATCACCGCGGGTGCGTCCGGAGTGCGGGCGACCTGCGTGTCGAACAGCGTCAACAGCGTCGAATCATCCAGCAGCTCGGCCACTTCGGTGGCATTGACGGCGTCGAGCACGGTCCGATCGGCATCGGTCAGCGCATCGACCTCGGCGACCTTTGCGAACGGATCGGTAAGGAAGCGGCGGATCAGTGTCGAGAAGCGTTGGGCCAGTGCCTGTGCCGCTGTCTCATCGAAGACATCGCGCAGGTATTTGAGGGTGACGTGCATGCGCGCGCCGGGGACGATCACCACGGTGACCGGATAGTGCGTGCCGTTCACCGCGACCGCGCCCTCGATGCTCATGCCATCGAGCGCGCCCGCCGCCGCAGTCAGCGCCTGCTCGTCGACGGGGAACGACTCGAATACCACGAGGGTGTCGAAAAGCCCTTCCACGCCGACGATTTCCTGAATTTCGCTCAGGCCGACATAGTGGTGGTCCAGCAGCGCCGCCTGTTCGGACTGCAACTGCCGCAGCAATCCGGCGAGGGTGTCGTTCGCATCCAGGCGCACCCGCACCGGAATCGCATTGAGGAACAACCCGACCATGGTCTCGATGCCGTCGAGCTGCGGCGGCCGCCCGGAAACGGTGGCGCCGAAGACGACATCGTCGCGATCCACACTCCGGCCGATCAACAAACCCCAGGCCGCCTGGATGACGGTATTGACGGTGACCCCGGCATCGGCGGCCAACCGGCTCAGCCCCTTGGTGTCCGCCTCGGACAGTTCGAAGCCGACTTCGCCTACGCCCGCGGCGATTTCGCGGGCCGGATCGACCGAAGCCAACGGTGTCGGCTCGGTAATTCCGGCCAGCACCTCACGCCAAGCCTTGCGCGCGGCACTGTGGTCCTGCGCGCCGAGCCAGGCCAGATAGTCACGGTAGGAGCGGGCCTGCGGCAATTGGCTGGCATCACCACCGAGCACATAGAGCGTCAGCAGATCCTGGGTCAGCAGCGGCATCGACCAGCCGTCGATGAGGATGTGATGACTGGTGACCAGCAGGTGATAGGCACCGGCGGTCGAACGGATCAGCGTGAACCGCAGTAGCGGCGCGGTCCGCATATCGAAGTGGTCGGCCAGCTCGGCGGCCATGATCTGCCGCAACTCCGCAGTGGTGTCCGCACGATCAGTGAGATCGACTGAACGCCAAGGCACTTCGACCTCGTCGAGCACCACCTGCACCGGATTGCCCGCCGCATCCGCGGCGAATGCCACCCGCAGATTCACATGCCGACCCACCACCGCGACCGCCGCCGCGCGTAGTCGCTCGGCATCGACATCGCCGCCGAGATCGACCATGAACTGGGTCATATACGCATCGACCGAAGACTCGGCCAATTGCGCGTGGAACAGCATGCCCGACTGCAGCGGGGTCAGCGGCCACACCTCGGCCAGCTTCGGGTATTCCCTTGCCAGCCGGTCATTATCGGCCTGCGACAGCTCGACCAGCGGACCCTGCGTGCCGGTCTCGACCAATGCCCCCTGCGTGGCGAGCGGCGCGAGGACGGCGACCGTGCGTGATTCGAAAACGTCGCGCGGCGTGAAGATCACCCCGCGCGCCCTGGCCCGCGACACCACCTGGATCGAGGTGATGCTGTCGCCGCCGAGTGCGAAGAAGTCGTCGTCGAGACCGATGCGCTCGATACCGAGGACCTCGCCGAGCACCTCGGCGATGATCTGTTCGATTTCGGTCTCCGGCGCCCGGTACTCCTTGGTTTCCAGCACCGGTGCGGGCAGTGCCCGGCGATCCAGCTTGCCGACCGGGGTCAACGGAATCGCATCGAGCACTGTGATCGTCGTCGGAACCATATGCGCTGGCAGGGAGCGTTCGGCGAAGACGGTCAGCTCGTCGGTATCCACGACCGCGGCGCCCGCCGGGTGCACATAGGACGCGAGAATCGTTGCGCCGGTGTCGAGTTTGTGCCCGATGGTGACGACGAAGTCCACACTGTCGTGCGCGCCGAGCACCGCATCGATCTCACCGAGTTCGATGCGGAAGCCGCGGATCTTGACCTGGAAGTCGTTGCGGCCCATGTATTCGATCTCACCGGCCGGGGTCCTGCGCACTACGTCACCGGTGGCGTAGAGCCGAGAACCGCTGGGATCGAACGGATTCGCCACGAAGCGCGATGCGGTCAGCGCGGGCCGATCGTGGTAGCCACGCGCCACCTGCGAACCCGAGATGTACAGTTCGCCGACCACGCCGCTGGGCACCTGATTCAGTCGGTCATCGAGGACGTATTCGGTAATGGCACGGATCGGGCCGCCGATGGTCACCACCGCACCGGGTGTCATCGGCGAGCTGATATTGGTCATGATCGTGGTCTCGGTCGGCCCGTAGCCGTTGAAGAACTCACGTTTCCGGCCGTCGGCGATCGGTAAAACCCAGCGCCGCACCAGATCCGGCGGACAGGCCTCACCGCCGGCGACGACGACCCGGAAATCGTCGAGCCCCGTCGGATCGACCGAGGCGAGCGCGGCCGGGGTGATGAACGCGTGCGTCACCCGCTCCCGGCGCAGCAGCGTCGCCAACTCGTCGCCACCGTAGATATTCGGCGCGACCACCACCATGGTCGCCGCACCGCCGAGTGCGAGCAGCAGCTCGAGCACCGACGCGTCGAAGGACGGCGACGCGAAATGCAGTGTGCGCGACTGGTTCGTGACGCGATACCGTTCGCGCTGTTCATCGCAGAAGCTGGACAATCCGGCCTGGGTGACGACGACGCCCTTCGGCTTACCGGTGGATCCGGAGGTGTAGATGACGTAGGCCGGGTGCTCCGCACGTACCGCGCGGACGCGGTCCGCATTGGTGATGGCCTCGCCCGGGTATTCCGCTAGGCGCAGGGCGAATTCGGGCGCATCGATGACCAGCCACTCGACCCGATCCGGGAGCTCCACCGCCACCTCGGCGACCGCGAGCCCGAGCACCGCACCGGAATCCGTCACCATGTGCGCGACGCGCTCCGCCGGATAATTGGGGTCGACCGGCACGAATCCGGCACCGGTCTTGGCCACCGCCCACACCGCGATCACCGACTCCAGCGACCGCGGAATACCAACGGCGACAAGATCTTCCGGTCCGACGCCGCGTTCGATCAGCAACCGGGCCAACCGGGTGGACCGATCGTCCAGTTCGGCGTAGCTGAGCTGCCCCAGGGTCGCGTCGGCATCGGCGAAGACGACGGCGACTCCGTCCGGATTCGCCTCGACCGCGGCGCCCATCAGCCGCGGCAGCGTGGTGACCCGCGACTGACGGGTCCGGGCCGGACGGCTTCGGGCTGGCCGGGTCACGCGAACGACCCCCCTCCGATATCGCGCGGCCGCGCCCGATCCTGTCCCACCGACCGGTATCCCGGCATAGGAACTTCCTCCCCTCGCTCATCGTCACTACCCGGATCTCCCGGGTGGAAGATCAGCTCGGGTCCTGGACGCCCAATAGCGCACCGAGGTCGACCACCACCGGGACGGCCCCGAATTCCGGCGCGGACGCGCCGTCGTCCAGCACCACCGCGTGCAGATCCTCCAGCCCCGTCACCTCGACCGGCCCGAGTCCGGCCCGATCGATGAACAGGTGTGTAACCCATTCGTCGGCCAACAGTGCCGAAAGCGTTACGTTATCCAGGTCACCGGCGGTCACCACTACCGACGCGCCGTTCTCACCGGCCGCGACAACTTCCAATAGCGCCGCCGCCGAATCAGCGCGGCCGTACCGGAACAGCCGGGACTCGAAGGTGAGCTCGGTGCGCGCTCGCAGCCGCTTGGTCGCGACGGCAATATCGTTGTAGGACAACGTAACCGCGGCCACGAAGGCCGGATCCTCGCCGCGCAGCGCCTGCGTCCGGTTGGCATAGGTCACCGGTCGCGGCGATTCGGCGGCGATCTCGGCCAGCACGTCCGGATCGTCGAGTGCCAGCCAGTCGACGCTGCTGTCGGCGGGCCATGCGCCGGTGGTAATTCCGACCTTGACCTGCAGGCCGACGGGCAGTGGTCCGTCGAGGGCGGTCACCGGGGTCAATGCGGCACCGGCTTTGAGCACGGCCCAGGTGGCGACCACCGCGTCCACCCCGCGATCCAGCCGGATCGCGACACCGGTGCGCGGACCGCAGCCGCGGCCGATCAGCACCCGCGCCAGTCGCGAGGACCGCGCGTCGAGATCCTGGAAGGACACCGCGTCCTCGCCGAAAACCACAGCGGGCCCGTCCGGATCCTCTTCCACCGCGGCGGCCAGTGCCTGGGTCAGCGCCGCACCGCTGGTGACCGGTACGCCGTCGGCGGCAGGTTCCAGCGCTGTTTCCGGCGCGGCCAGAGTGCGATCTCGTTCGGCGGCATCGAGAATATCGATATCGCCCACGCTGACCTGCGGGTCCGCGACGACGGCGGCGCAGATCCTGGTCAGCCTGCGGCCGAATGCCTGCACCGTCGGCGCATCGAAAAGGTCTGTGGCGTAATTGAATACCGCGACCAGCTCGCCGGGCGCGCCGTCCGCGCCGTGCCGTGGCTCGATGGTCAGCTGCAGATCGAACTTCGCCGCGACCGCACCGGTATCCAGTGCCGCGACCGTCAGCCCCGGCAGTTCCAGCTTCGGCTGCTCGAGATTGTCGAAGGACAGCACCACCTGGAACAGTGGATTGTGCGAGGTCGCGCGGTTCGGCAGCACCACCTCGACCACCCGCTCGAACGGGATATCGGCATTGCCGAAGGCCGAAAGGTCGGTCTCGCGAACAAGTTCGACCAGCGCGTCGAAGGTGGTCCCCGATTCGGTCCTGGTGCGCAGCGCCAAGGTATTGACGAACATGCCGACCAGATCGTCGAGCGCGCGCTCACCGCGGCCCGCGATGGGGGTGCCGATCGTGATATCGGAACTGCCCGACAGCCGCGCAAGCAGCACCGCGAGCACCGCGTGCACGACCATGAACAGCGACGAATTGTGCTCCCGGGCAATGCGAATCAGTCCGGTATGCACCTCGGGCGAGAGCGTGAAGGCCGTCGAAGCACCGCGCATGGACGGCACCGGAGGGCGTGGGCGGTCCAGCGGCAGCTCGATCGCGCCGGACAGTCCGGCCAGTTGGTCGCGCCAGTAGGCCAATTGCTGTGCGGCGACGGAGTCCTCGTCGTCATCGGTGCCGATGACCTCGCGCTGCCAGATCGCGAAGTCGGCGTACTGCACCTCGAGCGGCGTCCAGGTCGGGACATCGCCCGCGCAGCGCGCGGCATAGGCGAGCATCAGGTCACGGGCCAACGGGGCCATCGAGGCGCCATCGGCTGAAATGTGGTGCACCACCATGGCGAGCAGATGACGGTCCGGGGTATCGCCGCGCAACAGCACACCGCGCACCGGAACCTCTCGGGTCACATCGAATCCGGTCGACATCAGCTCGGTGATGCGGACGATCGGGTCGGCGTTCGACTCGACAGCGAGCCCGCCCGGCCAGGCCTCGGCGACCGGCAGGATCTCCTGGTACGGCAGCCCGCCCGGACCCGTCGACGGGTAGCGGGTGCGCAGCGCCTCGTGCCGCTCGAGCACATCGGCGACCGCATCGCGCAGCGCCCGCACATCGAGCGCACCGGTCAGGCCGATGCCGAGCGGGATGTTGTAGGCCGCCGAGCGGGTATCGAACTGATTGAGCACCCACATGCGCTGCTGCGCCAGCGACAGCGGCACCCGCTCCGAGCGCACCGCCGCGACCAGCGGGGCGCGAGTTCCGGTCGAGGAACCGGGCACGATCCGCGCGGCCAGTGCCGAGACGGTCGATGCCTCGAAGAGTTCGCGCACCGAGACATTCGCGTCCAACGCCTCGTTGATCCGGCTGACCGCCCTGGTGGCCAGCAGCGAGTTGCCGCCGAGGCCGAAGAAATCGTCGTCCAGACCGACATCGCGCACACCGAGCAGTCCGGCGAATACCCCGGCGACGGCCTGCTCGATGGGGGTCTGCGGGGCGCGGTAGGTGGCGCTGCTGACGAATTCCGGTGCGGGCAGCGCCTTCCGGTCCAGCTTGCCGTTGGGAGTCAGCGGCAGCGCGTCGAGTACGACGATCGCGTCCGGAACCATGTAGCCGGTAAGGAAATCGGCGACCGCATTGCGCAGCTCCGCACCCACTACCTGCGAATCCGACTCGGCCACAACGTATCCGACCAGGCGATCACCGGCATGCTCGTCGGAGCGCACCAGTACGACCGCCTGGCTGACCGCGCTCTGGGCAAGCAGCGCCGCTTCGATCTCACCGAGTTCGATGCGGAAGCCGCGCAGCTGCACCTGCTGGTCACTGCGCCCGGCGTATTCGAGATTCGCGTGGCCCGCGAAACCGGCCCAGCGACCGAGGTCGCCACTGCGGTACATGCGAGATCCCGGGGCACCGAACGGATTCGCCACGAAACGGGTCGCGGCCAACCCGGGCCGACCGAGGTAGCCGCGGGACAACTGCCCACCGCTGACATAGATTTCGCCCGCCACTCCGACCGGAGCCGGATGCAGCCGGTCGTCGAGCACATAGCTCTCCAGGCCGGGCAATGCACGTCCGATGGCACTGGCCGGATTCTCGGCGAGCTGCTCATCCAGCGCCAGGAACGACACGTGCACCGTGGTCTCGGTGATGCCGTACATATTGACCAGCCACGGCGCATCGAAGGCGTGCCGCTCGTACCAGCGCCGCAACTGACGCAGATCCAGTGCCTCACCGCCGAATACGACATAGCGCAGCGCGAATTTGCCCTGGTCTCCGGCATGCGAGGCGCGATCGGCCTCGGCCAGTTGATAGAACGCCGACGGCGTCTGGTTCAGCACCGTGACCTGTTCGCGAATCAGCAAGTCGCGGAACTGTTCCGGCGAACGCGAGGTCAGATAGTCGACGACGACAACGGTGCCGCCATTGGCCAGCGCGCACCACAGTTCCCACACCGAGAAGTCGAAGGCGTAGGAGTGGAACAGCGTCCACACATCGGTATCGTCGAATTCGAACATCAACTGGGTGTTGGCGAACAGCTCCACCACATTGCGGTGCGCGACGCCGACGCCCTTCGGGACGCCCGTGGAGCCCGAGGTGTAGATGACGTAGGCCAGGTTGTCCGGACGCAGCCGGGACGTGCGCTCGATATCGGTGATCGGCGATTCGCCGAAGCCCGCCGTCTCATCCAGCAGCACCAGCGGAATATCCGTCGCCGGAATTTCGCCCAGCAGATCGAATGTGGTCAGCACACAGGTCGGCTGCGCGTCGGTGAGCATGAATTCGAGCCGCTGCGCCGGGTAGGTGGTGTCGATCGGCAGATACGCCGCACCCGCGGTGAGCACGCCCAGCAGTGCGGCGGGCAACTGCTCGGACCGCCCGATGGCAACGGCGACCAGTGCTTCCGGTCCCGCACCGCGCGCCATCAGCGCCCGTGCCACCTGGTTCGCGCGCCGCTGCAGTTCACCGAAACTCAGTGCGGTATCACCGAATCGGACGGCGATCGCATCCGGACGGCGGCGTGCCTGCGCCTGGATGAGATCGAGCAGCGTCACATCGGGCACCGTCGCCCCGGCCGAATTCCATTCGTGCAGTACCAGATCGCGCTCGCCGGGGGCGAGCAGATCGATATCGCCCAGCACCGCATGGGAATCGGCGGACACCGCGGACAGCACCCGCAGGAAGCGATCGGCGAAGTCCTGCACGGTGGCGGCGTCGAAGAGATCGGTGGCGTAGGTGAAGGTCGCCGTCATGCCCCGCGCGGCTGTATCCGATTCGCGGCGCTCCCGGTGCCCTCCGTGGTTACGGTCCGCTACCGCCTCCGGGCCCGACGCTCGCGCCGCAAGGTTTTCCGCGATCTCGAGCTGCAGATCGAACTTGGCCAGCGACACCCCGTGATCCACACCCGCGACCGTCAGGCCCGGTAGCTCCAGTTCGGTGCGCGCCAGATTCTGGAAGACCAACATCACCTGGAACAGCGGATGCCGCGCGGCCGAACGCACCGGATCGAGCAGCTCGACCAGCCGCTCGAACGGCACGTCCGCGTGTCCGAAGGCCTCGATGTCGACCTTGCGCACCGTTCGCAGCAGATCGTCGAAGGTCGTGCCGGGGTCGATCTCGGTCCGCAGCACCAGGGTGTTGACGAACATGCCGATCAGATCGTCCAGCGCCGCCTCACCGCGACCGGCGACCGGGGTGCCGACCGCGATATCGCGGGTGCCCGACAGCCGGGCGAGCAGTACCGCGAGCGCGGCGTGCACGACCATGAACAGCGTCGAATTATGCTCGTGCGCAAGATCATTGAGTCGCGTATGAATCGCGGCGTCGATGTCGAACGTGACGACCGCGCCGTCGTGGGATGACGTGGCGGGCCGCGGCCGATCCGCGGGCAGATCCAATTGGTCCGGCAGCGCGGCCAATTCGTTGCGCCAGAATTCGATCTGCTGCGCGAAGACCGATTCCGGGTCGTCCTCGCTGCCGAGGGTAGCGCGCTGCCAGATGGTGTAGTCGGCGTATTGCACCGTCAGCGGCGGCCATTCGGGCCGTCCGCCGCGCAGGCGATCGGAGTACGCCGCCACCAGATCGCGGGCCAGCGGACCGAGCGAGAAACCGTCGCCCGCGATGTGGTGCACCACGCACACCAGCACGTACTCGGATTCGCCGAGCTGGAACAACCGCAGCCGCACCGGCGGCGCGACCGTCACATCGAATCCGGCCAGCACCTCGGCACTGATCAGCTCCGGAAGTTCTTGTGCCGCCGCGTCGGTGAGTGGAAGTTCCGGCACCGCGCGCACATCGGTTACGGGCAGGACGACCTGGAATCCCTCACCATCGATGTCCGGATAGATGGTACGCAGCACCTCGTGCCGCTCGGTCAGATCGCGCGCCGCCGCACGCAGTGCGTCGACATCCAGGCGCCCGGACAACCGCACCGTCAGCGGAATGTTATTGACCGCACCAGCCGTATCGAAACGGTTCAGGAACCACATCCGCTGCTGCGCGTACGACAGCGGAATCCGATCGGGACGGGTCTGCGCGGTGAGCGCCCGGCCGTCGGCCGAACCCGCGTGCTGCTCGACACGTTCGGCCAGTACCGATACCGTCGAGGCCTCGAAGATCAGCTGCACCGGCACCCGGATACCGAGTGCGAAACCGATGCGTGCGGCGGCCTGGGTGGCCAGCAGCGAATTGCCGCCGAGTTCGAAGAAGTCGTCGTCGACACCGACGCGTGCGTCCGTGCTGCCACCGTGCAGCACCGCCGCGAATACATCGGCGACGATCTCCTCGACCGGTGTCGCCGGGGCACGGAACTGACGTGCGGCGAAGACCGGTTCGGGCAGCGCAGCCCGGTCCAGCTTGCCGACCGGGGTCAGCGGAATCTCGTCCAACACCATGATCGCGGCCGGAATCATGTAGTCCGGCAACGATTCTCCGATATGCGCTGCCAGCTCTCCGGTATCGAGGGTGGCACCGTCACGCGGCAGCACATACGCGACCAGCGCGGTGGTACCCGAGGGCAGCGTCTTGCCGAGCGTGGCCGCGAAGTCGACATCCGGATGTGCGGTGAGCGCGTTATCGATCTCGCCGAGCTCGATCCGCAGACCGCGGATCTTGACCTGGAAATCGGATCGTCCGAGATACTCCAGGGCACCGGTTTCGTTGCGCCGCACCAGATCTCCGGTGCGGTAGAGGCGCGTCCCCGGGTTATCGACCTCCGCGCCGAACGGGCTGGCCACGAACCGCTCCGCGGTCAGCTCCGGTCGACCGAGATAACCCTGCGCGAGCACCGCACCCGAGACGTAGAGCTCACCGACGACCCCGGCGGGCACCGGCCGCAACCGCGCATCGAGAATGAAGGCGCCGACACCCGCGATGGCGGAACCGATGGTGACCGGCTCACCGGACTGAAGCGCCTCGGTGCTGGTGACCATGACGGTCGCCTCGCTGGGCCCGTACGCATTGAATACCGAGCGGCCGCTATCCGCCCACCGCGCCACCAATTCCGCCGGGAGCCGATCACCACCGGCCACTACGACCTGCAGGTCATCGAGATCAGTGGTATCCAGCGATTCCAGCGCACCCGGGGTGATCAGCAGATGGGTGACCTGCTCGCGGCGCAGCAGATCCGCGAGTTCGACACCGCCGAATACCGTCGGCGGCGCGATGACCAGCGTTGCGCCCACCGAGAAGGTGAACAGCGTCTCCATCATCGAGAAGTCGAAACTTGGCGAGCTGAGATGGGAGACGCAGGAATCCGCGTCGATCAGATAGTGCTCGCCGATCGCCGCCAACCCGGCCAGACCGGTGTGGGTGACCGCGACGCCCTTCGGCTTACCGGTGGAACCCGAGGTGTAGATGACATAGGCCGGATGGTTTTCATTGACCGCCCGCACTCGATCGGCATAGGAGACGGGATGATCGGGCCGGGCGGCGATGCGCTCCGACAGCACCGGATCGTCCAATTCGATCCAATAGGCCGAGGTCCCGAGCTTGGCGCGATGCGCCGAGGTGGTCAGGCCGTGTGCGGCACCCGAGTCGGTCACGATGTGCTCGATCCGATCCGCCGGATAGTTCGGATCGACCGGTACATAGGCCGCGCCGGTCTTCGCGATCGCCCACAGCGCGACGATCGATTCGACCGAACGGGTAATGCCCATAGCCACGAAATCGCCCGCGCCGATCCCGCGATTGATCAACTCGCGCGCGACCCGCGATGAGGCGGCATCCAATTCGCGGTAGGTGAGTTCACGCTGGTCAGCCGGGTTACCGGTCGGGTTGAAGCGGAGTGCGACAGAGGTGGCGGCGGACTCTACTGCGGCAGTGAGCAGCTGGGCCAACAGCGGGCTTCCCGACCTGCGGCGGCGACTACCTCGGGCGGAACGACGAGCAGTTTCCATTCGGGTGTAATCACCTCTCGGGTCGAGCTAAGACCTGCCCCCGGCCCCGCGAAAGGGCATCGTTGCGCCGGGGGCCAAACCAGTCCGAGTCATCATATAAGCGTTGCCACATGCACTGAAGCGCCTCCGCCTCAGACGGCGCAGACGCGACAGCTATGTATCGGTCTCAGACGGTAGATGTTGCGACGCGCCCCGGCTCAGTGAACTACGTCACATAGCAGATGTGCATCTCCAGCCCGGATTCTCCATCGAAAAACCCCACCCCACCTCATTCGTCGAGCCACCGCTCGATCTGATCGAGATCCTCGGCCGAATAGCTGGCCGCGCAGTCTTCGGCATCGAGCAGCATCCAGTCGTAGGGCACCCCGGAAGCACGTTCGAGCCGATAGCCCGCCCGTCCGGCTCATGCCGTGAGCTGCCGAATCCGCATCGCCGTCGGCTCGTCCGGTACCGGCCGAAGCCGCCTGCTTTCATCCACTAGACGAACCGCCCTCGTGAATTTCTCCGGGGCGGAGCGAATTCCGCCCAGTACTCGTGCCGAATCGCATCCCACAACCGCGAAAGCTCCGGAAATCGCTCTCGCATCTGCGCTAGATCCGGGGCCGAGTCCGTAGTGCACGAAAACAAGGGCGTTTCGGACCAATTGCGTACCAACGTCATTCGAATGCGATGGTGGTCTATCCGCCATTCGGCCGACCAGCCGTCCACTTCGGTCCGGTGCTCGCCCATGCGCTATCCGTTCGGATCGCATGCCAGAGCCTCGAGCCTGTCCAGCACCTCCCGTAGCGTCCCCGGCGAGTGACCGCTGGGCAATAGCACGTCACTCTCGGACGCTCTCGGACAACTGATCCCCCTGGCGGCGGCTCGTTCACGCGGGCTCATCGACTGCGGGACCAACCGTCCGGCGAGCACAAGTGTCTGGTACGCCGCCACCTTCCACACGCACCGGCGGCATCGGCCGAGAAGCCTCCGCCACCAGTGCCACCTGATCTTGACCGGTGCGGACACCCGTTGAGCGTGCGGCCCGAAGATCAATCCGCGCTATGGCTTTCGTGCCAAATCGAGGTCAGTAGTTTGCCGATTTCGGCGAGTCCTTCGGCGGCGGTCATGCGCCAGTGGGTGGTCGGCACCGGGCGGTTGTCCACGGTGCCGTCGACCACATCGGCCCAGATTCCCGCGCCGATCGAGCCGGTGGGATCGTCGAGCGCCGCGGTGAAGTAGATGACGTTCCCGTGGAATCGAACGGGCTGGTACGCGTTGCGCAGCACGACCGAATGCACGGCCGTATCGAGCACCCGGGTGAACCGGTCGGAACCGAAGGAGGCGAACGGCTCTGGGAGATCGACCAGCCGCTCGGCGAGTTGTCCCCAGTCCACGTCGGTGTCGAAGCCCAGGTCACCCGCCTGTTCGCCGAGTAGGCCGCCGATCAGTTCGGCCACCGGGACGGGTGAGCCCGCGCCCTGTGCGCGTTCGTCGGGCGGATCGGCCATATAGCTGTCCATCACCGCGAGCGTCGCCACTCGTTGTCCGGCCCGCTGCAACTGCACCGCGATCTCGTGGGCGAAGACACCGCCCATCGACCAGCCGATCAGGTGATACGGCCCCTTCGGCTGGACCGAGCGGATCGCATCGACGTAGATCGCGGCCCACTCCTCGATCGTGTCCGGCAGCACCGCCGGTGCGGCGAGTGTCGGCGCTTGGATGCCGTAGATCGGCCGGTCGGAACCGAGGTAAGCGGCCAGACCAGCGAACGACCACGCGATACCGGAGACCGGGTGAATGCAGAACAGCGGTTCGGCGGTACCCGTCGCACGCAGCGGCAACACCACATCGAAGGCCACCTCACCCTCGACCTGCCCACCCGCCCGACGCGCCAGTTCGGCCAGGAAGTCCGATGGTGTCGGCGCGGTGAATACCCGCATCACCGGAACCTTCTCGCCGAGAAGCGAACTGAGCCGCGCGGTCAGCTTCGTGGCGACCAGCGAATTGCCGCCGCGCTCGAAAAAGTTGTCGTCCATACCGAATCGGTCGAGGTCGAGCACCTCCGCGAAGGCGGCGGCGACGGTTTCCTCGATCGGTGTGGCCGGTGCGCGGTACTGCCGCGCCTCGAATGCGGGCTCGGGTAGCGCACGCCGGTCCAACTTGCCATTCGGGGTCAGCGGCATGACGTCGAGCACCATGATGGCCGCGGGAACCATATAGCCGGTGAGGAATTCGGCCACCTGGACGCGCAATTCATCCGCATCGATGCGGGCACCGGCCGCGGGGACCACATACCCGACGAGCTGATCACCGAGACGTTCGGTCGAGCGGACCAGCACCACCGCCTGGCTCACGCCCGGACAGCGCAGCAGCGCGGATTCGATCTCGCCGAGTTCGATCCGGAAGCCGCGCAACTGAACTTGCTGATCACTGCGCCCGGCGTAGGCAAGCCCGGTCTTACCCCAGCGTCCGAGGTCGCCGGTGCGATACATGCGAGATCCAGGTGCTCCGAACGGATTCGCGACGAAACGCACCGCGGCCAGACCCGGCCTGCCGAGGTATCCCCGGGACAGCTGGGCTCCGGCGACATAGATCTCCCCCGGTGTTCCGACCGGCACCGGGTGCAGGCGCTCGTCGAGCACGTAGCCGTCCAAGCCGGGCAGCGCGCGCCCGATCAGGCTGTCCGGACTGTCCGCGATCTGCTTATCCAACGCCAGGAACGACACGTGCACCGTGGTTTCGGTGATGCCGTACATATTGACCAGGCGCGGCGCATCCGTGTCATGCCGCTCGTACCAGCGCCGCAACTGACGCAGATCCAATGCCTCGCCACCGAATACGACATGTCGCAGCGCGAATTCGCTATCGCTTGCCGCTCGATCGGCCTCGATCAGCTGGTAGAAGGCCGACGGCGTCTGGTTCAGCACGGTGACCTGTTCACGAATCAGCAACTCACGGAACAGTTCCGGTGCTCGTGAAGTCGCGTAGTCGACCACGACCACCGAGCCGCCGGTGGCCAGCGCGCACCACAGCTCCCACACCGAGAAGTCGAAGGCGAAGGAGTGGAACAGCGTCCACACATCCGTCTCGTCGAACCCGAACAGCGGCTGGGTATTCGCGCACAGCTCGACCACATTGCGATGCGCCACCCCAACGCCCTTCGGCACACCCGTCGAACCCGACGTGTAGATGACGTAGGCGAGATGATCCGGAAGCAACGGTGCGATGCGATCGGCATCGCTGACCGGGCGGTCGTCGAATTCCGTTGTCTCTTCGAGCAAAATCACCGGCAACTCGCCGACCGGCACATCCGCACGCTGCTCCGCAGTGGTGAGCACACAGACCGGAACCGCATCCGACAGCACGAAGGCCAGCCGCTGCGCCGGATAGGTGATATCGATCGGCAGATACGCCGCGCCCGCGATGAGCACACCGAGCAATGCGACCGGCAACTCTTCGGTACGCGCAACCGCGACGGCCACCAGCGATTCCGGTCCGGCACCTGCGGCAATGAGCGCCCTGGCCACCCGGTTCGCCCGCCGTCGCAGCTCAGCGAAACTCAGCGCGGTATCGCCGAAGCGAACCGCCACCGCGTCGGGCCTGCGCCGGGCCTGATCGGCGATCAGCGCGGGCAGTGTCGCGGCGGGCACCCACGCACCACGCGAATTCCATTCGCGCAGCACCCTGGTGCGTTCGTTCGGTCCGAGCAGCTCGATATCGCCGACGGTCACCGTGGCGTCGGCGACGACCGCGGTGAGGATGCGAGCAAACCGATCGGCGAAGCCCTGTGTGGTCGCGGCGTCGAACAGGTCTGTCGCATAAGCGAATTCGGCCAGCACACCCTGAGTTTCACCGCGCGGGCCGATCCGCTCGTTCAGCGATAGCCGCAGGTCAACGGTGAGCGGATCCGTCGCGGCGGTGTTGCCCATCGCGACTTGGAACAGCGGATGTCTGCCGGTCACCTGAACCGGGTCGAGTATCTCGACGAGCTGTGCGAACGGCACATCGGCGTGCGCGAATGCGACGGCGTCGACCGAACCGACTTCGGCCAGCAGTTCATCGAAGGTCGCGCTCGGGTCGTATTCGGTGCGCAGCACCACAGTGTTGTCGAAGGTTGTCCCCGAGGCTGGAGTACCGGCAGCGGCCGGACCGACCGCGACGAGAGCCGCACTCGGATTGCTATCGGTACGCAGCACCACAGTGTTGTCCGAGGCTGGGATACCGGCGGCCGGACCGACCGCGACGCCCAGTTCATCGAAGGTTGTCCCCGATGCCGGTGTCCCGATCGCGATATCGCTCGTCCCGGACAACCGCGCCAACAACACCGCGAAAGCCGCATGCGCCACCACGAATACCGAGGTATTCCTGGACTCGGCAAGCCGACGCAGTTCGTGGTGCAGGTGCACGCCGATTTGCAGCGCGACCTGCCCACCGATGTATGAGGGCGCGGTCGAGCGCGGACGATCCATCGGCAGCGTCAACTCATCCGGCAAGCCTGCCAGCGTGGTGCGCCAGTATCGAACCTGGGTGAGCACATCGGGGCCAATACCGTCACGCACGGCTGCAACCGAATCCGCGGTGACGAGTTCGCCGAGCACAGTGCGCAACCGCCTGGTCAGCGCCAGCGCCGCCGAATCCGCGACGGCATCGGCGCGGTACAGCACCTCCACCCGCAACTCGGCACCCAGTTCGGCCCGGACGGTAACCGGATAGTGGGTGTAGTCGACCGAACTCACACCGCTGACCACCAGCCCGTCGACGGCATTGCCCGCCTGCCGCAGGCCATCGGCGTCGATCGGATACGACTCGTAGGCCAACAGCGTGTCGAACAACTCGCTGCCGCCCGCGAGCGCCTGGACGTCGGCCAGCCCGAGATAGTGATGCTCCAGCAGCGCCGCCTGCTCGGCTTGCAGCTCGGTGAGCAACTGCGAAACCGTTGTCGCCGAATCGAATCGGACCCGCACCGGGATGGTGTTCACGAACAGTCCGACCATCGCGTCGACGCCGTCGAGCTGCGGCGGACGTCCGGAAACAGTGACGCCGAAGACGACATCGTCGCGGTCGGTGATACCGGCGACGACGACACCCCACGCCGCCTGTAGCACCGTATTGACGGTGACCTCGGTCGCCGCGGCGAAGGACGTCAGCGCTGCCGTCTCGGTCGCCGACAGTTCGAACGCGGACCTACCGAATCCATTGTCCGGCAACGCGGGTCGCACCAGCGCGGGCGCCAGCAGCGTCGGCGTGACCTTGGTCAGCGCGGTCTCCCACGCGCGCAGTGTGGCTTCGCGGTCCTGCCGCGACAGCCACGCCAGATAGTCGCGGTACGGCCGCAACCCGGGCAGCAGCGCCGGATCGCTCCTGGTCGCGTAGAGGATCAGCAGGTCCTTCATCAACAGCGGCATCGACCATCCGTCGAGCAGGATGTGATGCGCCGTCAGCACGAGGTGGGTGTGCCCGGATACGGTGCGGTACACCGTGAATCGCAGCAGCGGCGCGAGCGCGGAATCGAATCCGGTGCGTTGGTCGGCGGCGAGCAGATCGGGCAGGTCGGCGTCGGGCACGTCGGTGACCACCCGCCACGGCACCCGGACACCGTCGGTGATGAGCTGCACCGGTTTGCCGTTCGCGCCGAACGTGAAGGCGCTGCGCAGATTCGCGTGCCGGTCCAGCACCGCCTGTGCGGCGCGGCGCAGACGCTCGAGTTCGAATTCGCCCGAGAGTTCGACCGCCACCTGAATGACATAGGGGTCCACCGACTCCGCCAGCATTTCCATCAGGAACAGCAGGCCGGTTTGCAGCGGCGACAGCGGCAGAACGTCGACCAGGCCCGAGTAGTTCGCCCGCCAGGTGTCGAGTTCGTGCTGGGTGGTCGATACGAGCGGCACATCCGATGGTGTGAGACCACCGGCGTCCGGGTCGGCTACGTGCCTGGCTACTGCCGTGAGCGCGGTGAGCCAGTCGTCGGCGAGTTCCTGTACCGCCGCCGCGTCGAGGATTTCACCGACGTACTTGAACACCACATCCATCCGCGGTCCGGCATCGGTATCGACGACGATCGCATTGATATCGACCACCGCCGACGCGGGCAGCGCCGGATCCTGGCCGTCGTCGAGGTCCCCCAGATCGCCGGACGGCAACCATCCCGGATCTGTCAGCCCCGCCGATTCGCCGGTGGACACCCGGCCCAGGTAGTTGAAGCCGATCTGCCCGATATCACCGGCCAGCGCACCGGCGGTGCCCGAATTCAGTTGGCGCAGCAGGCCGAAGCCGATGCCCCGATCCGGAACCGCGAGCAATTGCTCCTTCACCGACCGCAGCACCGCCGCGGTCTCCTCGGCAACCTCGCTCAGATCGAGCGCCAGCGGGTACACGCTGGTGAACCAGCCGATCGTGCGGGTCAGATCGGCGCCGGGCACGGTCGCTTCTTCACGGCCGTGACCCTCGAGTCGAATCCTGGTGACCGTGGCGTCGATCCCGCGACGCGCCCGCCAGGTCCGCACCGCCATGGCCAGCGCGGCCAGCAGACCGTCGTTGACACCGCCCCGGTACAGCGCCGGCACCGTGGTCAGCATCGCATCGGCGACATCGACCGGCACCTCGACCGTCAACTGACGCACCGTCGCATGGGTATCGACGGCGGGATCGAGCGCACGCGTACCGAGCAAGGGATCCGGCGTGGCCAGCACAGTGCGCCAGTAATCGAGTTCGGCCATCCGCGACGGCGAGCCCGCCACCTCCACCAGACCGTGCGCCCAACGCCGGAACGATGTTCCGACCGGCGGCAACGCAACGGCCATCCCGGCGGAACGCTGCGCCCATGCGGTGATGAGGTCCGGGATCAGAATCCGCCACGACACGCCGTCGATCACATAGTGGTGCGCCGCGACGACCAGCAGATCGCGGGCGTTCGACCTGCGCAGCCAACTGAACGCGACCATCCGGCCCGCAGCGGGATCCAGTGCGGCCAGCGCGGAAACCATGGCCGCGTTGCCGATTCGGTTGAGCTCGGCCTCGTCGGGCACGTCCGCCTCGGACACCAGCGCGTCGAGGGTGCCCGGCGCGGCGACTTGCTGCCACCATCGACCGTCGACCTGCCATACCCGCGCGCGCAACATGTCGTGGTGGTCGAGTACAGCCGTGAGCGTGGCGGCCAGTCCAGTGCGATCGATCCCCTCCGGCAGCGCGAGCACCAGCGTCTGCGCGAATCGACCGAACGAACCGTTGTCGAGGAAGCCCGCGAGCACCGGCGTGAGCGGGATATCGCCGACACCGCCACCGGGCAGCTCGGCCAGCACCACCGGCGCGGGATCCGTGCCGAGCACCGCGACCCTGGCCAATCCGGCGACGGTCTTCTGCTCGAAGACATCGCGCGGGGTGAAGCCGATTCCGACCGCCTTGGCCCGCGAAACCAACTGGATCGAGACGATGCTGTCGCCGCCGATGGCGAAGAACGAGTCATCGGCTCCCACCAGCCGCAGGCCGAGAACCTGCGCGAACAGTTCGGCGATCCGCGATTCCAGCGGACCGGACGGCGCCCGCGACACGGTGGCGGTGAACTGCGGCTCGGGCAGCGCGTTGCGGTCGAGCTTGCCATTGGTGGTCAGCGGCACCTCGTCGAGAACGACGATGGCCGAAGGCACCATATGCGAAGGCAGTACCCGCGCCGCGAATTCCGTGAGCCGGTCCGCGTCGACAGCACGATCCGCCACGCGACGCACATACGACACCAGCACTGTTGCGCCAGCGGCGGTTTCGTGGCCGAGGGTGACCGCGAATTCGACATCCTCGTGACCGCCGAGCACCGCGTCGATCTCACCCAGTTCGACACGGAAGCCGCGAATCTTCACCTGGAAGTCGCTACGCCCCACATAATCCAGCTCCCATGCGCCTGCCGGAGTCGCATACCAGCGGACCAGGTCGCCGGTGCGGTACATCCGGGCACCCGGCTCACCCCACGGGTTGGCGACGAAACGTTCCGCGGACAGCCCGGCTCGGTTGCGGTAACCGCGGGCCAGCGCGCCGCCCGCCAGATACAGCTCACCCGTCACCCCGGGCGGCACCGGATTCAGCCGCCCGTCCAGCACCAGTGCGGACATGCCGCGCACGGGCGTGCCGATCGTAATGTGCTGTTCCGCAGTCAATTCCGCATACGACGAAATAATGCTCGTCTCGGTCGGGCCGTAGCCGTTGTAGTACCTGCGACCGGGCTGCCACTTGGCCAGCAGTTCCGGCGTGGTGACATCGCCACCAACGGAGAGCATCTCGAGGTCGTCGAGGCCGGTCGGGTCCACCGTGCCGAGGACCGCCGGGGTGATGATCGCGTGCGTCACCCGTTCTGCGCGCAGCAGCTCAGCGAGTTCGGGGCCGCCCGGCACGGTGGACGGCACGATCACCAATGTCGCGCCGACCGAGAAGGCGCACAGCCATTCCAGTACCGACGGGTCGAAGCTCGGCGCGCAGATGTGCAGGAAGCGACGTGTCGGCTCCAGCCGGTACAGCTCGATCGCATGCGTGAGTAGGCCGCCGAGTCCGGCGTGGGTCACCGTGACGCCCTTGGGCATACCGGTCGAGCCCGAGGTGTAGATGACATAGGCCGGGTGGTGCAGACGCAGCGGAACGATCCGATCGGCATCGGTGATCGGCGCGGCGGATCGGTTGGCGCACAACGCTTCCGTCGTGGAATCGTCGAGTGCGAGCCACGGCACGTCATCGGGGAGGCCGCCGAGGTACTCGGTGGCGGTCAGTCCGACCACCGCGGCCGAGTCGGTCAGCAGGTATCGCACCCGTTCCGGCGGATGGTTCGGATCGATCGGCACATGTGCGCCACCGGCCTTGGCGACGGCCAGCACCGCGGCGACCATCACGTAGGAGCGCGGCAAGGCCAGCGCGACAAGGCTTTCCGGACCGACACCGCGCTCGATCAGCACCCTGGCCAACCGCGACGAGTACCGGTCGAGTTCGCGGTAGCTGATCGACCGGCCCGCATACCGGACCGCGACACGGTCCGCACCGTGGCGCAGCCCGCGCAACAGCAGATCGGGCAGCAGCCCACCCGCCATCACATGATCCGGCTGCACCCGCGTCAGGAATTCGACCTCGGAGTCGGCCAGCAGCGGCAGATCACCCACCGCTGTTTCCGTATTCGCGACAATCGCGGTCAGCAGCCGCACGAATCGATCCGCGAAGACGCGCACCGTCGCGTCGTCGAAAAGGTCGCGCGCATAGGTGAACGCGGCGAACATGCCCGAACCCGACTCGCGAATCGCCAGCGACAGATCGAATTTCTCGATGATGAGATCGAAATCCACCGGGGCGACCTGCAACCCGGGCAGCTCGAACGCGTTGTCCGGCAGGTTCTCGAACGAGAGCGCCACCTGGAACAGCGGATGCCGTGCCGTCGACCGTTCCGGTTCGAGCAGATCCACCAACCGCTCGAACGGGATGTCCGCGTGCGCGAAGGCCTGTAGGTCCACATCCTTGGCGTGGGCCAGCAGTTCGGCGAAGGTGCTGCCGCCCGATACCTCGGTGCGCAACACCAGCGTATTGACGAACATGCCGATGACATCGTCGAGTTCGGCCTCGCCACGTCCGGCGACCGGCGTTCCGATGGCGATATCGCCGGTGCCCGACAGGCGCGCCAGCAGTACCGCCAGCGCGGCGTGGACCACCATGAACAGGGTCGCATTGTGCTCGCGAGCCAATCGCACCAGCGCCGCGTGCAACTGCGCATCGATCGGAATATCGCACCGGCCGCCGACGAACGACGGGACGGCGGGCCGAATCCGATCCGACGGCAGGTTCAGCTCATCCGGCAGCTCGGCCAGTGCCTGCCGCCAATACGACACCTGCTGTCCGGCAAGCGAATCCGGATCCGATTCCGAGCCGAGTACCGCCCGCTGCCATATCGCGAAGTCCGCGTATTGCACCGGCAATGGCGTCCACGTGGGCGCGGAACCACCGGTGCGCGCGACATAGGCCAGCATCAGGTCACGGGTCAGCGGCCCCATGGACCAGCCATCGGCACTGATGTGATGAGCCACGAGGACCAGCACGTAGTCGCCGTCGCAACGCAGCAATTCGGCACGAACCGGCACTTCGGCGGTCACATCGAACCCGGCACCGACCAAATCGATGATTCGATCCCGCAGCTCATCAACAGTGATGTCGACGACCGTCAGATCCGGAACCGACTGTCCCACAGGCAGAATCACCTGATACGCGATACCGTCGCGAGACGGATACACGGTGCGCAGCACCTCGTGCCTGGCAATCACATCTGCGACCGCCAAGCGCAGCGCATCGATATCCAGTGCACCTGACAGCCGCACCGCGACCGGCACGTTGTACGCGGCGGAAGCGGTATCGAACTGGTTCAGGAACCACATTCGCTGCTGTGCCAGCGACAATGGCACCCGATCCGGTCGCGTACCCGCCGCCAATGCGAGGCGCCGACCGGAGCCGACTTCATGCTCCACCCGGACCGCCAGTGCCGCGACGGTGGTCGCCTCGAACAACACCCGCACCGGCACCTGTGTATCCAGCGCAGCGCCCAGGCGCGCCGCCACCTGGGTTGCGATCAGCGAATTGCCGCCGAGCGCGAAGAAGTCGTCATCGATACCGACCCGATCCACCCCGAGCACATCCGCGAACACCCCGGCGACGATCTCCTCGATCGGCGTCGACGGCGCACGGAAGACCTGGGTTTCGAACTCGGGCGCGGGCAATGCCTTTCGATCCAGCT
The DNA here is from genome assembly GCF_050942345.1 of Nocardia pseudovaccinii. Taxonomy (NCBI): domain Bacteria; kingdom Bacillati; phylum Actinomycetota; class Actinomycetes; order Mycobacteriales; family Nocardiaceae; genus Nocardia; species Nocardia pseudovaccinii. The sequence continues at coordinate 9,063,061 of NZ_CP192074.1, forward strand.
TGCCGTTGACGGTGCGCGGCAGCGCGGCCAGGACCACGTAGGCGGCAGGCACCATATAGGACGGCAGCACGCGCGCCAGCGCCGACTTCACCTGTGCCACATCGATATCGACGCCCACCAGATACGCGACGAGCCGATCACCGGTCCGCTGATCGGCATCCGCGATCACCGCCGCCTGCGCGACCCCCGGCAACGCGGCCAATGCCGCCTCGATCTCACCCAACTCGATCCGGAAACCGCGGATCTTCACCTGGAAGTCGGTGCGACCGCGATACTCCAACTCACCGTGCGCATTCCAGGCCACCAGGTCACCCGTGCGGTACATGTGCGCACCCGACTCGAACGGATTCGCCACGAACCGCTCCGCGGTCAGATCGACCCGCCCGAAGTAGCCCCGCGCCAATTGCGCACCGGCCAGATACAACTCACCCGAAACACCAACAGGCACCGGACGCAACCGCGAATCCAGCACGTAGACACGGCTGTTCCACTCCGGCGCACCGATCGGCACCGACACCGAATCCGTATCGGTAACCCGATGGCTGGTGACCGACACCGCCGCCTCGGTCGGCCCGTACAGGTTGAACAGTTCCTTCTGCGGATAGGTGTCCCGGAATCGCTGTGCCAGCCCTGCGGGCAATGCCTCACCGATGACCAGCACCCGCCGCAAGGTGAACGGCAGCCGACCGGTCAACAGCGCGTCCAGCATCGACGGCACCACATGCAGGGTGGTCACCGACTCCCGCGCCATCAGATCGTTCAGATAATCCGGATCGCGATGCCCGTCCGGGTGGGCCAGCACCAATCGCCCGCCGAATACCGCCGCCGACCAGAACTCCCACACCGACAGATCGAAGGTGGCGGCCGTCTTCAACAGCACCGCATCGCCGGGTCCGAGCACGAATTCGCTGGTCTTCCACAGCAATTGGTTGACGATCGCGGCATGCGACACCGCGACCCCCTTCGGCCGCCCCGTCGAACCCGACGTGAAGATCACGTACGCGGTATTCGCCGCGCGCAGCGGCCTTGCCCGCTCACCATCGGTGATCGGTGTCTCGGCAAGCCAACCGAGGTCGAGCGGGTCCAGTCGCACGACCGGTGCCAGGTCGGTATCGAAACCCGCCGCCGCATTGGTCAATACGCAGACCGGTGCCGCGGCACCCAGTATGTAGTCGGTCCGCGCGGCGGCCTGGTCCGGATCCACCGGCACATACGCGGCACCGGCCTTGGCCACCGCGTACATCGCGACAACCAGATCCACCGAGCGGCGGAAGGCGAGCACCACCCGCGACTCCGGACCCACACCCCGCGAAATCAGATGCCGCGCAAGGCGGTTCACTCGCACGTCCAGCTCGGCATAGGTCACCGGTTCGCCGTCCGCACCCATCAGCGCCACCCCGCCCGGTGTGGCGGCCACAGTCGCATCCAGCAGCGACACCAGCGTCGCCGACCCATCCACCGCATGGTCGGTCGCATTGCGACCGGACACCAGCTCGGTCCGTTCCGTAGCGTCGAGCAGTTCCAGCTCACCGACGACGGTGCGCGGTGCGGCGGCGATCTCACCGAGCAAGCGTGCGAACCGAGCTACGAAGCTCTGAACCGTCCGCTCGTCGAACAGATCGTGCGCATAGGTGACGGCACCGCTGATACCCGCGGGCCGACCCGACTCGTCGTAGTGATCGCCGATGATCCAGTGCAGATCGAACTGCGACACCGCGGCATCGAAGTCCACCGCCGCGACGGTCAGTCCGGGCAGCTCCAGACTCGTCGCGGCAAGATTCTGGAACGACAACCCCACCTGGAACAGCGGATGCCGCGCGGTCGAGCGGACCGGATTCAGCACCTCGACCAGTCGTTCGAACGGCACATCGGCATTGGCGAAGGCCCCGAGATCCGTCTCGCGCTGCCGCGCGAGCAGTTCGGTGAAGGGTGCGGATTCATCGACCCGGGTCCGGAACACCAGGGTATTGACGAACATGCCGATCAGCTCGTCCAGCGCCGCCTCACCGCGACCGGCCATCGGCGTACCGACGGCAATGTCATCGGTACCCGACAACCGGGCCAGCAGTACCGCCAATGCCGCGTGCACGACCATGAACAGCGTCGCGCCCTCGGTGCGCGCCAATTCGACCAGCGCACGGTGGGTTTCGGCATCGATGAGCAGTGGAACCTTGCCACCGGCGAAGGACTGCACCGGTGGCCGTGGCCGATCCGTCGGGAGATCCAGCTGATCGGGCAGCTCCGCGAGTGCATCCCGCCAGTAGGCAATCTGTCCGGCCGCCAAAGACTCCGTGTCGTCCTCGCTGCCCAGCAGTTCGCGCTGCCAGATGCTGTAATCCGCGTATTGCACCGGCAGCGGTGTCCAGCCGGGCGCGGAACCGGCCGACCGTGCGGCGTAGGCGGTCATCAGGTCGCGCGCCAGCGGTCCCATCGAGGTGCCGTCACCGGCGATATGGTGCACCACCAGCGCCAGTACGAATTCGGCAGGCGCGTCCTCGACCTCGAACAAGCCGACCCGCAGCGGCACCTCGGCGGTCACATCGAATGTCGTCGAAAGCAATTCGCGCACAGCGGATTCGAGCTGTTCGGCCGCGACCGTCCGGACCGTCAGCTCGGGAACGGATCGGTCCGCGGGCAAAATCAGCTGCACCGGCCCGGAATCGGTGTTGGGGTATACCGTCCGAAGGACCTCGTGTCGCGCAACCAGATCCGCGACCGCCGCCCGCAGCGCGGCCACATCCAGCGCACCGCTCAATCGCACCGCGATCGGGATGTTGTAGGCCGCCGATGCGGTATCGAACCGATTCAGGAACCACATCCGCTGCTGCGCCAGCGACAGCGGAATCGCCTCCGGACGCGGACCGGCAACCAATGCCTTGCGGTCACCCGCCCCCGCGTGTTCGGCCACCGCGGCGGCCAGTCCAGCCACGGTCGGAGTCTCGAAAAGCAGACGCACCGGAATCCTGGCATCCAGCGCGGCACCGAGGCGCGCCATCAACTGGGTGCCGATCAGTGAGTTGCCACCGAGTTCGAAGAAGTCGTCATCGGCGCCGACCGGCACGTCGAGCGCGAGAACGTCGGCGAAGAGTTCGGCGACCACCGGTTCGATCGCACCCGACGGCGCTCGGAAGGTCTTGGTGCGCAATTGCGGTGCGGGCAGCGCCCGCCGATCCAGCTTGCCGACCGGAGTCAGCGGGATCTCATCGAGCTCCATAATGGCGCTCGGCACCATATGGGCGGGCAGTTTACGTGCGGCCAGCTCGGTCAGTTCCGTCGTATCGATGGCAACACCATCGACGGCATGTACATACGACACCAGAATCGTCGCACCGCTGTCCTGTTCGTGACCGATGGTGACCACGAAATCGACGCCGTCGTGCGCGGCGAGCACCGCATCGATCTCACCGAGTTCGATGCGGAAGCCACGGATCTTCACTTGGAAATCGTTGCGCCCCAGATACTCCAGCTCCCGCTCCGCCGTCCAGCGCACCAGATCACCGGTGCGGTAGAGCCGCGAACCCGGCTCACCGAACGGATCGGCCACGAACCGAGCGGCGGTCAGTCCCGGTCGTTCGTGATAGCCGCGGGCCACCTGCGCACCGGAAATATAGAGTTCGCCGACGACCCGGCCCGGCACCGACGCGAGTTCCTCGTCCAGCACATATTCGGTGATCCCGCGGATCGGCCCACCGATGGTCACCGGTTCGCCGGGTACCAGCGGTGCGCTGATATTCGTCATGATGGTGGTCTCGGTCGGACCGTATCCATTGAAGAATTCCCGCGTGCGGCCATCCGCGATCGGTACTACCCAGCGCTGCACCAACTCCGGTGGACAGGCCTCACCGCCCGCGACCACCACGCGCAACTCGTCCAGTCCCTCGGCGGGCAGCGAGGCGAGCGCGGCCGGGGTGATGAAGGCGTGCGTCACCCGCTCCCGGCGCAGCAGTGCGGCCAGTTCCGCGCCGCCGTACACCGTCGGTGCGGCGATGACCATGGTCGCGCCCCGGCTCAGCGCGAGCAGCAACTCCAATACCGATGCGTCGAAGGAGGGCGAGGCGAAATGCAGTGTGCGCGAATCGGCGGTGAGCGTATAGCGTTCGCGCTGCTCATCACAGAAATTCGACAGCCCGGCCTGGGTGACGACCACGCCCTTGGGTGTTCCGGTCGATCCGGAGGTGTAGATGACATAGGCCGGATGCTCGGCACGCAATTGCCGGATCCGATCCGTGTAGGTGATCGGTTCCGCCGAATATGCCGCGATGTCCGAGGTATCGATGGCGAGCCACTCCGGGCCGTCGGGCAGATCCACCGCCGCGACGGTGAGGCCGAGTGCCGCACCGGAATCCGACAGCATGTGTGCGATGCGCTCGGCAGGGTAGTTCGGGTCGACGGGCACGAATCCGGCACCGGACTTGGCGATCGCCCACACCGCGACAATCGATTCCACCGACCTCGGGATACCGACCGCGACCAAATCCTCCGGGCCGATGCCGCGCTCGATCAGCAAGCGCGCCAAGCGGTTCGACCGATCATCGAGTTCGGCATAACTCAACTGCGCCAGCGTCGCTGTGGCATCGGCGAAGACGACCGCGGCTCCGGCCGGATTGGCCTCGACCGCGGTGGTGAGCAATTGCGGCAGGGTCTTGATCCGCGGGCGTCGAGTCCGGTTGGGCCGCTCGCGATTCGGCCGCGTCATGCGCCGAACCCCTGTCGCGCACCGCGCGCGAATGCCAACACACCTTCGAACAAGCCGAGCATTTCCGGGACTACTTCCTAGCGTTTGTCGTTACATCTCAACCTCCCCCCATGCACCGTCATCTACTCAGCTCGACACCACCGGCAGCAGCTCATCCAACGGCACGATCTCGGCCGATTCGGGCACGACGACCTCGGCGGATGTGCCCTGCTCCAGCACCACCGCCCGCAGATCCGCCAGCTGGGCGGTATCGATGGCGGCCAGCGCGGCCCGATCGGCGATCAGATGCGTCACCCACTCCTCGGCGAGGGACGCACCCAGGTCTTCGGCACCCGGCACCACGATCAGACCGGCCCCGGTCGCACCGGCGCTCACCACCTCGAGCAACGTCGCCGCCGAATCGGACCGGCCGTGCTGGAAGGTGCGCGATTCGAAGGTCAGGTCGGTGCGGACACGCAGGCGATCGGCCGCGGTGGCCAGCTCGTCGTAGCTCATCCGCACCCCGGTCGCGGCGATGACGAGGGCCGGATCGGACCCGCTGAGCACCCCGGTGCGATTCGCGTGGTTCACCGGTCGCAGTGATTGCGCAGAAATTTCGGCGCTGGTCGCCGCATCGTCGAGGCGCAGCCATTCGATGCCGTCACCGATCGGACTCGCATCAGTGGTCAACCCGATCCGCACGAAGGGCTCATCCGGTATCGAAGACTCGTCCGCGGGCAGCAGTACCAGCGCCGCACCTGCCTTGAGCACCGCCCACGCAGCCACCGCCCAGTCGGGACCGCGCTCCAACCGGATCGCCACACCCGTCCCCGGACCGCAACCACGCCCGATCAGCACCCTGGCGAGCTGAGACGACTTGGCATCGAGTTTCCGGTAGGGCATTTCCTCCTCGCCCCACACCAGTGCGGGCGCGTCCGGATCGTCCTCCACCGCGGCGGTCAGCAGGTGGGTCAGCTCGGTGCCGTCGGTGGTGATCGCGGCATCGCTCGCGGTGCGAACCGGATCCTGCTCGTCGACAATATCGATGCCGCCGATGCGCGCGCTCGGATCGGCGACCACCGCGGTCAGAATGCGCTCCAGAATGCGCCCCAGCCCACGCACCGTCGATTCCTCGAAAAGGTCTGTGGCATAGGTGAATACCGTTACCAGCTCATCCGGCGTCCCATCCGCCCGCAGGCGCGGTTCGACGACCACCTGCAGATCGAACTTCGCGACGACCTCGCCTGCATCCAATGCCGCGACGGTGAGTCCCGGCAGCTCCAGACTCGGCTGCTCGAGATTTTGGAAGACCAGCATCACCTGGAACAACGGACGCCCCGGGGAGACCACCTCGACCACCCGCTCGAACGGCAGATCCGCATGCGCGAACGCGGCCAGATCCGTCGCACGCGTCTGCTCGACCAAATCGTCGAATGCCATGCCGCGCTCGACCGATGTGCGCAGCGTCAGCGTATTGACGAACATGCCGACCAGCTCGTCCAACGCCCGCTGACCGCGCCCGGCGATCGGCGTGCCGATCGCGATATCCGAACCACCGGACAGCCGGGCGAGCAGGACGGCCAGCGCTGCGTGCACCACCATGAACACTGAGGATCGGTGCGCACGAGCGATCCGCACGAGACCCTCGTGCACCTCGGCGGGCACGGTCCAGCCGACCGATGCCCCACGCCCCGACCCCGCCACCGGACGTCGACGATCCAGCGGCAACACCGGCGCGCTCGACAGACCGGCGAGCTGCTCGCGCCAGTACGCCAATTGCCCTGCGGCCACCGAGTTCTCGTCGTCATCGGCGCCGATGACCTCGCGCTGCCAGAGTGCGAAATCCGCGTACTGCACCGGAAGCGGCGACCAGCCGGGGGCCGCACCGCCCACGCGAGCGAGATACGCGGTCACCAGATCCCGAGCCAACGGGGCGAGCGAAGCGCCGTCGGCCGAGATGTGGTGCACCACGACAACAAGCACATGCTCGTACCCGTCGGCCAATAGTCGAGCCCGCACCGGAACCGCTTCGGTCACATCGAATCCGGCCGACACCAGCTCGACGACCCGACCGAGCACATCGGTGGTGGTCTCGACCTCGAGCCCATCGGGCAGCACCTCGGCGGCAGGCAGAATCTCCTGATACGCCTGCCCACCGGTACCCGCCGTGGGGAACCGGGTGCGCAGCGCCTCGTGCCGCACCAGCACATCCTCGACGGCTTGGCGCAACGCCGCGACATCGAGCTGGCCGGACAGCCGGATCGCGAACGGCAGGTTGTATGCCGGAGATTCCGGATCGATCCGATTGAGCACCCACATCCGTTGCTGGGCAAGGGAAAGCGGCACCTGCTCCGGGCGCTCGGCCTTGGTCAGCGGTACGCGCGCGGTGGCGGCACGGCCCGCACCGGGGATGATTCCGGCGGCGAGTGCGGCGACGGTCGAAGTCTCGAAAAGATCGCGCACGGCGACATTCGTATCAAGCCCATCGTTGATTCGCGCAATGACCCTGGTAGCCAGCAGCGAGTTACCGCCGAGTGCGAAGTAGTCGTCATCGAGGCCGACCCGCTCGATGCCGAGCACCTCGGCGAAGACGGCAGCGACGATCTCCTGCGTCGCGGTGATCGGAGCGCGGAACTCGCGTGCGGTGAATGTCGGCGCGGGCAGTGCCTTGCGATCCAGTTTGCCGCTGGTATTCAGTGGGAAGGCATCCAGCACCACAATGGCAGCCGGAACCATATACGCCGGAAGCACTTCGGCCACCGCGGTCCGCAATTCCTGCGGCTCGGCCTGCTGGCCCGGCCGCGGCACCACGTATCCGACCAGCTGATCTTGCGCAACTGATGCCACGGCTTGGCTGACCGAAGGTTGCGCGAGTAGCGCGGTCTCGATCTCGCCGAGTTCGATGCGCTGACCACGGAACTTCACCTGGAAGTCGCTGCGGCCCAGGTACTCCAGGCGGCGCGGTTCTTGACGCCATACGACGAGATCACCGGTGCGGTACATGCGCGCCCCGGCGGTGAACGGGTCGGCGACGAAACGATCCGCCGTGAGATCCGGTCGGGTGACGTAGCCGCGCGCCAGTTGCGTCCCAGCCAGATACAGCTCACCGACCACCCCGGCAGGTACCGGCCGCAGTCGCGAATCCAGCACATAGACCCGCGAATTCCACTGTGGCAGGCCGATCGGCACGGTGGTCTGTTCGATCGCGTCCGCGCGCCATGCGGTAATCGACACCGCCGCCTCGGTCGGTCCGTACAGGTTGTGCACCGCCGCATCCGATACCGCACGCAGCGCGGTCACCGTCTCCGGCGGCAATGCCTCGCCGATCACGAAGATATCGCGCAGTGTCGGGCAGGAGCCGGGCGCCAGATGTGCGGCGAACACCGTCAACATCGACGGCACGAAGTCGGTGACGGTAACCCGTTGCGTGGCAATCGTTTCCGCGAGATAGACCGGATCGCGATGACCATCGGGCGTGGCGACCACCAGCTTCGCACCCGCACGCAACGGCATGAAGTATCCCCATAGGGATACGTCGAATGTGGTGGCGGTCTTCTGCAAATACACATCATCCGGACGGAGCGGGTAGTGCGTGAGCATCCACTCGATCTGGTTGTTGATGGCCGCATGGGTGACCGCAACACCTTTCGGGCGGCCGGTGGAGCCCGAGGTGAAGATGACGTAGGCGGGACTGTCCAGCGAAACCGGCCGCAGCAGTTCCGTCGGCAGCACCGGATCCCCCGAGAATGCCGACAGCTCAACGGTATCCAGGTACACCACCGGCGTATCGCCCGTTGAAACGGCATCGGCCGTCGTGGTCAGCACACAGATGGGTGCGGCGGTATCGAGGATATGCGCGATCCGCTCCCCCGGATGATCAGGATCCAACGGCACGTACGCACCACCGGCCGTCAGGATCGCATACATGCCGACGACCAAGTCGAGCGAACGCCGAACCGCCAGTCCCACCAGGGCTTCCGCACCCACGCCCCGCTGGATCAACAGCCGCGCGAGCCGGTTGACCCGCTCGTCGAATTCGCGATACGTGAGCTCGGTTCCCGCGTAGGCCACTGCGACCGCATCCGGATAGGCGGCCACAGCACGGCGATATCCGTCGAGCAGCAGTTCCGGGACCGCGGGGTGCGCGGTGTCGTTCCAGTCCCGCAGCATCCGCTGCCGCTCGTCGGGAGCGAGCAGCTCGAGCTCCCCGACCACCAGGTGCGGATCCGCGGCCACCGCGCCCAGCACCCGATTCAGGCGCTGCGCGAAACCGGCCACCGTCGCCTCGTCGAAAAGGTCGGCGGCATAGGTGAACGATGCCGCGAGACCGTTCGCCGCACCATGGTCCTCGCGCGGCACGACGGTCAGCTCGAGATCGAACTTCGCCTGCACGACCCCCAGATCGATGCCGGAAACGGTGAGGCCGGGCAGCTCCAGTTCGGGCCGGTCCATGTTCTGGAAGGTCAGCATCACCTGGAACAACGGATGCCGCGCGATCGAACGCACCGGATCGAGCAGCTCGACCAGTCGCTCGAACGGCACATCCGCATGTCCGAAGGCCGCGACATCGGCCCGCCGGAAGTTGCGCAGCAAATCGTCGAACGATAGTTCGGGGTCGACCTCGCCACGCAGCACCAGCGTATTGACGAACATTCCGATCACATTGTCGAGTGCGGCATCCCCACGACCGGCAACAGGGGTGCCGACAGCGATGTCGGTCGTCCCGGCCAGCCGCGACAGCAGCACCGCGAGCGCCGCGTGCACCACCATGAACAGCGTCGAATGATGATCGCGGGCAATTCGTTCGAGCGCCGTATGCACCTCGGCGTCGATTTCGAAGGCGAAGACGCCGCCATGGCTGGACAGCACCGCCGGACGCGGCCGATCGGTGGGCAGCGCCAATTGCTCGGGCAGTCCGGCCAATTCGGCACGCCAGAAGGCGATCTGCTGAGCCAGCAGCGAATCCGGGGCGTCTTCCGCACCGAGCACCGCCCGCTGCCAGATCGCATAATCGGCGTACTGCACGTCGAGCGGCTGCAGCTGCGTACCCGCACCGACCGACCGGATCGAATAGGCGGACATCAGATCCCGCGCCAGCGGCCCCATGGAGAAACCGTCGGCGGCGATGTGGTGCACCACGCACACCAGCACCTGCTCGGATTCGCCGAGCCGCACCAGCCGTAGTCGAATCGGCGGCGCGACGGCGACATCGAAACCGGCGACGGCCGCGGCGATGACCAGCTCGGGCAACTCGGCCGCATGCGCGGACACGATCTCGAGCTCCGGCACCGCACGGGCATCATCGATCGGCAATACGACCTGGATGCCCTCGCCATCGATCTCCGGATACACCGTCCGCAGCACCTCGTGCCGCGCCACCAGATCGCGCGCCGCCGCACGCAGCGCCTCGATGTCGAGCACCCCGGACAACCGCACCGCCAGCGGAATGTTGTTGACACCGCTGGCCGGATCGAAGCGGTTCAGGAACCACATGCGCTGCTGCGCGTAGGAGAGCGGAATCCGATCCGTGCGCGGTTGTGCGGTCAAAGCATGTCCGGCCGCCGCGAGTACTGTCACCCGTTGAGCGAGTTCGGCGACTCCGGGGGCTTCGAATACCAGCTGCACCGGCACCCGCGTGCCCAGCGCGGTACCGATACGCGCGGCGGCCTGTGCGGCCAGCAGCGAGTTGCCGCCGAGTTCGAAGAAGTCGTCGTCGACACCGACGTCCACTCCGTCGGCGAGCAACAGCGCCGCGTACACCTCGGCGACGACCTGCTCTTCCCGCGTGGACGGCGCACGGAACGCCCGCGCCTCGAAAACCGGATCGGGCAGCGCGGCGCGATCCAGCTTGCCCACCGGCGTCAGCGGCAGTTCGTCGAGCACCACAATGGCCGTGGGCACCATGTACTTGGGTAGCGAACGCTCCAGTGTGGCAACGAGTTCGGCGGTATCCACGACGGCATCGGTGCGTGGCAGCACATACGAGACGAGCGCGGTCATACCCGAAGGCAATGTCTTGCCGAGCGTGGCCGCGAAATCCACATCCGGATGCGCGGTGAGCGCGCTATCGATCTCGCCGAGTTCGATGCGCAGACCGCGAATCTTCACCTGGAAATCGGAGCGGCCCAGATACTCCAGTACGCCGGTTTCGTTGCGCCGCACCAGATCTCCGGTCCGGTACAGCCGCGCACCCAGCGCACCGGCTTCCGCACCGAACGGGCTGGCCACGAATCTTTCCGCGGTCAATCCGGGCCGTCCGAGATAGCCCTGCGCCAGCGCGGGTCCGCCCAGATACAACTCGCCGACAACACCCGATGGCACCGGCCGCAAACGCGAATCGAGCACAAAGGCCCCGACCCCGGCGACGGTGCCGCCGAGGGTGACCGGTGTGCCGGGTTCCATCTGCCCGGTCGTGACCATGACCGTGACCTCGGTCGGGCCATAGGCATTGAACACGGCCCGACCGCCCCGCGCCCAGCGCTCGACGAGTTCGGCACCGAGTCTGTCGCCACCGGCCACCACGGCCCGCAGTTCGTTCAGCCCGGCCGGATCGACCGATTCCAGCGCACCCGGGGTGATCAGCAGATGGGTAACCCGTTCCCGGCGCAGCAGATCCGCGAGCTCGACACCGCCGAATACCGTCGGCGGCGCGATCACCAGCGTCGCCCCCGCCGAGAACGTGAAAAGCAGCTCCATCAGCGAGAAGTCGAAGCTCGGCGAACTCAGGTGCGTCACCCGCGAATCGCCCGTCAGCGCATACCGTTGACCGATCGCGGCCAGCCCGGCCAAACCGGCGTGCGTGACCACGACGCCTTTCGGCCGTCCGGTGGAACCGGAGGTGTAGATGACGTAGGCCGGATGCCGCTCATCGAGCCGCCGCACCCGATCAGCATAGGAGACCGGCCGCTCCGGCTGCCCGGCGATCCGCGCGGCCACCACTGGATCATCGAGTTCGATCCAATCGACCGATGTGCCGAGCACCGCGCGATGCGCGGCGGTGGTCAGGCCGAGCGCAGCGCCGGAGTCCGACACCATATGCGCGATCCGCTCCGCGGGATAGGCCGGATCCACCGGGACATAGGCCGCACCCGTCTTCGCGATCGCCCACACCGCGAGGACGGACTCGACCGATCGGGCCAGCGCGGTAGCGACAATGTCACCGGGGCCGATGCCGTGTGTTATGAGTTCCCAGGCCAGCCGCGAGGACGCCTCGTCGAATTCGCGATAGGTCAACTCGCGCTGGTCGGCCGGATCACCGGTCGGATCGAAGCGCACCGCAACCGCATCGGCGGCGGATTCGACGGCGGCGGTGAGCAGTTGACCGAAGAGTGGGGTGCTTGCTCGGCGCCGACGGTTGGTCCGAACAGATCGACTCGCCCTATCCATTCCCAACCATTCGCCTTTCACATCGAGCACATGGCAGGGTCGAACAACCGCACACGGAATTCCGCCGCCGCATTCGCTCCTGCGCAACGCAATCGGGTAGTCGTCTTGGCGAGAGCTAACTATCCGCGAATACGGAGCGCGTGGCGCTACCTCCGAATCCGTTGTGACACAAGCCCTCAAACATCCCGGGACACTGATCGTTCAGCATTCGTCCCATGTTGTCCACTCGAGCGTTCACTTGCTCGAGCTATAGCCATCCTCGCCTCGTCGCCTGTACGCCCGCCTGGAACCGGGTGCTCGCACCGAGCCGCTCCAGCAACCGCGCCGTGCGCCGGACCACGGTTCGGCGGGACATGCCGAGTCGGCGAGCGATGGTGTCATCGGTCGCACCCAGGCCCATCAGGGTCAGAATCGCCTTATCCCGCTCGTCGAGTTCGTCGACGGCCGGGTTCACCGAAATCGGCGCCGCGAGCGACCACAGCACATCGAAGGTCTTGACCAGCAACCGCAATCCGGGCGATCCGGTAATGCGCAGACCCATCGGATCCGGGCGGCGCTCGTCCGCGTGCAGGACCAGGCTCGCGCGCTCGTCATCACTGATGATCAGCTTGAACGGCGGCTCAGGCAGAGTGCGCGCCTGCGCCCCACTGGCATTGGTGGACAGCGCGTGCCGCAACCTTTCCGCATCCTGGTAAATAGTGTCCTGATATAGCGTCTGGTAGCGGATGCCGTCACCGATCCGAGAGCGCTTGAGCAGGAACAGCTGTCGCTCGCGTTCCGGATCGCTGAGATAGGGACCGCGTTCGATCACCTTGACCGTGTTGCGGGCCGATGTCTGGACCTCCTCGAAATCCGCGAGCATCTCCAGGCGTTCGAAGACCGGCACGATCGCGCCATTGGTGCGCGGTGAGCGGCGCACCGATCGGAACGTCTCGCTCAGTCGCGCGGCCGCGGCGTGCATCTGGTTGATCTCGTGCTGCCTGCGCCGCGCCTCGGCCTCGGACAGCGATTCGGGGGCGTGCGCATCCCAGATGGCCTCACCGTCGGCGGACAGCTGACTGACGGCGGCCTGCAGGTCGGTCAATACCTCCAGCGATGCGGCGGCGTTCTCCTTCGAGACGCCCAGATATTCGGCGACCTCACCCAGGCTGGATCGCGGATGATGCACCAGCACGGCGTATGTCCGGCCATGCGGTGATCCAGGCTCGAAGATATCGCCCAGCGCAGTCATCGCCTGAGCCTAACGACCGTACGGTCCCCACGGGGACCCCGTCGGAATATCAAGCCGGGCAAGAAAATCAGTGCGCCGACGGGCCCCACTGCAGCGGGACACCCTTGGCTGCCAAGTACGGCATCGGGTCGACCTTGTTGCCGCCCTGATCCCAGATCTCCAGGTGCAGATGCGGTCCGGTCGAATTGCCGCGGTTGCCGACGGTGGCGATGACATCGCCCGCGTTCACATGCTGCCCGGCGTGCACGAACATCTCGTTGACGTGGCCGTAGACCGCAATGGTGCCGTCGTCCTGCTGGATCCGCACCCACAGGCCGAAGCCGGAGGCCGGGCCCGCCTCGATGACAGTGCCGCTGCTCACCGAGTGGATCGGCGCGCCGAGCTGATCGGCGAAGTCGAGGCCGTAGTGGAATTCGCCCCAGCGGGAACCGAATCCGGAGCTGATCTCACCGGCGACCGGACGCACCGCGGGGGCCGGGGCGAACTGCTGCTGCGCGCCCTTGAGGATCTGTTCGACCTGGGCCAGCGGGCCCGCGATCTCCGGCGGCAGATTGCTGATGCCGAACGGATTGGCCACCGCGTCCGCGATCGGCGCGGCCACCGGAGTGGCAGTGACGGCTTGCGCGGCTTCGGCGACCGGGGCCGCGGCCTTGGCCTCTTCGACAGGTAATTCCGCCGTGCCCTTGAACGTGATGGGCGCGGCGGCTTCCTCGTCCCCGTCGTGCGCACCCGGCAGGAGCGGGGCGGCAATGGCAGGCGCGACCTGGGCTGCGGTGCCGATGAGGGCGCCGGTCGCGACGGCGACACCGGCCGCGATCTTCACCCGGTCGGTGGTCGACGGCTCGGCGCGATGCCGCGTCGGCCGACCCGCAATGCCGTCGCCGATGAGGCTCATGACGGTGATGGAACTGGGGCCTACCCGATGCTGCGACAAAGCTGGTCCTTGCGCTCGACCTACAGTGACTCAATGGCTTCCGAAGTTTTGTAACGTTTCGGCATCCGTTGTGACGGGAACTCTACCCCGTCGTGACCATTCCGCAACCTTCTCGGCCGAAGTCACGGTTTAAGGCCTGGTCAGACGTGCGGGTCGGCATCACGAAGCTGACCCTTTCGAGCGACCTGCAAGCAGTCGCTAGCGGCGACCTATGCGCCACACTGAACCCGTGATCCTCGACGAGTTGAGCGTTCCGATCGTGCTTGCGCCGATGGCGGGCGGGCCGTCCACGCCGGAGTTGACCGCGGCGGTCTCCGCGGCGGGCGGCCTCGGCCTGCTGGCCGCCGGATACCTGACCGCGACCGATACCGCGGCACGACTCGCGGCCACCCGCGAACTGACCACCGCGCCGTTCGGCGTCAACCTCTTCACCCCGGGCCCCGCCGCCGCGCCCGAGGATTTCGCCGACTACCTCGCCGAGTTGGGGCGCACCCACGAGGTCGGCGTGCCGAAGTACGACACAGACGAATGGGACGCCAAGCTCGAGTTGCTCATCGATGCGCCGGTCGCGGTGGTCACCTTCACCTTCGGCTGCCCGAACGCCGCCGAGGTGGCCCGGTTGCACGAGGCCGGTTCGGAAGTCTGGGTGACGGTCACCTCGGCCGCCGAGGGCCGCATCGCGGTCGAGGCGGGGGCCGATGTTCTGATCGCCCAGGGCGCGGAGGCGGGTGGGCATCGCGCCACCTTCATCGATCGCGTCGCGGATGACGCCACCGATCCGCTCACGTTGCTCGCGCTGCTGCAGATCCTCAACGCGACCGTCGACCGGCCGATCGTGGCCACCGGCGGCATCACCACGGGGGCAGGCATCGCGGCAGCACTCGCGGCCGGCGCGGCGGCCGTGCAACTCGGGACCGTCTTCCTGCGCTCGCCGGAAGCGGGCACCAATCCGGTACACCGCGCCGCACTGGGCGCCGACACCCCGACCATGCTGACCCGCGCCTTCACCGGCCGCCGGGCGCGCGGCCTGCGTAATCGGTTCATGGATGAACACTCCGCGACAGCACCGGCCGCCTATCCGGAAATCCATTACGCCACAGCGCCGTTGCGGGCCGCGGCACGAGCGGCGGGCAATCCGGACGATGTGAACATGTGGGCTGGCCAGACCCACACGCTGGCACCCGAGCTACCCGCCGGTGAACTGGTCCGCACCCTGGCTGCTGATGCGAAAACCGCGCTGACCACAGCACTTTCGGGACGAATCCAGTCTTGTTGACAACAGTTTCCGTTTAGAATCGAGGGGCATCGCAACAGCCATCCAGGTCAGGAGAGCGCTATGTCCCTCGATGTTCCCACCGCCCTACTCGAACGCGCCGAACGCGGCGAGGTCGACGACGCCGACTTCGTCGAGGTCGTGCGAGTCTCGCTCCCGTATGCCTGGGAGGTCGTCAGCCGGGTGGCCGGTGAGCTGCATTCCGGCACAGCCGAATTCGCCGACAATGTCGTCGCGCCACCCGACGAGGTGGCCCGTGGACAACTGCTGCGCGCCATGGCCTCCGACGCCATCCGCAGCGGCCTGGAACGCCATTTCAACGTGAAGCTCGCCTTCCAGAACTGCCACCGCGTAGCCGCCTTCCCGATCGCCGCCGTCGGCGGCGAAACCTACACCACCTTCATCGGGACTCGCGCCCAACTGCTGAACCAGAGCCCCGAACTCCGCAACTGCTGATCGGCATCGCGAAACCCCGGCGCGGCACGGATTTCCCGGCCGCGCCGGGGTCGCGCGTAGTGTGAGCGAGCATGAGCGGCAACGATCTTCGCGACGAGATCGATCGGCGGCTGCAGCCCTGGCTGCCGCAACTCGGCTCGGATCGCGGTGCGTACACCAACCATGCGCTGCGCGTGCTGGAGCTGTGCGATCTGCTCAACAGCGGTTCGGGCAGCCTGCCGAGCACCCGCGAGGAGTTCCGCACCGCCGCGGCCTTTCACGACCTGGGGATCTGGACCGCAGGCACCTTCGACTACCTGGCGCCCTCCGCCGACCTCGCACTGCAGTGGCTCGACCAGATCGACCGCGCCGACTTGGCCGACCTGGTCGTAGCAATGATCGACGAGCACCACAAGATCCGATCCGCGGGTCCAGCCACCGACCCGATCGAGATCTTCCGCCGAGCCGATGCGATCGATGTCGAATACGGCCTGCTCGGACGCTTCGGGATACCGCGCTCCACCTACCGCGAACTGGCGAAGCGATACCCCGACAAAGGCTTCCACCGCCGGTTGATCCAACTGGCCGCCAAGCGAATCCGGACGCACCCCACGTCACCACTGCCGATGCTGAAGTGGTGACGCGGGGTTTGTCGTCCTAGGACAGCGTGGTGACCGTGAGGTCGCCATCGGCGTACTGGGCGCGCAGGCGCTTCTTGTCGAATTTGCCGACGCTGGTCTTGGGGACCTCCGCGATGAAGGTCCACCGTTCCGGCAGTTGCCATTTGGCGAATTTGTCGGCGAGGAAGTCGCGCAGTTCCTCCGGTTTGGCCTCGGTACCATCGGCGAGCACGATCGCGACCAGCGGGCGCTCGTCCCACTTCTCGTCCGGCACACCGATGACCGCGGCCTCGGCGACGGCCGGGTGCCCCATGACCGCGTTCTCCAGATCGACCGAGGAGATCCATTCGCCGCCGGACTTGATGACGTCCTTGGAGCGGTCGACCAGGGTGAGGTAGCCGTCCGGGCTGATCTTGCCGACATCGCCGGTACGCAGCCAGCCGTTGTCGAACTTGTCGGGATCGATCACCGCGCCGTCCGGGGCGTAATACGACCCGGTGATCCAGGGACCGCGAACTTCCAACTCGCCCAGCGACTCTCCGTCATTGGCGACCACGGTGCCGTTATCGCCGACCAAGCGGGCCTGCACACTCGCCGGGAAACGGCCCTGGGTGAAGCGGTACTCCCACTCGTCCTCACCCTCTACCCCGGCGGGCGGATGCGCGACGCTGCCGAGCGGGGAGGTCTCGGTCATACCCCAGGCGTGCAGGATGCGCACGCCATGCTTTTCCTGGAAGGCGCGCATCATCGACGGCGGCACCGCCGAACCGCCCACGACCACCGACCGCAGATGCGAGATGTCCTGCGGCTTCGCGGCCAGCCCGGCGAGTACGCCACCCCAGATGGTCGGGACGGCCGCGGCGAAGGTCGGCTGCTCGGTGGCCATCATTTCCAGCAGCGGACCCGGCTGCAGGAAACGGTCGGGCATCAGGACATTCGCGCCCGACATCAGCGCCGCGTACGGCAGGCCCCAGGCATTGGCATGGAACAGCGGGACGATGGCGAGCACATAGTCGCGGTTGGAGAAGCCCATGCTGGTCGGCTGGCACACCTGCATGGCGTGCAACCAGTTGGAGCGGTGCGAATACACCACACCCTTGGGGTCACCGGTGGTGCCGGAGGTGTAACACATTGCGGCAGCAGATCGTTCGTCGATCACCGGGAAGTCGAAGGTATCCGGCTGCGCGGCGAGCAGTTCGGCATACGAGTGCACCTGGACACCCTCGGGTGCCTGCAGCGCGGCGGCATCGCCATTGGCCACGATGACGTGGCGGACGGTCTTCAGATTGGGCAGGTACTGGGCGAACATCGGCACCAGCGTGCCGTCGACGATCACCACCTGGTCCTCGGCGTGATCGGCCACGAAGACGAGTTGCTCCGGGAAGAGCCGGATATTGAGCGCGTGCAGCACCGCACCCATCGCGGGTACCGCGATATAGGCGACCATATGCTCGTTGTTGTTCCACATGAAGGTGCCGACCCGATCGCCTTCACCAATCCCCAAGGCGCGCAACGCATTTGCCAAGCGTGCCGATTCGGTGCCGAGCTCACGGTAGGTCATGGTGCGTACGCCGGTGCCGGTCCAGGTCGAGACGGTGGAATCGCCCATGAACGTCGATGCGTAGCGCAGCAACGTCGCCAGCGACAACGGCTCGTCCTGCATGGTGCTCAACATCGGTACTCCTTTTTCTATGGTGGCTACGGCAGCCTGCCGACCATGAGCCACATCACACCGGGGATGCTACCCAAGAGTAGGGCGCACAGAAGGGCCCATAGCCGATCCCATCAGCAGGCGGGTGCCATCAGTTGACCACCTGGGCCGCGATTGCGAAGCGAGTCGAATGGCGGCCCCAGGTGCCCGAGAACCGCCATCCGACGACGCTCGACGGCAAGTCAGACCGCGGAGTGAGCGGGGTAGGCATGGACGAGGGCGCTGTCGAGTTTGGGCACAGCGTGGGTGAGGGTGTGCTCGGCGCCGTGGGCCAGGCGGTGGGCGTCGGCCAGGGTGATGCTCGGGGCGACATCCAGCTCGACATCGGCATGCAGGCGGTGACCGATCCAGCGCATTCGAAGGCTGCGCACGCCGAGCACACCGGGTTCGGCGACCAACGCCAGCTCGGCGGTGCTCACCAGGGCGGGCTCGACGCCATCCATCAAGCGACGGAAGACATCTCGCGCGGCGGTGCGCAGCACGGCGAGAATCGCGATCGTAATCAGCAGTCCGACTATGGGATCGGCAAGCGGGAACCCGAGCGCGACGCCACCCGCACCGATCAGCACCGCCAATGAGGTGAATCCGTCCGTTCGCGCATGCAATCCGTCGGCCACCAGTGCCGCCGAGCCGATCCGCCGCCCGACCCTGATCCGGTACAGCGCGACCGTCTCGTTGCCGACAAATCCGATGAGTCCCGCTGCCGCAACCCAACTCAGATGCTGGATCTGCACCGGATCGATCAGCCTGCGCACCGCCTCGTACCCGGCGATGATCGCGGACAACGTGATCATCCCGACCACGAACAACCCGGCCAGATCCTCGGCCCGCCCGAACCCATAGGTATAGCGGCGCGTCGCCGCCCGCCGCCCGAGCGCGAAGGCGATCCACAGCGGCACCGCGGTCAGCGCATCGGAGAAGTTGTGAATGGTGTCCGCCGCCAACGCGACCGAACCGGAAACCAGCACGATCAATACCTGGAGCACGGCGGTCAGCCCGAGCACCGCCAGGCTGATCTTCACCGCGCGGATGCCGACGGCGCTGGACTCCAGCGCACCGTCGATGCTGTCGGCGGCGTCGTGGCTGTGCGGTACGAAGATCTCGCGCAGCGCACCGCGCAGTCCACCCGGATGGTCGTGGTCGTGGTGCACACCGTGGTCGTGCGCATGATCGTGGTCGTGCTCGTGGTCCGGACCGCGCGAATGTCCGTGCTCATGATCGTGGTCCGCACCATGCGAATGCCCGTGGTGGTGACCACGCGAAATGTTCTGCCAGCGTTCAGGATTGCGCTCGTGACTCATTCCGCCACCGCCTGATCGCGAGCAGGCAGTTCGTGTACGAAACCTTCGCCGCGGTGATGCGCAGGTACGCCGGGGCCCGAATGTTCGGCGTTGTACACCGCATCCACGACCAGCTGGCGGACGTGTTCGTTCTCCAGGTTGTAGAAGATGGTGGTTCCAGCGCGGCGGGTCCGGACCAGACGAGCCATGCGCAGCTTGGCCAGGTGTTGCGATACCGAGGGGCCGGGTTTGCCGATGTGACCGGCCAGATCATTGACCGAGAGCTCCCGGTCGACCAGCGCCCACAGGATCTGTACGCGAGTCGAGTCGGCCAGCATGCGGAAGACCTCGACGACCAGCCCGACCTGGTCCTCCGCAATCGGCAGCCGCAGCGGCTCGTTATCTGCATTCATACGCAGATAATAGAACTATAGTGCGTCAGATGAAACGGTCCCTTCGGACCGGCCCGACGGCGACATCCCTGCACGGCCGTCGGCAGACCGGTCCGCTCCAGCTCATCGGTTCAGTCGGTGTGACTCGTCGCGATCAGTACCGACGGGCGCCCGCGTAGGGCATCGAGGACATCGGCGACATGATCACGCCGGTTCCATAGGTCGAAGCGTGGATGACCTTGCCGTCACCGGCATAGAGGGCCGAGTGGCTGCCGTTGTAGAAGGACACCACGTCACCGGGTTCGAGCTCGTCCTGGGCGACCGGGGTGCCCGCGGACAGCTGCTCATAGCTGGTCCGCGGCACCTTCACCCCGGCCTGCTTATACGACCACTGCACCAGCCCGGAGCAGTCGAAGACATCCGGCCCCGTCGCGCCCATGCTGTATCCGGTGCCGACCTTGGCGCGTGCCGCGTCGACCGCGATCTCACCGTGCGTGCGTTGCGGCGCCACCACGGGCGGCGAGGCGGGCGGCTTGATGCCGAGAACACTGCTGAGGTACGCGATTTCACTGCGGAACATATCCGCGGGCAGCGTAATCCCGGTCCCCGGAATCGTCGCGAGTGCAGGCGGCTCGGCACCGGGGGCTGAGCCGGGCGCCGATCGCCCGGCCTCCGGAGCCGAACGTTCGCCCCACGGAATCACCACGGGCAGTGAGCGCCCCGTCTGCGGCGCGGACCGCTCCGCGCCGGGTATCGCGAGCGGAGCAGACCGCTCCAACCCGAGCACCCCGACGGGTATCGAGATTTGCGCACCCGGAACCCCCAGCGGAATCGAAAGTTCCTTCCCGCGGACCTCGACCGGCGCGAACTCCGGGACAGCGACCGGATACTCGACCGCGGGAATCAGCGGGAGTTCCGAACGCTCGATACCCAGAGCCCGCAAGGGCACCGCAAGTGCGAGACCCGGAGCAGTCAGCGGCGCCGAAAGTTCCTTGCCCTGCGCCACGACCGGCGCCGCACCCAAGGGAGCAATGTAATTCTCAACCGCAGGAATCAGCGGAAGCGCAGAACGCTCGACACCCAGAGCCCGCAAGGGCACCGCAAGTGCGAGACCCGGAGCAGTCAGCGGCGCCGAAAGTTCCTTGCCCTGCGCCACGACCGGCGCCGCACCCAAGGGAGCAATGTAATTCTCAACCGCAGGAATCAGCGGAAGCGCAGAACGCTCGACACCCAGAGCCCGCAAGGGCACCGCAAGTGCGAGACCCGGAGCAGTCAGCGGCGCCGAAAGTTCCCTGCCCTGCACCGCGACCGGCGCAGCACACGAAGGAGCAACCTCAATAGTGGAAATCAATGGAAGTGCCGAACGCTCGATATTCAAAAACGCGAGGGGCGCGGAGAACTTTGCGCCCGGAATCGTCGGTGGAATCGAAAGCTCATTACTCGGGACCCCGAGGGGCACATCGAGTTCCGCACCGGGAACCGCGCGTGGTGCCGAAAGTTCCTTCCCCGGAACTTCAGCTGGCGTGATTTCCGAAGGTGCGCCGGAATCCGCTACCGCGGGAATGCTGGGAATCGAAATCTGATCCGGGACTTCGAATGTCCCGACCCCCGGAATGGTCAGCGGTTGCGCTGACGCCTGACCTCCTGCGAGCAGTGTCGCGACGATGGCCGCGCCTGCGACGACTCCCGCGCCGACGGCCCATGGGAGCGCGCGCCGCAGGAAACGAGAATATCGACCCTCCGTAGTTGATGCCATGATCCGGTCCTCCGATGCTCGTATCGAAGTTCCTGGCTGGCCGTCGACGCCGAACTGCATTGGCGTTCAGGACTTCACCAAGACCTCGAATGAATTCGAAAACCATCACGGTGATCTTTAGTCCAGCGGATCCGTGCGCCATGTTTCGCGCAACCCGCGCCAATTATGCGACACGACACGCGCATTGACGATAACAAAAGTGTAACTAAACGGAAATGTCCCGCAGCAGAATCGCTTCCGCAGCGGGACATTCCGGCATCGAAATGACTCAGGCGATGATCTGTTCTTCGATCTGTTCGGCGAGAGTTCGTAGTTTCGCGGCGAATTCGCGCGCCGCCGCCGGATCATTGTTCGAGCCCTTGACAACTCGTCGCGTCAGCGCCGCGAACCGCGATTCCACCGCCGCGAACAGATCGACGGCGCGCTCACTCGATTGGTCCCGCAACTCCCCGCGCAGCCAGGCCTGCAGCAATTCGACCACCTCGCCCTTGTCGAACCGCTCGGGCAGCAGCGCGACGGCCTCGCGGAGTTTGCCCGCGGTGACCTTCACATCGTCGACACCGGCGATCGTGGTGTACACGGTGACCGCCGCGTCTTCGCCGTGCTGGGCGGCCACCGGCAGCAGTTCGCGAACCTGTCCCTCATTGATCGCGGGGGCGACCGGATGCAATTTGGCGGCGAGCGGCCAGGCCCGAATCAACTTGTGCGCGTATGACCGCTGCATATCCCAGCGCTGCTCCACATAATCGTCGAAGCTCGCGTGCCGATCCCGGTAGAGCCGACCGTCGCGCACGATTTGCAGCGCGCGCCCGGCCGACCAGAAGGCGACCCGCAGGCCGTCGATCGAGGATTCGCAGGCGGTCAACTGCGCCTGTTCGCGATCGTCGAGCGGCCCGTCCAATGCGGTTTCGTTCGGCGCGGGCAGCGGCATCGTCAATACATTCGCCTCGACCGCCGGCGCGATCACCTCCAGCGACGCCGCGCTCAGCGGACCCGTTCGCCACTCGGCATCCCGCAGCGGGGATACCGGCGGCGTGTGCTCGGCACTGTCCGCCAGCGGATTCGCGCCGCCGATCGAGCCTTTACCGATGGAACCCTTTCTGCGTTGTGGAGGCATCAGGCGGGCACCTCCACCGCGACCCGGTACGGACTCACCAGCTCCTCGCCGACCTGCCGGTATTCACCGAGATCCATGATCGGATTCTCGGCGCCCTCACCGACCTCCCCGTCGGCCGCCTCCCGGTACCACTTCCACGCGCTCAAATAGGATTCGAATACGTCATAGCCCGCATCCTCCAGATTTCCGCGCTGCGTGCGGTATTCGGTCGAGACATTCACGCCGTTCTTCATCGTCACCGGCACCTTGGTCATCAATACTCGCACCCGGATCTCGCGGCCGCTATCCGCCGCGGCCTCCTCGGCGGCCTTATAGGTACTCGGCACCCGCTTGACCTCCGATGGGCTGACGCTGGTCAACAGAATCAGCTCATCGCTCTGCGGTATCGCGGCCTTGAATATCTCGGCCGACTCGCCACCGGCATCGACGATGATCACATCGAATTTCCCGGCATTGTCGGTAATACAGTCGTCGACATGCCGGGACGGGAAGGCGATCAGCTTGAACGGCACCTCGATCCCGCCCCTGAGCAGCCGCCGATACCAGGAATATCCGGTCTGACTGAGCGGATCGGCGTCGATGACGAGCACACGCAATTCGTGGACCTGCGCGAAATATGAGGCCAAGAAAAACGCTGATGTCGTCTTGCCGACGCCGCCTTTGAGATTTCCGAGCGTTATGACCAGCGGTTCGGGTATTTCCAGTGGCGCAACAGAATTCTTCATGGACAGTCCTCCGAGGGTGAGGATGGTCAGCTGTGGCGGGGCCAAGTTTCGCACAGCGCAGTTCAATTTCCACTGATTGCGGACCTGCCATTTCCTCGCGCGCGAGTGCTGTGCCCGATTTGGGCGGCAAGCTGTGTCCAATTGGACACACCCGATCCGACAAGGACGGCGCGGAAACCATCGGCGCCTGCGACTTTTCCGAAGCGCATGCCGGATCCGATGCGGCCGCGCGGCGCTGTCGGGCCATCGCGGATCCCGCGAAACATGATAGGCGTTGCGGGACAATGACTTTCGATCGCATTCAGCACTCTGAACTCAGGTCGCCGCAGCACTGCGGTCGCGACTAGCCCCGCTCAGCGCGCCCTCGACGAAGTCATCGCCTATGCCAGGGAACGCGAGGCTTTCGGCCGCCACATCATCCACCACCAGGGCCTCGGTTTCGCGCTTGCCGATATGGCCGCCGCCGTGAATTCGGCGCGCGCGACGTATGCGCGAGTCCCAGGTCATGCAGATTTTCGAGGACACCGACCAGATCCGACGTCTGGTCATCACCCGGCGGTCGCCGGACAATAGACACGGCGGGTCACCGCCCGCCGCGAAGCTCAGCCGAGTCTCAGCAAGCCCCCAGTAAACTCGGGGCGATCTGGATCGATGACGAAAGGGGCGCGAGCGATGCTGTGGGTACTGATCGGCGTTGTCATCCTGCTCGCGGCGGCCTACGTCATCTATCTGACGCAACAGAGCAAACAGCGCGCGGCACGGGAGTTCGACGATGCGGCCGCCGACGCCAGGCAGATGATCGAGCGACTCGCAGGTCAGGTCTACAACCTCACCGGTAGCAACGAGGCGGCTGAGCAGGCACTCGCCGACGCCTCGGAGCGGCATATCGCGGCCGGCTCCCAAATCGAGCAAGCCCGCACGCCCGCCCAAGCGCGGCTGGCGAAGCAGACCGCGGTCGAGGGCATGTACTACATCCGCGCGGCGCGCACTGCGATGTTGATGGATCCGGGCCCGGTGATTCCGGCGCTGGAAGGGCAGGACACCGCCGGGCGAGTCACCGAGAAGCGAGTCGTCGAATACGAGGGCCGCGAGGTCGCCGCTTCGCCGAATCCCTCCTCGGAAACGCCGAATTACTATCCGGGCGGACGCGTCGCCGGGCGGCCGGTACCCGCGGGCTGGTACTCCGAGCCATGGTGGCGGCCCGCATTGATCGGCGGCGCTTGGGGTTTGGGTTCGGCGCTGCTGTTCTCCTCACTGTTCTCCGGAATGTCCGGCGTCGGGTATGACGTGCAGGGGTTCGAAAGCGGTTACGGCGAGGGATATCAGGATGCCCTCGACGCAGCGGGTGGGGATCAGGGCTACGACCCCGGCGATCAGGGCGGGTACTCCGACGATCAAGGTGGGTACGACTCGGGTGGCGGGTTCGACGGTGGGGGTTTCGACGGCGGCGGGTTCGATGGGGGCGGCTTCGACGGCGGGTTCTGACCGCCCGGCCTGGCGCTGGTCGATACCAGCGGCTACTCCGAACACGACCCCCAAAAGGGCGCACCCTTTGGCAGAAGCCGACCTCACGCCAGGGGCCGACGCCCGGCGGAGGTCGGCTCCGCACCAGAGGCGACCACGGGGTCGACATCTCCGGAGTCGAACGCTCGGCACGCTTCCCGTGGGTCGGCGGCGGCCCGAACCACCTGACCGACCAGGGGAATCCCGGCCATGGCCCACCTCCGGCTCGCGTCATTGCCCGCCCGCCACCAACAGAACAGACCGAGCACCCCAACAGTCTCAGACAGTCCTGCGACATTGGTCAACCCTCAATCGATCCAGACCCGATGACAACCTCGTCGCGCTCCGACGAAATCGATTCAACCCACCCGCCCCCGACCCGGTAGACTCCCCGTCGTCCCACCGGTGCCCTCCAGCACCACCAGTTCAGCCCTCGTAGCTCAGGGGATAGAGCACCGCTCTCCTAAAGCGGGTGTCGCAGGTTCGAATCCTGCCGAGGGCACAAAGCTATGACAGCGTTTTCGGCGCCGCCTGACCCGGGTTGGATTTCGGCGATCACTTGTCCCGGACTCTGGCGCGCCGTCAGGTAACCGACCGGTGCATCGGCAGTTGGGGCCGGAGGACGTTCGGATCGGACACCGACAGCGCCGCGGACGGCAGCTGGCTCGACGATCGTCGGCGGCGCGCAACCGGCCGCACTGCCTGGTGTGCGGCCCCGTCCGGCCCGAAAAAGACTAGACCTTCGCAACACCTCGAATACTCTTCCGGCGATTCGGAATTCGAATAACCGCGGATGTGGGAGGGTGCGGCCCATGCTGATCGAATACGGGGTGTGGGTTACGCGGTTGGCGCTCGCCGTGGTGTTCGGGTTGTCGGCCTGGGGGAAACTGGCCGATCGCGCCGGGACGCGGCAGGCGGTGGGGGAGTTCGAGGTGCCGGTGCGGTGGGTGCCCGCCGTGGCGCGGGGGCTGCCGGTCGCCGAGGCGGTGTTGGCGGTCGGCGTCGTCTTGCCGTGGACTGCCGCCGCCGCGGCGGTCGGCGCGCTGCTCCTGCTGACGGTCTTCACGGTGGTCATGGTCGGCTTGTTGCAGCACGGTAAGCGTCCCTCGTGCTCATGCTTCGGCGCGACGAGTACGACGCCGATCGGCGCGCGCAGCATCGTGCGCAACGGCGTGCTGATGGTGCTCGCGGCGTTGGTCCTGTGGGGCGCGTTGGCCCGTCCCTCGGTGCCCGCCGGACTGGCTGCCGATGCCGCAACCGGGCTCGCGCTCGGTGCGCTGCTGTGCGGCGTCCTGGCGTGGCTGGTCGGCCAGGTCGGCGCGCTGCGCCGTCAGCTGGACGAGCAGGCGCTCTCGACGCTGGGCGCCGAGGGCTTGCCGGTCGGCTCGGTCGCGCCGGAGTTCGAGTTGCTCGACGTCGTTGGCGCCCGCACGAACCTCGCGGACCTGCTCTCGGGAGGCCGGGCGGTGCTGCTGGTGTTCGTGCACCCTGGCTGTGAGATGTGCGCCGCGCTGGCCCGTGAGCTGCCGAGGTGGCGGGCGCGCACCAGCATGACCATGGTCGTCGTCGGGAACAGCGACGCCGATGAGCAGGCCGTTTGGGGTGCTGAACAGGGTCTGGGCGAGATCCCGTCGCTGGTGCAGCAGGGCAACGAGGCGGCGCTGCGATATCGCGTCCGCGGTACGCCGTCGGCTGTGCTGATCGATGCTGAGGGCCGGGTCGCCGCGCCGGTTGCGCGGGGCGCTATCGCGATCCGTGAGTTGATTCTCGCCGAGAAATCGATCCGAACCCGGCTTTCCTCTCGAAGCAACGGCCACCACGCCACCAACCAGGGACGGAACTGACGCCTAGACCAGGTTATCTGAGCCGAAAACCGGCAGACAGTCCAAATCGATTGTTGCACAGAGAATTTCGTGTACAACAGTGGTCTCACGCCGATACGATGCTGAGTGCATCGATGCAGAACCGCGCGCGACCCCCATCCACTACTTTTGGCAGGGAGATGTCATGGCGGACTTCGCATTCACCGATTACTCCGGCAAGGAATTCATCATCCGGCTCAAAAATGAGCAGCGCATCGAGGAAGCGCGTCGGATCCTGTCCGGCGATGAGCAGATGTCGATCCATGTCATGGGACGCATCAGGAAACAGGTGGCCGACTACAACCCGGGTTGGAGCTTCCACCTCGACCCGGACACGATCTCCTTCTTCACCATGGCGATCGAAGTGTGTGACTCGTCCATCTCCTACCTCGAGGATCACCTGGACGAGGCTTGCGGCGCTTTCCTACCGGGCTGCTTCTGGTGTCCGTGGTCGTCCCGGCTCACCCGAGAGATCCGCTGATCACGACGCCGTCGACGGCAGACCCCGGCCGAATGCTTTCGGCCGGGGTCCGCGGGTGCAGAGCTTGCGCGACCGTGGCTCGTGGCCCTTGAACGTCCTGCACCGGCCCGACTCCAGATCCCGTTGCCAGTCGTGCTAGCGCGGGCACAAGAAATCTCGAGGCCAGGGTGTGAGGACGAGTTTGCCTCGGATGCGGCCCGATTCGGCCAGTCGATGGGCGGCAGCGACGTCGGCCAGCGACACGACGCTATCGACATGCACGCGAATCCGGCCGTCGACAACCAATTGTGCGATCGCGGCCAGGTCGGTGGGCGATGGGCGTCCGGTCACCTGTCGGCTGCGGGGATCGCCTGTGGCGTCGGAGTCCTGGGCGGTGATGTACCGACCGCCGGGTCCGAGCACCCGCAGCGAGCGCGTTCCGTACTCTCCGCCCACCAAGTCGAGCACAACGTCCACATCATGGACGGCGGTAGTGAAATCGACTGTCGTGTAATCGATTATCGTGTCGGCGCCGAGCGAGGCCACGAAGTCATGGTTGACGGCACGAGCGGTGCCGATCACTCGGGCGCCGCGCAGCGCGGCGAACTGCACGGCCAGATGTCCGACTCCGCCCGCGGCGGCGTGGATCAGGATTCGCTCACCACGTCGCAGCTCGGCCAATTCCAGTGCCTGCCAAGCAGTCAGCCCGGCGGTCGGTAAGGCAGCCGCCTGCACGACGTCGAGGCTCGACGGCCGCGGCGCCAGTAAGTCGGCGCGGGCAACGACGTATTCGCTATAGGCGCCGGTACGGCTGAAGATCATGCCGAAAACCTCTTCGCCGGGGCGGAATCCGGTGACATCCGCGCCGGTCTCGGTCACCGTGCCGCACACGTCGAATCCGAGCGTGAACGGCGGTGGCCCCAAATGGGTCACCCGCCCGGATCGCAGTTTCCAGTCCACCGGGTTGACCGCGGTCGCCTGTAGGCGCAATACCACCTCCCCCGGCCGCGGCGACGGGCGCGGCACCTCGATGGTTCGCAGCACCTCCGGACCACCCAGGCTGTGCTGAGCGACGGCTTTCATGAGCGTCACGGCTGCTCCGATCCGTTTTCTGGTGGTGTGCGTGGTTCGACTTCGTCGAGGAATCTCTCCACCAGCGCGATCGATTCGGCATGACCGGTGTAGGTGCCGAAGGTCTCCTCGAGATGTGCCATCCGCGGGATCGCGGACATCAGGAACAGCAGCGCCGCGGGTGGAATCTCGGTGCCGGACAGGAGATATCGCTGTACCGTCCGTTCGAGGATCGCGAGCAGAGTCTGCCGGACGCGCTCACCGCCCGCACCGATCACCGGACCGATGCCCTTGCGATGGTTGGCCAGCGCCATGAACTCCAGCAGCATCGCGGTGCCTGCTTTATCGTTCGCGTACTTCCAGATCTCCCGCAGGGGCCGGCCGGATTCGCCGACCGCGGCCAGACGCTGCACGGTGTGGTCTGTCCATCGAGTCAGGACCGCGATGAACAACTCCTCCGGCGTCGGGAAGTAGTACTGCACCAGCCCCGGCGCCACACCGGCCCGGCTCGCGACACCCCGATAGGTCACGGCCGCATAGCCGTGGTCGAGCATGAGCTCGCCGGCCGCCCGCACGATCTCCGTACGGGTCTGCGAGCTCCGCGAGCCCACTCCCCGCTGCGCAGCCATCACACCACCACCTTGAACGCGAGAATCTATCTCTCATTTATGAAATATTCTATTCTTGTACGGATGGACAACAAATGCACCACCCCCTCGCCCACATCGAAGCGGTCGTCTGACATGGGAGCGGAATCCGAGATCGCGGACCTGCAGCGGCGCATCCGCTACCTCGAAGACCGGACGGAAATCCTCGACTGCATCGCCCGCCACGCCCGCGGCTGCGATCGGCACGACGCCGAACTGCTCAGCAGCGCCTACCACCCCGACGCCATCGACGAACACGGCAACACCACCAACACCGGCACCGGCTACGCAGGCTGGGCCAACGCCGTCCACGCCGCCACCTCACAGACGCACACCCACAACATCACCACCCACACCTGCGACATCGACGGCGACATCGCACACTGCGAAAGTTATTCGATCGTCGTCTTACTCGGCATCGACGGCCGCACCGCACAACTCGTCAGCGGCCGCTACCTCGACCGGCTCGAACGCCGAAACGGCCACTGGCGCATTGCATTACGACGCTCCACCGTCGAGGTCATGTGCACCGCCGACGCCAGGGTGCTGCAATCACCGTTCTTCACCGACCAGGGCTACCTCCATGGCACCCGCGACACCACCGACCCGTCCTACCGAACCGTGTCTTGACAGCGTGCGAACGTGGGCGGAGTCTGATGACCGCGGTGCTGGATCGTCAGGTCGCGGCAGTGGAGCGCACGCTCATGGTGGCGGCAGAAGTGCTGTGCCGACACGTGGAAGAGCGGATCGACGTAGTTGTCTACCAGCGGATCGACGAGCTGTTCCGGGATGGGCACCGGCGGGGATTGCTGTCGGTGCCGCCGGAACTGCTGGGTGAGATCACCCGCGGCGCGGTCGAGCGGCTGCCGAACTCGCGGTTACCACGCGAACTCGACTGCAGTGCCGCCGATCTGCTGCGGACGACCGTCGACGCGGTCCTCTACGGGGCTATCCGCTCCGGGATAGAACACGAGAAAGGCTCCTGTCAGAGGCCGACTTCTACCGGAAGGACATCTCATGAAAATCGCAGTCATCGGCACCGGACTCATCGGCTCCCAGGTGGTACAGCAGCTCACCGCGGCCGGACACGATGCGACCGGACACTCGCGCTCGACCGGGATCGACCTCCTCACCGGCGACGGACTCGATGAAGCGCTGCGCGGCGCCGAGGTCGTCGTCGACGTGGCCAACTCGCCGACCTTCGACGAGGCCTCCCTCGACTTCTTCCGCACCACGGTGCCCCATCTCTTGGCCGCCGCACAGGCCGCAGGTGTCCGGCACATCGTGACGCTGTCGATCGTCGGCGTCGACCAGGTGCCCGACCTCGTCTACTACCGGGCCAAGACCCTGCAGGAGGACATGGTCGAAGCCGGTCCGATCCCGTACTCGATCGTGCGCGCGACACAGTTCATGGAATTCCTGGTGGCGTCGCTGGACTGGACCACCGACGGTGATGTCGTGCGCCTGCCCGCCATTCCGATTCAGCCCATCAGCTCCGCCGAGGTCGCGGCCGCTGTCGCCGAGGTCGCGGCGGGTGCTCCGCTGCGCGGCACACGAAATATCGGCGGCCCCGAAGTCTTCCCGCTCGACGAGCTGGGCCGCATCACATTGGAGGTGACCGGCGACAACCGCCGCGTCGTCACCGACGAGACCGCCGGCCTGTTCGCCGCGGTCAAAGGCGATGTGCTCACCGCACCCGAAGGTGCCCACCTCTCCACCACGCACTTCCGGGACTGGCTGCGGTCACGCTGACGAACTCTTCGGAGGCAGACATGACGAACGTTCGACAAGAGGGGAGGATCGCCCTCATCACCGGCGCGAGCAGGGGGATCGGCGCGGCCGCTGCCCGGTTGCTCGCATCGCGAGGGATGCGGGTCGTCGTCAACTACCGCAGCAGCAGCGACGAGGCCGACGACGTGGTCGCGTCGATCGTGTCCGCCGGCGGCCAGGCAATGGCAGTGCGGGCCGACGTGCGCGACGAGTCCGAAGTGCGCGACATGGTCGATCAGGTCCGGGCCGCCTTGGGCGAGGTCGAGGTCCTGGTCCACAACGCCCTGATCCCGTACGCGGTCAAGTCGTTCGACGAGATCTCATGGGACGAACTGGGCGGCAAACTCGGACAGGAGATGCACGCTGCCTTCCTGATGACCAAGGCCGTCGTCCCCGGCATGACCAAGTGCGGCTACGGCCGGATCGTCTACCTCGGCACCGTGCTGAGCCGACGACCTCGTGCGGGCATGATCGCGCTCGGCACCTCGAAGGCGGCGCTGAGCCAGTTCGCCCGCTACGTCGCGCAGGAACTGGGGCCACAGGGGATCACGGTCAACGTCGTGGCCCCGGGGCCGGTCGGCCAGACCACCACCGTCAACGCCGTCCTCGGGCCGGAACACCAGCAGAACCAGGCAGCTCAGACGGCACTGGGCCGCATCGCCACCCCCGACGACGTGGCCCGGGCCGTCGCCTTCTACGCCGGCGACGACAGCGGATTCATCACCGGCATCACCGCGCCGGTCAACGGCGGAATGGCCATGGACTGACCGGACTTTCGAAAGGAGGCCGCACGTGCACACCATCGACCTGACCTATGTCGGGCTGGGAATCCACGAGGAACTGGTCGCCTACGTCGCCGACCAGCAGGACTACTACCGGCAGGAGGGAGTCCACGTCGCGCTCCGCGACGGATGCGCCTGGGACACCGAACGGGTCCGGCGGACCGCCACGATCGGTCTGGGCCGGGCGGTGCTGTCGCGCGTGACCGACGGCATCCCGTGGACTGTGCTGTGCGTCAACACCGACCGGCCGCTGTTCTGGCTACTCGCCCGCGACACCTACGCGTCGGTCGAGCAGCTGAAGGGCCGCAGGATCGGCATCCACCCGCCGACGACCGCACCTGGATGCTTCTCCCGCATCGTGCTCAGGAAACACCGGCTGGATCCGGACCACGACGTCCAGTCGGTCGTCATGAGACCCGGTGACTACAGCCGCCACCTACGCGAACTCGCCGAGGGCTCGCTGGACGCGGCGTTCGTCGGCAGCACCCTGGCCCCCGAGGTCACGGCCCGGCAGCACGGCCTGCGATCGCTGGCCTTCGTCGGAGACCATTTCCGGATCCCCACGGTGGGCGTCGCCGTGGACCCGACCCACATCGCGACGGACGATCCGGCGCTACTGGCCCTCGTGCGGGCCAACCGCCGGGCCCTGCGCACCATCCGCGACAAGCCGGATCTCGCCGTCCGGTACGTCAACGCCCTCATCCCGGGCCTCGCCGAAACCGAGGCCCGCCGGTATTACGAACGCTACGTCGCACCGTATTTCACCGCCGACGGCCGGCACGATCCGTCCGTCGCGGCCCGGGCGATATCGAGCGTGGCGGAGGAACTGGGGGTGGCCACCGTGCCCGATGCGGCCGATATCTACCGAACCGAACCGGCCGAGCAGTCCGCAGCGTAGCCGTCGATCACCACTCGGCGAGCCGCTGGAACGGCACGGTCACGCATGCTTTTACTGGTGCGCTGTCGCCGAGATGGAGCACCACCGAATTCGCATGCTGGTTCGCGGCGATCCCCCAGTACTTGTCCACGGTGCCGGTCGCGTTGCCGTCGGAGTCCGCGGTCGCTTCGATCCAGACCTCGTTGGCCTCGTAGCTGTCGGGCGACGGACCATTTCGCAGGCGCTCACCCGTACTCGAAGGAACGGCGCCGCAGGAATCCACATGCACGTAAGCGCGATACATCTGACGTGGCCGCACACCGGTCAGGTCGAGCGTCACGCTCATGCCTCCCCATTTGTTGAGAGCTTCGGTGACTGTGACCCTGCCGCCCAAAGGCACCGCGGCAGGGTCATAGCTGATTGCGGACACACCACCGGGATCACTCGAATACTGCTCGGGCGATGCGAACTCGGCCGAGGCGGTGACCGGAGCCGGAGGGGCTGCCGAGGCGGGAGCGACCAGTAAGCCGAGGGGTGAGATGGCGACGAGGTGAGCAAATACATTCCGGCACAAAGGCATACTCCGAATTGTCCTGCTCACCCCTGACGGATGTCGCGGGGGCTGGCGTCGGTGAAGACCGGAAAATCGCACCCACCGGAAAACGGGTACCGGGCGCACGGCCCGGTACCCGTCATTTGTTCATCGGTTCAGTTGAAGCGCGCCGCGAGGATCGGCGCGTCGGCATTGCGGAGATCGCCCGCGATGCACGCCCCCGCCATTGCCATGGCATTGCCGATCGGCCCCTGTTCGACCACCAGATGGCCACCCGCGCCGGGGCCGTCGGTAATGGTCACGGTGTTGGACATCGACCTGGCGACACCACCCGGCACGTGCCACGGCCCGCTGATCCGGCTGACCGCACCGTTGGACCAGTTGATCTTGCCGTCGATCTGACCGTCGGCACCGTTGCAGCTACCGGTTCCACCGAAGGTGCCGCTGACCGTGGCCTCGGACGCGGGTGCGCCTGTGCAACCGGTGAGATTACCGTTCCAGGTGGCCGTGGTCGGCGCGACCGACATCCCGAGCGGGCTTGTGTTGTAACTGAACTGGCCGCCGGAGCAGCCGCCGGCAATCGGATCGGCCGCGGCCTGCTGGGCGCCGACCAATGCGGCGGCGAGTGCGGCGACTGCGACCGAAGCTGTAGCGATCTTCCGGGAAATTGCCATGACGAATACCTTCTCCTTTTGATCGAACTGATCTGATGGAGCAGCTGACGACAAGCAAACGCGAAGATACTAGACCGCGTGTGCGACGCAGGCTAATCAGCCCACACGCATTCCCCGGGATATGCCCGCCGGGCAAAGGTATTGTTCGGGTTGACGGTGATAACGTCACACGCCCGCACGAGTTCTTCCGGTCGATCGTCCAAATGCGCGAGATTCGGCATGATCACCGCTTCCGCGTCCGTCTTGCGGATGACCTCGCGCAATGCCGCGAGAATATGCGAACCCGCGCCCTCCAGCCGCACGATCTCGGCGAGGTCATATCCGTATCGCGTTGCCAACTTGCGGATCTGGGCAATGTCCCAATCCATCGCATCGCCCGACACGTCCTGACGAAGGTATCCGATCGCGGTCGGCGTCGGCCTCATCGACTTGCCTCGTTCCGTCGTGTACCAGATCTTCTAATGCTCGATCCATACAGGTCGGGTGCAGTTACCGTCGTTGGCGCCCCGCCACCGCACACTGTCGCAGCAAATACAACGCAACCGTAGCAATTTCCCCCGCCGAATACAACAGGAACGTATGTTCTCGACACCGAAAGTCGTGCGGTCGAACCGATTCCACATAAGTTACAAGATCTGCCACTATGAACCGGTGGAGGTGAGGCGGTAGTGGCGACATCGCGAACCGCGTCGAACCGACCGAAGCGGCGTTATGCACCGCGCCTACCGCCCGAACAGCGGCGCGTCCAAGTGCTCGATGCCGCCTTCGCAGTGCTGCACCGCACCGAATTGCCGGAGCTGAGCATGGAGGCGGTGGCCCAGGAGGCGGGCGTCGGAAAGCCGGTTCTCTACACCGTTTTTCGCACGCGCGCGGAGTTGGTCGCCGCGCTGCTGGAGCGCGAGCGCGAGCGCGGATTGGACCAGGTCGTCGCGGCCATGCCGACCGATCTGATCGGCTCCGATCCCGTCGTGGCCGCCTCGGCGACCGTGGCGGCATTCGTCGGTATGGCCCTGGAGAATCCCACCCGGTGGCGGCTGATTCTCGCCACCCCGGGCGGGGCTCCCAGGGAATATCGTGAAGCACTACGCAATTCGCGCGCCATCATTCTCGACCATGCCGAGGCATTGGTGCGCATGGGCTTGGCGCTCGAACCCCGCTGGGCGGGTGTGGATGCCGCGCTGCTCGCCAATTCGCTGCTGACCGTAGCCGAGATGCTCGGCAGACTGGCGGTCAGCGATCCCGTGCACTATCCACCGGAACGTCTGCAGGGCTTTCCACGCACGCTTGTCCGTTTGGTGATGGGCGTGCCTCCCGAATAATTCAGCGACCGGCGACCTTGGCCAGATGCTCGGGATAGCGCGCACCGGCGAATGCGGTGGCGGGGGCGGCGGCATCGATGCGGGCAAGATCGTCTGCGGTCAGCGTGATCTCGGCGGCGGCGACATTCTCCTCGAGGTAGGCGCGCCGCTTGGTGCCCGGAATCGGAACCACATCGTCGCCGCGGCTCTGCACCCAGGCGAGCGCCAATTGTCCTGCGGTAATGCCCTTTTCGGCGGCCAGCTCGCGCAGCGCCGCGACGATGGCGAGATTGCTGTCGAAGTTGCCCTCGGCGAATCGTGGTAGCCGACGGCGCATATCGTCGGCGGGCAGATCGGCGGTGGAAGTGATCGCGCCGGTCAGAAAACCGCGGCCGAGCGGCGAGAAGGGCACGATGCCGATGCCGAGTTCACGACAGGTCGGCAGCACCTCGGCCTCGATATCCCTTGTCCACAGCGACCATTCACTCTGCAGGGCGGTCACCGGATGGACCGCGTGCGCGCCGCGGATGGTCGCCGCCGATGCCTCCGAGATGCCGAGGTAGCGAACCTTGCCCGCCTGCACCAACTCCGACAGCGCGCCCCAGGTCTCCTCGATGGGGACATTCGGATCGACGCGGTGCTGGTAGTAGAGGTCGATGTGGTCGACACCGAGCCGGGCCAGCGAAGCGTCACAGCTCTGCTTGACGTGTTCGGCGTCGCCACGGGCGCCCATGCTCCCGTCCTCGCCCCACACGATGCCGAATTTGGTCGCCAGCACCACCCGATCGCGGCGGTCGGCGATGGCCTTGCCGACCAGGCGCTCGTTGGTTTCCGGGCCGTAGACATTTGCGGTGTCGAGCAGCGTCACGCCCAGATCCAGCGCACGGTGGATGGTGGCGATGGATTCGTCGTCGTTATCGCGTACGCCGTAGGCCTGGCTCATACCCATGCAGCCCAGACCCTGTGCACCAACGGTCAACTGGCCGAGTTTCCTGGTCGAAATCATGCGGGGCTCTCCTCCTTGGTCGACGATCTCGTCATCGACGCTACGACCTGGAGAGCGCTCCAAGTCAAGTGCGAGAGGTTCGGTCAGTTCGCGAACGCGCCCATGACGACCGGTGCGACGAACTGCTCCAGCATGACCCGCTCATCGACCTCGTCACGACCGGGCGCGGTGAGCAGCGACATGATGATACGAGCCAACCAGCGGGCCAGCCGGGAGCGGTCCGGATCGGCCGTCGGCGGCAGCAGCCCGGCCGCTATCGCCTCGATGACCTCGGAAGACTGACCGATTTCATTGGCAATGCCCGCATCGCCCGCGGTGAACCACGCGATCAGAGTCGGGTCGGCACGGACCTCGCGCAGCGATGCCAGCATGACCGCGACGATGCGCTCACCCGGATCGGTGATCTCGCGAGTTCGCTCGGCAACCGCCGCGCCGACCCGACGAGCTTCGCGGTGCACGAACGCGATTCGCAGCGCTTGGCGGTTCGGGAAATAGCGATACAGGGTGGCGCGCGAGCAACCCGCGGCCTTCGCGACATCGCCCATCCCGGTATTCGTGACCCCACGCTCGACGAACAGCTGAGCGGCCGCATCGAGAATCTGCTCGGCCGCGATATCGGCGCGCTTGGGGCGCAACCAATCTCCGGTCATGCCGTCACCCGGAACGGCACACGATCCGGCCAGCGCACATAACTGCCGGGGGCATAACGCACACGGTCGATATCCACGACGAAATCCGGGCAGCGCACGAGCAGTTCCTCCAGCGCGACGCACGCGACCATGCGCGCGGCGGCCGCGCCGAGACAATGATGGTTGCCGTGGCTGAAGGTCAGGATCTGCTTGGGCCGCCGTCGCACATCGAGCTCGCTCGCATTGGAACCGAATTCGCGCTCGTCCCGGTTCGCCGAGGCATACAGCAGCAGCACGCGACGTCCGGCCGGGATGGTCGTGCCGTGAATCTCGGTGTCGCGCACCATGGTTCGCGCCAAACCCTGCACCGGCGAGGTGAGCCGCAGGAACTCCTCGACCGCATCCGGGATTAGCGACGGATTCTCGATCAGCAGCCGCCGCTGATCCGGACGCCCGGTCAGCAATTGCACGGCACCGCCGAGATTGCCTGTGGTGGTGTCGTTTCCGCCGGTGATCATGGTGAAGGCGAAGCCGAGAATCGAGATGATGCCCGCATAGTCACCATCAGCGCCGAGGCCGGAAGCCACCAGATGCGAGATCGTATCGTCGGCGGGTTCGGCACGACGGCGTTCGATCAAATGGGTGAAGTACTGCATCAATTCGCCGATGGCCTCCTGGGCATCGAGCGGACTACCGCCCGCGGAGGCAGTCATGATGAGATCGGTCCACTCGTCGAATTTCGGCCGATCCGGTTCCGGCACACCGAGATAGTGCGCGACCACCATGCTCGGCAGCGGCTTGAAGAGTTCGACGACGATATCGCCCTCCCCCGCCGCCAGCAGCCGCTCCAACCGCTCGACGACGAACGCCCGAACCTGCGGTTCGACCGAGCGCACCTGCCGCGGCGTGAAGCCTTTCATGACCTGTCTGCGGAAGGTGGTGTGATCCGGCGGATCGGTGAAGACGAACGGCCGCGGTTCGGGTAGCCCGATCTCGCCGAGGTCGTGGTAGTCGACGGTCAGACCGCCCGCCGACGAGAAGGTCGCGACGTCCCGCGCCGCCGCATACACATCCGAATAGCGGGACAGGACATAGTAGTCGCTCGCCGGATCATCCTGGGGCACAACGTGATGCACGGGATCGTGCGCGCGCAGTCCGGCATACATCGGCCACGGGTCGCGCCAGGTCTCCGCGGATCTCAATTCGAAATGCGGTCGGTGAGACAACTCTGTCATCATGATCCGAGAGTAAGACAAAATGCTAGATCTGTCTAGAACGCGTTCTACAGCCGGTCGGCGCGAATCCTGCGCCGCTTCGAACCGGCCTTGCGGTCAGAGCAGAGTTACCACCAGCAACACCGCCACCACGATGAACAGGATTGCCAGCGCCGCGGCCATGGCGATGAAGCCGACTCCGGTCGGCGGAAAGTGTCGGCTGGTGCGCGGTTCGGGCGCGGACAGTCCAGAGGTCTGCGCCGTCTCGGGCGGGGTCGATCCGGTCGGACGCCGCCGCCCGCCTCGCGATCGTGAGTGCGCCGCGGATCAGGATCCATCGACATGGCGATGCCCTTCATTGCCGGTGATCATTTCCGGGGTCCGACGGTTGCCCGGACCGTTGCCAGACTTCGGAGCAGTTCCCGAGCCGTTGCCACGGCATAAGACGGCGGTACCGTAGAGGCTGGGCCGAAACGCGGGGAGGCAGCGATGGTGCAGTGGGAACGGCCGCCCAGAGTGAAGACACCGGATGCGGAAGCGCCGTGGAACGAGATCGTGCCACAGCTGTGGATGGGTGGGCATCATTACGGAAACGTCGAAGGCGAGCGGGTGCCCGCGATCGTCGGGATCGAATTCGATGTGGTGATCAGCCTGTTCCAGGCCGACGGGCACGGGCCGGGACCCGATGTCGAACACCATCACCTCGCGATTCCGGATGCGGAGCTGCACGCCGAGCAGCTGGCGGCGGCGCGCGAATTGGCCAGGATCGCCGCAGCGGCGGTTCGTGCCGAACGCAGCGTCATGGTGCGCTGCCAGTACGGATACAACCGTTCGGGTTTGGTGGTCGCGCAGACGCTGCTGGATCTCGGGTATTCGGTCGATGACGCCATCGACCTGATTCGGCAGCGACGTTCCCGCTATGCGCTGAACAACGAGTTCTTCGTGAAGTATCTGACGATCGGGCTCGACCGAACCTGAAATACCAAGTGCCCCAACCTAATGGTCGGGGCACTGCGGTTTCGGCAACAGATGCGAATCAACGTGGCGCGTTGGCCGGATCGGCAACGGTCGGTTGCACGCCTTCGCGATGCGCCCGGCGCGCATCCTCGAAGAACTCCCGCGAGAACATTGCCGACAGCACGGCGATACCCGCGCGGTGCACCCGGAATTCGCCGCGGTTGCTGGTGCCGGTGAGCCGGATGACGCGACCCGCGGCATCCTGCGGCCGCGCGAAATCCTTCACCCGGCCGCGGCCGGTCCAGTGCAGTTCGGTCTGGTCGATGACGGCGTCGTCCGGGACGAGCAGTTTCACCATGGCGTGGTCGAGGTCGGCGTGGACAACGATCTCGCCGGTGATCCGCGGCGAACGCAGGTCGATCACCACGCTGCCGTAGCGGGCGGTGATTTCGAAGGTGTCGGCGTCGGTCCAGTTGCCGAGGCGCTTGGTGGCCTCGTGGTCGACATGGATGCGGGCGGCGGTCTTGGCGGTCATTTTTCGATCCTTTCGGGCGGCTTCCGCTGGTAAATCAATAGTGGCACACAAACTAGTTTCTTTGCAACTAGTTTGTGTGAACCTAGTTGTCGGGACACCACTAGAATGGTCGACATGACGGCATCGACGCAGTTCAAGCGCTCTCCCCTGGCGATGGCGCTGCTCGGCATCCTGCATCTGGAACCGATGCACCCCTATGCGATCCAGCGGCGGATCAAGGAGTGGGGCAAGGACAAGGTCGTCAATGTCGCCCAGCGCGCCGCGCTCTACAAGACGATCGGGAGGCTGCAGGAGGCCGGACTGGTCACGGTCCGCGAAACCGGCCGCGATCAGCAGTATCCGGAGCGAACCGTCTACGAGATCACCGATGCGGGCCGCGCTGCCTGCGCGACTTGGCTCGCCGAGATGATCGGCGAGCCGCGCAACGAGTACCCGGAATTCCCTGCCGCGCTGTCGTTCCTGATGCTGCTCGGACCCGAAGGTGCTCGCACGGAATTGGAGCGGCGGGCGAAGTCGGTGCGCGCCAAGCTCGCAGAGATGGATGCCGACGCGAAACAGGCCGCCGCGATGCAGCTGCCCAGGGTGGTGATGCTGGAGGACGAGTACCAGCGCGCGGTGACCGAGGCCGAATTGCGTTGGCTAGATGCCGTTATCGCCGATCTGGCCGCGGGCACCCTCACCTGGTCCAGGGAATCCCTTCTGCCGCACCAGTAGCCGTAACCCACATCATCGGACAACTTCGGCATATGACGCGCGCGATGGCGCGTTCGGGGCGACGATGTATTGCGTGGCAGGACAATTCGTTCCGGTCCCCGACTGGTTCGCATGGGAGAACCAGGATTGCGGGATCGCGATCGCGGATATCGATGGTGACGGCGCCCTGGATGTCGTCGTACTCATGGTGGACAATCCGGCTGGTCAGAACACCGCGTCATATCGGGTGGGCATGGGGCTGGCCCCCGACGGCTCGACGAAGAGTTGGGGGCCGTGGCTGCCGGTGCCGGATTGGTACGGCTGGGAGAACCAGGGTGCGGGCATCGCGATCGGCGATCTGAGCGGCAACGGCCGACCCGATCTCGTGGTGTTCGTCGTGGACAATCCACCCGGCCAGAACCAGGGGTGCTACCGGATCGGGCGCGATCTGGCCGAGGACGGCACGGTGACCGGCGGCTGGACGCCGTGGATCACAGTGCCGGATTGGTACGGCTGGGAGAACCAGGGCGCCGATATCTGCCTCACGTCCATCGATGGTCAGCTCAGCCTGGTCGTTTTGGCGGTCGACAATCCGCCGGGCCAGAACAGCGGACAGTTCCGGTTGGCCAAGGGACTCACCGCGGACGGCGCGGTCGGCGAATGGACGCCATGGGTGGCGGTGCCCGACTGGTACGGCTGGGAAAACCAGGGCGCGGGCATCACGGCCGCGGATCTGGACGGCGACGGCAGGCCGGAACTGATCGTCTTCGCGGTGGACAACCCCGAGGGTGTGAATGCCGGTGTGTACACCATCGGCTGGGGCCTGGAAGGTTCCGGGCACGCGGTCGACGGCTGGAGCGGGTGGACCGAAACCGAGTGGGGCTTCGCCGAAAACCAAGGCGCGGCACTGGCTTTGCTGCCGCATGACGGCACACCTCCGGAACTGGCGGTCTTCACCATCGACGCACCGGATGGCGTCAATGCCGGTTATGTGCGCGTGCTCGAACTGGAGACCGATCTGACGCACGCACCGCATATGGGCCTGTGGCGCATTCTCGATTTCGGCACCGAGATCAACCCGGTACACGCCGCCCTACTGCACACCGGCGACGTGCTGTTCTTCGCTGGCTCCGGTAACGATCCGGACCGCCATGACGCCCACGAATTCCGCACGCGCGTCTGGCATTACCCGCGCCCTGGTCTGAGCGCACCCGGAACCCCGATCGATATGTTCTGCGTCGGGCACGCGTTCCTGCCGGACGGCAGGCTGCTCGCGGCGGGCGGCACCGAACGCTACGACCCGTTCTACGGACTGAAGGACGCACTGCTCTTCGAT
This sequence comes from Nocardia pseudovaccinii, assembly GCF_050942345.1. Taxonomy (NCBI): domain Bacteria; kingdom Bacillati; phylum Actinomycetota; class Actinomycetes; order Mycobacteriales; family Nocardiaceae; genus Nocardia; species Nocardia pseudovaccinii. Next base: position 9,104,463 of record NZ_CP192074.1, read on the forward strand.
CCGGCGACGCTGACCTGGAATACCAAGCCGGACATGGCTTTCGGCCGCTGGTACCCGTCGCTGGCGCCGCTGCCGAGCGGCAATATCGTCGCGGTGTCGGGTCTGGGTGCCGATAACTTCCTATCCGTTGTTCCAGAACTATTCGACGCGGGCACCGAAACCTGGTCCCAGCTGCCATCTCCCGGTCCGATCCCGATGTATGGGCATCTCGTGCTACTCGCCGACGGCAGATTGTTCTACACCGGCGGCCAGTACGGTGCGAACAACGGCATGCGACCATCGATTTGGGATCCGGCGACCGGTACGACTGCCGAGGTGCCCGGTCTCACCGATCCGGGCTCACGCAATCAGTCGGCGAGCGTGCTGCTGCCGCCCGCGCAGCAGCAGCGGGTCATGATTCTCGGCGGCGGCGGATACGATATGCACAGTCCCGCACCGGCTTTGGCCGATACCAGGATCGTCGATCTGACCTCGGCGACACCGGAATACCAACCGGCCCCGCCGATGGATCATGCCAGGATGCATCTGAGCGCGGTCCTGCTCCCGGACCGAACGGTGCTGGCCACCGGCGGTTCCGGTATGGAGGAAATGGCGCACGACGCGCCGCCGCACGCCGAGATCTTCGATCCGGCGATGGGCACCTGGATGCACACCGCGCCCTGTCGGGTGCCGCGGCTGTACCATTCCGTCGCCCTGCTCACCCCCGACGGCAAGGTGATCACCGCCGGGTCGAATCCGGCACGCAAGACCGAGGAATTGCGCATCGAAACCTACTGGCCGCCTTATCTTTTCCACGGCGAGCGACCGGGGCTCGCGCTCGCGACGGACACTGCCGCATACGGCGCGACCGTTGCCGCGACTACCACTACGGCCCTGCGCGAGGTGAATCTCGTCCGACCTGGGGCGTGCACCCACTCCTCCGATAATGAGCAACGCCTGATCGATCTCGAATTCACCAGCACCGCACCGGATTCCGCGACGATCACGCTGCCGTCGAATCCGGCACTCGCGCCGCCGGGCTGGTATTTGGTATTCGTCGTGAACGACCAGGGCGTGCCGTCGACCGGACAGTGGCTGCACCTGGGCTGATTGTGACCGATCACAGTCCCGGACCGCCTGCCCGGCCCGTAGGGTACCGATCATGGTTCCCACCGAGATATCCGAGCTGGTCGAGTCGGTCGTGGAGTCGTATCTGCTCGACGGACCGCGCCGCTACAACCGGACCCAGGTCGCCGAACAATCCGGGACGACCACCGACCTGACCAAGCGGCTGTGGATGGCACTCGGCTTCCCGGCCGGTCTCGACGATGCCGCCGTCGACTACGCCGACGCCGATGTCGCCGCGGTGCGCAATTTCCGTGCGCTCAATGTGCTCGCCTCGGCGGACTCCCGTCAGCAGGCCGCGACCGCACGCACGCTCGGTCAGGGCATGGCACGACTGGCCGAATGGCAGGTCGATGTGGTGCTCGCCGAAATCAGCGCTCGGATGGCCGCGGCAGCGCCCGGCACCGATCCGGCCGAAATCGCGCGCGCCGCCACCGAGGCGGCCATCTCCACGCTCGAACAGCTCAATACCTACGCGTGGCGCCGCCACCTCGCCGCGGCCCTGGCCCGTTCCCTCGATCCGGGCACCACGGCGGGCGAGGCGGTGCGCGAGCTGGCAGTCGGCTTCGCCGATATGGTCGGCTACACCCGGCTCACCAGGCATCTGCATCCCGACGAACTCTCCATGTTGCTGGAGGCATTCGAATCCACCACCACCGCCGCGATCACCGAAAACGGCGGCTGGGTGATCAAGAATGTCGGCGACGAGGTCATGTACGCGGCCGAGGATCCCACGGATGCGGCCCGCATCGCGCTGGCCATCCAGGAGAGCACGATGATGGTCGGCGGCACGCCTGAGCTACGGGTCGCCGTGGCATACGGGCCGGTGCTGCAACGCTTCGGCGATCTGTACGGCTCGGTGGTCAATATCGCCTCCCGGCTCACCGGCGTCGCCCGGCCCGGCACCGTTCTCGTCGATGACGAGGCCGCCGCGGCCCTGGACGGCAATCCGGAGTTCGATATCCGCAATCTGCGCAGCGTGCGCGTCCGCGGCTTCAACCGCCTGCGGCCCCACACCCTGCGGCGCAACGGCAAGTACAGATAGCGCACGACCTGAGCTCGCCACCTGCGCACGCTGCGCCGCAACGGCAAACACCGGCAGCGCACAACCTGGGCCTCGCCACCTGAGCCCCCCACGCTGCGCCGCAAGGGCAGGCACGATAGCGCACAACCTAAGCTCGTCCGGTGGAGTTCGAGTGGGCCGAGTTGCGGAAGAGCTGCGTTATCGAGGAGGACGCGGCGGTGCTGGCGCTGAACAAGCCCGCCGGGATTTCGGTGACCGGGGAGCGGCACGACAGCGATATCGTCGAGGCGGCGGCCGCGGTGGGGGAAACGCTGCATCCGGTGCACCGGATCGACAAGGTGACCTCCGGACTCGTGCTGCTGGCCAAGGAGTTGGGCGCGCACGGGCAGCTGACCAGGCAGTTCAACAAGCAGACGGCCGAGAAGGCGTATCTGGCGATCGTCGAATCGACCGGCCTGCCCGATCACGGCGTCATCGAACTGCCGCTCAGTGTCGGTCGCAAGAACCGGGTGCGAATCGCCGCGCCCCGCGAATCCATTCGCGAGCAGGCCGGTCGCTGGTTCGTCGATGACGCGGACCTCTTGGCCACCAAGAACTATCCGTCGACAACCCAGTTCACCACGGTCCTGCGCACGGACACCCGCACCGTGCTCGCAGTGCGCCCGATCACCGGCCGCCGCCACCAGATCCGCGTACACCTGGCTTGGATCGGACACCCCATCGTCGGCGACCCCCTATTCGACAAATCCGCCCGATACGACCGCACCTACCTCCACTCCTGGCAACTCGCCCTCGCCGCCTCCTGGCGCACACCCCCCACCCTCACCCTCCAAGCGACCCCAACTCCCGACTTCTGGCACCCCCTCCATCCCACGCCCGACCCCGCCGCCCTCCTCCAACACGCCGACACCCTGCTGCACCACCGAATCCCCGCTCCCCCAACCGAATAGCCCTCACCCGCCCAAAGCCGCGTGCCAATATGCTTTTATGCGCACCACGATCGACCTACCACCAGAGTTGATGCAGGCCGCCAAGATCGCTGCCGTCGAGCGTGGGATGAGCCTGAAAGATCTCTTTGCCAAGGCGTTGACTCACGAGATCGGCGCGGGCATACCCGGCCGAAAGCACGGACGCGTCACCTTCCCGCTGGTCAGCGGGCCAGATGCAGAGCCGAAGGCCGCTATCACCAATGCCGATATAGAAGCGGCGTTCGAGGCCGAGGACATCGAGAAGTACGCGCAATGACCTTGGTCGACGTGGGCGTCTGGCTTGCGGCGGTGTGGGGCAGGCACGTACATCACAAGATCGCGGCAGCATGGTTCGGAGAACAAGCCGACGGCCTGCTCCTGTGCCGAGTTACCCGAACAGGTCTGCTTCGGTTGCTCTCCAACCCTGCCTTACTGGGAAGCGATGTCTTGCCGCGAAGCGCGGCGTGGCGAATCGTAGATCAGCTCGACGAGGACGAACGAGTGCTCTGGGCGGAGGAGCCCGCCGAGCTGGAAGCCGTGTTCCGCGCGTTCTCCGCCAGGAACGACAACAGCCACAAATTGTGGACCGACGACTACCTGGCCGCATTTGCACAAACCAGCAACGCCGCACTGGCGACACTCGATCGAAAACTCACAGCACGCTACCCGTCCGTCCAGGTCGTAACCCTCAGCCCCAAGTAGACATTGACGCCACCGCCGCGCACATCTTGGCGCCGACACGCACGGAATGGGCGGGAATTCCCTGCGCGGCACGCTAAATCGTGCGGCCGGTAATCACGCCCGAGCAGCCACGGCGACTACTCAGGCCAGCTCGGGGACCGCCCGAGGATGGCGACGATCTCGTCGAGCACCGAGTCACCGGACCAGGTGATGACCGGCCCGAAGGCGGAGCCTGGAGCCAGGCGGGCCGGGCCACCGGGGACGATCTCGGCTACCGATAATGCGACCGCGAGCAGGTCGTCGTCGAAATGCACTGCGCGGCCGAGGGTTCGGGCGACATCCCAGGAGTGCACGACGTAGTCGATGAAGTGGAAGCTGACCGCCTCGGCTCCGGAGAATTCGAAGGCGCGGGTGAACTCCGGCAGCGGGAAGGAGCGGTCGAGCACCCCGTCCTCGGCGAAGGACGCCAGCACATGTTCGGCGGCGGCGCGGTAGTCCGCGACCGGGTCCTCGCCCAGCGGACGCAGCCGCCACAGCGACAGATCGCCCTCGCCGCGGTAGGCGGCCGCGAAGCCGTAGTGCTGGGTGATCATGTGCGCCAGCAACCCGTGCAGCGTCCAACCGGCGCACGGCGTCGACTTGGCCAAATCGGCGGGAGTCAGCTGGGAAACAACTTCGATGCTGGTGCGCACGGCCTGGGCATTGAGCGCGATCAAATCGACCTGCGTGCCCAGTGATTTGAGGGTCTGCAACTCGGGGGCGGTGTCGGAATCGGTGGTCATCGCTGTCCTCTCGATACATCCAATTGATAAGCGCATGCATATCGTAAGCTCATGCTTATCATAAGCCAAGCGGTATTTTCTACCCATGCCGGAGAAGCGCCCCGACCTCGCTGCGATGATCGCGCCGCTCGGCCGCGCCCTCGCCATGGCGGAACTGCCCATACTCGAGCGGCACGGCCTGACCATGTGGGGCTATGTGGTCCTGCTCGGACTCGGCGACGAACCCGTCTACACCCAGGCCGCGCTGGCCAAGAAGATCCGCGCGGACAAGACGCGCATCATCGGCACACTCGACGAACTCCAGCAGCGCGGCCTCATCCGGCGCGACCTCGATCCGGCCGATCGGCGCGCACGCCTGATTTCGCTCACCCCGACCGGTCGGACCACCCGCGACCAGGCACAACGCGATATCCAGGAGCAGGAGGACCGCCTGCTCGCCCAGCTCCCCGCCGCCGATCGCAAGTCGTTCCTGCGGTCACTGCAGACGCTGTGGGCATCGGTCGTCGACACGTCGAGCTGACCCGGTGTGCGCGCGACCACTTCCGACCCCGCGGCCTTCTACCGGTGGTCAGCCTCATGGCGACGTGTAACCCGCAGGTCATCTAGCCTGTAGACGTGCCGGGCACACGATGCCGACACCCTCTGACGCAATGGAGCGATCCCCCAGAGAAAGCGAACGCCGATGATCCTGGTGGCTCAGGTCAGCGATACCCATTTCGATCTCGGCACCCGCAATGCCGAACGCGTCGAGCGGGTCATGGCCTATCTTGCCGAGCTGCGACGCAGGCCCGATGCCATTCTGGTGACCGGCGATATCACCGATTCAGGTAAGCCCGAGCAATATGCCGAGGCGCGCGCCGCACTCGATGCCGATATCCCCATCTACGCGCTGCCCGGTAATCACGACGACCGCGCCGCCTTCCGCACGATCCTGCTCGGCGAATCCGCATCGACCGCGCCGATCAACAACGCACACCGAATCGGCAATTCAACCGTGGTACTGCTGGATTCGAGCGTCCCCGGCGAATCCGGCGGCCGACTCACCGAGGAAACCTACGACTGGCTGCGCGGCGTACTCGCCGCCGCACCCGCCGACGCGCCCGTCCTCCTCGCGCTGCACCATCCGCCCGCACATCTGTTCAGTCCGGTCATCGATGAGATCTCGCTGGCGGAGCCCGAGAAACTGGCCGAGGTGGTCGCCGACGACGAACGCATCGTGGGCGTGATCACCGGACATGCGCATTCCGCCGCCGCGACCACCTTCGCGGGCCGCCCGCTACTGATCTCCCCGAGCACCGCGTCCGTCCTGGGCGGGGAGTGGGAACTCGAGCTCCCCCATCATGTGATGGACTACGCGCCGGATCCGGCCATCGCCCTGCACGTCATCGATGAAAGCAACCGCATCACAACGCATTTCCGCAGCATCGCGATGGGCGGCCGGATCGGCGTGCAGCCGAATTAGCGGCGTACCGCCCGTTCGCGGCGGTAGGCCGCCGGTGTCGCGCCGGTCCAGCGCTTGAAGGCGTAGATGAAGGTGGAGGATTCGGCATAGCCGAGCCGGATGGCCACATCACTCACCGAAAGCGGTGTGGCGGTGAGCATTTCCTCGGCGAGCGCGCGACGCACCTCGTCCAGCAGCGCGCGGTAGCTGGTACCCGCGGCATCGAGGTGGCGACGCAGGGTGCGGGTGCTCATATTGAGATCGCGTGCGACGGAGTCGATTCCGCGCGGGGCAGCGAATCCGTCGGCACCGCCGGGCACCAGGAGTTCGCGCACCTCGGCCGCGATACCGGTGCGGGCTCGGCGTCGATCCACCAGATCCCGGCATTGCGCGAGGCACATGGCCCAGGTGTGCTCATTCGCCTGCGGCAGTGGCTGCTCCAGCATTGCCGGATCGATCGTGAACAGATTGCGCGGCCGTCCGAAACGCGGCCGCACATGAGTGACCTCCATGATCCGATCGGCGTATGCCGGTTCGGGAAAACGGAATTCGGCCCTGGTGAGCGGCAACTGTTTACCGATCAGATCGCTCATGACCTGATGCATGGCGGTCACATCGCGTTCCACCAGGAACTGGCGCACATCGGCCGGAATCGATTCGTCGTGCACCCAGGCGATGAATTCGCCCTCCCCCCATTCCGCGACGGGCAGGCAGAAGGTGAAGCTCAGCTCCAGATAGCGCAGCGCGAACGAGATCGCCTCACCGAGCGTCGGACTGCTGACACAGGCGAAGCCGAAAATGCCGAAAGTGGTGATCCGATACCGGCGACCGATCTCGACACCGAGCGCGGGCGTATCGGCGAGCTCGCGGACGAGATTGCGGATGACGGCGAGTTCGGTGCGCGCGTCGATCTGCGCGTCCGGATCGTGCAGCACGGCCTCGGTCAGCTCGGTTCCGGCGAGCATGCGCGCGACGGGCACGCCCTGCTCACCGGCATAGCCGACCATGAGTGCCACGCTGGCGATGCCGCGCGGAAAGTTCCAGTCGCGGATGCCCGGATCCTGTACCCGCTCCACAGCGGACATTATGGCCGAAAATCTCGATAGGCCCACCCCATACGTGACCTGCGGTCTTAGAGTGGAACTCATCTACAGTGCTGTGAGGAGTGCCACAAAATGACAGCTGGCGAACGGCCCTCGGTCATCATCATCGGTGCCGGTTTCGGCGGCGTCGGGATGGCAATCGAATTGCGGCGCAACGGTTTCGACGATATCACCATTCTGGAGCGCGGCACGGACATCGGCGGGGTCTGGCGGGAGAACACCTACCCCGGCGCGGCTTGTGATGTGCCGTCGCCGCTGTACTCGTTCTCCTACGAGCCCAAGCCGGACTGGCCGCAGCGATATTCCGGACAGGCCGCGATCCACGACTACCTGCGCGGTGTCGCGCAGCGGCACCGCCTGCTGGAGGCGATCCATTTCGGCGCCGAGGTGACCGACGCCGAATTCGACGACGCCTCCGGCCGCTGGACCGTACGGACCAAGGACGGCTCGGCCCGCACCGCCGACGTGCTCATCTCCGCGGTCGGCCAACTGTCCCGGCCGGCGCTGCCGAACATTCCCGGTATCGACACCTTCACCGGTCAGGCCTTCCACTCCGCCGAGTGGGATCACGGCGTCGAGCTGGCCGGTAAACGCGTCGCGTGCATCGGCACCGGCGCCAGCGCCATCCAGTACATTCCGGAGATCCAGCCGCGGGTCGAACACCTCACCCTGTTCCAGCGCACGGCGGCGTGGGTGCTGCCCAAATTCGATACCGACTACACCCCGGTCCAGCACAAACTCTTCGCGCGGCTGCCCGGCGCCCTGCTCGTCGAACGCTTCGGCTGGTGGGCCATCGCCGAATTCATCGCGCTCGGCCTGGTCGAATTCCCGTGGATCGTGCGACTGGTCGCGAAAATCGCGTCGAAACATCTGGAAGTGCAGGTCCCGGATCCGGAACTGCGCGCCAAACTCACCCCCGACTATCCGATCGGCTGTAAGCGCGGCCTGTTCTCCAACGACTACTACCCGGCTCTGCTCGAACCGAACGTGCAGGTCGAGACCACCGCCATTACCGAAATCGTGCCGAACGGCGTGCGCACCGCCGACGGCAAGGTGCACGAGGCGGAGGTAATCGTCTATGGCACCGGATTCAAGGGCACCGAATTCCTCTGGCCCATGAATATCTACGGCCGCGCGGGCCGCAAGCTCTCCGATGCCTGGCAGGGCGGCGCGCACGCCTACTGCGGCATTACCGTGCCCGACTTCCCGAATATGTTCCTGGTCTACGGTCCGAATACCAATCTCGGCGTCGGCTCGATCATCTACATGATCGAATCGCAGGCCCGCTATATCCGCCAGGCCGTCCAACTGCTCGCCGAACGTCCCGGCCACGTGCTCGAGGTGCGCCCCGAAGCGGAGGCGCAATTCAATACCGCGGTTCAGCAGCGCCTCGCGCGCACACCGTGGAACTTCTGCTCCAGCTGGTATCGCACCGCTTCGGGCCGGATCACGAACAACTGGCCGGGTCCACAGCTCGCCTACCGCCGTCGCGTCCGCAAGTTGAAGGCCGCCGATTACGAGCTGACCCGGGTGGCCTGAAGCACACGGTCTCCACAGAAAGACCACACGAACTGTCCACCGGATCCTGGCAGACTTGACCCGTGAGTGATCTGCCAGCCCGCCCCACCGAACGCGGCCCGCTGCGCCCGATCGAATTGGCGGCGGGGGCGGTACTCGGCGGTGCCACCGTCGGCCTGGTCACCGTCGGTGCGCTGATTCCGTTCGCCGCAGCGCTGCAGCTGGTGGCCGCGGTGCCGCTGGCCATGATCGCGCACCGCTATCGGCTGCGCGCCCTGATCACCGCGACGGGTTCGGCCGTGCTGGTCTGCTTCGTCGCGGCGGGCATCGTGCCCGCATTCGGCATTCTCAGCTCGGCCACCGTCGCGGGCATCATCGGCATCGTCAAACGTCGGCGCGGCGGTTTGCCCGCGGTGCTCGGATTGTCGGTAATCGCCGGTCTCGGCTTCGCGGCGTTCGCCGTCGGAACGCTGGTCGTGCTGTCCCGGTCACGGAATCTACTGTTCAACACCATCCGCAGCACGGCTGAGGGCCTGGAGCGGACGGCGGCGCGGCAGCCCCAGCTGGAACCACTCGGGCGCGGAGTCGCCGACGCCGCGGACGCGGCGATCCGCTGGTGGTGGGTCCTGGTCGGCGGTGGTGTGCTGGCGGGCTTTATCGCGACGGCGGTGTTTTCCTGGTTCGTACTCGGCTCGGTACTCGACCGGCTGTCCTGGCTGCCCAGTCGAGACCGGCTCGACGCACCACCTGACGACCGGCCGATCGCACCGCTCCCGGTGCGACTGCGCGAGGTCGGCTTCCGCTATCCGGGCGCGCCGGTCGATGCGCTGTCCGGCATCGATCTCACGGTCGATATCGGCGAATTCGTGGCCATTGTCGGCCACAACGGATCGGGCAAATCGACACTGACCCGGCTACTGGCCGGACATCCGCCGACCACCGGCGGCGTGGACCGTCCGGGCGCCGCAGGCCTCGGCCATCTGGGTGGCACCGCGCTGGTGCTGCAGCGGCCGGAGAGTCAAACGCTCGGTGTGCTCGTCGCCGACGATGTGGTGTGGGGTCTGTCCACCGAACTCGCCGCCGCGGTCGATATCGATGGCCTGCTGCGCGAGGTCGGCCTGGACGGTATGGGTGATCGCGAGACCGCGACGCTTTCGGGCGGTCAGCAGCAGCGACTGGCGGTGGCCGCGGCATTGGCCCGCCGCCCCGCGCTGCTCATTGCCGACGAGGCCACCTCGATGATCGATCCGGACGGTCGCCGCGATCTCGTCGCACTCCTGGCCGAGCTGCCCAAACGCCATCCGATGGCGGTGGTGCTGGTGACCCATCACGAGGCCGATGCGGCGGCCGCCGACCGGGTCGTGCACCTGGCGGGTGGCCGGACCGTCGAGCGACTGCCCGCATGGCCGCAACCGGGCGGCGAGATCCGGCGCCGCCCGATGGGCGAAACCATCCTGCGGCTGAGCGAGGTCCGTCACACCTATAACCGCGGAACACCGTGGGCCGCACCGGCTTTGCACGGCGTCGACCTGACTGTGCGGCGCGGCGAGGCGCTACTCGTGGTGGGCGGCAATGGCTCCGGCAAATCAACCCTGGCCTGGATCATGGCGGGATTGATCGAACCCAGTTCCGGCCGTTGCGAATTGGGCGGTAAGCCGATCGCGAAGCAGATCGGCCGAGTGGAATTGGCGTTCCAGCACTCCCGGCTGCAGTTGCAGAAACAGACGGTCGGCGACGAAATCGCGGACTGGGGCGGACGGGCCACCGGATCCGGTGCGGTCGGACGCGCACTGGATGCGGTCGGTCTGGATCGCGCACTGGCCGCGCGGTCCATCGAAGAACTCAGCGGCGGCCAAGCCAAGCGCGTGGTGCTCGCGGCCATTGTGGCCAGCCACGCACCGGTCGTCGTGCTCGACGAGCCGCTGGCCGGATTGGACCCGCACGGTCGCGCCGAAATCGTGGAACTCCTTGCCCGCCTGCGTGATTCCGGGCTAACCCTGATCGTCATCTCGCATGACGTGCACGATATGGCCGCGGTCTGCGACCGGGCCGTACATCTCGAGGCCGGACGCATTCTCGAGACCGATCCGATCCGCGATACCGCGAATGTGCCCGCGCACCAGCTGGATTCCCGCACGACAGTGCCGGGAACGCGCCCTGGCGATCCGGCCTGGCGACTCGGGAATGGAGGTCGGTAATGAGTACGGTGCTGTTCCGCGAAGTGCCGGTTTCCAGTCCGGTGCACAGCCTCTGGGCCGGAACCAAGATCATCGCGGCGTTCCTGATCAGCGTGGTGCTGATGTTCCTGCCGTCCTGGCCGGTACTCGGCTTGATGGTCGTCTTCGTGATCGCGATCGGGTTGGTGGCCCGGCTACCGCTGAGCACCCTGCCGCGCCTGCCGTGGTGGTTCTGGGCGGCGATCGGAATCGGCGCCCTGCTCAATGTGCCGGTGGGCCGCGATGCCGTGCTGCGCTACTCCAATGTCACCGTCTTCGGCCTGATCCTGCTGGCCTCCTCGTTCCTGATCGCCTGGACCACCCCGATGGGCGATATCGCCCCCGCGCTGGCCAAACTCGGCTCCCCACTGCGCAGATTCCGCGTGCCCGTGGACGAATGGGCCGTCGTCATCGCGCTGACATTGCGCGGATTGCCGCTGCTGATGGACGAGATCCGGGTGCTGCGGGCGGCGCGCCGACTGCGCCCGAAGGAAGGTCTGCTCACTCGCGCCGCCGATAATCCGCTCGTCGATATCCTCACCGCCGCCATGGCGGTATCCAGCCGCCGGGCAACCGAACTGGGCGAGGCCATCACCGCACGCGGCGGCACCGGCCAGCTCACCGCCCACCCGAGCGCCCCCGGACGCAATGACGCGATCGCGCTGACGATTGTCATCGCGGTCTGCCTCGGCGCGGTCGTCCTCGATCTGCTCACCTGATCGGCGATACTGGCCCCTGTGCCGGACCAAGACGACGATGTACCTGCCTGGCAACGCAAGACGGAGGGTGAATCGCGGTGGGCCGCGACGCTCGCCGTGCTGGTGATCGTGGTGTTGCAGATCGCGCCGAAGGAACTCCGGGAGCAACCCGCCTGGCTGGTGCTGCCCGTACTCGAGGTCCTGTTGCTCGGTGTGCTGGTGGTGGCGAATCCGTTCCGGCTCAACCGGGAAGAGCGCTGGCTGCGCAACGGCGGCCTCCTGCTGACCGGTTTGTTGAGTCTGGCCACCGCGGTTTCGGCGGGTCGACTGGTCTTCCAACTGATCAATGGAACTCTCAGCGATCCGGTGCAACTGCTCGTCTCGGGCGGTGCGGTCTGGTTGACCAATGTGGTGGTGTTCGGACTCTGGTACTGGGAGTTCGATCGCGGCGGACCCGCGGCCCGCGCACATGCGCGAAAGCCGTTGCCGGACTTCCTGTTCGTGCAGATGCAGAGTCCGGACCTGACCGAACCCGAATGGGAGCCGCAGTTCCTGGACTATCTGTATCTGGCGTTCACCAATGCGACAGCGTTCAGCCCGACCGATGTGATGCCGATGTCGCGGTGGGCGAAGGCGACGATGATGCTGCAGTCGGCGATCTCACTGGTGCTGGTGATCTTGGTGATCGCCCGCGCGATCAATGTCCTGCAGCAGCCGGGGTCCTGATCGGATAGCGAAGAGCTATAACAAGATTCGTCATGTGAGCAATATCGGATACCCCGAAAAGCATTTCTCTAAACCTTTTGTACGCGGTAAGGTGTCCTCGGAGTGCGTTCTCTAGATCACATCGTGGCTCTGCACAGCGTCGGGGGGAGGATTTTTCGCGTGCGGAGCGTTGCTACGGCTTGCAAAAACTGATGAAGATTGGACCACCGGAATGATTCTCCGCAAGATCACCGCGGCAGCCGTGCCGATCGTCGCCGCTGTCGCGGTCGGCGCGGGCACCTCCTATGCACAGCCAGATGCCGCGCCCGTAACCGACATCGGGTACGAGGCAAAACTGGTGGGCGACAAGATCGTCACCACGCTGACCAACGGGTCCTTCCAGTTGTCCGCGAACACCGTGGACATCAAGGACATCGCGGGCAATACGGTGGTCACGCTGCCGCTGACGTTCCGGCAGGACGGTCTGGAGTTCGCCATGCCGCACGAGATCCGCGACGCGGGCCGGGTGCTGGAGTTGACCGCGGTCAAGGACTACACGCAGGCGCGGCAGGCGGCCGCGCCGATCGCATCGCCGCGGGAGAATCTGCGCGCGCAGGATAACTTCCTGTCCCAGTTCGGCATTGCCACCGCCATCGGCGGCTTTCTCGGCACGGTGATCGGCGCGCTGGTCGGGCTCACCGGCATCATCGGCGGACCGACCGTCATCGCCAGCGTCATCGCGGGCGCCGGTATCGGCGGCATCATCGGCACCCTCGTGGTCGGCGGACCGGCATTGATCATTGCGGGCATCGATCTGCTCAGCACCCTGTCCGCCCCGGCAGGCACCACCAAATGGCAGGACGCGCCGGTCAAGTAGGACCGGCAACAAGCACTCCGAACGCGGCGCGCGGCGAATCCTCGTAGCGCGCCGCATCTTTCGTTTATCGGCCGGGACAGCCCGGTGCGACCGGAACACCCGCGAAGCGATCGGCGAGGAAGCCCATCGCACCGGCCGCCTCGCCGATGGCGGTCACATTGTGTCCAGGCAGCGCCGAATACACGGAGGTGAGATCGGCACCCTCTGCGCAATATCGGCCAACCAGATCGGTGAAGCCCGCGACCGGGATCACGTCGTCGGTTGTGCTGTGGTACAGGTACATCGGCATGACCGGTACACGGCCGCCCAACTCCTGCCGGTCGGTCGCGGCCCGAAAAGCCGGTTGGAACAACACATCCGGCACCGCCGCGAAATCGTCCACATGCGCGTTGATGTACTTGACGACCAGATCCGGTGCACAGGCGGATGCATCCTCGGCCAGGGCGCTGCGACCACGTTCGTTGAGCAATTCCGGCACACCGGAATTCGGCTCGTTCTTCGCGATCGCGAGCAATACGAGCATGCCCAGCCCCGCCTGCACGGTGCCATCGACACTATGGGCCATGGCTGTCCAATCGGCGGGCACCCCGCCCGAGGTGATCCCGGCGAACTGGATATCGGGTGCGTACTCCGGCTGTATCTGCGCCGCCCACAGCGTCGCGAAGGCACCGCCCGAATAGCCCCACGCTCCGATCGGGCTCGCCGGACCGACGCCGTCCGGTGCGAGCGCGCGGGCCGCCCTGATGCCGTCGAGCACCGCGCGGCCGGAGTTGACGCCGTCCAGGAATCGGGATTCCGGCCCGTCGTAATCGCTCGTCACCACCGCCCAGCCGCGGTGCAGCGCCTCGGCGATGAACAGTGTGTCGATATAGGTATTCGCGCCGCCGAGATCCCAGCCGCCCCGCAGCGCGTACGACGGCGCACACCGGGTGGCGAGACTGTCCTCGGCGATCTGGTACGAAAGCAAGGGGCGCTGGCCAGGGCCGAACCACGGCCAGCTCGGCACAAGCACGGTGGCCATCCCCGGGATCGGCGAGCCGTTCGTATCGTTGGTCCGGTACTGCACCTGCCAGGCCGAAACCGGAAGCGGTAGACCGTACAAGGCGATCGATCGGGTCCGCAGCGCGGCACCGTCGGGCTGCGAAGCCAGCTCGGCCGGTGCCGCGTAGAACGGGTCCTCATCCGGCGTCGGCAATGCCCTGGCAACGGGCACGAATGCGAACGCCACGACCGCGAGAACGATAAGGATCGATATCGCACCGGATCTCCGGTTACCGCCGACGAATGGTGCAGACAATATTTTCATCGGGGCCTCCAGTGTTCCGACGCGGCGCGACGCACAGTGCGCCGGGAACGCGTCGGCGCCGACTTCGCCCGGCCTCGAATGCCACCACCGTACTGCCTGATCAGAGGCCCAGCAATGGGCAATGGCGGGCATCGGCGACGCCGTGCGTGTCCGATTTCCGACATGGTTACAGTTGGGGCGGAGCACGCTGCGGCGCGCTTCGAAAGTGGCTATCGCGCAACCGAATCACCGTCGGGCCGTACCCCGGATGTGATCGGTATCGAACAGGAGTGAGCTGACCATGCGGCACGGCAACGGACTGGACATTCCCGAAGGACTCGCCGATGTGTGTGCGCCGCACCGCATGGCGGTGATCGTCTACGACATGCAGGTCGGTGTGCTGTCCCAACTGCCGGACGGTCCGGAGATCATCGAGCGGGTGGCGCGGGTGGTCGAAGCGGCACGGCGCGGCGGTTATCCGATCATCTTCCTGCGGCATTTCTTCCTGCCGCGCCGCCTGAGTGGCACCTTCGCGCTGCGAATGGCCATGAGCTGGCAGCAGGTCGACAATGTCGACGACGTGAAGTTCATCCTGCAGCGCGACACCCCGGCCTTCGAACTGGTTCCGGAGCTGCGGCCGACGGCGGACGAGGTGATCTTCGACAAGACCTCGATGTCGGCATTCGAGGGCACGCCATTGGCCGCGGTGCTGCGCGATCTCGGCGTCGGCGCATACGCGATCGCGGGTGTCGCGCTGGAGATCGGCATCGCGCCGACGGTCACCCATTCGACCGATCTCGGCTTCGTGCCGGTGATCATCAGCGATGCCGTCGGCGGCCGCGACAAGGAGGCAATGGCGCGCGCCTACGACGATTTCGAATTCCAAGGGCACGCGATGGTCACCGACAGCGCGACCATCATTCCGCTGCTCGCCCGCGAACAGAACTGACGGCGGGAATGGCGGATCGGGTACGCCCGGTCCGCCACGCCGTAGCGACTGCTTGCAGGTCGCTCGAAAGGGTCGACGACTCAGCTGTCCTTGCGGACGGCCTTCTTGGCGGCATCCTGCGCGGCGTCGACCTGGCTCGCGAATTTGCCGTCGGTCTGCTTGTCGACGAGATCGCCCACCTTATCGATGGCCGTATCAACCTTGTCCGCATTCTGCTGGGCCAGGTCCAGCGCCTTGTTCGCCAGGTTCTTGAAATCCACCGCGCACTCCTCTTCTTCGAGCCGAAACAACCGCAAACAAACGATACCGAGCAAACTCTCCGATGCCCCGGCAAACCATCAGCGACCGCCGTCACATCTCGCCGAGCCAGGCCGGATGCCAGAGCCGGCCGGTCTCGGTCCAGTTCATGAAGCGCACGGTTCCGCTGAGCTTCGGGGTTACCCACACCGCGGCCTCGCGTTCCTCGGCGGTGAGGTCATTGTCGAACGGAGTGGTCTTGCGCTCCAACTTGCCGAGCCTTTTGGCCAGATCCCGCATGACCGGCTCGCTGAACCCGGTGCCGACCCGCCCCACGTAATACAGCCTGCCTTCGTGCGGAATGCCGACCAGCAGCGATTTGAAGTTGCGGGCGTCGCTGCGCCGCCAGCCGCCGATCAGGACACGCTGGGTGCGCCAGTTGCGCTGCTTGACCCACGAATGCCCGCGCTTACCTGGCAGATACACCGAATCCTTGCGCTTGGCGACCACACCCTCCAGGCCATGTTCCTGGCTGTAGCGCAGCGCTTCGGCACCGGAGCCGTCCAGGCGCGCGGGTACCCGCAGTGACGGTGCGTTGGCGGCGATAGCTTCCAGTACCCGACGCCGATCCGAATACCGTTTGCGGATAAGGGAAGTCCCGTCCAGATACAGCACATCGAAGGCGATGAAGACCGCGCGCGCCGCATCGGCCTGCAGCAGACCGACATTCGCTACGCCGTGATCGTCGAACACCACGGCCTCACCGTCGAGCACCACATCATGTCCGGCCAATTCCTCGGCCAGCAGCGACATACCCGGATAGCGTTTGGTCACCACATTGCCCGCCCGGCTGCGCAGAGTCAGTGTCCCGGAATCTATTTCGGCGATCAGCCGGAAGCCGTCCCATTTGGTTTCGAAGCACCACTCGACGTCATCGAGATCGGCGACCTCACCGTGGGTGGCGAGCATCGGCTGCAGCCCACGTGGAAAGGGCACGGGCCCAGCCGGTCTCGGCACGATGAACGCGGCCTCCGGGCCAACCGGACCACTGGACACCCGGTCCGCCTCGTCCTCGGCCGGATTCTGATCGCGCATGAGATGCATCAGCCACTGGGTGCCATTGGTTCGGATCATCGCGTAGCGACCGCGGAGTCGCTTGCCGTGGAAGGTGACGATGACCTCGTCCTCGCGCCATTTCTCGGTGTCGTAGGTGCCGGAATCCCAGATGGTCATCTCCCCCGCGCCGTACTGCCCCTTCGGGATCGCGCCGTGGAAGTCCAAGTACTCCAACGGATGATCCTCGGTGTGCACGGCGAGCCGGTTCTGATCCGACGAGGTCGGCGGACCCTTCGGCACGGCCCATGACACCAGTACGCCGTCGCGTTCGAGCCGCACGTCCCAATGCAGCCGCCGCGCGTGGTGTTCCTGGACGACGAACCGATCATTCGCCCCGGGCGTAGGCGTTTCGGACGGCACCGGTTCCGGGGTCGCCGAGGCATCGCGCATCGATCGATATTTCGTCAGCGCATCGCTGTTCGAATCGGGCCGATCCAATTCGGCGAGCAGATCGCCGTCATCGCGCCAGCGCGCGAGCACCTCGTCGAAGCGCAAGTGTCGCAGCTTCTTCCGGCTCTCCAGCTCGGCCCAGGTGCGCGGTGCGGCCGCATTCGGCTCGGTGCGGCCGCGCATAGAATACGGTGCGATGGTGGTCTTGGACGGATTGTTCTGACTCCAGTCCAGGAAGACCTTTCCACCGCGCGCCGATTTCGCCATCGTCGCGGTGACCAGATCCGGGTGCAGCTTTTCGAGATTCGTCGCCACCTGCTTGGCCACGGTGGACGCACCGCCCGGACTCAACTCCCGATCCAGCGGCACATAGATGTGAATTCCCTTGCTACCACTGGTAACCGGGAAGGCGTGCAACCCGATCCCCTCGACCATCTCACGCACCGCCAGCGCGACCCGCGCGCATTCGGCCAGTCCCGCACCCGGCCCCGGATCCAGGTCGAAGACCAACCGGGTGGCGTAGCCGACCTTGTCACCGTCGAAACGCCATTGCGGCACATGGACTTCCAGCGCCGCCTGCTGTCCGATCCAGGCAAGTCCGGCCTCGGAATCGATGACCGGATAGACGACCTTGCGGCCGGAATGTTCGATGGTGTGGCGCTCCAGCCACGACGGTGCGTGCTCGGCGAGATTCTTTTCGAAGAAGGACGATTCGTCGACCCCATTGGGCCAGCGCTTCCGGGTGACCGGTCGCCCGGCGATATGCGGGAGCATTGCGGGCGCGATGGCCGAGTAGTACGCGATGACCTCGCCCTTGGTGGTTCCGGTCGCCGGATACAGCACCTTGTCGAGGTTGCTCAGCTCAACCTCGATGCCCGGCCGGCCCGGGCTGCCACCGAATTCCCGGCGGGTCACCATAAATGAAGTTTAGGGGCGGGGACCGACAGATATCGGTCCCCGCCACAGATCAGGCCTGCGGCTGTCCCGGCTCATCGGGCTCGGGAGTGGGCTTGGGGGCAGGTGGCACGGGCGGCTCCTCAGCCGCGGCCGCGGGCGGCTTCGGTGCGGGCGCGGGCGGCTCCGATGCGGAGTGGTCCGTCGGGACCGCCTTCTTGGCGGCCTCCTGCACCTTGCCGATCTTGTCGGTGTATTTGTGGCCGGTCTTCTCGTCGATGAACCCACCGGCCTTGTCGACCGCATCGTAAATTTTGTCGGCGTTCTCGGCTGCCGCGTCCCTACCCTTGCCGACCAGACCTTTCAGGGTGTCCACGAGACTCATGCCTGCATTCCTTCCTGTCGACGACCTAGGTATTCACCCAATATCCTCCCACCAGGAATCCCGGCTCGGCAGGTCATTGGGGTCGATGCGCTGGCCCGGCATCGGCACCGCGACCGCGGTGCCGGCCGCCCGTGCCGCCGCGACCATTCGGCGCACCGGCTCCGACCACCCGTGGAAAGCCAAGTTGAAGGTCGCCCAGTGGATGGGCACCAGCAGTCCGTGTCCCGGATCGCCGACGCCGAGGTCGGCATGTGCGCGAACCGCCTCCTCCGGGTTCATGTGGACGTCCGGCCAGGCCTCGTCGTAGGCGCCGATCGGCAGGAGCGTCAGATCGAACGGTCCGAGCGCGGTCCCTGCCTCCGCGAAAGCCTTGGTGTATCCGGTATCACCACCGAAGTAGACCCGCCGCGTCGGGCCGACGATGGACCAGGACGCCCACAGTGTGGTGTTGCGCACCAGGCCGCGTCCGGAGAAGTGCCGCGCCTCGGTGCAGGTGAGCACCAGATCTGTGCCATCGCGCTCACGGCCCAGCGAGGCGAGAGAAACCGAACCGCCCCAATCCAATTCGACGATCCGATGTTCGGGCACGCCCCAGTGCCGCAGATGGGCGCCGATGCCGATCGGCACCAGGAAGGGCGCGGCCTGTCCCACCACCAGCTGACGGATCGTCGCCTTGTCCAGATGGTCGTAGTGATCGTGCGAGATCAGCACCGCGTCCACCTGCGGCAGTTCCGACAGCGGCGTCGGCACCGGATGCAGCCGGGCCGGACCGACCAGCGCGGACGGCGAAACCCGTTCGCTCCAAACCGGATCGGTGAGAATCCGGTACCCGTCGACCTCGATGAGCGCCGATGCGTGCCCGTACCAGGTGACCGCGAGATCGCCTGCCTCCGTCGGCACGTCGGGGGTTGCCAGCGGAACCGCATTGCGCGGGCGACCCGCATTACGCCGGGTCAGCGCCGAAATCAGCAGGGACGGAGCGGCTCCCGAGACGAACTGGGTGCTCGGCTCGGTGTTGTGGAACTGCCGATTGCGATAGCTCACCGCGCCGGTGGCGTAGGGCGCAATGGCATTGATGGAGGCGCCGATCGCCGACGGAATGTCCCAGACCGCGCGCACCACCCAGGAGACGCCGAGCGCGCCGACGGCAATGCCCACTATCTTCTTCGGATTCATTTATCGCCCCACGAATTTCGCCGCGCGCTTCTCTGCTCTGGCCAGTCGCCCCTCCTGGGCATCCTGACTGGTCCACGCCGCCTCCAGCGCCGCACGCTGCTGCGTACTCTCCGGATCCCGCGTGCCGTCATCGTTGAGTTCCAACTTCATATGCCGCAGCGACAGCGGGGCCAGCTGGGCGATCGATTTTGCCCAGGCCTGTGCGTCGGCCAGCGTGCCGAGCCGGTTGGCGAAGCCGAAGGAGTAGGCATCGGCGGCCGATACCGATTCCGCGCCGAGCAGCATGGTCCGGGCCGGGCCACCGCCGATCAGCGATGCCAGCCGCCGCACGGTCCAGCGGTCGACGGTGATACCGAGCTTGGCGGCCGGAATGGCGATATAGGCGTCGGGTTCCATGACCCGGAGGTCCGAGGCCAGCGCGATCTGCACGCCCGCGCCGAGCGCACCGCCGTTGATCGCCGCGATCACCGGGACCGGCACGGATTCGATCGTGTGCAACATGTCGGGCAGGACCGTCAGGAATTCCTCCGCGTAGACCCCGGACAGGTCAGCGCCCGCGCTGAAGAGGGATCCCCGACCGGTGAGCACGATCACCCTGGCATCCTCGGCCGCGGTCAACACTGCCTCGCGGAGCCGAGTGACGAGTTCGAAGTTCAGCGCGTTACGCCGCTCCTCGCGCTGTAGTTCGATGGTGACGACATCGCCATCGCGGCTAACGTCGAGCATGCATCCTCCCCAACTGACCGGTTCGAGTGGTTACATCAACTCTGCCACAGGTGGCGGAACATACCGACCAAGCCGATACGATCTCGGTTTGTGCCGACAGACTTCCCCATCCTGGTGATCGGTGCTGGTCAGGCCGGGCTGTCCGCCGGTTACCACCTGCAGCGCCTCGGATTGCGCCCGGAACGGGAGTTCCTGATCGTCGATCACGCACCGGGACCCGGCGGGGCCTGGCAGTTCCGGTGGCCATCGCTCACCCTGACCACCGTCAATCGCGTACACGACCTCCCGGGCATGTCCTTCGCCGAGACCTTGCCTCCCGATTCCGACGCCGTTCCCGCGGCCACCGCGGTGCCGCGCTATTACGAGCTGTACGAGAAGAGATTCGATCTGCGGGTGCGCAGGCCGGTCTCGGTGACCGTGGTCTGCGACCGCAATACCGACGGAAGCCCCTGTGCCGCAGGGCCGGATCTCGTGGCGGGCCGGGGCACGACGCTGAATGTCGAGACCGATACCGCGGGCACGATCCGGGTGCGCGGCCTGATCAATGGCACCGGCACCTGGGAACATCCCTTCATTCCGCACTATCCGGGTGCGGAGACCTTCGCCGGACGCCAGCTGCACACCCGCGACTACCGCACCGCCGACGAGTTCGCGGGCAAGCATGTCGTCGTGGTCGGCGGCGGAGTGTCGGCCGTTCAGTTGCTGGACGAGATCTCGCAGGTCACGACCACAACCTGGGTGACTCGACGCGAGCCGGTATTCCGTGACGCACCGTTCGCCGAGGAGGACGGCCGCGCGGCCGTCGCCATCGTGGAGGATCGGGTGCGGCAGGGCCTGCCGCCGGGTTCTGTGGTTTCGGTCACCGGATTGCGGCTCGACGATCGACTGCGCGCCGCACAGGCGCGCGGTGCGCTGCAGCGGCATCCGATGTTCGCGAGCATCGAACCCGATGGGGTGCGATGGCCCGACGGTTCATTCCAGCCTGCCGACGTGATCCTGTGGGCGACCGGATTCCGCAGTGCCCTGGACCATCTGGCCCCGCTACGCCTGCGCGGTCCGGGCGGCGGCATCACCATGAACGGCCGCCTCGCCACCCGGGTAGCCGTCGACCCGCGCATCCACCTGATCGGCTACGGCCCATCCGCGAGCACCATCGGCGCCAACCGAGCCGGGCGCGCCGCCGCCCAAGAGCTGACGGCCCACCTCGGCCTGCGCTGAAAGTTCTAGAGGAGTCCGGCGGTGAATGTGCTCGGATCGGGGCCGATGCGGGCGCCCTTGTCGAGTGCGTTGATGGCGTTCATCTGGTCGCGGGTGAGTTCGAAACCGAAGACGTCGAAGTTGGCGGCGATGCGGGACGGGGTGACCGACTTGGGGATGACGACAATGCCCTGCTGGAGGTGCCAGCGGATGAGCACCTGGGCCGGGGTGCCGCCGACCTCGTCGGCGATGGAGACGATGGTGTGATCATCGAGCAGCGTGCCCTGCCCGAGCGGACTCCACGCCTCGGTGGCAATCGCATTCGCATCGTGGAACGCGCGTAGCTCGCGCTGCGCCAGCCGGGGATGCAGCTCGACCTGGTTGACGGCCGGAATCTCGCCGGTCTCGCCGATGACCCGCTCCAGATCGGCGACGGTGAAGTTCGACACACCGATCGAACGCACCCGGCCCTGCGCCTTCAGTGTCTGCAAGGCCTTGAAGGTCTCGATGAAGCGATCGGCCTGCGCCACCGGCCAGTGGATGAGATAGAGATCGAGGTAGTCCAGGCCGAGCCGCGCCATGCTGGCGTCGAAGGCGCGCAGCGTGGAGTCGTAACCCTGGTCGGAATTCCACAGCTTGGTGGTGAGATAGACCTCGTCGCGCGGCAGCCCGAATTCCCGGATGGCGCGGCCGGTACCCTCCTCGTTGCCGTAGATCGCGGCGGTATCGATGCTGCGATAGCCCGCCTCCAGCGCGGCGGTGACGACCGGCTGAACGTCCTCCGGCGGTACTTGGAACACACCGAAGCCGAGCTGCGGGATCACGTTCCCGTCGTTCAGCACGATCGAGGGAATGGCGCTGGTCTCGCTTCTGAAGGTCACATTCCGACCGTAGAAGTGCCGCGCCGCGTCGTCAACGAGAACCCCTGGTGTGTTGACCACCGGTTTTCCCAACGGGATCGCGTTTGTGCTGGTTACCGAGGGTCGTCAGGACCGACCGAGGCGGCGATAGCGGGTATGGCGGGAGGCGCGGATCTCGTCGAGGGGACGGGCGCGGAGCCCGGTGAGCTCGTCGGCGATGGCGGCGACCATGCGGCGGGCGAAGTCGACCGGTTCGTCGGCGGCGTCCGGAAATTCCGGGACGATGCGGTCGACGACACCGTCGGCGAGCAGGTCGGTGGCGCGGATGCCCTGTGCGTCGGCCAGTTCGGAGGCGTGGCCGGTATCGCGGTAGACGATGGCGCTCGCCCCTTCCGGCGGCAGCGGCGCAAGCCAGCCGTGGGTGGCGGCCAGGACGCGGTCGGCGGGCAGCAGCGCCAATGCGCCGCCGCCGGTGCCCTGACCGAGCAGGACCGAGACCGTCGGGGTGTCGAGCGTCACCAGATCGGCTATGCAGCGGGCGATTTCGGGGGCGAGCCCACGCTCCTCGGCCTCCTTCGACAGGGCCGCACCGACCGTGTCGATCACCAGCACCAGCGGCAGCCGCAATTCCTCGGCCAGCGCCATACTGCGCCGGGCCTCGCGCAATGCGGCGGGGCCCATGGTGTGTTCACCCCGCTGACCCGCGCGGTCGTGGCCGAACACAATGCACGGCTGACCACGAAAGCGGGCCAGCGCATGCACCATGGTGCGATCGGATTCGCCCTGGCCGGTGCCACTGAGCGGAACCCGTTGCGTCACATGGCGTAACAGGTCACGGATACCGGGCCGACCTGGGCGGCGCGAGATCTGAACCGATTCCCAAGCCGGAACATCCGCATTCGCGGACTTACGCACCGGTGCGGCCCAGCCAGGTTCCGCCGCAACAGGATCCGGCACACCGCTGAGCACGCTCAACGCACGATGCGCGATCCGGCGGAACACCGAAACCGGCAGCACGCCATCGATCACGCCATTGCGGTACAGATTCTCCGCGACCTGCACACCCTCCGGGAAAGCCCTGCCGTACAACGCTTTATAGACGCGCGGACCGAGAAAGCCGATGAGTGCGCCGGGTTCGGCGAAGGTGATGTGCCCCAGCGAACCCCAGGACGCGAAGACGCCGCCCATCGTGGGATTGCGCAGATAGACCAGATACGGATGCCCGGTCGCCTTGTGCGCCGCGACCGCACCCGCGATCTTCACCATCTGCACGAAAGCGACTGTGCCTTCCTGCATTCTGGTTCCGCCGGAGGTCGGTGAAGCGATCAGCGGCAGGCCGAATTCGGTGGCGCGCTCGACCGCCGAGACGATGCGCTCGGCCGCGGCCACCCCGATCGAACCCGCCAGAAATCCGAACTCGCAGGCGATTACGGCCACGCGTCGACCACGCAGCAGACCTTCGCCGGTCAGCACCGCCTCATCTGTGCCGGCCGCCAGCTCGGCCTTGCACAGATCCTCGCGGTATCGCGGAGATGCGGCCACCGTCACCGGTGGCCGATCCCAGCTGATAAACGAGTCCGAGTCGAGCAGTTGCCCGAGCAACTCCCGCGCCGAAATCCTCATCGAGCGAGCTTAACCACTCGATTCGGGACCGACGCGACAGGCGCGAACGCTCAGTAGCCCTGCATGACCTTGCGTAGGGCGTACTCGGTGAGCGAGACCAGCGCCTGCTTGGCGGGTTCACGACGGCGGGCGTCGATGGACAGGATCGGCACATCCGCAGGCACCGCGAGGGCCTGACGGATGTCCTCGATCGGATACCGCGGTGCGTCGTCGAATTCGTTGAGCGCAACCAGGAACGGTAGATTGCGCGCTTCGAAGTAGTCGACGGCCGCGAAGCTGTCCTCGAGCCTGCGGGTGTCGACCAGCACCACGGCGCCGATGGCGCCGCGGATCAGGTCGTCCCACATAAACCAGAAGCGGTACTGGCCGGGCGTACCGAACAGGTACAGAACCAGATCGTCGGCGAGGCTGATCCGGCCGAAGTCCATCGCCACCGTGGTGGTCGACTTCATCGGAATACCGGTCAGATTGTCGATTCCGGTACTGGCATTGGTCACCAATGCCTCGGTGCGCAGCGGAACGATCTCCGAGACGGCACCCACCAACGTGGTCTTACCGACACCGAAGCCGCCAGCGACCACGATCTTTGCCGAAGTCGGTTTGCTGGTGCGGGTATCGACCTGTGCCGTCGAATCAAATACGCCGGAGTCCACTGAGAACCCTTTCGATCAGCTCGCGACGTTCATCGTCGCTGGAATCGTCTTTCAAAGTCGCCGAAACTCGCACATGCCCGGCCTCGATGAGGTCGGCCACGAGCACGCGGGCCACCCCGATGGGTATACCCAAACGCGCTGCCACTTCAGCAACGGACGGCGATTCTCTGCACAACTCCACGATGGACGTCTCGATGTTGGTCAGTTCGAACTGCCGCTCCAGGGCGACCGGATGCGATGCGACAAGTGCCTCCAACGCCAACTCGACCGCGGGCCTGGTTCGGCCCGCAGTCAAGGAGTATGGGCGAACGAGACTCGGCTCGGCGCTCCCCATGCGGTGATCGTCTATGTCCATCCCACCATCAGGAACCCATCGTGACGCGTGGCGTGGCCTGCACCGTCTGGCCGACACGCTCGACCAACAGGGCCATTTCGTAGCCCACCTGGCCGATATCGCAGGAAGTATTCGTCAGCACCGCAAGATACGAGCCGTCGCCGACTGCCATGAGTAGCAGGTAGCCGTGCTCCATCTCGACCACCGACTGCAGCACGGTGCCGCCCTCGAATAGATTCGAGACGCCTACCGAGAGGCTGGCCAGTCCGGCGGTAACTGCCGAGAGCTGTTCGGCACGGTCCACCGGCAGCTGCGCGCTCGCCGCCATGAGTAGGCCGTCAGCCGAGACCAGGACGGCATGAGCTACGCCAGGAACCTCGTTGGCGAAGTTCGAAACCAGCCAATCCAGCTGACGATTCGTACCACCTAGATCGGGGTTCATCGGTCTCCTTTATCTCCGGTTAGGTTCATTGCCTTCATTGCGCGGCCATCCCGGACGCCCTGCTGGTGACGACTCAAGCTGGACCTGATCGTTTCTGGATCGCGACGCGGCGCGCGATCGGCGTTGCCGGTGACACCGCCGGGGACCAGCCTCCCGCCCGGATTGCGTTGAGGCAACCCGGCGGCCGTCTTTGTTTCGGCCTGGGCCTCGCTGGCACGGCGGGCCGCCTGCCAGCCCTCGTCGCCGGGTGACTCGAAGGAGGCAGCAACTTGGGACCGGTCCTGGTTGGGATCCGATAGCCACGCCGACATCATTTCGGCGAAGATCGGTGTCCCGCCCATTACCGAATCAGAGTCGACGGCAGGCTGCAACCTGGTCTGGAAGAACGACGCCGCCTTCTCCGGATCGGGCTTGAAGCTGTGCCGACCCGGATCGCGCGGTGCGGTCGTCGCCCCGCCCTCGGACATCGCGGCTGTCTCACCGCCGACCGCGGGCTGGGCCGCACCGCGATCCCGTCGCGGCAGACCGACGCCCGGCGGAACTTCCTTGCGCGGCAGCACGGTCGCTCCCGGATCGCGCTGCGGCAGACCGGTAGCAGCCGACTCCCGCTGCGGCAGGCTGTCGCGGGAAGGTAGCAGACCGTCGCGCTGGGGCAGACCGCTCGGCGTCCCGCCCGACTGACGCTGGGGCAGACCGTTCGGGGCCTCACGCTGCGGCAAACCGTTCGCGGGCGACTGACGCTGCGGCAGACCACCAGAAGCGGAATCCCGCTGCGGCAAGCCCGAACCGGTGCCCCGTTGCGGCAGGCCATTCGAGGCCGAATCACGCTGCGGTAGACCGCCAGTGGTTTCCCGCTGCGGCAGACTGCTCAACGGATCACGCAACGGATCACGCTTCGGCAGGCCACCGGTGCTCTCACGCTGCGGCAAACCGCCCGTGCCTTCCCGCTGCGGCAAACCACCCAAGGCATCACGTTGCGGCAGACCACCGGAAGCGGAATCCCGCTGCGGCAAGCCCGAACCGGTGTCCCGCGGCGGGATACCGGTCACGCCGGACTCACGCTGCGGCAGACCATTCGATGCGGAATCCCGTTGCGGTAGACCGCCGGTGCTCTCACGCTGCGGCAGACCACTGGCGCTTTCACGCTGCGGCAAACCGCCAGAGCTTTCACGCTGCGGCAGACCGCCCGTGCTTTCCCGCTGCGGCAGACTGCTCAACGGATCACGCAACGGACCACGCTTCGGCAGGCCACCGGCGCCCTCACGCTGCGGCAAACCGCCAGAGCTCTCACGCTGCGGCAGACCGGTCGCACCCGGCTCACGCTGCGGCAGACCACCCGAAGCATCACGCTGCGGCAGACCACCCGTGCTCTCACGCTGCGGCAAACCATTCGGCGCTTCCCGCTGCGGCAGACCACCCGCAGGCGACTGACGCTGCGGCAGGCCGGTTGCACCGGGCTCACGCTGCGGCAATCCACCGGCGGCGGAATCCCGCTGCGGCAGACCAGTCGAACCAGGCTCACGCTGCGGCAATCCACCCGATGTATCACGCTGCGGCAGACCCGATCCGGTATCGCGCGGCGGCACACCACCGGCACCCGGTTCGCGCTGCGGCAGACCGTTCAGCCCCGACGCACGCTGCGGCAGACCGCCCGCGCCCTCGCGCGGCGGTGCACCGTTGCTGCCCGGTTGACGCTGCGGCAGACCGCCACTCGGCTGACCGCCCTCCGGCACACCATTCGTACCGGGCTGACGCTGTGGCAGCCCACCCGAATTCAGATTCCGCGGCGGCAGACCACCACCGGAAACCGTCGGCTCGGCACCCGGCCGACTCGGCGGCGGACCGCCTGGAGTGACATTGCGTCTCGGCAGATTCGCCGCGGCGAGCTTGCCGCGCTGCGGACCGCTCGGCGCCTGTCCGGCCGATGGGCGCAGGGTCGGATTCGGTTGCGCCGGTTCCTGACGCAGCCCCGAGGCGCCCGAGGACATGGTCGAGCCGGGCGAACGCTGCGGTAGACCGCCCGCCGTCGGGATCGGACCACTGCCCGCGGCCGGTGCCGGACTGCTCGTCGGAATCGGTCCGCTCACACCGGGATCGACGGTGACCATGACATTGCCACCCGGCGTCCTGGTGATCGCGCGCATCTGCATCGATGCCGCGGCGGACTGCCGTTGCGGAACGGCCGCGGCGACCTGCGGTGTCGCCTGCGGCATCGCCGTGGTCTGGCCCTGTCCGAGCACGATCAGACCGGCCGGGACCTGCACGGTGACCGTGACGCCTGGATCGCGTGCGGTATCGAAGGTCGGGCGCAGACGCACGGTGAGTCCGTGGCGCTCGGCCAATCGGCCGACCACGAAAAGACCCATGTGCCGCGCGGTGTCCGGACCCGGTTCGGCGGTCTGCTCGAGCCGCCGGTTGATATCGGCCATTTCGCTGGGCGGCATACCGATGCCGCGGTCCGCGACCTCGATGAGCATGCCCTGGTCGTGTCCCTGCGCGAAGGTGAACTTCACGTCGGTCTCCGGCGGCGACGCGCGTAGCGCGTTGTCCAATAGCTCGGCGAACAGGTGCGCCATATCCGAGGCGGCGGGCTCGACCAGCGAACCGCGCGGTGTCGCACCGAGCTTCACCCGTTCGTAGTCCTCGACCTCGGAGATCGCCGCGCGCAGCACGTCCGCGATCTCGACCGGCGCGGACTTGCTGCGCCGCTGCCGGGTACCGGCGAGAATCAGCAGGTTGTCGCCGTTACGACGCATACGAGCCGCGAGGTGGTCCAGCCGGAACAGGTTTTCCAGCAGGCGCGGATCCTTCTCGTCGTACTCCATCGCCTCGATCAGGCTGAGCTGATGGTCGACGAGCGACTTGGAGCGCCGCGCCAGGGTTTCGAACATGTCGTTGACCTGGGCACGCATCTGCGCCTGGTCACTGGCCAAGCGCAGCGCCTGGCCGTGGATATCGTCGACGGCGCGGGCCAGCTGACCGATTTCCTCATGGCTGCGGATCGGCATCGGCTCCAGCGGCACATCCTCCGGGGACGCGCCGTTACGCAGCTGGGCGACCTCGTGCGGCAGATCGCTCTCGGCCACGCGCAGCGCGGCCAGACGCAGCCGGTGCAGCGGCACGATCATCGAGCGCGCGACGAACACCGCGAGCAACAGCGCGGCGAGAATGGTCGCGATGACGACCGCGGTATAGGTCCACGCTCCGGTGTTGGCGTTGGACACCAGCGAACTCATCGCCGAGTCGATGTCCTTGGTGGACTTGGTGACCACGCGCTCGTAGACATCGAGGCTGCCGGTGAGCGAGTTCTTCAGATCACCGACCGGGATCTTGCCGGACTGCGCCTCCGGGCTGGTCAGCAGTGAGATCCGGTTATCGATACCGGCCCGCAGATCGGCGATCGAGGTATCGCCATCGGAAAAGCGGTGGGCGAGCACGTTGAGCATCGCCCGCTCGGTATTGGCCGCGGTGATCGCGCTCTGCACGCCCGCCGCCGAACCGCGCAGCACCTCGGGGAATGCGGCGACCTCGGCGACCAGCGCGTAACGGGTGTTCAACGAGTCGACCAGCCGCAGCTTCGCCTGTTCGATGGCCTGATCACTGACCTGGCCGACCGTGGCTTCTACGATGTGCACACTGTCGTTGCGGACCCTGTCGATCGTCCCGATGACTTCGGCCGGGGTCTGCGTCGAGACGTTCTTGCCCTGTGCGCGCACCGCCTTGGCCTGGGTGATCATGTCTTCCAGCGACGCGCGCGCGCCGGCAACACCGTCGACCTTGCCGACCGACTGCTCGGCATCGGCGATGACCCTGTCGAGGTCGGCCAGGTTCTTGTCCGACACGATCGATACGTTCGGCATGATCGAAATCATCTGCGAACCGGCGGTCGTAGCCGTCTGCGCACTCAGCGCGGTGACGGCAGGAATCGCCTCGATGTTCTTCGCGGCGGCGTCCAGTCGGTTCGCCTCGGCGAACTCGGTGGTAATCCTGGACACGCCGAGCCCAACCGCGACTGCCAGCGGAACGGCCAGAACCGCCGTAACCTTCCAGCGCAGGTCCCAGTTGCCGAGCGCCCAGCGTTTGCTGCCGGACCTTGCGGCGTCACGCATCTCCCACTCACTTTCCAAACTGGCCCCAACCACGTGCCATCAGCGAACCTAGACAATCGCATGCTGGCTCGACAGGCAGAGCTGGCCGAGGAACTGCGGCTGGCCGAGAAATTGCGTCTACGACGGCCCAAATAAGTGACATCAGATTCTAACGGATCAATAACAGCTTGGGTGACGTTGAGTATAGCTACGGGCCTTGACCTGCCGATAGCTGGCAAAACCAAAGGTCGCGGCACCCACCCGGGCGTCGCGTGAAGTCTGCCACAATCGTGCTGATCTATCGAGGCGGGCATCGAGGCGAGGCTAGGGAGTCACAAGTTTGGGTACAGCATCGCGTAGCGATTCCGTGGGGGGCGGTGGTCGGGCGACGGGTGGGCCGGAAAGTCAGACGTACCGGCCGGTCTATCAGACCAGCTTGGTCGATCCCGCTGAGTTCTGGGCCGAGGCGGCCGAGGCGATCGATTGGGTGACCCCGCCGACCCACATCGTCGACACCACGGCTCGCTCGATGGCCAGGTGGTTTCCGGACGCTCGCCTCAACACCTCCTTCAACGCCCTCGACCGGCACGTGCACGGCGGCGACACTCCGGACGAAGCAAGCCGGGCCGATCAGCCCGCCCTAATATACGACTCCGCTATGACCGGCACCAGAGGCGTTTTCACCTACGCCGAACTACTCGCCGAGGTCGCCGAGTTCGCCGGTGCGATGGCACGTTTGGGTGTCACCGCGGGTGACCGCGTGGTCATCTACCTGCCGATGATCCCCGAGGCGGTGATCGCCATGCTGGCCTGCGCCCGCATCGGCGCGGTGCATTCGGTGGTCTTCGGCGGCTTTGCCGCACCCGAGCTGGCCGCCCGCATCGATGATGCCGAGCCTGTGTTGATCATCACTGCCTCGGGCGGGCTGGAGCCGGGCCGAACGATCGATTACCCGCCGATCGTGTTGCAGGCCCTCGACCTCGCCGAGACGAGCGCACCGCGTCACGTGATCGTCAAGCAGCGACCGCAATTTCCGACCATCCACTTCCCCGCACCACAGCCCGCCACCGAATCACTGCCGAGTTCCACCCAGACCGTCGCGGCGCAGTGGCTCGATTGGGCAGACGCGGTGCGCGACGCACAACCCGCCGATCCGGTTCCGGTCGCGGCGACCGATCCGCTCTACATCCTCTACACCTCCGGCACCACCGGAAAGCCCAAGGGAGTGGTCCGCGACAACGGCGGACACGCGGTCGCCCTGTCCTGGTCCATGCGCAATATCTACGACGTCGGGCCGGGCCAGGTGATGTGGGCCGCCTCGGATGTCGGCTGGGTCGTCGGACATTCGTACATCGTCTACGCACCCCTGCTCGTCGGCGCGACAACGCTGCTCTACGAAGGCAAACCGGTCGGGACACCGGATGCGGGCGCGTTCTGGCGGGTGGTCGCCGAGCACAACGTGCGGGTGTTGTTCACCGCGCCGACCGCGCTGCGCGCCATCCGCAAGGCCGATCCGGACGCCGCACTCGCCCACCGCCACGATCTGTCCTCGCTGCGCGCATTGTTCTGCGCCGGTGAGCGTTTAGATCCGGCAACCTACGAGTGGGCCAGCGAAACACTGCTCGCCGATC
Organism: Nocardia pseudovaccinii; assembly: GCF_050942345.1. Classification (NCBI taxonomy): domain Bacteria; kingdom Bacillati; phylum Actinomycetota; class Actinomycetes; order Mycobacteriales; family Nocardiaceae; genus Nocardia; species Nocardia pseudovaccinii. The sequence continues at coordinate 9,135,566 of NZ_CP192074.1, forward strand.
GGCCCGACTGCCCGGTGGTCGACCACTGGTGGCAGACCGAGACCGGCTGGCCGATCTGCGCGAATCTGCTCGGCCTGCAGCAACTTCCGATCAAGGCGGGTTCAGCGTCGGTGCCGGTACCCGGCTTCCGGCTGCGGGTGCTCGATGCCGAGGGCAATCCGGTCGCACCGGGGACCGAGGGCAATATCGTCATCGGCCTGCCACTACCACCAGGGACACTAACCGGACTATGGCGCGACGAAGACCGCTTCCAACGCTCCTATATGTCGGCGTTCCCGGGCCACTACCTCACCGGCGACTCCGGATATTTCGATGACGACGGGTACCTCTACGTGCTCGGCCGCAGCGACGATGTGATCAATATGGCCGGTCACCGGCTGTCGGCGGGCAGCATCGAGGCCGCCATCGCCGGACACGAGGCCGTCGCCGAATGCGCGGTGATCGGCCTGCCCGACGAACTCAAGGGCCAGCGGCCGATCGCCTACGTGGTGCTCAAGTCCGGTGTCGAGATCGATCCGGACCGCCTGCGCGACGAACTGATCGCCCGGGTGCGCGAGCAGATCGGCGCGATCGCCACACTGCACGACGCTGTCGTCGTCACCGCGCTGCCCAAAACCAGGTCGGGCAAGATCCTGCGCAAGACGATCCGGCAGATCACCGCGGGTGATAGCTACGAGGTGCCGTCCACCATCGAAGATGCCTCGGTGCTCGCCGCGCTGGAGGTCCAGATCCGAGCAAGCCGCCCGCAGGAGCCCGGCCCGGAAGTCGTTGCACCCAACGGCGATCCGATTGTGCCGTCATAACTTTGCGATTGCATTGCGTTTCACCCCTTAGAGAATCCTCAGGGATAATTCACACATGCGCCAGTGCGGGGCAATAGCGTCTAGGGCGCTGGATCCACACCACCCTCGAAGCAGCATGACCCCCGAAAATCTGGAGGCATACCCATGAAGCTCTTCCGCAGCCGCCCGGCCGTCGCCGCTCTCGCCGCGGGCGGCATGGCCAGTGTGGCCGTGTTGCTCTCCCCGGCCATCGCGGCCGCGGATCCGATGACACTGGCCGGGCCGCTGCTGACCTCCGACTGCTCCTTCGCCCAGGTCGACGCGGCGCTGCACGCCAAGGCCCCGCAGCTGGCGGCAATGCTCGACTCGAACCCGACCCAGAAGGCCGAACTGCAGCGCAAGTTCGATCAGCCGGTCGAACAGCGTCGCGCCGAACTCCAGGCCGCCATCAACGAGAACCCCGGCGCCGCGCAGGACGCCGAGAACGACCCGCGTGCATCCGGCCTGGCCGAGACCATCCGCACCGTGGCCGAAACCTGCCACAGCTACTGACACCAGCCGACACGCCGAGGTGACTCCCTGGATGCCGACCGGTCGACTGGTCTCGCAAGAACATGGGTAACTCGCCGGGTACGCCCGAAAATGCCGAGGCACCCCACGCGGGACCTGTACGAAAACATAGCGGCACCTGCTGCTATGGCCTGAAGATCCGGGGAGGCGGGGGAGCACAATGAGTGATGTGACTGAGCGGAGCGCGAACCCGACCGTCCTTGTCGTCGACGATGACGAGGACGTGCTCGCGTCGGTCGAGCGGGGCCTGCGCCTGTCCGGCTTCCAGGTGCGGGTCGCCCGCGACGGCGCCGAGGCGCTGCGCAGCGTGACCGAGCAGGCGCCCGACGCGGTGGTGCTCGATATGAATATGCCGGTGCTCGACGGTGCGGGCGTGGTGACGGCACTTCGGGCCCTGGGCAATGAAGTCCCCATCTGTGTGCTCAGCGCCCGCGCCTCCGTCGACGACCGGATCTCCGGACTGGAGTCCGGCGCCGACGATTATCTGACCAAACCGTTCGTGCTCGCCGAATTGGTGGCGCGGATCAAGGCGCTGCTGCGCCGCCGCTCGGACGTTCCGGCCCCGGCCACGCCGGGCGCGATCACGGTCGGCCCGCTGGAGGTCGATGTCGCCGGATACCGCGCATTGCTGAACGGGCGCGAAATCGAGCTCACCAAGCGCGAATTCGAGCTGCTGTCCACCCTGGCCCGCAATGCGGGCGTGGTGCTGAGCCGCGAGCGGCTACTGGAATTGGTGTGGGGCTACGACTTCGCCGCCGATACCAATGTGGTCGATGTCTTCGTCGGATACCTGCGGCGCAAGCTGGAGGTCGAGGGCACGCCACGGCTGCTGCACACGGTCCGCGGCGTCGGATTCGTACTGCGAGCGTCCAAGTGAGTTGGCGATGACGCCGCAGCTCCCGGCTCCCCGGAAACGGCGGCAACGCGCGTTCTCCCTGCGCACCCGGGTGGCCGGTGCGGCCGCGGTCGGCGCGATCATCATCGTCACGATCATCGGCGTGATCTCCTCACGGGCCATCGAGCGCAACAACCTGGCCCAGACCGACCAGCAATTGGCGATCGCGTCGCGATTGGTGCTCATCGACTCGGTCTTGGCCGTCGGCGTGCTCGGACTGGTCGGTCCGAACTACGACATGGCGGTGACGGTCCGCGACAACAACACGATCGTGGCGAGCACACCCATCCGCCTGCCCGAACAGCCGATCGGATCGCATACCGTCACCGTGAACGGCACCCCGTTCCGCGTGCTGACCACCACCGAAAACCAACCGGCGGGACGCGTTGTCTCCCTTGGCATTCCGTCTACCGCGGCGGCACGCACAACCGCCGAGCAACAGCGCTGGGTACTCGCCGGGGCCGGACTGGCGATCGCCACCGCCGCCGCACTCGGCTGGCTGCTCGCGGGCCGCGCAGTGCGCCCGATCGTCGATCTCACCCGTCAGGTCGGCGCACGCAGCGGCTACCGCGACCCGGACAATCCACAGCCGCCGGTCGACGGCTCCGGAGTGCGAGAGGCGGAAAAACTCGCCGAGGCGGTGAATACCCTGCTGCAACGGGTCGATCAGGCACAGACCGAAACCGCCGCCGCACTCGAGACCGCACGCGATTTCGCCGCCGTCTCCGCCCACGAACTGCGCACCCCGCTCACCGCCATGCGCACCGATCTCGAGGTGCTGCGCACCCTCGACCTGGACGAGGCCCAACGCGCCGAAATCCTCGGCGACGTGCAACGCAGCCAGGGCCGCGTCGAAACCACCTTGGCCGCACTGGAACGCCTCGCTTCGGGCGACCTCACCCACGAACGCGATCACGTAGACACCGACGTCGGCGACCTGTGCGACCAGGCCGCCCACGACGCAATGCGGCACTTCCCCGGCGTGACCGTCCGCATCGATACCGACGCCGAACTGATCACCCGCGGCCTGCCCGCCGGACTGCGCCTCGCGGTCGACAACGCTTTGACCAACTCCGTCAAACACGGCCGCGCCACCGAGGCCGTGGTCTCTGCTCACCGAATCCCCAACGGACACATACTGATAACCGTCGACGACAACGGCCGCGGCATCCCCGTCGAAGAACGCACCGCCGTCTTCGAACGCTTCTTCCGCGGCAGCGAAGCCAGCAAAGGCGGCTCAGGACTAGGCCTCGCCCTGGTCGCTCAACAGGCCCAATTACACGGTGGCCGAGCCTATTTCGATGACAGCCCGCTCGGTGGTGTGCGGCTCGTACTCGACCTTCCGGAGCGCCGGACTATCACCTGAAAGACCGCCCGTCCGACGCGGTAGCCGGTTCCTCGTACAGGTATGGGCCGATATTGCGCATCGCGCGGGCCACATAGTCATCCTTCTCGCCGACCGGAGCGACGTAGTGCAGAGCGCTTTCGGCCGCTTCGATACTTTCCAGGCGGGCGATCATCCAGGCCGCGAGGTAGTGCGATGCGAGGCAGCCGCCCGCGGTGGCGAGATTGCCCTTGGCGAAGAAGGGCTGCTCGAGCACATCGACCCCGGCTGCCTGGACCCACGGTTTGGTCGTCAGATCGGTGCAGGCGGGAACACCGTCGAGCAGTCCGAGCTTGGCCAAAACCAATGTCCCGGAACATTGTCCGGCCAGCAGTTGTCGCGACGGGTCGAGTCGCAACCGCGCCATCAGCTCCCGGTCGGCGACGACTTCGCGGGTCTGCGCACCGCTACCGACAATGACCGCGTCCGCGCTACCGGCTTCTTCCAGCGTCGCCATCGACTCGATGACCACACCGTTCATCGAACGGACTCGGCCCGTAGGACTGGCGATCGATACTCGCCAGTCGGTCTTCCGGACCCGGTTGAGAACGCCGAGCGCGATGAGGGAATCGAGTTCGTTGTAGCCCTCGAAGGTGAGGATGGCGATGTGCATAACGGTTGCCTTTCCCGGTCGTTACCAGGCACCGTATGACCGGGAACCAATACAATCAACAAATTGTCATGCATACAATCCGAGCGTGGCCGTCTCTAGATATAAAGGCGTCGTGGACGCGTTGGCGTCCGACATCCGAGCGGGGCGGTTGCCCTCGGGGACTCGGCTGCCGACCCATCGCCAACTCGCGGCCAGCGAGGGGCTGGCATTGGTGACCGCGTCGCGGGTCTATGCCGAACTCGAAGCCATGGGTCTGGTGAGCGGAGAACCCGGCCGGGGCACCTTTGTTCGCGAGATCGCGCTGCCGCCCAGCCACGGCATCGACCTGCAGGCGGCCGCGGCGGACGTGGTGGATCTCAACTTCAACTACCCGGCACTACCTGGTCAGGCCGACTTGCTGCGGCAGGCATTGCGTCAACTGGCATCCCGGGGTGACCTGGAGTCCCTGTTGCGCTACCAGCCACACGGCGGTCGACCTGATGAGCGGGCCGCGGTCGCCCGCCATCTGCGGCGTAGTGGTTTGCCGGTCGGCGCGGATCAGGTGCTGATCGTCAGCGGCGCTCAGCACGGGTTGGCCGCCACCGCCATGGCGACGCTGCGGCCGGGAGACGTCGTAGCGGCCGATGCCCTGACCTATCCGGGTTTCAAGGCGCTCGCCCATGCGCTGCACCTGGAATTGGCACCACTTCCCGCAGCGGGTGACGCCCCGGATCTCGATGCCCTCGAACAGCTCTGCGCGACGCGGCGGGTGCGCGCCGTGTACACGATGCCGACACTGCACAACCCGTTGGGCTGGGTCACCGGGCAGCACCACCGTGAGCAGTTGGTCGAAATCGCGCGCCGATACGAACTGCTCATCATCGAGGACGCCGCATACGCCTTCCTGGCCGAGCAGCCGCCACAACCACTATCGGCGCTCGCACCGGAACGGACCGTCTATGCCTCCGGGCTCTCCAAGAACGTTGCGACCGGTCTGCGCTTCGGATTCGTTGCTGCCCCGACCACATTGGTGCCCACCATCGAGCGCGCGATCCGCACCACCACCTGGAACACCCCCGCGGTGATGACAGCGATCGCGTGCCGGTGGCTCGACGACGGCACCGTCACCAGGCTGGAAGCGCAGAAGCGCGATGATGCGAGGATCAGGCAGTCGATCGCCCGTGCGGTGCTGGCGGGGCTCCCGCTGGTCAGCCATCCGTCGTCGTACTTCCTCTGGCTCCCCCTGCCCGAGGAGGTGCGGGCCGACCAGATAGCGGCCGCGCTCATGCGCGAACAGGTGCTGGTGTCCACCGCGGAACCGTTCGCCACGTCCACGCATGTGCCACACGCGCTCCGGTTGGCTCTCGGCTCGACAAATCCGGATGCCCTGCGCGAAGCGCTGCACAAGGTGAAACGGGTCGTCGACGCATACACCTACCGCTGATGAAACGCGAAAACCGGTCCGGGAGTGCGGATGACGGCTGCTGCCACCGTCACGCGCTCCAGGACCGGTTCGCGGTATCTGTGTCCTACTTCGGCGGTGCGGTGACCTTGACCGGCTTACCCCACGCCGACAGCGTCACCTTGATGGTGCCCGGATCCCGTTTGACCACAGCCTGAACCAGGTTCGGGCCGTTGCCGGGGGAGGCTGCGGTGGACGGCAGGGCCGATGCCGAACCCGACGGCGGTGCGACATCCGCGATCCACAGGGTGATCGGGAACGTGCCTGCCGGGTCACCCGACTTGGGCACGATGGGGTCGATGACCGTGGAGTCGATGGTTCCGGTCACCTTCACGGTGTCGGTGCCGTCGACCTTCTCCCGGCCCTCCACCTTCGGGTTCTTCACCTGGGCGATGAGGTTGGCCAGACCCTTGTCTTTGTCGAGGATGACGCCCGGGTCGTAGATCTGTTCCGCCGGACCGATTTTTGCGTAAGCGGAGGAGCTACCGGTCTGCGCGTACATCTCCTTGTCGACGACCAGGAACTTGGCCTGGATGAAGTCGGCCTCGGGCTTGGTACGGACCTTCGCCTCGCCGATCGCCTGACCGGCGCCCTGCGGCTGGTTGGTCACATCGGCCGAGACGCTCTCGACCGGAAGGGTGGTGAGGTTGTCCACCTTCAGATTCAGGTGCACGGCCTGCAGGGTCTGGGTGGTCCTGGCGGACTCCTGCACGATCTGCGCGGCCTCGGGCAGCTGACCCGAGGGCGGCGCGGACGAGGTTGTCTTGGAGTCGGAGCTGGAGTCGCAGCCTGTCACCAGTGCAGCGAACATCGACGCCGCGACCACGGCGGGCACGAGACCCGGTCGGCGAAGACGGATTCGGTGCGAGGTGCGTGCTCGCGCTGTCAGATCACTCAATGTTCTGCCCCCAGAAGAGTGCGAGGTCGGGTACGACCCGGGTGGTTGACGAGGACAGCTGGTGCTGCCGCCCGGTGTAGTGCAGCATTTCGCCCGACAGATTAGCCTGTCGCGCAGGATAACTCGACCCTATTCCCAATCAAGGGGTGAGCCGCGCATGCTGCGGGTGCCGACGTTACCCTTGGTTCGGTCTTCTCGCAGAGATCGGGGGGAATCCGACGCGAAAGTTACCGGGTTAAGGGATTGTTTAGTGAGATGTAAGGCGCTGCAAGCACGATGCTGTCACGAAGGCTCAGGCAGTGTGTGTGACTTTGGGGGGACATCCGGTTCGCCGGATGAAGCGCCCCCGCGCCTGTCCGCGATACACGCCATAACCCCGGCGCCGACAACGGCCACCGAACCGCGGATCAGACACGGAGGAATGCGATGACGAACAGCCGACCGGAAGCGGAGGAGCGGGACTTCCGTAGACCGCCCGGCCCGCCTCCTGGTGGTGGCCCGCAACTCTCGAATGTGTGGGTTTACAACGGAAAAGCCTACGATCTGAGCGACTGGATCTCCAAACATCCCGGCGGCGAGTTCTTCATCGGGCGAACGAAAAATCGCGATATCACCTCCATCATCGGGTCCTACCACCGCGATCCCGAGCGAATCGGACGAATGCTGGAGAGATATGCGTTGGGGCGCAACGCATTACCCGAGGACATCCATCCGAAGGCCAACGCACCCGACTTCCTCTTCAAAGAGGGTTTCGACAGTTGGCAGGACACTCCGAAGTACCGATTCGACAATAAAGACGATCTGCTGCACAAGGTCAAGGCGCGGCTGAAAGAGCCGGAGCTGGCCGCGCGATTGCGGCGCATGGACACGATCTTCAACATCGTGGTCGCCGTGCTGGCCGTCGCATACTTCGCGGTGCAGGGTCTGCGCCTGTTCGAGCGCAGCTGGATGCCGCTGCCCGTCTTCGTCATCCTGATGGTGCTGCTGCGCAGCTCGCTGGCCGGATTCGGCCACTATGCCATCCATCGCGCGCAAAAGGGCCTCAACAAGATCTATACGAACACCTTCGATTTCAATTACGTCGCACTGGCTTTCGTCACCGCAGACGGACATGCGCTGCTGCATCACCCGCACACCCAGAGTGAAGTCGATATCAAGAAGAACGTCTTCACCATGATGATGCGGGTGCCACGGTTGTATCGGGTGCCGATTCACACCCTCCACAAATTCGGGCACACGGTGACCGGCATGACCATTCGACTCCTCGATGTCTGCCGCCTCACCCGCAAAGTCGGCATCAAAGATATGTACGGAACCTGGGGTGGTGCGCTGCCGCACTTCATCGGTTCGTTCGGGGTGCGCGCGCTATTGCTCGGCGAGTTGGTGGTATTCACGCTGGCGGGCGACTTCTGGGCCTGGGCACTGCAATTCGTGGTGACGCTGTGGATCAGTACCTTCCTGGTCGTCGCGAGCCACGATTTCGAGGTGGAGGCCGAGGAACTCCCGGCCGCCGATACCGAGGACTGGGCCGTCAATCAGGTGGAGCAGGCCTACGACCTGAAGGTGATCGGAAATCGTTATATCGACTGCTTTCTCGCGGCCGGTCTGAGTTCGCATCGCGTCCATCACGTACTGCCGTTCCAGCGCAGCGGTTTCGCCAATATCGCCACCGAGGACGTATTGCGCGAGGAGTCGGCGAAATTCGGCATCGAGTGGCTGCCGGCGAAGAGTTTCTTCACCGACCGTTTCCCGAAACTCTGCCGCACCTATCTCTTGTCGCCCTCACGTGAAGCCGAGGAACGGAATTGGGGCTTCATCCGCGAGCACTGCTCGCCCGGGGCGCTGAAAACCTGTGCGGTCTATACGGTCCAGGGATTCACCGGAATCGGCACGGTCTGAGCCGATTCCGGAGGTCGACCGATCGAACCGCTGGTCAACAGTGGTGCCGATCACCATTTTTCACAAGAACGGGGAGAATTTCGTGTCAATCACTATCGATGAGGGAACGTCGGCGGCTCGTCAGGGGGACGAGCACGGCCACGGCCTCGTGCAGCACGGGCTGCCACCCGCGCCGCCGACCACGGTCGGGGTGATCGAGAGCATCGCGACCGGTGCGCCGAGTCAGCTCGTCGACCAGGCCGGCGCCGCCGATCGGGTGGCCGAGCTGTTCACCGATCCGCAACAGCGGGCGCGGATTTCGCGGATCTACCAGAAGACGAAGATCGACAGCCGCCGACTCGTCGTCGATCCGCTCGATCCCGAATTCCTGCAGTTCGGCCGGGAGCGCGGCACGATCCGGGACCGGATGAATCTGTTCTACCGCCACGCGGTGCCGCTGGCCGTCGATGTCGCTGGTCGTGCCCTCGCCGATATCGAGGACGCGGCGGCGGAAATCGGTTTGCTGGTCTTCGTGACCAGCACCGGTTTCATCGCGCCCGGCGTGGACGTCGCGGTGGTGAAGCAGCTCGGTCTTTCGCCGTCGGTCGGGCGGGTCGTGGTGAACTTCATGGGCTGCGCGGCCGCGATGAACGGTATTCGGACGGCCGTGGATTATGTTCGGGCGCATCCGGATAAGAAGGCGATGGTCGTCTGCATCGAGCTGAGCTCGGTGAACGCCGTCTTCGACGACAACATCAACGATGTGATCATCCACAGCCTGTTCGGCGACGGCTGCGGAGCGGTGGTCATCGGTGCCGGTCAGGTCCAGCAGCCGCTGGCGCCGGGCCGGGTGGTGATCCGGGACAGCTTCAGCCAGCTCTTCGACGGTGCCGAGGACGGCATCGTGCTCGGCGTCAACCAGAACGGCATCACCTGCGAGCTGTCGGAGAATCTCCCCCAATACATCTACACCGGAGTCGATCCCGTGATCACCGAGGTCTTGGGCCGCAATGGATTGCGGAAATCCGATGTCGATCTGTGGGCGATCCATCCGGGTGGGCCGAAGATCATCGAGGAGTCCGTGCATTCGCTCGGTATCGCGCCGGAGCGGGCGGCGCTGAGCTGGGATGTCTTGGCCAGGTTCGGCAATATGCTGAGCGTGTCGCTGATTTTCGTGCTGGAACAAATGATTCGGCAGGAAGCGGCGAAGCCGATCTCGACCGGAGTGGCGTTTTCCTTCGCGCCTGGGGTCACCCTCGAAGGCATGATCTTCGACATCATTCGCCGGTAGTAAGCACCGGTCTCAGCCAAAATCGCCCGTTGAGGGAGCGCAGCAACCATGCAACTCATCCGATTCCTCATCTCGATCTCCTGGATGCGGATCGCGGCCGTCATTGCCGCAGGCCTCATCTGCGGTGCGGCCAATACCTATCTGGTGACTCTCATCAGGGGTGTGGTGTCGCCGGAACCGCATCCACACGTGAATATCCAGAGCTTCGTCCTCACCGGGCTCGTCATTCTGGTCAGTGGTGTGGTGTCGCAGGTGCTACTGATTCGCCTTGCCCAAGAGGCGATTTACCGGCTGCGCGCGGATCTGAGCTCCGGGATCGTCTCGGCGCCGCTCGAGCATCTGGAACGGCTCGGCATGCACCGTCTGATGGCGACGCTGACCGAGGATGTGCGTTCGCTGTCGCAAGCGGTGACCGCCATTCCGAGCATCTGCATCGATGTGGCCACCATCGTCGGCTGCTTCGTCTTCCTGCTCGTGGTGTCGGGTCCGCTGTTCGCGGTGACCGTGGTGGGCACACTGCTCGGGATCGCCTGTGTCGAGCTGATTCTCGAGCGGGTGCGCAAGATCTATCGCGAGGCGCGGGAGAACGAGGACGCACTGTTGCGGTCGTACCAGGCAGTGACGCTGGGCATCAAAGAGTTGAAGCTGCATCGTGGGCGCCGCCGCGACTTCATGGAGCGGCATCTGCTCGGTTCCGCCGCGACGCTGCGTGCGCAGAATGTCGACGCCGGATCCAAATTCTCGGTGGCACAGGGCTTCGGGCAGGCGCTGCAACTCGGCACCATGGCGTTGATCCTGTTCGTGCTGGTCGCACCGCTCGACCTGTCGCGTGATGTGATGGTCGGGTATGTCCTGGTGACGACGTTCCTGGCGATGCCGATGCAGAACTTCATGCACCGCATCCCGGATCTGCTGCGCGGTGATGTGGCGCTGGCGAAGATCCGCGCGATGAATCTGTCCATGGAGACCATGCACGACGAGGAGCGGTTGCCGTTCACGGACCGTCCCGCCGTCGATTCGGCGCGGCTGGAGCTGACGAATGTCACCTACAGCTACCGGATGGAGCCGCCACCGCCGTTCCCGCCGGGTCCTGGCGGGCCGCCGCCTGGGCCGCGAGGCGGCGCGCATCCCCCGGGTCGGGGTCCGCGTCCCGGTGGGCCGCGACCGGATGTCAACGGTCGTCGGATCGTCGACCACAGCGGACACGACAACCGGCCGATGCCGCTCGGCCCGCCACCCGAGAAGAGCAACGACGAATCCGGATTCCGGCTCGGCCCGCTCGATCTGGTCTTCGAACCCGGGCAGATCACCTTCATCGTCGGCGGCAACGGCAGCGGCAAATCCACGCTGGCGAAGCTGATCACGGGACTGTACGTGCCGCAGACCGGCGCGCTGTCGCTCAATGGCGAGCCGATCGACCACGAGAATATCGAGTGGTACCGGCAGAACTCCTCGGCGATCTTCACCGACTTCCATCTGTTCGAGGAGTACCTGGGCTTCGATCGGCCCGGACTCGACGGTGAGGTGCACCGCTACCTCGAGGAGTTGCAGATCGCGCACAAGGTGACGGTGCAGGACGGACGGCTGTCGACCATCGATCTGTCGCAGGGGCAACGCAAACGGCTCGCGCTGTTGACCGCGCTGCTCGAGGACAGGCAGATCTATGTCTTCGACGAATGGGCCGCCGACCAGGAACCCAAATTCCGCGACGTCTTCTATCAGGAGATCCTCACCGAGCTCAAACAGCGCGGGAAGACCGTCATCGTGATCACCCACGACGATCGCTATTTCCACCACGCTGACCAGCTGGTCAAGCTCGATTTCGGCCGGGTGGTCGAGGCGACGCGGACCGAGGAGCCCACCGGCGCCGAACTCTCCTGATCATCTGCGGCCCTTACGGAATTCTCAGAGTTCGGCCAATTCGGAGTTCTAGGGTCGGCAGACGTGGCTGGAAATCGCGCCCGCTGGGCCCTGCTCGCCGTTGCCGTTGTCATCGCTGGGGCGCTCGGTGGCGCAGTCACCGCTTGCTCGAGATCATCCGGTTCACCCGGCGGTATCGCATTGGTGAATGCCGATACCGGGCCGACGGGTGCGCGCATCGCGCAGGGACTGCAGCAGGACGGCGGAGGTTACGAGTGGACCGTCGGCAAGCCGGGTGAACTCGACGCGGATGACTACGCGGCCGTGATCACCCTGCCCGCCGATCTCACCGAATCCATGGGCACGCTGGCGAGCGCGCAGCCGAAACGGGCCAAGGTCACGGTGGATACGCATAAGGGCGCGGACGCGGATGTGGTGAACGGCGCGGTGAATACGGTGACACACCGGATCGGCGCATCCGGTGTCGATGCCGCCCTGGCCGCCGTCGCGCAGGCGCGCACCCAGATGACCTCGGTGCAGTTCACCACCCAACTGCTCAATGCTGGGGTGAATGCCGCGGCCGCTGGTGCCGATCAGTTCAGCTCGGGCGCGGATCAGCTGCTCGGCTTCCTGACCTACGCCAAAGCGGGTTCGGCACAGCTGACTTCGGCCATCGCACTGCTGAACTCGACCGTCTCCGGCGCGGCCGCGCAGGCGAATCAACTTGCCTCGGCACTGGATTCGACCGGCATCACGATCGGACAGGTACAGCAGACCGCTGATACGGTGAGCGGCGGTCTGGATCAGATCCTGCCGCTGATGCGTGCGCTGCCGTTCGCGGGTGATCCCCAGGTCGCCGACATCATCGCGAAACTCGAAGGGTTGCGAAATGTTTCCGGCCAGGCCGGATCCCAGCTGACCGATCTCGGCGATCTGGTCGGCAGCGCGGTCGATCCGAGCACCGACCTGGGCACGCTCCTGCGCACAGTTGTGGACCGATTGACCGGCGCCAGTGCGCAATTGGCCGAGGGCGCGAAACTCGCCGAAGGCCTGCCGCAACTGGCGGACCAGGGTGGCGCTCAATTAGTGAGCGCAATAAGCCAACTCACCGGCGGTGTCACCCAACTCCAGCAGATCGTGACCAACCTCAGCGCCCAAACCGACAAGGCCGTCGCAGCACTACCCCAGCGCAGCAGTACCCAGCAATCCGCACTGGCGCTTGCGTTGACAGACCCGGTCGAGGTGGTCCGCAACTGATCAGGCCATGGATAATGCGTGTTGCCAAGACTTGCTTGTGATGCAAGCATACTTCCATGACAGACCATGCGGCTGATTCCGTAGACACCGCCCGACAGGCGCTCTCGGCCACCCGACAACTCACCCGCCGTGTGCGCCTCGCGCAGCGCAGTACCTGGTTCCCGCTCGTGCTGCTCGGTCTGGTGGTGCTCGCGTCGGCGCCCTTCTACCGATTGGGACGACACGTCGTCACATGCGATCCGGCGTTGGGCGCCCGCGGCGGCGTGGAGATCATTCACCGGGGTACCTGCGTCCAAGTCGTCGGCTGGCCCGTCGGGGTTTACTGGATCGTCGCCTTTGTCCTGGCCTACGCGGCGATCGCGGTCGTGTACGTGTACCGGGCCCGCAGCCGCGGGGTCGGCGCCCGCATCCTGCCGTACGTAGGCTCGGGGATCGCGGCGGGGCTGGTGTTCGGCATCGCATCGGCATGGGCCCAGCAACTCGACCTGCAGGGCTACTTTCCGACCGGTCCGGTCGCTGTTGGCATGGTCCCGCTACTCTCCATCGGCCTGGCATTGTTCGTGCTGGCCCGGGTGGAACGCAACTGGCCCCTGCTGGCTTTCGCCATCGGCTATCTGGTCGTCGCGCTCCTGGCGTGCGGAATGGGAAGGCGGAGACTGGGATTGAACCTCGACCCGACGTGGAGCTTCCTGCCCGGCCTGGTCGTCACCGGAGGTGTGCTGCTCCTCGGCGGCATGGGCTTCGCCCTAGCCGAACGGCGTGGGTTATGACCCATCCGACGAACGGACTCGACGACGTCGTGCACCAGCGCGTCCGGCTGGGCATCCTCGCCGTCGCCCACGAGGCCCGGCGCGTGGAGTTCGGCTTTCTGCGGGCCACACTGGATCTGACCACCGGCAACCTCTCCCAGCACCTGACCGTGTTGGAGAAGGCCGGGCTGGTGGAGATCGAGAAAGGCTATGAGGGCAAACGCGGCCGTACGTGGATCCACCTGACCGAAGCCGGGAAGAGAGCCCTGCACGACGAGATCTCCCAGCTGAAGCGAATCATCCGTCAGGTGGAGCAGACCCCTGACGCCGACCCGGCCACCGAGCCAGCGTGAGACAACCGCGGCCCGTGCTCTACGAGAGCACGGGCCGCAGTTGGGTTTTCAGCTCAGCTGGCGTTGAGCAGGTCGATCACGAAGACCAGCGTCTTGCCGGAGAGTTGGTGGCCGGAGCCTGCGGGGCCGTAGGCGAGATGCGGCGGGATGGTCAGTTGGCGGCGGCCGCCGACCTTCATGCCGGGGATGCCGTCCTGCCAGCCCTGGATCAGGCCGCGCAGCGGGAAGCTGATCGATTCGCCACGCTTCCAGGAGGAGTCGAACTCCTCGCCGGACTCGAATTCCACGCCGACATAGTGCACCTCGACGGTGCCGCCGGGCACGGCCTCGGCGCCCTCGCCCTCGACGATGTCCTTGATAACCAGCTCGGTGGGCGCTGGGCCCGCCTGGAACTCGATCTCCGGCTTGGTCATTCGGCTATCCCCTCTGATAGGTGATGGTGGATTCGGTTGAAATTAGCGGCCGTTGATTTCGTGGTAATCGCGGTGTCCGTAACCGGTGTAGATCTGCCGCGGACGGCCGATCTTCAAAGGCTCGCTGTGCATTTCCCGCCAGTGTGCGATCCAGCCCGGCAGTCGGCCCATCGCGAACAGCACGGTGAACATGCGGGTCGGGAAGCCCATGGCCTTGTAGATGACACCGGTGTAGAAGTCGACGTTCGGGTACAGCTGGCGCGAGATGAAGTACTCGTCGGTGAGCGCGGCCTCTTCGAGAGACTTTGCGATATCGAACAATTCGTCGTCGCCGCCGAGCTTGGACAGGATCGCGTCGGCATGCTTCTTGGCGATCGAGGCGCGCGGGTCGTAGTTGCGGTAGACGCGGTGCCCGAAGCCCATGAGCTTCACGCCGTCTTCCTTGTTCTTGACCTTGCGGATGAAGTCCTTGACGTTGCCGCCCTCGGCCTTGATGCCGTCCAGCATCTCCAGCACGGCCTGGTTCGCGCCGCCGTGCAGCGGGCCCCACAGCGCGTTGATGCCACCGGAGACGGAGGTGAACAGGTTGGCGTCGGAGGAGCCGACGAGGCGCACGGTCGAGGTGGAGCAGTTCTGCTCGTGGTCGGCGTGCAGGATCAGCAGCATGTCGAGTGCGGCCGCGATCTCGGGATCGACCTCGTAGGGTTCGGCCGGGAAGCCGAAGGTCATCCGCAGGAAGTTCTCCACCAGGCTCAGCGAGTTGTCCGGGTAGAGGAAGGGCTGGCCGACCGACTTCTTGTACGAGTAGGCCGCGATGGTGGGCAGCTTCGCCAGTAGTCGGATGGTCGACAGCTCGACCTGCTCGGGATCCTTCGGGTCCAGCGAGTCCTGGTAGTACGCCGAAAGCGCGTTCACCGCGGAGGACAGCACCGGCATCGGGTGCGCGTTGCGCGGGAAGCCGTCGAAGAACCGCTTGAGGTCCTCGTGCAGCAGGGTGTGGCGGCGGATCCGGTCGGTGAACTCGTCCAGCTGCGCTTGGGTCGGCAGCTCGCCGTAGATCAGCAGGTAGCTGACCTCGATGAAGTTCGAGGACTCCGCGAGCTGGTCGATCGGGTAGCCGCGGTAGCGCAGGATGCCCGCTTCGCCGTCGATGTAGGTGATCGCCGACTTGGTCGGCGCGGTGTTCATGAATCCGGGGTCGTAGGTCACATACCCGGTGCTGGCCAGCATTTTGCCGAGGTCGACGCCGTCATTGCCTTCTTTGGCTTCGGCGATCGTCATGGCATATTCGCCGCCGGGGTAGCTCAAAATCGGCTTGGCGTCGTTGATGTGGTCTTTTTCGGGCACGGAAGGATCCCTCTCAGGCTAGGACCGTCGGCATCGGGGTGCGGTCGGCACGGCGGTGCACTCACCTAGACGCTAGTCGCTGCTCGCACGGCCCGAGAACGAGGGTGCCCACCGGTCGACCTCACAAACAACTTCGCGTCAGGTGAGGTTTGTCGCGCTGTCGGACACCGGCACCGAGTGCGACCTGGCGACGCGATAGCGCACGAAGGCCGGGAACACGAGCGCAGCCAGCGACACCCCGATAACGACCAGCACACCGCCGCCCGCCGCGGCAACCGCGGTACCCAGGGCCGCTGCGGCAAAACCGTGGGCAACATCACCGATGCGCGGGCCACCCGCGACGATCACAATGAACACTCCTTGCAGGCGGCCGCGCATCTCGTCGGTGGTGACCGCCTGCAGCATGGCGATGCGCAGCGCGGCCGAAACCATATCCACCGCGCCGCCGAAGGCCGAGCAGGCCAACGCGATCCACAGTCCCGGCCCGATACCGAGGCCGTGACCGGTCCAGCCGACGGCGACGCCGAAGCCGACCATGGCCACCCCCCAGAGCGCGATGCAGACCACCACCGCGAAACCCTGGCGGCGCACGTGCGAGATCCAACCGGAGAACACTCCGCCGAGCACCGCGCCGACCGAGATGGAGGCGAACAGCAAGCCGAGCGCGACGCCGCCGCCGGACGGATCACCGAAGGTCTCGTGCGCGATCTGCGGATAGAGCGCGCGCGGCATGCCGAACACCATGGCGATCACGTCGACCACGAAGGAGGCGAGCAGGATGCGCTGCGTCGCCAGATAGGCGAAACCGTCCAGGACGGTGCGGAATCCGGCCTTGCGCGCGGTTCCGGTCGGTGGGATGGCGGGCAGCCGCCACACCGCCCAGATGGTGGCGAGCAGTGCGATCGCGTCGATCAGATACAGGGTGGACAGACCGACGACGGGGATCAGCACACCTGCGAGCACCGGCCCGGCAATGGCGCCGGTCTGCTGCACGGTCATGCTGAGCGCACTGGCGGCGGCCAGATGTTCGGTGGGCAGCAACCGCGGGATGGCGGCGCTGCGGGTGGGCTGATTCACCGCGAAGAGCGCCTGCTGCACGGCGAAAAGTCCGAGCACGATCCAGACGTTGTCGAGTCCGGCCGCGGCCTGCACCCAGAAGGCGAGTGCGGTCACACCGGTACCGCAGTTGGTGATGAGCATGAGCTTGCGCCGGTCCATCACATCGGCCAGCGCACCGCCCCACAGACCGAACACGATCAGTGGGACCAGGCCGAACAGACCGGCCAGGCCGACATAGCCGGAGCTGCCGGTGATCTCGAAAATCTGCTGCGGCACGGCCACCACGGCCAACTGTGAACCGATGACGGTGACGATGTTGCTGGTCCACAACCGTCGGAAATCGGGATAGCGCAGCGGGGTGGTGTCGGCGAGCAGTTTCACCGACCGCAGCGTAACGAGTCGGTCAGCAGCTCAACAATGTTGGGGTTTGGCGATTCAGCATCGCGGAGCGATTCGATGAGGGGTGGTGGTCGGGTGACGGGTGGGCTCTCTAAGGTTGTAGTCGGTCGACCGTCATGACATCGCCGCTGATCCGCACCCGGATCCGATTGTGCAGCCGACCTCGGCGGCCCTGCCAGAACTCCACCTCGTCGGGGCGGATCAGGTAGCCGCCCCAGTGCGGCGGCACCGGGATCTCGTCGACGTCGGCGAAGCGTGCGGTGGTCTCGGCCAGGGTGCGATCGAGTTCGGCGCGGGAGGCGATCGGCCGGGACTGCCGCGAAGCCCAGGCGCCCAGCTGCGAATCGCGTGGCCGGGAGCGCCAGTAGACGGCGGTCGTCTCGGCGGAGACCAGCTCGACCGGCCCACGCACGTGCACCTGTCGACCAAGCGCGGGCCAGACGAAGGTGGCGGCTGCGAATGGAACGCCCGCCAGCTGGTTGCCCTTGGCCGAGTCGTAATTCGTGTAAAAAGTCACACCTTCCGGCGAGAGGCCTTTACACAGCACCGTTCGTGCGACCGGACGCGGTCCGACATCGGTGAGTGCGACGGTGGCGACAACCATGGCATTGGGCTCGGGAATGCCGACCGCGGTGGCCTGTTCGATCCAGTGCCGCAGCAGCGGCTCCCAGCCGCCTGCCAGCCAGGTTTCGTCCAGATCGGTGTCCTCACCGCTGCCGAATGGCATGCCGCCGTAGTCGACTCGCATGGCGGCCAAATCGGTCGCCGGGAAAAGAACCCGATCATTTGCGGCCATTTCCTGACCGAGAGATGAATTGTCCAGGTCACGCATGGGCCAGACGTTACTCCGCGGTAGCAGGGAGCTAAGGTTTTGTTGATCGGCATGTGCTCGGCGAGCCACACCCCTCATCGACGAGAACAGGCCTTTTCCAGCGACCCGCAAGCAGTCGCGAAGGAACGAACCGAAGTGCAAGGAGAGTCACAGAATGACTACCAGCCATGCGGTGCCCAGTGGGCAGACCGCCGTACCCCCTGATTTCGTCAGCGGCCTCGAAGGCGTGGTGGCATTCACCACCGATATCGCCGAGCCCGACAAGGACGGCGGCGCGCTGCGCTACCGCGGCGTCGATATCCAGGACCTGGTCGGCTCACGGGTGACCTTCGGCGATGTGTGGGCACTGCTGGTGGACGGTGAATTCGGTCGCGGCCTGCCGCCCGCGGAGCCGTTCCCGCTGCCGGTGCACACCGGTGACGTGCGCGTCGACGTGCAGGCCGGACTGGCCATGCTCGCCCCGATCTGGGGCTACCAGCCGCTGCTGGACATCGACGACGAGACCGCGCGGGAGAATCTGGCGCGCGCCTCGGTGATGGCGCTGTCCTATGTCGCGCAGTCCGCGCGCGGCATTTACCAGCCCGCGGTGCCGCAGAAGAAGATCGACGAGTGCACCACGGTGACCGAGCGTTTCATGACCCGCTGGAAGGGCGACCCGGATCCGCGGCACACCGAGGCCATCGACGCCTACTGGGTTTCCGCCGCCGAGCACGGCATGAACGCCTCCACCTTCACCGCGCGGGTCATCGCCTCGACCGGCGCCGATGTCGCCGCGGCGCTGTCCGGTGCGATCGGCGCGATGTCGGGTCCGCTGCACGGCGGCGCACCCGCGCGCGTGCTGCCGATGATCGAGGCCGTCGAAAAGTCCGGTGACGCACGCGCTTTGGTCAAGGGCATCCTGGACCGCAAGGAAAAGCTGATGGGCTTCGGCCACCGGGTGTACCGGGCCGAGGATCCGCGTGCCCGCGTACTGCGCGCCACCGCGCAGCGCCTGAACGCCCCGCGTTTCGAGGTCGCCGCCGCGCTGGAGCAGGCCGCGCTCGCCGAACTGCGCGAGCGTCGTCCGGACCGCGCCATCGAGACCAATGTGGAATTCTGGGCGGCGGTCATCCTGGACTTCGCCGAGGTCCCCGCGCACATGATGCCCGCGATGTTCACCTGTGGCCGCACCGCTGGCTGGTGCGCCCACATCCTGGAGCAGAAGCAGCTGGGCAAGCTGGTCCGCCCGGCCGCCATCTACACCGGCCCCGGCCCGCGCCAGCCGCAGGACGTCGCAGGATGGTCCGCCATCGCGCACGTGTAGCTGTGTTTTTGGCCGCGTGGCCGCGGCGTGTTCGCGGCCTCCTGGTGTCTCGCGTCCGAGCCGTCGAGACTCGCGACTTCGTCGCATGCGCTTCGACGACTCGGACGCGAGACGGGCCGCGAACGGGTCGCTCGTAAGACTCGCTCCGTTGTGGTCACTGGTGGCGGGTCGGTCGGCACCCGATGCGCGCACACCGGGTGGTCGAGTCCCGCGCCTGCGGCGCATGCGCTTCGATCGCTCGGACGCGAGACGGGCCACGAACGGGTCCCTCGTAGAACCGGCTCCGTCGGGGTTGGGTGAGCGAGCAATCTCGCTGCCGACATTCCGCGTAGCATCTCGGGGGACGCTGTGAGAGAGAGTTAACGGGGAATGCTGGATAGGAACGTGTCGCGGCGGCGGCTGATCGGATTCGGTGCCGCGGCTGCGGCTTTCGTCGCTGGTTGCAGTACCGACAAGGGCAGTACGACTACCGCGCAATCGAGAACGACCACCGCTGCGAACGCCGTTGACGTGCAGGCCATTCCGAGATCCCCGTTGCAGCAGGCCCCCGCGGCCAACTCCCCCGCGGCGGTGGCCGCCCGGCACGCCGGTGCGCAACCGACGCGGTGGGGCATGGAGATGGACGGCATCACAAGCACTTTCGCGGCGACCGGCAAACAGATGGCGGTCACCTTCGACGCGTGCGGCGGGCCCGGAAATAACGATATCGATGAGACACTGCTGAATCTGCTCATCTCCCAGCAGATTCCGGCCACGCTCTTCCTCAATAAACGCTGGATCGACGCGAATCCCGGTCGTGCCGCGCAATTGGCCGCCAATCCGCTGTTCGAGCTGGCCAATCACGGTGTGGCACACAAGCCGCTCTCGGTGACCGGCCGGGCCGCCTACGAAATCCGGGGCACCGGCTCGCCGCAGGAGGCCGCCGACGAGGTCTGGGCCAATCACGAACGGCTCACCTCCCTGCTCGGCAAACCGCCGCGGTTCTTCCGCGCGGGTACCGCACACTATGACGATGTCGCGGTCGCGATCGTCAACGAATTAGGTGAGCGGCCGGTCGGTTTCAGCATCAATGCCGACTACGGCGCCACCGCGAGCGCATCACAGGTGCAGAATGCGATGAAAGCCGCCGCACCCGGTGCGATCTCGCTGGCGCATATGCACCGGCCGAATTCCGGAACGGCCGCAGGCATGACGGCGGCGCTGCCCGCGCTGCGATCGGCGGGGTTCACCTTTGTCCATCTCTGAGCACCGTTGCCGCCCGTAGCCGGGCTCGGCAGGCCATCGCGCCGGTGAGCCGCGGGGTGCAATTATTACGGTATGGAGTGCACGCCCCCGGGATCGCGCCAATAACGCGCAACCCCCGGCGGCGAGCCAGTATGGTACCGATGCTGACCGGTGTCCCGATGTCAGCCGACCGCCTGCCGGTCGCTCGAAAAAACAAAGGTGAGACGGATTGCGGCCGTGCACCGGGCATTTCGCCAGCGCGAGGTGACCGGATCGGCCCGATCCGAGCGGAAGGCGGTATGTAGGGTGGCGCAGGGAATCTTCGCGCACACTCGATGGCGGAATCTCGAGCAATGGCGAGTCCGCTGGAAAGTCGGCGCGGCCGTTGCACTTCCGCTGGCCGCGGCCATTCTGCTCGGCGGTCTGCGCCTGACGGTCTTCTTCCGCGATTACTCCGAATACGACAGTGCGGCCGATCGCATCTCCGATATTCCGGCGATCACCGCACTCGAATCGGCGGCCTCGACCGTCGCCGGCGGGCAGGTCTACGGCACCACCACCGACCAGGACCTGGTCGAATTGTCAACGGCTATTACCGAAGCCACGGTGCGCGCCGGACGCAAGGGCATCGATGCGACGGTCGCCAGGGCGCTGAAGCAGATGACCGCGACCAGCGAGGTCATCCGCTCAGGCGGTAAGGGCGGCGGCGATCCGGTGAAGGCCATCGAGCTCAACAACGCCATCGTCGTCGATGCCGTCGGCACCGTGGACAAATTGCTCACCCCGATCGGCGTCGGCTCGGTCGTGGCCGCGAAGGCGCAGCTCTCCGATGTGCTGGTCGGCAAGGTCGAGGGCTTCAACTGGCTGATGGCGGCCATGACGGCGATCCAACAGCCGACCCAGTCCGAGAATTTCCAAATTGCGCAGGGACGCATCCTGGCCATGGGCGATGCGATCGAACGGGTAATGCCCGCGGCCAAGCCCGACCTCGATCGGGTGGTGCGGCCGAATAACGCCGTGCTCAAGGACATGATCGAGGTCGCGATGCGCACGCACGTCGTCGACCTGGTGGAGTTGCGGCGGCTGGCCATCGAATCCCGCGATGTCTTCACCGGATTGACGCGCCAGATCGTGCAGGGCGTCATCCACGATGTCGACGACAAGGTCGCCGAGGCCCGATCCGCGGCCGTGCAGGCCTCCCTGGTGGTACTCGGGACCGTGATCGCGGCGCTCGCACTCGCGCTGTGGGTCGCGCACTCGCTGCTGCAGCCGCTACGCAGGCTGCGGGCGGGTGCCAGCGAACTCGCCGAGAAGGACCTCCCGAGCGAGGTCGAACGGATCATGCGCGGCGCCCAGCTCGAGGACATCGAGGTGAAGCCGGTGCCGGTGCACACCGGTGAGGAGATCGGCGAAATCGCCCGCACCGTCGACGGTTTGCACACCCAGGCACTCAAACTCGCCGCACAGCAGCAACTGCTGCGCGATCAGGTCAACGACATGTTCGAGACCATGGCGCGGCGCAGCCAGACGCTGGTGGATCGCCAGCTCAGCATGATCGAGGCGCTCGAATTCGAGGAGAAGGATCCCGATCGGCTCGGCCAGCTCTTCCGGCTCGACCACCTGGCCGCGCGCATGCGGCGCAACAGCGCGAATCTGCTGGTACTGGCCGGAACGCGGTCGCGCCACGATCGCTCCGGACCGGTCGAGGTGCGCGATATCCTGCGCGCCGCGGTCTCCGAGGTCGAGGACTATCAGCGGGTCAAATCCGGTGCCACACCGGACGGTTGGGTCGCGGGCATCGCGGCCACCGATGTGGTCCATCTGATCGCGGAGATGCTGGAGAATGCGCTGCGGGCCTCACCGCCCGACAGCGATGTCACCTTCGCCTACAGCCGGACCTCCGAGGGCGGCCTGCTCATCGAGGTCATCGATGAGGGCATCGGCATCACGGCGAGCGAACTGAACGAGATCAACGAGCGGTTGGCGACGCCGACTGTGGCCACCGTCGCGACGACCCGGCAGATGGGCATGTTCGTGGTCGGCAAACTCGCCGAGCGGCACGGCATCACGGTTCGACTGCGCCGGACGCACGATCGCGCGCTCAGTCCGGGAATCACCGCGAGCCTGCACATTCCGCCCGCGCTGATCGAGGTGCCGTCGCAGGATGCGGAGGATCCGTCGACGCTGAAGCCGGTGATTCCGGTGCATCGGGACATGCTCGGCACCAAGGCGACGGCCGAGGCGGGCGCGGGTGTTGCCGGACCCGCGGCCAAGGCGGTCACACCTGTTGCCAAGGCCGAAACCCCGGCACGTCGGATCGGTGCGCCGCCGTCGGCGGCACCCAAGCCGGCCGAACCTGCGGCGGATGCGCCCGCGGCACCGCCGGTGATCACCAGTTATGGTCTGCCGAAACGGGTTCCGGGAGTCAACCGCAAGGGGCGGCGCAAAGCGGGCGGGGCTGCTGCGAAGCCGCCGAGCACCACCGCGACGGCCGGCGCGCCACCGCAGTCCGCTAGCGTGGCCGATTCGGGTCCCCCGACCGGGCCGCAGGAGCGGGTGGCGAAGACGACCTCGTTCTTCCAATCCGAAGAGGGGGATTCGGCGCAGACCGTCGAATCCGCTTCGAACGGGTCTGCGTCGAACGGATCGACGCAGCCCACCGAGGGGGAAGCGGCAACGCCGATTTTCGCCGGCATGATGTCGGCGTGGTTGGCGGATCCGACTACGGGGGAGCTACCGGTTTTGACGAATTGGCATTCGGCGGCGGATGAAGGCTGGTCTGCGGCAGAGCGGGCAGCGGATCCGACAATTACGGAAAGGACAACGTCCGGGCTACCGAAACGAGATCCAGGGAATCAGTTGGTGCCGGGTGGGGCCGAATCGGGGTCGGCGGCAACGGAATCTGCGGCGAGCACGCGCCGCGACCCGGAAACGATCCGCACAGGATTGAACCGGTATCAGCGGGGGGTACGTGACGGAAGAGCCACTGGTAAGTTGAAACCCCTTGCAGCCGAGGATGTTCGATGACCGCACCTGAACAAGCACCACCCGAGACCACATCCCGCGCGGTTTCGGCGAAAATCGTGATAGCCGGCGAGATGGGGGTCGGCAAAACTACGCTGGTCGGCGCGGTTTCGGATATCGTTCCGCTGAAAACCGAAGCGCTGATGACCGATCTGAGTTCCGAAATCGACGACACCTCGGCGGTCCCGGATAAGACGACCACCACGGTCGCCATGGATTTCGGTCGGATCACCCTGTCCGACGATCTGGTGCTGTACCTGTTCGGCACGCCCGGGCAGCACCGGTTCTGGTTCATGTGGGACGACCTCAGCCTCGGCGCGATCGGCGCGATCCTGCTGGTCGATACCCGTCGAGTGGACGAAAGTTTCGCCGCGGTCGACTATTTCGAAGAACTCGGACTACCGTTCCTGGTCGCGGTCAACGAATTCGAAGGCGCCCCCAAGTTTCCCGAGGAGGCCATCCGCGATGCCCTCTCGCTATCCGCCGATGTTCCGGTGATGATGATCGACGCCAGGGACCGGGAATCGGCCAAGACCGCGCTCATCGCACTGACCGGACACGCGCTGGCGCGGGTGAAAGCCAAGAGTTAGCGAAACGGCGGCTCGATGCCGAGCCGCCGCACTAATCCTCATCGAGGGAGGCAAGCCAGTCGACCGCGACGGATTCGCCGCGGTCGACGGTGAAGAAGGCGACCTCCAGATGTTGGCCCAGATCGACGAGGCCGATCGCGGCCAGCGGTACCGGTTGGATCAGGCGCACGCGCCACGGTTTCGCCTCATCCCAGGCACGCAGTTCGAGGTCCAGGCGCAGCACCGGGTCGTCGCGACCGGCGTAGTCGGCGGCGACCGGTGCGGCGGCGAGCACGGTGGCGTCGGCTCGGCGGCCGTCGGACAGGATCTTCGAAATGCTCGCCCGGCCGGTCTCGGCGATATCGGGCACGTAGAGCACCAGTCGGTCGCGATCGCCCGGATCGACCCGGCAGCCGACCACATCACTGGGCTGCATCCACTCCAGGTCGTCCTCGCGCATCCGCTGCCGCACCCGGGTTTCGTATGGCAGCGCACCTTCTACCTGCACTCGAACCCAGAAAACATGTCCGGGTTCACTGCGCCGCGGCCGAACGCCGAGTATGGTCGCCGAGCCGATCGCGCCGTGCATGAGCAACTCGCGCCGCTGCGAATCCGATAGCGCACCCGTGCGCAATCCGAAGTTCCGCGGCCCCCTGCTGCGCTCTCGCCACCCCGTGCTAGCCGACGCAAGGTTCATGAGCGATAACGTTAGCCGGAGTGTGGTCAGAGTCACAGCATTACCACCGTCTACCCTGTTGGCCATGACCGCTGAGTTCCCGATCATTCCCGACGATCTCAAGCCCGCCGACGGACGGTTCGGCTGTGGCCCCTCCAAGGTGCGCCCGGAGCAGTTGCAGTCTCTGGTATCCGTCGGCGCCTCGGTGTTCGGAACCAGTCACCGGCAGAAGCCGGTCAAGGATGTGGTCGCACGCGTACGCAGCGGCCTGCGCGAGCTGTTCGCGCTGCCCGACGGCTACGAGGTTGTGTTGGGCAACGGTGGCACCACGGCGTTCTGGGATGCCGCCGCCTTCGGTCTGATCCGCGAGCGCTCGCTGCACCTGACCAACGGTGAGTTCAGCTCGAAGTTCGCCGCGGTGGCCAAGGGCAACCCGTTCATCGGCGATCCGATCGTGGTCTCGGCGGAGCCGGGCAGTGCGCCCGAGCCGGTTTCGGACCCGTCGGCCGACCTCATCGGCTGGGCGCACAACGAAACCTCCACCGGTGTTTCGATCCCGGTGCAGCGTCCGGCGGGTTCGGAGAACGCGCTGATCGCCATCGACGCCACCTCCGGCGCAGGCGGTCTGCCGGTCAACATCACCGACGCCGATGTCTACTACTTCGCACCGCAGAAGTGCTTCGCCTCCGACGGCGGCCTGTGGGTCGCGCTGATGAGCCCGGCCGCACTGGCCCGGGTCGAGGAGATCAAGGCCTCGGGTCGCTGGACCCCGGAATTCCTTTCGCTGCCGATCGCGATCGACAACAGCACCAAGGATCAGACCTACAACACCCCCGCACTCGGCACCCTGCTGCTGTTCGCCGACCAGATCGAGTGGATCAACGGCAACGGCGGACTGGACTGGGCCGTCAAGCGGACGCTGGATTCGTCGTCGCGGCTGTACTCCTGGGCCGAGTCGAGCTCCTTTGCCACCCCTTACGTCACGGATCCGGCGCACCGCTCACAGGTCGTCGGCACCATCGACTTCGCCGACTCGGTCGATGCGGCCGCCGTCGCCAAGGTGCTGCGCGCCAACGGAATCGTGGATACCGAGCCCTACCGCAAGCTCGGCCGCAACCAGCTGCGCGTCGGCATGTTCCCCGCCATCGACCCAGAGGATGTTTCGCAGCTGACGCGTAGCATCGACTGGGTTGTCGAGAAGCTGGGGTAAATCGCGCTCGGTCATTGCGACACGCCCACTTTCGACACGCCGTATCTTGTAGCGCAGCGAGTTGAATAGAGCAGATTAGCGGGGCGCGGAGGGTCTTTCGCAGATTTCCGCCCCGCGTGTCTTGCCTCGAGATCATCAGTAGTGCACTACTGTTTCGGAAAGTGGGCGGTGTCGCGAGCCGACGCGATAAGGAGGTAACGGTGCGTGAACTTCGAGTGATCGGGGTGACGCCCGACTCCACGCACATCGTGTGCATCGACACCGAGACCGGCACCAAGTACCGGCTGCCCGCCGACGACAAGCTTCGAGCCGCAGCACGCGGAGACCTTGCCCGATTCGGCCAGATTGAGATCGAGATGGAAGCAACTATGCGTCCCCGCGATATTCAAGCTCGTATCCGTGCCGGGGCATCCGTTGAACAGGTCACCGAAGAATCCGGTATGCCGCTGAGTCGCGTGGAGCGATTCGCCTATCCGGTGCTGTTGGAGCGGGCCCGCGCCGCCGAACTCGCGCAGAAGGCGCATCCGGTGCGCGCCGACGGTCCGGCCGTGGAGATCCTCATCGATATCGTCACCGCCGCGTTCACCGAGCGCGGGCACACGCTCGAGAATGCCGAGTGGGATGCCTGGAAGGACGAAAAGGGCTTCTGGGTAGCGCAATTGCAGTGGCAGAACGGCCGTTCCGAGATCGCCGCGCATTGGCGCTACCAGCCCGACGCGCACGGCGGCTCGGTTTCCCCGCTCGACGATCCGGCCTCGGATCTGATCGATCCCGACTTCGGCCGTGCCCTACGCGGGCTCGCCACCATCCTGCCGCCGCAGGCGGAGATCGAGGCGCCGCCGGCGCCCGAACCGCCGGTAGAGACCCGGCCGGTGGAACCCCGTCCGGCCGAGGCGCGTCCGGCACGCGAGGCCGCGGCGGCACCGGCGCGTCCGGCAGCCCGGACCCAGCCGACGTTGGACGAGTACTACGAGCAGCGTTCCGTCGCGGCCGGCGGTAGCAGTACGCCGGTCAGCGCGGGTGGTGCGGCAGCCGCGATTCCGGCCGCCGCGAGCACGAATGCCATTCCGGCCGCGAGCGGTTCCGCTGCGGTCACCGCCGGGACGAATACGGCTCCGGCCGCCGGTGGAGCTCCGGCTGGTGCGGCCACCACCCCGCCCGCGCCCGCTGCTGCCCCGACCAAGACCGCAAAGCCTGCCGCCAAGCCCGCCGCTTCCGAGGAAGCGGCGAAGAAGGCGCCCGCTAAAGCAGCTCGGAACAAGCGAGGGAAGGCGCCGATGCCGTCCTGGGAGGATGTGTTGCTCGGGGTGCGCAGCTCAGGGCACTGAGTTTCGTTCCTGCGTAGGGGTTTCAGGGCGCAGGCATCGCATCGTGGCTCCAGCAGCGATGGATTCCCTCTCGGGTACGGACCGCCGGCCCCCGGACGCGCTTTGAACCCAGCCAAACTTTCACCCAGTCGTGGGCGCCACTTCAACCCTCACCAAGATCAAGTGGACATGGTGGCGGGGACTTCTCGGGCGATGCCGCCGTAGCTTCCACCTGATCTTGATTCCGGGCACTGTTTGCTGCGAATTTCTGAGGCCTGTTGGCGTGTTCGAGTGCGGAAGGGCCGACGTTGGCGCGGGAGTGCGGGTAGATTTTTCGGGGTGTCGTCGATTTGATCAGTCGACGTCGGGTGGTTCACGGTAGCGGGAGTTGCTAAGGGCGCCGTGGGTTGCTCGAAGTTTGCGGAGCTGTTTGGTGCAACCATCGGGAGGTGCCGGAAATGCTGTCCAAGGCTTCGTCTCTCTGGTACGTCGACGCACAGGATCCGTTGGCGATACTCCGCGCGAACCACGATCCGGACCCCGAAGCCGCGCTCGCGCTGGCGAAACAGCTGCACACCGACCACGATGTCATGCCGATCATGGTCGGCACGCTGGGCGGTTGCGCCGGACCGGATGCCGACGAGGTGTACATCGGCTGCTACCCCGGAGTCACCGTGGTGTGCTCGGCACAGGCCGCGCGGGCGCACCCGACGGCGCTGGCGGAATTGCTGGTTCGCCCGCTCGCCTCGGAGCACACCTATCTGATCTCGTTCGACGCACATCACGGCTGGGGCGCGTTCGCGCATTGGGAGCGTGGCGAATTCCGGCGCTCGTTCAGCTCGACGCGGGTGAACATCCTGGAGGACGAGGGCCTCCCGCTGGTGTGGGAGCGTTCGTATTGGGCCGGTGATCATCCGGTGCGGTGGCAGGCCGGGGAACTGCCCGACCCGCAAACCCTCCCCTTCGACCCGCCCGATTTCGCCGACGCCGCCAATAACGAATGGCTCGGCTTCCACTATCGCGCCCCGGCCCCCGAAGGCGCATTGGTACCAGGCGATATCGCGGTCTGCGGATTCACCCTCTACCCCAAGGGCCAGGCACCCGACCCCGCCGACCTGATCCCGCTGGGAGAGCACAACGGCGACATGAAACCGAGACGCGGTCTGCTCGACTGGCTGCGCGGCAAGGATCGCGTCTCGTGAGCGCGCGCAACTGGCTTTGCCACCACGTCGTGTAGATCGCTAGGCCGACGGGCATACCCAGCTGGCTCGCGGCAGACCGCCACCCCAACTCACACTTCACCCCCAGCCACAGAGGTCGCGAGCCGCACCGGGCCGACGAGGTCTGCTACCCCGACAGACCGCCGATGATCAAGACGCACCAGCCGAGCAACACACCAGCCGCACCCCCACCGACGACCCACCGGGTCACCGGTGCCAGGCGCCAACGCCAGGCGGTGGGTGCGGCGCCGCCGACCGCGACGAGATTGACCAGGATCGCAAGCAGCGGATGGACGTCCGCCAGCGCCGAGCCGAATGCGTACACCGCGACGGCCGTCAGCAGTGCGACCATGGTCGCGACGGTGAGTCCGGCGGCCCACGGGGTCGGATCCTGGTACGGCTGGTAGGGCCGATACGCCCCGTTCGGGAAGTAACTCACGACGTCCTCACCCGTTCATAGAACGCCATGGCGGCCGCGGTCGCCACATTGAGCGAATCCGTGCCGGGTGACATCGGGATGCGGGCTCGAATGTCAGTGGCGCGCATGGCTTCCTCGGTCAATCCGGGTCCCTCCGCGCCGAGCAGCAGCGCCACCCGCTCCCCCGTCATCGCCGTCGCCAAATTCACCGCAGCCGGGTTCGGGGTGAGTGCGATGATCTGGAATCCGTTGCTCCGCAACACATCCAGCCCCTCCGGCCACTTCGGCAGTTGTGCGAACGGCACCCGCAGCACATGCCCCATCGACACCCGCACCGCACGCCGATACAGCGGATCGGCGCACCGATCGCCGAACAGAATCGCCTCGACGCCGAGTCCGGCGGCATTCCGGAACATCGAGCCGAGATTCTCGTGATCGTTCACACCCTCCAGAACCGCGACCGTGCGGGCCCGCTCGATAACGTCGTCCACGGTCAACTCCGCGGGCCTGCGCGCCACCGCGAGCACCCCGCGATTGAGATGGAACCCGACCACCTGCGCCATCACCTCGGCGCTCGCCCGGTAATACGGCACATCGATCCGCGCCAGCTCCTCCACGAGTTCCACCCGCCGCTTCTCCACCCCGAGCAGCGCACTCGGCCGAAACCGCGAATCCAACATCCGCTGGACGACCACCACCCCCTCCGCGATCACCAACCCCTTGCGCCCCGGCAGATCCGGCCGCCGATCCGCCGACTTCAGATCGCGAAAGTCATCGACCCGCGGATCAGCGGGATCGTCGATATCGATCACATCAGCCACGACATCATCCTGCCGCGCCGACCCCGCCCGGCCACAATCGGATCCATCATCGGCCCGACACCCGTCGCCGAGATCTCCGAGACCAGAATGACCTGCAGTGTCGACATCTCCGGCTGCGGGCGCGTCGTCAGCAACATGAACTGGAAGCGAGCCCCGGGTCGACCGGACTGTGCCACGACAGTGCGGACAAAAGCCTCCAGCAGTTGGTAGCCGGGACTCTCGAGGACCTGGCCGAAGTCACCGTTCGAACGGTGTGCCGATCCGAGAATCATGCACCTCAATGGTCCTTCGCGCAGCTAGATCGGCTGATTTGCGTGTCCGGTTCGGACCGTGACAACCGCGCCGCGCGGAAAGCGTCGACGAAAGCCCCGGAAAACCAGGCGGCGCGGCTCCCCGGCGCATTCCGCGTGAATGTGCAGGTGGGGTTCGGTGGAGTTACCGGAACTTCCGATGGCACCGATTCGCTGGCCCACCTCGACGTGCTGTCCGGCCTCGACCGCGACACTGCCGCGCTGAAGATGGGCGATGACGATCAATTCCTTGCCATTGTCGATGACGACCTCGTTTCCACCTGCCCGGCGGAAATCGCGATCGTCGTCCGGCGTGTCATCCGCGGCTTCGCGCACCCACCCGGAACATGGCGCGTAGACATCCGCCCCGAATGCCAGATAGTCCTCGATTCGCCGCGCCGACAGCCGCTTTCGGGTCTGTCGCCACGTCGAGAGACGGATGATATCCAAGGCGGCCCGCTCACTCCGCACAATCCAATGGTGGTTCCACAACCGACCGTCACCCTCGACGATCAGCCATCGGCCGGGGCCGAGCGGAAATACCAACTCCTGATCTACCGGCTCAGCGATCGCCCGTCCGAGCGAAACGAACTTCGCCGACACCACCGCGACCACGAGCGCCGCGGCGATCGATGGTCCCGGTTCCAGGAATCCACCGGTAACGCGGGGAACCCGCACCACGGCCACCACCGATACCGCGAGCGCGAGCAACTCGAGGTGCAGGGCGGGAAAGGGCGCGGTCCGCAAGCTGGGCGCGAGAAATTCGTGCGTCAGGACCAACATGGCGATGACGGTCAGAACACCGGCGAGCCACTGCCCTCCGGTGTCGGCGAGCCAGCTGCGCGACACCGCACCCACCAGCACAACCGGCCAGATGAAATCACCGAATAGCTGTGCTGCCGAACGCATCACACGATGCTACCTACGGCTTCCGCTGCGATAGCCACGGTCGGTGGACCAGTGCATCGGCTCCGATCATGCAGCCCGCTCAGACGGGGCCGGTTCGAGAAGCGGTCCACTACTTTTGTTCGGGTGCGGGTTGGGCGTCGATCCGTACGAAGTGGCGGTAATTCGGGTGCGGGCGGGTCGGGGGGCGTGCGATCGTCGAGGGATGACGCTGATACCCGGCATCACCATCCGGTCGGCCACCGAGGATGACGTGGCGGCCATTCAGTTGCTCGGCGACACCTCGTTCGGGATGCGCGGCGAGCCGGAGTATGCGGAATTGCGGGCGCGGGTCTTTCCGACCGAAAAGGCGATCGTCGCGATCGAAGACGGGCGCGTCGTCGGACATGCCAGGTCCACTCGGATGACGCTGACCGTGCCCGGCGAGCGCACGGTCGAGGCCTGCGGAATCGCCGGGGTCGGCGTCGCGCCGACGCACCGGCGGCGCGGAATTCTGCGGGCCATCTACATCGAGCAGCATCGGCGCACCGAGGCGGCCGGGCTCCCGCTGACCATGTTCACCGCGAGTCAGGGCGCCATCTACGGCAGGTTCGGATACGGGCCGACGATTCGGCAGAACGCGGTCTCGATCGACCGGCGGTTCGTCGAATTCCTGCCGTCCGCCCCCGATCCGGGCGGCGTGGTGCTCAGCACCACGGCCGATGCGGGCGAGCAGCTACGTGCGATCTACGACCGCTGGCGGCGTCTGGTGCCCGGTGCGCAGGCGCGTCCCGAGGCGCGCTGGCAGATGGACCTCTCCGATTCGCCCGCGTTCCGCGACGGTGGCACCGAGCTCTTCGCATTCCTGCACCCGGACGGTTATGTGCTGTATCGCTACCACCGCCGCGAACAAGGCAAGTCCGCGGTGGTCGAGGAGATGCGCGCGGTAACCTCGGAGGCGCAGATCGCGTTGTG
Source organism: Nocardia pseudovaccinii (assembly GCF_050942345.1). NCBI lineage: Bacteria > Bacillati > Actinomycetota > Actinomycetes > Mycobacteriales > Nocardiaceae > Nocardia > Nocardia pseudovaccinii. The sequence goes on from NZ_CP192074.1 coordinate 9,167,509, forward strand.
GCGGGCACTATTCGGGTTGGAGCTGTGCACTCACGTCGAGGCGTCGATCACCGACAACGATCCGCTGCCGTATCTGCTCACCGATCTCCGACTGGTGCGCACGAAGGCGCGCTTCGACGATTTGTGGTTGCGGCTCATGGATGTTCCCGCGGCGCTGACCGCTCGCTCATACCTGCGCGACCTCGATATCGTTCTCGCAGTGCAGGATCCGTTCCGCGACGCGGGCGGCACCTTCGCGCTCACGGTGCGCGACGGCATCGCCGAATGCACACCCAGCACCCGCCCACCCGACTTCGAACTCGGCATCGACGTCTTGGCCTCCATGTACCTCGGCGCCTACCCGGCCCGCGTCTTCGCCGCCGCCAACCGCCTGCAGGCCAAGGACGCCGTGCAACTACGCGCCCTCGACGAAGCATTCGGCGCGGAACGAGACGCGGTACTCGGCTGGTTCTTCTGAGCTGGGCTGTCTTTGCTGGGCCAGCCAAGTCCCGATGGATCGGGTTGGTCGCGCAGCCGGTCTGCACCCGCGGAGCCGGGTCGTCTCCGCCGCACGACCGGCTCTCGGGTCGAGCTGAATCTGTGAGCCGGGCTCGGGTCGACCAGCCGCGATTTCGGGGCTTTCCCACGAGCCCGGCCGCCTCGGGGCCTGAGACGGCCTGCGTTTGCCGAACCGAGCAGTTCTGGGCGGTCGGATCCGTGATGACCGCCGTTCCGTGCCGAGGCGGCTGGTCGGCCGGTCGGGGCGCTGATTTCGCTGATCAGGGATATCCCTGAGCCGACCTCGTACTCCGGAGTGATGTCGGAGGCTCGGTGGGCTGGCATGCTGGATTCATGAAGCCGATTCAGCTGGTGCTCAATATCCTGTGGCTCGTAATCGTGGGGTTCTGGATGGCGCTCGGCTACATTGTCGCGGGCATCATCTGCTGCGTTCTGATCATCACGATCCCCTGGGGTATCGCTTCGTTCCGGATCGCGACCTATGTGCTCTGGCCGTTCGGACGCACCACGGTCGAAAAACCCTCCGCGGGTGTCGGATCGATGATCGGCAACATCATCTGGTTCATCGTCGCCGGTTGGTGGCTGGCGCTCGGCCACCTGCTCACCAGCATCCCGCTGTTCATCTCGATCATCGGCATCCCGTTCGGCTGGGCGAACCTCAAACTGATCCCGATCTCCCTGTTCCCCCTCGGCCGCGAAATCGTGGACAGCGACCAGCCGTTCGGTGCCCAATACGCCCGGGGTGGTTACCCACCTCGTTAGCAACCAGTGCCCGGGGTGGGTTCGGTTACTCCGAGTCGTCGACGAGTTGCTTCATGATGCCGACGGCGCGCGTCAGCACGACCAGTTGTTCGTCGGTGAGGGTTGAGAGCTGTTCGGTCATCCAGGCCTCGCGGGCGCTGGTTTCGTCGGCGATCAGTGCGCGACCCGCATCCGAGAGCGACACGATGATCTGGCGGCCATCGGTCGGATGCGGCTTGCGCTCCACCAATCCCAGATCGGACAGCGAGGCGATCACGCGCGTCATCGACGGCGGCTGTACGCGCTCCTTGGCGGCCAGCGCGCCCGGCGTCATCGCCCCTTCTCGATGCAGGGTGGCGAGCGCGGAGAGCTGCGTCAGCGAAATCTGGGCGTCGGCGCGCCGCCCCCGCAGATGTCGCGTCAAGCGCACCACCGCGAGCGACAGCTCACCGGCGAGAGCTCGAACATCCGATGGCGTTGTCACAGAGCAGAACGATACGGGACACGCTCGCCGGTGACCGCCTCTTCCCGCGGCTACGCTGTGACTGTGCCCCAGAATGTCCCGCAGATCCCGCCGCGCTTCACCGATCCACGGCCGGTCCTCGCGGTCGGCAGCGCCCTCTGGCTGATCGCCACCGTCGTCGTGTGGACCAGCGACCGCTGGGAATCCGCCCGTCCGGTGTGTCTGATGGGTATGGCCGTCGGCCTGCTCGGCTACACGATCTTCGCGATCCAGCGCCGGGGCGTCCGCCGCGGCGACAAAGGCGCGCAAACCGGACTTTGACCGCCTGCCTCAGCTCACTTCGAACTCGTTGGTGATACCGGTGAAGGGGTGCAGGGTGCCGTCGGGGCTCAGACTGTCGGCGAAGTGTTGCATGCGGTAGGTGCCGGGGGCGGCGTCCGTCGGGATGTCCCAGGTGAAGCGGGCTACGGATGCGGCCGGTCCACGCTTGCTCCAGTAGAAGCGGACGGCCCATTCGCCCTCGTTGGCGACGCGGACCCAGTCGCCGGATGCGTTGCGGCGCTGCACTTCCAGGAAGGTGCCGTTGCGCCGGGGGTTGTGTTTCGGGTGGGCGGAGACGAATTCGGCGGCGGCCTGGGTGCCGGACACGTACGAGGCGGCGGGCTGGGTCAGGACATCGCCGAATCCACGACCCGACGGTGTGGTGTCCGGGCCGGGTGCGGGTTGGAAGTTCGGCTGCAGGTTGGATACGTCGCGCGGCGCCGGACCGCGCGGGACCTGCTGACGGACGGCGAAAGCCGTTGCCAGACGGGTGAACTCCTGCTGGTAGGCGGGCAATGTATAGCGTCCGAACAGGGTTGAGCCGCCCTCGTACTGCTGGGAGTCGTATTCCTCCGGGGTGGTGACGTATTCGTGGTACGCGTTCGCGTAGCCCTGCATCAGCACCTGCTCCAGCGGAACGCCGAGCGCGGCGGCAACAGCTCGGCGGATGCGCAGTCCGGCGACGATGGTGAACTCTGCACCGCCGCAGGCCAAGTAGAGCTCACCGATCCGAACAATCTGGATCGGCACCACATTCGGCACCCACGGCACCGGCGGCAACAGCCCGAGCGGCGCGATGATCGCCTTGGGCGCCTGCGCATCCGCGAGCCAGGACGGTGCTGGCTGGCGCGGGTCGCCGAGCGCATCAATGAACGGATTGCGCACACCCTCGGGGATCGGGATACCCGGCAGGCCGGGACCATCCTCGACGCTGCCCGCGATGAGCGAGACGCCCGCGGCGGCGGGCGCGGTATGGCGCGGTTGGCCGTCAGGTGTGAATCCGCCGTCGACGGCGATATCGGCCAAGTCGATATAACAGAGCATCGAATCGACCGGACCGCCGATGGACTGTGCACCCGACAACGCGGTTTTCGAGGCGCGGTACTGACGCTCGCCGATGATGCGGGTGTTGTCGAACTCGTTCCGGGTCGGTCCCGAACCGGGTTGCAGATCGAGATTCGGGGACATATCCCCCGCGTTGGTCTGCGCGAACGCGGCGACGAAATCAGCGGGGCCATCGAGATAGCGAACGCCGTGCTCGGCGTGTTCATACGAGAACGACGCGTAACCTTTGTTATCCGCGCTGATCAGTCGGTTCTGGTTGGTCATCGAGGTGTTGTGCGTGGCGAACCAGGTGATTGCGCCGACTTGTTTGCCGCCCTTGACGAATGACAGTGCGGTGACCGCCGGGTCGACGGCATTCGGGAAGTGCTGTTTATCCGCATCCGGATTGCGTTCGAAGGCAACTCGTGATCGGTTGACGCTCGCGTCGTGCAGTTCGGCGCGACCCAGCGAAAGCGTACCCGGTCCGAGATCGGCGTGCGCGGCGGCGATCGCCTCCACAATGCCGTTCACCTCGGCGTCGTATACCTGCTGTTGAAAACCCAGAATCGACAGGTTATACGCGTAATCGTTGCTGGAGCCGCCACAGGTCGCATGCGAATGCGTCGAGGTGAGCGCGACGTTCTGTTCGGTGTACAGATCACCGAAGCGGCGGGCGAGTTCGAGCATGACGCCGCGATGCACGGACTGGAAAATCATGCCGTTCTCCGCTACCGCGAACACGATTCGACGCGCACCACTGTCGATGATGAATGCGCGAGCGCGCGGGCGCAGATGGATGCCCGCCGTCTGCTGCTCGAACTGTGAATAGCCCATCATTCCGCATTCGGCGGCCGGGCCGGTGATATCGGAAAGCCCGAGTCCGATGCGGTAGCCACCCGATTCGGGAGCCGCGGCGGCCGGTGCGCCGAGCGCCGAAGTCACACCCGGCACCGTGCCCGCTGTCGCGAGCGCGGCGGAACCCATCGCGGTTCGGGCCAGCACCGTTCTGCGTGACACCGGCATGCGCGTCTCCCTTCGATCCCGTGCTGAAGCGAACCACACAACTGGACAATCGTCCAGTCGAGATTTTCGGCCCTGCGAATTGACTGTGGCGGAGTTGCGGACTTAACTCCCTTGGGTGTCCTCCCGATTGAGCGTCGAAGAACGACGGGCCCACCTTATCGAGGCAGCCATCGGCCTTGCCGAGAAAAAGGGCGTCGCGGGCGTGACCACGCGCGATGTCGCTCAGGCAGCCGGTGTTTCGCTCGGTGTGGTGCATTACTGTTTCGAAAACAAGGACGCGCTGATGACCGAGCTGGTCAAGGCGTTGTCGATGGAATTACGCGATTCTGTCGATGCCAACGAAACAGTTTGGCAAGACGTCGGAAGTGGAAAAGAAGCGCTTCAAAAATTGGTGCGCGCCGGACTGGAACTGATGTGGCTCAACATTGAAGCCACACCGGAACGACAACTGCTCACATACGAAACCACGACATATGCGCTACGCGAAGGGGAATCGACTCCCGCGAAACTCGCGATAGCGCGCGAACAGTACGCATTCAACGACACCACGGTCGCCGACATCCTCGACCATGCCCGCGATGCCACCGGTTGCCGGTGGTCCGTGCCGGTGCCGACGCTGAGCCGCTTCACCTTGAATGTGATCGACGGTGTCGTGCTGCGCTGGTTGGTCGACAACGACAGCGAAAGTGTGCGCGGACAACTGGATCTGCTCAGCGAGATGGTTGCGAACTACGCGGTGTAGGTCGGCTGTGTAGCCGCGGTCAGGCCGGGTGGTGCGGGGTACGGATGTGGGTGGTTGTGCCGTCGCGCCACCAGGGGACGCAGACGGTGGCTTCCATGGCACCGCGTAGGCGGATCTGGAGATCGTCGTGGAGCACCAGGTCGCCTTGTTCATCGGGCAGGGTGAACAGTTGGCGCAGAACGATTCCCAGCGGTTCGGCGGACCAGGTGGTGTGGCGGCCCTGGCTCATCACCTCGGCGGTGATCACATCGGAGACCATGGGGAGATCGAGCAGGGTCGCGAGGGCGGACGCCGTGACGGTGTCGCCTGCTACCAGGTGATCCGCTGGAACAGCGAGGCCGAACCACGGCTGGTCGAGTACCCAGGCGTCGCTGGGGTCGACGACTGCCGAGGACAGGGCGCGCACGCGCTCGGGGAGCTCGAGTTCGGTCAGGTCGAGGTGATCCACGGCGGCGGCGAGGCGGGCGTGGGTTCGGGAAACCACCTCGGGTGTAGGGGTTTTCGATGGGTCGGCGAGTGCGTCCAGCAGTGCGGCGGCCAGTTCCTGGGTGATGGCATTCGGATTCGCCAGGACTCCGCGTAAGGCTTCGGAATCCAGGTCGGAAAGTTCGAATTCGGGGAGTAGGCCGGCGAATTCGGTATCGGCGGGGTAGCGGAGCAAGCCGAGCGGAATGCCATCGATACGCGCGTGTCTGCGCAACCACCAGGCCGTGTAGCCATCGGGATCGGTGAGCAGTTTGCGGGTGCGCGGAGTGGATGCCAACTGCCGCAACGCCTCTGGCCAGCAGGACTCTTCGACCAGGTCCAAGTCGCGGACTGCGGCCAGTTCCGGCGGATCTTCGGGCAGGCCCGACCACCAGCGCTCCTCGTCGTCCAGGTGGTGATCGGGGCCGGTGGGATCGGTTTCGACGACAATGCTGAAATCCCAGCCGACGCCCACCGCACGCAGCGCCTCGGCGCCGTAGCGGTCCACCATGTCCGTTGCGACAGTGCCGAACGGCGAATCCGGCACCTGCAATGTGCTCAGCGGTGCGTCGGGGAGCAGCAATTCGTCGGCGGGGAGCAATTCCCCAGTAGTGTCGGGTAATTCGAGGAGGCCGAGCCAAGACGGGAGTGCCGACGGATCGGCATGTGCGGCCAGCCGCAGCACGGCATCAGTGGTGTCGGGATCGCCCGGCTGATCCTCCAGTTCCGCGCGTAATCCGGGATCGCTCAACAGATCCTCGGCGGTGGCCGAACGTGCGCCGAGTCGCGCGAGGAGTGGATGCACTGCCTCGGGGTGCACCAGACGCGCCCAGTGCACCGGTATGGCGACATCGAGCTGGTCATCCAAAACTGCTGTGCGCGGTCCGGTTACCAGTCGGCCGTCTGCCAGCGGTACCGCGAGCGCGCCGAGTTCTTCAGCGGCCAGCGGGTCGACAACGTATGGCTCCAGCGCGACGTACAGCGAATGCCACCACTTCGGAGACCGCTCGAGTCCGGACGAAAGTTCCGCAAGCCGAGCAAGTCCCAGTCTGTGCACATCCAGCACACCGAGAGCCTCGCTATGTGCGCGCCCTGACAACTCGGGTATTACCAGTGGTCCGACGATGTCGTCGAGCAGGTCGGCCAATTCCGAACTCAGGCCGGTGAATACGCTCGCTCGCGTGGGTACCGCATGTCTTGTCCGGGGCGATCGCGCGTGGCCGGGAAGGTCTGCGGCGGTCCAGTCGTCAGTGTCGAGCGGACCACTGTGCTCGGCACCGCTCTCAGCGGCCGTGCGCACCGAAAAGGCTTGGTCCGCGACGGCTGATCGTGTACCGGCCGAGGCCGACTGTGCGGCGGTTTCGCCAGCGGTTTCCGAGCGGGTGGTGACGACCGGGAGCCAGGGGTGGGTCTGCAGTTCGCGGACCAGGGCCTCGCGCAGGATGCCGTCTACCTCGCTGCGCGCGAAGCCCGGGGCGGGAACCAGGACGAGGCGATCGCGCGGCGGGAGTGCGCGGGCGAAATCGCCGTAACCCTGGGCGAATTCGGCAAGGCGAGCTCCCGGGAGGACGCGTCGGCGGTCCGGCTGCATCGGTATGTCGGCTATCAGGAGAGCTGGTAGCGACAGCTCCTCGTCGGATCGCGTGGGTGCGCGCAGCACATCATGCGCAGCGGACACCGGCCTGCCATCCCGCAGCGGCAGCAACCAGCGCGCCCGGGCAGTCCGGTACTCCCACCAAACCCGGCGCTGCGATCCGGGGCCATCGATGCGCAACTCCCTGAGCCCGAGCCCTGCGGACCGGCCGGTGCCCAGATCTGCATCGGTGCGGCCGAATTCGGCGTCGTGGGTGTCGTGCGGCCCGATCAGGTCCGTGTGGCCGTCACTCGGGTCGGCGTGGCTGCCGCCCGAGTCCGCGTCGCCGTGTGCGGGGTGGGGTTCTTCGTGCCCGCGCTGGTGCGGACCTTCAGTGGGCAGATCGGTGACCGTGCTGGTGATCTCGTCGTCGCCGATTCGGATGCTCCGCAGGGCGGGCAGTTCGAGGAGGAGATCGACGGCTTCGGCGCGCATTGCGGCGAGTAGGGATTGGGGGTCGATGTCGGGGTGCAGGCGCAGGACGATCTCGGTGTCCGCCTCTGGTGGCGGGGTGGCGTCGGTCGGCCAAGCCAGGCGGAGGACGGGTGGGGTGAAGGTATCGGCCGGGACGGTGATCGCGTTGTCGCGCAGGGCTTTCCAGGTGAGTTCGTGGGAGAACCGTATGGAGCCGGTGGTCGATCGGACCTCGATCTCTTCGCTTACCGTGCGTACGGCGGTGAAGCCGACGCCGAAGCGGCCGACGCTCGCGGCCGGATCCGCCTTGCCGGAAGCACGCAGTGCGGTCAGCGCGTGCACGCCCGAAAGATCCAGCGGTGCACCAGTATTCGAAATATGTACGGCGCCGTCGACGAGACGCACCACCACCCGGCCCGCGACACCGGCCTTCGCCGCAGCATCCGCGGCATTCTGCGCCAATTCGGTCAGCAGCCGATCCCGATACCCCGCCCGCACCAGATCCGCCTCGGTCGCCGCATCCTCCCGCAACCGAGTAGGCGAATCACGCCAAGCCGCAAGAACCCCCGCCCGCAGCCCCGACGTCCCGAACGGATCCGCCGCCGATACCGCGCTCACCCCTGCGGCGATGACCCGAACTCCGGCCGAGCCGCAGCCCCGGGCCCACTCCCACCCGCACTGTCAGCGGTCTCACCATCGGCACCGGCGACCCCGCTGTCAGCGTCCGCCACGGCCCCGTCAGCATCGACAGCGCCACCATCAGCGTCGGCACTCACGCCGCGCGCGTCGGCCGCCTCGCCTCGAACGGCGGAAGCTTCGTCACCTGGAACTTCAGCTCCGCCCACGAAGTCTGCCGCCGCGTCGGCCCCGCCGGCACCCGATTCCGGCTGCGCCCCAGCACCTTCGATGTCCGGTTCGATCACTGCGGCCTCAGCCTCGACCGCCGCATCGACAACCCGCTCAGCCACGCGGTCGATGTCCGATGCCGGAGCAGCACCCGAAGCTTCGGACACAGCCTCGTCGACGCTGGACTCCCCCGCAGCGACGCCACCATCCGCACCGATTGCCGACGCACCGTGAATCGCCGCACCGGCGGCAGCACTGACCTCGGTAGCCCCGGTCGCGAAACCAGCATCCGATTCCGGCTGCGGCACAGCAGCTTCAGCACCCGGCTCGACCACGACGGCAGCGGCCGCTGCGCCGACCCCCGACTCCGGCTGCGGCACGCTCACTTCGGCACTCGACTCGACTGCTGCAGTGTCGCCAGCCGCAGACTCGGCAGGAACCGCCTCGCCACTCCCGGCAATCGCACCAGACGCGATCTCGGCGCCCGACTCCGGCTGCGGCACAGCGGCTTCAGCACCCGGCTCGACCACAACCGCACCGACACCCGGCTCCGGCTGCGACGCGGCCACCCCGGTGCTCGACTCAACTGCGGCGGTGTCGCCTGTTGCGCCACTCGCCACTGCCTCGGGAGCTACCTCGGCGCTCCCGGCGGTTGCACCGGACGCAAGCTCGGCACTCGACTCCCGCTGCGACGCAGCAGCTTCGGCGCTCGGATCTGCCGAAGTGGGGAAGCTTGCCGAGCCCGCACTTGCCCCGGCCTCAGGGCCTGCCACGCTCTCGGCAGTCGCACCGTTCGGCTCGGTCTCGCGACTGATGGATGCACCCGTCGTCGATCCAACCGGGCCCTCCGCCGCATCCGCGCCGGGCGCGACTGCGCCGATCGACTCGCGGTCCGCATCGGACGCGTCAGCAGGCTCGACCACCGCGCCCGGCTCAGCGACCACGTCAGCAGCAGGGCTGAATGTGGCTGCGGTGCTGGACATGTCGGCCACACCCTGGGCGAGGACATCGGGCTCACCCGATGTGCTCGACTCTGCCGCGGCCTCGCCCGGCAGGTGCGCAGCGTCCGACTCGACCGCGCTGGGCGGCTGGCTGCCGAAACGCGACGCAGCAGCGCCGTGCTCCGGGGAGGTCGGCTCAGCACTTGCAGCAGTCCGAGTTGCGGCAGCCGCATCACCTGCCTCGGTGCCGACACTCGGTGCCGCAGCATCCTCGACGACCGCCGAATCGGGCTCAGTCAGCGAATCAGCTGTCAGATCCACAGCAGCGTCACTGGGCTCGCTGACCCCGCTCGGCGCGGCGGCCGAAGTCGGCTCCACCGCAACCTCATCCGACGCGGCGACAGCACTCGATTCGACCGCGCTGGGCGACTCGGCCGCAATATCACTCGGTGCACCAACGACGGTCGACTCAACGACATCGCCGGTCAGACCTTCAGCAGCCTCAGTACTGGGCTCACTGTCCACACCACCCGCGGAGAAATCGACCGCGGCATCCGGCTCGGCCACAACATCATCCGACGGGAGAACAGTCGGCTCCACCGCGCTGGGCGACTCAGCCGCGACAGCACTCGACGTATCAACGCCGGGCTCGACCGAAGTCGGCGCAGCGACCTCACCTGTCAGATCTTCGGCGGCCTCAGCATCGGCATCGCTGTCCGCGCCGGGCATCGAGACATCGTGCGCAACCGACGCATTCGGCTCGGCCACAACATCATCCGACGAGATGGCAGCCGACTCCACTGAGCTGGTCGCAACATCACCGGCCCCTGCCTCGCTCGGCTGGGCCGCAGTATCGGATGCGGCACGATCGCTCGGCTCGACCGTAATCGGTTCTGCCGCGATCGCAGCATCACTGATGCCAGGCGCGGTGGCGGACTCACCCTCGGTGGTCACCGCGTCCGGTGCGGCGGGTTTGCGCAATGCCTCCACCGGGATCACATCGAACGCCGCGTCGTCGTACGCCTCGTACAGCGGCGATCCGCCGCCGGTCGGGACTTCTACGTCGGAGTGCGCGCCGCAGCCGTATTCGGCGTGGACTACGTGACCGTCGGCGCCCATGGCGTTGCCGCAGACACCGAAGGCGGAGCGGAGGGCGCCGGCGAGGGGGAGGTAGAAGCCGCAGCGGCCGCAGGTGGAGGGGGCGGCCTTGGCCATATCGGTTTCGGGGCCGTATTCGGAGTACCAGCGTTCGGCGGCTTCTTCGCGGCCCTCGCGGCTGAGCACCTTGGTACGGCCCAGGCCGATTTCCAGCGCGACCTCGTCGACGGCCGGATCGCCGCTCGCGATGTAGCCGGGCACCAGCCGGGGATCATCAGCGGGCGGGGCGAGCAGGTCGCCGGGCGCCAGATCGCCGGGGCGGATGCGCTGCTCCCACGGGACGAAATCGGGTGCGACCAGCGCGTCCGGACCGGGCAGCAGCGCCGATTCGCTCACTGTCGCGTATTGCGCGTCCGGCGGGGCCGCCACCACGACCGCCCACTGCCAGCCGCGATAGCCGGGCAGGGTGGCCTCGAACCGGTGCGTTGCCGCGGCCTCGTCCTCGCCGGTGACACCGATATGCGCGCCGACACCGGTTGGCTCCAGCTCCAGGAGCGCACGGCGGGCCACGTCGACGGCATCGGCAAGGATCGGCCGCACGCCGGACTGCGAAACAGATACTGCGCTCACGGCCTACATTTTGCCGTATGGAGCGCAATCGGCGTTCGTTGGCCGTCGTTGTCCTGGTCAGCCTGCTCGGAATCACCGGGTGTGGCGGCTCCGACGACGATCCGCCGCGACTGCATATCGAGGTGGTCGGCACCCGTCCGCACGATCCACGGGCGTTTACCGAGGGTCTGGAGGTCGACGGCACCGTGCTCTACGAAGCCACCGGCATGCCGGGCGCGTCGGGCGTGCGCGCCACCGATCTGACCACCGGCGACGAACTGACCAGAGCCGAACTGCCCAAGCCCTACTTCGGCGAAGGCGTCACCAAAGCCGGTGACACCCTCTGGCAGCTCACCTGGAAAGACCGGGTCGCGATCGCCCGCGATCCGGCGACATTGGCCGAACGCGCCAGGGCGTCCTTCGACGGCGAGGGCTGGGGGCTGTGCACCCACGCGGGCAAAGTGGTGATGAGCAACGGCACCGACACCCTCACCTTCCGCGATCCGCTCACCTTCGCCGTGACCGGCACGGTAACCCTCACCACCCGAAACCGTGCCCGCCTCAACGAACTCGATTGCGCCGCCGACGGTTCCGTCTACGCCAATTCCTATCCCACCGACGAGATCCTGCACATCGATCCCGAAACCGGCCGTGTGCTCGCGGTCATCGGCGCGAGCGGACTGCTGCCCGCGACCGTGCGCGCGCGCACCGATGTGCTCAACGGCATCGCGCAGCTGCCCGGCACGGACCGCTTCCTGATCACCGGCAAATACTGGCCGACCATCTTCGAGGTCCGATTCGTACCGGACTGAGCTCACCTTTCCGGACGGCTTGGAGCGGCAATTGAACCCAAGTCGCCGATGTACGACAGAATTGACGTTGTGACTACTCCCCGCGATCCCTCCGGTTCCGACCGCGGTCCGTGGGATGGCGAGGAGTCCCCACCGATCCAGCGTCACCCCGGTTACGACCGCTACCCGCCACCCCACACCCCGCCCCGTCGGTCCCCGCTTCCGCCGCTGCCACCTGAACCACCACCGCAACGCCGCGAACCACCGCCGACCAAGCCGCTGCCCGGCGGATCCGCGAAACCGGCAGACCCGCCGCCGGAACCCGAAATTCCGGCCGAGCCGCAGCGCGTTCCGCGCAAGCTGACCGTCACCCGGGTCGCCGCCATGCGCGGCCGTGAGCTCACCTCCCGCGGTGTCGCCACCTTCCAGCGCGCCGCCAAGGCCGACGGCGCCGACAAATCCGGCCTCACCGCGCTGACCTACGCCACCATGGCGAACTTCGCCCTCGACGCCGCGATCGCGGTGGCCCTGGCCAACACACTGTTCTTCGCCAGCGCGACCGCGGAGAGCAAAACCAAAGTCGCGCTCTACCTATTGATCACCATCGCCCCGTTCGCGGTGATCGCCCCGCTCGTCGGACCGATGCTGGACCGACTACAGCGCGGCCGCCGCCTCGCACTCGCCACCTCCTTCGCCCTGCGCGTGGTGGTCGCGGTGGTGCTGATCATCGCCTTCGACAGCTGGGCGCTGTATCCGCTCGCCCTGTGCATGATGATCGGCAGTAAATCGTTCTCGGTACTCAAGAGCGCGGTGACGCCGCGCGTGCTGCCACCCGAAATCGACCTGGTGCGCACCAACTCTCGGCTCACCGTGTTCGGTTTGGTCGGCGGCACCATCGGCGCGGGCGCGGTCGCCGCTCTCGCCGCCGCGATCGCCGGCTCCAATGGCGCACTGGTGCTGGCCGCCGCGATCGCGGTCGCCGGAACCTTCCTGAGCCTGCGCATCCCGCGTTGGGTCGAGGTCACCGAGGGCGAGGTTCCGGCGACCCTCAGTTATCACGCGAAGACCGAAGTGTTCAGTCCGGCAACCGAAGCCACGGTTCCGCCGCGCAAGCGCAGGCAGCCGCTGGGTCGCGCGGTCGTGACCGGACTGTGGGGCAATGGCGCCATTCGCATCTTGACCGGCTTCCTGACTTTCTATGTGGCCTTCGTCGCCAAGGCGACCGAACACGGCGGCTGGCAGCAGGCCGCCATGCTCGGTGTGGTCGGCGTGGCCGCGGCGATCGGCAATTTCGTCGGCAACGCGACCGGCGCCCGGATCAAACTCGGTAAGCCGTCACTGATCGTGCTGGGCTGCACCGCGGCCTGCTGCGCGGTCGCCCTGCTCGCGGTCTTCCTCGACAATCTGCTCGGCGCCGCATTGGCCACCCTGGTCGCGGCGGGTGCGAGCGCGCTGGCGAAAGTATCGCTGGACGCCTCCATCCAGGACGATCTGCCGCCGGAATCGATCGCGTCCGGCTTCGGCCGGTCCGAGACCGTACTGCAGCTCAGCTGGGTTCTCGGCGGCGCGGCGGGCGTGCTGATGCCGACCACCTATTGGCAGGGTTTCGCGTTCATCTCCGCGGTCCTGCTGTTCGGGCTGCTGCAGACCTTCATCAGCGACCGCGGCCACTCCCTGCTGCCCGGCCTCGGCGGCCATCGCCCCGAACATGCCGAGCAGGCGGTCGCGACCACCCGACACGCCGACGCCGACCGAGCCGCACAACGCGGCAAGGAGCGCGGTAGCGAAACTAAGCACATGCAACGAGGCACAGGAGATCCGATCTGTGAGTAAGCGCAGCGAACGAACCAAAGACACAGCAGCATTGCTCGCGACGAAGCCGAGCGCCGGCGAGGCGCAGTCGTGAGCAAGCTCAGTACCCGCACCGTCGTCGCGCTATGCGTGGCGGCCCTACTGGTGTTCACCGTCGCCTTCGTCGGCGTGTTGACGGTGTTCGTCCGCAATGCGGACCACCCCGACCCGACCGTCACCGCATACGCCCACGGCAAGACCGTCACGGTGTCCCCATTCCTGTATTGCACAGTGAAAATGGAGGACTGCAAGTACGGCGAGACCGTCATCCTGGACGTCCCCGCCGGATACCCGCTGCAGCTGTCGCTGCCGAAGAAGATCGCCGACGCGCCCTGGCTGGCGCAGCTGGTCTACGCCATGCCCACCGGCGAGAAGGTGGACCGGGTGGTGAGCCGCAACGATTTCCCCGAGGGTGCGCTCGCCGTCACCATCGATTCGAAGCCGGAGCCCGAATTGCGGCTCGTCGGTATCGAATTGCAGCTGCCGATCCTCGCGCGCGACGAGACGGGCCGCGAGTTCTACGTCCCGCATGCGGCCTGGTCGATCAGCACCTCGTCGTAGCGACTGCTCGCAGGTCGCTCGAAAGGGTCGGCAGCGACTGCTCGCAGGTCGCTCGAAAAGGTCGGCCTGAAAACGATTCGCGCGCTGCCCGGTAAGCCGGGCAGCGCGCGTAATTCGTTATCCGCGAACGTCAGTGATCGAGTTCGCGCGCGACCGCCCGCACCACTTCCGAAATGCGCTGCGCGGTCTTGCGATCCGGGTACCTGCCCTTGCGCAGATCCGGCTGCACCTTGGCCTCGAGCAGGGTGATCATGTCCTCGACCATCCCGTGCAGCTCGTCCGGCGTGTGCTTGCGCGCGGCCGGTTCCTTGTGCGCACCGCGATCGCGGTCCTGGCCCTGACGGACCGAGGGCGGCGATTCGAGCACCTTCAGACTCAGCGCCTGCGGGCCACGGCGACCGGCGGCCATGCCGAATTCGACACGCTGGCCGGGCTTGAGCCCATCGACGCCGTCGGGCAGCGCGGACGAACGGACATAGACGTCCTCACCCTCGTCCTGGGAAAGGAAGCCGAAGCCCTTTTCGACGTCGTACCACTTCACCCTGCCGGTCGGCACTGCACTCACCCGTTCGTCATCGAAACTCGGGCCCCACTGGCCCGAGCACATCCGTCTGCCCAGGTGCTCGTCCGGCATACCGCCTCGGACAGCTCCTGTCAGTTTGCGAAAAGAACGCGCCCCACAGCTGTGCAGGACGCGATTGACACAGAGTCTACCCCGGTGCGAATAACGCAAGCACATCAGTTTTACGGTCGAGCAGTGACGAATCCATCCGCGCCACCGCCTCCGAGCCGCTCACCGCGCCGCGCGGGCGACCGGTTGCTGTACGTGGCACTCGGTCTGTTCGCGATCGGCTTGCTTGCGATCGTCGCCATATTCCTGACGCCGGTCCTCAGTGATTCCGACCCGGGCCTGTGGCTGTATCTGCTGGCGATGTTGGCGCCGCTCGGCTTCCTCTGCGCGATCGTTTTCGCACTGTGGTCCGGCCGACGATCGCGGTAAACCGGTTACCCCTGCTAATCGTTACCGAACCGTCAGTGTGATCCTCGTCACATAACGGCGCGATAACGGAGCGGCAGCGGCCCGTGACCGGCCCGCCCGCACCATGTCTCAGCTGCGCGGAAGCTTGTCCGCCGCAACCGATACCGGTCCGAGACCCACGCAGACCCGCCGGTTACCAAATAGTGATTTTTCGCGCCGATCGTCGTACGGTCTTACCCAGCCGGGACAACCGGCAACCACCGGCCCGCCGCATCAAACCTCACCCCGCGGGTACCGGACCCCAACGGAAGCAGGGGTGGGGGCGGGACGGACGACCTCTCAGTCCGGACCACGTGCAGATGCGTACGAGAGGCAGAAGAACCCGATATGAGTGGACGCCATCGCAAGCCAACCTCCACCGGGCGCACCGTAGCCAAGGTCGCCGTCACCGGCGCGATCATCGGCACCGCAGGTGTGGCTCTCGCTGGAAACGCCAGCGCGGCACCCGACCAGGATTGGGATCGCCTCGCGCAGTGCGAGGCCGGAGGCAACTGGGGCATCAACACCGGCAACGGTTTCCAGGGCGGACTGCAGTTCTCCCCCTCCACCTGGAATGCTCACGGCGGCGGCGAATACGCCGCGACCGCCAACCAGGCCACCCGCGAACAGCAGATCGCGGTCGCCGAGAAGGTGCTCGCCAGCCAGGGCTGGGGCGCTTGGCCCTCGTGCTCGTCCTCGCTCGGCTTGAGCAGCGGATCCACTCCGCGCACCGCCCCCTCCTCCACCGAGACCCCGCGCTGGAACCCGGCCCCGGCAGCCCCGGAGCAGGCCGCCGCCGACCCCAGCCAGCAGGTGTTCGACGCGATCGACCGCGCCGTCGCCGTCGTGCAGGGTCAGGGTGTGCAGATCCCGCAGGAAGCCCTCGATTTCTTCAATGCCGCCAAGGGCACCCAGCTCGACCCGGCAGTCGTGAGCTTCTACGAGGCGAACAAGGGCATGCTGCCCTCCTGAGTCGTCACAACGCAGACGATACGAAGAAGGTCCCCGCATCATTGATGCGGGGACCTTCTTCGTATCGGCGGGTTTTCCGTCCGGGTACCGAGCGATGTGCCGCTCAGCGGTTGATCACCGTATTCGGGTGCATGTACGGCAGCTGATCGGCCGGAAGCGGAAACTCGGTGTCCTCACCGAACGGCGAGAGCCCACCGGAACGAGTCGACGACAGTTCGGTGACCGCATGGCCACCGTCCTCCACCGAGGGCCAGCCATGGTCGACATAGGGTTTCTTCGATTTGTTCACCACGTCCACATTGTGGCATGCGAGCGACCCGCCAGCACTCTGCCCTCCGCCGCTGCCCACGCCCGGTCACGGATAAACGACATCAACTAGGCTGACAAAATCGACAATATTCGGACTGCGACGCAACGACTGATCTCGAGAGCACATGGGTAACTCGTCGGGGACGCCCAAAGCCGGACCGGGCACACGACCGCCGGCCCGCGACGGCAGTCACGCGGCACTCACGACCGGCAAAAGGCCCGGGGCGGCGGGAGAGCCTGCGACCGAATCCCTGGCCGGGTGGCTCGCGGCCCGCAGCGATGCGCAGCTGGTGGCCCTGCTCGAACTCCGGCCCGATCTGGCCGTGCCACTGCCCTCCTCCATGGCGGTGCTCGCGGCCCGCGCCGAGCAGCGCGCGTCGGTCCTGCGTGCCACCGATGACCTGGACACACTCGAGTTCGCGATCGTGGAAACCCTTGCGGTGCATCGGGCGACGGGGTCGGGCGGAACGCCGATGAGTCGCAAGGCATTGCGCGTGCAGTTGAAAGATCGGGTGAAGGTCGCAGCGATCGATGCCGCGCTGGCCCGCCTATCCGATCGCGCGCTGGTCTGGAATGTCGGAGACGACCTACATCTGATCCCGGCCACCGCCGAGGCGCTGCCGTGGCCGATCGGCAGCACCACCGAAATTCCCGATGCGCTGACCGAGCCCGAGGTGTCAGCGGCCCTCGCGGCCGTCTCCCCCGCCGAACGCGCGCTGCTGGACAAGCTGGCCACCACTGGCCCGCGCGGACGCACCAGGGACGCGGCTCCGGGCACACCGGCCGACCGCCCGATCCAGCAACTACTCGGCCGCCGATTACTGCACTGGATCGACGAGGAGACGGTCGAACTCCCGGTCACCGTAGGCCAAGTGCTGCGCCGGGAGCCGGTGACCCATCCGCACGCGCTGAAAGCGCCGGAGCCGACGCCGACGAAGCACAGCCCCACCGAAGTGAATGCGGTCGCGGCGGGCGAAGTGGGCGAGCTACTGCGGCACTGCGCCGACATTCTGGAGGCGCTCGGCCAGGCGCCCGCGCCCGCATTGCGCGCGGGTGGGCTCGGAGTGCGGGAGTTGCGCCGCATCGCCAAACAGACCGGTATCGACGAACCGCGCGCCGGACTGCTCGTCGAACTGCTCGCCGCGGCCAAACTCATCGAAAAGGGTATGCCCGACCCGCCACCGGAATTCGACTCCACCGACGACTTCTGGGCCCCCACACCGGCCGCCGACGGCTGGCGCGACGCCCCGCCCGCGCGCCGCTGGGTGGCGCTGGCACAGGCCTGGCTGGACCTGGACCGCGTGCCGTGGATGATCGGCATGCGCGACGCCAATGACAAACCGCTGGCGGCGTTGGCGATCGAGCTGCGCACCCCGCACGCGCCGCGCGACCGTCGCACCATGCTGAATCTGCTCGCCGAATATCCGACCGGCACCGCACTGGCCCCCACCGATATCGGCCGACTGCTGGCCTGGCGGCAACCGCGGTGGCGCAGGCACTTTCGCGCCGAGGCGGTCGAGCACACGCTGGACGAGGCCGCGACGCTCGGTTTCATCGGGCGCGGCGCGCTCGCCTCACCGGCGCGAGCATTGCTGCACGGTTCGCCGAACAGCGCGTCCGATGCCGAGGCCGAGATGGAATCGGCGCTGCCCGAGCCCATCGATCATGTGCTTGTCCAGGCGGATCTGACCGTCATCGCGCCCGGTCCGCTGACACCGGAGCTACAGAACCGGGTGGCACTCGTGGCCGATATCGAATCCGCGGGTGCGGCAACGGTTTACCGGATCAGCGACACATCGGTGCGACGTGCGCTCGATGCCGGGATGACCGCGGCCGAACTGCATACGCTGTTCACCACCCATTCCCGCACACCGATCCCGCAGTCGCTGACCTATCTGATCGATGACGTCGCGCGCAGGCACGGCCAGTTGCGGGCCGGTATGGCCCAGTCGTTCGTCCGCAGTGACGATCCGGCACTGCTCGCTCAGGTACTGAGCTCGCCGGTGGCGGGCGAACTCGTGCTGCGGGCCATCGCACCCACCGTCGCTATTGCCCAGGCCCCGCTCGGCGAATTGCTCGAACGGTTGCGTGCTGCCGGATTCGCCCCGGCCGGTGAGGATTCCGCGGGCACCATTGTCGATCTGCGCCCGCGCGGCGCCCGGATCGCGGTGCGTCCGCATGCCAGGCAGCCATATCGTCCGACGCCGCCGAGCACCGAGCAGCTGACACTGCTCGTCGCGGAGCTGCGAGCGGGTGATCGGGCCGCCAGCGCCCGCAACGGCCAGGCGGTGCGCCCGGACGGCACCAGAACGAGTACCGCCGCAACCCTGGCGCTGCTGCAATTGGCGGCGCGGGTGCGGCGGTCGGTCAATATCGGTTATGTCGATGCCCAGGGCGTCGCGTCACAGCGTGTAGTCGAACCGTTGAAGGTCGGCAACGGCCAGCTCGACGCACTGGACCCGGTAACCGGCGCGATCCGGCATTTCACCTTGCACCGGATCGCGTCGGTCGCACTACTCGAGTAATCAGCTCTTGGCTGCGCCGAGGCAGAAGGTGACCTTCGGGTCCGGCACGGTTACGAAGCTGGTCGCGTCGGCGCCACACTGCAATTCGTCGGCCTGACCGTCGATGCGCTGCACCACCTTGAAGGTGGCTTCGGAAGAGGAGCAGTCCACGTACTTGTACGGGTTCGTGCCGACGTCGGCGTAGCAGCTGCCCTGCTTGAAGTTCGGCGCGAGGCACATGTAGGCCTGGCCGCCACTGACCAGATCCTCGGTGTAGGTGGTGTATTCGGCCGCGCATTCGATCTTCTTGTCCGCGGTCTGGAATACCTTGTAAACCGCCTTCGGCGACGAGCAGTCGACTGGCTCGGACTTGGTGGCCGATGACGAACTGTCGGTGACATTGATGCAATCACCGACCTTCGCCTTGGCGGTGTCGGACTTGCTTGCATTGTCGAGCGCCGAACAACCGGTCACCACGGCCACCAATGCGCCCACCGCCAGGAGGGCGAGCACAATGCGTGCCAGCAGCCTCATTCCTGGGAACTTCAACGTGAAACCCTCTCTCACCGAACGTGTCCACGACAGATGTGAACGCGGTGAGGATACCGTCACGGTCGCCCGAACCGCATCAGCAGTTCGGACAACCGACCAACAGGAGGCGCGGCTCAGTACTGCCCGTAGAGTCCGGTCAGCCCCATCAGCGCGAGATTGACGAATTTCGGGATCAGGTTGACCAGGACCATGATTCCTAAACCTCGATCCATGGACTCGGGTTTCGGGCTGGTCTGCGCGCCGGAGGCGCGCAGACCAGCGGGTTTCGGGTATGAGGTAGCCGCTGGTCTGCCCAGCATTTCCACGTGGATCTCGGTTCGGGCCGGTTCTGGCCGGGTGGTCAGGTAGTGACGGGTTGTGGCGGTGTGTAGCCGATCGTGTTGTGCCACAACATGAGCCATGGCTCGACCCAGGGCCAGTGGGTGGGCAGATGCAGAATCGGCCGACGTTGCGGGCGGGCCAGTCGGGCGGGGATGTTGACGATTTTGCGGCGCAAGGTAGCTGCGCGGGCGCGGCGGTGGTTGCCGCCGGCGAGGGTTCCGGCAGCGCGCAGCAGGTTATGGGCGATCCCAGCGCAGATCACCCAGGCGGAGTTGGCACCGAATTTCCCGGACGGCATATGGGCCAGGGGACCGTCGATGAGGTCGGCGAAAACGGTCTCGATGACGGCGTGTTTGCGGTGGGTGATGTCGGCATCGGCAACCGGCTCTTGCGAGTTGGTCAGGAAGGGGTGGTGACGCCACACAGGGAACAGCGCGTCGGGGTAGCGGGCGTCTTTCACCCGCCGCACGATCAGCCGGGCGGTGACGCGGTCCTTGGTGGAAGCAAAAGCGGTGTAGGAGGTTTCGGCGACCTCGGCGTCGGAGATCCACTCGCCTGTGTCGGGGTCGCGGACCGCACCGGGATAGCGCACCGGGGTCCACGCGTCATCGGGAATCGAGGCGATCGCTTTCTTCACGGCCGCGTTCTTGGTCAGCACCAGCGAGAACAGTGCCCCAGCCCGCAGCGCTGCGCGCACGACCCTGCGGTTGCCATAGGCCGAATCCCCGCGCACCACGATGGTGCCGGTGGCCCCGGCGGCGCGGGCGACGCCGATCGCTTCTGTGACCATCGACCCAGCTCCTTTGCCGGAGCCGGTTTTCCCGGCGCGTAACCGCATCCCGGCAACAACCGGTGCCGCGAGGTCGGTGCTGAGCGTGGCCGCCAGGGGTGAAAGCCCTTTGCGGAGAACCTGTTTCCCGGCGATCTTCGCATGCCCGTAGGACGCGCCCTGCTTCTGCTTGCCATAGACCGGGCGCAGCAGCGAATCGATATCGACGAAACACCGTGTCTGCGCGCCGGGCAGCAGATCGGTACGGGCGGCCAGCGCGGACAGGTGCTCGCGCATCACCGACTCCAACTGCTTGGCATGACCAAAGCTGAACTCGCGCAACAGAGTTCCCACCGTCGAGGGCGCATACACACCACCGAACAGGTGCCCCATCCCGCCGCTGCGCAGCAGGTCGATGTCATCGATACTGTCCGCACCCGCGCACATCCCGGCGATCAGCGTGGCCAGTTTCGGGGCCGGGTTGGCCGACCCGGAAGTGATCCGCGGCGAAGCTATGGCGACCTTGTCAGCCAACATGCTGGTCAGGCCCGTTTGCTCGGCCAACGTCATCACCGGGACCAGCCCAGCCACCGAGACGAGATTGTCGTCATCGAACACTGCCGAGCCCTCGGCGAACGTGTGAAACAATCGCACTGAAAGTGTCTTTCCGATCTTGCAACGATTGATGCGTGAGAACACCAATCATCGCAGCTCGGAAGGCACTTTCCCTATTCCGGGGACGGCCCACCACTGATTACGTCCACGGATCGAGGCTAAACTGTTCACTATCAATGCCTTTCGCATTACGAACACATGGACGTTTGTCCAGCATGTGCACTCTGTCGCTTCCGAAGACCCGGTCGTTACGCTTGGCAAGTATGAGGCTCGAAGAGGTCGCCGTCGACTTGTACGGATTAGACCCTGGTGAGTTCATCGCCGCCAGGGCGGCACGCGTCGCCGAGGCCAAGGATGCGGGCGATAAGGCGCTCGCGACCGCCGTCGGCAAACTACGTAAGCCGACGGTGGTCGCCTGGACGGTGAACCTGCTGGCCCGTGCCGCACCCGATGATGTCGATGCGCTGCTGCGACTGGGGATCGCGCTGCGTACGGCGCAACGCGAATTGTCCGGCGATCAGTTGCGCACACTGACCACGCAGCGGCAGCAAGTGGTCAATGCCCTCGCCAAGCGAGCGGGCGCACTGGCCGCAGATCGCGGGCATCCGGTCACCGAGGGGGTGCTGCGTGAAGTGGGACAGACGCTTACGGCGGCGCTGGCCGATGACGCGGTCGCCGAGCAGGTGCGCAGTGGCACGCTGGCGACATCGGCGAGTTATGCGGGTTTCGGGCCGGGCGGTGCCGCACTCACCTCGGTAAGCGGAACGGGCGCAAAGAAATCCACCGAACCCGTCGCAGCAGACAATGCGGGGCAGGAACTCGATGAGGCACTCGAGGCCCTCGAATCTGCGTGTGCAGCACGAGATTCGGCACAGGAAGAGGTCGAAGAGACGACAAAACGATTGGCCGAGTGCGAATCCCGCATCGCGACATTGCGCGAAGAGCTCGCACACGCCGAACAGCAGAAGCAATTCGCCCGCACCGCCGATCGCGGTGCACAGGACCAACTACGCGCGGCCCGGAAACAACTCGATCGGGCAGAGCGCTGGGTGGAAAAGGCCCGCGAACGCGTCGACTGAACGTCAGCCGCGCAATGCGCCAGGGAAAAGGTACTCGTCCGGCGGCATTGTGGTGCGGTTCAGCCAGGCGTCGAAGAAGCCGGTCAGATCGGCCGGGGATTTCGACTGCATGAAGGTACGAAACTCCGGCATCGAAGCATTGCCGTAAGCGTGGGCGGCGTTGAATTCCCGGACGGCCGTGAAGAATACGTCGTCGCCGAGTTGTTTGCGCAGGGCGTGCAGGAACAGCGGGCCGCGATAGTAGACGGAGGTGAATTCATTTCCGACGCCCGGATTTTCCAGCGGGATATCCCAGAATTTCGGGTCGGTTCGGTTCTTTCGAATGGTCTCGCGGTAGGTCGCGTCGACATCCTTGCCCTCCATCCGTTCCGGCCACAGATAGTCGGCGGTGTAGCTGGCGAAGCATTCGTTCAGGCATACATCGGACCATTGCCGCACGGACACCGAATCACCCCACCATTGGTGCGCGATTTCGTGCACCGCGGTCGGCAGGTCGGTCCACGGTGCGTAGATCGGACGGGTCTGGGTCTCCAGCGAGAATTCCAGATCCGCGTCGACGTAGATGCCACCCGCGGTATCGAACGGATAGGGACCGTAGAGCGCCTCTTCGAAGTCGATGATTTCGGGCAGGCGCTGCTCGGTTTCCCTATTGCGCTCCGCATTCTCCGCGAAGGCGCTGATCAGCGGGGTTCCGTTGGCGCGGCGCTGTTCGAGGTAGCTGTAGTGATCGATCGCGACCGTGGTCAGGTAGCCGAGCACCGGTTGATGCGATTCCCAGGTGACGTTGCGCTGCGCACCGACGACCGCGTTCTCGGTCCGCACACCGTTGGAAACCACCTCCCATTCCGCGGGGACCGACGCGTGCAGGGTGAAGGTGGCCTTGTCCAACGGGGTGTCGTTGAGCGGATACCAGGTGGTGGCCGAATGCGGTTCGCCCGCGACGAAGGCGCCGCCGCTGGGCGCGTAGGTCCAGCCCTCGCCTTCGGTGTTCCTGGCTTGCCCGGCGTAGTCGACGGTCACCGTGAAGGGCAGGCCGGGCAATAGCGGCAGCAGTGGAGTCACGGTCAGTTCGTGTTCGCCGTTGCGGTCGAAGGCGGCGGGCAGGTTGTTCACCGAGACCATGCGCACGTCCGGGCCGTTGAAGTCCAGATTGAACATCCGCAGGGGCTGGGTGGCGGTGGCGTCGATCGTGGTCGTGCCGGTGAGCTGATGGCTCGGCGGGTCGTAGCCGATGGTGACCTCGTAGTGCCCGACGTCGTAGCCGCCGTTGCCGTCCAGCGGGTAGTACGGATCGTCCAGACCCGGCGCGCCGACGAACGGATCGGCGTTCGCCGGAACCGGGGCGGCGACCAGTGCGCCGACCACGGCCGCACACAACCAGCCGGACCACCTCATACGACCACCACCCCTTTCATGGCCCACCTGACCTCGGTGGATGGTAGTCGCTTCAGTCGGCGCTACCGCTGAGTGCCACCGACGCGCCGAGGCCGAAGATCATCGCACCGCCCGCACCGCCGACCGCCTCCAGTCGTTGCGGCGAGCGCGCGAACCAGGTGCGTGCCGATGCGGCGAGCAGGCCCCAAGCGCTATCGGAGATCAATGCGATCGCCAGGAAGATGGAGCCGAGGATCAGGAATTGCAACTGCAGCGAACCCGCCGACGGTTCGGCGAAATGCGGCAGTACCGCCGAGAAGAAGACGATCGCCTTGGGATTGGTCAGCCCGACGAACACGCTCTGCCGAAAGACCTTGGCATCGGCGGGGTCGAGCTGCGCGTTGAGCGCCGCCCGCAACGCCTTGCGCTCGCGGATCGCCTGGATGCCGAGGTACATCAGATAGAGCGCACCGGCGAACTTGACCACGGTGAGCGCGAGCGCCGAGGCCGCGAGCAGGGTGCCAAGGCCCACCGAGACCAGCAGTAGCGCGATGAAAACGCCCGCGGAATGACCGAATACCGAGACCAGGGCGGCGCGGCGGCCGAGTGCGAGGGCCCGGCCGATGGTGAAGAGCACACCCGGTCCGGGGATGACGATGATGACAATCGATGCGGCGATGAAAGCCAGCAGGTTGGACGCCGGAACCATTTACCGAGTCTATTCGGCGGCGCAAGCGAATTCGGCTGATCAGGAGCCCAGGTCACCGGGCAGCTGGTGCGGGTCGAGCAGCAACCGTTTGGCAGAGGTGCGCCGCACCTTGTCGGCGAGTTCCAGATTGTCGGTGAGCAATCGCCATTCGACCTCGCTGATGGCCGCGCGCGCCCGATCGATGACGGTGCCGTCGCGAGTGCCCCAGGCGATCGGCATTGCGCTGACCGACTGCCAACGCTCGCCGACCTGACGCGGCGCCCGATCGGTGCGCACCGCGACCGACGGCACCCGCTCACCCGCGCGCCTCTCGTGCCCCGGCAGATCCCGGACCTTCCTGATCACCAAGGCATAGCGCGGGTCGTGAGTCTCCGGTTTCGAGACATCGACCAGTGCGAGCAGCACCACCCCGCCCGGATGCGTTTCGGAGACGACCGCGGGGACCAGTTCACCGTCGGCATAGAGCTTGTCGATGCTGGAGCGGTGCGGTGTCCAGAACGCCACCCACAACGCGACGACCGCGCCGAGTGCGAATGCGATCGCCAGCAGATAGGCCCACGGATGGTTGAGCCAGATCAGATACGCGGTGCCGGTCGCGGCGATGACGGCCGCCGCGATCGCCATGACCCGCAGTCGACGTAGGTCGGCGAAGACTTCGTTGACCGCATGGGCGTGCTGCCGGTCCACCGCGAATTCGAAGCGTCGCACGTCTTATTCCTAGCATACGTATCGGAGGTAATTCCTCCGCTTATCCGATGGCCGGTCCCAGCAAGTCGTCGGCATCCGTAATGCGATACGCGTAACCCTGTTCGGCGAGGAAACGCTGCCGGTGCGCGGCATATTCGGCGTCCAGGGTGTCACGTGCGACGACCGAATAGAAGTGGGCTTGGCCACCATCGTGTTTCGGCCGCAACAGTCGACCGAGCCGTTGCGCTTCTTCCTGGCGTGAACCGAATGTTCCCGAAACCTGCACCGCGACAGAGGCTTCGGGCAAATCGATGGAAAAGTTCGCGACCTTGCTCACCACAAGCACCGGAATCTCACCGCGCCGGAAGGCATCGAAAAGTTCTTCGCGCTCTTTGGTTTTCGTCGAACCTTGAATTACCGGCGCATTCAGATCCGCGCCGAGTTCGTCGAGTTGGTCCAGATACGCGCCGATCACCAAGGTCTGCGCATCCTTGTGCTGAGCCAGAATCGATTCCACCACAGGGATTTTCGTGCGCGCGGTGGAACAGAGCTTGTAGCGCTCTTCGGGCTCGGCGGTGGCATAGGCCATCCGCTCGGCATCGGTGAGGGTGACCCGGACCTCGATGCAGTCGGCGGGGGCGATCCAGCCCTGCGCCTCGATGTCCTTCCACGGCGCGTCGTAGCGCTTGGGTCCGATCAGCGAGAACACGTCGCCCTCGCGGCCGTCCTCGCGGACGAGGGTCGCGGTCAGACCGAGCCTGCGCCGCGATTGCAGATCGGCGGTCATCCGGAAGACCGGCGCGGGCAGCAGGTGCACCTCGTCGTAGATGACCAGGCCCCAATCGCGGCTGTCGAAGAGTTCGAGGTGCTTGTATTCGCCCTTGGTGCGGCGGGTGATCACCTGATAGGTGGCGATGGTGACCGGACGGATTTCCTTGCGCTCGCCGGAGTATTCGCCGATTTCGTCCTCGGTCAACGAGGTCCGGGCAAGCAGCTCACGCCGCCACTGCCGTCCGGCCACCGTATTGGTGACCAGGATCAGCGTCGTGGCCTGCGCCTTGGCCATCGCGGCCGCGCCGACCATCGTCTTGCCCGCACCACACGGCAGCACCACGACACCCGAACCACCGGCCCAGAACGAATCGGCCGCCATCTCCTGGTAATCGCGCAGATGCCACTTCCCGCCGGTGTAATCCAGCTCGATCGGATGTGCCTCGCCGTCGACGTAGCCCGCCAGATCCTCGGCCGGCCAGCCGATCTTCAGCAGCATCTGCTTGATCCGGCCGCGCTCGGACGGATGCACGACCACGGTGTCCTCATCGACGCGGGCGCCCAGCATCGGGGCGATCTTCTTGTGCCGCAGCACTTCCTCGAGCACCGCGCGATCCAGACTGACCAGCATCAACCCGTGCGCCGGATTCTTCACCAGCTGCAACCGGCCGTACCTGGCCATGGTGTCCACGATGTCGACCAGCAGCGGCTGCGGGACCGCATACCTCGAGTAGCTGACCAGGGCATCCACCACCTGCTCGGCATCATGACCCGCCGCCCGCGCGTTCCACAGCGCCAGTGGCGTCACCCGATAGGTGTGCACATGCTCCGGCGCCCGCTCCAATTCCGCGAACGGCGCGATGGCCTGCCGCGCCACCCCGGCCAACTCGTGGTCGACCTCCAAGAGCAGCGTCTTGTCACTCTGAACGATCAGCGGACCGTCGGTCACAGTCTCTCCTCGTATACGGCGCGTCCGGCATTGCCGGATCGCTCGTGCGACTCCGGCCCATTCTCCCCGACGCCACCGACAACCCATCGGATGCGGCATCGATCCTGCTCCCGACGGGCGTAGCTTGCGTTGGCTTCGCACATACAGCGTGCGAGCAGCCTGTTTTGTTCCGGGACGATGCACCGACCGGCCATTCTCGTCCGGATACCGCGGGATCGAGACACGACTGAGCGATGACGTCACCTGGTCGGTCCAGCGGTGTCCGACTGGACCGAGACATCGACAGGGAGTGCGGGTGAGGATCGGGGGCATGATCGAGACTGCTGCGTTGTTCGGTGTGGCGGCGGCCGCGTTGGGAATGGTGCTCACACCGGGACCGAACATGATGTATCTGGTGTCGCGCAGCGTTTCGCAGGGACGGCGGGCCGGATTGGTGTCGCTCGGGGGTGTGGCGGCCGGATTCGGGGTCTACTTGGCGGCGGCCACAGCGGGGATCACCGCGGTGTTCGCAGTCGTGCCCGGCCTGTATCTGGCGGTGAAGCTGGCGGGCGCGGGATACCTGTTGTGGCTGGCCTGGCAGGCCGTGCGGCCCGGCGGGACCTCGGTCTTCGCACCCGCCGAGCTGCCGCCGGATCCGACGCGGCGATTGTTCACCATGGGCCTGGTCACCAATCTGCTGAATCCGAAGATCGCGATCATGTACATGGCCTTGATCCCGCAATTCGTGACGCCCGAACACGGCCGGGTGTGGTTGCAGAGTCTGTGCCTCGGGTCGGTGCAGATCGCGGTGGCGTTGACGGTGAACGGGCTGATCGTGCTGGGTGCGGGCGGGATCGCCGCCTTCCTGACCGGTCGGCCGCTGTGGTTGCGGATCCAGCGCTATTTCATGGGCACGATGCTCGGCGGGATCGCGGTACTGGTCGCGACCGACCGCGCGCGGCCGATGCCTGCCTGAGCCCCGGTGCCGCTGGATATGTGATCGTGTGCGCATGGCGCATTTCGATTCCGCGGTGAATACCGCGCAGCACGTCGGGGAGCTGTTCGGCGTCTTCGCCTTCGCGACCTCGGGGGCGCTGCTCGCGGTGCGGCGCGGATTCGATGTATTCGGGATCGTGGTACTGGCTTGCAGTACGGCGCTCGGTGGCGGTGTCATTCGGGATCTGGTGATCGGCCGGACACCACCCGCGTCGTTCGTCGATCTCAGTTACCTGTGGACCGCGCTGCTCGCGGCCGCGGTCATCTTCTTCTGGCATCCGTCGCCGCGCGTGACCGGCGGTCCGCTGGGGGTGGCCGACGCCTTCGGGCTGGGGCTGTTCTGTGTGACCGGCACGGTGATCGCCTACAACCACGGTCTCGGCGCGCCCTCGGCCACCCTGCTCGGATTGGTCACCGCGATCGGCGGCGGAGTGATCCGCGATCTGCTCGGCGGACAGACGCCGAGTGTCCTGATACCCGAGCAGATCTATGCGGTACCAGCACTTTTCGGTGCCACCGCGACCGCGACGCTACTGCATTTCAATGCCTACAATCCGATCACCGGCGCCTGCGCCGCGCTCGGCGCCATCGTATTTCGCCTGCTCGCGATGCGGTACGACTGGCACGCGCCGCAGGCGCGGCGGCGCCCACAGGACCGGGCCTAGCCCACTCGAACACCCGCACGGAGTCGGCGCACGCCCTCGTCGAGGGTTTCGTCGCGTTTGCAGAATGTGAAGCGCACCAGGTGATTCCACGCCTCGACGTGGTCGGCGAAGGCGATGAGCGGCACGGCCGCGACACCGAGCCGAGCCGGTAGTTCCCGGCAGAAGGCCAAGCCGTCGGTTGCGCCCATCGGCGTGATATCCGCGCAGATGAAATAACCGCCCGCACTCTCCTTCACCCCGAAGCCGGTGTCCTTCAGCGCGGCGGCGAGCCGGAGTCGCTTGTCCGACAGCGTGTCTCGCAGTGCGGCGACCCAGTCGAGTTCATTGTTCAGCGCGTGCGCGACGGCCGGTTGGAACGGCCCGCCCGCCACGAAGGTCAGGAACTGTTTGGCCGCGAGCACACCGTCGATGAGTTCGGCCGGCCCTAGCGCCCAGCCGGTCTTCCAACCGGTGACGCTGAAAGTCTTTGCCGCGCTGGACACTACGACGGTGCGCTCGGCCATACCGGGCAGGGTGGCGAGGCTGATGTGCTCGTTGCCGTCGTAGACGAGATGTTCGTAGACCTCGTCGGTGAGCACCAATAGGTCGTGCTCGCAGGCGATTTCGGCGATCGCGGTCAAATCGGCGCGGTCGAGTACGGTGCCGGTCGGGTTGTGCGGTGAATTGACGATCAGCATCCTGGTCGCGGGCGTGATGGCGGCGCGCAGGCTGTCCAGGTCGAGTACGAAGCGGTCACCGTCGGCGACGAGATGGGCCGTGCGCCGCCGCGCTCCGGCCAGCGCGACCGCGGCCGCATAGGAGTCGTAGTAGGGCTCGATCAGCACGACCTCCCGGCCGGGCTCCACCAGGCCGAGCACGGCGGCACTGATCGCCTCCGTCGCACCGACGGTGACCAGGACCTGCGTGTCCGGGTCGTACTGGGTGCCGTAGCGGCGGGCCCGGTCGGCGGCGATGGCGCGCCGCAGGATCGGCATACCGCGACCGGGCGGGTACTGGTTCAGCCCGTCGGCAATGGCCTGACGCGCGACCTCGAGCATGCCTGCGGGTCCGTCGGTATCCGGAAAGCCCTGGCCCAGGTTGATCGCCTCGTGCCGGACGGCTAATTCGGTCATCTCCGCAAAGATCGTGGAGGCGAAGGGGCGCAGGCGGGCGACGGTCGCGGGTTGCGAGGACATATCCGGAGAGTAGCCCAGCGATCGCCATTGTTGCCAACAGATAGCGAAAGGCTATATTTCACTTTTGAATTGGACCCTCTACCTGCAAGGTTGTGCGGTGTCCCAACGGCGTCTAGCCTCACCGTGTTCTACCTCACAAACCGCCGACCTGCGGCGGTAGCTCGAAAGGGGCGCTTATGGCCTCGTATCTGGACCTGGTACTGCAGCCGGCCGCGTCGGAGGTCGCCGGAACGGTACTGGGTTTCCTGCGAAATGTCGCACACGACCTGATCGCCGGATTCGGCTCGTCCACCGGCGATTGGTTCAACGGCTCGTCGACCGGCAATAGCGGCACCGGATCGTCGACCGGGGACTGGTTCCTGGGCTCGTCCACGCCGTAATCCGATGGCGGTGTCAGGCCTGGCGATGAGGGCCCGGCCTGGCACCGTCTCACCCCAGACGGACGTGGGACAGTTTCTCCGGATTCGCGAGATCGTAGGTACCCCAGACCAATCCGTCGCGAACCGCGAATCCGATCACCCGGGGCGGACCGTCGAGCCGCCCGTAACCCGGGCCGACCCGATACACGACCAAACCCAATTGACCGTTGACCGTGGCGAATTCGAATTCCAGTGTCGGCTCCGCGGAGCCGTCCATGCCGTACTTGCGCATCAGCCCGAGGAGGAAACGGGCGACCTTGTCCGCACCGGCGATGACATTGATCGCGGTGGACGTGGTGCCGTTCGCATCGCCGATTATTACCGAATCCGGGTGCAGCGCAGCGGTTATCGCGGCGATATCACCGGCGGACAGCGCGGCGACGAAATTGCGCACCGCGGTCGCGTGCTCGACATCCGGGACGGGCGGCGGGGCCTGTGCGACGGATTTCCTGGCCCGCACGGCCAGCTGGCGCGCCGCCTCCGCCGTAATGCCGAGGATTTCGGCGATCTCGTCGAACGGCACCGAAAGCCCGTCGTGCAGAACGAATGCCACGCGCTGCGGTGGCGTCAGACTCTCCAGCACCACCATGGCGGCGAGGCTGCATTCCTGTTTGCGGACCACCGCCTCCAGCGGATCCGGCATGGTCGATGGGGTGGTACCGGTGACGACCGGCTCCGGAAGCCACTGCCCGACATAAGTTTCCCGGCGCACCGCGGCACTGCGCAGGCGGTCCAGGCAGATTCGGCTGACCACGGTGGTCAGCCACCCTCGCAGATCCTCGATCTCGGATTGATGCGTACCGGCCAGCCTCAGCCAACTCTCCTGCACCGCGTCCTCGGCGTCGCCCGCACTGCCCGTCAGCCGGTAGGCGACCGAGAGCAGATGCGCCCGATGCGATTCGAACAAGTCGGCGAGAAGAGCGGCAACCATCGGGCTGATTCTACGTTCCGCGCTGATCGGCCCGACGAGCCGGTCATGACACCATGATCGTATGGAGGATCATCCGCTATCCGACACAACCATCTGGTTGTCGCGGCCGACCGAGGCCGATATCGACGATATCGTCGCATGCTGCCAGGAGCCCAGCATCGCCGAGTGGGTGACGATTCCGGTCCCGTATCACCGGAAGAATGCCGAATCCTTCCTCGACGATATGGTCGCGCCCGGCTGGGCCACCCGCAGTCCGATCTGGGCGCTGCGGACGCGGGCCGACGGTCCGGTGGTCGGCATGATCGATCTCAACGCGCGCGACGAATCGGCATCGGAAATCGGCTTCTGGCTGGTCTCCGCGGAACGCGGACGCGGGCTGATGTCGCGTGCGGTCGCCCTGGTGTGCGAATTCGGTTTCCAGCCGACCGGATTGGGGCTGAGCCGGATCAACTGGCGCGCCTTCGTCGGCAATCATGCCTCGGCCGCGGTGGTCCGCCGCAATGGTTTTCACTACGAGGGCATGGCGCGACTCGGCAGTATGCAGCGCGGCACCCGCCGAGACACCTGGCTGGGCGGACGGCTGGCGACGGACCCGCCCGGCCCGGTCTCGGATTGGCCGCCCGGAATCTGACGGAACCGCCGACCGGTGCCGCGCAACAGTCGTAGATTGCCCGTATGGCGGTCGATGCCCGATTCGAGTGGATCGCCGAAACCATGCACCTGCGGCCCGACGACCGGATCCTGGAAATCGGTCCCGGCTCCAGCGACTCGATCGCGTACCTGGCCGCACGGCTGGACGGCGGTCGGATCGTCGGCGTGGACCGTTCGCCGACGGCCATCGCCCGCGCGACGAAACGCCATGCCGCACTGATCAAATGCGGCAAGATCCACCTGTTGCACGCCGGACTGGAACAGCTCGACCGAGCCCGGGTACTCGCCGAAATCGGACCGGCCCGCGGCTTCGACAAGGTTGTCGCCGTCAACGTGAATCTGTTCTGGACCAAGCGGCCCACCGCCGAACTCGCGCTGATCCGGCAGGTCCTCACACCCGGCGGCACGCTGTATCTGTTCTACGGATACGGACAACCGGACGGACCCCGCGGCACCGGTCCGAAACCCGCACCCGGACATCTGATCGACTATCTGGCCATCGCGGGCTTCGACGGCGCCACCGTCTGCTCCGGCGACATCCTCGGCGTCGTCGCGAAACCGCGGCGAAATCCGTAGCCGCGCCCCGGCTTTCACCGGGGCGACAGGCTCCGAATCAGTGATCGCGGCGCTGCCGCACCGCGTCGGCGAGACGATCGAGCTGGGCGGCCGTGGTCTCCCAATCGATGCAGGCATCGGTGATGGACTGCCCGTAGGTCAGCGCGTCGGCGTGCCCGAGGGCCAGATCCTGGCGGCCCGCGACGAGGAAGCTCTCCAGCATCACTCCGACCACGCCCGGCTCGCCCGCGGCCAACCGGCCCGCGATATCGGTGACCACATCGACCTGCTTGTTGTGATCCTTATTGCTGTTGCCGTGGCTGGCGTCCACCACGATCCGCTCCGGTAGCGATGCCTTCTCCAACCGGATGCAGGCCTCGCGGACCGAGGCGGCGTCGTAGTTCGGGCCGGTGCTGCCGCCGCGCAGGATCACATGGCAGTCCGGATTGCCGGTGGTGCGGATCAGCGCCGAGCGGCCGTCCAAGTCGGTGCCCGGGAAAACGTGGCTGGCCGCGGCGGCCCGCACACCGTCGACGGCCACCTGCACATCGCCGTCGGTGCCGTTCTTGATGCCGACCGGCATGGACAGCGCGCTGCTGAGCTGGCGGTGCACCTGGCTTGCCGCGGTGCGCGCGCCGATGGCGCCGTAGGAGACCAGGTCCGCGATGTACTGCGGGGTGATCGGGTCAAGGAATTCACAGGCCACCGGCAGACCGAGGGCGGAGATATCGACCAGCAGCTTGCGGCCGATGCCCAGTCCGGTGTTCACGTCGAAGGAGCCGTCCAGGTGCGGATCGTTGATCAGCCCCTTCCACCCCAGGGTGGTGCGCGGCTTCTCGAAGTACACCCGCATCACGACGTGTAGCCGATCGTCGAGTTCGGCCGCCCTGGCGGCCAGGCGGCGGGCGTAGTCCAGCGCGGCGGCCGGATCGTGGACCGAACACGGTCCGACGATCACCATCAGGCGATCGTCGGCACCGTTGAGCACGTCGACAGTGGCTTTGCGACCGGCTCGGACGACGTCGGCGAGCGCATCGGTGATTCGGTGCACCTGGCGCACCTCTGCCGGTGAGCGCAAAGGGCTCACGCTCAGGGTGCGTTGGTCGTCCAGATCGGAATGCCGCGCGTCGACGTCGGCTGCGGTAGTCATCGTTTGTGGGTTCCTTTACTTCAAGGCCGACCCACGGACGTGAAACCCGTCGAGCCGGTCCATCATCCGGCTCGGGGTGGAAACGAGGTCAGCGCAAATGGTTGCCGCAGACCGACCCACCCAGGGCCGGCTTGCTAAACCAGAAATAGACGCGCTGCACGACAGTGACTGTACCAGGGACTATCCCGAGGTAACCGCAAGGCCAACTTTCGTGCCGAAGCTCACCCCAGCTGACCGGGGACGTATCCACCGGCCGGGGTGCGGACGATCACATTCATCCGGTTCCACGCGTTGATCGTCGCGATGGCCGCGATGAGCGCGGCGGTCTGATCGTCGTCGTAGTGCTTGCGCACCTGCTCCCAGGTCTCGTCGCTGACGCCGCGGCCGTCACCGATGCGGGTGGCCTCTTCGGTGAGGGCGAGGGCGGCGCGCTCGGCCTCGGTGAAGACGGTGGCCTCGTGCCAGGCGGCGACCAGGTTGATTCGCACGGCGGTCTCGCCCGCGTGCGCGGCGTCTTTGGTGTGCATATCGACGCACATGCCGCAGCCGTTGATCTGGCTGGCGCGGATCTTGACCAGCTCGTAGGTGGCGGCGGGCAGGGAAGTCCCGTCGACGACCTTGCCCGCGGTGACGAGCCGCTTGACATAGCTACCGGCGACGGGGTTGGCGTAGAGGTCGAAGCGCTGTTCCATGATCTGTGCCTTTCCATTCGGTTGGGTTCACAGAGAGGACGACGCGGCCGAGCCCAGTGTGACATCGACGTATGTGACCTGGATCACGAGCGCCGTGCATCACCGTTGCGGGCCGGATCAGTACTGGCTCGCAGTGATTTCATTCATCGCGCCGAAAGCGACCGGCACCACCGCCCCGCTTCCTGAGTTGTCCTGTGCCGCAGGGGATTCGACTACTTGCCGAAGGAGTAGGTGACGCCTGTCAGCTTCTCCGACAGCTCCCACAGGCCGCGCGCGACCTGCTCGTCCTTGGACGCCGCGGTGGAACCGGACAGCCCGGGATAGCCGCGCATGCCGCCCCATCCGTCCGGACCATAGAACGCGCCCGGCTCGACCTGCTCGGTCGCCGCGTAGATCTCCGGCAGCGCGCCCATTTCGGCGCTCTGCGCCAGCAGCCGGTTGCCCAGCGCCATGACCTTGTCCTGAATGGATTCGGTATGCGACTGCAGTTCCGTTGCGGCATAACCGGGATGGGCGGCCACCGAAATCTTCGACGAACCCGCCGCGGTCAGCCTGCGCTGCAACTCGTAGGCGAACATCAGGTTGGCCAACTTCGCCTGGCCGTAGGCGGACCAGCGCTGGTACTTGCGGCGCTCCCAGTTCAGGTCGTCCAGATCGATCTTGCCGGCCCGGTGCGCACCGCTGGAGACCGTGACCACCCGGTCCGAGATCTTTTCCAGCAGTAGCCCGGTCAGCGCGAAGTGACCGAGATGGTTTGTGCCGATCTGCATTTCGAAGCCGTCGGCGGTCCGCCGCTGCGGCACCGCCATCACACCCGCGTTATTGATCAGTACGTCGGCCCGGTCCACCGCATCGGCGAACGCACGCACCGAGGCCAGATCCGCGAGATCGAGTTCGCGCACCTCGGCCCGCGCACCGATCTCACCGGCCACTTTCTCGCCCTTGGCCAGATTCCGACAGGCCAGGACCACCTGCGCACCCGCCCCGGCCAGCGCACGCACCGTCGCCGCCCCCAGCCCGCTGTTCGCGCCGGTGACGATGATCGTGCGGCCACTCTGATCGGGAATGTTCGAGGTATCCCAATGGCTCATATCCGGAAGTCTAGTGCGCGCGGCGACCGTTCTCAGGCAATGCGCACAGGTCACGCCTGGGCCAGGATCTCCTCGTCGGTCATCGCCACCACCTCCAGGTACAACGTGGCGACGGCGTCCAGGCGATCGGGCGTGCCACGACCGGTCTCCCGTTCGACCAGCCGCTCGCCCAACCCGGCCACCGTCCGGCCGACGAGCAGATCGGCGACCAGCGCGTGGTCGACCTCCAGCCATTCGCGGATCCTGGCGACGGCCGTGGTGGCCAGCACCGAGTCACCACCCGCGCCGAAGAAATCGTCGTGCACGCCGATGCGCTCGGTACCGAGCACTTCGGCGACGATCGTGGCCAGTGCCGCCTCCAGCGGCGTGCGCGGACGCGCGTCCACCGATTCGGACGCGTCGGGTTCCAGCAGTGCCACCACCGCGCGACGATCCAGCTTGCCGTTATCGGTCAACGGCATCTGCTCGAAGATCTCGATGCGAGTGGGAATCATGTAGCCGGGCAAAAGATCTCGCACCGCGGCGACAATCTCCTCGGCGGAGCCGACCTCGCCCGAAACCGCAGCGACGAGCTTCGGCGCGCCGGTGCCGACCACGGCGGCCACCGCGTGCCGCACCCCCGGCGCGGTACGCAGACCGCTCTCCACCTCGCCCAATTCCACCCGGTAACCGCGGATCTGGACCTGATGGTCGGCGCGACCGAGGAATTCGATGGTGCCGTCGGGCCAGTAGCGCGCCATATCACCGGTGCGGTACCAGCGGAGATCGTCGTGGACGACGAACCGTTCCGCGGTGCGCTCCGGATCATTGCGATAGCCGGCCGCGACATTCGCACCGCCGACCCAGAATTCGCCGGGCACCCAGTCAGGGCAGTCGCGGCCTGCCGAATTCACCACGCGGCAGCGCACATTGCGCAGTGGCACGCCGAACGGGACGGTGGCCCAATGTTCGGGCGGGTCGGCGACCTCGCAAATGGTGTTGTGGATGGAGGTTTCGGTGGCGCCGCCCAACCCGGAGAACCGGCATCCTGGCACCTGTCCGGCCAGCCGCCGCGCCAGATCCGCACCGACCCAGTCACCGCCGAGAGTGACCGCGCGCAGCGAATCGCCGAGGTGGTCACCGCCGATCTCCAGGATCATGTCGAGCATGCTCGGCACACAGTTGAGGATCGAAACCCGGTGGTGGGTCAGTAGTTCCACCCAGCTTGTCGCCTCCTCGCGCTGCGCGGCCGACAGCGCGACCACCGAGCCGCCGACGGCGAACATGCCGAACATGTCGTAGACGGAGGCGTCGAACTCCAGCGCGGACAGTCCTAGCACCCGGTCTGCCGGGCCGACCTCGAACCACTCGTTCACCGCGTCGATGGTGTTCATCGCACCGCGGTGCGGCACGTCGACACCCTTCGGCACACCGGTGGAGCCGGAGGTGAACAGCACATAGGCGATCGACTCCGGATCCGCAATCACCGGCTCGGCCGACGGATTCGGATGGGCACGCGCCGCCGCGAGCGGCAGACAGGTGATATCCGGGCGACCCATGTCGGCGCCGTCGACGGTGAGCGCGGCGACCACGTCACCGGTGCGCAGGATCTCCGCGCGCCGCCCGACCGGCTGATCGAAACCGATGGGCACATAGGCCGCACCCGCCGCGAGCACACCCAGTACGGCGAGGATCTGATCCGGCCCCTTCGGCAGCTGCACCGCCACGGTCGCACCGGGCCGCACCCCGATTTCGCGCAGCGCGGCCGCCACCGAAAGCGCTTGTGCGGCAAGCTCGGCATAGCTCCAGCCGCCGTCCACGCCGTCGCGGCGCCACAGCACCGCCGGTGCGTCCGGCGTGCTGCGGGCATGGTCGAAGAAACCCTGGTGCAGTGCCCGTCCGGAGACCGGACCGTCGGTCGCGTTCACCGCGGCGCGCACGGCGGCCTGGGCGACTGGTAGGTGCACCGCGGCCTCCGCGATCCAGCCCGCCTCGCCCGCGCCCAGCCTGCCGATGGCCTCGGTGTAGCTGGTGAACATGGCGTCGATCATTCCCGCGGGGAACGCCGATTCGCGCACGTCCCAGTTGAGCAGCAGCCCGCCGCGCACCTCGGTGACCTGCGCGTCCAGCAGCACCTGCGGGCCCTGCGAGATGATCCAGACCGGCTCGCCGAAGGTCTCGGTGACCGAGGTGGCGAACAGCTCGCCCAGGTTGAGCGCGCTGGTGTAGACGATCGGCGCGAGCACCGGCTCGCGGCGGTACCTGCCCAGATCGCGCAGTACCTCCAGCCCGGAATACGCGGTGTGCGAGCCGCTTTCGTGCATCGCGCGCTGCAGTGTTTTCGCCCGCTCGGTGACCGTCACGTTCTCGGTGACGTCCACCTCCAACATGATCGAGGAGGTGAAATCGCCGATCACCCGGTCGATATCCGGATGCACCGGCTCCCGATGGAACAGCGGCACATTCAGCAGGAAGCGGCTCTGCGCCGACCAGCCGCCGATGGTTTCGGCGAATACCGCGGCCAACGCCATTGCCGGTGTGATGCCGCGGGCGTGCGCGGCGGCGAGCAGCCGCTCCATGGCTTCCGGCTCCAACCAGTGGTTGTAGCGGACGGTCCGATGCGGTTCGGCGCGCTCGCTGACCGGAATGGTCGGCAGCTCCGGCGCGCCGGGCAGCGCCGGAAGCCGATCGCGCCACCACTGCTTATCGCGTTCCCTGGCAACGGCATCCACTGTGCGCTCGGTGCGGTAGCGGCGATAGCTGTAGCCCTGCGGAGGCACCGTGCCGCCGTGGTAGAGCTCGGCGAGGTCGGCGACGAGCACGCGGTAGCTCATCGCGTCACCCGCGATCATGTCGACATCGAGATGCAGCCGGGTACGACCGTCGGCGAGCAGGCTCAGCGTCACATCGAGCACCTGCCCCTCCTCGATGACCAGCCGCTGATGAGTCTTGCTGTCGCGCAACCGCTCCAGCTCGGCCTCGGCCGCCGCAGGAGCGTGCGCGCGCAGATCGACGACCGAGAACACCGGCCGACCCGAGTCGAGAATGGTCTGCTGCGTGCCGTCGGGAAGGAACCTGGTGCGCAGCATCGGATGCACGGCAACGAGATCCGTCACCGCCCGCGCCAATCGTTCGGGATCGACCTCGGCACCGTCGAATTCGACATACAGGTGTGCGGCGACACCGCCGAGATCCTGTTCCTCCGAGCGACCGATCCAGTAGGCGTGCTGCATCGACCCCAACGGGAACGGCGCGAATTCGTCCCCGGGATCAAGGTTTTCGACAGGTTCGACCTCCGGAACCGCCGCGACGGATTCGTCGACGCCGAGCAACCGCGCCCACTCCGCGACCGACGGCGCCGCAGCCAATTGCGCGAAGTTGATCTCCAGCCCGCGCTTGCGCCAGCCGCCTGCCAACT
The DNA here is from genome assembly GCF_050942345.1 of Nocardia pseudovaccinii. NCBI lineage: Bacteria > Bacillati > Actinomycetota > Actinomycetes > Mycobacteriales > Nocardiaceae > Nocardia > Nocardia pseudovaccinii. The sequence continues at coordinate 9,205,880 of NZ_CP192074.1, forward strand.
TCATGGTGCGAATGGAGTCCAGTCCGAGCTGGATCAGATCATCGCCGTCTGCGATCGTCTCGACCGGTACATCGAGCTGCTTCGCAATGGCCGCGCGGATTTCCTCCCGGCCGATCGTCGTCCCCGCCCCGTCCCCCGGTCGCTGTGCTGGCTCCATCTGGCGCTGTCACTCCTTGGTCGCCGCCGCATCCGGCGGATCGAGACTGCTCGGCGGTAGCCTATCGCATTGAGATAGGGTTGCCTAACCTATGTTATGAGACCCTAATCATGCAGCAGATCTTCCAGTGAGGCAGACCGTGACTTCGACATCCACCTCGCCCACCCATCGCGACGGCTACGTCCCGTTCCCCACCGCCGATGCCGCGACCTATCGCGCGGCCGGCTACTGGACCGGCCGCCCACTCGGCGACCTGCTGCGCGCGACCGCGACCCGGCACCCGCATCGCACCGCACTTCTCGACGCCGAGAGCGCGCGCACCTACGCGTGGGTGGATGCCGAGGCAGATCGAATGGCGCACGGTTTACTCGCACTCGGCATCGCGCCGGGCGATCGGGTGCTCGTGCAACTGCCGAATGTGCCGGAGTTCCTGACGGTCCTGTTCGGATTGCTGCGCGCCGGAATCATTCCGGTGCTGACCCTGCCCGCGCATCGCCGCGCCGAAATCGAGCATCTGGCCGGACTTTCCGAAGCGGTCGCGTACATCGTGGTCGACCGGCTCGGCGACTTCGACTACCGCGAACTGACCGAAACCGTCCGCTCGGCCGTACCTACCCTGCGTCACGTTCTCGTACTCGGCGATCCGGGAACCTTCACCGATCTGAATTCGATACCCCGCGACGGCCGTTCACTTCCCGACATCGATCCGAGCGATATCGCGCTGATGCTGGTCTCCGGCGGTACCACCGGCCTGCCGAAGCTCATCGCGCGCACCCACGACGACTACGTCTACAACGCCACCGCGAGCGCCGAGGTCTGCGAACTGACCGAGGACGACGTCTACCTCGCGACACTGCCCGCCGCACACAACTTCCCGCTCGCCTGCCCCGGCATCCTCGGCACCGTAGCGGTCGGCGCGGCCGTCACCTTCATCACCGACCCGAGCCCGGAGAGCGCCTTCGCCGCTATCGAACGCCATCGCGTCACCGTCACCGCGGTCGTGCCGCCACTGGCCCAACTCTGGTGTGCGGCAACCGAATGGGAGGACGCCGATCTCGGCTCCTTGCGCCTGCTCCAGGTCGGCGGCGCCCGGCTGGCCGAGGTGAATGCCCGCGAGGTCGCACCCGCACTGGGCGTGCAACTGCAACAGGTCTTCGGTATGGCCGAGGGCCTGCTCAACTACACCCGCCTCGACGACACCGCCGATACCGTCTGCACCACCCAGGGCCGTCCGCTCTCGCCCGCCGACGAGGTGCGGGTCGTGGATGCCGACGGCAACGATGTCGCCCCCGGCGAAGAGGGTGAACTACTCACCAAGGGCCCCTACACGATCCGTGGCTACTACCGCGCCCCTGAACACAATGCCCGCGCCTTCACTCCCGACGGCTACTACCGCTCCGGCGATCTCGTGCGCCGACTGCCGAGCGGCCATCTGATCGTCTCGGGCCGCATCAAGGACGTCATCAATCGGGGTGGCGAGAACATCTCCTGCGACGAACTCGAGGAACATCTGCTCGCCCACCCGTCCGTCCGGCATGCCGCCGCCGTCGGCCTCCCCGATGCCGCGCTGGGCGAAAAGGTCTGTGCCGTCTTGGTTGCCGACGGCGAGATGCCGACCCTGGCCCAGCTCAAGTCCTTCCTCACCGAACGCGGTCTGGCGACCTACAAACTCCCGGACCTGCTCCGCCAGGCCGACGAACTGCCCGTCACCGCCGTCGGCAAGATCGATAAGAAGGCCCTGCGCGCCGACCACGGCTGACCGGAACGATCGGGGGTGGCGCGAGTCCGATCTCGCCACCCCCGATCCGAACCCCGGATAACCGGGTGCCCCAGCAGATGATTCGGAACGCGGGCCGACCTTGATGGGTATGAATTTGTCAGGCCTTGACTACGTAGGGCGCGACACTGCCCAGTTTTTCGCAGGTCTCCTCGAATTCCCGCTCCGGCCGCGACTGCCCGACAATGCCCGCGCCCGCCCGCAGCCACGCGCCTTCGGTGGTCTGGTAGACCGCACGCAGCACCAGCGTCGCCTCCATCGCACCGCTCGGCGAAATCGTCACCACGGCACCGGAGTACAGACCACGCGGCGCTCCGTCGAGACGGAACACCGAGTCGACGCCCTCCCGCTTCGGAATACCCGACGCCGTGACCGACGGGAACAGCACCTCCAGCGCATCCCAGCTGGAACGGTCCGCAGCGAGCCGCCCGCGCACCGTGGAGGCCAGATGCTGCACGCTGCCACGTTCTCGAACCGCCATGAAATCGGACACCGCGGGCGTGCCGGGATCGGCCACCTCGGTGATCTCGGCAAAGGAGGTCTGCACCGAAATCGCGTGCTCCACGATCTCTTTGGGATCGGTGATCAGGTCGGCCCGAGCCGCCATATCGATGGCTTCGCCGAGCCCGAAGGCGCGCGTACCGGCAAGCGGCTCGGTGGTGACGACCCGATCCTCGTCGACGGAGGCGACCAACTCCGGACTGAATCCGGCCGCTTCGAGTCCACCGAGGCGAAGCAGGAACGACCGCGCCGGAGTGTTGTTGGCGCGGCCGAGCCGGTAACTGCCGGGGACATCCACCGCGAACGGCAGATCGACCTTCCTGGAAAGAATGACCTTCTGATAGCGACCGGAGCGGATTTCCGTGACCGCCTCGGCGACCCGATCGCGATATCGGGTCGGATCGAGACGCACATCGACCGGATGCGCCCGCGGCAGCTCGGTCTCCTGCGAGGCGGCGATGAGATCGTGAATGTCATCGGCCTCGGCCGGTGTGGCGCCGGAAATCCGGACGCCGAACTCGCCGACCCGCACCTCGATGCGTGGAATCATCAGATGGGCCAGTGCGGTTCGCGGATCCAGATGCCGCGTCGCATCCAATGCCCATGCGCAGAACTCGAATCCGATCCAGCCGTAGGCCCGACGCCCACCGAGCGGCAGCATGGCGAGCGCGTTGTCGATGACCCGCGCCGGGCTGCCCTCCCAGGCACTCGTGGTGCCGCGCCCATCCCAGGACACACGCAATTCGTTCGCGTCGAGTTCGACGCCGCCGAGCGGATCGGCCGCGAATACCCATTCGCCGGGCCGTTCGTACATCACGTACTCGCCGAAGCGCTCGGCCGCGGCCAGCCGGGACATCGCTGCCGCCGGATCGGTCACATACTCAACGCGCAAGCGCTCCGTGGTCGACAACGATCCTCCAAGGTTATGCTGACCTAACTTAGAAAAGTAAGGTTAGCATTACCTGTCTAGATCGGTAGTGTGCTGCAGACCACAGCAAACGGCTACTCCGCAGGCACCGCGAGCGCCGACCGCTCGACGCTCAACAGACTCTCCATACTGTGCTCCGCGTGGTACGCGGCCCCGCCGCCGCGCACTCCGAACAACCGCTTGCTGTAGACCAGCCAGACCACCGCGGCGATATTGATCAGCAGCGCACCGATGCGCAGCACGGTGATCTTCTCGGTCAACTCGTAGATCTCCAACGGCAAGAAGATGCTGGTCGCGACCACCGCGAAGTACTCACCCCAGCGCTTCACCAACCACAGGCCCACCGCCTCGATCGCCTGCAGCGTCGCATAGGCGAGGATGCCGATGGCCACCCACAGCAGGGTCGTATTCGACAGCGAGAACGCGTCATCGATCAGATGCACGATCTTGGATCGGTCGATATCCCAGCCGATCTGATCGGCCAGCGGCCGCAGCAGCGGCAGTTCCTCGTCGAAGGCTGCCCGCATATCCTCGCGCGAGGACCGGAATTTGAAGACGGCGAGCGCGGCGACCACCAAGAGCAAGCCGCGCACCAACCGCTCGATCGCCAACGCCCGCATCAGCCAGCGGTCCCGCAGCAGTCGCCCACGCGGCACCTCCGGAGCATGGTCGGCGGGCCCGGAGCCAACCGGTTCGCCGGGTACGAACGTGCCGCAGCGCAGACACCGCCACGCGACACCGGCCACCGTCTGAACATGCAGCCGCTCTGCCAGATCCTGCTCGTCCGGCGCATAGGTGTAGTGGCCGTGCCAGCCGCACGCGCGTAAGGCCCAATCCATGCGCGCAGCCTAGTTCGCCATCGCAATCGGCCGCGATCGCAAACGCCGTGTCGATACCCGAAGCCCAACTCGCCCGCCGGAGTTCCTGCGCGGAATCCACTGGCGGGCTTCAATAGGAGTCATGATCGATCACCGCGGGGATTCGCCCGCTCCAGCTCGAGCGGCAGCTCCCGATTCGGTGGTGGCACTGATCGATGCGAGCTCCGGCGTGGAACGCGAACTCGTCGGTGCCTGGCTGGCCGACGGCGGACTGAAGCACGAACTCGGCGTCGACGCACCGATCACCCAGTTGGATCTGGATGCGGATGCGATCGGCGATCGACTGGTCGGACGCCGCGACGATCCGCTGGTGGTGCCGATCCGAGTGCTGTGGCTCCCGCCCGAGCGCGACGGGGTCCGCCGCATCACCTTCGCCGACCTGGCCCTGCTGACGAATCCGCGTAAGCCGAACCGACTCGCGCAACGCCGGTTGGTCGGCAAATCACCGGACCGCCACGTGGTGCTCACCGGGCAGCCCGCTCTGCTCAGCGAATTGCGCGCCAATAATCCGGAGGCCGCGGCGCTGCTCATGAAGGGCTCCGCCGAGCCGTTCGCGCGCGCCATCGTGCGCGCCGCGGTGGTCGCCCTGGAACGTGCCGAACGATCCATCATCGGTGACCGGTACAAGGTGCCGCGACTGGTGGCCGAGGAGATCCTCGACTCCCCCGACTTCCTGCGCAGGCTCGAACTCATCGCGGATCAACTCGGTACGAGTCCGCACGAGGTGTACCGGCGGGCCGAGAAGGCGCTCAACGAACTCGTCGCCGCCCAGAGCAGGCTGGTCTCGGATCTGTTCACCCAGGCGATGCGCCCGATCCACGCCTCGACCTGGAATGTCGACTCCGACGACTCCGGCCTGGACGGGTTGCGCGCGTTGAACCGCAACCATCCACTGGTTTTCCTGCCCTCGCACCGGTCCTATGTCGATGCATTCGTACTCGGTGATGTGCTGGCCCGCAATGACTTTCCACCGAATCATGTGATCGGCGGCGCGAATCTGAGCTTCTGGCCGATGGGTCCGATCGCCCGGCGCACCGGCACGGTCTTCATCCGGCGCAGCTTCGGTGACGACGAGGTCTACAAGGCGGTGGTCGAGGAGTACTTCGCCTACCTGCTGGCCAAGCGATTCAATATGGAGTGGTACTTCGAGGGCGGCCGCACCCGCACCGGCAAGCTGCGCCCGCCGCGCTACGGATTGCTGAATTACCTTGCCTCCGCGGTCCGTTCGAATCGGATCGACGATGTGCTGCTCGTCCCGGTATCGATCACCTATGAGCGGCTGAACGAACTCGGCGCCATCGCCACCGAACAGGTGGGCGGGAAGAAGAAGCCGGAGGGCCTGGCCTGGATGGCGCGTTATATACGCAGCCAACAGCATTCGGCCGGACACGTCTACGTGCGATTCGGCGAACCGCTGTCGGCGCGCGATCGCCTTGCCGCATACGGGGATCCGCTCGTTCCGACGCCGACGATCATTCCGCTGCACCGCACCGAACCGGCGGGGACCGAGCCGAGCAATGTCACCGAGCCGACGGAGGTCGCCGAGCTGGAGCGAAAGGCCGTGCAGCGGTTGGCCTTCGAGGTCGCCGACGGTATCAACAGGGTCACCCCGATCACCGTCAACGCGCTGGTCACCCTGGCGCTGCTCGGTGTGCACGAGCGCGCGCTCACCCTCGGCGAGGTCCGTACCGTGCTGGCCCCGGTGCTGCGGTACATCGAGAAGCGCGAGCTGCCGCACGGCGAACTGGCGGCGCTGCGCGATGAGCAGAGTCTCGCGGTGGTGCTGGAGCAGCTGTCGCTGGCCAAGGTCGTGACCGTGTACCGCGGCGGGCTGGAACCGGTGTACTCGATCGAATCGGGTGCGCATCTGGAGGCCGCGTTCTATCGCAATAGCGCGGTGCATTGGTTCATCAACCGCGCCATTCTCGAATTGTCGATCCTGTCCGCCTTGGAGATGCAGGCGCCGGATCAGCTGCGGGCAGGCTGGGACGAGGCCTTCCGACTGCGCGATCTGCTGAAGTTCGAATTCTTCTTCCCGGAGCGGGCCGAGTTCTCGGCGCAGATGACCGCGGAAATGCTGCTGGTGGACCCGGATTGGCACCAGCACACCGCGGCGGACACCCTCGGCGAGGAAGTTCTGCACAAACTCACCGCATCCGGATTCATGATGGCGCACCGTGCTCTTCGCGCATTCACCGACGCGCAGCTCGTGGTGGCCGAACGGCTGGCGGCACACGACAGCGCCGAAGAGATCGATCGCAAGGAGTTCATCGACGAATGCGTAGCGGTCGGTAAGCAGATGCTGCTGCAGCAGCGACTGCACAGTCCGGAATCGGTCTCCACCGAATTGTTCTCCAGCGCACTCAAACTCGCGGACAACCACGGGTTGTTGACCCGCGTCAGTCATGACTCGGCCAAGCCGAGGGCCGAATTGACCCGGCGCAGAAACGAATTCGCCGACCAGCTGCGCGTTATCGCGGCTCGGATCTCGCAGGCCGCCGCGCTGGATCCGTCCAATATCCCCGCACGGGGGGCCTGATGGTCGAACAGCGCCCCGCGGCCCCAACGGATCTCGCGGCGGCCATCGCCGCGATCCGGTCCGGGCCGCAGGGGCCGGAAGTCGCCGCGGTCTTCGACTTCGCCGCCGTTGTGGATGGTTTCGGGCCGCTGTCACGGTGGACATTCCGGCGCGATAAGAGCCGAATCACCGCGGACACCCTGCTCGGCAGCATCCGCAACGGGCTCACCGACGGCGAATACAGCCGGTTCCTGCAGCAGGCCATGCGGATACTCGCCGAGCAGCCCGAAGACGAGCTGGACGAGTTGGGCACGCTGCTGTTCCGGAGAAAGATCTACGGGCACCTGTATCCCGAAGCGTGGCAGTTGATCCGGACGCACGAGGCCGCCGGGCACACTGTGGTGCTCGCGACCGCGCTGACCCGATTCCAGGTCGAACCCGCCGCGGCCGAACTCGGTATCGAACACGTGCTGTACACCCGGATGGCGACCACCGATGGCGTGCTCACCGGTTACGCCGACGGAAAAACCCTGTGGCGCAATGGCAAGGCCGATGCGGTTCGCGAATTCGCCGCCGCGCATGGGCTGGATATCGGCCGCAGCTACGTCTACGCGGACAGCATCGCCGATCTGCCGCTGCTCTCGGTGGTCGGGCATCCGGTGGCGGTGAATCCCGAGCGAAAGCTCGGTACCGCTGCCGCCGAACAGAATTGGCAGATACTGACGTTCCGTTCGCGCCAACCACCACGCCCGATCGACTATCTGCGCACCGTCGCCGGATTCGCCGGGCTACTGGCCGGGGCGCTGCTCGGCGTGCTGAGCAAGTCCTACACGCGTCAGCGCCGGAAGATGGCCGATGCGCTGATGGCCTATGGAACCGGTGTCACGCTCGCCGCGACCGGTATCCGGCTGCGGGTCAGCGGTGCGGAAAACGCCCGCGCCCCGAGACCCGCCGTGTTCCTGTTCAACCATCAGAGCCAGTTCGACGTGATCATCGTGCCCAAAGTGCTCGAAGGCGGGGTCACCGGAATCGGCAAGAAGGAGCTGACGAAGAATCCGATCTTCGGTCCGCTGATGCGGTTCGTCGGGGTCACCTTCATCGATCGTGCCAACACCACGCAGGCCAAGGCGGCGCTGGCGCCGGTCGTGCATACCCTGCGTGGCGGGCTGTCGATCGCGGTCGCACCCGAAGGCACCCGGTCGTATACGCCGCGCATCGGCCCGTTCAAGAAGGGCGCCTTCCACATCGCAATCCAGGCCGGGGTGCCGGTGATCCCGGTGGTGATCCGCAATGCGGGTGAAATCAACTGGCGCAACTCGATGGTCGCGCGCAAAGGCACCGTCGACGTGGCCATCCTCGACCCGATCGACGTCGGCAGCTGGGACGCGAACGATATGGACGACAACGTCGAAGCCGTCCGTCAGCTGTACACCGACACCCTGCTGAACTGGCCGTCGCCGGACCGGTGACGCCGCCGGGACCTTCAGCACCCCGTATGCCTGGGGCTCCGCTTTCCCGGATGCCTGGTCAGCGGACCGATACCCGGTCAGCGCAACCGAATCCGGGCGGCGGCCGCATTGCGCTCCGACATCACCCCGAGGATCTTGCGCAACGCGCTGCGCCCGGCCTGGCCGAAGGGCGTCGCCTCGCCGCATGCCAAAGCCATGGCGAGTGCGACCGCTTCCGCTGCGGTGAAGTTGAGCGGCGGCAGCCACGGATACCCGGCTGGCGCACGGATGCCCGGTGAAATGGCAGACGGGGTGCCCGGCAGGCCAATGGGTGCCCAGTTAGGTGGTGGGCGGGGTGCCCGGTTGACGAACGGTGCCCGGCTGCTTGCCGGACGGGATTCCCGGCTGACGGACGGATCCCCCGTTACCTGGTGACGGGGTGCCCGGTCGTCGCCGGGTGTGTCAGACCGAGCGCCCGAACAGCAGCTTCCACGGCATCAGCGCGGATTCCAGTTGCACCTTGAGGCTCATCTTGGAGGCGCCGAGGGTGCGCTCCTCGAACCGGATCGGTACCTCCGCGATCGTGATGCCCTTCTTGACGGTGCGGTAGTTCATCTCGACCTGGAACGAATACCCGTTGCTGCGAATCGAGGCCACGTCGATGGCGCGCAACGTATCGGCCTTCCATGCCTTGAACCCGGCAGTGGCGTCCTTGACGCTCAGACGCAGGATCAGGTTCACGTAGAAGTTGGCCCAGGCGGACAGCGCCTTGCGGTACCACTTCCACTCCTCGGCGGTGGACCCGCCGGGCACATAGCGGGACCCGAGCACGACACCGGCATCGGTGGTGTCCAGCTTCTCCAGCATCGCCGGAATGACCTCAGCGGGATGCGACAGGTCGGCGTCCATCTGGATCACCACATCGGCGCCCTCGTCCAGTGCCCGGGTGATCCCGGCCACGTAGGCGCGACCCAATCCGTTCTTCTCGGTGCGGTGCAGTACGCCGACGACATTCGGCAGCTCGGCCGCCAGCTTGTCGGCGATCTCACCGGTCCCGTCCGGCGAATTGTCATCCACCACGAGCACATGCAGATCGGGCACCGGCAGCGCCGTCAGCCGCTCCACCGCAACCGGCAGATTCTCCCGCTCGTTGTAGGTCGGCACAACAACGGTAACCCTCAAGGGTCGCCCTCCCTGCTCACCTGTTCCAGCCCGCAGACCCACGACAGGACCCGGAGCACTCGTCTGATTGCCAAGAACCGTACTTGATCGAACTGAAGACCACCTGAGCGCCCGCACGCTCCCGCCGCCACCCGAATACCCGCGACATGCCGACTACCTCGCAAATCGCGTCGCCCACCCCGCCGACCACCCCCGGATCCATGTCGAAATCAGTTGCCGCACACCACCCCTGGCGCGCCCTCACTTCTCTCCATCGCGCCAATCCCGATCCCGGGCATCCGCACGAGCATTGCGCGCATGCACGATCTCCAATGCCCGCTCGGCAGTAGCCCGATCCGGATACGGCCCCATCCGATCCCGGAACCAACACTGCTTCCCATTCTCGGCCCGCTGGTGCTTCAAGCAGTAGTACCACTTCTCCGCCATCACCCCAGCATCCCACCACCATGATCAACAGACCCCCGATTTCACCCCCGGCCCCCAAGATCCGTCCCCTTGTGAGTACCGATGCGGCGCGGTCGAAAAACCGGTCGTCCTGGCTTGTGACGGCCAGGACGACCGGCGGTACCGATTAGAGGCAACCATTAGCCCTGAGCTGGGCGGCAATCTCATCGGAGACAGTGATGGAGCGGCCGATATTGGCCTCCGTCAGGTCGGATGCGCTGATCCCGGCCTGCATCGCGCAGCCAAGCAACTTGGCGTCCACGCTGATGCTTTCGTCGGCGTGCGCGATACCGGCCCCGGTCATGAGGGCACCGGCCAGCGCTACAGCGAGAACACCGGTCTTGACGAATCGCATGAGATTTCCTCCTTCGAATCGCAGTCCTACGGTTCTGCTCGACACCTGCTTCACTTGCCTGATGTGTTTCGGAGTACGCCCGTCCGCCGGAGCCGACGAAGCTCACCCCCTGAGTTGCAGGCTCCAACATACGCACCGGACACCGATGCGCGCCGGGACATTCGTCACTTCGGTCGAGTTCGATAACCGAGCCAACACATAAAAAATCCCCCCGACCAGGTGATATGTCGAGGGGATTTGGTGGCCAGGGCCGGGATCGAACCGGCGACCTTCCGCTTTTCAGGCGGACGCTCGTACCAACTGAGCTACCTGGCCGCAGGCACCCGTGGTGAATGCCATACGCGAAACGCCGGATTGCTCCGGCGCTTATCTTGCGACCCTGACGGGACTCGAACCCGCGACCTCCGCCGTGACAGGGCGGCGCGCTAACCAACTGCGCCACAGGGCCTTGCGTTGCTTCCAACGGTCCGAAGACCGTACCCCCTACGGGATTCGAACCCGCGCTACCGCCTTGAAAGGGCGGCGTCCTAGGCCGCTAGACGAAGGGGGCTCGCCCCGGATTTCTCCGGACCGGCTTCAACGGCTGTCCGTTGGGAGCTGGGATAGCTTATGACAGATCGGCCGCGATTCCCAAATCGGCTGTTCAGGCTCCCAAACCGAGCTCTTCGAGTCGAGCTTGCGCCCGCCAGCCGTCGTTGCGGAACTTCTCCGCCCACTCCGGGGTGGCCATCGCCTCGACCACGACCTCGAGCGCCTCCTGGAACCGGGTCCGCAGATCGACCCCGCTGCCGAGGATGTCGATCAGATAGCGCTGGCCGGCGAGGGCGGCAGAGATGGTGCGGGTGAAGCGGTCCGGGTCCGCGTCGGCACGCAGCTGGCCCTGGTCGATGGCGCGGACCGCGAGCGCTCTGGTGGCGCGGCCGAGTATTCGACCGCCGCCGGTCTGCACGTCGCGATAGAAGTCCGGCTCGATGATCAACCGGAATTCGGCCTGCACGATGATGTCGTGCTCGAGCCGTAATGCCACCTCGTCGACCATCCCGTGCAGGACGTCGAGTGCACCGAGATCCGTTCTGGCAAGCCAACGCTCGGCCGATGTGCGGTATCGGTCGACCGCGGTCTCGAGCACCGCGCGTGCGAGATCTTCCTTGGAATCGAAATGAAAGTACATGGCGCCCTTGGTGGCGCGTGAACCTTCCAAAATGCGGTTGAGCGATGCAGCGGCATAGCCGCTCTTCCCGAACTCAACGGCGGCGGACCTGATTATCGCCGCGCGTGTCCGGCGGGCCCGCTCTTGCTGCCGTGCCATGCTCGAAACGCCTCCGAAGCCTACTCGTCGCCAATCGGTGCCCCCAAAAGAACGGACCCTTGGCGCGAAGTTATGAGTTTTATCAATACTTCAAACCGGGATTTCGCCCCGTTTCAAACTTTCGGTACGAAAACTTGCGAAAATCCTGAAACACACCAGCTGGTATAGTTTTCCTGCCCAGGTGCGCCGCAGGGGGTGCGCACCTGGGCATTACTTCGTCTCGGATCTGCCTCCCCCGGCGTCGACTCGTAGGAAGTCGCGATCGGTCGAACCGGCCGCGACACGTTCGGGCACACCAACGATAAGCCGAATTTCGGATCGCCGGGTAAGTCGGCGATTCTTCCGTAATTCACCAAGCCGTCACGGTACCCGGAAACACCATCCGACACGCGGCAAACCGAAGACTCCAGCGGCCGAAACATCCGGATATCTGTTACAGCAAACTTCACGCAATCAAGCAAAGTGATGCCTCGGATTTCCGAATTCGACAGCGTCGCAGCACTGTTCACCCGAGTCGACCAGCGGCCCCGTCGCCGCGGCGCCGACCGCGCGACACCGGCCAGTCACCTCGCTGCGTCCCCCCGCGCACTGGCCCTACACCCCCTGCAAATCCAAAGACATTGGTACGCAACATGATTGGATGGTAGCCCGGCTCGGCAGGAATGAACAAAGCTGGGTACCAATTGTTTACCGGCAGCATCGCTACTCGCACGCATCGTGTTACCCGGTGCGCCAGCACGACTCGGCAGCGGCACCCGGCAACCCCGAGCGAACCGATCCACGCCCCCAACCGACGCGCCCCGCCCCCGGTTACCCGATCCGTGCCCGGCCCACTACACTGTCCATCCGCGCCCCTATAGCTCAGTTGGTAGAGCTACGGACTTTTAATCCGCAGGTCGTAGGTTCGAGCCCTACTGGGGGCACCTTCTCAGGCGTCCGGTTTCCATACCGGACGCCTGAGTCATATTCCAGACCGCGCGCAGTCGCGACGCGCATCGGCCGCGGCCATGAAACACCACATTCCGCGGCTGGCTTTCCATGCCGTGGGCCGCACACCCGGAGGCGCGCCTCGGCAACAGGTGGACTTCGCTGGCCGATTTGCCTCTCTCAGTTCCTATTGGACAGCTGCCACCGATACGAGTGCGGTAGAGGCCGCATTGCTCGGTTGATTGCCGCCCAGCGCGACCGAGCCGAGGGCGCGGCTCGTTGGTCGGCGCACTGGATCGGGCCCCGGCGTACAGGAGGGCACCAGCGGCAATGATCTGGTCACCGATGCCGTACCTCCGATCGCGATGGCCTGGCCGCCCCAGCACCCGGACAGTGGCGCGCACCACAGACGCGGTTCAGCGACGGCATCGGACACATACTTCGCGGTCTGCCCGGCAGCAGCGGCAAGAGCGCCGGCATCGGCGGCACGATCGGAGAAGCGTTGGCCGAGAACACAGGTGGTGCACTCGGGCGGACTTTTCGGCGGTGAAGCGGAACGATCGCAGCGGCGACACCAGGGGCTTTGTGTGTTACGGCACGCTGGGCTAACGACTCTCGGCCCGTAGCGATAAACCCCTTGCTGCGGGCCGAGCCCCTACACTCGGTGTGGTTGTCGAACGCCGACATCGGCATATGACCTCTATCACGAGGTCTCATTTGTCAGCCAGATGCGTTTCGCATCACACCTACGGTGCCGTAAGGTATGGCCGCATCGGCACACGGTCTACCCGGGGGACTGACCAGCAAGAGCGCACACACATGAAGGGCTTGTATATGGCAAGGGATCTGACTCAACTCGAGCTGCTCACGGAGTTGGAGCCGGTTGCCGAAGAAAACGTCAACCGGCACCTCTCCCTGGCAAAGGAATGGCATCCGCACGACTACGTCCCGTGGGACGAGGGCCGCAACTTCGCGGCACTCGGCGGGGTGGACTGGGACCCTGAGCAGTCCCGACTGAACGAAGTCGCGAAGGCGGCCATGATCACGAACCTGCTCACCGAAGACAATCTGCCCTCTTACCACCGCGAGATCGCCGAGAACTTCTCGCAGGACGGCGCCTGGGGCACCTGGGTGGGTCGCTGGACCGCCGAGGAGAACCGCCACGGCATCGTCATGCGCGACTACCTCGTGGTTACCCGTGGCGTCGATCCCGTGGCGCTCGAAGAGGCGCGCATGATCCACATGACCAACGGATTCGCTTCGCCGACCGAGGCCGATGCGGGCTTCCTGCACTCAGTTGCGTATGTGACCTTCCAGGAGCTGGCCACCCGGGTCAGCCACCGCAATACCGGCCGGGTCTGCGACGACCCGATCGCCGACCGCATGCTGCAGCGCGTTGCCGCAGACGAGAACCTGCACATGATCTTCTACCGCAACATGTGCGGCGCGGCCCTGGATCTGTCCCCCGACCAGGCGATCGAGGCGATCACGCTGATCCTGGAGAACTTCCAGATGCCCGGCGCCGGTATGCCCAACTTCCGCCGCAACGGCGTACTGATGGCCAAGCACGGCATCTACGATCTGCGCCAGCACCTCGAAGAGGTGGTGCAGCCCGTGCTGAAGAAGTGGAGCATCTTCGAACGCACCGATTTCACCGCACGCGGCGAGGCCGTGCGCGAACGGCTCGGGCTGTTCTTGGAGAAGCTGAGTCAGGACGTCGTCAAGTTCGAAGAGCAGCGCGACCGCATGCTCGCCCGCGAGGCGAAGAAGCGTGAGCTCGCCGGGGTCGCCGCCGGCTGATCTCGACCGCAAACGTAAACGCGCCGCCGCCGGATTTCTCCGGCGGCGGCGCGTTTATTTTCGGCAACGTCGATCCGAGTGGCGAACTTATAGCTTCAACCGCCGAAAGTCCTTGCGCCGCTACTTCACCGGCAGTGCGCCGTCGACACCGCCCACATCGGTGATCTTCCAATCCGAGTTCTTATCCAGCGTGACGTTGTAGGTCACCGTTGTCTGCGCACCTTCCGGACTCTGCGCATTCGTCGAACTCACATTCACGAACACATCGACTTTGTAGATACCGCCTTGCTCCGACATCACCTTTGCGGTAATCGGCGCGGCGGTGGAGGTCCACTTCAACGGAACCAGAATCTGTTCGAGCTTGGGCGCGGTCGCGTCGAACTTATTCGCCAGCTGCGGAACTGTATTCGCCTTCAGCTTGGCCACCCATGACGGGATGTCCTGGTAATTGACGGTGGCCGCGCCGACCGCGTATTCGGTGGCCACCTGCTCGGCCCGCTTATCCGCGGCTTCCCGATCGTTTCGATCGGCAAGATCACCGCGGGCCGAGACGAGAAAACCGCCCAGCACGGCGACCGCGATTATCAATGCGCCGATTACCGCGCCGACGACCACGGTGGATACGCGAATCGACAGTGTGCCCGGCTGCCGGTCCGACGGCTGCCCGGAAGTGCCCGCCCGCGTATCGGACGCCTTCGACTCGGTCGCCTTGCCCGGCTCCACGCCGGAGTCGCGGTCCGCACCCGATCCCGCGCCTTCGATCCGTTCCGTCATTGGCCCTCTCCGATAAGTCTGGTGGTCACGGGCGATACCCGCGAGTAACAGGCTACGTATCGGCCCAAACCGCCGACGATTCGGCCGGGAACCTCAACACTGGGGGAATATCCGATGCCCGCTCACGACTGCGCCTCGCTGACGCTCGGCTCCGTCGTGCGCGATGTGCGCGGTACTGATGGTTCATTCGACGCTCACTCACAGGAGGCCCGGGACATGACGAATAAGGGCGAGGCCACGCTCGGCGGCAAGGTCGTTGCGATCACCGGCGGCGCACGCGGGATCGGACGGGCCACCGCGGAGGCATTCCTGGGGGCGGGCGCCGCGGTCGCGATCGGTGATATCGATGTCGAACTGGTCACCAAGACGGCGGCGGAGTTGGGCGCCGATCCGGATGCCAAGATCGTCGGCCTGCCGCTGAACGTCACGGACAAGGCCTCCTTCGCCGCCTTCCTCGACAGCGTGGACAGCGCGCTCGGCCCGCTGGATGTGCTGGTCAACAACGCGGGCATCATGCCGACCGGGTTGTTCGCCGACGAGGACGAGGCGATGACCCAGCGGATCATCGATATCAACCTCAACGGCGTGATCCACGGCTCGCGTCTGGCCGTCCGGCGATTCATGGACCGGGGCAGCGGACATGTGATCAATATCGCGTCTTTGGCTGGGACACAGGGCTTTCCGGGCCTGGCCACCTATTGCGCGACCAAGCACGCGGTGGTCGGTTTCACCTCGGCGCTGCATCTGGAGATGAAGGAGCACGGCGTGCACGTCGGCGCGGTGCTGCCGGGCATCGTGCGCACCGAACTGTCGGCCGGCGCCAATATGCCGACCTGGATTACACCGCTGACCACGGTGGATCCGGAGGATGTCGCGCAGGCCATCGTGAAATCGGTAAAGCAGGACAAACCGCTGGTGACCGTGCCGCGCCGACTCGCGGCCATCATCAAATCAGCACAGCTGCTGCCCTATCGCGCACAGCTGGGTGTCGCCAAATTCACCGGCGCGACGACGGCTTACGCACAACCCGACCCGGCCGTGCGCGAGATCTACCACCGCAGACTCCGCGGCGAATAGCAGGTGAATCAGCGCACGTCAGCGCATACGGCTCGAGGACGCCCGGCCGCTGATGAGACACTGGTGGGCGTGACGATTACTGCCGAAGCCAAGAGCACGCTGCGGATCGGGCCGTATCCGGTCGATCCGGCGGTGGTGCTCGCGCCGATGGCGGGCATCACCAACCTGGCGTTTCGGAAGCTGTGCCGGGAGTTCGGCAGCTCCACGTCGATCTATGTGTGCGAAATGATCACCGCGCGGGCGGTGGTCGAGCGCAATGAGAAGACGCTGCACATGATGTCCTTCGACGAGGACGAGCATCCGCGCTCGATGCAGCTCTACGGTGTGGATCCGGCCACACTCGGCGAGGCCGTGCGAATCATCGTCGGCGAGGGCTGGGCCGATCACATCGATCTCAACCTCGGCTGCCCCGTTCCGAAGGTCACTCGACTGGGTGGCGGCGCGGCACTGCCGTACAAGCGCGCGCTGTTCAGCAAGATCGTCAAGGCGATGGTTTCCGGCGCCGAACCGGCCGGTGTTCCGGTGACGGTGAAGTTCCGCATCGGCATCGATGACGACCACCTCACCTACTTGGACGCGGGACGCATTGCCGAGGCCGAGGGCGCCAAGGCCGTCGCACTGCACGCCCGCACCGCCGCACAGCGGTATTCGGGCCAGGCCGACTGGACGAAGATCGCGCGGCTCAAGGAGGCCGTCACGACGATTCCAGTGCTCGGCAACGGCGATATCTTCTCCGCCGCCGACGCGGTGCGCATGATGGACGAAACCGGTTGCGACGGAGTCGTTGTCGGCCGCGGCTGCCTCGGTCGCCCGTGGCTGTTCGCCGAATTGCAGGCGGCATTGCGCGGCGAAGCTCTGCCCGAGGCGCCGAACCTCGGCCGCGTCGGCGAGGTGTTGTACCGGCACGGGGCGCTGCTCGCCGAACATCTCGGCGAGGACAAGGCCATGCGCGATCTGCGCAAGCATATGGCCTGGTATCTGATGGGCTTTCCGGTCGGTGCGGACCTGCGCCGCTCCTTCGCGACTGTGTCGAGTCTCACTCAGTTGCAGGACCTCATCGGCGAACTCGACCCGACCGCGCCGTTCCCCCGCGATGCCGAGGGTCCGCGCGGCCGTCAAGGTTCGCCGGGCAAGGTGGCGCTGCCGCACGGCTGGCTCGACGATCCCGACGATCCGGCCGTCCCCGCGGCCGCGGATCTGATGCACAGCGGCGGCTGATCGTTTCGACCGACCGGCAAGCGACTTGTACGTGCAATCGCACTGTCACTCGATCGTCAAAAACCCTCCGACCAGCACATATCCAAATGTGCAACACGACCTCGGCCCGTCGATTTCGCACTGGGCTGGCTCGCCGTGGCGGAATCGTTATCATTGGCGGAATCGGTCATGCGGGTCGAAAGCGGCCGAAACGGCAGCGGAGACGAAAAGCGAGGTTCGTTGGTGGGTGACGATCGGCACGGGCAGTCGCCACGGCCCGGAGGTCGCGCCCCGTGGGAGCGCTATCCCACGGCGGATTACACCGAACGCGACAGTGCACGGTCGTCCCGGAGAGCCCGACATAACGATCCCGATTCCGGCTCGACACCGCTGACGGTTCAGGACCTGGTCCAGAAGGTCGACAACGAACGCAGCGGGCGCAGACGCCGGTCCGCGACCCCGGATGCACCGCCCACGCACGCGAACCGGGCTGCCCCGAAGCCGCCGGAGTCCGCCGCCCGCCAAGCCGATGCCCCGCCGCGCAAATCAGGCGCTCCCTCCGCGCGCCAAGCGGACGCGCCGCCACGCACATCAGCCATGCCAGCCGGACGCGGTGCCGACGCACCCCGCACATCGGCTACCCCGGCGGCCGGACGCAAGGCGGACGCGCCGCCACGCACATCCGCAATGCCCGCTGGACGCAAAGGCGACGCGCCCCGCACCTCGAGCACCCCGGCTGCACGCAATACCGAAGCGCCGCGCACCGCGAGCACCCCGGCCGGACGCAAGACCGACGCACCCCGTACAACGGCCACTCCAGCCGCCAAGGCCGACGCCGCCCGCCGTTCCGCGGCCTCCCCGGTCGTCGACGACATCGCGGGCACCCCGACGACCGCGCGCACCGGGAAACGCCGCGCATCGACGGTTTCCGGAAAAGAGCCGCCCGAGGTCGTCACCGACGTGATCCCCCCGGTCGAGGAGACCCCGCGACCGAAGAAGCGCACCATCGGCTGGCCGACCACCGATCCGGACGCCCCGAAAACCGCGGCCGCATCGACCCGTGTCGGCCTGTCCCGGCTCGCCGCGAGCCGACAGCGCCGCAATAAGCGGCTGCAGGTCGCGGGCCGGGCCACCCTGACAATTTGTGCGGTGGTCGCGCTGCTGGTCACCGGCGGCGGCTGGAGCTATCTACGTTCGACCGCCAATGGCTTCACCCAGGTCTCCGCACTCGACGACCATCCGGAAGACGTGGTCGACTCCGGCGCGCAGCTCGGCGACGAGAATTACTTGCTCGTCGGCACCGACACCCGCGCGGGCGTCAACGGCCAAGTGGGTGCCGGGACTCTGGACGATGCCGAAGGCTCCCGCGCCGACACCGTCATGCTGGTGAACATCCCCAAGAACCGTTCGCGGGTCGTGGTGGTCTCGTTCCCCCGTGACCTCGATGTCACCCGGCCGCAGTGCAACGGCTGGGACAACGACAAGGCCGAATACACCAACGAGGTGTTCCCCTCGGCCATGGGCGACAAGCTCAATGCCGTGTACGCGCTCGCCGGACCGAAGTGTCTGGTCAATGTGATCCGCAAGATGACGGGTCTGAGCATCGGACACTTCATCGGCATCGACTTCGCCGGATTCGAGGCGATGGTCGATCAGGTCGGCGGCGTCGATGTCTGCACGCCCAAGCCGATCATCGACGGCATCCTGGGCACCGTGCTGGAAAACTCGGGCCATCAGCACATCAACGGCGAGACCGCGCTCAACTACGTGCGCGCCAGGCACGTCTACGGCGAGGAACGCAGCGACTACGACCGGATCAACCGGCAGCAGCGCTTCCTGGCCTCGCTGCTGCGCGGCGCACTGTCGAGCCGGGTGCTCTTCGATCCCGGCAAGTTGAACGGCTTCATCTCCGCATTCACCAGCCACACCTTCGTCGACAAGGTGCAACCGACCGACCTGCTGACGCTGGGCCGCTCGCTGCAGAAGGTCGACGCGGGCGCGGTCACCTTCCTGACCATCCCGACCGCGGGCACCACCTCCTATGGCAACGAGATCCCGCGCGATTCGGATATCAAGGCGATCTTCCGCGCCATCATCGATGACCAGCCGCTGCCCGGCGAGAAGAAGTCGACCCCGGCCCCCGGTTCGATCCCATCGGCCCAGCCGACGCCGCCGAAGCTGACCGCGGTCGATCCGAGTTCGGTATCGCTGCTGGTCTCCAATGGGTCGGAGACGGCAGGAGCGGCCAATAAGGCGGCGACCAAGCTCGGCAATCAGGGCTTCCAGATCTACAACACCGGCAATTACTCCGGCGGCAATTCCGAGGTCGCCACCAAGGTGCGCTTCGGGCCCGGCCACGAGGCCGAGGCGGCCACGGTGGCCAGTTCCCTGCCCGGGGCGACGATGGAGCAGTCGAACAGTCTCGGTGGCATCGTCGAGGTCGTGATCGGTGCCGACAACCCGACCATTCGCACTCCCACGCCGGTCGGCGATCCGATCTCGAATGTCTCGGTCACCGTGGCGAGTGCGGAACCGGTCACACTGCCCTCGGACCTGGAGCACGTGAACGCCGCCGACGAAACCTGCAAGTAGCGCCGCCACGAGCTGGGGCAACACCCTCGCAATCGTTCGGCACCACCCATTAACCCAGTGTTGGTGACTAGGTCAGCACCTGGCACTAATGTCTGTATTCATGCGTGTCATCTACAACGAGCAAATGGCCGACCTTGCCCACCTGCTGGGCGAGATGGCCGGTCTGGCGGGTTCGGCTATGGAACGGGCCACCCAGTCACTGCTCCAGGCCGATCTCACTCTGGCCGAGTCGGTGATCAGCGAGGGCGACCGGATCGCCGAACTGATCACCGATGCCGAGGAGAAGTCGTTTGCCCTGCTTGCGCTGCAGGCGCCGGTGGCGGGTGATCTGCGGCAGGTGGTGAGCGCGATCCAGATCGTCCAGGACGTCAACCGGATGGGTGCCCTGGCGCTGCACGTCGCCAAGGTGACCCGGCGCCGCCACCCCAACCACGCACTGCCCGAGGCGGTGAACGGCTACTTCGCCGAAATGGGCCGCATCGCGGTGAATATGGGTGAGGGCGCCAAGGAAGTGCTCGAGTCCCGTGATCCGGAGCGCGCCGCGCAGCTCAACGAGGACGACGAGGCGATGGACGATCTGCATCGTCACCTGTTCACGTTGCTGATGGATCGCGACTGGAAGTACGGCGTCGCCGCGGCCGTCGATGTGACGCTGCTCGGCCGCTACTACGAGCGCTTCGCCGACCACGCCGTGGAGATCGGCCGCCGGGTGATCTTCCTCGTCACCGGTGAGCTGCCGCCGGACCCCGACGCCGAGCTGTGAATATGAAGGCCCGCGTTCTACGCGGGCCTTTTGTATTTCCATCTGGCTCAACTGATTTCGTGAGCACATAGGTAACTCGCCGGGTACGGGCTGACGTGATGCGCTCGTACTGCCAGCCGCCTCCCCGCGCGTTCGGGCACATGAGTCTGGTGCCTGAAGGTGCGGGGAGGCGGAGGAGCCCGCACCGTAGTGCGGGCCTTTTGTTGCCGCTTATCCGAAGCGACCGGAGATGTAATCCTCCGTCGCCTTCTGGCCCGGGTTGGAGAAGATCTTCTCGGTATCGTCGATCTCGATCAGCTTGCCCGGCTTGCCCTGTGCCTCCAGGTTGAAGAAGCCGGTCTGGTCACTCACGCGCGCGGCCTGCTGCATATTGTGCGTGACGATGACGATGGTGAATTCCTTCTTCAGCTCGGTGATCAGGTCCTCGATCGCCAGGGTGGAGATCGGGTCCAGTGCCGAGCACGGCTCGTCCATCAGCAGCACATCGGGCGATACCGCGATGGCGCGCGCGATGCACAGACGCTGCTGCTGACCACCGGAGAGGCCGCCGCCCGGCTTGTCCAGCCGGTCCTTGACCTCGTTCCACAGGTTGGCGCCGCGCAACGAACGCTCGGCGACCTCGTCGAGCTCCTTCTTGTTGCGCACACCCTGCAGCTTCAGCCCGGCCACCACATTGTCGCGAATCGACATGGTGGGGAACGGATTCGGGCGCTGGAACACCATGCCGATGGTGCGGCGCACGCCGACCGGGTCGACGGCGGAGCCGTAGATGTCCTCGCCGTCCAACAGCACCGCGCCCTCGACGCGGGCATTCGGGGTCACCTCGTGCATCCGGTTGAGCGAACGCAGCACGGTGGACTTACCGCAACCCGACGGGCCGATGAAGGCGGTCACGCTGCGCGGCAGTACCGACAGCTTGACATCGGCAACCGCATGGAATTTGCCGTAGTAGATATTCAGGTCTTTGACGTCGATCCGCTTGGCCATTTTTCCGTTCGCTTCTATCGGTTCCGCGTGAGCAGCTTGTTGACGACCGCGGCCGCCGCGTACAAGAGGGCGATCAACAGGATCAGCGTCAACGCCGCGCCCCACACCCGGGCTCGGCCGGCCGGTTCCGGGTTCGCCAACTCTTGGTAGATCAGCAGCGGCAACGACGCCATATTGCCGTCGAACAGGTTGGTATTGATCGACTTGCTGTAGCCGACCAGCACCAGCACCGGCGCCGTCTCACCCATGACGCGGGCGAGCGAGAGCAGGATGCCGCTGATCATGCCGGGCGCCGCGGTCGGCACCACGATCCGAACGATGGTCTTCCACTTGGGAATTCCGAGCGCGTAGGACGCCTCGCGCAGCTCGTCGGGAACCAGCTTCAGCATTTCCTCGGTGCTGCGAATCACCACCGGGAGCATGAGCAGTACGAGCGCCAGCGACACCGCCAGGGAACTCTGCGGGAAGCCGAAGGTCGCGATCCACAGCGCGAAGATGAACAGCGCCGCGACGATCGACGGGACACCCGCGAGGATGTCGACCATGAACGTGGTGACCTTGGCCAGCACGCCACGCCCGTATTCGACCAGGTAAACCGCGGCCATGATGCCGAGCGGCACCGCCAGGATCGCGGCGACGACGGTCTGCACGATGGTGCCGTAGATCGCGTGGTACACACCGCCACCGGTCTGGTCCGGCAGGATGCCCTTCTGCGATTTCTGCCACCAGTCCGGCGAGACGACGGACTCGAGGCCCTTCGAAACCACCATGAACAGCACCCAGATCAGCGGCACGAGCGCGATGGCGAAGCAGGCCCAGACCACTCCGGTCGCGATGTTGTTCTTGAGGCGGCGGGCCGCGCTCACATGCCGGAAGGTGGGCGCCTTGACCGGCTTGTCGAGAGTCGTCGTGGTGGTCATTACCCGTTCACCCTTCCACCGGACACGAGCCGCGCCAGCGCGTTGACGATGAAGGTCAGCGCGAACAGCACGAAGCCGGCCGCGATGTAGGCGCCGGTCGGCAGCGGCTGACTGAATTCCGACGCGGCGGCGGCGATTTTGGAGGCGAAGGTGTAGCCGCCGTCGAACAGCGACCAGTGACCGGCCTGTGCCGAGGTGCGCAGGATCACCAATACCGCGATCGTCTCACCGAGCGCGCGACCGAGGCCGAGCATGGAACCGGCGATCACACCGCTGCGGCCGTAGGGCAGCACCGTCATCCGGACCATCTCCCATTTGGTCGCGCCGAGCGCCTGCGCGGCCTCGATATGCGAGAGAGGTGTCAGGTTGAAGACCTCGCGAGAAACCGAGGTGATGATCGGCAGGATCATCACCGCCAGCACCACGCCCGCGGTGAAGATCGTGCCGCCACCGGAGATCGACACATTGCCGTCGGAGAACAGGAAGAACCAGCCGAGGTTCTTGTTCAAGAACGTCTCGACGGGTTCGAGCCGCGGTGCGAGCACCAGGAAGCCCCAGAGGCCGAACACGATGGACGGCACCGCCGCGAGCAGATCGACGAGCATCGCGAACGGACGCGCCATCGGCTTCGGCGAATAGTGGGTCAGGAAAAGTGCGATGCCCACACCGATGGGCACCGCGATCACCAGCGCGAGTATCGAGCTCAACACCGTGACCATGAGCAGGTCCCGGATGCCGAATCGCAGGTGATCGGCATTGGTGGTGTTGAATTCGCTGGTGGTGAAGAAGTTCGCCTCGTTCGCCATGATCGAGGGCCAAGCCCGGATCAGTAGGAATAGGGCGATCAGTGCGATGGCCGCCACGACCGTGGCACCCGCTGCGGTGGCAAGCGACCGGAAGACGACCTCGGCCCCTTGGTTGTGGCCTTTCCTGGCCGGTGTTGCGGCCGGACCTTTCGGTGAGTCCGGTTCGGTGCTCGGTTCACTCGACATAGGGGCAGTATCTCCAGCCGCCAGCGGACCAGTCGAGTCCGACTGGTCCGCGGCGGACACCTCAGGGTGCACGGTCATGGCGTGGCAGCTATCAGGAAATGGCGTTGATCGCGGTGGTCAGCTTGGTCTTGAACTTGTCCGGGATCGCGACGTAGCCCGCGGTGTCCAGACCCTTCTGGCCGTTGTTGACGGCCGAGGTCAGGAATGCCTTGACCGCCTTGGACGTGTCGGCGTCGATGTACTTCGAGCAGACGATCTCGTAGGTCGGCAGGATGATCGGGTACGCACCGGCCGCGGTCGGCTTGTAGAACGACGAGGTGTCGAGCACCAGGTCGTTGCCCTCGCCCTTGATCTTCACGCTGTCGACGGCCTTGGCCGCGGACTCCGGGGTCAGCTTGACCGGATCCTTGGAGGCCGAGGTGACGACCTGCGCGATGGACAGGTTCTGTGCCTTGGCGAAGGACCACTCGTTGTAGGTGATCGAGTTCTTGGTGCTCTTGATGGCGGCCGAGGTGCCCTCGTTGCCCTTGGCACCCTCACCGATACCGCCGTTGAAGGTCTTGCCCGCGCCCTTGCCCCACGCGCCGTCGGAGGCGGCGTCCAGGTAGAGCTGGAAGTTGTCGGTGGTGCCCGACTCATCGCTGCGGAAGATCACCGAGATCTTGTCCGAGGGCAGCTTGGCGGTCGGGTTCAGCGCCTTGATCTCCGGCGCGTCCCAGGTGGCGACGGTGCCGTTGAACACCTTGGCGGCGGTCGGACCGTCGAGCACCAGATCGCTCACACCGTCGATGTTGTAGGTGATGGCGATCGGGCCGAAGACGGTCGGCAGGTTCCAAGCCGGGGCGCCGCAGCGCTCCTGCGCCTTGGCGGGCTCGCCCTTCTTGTCGCTCAGCGGCGAGTCGGAACCCGCGAAATCGGTCTGGCCACCGAGGAATTCGTTCACACCGGCGCCGGAACCGCTGGAGGTGTAGTTCAGCGTGGAGCCGCTGCAGTTGGCCTCGTAGGCGGCGACGAAGCGGTCCATGGCGTTCTTCTGAGCCGAGGAACCGCTGGCCTT
Organism: Nocardia pseudovaccinii; assembly: GCF_050942345.1. Lineage (NCBI taxonomy): Bacteria > Bacillati > Actinomycetota > Actinomycetes > Mycobacteriales > Nocardiaceae > Nocardia > Nocardia pseudovaccinii. Next base: position 9,230,463 of record NZ_CP192074.1, read on the forward strand.
GAGCGCCTTCTTACCGCCACAGGCGACATCGACCTTGGCGGTGGAATCGCCACTGGACGAGGTGCTGTTGTCGTCGCTGCCACAGGCGGCCAGGGGCATGGCGACGGCGGCCAGCACACCGATCAGGGCGCTGCTGCGCTTGAAGTTCACTTATTCCTCCGGGGAATCGCGTTCGACACGCCCGGTCCCTCACCGGCCCGGGCGGGTTTCGTGGTGCCGTTCGCGGGGAACTTGCGCACCAGGCGGCAACTGTGCCGCCCTTATGTAACGTAAGGTCGCTCGGTTGACAGTTGGACCAGGCTGAGTGAACGGAGGGTGAACAGCCCGGCGCTAATGGTCCCGTTATGTGTGACATTTGCCCCAGTGTTACTCGAGCAACCCCGGCGAGCCGCCTGTTATTCAGTCAGCGGCCGAATAGGCGACATCGATATGTGACGGTTCGAAGCCGAGTCGGGTATAGGTGTGCACGGCCGCGGTGTTGTCGGCCTCGGTATAGAGCAGAACCTCTGGCAGCTCGCGTTCGCGCAGGTAGCGCAGGCCCGCGAGGGTGAGCAGACGGCCGAGGCCCCGGCCCTGCGCGGCCGGGTCGATGCCCACTACATAAACCTCGCCGACCGGCGGGTTCTCCTCGTAATGCACCTTCGTCCAGTGGAATCCGAGGATGCGGTCCGGATCGGCCGGATCCACCGCGATGAACAGCCCCTTCGGGTCGAACCAGGACTCTTCGCGGCGGACGGCGATATCCCGCTCGGTCCAGCCGCCCTGTTCCGGATGCCAGGCGAAGGCCGCGTTATTGACACGCAACAGTTCGGCGTCGTCGGCGGCGCCTTCGTAGGTCCGCAGCGCGGTACCTTCCGAAACGACCAACTCCGGTAGCTCTGGCGTTGCCAGTGACCGCCGCATCTGCCACAACTCCCGTGCGACGTGCAGTCCGAGCCGGGCCGCGAGCGCCTGGGCGGCGGGCCGATTTCCGTGTGCCCAGACCCGAGCACCCGATCCACCCTTTGTCAGCGCCGCCGAGACCAATTCCGCACCGATGCCATGGCCGCGCGCAGCCGGATCGACGGCGACCTCGGCCATTGCGGGGTGTTCGCCATGTGCGGCAACGAGATTCGCGTAACCGGCGACCACACCGGCACGCAGCGCCACCAGATGTTCGGCCCCGGAATCCGTCGCGACGAGCGAGAGGACCGCCTGTTCGGAGACCGGCGCGACACCGTCTTCGGCGCTCGCCCGCTCCAGCAGTTCACGCACCGCCCGCGCCACATCGGCATCGAGCTCCGTACTCCACCGCAGCGTCGTCTCACCCATCAGCGTCTCCCTCGTCGATCCGTCATCGCGACGAACGCGCGAATACCGCGCGCCATTCCAACGGCTACGGGACGGATCCGTTGACGGGGACGGGCGGGGAATCGTCGGTGTCCTCGGCGGACTCGTCGTCGGGGAAGGTGACGTGGTCGCCCTTGGTGCTGTTGCGCGCGGGGCGTACGGCCTTGTAGCCGACATTGCGGACGGTCCCGATCAACGATTCGTATTCGCTGCCGAGCTTGGCGCGCAGGCGGCGCACGTGCACGTCGACCGTGCGGGTGCCACCGAAGAAGTCGTAACCCCAGACCTCCTGCAGCAGCTGGGCCCGGGTGAAGACCCGGCCCGCGTGCTGCGCGAGGTATTTGAGGAGTTCGAATTCCTTATAGGTGAGATCCAGCGGGCGACCGCGCAGCCGGGCGGTATAGGTGCCCTCATCGATCACCAGTTCGCCGAGGGTGATCTTGCCGGTGTTCTCCGGGCTCGCGACACCGCCGTTGCGGCCGACCAGCAGGCGCAGCCGGGCGTCCAGCTCGGCCGGTCCGGTACCGGGCAGCAGAATGTCGTCCAGGCCCCAGTCGGCATTGACGGCGACCAGCCCGCCCTCGGTCAGCACGGCGACCACCGGCACCGACGACCCGGTGCTGCCGAGCAGCCGGCACAGGCCGCGGGCCGCGGCCAGGTCGGTGCGCGCGTCGACCAGCGCGACATCCGCGGTCCCCGCCTCGAGCAGGGAAGCCACCTCGGTCGGCGCCGGGCGCACATTGTGCGCCAGCAGCGACAGCGAGGGCAGAACCGACTCGGGGTTGGGGTCGGAGGTCAGCAGGAGCAGCTCCACAAGCCCTCCTCCCATCTAGTAGCACCGGACAACAGCCACACCGCCGGGGCCACGTCGCTAATCACAGGTAATCGGATGCAAGATTAGCGCGTGAACACCGATGACCTCGCCATCCGGGGTTAGTGTGGCACCTCGGGGCAGAGGTGCGATACCCGAAACGCACCGCCAAGTAGTGTTGCCCGCATGCGCAAGCTGATCATCGGGCTGCTGTGCCTCGCGGCATTGGCGGTAGTCATCGATTTCGGCGCCGCCGCCTACTCCGAGTACCGCGTGTCGCGCGCCCTGCGTGTCGGCGCCGACCTCACCGCGGATCCCGACGTGGTCATCTATGGGTTCCCCTTTCTCACCCAGGCGCTCGACGGCCGATACCAGACCGTCGATATCCGTGCGCGCGTCATGCGACCCGATATCCCCGGCGAAATCTCGGTCGGCGCGACGCTGACCGGAGCCCACCTCTCCATCGGCGACCTCACCGACGGGAACGTGCGCGCGATTCCGGTGGATCGGGTCGAGGGGCAGATGCGGCTCGAGCCGACCGAACTCGGCAGGCTGTTCAAAATCCCGGACCTGCAAGTACATTCGGCGCCGGGGAACAAATCCGACGGAACCGGCGGATCGGGCGGGTCCGGTATGACCACCGGCGGGCAGCTCCTGCTCACCGGCACCATGCCGGGCAAGACGCCGAGCAAGCCGGGTGCACCGCTCGGCGGTGACAATGTGAGTGTGACCGCAGACCTCGTGGTCGACGGCGATCAGGTGAAGATCGTCGCGACCAGCATCTACCGTGGCACGGGTGATGCCACGACGACTGCGGTCGTCACCGACACCGAGCGCCCCAAGGTGCTGGAGCAGTTCACCCGGACAATCGATACGAACGAACTGCCGTTCGGGCTGCGGCCGACGAAGGTCTCCGCACAGGGCGGCCAGATCGTCATCGAGGCCAAGGCCGAGAACGTGACCATCGACCTGGACAGATTGCGGCGACCATGATTGAAATCACAATCCTGCTGGTAGTGCTGCTTGCTGCGGTTGCGGTCGGAGTGGTGCTGCGGCGCCGCAACGGCAAGCTGCGCGCGAGCGACACCCAGCTACCGGACGAATCGGCGCGCACCGATCTGCTGGCATCGGTCGGCGCCGACAACTCGGGCCCGGCGGTACTGCACTTCTCCGCCGATTGGTGCGGACCGTGCGACGCGGTGCGACGCGTGGTCGCCGGGGTCACCGAGGAATTGTCCGGATCACCGCGTCCGCCGCTGGATATCGAGGTCGATATCGATGCCGAGCCCGCGCTGGCCAAAGAACTGAACGTGCTCTCGCTGCCGACCACCTTCGTCTTCGATATCGAAGGGCGGGAACGATTCCGGATCTCCGGGGTCCCCAAGTCCGCGGACCTGCGTACCGCACTCGAGCCGCTGACCGTGGGATAACTCTTCCGGCGAATCGCCCCTGACGGTGGAAAAACCGGGCGTGACAAGGGTTGATAGCAACTGTGACGAACCCCGGGTCCAATTCTCCGGCAGAACCAGGTAAACTGCTCTGCGTGCAAGCCAACCACGAGCTGATGCTCACCCGACGCCGCACAGTTGATCTGTGTCGCCTCGGTGGTTGTTGCTGCCTGTGTGGCTGAGCGGTCGGCTCCGTCAGAATTCCTGATGCCGACCTGCGTCCGTCGTGCGAGTGATCTCTTGATCCCCCGGCGAACTGGCATTTTTCCCGCCAACAGCGAAATTCAGCGCAGGAGTACGCACAATGTCCACAAATTCCCGAAACACAGCCGTTGAGAACGGAATTCCCGTCGTCGTCGACGTGCGCGGGCCACGCTTCGCCGCGTGGGTCACCACCGGCGTCCTCGTTCTGATCCTGCTCGCGGCAGCCGTTTCGACGCCGTTGGCCGCGGTGCTCGTCGCCGCACAGGCGGTGGTCTTCGCGATCGGCGCGGCCTACGGGCCGCGGCGGCATCCCTACGGCCGGATCTTCGCCGCGTTCGTCGCGCCACGCGTTGGTCCGACCCTCGAAACCGAACCCGTGGCACCGCTGCGGTTCGCCCAATTACTCGGCCTGGTCTTCAGTGCCGTCAGCCTGCTGGGTTTCCTGGTCGGCTCCACCGTCGTCGGCGCGGTGTTCGCCGGCTTCGCCCTGTTCGCGGCGTTCTTGAACGCGGCGTTCGGGATCTGCCTGGGTTGCCAGATCTATCCGCTGGTCGCCCGACTCCGCCGGGCAGGGCCGATGGGCGGTGTTCGCGGGCCCTCCGTGGTCACGCAAGCTACCGCCTCCGGGCCTGACGCGAACACCGCTGGGTCCCCGGCGAACTGACACTGCAAGTCACCACCCCGAAAGGAACAACATGGCTCGCTCCGATGTCCTGGTCTCCGTTGACTGGGCCGAAGAGAACCTCAACGCCCCCGGCATCGTCTTCGTCGAGGTCGATGAGGACACCTCCGCCTACGACGGCGGCCACATCGAGGGTGCCGTTCGGCTCGACTGGAAGAAGGACCTGCAGGATCAGGTTCGTCGCGACTTCGTGAACCAGGAGCAGTTCTCCGATCTGCTCTCGGCGCGCGGCATCGGGAACGACGACGAGGTCGTGCTCTACGGCGGCAACAACAACTGGTTCGCCGCATACGCCTACTGGTACTTCAAGCTGTACGGCCACAACAACGTCAAGCTGCTCGACGGCGGCCGCAAGAAGTGGGAGCTCGACGGTCGTCCGCTGTCCCGCGACGCCGTGAACCGTCCGGCCACCCAGTACAAGGCCGCCGCGCCCGACCTGACCATCCGCGCGTTCCGCGACGAGGTCATCGCCGCCATCGGCATCAAGAACCTGGTCGACGTCCGCTCCCCTGACGAGTTCTCCGGCAAGATCCTGGCTCCGGCGCACCTGCCGCAGGAGCAGAGCCAGCGTCCCGGCCACATCCCGGGCGCCATCAACGTGCCGTGGAGCAAGGCCGCGAACGAGGACGGCACCTTCAAGTCCGATGCCGAGCTGACCGAGATCTACGGCGAGGCCGGGCTGGACGGATCCAAGGACACCATCGCCTACTGCCGCATCGGTGAGCGTTCCTCGCACACCTGGTTCGTGCTGCAGGAGCTGCTGGGCCACCAGAATGTCAAGAACTACGACGGCAGCTGGACCGAATACGGCTCGCTCGTCGGTGCACCGATCGAATTGGGAGAGTAATCACATGTGCGCAGCACCTACCCAGGGACAGGCCATTCCGGCCGGAGTCGATGTCGAGAAGGAAACGGTCATCACCGGCCGTGTTCTGAGCACCGACGGTCAGCCGGTCGGCGGCGCGTTCGTGCGCCTGCTCGACGGCAACGGTGACTTCACCGCCGAGGTCGTGGCCTCGGGCACCGGTGATTTCCGCTTCTTCGCGGCGCCGGGCGCGTGGACCGTGCGCGCGTTGTCCTCCTCGGGCAACGGCTCGGCCGAGGTTCGTCCGGAGGGCGCGGGCATCCACGCCGTGGATGTGGCAGTCGCCAAGTAAGTAATTGCGCCGACGGCCCCGTAGTTTCCCGGTAACTGGGAAGCAACGGGGCCGTTGTGCTGGGCGGGACGCAACTCGTTAGACTCCAGTTGTGGTCCTCTTCTTCGAGATTCTGCTGGTGGCCGTGGCCGTTCTGATCGGCTGGTTCGGCCTGTACGTCTTCTACCGGTTGTTCACCGAATCATGAGTGAACTCGCGAGCGAAGGTTCCAACCCGGCCGAGCGAGCGAGTGAACAACTGAACGGCAACGGCCCGGCCGAGTCCGCGCCGCGCCGCAGTGGCGACGAGGCCGTGGCCGAGGCCGCCGAACGGGCGAAATGGACTGGTGCGCGCAATATTCCGGTGCTACCGGATCTGCCGCTGCCCGAGGACACCGCGAATCTGCGGCTCGGCCCGGATCTGAGTTCGTCGATGCTCGCGCTGCTGCCGATGGTCGGCGTGTGGCGCGGTGAGGGCGAGGGCAACGATCCCGCTCGCGGCGACTACCGCTTCGGCCAGCAGATCATCGTCTCCCACGACGGTGGCGATTACCTGGCCTGGGACTCGCGTTCCTGGGTCATCGACTCCGACGGCTCCTACGGCGGACCCGATCTACGCGAGAGCGGCTTCTGGCGGGTCGGCATCGACGGTGATGACGAGGTCATCGAACTGCTGCTGACCCACAGCACCGGTATCGTCGAACTCTTCTACGGCACCGCACTGACCCAGTCCTCCTGGGAATTGGCCACCGATGTCGTCATCCGCAGCCAATCCGGCATCGTCGTCGGCGGAGCCAAACGCCTGTACGGCATCGTCGAAGGCGGTGATCTCGCCTACGTCGAGGAGCGGGTAGTCGCCGATGGTCCCCTCGAACCCCGCCTCTCGGCCCGTTTGCAGCGCTACATCGGTTAGTCGCGCGGCCAGATCGATGTCAGGTCGATGTCGATCGGGAAGGGCACGTTGATCTTCAGGCGGTCGTGGAAAATACCGACCAGGCCGTAAGTTGCTGTGGCGGGGTCGAGTTCGTAGACGTAGACAACGGCTTCATCGTCACGACGCTCGACCCTCCAGTAGTTCGGGATTCCTGCCTTCGCATACTTGGCTGGCTTCGTCTCCCGGTCGCGTTCTTCGGAATCCGGAGACACTGCCTCGACAGCAAGAACAACGTCCTCAGCGAAGTAGTAAGTGGATAGACCTGCTCGACGAGTCGCCGCTTTGCTGACCACCAGGACATCTGGTTCCGGCATCTGACGCGGTCCGAGTTTGACGGCCATTTCACGGTCAGCATAGAGATCCGGCGGAGTTTGTTGATCGAGGTCCCGCCAGAGAACCGACACGCACCGGCTGTGCCACATTTCCTGCGGACTCACGAAGACCAGACCCCCATCGATCAACTCGGTATGCTTCGGAAGGCCGCGCAGCTCCAGAAAGTCCTCGACTGTGAACCCACCAGCAGGTGGAATCAACCAGTCAGGAAACGGCTCAACGGTCATTGCCCCAGCGTAGCGCCTGCCGAGGTAGAACTTCACTGGAAAAGGGACGCCTAGGACAGCGGGGCGAATCAGGTTGGGTGCCAGGTGACGAGGAGTTCGTCGGCGACGGTTTCGACGGCGAGTTTGGAGCCGTTCACCTCCAGCACGGCGGCACGGAGGCGGTCGTCGTGCAGGCGGGATTCGGAGACGGCGGCGATGTGGGAGCCGATCAGGTGTGAGTACGGGGGTTCGGAGCCGACGTCGAACGCGGTGTATTTGCCGGATTCGGCTACGTATTCGATGTATTCGGGTTCGGTGAGACCGGCGAACGGGTCGCGCCACGGGGTCGATGCGACCAGGAGTTCCTCGCCGTCGGTTCCGGCGTCCAGCAGCAGCACCGAACCGTCGTCGAAGGTCAATTCGATGGGGCCTTCGGTGCGGTCGACATCACTGCCCTGTACGTAGAACATGCGGCGAACCGCCCTGATGCGGCGGCCAACCACTGCTGCGAGACCCTCCGATGGCATCGGCTACCCCTCGTGTCGAACCCGGTCGCCGGACTCTACCGTCCGAGAGAATTGTGCCGAAAAAGGAACGGCCCCCGAGCCATACCCCGCAGGCGGTGAAGCCTGCATGGGTCCCGGTCGGACTAGACCGGTAGCTCGGGGGCCGGGTGGCTGCCTGGAATTCGCTCAGCGCTCGCGCGAACGGAAATCCGTTGCAGCGGTGGCGCTAGCGGACAGCCACCTCACGAGTCCTATGAACATACATTCTTCGAACCACCTCCTTCCTTGTGTACAAACGAATCTAGTCAGCGGTCAGCGCGTCGGCAACGGAATTTCGCTGGGCGCTGAACCGGTGCGCTCCTCAACTCCTCCAGTGGCCCTGACCTGGCCTGATCCATCGATATGCAGCACCGCTTCGGCGCGATGATCGGATGGCAGCTGATGTGTGACGACGACCACAGTTCGGTCGGGTTCGACAAGGCCGCTGCCGATATCGAGTAGCTCGCGCAGCAGTCGCGCGCCCGCCTCGGCCTCGAGATGTTCGGTCGGCTCGTCGAGCAGCAGCACCCGCGCGGGCGAAATGAGCGCTCGGGCGAGCAGAATCCGCCGCCGCTGCCCGCCAGAAACCGCGGCCGCACCTCCGACCAGATCCGTGTGCACACCATCCGACAGGGATGCCAGCCAATCCCCGAGACCGACCGCGCACAAAGCCTTCTCGGCCGCTTCGACAGTCAGATCCCCCCGCGCGACACGCAGGTTCTCGAGCACGGAGGTGCCGAAGATGTGCGCATCCTCGGCAAAGAACGTCACCCCGGGCACGGGCGTACCGAACAACCCCGCCCACGCCATGAGCAACGTGGTCTTGCCCGCGCCGCTCGGTCCGACGACGGCGATCCGCTTTGCCGTCGGACGCTCGGGTAGATTGCCCGGCAATAAATTTCGTGCGTCGCGGATGCCCGCATCAATGCCCCTGCGGTCGGGTGTCGCTGGTGCGCCCGCTGTCGACGAGCCGTGCCCGCTGCCCTCGGCTCGTCCGGTGGCATCGCGCAGCAGATGATCTCGCGCCGAGTCGCTGTGCCGGTTCGTGGCGGAGTCGGCGATCGCGCGGCCACAGCGTTGCTGCGTCATCGGGTTTCGGGTGGTTTCGAGCAGCGGGAGGCGGTGCAGGGCCGCGCGAGCGGTGGTGAGGGCCTGCGCGGCGGCGGGTAGTGGGGCGACTGCTTCGAAGGCCGAGAGGGGGAGCAGGACAAGGATGGTGAGGGCCATGGGGGTCATGGCGGGCGGGTTGGTGCCGTAGATCGCGATGCCGATCAGAAGGGCGCCGAGGACGCTGGCGCCGATCGAGAGTGGCGTCGCCGCGGCGGCCCAGGCGCTGCGTGCGGCCGCGGAATCCTCGGCGGCGACCGCACGTTGTCCGGCGCGGTCGGCGGCCGTCAGCGCGGCATCCAGCTTGCCCGCGACCCGGAGTTCGGCCGCGTGGTCGAGGACCGTGAGCGCCTGCGCGGTGAATTCGGCGCGGTCGGCGCGCACCGCACGTTCGGCCTCGCGGGCGGCCCACCCCGAGAGCCACGGTGCGACGATCCCGGCAATGCCGAGCGATGCCGCCAGAATGGCCGCGGCCCCAACCGAAATGGTGGCCATGAGTCCGATCGCGGCCAGCGACAGCACAATCGCGACCGCGATCGGCACGAACACACGGACGACAGCGGCTCCGAGGTCATCGATATCGCTGCCGATTCGAACCAGCAGGTCTCCGCGCCGCAACGACGCAGCACCATCCGCGCTCGTCGAATCCGTCTCGGCCACCGGACGACCCACACCGCTGTCCGAGGTGTCGCCTCGCATATCCCGCCGCATCCAGACGTCCGATTGAGCGAGAGTCCGGTAAACGGTTGTCCGGGCGGTCGTCATCGCACGCAGCGCGACATCGTGGGTAGCAAGGCGTTCCAGGTATCGGCACAGGCCACGGGATATACCGAGCGCCCGTACCGCGACGACAGCAACGCTCAGATCGAGCACCGGAGGCATCTCCCAGGCACGCGCGATCAACCACGCCGCCAGGGCCGCCAGCCCGAGACCGCTACCCAGCGCCGCCACACCCCACCCGATCGCCACGGCAACTCGCCACGGCGACAACTCGAGCAACCCCCACATGCGCCGCAGATCCGCTACTGGTCCACGACGAGCCGTTGTGCTCGGCACCGAAGTGTCTCTCGCGCGGTTCATGAGACGACTGCCTGAGGTGCGGTCGAGTGGATGGGGATTATGTGATCGGCGGCGGCGAGGACGGTTGGGCGGTGGGCTATGACGATTACGGTTGCGCCGGTGCGAGCTCGCTGTTGTAGCGCAGTGAGAACGGTGGCTTCGGCGGCGCGGTCCAGGTGGGCGGTTGGTTCGTCCAAAAGGAGGATCGGGCGGTCGGCGGCGAGCACTCTGGTGAGGGCCAGGCGTTGGCGCTGGCCGAGCGAGAGGCCGATGCCGCCCGCGCCGACGATCGTGTTCCAGCCGTCGGGGAGTTCGTCGAGTACCGCATCGAATCCGGTTGCGATGCAGGCGGCTTCGAGTTCGTCGAGCACTCGGGCCGCACCCTTGGCCGTGGTGTCGGGTGTGTGCGCGCCGAGTAATTCGAGATTCTCGCGCAGCGTTCCCGGGACCAGAACCGGACGTTGCGGCAGCCAGGCGACACGGGCCCACCAGGCGTTCTGATCCAGCGCACGTACGTCGCTGCCGTCGACCTCCACCGAGCCGGACTCCGGCGTGATCAATCCCAGGATTGCTTGCAGCGCAGTCGATTTCCCGCTCCCGTTGGGTCCGGTGAACACAGTCACCAACCCCGGCCGCAACACCGCCGTCAGCCCGGCGGGCGCAAACCCGTCCCTGGCGCGTACCGAGAGATCGCATATCTCGATGAGGCCCCGGCCATCTCTGCCGACTTCATGCCTCGTCTCGGCGGGATCGCCATTCGGTGCCGCTGAACCGAGTTCGCTGTCCCTGCCGTGGTCGCCGCTCGCCACAGCACCCTCACCGCCGAGATTCCCGTGATGGGAGCCGACGACGGCCGCGGGATCAACACCATTGGTACTCGAAACCGGCCTGACAGCACCTGCGCACCCGGGCGCTGCCGACCGGACAACGCCCGCTCCGCCAACCGCAGCACCAGTCCCACCAGTTCCGGAGACCGACCGGACAGCGCCCGCGTCCCCGTCGGCCGCCTGACCATCGGCACCCGATTCGGCCCGAACCTGCACAGACGGCTCGAGAACAGCAAATGCCTTGTCCGCGGCTGCCATTCCGTCCTGCGCCGCATGGAACCGCTCCCCCACCATCCGCAGCGGCAGATACACCTCCGGCGCGAGGATCAACGCCACCAGCCCGGCATAGAGACTCATCTCGCCGTAGACGAGCCGCAGACCGATGGACACCGCGATCAACGCAACGCTGAGCGTGGCAAGCATCTCGAGCACCATCGACGACAGGAACGCGATCCGAAGCGCACGCATAGTGCGCTGCCGCAACGCATCCCCGAGCGCGCGCACCCGGTGTTCCATCGAACCCGTCCGCCCCGCGCTTCCCTCCCGCCCCAACGCCCGCAACGTCGGCATTCCGGCGAAGAGATCGAGCAGTTGATCCGACAGCCGTGTGGTCGCGACGAGGGTGGCCTCCGCCCGGCCCTGCGTGAGCAGACCGATGAGCACCATGAACACCGGAATCAACGGCAGCGTTACCACGGCGATAAGACCGGAGACCGGGTCATGAAACCCGATGACCACCAAGACAATCGGCGGCACCAGGCAAGCAAGGAGCAGCGCGGGCAGATACCCGGTGAGATACGCCCGCAGCCCGGTCAGCCCGGTACTCACGACAACCGCCAATTCGGTTCGCCGGGTTTCGAGTTCGCGCGGCGGCAGCTGAGCCCCGGCGGCTAGCACCGCGGTTTCCAGTTCCGCGACCACCGCGGCCCCCGCCCGATGCGCGATTCGCGACTGCACCCAGGTGGCGAGCACTCGACAGCCGATGGCGACCACGAGCACCACCAACTCGAATGTCCACGCCCCGGAGTTGCGCCGACCGGGATCGGTGACGACCCCGGCCAGCACCGTCGCCAGTGCGACCGCCGTGACCACGATCGAACCCGTGATCACCACGGACAGTGCCACACTCAGCACCAGGTAGCGGCGGGCCGAGCGCGCGTACTTCCACAACCGGGGGTCGACGGGCGGGCGAGCCATGATCAGTCCTTGACGGTTTCCAACGGCAGGCCGATCGGCGCGGGAATCTGCTCGACCGTAATCCGTTTGCGGAATACCCAGTACGTCCAACCCTGATAGCCCAGCACCACGGGCGTTACTACCACGGCCGCCCAGCTCATCACCTTCAGCGTGTACGGCGTCGAGGAGGCGTTGTCGATGGTCAGGTTGAACATGTCGCTGATGGTGGACGGCAGTACATTCGGATACAGCGACCCGAACAGCAGCACCGTGGCCGCCGCGGTGGTGACCGCCGTGCCGACGAACGCCCACCCGTCGCGGTCGGCGAAACTCGCCGCGCCCGCGAGCAGCAGCCCGACTACCGCCAGCGCCAACGGAATCCAGGTCCATCCGGTTCCGTAGGCCAACTGCGTCCACACGCCGAACACACCGACGACGATCGCGGTCGGCGCCAGCAACAATCGCACTGTCTTCGCCGCATCGGAGCGCACCTCGCCGCCGGTCTTCAGCACCAGGAAGACCGCGCCGTGCAGCGCGAACAGCAATCCGGTCGCGAGTCCGCCGAGCAAGGCATACGGCCCGAGCAGATCCCACGCCGAGCCCGCGATGTGCTTCTTCTCGTTCAGCGGCACCCCACGCACGACGTTGGCGAATATCCAGCCCCATGCCAATGCCGGTACCCAGGAACCGATTCCGATCGCGGCATCGCACCAGGCCCGCCACCGCGCATCGTCGATCTTGCTGCGATATTCGATGGCGCAGACCCGCGCGATCAGCGCGATCAGCACGAGCAGCAATGCGATGTAGAAACCGGAGAACAGGCTCGCGTACCACTCCGGAAAGGCGGCGAACATCGCACCGGCCGCAGTGATCAACCACACCTCGTTGCCGTCCCATACCGGCCCGATCGTATTCAGCACCACCCGCCTTCGGGTATCGCTGCCCTTGCCGAGGATCGGCATCAGCATGCCGACCCCGAAGTCGAAGCCCTCCAGCACGAAGTAGCCGGTGAACAAGACGCCGATCAGCAGAAACCAGAACTGTTGCAGATTCATCGTCGGCTCCTAATAGGCGAACGAAAGCTGTTCGACGGCAGGTTCTTCGGCCTGATGACGACCGCCCGTATCGTCTGGTCCGCCGGTCGGAATCTTCGCGGGCTCGGGTCCGGCGACCGTGTAGCGCCGCATGAGGTAGAACCACACCACCGCGAGCGCGCCGTACAGCAGGGTGAACACCACGAGCGAGGTGATCACCGTGCCCGCGACGTGGTCGGAGACGCCCTGCTGCACCATCAGCCGCAGACTCTGGTCACCGGTCGGATTCGGCGCGACAACCCATGGCTGCCTACCCATTTCGGTGAAGACCCAGCCCGCGCTATTGGCCAGGAACGGAGTCGGGATGGCGATCAGGCACAGCCACGAGTACCAGCGCTTATCGGTGATCCGGCCGCCGCGGGTCAGCCAGAGGCCGACCAACCAGAGCAGGATCGCACCGGCCGACAGGCCGATCATGGCCCGGAAGGACCAGTAGGTGACGAACAGATTGGGCCGGTAGTCGCCGGGCCCGAATTTCGCGTTGTACGCGTGCTGCAGATCGGAGACGCCGTCCAAGGTGACGTCGCTGAACTTGCCCTTGGCCAAATACGGCAACACGTACGGCACCTCGAGTACGTGCGTCACGCTGTCGCAGTTGTTGTGCGTGCCGATGGTCAGCACCGAGAAGTCCGGATCGGTTGCGGTATTGCACAGCGATTCCGCCGAAGCCATTTTCATCGGCTGCTGTTCGAACATCAGCTTGCCCTGCACGTCACCGGTGAAGAACAGCGCGACACCGGCAATGACGATCACCCACAGGCCGCCGCGTCCGCCGGCGCGCCACATCGTTCGCGCCTCAGCGACTTTGGTCTCGTCACCGCTGCGCGCATTGCGCACCATCCACCAGCCGCAGATGCCGACCACAAAAGTTCCCGAGGTCAGGAATGCTCCGGCCACCACGTGCGGAAATGCCGCCAGGGTCGTGTTATTGGTGAGCACCGTCCAGATGCTGGTGAGTTCGGCGCGTCCCCGCTCCGGGTTGTACCTGGCGCCGACCGGATGCTGCATGAACGAATTTGCCGCGACGATGAAGTACGCGGAGGCATTCACCCCGATCGCGACGAACCAAATCGTCGCCAGGTGCACCATTTTCGGCAGCCGGGTCCAACCGAAGATCCACAGGCCGAGGAAGGTCGATTCCAGGAAGAATGCGACGAGCGCCTCCAGCGCGAGTGGTGCGCCGAAGACGTCACCGACGAAGCGGGAGTATTCGCTCCAGTTCATGCCGAACTGGAATTCCTGCACGATGCCGGTCGCGACACCGAGTGCGAAATTGATCAGGAACAGCTTCCCGAAGAATTTGGTCAGCCGGTACCAGTGCTCTTTGCCGGTAATCACCCAAGCGGTCTGCATACCCGCCACCAGCGGGGCCAGACCGATCGTCAGCGGTACGAAAATGAAGTGATAGACGGTCGTGATGCCGAACTGCCAACGCGATAAGTCCAGGACGCTCAAAACCGACCTCCCGCCGATCTACGACATTACGTAGTAAGAGTACGCCCGGGAATGGGTCCATCAAGGAGGCGTACGCCACGACACACCGAGGCTCCAGCCCCTCAACGACCCGTTTTCCGAGCTCGCCGAGTACTCCTACACGCCGTAGTAGGACGAAGATCACGGCCCGGCGAACTCACCAATCACCGATGGCCCCGGCCCGCTCCACTCCTCGGTCCACCAATTCGATGATTTCGGCCGCATTGTCCGGCGCCATCATGCGCAATCCGTCCAGCGAATTCACCCTGGCGGCGAGCGTGATGCTGGACAGCAGCCAAATGCTGTCGCAGGTCAACAGGTCGGCGGTGAACAGCGAGTCGTAGCTGCACTTCCACCCGGCCTTCTCGGCCTCGGCGAAAAGCGCGCGCTGGGTAACCCCGGGCAGTACGCCGTTCTTGGCGGGCGGGGTGATCAACTGCTTATCGCGCACGATCACCACCGACGAGCGCGGCCCCTCCAGCACCCGGTTCTCGGTACTGGTGAAGATCACGTCATCGGCGCCCATCCGCTGGGCGAACCGCAGCGCCGCCATATTGGTAGCGTAGGAGAGCGTCTTCGCACCCAGCAGCTGCCACGGCGCGGCCTGCGCCAGATCGACCGAGATCCCACGCGATAGCGACACCACCGCGACGCCATCGGTGCGCGCCTTCTGCACCCGCTCCGGCACCGGCAGCACCAGCACATAGGAAGTCGGCACCGGCACCGCGGCCGCGAGATCACCCGAGGTGACGCTGGACGGGGCCGACAGCTCGGTATCGCGCCCACGGGTGAGCACCAGCCGCATCAGGCCCTCGCGGTCGGTCCCCCATTCCTTCGTCGCCGTCTCGACCGCGTCTCGCCATTTCCCCAGCTCGGGCTCGGGTAGATCGAGCGCCTGCGCCGAACGACGCAGTCGGCCTAGATGAAATTCGATCGCGCACGCGTCACCGGCGCGAACCAAAACCGACTCGAAGACACCGTCACCGCGCAGTACGCCGATGTCGTCGGCAAACAACAACGGCGCGTCCGGATCCTGGACGGCGCCGTCGAGTGTTACAAGAACTCGATCCACCATGGGACGAGCGTAGGCGCTGTTCGTTGACCGCGCCTAGGTCATGAACGACTTCCGTAAGCCCCCATGACACAGTTGCGCCCGGATGCGGTTGCGACCCCCGCGCAACACCCGCCGACGCCACCACTGCCGGTTCGCGCTTAGAGTGGTTTACGTGTCCGTGGTCGTCGCACCCAGTCCCATCCTCGCTGTCCCGGGCGCCGTCGCGGGCGCGGCCGGTACGCCGGACGCCGCCGTCGCCTGGCATTACGGGGATCCCTTCCGAGAGCAGCGTGCCGCCGCGGAGCGCGTGGCGATCGTCGACCGGTCGCATCGCTTCGTCCTGAAAATCACCGGGGCCGAGCGGCTGACCTGGTTGCACACCATCAGCAGCCAGCACATCGCGAACCTCGGTGACGGTCGGTCCGCCGAGAACCTGGACCTCGATCTCAACGGCCGGGTGCTGCACCACTTCGTGCTGACCGAGCTCGACAGCACCGTGTGGATCGACACCGAAGGCGAGCACGGACCGGCGCTGCTGGAGTTCCTGGCGAAGATGGTCTTCTGGGCCGATGCCAAACCGGTCGAGGCCGCCGATCACGCGGTGCTGAGCTTGCTCGGCCCACGCATCACGGAGTTGACCGAAGCGCTCGGCATTTCCACCCTCCCGGACACCTACGAAGCGGTGCCGCTGCCCGACGGCGGTTTCCTGCGCCGCATGCCGTGGCCAACCGCGGACTCCTTCGACCTGGTCATCCCGCGTGACCAACTCGCCGACCGCTGGGCCCGCCTCACCGCCGCCGGCGCCGAACCCGCGGGCATGTGGGCCTTCGAGGCACTGCGCGTCGCGGCACTGCGCCCCCGGATCGGACTCGACACCGACGAACGAACCATCCCGCACGAGGCCCGCTGGATCGGCGGCATCGCCGAACACGGTGCGGTGCACCTCGACAAGGGCTGCTACCGCGGCCAGGAAACGGTGGCCCGGGTGCACAACCTCGGCAAGCCGCCGCGCCACCTGGTGCTGCTGCATCTCGACGGCTCGGCCGACGAACGTCCGGCCACCGGCGAGGACGTCACCGCGGGCGGCCGTGCTGTCGGCCGACTCGGCACCGTCATCGACCACTACGAATTCGGCCCCATCGCACTGGCTTTGATCAAACGCACCATCCCGGCCGATACCGAACTGGTCGCGGGCCCGACCGCCGCCGCCATCGATCCGGATTCGGTCCCCGCCGACGACGCACCCCAGGCGGGTCGGATCGCCGTCGACCGGTTGCGTGGCCGTTGATGCAGCCCGATTGCGCTCGGGTGCTTGCCGTGTGCGTCGTCCATGCCGAACTGGAGGTGCCGACCCGCTTCGGCCGGACGGCCATCGACAAGCGACCTGTTCCCCATCGCGTCGCCGCGCGTGCCCACGGCCTCGACGGCGACTACGTGTGCGACACCAAGAATCACGGCGGCGTACATCAGGCCGTCTACGCCTACGCCGAGGAAGACGCGCGGCGCTGGGGCGAGGAACTCGGCCGCGAGCTGCCCGCTGGTTGGTTCGGCGAGAATCTGCGCATCGCCGGACTCCCGGTCAGCGATGCGGTGATCGGTGCGCATTGGAGCATCGGGGACACCCTGCTCGAGGTGAGCGCGCCCCGTGTGCCGTGCTCGACCTTCCAGCACTGGTCCGGCGAGTCCCACTGGGTCAAGCGGTTCACGTTGCAGAGCGATACCGGCGCCTACCTGCGCGTACTCACCGAGGGCACGATCGGCGCGGGCGACGAGGTCCGCATCGTGCACACACCCGAGCACGGCATCACCGTCCGCGACCTGTTCACCGGCCACGATCCCGATCTTCTCGCGATTCTGCTCGCGACCGAACCGACCATCTCCGATGATGTGCGGATGCAGATCGAGCGTCACGGCCGCCGCCACGCCAATGCCGCCCGTGCCCGCGAACAGCGGGTCGATGTGGCGAATGCGCGCGAGCAGCGGGCCGAACCGACAGGAGCCGAGCTATGACCGTCGAACTGGTCGAGGTCGTCCGCTCCGGCTTCCGCGAATGCGTGCACAGCGGTTCGGTGGTGATCCTCGGCGCCGACGGTGAACCGACCCTCGCGCTCGGCGAGGTGCACGTCCCGATCTTCCCGCGTTCCACCAACAAGCCCATGCAGGCGATCACCTTGCTGCGCAACGGCTTCGAACCGCTCGACGATGCCGAGCTCGCCATCGCGACCGCATCGCACTACGGCGAACCGGACCACGTCGCCCTGGTCGAGCGCCTGCTCGACCGTTTCGGCTTCGACGAGAAGTCCCTCGAATGCCCGCCCGACCTACCACAGGACGAGCGCGCACGGGCCGAGGCGCTACCCGGACCCCGCCGCGTATACATGAACTGCTCCGGTAAGCACGCGGCCATGCTCGCCACCTGCGCCGTCAACGGCTGGCCCACCGAGGGCTACCTGGACCAGGCGCATCCGCTGCAACAGGCGGTGATCGCCACCATCACCGACCTCACCGGCGAGCCCGAAACCGACCTCGGCATCGATGGCTGCGGACTACCGATCATTCCCGTCTCACTGGTGAATCTGGCCCGTGCGTTCGCGGCCATGGCCACCGCCGCGCCCGGTTCGCCGGAGCGGCGCGTCGCCGATGCGATTCGCGCCAATCCGCGAGTGATTTCCGGCACCAACGCACCCGATTTACTGACCATGCAGGCCACCCCCGGCCTGGTCTGCAAGATCGGCGCGGACGGTGTACACGCAGGTGCGCTACCGGACGGAACGGCCTTCGCATACAAGATCGCCGATGGTCACGACCGTGCGCGAATCCCCCTGACGCTGGCCATTCTGCATCGCATGGGCGTCGAATGGACCGCCGCGCATGCCGACCTCGCGGCGCCGCCGGTGCTCGGCGGCGGTGCCAGGGTCGGGGTCGTCCGAGCGATTCCCGGGGTCGTCTGAGGGGGCGGCCCGACGGCGACAACCGGGCAAACGGCGCCACTTCCGGAGTTCTTCCCCCACTCCTGGAAGCGCGACCGCCTGACACACGCTAAAGTGTCTGTCAGGAAGAGTATTAATTCGAACGGGGCCGCCAACAAACCCCAGGCCGCCCCGCAGTGACGCGAGGGGGTCAGCCATGGGCCGTGGCCGGGCTAAGGCAAAGCAGACCAAAGTCGCACGCGAGCTGAAGTACAGCTCCGCGCCGACTGACTTCGCGAGCCTTCAGCGCGAGCTTTCGGGTAGCCCCACCTCCCAGCGGAGTGGTGGTGTGCTGTCCGATGAGCACGACGCGGACGAATCCTCATCCCGCTGGGACGAGGACGACGACTACAACGACTGGCGCCGCTGACTCGGTAGACGACGAAGGGGGAGGCCGACGGGCCTCCCCCTTCACCCGTTGACGCCGCGTGACCGGACTAACCATTCGAGGCTTGCACAACAACAGCGTCCCGCATCCGACGATGCGGGACGCTGTTGTGTCGTAACGACTCTCAGAAGCGCGGGTGCTCGCCGACGAGTACGGCGCGGACCGCGTCGGCGTCCTTGGCCTTCTTGACGGTGCCGAGGGTCCAGCAGGCGATGTGCCGTGCCGTCAGCACCGCCAGTGCCCGGTCGACGTCCTCGGGCGCCACCACGGCAACCATGCCGACACCCATATTGAAGGTCTTCTCCATCTCGACCCGATCGACCCGGCCGCGCTGGGCGATCATCTTGAATACCGGCGCCGGATTCCAGGTGCCGCGATCCAGTTCGGCGACCATGCCAGCGGGAATCACCCGGCCCAGATTCGCGGCCAAGCCGCCGCCGGTGACGTGGGCGAAGGTGCGCACATCGGTTTCGGCGATCAGCGCGAGGCAGTCCTTGGCGTAGATGACCGTCGGCTCCAGCAGCTCCTCGCCGAGGGTGCGGCCGAACTCCTCGACGTGGCCGGTCAGCGACATCCGGTCGATATCGAGCAGCACCTTGCGGGCCAGGCTGTAGCCGTTGGAGTGCAGGCCCGAGGAGCCCATCGCGATCACCACATCGCCGGGGCGCACCCGGTCCGGACCGAGCACCGAATCGGCCTCGACCACGCCGACACCGGTCGCGGACAGGTCGTAGTCGTCGGGATCCATCAGGCCGGGATGTTCGGCGGTCTCGCCGCCGAGTAGTGCGCAACCCGCCCGCACGCAGCCCTCGGCGATACCGGAGACCAATTCGGCCACCTTCTCCGGGACAACCTTGCCGATGGCGATGTAGTCCTGCAGAAACAGCGGCTCGGCGCCGCAGACCACCAGATCGTCCACGACCATGGCGACCAGGTCGAGGCCGACCGTGTCGTGCTTGTCCATCGCCTGGGCGACCGCGATCTTGGTGCCGACCCCGTCGGTGGAGGCCGCGAGCAACGGCTCGCGGTAGCCACCCTTCAGTGCGAACAGCCCGGCGAATCCGCCGAGCCCGCCCTGCACCTCGGGTCGGCTGGCCTTCTTCGCCAATGGCCCGAACAACTCGACTGCGCGGTCACCTGCCTCGATGTCCACGCCGGCCGCGGCGTAGGAAGCACCGGCACCACTGGGGGTCTGTTCAGTCATTTTCGGGGAAAGCTCCAAACCGAATCGGCGGATAGATGCCAGCTCACGCTACCGGAGTCACATAACAAGCATGCACCGGACGTAGTGCTGGATGGCCACCACCAGGACAAAAGCGACGACTGATTTCGCAAGTACATGGGTAACTCACCGGGCACGCCCAGTAAGTGCCGCCGCACCCAACCGTCGGCCCGGTGATCAAGCCCTCCGGCACTCACGACCGGCCGAAGTCCCGGGGAGGCGGGGGAGCCTGCTCTGTTGCGAATAGAGCGGCCGTTTGCGCACGCCTGCGTCGCTGCTCCACCGGATCCGGCACCGGCACCGCGGCGACCAGTCGCCGGGTGTACTCCTGCTCCGGACGCCGCAGAATGCGATCACGATCACCCTGCTCGACCACCGCACCGTTGCGCAGTACCACGATCCGATCGGCCAGCTGGTCGACGACCGCCAGATCGTGGCTGATGAACAGGCAGGCCCAGCCGCACTCCTGCTGCAGCTGGCCGAACAGCTCCAGCACCGCCGCCTGCACCGAGACGTCCAGCGCACTGGTCGGCTCGTCGGCCACCAGCAGGTCCGGATCGAGGACCAGCGCTCTGGCCAGGCTGGCGCGCTGTCGTTGGCCGCCGGACAGTTCGTGTGGATAGCGGCGTTCGGTGCCCGCGGGCAACTGCACGTCATCGAGGAGTTTGCGGACTCGCGCCCGGATCTCCGCCGAACTGCCCGCCTTGTGCACGATCAGCGGTTCCGCCACGCAATCGCCGACGGTGAGCCGCGGATTCAGCGAGCTGGCCGGATCCTGGAAGACGAATCCGAAGCGGCGGCGAATCGGTCGCAGCTGCCGCTGCGACAGCTCCGCGATGTTCTGTCCGCGCACCTTCACGACCCCCGACGTCGGGCGCTGCAAGGCCGCGACGCAGCGGCCGATGGTCGACTTCCCGGAACCGGATTCGCCGACCAGGCCGAGGGTTTCGCCGGGCCGAATGGACAGACTCACGTCGTCCACGGCGCGGAACGGTGGTCGGCCGAACGGTCCGGGAAACTGCACCACCAGATCGGTCACCTCGAGCACCGGCTCGCCTGCGGCGACCTCCTCGACCGCACCGTGCTCCAGTTGCTCGGTGCCCAAATGCGGAACGGCCGCGAGGAGTTTGCGGGTGTACTCCTTTTTCGGCGCCGCGAACAGTTCGTCCACCGGCGCCTGCTCGACCACGTTGCCGTCGCGCATGACCACCACCCGGTCGGCGATATCGGCGACCACGCCCATATTGTGCGTGATCAGCACGATGGCGCTGCCGATGCGATCGCGCAGATCGCGCAGCAGTTCCAGGATTTCGGCCTGCACGGTGACATCGAGGGCGGTGGTCGGTTCGTCGGCGATGATCACCTTCGGCTCGCAGGAAATCGCGATCGCGATCATCACGCGCTGCTTCTGGCCACCGGAGAGCTGATGCGGGTAGTAGTCCACCCGATGCTCCGGATCGGGCAGGCCGACCATGCGCAGCAGTTCGATCGCCCTGGCCTTGGCGGCCTTGCGGCTCATATCGCTGTGCGCCCGCAGTGCCTCGGCAATCTGATAGCCCACCGTGAACAGCGGGTCGAGTGCGCGACCCGGCTCCTGAAAGATCATCGAAATCGCGCCGCCGCGCAGCGCGGTGAGCTGCCGCTCGCTCATCGAGGTGACCTTGTCCGCACCGAGGGTGACCAGGCCGTCGACCCGGGCGGTATTCGGCAGCAGTCCGATCGCGGTGCGCGAGCTCACCGATTTGCCGGAGCCGGATTCCCCGACGATGGCGAGCACCTCGCCGGGAAACACCTCGTAGGAGACATCGCTGACCGCGTAGACCGGACCGGCGTCGGTGGCGAAGGTGACCGACAGCGATTCGATGGACAGCGCCGGGCGTTTGGTCTCGGCGACCGCTTCCGTCATTGCGATACTCCTTCCCCTGCTGAACTGTCTTCAGCTGCGGCGCTGTCACTTTCGCGCAGATCCAGTTCAGCGGCGGTGAGTTCCGTTGCGGGAACGTTTTTTTCGATGGCGGTGTCGCTGGCGACCGTGGCCGGGGCGAGGGCACGACGGGTGCGCAGCAACGGATTCAGCACCTCGTTGAGACTTTCACCGACCAATGTCAGCCCGAGCACGACCAGAACGATGGCCGTACCGGGGAAGATGCCCGTCCACCAAATGCCGTTGGAGACATCGGAAAGCGCCTTGTTGAGGTCGTAACCCCATTCGGCCGCCTGGGTCGGTTCGATACCGAACCCGAGGAAGCCGAGCGCGGCCAGCGTCAGGATGGCATCGCCCGCGTTGAGGGTGACGATCACCGGCAGCGACTGCGTGACGTTGGCGAGGATGTGCCGGAACATGATTCGAGTGGTTGACGCACCGGTGACCCTGGCCGCATCCACATACGGTTCGTTCTTCACCGCGACGGTCGCATTGCGAACCACCCGAAAGTATTGCGGCACATAGATCGCCGTGATCGCGACGGACGCCGACAGCACGCCGCCGAAGCTGCTCGACTGCCCACCCGCGACCACGATGGACACGACGATCGCGAGCAGCAGGGTCGGGAACGCGTAGATGGCGTCCATGAACAGCACGAGCACCCGGTCGAGGGCACGTCCGATGTACCCGGACACCAATCCGAGCGGTACCCCGACGACCAGTGACATCACCAGCGAGATCGCGATCACGATCAGCGCGGTACGGGCGCCGAAGATCACCCGGGACAGCACATCCTCGCTGCGCACCGATGTACCGAACCAATGCTGGCCCGATGGCGGTTGCTGTGCGACGAAAGCGACTCCGTCCGAGGAGTTCTGGGCGAGTCCGTAGGGTGCGATCAGCGGCGCGAAGATCGCCACGAATACGAATACCGCGACGAGGCCGAGTCCGACGATCAGCGTCACCCGCTGCAATCCGGCTGTCATGGTGAACAGCCGCAATCCGGGGATCCGCCTGCGCTTCGCCGTCGTCACCGGCGGCATCACCAGTGGCTCGTTCGCCAATTCCGGAGCGGTCATCAGAACCTCACTCTCGGGTCGATCAGCGCGACGATGACATCCACCAGGAAGCTGATG
This sequence comes from Nocardia pseudovaccinii, assembly GCF_050942345.1. Lineage (NCBI taxonomy): Bacteria > Bacillati > Actinomycetota > Actinomycetes > Mycobacteriales > Nocardiaceae > Nocardia > Nocardia pseudovaccinii. The sequence continues at coordinate 9,253,519 of NZ_CP192074.1, forward strand.
ACCGCGACGGCCAGCGCCAGGAACGCGACAATGCCCTGCACCGCGATGAAATCGCGTTGATGCAGGTATTCCGCGAGCTGATAACCCAGCCCCTTCCATTCGAAGGTGGTCTCGGTGAGCACCGCACCGCCGAGCAGCGTCGCGATATACATGCCCATCACCGTGATGATCGGAATCATCGCGTTGCGCACGGCATGTCGCCCCGTCACCACCCGCGCCGAAAGTCCGCGTGCGCGTGCGGCATCCACGAATTCGCTGTGCAGCGTCTGGATCAGATTGACGCGTACCAGGCGCAGGAAGATGCCCGCTGTCAGCAGACCGAGTGCGACCGCGGGCAATATCGCATGCTTCAGCACATCGATCAGATAACTGTTGTCCCCGTAGAGGATTGCGTCGACCACCATGATGTTGGTCTTCGGCGAGACATGCTGCAGTTGCAGTTCGACGGGAGTGCTCGCCCGGCCGGCGACCGGCAGCCACTCCAGCTTCACCGCGAAGATCAGCTTCAGCAGCAGACCGACGAAGAACACCGGCGCCGCGTAGGCGAGGATGGCGAACAACCGCAGCCCGGCATCGGCCGCCGAATCACGGTGTGTCGCAGCGTATCTGCCGAGCGGCACGCCGACCGCGAAGGCGACCAGCAGCGCCCAGAACACCAGTTCCAGCGTTGCCGCCCCGTAGGTTGTCACCACCTCGCTGATCTGCCGATTGTCCTGGGAGTGACCGAAATCCCCGTGCATCAGCCCGGAGATGTATTCCCAATACTGGGTCAGGATCGGCCGGTTCAAACCGGCCGCCTCCTTGCGCACTTCGATCTGTTCCTGGGTCATCCGTCCGCCCATCGCGGCACTGATCGGATCGCCGATCACCCGCATCAGGAAGAACACGACGGTGACCAGGATCCACGCCGTGGGCAGGATCAAGAACAGTCGAACCACCAAGTACCGCAACAACGCCAGCTGCCGGGAATCCCCACTCGGCTTCCCGGCCCATGGCAGCCCGAAGCGCCGGGCCCGAACCGGTGCCTGCTTTTCAGCGGCGGCAACAGCTTCGGACCCGGCTTCGCCCGATGTCACTTGCTCAGCACCGTGTACCGGAACTTGAAGGACGCGTCGAGTGTGTCCGACACACCCTTGACGCTCGGATTCGACACCGCGATCTGCTTACCGGACAGCAGCGGCAGGGTCGGCAGGTAGTTCTGCGCGAGATCCTTCTGCACGTCCTCGATCAGTTTGATGCGCTTGGTCTTGTCCTGCTCGGTCGTCTCCGCGGTGAGCTGCGCGTTGATCTTCGGGTCCTCGAAGTGCGACTGCAGGAAGTTGTTGGGGCCGAAGAACGGGGTCAGGTAGTCATCGGCGTCCGGGTAGTCCGGGAACCAGCCGAAGTGATAGAGCGGGTAACCGTCGCGGGCCCGTTCCTTCTGGTAGGTAACCCATTCGGTGGATTGCAGATTCACCTTGAACAGCCCGGTCGACTCCAGTTGCGATTTGATCGCCGCATACTCCTCGGAGCTGCTCGAACCGTAGTGATCGGGGTTGTACTGCAGGTTCAGCTCCACCGGTGTCGCGACGCCCGCACCGGAGAGGAACTTCGCCGCCGCGTCCTTATTGGGCTTGGCCCCGTAGAGATCCTTCAGCGGCTCGGCCGCACCCGGCATACCTTGCGGCACGAAGCCGTACGCGGGCTGATAGGTGTTCTTGTAGACGCCCTCGGCCAGCGCGGGCCGGTCGATCGATGAGGCGATGGCCTTGCGCACCGCCAGCTTCTGCTCCGGGGTGCCGCCCGGCATGGTGTTCAGATTGAAGACGATGTAGCGCAGCTCGCCGCCGGGCCCGTCCGCCACCGTGACCTTGCTGTCCTTGCGCAGCGATTCGATATCGGTCGGTGTGAAGGATCGGTAGGCGACATCGAGCGCACCGCTCTGCAGATCGAGCTTCATATTGTCGGAGGTCGCGTAGTACTTGGTGGAGACCTGCGATGTCTTCGGTGTGCCGAGGATGCCCTTGTAGTCCGGGAACGCCTGGTACTCGACCAGCTTGTTCTTGTCGTAGCTGGCGATCGTGTACGGGCCCGAGTAGCCCTTGGTCTTCACCACGTCCTCATCCGGCAGCACCTTGTCGGCCGGGAAGACCTTCTCGTCCACGATCGGACCGGCCTGGGTCGGCAGGATCGCGGGGAAGGTCTGATCGTTGGCGACCTTCAATGTGAAGTTGACCGTCAGGTCGTCGGCGATCTCGGTCTTCTCGAGATTGCCCAGCAGCGAGGCGGGACCGTTCGGGTCGTTGATGCCAAGCATGCGATCGAAGGAAAACTTGACGCTCTTGGCGGTCAACGGATTCCCATTGGCGAACTTCAGCCCCGGCTTCAGCTTGCAGGTGTACACCGTCGGGGAGCTGAAGTCACACTTCTCCGCCGCATCCGGCTTCGGGGTGGCATCGCCGGGCGCGAAATTCAGCAGATACGAATAGATCTGGGTTTCGACCAGCAGCGAACCATTGTCGTAGGCGGCCGCGGGGTCGAGCGAGAAGATCTTGTCCGTGGTGCCCGCCACCAGACCGGCCCCGTCACTACCCCCGCCGGTGCGCCCCGAACCGCATCCCGCGATCGCGGATACGGCCAGCGCCGCCATCCCGACCGCCGCGATTCGTCGCGTCCGGTTGCCTCGCCCAGGCTTCTTCGAAACCCTCATCATCAGGCCCCACTTCTCGAGCGCGCCACACCGCATGTGCTGGATCACAGGACAGCGGCGGGCACGGTGAACTTCCGATATGTCGGGCACCGTACCCAGGATCCATTTCTGGGATGTTGCGTTTTCAAAGAAAAAATCACGGGCGGGTTAGCGGAGGTTGCGAATGGTGCGCGGGTAACACCGGATCACCGGACGAATGACCAGGTTTGACTCGAGAGCGGCGCCGCAGCGTCTCGAGTAGGCCACGGCACGGCCGCGGACAGATCGCGTATAAAGCTGCCCGAACAAGATCGAACCCCCCGGCTTTCGCCGAGGGGTTCGTGATCATCGAATTCTGTCAGGGGCGGCTCAGCGCACTCGCATTCGCGTTCTCGCTCAACAACATTGCCTCGGACTGGCCGGTGAGCATGCCCTCGAGCACGTTCTTGCCGATGGCCGCCTCGGTGGGCAGCGGGATCGGGTATTCGCCGTCGAAGCAGGCGCTGCACAGCCGCGAGCGCGGCTGCTCGGTGGCGGCGATCATGCCCTCGGTGGAGATGTAGCCGAGGGTGTCGGCGCCGATCGAACGGCGCACGGCCTCCACCATGTCCTCGTAGCTGTCATCGGCGCCCGCGCCATTGGCGATCAGCTCCGCGCGCGAGGCGAAGTCGATGCCGTAGAAGCACGGCCACTTCACCGGCGGCGACGCGATCCGCACGTGGATCTCCACCGCGCCCGCCTCGCGCAGCATCCGGATCAACGCGCGCTGGGTGTTGCCACGCACGATGGAGTCGTCCACCACGATCAGCCGCTTACCGCGGATCACCTCGCGCAGCGGATTCAGCTTGAGTCGGATGCCGAGCTGGCGGATGGTCTGACTCGGCTGGATGAAGGTGCGCCCGACGTAGGCGTTCTTCATCAGGCCCTGCCCGTACGGCACACCCGAGCCCTGCGCGTAACCGACCGCGGCGGGGGTGCCGGACTCCGGCACCGGAATCACCAGATCGGCCTCGACCGGATGTTCCTTGGCCAGGCGACGACCGATCTCCACCCGGGTGGCGTGCACCGAGCGGCCGGAGATGGTGCTGTCGGGCCGGGCCAGGTAGACGAATTCGAAGACACAGCCCTTGGGTTCGGGATTGGCGAAGCGCATGGACCGCACGCCGTCGGCGTCGATCGCCAGCAGTTCGCCCGGTTCGATCTCCCGGACAAAGGCGGCGCCCACGATATCCAGCGCGGCGGTCTCACTGGCTACGACCCAGCCACGCTCGAGCCGGCCGAGGCACAGCGGACGAACGCCGTGCGGGTCCCGCGCGGCATAGAGGGTGTGCTCGTCCATGAAGGTCAGGCAGAACGCGCCCTTCAGCGTCGGCAGCAGCTTCATCGCGGCCTGCTCGATGCTCGAATCCGCGGCGGCGTGCGCGAGCAGCGCGGTCATCACATCCGAGTCGGAGGTGGCGGTGATCGGCGCGGGGCGACCACCGGAGACCGGCGGCATACCGATCAGCCCGAGTTCGCGTGCGCGCGCGCTCAATTCGGCGGTGTTGACCAGATTTCCGTTGTGGCCCAACGCAAGTCCGGAACCGACCGAGGTGGTGCGGAAGATCGGCTGCGCATTCTCCCAGGTGGTGGAGCCGGTGGTGGAGTAGCGACAGTGACCGACGGCGATATGACCCGGCATCGCGGCCAGCGTCTGCTCGTCGAATACCTGGCTGACCAGGCCCAGATCCTTGAAGACCAGAATTTGTGAGCCGTCGGAGACGGCAATGCCCGCGGCTTCCTGGCCGCGGTGTTGCAGCGCATACAAGCCGTAGTACGTGAGCTTGGCCACGTCCTCGCTCGGCGCCCAGACTCCGAACACACCACACTCTTCGCGTGGTTCGTTCTCGACCTGATCGGGGGTAGTTTCGACCGGCATCTCGGCGTTGGTCACCGTTTGCTCCCTGTTCGGGCGGGCTGGGGGCAATGGCTATTCTACGGGTGAACGATGCGCCGCGATCACCGCCACCGGGTAGGCACAGCAATCGCCGAGCGACGCTGCCGTTTTTCCGCACAGCGCGGTGCTACGGTGCCAAGCCGTGACGACTTCGGACAGTGCGCGCACCCGTGGGTCGGTTACCCGGTTGACCGCGCGCATGTGGCTGGTCCCGATCGCGGTACTGACACTGTTCATGGCGCTGCTGGCCACGATGTATCTGGATTACGTCGTCGATCCGGAAAAGAACCTGCACGACTTCCCGATCGCATTGGTGAACCAGGATGTCGGCGATACGGTCGGCGGGCAGCAGGTGAATTTCGGCACACAGATCACCGATGCGCTGCGGCAGGGCATTCCGGCGGACAAGGTCGATCTGCAGGTGCTCGGCATCAACGACGCCGAACTGAAGATGCAGTCCGGTGCGGTCTACGGCACGATCCTGATCCCCAGCGATTTCAGTAAGCGCCTCGGAATTCTCGGTGTGGGCAGTGTGGTGCCCGGTGAGATCCAGCGCCCGACGCTGACACTGCAGACGAATCCGCGCAGTGGTGCGTTCGTCACCAATATCGTCACGACCATCGGCACCCAGGCGCTGGCCCAGGTGAACGAGCAGGTCGGTAAGAAGCTGACCGATCAGGTGAATGCGCAGTTGACGCCGCCGAGCGGCGGGGCAGCGCCCGAGCTGACGGGTGCGACGCGGGTGGCGCTCGCGGATCCGGTGCACATCGTCGTCTCACCGTTCCGTCCGCTGCCGTCCGGCACCGGACAGGGTTTGACGGCGTTCTTCTACGCGCTGCTACTTCTGCTCGCCGGACTGGTCGGCTCGATGACCATCCACACCATGATCGATGCCGCACTCGGATTCGTGCCCACCGAATACGGGCCGTGGTACGTACATTTTCCGGCCACTCCGATCTCGCGGTTCAATACGCTGCTGATCAAATGGGGTGTGATGGTGATCACCGCGAATATCGTCGCGGGCGTATTCCTGGGTGTGGCCCGGCTGCTCGATATGCCGATCGATCATCCGCTCACGCTGTTTCTCTATAGCGCGCTGGCCATCATTGCGGTCGGGATCACCGGGTTGTCCATCCTCGCAGCGGTCGGTTCGGCGGGTTTGCTGATCAACCTGATCCTGTTCATCATTCTCGGGCTGCCCTCATCGGGCGGCACCGTGCCGATCGAGGCGACGCCGAAATATCTGGGCTGGCTGGCGAAATTCGAGCCGATGCACCAGGTGTTCGTCGGTGTGCGCGCAATTCTCTATTTCGACGCGAACTTCCCGGCGGGGTTGTCACGCGGGGTGTGGATGGCGACGCTCGGGCTCGCGATCGGGCTGGTGCTCGGCACCTTCATCACCCGGTACTACGACTACCGGGGCCTGCATCGGCGCGATCTGTCCCGCGGCTGAGGCGAGCACCGTGGCGGCTGCGACCGAGTTCGCGGCATGCACCAAGATGGATCCTGTGAATTCGTGGATCGAGCACGCGCGTTATCTGGCCGATGAAGTATTCGCACCACAGGCCGACGCGGTCGACCGCACCGGCGAAATTCCCGGCACCCATTTCGACCTACTCGCCGAGTACGGGTTCTACGGCGCGACCATGGCCGACGATATGGATATCGCCACCTTCACCCAGGCCGGTGAGATCCTGGTCGCCGGATGTCTGACGACCACCTTCGTCTGGGCGCAGCATCTGGGGGTCGCGCGACGGATCGCCACCTCACCGAATCTCGAACTGCGCGAACGACTTACCGAGGATCTGCGGCACGGACGGGTGCGCGCAGGTGTGAGTTACGCGGGCGCGAACGACCAACCCGGCCTGATCGCGCGTCGCGTCGACGGTGGGTACGTGCTCGACGGCACCGCGCCGTTCGTCACCGGGTGGGGTCTGGTGGACGTCCTCGGCGTGATGGCGCGCGATGCCGACGACGAGGGATCGCTGATCAGCGTGCTGGTGCCCGCCGAGCCGGGCCCCACGATGCATGCCACCCCGCTCCCGCTCATCGCCGCCGACGCGAGCAAGACCGTGACGCTCACCTTCGACGGTGTCCAGGTGCCCGATTCCGCTGTGGACAACCGGCTTTCGCTGCGCAGCTTCAACGCTTCCTTCATCCTGGCCGCCTGGCGCAACGGCGCGATCGCTCTCGGCATCGTGCGGCGCTGCCTCGGCGAACTCACACGGCTCGGCATCGACACCACCGCTTCGTCCGCCGAAGCCGCCCGCATCCGAACCGAACTCGACGATGCGCTTACCGGCCAGTCGGATGTCTACCTGGCCCGCGCCCGTGCCTCCGAACTCGCGGTCCGCGTGGCCACCGCCCTGGTGACCGCAGTCGGCAGCGGGGCCGTCACCCGCGGCAACCTCGCCGAGCGCTCCGTCCGCGAGGCCACCTTCACCCTGGTCTTCGGGTCCCGTCCGGCCATCAGGACCGCGCTGCTGGATCGCCTGACCCGGGCCGCCGACACCGTATACCCATAAGTCTGCGAATCCTCGTATCTCTCAACGAGATTCACGCCAGCTTTAGCCTCGATCCGTGGACGTAATCAGTGGTGGGCCGTCCCCGGAATAGGGAAAGTGCCTTCCGAGCTGCGATGATTGGTGTTCTCACGCATCAATCGTTGCAAGATCGGAAAGACACTTTCAGTGCGATTGTTTCACACGTTCGCCGAGGGCTCGGCAGTGTTCGATGACGACAATCTCGTCTCGGTGGCTGGGCTGGTCCCGGTGATGACGTTGGCCGAGCAAACGGGCCTGACCAGCATGTTGGCTGACAAGGTCGCCATAGCTTCGCCGCGGATCACTTCCGGGTCGGCCAACCCGGCCCCGAAACTGGCCACGCTGATCGCCGGGATGTGCGCGGGTGCGGACAGTATCGATGACATCGACCTGCTGCGCAGCGGCGGGATGGGGCACCTGTTCGGTGGTGTGTATGCGCCCTCGACGGTGGGAACTCTGTTGCGCGAGTTCAGCTTTGGTCATGCCAAGCAGTTGGAGTCGGTGATGCGCGAGCACCTGTCCGCGCTGGCCGCCCGTACCGATCTGCTGCCCGGCGCGCAGACACGGTGTTTCGTCGATATCGATTCGCTGCTGCGCCCGGTCTATGGCAAGCAGAAGCAGGGCGCGTCCTACGGGCATGCGAAGATCGCCGGGAAACAGGTTCTCCGCAAAGGGCTTTCACCCCTGGCGGCCACGCTCAGCACCGACCTCGCGGCACCGGTTGTTGCCGGGATGCGGTTACGCGCCGGGAAAACCGGCTCCGGCAAAGGAGCTGGGTCGATGGTCACAGAAGCGATCGGCGTCGCCCGCGCCGCCGGGGCCACCGGCACCATCGTGGTGCGCGGGGATTCGGCCTATGGCAACCGCAGGGTCGTGCGCGCAGCGCTGCGGGCTGGGGCACTGTTCTCGCTGGTGCTGACCAAGAACGCGGCCGTGAAGAAAGCGATCGCCTCGATTCCCGATGACGCGTGGACCCCGGTGCGCTATCCCGGTGCGGTCCGCGACCCCGACACAGGCGAGTGGATCTCCGACGCCGAGGTCGCCGAAACCTCCTACACCGCTTTTGCTTCCACCAAGGACCGCGTCACCGCCCGGCTGATCGTGCGGCGGGTGAAAGACGCCCGCTACCCCGACGCGCTGTTCCCTGTGTGGCGTCACCACCCCTTCCTGACCAACTCGCAAGAGCCGGTTGCCGATGCCGACATCACCCACCGCAAACACGCCGTCATCGAGACCGTTTTCGCCGACCTCATCGACGGTCCCCTGGCCCATATGCCGTCCGGGAAATTCGGTGCCAACTCCGCCTGGGTGATCTGCGCTGGGATCGCCCATAACCTGCTGCGCGCTGCCGGAACCCTCGCCGGCGGCAACCACCGCCGCGCCCGCGCAGCTACCTTGCGCCGCAAAATCGTCAACATCCCCGCCCGACTGGCCCGCCCGCAACGTCGGCCGATTCTGCATCTGCCCACCCACTGGCCCTGGGTCGAGCCATGGCTCATGTTGTGGCACAACACGATCGGCTACACACCGCCACAACCCGTCACTACCTGACCACCCGGCCAGAACCGGCCCGAACCGAGATCCACGTGGAAATGCTGGGCAGACCAGCGGCTACCTCATACCCGAAACCCGCTGGTCTGCGCGCCTCCGGCGCGCAGACCAGCCCGAAACCCGAGTCCATGGATCGAGGTTTAGGAACAGTAGGGGTGCAGTGCGGGTGCTAGGCCCCGAAACCTGTTGAGAGAAAGGCTGTCCCGGGCATCCCCTTCCCCCTGCATAAGACCTATCGGGCGCGAAGTCTGGAGTGTTCCCGGTTTCGTGGACACCGGGTCAAGCCGCGATCTGACTGATTTCCCTGTACCCTAACGAATATTCTTGTGGTGTCAAATAATTGAGCGAGGAATGCCTTCTCCGAGTGTTGTAATAGTTCTCGATCCAATCGAAGGTCTCTGTCCGCAACCGCGCCAGTGTCGGCCAAGGTCGAGTGTGCACCAGTTCCTTCTTGTAGGTCGCGAAGAACGATTCCGCGACTGCGTTGTCGAAGCATGATCCAGTGCGTCCGAGCGACCTACGAATCTTGTTCTTCCGACAGTATGAGGCGAATTCCTTGGACGTGTACTGGCTTCCGCGATCGGAATGGAAAATCACCCCTGCCGACGGTCGACGTCGCGCCAGGGCCATGTCCAAGGCATCGGTGATGAGGCTGGTGCGCATGTGATCGGCGATGGCCCACCCGACCACCGCTCGGTCATGCAGATCGATCACGGTGGCGATATAGGCCCATCCGGCCCAGGTTTTCACGTAGGTGATGTCGCCGCACCAGCGGCGATTGGCCGCTGCTGCGGTGAAATCACGCCCGAACAGATCCGGCGCGTCCACCGGTTTCGATCCACGGATCGTGGTGCGGCGGAACGATTTCGGGTGCCTGCCCTGCAGTCCGGCGGCCCGCATGAGCCGCCAGACCCGCTTGCGTGAGATCCGGTGACCGGCCACCCGCAGGGCGGCATGCACCCGCCGTACACCCGGATTACCATGCAGCGCTTGATGAATCGTGCGGATCAGTCGCGTCAACGCCGCATCGGAGCTGTCACGCTCGCTGGGACCGCGTCCCCGCCAGGCGTAATACCCCGACCGCGACACGTCCAACTCACGGCACATGAAATCGATGTCGAACTCACCCGAATCCGCCCAGCCCGCGATCGCGGCGAATTTCACCGCTGGTCTTTCGCGAACCAGGTCGCAAGTCGAGTGGCCCGGGGGAATTTCGCCCCCGGGCTCTCACAGAACCGTGCGTAACAGTCGCCCGTTACACGGCTCCTACCATCCAGTCGTCATGAAACCACGAGTGTATTGCCACTGCGCGAACAGGCGGGGATAACGCTGCCCCAACTGTTTCCACCACACATGAGCTTTCCTGAACCCGTGTATCTTCCGATATTTCTTCCGAGCCCACCGCATCAGATAGGTGTTGATGCGTCTGCACAAGGCATACAACTCCGACCGATAGAACCGACCGTAGTATTGCAGCCATCCCCGCACGATGGGATTGATCCACCGCGCGAGGTCACCAAGGGTCCAACTATTTCTCAGATGCAGCTTCCAGGAGCGGACTTCCCGGTTGATCGCCTTCTCTGCCGCCTTGCTGATCGCGGGCAGGAACGACGAGAACTTTCGCCCGTGCCGGTCCTGCGCACCCCGTATCCGGAACTCGTAACCCAGGAACGTAAACGACGTGTGCTCGTGAGAGCCATTGCGCCGCTTCCCATCCCGGCAGTAGACGATCTTCGTCTTGTCCGGATGCAAGCTCAGCCCGACTTCGGTCAAGCGACGACCGATCTTGTCGCGCACCATTTGCGCCTGCTTCAAGCTGGTGCAGTGCACTACAGCGTCATCGACATACCGTTCGAATGTCAGGTGCGGGAATTCCCGCGCCATCCACGCATCGAACGCGTAATGCATGAAAAGGTTCGCAAGAACGGGTGAAACTGCCGACCCTTGCGGGGTTCCGCGGTCCCGTTGTTCTAGCGTCCCGTCCGGGCGCTGCAACGGCGCACAAAGCCATCGTTGCACATACAACACCACCCAATCCTGGTCGGTGTTAGCCCGAACCGCTTTGACCATCAGGTCGTGATCCACGGTGTCGAAAAATTTCGCGATATCAAGGTCGATTACCCAATCGGATTTCCAGCACCGCTGTCGGCACGTCGCGACCGCGTCCAACGCCGAGCGTTTCGGCCGGTAACCATACGAGCCAGGATGGAATTTAGGTTCCACCCGTTTCTCCAACTCCATGGCCACCACCGTCTGCGCGACCCGGTCCGCGACCGTCGGCACACCCAGCACCCGCACTCCGCCACCAGATTTGGGGATCTCCACCGCCCGAACAGGCGGCGGAAAATACGTGCCCGACGACATCCGATTCCAGATCTTGTAAAGATTGTTCTTCAGATCCGACTCGAACACCGCCAGCGACACTCCATCCACACCGGCAGCACCCTTGTTCGCCCTCACTCGGCGAAACGCTTCGTGCACAGCCCATTTCGAAATTTCGAATGACTTCACCGACAACCTCGGCTGACTCACCCGGCTCCTCCCAGCCTTCGCTGGTTGACCACCGAGCCAACCCGGACAGTCCGGCCCCTTCGCTCCACGCCCATTACAGCCGCTTCACCACTACTACGAGCCGGTCCGCCAGCGCACCCCGCATCGGTACTCGACGGCTTGCAGTTTCTGCTGCTTGCCGCACTCCCTCTCACCACCGCATTCACGGCGGAAATATCGGGGCACGCCTTCCCACGTTCCATGCGAAAGCCGCAGACCAGGATCACGCCGCCTTCATGCCGGACACCACCTGGCCAGAAATCGGGCCACCCGCCAGGCTCATCCCGGTTCCAAAAAGAAGCCCCGGTTTCGATGTCACTTGATTTGCATAACGACACGTCGTCAGCGGTTCACTTTCGTTCGTCTTCCTGATCCCCATCTGACACCTCGAACGGGTGCCTTTTCCTCATCGCTCACCACGACGGTCTTCAGCCAACGCAGCATGAGGTGATTTGAAGCCTCCCACCCGACGGGCGGCTCCGAAGGGCCACAACCCCTTCATCATTCGCACAGCATCACATTCGGTCGATTTACCTACCTCGCTCGGCCTCCCGTGTTCGTGGCACACCTTTTTTTGCGAAGGCGACCTGCATCTTCAACTCCGCGTTCTCCGCACGCAACCGCTCCAACTCGGCCCGTTCCGAGTCGGAAATCGGCTTATCCCCGGAACCACCCGAAGCCCCGGACTCCTTCGCCTTCTTCACCCATTTCCTCAACGTCATCTCGTGCACGCCGATATTGCGTGCCACCTCGGCCACCGGCCGACCCTCACCCAAGACGAACGCCACCGCCTGGGCCTTGTACTCCTCGGTGAAATTACGCCGCGTCGAACCCAACACCAAACTCCCGTACTACCGGGCGGTCTCGACCCCTGTGTCCACCGAACCGGGAACGGTCCAGTCCTTCAACTGGTGATGGCGACTTCCAGGATTCGATCGAAAACATTGGTTCCCTCGTCCTCGTCACCGTCCAGGATGGAGTCCAGCAGAGGCGCGTCGAGCAGACACATCGAGCCAATGGCGTTCTCGCGGGCACTGGCTAGGACTTCATAGATAATCGCAGCATAGATGCGGGCTTTGGGCACGGTGAGTTTCCGGGTGCCCGCCATCGCGGAGATTCGCTTGTCCACCGCGTCTATGACTTCGCGGATCACTGCCGCTTCGACCTGCGCCTGCTCTGCGATATCCATGATCAGAATCCGAAGCGGCTGCGTGGGTTGGTTCGAGGCTGCAGAAGTCCGTGGTGCACCAGGTAGAGCTTGGCCTGAAGCTTGGCCGCGCAAATGGTTGTCGGGCACTCCTTGTGGTCTTGCATGATCGTGTGAGCGTGTGTGCTGCTATCGATCTCGGTCGCGCGGTGATCGAGAAGGGGGTCCACCTCGGCACTTCCCTCGGTTCGGTTGGTGCACCTGGTGACGGGCCGCAGGGGGTCGGCCACTGGAGGAACCGGCGGTCGGTGCCGTTTCCCGGTGTCCCGCAGTACCCTTGAGCCGGGAGAGCGTCGGGGGTTCGTGCGGATTTCCGTTCACCAGATGCGCATTCAGGAAAACACCAGGTATCGCGGTTTCACAGCAAAAATGGACCGTCCAAGCAGATTGATCCGTTTGTCCAGCAAGGCATCCGAACACGATGCACAGCGTGATCCAGGCAACTCCGATTCGTACACCCATCAACCAGGCGCCATGCCATCCAAAGATTCGGGAGCAACGCTAATGACAGGCAAGAACCCGACCACAATCCCGCGCCGTCAGCTCGGACGCGAGCTGCGCGAGCTTCGGCATGGGGCAGGTCTGTCCATAGCCGACGCGGCACGCCTGATCGAGCGCGGGGCCGGAACGTTGCAGCGGCTGGAGAAGGGCGAGAGCCCCCGGATCCGCCAGCTCGACATCGAAGCCCTGTGCAAGATCTACAGCGCGACGAGCCGCATGAAGGCTCTCAAAGCCCTTGCCGCACAAGCGGACGAACGAACCAGACCCGTTGATGACTCGTGCTGGTGGCAGCGCTACGAAGACCTGATTCCAGAGGATTTCGGAACATATCTGAGCTTGGAGTCCGCAGCGGCCAAGGTGATCATGTATCAGGCGGACGTGGTTCCGGGGATCGTGCAGACAGCCGACTACGCGCGGGCACTGGACCGTTTGTTCTTCAAGTCCGACAGGCCGATGGAGCTGGAGCAGCGAATACAGGTACGGATGCAGCGGCAAGCCGCCCTCACGCGAGGGCTGTCTCCCGTGGAAGTGGATCTTCTTCTGGATGAGTCTGTCCTTCGGCGCATAGTGGGCGGGAAGAGAATCATGGCCGCACAGCTCCGCAAGCTGGCGGACACTCCGCCGAACGTCCGAGTTCGGATCATTCCGTTCTCGGCGGGCCTCCCACTTGGCATCGCAACCGGGCCATTCGTGATCCTGCACTTCCCAACCGACCTGAGCACCCAACGGCCGGTAGAGCCGACCACGGTCTACGCCGAGTCGTACGGTTCCCGGCTGTACTACGACAGTGCGGACATCGTGAATCGATACCTGGGGGCGCATGAGTCCATCAGCCGAGTAGCGTTGACCGAAGCGGATAGCAAACGCCTGCTGAGGCAGGTAGCGAAGGAGTTCGAGACGTGAGAAGCGTTGATCTGTCCGGGGCACGCTGGTTCAAGAGCAGTCGGAGCGGCGGGGGCGAAGCCTGTGTTGAGGTCGCACACCTCGACGGGGGCATGATCGGCGTACGCGACTCCAAAGACCGCTCAGGCCCCGCGCTGATCTTCACCCCAGCCGAATGGGACGCCTTCCTCGCCGGTGCCAACGATGGCGAGTTCGATCGGCCGTAGCCCTGCCATTGGAACCCCCGGAGAATTCGGGGGTTCCGTCGTTTCCTGCCTGTCCTTCGCTACGCGCCGCTGCGCCCTCTGTCCCCGGACGAACTCGCACCGAAGCCGCTCATCGGTGTGCCACTTCAGCATTCAAGTAGACCGCACCCCTTGTGGCGCTGTGAACGAAGGGCGAATCCCAAGGAGTCCGCGCGCGGACGGTGCGACCGGCCAGGACGATCGTCAGTCCGCGGTGGCACGCGTGATGGGCAGCCAGTGGGCCACTTCACCAGCTCGGCCGCCGGAAGCGCTGACCGCGCCCGATGCCACTGCCACGTCGAATTCGAGGAGGCCGGTGGCAAGCAAAAGCCAGGTGCGCGGGTCGGTTTCGACGACATTCGGTGGTGTGCCCCGGGTGTGCCGTGGGCCCTCGATGCACTGCACGGCCACGAAAGGTGGGACGCGGACCTCGACGGAATGGCCGGGTGCGGAAGCGGCGAGGGTTCGGACGGTGGTGCGGACCGCGGCCGCGAGTTCGGGCCGGGCGGGTGCTGACGTCGACTCGTCGCGCAGCCAAGCACTGACCGCCGCGACCGCCGTTCGTAGTTCCGCCGGATCAACCTTTGCTCGTCCTGCCACGATGCCGAGAATACTGAGGCCTATCAGCTGGTGGCGGACCAGACGGTCACCACTGCCGTATAGGCGTGGATGGCGTCGCTGAGCGAAAGTTCGGTAATGAAGGCGACCCGATTGGCCGCAGTCTCGACGCAGTAGCTGCTGTTCTTGGTGATAGGTAGGGATTCGACGCCCTGGGTGGTGATGAGGTCCGCGCACTGTTGCCGGGTCGGCTTGGTCGGATTGCTCCAGGACGCGATGGTGGGCTGCACGGTAAGGAAGTCGCCTCGCCGACCGTAGAGCGTGGCTTCGGAGAATTTCTTGGACGAAGAGTAGTTGTAGCTGGCCCACGTGCTGGCGCCGTTGTTCCCGGATACCACCTTGGGCGGGACGGAGTCCAGGTCGAGGTAGGTCAGGTTGACCGTGCCGGACCACCGAACGTCCTCCGACGAGGTCGATGTCGGGGAAGTCGCGGGCGCGGAGACAGTGGTCGGTCGGTCGGCGGGCTCGGTCCGGACCGGTGGTGGGGACTGTGCGGAGGAGTTTCCGTCCTGCTTGGCGTCGAAGAACTTGTCCGGTACGAGGATGATCAAGCCGACGATCAAACCGGGAATGACCGGTAAGAGTATCGCGCCGAGAACGGGGTGGCGACTGACCCAGCTGCGCCGCTCGGGAGGAGCTTCCTGCTGGGGTCGGCTCGAGTTCCGAGACTCCTCGTCGTGCTGGTCGTCCCCCATGATTTGCCTGGCCTCCTTTGCCGTGGCCGACGAAAACCTCGCGCCTGTGTGAGTGTGTCCCGAGCACTGAGTATCGCAGCCATGCTGGTAGAACACCCTTCAATTGTCAATGGCGGCAACGAGTTCGGTCGTCACGGACAGGTATGCACGTCCGGGCTCGTCGGCGCTGGGATAGGTGATCAGGCCACAAGCTGGAAGCCGCTACGTGACAGCGGTTGAAGCCGGTCAACTGCTCGGCGAAGCCGCCGCGGCGAGGCGCGGCGCCAGCGCGCCACCGGCGTTCAGGGCGAAGTGCAGCAGCGCGGGGGCGGTGGCACTATCGGTGCGGCGGCGCAGCGCGTCGAATACGAGGCCACCGGCCGCGGTCACGGCAATGGTTCCGGGAACGCCATCGCCCGCCGCGCGGGCGGGATGGATGTGCCAGAGGCCGAAGACGGCTGCTCCGATCAACGCACCGCCGCGTGGCCCGAAAAACTTGTCCAGCAGCGGGTTCAATGTTGCCCGGAAGATGAGTTCCTCGCTGTAGACCGTACCGATCGGGATATGTACCGCGACCCACTCACCGAGCGGGACATCCGGAGCCCGGTCGCTGAACCCACCCATACGACCGCGCAGCGCCGGAATGGCAACGGCCACACCATAACCAGCGGCTACCACGCCCGCCGAGGCGAGTCCGTAACCGAGCCCCCGCGCGGACAACCAGTTCGGTCGGCCGCGAAATGCCAGTGCGTAACCGGTCGCGAACCCGGCATTGGCAGCGGTGCGACCGCGTATATCCAGATTCAAGCGCGGCAACAGCCAATTGCTCCATGCCAACGGAACACCAACAGCGACAGCAGTTTTCGCAAAGCGCCCGATAATCGTCATTTGATCTCGCGCTCGTAGTCCTCGGCGGCCTCGATCTCGGCCCGGATCTTGTCGGACTGTTCAGCGGTCCAATCCGGCGGTGCCGCAACGGCGATCCAGCCGTCCAATACCAGACTGCCGTACCGGTGCCCGTGCCCGTCTGCGACGCCCTGCGCATTGGACAGATCACAGGTGACCTGCCAGAACGTGACGAACGGCCACCAGCGCATCTGCGATGACACATCGGAGCCGCGCGGTTCGGAGAGCCAATCCGGTTGGGAGAAGATCAGATCCGAGGACCACCACACGATCGGGTCGGAGGCGTGCTGCAGATAGGCGATGCGCGGGGCCCGCCATTCGGTGGTCGGTCGCGCGAGATCGGCACTGTCGGACGCGAATCGGACCACCAGGCCGTCGGCGTACACCGGTTCGACCTCGCGCGATCCGGGATCGCGTCGCGATACGAACTGCTCCCACAGTCGATTCGAATTCGGCGGCCCGACCCACAGCGCACCGTCGACCTTGGAGCGCAGATCGGCGAGTCCGTCGAAGGCCGCCTCCGAGCCCTGCGAGCCCAGGCTCTCGCCGTACACGAGCAGCTTCGGCCGCGCCCCCTCGGGCCGCGCCGACCAATGCTGGTAGACCGCGTCGAACAGCTGCCTACCCGCATCCGATGCCTTGCCGCGGTCCGCGAGGAAGGACAGCACGCTGGGCAGATACGAATACTGCGAGGCCACGATGGCGGAATCGCCGCCGTACATGTACTCGATTGCGCCGGCCGCCATGGAATTCACCCATCCGGTGCCGGTTGTGGTGACAACCACCAGCACGTTCCGGTCGAACGCGCCGGTGCGCTCCAGTTCGGAGACCGCGAGCTCGGCCCGCGCATCACCGCTCGGCGCCGACTCCAGCCCCACATACGCGCGGATCGGCTCGCGCGCGGGCTTACCGGTGATCGAGGTGATCCGGGCCGCGGAGGGACCGTGCGAGACGAACCAGCGGCCCTCGAATCCGAGCGAGTCCCATTTCGCCAGTGAGGCCGGACTGCCCGACCGCTCGGGCTGCACCGGTTGGACCGCATTCGGCGAAGTGTGATCGTTCTGCACGCTGAATGCGGAGTTGGCCACCGCGAAGAAGGCGCGCGAGGCGACGCCGTTGAACAGCGTGACGGTCAGCACCACCAGAACCAGGAATCCGGCCGATGGCGCCAGCTCGCGCGGCACCCGCACCCAGCGGTTGAGCTGGCGAGCCAGGAAACGAATGATCTCGCGCAGCGTCCGATACACCGCGACCACCCCGGTCCCCACCGCGATACTGAGCAATCCCGTGCGCAGATACGCGGGGGTCGTGGTGCCCTCCATACCCATCAGCGCGGTGATCCCACGCTGCCAGCGGGCCGACTGCACCAGCATGAACGCTGCCGTGACGGCGGCGGTCAACAGGATCGCCGATTTCACCGCATAGCGCACCCAAGTCGGCGGCGGTGCGATCCGGTCGCGCAGCAGCTTGGCCAGCCGCGGCCGGATCCAAAGCCGGAACAGCCACTCCAACAGGCAGCCGAGCCCGTAGCCGAGCGCGGCATTGATGCCGCTGATCAGGCCCTGGAACAGCCAGTCGCGCGGTACCAGCGACGGCGTCACCGAGAGTGCGAAGAAGATCGTCGCGAAGACCAGCCCGACATAGTTCAGATCGATGATGTCCTCGGCACGGCGCACCACCACGACGCCGCGCGCACGCAGCTTCGTCAGGGTGGTCGTGGTTTCGAGCATCGGTCAGCGCGACGGCGCGATGCCCGGGTTGTCGGTGGGATCGGGCACGGGCGGCGACGTCAACGGGTCCGTAGCGATCATCACTCGAACAGTATGCTGTATCTGATTGCAGCGCCTTCGGCGCTGCATGTTCGCGGCCCCCTTCTGTCTCGCGTCCGAGCCGTCGAGACTCGCGCCTGCGGCGCATGCGCTTCGACGACTCGGACGCGAGACGGGCCGCGAACGTCGCTCGTACGACTCGCTCCGTGGTGGCCGGGTTTGGTCGGATTCCGATTGATTGACGTATTGCCCTGCGGCACAGTACTTCCTGATTGGCGAAACCAAGTGTCTTCCCACGTGGATGTGAACGACAACTACCAACCCCGCTCGAGTAGTTTTACGCGGTTGGGTGCCACCATCATTCAGCAGACTCGGTATCCATGAGTAATCCCAACGCCCGGCCGAAAACCTCTTCGGCCTTCCTCGCGCAAGCCGCGATCGCGTTCGGCGTCAGCTTCTTCGGGACCGGCGTCGGCATCTTCTACCTGCCACTCGATATCGCACAGCGCGGCTTCCTCGGCATGTCCGTGCTGTTCCTGGTGTCGAGCGCGTTCACCCTGGCGAAGGTCGTTCGCGACCAACAGGAAACGGCGAGCATCAGCCGCCGCTTGGACGAGGCGCGGATGGAAAAGCTGATGGCCGAGCACGATCCGTTCAAATCCGTCGCCTGATGGCGCATACCTGGGCGAGTCCGGCAACGAGGGGTCCGGGCCCGCCCGGGTGTGCTTTATTTCAGCTGGTGCTCACGGGCCGAGGAGATGGCCAGATACTCCCGGATCCGATCCGCTAGCTCGGCCGACCAATCCGGCGGCTGCGCGATCGCCGCCCACGCATCCAGAACCAGATTTCCGTAGTTGTGCCCGTGTCCGTCACTGACGCTCTGCGCTCTGGGCAGATCCGCGGCGACCTGCCAGAACGTGACGATCGGATACCACGCCATCCGCGAGGACACATCGGGACCGCGCGGTTCGCGCAGCCAATCCGGTTCACTGAATAGCAGATCCGGCGACCACCAGACCACCGGATCGGAGGCGTGCTGCAGATAGGCGATGCGGGGTGGCAGCCAGTTGTCCCCAGGCTTCCACAGGTCGGCGCGGCTATCGGAGAAGCGCACCACCAGTCCGTCGGCGTAGGTCGGCAGGATCTCCGGTGTGCCCGGATCGCGGCGGGCGGTGAATTCACTCCACAGCCGGTTGGAATTCGGCGGTCCGACCCACAGCACGCCGTCGGTCTTCGATCGGATATCGGCCAGGCCGGTGAAAGCACCTTCGGAACCCTGGGATCCCAGACTCTCGCCGTAGACGAGCAGCTTGGGCCGCGCATCCTTCGGCCGGGCCGACCAATGCTCGTAGACCTTGTCGAAGACCAGCTTTCCCATCTGGGTGGCCTTGTCCTTATCGGACAGGAACGACAGCACACTCGGCAGATAGGAGTACTGGGTCGCGGCAATCGCGGTGTCGCCGTCGTACATCAGCTCGATGGATTCGGCGCTGGACGAATCGACCCAGCCGGTGCCCGTCGTCGTGACGACGACCAGCACCTTGCGCTCGAATGCCTTGGTGCGCTCCAACTCCGCCGCGACCAATTCGGCCTGCGCCTCCGGTCCGTCGGCCGATTCCAATCCGGCGTAGACCCGAATCGGTTCGCGCGCGGGCTTTCCGGTGACCTCGCTGATATCGCCCGCACTCGGCACGTACGAGACGAACCAGCGGCCCTCGGAACCGAGCGTGTCCCAAGCCGCCAGCGAATTCGGACTGCCGGAGCGCTCCGGCAGCTGCGGCTGTACGGCATTCGGCGAGGTGTTGCCATTGCGCACGCTGAAGGCCGAATTCGCCACGTCGAAAAAGACTTTGGTGAGCACGCCATTGAACAGCAGCACCATCGCGACCACCACGATGAGCACTCCGGTCGGCACGGCCAATTGGCGCGGAAAATGGGCACGCCTGATCAGCTCGAATGCGATCGAACGAACGAGCCGCCGCAGTATCCGGAACACCGCGATGACGATCGCGCCGACCAGCGCACTCATACCGCCGGTGCGCAGGAACCCGGAGGTCGTGATGGGTTCCATGCCCATGAGCGCCGTGATTTCGCGCTGCCAGCGGGCCGATTCGACCAGCAGGAAAACAGCGACGCCGAGACAGGCGAGCACAATCGTGGTCTTGACCGCACCGGACAGCCATTTCGGCCGCTTCGCCCACACCCGCGTGACCGCAGGCGGCAATTGAGCGGCCTTGCGGCGCAACGGTTTCCGCAACCACTTGCGGTAAATCCATTCGAACAGACAGCCGACGCCGTAGCCGATGACCGCATTGATCCCGCTGACCAGCCCCTCGAACAGCCAATCCCGTGGCAGCAGCGAGGGTGTCAGCGACCAGCCGAGGAACACCGTGGCCACGATGAGGCCGAGGTAATTCGGGTGGAAGAAACGCTCGACGGCGCCGACGATCTTGCCGACGCACCCGCGGCGCGAGCTCAGGCCCCGGAGGCGGTAGCGGAGCGTGACCACGGAGGGGACAGCGAACGCCGCAAATCGAGCCCTGCGTAGGACTGCCGAGACTTCACCAGCCTCCGGCGCGCTCAAACGGCACTGGCCCCGAACAGCTTCGGCAGCGTGCCCTCGTGCGCCTCGCGCAGGTCGTCCAGGGTGATCGAGAACTGGCCCTGCACCTCGACGGAATCCGAGCCCTGGTCGACCACACCGATGCGCACCCACGGCAATTCGCGCGCGGTGCACATCTTGGTGAAGCGGGTCTCCTCCGAGCGCGGCACCGCGACGAGCACCCGGCCCGCCGATTCGGAGAACAGCTGCACGAACGGATCCGAACCCTCGGGAAGCAGAATGCGGCAACCGGTTTCGCCGGCCAGCGCGGCCTCGACCACGGTCTGGATCAGGCCGCCCTCGGAAAGGTCGTGCGCCGCACTGATCATGCCGTCGCGCGAACCCGAGGTCAGCACCTCGGCGAGCAGCTGCTCGCGGGCGAAGTCGACCTTGGGCGGCACGCCGCCGAGATGGTCGTGCGCGACCTGCGACCAGATCGAGCCGCCGAATTCGTCAGCGGTCTCGCCGAGCAGGATCAGCGTCTCGCCCGGCTCCAGGCCGAGTCCGGTCGGGATGCGCCGGTGCACATCGTCGATGACGCCGAGCACGCCGACCACCGGGGTCGGCAGAATGGCGTCCTGACCGGTCTGGTTGTAGAAGCTGACATTGCCGCCGGTGACCGGAATGCCGAGGGCCACACAGCCGTCGGCGAGACCGCGCACCGCCTGCTGGAACTGCCACATGACGCCCGGGTCCTCCGGAGAACCGAAGTTGAGGCAGTTGGTGACGGCCTTCGGCGTCGCGCCGGTGGTGGCCACATTGCGGTAGGCCTCGGCCAGTGCGAGCTGCGCGCCGGTGTAGGGGTCGAGCTTGGTGTAGCGGCCGGACGCGTCGGTGGCCAGCGCGATGCCGCGGCCGGTCTCCTCGTCGATCCGGATGACACCCGCGTCGGCGTGTTCGGCGAGCACGGTATTGCCGCGGACGTAGCGGTCGTACTGCTCGGTGATCCACCGGCGGCTGCACAGCTGCGGGCTGGCGACCATCTGCAATACGGTGGCGCGCAGTTCCTCCGCGGTCTTCGGCCGGGGCAGTGTGTCCGGGGTGTCGGCGATGAGCGCGTCCTGGAAATCCGGTCGCTGGACCGGGCGCTCGTACACCGGGCCCTGATGTGCGACGGTGCGCGGCGGCACATCGACAACGGTCTCGCCGTGCCAGCTGATCACCAGCCGGTCGCCCTCGGTGACCTCACCGATGACCGTGGCCAGCACATCCCACTTGTGACAGACGGCCATGAACGCGTCCACGTTCTCCGGCGTGACCACCGCGCACATGCGCTCCTGCGATTCGCTGGAGAGCACCTCGGCCGGGGTCATCCCCTTGGCGCGCAGCGGCACCCTGGTCAGGTCGATATGCATGCCGCCATCGCCCGCGGCCGCGAGTTCGGAAGTGGCACAGGACAATCCGGCGCCGCCGAGGTCCTGGATGCCGACCACCAGCTTGGCCGCGTACAGCTCGAGACAGCACTCGATGAGCACCTTCTCGGCGAACGGGTCACCGACCTGGACGCTGGGCAGTTTCTTGCGGCCGGTGCCGGACTCGTCACCGGAGAAGGTGTCCGAGGCCAGCACCGAAACGCCGCCGATGCCGTCGAGGCCGGTGCGCGCGCCGAACAGAATGATCTTGTTGCCCGCGCCGGAGGCGAAGGCAAGATGCAGATCCTCGACCCGCATGACACCGGCGCACAGCGCGTTGACCAGTGGATTGCCTTGGTAGGAGGCATCGAAAACGGTCTCGCCGCCGACATTCGGCAGGCCGAGCGAGTTGCCGTAGCCGCCGACACCGCGCACCACACCGTCGACCACGCGCCGGGTATCGGCCGCGTCCGCCGCACCGAAGCGCAGCTGGTCCATCACCGCGATCGGCCGCGCGCCCATGGCCATGATGTCGCGCACGATGCCGCCGACACCGGTGGCCGCACCCTGATACGGCTCTACATAGGAGGGATGGTTGTGGCTCTCCACCTTGAAGGTGACCGCCCAGCCCTCGCCGATATCGACGACGCCCGCGTTCTCACCGATGCCCGCGAGCATCGCGGACTTCATCTCGTCGGTGGTGGTCTCGCCGAAGTAGCGCAGATGCACCTTCGAGGACTTGTAGGAGCAGTGCTCGCTCCACATCACCGAATACATCGCCAATTCGGCGTCGGTCGGCCGACGGCCGAGGATTTCCTTGATCCGCGCGTACTCGTCGTCTTTGAGACCGAGCTCCTTGTACGGCTGCGGGGCGTCGGGAGTTGCTGCGGCTGCGCTGACGGTGTCGACCTGCGGAGTCACGGAGTACCAGGGTCCTTTCGGGCCGGAGCGCGAAGCTGGGGATTCGCCATGAAGTTTAGCCGTGGCCCTCGATGGGCAGCCGCTCGCATCGACCGGTCGTCCGGATCGCCGGTTTTCGGGCCCGGATGCCTCGGGTCGGCACACATCGCGCGAGCTCGCAACCGCTACGCTTTGGCCGTGAACGATCGATCGGGGGTTGCGGATCCGGCCGAGCAGCCCGTCACCACGCAGAACACTCGGCTCGAACTCGACTCGGATGTCTCGCCGCGATTCTCTTTGTCGAACCCGCAGGTGCGCTGGCTGTTGATCGCTGTCGCGATGTTCGCCGTGTCGGCCATCGTCTCGCTGGTAGTGCACTGGTGGAACGGGTACATCGATCTCCAGGTCTATCGCAACGGTGCGCGCGTCTGGCTCGACGACGGCGAGTTGTACGGACCGATGCCCCCGGTCGAGGGGATCGGACTGCCGTTCACCTATCCCCCGCTGGCCGCCCTGTTCTTCGCACCGCTCGCGCTGATGCCGCTACCGCTGGCCGAGGTGCTGGTGACCGCCACCTCGGTGCTCAGCCTCGGCATCACACTCTGGCTGGTGCTCGCGCGGCTGCGCCCGAGCCTCGAGCGGCGGACCATGCTGGCGCTGGTCATCGGTATCGTCGCGGTGGCACAGACGTCCGAACCGATCCGGGCGACCTTCGGCTTCGGCCAGATCAATCTGGTGCTGATGGCCGCGGTCGCCATGGATTGCCTTGTCCGCAAACCGTTCTGGCCGCGCGGCATGCTCATCGGCATCGCGGTCTCGGTGAAATTGATTCCGGCCGGATATCTGCTGTACTTCCTGCTGCGCCGGGATTGGAAGGCGGCGGGCACGCTGATCGTCTCCGCGATCGTCGCGGTCGGACTCGGATTCCTGCTGTTCCCGAGCGATTCGGCCGAATACTGGTTCCACACCCTGGCCGATACCGGCCGCATCGGCCCGCCGTACTTCGCGGGCAATCAGTCGATCAAGGGCATGGCCTTCCGCCTCGGCGTCTCCGATTCCCTGGCCACCCTGATCTGGATCACCCTGTCGCTCATCGCGATTGCCCTCGCCGCGGTGTGGATGCGCCGCCTGCTCGAAGCGGGGCAGCAGGTCGCCGCACTGATGGTGAACGCCGCCGCGGTACTGCTGGTGTCCCCGGTTTCCTGGTCGCACCACTGGGTTTGGATCGCCCCCGCCATCCTGGTCGCCGCCGACGCCATCGCCCGCGGCACCCGCAATCGCTGGTTCATCGGCTCCGTCGCCGCATTCACCGTCCTGTTCATGATCGGCCCCCAGTGGCTCCTGCCGCATTCGAAAGACCTGGAACTCGGCTGGGCCTGGTGGCAACAGCTCATCGGCAGCAGTTACGTCCTCGCGACTCTTGCGGTGTTCGTGGTCGCCGTCGTCACCTACCACCCGGCGAGAAGCACGGTGCCTGAGAGGCCAGCGCCGCAGCCTGATCAGCGATCGACCGCCCCGGCCAGCGCGGTGCCCGAGAAGGCCAGCGACGCAGCCTGATCGGCAATCACCGTCACTGCCGCACGGACGCCCGGCAGCCCGTTCCACCGGTATGCACCCCTTGTGAGCCTGCTGCCGATTTATTGTTGGCACCGGACCTGCCCGCCGATCAATGGCGCACACCTCGACGCATAGGACTCGATCACAGAGTGTCGCAGCATGAGCCCGCATCGGGCTCACCAGCCGATGCGGCGAGCTCATCGGCAAAGCGCGAAACCGCAGGTCTCCGATGCGGCCTACCGGTCGAGCGGTACGGGAGTCAGGAAAGCGGCTAGTGCGGCGGCGTAGGCCGGAACGTCTTCGGCGCCCATCATTTCGCGGGCGGAGTGCATTGCCAGCTGGGGTGCGCCGACGTCGACGGTTGGCATGCCGGTGCGGGCGGCGGTCATCGGGCCGATGGTGGAGCCGCAGGGGAGATCGGCGCGGTGCACATAGCGTTGCAGGGGGACCTCGGCCTGTGCGCAGGCCAGGGCGAACGCGCCCGCACCTGCGGCGTCGGTGGCATAGCGGAGATTCTGGTTGACCTTGAGCACCGGGCCGCCATTGACATCGATGCGGTGTGCGGGCTCGTGCCGTTCCGGGTAATTGGGATGGGTCGCGTGCGCCATATCGCCGGAGGCGCAGACGGATCCGGCCAGGGCGGCCAGGTATTCGGCGCGGCCGCCGCCGCGTGCGAGCACGATGCGCTCCAGCACCGTCGGCAGCAGATCGGACTGCGCGCCGCGATCGGACTGACTGCCGACCTCCTCGTGATCGAACATCGCCAAAACCGGAATTGCCGCACCGGGTTCCGCGATCGCCGCGAGGAAGGCGTTCAATCCGGCGTAGCAGGTGCCCTGGTTGTCCAGGCGGGGCGCGCTCACCAGATCGCGATCTCGGCCCACCAACCGGCTCGGTGCCAGATCGTGGGTCATCAGCTCCCAGCCGAGCACTGCCTGCGGATCGACCTCGACATATTCGGCGACGAAATCCAGGAACGAGCGCGGCTGCGCACCCAGACCCCAGATCGCATTGACGTGTCGCTGCGGATCAAGCGTGACACCCCGGCGGTCCTCCGAAAGGTGGATGGCCAACTGCGGCACCCGAAGAATCGGTTCATCGATGCGAACCAGCTGGTCGCGCACCGCATTTCCGTCGCGCACGCTGAGCCGTCCGGAGATGCCGAGTTCCCGGTCCAGCCATGAATTCAGCCAGGCGCCGCCGTAGGGCTCCAACCCGACCAGCTGCCAGCCCACCGCGGCCAGATCCGGATACTGCTTCACCCGCAGATTCGGACTGTCGGTATGCGCACCGACCACCCGGAACGGGGTCGCACCGGCGGAATCGGCCGTCGCCCATGCGACCAGCGAACCGCCACGCATGACGTAATGGCGGCTCGGCCCATCCGATGGCCACGGCGCCGACTCCGCGAGCGGGGTGAAGCCGTGGGCGTCCAGTTCCCGAGCGACCGTCCGGCACACGTGGAACGGCGACGGTGAATCATCGATGAAGGCGCACAGTCCGGCGGCCGTGGCAGCGGTAGTGGAAACGGGCATGCCTGCGATCCTATGCAGACCTCGCGCAGACCTCAGGATCCGTCTCGATCGGATCCCGCAGGTGCCCCTGCGCCTCGCAGCGGATCGTTTATCCGGGCTCGAAAGAGACCCGAGCGGGCAGTCCACTATCCCGCGTGCACCGGGCGCATGGCCGACACCCCGGTGCAACCACTCGTACGGACCGAAGTGATCGCGGTCGAAGCGCCCCTCGTTGCGGTGCAGGCCCGGTTTCGTCGCCGGGAATGACCGCGGCGGCGCGTGCAACTCGGTCTCGTCGTACGCCTCGAATATTGCGGCAGCGTAATGAGGGCTATTCGGAACATAACTCAATGAATGGTGAATTGCGCACTCGCACCAGCGCAACCAAAATTCATAGGACTAATTCATCCGATGACTGAGGATGTACCGATTTGAACTACTCTGCGGAAACGAGTTCGAGCAAACGCATCAGCTCGGCATAACGCCGCGCACCGATACGCGAACGCAACTCCTGCTCCGCACGCTCCTCCTCGGCGCGCACCGCGTCGACCAGATCCGAACCGAGCCTGCTCAGGCCGATCAGGATGCGGCGGCGGTCGTCCTCGGCGGCCACCCGGAAGATCAGGCCGCGTTCGGCGAGCGCGTCGGCGTGCCTGGTCGCCGAGGACGGCGGTAGCTGTGACCTGGCCGCTAGCTCACTCATGGTGACCCCGAACTCGGTGGACAGATTCGACAGCATCGACCATTGATCGGCTGTCAGTTGCCTGGCGCACAGGGCGGCGTCGAGGTGATCCAGCCAACGCCGTTCCGCGGCACGCAGCGCACCATGCAGCGTGGAATATCCGCTTACAATGGTCGTCATTATTTCCTGCCTGCCATGAATTTCGCTCGAACGAGAAGAAGAGTACCGAATGTCAGCGTTCGGCGAGAGCCCAGACGGCACGATCGAGATCCTGAACATAGTCCCGATGCAGGGACCGGGCGGTATCGTAGCGGCGTCGTGCGATGCGGCGATTTCCCTCGCGGTCGACGAAATCAATGCTGGGACCGGTTTTCTCGGCCGCGAAATTCGTACTACGAATATCGATGGCGGCCGGAATCCGCGCGAGGTCGCCGATGAGGTTTCCGCGCTGCTCGCCACCGGAATGGTGCACGCGATCACCGGCTGGCACACCTCGGCGGTGCGATTGGCCGTCGCGCGGGCCAATGCCAGTCGAGTGCCCTATCTTTTCGCCACCGGACACGAGGGCCTCACCAATGAGCTACCAGGGGTGCTGATGCTCGGAGAGCATCCGGCGGGGCAGACCCTGCCCGCCGTGCACTGGCTCGAGCGCGAACACGGTGTGCGCCGCTGGGCGATCATCGGCAACGACTACATCTGGCCGCGCGAATCGGCCAAGGCGGTGCGCCGCAGTCTGGCCGATTCGAGTGCCATCGTGCTGGAGCGATTCGTACCGCTCGGCGCACCGGACTTCGGTGAATTCCTCCGCGATCCCGCATTGGACCAAGCCGATGCCGTCATCATCCTGATGGTCGGCGCGGATGTCTCCCGCTTCAACCAGCAGTTCGCCGCCACCGGACGCGCCGACACGCTGCTGCGCGTCAGCCCGGCCGCGGACGAGAACGTCCTGCTGACCGGCGGCCCCGACGCCAACAACAACTTCTACGTGGCATCGAGCTTCTTCGTGGACCCGGACACCGACGACGGCCGCGACCGATTGGCTCGCTACCGCCGCCTACACGGCACCTTCGCACCCGCACTGACCAGCTTCAGCAATATGAGCTACGAGGCGATCCACACCCTGCGCGCGATCGGCGAGACGGTCGGATCACTGGCCGTTCCCGACGTGCACGCGACCCTCGATCAGGGCGTACAACTCGAAACACCCGGCGGTTCCAGATCTTTCATCGGAAACCAGGCGCAGCAGCACGGCTACATCGCGCTGGCCGACGGCGTCGATTTCGACATCATCGCCCGGATCACTTGAGGTGACTTACCCGCCACGGCGACCACCACGGAGCGAGTCTTACGAGCGACCGTTCGCGGCCCGTCTCGCGTCCGAGTGGCCGAAGCGCATGCGACGAAGTCGCGAGTCTCGGCCGCGCCGCTAGCGACTGCTTGCAGGTCGCTCGAAAGGGTCGGCCGCGAGACACCAAGGGGCCGCGAACACGCCGCGCCGGAGGCGCGGCCAGACTACACAGCGACCAGGGTGTCGAGTACCGAGAGGAACAGGCCGAGGCCGTCGTCGCTCGGGCCGGTCAGCGGCTCGGTGGCGTGTTCGGGATGTGGCATCAGGCCGACGATCCGGCCATCGGCCGAGGAAATGCCCGCGATATCGCGCTGGGAGCCGTTCGGATTGTCGCCCGCGTAACGGAAGACCACCCGGCCCTCGCCCTCGAGTTCATCGAGCACGCTCTCCGACGCCTGGTAGCGACCCTCGGCGTTCTTGACCGGGATGAGGATCTGGGCGCCGGGCTCGAAGCGCGAGGTCCAAGCGGTGTTCGCGGTCTCGACGCGCAGCCATTCGTCACGGCAGACGAAGTGCAGACCCTCGTTGCGGGTCAGCGCACCGGGCAGCAGACCCGCCTCGCACAGCACCTGGAAACCGTTGCAGATGCCCAGGATCGGCAGACCCTTACCCGCGGCCTTGACGACCTCACCCATCACCGGGGCGAACCGGGCGATGGCACCTGCACGCAGGTAGTCACCGTAGGAGAAGCCGCCGGGCACGACCACCGCGTCGACCTGCTTCAGATCGGCATCGGCATGCCACAGGCTGACCGCCTCGGCGCCCGCCAGTTTCACCGCCCGAGCCGCGTCGACATCGTCGAGCGTGCCCGGAAAAGTAATGACCCCGATCCGGGCGGTCATGACTGCGCCTCGCTGGCGCTCGGCTCCGTCATGCCCGCCAGGGCGGCTGTGTTTTTGATTCGCTCGCTGCGCTCGCTCATGCCGAGACCCGCACGACCTTCCAGTCCTCGATCACGGTGTTGGCGAGCAGCGCCTCGGCGATCTGTTCGAGCTCCGCGTCGCTGACACTGTCGTCGACATCGAGTTCGAATCGCTTGCCCTGCCGCACATCCGACACTCCGGCGAATCCCAGGCGCGGGAGCGCGCCGGCGATGGCCTGACCCTGCGGATCCAGGATCTCGGCCTTCGGCATCACCTCGACCACGACTCGTGCCACGCGTTGCTCCTCAGGTGGTGTTGGGGTTACCTGAGCAGCGTAGTTGTCCAGCTTGTCCGAGCTACGGTCGGGGTCGAGTCAAATAGCATGGCCCCATGCGCATAGCCCACTTCGGCCACTCCTGCATCCTCGTCGAATTGCACGGCAAGAAGGTGCTGTTCGATCCGGGCACCTTCTCGCACGGCTTCGAGGGCATTACCGGCCTGGACGCCATCGCCGTCACCCACCAGCATCCCGACCATATCGATCCGAGCCGAATCGAGGCGCTGCTCGACAACAACCCGAACGCGCGCCTGTTCAGTGATCCACAGACCGCACAGCAGCGCGGCGAGCCGTGGGAGCCGGTGCACGCGGGCAATGTGATCACCCTCGGCGATCTCCAGATCACCGGAGGCGGCGGCAGGCACGCCGTGATCCATCCCGAGATCCCGGTGATCGACAACACCGTCTTCCAACTCGGCACCCCGGACGACCCTGCCCAACTCGTGCACCCCGGCGACTCGCTCTGGGTGCCACCGGTACCGGTCGGTGTCCTCGCGATACCAGCATCCGCACCGTGGATGCGCATCAGCGAGGCCGTCGACTACCTGCGCGCGGTCGCCCCGCGCACTGCCTTCCCCATCCACTTCGGCATCATCCAACCCGAAGCCCAAGGCATCTACTTCGGCCGCCTAGCCGAAATGGGCCCCACCACCACAGAATTCACCGTCATCCCTCCTGAGGCCCAGCGCGACCTCTAACTCTTGGACTGCTGATCACCATGTATCACTGGCGGCAAATGTCGACAGGGTCCGCCACGGATGCATGGTGATCGGGTGTCCAACGCCCACTCAGCGGACCTGTTCGGCGTAGGCGGTGAGGAAGAGTGCCTCGGCGAGGGCCATGTGTTCGATTTCGGAGGGGTCGACGCTTTCGTTGGGGGCGTGGATCAGGCATTTGGGCTCTTCGACGCCAAGCAGCATGATCTCGGCGTGCGGGTAGGTGTCGGCGAAGACGTTGCACAGCGGGATCGAGCCGCCCTGGCCCTGAGTGGTGGTCGGGCGGCCGTATGAGGCGGTGAGTGCGGCTTCCATCGCAGTGCGGGCGGGACCGCCGCTGGCCGATCGGAACGGTGCGCCGGTCGACTCGGTTTCCACGGAGAGTTTTGCGCGCCACGGTGTGTGCGCACGCAGGTGCGCGGTCAGCAGTTCCAACGCGTGGTCGGGATCGGTGCCCGGCGGAATGCGCAGGTTGAGCCGGGCTCGTGCGGCGGGCTGGATGGCCGCCGCCGAGCCGACCACCTTCGGCGCGTCGATGCCGAGCACCGTCAAAGCCGGTCGCGCCCAGAGCATATCGGCGACGGTGCCGTCACCGATGAGTTCGACGCCGCCGAGTACGCCTGCGTCCGTACGGAATTGGTCCTCCGAGTACTGCACACCGGTCCAGCGCTGATAATTGGGCAGTCCGGCCACCGTGGTGTTGCCGTGCTCGTCGCGCAGGGAGGCGAGCAGGTAGACGAGCGCGGCGAGCGCATCGGGGGCGGGACCACCGAACATACCGGAATGCATTGGCCCGGCCAGGGTTTCGATGGTGACGACAACGTTCACACTGCCGCGCAGGGTCTCGGTCAAGGTCGGCACCCCGATCGCGAAATTGCCGCAGTCGCCGATCAGAATCGCATCCGCGCGCAGAAGATCCGGGTTGGCTTCGACGAATTGTTCGAGTCCGCCGGTGCCCTGCTCCTCGGACCCCTCCGCGACCAGCGTCACCCCGAGCGGCAGTTCCGCGCCGAGGGCCCGCAGCGCGGTCAGGTGCATCACGATATTGCCCTTGCAGTCCGCACTGCCGCGCCCGTACCAGCGGCCGTCCTTCTCGGTCAGCTCCCAGACCGGGGTGCGCCAGGCATCGTCGTCGAGCGGCGGCTGCACGTCGTAGTGGCAGTAGAGCAATACCGTCGGCGCACCGTTCGGCGCGGGACGGGAGGCGATGACGGCCTTACTGCCATCGGGAGTTTCGTGCAGACCCACCTTGGTGAGGCCCGCCCCGGCGAATGCGTCGGCCACCCACTGCGCGGTCCGGTCGCATTCCTCCAGCGGGAACTGTCGGGGATCGGCCACCGACTTGAACGAAACCAGTTGGGTGAGATCGGTTTTCGCCTGCGGCATCAGCGCGGCCACCCGCTGGCGCAGCGCCGCGATGCGGGAGTCGTCGATCATCTGCGAAACCTCATTTCAGATCCGATCCGGCACAGAAGCGGCCGACCGCGCGCCGCCCGCCCACTCTGGCATGAACCGCTCGGTGCATACGGAGAACTCAGCCGACCGATCGGTCTGTGTCGTCCGGTTCGGAACACCGAAAATCCGGTCGCCGCTGTGACATGCTGAAACGTCGACGCTGGTTGCCACTGTTTTCGCAAACATCACGCGATCCATATTCGGAGGCGGTTCGATGACAGAAGGACTGGAGCCCGACGACCTATTCGCCCTGCCGGGCCTGCGCCGGTCGGCGCCGAAGGCCGGATTTCCGATCAACGAGTTGTTCCCGCAGGTCGCCTACGAGATCGTGCACGACGAGCTGATGCTCGACGGCGTCTCCCGGATGAATCTGGCGACGTTCTGCACCACCTGGGTGGAGGATCAGGCGCGCAGGCTGATGAACGAATCCCTGGACAAGAACATCGTCGACAAGGACGAATACCCGCAGACCGCCGAATTGGAGCGCCGGTGCGTGCGGATGGTCGCCGATCTGTGGCATGCGCCGGATCCGGCAGGCACGCACGGCACCTCCACCACCGGCTCGAGCGAGGCCGCGATGCTCGGCGGTCTGGCCGCCAAATTCCGCTGGCGCAAGCGCGGCGGCACCGGAACCCCGAATTTCGTCTGCGGCCCGGTGCAGGTGTGCTGGGAAAAGTTCGCGCGCTATTTCGATGTGGAGATACGGCAGATTCCGCTGCGCGGGGACCGGCTGACCATGCATCCCGACGACGTATCCGCCTACTGCGATGCGCGCACCATCATGGTGGTGCCGACCTTCGGGCAGACCTACACCGGCCTGTTCGAGGATGTCGCCGAGATAAGCAAGGCGCTGGACCGGCTGCAGGAGGTCAGCGGCCTGGATATCCCCATCCATGTCGACGCCGCCAGCGGTGGCTTCCTCGCGCCGTTCACCGCGCCGGATCTGATCTGGGATTTCCGGCTGCCGCGGGTCAAATCGATCAATGCCTCCGGCCACAAGACCGGGCTCGCGCCGCTCGGCTCGGGTTGGGCGATCTGGCGTGAGGCCGCAGATCTACCCGAAGAGCTGATCTTCAATGTGGACTACCTCGGCGGCAGCATGGCCACCTTCAATCTCAACTTCTCCCGCCCCGGCGGGCAGGTGATCACCTCGTACTACGAATTCATCCGGCTCGGCCGCACCGGATACGCCCGACTGCAGTCCCAGCTCTACCACGTCGCCCAGCATCTGGCCGATGGCCTGCTGAAACTCGGGCCGTTCGAGATGATCCACGGCGGCGATCCACATCGGGGCATCGCGGCGGTGTCGTGGCGGCTGACCAAGGATGTCGGCTTCAATCTCTACGAACTGTCGGATCGGCTGCGGACCAGGGGGTGGCTGATCGCCGCGTATCCGCTGCCCGCCGACCGCGAGAACGAGACGATCATGCGCGCACTGGTCCGGCACGGGTTCAGCATCGATATGGCCGACCTGCTGCTCGCCGATTTCGCGCGCAGTATGGCGCAACTGGAAAAGCATCCACAAGCCAAACCGCTCACCCGAGAGGAAGCGGGCGGATTCACGCACAACGCGACCGCGGCGGTACCGAGCGAGCAGGCCAAACCCGTCCGACCGAGCCGCGAATAGCGCTGGCGCAGCGTCGATTACGCCGCGCGCCGCCGCCCGGTCACGCCATTACGGGCGGCGGCGCCTCGTGCGGGCGGTGCCGACCACACCCCTGCACGGCTTCCGGCGGACCCGATCAGGCCGCCTTGGCGGCGGCGAACGGCTCCCAGCGGTACACGTCGCTGGCCGCGCCGTGGAACAAAGCGAGATCGACGGCGTCGAGCATCGCCTGCCGCGGACCGGAACGGCCGAGCTGAGCGGCGGAAACGGCCAGCCGCAGCACACCGCCGCGACGCGCGGTCCTGGCCGCGCCGAGCACCAGCGCGCGACACCACCACGGCTCGGCGCGGAAACCCTCGCCCATGCCGTAGACCCGCGCCTTCTGGGCGATATTGCGCTCGAGGTCGAGAATCGAGGTCAGCCCGAGCGCGAGCCGGAAACCGGCCTCGGGCAGCGCCTCGATGGCGCCCGCCGAGGCATCCCAGCGCGGGGCCGCGAACAGCCGGGTGCGCAGTTCCACCTGCTCGAGCACCCGATCCGCCGCGGTCAGCCGCAAGCGCGCCTCGTGCCGGGGCAGCGTGGCGAATTCGGCTCGGCGGCGCTTGGTCGCCGCCTGGTCGTAGCCGTGCAACACGATCGCATCGCCGCGCGCCCGCCGACCGCGCAGCCACGACTGCGTCGCCGGATCTTCCAGCAGCCGGTAACCACCCTTCAACCGGGGCGCGACCAGCAGCGAAAGCCGCACATCGCGGCGATCCATTTCGGCCGCGAACTCGATAGCCGCGTCCCGCGTGGTGTCCCGGATCCCGGAAATCGACACGATCAGCTCAGCGTTCATGGCCTTACGGTGTCAGCCGCAGATGTACTCGGCGTGCAGGGCGGATGACCCGCCGACGAACACTGCGTTCCACCCGCGGCACATCTGCCCTAGGATCTCCGGCGTGAAGACAGCCCTGCTCAGCGCTCTGTCAGTTCCACTCCTGCTCCTCGCGCCGGCTACGGCCCTAGCCGATCCGGGCGATCCCCAGATCTTCAGTCAAGACGAAACATGCACGGCCACACAGGGATTCGTAAACCAGGTGCGCAACAAGACCCCGGACGCGAGTCCGGATCAGATCGCCGACGCGTATATCGCGATCATGGATGCGAACGGCGCGTACCAAGGGATCGAGCAATTCCGCGACAGCGATCGTGCGACGTTCCTGGACAACATGCGTACCTGCGGTCTCTGATTTACCACCGCTCCCAGTGCAGTACCTGCGCCCTCGGCACCCGGACAGCCGGTTCGAAGTCGGTGCCGAGGGTGTAGGCCAGCGGAATGAATGCCGCGAGCATCACCTTGTCGTACGGAATCCCGAGTGCCGCAGCGAGTTCGCGCGAACGCAATCCGCGCGACCGCCGCTCCTGTGCCGTGACCGTTACCGATGCGGGCCGCGAACGGCTGCACGAGGCGGAGGCGGCCATTCCGGCCTACCTCGATGACACCTTCACGGCGCTGACCGCCGCCAGCTCACGACACCGCTCGGCAAACTATCGGTACCCGCCCGGGTGAGCGGCCGGGGTGAACCGGCCGCGCACGGAGGCTACGCGTCGGCCAGGCCGAGGGTGTCGAGCACCCAGGCGTATTCGAAGGCGACTTCCTTCCACTTCTCGTAGCGGCCGCTGACACCGCCGTGGCCCGCGCTCATTTCGGTCTTGAGCAGCAGCGGTGTGTCGCCGGTCTTGGTGGCGCGCAGTTTGGCGACCCACTTGGCGGGTTCGACATAGAGCACGCGGGTGTCGTTGATGCTGGTGATGGCCAGAATGGCCGGATAGTCCTTGGCTTCGATGTTCTCGTAGGGCGCGTAGGACTTCATGTAGTCGTAGACGTCCTTGTCCGCCAATGGATTTCCCCACTCGTCCCATTCGATGACGGTGAGCGGCAGCGACGGGTCGAGGATCGAGGTGAGCGGGTCGACGAACGGTACGTTGGCCAGGACGCCCTTGAACAACTCGGGTGCCAGGTTCGCTACCGCACCCACCAGCAGGCCGCCCGCACTGCCGCCGTCGGCGATCACCCGGTCCGCGGAGGTTACGCCGGTATCGATGAGATGCCTTGCGCAGGAGACGAAATCGGTGAAGGTGTTCTTCTTGGTGAGCGTCTTGCCGTTCTCGTACCAGAGCCGCCCCATTTCACCGCCGCCGCGCACATGCGCCACCGCGAACACCATGCCGCGATCGAGCAGCGAAAGCCGCGATACCGAGAAGGACGGATCCATACTGGCCTCGTAGGAGCCGTATCCGTACAGCAGCAACGGTTTCGGCCCCGCGGGCAGACCCTTCTTCCGCACCAGCGAGATCGGAATCCGGGTGCCGTCCGCGGCGATCGCCCAATCCCGGTGCTGCTCATAGTCGTTCGCGTCGTAGCCGCCGAGCACCGGCTGCTCCTTGCGCAGCAGCAGCTCACCGGTGGCGGGCACATAGTCGAAGACCTGCATCGGCGTGATGAACGAGGTCAGCCCGATTCGCAGCGTCGGCTGCTCCCACTCCGGATTGGCGCCGGAACCGACCGCGAAGAGTTCCAGATCGAATTCGAGTTCGCGCCGCTCGCCGTAGCCGGATTCGGTCAGCGGCCAAATGGCGACGCGGGTCAGGGCTTCGCGCCGGTAGCTCAGCACCAGATGACTGGCGAACGGATCGATATCCTCGAGCCGCACATCGTCGCGATGGCCGATCAGCAGCGTCATATTCGACGGATCCGATACCGGGGCCTCGGCTAGTACGAAGTTCTCGGCCTTCACCCCGTCCACGACATCGTTGTGCAGGATCAGGAAACGGTCCTCGCCGCCGACCACCGCATGCTCCGCGGAGTATTCGACGCCATCGCGGCGCGGAATGATGACCCGGAAATCCCCTTCCGGATTATCGGATTCGAGCACCCAGCCCTCGGTGGTGATCTTGGAGCCGACCCAGATCATCAGGTACTTCTCCGAGCGCGTCGCGCCGATGCTCACCCAGTAGCGCTCATCGGGCTCGTGGAAGACCTTGACGTCGTCGTCCTTGCCCGTACCGAGCCGGTGCCGCCACACGGTGTCGGGCCGCCAGGATTCGTCGACCGTCTGATAGAAGACGTGCGTGCCGTCCAGCGACCAGGTCGCGCCCGGTGCTGTGCCCGCAATCTCGTCGGCGAGCACCTCGCCGGTGCGCAGATCCTTGAAGCGCAGCAGATAGCGCTCGTCACCGCTGGTATCGACCGAATACGCGAGCAGGTTGCCGTCATGGCTGACCGAGAACGCGCCCAGTGCGAAGAAGTCGTGCCCCTCGGCGACCTGGTTGCTGTCGAGCAGCACCTGCTCCCCGGGGATCTCGGTATCGACCTCGAGCTGCGGCGGAGTCCAGGCGTCGATGCCCTCGGCCGCTGCATCGATGGGACAGCGGCAGTGCACGCCGTACTGCTTGCCCTCGAAGCTGCGCGAGTAGTACCAGTACTCGCCCATCCGGGTCGGCACCGACAGATCGGTCTCCTGGGTACGCGACTTGATCTCGTCGAAGATCCTGTTCCGCAGTCCGCCGAGATGGGCGGTCTGCGCCTCGGTGTAGGCGTTCTCGGCCTCGAGGTAGGCGATGACCTCGGAGTTTTCCTTATCGCGGAGCCATTCGTACTCATCGATGAAGACGTCGCCGTGGTGCACCCGCTCGGTGCGCACCGTCTTGGCGACCGGGGCCGTCACATCACCCGGACCGGCGAGCGTTCCGATTCCACTGTCGAGAGCCATGGGCTCCACCCTACTGTTCGGGCTGCGCACCGCCCGCCGCTCGGAGGATCTCGTCGAGTACCGCGCCCGCCCGGTGCAGATCGGTCATGGCCTGGTCGATGCGACGGCGCTCCTCGGCCAGCTTGTCCACCAGGAACGGTGTCGCCCGCTCGTTCGGTGTGCCGTCTTCGTCGTGGATACACGGCAGCAACTGGCTGACCGTATCGCTGCCGATGCCCGCGGCGAACATTTCGCGTATGCGCAGCACCCGCGCGACCGCGGACTCCGGATATTCGCGCTGACCACCGGAGGTGCGCTCGGCTCCGAGCATGCCCTTGGCCTCGTAGTACCGCAGCGACCGGACGCTCACCCCGGTCCGCTCGGCCAGCTCACCGATACGCATATCTATTCCGCCTCCCCGGACCTTTTGCCGACAAGTGAGTGCAACGGAACCCCCGCTGCGGACCGGCGGCCGAGCATGAAAGGGCTGCTGGGCGTTCCCGACGAGTTACCCAAGGGCCCCCGAGATCAGCCGTTGCGATATCGAGCTTACTTGACCTCACATCGATGTCAGGTTTTATGGTGCCGTCATGCAGCTATTGAGCGAATACCGCAACCATGGTCTGGCCCTGCCCAATCGCATCGTCATGTCACCGATGACCCGGTTGCGCTCGCAGCCGGACGGTTCGCCGACCGCCGATGTCGTCGACTACTACGCGCAGCGGGCCGCGGCCGGACTGATCGTGACCGAGGGCATCTGGCCGCATTCGACCGGCCAGAGCGAGGCCTGGGTGCCCGGCCTGCAGACGGGTCGGCATGTCGATGCCTGGCGGAAAGTCACCGATGCGGTGCACGCGGCGGGCGGGCGGATCGTCGCACAACTGATGCACGGAGGTCGGAAGGGACATCCGCTGGCGCGGGTCGACGGCTCATGGCCCACCGGACCGTCGTCCGTGCTGGATGACGATCGGCCGCACCTGCTCGACGGCACCAAGGCCGATCCGATCACGCCGGGTGCGTACAGCCGTGCGGAAATCGCCGCGGTGGTCGAGCATTTCGCGGCAGCTGCGGCCAATGCGATCGCGGCAGGCTTCGACGGTGTCGAGATCCACGGCGCCAATAGCTATCTGCCGCACCAGTTCCTGGCCGATAACACCAATCTGCGCACCGATGAATTCGGCGGCTCCATCGAGAACCGCATGCGTGCGCCGCTGGCCATCGTCGACGCCGTCGTCGGGGCCGTCGGATCGCACCGGACCGCTATTCGCCTGTCGCCGGGCAACCCGCAGTTCAATATGCACGAGGCCGATCCGGCACCGCTGTACCGCACGCTGGTGGCCGAGTTGGATCGCCGCGACCTGGCCTATCTGCATCTGACCGACAACGACGACTATCCGGCCCTGGCCGATCTGCGGCCGCGCTGGCACGGCACGCTCATCGCGAATATCGGTGAGAACCGCAAGCCGACCAGCGCGATCGAGGCCGAGGCGGTGCTCCGGGAAGGACTCACCGACCTGGTCTCGTTCGGACGCGCGTTCATCGCCAATCCCGATCTGGTGCAGCGGATTACCCACGATCTGCCGCTGGCTTCGATCCGCGACGAGTTGCTGTACGGGCGCGATGCGGCGGGGTACAGCGACTATCCGAGCTGGGAGTTGCGCGAAACGCGGTGCGCCTGATGGTCCGGCCGCATGGCCGCGCAGCCCATTAGGCTCGCGGCCATGCGTGCTGTTCACCTGCTGGCCGTCATCGGAATGCTGTTCGCCACAGCCGGAATCGGCGCGCTCGCACCGGCTTCCGCATGCGCTTGCGGCGGGGTCGCCAATCCGCCGGGTCACCCGGCGTCGGTGCGCGAGGAGACGGCTTTGGTCAGCTGGGACGGTCAGCGGGAGACAGTGCTCATGCGGCTCGGCCTGAAATCCGGCACCGATCAGGCGGCGCTGATCGTGCCGACGCCGAAACCGGCGACCGTCGCGGGCGGTTCCGCCGCGACCTTTACCGAACTGGCGAACTTGACCGCACCCAAGGTCGTCACCCAGCGTCGATGGTTCGGCTCGGGTTCCAGCGACGCCGCGGGCGAGGGCGCCATGAGCGCTGCCGGTGGCGGCCCGACCGTCCTCGGCCGCGTGCAACTCGGCCCGCTGGAGGCGACCACCCTGTCCGGCGGCAACCTGGATGGCATTCGAAAGTGGCTGAGCGACAACGGCTACGAGATGCGCTCCGAGGTCGTCAGCACCCTCGAACCGTATCTGCGCGAGGGCTGGTCCTTCGTCGCCATGCGCCTCACCAGCGCCCAACCGCTCGACGGCGCAATAGATCCGGTGCGCCTGACCTTCGATTCGGATCGGTTCGTGTATCCGATGCGCATGTCCAGTGCCGCCGAACGGGCCCAGTACGTGCATCTTTACGCGCTGAGCGAGCATCGCGTGCGACGTTCCGATCCCGATGCCACCGCACAGAGTGTGCACGTCGATTTCGCAGGCCGGGTTGCGTCATCGGATCCAGAACTCGCGCCGGTGACGACGAATGGCCGCGACTACCTGACCGAACTGCGGATTTCGATCGATAGCCCGGCGGATATCCACTCCGACTTCGCCTTCGAGGCCGATGCCAGCGACGCGGAGGTCTACCAGACGATCCACCGAACCGAGAACGTCGAACTATTCGGCGCGCCCGCGGGCATCGTCATCCTCGGTACCGTCTTCCTGGCCGCGATAGTCGTGGTATTCGCCATCGTCCGGGTGCTGCGGGCCTGACCTCAGGCTCCGATCGCCGGACCGATGGTGGGCCAGGAGGCGTGCAGGGTGTCCTGCCAGTAGGACCAGGAGTGGGTTCCGGTCGGGCTGTAATCGACCTCGGCCGGGATGCCGAGGGAACGCAGCCGTTGTTCGAACGAGATGACGCAGGTGTTCACGCCGACCTCGACCGGGCCGCCGAGGACGATGTTCTCACCCAGTTGGGGTTTGACCTCGGCCTCGTGCGGACCGGGTACACCGGTGCCGGTGGAGAGGTAGATCGTCTTGCCGCGCAAGCGATCCGCGAGCGCCGCCGCATCGTGTTCGGCCCAGGCCGGGCTGCCGGGACCGCCCCACATATTCACCGGGTTGCCGCCGCGGTTGGCGATGGAGAACATCACCGCACCCATGGCGAGAGTCGTGTCGGGACAGGCGCTGTAGCCCGCGACCGCACGGTACAACTCGGGATGGCGGGCGGCGAGAATGAAGGCCGCGTTGCCGCCCATGGACAGACCGCCGATGGCATTGACGCCATTGCCGTATCGGGCGTCGACGATCGGCGGCAGCTCCTCGGTCAGGAAGGTTTCCCACTGGTAGCGGCCGAATTTGGGATCGTCGTGCTGCCAGTCGGTGTAGTAGCTTGCCTGGCCGCCGACCGGCAACACCACATTGACGTTCTTACCCCGGAAGAACGATTCGGCGTCGGTGGCATTGGTCCAGGTGCTCTGGTCGATGCCCGGATCGAGGCCGTCCAACAGGTAGAAGGACGGATGCGAGCCGCCGCCCGCCGGGTGCAGAACGTCGACTTGAATGATCCGTCCCATCGATGGCGATTCGATGAACAGCGCCGAGCGCGTCGTGCTCAGTTCATCGATCCGGTCGATCCGTGCGGCCGATGCCGTGGTCGGCTCGACAAGCATGGGTCCCATCAGTGCGGTCACAAAGGCGAGCACCGCAACAGCAATCTTCGTTCGCCGCACGAACCTACCTCCGTCACCGCATGACAATGGCCTTCAACGTAACTCACGTCGAGACGTTGGAGAAGAGAATTGTTATCCGGCGTTTCCGCGGCAAACTTTCCGATAGGTAATAACTTTCACGGCAGTCACAGCCCGGCCCGGCGACGGCTCAGCGCTCGAGCGCGCCGCGGATCGAACTCGCCAGATAGTCCAGGTCAGCGCGGTGCGGACGGGTCGGCCGCCCACGCAATCCGAACCCGTCACCCGGCGTCCGCGGAATGACGTGCAGGTGCACATGGAACACTTCCTGACCTGCGGTCACCCCGTCGGCCATGAAGAAGTTGACGCCATCACACCCCACCTCGCTGTCCCGCAGCGCCCCCGCCAATTTCTGCGCCACCTGGAACAACTTCCCCCCGACCGCCGGATCCAGTTCCGCCAGACTCCGCGCCGCCACCTTCGGCACCACGAGTAAATGCCCCGGCGTCATGGGCCGAATATCCATGAACGCCACCACATCATCGTCCTCATACACCCGGCTGGCCTCGGCCCGCCCAGCAACAATGTCGGCAAAGATCGTGTACGGATTCACGCCGATCACTATGGCCGATCGCTAAAGGATCGGCGAGGGGGTGTAGCGAGCGGCGTCGGGGTACTGGTCCACCAGCTTCTGGACGGCGGCGACCACATCGGAAACCTGAGCTTCCGCCGCGCCGATGAAGGCGGACTTGTCGGCCAGGGCGGCATCCAATTCGGCGCGGTCCAAGGGAAAGCGGGAGTCGGCGGCCAGGCGGTCCAGCAGGTCGGGTTCGCGACCCTGTTCACGCATGGCGAGGGCGACCGCCACGGCGTGTTCCTTGATTACCTCGTGCGCGGTTTCGCGGCCCACACCGGCGCGCACGGCGGCGATGAGCATGCGGGTGGTGGCGAGGAAGGGCAGGTAGCGGTCGAGTTCGCGAGAGATGACGGCCGGATAGGCGCCGAATTCGGTGAGCACGGTGAGGAAGGTTTCGATCATGCCGTCGATGGCGAAGAACGCGTCCGGCAGCGCGACGCGGCGCACCACCGAGCAGAAGACATCGCCCTCATTCCATTGCGCGCCAGCGAGTTCGGCGGCCATCGAGGCGTAACCGCGCAGCACCACCTGCAGCCCGTTCACGCGCTCGCAGGAGCGGGTGTTCATCTTGTGCGGCATCGCGGAGCTGCCGACCTGGCCGGGCTGGAAGCCCTCGGTGACCAGCTCGTGGCCCGCCATCAGCCGGATGGTGTGCGCGAACGACGACGGACCCGCACCTACCTGAACAAGCGCCGACAGCACATCGTGATCGAGCGAGCGCGGATACACCTGACCGACACTGGTCAGCACATTCGCGAAACCGAGATGCCGCGCGACCTGCTGCTCCAGCGTCGCAAGCTTGGCCGAATCGCCGCCGAGCAGATCGAGCATGTCCTGCGCGGTGCCCATCGGGCCCTTGATACCGCGCAGCGGGTAGCGGTCGATGAGCTCACGCAGGCGGGTCAGCGCGATCAGCAGTTCGTCGGCGGCGGAGGCGAACCGCTTGCCGAGCGTGGTGGCCTGGGCGGCGACGTTGTGCGAACGGCCCGCCATCACTCGCGCGTGGTACTCGGCGGCCCGCTCGGCCAGCCGTGCCGCCACCGCGACACCGTGCGCGTGCACATGCTCGAGCGAGAGCCTGATCTGCAGCTGCTCCACATTCTCGGTGAGATCGCGGCTGGTCATGCCCTTGTGCACCTGCTCGTGCCCGGCCAGCGCGTTGAATTCCTCGATGCGCGCCTTCACGTCGTGGCGGGTGACCCGCTCACGCTCGGCGATCGAGGCGAGATCCACCTGATCGATGACCCGCTCGTAGTCGTCGATGACGCCCGCGGGCAGATCGATGCCGAGTTCGGACTGTGCCCGCAACACCTCCAGCCACAGCCGCCGCTCGAGCACGATCTTGTTCTCGGGCGACCAGAGATGCACCAACTCGGGGCTCGCGTATCGGGTGGCAAGGACGTTCGGGACGAGGCTCATGACTGCGCCTCGCTAGCGCTCAGCTCCGTCATACGCCTGGGCGCTGAGTTCTTGGTTCGCTCGCTGCGCTCCCTCACGGACTGCGCCTCGCTAGCGCTCGGCTCCGTCATACGCCTGTGCGCTGTGCCTTTGGTTCGCTCGCTGCGCTCTCTCACGTCCAGTCAGTCTAGTGTCCGGAACCTGTCGACCTGCTGCGGCGTCGCGGGCGCGACGATATCGATGACCTCGAGCAACGCACCGCGCGCCATTCGCCTTGGCTCCGGGTCCATTTCGCTCAGCGCCGCCACCACGGCCCCGTCGACCACCGCGACCATCCTGCGCAACTGCTCCGCCCGAACCGCCCGATCGGAGCGGCGCAGTACATCGGCGAGCAGCTCGTCCAGCTGCGCCCTCAGTCGGAGCTGCACTTCCCGCAGTTCCGGATGCCGCGCCGAGGCCACCGAACGCTCATAGCGCGCGATGAGCTGCCCGCGTGCGCCCTCGTCGTTTCCGTCCGACCCCACCAGCAGGTCCAATACCAGGTCGACGGTCGCCTCAGCGCCGCGTCTGCGGTGGCTCACCTCGCCGACCCGGCGCCGCATCGCGTCCAGCTCCGCATTGCCGCTGAATTCGACCGCTCGCGCGATCAGATCATCGAGCGACTCGAAGTAGTACGTCGTCGACGCCAGCGGAAGGTCGGCGCGCGTTGCGACCGAGCGATGCCGCACCGCATCGAATCCACCTTCGAGTAACAACTCGGCGGCGGCCGCTACCAAAGCCTGGCGACGCCGTTCGCCTTTCGGGGTCGTCGCGGTTATCACCGTGCCATCGTGCCAGTCATCATCAGCTCATCCGTGCGAAATCAGAGGAAACCCAAAGAGTGAAAGCCCAGCCATCGTTGTTTTACCGCATCTGCTCGTTCATGGTGCCGAACTGTGCAAACTTGTTGTCGGACAGCATGATCAACCACGCAGATAGTGACCCAGCCGAACGAGTGCCGCCTCGATGTCCGCGGTAGCTCCGGCGAAGGAGAACCGTACCGTCCGGTGCCCCGCCGCGGTATCGAAATCGATTCCAGGGGCCAAGGCGACTCCGGTGTGGTCGAGCACTTCGGCACACCACTTCCTGGAATCGTCGGTGAGGTGGCCGATATCGGCGTAGGCGTAGAAGGCGCCGTCGGCCGGGGCCAGCTCGGTGATACCGAGTTTGGGCAGCCCCTCCAGCAGCAGTTGCCGATTCACCGCGTAGCGCCGGACGTGACCGTCGAGTTCCTCCTTGGCCTCGGCGCCGAACGCGTGCAGCGCCGCGAACTGCGAGACCGCGGGCGGACACACGGTCATATTGGATGCGAGCCGCTGCAATGCGGGCCGCAATCCGCTCGGCGCCAGCATCCAGCCGAGCCGCCACCCGGTCATCGAGAAGTACTTCGAGACCGAACCGATGACCACGGATTCGCGCGAGGTCTCCCAGGCCGATGATGTCCGGCCACCGCTGAGGCCCTGGTAGGTGATGCCGTGGTAGATCTCGTCGGAGATCAGCAGGGTGTCGTGCGCATCGCACCAGCGGGCCAGCGCGGCAAGCTCGTCCGGATCGATCATGGTGCCGGTCGGGTTGGCAGGACTGGCCACGATCAGACCGGCGGGCGGTTCCGGGAGCGCCTCCAGCATGGCGACCGTCGGCTGGAATCGGGTCTCCGCACCGCAATCGAGTTCGACGACGCGACAGCCCAGCGCGGTGAGGGAGTTGCGATAGGCCGGATATCCGGGCCTGGCCACCACGACCGTGTCCCCGGCGTCGAATGCGGCCAGGAAGATGAGGGTGAACGCGCCGGAGGAGCCGGTGGTCACCACGACATCATCGGGTTCGACGGCGTATCCGTAGGTATCGCGGTGATGTTCGGCGATCGCCTCGCGCAGCGGCAGAATGCCGAATGTCTCTGTGTAGCCGAGCAATTCGGAATCGATCGCCGTCTTCGTCGCGCGCAGCACCGGAGCGGGTGCGGGCGTCGAGGGCTGCCCGGCCGCCAGCACCAGCACATCGCCGTGCGTCCTGGCCCGTTCCGCGGCAGCTTTCCAGACATCCATCACGTAGAAAGGTGGAATGGTCGACCGGCGAGATTCTCTGGACACCCGACGTACGGTAGACGGTCCCGCACGTCGGGTGTGCGCCGATGCTCGGCTTTTGCCGGACGGAAATGCGACCCACCCGCGGTTCGTCATGTTCGCGGCATGCGGCGCGGGTTATGGTCGGCGTTAATGCTTGACAAGGCTCG
Source organism: Nocardia pseudovaccinii (assembly GCF_050942345.1). Lineage (NCBI taxonomy): Bacteria > Bacillati > Actinomycetota > Actinomycetes > Mycobacteriales > Nocardiaceae > Nocardia > Nocardia pseudovaccinii. The sequence continues at coordinate 9,298,215 of NZ_CP192074.1, forward strand.
CCGTGCGCGGCTGGACCGAGTACCCGGGGTGGGTGGCATCGGTGTCATACCCCCCGATTGGCGTGCCAAGTTGCGGGAACGGCGTGAATCCGAATTGCGCGGGCGGGCGCGCGAGGTGCTCGGCGAGTGCAAGGACGGCCTGGTCTGGCTGCGTCGGCAGCCACCGCCCGACCTGCACGCGCTGTGGGAGGACCGGCCCAAACCCGACTATCGCGCGCTATTGCGCAAGCACCGGATCCTGATCGCGGGCGTCTGCGTCACGGCCGTATTCGCGGCCGCCGATTCCTCGGTCACCTGGGGCGTCACCGATCGCACGCCCGGCCAGGACGAAGCGCAACGCGTCGCCTTCGCCTATCCACAGCAGATGCAGTCGACACCACCGTCGGTGAAGCGCTATCTGAATGCCATCGCCAACGGCGAGCGCATCCGTGAGCAGGAGGTGGTCGCGGCGGCGGCCCGCGCGACGCTGGAACGTGCCAAGGCCGAGGCAGCCGCGGCCGTGTCCGGTGAGTATCAGCCGTGGATGGCGGGCAGCGCGCCGGTCACGACGGGTTCGGCGCTGCCCGGCATCACCGGCATGGTTTTGCCGACCCGCGGCACCTTCACCTCCGGATTCGGTTCGCGCTGGGGCACTTTCCACAACGGCATCGATATCGCGGGGCCGATCGGCACCCCGATCTATGCCGTCGCCAGCGGCACCGTCATCGATGCGGGACCCGCGCAGGGATTCGGACTATGGGTGCGGATCCGGCACGATGACGGCAGCATCACCGTCTACGGCCATATGTACGACTTCTTCGTCTCGGTCGGCGAGCGTGTTCCGGCGGGTATGCAGATTGCTCGCATGGGAAACCGCGGTGACTCCACCGGGCCGCATCTGCACTTCGAGGTGATTGTCAACGGACAGCACGTCGACCCGCAGCAGTGGTTGGCGGTGCACGGGCTCACGTTCGGCTGATCCCGGAATAGCGTCAACTGGATCGAGACAGACAGCGTGACGCAACCACCACGGAGCGAGTCTTACGAGCGACCGTTCGCGGCCCGTCTCGCGTCCGAGTCGTCGAAGCGCATGCGACGCAGTCGCGAGTCTCGACGGCTCGGACGCGAGACACCAGGGGGCCGCGAACACGCCGCGCCGAAGGCGCGGCAATTAGACACTGATGCGGTCCTCGACGGCGGCGAGACCGATGTCGGTGCGAAAGTGGCTGCCCGGCAACTTGATCGAGGCAATCCGGTCATAGGCGTGCGCGCGAGCCTCGGCCAGATCCGCGCCGATGCCGACGACACTCAGCACACGACCGCCCGCGGAGACCAAGGCCCCGTCCTCGCGCAACGCGGTTCCCGCGTGCAGCACGGCGGACGAGTCGTCGGTATTGCCCTCGCCCGCTCCGGTGATCACATCACCGACGCGGGGACGACCCGGATAGTTCTCGGCGGCGATCACGACCGTGACGGCCGAACCGTCGCGCCAACGCGGCGCGGCGACCTCGGCGAGCGTGCCGGTCGCGGTGGCATTCAGCAATTCACCGAGCGGGCTCTCCAGCAGCGCGAGCACCGCCTGGGTCTCCGGATCGCCGAAGCGACAATTGAATTCGACGACGGCGGGTCCGTCCACACCGATCGCCAGACCCGCGTAGAGCAGTCCGGAGAAGCCGCAGCCACGCCGCACCAACTCCACCGCGACGGGCTTCACGACATCCTCGACGATCGCGGTGACCGTCTGCTCCGGCAGCCACGGCAGCGGCGTGTACGCACCCATACCGCCGGTATTCGGCCCGGTGTCGCCGTCGCCCACGCGCTTGTGATCCTGCGCGGGCAGCAGCGGCACCACGGTCTCGCCGTCGACCAGGCAGAACAGCGAAACCTCCGGTCCGTCCAGGAAGGATTCCAGCAGCACCGGATGGCCCTGCTCGAGCAGTTCGGCACCATGATCGCGGGCCGCATGCCGGTCAGCGGTCACCACCACACCCTTGCCCGCGGCCAGGCCGTCGTCCTTGACCACCCAGGTCGGGCCGAACCGGTCGAGCGCGGCGTCGAGTTCAGCGGGGTTGTCCACAATCTCGCTGTGCGCGGTGCGGACCCCGGCGGCCGTCATGACGTCCTTCGCGAACGCCTTCGAACCCTCGATGCGCGCGGCCGCGGCGGACGGACCGAAGCACGCGATACCCGCGGCCCGGACCGCATCGGCGACGCCGAGTACCAGCGGCACCTCGGGGCCGATCACCACCAGGTCCGCGTCCAGGTCGGTAGCTAGCGCGACAACCGCCTCCGCGGAGGACTGATCGACCGCTCTGACCTGCGCGTACTGGGCGATCCCCGCATTGCCCGGCGCCGCGAACAGCGCGGTCACCGCGGGGTCCCGGCGCAGGGACAGGACGAGGGCATGTTCACGGGCTCCGGAACCGATGACGAGTACGCGCACGGGCAACAGCTTAGGTTGTTGCCAATGGTGGCTGACCAGCAGTCCGACGACCCGCCACTAGTGGTTCATCACCTGTACATCGACCCGCGCCGAATTTCCGTTCACAGCTCCACCCCGCGGCGCCGACCGGTGTGGATGATTGATGGGAGGGGGCGCGACAGCCGACCTCCACCGCGCAAAGGACGTGCTGACTATGGGTCTGATCGACGGACTGATGGGCAATGCCGGGCGGATCGATCCCGGCAAGGCGCAAGAGGAATACGCGAGACTGATGGGCGGCGGTGAGCAGGTCTACGCCGCGTATCTTCTTGTCCGCGACGCGATTCTGTTCACCAACAAGCGTCTCATCCTGGTCGACAAGCAGGGGGTCACCGGCCGCAAGGTGAGCTATCACAGCATCCCCTACCGCGCCATCACCCACTTCTCGGTGGAGACCGCGGGCACCTTCGACCTGGATGCCGAACTCTGCATCTGGATCTCCGGCACCCACGAACCGGTACAGAAGCGGTTCAATCGCCAGGTCGACATCTACGAAGTGCAGAGCATCCTTTCGCACTACGTCGCCTGAGCACATGACCCGAGCCCGCTGGTGACCACCGGCCGGACCCGGGTCAGCAGCAGTTCGAGGAACTGCTCGGGCTGCCAGAACGCCGCGAAGTGGTTGGCGTCCGCGATCAGCGCGAACTCCTTGTGCGGCGCCTCGACATCGTCGAAGTAGCGGCGCGCCCTGGCCGCGGGCATCAGGCTGTCGTGTTCGCCCTGAAAGATGAAGAACGGCAACTCGAATCGCGTGCCGTCGCGCCAGGCGTCGAAGTGCACGGATTCGATGCCGACCCGTTCGGAGAACTTCATGCCGTCCGCGCCCACCTTCACATCGCGCAGCCGATGCTGCGGCGAGAACCACATCGACGGCACGATCAGCTTCTTCAGTATTCCGGTGAGCATGGGATCCGAGCTGGTCGCCAGTTTTGCGTGCAGGCCCCACTGCTCGGCGGTCCACCGCGTGGCATCCGGACCCATCTCCTCCAATTTCGCTGCGGCGGTGCGCTTTCCGGCCTCGCGTAACCGTTGTACAACCGCGAAGAAAGCGCCGTGGTCGGGTTCGCCGCCGGTGATGTTCTGGTCGGTGCCCACGTATGCCGAGTACAACTCGGGGTGGTTGCGGGCCAGGCGAAGACCGAGCACCGAGCCGAAGGAGGCGGCCAGCAATACCACCTTGTGGACCTGCAGCCGGTCGCGCACGTGGTGGGTGACCTCGAGTGCGTCGGCGTAGAGCCGGTCGAACGTCATCTCGCCCTGTGCGCAGCGACCGAAAGTCTTTCCCGCGCCGCGCATATCCCACCGAACGATCGTGAAGTGCTTTTCCCACGCCCGAGTTCGATTGGCGAAGTAGGTGTTCGAGGCGCCGGGGCCGCCGTGCAATTCCAGCAGCACCGGGTTGTCCCGATCCTCGCCGCGGATTTCGATCCACTGCTCGATGCCCCCGATGGTGACGAAGCCCGCCTCCGAGATGCCGTTCGGCGTATCGATCCGGAGCGCATGAGCATTGCTGCGGCGACGCAGCTGACGGTGGGTGAGCAAGCCCGCGGGGGCGGCGGCTGTCGCGGCAAGGGCGATGGTGAGCATGTCGTTCCTAAACTGTGTCTGACGGAAACTAATATGTGTACGATAGACACAGTTTGGTGGCGAGGTCAACACCCGAACCACCGATCGGGAACTCCCGGCGTAGCCTGCGGTGCATGGCTTCTGTTTTCAGCGCGATCATCGAAGGCCAGCTGCCGGGCCGTTTCGTCTGGGAGGACGACGAATTCGTCGCATTCCTCACCATCGCCCCGGTGACGCAAGGGCACACGCTGGTGGTCCCCCGCAAGGAGATCGATCAGTGGCAGGACGTCGACGCCGACACCTTCGCGCGGCTCAACAGCGTCGCGCAGAAAATCGGCCAAGCGGTCCGCCACGCCTGGGACGCCCCCCGCGCCGGCCTGCTCATCGCTGGCCTGGAAGTCCCCCACCTGCACGTCCACGTCTTCCCAGCCTTCACCATGGGCAACTTCGACATCTCCGGCGCCAACCCCCACCCCACCCCCGAATCCCTCGACGAAGCCCAAACCAAAATCAAGTCCGCCCTCCGCGACTTGGGCTACGGATCCAACGTCCCCGACTAACCCCAAGCACTCCCTGAACCTCGAGAATGTACTGATGGAGGGGTGTTCTCGGGGTTCACCTCAACCAGTGCATGGTGATCACGCGTCCACGTGCGCTCACGAGAGTCGGTACGGTGTGGTCTGAATTAGCCGCCCGTGCGGCCGAATACGAGGAACGGGCGCGCCGTTGACGGCGCGCCCGTTTCACGTGAACGAGCGCGCCGTAACCGGCGCGCTCGACTGGAGCCCCCTGTCAGGATTGAACTGACGACCTTTCGCTTACACAAACGGCAGGGCCTCTAACACGTGAACGAGCGCGCCGTAACCGGCGCGCTCGACTGGAGCCCCCTGTCAGGATTGAACTGACGACCTTTCGCTTACAAGGCGAGTGCTCTACCACTGAGCTAAGGAGGCGGATGGTGTCTTACTCAACAAAACGGTGCCCATCATAACCGGGCACGCCAGCTGCGTGACACCGGCTTTACGGTGTCACGCAGTGACGGTTCAGCAGTGGGCCCGGCGCAGTATCGGATACCGCGGGTCAGGACTGGGCGCCCTGGCGGGCCGCGTCATCGGCGGCCATTGCGTCACGCAGGCTCTTCGGACGCATATCGGTCCAGTTCTTCTCGACGTACTCCACGCACGCGGCGCGGCTGTCCTCGCCGAAAACGACTCGCCATCCGGCCGGAACCTCCGCAAAGGCCGGCCACAGCGAATGCTGTTCCTCATCGTTGACCAGAACGAAGAAGCGGCCGTCTTCGTCATCGAAGGGGTTGGTGCTCAATTTCACCTCACTGGATACTGGCGCATGTACGGGATCGCCCTTGGCTCGTCCAACGCTGTCGAGCGTCAGAAGCTCCCCGAGCGTTGTGTCGACCCTAGCAAGGCAGACGTTACGCGTAGGCAGTTACCTCAGGCCGCGAAGAAATCGAGCAGGATCTTGTTCACCGCTTCTGGACGCTCGAGATAGCCGTAGTGCCCCGCATCAGGAACTTCCAGGTAACGCGCACCCGGAATGGCCTCGGCAACCTCCCTGGACAGATACGGCGGAATCATCCGATCGTCGGCGAATCCGATGGCCAGGCACGGCACCTTGATGCCGCGGTAAGCCTGCACCCGGTCGAAATCGTGGTCCATCCGGCGCTGGGCGCGGATACCTGGCGTCACCGCACCGCCGGTGAATTCGAACAGATCGAGCCAGTCGCGGGCGGCGTTCGGATCGGCCATGGTCGCGGGCGACATATTCATCACCGCTGTGACGGCGGCCTCGTACTTCGCGGGCAAGCTGACCCCGCTGGCATCGAGTTCGTGTTCGCCGAGCGAGAGCGTCTTCTGGAACTGGTCGAGGCGGCCGTGTCCGGCCATGAATACGGCTTTGCGCACCAGTTCCGGACGCACCAGCGCGAGCTCCTGCGCCACCCGCGCGCCCATCGAGGTGCCGACCACCAGTGCGGGACCCTCATCGAGCAGTTCGATGAGTCCGGCGGTATCGCCGACGAGTTGATCGATGGTCATGCCGTCGGCCGCCTCATAGGACGGTTTGATGCCGCGATTGTCGAAAGTGCAGACCCGATATCCGGCCTTGACCAGCGCCGGGACCTGATGCAACTCCCAGACCCTGCCCGGGCTGCCGGTACCCATGATCATGACGACCAGCGGACCCGCGCCTTTCGCCTCCGTGCCCTTGGTTCGGTCGCCCTTGACCTGGTAGTTGAGTGAAATTCCGTTCACCGTGGCCAGCGGCATATCGACCCTTTCGTGGAGTTGGTGCTGCGTTCCCAAGGTATAGGGCTTCGGTTTTCGACGAGCAGGCGAAGGGTATGACGCCGAACGTGTCGGAGGTCACCCGGATCCGGGTGCGGCATACCGCTGTGGTGGCCAGATACCATTGACTATTCGCACGTACGAGCGTACTGAGCCGGGAGGACAAGAAGATGGCCGCGAAGAGCAGCGCGAACGACATCGCGGACGACGATCTGGAACCACTCGCCGACGAGACCGCCCGTCAGGCGCAGCGAGTTGTCGCGGCCTACGCGGAGGATGCGGACGAATGCCGGATGCTGCTGTCCATGCTGGGCATCGGGCCTAACTCTCGAGGCGAGTAACCACCTCGACGTCAACGGGGCCGTCGACTATTCACAACTTCAAACGCCGAAAAGCGACGCGCAAAGGATGCGTGAGTGGACCAGATGACCCAACAGCCGTCCGAGGACTCCGAACACGCCTTTCTAGAGCCCCCATCCGAACCCGACACCACGGTGGTCCCCTCCGCCCTCGCCGAGATGAGCGGGGCCGGTTCCGGCTTCGTCGTCGTCGCCAATCGGCTGCCGGTCGACCTGGAGAAACTGCCCGACGGTTCCACCCGTTGGAAGCGCAGCCCGGGCGGTTTGGTGACCGCACTGGAACCGGTGCTCCGCAATAACAAGGGGGCGTGGGTCGGCTGGGCCGGCGTTCCCGATGTCGATATCGATCCGATCATCGAGGACGGCCTGGAACTGCATCCGGTGCCGCTGTCCGCGGAGGAAGTCTCCGAGTACTACGAGGGCTTCTCCAACGGCACGCTGTGGCCGCTGTACCACGATGTGATCGTGCGCCCGGTTTACGACCGGGCCTGGTGGGCCGCCTATGTCACGGTGAACCGGCGCTTCGCCGAGGCCACCGCGAAGGTCGCCGCCGAGGGCGCGACCGTCTGGGTTCAGGACTACCAACTGCAGTTGGTGCCGAAGATGCTGCGGATGCTGCGCCCCGATCTCACCATCGGATTCTTCCTGCACATTCCGTTCCCGCCGGTCGAGCTGTTCATGCAGATGCCGTGGCGCACCGAAATCATCGAGGGTCTGCTCGGCGCCGACCTGATCGGCTTCCACCTGCCGGGCGGCGCGCAGAACTTCCTCTACCTGGCCCGCAGGTTGGCAGGCCAGCCCACCTCGCGCGGCACCGTCGGTGTGCGGTCCAAGCTCGGCGTGGTGCAGGTGGGCTTCCGCACGGTCCGGGTCGGCGCGTTCCCGATTTCGATCGCCTCGGCCGAACTCGATGAGCATTCGCGCCGCCGCTCGGTCCGCGAACGGGCCGCGAAAATCCGAGCCGAACTCGGCAATCCGAAAAATATCCTGCTCGGCGTCGACCGCTTGGACTACACCAAGGGCATCGATATCCGCCTGGCCGCGCTGGAGGAATTGCTGCTGGAAAACAGGCTGGATCCGGCCGATACCGTCATGGTGCAGCTAGCCACCCCGAGCCGTGAGCGGGTGGAGAGCTACATCCAGATGCGCGGCGATATCGAGCGCCAGGTCGGCCGGATCAACGGTGAATTCGCCAGGGTCGGCTATCCGGTCGTGCACTATCTGCACCGCCCGATCCCGCGTGACGAACTCGTCGCCTTCTTCGTGGCCGCCGACGTCATGCTGGTGACGCCGCTGCGTGACGGGATGAATCTGGTCGCAAAGGAGTACGTCGCCTGTCACAGCGGCCTCAACGGAGCGTTGGTATTGAGCGAATTCACCGGTGCCGCAGCGGAATTGCGTCAGGCATACCTGTGTAACCCGCACGACCTGAACAGTGTGAAGGATGCCGTCGTCTCCGCACTGGAGGACGACCGCGACACCCGTCGCCGCCGAATGCGCTCCCTGCGCCGTCAGGTTCTCGCCCACGATGTGGACCGCTGGGCGCGGTCATTCCTGGAGGCACTGGCTCAGGATCAGGTCGCAGGCAGCGCGCTGCTCACCGACGACGATGTGTACCCGGAGTCCCGAGCTCCCCGTCGCTGACGCAACCCGACGGAGCGAGTCTTACGAGCGACGTTCGCGGCCCGTCTCGCGTCCGAGCCGTCGAAGCGCATGCGACGCAGTCGCGAGTCTCGCCCGTGTGGTGGGTGTTCACCAGGTGCCGAACGACCCCCCCGACCACGGAGCGAGTCTTACGAGCGACGTTCGCGGCCCGTCTCGCGTCCGAGCCGTCGAAGCGCATGCGACGCAGTCGCGAGTCTCGACGGCTCGGACGCGAGACACCAGGGGGCCGCGAACACGCCGCGCCGCAGGCGCGGCAAATCAGACAGAGCACTCACAGGAATCACCCAGCCAAGGTCCAGACAGTTCCCAGTCGATTGCCGGACTATGAAGAAATGAGTGGTGCGCCCGCGGAGTCCACGCCCGAGGCCCGAGTGCTGGTGGTGGACGACGAACCCATGATCGTGGAGCTCCTGTCGGTGAGCCTGCGCTATCAGGGGTTCGCCGTCGATACTGCTATCGACGGGGCGCAGGCGCTGGACAAGGCGCGCACCTTCCGGCCGCAGGCACTGATCGTCGATGTGATGATGCCGGGTATGGACGGCTTCGGGCTGCTGCGCCGACTGCGCGCCGACGGCATCGACGCACCGGTGCTGTTCCTGACCGCACGCGACGATGTGCAGGACAAGGTCGCCGGACTCACCCTCGGCGCCGACGACTACATCACCAAACCGTTCAGCCTCGAGGAAGTGGTGGCCCGGCTGCGCGTTGTCCTGCGCCGCTTCGGTCATGCCGCGCCGCAGCGTGAGAGTTCACGACTCCGGTTCGAGGACATCGAACTCGACGACGATACGCACGAGGTGTGGAAGGCGGGCGAGCCGGTTGCGTTGTCGCCCACCGAATTCACCCTGCTGCGGTATTTCATGGTCAATGCCGGAACGGTGTTGAGTAAGCCGCGCATCCTGGACCACGTGTGGCGCTACGACTTCGGGGGTGAGGTCGGCGTGGTCGAAACCTATGTCTCGTATCTGCGCAAGAAGGTCGACACGGGCGATCAGCGCTTGATTCACACACTGCGTGGTGTGGGCTACGTGATGCGCGCACCGAATCGCACACGCCAGTCCGACAAATGATCACGTCCCGGCTCGAACAGACCCGTCGCAAACTGGCAAGCGCTTCTTCGGCGATTCCGCTGCGGGTCACGCTGGTGCTGGCGCTCGTACTGCTTTCCGCGCTCGGATTGTTCGCATCCGGCACGGTCGTCACCTCGGCGCTGGAGAATTCGCTGCTGCACCGCACCGATCAGCAACTTCGCGATGCGGTGATGGCGTGGTCGCGGCCGCGGCCGCCGACTCCTTCGAATCCGTCGCATCCGTCCAGCACCTTCTTTGTCCACATCGAACCGACCCCGGGCGGCAACGGCACGACTTATCTCGAGACCAGACCGTTCAACGAGGAGGCCGAGCCGGAACTGCCGCGACTGCCCGATGTGCGGCCGACCACGGATCCGCCGGGCAGCAAGGTCCTCACCAGAGCGGTAACCGTCGGCTCCAAGAACGGTTCGACGGTCAAATGGCGGACCATGACGGCGGTGTCACCCGATACGACGACGACGGTCGCGATACCGCTCACCGAGAACATCGACACGGTCAATCGACTGATCATGTTGCAGCTCATGGTCGGTGCCGCGGTGCTCGCCGCGCTGGCGGTGCTCGCCTACTTCGTGATCCGGCGCAGTCTGCGGCCGTTGCGCGCGGTCGAGAAGACCGCAGCCGCCATCGCCGCCGGTGATCTGCATCGCCGAGTTCCGGTGCGCGGCACCAACACCGAGGTCGACCGGCTTTCCCAATCGCTCAACGGCATGCTGGCCCAGATCCAACGGGCCTTCGCCGCGACGGAAGCCTCCGAATCGGCGGCCCGGCGCTCCGAGGCGAAGATGCGCCGCTTCGTCGCCGACGCGAGCCATGAACTGCGCACCCCGCTCACCACCATCAGCGGCTTCGCCGAACTGTATCGGCAGGGCGCGACCGCGGACCCGGCCATGTTCATGGACCGCATCGAACACGAGGCCCAGCGCATGGGACTCTTGGTCGAGGACCTGTTGATGCTGGCCCGATTGGACGCACAGCGTCCGCTGGAACTGGGCCCGGTCGACCTGCTCGCCATCGCCAGCGACGCCGTGCACAACGCCCGCGCCGTCACCGCGGCCAATGGCGACGACGGTCCGCGCCGCTCCGTCGAGCTGGAAATCCGTTCGGGCACAGGAACATTGGAAGTGACCGGCGATGAAGCGCGGCTGCGTCAGATACTGGCCAACCTGCTGAACAACGCACTCACGCACACACCACCGGACGCCGACGTCAGGGTCCGGCTGACCCCAACCGACGACGAGGTCCTGCTGGAGGTCGCCGACACGGGTCAGGGCTTGCCGCCCGAGGAGGCCGAGCGCATCTTCGAACGCTTCTACCGCACCGACACTTCCCGCACCCGCGCCAGCGGCGGCACCGGCCTCGGCCTGTCCATCGTCCAAGCCCTGGTCGACGCACACAACGGCACCGTGGGCGTCGAAAGCGCCGAGGGCGAAGGCACCACCTTCACCGTCCGCCTACCCCGCGAAATCCACTAGATCGGGGTGACCGCGGAGACGAGCCAGCGGCTGTCGTTTTTGTCGAGGGTTACCCGGACTCGGCTGGTGCTGATGTTGGCTTGGGGGGAGTCTTTACCGGTGCTTACCTGGTTCAGGTAGAGCATGACTACGGCGTGGGCGGGTTCGGCGGAGACTACGCCGCTGGCCTGGGTGGTGGCCTGGACGTTGAGTTCCTTTTCCTTGGCGCCGGGGGCGATGGCTTCCTTGATCAGTTTCAGGTAGTCGTCGCGGAAGCTGCCGCCGAGATTGTCGGCGGCCTTCGGCAATTCGGCGTCCACCGTTTTGAAGTTGTAGGTGAACATCGCTTCGACGGTGCGTTGGGCTGCGGGGACGGCCTGGGTGCGCGCCTGTTCGCTCTTGCGGTCGTTCCAGTACTTGTACCCGGTGACGCCGCAGACGGCCGCCAGCGCGACGATGACGAGGGCGACTGCGGAAGCCACCAGAATCAGACGCCTGTTCATGCCACGAACTCCACTTGTGAGGCGGTGATCCCGTTGTCGCCGCGGGTGACGGTGACCCGGAATCGGTAGTACCGCGTCTGCGGATCCGCCATACCCGCATTGGTCAGGGTCTGCTTGGCGGCGACCAGCACGCGTGCCGAATCACCGTCCTCGCTCTCGATGGCGGATTCGATGATCTCACCGGTGGCCTTCACCTTGGCCTGTTCGACCACGCTCGCGTAGGCGTCCTTGCGCTGCGAGTATTCGGCCTTGAGTTCGCCCGAGGCCACCGCGAGGACGCGGTCGATATCGGCCTTGGCGGTGTCGTCCTTGATGGTGGTGAGATTGAGGATCGCCTGCTTGGCGGTCTGCACGTAGTCCGCGCGCCGCGCATCGCGGTCGGATGCGGTGTGCAGGTTGTAGGCGAAGAATCCGGTCCCGATCACCAGCGCGATCGCCACGACCGCGGCCGCGGCGGCACTTGCGATGAGCACCCAGCGCGGCGGGCCGGACTTCGGATCGTCGTCGACGGCATCCGCAACGCTGGGTATCTCCAGTGTGGTCACGGGTTCGGCATCGTCGCTGTCCGACTCCGACTTCGTCACCTTGACCGTGACATCGACGGCCTTGGTGAGCTCGACACCTTCGGTCTCGAGCGGGAGGGTGTCCTCCGGCGGCGGCCCCGCCGAACGCACCGCCCGTCGCCTCGACCGGACCTTGACCACACTGGATTCGCTCATTGCTGCTGCTCCTGAAGCATCGCCTGCCAACTCGACGGTATCGTGCCGGATCCGTCCTTTCCGATATCCCCCTGACGGTACGTGCGTCCGTCCGGTCCCATGAAAGTCCCACTGCTGGGATCCAATGTCGTACTGTGTGCGGCCGGGTGGGTCGAGCCCTGATCGCCGATCGGGTCACCCGACGGTGTCACCGGTTGCGGCGGACCGAAGGCCGGGTTATTGCCTTCGGGCACATAGCCGTTCGGGTCGCGGCACAGCTCCGGCGATGGCGCCCGCTTACCCGGCACCTCCATGCACGGCGTATTGCGGATACCGCGGACGGCTTCCTTGGCGTTCTGCGCCACCTTGCAGTACAGCCCGGGCGGCGTGTCCGGGGTGTCGAGCTGGGCGGGTGATCGGCGCTGCTCCGGCGTGAGGAAGCCGGTGGTGCAGCCGGGCGGATCGTTGAGTTCCAGGTGGAAGTCCACCACGGCACCGTATTCGACGGGGCCGCGGATGGCCGTCAGGAACGCGGCGGTCAGCGGCGGATAAATCACCAGGATCTGTTCCAGACCCGAGTGATAGGTCACCGCGACCTGACCCACGCTGACCAGATTCGACAGCAGGATCGGCAGGGTCGGGCGCAGGTCCTGGAACAGCGAACTGACCTGCTGTGCCGCGCCGGGCGTCTTCTCGATGACATTCCGCAGTGCCGGATCATGGGCGCGCAGTTGGTCGGTGACCGTCGCCAGGTCCTGGGTCCACGACCGGATCGCCGCATCGGACCAATTCTGCGTATCCAGCAGCGGCCCGATCTTTTCCAGCAGGTCCTTGGTCGGCTCGGCATTCGCCTGGGCCTCCTGCACCAGCAGCGATGCGGAATCGATGAACTTCTGCAGATCCGGTCCGGCCCCGTTGAAGGCCTTGAACGCATCGTCGATCACCTGCCGCAGCTTGGTATCGGCAATGCTGGACAGCAGACGATCGGAACGATCGAGCACGGTGCCGATATCCTCGGGCAGCTCGGTGCGATCCACCGGAATCACCGAACCGTCGGAAAGGTTGCCGCCCTTGGCATTCGCGACCGGCACCAGATCGACGTACTGCTCACCGATGGCCGAGACGCTGCGCACCCACGCGTCGACATCGGACGGAATCTTGTAGTCGCTCTTGATGGACAGCTTCGCGTCCACACCCGTCGGGGTGAGCCGAACCTCTTCCACCTTGCCGACATTCGTGCCGCGGTAGGCGACATTGGCGGTCGGATACAGCCCGCCGGTGGCCAACAGTTTGACGGTCACCTCGTAGCGGCCGATACCGAACATGGCGGGCAGCCCCACATAGGTACCGCCCATCACCACCAAGCCGATCACCGTAAGCACCGAGAAGATGGCCAACTGGATCTTGACGAATCGCGTGAGTTTCATCGGCCCGCGCCTTCCTGCCCGGCGGGCGGAACGGTGAGGCCGGGAATCGCGGGCAGACCCGGAATCGGCGGCAGCCCAGGGATACTCGGCGTCGGAGCCGGAGTCGCGCCAGGTGACTGCAGTGGTGCCGTCGCCGGATTGCTATTGCCCTCCGCCGTCCCGGCCAGACCGCCGAGTGCACCTTCGACCCCGCCGAAGCGACCGCCGAGCGGAGTGCCGGTGAGGAAGTTCGAATCCAATCGCTTGCCGGTGATGTCGACGGTCATGATCAGGTTCATGTAGTCGCCCTTGACCGCGTGATCGAGATTCTTCATCGGGAACGGGAAGGTGAAGAGTATCTTCATGACCTCGACCAGGCTGTTCCCGGTGCTGGCCAGCGTCTCCAGCACGGGCGCCAGATTCGCCAGATTCGCCTTCAGATTGTCCCCGCCCTGCGCGATGATCCGCTGCACCACATCGCTCAGATCACCGAGGGCGGTAAGGGTATGCGTGATGTCCTCGCGCCGATCGGCGAGCACGGTGAGCGCCGGGTGGATCTGTTCGATCGCCGCGGCCACCCGATCCTTCTGCTTGGCCAGCGTGCCTGCGAACCGGTCCAGTCCACCCATCGCATCGATGATGTCTTTGGTCTGCGAATCCAGTGTGGTGGTCAGCTCGGTCAGCTGCGGCAGCAGATCCCGGATCGCATCCTCGCGACCGTTGAATGCGGCATTGAGTTCGTGGGTAATGGTTTCGAGCTGACTGATGCCGCCACCGTTGAGCACCACCGACAGCGATGACAGGGTCTGCTCGGTGGTCGGATAGACACCGGCCCGATCCAGTGGGATCAGATCGCCATTCTTCAGCTCACCCTGTGCCGGAACATCTTTCGGCGCGGCGAGTTCGAGATGATTGCTGCCGAGCAGACTGGTCTGCCCGATTCGGGCGGTCGCATTGGCGGGCAGTTTCACATCGTTGTTCAACGAGACGGTGACCAGCGCGTGCCAGCCCTCGACCTCGATCTTCGACACCGTGCCGACCGTCACGTCGTTCACGCGGACCGGCGAATTGCGGGTCAGTGTGGTGACATTGGGCATCTGGATCTCGACTTGGTAGGCGTTGTCACTTCCGGCCGTACCCGGCATGGGCAGCGAATTGAGCCCATCCCATTCGCAGCCGCTGACTCCGAGCACAACGGCCAATCCGATTGCCGCACCGGCCATTCGCCTGCGCATCATCGCCCTCCTCCCGGAATGGCCAGCCCGGCGATACCGTTCGGCACCGTGACCGGATCCGACTGCGGCACCGAATCACTCGGCCCGCGCGCGGCCAGACTCGGCGGACTGTAGACGAGCTGATGCGGGAACGCGGTCTGATTGGAGGCCGGATTAACAAGCAGCGGTGGGTAATTCATCATGAGCTGCTGGATGACCGGTGCCAGATACTGTCGGCACAGGGCGGCGCTCTGATCTGAACCATTCGCATCGTTCGCCTCTACCGCGCCGCAGAGGAAGGCGAACGGGTTGGCGAAGTTCGTCCCGACGACGGCGCCGGTGAGACTGCCCTGCGCGGGATCGTAGATCTGATAGAAGTTCGCCAGAGCCGTCGGCCCGGCATGCAATACCTGCTCGAGCTGGGGCCGCTTATCCGCGAGGATCTGGGTCACCTCGGCCAGCCGCTGCACACCCTCGGTCAGCGCCCCGCCGCGCTCTTGGATGAACCGCTGCACATCACCGACGGCGATGTCGAGATTGTCCAGTCCGGTACCGAGATCACCGGATACGTTCGCGAGCACCGACGAGACCGAGGCGAGCCGACCGCCGAACTGGACGATCTGATCGTTGCTCTTGGACAGCACATCCACGAACTGCTGCAGATTGCGGATGGTGCCGAACAGATCGGTGCGCCCGTCCGACAACGTACTCAGCGTGTGCGACAGCTCGCGCAGGGTATCGCGCAACGCCTCCGCATTGCCATTGCCGAGATTGTCGGCGGCGGTATTCACGAACCGCCCGAACGAGCCCTGCTTATCGTCGCCGACCGGCCCCAATGTCGTTGCCAGCTTGGACAATTCGGCCTTGATGTCATCCCATTCGACCGGAACCGCGGTGTGCTCGATCGGAATCACGCTGCCGTCGTGCATTTTCGGCCCGCCGGTGTAGGCCGGGGCCAATTGGATGAATCGCGCCGACACCAGCGACGGTGAAATGATGACCGCCTTGGCGTCCGCGGGGATCTCGATGCCGCGATCGAGTGTCATCGCGACCCGGACCTGGTCTTTACCGGGATCGATGGAGTCGATCCGGCCGACCTCGACCCCGAGCACGCGCACCTCGTCACCGGCGTACAGGCCGGTCGTGGACGGGAAATACGCGGTGATCGAGGTCTTTCCGATCCGCGATATCAGTGACCACCCGCCTGCGATCACCAGCGCGGCGATGACGACCAGCGCGAGCAGCCGCACCCACCGCGGTGCCGAACGAACAGTGCGCAATGCATTCATCGCGGCGGCTCCTGAATCGCGGGCTCGATCGACGGCAACGCGGGGTCGGTCAGATATGCGCGGAAGGAGTCCGGCACATGCTGCGGCCACACCAGCGCGTCGACCAGGATCTGCAGGCCACGCGTGGTCGCGTTCGAGACATACGCCTGGAAGTACGGACCGCTGCCGACCTGCTCACCGAGCGCGGCCGAGAACGGACCGAGGCCATCGAGCGCCTTCGACAGGTTGTCTTTATTGGATTGCAGCAGTGCGAGCACCGAATTCAGCCGGTCCAGTGTGGGTTTCAGCTGCGCCTCGTTGTCGTTGACGAGGCCGGTCAGCTGTTGGGCCAGCCCGTTGATGTACACGATCAACTGACTGAGCGCGCCGCGCCGCCGATCCAATTCGCCGAGCAGGTCATTGCCGTCGACCAGCAGCGCGTTGATCTGATTGCTGCGATCGGCGAGCACCTTCGTGACGTTCTGCGCCCGGCCGAGCAACTCGGTCAGCGCCTTGTCCCTGGCATTCAGGCTGCGCGAAAGCTGGGTGACGCCGTCGAGTGCCGACCGCAGCGGCGCCGGAGTATCGGCGAAGGTCGTGGACAGCGCGTCCAGCGTCCGGTTGACCTGATCCATGTCCAGGCCCTTGACGGTATTCGTCAGATCGCCGAGCGCGTCGGTGAGCGAATACGGCGAGGTGGTGCGGTCCAGCGGAATCGTGTCGTTCGTCCGGGTCGAACCGCTGCCCGACGGAGTCACCTCGAGCGATTTCCGGCCGAGCACCGTATTGGTCTTGATGGCGGCACTCGTCTTATTGCCGAGCACGATTCCCTCGTCCAGCGTGAACCGGACGTAGACCTTCGCACCGTCCAGCTTCACCTGCTCGACGCGTCCCGACTTCACACCGGCGACCTGCACATTGTCACCGGGAACCAGTCCGCCCGCATCGGCGAAGTACGCGGTGTAGGTCGCGCCGGAGCGGATGAACGGCAGCCGGTCGACCTGCAGTGCGGACAGTGAGACCGTGGTCGCGACGACAATGCCGATGATGCCGAGCGAGACCGCGCGTGATCGAGTTTCCTTCATCGGCTCTTCGCACACCTTCCCGTCGTCTGCATACCGGGCAGGGTGATGTGCATCGGCTTGCCGTCCGGCCCGTCGACAATGAAGTTCGTGCCGCACACGTACATATTCAGGAACGACCCGTAGGAACCGATCCGGACCAGCTTCTTGTAGGTTTCGGGCAGCCGATCGAGCACCCACTGGACGGTGTCGGAGCCGTCGTCGAGAGTCGCGGCGACGGTGCCGGTCTGCTCGATGGTGGTCTTCAGATCCGGCCGGGCCTGCTGCAGCAGATCGGTCAGATCCCCTGTCGCACCGGCGATCCGCGGCAGGGCGGCGCCGATCGGATCCTTGTCCGCGGCCAAACCGCTGACCAGCCGCTGCAATTCCTCGAGTGTGGTGGCGAACTGCTGATCGCGGTCATCGATCGTGGCGAGCACGGTCTTCAGATTCTCGATCACGCTGCCGATCAACGCATCTCGATCGGCGAGGGTTTTGGCGAACGATCCGGAACTGTTCAGCAGTGCGACGAGCGTGCCGCCCTGCCCCTGGAAAACCTGGAGCAGCGCCTCGGTCAGATCATTGACCTGAGCCGGATCGAGGCCGCGCAGCAGCGGTTTGAAGCCGCCGAGCAACATATCCAGATCGAGTGCGGGCGAGGTCCGATCGAGGCCGATCGTGCTGCCCTTGGACATCACCTTCGCGGAGCCAGGCCCCTCCAGCAGTTCGAGATACCGGTCCCCGACCAGGTTTTCGTAGCGGATGGTCGCCTTGGTGCTGGTGTAGAGCCGGTACTTGCTGTCCACATCGAAATCGACGTGGGCGAGATTGTCCTTGCCGACATGCACCCCGGTCACCGAACCCACCGGCACACCGGCGATTCGAACCTTGGCACCGTCCAGCATGCCGGAGGAGTTGGTGAAGACCGCGTGATAGCCGGTCTCCCTGGCGAAGCGCATCTGGCTGAACACCACCACCAGTCCGGCCAATACCAGCGCCATCACCAGGGTGAAGATCGTCAGCTTGACGGTTGTCGCGCGCGGTTTCACAGCTGCCCCACCCCCGGCAATCCGGCGAACAGCAGCTGGAACACTTTGGGCCCGTTCAGATGTGTCGTCGTCGACGGCGTCCACACATGGCCCTCGGAAGTATCGGTGACCACGAAGTTCGCATGGCTGTCCGGCACCCGATCCAGCACGCCCTCGCAGTGCGGCCCGCCGGTGGCATTCACCTTCGGCAGGTCCTGCGGGTACTGGTAGGCATCGGCGCCCGGCATGAAACTCGCGTTCAGCGGCACCGCGTCGAACCGTCCGCCGAAGATGTCCTCACCGATCGGGAGCACATTGGCCAGGCCGACGACCAGGCAGTACAGCGCTGGCTTGTAGTCGTTGAGCAGCTGGGTGGTCGGACGCAGCAGATCCAGCGCCGTCACCAGCGGCTGCTCGTTCTCGTGCAGCACCGAGCCGGTCGTATCGGCCAATCCGATGAGGTTGGCCAGCATCGCATCGACGTTCTCCTGCTCCTCGACGAGCGTTTTGGCCGTCACGGTCACGTTGTCGGTGGTGCGCAGCAGATCCGGCACGGTGTCGGCATACAGATTGGTGACGCCGGTCGAGGAGACCAGATCCCGTTGCAGCGCGGGCAGACTCGGATTGATATCGCGCAGGTAGGCATCGCTGCGGGCGAGCAGATCACCGAGCTTCTCACCGCGCCCCTGGAGCGCGGTGCCCAGCGCCGACAGTGTGGCATTGAGCTTTTCCGGCTCGATTTTCTGCAGCACATCGGTCAGATGCTGGAACAGCGTATTGAATTCGACGGTCACCGATTCGGCCGTCACGGTCGATCCCGGCTTCAGCGGGGTCGACGAAGCCTGGTCCGGCGCGGTGAAATTGATGTATTTGGCGCCGAATACGGTGGTGGACTTGATATCCACGGTCGCATTGGATGGAACCATTTTCAGCAGTTCGGGATCCATCGCCAGCGTCAGCTTCGCACCGTCGGCGGTCTGCACGATCTCCGAGACCCGGCCGATCTCCACACCGCGGATCTTCACCTTGGCGTCGGGATCGAGCACCAGGCCGCTGCGCGGCGCGTCCACCGTGACGGTCACCGTCTTGGTGAATCCGCCGAAGAACATGACCATCGCGATGGACACGACCACGACCAGCGCGATCACCATGCCGAGCCCGGCGAGCTTGAGCCCGAGCCCGCCGCGCAGTGCTGCGGCCCAGGCTGAAGTGTTTGGGCCGCTTCCCGATTGCTTCGTTGCCATACCGCTCTACCCGGAGAGATGGAAGTTGCCGGAGGTGCCGTAGATGGCCAGCGAGATCAGCAGTGTCACCGTGACCACCGCGACCAGCGAGGCCCGCACCGCATTGCCGACCGCGATCCCGACGCCGACCGGACCGCCCGCGGCGTTGTAGCCGTAGTAGGTGTGAATCATCATGACCGCCAAGGCCATGAAGATCGCCTGGGCGAACGACCAGAGGATGTCGCTTGGGATCAGGAAGGTGGAGAAGTAGTGGTCGTAGACGCCCGCCGACTGCCCGTAGATGACCACGGTGGCGAATCGGCTGGCGATGAACGAGCAGATCACCGCGAGCGCGTACAGCGGCACGATCGCGATCATGCCCGCGAGCACCCGGGTGCCGACCAGATACGGCACCGGCCGGATCGCCATGGACTCGAGCGCGTCGATCTCCTCGGCCACCCGCATGGCGCCCAGCTGCGCGGTCGAACCCGCGCCGATGGTTGCGGCCAAACCGATTCCGGAGATCACCGGCGCCGCGATGCGCACATTGATGAATGCCGCGAAGAAGCCCGTCAGCGCCTCGACGCCGATATTGCCGAGCGAACTGTAACCCTGCACCGCGATGGTGCCGCCGGTGAACAGCGTGAGAAATCCGACGATGACCACCGTGCCGCCGATAACCGCCAAAGCGCCTGTGCCCATGCTGATTTCGGCGATCAAACGAATGGTCTCGGTGCGATAGTAGATCAGTGCGCGCGGGATGGAACCGATTGTCTGCGCATAGAACACCGCATGTTTACCCAGCGAATCGAGCGAATTCGAAAAGCGACGCACTCGCCGCACGGTACGCGGGAAGCGGGATTGGATTACGAATGCCATCGCCTCACCGCGCCGCGAACTTGATACCGACGGCGGTGACCACGACATTCACCACGAACAGGGCCATAAAGGCGAAGACAACGGTCTGATTCACCGCATCACCGACACTCTTGGGACCACCTTTGACATTCAGGCCGAGATAACAGGCGACCAGTCCGGCGATCAGCCCGAACAAACCGGCCTTCACTTCGGAGATGACCAGCTCGGGCAGATGGGTGAGCAGCGTGATGCCATTGACGAAAGCGCCCGGATTCACGTCCTGCAGCAGCACCGAGAACAGGAAGCCGCCGACGATGCCGATGGTGCACACCAGGCCGTTCAACATCAATGCCACGAACATCGAGGCCAGCACCCGCGGCACCACCAGCCGCTGCACCGGGTCGATACCGAGTACCCGCATCGCATCGATCTCTTCGCGAATGGTTCGCGCCCCGAGATCCGCGCAGATCGCGGTGGCGCCCGCGCCCGCCACGATCAATACGGTGACAATCGGCCCGACCTGGGTGACCGCACCGAATGCCGCACCGGCGCCGCTGAGATCCGCGGCGCCGATTTCGCGCAGCAGAATGTTGAGCGTGAAGCTCACCAGCACGGTGAACGGAATCGCCACCAGCAGGGTCGGAATGATCGAAACGCGTGCGATGAACCAGGCCTGATCAATGAACTCGCGCCCTTGGAACGGACGTCGAATGCTGGCCCGCGCGACGTCGGCAACGAGTTCGAAGAATCCGCCGACTGCCCGCAATGGCACAGCAAGGACCTCGTTCATGCACGATCCTCCTTGCTCATCCTGCTGATTCTGCTCATCGCACGATGCCCCACCCCTGGCCACATCGCCGCAACGATTAGAACATGTTCACATTGCTGTAGGAAGCTTTTTGGCATATTTGAACTGCCATTTTTCTCAAATTCGGCCCATGAATTTGTAACAGGTGTCATTTGAGGGTGGCCTAACCCTTGTGAGGCGTCACGCACCGTCGACTCCCATGTCTACCAAGCGCCGCATCGGTGATCAACAACTGGACGAGTGATCAGCTGGTTTCCGATGGCACCTGCCATCACAGCGTCAGTTGTCCAGATCGATCAAAGAAGACGCTGAAAACGTACGCCCCGTGGGCCGCTGCGCGAAGTATCCGCCGAGCGTGGCGGCGAGATCGTTTACCGACCAGTGATCATCGGCGGCGTCGAAGCGCTCCTCGACGACCGGCGCGGCCATCAGCGCGACCATCGGCCCGTACACGACGAACAGTTGCCCGTTGACCGCATCGGCGGCGGGCGAAGCGAGATATGCGACCAAGCGCGCCACATGATCGGGCGAGAGTGGATCGATGCCGCCCTCCGGCGCCGCGCTGAAGACCGCCTCGGTCATCGCGGTGCGCGCCCGGGGCGCAATGGCATTGGCGCGTACGCCGAATCGGGACAGACCGCGCGCGGCGGAGAGCGTCAGCGCGGTGATACCGGCCTTGGCCGCGCCGTAGTTGGCCTGCCCCTCCGGGCCGAGCAGGCCCGCCTCGGAAGAAGTGTTGACGAGCCTGCCGTAGATCGGCGCGCCCGCCGCCTTGGACTTGGCCCGCCAGTAGGCGCCCGCATTGCGAGTCAATAGGAAATGGCCGCGCAGATGCACCGCGACCACCGCGTCGAAGTCCTCGTCGGACATGTTGAACAACATGCGGTCGCGGGTGATGCCCGCATTGTTCACCACGATGTCGACGCTGCCGAAAGCTTCCTCGGCGGTGCTGATGAGCGCATCGGCGGTCGACCGCTCGGCAATGCTGCCCGCGACGAACTCGGCCTTGGCACCGAGCGCACGGATATCGGCGAGGGTCTCGGCCACCGCATCCGACTCCGTCAGGTCGTTGACTACCACCGACGCGCCCGCCCCCGCCAGGGCCAGCGCCTCGGCGCGCCCCAGTCCGGCGCCGCCACCGGTAACGATGGCCACCCGCCCAGCAAGGCTGACATCCGTGTTGTCTACATCACTCACGGCTGCACCTCGCTGCGCTCGGTTCCGCCGTGTGTGATACACGCTGTGTCTTCGGCTCGTTCGCTGCGCTCACTCACGGGGCAGACTCTAGAACGTGTTCCAGCTATCGGCAAGCATCGGCTACTGCAACTTCAGCGCCGCCTTCGGACACTGGGCCACCGCGTCCTCGACATCGGCGAGCCGATCCGCAGGTACGTCGGCTTCCACGATGTGCAGCACGTCCTCGTCATCGAGTTCGAAGACGTCGGGGGCGATTCCGACACAGATTCCGTTGGCCTCGCACTGATCCGGATCGACCGTGACCTTCATGGGAACTCCTTAAAAGCGACTCTGGTCGAAGCCTAACAACACCAGGTCATATCGGATACCGCCATTGTGCGGATTCGGTAGCAATACTGGAACATGTTTCAGTTCGTATGCAATGATCGGTTGACCGACATCGAACGAAGGCTGAACTCTTCCCACCCCGCCGACTCCGCAAGCTCCGTCGGCTGACCATCCCCCAAGAGGTATTGCCATGCGCATTGCGTACACGCCGCAGCAGGAAGAGCTCCGCGCGGAGCTGCGCGACTACTTCGCCCGGCTGATCACCCCGGAGCGCCGAGCCGCCCTGAGCGCGACCACCGGCGAGTACGGCCACGGCAACGTCTACCGCGAAGTGGTCCAGGAAATGGGCCGCGACGGCTGGCTCACCCTGGCCTGGCCCAAGGAGTTCGGCGGCCAGGACCGCCCGACCATGGACCAGCTGATCTTCACCGATGAGGCGGCCATCGCCGGTGCGCCGGTGCCCTTCCTCACCATCAATTCGGTGGCGCCGACGATCATGCACTACGGCAGCGAGGAACAGAAGAAATTCTTCCTGCCCAAGATCGCCGCCGGTGAACTGCACTTCTCCATCGGCTATTCGGAACCGGGCGCGGGCACCGACCTGGCCAGCCTGCGCACCACCGCCGTGCGCGACGGCGACGACTACGTGATCAACGGCCAGAAGATGTGGACCAGCCTGATCGCGTACGCCGACTATGTCTGGCTCGCGGTCCGCACCGATCCGACTGCCAAGAAGCACAAGGGCATCAGCATGCTCATCGTGCCGACCACCGCTGAGGGCTTCTCCTGGACCCCGGTGCACACCATGGCCGGACCGGATACCAGCGCCACCTATTACCAGGACGTCCGGGTGCCGACCAGTTCACTGGTCGGCCAGGAGAACGGCGGCTGGGCGCTGATCACCAATCAGCTCAACCACGAGCGCGTCGCGCTGACCTCGGCCGGACCGCTCATGGTCGCGCTGAACCAGACCACCGAATGGGCGCGCAACACCAAGGCGGGCGACGGTTCCCGGGTGATCGATCAGGAATGGGTGCGGCTCAATCTGGCCAGGGTGCAGGCCAAGGTCGAATATCTGAAGCTACTGAACTGGGAGATCGCCAGCCGGGCCGATGCGGGCGGGGATGCCGCACCGCGGCCGTGGGATGCCTCGACCTGCAAGGTCTACGGCACCGAACTGTCCACCGAGGCCTACCGGCTGCTGATGGAAATCCTCGGCCCGCAGGCCTATCTGCGTCAGGATTCGCCGGGCGCCGAGCTGCGCGGACGGTTGGAGCGGTTCCACCGCGCCGCACTGATCCTCACCTTCGGTGGCGGCACCAACGAGGTCCAGCGCGACATCATCGCCATGACCGCACTCAAGCAACCCGCCGCGGCGCGCTGAGTAGAAAGCAGGTAGACACCATGGATTTCACACCCACCGAAGCTCAGCTCGATCTGACCCGCCTGACCGCCGAGGTCTGCGCCAAGTTGGTCACCGCGGACCGGATCCGCGAACTCGATGCCGAAGGCCGCTTCGACGAGCCGCTGTGGCAGTCGCTCGCCGAGACCGGCGTATTGGCCGCCGCACTGCCGGAGTCGGTGGGCGGCGGCGATTTCGGCGCGCTCGAGCAGAGTGCGGTGCTGCGTGAACTGGGCAAGCATGTCGCCGCGGTCCCGTACCTGTGGTCGATCGTGGTCGGCGCGGGTGCGCTCGCGCGTTTCGGCTCGGACGCTCAACAGGATTGGGCGCGGCAGGCGGGTGAGGGCGGCATCATCCTCACCACCGGGCTCGCCGAGGAACACAACTGGGAGCCGACGAAACCGACCACCGTTGCGCACGAGGCCGATGGCGGCTGGCGACTCACCGGCGCGAAGACCACGGTGCCCTATGCCGATCGTGCGGCCCGGATCCTGGTCCCCGCCACGGTTTCCGGAGCCCCCGCGCTATTCCTGGTGGATCCCTCCGATGCGACCGTGAACGTGACCGCCCAGCGTGTGGTCGACTTCAGCGCCGAGTTCGGCGTCGAATTCCATGACACCCCGGCCGAATTGGTCGCGACGGTGGACTCCGGTGCGGAGATCCTGGACTGGATCCTGACCCGCGCCTGGCTCGGCCTGAGCGCACAGCAATTGGGCACTCTGGAGCGCGCACTCGAGCTGGTCGCCGAATATGCCCGCGAGCGTGAACAATTCGGCAAGGCGGTCGGCAGCTTCCAGGCCGTCGCGCAGCGCCTCGCCGACGCCTACATCGATGTCCAGGGACTGCGCCTGGCGGTCACCCAGGCGGCCTGGCAGGTTTCCGAGGAGCTGGCCAGCGCGGAAGCCGTACACACGGCCAAGTTCTGGGCCGCCGATGCCGGGCACCGGGTGGCGCACACCGTGGTTCACGTGCACGGCGGCGTCGGCATCGACCGCGACCACATCGTGCACAACTACTTCACCGCCGCGAAGCACAATGAATTCGCACTGGGCGGAGCGAGTGACCACCTGCGGGCCATCGGCTCTCTGCTCGCGGAAACTCCTGCCTGACCGAGCGCTGGCGACTGCTTGCGGGTCGCTCGAAAGGGTCGGGATCCGCACTCCCGAATCGGCCCGCCGGACCTGCCACCGGCGGGCCGATTGCTGAGCGAAGCAGTTAGGTCGACCTGCCGTTCGCGCTAGTATTACGTAATACACGTATTACAGATACGGCTCGAGGAGGGCATGGTGCTGCTCAACAGCAAGGGCCAGGTGACAATCCCCGCGCAGTTGCGTGCCAAGCACAATCTGCGCGAGGGCGACGACGTCGAAATCATCGAAGTCGATGGCACCCTTCGGATCGTTCGCACCGAAGGCGTCCCCACTCGTGGCCAACGCCTCGTCCGGCGCCTGCGCGGAACCGCGGACAGCCGGGATATCGAAGGTATGAGCACGGACGAGATCATGGATCTGCTCCGTGGCGAGTAGGCCGACCCCTATCGGCGGGCCCGCCGTCCTCATCGATTCGTGTGTCCTACTCGATGTCATGACCAATGACGAGCACTGGGCGCCGTGGTCGATGGACCGAATCACCGACGCTCTCGACTCCGGCCGGGTGGTCATCAACCCGATCATCTACGCAGAGGTCTCCGTCGGGTACGACACCGTCGAAGACCTGGACGATTTGCTGCCCGCCGACGAGTTCGAGCGTGAGGCTCTACCATTCCGCGCCGGCTTCCTGGCGGGCAAGGCATTTCAGCGCTATCGCCGTAACAGCGGCGAGAAGCGCTCCCCGATGCCCGACTTCTACATCGGCGCCCACGCCGCAGTCGCCGGATATCGACTCCTGACACGTGACGCCGGCCGGTATCGCGGCTATTTTCCGACCGTAGAACTGATCGCACCCATGCCATGAAAACGGGCGCACTGATTTGCGCTCCGGTAGCGGCTATCTGGCCTCATCATCCCCGAGCAACCCGACGAAAAGCTGGCGGGTCGGCTCGGGCAGCGTGGTGCGGAATCGTTGGACGTGGATTTCGAATGGCTTGCCGGTCTTGCGATTCCGGAGCCGGATGGTCGGGTCGCGACGGCCGATGTACACCCGGCCGGTATTCCACAGGCGGTGGAAGTCGGGCTGTGCGCCCAGCTCGCGCAGTAGCAACTGGACATCGGCTCGTGCACCGGCACGGCCCGCGTAGCCGCGAAAACGCCCGACCATCAGATCGGCCTCGCGCTCCCATTCCTCGATCACCAGACGTGCCCGCGGATCGGTGAACATCCAGCGCAGCGCATGTCCGTTCGGTCCCAGACCGGGGAAGGCTTCGTCGAAGGCGTCGTTGCAGTCGATGATGCGCCAGCCGTCGTCGAGCGCCGCCGCGAGATGCGGGGTCAAGGCGTCGAGGGTCTTGCGCACGGGCCGCCGCTCCGGGCCGGGCCGACTTGGTCTGCCGCTGAATCGTTGCTGCGCAAGGTGATACAGGTGGATGCGCTCGTCGGGATCCAGTGCGAAGACGTCGGCGAGCGCGTCGAGAATCGATGGGCTCGGATTGAACGCACCGCCCTGTTCGATCTTGGCGAGATAGCCGACGCTGGAGTGGATCGCCTCGGCGAGCTGCTGTCGGCTCAGGCCGCCCGGATGCGCCGCGGTCGGCCGCTGCCGCCGCATCCGCACGAATTCGGCGAGCGTCGGCACCTGTAGTTCATCCATGTTCCTCCTTCGGGTCGCCGCCCATGGATGACGTTATGCCTTGCCGCTCAATCCTTCTGGGGCAATTCACCACCGGCGACCTCGATGAGCGCACGGGCCGCGCGATTGATCCGCTCGGCGGCATCGTCGAGATCCGGCTGTCCGGCATCGAGCCAGGCGATCACCGCATCCAGGATGAAGGTGGGGATGACCTGCGCGGCCCAGTCCTGCCACGGCCCCGCGGGCACGGCATCGGTGAGATACCGCTGCGCGATCATCGTCGAATAGCTGCGGACCATATCGATGACATCGCGGAATTCGGGCTCGCGGACCGCGTGCCGGAACAGCAGCCGGAAGGCGTCGGGATCCGCGGCGGCCGCCCGCAGCAGCGCGGAAATGCTGGTGCCGTCCAGCTTTTCGGTGCCGACGGCGTCGCCGAGCCTGGTATAGGCCCGTTCCAGCACGGCCCGGTACAGATCGGCCTTCGAGGCGAAGTGACGGTAGAGGATCACGTGCGTAATGCCCGCCTCGGCGGCGATATCGGGCAGGCCCGTCCCGGTGAATCCGTTGCGGGCCACCGCGCGGGTGGCCGCGGCGAGGATCTGCTCGCGCCGCTGGGCACGCGGCATGCGCCGGACGGGTTGCGCCGAAGTCTCGGCGGGCGTTGGGCTTTCGGGCACGACATCACCTCCTTGTTCAAGTGGAATAGTACAAGCAATTATGTTTAAGCTTGCTTGTACAAGAGCTTGTTAGCAAGGAGTGAGCCATGACCACCGACTCATCGGAACTCGCATGCCCCTTCACCGGAACCGACGCCGCACCCAGCTCGATCAGCCGCGTCCGCACGGCGACGGGCGACGAGGCCTGGAAGGTCTGCGGCTATCACAAGGTGAAAGAGCTGTTCACCGATGTCCGTCTGGGCCGTTCCCATCCGACGCCGGAGACGGCGGCACGGTCGTCGGAGTCGGTGTTCTTCGGCCGCCCGTTCGGGAACTTCGAGACCGAACCCGCCGATAACGCGCGGATGCGCGGACTGCTGAATCCGCTGTTCTCGGCCAAGCGGATGCGCGAACTCACGCCGCGGGTGGCCGCGTTCACCACGCAACTGCTCGACGATATGGCCGGAAAGGGCTCGCCCGCCGACCTGCACAAGGCCTTCGCCGAACCGCTGCCGCTGCTGGTCATCAGCGAACTACTCGGTGTCCCCTACGAGGATCGCGCGCAGTTCCGGATCTGGAGCGAGGCGCTGTTCGACACCAGCGACGGCGCGAAGTCGGGACAGGCCGGAGCCGAATGGTTCCTGTACTGCAAGTCGCTGGTCGAACGGCTGCGCAGGGAACCGGGCGAGGGCGTGATCGCCAAGCTGTGCGAGGTGCCGGACCTGGCCGACGATGCCATCGCGACGCTGGCCATGGGCTTGCTCTTGGCCGGGCATGAGACCACCGTCGTCGAAATCGGCCTGTGCACCGTGCAATTGCTGCGGAATCCGGCGCAGTGGCAGCAGCTGGTCGACCAGCCGGAGCTGGTGCCCGCCGCGATCGAGGAACTGCTGCGCGTACACGACTCCACCGCCTTCGCCCGCTATGCGCGCACCGATATGGAGATCGACGGCGTCGCCGTCCGGACGGGCGATCTGGTGCTGCTGGACGTCGATTCGGCCAACCACGATCCGGAGATCTTCACCAATGCGCGCCAACTCGACGTGACCCGCTCGGAGGGGCAGCATCTGGCGTTCGGCTACGGCCTGCACTACTGCACCGGTGCGCCGCTGGCTCGCATCGAATTGCAGGTCGCCTTCGGTCAGCTGATATCTCGCTTCCCGACACTGCACCTGACGGTCGACCCGGACCAGTTGCAAGTGCGCGAGAACGTTGTCACCAAGGGCCTGACCTCGTTGCCCGTCGCATGGTGAACGCGATAGGGGTCGGCACCGCGATCGCCTGCGCGCTCGTCGGCGTGATTCCGGTTTCGGCCGCGGCCGAATCGGTTTCGTGCGCAACAGCCACCGCCACGATTGCCGCGGCCGCTGTCGTTCGGGATGACGACTGGGCCGAAGGGCTGGCCTATGACGCGCGCGGTGACCTATGGGTCTCGCGGGTGCGACGCAACGAAGTGGTTCGCTATGACCCGTCCGGCCGCGTTACCGCCAAGGTCGCGGTCGCGTATCCCGGTGCGCTGAAACTCGGCCCGGACCAGCTGATCTACGTGACCTACGGCAACTTCCCGACCAATCTGGTACCCGGCTCGACCGGTGGCGGCGTCGTCCGCATTGATCCCACAGCCGAGACGCCGCGGGCCGAGATCTTCGCCTCCGGTCTGGGTATGGCCAATGGCGCCGCATTCGATACCGCGGGAAACCTTTTCGTCGCCGACACCTCGACCGGCGTTGTCCGGATCCGGCCGGACGGCAGCGTCGACGCCGAATGGTCCGACCGGGCAAAGCATTTCGGCGCCGACGGCATTCTGGTCGACGGTGACGCGCTCTACGTCACGCTGTATCTCAGCCCGAACGGCCGCATCCTGCGCATCCCGCTCGACGATCCCTCGCACGCCACCGTCGTCGCGGATCTGGCCGCCGGACCCGGCGCGCCTCCGCTTCCCGACGATCTCGCCATCGGCCCGGACGGCATGCTCTACGACGCCACCACCTCGGGCCGACTCGTCCGCATCAATCCGGCGGATCACTCGACATGCACCGTCCTGACGGGTGAGCCGATGACCTCGATCGTCGTATCACGGAGCGCCGAAAGGGAATTCGTCGTCGGCACTGCCAGCGGCAACCTGCTGCGAGTGCGCTTGCCCGAATGAGTCCGACCCGAGAACTACGTAAGGAGTGACTGTGGACATGGGCTGCCCCGGCACAGGTGAAACCATCCAGCGGACGCGCACCGCGCTCGGCCATGAAGGCTGGTTGGCCACCAGCTACACGCAAGTGCGGACACTGTTCGCCGATCCGCGCCTCGGCCGTACCCATCCCACGCCGGAAACCGCCGCGCGGGCTTCGGATTCGATGTTCTTCGGCGGCCCGCTCGGCAATTTCGAGACCGAACCCGCCGATCAGGCCCGGCTGCGCGAGTTGGTGGTGCCGTTCTTCTCGCCGCGGCGGATGCGCGACTTGCGGCCCAGAGTGGAAGAGCTCACCACGCGGTTGTTCGACGAGATGTCCGCGCAGGGCTCCCCCGCCGACCTGCACACCGCTGTGGCGCTGCCGCTGCCGCTATTGGTCATCTGCGAACTGCTCGGTGTGCCCTACGCCGACCGCGATCGGTTCCGCGCCTGGACCGAGGCCCTCGGCGAGCAGCAGGACGCCGTGAAGGTGCAGCAGGGTGTCGCCGGATTGTTCGAGTACTTCATGGCATTGGTCCAACGCAAACGGCACGACCAGGCCGATGACGTGCTGTCGCATCTGTGCGCCCGAGACGATCTGTCCGATCAGGGCATTGCCACGCTCGGCCTCGGTTTGTTGTTCGGCGGGCACGAGACCACGGTGGTCCAGATCGGGGTCGGCGCCAAACGACTACTGGAAAACCTCGACCAATGGCAGGCCCTGGTCGACGACCCCGAACTGGTGCCGACCGCGATCGAAGAACTGCTCCGGACCGCGGATGCCACTCGGATGCCCCGCTATGCGCGCACCGATATGGAGATCGACGGAAACGAGGTGCACACCGGCGATCTCGTCCTGCTGGATCTGACCGCGGCAAACCATGATCCGACGGTCTTCACCGATCCCGACCGCGTCGACGTGGCCCGAAAGGACGGCTCCCATGTGACCTTCGGCTACGGTGCGCGGCACTGCATCGGCGCACCGCTGGCCCGCATCGAATTGCACACTGTATTCACCCAATTGGTGACCCGGTTCCCGACCATGCGCCTGGCCGTCGACCCTGCCGAGGTGCCGATGCGCACCAGCAGCTTCACCGGCGGTGTCGAGGAGTTGCCCGTGATGTGGTGAAAACCGTTGGTATAACCGGTTCTTGTTAGGCTGCTCCCTTTCGGGGGACGCAGTCTGACAGGAGCACGGTTATGCCCTTCGTAACCTCCGCCGGCGCGAATGTGCACTTCGTCGACAGCGGAGGATCCGGGCCCGCGGTGGTGCTCGGGCACGCCTTCTTCATGGATCACGAAATGTTCGCGAACCAGATTGCCGCACTTGCCCCGGAATACCGCGTGATCTCGATCGATGCGCGCGGCCACGGACTGACCGAACACGACGACGGCGCATACAGTTTCTGGGATCTGGCCCGCGATGCCTGGTCGGTGGTCGACCACCTCGGCATCGACCGGGTGGTCGTCGGCGGTGTCGGGCAGGGCGGATTCACCGCACTGCGGATGGCCCTGCTGTGCCCGCCGCGAGTGGACGGCCTGATCCTGCTCGGCTGTTCGGCGCGGGCCTACAGCGACGTGCAGCGGGTCGGCTATCGCCAGGTCACCGATGCCTGGATCGGGACCGGGCCACTGACCGTGATCGCGAAGATGGTGGCGGGCTTGATCATCGGCGGTGATCGGTCCGATCATCAACCGTGGCTGGCCAAATGGTTGAGCGGTGATCGGGAACGGGTCGCCGCCGCGGCCGACTGTCTGATCAATGTGGACGACATCTCCGATCTCATCGGCGACATCACCTGCCCCGCACTCTTGGTGCGCGGCGCCTCCGATCCGGCCTTCGATCACGATGCCGTGGATTTACTGACAAAGGGACTCGGTGGTCCCGCGGAATTCCATACCATCGAGGGCGCAGCGCACACACCGAATCTCACGCATGCGTGTGAAATCGACCAGCTGATGCTGCAATTCCTCGGGCGACTCGGCCGGTAGTACTACCGATCAGGGGTACTACCGGCCAGGGGGTGGCCGATGCCTGGTCCGGGGAAACTCTTGCCCACAGGGACGCCCGCTTGATGTATTCGATACGGCGGCGCCGCCAATTCCGTTCCGGTCGAACGTGATTCACAGATACGCAGTGGGTGTCGCCATGGTGCGCCCCCGGCGTGGGTAGGACATGCAATGAGGGTTTCTTTTCTGTTCGGTGGACAGGTCAGCCTGACCGCCGAAGTCATCGATGAATTCTGCGAGCGGTGCCCGTCCATCGCACTCGCCTACGAAGAAGCCGCCGCGGTGACCGGATTATCGGTGGACCGACTGCGCGCGCGGGAATCGGCCGCGGAAATGGCGAGCGAACCGGAGGATCGGCACAGCCTCGGCGCATTGCGTCAGGCCGCATTCGCACTCGGTCTCGCCGAGGACCTGGCCGCGCGCGGTTTCGAGCCGGAGGCCGCCGGTGGCCTGAGCCTGGGCGCGCTGATCAGTACCTGTGTGGCCGGAGCCGTGGAGCGGCACGAATTGTTCGGCATGCTGCATCACCGCCGGCTCGTGCCGGAATTGCCGGAAGGTGTTGCCGCACAGGGGATGGGCCTGATGTACACGCCGATCGAGGACGATCCGGCGAACTATTACGGTGCACGCCGCCCCGGTGTGCATCTGGCCGTCGACACCGGCCCGATCGATGACGTGCACCGATCATTTGTCATCTCGGGTTATCTCACGGCACTGCAAGAGATCCTGGCCGAAATCGAGGCGTCCTCGGATACCCGCCAAATGTTCGTACTGGATGCGTACCAGGGTGCGTTCCATTCGCCGCTGCAACAGCATGCCGCGGATTTCATGCGCGGTTTCGTCGACGATATGACCTTCCGCGATCCGAAATTCCCGGTCTGCTCACCGGTCCGGCAGCGCAGTTTGACCACGGCCGACGATGTTCGCGATTTTGTGCTGCACAACAACTTGCAGTCGGCCCGCTACGAGCCGCTGATCCAGGAAATGGATCGCATCGGCATCCGCGGTGGCCTGATCCTCGGCCCCGGCCTGCCACAGCCCGCAGATCGGCCCTTTCCGGTCGAATTGATCGCCGAGCCGATCGATCTCGACCGGCTGCCCCAGATAGCGCAGTTGCTGGCCGAACGGGATGTACAGAGCGTATGAAACGTTTCACGCAACGCCGAGTGCTCGTGACGGGCGCGGGTTCCGGCATCGGCCGGGCCATCGTCTTGCGGCTGCTCGAGGAGGGAGCGGAGGTGGTCGGCGTGAGCAGAACCGGCGACGGCCTCGCCAAGACCGCTCAGCTCGCCATGGATCAGGGCTCGGGCGACCGGCTCACCGTCGCGTCGCTCGATATCGCGGACGAGGCCGCTGTCGAGCAGATGGTGCCCGGGCTGATAGCCGATGGCCTGGATGTGCTGGTGAATGCCGCTGGGATCGTGCGCATGTCGCATACCCACGAGACCACCACCGAGCTGTGGAATACCGTCCTCGGCACCAATCTGACCGGAACATTCCTGGTGACTCGGACCGCCCTGCCCGCACTACTGGAGTCCGGGCGCGGGGTGGTGGTCAATATCAGCTCTAATGCCGCGTCCTATGCCGCGCCGTATCGCGCGGCGTACGCGGCGAGCAAAGGCGGACTGGAGGCCTTCACCCGGGTGCTGGCGCTGGAGTACAGCAAGCGGAATCTGCGCGCGGTCTGCGTCTCGCCCGGCGGCATCGAGACGGCCATGACCTACAGCCTGCTCGAGGTGCCACCGGATATCGATCCGGCCCTGATGAGCAAGATGGCTCCGGCCATCGGGCCACTGCTCGGATCGCCCGAGACGGTCGCCGGTGTGGTCGCGATGGTCGCTTCCGCCGACGGCGAATTCATCACGGGTACAACGATTCACGTCGACGGTGGCGCGCACGTATAGGCACTGATCGGCTCGGATGTCAGGTAGCGCTGCAAAGTCGGTGCGATATCGGCGATGATCTGCTCGTGCGTCAGGCCGACCACCGGCGGCAGCTCGAGCACGTAGCGGCACAGCGCGAGCCCGAGCAACTGGGTGACGATCAAACCCCCGCGGCGCTGCGCGTCGGCCGGATCGCCGAAGCGCAGCACCGCGGGCAGCACCTGTTCGGCGAAGATCTGCCGAAAGCGTTGGCTCACACCCTCATCGGTGATGGACGAGCGCAGCAAGATCACCAGCACCTTGTTGTCGGACTGGTCCTCCCAGACCGCCAGGAATCGGCGAACCAGCAACTCCCCCAGGGCATCCGGATCGGCCGCGGCGAGATCCGGCAGGTCGAGGCGCACATCGACCGCCGCGGCGAAAAGCCCGTCCTTACTGCCGAAGTAGCGCATCACCATCGACGGATCGATCGCGGCATCGGCGGCGATGGCGCGAATGGTCGCCTTGCGAAATCCTTCGGCGGCGAAGCGGGCGCGCGCGGCCGCCAGGATGGCCGCGCGGGTGGCATCGGAGCGACGCGCAGGCGGTTGATCAGGCTCGATACTCATGCCAACAAGTGTAGGCCAACAACTGTTGACTTTCGCAAGCGACTCACGCTACGGTTATGCCAACAAGCGTTGGCCTACAGATGTTGACCTAGGAGTTCCGATGAACACCACCCCGCTGCCGGAGACCACTTCCGTCGTTGTCATCGGGGCCGGTCCGGCCGGACTGACCACCGCGATCACCCTGGCCGACGCCGGTATCGACTTCGTTCTGCTGGACCGGCTCACCGAGGGTGCGAACACCTCGCGCGCCGCGGTGGTTCACGCAAGGACCCTGGAGGTGCTGCGGGAACTGGGCATCGCCGAGGAACTCGTGGACCGCGGCATCGTGGTGCCGACCTTCCGAGTGCTGGACGGCAACCGCACACTGGCGACAGTGCCGTTCGGCGGACTGCCCACCGAGTACCCGTACACGCTGATGGTTCCGCAGGACACCACCGAGGCCGTACTGCTCGCACGGTTGCGCAAGGCGGGCGGGGATGTGCACCGGCCCTACCGGATCACCGGGGTCGTCGATGAAAACGACTGCGTAACAGTCGAATACGTCGACAGCGCGGGCGCGACCGGCACGATCCGCGCGGACTATGTGGTCGGCGCGGACGGTATGCACAGCGTCGTCCGTGAGCAGGCGGGCATCGGCTTCACCGGCGACACCTACCCGGAATCCTTCGTCCTCGCCGATGTCCGGATGGACTGGCCGATCGCGCGCGACGAAGTGGCACTGCACCTTTCGCCGGAGGGCGTGACGGTGGTCGCGCCGCTGCCGGACGAGACCGATCCGAATCGGTACCGGGTCGTCGCGACCGTCGACGAGGCACCCGAGCACCCGGCTATCGAGGATATTCAGACCATCCTGGACACCCGCGGCCCCGGCGGCAGCGTGAAAGTCCGTGAGGTGCTGTGGAGCTCGCGCTTCCGGGTGCACCACCGCGTCGCGGATCACTACCGCGCGGGTCGTCTGCTGCTGGCCGGCGATGCCGCACATGTGCACAGCCCGGCGGGCGGACAAGGCATGAACACCGGCATCCAGGATGCGGCTTTCCTCGGTCCGCTGCTGGCCCGGGTCGTAGGCGGCGAGCCCGACGCCATACTCGACGCCTACGAAACCACCCGTCGCCCAGTGGCTCTCGGTGTCGTCGCCTTCACCGATCGGATGACGAAGATGGCCACCTTGCGACCGCTCCCGGCACGCATCGTCCGCAATACCGTTATGACAATGGCGACCAGCGTCCCGGCGGTCCGGAACAAGCTGGCATTCCGCCTCGCGGAACTCGCCAACCGATAGTCCCCGCCTGAAGGGCCCGCCTGGCAAGTGCCCGGCGGGCCTTACCTATTCGCGGCCTCGATGTGGTCGACCCCATTGGAGAAATCGACCTGACGTTCGGCATTCGACAGCGCGGTCACCACACAGGTCCCGAACGATCCATGCCGATCGAACAGTATCGCGGTGCCCACCGCGACCCCCTCCGCGCTGATGTGCATATCGGCCTCGAGTCCGATTTCCGTGCCGACGGCGGGCCGCGCGAGTGCCAGTGTCAGATCCGTGTTGATGAATCCGATTCCGGCGCTGCCCCAATTGGTCATCATGCTGGTCCCCTCGCCGATGATGGTCGCACCGACGAATGCGGACGGCGTCTGCCCCTCGATCAACGACATCGGCACCTGCCAGGTCCGTTTGCGACTGCCGTTCTGATGTTCACCGATCCGCGTCGACCAGCCGTCGGCATGGGCATCGCTGCCCCACATCGGAGCACGGGGCAGATCCGTCGGCGGCGAGATCTCGACCGGCGGCGGCGCGGGTTGATCCTGCCGAGTCCACAGCTCCCCCGGCGGCTGTACCGACTTCTTCAAGAAGACCGCCGTCGCCCTGGCCACATCGACACCGTCCTGCATCAGCGCGGCATCCGCGACCCGGATCCGCCGCCCGTCGCGCACCGATTCGGTGACCACCTGGACCGGTTGCCTGCGCGTCGGCCGGAACAGGTCGACGGTCAGCCTGGCGGGCACGAATCCGTCCCGACCGTGTTCACGTTCGAGCGCCTGCGCCAGCAGTCCACAGATGGCGGGACCGTTGATCATATCCGGCGACCAGGCACTTGCGGCGAACGGCAACGGCTCGAAGCCGAGTGCGGTCTCCTCGAAAAACCCCAGGCGAATAGCCAATTTACTTGCTGCTCGCCTCGATGTGCTCGTCGGCCGGACGCTCCTCGGTTTGCGCCTTGGCCCAACGGTAATCGGGCTTGCCCGCCGGATTGCGCTTGATCTGATCGACGAACCACACACTGCGCGGCAGCTTGTAGGGCGCGATCTCCTGGGTGAGCACCGGACGCAGTTCGTCGAGGGTGGGTCGCTTGTCGCCACGACACTGCACGACCGCCGCCACCCGCTGTCCCCACCGCTCGTCCGGAACGCCGACCACGAGCGCGTCGAAGATCTCGGGGTGGATCTTGAGCGCGCCCTCGACCTCCTCCGGATAGATCTTCTCGCCGCCGCTATTGATGCTCACCGAACCGCGACCGAGCATGGTGACGGTGCCGTCTTCCTCGACCCGGGCGTAGTCGCCGGGGATGGAGTAGCGAATTCCGTTGAACTCCTTGAACGTTGCCTTGGTCTTGGCCTCGTCCTTGTAGTAGCCGACCGGAATGTGGCCGCTGCGCGCGAGGAACCCGACCTGCCCGGAGCCCGGTGCCACCGGATTGCCCTGGTCGTCGAGCACCTGGGTGGCGGCATCGATCTTCACCCGCGGACCACCGGTGTGGTTGGCGCCCTTGGCGACAACGGCGAGACCGCCGAAGCCGGTCTCGGACGACCCGATGGAATCGGTGATCATCCGGTTCGGCAGGCGTTCCAGGAACTGGTCTTTGAGCGTCGGCGAGAACAGCGCCGCACTGCTGGCGATCAGGTAGAGGCTCGAAAGGTCGTACGGCTCACCGGTTTCCGGATTGCCCTCGGCGAGCGCGTCCATCATCGGCCGGGCCATGGCGTCACCGGTGATGAAGATGAGGTTGATCTTGTGCCGGTCGATGTGCTGCCACACGCCGTGTCCGGTGAACTCCGGAATCATCACGGCCTTACCGCCGTCGAACAGGCTGTGGAAGGTCGCGGTCTGTGAGCCGCCGTGGATCATCGGCGGAATCGGGAACCGGACCATCTGCGGATTGCCCGCACCGGTCTTGGCCTGATGCCATTCGTCCTCGACGTATTCGCCGGTGAGGAAGTTGATGCCGCCGCCGAGCACGCGCCACCAGTCCTCGTGCCGCCACATGACGCCCTTGGGCAAGCCGGTGGTGCCGCCGGTGTAGAGCATGAAGATGTCATCGGAGGAGCGCTCGCCGAAGTCGCGCTCACCGGAGGACTCGGCCAGCACCGTCTCGTATTCCACCGAATCGGCTGCGGTCGCAATAGTGCCGGTCGTATCGTCGTCCACGACGATGACCGTCTTCAGCAGGGGCGTATTCGGGCGAACCCCGGCCACCCGGTCGCTGTAGCGGCGCTCGTGGATCAGCGCGACCATATCCGAATTGTCGAAAATGTACTGCAACTCGTTCTCGACGTAACGGAAGTTCACGTTGATCATCACGGCGCGCGCCTTGAAGACCGCGACCATGGCCTCGACGGCCTCGACCGTGTTCCGCGAATAGATGCCCACCTTGTCACCCGGTTGGACACCCTGTTGCAGCAGGTAGTTTGCGAGTTTGTTGGCCCGCTCCTCCAGCTGCGCGTAAGTCACCTCGCGGCCGTCGTCGGCCAGCGCTACGCGGTCGGGCATCAGATCGATGGCGTGTTCGACTAGGTCCGCTATGTTGTAGCTCACAGAGCTAAAAATAGAACGTGTTACTGTTTCTGACAAGGCTGAATTTGACCCACCCCGGGCCCTGGAAAGTCAGGAGAATCTCCCAATGCCAGATTGCCTCGTCGAGAAGCGCGATCACGTCCTCATCGTCACCATGAATCGGCCCGAGGCCCGCAATGCCCTTTCGGCCGAGATGATGGCGATCATGCGCGACGCCTGGGACCAGGTGGACAACGATCCCGATATCCGGGTCGCGATCCTGACCGGTGCGGGCGGTGCTTTCTGTGCGGGCATGGACCTCAAGGCGATGACCGCACGGCACCCCGGCGACAACGCGAGCAGCTTCGATCCGACCAAATTGGAGGCGCTGCTCAAAGGCCGTCGACTCACCAAACCGCTGATCGCGGCGGTGGAGGGCCCGGCCATCGCCGGTGGCACCGAAATCCTGCAGGGCACCGATATCCGAGTGGCCGCCGAAGGCGCGAAATTCGGTGTATCCGAGGCGCGTTGGGGCCTGTTCCCACTCGGCGGCTCGGCCGTGCGGCTGGTCCGGCAGATTCCCTACACCGTCGCCGCCGACATTCTGCTGACCGGCAGGCACATCAGCGCCGGCGAGGCCAAGGAGATCGGGCTGATCGGGCATGTGGTCCCGGACGGCACCGCGTTGGACAAGGCACTCGAACTCGCCGCGCAGATCGCGGCCAACGGTCCCCTCGCGGTGCAGGCGATTCTGCGCACCATTCGGGAGACCGAGGCCATGCCGGAAGAGGACGCCTTCCAGATCGAGGCGAAGCTCGGCATGTCGGTCTTCCGGTCGGCCGATGCCAAGGAGGGCCCGAAGGCCTTCGCGGAGAAGCGCAAGCCCACCTTTACCGGCAGCTGAACTACGTTCGCGCCGAAGCAAGTCGAGTGGTGGCACCCGGGCCACCACTCGACCGGCATCGGCGTCGATCAGTTGCCGGGGTAGTCCATCCAGAAGGGCTCCCACTGGTGGCCATCCGGATCGATGAACGTGCGGCCGAACATGCCGACCTGGGCTTCCTGGGCGCGGCGATCCTCGTTGATTTCCTCGGTGGCGCCTGCTGCCAGGGCGGCATTGGTGAGTGCGTCGACCTCTTGTGCGCTGCCCAGGGACAACGCGTACGCGCCGCCGCTGGTCGCGATCGTGTCGGCGATCGGGCGCTTGCTGAAGTTCGCATAGAACTCCTTGGTCAGCAGCATGGCGCAGATGTTGTCGTCGATGACGATGCACGCGGCGTTCTCATCGGTGAAGTCCTGATTCACCTTCCAGCCGATCGCCTCGTAGAAGTTTCTGGACCGGCCCAGGTCCGCGACGGGGAGGTTGATGAAGATCATCTTGCTGGGCATGCGGGATCCCTTACGTCGGCGTTGGCGGTCTCTATGTAAAGACGGATCGACCGTGCGGAACTCATCGGTTCCGAGCACTGTGTGGCCGAACACATCTGTCGCACCGCAGTGATTGATCTTGAAGCCGCAGGTACAGGCGATTCGGGTCTCGAATGTGTCGGTGGGCTGTGGCAGGGTGACACCCATGAACGACTCCGTCGGCCTCACCCCGGACGTCCTCGAATCCTTCGAAGGACACCGGCGGGAACTGTGCGCCTACGCCTATCGCATGCTCGGCTCCTCCTTCGAAGCGGAGGATGCGGTGCAGGAGACCTTCACTCGTGCGTGGAAGTCCTACGGCTCGTTCGAGGGTCGCGCCAGCTTGAGGTCGTGGCTGTACAAGATCACCACCAATGTCTGCCTCGATATGCTCGACGGCCCGCAGCGCCGGGCCAGGCCGATGGATCTGTCCGGTCCATCGCGGCCGGATTCGCCGCTGCCGATGCCGCAACCGGATTACGTCTGGATCGAACCGATCCCGAACGCACTGGCCTTCGGATCGGATCCGGCCGAGCACGCCTCGGCCAAGGACACATTGCGGCTGGCGTTCGTCGCGGCCTGTCAGCATCTGCCCGCGACCCAGCGCGCCATCCTGATCATGCGCGAAGTGCTGCGGTTCTCGGCCAGTGAGACGGCCGAGGCACTCACCATGTCCCCCGCCTCGGTGAACAGCGCACTACAGCGCGCCAGGGCCACCATGTCGAAGGTGCAGCCGACTGCCACCGACACCTATGACGAAACCGATGACGATCAGCGCAAACTCGTCGACGATTTCGTCAAGGCCTTCGAGGCCTACGATATGGACACCCTGACCACCCTGCTGAAAACCGATGTGGCACTGTCCATGCCGCCGATCGAACTCTGGGTCTCGGGCCCCGAGAATGTGGCCGCTTTCATGCTCGGCCACGGCAAGGGCTGCCGCGATTCCCGCATGATCCGGTTGGCAGGCGCCAACGGTCTGCCCGCGTTCGGCCACTACAAGCCGAGCGAGACCGAGCCGGGCGTCTGGGTGCCGTGGTCCATCACGGTGCTGGAGTTGGACGGCGACTCGATCGCCGGACTCAACTTCTTCCTCGACACCGAAAAGCTGTTCCCGCTCTTCGGTTTGGCGCCGGAGCTGCGCGAAGCTGCCTGAACTGGTTTGGTGGTTCGGTTGAGGGCTCCGGGAGGGGAGGTCCGGGGTCGGGAGGGGAAGGTTCGAGACCCGGAGGCGAAGGCTTGGGAGGCAACGGACCGGGTCGAGAGGGTTGAATGAGGACTGGTGGGGAAAGTTGGGGTCGGCTCGGGGAGGGGTAGGCCGAGCCAGGAGATGCTGAGACCGACCCTGCGGACGCCTCGCTGATTTGGGTGCCGCGCACGTTTCGGCGCGCCGCGCGCGAATTCGCCGAGCGAACCAATGCGCGGCGCGCGAAAACATCAGCGGCACAAGAGGACTTGCAGCGAGACGAGGAAGACCGGACCAGACAGCGGATACCCGCGCGAACCAGGTACGCGCCCGGCCGTCCCGCACAACCTGTGAGCTTGTCGCATACGCAGTGACTGTCGCGCAGAAGCTATACGTTCTGAGCGACAGTCACTGGGTATGCGATAGCGCTCTAGGCCGGGATGTAGCGGTCGCGGAGTTTGCGCTTGTAGAGCTTGCCGTTGGGGTCGCGGGGGAGTTCGTCGAGGTAGTCGATGGAGCGGGGTATTTTGTATTTCGCCAATTGGGTTGCGGCGAAGGCCAATAGCTCGGCGGTGAGTTCGTCGTTGCCCTCGACACCCGCGACCGGCTGGACGACGGCCTTGACCTCCTGGCCCCAATCCGGATGGGGCAGACCGAAGACCGCGACATCCTCGACCTTCGGGTGGGTGGTCAGCACATTCTCGATCTCGGCCGGGTAGATGTTCACACCGCCGGACAGGATCAGATCGGAGCGGCGGTCGTGCAGGTAGAGGTAGCCGTCCTCGTCGAGGTGGCCGATATCGCCGACCGTGAAAAGGTCGCCGACCCTTGCCTCTTCGGTCTTCTCCTTGGCGTGGTGGTATTCGAAGCTGGACACGCCCATGCGCATGTAGACCAGACCGGTCTCACCCGCGGGAACTTCGGAACCGTCTTCCTCGCTCAGCACCTTGATCACCGACCAGGGCCAGGCCTTGCCGACCGAGCCGGGCTTCGTGAGCCATTCGGTCCCGTTGATCACCGTGCCGCCGCCCTCGGTGGCCGCGTAGTACTCGGTGACCGTCGGGCCCCACCACTCCAGCATCTGCCGCTTGGTCTCGGCCGGGCACGGCGCCGCGCCGTGCACCATGCTGCGCAGCGACGAAACGTCATACTTGGCGCG
Organism: Nocardia pseudovaccinii; assembly: GCF_050942345.1. Taxonomy (NCBI): domain Bacteria; kingdom Bacillati; phylum Actinomycetota; class Actinomycetes; order Mycobacteriales; family Nocardiaceae; genus Nocardia; species Nocardia pseudovaccinii. The sequence continues at coordinate 9,339,676 of NZ_CP192074.1, forward strand.
CACATCCGCGGGCAGCGCGAGCAGGCGGTGGAATTGGGTCGGCACCATATGGCTGTGGGTGACCCGGTGCTTGTCGATGAGCCGCAGCATTTCCTCGGCGTCCCAGCGATCCATCAGAACGACCTTGTGCCCCAACTGGATCGAGATCGTCGCGAAGTTCAGCACGGCGGTGTGGTACAGCGGCGAACCACAGATGTGCACGTGATCGTCGTAGGGCTTCAGCCCGAACAGGCCGAAGAAGGCGGGCGAATGCGGCGGTACGACATCGGGGTCGGTACCGGTGAGCGGACGCCGAACACCCTTGGGCCGCCCCGTAGTTCCCGAGGTGTAGAGCATCGGCGCGCCGGTGGTCCGGTTATCGGGGCGACCGGTATCGGCGGCACCCAGCCACGACACCGATTTGAAGCCCTCGATCTCGCCGACCGCGAAGCGCGCGGTGGCGGGCAGCCCGGCCTCATCCGCGGCGGCGATCGCGGCGGCGGCGAACCGATCACTCGCGATGAACGCCTTGGCCTCGCTGTCGCCGAGGATGTAGGCGACCTCCGGACCGGTCAGATGCCAGTTCACCGCGACGATGTACAGCCCGGCCTGATAGGCCGCGAAGTAGGCGGCGACCGCCTCGACACAGTTGTGCACCATGCTGACCAGCACGTCGCCGGGCTGCAGGCCGAGCGCCCGCAGTCCGGTGCCGTAGCGGTTTGCGAGCGTGGCCAATTCGCGATAGCTCACCTCGCGGCCGGATGGATCCACCAGTGCGATCCGATCGGGTTCCGCGTTCGCGATGTTCCAGAGACCGAGAATTTCTACTGACTCCCTCGGGGGATGGTGAGGAGGCGGAGCCGACGGGGTGGGTGAATCAGTCACCCCTACGAATCTAGAACGTGTTCTACATCTGTACAAGGGGTGCGAGCCGATGCAATTGCTCGAAATCTGGAACCGACACCAGCATCTCGGTGACGCCCGCGGCTTCCCACACGCCGAGTTGCTTACGCACATGCTCCTCGTCGCCGATGATCGATGTATCCAAAATCAGCTCATCCGGCACCATGGCGGCGGCCTCGGCCTTCTTCCCGGATTGGAACAGCCTGCCGATCTCGTCGACCTCGCGCTCATAGCCCATCCGCCGGTAGACCTGGGCGTGGAAATTCAGTTCGGGTGCGCCCATGCCGCCGATGTAGAGCGCCATGATCCAGCGCATCCGCTCCAACTCGCTCTTCGGATCGTCGGTGATCACCACCTGACAGCTCGCGGCGATCTCGAAATCCGCCCGCGAACGCCGTGCGCCGACCCTCGCGAAGCCCTCGTCGAGCCAGTCGTTGTACATCCCGGCCAGCCGCGGCGCGTAGTAGATCGCCAGCCAGCCGTCGGCGATCTCAGCCGTCAGCGCCACATTCTTCGGCCCCTCCGCACCCAGCCAGATCGGCAAATCCGCTCGTAGCGGATGCACTATCGGCTTGAGCGGCTTGCCGAGTCCAGTCGCACCCGGTCCGGTGTAGGGCAGCGGGTACTGCGGCCCGTCATTGGTGACCGGCGCCTGCCGCTCCAGAATGCGGCGAATGATGCCGACGTACTCCCTGGTGCGCTGCAACGGCTTGGCGAACGGCTGTCCGTACCAGCCCTCCACTACCTGCGGACCCGAAACGCCGAGCCCGAGGATCGCCCGGCCGCCGCTGAGATGGTCCAGCGTCAGTGCGTGCATGGCCGTCGCGGCGGGCGTGCGCGCCGACATCTGCACCACCGAGGTGCCCAGCCGCACCCGATTCGTCGACGAGCCCCACCACATCAGCGGCCCGAAGGCATCCGATCCCCAGGATTCGGCCGCGAAGACCGCGTCGAAACCGGCCGCTTCGGCGGCGACCACCATCTCACCGGCATTCTGTGGCGGCTGCGCCATCCAGTACCCGAGTTGCAATCCGAACTTCATGGGAGACCTCTTTCCAGCCAACTTCTTGCCAGCAGAATAAGAACCTGTTCTACTCGATTTCGTGGCTGAAGAAAATACTGCGTCGCGGAGCGACTCCGTGAGGGGTGGTGGTCGGGCGACGGGTGGGCATACCGCATCCGGGACAATCGCGGATGAGAGAGGGTCAATGAACACTGCGTCGCGCAGCGACTCGATGCGGGGTGGTGGTCGGGGCTCGGGCGGGCACACTGCCGCGCCCGACGTACTCAGTGCACCCCTTCGGGTGCAATTCGACTACACGCGATCGGTCGGACCGACCATCGGCACCTTCCTGGCCAAGCTGCGCGCCCGCCGGATCGTCGGTGTGCGTGGCTCGGACGGGCGGGTATTGGTGCCGCCGCCGGAATACGATCCGGTCACCTCCGCACCGTTGACCGAATTCGTCGATGTGGCCGATACCGGCACCGTCCAGTCGTGGACCTTCGTGCGCGATCCGCTGCCCGGTCAGCCGTTCGACCGCCCGTTCGCCTGGGCACTGATCAAGCTCGACGGCGCGGACACCACGCTGCTGCACGCCGTCGATGTTTCCACACCCGAGGACATCCACACCGGACTCCGCGTGGTCGCACGCTGGGCCGACGAGACCATCGGCAGCATCAAGGACATCGCCTGCTTCGAGCCGGGCGAGACGTCCACCGCACCGGCGGAATCCAGCGCGGACGGCGAGCCGATCGAGGTACTCATCACCCCGGTCGACCTGCAGTACATGCACAGCGCGTCGCCGCAGGAGACCATCTACCTGCGCGGTCTGGCCGAGGGCAAGCTGCTCGGCGGGCGCACGGACGCCGCGGGCAAGGTGTACTTCCCGCCGCGCGGCGCCAATCCGACCGACGGCAGGCCTACCGACGAAATCGTCGAACTGCCCGACCGCGGCATCGTCACCACCTTCTGCATCGTGAATGTGCCGTTCATGGGCCAGCGGATCAAGCCGCCGTACGTGGCGGCATATGTGCTGCTCGACGGCGCGGATATCCCGGTGCTGCACCTGGTGCTCGGATGCGACGCGAGCGAGGTGCGGATGGGCATGCGGGTGGAGGCGGTGTGGAAACCGCGCGAGGAGTGGGGGTTCGGGCTCAGCAATGTGGACCACTTCCGACCCACCGGCGAGCCGGATGCCGACTACGAGACCTATAAGCACCATCTCTGAGAGGCCACGTTGACGAACAACGCTCTGCCTACCCACCCCGCCGTCTCCGCACGCTCCGACGGCTACCATCCCCCTTGCGACATCGCGGTTGTGGGCTTCGCTCACGCACCGCATGTGCCGGAGACCTTCGGCACCACCAATGGTGTCGAGATGCTGGTGCCCATCTTCCAGCAGCTCTACGCCCGACTCGGCATTACCAAGTCCGATATCGACTTCTGGTGCTCGGGTTCCTCGGATTACCTTGCCGGCCGCGCTTTCTCGTTCATCTCGGCGGTCGATGCCATCGGCGCGGTGCCGCCCATCAACGAATCGCACGTCGAAATGGACGCCGCGTGGGCGCTCTACGAGGCATTCGTGAAACTCCGTTCCGGCCAGGCGCAGACGGCGCTGGTGTACGGGTTCGGCAAGTCCTCGGCGGGTACGCTGCGCCAGGTTCTGACCATGCAGCTCGATCCGTATCTGGTCACTCCGCTGTGGCCGGACGCACTGTCCATCGCGGGTCTGCAGGCGCAGGCCGGACTGGATGCGGGACGCTGGACCGAGCGCGATATGGCGGCGGTGGCCGCCGGTGATTCCGGCGATATCGAAACTCTGCTCGCCACACCGTATGTCGCCGATCCGCTGCGCGCGCACGATGTCGCACCGGTCACCGACGGCGCGGCCGCCATTGTGCTCGCGGTCGGCGACCGGGCGCGCGAACTGTGCGAACGCCCGGCCTGGATCACCGGCATGGCGCATCGGGTGGACACCCCCAATCTCGGCGCCCGCGATCTGACCGTCTCTCCATCGACTTCGGCGGCGGCACAATCGGTTACCGGCGGCGATACCAGCGGCTTCGATATCGCCGAACTGCATGCGCAGTTCAGCCATCAGCAGCTGATTCTCGCCGAGGCCATCGGCCTGCGGTCCGAGACCAAGGTGAATCCGTCGGGCGGCGCACTCGCCGCCAATCCGATGTTCTCGGCGGGTCTCGAGCGCATCGGCTTCGCGGCCGAGGCGATTATCGCGGGCACCGCGAATCGCGCGCTCGCCCATGCCAGCAGCGGTCCTGCCCTGCAACAGAACTTGGTAGCCGTTTTGGATTCGGAGGCGAGCCGATGAGTTTCCCTGCTGCGGTGCTCGGCACCGGACAAACCCATCACGTGACGAAACGAACCGATGTGTCCATGGCGGGCATGTGCCGCGAGGCGATCGATCGTGCGCTCGTCGACGCCGGACTCACCATCGCCGATATCGATGCGGTGGTGGTCGGTAAGGCGCCGGACTTCTTCGAGGGCGTCATGATGCCCGAGCTGTATCTGGCGGATGCGTTGGGCGCCACCGGAAGACCGCTGCTGCGCGTGCACACCGCCGGATCCGTCGGCGGCTCCACCGGTATCGTCGCCGCCAATCTGGTGCAGGCCGGGGTGCACAAGCGCGTACTCGCGATCGCCTGGGAGAAGCAGTCGGAATCGAATGCCATGTGGGCGTTGTCGTTTCCGGTGCCGTTCACCATGCCGGTCGGCGCGGGTGCGGGCGGCTACTTCGCACCGCACGTGCGTTCCTACATCCGTCGCTCGAATGCGCCGGGCCATATCGGCGCGATGGTGGCGGTGAAGGATCGCCGCAACGGCGCGAAGAATCCGCTGGCACATCTGCACCAGCCGGATATCACGCTGGAGAAGGTGCTCTCCTCCCAAATGCTGTGGGATCCCATCCGATTCGACGAGACCTGCCCGTCCTCGGACGGTGCGTGCGCCGTGGTGATCGGTGACGAGGATGCCGCGAAGGCCGTCGAGGCCACCGGCAAGAAGGTCGCGTGGGTGCACGGCACCGCCATGCGCACCGAGCCGACCACCTTCGCCGGACGCGATCAGGTCAATCCACAGGCCGGACAGGATGCGGCGGCCGCACTGTGGCAGGCCGCCGGAATCACCGACCCGCTCAACGAAATCGATGTCGCCGAGATCTACGTGCCGTTCTCCTGGTTCGAGCCGATGTGGCTGGAGAACCTGGGCTTCGTCCCGCAGGGCGACGGCTGGAAGCTCACCGATAAGGGCGAGACCGAGATCGGCGGCACCCTGCCGGTCAATCCGTCCGGCGGCGTGCTCTCCTCCAATCCGATCGGTGCCTCGGGGCTCATCCGATTCGCCGAGGCCGCCAAGCAGGTCATGGGCCGGGCCGGGGACTACCAGGTCGCGAATGCCAAGAAGGCACTCGGACACGCGTATGGCGGTGGGTCGCAGTACTTCTCGATGTGGGTGGTCGGCTCGGAGCAGCCGAACTGATGATCCCGCTGAAGTTCACCGTCGGTATCGCGCTGAGTCCGCTGGACCAGCTGCCGGAGTTGGCGAAAACCGCTGAGGAGTGCGGGTTTTCGTCGATCGCACTACCGGATTCGCTGTTCTATATGAAGTCGGCGGCCGCGAAGTATCCCTACACCGCCGACGGCAGCCGCTTCTGGGGCCCGGAGACACCATGGGTCGACCCGCTCATCGGTGCGACCGCTATGGCGGCGGTGACCAGCCGGATTCGCTTCTACACCAACGTGCTCAAGCTCGGCTCGCGCAATCCGCTGCTGCTTGCGCGCCAGGTGGGCTCGGTCGCCAACCTGTCCGGTGACCGGTTCGGGTTCGGTGTCGGAATCGGCTGGGCACCTGAGGAATTCGAATGGTGCGGCGTACCCTACGCCGACCGTGGCGCACGGGTCGACGAGATGATCGAGGTGATCAAGCTGGTACTCGACGGCGGCATGGTCGAGTACCACGGGAAGTTCTTCGACTTCGAGCCGCTGCAGATCAGCCCGGCGCCGAGCGAGCCGGTGCCGTTCTACATCGGCGGCCACACCGCGCCCGCGCTGCGCCGGGCGGCCAAGGTCGGCGACGGCTGGACCTCGGCGATGATGACCTACGACGAACTGTGCGTCACCATCGGCAGGCTCGGCTCCCTGCGCACCGAATTCGGCAGGGAGAGTGCACCTTTCGAAATCCAGGCGGTGTGCATCGACAAGTTCGGGCGCTCCGGATATCAAGATCTGGCCGATGCCGGGGTGACCGATGCGATCGTGGTCCCGTGGCTGGCCGACGGCATCGGCTTCGACGGTGAGCTGGCGGCGAAGCAGGATTCGCTGCGCCGCTTCGCCGCGAAGAATATCGAGGACCCCATCGTCGCGAAGGCACGCGTATGAGTACTTCCGAACATCCAGCAAGGACCGCCGGACTCGCCTCGCAGGCCGCGGTGCGGGCCAGGGACAAGCAGGCGTGGGTCGATCTGTTCGCAACCGACGGCATTGTCGAAGACCCCATCGGCCCTTCGGGTTTCGATCCGGAGGGCAAGGGTCATCGCGGTAAGGAGGCCATCGCGGCCTTCTGGGATATGGCGATCGCGAAGACCGATTCGATCGAGTTCCTGTTCGGGGACTCCTTCGCCTGCGGTAACGAGATCGCCTTCACCGGTCTGATCCGCACCAAGATGGGCGGACACCAGATCGATGCCGTGGGCGTGTTCACCTACAAGGTCGACGGATCAGGCAAAATCGCCGCGCTGCGGGCCTTCTGGGAGGTCGACCGCGCAATGGCTACGGCCAAGCCGATCACCTGAGCGCGCTGCCCCTCCCCTCGGGGGCAGCACAACAAGGGCCCTCGCACCGGCTATTGGGCAAACCGGTGCGGGGGCCCTTATCTGTTACCGAGGGCCGGGGACCCAGGCTGCCGACACAAGCCTGGATCCCCGGCGATTCAGTGCGCGACCGGGCAGCCCGAGGCTTTGTAGTCGACCTGGAATTCCTTGACCCCGTTGAGCCAGCCGGAACGCAGCCGCTTGGGGTCACCGAGCTTGGTGATATCGGGCATGGCGTCGGCAATGGCATTGAAGATCAGATCGACCTCCATCCGCGCCAGATTCGCGCCGATGCAGAAGTGCGCGCCGGTACCGCCGAAGGACAAGTGCTGGTTGTCCTTTCGCATGATGTCGAATTTCTCCGGGTTCTCGAAGACCTCTTCGTCGAAGTTGGCCGAGCGGTAGAGCATGACCACCCGCTGGCCCTTCTTGATCTGCACGCCACCGAGTTCGGTGTCCTCCAGCGCGGTCCGCTGGAACGAGGTGACCGGGGTGGCCCAGCGAATGATCTCGTCGGCGGCGGTGGCCGGACGCTCCTTCTTGAACAGCTCCCACTGGTCCGGATGCTCCAGGAAGGCCGCCATGCCGTGCGTGATCGCATTGCGGGTGGTCTCATTGCCCGCGACGGCCAGCATGATCACGAAGAAGCCGAACTCCTCCGGCGTCAGCTCATCGCCGTCGACATCCGCCTCGATCAGCTTGGTCACGATATCGTCGGCCGGGCATTCCTTACGCGCCGCGGCCATTTGGTACGCGTAGCCGAGCACCTCGGCGGATGCGGCGACCGGATCGGCCGTGCTTTCCGGATCGTCGTAGCCGGTCATATCGTTGGACCAGGTGAAGACCTTCCTGCGGTCCTCCTGCGGGATGCCGATCAGCTCGGCGATCGCCTGCAGCGGCAGTTCGGAGGCAACCTGGGTGACGAAATCGCCGGTGCCGTTCTCCACCGCCTCCTTCACGATGGCCTCGGCCCTGGTCTCGAGTTCGGCCTTCAGGCCGTTGATCACGCGCGGGGTGAAGCCGCGGGAGATGATCTTGCGGAGCTTGGTGTGCTGGGGCGCATCCATGTTCAACAGGACGAAGCGCTGCAATTCGATCTGCTCGCGAGTGATGTCGTCGTTGAAGCGCGGGATCGCGGTGTTCTCGAAGGTGGAGAACACATCGCTGCGGCGCGAGACCTCCTTGACGTCGGCATGCTTGCTCACCACCCAGAAGCCTTCGTCATGGAAACCGCCGATCTCAGGGGGCTGCGGATTCCACCAGATCGGTGCGGTACGGCGCAGTTCGGCGTACTCCTCGACCGGAACACGCTCGGCATAAATGTCCGGGTCCGTGACATCGAACCCATCCGGCAGGTTCGGCCGGGCATTGCGCTGGTCTACCACCAGATGTCTCCTTCGACAAACTGAAACACGTTCTACAATCATTGAAGCATAGGCTGCATAATGAGGGAAGAACAGGACAGATTCCGCCGTATTGCGCGTAAACACACGTTTCAGTTTCTGTCCCGAAAGAAAGGTTGGACATGGGCACACCCGTCATCGTCGAGGCCGCTCGCACCCCCATCGGCAAGCGCGGCGGCTGGCTCGCCGGTCTGCACGCCGCCGAACTGCTCGGCGTCGCCCAGCGCGGACTGCTCGAGAAGGCGCACCTGGATCCCGCCGCGGTGGAACAGGTCATCGGCGGCTGCGTCACCCAGGCCGGCGAACAGTCCAACAACGTGACCCGCGTGGCCTGGCTGCACGCCGGACTCCCGTGGCAGGTCGGCGCCACTACCATCGACGCGCAGTGCGGATCGGCGCAGCAGGCCAACCACCTGATCGCCGGACTGATCGCGACCGGCGCCATCGATATCGGCATGGCCTGCGGCGTGGAGGCGATGAGCCGAGTTCCCTTGGGCGCCAACGTCGGCGAGAACGCGGGCCCGCGTCGCCCGGCCTCCTGGAATATCGATCTGCCGAATCAATTCGAGGCCGCCGAGCGTATTGCCAAGCGGCGCGGCTTCACTCGCGATGATCTCGATGAACTCGGCGTCCGCTCGCAGCGGTTGGCCGCCCAGGCCTGGGCCGAGGGACGCTTCGATCGCGAGGTGCTCACCGTGACCGCGCCCGGTGTCGACAAGGAAGGCAAGCTCACCGGCGAAAAGCTGGACGTGACAAGGGATCAGGGCCTTCGCGACACCTCGCCCGAGGGCCTGGCCAAGCTGAAGCCGGTACTCGAGGGCGGAATCCACACCGCGGGCACTTCCTCGCAGATCTCCGACGGGGCGGCCGCCGTACTGCTGATGGACGAAAAGGCCGCGCAGCGGGCAGGTTTGCGCCCGCGAGCGCGGATTGTGAGCCAGGTGCTCGTCGGCGCGGAGCCCGAGTTCCATCTCGACGGTCCGGTGCAGGCCTGCACCCGGCTGCTCGAACGCTCCGGAATGAATATCGGCGACATCGACCTTTTCGAGATCAATGAAGCCTTTGCGGCAGTGGCACTTTCATGGGCTTCTGTACACAAACCAGACATGGACCGGGTGAATGTAAACGGTGGCGCCATCGCCCTCGGACATCCCGTCGGTTCAACCGGATCTCGGCTCATCACAACGGCTTTGCACGAACTGGAGCGATCCGGCGGCAGCACCGCGATGGTTCTCATGTGTGCAGGTGGCGCATTGGCGACAGGCACTATCATCGAGCGTTTGTAGCAGTTTCAACCAATTCTGCTCCAAAGTTGAACGTTCATCCCAATGAGCCCAAAACGTGTCGTACGCCACACAAACTCCAGTACAGGCACGTAGATGACCTATCAGCTATCTTTTCGCTATCATAGACCTATCGGGCAAGACCCTCGCGACGGGCCAGAACCGGTTCACACCACCCCTTCTCAAGAGCCGTTGGCGTGACCCGCAAACGCAACCGTCGCAGTGACTTCACCGGAGCGGCACCTAGAAGCTTCAAGGAAATCCTGAATCAGGCGTAGGTTTTCAGTTACTGAGCCGCTAATATCAATGATACGTATCCGAGATAACGACTGTTAGTACAGCGAAGGGAATTGGGCGGCTCACAATGGCTGATTTCGCGGCGCGGCTGAACAAGCTGTTCGAAACCGTGCATCCCCCGGGGCGCAAGCCGCACACCAACGCGGAGGTTGCGGCTGCGCTGACGGCCTCCGGGCATCCGATCTCGAAACCGTACCTCTCGCAGTTGCGGTCGGGACAGCGGACCAACCCGTCGGACGAAACGGTGGCTGCACTGGCCAAGTTCTTCAAGGTCAAGCCGGACTACTTCTTCAACGACATCTATGCCGCCAAGATCGATCACGATCTGGAGTTGCTGTCCCAGCTGCAGGGCTACGGGCTGCGACGGTTGTCGAGTAGGGCGTTCGATTTGTCCGAAGAATCACAGAACCTCCTCACCTCCATGGCGGAGAAATTGCGGGCAAGCGAAGGTCTGCCCGAAATTCCTCCGGACGGTACCGAATAGGTTCTCCCACAGCGCAGTACGGTGCGACCCACAGGGTCGCACCGTACTGCGTCATGGGTATGGATGCTTCGCGACTTGCACTACCCATGAATTATGGGCTTGGCGACAAGTGCAGGGTTGCGATAAAAGCGCGCGCCTGGAGTGACCGCGTTGTGACGAAATCAGTTGTGCGGATACGTCGGTAGACACATGGAATCCGGCAGGCCATCAGAGCCTTGCCGGATTCCTTGCTATGTCAACCGTATTGAATACCCGGAGCGAGTCCTCGGAATGCTTCGGACTGATCGGTTTGGATTGCACACGATCAATTTCGGGCAGCGGCTCCGGCACCCGCTTCGTAGGCGCGCGCGATTGCCTGGATCCAACCGCGAGGACTAATGCCCTCGGGCGGAGCAATCCACCGTGCATCTACTACTACATCACCCAATGGGTTTCGCGCCCACTGCGCAACTCGGTCCGCACGCGCCGATACCAGTGGCGGCGGCGGGCCCGCGGTGACAATTTCGATACCGCCGCCGGATTGCAGATACAGCGCGTCCATGATCTGCGCGACCTGATCGGATGCCTTGAGCTGCGTCGAGGTACCGGTCTGCTCGTGGGCGACCACCTCCGGAAACCGGCCGACCATGATGCGGTGCAGAACCTTGATCTGCCGCAACAGGATTCGCGCACGCACCCACAACTCCACCACGATCCAGACCGCACCGAACGCGATGAGCAGCGCGGCCGCCGCCCAGATCGGCCAGGCCCAGTCCGCTTCACCGGCCCGCGCGGGCGGCGCATCGATATAGGCCCGGCGGACCTGCAGCGCGGCCAGTACCGCGACGACCGTGGTGCCCGCGGCATAGATCGCGATACCACGACCGAGGGCGGTCCAGTCCAGATTGCGCACACCGGTGACAACGACGAATACACAGCCGAGTGCGACAACTATCCAGCCGAAGGTGGTGGACCAGAACAGATTCACCGCCACTACGAGCACACCGACGCCATAGATGACGAAGGCGATCTGGCGCAGATTGCTGCGGGAGACGACCGGCCACGCGGCCGAGGCGACCACCGAGGTCGCGGCCGCGAAGAGGATCCAGGCCGAGGCGACGATGCCGTCGGAGAGCATGCCCGAACGCAGGCCGCGCGGTAGCAGGTTGTCCAGCGCCAGCGCGATTTCCGGAACCGCGACGGTGGCCGCGACCGCGACCGCCGCGACCGCGACCACGATCGCCACTCGGGCGGTCGTCGCGGGCTTCACCAGCACGCGCCCCACACGCGCACCGGCGGCAACCCAGACCAGCATGGCCGTCAACCAGAGGGTCATCCCAGCGCCTCATCGAATCGAAGGACCGAGACGCCTGCGCCCCGGCTGTTGAATACGCGGAGTCGGGTCATCAACATGGCGGCGAAGGTTTCGGCCTCCCATTCGGCGAGTTCGTCCGCGCCGTCGTCGACGACCTCCTGATGCGCCCGCTGACTGAGCATGTAGGCGATCAGATCGTCGCTGGCCTCCAGCGTCACCTCCGGCGCGGGCGCACCCTCGTGATCGAAGACGATATGGCCCAATTCGTGTGCGAGCGTGTGGTCGCGGCTCGGCAGTGCGGTGGCGAGCACGATGACATCGCGGTCCGGATAGAACCGGCGCTGGCCGCAGACACCGGGACCCAGTTCGGCACTGGCGATTTCGATTTCGCGGCGCCGCTCGCTGGCAATGGAGGCGACGACCTCCTCCAGGGTGGTCGCATCGGAATCCGCGGCGACCGCGCATACCGCGTCGACCGCCGCCGCGACCCGGCGGTATGCCCGGAGTCCGCTTTGGATCCTGCTCTCACTCATCGAACGCCCGCTTACGTTCTCGGTCCGAAGAATTCGGCACGAGCGGCATCGATGCGGGCCTGCGCGGCCGACGCGCTCCGGAAACTCACTGCGCCGGAGCCGGTTCCGGCCAGTGCGAGCGCGATCAGGCCGCCGACCACACCCAGTACGTTGGGCTTCGGCAGGCCGTCGTCTGCACTGGTGTGCTGGACATCCGAATTCGGCTCGGCCGATGGCGCGGGAGGCGCGGCAGGCGGTGGTGCCTGCTCAGGAGCGGGCGCGGACGGCGCGGCCACCGGGACCGGCGCGATCTGCGGCGCTGCCGGTGCGGGCGGTGCGGGCGGTGCGGGCGGTGCGGGCGGTGCGGGCGGAACGATGATCGGAGCGGGCGGCACCGCGGGCGCGGGCGGCGTCGGCAGCGGGATCAGGAGCAGCAGCAGTGGCGAGGCAGAGCCGACCGCCGCGGAACCGACGGCGGCCGAACCCACAGCGGCAGAACCGGTTGCGGCCGAACCCACGCCCGCGGAACCGACCGCGGCCGAACCCGTACCTGCTAGTGCGGATCCGGTGCCGACGCCAGCGGAACCGACTGCGGCAGAACCGGTTCCGAGCAAAGCCGATCCGGTTCCGAGCGCGGCCGAACCCGTACCCGCGGCGGCGGAACCGACTGCGGCAGAACCGGTTCCGAGCAAAGCCGATCCGGTTCCGAGCGCGGCCGAACCCGTACCCGCGGCGGCGGAGCCGACAGCGGCGGATCCGGTACCGAGAATGGTGGCAACACCGGCCGAGCCGGTGCCGATGATCGCGCCGACGCCCGCGGAGCCGGTGCCGATGATGGTGCCCACGCCTACCGAGCCACCGCCGAGTAGTGCGCCGAGCAGACCCGTCGCGATTGAACCGGCTGCGGCCGAACCGGCGGCCGAACCGAGACCGGCGGCGGGGTTCACCCCGGCCGCGGCGTCGGTCGGATCGATCGGCGAACTGACACTCGACTGGCCCGGAATCGTCAGCGGCATCCAGACATCGCCGTTCGAATCCGGCGTCGGATTAGTCGGGTCCGCGCACCGCGCACAGGCGCCGCCGGGCTGCGCTTCGGCCGAAACGCCCCCGAGTAGCGCAAAGCCGGCGACAGTCGCGAGTACTGCGACCACACGCGACATGCGACCAACGGCCATGCGCCAGCCTTCCCCTCATCCGAAATAGCGCAGATCTCTTGCCCGGTCGCAACACTTCAGTTCCGGGACTTCAACGAACGGGAGCCCATAGTAAACCTCAGCCCAAATCCGCGCAGTGGCTCGGGCCACGCGGGATATTCGACACGCCGACCGGCCACACGCCGGTTCTCGGTCGACCGCCCAGACCATGTCTTCGGGAGTTCGGCTGTAATCCGGAACACATTTCCGCGCGATCCCCTACGCGCGCTGGACTAAACGGGCAGACCAGTACGTATGTCGATGCTGCGCAGCGGCGAATCGGACTTACCCGCAGCAGAACCCGTGTCGGTCCGATCACCCGGCGATGGCCCACCACGGACGCGTCCGCGCACCCCTACGACCAGACCGCGGATCGAGGGACACGCCGATGCAATCCCCGGTGAGCCGGAGAGGAAAATAGTACGGTCGCACCAATATCCGTTGAGTGAAGCAATCACCCAGCTTTCGGTGCTGCCGGAACTATTCGGCGCTCAGGCGCCGTACACGGCCTCCGGCGGAACGGACTTGGCGATCAGGTCGGCGACCACCGGGCCGAGTTCGGCGGGATTCCAGCGAGCGCCGCGGTCCACGGCGGTGCCGTGCCGCCAGCCATCGGCGAGTGCGACCTTGCCGCCCTCGACCTCGAACATCCGCCCGGTGACAGCCGCGGATTGCGCACTGCCGAGCCAAACCACGATCGGCGAGACATTCTCGGGAGCCATCGCGTCGAAGCCGTCCTCGGGGGCGGCCATGGTCTCGGCGAAGACGGTTTCGGTCATGCGCGTGCGGGCCGAGGGTGCGATGGCATTGACGGTGACGCCGTAGCGCGCGAATTCGGCCGAAGCGGTGAGGGTCAGGCCGGCGATACCCGCCTTGGCGGCACCGTAATTGCTCTGGCCGACACTGCCCTGCAGGCCCGCGCCGGAGCTGGTGTTGATGATGCGGGCATCGACCGGGCGCCCCGCCTTGGACTCACCGCGCCAGTACTCGATCGCATGGCGCATGGTCGCGAAGTGGCCCTTGAGGTGCACCCGGACCACCGCATCCCACTCGTCCTCGCCCAGGTTCACCAACATGCGGTCGCGCACGAAACCGGCATTGTTGACCAGCACATCCAGGCCGCCGAAGGTGTCGACGGCCTGGCGGATGAGATTGCGGGCGCCGTCCCAGTCCGCGACGTCGTCACCATTGGCCACGGCCTCGCCGCCGAGTGCCTTGATCTCGGCGACGACCTGTTCGGCGGGCGTCTCACCGGTCGCCGCGCCGTTCAACGCGGAGCCGAGATCATTGACGACCACACGGGCCCCGGCGGCGGCGAAGGCGAGCGCGTGCGCCCGGCCGATACCGCGGCCGGCGCCGGTGACGATGACAATGCGCCCCGCGCAGATCTGCTCGGTGTCCATACCTGTTGTGTCCTCTTCGTTTTCAGGTTCGATTGTTCAGGCCTTGGCGGTCTGCTCGCCGACTTTCGCATTCGACGCCGCGAGGAATGCCGGACGCTCACCGCCGCCGTGCACCAGCAGCGTCGCGCCGCTGACGAAGGCGGCCAGGGATGAGGTCAGGAAGGCGGCGCAGCGGCCGATGTCCTCGGGGCGGGCCATCCGACCGAGCGGGATGGTCGCGCCGACGGCGTCGATACCGTCTTGATCGCCGTAGTGAAGTTCGCTCAGTTCAGTGACGACCGGGCCCACGACCAGCGAATTCACCCGGACTTTCGGCGCCCATTCGACGGCGAGCGAGGAGGTCAGGCTGTCGACGCCCGCCTTGGCCGCGCCATAGGCGGCCGTCCCCGGCGACGGCCGGTGCCCGCTCACACTGGACACCATCACAATGGAGCCGCCGCCCGGCTGCTGCTGCATCACCGCATTGGCGGCCTGTGAGACGAGCAGGGGCGCGAGCAGATTCAGCTCGACGATCTTGCTGTGGAAGTTCTTGCTGGCATCGGCGGCGAGGGCGAACGGGGCGCCGCCCGCATTGTTGACCAGGTGATCGAGGCGGCCGTGCCGCGCGACGATCGCGTCGACCAACCCCTGCACGGCGTCGGCATCGCGCACATCGCAGGGCAGGTATTCGATCTCCCGGCCTTCGTGTTCCACCAGCTCTTCACCGGGTCGTCGCGCGCAGGCCACGACGGTCGCTCCGGCAGCCAGGAAAGCCCTGCTGACGCCCGCGCCCACCCCGCGCACACCGCCGGTGACCAGGACGACGTTGCCGGTGAGGTCTATTTCGAGTGCCACCGTGCTAACCTACCAAGCAACTGCTTGCTTTGCCACCTCGTACACACGATGGGACTTGCGATGGGGATCAACCGTCACACCGAATCAACCGGCATCACCGTGGTCACGGTCGACTACCCGCCGGTCAACGCCATACCGTCCGACGGCTGGTTCACGCTGGCGGATGAGATCCGCGCGGCCGGTCGCGATCCGGAAACCAAAGTGGTGGTGTTGCGCGCCGAGAACCGCGGCTTCAATGCCGGTGTCGATATCAAGGAGATGCAGCGCACCCCCGGCCATCAGGCGCTGATCGACGCGAATCACGGCTGTTTCGAGGCGTTCGCGGCCGTCTACGACTGCCCGGTGCCGGTGATCGCGGCGGTGCAGGGCTTCTGCCTCGGCGGCGGCATCGGCCTGGTCGGCAATGCCGATGTCGTAATCGCTTCGGATGACGCCACGTTCGGGCTGCCCGAGGTCGACCGCGGTGCGCTCGGTGCGGCCACGCATCTGTCCCGGCTGGTGCCGCAGCATCTGATGCGCGCGCTGTTCTATACCGCGAGCACCATCACCGCACAGCAGTTGCAGCACTTCGGCTCGGTGTACCAGGTGGTGCCGCGCGCCGAACTCGATGCCGCAGCACTGGAGGTCGCCAAGAACATCGCGACCAAGGACAGCCGGGTCATCCGGGCGGCCAAGCGGGCGCTCAATGGCATCGATGTGCAGGACGTGCACCGCAGCTACCGCTACGAACAGGGCTTCACCTTCGAACTGAATCTGGCCGGTGTCGCGGATGAGATCCGTGCGCGGTTCGACGACGATCTGGCCGCGCGCAAGGAAGAGAGCAAGGAAAACTGATGCGGGACAAGCGAATGTCGCTCGACGACGTAGTCGGCGAACTGCGCAGCGGTATGACCATCGGTATCGGTGGCTGGGGCTCGCGGCGCAAGCCGATGGCGCTGGTGCGGGCCATCCTGCGCTCGGATATCACCGATTTGACCGTGGTCAGCTACGGCGGACCCGATCTCGGTCTGCTGTGCTCGGCGGGCAAGGTGCGCAAGGCGTACTACGGCTTCGTCTCGCTGGATTCGCCGCCGTTCTACGATCCGTGGTTCGCCAAGGCGCGGACGTCCGGTGCGCTGGTGGCGCGGGAGATGGACGAGGGCATGTTGAAATGCGGGCTGGAGGCGGCGGCCGCGCGACTGCCGTTCCTGCCGATCCGCGCCGGTCTCGGATCCGATGTCGTGAATTTCTGGGACGGCGAGCTGAAGACCGTCGCGTCACCGTATCCGGACGGCGACGGACGAACCGAGACGCTGATCGCGATGCCCGCGCTGAACCTCGATGCGGCGCTCGTGCATTTGAATATCGGCGATAAGCACGGCAATGCCGCCTACACCGGTGTCGATCCGTACTTCGACGACCTGTACTGCCTGGCCGCCGAGCGTCGCTACGTGTCGGTGGAGCAGGTGGTGGAGACCGAGGAACTGGTGAAAGCCGTTCCGCTGCAGTCGTTATTGCTCAACCGGATGCTGGTCGACGGTGTGGTCGAGGCGCCCGGCGGCGCGCACTTCACCCTGGCCGCCGACAGCTACGGCCGGGACGAGAAGTTCCAGAAGCACTATGTGGAGTCGGCCAAGACGCCGGAGTCCTGGCAGCAGTTCGTCGACAAGTATCTGGCGGTCTCCGAGGACGAATATCAGGCCGCCGTTCGCGAGTTCGCACAGGAGGCGCAGAAATGACAGCATCGCGAAGCGATTCCGTGAGGGGTGGTGGTCGGGTGACGGGCGGGCCAACTACGGAAACAGTCACCAGGGCCGAGATCTGCGCCATCGCCTGCGCCGAGATCTTCAGCGGCGCAGGGGAAATCATGGCCTCGCCGATGTCGCCGATGACGATCATCGGCGCGCGGCTGGCCAAGTTGACCACCGAACCGGATCTGCTGCTCTCCGATGGCGAGGCGCTGTTCTTCGCCGACACTCCCCCGCTGGGCGGCAAAGCGCCGGTCGAGGGATGGATTCCGTTCCGCAAGGTGTTCGACGTGGTGGCCTCGGGGCGGCGCCATGTGGTGATGGGGGCCAATCAGCTCGATCGGTTCGGCAATCAGAATCTGTCGGCATTCGGTCCGTTGCAACAGCCGACCCGGCAGATGTTCGGTTCGCGCGGTGCGCCGGGCAACACCATCAATCACCCGACCAGCTACTGGGTTTCGCGGCATACGCGCCGGGTGTTCGTCGATCAGGTCGATATCGTCTCCGGCGTCGGCTATGACAAGGTCGATCCGGCCAATCCGGCGTATCGGTTCCATCACCTGCATCGGGTGGTCACCAATTTGGGCGTCTTCGATTTCGAGGGACCCGGCCACACGATGCGGGCGCGCAGTCTACATCCGGGCGTCACCGCCGACGAGATCGCCGAGAACACCTCGTTCGAGATCGCCGGACTGGCCGAGGCGGGACAAACTCGGCTGCCGACCTCGGAAGAGCTGCGGTTGATCCGCGATGTGCTCGATCCGAGGAAGGTTCGGGAATCAGAGGTGCCGTCATGAGTTCGCTGCGGACACCGCTGACCGAATTGGTCGGCATCGAACATCCGATCGTGCAGACCGGTATGGGTTGGGTGGCCGGGCCGAGCCTGGTGTCGGCGACGGCCGAGGCGGGTGGGCTCGGGATTCTGGCCTCGGCCACCATGACATTCGCCGAATTGGAAGCCGCGATCGCGAAGACCAAGGCGCATACCAACAAGCCGTTCGGCGTGAATATCCGCGCCGACGCCACGGATGCGCCCGAGCGGATCGATTTATTGATCCGGGAGAAGGTGGCCGTCGCGTCATTCGCGTTGGCACCGAAGCAGGAACTCATCGCCAAGCTGAAAGATGCCGGTGTGGTGGTGATTCCGTCGATCGGCGCCGCCAAGCACGCGGTGAAGGTCGCGTCCTGGGGCGCCGATGCGGTGATCGTGCAGGGCGGCGAGGGCGGTGGGCATACCGGTCCGGTGGCGACCACGCTGCTGCTGCCGTCGGTGCTGGATGCGGTCGATATTCCGGTTGTCGCGGCAGGCGGATTCTTCGACGGACGTGGTCTGGCGGCCGCATTGGCCTACGGCGCCGCGGGTGTCGCGATGGGTACGCGTTTCCTGCTGACCAAGGAGAGCACCGTGCCCGACGCGGTCAAGCAGGAGTACCTGAAGCGACAACTGCAGGACACCGTGGTCTCGCTCAAGGTCGACGGTATGCCGCACCGGGTGCTGAATACCGAACTGGTTGATCGCCTGGAACATTCGGGGCGCTGGCGGGGGTTGGCCGCCGCGGTCTCCAATGCGGCGAAGTTCAAGGGCATGACCGGCATGAAGTGGTCGACCATGGTCCGTGACGGCCTGGCCATGCGAAAGGCCAAGGACCTCAGCTGGTCTCAGGTCGTGATGGCCGCCAATACCCCGATGCTGCTGCGCGCCGGACTCGTCGAGGGCAATACCCACGCGGGCGTACTTGCCGCGGGCCAGGTCACCGGCATCATCGACGACCTGCCCACCTGCAAGGAACTCATCGACCGCATCGTCGCCGATGCCGTCACGCGGATCGACACCATCGCCGCGCTGACTGCGGACCGCAAGACGTCCTGATCGAAGCGACGCGGCTGCGAGGCACACCTCGCGGTCGCTCCCGTCGTCCGGGCTTGCAAACTTGTGCAGGCGTTGGGCAGCCATCGCCGCAATCCTGATGCACCGAAAGGCCGCCCCTTGGCATCGCTTCCAAGGGGCGGCCTTTGGTTACTCAGCCGGAGTTGACGAAGGGCTCTCAGCTGAGGCGTTCGATGATCGTGGCGTTGGCGGTGCCGCCACCCTCGCAGATGGTGAGCAGGCCGTAGCGACCGTTGCGGCGTTCCAGCTCATTGAGCAGGGTGGCGAAAAGCTTTGCGCCGGTGGCGCCGAGCGGGTGGCCGAGGGCGATCGCGCCGCCGTTGACGTTCACCTTCTCCGGATCGGCGCCGGTCTCCCGCAGCCAGGCGAGCACGACCGGAGCGAAGGCCTCGTTGATCTCGACGGCATCGATATCCTCGATGGTCAGACCGGTCTTCTCCAGCGCCCACTTGGTGGCCGGAATCGGGCCGGTGAGCATCATGATCGGGTCGGCGCCGCGGGCGCTCACATGGTGGATGCGGGCGCGTGGGCGCAATCCGTATTCCGCGACGGCCCATTCGGAGGCGAGCAGGGTCGCGCTCGCGCCGTCGGAGATCTGGCTGGCGACCGCGGCGGTCAGCGTGCTGCCCTCGGCGAGCACCGGCAGCGACGCCATCTTCTCGAGCGTGGTCTCGCGCGGCCCCTGGTCGATCCAGAAATCGCCGACGGGCACGATCTCACCATCGAAGCGGCCGTTCTTGATGGCATCGCGGGCGCGCTCATGGCTGCGCAATGCCCAGCGCTCCATCTCTTCTCGGCTGATATTCCATTTGTCGGCGATCAGCTGCGCACCGTTGAACTGCGAAACCTCCGCGGTGCCATAGCGATGGTCCCAGCCCTGCGCCCCGACGAACGGTGCGTCGAACCCATATTCCTTGCCCGCCAACATGGCCGCCGAGATCGGGATGGCGCTCATGTTCTGCACGCCGCCCGCGACGATCACCTCGGCGGTGCCGCTCATGATGGCCTGCGCGCCGAAATTGATGGCCTGCTGGGAGGATCCGCACTGCCGGTCGACGGTGACCCCGGGAACTTCCTCCGGATATCCGGCGGCCAGCCACATGGTGCGGCCGATATTGCCCGCCTGCGGGCCGATATTGTCGACGCAGCCGACGATCACATCGTCGACCACCGCCGGATCGATCGGGTTGCGGTCCAGCAGCCCGCGCAGTGCGGCCGCGCCGAGATCGGCCGGATGCACCGCGGCCAGCGCGCCATTGCGCTTGCCGACCGGGGTGCGCACCGCGTCGATCACATAGGCATCCCGCAGCGGGGCGTAGGGGCGGCGAGCGGATGGTGCTGACATCTGGAACTCCTACTTGGTGTGCTCAGGCACTGTCAGGCCGTCTAGCACGATGGTCAGGTACTGCTTGGCGAGGTTCTCGACGGTGATCGAGCCGCCGGGCTCGTACCACCGCACCGCAACCCAAACCGTGTCCCGGAGGAACCGGTAGGCCAATTCGACGTCGAGTTCCGGCCGGAAGCTGCCGTCCGCGACGCCATTGATCAACACCCGGTGCCACAGCTCGCGGAATTCGCGGTTGTAGTCCGCGATATAGGTGAACCGCTCCGAATCGCGCAGGCGCTTGGCCTCGGCCTGGTAGATCGCCACCGCGGCGTGTGAGCGGTCGAAGGATTCGTAGGACGCGATCACCAACGCTTCCAAGGTATCTCGCGAACTCAGCCCGGAGGCCACGATCTCCCGATACCGGCCGAACAGATCGTCGAGGAAGCCGCGCAGAATCTCGTCGACCATCGACTCCTTGGAATCGAAGTGGTGGTAGAGGCTCCCCGATAGAATTCCGGCCGCATCGGCGATATCTCGCACGGTGGTCGCACGCAGTCCACGCTCGGCGAACAGTTGGGCCGCGAGTGCGAGCAATTCATTGCGCCGTGCTGATTTCGAGGCGTCTGGTGCGGTCACACGGCTCATAATACAACCAAGCATTTGCTTGGGCCAGCCGCGTACCTCGTTTGGTCAGCGCATCGAATAGCGCAGTGGTGACGACACCGACAGATCCGCCAGGAGTCGGTCGCAGATCACGACCGGTGAGACGCCTGCGCGCGCCATCCGGGCGACCAGCGCGAGTCTGCGCTCACAGCTGTCCCATTCGACGGTCAGCGGGCTGCGATCCGGACCCGCGTCCACGGTGGCCATGACGCGTGGTGGGCCGAATGGGACCGGCTCCTCGATGAGTTTGAGGATCATGCCGCGCTGCCAGGCTCGATAGGTATCCATATCCGCGCCGACCACCAGCTTGTCCGTAGCGGCGCACAGACCTTGGGCGATCTCGTCGGCGAATGCCGCACGATCGAAGCGGAATTTGCGGCATTTGCGAATGACGTCGAGCAGATCCGCTCGCACCTCACACAACAGTGCCGTCTGCCGCCGCCGTCTGCGGTCCTGTTCGGATCCGAGCGATGCGGCACTGAGCCCGACGCGGCAGGCGCGTTCGTAATCACGTGTCATATCGGCACGCAACGCACCGCGCGGATCACGGGCGACCTCGGATTCATCGATCGCATACTGCTCGAGAATCTGGGCGGTCCGGGTCGCGGTCGCGCGCTCGGACGTGTGGTCCATGAGTTCGGCGCCGAGGGTGAGCGCCGCGAGCACCATGCTGTCCAGACGTCGCCTGGCCAGCACGACTTCGCGCACCAATTCGAGTTCCAGTTGTTCGCGGGCCGGTGGGCGATCCTGCCCCATAGCCATCGCCCCTTAGGGAAGTACGGGATTCGGCCACTCCCAGCATTGCACAGGTATACGGCCCGCGTCCCGGCCTTTTTACCTGATCAGACGCCCACCTGCCCGACGGATCGCAGAGGTCTGAAAGCGATCGCACAACTGCGCTGTGATACAGGCAGCCCATGCGTCGCTGTGTGTTCGCGGCCCCGTCTGTCTCGCGTCCGACCCTTTCGAGCGACCTGCAAGCAGTCGCTAGCGGCGCCGCCGAGACGCGCGCCCGCAGCGCATGCTCTTCGCCGACTCGACTGAGTCGAGGGTCGCGCCTTCGCACGAATGCGAGACAAGCCGCGAACGGGTCGTTCGTCAGCCTCGCTCCGCTGGGGTCGCGTAGATCAGGCCCGCTGGCTGCTTACCGATACCACTTCGCCGGTGAGGTAGGTGGTGTAGTCACTGGCCAGCATGGCGATGGTGGCGGCGACCTCCCAGGGTTCCGCCGCACGGCCGAAGGCTTCGCGTTCGGAGAGGCGGTCGAGGAGTTCAGTCGAGCTGACCTTGTCCAGGAAGGCGTGCCTGGCGATGCTCGGGGCGACGGCATTGATGCGGACGCCGAGTTCGGCGGCCTCGACCGCACTGCAGCGGGTCAGGGCCATGACGCCGGCCTTGGCGGCGGCGTAGTGGGCCTGGCCGTATTGCGCGCGCCAGCCGAGCACGCTGGCGTTATTGACGATGACACCGCCGTGGCCCGCATCGCGGAAGTAGCCGAGAGCGGCGCGGGTGCAGCGGAAGGTGCCGTTGAGGGTGATGTCGAGGACGCGGTCCCACTGCTCGTCGGTCATATCGACGACCGGAGTCTCGCCGCCGAGTCCGGCGTTGTTGACCATGATGTCGATGCGGCCCAATGCCGTTGCGGCGCTGCGGATCAGCTCGTTGACCTGTTCGGTGCTCTGCACATCGCACACGATCGAAGCGACCCGGCGCTCCGGGAATTCAGCCTTCAGCTCGATCTCGGTTTCGGCGAGACGTCGCTCGTGCCAGTCGGATACGACGACATCGGCGCCCTCGGCGAGCAACCTGCGCGCGGTCGCGGAGCCGATGCCGGTGCCCGCCGCCGCGGTGATCACGGCATTGCGTCCGGTCAGCAGACCGTGCCCTGGAATGGGCTGCGGCGCAATGGAAAGCGGTCCATTCATGGGCGAGCCTCCCGCGGCAGTCCGAGCACGCGCTCGGAGATGATATTGCGCTGCACTTCGTTCGAACCTCCGTAGATCGTGTCGGCGCGGGTGAACAGATACAGCCGCTGCCATTCGTTGAGATCGTGCTCATCGGCTACCAGACCGGCGGGGCCGAGTACGGCCATGGCCAATTCGCCGAGGCCGCGATGCCAGTTGGCCCACAACAGCTTCGAAACCGAGGCCTGGCCGCCGTCGTCCGCGGTGCTGTCCTGCATGGTCCGCAGCGCGTGCGCGCGCAGCACACGCAGGCCGACCCATGCCTTATCGATACGGTCGGCGATCAACGGGTCGTCGGCCGCGCCGGTGCGGCGGGCCAATGCCTCGATATCGGCCAGTTCGCGAGCGAATCGGATCTGCTGGCCGAGGGTGGAGATGCCGCGCTCGAAGGTGAGCGTGCCCATGGCGATGCGCCAACCGTCACCGGGTTCGCCGACGACCAGGTCCGCGGCGGTGCGGGCATCGTCGAAGAAAACCTCGTTGAATTCCGAGGTGCCGGTCAGCTGGATGATCGGGCGGACCTCGATGCCAGGCTGATGCATCGGAACCAGCAGGTAGGAAAGGCCCTTGTGCCGCGTCGAACCCTTTTCGGTGCGCGCGACCACGAAGCACCAGTCGGCCACATGGGCCAGCGAAGTCCAGATCTTCTGGCCGTTGATCGACCATTCGTCGCCGTCGAGCTGGGCGCTGGTGGTGATGGCCGCCAGGTCCGAGCCCGCGCCGGGTTCGGAGTAGCCCTGGCACCACAGCTCGGTCACATTCCGGACGCCCGGCAGGAACCGCTCCTTCTGCGCCTGGGTGCCGAAGGCCAATACCGTCGGACCGAGCAGTTCCTCACCGACGTGGGAAACCCGCGCGGGCGCGTTCGCCTTGGCGTATTCCTCGTGGAAGATCACCTGCTGGCGCACCGAGGCCGCCCGCCCGCCCCACTCCTTGGGCCAGCCGAGGCAGGTCCAGCCGGCGGCGGCCAGATGCCGGTCCCAGGCGAGGCGTTCCTCGAAGGCCTCGTGTTCGCGGCCGGGCCCGCCGAGTCCGCGCAGCGCACGGAACTCGCCGTCGAGGTTCTCGGCCAACCACTCGCGCACTTCTGCGGAAAACCGCGCGTCCTGTGCCGCAGTGTCGGAATCTGAGGTCTGGATAGCAACCACGCCGGTAGGATAACCTACCAAGCACTTGCTTTGTTAGAGCCGGACCGCTTTTATCGAGCAAAGGCAGCAAAAGACCCCGCCGACGGTGAGGACACCCGTGACAACCCCTGCACAAACGACACCCATGGCACTGCACGATGCCGCGCGCACCTTCGGCACCGCACCCGCCCTCGGCGACGGCGACGTACGGCTGGACTGGGCGCAGTTGCTGGCGGCGGTGCAGGAGGTGGCGCGGGCGCTGATCGCCCGTGGCGTGCGGCCGGGCGATCGGGTCGCCATGTGGGCGCCGAATACCTACCACTGGGTGATCGCCGCCCTGGCCGCGCACTACGCGGGCGCCGCCTTGGTGCCGTTGAATACCCGCTACGTCGCGGACGAGGCCGCCGATGTGCTGGAGCGGGTCGAGGCCAAGGCGCTGTTCATTGCCGGGACCTTCCTCGGCAGGGATCGGTTGGCCGAATTGCGTGCCGCAGCACCGGAATTGCATATCGATACGGTGGTGGTCATTCCGGTCGACTCGGATACCGACGATCCCACCGCGCTGAACTGGTCGCAACTGGCGGAAATAGCCGAATCCGTCCCGTCGGCCGATGCCGTGAAGCGTGCCGAGGATGTCGACCCCGAGGATATTTCCGACATCCTGTTCACCTCCGGCACCACCGGACGCAGCAAGGGCACATTGGTCGCGCATCGGCAGGCACTGTCGGTGGTGCGGGCCTGGGCCGAATGCACCACCCTCGACAGCTCCGATCGCTATCTGGTGGTCAGCCCGTTCTTCCACAACTTCGGTTACAAGGCGGGCATTCTCGCGTGCCTGGTGACCGGCGCGACGATCATTCCGCAGGCGACCTTCGATGTGCCGGTGACCATGCGATTGGTCGGCGAAGAGAAGGTCACGGTATTGCCAGGACCGCCGACCATCTACCAGACCATCCTGGACTTCCCGGACCGGGACAACTTCGACCTGAGCACCCTGCGGGTCGCCGTCACCGGCGCCGCGACCGTACCGGTGGTGCTGGTCGAGCGCATGCGTTCGGAACTCGACTTCGATGTCGTCATCACCGGCTACGGACTGTCCGAGGCCGCCGGGTTCGGCACCATGTGCCGCGCGGACGACGATGCCGCGACCATCGCGGGCACTTGCGGCCGACCGATCGCCGATTTCGAACTGCGGCTGAGCCCGGAAGGTGAGGTGCTGCTGCGCGGACCGAATGTCATGCTCGGCTACCTCAACGATCCGGAAAGCACCGCCGAAACCGTCGATACCGAGGGCTGGCTGCACACCGGCGATATCGGCACGATCGACGAGCGCGGCTATCTGAAGATCACCGATCGACTCAAGGATATGTACATCTCCGGCGGATTCAATGTGTATCCGGCGGAGGTGGAACAGGCGCTGGCCCGGCTCGACGGGGTGGCCGAATCCGCCGTCATCGGAGTGCCGGATACCCGAATGGGCGAGGTGGGCAAGGCATTTGTGGTGTGCAAGCCCGGTGCGGGGCTGACCGAGGAGCAGGTGCGCGCACATGCGAGCACGGTGCTGGCGAATTTCAAGGTGCCGCGGTTCATCGAATTCCGGGACCAATTGCCCTATAGCGCGGCCGGGAAAGTGCTGAAACGTGAACTACGTGAGGAGAAATCGTAATGTCCGAGATCCCCTATGAGCCGGACGTCGTCACGTACGAACGGCGCGGGCGGGTCGCCATCGTGACGCTCAACCGGCCCGACTACCGCAATGCGCAGAACTCGGTGATGACCTACGCCATCGACGCCGCCTTCGAGCGCGCGGTCGAGGATCCCGAGGTCGGCGTAATCGTCCTGGCGGGCAATGGAAAACACTTCAGCGCCGGGCACGATATCGGCACCCCCGGCCGTGATCACCATGTGCGGTACCAGAACAAGGCCGCGCTCTGGTGGGATCACGTCGACAAGGTCGGCGGTGACCAGCGCTTCGCGCGCGAACTCGAGGTGTACCTCGGCATGTGCAGGCGCTGGCGGGAAATTCCGAAGCCGACCATTGCCATGGTGCAGGGCGCCTGCATCGCGGGCGGGCTCATGCTGGCCTGGGTCTGTGATCTGATCATCGCTTCCGACGACGCCTTCTTCTCCGATCCCGTTGTGCGCATGGGTATTCCGGGTGTGGAGTACTTCGCCCATCCGTGGGTGATGGGTCCGCGCGCGGCCAAGGAGTTCCTGTTCACCGGTGACCGCTTCGATGCGGCGCAGGCCAAGGAGTGGGGCATGGTCAATCGCGTCGTGCCGCGCGACCAGCTAGAGACCGAAACCCTCGAACTGGCCGAAAAGATCGCCACCATGCCGCAATTCGGGCTCGCGCTGACCAAGAAGGCGGTCAACCAGGCCGAGGATCTGATGGGCATGCGGGCGGGCATGGATTCGGTATTCGGCCTGCATCACTTCGCACATGCGCACAATGCCGAGGTCGGCGCGGATTCGCTCGGCGGCATGAACGCCAAGTCGATGAAGGCCAACGCGACGACGGCCTCGACGTCCGAGCAGAACGGGACAACGTAGTGGATCTGGATCTCGATCAGGCGACGCAGGAATTCCAGCGGGAAGTCCGCGAATTCCTCGCCGCCGCCAAACCCGCGAAGCCGCTGCCTTCGATGGATACCAAGGCCGGGTTCGAGGCGCATCGCGAATGGGAGCGCACGCTCGCCGAGGCGCGGCTGTCGGTCGTCGCCTGGCCGCGGGAGTACGGCGGGCGCGATGCCGCACTGCTGGAGTGGGTGCTCTTCGAGCAGGAGTACTACGCCGCCGGTGCGCCGGGGCGGGTCAGCCAGAACGGCATATTCCTGCTGGCGCCGACACTTTTCGAGCACGGCACACCGGAGCAGCTGGAACGGATCATGCCGCGGATGGCGCGCGGTGACGATATCTGGGCGCAGGCCTGGTCCGAGCCGGAGGCGGGCAGCGATCTGGCCGGTATCCGCTCGACCGCGCGACGCACCACCGGCGGCTGGCTATTGAGCGGTCAGAAGACGTGGAGTTCGCGCGCGACGTTCGCGGACTGGGCCTTCGGGCTGTTCCGCAGCGATCCCGAAGCTGTGTCCGATTCGGCGGATGCGGGGCCCTCCGTGGTTACGCAGGCTGCCGCCTCCGGGCCTGACCGCAGCCGCCGGGGGCGGCATCGCGGACTCACCTATGTGATGTTCCCGCTGTCCGCGGATGGTGTTTCGGTGCGGCCGATTCCACAGTTGGACGGGGAACCCGGCTTCGCGGAGATTTTCCTCGACGATGTCTTCGTGCCGGATCGCGATGTGATCGGCGAGCCCGGCGACGGCTGGCGGGTCGCGATGAGTACGTCGAGCAATGAGCGCGGACTGTCGCTGCGGTCGCCGGGCCGCTTCAGCGCCACCGCGCAGCGCCTCATCGATCTCTGGCTCGACACCGGCGACCGCACCAATACCGCGCAGCGCGATGCGGTGGTGGACGCCTGGATCGGCAGCGAGGCCTATCGGCTGCACACCTTCGGCACGGTCACCCGGTTGAACGAGGGCGGCAAGCTGGGCGCGGAATCCTCCATCACCAAGGTGTTCTGGTCCGAATTGGATATCGCCATGCACGAGACCGCGCTGGAGGTACTCGGCGGTGCGGCCGAGCGGGCCGGGTCGTGGACCGACGGCTATCTGTTCTCGCTGTCCGGCCCGATCTACGCCGGTACCAATGAGATTCAGCGCAATATCATCGCCGAGCGGCTGCTCGGACTACCGAGAGGGAGCAGCCGATGAGATTCGCGCTCAGCCCGGAACAACTCGACTTCGGCACCAGCCTGCGCAAGCTGCTCGACGCCGGACGGACACCAGCCGCGGTGCGCAACTGGGCCGCGGGCGATCCCCGGCCCGGACGCGCGCTCATACGGCAGCTGGCCGGTGCGGGTGCGCTCGGACTTGCCGTCGAGGAACAGCACGGCGGTGTCGGTGCGGAGCCGATCGATCTCGTCGTCGCATTCCAGGAGATAGGCCGCGCCGCGGCGCCCGGACCACTGGTCGAGACGGCGGCCGCGATACCCGCACTGCTGCAAGCCCTTCCGGATACCGCACTGGCCGCACGCTGGCTACCCGAATTCGCGGAGGGTGCGGCGCTCGGCACGCTGGCATTCACGTCGGCCGAGCACGGCACGGTCGCGTTGGACGCGGATACCGCCGACATCGTGCTCATCGCCGACGGTAATCAGCTCCGCACCGGACAGCGCGCGGGTCTGGTGCGATCGGTCGATCCGGCGCGGCGACTGTTCGTCATCGAATCCGATGCCGTTGTCGCCGAAGGCGAGCAGGTGCTAGAGGCGGTTGGGGCCGCCTTCGATTCCGGTGCGCTGGCCAATGCGGCGCAGTTGCTCGGTGCGGGCCGGGCATTGCTGGCCGCGGCCACCGAATATGCCAAGCAGCGCAAGCAGTTCGGTAAGCCGATCGGCGAATTCCAGGCCGTCAAGCAGAAGTTGGCCGATGTGCTGATCGCGCTGGACCTGGCCGAGCCGCTGCTCTATCGGGCGGCATTGACAATGGGCGAAACCACGCGCGGGCGCGACGTTTCGGCTGCGGTGATCGCCTGCGGCGATGCGGCCTATCGGGCAGCACGCGCGGCGCTGCAGGTGCACGGCGCGATCGGCTACACCGCCGAGTACGACCTGTCGCTGTGGCTGACCAGGGTGACCGCGCTGCGGTCGGCCTGGGGTACACCGGATCTGCATCGTTCCCGGATTTCCCGCGCACTGCGCGACGAGGCGGTCCGGGACCGAGCCTTGCGAGGTATGAAATGACTGCATCGCGTAGCGATTCGATGAGGGGTGGTGGTCGGGCGACGGGTGGGCCAAGCACCGAACATCAGGAATTCATCGCCTCGGTCCGGGCGCTGCTCGCCAAGCACGCCGGGTCAGCCGCGGTGCGCGCGGCAATGGATACCGAACTCGGCTATGACGAGACGTTGTGGCGGCTGCTGTGCGAGCAGGTCGGTGTCGCGGCGCTGGCGATTCCGGAGGAATACGGCGGATTCGGCGCCAGCTTGGTCGAATCCCTGTTGGTGGTGACCGAATTGGGGCGCACGCTGGCCGGGGTGCCGATGCTGGGTTCGGCCGTGCTCGGTGCGCAGACGGTGCTGTTGTCCGGTGACAGTGCGGCGTGTGAGCGGCTGCTGCCGGAGGTTGCCGAAGGCGCCCGCACGATCGCGGTGTGCTGGGCGGGCACCGGCGGCTGGGATGAGCCGGGTGTGCATTCCGAAGGCGGAACACTGTCCGGCACATCGCATTACGTACTCGACGGGTTGCATGCCGACACGCTTGTTGTGGTGACTTCCGACGGACTGTTCGAGGTCGAGTCGGGTGCCGCGGGCGTCACCCGACGTGCCGTCCCGACTATGGATCCCACTCGCAAACTCGCCGAAATCACGTTTGCGGCGGTTCCGGCGCGGCGGCTCGCTTCGGCTGATCCGGCGCTCATCGCACGGCTACACGAAATCGCTTGGGCCGCAGTGGCTGCCGAGCAGGTCGGTGCGGCCGAACGGTGCCTGGATATGACGGTCGAATACGCCAAGTCCCGGGTGCAGTTCGGGCGGGCGATCGGCAGCTTCCAGGCGCTCAAGCACCGCATGGCGGATATGTACGTGCTGGTGGAGTCGGCCAAATCCGCGTCCTACGCGGCGACGGTCGCGGTGGCGGAGCAGAGCCCGTCCGCCGCCGAGGATGTCTGGGTGGCGCGGACGCACTGTTCGGAGACGTTCACGACCATCGTGGCCGAGATGGTGCAGTTGCACGGCGGCATCGCCATTACCTGGGAACATGACGCGCATTTGTTCTTCAAGCGCGCACACGGTGATGCGGAGTTGTTCGGGCAGCCACGCAGACCGCTCACGCAACCCGCCTGACGGTCACGCGCCCCGGTGGAGTTCCCCGGGGCGCTATCGTTCGGACAGGTCTGGTACACGCCCTCGCCATACATAGTTAGCGTATGTAATAATATTCTATGCAGCAGGCTCAGGTGGCAACAGCAGATGACATCGTGGTCGACCTCCTCGTCACCGCGGGTCGGCTGACCCGGCTGGCCGGGGTGATCAGCGGCGACGATCTGCCGCGAGCCGTGATGCGCGCACTGGCGGTGCTCGACGAACACGGCGCGGTGCGCGTCAGCGAATTCGCTCGTATCGATAGATGTTCGCAGCCGGCGGCAACGGCGCTGATCGGCAAGCTCGTCGCGGACGGATACGCCTCCCGACGCAAGGATCCGGATGATTCCCGGGCCGTCGTCGTCGAGCTCACCCCGGCCGGACGCAGTCGCCTGACGCGTGCCCGCGGCGCCTTCGGCGAGGCGATGGCGGCGGGACTCACCGGTTTCGATATCGAACGGTTGGCCCGGATGGAAAGCGACATGAAGGAACTGCTGGACGCGCTGAAGAAGTCGGTGCCGCAGCATCTGTCCAGGTCGCGATAGCCGACTCGGCTGGTCGGACCGGAGTACGGTCGGAAATATGACCGATGAGAAGCGTGGCCGAGTCAAGCTAGCGACCAGCCAGAAGCGAGTCCGGGTCTACCTCGGCGGCCAGCTGGTCGCCGATACCGCCCGACCGGTCCTGGTCTGGGAAAGTCCGCACTACCCGACCTACTATCTGCCCGCCGCGGATCTGCACGCGAAACTCGAGCCGAACGGCACCAGCGCGAAATCCCCGAGCCGCGGCACCGCGACCGGATACGACGTGGTCGTCGACGGCACCACCGCGTCCGGAGCCGCGGTGCGCTATCACGACTCCCCGTTCACCGAACTGAACGAGCTGGTGCGCCTGGACTGGAACGCCATGGACGAATGGTTCGAAGAGGACGAGCCGGTCTACGTCCACCCGCGCGATCCGTACACCCGCGTCGACATCCTCGCGAGTTCCCGGCATATCCGCGTCGAAATCGACGGCACCACCGTCGCCGACTCGCACTCCCCCCGTATCCTCTTCGAAACCGGCCTCCCCGCAAGGTATTACCTTCCCCTGACCGATGTTCGGCAGGACCTGCTGAAGCCCTCGGCAATCCACACCAGCTGCCCCTACAAGGGCACCGCCGACTACTGGACCGTCCACATCGACGGCAAGGAATACCCGGACATCGTCTGGGGCTATCGCACCCCGCTCCCGGAAAGCCAGAAGATCGCGGGCCTGGCCTGCTTCTACAACGAGAAGGTCGATATCTACCTCGACGGCGAACTCCAGGACCGTCCGAATACTCCGTTCAGCTGACGCAAGCGGGTCGTTCGGGCACGCGGCTGCCGCGCTGCGGGAGCGAGCTCGCCTGATCAGACCGCGATCAGTGGGGGCTGGTCGTCTGCGCGGCGGTATTGGCCTGGGGCCTGGCCGTATTCGCGTTTGAAGGCCTTGGCGAAGGCGAATTCGGAGGTGTAGCCGACCTTTCGGGCGATGGCGCCGAGGGGGCTGTCGGTATCGCGGAGCAGGCGGGCGGCGGTGAGCATGCGCCAGCGGGTGACGTAGGCCAGGGGTGGTTCACCGACGGTGGCGGTGAAGCGGCGGGCCAGGGTGGCTCGGGAGACGCCCGCGATATCGCTGAGGTCGGGGACCGTCCAGGTGCGGGCGGGTGCTTCGTGTACGGCGCGCAGTGCCGCGGCGACCGCTGGATCGGCGAAGGCCCCCGCCCAACCGGTGGCGGGTTCGTCGGCGGCTTGTTCGTCGAACCAGGCGCGCAGCATGAACAGGAGCAGGGTTTCCAGGATGACGGGAACAGCGGCATCGCTGCCTTGTTTCGGTTCGGCGACCTCGGCGGCGAGCAGGTCGACAGCGGCGCGCAGGGACGGGTGACGGCCGGGACGTGCTGGGAGATGGATGAATTCGGGAAGTTCGTCGAGCAGCGGGTGGCTGCGCTGCCTGCCGAGTTCGTACGCGCCGCACAGCAGGGCGGTGCGCGCACCCGGTCCGGTGATCTCGCGGGGTTCCCCCGGTTGCGCCTTCTCGGTGACCGGACTGTCGAGGCGGTCGAGCAGATCGTGGTCGGCGCCACGCGGCATGAACAGGACGTCGCCGACACCGAGAGCTATCGGTTCGCCGCCGGTCGGCACCGCCCAGCACGAACCCTGCAGCACCACATGGAAACCCGCGCCGGGGACGACCGGATAGGCACGGCCCCACGGCGCGTGCCGGATGAACAGGCCGGAGGTCGGATTGCCGGTGCGGATGGCGGCGATGGTTTCGCTGAGGATGTCCATCGCCGCGCTCAGCCGACCCCGCCGGAGGACTCACCACGCATCAGCGCCCCGAGGGACTCGCGGTCGGTCACGTCCATCTTGATGCAGGCGCGGTAGAGGTGGCCCTCGACCGTGCGGACGGAAACCGTGAGGCGATCGGCGATCTGACGGTTGGACAGGCCTGCCGCAACGAGATTCGCGATTTCACGTTCGCGCGAGGTCAGTGGCAACGGCTGGGCCGCCTGGCGCAAAGCGGGCGTGCCGGCACCACCGCAGGCCGCGGCGAGACGGTTCGCGGTGGCCGCGGATTCGAGGAGGCGGCGGCGGTCACCGGCGCGTTCGTGGGCGGATGCGGCTTGGGCGGCGGCATCGGCGGCGGAGAGCATGGTGCCGATGCGCTCGAATTCGGCTGCGGCCGCGTCGAGTCCGGGGCCGTCGTGAGCCGCGAGTGCCACCGCATGGCGGGACTGGACCTGCACCAGTTCGCCGTCGACCCGGGCCGCCAGGTCAGCGAGTCGGCCCGCCACGGAATGGTCGCCGAAGCGGGCGGCCGTATGCAGTGCCATGGCCTCGATGGCGTGCTGATGTGCGCGCGCCGCCGCGTCGGCGGCGCCCATGGCAAGCCGGATGGCGGGCGTGACGGTGCCTTCCGCGGCGGCCGCGCAGGCGCGTGCGATCTCCAACTGCGGGTCGTAGACCGCGCTGTGCCTGCCGCCGCGAGCGGCCGCCTCGGCAATGGATTCGGCCGCCTCCGGGGCCCGCCCGAGTGCCGAATATGCCTCGGCCAGACGGATTCTCGCCGGAATGTGCCAAGCGGCAGCACCCTCGGCGGTGAGCGCGGCCAGCGCCTGTTCGAGATGTTCGATCCCGTCCAGGAAGCGGCCCTGCGCCACGTCGACGGTGCCCTGCAAGATTTTCGACATGCCCCACGCCAGGTACTGGCCGGGCGCCGAGTAGCCGAAATACCCCGAGGCGCGCCGGCGGGCGGCCTCGAGATCACCGGTGCAGATCAGCGCGAGCACCTCGGCATGGGTCGAGATGAACCGGTTGAGTCCGTCGATATGCGACTCCACCTGATGCCCGCGGGCCGCGTACTGCCGCGCCGCATCGCCCTTACCCATCAGCGCCAGCGCCAGGCCGCCGCCGAAGGCTGCCCACCAAACCGCCCACGGCGGTGCGCCTTCGGTCTCCATCACCGACTCGGCCCCGGAAAACGCGTCCTCGAGCAGATTTTCGTGAACCGCGCACGCCGCGGCCAGGCCCTCGAAGGTGGCGATGGTCTTCGGATGCTGCACCTTGCCGCGCAGCATCGCGAGCACCTCGTCGGCACGCTCGGCATCGCCCATGGCCCAGAACAGATTCGAGACCCGGGTGCTGCCCCAGCGGCCCAGTTGCACCTCGTTCATCTGATCCGGATCGAAGCTGGCGAGGGTGCGTTCGGCCTCGATGCGGTGGCCCTGCCACAGCAGTGCCCGAGCCAGCAGATCCGCGGCCTCCACGCCGCCGCGACGTTCCACCGCCGCCCTGGCGAAACGCTCACCGAGCGGCAAATTGGCCAGCCCGATCGCATCGGCGGCGGCCGCCTCGAAGAGTTCGAGATCCGCGGATTTATCGCTGTCCAAGGCCAATTCGGCCAGCCGGATGCGATCCGGCGCGGAATTGATCGCGCGTTCCTTGAGCGAGGAGTACAGCCGACCGCGCAGCCGCCGGGCCGAGGCGATGCCGAGCCTGCGCCGGATAACCTCACCGAACAGCGGATGGTTGTAGCGCACGATCAATTGATGGGTGTTCTCGACAACCCTGATGAGACCGCGGGTTTCGGCGGCCTCCACGGCTTCCTCCCCCGCCAGTTCGGAGAGCACGTCGAGATCGATGGGCTCGCAGAAGGTGAGCAGTTCGAGCACCCGCAGCACCGGTTCGGGCAACTGCTCGACCCGATCCTCCAGTAGCGCCGCCAATTCCGAGGTCACCGCGGCCCGGCCGCGCAGCTGCCAGACGCCGTTCACCTGCCGCAGCGCGCCCGCCTCCAGCGCGCCCTCCACCAAATGCCGCAGAAACAGGGCGTTTCCGCCGGAGGACTCCCACATCAGGTTGGCCGTGAAGCCTTCCAGCTGCCCACCGAGCATGGACTCGACCAGATCGACGCTCTGCTGCTGCGTGAACGGAGTGAGGTCGATGCGCAGCAGATGGCCGTCTTTCCATAACGAGGTCACGGCATCTGGCACCTGTACCCCACTGCGAACCGTCGCGACGATATGCGCGGCCTTATCAATGGCCAGCTGCAACAGCAGTGTGGCCGAAAGCTGATCGAGCAGGTGCGCGTCGTCGACACCGATGATCGTGTGCCCGTCGGCGAGCAGCGCCTCGCGCGCGGCGGACATGAATGTCACCGGATCGTGTGCCGTATAAACGCCGACCATATGGGCGAATACGCCCAGCGGAATGCTGCGGGCCGATTCCGTACCCGCCACCCACCGGACATTGCCGCCTACCGCGGCCGTCGCCTGTCTCGCCAGCGTCGTCTTCCCGACTCCGGCGTCGCCCGTCAATACCGCACCGACGTATTCAGTTCCGGTGAGTGCCGCGCGGATCGCTTCGAACTC
The DNA here is from genome assembly GCF_050942345.1 of Nocardia pseudovaccinii. Lineage (NCBI taxonomy): Bacteria > Bacillati > Actinomycetota > Actinomycetes > Mycobacteriales > Nocardiaceae > Nocardia > Nocardia pseudovaccinii. The sequence goes on from NZ_CP192074.1 coordinate 9,374,592, forward strand.
GGTCTCGCGCTCGATCATCGGCCAGTTCCGAGCCATAGCTCTTACTGTAGTTCGTCACGGATCATGATCGATGACAACGAACCATGAACGGGCGCACCGGCTCCGCTGTTTCGGCTCCTAACCGAGCACGTCGTGACGGACAATGGTCTGGTCACGACCCGGTCCGACGCCGATACAGGAGATGCGCGCGCCGGACAACTCCTCCAGGCGCAAGACATAGGCCTGGGCGTTGGCGGGCAATTCCTCGAACGTCTCGACATGTGAAATGTCTTCCCACCAACCGGGCATCTCTTCGTAAATCGGCTTGGCGTGGTGGAATTCGGTCTGTGTGGTCGGCATCTGCTCGACCCGCTTGCCATCGATTTCGTAGGCGACGCAGATCGGCACCCGCTCCAGACTCGACAAGACGTCCAGTTTGGTGAGGAAGAAGTCGGTGACGCCGTTGACCCGGGTCGCATAGCGCGCGATGACCGCGTCGAACCAGCCGCAGCGGCGGGCCCGGCCGGTGGTCACGCCGACCTCGCCGCCCTGCTTGGCCAGGAATTCACCGAAATTGTCGAATAGTTCGGTCGGGAACGGACCCGAGCCGACGCGGGTGGTGTAGCACTTCAGGATGCCGAGCACCGTCGTGATCTTGTTGGGTCCGACGCCAGCGCCGACCGCCGCACCACCCGAGGTCGGGTTGGACGAGGTCACATACGGATAGGTGCCGTGGTCCACATCGAGCAGGGTGCCCTGCGAACCCTCGAGCAGCACGGTCTCCCCGCGCTCGAGCGCCAGATTCAGTTCCAGGCGGGTGTCGGCGATGCGGTGCTTGAAGCTCTCCGCCTGTCCGAGTACCTCATCCACCACCTGCTGCGGGTCCAATGCGCGACGGTTGTAGATCTTCACCAGGACCTGGTTCTTGAATTCCAGGGCCGCCTCGACCTTCTGGGTCAAGATCTTCTCGTCGAGCACATCGGCGACGCGCACGCCGACGCGGGCGACCTTGTCCTGATAGCACGGACCGATGCCACGACCGGTGGTGCCGATCTTCTTGTTGCCGAGGAAGCGTTCGGTGACCTTATCGATGGCCACGTGGTACGGCATGATCAGATGCGCGTCGGCCGAGAGCAGCAGCCCGGAGGTATCGACGCCGCGCTCCTCCAGTCCGGCCAGCTCGGCGAGCAGGACGCCGGGATCGACCACGACACCATTGCCGATGACGTTCGTCACGCCCGGTGTGAGAATGCCGGACGGGATCAGATGCAGCGCGAACTTGTCGCCATTGGGCAGCACGACCGTGTGACCGGCGTTATTACCGCCTTGGTACCGGACCACCCACTGCAACCTGCCACCGAGCAGATCGGTTGCTTTGCCCTTACCCTCGTCGCCCCATTGGGCGCCGATCAGGACGATTGCCGGCATGGTCGTGTCTCCTACGGTTCGACGCGCAGTATCTCGTGTACTGCAGCTACCTGCCGTATCGAGGCGGTGGCCGGAAGCACAGTCTACCCAACGCGTTCGAGGCGGCATCGAACCGGATCGCACCGTAGGCTCGACAACCGTGTGGCCGTAGTCGGGCAGGGCTATGGTTGCGAGGCACTGGCGGACCCGAGGTCCGCCGACAGGTGGCGAGGGTGACCGACGGGTTGTCGGCCGAACCGAGGAGGGTGTACGGCAGTTTGAGTACCCATGTTCTCCGTTGCGACGGCGCACCGGTACCCATCGCCCTCGCGTCGCTGCCGCTCTCGCAGACGACCGCCATCCCGGAAAACAGCGTCATCGATGAGCTATTGCCCGTCCTCGCCGCCGACAGCCTGCCCCGGCTGATCGTGCTCGGCGACGATGCCGCCCTGGCCTCCGTGCTGACCCATCTGATGCGGACCGAGCGACTGCATGTGGAGATCGGTTACGTGCCCGTCGAAAAGACCTACGGCTCGCGCGCCTACCAGACCGGCACCGGCAATGCCGCCGCCAAGCGGGCGGTGAAGGGACGGCCCGTCGAAACCCCGCTGATTCGCGACGACACCGGAACCGTGCTGGTCGGACGGGCCGAGATCACCGGGCCCGGTGGCGAGAAGCTCGAGGGCGAGGCCTATGTGGACGACGCTCAGTTGTTCTCCGGCAAGGTCGACGCGATGATCGTCTCCCCCATGCTGGATATGCCGGGGGTGCGGGCGAGCGTGCAGAAGAACATCATCCGCAGGCGCCGCTGGCTGGAAGGGCGGGCCGCGCAGCTCGGCACGCCGGGGGCCGTGGTGACCAGGGACGGCATCGCCAACGATCGGGTGCTGCCGCGTTCGTCGTTCTATCGGCATCACGAAAACTGGCTGCTGGTGCGTTGACGATGCGTTTCCCGAGAGACGGCCGCCCCGTATCAGGTGTTTCGCGGCGGCCCAGCCCGATATTCCTGCTGGTGATCGCGATCGCGGTGGCCGGTGGCGTGCTCGCATGGGACGCCGACGTGCAGTCGACGCGGGCGAAGTTCGGGGTATTTCTGCTCGTCGTATTCGGCTGGATCGTCACGCTGTGCCTGCATGAATTCGCGCACGCGTACACGGCGTGGCGGGCGGGTGATCGCGAGGTCGAGTTGCGGGGTTATCTCACCCTGAATCCGCTGAAATACAGCCATCCGCTGCTGTCGATCGTGTTGCCGATGGTGTTCATCGCACTCGGCGGTATCGGCTTGCCGGGCGGTGCGGTGTACGTGCATACGCATAACGTGAGCACGCGCATGCAGCGGATCATCAGCGGCGCCGGGCCCGCGGTGAATGCGGTATGCGCGGTGCTGCTGCTGGTGGTCGTGCGGTTCTTCGGCAGTGACACGTCACATCGCGCGTTCTGGTACGGCCTGAGCTTTCTGGCGTTTCTGCAGATCACCGCAACGCTTTTGAACATTCTGCCGCTGCCCGGGTTGGACGGATACGGCGTGGTCGAGCCGTCGCTGAGTTATCAGACCCGGCGGGCGCTCGATCAGTTCAAGCCGTTCGGGATGCTGATCGTGTTCGCGCTGCTGGTCACGCCGTCGATCAACAAGGTGTTCTTCGATGCGGTGTACTCGCTGTACGAGTTGTCCGGGGTCGATGCGGACTGGTCGCGGTACGGCAGCTGGCTGACCCGGTTCTGGACCTAGCCGATATCCCGGTCGCCCGATCCGACCTCCCGGACCGGGCGACCTCTTCGCACGACCGCTGCGCGCCCGTACCCGCCCGGCCACCACACCATATGGCCGGTAGGGCGGTTCGCCGTCGGGCGAAGCGTCCCAACCGCGCTACCCCTCGTAACCGCGGTTGCCTCTCGAGGCTATGACCGCAGGCAGCTGCGAACACGAGTAGCGGACTACGTGAAGATCGCGATTCGGGTGACAGGGGCCGGGCACGCGGCTCCGCAGCGGCGGGAATATGTCCGAAATCCGCTGAGTAGTTGGCTCATTCCTCCGGCGGCACGTGCGGATGCGGGACCGTCGGGGGCAGCAGAGCCATGGCCGAGATGCGCTGCATGCCGCAGACCTGCATGAGATCGACCAGCATGGAGCGCATCTGCGCGAACACCACATGAGCCGAAAGTCCCGCGCCCTCAACGAGTTCCGGTCGCGCGGCCTTCGCTATGCCGCGCAGCACCCTGGCGGCCTCGGCCTGATCCGGCTGCTGGCCGGGATCGGCGAGCATCATCCGGCGCACCACCTCGACGGCTTGGGCCAGGCGCTCCAATCCCTCGATCAGTCGCGGATCGAGGATTTCGTCGTCCTGGACCAGGGTGAGGGAGCGGCGCAGCAGCACCCTCGTATTGCGGACGGCATTGTCGAGCGGGTCGGCGGTGGCGCGGATCCGATCGAGGCGCTGGCGGGAATTCCAATAGAGCGGGGAGATCCTGCTGATCTCGCGGCCGCCCTCCAAGGTGGAGCGCAGTCCGTCGATCTGGGGCTGGGTCGCGCGGGCCGCGGTCAGGGACGCGCGGATCTTCTCCGGATCCTGTTCGAGCAGACCGTCGGCGCAGTCGTGCAGCGACTTCGCCAGTACCGCAAGGACTTCCGCGGCTTGCTCGCGGGCTCGACGCACCGGATGCAGTGGTATCGATGCGACCACGACCACGCCGACCAACCCGCCGACGAGCGCGTCGATCATGCGCGAGAAGCCGCCGCCCGCCGACGGCGGCAGCAGCGTCGCGACCAGCACCGCCGAACCGGCGGCCTGCATGGTGATGATCGAACCGCCGTCCAGGAATACCGCCAGCGCCATGGCCACCGCGACCACGAGCGCGATCTGCCAGACGCCGGTCCCCGCGCGGGTGATGAACAGGTCGCCGATGCCGATGCCGACCGCGACGCCGACCACCAACTCCACCGACCTGCGCAGCCGGGCGCCGAACGAAATGCCGATCGAGACCACGGCCGCGGTCGGTGCGAAAAAGGGCTGGGTGTGCCCGACTATTTTGTGCGCGATAAACCAGGCCAGCGCCGCGCCGACCGCGCACTGCAGAATCGGCAGCGCGGACAATCGCAGCCGCGCCCACGAGCTGCGCAGCTTTTCCACGCTGCTGTCGCGGGCGACACCTACCGGGGAGTTCGGGTCGATCAACTGTTAGTCGAGGCCGAGCTCACCCGCAGCGCGCGGGTCGCAGTCTTCCAGCAGATCGAGGCAACGTGCGTACTCTTCGGTCTCGCCGACCGCCCTGGCCGCCCTGGCCAGTGCGGCGACACTGCGCAGGAAACCGCGATTGGGTTCGTGGCTCCACGGCACCGGCCCGAAACCCTTCCAGCCATTGCGCCGCAACAGGTCCAGGCCGCGGTGGTAGCCGGTGCGCGCGAATGCGTACGCGGCGACGATGTCGTGATTGACCACCTGTGTATCGCCCTCGGCCCCGCCACGCTCCAACGCGGCCTCGGCGAGATGGGCCCAGGCGATCGAAGCCGACGGATGCGCGGCCGCGACCTGCACCGGATCGGCATTGTTCAGCAGCGCCTCCTCCGCATCGGAGTCTTCGGGCAGGAGTACCGGTTGCGGTCCGAGCAAGTCACCGAACGAGGTCATGCGGTTCATTGTGCACTGCGCGCGCGTGTCGCGCCGACACGGTGTTCCCCTGGCTGAGCAGTGCCCAGTCCGCCTCTCCCACCCACCCGCCGCTGTCGAGCCGGACGAGGCGGCGTACGGCGCAGGGGAATCATCACAGTCGATCGAATTGCTGGCTAGGCTGGCCGTCGAGTTCAACTGTTCCGCCCGACCGAGGGGTTATAGGTGTCCGACCCGAACGACGAGAAGAGCCCGGCACAAAATCCTGGCCGCCCGGCCGAAGCGGCAGCTGACCCGCGCCCAGCCGCGTCCGCGGACCGGACACCCACATCGCCCAACCCCTCCGACCGGGGTGCGCCCTCGCGCCCAGGTCCGGCCACAGGCTCCGGCACCCAGCCGGGAACGGGCAGCCCCTCGGGAGCCGGGACCGACGTTGGCGCGGCTGACGCGACCCGTCCGTTCCCCTCATCGTCAGGGCCCAGTTCGTCGGGATCCACCGCCCCCACACGCCCTGGTTCAGCCACAGGCTCCGGCACCCCCTCGGGGCCTGGCGCTGTGGGAGGCGGCGGTTCGGCCGCTGCTCCAACCCGACCGGTGCCCGCCTCGTCGGGGTCGAACGTATCCCGGGGATCCGGTGCGCCATCGGGAAGTGGTTCGGCTGCGAAAGAAGGTGCGGCCAGCGCGCCGACGCGGCCAGTTCCCGCAGCTTCGTCGCCGAGGCAGCCGTCGCCCGGGCGGTCGGGCGGGTCCGGTGCGGCGACCGGGGATATCGCCGCGCTCGGGAAACCGGCGGCACCCAGCCCAACCAATGCGCCGTCATCCACATCCGCCCCGGGTGGCGCAGGTCAACTGCCGGGCGGCGCAGCCCCATCCGCTCGGACCGCGAGCGGCGTCACACGGCCCGGCCAGCGAGATACCAGCGCAGCCTCGCCACCCGTGCCGGGTAATGCAACCAGGCCGGGCACCGCAGGCCAGCGAGACAGCGGCGGCTCCTCGCCTGCTCCTGCGCCGGGAAATACTGCCAAGCCGGGCGGCGGGGGCCAACAAGTTGGCGGCGCAACACCATCCGTTCGAACGCCGAGTGGCGCAACCAGGCCGGGCGGCGCAAGCCAACAAGCTAGCGGCACCTCATCGGTTCCCGCGCCAGGCGGCGGCGCAGCCGACCCGGGCAGCACGGCTCAGCGCGGTGGCGGCTCATCGGCCCCCACACCGGACAACGCAACCAGGCCAGGCAACGCAACCAGACCGGGCGGCACAGCCAACCCAGGCGGCACAGCCCAGCCAGGTGGCACAGCCCAGCCAGGTGGCACAGCCCAGCCAGGTGGCACAGCCCAGCCAGGTGGCAGCTCATCGGCCCCCACACCGGACAACGCAACCAGGCCGGACGGCACAGCCAACTCCGGCGGCACGGGCCAATTCGGTGGCGGCACAGCCTCATCTGCTCCCACGCCGGGCAATGCAATAAAGCCGGGCGACGTGGGCCAGCGGGACAGCGGCACAGCCGCACCTGCTTCCACGCCGAGCGGCGCAACCACCCCCGGCGGCGCGGCACAGCGAAGTGGCGGCAGCCCATCGGCTCCCACGCCGGGTAGCGCAATAAAGCCAGGTGGTGCAGGCCAGTGGGACAGCGGGACAGCGTCACCTGCTTCCACGCCGAGCGGCGCGACCAACCCCAGCGCGGCACAGCGAAGTGGCGGCTCATCGGCTCCCGCGCCCGGCGGCGCGGGCCAGCGAGATCGCGGCGCGGCTCCATCTGGACCTGCGCAGGGCGGTGCAACCGGGCCGGGTGGTGTCGGCCGACGAGACAGCGGCACAGCCTCACCTGCGGCGCCCGGCGGCGGAGCCAAGCCGGATGGCGCGGGTCAACGAGATGGCGGCGCGGCCTCGTCTGCGCCTGGTCCCGCGAAATCGGGCGCAGCTGCCGATGCCACACGGTCCGGCGGTGACGCGGCGAATTCCGAGGTGAAGACCACGGAGATCTCGCGTGGCGGCGTCGAGACCAAGACGGCTTCCACGCAGGCGCCGGGCGCGGCAGCTCCGGGGCAGGCGACGCCAGTTGGCGGCTCCGGCGGAGCAGCCACTACTGGCTCCGGGCCGAATGCACCGACTGTCGTGATCAAACGAGGTGGTCCCGCCGCCCAGTCTGCTGGTACGGCGAAGTCCGCCGCTGCTGCTGCGGCCGGTGGAATTGGCGCTGGATCCGACGCGGACCCGGCCGACGAGTCCGCGGCATCCACATCAAGTGCCGCCAAATCTCCGACGGGAGCTGAGCCACCGTCTGAAACCCCGTCACCAGGTGACACCCCCGTATCGGCGACCGGATCCGCTGCGGAAACCGCTGTAATCCAGCGGGATTCGGCTGCGGCCAAGTCTGCGACAGCGGCCGACGAGGTCGACGATGCCGCGGGTGCGGATGCGGCGACCATGGTGATGCGCCGGATCGATCCGAAGGCGAAGCCGACCGCCAAGGAAGCGACGGCTGCTCCGACGCAGGATGAGCCGGATTTGGCGGGCGCGGACGACAAGACCGTCGCCATGCCGGTGGTTTCGAAGCTGGATGCCGAGCAGACCGTCGCACTGCCGATTCAGAAACCGGCCGACAAGGACGCCACGCAGCGAATGCGGACCGATGCCGGGACCAAGCCCGGTACCGACCGCGTCGTTCCGCCCGCGGCGCGGCCCGGTCCGATCACCAAGCCGCCGAGCACACCACGTCCGGCGGCCGGTCCGAAACAGGCTGGGGCGCAAGGGCCTTCGCAGAGCGGGCTGGGGGTCGAGGAGACCGCGCCCTCCGCACCGCGCGGACCAGGGCGGCCGCGGCAGGTCGCGTCGGCCCCGTCACCCGCGGACACCCAGCTGACTCGACCCGCCCAGCCGGTCACCGGATCACAGATGGCCCAGCCGCAGCGAATCACGCCGCCCGGTCAGCAACCGGCGGCCGCCGAGGTACCGGCCGAGCGCTCGAAGCGCTGGTTGTTCCTCGGTGCGGCGGCGGTGGCGCTCATCGCGGTGATCGGGCTCGCGGTCGCGCTCATCGGGGGCCGGAGTGACAACTCCCCGGAGGCCAAGGTGCGCGCCACCATCACCGATTACACCCAGGCGCTGAAATCCGGCGATCTCGCGGCGCTGCGCAGCACCACCTGCGGACAGTTGCACGACTTCTATCAGGGCATTGCGGCGGACCAGTTCGCGGGCGTGCACCAGCTGTCGATGGATCGCAAGAACATTCCCGTGGTGGCTAGCGTCGATGCGATCAAGATCACAGACAAGACGGCGATCGCGCAAGCCACCGTATACACCGACGCGGACCCGACGAAGCGTTCGGCGCGGACATTCGATCTGGAGCAGACCGCCGACGGCTGGAAGGTCTGCGACCCGCCGAGTGCCGGGACGCCGTAGCCGAACGGTGACGCCGAGTCCAGCAGGACATATCCAAAAGGTAAGCCCTCTAACCGGTAGCGAACGTCACACTTACCTGGTCATCAGACCGGTTCGCCAGTAGCATGGCCCGGATCATGGTCAGGGAGCAGACAATCGAAAAACCGGAAATCGAAGTGGTCGAGCAGACAGCCACGCTGGCGGGAAGCCGGTTCCGGGTTCGCGAACACTATTCGGTCGGCCGGGAGAAGGTCCGTGAGTTCGCCCGCGCGACGCAGAGTCGCCACGGTGCGCATTACTCCGAACCCGATGCGCTGGAGCTCGGTTACGACGGCATCATCGCGCCGCCGACCTTCGCCTCGGTCATCGGCATCAATGCGACCAGGGTCCTGCTGGACACGGTGCTCACCGAATACGACCTGTCCCAGATCCTGCAGACCGACCAGGTCTTCGAGCTCACCCGCCCGATCCTGGCGGGCGACCGGCTCAGCACCGAGATCGTGATCGACTCGATCCGCCAGTTCGGCGATAACGACTTCATCCTGGTGACCTTCTCGCTGACCAACCAGCAGGGCGAGATCGTGGTATCGGGTTCGACCACCATCGTGGCGCGCCGCGGTGTCGAGGTGGATCCGAATATCGCGGCCGCCGTCGAGAACATCATGATGCACGCGCGCCCGGTCACCGTCGGCGATATCACGGTGCCGGACAGCGGCCCGCTGGTCGCCTTGCCCGCGGATGCCCCGGCCCCCGGACAGCCCGCGGTGCGCAGCGCATCCGTGCGCTCGCTCCCGGACTTCGACCAGCTGGCCGTCGGCGATCAGCTCCCGGCCGAGACCGCGTATGTGACGCGCGGCGATCTGACCAACTATGCGGGCGTTTCCGGCGATCCCAACCCGATTCACTTCAGCGAGCGCGCGGCCCAGTTGGCCGGACTGCCGACCGTGGTGGCGCACGGCATGCTGACGATGAGCCTGGCCGGTGATTATCTGACCTCCTGGCTCGGTGATCCGACGGCCGTCGAAAAGTTCAGCGTGCGGTTCTCCGGATTCGTTCCGGTGACCGCCGAGGCGCCGAGCGCCGTCGAATTCAGCGGGAAGATCAAATCGCTGGATCCGCGCCGACGGACCGCGACCATTGTGCTCGCGGGTAGTTCGGAGGGCCGCAAACTGTTCGGCCGGGCCATCGCCGAGGTTCGCTTCGCCTAGCGGCGCAACCTCATTCGATGGTCGCGTGCACGAGATAGACGTTGTAGTCGCTCCAGGTCGAAACGTTGAAGTACAGGTCAGGACCCGAGGACCAGGGGTGGATGAATCCGCCGTACAACTCGGGATATTCGCGCACCGTCACTGTCGGTGCGCCATCGGACCATACGCCCTGCGGTGAATTCGCTTCACGGACGACCAGTGCCGCTTTCGCGGTATCCAGATAGCTCATCTGCCAGACGTTCCGGGAGGCGTCGAAGCGCACCGACAACTCACCGACGGGCGCGTCGACGATCGGGCTAGCGGAGCCGAATCCGCCTACCGGCGTCCAGTTTCCGTCTCGCCAGTACTGATATGCGGTGGTATTGAGGAGCTGATCCTTCGGCACTCGCGCGAGGCCGACCGAGCCGAGGCGGGTATTGGGCGTGCCGAACATGTATACGTAGTCGCCCTGCGGAACCATCGCGCTCACTTGGAAATTCGCGAGGCCGAAGATGTTGTCCCAACGCGCGTAGGGATCTTTGGTCCACGTCTGGCCGTGATCATCGGAGTAGGCGATGCCGCCGTAATTGGTGAAGAACGTGCCCGGAATGCTGTTCCAGGTGCGAATCGACATATAGCTCAGGTACTGCCGCGCACCGAGTGCGAATCCGGAGGTCGGAATCGTGGTGACCTCGACATTGTCGAGTTTGCGGCTGGCGAGCACCTCGGCCGCGTGGCAGCGGTCGTCGGTCACCATCCGGTCGTAGGTCATCCCGTCGGTGAGATCGCGATCGGTGCTGAATGCGAGCACATTGCTGCGCCAATCCGATCCCATTCCACCCGGCGGGTGGAAGCCGCGTCCGACGGTGTCACCGAATGCGGTCGCGATCTCCCCCGGTGCGCTCTCCCACATGATGCCGAGATCGGTGCCATCGACCTGCCAGCGCTTATCGGTCCGATTGACCGAATTCGCGCCGGTCTGCTTTGCCACCTCGGTGACCGCGCCGACCCGTGGCGTCGGCCGAGCCGCTGTCGAAGGGGCGGGTTCGATCGGCGGATCCACCCGCGGCGGAGGCGGCGGCACCTGACCGGGATCCGGTCCAGGTCCCGGAATCGCGAAGTGGAAAGGCTTGGGGCTCAACAGAATTTCCGGAATGCCGAGCTGGCTCGCCGGACTCGGTGGCAGTGCCGGTAAGTCGGTCAGATCCGGGCACGGATTCGTGCAGGGATCCGAGGGCAACCGCATCTGCGTCCGAACCGGCGCGGGCTCCGGCCGATCCGGCGGCAGCACGGTGATCACCGGATACGGAATCGGCACATCGAGGGTCTTGGGTACCAGGCCTTCATGCGTCGCGGGCGGATCCGTCACACACGGCCCGGCCACCGGCCCTACCTCCTCCGGCGCGGCACCGGCTCGTGCCGCGCACGTCAACGCCCCGGCCGCACATACGACCGCACCGAACACCGCAACCCACCGCCGAGCCATCCGCAACCCCTCGATATCTCGCGCAAATTGGACACCCGCCGCATCAATGGTCTCCGCGATGCTGTGCACCAGCGCCCGACCCTACCCGTTTTGCCCGCTTCGCCCCGCCCGACTTACCGACCGAATAACCCATGCGCCGCATGGACATCCAGAATTAACAGGAAACTCCTACTCCATTTCCGGGACCGCGGCCCAGCCGCCTGCTACCGTCCACGACACGACAACTCGAGTCGGGGTGAGTGGCCGTCCACCGGGGGAGCAAAGGGCCTCCGGTGGTTCTCATTCGACCAGAGGACACCCATGAAGCCTGCTTTGCACCCCAGGTCGCTGCGCGGAACCGCTTCGGCGATCCTGATCGCTTCCGCCGCCATCGTATTCGCGGCACCGACGGCGACCGCCGATCCACTCACCGACCTGCTGTGCAACTCGGGCTCCGCCCAATTCTGCCCGCCCGCACAACCTCAACAGAACCTGCCGAGCAATCCCCCGCCGCAATCACAACCACCCCAGGTGCAACCGCCACAATCACCACCACCGCAGACCCAACCGGCGCCCTACTACAAGAACTGCGACGAAGTCCGCCGAGCGGGAAAGGCGCCGCTGCACCGCGGTGACCCGGGATACGCGTCCCACCTGGACCGCGACAACGACGGAATCGCCTGCGAATAAAGCGCACTGACATCGGCGCCGAAAGCGGAGCAGGATGGAGAGTGTGAACGCTTCACTGATCTGTCGCCGTGCCGTGCCCGCGCTCGGCGCCGCTTGTCTGGTGATCGGCGGCCTCGCGATCGCGTCGCCGATCGCCGTCGCCGATTCGTCTGCCGTCCAATTCGTTGCCGGGCCCGATAGTTCGCTTCCGGTGCCGTCCTATCGGCCGGGGCCGAAGGGGTCGAATGTGCCGCCGCCGGAGAAGTCGACGGAGGAGGAGTCGCCGAGGTATTACACCGATTGCGATCAGGTTCGGGCCGAGGGGAAGTTGCCGCTCTATCGCGGTCAGCCCGGGTACAACCCGTATCTGGATCCGGATGGGGACGGCATCGCCTGCGACTGAGCGACTACTGGACGGCCTGGAACACCAGAACCGTTGCGCCGATGCGGATATTGTCGCCGTCGGCCAGCAGCGCGCCGCTCTCGATCGCCTCGTCGTTGACGTACACGCCGTTGGCCGAATGCAGATCCTTGATCAGCAGTCCGGCCCGGCTCGGCATGATGTGCGCGTGGTAGCGACTGGCCTTCGGATCGTCGAGGACCAGATCGTTGTCGGTCATCCGGCCGATTCGCATGCCGCCCTGCGCGATTGCCGTGACCCGGCCGTCCGGCATGCGCAGCTGACCGCTGCGGACCGCACGCGGCATCTCGGTGACCGTCTCGGTCATCGCCGCGGCCAGCCGCTCGGTGCGCTTGAGTTCCATCGTGCTCAGCGGTTCCTGCCGCAGCACCCGCTGTTCGAGATCGACCAGGACCGGCCCAGGATCGATACCGAGTTCGTCCGCGAGCACCGTGCGTACCCGACGGCACGCGTCCAGCGCGTCGGCCTGTCGGCCGGATAGGTACAGCGCGGTGATCAGCTGACCCCACAGCGGTTCGCGCAGCGGATGCTCATTGGTCATCGAGACTAACTCGCCGATCACCGATGACGCCCGCCCACAGGCGATTTCGGCATCGATACGAGCCGAGGCGGCCTGCAGCCGCTCCTCGTCCATCGCGGTGGCGAATCCGTCGGCGAACTGCAATCCGGCCAGATCGGCCAGTGCCCGACCGCTCCACTCGCGCAACGCAGTTCCGAACAGTTGCGACGCGCCCACATGGTCGCCGACCTCGGCGGCGCGCGTGCCAGCATCTCTGGCCGCCTCGAAGCGGCCGAGATCGCAGGCATCCTCCGGGATCTCGAGTCGATAACCGGATGATTCGGTGCGCAGCACCATGGCCGGATCCACACCCGAATTACGCAGTGCCTTACGGATATTCGAGACGAATACCTGCAGGCTGGCGGCGTAGGAATCGGGCGGATCCTCGTTCCAGACCATATCGGCCAGCGCAGCCGAAGCCACCGCACGCCGTCGATTGACGGTCAGCGCGGCGAGCAAGGCTCGCGGCTTGGGCCCGCCGACCGCCACCGGTTCACCACCGACGAGCAATCGAACGGGCCCGAGCACGCGCACATCCAAAACCATGTGCTCAATGCCCCCCGAAGGGTAAATAGGGTCAGGCGCTGATCGAGCGACCCGCGGACTTCAGATCATTGCACGCCTCGACGACACGTGCCGCCATGGCCGATTCGGCCTTCTTCAGGTAGCTGCGCGGATCGTAGGCCTTCTTGTTGCCGACCTCGCCGTCGATCTTGAGCACACCGTCGTAGTTGCTGAACATGTGCGCGGCCACCGGCCGGGTGAACGCGTACTGGGTGTCGGTGTCGACGTTCATCTTCACCACACCGAAGCGCAGCGAATCCTCGATCTCCGACTTCAGCGAGCCCGAACCGCCGTGGAAGACGAAATCGAACGGCTGCGCGTCCGCCGCCAGACCCAGCTTGGCCGCCGCGACTCGCTGCCCCTCGGCCAGCACCTCGGGCTTGAGCACCACATTGCCCGGCTTGTACACGCCGTGCACATTGCCGAAGGTCGCGGCGAGCAGGTACTTGCCGTTCTCGCCCGCGCCGAGCGCGTCGATGGTCTTCTGGAAGTCCTCGGGGGAGGTGTAGAGCTTCTCGTTGATCTCGGCCTCGACACCGTCCTCTTCACCGCCGACGACGCCGATCTCGACCTCGAGGATGATGTTCGCGGCGTTGGTCGCCTTGAGCAGCTCCTTGGCGATCTCCAGGTTCTCGTCGATCGGGATCGCCGAGCCGTCCCACATGTGCGACTGGAACAGCGGGTTCTTGCCCGCGTTCACCCGCTCCTGAGAGATGGCGATCAGCGGCCGCACGAAAGTGTCCAGCTTGTCCTTGGGGCAGTGATCGGTGTGCAGCGCGATGGTCACGTCGTAGCGCGCGGCGATCACATGCGCGAATTCGGCCAGCGCGACCGCGCCGACGACCATATCCTTCACACCCTGGCCCGAACCGAACTCCGCGCCGCCGGTGGAGAACTGGATGATGCCGTCACTGCCCGCGTCGGCGAAGCCTTTGATGGCCGCGTTGACGGTTTCCGAGGAGGTGCAGTTGATGGCCGGGAAGGCAAAGGAGTTCGCTTTGGCCCGACCGAGCATCTCGGCGTAGACCTCCGGAGTCGCGATGGGCACTGTGAAGACCTCCGTGTTGTGCGGCAAAAGACAATTCTGTCAGCCCACAGAGTAGGCCAGCGGGCTTTCGCGCGGTGTGCGGGGACCGCTCTGTGAGGCGGGTTGACAATACGGACCGGCCGGTCGGACGAAGCGAACTTTTCGCACAGCAAGAGGTTTCTCAGTTGGACCCGGTACTGTTGGCCGCGTAATTGCGCTGGCAGCTTCCGATGCGGTGGCAAGCAATGCAGGCCAGCCGTACCCCGGACAGGAGGCCGCGTGATTCTGCTGGCAGCGACAGAATCGGTGACGAGCAACGTCGCATTGACCCAGTTGCTGGACCCGATGCACCTGCTTACGGAGACGTGGCTCAAGAACGCGGTGCTCCCGGCCATCCTGGTGATCGTCTTCATCGAGACCGGCCTGCTCTTCCCGATCCTCCCGGGCGATTCGCTGCTGTTCACCGGCGGCCTGCTGTCCGCGACGGACAACCCGCCGGTATCGATCTGGATCCTGTTGCCCGCAGTCATGGTGACCGCCTTCGCCGGTGATCAATGCGCGTATTGGATCGGCAGGGCCATCGGGCCCGCACTGTTCCACAAGGAAGACACCCGGTTGTTCAAGAAGCATTACGTCACCCAGACGCATGCCTTCTTCGAAAAGCACGGGCCGAAGACGATCATCCTGGCCCGATTCGTGCCGATCGTGCGCACGTTCATGCCGGTGCTTGCGGGTGTGTCCAAGATGGATTACCGCAAGTTCGTCACCTTCGACATCGTCGGCGCCGTCCTGTGGGGCGGCGGTGTCACGGTGCTCGGCTACTTCCTCGGCAATATCGAATTCATTCGCAAGAACATCGAGCCGATCTTCCTGCTCATCGTCCTTATCTCGATCCTGCCCGGCATCATCGCGGTGGCCAAGAAGGTGCTCAACCGCGGTGCGGACGAGGCCGCTCAGCACGACGATGCCGCGCTGACCGCCTCGACGAACGAGCCGACCCACTGAGCCGGTGTCCACGGCGCAGTTGCCCCTAGCAGTGGGCAGTTTCGATCCGCTGACCTCGGCGGGGCCCGCGCTCGTCTGGACGGTGGTGCTGACCTTCGTCTTCCTCGAATGCGCGTTGATCATCGGGTTGTTCCTGCCGGGGGATTCGATGCTCATCACCGCGGGCATCGTGATGGCCTCCAACGCCGCGGGTGAGGCCCATGTCTGGGCGTTGTCCATCGGCGCGATGATCGCGGCCATCGCGGGCAACCAGGTCGGCTATGTCATCGGGCATCGCACCGGCCATCATCTGGTGGCCAGGAAGAACGGCCGCTACATCAACACCCGCAACCTGCAGCGGGTCACCGAACTGCTGCAGAAGCACGGCTTCCTCGCGGTACTCATTTCGCGCTGGATCCCATGGGTCCGCACGCTGTGCCCGATGGTCGCGGGCGCGGCGCGGATGGATCATCGCAAGTACACCGTGGCCAGCACGGTCGGCGCCATTATCTGGGCGCCGGTGCTGCTGCTCATCGGCTACTACGCGGGCAGTTTCCTGGACCGTGTGCCGTGGCTGATGCCAGGCGTCATCGGCACCCTGGTGGTCGGGCTGATCATCGGAACCGCCATCGGTATCCGGCACTATCGCCAGGAGATCGCCAAACCCGCCGAGGATTTCGATTTCGAAACCGCGCCGACCGGCGTGCTGGAGTCCGAGTGCTGACGCCTACAGCCCGGCGGCGCTGACCTGGTAGGCCGCCTCCATCAGCAGCCAGCCCGACAGTTGCACCGACATATCGCGTTCGGGCACCCGCGAGGAGGTCACCGAACCGCCTGCGGTGAAATGTCCGGCACCGGACCGGCCGCCGGGTAACTGGGCGGGCTTGCTCCAGTCGTGCCCGAACAGCGGTTCCCCCTCGACCTCGAGCCGGTTCGCCCAGGCGGCCGCGGCGCTGGCGCGCACAATGGCCGCCGCGGTCCGCCGGTCGGCCACCTGTTCGCGCTCGTCGCCGGGCAGCATCAGCGCGACCACCGCGAGATAGCGGGCCAGGATTCCGTTGAACAGGCCGCCGTCGCCGCCACCGCCGCCATTGATCACCCCATTGGTGGTCATCTGCTCCTCGACCGCGGTGAGCAGCCGGTGCACCCGTTCGCTGTGGCGCGGCTCGCCGGTGTGCACCGCGAGTTCGGCTTCCAGGCCGAGCACCACGCCCTGGCAATAGGTGAAGGTCGGGCTCTCGATCTCGCCGGAGGGCAGGTGGATGCCGTCCAGGATCAGGCCGGATTCCTTGTCGTACAACGTCGTATCGATCCAGTCCGCCATTTCCTGCGCGCGGACGTGGCGGCCGAGGCGCAGCAGCGCGATCGCGGCCGGTCCGTTGGCGGGGGCATTGAAATAGTCCGCGCCGACCCGCCACGGCACACCGCCGCCACGCGCCGGATCCCAGGCGTCGTACAGCTCCTTCTCGAGTGCGATCAGACCGCCGCGCGCCTCGGTGATGCCCTGGGTTCGCTCGGCACGCTCCAAAGCGATTGCCAGCCAGGCCATATCGTCGTAGTAGTTATTGGTCCAGCCGGTGATATTGCGCAGCCGATGCGCCCGCGCGATCGCGGCGATGCGCTTGCGTCGCGTCGGCGTCGGCACCCGGTTGGCGGCATCGACAGCGCAGTCGATCAGATGCGCCTGCCACCAGTAGTGCCAGGATGCGAAGGCCCGCTCACGACGGGTGGCCGGCCAACCGACGACACCCAATTCGGTTCCCGGGACGGCCCATAGCGCGCGTAGGTGCCGAGAGACGATCGCGGATTCGGCCATATCCGCGCGCTCGGACCACAGCGCGGGCGTGGGGGCAGCATCGCGCCCGGTTTCCGGACTCCGCGAGGTCATGGGTCAATGGTGCCAGCTTCGACCCGTTTAATACCGATCTTTTCGTTACCAAGCTGACGTCAAATCGGCATGTTGCCGGATCCATGCGTGCATTGCGATGCCTGCCGCGACTCCGGCATTGATACTGCGGGTCGAACCGAACTGCGCGATCGAAACCGTCAGTGCCGCCGCGCCCTTGGCATGTTCGGTGACACCCGGCCCTTCCTGCCCGAACAGCAGCAGGCAGCGGCGCGGCAACTCGACGGTTTCCAGCGGAACCGAGCCGGGCACATTGTCCACGGCGACCACGGTCAGGTTTTCCCGCTCGGCGAAGGCGAGTAGCTCGCCGATATCGGTGTGATGTTCGATGTGCTGATAGCGGTCGGTGACCATGGCACCGCGGCGATTCCAGCGCCGCCTGCCGACGATGTGCACGGCGGCCGCGGCGAAAGCGTTGGCGGTGCGCACCACGGTGCCGATATTCGCATCGTGGCCGAAGTTCTCGATGGCGACGTGGAACGGATGCCTGCGGCGGTCGATATCGGCGATGATCGCCTCGCGCTTCCAGTAGCGGTAGGCATCGACGACGTTGCGGCGGTCACCGCCGGCAAGCAGCTCCGGATCGTAGTGGGGATCCTCCGGCGGGGCTTCCCCGTGCTCCTGCGCCCATGGTCCGACACCGTGCGGGTGCTCGCCCCATTCGGTGGGTCCTGGCTGCTCGGCCGTATCCGGCGCGGGGTGGTTCACCCCGACGATGGTAATTCCGGCCGCCCCGCCGCCGTGATTCAGTACGTCGAGGACGAGGAGCCGAGGACGCCGACAGCGGCGAGGACCACCATCAGGATGACGAACAGAATGGTCAGGATCAGCAGTATCGAGGCGATCATGCCGCAGATATATCCGGCCTGGACGCTGCCGCGACCACCGATGGCGCCGCCGGACGCATCGATCTCGTTGAGCGCCTTCTTACCCATTACCCACGCGACCGGGCCGAGGAACTGGCACAGCAGCAGGCCGAGAATGCCGAGGATCATGATCGTGATGGCCTGCGGATGATCCTGCGGCGGACCATAGGCTGGGTAGCCGTACGGCGAACCGTACTGCGGTGGCGGCGGATAGTTCATGCGCAGGATGGTAGTTGGTGGTGTGGCTGGCCACACCTCCGATTCGGCGGTCAGCTCGATCGAATGCCGCCGTGCCCGCGACAACCATGGAGTCCATGACCGAGACACAAACCCTCGTGCTCGACGCGCCCACCGGCACGACCGGTCCGGACGCGCGAGAGGTGCTGCGCGCGATACTGCGGGCGCCGATCCAGGCCCGGACCTGGAAACAACTCGTCTATGTATTCACGGTTTTCGTGATCGGCATGCTCGCCGTCTGCTATCTGTTCTTCGGTTTCGGCGGCGGTTTGTACGCCTCGATCTTCTTGATCGGCATCCCGATTCTGGCACTGGTGATGCTGGGCACGCGGCTCTGGGCGAAGGTGTATCGCGCGCTGGCCAGGGATCTGCTGGATACGCCTGTCGACGCGCCGCCACCGTATGTCTCGCAGCGGGGCTTTTTCGGATTTCTGAAGAGCGCGTTCACCGATCGCGCGAGTTGGCGGGCCATTCTGTTCCTGTTCGCGCAGACCGTACTCGGTGTGGTCGGCGGTTATCTCGTGCTGATCGTGGTGGCCGTGACGGTATTCACCGCACTCTCGCCCATCCCGTGGGTGCTGTTCAATCCGACGAATATCGACGACAACGGCGTCGAGCACCATTCGCTGGCCCAATTCGGATCCTTCTATATCGACACTTGGCCAAGGGTTTTGCTGATGTCCGCGGTCGGCATCATATGCTGCTTCGCACTGCCGTGGCTGCTGCGCGCGGTGTGCTGGGTGCACCGACTGCTCACCATCGCCTTGCTGTCGGCGACCGCGCGGGACCGGCAATTGGTCGAATTGCGTGCGAGTCGGCGTGCGGCAGTCGAGGATTCGGCGGCGACGCTGCGCCGGGTCGAGCGCGATCTGCACGATGGCACGCAAGCGCGCTTGGTCACCATCGCCATGGCCCTCGGCCGAGCCGAGGAGCGGATATCCCACGGCGGTGACGCTCGCGACCTGATCGCCGACGCACACGCCAATGCCAAGGAGGCGCTGACCGAATTGCGTGAACTGGTGCGCGGAATCCATCCGCCCGCACTCGAATTGGGGCTCGACCCGGCACTGGAAACACTGGCTTCGCGGTGTGCCGTTCCGGTGGAGCTGCGAGTCCATCTGCCGCAGCGGCCGAATCCCGCGATCGAGGCGATCGCCTACTTCTCGGTTGCCGAACTGCTCACCAATGTGGTCAAACATGCGAATGCCACCGGCGCGTGGGTATCGGTCGTGCCGACCGATGCGCACACCATCGCGGTCTCCGTGCGCGACAACGGAATCGGTGGTGTACTGCAGCCGATGGACGGAGAACACGTCGCGGGCAGCGGACTTTCCGGACTGGCCGCGCGGGCGCGTGCGGTGGACGGCACGCTGACCGTGCACAGTCCGACCGGCGGGCCGACCGTGGTGACCATTCTGCTGCCGACGGCCGGGCCACGATGAGTACGCCGTTGCGGGTGGTCATCGCCGAGGACAATGCGATCCTGCGCGACGGACTGGCCGGGCTGCTGACCGAGCGTGGCCACGAGGTGGTCGCCATCGTCGGCGACGCCACTACCTTGAGCGATGTGGTCGGCACCCACAACCCCGATGTGGCCGTCGTGGATGTGCGGATGCCGCCGACCTTCACCGATGAGGGGCTGCTCGCGGCGATCGAGTTGCGCCGCAAATATCCGCTTACCGGCGTGCTGGTGTTCTCCCAGTGGATCGAAACCCGCTATGCCACTGAGCTTCTCGCCGGTGGCGCGAACGGCGTCGGCTATCTGCTCAAGGATCGGGTCGCCGACGTCCGCGACTTCGTCGACGCCCTGGACCGCGTCGCCACCGGCGGCACCGCACTCGACCCGGAGGTGGTGAGTCAGTTGATGGGTGCCGCACGCCAACAGGATTCGCTCGCCCGGCTGACACCCCGCGAGCGTGAGGTCCTCGAACTGATGGCACAGGGACTGTCGAACAATGCGATCGCGACCGCACTCACGGTCACCGAGCGCGCGGTCGAAAAGCACATCGGCAATATCTTCACCAAACTGGATCTGCCACCGTCGGACACCCACCACCGCCGAGTCCTCGCAGTCCTGCGCCTGAAGGGCTGAACCGGGTCATCCGTAGAATGGGGGCTGGGGTGTGGTGGGGGCGGGCAGGTCACGGTTGTGGTCAAGGCGGGTTCACGGTGGGGTGGGCGGTCCTATTCTGGAGGTGCAGGGCAGTCGGGTGGAGGCTGGCATGGATCACGCACGCGTTCTCCGCACAGTGCTCGGGGTGACCACCGGGTATTTGATCGTGCTCGGATTCTGGCTGGGCTGGCTACTACCGCATACGCCGCCGGGGACCGAGCCATTCCAGATCGTCGCGCTGGTTGGTCTGTTCGGATCGTGCGTGGGCGTCGGAATGCTATTGGCGGCTCGGCCGTCGCGCGCGGATCGGCAGTTGTGGCGGCATGGACTGGAGGGATGGGCGACCATCGAGGGCGCCCATACGCTGCAGCGCACCGATCATCACACCGAACTGACCGAATTCGATCTGGAGCTCGTTGTGCCGGGATCCGAAAGTTACCGTGGCACTATTGTTTTCGATGTCACCCCGGCCGACAAGCCGCGACTGGCGGTCGGCGAGACCATCTCCATCCGGGTCGATCCGCAAAATCGCGATCGGATCATTCTCGTTCTGGGGCAATAGCTTTCGACCACCCGCGCGGACCAGGCCGACCCGGCATTTCGCCGAATCGACGGGCGCAGGTCAGTCCCGCGCGTGCGCTCGCGGATCCGCGAGCAGATATTGCGCGGCCGCGTAAGTAGCCAGGATGACACCCTCGGTGACCCGCCGGGAACGCTCGCTCCGCGCGAACAGCCGCCGCAGCACGATCAACCCATCGGAAACCGTGAACAGCAGTGCACCCAGACCGACCCGGCTACGCGGATCGGCACTCGGAATATTCAGTCCGCCAACATTTTTCGCGTCCGGGGCCAATCCGGGATCGGAGGCGAGCACCGCCGCACCACCCAGCGTCGCACCGTAGGCCGTCAGCGGAGCCGCCACGGTCGGCGCCTTGGCCCGCATCAGCAGTGCGGCACCGAGCCAGGCCAACACCCGTGGCACCGCGATCTCCGGACGCGGCCGCCCACCGCTGCGCCACCAAAGCACCGAATATCCGGTCTGCATCACCGCGAACGAAGACGCCCCAGCGATCAGCCGCCGATCGTTGTCCGGCTCGATCAGCAGCACATCACCGATGGTCGCGGCACCGAGCGAACCCAGCAGAACTGTCCGATCAACCGGCTCCAACACCGCCTGATCGGTCGCCACATCCGCCGCCAACAGCGGCATCAGCAGCGGCTTCGCAACCCATTGCACCTTCTCGCGGCCGGTGACCGCGCCGTACACGGTCGCCGCCGCTGCCGCCAGAAATGCGGCTCGCAACGGTCGCACCATCAGAAGCTCGGCTCTTTCGGGGCGGGCGGCAGCGTGACAACCTGGCCCGCATAGCTCAGCCCCGCACCGAAGCCGAGCAGCAGCGCCACCTGGCCGCCCTTGGCCTTACCGGTCACCAGCATCTCCTCCATCGCCAACGGGATGGATGCGGCGGAGGTGTTGCCGGTGTTCTCGATGTCATTGGCCACCGGGATGTCATCGGCCAGCCCGAGGTTCTTCTTCATCAGCTCGTTGATGCGTGCATTGGCCTGATGCGGAATGAAGACCTCGATATCTTCCTTGGAGACACCGGAGACCTCGAGCGCCGAGGCCAGCGCACGCGGCAAAGTGACCGCCGCCCAACGGAATACCCGCGGGCCCTCCATCCGCAGCGACATCCGGCCGATGGGCTCGACGGCCGGATCGGTGCCCTGCAGCCGCTGTGCCTTCTCCATGTATTCGAGGAAGTTCACGTCCTGCTCGATCGCCGAGGCATTCTCGCCGTCGCTGCCCCAGACCGTCGGGGAGATGCCGTTCTCCTCGCTCGGGCCGACCACCACCGCACCCGCACCGTCGCCGAAGATCATCGCGGTGCCGCGATCGGTCGGATCGAGTCCGACCGTCATCGTCTCGGCACCGATGAGCAGCACATATTCGGCCGATCCGGAACGAATCAGGTCGGCGGCGACGCCGAGGCCGTAGCCGAAACCGCCGCAGCCGGAGGTCAGATCGAAGGCCGCGATGCCGTTCATCCCCAGGTCGTTGGCGACCTTGGGGGCGCCGTGCGGGGTCAGCGTCAACCAGCTCGAGGTGGCCAGGATCAGCGCGCCGATCTTGGACCGGTCGATGCCGCTGTTGACGATCGCCCGCTCACCGGCGGCCGCCGAAATCGACTGCAGCGTTTCCTCACCGCTGATCCACCGACGGTTGCGCACACCGGTGCGCTCATAGATCCACTCCGGGGTCGAGTCGAGAACCTCGCACACCTCTTCATTGCTGACCAGGCGTTTCGGACGGTAAGCACCGATGCCGAGCATCGCGACATTCGCACGGCTCTTATTGACTGCAATGCTCACCACAGGTAACTCCACGACCCTTCACTGTCTCGAACGCCTCATCGCGCTCGACGTATACGTCCTTTTATCGAGTCGCACCGCTGTCGGCGTTTCAGCGCAATGCGAAGCGCCGACCACCAGCGATGGCGACCCAGGACCGCATTCGCAGCTTAACCGAGGGCCAGATCCTTCAATCCCAGGATGGACCGGTACTCCAAGCCCTCCGCGGCGATTACCTGATCGGCGCCGGTCTCCCGGTCCACCACGGTCGCGACGCCGACGACGGTCGCACCGGCCTCGCGCAGTGCGCGCACGGCGGTCAGCGGCGAATTTCCGGTGGTCGTGGTGTCCTCGACGACGAGCACCCGCTTGCCGACGATGTCCGGGCCCTCGATCTGGCGCTGCATGCCGTGCGTCTTGGCGGCTTTACGCACCACGAAGGCGTCGATCGGACGGCCGGGTGCGTGCATGACGGCCAGTGCGACCGGATCCGCGCCCATGGTGAGTCCGCCGACGGCCTCGAAATCCCAGTCCGCCACCAGTTCGCGCAGCAACTTGCCGATGAGCGGTCCGGCACCGTGGTGCAGGGTGGCGCGGCGCAGGTCGACGTAGTAGTCGGCCTCTTTGCCAGAGGACAGCGTCACGCGGCCGTGCACGACGGCGAGCTCGCGCACCAATGCGGCCAATCTATCTCGGTCGTCCGTCGAAACGGTGGCCTTGTTCGCCTGGTCGATCATGTCTGTCAAGTCCTTCCGCGTGCGTTGAACATGCCGCGATTCAGTCGGGCCGCCAGGGCTCGCGGGATCATCCCGGCGGCGGTGGTTAGCACTTTGTACTGCACCCCGGGCACGCTGAGCACCCGGTCCTTCTCCAGATCACGTAGCGAACCGGCGACCACCTGGTCGACGCTCAGCCACAGCTTTTTCGGCAGCGAGGACATCTCGATACCGGCCCGCTCGTGGAATTCGGTGTGCACGAATCCGGGGCACAGGGCTTGGACCCGGACTCCCGTTCCAGCCAGTCCACCCGCCAGCCCTTCCGTGAAGGATACGACGTAGGCCTTCGAAGCCGAATAGGTCGAGCCGCGTCCGGGGATCAGACCCGCGACGCTGGCCACATTGACGATGGAACCCTTCGCGGCCGCGAGCATCGATGGCAGCGCGGCCCTGGTGAGCTGCACCACCGCGGTGACATTGACATCGAGTTGAGCTTGGACCTCGGCGGGCGGCTGCGTCCAGAACTCCCCCGACTGACCGAATCCGGCATTGTTGACCAGGAATTCGATGCCGTCGGCGGCGCGGGTCAACACCCGATCCCGATCGTCGGCCTTGGCCAGGTCGGCGACGAGCACCTCCGAACGGGTCGCGAATTTCCGCTCGAATTCCGCGGCGAGTGCGTTCAGCCGGTCCGTGTCGCGGGCGACGAGCACCAGGTCGTAGCCGAGTGTGGCCAAACGCACGGCGAATCCGTGCCCGATGCCGGAGGTCGGTCCGGTGATCAGCGCGACGGGGCGGGTGGCACCGGGCAGGCGCACAGGTTGGACAATCGGTGTCGAGAGGGCGTCATGCCCGCTCACTGCGGCACGGGTCCCTGGTACGGGCGGAATCCCGGGTGGAACGGACCGCCGGGCGGTTCCGGTGTGTGCTCTGCCGACGGCCAATCGTCCGCATCCGGCTCGGATCGGACGGGCTCGGGCTTCGCGGGTTTGCGCTGGGCCGGACGGTCCTCCGGCGACCAGTCGTCCTCCGGTTCGGCTGCCCAGCGCTCGTCGCGGGCCCGCGAGCGGGAGTCGGGGACGACCGCGAGACTGGGGCGCCGGGGCGGCTCAGGGGTCACCGGTTCGGCGGCCGGTTCGTCGTCGTAATAGTCGTCGTCGGAGTACTCGCGGTACTTCGGCCGGTCGAAATCGTCTTCGTCATAAGACGATTCGTCGTAGGCGGAGGCCTCGTAGTCGTCGTCGAAATCCTCGCCCTTGCGCAGATCCGCCGACGCGACCCGCGCGGCCACCGGACTGTCCGCCTCGTCCCGCTCGTCCGCGCGCTTGCGCGGATGCGGCCGTCCCGGATCGTGACCACCGGAATCCACCCCGCGCGCATCGCTGACCGGCGGCAGCACATGCAGCAGACCGGACAGGCGAAGCACCGCATCGATGGCGGTCTCCCAATCCTTGGCCACCGTCCCGACATTCAGCATGCCGAGGGTCCAGTTGCCCTCACTCCACAGCATCTGGACGCTATCGGGCAGCGATTCGATGAAGGCGACCATGCGCTGGTCGACCGCGTGCCTGGCGATTTCCGGATTGGTCGCGAACACCACCCGATCGCCGATCGCACCGAGTAGTTCCAGATCGGCGTCCTTCGGCGGGGACGCGGTCTTGAGCCGCATATCCACATCGATATCGGAGCCGATCTGCCTGCGCACCGCGACCAGCGTCGCCGCGTCTTCCAGATCGAAGAGGACGAATTTCTCGCCCTTGCGGATGCCGGACACCACATCCACCGCGGACAGGTAGCCGAGCTTGGCCAACGCACCGCGGCGCCAAGTGGACGCCAGCGCCGGTTCCACCGACACATACGTATAGCCCTGCGCCTTCGCCCACACCTGGCGCGCATGACCGGTCCGCTGTCGCTGGACCCGATCGAAATACAGCAGCACGATCGCACCAACGAGCGCGATCGCCGCCAACCCGAACCACATTGCCGTCATCGTCGCCTACCCTATAGAGCCGACAGGGCTATTGCGCATTACTGCCCGCTGATATTTCACCGCGTGCCCCCGGGCAGTGCGGTACTGATGATGATCTTCGCGTCGATCGAACCGTCCGCGGCCTTATCGCCCTGCACCACGACCATGTCGCCGACCGGAAGATCGGATGCCTTGGACCCGGTCAACGAGATCACCTGGGTCTTGTCGGTGGTGCGCACCGTCACGGCGGATCCGCCGATGGTGTCGAGGGTCAATTGGCCACCGGCATTGGCTTTGATGGTGCCCATGGTCGCGCCGAGGTTATCGATGCCGCCGAGTCCCGGAATGCTCGGCAGGACCTGAGTGGTCGATGGACCGCCCGAGGGCACGGGGGATCGGCCCGCGGTCGGGAAGGCCGAGGTGCTCGCGGCGGAGCTCGACGAGGTGTCCTTACCGCCCATCAGCACGCCCGCGAGCACGCTGACCGCGCCGATCAGCAGAATCACGCCGACTCCGAGGGCGGTCCACAGCCCGGTATTGCGCTTACGCGGCGGTTGCTGATCCGGGGGTAGGGGTCCACCCGGCGGGCCGGGCGGATACTGCGCGCCGGGCTGGCCGTATGCACCGACCTGGGTCGGCTCCCGCCACGCGCCACTTTCCTGCCCGCCCCACTGGACCTGGCTCTCGTACGGCGGGAACTCCTTGGTGGCATTGACCGGCGGCGGCCCCCACGGCTCGTATTGTTCGGTCGATGGATAGACCGAGGTCGCATCGCCGTGGCCGAACGCCTCGGTGTATTCCGTCGTAGACGACGAAGGCTGAAATCCCGACTTACCCGACGGACCGATATGTTCCGTCGGCGCATCCTCCGGTCGCTGTGCCCAGGGATCGTTGGGACTACTCATGGCCTCCAGCGTAGGCTCTGTGTCTTTGGCCGCGCCTTCGGCGCGGCGTGTTCGCGGCCCCCTGGTGTCTCGCGTCCGAGCCGTCGAGACTCGCGACTTCGTCGCATGCGCTTCGACGGCTCGCACGCGAGACGGGCCGCGAACGTCGCTCGTAAGACTCACTCCGTCGTGGTCGCTGATGGCGGCACGTCCGGCACCTGACATACACGCGCCGGATAGGTGAGACCCGCGCATGCGCTTCGACGACTCGCACGCGAGACGGGCCGCGAACGTCGCTCGTAAGACTCACTCCGTCGTGGTCGCTGATGGCGGCACGTCCGGCACCTGACATACACGCGCCGGATAGGTGAGACCCGCGCATGCGCTTCGACGACTCGCACGCGAGACGGGCCGCGAACGTCGCTCGTAAGACTCACTCCGTCGTGGTCGCTGATGGCGGCACGTCCGGCACCTGACATACACGCGCCGGATAGGTGAGACCCGCGCATGCGCTTCGACGACTCGCACGCGAGACGGGCCGCGAACGTCGCTCGTAAGACTCACTCCGTCGTGGTCGCTGATGGCGGCACGTCCGGCACCTGACATACACGCGCCGGATAGGTGAGACCCGCGCATGCGCTTCGACGACTCGCACGCGAGACGGGCCGCGAACGTCGCTCGTAAGACTCACTCCGTCGTGGTTACCGGAGATACCCAGCTGCGGGTTGATCGCAGGCTGGGCCATCTCGGTCAGCCGCGCCCGACGATGAGACTTTCGCCGTTCGGGCTCACGTTGACAGCGACGGTGTCGCCGTCGGTGACCTCGCCCGCGAGCAGCTCCTTGGCGAGGGTATCGCCGATGGCCTGCTGGATCAGCCTGCGAAGCGGGCGGGCGCCGTAGACCGGGTCATAGCCGCGCACGGCGAGCCAGAACCGGGCCGAATCGCTGACGTCCAGCTTCAGCCTGCGCTGCGACAGCCGCTTCTGCAGCTGGTCGAGCTGGATATCGACGATGGATTCCAGCTGCTCCTCGTCGAGGGCGTGGAACATGACCACATCGTCGAGGCGGTTCAGGAACTCCGGTTTGAAGGCCGAGCGCACCGCGTTCATGACGAACTCCGGATCGCCACCCGCACCCAGATTCGAGGTCAGGATGAGGATGGTGTTGCGGAAGTCGACGGTGCGGCCCTGGCCATCGGTCAGGCGGCCCTCGTCGAGTACGGCGAGCAGGATGTCGAAGACATCGGGATGTGCCTTCTCGATCTCGTCGAAGAGCACGACGGTGTAGGGCCGACGCCGGACCGCCTCGGTCAGCTGACCGCCCTGGTCGTAACCGACATAGCCGGGCGGAGCGCCGACGAGCCGGGCGACCGAGTGCTTCTCGCTGTACTCGCTCATATCGATGCGGACCATGGCGCGTTCGTCGTCGAACAGGAAGTCCGCCAACGCCTTTGCCAGCTCGGTCTTACCGACACCGGTCGGGCCGACGAACATGAACGAACCCGTCGGCCGGTTCGGATCCGCGACACCGGCGCGCGCCCGGCGCACCGCATCGGAAACCGCCTGCACCGCCTCGGTCTGGCCGACCACGCGCTTGCCCAGCTCCTGCTCCATCCGCAGCAGCTTCTGGGTTTCGCCCTCCATCATCCGGCCGACCGGAATACCGGTCCAGGACGAGACCACCTCGGCGATATCGTCGGGGCCGACCTCCTCCTTGAGCATCACTTCGCCGTCAGCGGCTTTGGCGGAAGCCTTTTCGGCCTCGGCGAGCTGCTTCTCCAGCGCCGGTATGCGCCCGTAGCGCAGTTCCGCGGCCTTGCCGAGATCACCATCGCGCTCGGCGCGTTCGGATTCACCGCGCAGGGATTCCAATTCCTCCTTGAGGACGCGCACCTGGTCGATAGCGCTCTTCTCGTTCTGCCAGCGGGTCATCAGCTGGTTGAGCTTCTCGCGGTCGTCGGCGAGTTCCTGGCGCAACTTGTCCAGGCGCTGCTTGGATGCCGCGTCGGTCTCCTTTTCCAGCGCGACCTCTTCGATCTCCAGCCTGCGCACCGCACGCTCGACCTCGTCGATTTCCACTGGGCGCGAGTCGATTTCCATGCGCAGCCGCGACGCCGACTCGTCGACCAGATCGATCGCCTTATCCGGTAGGAACCGGGAAGTGATGTACCGGTCGCTGAGCGTGGCGGCGGCGACCAGTGCGGAGTCGGTGATGCGCACACCGTGGTGCACCTCGTAGCGATCCTTGATGCCGCGCAGGATGCCGATGGTGTCCTCCACCGACGGCTCACCGACCAGCACCTGCTGGAAGCGGCGCTCCAGGGCGGCGTCCTTCTCGATGAATTTGCGGTATTCCTCCAGCGTGGTGGCGCCGACCAGGCGCAGCTCACCGCGTGCCAGCATCGGCTTGATCATATTTCCCGCATCCATCGCCGATTCGCCGGTCGCGCCCGCGCCGACAATGGTGTGCAGCTCGTCGATGAACGTGATGATCTGTCCCGCACTGCTTTTGATCTCTTCGAGTACGGCCTTCAGCCGCTCCTCGAATTCACCGCGATACTTCGCGCCGGCCACCATCGCGCCGAGGTCGAGCGAGACGACGGACTTGCCGCGCAACGATTCCGGCACGTCACCGGCCACGATGCGCTGGGCAAGGCCCTCGACGATCGCGGTCTTGCCGACGCCTGGTTCACCGATCAGCACCGGGTTGTTCTTGGTGCGACGGCTCAAAACCTGTACGACACGACGGATTTCGGTGTCGCGCCCGATGACCGGATCGAGCTTGCCCGCACGGGCCGCCGCGGTGAGATCGGTCGAATACTTCTCCAGCGCTTGGTAGCTGCCCTCCGGATCGGCGCTGGTGACCCGCGCGCTGCCGCGTACGGTGGTGAATGCCTCACGCAGCGCATCGGGGGTCGCGCCGTACTTCTTCAGCAGCATGGTCACCTCCGAATCGCCCTCGGCCAGGCCGACCATGACGTGTTCGGTGGAGACGTATTCGTCGCCGAGTTCGGTGGCCAGGCGCTGGGCGGCGGTGATCGCGGCCAGTGCCTCGCGGCCGAGTTGGGGTGTGGTGGTCGCACCGGTCGCTCGCGGCAGTTTGTCCACGATGTCCTGCGCCTCGCGTCGAATGGTCGCCGGATCTACCGCGACAGCCTTGAGCAAGGGGGCGGCGATGCCATCGGTTTGATCCAGCAACGCCACCAGCAAGTGCGCCGGACGAATCTCCGGATTGCCCGCGGCCGAGGCGGCCTGCAGGGCGGCGGTCAGGGCCGCCTGGGTCTTGGTGGTGGGATTGAACGAGTCCACAAGTCACCTTCCTACTAGTCGATTCGCACTATCCAACGTCCGAAAGGTTGAGTCTGTTCCACTCAACTTTGATTTTTTCGACACTTGAACAGACTCGGGCTGAACGCTACGCCGCGACACTGCCGAATGGCATCAATCGCAGGGTCCACGGGACCGCGATGCCTACGATGGCCTTGGCCGTTGGTTGATGCATCAGATCCAGCCCGACTCGAGGAGCGATGGATGCGCGCGATCGTGGTACGAAGCTTCGGAGCAACACCCGAACTGGCCGAAATGCCGACCCCCGAACCCGGCGCGGGTGCGGTCAGAATCCAGGTCGAGGCGGCCGGTGTCAACCCCTTCGACCAGAAGATGGCAGGCGGCATTCTGGATGGCAAGCTGCCGCACGATTTCCCGATGATCCTCGGCGTCGACGGTGCGGGCACGGTGACCTCGGTCGGCCCCGGCGTCACCAAATTCGGCGTCGGTGACCGCGTCGTCGGCAAATTTCTGGTCCCGCCCGCGGGCCACGGCAGCTTCGCGGAGTACTCGGTACTGCCCGAGGACGCCACCCTGGTCCCGATCCCGGACCGGGTGCCGACCGTCGCGGCGGCCGCCCTGCCGACCGCGGGCGTCACGGCGCAGGACATCGTGGACGCCACCAAAATCGAACCGGACCAGAAGGTATTGATCGTCGGCGCCACCGGCGGCGTCGGCTCCTTCCTGGTGCAACTGGCGAATATCGCCGGAGCGCACGTCATCGCGACGGCGCGCGGGGCGGTCGCCGATCAGATGACCAGGCTCGGCGCCGCCGAGACCATCGATTACACCCGGGGTCCGGTCGCCGAACAGGTCGCCGCCGCGCATCCCGACGGCGTCGACGCATTGTTCGATCTGGTGAGTCCACCCGAGGCGCTGGCCGAACTGACCGCGCTGGTCCGCGACGGCGGCACCGTCTACTCCACCATCTGGTCCGCCGATCCGGACGCACTGCGCGATCGCGGCATCAAAGGCGGAAATATCGAATCCTCCGGGCGCGGACCGGAACTGACCCGCCTGCTCGATCGGGTCGCCGCAGGCGATGTGGTCGTGCCGATCGACGCGACCGTCCCGCTGGACCGGGGCCCCTCGGTCATCGGCGCGACAGGGGCGCGGGGCAAAACCGTGCTTGCCATGTGAGGCCAGGTGAGCCGCAAAAAGGGCTCACGCCCACCCGAATTCGGCCTCTTCCTGATTCCGGAGGCCGACAACTACCAGCAGCTCACCGAGCTGACGACATATGCCGAAAGCGCCGGACTGGACCTGATCGGCGTCCAGGACCATCCCTACCAGCGACGCTTCCTCGACACCTGGACCCTGATCACCGGCTTGGCCATGCGGACCGAGCGACTCACCTTCTTCCCCGACGTGGCCAACCTGCCACTGCGCAATCCCGCGGTACTCGCGAAATCCGTTGCCTCCCTCGACATCATGACCGGCGGCCGGATCCATCTCGGACTCGGCGCCGGCGCGTTCTGGGCCGCCATCGCCGCCATGGGCGGTTACCACCTGAGCGCGGGTCAATCAGTCCAGGCGCTGGCCGAGGGCATCGCGGTCATCCGAGCCATGTGGAGCGACGAACGTTCGGTCCGGTTTCCCGGTACCTACCATCTGCTCGCCGGAGCGCACCCCGGACCGCAGCCGCAGCACGATCCAGGCATCTGGCTCGGCGCGAAGGGACCGCGCATGCTCGCCCTGACCGGACAGCGCGCCGACGGCTGGCTGCCGTCGGCGGCCTGGGCCCCGCCCGAATTCCTGACCGAGGCGGGCAAGCGCATCGACGATGCCGCCGCCGCGGCGCACCGCGATCCGCGTGCCATCCGCCGGGTCTACAACCTGTCGGGCACCATCACCGCCGACGGTACGGACTACGGCTTCCTGGAGGGCCCGCCCGAGCGCTGGGTGGACGATTTAT
This sequence comes from Nocardia pseudovaccinii, assembly GCF_050942345.1. Lineage (NCBI taxonomy): Bacteria > Bacillati > Actinomycetota > Actinomycetes > Mycobacteriales > Nocardiaceae > Nocardia > Nocardia pseudovaccinii. The sequence goes on from NZ_CP192074.1 coordinate 9,406,119, forward strand.
CCACACTGCATCGTGACCAGCGCATCGACGGCTTCATCTTCTGGCCGACCGAGGGCGACCCCGTCGACCAGGTACATCGCTACGCCGAATTGGTCGCGCCCGCGGTGCGCGCGAACGTCGCGAGTTGACCCGGCGGTAACCCGGAGCAAGCGAGGTCGCGATATCCTGCATAACCGGCCCAGAGCAGCCCCGATTTGCCCACGGATTACCGTGAGCGCGGGCGTGATCGGCCATACCCACACGACCATGTGATTTTCAGGGATACTTGTCGGCGGAGGACCGCCGGTAACGGATATGTCCCTGGGCAGATTTTGAGGGAAAGGAAGCTCCACGTCGTGGATGCGCGTTCGGCAGCGCTGGTCCGCGCCAACTTCCGAGCGGTGATCGAGTCACCGAACGGACCCGAGCGGTTGATCAGTGCGTTTTATGGTCACCTGTTTGCGGAGAAGCCGCAGCTGCGGGAATTGTTCCCGCCCGCGCTGGAGATGCAGGCGAAGCGGGTGGTGACCGCCATCCATTACGTGCTCGACAACCTCGAGGACTGGGGGCGGGCGCAGCGGTTCCTGGAACAGTTGGCGCGCGATCACCGCAAGTACGGTGTCATCGCCGCGCACTACGACATCGCGGGGCGGGCGCTGCTGGCCGCTTTCCGGGTCTTCAACGGTCCGATGTGGAATCGCGGGCTCGAGGAGGGCTGGCGCGATATCACCATCCTCATCTCCGCCTCCATGGCCATCGGCGCCAATTCCGACAAATCGCAGCCGTACTGGGATGCGACCGTGGTCGGCCATCGCCGGGTGCTCGAGGACTTGGCGATCGTGCGGCTGCAGACCGACAGCCCGATTCCGTATCAGGCCGGGCAGTACGTGCCGATCTCGCTGCCCCAGCGCCCCAAGATGTGGCGTTACCTCTCGCCCGCGATTCCGGCGAATCCCTACGGCGAGATCGAATTCCACGTGCGCAAGATCCGCGGCGGTTGGGTGAGCCCGGCCATCGTCAACGAGACCAGGGTCGGCGATCGGTGGATGATCGCGGGTCCGCTCGGCGGTCTGCACATCGATCGTGACAGCGGCCGTGACGTGCTGCTGATCGGTGCTGGCACGGGCATCGCACCGCTGCGCGCGCAGCTGATCGAGATGGGTCAGCGCGGCATCAATCCGCGCGTGCACTTCTTCATCGGCGGTCGCTACCCCTGCGATCTGTACGACGTGGAGAATATGTGGCAGCTCTCGCAGAGCAATCCGTGGCTCACCGTGGTCCCGGTCTGCGAGCAGAAGACCAACCCGTGGTGGTATCCGCATCCACCGCAGGACGAGCCGTACGGCATGCACCGCCGCCTGATCGGAAATCTGGGCGCGGTCGTCGCCAGCTTCGGTTCATGGTCCGACCGGCAGATCCAGATCGCCGGTTCGGCCCGCATGATCGCCGACACCCGCCGCGCCCTGATGGCGGTGGGCACCCCCGAGTCGGTAATCAGCTCTGATCCCGTTTAACGCTTCCCTTGCCTGGAGGCAGGAGATTCACAGCTCAGACCGCAACCGAACCACCCACCTGAGGTAGATGACCCGCTTGTCTCACGTCCTCAACACTGTTGTGGCCGCGTTCTGCCACAACCAGAATCACTCTGGCAGCGTTGCGATCCCGACCCGCAGTGAAGCCGCAGTCGGGGCATCGGAAAATTCTCTCGCGCAGTTCCAGTCGCTTGGCTCTCGCGAAACAGTGACTGCACGTCATCGACGTATAGGCGGGCTGAACCAACACCACCTTCCGGCCAGCCCGCATGCCACGCTCGATCAACTCCCGCAACGCCGCGCCGATCGCCGCGTCCGCCGCCTTGCGGGCCATCGTCGACTTTGCCAAGAATTTCGGCCTGAAATCCTCCACCGCGATCAACCCGTGTTCGGCGACAACACGTTTCGCCCACACTCGCGAATCATGCCGGGTCTGCCGCGCCGCTTTCTTATGCAACTTCGCCACCTGCCGCGCGGCCCGCTGGTACCCGCGAGACTGCGGGCCACGCTTTCCACTGTGCCGGCGGGCCATGCGGCGTTGTGCTTTCGCCAGTTCCGCGGCGCTCCGCTTCCGGCGCCCGAGAAAGGGCAAATCGAACCGGGTATCGGTGGCCGTAGCAGTGACACGCACCCCCCCATCGATTCCGACACCACCGTGGGCTACCGGCGCACTTTCCAGCTCACGCCGCACGACGAACGACGCATACCAATGCCCCAAATTGTCCCGCGTGATACGCACAGAACTCGGGTCCGACGGCAGTTCGCGCGACCACACCACCGGGATACTCACCCCCTTCGGCAGGAGCAGCCTGCCGTCGCGGATGCTGAACCCGCGCAAGGTGTATTGCAGCGACAGCAACGTCTTCTTCCGCGATTTTTACCTCGGCCGGCCACGCCCTTTCACCTTGAACGAATCATCGAGGGCTTGCGCATAGGTGCGCAGCATCTGCTGCTGAGCGACCTGCGACCCATCGCGCAACCACCCCGTCCGCCCACGCGCTTCGGTGAGCAACTTTCCGAGCTTGCCAAAGCTCAGACGTGCACCCGACTTCTGTTGATGCACAGCTTCATTCCACAGAAAGCGGCACCGATCCCACTCCGCAACCAGCGCCCGCTCCGCCCGCGCGCCAGGACGCAGACGATAGCTATACCGCACCACCTCCTCCACACCCCACAACCTAACCGGCACCACCGACATTTCCCTGTACCCCAAGCTCTGAAAGGAGGATGGCGCTTCCATTTCCCCGTGAGGGAGTACTCGCGCCACAACCCCGATGACAATAGATCCGAGCACGCTCGGCAATGGTGCGCCACCGGCGTGGAAGGCGACGGTGGTCGGTCACCATCGGCTGCGTCACGATATCGCGGTAATCCGCCTGATCGGCGAGTACGTCCCGTTCCTCGCCGGTCAATCCGTCGAGGTACAGGTGCCGCAGCACCCGGGGATGCGCCGTCGGCTCTCCCCCGCGCTGCCACCGTCGCTGGACGGCAAGCTGGAATTCCACGTGCGCACGGTGCCGGGCGGCTGGTGCAGCGGCAGTATCGTCGCCGACACCCAACCGGGCGACGAATGGCAGATCAGCTCTCCCCTCGGCACTCTCGCCGTCGATCCGTACGGCGACGAGGTGGTGATGATCGCGGGCGGTACCGGGCTGGCCCCGATGCGCTCCCAGATTCTCGACCTCGCCCGCCACGAGGACCCGCCGCCCACCTACCTGTTCGTGGGCGGCCGCTCCCCGCGCGACCTGTACGCCGATGACATGCTGTTCCTGCTGGCGAACGAATTGCCTTGGCTCACGGTGATTCCCGTGATCGAGGGCCCGGAGGATCCGGGCTGGGTAGACGAATGGTACGAGCAATCGCGCGTGGATATCGGCTTCCCGCTCGACGATATGCTCTTCGGCACGCTCGCCGATGTCGTCGGTTCACACGGCGCATTCGACCACCATCAGGTGCTGGTCTGCGGTTCACCCAATATGGTCCGCGTGACTCTGGATCGACTCGTCGAGACCGGAACCCCTGCTTCGGCAATACAGTTCGAAGGACTTTGACCGACAGCCTGACCACCACGGAGCGAATCTCACGAGCGACGTTCGCCAGGGGCCGCGAACACGCGGCACCCGATCAAGGGCTGTTCAAGCACTGGTCCCCCGTCCGGAGCGAGTCTTACGAGCGACCCGTTCGCGGCCCGTCTCGCGTGCGAGTGGCCGAAGCGCATGCGACGAAGTCGCGAGTCTCGGCCGCTCGGACGCGAGACACCAGGGGGCCGCGAACACGCGGCACCCGATCAAGGGCTGTTCAAGCACTGGTCCCCCGTCCGGAGCGAGTCTTACGAGCGACCCGTTCGCGGCCCGTCTCGCGTGCGAGTGGCCGAAGCGCATGCGACGAAGTCGCGAGTCTCGGCCGCTCGGACGCGAGACACCAGGGGGCCGCGAACACGCCGCGGCCACGCGGCCAAAAACACAGCTCAAAACAGCGGATCGTGGCGGATGTTCTTGGTCTGCGTTCCGGCGGCCATCAAGCGGAACTTGGTGGTCTGCACCATCGAGGGTGATCCGACGATCTGCACATCCCGGTCGGACCATGAGCCGTAGCTCGCGACGACCTTGCCGATCTGGCCGGTCATCCGGGCTTCCAGTCCCGGCCAGGTGTGCTCCGGCTCGCCGGAATCCAGGTACCACCAGGGGTTTTCATCGCTCTCGGTGACCGGCGTGACGGTGAGCCATTTATTGGCGGTGGCCAGTTGGCTCAGGATCTCCAGATCGTAGAGGTCACACGGGTGGTGGCCGCCGACGAACAGATGCACCCGCGGATTGACGCGCCGCTGTGCCATCGCCATGAGCTGGGCGCGCAGGGGTGCGATGCCGGTACCACAGCCGACCATCAGCATTTTGCGTTTCACATTGCGCGGCACGCCGAGTCCGCCGAGCGGTGAACCGAGCAGCCACTGGTCACCGATATTGGTGTGGCCGACAATGGCCGGACTGACCCAGCCGCCGAGCACCCCGCGGATATGGAATTCGATCTCCCCGTTCGCATTCGCGGGCACCGCCGGGGACATATAGCGCCACATGCGCGGCCGAGCCGGGATCTGCACGCTGATGTACTGGCCCGCGGCGTATTGCATCGGCTGATTCAACTGCAGCCGCACCACGGCGAGATTGCGCAGCACCTCGCGGCACTCGACGACGGTCCCGCTCCAGACCGGCGGCGCCGATTCCTGTTCGGCCGCGCCGATCATGGTGTCGCCGATGATCTTCAGGCCCTCGTCCCACGCCCGGTCGACCTCGTCGGTCCACATCTCGGTGCCCGCGAAGATCCGCATCGCGGACTTCAACGAGGTCGCCACGGCGGTGTAATGCGCGGCCTGCACCCCGTACTTGCGGTGATCGCGCCCGAGTTGGGCGAGGAATGGCAATAACTTATTCGGCTCCTCGAGCCGATCCAGCGCGTAGGAGATGGCCTTGACCAATCTGTCACGCTGGGAATCCATCGCTGCGGGGAAGAAATCCCGGACGGCGGGATAGTCCGTGAACAGAATTGCGTAGAACGAACTGGCTAGCTTGGCCGGACCCCCCTCCTCCGCAGCAACCGCCTTGAACGTCGTTCTTATCAAAGCGACGGTCCGCGAGTCCATTTGTGTCACAACCCCTTTTGCACTCGAACACAAACCCGTGCCGGCGAGTGAAGTGCTGCGGGACACTCGACAGCAGCCGATGCGTAACGAGTGTAGGCGAGGTTTGCCAGCCGCGGTATCAGTCGCATAAACATCACGCATGTAATTCCCCCGAACCGAGGAGTCGCACCACGAAAACCCTTGAAAACAAACCGAAAGAACGAACACGACGACGAAATCCGGCATATAATCACCGAATTCGGAAGGCCCGGTTTGCAAGATTCATCCCATTCGTAATCTCGGAGCGATCGCGCGGCAACCCACGATCCGGGACCGCCCATCCGGCTCGAGCAAACCGCAGGCATAGGCCGACCTGGCGACCGACGGAATCGGCGGCCTGCTCCGGCGCATTGTTTGCTGCGGCAAGGGCCACAGCAAACTTCGCAGCTCGGCACATCGTTGGCAACCCTGCCGAACCACATGCCGACGCCCACGAGGGGCTGAACCGGTTGTCGGGTAATGAAACCCGGTTCCGGAGTTTGCTCGAGCACTGCCGATGGTTATTCGGGTCCACAACCCGATTCGGCGTTGCGACATAACGCATTCAAATTATCGGCACGAAATGACAAAAGGCTCCGGGCTCGGCCGAAACCGAATCCCGGAGCCTTTCGCGCTTATCAGCGCCTATTGCGCGGCTTCCACACCACCAGTGCGGTACTGCGTTGCGGCGGCGCGAGATCGGGGCGATACCCCGTGCGCAGCCGATCCAGCTCGGCCGACATCTCGGCGACGCGCTGTTGCAGTTCCTCGACCTGATTGGTGAGTTCGATGATGCGCTTGATGCCCGCCAGATTGACGCCCTCGTCCTGGGATAGCCGCTGCACCTCGCGGAGCAGTTCGACGTCCCGTGCCGAATAACGTCGACCGCCACCCGAAGTCCGTTGCGGCGTAACCAGTCCGAGGCGGTCATACGTGCGCAGTGTCTGCGCGTGCATACCCGCCAACTGGGCCGCCACGGAGATCATGAAGAACTCCGCCCGCGACGCCCCGCCGGACGCCTGCTTCGGATTATCGGACATCACGCACCTGCCCATCCCGCACGTGGATCGAACCCGCTGGTCTTCTCGGCCTCCGCGTAGCGCTTGAGCGCCTCGGCGGCATTGTCGTCCAGCTTCTGCGGCACGGCCACCTTGACGGTGACGAGCAGATCGCCCGCCCCGCCGCCGGGACCGCGCTTGGGCACGCCACGGCCGCGCACCCGCAGGATGCGACCGTCCGCAGTGCCCGGGGGCACCTTGACACCGACGCGCCCTTCCAGCGTGGGCACGGAAACCGTTGTGCCCAGCACCAATTCACTGTAACTGACCGGCAGTACCAGCGTCAGGTCGTCGCCGTTGCGGCCGAAGACCTTGTCCTGGCTCACGTGCACGGTCACATAGAGGTCACCCGAGGGCGCACCACGCAGTCCGGCCTCGCCCTGTCCGGCCAGCCGGATCTTCTGCCCATCGCTGACACCAGGGGGAATCCGCACCGTGATGGTGCGGGTCCGATTCTGGATGCCGCTGCCGTGGCAGTCGACACACGGATCGTCGATGATCGAACCGCTACCACGGCATTCGTCGCACGGCTCGCTGAAGCCGAACGCGCCCTGGTTGCGGCTGATCACCCCGTTGCCATTGCAGACAGGGCAGACTCGCGGACTGGTCCCCGGCTTGGCGCCGCTGCCGTGACAGGTCGTACACGGCGACGGACTCGTCATCCGCAGCGGAACCGTGACACCCTGTGCGGCCTCGCGGAAGCCGAGGGTCGTCTCGGTCTCCACATCGGCGCCGCGGCGCGGACGGCTCGCGGTCCGCGTGCCACCCCGGTTGAACAGGCCGCCCAGCAGGTCACCGAGGCCACCGTCGCCGGCATTCGCCTGGCCGAAGATGTCCCCGATATTGAAGTCCTGCGAGAAGCCGCCGCCCGCACCGGGAGTGAAGCCACCCCGCCCGTATCCGCCACCGGCGAACAGCTTTCGGGTCTCGTCGTATTCCTTGCGCTTGGCCGGATCCGACAGCACGGCATGCGCCTCGCTGACGGATTTGAACCGCTCCTCGGCCTTGGTATCGCCGGGATTGGCATCCGGATGCAGGTCACGGGCGAGCTTGCGGTACGCCTTCTTGATCTCGTCCTGGGAGGCGCTGGAGGAGACACCCAGCTCCTTGTAGAAGTCCTTTTCGATCCACTCCCGTTGGCTCACCGGGCATCTCCTCCTCTCGGGTTCCTATTGGTTGTTCGCATTGGCATCAGCATCCGATGCCTCTTCTTCGACCAGATCGGCCACGCCATCGGTTACCCCGACGAGCGCGTGCCGAAGCACTCGATCGCCGAACCGATAGCCCTTGCGCATGACAAGGCCGATCACCGGATCGTGTCCGGAGCCCTCGTGCTGCACGGCTTCGTGCAGGGTCGGGTCGAAAGGCTCACCCTCCGTACCGAATTCCTGCAGCCCCTGCTTGTGCAGCGCGTCGGCGAGCTTATCCGCGACCGACTTGAGCGGTCCGGCATCGAGATCGCCGTGCGCCCGCGCACGATCGAGATCGTCGAGTACACCGAGCAATTCGGAGACCACGGCCGCCTTGGCCGAATCGATGGTGGCCTGGCGGTCCCGCTCGACCCGACGCCGGTAGTTGGCGTATTCGGCGGTCAGCCGCTGCAAGTCGGCGGTGCGCTCGGCCAGTTCCTTGGTGATGGCCTCGGCCAGGATCTCGGCGCCCTCATCGGAACCGATGACGGGTTCGGTGCCGTTCCCGGCTTCGGGACCGGGCCCGGCGGCAGACTGATCCGCCGCCGGTTCCCGGATTTCACCTGTCTCCGGATCGATCTTGCGATTGTCGACGAAGGTGATCGGCTCCTGCTCGGAGTTTCCGTCGCTCACTTCTTCTCCGTGTCGACCGGCTCGTCAACGACCTCGGCATCCACGACCTGGTCATCGCTCGCGGAGCTCGACGCGCCGTTGCCGGACGCGGCCTGGTCGGCGGCCGATGCCTCGTAGATCGCCTGACCCAGCGCCTGCGACTCGGTCGCGAGCTTCTCCACCGCGGACTTCACGGCCGCGATATCGGTGCCCTTGAGCGCCTCGTTGGCCTCGGCGATGGCCGCCTCGACCTTGGTCTTGACGTCCGCGGGGACCTTGTCCTCGTTCTCCTTGATGAACTTCTCGGTCTGGTGCACCAGCGACTCGGCCTGGTTGCGGGTCTCGGCCTCCTCGCGGCGGGCCTTGTCCTCGGCGGCGTGCGCCTCGGCGTCCTTGACCATCCGGTCGATCTCCTCCTTGGACAGGCCGGAGCCGTCCTGGATCTTGATCGTGTTCTCCTTGCCGGTGCCCTTGTCCTTCGCGGTCACGTGCACGATGCCGTTGGCGTCGATATCGAAGGTGACCTCGATCTGCGGCACACCACGCGGGGCCGGCGGGATGCCGGTCAGCTCGAAGGAACCGAGCAGCTTGTTGTGCGAGGCGATCTCGCGCTCACCCTGGAACACCTGGATCTGCACCGACGGCTGGTTGTCGTCGGCCGTGGTGAAGGTCTCCGAGCGCTTGGTCGGGATGGTGGTGTTGCGCTCGATGAGCTTGGTCATCACGCCGCCCTTGGTCTCGATACCCAGCGACAGCGGGGTGACATCGAGCAGCAGGACGTCCTTGACCTCACCCTTGAGTACACCGGCCTGCAGTGCGGCGCCGACGGCGACGACCTCGTCCGGGTTCACGCCCTTGTTGGGCTCCTTGCCGCCGGTCAGCTCGCGAACCAGGTCCGAGACGGCGGGCATACGGGTCGAGCCACCGACGAGCACGACGTGGTCGATATCGGCCACGTTGATGCCCGCGTCCTTGATCACGGACTGGAACGGCGCGCGGGTGCGGTCGAGCAGGTCCGAGGTGATCTTCTGGAATTCGGCGCGGGTCAGCTGCTCGTCGAGGAACAGCGGGTTCTTGTCGGCGTCGACGGTGATGTAGGGCAGGTTGATCGAGGTGCTCTGCGAGGAGCTCAGCTCGATCTTGGCCTTCTCGGACGCCTCACGCAGGCGCTGCATGGCCATCTTGTCCTTGGTCAGGTCGATGCCAGCACTGGCCTTGAACTTGTCGACCAGCCAGCTGACGACACGCTCGTCCCAGTCGTCACCACCGAGGTGGTTGTCGCCGGAGGTTGCACGGACCTCGACGACGCCCTCGCCGATTTCCAGCAGCGAGACGTCGAAGGTGCCGCCACCGAGGTCGAAGACCAGGATGGTCTGTTCCTTGTCGCCCTTGTCCAGGCCGTACGCGAGCGCGGCCGCGGTGGGCTCGTTGACGATGCGCAGCACGTTCAGACCGGCGATCTGACCGGCCTCCTTGGTGGCCTGGCGCTGCGAGTCCTCGAAGTACGCGGGCACGGTGATGACCGCGTCGGTGATCTCCTCGCCCAGGTAGGCCTCGGCGTCCCGCTTCAGCTTCATCAGCACGCGCGCGCTGATCTCCTGCGCGGTGTACTTCTTGTCGTCGATGGCCACCGACCAATCGGTGCCGATGTGGCGCTTGACCGAGCGGATGGTGCGGTCGACGTTGGTGACCGCCTGGTTCTTGGCGGGCTGACCCGTCAGAACCTCTCCGTTCTTGGCGAACGCGACGATCGACGGGGTGGTGCGCGATCCTTCAGAGTTCGCGACGACGACCGGCTCGCCGCCTTCGAGAACGGCGACGACCGAGTTCGTGGTCCCGAGGTCGATTCCGACCGCACGAGCCATGGTGGTTCCTCCTGTGTCCATTTCGGTATGAGCGGGGCACTGCGTGGTTACGCAAGCTGCCGCCTCCGTGCCTGACCTCTCATACCGGGTTGACGTAACTTCTTGTGTCGGTGCTGGGTAATCGCGGTTTTCGGGCGATCTACCCGCTCTGCGACATCCGCCCGGGTCAACCGGGTCGGGTGCCGCGAGACCTCGCCCCAAGCACCTCACGGAGCACGGTCCCAGCAACGCTGAGCGTGGTCGGCTCAATCCTGCACCCATTCGATACCGGGCGTCAACTGAAACTTGAGCCGAGCGCACTCAACACTGCCGAACAGCTCAACCGACGGCCCACGCTGTTCTATTCCCGATGCGGGAAGAAAGGGCCGTTGCCCGCCATTCTCGTCAGGCCCGATGACCCGAACCGGAATCGTTGACCACTTGCGATCGACAGCGAACTGCCCTGATTCCGTCCACCCCGGGGCGGGTTGCCCGTGGATCCGGTGGTCCACGAGGATGGCGGTGACGGCGGCGTCGATCCGCCGAAAGGAGTGGATGTGCCGACGAAGACGCGGTCCTGGTGGGGCTGGGGCAATGTCGAGGACGCGGTCGTCGGCGCGGAGCGGGAAGCACTGACGGCGCGGGTCGCGGCGATTCTGCCCGGTGCGGATCTCACACCACACGAACCGCCGTCGGTCGAATCGCTCGGAATGCCCGAACCGCGGGTGAGCGCTCCGGATTCGCTCGCCGAGCTGGTGTCGACGGATCCGGCCGATCGGGCGGCGCACGCGCACGGTCAGGCGTTTCGCGATGTGGTGCGCAATCTGCTCGGCGAGGTGCGCAATGTGCCGGACCTGATCGTCCGGCCGCGCACGGAGGGCGAGATCGTCGACGTGCTCGACTGGGCCGCCGGGGCGAATATCGCGGTAATCCCGTTCGGGGGTGGAACTTCCGTGGTCGGCGGGGTCGAGCCGAGGTTGCCCGCTCGATCGACCGGATTCGCGGGGGCGATCAGTCTGGACCTCGCTCGGCTCGATCGGGTGCTGGAGATCGATCGCACCAGCCGGGCGGCGCGAATTCAGGCCGGAGTCTTCGGCCCGGCGCTGGAGGATCAACTGCGCGGCGCGAATCTGACGCTGCGGCATTTTCCGCAGTCGTTCGAATTCTCCACACTCGGCGGCTGGCTGGCCACCAGGGCCGGTGGACATTTCGCGACGCTGTACACCCACATCGATGACCTGGTCGAGTCGATGCGAGTGGTAGCCCCGACGGGCACAAGCGAATCGAGGCGGCTGCCAGGATCGGGGGCTGGGCCGTCACCGGATCGGCTGTTCCTCGGATCCGAAGGGACACTGGGAATAGTCACCGAGGCGTGGATGCGCTTGCAGGACCGGCCACGTTGGCGCGCAACGGCTTCCGTGCACTTCGACGACTACACCCAGGCCGTGGCCGCCACCAGGGCCATCGCGCAGTCCGGCCTCTACCCGGCCAATTGCCGGCTACTCGATCCGGCCGAGGCATTTCTCAATGCCGGTGCCGCGACGAGCGGCGGTGTGCTGGTACTCGGATTCGAATCAGCCGATCACCCCACGCGCACCTGGATGGAACGCGCGCTCGAGTTGGTCGCCGACCACGGCGGCACTCTTCCCGAACCCGCGCGCTACACCGAATCGACCGAGCACCGAGGAGGTTCGAGCGCGGCCGCCACCTGGCGTTCGTCATTCCTGCGGATGCCCTATCAACGCGACGCCCTCGCGGCCCGGTCGATGATCACCGAAACCTTCGAAACCGCCTGCACCTGGGACAAATTCGACAATCTGAAGGCAGCCGTGACCGAGGCCGCCAACGCCGCCATCCGATCTGTCGGCGCCACCGGCGTGGTGACCTGCCGCTTCACCCATGTGTACCCGGACGGCCCTGCGCCATATTTCGGCATCTACGCCGCGGGTCGCTGGGGCAGTACGCTCGCGCAGTGGGATGACATCAAAGCCGCTGTGTCCGAGGCACTCTCAGCTGCGGGCGGGACCATAACCCACCATCACGCGGTGGGCCGAGACCACCGACCGTGGTACGACCGCCAGCGCCCCGACCCGTTCGCGAATGCGTTACGGGCGGCCAAATCCGCGCTGGATCCGGCCGGAATCCTCAATCCCGGCGTGCTGATCTGAGCTCAGCACTTGTCTGGTGAGCGGGCCAGGCCCGGGTGAATGCCCGGGATGAGTCCGTTCGACGCCGCGGTGCGCTGCAGAAGGTCGACCAGGGTGGCGCGCTCGTCGGGTTCGAGCGCCGCCGTGACATCGGCGTCCAATCCGGTCACGATCGCCTCGGCGCGGGTGAGCAGCTCGTGCGCCGCCGGGAGTAGATACACCGCGTGGGCGCGCCGGTCGGTCGGATGTTTGCGTCGCTCGACGAGTCCGCGCTTCTCCAGTTCGTCCACCAGCCCGACCATCACATTGCGGTGGATCCGCTGCGCCTCGCACAGCTGCTGCTGCGATTGGCCATCGTTGGCACTCAATATTCGCAGCGTGCCGTAGTGGCGTGGGCTGATGCCGAGCGGCGCGAGCAGGTCGGTGAAGCGCGCAGCGACATGGAACCCGAGCTGACCGAGCAGGAAGGCGGGGTGCTCGGACAGCGGCACGAAGGTCGGTTCGGTCACTCATCGAGCATACCCCGATCAACGCACCCTTAGTGATTGCACACTTGATTGATAATCACTTCATGTGCATAGTTTGAGGTGTCGTCCTACTCCACCGATCCGAAAAGAGCCTTCTCGTGGATACCGACATCTCTCCTGGCGCAGACGCGCCACTCGACCCGCGCCGATGGATCGCCTTCGCGGTCGTGCTGGCCGCGGGGTTCATGGATCTACTCGACGTCACCATCGTCAATGTCGCGGTACCGAGCATCCAGACCGATCTGGGCGCCCAGTATTCGCAGATCGAATGGATCATCGCGGCGTATGTGCTCGCCTTCGCCGCGGTGCTCATCACCGGCGGCCGACTCGGCGATATCTACGGTCGCAAGCGGATCTTCCTGATCGGCATGACCGGATTCACGCTGGCCTCGGCCGCGTGCGGCTTCAGCTCGGATCCGACCATGCTGATCACCTCCCGGTTCGTCCAGGGCGCGATGGCCGCGCTGATGGTGCCGCAGATCCTCGCCATCATCCGGGCCACCTTCCCGCAGGAAGAGCGCGCCAAGGCCATCGCGATCTACAGCGGTGTCGGCGGCTCGGCCTCCGCGGTCGGCCTGTCACTCGGCGGACTGCTGGTGCAATGGAATCTGTTCGACCTGGACTGGCGGCCGATCTTCCTGGTCAATGTGCCGGTCGGGATCGCGGCGCTGATCGCCGCGACCATCGTCATGCGGGATTCACGCTCGCCAGCCTCGCCGCGACTGGATCCCATCGGCATGGTGCTGGCGATCTCCGCGGTGCTGCTGCTGGCATATCCGCTCACCGAGGGCCGCCGATTGGGCTGGCCCGCATGGACTTTCGTCATGATGGTGAGCGCCGCGGTGGTCTTCGGCGCATTCGTCGTCTTCGAGCGGCGGCGGGCGCGGAGTGTCGGATCCCCGCTGATCGATCTGGAGCTGTTCCGGTCCCGCCCGTTCACGGTCGGCCTCGCCAGCTGGCTGCTGTTCTGGATCGGGCTCGGCGGGTTCTTCCTGATCTGGACGCTGTTCATGCAGGCCGGGCTGGGCTGGTCGGCAATGCGGGCCGGGCTCACGGCAGTCTTCTTCGCGGTCGGCGCGGGCATCGGGGCCGGGGTTTCGGTGAGTGTGCTCGCGCCGCGGTTCGGGCGCATCGTGCTGGTCGCCGGTGGTGTGGTGAATGCCGGTGGATTCGCGCTGTACGGGTGGCTGGCCGCGCATTACGGTGCGTCGATCGCGTCATGGCAGATGGTGATTCCGCTGATCGTCACCGGTGCCGGATTCGGCATGGTGGTCGCGCCGACCATCGACCTGCTGCTCGGTCAGGTGCCCGCGCGTGAGGCGGGGGCGGCGTCCGGACTGCTCAATACCGGACAGCAGCTCGGCACCGCGCTCGGTGTCGCATTGGTCGGCGTGGTCTTCTTCGGTCAGCTGGACCATGATTCGACGCGTGGAGTCGAGGCGGTCACGCCGCAGGTGCGCACCGAACTCTCGACGATCGGCCTACCCGGACCGGCACAGGACCAGATCATCGCGAATTTCCTCGCCTGCGTTCACGACCGGTCGGCACAGGTGGATCCGACGGCGGTACCGGCCAGCTGCCAGAGTTCCGGTGCGGGCAATTACGCTGTGGCACAGGTGCTCACCGATGCGGGCGAACGGGCCAATGCGGTGAATTTCGCCAACACCTTCCGCTACACGCTGTGGTACGGCATCGGCCTACTGGCCGTCATGTGCCTCGGCTTCCTCGTGCTCCCCAGGGATGCACGGCTCGGGCAGCACCACATCGATGATCCTCTCGAACTGGTACCGACAGGAGCTCTGAGGTGAAAGTACTTGCCGTCGGACGCGGACAAGCCGTCGTCGACACCGCAACGGAATTGTTGCGGGCCAATGGTTATGCCGCCGTCGGTACCGTCGCCGACGCCGAGGCATTGCGCGTACTCGATACCGGCGAGATCACCAATTTGATCATCGGTGGTGGCGTTGAACCGAATTCGCGTGCGGCACTGAAGCGGAAAGCGGCCGACCGGCACGTCACCGTGCACGAGGCCGAGCGCGGCGGTCGCGGTATCGAGGATTACCTGAACGAGGTGGTCATCCCGACGCTGGATCGTCAGTAGTAGCCAAACGGCGGTTCCCGCACCCCCGCGGGAACCGCCGTCGTCAGCCGAATTACCGAGTTGACCGCCACATTCGGCTTCGCAGATCGGTACCGCGGATGAGCTGAATGCGCCAGGGCGTCAACCGGAAAACGTGCAGCTTCGGATCGTGAATACCCTGCCAGAACTGACCGAGCGGATAACCTGCTCCGGCGGGACTGGTTCGTTGGTACAGATCCCAAACATGCTGTCGGGTGGTGAGATCGCCCAGTGAAACCCATTGCGCGACCGCGTCTGTGTGCACCGCGTTCTGGCGCGGGGTCCAGTAGGAGAAGGTAGTTTCAGGCGCGCATGAGCTGATCTGCGGCGGAGCCGTAGGGCGCGGTCGTTCTGCGCAGGCAGAATCGGTGACCATGGAAGAAGGCACTTCGAAGTCACCCGGTCACTGCGGGGATACCGAGGCGGACTACGACGTTCTCCAGTGGGATACCCGGGTCGACTGCGAGGTCCGCCAGATTCTGGACCGGGTGGCCGATAAATGGTCACTGTTGGTCATCGCGCTGCTCGAGCAACGCAGCCTGCGTTTCACCGAACTCAAGCGCAAGATCGATGGCGTGAGCCAGCGCATGCTCACCCGCACGCTGCGGCATTTGGAGCGTGACGGGCTGATCGAGCGCACGGTGTATCCGACGGTGCCCCCACGGGTGGATTACGCCCTGACCCCGCTCGGCATCAGCCTGCACACCACCATCAAAGCGCTGGTGGTCTGGACCGAGACCCACCAGAACGCGATCGCCGCGGCCCGTGATTCCTACGACCGTCGGGCGCTGGAAACCGAAGCGACGGTCTGACTCGGACCCGCATTTTCTTCCCGCACGGCAAGTAGGGTGGCGATAACGGGAGGTTGCGAGCCGTCCCGACGCGATCCGAGGAGTTCGTTATGAGGGCCGCCGTCGTCACCGATACCAAGTTTTCGGTGGAGGAATTGCCGACACCGACGCCCGGTCGCGGGCAGGTGCTGATCAATGTGTCGCGGTGCGGCATCTGCGGGTCCGATCTGCATGCCCGCACCCATGCCGACGAGATGGCCGAGTTGGCCGCACGCACCGGATACGACCAATTCATGCGCGCGGAACAGAGTGTGGTGCTCGGACACGAATTCAGTGGCGAGATAGTCGATTACGGGCCGGGCTGCCGCAAACGCTGGCGCACGGGTACACCCGTGGTGGCACTGCCGATCGTGCGCCACGATGGCGCACCGCAGCTGACCGGGCTCTCGACGGCCGCGCCCGGCGCGTATGCCGAGCAGGTGGTGGTGCAGGAGTCCATGACGATGCCGATCCCGAACGGACTTTCGGCCGAACATGCCGCACTCACCGAACCGATGGCCGTCGCCTGGCACGCGGTACGCAAGGGGCACGTCGGCAAAGGCCGGACTGCGTTCGTAATCGGCTGTGGTCCAATCGGTTTGGCTGTCATCAGCATGCTGAAGGCGTCGGGCGTACGCACGGTGGTCGCCAGCGATTTCTCCCCACGCCGCCGCGAACTCGCCGTCGGCTGCGGCGCCGATATCGTCGTCGATCCCGCGACCGAATCCCCTTGGGAGGCAGCGCCGAAGCGCAGGCAGATCAACGGTGTCACCGATATTCTCAGCCTCGGTTTCGACACCATGGAACGGCTGCGCCGCGTCCCGAATCTGCCCTGGTGGTACGTCTTCCGGCTGGCGCACTCACTCGATGCGGGTCCGGCAGGTCCGGTCGTCTTCGAATGCGTCGGGGTGCCGGGCATTATCGATCAGATCCTCGCGGCCGCGCCGCCGCTGTCGCGCGTTGTCGTGGTCGGCGTCTGTATGGAGACCGACCGCTTCCAACCCGCGATGGCCATCAACAAGGAAATCGAACTTCGCTTCGCCTTCGGCTACGATCCGGGTGAATTCCGCGACACGCTGCATATGATCGCCGACGGGAAGGTCGATCCGGCTCGCTTGATCACCGGCACCGTCGGGCTGACCGGCATCGAAAATGCGTTCGCCGCGCTGGCCGATCCGGAACAGCACGCGAAGATCCTGATCGACCCGGCCAGTACGGCGACGACGCCCTGACGCTCAGCCGAGGTGCCGGTCGCGATCGGGCTGCCGATCGAGCCACGATGGCGCCGCGGTGTCCGGATAGCTGAGCGCGGGTTGGCCGTGCTCGAGGTAGACGGCGTGGCCCTCCATGCGGGCACGGAAGGCCTGCCAGACGCGGCGGCACAGCTCGGGTCGGGCGAGGGTGTCCACGGTGTCGACGCGAACCCACTGCCAGCGGTCCAGTGCGCTCGCTCGCAGTTGGATGGCCGATTCGTCGCCGAGTTCGCCGCAGTCGAAGATGTAGAGGATCGTGTCGCCAGCGGTTTTCTGTGCCCAGTCGTGCACGAGCAGGCGCTGCGGCGGGCGGTCGAGGCCGAGTTCTTCGCCGATCGCGCGGCGACAGGCCGCTGCGGGCGATTCGCCGGGCCCGACAATGCCGCCCGGAATGTCCCAACCGCCCCGATCGACCGAATGGACGAGCAGCACGTCCTCGCCGCGCACGAATAGCGCCCCCGCAGCCAGTCTCACCTGGGCGAACGGTTTCGCGTCACGGTCCGACATCACCTCACGACCTTCCTTCGCCGGGTCCGGAAATACGCGGGTTCGGCGGAGTTGCCGCCGTTTGACCGCACCTGCTGCGACGATGGGCACGGTCTCTCCACTTGTACACCAGCAGCGCACATACGTCCTCGAACAGCTCGAGAAGGTGGGCTAAGCATGGCCGAGAAGATCTTCGACATCGTGTGGGATGCGATCGACGACATCCGAGACGACGTCGAGAACATGCGGCTGCGGTCGCAGTTGATATTCGAACTGACCGACCGGATCGCGGCCCAGGGCTGGAGTCCGGACGCCGCCGCCGAGCACCTAGGCGTGACCGCCGCGCGGATCTCCGACCTGCTCGGCGGCCGAACGCAGCTGTTCAGCCTGGACGCGCTGGTCAATATGATCGCCGCGGCCGGTCTGCGGGTACAGGTGCTGATCACCTGATCCTCAGGTGGCGGCGAGCACCTGATCGGCGATCTCGCGGTCCAATGCGACCCGCACCAATGCGGCGGCCAGATCGGCGGTGTGGTTTTCGGGGGCCAGATCGGCCAGGCGGTCCGGATCCTTCGGAAGCCGGACGCGTTCGGCGCCACGCAGCGCGCGTTCGTCGAAATGCGGACGGGCCCAGGTCCATACGTCCTGGACTTCGCGTAAGAAGATATCGCTGCCGGTCGGGCCGATGCCCTGGAACTGTTGCAGCAGTTCGGCGGCACGGGTCGGCACGTGCTCGGCTTCGTCGGCGAGTTTGCGCAGATCACCGTCGTAGCGGTCGAGCACGCGAGACGCGTTGGCGCCCAAGCGTGACGCCGTACTTTCGTCGTAGCGCTTGTAATGGGCGCGCCCGAGTGCGTCGACGAGTTCCTGCCAGTCGGCGTCCGCGACCCGGTCCGGGGTGCGATATCCGGTGCTCACCAGTTCCTTGGCCGCGGCGACGGCGATATCGGCGGAGATCCGGGTGCTGAGCAATTCGGCGAGCATGAGCAGTTGGAAGAGCGGAGCGGGTTTATCGGCCAGGGTGATGCCTGCCTCGGCCGCGTAGCCGGTGCCCGCCCGGTCCAGCAAAGCGTTCACCACATCTTTTTGAGTCATCGCATGCTCCTGGGTTCGATATCCGGGGCGTACCCAAGGGTCGCGGGTCCACACCCGGGACTACGCCGCGTAATCCTTCGCGACGACCGTGCGGGCGACCTTCTGCGGTGCACCGCCGATCAGACCCCGCCACGGCAGGTACGGCAGCAGACGGACATTGAGATTGCGCATGCGGATCATCGAATTGCTCGGCGGCGCATACCATTTGCCGACACCCTCGGCGAAGGTCTGACAGGCCCGCACCATCGGCAGCATTTCCGCGCGATAGCGGGCGAAGGCGATGGTGTGATCACCACCCGCGGCGGCGAGTTCACCGGCCAGGATGTAGGCACCGACCAGCGACAGGTCGGCGCCCTGACCGGATAGCGGTGATGCGCAATAGCCCGCATCGCCGACCAGTGCGACGCGCCCCTTGGACCAGTCCTCCATGTGGATCTGTGCCATGGCGTCGAAGTAGAAATCGTCGGCGGCATCGAGGTGGGCGAGCAGTTTCGGCACCTCCCAGCCCTGACCCGCGAATCGGTCGGCGAGGATCTGCTTCTGCTGTTCGATATCGCGGTAGTCGTAGTCGAGTTGCTCGGATTCGAACGCGAAAACCGCTTTGGCTTCGGTGTTCCGGCGTGCGCTGTAGCTGCCCGCGATGGTGCCGGGAGTGTTGTAGTCCAGCTCCCATCGATCGAGTTCGAGCAGGTTGGGGGTGGTGTAAATCGAAATGCAGTAGCCCATATGCCGGATGAAGTCCGATTCCGGGCCGAAGACCAGTTTGCGGATGTTGGAGTGCACGCCGTCCGCGCCGATCACCAGGTCGAAGGTGCGGGGTTCGGCATTGACGAAGGTGACGTGCACGCCCGAATCATCTTGGGCGAGTTCGGTTATCGAGTCGCCGAAGAGGTACTCGACGTTGCCCTCGGTGGCCTCGTAGAGCACACCGGACAGGTCACCGCGCTGAATCTCGGTGTCGCCGTTGGCTCCTACGCCATTGAAGACTTCACTACTGATGTCTGCCTTCACCTTGCCCGCAGCATCGACATAGGAGGTGCCGCGCTTGCCGGTGCTCAGCTCGTGCACCCGCTCGAGCAGGCCCATGCGACGCAAAACATCGGTCGCGGTGCCGAGTACGTCGATGGCCTGACCGCCCTCGCGCAGCCGCGGTGCGCGCTCGACGATCGTCGGGGTGAATCCGTAGCGGTGCAGCCAGAAGGCCAGTGCCGGTCCGGCGATGCTCGCTCCGGAGATGAGAACGGTGCGGTTACTACTCATGCCGAAAACTGTACATTTGTCTTAGGCGCATGCGCAAGACAAATGCCTAAGGCGATTGCGCTAGCATGCCGACCATGGGAAATCGCGAGGATCTGCTGGCGGGCGCGCGCCGCTGCCTGTTCGAGAAGGGCTATACGCGCACCACCGTGCGCGATATTTCGAATGCGGCGGGCGGGGTCAGCATGGCGGCCATCGGCTACCACTTCGGCTCCAAGGAGGCACTGCTCAATGCGGCACTGGCCGAGGCGAATCGGGAGTGGGGCGATGAACTCGAACGCACCCTGAGCGCGGCAGCGGAGCCGAATTCGACTGCGCTGCAACGTTTCGAAGCGAACTGGACGGCGGTGCTCGACTCGATTGCCGATCACCGCGGGCTCTGGTCGGCGACCTTCGACATCCTCGCCCAGTCCGGGCAGGACGAGGCGACCCGCGAACAGTTGGCAGACAGTCTCGACGAGGCTCGCCGTGGGCTGGCCCGCCTGTTCGAGGGCATCGATGAATCCGATACCGAAGGCGGGCGTGCCATCGGGTCGCTCTATCAGGCGCTGCTGACGGGGTTGGCCGCGCAGGTTCTGATCGACCCGGAGCACGCGCCGTCGGGCAGGGAGTTGGCCGAGGCGTTGCGGCGGATCACCGGTTGACCACTGTTGCTCCGCCGAATCACCGACTGACCGCTCGTCAGATCACCGATTGACCACTGTTTCGTCGCGCTGGATCGCTAGTTGATCACTATCGCGTCGAGCCGCATCGCTGGTTACCACCATTGCCTCGCGCCGCATCATCGTCGAACCTCGAACTGGGTGGTCACCGACGAAGCCAGGCTGAGGCACTACGGCTTCCCGCAGTCGTCAGTTGGCGGGGATCACTCGGGCAGCAGGCTGAGAGTGCCTTCGGCGCTGCGAGCCGCGGTGAGGCAGGCGGTGGTGGTGAACTGGTCGGCCAGGGGGTGGCGGGCGCGGGCACGCCATTTGCGCACGGCGGCCATCGCCTCGGCGCGCTGTATGGCGGGGTCGGTGCCGAAGGGCAGGCCGAGTCGCAGGTGCGGTGCGACGCCGGAGCCGCCGATCAGTCGGTGCAGTTCGGCGAGATCCGGTGCGGGCAGGGCCAATTCATCGGTGCGCAGGCGACCGAGGAGGCGGAGTTCGGCGAAACCGTGCACGTCGGCGAGCAGGGTGCGGACTCGGGGTAGCAGCTGGTCGGCGGGGGTGCCGGGGTATGCGGTCAGAACGCGCGCCAGGGCGGTGAGGGCCGAGTGCGCCTTGAGCTGGTCGGCGCGCTGTCCGAATTGGACATCGAGTACCGAGCGGAGTTCGTCCACACCGCTGCGGTTGGTCAATTCCGCTGCCAGCGAGGCGGAGTCGCGCACACCGAGGCGGATCAGTGTGACCGCCATGCGAATTCCGAACAGGCCGAAACGGGCCGCCAGCTGGGCGCGGAGTTCGGGCGGGACCGGCAGCGCAATATCGGGGCGGGCGAACCGATCGGCTGAGAGCAGTGCGGCGCTCAGTTCATCGACCGGGATGCGGGCCAGCGCCTCGAAGGCGGTGAATTCCTGCTGACGCAGGGTCGCCGCGGCGAATGCGAGCAGACCGGCGACCGGAATTACCGCCTGGCACAGTCCCGTTCGCTCCAATTCGCCCGCGAAACGTGCCGCGACATCGCGAGCCGAATGCAGTGCGTCGATCCGGCCCGCCCCGATCTCGTCGGCACGCGAGACCACTCCGATAACACCCAGTGGACCCGAAATGCCCTGCGCACCAGCGGTTCCGGCACCGACCTGTTCCAGGAACCTGACGTCGGCGTCGTCGAGCCGACGCAGCAGATAGACCACGGCGTCCGCGCCCGGAATCGATACGGCCGCCATGCCGTCGGCGTCACCGGGCGTGAGCAGTCGCGCGGTCCGCAACGACACTTCCCGCGACAGCGACGACGTGCCCGGGGTGTCGATGATGGTGGTATTCGCCAGTGCGGCCGCGGGCCACTCGACCTCGAGGTGGTCCACCTCGCGCGGGCCCGGCGCATTCCAGTTCAGTCGTTCCAGATCGAAGGTGAGCCCGTGCGTGCCGTTACCGCGGCGCACCACCACATTCGCCGTAGAGCCGTCCGGTGCGTAGGCCGTGACGCTCGGGGTCGAGCCGTTGCGGTACCAGGTGACCACGCGCGTGCATTCGGTCGCATCGGTCGGGGCGATGTCCTGGCCGACCAGGGAGTTGAGCAGAGTCGACTTGCCCGCCTTCAACGAACCCGCCAGCGCCACCCGCAGCGGTTGATCCAGGCGGCGGGCACAATCGGCCAGCAGCGCACGCGGTCGCGGCTCACGGGGAAATGCCTGCCTGGCCGCGGCGACCAGCTGATGCGCCTCGGCGACGATGCCGGGCGCCCGCCGAGCATCATGCCGGGTCACGTCTCTTCTCACGGGGTTACCGTACCGGCGGCCCCTTTCCACGGCGCGGCGATGGCAGGTTGCATAGCATCCGCATAGCGTCGCAGCTCGGCGACCATGTGCAGCTGCCGATCGAGCACCGCGCCGCGCTCGGTCCGGCGGGCCGTTTCCATATTCGCCGCCTCCTGCGCGGCCCGCAGCGAATCGTCGATGGAGCGCAGGCTGCGTTCGGCGACGCCGGTGTAGTGATCGCGCAGTGCCCGGTGGATGCGGTGCAGGCGATCCTTGGATTCCTTGCCCGCCTGGAATGCGACGTCGTCGATGAAGCGCCGGATGGCGACCTTGGCCTCGTTGCGGCGCCGGGCCAGCCTGGCCTGCTTGTCATCGCGGAAAGCCTTGCCGCCCACCAGGACACCGGCGCCGATGGAGATCGGATTGAGCATCGCAAGCCCGGCGAAGGTGGTCGCCAGCCCGACCATCAGCACGCCGCCGTAGGAGCCCCGCATGCCGACCAGAATTTTGCTGCCGAAGCCGATATCGGGCTCCAGATCGGCGAGGGTGCCCCCGCCTGCGCGGCTGTCCTCGGTGTGCAGGCCGGAACTGACATCGGGCAGTTCGACCATGCCGATCTCGGTGAAATGCTCGGCTACCCGCTCCGCGAGTTCCACCGCGCGGGTATGCGTCCAGAGCAGGTTGTCGCCGAGGGCGGTGTCGATATCGCCGGTGAGCCATTCGGCAATCCGCTCCCAATGGCGGCCCGGATCGTGCTTATCGATCCATTCCTCACCGGTTCGGGCGATCTCGCGCAGGCGTTCGCGCAGATCGTGATCGACATCGCCGGCCAGATCGGTGATGCCGTCGGAGAGGGTCAGCTGCCAGGCCGAGGTGCGCCGATGCAGATCCTCGGCGGTGGTCTTCGCGATTTGCAGCTCACGGACCGCCATCGCGCCCTGGCGTGGATCACGCAGTGCGACCAGCTCACTGCCGAGCGCGAGCGCCAAATGCTCTGCGGCGGACTGGATATCGTGGGCTACCGCAACGAGGGTGGCGGCCTGATCGCGGGCTACCACCTGTTCGCGGAGGAACTGGTACAGCACACCGAAGCCGGATTCGGCACCCAACTGCTGGTCTTGCAGAATCATCGCGTGCCTGCGCAGGACCGCGGAAACCGGGATGATCGGCACCTCGACTCGCGCTCGGCTCAGATGACCCTCGTCGGCCTGATGCACTTGGCGCCAATGCGGATACAGATCGATCTTGGTGAGTAACAGTGCGGTCGTCGGGCACAGTTCGCGGACCTGCCGGAGGAACGCCAGTTCCGGCTCGGTGAGTTCGGTGGAGGCATCCGAGAGCACCAGCACTGCGTCGGCGGTCGCGACCAGGCCGAGTACGCCTGCCGCATAACCACTTCCGTGGCCACCGACGCCCGGTGTGTCCACCAGGACGATGCCGTCGGCCAGCAGCGGATTCGGGAGCTGGATCTCGATGCGCAGCACCCGTCGGCCGTGTGCCTGCGGTGTGCGGACGTTGATCATGCCGATCTCGTCGACCGGCAACGGAACTCGCGCTTCCTCGGTTCCACTCGGACCGGCCAGCACCAGTTCGGCATACGGTTCGGGACCGTGGGCGAGCAAGGTCGGGACAGCGGTGGTCGCGTCATCGCCGACCGGGCAGATCTCCAGATTCAACAGCGCATTGACGAAACAACTCTTGCCCTGACCGAGTTGCCCGACGATCACGATGCGGCGCCGCGGGTCGCGGACCCGGTCGGCCGCCATTTCCAGGCGACCGACCAGATCATTGCGACCCGCGGCGCGCGCCGCGGCGATGGTTTCACCCAATACCGTCAGCAGCGGTACCGCGGGCGGTTGAGCATTGACTGCGGGTGTCCCCATCGAACCTCTTTCGTACGAATATCGGCTGCCTCTTAGTGCAGGAAGGCGTCGCCGCCCAGATCGCCGCCGGCATGTCCGGCCAGATCGGTACCCGCATGAGTATCGGCGAAGAGGCTGGAATCGCTGTGTCCGGTGACCGACGTGTCCAGATGCGATCCGGCCGAACTGTCGAGTCCGGAACCGAAGGCATTCGAAACGTCCAGCGACGACCAGGTATTCGCGGTGGACCCGACGGTCGAGGCGGCGCCGCCGGTCAGTGCCGAACCAGCGTGACCGCCCAGATCCGCGGCGCCGTTGGCGGTGCCCTGTGCCGCGGCGCCGGAGTGCACCGTGGAGTCGACGCTCGACGAGAGTCCGCCGCCGAGGCCCGCATCCGCCGAGCCACCGGTGGAAAGGCCTGTGGCCAAACCGGTTCCGGCGTGCGCACCACCGCCGAGGCTGGTTTCCAGGCCACTGCCTGCCTGGACGCCACTGCTGATTCCGCTGGAAAGACCCGTCTCCAGACCTGTCCCCAGATGTGTTCCGGCGTCGACGGCGCCCTGCGCTCCGGTGGACACACTGCCGCCGAGCCCGGTGGCCGCACCGACTCCGCTGGACAGCCCCGTCTCCAGACCGGTAGCCGCATGGCCCCCGGCATCGACAGCACCGCCCAAACCTGTGGACAGCCCCGCACCCGCCTGCGTCCCGGCGCCGACCGCGCCGCTCACACCCGACGAGAGTCCCGCACCCAACTCCGAACCCGCATGCGCACCGGCACCGACCGCACCGCTCGCACCCGAAGACAAGCCCGCACCGAGCTCCGAACCCGCATGGGCACCGGCACCGACCGCACCGCTCACACCCGCACCGAGCTCCGAACCCGCATGCGCACCGGCACCGACCGCGCCATTCAGACCCGAGGACAGGCCCGCACCGAGATCGGCGCCCGCCTGCGCACCGGCACCGACCGCACCGCTCAGTCCGGATGCCAGGCTGCCACCGAGATCGGCACCAGCCTGTGCACCAGCGCCGACACCCGTGGACAGCCCCGCACCGGCCTGCGTCCCGGCGCCGACGGCACCGCCCAGTCCGGTGGACAAACCGCCGCCCAGATCAGCCGCGCCGCCGATGGCACTGGAGAACCCGGACGTGGCGTGCGCCCCAGCGTCACCCAGATCCGATCCGACCTGCGCACCGCCGCCGAGAGCACCACCGAGACTGCTCGACAACCCGCCACCGAGCTCAGCACCCGCACCGAGCGCCGCGCCGGTAGCCAAACTCGACTCCAGCCCCGTCGTCACCTGAGCACCGGTACCGATCGCGGACGAAGCCCCACTCGATACCCCGCCACCGAGCCCAGCACCGGTATCCACCACGCCGCCGAGCCCAGCCTCCAGCCCACCCCCGAGCCCACTCGCCGCATGCGCCCCCGCATCGAAAGCCCCCTCGATCCCCGAAGTAGCCTGCGCCCCAGCATCAACAACCCCATTCCCCCCTGTGGGCAACCCGCCCCCAACACCCGCACCGGCCTGCGCAGCCCCACCGATCCCGGTGGACAACCCTGCCTCCAGACCGCTCGTCGCCTGAGCACCTGCGTCGACAGCACCACCCAGACCGGTAGCCAAGCCACCACCCAGACCGGACCCCGCCTGCGCACCGGCACCAAGCGCACCACCGATCCCTGTGGACAACCCTGTTTCCAAACCACCGGCAGCCTGCGCACCAGCGTCAGCAGCACCACCGAAACCACTGGACAAACCGCCGCCCAGATCAGCACCAGCCTGAGCACCTGCGTCGACAGCACCACCCAGACCAGTCGACAACCCGCCGCCCAGCTCAGAACCCAACTGCGCACCACCACCAATGCCAGTGGACAGACCGGATTCCAAACCACCGGCGGCCTGCGCGCCAGCATCCACAGCACCACCGAGACCTGTGGACAAGCTGCCACCAAGCCCTGCTCCGGCACCCGCCGCGCCCTCCAGACCGGTCGACAGACCGCCACCGAGCTGAGACCCCAACTGCGCACCGCCATCGAGCGCGCCACCAATTCCGGTGGACAACCCGGATTCCAAACCACCGGCGGCCTGCGCACCAGCATCAACAGCACCGCCCAGACCTGTGGACAAGCTGCCACCCAGATCGGAGCCCGCCTGCGCACCGCCGCCAACGGCGCCGCTCAGTCCCGTGGACAGGTCGGCACCTGCCTGGGCACCAGCACCCGCGGCACCTCCCAAGCCGGTCGACAGACTGCCACCCAGATCAGCGCCAGCCTGCGTACCAGCGCTGACAGTGCCGCCCAGACCTGTGGACAAGCTGCCGCCCAGATCGGCACCCGTCTGTGCCCCGGCATCGACAGCACCGCCGAGACCTGTGGACAGACCGGCACCGAGATCGGACCCCAGTTCCGCGCCGCCACCGACCGCGCCACTCAGTCCTGTGGACAGATCAGCACCTGCCTGGGCTCCTGCGCCTGCCGCGCCTTCCAGACCGGTCGACAGACTCCCACCCAGATCCGATCCCAGCTGCGCACCCCCGCCGAGCGCGCCACCGATTCCGGTGGACAGGCCGGTTTCCAGACCACCGGCCGTGTGGGCACCCGCATCAACGGCACCACCCAGACCGGTGGACAAGCTGCCACCCAGATCGGAGCCCGCCTGCGCACCGCCGCCAATAGCACCGCTAAGACCCGTGGACAGGTCGGCACCCGCCTGGGCACCGGCACCCGCGGCGCCCCCCAAGCCGGTCGACAGACTGCCACCCAGATCGGAGCCCGCCTGCGCACCGGCGTTCACCGCGCCTGTCAGGCCTGTGGACAAATCAGCGTTCGCGTCGGCTGCGGTGCCGATTGCGCTGGAGAAGCCGGTCGATGCCTGGGCACCGGCGTCCAGTGCGCCCCCCAAGCTGCCACCGAGATCGGCACCCGCGCCGACAGCGCCGCCGAGGCCGGTCTCCAAGCCCGAAATCGCTTGTGCCCCTGCACCAATCGTGCCGCCGAGACCGGCACCGAGATCCGCACCGACAGCGCCACCGAGGCCCGTCGCGGCCTGCGCACCCGCATCGACCACACCACCCAGACCAGCACCCAAATCCGCGCCAACCTGACCACCCGCACCCACAGCACCACCAAGACCCGCCTCCAGGCCCGCGCCAGCCTGCGTGCCCGCGTTCACAACGCCGTTGAGGCCGGTCGAAAGGCTTGTGCCCAGGTCAGCGCCTGCTTGGGCACCGGCGCCAAGGGCACCGCCGAGGCCGGCACCCAACTGAGTGCCCGCTCCGATGGCGCCGCTCAGCCCGGCGCCGAGATCGGCGCCCGCGCCGACTGCGCCACCGAGACCCGTCTCCAAGCCCGAGATCACCTGCGCGCCGCCGTTCAGGCCCGCGCCGAGAGTCCCCTCCAGCCCCGTTCCGATCTGCGCTCCGGCACCGAGTGCACCCTCGAGACCAGTGGCGAGATCGGCACCGGCCTGCGCTCCCGCGCCGAGCGCGCCACCCAGCGCACCGCCGAGACCCGTCACGGCCTGTACACCGGCGCCGATGGCGCCGCCGAGACCGGCGGTCAGATCCGCGCCCGCGCCGACAATGCTGCCGAGACCGGCGCCGAGGTCGGCTCCGGCCTGCAGGCCCGCGCCGATCGCGCCGTTGAGCCCGGCACCCAGGTCGAGGCCGGTGCCGACGCCGAGGCCGAGGTCCGCGCCGAGGTCGATATCGGTGCCGAGGTCAACGCCCGCGTCGGCGGCCGCACCGAGTCCAACCGCGGCGGCGGTATTGGCGCCGGCGGCGGCACCGGCATCGACCGCCCCGGCGCCACCGGCCGCCACGATCGCCGACAGCTGTGAGCCGCCCGCGATCAGGGCCGATTCGGCGACCATGGGGGCGACGGCGGCGATATCCTCCGGCGTCACGGCGGGCAAACCGGCAGCTGCCAGCGCCTGGCCGGGGTTGGCGCAATAACCCACCGCGGCCTCGTGGTCACGGAGCAGGTTGAGAATGAACTCCAGAATCGCGTTGGGTGTCATCGAAATCATCTCCTGGATGAGCGGACCCTCGCGATCCGCAGTCGTTGGAATGCATTTCACGCTAGGGACGCCCGGCGTTACTCCGAAACGGGGCGCACCCCTACTACGAACCACGCGTTCCCGTTAGGGACCCCCGAACCATTAGGGGAATTTCCCCGCACCTTCCCCGACCGAGTAACGGCTGATGCTCAGCAACCGACAGAAGTGTTGCGGCTGGCAGGTCCACTGCGCCTTCCCGTCTATACAACAGCGACTACCGGGCCACACAGTTTTCGAACGGGGTTCTCGAATGACAGAGCGTCTGGCGCTCGGCATCACTGTCGGAGCGTCGAATTCGGTCGCCGTGGCGACCCCGGGGGACGGCAGCGACTATGACAGGGGTCACTCCGGCGACACTGTCATCACCCATCCGAGTGTGCTGCGCCTCGCCCCGCATGCGGCGCCCGCATTCGGGAGTGGCGCTCGCCCCACCGGCAGGCACTCCAGTGACGTTGTACTCGAGGGCTTCCTCGCCCGGGTCGGTGATCCGGTGGATATCCTCGCCGAGGACGGAACCGCCCACTCCGCAGCGGATCTCGTGGCCACCGCGGTCGGCTGTCTGATCGATGAGATCGGGGCCGGTGCCGCGCACTCCATGGTCGCCTGCCATCCGGCGTGGTGGTCGCGACATACCGTCGATGTGCAGCGGGCCGCGCTGGATCGCGCCGCCCTGCGCGAGGTGACCTTGGTTCCGGAGCCGACCGCGTCGGTGCGCTGGCTGGAGGCCGCGCACGGCCCGCTCGGCGACGGCACGGTTGTCGTATACGACCTCGGCGCTTCCGGCCTCACCGTCTCGGTGGTCCGCACCGGCGCGCAGGCGGCCGTGCTCGGCGCGCCATTGCGCACCACTGATGTCGCCGGCGCCGAATTCGATCTGTTGACCATGCGCTATGTCCTGGCTAATGCCTTACGTGGAAATGATTTCGATCCGTTCGATCCGGTGGTGGAACGGGAATTGTCGGCATTGCGCGATCGCTGCCGATATGCGAAGGAAGAGCTTTCCACAAATACCGCGACGGTTGTCCCGGTCCGTTTGAACCCGGACGATCACCACGCCGAAAACATCCGGCTGGTCCGCGACGAACTCGAGGACCTACTGCGCGGCCCCTTACTCACCTCGCTCGATCTCATCCGCGATGCGGTACATCGCGCCGGACTCGATATCGGCAATATCGGCCGGGTGCTGCTCACCGGCGGCGGCGGCGCGATCCCGCTGGTGGCCGAGTTGATCTCCACCGAATTCGCACTCCCCGTGGTCGCTGCCCCGCAACCACGGCTGACCAGCGCGCTCGGTGCCGCCGAACTGGCCGCGGACTTGATGTCGGTCACCGTGGATCGCACCCCGGTCGCAGTCATGGGCAGCAACGTGAAAACCGAGGAGCTGCCCACCGTGCCGCGGCCGGTCGAAAAGTCCGCGAACAGCTCCCGCGTGACCAGTAGCGTGGTGGCAAGCGGCGGCCTTTCCCACGATGACACCGTGCCCAAAAAGACCCTGCCCGGCACGAGCGACCGGCCCCGCCGCAGGCTCAGCGGCCGCCAGCGCGCCGTCATCATCGCGGGAGCGGCACTGGTGCTCGGCGCACTCGCGACCGGCACCGTCGCCATCGGCACCGGCGCGCAGCCCGGTCCGACGTCACCGGCAAGTTCGGATCCGACGACAACGCCGGGCGCTTCCGTCGTCGCGGCGACCAGTGACGGCAATCCCACCGGCTCGGCGACGACCTCGGCGAAGGATTCGCCCGTCGGCAGTCCGAAACCGAAACCTGCTGCGGGACAGCCAGGTTCCGCTGCAACGAGCACCGTCGCGGTAGCGAGCAGCCAACCCGTCGCAGGCGAGTCCGCCGACGGCCAGACCACCCAGAACCAACCGGCTCCCGGCCAACCGGCACCGGCGACGCAGCCGACGGCGGAAGCTCCGGCAACACAGACCCAACCCGCGCCACAACCGCAGCCTGCCCCGCAGACGCAGACGCAGACACAGGTGCAGATCCCGACCGTGCCGTCCCTGCCGACGAACCCGCTGAGCGACACCCTCGGCGGCGTCCAATCCGCACTGCCCAAGATCCCCGGAGGCAGATGATGGGTGATATCGCCTTCGACACGCTGCCCTGCGCACGCGAGATCTTCCGCGAATTGGACTCCGCGGACCGGGAACCCGTGGTCTATCTGATCAGGGGCCGATCCGGCTCCGGCAAATCCACCCTCCTCTCGGTGATCCGGGCCCGCCTGCGCGCACACGGCATCCCGTTCCGAGACGACCCCGTAATGCCCGAACACCTTGCAGCGCAAGCAGGCTCGGTCAACGGAGCGCACGCGACGGCTGACGCCCACCGCGCCGACGGGCAGCACCCCGACCACGTCGATTCGCACACCATCGGCGCGGCCCACGCCACCGGCAACGGCCACGGAACCCGAACCGCCGAGAAAACCGACATCATTCAGCGCACCGATAACGGAGCGCATCCGATCCACCGCATCGACGGCGCACACCCGCACACACCGCGCCCGGCCCTGATCATCGACAATGCCCACACGCTGAGCGACTCCGATCTCGAATCCCTCTGCGCGACCATCGAATCCGGCCGCTACACGGTCATTGTCGCGACCCAGCCGCGCCCGCACGATCCACAACTGCGCACACTCGCCGACACCGTGGCCCGCCGCGGCCGGGTGGCCGATCTGCGGGCGCTCGGCGTCTCCGATATCGCCCCGTTCGCCCGCGAATTGGGTATGGCGGTGCCGCGCCCGGTGGCCCAGCACATCCATCGTCAGACCGCGGGCAGCCGCGGTGGCGTGGTGGCCGCGCTGACCGCCGCCTGCTCGGCCCGCCTCGACGCCGGCATCCGCGCCGTCGACGACGCCGTCGCCGCCTGGACGCGCGCCCTCCTGGACAACCTCGAGCCCGATCTGCTGGAAACCCTGGTCGTCGCCACCACCGGCACCGGCCTGGATTCCTCCGAACTCACCGAGGTCCTCGGCGTGGACACCGCCGCGGCCCAAGAACTCATCGACCGGGCCAGGGCCAGCGCACTGGTCACCGATGCCGATCTGTTGCTCGAACCCGCCGTCACACCGCTACGCACCCTGCTCGGCGACCGCCGCTTCGTTGCCGTGCAGCGTCGTTTGCTCAACGCGCGATTGGATGCGGGCCTGCTGCGCGACCACACCGCGCTGCTGCTCGCCGAATCCGGTGTCCGCGACCAGCGTCTAGCCGAATTCCTCTGCGCCGCAGCCGAAAAGGCGGGACGTGAGGCCGTGCGCTACTACGCCGCCGCGGCGGCGACCGGCGCGGATCCGGACGTCATCGCGTTGCGCTGGGCGGAGGCGGCCGCATGCACCGGCGATGGCGATACCGCCATGCGACTTGCCGAACCGGTGCTGGCTCGCCCCGGTGTCACCGGCGCGGAACTGGCTGCGGCCGTGCGGATCTGCGCGGCGGTGCTGACCCGCCGCGGTCTGGTCGGGCGCGCGGCGCAACTGTATTCCTGGCTCGGCGCACATCGGGTCGGCGCGGATTGGGCGGTCGGCGCGACCGTGCAGTATCTCGCCGGTGAGGTGACCGCCGCCGCGGAGCTGTCCGAATCGGCGACGCAGTGGCCGCCGACCGAGGCCAACGCGCACGCCCGTCTGATCGCGACCGCACTCGCCCGCACCATCGTCGAACACGGAACCGGCACCGCCGCAGCCGTATCCGCGCTCATCCAGGCCGCGCAGGCCGATGCGGGCACCGATCGGTTCCTGCCGTGCACCGCGGTCTCCATCGCGACGCTGCTGTGCCTGAGCACCGGCGAACCACGCCGTGCCGGTGAGGCGCTGCGCCGGGCCACCACCAGCGGTCTGCGCTGTCACCAGTTGCAGGTGCTGACCGCCTGGGCGGCGATGCTCGGCGGCGACGAACAGGCCGCCGCGACCACCGTCGCCGCACTGCAATTCGATTCGCTCGATATCCGCGACCGCCTGCTCGCCCATGGTGTCGCGGTCGGTCTGGCCCGCCGCGGCGGCGACCACGCCGCACTCACCCGCGCCTGGCAGGCCGCCTATCCGCTCTTCGACGACGTCGACGCCGACCTGCTCACCCTGCTGCCGATCGGCGAGTTGTGGCTGGCGGGCATCCGGCTGCGCGACGAACGCCGGATCGCACCGCTGGTCGACGCCAGCCTCGCGCTGCTGCGCCGACTCGACCAGCCGCCCGCCTGGGCCAACGCCTTCCACTGGTACGGCGTGCAGGCCGCGATCGCACACGAGAGCCCGGAGGAACTGCTCCCGCACGCCCGGCTGCTCAAAGCCGCGGCCGAGTCCGGTGACCGGCATGCCGCGATCCTCGCCGACGCGGGCCGCACCTGGGTGCTGGTGCTGCGCGGCCAGGTCGCCGCGGCCCCGGTGCAGGCGGCGGTCGCCGGACTCAGCGAGATCGGGCTGACCTGGGATGCCGCCCGGCTCGCGAGCGAGGCCGCACTCGCCGCCGCCGATTCCGCTACCGCGACCACCCTGCTGAAACTGGCCAGAACCGTCCGGGCCGACGCCCGTCCGCAGGAGCCCGCGGCTCGTCCGGCCGCAACGGCCGCGGCCTCGGGCGACGGTCAGGCCGCCGCCCCGGAACCGGTCGCCGACGCGGCGATTCTCAGCGAACGTGAGCGCGAGGTCGCCGAACTCGTCCTACTCGGTTTGACGTACCGGGAGATCGGCGCTCGCCTGTACATTTCCGCCAAGACGGTGGAGCATCATGTCGCCCGGATCCGACGCCGGATCGGTGCCCGTTCCCGTTCGGAGTTATTGTCGATGCTCCGCGCCATGGGACACGGCTCGCTGCTGGTGTGATCGGGGTGCGGCCCGATCCGTGACGCCGAAGCGAGGTATTGAGGATGGCCACTGGGGTGGGCCTGCGCATCGCCGAGGACAACTGCACAGCGGCCATCGTCACCGATAACGGCGAACCGACGTTCATCGTCCGCGAGTCGATCCTGCATATGTCCGATGACGGCGACACCGTCCTCGGCGGACCGGCCCCGGCCGGTCATACACATTCGATCACCGGTTTCGCATCCTCGGTCGGCGATCCGGCCGGTATCTCCGTCGACGCCGGCGAGGCCTACCGGGCCGAGGATCTGGTCGCGACCGCACTGTTCTGCCTGATCAATCTGACCGCTGAACATCTGAACGGCGCCGCCGAGTTCTATGCGACCTATCCCGCGGGCTGGCCATCGGAGTACGTGCTCTCGCTCCGCGACGCACTGGACTATCTGGGCCTGAAATCGGTACTGCTGGTCAGCGAGGGCGACCTCCCCGGCAGCGACGCCGTCGCACCGGAACTGGCCTACGCCTACGACGCCGCGCGCGCCGCGCTGGCCGCGGTGCTGGCGACCCCGGCCGGCGCGACCCCGCCGGATCCGAGCAATGCCGAGAACTCGACCGTGGTCACCGATGTCATCCCGGCGGTGCCGACGCCCGAGGTGCAGCCGCAGGCCTACTCGGCGGCGATGCCGGTGGCCACACCGCTGATCGCGGCGACCGCGGTCGAGGCGACCACCGCGGCGCCGCCGTCGGCCGCGACCCCCAAGAAGGACCGCGGCACACCGCTGCTGATCGCGGTCGCGGTCGGCATCGGCCTGATACTCGGCGGCATCGGTGTCGCCATACTGTTCCGAGATCCTGGCTCGACCCCGGTGCCGCCGGTGCGCGACGCCAAATCCGATCAGGTCTCGACGAGCCCGACTCCGCAGCCGCCGGTGGACCTACCGACCGTGCCGGAAACCACGCCGCCGACCACAGAACCGCCGGTCGTCATCACCAGCAGCGAACCGGAGACCACCGAGCCGACCACGACACCACCGACCACCACGCCCGCACCGGCCACGACGACACCGCCGACCACCACCCGGCCGAGCCGGACCACGACCACCCGTCCCGGCTTCCCGATGTGGACGCCGCCGACGTGGACGCAACTGCCGTGGCAGCAGCCGATTCCGTTCGAGTTGGCGCCTCCTGGTTGATTTCGCAGCGACCTACCGGGGTTTGTGCCTTAAAGTGATCCGCTGACCGGTGTAGTGGCTGGCACATCTCGTGCCGACGAAGGGACTTCATGCGCAAGTTGGTGGCGCGCAGCGCCGCGGTCAAGGCAGCTTCGATCGGATTCGCCGCGACCGTTTTCATCGCACCCCTGCTCGTCACCACCGCCGCTTCGGCCGAACCGACAGCACCCGGGCAGCTCTCCGCCGAGAACCTGCCGCCCGAACTCGTCGAGGCCATTTCCCGCGATCTGAAGATGACGCCCGCGGAGTATCTGGAACGCTCCGCCAAGGCCCAGGAGCTCAGCGAATACGCGGAGTCGTTCCGCAGCGAGCGCCCCGACACCTACGCGGGCGCCTGGCTCGGCACCGATGGTAAGCCGGTCGTCGCGGTCACCTCGGTCGACGCCGCCAAGATCGCCGCGGCCGACGGCTACCAGACCCATCTGGCCCCGATCTCGGCGAACGGCCTGGAGAACTCGCTGATGCAGCTGAATCAGTGGATCAACACGCTGCCCAAGGAGATCTCCCAGTCGATCAACTCCGTCGCGGTCGACTTCCTCAACAGCCAGCTGGTGCTGTCGGTCGCCAATACGCCGGTCGGCCACGCGCTGAACCTGCCGACCCTGATCGCCAACGTCAAGGTCATCCTCTCGCCCAATAGCGGCGGCCCGATCGAACGCCGTCCGATGGGCGGCGACACCTATATCACCGCGCCGACCTCGCTGAAGGACACCTCGCTGCGCGGCGTCGATGTGTGCTCGTTCGGCTTCAACAGTGTGGACGCGGCCGGTAACGCGCTGAATATCAGCGCGGGCCACTGCGACCCGAACCTGGAAAAGGACGACCAGCACGCCGCGGTCTACCTGCCCAATGTCAGGGACATCCCGAACAGCATCGAGCTCGGCAATTTCGTCAAGGCACGCCTCGGCGGCCCGACCGCGCTCGATTACTCCGTCATCAAGCTCAACGAGCGCTCGGTCAATGCGGGCATGGACCAGCCGTCGGTGCGCGGATCCAATGGCACCACGCTGACCATCACCGGTACCGCCGAGCCGGTCACCGGCGCCCCGATCTGCAAGTCGGGCCAATCCTCCACCTTCACCTGCGGGTTCGTGGTGGCCGATCGGGTCGAAACCCAGCTGTACACCGCCGAGGGCGTGAGCAAGACCGTGCGCGGCTTCGCCAGCTCGGCCTGCACGCTCGGCGGTGACAGCGGCGGCGCGATCGTCTCCGGCACGCTGGCCCTTGGCATCACCAGCGGTTCCAACGCCGCCGACGCCCCCGACTGCAACGAGGCCAATATCGCCCTCGCGCAATACGGCGGCACCGCGACCCTCGGTATCCCGATCCGCTCGATCCTGGCCGATATCGACTCCTCCGCAGGCGGCGGCGTCGGCACCGGCATCGCACTGCGGACCCGTCCGAACGCCGGGTGAGAGGGCTTGTCGGACACCGTATTTCCGACAAACCGACCGCCGGTCCATTAGTGGGCCGAACAACATTCCGACATAAGTAGGCATAACCGGCCGGACACCTTAAGGTATGGGCATGCTCCTGCCACGTATAGGTCAGTTCCGATCAGCTGCGCGACAGACCCGGGTCCGAAAAACAGTTATCGCCGCCTCGGCGGCGATTCTGCTGTTCGGTCCAACGGCAGCAGTGGCGAACGCAGAACCCGACCAGCCGGCCCTGCCCGCCGACCTGGTCGCCGCGGTCGCGCGCGATCTGAAGATCTCCCCCGAGGAGTACCTGCACCGGGCCGATCTGGCCCAGCAGCTCGCGGCCTTCGCCACCACAGCGCAGCGCCAGTTCCCGCAGGTCTTCGCGGGTTCGTGGCTCGCCGACGGCGGCAAGGCGGTCGTGGCGCTCGCACAGGGCCCTGGTGCCGACGAGGCGCGCCAGGCGGCCACGTCGGCCGGATTCGAGGTCCGCAATGTCGCCAAGAGCGAGGCGGCGCTGCGCGGCGAGAAGAGCGCGTTCGAGCGCTGGCTGGAGGGCCAGCCCGAGGCGGTCTCCGCGCTGGTGCGCGGTGTGGTGGTCGATCCCGTCAACAACAGCATCGCGGTGCGGGTCGAGCAGGCCGGCCTGCCGATGCCGAACTTCGTCGACCCGTCGCGGGTCATCGTGACGGCCCCGCCGATCGCCGGTGAGCAGCTGCAGACCACCCCGGCCGCGGCCGCGATGCAGACCGGTCCGCTGGCCGGTGGCGACGGCTTCGCCTCGATCGCCGGGAAGACGTCGCTGCGCTGCTCGCTCGGCTTCAACGGCACGGACCGGGCAGGCAACGTCGTGAACATCACCGCGGGTCACTGCAACCCGGACATTCCGTCGGCGGGTTCGGGGAATGCGGCCGGCGTCTATGAGCTGGCAGGCGATCGGGCGGGCGCGCAAGTGGGCACGTTCCAGAAGTCGGTGCTCGGCTCGCAGGACTACTCGATCATCCGGATCAACGATCAGGCCAAGGACCGGTTCAGCAACAACTTCGTGCGCCAGCCGGGCCAGCCGGTCGCGGTCGAGGGCGTTGCCGTGCCGGTGGTCGGTGCTCCGGTCTGCAAGTCCGGTGCGCGCACCGGCTTCAGCTGCGGCATCGTGAACGCCGTCGACCAGACCGTGCAGGTCGGTGACCGGGAGCTCACCCAGGCCTTCTCCGCCAACATCTGCGCCCTGCCCGGTGACAGTGGCGGCGCGATCGTGTCCGGCCGGATGGCGCTGGGCATCTCCAGCGCGTCGTCGGTGGCCGACTTCCCGATCTGCGAGATCCCGAATCTGATCGGTGCACTCACCGGCAATGCGCCGCAGCTGTTCGCCCAGCCGGTCAGCGTCGTTCTTTCGGACAACCCTGGCCTGAAGGTCAACAACTAGCAGCACCCCGCGAAAGGCCGACAGCAGCGACGCTGTCGGCCTTTTTGCTGTCCTTGGGCCCGGATCCACTGAACTTGCGTTGCCCGAGTGCGCGCAAATGCCCTGTGGGGCCCGGCGACCTTCCGGCATCCTGGAATGCATGTGTTTGGTGTTGATCGGTTGGCGGGTCCATCCGGAGTATCGGTTGATCGTCGCGGCCAACCGCGACGAGTTCTACTCCCGCCCGACCGAGTCGATGCGATGGTGGTCCGAGGTGCCCGGACTGCTGGCCGGGCGCGATCTCGGGGCGCTGCGCAAGGTCGCGGGCGATCCGCCGGGTACCTGGCTCGGGTTGACGCGGGAAGACAAGGGCCGCAATCGATTCGCCACCGTCACCAATGTGCGCAATCCGAAAGACGAACGCGGCGATGCCCGTTCGCGTGGCGCGCTGCTGATGGATTTCCTGCGCGGCATCGGCGATCGGCGTGAACTACTTGGCCCTGAGCAGTACGTGCTCGACGTAGCCGCCGCCCCCGACGACTACAACGGCTACAACATGCTGATCTCGGATCTCGAATCGCTGTGGTGGCACTCCAACCGCAGCGCACGACCGCCCCAGGAGCTGGCACCGGGCTTCCACGGCGTGTCCAACGGCATGTTCATCACCTCGGCCGCGCCGGGCCCGGGGACGGCATTCGAAGCGCCCCAATCCATTTGGCCCAAGGTAGGCGGCGGTCTCACCGACCTGCGCACGGTCATCGAATCGGATCCCGGCAATGTCGCGCGCTACTTCGAGGTGCTGGCCGATCGCACCGAGGCGCCCGATGAGCTGTTGCCGCACACCGGAGTCCCGCTGCGGCGCGAGCGCACGCTCTCGGCCAGATTCATCGCCAACGCACTGCACGGGACAAGGGCGAGCACGGTCCTGCTGGTGCGCGAGGACGGTTCGTTCGAGATGGCCGAGCGCTCCTTCGGACGCTTCGGACGGCACAGGGGCGAGGAAATCTTCAGCGGCAGTTTGGATTTGCGCGAGCACCAGGCCTGAAACGCAAACGGCCCGCTCCTGGTTGGAGCGGGCCGGTCGAGTTTCGATCGAGATCAGTTCGGCTGCTGGGCCGGCACCGGCTGCTGGGCCGACGCAGGCTGCTGGGCCGGCACCGACTTCTCGGCGAACTTGGTGGTGCCGGGTGCCGCTTGCAGGGTGTTGACCAGGTCGATGCCCGCGAGGGTCAGGATCGGACCGCCGACGGCGAGCGTGCCGAGGATGCCACCGATACCCGCGCCCGCGATCGCGGCCGGAATGCAGCCGACACCGAGCAGTGGCAGGCCGAGGATGCAGCCGATGACACCACCGGCGACGACACCGATGGCGGTGCCGACGAAGCCGCCCACCGCCGTGGCGATGCCGAACTGAGTGGAGAACTCGTTCATCGCCCGCTGGTCTTCATCCGGGGAGGCGATCGGCTTGGCGACGGCGTTGACCGTATTCACCTTTTGCTCGACCTTGACGCTCTGGTCCGGGGTCAGTTCGAGGACCTTGCCGTCGTCCTTCACAACCGGCTTGACGTCGACCGGGGTCTGGTCGACATTGACGTCGAGCGGTGCCGACATGACGGTGTTGCCGAGTTCGTCCTTGACCGTGTAGAGGTCAGGTTCCTTCAATTCCTCGTCGGACTTCGTCAGCTCGAAGGTCCCCCCCTTCAGCGTGGCGACGACCGTCTTGTCCACGAGCTTGACGGAGTAGCTGATCGGTTGAGCTGCCGCGGGGGCTGGCTCGGCGTGAGCAACTCCGAATCCGATGGTCATCGCGCCGATGACCATCGTGGCAGCCGCGGTGGTGCTGCGGAGATTCATTCAGTTTCCAATCCATCATCAGGTTGTCCGCGCGCCGCTTCCGTACACGCGAGAGCGCTCATCAATCCGAGGTGGTCGGACCCCGGATTCTCCCCGAGCAGTGTGAAAGACAGGCACATCAAACAGAACGTGGTGAGCGTAATCGAACCGACATGAAGATGCGAGATCGACTATTCCCACTGTGATCTCGGCGTGACATAAGCCTGTCCTTACCGCCGATCGGGCACCGAGCATTGTTTACGGTGGTTGTCGCCCCGAACCACACCCGGATCGCGCGATCTTCGTGAAATCCATCACAGGCGAAAAACAGGTCAAGCCCCAGGAAGAGGGGGCAGGAGCCAACCGCCGATCGTACGATAGACAGGTAAGTTACCGGTGGGTAACTTACCTGCAGTTAGGATACGAGCCAACCGGGTGGCGAGATCGCCGCCCACGCTCGTGTTGCCTCTAAAGAAAGGTCGCGACATGAATGCCCTGACATTGACGCTGGGCACGATTGGTGTGGCGTTCAGCCTGTTGGGTTGGGCATCATTCGTCGGTGGCGTCGGCAAAATGACCCGCGCGATCATGATCGGCCAGCCCGCGCCGGATCGTTGGCGACCCTTCTTCCCGCGCTTGAAGACGATGATCGTCGAATTCCTCGCCCACACCCGGATGAACAAGTTCCGCACGGTCGGCTGGGCGCACTGGCTGGTGATGATCGGCTTCCTCGGCGGTTTCATCCTGTACTTCGAGGCGTACGGGCAGACTTTCGATCCCGAATTCCACTGGCCGGTCATCGGCGGCTGGGGCATCTACCACCTGTGGGACGAACTGCTCGGCATCGGCACCGTGATCGGCATCCTGGTGCTGATCGCCATTCGCCAGCTCAACCACCCGCGGGTCCCCGCGCGACTGTCGCGATTCAGTGGTTCCCGGTTCGCCCCGGCCTACGTCATCGAGGCGATCGTGTTCCTCGAGGGCATCGGCATGGTCATGGTGAAGGCGGGCAAGATCGCCACCTACGGCCACTCCGAGGCCTGGACCGACTTCTTCACCATGCAGGTGGCCAAGCTGCTGCCGTCCAGCGTGGCCATGGTCGCCATATTCGCGTTCATCAAGATGGTTTCGGGCAGCACCTTCCTGCTGCTGGTCGGTCGCAATATCAACTGGGGTGTGGCCTGGCACCGGTTCGCGGCCTTCTTCAATATCTACTTCAAGCGTGAGGACGACGGCGGCGTCGCACTGGGCGCGGCGAAGCCGATGATGTCCAAGGGCAAGCCGGTCGATATGGAGACCGCCGACCCCGACGTCGACACCTTCGGCGCGGGCCGGGTCGAGGACTTCTCCTGGAAGGGCTGGCTGGACTTCACGACCTGCACCGAATGCGGTCGCTGCCAGTCGCAGTGCCCGGCCTGGAATACCGGTAAGCCGTTGTCGCCCAAGCTGCTGATCATGTCGCTGCGCGACCACGGTGTCGCCAAGGCGCCGTACCTGCTGGCCGGTGGCCGCAAGGATATGGGCGGCGACGAGATCGGCCTGGTCGACGGCGACGGCAAGCCCAACGAGGCGAAGCTGGCCAAGATCTCCGAACTGGCCAAGGCCGAGGCGGAGCGTCCGCTGGTCGGCGGCGAGGACGTCAACGGCATCATCGACCCCGAGGTGCTGTGGAGCTGCACCACCTGCGGTGCGTGCGTCGAGCAGTGCCCGGTCGATATCGAGCATGTCGATCACATCATCGATATGCGCCGCTACCAGGTGTTGATCGAGTCGGAGTTCCCCTCCGAGCTGGCCGGTTTGTTCAAGAACCTGGAGAACAAGGGCAACCCCTGGGGCCAGAACGCCAAGGACCGGCTGAACTGGATCAACGAACTCGACTTCCAGATCCCGGTCTTCGGCCAGGATGCGGACTCCTTCGACGGGTACGAGTACCTGTTCTGGGTCGGCTGTGCGGGTGCGTACGAGGATCGCGCCAAGCGCACCACCAAGGCCGTCGCGGAGCTGCTGGCCACCGCGGGCGTGAAGTTCATGGTGCTCGGCGCCGACGAGACCTGCACCGGTGACTCCGCGCGCCGGGCGGGTAACGAATTCCTGTTCCAGCAGCTCGCGCAGCAGAACATCGAACTGTTGAACTCGGTGTTCGAGGGTGTCGAGCAGTCACGCAAGAAGATCGTCGTCACCTGTGCGCACTGCTTCAACGCGCTGAACAACGAGTACCCGCAGGTCGGCGGCACCTACGAGGTGGTGCACCACACCCAGCTGCTGAACCGGCTGGTGCGCACCAAGCAGCTGATCCCGGTCGCCTCGGTATCGCAGAATGTCACCTACCACGACCCGTGCTACCTGGGCCGGCACAACAAGGTCTACAACGCACCGCGCGAGTTGATGGAGGCCTCCGGCTCCACCCTCGTCGAAATGCCGCGGCACGGCGAACGTTCCATGTGCTGTGGCGCCGGTGGCGCGCGGATGTGGATGGAAGAGCAGCTCGGTAAGCGGATCAATATCGATCGCGTCGACGAGGCGCTGTCCACATTGAACGGTGGCAACGAACCGTCCAAGATCGCGACCGGCTGCCCGTTCTGCCGCGTCATGCTCACCGACGGTGTCACCGCACGCAAGGACAGCGGCGAGGTCGGTCAGGGCGTCGAGGTCGTCGATGTCGCGCAGTTGATGCTCGACGCCATCGACCGGGTCGACCCGTCGAAGCTCACCGAGAACCTGACCGTAGTGCAGGAACCGAAGCAGGCCCCCGAGCCGGAACCGGTTGCCGCCGAACCCGAACCGGCACCCGCGGCCGAAGCGCCCGCCGAACCGAAGGCGGCTCCGGCCGGTGGCGGTCTGGCGATGAAGGGCGGCGGCAAGGCACCCGGTGGTCTGGGTATGAAGGGTGCGGCCAAGGCACCGGGTGGTGGTCTCGGTATGAAGGGCGCCGCGAAGGCACCCGGAGCCAAGGCGACCCCGGCTCCGGCCGAGGACACCGCGGCAGAGGCGTCGGCTCCGGCCGCACCCGTCAAGGGCCTCGCCATGAAGGGTCCCGCCAAGGCACCGGGCAAGGGCCTCGGTATGAAGGGCGGTGCAAAAGCGCCCGGCGCCAAGGCAACTCCCGACGCCGCCACCGAAGCAGCACCCGCCGCCGAGGCACCGGCGACACCGCCGGTCAAGGGTCTGGCAATGAAGGGTCCGGCGAAGGCACCGGGCAAGGGGCTGGCCATGAAGGGCGCGGCAAAGGCACCCGGAGCCAAGGCACCGGAAGCCTCGGCCCCCGCCCATGCGGCCCCGGTAGCGGAAACCCCCGCCACCGAACCGGTTTCGACCTCGACCGAAACCAAGCCGTCCATCCCCGCCAAGGGCCTGGCCATGAAGTCCGGCTTCAAACGCCCCGGCCCCAAGGCCCCCGGCACGGCCGCCCCGGCTCCCGCCGAACCGGCCTCCGCCACCCCGGAAGCCGCAACGGAACCCGCCGACGAACCGGCCCAGCCCGCGAACGGCAACGGCACCCCAGCCGTCGCACCCCCACCCGCCAAGCCCGGCGGCCTCGGCTTCAAATCCGGCGCCAAGGCCCCCGGCCGCAAGAACTGAGGGGTAAGCGGAAACCAGCGAGCGGCCCGGGTGCGCATTGCGCACCCGGGCCGCTCGCTTTTCGTTGACCGCCCGGTCCTACGCCAACCAATCGTCCAGGGACGGGAGTTCGGTGGCTACTTTTCCGGTGAAGGTGGGTGGGCGTTTTTGGAGGAAGGAGAGGATGCCTTCGCGGAGGTCGGGGCTGGAGAAGGCGTAGGAGATGAGGCGGGCGTCCAGGGTGAAGACGTCTTCGGGGGTTTTGTCGCCGGACATGGCTACCAGGCCGCGGCGGATGGCGGCGATGGAGACGGGGGCTACCTGGGTGGCCAGTTCCATGGCGAGGGCTCGAGCGGCGGGAAGCAGGTCTTCGGGAGCGTGCAGGCTGGTGACCAGACCGGCGGCCA
Organism: Nocardia pseudovaccinii; assembly: GCF_050942345.1. Taxonomy (NCBI): domain Bacteria; kingdom Bacillati; phylum Actinomycetota; class Actinomycetes; order Mycobacteriales; family Nocardiaceae; genus Nocardia; species Nocardia pseudovaccinii. The sequence continues at coordinate 9,448,668 of NZ_CP192074.1, forward strand.
ATGCCTCGTCGGCGCCGAAGACGCGGCCGGTGATCATCCATTCCTTGGCCTTGGCCAAGCCGACAATGCGCGGCAGGAACCAGAGCGATCCGCCCTCGGGAAAGAGGCCGCGGCGCGCGAAAACGAAGCCGAAGCGGGAATCGGTTGCGGCCAGGCGGAAGTCGGCGGCGAGCGTCATGGACAGGCCGACACCGACGGCGGCACCTTGCATCGCGACGATGACGGGTTTGTCGAGATTCGTCATCGGCCGAACCACACGCGTGGACCATTCGACCCAGTCGGGCGCGGTGACATCCTCGTCGGAACCGCCCGCCGTGAGGTCCATCCCGACGCAGAAATCCGTTCCCGCCGCGGCGAATACGACAGCACGGACCGCATCGTCGTTATCGGCGGCGGTGAAAGCGGCCCCGAGTTCATCGGCCATTTCGGTGGTGAAACCGTTGCGCGCCTCGGGTCGATTCAGCGTGATGGTGGCGATCGCATCCGCGACGCGGTAAGTAATAGTGTTATAGGACAATTCGGCTCCTGACTACGGTTCAGCGCTTGCCGGATGCGGCGGAGACGAGCAGCTCGACCATGGCGGTCGCTTTTTCGGACTGCGGCGGGTCACCGGTGATGACATCGCTCCAGACGAAAGCTTCGCCGATACGCACGATCGCATAGGCGAGATCGCGGAGCTCGATACGCGGATCCAGATCGGGCAGCCCGGCCAAACGCTCTGCGGCCCAATCGATCATGCGGGCCTGTACAACGGTGTAACGCGAGGTCAGGACGCGCAGTCCGTACTCAGGATCCTCGGCGACGAAGCGTGACAGCGGTTCGAAGGTGCGCACGGTATCGGCGAGCTTGCCGAAATTGCGGACGAAACGTGCGGCCGGCGCACCGTAACCGCGCGCCTCGACCCGGGTGATCGCCTCCGCGATCACCCGCCACACCACCTCCCCGATCACCACTTCCCTACTGCCCCACCAGCGATAGAGCGTGGCGCGGCCGATGCCGAGTTCGCGCGCGAGCTGCTGCATATCGATGCGGCGGCCGTCGAGGAACCAGCGGTGCGCGAGGTCGATCACATCCGCACGCACCGGCTTCGATACGACCGCCGCCTCGTCGGACACGGCTAGGGCCTCGTCAGCGCCGCATATCGAGCGAGATGCTGATCGCTGGAACCGAATTCGTATTCGATCGCGGTCAGGCGCTTGAAGTAGTGGCCGATCGCGAGTTCCTCGGTCATGCCCATGGCACCGTGCAGCTGCACGGCGTTCTGGCCGATGTAGCGCGCGGCCCGGCCGATGGTGACCTTCGCGGCCGAGACCGCCCGCGCCCGGTCCGCCGGGGCCGCGCCCAACGAGTAGACGGCCAGATACACCGCGGCAATTGCCTGCTCGAGCTCGATGAACATATCGACCATGCGATGCTGGAGCACCTGGAAACTGCCGATCGGCTGACCGAACTGCTGCCGCTGTTTGGCGTATTCGACGGTGTCCGCCAATACCTTTCGCATGCAGCCGACGGCCTCGGACGCGATCGCGGCGATCGCCTCGTCCGCCGTCGCATCGATCGCGTCCCATGCCGCACCCTCGGCACCGAGCAGCGAATCGGCGGGCAATCGGAAGCCGGTGAAGGTGATATCGGAGCCGACCCGATCGTCGATCGTCCGATACGAATGCACCTCGACACCGGCGGGCAGATCAGCGGTATCGAATTCGGTGAGGAATAGCGAGATTCCGTCCTTGTCGCGCCGATCACCGGCGGTGCGCGCGGTAACGAGCAGATGCGTCGCCAGCGGCGCACTGGTCACGACCGTCTTGACGCCATCGAGCACCCACGCGTCACCATCGCGACGCGCGGTGGTCGATACGTCGTGCAGCGTCTGTCCCGAGCTCGGCTCCAGCGCCGCGAACGCTGTCCGCGCCGCACCGGAAACGATCTGGCGCAGTACCGAATCCGCACGCTCGCCACCGGCGCGATTCAGCAGACCGGCGCCGACCACCACGGTGTCGACATACGGCTCGACGACCAGCGCACGGCCGAGTTCCTCGGTGATGATCATGAACTCGACCGGACCACCGCCCATGCCATCGACCCGCTCGGGCAGGATTGCCCCGAGAATGCCCAGCTCCTCGGCGAATCCGCGCCACACACTCGGCTGCCAACCGGCATCGGATTTCGCCGCGCCCCGGCTTTTGTCCAGTTCGTAACGGGCGCCGAGGAATCCGGCCACCGCGTCGCGAAGCAGTTCCTGCTCATCGGTGAAGGTGAAGTCCATCAGAGCCCCAATGCTGCCTTGGCGAGAATGTTTCGCTGAATTTCGTTGCTGCCCGCGTAGATCGAGCCCGCCCGGTCGTTGAAGTAGCGCAGCGGTGCGACCGCCTGCCAGTCCGCGCCGCTGCGATATTCGTCGGCGGGCGGGGTGAATTCGGCGATCGGCCCGCCCGGCGCGGTGGCATGCGGCTGATAAACGCGGCCGCGCGGACCGGCCGCCTCCAGCGCCAATTCGGTGAGCCGCTGACTCAATTCGGTGGCCAGGATCTTGAGCATCGAGGACGCCGGACCCGGATTCTTGCCCTGCGCCATCGCCGAAAGCGTGCGGTACTCCAGGATTTCGAGCACCTCGGTGCGAATTCGAGCCTCCGCCAACTTCGCCGCGAATGCCGCGTCATCGATCAGCGGATTGCCGTCGGGTCCGGTCTGCTCGGCCGCCGCGGTGGCCACATCTTGGGCCATGACCTGCAGCATCGGCGCAGCCGCACCGCCGCGCTCGTGCACGAGCAGATATTTCGCGACGGTCCAGCCGTCATCGATCCGACCCAGCACATTGGCCTTCGGCACCCGGACGTGATCGAAGAAGACCTGGTTCTGCACCTGTTCGCCGGAGGTCATCACCAGCGGGCGGATCTCGATGCCCGGTGTGGTCATATCGATCAGCAGGAAGGTGATGCCCTGCTGCTTCTTCCCCTCGCGCGAGGTCCGGACCAGGCAGAAGATCCAATTCGCCTCGGTGGCATGAGTGGTCCAGATCTTGCTGCCGGTGCAGACGAAATCGGCGCCGTCGTCGACGGCGGCCATGGTCAGCGAGGCCAGGTCCGAACCGGCTTCCGGTTCCGAATAGCCCTGGCAGAAGAAGACTTCCCCGGTCAGGATGCGCGGTAGATAGAAGGCCTTCTGCTCCGGCGTACCGAATGCGACGATCGCGGGCGCGACCATCCGGATGCCCATCGGCGAGAGCGACGGCGCACCGGCCAGCATCGACTCGCGATTGAAAATGTAGTGCTGGGTGAGGCTCCAATCGCAGCCACCGTGCTCCACCGGCCAGGCCGGTGCGGCCCAGCCACGCTCGTGCAGGATGTGCTGCCATTGCATGCTCGCCTCGTGGTCCGGGTACACGCTCGTCGCCAAGCGCCCGGCCCGCCGCAGCTCCGGCGTCAGCTTCTCGCCGAGAAATGCGCGAACCTCGTCGCGAAAGTCCAGATCGGCCGCTGACCAGTCGTAATCCATCTGCCCTCCCGGAGGGATCTGCGTCATTGCATCGGGTCGCTCTGCGGCCCCACGAGACACAATGTACATCTGTCTCACGCCGGAAATCAAACTGATGTCATCCGCCTGCACTTTCGGGCGCTAGCAGTCTTCGAGGGCCGCATCGGGCACGCGAGCCCGCGCGCCGACCGAGGCCGGGGTCGGCACGGCCCCAGCATGTAGCCGGAACAGCGTTGGGACCGGGAAGCTCTCACCATCCCGGTCCCAACATTTCAGTGTCCACCCGATGATGCGGGCGCGTCATCGAATTCGGCTGCCTCACCCTCCCGCACGGGGAGTCGCTCAGGGCAGATACCCGATCAGAGCACCGCTGAGACGCCGCGCCGCGGCACACGGTTCTTCGGGCGCGTCGGGCTGTATATTCCGCGTGACGAACGCGACTTGGCCCCACGGCACCGGAATGCCGACGTAGCACCCGATTTTGTTCGTGTCCTGAGCCGCACGATATTGGTAGGCCGCTCGACCGCCGACCGAGAGCGGACTGAAATCCACATAGCTCCCGCTCTGCTCGAATTCCTCCACCGTCTGCCGGGTCGACGTGACCGTCAATTCGGATTTGCCCGTGAGGGACTGCCAACGGCAGCTCTTGTCGCTCACGCCCCCGGATCCGCTGAGCGCCGATTTGCGGTCGGAGCGGAATCCCTGCTCGGTGATATCTGCGGCGGATATATCGCAGGGGTCCCAGAGCGCACCGGGCGCGGGCTGCCGATCGGTGGTGCCGCACAGAGTCGCACCGCAGGTATCGGTGCCGCCTGAGGCGCCGGGCTGCGCACCGACCGTCTGCCCTGTGCCTGCTCCACCCCCACTGCCCGGACTTCCTTCAGCCTCGCCGCGATTGCCCGCTGCCGCAGTGGCGGTCGGGGGCGGCGTCTTCGAGGCACTGCTCGAGGTGGCCGTCGCGGCGCCGGAGCGTGTCGTGTCGGAATTCTGGTGGTCAGCCGTGCACGCGGTGACGATCAGTGCCGGTGCCACGATGCTCAGCACCAGTCCTGTACCGGCGCGCCATCGGCGCCCCTTGCCTGGCATCCGCATAATCTGCACGGTCTCCCCTGTTGCTCCTGCCGCCATGCCTGAAATGGGCAGACGCGCAATGGGCCTGGTCAATTCGGACGGTTGTCGGGTCCCCGTGGACAGGATTACGAACACCCATGTTCACAGTCGCGAAGTACCCATGGGTCGTTACAGGGACTGGCGCGGGCTGATTCGATGGGTTCCGCTGCGGGAGAGGAGGGTTGGTGGTTGGCGTACCGGTGGCCAGAAGCTAGCAGTCTTCGAAGAATGCCTTGACGTATCCGGTGGACTGGTAGACGTAGTCGTAGGCCCACCTGGGGACCGAAAGGCGCGGCTGCGGATCCACCATCAGCACCTCACCGTCCCAGCATTTCCCGAGGATGTAGCGGGCCCGCGAGATATGCGGCGTGAAGGTGATGACGATGACTCGACGCCACCCTTCCGCCGCGGCGAGTCCAGCGAGTTCACGACCTTCACCACGCGTGGTGCGCGGCGACGGATCGAAGCAGGTGACCTGAAAGCTGTAGCGGCTGTGGCAGATTCGGTTCATCAGCGCACTGTTCTCATACGGGTCCGAGAACAGCACCCGGGGCGCGTACCCCGCACTGGCCAGCCGCAACCCCAGCTTCTCGCGCCCATCGTGCGCGCCGCCGAGCACCAGGATCGCATCGGCCTTCGCGGGCACATCCACCTGCGGCCGGACGTAAACCGGCCACAGACCTGCGATCAGCAGCACCACCGCAACGCCGGGCACCACCCAGGCGCTGCGGGCCCGGATGCTGCGCTGGCGTCGCACGAGATCGATCGTAACCGGGCCGTCATCGAATGAGTTTACGCAGGCCAGAAGGCTACCCGTCATTCATGTCGCCACATGTACATCTGCTGTTGCCGAGACCCTTGCCTCGCTGACGTGGGGTGGCCATCGACGGGACCTATCAATCGATCATGCGATGCACAGTCTTCGGAACCGGGTACCTCGGGGCCACGCACGCGGCGTGCATGGCCGAGCTCGGACACGATGTGATCGGCGTGGATATCGATCCGGGCAAGGTCGCGAAGCTGTCCGATGGTGTGGTGCCGTTCTACGAACCCGGGCTGGAGGAGGTGCTGCGCCGGAACCTGGACGCCGGTCGGCTGCGCTTCACCACCTCGTACGCCGAGGCCGCCGACCATGCCCAGGTGCATTTCCTCGGGGTCGGGACACCGCAGAAAAAGGGCGAGTACGCCGCGGACCTGAAATATGTGCACGCCGTGGTCGATACGCTCGCACCGCTGCTGGAGCGGCCGTCGGTGATCGTCGGGAAGTCGACGGTGCCCGTGGGAACCGCCGCCGCATTGGGTACGCGGGCCCGCGCGCTGACCGACGCCGCGGTCGAGGTGGCGTGGAATCCGGAGTTCCTGCGTGAGGGTTTCGCGGTGAAGGACACCCTGCGTCCCGATCGACTGGTACTCGGCGTGGATCGCGAACGCGAAAGCGCCGCCTGGGTCGAGGAATTGGTGCGCGAGATCTACGCGGACCTGATCGGGGCCGAGGTGCCGTTCCTGCTGACCGACCTGGCCACCGCCGAATTGGTCAAGGTCTCCGCGAATGCCTTTCTCGCGACCAAGATTTCCTTCATCAACGCCGTCTCCGAGGTCTGCGAGGCGACCGGCGCCGATGTGACCATGCTGGCCGACGCACTCGGCTACGACGCGCGCATCGGCCGCCGATTCCTCAATGCCGGACTGGGTTTCGGCGGCGGTTGCCTACCCAAGGACATTCGCGCGTTCATGGCGCGCTCCGGCGAACTCGGCGCCGATCACGCGGTGGCCTTCCTGCGCGAGGTCGACAACATCAATATGCGCCGCCGCACCAAGATGGTCGATATGGCCGCGCGGGCCTGCGGCGGATCGCTGCTCGGCGCCAATGTGGCGGTGTTGGGTGCGGCCTTCAAACCCGAATCCGACGATGTGCGTGACTCACCCGCACTCAATGTCGCGGGGATGATCCAGCTGCACGGCGCAGTGGTGACGGTGTACGACCCGAAGGCCGCGGAGAATTCGCGACGGGTCTTCCCCACATTGAACTACGCGACCTCGGTCACCGAGGCCTGCGATCGCGCCGATGTGGTGCTGGTGCTGACCGAGTGGGACGAATTCGTCGCATTGCGTCCGCAAGACCTCGATCCGGTGGTTCGCAAACGGTCGATCATCGACGGTCGCAACTGTCTCAATCGAGCCACCTGGAGAGACGCCGGATGGGTGTACGCCGGACTCGGCACACCGTAGAGTTGCCTGCGACGCGGGGGCGACGCCGGGACGATCAGATCCTGCCTTCGGGTCTGTCGGACGTCGGCGGTAGGGTCCCGAGAGCGGGCCGATCCCCCGGCGGGCGGCGCAGGCTCGCATGTCGTGATGTGTGAAACGGGATGGGCAGCTGATGAGTTCGGTTCTGGGAGTTTCGGTGGGGGCCGGCGCAGTCCGTATGGCGCGACCACACACCGCGAGCCCCCACGGCCCCATCGCTCCGCATTCCTTCGATCTGCAGACCATTCCGGTCGTCGAGCATCAAGTGGAGGAGCTGGCCGCCGAGGCGATCGGCGTGACGCTGGAATCCATGCCAGGTATCGCGGCCACCGCGATCGCCTACCGCAGTGAGCAGCATGCCAAGGCGCTGCGCGCCGCCATGGCGCGGCAGCAGCTCACCAATTACGAACTGGTGCCCGAAATTGTCGCGGCGGTCGAATTCGCGCAGGCCACCGGGGATATCCGCGGCATCTCCTCACTCGTCGTCTACGACCTCGGCAGCTCCGGACTGACGGTCAGCGTCGTCGACACCCAGACCCGTGAGATCCGCCACAGCGAGCGCACCAGCGATATCAGCGGCGACTACCTGGATTCGCTGATCCGCGAACAGCAGATCGCCTCGGGCCGGATCGCGCATCCGCCGGATTCGGCGGGGCTGGCCGCCCTGGACGCACTGTGCCGCGAGGCCAAAGAGCAACTGTCCTCGAATACCGCCGTGGCGCTGCCCAGCGAACAAGGGCTGGTGCTGCTGGCCCAGGAGAATTTCGAAGCCCTCATCATGCTGGCGATCGAATCGTCGGCGCGGATGGCGCGCGATGTCATCGTGCGCTCGGATCGTCCGGTGCACGGTGTGCTCGCGATCGGCGGTTGCGCGCGAATTCCGCTGATCGCCAAGGTCCTCGAACGCTGGATGGGTGTGCCGGTCATCGTGCCCGACAGCCCGGAAACGGTGGTCACCCGGGGTGCCGCACTGATGGCGCGTCCGGTGCGCACGGTCGTCCAGACCCCGCAGCAGCACGCGCCCGTCGCGGATTCGCTGCTCGATGACGATGAGCTCTCACCCGCCTGGCTATCCGCACCGCCCAAACGGCGCCGCGGCAAGCGGGAAATCAATGGTGCGGTGCTTACCGTCAGCGCACTGGCTGTCGTCGCGGCAATCGGACTCGGACTCGGTTACGGCCCACAGGTTCTCACGCGCGATTCGCAGAGCAGTGACCACCCGACCTCGGTCTCGCCGACCAACCCGCCGCGCACCACCACCCTGGACCCGCAGATCGCCGTCGCACCGGCCAGCACCACCGAGTCCGCCGAGTCGGTGGCCGCACCGCCCCCGTACCGTGCGACGACCACGGAGCCGCCCTCGCCCACGCCCGGCCCGAACACCATTGTCGTGCCAGGACTTCCGCCGATCGTGGTGCCCACGATTCCGCCCGTGATCCTCCCCTTCCCGCCACCCGCGCAGCGCTGAACCGGTGACCTGCACTCCCCAGCCGAGCAGGTAATGCGGCAGTACGTCTCGTATTGCACGCTCTTTGTGGCGAGTGCCCACCCGGTAGCTGGGTGCGCACTTGCCTTGCGAGGGTGTAGGGCGGTGGATAGTTGGGCTGAACCCTGCGGCAGTTGCCGAGGGGCCGGGACCTTCGTCGCCCCACGCGCTCTCGGATCCGGGCGGCGGTTACCGAGAGGCAGGGCCGTCGTCGTCCCAGGATCCGCGCGGATCCGGGCGGCGGTAGCCGTGCGGGTCGGTGTCGTAGTCGGGTTCGTAGTCCCGTGAGTCGGCGCTGCGGTAGCCCCGACTGCGTTCGTATGCCCGGGTATTCGAGGGTTGGTCGTTCCAGGCAGCCGAGCCCGGCTCGTCGTCCCGGGTCGGGGTCGAGGTCCGCTGGCGGCTGGGAGCGGCGGCGGAGCGGGACGGCGAGCGACGGGAAGGTGCGGACGCCTCGGACTTCGCATGCCGCGAGTGCCGCGCGGGAACCGCGGGTTCGGGCTTGTGACCGAAGGGCCGGGCGAGCATGACGGCGATGGCGGTGGTCAACGGGACCGAAAGGGCCAGCGCGATACCGCCGACGGAGGAGCGGGCGATTTCGATGGCGACCGCATCGCCGGTCAGGACGTCGCGGATGGAGCGGCCCGCGACACTGAACAGCAGCAGCAACGGAAGCGCGCCACCGGCATAGGCCAGCACCAGGGTGTAGACCGTGCTGGCGATATGGTCCCGGCCGACGCGCATGGCCGCGGCGAAAACCTCGCGGCGCGAAGCGGATTCATCGAGGGCGGCGAGTTCGAAGGCGGCCGAGGCCTGGGTGATGGTCACATCGTTGAGCACACCGAGTGAACCGATGATGAAGCCAGCCAGCAGCAGACCGGTAATGCTGACGTGCTCGATGTAGGTGGCGACGTTGGTGTTCTGTTCCTCGGATAGGCCGGTCAGATGGGTGACCTCGATGGCGATCCAGGACAGCACCGCCGCGACGATCATCGATGTCAGCGTGCCGAGCAGCGCCGAACTGGTGCGCAGATTCACACCGTGCGCCAGATACAGCACGGCATACAGGATCATCGCACCCGCGACCAGCGCGACCGGAATAGCGGGCTTACCGTCCAACAGGGCGGGCAGCATGAACAGCACGAGCACCGCGAAGGCGAAGACCAGCCCGAGCAACGCCCGCAACCCGCGCCAGCGCGCCACCACGATGACCACGACCACGAAGGCCAGCACGATCAGGGTCAGCGGCAGCCCGCGCGAGTAGTCCTCGAACGAGTACAGCGGCATTCCGCTCGGATCGGTCTGTCGCACGATCCGGATGTGGTCACCGGCATGCAGATCGGGTTGTCCTGGGCCGGGCGCGATTTCGAACAGGGTGCGATTGCCCTTGTGCGGACCGGAATCGATGCTGATCAGGCTGCGCTGACAGGTGTAGCCCGCAGCGCGCGGCTGCTCGGGCTTATCGATGAACACCTTGCCGATCGAACTGCTCCCGCACGCGCCGACGTCCTGCATCACCACGGTTCCGGCTTCGGTCTGCACCGCGCCACCGCCCGCGTTCTGCATCGGCAGCGGGATGTCGATGTGCTGACTGCTCGGCCACAGCACGATCGCGGCGATCACGACCACGACACCGATCGCGGCGAGCAACCCGACGACCACACGGGCCGCGGTCGCGCCGATCGCGATGGGGCCGGAATGGTCGTGGTGATGGTGATGATCACTCATGGCTCACCGGACTCCTACCTTTTCGTCTGTAGTCCAGGGTGCGAGCTTAAAGGATTTCATTTTCAAGATCGGATTCACGGACCGGCAGCGACCGACGAAGAGTCATGAAAGGTTCCGAATGGAAAATCGGGAGGGGGCGGCGGAGAGCAGGGGGATGTCTCCGCCGCCCGCAGGTTGGCGCCCAGGGGGGTAGGCAGCCTAACCCGAGGTCAGGTTGTCCAGGGGGGGTAGACAACTTGACCGGGCACTCGAAGTGCCAAGAGACACTGTACACAAAAAGTCTCGTTTAGCGCTAGCTAGTAACCAAAACTCGCAACTATCCGTACACCGGGTATGTTTTGCCCCCGGAAGCGGGGCGATTCGGTAGCCCAGCGCACGCTGACAAGGGGGTTCGGACCGCCCAGTTCCTACTGCCGGTAACTCGACAGGAAGTTCCCGAAGCGCTCGATCGCCACCGCGAGATCTCGTGCCCACGGCAGCGTGACGATCCGCAGATGATCATGATTCGGCCAATTGAACCCGGTGCCCTGCACCATCAAGATCTTCTCCTGCAGCAGCAGATCCAGGATCAGCTTCGAATCATCGTGGATTTCATAGACGTTCGGATCCAACTTCGGGAACGCGTAGAGCGCACCCTTCGGCTTCACACAGGAAACGCCCGGGATCATATTCAGCCGCTCCCACGCGACATCGCGCTGCTCGAGCAGTCGGCCGCCGGGCAGGATCAGATCCTCGATGCTCTGATGTCCGCCGAGTGCCACCTGAATCGCGTGCTGCGCAGGCACATTCGGGCAAAGCCTGGTCGAGGCGAGCAGATCGATGCCCTCGAGGAAACCAGCCGCATGCTCCTTGGGTCCGGTGATCGCCAACCAGCCGGAGCGGTAGCCCGCGACCCGGTAGGCCTTGGAGAGTCCGTTGAAGGTCAGGCAGAGCAGATCGGGCGCGAGCGTCGCCAGCGAAATGTGCTTGGCGTCGTCGTAGAGGATCTTGTCGTAGATCTCGTCGGCGAGCAGCAGCAGCTGATGCTTGCGCGCGAGGTCGACCAGCTGCTGCAGCACCTCGGTGGAGTACACCGCACCGGTCGGGTTGTTCGGATTGATGACCAGCAGCGCCTTGGTCTTATCGGTGATCTTGGCTTCGATATCGGCGATATCGGGCTGCCAGCCGTTGGATTCGTCACACAGGTAGTGCACCGGAGTGCCGCCGGCCAGGCTGGTCATGGCGGTCCACAGCGGATAGTCGGGCGCCGGGATCAGCACCTCGTCACCGTTGTCGAGCAGCGCCTGCATGGTGATGGTGATCAGCTCGGAGACGCCGTTGCCCAGGTAGACGTCGTCGACATCGAGTTCGGGAAAGCCGGGGACCAGCTCATAGCGGGTCACGATGGCGCGCCGGGCCGACAGGATGCCCTTTGATTCCGAGTAGCCCTGGGCATACGGCAGCGCGGCGATGATGTCGCGCATGATCACATCGGGCGCCTCGAACCCGAACGGCGCGGGATTGCCGATATTCAGCTTGAGGATGCGATGCCCCTCCGCCTCCAGCCGTGCCGCATGTGCGCCCACCGGTCCACGAATTTCGTAGAGGACGTTCTGCAGCTTCGTGGATTGCTCCAGCACGCGCGGCGGGTGATGCGGTAAATGGCTAGGACTCACGCTGCCTATGGTGCCATCCCGAGCAACTGGTTAATCCACGTCACTGTGTCTAATGGCAGCGCCTTCGCGCTGCGTGTTCGCGGCCCCGGTGTCTCGAACGGTCGCTCGTAAGACTCGCTCGGTTGTGGTGATGTGAATACGACGCGTCGCCCGCCAGCGCTCTCTAGGCTTCGAGTCGCTCAACTGCCCGGCGGGATGCCTTTGGCCGCAGTGGTTCCGCAGAACTCTTCGATTTTCTCGTCGAGGAACCGCGCCTCGACGGCGTCGCGGAACTCCGGTCCGGCGATCCGCCGCCGCAGCCCGACGAGCCGTTCCTCCAGTTGGGCGATGCGCTTGTCCTCGGCCAGGCCGAGCACCGGAACCAGCGCGGCGGCCGCGCCGTCCAGACTGCCGTTGATCAGATGCGCCGCGGCGCTGTCGACCCGGGCCATCGCCTCGGTGCCGTAGGAACGCCGCTCGGACGGACCGTTCGCATACAACTCGATAGCCTGTTGCGTCGCGGCCAACGCGGGTTCGGCCTGACCGAGATGGATATAGGTCGCGCCAGCGTAGTAATGGGCCTTGGCCTCGTTGAAGCCGAAGACGCCGCCGACCTCGTCGTGCAGCGAGTCGGTATCGGACACCTCGCGGGCATCGTCGGCGGCCCGGATACAGCGATCGGCATCGGCGTCACTGCCCAATCGAGACCAGATTCTGGCCTCGATATTCAATAGTCGAACCTTGGCCGTGGCCGATTCGGCGAAATCCTGCCCGCTCTGTGCCAGCAGCACCCCCCGACGCGGTCGATCGGACCAGTATTCGATCAGCGCGTGCATGCCGCGGGTCCAGGCGCGCAACCCGTTGTGACCACACAATTCCGAATAGGCCCAGGCCGCTCTGATCTGCTCGCCCGCGGCATCGAGATAGCCGAGGTCGGTGCTCGCATTGGCGAGCAGTCCCGACAGCGTGCCTGCCAGCAGATACAGATGGCTGGTATCGGCAGGGCGCTGATGCCCCTCCAGCAGCCGGTACACCCGGCGGCGCACTCGCAGCATCTCCACCATCATCGGTACCGGCGGGATGTGCACATATTCGTTCGCGATGCGCGTGACATCGGCATCGAGCTGCTCCAAGGTGGTGGCACCCACATTGGTGCTCTCGGCCTGGCCGGCATGCTCGCTCGCCTCATGGGCAGCCGCCATGATCAGATCCCTCTCCGAAATCGCCGCTAACGCATCACCTCTCATCGCACCGGCGTCTATGAGAGCCAAAAGATCCGCGTCACTCGAATAATTGGGGCGAGCCGACGCATCGGCCCGCCTGTCGAATCCGGGCGCGGCCGGTCGATCGAATACAGGTTGATCGATCATGGCCGCGAACCGCGCCCGCACAACATCGTCGGACCTGGCCAGGGATGTATCGAGGGCGGCTTGATTCACCGGACGTGGATGGACCCGGGCGCCGCCGGCCTCCCACTTCGATACGAGCCGCTCGTGCACACCCAGATGCGCCGCGAACTCCCGGATACTCATCCGCCTGGCATCGCGAAGGGCACGGGCCTCTTTACCTGACCACTGCCGGACCACGACGTCATCCCTTCCGAACGAACTCCTTCCCAGGGTACGAGCGCTTTGTGAGTGCGGCCACAGGCAAAAGCCGTCCGCTATCAGAGGCAGCGGAATGGCAGTAGAAGGCGAGCGGGTGGGCAATTCCCGAATCGCCGTCCGGCACAGGACCCTTGGACACGAGGAGGCAAGGAGTTGGCCGTGAACGTGGAGAAACTCAGAACAGTCGACGATTGGGTGGCCTATTACCGGCACGAGTTCGGATTACCGGTCACCGAACGCGGCGGGTTCGTGATGCTGCCCATCACCGGCCGGGTCTGCGTTGTCCATCTGCCGACGATTCGGGCCGAAAAGGTCAGGGCCGCACTGGAACAGCACGGGACGAGGGGCCCGATGCTGGCCAGGCAGATTCGCTGGAGCTTCCTCGCCGAGCCGGACAGTCGGCCGGGCGCGCAGGTATTGGAGGTGCTGAACCGTCTCGATATAGGCATACCGGCCATCGGCAGTGCCGTGATGTTGCCGACCGGGCTCGGTCGGTGGACCCGGGAAGGGTGCTTCTGGGTCAACCCACCGAGTCGCGGCGACACGCTCCCACCGTTATCCGTCGTCATCACGACGGCACTCGCGGTGGGGGCGGGTGGCGGGGACTGAATGCGTCGTCGGTCCCCGCCGCCGGGCCTACCGAGTCCGCCCCTCTACTGGCAGTCGACAGGGGCGGGCTCGGTCGGGTGTTTTTCGGGCCGGATCCGCGCGATCCGACGTGGGCGAAGAGGCAGCGAAAGGGCAGTGGGGTTGCGCCCTGGCGCCGAAACCCGTACGCATCGGCAAGATTCGAGCGAGACGAGGAAGCTCGTTCGGATCGACGCCGATGCGTACGGGTCGCTGCCGCTGGTCGCGACTATTTCCGGCCCGCCGAAACCCGCACTGTCACAGACTAAGTGGGCAGCGGGAAGTTCAGATACGACCGGGAAGGGGTCGGTCCGCGCTGGCCCTGGTATTTGGAGCCCGCGCTGGTGCTGCCGTAGGGGTGCTCGGCGGGGCTGGTCAGGCGCAACAGGCACAGCTGACCGATCTTCATACCCGGCCACAGGGTGATCGGCAGATTCGCCACATTCGACAGTTCCAGTGTGATGTGGCCGCTGAAGCCCGGATCGATGAAGCCCGCCGTCGAGTGCGTCAGCAGGCCGAGCCGTCCGAGACTGGACTTGCCTTCCAGCCGACCGGCCAGATCGTCCGGCAACGTGCACACCTCGAGCGTGGAGCCGAGCACGAATTCGCCGGGATGCAGCACGAACGGCTCACCCGCGTCGGGCTCGACAAGGCTGGTCAGCTCATCCTGACGTTGTGCCGGATCGATATGGGTGTACCGCGTGTTGTCGAATACCCGGAACAGCCCATCCAGCCGCACATCGATACTCGACGGCTGGATCAGGTTTTCCAGGAGCGGCTCGACGCCGAGACGCCCAGCGGCGATCTCCGCACGGATGTCACGATCGGAAAGCAGCACGCCGACGAGCGTAGCGCCTGCTCGATACCGCTGCTCAGCCGCCGCACGGTGACGAGCTGCCGCCGCATTGTCGATGGCTCGGTTGCCTTGTCCGGGACCCGATCTCAGTGATTTCCGTCCGAGGCTTCGGTTGTCTGCACGAGTCTGTCGGACATGGCGCTGGTGATGAACTTGGGGATCGCGGGTGCGAATATTTTGAGATAGGAGTCCACCCATTCATGGCGGGAGCTGAGGAACGGGAAGTCGGTGGCGGCCATATGGCGAATGGCGAGCATGGGCAGGGGCGCGTCGAGTGCGGGGAAGGCCGGGTTGCGCAGCCCCGGGACGGTGCAGCCCGGATAGAACTGGCCGAGCATCAGACCCTTTGCGACGAACCGAGACTTCTGGTCATGCTGCACCGCGTCGATGTCGGCGTAGTCGGTGAGGTCCGGGAACACCGCGAGGACGGCCTTGAACTTGCAATCGGGTTCATCCCAGGGTGGCAGGGCGGGGAACATGTCGTACAGATCGTCGATGATCGCGGTCAGGCACTCGGCGTCCACGGAAGTACCCGCGAAGAATGCGGCCCAGAGCGAGTGGTTCGCGATGGCGTGGTTGGTGTAGGGACAGACCGGACCGGACCGGCCGAGATCGGGGTGCGGCCGACACAGGTATTCGCGAGTCCACCTACGCAATTCGGCAGCACGGGGATGCAGATCGATATGCGTCGCCGGATCGGGCGCGAATAGGTTGACCGGCTCGATGCCGGAACGTGTCCCGACGATTCGGTGCGGGTTCATGATCGGCTTGTCCTTGCGGAGGTGGCGGGTTCCATCGGGGTGGTCCGGGCTGAGCGGAAGTGCTCGGTGAGGACGAGTCCGATCGCGCGCAGCGACTCGGGTTCGATCATCCGCTCGTGCCGGACCGGAATGTGATGGTCGGTGATACGGCCATTGATCAGGTTGTGCCATGCGAGGGCCTGCGAGGGACCTTCGTCTGTGTGGGCGGCGGCGCTGAAGTAGATCAGGTCGCCGTCGAAGGGAGTCGGCCGGTAGTTCCAGGTGAGGTCGACGAGCCGGGTGTAGTCGTCGTGCAGGATCACGAGGTGCTCGGGGGTCACCGCGGTGAAGAGTCCGCCTTGCCGGTGGAGCAGTTCGGCCGCGGCCGCGGCGGTGAGATCGGCCGCGCCCGGTGGCACATCGAGTCCGGCGAACTCGGCGAGCAGCTGTCCGATGGAAGGAGTGGGCACACGGACGGTGTCGCCGGTGACGACGCGGGTGTCCATCATGGCCAGGGTGGCGACGGACGCACCTTCGCCGCGGAGTCGGACCGCGATCGCGTGCGCGATGGTGCCGCCGAGCGAGTAGCCGAGCAGGTGGTACGGCCCGTGCGGCTGGACGGCCCGGATCTCCTGGACATAGCGGGCGGCGAGTTGGTCGAGCGTCTCGAACTCCGCGGTGGCATCGCTGAATGCTGGGGATTGCACCCCGTACACGGGACGGTCGGGATCGATGTGCTGCACGAGTCCGCTGAAACCCCAAGCCAATCCGATGGCGGGGTGGACGCAGAACAGCGGCGGCTCGTTTCCGGCGGCGCGCAGCGGGAGCAGGACGGACAGCGCATCGCTGTCCTGCTCGTCGAGCCCGCGACGGCGCATGTCGATGCGGCGGGCCAGCGACTCGGGCGTCGGATCGGTGAAGATCCACTGAACCGGCACGTCGACACCGGTCGACTCGGCAAGGCGCGCCACCAGTTCGGCCGCGGCAAGCGAGTTGCCGCCCAGGGTGAAGAAGCCGTCGTCGAGGCCGACCCGCTCGATGCCGAGGCTCCTGGTGAAGGCGTCGCAGACGGTGCCCTCGAGTGCGGTGGACGGCGGCCGGAACCGGGCGGGTCGCCAATCGGGTGCGGGTAGGGCCTGGTAATCGACTTTGCCGGTCGGGGTGAGGGGTATCCGGTCGACCGTGCGGATGGCCGTGGGGATCATGTGCGTGGCTAGTCGCGTTGCGAGGTGGGCGGTCAGTGCGGCGGTGTCGGTCGTGCTGCCGGGAGCGGGCACGACGTAGCCGACGAGTTGAGTGCTTCCGTTGGGGCCGGTGTGCACCGTGACGGCGGCATGGTCGATGTCGGGGTGGGCGCGGAGTGTGGCTTCGATGTCGCCGGGTTCGATGCGGTGGCCGTTGATCTTGAGCTGTAGGTCGCTGCGACCGGAGAATCGCAGTGTTCGATCGGTAGTCCAGCTGACGAGGTCGCCGGTCCGATACATGCGTGTCCCGGCCGGTCCGTACGGGTCCGGGATGAATCGGGCTGCTGTGGTTGCGGGTTCGCGATGGTAGCCGCGGGCGAGGCCCGGTCCGGACACGTACAGTTCGCCGACTACTCCGGGCGGGACGGGGCGCAATCTGCGGTCGAGTACGACGGCCGTGAATCCGAGCACCGGCCCGCCGATTGTCATCGGGCCGCCCGCGGTCGTGGTCAAAGGAGCATGGCCGCAGCTGACGATTGTCGTTTCGGTAGCCCCGTAGGCGTTGAGCACGGTGCGGCCCGGCGTCCACTGTGCCGCCAGATCGGGTGGACAGGTCTCGCCGCCCAGGATCAGCGTGTCCAGGGTGTGGACTTCGTCGGCGTGCAGTGATGCGAGCACGGTGGGAGTCACGGCGGCATGGGTCACCTGTTCGGCATTGATCAACTCGGCCAGTGCGGCGCCCGCGACTACCGGTGCGGGGGCCACGACCAGGGTGGCGCCGGTGGCGGTCGCGCTGAACCATTCGAGGATCGAGACGTCGAAGGTGGGTGAAGCGGCGGCCAGCATCCGAGAGGCCGGGGTGAGGCCGAACCGCTCCCGTATTTCGGTGGCCAGATTCGCTATCCCGGTATGAGTGACAACCACTCCTTTGGGAGTCCCGGTGGAGCCCGAGGTGTAGATCAGGTAGGCCGGATGCTCCGGGCGTAGCGGGGTTGCGCGCTCGGCGTCATCGATCGCCCTCGGGTCGGTCTCCGCCGTCATCGCGACGAAGGCGGGATCGTCTAGGGCGAGCCATTCGAGCGCGCCGGGCAACTGCTCTCGATAGGTGTCCAGGGTCAGCCCGACCGCGGCACCGGAATCGTTGAGAATGCGCGTGATCCGGTCGCGCGGGTGGGTGGGATCGATCTGCACGAACGCGCCGCCGGACTTGGCGACCGCCCACACAGCGATGACAGCGTCGACACAGCGCGGAAGCGCCACGGCAACCATCGCTTCCGGACCGATTCCCATATCGATCAATACGCGCGCCCAGCGGTTGGAGGTCTCGTCGAGTTCGCGATACGACAGCCGAACGCCGTCGCAGACCAGCGCTTCCGTGCCGGGCGTCATCGCGACCGCATCCGACAACACCTGCGGCAGTACCGACGCCACCGGGCCGGGCCGACCGCGGACGGGCACCAGTGCGGCCTGCTCGGCGGGCGAGAGCAGCTGCAGTTCGGTGAGTGGGAGATCGATATGCGCGGCGACGGTGTCGAGCACGCGCAGCACCCGGTCGGCGAGGGCGTCGATCTGCTGTCGAGTGAACAGTTCAGGCAGGTATTCGAAGGTCAAGTGCAGCCGGGTGTCGTGGTGCACGACCAGGCCGAGCGGATAGTGCGCGGCGTCTCGTCCGTCGATGCCGCGGACGTGCATTCCGGCGATGTCGATGTCTTCGGACAGCCCGGCGCGGTCCACCGGGTAGGACTCGAAGACGGTCACGGTGTCGAACATCGCGCGGGCACCGGCCACCTGTTGGATCCGGGCGAGTCCGAGGTGGTGATGATCGAGCAGCGCGGTTTGTTCGGTTTGGATTCGCCGCAGCAGCTGGGCGACGCTTTCGCGGTGGTCGAGCCGGATCCGCACGGGCACGGTGTTGACGAACAGTCCGATCATCGATTCGATGCCGGGAAGCTGTGGCGGACGCCCGGAGACGGTGGTGCCGAAGACCACGTCGTCGCGGGCGGTCGCGTTGGCGAGCACGAGCGCCCAGGCCGCTTGGACGATGGTGTTGAGGGTGGTCTCGTGCCGGTGAGCCACCTCGACCAGGGCCGCGGTGTGGTCCTGGCTCAGCTGCACGCGCACTTCGCGCCCCGCGGCGGTGGTTCGGCGGCCGCGGTCCTCGGGGGCCAGCAGAGTCGGCTCGGCGACCCCCTCGAGTGCCTGTGCCCACGCGGTTTCCGCACCGGTCCGGTCCATGCTGGTCAGCCACATCAGGTAATCGCGGTAGGGACGCACCGGAGGCAGTGCCGCGGCGTCGCCGTCGGCGGCGTAGAGGATCAGCAGTTCCCGGATCAGCAGTGGTGTGGACCAGCCGTCGATCAGGATGTGATGCATGCTCAACACCAGCCGGTACTGCTGGGGGGCGATCCTGATCAGTGTCAGTCGTAGCAGCGGCGCTGCGGTCACATCGAAATGGCGGTCGTCGGCCATGACCTGTTCGAGCGCGGCCGCGGTGTCGTCGTGCTCGGCTAGGTCGACCTCGGCGAACGGCACGTCGACATGCCGGTACACCACCTGGACGGGGTCGCGGGCGCCGTCACGCACGAACGCGGTCCGCAGGTTCGGGTGCCGTCCGAGCAGAGTCCGCGCGGCGCGGCGCAGCCGGTCCGCATCGACGCGCCCGGCGAGTTCGATACGGAGTTGCACGATGTAGGCGTCGAGGGCGCCATCGGCGAGCTGGGCATGGAACAGCAGTCCCGCCTGCAGCGGCGTGAGCGGCCAGATGTCGTCCAGCGCCTGGTGCCGGGTCTCCAGCCGGTCGATCGCGGCTTGGTCGAGATCGACTAGGCCGACATCGGAAGGGGTCAGCCCGCCGACACCGGGTCGGGACGCGTGGGCAGCCAGAGCCGTCACGGCGTCGCGCCACAGTTCGGCGAGGTCGGTGACTTCGGCGCAGGTGAGCACGCCGGACGGGTAGTCCCAGGCGGCGGTCAAGGCGGGGCCGTCCGAGGTATCCGTGGTGACCGCGTTGATGCCGAGCACGGCGGCCGCGGCCGCGTCGGGATTCTGGTTGCCGCCGCCGGTGTCGCCATCGGCGGGCAGCCATCCGCTGTCGCGCAACGCCTCGGGAACGGTGTCCAGACGACCGAGATAGTTGAAGCTCACCTGCGGGGCAGGCAGCGCACGCAGGATGGGGGCGGTATCGGCGTTGAGGTAGCGCAGCAGCCCGTAGCCGATCCCACGGTCGGGGACCTCGCGCAGTTGTTCCTTGACCGATTTGACGACCGCCGCCGCCGCGGCACCCGCGGCGAATGCGTCGTCGATATCGATGCCGGACAGGTCGAGCCGCACCGGGTAGGCGGTGGTGAACCATCCGACCGTGCGGGTGAGGTCGGCGCCGGGGAGCACCGTGTCGTGGCGGCCGTGGCTTTCGAGCGTGAGCAGCGTTTCGATCACGTTGTCGCCGTGACGCTGCCGCCAGCGAGCCAGTGCCAGTGCGAGCCCGGCGATGAGGGCGTCGTCCACACTGCCGCGGAACGCCTGGGGCAGGGTGGTGAGCACAGCGCGGGTCACCGAGGTCGGCAGTGTCACCTCTACGGTCGCGACGGTGGCCTGCACGTCGAGTTCGGGGTCGAGCGGGCGGGCGCCGAGCGGCGGATCGGCGGCACCCAGCGTGGATCGCCACCAGCCGAGCTCATCGAGGCTCTCGGCGGCGGCGTTCAGGCCGTGCGCCCAGCGGCGCATCGAGGTGCCGACGGGCGCGAGCCGTGGCTGTTGCCCGGCATCGATCTGGGCCCATGCCGTGGCGAGGTCGGGAATCAGGATCCGCCACGACACCGCATCGACGGCCAAGTGATGTACGACAACCAGCAGCCGTCCCGGCCGTTGCGCCCAGTCGAACCAGACCAACTGCAGCACGATGCCCGCGGCGGGGTCGAGTCGTTCGGCGGCCGCGTGCGCCTCGGCGTCGGCGATCGCGGCGAAGGCGGCGCTGTCCGGCGCCGCTGCCACCGGCACGCGCCGGATCAGTCCGGCGGCGATCGTCGCGGTAGGCCGCACCCGCAATGCCCACCCGGACGGGTGCGTCGGCTCCGGCTGCAATCGGGCCCGCAGCATGTCGTGCTGATCGATCACCGCTTGCACGGTGGCCTCGATCCCGTCGACGTCGATACCGCTCGGCAGCGTGAGCATCACCCACTGGCAGAAATGGTCGAATCCGCCGCGTTCGAACATCCAGCACATGATCGGCGTCAGCGGTACCCGGCCGACGCCGCCGCCGGGGAGCTCCGCCGGAAGAGCGGCCGCCGCGGTGCTGTCCTGGACTGCGACCTGGGCCAGTCCCGCAACCGTTTTCCGCTCGAATACCTCCCGTGTGGAGAACACCACACCGGCTGCTCTGGCTCGGGTCACCAACTGGATCGACATGATGCTGTCGCCGCCCATGGCGAAGAACGAATCATCGACTCCGACCCTGTCGATGCCCAATACCTCGCCGAACAGTCCGGCCAGCGTCCTTTCCACCTCGGTGACCGGCGCCCGGAATTCGGCCCGGCCGGTAGTGAAGTCCGGCTCGGGTAGCGCGGCGCGGTCGAGCTTGCCGCTCGCCGTCACCGGCAAGGTGTCGAGCACCACCACGGTCGCGGGCACCATGTGCGGGGCCAGCCGCTGTTCGGCGAACGCGAGGATCGCCGACGGGTCGAGCTCGGCGCCGGGCTCGGGCACCACGTACCCGACCAGCCGGTCACCGGCGACTGTGCCCCGGTGGACGGTCGCGGCCGCTCGTGCGACACCGGCACAGGCCAGCAGGCCCGATTCGACCTCGCCGAGTTCGATGCGGAAACCACGCAGCTTGACCTGGAAGTCGGCCCGGCCCACATAGTCGAGCGTCAGATTCCCCTCCGGCAGCCGCAGCCAGCGCACCAGGTCACCGGTCCGGTACATCCGCCGCCCCTCCTCCGCGAACGGATCGGCGACGAAGCGCGAGGCCGTCAGCCCCATCCGGTTGCGGTAACCACGAGCCAGAGCCGGGCCCGTGAGATACAGCTCGCCGACAATTCCGACGGGCACCGGCCGCAGCCAGGCGTCGAGCACGACGTGCCCGACCCCGCGGATCGGTCCGCCGACCGTCACCGGCTCACCTGCCACCAGCGGCGCGCTGGCGTCGGTCTGGATCGTGGCCTCGGCCGGACCGTAGGTGTTGAAAAATCTCCGGCCCGGCGCCCACCGTGACACGAGATCGGGCGGGGGCGCTTCGCCACCGACCATGACCGTCTCGAGGTTCTCCAACCCGGCCGGGTCGACGGTCGCCAAGGCCGTCGGCGTCAGTGCGGCATGGGTCACCCGCTCGCTCGACAGGATCCGCGCCAGCTCGTTCCCGCCGTAGACGGTCGGCGGCGCGATCACCAGCCGCCCACCCGATGTGAACGCCCAGAGCAGTTCCAGCACGGCCGCATCGAAACTCGGCGACGCGACATGCAGCACCCGCGCACCCGGCTCGATATCGAACCGCGAACACAGCTCGGCCACCAAGTCGGCCAACCCTTGGTGCGACACCACCACGCCCTTGGGCACACCCGTCGAAC
Source organism: Nocardia pseudovaccinii (assembly GCF_050942345.1). Lineage (NCBI taxonomy): Bacteria > Bacillati > Actinomycetota > Actinomycetes > Mycobacteriales > Nocardiaceae > Nocardia > Nocardia pseudovaccinii. The sequence goes on from NZ_CP192074.1 coordinate 9,470,922, forward strand.
CGGAGGTGTAGATCAGGTACGCCGCATGATCGAGCCGGATCGGCCGTGTTCGCTCCGCATCGGTCACCGGCGCCGACGACGCCGCCGACGCCTCGGCTTCGACCGCCGCCTCGTCGAGGACCAGCCATGGCACCGATCCGGGCAATCGAGACCGCCACTGTGCCAAGGTGATTCCCACCGCTGCACCGGAATCGGTGAGCATGTGCTCGATCCGGCCGATCGGATACTGCGGGTCTATCGGCACGAATGCCGCCCCCGACTTCGCCACCGCCCATACCGCAAGCACCGACTCGACCGATCGCGGCAGCCCCACCGCCACATTGGCCTCCGGCCCCACACCTCGATCGATCAGCAACCGTGCCAACCGATTCGACTGCGCATCGAGCTCGCTGTAGGTCCAGCGCCGATCCTCGTACACCATCGCGATTGCCCCCGGATCCCGCCGCACCGTCGCCGCCAACAGCTCCGGCAGCATTCGCCCCGGCACCGCCGGGGAGCCCGATACCGGCGTCAACTCCCGGTATTCCGCGGGTGAAAGCAGATTCAGCCGGGCCAGCGGCAGCTCCGGATCGGTTGCGACGACTCCGAGCACGCGCAGGATGCGCTGCAGGGTCTCGGTCATCGTGTCGTGGTCGAAGAGTTCGGGCAGGTACTTGATCTTCAGGTGCAGCCGGGTGTCGATCCGCGCGACCACTCCCAGCGGATAGTGCGCGCCGTCCGCGCCCGTGACATCGACTACTCGCATCCCCGCGATATCGGTCTGCGCCGTCAGCCCGAAACGGTCGATCGGGAACGATTCGAACACCGTCATCGTGTCGAACACCGCCCCCGGCCCGGCCACCCGCTCGATTTCGGTGAGGCCGACGAACTGGTGCTCGAGCAGGTCCGCCTGTTCGGTCTGGATTCGGTCGAGCAGTTGTCCCAGACTCTCGGCGGCGTCGAGACGGACGCGCACCGGCACGGTGTTGATGAACAGTCCGATCATCGATTCGACGCCCTCGATCCGCGGTGACCGTCCGGAGACCACGGCGCCGAACGTCACATCGTCCCGAGAAGTCAACGTGCCCAACACAATTGCCCATGCCAGCTGGATCACGGTGTTGAGGGTGACGCCGCGGGTTCTGGCCAGATTCGTCAGCGCCGCTGTCTGCTCCTCGGTCAAATCGCCGGGCACATCGCGTGATTCGGTGTAGCGGCGGCCGGGATCGGCCTGCACTACCAGCGTCGGCTCCTCGGCGCCGTCGAACGCGCCGGCCCACGCGTCGAGCGCAGCGGCCGAGTCCTGCCCGGCGATCCAGGCAAGGAAGTCCCGGTACGGACGGACTTCGGGCAGCACGGTCGCATCGCCGTCGGTGGCATAGAGCACCAGCAAGTCCCGCAGGAGCAGCGGCGTCGACCAGCCGTCGAGCAGCAGGTGATGATTGGTCAGTACCAGCCGATAATGCTGCGGCCCGGTGGTGACCAGCATCCAGCGCAGCAGCGGGGCACGCGCCGGATCGAACCTGGTTGCCCGGTCCGCGGCCAGGAGCAACTCCCACTCGCGATCGCGGGCACTGTCATCGAGGTCGGACAGGTCCAGCTCCGACCAGGCGGCCTCGACATCTTCCTGGACCACCTGCACCGGTCCGACATCGGTGTCGAAGGCGGCGCGCAGATTCGCATGCCGGTCCAGTAGCACTTGTCCGGCTCTGCGTAGCCGCTCCGGATCGACCTGACCTCGCAATTCGACGACCAGTTGGGTCAGGTAGGCGTCCACCGACTCCTCGGACACCAACGCGTGGAACAGCAGCCCCTCCTGCAACGGCGTCAACGGCCAGACATCGCTCAGCGTCGGGTATCGGTGCTCGAGTCGCTCGATTTCGGTCTGCCCGAGCCGGACCAGATCCAGATCGGATGGTGTCCGTCCTCCGCTACCGGCCAGGCGGACGTTGCTCGCCAACGCGGTCAGTGCCCGGCGCCAGGACTCCGCCGCCGCACGCACCTCCTCGGGGGTGAGCAACTCGGCGGGATAGGACCAGATGGCCCGCAAACGCGGCCCTCGTCCGTCGTCACGAACACGGACATTGATGTCGAGTACCGCCGAAACCGGCCTATCCGGATCCTGCGCATAGGTGAACTCGTCGCCGTCCACCGGCCGCCATCCGACCGCCGGTTCCCCTTCGGGAACCCCGCTGGAGGACGGACCGACGTAGTCGAAGGCGATCTGCGGCGTCGGCAGCGCGCCGGTGTCCTCGTCGAGATACCGCAGCAAGCCGTAGCCGATCCCGTGGTCCGGGACGGCGAGCAGCTGTTCCTTGACGGACTTGACCGCTGCGCCGATGGCCTGCCCGCCCGCGTATGCGTCGTCGATATCGATGCCCGACAGATCCAGACGCACCGGAAAACTCGTGGTGAAACAGCCGACCGTCCGGGCCAGGTCCGCGCCCGGGACAACGCCCTCCTCCCGACCGTGCCCTTCGAGACCGATCACCACATCCGTCAGCCCCGTGGCCGCGGGTTCCCGTTCGCGCCGCCACTTCGTCAGCGCAACCGCCAGCGCAGCCAGTAGCCCGTGGCCCACCTCGCCGTGGAATGCCGCGGGCACGTCGGTCAACAGCGCCTCTGTCACCTCGGGGGACAGCTCGACCTCAACCACCCGAGTAGTCGCGACCACGTCGATCGCGGGGTCGAGGGCCCGCGACCCGATCATCGGATCGGGCCGGTCGGCCATCGCCCGCCACAGTTCGAGCTCGGCTGCCCGCTCCGGCCGCCGGGCCGCCTCGACCAGCCCATACGCCCACCTGCGCATCGAGGTCCCGGCCGGGGCCTGCTCGGGTGGCTCGCCGGACTCGATCCGCGCCCACGCGGCCGCGAGGTCCGACACCAGTACCCGCCAGGAAACCCGATCGATCACCGATTGATGCACCAGCACCAGAGCCCTGCCCGGTTCGGCCGGATTCGCCGGATCGAACCAGACCACCCGCAGCACGATCCCGGCGTCCGGATCGAGCCGGGCCGCAGCGGAAGTCAGCTCCGCCGCCGCGAACGTCCGGAACTCGGCGCTTCCCGGCATCGGCACCCGGTGGATGGCATCGGCGGCACGAATCGTGCCGACCGGCAGCACATCCCACGTCCGGCGGCCATCGTCGTCCGAACACAGCCGCGCGCGCAGCATGTCGTGCCGGTCGAGCACCGTCTGCACCGTTTTCGCCAACCGCTCCAGGTCGATTCCGATCGGCAGATTCAGCATCATCGCGTGCGAGTAGCGGGCGAACTCCGGACCTGACCGTTCGAGCAGCCTTCGCATCATCGGCGTCAGCGGTACCGTGCCGACGCCGCCGCCGGGCAGTTCCGTCAACTGGGCGGCTGCGGTGCTGTCGTGGGCTGCGACCTGGGCCAATCCGGCGATCGTTTTCCGCTCGAACACGTCGCGTGCGGAGAACGTCGCACCGGCCGACCTGGCTCGGGCCACCAACTGGATCGCCATGATGCTGTCGCCGCCCAGGGCGAAGAACGAATCATCGAGCCCGACCGTGTCGGCGTCGAGTATGTCGGCGAAGGCTCCAGCGATGATCTGCTCGGTTGGTGTCTGTGGTGCTCGGAAGGGTTTGCGGTCGGCGAAAACCGGCTTCGGCAACGCCCTCCGGTCCAGCTTGCCCGCCCGTGTCAACGGAATCCGGTCCAGGACCATGATCGAGGACGGCACCATATAGGACGGCAACCGGTCGGTGAGGTACTCGGTCAACATCGTGGTGTCGATGGTCTGGCCCGGTGCGGCCACGACATACGCAACGAGTCTGTGAGTTCCGGCGTCGTTGCGATAACCGATGGTCGCCGCGTAGGCGACGGTTTCGTGGGTAGCGAGGGCGGTATCGATCTCACCGAGTTCGATACGCAGGCCGCGGATTTTCACCTGGAAGTCGGATCGGCCGAGGTGCTGGATCGCTCCGTTGCCGGTCCAGCGCACGACATCACCGGTGCGGTACATACGCCGACCGGGTGCCCACGGGCAGGCGACGAAACGGCCGGCGGTGGTGGCTGCGCGCCGGTGATATCCGCGGGCGAGCAGATCACCCGCGATATACAACTCACCGGCCACACCGACCGGAACCGGTTGCAACCGCTGGTCGAGAATCCATACCGAGGCCCCGCGGGTCGGACCACCGATCGTGACCACCTCTCCGGCCGTCAAAGGGCTCCGCGTCGCGGTGACGGTGGCTTCGGTTGGGCCGTAGTCGTTGATCAGCGTCCGGGCGACGCCCCAGTGTTCGACCAACTGACTGCCGTGGTCTTCGCCGCCGACGATCAGGTATTCCAAATCCGGTAGTGGCCAACGGGTGTGGTCGATGGTCGACAGCGCCGAAGGTGAGATGAGAACGTGGCTGACGTGCTCGCGGTCGAGCAACGCGGCGAGTTCATCACCGCCGTAGACATCCGTCGGCGCGATGACCATGGCCGCCCCCTCGGACAACGGCAACAGCAGCTCCAGTACCGACGCGTCGAAGCTCGGTGACGCCAGATGCAGTGTCCGGGAGCCGGATTCGACGCACATGGCGGCTCCGAGTGCGCTGGCGCAGTTGGCGATTCCGCGGTGGGTGACCGCGACACCCTTGGGGAGTCCGGTTGATCCGGAGGTGTAGATGACGTAGGCGATATCGTCGATCCGCAATGGACGAACCCGGTCGCCGTCGGTGATCGGACCGCTGTCGGCCTCGTCGAGGTTGTCGAACGTCGCCCACTCGGTGTCGTCTGGCAATCGCGCGGGTATGGCCCCGGCCGTAATGCCTAGGGCCGCTTTCGAATCGGTCACCATATGGGTGATGCGTTCAGCCGGATAAGTCGGATCGATCGGCAGGAAAGCGGCCCCCGATTTGGTCACCGCCCACACCGCGAGCACGGAGTCCGCCGACCGTGGAATGCCGATCGCGACAACATCTTCCGGTCCGATACCGCGCCGGATGAGCTGCCGAGCCAACCGATTGGAACGTTCATCCAGCTCTCGATAACTCAGCCGTTGTCCGTCGCACACGATCGCGGTGGCCTCAGGATCGAGCGCGGCGGCCGCCGCCAACAGGTCGGGCAACGTCGTCGGCGGAGCCGAGGGCGCACCGGACCGAGTCAGCAGATCGACTCGCTCAGCCGGTTCGAGAACGTCGATCCCCCCGACAGGCACACTCGGATCGGTGGCGATCGACTCCAGAATCCGAATCCACCGATGGACAACAGAATCGACGGTCGCGGCGTCGAACAGGTCCGTGGCATAGGTGACCGCAACGCGCATATCGCCGCTGTCATGGTTTTCCGACAGGATGAATTGCAGGTCGAACCGGGAGACCTGGTTGGGCAGCTCGACCACCGACAACTCGAGATCGGGAAGTCGCAGTGTTACCGGTTCCAGATTCTGGAACGCCAGCAGCACCTGGAACAGCGGATGTCGCGCTTGGGACCGCTGTACTACGAGTTTGTCCACCACCTGCTCGAACGGAACGTCGGCATGTTCGAAGGCGTCCAGATCGGCTTGTTTGATCCGGCCGAGCAGGTCGGTGAAGGATTCGTCGAGATCGATCTCGGTCCGCAGCACCAGGGTATTGACGAACATGCCGATCATGTCGTCGAGTGCGGCCATTCCGCGCCCGGCGATCGGTGTGCCGATCGGAATGTCGGTGCTGCCGCTCAACCGGGCGAGCAGCACCGCAAGCGTGCCGTGGATCGCCATGAACAACGACGAATTATGCTGCCGCGCAAACCGTTCCAATGCCCGCACCGAACCGGCGGACACCGAGTAATCGAGAGTGGCGCCACGATTCGACAGCACCACCGGCCGCGGCCGGTCGAACGGCAGACGAAGCTCCTCGGCGACGCCGTCCAGCGCCTCGGTCCAGTATCGGATCTGTTCGGCGCACAGCGATTCCGGATCATCGGGTGTGCCGAGGGTCGCTTGCTGCCACAGCGCGTAGTCCGCGTACTGCACCGGCAGCGGTGTCCAGGCCGGGGCCCTGCCGCTGATCCGCGCGGCATACGCGGCCGTCACGTCGCGGGCCAGCGGCGCCATGGAGAAGCCGTCCGCGGCGATGTGGTGCACTACGACGGCCAATACGTATTCCGGTTCCGCGCCGCCGACAATGCGGAACAACCGGGCACGCACGGGCGCCTGGCTGGTCACATCGAAGCCGTCGGCGACGAATTCGGTCAGCGTCTCGACCAACCGGCTCGGCACGACCGGCACCACGATCAGCTCGCGATCCACGTTCTCGACGGGCTCGATCAGCTGGATCAGCATTCCGTGGTGATCCGGATACCGCGTTCGCAACGACTCGTGCCTGCCCAGCACGTCGAGAACCGCCGCGTGCAGGGCGTCGATGTTCAAGTCGCCGCGCAGCCGAATGGCGATCGGCATGTTGTATGCGCCCGATGCGGTGTCGTACTGGTTGAAGAACCACATCCGTTGTTGGGCAGGCGCGAGCGGCACGAGATCGGGACGCGGCCCGGCGACGAGCGGCGGGCGTCTGCGCCCGGTACCGGCATGCTGCTCGATGCGAGTGGCGAGTTCCGCGACAGTGGACGCCTCGAACAACAGTCGCACCGGAATCTCGGCATCCAATGCGGCCCCGAGTCGCGCCGCGACGCGGGTCGCGACCAAGCTGTCGCCGCCCAGGGCGAAGAACGAATCATCGAGACCGATTGTCTCGATACCCAATACGTCGATGATCGCCTGGGCGATCGCGTGTTCGGTTGGTGTCTGTGGTGCTCGGAAGGGTTTGCGGTCGGCGAAAACCGGCTTCGGCAACGCCCTCCGGTCCAGCTTGCCCGCCCGTGTCAACGGAATCTGGTCCAAGACCATGATCGAGGACGGCACCATATAAGACGGCAACCGGTCGGTGAGGTACTCGGTCAACATCGTGGTGTCGATGGCGTGGCCCGGTGCGGCCACGACATACGCAACGAGTCTGTGAGTTCCGGCGTCGTTGCGATAACCGATGGTCGCCGCGTAGGCGACGGTTTCGTGGGTAGCGAGGGCGGTATCGATCTCACCGAGTTCGATACGCAGCCCACGAATCTTCACCTGGAAATCCGAACGACCGAGGTGCTGAATCGCTCCGTTGCCGGTCCAGCGCACGACATCACCAGTGCGATACATACGCCGACCAGGCACCCACGGACACGCGATAAACCGGCTGGCCGTGGTGGCCGCCCGGAGGTGATACCCGCGAGCGAGGAGATCACCCGCAATATACAACTCACCGGCCACACCAACCGGAACCGGTTGCAACCGCTGATCGAGAACCCATACCGAGGCCCCGCGGACCGGACCACCGATCGTGACCACCTCTCCGGCCGCCAACGGCGAGATCAGTGTCGCGGCGATAGTGGTTTCGGTCGGACCGTACTCATTGAGCACGACGCGGTCGACGCCCCAGCGCTCGACCAGTTCGGTGCCGTAGTCCTCGCCGCCGACCATCAGATACTTCAGATCCGGTAGTGGCCAACGGGTGTGGTCGATGGTGGCCAGTGTCGAAGGTGTGACCAGGACGTGGCTGACGTGCTCGCGGTCGAGCAGTGCGGCGAGTTCGTCCCCGCCGTATGCGTCGTCGGGTGCGATGACCATGGCCGCACCAGCAGGTAAGGGCAGCAGCATCTCCAGCACCGACACATCGAAGCTCGGTGACGCCAGATGCAATGTCCGGGAGCCGGGTTCGACGCCCATCGCAGCCCGATGTTCTGCGGCGCAGTTGGCGAGTCCGCGGTGGGTGACCGCGACGCCCTTGGGTAGTCCGGTCGATCCGGAGGTGTAGATGACGTAGGCGATATCGTCGATCCGCAACGGACGAACCCGGTCGTCGTCGGTGACGGGCCGACCGTCTGTGGTCGGCTGGTCGTCGGAAGTGCCGGGGTTGTCCGATATCAACCAGTCCGTACTGTCGGGTAGCTGTGCGCGGACAGATGTCACGGTCAGACCGATTGCTGCTTTCGAATCGGTCATCATGTGGGTGATGCGTTCGGTGGGGTGGGTCGGGTCGATCGGCAGGAAGGCGGCTCCCGTTTTGGTGACCGCCCACACCGCGAGCACGGAGTCCGCGGAGCGTGGGATTCCGATCGCGACAATGTCTTCCGGTCCGATGCCGCGCTGGATGAGCTGGCGAGCCAACCGGCTGGAACGTTCGTCCAACTGTCGGTAACTCAACTGTTGTCCGTCGCACACGATCGCGGTGGCGTCGGGATCGAGCGCAGCCGCCGCCGTCAGCAGGTCGGGCAACGTGGTGGGCGGAGCCGACGGGACACCGGAGCGGGTCAGCAGATCAGCTCGCTCAGCCGGTTCGAGAACGTCGATCGCCCCGACAGGCACACTCGGATCGGTGGCGATCGACTCCAGAATCCGAATCCACCGATGGGCAACAGAATCGATGGTCGCGGCGTCGAACAGGTCGACGGCGTAGGTGACCGCTATCGTCGCAGCGCCGCTGTCCTGGTCGGCCGACAAGAGAAACTGCAGGTCGAAGCGGGATGCTTCAGCTGGCAGATCGACCGCCGACCGTTCGGGATCCGGCTCCATATCCCGCACCGCCAACATCACCTGGAACACCGGATGCCGGGACCGCCGCGGAACGATGTCATCGAGCACCTGCTCGAACGGAACATCGGCATGTTCGAAGGCGTCCAGATCGGCTTGTTCGATGCGGCCGAGCAAGTCGCTGCACGATTCATCGAGATAGATCTCGGTCCGTAGCACCGGAGTATCGACGAACCCGTCGGCGACCTCGTCGCGCGCGACCCCAGCGTGCGCGGTGATCGGTGTGCCGATCGAAATGTCGGTGGTTCCGCTCAGCCGGGCGAGCAGCACCGCCAGCGCGCCATGGATCGCGGTGAACAGTGACCAGTTGTGCTGCCGCGCGTACCGTTCCAACGCAGGAACCAGTTCGGCACGCAATGGGTACCGTACGGTGGCGGCGCGATTCGTCGGCACCTCCGGCCGCGGCCGGTCGAACGGCAGGTGAAGCTCCTCGGGAAGATCCGCGAGCGCGGCTTGCCAGAACGCCAGATTCTCTCGGCGACGCTTGATCAGGGCGCCATCACGGATGCTGGCGGGGTGAATCTGCTCGAGCGCGGCGTCCGGATCGGCCGCGAACGCATCGAGGAACTCCCCGAATCTGGTGCAGTGTGCTGACAGTTCGGCGTCGGTATAGAGGTCGGGATTGGCGAGGAAGTGCAGGATCGTGCGCGGCGGGTCCCCGGTTTGATACAGGTCGATCAGCAAATCGTCGACCGGCCCCGAGCTGAGGATATGGAACTCCCCGCTCATCGTTCCGAACCGGATCTCCTGGTGGAAGAACATGACATTGACTACCGGGCCCGCGAAACGTCGCTGTCCGCCGTGGTATCCGGCGGCCGCACGGATATCGGTGAGGCCGCACCGCTGGTGGCGCAATGCCCCGACCAGATCGGACTGCACCCGCCGCGTCGATGTCGCCGCGGTATCGCCCGGCCCCAGCGCGAGTGGAAGGGGTGCGACATTGACGAACATCCCGCCGGACTGCCGCAGTACGGCGTTGGTGCGGCCCGAAACGGGGATATTGACCATGACCTCGTCGCGGCCGGTCATCCGGGCCAGATAGCAGCCGAATGCGGCGATCACCACCGCGGCCGGACTCGCGTTCAGCGCTTTCGCGGAATCACCGATCCGCTGTACCGTCACCGGCGAGAGTTCGGCGGTGGCGACCGTACTGTCCGCGCGGGCAGCTGCGTGCCCGGCGACCAGACTGGACTCGTCCGGCGCATCGGCGAGTCTGTTCAGCCAGTATTCCTTGTCGTCGGCGAATCGCTTCGACTCCCGATAGCTGCGGTCGGCCTCGAAGAGCGTGCGCACGTCCGCCGCTCGGTTCGGCTCCGGTGTCCGTTCCTGTACCGCCGCCGTGTACAGCGCGGCGATGCGGTTCGCGATCAGCACTCCGGCGTAGCCGTCCAACGCGACATGGTGGATTTTGAGGTACAGCAGGTAATGATGGTCCCCGACCTGCACGATCGCCGATCCGAGCAACCGGTCCCGCGTCATGTCGAGCGGTCTGGTGTACTCCCGATGCATCCACTCCAAGCCCGCCGCAACAGGATCCGGCTCGCCGCGCACATCGATCAACGGCCCGGTCGTATGGAGCAACGGGTCGAACAACTGGTACGGCTCGCCGTCCACCTCTACCAGCCGCAGGTAGCCAGACTGGAACTCCTGGCCGGCTCGTATCGAGACTTCGCGCAGTAGATCAACATCGAGATCGCCACGCAACTCGATATATTGTGCCTCGCATATCGGCACATCCGGACTCAATTTCTGCGCCAGCCACAACCCACGCTGCCCAGCGGACAACGGTATCCGCGTTATTGCTGACACGTCCGGCTCGGTTACTCTGCTCAACCCCCGGTCGGGGCGAAGCTGTGGTCGCAGAACGGTCATTGAACTTTCCTCTAACCCCGACCACGGCCAGTCTAAGCCGAATCATTCGCCGATGTATACCCACATTACGGAATCTGCACCGTGAAATTTTCACCTGATTCGCGGTGGCGACCTGCGAATCTCCCGACTCTCCTTCGAGAGGCATGGCGCATCGACAGGCGGAATGCAACATGTTGCCACACAGGGACCTTCGCCCCCGGATCCCATGACCAAATGCCCTAAACGCCAATAATACACGCGATGTATAAACCAGCCGAATTGCAATACAAAGACGGCAAATCTATATAAATTCGATTCTATTGTTAACACATGCCAGCCGCATTGCGATCGTCGCTTTTCATGGAAATCGGTGAATCGGTTTCGAAAGGATATTCCATCACACAGCTGCCGGACGCGGTGAGTTCGCTGCGCCGCGCATCGCGGCCGGGTGTCGGCGCCGACCACGCTCCGGCGGCCACCGGCGGGTCGCCACTGCCTGTCCGCATCAGAGCAGGTCAGCGACATCTACCTGGACTTTTACCGGCCGCCGGACGATTCTGCTACAGTCTCGGACGTACCCTTCGGGGTCTGCCGATGTAGTTCAATGGTAGAACTTCTGCTTCCCAAGCAGACAGCGCGGGTTCGATTCCCGTCATCGGCTCGCGCAAGGCTCCCGGCAAGTTGCCGGGGGCCTTTTCCTCTGCCGCCACTGTCGCCGAAACCCTTCCCCACCAGCAGATTCAGCCATTCGGGTGCAGCCCCCGCAGTACCGGAGTGTTAGTGCGGGATGGCTCGACGGAGGGATGCAGGTGGGTAGGCGCCGAGGTGACGATCGGCGCCATGGTCTTCCGCCGCACTATGTTCAGCGCCGCCATCGTGGCCGCGCTGGTACCGGCCACCCTGGTCGCCTGTACTTCCACATCGAGTCCGACACCCACGCTGAATTGGCGATCCTGCCAGGAGAATGACGGATTCGACTGTGCGACAGTCACTGTGCCGATCGATTGGGCCGATCGCGATGGTGCGACGATCGATATCGCCGTGATCCGGGACAAAGCCGATGATCCGGCGCGGAAGGTGGGGACGCTGGTCGCGCTACCCGGCGGCCCCGGGTCCTCCGGGGTGGATGACCTCCTGAAAGGCGGGAGGTTCTCACCGGAGCTGCGGGCGCGATTCGACATCGTCAGTCTCGATCCGCGTGGGGTGCAGCGTAGTCACCCGCTGCGCTGCGACGGCGGACTTGCCGCGCACCGGCCGAACATGGTGCCCGACCTCGGTGGTCGGCTCGACGAAATTCGTTCCTATGCAAGAGATTTCGCAGCGAGTTGCCGGGAGCATACCGGTGCCCTCGTCGACCATCTGGATGCCGTCAGCGTCGCGCGCGATGTGGAGGCGCTGCGGGTTGCGCTCGGAGTCGATCGGTTCAGCGTCTACAGCCGGTCGTACGGGACCATGTTCGCGCAGGCGTATGCGGAACTGTTCCCGCAGCGGCTGCGCGCACTGCTGATGGACAGCGTGGACGATCACAGCCTCGACGGCCGCGGATTCTTCGCCACCGAGGCACGCGGTGGCCAAGACGCTTTCGACGAATTCGCGGCGTGGTGCGAACGCGACCGGACATGTGCACTGCACGGCACCGATGTGCACCGGATCTACGGCGACCTTTTCGACCGGGCCGCACAAGGAACACTGCACGACTCGGCGGATCCGAACCGGGCAATGGGCCCGATCGATCTGAGTATCAAAGTGACACAACGGCTTTACCGCCCCGATTGGCCGGGTTTGACCGTCGATCTGCAGGCATTGGCCGCTCAACCGGCGACCCCGGTGCAATCCGCCGCGGTCCAGCGATCAGGCCGACCGGCGGCAACGCCGGAGGCCTTCGTATGTGCCGATTGGAAATTCGATATCGCCGATCAGGACGACTGGATCAGGCAATGGCATGAGCAGAATGCCGCCGCCCCGACGCTGCGTGCCCATTTCGCCTGGGCCGCAGGCACTCTCTGCTCCGCTTGGCCGACCGCTGCACAAAATCCGCCACACCGCCCGAGGATCGATGGCGCCCCACCGATTCTCGTCATCAACGGCCGCCACGACCCGGCCGCCCCGTATGAATGGGCAACTCGAGTAGCCGCCCAGATCCCCAACTCCACCCTGCTCACCTACGACGGCTGGGGCCACGGGAGCTACGACCGCACACCCTGCACGACGAATGCGGCCGACCGCTATCTCATCGACCTGGTCATTCCGGCACCGTCGACACACTGCGCGGCCGCCTGACCAGTCGGCCGAAAGCGCCCCGAACCCAACGGGTCCGGGGCGCGTAAAGGCTGATCAACCCGCTATTTCGAGCGGCATTCGGTGAAGATCTTGGTGTTGGCCTCGCGGGCCTTGTCGGCATCGGACTGGCTCATGCCGAAGTTATTCGCGTCGGCGGCCTTGGCGTCGTATTCGTCGCTGACCATCTTGCGCAGGCCCGCCTGCGAAATGCCTTGGTCCACATAGAGTTTGGCGGCACAGTCGGCCAGGTTCCTGTCCTTGAGCCCCTTGTCCTGGAGCGACTTGGAGAGGTCCGCTTGGGTTACCGCGGGCTGGTCCGCGGCCTTGTCGTTACCGCACGCCGCCAGCACCGGCAGCGCGACGAGCGCTGCGGCGATCAGGAAGGTCCGCACCTGATTCCTCTTCTCGATTCAGTATGTATCTACGGCCACCGCCGGTGGCGCCGCAACGATAATGCCGTACGACGCCCAGCGGTAGCCGAGCGAGCGGCTTCCCATTCGGAAAGTAAGTTAAAGGTCCATGGCCGCGCGCAATGCGGTATCCAACCGATCCAGCGCATCCGCTTCCATCTCATCGATGGGCTCGGCCAGCCAGCCGCGATAGATGCGACCGATATTCCCGGCATGCACCCAACCGTGCCGCTCCACGGGCACAGCCAGAATGTCCTGCGGATCCTCGTCGACGACCTCGGCGGCGATCAGCCACTGCCTCGGTGATTCATTGATGCCATCACTGCTGATGAGCACGACGGTACGGTGCCGCGGCGAACCGTGTGGGTGATAGAGCCACAGTTCACCCCTGCGCACGCATCGCCTCCTCGGCGGCGGCGAGCTCCGCTTCGTCCGCCGCGGCCAGGGCCGTCACATCGGCTACCGAACCGACACCGGTCCGCACTGCTTCGCGACGCGCTGCTTTCGATATCCACGCCGAGGGCGACATCCCCGCGCGGGCCGCCGCCTGTTCGGCGAAGGCCCAGGACGCCGCGTCCAGCGAAAGGGTGACCTTACGCGTTGCCATACCATTTATCGTACCGCCGTTTCGGCCGACTGCCAGCGGAAATCCGATCCGGTCGTGGCCGGAAATCTCGGTCCGACGGCTGCGAATCGCTGTACGGTCACAGATATGACGACGTTGAACCACCACCGGGTGGGCGCGGGGGAACCGCTGGTCCTGGTGCACGGCGTAGGCAGCCGCTGGCAGGTGTGGGAGCCGATCATCGGTACTCTCGCCGAATCCTTCGACGTCATCGCCGTCGATCTGCCCGGTTTCGCGGGGTCCGCGCCGATCGAGCACACCACCGTCGACACCCTCACCGAAGCGCTCGCCGACTTCCTGCGCGAACAGGGCATCGAGCGCCCGCACCTGGCGGGCAATTCGATGGGCGGACTCATCAGCCTCAACCTCGGCGCACGCGGCGCGGCCCGCTCGGTCACGGCCTTTTCACCGATCGGATTCTGGGACACCCCCGGCCGCGTGTGGTGCCAACAGTCGCTCGGCAAATCCCGCCAACTCGCCCGGGTGCTGCGCCGGTGGCTGCCCGATGTGCTGGGCACCGCCGCGGGCCGCACCACATTTCTGACGTTGATCTTCGGCAAGCCGTGGGCGCTCGATCCACAGGTGGCCATCGACACCGCCGCCGACGCGGCCGACGCACCCGGCTTCGAGCCCGCCCTCGCTTCCTTCACCGATGCGAAATTGCACGAAATCGGTGCGCTGGCCGACATACCCGTCACCATCGCCTGGGGCAACCGGGATATCCTGCTGACCTACGCCACCCAGAGCAGGAAGGCACGCACCGTGCTGCCCAATGCCCGCCACGTCACGCTGCACGGCAGCGGCCACACCCCGTTCTTCGACGATCCGGCCGGGTGCGCGCAGGTTCTGCTCGACACCATCAGCCCACATCCCTGACCGCTCGCGTCAGCGTTGCCGGATCCGCCTCGCCGAGCAGGATCCGGACCGCATTTCCCCAGCGGTGCCGCAGGATTCGGTTCCGGTCCAGGTCGCCGGTGAGCAGCACGCGCATGGCGAGACCGGTCATGATCTCGATGGTGAATTCGGTAATGGTCGGCACGCGCGGATCGTCCGGGAATTCCTGACGGAAGATGTCGCGAATGCTGTTGTGCATCAGGTCGAACAGTCGATACTCCAGCGGCAGGAAGGCCGCGAGAAGTTCCGGATCGGTGCGCGCGGCGACCCACATCTCCAGCGCCGCCCAGAATGACGGCCCGGTGAACATGCGCATGGTCAGCTCGACCGCCGTTTCGAGGCGATCGGCGTCGGCCGTGATCGCCTCGAATTCCCTTGTCAGCTGGGCGAATCGACGCTCGGCCAGATGCTCTACGGCACCGGCCAGCAGGTCCGCCCTGGTCGGGAAGTGGTGTTGCAATGTGCCGCGCGGCACCCCGGCCCGATTCTGCACCTCGAGCGTGGTGGTACCCGCGTAGCCGACCTCGACCAGACTCTCCACCGCGGCGTCCAGGAGCCGCGTGCGCATGCGCGAGCGCCGCTGCGCCTGCGTCTCCCGGACGCGATCGGGCATCGGATCAGCGTCCCTGCCACTGGGGTTCGCGCTTCTGCGCGAAGGCCAGCGCACCCTCGGCGGCATCCTTGGAGAACAGCGCGGGCAGCGCGATTTCGCCCTGCTTGGCGAACCCCTCCGCGACGGTCCAATCCGGCGATTCGTCGATGATCCGCTTACTCGCCGCCACCGAAAGCGGTGCGGCCGCGACGATTTCAGCCGCCAGGGCCAAAGCGCCGTCGAGTGCCGCACCGGGTTCGGTGAGCCGGTTGACCAGTCCGAGCTGGTAGAGGCGTTCGGCATCGATGCGGCCACCGGTGAGGGCCAGCTCCGCGGCCATGGGACGCGGCAGCCGCTGGGTCAGCCGCAGTACGCCGCCGCCCGCGGCGACCAGACCGCGCTTGACCTCCGGAATACCGAACTGGGCATTGTTCGCGGCGACAATGAGATCACCGGAGAGCGCGAGTTCGAACCCACCGGCCAGCGCGAAACCCTCGACCGCCGAAATCATCGGCTTGGCAGGCGGTTTCGCGGCGATGCCGAGCGGACCGCGCTTGGGGGTTATCGGCATCTCTCCCTTCGATGCCGCGACGAGATCCATTCCGGCACTGAAGGTTCCGCCCGCACCGGTGAGCACGAGCACGCGCGCGGCATCGTCGGCCTCGAATTCGTCGACCGCCGCCTCGATCGCCTGTGCGGTGGCCAAATTGATGGCATTGCGGGCCTCCGGACGATTGACGGTCAACAGCGTTATCGCATCGCGCTTTTCGACCAGTACCAAATCGGGCCCACCCGTCTCCCGGCCATCACCCCTCGTGGAGTCGCTGTGCGACGCTGCATTCATTTGACAGTCCTCTCGGTAAGCAACGTGAGCTTGTCGGCGGCGATCACATCGGCCTCCGCGCCGATCGGGTCGCCGTCGGTGAACGCCGCGACGGTTTCCGAATCGGACGCCCGAACCAGTATGCGGGCACCGGCCGGAGTCAATGCGGAGATCACCACGGCCTCGGGTTCGTCGGCGTGTTCGGGCGCGGGGCCCTTGCGATAGGCGACGGTGTAGGCCTCGACGGTGGCCGGTCCGGTATAGCCGAGCGCCGTATCGCGCCGTGCCACAGGCACTTCCGGTTCGTCGGCACGGAAGAGTCGCGCGGGCGGGCGAGCGGAGTAGACGCCGATGGCGTGCTTGGTGATGTACCAGCCGAGTGCGCTCGCCAGGCCGTAGGCCGACGGATCATCGCGCAGCCGACCGGCAAGCGTCGCGATCGAATGGGTCGCGTAGTTGTTGCCGGGGCCGCCCGCGAAGGTGAGTCCGCCGGTGACCGACAGCGGCCGCGCCGGATCGTCGATCGGCAGTCCCAGCGCCTCGGCCGCGACCTGCACCGCCACCGGGAAGCACGAGTAAAGGTCGATATGCGCGACATCGTCGATGCCGATACCCGCACCCGACAATGCGGCCCGCCCGGCCGCGGCAATGGCCGGTGAACTCGACATGTCCGCACGTTCGCAGACGTACCACTCGTCGGCGGCGCTGGCCCCACCGTGCGGAAACACCCAGCGGTCCCTCGGCACGCCCGCGGCATCGGCCGCCGCCGCACTGCACAGGATCAGCCCCGCGCCCTGATCCACGGACAGATTCGCGACGAGCAATTTCGGATACGGCGACGACACCATGCGATTCGCGCGCGACGGCGTCACCAGATCCTCGATCGACTGCTCGGCGGGCTGCCACGCATACGGATTCCGGGCGGCCACCGCCGAGAACCGCGACCACAGTGCCCCGATGCGTTCGCGCTGCGCGGCCTCGCTCAGGCCGAGCCGTCTGCGCAGCGCGGTCTCCATCAGCGCATAGAAATAGATCGGACCCCACAGTCCCGCCGCGGTCTCCATCTCGGTATTGGGTCCGCGTTCGGTGCCGATCAGCTCGGTCGGCCGAACCTCCTCGCCCTGCTCGGGCCAGTCGAGAGCGGCACCGGTACGAGTAGCCGCATTCCAGGATGCGACCGATTCGGCCCCGGCGATCAGCGCGACCTCGCACCGTCCGTCTGCGATGGCCTGCGCGACGGTATCGACCAGGCGCTGTGGCGCGTCACCGCCGAATCGCACGGATTGCAGCGTGCGCTTCGGTGCGGCGCCGAGTTCCACCGCGACCAACGCACCGAGATCCGGATAAGGCCTGCTGACCGGGGCCGCGGCCGCGATCAGATCGGCCGAGCGCAATAGCCGATCCCCGGCGCCGCTGTCCGCGCCCGCACGGCGCAGCGATTCGGCGGCGAGTTCGACCGGTCCGGGCAGGCCGGGCTCGCCGTTGCGGTGCACGACCTGCCCGACGCCGACGAGTACCGGCGTGCGCGGGTCCATTCCGGGTGGCAGCATGGTTCCTCCACTCTTTACCGTCAATGTTGACGGTAACTTGCGTTCGATTAGAACAAACGCGCATGCAGCAAGCAATGGCCCGCTAACTGACTCACGGGTAAGATTCGGGAATGGCCTCGAATATCGCGCTGCGGTTCGTCGACGACCGCGCCTACGTCACGCTGGACCGGCCGGATAAGCACAATGGCCTGACCATCGAGATGCTGCGCGATCTCGTCACGACCGCGCATACCGTCGCAGACCACAAGGAAGTCCGCGCGGTCATCCTGTCCGGCAACGGTCCGAGTTTCAGCAGTGGCCTCGATATCGCGGGAACGAGCCGCGATCCACTGGCCGTCGTCCGCGGCTTCATCCCGCTGCCCTGGCGCGGCACCAATACCTTCCAGGAAGCCTGCTGGGCCTGGCGTCGGCTCTCGGTGCCGGTGATCGCCGCGGTACACGGCCACTGCTACGGCGGTGGGTTGCAGATCGCGCTGGCCGCCGACGTCCGCTTCGCCAGCGCCGACGCGGAATTCTCGGTGATGGAGGCCAAGTACGGTCTGGTCCCGGATATGACCGGCGCGGCGACGCTGTCCCGGCTGATCGGTGTCGACAAGGCACTGCTGCTGACCATGACCGCCGATATCGTGGACGCCGCGTACGCCGAGCGGATCGGCCTGGTCACCGAGGTGACCGCGGACCCGGTCGCGGCGGCGGAAAAGCTCGCCGATCGAATCGCCATCCGCTCCCCGCACGCCGTCGCAGGGGCAAAACAACTATTCGATCGCTCCTGGCACGCCTCGACTCGCCGCACCTTCGCCGTCGAGCGAGCCACCCAGCTGCCATTGATCCTGCGGCAGGCCATTTCTCGTCGTCGCTGATCACAATTCAGGTAGCACCGCGCTTACAACTGTCCAGACGAATCACGCAAGCCACCAATTTCCCCGGTTTCGCTGTTAGCATCTTGAACGATTTGCCAGCCAGCCGAATGTGACACGACACACGAGGTGGGGGGCGTGCGTATCGTGCCACTTCGGCCAGAACCGGAGGGCCTTGAGACTTGAACAAGACCGCGTCCGCCTTGCTCTCGGCACTGGCAGGAGCTTCGGCCTTGCTCCTCGTTGCGACTACCCCAGCGTCGGCAAACCCCAATGCGATCAATCCGATCCCGGTGCTGAACGGCACCAGTGGACTCCCCAATCTGGTCGGCCGAAGCAGGGCGATATTCCAGGTGACCGGCATGGCCAGCCCGAATAACACCCAGGCCTATAACGTGCTCGGCACGGATCTGGGCATCATGTGGGACAACGGCGACGGCGAGATGCTGACCGCATTCGGCGATACCGCCGGACTCGGCCTGCCGAATCTGCTCGCGGGCAGCACCTGGGCGTGGCGCAGCAATATTCTGGTGCGCAGCCACACCCACGATCCGTCCAATGGCATCTACTTCGACAGCGTCGTGCGCGATATCTTCGGCCAGGCGCGCGATCTGATTCCGAGCCCGAAGATTCCATTCATCGAGATCAGCCGGATCCCCACCGCGGGCATTTCGGTCGGCGGCGTTCAGTACATGAGCCTGATGTCGGTGCAGACCTGGGACGATATCGGCCGGTGGACCACGAATTTCTCCGGACTCGCCGTATCCGGCGATAACGGTGAGACCTGGGCCGAACTACCCGAGACCAGACGCCCGAATGAGGGCGGTAACGCCAACTTCCAGATGAACGCGTTCGTCAAGAACGGCGGGTACGTCTACGAGTACGGCACCCAGTCCGGGCGCAACCGGGCGGCGTATGTCGGGCGGGTCCGCGAAGGCGATATCAAGAATCTGGGCGAGTACGAGTACTGGGACGGCGAGCACTGGAGCAAGAAGGGCGATGTCGATGCCGCGGCGCCGATCATGTGGGGCGTCGGCGAGATGTCGGTGATGTACAACGAGTACCTCGGCCAGTTCATCTCACTCACTACCGATCCGTTCAACTCGGTGGTCATGCGGCGGGCCGCCTCGCCCGCGGGTCCGTGGAGCGATCCCGAGGTGCTGATCGACACCCGCGAACTGCCGTCCGCATACGCTCCGTCGATCTTCCCCTACCAAACCGGACGCGACTTGTACTTCGTCACCACGGTTCACAGTCAGTACAACGTCTTACTGATGCACACCACCCTCTAGCCCCTCCGCAACGGCACATGGCCGTGGCCGTGTGCCGTTGCTCGTGTGCCGACTTGACCTCAATGGCACTTCAGGTATGAAGCTGGGTCGCGTCGAGTAGTCGAGCTTCGGGAGAGACCATGGGTACCACCCTCACATCCAGTGAATCAGTGACCGGCACTTCGGATTTGCGTGAATGGCTGCGTTCGCATGCGCGGCCGATTTTCGATACGCATTCGAATAGCGTGGGATCGGATATCGCGACATTAACCGAGCGGCTGGGATCTGCGACCGTGGTCGGGCTCGGTGAGTCGACCCGGTTCTCTCGACAGACCTTCGGACTGCGGGAGCGGGTATTCCGGGTGCTCGTCGAGGAATACGGTTTCCGCGCGCTCGCCGTGCAGGACAGTGCACGTTCCGGTGAGCGGCTCGATGCCTATGTACGGAACGGCGCGGGTGATCCCGAATCGGTGCTCGCGGGTGCATGGCGGCCGACCCGTACCGGCGAAATGGCGGCGGCACTGGTGTGGATTCGCGAATTCAATAAGGAGCACCCGAACGATCCGGTGCGGATTTTCGGAGTCGAACCGCCGCGTGCCGAACCGTCGGATTACGACGTGGTGCTGGATTATGTCCGCCAACAGGCACCGGATCGATTGGCCGCCATAGAATCCCACCTCGCTCCGATCCGCACCGCGCACCAAGTAGATGAACATGTGCAGCGCCATCAGGGAGTTCACCCCGGCCGCCCGTTCATCGACGACGCACGTGATGCCTTGGCATTGGTCGAAAACCTTCCGGTAACAACAGAATTCGAAAATGCACAGGCGCATCTGCGGCTCATAGTCGAATTCCACGAGAAGAGCGTTGCCGGGCAGGGCGGTTTCGCGCGCGACGAGCGCCCCGCCGCAGACCGAGTAATCGAATGGCAGCGCGATACCGGCGCGAAGATCGCGTATTGGGACGGCATCGCCCACACCGCAGCCCTTACCCTCGGCGACGGTCCGGCGGAGACCGCCGAATTCCGTGGTACCGGTAGCTATTTGCGCGAACATTTCGGTGCGCGGTATATCTCGGTCGCCATCGGCTTCCACCACGGGGATCTCGGCATGGCGGTGGCGCCGGAACCGCGGTCGGACCTGGTCGATGCGGCGCTGGGTGAGGTAGCTGTGCCCGCCTTCTACGTCGACTTGCACAGCGACGCACCACAATCGGTGCAGCAGTGGCTGCACGGACCGGCGAAGCTGCGCACGATCAGCGGTATCTACGATCCCGTCAAGGATGCCACCGCCCACACGAGCGTCCGATCTCTCCTGGATGCTTTCGACGTGCTCGTCCACATCCGCGAGACCTCCCCCGTGCACTGGTTGCCCCAAGAGACTTCTTAGCCTCGATCCATGGACTCGGGTTTCGGGCTGGTCTGCGCGCCGGAGGCGCGCAGACCAGCGGGTTTCGGGTATGAGGTAGCCGCTGGTCTGCCCAGCATTTCCACGTGGATCTCGGTTCGGGCCGGTTCTGGCCGGGTGGTCAGGTAGTGACGGGTTGTGGCGGTGTGTAGCCGATCGTGTTGTGCCACAACATGAGCCATGGCTCGACCCAGGGCCAGTGGGTGGGCAGATGCAGAATCGGCCGACGTTGCGGGCGGGCCAGTCGGGCGGGGATGTTGACGATTTTGCGGCGCAAGGTAGCTGCGCGGGCGCGGCGGTGGTTGCCGCCGGCGAGGGTTCCGGCAGCGCGCAGCAGGTTATGGGCGATCCCAGCGCAGATCACCCAGGCGGAGTTGGCACCGAATTTCCCGGACGGCATATGGGCCAGGGGACCGTCGATGAGGTCGGCGAAAACGGTCTCGATGACGGCGTGTTTGCGGTGGGTGATGTCGGCATCGGCAACCGGCTCTTGCGAGTTGGTCAGGAAGGGGTGGTGACGCCACACAGGGAACAGCGCGTCGGGGTAGCGGGCGTCTTTCACCCGCCGCACGATCAGCCGGGCGGTGACGCGGTCCTTGGTGGAAGCAAAAGCGGTGTAGGAGGTTTCGGCGACCTCGGCGTCGGAGATCCACTCGCCTGTGTCGGGGTCGCGGACCGCACCGGGATAGCGCACCGGGGTCCACGCGTCATCGGGAATCGAGGCGATCGCTTTCTTCACGGCCGCGTTCTTGGTCAGCACCAGCGAGAACAGTGCCCCAGCCCGCAGCGCTGCGCGCACGACCCTGCGGTTGCCATAGGCCGAATCCCCGCGCACCACGATGGTGCCGGTGGCCCCGGCGGCGCGGGCGACGCCGATCGCTTCTGTGACCATCGACCCAGCTCCTTTGCCGGAGCCGGTTTTCCCGGCGCGTAACCGCATCCCGGCAACAACCGGTGCCGCGAGGTCGGTGCTGAGCGTGGCCGCCAGGGGTGAAAGCCCTTTGCGGAGAACCTGTTTCCCGGCGATCTTCGCATGCCCGTAGGACGCGCCCTGCTTCTGCTTGCCATAGACCGGGCGCAGCAGCGAATCGATATCGACGAAACACCGTGTCTGCGCGCCGGGCAGCAGATCGGTACGGGCGGCCAGCGCGGACAGGTGCTCGCGCATCACCGACTCCAACTGCTTGGCATGACCAAAGCTGAACTCGCGCAACAGAGTTCCCACCGTCGAGGGCGCATACACACCACCGAACAGGTGCCCCATCCCGCCGCTGCGCAGCAGGTCGATGTCATCGATACTGTCCGCACCCGCGCACATCCCGGCGATCAGCGTGGCCAGTTTCGGGGCCGGGTTGGCCGACCCGGAAGTGATCCGCGGCGAAGCTATGGCGACCTTGTCAGCCAACATGCTGGTCAGGCCCGTTTGCTCGGCCAACGTCATCACCGGGACCAGCCCAGCCACCGAGACGAGATTGTCGTCATCGAACACTGCCGAGCCCTCGGCGAACGTGTGAAACAATCGCACTGAAAGTGTCTTTCCGATCTTGCAACGATTGATGCGTGAGAACACCAATCATCGCAGCTCGGAAGGCACTTTCCCTATTCCGGGGACGGCCCACCACTGATTACGTCCACGGATCGAGGCTTAGAGCTCGGGCCGCGATGCCCCGGGCGCACAGACGGGATTCGCGATCGTCGCGGGTGCGCGGCGATCGCGCGGCGCACGGCGGTCGCGCGAAGCACAGAGGTCCCGCAGTGCAGCCATCGTGGGGTGCCCAGCGGGCGCGAAGGGCACGGCCGTCGCGAGGCACACCGCCGTCGCGAGGCACACAGCGGGCGCGGCTGCACAGCGGGCGCGGCTGCACAGCGGGCGCGGCTGCACAGCGGGCGCGGCTGCACAGCGGGCGCGGCTGCACAGCCGCCCTGGGTTCATTGCTATCGCGGAGTACCCGGCATCCCGGTCTGCACAGCCATCGCTGGGTGCATAGCCATCGCGGAGTCACAGACATCCCGCGCTGCGTAGCTGGCGCGCGGATGTACAGCGGGCGCGAAGCACGACCGTCGTGGGCACACAGCCATCGCGGAGCACACAGCCATCGCGAGGCACACAGCGGGCGCGAGGCACACAGCGGGCGCGGTCTGCACAGCCGCCCTGGGGTGCATTGCCATCGTGGAGTACCCGGCACCGCGGTCTGCATAGCCATCGCTGGGTGAATAGCCATCGCGGGGTGCCCAGCGGGGCGCGAAGGGAACGGCCGTCGCGAAGCACACCACCATCGCGAAGCACACAGCGGGCGCGAGGTGCACAGCGGGCGCGAGGTGCACAGCCGCCCTGGGTGCATTGCCATCGCGGAGTCACAGACATCCCGCGCTGCGCAGCTAGCGCGGGGATGTACAGCGGGCGCGAAGCACGACCGTCGCGGGCACACCGCCATCGCGAGACACACAGCGGGCGCAGTCTGCACAGCCGCCCTGGGGTGCATTGCCATCGTGGAGTACCCGGCACCGCGGTCTGCATAGCCATCGCTGGGTGAATAGCCATCGCGGGGCACACCGCCATCGCGGTCTGCACAGCCATCGCGGTCTGCACAGCCATCGCGGGGTGCCCAGCGGGGCGCGAAGGGCACAGCCGTCGCGAAGTACCCAGCAGTCGCGAAGTACCCAGCGGTCGCGAGGTAGGCGGCGGTCGCGCGGTGCGCGGGGCAAATACACTCGCGCATATGGACGCGGCCGATTGGGACACGCGGTATGCGCAGAGTGAACTGGTTTGGGGCGCACCGCCGAACAGCACTGTGGTGGAGCATGTCTACGGGCTGGAGCGGATCGCACCGCTGGTGCCGGACACTCCCGACGGCGATCCGCCCGGCCTGCCGCGTGCCCTCGATCTTGCCTGCGGCGAAGGGCGCAACGCGCTGTGGTTGGCCACGCACGGCTGGCAGGTGCACGCCGTCGACTATTCGCAAGTGGGCGTCGACAAGGGCCGAACCATCGCGACCCGACTGTCCCGCTCGGTCCGCAACCGCATCAGTTGGCAATGCGCCGATGTCACCGATCTGGATGCCGCGGGCATCACCGGCCCGTACGAACTCGTACTGATGGTCTTCCTGCACTTGCCCGCCGAACACCGCCGCCCGCTGGTCCGCCGACTCGCCGATCTACTCGCCCCCGAGGGCACGCTGCTGATCATCGGTCACGACACCACCAATCTCACCGACGGCTTCGGCGGCCCGCAGGACCCCTCGGTCCTGTTCACCCCCGACGACATCATCGCCGACCTCGGCACCGACCCCGAACGCATCCGAGTCCGCCTCGCCGACCGCGTCTACCGCCCCACCGAGGAACGCGACGCCATCGACGCCCTGGTCATCGCCACCAAACCCCCGGCAGACCCACCCGCCGTCGAACCCGCATCGCTTAGTTAGCCGAACCTGGCGCCTGCGCCGCCCACGTCCCTGCGCGCCGCGCACATCTGTACGCGCCACGCACGTTTCGGCGCGCCACACACGTGTCTGCGCTTCGCACGTCTCTGCGCTTCACACGTTTCGGCGCGCCACACACGACTCTGCGCTTCACACGTCTCCACGCGCCACACACGGCTCTACGCTTCACACGTTTCGGCGCGCCACTCATGGTTCGGCGCCCCACACATGGCTCGGCCGAATATTTCGTGCGCAGCGCGCCAAATGCGGGCGCGCGGGATCCGAGGTGTCCAGCACCCGCACGCGAGCAGTCAGCGACTCGTCGCACCCGGCCGCTCACACGCGACCGCCGCCCAGACCGTGCGCTACTGCGACCAGCGCCGCAACCAGGGCGCGACCGTATCGGCAATGCTTTCGGCGCCCCACACATAGCTCGGCCGAATATTTCGTGCGCAGCGCGCCAAATGCGGGCGCGCGGGATCCGAGGTCTCCAGCACCGGCACGCGAGCAGTCAGCGACCCATCGCACCCGGGGCCGCACACACGCGGCCGCCCCGCCGAGACCTGCGCTACTGCGACCAGCGCCGCAACCAGGGCGCGACCGTATCGGCAATGATGTCGAATCCTGACCGGAACGAATGCGGCTGACCAGGGATTACGCGCACCTCGGCGGCATCGGCGGGGTCGGGGATGCCGAATGGGTCGTTTGCGCCGTTGATCACGACGACTTCGATATCGCCCGGAGCCAGCAGTTCCTCGCGACGCGACTTCTCCGGCTTACCCGGCGGATGCAGCGGGAAGGACAGCGCGAGCACGCCGCGCGCGTCGGCGGCGATGGCGGTGCGGCAGGCCACCCTGGCCCCATTGCTGCGCCCACCTTGGATCAGCGGGACCTTCTTCACTCGCTTGCGCAGGTCGGTCACGATCTCGAGCCACGCCTCGTCCTGCTTCACCGCGGAACCGGGGGCGCGTCGTCCCGCGACCCGGTACGGCTGCACCACTCGCGCCACCGCGCCGCCCAGCTCGTAGGCGCGGTCGCGCACGGCGAGCAGGTCTTTCGCGTCGACACCGCCGCCGGATCCGTGCGTGAGCAGCAGTAGGAACGCCGCCTTGCGCGGCTTGTCGAGCTCGATCTCCGCGGGCCCGGCGCTCGTCTCGATTCGCACATTTCCAAGGTAGTCCCCAGCTATCCGAAGACGCCCAGCCACCCGCAGCGCGTCGGCCGCAGGGTAATGCACCGGCAAACCCGGCTCGAACGTCTACTACGCGAGCCGTAGACAAACGGCAACGCCTTCGAGTGTTTTCCGCGTCACATTGCCCGCTCGGGTCTTTGCGACCCCATTACCGACCGGTAATATGGGACATAAGTTACCCGCGAGTAGCATGCGGAGAAACCGGCACGGCTACCCGGTGGACGGACAACGGGCGGGAACGGCAACCAACCGACCGCACCAACTCAACGGAGAGTGAGTAACAGACATGGGCCACTACAAGAGCAACGTCCGCGACCTGGAGTTCAACCTCTTCGAGGTACTCGGCCTCGGCGCCATCCTCGACAGCGACGCCTACGGCGACCTCGACGCCGAGACCGTCAAGGAGATGCTCAACGAGGTGCGTCGCCTGGCCGAGGGTCCGCTGGCCGATTCGTTCGTCGACGGTGACCGCAACCCGCCGACCTTCGATCCCGAGACTCACACGGTCACTCTCCCCGAATCGTTCAAGAAGTCCTACCGCGCGCTGGAAGACGCCGGCTGGGCCAAGGTCGCCGTCCGCGAGGAGCTGGGTGGCCTCGGCGCTCCGAGCGCCGTCTCCTGGGCGCTCGGCGAAATGATCCTCGGCGCCAACCCGCCAGCTCAGATGTACGCCGCCGGTGCGGGTTTCGCGCAGGTGTTCTACAACAACGGCACCGATGAGCAGAAGAAGTGGGCGCAGATCATCGCCGATCGCAACTGGGGCGCCACCATGGTGCTGACCGAGCCGGATGCCGGTTCGGATGTCGGCGCCGGCCGCACCAAGGCGATCAAGCAGGAGGACGGCTCCTGGCACATCGAGGGCGTCAAGCGCTTCATCACCTCGGGTGACTCCGACGACCTGTTCGAGAACATCATGCACCTGGTGCTGGCCCGCCCCGAGGGCGCTGGTCCGGGCACCAAGGGCCTGTCGCTGTTCTACGTGCCGAAGTGGCACTTCGACTTCGACACCCAGACCATGGGCGACCGCAACGGTGTTTTCGTCACCAATGTCGAGCACAAGATGGGCATCAAGGTCTCGGCCACCTGTGAGGTCACCTTCGGCGGCCACGGCGTGCCCGCAAAGGGCTGGCTGGTCGGCGAGGTGCACAACGGCATCGCGCAGATGTTCGACGTCATCGAGAACGCACGCATGATGGTCGGCACCAAGGCCATCGCGACCCTGTCGACCGGTTACCTGAACGCACTGGACTACGCCAAGCAGCGTGTCCAGGGTGCGGACCTGACCCAGATGACCGACAAGGCCGCCCCGCGCGTCACCATCACCCACCACCCGGACGTGCGCCGCAGCCTGGCCCTGCAGAAGGCCTACGCCGAGGGTCTGCGCGCCATCTACCTCTACACCGCCGCGCACCAGGATGCGGATATCGCCGAGCTGGTCTCCGGCGCCGATAAGGATGTGGCCTTCCGCGTCAACGATCTGCTGCTGCCGATCGTCAAGGGTGTCGGTTCCGAGCGGGCCTACCAGTACCTGACCGAATCGCTGCAGACCTTCGGTGGCTCCGGCTTCCTGCAGGACTACCCGATCGAGCAGTACATCCGCGACGCGAAGATCGACTCGCTCTACGAGGGCACCACCGCCATCCAGGCGCAGGACTTCTTCTTCCGCAAGATCGCCCGTGACCGGGGCGTCGCGCTGGCCCACGTGGCCGGCCAGGTGCAGAAGTTCATCGAGTCCGAGGCGGGCAACGGCCGGCTGAAGGCCGAGCGCAAGCTGCTCGCCACCGCGCTCGAGGATGTGCAGGCCATGGCCGCCACCCTGACCGGGCACCTGATGGGCGCCCAGGAGCAGCCGAGCGAGCTGTACAAGGTCGGTCTGGGTTCGGTGCGCTTCCTGCTCTCGGTCGGTGACCTGCTCATCGGCTGGCAGCTGCTGCGTCAGGCCGACATCGCCATCAAGGCGCTCGACAATGGCGCGACCGGCGCCGATGAGGCGTTCTACCAGGGCAAGGTCGGCGTCGCGCAGTTCTTCGCGCGCAATGTGCTGCCGGAGCTGACCGCGACCCGCGCCATCCTGTCGAACCTCGACAACGACATCATGGAGCTGGACGAAGCGGCGTTCTGATCCAATAGATTTCGCACACAGCGGCCCCGGAGTCTCCGGGGCCGCTGTTGTTATTTGATGCGGTGCACCATCTCTCGGGCGGGCTCGGCGAGTTCGATCGCCGGTTGCTCCGGATCTTCCGCCAGCACAACGGCATTGCCGCCCAGCCGTTTCGCCTGATACATCGCGTTGTCGGCACACCGCAGCAGCCATCGCGGCCGTCCCGCGTCCGTGCCGCCGTCGCACACCGCGACACCGACACTGGCCGTGACGGTGACGGATATGCCGGGCGTCTCCGCCACGGCCAGGCGCAATCGTTCGCCCAGACTCAGCGCGGCCGCACGATCCAACTGATCGACCACCGCGAACTCCTCCCCGCCGGTGCGGGCGACCACGGCATCGGGATCGGCCGCGGCGCGCAACCGCGCGGCCGTCGAGACCAGCACCTCGTCACCGATGGTGTGGCCGAAGGTGTCGTTGACCGCCTTGAAGTGGTCGAGGTCGAGCGTGATCACGCACAGTTGGCGCTGGTATCGCGAACGGTGCACGTAATAGTCGAGTCCGCGGCGATTCAGCAGCGTGGTCAGCGGATCGGAGAGCACATCGATGCGCAGTACCCAATAGCAGAACTGCAAGGCGGGCAGCACCACGACGATGGCCGCGACCATGATCAGGACCATCGCACCGGCCAGCGCGAGATCATTGCTTTGCGCATCGGTCACCAGCAATACGGCCAGCGCCCCCACCGTGAGCAGCGACCATCCGGCGTGCGCGGCGAGCGCCTTCGGACTGTGGAAGAACGTGATGTAGGCGCCGGTGACCACGAGCAGCATCGCGCTCAATGCGCCGTACACCCGATCTCTGTCCACCAGGCACGATGCCGTGATCGCGATATCCGCCCAGGTCAACAACGCCAGTGAGGTGATGGCGCGGGGCCACGGGAACAGCCACCAGCGAACCGTCCACACCACTGCCGTAACACCGGCCGCCGCGAAGATAGTGCGGTGCACCGTGCCGCTCGGACCGGCGGGCGACATCCAGATCAGGATGTTGATCACGAGCATGATCGCACCGCCCGCGCCGATGATCGCCTTGATCAGGCGCAGCCCGGAATGAGATTCGAGTGTCCGCACGAACCAGCGATAGTGCGCCGGATCGCGCCACCAACTGCGAAGTATCGCGCGACTGTCACCCATGGAGCCACCGCCTAGCGTTCACGAAATCCTGCTGGATGTACCGAACAGCTTTGCCATTTCGAGCGACCATTAAGCAGCGGTGACAGGCCAGCCCCTGCCGGAACCCCCGTCTCCTGGTGATCTTCAGTGTAGCGATGATCACATGTCGGCCTCCAGCGCGCAGGGACCGGACATAGGTCACGAATCGGGGCACAATGACCGGGCAGACGCGCGCAAGAAGGGATCGTCCGGATGAACCGATCGCTGTCCGCACTCAGCAGAGCCGGTGTATTCGCCGCCGCAATATCGGTCGCGCTGGCCGGACCGGCCGCCGCCGATTCGAACTTCCTGCTTCCCATTCCCGGCATCAACCCCATTCCTGGCATCAACGGACAGCCACGCGGCCTGCCACGCTTACCTGGACCGACCCAGGCGGTCTTCCAGATGACCGGTATGGACAGCCCCAATCGCACCCAGCACGTCAATGTGCTCGGCACCGACCTCGGCGTCATGTGGGACGACGGCAACGGCCGGATGATCACCGCCTTCGGTGACAGCGCGGGCCTCGGCTTCCCGAACCTGCTCGTAGGCAGCGTCTTCGCCTGGAGCAGCCAGGTACTTTTCCACAGCTCGACCAAGGATCCGTCGCAGGGGATTTCCTTCGACGGCGCCGTGACCAATCCGCTGCCGAGCCCGAAGATTCCGGGCATCGAGATCAGTCTCATTCCGACAGCGGGCATTTCGGTCGGCGGTGTGCAGTACATGAGCCTGATGTCGGTGCGCGAATGGGGTGAGCACGGCAAGTGGTCGACCAACTTCTCCACTCTCGCCGCCTCTGGTGACGGCGGACAGACCTGGACCCCACTGACCACGACCCGGCGCGCGAATGTGGACGGCCATCAGAACTTTCAGCAGAACGCCTTCCTGAAGGACGGCGGTTACATCTACCGCTACGGCACCCCGGCGGGTCGGCTGAATCCCGGATTCATCTCGCGGGCAATGGAATCCGATATCGCTGATCTCGATCGCTACGAGTACTGGGACGGCAAGGAGTGGAAGCCCGAGGCCAAGGACGCCACACCGATCGTCGGGGATGTCAGCGAACTGTCGGTCATGTGGAACGAGCATCTCGGCAAATTCATCATGCTCACCACGGACTCCCGGAATGCGGTGGTGTTGCGCACCGCATCGGCGCCGGAGGGACCGTGGAGCGAGCCGGAGGTGCTCGTCGACGGCCCCGCGCTGCCGAGCGCCTACGCGCCGATGATCTTCCCGTATCAGACCGGCAGTGACCTGTACTTCTTGCTGTCGGTGTGGAACCAGTACAACGTGCTGCTGATGCGAACCCCGCTGTAGGAGTCGACTACTCGCATTTCACGACAGGTACCGGGTCGTACTTCACCGTCCGCGTGCTGCGCGAGATTTCGCGACCGGTTTTGCGGTCGGTGATGACTCGCGTATCGGAGATGGTGAAGCCCGGTGCACCTTCGGTCGCGATGCAGTCCTTGCCCTTGGGAAGTTTGATCTCGGTGGGCTCGGTGGGCTTGGTCTTCTCACCGGTGGTGGATTCGACATTGACGGTCTTGGTGCCCCAGAGGCGGACCGTGACCTCGGAGTCGGTGGTCGATGTTTCGATGTAGACACCGGATTGGCTGTTGTTGCGGAATTTGAGGTCGATGGCGCCGTCGAAGACGGTGGCCTCGCGGGCCGCCGGATAGCGGGAAATGTAGTAGCTGTGCTCGGTGTGACCGGCATCTTCCATGCCCGCGAAATACGCGGCGTTGTAAAGCGTGGTCGCGAATTGGCTGATGCCACCGCCGACGGCGGTGCTCGGGCGACCGTGATCGATGATGCCGGATTCGACGTACCCCTCAGCGGTCCCGCGGGGACCGGTGAAGTCGTTGAGCGAGAAGGTTTCTCCCGGCTTGACGATGGCGCCGTTCACCTTCTTGGCGACCACCCGGATATTCACACCGGACGGCCCACTGAAGCCGCTCGTAGTGAATTGGCCCATCACCTCGGTGACGCCTAGTGCGTTGGCGGCCTCGGTGGTGAGTTTGGGATCCACCTTCTCGTAGACGGCCTGCGCGGTGCGCTCCTGCGGGGCGACGACGAGATTCGGCAACTGCTCGAACGTCTTCGCCCAATTGATCTTGTCGCCCACCACGGCCGGAACCACCGTCGCGGCCGACCCGGTCACCGCGAAGGTCGCATCCTTGGCCTCGACCTCGGATGGTGCGAGTTGCGGACCCAGCACCCCGAGTGCGACATCCTGTTTGAAGGACGCGGCGAGACCGCCTTGCCCATCGGGGGCGAAGGACAGTATGGATGCGATCTGCTCCGGCTCCAGCTTGCCCGCCGCATTGTTCTTGCCCGCGAACACAATCGGCGCACTCACCGCCGGTTCGGCAATGGTGTGCAAAGCCTGTTCGACCGCTTCCGCGCGCACGGCGATCGGCGCGGCCGTCTCCGGAAGATCCAGCAGCGCACCGAGATACCAGTTTTCGATGAGCGCGGCGCGCGCGGCCGGAACATCGAGGATGCGGCCGGGTACCGGCGGCACGGCGACCGGACGCGCGCCGTCGAAGGCGATGGTGCCCTCGACCGTCGCGCGGTCGTGCACGCGCAGGGCGGTGAGCTGGGCATCGAGTGCGTTGTCGTCGACGGTGCTCGCGACCGGCACCGTGTGCGTGACGAACAGCGACGTCAGTCTGGTGATCGGATTGAGCGGCTGGCCGCCGACTCGGGCCAGGGTGGCATCCCAATCCACCGCCAGGCCAGCGGTTTTGGGGGTGAGCCTGGTCTGCACGTCACCGATTTGCAACGGCAGTTCCTGGTCGACGCGCGGATCCACCGCGGTGCGCAACCGAGCCTGCGCGGCCGCGGTATCCTCGCCGCCGATATCGATACCGGCCACGACGACGCCGCGCGGTACGTGACCGGACGAAAGTACAAGGTCCGCAACGTAAGCCAGACCGCAGACCGCTATCAGTGCGCCGACGCCGATGCCGATGCGTTTCGCGATGGGCGATCTCAGCCCGCTCGGTCTGGACGGCTGTTCGGGTGCGCGACCCCGCTGCCCGCCGGTGGGCGCGGTTGCTTTGGGTCGCCGAGTCGCCCGCAGCGGCGCGGTCGGCATGGAATCTCCAGCCCACTCCGATGACTGATGTCCCGACGGCGTCGGCTGCTGAGCCGCCGTCTCGGACGACCTCGGTTGCTGCTGCGCCGATCGAAGCCGGGGCGGCTGCGGCGTCGGATCCGCGCCCGGAGCCTGCTGCGAAACCGTGCGCGGCGGTGGTGGCTGCTGCGGTGTCGAGGATCGAGCCGAGTCGAGGAGCTGTCGTAGTCCGACCTGGCCGCCTTCGTGTGGACCGTGCCGCCCGGTACTCGATTCGCTCGTCACGAACCGTCCTCCCGCTCGATTGTTAGGAACTCGCACGGTGCGAGCCCCGCCAACGATAGTGGTCTGCACCGACATCGTCAGCACAGCGCGGTCCATCAGCAAACCCCGTGCAACGGACCACGCCACACATGGAAGGGCCCCGCGTAGTTGCCGGGTCGGGGGTCTGGCAACTACGCGGAGCCAATCCGTTTATCTGGTCCGCCGCACCCTGCGTTACACATCCGCGGGACAATCGAGCTGAACTTCCCTACCACCAGGGCCCACATGCGACGAGGGAGATGGCTGGAATGCAGCTGGGAATGATCGGCCTGGGCCGGATGGGCGGCAATATCGTGCGCCGGATCGTCAAGAACGGGCATACCGCCGTCGGCTACGAACGCAGACCCAAGATGATCGACACGCTCGTCGCGGAGCTGGGCAGCGACGGTTTCCAGGGCTCCACCGATCTGAAGGACTTCGTATCCCGGCTGGAGACCCCGCGGGTGGTCTGGGTGATGATTCCGGCTGCGGTGACCGGTCAGGTGATCGACCAGGTCGCCGAGCTGCTCGAGCCCGGCGACATCATCATCGACGGCGGCAACAGCCGATACCACGACGACATCGCACGCGCCGCGGCGCTGAAGCCCAAGGGCATCCACTATGTGGACATCGGCACCTCGGGCGGCGTCTTCGGACTGGACCGGGGCTTCTGTCTGATGATCGGCGGCGAGGCCCAGCCGGTGGCGCATTTGGATCCGCTGCTGAAGTCCATCGCTCCTGGGATCGAGGCGGCCGAACGGACGCCGGGCCGCACGGGTGAGCCGTCACCCGCCGAACAGGGCTATCTGCACTGCGGACCGGCCGGAGCAGGACATTTCGTGAAGATGGTGCACAACGGCATCGAATACGGCGCCATGGCCGCCTACGCCGAGGGCCTGAACATCCTGCACAAGGCAAATATCGGCGCGACCCACGATGCCGTGCCCTCCGCCGAGGAGACCCCGCTCGAACATCCCGAGTGGTACCGATACGACATCGACGTGCCCGAGGTGACCGAGGTGTGGCGGCGCGGTTCGGTGGTCGCCTCGTGGTTGCTGGACCTCACCGCGAGCGAGCTCTATGCCGATCCGACCCTGGAATCCTTCGATGGCCGGGTATCGGACTCCGGCGAGGGCCGCTGGACCCTCGACGCCGCGATCGATACCGGCGTCCCCGCACCGGTGCTCGCGGCGGCGCTGTTCGCGCGATTCTCCTCGCGTGGCGAGGCACTATACGCGGACAAGATGCTCTCGGCCATGCGCAAGGCCTTCGGCGGTCACATCGAGCTGCCCCCGGAGTAGGACTATCCGAACCCATCGTCTCAGACAGAAATTGTCGGACAAGGTTGTCCACGGCCGATGCCACGCAATATTGCACTGACGCCGAGTCGTTCGCCTGCTCGAATTTCTCGCGCGGCCGGTACTGCCCAAGGCCGCGATCAAGATCGGTATGAGCGAATGGCTGTGGCGCACCGGACTTTCCGCCCACGGAAGTTCGGTGCGCTGACGCGGCGGGCGGGAAGTCGTTACGGTGGAGTTATGGAGTTCGCGACGTCTTCCTTCTCCGAGAACCTGCGCCGATACGCCCCGGAACTACTGCCCGGCAGCGATTTCGGCAATGCCACGGTGCGCGGACAGGACATCGCGCCGCACGGCACCACGATCGTGGCCGTCGCCTACCGCGGCGGCGTGCTGCTCGCCGGCGACCGGCGCGGCACCATGGGCAATCTGCTGGCCAGCCGGGATATGGAGAAGGTGTACATCACCGACACCTACTCGGCGGCGGGTTTCGCGGGCACCGTCGGCATGGCCATCGAGATGATCCGATTGTTCGCGGTCGAGCTCGAACACTACGAGAAGATCGAGGGTGTCGGGCTGACCTTCGAGGGCAAGGCGAACAAGCTGTCGAAGATGGTGCGCGACAATTTGCCTGCCGCACTACAGGATATGGCGGTGGTCCCGGTATTGATCGGCTACGACCTGAGCGCCACCGACCCGGAGAAGGTCGGGCGGATCTTTTCCTACGATGTCGTCGGCGGTCGCAGTGAGGAGCGCTTCGGCTATACCGCGGTCGGTTCCGGTTCGCTGTTCGCGAAGTCCTCGCTGAAGAAGACCTACAGCCGCGGCATCGATGAGGATCGGGCGCTGCGGATCACCGTCGAATCGCTCTTCGATGCCGCCGAGGACGACACCGCCACCGGCGGTCCGGATCTCACCCGTGGCATCTATCCGACCGTGGTCGTCATCAATGCCGAAGGCGCCGTGGAGGTTCCGGCGCAACGGCTCGCCGAGATCACTCACGGACTAGTCGAGGATCGCGCCGCACTGGCCCGCGAATGAGTCCTCAGGGGGACTCGCCGTAGAGCGCGCGGAAGTCCTCGAGTGTGCCCGTGTAGTACTCCAGATCGTCGGCGAGCTTGGCACGCGTGATCTGCTCGGGCTGGTCGCGCCGGAGCTGTTCGCCCAGTTCGGACCAGAATGCCGCGGCCGGGAGACGGTCGGCACCCTCGGGCAGGAATTTGATCGCCTCGCCGAGCGCCTCGGCGGCGAACTGCCAGTTCAGTTCGACGGTATTGCGGTCCTGTCCGGGTCTGCCCTGGTAGGTCAGATCCGCGTCGAGCGCACGGCGGGCGTAGGTGCCCGCGATCATGATCCACTGCCCGGCGTCGACCAGCGGGGAGACGCCGAGACCGAACCACACTCCGAGGTTGCGGCACGCCGCCTCGGAGTCGTAGGGCACCTCGACGTCACCGAGCATCGAGTGCACCGTCCACGCGTGCTCACCTTCGGTCAGCGAAGTCTGCGGCGGGCTCGCATCCCCATCGGCCGCGGCGAGCAGGCTCAGGTAGGTCTGCGCTTCGGCCAGGGTCCTCGCGGTCGGCATCCATCGCTCCTGTACCCGGTAGCGGTCTCGGACAAAGGTTCCGAACGGAACCTACCCGGTCAGACTTGCGGATACGGGAGTTCGCGAGAATCGCCATGAAATCCGTTGGTGTCGAATAGAACTCGCAAGTGCGGCGACAGACGAGAGGCGGCATCGGCTGGGCCGATGCCGCCTCCTGTCGACTGGTCAGCGCTCCAGGATCGCGACGACGCCCTGTCCGCCCGCGGCGCAGATGGAGATCAGCGCGCGGCCGGATCCCTTCTCCGCCAGCATCTTCGCGGTGGAGGCGACGATCCGCCCGCCGGTCGCCGCGAATGGGTGACCCGCGGCGAGCGAGGAACCGTTGACGTTGAGCTTGCTGCGATCGATCGAACCGAGCGCGCCGTCCAGGCCGAGGCGCTCCTTGCAGTACTGATCCGACTCCCACGCCTGCAGCGTGGCCAGCACCACCGAGGCGAAGGCCTCGTGGATCTCGTAGTAGTCGAAGTCCTGCAGGGTCAGGCCATTTCGGGCCAGCAGGCGCGGCACCGCGTAGGTCGGCGCCATCAGCAGGCCGTCGGGGCCGTGGATGTAATCGACCGCGGCGACCTCGGAGTCGACCAGATGCGCCAGCACCGGCAGGTTGCGCTCGGTGGCCCATTCGTCGCTGGACAGCAGCACCGCGGAGGCGCCGTCGGTGAGCGGGGTGGAGTTACCGGCGGTCATGGTGGCATCGCCCAGTTTGTTGCCGAACACCGGCTTCAGGGTGGCCAACTTCTCGACGGTCGAACCCGGACGCAGATTGTCGTCGCGGGTCAGGCCGAGGAACGGGGTGATCAGGTCGTCGAAGAAGCCGCGGTCGTAGGCGGCGGCCATATTCTTGTGCGACAGGTAGGCCAGTTCGTCCTGGGCCTCGCGCGCGATACCGAATTCCTTGGCGGTGATGGCGGCATGCTCACCCATGGACAGACCGGTGCGCGGTTCGGCATTGCGCGGGATCTCGATGCCGAGCATGGCGGGACGCAGCTGCCCGACCAGCTTGAGGCGGTCCTTATTGCTCTTGGCGCGGTTGGCGTCGAGCATCCACTCGCGCATGGACTCGCTGACCCCGATCGGGGCATCGGAGGTGGTGTCGGTGCCACCGCCGACACCGGCGTCGATGCGACCGGCGGCGATCGCGTCACCGACGGTGACGATCGCCTGCAGGCCGGTGCCGCAGGCCAATTGGAGGTCATGAGCCGGGGTGTAGGGGCTGAGCTTGCTGCCGAGCACGCTCTCGCGGACCATGCCGTGCTCGCCGACCCGCTTGAGCACCGCGCCGCCGACGACCATGCCGAGGCGTTCGCCCTGCAGGCCGAACCGGCTCACCAGACCGTCCAGCGCGGCGGTGAACATGTCCTGGTTGGAGGCGTGGGCGTAGGCCTTATCGGAGCGGGCGAACGGAATCCGGTTGCCGCCCACGATCGCAACCGGGCGTGGGCCCTTCTTTGCCGTGCTCTTCGCTGAACGGGCTTTGGTTGTCACTCGAGTCTCCAAGGTCTCGTCGGGTGCCCGGTGGGCCGTTCGACACGGACGTGTCCGCGCAGATCGGCGCCCCGTCGCGGTTGGTTTACTTTAAACTTACTCTGGAGTAAGTTTGTTGTCGACACCGTACCCCGCAAGTCTGCGTAAATTCGCGCCGGGGCATGCAGACCATTCGGCAACGCAGCCACCGGCGCGCCGAAACCACGACACACGAGAAAAGGGAGAAACAGTGGCAGCCAGCAAGAGCAAGGGTGCTCCCAACCTCTACGGATCGTTCGTACACTCCGCTCCCGGCCAATTCCTGGCGAGCAAGTTGGGCCTGCCACAGCCGCAGAACCTGCGCCGCTACCAGGCCGGTGAGCCGCCGCTGCCCGGTCCGGTGCTGCTCGGCGGCAAGGGCCGCGTCGCCGAACCGGTGCGCACGCTGCTCTCGGACTACACGTTCGCCGACGCGCCCGCCTCGGGTCAGAAGTACGGCGCGCTGGTCTTCGACGCGACCGGCATCGGCACGGTGGAGGATCTCTCGCAGCTGTTCGAATTCTTCCAGCCCGCCATGCGCAGCGTCGCGGCGTCCGGGCGCATCGTCGTCATCGGCACCACCCCCGAGCTGACCGCGGGCGTGGACGAGCAGATCGCCCAGCGCGCGCTGGAGGGCTTCACCCGCAGCGTCGCCAAGGAGCTGCTGCGCGGCGCCACCGCCCAGCTGGTCTACCTGCACCCGGAGGCATCCGCCACCGCGTCCGGCCTGGAATCCACGCTGCGCTTCCTGCTTTCGGCCAAGTCGGCCTTCGTCGACGGTCAGGTCATCCGGGTCGGCTCGGCCGATTCGGTGGCCCCGGCCGCCTGGGACAAGCCGCTCGACGGCAAGGTCGCCGTGGTCACCGGCGCCGCGCGCGGCATCGGCGCGACCATCGCCGAGGTTTTCGCCCGTGACGGCGCGACCGTGATCGTCGCCGATATCCCGGCCGCCGGTGAGGCCCTCTCGGCCACCGCCAACAAAGTCGGCGGCACCGCGCTCGCACTCGATGTCACCGCACCCGATGCCGCCGAAAAGCTGGCCGAATTCGCCACCGAACGCTTCGGCGGCATCGATATCGTCGTGCACAACGCCGGTATCACCCGCGACAAGCTGCTCGCCAATATGGACGAGGGCCGCTGGAAGTCGGTCATCAACGTGAATCTCGCCGCGCCGCACCGCATTACCGAGGGCCTGGTGGCGCGTGGCGCACTGAAGGAGGGCGGTCGGGTGATCGACGTGTCCTCCATCGCGGGCATCGCCGGTAACCGCGGCCAGACCAACTACGGCGCGTCGAAGGCCGGTGTCATCGGCATGGTCAACGCCGAGGCGTCCAAGCTGGCCGAGAAGGGCATCACCATCAACGCCGTCGCGCCCGGTTTCATCGAAACCGCCATGACCGCGGCCATTCCGCTGGCCACCCGTGAGGCCGGTCGGCTGATGAGCTCGCTGCTGCAGGGCGGACAGACCATCGACGTCGCCGAGACCATCGCCTACTTCGCCAGCCCGGCGTCGAACGCGGTGAGCGGCAATGTGGTTCGGGTCTGCGGTCAGAGCCTGATCGGAGCATGATGACCGAGACGATCACGCTCACCGAACCTCCCAAGAACAGCGGCCTTTTCGTCAAGGCCGCGCTCGGTGCGGTGCCGGTGCCGCTGGTCTCGGGGCGCAAAGCGACACTGCCCGACCGCGTCGTCCGTCTGGAGGGCCTGCGCGTGGATCCGGATCACCTGGCCGCGTACTGCCGGGCGACCGGACTGCGGTTCGGCGACTCGCTGCCGCTGACCTACCCGTTCATCCTCAGCTTCCCGCTGGCGATGCAACTGGTTGTGGCACGGGACTTTCCGTTCGTCGCGGTGGGTGCGGTGCACGCGCAGAATCTGATCGAGCGCGGTCGCGAGATCTCGGTGAGCGAACCGCTCGACTTCACCACGCACATCGAGAATCTGCGCGAGCACCCGAAGGGGCTGCTGGTGGATGCGATCACCGAGGTGAATGTCGGCCGGGAACTGGTGTGGCGTCAGGTCACCACCTTCCTGCACCAGCAGCGCACCTCGCTCTCGGGCGAACCGAAGGGTGAGCCGAAGCCGGAAGAGGTTCCGCCGCCGCCGATGCGCACCGTTCGGGTGGATCAGAAGACGATCACCCGCTACGCGGCCGCCTCCGGTGACCACAACCCGATCCACACTTCGGCATTGGGCGCCAAGGCATTCGGCTTCCCGAAGGCGATCGCGCACGGCATGTGGTCGGCCGCGAACATCCTCTCGAATGTGGAGGGGCGGATTCCCGAAAAGGCTGGCTACGCGGTCAAATTCGGCAAGCCGATCCTGCTGCCGTCCACGGTGAATGTGTACGCCGATCAGGTCGACGGCGGTTGGGACCTGGCGATGCTGAACCCGAAGAAGGGGTATCCGCATCTGACGGCCACCCTGCGCTGACCCGACGGCGAAGCCGCACTCCTGGTTCGGAGTGCGGCTTCGCCGTTTCTGGGCCGAGTTTCAGCAGTCGCAGCCGCAACCGTCGCAGCAGCAGCCGTCACAGTCGCAGCAGTTGCCACAGCAATTACAGCTGCAATCGCCGCAGTCACAGCAATCGCCGCAGTCGCAGTTCTTGATCCAGGCGTCCTTGCGCTTGCCGTTGCAGGGGTTGGTGTGGTCGGCGCAGCAGGCGTAGCCGGTGCAGTAGACGCCGAGAACCAAAGCCAGCGCCTCGCCGATCCCGGGGCGACGCGGCGGCTTCTCGAATCCCGTTCCCGGCGGCATCGGGTACTGCATTGTCGCGCTGTGCCGAGATGTGCTGCAGGCGTGGGCGGTTACGCCGAGACCACGGCCGACTCTCCGCACCAAGGCGTGCAGCGGATCGAGCAGCATCCAGCGGACGGTCGGGACCTGGTCGAGTTTCGCCTCCGCGACGGCCTTGCGCAGGTGCGAATCCGATTGCCGCAGCAGATCGTATGCCTCGGGCATGGTGGTTCCGGTGGCGGCGAGCGGGTTGAAGCGGCCGCGGGTTCGGTCGTCGTCGAAGTCTGCGACGGCATCGGCGAGATGCGCTATCCGTCCGAAATTCCGGCCCGCCACACGCAAAGCGGCGACGTTATCGGGGCGGTCGGCCAGCACCGCGGTGTGCGCGAAGAATTCCGCCGCGCAGATCTGTGTCGGTGCGGTCAGCTCGTCGAGAGAGATTGTGCGAGACGCATTTTCCGACGTACCCGCCGCGGAGGCGGTGGAGCGGTTGGCACCCACCGAGGCGAGGGCTTCCAGGTGCGACTGCGAATTGATCGCGGCGACAAGCGGTTCCACATCGAGGCCGATCATGGATGCCTGCGAGCGCGCGCGGTCGGCCCAGCGGCTCGACACCTTCGTCATCGGACGCCGAGTGAGGACGGAACCGTCACCATCGTCGACGTGATCGCGAATCTTGGCCGATCCCAGCAACAGTGACGCGGTGGCAGCCAGCAGTACGCCCGGCGAATCCGCACTCGCCACCTCGGCGCGACGCATCCCCCGCAGCGCGCACGGGGCCGCCGTGGTCCGCCCGATCGAGCCGGACATCTGCGCCTCGGTCAGCACGCTCAGGACGATCGCATCGGTATTGGTCGCCGCCCGCGCCAACTGCCCGTGCCCATCCCGCAGCCCCAAACACAGCCCACACATATGTGCCCGCCACGTGCTCGCATCGATCCCGTACTTCTCGGCCCCATGCGGACAAGGCCGCAACATCCCGAACAATTCCGCCCCGTTCCCCGGCCATTGCGCCGGTCCACTCTCTTGATCTCCCGCACTCTGGCAGTCCGTCAACGCCGCCGCAAGCCGAGCCACTGCCCCGGCGTGCGGCACACCCCCTGTGCCCGGACCCCACCACCCCAATACGCATATACAGCTGCGAATAGAGTTGCGCTGCTATGACAATGGCGCGCTGGGCAGCCGGCCACTACGGTCTTTCGAGAGTGCACTCCGGTACACCTACATGAACCCACACGCCCCAAAATCGGGGTGCGCCGCTACGGGCCAGAGCAGCCAAACCCACAGGGCTACTCGGGCACGTACTCCACCTTTGATCTACCGCACACCGGCTGTATGGGGCGTGCAGCTGGGACAAAGAGTGCGCGCACTCGGGGGCAGCGATTCGGCGCAATCCGCCCCGGGCAGCTACTCCGCCTTCTTGCGCCCCGCAAGACCGCGCCAGGCGAGGTCGTCCAAGAGGTCGACCGCCTCGGAGACCTCGATGCGGCCGCTGGCTACGCGGTCGGCGATGGCCTCGCCCGCACCGATGACGGCCACGGCGACAACGTCGAAGTTGGTGCCGGGTTCGGCGTGCTTGGCGCTGGATTCGAGCAGTTTGGCGGTCAGTTCGATGACGCGTTCGCGGGCGTTCTCGATTTCCGAGGCGAAGGCCTGCTGGCCGATCGCTTGGCGATAGAGCACCTGCCAGGAGTTGCGATTGCGGTCGACGAATCCGAGGAAACCCTCGAGCGCCGTGCGCACTTGTTCATGTGGGGACAGTTGCGGATTGCCCGCCGGTGCCACCGATTCGATGAAGCGCAGCCCCTCGCGCTGGATGCAGGCGCGGAACAATTCATCCTTGGAGCCGTAGTAGAGGTAGAGCATCGGCTTGGAGATTTTCGCCTCGGCGGCGATCGCGTCCATCGAGGTGTCGTGGAACCCCCTACGCGAGAAAACCTCGACCGCGGCGTCGAGCATCTGCTGCTCACGAACCGCCCGAGGAAGTCGCTTCGTTCCGCCCGCCATCACTCTCCTACCACATGGTGAAACTCTTATATTACTCCAAGGTAAGTTCGGCGGGTCGGATTGCGCGTTAGTAAGTTCGGCGAACTATCGGCACTCGGCTCCCATCCTTCGGACCGCGATGTCCTTGGATTCGCAGGCGCAGCTGTTCAGCTGTCCAGCAGAGGAATACTACGGGTGTACGGCGATAAGGCGGCTGTACAACATACGACAGCCACCAGCGACTGCTTGCGGGTCGCTGGAAAGGCCACCGTCAGCAGGACTGCAGCGCGCCCTTGAATCGAGCCATCCGCAGCACCGAGGCGTCGACCCGCTCGGTGGACAAGCGCCCACTCGATACCGCCTGCTCGAGGCGATCCAGCACCTGCGGCACCGCATCGGTGGTGATCCACAGGGCATTGTCGGCACCGGCGATCAGCGCCGCCTCGACCGCGTCCTCGATGCTCATCCGGCTCGTGATGGCGGCCATGCCGCCGAGGTCGTCGGTGAAGATCGGACCCTGGAACGGCGCCGCGCCGTAGCCGGTGCCGTCGCGCAGCAGCGCCATGGCCTCCGGACTGATGCTGGCGGGGACATCGGGGGTGGTCAGGCCGGGTACGTCGAGGTGGCCGACCATGGCGGCGGCGCCGGAGTCGACCAGATTGCGGAACGGCACGAGATCGACACTCTGCAACTGCGTCAACGGCGGGGTGCGGACGGCGCCGGTGTGCGAATCGCCCGATCCGGAGCCGTGGCCAGGGAAGTGCTTCATCACCGTGCCGACGCCGACCTCGTTCATGGCGCGGATGTAAGCGCCGGCGTATTCGGTGACCACCGCGGGATCGTCGGAGAAGGACCGGTCACCGATGACGGAGTCGTCGGGCTGACTGCTCACATCGACGTCCGGGGCGAAGTCCACCGTGACGCCCAGATCCTTCAGGGCGCGGCCGCGGGTCACGGTGGCGTCGTGGAACTGATCGGCGGTCATGGTCTGCGCGGTCACCCGGGCCGACGGGGCGACGCCGATCAGATCCTTGGCCCGGGAGACGCGGCCGCCCTCCTCATCGATGGTCACCATCAGCGGCACCTTGGCGGCGGCCTTGACCTGTTTGATCAGGCCGTCGCCCAGCAGCGACTTATCGGTCCAGCCGCCGACGAAAATGCCGCCGACCTGCGAATTGCGCACCACATTCGTGGCGTCGTCGGCGCCGGTGACACCGACCGTCAGCAGTTGCCCCAGTTTCTCGCGCAGGGTGAGTTTCGCGAGGTAGTCGGCACCGCAGTCACGTTTGGCGGTGGTGGCGGCGGGAGCCGCGGAACCGGCCGTCACGGCGGGAATCGCGGATTTCGACGGCGCGGGACTGGAGTCGCCGTTCGAGCACGCCGTCGCGACGGCGGCGAGGATTGCGAGCAGAACGAGAGGCGTCTTCCGCATAAGCCCACGGTAATCGGCGTGCTCCGGACGGTCCGACTCAGGTATGGCTAGCGGCCACTCGCAGCGTCCGGCGGGCCAGGTCGGAGATTCGGCTGCCGTCGTGGCCGAAGACCGCGCTGTGCAGTCGGTCGTGGAACGGATCGGTCCAGTGGGTCGGGATTCCGCTGGCACCGGCGCGGATTCCGGCGACCGACCCCGCCGTCGCGCCATTGGAGTCGGTATCGCAGCCGCCCTGCACGGTCAGCGCGATGGTGCGGGTGAAATCGCCTGCGCCCCAGAGTAAACCGGCGGTGACGAGGCAGGCGTTCGGAATGGCGTGCACCCAGTTGTAGTGATCGTGGCGGCGGTGGATGACTTCGAGGGCCCGCTCCCATGACATGCCGCGGTCATGGTCCGCGATCACTTCGGCAACCGCGACGTGCAACCTCGAACGGTCCGGAATGCATTGCTGGGCAACCGAAAGCGCATCCGGTACGCCTTCGGCAGTGAAAGCCGCAGCTACCAATGCGGCAGCCCACATCGCCGCGTACACACCGTTGCCGGTATGCGAAAGCCCGGCATCGCGGGCGGCGAGCTCGGCGGCGCGCGCGGGTTTACCCGGGTTGACGTAACCGTAGATATCCGCGCGGATCATCGCACCTATCCACTCGCGGTACGGATTTCGATACCCGGCCACTTCCGGCGGTTTCCGACCGGCGATCAGATTGCGGTAAGCGACCCGCTCCGCGGTGTAGGTCTGCAGAAATGGCAGATGTTCCAACCAGGCATCCGCGACATCGGATTGCGTGAAATTCGTTCCGCATGTTTCCAATAGGTGCAATCCCAGCACGGTGTAATCGACATCGTCATCACGCGGTGCACCGTCGATG
Source organism: Nocardia pseudovaccinii (assembly GCF_050942345.1). Taxonomy (NCBI): domain Bacteria; kingdom Bacillati; phylum Actinomycetota; class Actinomycetes; order Mycobacteriales; family Nocardiaceae; genus Nocardia; species Nocardia pseudovaccinii. The sequence goes on from NZ_CP192074.1 coordinate 9,514,767, forward strand.
CGGCCTTTAGCCGATACCGGCCACGTCGGATTCAACGGATATTCCGGCGACGGCGGCAATAATGCGGGGACATAGTCGATCAGCGGATAGGCATCGGCACGCTCGAGATAGGCGCGGATTCGCGCAGGCGTCCAGACGAATCCGTTTTCCAGCGGCTTGCCCAGCGTGCAGCCGACGCAGCGCCCGAGCCAACCGCCGTGGATCCGCTCGAACAACTCGGGTATCGGCGCGACCGGCCGGATCACCGACTGCGGTGCCTCGGTTTCGGATTCGTCATAACGCCAGTCGGGATCGCGTTCGGTGCTTTCGAGCCGATCGAAAACCGCCCAGCATTCGGCCGGTTCGACATGATCTACGGCGACGAGCGCGCGCACCTCGGACTCGAACTCGGCCACCGGATAGCCCGATTCGAGCCGCTGCCGCCATTCATAGAACAGCAGGGTCCGGGGGTCGATCTCGTGCCTGCCGAAGAACACCAGTTCGTTCGCATCGGACATATCCGCTCCTGGTCCGTGTCGCCCAGTCGGTTTTTTCGCCGTTCAATCCGTTCCCGCAGCAGATTATCCGCGCGCCGCAATACCTCGTGACGGGGTTGTCGGGAGTAATGTTGTGACGTAGCCAAATGACTCCTACCTGGAGGTCATCGTGCCGTGCGATCTCATGCTCATTGCCTATGACGGTTCCGAAAATGCCAAGCGGGCCATCGAATACGCCGGACGGTTCCTCGCGGCGAACAGAGCGGTGGTGCTCACCGCCTGGGAACCCATGGTGCGCCAGGCCGCTCGGCTGTCCGGACTCTCCGGTGTGATGCAGCCGGAATGGGTGCCCGACGAGGAGATCGAGGACGTCGCCTATGTCGATGCCCGCAATATCAATATCGAGGGCGTCCGCCTGGCCAAACTCGCCGGTCTCAACGCCGAGGCGCGCACCGCGGAGTGCACATCGACGATCTGGAACGCCATCGTCGAAACCGCCGACGACCTCGACGTCGACATCATCGTGGCAGGGACGCGCGGCGCCACCGGTATTCGAGCGCTGATGCACAGCAGCGTCGCCGACGCCGTACTCAAGCATTGCCACCGTCCGGTGCTCATGGTGCCGCCGGGTAAGGAACCGCGCCGCTGAGATTTGGATCGCTCGGGTGGCTCTGCTCCGGGTTTGCGGGGTTAGGGTCGAGGGATCATGAACGGTTTCTTGCTCGCTCAGCCCGGTGGGGTGATCCGCGCGTCGGGGACCCGGGTCACCTTCGACGAGGCGGCGCGGGCGGTGGCGGCGCTGCGGGACGGGACCGCCGAGCTGATCGTCGGCGCCCTGCCGTTCGATCCCCGGAATTCGGCCGCGCTTTGCGTGCCCGAGCAGGCACAGCGCACGGTCGGGCCATGGCGGCCAGCGGCACTGCCGGACCTTCCCGCCGTTCGGGTCATCACCGAAATACCAAGTCCGGCAGAGCATGTCGCGCGGGTGACGAAACTGGTCGAGCAACTGAACGATCCGGCGCAGCCGCTGCGCAAGGTCGTGGCCGCTCGATCGGTGCTGGCCGAAGCCGACCGCGCGCTGGAACCGGAGCTGGTCGCGGGACATCTGCTGACCAGGCATCCGCATGCGAATGTTTTCGCGGTCGACCTGACGGCCGCGGGCCGCCCGGGTGCGACGCTGGTCGGCGCCACCCCGGAGGTACTGGTCGCACGGCATGGCGCGACCGTCACGCTGCATCCGCTCGCGGGGACATCGCCGCGCCTCGCCGATCCGGACGACGATGCCGCGCAGGCGCGAGAGTTGTTGGCCAGCACCAAGAATCGTGATGAGCATGCGTTCGTCATCGAGTGGATTCGGGAGGTGCTCGCGCCGGTCTGCGCGGAACTCACCATTCCGGACAGCCCGCAGCTGATCAATACCCACGAGGTCTGGCATCTGGCCACTCCGATCACCGGTCGCCTACGCGATCCCGCGACGACCGCGCTAGACCTGGCGATCCGCTTGCACCCCACCCCCGCGGTCTGTGGCACGCCGACCGATCTCGCCCTCGACACCATCGCGCACATAGAAGAGGAACGCGGCTTCTACGGCGGCGCGGTCGGCTGGTGCGACGCGTACGGCGACGGCGAATGGGTGGTCGCGATTCGCAGCGCGGAAATCGCCGCCGACGGGCGCTCGATCCGTGCCTTCGCGGGCGGCGGCATCGTGGCCGCTTCGGATCCGCACGCCGAGTTGGACGAGACCACCGCCAAACTGCGCACATTGCTCGGCAGTTTGCACTGCGCCATCCCGAGCTGAGCGACCCGCGCTCGCTATTCGATTCAGCTATCAATGGCCTGAACGTAGGTGATCGCGCGCGGCCCTGCTAGGTTGGCCCAGAATGTGCCTGCATCGATGTATTGGAGTGCCGCGATGAAGTTTGCTGTCCCTGGTGTTGCGAGTGCGGTCGCGGGCGCCGTATTGGGCGTGATCGCGGTATTCGTCATCACGATGGCAGTGCAGCAGAACACGCGGCCCGATATCGAGCGCTCCGACTCCACCTCCTCGCTACTCAACAACGTTGAGTACGGCAGCCGCTGATTCCCAGCGGCGCGAACGATAGGCCCGCAGGCGGCAGCCTGCGTAACCACGGAGGGCCGGTGAGCGCCGCAGATTCGACACAGCCTGCTGTTTCGTCTACCGACTCGTTCGGTTCCTCCGGCGCGGCGCGGCGACACGACAGCGCCCCGCTCGGCAGAGGCTGGTTCGTCGGGACCGTGGTCGCGGCGTTCCTGCTCACCTTTCTCCAGGCGCCCGGCCTGACGGTCGCCGACACCAAATACGACCTGGCGCAGAATCCGCTGGGTTTCCTCGAACGCGCCGCCCACCTGTGGAGCAGTCAGGCCCCGATGGGGCAGGTGCAGAACCAGGCCTACGGATATTTCTTCCCCCACGGCGCGTTCTTCTCGGCCGGGCATGTACTCGGTCTGCCCGCCTGGGTGACCCAGCGGATCTGGTGGGCGTTGCTGCTGCTCGCCGGGTTCTGGGGCATCGTGCGGCTCTGCGAAGCGCTCGGCATCGGCGCACGCGGATCGCGGATCGTGGCGGCTGCGGCATTCGCACTGTCACCGCGGGTGCTGACCACGCTCGGTTCGATCTCCTCGGAGACGCTGCCGATGGTGCTCGCGCCGTGGGTGCTGCTCGCGCCCGCCGCGCTGGGCACCGCCTACCGGAACCGGCGCGGCGGTGCGGCCTCGCCCGCAGGTAGTGCGCTGGCCTTGGCATTGATGGGTGCGGTCAATGCGGTGGCGACGGTCGCCGCATTTCTGCCCGCGTTGCTGTGGTGGGCGTCGTATCGACCGAACCGGAGGTGGTGGCGGTTCACCCGGGCCTGGATTCCGCTGCTTGTGCTGGCCACATTCTGGTGGGCGGTGCCGTTGCTGTTGCTCGGCAAGGTGAGTCCGCCGTTCCTGGACTACATCGAATCGTCAGGGGTGACCACGCAGTGGGCCTCGCTCGGTGAAGTGCTGCGCGGCACCGACAGTTGGACACCGTTCGTCTCCCCAGAGCGGATCGCGGGCGCGGTGCTGGTGACCCAGCCCGCCGCCGTGCTGGCCACCGGACTGCTCGCGGCGGCGGGTATGGCCGGATTGGCGATGCGGTCCATGCCGTATCGCGGGCGGCTCGCGCTGATTCTGCTGGTCGGGCTGGTCGGGATCTGTGCCGGATTTGTCGGTGAACTGAGCGGGCCGTTCGCGGATTCGGTGCGAGTATTCCTGGATGCCGGAGGTGCGCCGCTGCGCAATGTGCACAAGCTGGAACCGCTGATCCGCATTCCGTTGGTGCTCGGTCTCGCTCATATGTTGAGCAAGGTGCCGTTGCCCGCGTCCGTCCCGATGCCGGTGTGGCGCAGCGCCTTCGCACATCCCGAACGCGATAGGTCGGTCGCCGTCGCCGCCTTGATCCTCACCGCGCTCGCGCTGTCCACCTCATTGGCCTGGACCGCGAAGCTCGCGCCGCGCGGCGCCTACGACGAAGTGCCCGGGTACTGGAAGCAGACGGCGCAGTGGTTGTCCCACAATGCCTCCGATACCCGAGCGCTGGTCGTGCCCGGCGCACCCTTCGGCAGTCAGGTGTGGGGCCTCACCCGCGACGAACCGCTGCAGGCGCTCGCGAGTACGCCGTGGGCTATCCGGGATGCGGTGCCGCTGAATCCGCCGGGCACCATCCGCGCCATGGATTCGGTGCAGCGGTTGATCGCCGACGGTAGGCCGTCGACCGGTCTCGCTGCGACGCTGGCCGAGCAGGGCATCGGAATTCTGGTGTTGCGCAACGATCTCGATCCGGAGACGTCGCGTTCGACCCGGCCGATGCTGGCGCATCAGGCGATCGACGGGTCGCCAGGGATACGCAAGGTGGCCGAATTCGGCAACCCGATCGAGACTGTCAGACCCGATGGTCTGGTCGCCGATGGTGATCTGCGCCCCGCGTATCGGGCGGTCGAGATCTATCGCGTCGAGGCATCACCGGTGGGCATGCCGATCGAGATTCAGAGCGGCACAGGCGCGCCGACATCATTCCCCGGTGCCTACACGGTGCCCATGACCTCGGTCGGGACGGTTCAGGGCGGGCCGGAAGTGCTCGAACGGTTGCGTCGCGATCCCGGAACCGCGCCGACACTTCTCGCATCCGATGCGGCGGCGGCCGGATTGCCGATCGGGCCGTTGACGGTGACGGATACGCCGATGGACCGGGAAGCCGACTTCGGTCGGGTCGACAATCACAATTCGGCGCTGCGCGCTCCCGACGATGCGCGCCGCACGCACAACCTTGTGCCCGACTATGCCGTTCCCGGTGCGGAATTGGTGCGCGGGGAATGGTCCGGTGCGACGGTCACCGCATCGAGTTCCGCCGCTGACGCCACGCAGTTGGGCGGCTCCGCGCCGGGCAGTTCGACGGCCGCGGTTGTCGACGGTGATCCGTCGACCGCGTGGATCAGCAATGGCGCCGAACACGCACTGGGACAATGGCTTCGGCTCGATCTCGACCATCCGATCAGCTCCGGACTGCTCGAGCTGACCACCAGCGCGGCCGCGATCGGCGATCCGGTGAAGTGGGTCGAGGTGCGGACCGCCAACGGGAGTGTGTCCGCGCGCATTCCCGAACCTGGTATGCCGGTTTCTATTTCGCTGCCTGCGGGCAAGACGGGCTGGCTCACCATCACTGCCATCCGTACCGAGGACGGTACGCGCGGTGGGCAATTCGGAATCAGCGAGCTGACTCTGGACGACTACACCGACCGGAGTGCGCCGGTGCGGGTCGATATTCGGCATCGGACCGTGCTGCCGCCCACCCCGGCGGGCGCGCAGGTGCGGGCCTGGGATCTCGGTCAGGAATTTCCCGGGCGCAGTGCGTGTTTCGATGCGCCGGACCGGGTGCGGTGCAGCAAGGGACTCGCCCTGGCACCGGAGGAACCCGGCGCCTTCGAACGCACCTTGTCGGTACCAGAACCAGTCGGTGTGACGCCGCAGTTGACCGTGCGGACTCGACAGGGTCCAGCACTCGAGGCACTGCTCACCGACCACACGCGTCCCGTCGCCCGCGGTAAGGCAGACGTCGGCGACCTCCGTGGGTCCGCCTTCGCGGCCACCGATGGGGATCCGCGTACGAGTTGGACCGCGCCGGAGGATTCGGTGCGGAATCTGGCGGGCGGCAAACCGACACTCACACTGGAATTGCCCGAACCCGCGCTGGTGACAGGGTTGGACGTGACACCGTCGCTCGGCGAGCTGCCCGCCGCACCGCTTTCGATAGTCGTGAATCTCGGCAACGGCCCACAGGTTCGCGAGATCGAACCGGGCGAATCGACCCGAGTCTCATTGCAGCCCACCGTGACCGACCGCATCGAACTGAGCATCCAGACCTGGCGGCCGGTACTCGACCGCACCGCCCTCGGGTTCGCCCAGACGCAGCCGCCCGGTCTCGCCGAGGTAGCGGTACTCGGTCCCGATTACCCTGCGCCCGCTCCGGGGGATCGGCTGATCACCGTCCCGTGTGCGCAGGGGCCGACGATTGCATTCGGTGGACGATTCGTGCATACGTCCGTCACCGCGACTGCTGATGAATTGCGCTCTGGTGCACCGGTTCCCGCTCGTGTTTGCGCGGATTCGGAACTTCCGCCCGAGTTGGCGAACACCGGGAATGCCCGCCCCGCACCCGGAAATGGCCCGAGTACAGCTCGCACACCGGATGCGGCCGACACCGGTCTCGAGTCCACCGACACGATCGCGTTGGCCGCGGGGCGAGCGGACGTGACGGTCGCACCGACGGATCTCTTCTTCGTCGACCGACTTCGCCTCAACCGCACCGATTTCGCCGTTGCGCCCACTGCGACATCGGGACAGCTCCTCGTCCTGCCGCTCAGTACCAATGTCGGTTGGCAGGCGCGCACCGCCGACGGCAAAGAACTCGAGCCGGTCGTGGTCAACGGCTGGCAGCAAGGCTGGCTGCTCCCGGACAACTACTCGAATCCCGTCACTGTCTCATTCCCCATCGACCGCTGGTACCGCCTCAGCATCTTCGGCGGCCTGCTGCTGCTCATCCCGCTGATCCTGATCGCCATCCCCCGCAAGCGCCGGATCCCGGCAACCGTTGGCCCGGAGCCGAATTCACCCGCGGGCACAGACGCCTCTCGGAATCCGCCTGGCAAGCGCAGCCGTGCCGACTCCAACGTGCACGCAGCCGACGACGCGTCACCCCCGACCACCTGGGGTAGTCGCGTTCTCGGCGCGCTCGGAATCGCTGCTGTCGCAACAGTCATCGCCGGGCCGGTCGGCACCGCACTGACCGTTGTCACGCTCGCCGCCGCTCGGTTCTCCGCACGGGTGACGCCGAAAGTCCTCACCGCCGTCGCGGGCCTGGGCACCGCCACCGCGGCGGCAGCCTTGTCCACCGGACCATGGCGCGCCGCAGGCGGATACATGGGCGGCTCGCTGTGGGTGCAAGTACCCGCACTGCTCGCCGTGATCGCCGTCGGCATCGCCGCTCTGCCCGCCCGACGTGAGCATCGTTGAGGGCATAGCCTCGAACAGGTGACGGACTGCGCAGAGTGCGGATTCGAGTACGACCCTGCCTTGGTTCCCGAGGTGTCGGCGCTGACCAGGGGCCACGCAGCGGAATACGCGGCACTGCTCGCCGGTGACGGTCGGGTACTTCGGCAGCGCACCGCGCCGGATGTGTGGTCGCCGTTGGAGTATGCCTGCCATGTGCGGGATGTCCTGCTCGCACAACGGGAACGGGTGTTGCTCGCGCGCCGGGTCGATACTCCCGTGCTCGAGCCGATGGGTCGCGATGAACGCGTCGAGCACGACGGGTACAACGAGCAGCATCCGGCCGATGTCGCCCGGCAACTCGACGATGCGGCCCTGCTCTTCGCCAACGTCCTCGATCGGCTGGCACGCGCGGACTGGGACCGGACCATCATCTACAACTTCCCGCAGCGCCTGGAACGTCCACTGCGTTGGCTCGCCCTGCACACGCTGCACGAGCTCCGGCACCATCTGCTCGACATCCGCCGCCAGCTCGACAGCTGATCACAACCGCCCGATCTCGCGACGCCGAGTCCTGCGGCCACCAGCTCACAGTCTCCGGGCGTCGGCAATTCACTCGCCGCAGGCCCGAATCCGCTCAGCCAACCGTCTCGTCACGCGCTTCTGTCACGGTCGCAGCCGAGCGCGCGGCCTTCGCACGATCGCGATCACGCGCGAACCGGCGCGCCGGTTCCTCGATGAGTGCATAGCTGGCCGCGGCGATCGGGAGGGTGATCGCGATCGTCAGGATGAGCACCTTGCCGAAGTTGCCGCCGAACGGCAGGATTCCGAAAATCGGGAACACTACCGAGAGCACCGCGAGATGCCAGAGGAAGATGCCGTAGGACCAGCGCCCGATCATCGCGGCGACCCCGGATTCCAACCAGCGATGCGGACGCGCGCCGGGCGGGCGCAACACCAGCGGAGCGAGCAGCGCGAAACCGATGATCGCGCCGAAACCCATCTTCGCCGCGTACTGCCAGGGCTCGGCCCGCGTCAGCCCGGCGGGACCGCCCAGGTCGGTGGCGGAGATCAGGAATGCGACCAGCGCGATGCTCCACATCACCGGCTGATTGGCGAGCAGCCGAAGCCGTGGTGATAGCTGATCCCTATCGTCGACGAGTTCGGCGAGCAACATGCCGCCCGCGAACCACGGCAGATATCCGGGCAGCCAATTATCGGCGTGAATGGCGTCGGGAGTCGGCACCGGAATGAAGTTCCAGCCCAGGCTCACCACCGCGAGCGCGAGAATCGCGGGGATGCGCCAGCGCGCGGCATCGCCACGCAACCGCACCGCCGCGAATGCCAGCAGCGGCAGCGCGAGATAGAAGGCCACTTCGACGGACAGACTCCACATCTGGGTGAGTCCATCGGTGAGCGTGAGCGGCACGAATACCTGCGTCAACGCCAGATTCGAAGCCCATACCCGCAGGCCTGCGGTATCGGCCGCACTCGGCACCAGGATCAGTACCGCGGCGACGACCACCCAATACGCGGGCAGAATGCGCGCCGCCCGATGCCGCAAATAATGGCCGACCGGCGGCGCGGTGCCCAGTCCGCGCGCGAGCGCCGCATGCGGACGCCACAGCAGGAATCCGGACAGCGCGAAGAACACCGCGACCGCCATATCGAACCGTTCCCAAATCCGCCCGAGCACAGGCGTATTCGCGGCGCCGGTCTGGAATGCGACGTGCGTCAGCAGCACACCGAGTGCGGCCATGCCGCGCATACCTTCCAAGGCAGGCACGAAACCGCGGGTACGCGCGGGTGCGTCGGTGGTCGGAGCGGAAAGAGTGGCGGTCATCGGACTCCAGTCTGCAGGATGTCCTACCAGCTGGTAACCCCACGTTTCAGATTTCGCGCTAGACTCGGGCGATTTCTGGGTCGAATCCGGCCTCGGCACCGCATGGTACGACATCGGGCTGTTAGTGTCGGGGCTCACGAGTGCAGCGGCGCGCCCGCAGTACTCGCCGGACAGACCTGTGTTCTACGACGAGGAGAGTTTGCATGGCACTGAGTGCCGGAACCAGAAGGACGGTGGCCTGCCTGCTCGTGGGTCTGGGTGCGTTGCTGATCGTCGCCGCGGTGATGATCCCGACCTACACCGTCAGCAAACTGGCGAAAACTCCACTCGATCTCGAGATCACCACGATCGCGACGAACCAGCCGGGCGAGGACAGCCTGGTCCTGGACGCCAAGTCGCTCACCGCACCGGAGGGCGCGGCCAAGATCGACACAAACGTACCGCTGATCTCGCAGCGGTTCCTCACCGTCGAGGAGCCCTCCGACGCCACCGAGATGACCGTCCAGGCCGGTCAGACCCTGCGGCGCATCGATAAGCAGGGCGACACCGGCCTGCTCACCGCGACCGTCGACCGGGTCACCATCGACCGCAAGACCGGCGCGCCGGTGGCCAAGGACCCCAACGGCTCCATCGCCGTCACGGTGAACAAGGACATGCAGAGCATCGCCGACCCGGTCCAGCACACCGGTCTGCAGTACCGCTTCCCGATCGGCACCGAGAAGAAGACCTACCCGTACTTCGATGTCAATGCGCGTAAGTCCTACGACGCCAAGTTCATCGAAGAGTCCGAGATCAACGACATGAAGGTCTACCACTTCCAGATGTCGGTCCCGGCCACCAACTTGTGGGACGTGATCCAGTCGCCGTCCAACAAGCTGAGCCTGCCCGCCTCGAAGTGGGGCCTCGAGGGCGATGACCCGGTCACCATGACCCGCTTCTACACCGACACCCGCGACCTGTGGGTCGAGCCGCAGACCGGCACCGTGATCAAGGGTGGCGAGCAGATCCACCTGTACTACGCGCGCAGCGGCGACCACCCGGACGTCACCGCGCTGAAGTCGCACCTCGTCTTCGACGAGAACACCATCGAATCGCAGATCTCGGTGGCCAAGGAGAACATCGACAAGCTGTCGCTGTATGGCCGGATCATGCCGATCGTGCTCGGTGTGCTCGGCGTCGCCGCCGTGGTCGGCGGTGTGTTCCTCGGGATCCGCGGCGGGGACGGTGCGGGTCGGCGTGGGCCGGGTCGCGGCAGGGATGATGCTCCGACCGAGCAGATCAGGATCCAGAAGAATCTCTGATCGTCAGTCCGACCACTCGGCTCCCCGGCGTTATGCCGGGGAGCCGAGTTCGTTTTCGCGTAGGTCGATTCAGGGCGCGGACGGACCCAGCGGATAGGCAACGGGATGCGACGGCTGATACAGCAGCAGCACTCCCGCGCCGGGAATCTTCATCTCGATACAGCGCCCGAAACCCCGCTCGGCGATCTCACCCACGAATTCCGCCCCACGCCCGCCCAATTCCGCCATCGTCTGCTCGAGGTCATCGCACATCAACGAAATCTCGTGACGCGGCGGCCCATCCGCCGGATGCACCCCGAGCTCACTCGGCCCCGTCCCGAATATGAGCCACCCGTCGTGGGCGTCGACATTCGGCCAGCCGAGAACGTCACGGAAGAAGGCGCGGGCCGCGTCCGGATCCTCCGCGTAAACCAGCGTGTGCACAGCGGTGATCATGCTGGTGATGCTAGGCGAGTCGACGGCTCTACGACGCGCGTATGGTCGGCCCGGCGCTCGGCTAGCGCGTGATCAGCTGGATGCGCCCGGCGGTCCGGCGGTCCCGGAGCGGTCGGCGGTACGCAACACGATCACCGCCACGAGCGTTGTGGTAGCGGCCGCGACACAGACCGCGGTGGTGATCAGCGTCGGTACCGAGCGGGCGAAGCAGGCCATGAGGACCACCTCGACCAGCAGGCCGAGCCAGGTCACCGCGGCGAGGGCGGTGCGGTCCACCGCGATCGCCGAAAGCAGTGCACCCTGCAGCACCGCCAGTACGGCTCCCTGTAGGGCGAACAACCACAGCAAGCCTTGGATCGGCGCGTAATCCTGACCCGCGAACAATGGCGCGAGCGGTGCCGCCAGGGCAGCGCCCGATACCGCCACGATTCCGATGCCCGACAGCACCGCCAGTGCATCCCGGATCGCACGCGCCGAATGCGTCGGCTGCGCCATCCGCGGATACAGCACGACTCCCACGGCCTGCGGCAGCCAGAACGCGATCTTCGCCGCGATCGCCCCCAGCGCGTACCGGCTCGCATCCGCCTCGGCCAAAACTATTCGCGCAACGATCAAATCCGCCGACGACAATGCCATCAACGCCGCCTGCACCTGCGCCGCCCGCAAGACCGGCAGCACTCCGACGGAACGCACACCCTGAGCTGTGAATCCGGGCATCGGTCCTTCGGCGCCAGCGCCTTCGGAGGTAACGTCCGGCGACCGTTCCGTCGCGGGGGCGACAGCGGGGCGAGTGCGTACCGGGGGCGAGCCTGCGGTGGAGCGGGCGAACGCGGCGGCGACGACGATTCCCGCAGCGGCGGCACACAGTGCGGGAGCTGTGCCGCCACCCGCCGCGAGGACCACCAATGCCGGGACCACCCGCGCTACCCCGGCCGCGCCCAGGACTACGGCCAGGGCTCGGAAGCGTCTGCTGCCCTGCAGGATTCCCTGTTCACCGGACAGCAGGACCAAGGCGGGGGCCGCACCGAGGGCGGCTGCACCGGCGAGTACGCCGACATTCAGTACCGCCGTCACAACCGGTACCAGCACCGCGGCGGCTACCGCGACGATCACCGCACACCGCCACTGCAACCCGCGCAGTGCGGCCACGCTCGACCCGCGCACCAGTTCCCTGGCAACCACGTTCTGGAGTGCAAGGGCAGGTACCGCGCACAAGAGCTGCACCGCGAGCAGACTGGCGAATTCGCTGTATCCGGTGACCCCCAACCACCGGCTGGCCAGCATCTGCAGCAGATATCCCGCCACATTGGCCGTCATCGCCCCTGCCGTGACCAACGTCAGATCCGCCACAACGGGGAGACGACGGACAGCGGGCACGCGGCAATCGTCCCACCCCACCACCCCGCGCCCCGCACGCGCCCACCATCTGAATCGCCGTGACCTGCATCACTATTTAGATTACACGACATGTATGTCGTGTAATCTAAATGCGTGACCGAACCGACTCTCGTCCTTGTTCCCTGCTTCTCCGGCGCCCCGTGGGATATCGAGCAACTCACGCCACTGGCCGCCCATCCCATGCGCACAATGCGGCTCCCCGAAGCCGTCGCCGATATGGAGACCTATGCCGATGCCGTGGCCGAAGTGGTCGGGGATCTGCAGGAGTTCGTACTGATCGGCGATTCCTTCGGCGCGAATGTCGCGCTCGCGCTGGCCGTCCGCCGACCGCGCGGCCTGAAAGGCCTGGTGTTGTCGGGCGGATTCGCCGCCAATCCGATCTCTTCGCCCGTTCTGAAAACCGCGATGCGCGCCATGGGGCGGATGCGCGGCAGTCTCTACCGTCAGGTGGCCCTGCGCGCTCACGCCCACAATCTGGCCTCGCCGCATGATCACGAGGGGCAGGTCCCGTGGAACAAGGCCGACAGCCGGAACCTGTTCCTGGACAACACCCCCGCCCGATCCTTCGGCGCCCGGGCGATCGCGGCGCTGAACGCCGACTACACCGGCGAACTCGGGCAGGTGGCGGTGCCCACGCTCATCCTCACGCCCTCGCATGACGTCTTGATCGGCGAAGCGGCGGCGACGGTGCTACAGGAGGGCATCCCGGACGCCAGGGAAGTCGTCCTGGAACGCACCGGCCACATGTTCCGCTTCTCCCACCCGCACACCTACGCGAACGCCATCGCCGCGTTCCTACGTGACGAGGAGCTCAGCAGCGGGCTGCCGCGCGTCAGCCCGTTACACGACATCTAAAGTGGTAGCCCATGACGTCCACCCGCTCATTCGACGGCGCTCGGCAGGTGCGAACCCGTGCGGCCGGCTGAGGAACTGCGCTATCTCATCCTCGCCATTCAGCGGGAGGGCAACCGAAAACTGTCGTCCGAGTTACGACCACTGGGACTGACTCCATCCCAGGCCGAGGTCCTGCGCGTACTTGCCGACCATCAGCCGCTGACCTTGGCCGGGCTCGGCGACCTGCTGGTTTGCGAGACCGGTGGCAGCCCGAGCCGACTTGTCGACCGACTCGTCGCTATGGACCTGATCGATAAGCAGGCCGGGTCCGTCGACCGACGCCAGATCACCCTCGGCCTCACATCCGCCGGACGCCGGCTCGCCGCGGAGGTGGCGCTGGTGGAAGAGCGCTTGTACGGCGCGATCGACACGGCGACCACGGGACGACCCGTGGACGAGACGCTGCAACTGTTGCGCGGCTTCGCCGCCGACTTTCCCGCGGTGCGGGCGGTCGAACGTCGGGCGGCTCTGCAAGAACGGCATTGAGTCGCCTGGCAGGTGATGCCCATGACAGGCACTCGGTACCGGAAGGTGGCGGCTTGCTCGCCGGTACGTAAGGTGCACAGGCGTGAGTGGCAGCGGCCCGGCTCGACGCACCCGGTGGGCAAGGTTCGTCCCCGCCGGTTACAGCGGCCTGCTGGCACTGCTCATCGCAGGCCCATTGCTCGGGCCGGGCTATCTGCTGCTGCGCGACGCAGTGAGCACACCGCGTTCCTACCTGACGGACTCCGCGCTCGGTCTCGGCGACGCGGCCCCACGCGCAGTCCCCCAGGATGCGCTGCTGGCAGCGCTCGCACCGCTCATCGACGGCGGTTCGATCGTCAAGGCGATACTGCTAGTCGCATTGTGGGCAGCCGGATTCGGCGCCGCGGTCCTGTCCCGCGAATTGCTCCGGGTATCGACCGGCCCCCAACTGGTGGCCGTCACGGTCGCCATGTGGAACCCATACGTCGCCGAACGTCTCCTACAAGGCCACTGGAGCCTCCTGACCGGATATGCGGCCCTGCCCTGGACCGCATTGGCCGCGTACCGAATCCGCTGTTCGATCAACCCAGACCCCAGGAAGCCGCCACTCGAGACGCTGAGCCGAAGCGGAAAGTCCGCTTCGCGCACGAGTGCCGTGAGTTCGTGGGCGGCTCTGGCGGGATGCTTCGCGGCCGCGGGACTGACCCCGACGGGTGCGCTGCTGGCGGGCTGCACCGCGATGGTCCTGGTCGGACGCCGAAATCTACTTGGAACGCTTGCACTGCTGCTGGCCACGTCCGCACCCTGGTTGACCGCGACGGCACTGTCCGGCGCAGGCTCCGAACCCTCCGACCCCGCAGGAATCGCCGCCTTCGCCGCCCGCGCCGAACCCGCCCTCGGTACCTTCGGCTCGCTGGCCGGACTCGGCGGAATATGGAACGCCGACTCGGTCCCCGGCTCCCGCACCACCCCCCTCGCCCTGATCGCCACCGCACTACTCCTGGCCCTCGTAGCCCTCGGCATCCGCGCCACCGCGGGTATCGAGACGGGCACTACGAACGGCCGTACCGCTCGTCAGTCCACCCCTTCGACGAGCACTTCACTTGCCGATGAATCCGACACCGCCACAACCCATCCGCCAGCTTCTGCTGCCGAAATGTCCGGCGATTCCGCAATCTCCCCTCTCCAAGCCGATGACGTCGAATCCGGCACAGGCGACGCGGGTTCGAATCGCGAGGCGGCCGAGACATCCGGCGCCAGCGCGACTCCCGTAGGCGACGCCACGAATTCGACGCACCCCGATGCCGCGACAATCGCCACTCGCGGCATCGATCGGGAGAGCTTGCGAGTCCGTCGCGCATTGCTGCTACTTGCGGCTCTTGCCGTCCTACTGCCCGCATTGGGGGCGACGTCCTGGGGCATGAGCGGCATGGAGTGGCTTGTCGGTCATGTGCCCGGTGCGGGGTTGTTGCGGGATACGCAGAAGTATGTGGCGCTAGCCATGCCTGCGTACGTGCTGTGCGCCGCCGCTGGGTGTCGAGCGGTCGTGCTGCGCTTCGCAGCGAAGAGTGCCGCGACGAAGGAGGCCGCCCGCTCGCCCTGGATGGCCTTGACCGCAACGGTATTCATCGCGCTGCTGGTGCTGCCATTATTCGATTTGGCCTGGGGAGTGGGTGGGGCGCTGAAGCCGGTGCATTATCCGGTCGGCTGGCTGCGGGTTGCGGAACGGATCGATGGGCCTGGGGATGTTGCGGTCTTGCCCGGCGGAATGTTTCGGAAGTTCCCGTACAGCGGCAAAGTGGCGGTATTGGATCCGGCGCCACGAATGTTGCCGCGCGATGTGTTGCAGACCGGCGAGCTTCCGGTGCACGGGCGCATCGTGGCCGGTGAGGGCACCCGGGCCCGGGAGGTGGAAACCGCACTGCTGCACGGTGATTCGGCGCGGCGGTTGGGTGAGCTCGGGGTCGGCTGGGTCCTCGTCGAACGCACCACGCCCGGACCGCTCGGCGAGTCGAAAACAACACTCGCCCAGCTGGACCCGGTCTACGCCGACTCCCAACTGGCGCTGTACCGAGTTCCCGACGCCACCGGCCATTTCGAAGAATCACAGTCCGCGCACCGCGTGATCGCCTACGCCGCCCACATCCTCTGGGCCGCCCTACTGGTCGGTGGCCTGCTGCTCGCGGCCATATTGCGCCCACGCCCAACCACGTGAAAACCGTTGACGGCCCACATACCCGACCGACCATTGCGCGGTACTGCCTGGATATGCGATTGCGGTAGGACCGCAGCCGAGCTGGCGCACTACGCACCGGCTCTGCGGGGTTCGGATACGCAGGCCACGACATCCGCCCGCGCACGTCACCGACAAATCGCTCGCGCGAGCGCGGTCGATCAGGGTCCAGGCGGGATAAGCCCCGAGCTGTGCTCACCTCGAGCCGCGGCCGCGAGCACCTCGTACACACCGTTCCCGGTTTGCTCCCAAGAGAATTCACGCGCACGGGCACGCGCCTTCTCCCCCATGACAGCGCGCGCCTCGGTGTCGTCGACGAGCTCACCGACGGACTCGGAGAGCTGGCTCACATCGTCGACGAGCACCCCGGTCACCCCGTCGACAATGGAATCGGTGAGTCCGCGTGAACTGCGGTAGCCGATCGTCGGTACACCGTGTTGCGCCGCCTCGATGACCGCGAGGCCCCAGCCCTCCTTGCGCGAGGGCAGCACGTGTACCCAAGCGCGCGCGAGCAATTCGTGTTTGCGCCGCTCGTCGACGTGGCCGTGGAAGGTGACCGCGTCGGCGATGCCGAGGTGGCGGGCGTCGGCCTTCAGGTTGTCCGCCCACCAGCCGTCGCCGATCACATCGAGTCGCAGGCCGGGAATCCGACTCCGTAGTCGCGCGACAACCGCCAGCGCGTCTTCGATCTGCTTGTGCGGCACCAACCGCGAGAGCACCACGATGCGCGGCTCTTCGGTGCGGGTCTCCGCACAGCCGGTCGGCGCGTCCACTGGAACGGGTTCGGCGCCGTTGCGGACCACCGCGATCCGGGAACCGTCCACCCCCAGCGTGGCCAGTTCCTCGGCCGAGGGCAGCGAAACGGTCAGGTATTGGTTGTGCCGATGCACCCGCGGCGAGAGCCGCGATTCGATCCACCAGCCGATCCGCCCGACGAACCGTCCGGCGACCGGCCATTGCTCCCGATGCCCGTGATGCACCAGCACCACCGACGGCGCCTTGGTCGCCGCACCCGCGAAGAACGGGATCCCGTTCTGCGTATCGATCACCGCATCGGGCCGCAGCCCCCGCAGCGGCCCGATGCCGAGTCGCCCGAACGCGATCGCGGCCAGCGCCCGTGGATAGACGGAGAACCGCCCGCCCGCCCGGCTGATATCGATGCCGTCGATCCGCTCCCGCTTCGGTGCGCCCGGATAACGCGCGGTGCGCAGCGTTACCTTGACCCCGCGCGCGGCGAGCTGCGCGCCGACCTGTTCCAGGTATCGTTCGCTGCCGCCGCCCTGCGGGTGCCCGGTGTCACGCCAGCACAGCAGGAGGACTTCGCGCACGGTGGAGCTTCTCTCGGTCAGCAGGTCACGGATATCGCCGTACACCCTAACCCGCGCACCCGCCCGACCAGCCTCCACCGCGCCCTTACCAGCGATCGCGCACCGCATGAACAACAACCGACGCCCGCGAGAATTCCCAGTCCAGGTGGGCGGCACTGCGGCGGGTTGCCCGCACTATGCGAGACTCTGCGCCGTGCCGACTGCTGAAACCGAGCCAGCCGAGGCCGTGGCGACGCATGCCCCACGGCGCGGACGAGCCGTGTCCCGGTTCGCGCGGCGGGCGACCTTGCGGCGGTCGCTGCGGCTGCTCGGCAGTTTCCGATTCGAGCAGACCGATCCCGCACTGTTCTACGGCGGTCTGGCCGCCGACAGCGCGGCGATGCTCGGCGATTTCTACACAGATGTCACCGGACACGGCCTCGATGGCGCGACCATCCTGGATGTCGGTGGCGGCCCCGGCTACTTCGCCGACGAATTCGTCAAGACGGGTGCGCGCTACATCCCCGTCGAGCCCGACCCATCGGAGATGCACGCCGCCGGACTCTCGGTAGCGGGCGCGGTCCGCGGGTCCGGGATGGCACTGCCGTTCCGGGACAACGCGGTCGACATCTGCTTCTCCTCGAATGTCGCCGAGCATGTGCCGCAGCCGTGGGTCATGGCTGACGAAATGGTCCGCGTGACCCGTCCAGGCGGCTTGATCGTGCTCTCGTACACGGTGTGGCACGGCCCGTTCGGCGGCCACGAAACAGGGCCGTGGCACTACCTAGGTGGCGAGTACGCCGCGCGCCGATACCGTCGAAAGACCGGCCGGGAACCGAAGAACCGCTTCGGCAAGTCACTGTTCGCGGTCGGCGCCGCCGACGGGTTGCGTTGGGCGGCAAGCACTTCCGCAGATGTGCGCATCGTTTTCCCCCGCTACCACCCGCGTTGGGCCTGGTGGATGGTTCGCGTACCCGTGTTGCGAGAGTTACTGGTGAGCAATCTGGTGGTAGTGGCCACCAAGCCCTAGCGCTTCTCCAGCCAGCCCCGGCGCCAGCTCCTGCGCCCGCACGCGTTGATCGTGGCCGCCCATGGCGACTCCTGAATGGCCAAACCGACCGTCTCCAGGGTGGTCAGACCGACCTGATCAGCCAGCATTCCGACGACGGCGACCGCCTCGGCGGCCTGCATCGCGGCGGTTGCCTGCTCGATGGTCAGCGTCCGGCCCGGTAGGAAGGAAACTACCCACCCACCTGCGCCGACACTTTTAGCTTGATGCTCGGTCTGGTCGCTGGTCATCAGCGACCGACCGATCACTTGCACCGCCATGACTCTGACTCCCCAATTGCGTAATCGGTTCATGAATCGAGCGAGCTGATCAGTAGCTACAGCATGACCGGTGCAGCAACAGAACGCAATAGTGCGTTCTCTGAAAAGCGAACCGACAGGTTGGAATTCGCGCAGTTCAGACCGCTGGCCGAATGGAAAACTGGAACACGTTACAGACAATCGGGCCACAAAACTGTAACGTGTTCTCATGCATTACGACAGCCTGTTCATCGGCGGCCGCTGGACCGCGCCCGCCGCCACCGAGCGCCTCCAGGTCATCTCGCCCGCGACGGTCGAGCCGGTGGGCAGCGTCCCGGTGGTCGGTCGCGCCGACGTCGACGCCGCCGTAGCCGCCGCCCGGCACGCCTTCGACAACGGTCCGTGGCCGTCCACACCGCCCGCGGAGCGCGCCCAGGTGCTGACGCGTGCCGCGCGCCTGATCGAGGAGCGTTCGGCCGATCTGCTGGCCACGCTCACCGCGGAAATGGGCGCACCGCAGATGATCGCGATGACGCTCAACCAGATTCCGGCAGTGGCCGCGCTCGACGCGTACGCCGGACTGGCCGAGTCCTTCCCCTGGAACGAAACCCGCACCGGCCTGTTCGGTACCGCGCGGGTCTCGCGGGAACCGCGCGGTGTGGTCGCGGCCGTCACGGCCTGGAATGTCCCGCTGTTCCTCGCCGCCAATAAGCTGGCGCCCGCATTGCTCGCCGGATGCACGGTGGTGCTCAAGCCCGCGCCGCTGACTCCGTTGACCGCCAACAAGATCGGGGAAATCTTCACCGAGGCGGGCCTGCCCGAGGGCGTGCTGTCGATCCTGCCCGCCGAGGCGGATGCCGCGGAGTACCTGGTCTCGCATCCGGGCGTCGACAAGGTCACCTTCACTGGCAGCACCGCGGTCGGTCGCAAGATCGGCGCCATTGCGACCGGACAGCTCAAGAGTGTCTCGCTCGAGCTCGGCGGCAAATCGGCGGCAATCCTGTTGCCGGATATGGATATCGCCAATATCCCGGTGCTCGCCTTCTCCGGTCTGATGAACAGCGGCCAGGGTTGCGTCGCGCAGACCCGCATTCTCGCGCCGCGCAGCCGCTACGACGAGATCCTCGACGCGCTGGTCGAGCACGTGCAGACGCTGAAGACCGGCGATCCCACCGATCCGGCGACGACCTTCGGCCCACTGATCTCCGAACGTCAGCGCGACCGTGTCGAGGGCTATATAGCAAAGGGGAAGGAGGAGGGCGCGCGACTGGTGCTCGGCGGCGGCCGCCCGGCAAATGTGGACCGCGGCTGGTTCGTCGAGCCGACCATCTTCGCCGATGTCGACAACAAGTCGACGATCGCGCAGGAGGAGATTTTCGGCCCGGTCCTGTCGGTCATCCCATACGAGACCGAGGACGAAGCAGTGGCCATCGCGAACGATTCCGTATACGGCCTGGCCGGCTCGGTCTGGACCGCCGATATCGAGCACGGCGCGGAAATCGCGGCGCGGGTGCGTACCGGAACATACGCGATCAATTGGTACGCATTCGACCCGAGCTCGCCGTTCGGCGGTTACAAGAACTCCGGCCTCGGCCGGGAGAACGGACCAGAGGGTCTGGATGCATTCTGCGAGCAGAAGTCCCTGCTGATGCCGATGGGATGGACGGGGTAGTCAAACCCCTGGCATGACCACCCGGACTACCGGCTGACGGCCCGGTGCGTCGACGATGCTCGGCGCACCGGCGTCGACGATTTCGACCTGCCAACCCGACGGCAGCGCATCCTGCAAACGTCCGACAGCGCGCCGCAGCGGTGTGCTCGCGGTCGCCGGCTCGATCTGCGGCACCGCCAGCGGGCCGATTTCCAGATCGGTCATGTTCCAACCACCTCTCGTGCGTTGATCTCATCGCTGGCCGCAAGGTGCGGATTCGCGAGTCGAAAGGGAAGTAGTTCAGTCGATCTAAGTCATGCAGTTAATGATTAGCAATCGAACTGTCGGGTCACGAGACGGAAAACACGCGAAGCATAGGCCCCTCCCGGACCGGCTTCTTATTAATATGAAGCACGTCCGGGCAAATCAACCGTAGCGCACCGACGGCTTCAGATCCGACGATCCGAGAACATCGACCGATCGATACCGCCTGGTACGCGCGTTCGCCGACGAGATTTGCTAACGACGCAGCGACCGGCGATAACCGGCGGGCGTCGTACCGGTGGCTGCGCGCAGATGCACCCGCAGCGCGGTGACGCTACCGAATCCGGACTGTGCCGCAACAACTTCGACGGGCAGTTCGGTAGTCTCCAGCAACTCTCTGGCACGTACGGTGCGCTGTGCCTCCAACCAGCGCCGCGGCGTGGTGCCCACCTCGGCTTTGAATCGGCGGATGAACGTGCGTTCACTCATCAGCGCATGTCCGGCAAGCGCCGAAACATCCGGCGCCGCAGCCGGATTCGCCGCCGCCCAGGCCATGGTCGCGGCCAGGGCGCCGGGGAAGTCATTGCCGCCCAAGGCATCCGGAATGTATTGCGCCTGACCGCCCTCGCGGTGCGGTGGTGTCACATTCCAGCGGGCCAAATCGGCGGCCGGACCCGCGCCCAGCTCTCGACGCACGATATGCAGGCACAGGTCCATTCCCGCGGACAATCCCGCCGAGGTGAGCACATCACCGTCGTCCACGTAGAGTGCGGCGGGGTCCAGCTTTACCGCTGGGAACAGTGCGGCGAATTCATCGCAATACGCCCAGTGGGTGGTGGCGGCCCGCCCGTCCAGGAGTCCGGCCCGCGCCAGGATGAACGCGCCGACGCAAATGCTCACCATGGTCGCGCCGCGCTCCGATGCGGCCCGCAGCGCATCGAGCACCTCGTCGGGCGGCGGCAGCGTGGGCAACCCGATACCCGGAACCACCACGATGTCGGCGTTCGCCAACGCCTCGAGCCCCTCGTCGACCCGGAGTTCGAAACCGTTCGGGGTCCACACCGGACCCGGCCGCACTCCACAGGTCCGCATCTCGAACCCCACCGACTCCCCGGTCTTGCCCGGCCCATGGCGGAATGCCTGGACCGCACAGGCCAGGTCGTAGGTCATGACGCCGTCCAGCGCCAGCGCGACTACCTGCTGCACATCCTCAGTGTGGCATGAATCCGAGCATGACTGGAATCCCTGCCATCAGGTTACTGGTGCTGGCGGTCGTGGCGGCGCTGGGCGGCCATGACCTCGACCGTGTGCTGACGGATCCAACCGAGGAACTGGTGCAGCGACACGGTGAGCCCCTGGCCCAGTTCGGTGAGTTCGTAGCTGACCCGCGGTGGCGTGGTGGGCTCGACGGTGCGCGCGATCAGCCCGTCGCGCCCGAGCGTGCGCAACGTCTGCGACAGCATTTTCTCGCTGATACCACCGATTTTGGCGTGCAGCTCGGAGAACCGTAGCGGCCCGTCGGTCAGCGCGGTCAGGATCAGCATTCCCCAGCGGCTCGTGATGTGGTCGAGCACCTCGCGTGCCGGGCACTCACTGTTGAATGCGTCACTCATGCCCTGCCAGGTAGTGGGCTCGACCTGCGAACGTACCGCCATTTCTGGAGCTTACCTGAAGGTATGTCCTTACCATGGGTAAGCCGGGCGGCCTACGCTGCCGCCATGGTCACAGTTGTTTTCGGAGCCAGAGGCAATGTCGGTCGCCACGTGGTGGAGGGCCTGATTTCGAGAGGGGAACAAGTCCGTTCGACGAGCAGGGCACCCGCCACCGCGGGCTTCCCGCCGGGCGCGGAGGTCGTCGCGGCCGATCTCGAGCAGCCCGAAACGCTGCCCGCGGCGCTCGAAGGGGCGCAGCGCGTATTCCTATACGCCAAGCCCGAGGGGATCGACGGTTTCGTGGCAGCCGCCGAGGCCGCCGGAGTCGAGCACGTGGTGTTCCTATCGTCGGGCGCCGTGCTGCACAGCAATGCGTCGAGCAATCCGATTGCCTTGATGCACAGCGTCATCGAGTCCGCCATCGAGAAGTCCGGTCTGAATTGGACCTTCATCCGCCCCGGCATGTTCGCCACGAACGCCCTCTGGTGGTGGCAGCATTCCATCCGTGACGAGGGCGCCGTCCGGCTGCCATATCCCGAAGCCAGGACCGCACCCATCCACGAGAAGGATCTGGCAGCACTCGCGGTGACCGCGCTGACCGAGCCTGGTCACGAAGGCCAGGCCTACACCGTATGGGGCTCCGAATCACTGACCCTGCGCGAGCAGGTGCGGCAGATCGGTGCGGCCATCGATCGCGAGATCGCTTTCGAAGTGATTTCCGATGAACAGGCCCGCGTGGAGCTGGGCAAGACCATGCCGGAGATCGGCGTCGAGGCCGTCCTGGCCGGATGGAAGGCCGGCGTCACCGAACCACCGCAGGTATCGACGATCGTCGAAGACCTCACCGGCCGCCCCGCCCACACCTTCGCCCAGTGGGCACAAGATCACGCTCTCGATTTCCGCTGACCGATCGCCTGTCCAGCCCGAACTTTCGGCTGGTGGGGCGTACGATTGGCGGGAATCCGAGGGTTACTGACATTTGCGCCACTCGTCGGCGGGCGCCTCGGGGGCTTCACTGAGAGCGAGACTTGTTCGAGGAGAAGGAGATCGACGTGGGTGCGCCTGCTGGGATGGATTGGGAATGGGCGACGCGTACGAGCGGGGCGCTTTCCGGTCGTCAGCGGAGGCAGCTGACTGCCAAGCTCGTTGCGGGATTGCCCCGGCTCGTTGCGGGACAGGTAGCGATGGCGCTCGGTCGACGCGGGAACGGGCGGGTGGATTTCGCGGAACTGAAACTGCCCGATTCGAAGCTGGCCAAGGCCACGGAAGAGGAAGCGCGGGAAAGTCTTTCGGTGCACGTGCTGGAGCACTCGTATCGGAGTTATTTCTTCGGGCGTGCGCTCGCTGAAGTCGATGGCACGCGATACGACGACGAGTTGGCCTACGTTTCCTGCCTGCTGCATGATTTGCATCTCGAACATCCAACGCCGGGAAGGTGTTTCGCGGTGACCGGGGCGGAGCGGGCCGTCGAATTCGTCACCGGTGCGGGTGCGACACCGGAACAGGCACACACCGTCGGTGCCGCGATCGCCGCGCACCTCACCGTCGGAGTCGCCGATGAGGTCGACGATCTCGGCTTCGTCTCCGCAGGCGCGTCCGTGGACGTCTTCGGGGCACGGATGTCCGATCTCGATCCGAGCTGGGTCGAGGAACTGCTGCGCCGCCATCCTCGGCACAACTTCAAACAGCATGTTACGCAAGCGCTGACGAACGAGGCTGCCGTGATGCCGGACGGACGGATCCGATGGCTCTTCCGGACTACGGGCTTCCGTCAAGTGATCCGGTTCGCGCCGTTCTCCGAATAATCCCGCCACAGCCGAATCCGCCCGCACCATCGCGAAAGATGGTGCGGGCGGTACCGCGCGTTCGTCGATTACTCAGCCACCACGGAGCGAGTCTTACGAGCGAGGAGTTCGCGACCCGTCTCGCGTCCGAGTCGTCGAAGCAACACGGTGCAGGCGGCGTCGCGCGTTCGTCGATTACTCAGCCACCACGGAGCGAGTCTTACGAGCGAGGAGTTCGCGGCCCGTCTCGCGTCCGAGTCGTCGAAGCAACACGGTGCAGGCGGCGTCGCGCGTTCGTCGATTACTCAGCCACCACGGAGCGAGTCTTACGAGCGAGGAGTTCGCGACCCGTCTCGCGTCCGAGTCGTCGAAGCAACACGGTGCAGGCGGCGTCGCGCGTTCGTCGATTACTCAGCCACCACGGAGCGAGTCTTACGAGCGAGGAGTTCGCGGCCCGTCTCGCGTCCGAGTCGTCGAAGCGCATGCGCCGCAGGCGCGAGTCTCGACGGCTCGGACGCGAGACACCAGGGGGCCGCGAACACGCCGCGCCGAAGGCGCGGCCATTAGACAGAGCCCAGGCGCTCCTTCAGCGCCTCGAACTCGTCGCGCACGCCGGAGGGCAGCTTGTCGCCGACGAATTCGAACCACTCCTCGATGAGCGGAATCTCCTTGCGCCATTCGTCCGCATCGACGGCGAGTGCCTCGTCGACATCGGCGGGATCGACCTTCAGACCCTCGAGGTCCATCTGGGCGGCGGTGGGCACATTGCCGATCGCGGTCGGCTCGGCCTGCGCCGAACCCTCGATGCGGCCGACGATCCACTCCAGCACGCGGGAGTTCTCACCGAATCCGGGCCACAGGAAGCGGCCGTCGCCACCGCGACGGAACCAGTTCACGTAGAAGATCTTCGGCAGCTTGTTCGCATCGGCGTTCTTACCGACATTGATCCAGTGGTTCAGGTAGTCACCGACGTGGTAGCCCATGAACGGCAGCATCGCCATCGGGTCGCGGCGCACGGTGCCGACCTTGCCCTCGGCGGCGGCGGTCTGCTCGGAGGACAGGGTCGCGCCCATGAAGACGCCGTGCTGCCAGTCGAAGGATTCGGTCACCAGCGGGACCGTGGTCTTGCGCCGGCCGCCGAACAGAATGGCCGAGATCGGCACACCCTGCGGGTCGTCCCATTCCGGAGCCAGGATCGGGCACTGCGACATCGGCGTGCAGTACCGCGAGTTCGGGTGCGCGGCAAGGGTTTCGGTCTCCCGCAGGTACCAGTCGTTGCCCTTCCAGTCGATCAGGTGATCGGGCTCGCCCTCCAGGCCCTCCCACCAGACATCGCCGTGATCGGTGAGCGCGACATTGGTGTAGACCGTGTTGCCCGCCTCGACGGTCGCCATCGCGTTCGGGTTCGAGCTGCGGTTGGTGCCCGGCGCGACGCCGAAGAATCCGAACTCGGGATTCACCGCGTACAGGCGGCCGTCCTTGCCGAACCGCATCCAGGCGATGTCGTCACCCAGGGTCTCCGCGCGCCAGCCGGGAACCGTCGGCTGGATCATCGCGAGGTTGGTCTTACCGCAGGCACTCGGGAAGGCCGCGGCGACGTAGTACGCCTTGTCCTCGGGGGAGATCAGCTTGAGGATCAGCATGTGCTCGGCCAGCCAGCCCTCGTCGTGGGCCATGGCCGAGGCGATGCGTAGCGAGTAGCACTTCTTGCCGAGCAGCGCGTTGCCGCCGTAGCCGGAGCCGTAGCTCCAGATCTCGCGGTCCTCGGGGAAGTGGGTGATGTACTTGGTGTCGTTGCACGGCCACGGCACATCCGCCTGACCGTCGGCCAGCGGGGCGCCGACGGAGTGCAGGGCCTTCACGAAAGGCTTATCGGTGCCGAGCTTCTCCAGCGCGGCGGTGCCCATGCGGGTCATCACGCGCATCGAGACGACGACGTATTCGGAGTCGGTGAGCTCGACACCCAGCTTGGGGTCCTCGGCGCCGAGCGGGCCCATGCAGAACGGCACCACGTACATGGTGCGGCCCTTCATCGAGCCGCGGTACAGCTCGGTCATGGTGGCGCGCATCTCGGTGGGGTCGACCCAGTTGTTGGTGGGGCCCGCGTCGGCCGCGGTCTTCGAACAGATGTAGGTGCGGGATTCGACACGCGCCACATCGGAGGGGTCGGAGAGGGCGAGGAACGAGTTCGGCTTCTTGTCCTCGTTGAGCTTCTTGAAAGTGCCCGCCGCAACGAGCTGAGCGGTCAGCCGATCCCACTCTTCGTCGGAACCGTCCGCCCAGACCACTCGCTCTGGCTGAGTGAGTTCTGCGACGTCCTGTACCCAGGCGAGTAGTTCGCTGTGCTCGGTCGGCTGCTTGCCGTCGGAATCGCGAAGACCAGGAATGGTCGCTGAGGTCATGAAAACTCTCCTGAGATGGGCGGTTCACGGTGTTTCCGCCTGGCCTATAGGCCCATGACCAGCGCGAACACACCGAGCGCCACCGTTGGCGGGAAGGCACCCGCTACGACCAGTCGAAAGCGCGTCATGGCTGGACCGCGTACAAGGACGAAGCGGACGCCCAGGTTCCTGCTTAAGAGGTTAACGCGATGTGACGACCAGTACGGAATCGGGTTCCCCCAGGAGTACCCACTAAGTTACCTAATCAAAAGAAGTCCGATACCGGTCGAGGATGGCGATATCGCGTTCGCAGGCGGCGAGCTGTCCCGGTTGCTCCGCTGCGGCGCGGCGCAGTCTGGCCTCCAATTCGGCCACCTGACGGTCGATTTCGACGATTCGCTCGGTGCTCGCGCGCATGACGCGGTCCGATAGCGCGGTCTCCGATTCCACCAGCGCGGTGGCGACCCGCTGCTCCAATTGGGCCTTCACATTGACCAGCGCGTCCGAGACCCATTGACGTAGGTGCGCACGGTCGGCGACCTGACCGCGGGCCCGCACCACCCAGGCCGCCGCACCCGCTCCGAGCAGCAGCGTCACAGGCAGGACCGCGAAATTGAGGGCTTGCACGAGCGAGAACGGGGCCACCAGCAGGCGGCCGATGCCGACCCCCGCGGACGCACCCAGCGCGATCATGAGGTGATCTTCGACACCTCGGTGCCTCGGCTCCGGATCCGGACCGACACGCGGGGCCGGATCACGCCAACGCGGTGGCATGCCGCGGTCCTGTTCCGGTGCTGCGGCGAGCCGGTCGGTGAGCTCGGACAGCCGCTGGTCGATGGTTCCGTCCACGACGTTGGTCAGCTCGTTGACCGCCTGCTGTAAGCGTTCGGGATAGCCGCCGAATTCGGCGCGGCGCAAGCGATCGAGTTCGCCCCGGGCGGCGGCGTGCAGCGCGCGGACCCGGGCCCCGACATCGGTCATCAGATCCACCCTGGCCAGATGCAGCTGGCTGCGCAGGGTGGACATGGCGGTGGCGCGGCCGCCGTCACGCCCGGCGAGCAGTACGGCGCGTTCCTCGCGCCACTGGATCGGTTCCGCGCCGGAGCGCAGTACCGCGACCTGTTCGGCGACCCGTCGGCGGGTATCGGTCAACACGCGCGTGGTGACCGCGGCGACCCGGTCATCGGATTCGGCGCCGGCCGTGGCCGCCGCGAGTTCCGCATGCAGCGCGCCGAGTC
The DNA here is from genome assembly GCF_050942345.1 of Nocardia pseudovaccinii. Classification (NCBI taxonomy): domain Bacteria; kingdom Bacillati; phylum Actinomycetota; class Actinomycetes; order Mycobacteriales; family Nocardiaceae; genus Nocardia; species Nocardia pseudovaccinii. Next base: position 9,541,925 of record NZ_CP192074.1, read on the forward strand.
CGGAGCGATCGAGCAGACCCGCATCTCCACCCGATCGGCCCGCCACCGCGAGCCGCGCCGAAACCGGCACGATCTCCAGATCGTCGATCCCCTGGGCGGCGAGCAGTTCGAGGTTGTGCGCCCGCACCGCGCGCCAGTCCTGATAGGCGTGGATGCCGTTCATGGCGAGCAGGAGCCGGGTGCCGTCGGCGCGCAGGCGCTGCACGATGTGCAGGGTGTCGGCGCCGAGGGCACTACCCGCGTCCAACAGCATGAGCGCGACCGCCGACGGCGCATTACCCGACGGCGACGTGGTCTCCACCGCCGCGCTCGCATCGGGCACCGGATCCGAGAGCGGGATCCGCGGCTCGAACCGTGCCAGCTCGGTGCGCAACAGGCTCGTACTGGCGTCATCGGGCCCGATCAACGACACCGCCGACGCCACCCCGGTCCCCCGCACCGCGCGCAACAGCGCCGTCCCCTGCGGATTCCACCGCGCGATGACCGCCTCGACCTCTGGAGTCAGCGACCCCTTCTCGGGCTCCGCGCCGACGGAATCCGGTTGCTCAGAGTCCGGCACTGCTCATCCGTTCCCATAGCCGGATGTAGCCGTTGTGCACGCGCAGGGCGGCGCGGCGAGCCGCGGCGGACATATCGCTGGAGACCACCGCGCGCCAGCGGGCGGCGCGGGCCAGGGCGTCGTCGGCATCGGACGGCGCGGGTGCGCGATATCCGGCGGCCAGGTGGGCGACCTCCGGGTAGGCGAGACCCGCGCAGAGGCCGAGCCAGAGGGCGTCGTCGCCGAGGAGGTAGTCCTCCAGCACGTCCCGTGCGTTCGCGCCGTCGGCCGGGACGGCGCGGGCGGCGAGACGGGCCAGTTCGTCGAGAAGTTCGCCGCCGCGCAGCGCGGAGACCTGTTCGTAGCGGCGGTGCAATAAGCGGTGCAGCGGATCGATACCGCTGGCCGCGTGCATGATCTGCAGCAGTGCGTGCGGACCCAGTCCGGGGTCTTGCCGCAACGCCGACAGCGCACAGGTCACGCCGTACAGATCCCAGCGCTGCAACAGCTCTTCACGCTCGGCGACGTCCGGTCCGGCCGATGCCGAGACGAACAAGTCGGGCGAAAGCGTGAGCGCCGGATCCGCGCTTTCGGCAAGGCGGCGCAGCGTGGCCATATCGGCCTCGCTCACCGCACCGGCCCTGGTGCGCACGGCCAACGAGGCGACCACCGGCAGCGTGACGGTCCCGAGGCCGCCGCTGTACTGCTCGGCGGCGGCGACCGCATCACCCCACCGGGATCCGATGGCATCGGCCTTGTTCAGCACCGCGACCGTGCGCTCCGGCGGCAGTTCCGACAGAATCCGCCGGTCGGCAGGCTGTGGCGCACCGGAGAGCACATAGACGACGATGTCGGCGTCGAGTTCAGGATCGGCCACACCCGGTTCATCGATCGGCGCCGTCTCCACCGCCGACATCAACGCCAGCGCGTGCAGCACGGTGGTCCGCCCGGTATGCGCCCGCCCGGTCACCTGAATGCGCGGCGGCCGACGCCAGCGCGCGACGGCGGTCCCCACCTGGCCAACGATCCGCGGATCGGCACCCGAGCGCAGCGTCGCGAGCAGGTGGTCGAGTTGGTCCAGTTCCCGTGCGGGTCCGCCCGGTCGGATCCGGGGCCCGTCGGATTCGGTGGCTGTCGGCAAAGCTTCGCACCCCCTTTTCGGTGCGCCATTCTTGCAGACATACCGCGCGGACGGGCCGTAGCGACTGCTTGCAGGTCGCTCGAAAGGGTCAGCTGGCGACTGCTTGCGGGTCGCTCGAAAGGGTCAGCTGCCGCTGAAGTATTTGTTCGCGGTCCGCACGGCCCAGTTGGGCGCGTATTTCGCGGCGGCCGCCAGTACCTTTGCCTGCGCACCGATTTCGTAGTGCACCCGCGGCAGCCGTCCGCGCTTGCGGGTCGCGTCCCAGATCCCTTGCGCGACATCCTCGGCGGTCAGACGCACGCCGAGCGATTTGGTCGTACCGGTCTCGACGCCGTCCACCATGGCGGTGGCCACGAACAGCGGCCACACCGCGATCACCCGGATATCGTGACGCTCCCATTCGAGATCGAGTGCCTCGGTGAGGTTTTTGACCGCGGACTTGGTCGCGCCGTAGCTGGCGAGTTCGGGTTGACCGTAGATCGCCGATGCCGAGCACAGATTCACCACCTGAGCACCGGGCGTATCGCGCAGATAGCTGAACGCGGCATGCGTTCCCGCTATGACCCCGCCGAGATTGACGTCGATGATTGTCTGGTGGGCGGCCAGATCGATCGATTCGAATGAACCCGCGCGCAGGATGCCCGCATTGTTGACGAGGATGTCGAGCCGGTTCTCGTCACCGTTGAACTCCGCGAGACGCTCGGTCCAGTGAGTGTCGTTCGTCACATCCAGCACCCCGGTGCGCACACTGCCGTCGGCGGCGTGGATATCGGCCGCGAGCCTGGTCAGCCCCACCTCATCGATATCGTATGCACCGACGTGATACCCCTGTGCTGCGAAAAGTAGGGCCGTGGCCCGGCCGATACCCGCCGCCGCACCGGTGATGAACACAGTCGGTCTGCTCATGCGCGCAGTCTAGTGCGGCGGCAAGCCCCCTACCTCGGGGTTCCCACAGATGCCATGGTCACTTAATCTGGCGGGATGGTCGGCACCATAGTCGGTGCGCAGCTTTGCTTTTCGAACACGCGGTGCGAGCGACGGGCCCGGAGGCGGTAGTTTACGTCACCACGCAGGGCCCCGGGAGCGCCGCAATCGAACACGGCAAGCCGACCAGGCGGAATCCGTTCCGCTGGTCTCGATGAGGAGGTTGCCGTGACTGTCGATGTCATCGGTGTCGAGCCGGACGCGTCCGGCGATCGGAAGCCACTGCTACCCAGTAGCGATCCATTCCTCCGACCACCGAAGGGTTTCGCGGCCCGTCCGGCCGGGACCATCCTGCGCAGCCGTCGCGTCGAACTCGCACTGTTCGGTCTTGTACCGCAGCAGGTCTCTGCCTGGCAGCTGCTCTACCGCAGCTGTGACATGCACGGCACTCCGGAAGCGGCAGTCACCACGGTGCTGTTGCCGCTCGACGCCGACCCTAACGAAGACCGCCCGCTGCTGGCCTTCCAGACCGCCATGGACGCGGTCGCCGAGCGATGTTCCCCCTCCTACGCACTGCGTCGCGGTGCCCACGCACTCGGCTCGGTCACCCAATTCGAATGGATGCTGGTGGCCAACGCGCTGCGCCGGGGCTGGGCGGTGAGCATCGCCGATCACGAGGGCCCGCACGGGAATTTCGGCGCGCCGCGCGAGCCCGGTTACCGCGGACTCGACGGGATCCGCGCGGCGCTGCGCTTCGCGCCGCTTGGTCTGCGCCCCGATACCCGGATCGCGGTCTGGGGTTATTCCGGCGGCGGTATGGCCAGTTCGTGGTTGGTCGAGATGGCGCCGACCTACGCACCGGAGCTCGATATCGTCGGCGCGGTACTCGGTGCGCCGGTCGGCGATCCCGGCCAGGTATTCACCCGGCTCAACGGCGGGCACTACGCCGGACTGCCCGCGATCGTGATCGCGGCGCTACGCAGGCTCTATCCGGCACTGGGCGAGGTATTCGACAGCGATTGCGATGCCGAGGGTCTGCGGCTCATCGAACGCGCCGAACGGTCGACACCGTTCGCGGCGGTTCTCGGGCTCGTCAAAAGAGATGTCGGCCACCATCTGAGCCGTCCGCTCGCCGAGGTACTCGCCACGCCCGATATGCAGGCCATGCTCGACGACCTGCGCCTCGGCCACTCCACCCCGACCTGCCCGCTGCTGGTGTTGCAGCCGGTGCACGACCAGATCATCCATATGGACGGCGTCGACGGCCAGGTCGAGCGGTATCGCCGCGGCGGCGCACAGGTCACCTATGTGCGCGACCGGCTCAGCGAGCATTTCTCGCTGCTCCCCCTGGCCACCCCGATCAGCCTGGACTGGCTCAGCGACCGGCTCGCCGGAAAACCGGTGCGCGAAGTCGGTGACAGCACGGTGTGGTCGGTCGCCGCCTCGCCCACGGGGGTGCGCGGGCTGTGGGAAATGCTCGGCACCGCACTCAAGGTGGCGCTGGGCAAGCCGCTGCGTCAGGAGACCGAGCCCGCCGCTCGAATCCCCCGCGTACGCGCCGCATAATCGTTCGTATCGGGTGACCCGCAAGCGATCCGCTACGACCGCTTGCTGCCCGCATCCTGCGATGCTGGACAATGGAGCGCGTGAACGACGCCGCGAACCATACTGCCGAGTCAGTTCCCGGACCGCCGTCCACAGCTCCGGCTCCGGCGGACGGTGGATCCCGAAAGGGCTCGGGCTCTCGCCTGTACCCACGCGTGACGAGCTTCCGCTCGCGCCGGGGCGCACTCACCGCGACCCAGCAGCAATCCTGGGATCGCACCTGGCCCGAGATCGGCCGCGATGTGGCCGACGAACCACTCGACGCCCCTGCCTGGTTCGGCCGGGAGGCTCCGCTCGTCATCGAAATCGGTTGTGGGACAGGCACCGCCACCGCCGCGATGGCACAGGCGGAACCGCATTTGAATCTCATCGGCATCGAGGTCTACCAGCCCGGTCTCGCGCAATTGGTGCAACGCATCGAGCGTGAGCAGATCGGCAACATTCGACTGCTGCGCGGTGACGCTGTGGATGTGCTGGAAAACATGATTGCTGAGCAGTCGCTCACGGGCGTTCGAGTCTTCTTTCCCGACCCGTGGCCGAAGGCGCGACACCATAAACGCCGACTGTTGCAGCCCGCGACATTCGCACTGATCGCCAATCGCCTGCGGCCCGGCGGTGTGTTGCACGTCGCGACCGACCACGCCGACTACGCCGAATTCATCGCCGAGGTCGGTGCCGCAGAACCGCAGCTCATCGGCCTCAACGAGACCACGGTCGGGGTCAGCGCCGAGCATCGCGACAGCGCCCCGATCGGCTTCGAAAGGCCCGTCACGAAATTCGAAGGCAAGGCACATCGCGCCGGAAGCGCCATCAACGAGTTCATATGGGGGAAGATCGGATGATGAGTGTCGGTGAGATGGCCCATGCGGTCGTGGATGTTGCCGGGGAGGTGCACGGAACCGGATCCGAGGTGATCGGCGCGGTTACGCCCGATGTGCGTCGGGTGCTATTGGTCTGGGACGCCCCGAACCTCGATATGGGACTGGGCGCGATCCTCGGCGGCCGCCCGACCGCCGCCTATCGACCGCGCTTCGACGCGCTCGGCCGCTGGCTGCTCGCGCGCACCGCCGAACTATCGGTGGGCAGCGTGACCAGGGTCGAACCGGAAGCGACCGTCTTCACCAATATCGCGCCGGGTACCGCCGATGTGGTGCGGCCGTGGGTGGAGGCGCTGCGCAATGTCGGCTACGCGGTCTTCGCCAAGCCCAAGATCGATGAGGACTCCGATGTCGACGCGGATATGCTCGCGCACATCGAGCTACGCAGCCGCGGTGCCGGGCTGGCGGGCATCATGGTCGCCTCCGCCGATGGCCAGGCATTCCGCGAACCGCTCGAACGATTGGCCGCCAACGGAATCCCCGTTCAGATACTCGGCTTCCGTGAGCATGCGAGTTGGGCCGTAACATCCGATACCCTCGAGTTCGTAGATCTCGAGGACATCCCGGGCGTGTTCCGTGAACCACTGCCCAGGGTCAGCCTCGACTCGCTGCCCGATGAGGGAGCCTGGCTGCAGCCGTTCCGGCCGCTGTCGGCGCTGCTCACCTCTCGCCCTGCCCAAGGAGTCGCTTAGTGTTCACACGCTGGGGCGATCTGGTCTATCGGCTGCGCTTCGCCGTCATCGGCATGGTCGCGGCCGCCCTCTTGGCACTCGGCGGTTACGGCCTTGGCCTGGAAGACCATCTCAGCTCCAGCGGGTGGGACGATCCCACGTCGCAATCGGCCAAGGCGGCCAAGTTGTCCGACGAGGCGTTCGGACGTGATCACAACAGCGATGTGATCGTGCTCTACACCGCACCGGACGGTAAGACGATCGATGATCCCGAATTCCGGCAGAAGATCGTCGACAGCCTCAATTCGCTGCCGCGCGAACATCCGGATGAGATCTCCAAGATCAACGGCGCCTACTGGCAGACCGAAACCGGTCCGGCATCACCGTTGACATTCGGTTCGAAGGATAAGAAGTACACCTTCGCCTCGGTCGCCATCCAGGGCAATAACGACACCGATATGGTGCGCAATTTCCGGAAAGCGAAGGATGCCTTCGCCATTCCGGGCGTCGATGTGCAGGTCGCGGGTCTGCAGGCGGTGGCGGGCACGCTGAACGACACCATGGCCGCGGACCAGAAGCGGATGGAGATCCTGGCCATCCCCGCGGTCGCGGTGCTGCTGTTCTTCATCTTCGGTGGTGTTGTCGCGGCGGCGCTACCACTGATCGTCGGTGGTCTCACGGTGATCGGCGCCTGGGGCATCGTGCGGTTCGTGACCGAGTTCACCGAGGTCAACTCGTTTGTCTCGCCGGTCGTTTCGATGATCGGTCTCGGTCTGGCCATCGACTACGGCCTGTTCATCGTGAGTCGATTCCGCGAGGAACTCGCCGAGGGCTACGACACCCGTGCGGCCGTGCGACGTTCGGTGATGACCGCGGGTCGCACCGTGGTGTTCTCCGCGACGATGATCATCGCGAGCCTCGGCGGCATGCTGCTGTTTCCGCAGGGCTTCCTCAAATCGATCGCCTACGGCTCCATCGCGACCGTCACGCTGGCCGCGCTGACCGCCATCACCATCCTGCCCGCGATGCTCAGCATTCTCGGGTCGCGGGTGGATTTGCTCGGGCTCAAGCGTTTCCGCAAGACCAAGACCGCGGAGGAAGTCGAGACCGGTTTCTGGGGCAAGTCGACCCGCTGGGTGATGCAGCATCCGCTCAAGATCGCGATCCCGATCTGCATCCTGTTGCTGCTGCTGATCATTCCGGTCAAGAATCTGGCCTTCGGCGGTATCAACGAGCGGTATCTGCCGCCGGATAACGCGACCCGGCTCGCGCAGGCGAAGTTCGACTCGATCTTCCCGCTACGCAAGTCCGATCCGATCCAGCTGGTTTTCGTCTCCGGTAACAGCAGTGACGTCGGCAAGGTGTGGACCGCGGCCAAGCAGGCGCCCGGCTTGAACGGCACCTTCGACGTGCCCGCTCAGTCCAACACGGACAAGGAAGTGTTCCGCACCAGCGCGACACTGGCGGATTCGGAGAATCCGGATCCGACCATCGACTATCTGCGCTCCCTCGAAATCCCGGACGACGTGCAGATGTATGTCGGCGGACAGCCCGCGATCCAGAAGGACAGCATCGACGCGCTGCTGCACCGGATGCCGTGGATGATCGCGCTGGTCCTGTTCGTGACCACGCTGCTGATGTTCCTCACCTTCGGCTCACTGGTGCTGCCCATCAAGGCCGCGTTGATGAGCGCGCTCGGATTGGGTTCCACGCTCGGCATTTTGACGTGGATCTTCGTCGACGGGCACGCCGCGGGCCTGCTGAACTTCACGCCGCAGCCGATCATGTCGCCGGTATTGGTGCTGATCATCGCTGTTATCTACGGTCTTTCGACCGACTACGAGGTATTCCTGTTGTCGCGCATGGTCGAAGCGCGCACGCAAGGGGCCTCGACGACCGAGGCGGTGCGCATCGGTACCGCGCAGACCGGGCGCATCATCACCGCCGCCGCGCTCATCCTGCTCGTGGTGACCGGCGCGTTCGCGTTCTCCGATCTGGTCATGATGCAGTATCTGGCCTACGGCATGATCGCGGCGCTTTTCATCGACGCGACGATTCTGCGCATGCTGCTCGTCCCGGCCACCATGAAGCTGCTCGGCGACGACTGCTGGTGGGCGCCTGCGTGGATGAAGAAGGTGCAGCAGAAGATCGGGCTCGGCGAGCCGATTCTGGACGACGAACGTCCCGGCGGGGGGGAGGTCGTCGACCTGGTCAAGACCACGCCGATCACCGATCCGGTGACGATGCAGATGCCCGCGCTCACCGATAACGCCAGTACTCGGTCGCGGTCGCCGCGGCGGCCGCGCACGGTCGAGGAGATCGAGGCGGACGCGCCGACGCAGCATTTCGCGAAGCTCCCGCCCGAGCCGCCGGTGCCGCCGCGGCCGGTTGTCGCGCCGCACGATCCGACTCGGCCGCGGGCGAATCCGTCGCTGCACACGCCACCGCCTGGGCCGCCCGTGCCGCCATCCGGACTGGCATCGCCTGCGCCGGGGTTGCCGCCTGCGCAGGGGTCGCCGGCCGTGCCGTTCGGCCAGTCGGCGCCGCCCGCACCCGAGCCCATTCGGCCGCGGCCGATTCCGACGATTTCGGGAGCGTCCGAACCGACTCGTCCGATTCCGCCTGCGCCCACACCGACGCCTCCCCCGCCACCGGTTCAGCAGACGCCCATCCCGGCTTCGGACCATCCGACCCACCACGCGCCGTCGGAGCGGCCCGCCCCGTCGAATGACGATGTCTCGGACGAGAACCGGAGCAGCATCGAGAACTGGATGGCCGAGTTGCGGTCCAATCGTCGCCGCATCGGCCAGCCCGACGAAGGTCGGCACCACAGCGCGGACGGGCGGACAGTCAGCGTGAACGAGTTGCTGCGGCGGCGGGATCGCGAGTAACGCGCTGCGCAGCTGCGGCTTTCGACGGCGACTACGCAAGGGCGCGGAGGAAGAACTGGCGGGCGCCTTGTTCGTTGAGCCAGCGCCGGATGGCGTTGCCAGATGGTGCCGTCTGGGTTCGCGAGGGTCGCGATACGGACTCCTCCATCAGCAGATTTGCGCCGAGTGGGGAAGCTATGGCTTTCGAATTCCGGCCTCAGTGGGCGTTCCGCGGGAGGTCGTCGCGGCCCGGGTGCGAATTCCGGTGTGTCGTTATTGGTTTCGATGGCGTTGAGCGCTGCTGAGGAGACTCGGGTGCCGGTGGTGGATTCGTCGGTGACGACCGAACGACACTGAGCAGCTTCGGTGCCAGCGGTTTTGCGGGCCGTTCGGTGCGAACCCAGAGGCTCACCGGCTCGGCGTTGCGCTCAGGTTGTCGTCCGCTGCGGGCTGATGATCGTGGAGCCAGGCGAGGATGGCCTGCAGGCAGGTGCCGATATTGCCGATTTGGCAGTGGTTTTGGGCTTGTTCGGCGGCGGTGAACAGGCGAGTAGTGACGGAGCGGGCGTGGGTCAGCGCGGCGGCTTGGCGGTGGAGTTGGCGTGCGGGGACGTAGTGGTCGTCGGCTCCGGCGAGCAGGAGGACGTCGGCGGTGACGCGGTCGGAGATGGTGCGGGTGGACAGGGCGCGGGCGGCGCGGAAGAAGGCGTAGGCGTCCGCGGTGCCGGTGACGTGCATGCCTTGGCGCACGCCCCAGGCGGCGATCGGTTTGCGGGCGGCGGCCAAGCGCGCGGTGAGGTTGACGATGGGGCGAGCGTGGGCGGCGAGGGCGAGACGCAGCGCCGGGGTTGCGCCGGGAAAGGCTTGTCCGCCAAGGCATTCGAGGAAGTCATCGAGAACGTCGAGCGCGACGACGCGCCGGATGCGTGGTTCGAGGGCGGCGGCGCGGATGGCGAGTCCACCGCCGAGTGAGATGCCGATCAAGGTGACGTCATCGAGGCCGTAGTGGTCGAGGACGGCACCGACAGGGTGTTCCCAGGCTGCGGTGAGAGGCAGTCCGTGGTCTTCCAGAGCGCCGCCCTGGCCGGGGCCGTCGAAGGCGATGACGCGGTATCCGGCGCGGGCGCCGGTCAGTAGCAGGGGGAAGATTTCCTCGGTGTACTCGTCGAATCCACCGCAGACGACGATGACGCCTCGCGAAGGGCCTTCGGGCCGCACCTCGTATGTCGGCAATGCGACCGCACCGAAGGGCACATCGACCGGAAACAGCTGGTAGAGATCGCGCATCGCACCGACGAACCGGTCGCGAGCGTGGACGCGGCGCGGGTCGTCCACGGGCATGAAGAACTCTGCCGCCCGGTCGTAGTACGCGGCGGGCAGCACGCGACCGTCCGCCCGTGACTGCTGCGCCAGTTCGAGGAACGCCGTGATCCAGTCGGAGTAGGAGCCGATCCGCTCGGCGGCGGCGCGAATCTCGGTCAGAGCATCGGGGCCGATCCACTGCAGGAATCGGTTGAGCTGGAATTCCATGCCCCGGTCCGGATGCAGTCTGTGGTAGCCGACTGGGTCCGCAGCGGGCGCGAGGTCGATGGTCGGCGCATCCCAGTTGACCATATCCACTCCTTAACGCAAGCAATCATGCGATAAGAACGCTAACCCGCACCGCACTCGAACGCAAGGATTCTTGCGTTAAGGTGGCTGGGTGACCGAGTCAGCAGATCGGCCGCGGCGTACCGGCGGTCGCAGTGCGCGGGTGCGCGGCGCAGTCGTCGAGGCCGCCGTCAGCGTGCTGCTCGAACATGGTCCGAACAATTTCAGTGTCGGCGAGGTCGCGGCCCGTGCCGGTGTCCATGAGACCTCGATCTACCGCCGCTGGCGCACCCGAGAGAACCTCATCGTCGATGCGATGCTGGCCACCAGCGGCGAGGACGTCCCCGTGCCCGATACCGGCTCGGTGCGGGGCGACCTCCTCGCACTGACCCGCTCGGTAGCGGCATTCCTGTCCCAACCCGCCGGAGCGACCTTCACCCGCGCGGCGGCCGTGCACGTCGACGACGAGTCCGTCGCAGCAGCGCGCCGCAGGTTCTGGGAATCGCGCCTCGGCCTGACGTCGGTCATCATCGAACGCGGCATTCAGCGAGGCGAGTTGCCCCGGACCACCGATGCGCGCCTGGTGCTGGAGACCGTCATCGCGCCGTTCCACATGCGAGTCCTACTCACCCACGAGCCGATCGACGAGACCCTGCCCGAACGCATCGTCGCCCTGATCTGCGCCGGGCTGGAGCAACCGGGTGCGTGACACACGCCGAGTTGGTGCAACGAGATTGCCACTAGCCCAACGATGCTCAACACCTGAGTACCCGCCAACGGTCGGACCGGTCTCGCCGGGTTGCGTCTGCTGAATTCTGATATCTAACAGAGGCTTCGGCGAGACGTTCGGGCGTTGCGGTGTGCCGAGCGGCACGGTCACTGCCTGCATCGGCGAGTGCCGCTGCTGAATCCTCGTTTGCGACACCGGCTTCAGCGAAGGACCCGCCGCTACGGGTACCGGCAAGGAGGCGCCCACAGGTGTCAGCGGGCTGACTTTGCTGAATCCGGGTTTGCGGCACCGGCTTCAGCGAAAGCCCGCCACTACAGATACCAGCAAGGAGGCGCCCGCAAGTATCACCGCGCAGACTTTGCTGAATCCGGGTTTGCGGCACCGGCTTCCGCGAAAGCCCGCCACTACAGATACCAGCAAGGAGGCGCCCGCAAGTATCAGCGCGCTGACTTTGCTGAATCCTCGTCTGCGGCACCGGCTTCGACGAAGGGCCGACATTGCAAATACCAGCCGAGACGAGAAAGACCCCGCGAGTATCAGCGGGGTCTTCTGCTGGATCTCGGCCTGCAGTCTTCGGCGAAGACGCTCACATAGGCGCGCACTGGCTATGAGCAGGCGGACGATCAGTACCGCAGTTGTCAGCGTTCTACTGAATCCGGGTTTGTGGCACCGGCTTCGGCAAAGGCTCGGGCGTAGCGGGTACCTGCCAGGAGCAGGAGAACGCCGACTACCAGGAAGGCCGCTACTCGGACCAGACCGTCGAGGGTGGCGAGATCGAAGAGGAACAGTTTGGCCAGGGCGGCTGCGGTGACGAGCAGTCCGGAGCCGAGGGCCAGTTTGGCGACGGCGGCCGAGCGGGACAGGTTGCGCAGGCCGAAGAACAGCGCGGCCGTGGCGGCGGCCATCCACAGGATGGTGGCGGCGCTGTGGCCGATGATGAAACCGTCGGCGCTGCCGGTCGCGATGCCGATCGAGACCGCCGTGGCGGTTACCGCATACAGGCCCGCGATGCTCGCGACGACGAACAGCGTCGACTCGTCGGTTCCGCCCTTCGTCATGCCGGGGAGTCTCCGGGCGCACCAGACGCCCACAACGATGACCGCGAGCGCGAGGACGGCGCCCAGAGCGGTGGCGATACCCAGATGCTCGTGCGCAAACCGTTGTGTCGCAAGCGCTTCCGGAGTCGCGGTGGTGAAGTACGCTACCGATCCGACCAGCGTGAATGCCGCGCCGATGGCGGCGACAATACGGGAGCGTCGCTGTCCGGCCAACCCCAGATAGCAGAGCGCCACCAGGAAAAGTGCGATGGGCAGGGTCTGTACTCGCGTCACGCCGACACACGCTTCGAGCAGCGCGAACGAACCGGCGATCGCGGAGACGAATGCGATCGAACCCGGAATCCGCACCAGCTCACGTAATTTCGGCACCATGGGCAATGCCGCCACGGCCAGCAGAACCGCCGCGTAAACAGCCGCGACCAAAGTGGCCGGGTGCCGCTCGAACATCGCGGGGGCGGCCAAGAGTGGTGCCGTCGAAAGCGCGAAGCTCAGCGCGGCCACGCTATCACCGGATCGCCTGCGCACCACCAGAACGCCACCGACCAACCCGATCGCCGCGATCGCCACCGCAGCGGTGAGCAGCCAGTACACCCGGCCCTGCGCCGGATCGTCGACGATGGCGACGGCAATGGCGAACAAGGTCGCCAATGTCGTCGGAACAGTGCGCACCACATGCAGGAACGGCCAATCACGGACCAATTGCACCGGCACACAGGTCAACTGCAACACGATCAGGAATGCGAGCAGCACCAGTTCCGAAGTGACGAACGGCGACAACAACGCCGCACCCGCGACCACGAGCACCGCGAGCGGCTGCGACTGCCACCGCATCGCCAACCCGACCCCACCCACCGCAACACCGAGCGCCACCGCGAGCCCGACCACCGGATGCAGCCACTCGTAGATCGCCGTCACCGCGACCACATCCAGATACGCCCCGGCGATACCGGTGGCCGCCAAGGAAATTCCACCGACCCGACCACCGGCCCGCCCGAACACCCGCGCCCCGGCCCCCACCAGCGCCGCCGAGAACACCGCCCCGGCAACAACTCTCGGTACCGGCCCGAAGAACCCGGCCTGCGCGGCGAGCACCAACAGCATCACCACCCCGATCAGCGTCACCCCAACCCCGGCCACCGCCAGTACCCGGCTGATCATCCCCTCCTGCTGCCACCACGGCGTCTTCGGCACACGCGCCCCACCCCACCCCGGCGGCACCGCCCCACCCCCCGGCCCCCGCGGTCCTGGCGGCACAAACCCGCCGGGCATACCCGAAGCCCCCGGCACTCCACCGGGCCCCGCAGCCCACCCGGACATCCCGACACCGCCTGGCGCGCCGTACCCAGGCACCGGCCGCGCCCACCCGGTCGGCGGCATCGGAATCCGCCCCACCCCGCCAGGAATTGGTGCGGACGGCGCCGCACCCGCCATCGGCGCGCCAGGCATCGCCCAAGCGGCGGGCACCCCCGGCACCGCACCAGCCGCAGGCACGACGGGAGCGCCCGGAATACCGGCAGGAGCTGACTGTTGCGGCACCGCGCCCCCCGCAGGCACAACCAGAGCACCAGGCACCGCGCCTGCCGAACCCGTACCCGACGCAGCCTCTGCAGACACACCATGAGCCCCCGAGGCCGCGCCCGCGACGGCCGACGCACCCCCCGCTGGCGTGGCCGAAACACCCAGGACTGCATCAGCCGCGACTGGAGCGTCCGCAACATCAGCAGAAGCAGACTGCTGCACCACGCCCCCCGCAGGCACAACCGGAACACCCGGGACCACACCAGCCGCAGCCACGACTGGAACGCCCACAACATCAGCAGAAGCTGACTGCTGCACCGCGCCCCCCGCAGGCACAACCGGAGCATCGGGAGTCTCTCCTGCTGTAGGCACTGCTGACACCGCTGCGGCAGTACCCGCGGCCGCCGCATCCGACCTACTCCCTGCGGGCATGGTCGGCGCATCCAGCGACGCGCCCCCGACAGGCACACTGGAAGCATCAGAGATCGCTTCGGGTGTCGGGGCACTCGCAGCATCCGACCGCGCCGTCGATCTCTGGTCGGCAGCCGACTCTCCCGAGACTGCCGATGCGGCGGTTGCATTCGATGTATGCCCAGCACCGCAGGTCGGCTCGGCCGAAGGAGCTACGGGAGCGTCCGGCAAACCCGTCTGGCCACCGCCCGCCCCTGCGGCTCCGGACGCAGGCTCGCCGCTGGCACCGGGCGGCACCGGGATCGGACCGAGCGGATACTCTCCGCGAACCGAGAATCCGGTCGACTCCGGCGAAACCGCGGATGCCGCAACCGAATCGGCGACGACCTGCGCTCGTAACAAATCCAGATCTCGGCCGAGGACGCCCATCTGCGTTCCCAACGCAGCGAACTCCCCGGACAACCGCGAAATCAGCGCGGGATCGATAGACGTAGTCATGTCTCCAATGCTGATTTCCCGAGCGCACCGGAACATGAGTAGAAACCACTGGTACTCATCCGGGATCTACTCGAATTCCATCTGCGCGACCGAGTCACCAGTACGAAGACGCCCACCGCCGCAGCGCTCCACCGGAACCCCCGCCCGGTCGTGGCAGGGCGGGGGTCGGCGCTTACTGCAGGGTGTGGAAGCGCATGTTGGTGGCCTGGTAGACCGCATTGATCACCGCGGACCGGGGTGGCATGCGCAGGACACCGGGGGTCGGTTCGCCTGCCCAGTGCCAGCCGAGTTGGGAATCGGTGGTGGGGAGCAGGACGTGGCGGCCAGGGGGGATGACGGTCACGTGATGTCCGGCCAGGCAGCGGCGCACGCTGATCTCGACCGGAACTGCCGGACTCGGTGGTGCGACGAGGAAGGTCCAGGTGCGTTCGCCGGGTTCGGCGACCACCGGGGCCGTGTAGGTCCGGTCGAGGGTGCCCAGGACTTTGCGGCCGAGATCCGGTGGCATCACCAGGGCACCGAGGATGGAGCCGGTGGTGATCATCGGGCGACCCGCCAACAGCTGGACCGGCAATCCGTACCGATGTCGCAGCATGTGCGCGATTTCGTGGGGCGAGTGACAGCGCTCGAACATGGTCTACTCCTCCCCCCGTCCGCAGACCGGGCAGCACCCTCTGCGTAGCGGACCGTGCTGTTCGCGCACGCGCTGGGTGTGGCGCGCGGATCGACTGGTCTGGACACCCGGCTCGAACGCGCGATCGGCGCGGAGAGCTCGCACGGTGGTATTCGGCATGGTGATCATTGCCGCCGCCCTTTGCATTCTCAAAGTTGCAGAAAGGCAAAGGTATTCCAACTGAGCGGGAACGAGTCGTACGTAATGTCCCACTTCGAGTGAGCACGATCACTTAACGTCGTACCCTGAAACAAGGATGTAACAAAGGACTTGGCTAAATGGACGATTCGTCGATCGGCGTGCGGATAAGGCTCTTCCGTGGCAAGGCGCTCACGCAGCGCCAACTCGCCGACCAAGCCGGTGTGAGCGTGGATCTGGTGCGCAAACTGGAACAGGGTGGCCGCCAGACCGCGTCCATCGCCAGTCTGCAAAAACTCGCGCGCGCACTGGATGTCGACATCTCCGACCTCGTGGGCAAGCGACACGGCATCCCCTCCGGCAATCCCGATGCCGGTATCGTCGCGATCCGGCGCGCACTGACCCCGGTCGACGATCTGCTCGGCGAGATCCCGGATGAGGGTGCGATCGGCCTCGACGAGGGCAGTCGCGCCGTCGATTACGCGTGGGGCGCCTACTGGACCGGCCACTACGAACTGCTGACCTCGATCCTGCCGACCGGACTCACCCAACTGCGGGCAACGGTGCACGCCGCCCGCAACGGCGCGGTCGCATCCGCGAATGAGCTACTCGCACGGATGTATTGGGTCACCGGCTGCACCCTGGTCCACCTCGGGCAGACCGATCCGGCGTTCCTCGCGATCCGGCAAGGACTTGCCGCCGCCGAACTCGGCAATGATCCGCTGCTGCTGGCCACCATTCGCGGCTCGGTCGCCTGGCAGCTGCTGGTGCAGGGCCGTTATGAGGAGTCGCGCAAGGTCGCGCTGCGTGCGGCGGCGGATCTGGAGCCCGAGGGTGACGAAGCTCCGGCACACCTGTCCGCGTACGGATCGCTGGTCCTGCAGGGCGCAACCGCGGCCGGTCGATCGCAGGACGTTCCCGAAGCGTTGTCGCTGGTCCAAGCTGCGAGCGAGGTCGCGCTGCGCATCGGCGTCGATCGTCACGACTACGAAACCTATTTCGGCCCTTCACAAGTCGTCATGCAGACGGTCGATGTGAATATCAGCTCCGAACGCTATCCGGAGGCTCTGACCGCCGCGCAGGATATGCCCCCGAATTGCGGTCTGCCCCAGGCCTCCCGCGCCCGCCACCTCACCGATACTGCCGTCGCTCTGACCCGCACCGGCCAGCACAAGCGCGCCCTTGCCGCCCTGCTCGACGCCGAACGCGTCGGCGGCGCCGACTGGATCAAATACCAGTCCCTGCCCCGGCACATCGTCTCCGAACTACTGGACCACGACCGCCGAGTCCCGTTGCGCGCCTTCGCCCGCCGTATCGGCGTCAACACCTGATCGGCGTCGAGATCCGGTCGATCGGCGTCAGCCGCAGGTGCTTTGCGGTATCACCGCGGGCTCTAGCGGCGAGTTGTGCCACAGTGGCCACTGCTGACGAGTGTGCAGCGAAAACCCAGCCGCTGCACCGAGCTATTGCGGCTCAGTCATCGGACTCGCGCGATCCGCGCTGCTCGACCGCCGAACGCACCGAATCCGCCTGCCGCAACATGTCCCCGCACCGTTCGAGCTTCCGCGCCCCGGCAACCGACCTCACCGAGCCGGTCCGCGCTAGCTGCCCATCAATTTGCGCCATTGGGCGCGTAAGGAGTGTTTGGCGGTTATCGAGCCGAAGCGGATTCGGCCCTGTACAACGACGTGCAGTCGGCCGAGTGGTGGGCCGGTGCGCACCTTGTTGTTGACGCTGGAGCCGATCAGGTCGACGGCGTTGAGGTCGACGGTGGCCTCGGCGGGGACGATCAGGGTGAGTGAGCTGAGATAGTCGTCGACGTGCACCTCGACGACCTGGGTCGACATGATCGCCTCGGTGAAATCGAGGGTGACGCCGGACAGCCAGTTGTTCAGATGCAGCGCGGGCGCCACCTGCCAGGGACCGCGGCGATTGACCCCGGACAGTCGGCTGCGGATCACATTCCCCGGCGTGACCTGCGATGGGACCGAGGGCGGCGGTGACACCCGCTTCGTGAAGGCGGGCGAGGAATTCACGTATGTCGAGGGCGGCGCGGCGGGCTGGCCGACGAGTCGCACACCGGGCAGGTCGACCAGCACGGCATTGAGTTCACCGCGGGTCTTGGCCGCCAGCGCGGTATCCATCCGCTCGGTGAACTCCCCGAGGGAGAGCATGCCGAGCCCGACGGCGCGCTGCAGCAGTTGACCGACATGTTCGCGTTCGGCATCGGAAACACGCAACTCACGATCGCCGACCACGTCACCGGAGCCGACACCGTTGGATACCGATTCGGGGCCACCCATGAATCCGAGGTTACCGACCCCAGCATCCCCGACGCATCAGGGCAATCCCCGAGTCCCCGCTCCCCTCGGGCGTGGTCCCGCCCGATTTCCGCGCAGATCCGGACCGTTTCCGCACTCATCGCACAGATGCATGGGCAACCGAGCACACATCACCTGGAGCCACGGGGCACCCCGCTCCACTCCCGCCGATTTGCGCACAGATCCGGACCGTTTCCCGCTCATCACACAGGTGCGTCAGCGAACCAGGTCCGCGCATTCCCTGGATCCCCTGGGGCACTCCATTGCACCACCGGGCACCGAGACGACGACCCGCGCCGGAGGACGAGCCCGCCCACCGGGCACCCCGACCTCATGTACAAGGTGCCCACTAGCGAGAAGGGGTGCCCGGTATTAGGACGGCGAGTAGTTCTACCGCACCGCCTGACGTTCCAGCCACGTATTCGAGAACCGTTGCGCACCTATTCGAGCCCCTGCTCGATCGCATAGCGAGTCAGTTCAACTCGGTTGGCCAGCTGCAACTTCCGCAAAGTCGCCTGTACATGGTTCTCCACGGTTCGGTGGCTGAGCCCGAGCCGGGACGCAATCTGCTTGGCGGACAGGCCTTTCGCCACCATCCGCAAAACTTCGGTCTCCCGCTCGGTGAGCGCGGGCCGATGCGGTTCATCCGGTTCGACCGGCGCGGTCGCCATCCGCCGATACTCACCGAGCACCAGCCCGGCCAGCCCCGGCGTGAACACCGGTTGCCCAGCCGCTGTGGCCCGCACTGCCTCGATCAACTCGCTCGCCGACGCACTCTTGACCAGATAACCCGAGGCCCCCGCCTTGATCGCATCCAGCACATCGTCGCGTTCGGCCGACGCAGACAACACGAGCACCCGGCTCTCCGGCGACACCCGCAGTACTTCCGCAGTCGCCTGCGCCCCATTCCCATCGGGCAACTGCATATCCATCAACACCACCGCAGGCCGCACCGCCGCCGCCCGCCGAGTAGCCGACCCCACCGCATCCGCCGTCGCGGCAACCACGAACCCCGCCTCGGCCAGATCACGGGAAACCCCATCCCGCCACATCGGATGGTCGTCCACCACCATCACCGAAATCGCCTCGGCAGCATCATCGCTGGTCACATCGTCCTCCTACGTGCTGGGGCTCCTGGGCAGCCAGCGGCAATCCATGACCGAACCGCCCCGGCCGCACCGCCACTGGTCACCACGTCCTCCTCCTACGTGCTCGAGCCCCTAGGCAGCCAGCGGCAATCCATGACCGGATCGCCTCAGTCGCATCATCACTGGTCACAAGGTCCTCCTCCGCTCGCTCGCGCACCTGGGCAACCCGGGGCAAGAATCGCCTCGGCCGCATCACCACTGGTCACAGTGTCCTCCTCCGCGCTCGAACGCCGGAGACACCGACTCCGGCCAGCACGGCTGCGGTGAGTTCACGCGGCAGCGTCCGAACGCGGCACCCGAAATTCCCACTCGGTACCGAACCCCACCCCACCAGCCTCCTCGGTCAGCAACACCGCCGTTCCCCCCAACGTCTCGATGCGACCGATAATTGATCGCGAAACCCCCATGCGCCCCTCGGCTTCCGCCTCTTCCAGGCGCCCCGGCGCAATCCCGACACCGTCATCGCGCACGCTGATGATCAGCTCGTCACCGGTATCCTCCAGCAGCACATAAGCTTTCGCATCCGGGCCGGCATGCAGCCCGACATTGGACAGCGCGTTCGCCACCGCCGCAGCGATCTCGCCCGCCATCCATCGCCCGACCCGCACCGGCTCACCCGGCGTCGAAACGAACACCGACGGCGTCGCGTGCACCGTCAGCAGCGGCCGCAGATCGACATCCGCACCACCGGTATCCCCGTGCCTACCTTGTTCGGAGATCAAAACCCGCAGCGCCACTTCCTGTTCCGCCGCCCGCTGCGCCAATTCCTCGGTGAGACCGCCGATCTCGCTACCGCGCCGCTTGATGTAGCTGAGCACCTGCAGCACGCCGTCGTGCACCTCACGAGCCAGCCGTTCCCGTTCCTCGGCCGCCGCAGTCAACCGAACGGCCCGTTCCAGCTGCCCCTGCGCCCGACGCGCGGTATTGGCGGCCAGTCCGAGCGCCAGCCCGATGGAGACGAGCACCGGCGCGGTCGCATCGGCCCACACATCCTGGCCCCACTGCTCACGCACTGTCACGATGACCCCCGCTATCAGCAGCCCGGAGAGCACACCGGCCAGTGGCCCACGCAGAATCGCCGCGGAGACAACGGCATTGGCGACCCACAGCGTGGTCGGCAGCGTCTGATGCCCGTGGTACCAGCTGTAATCGGCGACCAACCTGGTCGAGGCGA
Organism: Nocardia pseudovaccinii; assembly: GCF_050942345.1. NCBI lineage: Bacteria > Bacillati > Actinomycetota > Actinomycetes > Mycobacteriales > Nocardiaceae > Nocardia > Nocardia pseudovaccinii. The sequence continues at coordinate 9,561,811 of NZ_CP192074.1, forward strand.
TCAGCGCGATCACCACCACGTGATCCCCGATCACCACCCACGACCGCAGCCGCGCCACATCGGGAAAGTGCCACTGCGACAACATGAATGCCGACGTACCGGACCACACCGCCATCGCGGCGATCAGTACCCAGCTCAGCTGCTGATTCTGATAGTGCTGCACCGAGGCGATCTGCTGACCGACCGCATAGAGCAGTGTGACCAGCCGCAATGCCTGCACGGCACGCCACAGCGGCGCGGTCGCCGCATCGTCCGCGCTCAGTTCGGCCGCACCGGCCTCAGCCGGGACCGGCCGAGTCATCCGAGCGGTCCTCCCGGTGCATCTCCCTGGTCAGCACCGCATCCACATCGAACCGGCCGGGTTCCGGTTTATCCGGCTCCACCGCGAATCGACCCCCGTCGCCGGTGTGCAGTTCCTCGAACGCCTCCTCCGGACTCTCCGACAGCAGCGACCGGATCGCGGTATTCATCACCGCGACGAACGGCACCGCCAACAGAGCGCCCGCGATGCCGCCGAGCACTAGGCCCGCCGCAATGGCCAGCACCACCGCGAGCGGATGGATGCTTACTGCCCGACCGAGCAGCAATGGTTGCAGCACATGGCTTTCCAGCTGCATCACCGCGATGATGATGCCGAGCACGATCACCGCGGTCACCCAGCCCTTGGTCACCAACGCGATGAATACCGCGATGGTCCCGGCCAGGAATGCACCCACGATCGGTATGAATGCGCTGATGAAGACCAGCGATGCCAACGGCAATGCCAGCGGCACCCCGAGAATCGCTAGACCGGCACCGATGCCGATGGCATCGACGAGTGCGACCACCACCGTCGCGCGGACGAATCCGACCAGCGTGCCGAAGCCGAGTTGCCCTGCGGTGCGCACCTTTTCCCGATGCGGGGTCGGCACGATCCGGGTGACGAAGTGCCAGATCTGATCGCCGCCGTAAAGGAAGAAGATGAGGATGAACAGGGTCAGGAACGCGCCGGTGAGCATATGCCCGATCACCGTCGCGGTGGTCAGTGCCCCGCTGGTGAGACCTTCCCTGTTCGATTGGATGGTTTTGACGATCGTGTCGCCCGCATTCCGAATCTGCTCATTGCTCAGATGCAGCGGACCGTTGATCAGCCAGTCCTGAATCTCGTGGACGCTGTGGGTGATTTCGTCGGACAGCTGCGGTACGCCCTCGATGAACTGCTCGATGACGAAGGTCATGATTCCCGCGACCACCCCCAGCGATCCGACCAGCGCGACGAAGACCCCCACCGACCTGGGCACCCCGAGCCGCTGCATCCAATCCACCAGCGGCGCCAGCATTGCGGCGGCCAATAGGCCGATGGCGAGCGGTATCACCACCGTCGCCAACTTCTGCACGACCATCGTCATCGCGATCAGCGCGGCGAACATCACCAGCAGCCGCCACGCCCACTCGGCGGAAACTCGGACGAACGGATGTACAGAATCAGCAGCCGACCGCGCAGCAGTGGCTTTTCCGAGAGCACTAACCTTCTGGTCGGTCACCTCCGCGAGCCTAATGGCCGCAGAGCGCCGCGGACATGCTCGGATGAGCTGAACGCTAGATTGGTGATCGTGTCAGCGCCCTTGGAAGCGGTCAAACAGACCATGCGAACGCGCTGGCCGCTGTACCTGACATCGATGCTGTTGGCCAATGCCTTCGGCGCGGTCCTGGTGTGGGCGTTCATCCAATATGGACTCCCGGTTCCCGAAGGTGAGGCGGCTGGTGCGCGACGCACCGGCCTGGTGATTCCCGGTCTGGTTTTCACCACCGGTGGTTTGCTGAGCCTGGCCGCTTCGGCGCTGATGCTGCGTCCGGTCATGCGCTGGCAGATGCGCGGTGGGCCGCCCAGCCACCAAGAACAGATGGCCGCACTGCACGCGCCGCTGCGCCAGGCGATCCTGCATCTGGTGCTGTGGTTGATCGGCGGCGCCATCCTGGCGGCCACCATCATCGTGGACGCGCCGGAGCTGGCGGGCGCGGTCATCGTCACCGAATGTATGGCGGCGACGATCGTCTTCGGTTTCACCTACATGCTCGGCGAACGAATTCTGCGCCCGGTCGCCGCTCAGGCCCTCACCGAGGGCTCGTTCGACCACACGCTGACCCCGGGCGTCGGCACCAGGATGGGGATGACCTGGGGTATGGGCACCTTCGCGCCCACCATCGCCATCGTGCTGCTGTGCGTCACGCAGATCTCCTCGGACGTGAAGTTCTCCGCGCAGTCGCTGGCCATCTCGATTCTGCTGCTGTGCGGCGTGGTGATCATGCAGGCGCTGGCGCTGTCGATGCTGACCGGATCGAGCATCTCCGACCCGGTGCGCCAGCTCAGCCAGGCCATCGACCGGGTGCAGGAGGGCGCTCGCGATGTACAGGTCGAGGTGTTCGACGGCAGTGAGATCGGACTGCTGCAGGTCGGCTTCAACCGCATGATGGAAGAGGCCGCCAAGCGCCGCCAGCTGCAAGAACTCTTCGGCCAGCATGTCGGCGAGGAAGTGGCGCAGCGCGCACTCGACTACGGCACCGAACTCGGCGGCGAGACCCGATTCGTCGCCGTGCTGTTCGTCGATATGGTCGGGTCCACCGCGACCGCCGCGGAGCGACCGCCGACCGAGGTGGTCAGCCTGCTCAACGAGTTCTTCCGCATCGTGGTCGACGTCATCGACCGGCACCACGGCTTCGTCAACAAATTCGTCGGCGACGCCGCACTGGCGATCTTCGGCGCCCCGCTGGACCGTCCGGACGCACCGACCGCCGCCCTGGCCGCCGCCCGTGAACTGCGTGAAGTCCTGCGCGAGGTGCCCGGACTCGATATCGGCATCGGAGTGTCGGCGGGCCTGGCCGTCGCCGGAAATATCGGCGCCGCAAACCGTTTCGAATACACCGTGATCGGCGATCCGGTGAACGAGGCATCACGCCTGACCGAACTGGCAAAGGATCAACCCGGCCGCGTACTCGCCTCGGGCAGTGCGCTGTATTTCGCCGATGAAAGTGAGCAGGACTTTTGGCTGACGGGCGAGGAAGTCCAGCTCCGCGGGCGGCGACGAAAGACCAGGTTGGCCTGGCCGAAGGATGGTACGGATCCGCACGTCGATGCAGACAGCGAAACAGTCGGTTCGTTAGGCTGACCGCGTGACGGCCAATGGGGAACTAGCCGGCGAGCCTGCGCCGCAGCCGTCCGACGACCCCGATAGACCGGCGAAACGTGGTCGCCGGAGCAAATTCTGGTGGGTCAAATGGGTCGCGGGCATCGCCCTGCTGGCATTGCTGATCGGCGAGGGCTACTACCTCTGGCCACGATTACACGATTCCTGGAATAACCTCACCGAAATCCATTGGGGCTGGGTCGCCGCCTGTATTTGGTTGCAGGCCCTGTCGATGAGCGGATTCAGCCGGGTGCAGAAGCAACTGCTGCATGCGGGCGGCGTCGAGGTCCGTCAGCACAAATCCGTCGCCGTCGTCTATGGCGCCACCGCGATGTCGGTGACGCTGCCTGCCGGACAGGTGTTCTCCACCGCCTTCACTTATCGCCAGACCCGCCGGTGGGGTGCGAATCCGATCGTCGCCTCCTGGCAGTTGGTGATGTCGGGTGTGATCGCGACCGCCGGACTTGCCCTGCTCGGCGTCGGTGGTGCACTGCTGGTGGGCGACCGGGTCGGCCCGTTCAAGCTCATACTGTCGCTGGCCGGTGTGATCGCGCTGGTGTGGGCGGGCAACTACCTGTCGAAGAATCCGGGCGCGCTGGAGGCCGTGCTGCGCCGGGGGCTCGCGCTGCTCAACCGGATCCGCAAACGCCCCGCCAAGCAGGGCATGAACAAGATCGCCGATATGCTCTCGCAGCTGGAATCGGTGGATCTCGGCAAGCGCGACGGCGCGATGGTCGCGGGTTGGGCGCTGGTGCACCGCTTCGCCGATGTGGCCTGTCTCGGCGCCGCCTGCTACGCGATCGGTGCGGATCCGAAGCTGGCCGGTCTGCTGATCGCATTCACCGTGGGCAAGGCCGTCGGCTCTATCCCGTTCGCACCCGGCGGCATCGTCTATGTCGATGCGACCCTCATCTACGGCCTGACCGCGGGCGCGACCCTGCCCGCCTCCCAGGCCGTCGCCGCCGCCTTCGTCTACCGCCTGGTGAGCTTCGTGCTGGTCGCGATCATCGGCTGGATCGTCTTCGCCTTCCTCTTCCGCACTCCGCAGGCCGATGATGCCGAATTCGAGAAGGAGTTCGAACAGCGCCGCCTGTGACATTGGCAGCGCCTGCGGCGCTGCGTGTTCGCTCGTCAGACTCGCTCCGTCGTGGTCGGCAATGTGCGTATGGTTCAGAAACCGACGTACGCCGGACGAGATCGGTCGGTTAGCCAGGAGTACCGCAGGTGGTCGCGTCGCAACGACGGATGCGGGCACTACTACGCTGGCCAGCGTGAGAAGACTGGTGCCGTTGGTGGTGGACGCACTGCTGGTGATCTTGTTCTGCGCGATCGGGCGGCGCAGCCATGACGAGGCGGTACTCACCGGACTGCTGAAGACGGTGTGGCCCTTCGCGATCGGGCTGGCGATCGGCTGGGTGCTCGCGGCCGCCGTCGCCAGTCGGGTAAAGGGGCACGTCGACGGAACCGCCCTGTGGCCCGCTGGAGTTCTGGTCTGGCTCGGCACCCTCTGCGGCGGCATGCTGCTGCGCGTGATCAGTGGTCAGGGCACGGCATTCAGTTTCATCATCGTCGCGGCGTGTGTGCTCGCGCTGTTCCTGCTCGGCTGGCGCGCGGCGATCAAGGCCATCAACTGATCACGGTTCCGGATGGGCCAGCGATTGGAACAACCTGGCCGCCATCCGCGCGGTCGCGTCGCCGCTGTCGGCGTCATTGATGTGAATCGCGAGGGCCAGATCCCCGGCATTCGCGATGAGCCAACCGTCATGGCCCGCGGTTGCCATGAAACCGATGACATCGCGGTAGGGCCGCAGCGGCGCGAACTCCGGTCGGCCCGCGCCGTCGCGCAACATCGCGCGCAGCCGATCGGTGAGTTCTGGTGACATCTCGGGGACCTGCGCGTCCGTGGCGCTCGGGTGTCCGGCCTCGATCATCGGCGGCGGCACCTGCCCGCGCGCGATGGCGGCCGCGGCGATCGCCATGCCGAATGGGCTGGCCAGCACCGCATCCGTACCACCACCCTGGCGCACCTGCTCGGCACTGCGGCCCGCGATCGCGACCCGGCCCGTCACCTCGTCCAGTCCCGGCACCTTGTAATCGACGCCGACGCCGAGATTCGGCGCGGATTCGGCCGCATCCTGCACCGAGACGTCCTGCGGTGCCTTGTTCTTCAGCACCGAGGCGACATTGCGGAAAAGATCGATATTGGTGCCGACCGGATACAGCCCGGTGAACGCGACCGAACCGTGCTCACTGGCCTGCGTATTCTGCGCTACCGCCACGACCGCGCCGCTGGACGGCTGGATCGCCACGATCGAGGCGGGCGTCCCGACACTCACCACCGCATCCTCGGCGGCGCGCTGCAGGCGCTGATCCATGGTGGCCGCGATATCCGGACCGGGCGGGCCCTGGTAACCGGCGATCTGGCCGACGAAACGTCCGTCCTGTTCGAAAACCTGCACGCCCCAACCGGAGTGCAGATCCTGGCTGTCCTGCCACACCTTGCGCAGCGCGTCCAGCATCGGCGACCAGGTCCGGCGGTCGGCGGAGATCAGCCGCGGCTGCTTCTCCGTGACGACACCGGGCACCCGGGCCAGCGCGGATTCCAGGATCGCGAAATCGGGTTCACGCAGATTCACCGCGATGATCGGCTTGCCCTGCGAGGTCGACAGCTGCTGCATCAGCGACGGTCCGGTGATCAGCGGCGCGACCGGTTCGATGGCCTTGGCCAGCGCATCGGTCGAGGCCACCGGATCGGTCGCCTTGGCGGGATCGAGTTTGACCACATTGATGACCTGCTCGGTCATCAGCGCGTCGCCGACGATGTCCTTGACCCGCGGCGGCGGCGTCGGCATGGTGCGCACGAGCCGGACCGTGCGGTTGTGGTCCAACTGCGGCATGACGACCGCGGGATCCCAGGAGATGCGCCAGCCGATCGCCAACTTCCGTACGTTGCCCTGCAGGCTGTATTTCCAGGTCTTGTTCTCGCCGAAGTTCCAGGCGACATCCATGCTGAACAGGCCCGCCTCGCGGTCCAGGTCGATGAACTGGGTTTTCTGGTAGTCGACCTTGCCCGGCTGCAATCCGGCGAACATCTGTTTCAGCGTTGCGGATGCGGCCGTGGGATAAGAGGTGAGCTCCGCGGCCTTGGCGTAGTTCTGCTCGTCGAGCAGTTGGGTGAAGCGATCAACGACGTACTCGGCCTCATTGCGCTTCGCATCCGAACCACAAGCCCCAATTGCGATAGCCAGCGCCACCACCCCCGAGAGTGCGATTGCGCCCCGGACGCGATAGCGGCGGGATCCCCACACATCCATGTCGCCCACTCTTTACTCTTGTCACTCCAGTAACAAGACCACCGTACCTGAAATTAGCTGCCCACCGTGCCGCACCGGCCGGACGTTACCCATGCTCAGTATCTCCGATTGTTCCCGAAGCCCGTGCTTCGGTTGGTCGATCATGGACGTTCCCCGGTCCCGTTGCGACACCCGGCGCCGCAACCGTACCGGCCGGAACACGAACTTGTCAGAAAACGGCCCACGTCGGCGTTTCGGCGGCCCGCGTCCGCGTTTCGATCGCGCAGGGCCTCGTTGACCAGCACACACCTTTATCCGGCGTACCCGCACGGCCGGTGGCCGAAACCGTTCGCACAGAGCAGAACCACGCGCGCTCTTTGCGACGTAATCTTGTAATCAATGAAATACAGGCACCACAGTAAGTAGGTGAATCCCAATGAGGCACGAGCATCGGGGACGAGGCTTCGGACGACCGGGCGGCTGGCAGCAGGCCGATCTACCGGATCCCGCGGACGCCCCGGACTGGTTCGCCGGAAGGTTGCCGAGCGACTGGTTCGCCGGGCAGCCCGTCATCGAAATCGACCGGGACGAGATCGTGGTTATCGGTGAGCTCCCGGCCCCGGTATCGGAAAAGGAAGACACTCCCGCCGAGGAGGTCCCGGCCGCGACGAAGCAGGGCGCGGTCGCCCGCTTCCGCGAGACCACTCGCCCGGCCCGCATGCAGATCGCGAACGAGGCCCAGCGCCGCTACGGACGCAGCGTCGCGTGGGGCGTCTCGGTGGACGGCGAACGAATCATGTTCACGCACTTGGCGGTTCCGGTGATGACGCGACTGCGGCAGCCGGAGCGCAAGGTGCTCGACACGCTGGTCGATTCCGGTGTGGCGCGCTCGCGCGCGGACGCGCTGGCGTGGACGGTGAAGTTGGCGGGCAAACATGCCGAGGCCTGGCTCGAGGAGTTGCGCACCGCCATGCGGAAAGTGGACGACCTGCGGTCGGAAGGTCCGCAGGGACTCTGAACAGGGCGGGCTAGTGTCTAAGCCATGTCGACACATGGCCCGATCCTGGTTCTCAACGGCCCGAACCTCAATATGCTCGGCACCCGCCAGCCGGAGGTCTACGGGTCGGCCACGCTCGATGATGTCGTCCAATTGTGCCGACAGACCGCCGCCCGGTACGGCCGCGAGGTCGATGCGTTCCAGTCGAATTCCGAAGGAGCGCTGATCGATCGGATCCACCGGGCGCGCGGCGTCGAGTCCGGGATCGTCATCAATCCCGGTGGGCTCACGCATACTTCGGTCGCACTGCGTGATGCGCTGGTGATTCCGGAACTCCCGATCGTCGAGGTGCACATCAGCAATGTGCATGCGCGCGAGGAGTTCCGGCATCACTCCTACATCTCCCCCATCGCCACCGCGGTGGTGGCGGGGATGGGGATTCGGGGTTACGCCGCGGCCATCGAATTCCTGATCCACCGCTAGCGACTGCTTGCAGGTCGCTCGAAAGGGTCAGCTAGCGACTGCTTGCAGGTCGCTCGAAAGGGTCAGCTAGCGACTGCTTGCAGGTCGCTCGAAAGGGTCGGCTGACCGGATCGGCTTGTCACACTAGGCGAGTCGGAAGACCGGAAAGCCCGGGGCGATCTCGGCCAATTCCGCATCTGTGGCGTCCTTGGTGACACCCTCGAAGAATTTGCCGACCTCCCAGCCCCACTTCTGCAGGTAGATGCGCAGCAGCGGCACCTTGTCCGCGTCGGCCACTTCGGTCGCGGTGAACACCTCGACCTTGCGACCCAGCCGCAGTTCACCATCGCCCGCGACGCGCAGGTTCCGCACCCACTGGGTGTGGCCGCGCGGCGCGACCAGGTAGCGCGTGCCGTCGGTATCGGTCATCAGATTGACCATGGTGGTGCGCCATTCGCCACTCTTGCGTCCGCGCACAGCCAACAGCCGCGACCCCATCACGCTGATGCCGAGGCGAGGCAGCCAATTGGCAATCTTGTTCATGATCGGGTCCATGCCGGTCGGGGCGAGGTAGCGGGTGCTGGCGTTCATTTCCTACTCCTTTGTGAGCACTGCTCTCTGTTGAGATCAGTGTTCCACACCAAATCCCATCAAGTCAAGAGCACTGCTCTCTTTTATTTGGGCGTCCAAAAGCGATGAGCCACACACTCATGATCACAACGAATGGAGTCGGTGCCGAAGCGCCGCCGGACCCGATCTACCGCGCTCCCCGACGTGCGCCGTTCGGAACCACCGCAGAGAATGTGCAGATGACGTCCGCGCCCCGGGTGGTGCTCGCCCCGGACAAATTCAAGGGCTCGCTGACCGCCCCCGAGGTCGCGGCCGCCCTGGCCGCGGGCATCACGCGCGCCGTGCCGGAGGCCGAGCTCCGGCAGGTGCCGGTCGCGGACGGCGGTGACGGAACCGTCGACGCATTCGTGGCCGCGGGCTGGGCGCGGATCGAGGTCGATGCGCCCGGACCGACCGGCGCACCCGACACCGCCGCCTATGCGGTACACGGAACCACGGCGGTGATCGAATTGGCCGCGGCGGTCGGACTGACGAAACTGTCAGGGGAACAACGTGATCCACTCGGAGCTGATACCTACGGACTCGGTGTTGTCATCGCTCATGCGCTGGATCGAGGGGTAACCGATATCGTCCTCGGCTTGGGCGGCAGCGCCTCCACCGATGGCGGGGCGGGCATGCTGCAGGCTCTCGGTGCCCGGATCCTGGATGCCGATGGCGCTGAATTATCCACAGGTGGAGCGGCTTTGGCGCATGCCGCACGATTGGATCGCACCGGATTGCATCCACGGATCGCGACGGCGACCTTCACTCTGGCCTGTGATGTGGACAACCCACTACTCGGCCCAACCGGTGCGGTCGCCGTCTATGCGCCACAAAAGGGTGCGACACCATCGGATCTGTCGATTCTAGAAGCGGCACTGACGAATTGGGCCACCGTCGTCGCCCCGGAATTCGCGGAGGTTCCAGGTGCGGGTGCGGCGGGCGGCACCGGATTCGGCGCGCTCGCAGTGCTCGGGGCGCAGGTCCGCAGCGGCATCGAAGTCGTACTCGAACTCCTCGATTTCCCAACACTTCTCGATGGAGCCACCCTCGTCGTCACCGGCGAGGGGGCCCTCGATACCCAGAGCCTGCACGGAAAGGCCCCCATCGGTGTCTGCGAGGCGGCGCGCAAGGCGGGCGTCCCGGTGGTTGCCGCCGTCGGCCGAACACAATTGACGCGCGATGAGATCCGAGCGGCAGGCTTCACCGCCTGCTACGCACTCGCCGATCTGGAACCGGACCCCGCCCGCTCGATCGCCGATGCGGCACAGCTCCTTACTCGCGTCGGCGAACAAATAGGCGCCGACAACCTGTGAACGCCTAGCCCGCCGCGGCGAGCAGATTGCCGAGCAGTTCGTTGCGGTGCTTATCACCCCAGGCTTCGAGCGGGCGCAGGGCGACTTCGAGTTCTTCGCCCAGCGGCGTTAGCGAGTATTCGACGCGCGGCGGGACTTCGGGGAAGACCTCGCGGTGCACCACACCGCTGGCCTCCAGGTGCCGCAGATTCTCCGCCAGCACCTTCTCGCTGACGCCGGTGAGCAGCTTGCGTATCCGACCGAAGCGCTGTGGACCCGCGGCGAGCACCCACATCAGGTGCAGCTTCCATTTGCCGCCTACGACGTCGATCGCCACCGACATGCCGCACACATCGTGATCCGCGTCACTGCTCATGCCCACCGCACTCCTTCTGACCTGAATTCGAACCTCGAGGTAAGCAACCACACCTGAACGTTCGGTCTTCCCGACGCTACCTGCGACAACGACCATGGAACTCGGCCGTAGCGACTGCTTGCAGGTCGCTCGAAAAGGCCAGTCGACACAATCGAAACGAGAACCGAAGGGACACAATATGTCCGAGCAGAACACCGCTGGCTCCGTCTCCGTGGTCGGCCTCGGTCCGATGGGCCAGGCCATGGTCCGGGCCTTCCTGGACGCCGGTATCGAGGTGACGGTCTGGAATCGCAGTACCGAAAAGGTCGACGCCATGGTCGAACTCGGCGCGAAGCGGGCCTCGACGGTCGCAGAAGCATTGGACGCCAATCCGGTGACCGTGCTCAGCCTTACCCACTACGCCGCCATGTACGACGTATTGGGCCAGGCCATCGACCATTTGCCGGGCAAGGTGATCGCCAATCTGTCCTCGGATTCACCGGAGAAGGCGCACAAGGGTGCCGAGTGGGTGCGTTCGCACGGGGCGGAATTCATTTCCGGCGGCGTCATGTCGGCGGGCGACAATATCGCTCATCCGTCATCGTTCATCTTCTACAGCGGTCCGAAAGAGGTCTTCGACGCGCACGCCGAACTGCTGCGACCGCTGAGCCCGCAGGAATACCTCGGTGCGGATGACGGTCTCGCGCAGATCTTCTACCAGGCCGGTTTGATCATTTTCCATCCCTGGATGCTCGCGTTCGATCAGGCGCTCGCGGTGATCGAGAAGTCCGGTCACAGCATCGACCAGTTCGTGCCCTTCGCGCTGCGCGCGACCGGCGCGTACCCGTATTTCATCGAGGATTTCGCGGCCGCCGCGAAGGCGGGTGGCTGGGGCACCCTGGCGAGTCTGAAGATGATGGATGCCGGGGCGCAGCACATCATCGATGCCAGCGAGGAGGTCGGTGTCGACGCTACGCTGTCGCACGCGGCGCAGGGCCTGTGGCGGCGCGCGATCGCGGCCAGCGAGGAGGCGGGGCAGCCGGTTCCGGTGTATCAGCTGTTCGCCGGGCGGCGGTAAGTCTCAGTCCCCGGCGGCACGCGCCGAATCGACGGAGCCGAGGCGCGGGAACGGGGTGGTCGAGAAGATCACCTCCACCGCGACCTCGAAATACGCCGCGATCCGCAATGCCAGATGCAGGCTCGGACTGTACTCGCCGCGTTCGAGGTAACCGATCGTCTGATAGTGCACGCCGAGCGCTTCGGCAAGCTCCCGCCGGGAGATGCCGCGCTCGGCCCGCAACATGGCGATGCGGTTGTAGATGACCTCAGTAGGCACGCTGAATCGCCTTCTCGCGGCGCGCCGCCACGTTCGACCCGGACTCGCGACGTGCCATCCTACGCAGCACGATCGGCGCGAGCAGCAGCCCCGCCACCGCCCAGACACCCAGCACGGCAATGGTTTCCAGATGCCGCCAGGAATGGCCGAGCTCGATGGCGGCCGCATCGCCCGGCAGCATCGCCGAACGCATGCCGAGCCCGACCCAGTAGACGGGGAACACCTGCGCGACGCCCTGCAGCCAGCCGGGCATCGAGGTGATCGGGTAGAAGACGCCGGAGATCGCCACGATGCCCATGATCGGCAGCGAGACGAAGCCGATATTGCGCGGGTTGCTGAACAGCGATCCGAGCACCGCGCCGATCGGCATGGTCGCGAGCATGCCGATTGCGACGACGCCGATCAGACCCAGCCAGGAACCGATGCTGCCCATTGCCGTGCCGTCGACCAGGAACAGTCCCGGAATCAGCACGATCAGGAACGGGATGACCACCCAGCCCGCGGTCGTCACGATCTTGCCGATCAGGTAGCCGACCATGCCGTTCGGAGTTGCCTTGGCGCGTAACAGTGTTCCGTCTTCGCGTTCCAGGGTCAGCATCTGGGCAATGCCGAACATGCCGTTGAAGGCGACGAGCATGCCGAGGATGCTCGGCAGGGCCAGTGAACCGAGTGCGAAGCCGCTCGCCTCGAAGGTCGCGTCGCGCATGAAGAACAGCACGATGACCATGGCGACCGGCCAGAAGAGCATGCCCCACAGGTCCTGCACATTGGTGAGCGATTGCCGTATTTCGATCAGTCCGCGCCGGGTTCCGGCCCGCACGGCGGCATCGATCGGATTCATCGCGCGACCTCCTCCAGGGAATGGACCTCGGTTTCGAGCCGGCCGGACTCGTACTGCCGCACCAGCGCCATATATGTGTCCTCCAGCGAGGCGCGGCGCACCTCGAGCTCGCCGATCTCGTCGCCGTGCTGCTTGAACAGTTCGTAGACGAATTCGGTCGACTCCGCGGTGGTGTGCACGAACCGTTGTCCATCGTGGGTCCAACGGATTTCGGCCTCGCCCGCGATGCGGCGCGACAGTTCGTCGGCCGAGCCGTCGGCGATGATCCGGCCACCGGCCAGGATCATGATGCGGTCGGCGAGCTTCTCGGCCTCGTCGAGATCGTGGGTGGTGAGCAGGATGGTGGTCCGGTCGTCGGCGAGCTGATGGACCAGATCATGGAATTCGCGGCGGGCCTGCGGGTCGAAGCCCGCAGTCGGTTCGTCCAGGAACAGCAGTTCAGGGCGGCCGACAATGCCGATCGCGACATCCATGCGACGGCGCTGACCGCCGGACAGCGATCCGATCTTGCGGTCGGCCTGCTCGGTCAGTCCGACGGCGGCAATGAGTTCGTCTGTGTCCCAAGGCCGGTGGATCCTATCCGTGCCGTACGGCGCGTAATAGGAGCCCAGGTGTGAAAGCAGCTCGCGCACACGCCATTTGGCATGGTCACGCCACGACTGCAGGACGACACCCAGTCGCGCCCGCCAGGCTTCGTTCCCGTGCGCCGGATCCATGCCGAGCACCTCGACACGGCCCGCGGAGCGCATGCGGAAGCCCTCCAGAATTTCGATGGTCGTGGTCTTGCCCGCGCCGTTCGGACCGAGGAGCACCAGCACTTCGCCCGGCCGGGCTTGGAATGTCACGTCGTGCAGGACGTCGGTCGTGCCGTATCGCATCCGCAATTTTTCGACGTCGAGCGCGACGCCATCGCCCATGGTCATCTCATCCTCCCGTTGTGAGATCGGGATAAATCGTAGCATATCTACTACATTGCACCGCGACAATGCTATTTCTTGCCTACGTCACGGTTGACATGCATCCAAATGGCTGCCTATCGTGTGAATGCGCAGCCGGAGGGCTGCATATCACGAAGAAGGTGGCATGGACGAGGTATTCCGAGCGCTCGCCGATCCGAGCCGCAGAAGGCTGCTCGACAGCCTCAACGCGCGCAATGGCCAAACCCTGCGCGAACTGTGCGCCGAACTGGATATGGCCCGCCAATCGGTGAGCAAGCACCTCGCGGTCCTCGAGTCCGCCAACTTGATCACCACTCGTCGCAGCGGCCGCGAAAAACTGCACTACCTCAATGCCGAACCCATCAACGCCATCGCCGACCGCTGGATCACCCGCTACCACCGCGCCCGCGTCCACGCGCTGGCCGACCTGAAACAAGCTTTGGAGGCAAACCCCATGAGTGACAACGCATTCGTCTACACCACCTACATAAAGACGACGCCGGAGCGACTATGGCAAGCCCTTACCGACCCCGCCTTCACCAACCGCTACTGGGGCGCCAGCTTCGACACCGATTGGCAGCCCGGCTCGGAAATGGTTTGGCACCAACGGGATTGGACCAGCAAGGATCCGGAACAGGTTGTCCTGGAGGCAGATCCCTACACCCGGCTCTCCTACACCTGGCACACCTTCGACCCCGCCTTCGCCACCACCTTCGAAATGAACCCGGAAGACGTGGCGGCCTGGGCGCGCGAGCCCCGCTCGAAGGTGACGTTCGAAATCGAACCCCATGGCGAAACCGTGAAATTGACTGTCATCCACGACGGTTTCGAGCCAGGCAGCGCGGTCCTGGCCGGAATCAGCGGTGGTTGGCCGAGCATCCTGTCGAGCCTCAAGACCTTGCTGGAGACGGGCGAGTCACTGCCGGAACCGGTGGCGTAGTTCCAGCCGGAACTGCTCGAATACCGCCGGGGACCCAGCTGGATCGGCGCCTGAGGCGCGCCTGAATGAGGTCGCTACTGGTGGCGCAGGCCTGCGATGAGGAGGTCGACCATGCGGCGGGCGTTGTAGCGGGGGGTGTTGCCTGCGCCGATGCAGAGGTTGCCGACGGCGCGGAGGAGTTCGTAGGGGTCCATGTCGGGGCGGATCTCGCCTACCGCGGTGGCGGCGTCGAGGAGTTGGGCGCATACCGGGACCAGGCGGTCGAGGAAGTAGGCGTGCAGCGTCTCGAAGGCGGGATCGTCGGACTGCAGCGCCTCGGCGAGGCCGTGTTTGGTGACCAGGAAGTCGACGAACAGGTTGATCCACCGCCCCAGGGCGGCATGCGGTGTGCCGCTGTTCGCCAGCAGTGTCGGACCGGCGTCGGCGCATGCCTCGACCTGGTGTCGGTACACGGCGACGATGAGATCGGCTCGCGTCGGGAAGTGGCGGTAGATCGTGCCGATGCCGACACCCGCCTGCGCGGCGATATCGCGCACGGGCACATCGACGCCGGACTCGACGAAAGCCGCGGCCGCCGCGTCCAGCAGTGTCTTCTTGTTACGCAGGGCGTCGGCTCGTTTCCGCGGGGCTGAAGGCCCCGATCCGCTGTCGATATCAACCACCTCCGGCACAGCGCTTGTCAAACGGAACAGCGTTCCGTATGTTGGTTTCGGAACAAGGTTCCGTTTGTTCAGGATGACAGAACAGCCGTTCCGAAACCAATTCACGCCTCTCATGGAGGAACACCTCATGCAGTACCGCACTTTGGGCCGCACCGGTGTGCAGGTCAGCACCCTCGCGCTCGGCGCGATGAACTTCGGCCGGATCGGGCGCACCACCCAGGACGAGGCCACCGCTATCGTCGATGCCGCCTTGGCGGCCGGGATCAACCTCATCGACACGGCCGATATGTACAGCGACGGCGAGTCGGAGGAGATGGTCGGCAAGGCCATCGCCGAGCGCCGCGACGACATCGTGCTGGCCACGAAGGCGAGCATGCCGATGGGTGCGGAGCGCAACCGTCAGGGCGGCTCACGCCGCTGGTTGGTCACCGAGTTGGACAACAGCCTGCGACGGCTGGGCGTCGACCACGTCGATCTGTACCAGATTCATCGATGGGACCCGAACACCAGCGACGAGGAGACGCTGTCGGCCCTGACCGACCTGCAGCGCGCCGGAAAGATTCGCTACTTCGGTTCGTCGACATTTCCCGCGTACCGAATCGTGCAGGCCCAGTGGGCCGCTCGCGAAAACCACCTGCGCCCTTACGTCACCGAACAGCCCGGCTACTCGATCCTGCAGCGCGGCATCGAATCCCACGTGCTGCCGGTGACCGAGCAGTACGGACTCGGCGTGCTGGCGTGGAGCCCGCTGGCTTCGGGCTGGCTCTCGGGTGCGATCCGCGCGGGTCGAGACATCACCACCAGCCGCTCGAAATTCATGCCGCAACGCTTCGACACCACCATCCCGATCAACCGGGCAAAACTGGATGCCGTCGAGCAGCTGGCCAAGGTCGCCGACCAGGCCGGTTTGACGATGATCCAGCTCGCCCTCGGTTTCGTGACCGCGCACCCCGGCGTCACCAGCGCCATCATCGGGCCACGCACGATGGATCACTTGCACTCGCAACTCGCCGCCGCCGACACCGTGCTCTCCGCCGACGTGCTCGATGCGATCGACGCGATCGTCGCGCCCGGCGTCGACCTCGCCCCGGACGAGAAGCACGACACGCCACCCGCTCTGCTCGACGCGGCGCTACGACGCCGCTCATCGCCGGTAGGTGGCCGGTAGCCATGCCCAGTTTCGGAATCATGACCGCCCCGATGCAGGTCGGCTACCAAGACATCCTGCGGGTCTGGCGCGAGGCGGACACAATCCCGCAGATCGAACACGCGTGGCTGTTCGACCACCTCATGCCCATCGGCGGCGATCCGAACGGACCTACACACGAAGGCTGGACATTGCTCTCGGCCCTCGCCGCGCAGACCCGGCGACTGCGCCTCGGTCTGCTCGTGACCAGCAACCGCTTCCGCCCGCCCGCGATGCTGGCCAAGATCGCCGCGACCGTCGACATCGTCTCCGGTGGGCGGCTCGACTTCGGTATCGGTGTGGGCTCACGACCCGACCATCCGCTGGCGCGGCGCGAGTACGAAGCACACGGCCTACCCTTCCACGACACTGCCAGTGCCGTAGAAAGTTTCGCCGAGGCCTGCACGGTCATCCGGCGGCTGTGGACCGAGGCCGAACCGTTCGACTTCCATGGCACCCATATCCAACTCACCGGAGCGTTCTGCAACCCCGAACCGGTCCAGCGCCCACACCCGCCGATCCTGATCGGTGGGCGATCAGCCGCGACACTGCGAGTGGCCGCCGAGCACGCCGACCTGTGGAACATCCCCGGTGGCGATATCGACGACGTCATCCGCCGCAGCGCACTGCTGGACCGCTACTGCACCGAGATCGGCCGAGACCCCGCCTCGATCACCCGGTCGATCCACCTGCCCATCTCCTACGACGACCCCGGCGGCACCCGTGACGCGATCGGCGCGGCGATCGACGCCGGTTTCCACCACATAGTCCTCGGACTGCCCGCGCCATACCCCGCCGGCGTCGCACAGTGGGTCGCCGACGAGCTCATCAGAACGGCGGCCTAGGGCCGAAAAGGATTGGCCTGGCGGCCCATTCCGCAATCGAATGCGCCTGCTGGATTGGCGCGCAGGCCAAATCCTCACCGAGTGCGCCCACGGTGATATCGCCTACTGCAACGGCGCCTGGTCGGCGTGGTCGATGGTGACCTGACCGGTGCGCAGATACGTCATCACGGCGTCGTCGACGGCGGTGTTGCCTCGGCCGAATGCGCCGTGGTCGCCGCCCTCGACCGTGATCAGCGATCCGCCGAGCGCCTGCGCCATGGCCGGGCCGCCCGCGTAGGCGGTCAGCGCATCCCAGCGGCTCTGTAGCAGTAGCGGGCGGGTGTGCAGATCCTTTCCGGTGATCGACACCGGCTTGGTCACCGGTTTCCAACTGCCGCAGGCGGTTCCGGAGCGGACCAGATCGGCGCGGGCGTCCATGGCATTGCCGCCGGTGGCGATGGTGGCGATGGCCGAGCCGATCAGCTCGGAGCGGCCGGGCACATTGTTCTCGTTGCAGGTGATGGCCGAGAAGACAAAGCGTCCGGTGGGATCGGTACTGGTCGCGCCCTCGATAGCGAGTAGCTGGCGGACGTTCTTCGGATCGATATTGGCGTCGGCCATCGCCCTGGCGAAGGTCGGCCAGAAGGTGCGGGTGTACGTGGCGACCGCGGTCGCACCGACCAGCGGCACCTGCGCGGACGCACCGCCGGTGACCAGCAGGCGCACCAGATTCTGCACCTTGCCCGCCTGTTCCACGCTGTCGTTGAAACCGTCGCGGGCGATTTCGGCGAGCGGGTCGGGCAGCGCGCCGGGCAGGTCGGCGACGCTCGCGGGTGGCGGGGTCAGGTTGGCGTACCAGCCGCCGCCCTGGTCTGCGACCAGCCGCACCCAGTTCTGGTAGACCTGCAGCGCGGTATCACCGAGCCCGTAGTCGCCGCTGTGGTCGGCGATCCAGGCGAACAGATCGTCGAGTCGCTGCTTACCGGCGACCTGCTGCTGGGCGAATTCCTCGGTCCACACCCAATCGGGATTGACGTTGGAGTCCAACACCATTCGATCCACCCGGGTCGGGAACAACGACGCGTACACCGCGCCGAGATAGGTGCCATACGACGTACCGAGGTAACTGATCCGATCCACGCCGAGCGCGGCGCGCACCTCGTCCAGGTCACGGGCGGCGCTCTCGGTGGTGATGGTGTCGAGGTAGCCGGGCAGCGCCGCGTCGCAGGCCTTCTTGATATCGTCGCGGTTACCGCCGCCCAGCGAAACTTGTTCGCCCTCAGCCGATTTCGATGCCGCACTGAGGGTCTGGGAATCGCAGCGCAGCGGGGTGGCCCAGCGCAGTCCGCGCGGCTGCACCGCGATCCGGTCGTAATGCTCGTTGAGTTCGGCAGGCATCGAATCGATCCGGCGAGCCCAGTAGTCGAGGGCATCCGCGCCCGGTCCGCCCGGATTCGCGGCAATGACGCCGCGACGCTCGCCAGTGGCGGCGATCCGGCTGACGGTGAGCTCGATACGCGCGCCGCCGGGGTCGGCATAATTCATCAGGACGGAGATCACCGCGCACTGCACACCGCGCCCCTCGGTGACCGACGAGTCCGGGCAGGCGCCGAAGGATGCCGCGGGTGCGGCCTCGGCCCAACCCGTCACGATCGATCCGCTGATCAGGCTCGCGGCCGCGACAGCGACCAGCGCTCGTGGAAAACCTGGCGTCCTCATCATGTTTCGTACCTCCGCCGGGCCCATCGCTGATTCGGCGCGACCATAGGCATTCTGGTCAGCCCGGCACCGGTAGACAAGTCGAGCGGGCGATCGGATGCGATTGGCATTGCGGTGCACAGCCATCCACCCCCACCGGAGTAGCGTCGAGCCATGTCGACTGAGGTCCGCAACAACTTCGCGCTGGAACGCTTCGAGATCTACGTCGACGGTGCCATCGCCGGCTACGCCGAATATCAGGACACCGGCGCCGAGCGGGCCTTCATCCACACCGAGTTCGATCCAAGGTACGCGGGCCGGGCATACGGCCGGGTGCTGGTGCAGGCGGCATTGAACGCCTCACGTCAGGAAGGTTTCGGCATTCTGCCGATGTGTCCGCTGGTGCGGCAATTCGTCCAAACGGAACCGGAGTACATCGCGACGGTTCCACAGTGGGCACGCCAGAAGTTCGGCCTGCCCCTGTAGCTCAGTACGCGGCGACAGCTCCGTCGAGCGCCTGCTGCAGATCGGTGCGCACCAGCCGGGCGATCTCCGCGGGTTTGGTCGGCAGCTCGGTGATCGGCACCCCGAAATGGAAGCTGGCCGACTTGGCCTCCTCCTTGGTGACCGGCACGCTCGGATCGGGTCGCGGCCCATAGCTCAAACCCAGGCTGAGCAGCACCGGCTGCGCACCCAACTTCATCGCACGGAATGCGATGTGGCCGATCCCGCTGCCCACCGGCTGTACCTCGGTGTGGTCGACATCGTTGCAGGTGCCCTCCGGAAAGACCGCGATGCCGTCGCCGTTCGCCATCCGCTCCGCGCAGATATCCATCATCCGTTGACCGGCCGCGTTCACCGCCCGCAGGCCGTGGTCCTTACCGCGGAATACCGGGATCCCGCCCATCATGTCGATCTTGCGGCGCTGGTCGGGATCGATGAACAGCTCGTCCTTGGCCAGTACGCGAACCCGCCCGATCACCGAACGCAATTCGCTGCGCCAGGCCGCGGCGGCGACGGTGTACGGGTCGGATTCGGAGAGGTGGTCGATCGCGACAAGCAACGGCCTGCGCTGGCGTATCACCTGGTGCAGTAGCTTTTGCGCACCCTCGGCATAGGTGACGCGCGGATGGTATCGGCGTCCGAGAATGGCGTAGGCCCCCCATGCCTTCAGCCGGTTCTGCCGGTGGTCGCGATAGAAGTCGTACACAGTGTCAGCGTTGTCGAGGAGGACCTCGGGCCGTTCCATGGCCACACCCTAACCGGTCTGTTTTCGGGGTGATCGACGTGCCGCTAACGACTGCTTGCAGCTCGCTCGAAAGGGTCAGCTCGCCGTCGATCCGAGAATCCGCCACGCCGCTTGACCGACGAACCGCCCGCGCCAGTGCGATGATGTCGGAGTGGCACGCGGAGATGACCCGGACGATCGGAAAACTCGCGGCGGACACGGTGACCGCAGGCGACGCGATTTCCGGCAGGGCGAGCAGGTGGTTCGCGCAGGCACCCTGCTGGTGTCGGCGACCGAACTGGTCGAGCCGACCTTCCGGCGCACCGTCGTGTACATCATCGAGCACAACGAGGCGGGCAGCCTCGGGGTCGTACTGAACCGTCCGAGCGATACCGCGGTGCACGACGTGCTGCCACGCTGGTCCGAGGCGGCCGCCGCGCCGCGCACGCTCTTCATCGGCGGCCCGGTCAAGCGGGACGCGGCGCTGTGTCTGGGCACCGTCCGGGTCGGCGCGTCGATCGCGGGCGTCCGTGGACTGCGTCGCATCGATGGCCGCGTGGTGCTCGTCGATCTCGACGCCGACCCGGATCAGATCAACCCGCTGATCGAGGGGCTGCGGATCTTCGCGGGCTATGCGGGCTGGACCTTCGGCCAACTAGAGGGCGAACTGCAGAACAACGACTGGATCGTGCTTTCGGCACTGCCCTCGGATCCGATCAGCACCGGCCGCCCCGACCTGTGGGCCCACGTGCTGCGCCGCCAGCCACTGCCCCTGTCTCTCCTGGCGACACATCCGATCGAACTAGAACGCAATTGACATGCCTACGCGCATTGAACCTTTTGGCCCTCCTGATTCGTGGGATGAGCGGGAGGTGACGAATGCCCGAAGAACAAGCCGAGCTCATGCGGGTTCTATATCAGGAACATGCTTCGGCGCTATGGCGGTACACGCTCGGTTTGGTTCGCGATCCAGGTCGGGCCGAGGACATCGTGCAAGAGACGTTGTTGCGGGCGTGGCAGCGCCCCAACGTGCTCGATCAATCGACGACATCGGCGCGGGCGTGGTTGTTCACGGTCGCGCGCAATCTCGCCGTGGATGAGCACCGCAGCGCCCGCAATCGGCGCGAATTCCGTACCGACAATCCGCCGGAGCAGGCCGCTCCGGACCAGGCCGAGCGGGCCCTGGACGGCTGGCTGGTCGCGGACGCATTGAGCAGACTCAGCGGCGATCATCGCGAGGTGATCGTGCGGGCCTACTATCGAGGCCTTTCCACCCACCAGATCGCCGAGGAACTCGATATCCCGGCGGGCACGGTGAAATCTCGCATGCACTACGGCATGCGGGCGTTACGGCTGGCACTACAGGAGATGGGGGTGACGAATCAATGACGGACATCGCCGACGACTACTCGACGTGGGATGCACCGTACATCCTCGGCTCCCTGTCCCGCGCCGAACGGCGGGAGTACGAAGAGCATCTGGACGGCTGCCCGGTCTGCCGGGCGGCGGTTGCCGATCTCGCCGGACTCCCGGGTTTGCTCTCGATGGTCGATCCCGACACCGCGCTCGCCATGATCGAGCCGCCGGAAAAGACTGCGGCCGAGGCGGATCCCCCCGCACAGCTGCTGCCCAGGCTCGCCGATGCCGCCGAGCGGCGTAGGCGGCGCAGTCGGTGGGCGGCCGTCGGGGCGGCCGTCGCTGCGGCTGCCGCGGCGGTGGCCATCGCGGTTCCGGTGGTCACCTCGGTCACCGCGGTGGAGAAGCCGAGCTCCGAACAGGTTGTGGCCGAACGCAGTATGGAAGCGATCACACCGAATCCGGTGACGGCCAGCTTCAAGGTCGTGCAGGCCGATGGCAAGACCCGGATCGTGATGACCTGCAGCTATGGGCCGAGCGATCAGAAGTACAACTGGGATCTCGACCTGTACGTCATCGGCACCGATGGCAGCCAGGCCAAACTCGATCGGTGGCCCGCCGGACCCGGCACCGAGCTGACGATCGACCGGACCGTCGACAAGACGCCGGATCAGATCCAGGCGGTGCAGATCCGGAAGGCCTCGACGGGCGAGACACTGCTGTCCGGCACGGTCTGACACACTTCGATCCCCCCGCCGAACTCGACGGGGGGATCGAAGGTTTCGGTGCTTCAGCGCTGGGTCTGCTTGCGGAAGACCGAGGTCGACCAGAAGTATCCGACCAGCGTGAGACCGACGCACCAGGCGATGGAGATGATGCCGTTATTGCCGATCTCCGTGCCCATGAGCAGGCCGCGGATGGTTTCGGTGAGCGGGGTGAACGGCTGGTACTCGGCGAATTGACGCAGTCCGACCGGCATGGTGTCGGTGCCGACCAGGCCGCTGCCGAGGAACGGCAGCATGATCAGCGGGAAGGGCATATTGCTCGCGCTCTCCGGAGTCTGCGCGACCAGCCCCATGCCGACCGCGAGCCAGGTGAGTCCGAAGACGAGCATGCCGAGCAGTCCGAATGCGGCGATCCACTCCACGACATTCGCCGACGGCCGGAAACCGGCGAGCAACGCGACACCGACCATGGCGGCGATGCCGAGCAGGGCCTGGATCAATGCGCCGACCACATGTCCGGCGAGTATCGAGGACTGCGAAATCGCCATGGTGCGAAAGCGATTCACGATGCCCTTGGTGGTGTCGGTGCAGACCGAAACCGCCACACCTGCGGTCATATACGCCGGGATCATCAACAGCATGCCCGGCGTCAGGTAGTCGATGTAGTTACCGCCGGACGACTTCTCCAGTGCTCCACCGAAAACGAAGTTGAAGGTGAGCAGCAGGATGATCGGCATGAGGATGATGCCGAAGGTCATGCTCGGGTACCGCTTCGCATGAAGCATGCTGCGCCGCAGCATCGTTTTCGAGTCGGCGAGCGCGTACGCCATCGTGCTGCTCATCGCACGGTCTCCTTTTCGGCGGTGGGATGTCCGGTGAGGGTGAGGAATACGTCGTCGAGGGTGGGGGTGTGCACGGAAAGTCCGGCGACCTCGATCTGCTCGTAGTCGAGCCGGTCGAGCACCGCGCGCAGCGATTTGACGCCGCCGTCGCTGGGGACCGCGAGGGTGAATTCCTCCTCGGCCGCGTCATCGACGACGCGCGCCTCCGGCCCCAATGCCGTTGCCGCGGCCGCTAATCCGAGCTGGTCGGCGAATTCCAGCCGGATATGTCCGCCGGGGATCCGCCGCTTCAATTCGGCGGCCGTGCCCTCGGCGACGATCCGGCCGTGGTCGAGCACCGCGATCCGGTCGGCCAGTTGATCGGCCTCCTCGAGGTACTGGGTGGTCAGGAAGACCGTCACGCTGTAGTCGTCGACCAGTGTGCGGATCATTTCCCAGATCGCCCGCCTACTGCGCGGGTCCAGTCCGGTGGTGGGCTCGTCCAGGAAGATGATGCGCGGATCGCCGACCAGCGTCATGGCCAGATCCAGCCGCCGCACCATCCCGCCGGAATAGGTGGCCGCGGTCTTGTCGCCCGCCTCGACCAGGTCGAAGCGCTCCAGCAGCTCGGCGGCGAGGCGCTTGCTCTCGCGGCGCGGCAGATGGTGCAGATCACCCATCAGGATCAGGTTTTCGCGGCCGGTCAGCAATTCGTCGACCGCGGAGAACTGGCCGGTGACACCGATCGCGGTGCGCACGGCATCGGGTTCGGTGACCAGATCGTGGCCGTCGACGCGGATTTCACCGGCATCGGGGCGCAGCAGCGTGGTGAGGATCTGCACGGTGGTGGTCTTGCCCGCACCGTTCGGGCCGAGGAGGGAGTAGATCGTGCCCTCCTGAACCGTGATGTCGATGCCGTCGAGCACCACGTGCTCACCGAACGATTTACGCAGGCCCAGCGCCGAAATGGCGGGGGCGCGATGACCATTGGTCATGGTCTTCCTTTCGAGGGTTTTCATAAATCAATGCGAATGACAGCATGATTCAGCCGCACCGCGCCCGGAGTCCGGTGCGGCGTTGTGAGAGGTGGTATTCGGTTGATATCGAGTTCGACTGTCCTTACCCGCCCCGTCGGCTCCCGCCGACTGCCATCCCCCTAGATATCCAGTTCCTCGACCGGTGGACGGTCGGCGATCTGGGCCACGCGCTCGTAGAGCTTGTCCGGAATCTTTCCCTTCAATTCGCCGAGCGAATCGACGATCTCGAAAATGAAATCGCCCCAGTCCTGATCACCGACGCCCAGCATGCGACGCCAGTTCGTCAGATCCTTGACCCAGTTGGTGCTCTGCGGGTATTCGTCCCAGTTCGAATACTGGGCATGCATGACGAATTTGCCCTTCCGGCTGCGATACACCCGGACGTGTTCCATGCGCTCTTCGTTCACGTCGCGATGCTCGCCGAGTAGGGCGCCGGAGAAGCGGACCTGACGCACGCCATTGTGGCCGACCCGCAGCACTACCTCGTCGTAGCCCTCCAGCCTGCCCTCTTCCAGCTCGATGAACCGCCGCAGTGCAGTGGTCACCGCCCCCGAAAGGTTGCCGCCGACGAGCTCCTGCGCGCGCTGGAACAGTGGCAGGTCGTCGTCGGCAACGTAGATCGTTTTGTTGGGCATGAACTCACTATACGTAGATGTATACGTACACGCAAGCAGTGACGGCTCACAAGAATCCCCAGACCGCCTCATGCGCGGAGTACATCTTGCACGAGGGATTGAACCGCTCAGCAGCCCAACTCGTAGTTCACGTGTACGCGATGCGTGACCGCGTCCGTGTTCGCCTTCGGCGCACGGCAGGTCACTGCGAGAGGAGGGCCGATGCCGAGCAGGGTCGTAGATTATCTGGTTCGAGCGGTTTCAACCCTGGGGGTGCAGCACATCTTCGGTGTCGACGGCGCGAATATCGAGGATCTATACGACGCGCTATTCGACGCGCCCGACGACATCGCGGGAATCGTTGCCAAGCACGAGTTTTCGGCCGCGACCATGGCCGACGGCTATGCCCGCTCGACCGGCGGACTCGGTGTCGTCGCCGCCACCTCCGGCGGCGGCGCGATGAATCTCGTTGCCGGACTTGCCGAATCGTTCGCGTCCCGGGTGCCGGTATTGGCGCTGGTCGGGCAGCCGCCGACCGCCCAGGAGGGCAACGGCGCGTTCCAGGACTCCAGCGGGCTCGCGGGCACCATCGATGCGGCCCGGATGTTCGGCGAGATCACCCAATACTGCGCACGGGTGGAGACCGCCGCCGACCTACCCGACAAGTTGTCCAGGGCGGTCGACGCCGCCCGGCGCGGCGGGCCCTCAGTCCTGTTGCTGCCCAAGGACGTACAGCAGAGCGATATCGGCGATACCCCGCCGTTCCGGCCGACCTCGCCGACGCATCGGCGCGACGAAAGCGGCCTGGCTCGGGTGCGCACGGCGCTGACCGCGGCACGCAAGATCGGCAAGATCGTGATCATCCTGGGCGACCAAATCGCGCGCGACGACGCCCGCGCCGAACTCGCACGGCTGGCACGCGCATTGGATGCGTCGGTGGGCGTCGCCCCGGACGCGAAGGACACCTACGACAATGCCGACCCGGCGTTCTGCGGAGTCGCCGGGGTCATGGGACATCCGGAGTTGCCAGCGGCATTGCGCTCGGCGGCCCTGTGCCTGATCGTCGGCACACCGATGCCGATCACCGCGCGCACCGGGTTGGACGAACTGTTGGCCGACCGCACCGTCGCGCATATCGGTGTCGCCGCGCCGTATCTGTCCGCGATCCACGCCACCAGCACCGATCTTGCGCGGGATCTGGCCGAACTCGCGGACGAATTCACCGACGGCATCGAAGAGAACCATCCGTATCCACCGCATGCTCTGACGCCGTTGCGGGTGCCCGAGTCGACCGGACCCGGTGTGCGCTACCGCGAATTGGTCGAGACGATCGAGGCGTTATTGCCCGAGGGCACGGACGTTTTCGCGGATGCGGGTAATACCGGGGCCGCGGTGGTGCACCATTTGAGGGTGCCGCGCGGCGGCCGATTCGTGGTCGCGCTCGGCATGGGCGGGATGGGCTATGCGTTCGGCGCCGCGATAGGTTCGGCATTCGCACGCCATCGCGGACCGTCCGGAACCAGACGCACCGTCGTCGTCGCAGGTGACGGCGCTTTCTACATGCACGGCATGGAACTGCACACCGCGATCGAACATCAGCTGCCGGTCATCTTCATCGTGCTCAACAACAACGCGCACGCGATGTGTGTCACTCGAGAACAGCTCTATTACCAAGATCGCTACAGCTTCAACCGATTTCGGCCAACACAACTGGGAGCGGGCATCGATGCCATGTTCCCTGAACTTCCCGCGTACTCCGTCCGTACTACCGCAGAGCTGGCCATCGCACTGGGGCGATGCGTCGAATCCGAAGGGCCGGCGTTCATCTCGATCGACGTCGACCCCGACGAAGTTCCACCCTTCATCCCGTTTCTCGCGACATTGGAGAAGAAGCCGTGACAACAAGCGCCCTCCCCGCCCTCAGCGACATTCCGGAAGACGTAGTCCCCGGCGTGCTGCGGATCGAGAACTCAGATAAGGACGCAACCACTCCGATCATCATGGACATGCTGCGGTCGGTGTATCCACACGACCAGATCTTCGGCGAATACTGTCCGGTGCAGGCGTATATCGCCGCGCCGCCGGAGGAGGTGTGGGAATACCTGGCCGATACCCGCAGCCTGGAGGAGTGGACCTATAGCCTGCGCGGCTTCGTCGAGACCGAGGAACCGGGTCTGTGGCTGGCCTGGGACCGGCTCGGCCCGGCGACCAAGATCTTCACCCGCACCGTCGCGCATCGCGAGGGCATGACCGTCGACTACCACTGCGCCTGGGATCAGAGTCAGCACCTGTGGATGATCTACCTGCTGCGGGTGATCGATGCCCAGGTGGTGTTCAACAAGCCGGGTTCGGTAGTGCTGTGGGTGAACTGCCGTCACCCGTTCTACGACGAAAACCCCTATCCCGAAACGGCTCCCGAGAAGCGGCCGGTATGGGTGGGCGACTTCTGGGAGATGTTCTCCGCCGGGCACCAGCTCGAGATGGACAACCTGAAGGCGATCTGCGAATACCGTGCGGCTAACGGTCTTCCGATCAAGCCCGACTGGATGAAGTGAGGCCGCGCAATGAACTTCTCTGATCCGAACGGCCCTGGACTGCCGGCCGTCAGCCTTGTCGATGTATCGAGCTATCTGCCGGGTGAGCCGGTCGGCACCGAATACTTCACGCAGTACAGCCGATCCGATCGGATGGCCAAGAACGTCATGTTCCGCTCGCCCAAGGCGCGCCACCACGTGGGCAGGGACGAGACCGCGGTGGACATGGTCGAGCGGGCCGTCGCACCGCTGGTCGAACGCCATGGCGCACAGGCGATCTCGGATATCGACGTGCTGATCACGCACACCCAGCTGCCGGACAATCCGGTGATGGGCTGCGGACCCGAGGCAGCCCGCCGCCTCGGGATGACGCCCCGCTTCGTATACGACGTGCACAATGGCGGCTGCGCGGCCTTCGTGCACATGATGGCCATGGCCAGGATGATCCTGCAGACCACCGACGCCCGCTCCGCGCTCATCGCGGCGACCCAGAACTGCGCGGGCCCGGTGTTCACCCAGACCGAGATCCGCAAGCTCGCCCAGGCGCCGGTGCCCGGCGACGCCTGCGGTGTCGGACTGCTCGTCAAGGACGATTCCGCGCCGATCCTGGATATCGAATGCCGCACCTATCCCGAATTCGCCGGGGATATGGAGTTCTCGACCAATGGCGAGCGCAAGTACTGGGAGCCGGGCGAAGGCCAGGGTTGCGTCAGTTTCAGCGAATCGAAGATCACCAAGGTGTTCGCACGCGGCAATCGGCTGGTGCCGGAGGTGGCATTGGCGGTGTGCGATCGGATCGGGGTGAAGGGCCGCGATATCGACACCTTCGTCACCAATCAGCCGAACCGGCTGTTCCTGCGCAACTGGCACGATGCGCTGGAACTGCCGCCGGAGCGGCATCCGGACACCTTCGACCAGTGCGGAAACCTGTTCGCCGCAGGCATTCCGGTCACCCTCGATACCGAGAATCGGGCGGGTCGGCTGCGCAACGGCTCGGTAGTGCTGTTGTCGGCATTCGCGCACGCCGGTGATTTCGCCGGCGCCGCGGCGGTGCGCTGGGGCGCGGCCGGATGAGCGTGCGGGTGGCCGATGAATCTCGGCCCTCGCAACAGCACCGAAGTCAGCGCACGCAGGCTCGGTTCGATCTCAGCCTGAGCGAAAATCCGTTCCCCCCACTGCCTTCGGTACTCATCGCGGTGAACCACGTACTGGCGCAGGCCAATCGCTATCCCGAGTTCCTGCCGCGTCGGCTGCCGAGGTTGATCGCGGGGCGCGTCGGGGTGCATTCGGATCAGGTGGTCGTCGGTTCCGGTGCGACCGGGGTGGCCATGCAGATCATCCAGGCATTGACCAAGCCGGGTGACGGAATCGTCTACGGGGCACCGACTTTCGACGGCTATCCGATCATGGCGGAGATGGCCGATCTCGAGGTCGTTCCGGTGCCCCTGGATGTCGCGGGCAATCAGGATCTCTGGGCGATGGCGAAGGCCATCGACAAGCGGACCGGTTTGGTGGTGGTCTGCCGTCCGCACAATCCGACCGGCACCGTGATCTCGGCCGCTGAGCTGAAGGCGTTCTTGTGCTCGGTGCCGCGCCGGATGCCGGTCGTCCTGGACGAGGCGTACGCCGAATTCCTCGGTCCC
The DNA here is from genome assembly GCF_050942345.1 of Nocardia pseudovaccinii. Taxonomy (NCBI): domain Bacteria; kingdom Bacillati; phylum Actinomycetota; class Actinomycetes; order Mycobacteriales; family Nocardiaceae; genus Nocardia; species Nocardia pseudovaccinii. The sequence continues at coordinate 9,590,369 of NZ_CP192074.1, forward strand.
GCCGATCGGGTCGATACCCTCGAACTGCTCAATCGACATCCGAATCTGCTGGTCCTGCGCACCTTTTCGAAGGCCTACGGACTGGCCGGTCTGCGCATCGGCTACACCTTCGGCAGCAGCGAGTTGATCAGCCGCGTCAGCAGGCTGCAGCTGCCGTTCGGGGTGAGTTCGGCGGCGGTGGCCGCGGTCGCCGCGTCCTACGCCGCCGAACCCGAATTGGCCGCGCGCATCCTGCGCATCACCACCGCACGCGAGACCCTGCGCAGTGCGTTGCTGCACCGGCACATCGCCGTGCCGCGCAGCCACGCCAACTTCCTGTACCTGCCGGGGCCCGGCGTAGCAACGGCGCTGCGCCGGGCCGGCATCGCGGCCAAGGTGTACCCCGACGGCAGCGCGCGCGTAGCCGTCGGGGACACCGAGGCGGACAACGCGGTGTCGAAGGCGCTGGAATCACTGCGGTAGGTGGTGTTGGAGCGGCGGCGTTCGCGGAACCTGTGTGGTTTCCACTGCGCCGCCGCCTCCAACGGGCATCGTGCAGCGATGGCATTGCGGCTCGGTATAGGAACCTCTCGTGATCGCGCGGTGGTTCGATGGGGTGATGCTGTGGCGGAAGTTCCAGGTGAATGCGGCCCCGGCGCGCGGGACGGCGAGTCGGGTGCTGTTCCGGTGCACGCTGGGGCGGCGTGCGGTCATCGGTAGGCAGACTGTCATCGAACCAGGTGGGACCAGTGGTTGGCACTATCACGACGGCACGCTGCTGGTGCTGGTCGCCCGCGGCACGCTCGACCATCCGGGCTCGGACCGTGTCCCGGTCACCTACCGGCGCGGCCGAATCTTCCGGGAGCCCAGCGGCCCGTCCTATCCCCATGTGGCGCGCAATCTCGGGACGACACCCGTGACACTGTTCGTGCTGTACCTGAACCCGGTCGGCAGCCCGCTATCGCGCCACGTCGATCCGCCTGAGTGCGCCGCTGACTAGTTCCGTGCTCGCATCAGCTCCCGAACCGCACTCAGTTGGTCGGGGCGCAGGCGTCGCGCAGCGAGCACGCGCCGCAGGAGGAACCACAGCCACCGATCTCTTGGGCGGGGACAAGTTCCTCGACCGCACGAGCCGCGGCATTCGCGCCCGCGCCGAGGGTGAACAGCGCCACCGCCGCTGTGACCACCGCAACGATCACCGCCGGAAAACCACCTGCGGCCAGGGCGACGAGACCGCCCGCGAACAGCAGTGCGCCCGCGGCCACGGAGGTGGGGGCGGCGACGCGGTTGGCGATGCGGAAGGTTTCCTCGTCGTACAGTGCCGCCTCGGTGTGCACCCCGACGAAGCGGTTGCGTGGCAGCCGGCCGGTCAGTCCGAGCACGCCGGTTGCGATGGCGACCATGGCCAGCACGAACAGGGTGAGAGCGACGACGAACACCTGAGGAGGTTATCGCACCGCCGCCACGCCGGATCCAGCCCGGCCCGATTTTCGGTGTATGAGCCCGGACGTTCTACCCTGATAGACACATCTATGACGGGGATCGGCGAGAACAAGAAGGCAGGACCGTGGCGGACACTCGTGCAACCGAAAGCGATGTACCGGAGCACAGGTACAGCGCCGGGCTCGCCGGCCGCATCGAGCGCCGGTGGCAGCGGACCTGGGATGAGCGCGGGACCTTCCACGCGCCGAACCCGGTAGGCCCGCTCGCGGGTGCGACGCCGACGGACAAGCTGTTCGTCCAGGACATGTTCCCGTACCCGTCCGGCGCGGGCCTGCATGTCGGGCATCCGCTGGGCTACATCGCCACCGATGTCTTCGCGCGCTATCACCGGATGCACGGCCGCAATGTGCTGCACGCGCTGGGCTATGACGCGTTCGGTCTGCCCGCCGAGCAGTACGCGGTGCAGACCGGTGCGCATCCGCGCCAGACCACCGAGTCGAATATCGCCACCATGCAGCGTCAGCTGGACCGGCTCGGCCTGGGCCACGACCGTCGGCGCTCGTTTGCGACCACCGATCCGGAGTACTACAAGTGGACGCAGTGGATCTTCCTGCGCATCTACAACGCCTGGTACGACCAGGATCTGGACCGCGCCCGCCCGATCGCGGAGCTGCAGGCGCAGTTCGACTCCGGTGCCCGGCCGACCCCCGACGGCCGCGCCTGGAACGATCTGACCGCCGCCGAACGCGCCGAGGTGCTGGACTCGTATCGCCTGGTGTACCAAACGGATTCGGTGGTCAACTGGTGTCCCGGTCTGGGCACGGTGCTGTCCAACGAAGAGGTCACCGCCGACGGCCGCAGTGAGCGCGGCAACTTCCCGGTATTCCGGAAGCGGCTGTGGCAGTGGATGATGCGCATCACCGCCTACTCCGACCGGCTGGTCGACGATCTGGATCGCCTGGACTGGCCGGAGAACGTAAAGGCCATGCAGCGCAACTGGATCGGGCGATCCCGTGGCGCACAGGTGAAATTCGATGCCGACAGTCAGCAGATCGAGGTCTTCACCACGCGGCCCGATACCCTGTTCGGTTCCACGTATGTGGTGCTGGCTCCCGAGCACGAACTGGTCGACAGGCTGACCGCGGAGGCTTGGCCCGAGGGCGTCGATCCGCGCTGGACCTTCGAGGACGCCGGTGACCCTCGGGAAGCCGTTGCCGGATACCGCAAGGCGATCGCGGCCAAATCGGATCTGGAGCGACAGGAGAACAAGGAGAAGTCCGGTGTCTTCCTGGGTTCCTATGCGACGAACCCGGTGAACGGTGCCCCGGTGCCGATCTTCATCGCCGACTACGTGCTGGCCGGTTACGGCACCGGCGCGATCATGGCCGTGCCAGGGCACGATCAGCGCGACTGGGAATTCGCCTCGGTATTCGGCCTGCCGATCGTGGAAGTCATTTCCGGCGGGGATATTTCGGCCGCGGCCTACTCCGGTGACGGCGCGCTGGTGAACTCCGATTACCTGAACGGCCTGGCCGTCGACGAGGCCAAGGCCACCGTCATCGCCCGCCTCGAGGCCGACGGCCACGGCAAGGGCACCGTCCAGTACAAGCTGCGCGACTGGCTGTTCGCCCGCCAGCGTTACTGGGGTGAGCCGTTCCCGATCGTCTACGACGAGGACGGGGCACCGCACGCCCTGCCGGAATCCATGCTGCCGGTAGAACTTCCGGAGCTGGACGATTTCGCACCGGTCACCTTCGATCCGAACGACGCCGACTCCGAACCGTCGCCGCCGCTGGCCAAGGCCACCGACTGGGTGAATGTCGAACTCGATCTGGGCGACGGTCCCAAGCAGTACCGCCGCGACACCAATGTCATGCCGAACTGGGCGGGCAGCTCCTGGTATCAGCTGCGCTACGCGGACCCGACGAACCCGGATGCGTTCTGCGCCAAAGAAAACGAGCAGTATTGGCTGGGCCCACGCACCTCGGAGCACGGCCCGAACGATCCCGGCGGCGTCGATCTGTATGTCGGTGGTGTCGAACATGCGGTGCTGCACCTGCTGTACGCGCGGTTCTGGCAGAAGGTGCTGTTCGATCTGGGTGATGTGAGCGGTTACGAACCGTACCGCCGCCTGTTCAACCAGGGCTACATCCAGGCGCACGCCTACACCGACGCGCGCGGTGCGTATCTGCCCGCCGCCGAGATCATCGAGCGCGACGGCAAGCACTACTTCCCGGATCCCACCACCGGCATCGAGATCGAGGCGTTCCAGGAGTACGGCAAGATCGGAAAGTCGTTGAAGAACGCCATCTCGCCGGACGAGATGTGCGATACCTACGGCGCCGACACCTTCCGTCTCTACGAGATGTCGATGGGTCCGCTGGATACCTCGCGGCCGTGGGCGACGAAGGATGTCGTCGGTGCGCACCGGTTCCTGCAGCGGGTGTGGCGACTGGTCGTCGACGAGGAGTCCGGCGCGATCCGGGTCACCGACGCGGCGCCGTCGGAGGAGACGCGGCGCCTGCTGCACAAGACGATCGCGGGTGTGGACGAGGATTACGCCGCGCTGCGCGATAACACCGCCGGTGCCAAGCTGATCGAGCTGACCAACCATCTGACCAAGAGCTACCCCGCCGGCGCGCCGCGCGAGGTGGTCGAGCCGGTGGTGCTGATGCTGGCGCCGATGGCACCGCATATCGCCGAGGAACTGTGGGAACGGCTGGGGCACAAGCAATCCCTGGCCCACGGCCCGTTCCCGGTGGCGGATCCGGCGCTGCTGGTCGAGGAGTCGGTGGAGTACCCGATTCAGGTGAACGGCAAGGTGCGTAGCCGAATTCAGGTGCCCGCCGACGCCGATAACGCGACCATCGAGGCGACCGCGCTGGCCGATGAGAAGATCGCGGCACTGCTCGGCGGGAATGCGCCGCGCAAGCTGATCGTGGTGCCGGGGCGGCTCATCAATATCGTCGCGTAGGCGCTGGTCACCGCTGCGCTCGGAATTCGCCCGCACATTTCGTGCGCGCCGACCGATTCCGTGCGCGGCGCAGCCGCTGTCAACGCGACGGACGGGCCCGTGTGCAGAGCCCTGTCAGCGCGGCGGACGGATACCGTGCGCGCCGCGGTTCTGTCAGCGCGGCGGCAGCAGCACGTCGTTGAGGGTCACCATCGAGAGGTTGCGCTCCTTGATGATGTCCACCAGCTGCCCGTAGACGTGCGTAACCGCGGGCGCGTTCGCGTGCCCGATGATGATCGTCTGCGGATTGAAATACTTACGCGCGCACTCCAGTAGGTAATCCTCGGTGATCACACCGGAGTCCGACAGCGAGCCGTACCACATGGTGGGCACGGTGTAGCCGAGATCCGCGGCGACCCGGTCGACCGTGCCGTTGTGGCGACCGAAGGGCGGGCGGTAGTAGGGCGTGCCGTCCACACCGAAGTTGTTCCGCAGGAAGGACTTCGCCCGCTCCAGCTGCGAGGAGATGCCCGACGCGGACAGCTTGGTCAGATCGGCGTGGTCCCAGGTGTGATTGCCGAGCTGGATCTGACCGGAATCGATCAGGGGCCGCAACGCATCTCGGTGAATCGCCCATGAGTCGTAGTAGGCGGTCACGAAGAAGGTGAACCGCGCGCCGGTATCCCTGGCGAATTTGATGTAGGCCCCGACGACTTCCGGACTCGCACCGTCATCGATCGTGAGCGCCAGATTGGTGCCACCGCCCGGCAGCGCGGTGATGGTCTGCGCCGGAATCGGCGTCTTCGGTCCGATCGGCGGCGGGGGCAGCAGCGGCGCGGGCAGTATCGGCCCGCTGCCCGCCGAGCCACTGTTGAACGGCTCCCCCTCGGCCCGCACACAGCCGGTCAATGCCAGCGCGGTGCCTGTTGCAAGCATTGTCAGCAACCGACGTCTATCCACGATCCGAACCCTCTAGCTTCGCTCTATCAGCGCACCGCCGCCCCGTCGACGCAAACGCGCAGGTAACAGACGCGAGGCTACCGAGTGAAACTGTCCCCGAGCTGAACCTCGGAACAACATGTCAAGAAAACAACACCATCTCGGCCGCACATTCGGATGAAATCACAGTGAGCCGAATCAGTAGGGCCGCAGCACGATCTCGGTCGGATGGCCGTCGCGCGGTGTGTCGATCGCGGCACGCACGGTCGCCGCGACAGTCTCCGGGCTGAGGAATTCCTCCGCGTGGTACTCGCGCCCCTCGCCCGCGATGATCTCCCGCTGCATATCGGTATCGATGCGGCCGGGATGGATCGAGGTCACCCGCAGCGTCGGCTCCTCCAACCGCAGCGCGTCACCGAAAGCCCGCAAGCCGAACTTGCTCGCCGCGTAAGACGCCCACCCCGCATTCGCCCGCAATCCCGCACCCGAATTGATCAGCACCACATGACCGTTGGCCGCGCGCAATGCGGGCAGTAGCAGCCGAGTCAACTCGGCGATGGCGATCACGTTGGCTTCCAAGGTATTTCGCCACTGCTGCACCGAGGATTCGGCGATAGAATCCAGGTCCGCGATACCGGCGTTGTGTACCAACACATCCAGGCGTCGAATCGGCGAAACAGCTTCCGCCACTGCGGAATAGTCCGTCAACTCGACCGGCCATCCGGTGGCGCCGGGCAGTTCGCCTAATATCGCGCGCAGCGCCTCGGCCGAGCGGGCGCCGAGCAACAGATCGTGGGTCGGTGCGAGTTCGCGAGCGATCGCGGCGCCGAGCCCCCGGCTGGCGCCGGTGATCAGCGCGGTCGGCTTCGGTGTGCTGGTCACGGCGGAGGTCATGGAGTCACCGTATCGGCCACCGAAGCGGGTGGTAGCACTACCCGCGCGCGGCGATGGATGCATAAAGCGAATAAGTGGAATTCACGGACGGGGCATGCAGAGTGAGATCCGGCACACAACAGCTGGCCACCAGGACGCACCAGGACGAGACACGAGTCACTGAGCGGGCGTACTTGCGAGTGTCATCGCAAAATAGGGGGATGGCACACCCGGGTTTCACCCCAACACAGCTCGCGGCTCGCGCCGCCTACCTGCTACGGGGCAATGATCTGGGCACCATGACCAGTGCCGCACCCCGGCTGTATCCGCACATGTGGAGCTGGGATGCCGCCTTCGTCGCGGTCGGCCTCGCCCCGCTGAGTGTCGAGCGCGCGGTCATCGAACTGGACACGCTGCTTTCGGCGCAGTGGAAGAACGGGATGATCCCGCACATCGTCTTCGCCAATGGTGTGGACGGCTACTTCCCCGGCCCGGCCCGCTGGGAGTGCAAGAAGCTGGCCGCCAATGCCCCGGACGGTCCGGACACCTCCGGCATCACCCAGCCGCCGGTGCACGCCATCGCGGTGCAGCGCATCCTCGACCATTCCCGCCGCCACGGCCGCAGCACCAGGGCGGTCGCCGAGGAATTCCTGAATCGGCGCTGGCCGGATCTGGTGCGCTGGCATCGCTGGCTGGCCCATGCCCGCGACCCCAAGGAGAGCGGCCGGATCACGCTGTATCACGGCTGGGAATCCGGGATGGACAATTCGCCGCGCTGGGATCGGGCCTATGCGAATGTGACGCCCGGCGATCTGCCGCCGTATCAGCGTGAGGATCTGCTGGTGGTCTCGGACACATCGCAGCGGCCGAGCGATCGCGAATACGACCGCTATCTGTGGCTGGTCGAGCAGATGCGCCGCGCCGGATACGACGACTACCAGCTCGCCTCGACGATGAGTTTCGCGGTGGAGGATGTCTTCGTCACCGCGATCTTCGCGCTGGCGTGTGAGGTTCTCGCCAATATCGGCGAGGAGTACAAGCAGCCCCATGCCGATGTCCGCGAACTGTATTCGTGGGCGGAGCGCTTCCGCGCGGGTGTGGTCGCGACTACCGACGCGCGCACCGGCGCGGCCCGGGATTTCGATGTGCGACTCAAGCGCTGGATCAACACCGAAACCCTCTCGATGTTCGCCCCGCTGCTGTGCGGCGGACTGCCCCGCGACACCGAACGCAGTCTGCTGCGACTGTTCGAGGGCCCGCGCTTCTGCGGTCATCCGGACTTGCGCTACGCCCTGCCGCCGTCCACCTCGCCGGTCTCCAAGGACTTCCGCTCCCGCGAATACTGGCGCGGCCCGGTCTGGCCGGTGATGAGCTGGTTGTTCTCCTGGGTCTTCGCCCGCCGCGGCTGGGCCGAACGCTCCTTCATGCTCCGCGCCGAGGGTCTGCGCCAAGCCAGCGACGGCAGCTTCGCCGAGTACTACGAACCATTCACCGGCGAACCCCTCGGCAGCATGCAGCAGTCCTGGACCGCGGCCTCGGTCCTGGACTGGCTCGGCTGACGTATCCGGGCCGGTCGCGGCAATGGTGGCCGCTGTTGATGTAATCGGCTCCAAGAGGCGACCAGTGAACGCTGCGCAAATACCTCAGGTGTAACTCTGGTCACATCAAGCAATGGTCGCTATCGTCGAACAGCATGGATAGTACTTGTTGGAGATCCACTCGCGCCTTGGCGTTGTCCGCGATCACGGCGGGCAGCATCCTGATGGCTACTTCGGCGGGCACGGCGGTGGCCGAACCGAGCGGGCCCGATGTGTCGTCGTGGCAGCATGTCGACGGCCGGTTCATCGACTGGTTCGCGGTGCGAAGCGCGGGGCACGCCTTCGCCATGCTGAAGGCGACGGAGGGCGTGAATTACGTCAATCCGTATTTCGTGCCGGACAGCTTGCTGATGCGGGCGGCGGGGGTCGCGCGCGGGACGTATCACTACGCGCGACCGAACCTGCCGCCGGAGCCGCAGGCGGCGCTGTACGCGACGATCGTGCTCGGACAGAACGGGCCGCTCGATCTGCCGCCGGTGCTCGATCTGGAGAGTACGGGCGGACTCGGTCCGGCCGCACTGATCGACTGGACGCATCGGTATCTCAATACCGTGCAGGCCCTGACCGGACGGGTGCCGATCGTCTACACCTATCCGAATTTCTGGAAGTCGGCCATGGCGAATACCAATGAATTCACCAGGTATCCGCTCTGGATCGCCGACTACCGCGGCAACGAACAACCCGAAGTGCCGGGTGGCTGGCAGACCTGGACGTTCTGGCAGACCACCGACAGCGGCCGCATTCCCGGTATCGCGGGCGGCACCGACGTCAACGTGTACAGCGGCGCCCAAGGCGATTTCGCGCGCTACGCCAATATGGGCTGAACAGCACGAAACCGCTACTCCCTGCAGGTTCGAGTAGCGGCTTCGTGTGTTGCGCGGGGAAATCGACTAGGCTCCGATTCGCCCGCCACCCTTCTTCCACACCGAGACAACGGCGGGTCTGGGCAGACTATCGCCACCATCGGGCCAATGCGAGGCGGGCTTTTCCGCGGTCGCGTCATCGCGCTCGCCCGGATGCTGGACGCACACGGTGACCCGCTGCTCCGACACCGTCGGACCGCAGGTCTCCGCGCCGAACGGGACGGTCAGGAATTGTTTGGTCTCGCCGCGATTCGGCCCGTCGAGCACCACCGAGAACAGGCCGTCATTGGCACCGTTGGCGCGTGAGGCATCGGTGGAGATCCACAGATTGCCGTAATCGTCGAAGGCGAGATTGTCCGGTGCCGCGATCGGGCTGACCTTGGCCTTGTCGAAACCGGCGAAGTAGGTGTCGGTGGTCTTCGGATCACCGCACAGCATCAGGATATTCCAGGTGAATGTGGTGCCCGCGTGATCGTCGTCGAGTTCGAGCACCTGCCCGAATTTATTGATGTTGCGCGGATTCGCCTCGTCGATGGCGGGCTTGCCCTGCGCGCCGCGCTGCTCGTTGTAGGTCAGCGCGACATAGACCTTGCCGGACTTGGGATTCGCCTCGAAATCCTCAGGACGGTCCATCTTGGTCGCGCCGACCTTATCGGCAGCCAATCGGGTGAATACCGAAACCTCTTCGGCGGTGAAGCCGTCCACCTTCGAGGTGGCCTTGCCGTCCTCGCCGGTGACCAGTAGCGGAATCCACTGGCCGGTACCGGTGAAGCCCTTATCCGAGGGCACCGTGCCATTGCCGTCGATCTTGTCCGGGTGATCGCCGGTGAATTTGGCGACGTACAGCGTGCCCGCGTCCAGAATCGTCAGGTTGTGCCGCATGCTCGCCTGGCCGTTGCCGGACTGCACTTTTCGCGACGAGACGAACTTGTACATGTAGTCGAAACGCTCGTCATCGCCCATATACGCGACCACGGTGCCGTCCTTGGCGACGTGAATGGTCGCGGCCTCGTGCTTGAACCGGCCGAGCGCGGTGTGCTTGATCGGCGCGGCCGCGGCATCCCACGGATTCACCTCGATGACCCAGCCGAATCGGTTGGCCTCGTTGGGCTCCTTCGCCAGATCGAAACGGGACTCGTGCCGCTCCCACTTGCGCTCGGAGGCGCCGTTCGGGAAGCCGTAGCGCTTGAGCCTGGCCTTGGTGGCCTCGTCGGTGACCTTATCGCCGTTGGCGAAGTACTGATTGATGTTCTCCTCACCGGAAAGCACTGTGCCCCACGGGGTCAGGCCGCCGGAGCAGTTGTTGAGGGTGCCGAGCACCTTGGCGCCGGACGGGTCGGCGCTCGTCTTCAGGAAGGCGCTGCCCGCGGCTGGCCCGGTGACCGTGAATTCGGTGGTGCCGGTAATGCGACGGTTGTATTTGCCGAATTCCGGTGTCAGCTTGCCGATTCCGGATTCGCCCCTTACCTGGACCACCGAAAGACCGTGCGCGGCAATGGCGGTCTGGTAGTGCTCAAGTGCGGGCTCTTCCTTGTTGTAGCCCTTGAACATCTGCGGTTCGGTGGTGTACTCGTGATTCACCACCAGCAGGTAGGTATTCGCCTGCCCTTCGATGGGCAGTAGCGCGGCGAAGTCGTTGTTGAAGCCGAACTGTTCGGCCTGCGTGGCCGCGGACTGGGCATTCGCGTCGAACTTCGGCGCGTCGGCGAACAGCGGGTCGCCCCAGCGGATCACGACATTGTGCTCGTAGCCTTCCGGAATGACCAGTGCGTCATCGGAATTCGCCGCGACGGGTTCGAAGTTGGTGCCGACCGGCACACCGTCGACCAGCGAGCCGCCCGCCGCCAATTCGACCTTGTCGTCTCCGCAGGCCGCGAGCACACCGGCCGCGCCGACCGCGACCACGACCCCCGCACTGCCCTTCAACATGCCGCGCCGCGTCAGCGCCGCGCGCACCATATCGCCGAAGTATTCGTTCTCGGAAGTGTTCGGAACGTCGTGGAAGCAGGCGTTGCCGCATTTGTACTGACAGGTGATGGCCGAGCGCTTCGGCTGGCCGTCCCGCTTCACGAACAGGGCAAGGGGCTTCGGTGTCACGACTGCGCCTCGCTAGCGCTCGGCTCCGTCGTGCCACCGAGGTGGCCTCTGCTTACGGTTCGCTCGCTCACGATGAACTCCTGACATTAGTGCCGACCGGCGCACCGTAAGCCGCTCAGGCAATCCACAGGAAACAGTCAGATGAACGACCGACCAATTAGGTGACCCTCAATTTGTGTACCGCGCTACTCGTGTGCGAATCCCCTCGCGGGAGGAAGATCGGGATCAAGGACATGAGTACAGAGTGAGGAGTGGTGCGATGACCTTGTCCGGAGGAAAACCCCAGCTCACCTCGAAGGCGCTGGACTATCTCGATTCGATTCTCGCGGGCGCGGTGGCCGAGGCCCGCGTCGTACTCGTCGACCACGACCATATGGGCGAAGACGGCGACGGCGGCTGCAACAGGTGTACCCACCCCACCTGTGTCGGCTTCATCCCGGGCGGTGGTGCGGTCTGCAAGCGCCCCACCTGCCAGCACAGCTTCTTCAGCCACCGCGTCTTCTGACGCAAACAAATATTGCTCCCGTTCGGTGATGAACGAGAGCAATATTCTGTGCCGGGGCTACGCATTGACCTGCAGTGCGATCACGACCTCTTGTTCGTTCTCCGGCAGATAGTGCACCTGGATGATCCGGCCGACCTGCACCTGGGCCACGCTGGCGGGCGGCAGGAACTTGTCCACGCTCGCGGTGAACGTCGTTCCGTCGGGCCGGGTCACGACCAGGCCGAGCTCGATCTTGGAATACCCGTTGCGAATTTCGCCGGGCACCGCAAGCGATTGCACGACGGCCTGAGCGGTAATGCCGCGCTCGGCGATATCGAGTTTGGCCTTGGTGGTGAAGCCCTTTCGGATCATGGATTCGTTCATGGCGCGCTGGGCTGCCGACATATCGCCGGAGCGGTCCACCTCGACCTTGTCGGTGCGATCGGGCAGATAGCGCACCGGCAGCACGACACCGGGCTGCAGCAGGGCGAGTTCGGTGAGCGGGACGATCATTTTGGCGTGCGAGTGGAAGATCTTGCCGTCGACGCCCTCGACGCTGAAGTCGATGCGGATCTGCGGCTGATCATTGACGGTCAGCCCGGTCTGGCGGAAGGACTTGATGGTGCCGATGCCGACCAGACCATCACGGAAGGCCGAGCTGTTGTTGCCGGTGAAGGCCGCCATGATGCCCTCGCCGATGCCATCTCCGGTGAAGACGAAGACGATCGGGACGATGGTCAGGGCAATGAGCGGCAGCGCCATCTGCGGTCCGACCCAGGCGAGCGTGCCGTCGTCGAAGGGACCGTAGCTGGTGTAGGTGAGGCCGTGCCAGAGGTAGTAGCCGATCGAGAGGACGAGGAAGGCGGCGGCGAGCGAGCGGGCGATATTTTTCATGATGTTCCCTTGTGTATGAAGAGGTTTGCCCCGCTCACGCCCCTCATATCAAGGGGCGTGAGCGAGCGCCAGCGAGCGAACTGAAGACACAGCGCGCGTCCGCGCACGGCCGGAGCCGAGCGTCAGCGAGGCGGAGCCGTGAGCGGGTTTGTCATGGTGCGGGTCAGCCGCCGACCACGGTGGAGCAGGCGAAGGTGATGTCGAATTTCGAGCTCTTCGGGCTTGCGGTCGGATTGGCGAGGTCGGGCGCGCCGACGCCCTCACCGGTGACCTTGTAGGTGTTGCCGTCCTTGACGACCTTGGCCGAACCGCCGGGCATGCCGTTGCCGAAGCCGAGGGCGTAGGGCAGGCCGTTGGCGCCACCCTTGCTGCCCGCGACCGCGACCGCCTGGACGTTGTCGGTGCCGGTGATGGAGGCACTCACGCTCAGGGTGCCGTAGGTGGCGTTATTGGTGTCGCTGAGCGCGAGGGCGAGGGTGCCGCCCTGCTTGGCGCAGGTGGTGTCGAACTTGCCGTCGAGCGCCTTGCCGTCGACCGAAGCGGTCGACTTGCCCGACGCCGGCGCCGGGGCGGCCGAGGTGCCCGGCTTGGCCGAGGTGGTCGGCGAGCTGCCCGAGTCGTCACTGCATCCGGTGACGAAGAGGGCGAAGGCGGCGGCCGAGGCGGCGAGGGCGGCGGCGGAGATGCGGACCGGCTTGGTGTTCATGATCTGTTCCTTTTGCTTCGTTCGGCTCCGGTGTTGGGCCGATACGAGAAAGGTAGGAATCGAACGCGCCCTACCGATCCCAGGTTTTTCGGAGTCTGAAACGGAGGAAGTTCCGTTAACCTGGTCGAATGCGACGGCCGCGCGCGATGGTGCTGGACGAGGTTTGGCGCCGACTCGAGGGCGTCGAACCGCTCAGTGGACCCCACGGCGGGCCGCTGCGGCGGACCGTGAAGCTCATCCTGGATCCACTGGTCATTCGCCCCGTGCAGAATCCGCTGTGCGCGGGCCCGATCCTCACCGCCGACGGCGCGGTTCTGCTCGCGACTCGAATCCATGCCGCCGCCGACGTGCTGCGCGCGACTGCGGCCTGGTTTTCCCTGCTCAAACAGGTCCGGCGGGCCCTGCGGATCACCGAGGGCAATCCGCAGGATCTGTATTTCCAGCGTGCCTTCGAACTCGCCACCACATCGGGTATGCCGGATCCGGACCGGGACCGGGCGACCGCCGAGGCGACACTGCGCGACGTCCATGAATTCGCGGCGGGGCGCACCACACAGGCGCTCAAGGAGTTCATCACCGCGGGTGCGCGGACTGCCGAACTCGGCTCATTGATCGATATCGCGTGGGGACGACGTCCGGTGGGCGGTCCGACCGGAGAGCACGCCGAACTGTTCGCGGCGCTGCTCGATGCGGCTGCGGCGCGTGACGGTCGCAGCGCCGACGGGCAGCGGACATTCGATCAGCTCGTCGCCACCCATGCCGGGACGCACGGCGGAATCCGACTATGGGACAACAGCTTCGAGCCGACGGCACATCAGCTGGGGCTGACCGCGGTGTCGATTCCGCAGCCGCCCGCGCTCGGTTCGTCGGCCTCGAAGGCCAGTCTCGGACTGCCGTTCGATCGCACCATCTACGAGCGCGTATTCACCGTGCTGCAGGCGTCGAGTGAACGGGCCGAACTGCCGCCCATTCCGGAATTGGTGACCACGGAGATCGCCCGAAGTTGCTCGCCCTGGGCACTTTTGGATGAATCACTACGAGTCGCGGCGACGGCGGGGGCCGCGCTCGCGCTCGGGTTGCGGCCGATCGCAGTGCATGGCGCGGAGTCGGCGGCGGCCGAAACCGCGGCGCATCGGGTCATCAATGGCCGCTGGCAGCGGGAGGCATACGTCCTGCAGGCCCGGCGGCTCGCGGTGCGCACCGATATCGAAATGCCGAGTGGCCCGCTGGCGGCCATCGCGACCGAGTTGCGCACACCGTGGCGGCCATATCTGCGGCGGCTGTGGGTTCGCCTGCACGGACGCGATGTCAGGGAGTTCGGCGTCTACGAGCCGGACGAGCTGTGGGATCTGCTCGACGGTGTGGCGCGCTCGGTCATGCTGGACCATCGTATGCGGGTCAAACAGGCGCTGAGTGTGAGTTCCCTGGTCACCGAGTCGGATCCGGCGGAATCGAGGGCGAGCTGATGAGCGGGATCGTGCGGATGGAACCGGCCGGAGACGGAATCTGGATCATCGCACCTGACGGAGCGCCGACGGTATCGGACGGCGCCGCGGCGATCGATGCGATGGTGCTGGAGGTGGTCGGCGGTCATCTGTCGTGGAGTCTGCTTGCCGGACAGACGATTCCGGCGGCCGTGATCGATGACGTCGAGCTCGCTCAGGACTGGTTGTGGGCGGTGTACGGCGAACGGATTGCCATTGCCATCGCCGACACCGAGAGCGGTGGCACCGAATTCACCGACGTAGCCGACCCCGCGGTGCCGAATCTGGTGGCCGCTGCCTGGCGGCTCGGGTTCGCGTATTGGGCCGCGCGCTGGTGGCCCGCATCGACGATCGACGGCATCACTCCGCTCGACGATCTGCTGCTGGACCAGGAGATAGCGACACTGCGCACGCAGTGCGAACCGCTCCTCGGTGATGACGAGCCGGGCTCAGACGATGAGTTGCCTCTTTTTGTCGAAATACCTACTCGTGCGGAGGATTATGCGCTCGCCGCCGGTGGCGGGGCCGATCGTCCGGCCGGGGCGCTGTCGCTCGGTCACGGCACGGGCGGATGGGATTGGCAGCGATGCCCGCCCGGCCTCATCGACGCGTCCGAACGGGCGGTGTCCTGGGAATCGACCCGAAGTTCGGGCACCACGACGGTCCGCGTCACCGCGGTAGCCGCGCCCCAATTGGGTTCGGACGCACCGGCACACCTGCACCCGCGCGCCCTCATCACCACACCCGTCGGCACCGCCGAGGTCGAACTGGATCTGGTCGGCGATCTGTGGACCGGCGCGGCCACCACACCATCCGATTCCGTTTCTACGGTGGATGTCTACGTGCCCGGCGTCGGTGCGCCCGGCGCACCCGAGCTGGGTGGTCCCGAGATCCGGCGACGGATTCGTGAGCTCGCGGCCGCACGGCTGCGTCGGGCTACCGCCGCGGACGATGCGGTCGATGCACCCCTTCTTGCCGAAATCGCAGCCGCCGCATCGGATTCGGACTTCTGATGCCCGCGGATGACGGTCGCGAGCGACTCGCCGAAGGAGCGGCCGCCTATCAGCGCGGCGATGTCGCCGAGGCCAGGCGACTGTTCGAGGAAATCGCAAGGACCAGCGCGGATGGCCTGCGGGTCAGCGCACTGGTCAATGCGGCGAGCATGTCCGATGAACTCGGCGATCATGCCGGGGCGATCGTCATGTTCCGCGAGGCGCTCGCGGAGATGCCCGCGGACGCGATCGAAAAGCGGCCCGCCGCACTGATCAACCTCTCCCAGGCATTGCAGCACGTCGGCGATCTCGATGGTGCGCAGGAGGCGCTGGAGCAGGCGCGCGCACTGCTCACCGAACACAATGACGAGAGCATGCAGCGGGTAGCCTGCCTGCTATCGCTGACCGCGGTCGCATTCCATCGCCAGAGCTGGGCCTACGCCATCGAACTCGCCACCGAATCATTGGATGCGGCAGTGCGTTTCGCGCCGCACCTGGCCGGACATCCGCTCTCGACGCTCGGCGGGATCTACTTCGAGACCGGACGGCGCGAACTGGCCGTCGACTTCATGGGCCAGGCGCTGGCGGCCTTCGATACCGCCGGTGATCGCAATGCCGTCGCCGAGACGGAACAGAATCTGGCCGTCATGTACGTCAGGTTGGATCGGTTCGACGAGGCGGAACCGCCGCTGCGGTCCAGCCAGGAGTATTTCGAGCGCGCCGAACTCGGATATCGCGCGGGCGTCGGGCTCAAGACCATGGGTTTTCTCGCCGAGGGCCGTGGCGATACCGATGCGGCGCACCAGCTCTATCGCCGCAGCCTCGACTATTTTCGAGAATCCGGTGCGGTGCTCGATGACGCCGATGTGCGGGTGCGCCTGGCGACCGTGGCGTACTCGAACGGACAATACGGCGAGGGCGAGGCCCTCATCGGCGAGGCCTTCGCCGCGTATGCCGAGCGCGGTCTCGGATTGCACTGTGCCCAAATCGATTTCTGGCATGCCGCACTGCTGGAGTCGGTCATCGAGGCGGCCGAATCCCCGGATGCCGAGTTACTGGGGCGAGCGATCGGTCTCGCGGTGCCGTCGGCGCTGGCCATCGATGCCGTGCGCTACACCCTGCCCAATGGCAATCAACGCGAGAAATGGAACCGCCAGATCGCCGATCCGGCAATGCGGATGGCATTCCGGTTCGCCTATCTGTCCGGCAATGGTCCGCTGATCGTTGACCTCATCGAAACACAGTGCGCGGGTACGACATTGGATATCGCCAGATCGGCTGTCGGCGCGCCGCCGCGGCTGCCGCTCGAACTATTCGATCCACCGGCTGAGCCGGCGCAACCCACGGTACAGGTCGGGACCGGGCCGCAGAGTGGGTCGGCACCGCAGTTGGGCACGGCGCTGGCCTCGGTCGCGGCGAGCGCCGGACTGCCGGTGGTGCCACCGCCGCGGGTGGCCGTCGCACCGGACGGACATATCGCGTTGGCCGGGTATATCGAGGCCGCCGAGCTGCGGTACGGGCATCCGGTGCGGGACAGCCGGGTGCTGCCCGCATGACCCTCTCGGAACAACCGACCGTCATTGTGCGGATGGCGGATGCGGGCGATCTGTACATGTCGTGGCGCTGGTTGCGTAACGAATACGCCCAGGGTGCGAGCATGCTGCCCGGGGATGCGATCACCGATGCCGTCGAGCAGTTCGCGCGGGCGCTGCCGAATCCGGCGCTGCCCGGCGGACTCGAATATGCCATGACCACCGGCGCTTTCGCGTCGTACGACGCGGAATATCTTGTCGCGCGGTCGCTTTCCCGCGCATTGCTGCCCTATGGCCTGGCGGTGCAGTTGTACGACCTGCACGTACGGGGGGTGCGTCCGCATATTCGGCTGCAACCCTCGCCCCGGGTAGCTCAGATTCCGTGGGAGATCATCGCTCCCGGCCCGGAACTGCGCCTGGTGGATATCGCCGATATCAGTCTGCTCGCTCCCGCCAGCATTGTGCACGGTCCGGACCGCACGGCGCGCACCTGGTCCGAGACGAGTGCATTGCCGGTGGTGGCGGTACTCGACCCGCGCGTCCCGGGCTTTCGCGCCGATTCGGCGCTCGGCTCCGTCCTCGGCCGCATGGACCCCAAAGCTCCACTCGCCCAACGGGTTGCCGAATATTCGGCCCAGGGCCGACTACTGCCCGCGGTCGATGATCCGATCGACGCCTTCCGCCGCACGGATATCGATCGCAGCTGGTTGAGCGAAGCGCTACATGGCGGTGCCAGCCGCCTGACCTATGTAGGGCACGTAACCGCCGCAGCCCCCGAATCCGGCCAGAGCGAAGCCTCCGAATTACACCTCGCCTGCGACGCCGAATCCATCGGCTTCGCCGCCCCCGTCCGAGCCCACCGCCCACTCTCGGCCAAGGACCTACTGCTCGGCACCCACACCCTGACCACCGATCCCGTTGCCGGACCACAACTCTGGCCCATTCCGAGCCGAGTCGCGCTGATCGCCTGCGAAAGCGGCGGCGATATGCGCTTCAGCGAGGCCCTCGGCCTGGTCACCGCCATGATCAACGGCGGCGCCGAACTGGTCACCGCCAGCCGCTGGCCGCTCCCCACCGACTTCGCCTTCCAACGCCTCGCCGGTGCACCCCCCGAAGCCCACCCCCTGCAAGACGCCATCTGTGCCATCGACGCCGCCCACGAACACCCGGACCCGGTAACCGCCCTCGCCACCTGGCAACGATCTCGCCTGACCGCCTGGCGCACCACCCACGCCATCGAATACTCCCCCCTCCTCTGGTCCGCCTTCGCCACCGTCCGTACCTGAGGCGACTACGTCCGATGGGCGAGGAGGTGTTCCATGATGAGGCGGGTGGATGACGGTCACGGTGTGCGTGGATACCTGTGGGTCAGGCTCATCGATGCCACCGCTCGACGAGGTGATGCCGATGTTGGTCGGTGACCCGAGCGCGCAGGTACCGACGCCATGGCCGACGAATAATGCGCCCCACGTCTATTGATTCGGAGGCAGGGCGGGATTCGCTGTATCCGGTTTACCGGCCTTACTTCTCCAGCTTCTCCAGCATCCAACTGCCGACGGCGTACATGTCGTCAGCGGGGATGGCGCGCGTGTAGTGCAGAGGCGGGGTTATCCAGCGGATCCGCCGCCACCCGCTGTCCGGACGGATGACCCAGCCGCCGTATTCGCGGTGAGGACTCCACTGGTTCTCACCGGTGTAGCCGGGCTCGCGGGAGACATGACGAAACCGGTAGTACAGATTGCGGCGCAACAAGAACCAGCGACTCGACCACGTGGCAGGGCCGCTACTGATATGGAGCAGCTTCATCAGGTGTCAACTTAGCACTGGAGGAAGGTGGGCGCGGTCTCGTTGCGGCCCTCATCGGTCCCGGTGTCCCAGGTCGCCCGCATGACAATCTTGCCCTGCCACACGCCGGGTACGCAGTCCAACGCCATCGCAGCGACGTTGAGGTGCAGGTTAGGGATCTGCGTGACAATGGCGGGGTCCCCCTTCGGCTGCGGGTTGCTGGTGCCTGACCGATGCCATAGCCGCAACTCTATGCGGAACTGGAGAGGGGCTGGCTCGCACTCCACTACTCCGCCTACGACGACAGCGTCGTGCAGCACGTACGGGTTCTTGTTGAAGGCGAAGGTGCATACACCGCCACCGGCCTGCGTGACCGGCGTGGTGGTGAGCGTCTGTCCGCCGAGTAGTGCGGCGCTGACAGCGACGACCGTGACGGCCGCCCGAATCACGTTGAATCTCATAGATATCCCTCCATTACCTACTGCTCCCGTACCCCACGGGAGAGATCAGAACTGGCTCGAACCAGGCGCCCTACTGCTCGACATATGCGCGGGGTCGGAGCACTCCCGCGTCGACAAGGGTCCAGAACGCGTCGTGTTTTGCGCCGCATGCGTCGGCGTCGCAGTTGATCCGCGCACGGAATACGCGGCGCGCTTCCTCGACGCTGTACGGATGGCGCGGTGCACGGTGGCACGCGTCGCGAGCGATGCGCGCGAGTATTTCCGTGCTGCGGCGCTCACCGTCGAGATGCACGGGGCGGTCGATGAGGTACGGCAGCAGGTAGAAGACCACGGCGCCCAACATCAAAACCCCTGCGACGGTTGCGCATACAAGTCCAGTCGTCGACACGGCTAGTCGACCTCCGTGTCGTAGATCGAGATTGGTTCGACGGTGATCACAGCGTGTTCGTCGATCTCGTGATGGTCATCCAATTCGAATGCGAACGACTGGCCGATGAACCCGTGATCGTCGACAGGCGCCCACGATCCGTCGTCGCGCTGCAACCAGCCCGCCGGGCGATCGGTTGTGGCGTTGGCGTCACGCATCGCGACAAGCGCGGCAGCGCCTCCGCGCTCGATCGCGGCCGTGCAGTAGCGGCAAATGCCGGTAGCTGGCTCGGCGTCCTCGTAGGTGCAGCGGGGGCACGGCTTCGCTTGCGGCAGTTCTCCCCATTGGCGGATGGCATCCGCGAATAGCTCGACCACATCGGCCGGTGCGCCGCTATAGGTTGCTGGCGGCCCGGTAAACGGATCGCGTTGCGGCAGTTGCGAATCGCGTTGCAGCCACGCCGCAGCGTGGTGGTTCTGGTCGTCGTCGTGCCCGCCGAGCCGGGCAACCTCGCCGGTCACGGAAGGTTCTTCGAGTTGCGCGGGTCGGGCACGATGTGACCGGCCTCGACGAGCACCTTGTGCGCGGTGCGCTTACGGGCGCAGGAGTCGAGCGGGCATGAGGCGTGCCGCTGCATCGCGTGGTGTGCCTGGTCGATGCTGAACGGCCGCTCGGGTGCCTCGTGTGGCCAGCCAAGCGGCAGCACGGACCGGTCGAGCAGCTCGTCGTCGCGAGCTATCAGGGCGGCAATTTCTGGTTTAGCCATGGGATTCCCCCGGCGTCTGGTTCGGACCGCTGACCACCACGCCGCCGGGGATGAGGCTCGACCCGGCGGCGTGGTGTGTCTAGAACGATGGCGCAGCTTCCGACTGTGAAGTGCGAAAGATTTTCGTACTCTTGGCACTACGGACTTGGCACGGCGTTCAATGAAACGGTGGTGACCATGAGCGCAGATCGCGCGGCAGTAGCGGCCCGGGTCGGCGAGGCTCGACGTTTGGCGGGACTCACGCAAAAGCAGCTGGCCGAGAAAGCGAACGTGTCGACGGCGCTCGTCCGCTCTGTCGAACAGCGCCGAGCGCCAGCAACGCCCGCGTTTCTCGGTGCCGTGTCGAAAGCCTTGCGCCTGTCGGTGACCGACCTGACAGGGCAGCCGTACGCGCCGGCGCCCGGCCCGGACACCGAAGTGCACTCTGCGATTGCCGTGCTTCGTACTGAGCTGGCCGCCTACGACATCGACAATGCCGCTGTGGCCGAGCTTCGCCCCCTTACGCAACTCGCCGCCGAAGTCGACAAAGTGTGCACCTGGCGGCGGGCGGCTAGCTTCCACAAGCTTGGCGAGTACCTGCCTGGTTTGCTCGGCGAACTGCGCGCCGCCGTGCACCATGCTACCGGCGTCGACCGCAATCATGCTTTGGTGATGCTGTGCGAGCTGTACTACTCCGCGCACTCACTGGCGCACAAGCTCGGCTACTCCGACCTCGCTGCGCTCGCCGTCGATCGAATCGCATGGGCCGCAGCCGAAGCCGACAACCCGCTATGGAAGGCAACAGCCCAGTTTCAGCGCGCAGCGCTGCTCACTTCTGGCGGTGATTGGACAGCTGCGCTCAGCTTCCTCGAGCGATGCCGCGGCGATATCGAGCCCAGGCTCGGCGTCGGCCACCGTGACGACCTGATTGCATGGGGTGGCCTGCACCTGCAATCCGGCCTGGCCGCGTCACGGTCTGGCCGCCGTAGCCTGGCGGACGACCATCTCTACGAGGCTCGAGCCACTGCCGAACGACTTGGCGACGACCGCGACCGGGTCCTCAGCTTCGGCCCGACGAACGTCGGTATATGGTCGGTCGCGCTAGCAGTCGAAGCGATGGACGGTACGGAGGCGCTCAACCGCGCCCGCGCTCTGGTGCTCCCCGCCGACACACCGAAGGAGCGTGCAGGCCATCACTACATCGACCTGTCGCGCGCCTACCTACTTCACGGTGACCGCCGTCGTGCGTTCGACGCGCTGCTCACTGCGAAGTCGATCGCACCGGCGCAAACCCGCTACAACCCAATGGTTCACGAGACCGCCCGAGCGCTCGCTCGCGCTGAGGCCCGCGCCGTCGACAGCGTGCACGGGTTCGCCATATGGTGCGGTATTGCCCAGCGACTCTAGGCGGGCAGGCCCTTCGCGACGGCCGGAGCCAGAAACTCGACGCGGAACGACTCGACGAAATCTTCGCGCTGGTTAAGGAACGCACGCGTATGCGGCTGCCGTTCGTGTTCTTCGAAAGCATCGCGATCGGCGTAAACCTCGTAGAAGATCCTCGACAACGGTGCATCGGCGACGGTGTGCGTTGCGTAAACCAGCGTGCCGGTTTCGTGTTCGATGATCTGCTGAACGGTGTCGGCGACGAGTTGGTCGAACGCGTCGGCCGCGTCCTGGTCGAACAAGTCGAACTTCACCACAAGAGCGAACATGGCACGACCGTAGCAGTGGGCGGCACCGACGGCAGAGAATCTCAGCGTCGATGGCCGGCGACGTCGCCGGTCGCGGTCACCTGTTCCCGGCGCACCTTCGCCGCACTTTGCCCGGCAGCGCCGATCTCGGGCAGCAGGGCGGCTGCCAGATGCACGTCGGCGTCGAGGTCGCCGGGCGAACCAGGC
Organism: Nocardia pseudovaccinii; assembly: GCF_050942345.1. Taxonomy (NCBI): domain Bacteria; kingdom Bacillati; phylum Actinomycetota; class Actinomycetes; order Mycobacteriales; family Nocardiaceae; genus Nocardia; species Nocardia pseudovaccinii. Next base: position 9,612,462 of record NZ_CP192074.1, read on the forward strand.
TGATCGGATTCTGACCGGGCCACTCCGATTTGAATTTCAGCAGCGACGGGTCCTGTCCGAATCCGCATCGGTCGATCTCGACCGATGCGCGATCGGTTCGGCGCGTGGCGATTTCGATCAGCGCGTGTGGACGCTCTTGATGTACGGGCACAGTGCCTCGTGTGGAGGCGGTGGACATAGTCGTCGATGCGCTCCTCGGGAATCTTCCTCTGGCGGACGGCTGCGGCATCACCGGCGAGGAGGGAGCGCTCAGGGACCGGGGGTGGCGGAAGTAGGTGAAAGTGCTGGGCTCGCTGGGCCCGGTCTTCCCAACGGGTTGCCGAATATTCGGCCCAGGGCCGACTACTGCCCGCGGTCGATGATCCGATCGACGCCTTCCGCCGCACGGATATCGATCGCAGCTGGTTGAGCGAAGCGCTACATGGCGGTGCCAGCCGCCTGACCTATGTAGGGCACGTAACCGCCGCAGCCCCCGAATCCGGCCAGAGCGAAGCCTCCGAATTACACCTCGCCTGCGACGCCGAATCCATCGGCTTCGCCGCCCCCGTCCGAGCCCACCGCCCACTCTCGGCCAAGGACCTACTGCTCGGCACCCACACCCTGACCACCGATCCCGTTGCCGGACCACAACTCTGGCCCATTCCGAGCCGAGTCGCGCTGATCGCCTGCGAAAGCGGCGGCGATATGCGCTTCAGCGAGGCCCTCGGCCTGGTCACCGCCATGATCAACGGCGGCGCCGAACTGGTCACCGCCAGCCGCTGGCCGCTCCCCACCGACTTCGCCTTCCAACGCCTCGCCGGTGCACCCCCCGAAGCCCACCCCCTGCAAGACGCCATCTGTGCCATCGACGCCGCCCACGAACACCCGGACCCGGTAACCGCCCTCGCCACCTGGCAACGATCTCGCCTGACCGCCTGGCGCACCACCCACGCCATCGAATACTCCCCCCTCCTCTGGTCCGCCTTCGCCACCGTCCGTACCTGAGGCGACTACGTCCGATGGGCGAGGAGGTGTTCCATGATGAGGCGGGTGAGGGATTCGGGGGCTTCTTCGGGGATCCAGTGGGAGGTGTCCTCGAGCATTTCGAAGCGGTAGGGGGCGGTGACCTGGGCGGCGGTGGCCAGGGCGGCGGTGGAGCCGATGGTGGGGTCTTCGGTGCCCCAGACGTAGAGGGTCGGGACGGTGATGGGGACGGTCGGACCGGCGAGCGGGAAGGCTCGGTACCAGTTGAGGGCCGCGGTGAGGGCATCGGGGCGGGTGAGGCGGTGGATGTAGTCGTCGATGCGTTCCTCGGAAATCTTCCAGTCGAAGATCTTGCGGAGGGCGGCGGCATCGTCGGCGAGGAGGGCGCGCTCGGGGGTCCGGGGCTGGCGGAAGTGGGTGAAGTGCTGGGCTCGTTGCGCCTGGTCTTCGTCCTCGGTCATGGCCTGTGAGAACGCGGTGGGGTGCGGCTGCGATACGGCGGTCAGGGTTCGGATTCGTGCCGGGTGGTCGGCCGCTACTGCCCAGGCGACGTGCGCGCCCAAGTCGTGACCGACGAGATCGAAACGCTGCCAACCCGATTGGTCGGCGATGGCGATGACATCGGCGACCAACTCCTCGACGCGGTAATCGGCGACCTTGCCGGGACGCACCCCTGACGAATAACCGCGCTGATCGGGCGCGATGACATGGCAGCCGCCGCCACCGAGGGCGGTCAGCTGGAACTCCCATGCGATGGCCGACTCCGGAAAGCCGTGCAACAGCACAACTTCGCGCCCACCTGGTTCGCCGCTGGTCAGGGCGTCGAAGGTGCCGAATTCGGTCGGGATCTTGGTTGCCTCGAGCACGCCCCCGACTCTAGAGGCAGGCACCGACCACAAACACCGAACGCGGCATCGGACGGTTCCGATGCCGCATTTTGCGGGGGTTGGTCGAGTAGATCCAATATTCAGCGGGCCTTGCGGATGCCGAGGTACTGCAGGGCCGCGAATCCGCCGACGGTGGCTGCCTGCATCACGGTCCAGATCGAGCCGACCGTGTTCAGCTCGAGTGAGCCCTCGACGAGGGCGGCCAGGCTGACCACGACCCAGGCGGCATTACCCGCGGCGACCACGACGGCGGCCTTGGTATTGATGGTCTTGGTCATGCCGACCAGTGCGACACCGATGCCGTAGAGGGTCAGGAAGACTCCGATCGGAATGCCGATCTTGCTGTCCAGGCCGAGCAGGGATTCGAGTGGGCCCGAAAGTGCCAGGTAGGCAAGGCCGTTGACGGTGGTGACGACCGAGTCCAGGCGCAGTGAGGTGCGCAGCAGGTGCTGGCCGGGTGCGAGCAGGGTGGACATGTAGGTGGGGGCGGTCGTGGTCATGACTGGTATTTCCTTCTGGGATAACGAGTTCGGATCAGGCTGCGGCGGGAACTTTGTCGAGGAAGCCGTAGACGTTCGCGATACGTCCGTCCTCGATGACCGCGACGTCGAAGCCGACGACTACGGCGGGGGCATCGGCGGGGCCGAGTTCCCAGGTGAAGCGCACCTGGTTGTGGTGAGCGTCGACCGGTCCGGCGAGGGTGAAAACCCACCCCGGGAACTGGGCCTGAACACCGGCGATGGCCGCATCCAGTTGGTCGTGTCCGGCAACCGCGGCCAGCGGGTCGATGTAGCTGGCCTCGGGGGTGAACACAGCCTCGATTCCGGCCTTGCGGGCGGCGGCATCGGTGGTGTTCCAGACTTCCAGGTACTGCGCGACGAGCTCGTTCATGTTGGCCTCCAAGGCTTCTGATCTGCGGTTCCGCTGTCGTTCGTGCTGACGGGAACTACGTTATGAGCAGAGCCATGGGCGCCGAATCAGTCATCCATAAGTACTTTTCGCCGACCTATACGTATGCGGTCAGCGTGCCCGGTTCACAGGTTCAAGAGCATCTCGAATTCGGGCCGTGGATCGTCGGGCGCAATCGTCCCCTGCACCCCGGTCCGCACGAAGCCGTGCCGCAGATACAACCGCTCGGCCGCCGCGTTGCCGGCAGCGACCTCCAACCACACCTTGCGATGCCCCACATCGACCGCCCAGTCGATCACCGATCGCACGAGACGATCCGAAATCCCGGTCCCACGGGACTTTTCCGCAACCCACATCGAAATCAGGTGCGCCCCAGGCCGTTCGGGATCATCCAGCCCGGCGGCGGTCCCGACATCGATGCCGTCGACGCTCGCAACGAACTGCGCACGCTGCGTCAGTAGGTCCGACCAATCCTGATCGGACCTGCTCCGCGCCTGCTCCAGCGTCGAGCCGAAAGCCTGCGGTGCATCGGCCAGGGCGCGCAGGCGAATGCTCCGAAATGCCGCCCAGTCCTCGGGCGTCAGCAGCCGAACCAGTGGATCGACAATCCCCATCCCGCCATCTCTACTCGAATCCGAGTCGCGCGGCGAGTCGATTTCGCCAGCTGCCGAGCTGCGGCCGATTCGGGCAGCAGCTCGGCGAGGCGCGCTCAGTGGTCGTCGTAGTGGCCGTTATGGGCGGCGTGGTGGTGGCCGTCGTGGAGGTAGTCGACGTGGTCGCCGTGCTGGACGGCTTCGTGGCCGCAATTGGGGCCGTGGGTGTGGTCGTGGCCGACATGTTCGGTGTGGCCGGCAGGTTCGCATTCGTCCCAGTGGCCGTTGTGTTCGCGGTGCAGGTGGCCGCCGTGGGCGTAGTCGGTGTGGTCACCGTGCGGGACTTCGGTGTGGCCGCAGCCGGGCCCGTGGACGTGCTGGTGGTCGGTGTGCTCGTGATGCGCTGTGGTCATCGGACCTCCTCGTTCCCATTGCTGGATATGTCGCGCCGAGCGCGGCAATACATTAACAGGTGCGCATCTATCGAGTTTACTAGATGTGTGCTGCCGGTCACAAAACCTGCGCGAGGAAGCGCTGCAGTCGCGGAGTCCGCGGGTTGTCGAACAAAGCGTCGGGTGTGCCGGTTTCAACCACCTGACCAGCGTCCATGAACAGCACGCTGTCGGAGACGCTGCGCGCGAAACCCATTTCGTGGGTCACCACGATCATCGACATCCCCTGGGTAGCCAGATCGGCCATCAGCGCGAGAATGCCCTTCACCAACTCCGGATCCAGCGCCGAAGTGGCCTCGTCGAAGAACATGATCTCCGGCTGCATGGCCAGCGCACGGGCGATCGCCACCCGCTGCTGCTGCCCACCGGACAGATTGCCCGGCCGCGAATCGGCCTTCTTCGCCAGCCCGACCACCTCGAGCTGCTCGACGGCCAGCGCGCGAGCGGCATCCTTGGACAGCCCGCGCAGCTTGCGCGGTCCGAGCGCCACATTCTCCGCAACCGTCTTGTGCGGGAACAGGTTGAAGTGCTGGAACACCATGCCGATGCGCTGGCGCAGCTTATCCGGATCCTCGGTGAGCACCGACTCGCCGTCCAGCAGCACATCACCCTGATCGGGTTCGTGCAGGCGGTTCAGCACCCGCAGCAGTGTCGACTTGCCGGAGCCGGACGGCCCGATGACGGTGGTGGTCTTGCCCGCGTCGACATGGATATCGACGCCGCGCAGCACATGGTTGTGGCCCAGCGTCAGATGCAGACCGGTTCCGGTGAGAGAGGCACTCATGTTGTCGATTCGCTCGCTCATGGTTTACCCGCGCCCTTCCGTGATCGTGGCCGCCTCGACCTGGTCGATCGGCTGGTCGGGTCGGCCGGTGCGCATCCGGTGGTCGATATAGTTCACCAGGTGCGTCAGCGGGATGGTCAGCAGTAGATAGACCAGACCGGCGGCGACCAGCGGGGAGAGATTTCCGGTCTGTGCGTTGAGATCTCGTCCGACCGCGAACAGTTCGCGCTGGGTCGCGAGCAGTCCGAGGAAGTAGATCAGCGAGGAATCCTTGATCAGCGCGATGAATTGGTTCATCAGCGCGGGCAGCACCCGGCGCACACCCTGCGGAATCACCACCAGCGTCATGGCCTGGCGGTAGCCGAAGCCGATGGCACGCGCGGCCTCCAGCTGCCCCGCCTCCACGGATTGGATGCCGGAACGGAAGATTTCACCGATATAGGCCGAGGCCAGCAATGCCAGCGCGATCGCACCGAGCCAATACGGGTTGTTGCCGGTGATATTGCGCACGACAGGGCCGATGCCGAGTCCGATGATCAGGATGATCACGACGGCGGGCAGGCCGCGGAAGATATCGGTGTAAATCCTTGCGGGCCAGCGCAACCAGCGCGTCCGGGAGATGCCCGCGACCGCGAGCAGCATGCCGAGGAAGGTGCCGAGCACGCCCGAAACCAGCGCCAGGATCAGGGTATTCGGCAGACCGGTCGTGAACAGATCGGGAAATGCCTTGCGGTACAGCGACCAGTCGAAGAACGTCTCCCGCAGCTGCTGCAACGTCGATTTCGGCGCGGTCTGTCCGCTGTCGGTGGTCTTCTTCGCCGCGGCGATGGCGGCGAAGTCCGGGAGTTGCGGTGCGGGTGCGGCTTTCGAGCCCGGCTTCCAACCGGGCGGCAACTGCCTCGGCACCCAGTCGGCGTAGAGCTTGGCATAGGTGCCATCGGCGATCACGGCATCGAGACCGCTGTTCAGCGCGTCGATCAGCGGCTGGTTGTTCTTGGCGACCGCGTAGCCGACGAAATTGTCCAGGCTGAAGGTGTTCTGGATGATCGTGGTTCCGTCACCCGACTTCACCTGCCCCTCGGCTTGCGCCGACGGCGCGACCCAGGCATCGACCTGACCAGACTTCAGATTCGCGTAGGCGGTGGCGTAATCCGGGAACTTCACCGGATCCAGATGCAGCTGGTTGACCACGTAATCGTCCTGCACCGTGCCCTGCACGACGGCGATCCGGTTGCCGCGCCCCAGATCCGAAAAGCCCTTGACGGCACTGCCGTTGGGGACAACGAGAGAGAAGTAGCCGAAGTCGTAACCGTTGGTGAATCCGACGCGTTCGCGCCGCTCCGCGGTGGTGGTGATATTCGACGAACCGACATCGAAGCGACCGCCGGAAACCTGCGAGAGCAGCGGTGCGAATTCGGTGCCAGCGAACTCCACCTGGAGACCGAGTTTCGCGCCGATCGCCCGCAGCAGCTCATTGTCGAAGCCGGTGAACGAGCCCGCCGAGTTCAAGCAGATGCTCGGCGGCGCATCCGAGAGCGTGCCCACCGTGAGCTTGCCCGGCGTGATCAAACGCAGCTTGCCGGTATCGATCGCCGACACCGGCAACGTGCTCGCGGTGGTGTACTTGTCCGCGCCAGCCGCTGCCGCCGAGCCGAGGTTCGTCGGTGCGGCCGATGCCGCGCTGAGTCCGGGCGGCGTGCATTGGTCTCGATCGGAGGATTCGTCGCCGGAACCGCAGGCCGTGGCGGCGAGGCCGACGGCAAGCAATAGCACGGCGATCAACGCACGAGACCGCACAGCGGGCAGACCAGCCATGGTGAGGAACCCTAACGTCCGATTCAGGGCTGACAGGCAGCTACCCGTGGCGCGTGCGGTCGGCCACATCTCGCCGTCAAGGCCTGCGGCCGCCGGGCGTGCACGGACGCGGCACCACGGCCCGATCCCGGAATTCGAATCACGGTGATTCGAACCCGAGCGCCGACCGGCGTTACGGTCCGGGGCTAGGCCAGACCTCTGACCGGCTCCGGATTCACCTCGTCACGCCAACGGACCGCCCGCTCGACCTCACTCAGGTCGAACTTCGGCCCGCTCACACCGATGGTGAACAGATTCACCCCGGCGTCGACGAATGTCGCCGCCCGCTCCGCACCCGGCCATTGCACCGAGCGCTCGATCTTCGCCTGATCGGTGCCGACGTCCGCGCAGTGGTCGGTGAGCACCTTGTTCTTGTGCGCGATCGCGTCGAGGTCGGCGAAGGTATGCCATATATCGGCGTACTGCGCGACCAGCCGCAGCGTCTTCTTCTCGCCACCGCCGCCGATCAGGATCGGGATATCGCGGGTCGGCTGCGGATTCAGCTTCTTCAGCCGGGAGGTGAGCCGGGCCATATTCGCCTTCAGCAGCGCGAGCCTGGTTCCCGGCGTACCGAATTCATAGCCGTACTCGTCGTAATCCTTCTGGAACCACCCCGCGCCGATGCCGAGAATGAGCCGGCCATTGCTGATGTGGTCCACCGTGCGCGCCATATCGGCGAGCAGATCGGGATTGCGGTAACCGCCGCCGGTGACCAGCGCGCCGATCTCGATTCGTTCGGTCTGCTCGGCCCACGCTCCGAGCATGGTCCAGCATTCGAAATGCGCACCGTTGTGGTCGCCGGTCAGCGGATAGAAGTGATCCCAGTTGAAGGCGATATCGACGCCCGCATCCTCCGCGCGCAGCACGGCGTCGCGCAGGAGTCCGTAGTCGGAGGCGTGCTGGGGCTGTAGCTGTACACCGATTCGAACCGGTCGCGTCATGAGCCTGCTCCTCGTTGCTCGATCTGGTTCCCCGATCGAGGCTACCGGCGTCAAGATCTTCAGCGCAGCTATTACCCGGGGTCCTGTCCCGCGCAGTGCACCGCGAACGAAGCGAAACGTATAACGCGCGCGAAGCCACTGGCCCAGCACGAGTCCAGGTTGCTCAGCTCCAGAGTGCCGTCGATGATCATCACTTCTCGGCCGTCCCCATTCCCGGCTGAGCCCGTAAGGAAGGCGGAGGTGGAGGGAGCTGCCACGGACACCGCTGTCCGGCGGGAACCGGCCGCTCGACGGCACCGATCTATTTCTGCGCGAACTCGAGCGCATCGCGCGCGAAGCAAGCACATCCAGTAATATCGCCGGTCAACCCTTACTCGGATCGTCCGGCACGTTCCTGCCGGTGATGGGATGTGATTTGTCATGGCCACCGTGACCTTCGATAGCGCGACCCGGCTCTACCCCGGCTCGACCAAACCCGCCGTCGACAAGCTGAATCTGGAGATCGCCGACGGGGAATTCCTCGTGCTGGTCGGCCCGTCCGGCTGCGGTAAATCAACCTCGCTGCGGATGCTCGCCGGGCTCGAGGATGTCGACGACGGGCGCATTCTGATCGGCGACAACGACGTCACGCACGCCGAACCCAAGGAACGCGATATCGCCATGGTGTTCCAGAACTACGCGCTCTACCCGCATATGACCGTCGCGGAGAATATGGGCTTCGCGCTCAAACTCGCCAAGGTCGCCAAGGCGGAGAAGGAGCGCCGGGTGCTGGAGGCGGCCAAACTGCTCGACCTCGAGCCCTATCTGGACCGCAAGCCGAAGGCGCTGTCCGGCGGTCAGCGTCAGCGCGTCGCGATGGGCCGGGCGATCGTGCGCCAGCCGCAGGTATTCCTGATGGACGAACCGCTGTCGAACTTGGACGCCAAGCTGCGCGTGCAGACCCGCACGCAGATCGCCCAGCTGCAGCGTCGCCTCGGCACCACCACCGTGTACGTCACGCACGACCAGGTCGAGGCTATGACCATGGGTGATCGGGTCGCGGTGCTCAAGGACGGACTGCTGCAGCAGTGCGCGACGCCGCGTGATCTGTACCGGGATCCGGCGAATGTGTTCGTCGCCGGATTCATGGGTTCGCCCGCGATGAATCTGTTCACGCTGCCGGTCGCCGACGGCGCGGTGCAGCTCGGCGGCGCCGAGCTGGCGGTACCGCGGTCGGTCGCGGATGCCGCAGAGGGGTCGGTAGTGGTCGGCGTGCGGCCCGAACATCTGGAAATCGGTGGGGCGGTGGACAAGTCGGGCATCCAGATGGAAGTCGACGTCGTCGAGGAGCTGGGCTCGGACGCCTACATCTACGGCCGCACGGTTGCCGAGGGCGCGACGAACGGCGCGGCCGAAACCATTGTGGCGCGGGCGGATTGGCGCAACCCGCCGGAGAAGGGCACCCGGGTGCGGTTGACGCCCACACCGGAACACACCTACTTCTTCTCCGCCGTCGACGGTCGCCGTCTGTCCTGAGACCGCTGCGCGTGCACTTTCGCCGATCCGACACTTCCTACCGGATACCGGCGAAAGTGCACGCGCAGAAACCGAGGTGCCGTCCTTGCCCTCGTCGTTGAAGGCAGCACAGGCCGCCTCCCCAGACCGCTCGCAGTGTGGAACTGTCCGATGAGCGCGATGCCATCGGCGTTCGCCCACGGCGGAAGACCACGCGAAAACCACGCCGCACTCATAAACTCGACGCTCGAACGGGATCTGCGTGAGGAGTGGACGTTGAAGATAGCGGTGCTCGGTACCGGGCAGGTCGGACGCAGGCTCGCGAGCAAGCTGGTCGAACTGGGACACGCGGTGACGCTCGGGTCCCGGACCGCCGACAATGCGGCGGCAACCGAGTGGTCGAACGAAACCGGTGGCAGCCATGGCACTTTCGCCGACGCCGCGGCCGATGCCGAGCTGGTGTTCAACGCGACCTCCGGCACCGTCTCGCTGGCTGCGCTCACTGCGGCGGGCGCGGCGAATCTGAGCGGGAAAGTGCTGGTGGACGTGTCGAATGCACTGGATTTCTCCGGTGGATTCCCGCCGAAATTGGCCACCCCCGAGGCGGGCAGCGTCGCCGAGGCGATCCAGCAGGCCTTCCCGGACGCGCGGGTGGTCAAGACCCTCAACACCATGAACAACCAGCTCATGGTGGACCCGTCCCGAATTCCAGGGCAGCACAATGTCTTTCTGAGCGGCGATGACGAGCCGGCCAAGGCCGAGGTGGCGGCGCTGCTGAAATCCTTCGGCTGGTCCGATGAGCAGATCATCGACCTGGGCGGCGTCGTGACCGCGCGAAGCACCGAACCCCTTGTGCTGCTCTGGGTTCACCTCTACAACAAGTTCGGCACCGAGGACATCAACTACGCGGTTGTCACCGCCTGAGGGTCCTACTTCGCCGAGCGGATGGCGCGCGAATATTCGGGGTTGAGCCGGACACGGAGTTCTTCGAGGTCGATCTCGCGACCCGTTTCGCTGCGCACTTCCACACGAACCGGCGCACCGCTGGATTCCTCGACCAGCAGCAGCGGCGCGGGTCCCGGCTGCAGGTACGCATCGCCCCACTGCATGAGCGCGAGCACCACGGGCAGTAGATCGCGACCCATATCCGTCAGCACGTACTCGTGGCGAGTCCGCTTGCCCGACTCCTGATACGGCCGCTTGGCGAGCAGGCCTGCCTCGGTCAGCTTGCGGAGCTGGCCGGATGCCGCGGCGTCGGTGATGCCGACCCGAGCGGCGAAACCGTCGAACCGGGTCGTGCCGTAGTAGGCCTCGCGCAGGATCAGGATCGCCGAGCGGGTACCGATGAGGTCCATCGCCTTCGCGATCGAGCATTCCGTGGGTTTCCACGCGCTCAGATCTGCCAACGGTCCTTCCATCACGGCTGCCATGACGAACATCATAGCGATATCTGGCTTGAGTCGACTATATCCAGGCGTTAACCTGACTATAAGCCCATAGAGCCAGGTGAAAAAGATCGGCTCACGGTTCGAAAGGAACCACCATGAGAGACGCGGTGATTGTCGAAGCGGTACGCACGCCGATCGGCAAGGGGAAGCCGAACGGGGCACTGCACGATGTCAACGCGGTGGACCTGCTCGCACACAGCCTGCGCGCGGTAGTGGACCGCAGCGGCATCGATCCGGTGCTCATCGACGATGTGATCGGCGGCATCGTCACGCAGATCGGCGAACAGGGCGCCAATATGACCCGGCGTGCGGCGCTGGCCGCGGGCTATCCCGAATCGGTACCGGCGACGACGGTCGATCGCCAGTGCGGCAGCAGTCAGCAGGCCATTCATTTCGCCGCACAGGGCGTGATCGCCGGTGCCTACGACATCGTGGTCGCGGCAGGTGTCGAGTCCATGGGACGAATTCCGATGGGCGCAAATATGATCGGATCCGACGACTTCTCCGGTGTCGGCTTCGCCGAGCGTTATCCGGAGGGTCTGGTATCCCAGGGCATCAGCGCCGAACTGATCGCGGCCCGCTGGGGCCTGACCCGCAACCAGCTCGACGAATTCGCCCTCGGCAGCCACGAAAAGGCAGCGCTGGCAACGAAGAACGGCTCGTTCGCCGGTCAGCTCGCCCCCATCGCCGGACTGGAAACCGATGAGGGCATCCGGGTGGGCAGCACCCTGGAGACCCTCGGCAAACTGCGTCCCGCCTACTACGACGAGGCCATGGCCGCGCGCTTCCCGGAAATCGGCTGGCAGATCACCCCCGCGACGGCGAGCCAGGTCAGCGACGGCAGCGCGGCGGTGCTGATCATGACCAGCGAACGCGCCGAAGAACTCGGACTGAAGCCGCTGGCCCGGCTGCACAGCTTCGCCGTAGCCGGTGACGATCCGCTGCTCATGCTGACCGCCGTGATCCCGGCAACGCAGAAGGTGTTGCAGCGCGCCGGACTTCAGCTCTCCGATATCGATCTGGTCGAGATCAACGAGGCCTTCTCGCCGGTGGTACTGGCCTGGGCACACGACACCGGTGTGGACATGTCGAAGGTCAATGTGAACGGCGGCGCCATCGCCATCGGACATCCGCTCGGCGCTTCCGGCGCGCGCCTGATGACCACGCTGGTGCACGCCATGCAGGAGCGCGGTGCGCGCTATGGTCTGCAAACCATGTGTGAAGCAGGTGGTTTGGCCAACGCCACCATTATCGAACGGCTCTGAGTCACCGAGTACCGCGGCACCGGTCTCGCATCGGTGCCGCGGGCTCAGATCGAAACCAGCACTACCGCGATCAAAAAGCCGAGCAACCACGACTCGGCAATCAATGGCACCGCCACCAGCGGCGCCCAAGCGATGCGGCGTCGGTAACGGATCTTCTGCACAACCATGATGCCCACCGCGACTACGGAAAGGGCGATCCCGACCCACGCAACGCAATACGCGACCGGCAGATAGCGCACACCCCCATCGGGATCGGCATCACGTCCGAGAAATTCATACAGCGGCACGGCAGAGGCCACCACCCACCCGAACCCGACCACGAACACCGACCCGAGCACCGCCCGAACCGCATTCGCCAACCGCAGCTCGAACCGACTCGACCCCATACCCCAGCATGACCGTTGGATCGGACTCGCACATCCCAGTGCCACTCCGCTCCAGCACCACCCGCCCGCACTAGACGACTAAGTCCGAAGCCTGGTCAGTGGTCGTAGGCGATCAGTGAGCGGGTGACCGGTGCGGCGATCGTGTGGTTGTGCCAGATCGCGGCGGCCATCGCCAGCACGCGTTGGGCGACGCGGATCGCGACGCCCTGGCAGGAGCGTCCGCCGTGGTCTTCCAGGTCGAGTTGCCCTTTGAGGGTGTCGTTGACCGACTCGATCAACTGCCGCACCTTCTTCAGCAGCGGTTCACCGTAACGGGCCTTCTCATCCTTGCGGGATGGCCGCAGCATGGTGATCCCGTACTCGCCCAGCAGTGTCTCGAAATCACGGCCCGCGAAACCCTTGTCGCAGATCAACAGAATCCCGTCGTGCTCACCCGCCACGACCGCGTCGACCTCGAGCATCGCCGAAAGCACCTCGCGTTCACCGATTTTCGGGTCTGCTAAGGCCCACATGATCGGCATCCCCGCCGGGGTACACACCAGATACAGTTTCAAACCCCAGTAGAACCGTGAATGCGACGCGCAGTAGCCGTAACCGGCCCACCCGGCCAGCTCCGAGCGCGCCACTGTGGGTCGGGACATCCCGCACGGTATCGGGGTCGAGTCCACGATCCAGCAGTCATCGAGCCAGAAATCACTCGACCGCGCCAGCATCCGAACGACCCGCTTGACCAAGCCCAGAGCCGCCCGAAGCCGCTTGTTGTAGCCGGACTGCTGCGGCAGATACGGAAACATGCCGGTCAAATGCTTGCGGGCATACCGCAGCCAGTGCGCCTCGGAGGTAAACCCCAGCAGCGACTGCGCCACCGCCAGGCACACCAGTTCCGAATCGGTCAACACCGGAGGCCGCCCAGTCCACCGCGGTCCGGTCAACTCATCATCGATCTTCACGTACAGTGCGGTCAGGAGGGCGTCCAGATCGTTCGTCACACAATGATCTTCGACGCCCTCCGCCATGTCCGGGCATCACGGGGACTTCGGACTTACTCGTCTAGCCCACCGTCCACAGCGGCAAACGCCGACAACGAGAAGCTAGCCGCGCAGCAGCCCTGCTCCACGCGAACAATTCGCCGATCCCCGCGGCCCTGCCAGCCACACCAGGCGCGCCCGACAGGAAGCCCGCGGCAGTGCAACTCCGTGCGCGAACAATTCGCCGATCCTCGCGGCCTTGCCAGTGGCGGCAGGCGCACAGCGCGGGCGGGGGCACCGGGATCGCTAGGCTGCACGGTGATGACCGAAACCTTCGTCTACGCCATTCCGATGCGGACCCGGTTCCGCGGCATCACGGTGCGTGAGGGGATGTTGATCAGGGGGCCGCTCGGGTGGGGCGAGTTCTGTCCGTTTCCCGAGTACGACGATCGAGAGGCCGCCAGCTGGTTGGCGACCGCGGTGGAACAGGTGACGGTTGGCTGGCCGGCGCCGGTGCGGGAACTGATTCCGATCAATTGCACGGTGCCCGCGGTCGATCCGGGGCGAGCGCATGCGATCGTGGCCGGGTCCGGATGCCGCACAGCGAAGGTGAAGATCGCAGATCACCCGGATTCGCTGAGCGAGGATCTGGCGCGGGTCGAGGCGGTCCGGGATGCGCTGGGGCCCGATGGCTCGGTTCGGGTGGACGCCAATGCGGTCTGGGATGTCGAGACGGCCGTCACGCATATCAAGCAGATCGACCGTGCCGCAGGCGGTTTGGAGTACGTCGAGCAACCATGCCGCACTATCGAGGAGCTGGCCGCGGTGCGTCGGCGTGTCGATGTCCGAATCGCCGCCGATGAATCCATCCGCCGCGCCGATGATCCCCTGCGCGTCGCGGTGGCGGGTGCCGCGGATATCGCGGTTCTCAAATGCACTCCGCTGGGCGGTGTCGGCCGCGCACTCCAGGTCGCCGAGGCCGCTGGGCTGCCGTGCGTAGTCTCCTCCGCCCTGGAAACCAGCGTCGGCCTAGCCGCCCAACTCGCACTCGCCGCCGCCCTCCCCGAACTCGAATTCGCCTGCGGCCTTGGCACTTTGTCGCTCCTCGAAGGCGACCTCGTCCACGAATCACTCCGCCCCGTCGACGGCTTCATGGCGGTCCCGAAGTCACCACCTACACCCGACCCGGCCCTACTGGAGCAGTACCGCCACCCCGACCCAGCACGAACCCGCTGGTGGGAGGACCGACTTACCCGCGTCCGCGCACTGGCGCCGCCCGAGTGACCGTGTCGCGACATCAGTCGGCAACGGAGAGCAGTGGACCACCGAACCCGGCACCTCCAACAGGTCGGCGTTGCGCAACCGCGGTCGCGCGATCTCGATCGCGTTGGACACGCGAAGGCGGGCACCACAGCCGAGCATCGCGAGTTCGCATGCCTAGCCCGACAATCAGCCACCGGCGGCCGCAGACACGGCGCGACCAAAAGCAGCAGCGGCCTCAGGTCAAGCGGACACCGCACCCGAGCATGCTCGACCGCAGAACCAGCCCAGCTTCCGGCCCGATAATGCCATCGACGAGTTCCAAGTAGCGGCTGCAGAACTCGGGTCCGTGCGGGGCCACCGATCCGGCGGCGGGCTCGAGGTGATGGGCCAGTTCGTGCAGAATCACCAATTCGCGCAGTGCCCATGCGGTCGCACCGGTGTACAGCGGAACAGCCAGCACCGCATCGGCGGCCTCGTAGTGCGCGGCGGCGGTTCCGGCGCGGGAGCGGACCCGGACGGGCGTCGCGGCACGGTCCCATTGCGCCCGAATCCAATTGAGACTCAGCACCTTATCGGCGTAGACCTGCACCGATTCGACCGAGGCGAAGCGGCGCTCGATCGGCAGCGTGAGATGTGAACCGTAGAGCTCCACCGTGCGGACACCGTTTTCATCGGCTCGATCGAATACACTGCGCACCAACTGCTCGGCGTCATACACCTTGGCGCGCTGGGTATCTCGTGCACTCATCGGGCCCCGCTCACGGTTCACACCCATTGTCGCTCACACCGAGTCGGGCAATTCGCATGTCACGCAATGAATTCGCTCATTTCGCCCCGCCGGGCAACTGCCCACGCGCAGTACCGAGTTCGGGAGATGTCCCGAGTCGCGCCGCCTTCCCCGCCCGATCACCCGCACGCCGGGCCGCGGCGGAATGTCCGGCCGACGCCTGCGGACCGCGCCAGGTGCCGCGGGCATCGGAGGTCTTCTTGTAGAAGTCGGTGAGCTCGACTTCCTTATTGCGCAGGGCCAATGCCGTTCCCGCCGCCACGGTTTCGGGCACCACCTCGGCCACGACCTCCGCCTTCACCTCGGCAAGGCGTCGGCCGATCCGTGCGGCGAAGGCCATCTGAAAGTTCAGCCGCGCGGTAACCGCCGCGACCGGCGCTTGCACCCGCCGCTGCACCTTTCGGCCCCAGCGTTTCTCCGTGACGAGCTTTTCGACGGTGGCCGAACGATACTGGCCCGATTTGATGTACTGATCCGACGCACGCACCATCTGCACCAGCAGACTGGCGTAGAGGGCTGCACACGTATCGATATCGGAATCGAAGCCGTACGCGTAAACCTGCGTGGACGTGCGCGCAACATCGCAGCGCACATCATTGGCCGCGGCGATCGCCACGAACAACTGCACGTAGGTGCGCAAACCCTTCTTGCCTGGTTCGCCGATCGGAATCATCCGCTGCACCGGCGTCGGCCTGCGCTCACGTCCGGCGATATGCGCACGGGCGACCGTGAGGTCGATCGAGGACCTGGTCGCCAACCGCTGGGCCGCGGCCAGAAATGCCTCGGCCTCGTGCTCGTTATCGGTCGATTCGGCTTGGCGCAGCAACCCACCGATCCTGGTGAGCATCCGGTCCGGAACCGCATTCGGCGAAGTCATCGCCAGCCAGCCTAACCGCATCGCGGGTGACCACCACCGGGCCCGCGGAACCCGGCAGTTTGTCGACCGACACGGCCGTCGACCACACCCACCGAATCCGAACCTGATCTTGCGGTGCCACAGATCCGGCGGAAATCGTGGCTAACGGGTCACGGAATCGAGGAACGCGCGAATGACATCGACCGATTCGTGCGGCGCCTCGAAGGGCCAGAAATGTCCTGTGTCGAATAGGTGCACATCGCTGCCCGTCGGCAGCATCTCGACAACATCGGGATCGGTGTAGAACTCGTGCGGCTGCATCGGGTCCTGAGCGCCCTGCAAAATCAGCACCGGCGCCGTCCAGGAGCGGATCAATTCGGCGCGCCGATCGATCCATTCCTGCCGGAATGACGAGGAGTGGAAGTAGCGCGGGACGGCCGCGGCGATACCCGGATGGGAGAACTCCTCGATGGTGCGCAGGAGGTCCGATGCCGCGACGGGTCGCGCGGCCAGCCAGGTGTATGCCGAGGCGACGAACCGACGGGCGTCACCGAGCAGCGTCGGGGCGTCCGCCGACGTGAAGAGTTGCTGCTGCGGATGCAGGCTGGGATGCAGATGCCACAGATGCTGCTGTCCGCGGGCATATCCGGTCACCCGATCGCCGAGCATGGCGACGACGTGATCGCCGGGCGGGGTGCCGCGGTCGTGCGTCACCAGCGCGAACTCGGCGATACCGATCGTGTCCAAGAGGGCCTGGAGTTGGCCTGCCACCCCTCGTTGACGGTAATCGCCGGTGCGTTTGTCGGATTGTCCATAGCCTTTCAAATCGACAGCGACGCAATGATATCGGTCGCTCAGCAACTCCAAGGCGTAATGCCATTGCCACCACGAATCCGGCACACCGTGCAGGAACACGACCGTGGGCGCCGATGGGTCACCGGCCTCCACGTAGTGCCATGTGACGGTCTCGCTGTCACCGGGCGCCTTGACGAACCGGTGTACCACCGTCGTATCGCCGAGCTGCTCGCGTTCACCGTCGGTGTCGGTCCGCACGGGGCCGGGTTCGGGGAGTTCCCCGAGGAGTGTCCCGACACGCTGGAAGAGGTCCTGCGCAGCGCCGCCACCACTGAGTTCGGCACTGAAACGCTGCGGCGGATCGGTATACGTGTGGGCGAAATCCACAGTCATCTCGATGGTTCCTGTCCGTTGGTGCGTAATTCGGAATGCTGGGCGCGAGGTTCGTCGGCTGCGATCCACCAGCTATCGAAAGCATTCGTGTCCACCTCCGCCGTAGCTGACGAAATCGTCACATGCGATGATTCACACAGTCAAGGTTTCTGACGAAATATTCAAAACTGATAGCCGTCAGGAGGTCGGCGCGCTCAACCCGGATCCGGGCGCAGACGATCGGGCCGAGGGCCCGGCGAAATAACGAGGTTGCGAGCGACTATGACATCGCGGCGAAAGCGTCCGCCCCGGCTGGACAGTGCCCCTGTTGCGGGCACAATCGCTGCGTCGCATATAACAACCATGTATCTTGCCTTGTGCACCTGCAGGGTGTGCTGCTGCTCACGTCTCGACCCCTTGGAGTGTTCGCGATGGCTTTGAAAAAGGTGACGTCCCTACGTTCGTCGCTCGTACCACGAGCGGCGTTGGCAGCCGCCGCTGTTGCGCTGCTGACGGCGACGTTCACCAGCGCCTGCTCCAGCGATAACGGCGGCAATCCATCCAGTCAGAACCTCACCGGCCGCGGCCCGATCACCTACGTCGAGGGCAAGGACACCACCGAAACCGGCGCGGTCAAGCAGCTGATCGAGCGCTGGAACGCCTCGCACCCGGACGAGCAGGTCACCTTCAAAGAGCAGTCGAACGATGCCTCGCAGCAGTACGACGACCTGGTCGAGCACATGCGCTCCAAGCAGTCCACCTATGACGTGGTCGCACTGGACGTGCCGTGGACCGCGGAATTCGCCGCGAAGGGCTGGATCCAGCCGCTGAAGGACACCTTCAGCATCGACACCTCGGCCCTGCTGTCCCCGACGGTCGCCAGCGCCACCTACAACAACACGCTTTACGCCGCGCCGCGAAACACCAACGGCGGCTTGCTGTTCTACCGCAAGGATCTGGTGCCGACCCCGCCCAAGACCTGGAGCGAGATGCTGGCACAGTGCCCGATCGCCAAGCAGAACAATATGGGTTGCTACGCGGGCCAGCTCGCACCGTACGAGGGTCTGACGGTGAACGCGGCCGAGGCCATCAACGCCTACGGCGGCACCTTCGTCGGCGCGGACGGCAAGACCCCGACCGTGAACACCCCGCAGGCGCGTGCCGGGCTCAAGGTGCTCGTCGACGCGTACAAGAACGGCGATATCCCGAAGGAAGCCATCACCTTCAAGGAGCCGGAAAGCGCCAACGCCTTCAACACCGGCAAGCTGCTCTTCATGCGCAACTGGCCGTCCACCTTCGGTGACGCGGGCGCGGAATCCTCCTCGGTCAAGGACAAGTTCGGCGTCGCGCCGCTGCCCGGCGAGAACGGCGTCGGCGCATCGACCCTCGGCGGCTACAACGCGGCGATCAGCGCGTTCTCCAAGAACAAGGCCACCGCGCTCGACTTCCTGCGCTACCTGATCAGCGAGGACGCTCAGCACATCGTCGCGGCCGGTGCGCTGCCGTCGGTGCGCGCGTCGATGTACGACGATCCGGCGCTGATCGCGAAGATGCCGTACCTGCCCGCGCTGAAGGATTCGATCGCCAACGCGGTGCCGCGTCCGGTCACCCCGTTCTACCCGGCGGTGTCGAAGGCTATCCAGGACAACGCTTATGCTGCGTTGAACGGAACCAAGTCCGTCGACGACGCGATCAACGGTATGCAAAAGGGCATCGAGACAGCCGGGTCGTAGCGAGTACTAGAGCGGACCCGACCACCCCGTAGGAGAGAGAAACGGTGTCGGATCCTTCGGGAACGGCCACTCGCGTGCCGAGCGACGGCGATCAGCCGACAAAGCGCGGATTCGGTGGCACCTTGGCGTTGGAGTTGCGGCGTTCCGGTAAGGCGTGGTTGTTCGTCACGCCCGTGCTGATCACCCTCGCGGTGGTCGTCGGCTATCCGGTCTTCCGCGCGTTGTACATGTCGTTCCAGAAGGATCCTGGACTCGACCCGGCGACCGGCATGTTCGTCGAGGGCGGCAGCGCAGGCTTCTCGAACTACACGCACTGGCTGCTGCAGCAGTGTCAGGCGGCTGGCGAGACGGTCTCCTGCCCGACCGGCAACCTCGGCTCGCAGTTCTGGCTGGCCATCGGCGTGACGCTGTTCTTCACGGTGATCACGGTGACCCTGGAGGCCACCCTCGGCCTCGGCATGGCCATGGTGATGGGCAAGACCTTCAAGGGCCGGGCGCTGCTGCGCGCGGCGGTGCTGGTGCCGTGGGCGATTCCGACCGCGGTCACCGCCCGGTTGTGGGAGTTCATGTTCCAGTACGACGGCGTGGTGAACCGGGTCTTCGGCACCCACGTGCTGTGGACCTCGGAGGCCTGGCCCGCGCGGTTCGCGGTCATCGCCGCCGATGTCTGGAAGACCACGCCGTTCATGGCATTGCTGCTGCTGGCCGGTCTGCAGGTGATTCCGGCCGATGTGTACGAGGCCGCCAAGGTCGACGGTGCGTCGGCCTGGCAGCGCTTCACCCAGATCACGCTGCCGCTGCTCAAGCCCGCGCTGTTGGTCGCGGTGCTGTTCCGCACCATGGACGGACTGCGCCTGTACGACCTGCCCGCGATCATGACGCTCGGCAACCCGTCCACCCGCCCGATTTCGGCGCTGGTGGTCGAACAGGTCCGCCAGGGGCCCAATAGCGCGGCGGCACTGTCGACAATCACCTTCCTGCTGATCTTCGCGGTGGCGTTCCTGCTGGTAAAGGTCTTGGGCGCCAATGCCGTTCGGACCCAGGAAGAACAGCGGGAGGCGCACTGATGACCACCGTGAGCACCAAAAAGCCCGCGGCACAGACACCTTGGGCCAAGCGCCTGGGCCCAGTGCGGCTGTATCTGGGTGCGCTGATCGTGCTGGTGTGGGGCCTGGCCCCGTTCTACTGGATGGCCGTCACCGCATTCCGCGATCCGGACTACACCTTCGACAACACGCCGTGGCCCACCCACGTCACCCTGGAGAACTTCCGCAACGCCTTCGACACCAGCCGCGGCAACGACTTCGGCAAGGCGCTGCTCAACAGCGTCATCATCGGCGCGGTGACCACGGCCGTCGCGCTTGTGCTCGGCGTGCTCGCCGCCTACGCGCTGGCGCGGCTCACCTTCAAGGGCAAGTACCTGGTCTCCGGGCTCATCCTGTCCGCGTCGATGTTCCCGGTGGTCGTGCTCGTCACCCCGCTGTTCCAGCTGTTCACCAACCTCGGCTGGATCGGCGAATACCAGGCGATGATCATCCCGAACATCTCCTTCGTGCTGCCGATGACCGTCTACATCCTGGCCTCGTTCTTCGCCGAACTGCCATGGGAACTCGAGGAAGCCGCCCGCATCGATGGTGCGACCAAGATGCAGGCGTTCCGGCTGGTCATGCTGCCGTTGGCTGCGCCCGCGGTATTCACCACCGCGATCCTGGCGTTCATCGCCTCGGTCAACGAATATCTGCTGGCCCGGCTGCTCTCCAGCGATAAGACCGAACCGGTGACCGTCGCGATCGCGCGCTTCTCCGGTAACAACCCGCTCGTGCAGCCCTACGCCGCGATCATGGCCGCGGGCACGATGGTCACGATTCCGCTGGTCATCATGGTGCTGCTGTTCCAGCGCCGGATCATCTCCGGTCTCACGGCGGGTGGCGTGAAGAGCTAGTACGCCTGTCGTATGGGTTGAATCCCATTGCGGCGGTAATACTCGGTGTATACGATCTCTGGTCATTTCCGATCGTGTCCTGTGCAGGTGAGTTTTACCGACGCTCCGGGAGGAGATGATCGTGAGCTCGTTCGGCAAGCGGCGACGCGGCGGCAGTCGCCGGGGCAAACCGGCGCCCGCACCCTATGCCTCGGTCGCGGGATTCAGCGAGCACAACTTCGGGACGTCACGACGCAAGGACAAGCCCCGACCGCCCGGCTCTTCGAAACCGTCTCGGCCGCAACCGACCCCGGCGAATCGACCGCAGCGCACCAGGGGCGAACGCTTCCGACGACTACTGCTCGCCCTGTTCATCACCTTCGTCGCGGTGCCGTCGCTGCTGTTCGTGCTGGTCTACTGGAGCGCCGAAATCCCGGATCCCGATTCGGTGCAGACCAATCAGATCGCCACCATCCTGGCCGCCGACGGAACCACGGTGATCGCGAAAGTTGTTCCGCCCGATGGCAATCGGATTCCGGTACCGCTGTCGGAGGTGCCCAAACCGGTGCGCGATGCGGTGCTCTCGGCCGAGGACCGCAACTTCTATACCAACCCCGGCTACTCGACCAGCGGATTCCTGCGCGCCGCGCGGGACAATATCCTCGGCAAAGAGGATGCGGGCGGCGGTTCCACCATCACTCAGCAGTATGTGAAGAATGCCTTCCTCGGGTCCGAACGCACCCTGACCAGGAAGATGCGCGAGCTGATCATCGCCGCCAAAATGGCGCGGCAATGGAGTAAGGACGACATCCTCGCCGCCTACCTCAACACCATCTATTACGGGCGCGGCGCGTACGGGATCTCGGCGGCCGCGAAGGCCTACTTCAACAAGTCGGTGCCGGAGCTGACGCTCGCCGAAGGGACGGTACTGGCCTCGGTCATCCGCACCCCATCGATCCTGGATCCGGAAACCCATCTCGCCGATCTGACCGCGCGCTGGAAGTACGTGCTCGAAGGCATGGTCGAGATGGGTGCGCTCGCGCCGGGCGACCGTGATGCGACGGTATTCCCGCCGATCGTCCCGATCACCGAAATCCCGGACGTCAACGCGGCCCGCGGCCCAGAGGGCCTGATCCGCAGCCAGGTGCTGCGGGAACTGCGCAGTGCGGGCATCAGCGAGCGGGAACTGAATACCGGGGCATTGCAGATCACCACCACCATCGATACCAAGGCACAGCAGGCCGCACTCGACGCGATCCACGATCGACTCGACCCGCAGCCGCCGGAACTGCGTGGCGCGGTGGTTTCGATCGACCCGCGCTCCGGCGCGGTGCGCGCCTACTACGGCGGCGCCGACGGTTTCGGCTTCGATTTCGCGCAGGCGCCGCTGCAGACCGGTTCCGCATTCAAGGTCTTCGCGGTGATCGCGGCGCTGCGGCAGAGTATTCCGCTCACCCGGATGCTCGACAGTTCACCGGTGACCGATCGCGGTATCACGATCACCAATGTGGACGGCGAATCGTGCGGCAAATGCAGCATGGCCGAGGCGCTGAAACGCTCGCTGAACACCAGTTTCTATCGACTGACGATGTCGATGTCCGACGGCCCCGAGGCAATTGCCGATGCCGCCCATCAGGCCGGTATCCCCGAAGAGATTCCGGGCGTGGCCGGTAAGACGCTCACCGAGGACGACGGGCACCCGCTCAACGGAATCGTGTTGGGCCAGTATCTGGTTCGCCCCATCGATATGGCATCGGCCTACGCGACGATCGCCAATTCCGGTGTCTACCACCAGCCCTACTTCGTGCAGCGAGTGGTCGCGGGCGACGGCCGCGTCCTGCTGGATCGGGGTGGACCCGACAGACAGGCCGGCAAGCAGCTGCCGCCCGGCCAGCAGCGCATACCGCGCGGCATCGCCGACAGTACCGCCGGCGCGATGATCCCGATCGCCGCATATTCCAACGGGCACAGCCTGTCCGGCGGACGCCCCTCGGCCGCCAAGACCGGCACCACCCAGCTCGGTGAGTCGAAAGAGAACAAGGACGCGTGGATGATCGGCTTCACCCCGTCGCTGTCCACGGCGGTCTGGGTCGGCACCGAACAGTCCCAGCCCATCGAAACCGCGCGCGGTACCGACATCTATGGCTCCGGTCTGCCCGCCGACATCTGGAAGCAGGTGATGGACGACGCGCTCGGCGGCACCCCGATCGAGCAGTTCCCGGCGGCCGGATCGCAAGGCGGCCCGCCGACCGCGAGCAAACCCTCCAGCGGCGGCGGCTACGACATCCTGAATCCGCCGACCAGCACCTCCGCCGCACCGGTGATCATCATTCCACCCGCCCCGGAGCCCTCGAAGGAAGTCGAAATCTTCCCCGGATTCAGCATTCCGGTGCCGGGCTGAATCTTTGGCAGCGCCTACGGCGCTGCGTGTTCGCGGCCCCTGGTGTCTCGCGGGCTGACCCTTTCGAGCGACCTGCAAGCAGTCGCTAGCGGCGTCGTCGAGACTCGCGACTACGTCGCATGCGCTTCGACGACTCGGACGCGAGACGGCCGCGAACGGCCGCTCGTAAGACTCGCTCCGTTTGGGTTGGCCGAAGCTTCCAGCTTGCTCATATTTGGTTCGCTATGAATGTGCGTCGACCGGGGCCATGGGAACGGATGACGTGGCAGCATCGTTTGCCAGAGTGAAGTGAGCGCGCGCGCCGGAACCGAAACCAGGCCGACGCCGACGTCGCGAGATCGATGAGGAAGGATATGCGCTCGAGCGACGACACGCGGCGCGAGCGTCAGGCCCGGAAGTAGCTTCCGCGGCCACGGGGGCCCGGGAGCGCCGCCAATTGGAGACAGACTAGACATAGGGGCACGCCGGTGGATTTCAATGTCGTTGACCGTCCCGAGACGCTCGTGGCGGGCACAGTGCTGCGCAGCCCGGCGCTCGCGGTCGAGGGACCGCGCCGCGCCAAGGTCGAGGAGGCGTGGAAACGCAATCTGGCCCGCAAGCTGCCCGGCCCGCCGACGACCGCGTATGTGGACCACGCGCCGGAGATCAACTCCTACTTGACGCATATCGTCGGCTACCGCTGCCACACGCTCGCGGATCTGCTACCGGGCGATGTGCTCGCCCGAGTACCCGCGGGACGGTTCGCCCGATTCACGCTCAGCGGCGACAATCTCGGCGACACCATCGTGACCATCTGGCGGGCGGTATGGGATGCCGAGGCCGCCGGACGATTGGTGCGCGGCTATACCGGTGACGTGGAACATTATCCGGACGCGCGCACGGCCGAAGTATTCGTGGCGCTGGCAGACGAACCGGTCGACGGTTAGGAACAGCTGTGGACTTCGAAATTGTCACATTGGACGAAAGCCTGGTCGCCGGACTCACGGTCCCGCTGGCCGGACGCGAGGTGACCGCCCGCGACCTGGACCTGGTGAACTTCACCTGGGACCGGTATCTGGCGCGGGAGAAAAACGTGCCGCGGGTCGCGGCCTATATCGGCCAGAACGATCACGCCGTCGCGATTCTGGGCTACGAGGTCGCCGAGATGGACGATATGGATGCCGGTGATGTGCTGACCCGGGTCCCGACCGGACGCTACGCGAAATTCGTTGTCTCCGATAAGCCCTACGATCTGCTGCGCACCGCATGGGCGCAGGTCCGCAAGGCCGAGAGCGCGGGCACCATCACCCGCTCGCACACCGCGGAACTCGAGCGCTACACGGGACCGACCTCCGTCGAGGTCTACGTCTCGCTCGACTGACCGCTCACCCCGTCGAGGCTAGTCAAATGGTGGCTGGCAACCCCGGCCACCACCATTTGACTACCGTCGACAAAGCTCGAGCACGCAACCACGACCGGTCGACCGGCTGGAAGATATGGGCCTGCCCGCCTGACTGCGGCAGGTAAGTCGGGTACGGCACACGATGCGCCCAGCACGGCCCGGCAAACCACGGGACGGCGAGCCATCCGAGGGCAGCCGAACCCGATATGTCGGTGCAGGACCACAGGCCCCACCGCAGCCCGACCAACCCGAAAGGGACGAGACCGGGCTGCGGCACCAACCGATTCGACACGCAAAGCCGGGCCGGAGATTTGTGCCCGGCCCGGCTTTACTCGTCAGTGCGCCCGATTACTCGGCGCCGATGATGAACGCTTCCAGCTGGGCGCGCGCGATGTCGTCCGCCAGCTGCTTCGGCGGGGACTTCATCAGGTACGCCGATGCCGGGAGCACGGGGCCGCCGATGCCGCGGTCCTTGGCGATCTTCGCGGCGCGCACCGCGTCGATGATGATGCCCGCCGAGTTCGGCGAATCCCACACCTCGAGCTTGTACTCCAGGTTCAGCGGCACATCACCGAAGGCGCGGCCCTCGAGACGCACATAGGCCCACTTGCGGTCGTCGAGCCAGCCGACGTGATCGGACGGGCCGATGTGCACATCGTTGGCGCCCAGTTCCTTCTTCAGGTTGCTGGTGACGGCCTGGGTCTTCGAGATCTTCTTCGACTCCAGGCGCTCGCGCTCGAGCATGTTCTTGAAGTCCATATTGCCGCCGACGTTCAGCTGCATGGTGCGGTCGAGCTGCACGCCGCGGTCCTCGAACAGCTTGGCCATCACGCGGTGGGTGATGGTGGCGCCGACCTGGCTCTTGATGTCGTCACCGACGATGGGAACGCCTGCCTTGGTGAACTTTTCGGCCCACACCGGATCGGAGGCGATGAACACCGGCAGCGCGTTGACGAAGGCGACGCCTGCGTCGATGGCGCACTGGGCGTAGAACTTGTCCGCCTCTTCCGAGCCGACGGGCAGGTAGGAGACCAGGACGTCGACCTTGTTGTCCTTCAGCACCTTCACGACGTCGACCGGCTGCGCCTCGGACAGCTCGATGGTCTCGGCGTAGTACTTGCCGATACCGTCCAGCGTCGGACCGCGCTGCACGACAACGTCGCTCGGCGGCACATCGGAGATCTTGATGGTGTTGTTCTCGCTGGCGAAGATCGCCTCGGCCAGGTCGAAGCCGACCTTCTTGGCGTCGACGTCGAACGCGGCGACGAATTTCACATCGCGCACGTGATACCGGCCGAACTTGACGTGCATGAGGCCGGGGACGGTGGAGGTCTCGTCCGCGTCCTTGTAGTACTGCACGCCCTGGACCAGCGAGGAAGCGCAGTTACCCACGCCGACGATGGCGACGCGGACCTGGGGGATGGCAGGAGGCGAAGCCGACGGGGTGGGCGAATTCGTGGCGTTGTCAGCCTTGTTGTCTTCACTCATGGCCGATATTTCCCTCTTTCTGTGGTGCCGCCTTCGTCGATTGCTCCGCCGCAATCAACTCGTTGAGCCAGCGCACTTCGCGCTCGCTTGATTCCAGACCGAGCTGGTGGAGCTGGCGGGTGTAGCGATCCAGCGAGCCACTGGCCTTCTTGATCGCCTCCCGCAGACCCTCTCGGCGCTCCTCGACCTGCCGTCGCCTGCCCTCCAGAATCCGCATCCGTGCTTCCGCGGGGGTGCGGCTGAAAAACGCCAGGTGGACGCCGAAGCCGTCGTCGGTGTAGTTCTGCGGTCCGGTATCGGCGAGCAGTTCGGTGAACCGCTCCCGCCCGGCCGGAGTCAGTTGATAGACCCGTCGCGCACGACGGGTGACGCCCGCGACGTTCTCCTCGGCGATCAGCCCATCGGTCTGCATGCGACGCAGCGTCGGATAGAGCGATCCGTAGGAGAAGGCCCGAAACGGCCCGAGCAATCCGGTCAACCGCTTGCGCAGCTCGTACCCGTGCATGGGCGCTTCGAGGAGCAGCCCGAGGATTGCCAGCTCGAGCATCGGGCTTCACCCCCTGACTGTGTGTGCAGACCTAACCGATGGATGCGACTTTCCACTATATCGGAGCGATATAAACGTGCATAGTCGTCGGCGATATAAAGCACTCTCTGCGCAGGTAGACCGACGGCGGGAAGCCGGGGCTCCCCACCGTCGGTGCCGACATTCTCGCTAGTCGATACCGAATGGCGCGGCGTAGCGCACCGTGCCGCGCGGTAGCGGTCGCGCCGGATCGAGCGTCAGTGCCATCAACGCCTCGTCCGGCACCTCGATGCTCAGGCCGATGCCGAACTCCGACGCCTTCTCGAAGCCGAAGCGCGGGTAGTAGGTCGGATGCCCGAGCACGATGACGAATGCCTCGCCCAATTGCTCCGCCGCCGCGAGACCCGCCCGGATTGCCGCGGCGCCGGCGCCGGACTTCTGATATTCGGGCAGCACCGCGCACGGTCCGAGACACAGCGCAGGCGCGCTGTCGACGTGGCAGCGGGTCAGCAGCGCGTAGCCGACCGGAGTGTCGTCCGGCAGCGTGCTGACGATGGACAGTCCATGGATCCAGGCCGGGTCGGCGCGCAGTGCGTCGACCAGATCGGCCTCATCGGGTCGATCGAAGGCCGCCTGGTTGATCACGTGGATCGCGGGGATATCGGCATCGGTTTCGGCGCGCGTGCGCCAATCGATGGGGGGATTCAACTCGGATTCTCCGTATTCGTATGGTTCGGGCCCGATTTCGGACACGGCACCGCCGTCACGCGAACCAGACGGCTCGCGGCACGAACGCCGGATGAGCAGCGATCAGACCGGGACCCGGGACATCTGAACAGTCCGGGCGTCGTGCGCGACGGCGGTCTTCGGCGCGGTCATCCCGCCCCACCTCCTCGGGCTGTATATCGGGTCGAATACGAACAAGGAATGCTAGCGCGCCCGATTGTGGCGGGCCAGCGAATTACGGCCGCCGCGGATCGCCCCGACTCCTCGTCAGCGACTGGGTGGGAAGACTTGCAATGGCTCCCCCGCTACCGTCGCTGTCAGATAGCCCGACGCACCCGCTTGGTTCTTCGCGTAGATCGAGACAGCGGCGTCCGAATCACTACGGCCCGGCGGGAATTCGATCGAGGCGTGCGTGATCGCGCCGCCGGTCTCGATCGACTGCGGCGCACCGGCCAGCAGCCCGGCGATAGCACGCAGATCGATGATCGCGAGATCGAAGGTGCGCACATCGGCCTTGCGCCCATTGCTGGTGGTGTAGTCGTGGAATCTGCCGTCGTAGCGATATCGCACGGTCTCGGTCGGATCGCCTGCCGCCTGCCGCTCGAAGAGCGCGTAGTCGGGATACAGGGTGACCTCGTCGACCTTCGTATCGCCGAACTCGGCGCGATATTCGTCGATGAAGTACGCCAGGCCGCTACCCGTGGTGAGCACCGGCACATGTTCGGACCACCCGAACGGTCCGGACCCGCCCGAAGCGCAGCTCGCGATGCCGCCCACCGCCGCACCGATGACAGCCGCACCGGCGATGAACGCCACCGGCGCGAGCCAGCGCCGCGGCCGACGGCGATCGACTCGGATCACCGGAGCGTCCACCAGATTCCGCGGAATCTGCAGATCGCCGATCAGCTCGTCCAGCTCACCGAATGCCTTGGCGCGCATGGCCTGCGCGGTGCGTTCGGCGTGTTCGGCATCGGTGAGCTGACCGTCGGCCAGCGCCGCGTCGAGCAGTCCGCAGACATCGGCCCGATCGGTATCGCGGGCCCGGATTCCGCTATAGCGCGTCGTCGCCATCGACCATCACCCTTGGAACGGCCAGGCGCGAACAACCTGGCCCGCCGGAGTCAGCACGTAGTACCCGGACTCGTTGAATTGATTGCCCGCGTAGATCCGCACGATGGTCGCACCCTTCGCGCTGCCGAAAGAGCTATAGGTACCGGTGGCGTCGACTTCCACATCCATATGCGTGACAACTCCGTTCGGCACCTTCAACGCGGTGGGCGCGGTCGCCAGCAAGTCCGACACAGCGGCGACGTTCAGCTGCGCCAGATCTGCGGCGGGCGTATCGGTCTTGCGACTGACGGGGGCACCGCTCTGCGCGAATCCGCCGCGGTAGTCGTAGCGGACCTGCCGATTCGGCTGGCCGGGTACCGCGCGCGTCACCGTGGCGTAATCGCCGAACAGGGTCAGTTGATCGGCCTGCAGATCACCGAACTTCTCCCGGTACTTCGTCAGGAAGTGCGTAAGCCCTTCGCGGGTGAGCAGATTCGGCGTCGCGACCACCACCGGTTGCACCGCACCGAGATCGGGCACCGCGGCGCCGACATGTGCGACGGGTGGTGCCTCCGATGTCGTGGCGCCGCTGGTCAGCGCGAAAGCGGCGACGGCGGCACAGACCGACGCGGCGGTCACACCGATCACATACCAGCGTCGGCGATTCGATCGAGGTGGCGCAGGCGGCAACGGCGCATCGGTCGGCCGTTGCAAGTCGTCGACCAGATCGGCCAAATCGCCGAGTGTCTTGGCCCCTTGCGCCAATTCGCCGAGGGTCTGATGCTCCTCTTCGGTGAGCTGACCGTCCCGGCGGGCGCTGTCGAGTACCTGCCCGGTTGTGTCGCGATCGGCGTCGCGGGCTCGGGTGTGATCGGGATAACGGCCCGTGGAACCGGGGCGGCGCAAGGGGTTTCGCGTCGGTGTCGGCGCACCCGGTACCAGATCGCGCACCGCCGAAGGGACCTGGAGATCGCGGGTGAGCCGGTCGAGATCGGCGATGGTCTTGGCGGTCTCGGCCCGCGCGGTACGGTCGCGATATTCATCGGCGCCGAGCTGGCCTTCGGCGTAGGCGGCATCCAGCACGCTGGACGCGTTGGCACGGTCGAGGTCACGCGCTCGCATACGTCCGGATGCTGCGGTCGACCGCCCGGATGTAGCGGGGGACACGGGAGAATCGTAATCCGCCGACGCCGGTAACGCCCCAGTTCAACAATGAATACCGGTCGGTCGATCCCGCACAGCCCAGCGCGGCCCGCGCGCGTCCCCGCTACTCTGGTTCTCGTGCGAATTCAGCGACAGGTGGTCGACTACGCTCTCAAGCGTCGTTCGCTGCTCGCTGACGTCTATGCGGGCCGTGTCGATGTTGCCGAGGTTTGCGATGCCAATCCCTACCTTTTACGTGCGGCGAAGTTCCACGGTCGGGGGAGTGAGGTCACATGCCCGATCTGCCGGAAAGAGCAATTGACGCTCGTATCCTGGGTCTACGGCGACGGCGTCGGCCCGATGGCGGGTTCGGCTCGCACACCAGAGGAATTGATACGCCTCGCCGAGACTCGCGAGGAGTTCTCGGTCCATGTCGTCGAGGTATGCCGGAGCTGCAGCTGGAATCATCTGGTGCAGTCCTATGTGCTCGGTACCGCTCCGTCGCCCACGCGGCGGCGCACGGGCACCAGGGCCAACCGGCGCACCGCAGCCGAATGATGTGCCAGGTCATCTGCCCGTCGGGTGACACGCGGAGCCTCGACGTGTCCGCCGCGGCGATAATCGCAGCACCGCGCCCCGCAGACCCTTACGAGTTATGGAGATCTTGTCAGTGAATTCGCCCTACGAGACTTCCCCCTACGGCGATGAACCGCACGGCGGCCGCACTCAGCGAAGTTCACCTCAGCCTCCGAACCCGTATCCCGGTCAGCGACCGGCCGGTCCCCCACCCGGTCGGCCCGGTCCCGGTGGTCCGCGGCCGCCGCAAGGCGGGTACCCGGGTGAGCCGCGTGGTCCGCAGCCGCCGCCGCGTCGACCGGGTCCGCCGCCGCAGGGCCGTCCGCCGCAGGGCAGGCCACTACCCGATAACGCCCCGCCCGGCGCGCAGTCCACGCAGAAGATCGAGCGCCCGAATCGGCAGCCCGGTTCGCTGACCGACGCGGTCGCCGAACGCAACCGCCGCACGGCCCCGCCCACCGGTCCCCGACCGGCCAGCCCGCGGCCCGGCCAGGATCGACCCGGTCAGGATCGCCCCGGCGCCCGTCAGCCCAACGGCGCCGGACCCACCACCGGCGAGCGCCGCGCGACCGCGGGCGCGCCGCCCTCGGGACCGCCGCCGCGCCGCAATGGCGGCAGCGGTGGTCCGGGCGGACCGGGCGGTCGTCGTCCCGGTGCGAAGAAGAAGTCGCCGTGGCGGATCGTGCGCCGGGTCATCTACGTCCTGCTAGCCCTGTCCATCATTCTGCCGAGCACGGTCTTCCTGATCGCCTACACCACGGTTTCGGTACCCCAGCCGGGTGACCTCAAAACCAACCAGGTCGCGAATATCCTCGCCAGCGACGGCACCACGGTGATCAGCAAGGTGGTACCGCCGGAGGGCAACCGGACCGACGTCACGATCGACCAGATTCCGCCGCATGTGCGCAATGCCGTGATCGCCGCCGAGGACCGGGACTTCTACACCAACCCGGGCTTCTCCGTCTCCGGCTTCATGCGCGCCGCCAGGGATCAAGCCCTCAACAGGGAGAGCGCGGGCGGTGGCTCGACCATTACCCAGCAGTACGTGAAGAACGCGCTCGTCGGTGACGAACACTCGCTGTCTCGCAAGCTGCACGAGCTGGTCATCTCGGCGAAGATGGCGCGCCAGTGGAGCAAGGACGAAATCCTCGCCGCCTACCTCAACACCATCTACTTCGGTCGCGGTGCGTACGGCATCGATGCCGCCGCCAAGGCCTACTTCGCCAAGCCGGTCTCGGAGCTCACCGTGGCCGAGGGCGCGGTGCTCGCCGCCACCATCCAGCAGCCCTCCGGCCTGGATCCGGAGAAGAACCCCGAGGGCGCGAAGTTCCGCTGGAACTATGTGCTCGACGGCATGGTCTCCGGCGGCAATCTCAAGGCCGAAGAACGCCAGGCCCAGCAGTTCCCGCAGGTCGTCCCGGTGTCCTCCACCAAGGACAAGGGCCTGGATGCCGGGCCCGAGGGTCTGATCAAGACCCAAGTGCTCAAGGAGTTGGCGGCCGCGGGCATCAGCGAACAGCAGCTCAACACCGCTGGTCTGTCGATTACCACCACGATCGATCCGAAGGCACAGCAGGCCGCCATCGACGCGGCGCAGAAGAAGATGCAGGGCGAACCGGAAAAGCTGCGCGCCGCAGTGGTTTCGGTGGATCCGAAGACCGGTGCGGTGCGCGCCTACTACGGCGGCGACGACGGTCAGGGCTACGACTTCGCCAATGCCGGTCTGCAGCCGGGATCCTCGTTCAAGGTCTTCGGTCTCGCGGAGAACCTGGAATTGGGCAAACCGCTGTCGGAGATGTACGACAGTTCGCCGATCACCGTGAACGGCATCAAGATCACCAACGTCGAAGGCGAGCAGTGCGGCACCTGCACCATCGCCGAGGCGCTCAAGCGCTCGCTGAACACCAGCTTCTACCGCATGGAGCTGGATATGCAGAACGGTCCGCAGAAGATCGCCGATATGGCGCACAAGCTCGGCATTCCGGAGACCATTCCGGGCGTCGGCAAGAGCCTGGTCGAGCCGGACGGCTCCCCGCCGAACAACGGCATCGTGCTCGGTCAGTACCAGGCCAGGGTGCTCGATATGGCCTCGGCCTACGCGACGCTGGCCGCCTCCGGCGTCTACCACGCACCGCACTTCGTCACCAAGGTGGTCAGCGCCGACGGGCAGGTGCTGCTCGACCGCGGTGATGTGGCCGGTGAACAGCGGGTCTCTGCGGCGGTCGCGGACAACGTCACCGACGCGATGAAGCCGATCGCAGCGTGGTCGCGCAATCACAACCTGGCCAACGGCCGCGAGTCGGCGACCAAGACCGGTACCGCCCAGCTGCTCGACACCGGCGAGAACAAGGACGCCTGGATGGTCGGGTACACCCCATCGCTGTCCACCGCGGTGTGGGTCGGCTCCATCGATAACTCGCCGCTGCGCAACTACAGCGGGGGCATGGTCTACGGCTCCGGTCTGCCCTCGGACATCTGGAAGGCCACCATGGACGGCGCCCTGGACGGCACCCCCAAGGAAACCTTCCCGAAGCCGGCCCCGATCAAGGGCCAGGCCGGTGTGCCCGCATGGTCCGCACCGTTCACCCCGCCGTCGACCACGGAGGCGCCGCTACTGCCGCCGATCCAGATCGTCCCGAATACGATCGACACCCCCTTCGGACCGATCCAGGTACCCGGTGTGCAACCGCAGACGCAGCAGCGCCAGCCCCAACAACAGCAGCAGCCGGAGTCGACGCCGCTGCCCGGACAGCCGACGGCGAACTCCGACGGTTCGATGCCGACGACCACCGGATCGCCCCAATCCGGTGGCACCGGTAACGGCAACGGCAGTCAACCGACCCGGACCCGCTGAACCGAAAAGCTCTGGCCAGCCCGCTGCGGCTGGCCAGAGCTTCCCGACGTTGTCGGATCAGACACTCGTGATGTACCAGAACCCATTCGGATCCTGGTAGCACTTGTCCCGCACCCCAGCCCAACTGAGGCATTCGGTGTAGGAACCGTAACCCTTCAAGACGACATATGAGCCGTCCGATATCTGAACGCACCTGTCGCGAACCCCGGCCCAGGTCAAGCATTCCGAGTACGACGGGTACCCCGCTGAGGCATTACCGGCGAATCCGACGAGCGCTGCGCCGACCAAGGCCGCGGTAGCCATGACTTTCGTGAACATTCCCACCCCTCCTGTGATGATCAACCACCCCTCCGACAGTTGATCAATACGATGCTAACACCGCCAAAAACGCCGCATAGCAGTTCGATCAGCGGCAACAGCCGCATCGAGAACGATACGCATTCGGCACTCAGTACCACTCGGTCCAGGCGGCGCACCCAGCGGCCGGTACTCTCGGATGGCGTGACCGAACAGCACCTCGCGGACGGGCGGACGAACGGGAGCGCGCCGCAGCCCACTGGGATGCAGTCCGGTGCAGCGCAGACCACACCGGCGTATGACGCGGGTGGGCACTATGTCGCGCCCGCGCCGCTGGCGCCGGACCTGCGCTCGGCCGACGGCCGAGATCGGCCCAGCCGCAACGATTCCCTGACCGCGCAGCTGAGCACGGTCGTCGGCGGCCCGGTCGGTGACCACGCGCTGATCGGGCGGGTGCGATTCTGGACCCCGATGCGGGTGCTGCTCGCCTTCGCACTGGTCTTCCTCGCACTCGGCTGGGCGAGCAAGGCAGGCTGCATCCAGCAGACGACCACGTCCGACGGTTCGCTCACCCTCGACTGGAACAACGGCCGCCAGTACATCGCCATGTGCTACTCGGATACCGTGCCGCTCTACGGTGCGGAGCGTTTGAACGAGGGCGCCTTCCCGTACAAGAAGGAATGGACCGAGCAGACTCCGGACGGCGGCCGCGAGACCAGGTACATGGAGTATCCGGTGCTGTCCGGGCTCTACCAGTACGCGTCCATGCAGGTCGCCAAGACCTGGGATGCGTCCCCGCTGCCCGGTGCGCTGCAGGTGGTCATCTACTTCAATGTGGTCGCGGTCGGTCTGGCCTTCGCTTGGCTGGTCACGGTATGGGCATCGGCGCAACTGGCGGGGCGGCGGATCTGGGATGCCGCGCTGGTCGCCTGTTCGCCATTGGTGATCGTGCACGCGTTCACCAATTTCGACGCGCTCGCAACGGCTTTCGCCGCCACCGGCCTACTCGCCTGGGCCCGCCGACGACCGCTGCTCGCGGGCCTGCTGCTCGGACTCGGCGGCGCGGCCAAGCTCTATCCGCTGCTGCTGCTCGGGCCGATCGTGGTGTTGTGCCTGCGTGCCGACCCACTGCAGCGAGTGCCGAGCGCACGGCTCGGACTCCGGTTGAGCGATATCAACAGCGGGCGCACCGCGATGACCTGGCTGCGCGAAACTCCGTATCGCATGCGGTTTCTCAGCGCTCGACCGCTCGGTGCGGCCGCCTTGACCGTCGCGGCCGCCGCGGGGACCTGGCTCATTGTGAATCTGCCCATTGCGCTGCTGTACCCGAATGGCTGGCGGGAGTTCTTCCGGCTCAACACCACTCGGCACGCCGATCCGGATTCCGTCTACAACGTCGTCACCTCGTTCACCGGCTGGGCCGGATTCGACGGCGAGATCGGACATGCCGAACAGCCGACCGTCCTGAATCTGGTGTCGCTGCTGGTATTCGTCGCAGCCTGTGCGGCGATCGCCTATATCGCGCTCACCGCCCCGCGCCGACCGCGCCTGGCCCAGCTGTGCTTCCTGGTCGTCGCCGCCTTCCTGATCACCAATAAGGTGTGGAGCCCGCAGTATTCGCTGTGGCTGGTGCCGCTGGCGGTGCTCGCGCTACCGCATCGCCGAATTCTGCTGGCCTGGATGACCATCGACGCACTGGTCTGGGTGCCGCGCATGTTCTACTACCTCGGCCTGGACCGCAAGGGTCTGCCCGAGGAGTGGTTCACCGGCACCGTACTGCTGCGCGATATCGCGGTACTCGCACTGTGCGCCTTGATCATTCGGCAGATCTACCGACCGGAGGAGGATCTGGTCCGGCGCGATTTCGTGGACGATCCGGTCGGTGGCGTCATCGATCGCGCACCGGACCCGCTGCTGCCCTGGCTGCCGGAGGCACTGCGGCCAAGGGCTTTGCTCAGCCGCTAGCGACTGCTTGCAGGTCGCTCGAAAAGGTCAGCCGCTAGCGACTGCTTGCAGGTCGCTCGAAAAGGTCAGCCGCTAGCGACTGCTTGCAGGTCGCTCGAAAAGGTCGGTTCAGCTGGTGCGCAGGTAGCGCGCCTGCCTGGCCGGTTCCCTCGGCAGCAGGTCCAGATCCAGCTGCCACGCGCTGCCGGTCCACGGATCGAACAGCGGGGTGCCGTCCACCGTCGGCAGGTGACGGCAGGCCTGGGACAGCATTGCCACCGTGCCGTCACTGGACTCGGATTCGTCGGTGCCGACGATCACCGTGGACAGCCCGATCAGATCGCCGCGCACCAGCAGCGTGGCGATGCGCTGCGCGTCCGCGGTCTGGTATCCGTGCGGGAAGTCCGCGGCAAGCAATACCCGATGCTCGGTCGGCGGCGTGAAATTCCCACTGGAATAAGCCAAATCGGCGAGGTCGGCGGCCTCGACCAGGATCTGCAGCCGCGCCGAGATATCGCCGAAGTCGGTGATCGGCGGACCGTTCAGCACCGGGGTCAGCGGACCGACGAGCTGGCTGAACGCACCGGTCAG
Source organism: Nocardia pseudovaccinii (assembly GCF_050942345.1). Lineage (NCBI taxonomy): Bacteria > Bacillati > Actinomycetota > Actinomycetes > Mycobacteriales > Nocardiaceae > Nocardia > Nocardia pseudovaccinii. The sequence goes on from NZ_CP192074.1 coordinate 9,648,110, forward strand.
ATCGATCATGTCGACCAGGGTGCGCCGACCGGGATCGGCCGCGAGCAGGCGCGCGAGCACCGCGCCGACGACCGGGGTCGCCGCGGCCGTGGATTCGGTATCGATCCACAGCGGACGGGTCAGCGGCACCGGCACGCAGTACGGAATGCGCAGCGGTCCACGCTCGTTCGCGTAGAGCTCGCCGAGTCGGATGCCATCGCTCGGTGTCGGCGCCCCGTCCCAGGCGGGCGAATCCCAGGACGCAAGTGACGGCGGCAGTTGCCGATCGGCGTCGGCGAGTTCACCCATGAGCGCTTGGCTATCGCGCAGATGACTACCTTCCGCGGTGGCGATCAGATCGTCACAGCGACGCTGTGCGGTCTGCCTGGCCTCCTCGGCGGCGGGGGTGTTCCTGGTCGCCGGATCCGAAACCGCCGCGGACAGTTCCTGATCCAGCCGCTGCATGGCGTAATCACGCGCGGAGATGAGCGCGGCGGCCGAGCGCGCGGCATCCTCGAAGATCATCCACAGGCGTTCGAGTCCGTGCGCGACCTCGAGCGGCGCCGGACCGGCGGCACGGGAGTCGCCGGGACCGCTGATGGTGTCCTGACCACCGGCCCGGCCCGCGCTGCCGACCGGTTCGGCTTCCCGCAGATCGGCCGCGTTGCGTTGCCCGGACTGCGGCGTCGCCGGTTCGTCGACCTCGACGCCGTGCGCGGTGAGCAGCACGGCCAGCCCACCCGCATAGCCCTGACCGACCGCGCGCAGCTTCCAGTCGGTTCCGCGCCGGTACACCTCGAGGCAGATCAGCGCGGTCTCCCCCGCGGACGGATTGATCGCGAATTCCGCTGTAGGGGTGTCGTGCACGGCGAGTTCGGCGGTGACCGCACCGAGCCCGTGCGCCTGCGCCGGCGCGGCCGGATCGGCGCTGACCACCAGCAGCACTGCCTTGGCATCGGCACGCACCTCGGCGAGCCGGATGGTGACGCCGTCCTCGGACAGCGTCACCCCCGCGGTCTCGGCCTGGTTGTAGAACACGAAATCGCCGGTATCGAAGACCCGCAGGTTCTCCGCCACAACCAGCGCCGAAACATCCAGGGCAGCCCCGGCTTTCGCGCTGAATCGAACGACATCACCGGTCAGCACCGTATTCTGACCGGCCTTCAGCTGAATCACGTTGTCCGCCCCGTTGTTTCGTGCAGTATCAATTACCCAGGAACCGGCCCAGCTGTGGCACCGCTTCACCGGGATGCTTGGCCTGGAAGCCTTCGCCGAGCGCCTGCAACTTCCAATCGCCGCCTACCCGGAACAGCTTGGCCATCGCCATCGCGGTGAACGGCATACCGCCTGCCATGGTGTACCTGGCCAACTCGCCGTTGTTGGCGCCGTCGACCAAGCGGCAGAACGCATTCTGGACTTGTTCGAAGGTGTGGCCCTTATAGGAGGTCACGATGAAGACCAGCGTGCTGACGTGCGCCGGGATCCGGGTCAGGTCGACCAGGATCACCTCGTCGTCGCCCTCACCCTCACCGGTGAGGTTGTCGCCCTGGTGCCGGATCGAGCCGTCCTTGGAGGTCAGCTGGCCGTAGTAGGCGACATCCACCACGTTCATATCGGCGAACATCACCACCGACGCGTCGAGGTCGATATCGACGGTCCGGTTGCCGAACATGCCGCGGCTGCGCACCGGATCCCAGCCCAGACCCATCTTCACGAAGGTCAGCGCGGCGCCGCCCTCCTTGCGCAGGGTGACCCGCTGGCCCTTGACCAGGCTGACCGGACGATCCTTGCTCAGGCTGATTTCGCTGGGCGGCTGTTGCTGCGCGGCAGGCTGGGCGGGCGGCGGATAGCCCTGGCCCGGGCCGGGTGCGGGCGGCGGGTAACCACCGGGGGCGGGCGGGGGCGGGTAGCCCTGGCCGGGCGGCGGGTAACCGGGTGCGCCCTGGGGGTAACCCTGCTGCGTCGGCGGGTACTGCGGCTGCTGCTGCGTCGGGGGTGCGGGCTGTGGCGGCGGCGGGTAGCCCGGTCCGGGCTGGGCGGGCTGGTAGGCCGGTGGCGGCGGAACCTGCGTCGCGGCCGGAGATTCGTCGACGGTTACACCGTGATCGGTGACCAGCGCCGCGAATCCACCGGCGTAGCCCTGGCCGACCGCGCGTACCTTCCACTCGCTCTGGCGCCGGTACAACTCGAGTGCGATCACGATCGACTCGGAGTTCAAACCGTCGATGCGGTACTCGTACAGCTGATTACCCGCCGAATCCGACACGATCGCCGTCGGCGCGGGAAAACGGCCGAAATTGCTGGTCGCGTCGTCCAGGGTGATCACCGCGCGGATCTGCGCGATATCCGCGGGCACCGCATTCAGCGATACCGCCAGCGACGCGGGCTGCCCCGACGGCGCGGGCTGCAGATTCACCCCGGGGCCATTGGGCTGATTGAAGAAGACGAAGTCCGCGTCGGAACGGACCTTCCCCGACTCGGTGACCAATAGCGCGGACAGATCCGCGGGTGCGGTCAGCTGGACGGAGATCACCACGTCATTGACGGCCAGCGGGCCATTCTGACCCTTGGCGAGTGTTGCGGACAAGTTCGACCCTTCGCTTGTCGGTGCGTACGGTGCCACTCTACGAGAAACGTGCCGACCACGATCCGAAGTAACTCCTCGCCGTGGCCCATACAGGTACTCCAAGATCGGTTAGGGTGGCGAAACGCGGTCGGAGCGGCGGGCGATAAACCCGTGTTCCCCTACGAGACAGCAGGCAAACTCCCTATGGCGCAACTGTTCGAGCAGTCGAAAAAGGTGATCGAGGCACACCTCGACGGATCGAGTATCCGGGCGATTTCCGGCTCGATGGTCGCCTACGAAGGAAATGTGCAGTTCAAGTCGGCCGGTTTCGGCGGCGGCGACGGCGTACTCGCCGGGCTCAAGCGGCGTGCCACCGGCGAGAAACTGTCGCTGATGGAATGCAGCGGCAACGGCCGGGTCTTCTTCGCGGTCAATGGTCAGCACGTGACCGTGGTGAATCTGAATAACGAGACGCTGCAGGTCGAATCGCAGCAGCTGCTGTGCTTCGCCGGAAATCTGCGCACGGACGTGCGTTTCGCCGGTCTGCGCGGTGCGTCGTCGGGTGCGGGTCTGTTCACCACCACGGTGACCGGACAGGGGCAGGTCGCACTGCTCTCGGCGGGCGGGCCGCTGATCCACCTGGAGGTTTCACCGCAGTATCCGCTGATCGTCGATCCGGATGCCTTCGTGGCCTGCCGGGGCAATCTGAATCAGTCGTTCGTGACCGATGTTTCGTGGCGCACCTTCGTCGGCCAGGATGCCGGGGAGGCGTTCTCGCTGCGCTTCGACGGCCAGGGCCTGGTGTTGATCCAGCCTGCGGAACGGTAAGGGAGCCAGCGATGTTCGAGAAGGTCAACGGCAAGGTCGTCAAGGTCGACGTCGGGATGGCGGGCGGCGTGGTCGCGCGCAACGGCGCGATGCTGTTCTACACCGGCGATATTTCCTTTGCGCCACACCAGATTCCGGGCGCCGCGCCCGGTATGGGCGGTGGCGGCATTATGCGGATGGCGGGCCGGATGATGGCCGGTGAGCACGAACGCACCATGCTGGCCTCCGGTAATGGCGAGGTGCACTACGGCTTCGCCGGGCTGGAAGTGCATGTTGTGCAGATGCAGCCGGGCGCGGTGCTGCGCGTCGAGGCCTCGCGGCTGCTGGCCAATACCGCCGCGCTGCAGAGTTCGATTGTGTCCGTGATGAGTTCGGGGGGCGGTGGTGGCGGCGGACTGATGGGTGCGTTGCGCGGTGCGGCCAGTGGTGCGCTGACCGGTCAGGGCATGTTCACCACGCAGCTGTCCGGACAGGGCGCGGCGGTGCTGCTGGCCCACGGCGGATTCCTGGAACTGCCGGTGGGCGGGCCGAATCCGATCGTGGTGGACCCGCAGGCCTTCGTTGCCGCCTACGGCAATGTGCAGACCGAGCTGAAGACGGCGTTGAGCTGGCGCGATGCGGTCGGTCGCGGTTCCGGCGAGGCGATGCAATTGCATTGTGCCGGACAGGGTGTCGTGTACGTACAGGCCTCGGAAGAGAAGTTGTGAACCATGACCGATATTTTGAATCCGCTGAATCTCGGTGAGAGCGACAACCTTCCGGGTAACAGCTACGCCTACTGCATCGACCTGAACAAGCCGTGGTTCATGCGCAAGGGCGCGATGATCGCCTACTACGGCGATATGCGCTTCCAGATGCTCACCCACGGATTGCAGGGCGGACTGCTGCACATGGTCTCGCAGCAGTTCTCCGCGCCGCTGTTCACCGGCGACTATGTGATCGCCGAGGGCCACGGCAAGCTGATCATCGGCGACCGCGGCTACGACATCAATTCCTATGACCTCGAGGACAACGGCAACCTCACGATCCGCGCCGCCAACCTGCTCGCCTTCGAGCCGGGACTGTCGCTGAATCAGTCCATCGTCCCCGGATTTCTCACCCTCATCGGCACCGGTAAGTTCCTGGCCTCCTCCAATGGCCCGGTCATGTTCGCCGAACCGCCGCTGCGCGTCGATCCGGAAGCCCTTGTCGGCTGGGCGGATTGCCCATCACCCAGCCATCACTACGATCAGCGCTGGGTCTCCAGCTTCCTCGCCGCCGGTGCGGCGCGCTTCGGGGTGAACTCCGGTGAGGAGCGCCAGTTCGACTTCACCGGCGCCGGAACGGTTCTCATTCAATCCAGTGAGAAGATCCTCAGCGATTCCGCGCTGGTTCGCACCATCGAGGGTCAATTGCAGAGCGGTATGACCGTCGGCGGCCTGCAGCGGCTGCACGGTGTGATTACCCAGCAATTGGGCGCCCAGCAACAGAATTACTGAACCGGATGACTCGAGGATCATCCTCGCGCCGGGACTCGAGCTGGCGGACGCCCCGCATCGAGGCGCGCGGAAGACTGCCCGGTGCTGGTACCGCCGTCAGGACTTCGACAGCCCGACGCGCTCCGCGAACGCCGACATTTCCTCGAGCTGCACGGCTTGGTCTGTGGCGGTAGCGCCGACGATGATCCGGGTCACGCCTTGTGCGGCGAATCCCTCGACCCGATCCTGTGGCATATCGATCGATCCCCATCGGGTGTATTCCAGCGCGGCTGGATCCCGGCCCTCGGCAACGGCGGTGGATTTCGCGAGATCCCATTGCTCCGCACGTTCGGCGGGCATCAGCATCCCACCCGGGAAATACCCATCGCCACGTCGTCCCACTCGCCGCGCCGCGGCCCGGCTCGATCCGCCGATATGGATCGGCAACTGGTCTCCCCCATGAGGTTTGGGATATACGCATAGCTTGTCGAACGAAAAGAATTCGCCGTGGTAGTCGACACCATCCGCGCCACCGGCCCACAGCAGGCGCAGCACATCGATCGCCTCATCGGTCCGACGGCCCCGGGATGCGAAATCCACCCCCACCGCGACGGCCTCACCAGGCAAGGTGCCGATTCCCACGGTCAGCAACCGCATTCGTCCCTTGGACAGCAGGTCGATGGTGGCGAGCCGCTTGGCGAGCACCACCGGATGCCGATACGGCAGCAGCAGCACGCCGGTGCCCAACAGGATCCGCTCCGTGGCCGCGGCGACGAAGCTCAGGCAGTCGAGCGGATCGGGAAACGGCAGTGTCGGTGGCATGTCGTACGCTCCGATCACCGCGCCCGGATAGAGCGCAATATGATCCGGCAGGTAGATCGACTCGAAACCGCACTGCTCGGCATGTTGCGCGAAGGCCATCAGCCGGTCCGGATCGGTGCCGTAATACGGTGTGCTGTAATTGATTCCGAATTTCATCAGGACACCGCCGCAGCGTCGAGCTGGTCGCACAGTTGCGAGCGCACCGCATGTAACCGATCGATGGCGGCGTCGACTTCGTCGAGTTTGCGTCGCAATGTCGCCACCGAATCCGGGCAGACATCCCCGGAGGTATTTCCAGCACGGATGCAGGCGACGAACGGGCGGATATCGTCGAGGTCGAAACCGACGTCGAGCAGCGTCCGGATCTTGTTTACGACCCGCAATTCCGACTCGTCATAGACGCGATACCCGTTGGTCGAGCGCCGCGCCCGCACCAAACCGTGCTCCTCGTAGTAGCGCAGCGTCCTGGTACTCGTCCCGACGCGCTCGGCCAGCTCACCGATCAGCATTCGACCTCCTTCACGACCCGTCGGGGCAACGCTAAACCTTGTCGCCGGTGTCAAGGCAAGGTCGGTTACGTGGCGTCCGGTGCGGCCTTGATGAACCAGTTGATGATCTCCTCGCCCGCGAGAATTCCGGAGGCGCGGGTGATGGTGAGGTTGGGATGGGTCCAGTTGAGTTGTTCGAGTTCGCCGTGGCGCGGACGGATGGCGGAGTCCGCGGTACGCAGCATTTCGGCGTCCAGAGCGCCGTCACCTGCGGCGAGAGTCATCGACGCAGGGGTGAGTTCACCGTTTTCGACCAGGCGGCGGCGGACTTCGCGCACCGCGTGACTCTTACAGACGGCGAGGGGCATGGTGTAGATCTTGCGGCCCTGCTGGGAGACGGACCAGCCGCGCGGGCGGCACCAGGCATCCCATTCGGCGAGGAAGCCGTCGGGCACTTCCTTGGGCTTGACCACCAGGTAGGTGAACAGATGATCGGCGACCCGGAATTTGGTGACCCAGGAATCGTCGATCCGAGCACGCAGTTCGGTATTCACCTCCGACAGCGTCGCGCCACCGGCCCGCACCTGCGCGTCGATATCGATGCGCCAGCGCATATCCGGCACGCCGTCGACCAGGATGTTCCCGCCGTTGCTGGTAATCGCGTATCGCCAGGGAGCGCCGGGTAATTGGATACGTTCGAACTGCTTGATGGTCCGTGTGGTGGTGGGAATGACGGCGGCGGGTTCGGTCAGGGTCTGCATGCGCAGAGCGGCGGTGGTCGTCATGAACGACAGTGGCGCGCCCTCCAGGTGTTCCACACAAACCGTCGGCACGTCGGTGGCAGCGTGGAAAGCGTTGCGCGAGTAAATCATCGTTCGGTCGAGATCGGTAGCGATCAGAGCCTGTCTTCGTAGCTTTCTCAGATGCATTACTGCTGTACGTCCTTGATCAATCCCATACACGAATAGGCCAGGTCGGGTACGACCTCGACCGGAACACCGCGGGCCGCGGCGAGCAGACGGATATGCGCGTGTTCCGGTGCGTCCGCCTCACGCACCAGCACCCGCCACGGCAGCCGCCGCAGCAACACCCGGGTCGTCTCACCGACACCCGGTTTCACGAAATTCACACTGGCGACGCCGTATTCCTCGCGCACCTTGTCGACCGAGGCCCAGCCGGTCCAGGTCGGTGTCCGGTCGTCGGCGCGCACGGCGGCCAGTTCGGCGGGCACGCGATCCCGGACCGCGTCGAAGGCGGTGGTCACGGTGTCGAGCAGACGACCGGAGACATCGTCGGCTGCCAGTTCGCGGTAGAACTTCGCGCCGTGGAAATCGCCGGGTCCGATCAGCGAGTCATTGAGTACGGTGCGCGAAATCAGCCCGGAGACTGTCGAATTCAGGCACGCGGAGGCGATCAGGAAGTCGTCTCGGGTGCCGTAGGTGCGCACGCAATGTCCCGGATCGGCGAGCACGGCGAGTTCGTCATTGAATCGGGCGCCGCCCGCGGCGTGATAGGAGTCCAGCGCTTCGGTGAGTTCGCGAGTGATGGCACCCTTGCCGGTCCAGCCGTCCACGAACACCACCGAGGCCGGATCATGATTGCGAGCAAGATAATCCAGTGCGACGGCATCGATACCGCGATCGCGCACGATAGATACCGCATAGTGCGGTACATCGAGGCTTCGCGACCGCAACCAGCGCCGCATGAGAACCCCGATCGGCGTACCCGCGCGCGCCAGCGAGACGAGCACGATATCGGTACCGCGTTCGGCGACAACGAGTTCGGATACCGTCGCCACGGCGAGCGCGAGTCGCTCGGCACTCTCGGCCAACACCTCGTCGAACAGCGAGCGATATGCGGCGTCGGGCTGATATTCGATCGGCAGCGATTCCGCGTAATGCGCGGCACCGGACTGGATCCGGCGTTCCCGCTCGGCCACATCGGCCTCGAGGTCGACGCCCGACAGATCCTTCAGCAGCCAGGAAACCTCCTCGGCCGCATACGATCCGAATGCCGGGCCGTACAGCGGAACCGGAAGTTCCAAGGCCGATTGCGGAGAGATATTCGATTCCGGCACAGCGTTCGACCTCATAACACCCTCGGTTCGGCATCGGTCCGGTCCGCATGCAACAGCCGCGGATCCGCACCCGGCAGCACTGCCAGGACGACATCGTCGCCGGATGCGGTCAGCACATCGATCAGACCGCCCTCGACCAGCAGTTCATCGGTATCGGCAGGTGTGTCGATGACGACGACCAGAATCGGATCGACTTCGAGTGACCGCACCGAGGTGGCAGCCCCCGTCAGCGTTGAATCATCCACCGCCCGCTCGACCACACGCGTACGATCGCCCGCTGCCGCGCCATCGTCGCGCGTCACGAGTTCGGACAACCCGTCCTCGATCCAGTGCGCGTTGTACAGATAGCGCGGTTGCGTCTCACCAGCTTCGGGCGCCACGAACCGAAACCCACGCCGCAGCGGATATCCCGGCTCATCCAGCACATATGCGGGCGACCGGGTCGTCGTCTGAAACCGCGTCGGAATCCCGGCATCGGCCAGCTCGGCGGCCAACCGCAACGGCAGATACATCAACTCTTCGTGCCCGAGCACAATCGCGGGCCGACCAGCGAAATCATCAGCAAGTCGAACCCGCAACGCCTCGGCGGCTTGCACCACCGCCGCCTCGAACGCATCGGTATCCGATCGCAGAATCCCGTGCCGACCGCCTTCTGGAACCGAAGCAGGCCACGGCAACTCGACTCGATCGAACGAACCACGCTGCGCCGCAGTCGGATTCAATTGCGGATCCGGCATAGACGACACCGTCTCGACCAGATCCTCGGGCAGCAAGGTGCGCCCGGACGCCAAACACACCGTGTCGATCCGCGCACCCAACTCCTCGGCCGCCGCCTCGAACCGCGCCCGATCGCCCTCGGTCCGCATATCCACCAGCGACGCGAGCACATAATGCGAACGCGGCGAAAACGCGTGCAATGCCCGAACCGCATCGATCGCCGTATCACCGGTGGAGATCTCGTCGTCGACGAGCACCAGCGGCAGATCGTTGACGAAGATATCCGCCGGTGCGGGCTGCAGCAGATGCGAGGTGGCGTGCGAATGCCCCTCCTCGAAGCCGGTCAAGGTGTTCGCGTCGGGCACCTCGCGACGGGTCGAATGCAGATAGCATCCGGCCCCGACCCGCGCCGCCACACAATGCCCCAAACCCGTTGCGGTCTCCGCGAATCCGAGCACCACGGCCTCGCGATCGCCCAGTGCGTCACGCACCAGATCGCCCAGCCGATTGCCCGCGCCGAGAACCACCCGCGGATCGGTCGGCAGATGCTTCCCGAGCACGGTCGAAACCAGTAGGTGCGCGCGACGTGGATTACGCCGCAACCCCGGCTGAATCAATGTGGCGATGGGCAATTCGGCGGGCAGCACATCCACCGATCCGCCGCCGTGCGACCGCTCGTGCCGCAACTCGATACCCAAATTCGTTGTCGCCCAAGGATCAATGTTCACTCGGTCACCAACGCCGTCAATAGATCCACGAACGAAACACCCTTATTCGCGACGCCGAAAACACGAGCCCGCAGCAGCGTCTGACGCGCCCAACTGCGATGCGGCCGCATCTCGTTCATCTTGTTCCGATATCCGGATGCCGCTACCCCGCCGACATCGACCTGCAGAATGTCCAGCGCATCCGAATACTCCTCGTGCGTCACCACCGACAGCGCATGCACGGCCGCGACATGCGACGGATGGATCACCGTCTTGCCCTGGATCCCATTGGCCCGGTCGAGTGTGATCTCACGTAGTAGCCCGTCCAGATCGCGGCTGACCAGATAGCGCCGGAACGGCACCGCATCGGATTCCTCGAACGGCGCGGTCCGCAGCAGCGGCCGGAACATCCGCTCGTGGTCGGCGAAGTATTCCCAGACCGGTCCGGTGATCACGAAACCTGTACCGTCCGAACGCCCCAGGTAGTTCACGATATCGGCGATGACATCCGCGACCACCCGCACGTCGTAGATGGTCAGATCCCGGTCCCGCCGAATGCCGAAGGTCGAGCACATATCCGTCGCACCGATGCGCACGGCGAGTATCCGCTCCCGGTGCTCGGCCAGCAGCGCCGCGATCTGGGTCAACTCCTGGTCCCGGGTCTCGCGATGCACCAGCGCAGGCGATTCGAGCACCGGCATGCCGTATACCGGCCTGCCCAACCGCTCGGCGGCCGCCTCCAGCGCGGCGAGATATTTCGGACCGCTCGCACGGTCGAATTTCGGAAAGACGAAACCGGTCAGTGCCACCGCCCCGGTGCCGAGTTGTTCGACGATTTCGGTCACGGTATCGGCATCGCGGACCCGGACGAACAGCAGCGGATTCGGATCCTCGCTGTCGGCAAGCAGATTCAGCGTCGCGACGGTCTGCCGTTTGGCGAATTCCACCTCGTGATCGGCGACGGCGTCCTCGAGATCGATGACCATCGAACACACACCGCGCGCGGCCCGCTTACTGATCGTCAAGGCGAGATCGGCGCGGGTCGCCGGCGCATACAGCGTGGCGCCGAGCGCGAACGCCAGAATTTCCCGGTCGGCATCCTCGCCGAACGGTTCCGGTTGTCTATGGAACAGGTGCCGCGCCTCCGGACCGTGCAGCTGGCGAAAATGGCGCAGCGGCAATTGCTTTCGCAGGGAGACCTGTTGCTGGACGACGATGCCCGCGGTCATCGCTTCGCTGTCCTCATCCCTAATTGCGGTGGCCGCATAACCCCTGGCCTCATTCTCGTCGTGGTCCTGCTTGTTTTCTCATTCGATCCACTACCCCGGCTACGAACTCCGCGACGGTATCCAATTCGGCCACATAGGCCCAGTAGTCGGGATGGCGCCCCGACAGGTTTTCGGTGATTCGATCGATCCGGTCCACCTGTGCATCGAGCACAGATCCCCATTCGCCGACGAGCCCGCGGCTCACCGCGAGCATTTGTGCGTCCCGCAGCCGAAATCGTACGGCCTTGGCCTTCTCTTGCGGATTCTCACGGACTTCACGCAGCAATGTCAGCCGTTTGGTGACGGCGTCGATCAAGTGTTCGGCCTCGGTGAGGTGCCCCCGTGCGGATGTGGTCAGATCAAGTGCGGACTCCGGATTGTTTTCGGCCGCCGCCGCACGCGCCCGCACCAGGGCGGTCTCCGCGGCATCGATGGCCTTTCTGCTTTCCTGCCCATTGTTAGCCAGATCCGCCGAACTCGCAGCATTGAACTCGCGCAGCATCTCCGAGTAGGCCGGTGCCACCCGTTCGCCACGGGTGCGCACGGCAGCCGATCTGGTAGCCACCGAGGTAATGGCGTTCGCCGCCGCCGCAGCCCGAGATGGGGCCTGCGCCAACGCTTCTGCCAGCGCTTTCGTCGCCGATTCCAGGCGGTTGGCGGCCTCTCGGACATTGGCCGCGGGCGCCTCGGAATCGAGACCCTCGAGTGTGAGCAGCGCCTCATCCACCGCCGCCGCGTGCTGGCGCACCGAGGGGTAACCAGCATATTCGGATTCGGCGGCCTGCCTGCGTACACCCGCGGCCGCGATCTTCACTTGCTGCGCGAATTGCGGCACCGTGCCGAGCACCGCGACGGCATGTTCGAGCTGGGACTGATCACCACGATAGAACTCGTCGACGGCACGGGCCGCGTCGGTCAGCTGCCGCACCAGGATGTCCACTCGCGGTTGTCCCTGTGGCATCGGCGTGCCGTCGCGCTCGGCGTTATCCAGCTCCTCGGTGAACGTCAGATATGCGCCTGCGGCGTCGTAGCACCTGCTGCGCACGGGTTCCCATTTCGCGCCCATCCGTCGCTCGGGAAACACCTGTTCGCAGGCGTGCACCGCCGCCTCGGCCGCGCTCTGGCGCCGATCCATATCGAGGAACGCGGCCGCCAGTGTCGACCGGGCCTGTGCAATCCATTCATTGTTCCCGGACGACCGGAACCATCCACGCCTACGGCCTGCCACGCCCCGATGTTAGGCGGTGGACTAGTTCGCCGGGGATACACCAGTTCCTACGCAAGATTGCCGAAACCTACTACTGTCGTAAGGCGTACCCGGCGATTCGGACAATGCTGGGAACCACAGACGTCTATTGAAAGGGAACCCCGCATGGGTGTCAGTTTGTCCAAGGGCGGCAATGTCTCGTTGACGAAGGCAGCGCCGAACCTTACCGCTGTCTCCGTCGGGCTCGGGTGGGATATTCGTACGACCACCGGCACCGACTTCGATCTGGATGCCAGTGCGATCGCGACCGGTGGGGACAAGAAGGTCGTGTCCGACAAGCACTTCATCTTCTTCAACAACCTCAAGTCGCCGGAGGGCTCCATCGAGCACCTCGGTGACAACCTGACCGGTGAGGGCGAAGGCGATGACGAGGTGATCAAGGTCGACCTGGCCAACACCCCGCCGACCATCGAGAGCATCTTCTTCCCGGTCTCGATCTACGACGCGGACACCCGCCAGCAGTCCTTCGGCCAGGTGCGCAACGCCTACATCCGCGTTGTCGACCAGGCCAACGGCACCGAGCTGGCCCGCTACGACCTGTCCGAGGACGCCTCGACCGAGACGGCCATGGTCTTCGGCGAGCTGTACCGCAACGGTGCCGAGTGGAAGTTCCGCGCCATCGGCCAGGGGTACGCCTCGGGTCTGGCGGGTATCGCCCGTGACTACGGCGTGAACGTCTAAGACGGACTGGTCTTCCCGTAGCGACTGCTTGCAGGTCGCTCGAAAGGATCGGCAGGGGGCTCGGCGACGGGCCCCCTGCTCGCATGTTCACGGAACGATTCGGCTCGCCGCTCCGTTGGACAATCGACGGTTCCGCGACCACGCTGGAACCATCATCGCGACCGCGGGTTGGTACGGCCCTCGGGTTACATCGGCATAAGGCGCGCTCGGACAGACATTCGACCGCCGCACGGAAAGGGTCTCCGCGTGGTCCTGCGCATATTCGGCATGTCCATCGTTGTCACGGTGATATCACTCGTCGTGGCATTCCTGTACGGCGGGCCGACAGCGCTGGCGCTGGCCGCCATCCTCGGTGTCCTCGAGGTCTCGCTGTCGTTCGACAATGCGGTCATCAACGCCACCGTGCTCGAGCGGATGAACGAGTTCTGGCAGCGGATCTTCCTCACCATCGGCGTGGTCATCGCCGTCTTCGGCATGCGGTTGGTCTTCCCGTTGGCGATCGTCTGGATCACCGCGGGCCTGAACCCGGTCAAGGCGTTCGACCTGGCGCTGAACCCGCCCGCCGATGACGCGCTGGTCTTCCCGGACGGCAGCCCCAGCTACGAAAAGCTGCTCACCGACGCACATCCGCAGATCGCCGCATTCGGCGGCATGTTCCTGCTGCTGCTGTTCCTGAACTTCATCTTCGAGGAACGCGAAATCACCTGGCTGTCCTGGCTGGAGAAGCCGCTGGCCCAGCTCGGCAAGCTGGATATGCTCTCAGTGGTCGTCGCGAGCGTCGGCTTGGTGCTCACCGCGGAATTCATCGCGGGCGACGAAGAGCGCGCCACCGTTCTGGTCGCCGGTCTGCTCGGCATGATCACCTACATCGTGGTCGACGGCCTCGGTTCGCTGTTCCACACCGAGGAGTTCGAGGAATCCGCGGACGGCGGTCCGTCCCAGCTGGTCAAGGCCGCGGGTAAGGCGGCGTTCTTCCTGTTCCTGTACCTCGAGGTGCTCGACGCGTCGTTCTCCTTCGACGGTGTCATCGGCGCCTTCGCCATCACCTCAGACCCGATCATCATCGCGCTCGGCCTCGGTCTGATCGGCGCCATGTTCGTGCGTTCGATCACCGTGTACCTGGTGCGCAAGGGCACGCTGTCGGAGTACGTGTACCTGGAGCACGGCGCGCACTGGGCGATCGGCGCGCTGGCGGTCATCCTGTTCGTCTCGATCGGCGTGCACATCAACGAGATCGTCACCGGTCTCGTCGGCGTCGCGTTCATCGGCGCGGCGTTCATTACCAGCATCATTCGGAATCGGGGCGAGGACACCGACGAAGTGGAGAGCGCGCGCGAGGTCACCCCGGTAGCCTGAATTCCGGCGGGTAGCCGAAGAACTCGAGCGGTAGCGGCCTCCTTGGCCGCTACCGCTTCTCTTTCCCGAGGGGGGAAATGGCGATGTCGAACGAAACTCCGGGCGCGAACCTGTCCAAGGTGACCTTGTCGAAGGCCACGCCGAGCATCACCCTCACCAAACCCGGCGATCAGCAGGGCACGATGCGGGTCAACCTGAACTGGTCCAGTGGTCCGAAGGGCTTTTTCCGCCGCTCCAAGGCCGTCGATCTGGACCTGGGCTGCCTTTACGAATTGTCGAGCGGCGCAAAGGGTGTGGTGCAGGCCGTCGGCAATAATTTCGGCGCACTGGAATCCGAGCCGTTCATCCAACTCGACGGCGACGACCGCAGCGGCGCATCGGCCGACGGCGAGAATATGCACATCAATCTCGCTCGGCCCGAGGTGTTCCGGCGCGTTCTGATCTTCGCCTTCATCTACGAGGGCATCCCGAACTGGGCCGCGGCCGACGGTGTGGTGACGCTGTTCCCCACCTCCGGTCCGCAGATCGAGGTCCGGCTGGACTCCCCCGTGGACGGTGCGCGGTCCTGTGCGATCGCCCTACTGCAGAATCAGGGCTCGGGCATCACCGTGCACCGGGAAGTGAACTACATCAACGGTGCTCAGCGCGCGATCGACGAGGCGTACAGCTGGGGCATGAACTGGCACGCCGCCAGGAAGTGATTCAGCGCACGGAAACCGGCTGCCGCTGATCGACCGCGGGCGTCGGGCGGCGCGAGGCGAACACCATGCCGATCAGTCCGACGCCGAGTCCGGCGGCGGCGAGGGGCCGCAGCGGCTGATCGATGAACAGCCAGGCCAGCACTGCGGTGACCGCGGGAGTCGCGAAAAACAGCCGGCCGACTCGCGTTGCCTCCCAACGCTTCAGCATCGCGTTCAGCAGCAGGAATGCGACCATCGAATTGACCAGTACCATCCAGGTGAGCGATTCCGCGAATCGCGTCGCATCCCAGATGTGCAATTGGCCGGTACCCCAAGCCAATACGCCAGCGATCGGCGCGCTCGCGGCCACGTGAATCGCGGTGGCGGCGCGCGAATCGACCTGCGGTACAAAGCGCTTCTGGTAGATCGTGCCAACGCTGAGGCCGAGCAAGCCGATCACGCACAGCAGCAGACCGACCAGTGACATGCTCGATTGGTCGAGTACGGCCAAGCCGACGCCGACACCACCGATGCCGAAGCCGAACCACTGTCGCGCCGTGACGGTTTCGCCGATGAATCCGGCCAGCAAAGCGATGACGACCGGATTTAGTCCCTGCACCAGGGCGATGATCGCGGCCGAAACATGCAGGCTCATCGCCGTGTAGAACGCGCCGAACTGCACGATCTGCATCAGCAGACCCGCGATGACGACATGTTTGAGCTGGCCCGCGCTCGGCCAGCTCGCGCGGATCGCGCGAGCGTACACCGCGAGCAGGACCGCCGCGATGGCGAAGCGCGCGAACAGCACCATCAGCGGCGGTGCCGCGCCGACACCGATGACCCCGGCGATGAAGGCGCTGCTCCACAGCACGACGAACAGTGGTTGCATGCCTGCCGCAAGGGAGGGCTTGTCGGTTGCTCGGGACAGCTGCGTCTTCACTTCCACTCCTACCGGCCTGATAACCATCTGAGGCGGTTACCAACCGTCGCATCTTTGTACGTAACCTGTCAAGGTGGTTACTATCGGAGGGTGTTCGCTTTCGTGAGCGGTAACCTCGCCCTGGACTTCGCAGGCACGGTCAAGGCCCGTGCCACGACGTTCGACGACGTACTCACCACCCCGGCGGATCTGGACGAATGGCTGCTCGCCGCCGACCTCCTCGACACCACCCCACACTGCGATGCGGCAACACTCGACCGAGCCGTGCGCCTACGCGAGGCGGGCTACCGACTGGCCCTGGCCGCGACCCGTGACCAGCCGTTCGCGGATGCGGACCGCGAGATCGTCAACGAGCTCGCAGGCGGCGAACTCCCCGGGCTCACTTTGCGAGCCGATGCGACGGTCACCCGCCACGGCGATCCGGACGCCGCACTCGCCGCGATCGCCCGGTCCGCGATCGAAATGCTCGGCGGGCCGGAGCGAGGGTTGATCAAGGAATGCGGCCGCGCCGAATGCACGCGGCTGTACCTCGATACCTCACGCGGTAAGTCACGCCGCTGGTGCGATATGACCATCTGTGGCAACCGCGCCAAAAGTGCGGCGTTCCGCGCCAGACGCGCCGACTGACCCCGGTTCGTGCTAGCCCACCGGTACCAGGCTGCCGGGTTCGAATCGGGGTATCCGCGGCGGTTCGGGCCGGAATCCGCGCGGTACCGCACGCACGAACAGGAAGAAGAACACCACGAGCAGCGCGGCACGTCCCCAGACGCCGAATTGCACGACGTTCTCCATCGAATCCACCGAATTGCCGGATCCGATCGAATAGAAATACCGGAATACGCCGATTCCGATCGCGGCGTCGGCGATCAGATACGCGCCGATCGCCGCCCACGGCACCTCGAGCAGAACCATGAACGGCACCAACCACAGCGTGTACTGCGGCGAATGCACCTTGTGGAACAGCAGGAATCCGCACAGCATCGCGCCGCTGACCCCGATCCACGGGAAGGTGCCGGTCATCGTGAATCGCTTCCAGCCCAACCACATCGCCAGCGCGAAGGAGGTCAGTACCAGACCCGGCGAGGCGATCGAGACCGCATGCTGAAACGCGCTCTCGCCATCGGCATCCTGGCCGAACAGCTGCCGGAGTCCCCAGTACCAAATGGAATTCGTGGTGATATCGGCCTGGCGTAATTGCTGGAAGGTGATCGATGCGCGCCAGCCGTCGTAACCGGTGAGCGCGAACGGCAGATTCACCACGACCACCGTGCCGACGGCCGCGGCGGCGGTCAGCAGCGCGCCGCGCACATCGAATCGAGTCGGCGTCGGATCATCCATATCGCGCTGACCGCCGGTGAGCACATAAGCCAGCAACGGCAACACGAAGATGCCCGGATACAGCTTGAGACAGAACCCGATACCGAGCAGCACAGCGGCAAGGATTCCCCTGGTACGCAACGAATATCGGGTCAGCGCGGTCACCACGTACACCGCGGCGACCGCCGTGCAGACCACGGGCAGCTCCCAGTTGTGGAATGCGTAGAGCACCAGCGGCGGGCCTGCCGCCCACAGCAGCGCCGCCCGCCCGGCCAGCCGGACCAGCAGCCAGGCGGTCAACAAGGCGAACGGCGCCAACAGCAATGCCGAATGCAGCAGGAATTCCGCGTCGTTATCGGCGCCGACCGCACCGAGCCACATCAGCACGCCGCTGAGCACCGGATATTCGACCGCGCCACCGGTCAGCGTGCCGTCAGCGGTGATGCCGCCGTCGATGTACGGAAAGACGTGCTGATCGATATCGCGACCGAGCCACAGGAATTGGATATCGGAATAACAGACATCCGAATCCTTGATCACATCGAAAATCGCACTGCGACCGTTCTCGGCGAACGGCGCACCCGCGCACCGCGCCTTGTTCGCGTACGCGAGCGCCAACGTGAGCCCGCACAGCAACACCACCACCGCGGCCAAGGCCGCGCTGCGCGTCACTCCCCCGACGATCCTGTCGCGGGTGGCGAGTCCGGTCGGCATGGGCACCACCCTAGGCCGCACCGTGCGACGACGCCCGTGCTTCCCCCCACCAATGACCATACGGGCACCGGCCCAGGCATCGATTTCGCTGCTCAACGGGCGTTCATGTAGCCTTGTCGGGTTGCTGACGCAACGACCCTCCTGCCACGGACCGTCCGTGGCCGTTTCCTAGTCCACAGGAGGTGATTGGTCCGTGCGTCATTACGAAGTGATGGTCATCCTCGATCCGAGCCTGGACGAGCGCACTGTTGGTCCGTCGCTGGACAACATGTTGAGCGTCGTCAAGACCGATGGCGGCAAGGTCGACAAGGTCGACATCTGGGGCCGCCGCCGGCTCGCCTACGAGATCGCGAAGCAGGCCGAAGGCATCTACGCCGTGGTCGATCTGACCGCCGAGCCCGCCACGGTGAGCGAGCTCGACCGCCAGCTGGGTCTCAACGAGTCGGTGCTGCGCACCAAGGTTCTGCGCCACGGCAAGTGACTCTCGATTGCGTCGGTGCCTGTCTCTAGGCTCTAGCGCAAAGCGAGTGCACTGCGGACTGCATACCGAGCAGGAGGAACCACATGGCAGGCGACACGGTCATCACCGTCATCGGAAACTTGACGGCCGATCCCGAACTTCGATTCACGCCCGCGGGCGCTGCGGTGGCGAATTTCACCGTCGCATCGACTCCCCGCGTGTTCGACCGTAATTCGAATGAATGGAAAGACGGCGAAGCGCTTTTCCTGCGCTGCAACATCTGGCGTGAAGCTGCGGAGAATGTCGCCGAAAGCCTGACCCGAGGCGCCCGTGTGATCGTGAGCGGACGACTGAAGCAGCGCTCCTACGAAACCCGCGAGGGTGAGAAGCGCACGGTCGTCGAGCTCGAGGTCGACGAGGTCGGTCCCTCGCTGCGCTACGCCACCGCGAAGGTCGCCAAGGCCAGTCGCGGCGGCGGGGGCGGCGGTGGCTTCGGTTCCGGTGGCGGCGGTGGCAACTTCGCTCCGGCCGGTGGTGGTGGCGGCAGCCGTTCCGGCGGCGCCGACGACGACCCGTGGGGCAGCGCACCCGCGGCGGGCTCCTTCGGGGGCAGCCGCGTAGACGACGAACCGCCGTTCTGAGAACGGCTCACATCGGCCTGAATGACATTGGGCCATCATTGATTACGGAGTAACCATGCCTAAAGCGCCCGCGCGCGAAAAGGTGCTGAAGAAGAAGGCTTGCACCTTCTGCAAGGAAGCCAAGTCCGGCACCGTCAATATCGATTACAAGGACACCGCCCTGCTGCGGAAGTACGTCAGTGATCGCGGCAAGATCCGCGCTCGCCGGGTCACCGGCAACTGCGTGCAGCACCAGCGCGACGTCGCCGTTGCCGTGAAGAACTCGCGTGAGGTGGCCCTGCTGCCCTACGTGTCGACGGCTCGCTGAGAAGGGAGGCATCGCAATGAAGTTGATTCTTACTGCTGATGTGGACAACCTCGGTGCCCCCGGTGACACCGTGGAGGTCAAGGACGGCTACGGCCGCAACTACCTGCTGCCGCGCGGCCTGGCGATCGTGGCCACCCGTGGCGCGCAGAAGCAGGTCGAAGGCATCCGTCGGGCGCAGGACGCGCGCAAGGTGCGCGACCTGGACCACGCCAACGAGCTGAAGCAGGCCATCGAGGGCCTGGCGGCGGTTTCGCTGTCGGTCAAGACCGCTGGCACCGGCAAGCTGTTCGGTTCGGTCACCCAGTCCGACGTCGCCGCCGCCATCAAGACGGCTGGCGGGCCGGTCGTCGACAAGCGCAGCATCGAGCTGCCGAAGTCGCACATCAAGTCGGTCGGCAAGCACAACGTCGTGGTGCACCTGCACCCCGATGTCGTCGCGAAGTTCGACCTGCAGGTCGCGGCGAACTGAGTTCATTCGAAGGCCACTCTTGTGTTCCGGCACAAGGGTGGCTTTCGACTGTGCGGCATCGATCCCATATTGGTCGGGCCTGGGTGAGTTGCGCCTTTCGCTGAAATAGCCAATTGTTTGCGAAAGGCCGAAACGGTGATCTGGACCATTCTCGACACCCCGCTGCTATCGGCTCTACCACCGGTTATTCGGCTTGTGGATCGCCAAGAAAACCAACCGGACGCAATGTGATCTACGCCATAGCCGTGGAACACGCTGTTTACCTACAACACGCCCGGCTGTTCAACTAGATCGACACGCCGCACTTGATTCATCCACACGTGGATAGATCAAGAAATCGATATCTATCAGCGTGTTTGAACGATGTGACCTGGGTTTTCCCCAAGTTGTACACAGGGGGTGCACAACACCAGGTAAACAGTCCCCAACTTATCCACAGGTGTGTGCACATTGCGGTTTGGCGTCTGCCCGCCGGGTCGCCTAGGTTCGTCGCAACATCATGCACGCACCACCCGGAACGACATGATTCGACACCAGTCGCGGCGGTTTGCTGGAACCGCAGGTGAGACCCTCTCATGAGGTCACTCGACCGCGGTGCGCTGCCGAATGTGTCGGAGCCCGGGAGTACAACGAGTGATCAATAGGGTCGGCGGGTAGGCGTTTTCGAGCGGCCTGCAAGTGGCGAGAGAGGACGGTCGAGTCTGGTGACCACCACCGATGACCGCGGGCATACGGACTATCCGCCCGAACCGCCCGGTGAGGACTTCGGCAGGCAGCCTCCGCACGATATGGCGGCCGAGCAGTCCGTGCTCGGCGGCATGCTGCTGAGCAAGGACGCGATCGCCGACGTGGTCGAGGTGCTGCGCCCCGGCGATTTCTACCGCCCCGCCCACCAAGCGGTCTATGACACCATTCTCGATCTCTACGGCCGCGGCGAACCCGCCGACCCGGTCACAGTGGCCGCGGGTCTGGACCGCCGCGGCGAACTCAAGCGCATCGGTGGCCCGCCCTATCTGGTCACCCTCACCCAAACCGTCCCCACCGCCGCCAATGCGGGCTACTACGCCGAAATCGTTGCCGAGAAGGCGATTCTGCGCCGCCTCGTCGAGGCAGGCACCCGCATCGTCCAATACGGCTACGCAGGCGCCGACGGCCAGGACATCGCCGAGGTGGTCGACCGCGCCCAGGCCGAGGTCTACGAGGTCACCGAACGCCGCACCACCGAAGACTTCCTCCCCCTCGAGGAACTCCTGCAGCCGACGATGGACGAGATCGACTCCATCGCCTCCCGCGGCGGCATCTCCCTCGGCGTCCCCACCGGCTTCACCGAACTCGATGAACTCACCAACGGCCTGCACCCCGGCCAAATGATCATCGTCGCCGCCCGCCCCGGCGTCGGCAAGGCCCTCGCCCTGGACACTCCCCTGCCCACCCCGTCCGGCTGGACCACCATGGGCGAAGTCCGAGTCGGCGATGAACTCCTCGACACCACCGGCCGTCCGACTCGCGTCGTCGCGGCCACCGAGGTGCTGACCGAAAGGCCGTGCTACGAGGTCGAATTCTCCGACGGCACCGTGATCGTCGCCGATGAGCAACATCAGTGGCTCACCATTGCGGGGTCAGCTGGTGCTCGCGTCGCCGCCGTACGCACAACCGGCGAAATCGTCCACAGCGTGCATCTCACGGACGACAGCCCGAACCATCTCGTGCCGACCACCGCTCGTTCGAACGCCCGGCACATTGTGGATGTTCGAAAGATCGACACCGTCCCCGTCCGATGTGTCGAGGTGGACAATGCCGACCATCTGTACCTCGCCGGGGCGACGATGGTGCCGACTCACAATTCGACCCTGGGCATGGACTTCATGCGCAGCTGCTCGATCAAGCACGGCCTGGCCAGCGTGATCTTCTCGCTCGAGATGAGCCGTACCGAAATCGTCATGCGTCTGCTGTCGGCCGAGGCGAAGATCAAGCTGGGCGATATGCGTTCCGGACGCATGAGTGACGACGACTGGACGAAGCTGGCTCGGCGGATGAGTGAGATCAGTGAAGCGCCACTGTTCGTCGATGATTCGCCCAATCTCACCATGATGGAGATTCGCGCCAAGGCACGGCGCCTGAAGCAACGCCACGACCTGAAACTCGTTGTGGTGGACTACCTCCAGCTGATGACCTCGGGTAAAAAGGTCGAATCCCGGCAGCAGGAAGTCTCGGATTTCTCGCGAAACCTGAAACTACTCGCCAAGGAACTCGAGGTCCCGGTAATCGCGATCAGTCAGCTGAACCGTGGTCCGGAACAGCGAACCGATAAGCGCCCCATGGTGTCCGACCTTCGCGAATCCGGATCGCTCGAGCAGGATGCGGATATGGTCATTCTGTTGCATCGACCGGATGCATTCGAAAGAGACGACCCGCGCGGCGGTGAGGCGGACTTGATTGTCGGTAAACACCGTAATGGTCCGACAGCGACTATTACTGTCGCACACCAGTTGCATCTGTCTCGATTTGTCGACATGGCCCGTGGCTGAAACCATGCTGTCGGGTCTCGGAAGTCGCGGCGGAGTCTCAGTTTGGCGGTGACGTGGCGGATCCGCCACGGTTTTGAGATCCCGCTCCTTCTGCCGGGATGCGTCGATCCGTAGCAACCAGCCTGCACCAGTTCGGATGTCGTGACGGCCCCGGCGGATCACCGGTCGGCTGGGGGGCGGTCGTTGATGGCGGGCATATGCTGCTCGGCCCATTCCCGTAGTGCTGCGAGCGGAACTTCTAGGGACATACCGAGTTCGGTGAGGCGATAGTGGACCTGGGGCGGGACCGTGGGGTCGACGCGGCGGGCGACCAGGCCGTCGCGCACCAGTTGCCCGAGGGTGACCGACAGCATCTTCTGGGAGATGCCCGGGATGCGGCGGCGTAGATCGGCGAAGCGCACCTCGGGCGGGTCCGCCGCTGCGAGGAGTTTCACCACCATCGATACCCATTTGGAGCCGATCCGGTCCAGCAGTTGCCGAGTCGGACAGGCCGGATCGAACAGATCTCCGCGCCGGGTAGTCACCTGGACCTCACCACCTGAGTCGAAAGTGCCGTCTTGGCCGACCCAACCAGGTTACCTACCGTGATGTGGTCACTGATGGTTACCAGCTTCGAGGTGGAGATGAGCGCCGACATCGCACTGCACAGGGTCGCGGCGAACGGGATCGACATGAACGTTGCGGTCGCCGGGGCGGGTCCCGCGGTCCTGCTGCTGCACGGGTTCCCGCACACCTGGCAGGTGTGGCGGGGTGTGCTGGACGGACTCGCTGGCACGCATCGGGTGATCGCGCCCGATTTACGCGGGCTGGGTGCGACCACCCGGCCGGAAAGCGGTTACGACGCCGGGAATCTGGCCATGGATGCGATTGCCGTGCTGGACGCCCTAGGCGAAACCCGCGCGGATATCGTCGGTTTCGACCTCGGCGCCGCTCCGGCGTTCCTGGCCGCGATGCATCGCCCGGATCGGGTCCGGCGCCTGGTGCTCATGGAGGCGCTACTTGGCCGGTTACCCGGGGCCGAGGATTTCCTGCGCGACGGGCCGCCCTGGTGGTTCGGCTTCCACACCGTCCCGGGCCTGGCCGAGTCGGTGCTCACCGGGCATGAGGCCTCCTATATCAATTGGTTTCTGACCGCAGGCACGCGCGGCCGCGGTGTGCCCGCGCAACTGCGCGCCGCATTCGTCGCCGCCTACACCGGCTCCGACGCCTTGCGCGCCGCCTTCGCGCACTACCGCGCACTGTCCGAGAGCGCCCGTCAGATCGAGAACGCCACCACCACAACCCGATTGCGGATGCCGACGCTGGCCGTCGGGGCGCATCCGGTCGGCGACACCCTCGCCCGGCAGTTGCAGTCCTGCACCGACGATCTGGCCGAGGCGGTGATCTCCGACTGCGGCCACATCGTTCCGGTAGACGGGCTACCGGCACTGCTCCCGCTGCTCACCGACTTCCTGGCACCCTAGTGACCCCTTGCCGGTTACGGTCCGGGACTGGAGGATCCGGGTCAGCGAGTGTGGCGGTGCCGAACGTGCCGGGGCCTCAGCGAGGGTCGGCGGCGGTGATGAGCTGGTCGATTCGGCAGTCCCAGGGGCACCGCGCCCCGCAGTGCCAGCCGAATTCGGTTGGGGCCATTGCGGTGCCGCTGCTACGCCGATGTCTCCCGGGCCCGGAGGTTTCGCTTCTTGGCGCGATTGCCGCAGGTATCCATCGAGCACCAGCGTCGGTTTCCCGGGCGGGACAGGTCGACGAAGTAGGCCTGGCAGCTTTCGCCCGCGCATCGCCGTATTCGGGCCGCGGTCGACGAGGTGACCAGATCCAGTGCGTCCCGGGCGACCGTCGCCAGGACAGCCGCGATCGGGTCGGGCGCGGTCCATTGCAATTCCCCGCGCCGGTCGAGACTCGGGATCGGAACATGTTGGCTCGCCGCCTTGTTGATGACGGCTCGGTCCCGGTCGGTCGGATGTACCGGGCCCTTGGTTTTGCGGGCAAGGTCGACCACCCGAAAGATGGCCTCCCGCAACGTTTGCGCGGACTGGACGGCGCGAATGTCAGGTACCGCCGCGACCCGGTCCCAGGGGCCGAATTGCGCAACCCAGGCCGTCAGCGCCGCCGGATCGGTCAACTCCTCGGCCTCGGCGGGCGAGCCGCGGTGGCGCAACGTCCGCACGTAATCGAGGCAGATCCGACCGGATCCTTCACGAAATAGAGGCACACCCCCAGTGTATGGAACCACTTCGACCAGTTCGAAAGGAACCGGTTAAAGTAGTTCACATGACCGACGAAGTCACGGATGCACAACTGGCACAGTCACTCTCGGGAGACTTCCGCAGCCACCATGCCCAGATCAACGGCATTCGGCTGCACTACGTCGCGGGCGGGACGGGCTCGCCGGTGATACTTCTGCCGGGATGGCCGCAAACCTGGTGGCAGGCCCGCAAGATCATGCCGCTGCTCGCACGCCGTCACCGGGTCATCGCCGTCGACCTGCGCGGTATGGGCTCCTCGGATACTCCGGACCACGGTTACGACAAGAAGACGATGGCCGAGGATATCCACCAACTGGTCCGGCATCTCGGCTATTCGACGGTCGACGTCGCCGGGCACGACATCGGCTCGATGGTGGCCTTCAGCCTCGCGGCCAACCATCCGGAGACCGTGCGCAGGCTGGCGCTGCTGGAGGAGCCGCATCCCGACGATCGGCTCTACGACTTCCGCCTGCTGCCCGGCCCCGCGGAACGGGCCCGGCAGCGATGGTGGTTCGCCTTCAATCAGGTCGCCGAACTACCCGAACAGCTCCTGGCCGGACGCGGCAGGCACCTGGTCGACTACCTGTGCCATCGAAATCTGCGCAATCCCGATGCCATCGACGAACAGTCCCGTGCGGTGTACGCACGCGCCTATTCCCGTCCCGAGTCGATCCGCGCCGCCAACGGCTGGTATCAGAGTCTCACCCAGGACATCGAGGACGGCCGGACATACGCGAAACTTACGATCCCCGTTGCCGCACTGCACTTTCCGGGCCACACCGACATCCTCGACAGTCTCGCCGAGCGAGCAGCCGACGTACTCGCCATCGAAATCCCTGACAGCGGGCACTATCTCGCCGAGGAACAGCCCGATCTCGTCGCAGCTCACCTGTGCGACTTCTTCGGATAGGGCGCCCAGTCCGGGGTCCATACGTCGTCGTCGAATGTCGTCTTGTATCTGGTGTGCAGGTACTCGAGGAAGTTCGCGAGGACGGGATGTGCATTGTCCGCTCGCCAGATCACCGAAAGTGGGTAGACCGGGGTCGGGTCGACGACAGGGATGCGGCGCAGGTCGTAGCTTTCCGGCCAGAGGTATCGGGAACCTTCGCCGACGAAGGTGGCGAGCTGGGTGGAATCCGCGAGTTCGGCAAGGAGCGCTTCGATGCCAAAGCTCGGGCCGATCGTGACGATGTGCAGTCCGAACGCGGTCGCCAAATCGTTGTAGTAGCCGACTGGTTCGGCGTCGGACATGCCGAGCATCCAGATCGGGTGATCGGTGAGTTCGGCCGGTGTCACCGTCTTGGCGTTCGCCAGTGGATGCCGTGGACCGACGAGCAGTTCGTGCCGGTCGTCGATGACACGGGACGCCCGGAGTCCACTCGGGACTTCGAGGTGTCGTAGGGATCTGAACGTGGCGTCGATGGTGCCCGCGCTGATTTCGGCCAGCGCCGCCTCCGCGTCGAAGTTGGTCAAGGTGACGACATCGAGTTCTATATCGGGATGTTGCTGGTAGAAAGCATGCAGGATGGTGGACGGCGCGATCCTGCGGGCCACGACGTCGATCCGAAGGGCCCTGCGCCCCGGAGTCACGGCCGTGGTCGCGCGTTCGGCGGCACGAAGTAGTTCGCGGGCATGCGGTAGCAATGCTTGCCCGTCGACGGTGAGCCGCACACCTCTGGCGATCCGCGCGAAAAGCCGAACGCCGAGTTCTCGCTCCAGCGTGGCCACTCGTTTCGACGCGGCCTGCTGGGTGATTCGCAGATCGTCGGCAGCGGCTTGGAACTGGCCGGTCTCGGCGACCGCGACGAAGGTACGAACCGCGTCGAGATCCACGAGCGGAAACCTACTCCCACAACGAAAAGTTGTGACACTCCGCTCGATTCGTTGTTGGTGACAGCACCCATCGACCGGCTTCAATCTCCCTGACAACAGAGGGAGTGCGGAATATGTGGCGTAGCGCGAAACCGGGTCGGACGTTCGGGTGGTTGTGGGCCGCCTACGCGGTCAGCGCCTACGGGACCGGACTCGGGTTCGGAGCATTTTCGGTGGTCGCCATCACCGTGCTGAACGCCAGTTCGGCGGAAGTCGCGGCCTTGTCGGCATCCGGGCTGGCGATCGGGGCGCTGCTGGCGGTTCCGCTCGGGCCGTGGATGGAATTTCGTGCCAAGCGGCCGGTCATGATCGCCACGGACCTGATCCGCTTCGCAGCGCTGGCATCCATACCGCTCGCCTACTGCCTGGGTGGATTGTCCTTCGCGCAGCTCTTGGTGGTCTCCA
This sequence comes from Nocardia pseudovaccinii, assembly GCF_050942345.1. Classification (NCBI taxonomy): domain Bacteria; kingdom Bacillati; phylum Actinomycetota; class Actinomycetes; order Mycobacteriales; family Nocardiaceae; genus Nocardia; species Nocardia pseudovaccinii. The sequence continues at coordinate 9,674,902 of NZ_CP192074.1, forward strand.
TCGTCACCGCGGCAGCGAAGATCGCGTTCACCGCGGCCAGTGGCGCATACCTGAAGACCGTCGTCCCCGCCGACGGACTTCTCGTGGCCACCAGTCGTTTCGAGTCCACCACCTGGTCGGCCACGGTTATCGGACCGCCGGTGGGTGGCGCGGCGATCGGGCTGCTCGGTCCGGTGACCACCGTTGTCATCGATGCGGTGAGCTACCTGCTCTCGGCGCTCGGCATCACCGCGATCAGCGAACCCGAGCAGCCACCTCCACTGCGGAAGACCCGAACGCGCCGGTCGACAGACATCGTCGAGGGGTGGCGCTACATCCTCACCCATCACACGCTGCGCCGGTTCTTCGTCAACACCATGCTGGTCAACGGGCTGATCATGGCCGGGGAGCCGCTGTTGTCGGTGCTGATGCTCGCGCACCTGCATTTCCCGGTCTGGGAGTACGGACTGGCCTTCGCTGTTCCGTGTATCGGCGGCCTGATCGGGTCACGACTCGCTCGCCACATCGCTTCCCGCTGCGGCGAGCAGACGGTGCTGCGGGTCTTCGGCACGCTACGTGCCTGCTGGCCGCTCGGGCTGGCGTTCATCCGGCCGGGCCCGGCCGGGCTGGTGATCGTGATGGTCACCGAGTTCGGGCTCATCATCTGCATCAGCATTTTCAACGCGGTGTTCGCCGCCTACCGGTTGAACAACACCGAAACCGATCGGCACGCCCGGGTCCTCGCCGCGTGGTCGATCACCAGCAGCATCAGCATCGCGGCAATCACCGTGACATGGGGTCTGCTGGCACAACTCACCAGCCCGCGTACGGCAATTGCGCTGGCCGGAGTTCTCCTGCTCGCCACGCCCTTCCTGCTGCCGCGGCAAGTGGCCGCGCCCGAACCGATCCCGCCGCATGAAGTTCTCGCCAAGGACAGCGCGCAAGCATGACCCTGGACGGCCGCTTCAGGGCTCGTGATGACGTCGCCGCGGCGGTTGGCGAGGCCGATTCACACGCGGCTTGCAAAATCTATAGACCGGTCTATTCTGAGGTTCATGGTTACGTCCAAAGGTGCTCAGACGAGTGGGCAGTTGGTGGAGTCGATGCTGGAGTTGATCCAGGCTCGGGGGTATAGCGGTACGGGGTTGAACACGGTCGTGGACCATGCGGGGGCGCCGAAAGGGTCGTTGTACTTCCACTTTCCGGAGGGGAAGGAGCAGCTGGGGGAGAAGGCGATCGAGTTGGCGGCCGAACGGTTCCGGAGCTTGCTGGACGAGACGGCGGGGGCCGGGGTCTCGCCGGGGGAGGTGATCCGGCGGGTTGTGGAGGTGCTGGCCAGGTTGGTCGCGGACAGCGATTTTCAACTCGGTTGCCCGGTTTCGGTGGTCACGTTGGAGATGGGCGCGCACAGCGAACGACTGCGGGCCGTGTGCGCGGCGGCATTCGAATCGTGGATCGGGCCGGTGCGTGAATACCTGGTCGCGGCAGGGCATTCGGAAGCGGCGGCACGCACGCTGGCGACGGCGACGGTCAGCGCGGTCGAGGGCGCGGTGATCATGGCGCGCGCCAAACGCGATGTGGAGCCGTTGCACAGCACGGCACAGCTGCTGGCGGCCCTGCTCGACCAGCCAGGGGCGGTGGCGTGATGACCACCCGCCACGCGCTCGTATTCGGCGCCACCGGCTTTATCGGTCGCAATTTGATCCGCACCTTGGAGCAGGCCGGGGTCCGCGTCACTGCCGCGGTGCGCAGCAGAGAATCGTTCACGCAGCTTGCGGCATGGTTGGCCGATCACGGGTGCCGGACGGCTCCGGCCGAGCTGATTGTCGACTTCGACGCCGATCCCCTTGTCCAGAACGAGGATTCGGCGTGGGCGGATGTCACCGAGATCTACAACTGCGTCGGCGCTTACCGATTCGGGATGACGAAGGACGAGGCCCGGCACGGCAATGTCGACAGCGTCCGCTCGGTGGCGTCCTTCGCCGCCCGGCTGCCACAGCTGTCCCGGCTCGTATATGTCTCCGGCTACCGCGTCGGCGGTCAGGACCCGGCCACCGTTCCGTGGAGCCCGGAGCGGGTGGAACGAACCCATCGCCTGCTGGGCGCTTATGAGGCGTCGAAGGTGGAAAGCGATGCGGTATTCCAGGCCGCCGCCGATGAACTCGGCGTGCCGTGGTCGATCGTCAACCCGCCCACCGTCATCGGTCCGAGCGGCACCGGCGAATCCGATCAGCAACTGGGCCTCGCGGCGAGCTTGAAAGAGATTTGGCAAGGCACGGCGGCGGCACTGCCGGGCAACTCGCACACCTTCGTGCCGGTGATCCCGGTCGACTACCTGACCCGCTTCATGACCCTGCTCCCAACCGATCCCACTACAGCCGGTGCGGCGTACTGGGTGCTCGACGACGCCACGCCCGCTCTCCCGGCTCTGCTCTCGCAGGTCGGTCGGCACTACCGAGTGCCGGTGCCGCGCACGCGCATCCCGGTCGCGCTGGTGAAACGCCTACCGCAGTCGTTGACCAAAGCCGACCCCGAGACACTGACCTTCCTGTCCACCGACCGGTACCCCACGGACTCGGCGCACGAACTCGCCCGCAGGCATGGCCTCGATATGCCCGACACCACACCCACGATCCTGCGATGGGCCGACCATCTCGCCGCGCATCGGTTCGGGACCGCTCCAACCGGCAGTGCCGCAAGGACTTTCGACGAATACGCCGGTGTTCGAACATTCCGTATCGGCGAGCCCCACGCGCCCACCGTGATATTGCCCGGCCTGCCGGTCAATGCCGACACCTGGGCTCCGGTCGCGGCGGCCATCGGCCACGCCCAGGTGCTGGATCTGCCCGGTCTCGGGATGTCCGCGGGTGGTCGAGGCGACTGGCAGGCATGGCTCGAGGCATTGCTCGCACGATCACCCGGCGCGCACCTGGTCGGACACTCCATCGGCGCCGCCGCGGTGGTCGAGGCCGCGGCCGCGCATCCGGACAAGGTCGGATCGATCACGCTGGTCGCCCCGTTCTTTCTCCAGCCGAGCGCCGGGCTTTCGACACGGGTCACACCCCTGACCCGGTGGTATCTGCGTCGGATCAGCCCGGAGGCCTTGTCCGACAAGCTCACCGGCTCGACCGACCACGCGGCTGTTCTGGAATCGAGCGTCCAGGATCTGCGTCGCGCGAAGGTCGCGGCCAACGTCGCCACACTGTTCGCCGCAACAACGAACGCGCGCTGGCGCAGCGAACTCGCCGACAAGCTCGCGCAATATCCCGGACCGGTGCACGTGATCACCGGAAGCGCGGACCCGCTCGATCCGGTCCTGCTCGAATCACTGTCGCCCCGAATCGAATCCAGCACCATTGACGGAGCTGCCCATCATCCACAATTGACTCACCCCGATGAGTCGGCCCGTACTATTACCGGAGCGGAGACGGTTCATTTCAAGCGATGAGCCCCTAGTGCTCCACTGCGGCCCCCGGAAAGTGCGTACCCAGGGCCGGAGTCAGCTCGTCGAACCAACGGGCAGTCGGGTCGTATCGGGCAAAGAATTGGCGGCCCACATCGGCCGGATTTCGGGCTTGCAGTAGGCGGAGGGCAAAAACCTTGACGCCCATGACGGTTGTGATGCCGTCGATGAGGACCTTGCCGGGGTGGGCGGACATGACCGGTCCCCGGGCACTGCGCGCCAAGCCAGACACGCTGCGAATGGCATCAGTGTAGATGTCATGGGCGCGGGCCAAAGGCACTTCGAAGTAGTTGCGGGCACCGGTATCTCGCTCGACGAACATGTAGTACGGGATCACCCCGAGCCCGATCAACTGCTGCCACATATCCGCCCAGACCCAGGCGTCATCGTTGACATGCGCGACCAGCGGCGCCTGCGCCCGGATCACCGCACCGGTGCTCCGAATCCGGGAAATGGCCTGCCGCACCGCGGGGGTCGACAGCTCCTGTGGATGCGAGAAGTGCGCCATCACGGCGACGTGTCGACCGGTGTCCGCGCACTGCTCGAACAGACGCAGCAGATCGTCGGCGTCGTCGTCCTCGATGAATCGCGCGGGCCAGTACGACAGCGCCTTGGTACCGAAACGCAGTGTGCGGATATGGTTCAGCCCAGGTTCCGATATCGGCTCGACCCAACGGCGCAGGACCGCCGTCTTCATGATCAGCGGGTCACCACCGGTGAACAGCACATCGGTGACCTCGGGATGCGCGCGCAGGTAGGCGACCATGGTCGCCGGATCCGACAGCGCCTGGCGGGTTTCGGTGCCGACGAACTGAGCCCAGCGGAAGCAGTAGCCGCAGTAGGCATGACAGGTCTGCCCCTGGGACGGAAAAACCAGCACCGTCTCGCGATACTTGTGTTGCAGGCCGAGCACCGGCTTACCTCGCAGCACAGGAACATTGGCCTCGATTTGGCCCCCGGGGTGCGGGTTGAGCAGTCGACGGGCCTGTGCGCCTGCCTTGGCGAGCACCTCCCGGGTGGCGCCCGCGTCGTATAGTTCGGCGACGCCGGAGAAGACATCGGGCGGCAACATATCCCGATGCGGGAAGGTGAGCCGGAAGATCGGGTCGTCCGGCGCGGCCGACCAATCGATCAATTCGCGCTCGACGTAGTCGTTGACGCGGAACGGCAGTACCGCGGAAACGATCCGTAGCTCACGGAGATAGTCGTCGGAAAGGCCACGGGCGCCTGCCAATTCGGCCAGGCGCTCGCCGGTGTAGAGCTTCATGCGGTCACCAATTCTTCATCGCTGCGGTGGAGTGGAATGCCGCGGTGGCGGCGCAAACCGGTCGCCCAGACGACCGGTGCCGACACCCCGATGAGCGCCGCGGCCGCAAGAAACACCGGGCGCGGATTATTTCCGTCGAGCTGGGTGAGCAGTCCGGCCAGGACCACACCCACCGGCCCGGCCGCGAAGACGAGCGAGCGGGTCGTACTGGTGACCCGCCCGAGGAGCTCGCGCGGGACCGTCTGTTGGCGCAGCGTCCGGATCACGATGCTCGCCAGCACATCAGCCCACACCAGCACCGCATTGCTCGCGGCGAGCCACCAGATGCCGGGCGCGATTCCCGCGACCGCCAGGGCGACACCGATCAGCAGCACACCCAGCACACACACCGGGACTGGGCGATAGCGGGCGGCGACGGTGGAAGCCATTGCCGCGCCTAGGATTCCGCCGACACCACCGCCCGCGGCCACAACACCGACCAGACCGGGCGACGCACCGAAGACATCGCGGGCGAAGAAGACGATCAGTGTCGTCGCCGCCAGGCAGAGATTCGTGATCAGCTGCAATACCGCAAGCGAGCTCATGATCGAGGACGACGCGAGATACCGTAACCCCGCCCGGAATTCGGCTCGGAGCCGATGCCGCCGCTCGCTGGAGCGAATCCGCTGCGGCACACTGCGATACGTCCCCATCAGCGTCGCGAGCGACACCATGAACGTAACCGCGTCGATCAGCAGCGCCGCACCCGAACCCGCCGCGGCCGCCAGCAATCCGACCACCGCGGGACCGACTACCAAGGACGCCTGACTCGCGGTTTCGAGAAACGAGTTGGTGCGCAACAGTTCTCGATCACGGTAGATATCGCGCACCACTACCGTCAGCGCTGTCTCGAAGAACACTCCGGCCGCTCCCGCGATGAATGCGAGCGCGAGAATGACAGGGACCAAACCGGTTCCGGTGATCGCCATGCCGAACAGGCCCAGGAAAATCGCCGCCCGCACCGCGTCGGCCGCGATGAGCACATGCCAGGGATCGGTGCGATCGACCAGCGGGCCGGCCGGAAGCCCGGCCAGCAGGTAGCCCACCATGCGGGGTGCGGCGGCCAGCGCCACTGCCGTCGGATTGTGGGTGAGATGCACCACCAGCAGTGGAATCGCCAGTACGGCCAGCCCGTCACCGAACAGCGAGACGATCTGACCGGGTATGAACAGCCGACCAACCGTGGGACGGTTCAGAGCGTCCATGTGTAGCCCGCCAGCTGTTCCAGCCGACAGCCGAACGAGATCTTCTCCTGCCACTTCAAAGTGCCGTAGTCGATCTCGTTGATACCCCGCCGCAGTGCCGCCGCCACCAATTCGTAGAACAGCATCACGAAATAGGTGCCGTATACATCCGGCTCGTGGCCGCACCAGAGCACACGCAACGAATCACCGTGACGCAGCGACAGGGTGAAACCGACGACTCGGCCATCGCGACGAACCGTGGTGACCACCCGATCTTCGGGCTGATAGTTCCGGATCATCCGATCGAGCGTCGCAGCCTGGGTGGCACGGTCGGCGGCGGAGTCGTACTTGCGCAACAACCCCAAGCGCAATTCCAATACCTCGTCGCGGACCTTGCTCAGCTCGTCCTCGCCGAGCACCATGCCGTTCTCGTCGATCCGGCGCAGCAGCCGCCGCAGATCCCGACCCCGCTGCCGCGTCAACCGGCCCAGGTACTCGTCCAGATCCGCGAAATCCACCGGCCGGACGCAGGTCGGATACAACTGGACCGGCCGCGCCCCGAATTCGGTGAGCGCTTGCCGCAGAATGCGTTGCCGCTCAGGGACATACAGGAACGACACCGACCGGATGCCGTGCCGCCGCGCCCAGTCGTGCACGGCCTCCACGGTGCGCCCCAGCACGGCCGGATCGGCGGCGCCCGGCCCGGCGGGCACGCAGGTGTAGCCGGGCAATACGAAAAGCAGGGCTGGGTACAGCGTCTCGGGCTCGAATGCCGAGAGCGGAACCGATCGCGGCTCGAACGCCGGGATTTCACCGCGCAGCACCGCGCCGATGTCGTAGCGAGGTTCCGCGGGTGCAGTTTCCAACAGCCGGGCATGCAATCCGACCTGCGGGCTGCCGTCGACACTGCCGATCAGCCAGCGCGGCTGCCCCGGCAGCAAAGGTCCCATGGTCTCGAGCCATCGGCCGGACACGGCGAAATCCGTGGTCGCGGCCGTCAGCGTCACCCATTCCGGCGGACAGTTTCCGGGCCCCCTGAGTTCCACACGCATTGCTCACCTGCAGATTCCCGATGAGTGAGCGGATCGGCGCTGACACCGCGGAAGCACCACATCGATCATGCCGTTAACTGACGTAACTATATCAAGTGTGCCGTTGAACAGTGACATATATAACTTGGCCCGAGCGTAACTTTTTGTCGCTCCCGCGTAACGATTCGGCCCTCGAGTCCGACGTCCTTCAAGACACACGGCCTGTCGGGGGGCCTGTCCGTCCACTTGTCGGTTTTTGGATTGGGGAACGGGACATGGCTCTTCGGGAGTTTTTCGCGCGCCATCGCATGGCTTCGGCCATCGTCGCGCCCGCGTCATTGGGAGTGGTAGCAATTGTCGCCGCTTCGATGGCGCTGACATCGACGCACGAAACCGTCGATACGCGCCTGCGGGCATCCGTGACGGAGTGCCACGACATGGTCACCATTTCGGTCGCCGGGCGTCGGGATACGCCCGACGCCGCGACCACGAAAATGCTGGTCGGGGCCAATGGTGAGGAGTTGCCCGCCGCGCTGTCCGGAGATCACAGCAGCGAATGGGTCGATCCGGTGGTCAACGCACCGGCCGACGATGTCGATCCCGGCTCGTATGCCGCTGTCTATATCGCCTATCCGGCGAATATGGACACCTACGAGGACGCCGTCAACGCGGGTGTCGCGAATACCGAACAGGTGATGCGGGAAATCTCGCAGGCCTGCCCGGACACCAAGTTCTCGATCGTCGGCTACAGCGAGGGCGCCGATGTGGTGCGCCGCGTCGCCATGACGATCGGGCATCAGAGCGCCGATCAGGATGGTGGCTACGGCATCGTCGATCCGGCCGATGTCGTGGGTGTCGTCATCCTGGCCGATGCCGGACGTTCGGCGGGCGACGGTCCGTTCCCGGGTTCGAAGGATCCGTACAGCAACCCCGACGGGTTCGACCAGAAGTATCAGAACGGCACGAAAGCCACATCGGGCCAGGGCGCGCTGCCCGGTACCAGCGGTGACTTCGGCGCGCTGAACGGCAAGATCGCGTCGTTCTGCTCCGATGGCGACCTCACGTGCTCGGCGCCGCAGAACATTTCACTGCTGCAATTGGTGGTGAATGTGGGTCGGCAGTTGAATGTCGATGCACTGGAACGCGACGGGCTCACCCCCGCAACCGGACAGGACGTCGCCGTTGTCCTCGGCCGAATCGCGCTGGCGGCATTCGCGGATATCCAGTCGCAGCCGAACTGGATGCAGAGCGATGAGACGTTTCTGCAAGTGCTGCTGAGGGTTTCGGATCCGGAATACAAGCCGGGACAGACGTCGCAGACTCCGGCCAAGGCGGAAGCGATCTCGACCAATCAGATGTCGCCGCTGGCCTACCTGCCGCAGAAGGTGTTCAACGAAATCATCGGTCTCATCGTGACGAACCAGAACACCATCCCGGTGATCATGAGCGACCCGTACCAGCAGACGCTCGGCCCCAATGCGACCGGTCACCACTTCGACTATTGGCGCGACGCCGACCCGAACAACGGTAAGCCGCTGACCTCCGCCGAGTACGCGGCCGCCTGGCTCACCCATCTGGCGAAGCAGGCCCAGGCGGGTCAGCCGGTCGACCCGACCGCCAAGCCGGAGTCGGCCGATCTCGCCGCCGCCTACCAGGCCGCGACCTCGACGACCAAGACGCCCGAACCGACCAAGACGCCCGAACCGAGCAAGACCACGACCACGTCACCGACGACCACCACCACCGCCCCCGCGAAGACGGAAGTCAGCAGCCAGCCGACGACGACAACCACCACCACCACCACGCCGCCGAGCACACCGGCAGTGACGACACCACCGGCTTCGACCACCACGACAACTCAGCCCCCGAAGCCGACCACCACCGAATCCACCACCACGACAACGCAATCCGCGGCACCGACCACCACCAGCGGGTCGAGTCGCCCCTGATCCGCTCAGGAGGGCAGGTCCGCACGGCTGACGCCGTCGCGGGCCTGCACCGACATCCTTTCAGCGGTCGAGGCGTCGAATGGCGTCTGCCAGTAGCCCTAGGCGTTTCGATCGAACAGCCGCTTGGTCTCGTCCCGACGCCCCCAGGCGATGAAGACGAAGAGCACCAGCAGGATCAGCGGGGTGTAGACCGGCCAGTAGCCGTCGATGACGAAGGCGTTGGTGTAGGCAGCGCCGACCATTGTGAGGCTCAGGCCGGTGGCGGCCAGTCCCGACAGCCGCGGGATGACCAGGCCGATCGCACCGGCCAACTCGACGGCGCCGACGAAGTAGCGGAACCAGTCGCCGGCCCCGATCAACTCGAAGCCTTCGACCGCGCTGGACTCGCCGATGAGCTTCGGCGTGGCGGAGGCGAATGCGAAGAACGCGGCAAGCAGGCCCTGCAGCACCCACAGGCTGATGTTGAGGGAACGGCCGGGCCCCGCGCCGACCTCGGCGGTGTTCTCAGCGGTCATGGTATGAGTCCTCCCAAGGACGTGTATCGGATCCTGCACCGGTACAGACGAGACCCGATCGCCGAATTCATCGCTCGTCCAGCCATCCCGTGATGGGATGTATTCGTATAGGCTCCGATTCGATCGGAAGCGAGCAGGGCGAGATGGTGAAGCGATGACACAGCGCGGGTGGGTGCTGTTCTTGGCGATGGGCGTCATCTGGGGCGTGCCCTACGCGATGATCCGGATCGCGGTCGAGGATTTCGACCCGATCGCGGTGGCATTCGGCCGGACCTTCCTGGGCGCGCTGATCCTGCTGCCGATCGCGCTATACACAAAGACACTCGCCCCGGTGTTCCGGCGTTGGCGCCCGCTGCTGCTGTACACGCTGGTCGAGATCACCGGGCCGTGGTTTCTGATCGGGTACGCGGAGACCACGTTGAACAGCTCGACCGTCGGGCTGCTGATCGCCGCGGTTCCGCTGGTCGGAGTGGTGATCCTGTCCAAACCCATTCAGGGTCTCGGCGCGAAAATGTGGCCCAGGTACTCCTTCGCACACGATCGCTTCGACGCACGCCGCACCACCGGCTTGATCATCGGATTCGCGGGGGTCGCTGCGCTGGTCGGCTTCGACATCGATCTGACACGGCCCGCGGCCATCGGCGCCATCGGGCTGACCACCATCGGTTACGCCATCGGCCCGATCATCATCAACCGCGCACTCGCCGATCTGCCGCCGCTCGGTGTTGTCACCGGGTCACTGATTCTGGCCGCGGTGATCTACACACCGTTCGCCATACTCCGCCGACCGGCACATTTCACCGCCGACGCGTCGTGGTCGGTGCTCGGGCTGGCCGCAATCTGCACGGCCGCGGCTTTCCTGGTGTTCTTCGCGCTGATCAGTGAGGTCGGCCCGGCCCGCGCCACCGTCATCACCTACATCAATCCAGCGGTGGCCATCCTGCTCGGCGTCACCCTGCTGGACGAACCGCTGACCATCGGCATGGGCATCGGCTTCCCGCTGGTCATTCTCGGCTCGATCCTCGGCACCGCCCGCGCCCGCGCCGTCGAGGAACCGGCCGCGACGCCGGTTACCCAGTCCTGAGCACCCGCACGCGCTGAAGGCCCCGCCGATGCCGCACGACCGGCGAGATCGATCAGTCGCGTGCCTTCGGGATCGATGACCTGGAACACCGGCGCATGCGCGGCCCGCAGATCGGTGAACCCGGCCGCCGCCAAGCCCGCATCCAACTCGGCCGCAAGCGTTCGGGCCGCAGCGCCGAGCAGATTCCCGAGTGGCGGCGGCCGATCAGCCAATGGATTGATAAGGCCCTCCTGGCCATCGGCTTGATCCTCCCTGTCGCGGGGCTCGGCGATGAAATTCAGCGTCGCGGCGCGACTCGATGAAGGTGACAGGAGGGCATGATGTTCGGGTGACAGCGAACAGTCGAACCGATCCCGCGGACGTGGCGCACACCCGCGCCGCCTATGACGAGAACGCCATCCGCTACGCCGAATTCGCCAAAGATCACCTGGCGACACAGCCGTTCGACCGCGCCATGCTCAGCGTATTCGCGGAACTGGTGCACGACGGTCGAGTGGCCGACCTCGGGTGCGGTGAAGGACGAATGACCGCACACCTGGCCGGGCTCGGCCTCGATATCTTCGGGATCGACCTGTCACCGCGGCTGCTCGAATTGGCGCGGGCTCAGTATCCGACACTCGGCTTCGAGGAGGGCTCGCTCGAGCACCTCGATATCGGCGACGCCACTCTCGCGGGAATTCTCGTGTGGTACTCGATAATCCATCTGCCGCCCGAACGAATGCCCGCTGTGCTGGCGGAGTTTCATCGGGTACTCGAGCCGAGAGGGCACGCACTGCTCGCGTTCTTCCAGGCACCCGATGTCCAGGATCCGGAACCGTTCGACCACAAGGTGATAACCGCCTACCGATGGTCACCGGATCGGCTCGCCGCACTGGCCGAACAGGCCGGTTTCGCGCCGATCGCCCGGTTGGTCCGGGAACCGGATCCCGGCGAGCGGGGCCGCCAGGCGTACTTGCTCCTGGTCAAGGATCGCTGATTCGGCGAACGCGAATCCGTACCTTTCAGTAAGGTTGGGGACAGCGCACAGGGGACATGGCTGTGCGGGCCCTTATCGACATCGTGGTCGTTTTCCTTTTCACCAAGACCTCAGCACCACACCGTCGTCAGGGGGCGACAGACCATGGAGCTCATTTCTCCGATCGATGCCGTATTTCTGCTCGCCGAATCTCGCGAGCATCCGATGCACGTCGGTTCGCTACAACTATTCGAGGCACCGGAGGACGCCGCGCCCGATTTCGCGCGGCTGACCCACGAGAAATTGTTGGCGGACAACGAATTCCACCCCACCTTCCGCAAGCGCCCGGCAACCTGGCTCGGCGCACCGCAGCTGGCGTGGACCCAGGACGAGCACGTCGAACTCGGCTATCACCTGCGTCGGTCGGCGCTGCCGAGTCCCGGCAGCTTCGCTCAACTGCTCGAACTCGCCTCCGACCTGCACAGCGCCCTCCTCGACCGGCACCGCCCGCTTTGGGAAATCCATGTGGTGGAGGGCCTGAACGACGGCCGCTTCGCGCTGTACTCGAAGATGCATCACGCGTTGATCGATGGCGTCGCCGCGCAGCGAGTGCTGCAGCGAACGCTCACCAACGATCCCACGGCGAGCGAAACACGCGTGCCGTGGAACCTGCCTCGATCGAAGCGCAAGGCCGAGCCGTCGAGCTCGCTGCTGGGTGGGCTCGCGCGAAATCTGTTGTCGGCGGCCAATTCCGGGCCCGCCGCGCTGCGGGTCGCGCGCGCCGCATTGGTGCAGCAACAGTTGACCATGCCCTTCGAGGCGCCGCGCTCGATGTTCAATGTGCCGATCGGCGGCGCCCGCCGGTGCGCGGTCCGGTCCTGGCCGCTGGAGCGGGTCAAGCAGGTCAAGAAGGCGACCGGCACGACCGTCAACGATGTGGTGCTCGCGATGTCCGCCGGTGCGTTGCGCGCGTATCTGATCGAACAGAACGCATTGCCCGATAAGCCGTTGATCGCCATGGTTCCGGTCTCGCTGCGGACCGATGAGGACGATGCCGAGGCCAGTGGCGTCAAGGTCGGCGCTATCCTGTGCAATCTCGGCACCGATATCGCCGATCCGATCGAACGGCTGCGCGTGGTGAGCGAATCGATGCGCCGCAGCAAAGAGGTCTACAACTCGCTCTCGCCCATCCAGACCATGGCGCTGTCCGGGTTGATGCTCAGCCCGCTGGCCCTGACCCTGCTGCCAGGCATGCTGTCGTTCACGAATCCGCCGTTCAATATCGTCATCTCGAATGTCCCGGGCCCCAGGGAACCGCAGTACTGGAACGGCGCGCGCTTGGACGCCTCCTACCCGATGTCGATTCCGTTCGACGGGCAGGCGGTCAACATCACCCTCACCACCAATGTCGACAGTCTGGACTTCGGGCTCGTGGGCTGCCGACGCAGCGTGCCGCGACTGCACAGCCTGCTCGACCACCTGGAGAATTCGCTGGCCGAACTGGAGCAGTCGGCCACCTGAGGAGTTGAATCGCCCACGTCGCCAGTCGATAAGCCGAGGCAGGCGGTTGACTCTTTACAACCACACCGGGCAGACGTACGCGCGGACCAGGCAACCGGATCCGCGTATCGCCGCGGTCATCGATGACGCGGTACGTGACATGGACTCGATCGCCAATATCGGCGCTGGCAGCGGATCCTACGAACCGACCGGCACCGTGATCGCGGTCGAGCCGAGCGAGGTGATGATCGCGCAACGTCCGCCCGCCGCCGCACCCGCGGTACAGGCGGTCGCCGAGCAACTGCCGATCCACACCGATGCCGTCGATGCCGCCCTGGCCATCCTGACCGTGCACCACTGGACCGACCTCGATCACGGCATCGCCGAACTGAAACGGATCGCCCGCCGCCGCGTCGTCATCCTCACCTGGGACCACACCGTCTACCGCGAATTCTGGCTGGTCCGTGACTATCTGCCCGCCGCGGCCGTAACCGATGCGCGCCTGGCCGTCCCACTTCCGCGCCTCACCGCCCTACTCGGCGACGTATCGATCACCCCGATCCCGGTCCCGCACGATTGCGTCGACGGCTTCGGCGGCGCGTACTGGCGGCGGCCCGAGGCGTATCTGGACGAAACCGTGCGCGCGGGAATGTCGATGCTGGCGATGACTCCGGCGGCACTGCTACAGGACGGACTGAACCGGCTCCGCGACGATCTCGCCACCGACGCGTGGTCCGCCCGGTATCCCGAGCTGCTCGACAAATCCCACCTCGACCTGGGCTACCGGCTCGTCACCGCCGAACTCTGATCCGGTCGTCCAGAACGGCTACCCCGAGAAAACTAGAACGTGTTACATTCGATGGCAGGCGTCCGCGCCTGTCGACGAAGCTACCGTCGCGTCATGGCGATATCTGCGGCAGTCGGCCGAATCGGCAGCGCGGGCCGGTGACCAAATATGCAACCCGTTCCAGCACTCGTCAGCCGTTGCGATCCGGCTGCTGAGCAAGTAGGGAGACCAGCACGCCATGCGTACCGAAATCTGCGACCGGCTGGGGATCGAATTCCCCATCTTCGCCTTCACCCATTGCCGCGATGTGGCGGCCGCGGTCAGCAATGCCGGCGGACTCGGCGTGCTCGGTGCGGTGGGCTTCACCGCCGAGGAATTGGAAGTCGAACTGGCCTGGCTCGACGACCATGTACACGGTGTATACGGCGTCGACCTCGTCATCCCGTCGAAGTACGAGGGCAAGGGCATTGATGACCTTACCCCCGAACAACTGGAAGCCAAACTGGCGGAACTGGTTCCGCAGGGACACCGGGACTTCGCGGAGAAGCTCCTCAACGACCACAATGTGCCGCATCTGCCCGACGGTGAGCACCACAACCAACTTCTCGGCTGGACCGCGACCACTGTCGCACCGCAGATCGAGGTGATCCTGCGCCATCCCAAGGCCAAGCTGGTCGCCAATGCCCTCGGCACCCCGCCGCCGGATGTGATCGAGCAGATCCAGGGCTCCGGACGGCTCATCGGCGCGCTGTGCGGTTCGGTGAAGCATGCGCTCAACCACAAGCGCGCGGGCCTGGATTTCGTTGTCTGCCAAGGCACCGAGGGCGGCGGGCACTGCGGTGAGATCTCCTCGATGGTGCTGTGGCCGCAGGTGGTCGATGCCATCGGCGATATGCCACTGCTGGCCGCCGGTGGTATCGGCAACGGTCGCCAGGTCGCCGCGGCCATGGCGATGGGCGCGGCGGGTGCGTGGACCGGCTCGCTGTGGCTGACCGTCGAGGAGGCGAATGTGCCGCCCGCGCAGATGCAGACCTACATCGAAGCCACCAGCCAGGACACTGTGCGCTCGCGGTCCTGGACCGGTAAGCCGTGCCGCATGCTGAAGAACGACTGGACCGAGGCCTGGGAGGCGCCGGAGAATCCGGATCCGCTGCCCATGCCGCTGCAGATGATGGTGGCCCTGGACGGCGTCAAGCGCGGGCACCGCTATCCGGAAGCGGCCAAGGATGTGAACTTCAATCCGGTCGGCCAGGTCGTCGGCATGATGAACAAGGTGGAGCGCTCCGCCGATGTGATCGCCCGGCTGATCAACGAGTACGTCGAGGCGTGCGACCGCCTGAACAAACTCAATAGCGCTCTGTAGCAGGCTCTTCGACGCCGCCCCGACCGGTCGGGGCGGCGTTTTCGTCCTCCCGTGGCTGGGTAGCCGTTCATCGGCGCACGCGGTATACAGATGATTCGCATTGCTACAGTGCGAGTGCTCGCGTCAGTCTTGGGAGGTCGGCATGTATCCCTGCACCAACCCTCGGTGCGGAAGTCGCGGACATAACGAGCCGGAATGTCCGAACCTGGTGCACGCCGATCTGCCGCAACGGCGAAATTTGGTGGTGCTGGGTGTACTTGCCGTCGCGATCGTGAGCTCACTGGTCCTGGCCGCCTTCGCCGCGGCACCGCATTGATATCTGTCTAGGTCACCGAGAAGTCGTAACGCACACCGGTCAGCTGCTCGCTGAGCTCCCACAGTTTGCGCGCGGTCGAGCGGCGGTAGGCAAGTGGATTGCGCAGTGTCCGCCGCGGATATCCGGCGAACTCGAAACCCGGTCCCACATAGGAGTTTCCGCGCACTTCCGGAACCGTGGCGGCGTACAGCTGCGGCAATGCGCCCATGTGGTCGGACTGGGCCAGCGCGAACAGGATCGCCTGCGGGATCGCCGCCAAGACACCGCTCACACCCTTCTCACCGTTGCGGTCGTAGAGATGGGTCGCCGACACTCCGGGATGCGCGGCCACCGCGCGCAGGTCGGAACCGGCTGCGCGGGCCCGGCGTTCCAGTTCGGCGGTGAACAGCAGATTCGCCAGTTTGGACTGACTGTAGGCGGGCCAGCGCAGATAGAGCCGCTGCCAATTCGGGTCGAGCCAATTGATCACGCCGACCCACGCGGCCACTGACGATACGGTCACCACGCGCGGCCGTTCGGCGCGCAGCAGTGCGGGCAGCACGCCGCCGGTGAATGCGAAGTGCCCGAGGTGGTTCGTGCCGAATTGGGCGTCGAACCCATCGGCCGTGCGTGCGCGCGGCAACGCCATCACGCCCGCATTATTGATCAGCAGATCGATCCGCCCGATGGTGTCGTTGATCTGCTCGGCAGCCCGCGCGACCGAGGCCAGATCGGCCAGATCCAGCTGCAGCACTTCGGGTTCGGTCCCGGTGGCTACCGCGGTGACCGCATCCAGTGCCGTCGCGGCCTTCTGCGGATTGCGGCAGGCCAGCACCACGTGTGCGCCCTTGCTCGCCAGTGCCTCAGCGGTGCGCAGGCCGAGGCCGCTATTGGCGCCGGTGACCACGACGGTCTTGCCGGATTGATCCGCGATATCCGCAATGGTCCAGCGGCGCGGCAGGATTGGTACCGATTTCACAGAGAACTCCTGGTTGATCAAGCGCAGATCCCGACGATGCCACCGAAGACCCGGCCGAGCATGGCCAGCTCTGGGAGCTCGGTCGACGTCTTAACGGCCATCGACCTGGGGGCAAATGACCCAGACAGTGAATTCGGAAGAATCGAGGCGCGATCAGGCGGTCGCCGCGTGCTCCGCATCCTCGTGGCCCTCGGCCCCGACATCGAGCAATTCCTCGAACCGGGCGATCACCTTGTCGTGATACAGCCCGAACAGATCCTCGAACAGCGCGAGCTGCGCATCGGACGGCCCGGAACCGGAATCCCATACCGCGACCAGCGCACGCCATACCAAAACATGCAGATCCGCCGCACCCGCGAAGAAGGCCTCGACGGCCTCGGGTACCTCGAGCACCATCTCGCCGATGGAGTTCATGATCGCGCGCTGCATGCTCAGCCCGAGTGCGGTGAGCAGACGGCGGACCAGGCCGACCTCGATGGCCAGGATCTGCCGGAAGTCGGGAACATCCTGCCGGGCAAGCGATTCCAGTTCATCGATCTCGGCCTTGAGTTCGGCCGGGTCGATCTCCTGCTCGCTGCTCGTGTATGCGAGCAGCGCCTCCATGACGATGCCGCGCTCCACCTCGACGATGTCGTGGAACATCTCGATGGCCACATCCGGCATCGGAACCGAGAACCGGAACAGGTGCCGATACACATCGATGCCGCCCGCCTCTCGGACATCGCGGATCGTGAACCCCTTGCCGCGTCGCGCCTCGACGAATCCGTACGATTCCAGCCGACCGAGGGTCAACTGCGCGGTCGCGCGGTTCATATCGAACTCTTCCGCGACCTGCCGGACCGACGGCATCAAATCCCCCGGCTGATATTCCCCTGCGGCAACCCGGCGTGCCAGCTCATCGGCAACGTCGGCGACTACCGTTTGGGATCCCATCGAGATGCCACCTTTCGACTCGGTTCCGATACGTCCCAGACAGTCTATGCTCTCCTGTGCGAGACTGCACCTGTGTAACACTGGTCAGCGTGCAGTGTGAGGTGAGTCATGACAATTCAGCGTGGCGACGGTCGATCGGCCGAGAGTTCGACAACTAGACGTGCACGCATTTTCGCGATGAGGTCGAACGGTAAACCTCCTGTTCGCACGGCGGTTCGCACTGCGAAATTGGCGGCGCTGCCGGTCGCTTTCGCGGGCCGTCAGGCCGCGGGCGTTGGTAAGCGCGCGCTGGGCCGACCGGCCGGTGAGGTCAATCGCGAAATCCAGATGCGCACCGCACAGCATATGTTCGAGGTACTCGGCGAGCTGAAGGGCTGTGCCGCCAAACTCGGCCAGCTGCTTGCCATTTACGAACTCGCACTGCCGCCTGATCTCGCCGAGCCGTACAAGATCGCGCTGAGTCGGCTACAGGATTCCGCGCCGACGATGCTCCCGCGGTCGGTGCACGCGGCGATGGCCGCCAGCATGGGGGAGAACTGGCGTTGGCATTTCCGGGAATTCGATGATCGGCGCGCGGCCGCGGCCTCGCTCGGCCAGGTGCATCGCGCGGTATGGCGCGACGGTACGCCGGTCGCGGTGAAGGTGATGTATCCCGGCGGTAAGCAGGCCGTCGCGAACGAGCTCGATCAGCTGCGCCGGATCTCCATGCTGGCAACGGTTTTCGTGCCGGGCGCGGACGTCAAGGGCGTGACCGAGGCGATCTGCGCCTGTGTGCTCGACGAACTCGACTATGCGGCCGAGGCCGAATCGCAGCGGATCTTCGCGGCGGCCTACGCCGATGATCCGGATTTCTACATTCCGCGGGTGATCGAACAGCGCGGCGATGTGCTCGTCACCGAATGGCTGGACGGTACGCCGCTGCCGCGCGTCATCGCCGCCGGTACGCGCGCCGAACGGGATCGGGTCGGCATGCAGCTGATTCGGTTCATGGCCTCCAGTTGGATCCGCAGTGGTCTGCTCTACGGCGATCCGCATCCCGGCAATTTCCGGGTGCTGCCGGATGGGCGACTCGGCGTCGTCGACTTCGGGGCCTGCACACCGTGGCCGACCGAGGGTTTCGAGGAGTTCGCCTTCGACTACTGCGATGCGCTGTTCAACGGCGGCCCCGCGGAATTGGAGGCGGCGGCACGCCGGCACGGCTTCTGCGAACCGGGCCGGGTACTCGATGCCGAGGATCTGTTCCATGTGGTCGCGCCGTGCGTCGAACCCTTCCGGCACGCGAATTACCGGTTCACCATGCGCTGGCTGCGCAAACAGGTACTGCGCGTGACGAATCCGCGGCTGTCGAATGCCCTGCGTCAGGGCACGATGCCCGCGCGCTTCACGCCGTTCGCGCGATCGATGCTGACGCTGATCGGTGCGATCGGTCAGTTGGAGACCGAGGGTTCGTTCCGCGACGAGGTCGGGCGCTGGCATCCGACGCTGCACGAGTTGGTGATTCGGCCCGTCGCGGAGGGCGCGTTGCCGGTCGACCTGGCGGCGGCTCGGCAAAAGCGCGCCGACGCGGATGCGCGACGGATGTCTGTCAGCTGAGTACAACCGCGCTGACCTGCTCGGACGCCGCGGACGGAACTACCCGAGACACTATGTCTCAGACAGTATGGCCCTTGCTCGCGGGCCGGGCATTCCGGCGTCGATGAACGTCCGGCGTTTCCAAGGTTCGCGGCCCACCGACGAACCCGACTCCTCGGCGATGGGTGGATGCCGATCATCGCGGGGCCTCGATCGGCTCGTCGCCGCCCGACTGTCGGGCACTTTTCCGGGTTGGTCAGCGCGCCAACCACTCCCGCCAGTCCGGGTGGATGAGCGCGGCCAATTCGTCGTAACCTGCCGCGCCGGGATGTGCGCCGTCACCCGCGCGCACCTCGCGCATCCATACCGCGCTGTCGCGCAGCGGTCGATGGACGCGCACGTAGGGGACCGCTGCGGCAGAGCAGATTTCGGCGAAATGTTCGTCGAGCGCGGCGGTCCTGACATTCTGCTCGGCGTCATCGATAGGCGGCGGCGCGACGACCAGGACCGGAAGCTCGGCGGCCTGTGTGAGCAGTTCGGACAGATTGGCCGCCGATTGCCCGGGCGCGACTCGGGGCCGTCCCTCGATGAACGTGGTGTCGTTGACGCCGAACGAGACGACCAAACGAGCATCGGAGCCGACCGGAAATCGGGGCGCGCATTCGGTACGCCAGCGGCCGAGGATTTCGGTCGAGGTCTGCATCCGCACACCCAGGTTGTACGTGGTGAGCGGCTGGCCGTTCGCATACGTCTGGGCGGCCAAGCGGCCGACCCAGCCGAGGCACAGCGGGTCGCCGACTCCCGCGACGAAGGAATCACCGATGAAGCACACGCGTAGGTCGTTCCACACCCGGTGATCTTCGCAACTGCTGGGCCGGGATACCGCCGGGGCACGGAATCCGGTCGTGCCCGTTAGGATCGCTGTGGTCATTCGGGAGGGATTGAAGTTGACAGGGGTAGCCGAATCCGCGGTGACCGCGGCGCCGCCGTGGTTCACGGGTTTATTCGCGCATCAGCGCTGGATTCGCCGGGTCGAACCGTTTCCGCATATCTACGCCAGGAATGTGTTCGTGCCCGAGTTCTACGGGCGGCTGGCCGATGAGCTTGCGCGGGTGCGCCGCGAGCGGCCGGAGGCCTTCGGAGCGGTAGCGGCGGATTACGGTGCGGTCGGGGCCTCGCTGGCCGGACTGCGGGACGGTCCGTTGGCGCTCTTCCTTTCACGGGAATGGCATGACCTGATCGCACGGGTGGCGGGGGTGGCGACGACCGGTGATGTCGAGGGGTCGGTGCACCATCATCGGCCGGGTAGTCCGTCGGGGTCACCGCACAATGATCTGAATCCGGCCTGGTTCAAGGGTTCGGCGCCTGAGCCGGGCGAGGTCAGGACCGTGGATCCGGAGGTGGATCTGAAGACCGGCCCGCGGACGCCGGAGGTCTTCGCGCGGGAGACGGTGCGCGCCGTCGCGGTGCTGTTCTATTTCGGCAATCCGGACTGGCAACCCGGCGATGGCGGCGAAACCGCGCTGTATTCGCATATCGGCGCGAATCCGGTTCCCGCACTGACGATTCCGCCACTGGACAATTCGCTGCTGCTGTTCGAGTGCACACCGCGCTCATGGCATACGTTCGTCGGCGACAACGCCGCCGCGCGCAATAGCGTGGTGATGTGGCTGCACCGGCCGAAGGAAGATGTGGTGCGGCGCTGGGGAGGAGACAGCATTGCGCAGTGGCACTGAACGCCGGGTATGTCTGCTCACCGGAGCCGGAGGTGTCCTCGGTGACACCTTCTGCCGGGGTCTGTACACCGACTACGACATCATCGCGGTCTGCCGCAATCGCACCCCGGCCGCACCGTCCCAGCTCGAATGGTTCGTCGATCCCTTCGAACCGGAAATGCCGGTGCCGGAGAACGATTCGCGGATCTTCGTGATCAGGGCCGACCTGGCAGAGGCGGGTGAAGTCGAGCGCGTCGTCGATATCGCACTTGCCCGCTTCGGGCAGATCGATCTGCTGGTCAACAATGCCGCGCACCGCCGATTCCAGCCACGCGGCATCGTCGACGGTGATGCCGCGCTCGACGAATTCGATCCGCATTTCGCGCTCAATGTCGGTGTGCCGCTGCGTTTGTCGGCTCGCTTGGCACAGCGGAGCTGGGTGCATGCCGGGGACGAGAACCGAGCCCGCAATCGCAATATCGTGAATGTCTCCAGCATCGCGGGCTCGCGGGTGTACCCCGGCGGGCAGGCGCTCTACGCGGCGTCCAAGGCGGCGCTCAACCACCTGACCCGGCATATCGCGGCCGAATTCGAGGAGTTCGGGGTGCGGGCCAATGCCATCGCGCCCGATGATTTTCCCGCGACGGTGTCCACCGAACAGGTGGTGCGGGCCATCGTCGAACTCGATCGAGGCGAGATGAGCGGCGAAGTGTTCACCGTCGGTGTGGCGGCCGAGAGTGGGCGTCGCGCACTCGGTGCGGACGCCCACTGACCTATGCCGTTCCGGTGATCTCTTCGGACATCGTCCAGAGCCGTTGCGCGAGTTCGGCATCCACCGCCTGCTTGTTCCGCGGCTCCTCCACTTTGAACCGGTGGAAGTACTTGCCGTTGATCTCGTCCGGCGTTGTCGCCAAGTGCACCAATGGATCCGCGCCTTTGTCTGCCCTGATGAAGAAGGGCCGCGACAGGGGCGAGCGGATGAAGGCGCCGAGGCCGAGCGGAGCATTGTCGTAGACGTGGGTGGCGACCGCGCCCGGATGGAATGCGGCGGTGACCAGCCCGGTGCCCTCGGTGCGGCGGGCCAGTTCCCTGGTGAAGATGATGTTGGCGAGCTTGGAGGTGCCGTAAGCGCCCAGCTGATTGAACGAGCCGGTCGAAGCGTTGACGGTGTCGAGGTCCAGCTTCGCCATCCGGTAGGTCATGCTCGCGGTATTGACCACCCTGGCCTGTGACTGCACCAGCCGATCCAGCAGCAGGGCGGTCAACAGGAACGGCGACAGGTGATTGACCTGGAAGGTCAGTTCGTTGCCGTCATCGGTGACGGTGCGTTTCGCCCATGCGCCCCCGGCGTTATTGGCGAGCACATCGATGCGCGGATAGCGATCGAGGAGCTGATCGGCAAGTTTGCGCACTTCGTCGAAGCGGGCGAAATCGGCGATGAACGGCTCCGCGCCGACCCGCGTCGCCACCTCGGCGGTGCGCTCCGGCGAGCGCCCGACCACCGCGACGCTCGCGCCGCGCGCCACCAGCTTCGCCGCCGCCTCGGCGCCGATGCCGGAACTGGCGCCGGTCACCACGACCGTCTTCCCGGTTAGATCCTGTGCTGCCATGTCCTGCCTTCCGTCGGCTGATTCGTCCTGATCCTCATCGGCTGGGACAGATTCGGCAAGACCGTCTACTGACCGGTAGGTCGGCGGGGCGAACTCGCCAGGACGCCCAGGCCCAGCCATCCGGGGAAGCACCGGCCCGCAACGGTAAGTTAGGCACACCCAACACCGGCAGAGGCCCGGGGGAGGCGGACGAGCGGAGCCAGAGATGCGAGTTGATGGGCGGGATATCCCGGTCACGGGGAGCCTGCTGCAACCGCTGATCCGGCGGACCAGTGACATCATCCGTGTCGTACTCGCGGCACTGTGGGTCGGTGTGGTCGTCGCCGCATCGCTGATCACCCGGCCGGAGTGGCTGGCGCTGGAACGTTCGGTCTCGAATATCGTCGGCTTCCTCAATCCGGACCAGTCCAATCTGGTGTACCTGGTCTACGGCATGGCGATTCTGGCGCTGCCGTTCGCGATCCTCATCGAATTGATCATCGGCAGGCAGTGGAAGCTGCTCGCGGGCTACGCGGCCGCGGGTTTGGTCGCGGGCCTGCTGCTATCGATCACCGGCACTGGATTGTCCGCGCCGCAATGGCATCTGCAGGTACCGGATCGGCTCGATACCTTCCTGTCGCAGTTCCTCGACGATCCGCGCTGGATCGCCATGCTCGCGGCGGTGCTGACCGTATCCAGTCCGTGGCTGCCGACCCGGCCACGGCGCTGGCTGTGGTTCCTGTTGCTGGCCTTCGCACCGATCCACCTGGTGGTCAGCACGGTAGTGCCCGCACGGGCCATGTTCGGGCTCGCGGTCGGCTGGTTGGTCGGCGCGGTGATCGTGCTGGTTGTCGGCACCCCGGCGCTGGAGGTGCCGCTGGATGCGGCGGTGCGGGTGCTGGCCAGGCGCGGACATACCGTCACCGCGTTCACCGTGGTGCATCCCGCCGGACGCGGTCCGCTCGTGCTCGCGGCGGCCATCGACGGTCCGGAGCGCGAGTTGACCGTCGAACTGTTCGGCAAGAATCAGCGCAGCTTCGGTGCGCTGCGTCAGCTGTGGCGCTGGCTCACCTTCCGCAGCAGTGAAACCGCGGCAATGCACGGCTCGATGCACCGCGCCGTCGAGCACCGTGCGCTGGTGGCCATCGCCGTCGGCGAAATGGGTCTGGCCGCGGTGCAGCAGGTCGCTGTCGCGGCGCTGGAACGCGGCTGGATGCTGTACGCGCACACCATGCCCCGGGGTAAGCCGCTCGACGAAACCTCCGACGACGACCTCGCCGGTGTATGGAAATCGCTCGCCGCACTGCACTGCGGCCAGATCTCGCACGGCGATCTGCGGCCCGTCGAGATCCGAATCGAGAACGGCGCCACGCTGTTCAGTGGATTCATCAACGCGGAATTCGGCGCATCCGATAAGCAGCGACAGTCCGATGTCGCGCAGTTGCTGGTCTCGACCACCGCGGTCTTCGGCAAGGAAGCCGCGGTGCGCACCGCCATCGAAACGCTCGGCGAGCAGACGGTACTGACCGCGGCGAGCCGACTCACCAAGTCCGCCATGCCCCCCGGCATCAAGAAATCGATTCCGGACTGGGGCGAGGTGGTCTCCTCGGCCCGCGACGAGGTGCGCAAGCAGACCGGCCAGGACAAGATCGAGGCCGAGCAGATCACCCGGTTCAGCCGCAATCAGCTCATCCAGCTGGTGCTGCTGATCGGGTTGGTCTATGTCGCCTATCCGTTCATCAGCGCGGTGCCGACCTTCTTCTCGCAGTTGTGGACCGCCAACTGGTGGTGGGCGCTGCTCGGGCTGGCGTTCTCGGGGCTGACGTATATCGGTGCCGCGGCCGCACTGTGGGCCTGCGCAACACGCCTGGTCAGCTTCCGCAATCTGGTGATCATGCAGGTCGCCAATACCTTTGCCGCTACGACAACCCCGGCGGGCGTCGGCGGGCTGGCGTTGAGTGTGCGCTTCCTGCAGCAGGCCGGACTCGGCGCGGTGCGGGCCACCGCCGCCGTCGCATTGCAGCAGGCCGTCCAGGTGATCACCCACATCGGCCTGCTGATCCTGTTCAGCGTGGCGGCGGGCACCTCGGCGAATCTGTCGCATTTCGTGCCCGACGCAACTGTGCTCTATCTGGCGGCCGGTGTGGGCGTCGGCATTATCGGCGCGTTCATGTTCGTCCCGAAACTGCGCCGCTGGCTGAACAATTCGGTGCGTCCGCAGTTGCAGGAGGTGCTCGGTGAACTCGGTGATCTGGTCCGGGATCCGAAGCGCTTCTCGGTGATCGTGCTCGGCTGCGGTGCGATCACACTCGGCCTGGCACTCGCACTGTGGGCCAGCGTCGAGGCGTTCGGTGGTGGCGCGTCGTTCATCACCCTCACCATCGTCACCATGATCGGCGGCACCCTGGCCGCGGCCGCGCCGACACCCGGTGGCGTCGGCGCGGTCGAGGCCGCGCTGATCGGTGGTCTTGCCGCCTTCGGCCTGCCCGCGACCATCGCCGTGCCCTCGGTGCTGCTCTACCGCGTGCTCACGTGCTGGCTGCCGGTGTTCTGCGGCTGGTTCTGCATGCGCTGGATGACATCGAAGGACCTGATCTGATCAGGCGTCCTTGGTCGCCACCAGTACGCCGCTCATCGGTGGGATCGCGGTGAAGTCCACGGTCGCGAATCCGGCTGCCCGCAACGCTTCTCGGTAGCGGCGAATATCGATGGCCGCCAGTGGGTCCGCGTGGTTTCCTGGCGCGTGCGGGTCATCGGTGCGGCGCGCGGCGAAGCGGGACATGATGCGAACCGCCGCGGGCAGAACTATTCCGGTCGGATGGGTGTCGGCGAGCAGCAGTCGGCCGCCGGGGCGCAGCACGCGGAACATCTGTCCCAGCGCCGCTGTGCGCTGTGCCTCTGGAATGTGATGCATGACGAAGGTCGAGGTGACCACGTCGACCGAGGCATCGGGCAGAGTCAGCGTTTGGGCGGCGCCGACTTCGAAACGACAGTTGGGGGCGGCGCGACCGCTCGCGTAGTCGACCATCGCCCGGGACGGGTCGATACCGATCACTCGACCGGCCGGTCCGACCCGATCGGCCAGCGCTCGGACGAGTTGGCCTGGGCCGCAACCGATATCGACAGCATGATCGCCCGGTGCGGCACCGGTCAGCTCGACGAGTCGAGCGTTCAGGCTGCCCACCCGGCCGAGCAAGAAGGCCGATTTCACAGCTAGGTAGCCGCGCGGTTTGGTGATGAGAATGCCGATCTCGAAGTTCCGGTCAGCATGGGTGTTAGTGGACTGTTGTGCGTTTCCGGTCATGAGTCCATAATCGGACCGGATGACCGGATCGACCAGAAGCAAAAGTGCGGATATCGTGCCATTGCGAACGGATTCGCACTATCTGTACGGAAACGCGGGTATTCGCGTTCGGAGGATGCCGATGACCAGCACCGATCGCCGGGTGCGGCGCACCAAGAGCCTGCTGCACCGTGCCTTGATCGAGCTGATGATCGAATGCGGCTATGACCGGATCACATTGCAGGACATTCTGAATCGCGCCGATGTCGGACGCTCCACCTTCTACGCGCACTTCCGGGACAAGGACGATCTGCTGCTGGTCAGCAGTACCGAGTACCTGCGCGCAGCGGTCGCCGATGTCGAATCGGGCGCGAATGATCCTGACGCACCGCAACATTCGGAACCGCTGGCACCGCTGTACACACTGTTCCGGCTGGCATCGGCGAATCCGGAGGTCTACCGGGCGCTGCTGGGCCGCAGGGCGACCGGGGTGCTGCTGCGCTCGACGCGGCGCATGGTGGAAGAGATTCTCACCGAACAACTTTCAGGTCGCCTGGATATGGACGACGACGAATTCGCGGTGACGATGACATTTCTGTCCTGGGGCGTCGTCGGCCTGCTCGGCTCGATCGCGGATGCGGAGCCGCCGCTGCCCGCGGCCGAAACCTACCGTCGGCTCGAAGTTCTGGTCGGGCCCGGCCTGACGAGCCGGGTGTCGCACACCGAACGGGTCAGCGGCGCAGGCCGTTGATCCACGCAGGTCGGCCTGAGGGCATGGCCTTCACGCCGATGTGCCGATCAGCTCCAGCGCCTGCTCGGCGGTGCGGCAACCTGCCGTGGTCAGTTCGAGATTCGCCAGCGAGGCGGCGTGGGCTTGCGGGTCGGCCGCGGTGACGCAGTCCGCGATCGGATGCACGGTGAAGCCGAGATCCGTTCCGTTCCTGGCGGTTTGCTCGACCGCCAGATTGGTCGCGACACCGGTGATGAACAAGGTATCGACGCCCTGTTCGTCGAACCATTCGGACAGGTCACAGCCCGCGAGCGCGGAGAGCTTCTGATTGTCGAACACCACGGTCGGCTGTTCGACCATCTCCGGAATCAGCCTGGAACCAGGCGCTTCGGGCCGGAATTCGGTCTGCGCCGCGGCCACCGAACGCATGAATCCGGTATTGCGGACCAACCCGCCCTCACCGACCGGAATGACGAACCGCACGAAGACCACCGGTAATCCGGATCGTGCCACCGCGTCGTGGAAGCGCACGGCCCGCGGCACCACCCCGCTCGCCGTGACCGGACCGGCCAGCATCGGCCCGAAGAACCCCTCGGGCCGAATGACATTCACCTGCCAATGCACCGCCAGCACGGCGGCGCGGATGCGTGGGATGGCCATGCGGTGATCGTGACGCATCGGCGCCGCCGATGTCTTCGATTCGGCGAAAGCTCAGGACGAATAGTCCTTGCGCAACTGCACTTTCACCACCTTGCCGCTGGCATTGCGCGGCAGCTCGGCCACGATTACCAGATCCTTGGGGTGCTTGTAGCGCGCCAGGCTCTCGTTGAGGAACGGCGCCAGCTCGTCGAGGGTGAGCTCGGCATCCGGATCGACAAGGGCGACAACGGCAACCGGCACCTCACCCCACTTCTCGTGCGCCCGACCGACCACCGCGGCCTCGCGGATCTTCGGATGTCCGAAGAGCACATTCTCCACCTCGGCGCAGTAGATGTTCTCGCCGCCGGAGATGATCATGTCCTTCTTGCGATCGACCACCCAGAGGAAGCCCTCCTCGTCCGCGCGGACCAGGTCACCGGAGTGGAACCAGCCACCGGCGAAGGCGTCGGCGGTGGCCTCCGGCTTGTTCCAGTAGCCCTGCATGAGAGTCGGTCCGCGATAGACGATTTCGCCGATCTCACCGGGCGCGACATCGTTCATCTCGTCGTCGACGACGCGGGCCTGGACGGTCGGGATCGGCTTACCGACCGAACCGAGCTTGCGAATCGCGTCCTTGCCCTCCAGCACACAGGTGATGGGCGACATCTCGGTCTGGCCGAAGACCGCGACATTGACCGCGTCCGGGAAACAGTCGGCCATGGCCCGCAGCACGGTATCGGAGGCCGGGGCCGCACCCCAGCTGAGCACCTTCAGCGCGAGCTTGCGCTGCTTGACCGTCGGCTCCTCGCAGATCATCTGCCACTGCGCTGGCACGCAGAACGCGGTGGTGGCCTGCTCGCGCTCGACGGCGTCGAGGAATTCGGTGGGATCGAACGCACCGAGCGGGTGCAGCACGGTTTTGCCGCCGAGCAGGAAATACGGTGCGAGACTGCCGAGTCCGGCGATATGGAACAGCGGCGAGGTGCAGAAGCCGACCGAGTCGGGCCCGATATCCGTGGCCCGAATGCTGGTCAGCGCTTGGCCGTTCATATTGGAGTGGGAGAGCACCGCGCCCTTCGGGCTGCCGGTGGTGCCCGAGGTGTACATGATCAGCGAGGGGGTGTCCTCGGGAATGTCCAGCGGCGTATGCGGTTCGCCGCCCTCGGCAAGCACATCGTCGTAGCCGAGCACTCCGTCGGCGCTCTGGCCGCCGATCACGATGCAGGTCGCCAGTTCGGGCGCCTGACCCTGTACGGCGGTGGCCAACGGCTGCAGCATGGTGTCGGTGACGATCGCCTTGGCGCCGGAATCGCTGACGATATAGGCGACCTCGGGCGGGGTGAGCCGGAAGTTCACCGGGACCGCGATGGCGCCGAGCGCGTTGATGCCGAAGACGGCCTCGAGGTATTCGGGATAGTTCAGCGCCAGGATCAGCACCCGGTCACCGAAGCCGATGTCGCGGCGGGCGAGCGCGTCGGCGAACTTCAGCGAACGCTCGTGCAACTGCCGCCAGGTGGTGTCCACACCACGGAACCGCACGGCGACCGCGTCCGGGCGCATCTGCGCATGCGACGCGATCTGGTTGTTCCAGTGGTTGCGCCGCGACCTGATCGGCTCGTCGAGCGCCTGTGCACCGGTGGTCATGCCACTCCTCTCGGACCGCCAACCGTGCGCCGGTGTATCCGACGGCGTCGACGGGCTGAACTGAGAGCAGAATAACAACTAACTTAATCTGGCGGCAAGCGACCGATATGGGAATCGCTGTTAATCGTCTCGATGGGGCGACCCAGCGCAAGAAATCACCTCTATCTGCGCTTTTATACGCTATCTCGATGGTTGCTTCGCGTCTTCGCACGCGTCCAGAGGGCCATACGATGCGAATCACGGCTCACTTACAAGTTGAACAGCAGACGATTCCCGTGTCACCATCACTGCGTAAGGGCGCCACTGGCACGCCCCGCAACGCATAGGAGAAGCGCAATGCTGCGTACCAGGTTCACCGAGACATTCGGCGTCGAACACCCGATCGTGCAGGGCGGCATGATGCATGTCGGCCGCGCGGGCCTCGTCGCGGCCGTCGCCAACGCGGGCGGGCTCGGCTTCATCACCGCGCTGACCCAGCCCACCCCCGACGACCTGCGCAAGGAGATCGCGCGCACCCGGGAGTTGACCGATAAGCCGTTCGGTGTGAACGTCACGATCCTGCCGTCGATCAATCCGCCGCCGTACGCCGAATACGTGCAGGCGATCGTCGAGAGCGGCATCAAGATCGTCGAGACCGCGGGCAGCAATCCGGAGCCCTTCCTGCCGTACTACCGCGAGGCCGGTATCAAGGTGCTGCACAAGTGCACCAGCGTGCGGCATGCGTTGAAGGCGCAGAAGATCGGCGTCGACGGCGTCAGCATCGATGGTTTCGAATGTGCGGGACATCCGGGTGAGGACGATATTCCCGGGCTGATCCTGATCCCGGCCGCCGCACGGGTTCTCGATATTCCGATGATCGCGTCCGGCGGTATCGCCGATGCCCGCGGTCTTGTTGCCGCGCTCGCGCTCGGCGCCGACGGCGTCAATATGGGCACGCGCTTCCTGTGCACGCAGGAGTCGGCGATCGACCAGAAGGTCAAGGAACAGATCGTCGCCAACTCCGAACTCGATACCCAGCTGATCTTCCGGACCATGCGCAATACCGCGCGCGTCGCGGATAACGAGATCAGCCGCAAGGTCGTCGAAATCGAAAAGGCCGGTGGCACTTTCGACGATGTCCGCGATCTGGTCGCCGGTGCGCGCGGACGACGCGTCTTCGACGAGGGCGATCTCGACGCGGGCATCTGGTCGGCAGGGCTGGCCCAGGGCCTCATCCACGACATCCCCTCCTGCGCCGAACTGATCGGCCGGATGGTCGCCGACGCGGAGGAACTCATCACCGCGCAACTCGCCGAGAAGGTGGTCGCCTAGCTGTTCGTTACGAGCCCTGGGCTGAGCGCCCAGGGCTCGTCCGATAGTCGAGCCAGGCCCATCGCAGTCCATCGACCGGTGACCACGACCGAGGTCGAGCGAGGCGCTGACCTACGATGACGTCGACTACCAACCAAAGGACGGTCATCCGCGCTGGAAGCGTTCGACTGGTCTCTGCCGAAGACCTACATCCTGCCGGTGGATATCGACGGTTACCTGTCCATGCCCGAGGACATCGCGCGCAATGTCGAGATCCGAGACGGGATGATCATCCACTGCGAATCCGCCTCGCCGAATCACAATGCGATAGCCCGAAATATCGAACGGGCACTGCTGGCGGGCCATGCCAAACGCGGTTCGGCCGAGCCGTGCTTGCGGATCAACCGAGATGTGGACATCTTGGTCTCGAAGGTTCCCTTCCACTACAAGCGGCCGGACGTCATCGTCTACCGCTGCATCGATGAGCCTCGACCGAAGTGGCGGATGAAGCCGACAGCTGCGGACACCGTGCTGGTGGTCGAGGTTGTAGCGCCGACGACGACCACCGCCGACCTGGTCGACATACGCGCCGAGTATGCCCGGTTCGGTATCCAGCACTACTGGATCGTCCGTATGGCCAACGAGGACGGTCCCGCGGTTTCGATCGAGATGCTGACGCTCAACTCTGCCGGGGAGTACGTCTCGGCGGGACATCACACCCGATCGGACCGTTCTGCCAGTGCGATCGATTCGCTGGTGCCGTTCGAGGTGCCCGCCACTCGGCAGCAGCTCGACGAGGGCATCGACTGAATTCCGCCCTGATGGGGCGGGTTACCGCTTCCGTGCTGCGAGCGCCTCGACGGCCGCGTAGTCGTGGGCGGCGACGATTTCGATGCCGTCCGGTAGTGCGTGTAGGCGGTGGATGGTGGCGAAGGTGGCGTCGCGATCGGCATCGAAGAGTTGGCCAGGCATGGGTGCCTTTTCGCGGATCAGCTCGACCTGGAGTTTGTTCCACACCGCGTCGCCCGCGAGCAGTACCCGGGTGCCGTCGTCGACCGCGAGCAGGACGCCGATGCTGCCCGGGGTATGTCCGGCTAGGTCTACGAGCAGCACCGAACCGTCACCGAACAGGTCCAGGCTGCGCGGGAAGGTGAGCACCGGCGGGCCGTCGAGTTCGAAGGTGTCGAAGGTGCGCCCGCGCAGTGGGCCTCGGGCAACGCCGACCGGGGCATGCGGGCCGTCGAGGGCCCAGGCGCGTTCCACGGAGGGTAGTCGGATGGTCACGGAATCGGGCAGTTCCAGCAGGCCGGAGATGTGATCCCAGTGCAGGTGGGTCGGCAGGACGAAATCGATCGCGTCGACGGCGATATCGCGGGCGGCCAGCGCGTCGGAGAGCCCGAGCACCGGCTTATCGGGCGCGACCAAGAGCGGAATCGGGAACGGCAACTCGGGCAGCACCCGGTCGTGCACACCCGCGCACAGGGCCGGATCGACCAGGAATCGCGCCTTCGGATGTTCGATCAGATAGGCCGACATGGTCATCGGCAGTTCGCGCAGGCTGCGCACGCCCTCCGCGACGATCGTGGTCGGCGCGGCCATGCGGGCCTGCATCAGGACGGTGAGCCCGACGGTCACCTCGGTCTGCGGCAGCGGGACCGGTTCCAGACCGGCCAGCAACGCGGTATCGGGCCGACGCGGGCGCAGCAACCGACCAGGCGTGGCCGCCAGTGCGCTGCAGCAGCGCAGCACGGTCGGCAGGGTGGGCGTCCGCTCGGTTCCGGATTCGGGCACGGTGCCACCGTAGGCGATCACGGTAAACGACGAAAGAGCCGGGTATGCAGGACAATTCCGGACAATCCACCAGCCTGGACGACACCTTGATCGCGCCGATATCTACGGCATAATCGCAGGGGGTACCGGCGTGGGGGCACCAGCCCTCCGGCGACGGGAGGAGGACGGATGGGGCCTGATCTTCCGGACGGGCAGGGTGTTGTCTCGAGCGACCTGCGAACAGTCGCCGACGGTATTTCGAACAGAGCCGGTTCGCGACGTGCCGCGCTACTGAGCGCTGCCACCGCCGCCATCGCCGACCTGCTGAATGTCGATGCCGCAAAGGTCTCGACCGATGCGCCGTTCAGCGATCTCGGCCTCAGCTCGCTGCAACTGGCGCGGCTGACGGCGCATCTGGAAGATGCCATGGGAGTCGAGGTTTCGCTCACCACCCTCTACGACCATCCGGACATCGAGCAGCTTGTCGAGTATCTCGCGATGCGATGAGCACCGTCGATACCGCCTCCGTCCGGCCGGATCCGCCGGTATCGATCGTGGGCATCGGCTGCCGGGTGCCCGGGGCGCCGAATGTATCCGAGTTCTGGCGGATGCTGTGCGATGGCCGGGATGCCACCTGTGCACCACCGCCGGATCGACCTGGCACGCGGCGCGCCGGATATCTCACTGATGTCGACGCCTTCGACAACGACTGGTTCGCGATCTCCGGTCGCGAGGCCGCGCTGATGGATCCGCAGCAGCGGCTGGCACTCGAGGTCGCGATCGAGGCGCTCGACGATGCCGGAATCGGCTATCGCACCCGGGGTTCCGGGGCTGCGGTGGTATTCGGTGCATGCGCCTACGATCACGGCATCGCGGTGTTGGGCCGCGCAGGGCACGATGCGCCGTACGCGGTCACCGGATCGGCGCTCAGCATCATCGCCAACCGGCTGTCCTATGTCCTCGATCTGCACGGACCGAGTCTGGTGGTGGACAGCGCGTGCTCGTCCTCGCTGGCCGCGGTGGATCTCGCGGTGCGTCTGCTGGCCGATGAGGCGGTGCCGTTCGCGATCGTCGGCGGGATGAATCTCACGCTGCTGCCGCATACCTCGGAGTACCTGGCCGAAGGCGGGTTCCTCGCGCCCGACGGGCGGTGCAAACCATTCGATGCCGCTGCCGACGGATATGCCCGCGGTGACGGATGCACCGTGGTGGTACTGCGGCGCACCGCCGACGCGCTGCGGGACGGGCATCGGGTGTATGCGGAAATCCTCGGCACGGCAGTCGGTTCGGACGGACGGTCCAATGGGCTGTACGCGCCGAACGGCCGGGCCCAGCAGGAGGTTATTCGTACTGCCTGGGCACGGGCCGGACTCGATCCACATGATGTCGGGTACATCGAATGCCACGGCACCGGAACACCATTGGGTGATGCGGTGGAGGTGGGTGCGCTCGCCGCGGTAGTCGCGAGCGATGCCGAACCGACCTGGATCGGCTCCCTCAAATCCAATATCGGACATCTCGAGGCGGCCGCCGGAATCACCGGAATGGTCAAGGCGGCGCTGTCCATTCGACACGGCACAATCCCGCCTACCATCAATTTCCACACCGAGAATCCGCTGCTGAAGCTCACCGAACACGGACTGCGGGTACCGACCGAGCCTGTCGACTGGACCGACACACCGGTTGGTGCGCGACGTGCCGGAGTCAGCTCATTCGGATTCGGCGGGACGAATGCGCACGTGGTGCTGCGCGGTCTCGAGGCCGCGCGCCACCGTAGTTATGAACCGCCCGTACTGCTTCCGGTCACCGGTCGCGACATCGCGGAGCTGCGGTCACAAGCGTTGCGGTGGGCCGAGTTGCTCGAGGGTGCGGGCATATCGTCAGACGGCACGAGCGGCGATTCCTTCAGCAGCATGAGCAACGCCCCGCACAACAGGCCTGGCAACGCCACTCGCCACGGCATGAGCAGCACCTCACGCGGCAGCACCCCCTCGCACGACGGCATCGGCACTCCGTCGGGTGACGACACCGACTCGGCATCGCGTGGCGACATGAGCGCCCCTTCGCGCGATGGCGCAAACAGCGCCTCCCGCGGCGGCACGGGTAACCCACGGCCCGAGGGAACCGGTCTCGAGTCACGCGAGGGCACCAGTCGCACGTCAGGCGATCGCACGAGCGACTCGCACAAGGGCACGAACAGCGATTCCCTCGGCAGGGCCAGGCGCGATGGGCTGAGCAGCACTTCGGAAATCGACACCGGCAACGCATCGCGCGATAACATCAACGCCCCTTGGCACAACAGCGCAAACAACGCCTCCCGCGACGACACAGGTAACCCCCGGCTCGAGGGCACCAGTCGCACGTCACGCGCGGGCACGAGCGACTCGCACAAGGGCACGAACAGCGATTCCCTCGGCAGGGCCAGGCGCGATGGGCTGAGCAGCACTTCGGAAATCGACACCGGCAACGCATCGCGCGATAACATCAACGCCCCTTGGCACAACGGCGCAAGCATCTCCTGGGGCGACACCAGCAACGCTCAGCGCGCGGGCACCAGTCGCGATTTGCGTGCGCATACAAGTGACTCGCGCAAGCGCATAAGCGGCGATTCCCTCGAGGGCGCTAGCGACGATTCACATGGGCACAGTGGCACTTCGCGCGAAGGTACGAATGGCGATTCACGCGAGCGCACAAGCAGCACTTCGCGCGCGGACATGGGCGCAGCGACCAATGCGGTGGCGAGCTACTCGGGTGCAGGCGGTGGCGATCGCGAAATTCTTCGGCAATTCGCGGCTGCTGCGGCGCGGTTGATACCTGAGAATGCCCGGGCCGCAGTGGTTGCGCGGGATCTGGACGATGCGGTGGATCAGTTGCGGGCGTTGGCGGGTGGGGAGTCCAGGGGCGGGGTGATCGGCGCTGGTTCGGTGCGGCGGCGGGGTGGCGTGCTGTTCCTGTTCTCTGGGCAGGGTGGGCAGTATTCCAAGATGGGGCGGGGTCTGGCGGCTCGTTATCCGGTATTCGCGCAGGCGGTGACCGCTGCCGCGGATGCGATTGCGGCGGCGGGTGGCGGGCGAGTGTGGACACCGCGCAACGGGTTCGCACTCAGCGGTGCGGCGAGCAACGGAAGCAGTGCGACGGAACTCGTGCAACCGGCGATCTTCGCATTCCAGGTGGCCCTCGCCGAACTGCTCGCCACGTGGGGGATCGAACCGGATGCGGTGGTCGGGCACAGCCTCGGCGAGGTGGCCGGGGCCATGGTGAGCGGTGCGTTATCGCTTTCGGATGCGGCCCGAGTCGTGGTGCAGCGCAGCAGGATTCTGGCGCGGCTCGACGGGCACGGTGCCATGGCAGTGCTGGAGGCGACGGCGGATGAGGCGGCGCGGCTGGTCGAACCACTGCACGCGACGGTAGCGGTCGCGGCGATCAATGGACCGCGTTCGGTGGTCATCTCCGGTGCGCCGCGCTACATCGACGCGCTAGTGCGCCGGGCCAAACGCAGGCAGATATTCGCACAACGGATCGCCGTCGACTTCGCCGCACACAGTCCACAGGTGGGCGCGTTCCTGCCCGAATTCGTCGACACGCTCGGCGGACTCACCGCGCAGGTGCCGCGCGTCCCGGTGTACTCCACGGCGCGTCGATGCGAAACCATCACCACGGCCGCGATGGACGCCGACTACTGGGCCGAAAATGCCTCGAGAACGGTCGATTTGGCCGCCGCGCTGCAAAAAGCCGCCGACGACGGATTCGCCACGGTGCTCGAAATCGCACCCCATCCGGTCCTGACATCCGCGATCCGTGAGTTCCCCGAATTCGCCGACGCCACCCACACGGTGACCACCCGCGACAACGAGGCCGGAACCTTCCTGACCTGCCTCGCCAAGCTCTACCTCGAAGGCCGCCCGTTGAATTGGGCCGCGAACGGCCCCTTCACCGCACCCCCGCCCGCACGCCAATGGTCCCACCGCCGGTTCCCCCTGATCACCACCCTCGATCCCGGCACCACCCACGTCGCTGCCACCGAGCCCGACACCACCCATGTCGCCGGTACCAAGCCCCGCACCTCGTACGTCGCTGCCACCGAGGCCGCCACGACCAGCGACGCCGCAACCGAACCCGGCACCACCAGCGACACCGCCACCCAGCCCGACACCACCAACGTTCCTGCCACAACGCCCCTCACCTCGTACGTCCCTGCCACCGAGCCCGGCACGACCAGCGACGCCGCAACCGAACCCGGCACCACCCGCGACCCCGCCACCAAGCCCCGCACCTCGTACGTCGCTGCCACCGAACCAGGCACGACCAGCGACGCCGCAACCGAATCCCGCACCACCCGCAACGCCGCAACCGAACCCAGGACGACCCGCGACATCGCCACCCAGGCCGATACCACCAATGTTCCTGCCACCGAGCCCAGCACGTCGTACGCCGCTGCCACAGAACCGCGCACGGCCCGCGACGCTGCAGCCAAGCCCGATGCGGCAACCGAGCCCAGCGTCATCCGCAACGCCGCAACCCAACCCGACACCCACGGCACTGCAACCAAGCCCACCACCACCGGCCACGCCGGCACCAAGCCCGAAACCACATTCGGCCCCGCCACCGAAAACAGCACTCCCCGAGACGCCGCAACCGAACCCAGCGCCACCCACGGCGCTGCGGCTGAGCCCGCTCTCAACGGCCACGCCGTCAACAACTCCCCGGTCTCCGACTTCGGCGCAGGGATCGGAGTCGATGTCGTCCGTAGCGATACCCACGACCCGAACGCAACCACCCAGCTCGCGGCTCCGCACAGCCGAAATGCGCAGGGTGCGAACACAACCACCGGGCACGATGCTGGTAGCGACCGAGACGCTCTCGACTCGAACACAACCGCACACGACTCGAACACAGCCGCACGACTCGACACGGCTAGCGGACGCGACACCCACGACGCGAATACAACCACCGGGCGCGACACCATTCGCAGCCGAAATGCCCTGGGCGCGGACACAGCCACCGGTTTCGACATCGGTGGTGGCCCCGCCGGCCACGACTGGAACACAACCGCCCGGCTCGGCACCCCTCGTGGCCGAGACATCCACGCCACGAACACAACCAGTGGTTTCGACATCGGTCGCAGCCGAGATGCCGTCGATTCGAGCGCATCCAGCGTCTTCATCGCTGAATCCGAATTCCCCGCAGATGATCTCCACGATCACGTGGTGCAGGGTGTCCCGACTGTCCCCGCGGTCTTCTGGCTGCTCAGGCTCATCGGCCTGGCTGGGGCCGGGCGGACGATCAGTGATTTCGTGGTGCATGAGCGGACCGGGCTTGCCGCGCTGTCCGCTGTCACTTATCGAGCCGATGGTGCTGGAAGGTTGCAGGCGGAGGTCACAGGCGCCGGGACGCTGGCTTCGGCACGGTTGGCCGGTGACCCCACACCCGGGGATATCGTCGCATGGATGCGGGTGGTCGATGCAAATCGGGCCGCCCGTCGGCGGATGCGAGTGCTCACGCCAGGTGTTTTCTACGACTCGTTGCGCGCGCGGCAACTCGACTACGGTCCCGGCTTCCGCGCGCTGCGCGACATCGAGGCCGGACCCGATTGTGCGGTGGGGTCGTTCGATTCCGCCCCGCCGCAGCGCTCGGCGACTCTCGACGGCTGCCTGCATCTGCTCGCCGCCGCGAGCTGGGACCGCATGCCCGCCGATGCCATCGCGCTGCCGATCGGCATCGAATCCGCCTGGCTGTCCGCCGAACCGGACCTGGTTCTGCTGGAAGCCCATGCGCTCGTGCGTGATCGATCGACGACCGGCCTGACAGGTGACATCATCGGCACCGATCAGCACGGCGTCCCTGTGCTCGCGCTGTCGGGTGTCCGCATACGTTTCGCGACGGTCGAATCCACAACGCAGGTCGGCCCGTTCCGCCATGAAACGTGGATCCCGTACCTTCGCCACGCCGAGAGCAACGGCCAGCCCAACAGGACCATGAATCCGCAGCGCGCCTTGGTTATCGGCGAATCACAGCTCGCCATCCGGCTCGCCAGAGAACTCGACCGTACCTTGCCCACCGAACGCGTCGCCCGCGAACCGGACGCCGCCGGCCCGATCGTGTCCGCCGTACTCGCCGGACACACCGGCACCGCCGACACGGCAGTCGTCGTGGTCTGGCCCACCGAATCCGGCGCTCACACCGGCCACGCCATCGAGTCCGCGATCAGTGCCACCGCCACAACCGGACGCGTGCTGGATCTGCTTCAACGCGTCCAATCCGAGGACACCACAGCATCTTTGACGGTCGTCCTCCCGGAACCCGGCACGACCGACCGCCAAACGCCCGCTCGGAGCCGACAGCACAGCTCGCCGGACAAAACGATCATGCCGATGGCGGTAGCCGGTTTGGTGCGATCGATGCAGCTCGAATCGGGCCGTGACGTGCGGCTCGTATGGACCGATACATCACCGTCCGCAGTGTCACGACTGCGAGAACTCATCGCCACCGCCCACGCGCTCCCCGATGAGCTCCGCATCTCCGCCGACGCCATCACGGCACGCCGTTTCATCCTCACCCGTCCCCGATCGACCACCCCGACGCCGATCGACCCCAACGGAACCTATGTGGTCACCGGCGGATTGGGTGCACTCGGTTCGGTCGCGGTGCGCTGGCTGCTCGACGCCGGTGCCCACGATGTCGTGGTGCTCACCCGCGCCCCCAGACCGGTGCCCGCACTCCTGGACGGACTCGAGGACCGAATAGTCGTGGTGCGCTGCGACGCCGCCGACCGCAGCGATCTCGCCAACGCGCTCGACGATGTTCGCGAATGCGGTTCCACCATCCGGGGCGTCGTCCATGCCGCGGGGGCACTCGAAGACGCCGCCTTCGAGGCCGTAACCGCCCGCCAACTCGCCCGCATGTTCGCGCCGAAACCCATCGCCGCGAACAACCTCATCGAGCTCACCGCCGCCGACCCAACCGACTTCGTGCTGCTGTTCTCCTCGGCCACCGGTGCACTGGGCGCACCCGGACAGGCCGCTTACGCCAGCGCGAATGCCGCAATGGACGCCCTCGCTCACAGACACCCGGGTCGGCGTGTACTGAGCATCGGCTGGGGCGTATGGGATTCGGGCCTCACCGAGAGCGCGGGTGGTGCGGCACATCTGCGTCGCGCCGGAATCTCCGCATTCGATATCCCACGCGGCACCGAATTACTCGCCCAGGCCATGTATTACAACGAGCCCTACCTGCTCGCCCTCGACTACACGCCGACCGCCGATCCCGACCGGGTCGCCACCCGCCTGCGAGACCTGCTCACCGACCAACCGATAACGGTCCCCGCGTCGCCGAACCCGATACCGCCGCGTCCGTCCGAACCACTCACCACGACCATCCGCACCGCTCTCGCCGTCACCCTCGACCTGACCTCCGACCACGTCGATCCGGAAGCCGATTTCAACGAATTGGGCCTGAGCTCCCTG
Organism: Nocardia pseudovaccinii; assembly: GCF_050942345.1. Lineage (NCBI taxonomy): Bacteria > Bacillati > Actinomycetota > Actinomycetes > Mycobacteriales > Nocardiaceae > Nocardia > Nocardia pseudovaccinii. The sequence goes on from NZ_CP192074.1 coordinate 9,713,920, forward strand.
CTCGGCATAGAAATGCGCCGACACCTCGAATCCCGCCTCAATATCCGCATCTCGACCGCCGAACTGTTCCAACACCCCACCATCACCGCACTCGGCGCGGCCCTGGCCGACCGAGTCGCCGCCGCGAAATCCGATGGGGTGCTGTGACTTCTCCGAACACGACGCGGCTGACCGACACATTGGCGGCCCGGGTCGCCGAGTGGGCACGAACCAAGCCCAACGACAATGCGTACACCGAATTGCGTTATCGCGGACAGGATTGCACTCCGGTCACACTGACCTACGAACAACTGCACCACGCGGCGGGCGCCCAGGCCCAAAAACTCAGGGCAACAACCGATCCCGGTGATCGAGTGGCGATCCTGTGTACCCACGGAATCGACTACGTCACAGCGTTTCTCGCCTGCCTCTACAGCAATCGCATCGCGGTGCCGCTATTTCCGCCGACGGGCAATAGAAACCGGACCCGACTCGAAGGTGTGCTCGCCGATGCTCGGCCCGCGTCGAGCCTGATCTCGGCGACCGACACCACTACCAGCGAGATCTTCGGTCCGGCCCTGGGCCGGGTGCTGATACTCGCACCGGAATCCGCCCCAGCAGCCGACCCGATTATCGATCGAACAGAGACGGCCTATCTCCAGTACACGTCCGGATCGACCAAGACCCCGGCAGGCGTCGAAGTAACCCACGCGAATCTCGCTGCGGCACTGGATCAACTGTGGACGGCGGTGCCCGCGGTGCGCACCGAACCCATCGTCTCCTGGCTCCCGTTCTTCCACGATATGGGCTTGATCCTGGCCCTTTCACTACCGCTCTACTCCGGCGTGCACGGCGTAACCATGGCACCGGCCGAATTCGTGAAACGCCCCATCCGCTGGCTGCGCGCCCTTGGCGACTACCGTGCCGGCGCCACCGGCAGCCCCAATTTCGGCCTGACCCTCGCGGTCTCGGCAACCACCCCCGCCGAACGCGCGGGCCTTGACCTATCCCACCTCGACGCACTCCTCAACGGAGCCGAACCGATCCGCACCGAGGCCCTGACCGCCTTCACCGAAACCTTTGCCCCCTACGGATTCCGACATCGCGCCCACACACCGGGCTTCGGCTTGGCCGAGGCCACTCTCTCGGTCACCGTATGCGAGCAGTCGACCGAACCCGTCACACATCGATTCGATCGAACAGCCTTGGCGCAGGGTCGCGCACAGACCGCACAGGAAGGCGTTCCACTCGTCGGCTGCGGCGTACCCGCAGGCCAGCGAGTCGCGGTGGTGGAGCCCAACGAGCACACCGAGGTCGCGGCGGGCGCCGTCGGCGAGATCTGGGTGTGCGGCCCCAATATCTGCGCCGGTTACTACAACAATCCGATCGCCACCGCGGCGACGTTCCGGGCCACTCTGTCCGGAAGTGACGAATCCTGGCTGCGCACCGGCGATCTCGGCTTCTGGCACGCGGGCCAGCTCTATATCGCGGGCAGGCTCAACGACCTCATCGTCATCGACGGCCGCAACCACTATCCTGCCGATATCGAATCCACGGTTTCGGACTGTGCCCCCGAGCTGCGCGTCGGCCATGTGACCGCGTTCGGCCACGATGACGGGCACCGCGAGGATCTGGTAGTCGTCGCCGAACTCGCCGACACGGCGACCACCGGATCAGCGGAACTGGCCCTTCGCATCCGCAATGCCATCGCGGCCGCCCACGAGGTGACACCGGGGGCAGTGGTCCTGGTCGAACCGGGCCGGATTCCGAAGACATCCAGCGGCAAATTGCGCCGCGGCGAATGCCGAGCGCTCTACCGCGCGGGTCACCTGACCCAGCCATAGCGGAAACACCCACCGACCTCCCCCAGCTCGCCCATATGGGGCGCGATGATGGGCGAATGGCGACCGCAATCATCCCCGTGACGTGGAAAGACCACCCGGAAGAACACGACTACCCGGCAGCCGCCGACTATCTGGAGCTGCTCGCCGAACCGGACGTGGTCGACGCCGTGATCGCGGAACTGCGCGCCGCACCGGTCGTGCACAAGAAGGCCAAGGACATTCTGCGCGCGGCCGGACTCGAATTGGTATCGGCCGAGAATCCGTATGTCCGCCGCGATCTGATCAAGATCAATAATCGCAAGTCGCTATCGCCGATCCTGCTGGTGCGCGGCGACTTCCGCACCGGCGTGCCCATGGTGATCGCCGATGGCTACCACCGCGTGTGCGCAGTGCACTGGGCCGATGAGAATATCGCCATCCCGGCGAAGATAGCCGCCATGCCGCAATGACCTTCGCAACCCTCGCCCTGATCATCGCGCTCGGACTGTGCGGACCACTGCTCGCACTGCGGCAGAACTGGCACATCCCGGCGATCCTGGGTGAACTGCTCGCGGGCATTGTCTTCGGCACCACCGGGTTCGGCATCCTGCACCCCGCCGACCCGATCTTCGCCTTTCTCGCCGATATGGGTTTCGCGGTCGTCATGTTCGTCGCGGGCACCCATGTCCCAGTGCGTGATCCGGCGGTTCACTCCGCACTCGGTAAGGGCGCGGTCCGGGCCGTCCTGGTCGGATTGCTCGCGGTCGCAGCCGGATTCGGGCTGGCCCGCTGGTTCGGAACCGGACACGGTGCGGTCTATGCGGTGCTGATGGCGTCCTCATCGGCGGCGCTGGTGCTGCCGATCATCGACTCGGTCGGTCTGTCGGGAAAGCCGGTACTTGCCCTCACCGCGCAGGTCGCGATCGCCGATACCGCCTGCGTGGTGGCGCTGCCGCTGGTGATCGATCCCGGGAACGCGGGCCGCGCGGCGCTCGGCGCCGCCGCGGTGGCGGCGGCCGCCACTGTGCTTTTCCTCGTGCTGCGCAAACTGGAGCTGTCGGGTCGGCGACGACGAGTGCATCGACTGTCCGAGAAGCGCGCATTCGCCTTGGAACTGCGGGTCAGTCTCGCGGTGCTGTTCGCCCTGTGCGCATTGGCAACCCAGACCCGGGTGTCGATCATGCTCGCCGGATTCGCCGCCGGACTCGCGGTCGCCGGAATCGGGGAGCCGCGGCGCGTGGCCCGCCAACTCTTCGCCATCAATGACGGTTTCCTCGGCCCACTGTTCTTCGTTTGGCTGGGCGCCCGACTCAACCTGCGCGAATTCGGCGACCACCCACGGCTGATCGGACTCGGCATCGCACTCGGCACCGGTGCGGTACTGGTGCACCTGAGCACCCGTGTCGCGGGACAGCCGATCGCCTTCGGCACCCTCGCGGCGGCCCAAGTCGGCGTCCCGGTCGCCGCTGTCACCGTTGGCTCCCAGCTACACGCCCTGGTGCCCGGCGAAGCATCCGCGATGATGCTCGGCGCCCTGTGCACCATCGCCGCCGCAGCACTAGCGGCCAGCCGAGTCGCAACCCACACCGCGAAATCCGGCATGAATTAGCGCCTCAGTTATCGGTGCGGCCGAGTAGCCGATCCGTCTCGCGACGTTCCCGCTTGGTGGGGCGACCGGAGCCGCGGTCGCGGCGCGGCATGCCCACGAGAATCTCCCGAGGCGGCGGCGGGGGGCTGCGATCGATCAAGCACTGTGCGGCGATCGGCGGGCCGACGCGCTTGGTGATGGCGCGCTCCACGATGACAATGCGTTCGATGCCACCGGCTCGGACCCGGACCTCGTCACCGGGGCGAACCGGTTGTGCCGGTTTGGCAGCAACACCATTCACCCGGACGTGGCCGCCGCGGCAGGCTTCCGCAGCCGCAGACCTGGTCTTGAAAAGACGCACCGCCCACGTCCAGGAGTCCACGCGGGCCTGGTTCGGGGCGGTGTTCTTGGTAGTCGGTTGGGCGGGTGCCACCCTTAGACCATACGGCGTGCCGTCACAACCATGTCGGGGCGCAGGGGGGTGTAGGACACCGGCTGACCGGACTGGACCGCATTGAGCAGCTTGCCGTCGCCCGCGTACAGGCCGACGTGGCCGCCGCCGTTGGTCACCACGATATCGCCAGGCTGCAGGTCCTCGAAGGCGACCGGAGCGCCGACGTGCGACTGTTCGAAGCTGGTGCGCGGCAGTTCGATTCCGGCCTGCTTGTAGGCCCACTGGACCAGACCCGAGCAGTCGAAGCTGAACGGTCCGGAGGCACCCCAGGAGTACTGCGCGCCGACCTTGGTCTTGGCGGCGTCCAGCGCGACGTCACTGGCGGTGTTGTGGAACATCTGCGGCATGGCCGGGGCGAACAAGCCGGGGAGCGACGGCGCGGCCTGCGGGGCAACGGCCTCCGGGGCGGGCGCGGCGGGCATCGAGGCGAGTGCCTGGGTGAGCTGCTTACCCAGATCCTGGGCCTGCTGGTCGAATTCCTGCGGAACCGGGACATCGAAATCGCCGATTCCCGGGATGTTGATGGTGGCTGCCATCGCGGGGATCGCGGGCATCGCACCAGTAGATGCGGCGACCGCGCCCATGACGAGCGCACCCTTGACGGAATTCGGTAGCCGCGATTCCCGCTGCAAGCTGTGTTTACCCACCGAGCCGAGTCTCCGATCTTTCTGCTCTCCCGCCGACCGGGTCAGCTGTCGGTTCGGACCGGCAGAACGGCCCCAACTCCCAGTTGAATCTCTGGGTCCCGGTACGGCCGTCGGAATTGGTGGCCCCGACAGCCGTTTTGGCGGTAACTCAGTGGCGCCGCTTCTCTTCCGAACCGACAGACTCCACTGGGTCACGAAGAGATTACGGCCAGGACGCGGTGTTGTCCAGCGCACAGACCAGCCTCTTCGTGGATGATCGAAAAATCCCAGGACGAGCGGCGCAATTGCGACACGCCCAGATGGTCACGACACGGTATCGGCGACGCACGGCGTGTTATCGAACCGAAGTCCCGATCGGAAGTGACACTGCGTCCACCGGATTCGCGATCCACCGCTTGCTACCCGTCGGATCCGGCACTCCGCTGATCGAGCGCCCGCTCCAGTTCATCGATCCGCCGCCGCGCATCGGCCAGGCCGACCTCCAGCCGACCGAGAGCCACCACCAGCGGACCCACCGCGATATCCGCGACGAGTTGCGGATCGTCGAGGCCGCCTTCGATCGCCTCCAGAATATTGGACCGGATGTGGCCTGCCACAGGGGCTTCGGCGGGAACTTTCCATGACTCGACCAACTCGGCAAGGGTGGGGAGTGGTTCCGTGGGCATGCCCCTCAGCATGCGACAGTTTGCTAGCAATATCTAGGACACGCCTTATATATGGCCAGATTCGGCTGACGAAACGCGCTACGGTGTCTGGGCATGGACCCCGTGCGGAATCCGTATGCTCCCGGAGCCGGACAGCGCCCACCCGAATTGGCCGGGCGCGATAAGCAACTCAAGGCCTTCGACGTTGTGCTGGAGCGGATCGCGCGTGGTCGGCCGGAACGCAGCGTCATGCTCACCGGGTTGCGCGGTGTCGGAAAGACCGTGCTGCTCAACCAACTTCGCTCTGCCGCGGGCTCGCGCGGTTGGGGTACAGGCAAAATCGAGGCCCGCCCGGATCAGGAACTGCGCCGCCCGCTGTCGTCGGCACTGCATATGGCCGTCCGCGCGATAGCCATGACACATCGCAACCAGGAGCGCGTCGACGACTTCCTGGGCATACTCAAGGCTTTCGCGCTGCGCTCCACCGCCGATAAGGGCATGCGGGAGCGCTGGCAGCCGGGGATCGACGTGCCCGCGGTGACCGGTCGCGCCGACTCCGGCGATATCGAGATCGATCTGATCGAGCTGCTCAAGGAGGCGGCCGCGCTGGCCAGCGATATCAACGTCGGCATCGCGGTCTTCATCGACGAAATGCAGGATCTCGGTCCCGCCGATATCTCCGCGATATGCGGCGCCTGTCACGAATTGAGCCAGGACACCGCACCTTTGATCGTGGTCGGCGCCGGGCTCCCGCACCTACCCGCGGTGCTGTCCGCCTCGAAGAGCTACTCCGAGCGACTGTTCAGCTACCACCGCATCGACCGGCTGGATCGCGAATCGGCGGATCAAGCCCTCATCGCACCGGCCGAGCGCGAAGAGGTGAAGTTCACCGAGGAAGCACTGGATGCCCTGTACCAGAGGGCGGATGGCTATCCGTACTTCGTGCAGGCCTACGGCAAAGCCGCTTGGGATCAGGCGCCCGAAAGCCCGATCACCGCCGAGGATGTCGAGGTGGCGGCGCCGAGCGCCGAAGAGGAACTGGCCGTCGGATTCTTCGGTTCCCGGTACGAGCGCGCCACCCCCGCCGAACGCGAATATATGCGCGCCATGGCCGATTTAGCGGGCGACGACGGTCCGGTGCCGACCGCGGCGGTGGCCAGTGAGCTCGGCCGCAAACCCGCCTCGCTGTCACCGGCCCGCGACGGTCTGATCAAGAAGGGACTGATCTATTCGGCCGAGCGCGGCACCATCGGGTTCACGGTGCCGCACTTCGGCCGCTATCTGCGCAGCGTGTAGCCGAAAGCTCAGAACGGCAGCGGAAGTGGATACCGGTAGTCGCAATTCCCCTCCAGCGACTTCCCCTGTGCGGTGCAGGCATTCTGCAGCGACCGCCAGGTGACGGGACCGACCACTCCGTCGTCGTAAATGCCAACGGCCCGTTGAAAGTTCCGCACCGCGGCCTTGGTCTTCGGACCGAACTTACCGTCGACATCAACCTGGCCGTTGCCATAGCTGTAGGTGAGGAATGCCTGCACCGCCGCCACACAGGGTCCCTGATTGCGCACCCCCTCCTTCAAGGTCGGTTTGGCCGCAAGACACTGATTGATCGACGCCGGGTACTGGACCTCGGCGTGTGCGGGCGCGGCGATAGCGGCGGTTCCGGCCACCGCCGCAACCCCGATGGCCGCCGCGGCAATCGCCCGGCGAATCCGATGAGCGCCGGAAAGCTGTGCTGCGTACATGATGTTCCTCGTGGTGCGCGAAGCCTCACCCCTGCTGGCGAAGCTGGTAGCGCCAAGTTAGGAAGCGCGACCAATGACAGACCAACGAAGTACTCACGCCCGCAGCTCAGGCCAGCGGCCGCCGCACCTCGAGCGTCACCGATCCGATCCGGATGCGGTCCCCGTGCACCAGCGCGGCCCGACCCCGAATGCGCAGGTCATTGACGAACACGCCATTGGCCGACCCACGATCCTCGATCCGGACCGCAGCACTAACACAACGCTCGCGTGCCGCCGACTGGTCTTCACATCCTCGAGCCGGATGTCGTTATCCGCACTGCGACCGATCGTCATACCCGCCCCGGTCACCTCGAATCGCCTGCCGTCGTCGACGTACAACAGCACGTGGCCGAGCGTCTCCAGCAGCGCGGATCCATCGGTATCCACACCGAGACGCAAGCGAATTCGGCCCCGGTTCGAAACGGCCGAGATCGCATTGCTCGTCGCGAATATCGAGGTAGTAGTTGCCGGAACTGTCGGTGCGCAATATCGCGGTCGCGGTCACATCGGCGGCCTGCGGCGTTGCGCGCAGTTCGGCGATGCGACTGTGCAGGTTCGCGCGAAAACTGGGCGGCGGGTCACCATCCCAGATGGTGTTCGCCAACCGCGGCGGCAAGGTGGCATTGCCCCGGTTGACGACCAGAACCGCGAGCATCGCCCTGGTCAGCGGTCCGCCGACGGCGAGCGGACGACCCAGGACGTACCACCGAACCGGACCGAGGATGCGTACATCGAGCGGCGTCTCGGCACCGGGTGTCATGGCGCCGGTGCGCATCGGCCGTCGAAGGCGCCGTCGGCGACCCGAAATACCGGCCACTGGATGGCTTTCGCCCGCGTCTCCGGTCCGTAGATGCCGTCGACCGCGGCGCCGTAGTCGACCTGCAGATGCCGAATGGCGCGCTTCATCGGGGTGTCGTACACCGTTGTCGCATCCAGTTCGATGCCGTGGCACATGGTCAGCGCCTGCCGCAAGGCCAGCACCGAATCGCCTCGATCACCGTCATTGAGCGCGCAGCGAGAATCGTCGTGATCGGCTGCCCCGCTGGGCAATTCGAGATAGAAGTCGGTGCCGATCGGTACCCGCGCCCGCCAATAGCACCGCAGCAGGCCCGTCTTCGCAGCGCTCGTCTGCGGCACCGTCGTCGCGGTCGCGCCATCGGATCGATGCGGAGTCGGCCAGACAGCGGTCAGCACTGCTGCCACGACAACGACAGCGATCGCCCCGAGCGCGGCGATGCGGCCACGCGGACGACGCACCAGGCCGGACAGCCCCCACCGGTACGGCCAGCGTTCGGTATCGCTGACCGCCAGCTCGACGGCCCGCGCGAATTCCTCACAGGTCTGATACCGCCGCTCCGGCTCCGCCGCCATCGCCCGCACGATGACCTCTTCCAGCGCCGGCGGCACATCCGGACGCACTCGAGTCGGCGCGAGCGTGTCCCGCACCGTTCGGGTGCCTGCGGGCGACGGCGAACCTCCATTCGGATTCGCGCCGGTCAGCAGCGCCAGCAAGGTGGCGCCGAGAGAATAGATATCCGCCCGGCGATCGACCGCGAGACCGCGCAGCACCTCGGGCGCGGCGAAGGCGGGAGTGCAAGCGCGCCAACCCGTTTCGGTGACCGTCGCGGCATCCTCGACGGTACGGGCCAGCCCGAAATCGGCGACCAGCACGCGTTCACCGTCGACGCCGTCGGCGACCAGGATGTTCGACGGTTTGACATCGCGGTGCAGCAGATTCTGCTCATGCGCGTGATGCAGCCCCTTCGCGGCCTCGCACACGATGCGCGCCGCCCGGTTCGGCGCCAATCCGCCGGGCTCGGAGTGCATGAGTTCGCCCGCATCGGTGCCATCCACATACTGCATCGCCATCCACAGGGCCTCGCCCTCCTCGCCCCGGTTGTAGACCGAAACGACATTCGGATGGTCCAGGCGGCACACCAGATCGGCCTCGCGCCGGAAGATGCTGCGATAACGTTGATTAGCCCCGAGATTCTTGGCTAGTACCTTGAGTGCCACCTGCCTCGGCAGGGCCGGATCATCGGCCAGATAGACCGCCCCCATTCCGCCGGAACCGAGGGGCCGCACAATCGAATACCCTGCGAATACCTGCCCGGGCCGCAATGACATCCCCACCCTCCAAGGGAATTCGGACCACGTTGTCCGGCACGTTTCAGCCCACTACCCCACATCCGAAGCTTGGTGTCAAGACAACTCGGGCCACCCGGCACACGGCAAGTGTCAGCCGACCCTTTCGAGCGACCTGCAAGCAATCGCTGCTGACCCTTCAAGCGACCTACAAGCAATCGCTACGGCACATCTCCCCGTCTATCAAGATCATTAGAGATTGATAGATAACGCTCTACCCGAACATCTACCGGCCGGTAACAAACCCTCCTACACTCTTATGTGATCCTGATCACGTCCGAGGAGGACATCATGGCGACAACCGCGAAAGTCGACGCCACCGAAGAACAGGCCCGCGCACTGGTCGAGGAGTCCCGCGAAACCAGTTGGGCCAAACCATCGTTCGCCAAGGAGATGTTTCTGGGACGATTCCGGCTCGATCTGATCCACCCCTATCCCCAGCCCAGCGACGAGGACGCCGCGCGCACCGAGGCCTATCTGGCCCGGCTGCGGCCGTTCTGCGAATCGCTGGACGGCAGCGTCATCGAGGCGGAGTCCAAGATTCCGGACGAGTACGTGAAGGGTCTGGCCGAACTCGGCTGCTTCGGCCTGAAGATCCCGGAGGAGTACGGCGGCCAGGGCCTTTCCCAGGTCGGCTACAACCGGGCCCTGATGCTGGTCGGGTCCGCGCACCCCAGCCTCGGGGTCCTGCTTTCGGCGCACCAGTCGATCGGCGTCCCCGAACCTCTGAAGCTAGCGGGCACCCCGGAGCAGAAGGCCGAATTCCTGCCCCGCTGCGCGGCGGGCGCGGTCAGCGCGTTCCTGCTCACCGAACCCGATGTCGGCTCCGATCCGGCCCGCATGGCCAGCACCGCGACTCCGACCGCGGACGGCGAGGCCTATGAGATCAACGGCGTGAAGCTGTGGACCACCAATGGCGTGGTCGCCGAACTGCTGGTGGTCATGGCCAGGATTCCCAAGAGCGAGGGCCACCGCGGCGGCATCTCGGCCTTCATCGTGGAGGCCGATTCGCCCGGCATCACGGTGGAGCGACGCAATTCGTTCATGGGCTTGCGCGGCATCGAGAACGGTGTCACGCGCCTGCACAACGTCCGGGTACCAAAGCGCAACCTGGTCGGGCGCGAGGGCGACGGCCTGAAAATCGCGCTGACCACGCTGAATGCCGGCCGCCTCGCCATCCCGGCGCTGTGCACGGCCGCCTCGAAATGGTCGCTGAAGATCGCCAGGCAGTGGTGCACGCAGCGGGTGCAGTGGGGTCGGCCGGTCGGCGAGCACGAGGCGGTCGGGGAGAAGATCTCCTTCATCGCGGCCACCACCTACGCACTCGAGGCCGCACTCGACCTTTCGGCCACCATGTGCGACGAGGCCCGCAACGATATCCGTATCGAAGCGGCCCTGGCCAAGCTCTGGGCCAGCGAAATGAGCTGCCAGATCGCCGACGAACTCGTGCAGATCCGCGGCGGCCGGGGCTACGAGACGGCGGCGTCGCTGCGGGCCCGCGGTGAGCGCGCGGTCGGGGCCGAACAGCTGGTCCGCGATCTGCGGATCAACCGTATTTTCGAGGGGTCCAGCGAAATCATGCGACTGCTGGTCGCCAGGGAGATGGCCGATGCCCATATGGCCGCGGCTGGTGCGCTGGTCGATCGGAACGCGGAGTTCAAGGACAAGGCCAAGGCGGCGGTCGGCGCGGGTGGTTTCTATGCCAAGTGGTTCCCGCAATTGGCCGTCGGCGCGGGCACGGTGCCCGCGAGCTATGCCGAATTCGGGCCGCTGGCACGGCATTTGCGCTTCGTCGAGCGCAGCGCCCGCAAGCAGGCCAGATCGCTGATGTACGCGATGGCGCGCTGGCAGGCCGGACTGGAATACCGGCAGAACTTCCTCGGCCGCATCGTCGATATCGCCGCGGAGTTGTTCGCGATCTCGGCCGCCTGCGTGCGCGCGCAGGCACTGCGGACCGCGGGTGCGCCGGAGGCCAAGGCCGCCGAGGAATTGGCCGATACCTTCAGCAGGCAGTCGCGGATCCGGGTCAAGAAGTTGTTCGACGCGCTGTGGGACAACACCGATGACGACGATCGCACCCTCACCCGCCACATCCTCGACGGCCGCTACGAGTGGCTCGAGGATGGCATCTTCGATCCGAGCGAGGGCACCGGACCGTGGATCGCCGAATGGCAGGTGGGTCCGTCGACCGAGACCAACCTGCTGCGACCGTTCCTACCGTCGACCCGCAGCCACGCGGGCACCTAGGCGCGCAACCGCGACGAGCCGTCACCCAGGCATGGGTGACGGCTCGTCGCGTGATGAGTATTCATATATCTCGCAAAATTTCTAGATATAGACATAATTCCGATACTCGACGTATGGTTACGGTCCCATAACAATTTCTAGCGGACTCTAGGAGATCCGATCGATTACCCGATAGGCGGCAATGCCACGGGTCGATCATGGACGTCTACCGGAATCTAGCGCCTGACCTATCCATTCATAGATTTACCGATCCACGGGCTCGTGCGCCCGGGCCAGGTCGATCAGCGGCGTCAGTTGGACAACGCGTACATAACGGACGGTATGGCGCGCTAACAGGGCGGGAATTCCGCCCGACAACCGGGCAAGAACGCTCCGAACCGGGTGTCCTACCAGACACAGGAGAATCGTCATGTCCACGACGACTGCCCGCCGAGCCGCCGACTACGACGGCCACCGGATGACGGTATCGGCCGACGACGGCACCCCGATCGCGGTCCGCACCTTCGGCGCCGACGATGCTCAACTGACCGTCGTTTTCGCGCACGGTCACTGTCTGCGCGCCGAGTCCTGGTCATTCCTGCGCGATCAACTGTTGCGGCAATTGGGGATGGCAGCCGGCGAAGCCGGCGGGGCGGGTAAGTACACCGGTTCGGACGTACGGATGGTCTTCTACGACCACCGCGGCCACGGCGAATCCGGCGTTGCCCATCCCTCGACCTACACCATCGAGCAACTCGGCCACGACCTCGACGCCGTGCTGCGGGCGGTCGTGCCGACCGGCCCGATCATCCTCATCGGACATTCGATGGGCGCGATGGTCACCCTCGCCTACGCCCGGCTGTTCCCGGCGACCATCGGCACCCGGGTGGTCGGCGTCGGCCTCATCGCGGGTGCGGCCAATGGCATCACCGAGGTCGGCCTCGGCCGTTTCCTGAATCGGCGCGCGGTGAGCTCGTTTCAGCTCGCGGTGCTGCGAGCGCCCCGATTCATGCAGGCCTCGAAGCGTCTTTCCCGCCGGATCTTCGAGCCGATCGCCCGCGAGGCGAATATGGGCACCAAGCGGACGAATCCGCGCATGGTCGCGGTGGCCGCGGCGATGATGAACGACACCCCGCTGCTCACCATGTCGAGCTTCCTGACCTCGCTGATGACCTTCGACGAGACCGCATCGCTGCACCACCTCGGCGGCATTCCGGCGCTGGTGCTGGCCGGGTCGGCCGACATCGTTGTGCCCTTCGCACATTCGGTGGTACTCGCCTCGCAACTGGCGGGCTCGGAGTTGGTCCGGCTCGAGGGCGCGGGCCACAGCGTGCATCTGGAGCGGGCCGAGGAGGTGGCGTTGTCCATCGTCGCGCTGGTCGACCGGGCCATCACCGCTATGCACGGGCACGGCCCCGAGTACGCCACCGCCAGCTGACGAACCGTTCGTCGGAACACACAACTGGACGGCAGCCAACCCCCGGCAACCTTCGGGCGAACCACCGAAATTGTGGGCACCACGAGCCAAAACCGAATTCCTCACGTACTGTGTTAAAGATCACGTTGTGTGGTGAGTCACACGACTCGGTAGAGCGCGTTACCAGGCAGACCATGGAACCCATCGCTACCCATCGAGTTCGTCTGTCCGCCAAGGAACACAGGAGGTATCGATGACACGCAGCGACATAGCGGAACTGCGCTACGCGGTCGGCCAGCTCCGGCAATCCATCGGCGCACTGCGCTCCCACTACGGCGACGCCAATTCGGTGCGACGACTGGAAAACGACCTCGAGCGGCTCGTCATCGATGCCGACGAACTCGAGCAGTCGCCGCCGCAGGAGATTACGCGCCGTCCGCAAGAGACCATCTACGTACCGGACAGCAAATCCGACGAAGCCGCGTGGATGGGCGCACAGGACGAGGGCCTCGGCTTCCATTCCCGCCCGCGCACAAAGTAATCCGGTTCGCGGACCCGGCTCGCCGTCGAGCGGGCCCGCGACCGTATGCGCTCGCAATACCGCCCTGATCTGCGCGGTGTAACGGATTCACCACCCCGGGTGGCGACCAAACCTCGATCGAATGTGGCAGAAATCACGGCCCCCCAGGCGGGTCGGCTTTGCCGGGACCCCGCTCGAGCCATAGCGGGGGTGTCGTATGGTGCTCAGCATCACATTCGATTGCGGAGGTCGCGCGGACCATCCGCACAGCAGATCAGCGAGGCATCCACCTGTGAGTGCCGCACCGACCGCCGCCCCGGAAACGGGCACCGGCGTCTTCAGCAAGACCAGGGCCGCCATCTCCACGCGCACCCTGCGTACCGACCGGTGGTGGGTCCCACCGCTGGTAACCGCCGTCGGACTAGCCGCTTTCGTCACCTACGCGACGATCAGATCGTATGTGCGAACGGCATATTGGGTTCCGGAGTACCACTACCTGACCCCGTTCTACTCACCGTGCGTGAGCAGCGACTGCGTCGAGGGCTCCAGCCATTTCGGCGCATGGTTCGGCCACATCCCGGCCATCCTGCCGCTGGGCTTCCTGGTGCTGCCGTTCCTGCTCGGGTTCCGGCTCACCTGCTACTACTACCGCAAGGCCTACTACCGCGCGGTGTGGTTTTCCCCGCCCGCATGCGCAGTAGCCGAACCGCACGCCAAGTACACCGGCGAGACCAAACTGCCGCTGATCATCCAGAACGTGCACCGCTACTTCTTCTATGTGGCCGTGCTGGTTTCGCTGATCAACACCTATGACGCGATCACCGCGTTCCACGGCAAGACCGGCGGTTTCGGCTTCGGTCTCGGCAATATCGTCCTGGTCGGCAATGTGGTGCTGCTGTGGGCCTACACGCTGTCGTGCCATTCCTGCAGGCACATCATGGGCGGCAAGCTCAAGCACTTCTCCGCCCACCCGGTGCGGTACTGGTTCTGGACCCAGGTCTCCAAGCTCAATACCCGGCACATGGCGCTGGCCTGGACCACCCTCGGCACGCTCGTGCTGACCGACTTCTACGTGATGTTGGTTGCCAGCGACACGATTTCGGATCTGCGGTTCATCAACTAACCGCCCTCACAAACCAGGAGTTTCGCGGCCATGCCAGAAGTGGAACGGCACAAGTACGACGTCGTCGTCATCGGTGCCGGGGGCGCCGGACTGCGCGCGGTGATCGAAGCACGCGAACACGGTCTCTCCGTCGCGGTGGTGTGCAAGTCGTTGTTCGGTAAGGCACACACCGTGATGGCCGAGGGCGGATGCGCCGCCTCGATGGGTAATGCCAATGAAAAGGACAACTGGCAAGTCCATTTCAAGGACACCATGCGCGGAGGCAAGTTCCTCAACAACTGGCGCATGGCCGAACTGCACGCCCAGGAGGCGCCCGACCGGGTGTGGGAACTGGAAAGCTATGGGGCGCTGTTCGATCGGACCGCTGACGGCCGGATCAGCCAGCGCAACTTCGGTGGCCACACCTACCCGCGGCTGGCGCACGTCGGCGACCGCACCGGACTCGAGATCATCCGGACCATGCAGCAGAAGATCGTTTCGCTGCAGCAGGAGGATTTCGCGGAGACGGGCGACTACGAGTCGCGCATCAAGGTTTTCGCCGAATGCACCATCACCGAATTGCTCAAGGACGGCGACCGGATCGCCGGTGCGTTCGGGTACTGGCGCGAGTCCGGCCGGTTCGTGCTGTTCGAGGCGCCCGCCGTGGTGGTCGCGACCGGCGGCATCGGCAAGTCCTACAAGGTCACCTCGAACTCGTGGGAGTACACCGGTGACGGCCACGCGCTGGCCCTGCGGGCAGGCGCGACGCTGATCAATATGGAGTTCCTGCAGTTCCATCCGACCGGCATGGTCTGGCCGCCCAGTGTGAAGGGCATTCTGGTCACCGAGGGTGTGCGCGGTGACGGTGGCGTGCTCAAGAACACCGAAGGCAAGCGGTTCATGTTCGAGTACATTCCGCCGGTCTTCAAGGGGCAGTACGCCGAGACCGAGGAAGAGGCCGATCAGTGGTTGCGCGATAACGACTCCGCGCGCCGCACGCCGGATCTGCTGCCGCGCGACGAAGTGGCCCGCGCCATCAACTCGGAGGTGAAGGCGGGACGCGGCACCGAACACGGTGGCGTGTACCTGGATATCGCCTCGCGACTGCCCGCCGAAGAGATCCGGCGGCGGCTGCCCTCGATGCACCATCAGTTCAAAGAACTTGCGGACGTGGATATTACGAAGGAACCGATGGAGGTCGGCCCGACGTGCCACTACGTGATGGGCGGAATCGAGGTCGATCCGGACACCGGCGCGGCGACCGTGCCCGGCTTGTTCGCCGCGGGTGAGTGTTCCGGCGGTATGCACGGCTCGAACCGGCTCGGCGGCAATTCGCTGTCCGATCTACTGGTATTCGGCCGACGGGCCGGACTCGGCGCGGCGACCTACGTCGAACAACTGTCCGAGCGCCCCGCAGTGGCCGATGCCGATATCGATGCGGCTGCGAAAGCCGCTGTGGCGCCGTTCGATCCGCCCGCCGAAGGGAGCGGGGAGAACCCGTACACCCTGCACACCGATCTGCAGCAGGCCATGAACGACCTGGTCGGCATCATCCGCAAGGAACACGAACTGCAGGAGGCGATCGAGCGCCTCGCCGAATTGCGGACCCGCTTCAACAGTGTGACCGTGGAGGGGCACCGGCAGTTCAACCCGGGCTGGCATCTCGCCCTCGACCTGCGCAATATGCTGCTGATCAGCGAATGTGTCGCGCAGGCTGCGCTATTGCGCACCGAGAGTCGCGGCGGACACACCCGCGACGACTTCCCCGCCATGGATCCGGAGTGGCGCAACAAGCTGCTGGTGTGCGCGGTCGATTCCGCGGATGCGGACGGACCGGTGCCCGGCGTGCGGGTCACCCCGGAGGACCAGATCCCGATGCGCGACGATCTGCTCGCGCTCTTCGATCTGGGTGAGCTCGAAAAGTATTACAACTCAGCCGATCTCGCCTCCCATCCGGCAGGTTCGGTTTCGGCCACGGAAGGCGAGGCGTAAGAATGGGTTACGACGCCAAATTCCGCGTGTGGCGCGGTGATATCGACGGCGGGGAACTGCACGACTTCACCGTCCTGGTGAACGAGGGCGAGGTGGTGCTCGACATCATCCACCGGCTGCAGGCCACCCAGGCCCCGGATCTCGCGGTGCGGTGGAATTGTAAAGCGGGCAAATGCGGTTCGTGTTCAGCCGAGGTGAACGGTCGGCCGCGGCTGCTGTGCATGACCCGGATGTCGACCTTCCAGCCGGACGAGCTGATCACCGTCACGCCGATGCGCACCTTCCCGGTGATCCGCGATCTGGTGACCGATGTGTCGTTCAACTACCAGAAGGCAAGGGAGATACCATCTTTCACCCCGCCGGATGACCTGAAGCCGGGCGACTACCGGATGCAGCAGGTCGATGTGGAGCGCTCCCAGGAGTTCCGCAAGTGCATCGAATGTTTCCTGTGCCAGAACACCTGTCACGTGGTCCGCGACCACGAGGAGAACAAGGAGTCGTTCGCCGGTCCGCGGTTCCTGATGCGGATAGCCGAATTGGAGATGCATCCGCTCGATGTGGCCGACCGTCGCGATCTGGCTCAGGAAGAGCAGGGGCTCGGGCTCTGCAATATCACCAAATGCTGTACCGAGGTCTGCCCCGAGCACATCAAGATCACCGATAATGCCCTGATTCCGATGAAGGAGCGGGTGGCGGACAAGAAGTACGATCCGCTGGTCTGGTTGGGCAACAAGCTTTTCCGGCGCTGATCAACCGATACTGGACCACCGGCCGGGGTAGGACTACCCGGCCGGTCGGCGCACCCTTATAACAACGCGACAACCCCGACGGCGACGACCCACACGAGCACCCCGACGAAAAGTGCCGAGAGGAACGAGCCGGTCAGGACGAACACACCGACCGCGGACACCGCGAAAAGCAGTGCCACGATCAGCCATTCCACCCAATCGCCCGGACGCAGTTTCTTGTACCGGGGATGGGAACTCTTGAGCCCACGGTCCACAAGAAGTGGGCTACCCGTAATGACCCTCGGCAAACGCGGTTTCGTTGTCGAATCTGCGCTATTTCGTGATCTTCCCGAGCAGATCTGATCAATACGGCGGGAACCGGTCTGCCGTCACGTGACCGAACCCGGCGGGCACGACAACCGCCGGGTCGCTCACCCTAGGACTCGGGCCGGTCGAACTCACCATCGTGCACACCCGCTGTGAAAGCGGCCCACTCACCGGGGGTGAAGACCAGGACCGGCCCGTCCGGGTCCTTACCGTCACGCAACGCGACATGCCCGGCATCCAATAGCGCAACCTCGACGCTGTCCTTACCCGCGCCCTCGCCGGCTTTACGCCAGATCGCGCCGGTCAAATCTACTTTCGCACCCTCATTGATGCTCACGCCCGCAACTCCTCAGAACTCGCCGCCCGCAACACCTGCGGTGAAAGCGTGCCATGCGCCCGTACCGAAGACGAGGGCAGGTCCACCGGGATTTTTGCTGTCGCGTACGCCGATCCGGCCGCCCGCTAGAAAAGCGACCTCGACGCAGTCCTTGCCCGCACCGCTGCGGGTGCTCTTGAACCATTGCGCGCCAACCAAATCCATACTCATGCCACATACTCCTTCGCTATCTGCCGGAGCAGATGTCTACTGGGTTGAATATCCAGCGCGCAGCGCTGGAGGCACTCGTGCGCACGATCGTACCGCCGTACATCAGCATGTCTTTCGAGGTAGAGATCCCCCGTGAAGCCCTCTGCATACACCACCGGCGGCTCGATCGGCTGGCCTTTGCCATCGATACCGAATTCGAGAACTGTGAACGGTCCGGTGGACACTCCGAGCGGAACACCGGCCGCGAACGGCAGAATACGCAGGGAGATATTGGGTTGGGTGCTGATATCGGCAAGATGACGTAGCTGCGCCGCCATCACTTTGGCGCCACCGACCACCCGATGCAAAACCGACTCGTGCAGGATCACGTTCACCGTCGCCGGTGCGACCTTACGGATGATCAAAGCCTGTCGCTGCATACGCAATTGGACCCGGCGCTCGATCTCCGCGTCCGAATCATCCGGGTAGCCGAGACGATTGAGCGCCCTGGCGTAGTCGGCAATCTGAAGTAGGCCCAGTACGATTTCGGATTGGTAGGAGGTGAGTTTTTGTGCCGATGCCTCCAAACCGACATAGACGTCGAAGTTTTCGGGGATGAGATCGCCGTAGGCATGCCACCAGCTCTTGACGGCGGCTTGCTGGGCCAGGCCCTTCAGACCATCGGACAATTCGTCCGGTATGCCGTAAATACGGCACAATTCTTGGACGTCGATCGTTCGGATGCGGTCGGCCTGGCCTTTTTCCAAGCGCTGCAACGTGCTTGCGCCCCACTCCATCAGCCTGGACGCCTCCGCGATGGTGAGACCCGACTGGGTGCGCCAGTCCCGGAGATACCTGCCGAGCTGGCGTCTGGGTAGAGTGGAGGCGGCGTTCTCAGGGGATAGCCGGTCCGGGGTTTCCGACGCTCTTGCCGAATTCGCTGACACAGCACGCTCCGTTCTGTATTCAACTGCGACGTTCTCGGGTCCCTCCGTGGTTACGCAGGCTGCCGCCTCCGGGCCCGTCGCTCACGCCCGCGCCTAGCTGACGCTCGGCTCCGGCGTGCGCGATGCGCCCTGTTACATGGTTCGCTCGCTGCGCTCGCTCACGCCGCGAGTTCGGATGCAAACCCAACGGTTGCTCCGGGCGACCCCACAAGCTCGGTTCCCCGGCACTTCGCTTGGGCAGAGGGCTCTTTCGTCCACTATGGAGAATCCTCCCTTCCCTGCTGGGTTTTGTGCTGGGAATTCGCCTCAAATCTTTGGATATCCACGAAGGATGCTGTTCGCGACCTGCCGTGATGGTGTGCTGGGAGTGTGCCCGGAGCGGAACAGGCGCCTTTCCCCTCCTCCTGTGAAACCTCCGGGCGCGCACAGTATTCGATGGCGACGCTCGCGGCGTCCTCCGTGGTCACGCAAGCTACCGCCTCCGGGCGCGTCGCGAGCGTCGCAGGAATCGCACGTAGGAACGAGGAGTCATGGCTGTAAGTGTCATAGCGTCGTCCTTGATGACCAGCGATTTGACCCCGCATCGTGCCCGCAGCGTCGGGCAGGAGAGCTGGGTGGTTTCTTATTTGCCCGGACGTACGCTGACCTGCGACCAGGCGGTTGCCGCGCTGAAGGTTGCTGAGGTGGTGCCATCGCTGTTCGCCGCGGTCGGCGATCTCGCGGACGAGGTCGGCCTGACCGTACTCGAGGCGTTGGGGATGGCCGTTCGACAGGCACCGTGGGATCAGGGACCGATCTCCCGATACACCCGACAAGTCCGCGCGGTGCGCCGCCGGGCGGAGGTCGCCTGATGCAGCTCACCAACCTGCACATGCCCGTCGCATCCCTATTGGCCTGCGGAAACGACCCTGGTGTGCTGACAATCGAACAAGCCCACGCCGCAATGCAGTTGCATATCGACTGCACCGTCGACCGGTGCCGGGTCCGCCGTGCGGCGCGGACCGCGCTGGTCGAGGCGGGCAAATGTGTGCTGGACGAGCGCGCCCTGCCGTTATGAGGCCCGCCGCCGAGCCACCGGGCGTCCCGGAGGTGCTTGCCGACTGCATTCGGGTCCTGCGCTGGGTGACCGCCGAGTCCCTGGCACATCGACGGCACGCTGTCGCGCAGACCAAATACGGCCTGCCGAAGCGAGTTGTCCGGCGGATCCGCTCAGTGCCAGGTGTGATCGGTGAGCGGGGTGCGCGGGCCGAACTTCGGCTTGTGCGCGTAACCGCTGATCTCCAGCAGGCGGACGGCCCGATAGCGATGTGGCCGTAGCGGTTCCAGATATTCGACCATCGCGTCGTCGTCGATGGGTTCACCGAGCAGGGTCCAGCCGACGATGGCCGCAAGGTGGTAGTCGCCGACCGAGAGAGCATCCGCGTCACCGAAGGCGCGCTGCCCGATCTCGGCGGCGGTCCACACCCCGATACCGGGCACCGTGCGCAGGCGGCGGGCGGCTTCGGCCGGACTTTCGGCCGCCGCCCGCTCCAGCGCGTCCGCCACCCGGGCGGCGCGCACGATCGTCTGCGCGCGCTGCGGCCCGACATTGGCGCGGTGCCAGGTCCAGGACGGGATCTTGCGCCAGGTCTCGGCGTCGGGCGGCAGCAGCAGTCCGGCGGGTGCTGGGCCGGGTGCGGGGGAGCCGAACTGCCGCACCAGCTTTCGCCATGATGCGCGGGCGGAGACGGTGTGCACCTTTTGTTCCAGCACGGCGGGTACCAGGGCCTCGAAGACCAGGCCGGTGCGCAGCATGCGCAGTCCGGGAAAGCGGCGGTGCGCGTCGACGATCTTCGGATGATCGGGTGCGAAGTCGGAGACGTCCTCGTCAAGACACAGCATGTGGTCGAGTCCGTCGAGGAATTCGGCCGCGCCCGGACCCCAGGCACGGGCATCGGCGGTGTGGCGATCGGCTTGGATCAGGCGGTAGGTGACCGGGCCGGTCGGCATTCGGGAGGCGTGCCAGTACGCGCCGTCATGGGTGACCTGGTGGCAGGGATCGCCGTGGCCGCGGAACAGTGGCGCGAGCGTTGGCGCGAGATCGATCGGCCGCTCGGCCGTGATCGTCCTGGTCAGGCCGGTCCGGTTCAGGTCCGGCGCGGCCGTCTGATTGCGCACCGCCCCATTGTGCCCCGGTAGGTGGGCGGCGGGCGTGCGGGCCTCGAATGTTGCCCGGCTCACAATTGTTTCGGTCCGAATGTGCGATTTGCCATACGGATCCGGCATAATCGCTGATCCCCGCTATTTTGTAACGCGAAGAATTAGTGTGGCGATATTGATGCGTTCGGCAAACAGCTGGCAGTCGCCTTAACGGAGGTACGAAATGATCACCAACGCGCTCAACTGGTTGCTCAATGCCTGGGGTGCGGTTTCCGCGGGCAGCTCGGGCTACCAGATTCCGTCCGGCACGCTGCCGTTCGGCAGCTGACACTCATTCACCGAGCAGGAATTGCGCGAGGTGCAGGCCTCGGCGGCCGCTCAGCTGCATAGCCTGGGTTCGGCACGAGAACCCGTCGGCTATGAAGATCGAACCTCCATCGGCATTCCGTAGCGCCGGGAGCAAGCCATTCTCGGCGACCGCGACCGAAATGTCGTAATGGTCGGATTGCATTCCGAAGTTTCCGGCCAGACCGCAGCAGCCGGTGATCTCTGTCACATTAATCTGCATGCTAGCTAATAATTGGCGATCTCTGTCGAAGCCGATTACGGCATGGTGATGACAATGCGGTTGGACGACCACCGACCGTCCCGGTCGTAGTGGTGGCCGCCAGTTCGGCTGTTCGGCAAGGAATTCGGCGAGTGTGTGCACGGCGGCGGCGGTAGCGGCCGCGCGCGGGTCGTCCGGTAGCAGTTCAGGCAGGTCCGAGCGCAGGACCGCCGTACAGGACGGCTCGAGGCCGACGACGATGCCGCCGCCGCGCACATGCTCATCCAGTTCGGTCAGTGTCGCGCGCAGCCGAGCCCGAGCACCGTCGAGTTGTCCGGTGCTGATCCAGGTGAGTCCGCAGCACACGCGCCGTCCCGGTATCCGGACGCGGTAGCCGAGGGATTCGATCAGTTGTACTGCGGCCTGGGCTATTTCGGGGTCGAAGGCATCGGTGAAGGTGTCGGTCCACAGCAGCACTTCGGGTGCCCCGTCAGAATCCCCCCGGTCGTGCCAGCTCCTGCGGAAACCGCGGTCGGCGAGGCGCGGTACCGCGCGTCGCGGATCAATTCCACCCGCACGCAGGATGATTCGGCGCAACCACCCGATTTCGGCCAGCGCGTTCGCCGCTCGCGGCATGCGACCCGCGACACGGAGCCAGCGCGGCAGCCATCCCAGAGAGTAATGATCGATGGGACGCGGGCGGTGCCGGTAGCGGCGGTAGAGCGCCTCGGATTTGTAGGTCGCCACATCGACCCCGGCCGGGCAGTCGGAGCGACATGCCTTGCAGGACAGGCACAGATCGAGCGATTCGGCGACCGCCTCGGACGACCAGGGGAGTGCACCGCGCACCACATCCTGCAGCACCCGCGCCCGGCCGCGGGTGCTGTCCTTCTCGTCGGCGGTGGCCAGATACGACGGACACATGAAGCCACCGGTCGCGCGGGTGTCGGCGCGGCATTTGCCGATACCGACGCACCGATGCACGGCCATGGCGATATCGCCGTTGTCGTGCGGAAATGCAAAACCGCCCGCTCCGATCGGTCGCACTCCGACCAGCCGCAGGTCGGCATCGATGGGGCGCGGCGCAACCAGAACGCCCGGGTTCAACACATCATCTGGATCGAAGAGCGCCTTGTACCCGGCGAATGCGTCGAGCGCGTCCTGGGAGTACATGATCGAGAGCAATTCCGAGCGGGCCCGGCCATCGCCGTGCTCGCCGGACAGCGAGCCGCCGTAGCGGACCACCAGCTCGGTCGCATCCTGTATGAAGTTCCGAAAGCGTTGCGGCGCATCGGCAATCGGCAGATCGAGACGGACGTGGATGCAGCCGTCGCCGACGTGACCGTAGAGCAGTCCGTCCACGCCGTGGTCCTTTGTCAGCGTGGCGAAATCGCGCAGATACGCACCGAGGTGCTCGGGCGGGACGGCCGCATCCTCCCAGCCCGGCCAGGCCGGATCACCCGCCGGAGTACGACCGGCCAGTCCAGCGCCTTCGGCTCGAATGCGCCAAAGTGCCGCGGCGGCACCGGGATCGGTGACAATCCTGGAGTCCAGCGCACCGACGGTTCGGCAGAGCTGCTCGGCCGCGGCATATGCCTCGGCGGGAGTATCACCGACGGACTCGACGAACAGCCAGCCGCTACCGCGCGGCAGTTCCGGCACGCCGCTGGTGGCCCCGCGGTGCACGCGCACGATATCGACCAGTCGCGCGTCGATACCTTCCACCGCGATCGGTGTGCAGGACATGACCGCGGCGACATCGTCTGCGGCCGTGGCGATATCGGGATAGCCGAGCACGGTGAGGACGGTTGCCCGCGGCAACGGGACCAGATCTACCGTCGCTTCGAGCAGCAACCCACAGGTCCCCTCGGTGCCGACGAATGACTTCGCGACCGCCGAACCACGTTCCGGCAGTAGATGTTCCAGACCGTAGCCAGAGGCCTGCCGATCGAATCGGCCGAGTTCGGTGCGGATCACCGCGAGACCGGCCCTGGTGAATTCGGGCAGGCCGGGAATTACGGACGGGTCGGCCGCCAGCGTCCGCTCGGCTACCGTCCCATCGAGAATGCGCAGCTCACGCACATTATCCGAGGTGCGCCCCCACGCCACCGCATGCGGTCCGCACGCATTGTTGCCGATCATCCCGCCCAGCGTGCACCGATTCTGCGTCGACGGATCAGGCCCGAACCGCAGCCCGTGAACCGCGGCCTCTCGCTGTAGTTCGGCGAGGACAACGCCGGGTTGGACGCGGGCGATGCGCCGGTCCGGGTCGAGCTCACCGATGCGATTCATATATCGGCTGAAGTCGACCACTATCCCGGGGCCGATGGCATTGCCCGCCACCGACGTCCCCGCACCCCGCGCGGTAACCGACAGCCCATTACCCCTGGCGAATTCGAGCGTGCGCGCCACATCCTCGGCCTCGCGGGGAAAGACGACCGCGGCCGGAAGCACCCGGTAATTCGATGCATCGGAGGAGTACTCGGCGCGCCGACGCAAGGACGCGTCGACCTCACCCGCGATCCTGCGACGCAACGCATGGGACATCTGGTCCTCGCTCACCCCACCAGCCTATGCACGCACATCCCCGACCATGTGCGCCACATCCGGACCCTTTGTCCGGATCCGTACTCTGCTTCGATTCAGCACTCGTGTCCTGATCCGGACACCCTTGCCGGATCCGCACCCTGTGGCGGGTGGAAGGACCAGGTGCGGTGGTTTCGCTGTGCGCGGAATCGTTGCGGAATGGGCTTGCACTCAACCTTTGTTGAGGTCTTAGTGTCGGTGGCCAGGTGTTCGATGGGCGGGGAGCGAAAGGGAGCAGCACGGTGAGTATCGAATCGGTGGCCTGGAGCCAGATGTATCGGCGGGCGAACGCGCCGCAGGAGCAGCGGCCGTTCCGGCTCGCGACCGCGCAGCGCATTCTGCGGTTCGCGCGACCGCACCGCCGCCGGATCGGTGCGTTCCTGTTGTTCAGCGTGGTGTCCGCACTGCTTGCGGTGGCGACGCCGGTGCTGGCGGGTCGGGTGGTCAACGACATCGTCGGCGCCGCGGCGCCGCGCGTCGTGGTCACTCTCGCCGTCCTGATCGGCGGGATCGCGGTGGTCGATGCCGCACTCGGGGTGATCATTCGCTGGCTGTCCTCGCGGATCGGTGAGGGTCTGATCCTGGATCTGCGCACGGCCGTGTTCGATCATGTGCAGAAGATGCCGGTCGCGTTCTTCACCCGGACCCGCACCGGTGCGCTGGTCAGCCGTTTGAACAGCGATGTGATCGGCGCGCAGCGCGCGTTCAGCGACACGCTCTCCGGTGTCGTCACGAATCTGGTCACCCTTGCGCTCACCCTCGCCGTCATGGTCCGCATCTCCTGGCAGATCACGCTGCTCGCGCTGGTGCTGCTGCCGGTATTCGTGGTTCCGGCCCGGCGGATGGGCAATCGGCTGGCCGGATTGCAGCGCGAAGCCGCGGGCCTCAATGCGGCGATGAGCACCCAGATGACCGAACGGTTCTCCGCACCCGGCGCGACGCTGGTGAAGCTGTTCGGACGGCCGCAGCAGGAGTCGGACGAATTCGCACTCCACGCGCGTCGAGTGCGCGATATCGGGGTGCGCACGGCGATGCTGCAGACGGTTTTCGTCACCTCGCTGACCCTGGTTTCGGCGCTGGCACTGGCTCTGGTCTACGGACTCGGCGGGTGGTACGCGCTGCGCGGCCAGCTGGATGCCGGTGCGGTGGTGTCGCTTTCGCTGCTGCTGACCCGCCTCTACACACCGCTCACCGCGCTGGCCAGTGCTCGGATGGAGATCATGTCCGCGCTGGTGAGCTTCGAGCGGGTCTTCGAGGTGCTGGATCTGAAACCGCTGATCGAGGACGCGCCGGATGCCGTCGCGGTGCCCGCGGGGCCGGTCGCGGTGGAACTGGACAATGTCACGTTCGGCTATCCGTCGGCCGACAAAGTGTCGCTCGCCTCGCTCGAGGATGTCGCGACGCTGGATACCCGCGGCGGGGTGGACGTGCTGCACAATGTTTCGCTGCGAGCCGAGCCCGGGCAGCTCGTCGCGCTGGTCGGTTCCTCCGGCGCCGGGAAATCCACTGTGGCCCAACTTGTTTCCCGGCTCTACGACGTGGACGGCGGTGCGGTGCGGCTGAACGGCACCGATGTGCGCGAGCTGACCACGACCTCGATCCGGGACACCGTCGGCCTGGTCACCCAGGACGGCCACCTGTTCCACGACACCATCCGCGCCAACCTGCTGCTGGCCCGACCCGAGGCCACCGAGGCCGAGCTGTGGGATGCGTTGCAGCGGGCTCGGCTGCGTGAACTGGTGACGTCACTGCAGGACGGTCTGGATACCGTCGTCGGTGAACGCGGCTATCGCCTCTCCGGCGGTGAACGCCAGCGACTGACCATTGCCCGGCTGCTGCTCAAACAACCACGCGTGGTGATCCTGGACGAGGCGACCGCCTCACTGGACTCGACCTCGGAAGCCGCTGTCCAAGAGGCGCTTTCCGAAGCGCTGGACGGTCGAACCGCACTGGTCATCGCACATCGCCTCTCCACCATTCGGGCCGCCGACCAGATCCTGGTGCTCGAGGACGGCCGAATCGTGGAGCGCGGCACGCACACCCAACTGCTCGCCGCCGATGGACGCTACGCGGAGCTGTACCGCACGCAGTTCGCGGACGAGCCGGTCGAAGTCGCAGCCTGAGCACACCGAAGCCCGGCTCGAACCGGGCTTCGGTGCGTACTGTCAGAATTCGCCTGCGACGCCGAATACGGTGCGGCCGGAATGGTTGCCGTGCTGAATGGCGTGCAGGACCCGCTCGGCCTCGGTGATAGGAGCGAAGTTCTCGATGGTCGAAAGGTGCTGGGGCCGCAGCTCATTGGCGAGTCGTGCCCACATCGCGCGGCGCTTGTCGATCGGGACGTACGCGGAGTCGATGCCGAGCAGCGATACGCCGCGCAGGATGAAGGGCATGACGGTGGTCGGCAGATCCGGTCCGCCGGTCAGACCGCTGACCGCCACCGCACCGCCATAACCGATCGCGCTGAGAATATAGGCGAGGGACTTGCCGCCGACGCTGTCCACCGCACCGGCCCAGGTGGCCTTCGACAATGGACGCAGTTTCGCATCCGGATCCTCCGGCAGGCGGCCGATCACCTCGTTCGCGCCGAGTTCGGCCAGCCGATCACCCGCATCGGTCTTTCCGGTTGACGCGATCACCTCGAAACCGAGGCCCGACAGGATATCGATGGCCACGCTGCCGACACCGCCCGTCGCACCGGTGACCAGCACCGCGCCGGTGTCCGGGGTGAGTTCGTGATCGAGCAGGCCCTGCACGCTGAGTGCGGCGGTGAAACCCGCGGTGCCGAGCGCGGCCGCGTCGCGGGTGCTGAGACCGTCGAGCTTGACCACCCAGTCGGCGGGCACCCTGGCGTACTCGGCGAAGCCGCCGTGATGCGAGACGCCGATGTCATAGCCGTGCGCCACCACCTGATCGCCGGGCGCGAAATCGTCGACCTCGGAGGTGACGACCTCACCGGTGATATCGATGCCAGGGATGATCGGATAATTCCGGACCACGCCGCCACCCGCGGTGATCGCCAGCCCGTCCTTGTAGTTCGCGCTCGAGTAGTGCACCTTGATCGTGACCTCGCCCGGCCCGAGGAAGTCCTCGTTGACCTGCTGCCGCGTGAGCACGATCCCGCTGTCCGATTCTTGTGCCACCATCGCCCAGAACTCCATGCCGACGAGCATACGAGGGTCGGCCGGTGCCAGGGTGGATCCTCGTATGCTCGTCGGCTATTGCGGTACGAGTTCGAGGCGCACGCCGAGCAGCCTGACCGGGCGATCCAATGCGAATCTGTCGATGATGCGCAGGGCGGTTTCCACGATCGCCGCGATATCGGTGGTCGGCTCGGGAAGTTTCTCCTGCTTGCTACGGGTATAGAAGGTATTGCTGCGGACGGTGACCGAGACGCGCAGCGGGATGCGGCCCGCCGCCGCCATCTCCTCGCCGACCTCGGTGGCCAGTCGCACTACCTGTGCGCGGATCTCCCCGGGATCGGTGAGGTCGTGCGGGAAGGTCTCGGATTTACTGCGGCCCACCGGAATTCGCGGTTCGGTGGTGACGTCGGTATCGCCCTTGCCGTGGCCGAGCACCCAGAGATACGGGCCGGTATTCGGACCGAATTCGGCGGCGAGGCGCTGGCGATCGGCGGCCATCAGGTCGGCGACGGTTTCGATGCCGAGTTCGGCCATCCGTGCGGCGATCCGATTTCCGATGCCCCACAGCGCATTCGTCGGACGGTGTGCCATCACCTCTACCCAGTTCGCGGCGGTGAGCCGGAAGATCCCCGCCGCCGCGCCGACGGTATCGGCGGGCGCGGCCGAGGACTTGCCCGCGGATTTGGCGAAGCCGGTCGCCAGCTTGGCCGTGAGCTTGTTGTCGCCGATGCCGATGGCGCAGGTCAGTTCCAATTGTGCGATGGCGCTGCGGATTTCGTGGGCGAGCTGCTCCGGATCGTCGGTATCGGCGGCGAGGAAGGCCTCGTCCCAGCCCCATACCTCGACGCGGCCGGGAAAGGTCCGCAGCAGCGCCATGACTTCCTCGGATGCCTCCTCATAGGTGGCCATATCCAGCGGCAGGAAGATCCCGTCCGGACATTTGCGCTTGGCCGAGCGCAATGCCATCCCGGCGCGCACCCCGAATGCTCTGGCCGGATACGACGCGCAGGTCACCACCTTGCGCGGTTCGTCCGGATCGCCATTGCCGCCGACGATGACCGGCAGGCCGCGCAGCTCCGGATGGCGGCGGAATTCCACCGCCGCCTGGAACTGGTCGAGATCGACGTGCAGCAGCCACCTGGGCATACATAGGTCTTACCGCATGACCATGACAAGCAGCGGAAATTGGCTACGAACGTCCGTGGTCGACTCGGAAACGAGCCGTCCGTACGATCTCCGTCAGGACGAGCAAGGGGAGATGCCGCATGACCGACGCACCGGACAACCTGCCCGCGGTTCGGGTCGCCGATATCGATCGCGAGGTCGCGGCCAAGCAGCTGCAGCTCGCTGTCGACGAGGGGCAACTCGATCTGCTCGAGCTGGATAAGCGGCTGGTCGCGGTCTATTCGGCGCAGACGGCGCAGGAGCTCGTCGCCATCACCGCCGATCTGCCGGTGATCGCCGCCGCGCGCGAACCCATCGAACTACGCACCGGCAGTGGGGCCCGGGTGAAGGACGGCGCGTGGATCGTCCCGGCCGAGATCACGGCCGAATGCAGCTCCGGCGGCATCAAAATCGACTTCACGCAGGCACTGTGCCCGCATCGCGAGGTCGTGGTGCATGTCGCCGTTGGTTCCGGCACGGTCCAGTTGATCGTGCCGCACGGCTGGCGGGTCGACCTCGATCGGGTGCAGGCCAGCAGCGGCATCGTCAAGAACAAGGTGACCGAGGGCAGTCTGCCCGGATCGCCGCTGCTCCGAGTCGACGGGGAGATCGGCTCCGGGGCCGTGGTGGCGAAGTATCCGCGCCCGCCGCGGCGATCTTTCCTGGCATGGCTGCTGCGCCGTCCCCGCCCGACCGTTTGACCGTTCCGCGCTCCACCTGGCAGGCGCCAGTGCCGCATCCAGCTGGCTTCCGAGGTATCGAGATCCGTCGAGCGAAGTCATATGGCGGTACCCCGGGCCGTGTTGTGCCGCGTTTCGACTACGCTCGGCGAGTCGGCCAAACCGGATAGCGCGGCAACCTATCTGGACGGGCCACTGGCAACGGCTCCCTCACCTACCTGCGGTCCGCCGCCGGTACCCGGCTCGCGGCGCGGCCACCGTCACCGGGTTGACGCGCAAGGCCGTCGTCGCGTGCGAAATCTATGCCGAGCGCCCGGAACCGGTGCTGTGCGCAGTCGCCGAGGGTAATGCGCGCTCGGTCGAGCGTGAACTCCGCAGCTGTGCATCCGCCGACCAGCCCATGAGCGACCGCAATGTCGTGACCAGCGACCGCGGATACATACCCGCATCGGAGCGCGCGGCCACGTGTCCGTCCGGACGCACCAGCAGCGCACCGCCCACCGGCAGATCGGTGCGGGCAGCCCATTCCGCGCCCAAGCCGTGCACCGCTATCTCGATACCGGTCTCGCGCTGCGCATCGGCCGCGGCATCGCGCCAGGCAGCCGACTTTCCGGCGATCAGTATCGCGTAACCGGGTCCACAGAGATCCAAGGTCGAGGTGGTGTGCTCGGCGTCGAGCCACAGGTGCGGCAGTCGCGTTCCGACCTGTCCGGTCAGCCGATCGACATGCGGCTCGACCCATTCGACGCAATCCGCGGGTTTGCGTGATACCGCACTCGACGCGTACCGGAACCGCGACATGACCGCCCCGAAATCCAACCGGCGCGCCAAAATCTCCGCGTTGTCAGGGGTTTCGATGCCGTAGCGGGTTTCGAAGTCGTCTCCCAGATTGGCCTGTTCAGCGGCGATGATCGCACGTGACCACCGTTCGGCCTGATAGGAATCGAGCAGTGCGGGCCCGCCGGTACCCGACAGCACGGCGGCCAACTTCCAGATCAGATTATGTGCGTCGGCGACACCGGTATTGCCGCCGAAACCACCCCACGGCGCGTGCCGGTGGGCGGCGTCACCGGCGAGGAAGATCCGGCCGCGCCGATACTCGTCGGCCACGAAACTTCCGGTGTCCCACGCACTTCGCGCCAGCACCTCGACCTCGATATCGGGCACGCCGATCGCGGCGCGGACCAGTTCGATGCAGCGCTCGTCCGGATAGTCCGCGACCGTCTCACGGGTGGGGTCGTATTCGAGCTGGAAGGACCATTCGTCGGTGTTGTTCTTGGACAACACGAGTCCGCGGACGGTGTCATTGCTGATCTCGCATTGGCTGAAGGTGCGACCGCCCAGCACACCCGTAAGATCCGTCCGCGCAAAGACATTGATGTAGTGGCGCGTCGGCGGCAGCTCCCACCCTGCGATACCCAATGCCCGGCGGATCGGGCTGGCCGCACCGTCGGCCGCGATGAGGTAGTCGGCCCGGATAACCGAGCTGTGACCCGACTCGTCACGCAGGGTTGCGGTGACACCCGCGTCATCGGCCTCGAAATCGATGAGCTCGACTCCGAATCGGAGATCACCACCGCGTTCGCGGGCCTGCTCGGCAAGCACCGGCTCGAGCAGCACCTGGGGCAGGAAGCAGAACTGCGACGGACTGGGATCGGCCGCCGCCATTGCCGACCGCAAGTGACTCAGGTCGAGCGGCTCAGCCGTGATCAGGCTGGTGCCCCGGCTCGCACCGCCGAAGCTGCCCGCCCGCAATGCGGTCTCGGAGGCCTGGCGGACCCGCCCCTCGACGCCGACCTGACGGAACAGCTCGGTGGTCCTGGTGTGCAGGCCGCGAGCCTTCGGCAACGCCGATGCCTTGGTTCGTTTCTCGACGAGAACATAAGGGACATCGTGATATTCGAGGAACAGCGCGGCCGATAGTCCGACCAGGCCGCCGCCGACAACGAGAACGGGAATCCGCTGTGTAGGAGTCATGCCTCGATCGTGTGCGCACGGGCTTGCACCGCCCTTGCGTCGCGGTCACGGCGAGCATGCATACGAAACGGGCCGTACCCGCAGGTACGGCCCGTTCGAGGCGAATATCAGGCGCTCGCCGCGAAAGCGCGGGCGTCCACGGCCGGTTCGGCGACCGGCTCGATGGCGTAGGCCAGGATGTCGGCAACATCGGCGACCGGGCGCACATCCAGGGCGGCCAACACCTCCGCGGGCACATCGTCCAGGTCCGGCTCGTTGCGAGCCGGGATGAACACCGTCTTCAGACCCGCACGTTGCGCGGCCATCAGCTTCTGCTTCACCCCGCCGATCGGCAACACCCGGCCGTTCAGCGTGACCTCACCGGTCATGCCGACATCCGCGCGCACCTGTCGGCCGAGCGCAAGCGACACCAAGGCGGTGACCATGGTGACACCCGCCGACGGCCCGTCCTTCGGCACCGCACCCGCGGGGAAGTGGATGTGGATATTGCGGTCCAGCACCGACGGTTCGATGCCGATCTCCGCCAGGTGCGAGCGCACGTAGGTGAGGGCGATCTGCGCCGACTCCTTCATGACATCACCCAGCTGACCGGTCAGGGTGAGCGCGCGCTCGCCCTCGGCGCCATTGGCCTCGATGTAGAGGACATCGCCGCCGAGACCGGTGACCGCCAAACCCGTTGCCACACCGGGGACCGCGGTGCGTTCCACCGAATCCGGGGTGAAGCGCGGGCGACCCAGGTAGTCCTTCAGGTTCTCCAGATCGATGGTCAACGACTCCAGCGCGTCGTAACCCAGCTCGGCGTCGTAACCCAGCGACACCACATTGTCGGCCGAACCGGTTCCGTCCTCGGACAGCCGGGTCGCGGCCTTGCGCAATGCCTTCGCGATCAACCGCTCCATCTGCCGCACACCGGCTTCCCGGGTGTAGTTGGCCGCCACCTCGCGCAATGCCTCGTCGGTGATCGAAACCTCCTCGACGGTAAGCGCATTGCGTTCCAGCTGCCGTGGCACCAGGAAGTCGCGGGCGATGGCCACCTTGTCGTCCTCGGTGTAACCGTCGACGCTGATCATTTCCATGCGGTCCAGCAGCGGGCCGGGAATGGTCTCCAGGACATTCGCGGTCGCGATGAACAGCACGTCGGACAGGTCCAGATCCAGATCCAGGTAGTGGTCGCGGAATGTGTGGTTCTGGGCCGGATCCAGCACCTCGAGCAGTGCCGCGGCCGGATCACCGCGGAAGTCCGAGCCGACCTTGTCGATTTCGTCCAGCAGCACAACGGGATTCATCGATCCCGCCTCCTTGATGGCACGCACGATCCGGCCCGGCAGCGCACCGACGTAGGTGCGCCGGTGACCACGGATCTCCGCCTCGTCGCGCACACCACCGAGGGCGACGCGAACGAACTTGCGGCCCATGGCCCGTGCCACCGACTCACCGAGCGAGGTCTTGCCGACACCGGGCGGACCGACCAGTGCGAGCACGGCGCCGGAACCACGTCCGCCGACGACCTCGAGTCCGCGCGCGGCCCGGCGGGAGCGCACGGCCAGGTACTCGACCATGCGATCCTTGACCTCGTCCAGGCCGTGGTGATCGGCGTCCAGCACCGCGCGGGCGGCCGAAACATCGGTGCTGTCAGTGGTTTTCACGGTCCATGGCAGGTCGAGGACGGTGTCCAGCCAGGTCCGGATCCAGCCGGATTCCGGGCTCTGATCGCTGGCCCGCTCCAGTCGACCGACCTCGCGCAATGCCTCGGCGCGCACGTCATCGGGCAGATCGGCCTGCTCGACCCGGGTGCGGTAGTCGTCGGCGCCGTCGGGCTCGTCCTCGCCGAGTTCCTTGCGAATGGCATTGAGCTGCTGGCGCAGCAGGAATTCGCGCTGACTCTTCTCCATGCCCTCGCGGACATCTTCGCTGATCTTCTCGGTGACCTCGGCCTCGGCGATATGCGCCTTCGTCCACTCGATCAGCTTGGTCAAACGCTGTGCGGTATCGGGGGTTTCGAGCAGCTCACGCTTCTCGTCGGCGGTCAGGTACGGCGCGTAGCCCGCGGTGTCGGCGATCGCCGACGGATCGGTCAGCTGATTGACCGCGTCGATGATCTGCCAGGCCTCGCGGCGCTGCAGCACCGAAACGACCAGCTTCTTGTATTCGGCCGCAAGCTCTTTGGTGCGACCGTCGGCGGCGGGCGTCTCGACCGGTTCGGCCTCGACCCACAGCGCGGCGCCCGGCCCGGTGACCCCGTGACCGATCTTGGCGCGCCGTTCGGCCTTCAGCACCGCGGCGGGCGCGCCACCGCGCATCCGGCCGACCTGTTCGATGGTGGCGACGACGCCGTAGGAGGCATAGCCCTCGGTCAATCGGGGCGCGAGCAGCACCGCGTCGGTATTCGCGGCGCGCGCGGCGTCGATGGCGGCCTGCGCCGATTCGTCCAGTTCGATGGGCACGACCATGCCCGGCAGCACGATCGGATCGGTCAGGAACAGCACCGGCAGGTTCTGTGGTGTAGTCACGTGTTCGACCCTTCCAAAAGTTGAGCGATGTCCAGTCAACCCCGGGTCTTCCGTGTTTGTTCCACACCGCTGCCCACGTTCGCTCAGAGCGATCAGCGTTCGATGCGGCACTAGAATTCAGAGCGTGTTCGAAGTCGATGCGCGGCCGGTATCCGGACCTGTTCGCTGCGACGATCCGGACGGGCTGAGTATTGGTGAGACCGCACGTCTTACCGGGATCAGCGTGCACACCCTGCGCTACTACGAGCGCGCCGGCCTGGTCCTGACCCCCGTCGACCGCACCGCCAGCGGGCGGCGGCGCTACCACCAGCTCGACCTGGACTGGATCTACGTATGCACCAGGCTGCGCGCCACCGGAATGCCCATCCAGACCATCCGTCGCTATGCCGAACTCGTGGCCGCCGGAAGCGGCAACGAACCGGAACGCATCGCGCTGATGGAGGCGCATCGCGGCGAGGTGGTCGCCAAACTCGCCGAGATCCAAGAGAATCTCGCGCTCATCGACCGCAAGCTCGATATCTATCGAGGTCGAATCGCGATCGGCGACCGCGATTTCCCTGCACACCCGGGCTGATACCTCCGTCGGTAACGGCATAGGTGTTGTGGCGCTGACAACAGCGGGACCGCCCTCTTGTTGGGCGGATCGTGCCGGTGTTCGCTGAGCCGCTGCATCCGAGAGGAGCACGTGGGGGTTCGGACAGGACTGGAAGCAGGCGGGGGCGGTGCTCGCCGTTGTGGGGCACTGATGCTGCTGGATGCGGTGCAAGACCTCGGGCTCAGTCCCGCATTGACACCCCGTCGGAGCCAGTGAGAATGTTGGCAGCTAGATATCTCACCACCTGGGCGGCTTTAGGGGGATCCAACGATGACAACACTCACCTCCGGAGTGTTCATCGATTGGGAAGAGCTGACCGGCCTGTCCAAGTTCTCCGTCGATCTGATCACCTTTCCGATCTTCAGTGCGCTCGCCGGTTGGCTCACCAACTGGACCGGCGTGCTGATGCTGTTCTGGCCGGTCATTTTTCGCGGAATCCGGATTCCCGGCCTCCAGGTGTTGTATCCGTATTTTCCGCGCCGGGTCCAGGTACTGCCGACATTCTCCGGTGACGGCCGTCGGCTCGGATTCCAGGGATTCATACCGGCGCGCGCGGAGAAGATGGCGAGCATTTGCGTCGACAAGGCGCTGATGCGCATCGGCAGTCCGCGGGATTTCATCCACGAACTGGATCTGGAGAGTATTGCCGATTACATCGCGATACTCGCGAGCAAACAGGTGAAACCGCTCGTCGACGAGGTGATGTACCGGGAGAATCCGGACCTGTGGCGCGGGGTGCCGAAGGCGATGAAACAGGTCATCTATCAGCGGGTGGACCGGGAGTTGCCCGGATTGACCAGGCGCGCCTTCGAATCGCTCGGCGACAATGTCGACCAGCTCATCGATATCAAAACCTTCGTCATCCGGTATCTGCAGGAAAATCCGTACATCCTCAAGGATCTGACGACCACCATCGCCGCCCCCGAATTGCGGTTCATGGTGCGCATCGGCCTGCTCGGTGCGCCGTTCGGCCTGCTGCTCGCGCTGTATATGCATGTGCACCACACCATTCCGGTGATCGGCTGGGTGCCGGGTTGGGTGATCGTGCTACTGGCCGCGGCGGCGATCGGCGTGATCGTGAATGTCATCGCGGTCAAAATGGTCTTCGAACCAGGTGATCCCCAGCCGCGCTACAAGTATTTGTGGAAGCAGGCGCTGCTGGCCAAGCGGCAGCCGCAGGCGGCGACCGATCTCGCGCATATCCTCGCCTACCAGGTGCTGACGCTGCCGAATCTGTCCAAGGAACTGCTCGACGGTCCGAACGGCGATAAGACCAGGCAGCTGATCGAGCGGCTGGTCTCCGATGAGATCCATCGCCAACTCGGTCCAACCACCTCGATCGTGCGCGTCGCCTTCGGCCGCCGCCAGTTCGACAATCTCAAGGTCGGCGCCGCGGGCGCGGCGGTCGGGCTGGCTCCCAGCCTGGTGGAGGACGAGGCGTTCACCCTCGAGCAGGCCAAGAAGATCGACGAATTCGCGGCCCGCAAGCTCCAAGACCTCACTCCGGGGGAGTTCATGGAGATGTTCTACGCCTCGGTCGAACAGGATGCCTGGCTGCTGTATCTACACGGTGCGCTGCTCGGCCTCGTGGTCGGCGCCGCCCACCTGACGATTTTCGGCTGGTAACCGGCCCGGATCCGGTCAGCGGCGAGCCCACGTCAAATACAAGCACGCATGCTTGCATTTTTTTCGGCCCACTGCGATGCTGGACCGCGACGGTGTACGAAGCAGTGCGCCTGGACGGGACAGGGATCTGATGGCCGACCTAGACGCGCTCCTGCACGATTTCGCCGACGACTGCGCGGAACTGGAAAGAATCGTCGCCCCGCTGGCGGACTGGTCCGCGCCGACTCCGGCGCCCGGCTGGAGTATCGCCCATCAGATCGGCCATCTGGCCTGGACCGACGAGGTCGCCGCACTGGCCGCCACCGACCCGGACGGTTTCGCGAAGCTGGTCGAGGAGGCGGGCCCGAAGGCGTTCACCTTCGTCGACGAGGCCGCTGAGGAGGCCGCCACCGCACCCACCGCCGAACTGCTCGACCGATGGCGCCGCGGCCGTGCCGGTCTGATCGAGGCCCTGCGCGCGCTGCCGTCCGGCGCCAAACTGCCATGGTTCGGACCGCCGATGAGCCCGGCATCCATGGTCAGCGCACGCATGATGGAGACCTTCGCACACGGCCAGGACATCGCCGACGCACTCGGTTTGACCAGGACACCCACCGCCCGGCTGCGCACGGTCGCCCATATCGGCGTGCGAACCAGGAACTTCGCCTACACCGTGCGCGGTAAGACGGTGCCGACCGAGGAATTCCGCGTCGAACTCACCGCACCGGACGACAGCGTGTGGTCCTGGGGACCCGAGGATGCCGCACAGAAAGTGACCGGTCGGGCACTCGACTTCTGCCTGCTGGTGACGCAGCGACGGCACCGTGACGATCTCGCGCTTGCCGCGGTGGGTGCGGACGCCGCCGAATGGCTCACCATCGCACAGGCTTTCGCGGGACCGACGGGTGACGGGCGGTCGGCGGGCCAGTTCACCTGACCCGCCGCATCCGAACCACCGGGTCCGGCCGGAATTCTTAGGTGCGGGCGAGCGCCACACTTGGGTGCGCCGTTCGTGTCGGCCGGACGCCGTTGGCCGGGTGTCTCGATGTGGCAGTCGAGAATGACGCTCGCCAGCTAAGTGTATTTACCCGCTCGTCAGCTCGTAGAAACATTGCCGACGCCATTCGGCCCGAGTTCGGTATCGCGGGCGTCACCCGGCTTTGTGCTGCTGATCTCCCCCATGCGGTGCCACCTGCGGCCCTGTAACCTGGACAAGCGTACGGCTTTCAACGATGCGGGCCGCGCGGTGAGGGGATCAGGGGCGGACGGAAAGGAACGCATCGTGGCACATAAGCCTGCCCAGATCGCTCGGCATGCCGCCATCGTGCTCGCGGGCGCCGCCAGCCTCAGTCTCACCGTTACCGCGGGGGCATACATCGTCCATCAGATGGCCGACACCCAGCACGCCACCAACGACGTGGCCGCACCACCTGCGGTTCGGATTCCGGATGTCGACACCGACTACGGACCCGTGCTCTCCGATGCCATATTGACCGGTGGAACTCGCGGCCTGCCCGCACTATTCGGCCGCTTCCCCGCGGAATCCAGCGACGGCATTGTGAAAACCTCTCAGGTCCATACGGATTCGCCTGCCTCCGCCGGAATCAGCGGCAAACTGCGCCTCGGCACCGCGTATCTCGGCGCGCAGGTGGCACCGAGCCGCGCGAATTCCGTTGCCTTCACGGTGGATACCAATGCGCTGACGGCGCTGACGGATTTCCTGCTCACCGAACCGGTTCGGGACCGGCTCGGCATCCATGCCGATCCGGATGGCGTCACCCGGTTGCGCACCGAGGTCGATACGCACAACGGCGAAGTGATATTCACCTTCTCGGATCCGACCCTGGGTGAACACGGCCTGCGGCTCGATCGCAATCCCACGCCGAGCACCGAACCTGGTGCGACCGTAGAAGATTCGGCCACGTCGGGAACGGTCGACGCGACCCCGAATCCGGCCGTGACGACGGTGAACCACACCATCGCGGTCTAATCCGCCTACGCTGCGTCCCATGTACGACTTCTGTGTCATCGGGGGCGGGATCGTCGGAGTCGCGACGGCGCATCGGATTCTGCGACGTCATCCGGGTGCGAGCCTGGTGCTCGTCGACAAGGCCGACGCACTCGCGACCCATCAGACGGGACACAACAGCGGCGTCATCCATTCCGGCATCTACTACCCGCCGGACAGCCTGAAGGCGCGGCTGTGCCGAAAGGGCGCCGCGTGGACGAAGGAATTCGCCGCGGCACAGGGCATTCCGTTCGAGGTATGCGGAAAACTGCTGGTGGCCACCGATGCCGCCGAATACCGGCGGATGCTCGCGCTGCACGAACGCTCGGTCGCCAACGGGGTCGATGTCGAACTCATCGACACTGCCGAACTGACTCGCCGCGAACCGCATGTGAGCGGTGTCGGCGCATTGTTCGTGCCCGCGACCGGCATCATCGACTTCACCCGCGTCACCGACGCACTCGCCGAGGAGGTCCGGGCCGCGGGTGGCGAAATCGTGCTGAATGCCGAGGTCACCGCACTCACCGAAACCGCCGATGCGGTCACCGCGGCGGGTCCCGCGGGTTCCTGGACGGCGCGCACCCTGGTGGTCTGTGCGGGTCTGCAGGCCGACCGGATGGCCGAACTCGCCGGTCTGCAAACCGATTTCCGCATCGTGCCGTTCCGCGGCGAGTACTACCAACTGCCGCCCAGCCGATCCGGACTGGTGCGCACACTGATCTATCCGATTCCCGATCCGAATCTGCCCTTCCTCGGGGTACATCTGAGCCCGATGATCGATGGCACCCTGACCGTCGGCCCCAATGCGGTGCTCGGCCTGGCCAGGGAGGGCTACCGCAAGGGCAGCTTCGACGCCCGCGACGCCCGTGCCGTGCTCGGTTTTCCCGGCTTCCATCGGGTGGCCCGCGCGCATGTGCGCACCGGACTGCGCGAACTGCGCAACTCCATGTTCAAACGCGGCTATCTGGCCGAATGCCGAAGGTACTGCCCGGAACTCACGATCGCGGATCTGCGACCACGCGAGGCGGGCATCCGCGCGCAGGCGGTACTGCGCGACGGCACCCTGGTACACGACTTCCTGATCGAGCGCACACCCCGCTCGATTCACGTGCTCAACGCACCGTCACCGGCGGCGACCTCCGCCATGCCGATCGCCGAATATATCGTCGACCAACTGTGACCCCGCCGAGTTAGCTGGGTCGCGCGTTCCAGCAAACCAAGCGACCACCCGGTCATCAATGTGGTAAGCCCGCCAACCAAATTCCCGGCAACCGCTCGAATAAAGAGGAGAGCTGTAGTACTTTTAGCGGCAGCCAACAGGGAGGGGCCCTATGGGCCACATCAAGTACGCGAGCGACGTCGGAGCCCCGGTCGAGGTGGCCTTCACCTATACGGACAACCATCAGTTCGTCCCGGATTGGATGTTCGCGGTCGCCGCGTTCGAGCCGAAAGACGAGCTCGACCGGGGTCTCGGTGCGGTATTCACGACGCGGATCAGGCTGGGACTGTGGCGGCCGACCATCGAATGCGAGATCACCGAATACCGGCGCAATGTGGTGATCGGCTACACATTGCGCGGCCAGTTATCAGGCACTTTGACGCTGCGCTTCGACCCGCTCGGCTATGGACGCTCGGTGCTGACCTCGCAAGCGGAGTACGCTCCACCGAGTGGGCTGTTCGGTCGACTGTGCCTGCGCCTGGTGGATTCCGCCGTGCGCTCGGCACTGCGCCGCACCGAATCCCAGTTGCGAAGGGAGATAGAGGAATTCCACGGTACCGATCTTGTCGGTCGGATTGCGTAGGGTGCCATCCATGATCATCGTGAGCACCGACGGATCCTGCCTCCGCAATCCCGGCGGCGCCATCGGCTGGGCTTGGGTCAATCATCAGGGCGGTTCACGCAACGGGGGAGCCGCCACCGGAACCAATCAGGTCGCGGAGTTGCGCGCGCTTTTGGAGGCGGTACTCGCCCATCCCGGCGAGGAACCTCTGTTCATCGAGAGCGATTCGCTATACGCGATCAAATGCGCCTCGGAGTGGATCTTCGGCTGGCGGACCAACGGCTGGCGCACCGCCAGCGGCGGCGCGGTGAAGAACGTGGAACTCATCAAACAGATCGACCGGGCCATCGCCTCCCGGCCGGGACCGGTCCGGTTCCGTTGGGTGCGTGGACACGTCGGCAATTACTTCAACGAAATGGCCGATACCCTCGCGGGCGAGGCGGCCAGACAGGCCGCGGCCTCCGCGGCGGCGGGTGAGGTCCCGACCGCGGAACTCCCCGAACTGCAGCCGGTGCTCGAGGACTCCACCGACAAGACCACAAAATCCGCCCGGCCGCGGTCAGCGGGGAAGCCGGTCGCGCCAGCACCTCAGGCATTGACCCTGTTCTGAGTCCGCCGGGCGCGACCGGGCGCAAGACCGCCGGAAAGACCTCCGGGCGGGTGGTGCCATTCCCACCCGCCCGGAGGCGTTTTTCGTCAGTAGTTGATCCGATCAGTTGCCCATCTGCTTCAGGATGGGCAGATCGAACTTGTCGACGAGCCACTTGTCGCCGACCTTCTTCAGACCGGCCACCACCACGAGTTCCACCTTGCTCGGCGGCTTGTTCGCGGCGGCGATATTCACATTGGTGGTGGTCTGACCGATCACCACCAGCACATTCGCGTGCTCGGTATCGCCGGACTGGAAGCCACACTGCATGTCGTAGGTGGACGAGGTGGCCTTGGCGTCGATGACGACACCCTTGAGGTCCTGGCCGAGTTTGGCGAACTGATCCTTCCAGTCACCGGTCGACGCGGCATCCACCTTCTTCAGGTACTCGTCGATGGTCTGCGGATCGTAGGTGGAGATCAGCTTGCCGTATTCGCACGCCGCCGCGGTGGCCGCCTCGTGCGCGTCCAACTCATCGCCGCGATTGCTCGCCTGCCGATAGAAGACGATAACGGCGGTCACCGCTGCGACGAGCAGCACACCGGCGATAAATGCGGCGACGATGGGCACCAGCGCGCCCCGATCCTTGCCACCATTCTGAGTGACCGGCTGCGCCGTGCCCTTGGCCAGTGTGTCCGCCGCCTGCTTCGGCTCGGACTTCGGGGCAGCCGGGGTCGGCGCCGCTGCTACCGCATCACCCGACTTCCCGATCTCGACGGTCTTGTCCTCGGCGGGCACGTCGGCCTTGGCGTCCTCTTTCGGCGCATCCGAGTTCTCGTTCTCGGCGCCGACATCATCAGTGGACATCGATACAATCCTGCACTTTCCCGGCGCACCCGAGCGCACCGATATTGCCTTGTCGGTCCGCATCGGACGAACCGTTCGCACTCTGCGGGGAGTATTCCCGGCCCGGTATCGCACGCCCGGGCCGGGGTAACTCACCGTCGAATACGTACCGCTCGCTGTGTCAACTCGCCGCAGTGTTCGGTTCACCGCAGCGGCGGCGGGGTCATTTCATTCGGATCCGCGCCCGGCGGCATCTGCGCGCCATTGTCCGGCACATTCGGGCGCGGGGCATTCGCCGAACCGCGCACCTGCAGTCCGGGCGGCGGATTCTCGCAGTAGTTCCATTTGGGCAGCGAGCCGTCCTGGACCACCTCATTGCGAATCGGCGTGTGCTTGTACTGGCAGATCGGCCGAACCCAGATATCCGCGACAGCGTGGAACTCGTTGTCGTGCGCCGGCACTCCAGCCGCGGACAACCCGATGTTCAGTGAGGGGAACAGCGCCTGCAGCGCCGGAATCCGCAGCTGCGCGGCCCGCGTCATCGCCGCGAAGTTGGCCGCGAGACTGGTGATCGGATCGGCGGTCTTGTCCAGCACCGCACCGAGACTCCTCAGCTGTCCCGGCGCCTTCTCCAGCACCGCCTGCAGTTCACCGTTGGCATTGTTGAACTGGTCGAACAGCTGGCCCGAATTGCGGGTCAGCGTCGCGAGATCGGGCTGTGCCATCGAGGTGGTGTTCGCGATGGTGCGCAGGTTGGTGATCAGATTCTGGGTCTGTGGCAGCAGATTGTCGAAACCGGCCATGGCCAGGCTGATGCCGTTCACCATGCCGCGCAACTGATCCGGGCCGCCACTGAGCGCGGTGTCCAGGTTGGCAAGGATGACGCTGAACTTATCCGGATCGACCTGATCGATCAGCGCTCTGGAGTTGTCGAGCACCGACCAGATCGGGGTCGGGGTCTTGATCTTCTCCGCATCGAATTCGATGACCGCACCGTCCTTCAGGAACGGCGCCTGCTCGGAATTCGGCCGGAAGTCGATGTACTGCTCACCGGCACCGGAGAGCGCGCCCACCGATATCTTGGTGTCGGCCGGAATCTTGTACTTGCTGTCGATTTCGGCCTTCGCGGCGATGGATTGACCTCGATCGACCAACTCGATCGAGGTCACCTTGCCGATGCGATAACCCCGCAGGGTCACATCGTTGCCCGGCTGCAGACCACCGGAGCGGTCCAGGTTCACCGTGACGGCATAGGTCGACTTCAGTGGATTCACCCGCATGACGGTCACCAGCAGATAGCTGGCTCCGACGACGAACACCAGCACCAGGCCGATAGTGGACAGCAGCATCTTGCGCTGCATCAATTTGCCGAGCCAACTCATCGGTGACCCCCCTGCAGTCGTCCTTGAATCGCCTGCAGAACGGTGATCAGGCTGCCCGCGAAGTCGCTCAGATCGCGGCCGTCGAAGAACTTGCCCTGCGCCGGATCCGACAACAAGCTGAAGTTGTGGATATTGGTGACGGTGGCGTAGACAGCGAGGCTGTTACCGCGGAAGGACGCGTCGATCGGGCCACGTATTTCGCGCAGCGCATCCAATGCGGGACCGAAGTTCTGCTCGGTCTGCGACAGGGCGTTCATCAGCTTGTGCACATTGTCGAGTAGATCGCTCAGTTGGTCGCTGGAGGTGTTGGCATAGTCGCCGAGCGCCGCGCTGGTCACCGAAATCTTCTGCAGCAGATCACCGATGGCCCGGTTGTTCTCCGCGACGGCGCCGATCATCTGCGGCAACGTATCGGCGACCTGACCCAATTCCGCGTGCCTGCCCTCGATGGTATTGGCGAGCGAGCTGAACTGGGCGAGCACGCTGTCCACCCGGGCGCTGTTGTCGTTCAAACTGCCTACCACGCCGGTCATTTCATTGATCAGATGCGCTATCTGATCGCCGCGACCACCAACGATGGAATCCATCTCCGAGGTCAGCTTGGTCAGCGCGGCCACGCCACCGCCATTGAACAACATGGAAACCGAGATCAACAACTCCTCGACGGTGGCGCCCGCCGAGGTCTTATCTCGGCCGAGGGTCTCGCCGTCGTGCAGCATCGGAGACCCCGGAGCCGGTTCGGGCTTGGGCTTGGACACCGCGACGAACACGTCACCGAGCGGGGTGGCCTGGCGTAGTTCCGCGGTACTGCCGACCGGCAGTTCGATGTCCTTGCTGATCTTCAGATCGACAATGGCCTCGAAGTTCTTGGTCTTGATATTGGAGACCACACCGACATCGGAGCCACCGATCTTCACCTTCGCCTGATCCGGCAGGTTCAGCGCGTTCTCGAATTTCGCATGCAGGGTGTAGGTTTCACCGCTCGCGCCCGGTTTGGGCAGCGGCAGGCTCTCCACCGTGAGACCACAACCGGAGGTGATGGCGACCCCCGATGCCGCGGCCAGCGCGATCAGTGCGCGGCGGGCTTTCGATGTGAACCGGTCGCTCATTTGGTCATCCCCAGCAGTGCCGCCGTAACACCAAGGTCCGGACCGAGGTCCTCCAGTTTGCCGGTCCGGCAACCATCCGAGCGCATTTGAATCCGTTCACAGAACACGCTCAGCAGTTCGCCGTTGAGGAAGGTCGGCAGGTTGCCGTGCAGCCGGACGTAACCCAATTCCCGGTTCATCGACCGGTCCAGGTTCTGCATGAGCAGCGGCGCGATGTCGACGACCTCGGTGAGGCCGCGGGCGTTGG
Organism: Nocardia pseudovaccinii; assembly: GCF_050942345.1. NCBI lineage: Bacteria > Bacillati > Actinomycetota > Actinomycetes > Mycobacteriales > Nocardiaceae > Nocardia > Nocardia pseudovaccinii. The sequence goes on from NZ_CP192074.1 coordinate 9,757,674, forward strand.
CACGCAACTGATCGGTCACCTTGGTCAGACCCGCCAGCGAACTGCCCAGCTGATCCTGGTACTGCACGAAGACCGAGCTCGTATTGGCCAGGAAGTCGTTGAGCTGCTGCAGCGTGGCCTGCAGGCCGGGGGCCTGATCGGCGAGCAGTCCGGTCATCTGCGTCATGCGATTGCTGAAATCGCGTACGGACTGGTCGTTTTCGGCCAACATCGTGGTCAGCTCGTTCAATTTGACAATGATGCTGGCAACCGCGTCCTTGTTGTCGACGCCGACCTTCAACGCGCCGGAGAGCGCGTTCAGGGTGTCACGCATCTTCTCGCCGTTGCCGTTCAACATCGGATAGAGCACCCGACCCGACAGCGGGCCGATGCCCTCGGGACCACCCGGTTTCGGCTCCAGCGCGGCGGCGAACTGATCGATGGTCTTGAGCATTGTGTCCAGCTCGACCGGCGTCTTGGTCTTCGCCTTCGGCAGATGCGCACCGTTGGACATGGCCTCACCCTGGGTATAGACAGGGGTGAGTTCGATGTGCCGGTCGGTCACGATGGACGGCGAAACGACCGCTGCCATCGCGTCCTTCGGGATCTTGACATCCTTGTCGATCGTCATGTGCACCTCGACCAGCGTGCCCTTGGGAATGATCTTGTCGATCTTGCCGACTTGCAGGCCGAGCACCGTGACCGGATTGCCCTCGAAGACACCCGCGATGTTCTCGAAGTCCGCGGTGATCGTCATCGTGTTGCCCAGCGCGCTGTCCACCGAACTCGGCACCAGCGAGCAACTACCGATAGCCAAGGCTGCGGCGCTGATCATCAGTGGTTTGGCCGCCCGGCGCAGGTTGATTCGCATCAGTCTCATCCCTTGCACCCCTCGATCATGTGGGCGAAGCACAACCAATTGTCGGGGAAGAGCCAGGGGAGGCCGACCTCACCATACGGACCGTTGCCGAACGCGTTGTTGAAAGTGCGCACCGACACCGGCATGATCTGCAACATCCGGTCGAGGTTGTCCTTGTTCTTCTGCAGGCCCTCCGCCATGGTGTTCAGCTGCTCGATGGTCGGGCCGAGCTGGTTGTTATTGGCCGCACCGATCTCCTGCAGCTGGCGGCTCAGCGTCGAGACATTGTCGAGCAGCTGGCGCAGCAGGCTCTGCCGTTCCATCACCCGGTTGGCGATGGCCTCGCCCTGGGTGATTACCAACAGCACGCTGTTGCGGTTGTCGCCGAGAATCCTGGTGACCCGGTCGAGATCCTTCAGCAGGCTGTCGACCTCCGCCTTGCGCGAATCCATCACCTTCGCCAGCGCGCCGACGCTGTCCAGCGCCTGCGCCGTCAGCGCGGGCGAATCGCCCAACTGCTTGTTGATCAGATCGAGCGAAGTGGCCAGCTGCTTGGTGTCGAGCGCCTCGAACTTCGGCGTGCCGTACTCGACCACATCGGCCAGGTTGTACGGAACCGAAGTGTTGGACAACGGGATTCGGCCGTTCTTCAATCCCGACCCGTCGCCCGGATCGAGATCGACGTAGCGCGCGCCGAGCAACGTGGCCATCTTGATCGAGGCCCTGGCATCCGGTCCGAGCTTCACATCGTCGTTCACGCTGAGAGTGAGCAGGATATGCCCGTTCTCCAGCTTCGCACCGGCCACATGTCCGCTCGGGACACCGGCCACATTGACCTTGTCGCCGACCTTGACCCCGGCGGTCTGCACGAACTCGGCCTTGACCGTCTTCTCACCGACGCCGATCAGCTTGTAAGCGCTCGAGCCGAGCAGCAGCACGATGATGAGGACGCCACCGATGACACCCAGCCAGAAGTAGCGGTTGCCGTTGAAGCTGTCCTTGATCTTGGTCATCATGGGCGGCACACCGCCGACTGTCCGTTGCCACCGATCTGTGGGAGCAGACCGCGGGGGAGCAGGATGCCGTATAGCGAGACGTCCAGCTTGCAGAAGTACGCATTCGCGTAGGCGCCGTCCTGGGTGAACTTGCCGAGGGCGGACAGCGCCGCGGGCAGGTCGATCGCGGCTTGGTCGAGTTTGGCGCCATTGGCGATCAGCATTGTCAGCGCCGCGCTCGTCGAATCCTGTGCGGTGGCCAGCTTCGGCTGGATCTTGCCCATCATGTCCACCAGTCCGCTGGTCGCGTCCGCGATCTGCACCGTGGACGATTGCAGCGACTGGCCCTGGTCGTACAGGCCGCCGATCAGTGCCCGGGTCTGGGTAACCAGGGTCTCCAATTCATCACCTCGCTTGGCCAACCCCGACATCACGCCGCTGAGGTTGGTGATCACATCGCTGAGAATCGCGTCTCGGCGCTGGAAATCCGTGGCCAGGGTGGCGGCCTGAGTGATGAACGCGCTCAACGAAACTCGGTCACCCTGCAATGCCTGGATGAAGGTCTCCGAGAGCCGGTTCACCTGCTCGGGCTGCAACACCTGGAACAGCGGCTGGAATCCGTTGAGCAGTCCGGACACATCGAAGGACGGTTCGGTGCGCTCGAGCGGAATGGTGGCCTTGTTCTTCAACGCCGCGGGGCTCGCCGCCTTGCCCGGGGCCAGCGCGACATAACGCTGGCCGATCAGGTTCTGGTAACGCACCAGCGCCTTGGTGTCGTCGTACACCGTCTGGTTGCGCTGCACGATGAAGGTCACATCGGCGACGGACTTCTTGGTCTTGGAATCCCGGGTGAGTTCGATCTTTTCGACCTTGCCGACCCGCACACCCGCCATCCGGACGTCATCGCCCTCGCGCAGGCCGAGCACATCGCTGAAGGTCGCGGTGTAGGTATTGGTATCACCCTCCACGACCCGCGCGAGCGTATTCCAGACGACGACGGTGACCAGGATCGAGACGATCGCGAAGAGGCCGAAGCCGATCAGCGGTTTACGGATGCTCATTCGACCGCACCTCGAACCTGCAGGGTGCCCCCGCGCATTGCCGAACCCAGCAGCAGATATTCGGCCGCCGTCGGCCGACGACCGAGCAGCGCCACGATCGCGGCATCTCCTTCGTACGAAATCGGACCGGCGCTTGCGGGCGCACTCGCCGGTTGGACTGGCACGGCCGGAGCCGCGGGCTGGTCGGCGGAGGGCTGCGCACCCGGCGCCGGCGGCGCGAGATTCGGGAACAGTCCCTCCAGCGGCGTACCCGCGAACGGGCTGGCCGGCTTCGGCTCGGCCGAGGTCGTCGCGAGCGGATCACCCGGCGAGGTGAGACCAGGGATCTCCGGGAAGCCCGCGGGCAGTGGCAGTTTCGCCAAGCCCTGCGCGGTTTCCAGCGAACGCGGCTTCATCGAGTCAGGCAGATAGCCAGGATCGGAGACTGCCGGTGCGGTGGCACAGCTCGGTCCGGCCAGATTTCCGTAGCGCGGGCAGTCGGCCTGTTCGTAGGGCCGGTACGGGGTGAGTGTCGCACCGGCATTCCAGACCATCTGCCGCTGCGGACCCCAGTGGAAGGTCGTATTCAACTTGCGCAGCGAGTTGTTCAGCGAGGCGATGGTGTCCGGAATCGAATTCGCATCCGAGGCAAGCGCGCCGAACATATCGCTGGTCCCCGCCGTGACCTGCTTACCGATATCACCGTTGCGGGCGAACAGGCCGTTGACCGTATCCACTGTGCCCGCCGTACCGCTGATCAGGGCGACCAGCTGGGACCGGTGATCGGCGATGGTCTGCGCGGTCTTCACCGAACTGCCGAGGACATCGAGCAATTCGGGCGCGGACTCATTGAGCGCATGAGCCGAGGCCGAGAAATCATCGAGCAGCACCCCGAGATCGGGGATGGACTCGTCCACCGAAGTCAGCCACTTGTCCAGCCGCTCGATGGTGGATCCCGGCATCCGGCCGCTGCCGTCCAGCGCCTGAGAGAGCGTACCGAGCACCCGGCCGAACTGGACCGGGTCGATTTTGGTGAGGACGGTCCGGACCTTGGTGAGGGTGTCCTGCAGCGCGATGGTGCCCTGGCTCTCGTCCTGCTTGATGATCGAGCCCTCGCGCAGGTACGTGTCCGCAGGACCGTTGAAGACCAATTCCACCGAGGTGACGGCGAACAGGTTGCTCGGCACCACCCGGGCGGTCACGTTCGCCGGGATGTCGCCGGCGAACTCCGGTTTGAGGTCGATCTTCACCTTCTGCCGCGCACCCTTGTCGACGACATCGACATGCTCGACCACACCGACCAGCACGCCGCGGAACTTCACGTCGGCCTCGCTGGGCAGTCCGTCACCGGTGTCGCCCACATCGGCGACCACATGCACCTTCGGCACGAAATAGCCTTGGTATCTCGCCATCAGGAAGCCGAGGATCAGCGCGAAGACGACGAGTCCGCATACGCCGGCGACCAACAGTTGTCGCATGGTGGGGCCACGCCCACTGGGATCGATGATCATCTCGTCCTACCCCGAGATCCGGATGCCGGGATTGACGCCCCAGATCGCCAATGTCATGAACAGGTCCGCGAAAACCACGATGATGATGCACATCTTGATGGCCCGACCGGCCGCGACACCCACGCCCTCCGGACCACCCGAGGCGAAAAAGCCGTAGTAGCACTGGATGAACGTGGTGATCGCGACGAACACCATCGCCTTGGCCAGTGAGTAGAGCACGTCTGTCGGTATCAGGAACTGATAGAAGTAGTGCGCGTAGGTACCGCTGGAGGTGTTGCCGATCAGCTGCACCGTGAGCGAGCAGGAAATGTAGGCCATGGCCAGGCCCAGGCAGTAGAGCGGAACGATGGCGATCATCGCCGCGAACATCCTGGTGCTCACCAGATACGGCAGCGGCCGGATCGCGATCGACTCGAGCGCGTCGATCTCCTCGGAGATCCGCATCGCGCCGAGCTGAGCGGTGAATCGACAGCCGGCCTGGGCGGCGAAGGCGAGTGCCGCGAGCAGCGGCCCCAACTCCCTGGTGGTCGCGAATGCGGAGATGGCGCCGGTGATCGGGCTCAGGCCGAGCAGATTCAGCGAGGTATAGCCCTGGATGCCGACCGTCATCCCGCCGAACGCGCTGAGGATGAGGATGACGCCGATGGTGCCGCCACCGACGACCAGGCTGCCGTTGCCCCAGGTGACATCCGAAAGCAGCCGCCAGACTTCCTTCGGATAGTGCCGCAGCGCCAACGGGATCGAGCCCACCGACCGCAGGAAGAAGAACACCTGGTGCCCCAGACGGGCAACCATATCCACCGGGACCTGCGCGGACTTCTTTATGTGCCGAAGTGGCCGCAGCAGCGGCGGTACATAGGTTGTTGACACCGGCTCAGACCACCTGTGGGGGGAGGAGAACGTTGTAGATCTGGGTGATGATCAAGTTCACGCCGAACAACATGATGGCGGAACTGACCACCGCGGAGTTCACCGAGTTGGCGACTCCGCCCGGACCGCCCCGGGTATTGAGCCCGGTATCACAGGCGATGATCGCAGCGAGCAACCCGAAGATCAACGATTTCACCAGTGCGACAAGCAGATCGATGGTGACGGCGAACGAGGAGAAGGTGCCGATATAGGAACCCGGAGTGCCGTTCTGCGCGAAAATATTGAAAATGTAGCCAGTCAAAAATCCGACGAATACGACAAAGCCGCACAGCAATACGCTGACCAGCATCGCCGCACCGAGCCGGGGCGCGACCAGACGACGCAGCGGATCCACCCCCATCACCCGCATCGCGTCGATCTCTTCGCGGATGGTGCGGGAACCGAGATCGGCGGTGATCGCCGAACCGACCGCACCCGCGATCATCAGCGAGGTGACCAGCGGCGCACCCTGCTGGATGATGCCGAGACCGTTCGCCGCGCCGATGAACGAGGTCGCACCGACCTGACTGGCGACCGCGCCGACCTGGATGGAAACGATCACGCCGATCGGGATGGCGACCAGCAGCGTCGGTGCCGCGGCGACACTGGACATGAACGCGCATTGGCGGATGAACTCACGATAAGGAAAGCGGCGGCGGAATATCGCGATGAACAACTCCGCGACCGCCGCGAACCCCATCGTGATCTGTCTGCCGAAGGTCTCCAAGGAGCGTTTCGGATGGTCTTCCCAGTAGGCCTTCGTCCAATCGACCGCGTCACTCATCCGTGACTGCGCTGGTGGACTCTTGGTCGACTGCACTGGCTAACCCCTCTCGACGCCGGTAACCAAACCCCGACGACTTGTTTGCTTGAGGCACCTTACTACGGAGTAGCCCAGAACACACCCACCGCCGTGTGATCGCAGTCATAGATTGGAGTCACTGTAGGGAAAACGCAATGAGCAGTGGCTCGACCTTTGGGACAGGTCCCAAAGTTAACGGTGATACTTCTAGAGCACGTACTGTTCCACCGGCTCCGATCAGCACCGCATATGGCCTGTTAGACTATTTTCGCGGATAATATTCATGCAAAATATGCGCGCGATTCGAATGGCTTCTACGGTACCGATCAACATACAACCGAAACACAATCGGTCACTTTGTGATGATTGCAGTAATAGACTTTCGCTATCGCGAGAAAATGAGACGCTGCATCCAAAATGTCGAAAAGTGCGGTTCTCGCCGACGCGTTCGTCATCGGGCAGCAGACCGTTTCGAGCGACCCGCAAGTGATCGCTACGGATAGAGGACGCGCCCGGAGCCGAATACTGACACGATGGGTGCGACAGATTGATATCGTGCGGACTTCCGACGTCTGGAGGGACATGTTCAGCAAACTCGCCAAGGTGGCCAACGCTGCCTTCGCCGTAGCTCTTGGTGCGGCACTGGTCGCGACGGGGGCCGGGACCGCGGAGGCCGCGGGGCCACCCGTCATCGGCGGTGGGTCGGGAATCATTATCGATAATCAGTTCGAATGCACTGTCACGACGGTCGGTTACGACGGCGGGGGCCGGTTGGTCGGCCTGACCGCGGGACACTGCGGCGACCCGGGCGCTCAGGTGTACGCCGAACTCGACCGCGGCGCAGGCGTGATCGGCCGGTTCGTCTACTCCAACCACGATCTCGACTACGCCATCATCCAATTCGATCCGGCCAAGATCACCCCGGTGAACCGGATCGGCAATGTCACCATCACCAACATCGGCGGCCCGGCCCAGTTCCCGATGATCGTCTGCAAGGAGGGCCGCACCACCGGCAATACCTGCGGCATCGCCTACGGTGACCTGTTCGGCACGAACATGGAGACCTGGTCGCAGATGTGTGTGGTGGAGGGCGATTCCGGGGCACCGGTCGTCGTCGGCACCACGCTGGTCGGGATGGTGAACGCGTATCTCGCCATCGCCTGCTTCGGACCCGAGGTCGGCACCAATATGAGCTCGATCATGGGCGATATCAATGCCCGTGGCAGCGTCGGGGCGGGCTTCAACCCGATCTAGCCAGGATCAGTCGAATGCCGAATGAGCGGGTCGAATGACCCGCTCATTCTGTTTTGTGCAGCGGCGCCAGCGCCGGACCCGCCACCCCGCACTGCGGCATGCAGTCGACGTTGTCCAGTGTCGCGGCGCGGCGCGGGGCGCGCAGTAGTACCGCCGCGATCAGCGCACCGGCCACCAGCAGGCCGACGCAGATCCACATCGCGACGCCGAAGCCGCGGTCGAATTCCACTGGGTCGCCGAGCGATCCGGAGATGCCTGCGAGCCCGGGCAGCGCGGCGACCGCGAGCAGCTGGGCGGTACGGGCCACGGCATTGTTCACCCCGGAGGCGATACCCGCCTCACTGGCGGGCACCGCGCCGAGTACCGCACCGGTGAGTGGCGCGACCAATATCGACAGGCCGAAACCGAAGACCAGCACGCCAGGGAGTACATCGGTCAGGTAGGTGGTGTCGGGTCCGATGCGCAGCAGAAATACCAGGCCGATCGCGGCGAGCAGCGGACCGACCGTCATCGGAATACGCGCACCGTGCACCTGCGCCCAACGACCCGCGGGCGCGGAAAGCACCAGCATGATCAATGTGACCGGAACGGTCGCCACCCCCGACATCAGTGGCGTGTATTTCGCCACCAGTTGCAGCTGCATGACCAGAAGGAAGAAGACACCGCCGAGCGCGGCGTAGACCGCGAGGGTGACCAGATTCGCGGCGGTGAAGACCCGACCGCCGGAAGCGACGGGCCCGGAGGAGGCAGCCTGCGTAACCACGGAGGGCCCCGCGCCCGGCGAAAATGTCCCAGCGAACAGCGAAGGCGGCACCAGCGGATGATCGCTGCGCATTTCGATCACCACGAAGACCGTGAGCAGCAGCAGACCGGCGACCACCAGCAGCGGCATCGCATCGATCAGACCGAAGGTCAACGCGCCGAGTGCCACCGCGACCACCACCGCACCCGGAACATCCTGTCGCGCCGAGGCATTCGGGTCGTGGCTCTCCGGCACATGCCGCAGCGTGACGAGTACGACGACCACCGCGAGCGGCACATTGATGAAGAAGATGGACTGCCAGCCGGCCAACTCGATCAGCCAGCCGCCGAGGAACGGACCGAGTGCACCCGCGACGCCACCGAAGCCGGACCACAGGCCGATCGCCGCACCCTGATCGCGTTGATCGATGGATGAGGAGATCAGCGCCAGGCTGCCGGGGGTGAGCATCGCACCCGCAACGCCCTGCAGGATACGGGCGACGACGAGCATCTCGATATTCACCGCGGCACCACAGAGCACCGAGGCCAGCGCGAAACCGATGACACCCCAGACGAACACCTTGCGGCGGCCGAGACGATCGCCGAGCGAGCCGCCGAGCAGGATGAACGAGGCCAGGGTCAGCGTGTAGCCGTTGAGCGTCCACTGCAGGCCCGCGACATCGGTGTCGAGGGATTCGCCGATGCGCGGCAGCGCGATATTGACGACGGTGGCATCCAGTGAGGCCACCGACGAACCGAGGATAGTGGCCAGCAGGATCCAGCGGCCGGTAGCCGAACCCAGCCGGGGTAACTCAGCACTCACGGACCAAACGTAGCCGCTACCGGCCTGTCTTCGTGGGCGTCAGAGATTTTGGACGCAGACCACGAAGCGCCGCGTCGGGTACTCGAAGCCGCTGCTGCTGCCGCAGACGCTGGCATCGTCGGCGCCCTGCTGGATATTGGTCACCTTCACGCCCTGGCTGACGCGTTCGGTGCAGTCGATGCGCTTGGGATCCTCGCCGCTGATATCCATGCAGCCACCGACCACCCAGTCGATATCCAGGCAGATCGCGCCCTGCTGCAGGCCGTTCAGAGTTTCGAAGTAGGCGGAGTCGCGGTCGGCTACACACTGCGAACTGGTCGCCGCCTTGCCGATGACCTTGTAGTTCGAGGCCCGGCTGCCACAGGAGGCCTTGGCGATGGTGGCGTTATCGGTGGTGCCGCCGAGCGTCACGCAGTCACCGACATTGGCCTGGAAATCGGTGCTGCCGCCCTTGGTCGCCGATGTGGTCGCCGTCGGCTTACCGGAGGACGGGCGGGCGCTGGTGGTGGGCCTGGCCCCTGAGGTTTTCGGCGTGTTGGTGGACGAGACCGCATCGATGGTCCCGTTTATGGCGGGCTGGGCATTGCCGCTGATTTTATTGCCGCAGCCCGCTAGCGAGAGCGCGGCGACGACGGAGACCGCGGCGATGGCCGCCGTCGCGAGGCGACCCGAGATCGGTTGACGAGACACTTACAGTCCTCCCGGCTGTAACGCTCCGAACTCATACCCCCGTCGGAATCCGAAGTGATCTAGCAAAGCGTGAAATACCACGCCATGCATACACCACCGAGCGCAGGTGCGTCGAGTCGGCAGCAACCGCATCGGAGAAGCGCAGTGCCGGCCCCAATGTTGGTTCGATCACTGTGGCACCGCGGCGGACCAGCGGAATCGGTGTCACAGCAACCGATCTGAGTATGGTGGGGTTTCCGGTGTGAGAGGAGTTCGTCCGTGAAGCTGATCAGCGCGATCACTTGCACCGCCGCAACGTTCGGCGCCGCGCTGATCCTCCCCGCAATGGCCTCGGCAACCGATGTGCACTGCGCTTCCGACGGCGGCACGGATGTCACCGTGATCGACGGAAGCACCGCATGCCGGGCCACGGCCGAATCCCTCGGCCGGGCACGGGCGGCCGGATACGACGGAGTCGGCTATGCCCGAGCCGGCCTGGGTGCCGCCGCGCTCGGCATCGGCGCGGCGGGCGGTGTCGGCGCCAGCGACGGAGTCGGTGGAATTCCGATCGCGCTCGGCTTCGGCGCCGATGCCGTCGCGCTGACCTCGATCGTCGCTCCGGCAACGGATTCCGAGACCGACCAACCGAGCCCGCCGACCCCGCTGTTCGCGGTATCGATCGCCTTCGACGGCTCGCGCGCACAGGTCGCGACCGCCGACAGCGCGGTGGTGTGCCTGGGCACGGCGGCCTTCGCGTGGAATTCGGCAACCGGTGCGACCTGTCTGACCACGCCTTTCGGTCGCTGGCAAACGCCACGATCCGAGTTAGGCTGAGAATTCGGCCCCAGCCAGCCAGCAGGAGGTGTGACCCATGGTTTCAGCCTTCCCCACACCGGACCGATGGCCAGCCGCGCCACTGGAGATGCTCGTCGATCCGAGATTCGTCCGCCTCGCGGATCATTTCTTCGGCATGTTCGCCCAGCCGACGCGCGGCGGCGGTGCGCTCGCGATCTATCTCGACGGTCGACCCGTCGTCGATATCTGGGCGGGCTGGGCGGCCAAGGATCGACGTTGGAACGGCGAGAATGTCGCGCTCACCTTTTCCACCGGCAAGGGCGTCGCCGCGACCGTGGTGCACCGGCTGGCCGAGCGCGGGCAGATCGAATACGAAGCCCCGGTCACCACCTACTGGCCGGAGTTCGGCGCACACGGCAAGGACGACATAACGGTGCGCGATGTGCTCTCACACCGCGCCGGACTGCACCGGGTGCGCGGCCTGGTCCCCGGCCGGGAGGGCATCCTCGACTACGACGCCGTGGTGACCGCGCTGGCCGAGAGCCCAGCCGACCCGCGGCGCATCCGCACATCGGGCTATCACGCGATCACCTTCGGCTGGCTGGTGGCCGAGATCGTGCAGCGCGTGACCGGTGATCCGTTCACCGATGTGGTGCGGCGCGAGATCGCGGAGCCACTCGGCTATGACGAATTCTGGTTCCGGGTACCGGAATCCGAGCGCTATCGGATCGCCAAGATCTTTCCGCATCTGAATCCACCCGGAATCCGTTGGAACACCGCGTCATCGGTGCTGTCCTGGGTGCGGCCGGTGCGCGGACTCGCCGAGGCGGGGATGCCGGAGAGCTTCGACGAACTCGTCCGCGATCCGCGCGTGCACGATGCGGTGATGCCGGGCTGGAACGGTGTCTTCTCGGCGCGCGCACTGGCCAGAATGTACGGGGCCCTCGCGAATAAGGGGCGGGTCGAGGCGTTGGATCCCGAACGCGGTGGTCACGCCATCGACGCGGTGCAGTTTCTGCGACCGGAGACGATCGCGATCATCAATGAGACGCAGCGGGCCGACAGCCGCGACTATGTGCTCGGGGTGCCGCTGAAATTCACCCTCGGCTATCACCGTCCGGTCGTGATGTCCAAGCAGCAGCCGCGAAAAGCCTTCGGCCACTACGGACTCGGCGGTTCGGGCGCCTATGCCGATCCGGAACTGGGCATGTCTATCGCTTTCGTCACCAACCGGCTCGGCAATGCGGTGACCGCGCTCGGGGACGCCCGGCTCGCGCGCTTGGCCGCCCTCGCCGAGCACACGGTGCGCAGGGGGCGCCCGAAGGGGGCGGTCGAACCGGGACCGGCGTGAGTTCGTAGCTATAGATATGGAGCACGCGGACGCATCCGGGGAAACGGCGCTGGACGCCGCGTCTTCGACGCCGCGAGCACCGAGAATGGTGGTTGCGCACGCACTGGCGGCGGGCATCGATTTCGAGCGGTACTTCCGTTGGCGGCGCGAACGCGAGGGCGATCCGTTCTACGTGCGGTTTCCCGGTTTCGGCGCGGCGCTGTTCACCGGCACGGCCGACGGTGCCCGCGAATTCTTCCGCGCGCCGACCGATCTGCTCGAACCGCCGCTACCGAATCCGATCGAACCGCTGGTCGGCTCCGCATCGCTCATCCTGGCCGCGGGCGAACGACATCGGCGCGATCGGGCATTGCTCGCACCCGCGTTCCACGGTGCGCGGATCCGCGCCTACGGCGAACTCATCCGCGAGTCCACCATCGCCGAAATATCCGGCAGCACAGGCGAATCTCGCCCGGCCTGGACACCGGGCACGCGCATCGACTCGCGGGCGGCAGCCAGGGCGATCACTTTGCGGGTGATTCTGGAGGCGGTATTCGGGGTGGACAGCCGCGAGCGCCGCGCCGAATACACCGCCGCGATCGCGGAATTCCTCACCGCCTACTCCGGACCGCTGATGCTGGTGCCCGCACTGCGCCGCGGGCTGTTCGGCCGGGCGCCGTGGGATCGGTTCGTCGCCGCGCGCGAGCGGCTCGACGAGCTGATCCTGACCGATATCGCGCGGCGCCGGGCCGTCGGCACGGGCGGCGCCGACATTCTCGGTCTACTGCTCGCCACCAGCTACGACGACGGCACCTCGATCACCGATGACGATCTGTGCGACCAACTGCGCACCCTGCTCGTCGCCGGACACGAGACCACCGCGACCGGTCTGGTGTGGGCGCTGTTCCATCTGCACCGAGAACCCGAGGCGTTGCAGCGCCTGCGCGCCGAACTGGACGCGGCCGGCCCCGACGCCTCCCCGCTCGAGCTGGCCGGGCTGCCGTTCCTGGACGCGGTGTGCCAGGAGACACTGCGGCTGCATCCCGCGGTGCCGATCGTGCTGCGCAGGCTGACCGCGCCGTTCGCATTGCGCGGTGTCGAGCTCGCGGCGGGCGACACCATGGGCATCGCGCTGCCGCTGCTGCATTCCGATCCCGCGGTGTGGACGGATCCTCAGCTCTTCCGGCCGGAGCGGTTCATCGAGCGCAAGTACCGGCCGTACGAGTTCGCACCCTTCGGCGGCGGGCATCGACGGTGTGTCGGGGCATCGCTGGCCGACTACGAACTGCGGCTCGTGCTCGCGACCATTCTCGGTCGACGGCGGCTGCGATTGCCACCGCGGTATGCGCGCGGGCGAGTGCCGCTGTCGGTACCGCACAACATCGCGACGGGTCCGCATCGGTCGATCCCATTCGATGTCGTTTCGTGATTTATCTCACGAAGGAGTTTGGCTCATTTGCGGCTCGAACGACTTGACGGCCGCCGTGAGCCATCGAGGCTCACCCGATCTGACCGGCCGATTTCACGAATGATCATGACCCCCAACGGCATATGTGGCGCTCGCCACACCATGTGATCAGCACGAATCAATACGAAACGCCACTGGCCACGGATGGCCATGGACGGTAGGAAGGACGCCAGGGTCGGGTGCGTCATATACCCGTGGGGTGCTTCGTGTGCCCCGCGCCGTTTTTCCGTGGGCGTTCGCACGGAATCCACGAAGTTCTTCGTGAAACCGCCCTGCGAGCTCCACACCGATGAGAGATCTCGCTGCGCCACGGCGTAGGCGAGAGATGGATTGGACGAGAAACTTATGCATGCCGCTTTGCACACCGGGACGTCGACTGCTCCTCGTCGGGGAGCGCTAGCCCGCCGACTCCGGCAGGGCATCCTATTGTCGGCGGCGATCGCCGCGGTCGGCATCACCGCCGTCGCGCCGGCTCAGGCCGATCCGGCATTGCCGGGTGTCGGCACCGGCTCCTCTACCTCGACCGCTACCGATCCGGGTGCCACGGCGAACTTCGCGCCGCCGAGTATCAGCCCCGGTGACGGCGAGACCGTCGGCGTCGCGCAGCCGGTCATCATCAACTTCAAGGATCCGGTGACCGACCACGCCACCGCCGAGCAGGCCATCAGGATCACCTCCTCGAATCCGGCGCCGGGCCACTTCTACTGGTTCGGCGACAAGCAGGTGCGCTGGCGGCCGAACGAGTTCTGGCCGGCCAATACCGATGTGACCGTCGAGGCGGGCGGCACCCGCACCGCATACCGCATCGGTGACGCCTTCATCACCACCGCCGACGACGACACCCACACCATCACGATCACTCGCAACGGCGAGGAGATCATGACGATGCCGACCTCGATGGGTAAGACCAAGCACGAGACCCCGAACGGCACCTACTTCGTCGGCGAGCAGCTGCGCAAGATGACCATGGATTCGTCCACCTACGGTGTGCCGACCACCGATCCCGAGGGCTACAAGGTCGAGGTCGAGTACGCCACCCGGATCTCCAACAGCGGCATCTTCGTGCACGCGGCCCCGTGGTCGGTTGCGCAGCAAGGTGTTTCGAATGCCAGCCACGGCTGCCTGAACGTCAGCACCGAGAACGCCAAGTGGTTCTTCGAGAACGCCAAGAAGGGCGACCCGGTCATCGTTCAGAACACCAAGGGCGGGACCCTGAACGCTCGCGACGGCTACGGCGACTGGAACGAGTGAAGTAGCTGAACCCGACGTCCGAGCTCGGCCCAGGCACGATCGCCTGGGCCGAGTTCGTTTTGTTCAACTGATGGTGTTCGGGAATTCCCGGACGACGGACCAGTTGCCAGTTAATCTCCCGAGTGGCGCAACGCTCCGAACTGATTGCGGGAGAACATGGGTAGCTCGTCGGGTACACCCAGCAAGAAGTTCAGCGTATCGGCGTTCGGCGTTAACCGATCGTTTGCTACGCACCGTAAAGCTTCGGCCGTGCGAACCAGGCCGGAGCGAGTACTGCCGCAACCGCGCGGGCGTGGCCTGCGCAATCGGCCGTGGCAGGACTATGCGCTGTTCCTGGTGTTGCTCGGGCCGAATCTGGTGCTGCTGACGCTGTTCGTCTACCGCCCGCTGGCCGACAATATCCGGCTCTCGTTCACCGACTTCAATATCTCCGACAACTTCGTGACCTACATCGGGTTCGCGAACTACCGGGAGTGGTGGGGCCGCGACGACTCCTGGCAGATCGTCACCAATACGGTGGTGTTCACCCTGGCCGCGGTGGTCGGCAGCATGGTGCTCGGCCTGGCGCTGGCCCTATTGCTGGACCGTAAGCTGTTCGGCCGCAATGTGGTTCGCTCGGCCATCTTCGCGCCGTTCGTCATCTCCGGCGCGGCCATCGGCGTGGCCTTCCAGTTCATCTTCGATCCCAGCTTCGGTCTGGTCCAGGATGTACTGCATCGCGTCGGCGTCGACAAGGTGCCGGACTTCTACCAGGACCCGCACTGGGCGCTGTTCATGGTGACGGTCACCTATATCTGGAAGAACCTCGGCTACACCTTCGTCATCTACCTGGCCGCGCTGCAGGGCACCCGCGCCGATCTCATGGAGGCGGCCGAGATGGACGGCGCGAGCCGCTGGACCACGTTCACCAAGGTGCTGCTGCCACAACTGCGCCCGACCACCTTCTTCCTGTCCATCACGGTGCTGCTGAACTCGCTGCAGGTCTTCGACATCATCAATGTGATGACGCGCGGCGGGCCGCTCGGCACCGGCACCACGACCATGGTCTACCAGGTCTACGAAGAGTCCTTCCGCAACTTCCGGGCCGGCTACGGCGCGACGGTCGCCACCATCATGTTCCTCGTGCTGCTGGTAGTCACGCTGGTCCAGGTGCGCATCATGGATCGGGGCGAGCAGTGAAACACGCGCGGCCGGAGCGACAGGCGCGGAGGAGGCAGCATGCGTAACCACGTAGCGACCCGCGCAGGCCGCCATGGAAACAGCGTAGAGACTCTTTCGTATCGCCGCAGACAGCGGGCGGTGACGGTGCTCGGATACGCCGCGATGGTATGTGTGCTGATCATCGTCGGCGTTCCACTGTTCTGGATCTTCATCACCTCGTTCAAGGCGCGTCCGGATATCTACACCCAGCCCGCGGTGTACTGGCCGCACAGTTGGCATCCGGCGAACTACGAGGACGCCACCACGACGTTGCCGTTCTGGACCTTCCTGCGCAATTCGCTGATCATCACCGGGATCATCGCGCTGGTGAAATTCGTGCTCGGTGTGTTCAGCGCGTACGGCCTGGTGTTCCTGCGGTTTCCGGGCAAGACCCTGGTGTTCCTGGTGATCATCGCGGCGCTGATGGTGCCCAACCAGATCACGGTGATCTCCAACTACGCGCTGATCGCCCAGTTGGGTTGGCGAAATACCTTCCAGGGCATCATCATTCCGCTCTGCGGGGTGGCCTTCGGCACCTTCCTGATGCGCAATCACTTCCTCTCACTGCCCTCGGAGGTCATCGAGGCGGCCCGGATGGACGGCGCCAACTGGTGGCGCCTGCTCACCCGGGTGGTGCTGCCGATGTCCGGACCGACAATGGTGGCCTTCGCGGTGGTCACGCTGGTCAACGAGTGGAACGAATACCTCTGGCCGTTCCTGATGGCCGACGACACCAGGGTCGCCACACTGCCGGTCGGCCTGACCCTGCTGCAGAACACCGAGAATCCGAGCGTCACCAACTGGGGACCGGTGATGGCGGGGACGCTGCTGACCATGCTGCCGATCCTCATCGTCTTCCTGCTGCTACAGCGCCACATGATCAAGGGCCTCACCTCCGGTGCGGTCAAGGGTTGAGCCCACCCGCCGCCCGACCACCACCCCTCAAGGAATCGCTAGCGATGCAAACCCTGATTGGAGAAACCAGTGTCCAAATCACAATTCCCGGCACTGTCGCGGCGCGGATTCATCGGCCTGGCCGGTGCGCTTGCGGCGGGTACCGCGCTGACCGCATGCGCGGGCAGCGGCGGTGGCGGCAAGCAGTCCGGTGACGCCAACACCATCACCTTCTGGTCGAATCACCCTGGCACCTCGAAGGAACTCGAGGCCGAGCTGATCAACCGGTTCCACGCGAAGTATCCGGACCTGAAGGTCAACCTGGTCGACGCAGGTAAGAACTACGAGGAGGTGTCGCAGAAGTTCAATGCGGCGCTGTCCGGCGGGGAACTGCCCGATGTCGTTGTGCTGTCGGATGTCTGGTGGTTCAACTACGCGCTCAACGGCACCATCGAACCGCTCGATTCGCACTTCGCCGACGCCGGGGTCAAGCTCGACGACTACGTCGATTCGCTGGCCGCCGACTATGTCTTCAACGGTAAGCATTACGCGCTGCCGTATGCGCGCTCGACACCGCTGTTCTACTACAACAAGGACGTCTGGGCGAAGGCCGGTCTGCCCGACCGCGGCCCGCAGAGCTGGCCGGAATTCGACGAGTGGGGTCCGAAGATCCAGTCGGTGGTCGGCGACGGCAAGCTCGCGCACGGCTGGGGTGACGCCAAGAACTACCTGGCCTGGACGTTCCAGGGCCCGAACTGGACCTTCGGCGGCGCCTACTCCGACCAGTGGACGCTGAAGTTCACCGACCCCAAAACCATTGCGGCGGGCCAATTCCTGCGCGATATGATCCACACCAAGAAGTACGCGGGCATCAAACCGCAGATCGCCGTCGACTTCGGCACCGGCGTCATCGCCTCCACCATCGCCTCCACCGGCGATCTGCGGGGCATCCAGAAGAATGCCGAGGGCAAACTGCAATTCGGCACCGCATTCCTGCCGCATCCCAACGGCCCCGGCGTCACCACCGGCGGTGCCGGGCTGGCGATACCGTCGCGGATCTCGGATCAGCGGAAGGTGAACGCGCTGAAGTTCATCGAGTTCATCACCAATGCCGCGAATACCGCGTACTTCTCGCAGGGCACCGGTTACATGCCGGTGCGCAAGTCCGCGGTGACCGATCCGAGCGAGGTCGACTTCCTGGCGAAGAATCCGAATGCGAAGGTCGCCATCGAGCAGCTCGCGGTCACCAAATCGCAGGATTACGCGCGGGTTTTCGTGCCGGGCGGTGACCAGATCATCGGCACCGGGCTGGAGCAGATCGGTCTGCAGAATGCCGATCCGGCAACGGCTTTCGCGAATGTGGCCAGTCAGCTGCAGACCATTATCGACCGGCAGATCACGCCGAAGCTGCCCAAGTAGTACCGACCAAGAGGGAGATCGACGCCGTGGCAACAGTGCACTTCGACGGGGTGACGCATCTGTATCCCGGTGCGCAGGCGCCCGCCGTCGACAACCTGGAGCTCGATATCGCCGACGGGGAATTCATCGTCCTCGTCGGCCCATCGGGTTGTGGCAAATCGACCAGTCTGCGGATGCTTGCCGGATTGGAATCCGTAGCGACGGGTCGCATCCTGATCGGCGGTAAGGACGTCACCGGACTCCCGCCGCGTGCCCGCGATGTGGCGATGGTATTCCAGAGCTACGCGCTCTATCCGAATATGACGGTCGCGCAGAATATGGGCTTCGCCCTGCGCAATGCCGGAATGAACAAGGCGGACACCGCGGTTCGAGTGCAGGAGGCGGCCAAGATGCTCGAACTCGAGCATCTGCTCGACCGCAAACCGGCGAAACTTTCCGGCGGGCAACGCCAGCGCGTTGCGATGGGGCGCGCCATCGTGCGCCGACCCCAGGTCTTCTGCATGGACGAACCGCTGTCCAACCTGGATGCGAAACTGCGGGTGAGCACCCGCTCCCAGATCGCCGCGCTGCAGAAGCGTCTCGGCACCACCACCGTCTACGTCACCCACGACCAGGTCGAGGCCATGACCATGGGCGATCGGGTCGCGGTGCTGCGCGAAGGGAGGCTCCAGCAGATCGCCAAACCCCGTGAGCTCTACGACGATCCGGTCAATACTTTCGTCGCGGGGTTCATCGGCTCACCCGGCATGAATCTGCTCGACGCCCCGGTTCGCGACGGTGCCGCCGTCCTTGGCGACCTGCGAATTCCCTTGCCCCGTACCGCAACCGGCAAGCGGGTCATTGTCGGCATCCGTCCGGAATCCTGGGAAACCACCACCGAAACCGATAACAGCCTCGCCGTGGCCGCCGAACTGCTCGAGGAACTCGGCGCCGAATCCTTCATCTACAGCCACGGCGTCACCGATGAATGGAACAGCCGCTCCGGCAAGGTGGTGGCGCGGGTGGACCGCCGCTTCCAAGTGGCACTCGGTGATCGCCTGCGCCTGCGCCCGAAACTCGACGAGATCTTCTTCTTCGACGGCGAAACCGAGGAACGCCTGCGCTGAGCGCGCGGCGTCCTCGGCCCAGCCGCGTGCTCACCAGATCTTGACGCGCTGCGCGGGTTCCAGATACAGCTCGTCGCCAGGCTGCACATCGAAAGCCTCGTGGAAGCTGTCGATATTGCGAACCACCGCATTGCAACGGAATTCCGGCGGCGAGTGCGGGTCGGTGGCGAGGCGGCGGATGGCCTCCTCATTGCGGGCCTTGGTCCGCCACACCTGTGCCCAACCGTAGAAGACGCGCTGCAGACCGCTCAGATCGTCGATGACCGGCGGCTCCTCGCCTTCGAGCGAGATACGGTAGGCGACCAGGGCAATGGACAGCCCGCCCAGGTCACCGATGTTCTCGCCGATGGTGAATTCGCCGTTGACGGTGTGGTCGTCGGCCAGCGCCTTGGGTGAGAGCACGTTGTACTGGTCGATCAAAGCCTTTGTGCGCTTACCGAATTCGGTGCGATCGGCATCGGTCCACCAGTCGATCATATTGCCGTCGCCGTCGTACTTGGCGCCCTGATCGTCGAAACCGTGGCCGATCTCGTGACCGATCACCGCGCCGATGCCGCCGTAGTTGGCGGCGTCGTCGGCGTGCATATCGAAGAACGGCGGTTGCAGAATGGCCGCGGGGAAGACGATTTCGTTCATGCCCGGGTTGTAGTAGGCATTCACCGTCTGCGGGGTCATGAACCATTCGCCGCGATCGACGGGACCGCCGAGCTTGTTCAGATCGCGATCGTGTTCGGCGGCATAGCCGCGTCGGTAGTTGCCGACCAGATCGGACGGGACGATGACGATGGCGGAGTAGTCGCGCCACTTGTCCGGATAGCCGATCTTGGGCGTGAACTTCTCCAGCTTGGCCAGCGCGGCCGCCCTGGTATCCGGCCCCATCCAGTCCAGCTCGGCGATATTACGGCGGTAGGCCTCCTGCAGATTGGCGACCAGCTCGACCATCCGTGCCTTGGCCTCCGGCGGAAAGTGTTCGCCGACATACAGTTTGCCGACCGCCTCACCGAGCAGATCCTGCACCAGCGAAACACCGCGCTTCCAGCGTTCCCGGTTCTCCTGCGCGCCGGTCAGGGTGCGACCGTAGAAGTCGAAGTTCTCCTCGACGATCGCATCGGTGAGATAGGCGGCCCGCGAACGCAACAGCCGCCAGATCGCCCACGCCTGCCAGTCCGCGAGCGGTTCGGCCGCCCAGGTCTGCGCGAAGGTGCGCACGTAATCCGGCTGGCGTACAACCACTTCGGCGAACAGTTCGGGACCCGACTTCGCAATACCCTCGGCGAGCGCGGCAGTCCAGGCGTGCCAATCGAATTCCGGATGCTCGGCGACCAGCGCGTCGTAGGTGGTGAGGTTGTAGCTCAACTCGGCGTCGCGGCGGCGCACCACATCCCAGTGCCCGGCCGCGAGCTTGCGCTCCAATTCGAAGATCCGCTGTCCGACCGTCGCCGGGTCGGCGGGCAGCAGCGCGGCGATCTGCGGTTCGGCGGCGGCCAGCGCGAACATCCGGCCGATGTGCTCGACATATCGGTCCCGGATCTCGGCGAATTCGTCCTGCCGGTAGTAGGACTCGTCGGGCAGCCCGATCCCGGACTGGGTGGCGTGCACCAGATACCGGTTGGAGTTCTTGTCGTCGGTGTCGACATAGAAACCGAGCGCGCCCCCGACGCCGGTGCGCTGCAGGCGACCCAGTAGCGCGGCGAAGGCGCTGCGATCGGCGACCTCGTGGATCTCGGTGAGTTCCCCTGCGATGGGCGCCAGCCCGAGCGAGGCCACCGTATCGGTGTCCATGAAGCTCGAGTACAGATCGCCGATCTTGCGCGCATCACTGCCGTGCGGCGGCGCCGAGTCGGCGGCCTGCCGGATGATCGTCTGCACATCCAGCTCCGCCTGGTCGTACAGCGTCCGGAAGGCGCCGTCGACCGCACGATCCGCCGGTATCTCATAGGTATCCAGCCACCCGCCGTTGACATGGGCGAACAGATCGTCCTGAACGCGCACGGCGTGGTCGAGGTGGGAGAGGTCGATACCGGAGGGACTGCTCAGATCGGAAGTCACGATGTCCAGTATGCAGAGATGGGGCGGAGGCCGCCGTCGCCGAGGTTGGCCCCGGCCGCGTCACGGCCGGGGTAGGCGGTCAGGCGGGCAGGATGATGCGATCGAATTCGCCGTCGCGTGCGCCGGCGATGAACGCATCCCACTCTTCGGGCGTGTAGGAGAGGGTGATATCGCCGTGGCGCAGGGTAGCGCTGCCATCGGCGCAAGTTCGTGCGATCAGCTCGTTATGCGATCGGCCGCTGTTGAGAAGGTTGATGAACGAGGTCCAGAGGCTCGCGGTGACGGTGATGATGGGCTCTTCAGCGGGGCGGTTGGCCGGGTTGCGGCGGTATTTGCTGTCACGGATGAGCACCGCGTCACCATCGAACCGGACTTCGACGCATTGATTGCCGTTGTTCGATCGACTCGACGTGAACCAGTCAGTGAAAACCGACCGGAGGGTAGCGGTGGTGGCCATGGGCAGGATTTTACACTCGTGCATACCTGCTGATCAGGGCCAATGATGCTGCACGATTCAACGATTGTTCCAGTGCGCGAACGTAAGCGAAGCTCAAATCGCGCACCTGTTCCGGATCGTCGACCGCGCCACCGAAGACCGCGCTCTCGGCCCACGCGAAGGTCGGCAGCTGTTCACCGGCGAAGTCGATCAGGTGGAAACTGGACCCGCCGAGCACCGCGCCCGCCTTCGCCGCGAACGGGATGACGCGCACCTCGATATTGTCGAGTTGCTCGATCGTCTTCGCCAGATACTCCAACTGTCCGCGCAGCACCTCCGGCCCACCGGTCTGCTGCAACAGGGTGCCCTCACCGATGACCGCGGTCAGTTCCACCCGGCCCTTGCCGCGCAACCGCTCCTGCCGCCGCATCCGAATGGCTACCAATTGCTCGACCTGAACCGGCCGGATCATCACATCGGCACTGATGAGCGCCCGCGCGTAGTCCTCGGACTGCAGCAGACCCGGGAAAACCAAACTGTCATAACTGCGAATGCTCTGCGCGCCGAACTCCATGCCGTACAGCCGCTGCAGTTCCGGCCCGATCAGGGCCGACGATTTGGCCCACCAGCCGCGCTGCTTACTCGCCTCCAGCAGCGTCAGCAACTCCCCGCGTTCCTCGGCATCCACCTCGAGCAGTTCGAGCACCGGGCCGATGGTGTTCGTGGTGAGTACGCGTCGCCCCTTCTCGACGTGCGACCAGTTCGCCGGGGTGAACCCGACCCGCTTGGCGAAGGTGGCCGAATCGAAGCCGCGCTGTTCCCGCAATTCGCGCAGGCGCAGCACCAGCTCCCAGCGAGCAACGGTCGGGGAAACGGGCGCCATGGCTCGAGATGGTACGCCGGAAATTTACTCGGCGTGTGACTATTGTCAAGGAACTTGTGCGGGTCTAGTGTCGATTTCAGCGGCAACCTTCGGTTTTACGTCGATCCACTCAAAGTCGAGGCGAGGTTCGTCATGAGTACGTCGCGAATGGAATCGGGTAGCTACCTGGCAGCCCAGGATTTCGTCGCGGCCCAGGACGCCCTGGCGCGATGTCGCCGCTATCGCAAGGACAACGGTCTCTACGGGGTCGTCGATCCGGGACTCGGGCGAATTCTGTTGGAAGTCGGCGCGGTCGGCGCCGTCGTCATGCCCGCGGTACTCGGCAAGCGGGTGCACGCCTACCTCCTGGCCAACTACGGGCGGACCGGACCGATCATCGCGCATCCGCGCTCCAGCCGTTGGTCCTTCCTGACCGGTCCGACCGATAACTCGTACCTGGATATGACGCTGTTCCCGGAGTTGTTCCGGGTCTGCGCTTCGGTGGCGCTGCCCGGCAGCCGGATCGTGCTGCCCTCACCGACCGACGAGCTCAGCGGCTACCGGATCTGGATCGCGCCGCCCGAGGGCGACTACCGCCCCGAACTCGGCGATGTCATCACCGCCACCCGGACGTGCGCGAACAGCGGCGCGTCGGTCGTCAACGGCATCGAGGGTGTTGTCAAGGGGTCGGGCGCGGAGTGAGCGTCACGCTGAAGCTCTGCTCGATGCTGTGCTCCCACTTGTCCCGGCACTCGTTTTGTTTGGTCTGATCGTTGCCCGCCTTCTGCAGACAGTCCAGATAGTCCTTGCCACCCGAGTCGACGAAGAAGCTCCAGCCGACGATGCTGAGCACGACCGCGGCGACCAGCGCGAGCACACCCAGGATCAAGCCGGTGACCGCCATGCCCGTGCCGCCCGCGCTGCCGGAACGAATCTTGACCAGCGCGATGATGCCGAAGATCAGCGCGAAGAAGCCGAACAGATAACCGCCGATCAGCGTCCAGCAGCTCAGGAAGCCGAGGATGCCGAGCACCAGTGTGGTGATCGCCAAGCCCTTGCGCTTGGGAGATTCCTGCCAATAGTTCGGCTGTCCCTGACCCGGCGGCGGTGGGTACTGACCCGGTGGCGGATATTGACCGGGCGGCGGATATTGCGCCATGGGACTTCCTCTCAGCCGGTGCGCCTGCGCTGCAGTCGCCTTCTGATCGCACTCCCTGGGATGTTGATGCCGAGGGGGTTATTCCGAGCCGAGCCGCGCGTGCATCTCCCAGACCAGGATCTCCGCCGGCCTGTGGGCGGTCACCAGCTGCCCACCCGATCTGGTCAGGCGCACGGCGTCACCCGCGTACAACGGACCGACGCCCTCCATCTCCACTTCGCCCTTTGCGACGAACAGATGCAGGTACGGCGCATCGGGTAGGTCGATCGCCTGCTCGGTTTCCCCGCTGTCCGCCAATCGCGCCACATGCATCGCCGAATGGCTGCTACCGATGGCGATCGCGGTCCGATCGCGATAGCGCGGCAGGCCGGAGGCCACGGTCACCAGGCCGCCGCGGGCCAATTCGTCGTCGATCTCGAGCTGCTGATATCCGGGCTCCGAGCCCGGTTCGTCCGGCACCACCCACATCTGCACGAAATGGACCGGCTGGTCGTGTTCGGTGCCGTGGTCCAGACGCCAGGAGTCGTTCTTCTCCGAATGCAGAATTCCGGTGCCCGCGCTCATCCGCTGCGCCAGACCTGGATAGATGACGCCGCTGTGCCCGAGCGAATCCTGGTGCACCAGCGAGCCGCCGAGCACCCAGGTCACGATCTCCATATCCCGGTGCGGATGGGTTTCGAAGCCCTGACCAGGGGAAACAATATCTTCGTTATTGACGAGCAGCAGCCCGTGATGGGTGTTGTCAGGATCGTAGTGCTCCCCGAAGGAGAACGAGTGCTTCGAATCCAGCCAAGACACGCGCGTTTTCATGCGATCGCCGCCGCGATGGACATCGATGTGTGGTGTCGTGAGTGTGGACATCGTGGTCCTCCTCTCGGGACCGTGCACCGATCACCTTTCAGGGTAGGAGCACTTACGACGTGGTACTCCGAATTCCTAGTAAATTGTCCTGCACTCGGCATTTTACGCGAGCTGATCTTCGTGAGTGACGTGCAAGGGAGTCACTCGCGGCTGCGGGTGAACGGCAGGCGAGCAGTACCGACCGGTTAGTCGAGTCGCCGGTCGGCAACCGACGGGGGTCTGTACGCGCGCACGGCGGATTCGTAACATCATGTGCCACAACGGAATCGGAGGTGACGAACGGATGCGAACCGAGGTGCTCGCACGCATCGAGCGGCAACTCCGCGATGCGGCAGAGCGCGACGGGATCAGCGATTTCGTCGTCGGTGTCGCGGTATTCCGCGATCGCAAACTCCTGGTAGTGCGCCGCGTACCCGACGATTACCACGGCGGCATGTACGAACTGCCCGGTGGCGGAGTCGAATCCGGGGAGACCCTGGCCGAATGCGTGGTACGGGAACTGTTCGAGGAGACGGGGCTGCGGGTGCGCGCCATCACCGAGTTCCTCGGCGACTTCGACTACGCCACCAGGACCAAGCCCCGAGTGCGCAAGTACAGCTTCATCGTCGAGGTGGCGCCCGGCGAGGTCGCGCTGGCCCCGGGCGAACACGACGCCTTCGCCTGGATCGATGCCGCGACATTGGCGGATCTGCCGATGGCGCCGGATATGCGCGAGGCGGTCAGTGCACTGATCGCGGACGGGATTCGCTGATCGAGCGAGAGCCGCGGGGCAGGTAGCCTCTGGGCGTGTCTACTGGTCGCACCGACGGCAACACTCCCGCGGACGCGCGGCCGGTTTCGCTACAGACGGCGCTGCGCGAGAGTCCCGGCGTGCTGCGCTTGGCGCTGATCCGCTTTACCGGTCAGTTCGGTGACGGCATGTTCCAGGCGGCACTGTCCGGCGCCATTCTTTTCAACCCGGAACGGGAGACCGATCCGCTCGCCATCGCGGCCGCGTTCGCGGTATTGCTGCTGCCGTACTCACTGATCGGGCCGTATGCCGGTGCGCTGCTGGACCGCTGGGATCGGCGAGCGGTGCTGCTGGTCGCCAATGCGCTGCGGGCGGTGCTGATCGCAGCGGTGAGTGTCGGGCTGGTGGCGGGCAGCAGTGAGACACCGTTGTTGTTGCTCGCGCTTGCCGTGGTCGGGGTCAGCAGGTTCGTGCTCTCGGGCGTGTCGGCTGCGTTGCCCCGAGTACTCGATCAACACTGGCTGGTGCCCGCGAATTCGGTGCTGGCCACGGTCGCGTCCGGATGTGCCGGTGTCGGCGCCGCGGCGGCGGTCGCGATCATCGGGTTGATCGGCGCGGGTGATTTCGCTTCGGCGGTCGCGGTGGCGATCAGTGCCGTGTGGTCGGTCTGCGGTGCGATATTCGCGGCCGGATTCGGGGCCGGGGTGCTCGGTCCGGAGCCGGGGACCGCGACGCGCGACAGCGCGGTGCGAGCGATCGCGACCGGTCTGCGTCACGGTGCGGCCGCGGTCTGGGGAGCGGTTCAGGTCACCACCGCGATGATCGGCATCGGCACGCATCGGATCGTGTTCGGCACCAATACGCTGATCATGGTGCTGGTGCTGCGGCAGGCGCCCGCCGACGGCGGCGGCGCGAATACCGGACTGACCCGATTCGGGCTCGCCATCGGCTGTACTGCGGCCGGGATGTTGGTGGCGGCGGTCGTCGCACCGGTATTGATTCCGCGGCTCGGCCGCTCGCGCACGGTGGTCCTCGGGCTGTTGACCGCGACCGTGGTGCAGTTGGCGCTGGTCACCCCGACCGCGATCGCGACGGCGGGGACCGCGGCACATCGAGCGCATCAATTGCTGCTGGTCGCGGCATTCCTGTTCGGGCTCGCGGGGCAGACCATCAAACTGACCGGCGACGCGACCATGCAGATCGATATCGATGACACCAGGCGCGGTCAGGTTTTCGCATTGCAGGACACCGTATTCAATATCGCGTTCGTGCTCGCGATTGTGCTCACCGCGTCGGTGATACCGGCGGATGGGCGCTCCATCGGCGTGGTGCTGGTCGGCGCCGGAATCTACTGCGCCGGAATAGTGGCCATTGCCGTCAACAGTCGACGGGTGCCGGTTACTCGCTGAACGGCATTGTCGGATAAGTGGATTCATCGCCCGACCAGGTCCGGTGATCCCGAAGCGCGGCTGGTTCGATCGGAGCTTGCGGATCGAACCAGCGCGAATCCCGCGTCGGCTCATCGTGATTCGACAAGGCCGCGCCGACTTGATCGGCGGCGAGATGATCCGGCTCGGGCTCGGTGCGCTCGATCCAGGCCAGGTGTTCGCTGTCCGCATCGGCCGGGCTGCCGGTGATCTGGTGATTCCAGGTGCCGTTGCCGGTCGGATCGGTGAAGAAATGGTCGAGTACGCCGTCGTCGTCGAGATCCAGCCCGGCCACATCGGCAACGCCGGTGCCGTGCGAATCCCAGAGCACGTCGTCGACCAGGCCGTCGCCATCGAAGTCGAGTCCCACCGCATCGCCGATGCCCGATCCGGATAGATCCAGATCCGTCTGGCTGGTCCAGACGTGCACCGTGCCGTCACCGGTTCCGAACACGTACTCGATCTCGTTCATATCTGGTTGGACGCGACTGCGCCCCATCCGGTTCCACCCTTCGCGCGATTCGGTCGGGTAAGTTGATCTCCCACCGACCCGAATCGACAGGGAGTCAACAACGGATGGGATTTCGGCCGAGCTGTGCGCCCGCAATCCTCGGCACGCTGCTCGCCGGAGCGCTGACCGTACCGACGCCCGTCGCGCAGGCCGCGCAGCATCCGTGGTCCCCGCCGCCGGTGAACAGTTGTGGCGAGATCGGATTCGACCCGTTGAACCGGGCGCCGGATCCGAACGCACCGCCACCTCCGCCGCTGCCGCCTTTGCCGCCGCAGATCGATATCCCGTTCCCGGTTCCCGAGATCACGCCGGTTCCCGTTCCTGATCCGCCGCCGGACAACACCCGCATCGATCCGGAACCGCTGCCCGCCGACCCGTGCCGCAATCCGTGCCCGGATGTTCGGGATACGCCGAAGCCCTCGGATCCCGCCACCGATCCGGCACCGGAAAACGCGCCCGGCACCGGGTCCAGCTCCGGTTCCGGCACCGGCTCGAGCTCCGGTTCGAGTTCGGGTTCCGGCTCGATCCGCCTGCCGCGCATCGAGTTCCGTCCAGAGATCGAACCCATTCCGGTCCCGGTGCCCGGCCCCGACGGAATCGAACCTCAACCTGCGCCGCCGCCGATCGTGCACCCGGCCGAACCCGGACCGCTGACCGCCGCCATCGCCCCGCCGCTGGTGGAATCGGTGGATCTGGTCGGTCAGGTGACCGGGCACGGTTCGGCGAACCGCACCGATATGCGCTGGCAGGTCGACGGCACCGACCTCGGCATCATGTGGGAGACCAAACCGGGCGAGGTCGCCGTGGCCTTCGGCGACACCTTCGGCGACGGCTGGACCAGTGGCGGGGTGGGCGGGCCCGACTGGCGCAGCAATGTGCTCGGCTACAGCACCGACCACGATCTCGCCGACGGACTCGGCATCGACACCATGGTCCAGGACAGCCGCTGTCACGCCACCGAACTGCTGCCCAGCCGCAAGATCAAGAACTGGGAGACGACCACCATCCCGACCTCCGGGTTCGCGCTCGGGCAGCGCCAGTTCATGAGTTATATGTCGGTGAACCACTGGAGCCGCATTCCCGGCCTGTGGTCGACCAATTACGGCGGACTCGCGTACTCCGACGACAACGGCCGCACCTGGGTCAAGGATCAGCATGCCCGATGGGACAACTTCTTCGGGCTCGGCCGGTTCCAGGTGGCGGCCATGGTGCCGCAGGGCGATTACGTCTATATGTTCGGCACGCCCAACGGGCGGGTCGGCATGATCGGCCTGGCCAGGGTGCCGAAGACCGAGGTGCTGAACAAATCGGCCTACCAGTACTGGGTGGGCGGCACTTGGGCCCCTGCGGCCGAAAACCAGGCCACGCCTTTGGTTCTCGGTATGGCAAGCGAGCTGTCGGTGCGCTTCGACAAGGACACCGAACAGTGGCAGATGGTCTATCTGGATTCGGCGCGCGCTGCGATCGTGATGCGCACCGCGGCAAGCCCGCAGGGCGCCTGGACCGATGGTGTCCAGCTGGTCTCCACCGACGACTACCCGAAGGCCTACGGCGGCTTCATCCATCCGTGGTCGACCGGCGAGGATCTGTACTTCACCATCTCGGCGTGGGATACCTACAACGTGTATCTCATGCACGCGAAACTCGATCCGCCGCACTGATCGCGCTCGGATCCGCGCCGACGGTGATTCGGTATGGTGCGCATGTGATCGACCAGCGCATACGTACTTCGCACGGACGGCTCCGGTGACGAGCGAGACACCGGGCTGGCAGTTCTGGATCGATCGGGGCGGCACATTCACCGATGTGGTGGCCCGTCGCCCCGACGGCGAACTCGTCACGCACAAGCTGCTCTCGGAGAATCCGGCGCGCTATGCCGACTCCGCGGTGGCGGGCATTCGCGAAATCCTCGGCGACGCGGGCGGCACCGCCGATATAGATGCCGTCCGAATGGGCACAACGGTCGCGACCAACGCCCTGCTCGAGCGCAAGGGCGAACGGACCGTGCTGGTCATCACCCGCGGCTTCCGCGACGCACTGCGCATCGCCTATCAGAATCGGCCGCAGATCTTCGCGCGCGAGATCGTGCTGCCGGAGTTGTTGCACGAGCAGGTGATCGAGGTGGACGAGCGCGTCACGGCGGATGGGACGGTGCTGACTGCGCCGGATCTCGACGCACTGGCAGCCGAACTGAAGCCGTTGTACGACAGCGGCATCCGCGCCGTCGCCGTCGTCTGCATGCATTCGCATCTGTATCCCGAACACGAAAAGGTGATCGGCCGGGTCGCCCGCGAGATCGGATTTCCGCAGATCTCGCTGTCCAGCGAGGTGAGCCCGCTGATGAAGCTGGTGCCGCGCGGAGACACCACGGTAGTGGATGCCTATCTCTCACCGGTGCTGCGCCGCTACGTCCAGCAGGTCGCCGACCAGCTCACCGGTGTGCGGCTGATGTTCATGCAGTCCAATGGCGGACTCACCGAGGCCGGGCAGTTCCGCGGTAAGGACGCCATTCTGTCCGGTCCGGCGGGCGGCATCGTCGGCATGGTGCGGATGTCCGAACTCGCCGGTTTCGACCGTGTCATCGGCTTCGATATGGGTGGAACCTCCACGGACGTATCGCATTTCGCGGGCGAGTACGAGCGGGTGTTCATCACGCAGATCGCCGGTGTCCGGTTGCGCGCGCCGATGCTCGATATCCATACCGTGGCGGCGGGTGGCGGTTCGATCCTGCATTTCGACGGCAGCCGCTACCGCGTCGGGCCCGATTCCGCGGGTGCGGCACCCGGACCGGCCTGTTATCGCGGCGGCGGACCGCTGACGGTCACCGATGCCAATGTGATGCTCGGCCGGATCCAATCCGAGTATTTTCCAAGGGTTTTCGGGCCGGATGGCAACGAACCGCTCGATGATGCGCTGGTGCGCAGCCGATTCGCGGAACTGGCCGCCGAAATCGCGCAGAGCACCGGAGACGATCGCACACCGGAGCAGGTCGCCGAGGGCTATCTCGAAATCGCGGTCGCCAATATCGCCGCCGCCATCAAGCGGATCTCGGTGCAGAAGGGCCACGATGTGACCCGCTACGCGCTGACCACCTTCGGCGGTGCGGGCGGCCAACTCGCCTGCAAGGTGGCCGATTCTCTCGGCATTCGCACCGTTGTGGTGCCGCCGATGGCCGGTGTGCTCTCGGCCCTCGGTATCGGTCTCGCCGATACCACCGCGATGCGCGAGCGTTCGGTGGAGTTGCCGCTGCACGAGGATTCGATGGACCGTGTCGGTGCGATCGCCGATGATCTGGAGGCCACCGCTCGCGCCGAACTACTCGGTGAGGATGTACCCGTGCACCGGGTGCGTATCGTGCGGCGCGCCCAGCTGCGCTACGACGGCACCGACACCACGCTCACCGTCGAACTCACCGAACCGGCCGGAATGGCAACGGATTTCGTCGAACGTCACCGCAGCACCTACTCCTTCGTGCTGGACCGCCCGATCGTGATCGAGGCGCTTTCGGTCGAGGCGACCGGGCTCACCGAACCACCCGATCTCGCCGACCTGGCCGGGCCGCGCGTAGCCACCAGCGAGCCGGAGTCGGTACAACTGCACACCGGTGGCGCTCGGCGTGAGGTATTCCTTTATCAGCGTGCGGAATTGGTGCCGAAGAAGGCGGTGCTCGGGCCCGCGATCATTACCGAGGCCAACTCCACCACGGTCGTCGACGACGGCTGGCAGGCCGTGGTGAACGACCTCGGGCATCTGCTCATGGAACGGGTCGCGGCGGTGGCCGGACCAGAGGCGGGCACCGAAGCGGATCCGGTGCTGCTGGAGGTCTTCAACAATCTGTTCATGTCCATCGCCGAGCAGATGGGCGCGCGGCTGGAGTCGACCGCGCAGTCGGTCAATATCAAAGAGCGCCTCGACTTCTCGTGCGCACTCTTCGATCCCGACGGCAATCTCGTCGCCAATGCGCCGCATATTCCGGTCCATCTCGGATCGATGGGCACCAGCGTCAAGGAGGTCATCCGGCGCAGGCAGGCCGGGGGCATGCGCCCCGGCGACACCTATGCCGTCAACGATCCGTACCACGGCGGCACCCATCTACCCGATGTCACGGTGATCACGCCGGTATTCGACACCGCGGGCACCGAGATCCTCTTCTATGTCGCCTCGCGCGGCCACCACGCCGAAATCGGTGGTATCGCGCCCGGTTCGATGCCCGCGAACAGCCGTCGCATCGAGGAGGAAGGTGTCATCTTCGACAACTGGCTGCTCGTCGAGGACGGCCGGTTTCGCGAGGACGAGACGCTGCGCTTGCTCACCGAAGCGCCGTACCCGTCCCGCAATCCGGCCACCAATCTCGCCGATCTGCGCGCCCAGATCGCCGCCAATGCCAAGGGCGTCGAAGAAGTCCGGAAGATGATCGAGCACTTCGGCCTCGATGTCGTCGAGGCGTATATGCGGCATGTGCAGGACAATGCGGAGGAGTCGGTGCGGCGCGTCATCGATGCGCTCGACGACGGCGAATACTCCTATGCGACCGATCTGGGTGCGACCATTCGCGTTCGCGTCACGGTGGATCGGGAAAACCGCAGCGCCACCATCGATTTCAGTGGTACCTCCGCGCAGCTCGACGGTAACTTCAACGCGCCCTATGCCGTTGCGAACGCGGCCGTCCTGTATGTGTTCCGGACGCTGGTCGCCGACGATATCCCGCTCAACGACGGCTGCCTGCGACCACTGCGGATCATCGTGCCGCCCGGTTCGATGCTCGCACCCGAACCGCCCGCCGCGGTCGTCGCGGGCAATGTCGAAACCTCCCAGGCGATTACCGGCGCGCTGTACGCGGCGCTCGGGGTGCAGGCCGAGGGGTCGGGCACGATGAATAACATCACCTTCGGCAATGATCGCAGCCAGTACTACGAGACGATCGGATCCGGATCGGGCGCAGGCGACGGTTTCGACGGCGCTCCGGTGGTCCAGACTCATATGACCAACTCCCGGCTCACCGATCCGGAGGTGCTGGAGTGGCGGCTGCCGGTACTGCTCGAGGAGTTCTCGGTACGCGCGGGGAGCGGAGGCGCCGGTCGATGGCACGGTGGTGACGGTGCGGTGCGTCGGCTGCGATTCACCGAAGCGGTGACGGTCTCGACGCTGTCGAGTCACCGCCGGGTGCCGCCGTACGGCATGGCGGGCGGCGCGCCCGGTGCCCTCGGCCGAAATCGGATCGAGCGTGCCGATGGCACGGTGCAGGACCTGAGCGGGGCGGATTCGGCGCATCTCGAACCCGGGGACGTGCTGGTCATCGAGACGCCTGGCGGCGGCGGGTACGGGAACTGATCGCATTCGACGCGGCGCCCTGGCATCGTTTCCAGAGCGAGGTAGCTCATGTTCGAGTGTGTCACGGCGGAGGGAGGTCAGCTGTCTCATGGCCATGAACGGCACCGAGAACGTATTGCTGGCCGAGGACGACGTCTTCGCGCCGACCGGCGACAAGGCGGTGGAACCGCACCTCGAAGGCATACGGGTCAAGGAAGAGCTGATGCTGAATGCCGATGGGCTCGAAGGCATCTCATTGCGCTACGGGCTGTTCTACGGCGCGGGCGGCACGGAGGCCGTAGTCGAGATGCTGCGCAAGCGGCAGTTGCCGGTGGTGAACGAGCACGGACGGGTGCTGCCGTGGATCAATCTGACCGATGCGGGTGCGGCGGTGGCCCTGGCCGTCGCAGGCGGAAAGCCCGGTGCCGCATACAACATCGTGGACGACGCCCCGCTCAGCTTCAGCGGACATGTCCGGCTGGTCGCCGAAACCTTCGGCACACCAAAGCCGTTCACGCTGCCCGCCTGGATGATGCGGCCCATGTCGTACGCCTACCGCATGACACAGGCCGATATGCGAGTGTCCAACGCCAAGGCGAAGGCGGAACACTCGGTTGGCAGCCCCGCTACCCATCCTGCGCGGACGGCCTGCGTGCCTTGGCCGCCGACCAGCAGGTATAGAACCCTTATCTGAATGCGCACAATTGCCCACTTCGTCACAGCCGCGAACGTGGTCGGGTGCGCCGACGCCAAGTACGCTCGAAGCAATCATGGCCACGTACTTCGATCCGACGTCATGGTCACCGATGCGGGCCGTCGACATGGGTAAACGCCTGTTCGATCAATCATTGCTCGAGCAATGGCTCGCCTACACCACCGCCTGGGTGGATCCATTGGCCGACTTCGGCGCCGGCACCGTGACCGCGCTCATGCCGGACGTGCTGATGACCGTGCTCAGCGAGGGCATTCTCAGCCGGTTCGGCGGCCAGGAGGTCAGCGCCACCCTGCTCGGCCACGATATGCACGCGACGCTGCAGGTGCTGAAGGTGCGCAGGCGCGGCGCGCATTTTCAGACCAAGACCGTACTGTCCCGGCTGCGCTGGGACGACTACCCGATCGAACAGGTCACCGTGATCGCGCACGGCGTCCGGCTGGTGCCCGGGGTGCCGACGAAGGCGCGGGTGCAGCAGCTGGACCTGAACGGAACCGTCACCACCGAGGCGCTCGTCGGCTGGCTCGATAACCAGCAGCGCGATTGGAAACTCGACGTCGACGTGAGCGGATTGATCCGGGCGAAGCATCGAAAACGCCGGATCAGCGCGCTGGTGGAGGCACAGGTGCGCGACAACCTGCTGACCGTCGATATTCACCGGGCGAATTGGCTGGGCATCCGGATCCCGCGCAAGCTGGTCACCGCGCCGGCAATCCTGCTGGATCGGCTACCGAACGACGCGCGCATCGTGCGCGCCACCCGCGAGGGCGATCTGGTCCGGTTCCGGGTGGAGCTGCCGGGGATCACCGGATCGTTCGATCTGGCACAGATCCGCTCGGCCATCGTGGCGGGCACCACGCTGATCATCTTCTGATCGACCGGCGAATTCCCGCTCAGACCTGGGCTTTCCACCATTCCAGCAGCGCGGCCTCGGCCTCGTCCCGGCTCAGCGGTCCGCGATCCAGGCGCAACTCCTTCAGGAACCGCCACGCCTTACCGACCTCCGGACCCGCGGGAATGCCGAGCAGTTCCATGATCGCGTTACCGTCCAGGTCCGGACGCACCCGATCCAGATCCTCCTGCTCCTGCAGTCTGGCGATCCGCGTCTCCAGCTCGTCATAGGTGGCGCGCAGCGCTGCGGCGCGACGCTTGTTGCGGGTGGTGCAGTCGGCGCGGACCAGTTTGTGCAGCCGAGGAAGCAGGTCATCGGCGTCGGTGACGTAGCGGCGCACCGCCGAATCGGTCCACTGTCCCTTGCCGTAGCCGTGAAAACGCAA
Source organism: Nocardia pseudovaccinii (assembly GCF_050942345.1). Lineage (NCBI taxonomy): Bacteria > Bacillati > Actinomycetota > Actinomycetes > Mycobacteriales > Nocardiaceae > Nocardia > Nocardia pseudovaccinii. Next base: position 9,792,053 of record NZ_CP192074.1, read on the forward strand.
GTGCAGGAACACCAGTCGCGCCACGTCCTCGGTGAACTGCTTGGGGTACTTGAGCGCGCGCATCCGCTTGCGCACCATCTTCGCGCCGACCACCTCATGGTGATGGAAGCTGACGCCGCCGCCCGGTTCATTGCGCTTGGTATCGGGCTTGCCGATGTCGTGCAGCAGCGCGGCCCAGCGCAGCACCAGATCCGGGTCGCCCTCTTCCAGGTCGATGGCCTGCTGCAACACGGTCAGCGAATGCCAGTAGACATCCTTGTGCTGGTGATGCTCGTCGATCTCCAGCGTCATCGCGGGCACCTCGGGCAGCACCAGCTGGGCCAGGCCCGTCTCGCACATGACGTTGATGCCATCGATCGGATGTGCGGAGGCGATGAGCTTATCCAGCTCGGTGCGCACCCGCTCCGCGGTGATCCGCGCCAACTCACCAGCCATCGCGACGATCGCGACCCGCACCCTCGGCTCCAGTTCGAAGCCGAGCTGCGCGACGAAACGCGCCGCCCGCAGCATGCGCAACGGATCGTCGTTGAACGAATCCTCGGGCGCCGCAGGCGTATCCAGCACTCCGGCGAGCAGCGCGTCCATCCCGCCCAGCGGATCGACGAACTCCAGCGACCCGTCGGCCCCGATCTTCACCGCCATCGCATTGACCGTGAAATCGCGTCGCACCAGATCTCCCTCGAGCGAATCACCGAAGGTGACCTCGGGATTGCGCGACACCCGGTCATAGGTATCGCTGCGGAAGGTGGTGATCTCCAATTGCTGATCGGCCTTCGACGCACTCACCGTGCCGAACGCCAACCCGCCGGTATCCCACAGATGATCGGCCCACCCACGCAACAACTCCTGCACCCGCTCGGGCCTGGCATCGGTGGTGAAATCCAGATCCGTCCCCAACCGCCCGAGCACCGCATCGCGCACACTGCCCCCGACCAGGTACAACTCATACCCCCGCGCGGCGAACAACTCGCCCAGCGGCGTCAACACATCGGACAACTGTCCCAGCGTGACCGCGGCCGCGGCCAGCAATCGGGTACGTCGATCCAACGCTGCATCCTCGGACTTGGGCGAAACCACGAAGTAGCAGCTTACCGAGCCCACACAACCGATATTCCAGCGCAACCCGCGCGGCCGGACATCCTGCGCAGGCTGCCTATATGGGCGGTGTGCGAATCTCCTCTATATAGAAGGCATATGTGTCCAGCCGAGCAGGCGGCACCACTCAACCACAATGGAGCTGTCCGACGAGCAACGTTCGCTCGCGTCGGCGCGAAGGTGTGGTCATCGACTCAGCCGAGTCGTCGATGCGCACGCGTTAATCTCCATCGCTGGGCGAGCACACATCCGACGCCGAAGGTTCCCGCTCAGGCGACCACCACGGAGCGAGTCTTACGAGCGACGTTCGCGGCCCGTCTCGCGTCCGAGCGGCCGAAGCGCATGCGCCGCAGGCGCGAGTCTCGGCCGCTCGGACGCGAGACAGAAGGGGGCCGCGAACACGCAGCGCCGCAGGCGCTGCAAATCCAACACAGTAGGATTGCGTGGTGTCTCCGGCCGATCGCGCGAACAGTCGACGCCGCCAGCCCCGGCGCCGCGGTTCGGCCGCCAACGCGGCGAAACCGCGCATGCGCACGGTACGGGAAACCTCGGCGGGTGGACTCGTCGTCGACGGGTTGGACGGGCCGAGCGATAAACGTAGTGCGGCGCTGATCGGGCGGACCGATCGGCGTGGCAGACTGCTGTGGTCGCTGCCCAAGGGACATATCGAAGAGGGGGAGACGCCCGAGCAGACCGCGATCCGGGAGGTCGCCGAGGAGACCGGAATCAATGGGATAGTGGTCGCCGAACTCGGCAGCATCGATTACTGGTTCGTCACCGAGGGTCGCCGGGTACACAAGACCGTGCATCATTATCTGCTGCGCTCCATCGGTGGTGAGCTCTCCGATGCCGACGTCGAGGTCACGCAGGTGGCGTGGGTTCCGTTGAGCGAATTGGATTCTCGGCTCGCCTATGCCGATGAGCGGCGCCTCGCCGAAGTGGCGAACCGGATGATCGACCGGATGGAGACCGGCAAGAGATGACCCAGACTTTCCGGCATCGCGCAGCGATTCCGTGGGGGGTGGTGGTCGGGCGACGGGCGGCCCTGTTCCGGATCATCGCGGCGGTCCTGACCATTCTCGGCACGGCGACGGCGGTTCCGGTATTGCTCGTCCAGCCCGCCGCCGCCCAGCCGACGACGCCGAATAGTTCGTCGTCGCCGAAATTCCTGAAGCTGACTCTGGATTCGGTGAATCCATCCGCGGTGACCGCCACCAGCGATCCGACGCTGACAGTCGCGGGCACCGTCACCAATATCGGCGATCGGGTGGTCGAGGACATCAGTGTCCGCATCCAACGCGCCGCCGCGGTGTCGGCACCGAGCGCGCTGCGCTCGACCCTGCGCTTGGACCAGGTCAACTACGACGTGACCGGTCCGTTCGAAGATGTTGCCGACCGTTTGAGTCCCGGCCAGCGCAAACAGTTCACGATCAGCATCGCGTTGCGCTCCAGCAGCGGTACGGCCGCGCTCGATATCACCAAGCCCGGCGTCTATCCGCTGCTGCTGAATGTCAACGGGGAACCGGCCTACGGCACCCAGGCCCGCCTCGATGACGCACGGTTCCTGCTCCCGGTGCTGGGTGTACCGCCCGCGGTCGATATCAGCTCGCCGGTACCCGCGGCGCCCGATACCCCGGTGGCGACGACGCTGCTGTGGCCGCTGGCCGACCGCCCTCGGCTGGTCGCCGGTGTCACCGGCCCGCTCAATGGAAAGGCCGAGCTCACCGACGACGAACTGGCCGCATCGCTGGGCAAGGGCGGTCGTCTCGACCAATTGCTCGGTGCCTTGGAATCGGTGCTCGGCACCAATTCGGCCGGTCGCGATCGCACGCTGAACTCGGCGGTCTGCATCGCGATCGATCCGGATCTGCTGATCACCGCACAGGTGATGACCAAGGGTTATCGCGTCCTGGCCAGTCCGTCCGATCCGGACGGTGCGACCAGGGCGGGCACCGGTGCCGATCAGGCCCAGACCTGGCTGGACCGGTTGCGCGCGGTCGCCGCATCGACCTGCACGGTCGCACTGCCGTTCGCACAGGTCGATATCACCGCACTGGCCGCGGTCAACGATGCCGAACTGTCCACGCGAGCGTTGAACGACCCCGCCGATATCGTCGATTCGATCCTGGCCACCAAATCGGTGCGCGGGGTCAGCGTGCCGGATTCCGGCAGTATCGATGAGAGCGCGGGAATGTTGTTGCGCGGCCACGGTTTCGGGACCGCGGTACTGGCCGATAACGCCGCCGTCCCGCTCGGCACCGCCGGTACCTCGACGGATTCGCAGCCGATCACCACCGGACGCGGCGGCGCCGGTAGTCAGGGCACCGCCAACCAGACCACCTCGAGTCAGCCGCTGCCGGAGACGAGCACGCCGGATGTGGTCCGGCTGGCCGAGATCGCCCCGGTTCCCGTCACGCCGGAACCGATACCGGAACCGCAGATCAGCGCCACACCGAGCACATCCGCCACGAGCACATCCGCCCCGACGACGAGTGCGGCACCCTCCGGCACCCAGACCCCACCTGCCGATCCGGCACTGCACGCTGCGACCTTCGATATCTGGTCTGCGACCGCCCTCGCCGCCGTCGGCTCCAACCCGCCCACCCCGTCGTTCACCCCCGCACGCGTCCGCTACGACGTCACCAACGACTCCCGGATGGCCCGCCTGCAGGATGCGCTCGGCGCCATCACCTGGTCCGCGCTGAACCCGGACCCGAGCCGCCCGCGCTCACTGCTGCTGGTGCCGCCCCAGCAGTGGAGCGCGAACCGGGAAGAGGCCACCGCGATCCTGAAGCAGGTCGACCTGCTGCTGCACAACAACCTCGCGACGCCGCGCACGCTCGCCGATCTGGTCGCCGAATCGCCCGACGCGCAGCCCCACGAACCCGACTATCTGCCCCAGGCCGCCCACGACGCGGTTCCGGATCGCTTCGTGCTCCCGGTCCGCGACCAGGGCCGCCGGATCACCGATCTCATGCGTTCGCTTGTCGAGGTGCCCGAGACCGAGCCGACGCCGAACCAATATCTGACCCCGCTGCGCGACGGTCTGCTGCGCGTCCTGACCCTCTCGGACCGGCGCTCCGGCGATTCCGCACAGCCGGACACCTATGCCCAGCGCCGACTCGACCAGACGACACGCACGCTGGACCGGCTTTACGGTTCGGTCACCGTGCTGCCGCCCGGCGGGGTGTACACCTTGGCTTCCGAACAGAGCCCGTTGCTATTGGTCGCACGCAACGATCTGCCGGTCGCCATCCGGGTCCGGTTCCGGATCGAGGCGCCGACGGAGACGAAGATCACCGATCCGGGCGAAGAGACGCTGCCTCCCACCGGAAGCCGGTCGTTCCAGATCCCGACCGAGGTCACCGATAGCCGTAACCTGGTCATTCCGATCTCCCTTACCACGTCCGACGGTGTCCCACTCGGCAATCCCACCTCGGTCTCGGTGCGTTCGAACGCTTACGGTCAGACCTTGGCAATAATTACGGCGTGTGCCGGAATACTGCTGTTCCTGTTGGCCGGGCGCCGGTTGCTGCGTCGGTTCCGCGGACAGCCGGATCCGGCCGACGAGGGTTTCGATCCGGGCACCCGACGCCGGGTGAACAGATACCGACGGGCGCGCAGGCGCGTATTACAGCAGCAGGAGCAGCAGGAGGCGGGATGACGACGAGGACACCTCGCTCGTGCTCGGCTGTCATCGCTGTGTTGATTCGACCGACCTGCGGGCAGTCGGTCGCCTCTGATCGGTACCCGACCCCGCACCACTCATGGCATCGTGGAGGACAATCGCGTAACACCCTGGGCGTCATCGGCCCGGCGGCGGGGGATGGCATGGCGCAGGAGGCACGATGAGCGACGATGATCTATCCGCTCATCGGCAACCACCTGTTGATCGGCCCGACGGACCCCAGGCCCGCCGGGCGCCTTCGGCACCCTGGGAACGGCAACTGGCGCAGCCACCGGCAGAACCGGAGGACGCGGAGATGACTCCCGATGAACATTTCGGCGATTCGCCGCGCGTACCACAGGTGAGTCGGCCGGGTCCGCCGCAGCGGCCGGTGCCGCCGCCGCGTCCGACACCCCGTGTCTCGCAGCCGCCGACCGGGCCGATGGCACCGCCCTCCGGCGCATTGCCCAGGCAACCCCGGCCGCAGCAGCGGCCGGTACCCCGTCCTCCGCAATATCCGGAACCGCAGCAATACCCCGAACCACGGCCACATCCGGGTCAGCAGGCACATCCGGGTCAGCGGCAATACCCGGCGCCGCCGCAGCAGCCCGGTCCGGCCCGGCCGCGTCCGATGCCGCCCGGTCAGCAGATGCCGCCCGGTCAACCGGTACCGGGACCGCCGGGCGCACCACCTCGGGTCCCGCCCCAACGTTTCGCGCCGCCGCCGAACTACCAGGCGCCGCGACCGAGCTATCAGACTCCACCGCCACACCCCCCGGCGACGCGGCAGCCGCCGATCGAACAACAGCGACCGGTCGATCGCCACCAACCCGTCGAACGGCGGCAACCGGTGGAACAGCCGCAACGTCCCGCTCCCCGGGAAGCGGCCAGGCCACGGACCCAGGAATGGCCTGCCGCACCCGCATCGGGCGCGGTCGCCACCGAAACCAAACAGAACGCGAGTTCGCGTCTGCTGCGCGACTCCGGATCGATCGCGATCGCCACCCTGATCAGCCGCGTCACCGGCTTCGGCAAACAGCTGCTGTTGCTGACCGCGCTCGGCCCGGCCGTCGCGAGTGCCTACACCTCGGCCAACCTGATCCCGAATATGATCACCGAGCTCGTCCTCGGCGCGGTCTTGACCGCGATGGTGGTGCCGACGCTGGTGCGCGCCGAACAGGAGGACGACGACGGGGGCGTCGCATTCGTCCGCAGGCTGGTCACCGCCGCCTTCGCGGTGCTCGCCGCGGCCACCCTCTTCGCCGCGGCGGCGACGCCGTTGCTGGCGACCCGGGTCTTCGTCTCCTCGGACGGCAAGGTCAATACCGAACTGACCACGGCGCTGACCTATCTATTGGTGCCCGCCATCCTGTTCTACGGTATGTCGGCGCTGCTCACGGCGATCCTCAATACCCGTCAGAACTTCAAACCCGGGGCCTGGGCACCGGTGCTGAACAACCTCGTCGTGTTGGTCGTGCTCGGTCTCTACGCCCTGACGCCCGGCGAGATCACGCTGGATCCGGTCCGGATGAGCGATCCGAAATTGCTGGTCCTCGGCGGCGGCATCACCCTCGGTGTGGCCACCCAGGCGCTGAGCCTGCTGCCCGCGATCAAGCGCAATCAGATCGATCTGCGGCCGCTGTGGGGTATCGACGCGCGACTCAAGCAGTTCGGCAAGATGGGTTCGGCCATCATCCTGTACGTGGTGATCAGCCAGATCGGTCTGATCGTCTCGAACCACATCGCCTCGACGGCCGATGAGGCAGGCCCGGCGATCTATACCAATGCCTGGCTGCTGCTCCAGCTGCCCTACGGCGTACTCGGTGTCACACTGCTCACCGCGATCATGCCGCGGCTGAGCCGCAACGCGGCCGCCGATGACACTCCCGCCGTCGTGGACGATCTGTCCGTCGCGACCCGCTTGACGATGATCGCCCTCGTTCCGGTGGTCACCTTCCTGACGCTGGCCGGCCCGCAGGTCGGCGAGGCGCTGTTCGGCTATGCGCGGTTCACCGGCGACGCCGCGCGCCTCGGCGAGGCGGTGAGCTGGTCGGCCTTCACGCTGATTCCGTACTCCCTGGTGCTCATCCATCTGCGCGTTTTCTACGCGAGGGAGCAGGCGTGGACGCCGACCTGGATCATCCTCGCCATCACGACGATCAAGATCCTGTTCTCGGCACTTGCGCCCGCGCTGGCGAGCGACAGCGGTCAGGTCGTGAAAATCCTCGGTGTCGCGACCGGACTCGGCTTCCTGGCCGGTGCTGTCATCGGCGGCTATCTGCTGCACCAGAGCCTCGGCGATCTGCGCATGGTCAATGTCGGACGCACGGTTACCCGCGTCCTGCTGTCCTCGATCGCGGGTGGCGCGGTGATGCTCATCGTCGACAAGGTGCTCGGACTCGACCGCCTCTCCGGCGGACCCGGCTCGCTGATCCGGGTGATCGTATCGGCCATTGTGATGTTCGCGGTCGCCTTCGGGCTGATGCGCCTGGCCGGTATCCCGGAGATCGTCGCGATCACCGTCGCCGTCTCCCGGCGCCTCGGCTTCACCCCGCCCGCCCCCGATCTCGATCTCGAGGGTCCGGTCGAGGACGAGTACGCGACACAGGTATTCCGGCGGCCCGAGCCGTATGTGGCATACCCTGGTTTCGACCCGTACATGGATGCCCAAACCATGGTGCTACCCGTGATCCGAGCTCATACCGTTGACAGCACCGGTATGGGTGAGTTCCCGTACCCTGTTCGGCAGAGAAGCACAAGTGGCGAGATCGCCGGAACTTCGACATATCAGGGCGAAGGAGGAACGAGGGTGAGCGACGACGCGGCGCCGGGCGGCGTCCCAGCCGCCGAATCTGCTGCGACCAAGGCAGGCGGGCTCTCCACAGATGTTCCGCCCGCCGGGGAGGCCTCCGATCCCGCATACGCGAATCAGGGTGCCGATAACGGTCCGCCGGAGCATGATTCGGCGCCCGGATCCGGTGAGCAACCGCGGGAGGCCCCGCAGCGCGATCCGATGTACGACACCGGGATGATCCCGATCCCGCCGCAGCTACCGCCGATGGACGACACGGGTCGAAGAACGCCGCGCGGCCCCAAGCTGATTCCGGGCGCTTCCGTAGCGGGCGGCCGCTACCGGCTGCTCGCGAGTCACGGTGGATCCCGCGGACTCAAGTTCTGGCAGGCGCTCGATATCAAGCTCGACCGCGAGGTCGCGCTCACCTTCGTCGACGCCGATCAGAAGGCGACCGACAACTCCGGTCACGACGGTCCGCAGGCCATCCTGTCGCGCACACTGCGCTTGGGCCGGATCAACTCGCCGGGCCTGGCTCGCGTACTCGATGTGGTGCGTGGCAGCTCCGGCGGCATCGTGGTGGCCGAATGGACGCCGGGCCGCTCGCTGCGCGAAATGGCCGAGACGGTGCCGTCGCCGATCGGTGCCGCGCGTGCTATCCGGGCCTTGGCCTCGGCGGCCGAACTGGCCCATCGCGGCGGCGGTTCACTGTCCATCGACCATCCGGACCGGGTCCGGATCAGTGCCACCGGTGATGCGGTGCTCGCGTTCCCTGGCACGCTGTCGGATTCCGACGCGCAATCCGATGTGCGCGGCCTCGGCGCCATGCTCTACGCGCTGATCACCGCACGCTGGCCGATCCGTGCCGGTGGCATGACCGGTACGGCAGCGACGGTGGGCGGTTTGCGGCTGGCCGATTTCGGTTCCGACGGCACCCCCGTCGAACCGCGGCAGATCCGGCCCGAGGTGCCGTTCGAGATCTCGGCGGTCGCGGTCCGTTCGCTGGAATCGAACAAGGGTGTGCGCACCGCCGCGACCGTGCAGCATGTGCTCGAACAGGCCTCGGTGGTCGATCAGAAGACCGATTTCATCCCGGTGCTGCGCCTCGGTCAGCGTCCGTCGAGCGGCGCCGAGGAATCGCTCGCCGATCCGGAATTGCTTGCGGCGGAACGGGAACGCTCGCAGCGGATGATGTGGATCATGGTCGGGCTCGGCATTCTGGCCGCGCTCGTGGTCGGCATCATCATCTGGTGGATGGTCAGCGTCTTCGCGCCGAGCGCCTCGGACGCACCGCTCAACGAGCAGCGCAATATCGGCCTCACCACGAACAGTTCACCCGCGCCCGCGCCCACTTCCGGTGGTACGACGGGGACGGCCGCGGGTGGGGTGCCGGTTCCGGTGACGAGTGTGTCGGTGTTCTCCCCGGAGGGCACACCCGACAATGTCAGCGGTACCGGTGCGGTGCTCGATCACGATCCGAGCACCGTCTGGCGCACCGATCAGTACTTCCAGCAGTTCCCGGCGCTCAAGAAGGGCGTCGGGCTGCTGGCCACCCTGCCGAGTCCGGCCAAGCTGACGAGCGTCTCGATCGAATCGCCGAGTACGGGCACCTCGGTCGAGATCCGGACCTCCCCGACGGCCTCGCCCACGCTGGACCAGACCCAGCTGATCGGCTCGGCGCGACTAGAGAACGGCATCACCGAAATCCCGGTCCGCAGCGATCAGGCGGCCCGCTATGTGCTCGTATGGATCACCGGACTCGGCAATTCCGGTGGCCAGTTCCAGACCTCGATCGCCGACCTGCGTTTCGACGCCGCGCCGTAAGCGCCGCTCAGCTCTGCCGCTCGCCGCACGTGTCCGCCCCGTGCTCATCCGCCTTCCCGAATTCTTCAGGCCATACAAGTAAGTGCCGCGACAGCTGCGTTCAGGTCCAGCGTCGCCTGCCTGGCTCGGTTTCGGGCGTCCCCGGCGAGTTACCCATGTACTTGCGAAATCAGTTGTCACCTTCCCGCAGTTCGGATCCGCTGTGCTCCAAGTGGTCTGGTTGCTGCCAATTCTTTACTGACGATATGATCTAGCCGCGCTCTCACTCAGGGGGAGCTCCCCGGGTTCTGGTTGTTCGATCCTGGATGCTGCGAAATTTCGATGGTGGTCGCTCGTGTCCGTCATCGCCGTGAGAGCTGTCCAAGGGGTTGGTTTTGCCGTCCGAACTGAACGAGGATTCCCACGAGGGGAAGTCGCGGCCTGTTGCGTTCCGCGAGCGCTCGTTCGTCCCCGACGAGCTCACCGATGTCGAACTGCTGCAAGCCCATGTGCGCGGTCAGCGGCATGCCTTCGCCGAGCTGCTGCGCCGCCATAACGACCACCTCTGGCAGACCGCCCTCCGCACCTCCTATACCCGCGAGGACGCGGCGGATTCGCTGCAGGACGCTCTGCTCTCGGCACACCGCACCGCCGCCACCTTCCGCGCCGAGGCCGAGGTGCGCAGCTGGCTGCACGCCATCGTGGTGAACGCCTGTCTGGACCGGATCCGGCGCAATAAGACCCGTCGCGCGGTGCCGCTGGCGCCGGAGACCATGCCGGAACCCAAGGGTGCCCGCGACGATATCGCCGAACTGGAAATGTCACTCGTCATCGACCGCGCGCTGTTCACGCTGCCGGAGGAGCAGCGGGCGGCGCTTGTCGCGGTGGAACTGGAAGGGCGTAGTGTCGCGGAAACAGCGGCGCTGCTCGGCGTGCCGGAGGGCACCATCAAGAGCCGATGCGCGCGCGGCCGACAGCGACTCCAAGAACGTTTGGATTTTCTGCGTGATCCGGGGAACCGGAAGTAGCCGAGATGCGTCATTAATAGTGACGGACAACCAGACGATGTACTGGCAGCGCCGCCCGCGACGTGCGGGCGGGTATCGACTCGAGAATCCGGAGGTGCGATGGCGACCCGATCCGATCCGCAGCCTCCGTTCTCACCCGAACTGCTCGCCGATCTACATGCCGACAATGTGGCGCCGGAGCTGAGCGAGCAGCTGTGGCCGATGGTTCGCAAGGATCCGGACGCCCTGCGGTTCCTCAACTCGCTCGACGATGTCAGCGCCGAATTGCGCGCACTCGGCCGGGACGAGCGCATCATCCACGCCATGCCCGCCGATATAGCGGCCCGGCTGGAGGAGTTCGTCGAGGGCCTCGATGAGGCGCACGAGCCCACCGAGCAGGTCGCAACCGTCCATCGGCTGCCCACGGCCACCACACGGCCGGAATCGTCGGTTGCCGAGTGGCCCGAATCCGGGGATGACGCAAAGCATTCCGGGCACGAGGCTGTCATCCCGCTGACGCGACGCGGCACACGCAGACTCCGCTGGGTCGCCGCCGCGGCCGCCGTGATCGCGGTGGTGGCCTGCGTGGCGGTCGCGGTGGACGCACTGCGCGGGCACGAGGTGGCCCCGAGCGCCCAACCGACCACCAGCAGCAATGTCCAACTCGGTGACGAACTCGACGCCACTGTCGCATTGAGCGCCCTCGGTCGCAATGACGTCACCGGCGCACTGGGCACCCCGACGGCCCTGAACCGCTGCGTCCACGCCAACGGCCTGGACCGCACCGTCCTCGGTTCGACCGACACCACCTTCCAGGGCAGAGACGCCGTGCTGATCCTGCTCACCGGCCCGCGTCCGCACAAGATTACCGCGCTGGTCGTCGGAATCGGTTGCGGCGCCGACGATCCGCAACAGTTGGCTCTCACCGACATCGGTTGACGAGTGGGCGACGTCACGTCGTGCGGTTGTCCCACATCACGTCGGGAACAACACCGTTTACCCTGTTGTTGACCGACACGTCTAACGAATCTCCCTCGGAAGGGTCACATGAGCAACGCAGTTCGCGACTTGATCATCGTCGGCTCCGGACCCGCCGGCTATACCGCCGCCGTCTACGCAGCCCGCGCCGAACTCCAGCCCCTGCTGTTCGAGGGCACCCAGTTCGGCGGCGCACTGATGACCACCACCGAGGTCGAAAACTTCCCCGGCTTCCGCGCTGGCATCATGGGCCCGGATCTGATGGAGGAGATGCGCGAACAGGCCAAGCGGTTCGGCGCCGATATCCGGACCGAGGATGTCGACGCCATCGATCTGAGCGGCCCGATCAAGACGGTCACCGTCGGCGATGAGACCTACCAGGCCTACGCCGTAATCCTCGCCATGGGCTCGGCCGCGCGCTATCTGAACGTCCCCGGTGAGCAGAAGCTGCTCGGCCGCGGTGTCAGCGCCTGCGCCACCTGCGACGGCTTCTTCTTCAAGGGCCAGGACATCGTCGTGGTCGGCGGTGGCGACTCCGCGATGGAGGAGGCGACCTTCCTCACCAAGTTCGCCAGCACCGTGACCATCGTGCACCGCCGCGAGGAGTTCCGGGCCTCGCGCATCATGCTGGAGCGCGCCAAGGCCAACGAGAAGATCAAGTTCGTGCTCAACGCCGAGGTCGCGGCGGTCAACGGCGATACCAGCGTGACCAGCCTGACACTGCGCGATACCCGTACCGGCGAGACCTCCGAACTGGCCGCGACCGGCCTGTTCGTGGCGATCGGACACGATCCGCGCAGCGAGCTGGTCAAGGATCAGGTGGAGCTGGACGACGAGGGCTACGTGCAGGTGCTGCATCCGTCGACCGCTACCGAGGTGCCCGGCGTCTTCGCCGCGGGCGATCTGGTCGACCACACCTATCGCCAGGCCATTACGGCCGCGGGCACCGGCTGCCGCGCCGCGATCGACGCCGAGCGCTGGCTGGCCGAACAGGGTGACATCACCTCGAACACCCTGGACCACGCCGGCAACTCAGTTGCCGTGCCCGCCAACTGATCTCATCACTTTTTGCACTACAAGGAGATACCCCATGTCCGAAAACACGGTCACCGTGACCGACGCGTCCTTCGCCGACGACGTGCTGCTCAGTGAGAAGCCGGTACTCGTCGACTTCTGGGCCGACTGGTGCGGCCCGTGCAAGATGGTCGCCCCGGTGTTGGAGGAGATCGCGGGCACGCACGCGGATAAGCTCACCGTGGCCAAGGTGGATGTGGATGCCAATCCGGGCGTCGCCCGCGATTATCAGATCCTCTCGCTGCCAACTATGATGCTGTTCTCCGGTGGCAAGCCGGTCAAGCAGATCGTCGGAGCGAAGGGCAAAGCCGCCCTGCTGCGTGAACTCGACGGCATCATCTGACGTATTCGTCAAAGAACGCCGTCAATCGACGACGCGCCGTAGGATGCCTGGACGCCGGGAATTGTCGTATTCCGGTCCGGGTCTGAGACAATCGACCGACCTCCGGTCGTGCGAGGGTGTGAGCCGTCGCATGAGTGGGTACCCGGGTTGACGGAAGGAAAGGGCTCTCACGCATGCACCGACTTCGTCACGGCGATACCGGTCCAGCCGTCGCCGAGGTTCGGAGCACCCTGGCAAGTCTCGGGTTTCTGCATACGCACTCCGCCGCAACAGATCACGCTGATGCGCGAGAGTACTGGATGGACACCGACGCTTCCTTCGATCGCCAGCTCGACTCGGCGGTTCGCGCCTTCCAACAGCACCGCGGACTGCTGGTCGACGGGGTCGTCGGACCGGCTACCTACCGCGCGCTCAAGGAAGCCTCCTATCGCCTCGGTGCCCGCACATTGATCTACCAGCTCTCGGCGCCGCTCTACGGCGACGATGTGGCAACCCTGCAGCGCCGGCTACAGGATCTCGGTTTCTACGTGCACCGCGTCGACGGCTACTTCGGCCCGCACACCCATGAGGCGCTCACCGCATTCCAGCGGGAGATCGGCTTGGCGGCGGACGGCATCTGCGGTCCGGATACGCTGCGCTCGCTGGAGCTGCTCGGCGCGCGTGTCACCGGCGGCAATCCGCATCGGATCGCCGAGGAAGAGGTGGTGCACCGCGCCGGGCCGCAATTGACCGGGAAGCGGATCGTCATAGATCCGGGTCTCGGCGGCCCGGACAAGGGCTTCGCGGTGCCGACCGAATACGGCGATGTCTACGAGTCGGAGATCCTCTGGGATCTGGCCAGCAGGCTGGAGGGCCGAATGGCCGCCACCGGCATGGAAACCTTCCTGTCGCGGCCGTGGGGCGCCAATCCGACCGACGCCGAGCGCGCGGACACCTCCAATGCCTTCGATGCCGATCTGATGATCTCGCTGCGCTGTGCGACCAATCCGAGCCCGTCCGCCAACGGTGTCGCAGGCTTCCACTTCGGAAATTCGCACGGTTCGGTATCGATGATCGGCCAGGTGCTCGCCGGCTTCATCCAGCGTGAAGTGGTCGCGCGAACCTCGTTGCAGGACTGCCGAACTCACGCGCGCACCTGGGATCTATTGCGGCTCACCAAGATGCCGACGGTGCAGGTCGATATCGGTTATCTCACAAACGAATACGATGCGTCGGTACTCACCAACCCGCGGATGCGCGATGTGATCGCCGAGGCCATCCTTATCTCGGTGAAGCGACTGTATCTGCTCGGCCAGGACGATCAGCCGACGGGCACATACACTTTCGCCGAATTGCTGGCAGAGGAATTGGCCGCAGCCGACCGGATGTAGTGAATTGCCTTCTGGCTCACTAGATTACGAACGACCAATACTTCCCATACGAGTGCGCCCCTGCCGACGGTCGGCAGGGGCGCACTGTTGTTGTATGCGTAATCTCAGGGTGCTCCGACGCGGAAGGGGACCGTCAGGGAGGCGGCGGCGAGCAGCTGATCGAGCGCGCGCTCCACATCTTCCTTCCAGCCGTGATCGGAGTCGAGTTCCAAGCGCAGCCGGGGGAAGCGGTGGTGCGGCGCGACCACTTCGAAACCGACGTCCTCCAGGAAGTCCGCCTCGATCATGCAGGTCTCCGGCGAACATCCGGTCGCCTTACCCGCCGAGGCCGCATCCCGGACCGGTGAACCGATCCGCTCCATCAACCGCATCGAGCCGAGCGAACGATCCGACATCGCAGTCGCCGGAGGATCGGTGCGAATGCCGAAGGCCTCCAATGCACGCACGCCACGACGCACCAGATCGGCCACCACGGCCGTCATGAGGCGCTGGGCTATGTCGGCATCCTGATACGGGAATTCGGCCCGCAGCGTGGTCAGCAGGACCGCATCCGGGCTGACCGGCGATGTGGGGAACAGGCCGGCACGCGGTACGGCGCTCGGCGGCGAGTACAGCGCACACCCCGCTATGTTGCCGTCGACGTTCGCGACCTGACCGCACGAACCCCACTCCAGCATGACCGTGGACAGCCAGGCCTCCTTCTCGAAGACCGGATCGCTGAACTCGCGGGAGGTCGCGGCCACGGCCGGATCGATCTCCCAGAACACGCAACGCCGCGCATGGGCGGGTAGCCTGTCGAGTCCACCCAAGGTTAGTGCTGTGACGCTGGTCGACACCGCTCTGCTCAGCCTCCAGCTATCCGATTCATCCACACTCACGCTGCATTCACTCGCCAGCAAGAATATGCGATCAAAGCGAACCCGCCTCATTCCACGTCGCTGTGCTGTTGGTAAGGAGCCCCTCCGTAGGCCGGTTTTCTGCGCCGTCACAGTGACGTTTCGACGCCGAACACGTGCCTACCGGAAACACACGGCTATTTTTGCCACTTCTGTCACTTGCCGAGCTGCTGCTGCTCCATCATGCCTACGATGCGTTCGAGGTCTTCGACCGAACCGAATTCGACAACGATCTTGCCCTTCCGCTTGCCGAGGCTCACGGTGACGCGAGTGTCGAAGGATTCCGACAGCCGCTCGGCCACATCCTGCAGACCCGGCATATGAATAGGCTTGCGCCGGGGGGCAGGGGGAGCGGCCGTATCCGGATCCCGGTTCGCCAGGGTGACGGCTTCCTCGGTGGCCCGGACCGACAATCCCTCGGCAACGATGCGGGCGGCGAGTACCTCTTGGGCGTCGGCGCCTGCCTCGAGGCCGAGCAGCGCCCGAGCGTGTCCGGCGGACAGTACGCCGGCCGCGACCCGGCGCTGCACCGGGATCGGCAGTTTCAACAGGCGAATCATATTCGTCACCACCGGTCGGGATCGACCGATTCGGGTCGCCAATTCCTCATGGGTGACATCGAATTCCTCGAGCAGCTGCTGATAGGCCGCCGCCTCTTCGAGCGGGTTCAGCTGCACCCGATGGATGTTCTCCAAGAGAGCGTCTCGCAGCATCGCATCGTCCGCCGTCTCGCGGACAATGGCCGGAATCGCCGCGAGTCCGGCCTCTTGGCAAGCGCGCCAACGACGCTCACCCATGACGATCTGATACTTGTCGACCCCGGGCTCCAGCCGACGCACCACGATGGGCTGCATCAGGCCGAATTCCTTGATGGAGTGCACGAGTTCGGCGAGCGCCTCTTCCTCGAAGACGTGGCGCGGCTGCTTGGGATTCGGTTCGATCTGCTCCGGCGGAATCTCGCGATAGGACGCGCCGCCATCCGACAGCTGCTCATCGCTGGGGTCGGGGACCCGGTGCAGGAAGGCGGAAGCCGGTTGCGGTCCGATCGGATCGACGCCGATGACGACATTGGCTGCGGCGCTACCGAGTCCGGGTGCGGCACCGAGTCCCGGTGTGGCCGCCGGCCCGGTCGGAATCAACGCGGCAAGTCCGCGGCCTAGCCCGCCCTTCTTCGCCTGAGTCATCGGCTACCGACCCTTTCCTCGTTCGTCATTGCGCGCGCTCGGCGGCACCCGGCCGGATCACCGACCGGGAGGCCATCTCGCGACCGGCGTCCAGATAACTCATCGCACCCCGGGAGCCTGGATCATAATCGAGCACCGTCATGCCGTAGCCCGGCGCCTCGGAGACCTTCACACTGCGGGGGATGACCGACTTCAGCACCACATCGCCGAAGTGCCCACGCACCTCCTCGGCGACCTGGTCGGCCAGCTTGGTCCGACCGTCGTACATCGTGAGAAGCACCGTCGACACGTGTAGTTCAGGATTCAGGTGCGCTTGCACCAGACCGATATTCCGGAGCAATTGCCCCACACCTTCCAGCGCGTAGTACTCGCACTGGATCGGGATGAGCACTTCCTTAGCAGCAACCATTGCGTTGACGGTGAGTAGACCGAGCGACGGCGGGCAGTCGATCATGACGTAATCGATGTCGTACCCGGCGATATTGGCCTCCTGAATGGCGGCCTTGAGCCGCCCCTCCCTGGCCACCATGGAGACCAATTCGATCTCGGCACCGGCCAGATCAATGGTCGCCGGGATGCACAGCAGACGCTCACTGTGCGGGCTCTGCTGAATCGCATCCATCACCGACACCTCGCCGATGAGGAGTTCGTAGCTCGACGGGACACCCGAGTGATGCTCGATGCCCAGAGCGGTGCTGGCATTGCCCTGGGGATCGAGGTCGATCACGAGAACCGTCATCCCGGTATGCGCCAGGGCGGCCGCGAGATTCACGGCGGTTGTCGTCTTACCGACGCCCCCCTTCTGATTGGCGATGGTGATGATCCGTTGCTCGTGCGGTTTCGGCACTGTCACCTTTCCTGGATGCAATATCTGGCTTGCACGTTGGGCTTCGGCCGCTATCGGGGTCTCACTGGGGGAGATGTGCCCGAACGGTGTGCTTCCGAATGCCTCCGCATCCAAGGTGCTGGAGTCCAGCATCCCCGGCACGCGCGACGTTGTTTCCCGTGAAACATTCGCCGGACCGCTCGACATAGACAGCTCCTAACGCGAGAACCTCAGATCACGTGCGCCCGACCGAATTCGGCGCCGTGTCATGACTAGCTGTGTCGGATCGAACTTGATGCTCAATCGGGACCGCGGCGCCCGATCGACGAGCGGAGCTCTCGCCGCTGCGACAAACCCACATCCCTCCGTGGCACCAACGCTCACGCCCGACGCTCACTAGCTTGCCAGCACTCAGCGCGATTAGAAAGCTGAATCGCGGCATCGCGCAAAGGACACGCGAATCTGCACCGAATCACATCGCCGCGAGCAAGATTGACGCATCTGATTCGCCGTTTCACATGAAACATGAACTCCCGGACCGACACCGAAGTTCTGTTTCACATGAAACATCGGATACGCCTCCGCGCAGCGGGCATCTCACGCCGGGCGCTCTCGTGTCCAATGAGCCTCGCGCAATGGGGATCATCGATTTCCCCATCCGGTGACACCGGATTCGAAACGTCACGTGAAGTTTCGGGTCGAAGTCGGCTGCGCCGCAGACACCTAGACGCCTTGTTTCACATGAAACATTGCCGCGAATCGAGAACCGCTACTTCGACTTCCGCGCCGACCGTCCGGCCCGACGCGAGGGGCGCTCGGAACGCGGCAGCCGCTCGGCGCTGATTACCAGAGTGGGGGTGGAGATGAGTCCAGCGCCGCATTCCACAACGGTCGCATTTCCCGCGCCCGCCTTCGCTAAAGCCTCACCGTCGCGCTCGAGTTCCTCGGCCGCGCTGACTCCCTTCAGTGCGAGCATCCGTCCGTGATCGCGCAACAGGGGCAGGGACCACTGCGCCAGCTTCGCCAGCGGGGCAACCGCGCGAGAGGTCACCACATCCGCGCCGCCCGCTTCTTTCATCACGCCCGACTGCTCGGCCCGACCGCGCACCACGGTCACATCGAGTCCGGCCGCCTCGATGAATTCACTCAGAAAGATGGTGCGACGCAACAGTGGTTCAACCAAGGTGATGCGGAGATCCGGGCGCGCGATCGCCAATGGGATTCCGGGTAGTCCGGCGCCGCTGCCGATATCGACCACGGTGGTGCCCTCCGCCATCAACTCACCGACCACCGCACAGTTGAGAATGTGTCGATCCCATAGCCTCGGTACCTCACGGGGACCAATCAGTCCGCGCTCGACACCGGCAGCGGCGAGGGCGGCACAGTACCGACGCGCGAGATCCAGCCGGTCTCCGAAAACCACCGCGGCCGCAGCCGGGGACTCCAGCTCATTCGGCAACGCGGTGATGCCACCGAGATCTCGTTCCACGTGAAACATCCTTCCGAACTCGAGTCGATCAGTGCGGCAACAGGGCCGGGGGAGGGGAGCGCATCCAAGACATAGAGAGGGCCTCCGGTCCGAAGACCGGAGGCCCTAATCCAATCACAGCGCCCGATTCAGGCAGGCACCACGACAACGTGCCGATTGGGCTCCACGCCCTCGCTCTCGCTGCTGACACCGTCGACAGCGGCGACGGCGTCGTGCACGATCTTCCGCTCGAACGGAGTCATCGGCGACAGCGGCTCCGGCTTACCGGATTCCAGCACCCGCTGCGCGGCCGCGGTGCCGAGTGCACTCAACTCCGAGCGACGCTTGGCGCGCCAGCCCGCCACATCGAGCATGAGCCGACTGCGCACCCCGGTGGCCTGCTGCACGGCCAGCCGGGTCAGCTCCTGCAGTGCGTCGAGCACCTCGCCGTTGCGGCCAACCAGCTTCGAGAGATCCCGGCCACCGTCGATACTCACGATGGCGCGGTCGCCCTCGACATCGAGATCGATATCGCCGTCGAAATCGAGCACATCGAGCAACTGCTCGAGGTAGTCGCCCGCGATTTCGCCCTCTTCGATGAGAGCTTCCTCGGCATCGTTCGCGGCCTCGGTGGATTCGGCCCCCGCTTCGGCTTCGCCGTTCACCATCGTCGTCGTCGCCACAGTGGCGTCCCCTCCGTCGGTTTCAACAGTCATTTGATTTCCTTCATCTGCTCATCGCGCGCGACCGGCGACCGGCGCCGATCGGAGAACGCGAACAGGGTTGCTCAGAGATCCCGCAGGCGCGCGATGTGTCAGCGCCGTCGCTTCTGGTTGGGTCGCCCACGGTTGCCCGGTCGCTTCTGCCCGCCCGAGCGCCGCTGTCCCGCCTTGGTCGAGGACTTCGCGGTGCCGTTCGTAGACGGCGGCGCGTCAACCGCATCCACGGCGGTATCGGCATCCGCATCGACGGACGTCGCGTCGGAAGGCGACTGCTTCTTCTTCACATTGACCGGTTTGGCACCAGGCTTCGGCGCGTTCTGTGCGCGCTGCTCCAGCTTCTGCTGCTTCTTGATTTCCTCTTCCTTCGCCATGCGGCCGAAGACGAGGTGCTGCTGTCCGTAGGTCCAGATGTTATTGGACACCCAGTAGAGCAGGATGGCGATCGGCAGGAAGGGGCCACCGACCAGCACGCCGAGCGGGAACACCCACAGCGCGAGCTTGTTCATCATGGCCGACTGCGGGTTGGCCGCGGCCTCCGGACTCTGCCGGGCAACCGAGGCGCGCGCGTTGAAATGGGTCGCCAGACCGGCGATCACCATCAGCGGGATCGAGACCAGCGCGATGCTCAGCTTGGTCGGCACGCCACCGTAATCGGCGAAGGCCTGCAACTGGCTCGGCGGGCTGGTGATGTAGGCCGA
The DNA here is from genome assembly GCF_050942345.1 of Nocardia pseudovaccinii. Lineage (NCBI taxonomy): Bacteria > Bacillati > Actinomycetota > Actinomycetes > Mycobacteriales > Nocardiaceae > Nocardia > Nocardia pseudovaccinii. The sequence goes on from NZ_CP192074.1 coordinate 9,811,975, forward strand.
GATGGGGGCGCCGAAGATACGGGCGCTGAGGAAGGACTGGACGTCGGTGGCGCTGAAGACATAGTTCGGCGTATGCGCATTGTCGTAGGCCGACATACTGAGCTGACCGATGCCGGTGCCGGTGCGGTTGAACGAGCGCAGCACATGGAACAGCCCGAGGAAGACCGGCACCTGCGCCAGGATCGGCAGGCAGCCCATCAACGGGTTGAAGCCGTGATCCTTCTGCAGCTTCTGCATCTCGGTCGCCATCTTCTGGCGATCGTTCTTGTACTTCTTCTGCAACTCCTTGATCTGGGGCTGCAGCTCCTGCATCTGCTTGGTGGTGCGCACCTGCTTGACGAACGGCTTGTAGAGCACCAAGCGCAACGTGAACACCAGGAACACCACGGCCAGCGCCCAGGTGAGTCCGTTGTCCGCGCCGAACGCGAACCCGAAGACCCGATGCCAGAACCAGAGGATCCAGGACACCGGATAATAAATGAAGTCGAGCACGGCTCTATGCACTCCCGTCGTTCGTATCGCTGATCACCGCGCGCGGTGATCCTTTACAAGCGTGTGGCGCCGACTCCTGCTGGTCGGCGGCTGACTCGTTCCGTTCGCGTGTTTTTCGCTCCGGAACGGGATCCCACCCACCAGGGTGCCAGGGTGCACATTTCGCCAATCGCACGACCGTCAATCCGAGGCCGACAAACAGGCCACGGGTGCGTAACGCGGTCACCGCGTACTCGCTACAGGTCGGGGTGAAACGGCACACCGGCAGGCGCATGGGGGAGACATACGTCCGGTAGAGCTCGATCAGGAAGATCACCGTGTTCGCGGGTAGCCGAGCAACGGTGGAACGCGCACTCATCCCGCACCGGCCACGGTAGCCGATGGGCGGACGATATCGAGCTTGCGCAGCGCGCCACGCAGCTGGCGGAGCAACTCCGTCGCGTCGGCGGTGGCGGCGCCGGGCAATGCGCGGATCACGATGTCGGTATCAGCGGGCAGCTCGGCGATCACCTGGCCGCACATATGACGCAGGCGGCGGGCGACGCGGTGACGAATCACCGCGTTGCCCACCGCCTTGCTGACAATCAATCCGAACCGCGGACCGCCCACGCGGACCAACGATCCGGCCTCAGCCGCATCGCTTCGTCGTCCACTCGCGCCCATAGTTCCGTCATACCCGTGCACGAGCGCGTGTACGACCAGATCTCGCCTCCCGATTCGCTGGCCGCGGCGCACCGTCCGGGAGAAGTCGGCACGATGATGCAACCGATACGGCTCAGGCAACACCCGAGCGTCCGAGAGCGAGGATCAGGCAGTGAGGGACTTGCGGCCCTTGCCGCGTCGCGCGGAAACGATGGCGCGACCAGCGCGGGTGCGCATCCGGAGACGGAAGCCGTGGACCCGCGCCCGACGACGGTTGTTCGGCTGGAACGTCCGCTTGCCCTTGGCCACGGTCAACACTCCTCGAGTAGGTGGGCGCCGTCCGGCGCCCAAAGCTTGTCGGTGATACGTCTTTGCGCGATGAATCGCGAGGTGGTCATCATCGATGCGCGTCGGTCCTGGCGCACGAGGTCGATACGACCTGACACGGTCAGCACAGGACCGCCACCGCACCAAGGGGTGACTGTACGAGGGTACTGATCGGCAAAGTGCGGGTCAAACTCGGCCCACCGGTCCTGCGGCCTGCATGGGGACGCTGCACCGGAGTCACGCATCCTGGGTATAACCGTGAGTTCGTCCACACCCCTAGCCGTCGACCGGCGCACCGGCTAAGTTACGTAGCCAGAAGATTGCTGCAGAACCGCAGGTCCAGGCCGTATAGCGGCGGAGCACAACCTCGTTTCACATTTCCCCAGGGTTCTCCACATCTGTGGATAATTGTGTGGAAAGACCCCTGGAGTGGCATATTCGTAGGGCCGACGGTGCCACGCCGCCGCCCGGATGGGGGACCCGGGCAGCGTCCGAACCGGTTACGGACGTACGCGGAATCACAACATCGGCTCAGTCACGCCGATACTCCGCAGGCTCCGACCGTCTGCTCCTATCGCCTACTTCCGGGGAGGAAACTGC